>NZ_JARUBK010000001.1:0-4800000 GCF_029626165.1 Micromonospora sp. WMMD967
AGGCGACCACGTGGTTGTTGGTCAGCACGTACCCGTCGGCGCTGAGCACCACCCCGGAACCCTCACCGCTGTCGGTGGTGATCGAGACGACGCTGTCCTGCACGGACGCGGCGATCTTCGGCAGGTCCGCGCCGTTGATCACCGGTGCCGCCGAGTAGGTGCGGGTGACGCCGCCGCCGTCACCGTCGAGGGCCAGGGCGAGCGCGCCACCGGCGACGCCCGACCCGAGCATCAGGGCGAACACCGCGACGCCGGCCCCGGCGAACTTGGCGATCCGACCCGGCCGAGGGCCGCTGCCGGGCGGCGCGACCTGCGGGCCCCACGGAGGAACCGGCTGGCCCGGGTGCTGGGGGTGCTGCCCGGGGTGCTGGGCGTGCTGCTGGTGCTGACCCGGGTACGCCATGCCCGGCTGGCCCCCGCCGGCCCAGCCGGACTGCTGGCCCGGGTACCAGGGAGCACCGGGGTACTGACCGGCGCTCTGCTGCGGGTAGCCGGACTGGCCGTGCGCCGGGTAGCCGGAGACCGGGTACGGCGGCGCGGACGGGGTGGCGGCCGAGGGCTGGTAGGCGGTCGGCGGCTCGTACCCGGTCGGCTGGTGGGCGGGCGCGGAGGGGCCGGCCGGCGCGGGCGACGCGGTCGGGGTCACGGCGCTCGTCGGCGTGTCGTCACCGCTGGTGGAGACGACCTCGATGGGAGTGGTCGGGGAGTCGGACTGCGCGCGCTCGTCGCGCGGCAGCTCGGCGGTGGGGTGCGACGGCTCGGCGTCGGTGGGGGCCGGCCGGCGCTGCGGGTCGGACTCGAACTCGGTCATGGCACTACCTTCCCCCCCAGCTCTGCGATCAAGCTGGAACCGTCCTGGAAGTTGGCTGAAAGTCACTCGCCGGCGTCGTCGACCTGTGCCAGCAGCGGAAGCCGGACCCGGAAGGTAGCCCCGCCACCCGGCGTCTCGGCCACCTCGACCGAACCGTGGTGAGCCGCGACCAACGCCGCCACGATGGCCAGGCCGAGGCCGGTGCCGGTGTTGCCGTCAGCCCGCCGGGTCCGTGCCGCGTCCGCCCGGTAGAATCGCTCGAAGACCCGTTCGGCCTGCTCCGGGGAGAGGCCCGGGCCGGTGTCGGCCACCTCCACCACGGCGAAGCCGCCCGGTTCGCTGCGCAACCGCACACGGATCTCGGCGTCGGTCGGAGTGTGGGTCAACGCGTTGGTGACCAGGTTGCCGATCACCTGGCGCAGCCGCGCGTCGTCGGCGGAGACCACGAGCGGGCCCGCGTCGGGCGCGATCTCCAGCTCGATGCGCCGGTCCGGGGCGATCGCCCGGGCCGCGTGCACCGCGTCGGAGGCGAGCACCGGCAGCTCCACCGGAGTCAGCGAGAGCGGCCGTTCCCGGTCCAGGCGGGCGAGCAGCAGCAGGTCCTCCACCAGCAGTCCCATCCGCGCCGCTTCGTCCTCGATGCGGCGCAGCAGGCCGGCGGTCTGCTCCGGCGCGCGGGAGGCGCCCTGCCGGTACAGCTCGGCGAAACCACGGATGGTGGTCAGCGGGGTCCGTAGCTCGTGCGAGGCGTCCGCGACGAACTGCCGCATCCGCTCCTCCGAGCGCCGGGCCCGCGCCTCGGATGCCTGGGCGGAGGCCGCCGCGTCCCGGGCGGCGCTCTCCGCCCACCTCGCCGCGGTCTCCGAGGCTGCTCGGGCGGTGAACGCCACCTCGATCTGGGTGAGCATCGCGTTGAGCGCGCGGGAGAGCCGCCCCAGCTCGGAGGTGGGATGCTCCTGCCCCTGCTCCGGATCGGGCACCCGGCGGGTCAGGTCACCCCCGGCAATGGCGGCGGCGGTGCGTTCGATCTCCACCAGCGGTTTCAGGCTGGTGCGGACGATCGCCGCGCCGACCGAGGCCAGCATGATCAGCACCGCACCGCCGACCAGCAGGTCGATCCAGGCCAGTCGTTTGACGGCCTGGTCGACATCCGTCAGGTGCTGGCCGATCACGGCCATCTGGCCGTTGGGCAGCTCGGTGTAGAGCATCCGCCAGCGCACCGAGCTGTCCCGGGCCCGAACGGTGAACGGATTTCCCTCGCGGGCCTCGTCCTGCGCCTGGAAGCCGCTCGCGTCACTCGGCCACGGCGGCAGATCGTCCACCCCGAAGCGGGACGAGTCGTACAGGGGCGGTTGCACCCTGCCGGTCCGCGCGTCGGTCAGCACGACCACGTAGTCGCTGGGCAGCGAGACGGTGTTCGTCGACGGCGTGATCGACTGGATCCCCTTCTCCGTGATGGACTGGATTCCCTTGGCCGAGCTACGCAGCTCCAGGTCGATCTGGTCGACCAGGTAGTTGTGCAGGAAGTACGCGGTCGAGACGCTGATCACCAGCAGCGCGACGGCGACCAGCGCCAGCACCGAGGTGACCAGCTTGATCCGCAGTGGAACGCCGCGCACCCGCCCCTTCGCCTGCTGGACCGGGTTCACGCCGCCGGCTTGCGCAGGACGTACCCGACGCCACGGAGGGTGTGGATCAGCCGAGGCTGGGTGGTGTCGACCTTGCGCCGCAGGTACGAGATGTAGGACTCGACGATGTTGTCGTCACCGCGGAAGTCGTAGTTCCAGACGTGGTCGAGGATCTGCGCCTTGGACAGCACCCGGTTGGCGTTGAGCATCAGGTACCGCAGCAGCTTGAACTCCGTCGGCGAGAGCTGCACGCGCTGCCCGGCCCGGTGCACCTCGTGGGTCTCCTCGTCCAACTCCAGGTCGGCGAAGGTGAGCCGGGAGGGTGCCTGCTCGCCGGTCGTGGTGCGGCGCAGCACGGCGCGGATCCGGGCGGTCAACTCCTCCAGGCTGAACGGCTTGGTGACGTAGTCGTCACCGCCCAGGGTGAGGCCACGGATCTTGTCGTCGGTGGCGTCCCGGGCGGTCAGGAAGACCACCGGGGTACGCGTGCCGCCCTCGCGGAGCATGCGGATGACCTCGAACCCGTCCAGGTCCGGCAGCATCACGTCGAGGACCACCAGGTCGGGCCGGTGGTCCTTGGCGGCGTTGAGCGCCGCGCTCCCACTTGTCGCGGTGGCCACGTCGAAGCCCGCGAACCGCAGGCTCGCGGAGAGCAGTTCGAGGATGTTGGGGTCGTCCTCGACCACGAGGAGTCGCGCCTCGGTCTGGGTAGCGGGCATGGGCCCATCATCGGTGACATCACTGCGTCGGCGCTGGACGGTTCCTGCAAAAACCCTGTGAGTCGCGGTCGACTGGTTTTCCGACTCAGCGCAACAGGCGGCGCAGCCCGTCCAGGGCGCCGTCGAGCAACCTGATCGCGGTGCGGAGTTGCGTCTCGCTGAACCGTCGGGCGCGCACGAGTTGACCCACCTCGGAGGTGAACGCGGCCAGCCGCGTGTCGAACTCGTCGAGCAGCGCGGCGTGCGGCCCGGTGGCCGACGCCGGCCGGGGCGGCGGTGCGGGCGTCTCCCACCGGGTACGCCGGGTCTGCCGGGTGGCCTCGCTCAGCTCCCGCTTGAGGTCGCGTACCGACCCGCGTACCTCGCTGCGGATCTCGCCGGCCAGGCTGGAGAGGTCGGCCACCGAGGCGGCGATGTCCGCTTCCAGCTCGGTCAACTCGCCGGCCCGCTGGCGCAGCTCGGCACGACCAGCGTCGGTGATGTCGTACGTCTTGCGGCCACCGGCTGCGGTGTGGCTGACGAGGCCCTCGGCCTCCAACCGTTGGAGGCGGGGGTAGATGGTGCCGGCGCTGGGCGCGTAGAGCCCGAGGAACCGGTCCTCCAGAAGGCGGATCAGCTCGTACCCGTGCTTCGGGCCGTCGTCGAGGAGCTTGAGCAGGTAGAGCCGGAGCCGTCCGTGGCTGAACACGGCGGTCACGGCAACTCCTCCCCATCGTCGTCGACGGCTCGGGCGAGCAGGGCGATGCTCCCCGAGGTCGCGGAAGCCCAGAGCTTACCTTCGCCCGCGCCGAGCACCCCTTCACTGCTGCGCAGTGGGAACGTCGAGGTGCGGATCTGCGGAAAGCCACTGGTGATCCGGCCCGAGGCGGTCTGCAGTTGCACGGCGAGGTCGCTGTCCTCGCGGACCCGGACGGTGATGCCGCCCGAGATGGTGGTCAGCCGGATCTCGCTGCGTCGAGGGTTCTCCACCAGGTCGCAGGTGATCGCGCCGGAGACGGTCTGCGCCCGCACCCGGTCGGCGGCGCTGTCGGCGAGGATCACCTCGCCGGAGACCGTCTCCATGGAGAGGTCGCCACGGATGCCGAGCGCCTCCACCGGCCCGGACGTGATGGTCGCGGAGGTGTTGCCCCGCAGGCCCATCAGGGTGATCTGGCCGGAGACGACGTGCACTGTGGTCTGCCGGCGCAGGCCGGAGGCGACCAACGAGCCCGCGACCAGACCCAGATCGGCGAGGACGTCGGCGGGCACGGCGACGGAGACGTCCACCCGCGGGTACCGGTGGATCATCCGAAACCACCGCAGGACGTCCGACCAGCTCCGGCCGCGCTCCTGGCGGATGCTGAGCCGGCCGTCGGAGTGGTCGATCACTACCGGCCGGCGACCGACCTGGGTGACGTCGATCCGGGTCGGGCCGTCGGTGGCGACCACGTTGAGCCGTCCGCTCACCAGCCGGACGTCCAGCCGGGTGACCGGACCGTCCACGGTGAGCCGCTGCGGGCTCTCGACCGTCCATCCGGCCATGGCGTCCCCCTCTCGACGATGCGACACGCCGACACGTGCCACACCAGGAGACACTAACGCGATACATCGCGACATCACAAGATAGGTCGCGAGCCGCCAGACCACCAACCCCCAAGACCTCTGCCGAAACCCCCACACCACCCACGCCCGCCCGCCCCGCGCCGCCCGCGCCACCCGCCCCGCGCCGCGCCGCGCCGCGCCCAAGATCCGCGCAACTTCCCGGATGTTGCTGCCTCAGGCGCTCCGGAGGCAGCAACATCCCCGATCCTGCGCGGATCTTGGCGGGTGATCCCGCGGCGGAGGCCGCGGGGCGGGGGGCCCGGGAGGGCGCGGGGCGGGGGCCCGGGAGGGCGCGGGGCGGGGGCCCGGGAGGGCGCGGGGTGGAGGGCGGGGGCGGGGACGGGGGCGGGCGGGGGCGGGCGGGCTTAGGCCGCCAGGTCCAGGTCGCTTCCTGTGGTCGGCGTCGGGACGGGGACCGCCGGGGCCACTGTGGGAACCGCACGCAAGCGGGTCCGCGTCGCCGCGTCCGATGCGGGCAGCAGGTGTACGGCCGACTCGGCGGCCCGGGCCAGCAACCGCCGATCGGCGTCCCGGGCGGGGTGCAGTGCGGCGGCGATCGTCACCGAAACCACGATCTCCCGCGCCGCGACCACCCGGGCCACCGACCGCAGCAGGGTGTCCGCGCCGAGGAAGGCGGTCGCCGTGGTCGCGGAGCCGGTCGCGTCGCAGCGGTAGGCGAGCCGCAGCGGCACCACCGGGCTGCCTGCGTCGATCGCCGCCTGGAACGTCGCGGGCCGGAAACCACCACCAGGGCGGCAATCGTCGGCACCGTCACCCGCACACCAGGTCGTACCCTCCGGGAAGACCGCCACCGACCGGCCGGCGCGCAACGCGTCCGCGACCCGGCCGACGGTGCTCGGCAGTGCTCTCGGGCGGGACCGGTCCACGAAGACAGTGCCCGCCGCCGCCGCCAACAGGCCGACCACCGGCCAGGAGCGGATCTCCCGTTTGGCGACCATCCGGGTGGGCGCGACCGCCAGGACCGCGAGGATGTCCAGCCACGAGACGTGGTTGGCGACCAGCAGCGCCCGCCGTCGGGGCAGCCGGCCCCGGATCACCAGCCGGACGCCGAAGGCGCGAATGGTGGCCCGGGCCCAGCCGCGTACCGCCGCCTGCCGTTCCCGGGTTGGAAGCACCGGCAGCAGCAGCACCAGGCCGACCCCGGCGACCAACATGCCGGCCGCCGCCGCCAATCGCAGCGCCCGACGGGCCACCGGCACCGTGGGCACCTCACCGGCCACCGGCAGGCAGTCGTCGTCGCAGCCCGAGGAGGGCCGCCACAGGTCGTGCGCCACGGTGGTCACCGCTGCTCCCCGCCCAGGAAGTGCCGCAGGTACCGCGGGTTCATCCGGTCCAGCGAGAAGAGCACGTAGAAGTCCGCGCACCCGAAGTCGCTGTCGTACGCGGGTTCACCGCAGATCCACGCGCCGAGCCGGAGGTAGCCCCGCAGCAGCGGCGGCACCACGACGCGCCCAGCCGGCTCGGCGGCGGTCACCGGTGCGGCGGCCGCCGGTTCGGCGAACCAGGGTCGGAGCGGACGGACCCGCAGCGGCGGCGGCGACAGGTGCCGCGTCTGGGCCTGGGCCCAGACCTCGGCGACCGTCCGTCCACCGTCGTCCACCGGCACCGAGGCGCAGCCGCCGAGCCAGCGGGAGCCGCGCAGGTGCAGGTAGCGGGTCAGACCGGCCCACATCAGGTTGATCACCGCGCCGGAGCGGTGGTCCGGATGCACACAGGACCGGCCCGTCTCCACCAGGTCGTCGCGGAGGGAGTCGAGCGCGGTGAGGTCGAACTCGCCCTCGGCGTACCGGCGGGGGGTCCGGCCGGGCGGCAGCAGCCGGTAGGTGCCGACCACCGCGCCGGTGCTGTCCTCACGGACGATCAGATGGTCGCAGTACGCGTCGAAGGGATCCACGTCCAGCCCGGCCTGGCCGGGACGGAGGGTGGCGCCGAGCTCGGTGGCGAACACCTCGTGGCGCAGGCGTTGCGCGGCCGCGACCTGGGTGGGGTCGTCGGCGATCAGCAGGGTGTATCCGCTGGTCTTCAGGGGTGCGCCAGCGGCATGCAGAACGGCCATGGGATCTGTGTAGGTGCCTGGGTTGCCATTCACGGGGACCACCGGTGTCGATCGGATGAACGCCGGCAGGCGAGACCGCGAGCACCACAGGGTTCCGCCCGTGCGAGGCTGCCGGGACGGCCGGCGAGGACGCTGGTACGCCACCTGGAGGTCGACGATGCGCATCGAGTCCCGCTACAACGGGCCCACCGGCTCCGGCAACGGCGGATGGAGCGCGGGGGTGTTCGCCGCCGAGGCGGGCGGAACCGGGCCGGTCGAGGTGACACTGCGCCGACCACCGCCGCTGGAGACCGAGCTGCGGCTGGTCGACGGCGAGGTCCGGGACCCGGCGGGGGACCTGGTGGCCGAGGTACGCCCGGTCGACGCGGTCGATGCCGTCGTACCCCCGGTCGACCTGGAGACCGCGGTGGCCGCCGCGACCCGCTACCCGGGGCTGGTCGAGCATCCGTTCCCCGGCTGTTACGTCTGCGGACCGCAGCGGTCCGACGGGCTGCGGATCTTTCCCGGCCCCTTGCCGGACGGGCGGACCGCCGCGCCGTTCCGGGCCCCCGGACAAGTCAGCGAGGCCACGGTCTGGGCGGCGTTGGACTGTCCCGGTGGGTGGACGGTGCTCGCGCCCGGACGCCCGTACCTGCTGGGCCGGATCGCCGCCGTGGTCGCCGCGCTGCCGGCGCCCGGCGACGAGTGCGTGGTGACCGGGGCGCTGCTCGGCGTCGACGGGCGCAAGGCGACCGTGCACACCAGCCTGTACGGCCCGGACGGCGCGTTGCTGGGCGCGGCACGGGCGACCTGGATCGCCCGCTGATCCCGGTCGTCAACCGCAGGGAGGACCCGTCTCCACCCTGAGACGGATCAGGACATACGGACCGTGCCTGATTGACCTTGTTGCATTGGGCCGTCACGCTGTGCCACGGCGTACCTCGACGCCACGCACGGGAGGAGAACGATGACTGACGGGCAGAGAAGCCCCACCAGCGACGGTCAGATCGAGGTGTCCGGTCTGACAAAGCAGTACAAGAACGTCCGGGCGGTGAACAACCTGTCCTTCACCGTGGCGCCGGGGCGGGTGACCGGCTTCCTCGGCCCGAACGGCGCTGGTAAGACCACCACGCTGCGCATGTTGCTGAACCTGGTCACCCCGACCGCCGGCACGGCCACCATCAGCGGCAGCCGGTACGCGGACCTCGCCGACCCGCTGCGGCACGTCGGCGCGATCCTGGAGGCGTCCAGCGCGCACAAGGGCCGCACCGGCATCAACCACCTGCGGGTGATCTGCGCGGCGGCCGGGCTGCCCAAGCAGCGGGCCGCCGAGGTGCTGGAACTGGTCGGGTTGACCCCGGCGGCGAAGCGCAAGTTCAAGGGTTACTCGCTGGGCATGAAGCAGCGGCTCGGCATCGCCGCGGCGATGCTCGGTGACCCCCGGGTGCTGATCCTCGACGAGCCGGCCAACGGGTTGGACCCGGAGGGCATCCGGTGGATGCGTGGGTTCCTCAAGAACCTCGCCCACGAGGGTCGTACGGTGCTGGTCTCCAGCCACCTGCTGTCCGAGATGCAGCTGCTCGCCGACGACGTGGTGATCATCGCCGCCGGCCAGTTGATCCGGCAGGGCCCGGTCGACCAGGTGCTCGGGTCGATGGCACAGGGCGCGCAGGTCCGGGTACGTACGCCGCAGGCCGAGGCGCTGACCACTGCGCTCAAGGCGCAGTCGGCGACGGTGAACGTCGACGAGCAGGGCGTGCTGCTGGTCACCGGGGTGGACGCGCCGGCCATCGGCCGCGCTGCCCTCGCGGCCGGCGTGGAACTGCACGAACTGACCACCGAACGGCCCGACCTGGAACGGGTCTTCCTGGAGCTGACGGCCGGAAAGGCGGGCATCCGATGAACCTGGTCCGATCCGAGCTGCTCAAGATCCGTACCACCAACACCTGGTGGATCTTCGCGCTCATCTCGCTGCCGCTCTGGGCGCTCACCCTGCTGATCAACTGGCTGCAGGCCGACACCCTGACCAACGGCAACCTCGGCGAGGTGCCGGCCGACCAGGCCGACACCCTGGCGGCGGCGTCCAGCGCGGACGCGCTCTCCTCGAACCTGTTCACCACCGGGCAGTTCTTCGGCCTGCTGATCGTGATGCTGCTCGGCATCATCGTGGTGACCAGCGAGTTCTTCCACCAGACGGTCACCACCACGTTCCTCACCAACCCGCACCGCACCGCCGTGATGAGCGCCAAGCTGGTGGCGGCGGGCGTGCTGGCGCTGCTGTTCTGGCTGGTGACCACCGCGTTCAACCTGGTCGCCGGTTCGGCGGTGCTGAACGCCATCGGGCTCGACTCACAACTGGGCAACGAGGCCGCGTGGCGGGCGATCGGGTTGAACCTGCTCGCGTACCTGCTCTGGGCGGTGTTCGGAGTCGGCATCGGCGTGCTGCTGCGCAGCCAGATCGGTGCCACGGTGACCGGCATCCTGCTCTACCTGGGCGGCTCGATCGGCGCCATCTTCGTGATCGCCATCCTGGCCGACCGGTGGGGTGACTGGATCAACAACCTCCAGTTGCTGGTGCCGTCGCTGGCCTCGTCGCTGATGGTCACCGGGGCCGACATCCCGGGCAACCCGCCGCGCTGGGCCGGGGCCGCCGTCCTGATCGGGTACGCGGTGGTGACCGGCGTGGTCGGCACCCTGCTGATGCGTCGACGCGACATCTCCTGACCGGTGCCGGGGTGACGGCAGCGCCGCCGTCACCCCGGAACGCCGGCCCGGCTCACCCGCCAGGGCAGCTCCGGCCCGACCTACCCGCCGGGGCAGCCCCGGCCGCCGCTGCGCGGTATGCACTGGGTGACCGCCGGGGCGGGCTCGTCGTCGGCGGGCGTGTGGCCGATCAGGCCGCCGGTGGCCATCCGGCCGACCAGAACGACCAGCAGATACACCACCACCATGCCGCCGACCGCCCAGCGGAAGTGCCGGTGCCAGTCCCCCTCGCCGGCCAGCCACAGCCCGACGATCGGCAGCGCGTTGAGCAGGAGGGCGGCGATCAGCACGGCGTCGGTGCCGGCGCCGAACGCCTGCGCCGCCTCGTGGGTCGGCGCGTACGGCTTCGAGGTGCGCCGGATCAGGCCCACCACGAGCAGGAACGGCACCCCGTACAACCAGACGAAGAAGAGCCCTCCCAGGCCGAGCCGCCTCACGAGCGCCCCGCGTACACGGCCGCGCAGATCGTGACGGTGACCACTGCGGACAGGGTGCCGGCGAGCACCGCCGTCGGCACCAGCCGGACGACCAGCGCGGTCACCAGCGCCGTCACGACGAGCAACCCGGCGAGCACCGGCCCACCCCACACCAGCATGACCAGCGCCAGGGACTCCCCCGGCGACAGGCAACTGAACCAGGCCGAGCAGTCCGTCGGCGGCGGGCTCGGCACACTCGCCAGGCCCACCGCCACTGCCGCACCGACAGTCACGTACCAACCGGACGCCACCGCCACACTCCGGCCGTAGCGCCCCCGTACCCCGTTGTGATCCATGCGAAGGATCCTCACCGGACTCGCGGCGCGGAGACATCGGCATCCGTACTCAGTTGTCGGGCCTCATGGCCATCGCTAGCAGCCGGCGGCCGATCACGCAGCGGTTGGTGAACTTCTGGCATCTTCTGTGAAACCGGCCACGGGACCGAGGCGGAAATGCCTGCGGGATCCGCACGGCGTAGCCTGGGAACCGTCCAGTTCGCGCTCTCCTACCGGGCGCGAGGGACGCACCGCGTGCCACACAAACCCGCGTGAAAGAGGCGATTACCGGCCGTGTCGACCCAGCAGACTTCGCAGGAGAACCCACTAGCGGGTTTCGGCCCGAATGAGTGGATCGTCGAGGAGATGTACCAGCGCTACCTCGCCGACCCAACGAGCGTCGATTCGGCCTGGCACGACTTCTTCGCCGACTACCGCCCGGCACCCGGAGCGGCGACCCCGCGTGGGGCCGAGTCGTCGGACAAGCCGGCCGCCGCTCCCGAACCGGACGGTCAGCCCGAGGCAGCCGCCAAGGTCAGCCAGCCGAGCGCCCCAGCGAAGCCGGCGAGCGCGCCGGCCGACGCGAAGCCGGCCGCCGCCCAGTCGGCGCCGGCCAAGCCCGCTGCCACTGCTCCGGCCGCGCCCAAGGCCGCGCCGGAGAAGGCCAAGCCTGCCGCCAAGGCCGCCGCGCCGACCGCCGACGGTCCGCAGACCACGCCGCTGCGTGGCGTCGCCGCGAAGATCGTCCAGAACATGGACGCCTCGCTGAGCGTGCCCACCGCGACCAGCGTCCGCGCGGTCCCGGCGAAGCTGCTGGTGGACAACCGCATCGTGATCAACAACCACCTCGCCCGGGGGCGCGGCGGCAAGGTCAGCTTCACCCACCTGGTCGGCTACGCGCTGGTCCGGGCGCTGGTCCAGCACCCGGAGATGAACAACTCCTTCGCCGAGGCCAACGGCAAGCCGGCGATGGTCCGCCCGCCGCACGTCAATCTCGGCATCGCGATCGACCTGGCCAAGCCCGACGGCAGCCGCAACCTCGTGGTCCCCTCCATCAAGGGCTGCGAGCAGATGGACTTCCGGCAGTTCTGGCAGGCGTACGAGGACGTGGTCCGTCGGGCGCGGCGCAACGAGCTGACCATGGAGGACTACTCCGGCACCACGATCTCGCTGACCAACCCGGGCGGCATCGGCACCGTGCACTCGATGCCGCGGCTCATGCAGGGGCAGAGCGCGATCATCGGTGTCGGCGCGATGGAGTACCCGGCCCCCTACCAGGGCATGTCCGAGGCCACCCTGGCCGAGCTGGCCGTCAGCAAGATCATCACGCTGACCAGCACGTACGACCACCGGATCATCCAGGGCGCGCAGTCCGGCGAGTTCCTCAAGGTCATGCACGAGCTGATCCTGGGCGAGCACGGCTTCTACGACCAGATCTTCACCGCGCTGCGCATCCCGTACGAGCCGGTGCGCTGGATGCGCGACGTGGCGGTCAGCTCCGAGGGCCAGATCAACAAGACCGCCCGGGTGCACGAGCTGATCCACGCGTACCGGGTGCGCGGTCACCTGATGGCCGACACCGACCCCCTCGAGTTCAAGATCCGCAAGCACCCCGACCTGGACGTCCTCCAGCACGGGCTGACCCTGTGGGACCTGGACCGGGAGTTCCCGGTCAACGGCTTCGCCGGCCGCCAGCGGATGAAGCTGCGCGAGATCCTCGGGGTGCTGCGCGACTCGTACTGCCGCCGGGTCGGCATCGAGTACATGCACATCCAGGACCCGGAGGAGCGTCGCTGGGTCCAGGAGCGCATCGAGCGCAAGTACGAGAAGCCGTCGGCCGACGAGCAGAAGCACGTGCTCAACCGGCTCAACGCCGCCGAGGCGTTCGAGACGTTCCTGCAGACCAAGTACGTGGGCCAGAAGCGCTTCTCGCTGGAGGGCGGCGAGTCGCTGATCCCGCTGCTCGGTGAGGTCCTGGAGTCCTCCGCCGAGAACGGCCTGGACGAGGTCGTCATCGGCATGGCCCACCGGGGTCGGCTCAACGTGCTGGCCAACATCGTCGGCAAGCCGTACGAGAAGATCTTCTCGGAGTTCGAGGGTCACCTGGACCCGCGCTCGACGCAGGGCTCCGGCGACGTGAAGTACCACCTGGGCCAGAACGGCAAGTTCACCACCCCGGACGGCGAGCACGCGGTCAAGGTGTCGGTGGTGGCCAACCCGTCGCACCTGGAGGCCGTCGACCCGGTGCTGGAGGGCATCGTCCGGGCCAAGCAGGACCGGATCGACCTCAAGCTGGAGGGCTACACGGTGCTGCCGCTGGCGGTGCACGGTGACGCCGCGTTCGCCGGGCAGGGTGTGGTCGCCGAGACCCTCAACCTGTCGCAGCTGCGCGGTTACCGCACCGGTGGCACCGTACACGTGGTGGTCAACAACCAGGTCGGCTTCACCACCGCCCCGGAATACAGCCGGTCCAGCCTCTACAGCACCGACGTGGCCCGGATGATCCAGGCGCCGATCTTCCACGTCAACGGCGACGACCCCGAGGCCGTGGTCCGGGTCGCCCGGCTGGCCTTCGAATACCGGCAGACGTTCAACAAGGACGTCGTGATCGACATGGTCTGCTACCGCCGGCGCGGGCACAACGAGGGCGACGACCCGTCGATGTCCAACCCACAGATGTACAAGATCATTGACTCGAAGCGTTCGGTCCGCAAGCTCTACACCGAGGAGCTGATCGGTCGCGGCGACATCACCGTGGAGGATGCGGAGGAGCTGCTCCGCGACTACCAGGCGCAGCTGGAGAAGGTCTTCAAGGCCACCCGGGACGCCGCCTCGGCACCGCGCCAGCTCAACCGGCCGCGCCGCGAGGAGGAGCCGGAGCCGCAGGTCGACACGGCCACCGACGCGGCGGTCGTGAAGGCCATCGGCGAGGCGCACGTCAACCTGCCCGAGGGCTTCACGCCGCACAAGCGGATCCAGCAGCTGCTCGACCGGCGGGCCAAGATGTCCGTCGAGGGCAACATCGACTGGGGCTACGGCGAGATCATCGCGTTCGGGTCGCTGCTGCACGACGGGGTCACCGTCCGGCTCGCCGGTCAGGACTCGCGTCGCGGCACGTTCGTCCAGCGGCACGCCTCGGTGGTCGACTCCCGCACCGGGGACGACTACCTGCCGCTGAAGTCGCTCACCGGCGACGGCGAGCGCTCCCGGTTCTTCGTGCACGACTCGCTGCTCAGCGAGTACGCGGCGATGGGCTTCGAGTACGGCTACTCGGTGGAGAACATCAACGCCCTCGTCGCCTGGGAGGCCCAGTTCGGCGACTTCGTCAACGGCGCCCAGTCGGTCATCGACGAGTTCATCTCCTCGGGTGAGGTGAAGTGGGGCCAGCGTTCGGCTGTCACCCTGCTGCTGCCGCACGGCCACGAGGGTCAGGGCCCGGACCACACCTCCGGGCGGCCGGAGCGGTTCCTGCAGATGTGCGCCGAGGACAACATGCGGGTGGCCATCCCGACGACCCCGGCGAACTACTTCCACCTGCTGCGCCGTCAGGCCCTGTCGCCCAAGCGCAAGCCACTGGTGGTGTTCACGCCGAAGTCGCTGCTGCGGCACAAGCTCTGCGTCTCCTCGGTGGAGGACTTCACCACCGGCACCTTCCAGCCGGTGCTGCGGGACACCGCCGCTCCGGCGCCGGAGGCGGTGAAGCGGGTGCTGCTCTGCTCGGGCAAGGTCTACTACGACCTGTTCCAGGCCCGGCAGGAGCGCGGCGTCACCGACACGGCGATCCTCCGGATCGAGCAGCTGTACCCGCTGCCGGTGGAGGAGATCCGGGCCGCGCTGGCGCAGTACCCGAACGCGGAGGACTTCGCCTGGGTGCAGGAGGAGCCGGCCAACCAGGGTGCCTGGTCGTTCGTCGCGCTCAACCTGCTGGAGCACCTGACGGACGTGCGCCTGCGGCGGATCTCCCGCCCGGCCGCGGCCGCCCCGGCGGTCGGCTCGGCCAAGACCCACGAGGTCGAGCAGACCGCGCTGATCGAGGCGGCTCTCCCCCGCCCGTGACCTGACCGCACCACGCGAGCCGGGGCAGGGCCGTTTCCCACGGTCCTGCCCCGGCTCGCGTCGGTCCACCCACCCGCCGACCGCCCGGCCACCCGCCGGGCCGAACACGAGGACGTACGCGATGTACTTCACCGACCGTGGCATCGAGGAACTGGTCGAGCGCCGAGGCGACGAGCAGGTCACCTTGGAGTGGCTCGGCGAACGCCTGCGCGACTTCGTCGACCTCAACCCCGACTTCGAAACCCCCATCGAGCGGCTGGCCACGTACCTGGCCCGCCTGGACGACCCCGACGACGACGACGCATGATTCCGTTCCGCCCCCGGTGATCAAGAGCTTTCGGTCACCATGGGGGCCGGAACTGACGCGAACGTCTTGATCACCGAGTGTGGGGTGGGGGTGGGGTTGTGGCTCGGAGCGTTTATCTGACCAGCGTCGGTTCTGGTGGGGGGAAATCTACTGTCGCCCTTGGGTTGGCCGAACTGTTGTCGCGGCAGGTGGGGCGGATCGGCGTTTTTCGGCCACTGGTGGCCTCCAGCGGCGCGGACCCGATCCTCGCCCTGCTCAGCGAGCGGTACCGGGTCGAGGTGCCCCTCGCCGAACTGGCCGGGGCCACGTACGCCGAGGCGGCGACGCTGGTCGCCGACGGCCGGCGTGAGCAACTGATCTCCGCCGTCGTCGAGCGGTACCGGGCGGTGGAGCGGCAGTGCCCGGCGGTCGTCGTGGTGGGCAGCGACTTCGACGACCCGGGCGACCCGGCCCACCCTCGGGAGCTGGCCTTCAACGCCCGACTGGCCATCGAGTTCGGCAGTGTCGTGGTGCCGGTGGTGGACGGCTTCGGACAGGAGCCGGCCGCCGTGGCGGCGGCGGTACGGGGGGCGTACCACGACCTGGCCGACCTGGGCGCGACAGTGCTCGCGGTGATCGCCAACCGGGTGACCGAGCCGATGACGTTGCCGGACCTGCCGGTCCCCGCGTACGCCATCCCGGAGGTGCCGAGCGTGTCGGCGCCGACGGTGGCCGAGGTGGCGGCGGCGCTCGGCGCCACCCTGCTGGCCGGGGACGACGCCGCCCTCGGCCGGGACGTGCTGGACTTCGTGGTCGGTGCCGCCCACGTGCCGACCCTGCTGGACCACCTCACCGAAGGTGCCCTGGTGATCACCCCCGGGGACCGGGCCGACCTGCTCGTCGCCGCGAGCGCCGCGCACGTGGCCGGGCAGGTGTCGGTTGCCGGGCTGGTGCTCACCCTCGGCGAGCAGCCCGATCCCCGGGTCATGCGGTTGGTGGAGGGGCTGAACACCGGGCTGGCGGTGCTCTCCGTGCGCAGCGACAGCTACGACACGGTGGCCGCGTCAAGCCGGATCGAGGGTCGGCCCAGCGCGGCCAACCCGCGCAAGGTGGAGGCGGCGCTGGGCGCGTTCGAGCGCTGCGTGGACACCGACGACCTGGCCCGCCGACTGCGGGTCAGCCGCTCGGCGCGGGTCACCCCACTGATGTTCGAGAACGAGCTGATCGACAGGGCCCGTTCGCACCGTCGGCACCTGGTGCTACCTGAAGGCGCCGAGGACCGGATCCTGCGGGCGGCGGAGATCCTGCTGCGGCGTGGAGTGGCCGAGCTGACCCTGCTGGGCAGGCCGGACGACATCGCCCGCCGGACCCGTGAGCTGGGCGTCGACCTCGGCGACGCGAACGTGGTCGACCCCGTCACCAGCGGCTGGCGGGACGAGTTCGCTGTCGAGTACGCGCGGCTGCGCGCGCACCGGGGCGTGACCGCCGAGCTGGCGCACGACATCGTGGCGCAACCCAACTACTTCGGCACGCTGATGGTGGCGACCGGACGAGCCGACGGAATGGTCTCCGGCGCCACGCACACCACCGCCGCGACAATCCGGCCGGCGTTCGAGATCATCCGTACCGTGCCGGAGGTCTCGGTGGCCTCCAGCGTCTTCTTCATGCTGCTCGCGGACCGGGTGCTGGTCTACGGCGACTGTGCCGTCAACCGCGACCCGGACGCCGCGCAGCTCGCCGACATCGCGATCTCGTCGGCCGACACCGCCGCCCGGTTCGGCATCGAACCCCGGGTGGCCATGCTGTCGTACTCCACCGGCAGCTCCGGCGCCGGCGAGGACGTGGAGAAGGTCGCCGCGGCGACCGCCCTGGTCCGGGAACGTCGGCCCGACCTGCTGGTCGAGGGGCCGATCCAGTACGACGCGGCGATCGACCCGGCGGTGGCGGCGACGAAGCTGCCGGGCAGCCCGGTCGCCGGTCACGCGACGGTCTTCATCTTCCCGGACCTGAACACCGGCAACAACACCTACAAGGCCGTGCAGCGCTCCGCCGGGGCGGTCGCCGTGGGTCCGGTGATGCAGGGCCTGCGGCGGCCGGTGAACGACCTGTCCCGGGGCGCGGGGGTGCCGGACATCGTCAACACGGTGGCGATCACGGCCATCCAGGCGGCCACCGAGGAGGCGTCGTGAGTCAGGTGCTGGTGCTCAACTGCGGTTCGTCGTCGGTCAAGTGGCGACGGTACGACGGTGACCGGACGCTCGACCACGGCACCGTCGAGCGGATCGGTGAACCCGGTGGCGGTCCGGCGGACCACGCCACGGCCGTCCGGCAGATCCTCGACGGCCTCGACCTCGGCGGGCTGGCCGCGGTGGGGCACCGGGTGGTGCACGGCGGCCGGATGTTCAGCGCCCCGGTGCTGGTCGACGACGCGGTCCTGGCGGCGATCAGAGACCTGGTGCCACTCGCGCCGCTGCACAACCCGGCGAACCTGGCGGGCATCGAGGTGGCCCGGGCGGCGCTGCCGGACGTCCCGCAGGTCGCCGTCTTCGACACCGCGTTCCACCACACCCTGCCGGAGGCCGTCGCGACGTACGCGATCGACCGGGACGTCGCCGAGCGGTACGACATCCGCCGGTACGGCTTCCACGGCACCTCGCACGCGTACGTGTCCCGCCGCACCGCCGAACTGCTGGGCCGCCCGTACGACGAGCTGAACACGATCACCCTGCACCTGGGCAACGGGGCCAGCGCCTGCGCGGTGGCGAACGGTCGCAGCGTCGCCACCTCGATGGGCATGTCGCCCCTCCAGGGGCTGGTGATGGGCACCCGCAGCGGCGACCTGGACCCGACCGTCATCTTCCACCTGCGCCGGGAGGGTGGATTGTCGGTCGACGAGATCGACGACCTGCTCAACCACCGCAGCGGCCTGCTCGGGCTGACCGGCGTCAACGACATGCGTGAGGTGCTGCAACGCCGGGCGGCCGGCGACCCGACGGCGACGTTGGCGTTCGACGTGTACTGCCGGCGCATCACCGGCTACGTCGGGGCGTACTACGCCCTGCTCGGCCGCGTCGACGCGATCGCCTTCACCGCCGGTGTGGGCGAGCACGCCGCGCCGGTGCGGGCCGCCGCGCTGGCCGGTCTGGAACGCCTCGGCATCAGCGTCGACGACACCCGCAACGACGGCGAGGGCGACCGGGTGATCTCACCCGCCGGGGCTGAGGTGAGCGTCTGCGTCATCCGCACCGACGAGGAGCGGGAGATCGCCCGGCAGACCCGGGGCGTGGTGGAGGGCAACTGAACTGGTCAGTTGCCCTCCGGTCAGCTCAGCGCGAACCAGGCGACGGCGGCCACCACCAGCACGACGACGGCCGCGCCCACGATCAGGGGGAGCCGGGACGGGGCGTCCGTCGGCGCTGCGGCCTCCGGCGTCTGGGAGAAGGCACGGAACGCCTCGGTGTTGCCGCTGGGGTCGGTGTAGTTCTCAGCCATGCCGGTGACCCTAGCGAAGCTGGTCACGCGGCACCGTCCCCGGTCCGCGTCGTCTCAAGCCGGATCCGGCTGGTCGACGTGACCCGACCGGGTGGCGGGCGCAGCCGAGCCGGACGGTGGGGTGGCTACGCCCGCCCGGGCACCTACCGTAAAAGGATGGGGGCGGGGCGGCTGATCGCCGTGCTGATGACGGCGTTGGTGGCGGGTTGCGCGTCGGCGACGCCCGAGGCCGGCCAGGGTGAAGCGCCGGCGTCAGCACGTCGGGCGCCCGAGGGGTCGTACACCGTCGGCGTGCGTACGCTCACCCTCGATCCGCGCTCGGCGCGCCCACTGCCGGTGACCATCTGGTACCCGGTGTCGACCGACGGGGTGGCGGCCGGGCGGTTCCCGGTGGTGATCTACAGCCACGGGCTGCACAGCCGACCCGATCTGCACGCCGGGTTGACCACCCGCTGGGCGGCGGCCGGGTTCGTGGTCGCGGCGCCCGCGTACCCGCACACCCGGCAGGGCGCCGCCCAGTTCAGCAGGGCCGACGTCCGCAACCAGCCCGCCGACGCCTGGCGGTTGGTCCGGCACCTGGGCCGTCTCGACCGGCGTCGCGACGACCCGCTCGCCGGGCACCTGGACCTGACGGCGGTCGCCGCCGCCGGGCACTCGGCGGGTGGTTTCACCACCTCCGGGATGTTCAGCGAGGGGCACCCGGCCCGGTTGCGCGCCGGGATCGTCATCGCCGGCGGCGGGCTGCCCGGCAGCTTCGCGGGGCTGGCCGCGCCGGTGCTCTTCGTGCACGGCACCGCCGACGCGGTGGTGCCACTGACGGTCGGCCGGGCCGCGTACGGGCGCACCCGAGGGCCGGCCGCGTTCCTCAGCCTGCTGGGGCAGGACCACGGCGCGTACCTGACGCCGGGCCACCCGGGTTTCGCCACTGTCGTCGCCACCACCACCGACTTCCTCCGCTGGGCCCTCTACGGCGACCGGGCCGCCGGTGCGCGGCTGCCCGCCGGCGCCCGCTCCCCCCTGACCCGCTACGAATCCCGCCCGGCCCCGTGAGGCCGCCGGAGCTCGGTGGGCGGACCGCACCCGCCGGTACGGTGGCCCGGTGCACGAGCTGACGCGCCGCCAGTTGGCGAGCATCGCCGAGGTGGTCGGGCTGGCCGGGGCAGCCGGCATCCCGGTGTGGCTGCGTGGCGGCTGGGCGATGGACTTCCAGCTCGGCGCGGTGACCCGTCCGCATGTCGACGTCGACTGGTACTGCTGGCACGAGGACGCGAACCGACTGGCGACTCTGCTGCTGGCCCGTGACTGGCGGCTCGACCCGCGAATGCCGGTGACGACGCAACTCGACCTGTTCTCCGCCGACGTGGAGGCCAGCTTCGCCTATCTGGGTCGGGACAGCGACGGTCGACCGACGGTGGGTGGCGGTCCGTGGGCCGGCATCCCACTCCCGGCCGGAATGCTGGACGCGCCACCCGGTCGGATCGGCGCGCTCACCGTGCCGACGATCTCGGTGGCAGCTCAGATCGAGTTCAAGCAGATGTACCCGGTGTGGATGCCGGAACGTCCCCGCCGACCGAAGGACGTGGACGACCTGGCCCTGCTGCGTGCCGTTTCTGGTCGATCAGGTCCTCGTACACCCCGACCTTGAAGGTGATCAGGTCCAGGCACTGGGTGAGCCGACCGAGCTGGGTGGTGACGCGTCCGTGGTGCTCCTGGAGGAGCGCGAGACGTTCCTCCTCGTTGCCCGCGCCCGCACGAACAAGGTCGGCATAACGGCGCAGCGCGGGCAGAGGCATGCCGGAGGCGCGAAGGATGATGCAGACGGTCAGCCAGTCGACGTCGTCCTGGCTGTAGCTACGACGCCCGCCGGCAGCACGACGGATCGGGCTGACGAAGACACCTTGCTGCTCGTAGAAGCGGAGCGCGTGCACGCTCAGACCGGTACGCTCGGCGACCTGCCCGATGCTCAGACTCGCTGTGTCGTCAGCCATGCCGAGCAGGGTAACGAGGGTTGACCTAGAGCCGACTCTAGCTCCTAGGGTGCCACGTGATCGTCACTGAAGCGCCAAAGGAGCATCGACATGCGTTATCGCACTCTCGGCGGCACCGGCATCGAGGTGAGCACCCACTGCCTGGGGACCATGATGTTCGGTGCCGTCGGCAACCCCGACCACGACGACTGCGTCCGCATCATCCACACCGCGCTCGACCAGGGCATCAACGTCGTCGACACCGCCGACATGTACGGCCGGGGAGAGTCCGAGGAGATCGTGGGCAAGGCGCTGCGCGGGCGCCGCGACGACGTCGTGCTCGCCACCAAGGTGCATTTTCCGATGGCCGAGGGCCCCAACCAGGGCGGCAACTCCCGGCGTTGGATCCTCAAGGCGGTCGAAGGGAGCCTCCGGCGGTTGGACACCGACTGGATCGACCTCTACCAGGTCCACCGTCCCGACCCGTCGACCGACATCGAGGAGACGCTCTCGGTGCTCACCGACCTCGTACGCGAGGGAAAGATCCGCGCTTTCGGTTGCTCGACCTTCCCGGCCGAGGAGATCGTCGAGGCACACCAGGTCTCCGAACGTCGCGGTCTCGGGCGCCTGCGCAGCGAGCAACCTCCGTACTCGATCCTGGCCCGTGGGGTCGAGGCCTCCACGCTGCCGGTCTGCCGGCGTTACGGCATGGGGGTGCTGGTCTGGAGCCCGCTCGCCTTCGGGTTTCTGAGCGGTAGGTACCGCAAGAACCAGCCCGTCGACCTCTCGACCGGGCGGGCCGTGCTCCGGCCGGCACAGTTCGATCCCACGATCGCCGAGAACGCCGCCAAGCTCGACATCGTCGAGCAGCTCGTCGACCTGGCGGCGAGCATCGGCTGCACGCTCCCCCAGCTCGCCATCGCCTTCACCGTGGCCCATCCGGCCGTCACGTCGGCGATCATCGGACCGCGAACCCTGCCGCAGCTGGAGGACCTGCTCAAGGGCGCCACGCTCACCCTGGACGACGCCACCCTGGACCGGATCGACGAGATCGTGCCGCCGGGGACGAATCGGTACGACCCCAACGCCGCCTTCCCGCCACGCGCGCTGACCGACACGGCCATGAGACGGCGTCCCCTCACCGAGCGGGCGGCGGCCTGACGCGCGGTGACCGGGCGGGCACACCCCGCCCAAGCCGCGCTGGCGGCACCGCCGGACAGGGCACAATTGGGTTCATGCCCCGTCGCGTGACTCCCGCACTGATGGCCAGCACCGTGCTCATCGCCGGCCTGATCGGCTGCTCGGCGGACACCCGCCCGAGTGCCGGCGGGCAGACACCGCCGGCCGAGCCGCGACCCGTCGCCACGCCGACGCCCCAGGTGGCCGCCGGGTCCGCCCCGAAGACCACCTTCGCGGTCGGCGTACGCCAACTGAAGCTGAACCGGGACGGCCGGGCGCTGCCGACGACGCTGTGGTACCCGGCGGCCGGGCAGTCCGGCGGCACGGCCAAGCGGTCCGCGACCGCGGCGGAGGGCCGGTTCCCGGTGGTGATGTTCAGTCACGGGCTCGGTGGGCGGCCGGACGACTACGCCAAGCTGCTGACCCGGTGGGCGGCGGCCGGTTTCGTGGTGGCCGCGCCGACGTTCCCGCACACCTCCAAGGGCGCCGACAACAACGTCCTCGACGTGCTCAACCAGCCGGCCGACGTGTCGTACGCACTCGACCAGGTGCTGGCGCTGGACGGCACCGCCGGCGACGCGCTGCGCGGCCGGTTGGACGGCGAGCGGGTGGCCGCGGCCGGGCACTCGGCGGGCGGGGTGACCACCATCGGTCTGTTCACCACGGGTCGGGACGAACGGCTGGACGCGGGTGTGGTGTTCGCCGGCACGGCACTCGGGGTGGGTACGGCGTTCGCCGGCGCGGCCGCGCCGCAACTGTTCGTGCACGGCGAGTTGGACGAGGTGGTCGAGTACGCGGCGGGCAAGGCCGCCTACGACAAGGTGCCCTGGCCCAAGGCCATGCTCAGCCTGCCCAAGGGCGACCACGGGCGGGCGTTGCTCGGCGACAACGCGACACTGCGGCTGGTCTCGGACACGTCCGTCGAGTTCCTCCGCTGGTCGCTCTACGGTGACCCGGAGGCCAAGAAGCGCATCTCCACCGACGCCACGCGCGGCGACCTGGCCACCTTCGACGACCACCTCTGACCCGCGCCCTGCGCGCCCCGCCCCGCCCCGCGCCGCCCCGCGCCGCGCCCCGCGCCCCGCACCCGCAAGATCCGCGCAACATCGGGGATGTTGCTGCCTCAAGACGCCGGGAGGCAGCAGTTTCCCCGATGTTGCGCGGATCTTGGCGCGGACGTCGCGGACGCCGCAGCGACCGCGTCTCAGACCTCGTGGTCGATGACGACCTTGCCGAAGGCGTCGCCGGAGTGCAGTCGGGCGAAGGCGTCCTCGACCCGGCTGAACGGGATGACGCTGTCCACCACCGGGCGCACCTCGTTCTCGGAGCAGAACGCCAACAGCTCGTACAGCTCGCCGGGCGTGCCCATCGAGGTGCCCAGGATCTCCAACTGCATCGCGAAGACCCGGCGCAGGTTGACCGACGGCTCGTGCCCGGCGGTCGCCCCGGAGACCACGATCCGGGCCATCGGCGCGGCCGACTTCAGCGAGTGGTCGAACGTGGCGGCGCCGACCGTCTCGATCACCACGTCGACCCGTTCCGGCAGCCGGGTGCCGGGCTCCACGGCGGTGGCGCCGAGGGCCGAGATCCGGTCGCGCTTGGCGGAGTCGCGGCTGGTCGCGTACACCCGCTTGCCCATCGCGACGGCGAGCGCGACGGCGGCGGTGGCCACGCCACCGCCCGCGCCCTGGACCAGCACGCTGTCGGCGTCCGCGACGCGGCCCTTGGTGGTCAGCATCCGCCACGCGGTCAGCCAGGCCGTCGGCAGGCACGCCGCGTCGGTCGCCGCCATGCCGTCGGGCAGCGGGATCAGGTTCGACCGGGGTACGGCCACCCGCTCGGCGAGCGTCCCGGGAAAGTGCTCGGAGAGGATGGAAACCCCACGCGGGTCACCCGGGGTGACGACCACCGGGTAGACGACCACCGGTCGGCCCTCCGGGTCCAACCCGACCGCGTCGCAGCCGAGGATCATCGGCAGCTGGGCCTCGGTGAGACCCACCCCGCGCAGCGACCAGAGGTCGTGGTGGTTGAGCGAGGTGGCCCGCAACTGCACGGTCACCCAGTCGTCGGCCGGAGGGGTCGGCTCCGGCCGCTCGCCGACGGTGAGCGCGGCGAGCGGATCGGCGTCGTCGAAACGGGAGGCAAAGGCAGCACGCATGATCGGCACGGTAACAAGCTGAGCGTTCGTTAAGAAGCCGCGCGCACCGGCTCCTGCGCCGCTAGCGGCGGGCCACGCCGTCGCGGCGGGCGGCTTCGGCCACCGCCTCGGCCACGGCCGGCGCGACGCGCGGATCGAGCGGGGACGGGACGATCGCCTCGACGGTCAACGACTCGGCGACCACTCCGGCGATGGCGTCCGCGGCGGCGACCTTCATCGCCTCGGTGATCCGGGTGGCGCCGGCGTCCAGCGCGCCCCGGAACACCCCGGGGAAGGCCAGCACGTTGTTGATCTGGTTCGGGTAGTCGCTACGACCGGTGGCCACCACCGCCACGTGCCGGGCGGCCACCTCCGGGTGCACCTCCGGCGTCGGGTTGGCCAGCGCGAACACGATCCCGTCGGGGGCCATCCCGGCCACCGCGGTCTCCGGGATCTGGCCGCCGGAGACCCCGATCAGCACGTCCGCGTCGCGCAGGGCCTCGGTGATGTCGCCGTGGCGACCGTCGGCGTTGGTGCTCGCCGCCAGCTCGGCCTTGCTGCCGGTCAGGTCGGTGCGGTGCCGACCGATGATCCCCTTCGAGTCGCAGACCACCACCTGGTCGGGGTCCACTCCCCCGGCAATCAGCATCTTCGTCACGGCCACCCCGGCCGCGCCCGCGCCACTCACCGCCACCCGCAGGTCACCGAGCTTGCGGTCGAGCAGGTTGGCGGCGTTGCGCAGGGCGGCCAGCACCACGATCGCGGTGCCGTGCTGGTCGTCGTGGAAGACCGGGATGTCCAGCGCCTCGTCCAGGCGACGTTCCACCTCGAAGCAGCGCGGTGCGCTGATGTCCTCCAGGTTGATGCCGCCGAACGACGGCGCCAGCGCCCGCACCGCCGCGACGATCTCGTCGACGTCCTGCGTGTCCAGACAGATCGGCACCGCGTCCACCCCGGCGAACTGCTTGAACAGCACCGCCTTGCCTTCCATCACCGGCAGCGCGGCGCGCGGGCCGATGTTGCCGAGCCCGAGCACCGCCGTGCCGTCGGTGACCACCGCGACGGTGTGCGCCGCCCAGGTGTAGTCGTCGGCCAGGTCGGGGTCGGCGGCGATCGCCTCACACACCCGAGCCACCCCCGGGGTGTACGCCAGGGAGAGGTCCTCCCGGCTGGTGAGCGGCACGGTCGAGGCGACGGCCATCTTGCCGCCCCGGTGCAGCAGGAAGACGGGATCAGCGGGGTCCACGGTGGATGAAGACATGGCGGTGACTCCAGGATCTGTCGAGCAGATGTGAGGCGGCGGGCCCGGCCGCGAGGTGGGCGGCGAGCGGTGGCACGCGGCGCGGGGGGTCACCCGGCACTTTCCGAGCATAGTGTCGGCACTGCCCGTCGGATGTGAGCAGGGTCATATCGGCCGGGGAGGCACCCGTCCGGGACGTGGCCAGTAGCGGGCCACGACCCTCCCCCGCACGTCGGCCACCCCGTACGCCCGGGAGTCGTCGGTGATCAGGTCGTTGTCCCCGCGCAGCCACCAGCCGCCGTCCTGCGGCCGGACCGCCCGCTTCACCACCAGCAGTTCGGGACGGGTCCGGAAGACCGCGACCACCACGTCCCCGGGTCGGATCGGACGGCCGCCGGGGCGCACCAGCACCGCGTCGCCGTGCCGCAGCGTCGGCGCCATGGACGGACCGGTCACCAGGACGGCGGTCAGCGGCCTGCGCAACCGGGCCGCCTCAGCCGGGTGATCGGCCTGCACTGGTTTCACCTCCACCCGGTTCGGGGAGCATTCCCAGGAGTAATGTCGCCTTTGATCATCGCAAACTTCCCATGGAGGATCCCGATGCGACTTCCGCGCATCCTTGCGCCCCGCGTCACCGCGAGCGCTCACTGCGACCTGCCGTGCGGTGTCTACGACCCGGCTCAGGCCCGGATCGAGGCCGAGTCGGTCAAAATGATCTGCGAGAAGTACCAGTCGAACACCGACCCGGAGTTCCGCACCCGGGCCGTCATCATCAAGGAGCAGCGCGCCGAGCTGGTCAAGCACCACCTGTGGGTGCTGTGGACCGACTACTTCAAGCCGCCGCACTTCGAGAAGTACCCGAACCTGCACAGCCTGTTCAACGAGGCCACCAAGCTCGCCGGCGCCGGCGGCGTCAAGGGCAGCCTGGACCCGGCCACCGCCGACAAGCTGCTCTCGAAGATCGACGAGATCTCGAAGATCTTCTGGGAGACCAAGAAGGCATGACCTCGTCGGTCATACCGACGATCCGGCCGGCACGTCCCGAGGACGTGCCGGCCGTCGTCGCCATGGTGCACGAGCTGGCGGAGTACGAACGCGCCCCCGAGCAGTGCCACCTCACCACCGAGCAGCTGACCTCGGCCCTGTTCGGTGCCGGCGCGGCGTCGGAAAAGCCGAGCGCTCCGGCGCTCTTCGGTCACGTCGCCGTGGACGAGCGCGACGAGCCGATCGGCTTCGCGCTGTGGTTCCTCAACTTCTCCACCTGGGCCGGCGTGCACGGCATCTACCTGGAAGACCTGTACGTCCGGCCGTCCGCGCGAGGCACCGGAGCAGGTCGGATGCTGCTCGCCACCCTGGCTGACATCTGCGTACGACGCGGCTACCGGCGGCTGGAGTGGTGGATGATCGACTGGAATCCGGCGGCCGGCTTCTACGCCTCGATCGGGGCGGAGCAGATGAGCGAGTGGGTGCCCTACCGGCTCAGCGGCGACGCCCTGCGCGAGTTGGCCACCCAGGCCACCACCGTCGGCACGCGTGGGGGCGACTGACCGGGTAGAGTCCCCGACCGGGGGGATGAGGCGTGACTCAACTGACTGGCCAACCAGCCACCGACGACGACGTGGTGCACCTCACGGTGCCTGCCGACGGTGGTTACCTCGGCGTGCTCCGCACCGCCACCGCCGGTCTGGCGGCCCGGTTGCAGTTCGCACTCGACGAGATCGAGGATCTGCGGATCGCCGTCGACGAGGCGTGCGCCATGCTGCTCGCCATCGCCACCCGCGACGCCGAGCTGGAGTGCCGCTTCGCCGTCACCGAGGACGCACTGACCGTCGAGGTGACAGTGCCGACCGTGCGGGGCGCCACGCTGCCCGCCGAGTCGTCGTTCGCCTGGAAGGTGCTCACCGCGCTGACCACCTCGGCGTCCGCCGCGGCCGCCGACGGCCGGGCGACGATCGCGCTGCTCACCCGACGCTCCGGCGGTTACTGACCGGCTGCTCCGCCACCGGCCACCGGCCCGGTTCTGCCACTGACCGGCCCGGCACCCGCCGGATCCGGCACGGTCAGTCGAGCCTGCACGATCACTGGAACCCGGTCCGTCACTCGAAGCCGAGGGCCCGGGTCGTCGGAGGGCTGACCAGCAGCCAGCCCACGCCCAGGCCGAGCGCCATCAACGGCACGCCCAGCCAACCGAGCCCGCCCTGGATCATGAACCATCCGATCGGCAGCAGCATCAGCTGGAGCACGATCGCGGGGGCCCGTGCGCCCGCCTGACGGCGCAGCAGCGCCCGACCCAGCGCCCAGAGCGCCACCGCCGCGCCGATGGCGAACACGGTCACCAGCAACGCCGACAGGAGGTCGGTGGTGGTGGCGGTGAGGTCGGCCCAGATGAGCCAGAGCGCGATCAGCCCGACGACGGCCGCCTCCGCCCACAGCAGCCGCACCGCCCAGCGGAGCGTGACGGGAATCGGGGCCGAGTCGATGGTCACGCGCGCCACGATACCCGGGCGGCCGGGAGGTACAGTGCCGCCCATGCGGGCCGTCCTGGTGGTCAATCCAAAGGCCACCACCACCAGCGAACGCAGCCGGGACGTGCTTGTCCGGGCGCTGCGCAGCGAAGTCGACCTCAGCGTGCGCTACACCCGTCGGCGCGGTCACGCCGTGGCGCTGGCCCGGGAGGCCGCCGCGGAGGGGGTCGACCTCGTCGTCACCCTGGGTGGCGACGGCACTGTGAACGAGGTGGTGAACGGTCTGATGACCGCCGACCCGCCGCAACTCGACGACGCCTCGATGGCCGAGCGGCTGCCCGCGCTGGCGACCGTTCCGGGTGGCAGCACCAATGTGTTCGCCCGCGCGGTGGGCCTGCCCCGGGAGTGGCCGGAGGCGACCAGCATGATCCTCGAAGGGCTGCGGCTGGGCCGGAGCCGGACGGTGGGGCTCGGCCGCGCTGACGACCGCTACTTCACGTTCTGCGCCGGATTCGGGCTGGACGCCGCGGTGATCCACCGGGTGGAGCAGGCTCGGCGCAAGGGACGGGTGTCCACGCCGACGCTGTACCTGCGCTCGATCATGAACCAGTACTTCTTCGCCTCGGACCGCCGGCATCCCGCGATCAGCCTGGAGCGTCCGGGCGAGAAGGCGGAGGTCGAGTTGGCCACCGTGATCATCCAGAACACCGCGCCGTGGACGTACCTCGGCGACCGGGAGGTCAACCCGAACCCGGCCGCATCGTTCGATCTCGGGCTCGATGTGCTGGCCCTGCGGCAGCTCCGGGTGGCTAGCACAACACGGACAGTGACCCAATTCCTGGGTCGGCAGCCGGATCCGCGAGGTCGTCAGGTGTTACGACTCCATGACACGCCGGAGTTCACCCTGGTCTCCAGCCGTCCGCAGGCGTTCCAGCTGGACGGCGACTATCTCGGCGAGCGGGAGAAAGTCAGATTCACCTCCGTTCCGGCCGCACTGAGAGTAATCTGCTAGGTCTCGGGTACCACCCTTGGTCGACACGGTGGCCACAACCGCATCGGCCGGTCGCCGCCACACCGAGGGGCAGGTGCCGGAAATGTCAGCAATGTCACGCGGACTGTACTATATTGATCCTCGACTGTGGCACGGCGGGTAACCAGGAAAGCACTGGAATCCGGACAAACAGGTTGTGGGCTTGCTCACCGCCCGGAGTTTTTCCGAGCGTCACCCTTGACATCACGAGCGTTCGTGAAAGTATTCACAAGCGAACTTGAGTTACCGGGACATTGCCTGGATATGCTCGTCAGGTTGAGCTGTTCCAGCAGGTCCCCGGCGCTGACCGCCTGCTCACGCACTGCCGAATGGTCGGACGCTAACTGTCACCACCGGCACTGCGGATGCATATAGGAAAAGCACGACAAGCAATTGTTTGCCACCCATCCAGAATGAGGAGTGTTGCCGCCATGGACTGGCGTCACCATGCTGTCTGCCGCGACGAGGACCCGGAGCTGTTCTTCCCGATCGGGACGTCCGGGCCGGCTCTCCTGCAGGTCGAGCAGGCCAAGGCCGTCTGCCGGCGCTGCTCCGTGACCGATCAGTGCCTGCAGTGGGCGCTCGAGTCCGGTCAGGACGCCGGCGTCTGGGGCGGAATGAGCGAGGAGGAGCGACGCGCTGTGAAGCGGCGTGGCGGCCTCCGGGTGCTGCGCGCTCACTCCGCCTGATCCCCCAACGACACAGCTGTACGCCCCGGTGGGTTCACCCACCGGGGCGTTCCGCTGTCCGGCACCTGCGACGTCGTGCCGGCACGGGTCACCCCGTCGACGCAGGCACCGGCCGATCGTCGACCCGCCGCAACACCAACTCCACCAACTCCGGCGCGTCGGTCAGCGGCGCGGCGACCGAAACCGCCCCAGCCGCGCGGGCCGCCTCGGCCACCGCGTCGTGAAACAGGCCGGGTGCCAGGAAGTACGCGCACACCGCGACCCGCCGCGCGCCGGCAGCCCGGAGTCGGGACACCGCCACGCCCGCTGACGGCGGAGCCGCCGAGGCGTACGCCACCCGGCAGGGCACCTGGAACTCGTCGGCGAGCGCGTCCGCGACCCGACCCACCGAACAGCGCGCCCGCGCGTCGCGGGTGCCCGCCGCCGCCAGCACCAGCGCGTCGAAGCGGCCGGGACCCGCCTCGTCGAGCCGGCGACGCAACCCGCCCAGCAGCCCCGCGTCGACAGTCCCGTCCGCCGGACCGAGCACGTCGGTCACCCGCACCGCCAGCGGTGGCCCGCTCTGCGCCGCCGCGGCGACCGCCGCCGGGATGTCCACCCGATTGTGGTACGCGGCGGTCAGCAGCAGCGGCACCAGCACCGCCCGACGGTGACCGGCTGCGGCCAGGTCACGCAACACCGCTGTCGGCCCCGGCTCGGTGTGGTCCAGCCAGCTCGCCCACACCGGTGTGCCCGGACGGGCCGCCGACACGGCCCGGGCCAGCGCCTCGGTGGCTTCGGCCGCTCGCGGATCGCGGCTGCCGTGCGCGACCAGCACCACCGGGTCGGCCCCGCCGGCCGCACCGGGGCCGGTCGGGGTCGTCGCCGGTGAGGTCAGACGTGCAGGCCGCACTCGGTCTTCTCGAACATGGCCCACCGGCCGGCCCGCGCGTCCTCGCCGGCCTTGGTACGGCGGGTGCACGGCCAGCAGCCGATCGACCCGTAACCCTGCTTGAACAGTTCGTTGACCGGCACGTTGAAACGGGCGATGTAGGCGTCCACGTCCCGCTGCGACCACGCCGCGATCGGGTTGACCTTGACCCTGCCGCGCCGCGCGTCGAAGGTCACCACGGGCGTGTTAGCCCGGGTCGGTGACTCGTCCCGGCGCAGGCCGGCGGCCCAGGCGTCGTACCCGGTCAGCGCCCGCTCCAGCGGCTCCACCTTGCGCAGCTGGCAGCAGTCGTCCGGCGACTTGTTGAACAGCCGGGGGCCGTACTGGCCGTCCTGCTGGCCGACGGTGAGCCGCGGCCGGATCGACCGCACGTTCACCGGGAGCGTCCGGGCGACCTCGTCGCGCACCCGCAGCGTCTCGGGGAAGTGCAGGCCGGTGTCGAGGAACACCACGTCCACGCCCGGCGCCACCCGGGACACCAGGTGGGCCAGCACGGCGTCGGCCATCGAACTGGTGACGCAGAACCGGTCGCCGAAGGTCTGCGCCGCCCAGCGGGCGATCTCCAGGGCCGGTGCGCCCTCCAGGTCCCGGGCGGCCTGCTCGGCCAGGGCCCGCAGCTCGTCCGGGCCGCGCCGGGCCGGATCGGTCGGCGTCGGGCCACCCGGACCGACCAGGCGCAGACTCGCGGCGGAGACGAGGCTCATCGGGTCACCGCCCGCGAGAGCAGGCCGGTGAACTTCACCGAGAAGACTCGGGTGCAGGCGTGGCACTCCCACGCGCCGTGCCCCGCCTCGTGCGGCCGCAGGTCCTCCTCGCCGCAGTACGGGCAGTACAGGGGTGCCGCTCGGTTCTCGCTGCTCACCGCAGGTCCTCCTCGTCGACTCTGATCACCCAGTTGGCGAACGTCTCGCCCTCGCTCCGACCGGCCAGGTAACGACGGGCCAGCCGTTCCACGTACTCCGGAAGCTCGTCGGCGGTGGTCTTCAGGCCGCGCAGCTTGCGGCCGAAACCGGCGGTCTGGCCCTGCGCCATGCCCAGGCCACCGCCCAGGTGCACCTGGAAGCCCTCCACCTGCCGACCGTCCGGGCCGACCACAAGTTGACCCTTGAGCCCGATGTCGGCGACCTGCGTGCGCGCGCAGGCGTTCGGGCAGCCGTTGATGTGGATCGAGATGTCCGCGTCGAAGTCGCGCAGCCGCTGCTCCAGCCGCGCCACCAGCTCCTCGCCGCGGGCCTTCGTCTCGACGATCGCGAGCTTGCAGTACTCGATGCCGGTGCACGCCATGGTGCCGCGCCGCCAGGCCGACGGCCGGGCCTCCAGACCGATCCCGCGCAACGCGTCGACCAGCGACTCCGTCCGCTCCGACGGCACGTCGAGCACCAGCAGCTTCTGGTACGGGGTGAGCCGCACCCGGTCGCTGCCGTGCGCCTCGACCACGTCGGCCAATTGGCTCAGCTGCGCGCCGGAGACCCGCCCGACCACCGGGGCGGCGCCCACGTAGTGCCGCCCGTCGGCCTGTTCGTGCACGCCCACGTGGTCGATCGGCTTCGACGGCAGGGTCGGCGCCGGACCGCCGAGCAACGTGCGGCCGAGGTAGTCCTTCTCCAGGACCTCCCGGAAACGCTCCACACCCCAGTCGGCCACCAGGAACTTCAGCCGGGCCCGGTTGCGCAGCCGGCGGTAGCCGTAGTCGCGGAAGATCCCGACGACACCGGCCCACACGTCCGGCACCTCGGCCAGCGGCACCCAGACGCCGAGCCGCTGGGCGAGCATCGGGTTGGTGGAGAGGCCACCGCCGACCCAGACGTCGAAGCCGGGGCCGTGCTCGGGGTGGTCGACGCCGAGGAACGCGATGTCGTTCGACTCGTACGGGGTGTCGACCAGCCAGGAGATCGACGTCTTGAACTTGCGGGGCAGGTTGGAGAACTGCTTGTCGCCGACGTACCGGGAGACGATCTCGTCGATCGCCGGGGTGGGGTCGAGCACCTCGTCGCGGGCCACCCCGGCGACCGGGCTGCCCAGCACGATGCGCGGGCAGTCACCGCACGCCTCGGTGGTCTGCAGACCGACCGACTCCAGTCGGCGCCAGATCTCCGGCATGTCCTCGACCCGGATCCAGTGGTACTGGATGTTCTGCCGGTCGGTGATGTCGGCGGTGTCCCGCGCGAACTCCCGGGAGATGTCCGCGATCACCCGTAGCTGGGCCAGGCTGAGCTGACCGCCGTCGATGCGGACCCGGAGCATGAAGAACTCGTCCTCCAGCTCGTGCGGCTCCAGCACGGCGGTGCGCCCGCCGTCGATGCCCGCCTTGCGCTGGGTGTAGAGGCCCCACCAGCGGAACCGTCCCCGCAGGTCCTGCGGGTCGATGGAGGCGAAACCCCGGTGCGCGTAGATCGTCTCGATGCGGGCCCGGACGTTGAGCGGGTCGTCGTCCTTTTTGATCCGCTCGTTGGGGTTGAGCGGCTCACGGTGGCCGAGCGCCCACTGGCCCTCACCCCGTGGCCGGCGCGGCGCTCGGGTCGGGCGAGCCGTCGGGTCCTCGGAACGGGCCGGGATGCTGCTGACCGCCATCGCGGCGTCCTCCGTTGTCTGCTGTGCCTCGGTGTACGCGGGGCGCGGCGGCCGGCCCGCGTAGCGGGCGGGACAACGGTGTCTTCAGACAGCCGGCGCGGAGCGCGCCCGAGACGGATTGGTCGGGCGTCGTCAGTAGGCCGGACAGACCGCGCTGCGCACGCGGCCGTAATCGACGTGGCGACGTGCCACGAAGCGGCGGACGACTGCGGCGGTCATGCGCCCATGCTGCCACACCCCAAGGGGGCCGGCCAATGTCCGCGTGCTGGATCCCACATCACGGGCCGGTGGTCAGCCGACCAGCTGGTCACCGAGGACAGTTCGGGCATAACGCACCACCCGCCCCTGTCGGCCATCGCCTGCCGCCAGCTGACACCCACGGGGGGCAGGGCCGTGGCAGGCTCGAACCGTGGGCGGATTGTCCGAGAAGTCGAGCGGGGCGGCGTGGGATCACCTGCGCCGCCCACCGGTCTGGCTCCCCCCGGCGCTGCTGACCCTGGCGGTGACGGTGACGGGCCTGGGCTCCGCCCAGCTCTGGCGCGACGAACTGGCCACGTGGAGCGCGGCCACCCGGTCGCCCACCGACCTGGCCCGCCTGGCCGACACCATCGACGCCGCGACCGGCCCGTACTACCTGCTGATGCACATCTGGACCAGGATCGTCGGCGACTCCACAGTCGCCCTGCGCCTGCCGGCCGTGCTGGCGATGACAGTGGCCGCCGGGCTGCTCGCCGTGCTCGGCGCTCGGCTCGTCGACCGGCGCACCGGCCTCTTCGCCGGCCTGCTGTTCGCGGTGCTCCCCGGAACGTCGCGCTACGGCCAGGAGGCCCGCCCGTACGCCCTGGCCACCATGCTCGCGGTGCTCGCCACAGTGCTCCTGGTGACCGCGCTGCGACGGCCGAGCTGGGCCCGTTGGGCCGGGTACGCCGTCGCGGTCACGGCTCTCGGCCTCGTCCACCTGATCGCGCTGACGCTGCTGGCCGCGCACGCGCTGGTCGTCGTGCTCGTCTGGTGGCGAGGGCCCGCCGCTGCCGGTGCCGGCACTCGGGACCACACCACCGCCGAGCGGGACCGGCGGGTCTGGCGGTGGGTGGCCGCCGTGGTGCCGGTCGTGCTGCTGGCCGGTCCATTGCTGGTCAAGGCCCGGACCCAGCAGTCCCGGCAGTTGAACTGGGTGGGTCTGGCTCGGTTGGACGACCTGACCGCGCTGCCGGGCGGCGTGGCCCAGAGCAGTGTGGTGGGCGGCCTGCTGCTCGGGGTGGCCGCGCTGGGGGCGGCACGGCTCGGACGTCGGGCACTGCTGCCGGTGAGCGCGGTGCTGCTGCCGGTGCTGCTGCTCTTCGCCGCCGGCGCTGTCGTACCCCTGTGGGTGCCTCGGTACCTGGTCTTCGTGGTGCCCTTCGCGTGCCTGCTGGCGGGCGCGGCCCTGGCCGCGGTGGCCGCGCCGGCCGCGCTCGTCGTGGTGGTCCTGGCCGGGCTGCTCGGCCTCCCCGACCAGGCAGCGCTGCGGCGGACACACGAGTGGCCGCGCAACGCGCCGGTCGACTACGCGGGCGCGGCGAGGGTGATCGGCGACGGTCAGCGGCCCGGTGACGCGGTGGTCTACTCGCCCCGACACAGCTGGCTCTTCCTCGACCTCGGCATCGAATACCACCTCCACGACCCGCCCCGCGACGTGCTGGTCACCGAGGACGAGGCCCGCCGGGGTGACCTGTGGGCCGCCGAGTGTCCCCAACCGGCGCAGTGCCTGGCCGGCACGCCACGGGTCTGGCTGGTCGTCAGTGGCCGGCACACCGATCCGCTGGCCGCCGTGCCCGGCGCCAAGGGCGACACGCTGCGCGCGCAGTTCACCGTCACCCAGGTCTGGCAGCGCCCCGGCCTGGCCGTCGCCCTGCTGATCCGACGGCCGGGCAACTGACCCGGCTGCCGCGAGGGCCGCCGCGAGGGGGCGAGGGCCGCCGCGAGGGGGCGAGGGCCGCCGCGAACAGGGCGTGGGAGTCGCGCAGACGCGGGGAGGCCGTCCTGCGCGGGCGGCGGGCGGGCACGCAAGCAGCAGCGGCGGGCGGGCCTCACCTTTCTGAGCGATATACCTCTGAGTCATCAATATGACCCAGAGGTATATCGCTCAGAACAATGAGACGCCCGACCGGCACTCGTCGTCCGAGTCAACGTGGTGATCGGAGCAGACCCGAGCGGACCGGACCACCCCCCAGGCGGACCAGCCGGACCCCGACCCGGCGGAGCGCGGCCAGCTCGGCTCAGCCTTGCGACCGACCGTCCGGGGCGTTACGCGCCAGCGGGACGACCAACACGGCCTCGGTGCCGCCGTTGGCGCCGGCCCGCAGCTCGATGGTGCCGCGCAGTTCCCCGGTGACCAGGGCCCGGACGATCTGCAGGCCGAGCCGGCTGGCACGTTCGGCGTCGAAGTCCGGTGGCAGGCCGCGCCCGTTGTCGGCCACCGAGACGTGCAGCATCTTGCGGAACCGATGCGCCGAGACCACCACCTCGGGTCGCAGCTCCGGGTCGACCTCGGGTACGGCGACCGGCACCATTCCGGAGGCAGCGACGGTCAGGGGCTCGTCCTCCTCGTCGCTCGGCGGGAAGCCGTGCTCGACGGCGTTGAGCAGCAACTCGTTGAGGACCATCACCAGCGAGGTGGCGATCTCCGCCGGCAGCACGCCGAAACTGCCCCGCCGTCGCATGCCGACGCTCACCTCGGTCGCCGCGACCTCGGTCGCCGCGCTCGAGACCCGGTCGACGATGCCGTCGAACTCGACCGCCTCGTCACTGGACATGGAGAGCGTCTCGTGCACCAGGGCGATCGAGGCGACCCGGCGTACCGACTCCTCCAGCGCGACCCGCGCCTCCGGCATGGCCACCCGGCGGGCCTGCAACCGCAGCAGCGCGGCCACGGTCTGGAGGTTGTTCTTCACCCGGTGGTGGATCTCCCGGATGGTGGCGTCCTTGGTGATCAACGCCCGATCACGACGCCGTACCTCGGTGATGTCCCGGACCAGCACCAGCGCGCCGATCGGCACCCCGGCGGGCATCAGCGGCAACGCCCGGGTGAGCATCGTGGCCCCTCGGGCGTCGATCTCCCGTCGCGGCGGCCCCTCGCCGCGCAACGCGGCCAGGATGCCGTTCGCCGCCTCGGTGCCCTCCAACGGATCGCCGGCCAGCCGGCGGTGCAGCGCGGCCAGGTCCTCGCCCACGAGATGGGAGGCGTAGCCCAGTCGGCGGTACGCGGACTGGGCGTTCGGGCTGGCGTAGGTGACCTTCCCCCCGGCGTCGAGCCGGACGAGGCCGTCGCCGACCCGGGGTGCGGAGGTGGTCTCGCCGGGATGCCGGGGCGGCGGGAAGGTGCCGTCCGCGATCATCTGCGCCAGGTCGTCCGCCGTGGTCAGGTAGTTGAGTTCCAGCTGACTCGGCGTACGCGCGGTGGAGAGGTTGGTGTCCCGTCCCACGACGGCGATCACCTCACCGGCCTCCCCCTCGGCGGTGCGCAGCCGGACCGGGATCGCCTCGTGCCGGGCCGGCACGTCGCCGTACCAGACCGGGTCGCCCTCCCGCCAGATTCGGCCCTGGGAGTACGCGACGCCCAGGTGTGCCACCTCCGACCCGCCGACGATGCGCCCCACCTGGTCGTCCTGATAGGCGGTGGGGGCGGTCGTCGGGCGGACCTGGGCGACGCAGAGGAACGTGCCGTCGGCGTCGACCGGCACCCAGAGCAGCAGGTCGGCGAAGGACAGATCGGAGAGCAGTTGCCAGTCGCCGGCGATGCGGTGCAGGTGGTCGATGTCGGCCGGACGGAGATGGGTGTGCTCCTCGGCGAGGTCGCGCAGCGTGGACACGGTGACCAGGGTGCCACGCCGCGCCTCACATCGTCGCGGTGACCTTCTTCAACCCGCGTGGCGCGTCCGGGTCCTCACCCCGGGTGAGGGCCAGGGCCAGCGCCAACCGCTGCAACGGCAGGATGTCCAGCAGTGGGGCGTACCGCTCGTCGACCTCGGGAACTGCCAGCCGGGTGGCCCCCGGCACCTCGGCGGAGCCGACCACCACCACGTCGGCGCGGCGTTCGCCGAGGCGGGGCAGCACCTCACCCATCGACCGTCCACCCGGGCCGGAGCCGACCACGGCGAGCACCGGGACCTCCGGGTCGGTCATCGCGAGCGGACCGTGCAGCAGGTCGGCGCCGGAGAAGGCGAGCGCCGGCAGGTACGACGTCTCCATCAGCTTCAGCGCGGCCTCCCGGGCGGTCGGGTACGCGTACCCCCGCCCGGTGGTGACCAGTTGCCGGGCGAACCGGTAGCGCGGCGCGAGTCGGGCCGGAGTGTCGTCGGCGAGGGTGCGCGCGGCCAGTTCGGGCAGCGCGTCGAGGGCCTCCCGTTCGGCCGCCGGGAGCACACCGTCGCCGGCCCGGATCCCCTCCACGAGCATCAGCAGGGCGAGCAGCTCGGCGGTGTACGTCTTGGTGGCGGCCACCGCCCGCTCGTGCCCGGCGGCGATGTCGACGCTCAGCTCGGCCACGTCGACCAGCGGCGAGTCGGGGGCGTTGGTCACCGCGAGGGTCAGCGCCCCGGAGGCGCGGGCGGCTCGCAGCACCTCGGCCAGGTCGGGGGAACCGCCGCTCTGGCTGACCCCGACGACCAAGGCGTCGGACAGGTCGGGTCGGGCCCCGAACAGGGTGACCGCGCTGGGCGAGGCGAGCCCGGCGGGCAGGCCGAGCCGGATCTCGGTCAGGTACGCCCCGTAGAGGGCAGCGTGGTCGGAGGTGCCCCGGGCGGTGAAGACCACGTGCCGCGGGCGGCGTTCGGCGATGACCGCCGCGACCCGGGCGATCTCGGCGGCGTTGGCGGCGGAGAGCAGCCGCGCGTAGCCGGCCGGCTGCTCGTCGATGTCGGCGGCCATGCCAGCCCCTGCGCGTGTCACGGACACTCCTCCCCTGCGCGGTTCCCGCGCGTTTCCTGCTCAGTCTTGCACCTTTCCCCATATTCGAGCAATTGAACGAGCAGGAGTGCGCAGATGATCACCGAATGATCCCAATATCAACTACGCTTGGCCCGCTGCACACGGTCGAGTCTGCGACGAGAGGACGACGTGCCCGAGGGAACGGACGATGCCGCGCTCTCCGCCACGGAGGAGCTGGCGCTGGCCCGGCTGGCACTGGACGAGGGCGACCTGCACCACGCCGCCGGTCACCTCGCCGGTGCGATGGCGCGGGCCCCCACCCTGCCCGAGGTGCACGAGACACTGGCCCGACTCGCCGCCGTGAGCGACGGTGGCCTCGACCTGTTCCCGATCAACCACCACACGTTCGTGGGAGCCGTCGTCGCCCGCGCCCACCTGCTCGCCACCGCCGGGCGCCCCGCCGAAGGGCTGGAACTGCTGGCCGCGGCGACCGCGTACGCGCCCGGCGCCCCGTGGGCCGAGGTGCCCTGGGTCACCGCACCCGAGCTGGCCGAACGACTGGACCCGGAACACATCGCCCGCGTCCTCATGCAGGTGTGCGCCGCCCTGCCTGACCCGGTGCCACGGCTCGGCCGGGCCGCCCTCACGCCGTACCTGACGCTGGCCCGCAACGCGGTCACCGTGCACCCCGAGCACAGCCTGCTGCTGGGAGCGGCGTCCGCGCTGGCCCGGCGCGTCGGCGAAGCCGCTCTGGCGGTCCGCTGGGCCACCCGAGGGGTACGCGCACAGCAGTCGAAGATGGGCGAGGTCTGGCTCGGGTACGCGTACCGCAGCGCGGGCCGGACCCGCGACGGCCTCGCGGCTCTCGGTCGGGCTGTCGAGCTGGACCCCGACGACCTGGCGATCTACGCGGACATCGCCGGCACCCTGGCCGACATCGGCCGGCTCGACGAGGCGCTGGAGTGGACCGAGCGGGCGCTGGCACGCGACCCGTCGTTCGACTGCGCGGTGCACACCGCACACCGCCTGCGGCACCTGCGCGACGGCGACCTGGCCCACCTGGTCGCGCTCGCCGACTTCGTCCGGGACCATCCCGACGACACCCACGAGCACGGCGACCTGGCCCAGTGCTGCCGGGCCCGACCCTGGCTCGGTCAGCTGACACCGGCCGACGGCCCGCTGGCCGACGCGGTGCGCCGGGCGGTGGCCGACGACGACAACGGCCTCGGCGGCGTCGTACACCTGACTGCCCCGGCCCCGCCGAGCGCCGTCCGGACGGCGACGTCGACAGCTCCCGGGCTGCGGATCGACGTCGTCGGAAGCGCGCTGGAACCGGACCCGCGCGAGCCGCGACGGGCGTCCGCCCAACAGCTGTGGCGGTACGCGGACGACGTACCCACGCCGGCCCTGCCGACGCCCTCGGCGACGGCTGTCGACCGGATCGGGCAGATCGCGCACCCGGCGTGGCCACACCCGCCCGCCGCGTACGACGCGGCCGTGAGCCTGGCCGGTCTCGACGTGGCCGATCTGCTCGGTCTGCTGGTGCACCCACCCGCGCCGCCGGCCAACGCGGTGGGTCGACTGCTCGCCGCCCACGACCCGTCGGTCTGGGTCCGGGGTGTGCAGGTGTGGGCCTGCCTGGGTCTGCTGCACCACAGCACCGACGAGCCGTGGGAGGGCTCGACCCGCCGCCGGGTGCTGCTCGACCTGATCTGGGGGGTCGAGGACTGGGTCACCGAGGCGGCGCTGTTCGCCCTGGTCACCGCAGCCTGGGTGGATCCCTCGGTGCGCGCGGACGTGGCGCGGGTGGTGGCGGAGCGGCTCGCCGACGCCGCCGCCGTGGCGCGGACCCGGCCGGTCCCGATCGCCGGTTCGCTGGCCCATCTGGCGCTCGCCGCTCCGGAGTTGGATCCGGCCACCGCGGCGCTCGCCACCGACCTGCTCGGCACGCGTTCCGCCCGGGTCCCCCGCCCCCGCAATCCGCTACGCCGCCTCTGGCAACGCCTGCGTCGCCGGTAACGGTGCTTCGGCGGACGACACACGCCGCGCCGCCCCGGACGGGACGACGCGGCGTGCGACGCGGATGTCGGATCAGGCGACGGGAGCCTTGCCGAGAGCGACCTCGGCCTCCTCCTCCGGGGTGGCCTGCGGCGGCGCCTCGTTGGCGGTCCGCAGCGGGATCTCCTTGATGAACCAGGCGAGCACCGGGATCACGATGGTGAACAGCACCGCCCACAGGAACACGTGCGAGATCGCGTCGGAGAGACCGCCGAGCACCAACTCGCGCGCCTGGGCGGGCAGTTCCTTGAGCTTCGCCAGGTCCATGCCGGCCCCGGCCTCGCCGCCACCGAAGGCGCGGCCGCCCTCGGAGTTGGCCAGCCGGTTGGCGAAGATCGCACCGAACAGCGAGATGCCGAACGAGCCGCCGATCGACCGGAAGAAGGTCGCCGCGCCGCTGGCCGCGCCGAGGTCCTTCTGCTCCACGCTGTTCTGCGCGATCAGCATCGACGTCTGCATGAGGAAACCCATGCCGACGCCGAGCACGACCATGTAGAGCGAGGACGTCAGCTTGCTCGTGTCGGTGTCGAGCATGGACAGCAGCGCCATGCCGGCGGCCATCACCACGCCACCGATGATCGGGTACGCCCGGTACTTGCCGTTCTTGGTGATCGCCCGACCGATGACCAGCGAGACGACGAGCATGCCGAACATCAGGGGCAGCAGCAGCAGACCACTGTTGGTCGCCGACGCGCCCTGCACGGTCTGCTGGTAGAGCGGCAGGAAGTTCATCGCGCCGAACATCGCGAAGCCGAGCAGGAACCCGATCACCGAGATCAACGCGAAGTTGCGGTTGGCGAAGAGCCCCAACGGCAGGATCGGTTCCTGGACCCGGCGCTCCACCAGGCCGAACGCCACCAACGCGAGCACGGCCAGGACGGCCAGGCCGAAGATCTGCGGGGACGTCCAGTCGTACTCGTTGCCACCCCAGGTGGTGATGAGCACGATCGCGGTGATGCCGACCGAGAGCAGACCCGCGCCGAGCCAGTCGATCCGGTGCTCGGTGCGGTACTTCGGCAGGTGCATGGTGGTGATCAGCACGAGCAACGCGACGCCGCCGAGCGGCAGGTTCACGTAGAACGCCCAGCGCCAGGAGAGGTGGTCGGTGATGAAGCCGCCGACCAGTGGGCCGGCGACCATGGCGATCGCCATGATGCCGGCGATCATGCCCTGGTAGCGCCCACGCTCGCGGGGCGGGACCAGGTCACCGATGATCGCCATCACGCCGACCATGAGGCCGCCGGCACCGAGACCCTGCACGGCGCGGAAGGCGATCAGCTGCACCATGCCGTCCTGCGGACCGCCGAACATCCCGGAACCGGCCATACCGCAGAGGGCGGAGCCGACGAGGAAGATGACGACCGAGGTCAGGAAGACCGACTTGCGGCCGTAGAGGTCACCGAGCTTGCCCCAGATGGGGGTGGAGACGGTGGTGCCCAGGACGTACGCGGTGACCACCCAGGTGAAGTGGTTGAGCCCGCCGAACTCACCGACGATCCGCGGTAACGCGGTGCTGACGATCATATTGTCGAGCATCGCGAGCATCATCGCGATCATCAGCCCGAACAGCACGACCCTGATGTTGACGGGTCGTGCGCCGGCCTGGGTTGCCTGTGTCATGGGTAAGCTCCCCCCGAGGATTGCCATACTTACTTGCCGCCCGGCTAGTCACCTTACTAGCCGCACGGTAAGTTGGGCACCAACTAGCGGTCAAGCAAATTGGGGGGCGTGGGTGAGGGAGAGCACAGGCGGCACGCGGGAGCGGATCAAGGCCGTCGCGCTCGAGCTCTTCACCGAGCAGGGGTACGAGAAGACCTCGCTTCGGGAGATCGCCGAGCGCCTCAACGTCACCAAGGCCGCGCTCTACTACCACTTCAAGAGCAAGGACGACATCGTCGCCAGCTTCGTCGAGGACCGGCTGGTGCAGATCGACACGCTGACCGCCTGGGCCGAGTCGCAGCCCGCGACCCTGGACACCCGGCGCGAGCTCGTCTCCCGCTACGCCGACACGATGTTCAGCGGTGAGATGCCGTCGGTGATGCGGTTCTTCGAGCAGAACCAGACCGTGTTGAAGAGTCTCGCCGCCGGCCAGCAGATGCGCGGCCGGATGATGACGCTCGCCGACGCGCTGTGCCGTGGCGACGACTCCCCCGCCGCCCAACTGCGCGCCACCCTGTCCCTGTTCGCGGTGCACGGCAGCTGGTTCGCGCTCCGCGCCCCGCACATCAGCGACGACGAACGCCGCAAGCTCGCCCTGGAGGTCGCCGACGAGTTGCTGGCCGCCATCGGCACCGATCACGCCCCGCCCCCGCCCCCGCCCCCGCCCGTGCCGCCCGCCCCGCCCGCGCCGGCTGAGTAGCCGCGACACCACACCGGGGCGCGACCGGCCCCGCCAGCTGACCAGATCCGCACAACATCAGGGTTGATGCTGCCTCCGACGCTCGGGAGACACCAACAACCCTGATGTTGCGCGGATCTTGCGACGGCCGCGGCGCGGGTGGGCGCGGCGCGGGTGGGCGCGGGCGGACGCGGGGCGGTCAGCCGCGCGTGAGATCCAGCCGCAGACCGAGCAGATCCACCCCCGGCGCCGGCGACCAGTCCTTCTCCGGCGCACGGGCGAACCCGAGCCGCGAATAGAGCCGGTGGGCCGAGAGAGCCATCCCGGCCCGCACACAGATCACCACCGCCACGCAGCCCAACTCGGTCGCGCGCGCGACGCACGCCTGCGCCAGCGCGGCACCCACGCCCCGCCCCTGGGCGCCCGGGTCGACAGCGAGCATCCGGAACTCCGCCTCACCCGGCCCGGACAGCTCCGCGAAGCGGGTGCCCGGCAGCACGAAGGTCACCGAGCCGAGCACCGCGTCGGTCGCCTCGTCCACGGCCACCAGCACCTCGCCACTGGCAGCCCGGGTCGACACGTCGGCCAGCACCGCGCCGTACCCGTGCTCGCCCTTGAGCTGACCGTCCGCCTCGTACGCGGCCACCGTCAGCCGGGCCACCGCCGGGAAGTCGGCCTGCTCGGCAGGACGGACCCGCAGCCCGGTCAAGCAATCACCGCGATCAGGTCGCCGTCCTGCACGACGTCGCCCTCGTGCACGGCGAGCTGCTGGATCACACCCTCGGACTCGGCGATGACCGGGATCTCCATCTTCATCGACTCGAGGATCACCAGGGTGTCGCCCTCGGCCACCGTGTCACCAGCCGTGGCGACGACCTTCCAGACGTTCGCCACCATCTCGGCGCGGATCTCCTCGGCCATGTCCGGGCCCTCCCTCTTCGCGATGTGTCTGCCGTCGTATCCAATCATGCGCCGGACGGCGGCGAGCGCACAGCGGCACAGCCGGATCGCACATCCGCCCTGGGGAAGGTGGCGGGTGTCGACAGCACTACCATCAGCGGGTCGGACCCGACGCCGGACGGCCGGTGGGTGCACCCGCGCCGAGGTCGTGCGCAGGACGGATCCGACCCATCACGAGGAGGTCAGCATGGCGAAGAAGTCCCGGAAGAAGAAGGCCCGTAAGAAGAGCGCCGCGAACCACGGCAAGCGTCCCAACTCCTGACCGAGTCGACGGGCCGGCGGCCCGTCACCGATCAGCCCCACCCGGCGGACGCCGGGCACACCGGTGGCCCGGGTCCACGTCGACCCGGGCCACCGGTGTTGGTCAGTCAGATGTGCTGACGCTCAGTCGGCCAGCTCGCGGGAATCACTGGTCTCGAAGACCACCAACTCGGTGAGCTTGACCCGAAGCCGCTCGCGCAGCTCGTCCGGCGCGGTCTCGTTGCCGCAGCAACGCGCCACCAGCGCCCGCACCTCCTGCTCCAGCCCGTACTCGCGCAGGCAGGGCCCGCACTCGTCGAGGTGGTGCCGGATCAGCGAACGCCGCTCGTCGGCGCACTCCAGATCCAGGTAGAGGTAGACCTCCGCGAGCACCTCGCGGCAGTCTGTCTCGTGCGGCTCCCCACAGCTCACGTCACACCTCCTGGCCGGCAGCGGCGGTGCTGGAGCCCTTGGACGAGCGGGCGGCACTGAAGCCCCGCTCCCCGGCGTAGCGCTCAAGCAGCTTGCGCAGATTACGACGGCCCCGGTGCAGACGCGACATCACGGTGCCGATCGGCGTGCCCATGATGTCCGCGACCTCCTTGTACGAGAAGCCCTCGACATCGGTCAGGTAGACGGCCAGGCGGAACTCCTCCGGCAACTGCTGGAGGGCCTCCTTCACGTCGCTGTCCGGAAGCCGGTCCAGTGCCTCGGTCTCCGCCGAGCGCAACCCGCTGGAGGTGTGCGACTCGGCCTCGGCGAGCTGCCAGTCGGTGATCTCCTCGGTCGGCGCCTGGATCGGTTGACGCTGCCGCTTGCGGTAGGAGTTGATGTAGGTGTTGGTCAGGATCCGGTAGAGCCAGGCCTTCAGGTTCGTGCCCTGCTCGAACTGGTGGAAGGCCGCGTACGCCTTCAGGTACGTCTCCTGGACCAGGTCCTCGGCATCCGCCGGGTTGCGTGTCATCCGCAGCCCAGCAGCGTAGAGCTGATCGACGAATGGCATCGCGTCCCGCTCGAATCGGGCCCTGCGCTCGTCCGTCTTCTCGGTGGTCAACCGCACATCCCCTCGCGTCGGATGCTTTCCCGCCGAGGATACGCGTACGGACCTGCCCGCAGATTCACTTCCGGCTGGTGTGCCCGTGCTCACCACACCAACCCCGCCCGGTCCCGCCGTCGCAGGCCACTCCGGAGCATCCAGCAGCCGCTTCAGCTGCCGGGCGTCCCGCTCATCCCGTTTCAGGCTCCGTGTCTCGGTCGGCACCGGTCACCCCCCTCGCAGAAAAGTCGTCCGGGGTTTGTAACGCGAGATGACCACTGGGGCATTCCGTCCGGGCCTCCCCGTTCCTGGTCCCGGCCCCGACGGCGGCCGGCGCTGGGACCAGGAAGGGCCTGGGAGGACTGGCGCCTCCGGCTCGAACCGACCCGGTGGCACCATCCGATGCAACGACCCTTGCCCGGCACCGGAAACGGTCGCCGGGCACAGCCGCGCAGCCCGGCACGCCCGTCGCCGGGCACAACCGCACAGCCCGGCACGCCCGTCGCCGGGCTGAGCCGATCAGTCGGCCGCCCAGCCCTGGGCTCGCAGCCAGTCCCGCACGACTGTCGCCGTGCCCACCGGATCGCGCCGCAGGTCGTGCGTCTCCCCCGGACGGCTCACCACCCGCACGCCCGGCGCCGGCTCCGGCGTACCGAACGGGTCCCGGTCGCCGTTGACGACCAGCGTCGGCAGGCCGGTGGCCAGTTCGGTGGCGCGGGAACGCTCCGGCCGTCCGGGCGGGTGCAGCGGAAAGGCCAACGCGACCACGCCGGCCGCGCCCACCGCACGCGCCGTCCGACAGGCCACCCGGGCACCGCTGGAACGGCCTCCGACCAGCACCGTCGGTGCGTCGGCGTGCCGGCCGCGCAGCACGGCGAGCACCGCCGTCCAGGCCTCGTCGAGATGACCCGCAGGTGCGGGCGCACGTCGACCGGCGACCCGGTAGGGCTGGGTCACCCGGACGACCACCAGACCGGCCGCGACCGACGCGTCCCGGACCGCGAGCAGGTCGGGTGCGTCGACGCTGCCGCCCGCCCCGTGACCGAGCACGAGCAGCGCGGTCGCCGGGCGGGTCGGCAGGTCGGTGATGATCCCCGCCGGACCGCGCGGGGTGTCTATCTGGTCGCTGGTTGGCACCGGCCCATTCTGCGCCGCGTGCTGGACGTCCGGTGGTGGACCGGGCCGCGGGTCAGCTGAGCGGCACCAGAGTGAGTAGCCGGTCCCGCACCGGCGGACCGGCGTCGTCGACGGCATCCGGGTCAGGTTCGACCTCGCCCCGCCAGGCCACCAGCATCGCCCGCCGCTCGCGGGGCGTGGTCGCCCCCCAGACGCCATGGCAGTCACCGACGTCCAGGGCCCAGGCCAGGCAGGAGCCCTGCACATCACAACTGCGGCACAGCGCGACGGCAGCATCCGCCGGCTCGTTCGGTGCCGGAAAGAATGTCTCCGGATCGACGCTCTGACAGGTGCCTCTGGTGCGCCACGCGTCGTCTTGTCGTCGTTCCCGCAATGCCCGCAGCAGTCGCGGATCTCGCCGCGCCGCTGCCACCTCGTGCGGCCGGGGCATACGCGCCCGTGTCATCCACCCACCTCCCCCGTGGGACCGGCAAGATCGGTGGACGTCGTCCGCCCCGTGCGAATCGACAGCCACTACCGGCGCTGTGTTCTATCGCACTTCGCAACACCGGGACAAGGGTCTGCCGGGAACATGACTGAACAGTCGGGAGACGAATCGCGCGTAATGCTGTCAAATCGGTGCCCGACGATGTGCTGTCACCTCAGAACAGCGTCAACTCCTGCGGCGCCACCGCCGGCGCGACCATCACCCGGTCGATCAGGTGCGGGCCGTCGTTACGGACGTCGCCCACCGTCGGCCCCACCGGTCGAATCTCCAAACCCGCCAACTGCTCGGCCGACGCCGGGACGAGCAACCGATCCGGGTCGTCGGTCGGCGTCAGCCACGACGACCAGGAACCGGATGGCAGCAGCACCGGCATCCGGTCGTGCACCTCGGCCAGGTCGCCGAGCGCCGCGGTGGTCAGCACACTGAAGGTGAGCCGGGAATCGCCACCGGACTCCCAGAGCGACCAGATGCCGGCCAGGGCGAGCACCGACCCGTCGGTGGGCGTCATGTAGTACGGCTGCCGTCCGCCGTCCGGGCGACGGACCCACTCGTACCAGCCGTCGGCCGGGACGAGGCAGCGGCGGCGGGCGAACGACCCGGCGTACGCCCGGCTGGTGGCCACCGTCTCCGCCCGCGCGTTGATCATGCGAGCGGCCCCGGCGGCGGACCGGGACCAGTGCGGCAGCAGGCCCCAGCGGCCCACGCAGAGACTGCGATGCCCCTCCGGGCTGACCCGCACCAGCGGCACCCGGTCGGTCGGCGCGACGTTGTAATCCGGTCGGAGCACGCCGTCGGTGTCGTCGGACGACTCGAACAGCGCGCTGAGCTCGCCGGAGCTCCGGGTCGTCGCGTACCTGCCGCACATGGGCACACGCTAACGCGTCGGAGGCCCTGTCGGCTGTCCCGCCAACCGGGAGTACGACCGCCGGCCCCCGTCGCCCAGCAGCCGGCACGGCAGAATGTAACCGTGGGGAATCTAACCGCGACCCGGCCGTCGCAGCCGTGGACCGCACCGACCGCGTCCGACCCGGTGACGGCGACGCTGCGCCTACCCGGTTCCAAGTCGATGACCGCGCGCGCCCTGGTGCTCAGCGCGCTGGCCGCCGGCCCGTCGACGCTGGCCCGGCCACTACGCGCCCGCGACACCGAGTTGATGGCCGCCGGCCTGCGCGGCATGGGCGCGCACGTGTCGATCAGCGACGACGAGCGCTGGCTGGTCCGGCCGCACCCGCTGGTCGGCCCCGCCCACGTCGACGTGGGGCTGGCCGGCACCGTGATGCGGTTCGTGCCGCCGGTCGCGGGCCTGGCCGACGGGCAGGTCACCTTCGACGGTGACCCCTACGTCCGCACCCGTCCCCTCGGCCCGCTGATCGCCGCGCTGCGCTCGCTCGGCGTCCGGATCGACGTCACCGGCACCGGCAGTCTGCCGCTGACCGTGCTCGGCACCGGCCGGATCACCGGCGGCGAGGTGGTGATCGACGCGTCCGCCTCCAGCCAGCTGGTCTCCGGGCTGCTGTTGGCCGCCCCGCGCTTCGACAGGGGTGTCGTGGTGCGCCACGAGGGCCCGCCGGTGCCGTCCGCGCCGCACCTGCGAATGACCGTGCAGATGCTGCGGGCCGCCGGCGCGGCGGTCGACGACAGCACCCCCGACGTCTGGGCCGTCGAGCCCGGTCCGCTCACCGGGCGCGCCTGGGAGATCGAGCCGGACCTCTCCGGCGCGGTGCCGTTCTTCGCCGCCGCCCTGGTCACCGGCGGTGAGGTGACCCTCCAGGGCTGGCCGCACAGCAGCGCACAACCGGTCGAGCAGCTCCGCTCGCTGCTGCAACGGATGGGCGGCGAGGTCACCCTCTCCACCGACGGGCTGACCGTGCGGGGCACCGGCGTGGTGCACGGCCTGACCGCCGACCTGTCCGACGTCGGCGAGCTGACCCTGGTGCTGACGGCGCTGGCCATGCTGGCCGACTCACCGTCGGTCTTCACCGGCGTCGGGCACATCCGCGGCCACGAGACCGACCGGCTCGCCGCGCTGGCGCGAGAGTTCAGCGGGCTCGGGGCGGACATCACCGAGACCCCGGACGGGTTGGAGGTGCGGCCCCGCCCCCTGCGCGGTGGGACCTTCCGCACCTACCAGGACCACCGCATGGCGCACGCCGCCGCGGTCACCGGGCTCGCCGTTCCCGGCATCGAGCTGGACGACGTGGGGTGTACCTCCAAGACGATGCCCGAGTTCCCGGCACTATGGTCAGCGATGGTGACCGGAAAGAGCTGACGCGAGAAGAGGACAGGTCCTGGCGACCAAACGGCGGGAGTACGACGAGGACGACGTACGGGTTCGGCCCGGAAAGTCGTCGCGTCCACGTACGCGCACCCGACCTCGGCATTCCGACGCCGTGGACGGCTTCGTCATCGCCGTCGACCGGGGGCGCTACACCTGCGTGCTGTCCGGCGCCGAACGCGGCGTGGTCGGGGCCGAGCTGCCCACGGTGACCGCGATGCGCGCCCGTGAGCTGGGCCGCAAGTCGGTGGTGGTGGGCGACCGGGTCAGCCTGGTCGGGGACACGTCCGGTGCGGAGGGCGCCCTGGCGCGCATCGTCCGGATCGCCGACCGCCGCTCGGTGCTGCGCCGCACCGCCGACGACGACGAGACCACCGCCGAGGGCCGGTTGGAACGGGTGGTGGTGGCCAACGCCGACCAGTTGGTGATCGTCAGCGCGTTGGCCGACCCACCGCCGCGTACCGGATTCATCGACCGTTGCCTGGTGGCCGCGTACGACGCGGACGTCGAGCCGCTGCTCTGCCTCACCAAGGCGGACCTGGCCGGTCCGGAGGAGGTGCTCGGCTACTACACCGAGCTGGAGCTGCCGTACGTGCTGAACCGCCCGGACTCCGACCTCGACGCGCTCCGTGCGCTGCTGAGCGGCAAGGTGTCGGTGCTGGTCGGGCACTCCGGCGTGGGCAAGTCGACGCTGGTCAACCGCCTCGTCCCGGACGCCGCCCGCGCGGTCGGCGTGGTGAGTGCGATCGGCCGAGGTCGGCACACCTCCACCAGCGCGGTGGCGCTGCGACTGCCACCGGTGCCCGGGGTGGACACCGACCCGGGTTGGATCATCGACACCCCCGGCATCCGCAGCTTCGGGTTGGCCCACGTGTCCGCCGACAGCCTGCTGCACGGCTTCCCCGACCTGGTCGAGGGCACCGTCGACTGCCCGCCCAACTGCCAGCACACGGCGGACGAGACCGACTGCGCACTCGACGCCTGGGTGGCCTCCGGCAAGGCCGACCCGCGCCGGCTGGCGTCGTACCGTCGACTGCTGGCCTCCCGCGCCGGCGAGGGCGACGCGCGCGGTGAGAGCGACCAGCGCGGGCCGGGCGAGGGTGACCGGCGCGGGCCCGACGAGTGAGCCGACGGGCGTCGGCTAGGTTGCCGGGATGACCGGGTACGCCGACGACCTCGCCCTCGCCCACCAGCTCGCCGACCGGGCCGACGCCATCTCCACGGCCCGGTTCCGGGCACTCGACCTGCGCGTGGAGGCGAAGCCCGACCTGACACCGGTCTCCGACGCGGACACCGCTGTGGAGCGGGAGATCCGGGCCCTGCTGACCGAGCACCGGCCGACGGACGGGTTGCTGGGTGAGGAGTACGGCGCCGGGCCGTCCACCGACCCGGCCGGCCGCCGATGGATCATCGACCCGATCGACGGCACCAAGAACTTCGTTCGCGGTGTGCCGGTCTGGGCCACCCTGATCGCGCTCTACGACGGCGACCGACCGGCGGTCGGCGTGGTGTCCGCGCCGGCGCTGGGTCGGCGCTGGTGGGCGAGCGCCGGCGCGGGCGCGTACGCCGGATCGGGCGCGGCCGACGGCGAGCGGATCGGGGTGTCGGCGGTACGTGCGGTGGCCGACGCCAGCGTCTGCTACTCCTCCCTGACCGGGTGGGAACGCGCCGGGCTGCTCGACGCGATGCTCGATTTGATGCGCGACGGTTGGCGCAGCCGGGCGTACGGCGACTTCTACGGCTACATGCTGCTGGCCGAGGGAGCACTGGACGTGATGGTCGAGCCGGAGTTGTCGCTGTGGGACGTGGCGGCATTGGTGCCGATCATCACCGAGGCGGGTGGCACGGTGACGGATCTGGATGGTCGACCGACCCCGGCCGGCGACCCCGGCACCGACAGCAGTGTGGTGGCCACCAACGGTGTGCTGCACGCCGACATCCTCGCCCGGCTCGATCGGCCAGCCGAGCGCTGACACCCGGCAACCTCTATCCTCGCCAGGTGGTCTCCTCCGGTTGGTGCTTCCTCGCGACGATGATCGTCGCGTACGGCTTCGCCAACCTCCTCCAGTCGGTGGCCGCAGCCCGCACCACCGTCCACCACACGTTCGATCCGGGCCTGCTGCTGCGCCTCGCCGGGCACCGGACCTACCTGGTCGGCCTGGGCTGCCAGATCGCCGGCTTCGTGTTCGCCTTCCTGGCCCGGCGGGATCTCCCGCTGTTCCTGGTGCAGGCCAGCGTGGCGGCCGGGCTCGGGGTGACCGCGATCCTCGGCGTGCTGGTGCTGAAGTGGCGACTGCCGGCCGCGGAGGTGGTGCTGCTCGCGCTGCTCTTCGCCGGGATCACCGCGTTGGTGCTGTCCGCCCGTCCGGCGCCGTCGCGGCAGCTCGGCACGGCCGGCTCGATCGCCCTGCTGGTGGCTCTCGGCGTCATCGGGGTGCTCGGTGTCTTCGCCGTCCGACTGCACGGGGCACCGGGGTCGGTGGCCCTCGGCTCGCTGGCCGGTTTGGCGTTCAGCTCGGCCGCCGTCGCCGCCCGGCCGCTGGCGTCCGCGCCGTCGGCCGAGGCGTTCCTCACCGACCCGCTGTTCTACCTGCTGATCGTCCACTCGATCGTCGGTCAACTGCTGCTCGGCCTGGCCATGCAGCGCGGCTCGACCACCGCGGCGGTCGCCGCGATGGACGCCGCCGGCGCGGTGCCGGCCGCGATCGTCGGCCTGCTGCTGCTCAACGACAAGATCTGGCCGGGCCGGGAGTGGCTGGCGGCGGCCGGCTTCCTGGTCACCCTGACCGCGGTGATCGGACTGACCCGGTACGCGGAGCCGCAGCAGCACCGCTCGGTGGCACGCGGGCGGGACCGGGCCATGGCCGTCGCCACCCGCTCCGGCTGACCCGCCCGCTCCGGCTGACCCGCCCGCGCCCCGCGCCCCGCGCCCCGCGCCCCGCGCCCCGCGCCCCGCGCCCCGCGCCCCGCGCCCCGCGCCCCGCGCCCAAGATCCTCACAACATCGGGGATGTTGCTGCCTCCGACACGCGGGAAACAGCAACATCCCCGATGTTGCGCAGATCTTGACGACGAACGACGACGAACGCGCGGGCAGCGCGGCGTCGGTGCCCGGCCCAGGGCAGGGCTAGGCCTCGACCGGCTTGCGGCGGCTCACCACCCGCTCGTAGAGCCGCTCCAACGCACCGGCGGTCCGCTCCCACGTGTAGCTGCTGCGGACCCGGTCCACCGCGGCGTGCCCGTACGCGAACCGGCCGGCGTTGTCGGCGAGCAGCCGACGCAGCGAGACACCGAGGGCCCGCACATCGCCGGGGGGCACCAGCCGACCGGTGACCTCGTCGACGACGGCGTCCGCCAGGCCGCCCATGGCGTAGCCGATCACCGGCACGCCGCAGGCCATCGCCTCCAACGAGACCCGCCCGGCCGACGAGTAGTGCGGCGTGCAGGCGACCACGTCCGCCGACCTGTACCAGGTGGCCATCTGGTCGTGCGGGACCGCACCGACGAGCCGCACCTGGTCGGCGACGCCCACCTGCTCGGCGAGCTCACGCAACCGTCGCGCCTCGGCGTGGTTGGCGAGATGGCCGGTCGGCGGCCCACCGGCGATCACCAGTTCGGCGTCGCCGACCAGCCGCATCGCCCGGATCAGGTCCTCCTGGCCGTGCCCGGCCGAGAGTGAGCCCACCGAGAGGATGCGGGCCCGTTGTTCGCGGGGCGCCGCCTCGCCGTCGGGGTGGAACTGCTCGATGTCGACACCGGCCGGCACCAACGCGACGGAGCTGCGTTGCAGACCCATCCGGGTCAACTCGTCGACCTCGTCGTTCGACTGGGCGACGGCGATGTCGACGGCCCGGGTCAGGGCCCGTTCCAGGGTGATCCGCTCCCCCGGCCCGTCGTAGTGGCCGCCCAGGTGTCGTAGCTGCTCGACGCCGAGCGAGTGGAACGTCTGCACCACCGGGATGTCGGTCTCCCGGACGGCGTGCGCGGCGGCCAGGCCACCGACCCAGTAGTGCCCGTGCACCACCTCGGGTCGCCAGGCGCCGGACCACTCGTCGGTCAACCAGCGGCCGAACTCCGTCACGTGGGGGATCAGCTCGGCCGTGGAGAGGGGGGTGGGCGGGCCCGCCGGCACCCGGTGTACCTGGTAGCCGTCGACGTCGATCGTCGCCGGCAGTCCCGGATCGTCAGTGCGGTCGTAGAGCCGGACGTCGTGGCCCCGTTCGGCCAACTCGGCGGCGACCCGCGCTATGTGCTGGCGGGTGCCGACCGGTGGGCCGTCGGCGTGGCGGTACGAACTGGCGTGCGCGCAGACGAGGCCGACGCGCATGGGTCACCTCCCTGCGATCTTTTCCTCGGCGGTGGTCCTCCCGGTCAGAGCGTCCCATTAACCCCCGTAGCCGGAGCCGAAACCTGGCAGATCAGGAAGAGTCGCGACGAGTGCCGCCGACACTTGCGCCACAGCAAGCACAGGTGCCACCTGGGTGACAATTCGACGATGATCGACAACTGCTCGGTGGTATGACCAGGCCCGGGCGGGGGTACCGCCCAGGAATGCCGCTGACCCGCACCCTCGACGATTCGACCGTGGTGATCACCGGCGCGTCCAGCGGGATCGGCACGGCGACCGCGTACGCTTTGGCCCGCCGGGGCGCCGCCGTCGTACTGGCCGCGCGCAGTGAGCCGGCCCTGCGACAGGTCGCGCACCAGTGCTGGGAGTTGGGCGGCCGGGCGCTTGTCGTACCGACCGACGTGACCGATCTGGAGTCGGTGCGGCGGTTGGCCGATCGGGCGGCGGCCGAGTTCGGCCGGATCGACGCCTGGGTGAACAACGCGGCGGTGAGCGCTGTCGGACTGTTCGACGAGATCCCGGTCGCCGAGTTCCGCCGGGTGCTGGAGGTCAACCTGCTTGGGACGGTGCACGGCATCAAGGCCGCGCTGCCCTACCTGGAGGCGGCCGGCGGAGGCGTGCTGGTCAACAACGCCTCGGTGCTGGCCGAGGTGGCGATGCCGTACCAGTCGGCGTACAACGCCACCAAGCACGGCATCCGCGGGTTGGCCGACACGGTCCGGCAGGAGCTGCGGGTCACCGGTCGCGGTCAGATCTCGGTCTGCACCGTGCTGCCGGCCACCATCGACACCCCGTTCTTCCGGCACGCGGCCAACCACACCGGCCGCGAACTGGTGCCGCCTCCTCCGATCTACCCGCCGGAGGTGGTCGCCGAGACCATCGTCCGGCTGCTCCGTCGACCGCGCCGGGAGGCGTACGCCGGTGGCGCGGCCCGGCTGCTCGGCCTCCAGTGGCGAGTGGCACCGGCGCTGGTGGAGCGCACCCTCGGCTGGTACGCCCACCGCACCCAGTTCGGTCCGGGGGCTCGGGTGGACAGCACCGGCAACGTGTTCCACGCTGACGCCGGCGCCCGCCGGGACGGCGGCTGGCAGGGCCGACGGCGTCAGTTGGTGCGGATGACCGCGGCGTTCGGCCTCGCCGCGGCCGGGACGGCGGTCGGCACGATGGCGGCGATCAACCGCCGATCGCGGTCGGTGCGTTGATGACCGCGACCGAGCGTCCGGACGCGCGCGCGATGACCGGCGCGCCTCGTGAGGCGATCACGGCGAACTGCCGGGTGGAGGCCGACGAGTCGTCGGCGGTGGTCCGGTTGACAGGTGTGCTCGACGCCGCCGGGGCCGAGGCGGTACGTCTGGCGCTGCTCTCCCGGCTCGCCGACCGGCCCGGTCCGGTGGTGGCCGACGTGACCGGGCTGCGGGTGGTCGATCCGACCGGGCGGGGCGTCTTCGCCGAGGTTCGCCGGGAGGTCGCCGACTGGCCGGCAGCGGATCTCCTGCTGTGTGATCCTGGGGTCGGCCGCACGGAGGCGGCACTGCCGGTCGCACCGGCCGAGGAACCGGCCGCGCCCACACCGGTGGCCGGGTCCACACCGGTGGCCGGGTCCGCGACGGTGGCCGGGTCCGCGACGGTGGCCGGGTCCGCGACGGTGGCCGGGGTGCCGGCCTGGCCGACGGTGGACGGCGCCCTGGCAGCTGTCGCGGCGACGCCACTGGCGGCGGTGCTCACCGCCGACCTGGCCCCCGCTGTGGGAGCTGCTCGGGAGGCCCGTGAGCTGGTCGCCGCCGGTTGCCGACGCTGGGGCGTGCCGATGTTGATCGACCCGGCGTGCATCGCGATCACCGAAATGGTCAACAACGTGGTGGCGCACGCCCGGACCCCGATGACGGTACGACTCGCCCCCCAGGACAGCAGCCTGCACCTGGCCGTCCGCGACCACTCGTCGCACCTGCCGACGTTCGCGGGCCTGTCCCCACCGGACCGGGTCGGTGGCCGGGGCCTGCTGCTGATCGACACTGTCGCCCGCCGCTGGGGCAGCAGCCCCGCAGGGGACGGCAAGGTCGTCTGGTGCGTTCTGCACCCGGACGACGAGGTCGCCCACCGCGACTGACGGGAGGTTCCGTACCGGATGCCGGTTTCGCGACCGCACGGCCTGCCGGGCTCCGGTTACGGCGGGAGGGCAGCGGGTAGTGATCAGACATGCGCGACAACGAGTACCCGACCCCCGTGTCCGACACCGAGGCGCAAGGCCTGCCCGACACCGCAGATGACGACTCGACCGCCAACGACGATGTGCTCACCGGGCGCGAGGCGGACGGCCCGGACCCGGCCCAGTTGCCCGGCGACCGGACACCGGTGGCGGTGGACCGGTTCGGGACGACCGCCGAGGAGCAGCTCGACGGGGAGTCGCTGGACTACAAGCTCGGGCGAGAGGTCTACGAGCGTCCGGCGGACGACCCGTTGGCCGGGACGATCGACCCGAAGATCGCCTTCGAGGCGGACAACCTGGAGGCCGCGGCGGAGGCCCAGTTGGACGCTGACGTGATGGATCCCGGGCCGACCTCGGACCCGAACTCACCGGTCTCCCTCTACGACCACGGTCAGCTCGGCACTGTCGCCGACGCCACGGTGGGCCGGCTGGTGGAGCCGGACGAGGGGTCGCACACCGACCAGGAGACCGACTCGGTGGCGTACGACGCGGGCTCGGCCGGTGGCGGGGCGACCGCCGAGGAGTTGGCCATCCACGAGACGGAGCCGCCGCGCTCGGTCTGACGCCGTCCGTCGAGCCCGCAGTCAGTCGTCCAGGCCGCGTTCGATGGCGTAGCGGGTCAACTCGACCCGGTTGTGCAGTTGCAGCTTGCCCAGGGTGTTCTGCACGTGGTTCTGCACGGTGCGGTGCGACAACCCGAGCCGCTGCGCGATCTGCTTGTACGACAACCCCTTCGCCACCAACCGCAGCACCTCCGTCTCCCGGTCGGTGAGCCGGGGCGTGGCGGGCTCCGCGCCGTCGCTCGGGTCGGCCGCCTGGCCCGGGCCGGCGGCCAGCCGGCGGTACTCGCCGAGGACGAGCCCGGCCAGGCCGGGGGTGAAGACAGTATCGCCGGCCGCGGTGCGGCGGACCGCTTCGAGGAACTCGGCGGGCGCTGTTGACTTCACCAGGTAGCCGGTGGCCCCCGCCTTGACGGCGTCCAGCACGCTCTGCTGTTCGCCGCTGGCGCTGAGCATCAACACCCGCACCTCGGGCACTGCCGCGCGCAGACCCATGATCACCTCGACGCCGGAGATGTCCGGCAGTTGGAGGTCGAGGACGACCACGTCGGGCCGGGCGGCGGCGGCCACCCGGACGGCCTGTCGCCCCTCGCCGCTTGTCGCCACCACCAGGAAGCCCGCCTCGGTGAGGTCACGGGCGACGCCTTCGCGCCACATCGGATGGTCGTCGACCACCATCACCCTCGTCGGGGTCACCGCTGCGCCCTCGGCACCGTCAACTCGATCTCGGTGCCAGCATCGGGAACGGACATGATCCGTACCGTCCCTCCCACGTCGGCCACCCGACCCTGGATCGACTGGGTCACGCCGAGGCGGCCCTGCGCGGCAGCCTCGGCCAGTCGGCCGGCCGGGATGCCCGGCCCCTCGTCGCGGATCGACACCGTCACCGTCGCCCCCTCGTCCTCGATCAACACCCAGGCTCTCCCACCCGCGTGCCGCCCCACGTTGTCCAGGGCCGCGCCGGTCGCCGCGGCCAGCTCACCGGCCACCCGCCGGGGCAGCGGCACCGGGGTGGCCGGCGCGGAGAGTGCCACCGCCGTCGAGGCGTACCGACCGAGCAGGGTCCGCAGGTCCACCGCCGCCGCCTCGGCGCTGTCCGGGAGCGCGGCGGCGGCCGGATCGGTGCCGGCGATCAACGCCCGCAGCGCGGCCTCCTGTTCACCCGCCAGCCGGGCCAGCTCGCCGGCCTCGCCGGGCAGGTCGGCGCCCCGACGCTGCACCAGCGCCAGCACCTGGAGCACCGAGTCGTGGATGCCCCGGGCCAGCCTCTCCCGCTCCCGGGTGGCAGCCTCCAACTCCACAGCGCGTTGCAGCCGCTCCTCGGCGCCCACCGCGAGCCGGGCCACGTGCCCCACCACCACTCCGGCGAGCAGCATCAGAATCACCCCGGTGAACGAGGACTGGCCGATCCGCTCCCGGGTGGCCAGGTCCGCGCCGGCCACCAGCAGCGCGGCGATCGTGCCCCGCCGCCGCCCGCCGGAGACCGCCCAGGCCAGCACCGGGCCGGCCATCCAGGCAACCCCCATGGTGGGTACGCCGCCGGCGAGCGCCGCCCGACCGACCACCCACGGGGTGGCCAGCACGACGGCCAGCACCACTGCGAGGTCGGCCAGCAGCAGTGGCCAGCGCCGCCAGGCCGGCCGGGCGTACGCGATCGCGGTCGCCGCCGTCCAGCCCGCCATCACCAGGACCAGGGCGCCGACGGCGTACGGGTGGTCGTACCGGTCGACGTCGCGCACCGCGAGCACGCAGACGTACGCCAGGGACGCCACCCGGAACACCGTGAGCGCACGCCACAGCGGCACCTCGAATTCACCTGGCGGCGACGGCATGGCGGTCAGGATGCCACACCCCGGCCGGCCGCATGGCGAGCAGCGAGTGCGGTTCGGGAAACCCTGACGTACGGTGGAAAAGCCGCGAAGTACTCCGAGATCCGCCGCCGGGACGGGCCCATGACCAACGCAGATCCACACGCACCGCGTACGGTTGTGCCCATCGAACCTGCCCTCCTGATCGCCGACGCCTTCAACCAGGCCCAGGTGACCGAGATTCGACACTCGGTCACCTCCTGCGCGCATGCCTCCGGCCTCACCGGCCAACGGCTGGACGACTTCGTGCTCGCGATCAACGAGTTGATCACCAATGCGGTCCGGCACGGTGGCGGACGCGGATGGTTGCGGCTCTGGCACGAGGCCGACGCGCTGATCTGCGAGGTGTCCGACCACGGGCACGGGATCAGCCCGCAGCGGCTGGGCGACCGCAGCCGGCCGGCCCCGGACACCGCCGGCGGATGGGGCCTCTGGCTGGCCCGCGAGCTGACCGACGTCATGGAGGTGGTCACCAGCACCGCCGGCACCACCGTCCGCGTCAGCACCGGTCTCGTCAGCCCCGACCGCACCACATACTGACCCCCGCGACGGTGCCGCGTGGCTCAGCCGAAGAGCGCGGAGACGGACTCGCCGTTGTGGATCCGACGCATGGCCTCGGCCAGGGCGGGCGCCACCGACAGGACCTGCAACTCCGGCACCCGCTTGGCGGCCGGGATGGGCACCGTGTTGGTGCAGACGATCTCCAGGACGCCGTCCTGCTGGCTGAGCCGCCGCAGGGCGTCGTCGGAGAAGAGGCCGTGCGTGCAGGCGAGCCGGATCGACCGGACCTTCAGGCCACGCAGGTGCTCCATCAGCTCGACCACGGTGCTGCCCTTGGCGATCTCGTCGTCCAGCACGATCACGTCCCGGTCGGTCACCTCGCCGATCACCGCACTGATCTTGACGAGGTCGTCGCTGAACCGCTGCTTCGCCCCGGCCGCGACCGGCGTGCCGAGCAGCCTCGCGAAGGCCGCAGCCTCCTTGGCGTTGCCCAGGTCGGGTGAGACCACCACGGTGTTGCTCAGGTCGTAGCGCTGGAAGTGGGTGGCCAGCTCACGCAGCGCGTGCAGGTGATCCACCGGGACACTGAAGAAGCCGTGCACCTGCGGCGAGTGCAGCGTCATCGCGAGCACCCGGTCCGCCCCTGCCGACGTGAGCAGGTCGGCGACCAGCCGGGCGCCGATCGAGATCCGCGGCGCGTCCTTCTTGTCCGAGCGGGCGTACGCGTAGTGCGGCAGCACCACTGTGATCCGGCCGGCGGACGCGCCCCGCGCCGCGTCGATCATCAGCAGCAACTCGACCAGGTTTTCCTGGACCGGCGGCACCAGCGGCTGGATCAGGAAGACGTCCCGCTCGCGGCAGTTGGCCTGCAGCTGCACTTCCAGGCAGTCGTTCGCGAACCGGGAGACCCGCACCGGATGCAACGGCACCCCCAGGTGGGCGCAGATCTCGGCAGCCAGGTCGGGATGGGCAGTTCCACTGAAAACGGCGATGTCGCGCACGTTCGCACATCGTAGGGGACGAGGAGCGCGGCGGACGGCGGCGGGCCGCAACCGGACGTGACGCAGCTCGCACCACACCGTCGGTCCGGGTACGGTGCTGCGGTGACCCCCCAGTACGTCGCCGCCATCGACCAGGGCACCACCTCCTCGCGGTGCATCGTCTTCGACCACGCCGGGGAGATCGTCGCCGTCGCGCAGCGCGAACACCGGCAGATCTTTCCCCGGCCCGGCTGGGTGGAGCACGACGCCGAGGAGATCTGGGACAACGTCCAGCAGGTCGTCTCCGAGGCGCTGCGGGCCGCCGGCACCGACGCGGCCGGCCTCGCGGCCATCGGCATCACCAACCAGCGGGAGACCACCGTCGTCTGGGACCGGTCCACCGGCCGCCCGGTGGCCAACGCCATCGTCTGGCAGGACACCCGCACCGGGCCGCTGCTGCGCGAGCTGGCCTCGGCGTACGGCGAGGAGCGGTTCCGGGCCCGCACCGGCCTGCCCCTGGCTACCTACTTCGCCGGTCCGAAACTGCGGTGGCTGCTGGACGAGGTCGACGGTCTGCGCGAGCGCGCCGAGCGCGGCGAGGCCCTCTTCGGCACCATGGACAGCTGGCTGATCTGGAAGCTGACCGGAGAGCACGTCACCGACGTGACGAACGCCAGCCGGACGATGCTGATGGACCTCACCACCCTCGACTGGGCCCCGGACCTCCTGGACGCGATGGGCGTTCCGGCGGCGATGCTGCCCGAGATCCGCTGCTCCGCCGAGGTGTACGGCCACGCCACCGGCGTACTCGCCGGGGTGCCGGTGGCCAGCGCGCTCGGCGACCAGCAGGCCGCCCTGTTCGGGCAGACCTGCTTCCAGCCGGGCGAGGCGAAGTGCACCTACGGCACCGGCAGCTTCCTGCTGCTCAACACCGGCGCCACCCCGGTCCCGTCGACGCACGGCCTGCTCACCACTGTCGCCTACCGGATCAAGGACCAACCCCCGGCGTACGCCCTGGAGGGCGCGATCGCCGTCACCGGCTCGCTGGTGCAGTGGCTGCGGGACAACCTCGGGTTGATCTCCACCGCGGCCGAGGTGGAGGAGTTGGCGCGCACCGTCGACGACAACGGCGGCTGCTACGTGGTGCCGGCGTTCTCCGGGCTGTTCGCCCCGCACTGGCGCAGCGACGCCCGTGGCGTGATCGCCGGCCTGACCGGATACATCACCAAGGGGCACCTGGCGCGGGCCGCGCTGGAGGCGTCGGCCTGGCAGACCCGCGAGGTGGTCGACGCGATGGACGCCGACTCCGACGTGGCACTGCGCCGGCTGCGGGTGGACGGTGGCATGACCGCCAACGGGCTGCTCATGCAGTTCCTCGCCGATGTCCTCGACGTGCCGGTGGTCCGGTCCCGGATCACCGAGACCACCTGCCTGGGCGCCGCGTACGCGGCTGGTCTGGCGGTCGGCTTCTGGCCCGACCTGGCCACCCTGCGGACACAGTGGCGCTCCGACGCGCAGTGGGAGTCGACGATGACGCCGGAGCTGCGTGAGCGGGAGCTCGGCCAGTGGCGCAAGGCCGTGCAGCGCACCCTCGACTGGGTGGAGTGATCCCCCGCCCGGGGGTCACTCCCAGCGGTTGCCGGTGAGCTTCTCGTAGACGTCGACGTAGCGGGCCCGGGTCGCCTCGACCACCTCGTCCGGCACGTCCGGGGCCGGGGGCTGCTTGTCCCAACCACTGCCGGTGGCCCAGTCCCGCACGTACTGCTTGTCGTAGGAGAACTGCACCCGGCCCGGCTGGTACGACTCGGCCGGCCAGAACCGCGACGAGTCGGAGGTGAGCAGCTCGTCGGCGAGGACCAGGGTGCCGTCCGGCGCCCAGCCCAGCTCGATCTTGGTGTCGGCGATCAGGACGCCCCGGTCGGCGGCCAGCTCGGCGCCGCGCCGGTAGATGTCGAGGGTGATCTGCCGCAGTCGCTCGGCGGTGGCCTCGCCCACCTTCGCCACCACGTCGTCGTACGTGATCGGCTCGTCGTGCTCCCCCGCCGGCGCCTTGCTCGACGGCGTGAAGATCGGCTCGGGCAGGATCGACGCCTCGGCGAGCCCACGCGGCAGACGTACGCCGGAGACCGCGCCGGTCTGCTCGTACTCCCGCAGCCCGCCGCCGGTGAGGTAGCCGCGGGCGACGCACTCGACCGGGACCATGTCCAGCCGCTGGCAGCGGATCGCCCGCCCGGCGAACTCGGCGGGCACGTCGGTGGCCGAGATGACGTGGTTCGGCACCAGGTCGGCGAGCTGCTCGAACCACCAGAGCGAAAGGGCGGTGAGCAGGCGACCCTTGTCCGGGATCGGCGTCGGCAGCGCCACGTCGTAGATCGAGATGCGGTCCGAGGCCACCAGGATCAGGTCGTCGCCGTCGGCGTAGACGTCCCGGACCTTGCCCGAGTGCAGAAGTTCCACGCGCCCTAGTACACCATGCGGCGTCGGTCAGCCCGATTCGACCACCAGCGCGAGGGGCTGACCGGACGGACGTTGACACCCTCGTGCGCTGCCTGCGTGAATGGTCCGACCGCTGCCCTCGCAGGTCCAGGAGACCCCCGTGCCCGTTGTACGACCCCCGATCGACCGCCTCGGCGCTGACCCGGGCCGACGCCGACTGCTCGGCGCGCTGCTCGGCGCTCCCCTGCTCGCGTCGGGTGGGCTCGCCGGATGCAGCGACGGCGCCACCACCTCGACCGAGACGGGGCCGGTCGAGCTGTCGGTCTTCTGGTGGGGCACCGCCAAGCGGGCCGAGATCACCGAGAAGGTGCTGCGGCTCTACTCGGAGCGCAACCCCCGGGTCACCTTCCGAGTCACCTGGCAGGGCGCCGAGGGCTACTACGACCGCCTGGCCACCCAGGCGGCGGGTGGGAACGTACCCGACCTGATCCAGATCGACGACGCGATGCTGACCGAGTACGCCCAACGTCGGATCATCCTCGATCTCAGCGACCGGGTCGCCGACAACCACCTCGACCTGCGGGGTCTGCCGGAAGGGCTGATCCGGTACGGCACTGTCGAGGGGCGCACGATGGCGGTGGCCAGCGGGCAGACCCACGTGGGCGTGGTCTTCAACCGGGACCTGCTGCGGGATCTGAAGGTGCCGGAGCCACGCGGCGGGATGACCTGGGCCGAGTACTTCTCCTGGGCGGAGCAGGTCACCGACGCCAGCGACGGCCAGGTGGCCGGCACGATGGACGCGTCGGGCGACTACCGGGCGCTCTGGCTCTGGCTGCGATCGCAGGGCGGTGAGTTCTACCGGGGCAACCAGATCGGTTTCGGCGCGGACGAACTGATCGCGTGGTTCGAGCTGTGGCAGCGGGCCCGCGCCGGACGGGCCACCCCGGGCGGGGCGTTGGTCGAGCAGGCGGACAGCGCGGAGCCGGGTCGGCAACCGGTGGTCACCGGGCTGACCGCCGCGTCCTTCGCCTGGTCCCATCAACTGCCGGAGCTTCAGCGACTCACCGACGCCGAGCTGGACCTGACCGGCCTACCGGGGGCGCCGGGCGCACAGTGGGCGCGGGCGTCGATGTACTGGGCCGCGTTCCGCGGCACCCGCCACCCGGACGCCGTCGTCGACGTGATCAATTTCCTGACCACGAACGGCGAGGCCGGCACCGTGCTGGGCCACGAGCGTGGGCTGAACGCCAGCCTCGCCGTCCGCAGCTACGCCGAGGGCAGCATCACGGACCCGGCCCAGCGACGCGCCGCCGCGTTCGGTGCCAGCATCGCCGACCTGCTCGGGCCGGCGCCGGCGCCGCCGCCCCAGGGGCACGCCAAGGTGCGGACCCTGCTGGTCACCGCCGCCGAGCGCATCCGCGTCAAGCGGGACGGCACCCGGGAGGCCACCGCGCGTTTCCTGTCCGGGGCCATCGCGGCGCTCGCGGTGTGAGCGCCGGCGGCCGGCCCCTGAGGCCGGCCGCCCGGAACGTGGCGTCGCCCGAGGCGGGTGGATCAGCGGGGCGGACCGCCCCGGCGGTTGCGCATGAGACGCAGCACCAGGAACACGACGATCGCCACCACCACCAGGCAGCAGAGCAGCGGGAGGATGCCGAAGCCGCTGCGGCCCCGCCGCCGGGCGGCCTCCACCACCAACTCGCCGGTGCCCGTGGACGCCCAGGCCGCGACGGGCACGAAGACCGCCAGCACGGCCCCACCGAGGACCGCGCTGAGCCGGCCCCACCACTTACCAAATGAAGACATGTGCCCATCCTCGCCGAAGGGCGCAACCTCGGCACGTCGGTCCACGCCGAATCACGGGACCGAGATCGCGGGCAACGTCTCCGCAACGCCCCGGCAACGATGATGATCTTTACATGAATCTCCGGAGGTGATCGGATCTCATCCATGGTCAACTCTGTGAACAGTGCGCGGATCTCTCGCACCCGAAGATCTGCGGCGGCAGCGGTAGGCGTCACCCTCGTCGCCGCTCTCCTCACCCCGACGGCGGCGCACGGTGCCCCACCGCCACCGGCGACACCCGCCGCCACCGGCACCGCACACCGCGCACCTGTCACGGTCACGCTGATCACCGGCGACCGGGTGACGGTGACCCCGGGCGTCAACGGCGCGACCCCCTCGGTGGACGTCACACGCCCGCCCGGCGCCACCGGCGCCGTGCGGGTCGCCACCGAGGGTGGGGACACCTATGTGTACCCCGACGAGGCGATGCCCTACCTCGCGACCGGCCGACTCGACAAGCAACTCTTCGACGTCACCCAACTGATCGCGCAGGGCCTCGACGACGCGCGGACCAGCGAACTTCCCCTGATCGTCACCCGCGCCGCAGGCGCGGCCACCCGCCGGACCAGCGCTACGCTGCCGGGCACGCGGACCGCGCTGGAGCTTCCCTCGGTCCGCGGCGAGGCGATCCGCACCCGCCGGTCACAGGCGACGGACTTCTGGTCGGCGCTCACCGGCGGTGGACAGTCGACGGCCGCCCGCCGCGCCGCCACCTCGGTCCCCTCCTTCACCTCGGACGTCGACAGGGTGTGGCTCGACGGCAAGGCAAAGGCCGCCCTCGCCGACACCACAGCGCAGGTCGGCGCTCCGGCGGCTTGGGCGGCCGGAGGCACCGGCAGCGGTGTGCGGGTCGCCGTCCTGGACAGCGGCGTGGACACCACCCACCCCGACCTCGTGGACCAGGTGGTGGCGTCCCGGAGTTTCATTCCGGGCCAGGACGTCATCGACCACAACGGGCACGGAACCCACACCGCCTCCACCGTCGCCGGAACCGGCGCGGCCTCGGACGGTAAGGAACGGGGCGTCGCTCCCGACGCCGACCTGGTGATCGGCAAGGTCCTCGACGAGAACGGCAGCGGCTCGATCTCGGGGATCATCGCGGGCATGGAGTGGGCCGCGCGGACCGAGCGCGCCAAGGTGATCAACATGAGCCTCGGCGTCAGCGCGTGGCACACCCAGGACGACCCGCTGAGTCAGGCCGTGAACCAGCTGACCGCCGAGACGGGCGCGCTCTTCGTCGTCTCCGCCGGCAACAGCGGCCCCGACCCGTACACCCTCGGCGCCCCGGGCACCGCCGACGCCGCCCTCACCATCGGCGCGGTGGACACCTCCGACCACCTGGCCGACTTCTCCAGCGTCGGGCCGCGCACCAACGACGAGGCACTCAAGCCCGACATGACCGCCCCCGGTGTGGACGTGCTGGCAGCGCGCTCGCAGCACATCCCGTGGGGCGAGGGCTACTACCGCCTGGACAGTGGCACCTCGATGGCCGCGCCGCACGTCGCCGGGGCGGCTGCCCTGCTGGTGCAGAAGCACCCGACCTGGAGCGCGCGGCAGATCAAGGACGCGCTGATGAGCACCAGCGTCCGCACCCCCGACTACACCGCGTACCAGGCCGGCAGTGGTCGACTGAACGTGGCCGCCGCCTACCACCAGGACCAGGTCGTCGCGACCGGCTCGGTGGACGCCGGCCTCGTCCGGTGGGCTCCCGGCACCTCACCACAGCCGATCACCCGGAAGATCACCTACACCAACACCACCGCCGCTCCGGTCACCCTGGCTCTCGCCGTCGAGCAGGGCTCCTCCTCCGCAGGGACGTTCACGGCGGCGGCCGACAGCGTCACGGTGCCGGCTCACGGCACCTCCACCGTCGACGTCGTGGTGGACCCGGAAGGTCTTGCGCCGGGGCGGTACTCCGCCCAGGTCACGGCCCGCTCCCCGACCGGGGAGGTCCACACGGCCGTCGGGGTCGCCGTCGAGTCCAAGAAGTACGACCTCACCATCCACCTGAAGGACCGCGCCGGTCGACCCGTGAGCGGCGAGGTCGAGGTCGTCAACGCCGAGACGGGCCGTACGTTCATGTGGGTTCCGGACGGAAAGCTCACCAGTCGCCTGGCCCCCGGCTCCTACACCGTCGTCGCCACGCCCGACGTGGAGGGTGTGAACGGGCCCGGCTCCCTCGGCCTCGCGATGCTGACCGCCCCCGAGGTCGACCTGACGACCGACCGGGTCGTGGAACTCGACGCGGCACGGGCCCGTCAGGTGAAGGTGGCGACACCGCAGCCGACTGCCGTTGTCAACACAAGGATCGACCTCTACCGGTCCTTCACCTCCGTCGAGCCGACCCCCACCGACTGGAGTGCTCTGAAGGAGACCTTCTGGCCCGGCGCCACCTACGACAGCCTGTGGGCGCTCCCGACCAAGGGCAAGGTCAAAAAGGGGAGCTTCGTCCTGACCACCCGGATCCGCGCCGCGCAGACGCCGCTGGCGATCACCTACGACGGCCGCCGCCTCGGCGACCCCCTCGCGCAGCCCGGCTCGTCGGCACTGCCCGACGGCACGTCGCGCCTGGACGCCGTCTTCGCGGGCGTCGGCGCGGCTGCCGACTACGCGGGTGTGCCCGCCCAGGGCAGGGCCGTGGTCGTCCGCGGTACCGACTCGGTGACCCCCACCGACCAGGCTGCTGCGGCGTACGCCGCCGGTGCGGCGATGCTCCTCGTGGTCAACGACCGCGCCGGCCGCAAAAGTGACTGGTACGGCAACCCCGACGGCGTGACGACCGGTCAGATCCCGGTTGCTTCGGTGACCATGAACCAGGGCGAGGCGTTGATCCAGAAGATCACTGCCGGCCGCAAACCGGTACGGCTGGCCGTCGTGGCCCACCCCTTCGCGAAGTACCTGTACGACCTGGTCGACTACCACAGTGGCGGGGTGCCTGCTGATCCCTCCGCCAAGACCGGTCCCCGCGACCTCGCCCGGATCGATCTCACCTTCTCCCCTCCCCCGGGGAAGCAGTCCAGCGAGAGCCGGGTCGACTTCCCGCCGTACGAGTACGGTGCGGCACGCTCGTTCCCGTTCCAGCCGGTGGTGCCGGGTCCGCGTACCGACTGGGTCTCCGCGGGTGACGGCGTGAAGTGGATGCAGTACGCGGACGTCGCCGACTGGGCGCGGTCCAACACGGACGCGATCGCCTACCGGCCGGGCAGTGTGCAGAAGGACCGCTGGTTCGGGCCCATCACCCGGCCACGCATGCTCAGCACCGAGATCCCGTTCCGCGGTGAGACCGGCATGAGCGCCTACATCCAGGGGTTCGGCGATGCGGGGGCCGCGCACAGTGGTGGGGCCAGGATGTCCCAGGTCGCCACGTTCTACCAGGGTGACAAGCAGTTGACCCGGTTCGACGGCTGGCCGGAGATCGGCGCGGGTGAGTTGTCGCCGGAGAAGATGCCGTACCGGCTGGTCGTCGAGACCACCGGCAATCCTGAATTCAGCCCGTACTCGACCGCCACGCACACCGAGTGGCGCTTCACCTCCGGCTGGAGCGGGGAGGTGCGGGCCGTCCCGCTGGTCCAACTGGACTACGGCACGGACGTGGACGTCACGGGTCGGGCGAAGCGTGGGAGCGAATTCTCGATCACCCCCGTGGTGGAGGGCAGCACCGCGGCCCGGGACGGGGTGTCCTCGCTCCGACTGGAGGTCTCCTACGACGACGGGAAGACCTGGCAGCGGCAGGACCTGAAGGAGAAGCAGGGCATCTGGCGGGTCTCAGTGAACGCGCCGCACCGGGCCGACTTCGTGTCGATCCGGGTCACCGCCGACCAGCGCAACGGTGGCGGCGTCACCCAGACCGTCACGCGGGCCTTCGGCCTCCGGTAGGACGCGGGGGCCGGTGCCGACGCGGCACCGGCCCCCGCTGTCCTGCCCGCACGGCGGCACTAAAAAGCCCGACCCCAGGTGGGGTCGGGCTTTTCTCAGTTGTAGCGGGGACAGGATTTGAACCTGCGACCTCTGGGTTATGAGCCCAGCGAGCTACCGAGCTGCTCCACCCCGCGTCGGCCCGTTAAGACTAGCCCATCCGCGCCGACGATGATCAGCGGGGTCACCGAACGGCGCCGGGCGATGCCCGGAACTGTGAAAGCCCGCCTCCGGGGAAACCGGAGACGGGCTTTCGTTCGTAGCGGGGACAGGATTTGAACCTGCGACCTCTGGGTTATGAGCCCAGCGAGCTACCGAGCTGCTCCACCCCGCGTCGGCTCGATAACCGTAGCGCACCACCCCCGGACCCCGCAAAACGACATCCGAATCCGCCGAGGGAGCTTCCGGCCACGCCGACGTCAGTCGAGCCAGGCCCGGATGGCGGCGACCGCGCGGCGACTGTCCGCGTCGACCTGGGCCCGCTGGCTGGAGGTGTTCTCCCAGCCCTGCTCCCAGAGGATCGTCACCACGTCGCCGATCCGGATCGCCCGGACCAGCCGCACGTCCTCCACGCCGGTCGGATCGCCGTTGATGTCCTGACCTGGGCTGCGCACCTCGAACAGCACCGACTCGTCGCCGTACCCGCTGTCGGCAAGCAGCCGCTGAGTGCTCCGCGACGGTGTGTCGCCGCCCGGCCACTTCTGCTCGGGGCAGTTCCGCACCGCCTCCCGCAGCTCGTCCAGCACGTCGTCGGCGCGTCCGGCCCGATAGATGGTGATGGAGTGCGCGTAGGTGCCGTCCGGGACGTACCCCTCACCGGGGTTCTGCGGCAGCTTGTAGATCAGGAGCCGGGTCCGGCGCTGCACCACCGCCTCGCTCGAAACACGTGCGCCACAGAGGCCCGGCAGCACGGCCAGGTCCCGGAATTCCGGCGCGATGCCGGTCTGGTTGGCCGGCGCGAGCGCGAAGAACGCCCGATCCGGGATGCTGGTCGGCGTACGAGGTGGCGCCACGCCGGTGACCCTCGGCGACGCCGACGCCGTACCCGGGGGGCGGCTGGGCACCGTCGGCGGGACCGACGGCGACGGCGGAGCGGCCGTCGCGTCCGGCGTCGGCGAGACCGGGGGCGAGGGAACCGTCGGCGTGCCGGCCGGCGGGGATACGGTCTTCGTCGCCGGGACGGCAACCACCTGACTACCGATGACCACGCCGCCCGCCACCAACGCCACGGCGAGGGCACCACCTGTCGCACGGAGACGGGCCCGACGGTCGGCCTGGTGCCGCAGCACGTCCGGCACGGCCAGCGCACGGGTGTCCGCGTCGGCGGCGAGGGACCGATACATCTCTGACAGTTCACGCGACATCGCTGGCCTCCAGTTCCACGTCGGCGAGATCGGGCAGCAGGGCGGCGAGTCGGGACCGGCCGCGGGAGAGCCAGGACTTCACAGTGCCGACGGGTACGCCCACCTCGCGAGCGATCTCGTCGACCGGCATGTCGAACAGGTAGTGCAGAGCCAACGCCTGCCGGTGGGTCGCCGGCACCTGACGCAGCGCCTGGACCAGCAACACGCTGTCCTCGTTGGGCGGCGCGACCGGCTGCGGGGGCCCTGCCGTCCGCAGCGCGCCGCGCAGGGTGCGCAGCCGCCGCCAACGATCGGTCGCCAACCGGGCCACCACCAACCGCAGCCAGGCCTCCGGCGCGGGATGCTCGGACAACCGCCCCCACTGTCGCCAGGCCCGGGTGTACGCCTCCTGCACCAGATCCTGCGCCTCGTTGTGGTCACCGGCGACCGCGTAGCCGTACCGCACCATCCGCCGCGCGGTGCCGCGGTAGAAGTCGTCGAAGCTCTGCGCATCCCTCACTGCTGCTCCCCCTCGTCCCCACCCCTTGCAAATGAGGACGGTGGAGCGTTGTCCCAGGTTGCGGGCCTGCGGCAGCTGTCGGTGAGGTGACAGGCGGGGCACGTGTCCGCACACGGCGGAGCCCCCGCCGTGCGGACCGTTGCGGTCCGACGACGGGGGCTCCGAGACGACTCCCGGTGGTGGATCAGCCGCCGGCGCTCGGGCTGCCACTCGGGGACGTGCCACCACCCGGGTTGGCGGCCTGCTGCGCCTGCTGGAACGCGGTCAGCGCCTCGTCCAACGCCTTGAGCGCGCGCCCGTACCGCTCGAAGTCACCGGACGTCTGCGCCGCCCGCACCTCGGTGATCGCGGTCTGCACCCGGTCCGCCGCCGCGGCCAGGTCACCGGTCGGCGGCGGGGTGCCCGCGCTCGGCGTGGGGGTCGGCGTCGGCGTGGCGGCCCCGCTGGGCGTGGGCGTCGGCGTCGGACTCGTCGGGTTGCCCCCCGGCGGCGGAGTCGGCGGCGCGCCCTGCCCGGCCTTCTTACCCTGCTCGACCAACTGCTTGATGCCGTCGTTGATGTTGTCGGCGAGCGCCACGAAGGAGCCACCGTCACCGTACGAGAGCAGCACCTTCTGCAACAGCGGGTACGCGTCCTGCTGGTTGCTCTTCACGTAGACCGGCTCGACGTAGAGCATGCCGTCGGCGAAGGGCAACGACAGCAGGTTGCCGTACTGCACCTGCGCCTGGTTGCTGGACAGCAGGTTGAGCTGCTGACGGATGTTGGCGTTGTTGGTCATCTGCTGGTGCACCTGGACCGGGCCGGAGATCCGGGTCTGGTCCGGCAACTCCAGCACCTCCAGCCGAGGCTTCCCGTCGACGTACGACCCGGAGATCAGCGCGGCGAGGTTCTGCCGGCCGTTCGGGGTGACCGCCGAGGTGAGCTGGAACCGAGGGCTGTCCTGGCCCGGGAACTGGGTGAACAGGTAGTACGGGGGCTGCTTCTGGCCGCTGTCCGGAGCGTCCGGCACGTTGGGCACCTGCCAGAAGTCCTGTGCCGAGTAGAAGTCGCCCGGGTTGGTCACGTGGAACTTGGTGAGCAGGTTGCGCTGCACCTTGAACATGTCCGCCGGGTAGCGGAAGTGCTCGTTCAGCTCTACCGGGATGTCCGCCTTCGGCTGGATCAGGTCGCCGCCGAACGCCTTGTTCCAGGCCTTGAGCACCGGGTCGGTGTCGTCGTACTCGTAGAGCGTCACGGTGCCGTCGTACGCGTCGACCGTCGCCTTCACCGAGTTACGCATGTAGTTCACGTTCTCCCGGGCCAGCTGGAACGTGCCCCGGTTGGTCAACTCGTCGGTCGTCTCGGTCTGCAGGTTGACCCGCTCGGCGTACGGGTAGCTGGCCGCCGTGGTGTAACCGTCGACGATCCACTGCACCCGACCGTCCACCACCGCCGGGTACGGGTCGCCGTCCAGGGTGAGGAACGGCGCCACCTTCTCCACCCGGTCCCGGGGGTTACGCACGTAGAGCAGCTTGGAGTCCTTGTTGACCGCCTCGGAGAGCAGGAAGTTCGACTCCTGCTCCTTGATGGCGTACAGCAGGCGCCGGGCGAAGGAGCCGATCTCGACGCCGCCCTCGCCGGTGTAGGTGTAGGACTCGCCGCCACCCTCACCGACCGGCCTGTCGAACTCGGCCTTCTTGTTCGGGTCGGACTGCCCGACGATCGCGTAGTCGTCCGCCGCCATCCGCTCGCCGTAGTAGATCCGCGGCTGCTTGGCCGGGATCTGCTCGGTCTGCGAGGAGCACGCCTCCTGGGTCTTCTCGCCGAGGAAACCGGAGACGAAGAACGGCTGCCCGCCGCAGACCACCTGGTTGGCGGGGGCGGCCACCAGCCCGTACCCGTGGGTGTAGACGGTGTGCCTGTTGATCCAGGTGTTCTGCTGGTCGGTCAGCTCGCCGTAGTTGATCTCCCGGACGCCGACCACGTAGTCGGAGACCTTGCCGTTCACCCCGTACCTGTCGATGTCCAGCTTGGGGCCGAAGTCGTAGAAGCCACGCACCTGCTGGAGCTGGGTGTACGTCTCGCTGACCAGCTGCGGGTCGAGCAGCCGCACGTTCGGCACCACCGACGTGTCGGTGGCCAGGCTCGCCGGTGGGGTGAGGTTGTTCGCCGCGTACGGGGTCGTCTCGGTGGCCCCCAGCCCGAACGCCGCCCGGGTCGCGTCGATGCTGCGCTGGATGTACGGCGCTTCCTTGTCCTTCGCGCTCGGCTTGACCTCGAAGGTCTGCACCGCCCAGGGGTAGATGCCGCCGATGGCCACCGCGGAGACGCCGAGCAGCGCCAGCGAGATGCCCGGCCAGACCAGGTTCCGCATCCAGGCGTTGGAGAAGACGATGATCGCGATCGCCACCACGATCGAGATGTAGGCCAGGATCTCCTTCGCCGGCAGCAGCGCGTTGACGTCGGCGTAGCCGGCGCCGTACAGCTTGACGCCCTCGTTGTACTCCAGCAGCATCGCCCGCCGGTCCAGCACGTACGCGATGGCCTTCAGCAACACGAAGACAGCGACCAGGCTGCTCAGGTGCGCGCGGGCGGCGTTGCTCATCCGGTCCCCGACGCCCTGCAGGCGAACCCCGCCGAACAGGTAGTGCACCGCCAGCGCGCCGATCACCGCCAGCACCACGGCGGTGAAGGCGACGCCGAGCAGGTAACGCCAGAACGGCAACTGGAAGACGTAGAAGCCGATGTCCACCCCGAACTCCGGGTCCTTGATCCCGAAGTCACCGCCGTTGCGGAAGAGCATCCACTGGTTCCACCGGTTCTGCGCGGAGAGGCCGGCGAAGAGACCGACCACCGCGGCGGTCAACACGATCCAGGTGCCGAGTCGTGGGCTGAGCACCATCCGGTAGCGCTCTAGGGTGGCCTGCTCCACCGAGTGCGGGCGCAGCCGCGGACGCAACCGGTGGGCCAGCCACAGGTTGCCACCGACGATCACCGCCATGCCGAGCCCGACGGCGAGGAACAGCACCAGCCGGGTGAGCAGGACTCCGGTGAAGACCTCGGTGTAGCGGACCTCGTCGAACCACAGCCAGTCGGTCCACGCCTGGACACCCCACCCGAGCAGGGTGAAGAGCACGAACACCCCGACCAGGACGGCGATGGTGACGCGCCCGCGCCGGCTCATCCTCGGAAGGGGGCTGCTGCTACGCATGACCACTGTTGGCTCCGCACGCTCGATGTGATCGGCTCCGACCAGGCACCCAGAGTACGGGGTGATCCTGAACGTGTCGGGGCACGGTCACGTCGGTCAGCAACGGGTCGGCTGGCCGCCCCCGCGCAACGTCTCCAGAGCGGTCAATGCCTCGTCCAACGAGCCCACCCGCAACAGCGGCAGATCCGGCTGGGGATTGCGGACGGCCTCGGCGCAGTTGTCCGCCGGAACCAGGAACACCTTCGCCCCGGCGCGCTTCGCGCCGACCAGCTTCTGGGCGATCCCACCGATCGGGCCGACCGCGCCCTCGTCGTCGATGGTGCCGGTGCCGGCGATGACCTGACCACCGGTGAGATCCGCCGGGGTCAACTTGTCCACGATCCCCAGGGCGAACATCAGACCGGCGCTCGGGCCGCCGATGTCCTCCAGGTCGATACCGAGGGTGAACGGGTGCGGCTGCTGCTGGTCGATCTCGACACCGATGCGTGGGCGGCCGTCCTGCTCCCGGCTCGTCACCGAGACGGTGGCCGGTACGCCGTCGCGGGTGTAGCCGATGGTCAACGCCGTGCCGACGGGCTTGGCCCGGACCAGCTCGGTCACCTTCGCGGCCACCGGCACCGGCTGACCGTCAACCGAGGTGATCACGTCGCCGGCCTTCAGCGCCCCGGCGGCCGGGCCGTCCCCGGCCACCGTCTTGATGACCACCTGCACCGGGAAGCCCAGCTCCCGCAGTGCGGCGGTCTCCGCGCTGGTCTGCGATGCCTTGAAGTCCTCGGCGTTACGCTGCTCGACCTGCTCCGTCGACTCCCCGGGCGGGTAGACAAGCTCCCGCGGCACCACCGCCTCGTCGTCGGAGAACCATCCCGCGATCGCTCCCCGCAGCCGCACCGTGGGCTGCACACCCACCGTGGTCAGCCGCAGCTGCCCGGCCGAGGTCGAGGTCTCCCGCCCGGAGACCTGGATGACCTCCTTGCCGTCGGCCGTGCCCAGGGTGTTGACCGTCGGACCGGGCCCGAGCACCACGTACGGGATCGGAACCCGGAGCACCCCGATGCTCAGCAGGGCGGTGAACAGGGCACCGAGCAGGACCGTCAGGCCGCGACGTCTCATGCCGCAGAGCGTACCGACCGGCCGGGGACCGCCCGCCGGATGCGCCACGCGACTTCGCCCTCAGCGCAACGCCAGCGGCGGCTACCAGGGGCGCGGCCCGCGTACCGTAGACGTCGTGCCTGATATTCCGTTCGGTTTCGCGCTCCCGGGTGGGCAACCACCAGACCCCAACGATCCCGCGCAGATGCAGCAGTTCATGTCGCAGATGCAGCACCTGCTCTCCTCGCCGGGCAGTGGGCCGGTCAACTGGGACCTGGCTCGGCAGGTAGCGGCCAGCCAGCTCGCGGCCGCCGGCGACCCGGCGGTGTCACCGTTCGAGCGCAACGCGGTCGAGGAGGCGTTGCGCCTGGCCGACCTGTGGTTGGAGCCGGCCTCGGCGTGGCCGTCGGGCATCCAGTCGCCGGTCGCCTGGAACCGCAATGAGTGGATCTTCAAGACGCTGGACGTGTGGCGCAAGCTCTGCGACCCGGTCGCCAGCCGGATGGTCGGCGCGATGGGCGACCTGGTGCCGCCCGAGGCCCGCGCCCAGCTCGGCCCGATGCAGTCGATGGTGGCCACCCTCGGTGGCGCGCTCTTCGGCGGCCAGCTCGGCCAGGCCCTCGGTTCGCTCGCCGCGGAGGTCCTCTCCGCCGGCGACATCGGGTTGCCGCTCGGCCCGGCCGGCACGGCCGCGCTGATCCCGGCCAACATCCGGGCGTACGGCGAGGGCCTGGAGCTTCCCGAGGACGAGGTCCGCCTCTACGTGGCGTTGCGTGAGGCCGCCCACCAGCGGCTCTTCCAGCACGTCCCGTGGCTGCGCGGGCACGTGCTCAGCGCGGTCGAGATGTACGCCTCGGGCATCCGGGTCAACCGGGAGGCGATCGAAGAGGCGATGGGCCGGGTCGACCCGACCGACCCGGAGTCCATGCAGGCGATCGCCCTGGAGGGGATCTTCACTCCGGAGGACAGCCCCGCCCAGAAGGCCTCGCTGGCCCGACTGGAGACCGCGCTCGCCCTGGTCGAGGGCTGGGTGTGCCACGTCGTGGACAGCGCCGCCAGCGACCGGCTGCCCAACGTCGTCCGGCTGGGCGAGGCCTTCCGCCGTCGCCGGGCCGCCGGCGGGCCCGCCGAGCAGACCTTCGCGGCGCTCGTCGGCCTGGAGTTGCGCCCGCGCCGGCTCCGCGAGGCCGCCGCGCTCTGGGCAGCGCTCACCCAGCACCGCGGCATCGAGGGTCGCGACGCCGTCTGGGGGCACCCGGACCTGCTCCCCTCGGACGACGACTTCGCCGACCCGGTCGCCTTCGCCATGAACGACATGGACCTGAGCGAGCTGGACAGCTTCGACTTCACCGCACCCGGTGGGGTCGAGGAGAAGGCCCCCGGCAAGCCCGACGAGACCGACGGCGACGGCAAGGCGTGAGCCTGCTGAGCCCTGACGCCTGAGCGTCGACCCGGGCGTCCGCGCGTTGTGGCGGGCGCCCGGTGCACGTCGCCGTCGAGGTCTGAACGCAGCCACGGCCGGCGGTGACCGTCGGTCACCTCCGTCGGGGCGGACGGGGTCATGACCGGTATACCTGAGAGTCATATCTATGCCTCTGAGGTATATCGCTCACCAGCATATCGACTGCGGCTTCGGCGACCTCGGCGGCGGGGTCGCTGTCCAGGTGGTGGCGGGCCAGCCCTCCGTCCGGGGTCAGAGCCCGGCCTGCCGAGAGCTGGCTGGTTGATGGGTGTCAGGCGGCGGGGCGGCCTGAGCCGGAGAGCAGGGCGCGGGTCGCCTCCCACCCTTCGAAGGCCGGGTCCAGCATGGCCAGGTCGGCCGGGCCGCGCAGCCGTCGCCAACCGGCGGTGACCGCGACGTCCCCGGGTCGGGGGGCACCGGACCGCACGTCCGCCGGCGTCGCCGAGTCCAGGTCCAGCGGGGGCACCCAGCCCGGCACGGGCAGGCGCACCGCCACACCGAGCAGACCCGGGCCACCGCCGTCGACCGGGGCCACCGCCACGGGTCGGGTGGTGAGCGGCCGCAGCAGCTTGCCGACGGTCAGTGCGGGCAGGTCCGGCACGTCGCCGACCAGCACCGCTGCCTGGTCGTAGCCCTCCAGCGCGGCGAAGACCGCGTTCGGCGTCGGCTCGGCCACCTCGTACACGGTCGTCCCGGGCCAGACCAACGCGTCGGCCAGCGCCCGGTCGGCCGGGGTGACCGCGACCGCGACCTCCACCTCGTTGAGCGTGGCGAGCAGGTCGATGACGTCTTCCGCGAGCGCAGCCCGCCACTCCGCCAGGTCGACGCCCGGCGGCGACCACTGGACCGGCCCGAGCAACGCCACTACCACCCGTCGTGCCACCTGCCGACCCTAGCGCGTACCCCGACCGCGACCCGAGCCCGCCGATCCGCTCCATATCGGCGACGTGGGGGCATCCGCGACGCCGGATACCCCCACGTCGGCGATCTCGAGTCGATCAAGGGAGGTTCGACTCCGGCGGGCCCGCACGGGACGGGGGCCTGCGGGACGGGTCAGGTGGAGACGGGAGCGCAGGAGGCGGCGGCCACACCTTCGAGGTAGCCCCGCGCGCGCTCCGCCCTGGGGTAGCGGCCGACCAGCGCCCAGAAGCGGGCGTTGTGGCTGGGCACGATGAGGTGCGCCAACTCGTGCAGCAGCACGTAGTCGATCACCCAGTCGGGCATCTCCTGGACCCGGTGCGAGATCCGGATACTGCGGTCGGCGGGCGTGCAGGACCCCCACCGACCGTTCTGGTTGGTCACCCAGCGGACGCTGGCCGGCACCGCCTTCGAGGCGTACTCGGCGAGGTGGAGGTCGATGAGCCGGGTGGCCCGGGTCAGCAGCTCGGCGTCGGAGCGGGCCAGGCGCCCCTCCCGGGCGGCGAGCCGGGCGAGCATCCGGTCGACCCACTCGCTCTCCTCCGCGCGGGAGAACTGGTCCGGGATGAGGACGACCACGCGCTCACCGTCACGGTACGCGGACACCGTGCGTCGTCGGCGCTGGCTGCGCCGCACCTCGACGACCGGCTTGCGCGTCCCCGCCATCACTGGCCCGCGCAGCCTCGGCTACGTGTCACGAAGGAAAGCTAATGCGTACTGACCAGGGGTCCGCAAGAGTCAACCGCACGACACGCGCCCAGAAAGTGGTGATTGGTCGCCAGGAGTCCGGAAAATTTCTTGACAGCGACGTCGCCGAGCCATCTCGTCACCCTTCGTGAACGCCGATGGCGGCCTTACGCGACGCCTTCTCACCGTAGGTGATCACCGTCCTGGATGCGGCCTCGGGGGCACCCGCACGGGTGGCTGTGAGGGTTTGGTCGGCGTGTCCCCGCCAAACTGACTTATCCGACCTAATTCGCCATGCACACTCTCGACGTCGACTAGCTCACAGTGTCGATGCACAGCTGACATGGAACTGCCCAGACCTGGGTAGGGTCCGCGGACCAGCGGTCACGAAGGTGGCCGCGGAGTGAGACCCAGCGCCGGCGCCCCGTGTGGCCCGCCGCCGGGCACCCCCGCCGGGACGGCATCGACCGGCGGACGAGACGAGGAGGGCACCGTGGCCGACCAGGCCCAGACGACCTACAACGGTTACTGCGTGAAGTGCAAGGAGAAGCGGGACTTCGAGGGGCACGTCGAGGTCTCGAAGACCGGAATGAACATGGCCAAGGGCAAGTGTCCGGTGTGCGGGACAACAGTGAACCGCATCCTGGGTAAGGCCAAGGTCTGACCCGTACGACTGACGGGGGCGGGGTGGCCGACGGCCACCCCGCCCCCGTTGCCGTCCGAGGGTGCCCACGTCCAGGTGTCGGGTGACTGACAGCCGCCCCGGCGGGCTGTGGAAAACCCGCCGAAGCCTGTGGATAACCCTGGACAGAGGGCCGGGCGCCTGTGGACAACGATCGACCGAACGCGAAGATGCGGTCACGATCAGCGACCATGAGTCGCACTCCACTGCCCCGCCCCACACTGCTGCCCGGCCTCAACCGGCTCTGGCGGGACCGGCACACCCTCCAACTCGGCGTCGGCCCGGGGCTTGCCGTGCTGCTGGAACTGGCCAACCCCCGAGCCGCTCACCTGCTCGACCTCGTCGACGGCACCCGCAGCGAGCGCACCGTGCTGGCGCAGGCGGCCACCGTCCAGGTCACCGCCCACGAGGCGCGCACGCTGCTCGACGCCCTGAGTACGGCCGGCCTGCTGGTGCCCGCGCACAGCCTCATCCCCCGTGACCTCGCCGGACCGGTTCGTGCCCGGCTGACGGCGGAAGCCGGCGCCTTGGCCCTGACCGCTGCCCGACTACCCGGCACCCCCGCACAGGTCCTGCGGCGGCGGCGGACCGCCCGGGTCGCGCTCACCGGCGCCGGGGCGCTCGGTGCGCCGTTGGCGGTGGCGCTGGCCCAGGCCGGCGTCGGACAGGTGATCCCCCAGCTCACCGGCCCGGTACGCCCCGTCGACCTGGTCGGCACCGGCATCCCCGCCATCGAGCTGGGCCACCCGCTGACACCTGCCGTACGCGACGCTGTCGACCGCGTCGCGCCGGGCACCGGCACCCGTCCGGTCCGGGGTGGCCGGGTGGACCTGGTGATCCAACTCGGCACGGACCGGCCACCCGCGCTGCTCGCCGCCGGCCACGCCCAGCGGCGGCAGGCACACCTCTTGGTCACTCTTCGCGAGGGCGTACCGGTCGTCGGGCCGCTGGTCCGCCCACCCGCCGGGCCCTGTCTGCACTGCGTCGAGCTGCACCGGGCCGACCGCGACCCGGACTGGCCGCGGCTCGCCGCTCAGCTCGCCGCCACCGATCCGGTCGCCGCCGGCGCGACCAGCACGTTGCTCGCCGCCGTCGGGTACGCGCTGGCCGAGGCGCTGAAGCAGCTCGACGGCGGCCAGCCCGAGACGCTGGGTGGTGCCATGGAGATCACCGGTGCGGGCGGTTTCCGCCGCCGAGGGTGGCCGCCACATCCGGCATGTGAGTGCTCGCGGGGCCGGGTGTCCGCACCAGCCCGGCCGCAGACCAGCAGCGGAGCCCTCCGGTCGGTAACAATGACCGTGTGACCGACATCCCGCGCCGCGCCGTGTCCCGCACCGCCAAGCTCGCCGCCCTACCGCTCGGCTTCGCCGGCCGGACAGTCCTCGGCATGGGAAAGCGCGTCACCGGGCTCGCCTCCGACGTGATCTCCGCGGAGATCCAACAGCGCACCGCCGAGCAGCTGTTCAGCGTGTTGGGCCAGCTCAAGGGCGGGGCGATGAAGTTCGGTCAGGCGCTGTCGGTGTTCGAGGCGGCGCTGCCGGAGGAAATCGCCGCGCCCTACCGTCAGGCGCTCACGAAGCTCCAGGAGGCGGCGCCACCGCTGCCGGCGGCCAGCGTGCACAAGGTGCTCGCCGAGCAGCTCGGCCCCGACTGGCGGGACCTGTTCGTCGAGTTCAACGACACTCCCGCCGCCGCCGCCAGCATCGGCCAGGTGCACCGGGCCCGGTGGCGGGAGGCGGGCTTCGACGAGTCCGGCACGCCGAACAGCCGCGACGTCGCCGTGAAGATCCAATATCCGGGTGCCGGCGAGGCGTTGCTCGCCGACCTCAAGCAGCTCTCCCGCCTGGGCGGGATGTTCCGGGCCATCCAACCCGGCCTGGACGTCAAGCCGCTCCTGGCGGAACTGCGCGAGCGGATCACCGAGGAACTGGACTACGAGCTGGAGGCCGAGTCGCAGCGCGCCTTCGCGGCCGCGTACGCCGACGACCCGGAGATCTACATCCCGAAGGTGGTCAACGCGGCGCCCCGGGTGCTGGTCACCGAATGGGTGACGGGCACCCCGCTGGCCGACATCATCCGGGAGGGCACCGAAGAGGAACGGGACGAGGCGGGCCGGTTGATGGCCACCCTGCACCTCTCCGCGCCGCAGCGTGCCGGGCTGCTGCACGCCGACCCGCACCCGGGCAACTTCCGGCTGCTGCCCGACGGCCGACTCGGGGTGATCGACTTCGGTGCGGTGGCCCGGATGCCGGAGGGCACGCCGGAGCCGATCGGCCGCATCGCCGCGACCGCCCTGCGCGGCGACGCCGACGAGGTGGTGGCGGGGCTTCGTGCGGAGGGCTTCATCGGCTCCGCCGAGGTGATCGACGCCGAGGGTGTGCTCGACTTCATCCGTCCGATGCTGGAGCCCATCGCGGCGGACGGGTTCCGGTTCACCCGGGCCTGGCTGCGGGCCGAAGCAGGCCGACTGGCCAGCCCTCGCTCCCCCACGTACCAGCTGAGCAGGCAGCTCAACCTGCCGCCGTCGTACCTGCTGATCCACCGGGTGACGCTCGGGTCGATCGGTGTGCTGTGCCAGTTGGAGGCGAAGGCCCCGTACCGCAGCATCCTGGAACGCTGGCTGCCCGGCTTCGCGCCGGTCGCCTGACGACGTGACGAAGGGCGGGTGCCGGTCGGCACCCGCCCTTCTGCGTGGAGTGGTACTAGAGAACGCCCAGGTCGCGCGCCGTCTGGTTGCGGCTGTTCATGGCGACGGTACGGGCGGATCGGGTTGCCTCAGTGCTCGTGGTGGTACGACCGGCCTGAGGCCGGCGCATTCGAGCCCGGGACAACGCTTCGTTGAGTAGTTGCATCTCGAAGGCTCCACTCGGGACGTTGAACATCGTCTTCTCTCTCACTGCCGGTGTGACACCGGCGTCGTTGGTACGGATCGGGAACATGTCAGGCTGCCAGCCGGACCGCGCCACGCACTTCGGACAGCCCACTGGCCGCCAGTCGCGCCTCGGCCTCGACCCGAAGCTCGGCGTCACGGGCGACGTCCTCCTTACGCGGGCGGCCACGGGGCCGCTTGCGCGGGACGACCGCGCCACGCTCGAAGATCTCGCCGCCCCAGACGCCCCACGGCTCCGCTCGCTCAACGGCTCCAGCCAGGCACTCGACACGCAGCGGGCAGTCCCCGCAGAGTGACTTGGCCAGCTCGAGCTCGGTGGGCGAGTCGGAGAACCACAGGTCGGGGTCGAACTTCCGGCAGGGCAGGTTCGCCTCCAACTCGACGCTCATGTCGAGGGGGGCCAACGCCAGACTCATCTCCCGGTCACCTCTCTCTCACTTCGATCTCGTGGATCGCATTCCGACGTACTTACGGCGGGCAAAAAATTGAGGCCGCGGATCCCGGTTACGGGTTCCGCGGCCTCGAGGTGAGCCGGTGTCTGATGGTCAGACCGGTTTACCTCGAGGTGGAACGCCGCGGACATCCATGCGCTTCTTGGCGACCCGGATGCCATTGCCCGTGAAGCCACTGGTCCCCTCGACTCCGACGGGCGCGACGGTCAGGGTCAGCTCGGCCTGAACCTGGTGCACCTGCGGAACCGACGGTCGTGCGGTGGCCGTGAGGGCCACCCGGACAGCCGACAGCGGAGCGTGGACAGACGGCATCGCCGCCAGACGCTCATAGGTGAAGATCTTCACGGGTGCCACCTCCCTCACGTTCCTCGACTCGACTGAACCAACCCCCGTGAGCAGCCGGAATGGCGCCGCTCGCGTGGTGTGTCCTGAGGCTATTCCTCGCGCCGGGGCGAGGGCAAACGAATTTACGACGAGATTTCGAAAGTTTTCTCCGGGCAGACGTCGTCCACCCCCGCGCCTCCCACCAGGGCCAGCACCGAATCTCCGTAAAGGCCCAGTTTGCGGGGGCCGATGCCGGCGATGGCGATCAGCTCCTCGGACCGTCCGGGCCGCCGCTCGGCCAGCGCGACGAGCGTCGCGTCGGTGAAGACCACGTACGCGGGCACCTTCTGCGCCGCGGCCACCCGCTGCCGCCACTCGCGCAGCCGTTCGTGCAGCTCGTCGTCGATGTCGGACGGGCAGGTGGGGCAGCGACCCAGCTTGCGGTCCGGGCCGGCGAGCAGTGTGGCGCCACAGATCCGGCAGGAGACGATCTGGGTCCGCCGCCGTTCGGCGCGGCGGGCCGGACCGGTGCCACCCGCCGCCCGCTCGGTGCCGCCGGAGCGGTCCAACTGCGGCAGGAAACGCGACGGCCGCCGGGCCCGACCGCCCGGCGAGCGTGCGGCGGCGTACGACAGCCAGAGCCACTCCCGCGCGCGGGTGATCCCGACGTAGAGCAGCCGACGCTCCTCCTCGATCTGTTCGACGGTCTTGGCGTACGTGGTGGGCAGGGTGCCCTCGGCGAGGCCGATCAGGAACACGGCGTCCCACTCCAGCCCCTTGGCCGAGTGCAGCGACGCAAGGGTCACCCCGTCCACCGTCGGTACGTGCTGCTGGGCCGCGCGGCGGGCCAGCTCCTCCGTGAAGTCGAAGAGGGTTACGGGGCGTTCCACCGACGCGGCCTCGCCGATGGGCACCACCTCAGGGCTGGCCGCGTACTCCTCGGAGAGCTGGACCAGCGCGGACAGCGCCTCCCAACGTTCGCGGGCGGCGCCGCCGGCCGGGGGCGTGTCCGGCGACCAGCCGACAGCGGTGAGCGCCTCGACGACGGCGGCCGGCAGCGGCGTCTCGCCGGGGATGGACCGCGTGGCGGCGCGCAACGCGACCATCGCCTGGCGCACCTCGGCCCGCTCGAAGAACCGCTCCGCGCCCTGTACGACGTAGGGCACCGAGGCCTCGGTGAGCGCCTTCTCGTACGCCTCGGACTGCGCGTTGACCCGGAACAGCACGGCGATCTCCTTCGCCGGGGTGCCCGCGTCGATCAGCGCCCGGCAGCGGGCGGCCACGGCGTTCGCCTCGGCCGGCTCGTCGGTGAAGATCCGCAGGTCCGGTTCTGGGCCGGGTGGGCGCTGCCCGCTCAACTCCAGGCGCAGCCGCGCCTCGGTGCCTCGGGCCTGGGAGATCACCGCGTTGGCCAGCCCGACCACCTGCGGGGTGGAACGGTAGTCGCGGACCAGCCGCACGACTGTGGCGTTGCGGTGCCGGCGCGGGAAGTCGACCAGGTACGCCGAGGTCGCCCCGGTGAACGAGTAGATCGTCTGGCTGGCGTCGCCGACCACTGTCAGGTCGTCGCGGCCGCCGAGCCAGGCGTCGAGCAGCCGCTGCTGGAGTGGGTTGACGTCCTGGTACTCGTCGACGACGAAGTGGCGGTACTGGCCACGGACCTGCTCGCCGACGTCCGGGTGCTCCTCGATGCCCCACACCGCGGCACGCAGCATGTCCTCGAAGTCGATCACGCCGTTCGACCGCTTGAGCTGCTCGTACGCGGTGAACACGTCGGCCACCTTCGCCGGCTCGTGCGGGGTGTCGCGCAACGCCCGGGCGGCGGAGACCACGTAGTCCGCCGGCTCGACCAGCGACGACTTCGCCCACTCGATCTCGCCGGCCAGGTCGCGGGCGGCGGCACGGTCGGCGCGCAGGCCGACCCGGGCCGCGGCGAGGGTGACGAGTCGCACCTTGCTGTCCAGCAGCTCGGGCATGGCGCGACCGGCCAGCAGTCGGGGTGCGAAGTACCGCACCTGCCGCAACGCGGCCGCGTGGAACGTCCGCGCCTGGACACCCTGCGCCCCGAGCAGCGTGAGACGGTGTCGCATCTCGGCGGCGGCGCGGGCGGTGAAGGTGACCGCGAGGACGTGCCGGGGGGATATCTGACCGCTGAGTGCCCGGTGGGCGATCCGCGAGGTGATCGCCCGGGTCTTGCCGGTGCCCGCGCCGGCCAGGATGCAGACCGGGCCGGCGGGCGCGGTCACGGCGGAGCGTTGCTCCGGGTCCAGCCCGGCGAGCACCTGTTCCGACGCTGAGTGAACCGCCACAACCAGGAATCATCTCAGCTACCCGCAGCGTTGCAGCGAACAGCCTCGGCTTGATCGGCAAGCCGCGGCCGGAGGAGTTGGAGGATCCGACGATGTTGACGATGTATTCCACCCCCTGGTGCGGCTACTGCCACCGGCTGAAGTCGCAGCTCGACCGGGAGGGCATCGGTTACGAGGTGGTCGACATCGAGCAGGACCCGAAGGCCGCGGAGTTCGTGATGAGCGTCAACGGCGGCAACCAGACGGTGCCGACCCTGCGCTTCGACGACGGCAGCGCCCTGACGAATCCCTCGATCAACCAGGTCAAGCAGCACCTCGAGTCCCTCTCCGCCTGACCGGTCCGGCCATCGACGAGCGGCCGCCCCCTCCCCGGGGCGGCCGCTCGTGGTGTGCCCGGACGGGTCAGCGTGGCGAGGGCCGGTGGGCACCGGATCGACCGGCGGCGTCCTCGGCCGGACGGCGGGGCGCCGGGAGCACCGGACGGGTCGGCTCCGGTCGGCGGCTGCCGGTCGGGGTGCTCAGGTGCCGGCCCCGCCAGAGGTAGGTGCCGGCGACCAGGGTGGCCAGCCCGACCAGCGCGAACAGCACCCGGTAGTCCAGGAACCCGACCAGCAGTGCGCCCGCTCCGATGGAGATGGCCTGCGGCCCGCTGACCACCGCCTGGGTGGCCGCGGCGACCCGGCCGACAAGCGTGGGCGGGGTCCGACGCTGGATCAGTGTGTGCAGCCCGACCATCGTCAGCGGGATCGAGACGCCGGCCAGCAGCACGGCCGCGAATCCGAGCCGGATATCGGGGTACGCGAGCGCCAGCGCGGCCGGGGAGAAGAAGGCGACCCCGGCGGCCAGCGTGCCGACCTCGCCGAGCCTGCGGATCAGCGCCGGTGAGCAGAGCCCACCGAGCAGCCCTCCCACGCCCTGCACGGTGACCAGCACGCCGACGAACGCGGCGTCCCGGTTCAGCCCCTGGTCGACGTAGGCGAAGATGAGCGACTCGCTGAAGCCCATCACCAGTGAGCCCAGCCCGTACCCGAGCAGGGCCCGGCGCAGGGCCGGCTCGCCGGCCAGGTGCCGCAGACCGGCGCCCAGCTCGGCCGGCCAGCGCAGCCGTACGGTCGGCGGCACCTGCCGTGGAGCGGGCAGCGCGGTGACCACCACCGCGGCGGTCAGAAATCCGACGACCCCGATCCCGGCCAACGCCCACCCGCCGAGCGCCGCGTAGAGCGCCGCGCCGGCCAGCGGGCCGATCAGCCGCATCCCCTGGCGTACGGTCTGCAACAGGCCGTTCGCCTCGGCCAGCAGCTCGACCGGCACCAGCTCCCGGATGAGGCCGCTGAGTGCCGCGCCGAGCGTGATGGACGACAGTCCGTACAGGGCGGCCACCAGGTAGACGACCCAGACGTCCCCCGCGTCCCGGACGGTGAACAGGGGGGTGAGCAGGGCGGCGGTGACCACGTTCGCGGCCACGAAGAACGGCCGGCGCGGGTACCTGTCGACGAACCAGCCGATCAGCGGCGCCAGCATCATCGGCGCGATGACCGCGAAGATGGTCGCGCCGGCCAGCCCGTTCGAACCGGTCAGATCCTTGACCCAGATGGCGAGCGCGAGCAGCAGGATCGACTCGGCGGTCATGCTGGCCAGCAGGCCACCGAAGAGCAGGCGGAAGTCGGGTCGGCGCAGGACGGTGCGCATGGGTCCCTCCGGCGGGATGGCGTGCCCACTGTGGGCGAGGTCGACGGGCCGCGACCGCGGGTCCGTCGTCGTCTGGCATTCCCGTGGTCCGATTTTCGTAAGACACGCCCCCGCCGGGAACCTCCGACGTCGGCCGCGCCGTCCATACTGACCGTGGGGGGCGAATTTCATACAGTTACCGTCGCGTCTGCGGCGGTCGACGGGAAAGAGGACACTGTGCCTCCTGCCGCACCCAGCCCGATCCTGCGTCGTCGCCGGTTGGGCGTCGAGTTGCGTCGCCTGCGGGAAGCCGCAGGCCTCACCGGTGACCAGGTAATCGAGCGTATCGGTTGGGCCTCCGCATCCAAATTGTCGCGACTGGAGAATGGCCGCAGCCGACCGGACCCGCAGGACGTCGGCGACCTGCTTGATCTCTACGGCGCCGACCAGGCCGTGCACGACGAGTTGCTCGGCATCACCAGCGAGGCCGGCGACATGCGCGGCTGGCTGAAGAACTTCCCGGTGATGACGCAGCAGCAGCGCAGCTGGGCCGAGTTGGAGGCGGGCTGCGCGGAGATCTGCGAGTACAACCCGACGCTGGTGCCCGGCCTGCTGCAGACCCCGGGCTATGCCCAGGTCCGGATCGTCTCGGCCCGGCAGGTGGGCGAGGGTGCCGGCGAACCGGAGCCCGACGACGAGCCGGACACCGAGGTGCAGGCACGGCTGGCCCGCCAGTCGCTGCTGACCCGTGAGCCGCACGCGCCTCGTTACACGGCAGTGCTGGAGGAGGCGGCCCTCGGCCGCCGCGCCGGGCCACCCGAGGTGCTGCACGAGCAGTTGCTCCAGCTCTGCGAGTTGGCCCTGCTGCCGAACGTCACGCTGCACGTGCTGCTGCGGGACACCCAGATCGGCAACTGGTACCTCCCGCCGACCGCGTTCTCGGTCTACCGGTTCGCCGATCCCCTCGATCCGGAGACGCTCGCGATCGAAGGTGGCTTCACTGATGTCATGTCGACCGAGGCAATCACGCTAAATCGCTATAAAGTGGTGTTCGAGTGGCTATGCACGGCGGCACTAAACGCCTCGGACACCCTCTCCTGGCTGATCGAGGCGACGGGACGGCTGACCGAGGCGGTGCCCCCATCCACAGTGGCGTTCGGGCCGGCAACGGCGCCGACCCAACGCCGCCGGGATTCGGGGCGGCTGACGGACCGGTGATCCACGGGGGACCCTCCGTCGGGACGTGCGGCACCACTCGTCCCATCGGATCGCTTCACATCAGGAGCAGAACCATGAACGACATCCACAACACGCCGTCCGTCACCGCCCACTCGTTGGCGGATGCCCCGTGGCGTACCAGCACGCGCAGCCAGACCTCCAACTGCGTGGAGGTCGCCCCGCTCGGCACCGGCCCGTCGGCCGTCGCGCTGCGGGACAGCAAGGACCGAGGCGGTCCGGTGCTGCTGTTCAACCGCGCGGGATGGCTCGGTTTCATCAGCGGTGCGAAGAAGGGACAGTTCGATCTGAACTGATCCGGTGACTGGTACGGGGCCGTCGGCGTGCTGCCGGCGGCCCCGTCGTCGTACCGGCCCACCGACCCCGCTGAGCAGCATCCGCCGATCGGACGACGCTCGGAACTGATAGGCGCGTTTCAGTTGCTGGGACGAACACGGGGCGTAACATGGCCCTCGGGTACGTGGAACTTCCACACAAACTCATTCGTCGCGGTTCATCCGGAGACCCTCATGCGGTTCCTGATCGTTCGCACCGACATCCGCACCGTCGCCGACGGGGACATCGCCGCTGCCTGGGCAGACGGCCACCGACTTCGCGACGAGACGACCACGCCCGAGCCGCGACGGCAGACCGTGCACGCCGAGGACCGGGACGCCGCGCTCCTGCTGGCCCGCGCCCTCGCCACGGTCGGCGCGGTCCGCGCCGGTAAGCAACGGGTCAAGGTTCTGCCGCTGGCCGAACCCCGAGCCGCCTTCCGACACAGACCGGGGCCCACCGGCACCTGATTCGACAGACGTCCGTCATGGTCGGACCGGCTCCCCCGCCGCGTTTCTCGCACCCACCGACCACGACGGCACGTGTTCCCGGCCCGTGACCGTCGCGGCAACGGCGGCCACGGGTCGGGACCGCGCCTCACCTGTCGGCGTCCACCCAACCGTCCAGCCAGCGGTGGATGAGGAACAACGCGATCGACGACGGTGGCGGCAGGATCAACTGCGCACCGTCGCCCACGTCCACCGTCTTCCCGGCCAGGGCCGCCCCGATCTCGCGACGCGAGAACCACCTCGCGTACGCGATCTCGGACGGGTCGACCCGCACCGGATCATCAGGGTCGGCGGTGGCCAGGAAACCCAGCATCAGCGAGCCCGGGAACGGCCAAGCCTGGCTGCCCACGTACCCGATGTGCTCGACCTCGATGCCCACCTCCTCGCGGACCTCGCGCAGGACGGCGGCCTCGGCCGACTCGCCCGGCTCGACATAACCGGCCAGGCAGGAGTAGCGCCGGCCGCCGGGAGTGCCCGGCCAACTCGCGTTGTTGCCGAGCAGACAACGCCCGTCCGGGCCGGTCACGCCGTCGTGCACCAGGACGATCATCGCCGGGTCGGTACGCGGCCAGATCCGCCCACCGTTGCGGTCCACCCGGGACCAACCGGCCTCGTCCATCGCGGTCGGCGCCCCGGTGCTCGTCGAGTAGCCGTGCCGGGTGTGCCAGTTGAGCAGCGCCAACGCGGTGGTGAAGATGCCCGCCTCGCGGTCGGCCAGCAGGTGACCCACCTCGCGCAGGTTGACCGCCCGGGTCCCCGGTACCGCCGGCAGCGGGGCGTCGACAGCGAAGACCGGCACCCCGTCCGGCTCGACACCGAGGAACATCGCCGTCGACTCGGACCCGGCCGGCACGTCGGCCGCACCGAACAGCACCAGCGCCGGAGGCGACGCGTCGGTGCGGGCCAGCGTCCGACCGTCGGCGGTCGAGTCGAGCAGCAACACCCGTGCACGCAGCCATGCCTCGGTCAGCCACTGCGCGTCACCCCGCCGGTGTGCCGCCCGATCCAGCGTGGATCGCGCCAACGGCGGGGACGCCTCCCCGCTCACGCCGACGCTCCGCTGCCGGGCCCCACCGGTCGCTCGCTCACGCTGCCGGCTCGGTGTGGACAGTGGTCAGCGCGGCCAGACCCGGGGTCACCCGCTCCGCGTCACCGAGCACCACCACCGCCGCCCGGGCCGGTGCCAGGTACCTCGCGCCCACCCGCGCGACGTCGTCGATGCTCGCCTTCGCCAACCTCGCCGCGTACTCGGCGAGGAAGTCCAGGCGCAGCCCGTTGCCCGCGTACGCGCTGGTCAGCGCCGCCAACCCGGCCTGGGTGGACATGCCGAGCTGGAGGGTGCCCAGGGCGTACTGGCGCGCCTGCTCCAACTCCTCGGGCTTCGGCGGCAGTGACGCCAGGCGACCCAACTCGTACGTGGTCTCCAGCAGGGCCGGGCCGGTGACCTCGGTGGCCACCTCGGCGGAGGCGACCAGCACCGACCCCGCCACGGAGTGCTCGATGCTCGAGTGCGGGCCGTACGTGTAGCCCTTGTCCTCGCGGATGTTCTCCACCCAGCGGGAGGAGAAGTAGCCGCCGAAGATCAGGTTGGCCAGTTGCAGCGCGGCGTGGTCGGGGTCGGTGCGGGACACCGCCGGGAGCGCGATCCGCAGTGAGGACTGCACCGAACCGGGCCGGTCGACCAGCAGCAGGGGCCCCGGCTCCAACGGTGGGGTGGGCGGAAGTTCGGCGATCCGCCCGGCGCCGGCCCAGCCGCCGAGCGCCCGCTCGGCCGCGTCCAGCGCCTTCTCCGGCTGCACGTCGCCGACCAGCACCAACTGCGCGCCGGCCGGATGGACCCGCTCCGCGTGCAGGGTGCGCAGCGCCGCCGGTCGGACGGCCCGGATCTGCCCCGGTTCCGGGGTCTGCGTCGCGTACGGGTGCCGGCCGTAGACCCGCTTCAGCAGCGCCTCCCGGGCCAGGTGAGCGGGCTGACTCTGCGCCACCTGGATCCGGTCGACAAGTCGGTCCCGTTCGGTGGCGACCTCGTCGCTCGGGTAGTTGGCGCTGGTCAGCACGTCGGCCAGCAGCTCCAGCATCCGGTCCAGGCCGGTGACCAGCCCGGCGCCGGAGAGCATCAACCGGTCCGGGTCGACGCCCGCGGACAGCCCGCCACCCACCTTCTGCAACTCGGCGGCAAGCTGCACGCTCGTCATCGACTCGGTGCCGGAGAGCATCGTCTGCGAGAGCATCGCGCCCCGGGCCAGGTGGACCCGCCCGAACGGCACCCAGAGCCGCATCTCGACCAGGGGCACGGCGGGCCGGCGTACGGCGATCACGGTGAGGCCGTTGCGCAGCGTGCGCTCGGCCTGCTTGGGCACCTTGAGCTTGCGGGTCGGCCCCAGCGGGGGCAGCGTGCGCGGCGCGGCGGCGACGGTCCCGGTCATCGGGCACCTCCGGGAATGACCTCGATCGCGGCGCGACGCTCCGGCCGCAGGGTGGCCGCGGCGGCCCGGACCTGCTCCTCGGTGACCTCACCGACCAACCGTGGCAACTCGTTGAGCAGGCCCGGTTCGCCGCGCTGCTGTTCCAGCACGGCCATCCGCAGCGCGCGGCCGAGCACCGCGTCGGTGTCGCGCAACAGGTGCGTCGCCATGCGGGCCTGGGTGCGGTCCAGCTCACCGTCGGTCAGCCCGTCGGTGGCCAGCCGGTCCAGCTCCTCGTCGATGGTGCGCAGCACCTTGTCCACGTCGCCTCCGGGCGGCAGGTGCGCCTGCAACAGCAGGGCGGTGGGGTCACGGACGTCGAACGGGTCGCCCATGAAGCCGAGGTATCCACCGAGGCTGGTCACCATGCGGTCGCGCTGCACGAGTCGTTCGACCAGCCGCGAGGCGTCGCCGTCGGTGAGCACCTCGGCCAGCACCACGTACGGCAGGTAGCCGGCGAAGTCGCTGATCGGGTCGGGCACACGCCAGGCGCCGGCCACCGCCGGCAGCGGGGCGAGGGCATCGGTGTACGAGGTGCGCCGCTCCGTGGTCAGGTCGGGCTCGGTGAAGTCGGGTCGTTGCGGCGCCAGCCGGGCCGGCACGTCCCCGAAGTGCCTGGTGACCAGTTCGGTCGCCTCGGCCACGTCGATGTCGCCGCTGACGGCCAGGACGGCGTTGCCGCTGGCGTAGTAGCGGCGGAAGAAGTCCGCGGCGTCGGCGACGGTCGCCGATTCCAGGTCGTCGAAGGAGCCGTAGCCGTCGTGCGCGTTCGGGAACGTGTCGAACATGACCGGCGGGAGGGTCAGCCAGGGGAAGCCGCCGTACGGCCGGTTGAGGACGTTGACCCGGATCTCCTCCTTGACCACGTCGACCTGGTTGCGCAGGTTCTCCTCGGTCAGCCGGGGGCCACGCATCCGGTCCGCCTCCAGGAACAGCGCACGTTCCAGCGCGTTGCTCGGCAGCGTCTCGAAGTAGTCGGTGTAGTCCAGGTGGGTGGAGCCGTTGAAGGTGCCGCCGGCACCCTGCACGTGCCGGAAGTGGGCCAGCTTCTCCAGGTTTTCCGAGCCCTGGAACATCAGGTGCTCGAACAGGTGGGCGAAGCCGGTGCGGCCCTCCGGCTCGGAACGGATGCCGACGTCGTAGACCACCGCCACCCCGATCACCGGGGCACTGCGATCAGGGGTGAGAACCACCCGCAGGCCGTTGTCGAGGGTGAACCGCTCGACCGGATATTTCGTCGCTGGAATTCTGGATCTCCGCGCCACGGGATCGACCCTAGCGCGTCGGCACCCCCACCACCTGCGACCTACCCGGAGCCGCCGCGACCGAAGCGGTGACCAGCGGCAGAACCTCGGCGCCGACCCGCTCGGCCTCCTCGCGGTGCGGCCAGCCGGAGAGGACGAACTCGTCGACGCCGAGCGACGCGTACTCGTCGATCCGGGCCGCCACCTCGGCGTAGCTGCCGACCAGCGCGGTGCCGGCGCCCTCGCGGACCAGGCCGACGCCGGCCCAGAGGTTGGGCGCGACGGTGAGCCCGTCGGTGCGGCCGGCGTTGAGCGCGGCCATCCGGGCCTGGCCCACCGAGTCCATCCGGCGGAACCGAGCCTGGGCGGCGGCGATCCGCTCCGGGCTCATCCCGGCCAGCAGCCGGTCGGCCTCGGCCCACGCCTCGGCGCTGGTGGGCCGGGCGATGACGTGCAGCCGCAGGCCGGTGCGCGGTGTGCGGCCGTGCTCGGCGGCGAGCGCCCTGATCCGGGCGGTCCGGGCCGCGATGGCCGCCGGCGGCTCGCCCCACATCAGGTACACGTCGGCCTGTCGGGCGGCCACCGTCTCGGCCGCTGGGGACGCGCCACCGAAGTAGACCGGGGGCGTCTCGGCGAGCGGGGTGGCCAGGCCACCACCGTCGACGCGGTAGTGGCTTCCGGCGTAGTCGAAGGGCCGACCAGCCCAGGCGCGGCGGAGCACCTCGATGAACTCGCCGGTGCGGGCGTAGCGGTCGTCGTGTCCGAGGAAGTCGCCGTACGCCCGCTGCTCGGTCGGGTCGCCGCCGGTCACGATGTTGAGCGACAGCCGGCCTCCGGAGACGGCCTGGAACGCCTCGGCCTGCTGGGCGATCAGGGTGGGCAGCGCGAAGCCGGCGCGGACGGCGACCAGCATGCCGAGCCGCTCGGTGTGCTGGGCGACCGCCGCGCAGACGATCCACGGGTCGGGGCAGCCGGCGCCGACGGGCGTGAGCACGGCGGTGAATCCGTGGGTCTCGGCGGCCCGGCCGACCTCGGCGAGGTAGGCCACTGTGGCGGCCCGGTCGTGTCGGGCGGCGCCTGCGGTGACGGTGGCGGCGCCGACCTGGTCGCCGTCGCCGGAGGTGGGCAGGAACCAGTGGAAGGTCATCGCGTAGTTGCCTCTCTGGTCGATCCCCGAGTGCAGGAGACCCTAGCAATCTGGTAGGAAATACCGACATAACTGAGACGCGGAATCCCGCCATGTGGATGGGTCTTGACGCTGACCGCAGCCTGGCCCAGTCTTCCTACCAACTAAGTAGGAATACTGCGGATTGGACGGACGATGAGACGGTCCCCCCTGCGCCGGATGGTCACGCTGGCCACCCTCGCCGTGGTCGGCGCGGCGACCCTGGGCAGCACCGCCGCGTGCGGCGACGACGACAGCAAGGGCGCGAGCGGAAGCTCCGGCCCGGTGACGCTGCGCCTCGGCTACTTCCCCAACATCACCCACGCGCCGGCGGTCGTCGGCGTGGAAAAGGGGATCTTCGCCGAGAAGCTCGGCGCGAACGTCAAGCTGGACCCGAAGACCTTCAACGCCGGACCGGCCGCCATCGAGGCCGTCTTCTCCGGCGCGCTGGACGCCACCTACATCGGTCCGAACCCAACGGTGAACGCCTTCTCCAAGTCCAAGGGCGAGGCCGTCCGGGTCGTCTCCGGCGCGGCCTCCGGCGGCGTGGCCCTGGTGGTCAAGCCCGCCATCAGCGGCGTGCAGGACCTGAAGGGCAAGAAGATCGCCACCCCGCAGCTGGGCAACACCCAGGACGTGGCGATCCGCTACTGGCTCAAGCAGCAGGGGCTGACCACCACGAAGGAGGGTGGCGGCGACGTCAAGATCGTGCCGCAGGAGAACGCCCAGACGGTCGAGACGTTCAACAGCGGCGCCATCGACGGTGCCTGGGTGCCCGAGCCGTTCGTCTCCCGGCTGGTCAACGCCGGAGGCAAGGTGCTCGTGGACGAGCGCGACCTGTGGCCGGACAAGAAGTTCGTCATCACCAACCTGCTGGTCAGCACGAAGTTCCTCAAGGCGCACCCGGACGTCGTGCAGAAGCTGGTCGACGGCCAGGTCGCCGCGAACGAGTTCGTCAACAGCAAGCCGGAGGAGGCCCAGCAGGCCATCTCCGACGCGATCGGGAAGATCACCGGCAAGCCGCTGGACCTGAAGCTCATCCAGCAGGCGTGGCCGACGTTGGAGTTCACCAACGACCCGATCGCGACCTCGCTCAAGGCCGGCCTCGACCACGCCGTCGACGTCAAGCTGACCGAGCCGGTCGACCTCGACGGCCTGTACGACCTGAAGTACCTGAACAACGCGCTCAAGGCCGCCGGCAAGCCCGAGGTCGTCCAACCATGACGTCGACCACGACGACGCCGCAGAGCGCGACCACAGCGGTCGCGCTCTCCGGCGTGACCAAGGTGTACGGGCGCGGGGCGAACGCCGTCCTGGCCCTCGACGGTGTGTCGCTGGACGTCGCGCCCGGCGAGTTCGTCTGCCTGGTCGGCGCCTCCGGCTGCGGCAAGAGCACCCTGCTGAACCTGGTCGCCGGGCTGGACCGGCCCAGCGGCGGGCAGATCACGCTCGACGGTGACACCAACCCGGGGCTGATGTTCCAGGAACCGGCGCTGTTTCCCTGGCTGACCGTCGACGGCAACGTGGAGGTGCCGCTGAAGCTGCGCCGGCTGCCCCGGGCCGAGCGACGCGAGCGGGTCGCCGAACTGCTGCGTACGGTGCACCTGGCCGACTTCGGCCGCAAGCGCCCCCACGAGCTCTCCGGCGGAATGCGCCAACGCGTCGCGCTGGCCCGCACCCTGGCCCTGGACACCCCGGTGCTGCTGATGGACGAGCCGTTCGGCGCGTTGGACGCGATGACCCGGGACATCCTGCACGACGAGCTGGAACGCATCTGGTCCGAACGCAAGCTCTCGGTGCTCTTCGTGACGCACAACGTCCGCGAGGCCGCCCGACTGGCCGACCGCATCATCCTGCTCTCCAGCCGCCCCGGCCGGATCATCTACTCCACGAAGGTGGACATCCCGCGCCCCCGACGGATCGACTCCCCCGAGGTCGCCGCCATCGCCGCCGAGGTCACCGAGCGGCTCCGTACGGAGGTGGGCCGCCATGGCCAATGACACGCTGACCAGTGCCGCGCGTACCGACGCGCAGATCTCCGGCCTGGACGCGCTGGAGATCGCCGGGCGGGACGCGGAGGTCACCCGAGGCGCCCGGATCTGGGCGGCCACCTGGCCGAAGTTGGCGGCGCTGGCCATCGCCATCGCGGCCTGGCAGTTGGTGGTCTGGTCGGGCTGGAAGCCGCCGTACTCCCTGCCCGGGCCCCTGGAGGTCGGCCGTGAGCTGGTCGCCCAGGCCCAGGGCCCGCAGCTCTGGGAGGGTCTGCTCACCACCCTGCGCCGGGCTGCCGTCGGCTACGTCTTCTCGGTCGCGGTCGGCCTGCTGCTGGGATTGGCGGTGGCCCGGTCGAAGGTGCTCCGCGCCGCCATCGGCTCGATGATCACGGCGTTGCAGACCATGCCGTCGATCGCCTGGTTCCCGCTGGCCATCCTGCTGTTCGAGCTGAGCGAGAAGGCGATCTTCTTCGTGGTGGTGCTCGGTGCCGCTCCGTCCATCGCCAACGGGGTGATCTCCGGTGTGGACTACGTGCCGCCGCTGCTGCTGCGCGCCGGTCGCAACCTGGGCGCCCGAGGGCTCAACCTGTACCGGTACGTCATCGCCCCGGCCGCCCTGCCGGCAATCGTCGCCGGACTGAAGCAGGGGTGGGCGTTCTCCTGGCGCAGCCTGATGGCCGGCGAGCTGATCGTGGTCGGCATCTCGCAGACCTCCCTCGGCGCACAGCTGACCTACTCCAGAGAGTTGTCCGACGCGCCCTGGCTGCTCTCCACGATGATCGTCATCCTGGTGCTCGGTCTCGGCGTGGACGCCGCCTTCGGCGCGGCCGACAAGGCGATCCGGCGACGCTGGGGCGTGCTCGACCAGGCGGGCAACTGACCCGTGTACGTCTCCGCGCGCAGCGACTACGCGCTCCGGGCGATGCTCGCCGTCGCCAGTGGTGGCGGCGACGGCGAGCATGGTGAGCTGGCGAAGGCGGCCAGCCTGGCCGAGGCGCAGGACATCCCGCTCAGCTTCCTTCAGGGCATCCTGCTCGACCTGCGCCGGGCCGGGCTGCTGCACAGCCATCGCGGCGCCGACGGCGGGTACGCGTTGACCCGTCCGCCGGACGAGATCACGGTCGGGGACGTGTTACGGGCGGTCGGCGGCTCGCTCACCACGGTGCGCGGCCTGCCGGCCGAGCGCGCCGGCTACCACGGGGTGGCCGCCGGCCTGACCGACGTCTGGTTGGCGGTGCACGGGGCGATCGCCACAGTGGTCGACAGCACCAGCCTGGCGGACCTGCTCACCCACGCTCCCACGACCTCGTGAGCCAGGGAGGCGGTGTGGTCGGGTCGGTGCCCCGCCGACCCGACCACACCTCGTACCGATCCTGACCGGGCCTGCCCCTCCGCCGGCGCCGGTCGGCCGGTCGCTGCTCAACCCACGTGTGCGACAGCCGGACCGACGCCCTGGTCACCGGGGCCGCGCAGCTCCACCAGACCCGCGGGAGCGTTACCCGCCGAGGTGGCGTGCCAGGGCGCGAAGGCCGCAACCATGGCGAGCAGCAGCCCGGCGAGCGCCACCGCGACCACCAGGATCAGTTCCCGCAGTGCACCCGAGCCGGCTTCGCCCGCCATGGTCACCCCTCCCTGCCGGGCCCCCCGCCCGACATCCCCCGGTGGTCAGCCTCGACCACCCTCAGCCGGGACACAGTCGGCCAGCCGACCAAGGCGAGGCTGATTACCGACTCAGACGAGCGGTCGGACGGCGCGGCCGATCGGCCACCGCATCGTCCCCACTGACCGTCGTCCGCGCAGCCTCCGACCCCCGTCGACACGGAGACCCACCCCGGGCCGCGACGCACCGGGACCACAGCGCCGTCCGTCGACCACTGGGCGGTCCGACAAACAAAACCGACCCGCCCAGCCGAAGCGGGGCGGGTCGGTCGAGGCGCAGAAGATCAGACGGTACGGGGACGGCGCGGGCGGCGGGACCGGCCCGACGCCCGGTGCGCCGGGCGGGGCGCGCCGTCGGTGGGCGTACCACCGTTGCCACGCCCCCGGGCGGCCGGTGCCGGCGGGGCGGCGATGGTCACCGGCACACCGGACGGCTCGCGGGCACCGGTCACCCGGGCCAACGCCTCGCCGTCGGCGCGCACCTGGACCGACTCGGGCCGGATGCCGGCGGTGGCCATCAACCGGGACACGTCCCGGCGCTGCTCGGGCAGGACCAGGGTGACCACAGTGCCGGACTCACCGGCCCGGGCGGTACGACCGCCCCGGTGCAGGTAGTCCTTCGCCTCGGTCGGCGGGTCCACGTTGACCACCATGTCCAGGCCGTCCACGTGGATGCCCCGGGCCGCCACGTCGGTAGCGACCAGTGCGGTCACCTGGCCGTTGCGGAACTGCTCCAGGATCCGGGTGCGCTGCGGCTGCGACTTGCCGCCGTGCAGCGCGGCCGCGCGCACACCCTTGGACAGCAACTGGCGGGCCAGGCGGTCGGCGCGGTGCTTGGTGCCCATGAACAGGATGGTGCGGCCCTCGCGGGCGGCGATCCTGGTCAACGCGTCGGGCTTGTCCAGCGCGTCGACGTGCAGCACGTGGTGGGTCATCGCGGTGACGGTGGCGGTGCCCGGGTCGACCGAGTGGGTGACCGGGTTGCTCAGAAAGCGACGGACCAGCCGGTCGACGCCACCGTCCAGGGTGGCCGAGAAGAGCATCCGCTGCCCCTGCGGCGCGACCTGCTCCAACAGCTTGGTGACCTGCGGCAGGAAACCCATGTCGGCCATCTGGTCGGCCTCGTCCAGCACGGTGATCTCGACCTGGTCGAGCCGGGCGTCGCCGCGGTTGATCAGGTCGTGCAGCCGGCCGGGGGTGGCGACGACAACCTCGGCGCCAGCACGCAGGGCGTCCGCCTGCCGCTGCAGCGACAGCCCGCCGACGACTGTGGCGCACCGCAGCCCGACGGCCCGCGAGTACGGGGCGAGCGCAGTGGTGACCTGCTGGGCCAGTTCGCGGGTCGGTACCAGCACCAGGGCGAGCGGGCGGCCCGGACGGGCCTTACGGCCGGCGGTGCGCGACAGCAGCGGAAGCCCGAAGGCGAGGGTCTTGCCGGAGCCGGTACGACCCCGGCCCAGCACGTCCCGGCCGGCGAGCGAGTCGGGCAGCGTCGCCGACTGGATCGGGAACGGCTCGGTGATGCCCTGCGCGGTCAACGCGGTGAGCAACCCCGGAGCCAGGCCGGTATGTGCGAAAGAAGGAATAACTGTGGTCATGCGGAAGCCTTCCTCGACGCGGCACGTGTCGAGGGAGGGCGCCGACGTCGGCGCTGTCACCGGCGGCAGCAAGGCAGCCAGGACTCACAAGCACGAACCGATTGGAGTACGGGCCGGCCCGCCACCGGGCCGCCGCCTGCGTTGGCAGGCGGCGGCGAGGCGGGCCGGTCCCGTCACCGTCACACCCGGAGGGCGCGACAGGTAATGCTGACCGATCCGAAGATCAGAGCGGGCGGATGTTCTCCGCCTGCGGGCCCTTCTGGCCCTGGGTCACCTCGAACTCGACCCGCTGGTTCTCGTCCAGGCTCCGGTAGCCGGAGGACTGGATCGCCGAGAAGTGGGCGAAGACGTCAGCGCCGCCGCCGTCCGGGGTGATGAAGCCGAAGCCCTTGTCAGCGTTGAACCACTTCACGGTGCCAATAGCCATGTGTTTCGTCTCCTTGACGGAACGTCGGACCCGCACTTGTTGCGTGCCCGAAGAGGAGCGCTCCGCGCGGGGATGCGCGAATCGCCTGTCGCTTCTGGTCGCCCCGCCCGGAGAACTCCGGACACAACAAAGAGCGCCTGGGGCCACAATCCCGCCAGGCGCACACAGAGTCTCTGGTAACCAAAACTGCAACCCGGTCAACCTACCACGGATTTCCCCGCCATGGTCAATGTTGGGCGGAATCTTCGGGCAACTGAGTGATCATGGCAGTGAGCCCCGCCACGTCCAGCAGATCGGCAGGCCGGACCGTCACCCCGTGCCGGACGTAGTGGAACGCGGCACCCACCCGGTCGACCGGCACACCGGCCAACTCCGCCCAGGCCAGCCGGTACACGGCCAACTGCACGGCGGCCACGTCCGCCGCCGGCCCGGTCGGCTGCGCACCGGTCTTCCAGTCGACCACGTCGAACCGCCCACCCGGCCGGGCGAAGACCGCGTCCATCCGCCCCCGCACCACGACCCCGGCGATCACCGTGGCGAACGGCACCTCCACCTCCACCGGCGACCGGTCGGCCCACTCGCTGGCCAGGAACCGCTCCTGAAGCTCGACCAGCGCCTCGTCGGGCGCGGCATCCGCGTCCGCCGCACCCGGCAACTCGTCCAGGTCCAGCAGGCGGTCAGCGCCGAAGCGCTGCTCCAACCAGGCGTGAAAGGCGGTGCCTCGACGCGCGTACGGGTTGGGTTCGGTCGGAACGGGACGGCGCAGCGTACGGGCCAACCCCGCCGGGTCACGCCGCAACGCCACCAGCTGCGTCACGCTCAACTGCCCGGGCAGTGCCACCTCGACCGCACCGGAGAGCCTGGTCAGCTCGGCCCGTTCGGCCAGCAGCAGATCCGCCTCGCGCTGCCAGCGCGCCACCTCCGGGTCCGGCTCCGGCTCCGCTTCCGACTCCGCCGACTCGGCGAGCACCGCCCCCGGCGACCCGGCGAGCACCGACCCCACCGGCCCGGGCAGCACCGGCCCCACCGGCCCGGCGACCACCGCGCTCGGACCGTCGGTCATCAGGCGGCGCACCAGCCCGGCCGCCTCCGCCAGCGCCGGCCGACGGCCACCCAGCGGGTCGGCCGGCCACTCCGCGCGGAGCACCACCTCGGCCGTGGGGTTCGTCGCATCCGGAGTCGGCTCCGGCGCCCACACGTCGATCAGGTGCCCCGGCCCGCCGTCGAGACACGCGTCGTACACCTCGCGCAGGAAGACCGACGGACCTCGCGGTCGCTTCGTGCCCTCCCCCCACCAGTAGCCGGAGCAGAGCAGCAGGCGGCGCGGCCGGGTGACCGCCACGTACGTCAGCCGGCGCTCCTCCCGCTCGTCGTGGGCCCGCCACGCGTCGGTGAAGTCGGTCACCGCCCGAGCGACAGCCCGCTGGTCGGCCGCCTCGTCGAGCGCCAGCTCGGGCAACCCGTCCGCGTCACCGCGCAGGGGAAACGGCAGCACACCCAGCCCGCCCAGCCAGTGATCGGAGTTGCGGACCGGGCCCGGCCACAGCCCACGGCTCAGCCCGGCCACCGCCACCACGTCCCACTCCAGGCCCTTGGCGGCGTGCGCGGTGACCACCTGCACCGCGCCCTCCACCACCTCGACCTCGCCCGGTGCCAGGCCGCGCTCCTCGTCCTCGGCGGCCGCCAGGTACGACAGGAAACCGGAGAGCGTCGCGCCCGGGGTCTCCCCGCTGAAACGGGCCGCCACGTCCCCCAACGCGTCCAGGTGCCCCCGGGCCAGACCCGCGTCGCCGGCGCCGTCCCGGCCGGCCCGCACCGCGACCTCCACATCCAGGCCGATGGTCCGCTCGATGTCCGCGATCAGGTCCGGCAGGGGCTGGTCCAGTCGGTAGCGCAGCAGCGCCAACTCCAGCCCGTACGCGCGCAACCGCGCGAAACCCTCCGCCGAGTACGCCTGCGCCGGGCCGAGATCGGCCAGCGCCTCCACCAGTGTCGCCTCGTCCAGCAGGTCCGGGCTGATGTCCGAGGCATCGTCGGCGGCGACCTGCCGACGGGAGTGGGCGATCGCCCGAGCCCGCCGATGCAGCGCCACCAGATCCCGTGGCCCGATCCGCCAACGGGCGCCGGTGAGCAACCGCAACAGCGCGGCGCCGTCGGTCGGATCGGCGAGCACCCGCAGCGTGCAGACCACGTCACGGACCTCGGGAGTGTCCAGCAGGCCGCCCAGCCCGACCACCTCCACCGGAAGGCCGCGCTCGCGCAACGCCGACTCGATCGCCGGGATCTGACTGCGTACCCGGACCAGCACGGCCGTCGTCGGACGCTGCGCCACCGGGATGTGCTCGGGAGCCGCGCCCGGCATCCGGGCCGCACCACGCCAGGCGGCGAGCACGCTGTCCGCGATCCAGTCCGCCTCGTCGGCGTACGTCGACAGCATCGCGCAGTGCACGGTGCCCCCGGCCGCACCACCGGGGCTGCGGTGCGGGATCGGCTCCCGGACGGTCAACGCCGAGCGCAGCTCCGGCACCTGGGCGCCCGCCGCGCGTAGTGGAGTGGACAGCGCGTTCGCCACCCGGAGGATCTCCGGACGGTTACGCCAGCTCGTGGTGAGCCCGAGCGCCTCGGCGGGTCGGCCGTCGACGCGGGCGAACTCGGCGGGGAACCGGTCCAGGGTGCCGGCGCTGGCCCCCCGCCAGCCGTAGATGGACTGACACGGGTCGCCCACGGCGGTCACCGGGTGGCCGCCGCCGAACAGCGCGTTGAGCAGCACCACCTGGGCGTGGCTGGTGTCCTGGTACTCGTCGAGCAACACCACCCGGAAACGATCCCGCTCGATCTGGCCGACCGCCGGGTGGTCCCGGGCCACCCGGGCCGCCCGCGCGAGCTGGTCGGCGAAGTCCATCGCCTCGAAGTCCTCCTTGCGCCGGGCGTACGCCCGCACCAGGGGCAGCAGGCGCAGCCGGGTCTGTTGCAGGGCGAGCGCCTTGCGCACGTCGGCGTACACGCGACCCGGCCGGGACTGCACCTCGGCGAAGAAGCGACCGGTCCAGGCGGCCAGTTGGTCCGGCGCCACCAGGTGCTCGTCCAGCTCACCGGCGAGCGCCAGCACCGCGTCGGTGATGGTGCTCGGCATCCGGTCCACCTCGGACATGTCGCCGTCGTAGTTGCGCACCAGCAGGTCGACCAACTGCCACCGGGAGGCTTCGGTGAGCAGCCGGGTGGACGGCTCGTAACCGGCCCGCAGCCCGTGCTCGGTGACGATGCGCCCCGCGTAGGAGTGGTAGGTGGAGACGGTGGGCTCACCCGCGAGCGGGTCGTCCAGCGGGTCCCGGCCCTGCCGGCCGACCCGGCGGATCAGTTGATCGAGCCGGGTACGGACCCGGTGGGCCAGTTCGCCGGCCGCCTTGCGGGTGAAGGTCAGCCCGAGGATCTGCTCCGGGCGCACGTACGAGTTGGCCACCAACCAGACCACCCGCGCGGCCATCGTCTCGGTCTTGCCCGACCCGGCGCCCGCGACCACCAGCAGCGGCTCCACCGGGGCGGCGATGATCGCGGCCTGCTCCCGGGTGGGCGCCGGCAACCGCAGCAGCTTGGCCAGCTCCGTGGGCGTGTACCGGGGGCCGGAGTCCGCCCGCCGGGGCGTCGGCGCGGGGCCCGCTCCGAACAGGGTGGGCTGGGTCATCAGTTCTCCGGGGGACGGACGGTGGGCGGCTCGACCACCTGGCGTCCCTGCCCGGAGACCGGGCAGCTGGTCCGCACCGGGCAGACCCGGCACTTCGAGTTGGCCACCGCGGCGAACGTGGCGGCTGCCATCGTATCGGCGGTGCGCCGGACCAGTGCCGTCGCCCAGCCGGCCGCCGGTCCCTCGCCCGCCGCCGGCTGGTTCTGCTCCCGGGCGTCCTTCGCCGAGGTGCCGAGCTGCACCAGCGCGGCGCCCCCCGACTCGTCCCCGAACTCGGCGAACGCCCCCGCCTCCACCGCCGCCTGGTACGCGCCGAGCTGCGGATGTTCGGCCAGTTCGGCACCGGTGACGGCGGTGGACTTGCCGGTCTTCAGGTCGATCACCACGAGCCGACCGGCCTCGTCGATCTCCAACCGGTCGACCCGCCCGGCCAGGTCCACCGGCCGGTTCGGGTCGTCCAGGCGGACGGCGAACTCGTGCTCGATGGCGAGCAGCCGGCGCGGGTTGGTGGCCAACCAGCGCAGCAGTTTGTCGACCATCGCCTCGGCGCGCTCGCGCTCCGGCCCGGCCATCCACCGGGCGGCCAACTCGATCGCGTCGAACCGGGCGGCCACGTAGTCGAGCAGAGCGCCCCGGTCGGCGCTGGCGTCCTCGGCGAGCATCGCGGCGGCGTGGACCAGGTTGCCCACGCCCTGCGCCGTGCTGGTCGGGCCGCTACCGCCGTGCCGTTCGAGCAACCACCGCAGGCTGCACCGCAGTGCGCTCTCCATCGCCGACGGGGTGACCCGTACCGGCTTACCCTCGTCGACCAGCGGCCGGTCGTCGGACAGCGCGCGCAACCCCCACCAGTCGTCGGGGTGGGCGCCGGGCACCCCGGCGGCGGCGAGCCGCGCCAGCTCGGCCGCCGCGGCGCGCCGCCGGCCCGCCGGAGCGGCCGGGTCGGTGATGGCGGTACGCAGTTCCGCGACGAGTGCCGGCAGGGTGAGCGCCCGGGGTGGACGGGTCACCGGCAGCGCCCCGGGACGGTCCGCCTCGCCGTCGCCGTCATTCACGTCACCGTCGGTCCCGCCGCCGGTCCCGCCGTCGGCGAGGGGCGTGCCGCCGTCGGAGGACGTACCGCCGGGCACACCGCCGGTGGAGCCGCCGCGCTGCGGACCGTTGCGCGGGCCGGGCGGCGCGGTCGGGTCGGCCGGTCCGGTGCCGTCCGGCGGTCGGGGCGGCGTGTTGGGGACCAGCTCGTGCAGGAACCGGCTCGGCTGTTCCTCGTGGTCGTCACCGCCGACGGCGGCCGACGCGACGGCGCTGACCAGCAACCGGTGCCGGGCCCGGCTGATGGCGACGTGGAAGAGCCGGCGTTCCTCGTCGAGCAGAGCGGAGGTCTGACCCACCACGTTCGCCGCGGTCGCCCCGTCGACGGACCGACCGGCCAACACGTCGACCAGCCGCTCGGACCCGAGCAGGCTGCCGCGCAGTCGAAGGTCCGGCCAGATGCCCTCCTGTACGCCGGCCACCGCGACCAGGTCCCACTCCAGGCCCTTCGCGGCGTGCGCGGTGAGCAGGCGTACCGCGGCGCCCCGGTCGGCGGTCGGCGCGATGGTGTCGGCCGGCAGGTCCTGGGCGAGCACGTGGTCGAGGAAGACCTCGGTGCGGGCACCGGGTAGCCGGTCGGTGAACCGGGCCGCCGCGTCGAAGAGCACCAGCACCGCGTCCAGGTCGCGGTCGGCCGCCTCGGCCCGCCGCCGCCGGGCCAGGTCGCCCTCACCGGCCGCCGGCCGACCCTGGAGGATCGCGCCCGCCCAACGCTCGGCGAGGTTGCTGGCGTGCCAGACCGCCCAGAGCACGTCCTCGGCGGTCGACCCGGGTCGGGCGGCGGCGTCCCGCGCGCAGGCCAGCAGCCCGGCCACCGCCTGCGCCGGTTCGGCCCAGTGCCGGTCGATGTCGGCCAGCTCCGCGGGATCGCGCAGCGCCTCCACGATCAGCTCCCCGGACGGGCGTCGGTCACCGCCGGCCAGCGCGAGCGCGCGCAGGCCCTGCCGCAGCCGCCGCTCGGCCAGCGGGTCGGCGCCACCGAGAGGCGAGTGCAGCAGCGCGACCGCCGCCTCCTCGTCCAGACTCTCCGGTTCGAGCGCGCACCGCAGCAGGAGGAGTAGCGGCGCGACCGCCGGTTGCAGGTGCAGGGGCAGGTCCTCGCCGTGCACCACAGTGGGTACGCCGGCCGCGTGCAGCGCCCGTCGCAGGGTGGGCAGCTGCAACGCGGTGGACCGCACCAGCACCGCCATCCGCGACCAGGGCACGCCGTCGAGCAGATGGGCCGAACGCAGCGAGTGGGCCAGCCACGCGGCCTCGCTGGTCGCGGAGCGGAACGTGTGGACCTCGACCGTCCCGGGCGGCGCGTCCGGCAGCGGGTGCAGCCGGCGGTGCGCCGCCGGGCCGCGCAACCGGCGGCCCAGCCGAGCGACAGCCGCGAGCAGATCCGGCCCGGCCCGGTACGACGTGGTCAGCAGCACCTGTGCGGCCGGCGCCCCGGAAGCGGTGCGGAAGCGGTGCGGGAACGTGGCCACCCCGGCCGGGTCGGCACCCCGGAAGGCGTACGTGGAGGAGTCCGGGTCGGCGAACGCGACGAGTGACGTGCCTCCGCCGGCGATGACCGAGAGCAGCTCCATCTGGGCGGGGTCGGTGTCGGCCAACTCGTCGAGGTAGACGTGGGCGAGGCGGCGGCGTTCGGCGGCCAGCAACTCCTCGTCGTCGCGGAGCAGCCCGGTGGCCGCCCGGACCAGCTCGGCCGGGTCGTACGCGATGGAGCCCCGGTTGCTGACGTCGCGCAGCGCGAGCACGCTGACGTACTCCCGGAGGAAGCGGGCGGCGGCCGGCCAGTCCTCGCGGCCGAGCTTCTCGCCCAGTCGGGCCAGGTCGACCGGGCCCACACCCCGCTCGGCGGCGCGCATGAGCAGGTCGCGTAGCTGACCGGCGAACGCCCGGGTACGCAGGGCGGGGCGCAGGTCGGTCGGCCAGCCGACGGGGTCGTCCTCGGGCTCCTCGCCCACCACGTCCAGCAGCTCGCGGATGATCAGATCCTGTTCGGGGCCGGTGAGCAGCCGGGGCGAGGGCTCACCCCGTTCGGCGGCGGCGCGGCGGAGCAACCCGAAGGCGTACGCCGGGAAGGTGCGCACCAGCGGCTCGCGCAACACCCGGTGACCGTCCTGCGCGATCCGGGCTTCGATGCGCTGCCGCAGCGCGGTGGCTCCTCGACGGCCGAAGGTCAGCACCAGGATGCGTTCCGGGTCGACTCCCTCGGCCACCCGGGCGGCGACCGCCTCGACCAGGGTGCTGGTCTTACCGGTGCCCGGGCCGCCGAGCACGAGCATCGGGCCGTCGGTGTGCCCGACCACCTCGGCCTGCACGGGGTCGACCCGTCGGCCGGGCGCCCCGCCGTCCCGGTCGGCCAGCCCGCTGCCACCGGCGACCGGGGTGCCGTGGTCGGCGAGCGCGGTGCCGTCGGCGCTGCCGCCCGGCACGCCGTCGCCCTCCCGCGCCGGCCCACCAGACCGCCGCACCAACCGGTACGCCTGCATCAGCTCATCCCATCAAACCCGTACGACACCCACCCGCCCCCACCCAGGCCCCACCCCACCCCACCATCCAGCTCCGTCGATCATGAAGTTAGCGGTGCCGCTGTCGGCGTGTCGCGCCGCTAACTTCATGATCAACAACAAAAGAGGGGCGGCGCGGTCAGGTCAGGCGGGACTCCAGCGCGTCCAGGGCTTCCGGGACGGTGGTGGTCACCGTGAGGAGGTCGCGACCGGCGGTCTTCAGGAAGTTCTGCTCGGCCAGGCTGTCGAGCCAGTCCAGCAGGGGGCGGAAGAACCCGTCGGTGTCGATCAGCACCATCGGCTTGGCGTGCAGGGCGAGGGTCGCGGTGGTCCAGACCTCGAACAGCTCGTCCAGGGTGCCCAGCCCGCCGGGCAGGGTGAGGAAGGCGTCCGACTTCTCGATCATCAGGGTCTTGCGGCTGGCCATCGAGTCGGTGACCAGCAGTTCGTCCGAGGCCAGGTCGGCGACCTCCAGGTCGACGAGCGACTGGGGGATCACCCCGAGGGTGCGCCCACCGGCGGACCGCGCGCCGTCCGCCAGTGCTCCCATCATGCCGACGCAGCCCCCACCGCTGACCAGCGTGTGCCCGCGCCGGGCCAGCTCGGCGCCGGTCTCGGTGGCCAGGTCCAACCAGCGTTGGTCCAGCGTGCGGGACGAGGCGCAGAAGACGCAGATCGCCGCCATCAGTTGTCCCGCGGGTGCTCGGCGGCCTGTTCGGCTGCTGCCTGCTGGTCCGCCCCGGTACGGGCGACGACCTCGTCGCGGACCGCCTCCTGCTCGGCGGACAGCGCGGCCTCGGCCTCGACGATGTGCCGGACCGCCGCGTTCACGTCGTCGGTGAGGCAGATCAGCTCCAGGTCGACCGGGCCGATCTTGCCGTCGGCGGCCATCGTGTCGCGCAGCCAGTCCAGCAGCCCCTGCCAGTACGCGACCCCCATCAGCACCACCGGGAACCGCGTGACCTTGCCGGTCTGCACCAGGGTGAGCGCCTCGAACAGCTCGTCCATCGTGCCGAAACCGCCGGGCAGCACGACGAACGCCTGGGCGTACTTGACGAACATGGTCTTGCGGGCGAAGAAGTAGCGGAAGTCGATGGCCAGGTCGACCCACTCGTTGATGCCCTGTTCGAACGGGAGCTCGATGCCGAGCCCGACGGAGAGCCCGCCGGCCTCGCTGGCCCCACGGTTGGCAGCCTCCATCACACCGGGCCCACCACCGGTGATCACCGCGTAGCCGGCCCGGGCGAGCGCGCCGCCCAACTGCTCGGCCAGCTGACACTCGGCGCTGTCCGGACCGCTGCGCGCGGAGCCGAAGACGCTGACGGCCGGCGGCAGGTCGGCGAGGGTGTCGAAACCCTCGACGAACTCGGAGAGGATGCGCAGCGCGCGCCAGGCGTCCTTGGTCTTCCAGTCGCCCCGGCCCCGCGAATCCAGCAACCGCTGATCGGCCGTGCTGCTCGGGATCGCACCTCTGCGCAGCGTGACCGCGCCCCGGTGTCGCTCCTGTCCGGGACCGCGACCGGCCTCCCGCCCGTTGCTCTGGCTCATGGAGCAACCGTAGTGGAGCAGCACCCGCCGGGTGCGCGGGGCGGGGACGCCGAGAAATTGTTCGCGATCAAGGGCAACTATTCGGCTCTCCCGTACGTCTTACTATTCACATACCGGGTATGCCCCGGCGCGCGCCTTCGGGGGAGGAGACAGCGTGATCAGTAACAGCGAGATGGTCCGCATCCGTCGCCAGATGCAGCGACGGATCCGAGACGTCGTGGCCGAACGCCGCCGCACCCGGGACCTGAACCTCTCCCCCGCCTCTCCCGCACCAACCGGGTCCGATCAAGAGGTTTGCGTCGCCGACAACGGGCCAGGCTGACGCAAACCTCTTGATCACCGGGGCGAGAGCCCCGCCGGGAACCGGGGCCGCCGCCCGGTCAGGCCGGGGCCAGCCAGCGGTGCAGGGTGGCCGCGCCGTCGCGGATCTTGCTGATCTCGACGTGCTCGTCGGGGTGGTGGGCGAGGTTCGGGTCACCGGGGCCGAAGTTCAGCGCGGGGATGCCCATCGCCGCGAAGCGCGCCACGTCCGTCCAGCCCAGCTTCCCGATCGGCGCGGCGCCCACCGCGGCCAGGAACTCCTTGGCCGGAGCCGCCTCCAGACCGGGGGCCGCGCCCGGCGCGATGTCGGTCACCTTCACCTCGAAACCGGCGAACACCTCCCGCAGGTGCGCCTCCGCTTCGGCGGGGCTGCGATCCGGGGCGAACCGGTAGTTGACCTCGATCTCGCAGTGGTCGGGGACCACGTTGCCCGCCACTCCACCGCCGATCCGCACCGCGTTCATGCCCTCGCGGTAGTCGCAGCCGTCGATCGTGACCCGACGTGCCTCGTACGTCTGGAGGCGTCGCAGCACCTCACCGGCGGCGTGGATGGCGTTCACCCCGTGCCAGGAGCGCGCCGAGTGGGCGCGTACCCCGGTCGTGGTGACCACCGAGCGCATGGTGCCCTGGCAGCCCGCCTCGACGATGCCGTACGTCGGCTCCAGCAGCACCGCGAAGTCCGCCTCCAGCCACTCCGGGTACGCCTGGGCGACCAGGTTCAGCCCGTTGTAGCGGGACTCGATCTCCTCGGCCTCGTAGAAGAAGTACGTCACGTCGTAGCGCGGGTCGGGCAGGGTCACCGCGAGGTGCAGCGCGTACGCGGTGCCCGACTTCATGTCGGAGGTGCCACAGCCGTACATCAGGTCGCCACGCATGGTCGACGGGAAGTTGTTGTTGAGCGGCACCGTGTCCAGGTGCCCGGCCAGCACGACGCGCTGCGACCGACCGAGGTCGGTGCGCGCCATCACGGTGTTGCCGTGCCGGTGGGTGCTCAGGTGCGGCACACCTCGCAGGACCTCTTCAACGCAGTCGGCGATCGCCTTCTCGTTGAGGGACACGGACTCTATGTCGACCAGAGCGCGGGTCAGCTGTACCGGATCGGCGAGGACCTCGGGGGTCAGCGGGTTCTCCATGGATCGCACGGTACCTTCAGGGCTGTCAGCGTGAGCAGTGAGCTGAGGCCAGCCGGCCGCTACCGAGAGGTGTAACAGTGACGTCCGCAGATTCGGCCTGGGGCATCGGCCTGGCCACTGTCACCGCAGACGAGCAGGTGCTCGACACCTGGTACCCGACCGGCAAGCTGGGCCTGGGTGAGCTGCCGCTGGTCGCCGGCGAGGACAAGGCGGACGTGCTCGACCTGCCACCGGCGGCGCTCGGCGACCGGTCGCTGCCTGGTCTGCGTACCGTCCAGGTGGTCACCGTGATCGGCTCGCTGGACGACCCGATCAAGGACGCGTCCGACGCGTACCTCCGTCTGCACCTGCTCTCGCACCGCCTGGTGCGACCCAACGAGGTCAACCTGGACGGCATCTTCGGCAAGCTGGCCAACGTGGCCTGGACGTCCGCCGGGCCGTGCCCACCGGAGCGGGTGGACGAGCTGCGCGTCATCGAGCGGGCCGCGGGCCGCCACCTGGCGGTGTACGGGGTGGACAAGTTCCCCCGGATGACCGACTACGTGGTGCCCTCCGGTGTGCGGATCGCCGACGCCGACCGGGTGCGCCTCGGCGCTCACCTGGCCGCCGGCACGACCGTGATGCACGAGGGCTTCGTCAACTTCAACGCCGGCACCGTCGGCACCTCGATGGTCGAGGGGCGGATCGTGCAGGGCGTGGTGGTCGGCGACGGCTCCGATGTCGGCGGCGGCGCCTCGATCATGGGCACGCTCTCCGGCGGCGGCACCGAGAAGGTGAGCATCGGCGAGCGGAGCCTGATCGGCGCGAACGCCGGTGTCGGCATCTCGCTCGGCGACGACTGCGTGGTCGAGGCCGGCTGCTACATCACCGCCGCGTCGAAGGTCACCCTGCCCGACGGTCGGGTGGTCAAGGCCCGCGAGTTGTCCGGCGTCGACGGGCTGCTGTTCTGGCGGAACTCGGTGACCGGCGCGCTGGAGGCGAAGCCGCGCACCGGCCGGGGCATCGAGCTGAACGCCGCCCTGCACGCCAACGACTGACGTCCCCGCCGGGTCCGCGGCACTCGGCCACGGACCCGTCGGGGGTACGCCTCAGCGCAACCGGTACGCCTGGATGATCTTTCCGGTCACCGTGTTTCCGGCGGCGTCCTTCGCGGTGGCCCGCAGGGACGCATAGCCGGGCCCGGCGGGATGCCGGACAGTCGCCGTCCAACCGTGCCCGCCGTGCCGCACCCGGGCGGACTGCCAGGTCTTACCTCCGTCATAGGAGACGTCCACGGTCAGCTTGGTCACGCGCGACCCGGCAGCACCGGGCTGACGCTGCACCTGCACCGGGATGACCAGACTCTGTCCGGCGGGAGCCGCGTTGTCCACGCTCAGCGGTGGCGTGAACCGGATGGCCGACACCGGCAGTAGACGGTAGTCGTCCCCGCCGACGCGCCGGGAACGGAACGTCCACGCCGTGCTGACCTCGGTGCTGAGGTCGGTGAAGCTCCGCTTGGCCGACACCTCCAACCGGTAGTTGGCGTTGCCGGGCGGCACCGTGAACTGCGCGAATCCCGACTCCGCCGACTCACCGACCAGCTTGCCGTCGCGGTAGAGGGCAGTTCGGCCCTCGTCGGTGACCGAGAATCCGGCGTGCCCCTCGGCGTCGCCGTGCAGAGGAACTCCCACCTGGATCTCGTCACCGAGTCGACTGACGCTCTGACCGGGCCAGCGCGGCGCCGGGAAGGACGGCCCGTACGGCGCGCTGTTCCAGCTCTCCCTGGTGTGCCGCCCGGGCTGGTACGCCTTCGTGTCGGAGGCCAGATCCACCTTCAGGTCGAGCCACCCCTCCTCGGTGACGGCCCCGAACATCAGCTCCGAGTTCCACCGCACCGCGTTGGTGCTGTAGTGCTCGACCCGCTGCCCCGGCACCGTGGTGGGCAGGCCGACCGCCCAGCCACCCAGGTCGGGTTCGAGATGGGGGAACACCACCCGCTCGGCCACCAGGCCCGGATAGCCGCCCCGGAACTGGTGGGTGACGCTCGCCAGGTCCCTGCTCCGGTAGGTCTTGTCGAAGCCCGTCGGCATCCGACCGGGAATCGTCTCGGCGAGCGCGTACAGGAAGGGGCTGTTGTCCAACTCCGCTGTCGCCCACTGGCTGCTGATCGTCGAGACGAACCGTTTGCCGGACACCGCCCGGCCGAGGTGCCCCGTGGCCAACCCGGTGAAGTCGAACGAGAGCAGGCCGAACCCGGCGGCGTTGTCGCCCTCGAGGAACAGCGCCCCGATGTCCACGAGCGCCGGCGTGGCCGAGGGCTCCGGGACCGTCGTACGCACCGGTCGGGCCTTCCGGTTGTCGACGGTCACCGCGGTGTCGCTGTCCACTACCAGCTCCGGTTGGGCGAACTGGGTGGCCCCGTCCTCGAAGAAGAGGATGCTGACGAGCCCGTAACGGCCCTTGGGCAACCGGACGTCGGCGGTGCCGTCCGGGTCGTACAGGTCGTAGGACCTGAAGGTGTCCAGGTCGATCAACGTGGTGATGTGGTCGGTCGCGGGCGCTCCCGTGGAATTCAGGTGGCGCACCGTGACCTGGTAGCTCTCCACCTCCCGGTTGACGCCGATCGGGGTGACCGCCACGGTCTCCCCGGAGCGGGCCACGATCCGCCCGGTCCAGTAGCCGTCGGTGCCGATCCGGGTGTCCGCGGTGACAGTGGTGCCGGCGGTGCCGCCTGCGGGCACGGTGACCTGGGCCGCCGCCAGGGTGAACAGGCCGGCCGGTGCCGGCTGGCCCTCCGGGCCGGTCACCTCGAGGGTGAGGTCCAGGGTGATCGGGTCCGGCCCGTCGTTGCGCCAGTCGACGGTCCGGGTGACCGGGGTGTCGTCGTCGTGCGGCCAGGCCGGTTGCCCGAAGCCGACGCTGACCGGGTCGCTGACCACCCGCTGGGTGATCGCCCGGGCCACGTCGACCCGGCCGGCACCCTGCTGGAAGGAGGTCTGCTCCGGGTGCGGCTTCGCCGACGCCATCAGTGTCGCCTTGAGCTGGGCCGCCGCCCAGCCGCTGTGCTGCTGGGCGATCAGCGCCACCGCGCCGGTGACGTGCGGTGCGGCCATCGAGGTGCCGGAGAGGCTGACGTAGGAGTCGCCCACCGGGTCGCCGAGCAGCGTTCCCTCGCCCCGGGCGGCGACGATGTCGACGCCGGGAGCCGTCAGGTCCGGCTTCAGCCCGCCGTCGCCCACCCGGGGGCCTCGGCTGGAGAAGTCGGCCAGGGCGTCGTCCCGGTCCACCGCGCCCACCGACAGCGCGGCGTCAGCCGTGCTCGGGGAACTGACCGAACCGTCGGTGCCGTCGTTGCCGGAGGAGATCACGAAGAGCGCGCCGGTCTGCGCGGTCAAGGACTCGACGGCCGCCTCCAGCGGGTCGACGTCGGGCGTGTCCGTACCGCCCAGACTCATGTTGATCACGTCGGCGTCCTGGTCGACGGCGGCCCACTGCATGCCGGCCAGGATCGCCGAGTCCGGGCAGCCGAAGTCCTCACAGACCTTGCCGTTGAGCAGCGTGGCGTCCGGTGCGACGCCCCGGTACTTGCCGCCCGAGGCGGCACCACTGCCGGCGATGATCGAGGCGACGTGGGTGCCGTGGCCCACTGTGTCACCGGCGTCGGTGGCCTCGGTGAAGTTGTGCGATTCGGCGACCCGGCCCGCCAGGTCGGGGTGGTCGGCGTCGATGCCGGTGTCCAGCACCGCGACGCGTACCCCCTGACCGGTGAAGCCTGCCTGGTGCGCGGCCGGCGCGCCGATCTGCGGCACGCTGTGGTCCAGCGTGACGTGTCGGCGACCGTCGAGCCAGATTCGGTCGGCACCCCCCGCCGTGCCGACCCGGGCGTTCGCGCCGGTGAGCGCTGCCCAGACCGTCGAGACCTGCTTCTTGTCCGCCTGCGCGGCGACCCCGCCGATCGCGGGCAGCTGCGCGGTGACGGTCAGCCCGGTGGGCGCGGTGGCCCGCTGCCGAGCGCCCGCGCCGCCTGCGACCAGCACCGGGAGGTTGTCCCGCCGGGCGTCGTCGTAACCGGCGGCGATCAGGCCGGTCACATTGAACAGTCGCCGGTCGACCCGACCGGACCGGACGAGCGGCACGGCGTCCTGCGGCAGCACGGTGACCTGACCGCGGTCACGGGTGGTGACGAATCGCAGATGAGCCCGGCCCGGGCCCGGTCGGACGGCGGCCGACCCGGACGCGGTGACGGTGACCTGGTCACCCGTGAGCAGGGTGACGGTCTTCGTGGTGGAGACGCCGGCCGCGGCACGCGGGGCGGCGTCGGGTGCGGTGCTGGTGGGTGGGCTGGCCACGGCGTGCGCTGGAGTGCCCAGGACGAGGGCTGCGACCGCGGTGACGGCTGTGGTCATTTTTCTGCGTCGATGCAACGGATCCTCCTCGGTGGAGCGTCGATACCGATGACGGGGTTCCATAGACCGGAGTCAGTATTGCATACCCGGTATGCAGAAAAGGGGTCGAAAATATGACGGACCTGCCAACCCCTGAGTGGGATGGCAGGCATCATCGACCGGGTGACCTCCATGAAGGACCGCATGCTCGCCGGTGAGCCGTACCTCGCCGACGATCCCGAGATCATCGCCGACCTGGACCGTGCCGCCCTGCTGATGGAACGCTTCAACACCAGCGCCGCCGCCGATCCGCAGGCCCGCCTCGACGCGCTCCGCGCCCTCCTCGGCGAACTGGGCGAGGGCACCTGGATCCGCCCGCCGTTCCACTGCGACTACGGCTGGCAGATCCGGATCGGGCCACGCAGCTTCGTCAACTACCAGGCGGTCTTCCTCGACGTCGCGCCGATCATCATCGGCGCCGACGTCCAGATCGGACCGAACGTTCAGCTCCTGACCCCGACACATCCGGTGGAGCCCGGTCCGCGCCGCGACAAGTGGGAAGCCGCCAAGCCGATCACCATTGAGGACAACGTGTGGCTCGGCGGCGGTGCCATCGTGCTCGCCGGCGTGACCATCGGCGCGAACACGGTGGTCGGCGCGGGCGCTGTGGTCACCCGGGACCTGCCGCCCAACGTGGTCGCCGTCGGCAACCCGGCCCGACCGGTCCGAGAGCTGGACTGACGCTCGCCACCCTCGACGGAACGGTCAGCCGTCGGTGGCACTCACGCTCGCCGCTGTCGACGAGCCGGTCAGACCGCCGGCGGCTCGGGAAGGCGGACCACCAGGTCAGCCCGCTCGGCGGTGGGGGTGATCAGGGCCGCGTTGGCCTCGTCACTGCCCAACGCCCACTCGCGGGCCTGCTCCGGCGACCGCCCGAACGCCTCGTGCCGGGCGGTCAGGCGCCGGTGGCGGATCTCCGCGTCCAGGTCCAGGAACCACGTCTCGTGCAACAGCGGCGGGATCTCCCACCACGGGTCGTCGTGCAGCAGCAGATAATTGCCCTCGGTCACCACCAGTCGCACCGACGGCTGCACCTCGATCGCCCCGGCGACCGGCTCCTCCAGCTCCCGCCGGAACTCCGGGGCGTAGACCGAGGTCGGCTCCAGGCGACGCAACCGGCGCAGCATCGAGACGTACCCGTTGGCGTCGAAGGTGTCCGCCGCGCCCTTACGGTCCGCGCGGCCCAGCCGGACCAGTTGCGACTGGGCCAGGTGGAACCCGTCCATCGGCACCAGCCGGGCGGCCGGCCCGACCTCGGCGACGATCAACTCGGCCAGCGTGGACTTCCCGGCGCCCGGCGCACCGGCGATGCCGAGCAGCTGTCGAGGCCCGGCCTCGGCCAACACCAGCGCCCGTTCGACCAACTCTTCGACGGACAGCACCTGGGCCGGTGGCATCAGTCGAGGACCGGGTCGGTGATGGTGAACCGCGCCTGCACCGCCGCCTGCACCGTCTGCGGCTGCGGGTCCAGCTCAAGCTCCGGCGCACCACCACCCGCGCCACCACCGGCGAACGCCGCGCGGGCGAACATCGGTCGGTCGGCCGGGCCGGCGTCGGCCAGCTCGATCAGTGCGGTGACCCGGGCACCGAGCGCCTCCGCGTACTCCCGGGCGCGCAGCAGCGCGTCGCCGATCGCGGCGTGTCGGGCCTCCCGGTGCGCGGGGCTGTCCGGGCGAAGCTCCCACCAGGGCCCGGCCACCTCGACCTGGTCCTGGTCGGCCAACCGGAGCATCAACTCACCCAGAGCGGTGAAGTCGGTGACGGTGACGGTGGTCGTCACGCTGCCGTGCCACGCGACCACCCGCTCGCCCGAACGCCGGGTCTCCGGCCGCACCCGCAGGTCGCCGGTCTCCCGCCGAGCCACAGTGGGCCCGGAACCGTCGAGCAGCACCCGGACGGCGGCAGCCCGCTCGGCCAACCGGGTCAGCGTCGCCTCCCGGTCCCGGTCGCGCGCTGTCGCGGTGACCGCGAACCGGGCCAGCTCGGGCGGCACTTCCCGGTACGCCTCGCCGCGCACCTGCACCACCGGACCGTCCGTCGCCATGCCCCTCAGCCTAGTCAGCCACCGGAAGCCGCGCAGTGTAGGAAACCGCCCCGGAGCCGACCTGACACCCGGTCAGGTGCCCGCCGACGTCACCCAATCCGCGCAACCAGGCCACCTCGGCGGCACCGTCGCCGGCGACCGGGAACTCCCGGGTCTCACCGGTGAATCGCCGGTCCGCCAACGCGCAGCGGGCAGCCCTGGCCTCCGCGTACCGGGCGACCAGCGCCGGTGCGTCGTCGGCCCGCAGGGCGGCGGCCAGCCCGTCCAGGAAGGCGCGGACCTCGTCCAACTCGTGCAGGACCCGGTCACGGTTGCCGAGCAGCATGTTCGCGGTCCGCTCGGCCGGTGTGCCGGCCACCCGTGTGCCGTCGGAGAAACTGCCGGCGGCCAGCGTCAGCACGGCGTCGCGCAGCGGCGCCCGCTGCGTCGCACCGGCCAGCGCACCGGCCAGCAGGTGGGGGACGTGCGAGGCGAGCGCCGCCGCCGAGTCGTGCGCCGGCGCCGCCATCGGTACGACGCGGGCGGCGAACACCTCCACCAGCAGCCCGGTCAGCCAGCGGAAGGCCGCCGTCGCTGTGCCCGGCGTCGGGCAGAGCACCCAGGCGGCACCGGTCAGCAGCGTCGGCGAGGCGGCGGTCAGGCCGGCGGACTCCGCGCCGGCCATCGGGTGCCCGGGTACGAACCGGTCGGCGAGCCCGAGTCGATCGGCCGCCTCGGCCACCTCGACCTTGGTGCTGCCCACGTCGGTGAGCACACAGCCGGGCGCGGTCAGCTCGGCCACCCGGGCCAGGGTGTGCGCGAGCGTGGGCAGCGGACCGCAGAGGAAGACCACGTCCCGACCGGCCACGGCCTGCTCGACAGTGGCCGGGGCGACCACGCCCCGGAGTTGGGCCCGTTCGCGGGTGGCCGGGTCCGGATCCCATCCGACGACGTCCAGGCCGGCCTCGGCCAGGCGCAGCAGCACGGAGCCGCCGATCAGGCCGGTGCCGATCACGGCCGCGCGCACCCCGGCGTACCGCCCGGTCGTGCCGTCGGTCATCGCCGGGCGCCCGGGGTCAGGCCCGCAGCCGGCCGGCGACCGCCGCGACGTGCTCGTCGGACTCGGTCAGCGCGACCCGGACGTACTGCCCGGCGGAGGGGCCGTAGAAGACGCCGGCGGCCACCAGGATGCCCCGCCGGGCCAGCCAGTCGACTGTCTCCCAGCAGTCCTCACCGCGGGTGAGCCACAGGTAGAGACCCGCCTCGGAGTGCTCGACGGTGAACCCGGCCTCGGTGAACGCCGCCCGGAGCACCTCACGCCGGGCGCGGTAGCGCTCCCGCTGCTCCTCGGCGTGTCGCTCGTCGTCCAGCGCGGCAACCATCGCCGCCTGCACGGGCGCGGGCACGATCATGCCCGCGTGCTTGCGCACCTTGAGCAGCTCGGCGACGAGCGCCGGGTCACCGGCGACGAAACCGGCCCGGTAGCCCGCCAGGTTGGACCGCTTGGACAGCGAGTGCAGGGCCAGCACCCCGTCGTAGCTGCCGCCGCTGACCTGCGGGGACAGCACGGAGACCGGCTCCGTCGACCAGCCCAGAGGCAGGTAGCACTCGTCGCTGGCGACCACCGCGCCGCGCTCCCGGGCCCAGTCGACCACCTTGCGCAGGTGCGCGGCGGGCAGCACCCGCCCGGTCGGGTTGCCGGGCGAGTTGACCCAGACCAACCGGACCCGCGAGGTCGGCCCGACCGAGGTGAGCGAGTCGGCGCGCACGACCGTGGCACCGGCCAGCCGGGCACCGTCCTCGTACGTGGGGTATGCGATCGACGGCACCACCACCACGTCACCCGGGCCGATGCCGAGCAGGGTAGGCAGCCACGCGACCAGCTCCTTGGAGCCGATCGTCGGCAGCACTCCGAGACCGTCGACACCTGCGCCACAGGCCCTTGACACCCACGCCGCGATCGCGGCCCGCAACGCCGGCGTACCGGCGGTCAGCGGGTAACCGGGAGCGTCGGACGCGTCAGCCAGGGCCTGACGGATCACCTCGGGCACCGGGTCGACCGGCGTACCCATGGAGAGGTTGATCAGGCCCTCCGGATGCGCCGCGGCCAGGGTGGCCGCGGCGTCCAGGGTGTCCCAGGTGAACTCGGGCAGCCGCGACGAGACCGGCGCGGGCCGGTTCAGTGGCCCTCGCCGCGCGGCGGCTGCGCGGCGACGAAGGTGGCGTCCTTCTCCACCTTGCCGACCTTCGAGGCGCCACCGGGCGAGCCCAGGTCCTCGAAGAACTCGTAGTTGGCGCCGGTGTAGTCCTTCCACTGCTCCGGGACGTCGTCCTCGTAGAAGATCGCCTCCACCGGGCAGACGGGCTCACAGGCACCACAGTCGACGCACTCGTCGGGGTGGATGTAGAGCATCCGGTTGCCCTCGTAAATGCAGTCGACCGGGCACTCCTCGATGCATGCCTTGTCGAGCACATCCACGCACGGCTCGGCGATGATGTAGGTCACCGGTCTTCTCCTCCGCAGACACGTCGCGATCTCCCGCGACGGTAAGAGCCTAGTATCTCGCCGGGGAGGGGGTCGATCGTGCTCCGACAGCAGGATGTGGGACACCGAATCGTGGTCCGCCGGATTGTGGGGATTCGCGAAGGCCGCCCGCTCTTCTCGGATGCCCTCGGCGAGCTGGTGGAGCTGAGCGAGACTCATCTCACGCTGGCCACCGCGAAAGGGCCGCTACGGGTACCGGTGGCACAGGTGCACCGCGCCAAACGCGTGCCGGCGACCCGGCGACCGACCGCGGCGGCCGTGGTGGCGCTGGAGCGGGCCGCCGACGAAGCCTGGCCGGCGCCGACGCGCGGCCGGCTGGGCGACTGGCTGCTCCGGTCGGCGGACGGCTGGACCGGGCGGGCCAACTCCGCGCTACCGATCGGCGACCCGGACCGCCCGCTGCCCGCCGCAGTGGACGCTGTCGAGCGCTGGTACGCCGAGCAGGGCCAGCCCGCGATGATCAACACGCCGCTGCCGCTCGCCGCACCGGTCGGCACGGAACTGGACGCCCGCGGCTGGACCGCCCGACCGCCGACACTTGTGCAGACCGCCCCACTCCCCCTGCCGGCCGAGGGCCGGCCGGCCCCGCGCCAGGGGGACGCCGTCAGTGCCACGTCCGACGTCGCCGGTGCGCGGCGCGGCGCGGTAACCGAGCCGGCCGTCGACGCCATCCAGCCGGGCACCGACGCCGCCGGCGAGCTGGGCACCGACGTCGCCGGCGCGGTGTCCGCCGACGCCGCCGGCGGGGCGTCCGCCGGTGCCGCCGGTGCGTGGCGCGGCGCGGTCGTCGAGCTGGCCACCGCTCCGAGCGAACGGTGGCTGGCCGTCGCCGCCGGACGCAAGGGCGGCCTGCCGGAGGCCGCGCGGCACGTGCTCACCGCCGTGGACCAGGTCCGCTTCGCCCACGTGTACGCCGACGGCGCGCTGGTGGCTGTCGGCCGGGGCACGGTGACCGGCCAGGGGCGCTGGTTGGGCCTCAGCCTCATCGAGGTGCTGCCCGACGCCCGCCGGCAAGGGCTGGCCCGTCAGGTCATCCACGAACTGACCGCCTGGGGCGTGTCGTCCGGAGCGACGCACGCGTTCCTCCAGGTCGAACAGCACAACACGGCGGCGGTCACGCTCTACCGGCGGCTCGGCTTCACCACCCACCACACCTACCTGACCCGGGTCGCCCCACACTGAGCCGATCCACCCCCTTGATCCACTCCACATCGCCGACGTGGGGGCTTCCCAGGCGCCCGATACCGCCACACCGGCGCACTGGAGTGGATCAAGCGGTACGACGCTGTCGGGTCAGCGGCGGACGACCCGGCGGGGCTTGGCGGCCGTCACCTCGGCGTACCGCTTGAGCTGCTGCGAGCGGTAGTCGCGCCCGAGCGCGGTGAGCACCAGGTAGCCGACCAGCAACCCGGCGCCGGTGGCGAGCAGGTAGAGCCAGATCTGGGCGAAGAACGTCGGCGCGCCGCCGGCGAAGGGGTTGTGACCGATCAGCAGGGGCCCGACCAGCACGGTCAGCACCATCGCCACCGGCACCACGAGGGCCATGTCTGCCGCCCAACCCGCCAGCGGTCGACGACGACCCCAACGGAAGGCGACCACCGCCAGGATCAGCCCGATCACCGCGAACATCGCCAACGACACCCGGTCGGCGGCGGTGTCGTCACCCTCGAAGCCGAACCGGATGATCAGCCGAGCGATCACGTTCACCGCGAACAGGGCCGCAACGAGCACCCCGAGGTCACGCCACCGCTTGTCCATCGCCGGACCTCCCGCCGTACGCCCCGTCGCGGGGCCCCCATCTCTGGCAGGAATATCTACCACCCCTACCTGGGTGACGTCATCAGCCTCGGAGCGTGTGTGTCGGGGCGAGGATCTGCCGGAAACCCATCACCGCAAAGGTCATCGCGCCGGCCACGATCATCGCCAGGCCGACCCAGTTGTCTCCGGCCAGCAGCAGGTCACCCTCGCTGGTCCGGACCGCGGCCACCGCCATCAACGCGAACCAGGGCACCGCCGGCAACGCCACCGCCCACCTGCGGCCGACCGCCTCGTACGCGAACCAGCTCAGCACGATGTTGGCGCCGACGGCGATGAGTGCCGAGACACCGATCAGGTACCCGCCGACGCGGACCGTGGCCAGCAGTAACTCCAGCACCCCGGTCACCACCCCGGCGACCACCACGACGATCGCGCCGGCCACCCGTACGCCGAGGTCCAGCAGGCGGGGCGGCGGCCCCGCCGGCGGCGGGGCGGTCTGGTCGTCCACGACCGTCATCGACGCGGCGGGCGAGGTCACCGGAGACCGGCCGCCGCGACCGGCGAACGGTCCGGGGCGGTCTCCTCGGGCAGCCCGGCGAAGAGGTCGTCCTCCCAGCCGTACGGCCCGGCGCCCGGGCCCTTCTCGCCCACGGCGAGGGTGAAGTACTCCACACCCATGAACTCGCCGCCGAAGTTGCCGGCGATCGAGTAGAGCCAGGAGTTGGCCGGGATCTGCGTGGCGTGCGCCCGCATCGCGGCTTCCTTGGCCAGGTGCTGGTCGGTGCCGTCGATCTGGGCGGCGATGTCGGCGTCCGGGGTGCCGAAGGGCAGGTCGGCGATGTCCTCGATCCCGCCGAACGGGTTGTCGGAGGATTCCGCGAACTGCGTCATCCCGGCCTCCAGCACGCTGAGCGGCATCGCCGTCCAGTAGACCTTGAGCGGGGCGCAGCCCTCGGCGGCGGCCAACTCGACGGCGCGCATCGCCACCCGGTGCGCCTTGATGTGGTCGGGGTGGCCGTAGAAGCCGTTCGGGTCGTACGTGACGAGCACCTGCGGGCGTACCTCCCGCATGATCTCGACCAGGTGCCCGGCGGCCTCGTCGAGGTCGGCCTGCCAGAACGCGCGGGGGTGCTCGTTGGTGGCGAGCCCCATCATGCCCGAGTCGCGGTAGCGGCCGGCGCCGCCGAGGAAGCGGTGGTCGCTGACGCCGAGCGCGGCGCACGCGGCGGCCAGTTCGGCGATCCGGTACCCGCCGAGCTGGTCGGCTTCGGCGGCGACGAGCTGGGACAGCGCCGGGACGTGCACCTCGCCCTCCTCGCCGAGGGTGCAGGTCACCAGCGTGACGTGCGCGCCCTGCGCGGCGTAGTGGGCCATCGTCGAGCCGGTGCCGATCGACTCGTCGTCGGGGTGCGCGTGGACCAGCAGCAGGCGGCGGTCGGGCAACATCGTCACGACGGTCACTCTAACCGGCGGTTCCCCCCGGCCGACGTCGACGCGTCCGCCCAGGTCGGCCACATCACCTCCGGTCCGGCTCTACGATTTGGCGTGTGGACTTTCCGGAGCTGGCCGCCCGCACCCACCGGTTCAGCCACGGCGCGCCACGCGCTGTCTCCGTGGCCGAGGACGGCTCCCGGGTGATCTTCCTGCGCTCCGCCGGTCCGGAGGACCCGGCGGACGCGCTCTGGCTGCTGGACGTCGCCACCGCCGAGGAGCGCCTGGTCGCCGATCCGGCAACACTGCTCGGCGAGGACGGGGACGTCAGGTCCCTCTCCCCCGGTGAACGCGCGCTGCGGGAGCGGCTGCGGCTCAGCGCCGCCGGCATCGGCTCGTACGCGCTGGACGCCGCCGGTCGGGTCGCGGTGTTCGCGCTGGCCGGGCGGTTGTTCCGGGCAGATCTGGTGCACGGCGACGTGGTGGAGGTGGCGGCCGTCGGTCCGGTGCTGGACCCGCGTCCGGACCCGACCGGGCAGCGGCTGGCGTACGTGACCGACGCGGCCGAAGGTGTGCGCCGGGGCGAGCTGCGGGTGATCGAGGCGGACGGCACCGACACCCTGCTGGCGGGCGAGGACGCCGGTGTGAGTTGGGGATTGGCCGAACACATCGCGGCTGAGGAGTTCGGTCGGTACCGGGGCTACTGGTGGGCTCCGGACGGCCGGATGGTGCTCGCCGCCCGCGTCGACGAGTCCCGCCTGGAACGGTGGCACCTGCACGACCCGGCCCAGCCGGCCAGCCCGCCGACCGCCGTCGCGTACCCCCGGGCTGGTGGGCCGAACGCCGAGGTCAGCCTGCACCTGCTCGACCTGGACGACGGCTGGGTGGACGTGCACTGGGACCGGGAGACCTACCCGTACCTGACCGGGGTCAGCTGGGCCGAGGGCAGCCCGTTGATCACCGTGCTGCGCCGGTCGCAGCAGCACGGGCTGGTGCTGGCGGTGGACCCCCGCACCGGTGAGACGCAGGTGCACGCGGAACTGGCCGACCCGCGTTGGGTCGAGCCGATCGCCGGCACCCCGGCGCACCTCCCGGACGGCCGCGTGCTGGTCGGCGGGGAGCTGGCCCACGACGGGTACGACGCGAGGTGCCTGTTCGCCGACGGCACCCTGCTCACCCCTCCGTCGCTGTACGTACGCCGGGTGGTGGGTCGGCTGCCGGCCGCCTCCGGGCCGGCCGACCTGCTGGTCGAGGCGAGCGACGGCGAGCCGAGCGAGCGGCACCTCTTCCGGATCCGCACCACCATCGGCGGTGGGGTGGACGCGCGGCGACTCACCACCGACTCCGGCTGGTACACCGCCGCGGTGGGCGGGGACGTGCTGGCGGTGGGTGTCGCGTCGCTGGATCACGCCGGGGTGCGGTGGACCGTGCGCCGCGGCGACCAGGAGCTGGCCGAGCTGCGGTCGTTCGCCGCCAACCCGCCGTATTCGCCGCTGCCGCTGCTGGACCGGGTGACCGACCGGCGGTTGCCGGCGGCGGTGCTCTACCCGGACAACCACGTGACGGGTCGACGGTTGCCGGTGCTGCTGGACATCTACGGCGGGCCGGGGCACCAGGAGGTCGTGGCGGCGCGGGCCGCGTGGTTGGAGCGGCAGTGGTGGGCCGACGCCGGGTTCGCGGTGGTCACCATCGACAACCGGGGTACGCCGGGAGTGGCCCCCTCGTTCGAGAAGGCGATCCACCGCCGGGTGGCCGACGTGATCCTCACCGACCAGATCGACGCGTTGACGGCGCTGGCCGGCAAGCATCCCGACCTGGATCTGAGCCGGGTGGGGGTGCGCGGCTGGTCGTTCGGGGGGTGGCTGGCCGGGTTGGCGGTGCTGCGTCACCCGGAGCTGTTCAGGTGCGGCATCGCCGGTGCGCCGGTGACCGACTGGGCGCTGTACGACACCGCGTACACCGAGCGTTATCTGGGGTTGCCGGAGGACGGCACGGACGTCTACGCGCACCATTCGCTCGTCGAGTTGGCCGCCGAGCCGGTCACCACCCCGGACCAGGCCCGCCCGTTGCTGCTGGTGCACGGTCTGGCCGACGACAACGTGGTGGCCGCGCACACGCTCCGGCTGTCGGCTGCGCTGCTGAGCACCGGCCGCCCGCACGCCGTGCTGCCGCTGACCGGCGCGACGCACATGGCCGCGAACGGCACCGCCGAGCGCCTGCTCCCGTTGGAACTGGACTTCCTGCGGACCCATCTGCTGTAGCCGGGATGCGGCCTCAATCCGATCCCCGGGACGCGGCCCCCTTGCCGACAACACTGTCGGAAGGGGGCCGGCCTGCCCACTCCTGGAACGTGTTGTCGGCGCTCAGCCCTTCGGGTTGGGGCCGAAACGGTTCGTGCCCGGCGTGCTGTCCAACACGAAGAACACGATGAGGACGATGAAGCCCACGAGCGGCACCAGCGCGATCAGCAACCACCATCCCGTGCGGTCGGTGTCGTGCAGGCGTCGCACCCCGACCGCCAGCGAAGGCAGCAGCAGCGCCAGGGAGGCGACGAGGCCGATCAAACCGGTGGTGGAGCCCTCGAAGTCCAGTCCCAGCGCACCATCCAGGATGGACGCGACGATGCTGACCAGGATTGTGAACAAGGCGAACCACCAGTACTCGGACCGGCGGGCGCGGCCCGTGAAGCCGACGTACTTACTGAGAACCGACTTGACTGCGTCAATGAAGGACATGGCTATCCCCGTTCGATTGAGAGGTTTTCAAGGTCATCGCGGAGGCAGCCAAACAGTTCGATGTGGCGAGGTCAACGGGCGAACAGCCGAGGTGCGGTAGCCGCAGCGCCCATCGGGACCGACCGATGAGGCAAGCGTCACCAACCGGCGAGGCTGCCACCGGGTACGGCGACGAGACGAAAGCGCCGACGAGTCGAGTCGCTGCCCGGCACCGGACGCACCTCCGGTCACAGACCGCTGGTGCCCTGGTCGGGGACCGACGGCGGCCAGCGCTGCGTACGCCACTCGTTCCAGCTCGCGAATCCAGCCGGCGGTGCGTCGATGGGTGCGGTGCCGTCGAGTTCGCCCGGCGTCGGGACCTCGAAGTTCGCAGCCCACTCGGCGAGTTCGTCGTCGGACATCGGCCACGTCGTGTGCGGCGCTTCCGCTTGGCGCTGATCGAGCCGTCTGCGCTGCTCGGTCGGGGTGAGTGCGAAGTAGTGCAACTCCACCGTCGCGCCGACGTCCGCTGCTGCCTGCCGCAACGCAGTGCGCTCGTCCCGACTCCACAGGCCGTAGTCGATCACGACGTTGGTGCCGAGTTCCAGGGACCGCAGCCCGATCTCGATGAGCCGTCCTTCGATCACGTCCTGAGCCAACGGCGGATTCTCCGGCCCGTAGAGAGCCTTCACCCACTCGTCCTTCGTCAGACGAAGAGCCTTCCGCTCGACTTCGATACGCCGAGCAGCAGTGGTCTTCCCGGTGCACGGAAGCCCCACCGTCAGGAACAGTGTGGTCATCCCCGCCTCCGAACCGACAGAACAGTGTTACCCACCTCAACGTGTGCGGCTCTCCCAGACCGGCTGCTGGGGCTCGTCATTGTGCACGACGACGTCGGCGTGATCGGTCGGCCGCACCCTGTCGCGGTAGAGCTGTTGGGAGGGGAGGTAACGCTCACGCCAGCGTCGCTCGACGTCGGCGCGGGATGACACCTGCCGCTCTCTGACCAGGGCACGATCCACGGTCTTCTCGGGCGCGGTAGACACGAAGACGCGTAGGTCCCACCGGTCGAGAAGTTCCGGGCGCAGGAGGAAGACGCCGTCGAACACCAGCACGGCGTCGGCGGGAGCGGTCATGGTCGGCGGGGACAGCACGGCGTCCGCGGTGCTGTCGTAGACCGCGGTCTGGAAGCGCCGGTCTCCGCCGGGGCCGAGCGGATCCAGCAGAACCCGGTTCAACGCGCCGTAGTCGTGTGCGTCGTAGTAGCAGCCTTCGGCCGAGTACTCGCCGCGCGGATACCGCCGCGCCCGTGGAACGAGGAAGTCGTCGATCGTCGCGCGGACGACGTCGCGGCCGCGTTCGCGCAGGACGACGGCCAGCTCGTCGGCGAGGGTCGTCTTGCCGGCGGCGGGCGGGCCGTCGACGGCAACCCGTACCGGGTGGGCAAGAGTGACAGACCCGACCGCCTCAACCAGACGAGCGAGCATCTCGTTCCGGGTGCCGTGGCGCATGTCCTCCCCCGTCCTGGTCTCGCGGATGTCACCGTGTCGGGATGACCCTATGCGCACCAGCCTTTCGCGCCGGGTCCCTGACGGATACGAACGACGTGGACCGATCCGGTCGTCCGACACCTGAATATGCGCGCGGACGATCGCATGGATCCACGAACACCAGGGCCCTCCGCACGGCGGCACATTGTCGCTTTTCTCGTTCGACTCACCGACCGCCCGACACGGAATCGAAGAAGTCGAGGAGAAGCCCGGCCGTCTGCGCAGGATCTTCGAGCATGGGCGAGTGACCGACACCGGGCATCAATTCGACTGTCGCACCAGCAACGCGGCGGTACTCGGCCGCCGATGAGGATCGCCACCTCTGGTCGCGCTCACCGAAGATGACCAGCAGTGGCTTGCCGAGAATCGCGAGCCGGTCCGGAAGTTGTCGCTGGGTCAGGTAGTCGTCGGACGCCCGCGATGTCGCCGTGAGCGAGTGGTAGGTCATGCCCCGCGTGTCGTCCAGGAGCTGCTGCGGGACGTGGAAGCCTGGCGCGAACGCGGTGCTCAGGCCCCGGCGCAGAATCCCGTCGGTCCGAAGCCGCCACAGGAGGTGACCCAGCACGGGAACGAAGACGAGCTTGCCCACCGGCCCGTCCGAGATGAAGGCGTCCAGGCGCGGTCCCGTGTTGATGAGCGCCAGCGCGGTCACCAGGTCGCCGCGGTGTTCGGCGAGCGCGGTGGCGACGTACCCGCCGGTGGAATGGCCGATCACGATCGCCTGTGCGATGCCGAGTTGGTCCAGTGCCTGCCCGACTCGGCGGCCTTGCCGCGGGACGTCATAGCCGCCGCCGGTCGGTTTCGCGGACCGTCCATGTCCGAGCAGGTCGATTCGGATGACACGATGGGACGTTGCCAGCGTCGGAACTATCGACTTCCACCACTCGGTCGAGGCACCGAGCCCATGGATCAGCACGAGTACCGGGGCATCGGGGGGTCCGTCCTGGCTGACGTTGATGTCGCCGCCGTCGAGATGCAGGATCGAGTCTCCGGTGGCAGGGGCGGACTGCCAGTTCACCGATGCCGCGTTGGCCAGGAGCAGTCCGACGATCGTGAGCAGCGTCGTCGAGGCGATGACGCGCCGCCGGCGGGCACGACTTCGACGCGGTTGTTGGCCGGACGCGCGCGGGTCGACCTCGTCGAACTGCTCTTTGCCAGGGGCTGGCGATGCCGTCATGAAGTCACTGTCGCTGCCTTGCGGTACCACTGGCTTGGACGAATGTTCCGGCAGAAAGGCGGAGTCGGCCAGGGTCCCGTCCCGACGACGCTGCCGTCCGACCACCGGTCGCCTTCGTCGACGGCGTGAGATCCGGTGATGGCGGCTCCGACGATGGCGGGGTCACGTGCGGCTGAACCGAACAACCGCTCCCGATCGAGTCACGCTTGCCGGCCGTGAACACCGCGCGCCAGCGTATCGCCCCGATTTCGGTGGCATCTGCCTCTGCTGACGGCGCTCGACGGTGGCTGTCGGCGCGCCGGGGGCTCGGAGGACGGACGGCAAGGGCCCCCTCCCGACGACGCTGTCGGAAGGGGGCCCGGCCTGCCTGCGGTGTGACTACGGCTTGACGTGCGCGTTCACGAACGACGGGTAGCCGAAGACACTGGAGATGAAGACTCCGCCGGCCTTGGACCCGTGCACGTTGTAGGCCACGTCGACGTAGAGCGGCACCACCGGAGCGTGCTCCTTCATGATCCGCTCGTCGAGCTTCGCCCACTCCGGGCCCTGGTCGGCCGGGGCGAGCGCCAGGATGCGGTCCATCTCGGCGTTGATGGCCGGGTCGTTGAAGTAGGACTGGTTGCTGTTGCCCTCGGCCTTGATGGTGCGGCCGTCGTAGAGCACCGGCAGGATCGACGCCCCGCTGGGCCAGTCCGCCGCCCAGTTGCCGATGTACAGATCCCAGGGGTTGTTCTTCTTCTTGATCTCGTCGAGTTTGGCGTCGTCGGAGATGTTCCGCAGCGTGATCTTGAAGCCGGCCCGTTCCAGGTTGGCCTTCAGCTGCGCGCCCTGCTGCTGCTCGGTGGAGTTGTCGGCCACGCCGAGGACCAGCTCCGGCGTCTTTCCGCCGAGCAGTTCCTTGGCCTTGTCGACGTTGCCGTTGGCACCCGCCGGGTACGCCTCGTACGCCTTGTAGCCGATCGTGGCCGACGGCATCAGCGTGGTCAGCGGCGCGGCGACGGTCTGACCACCGAGCGCCTTGATCATGCCTTCGCGGTCGATGGCGTAGTTGAGCGCCTGACGGACCTTCAGGTCGGTGACCCGCTGGTTGTTGATGACGAGCTGGTTGGCGCTCGGCGTCGGCGAGAGAAGCGTCCGGGACTTCAGCGCGGCATCACCGGCCACCTTGGCGACCAGCGAGGCGGGCACGGTGTTGAAGGCGAGCGCGCTCTGGTCGGCGCCGTTGTCGGCGATCACCCGGTTGTTGGCGGCGTCCGCGGTCGGGCCGAAGGTCCAGACGAACTGGTCCGGGTACTGGTGCCGCACCGGGTCGGTGTTGGGATCCCAGTTGGGGTTGCGGTCCAGGGTGAGCTGGACGCCGACCTGGTTCTTGGCGACCTTGTACGGGCCGGACGAGAACGGCTGCTTGTCCACGTCGATGCCGGTGTCCTTGTCGGCGGGCAGCGGCGCGGTGGTCGGCAGCGAGGCGGCGAACGGCAGGTCGCAGCGGGGTTTGGCGAACTCGAAGCGCAGCGTCTTGGCGTCCGGCGTGCTCAGGCCCGGAGGCAGCGACGTCTTGTTCTTCTTGAAGTCCCACTTGGTGTCGAACTGCGCGGTGTCGGCCAGCCACTCCTGGATGTAGGTCGGGCCGCCGGACAGGTCGGGGTCGAAGGAGCGTGCGATGCCGTACGCGATCTCCTTGGAGGTGATCGGCCGGCCGTCCTCGAACTTCACCCCGTCCTTGACGGTGAACTCCCAGACCTTGCAGTCGTTGTTGACGTTCTTGCCCGGAGTCTCGGCCAGGTCACCGACCAGGACCAGGCCGCCCTTGCCGTCGTCCTTCCAGGTGGTCAGGTAGCGGGACCAGAGCGGGTTGGCCATCAGACCGGCGAACGAGTACGTCCGCTGTGGGTCGAGGTGGGAGATCGGCGACTCCCGGATGACGGAGAAGATGCCGCCCTTCGCGGCGCCGCTCACCTCGGCCGCCGGCCCCTGCGAGTCCTTGGGGTCGGTCGCGATGACCCCGGTCTGCTTCCGGTCGGTGTCCACCGTCGTGCCCTCGCCCGTGTTCTTCGAGCACGCACCCAATGCCACAACCAGAGCGATCGCGCCGCCTGCGGCAACCGCCACGCGTGGTCGCATGAAGTACCTCCTTCAGCCATGTGCCGTGCGGATTCGTCGGGGCGAGAACCGCCGACGTCCCGAGGATCGTAAGGAAGAAAACCTACGAGTTGTGTAACAGTTGTCGATAAGTTTCGCCATCGGACACGGTGGCCGCCGAGCAGCCGGTCAACGCAGCCGCACCCGGGGGTCGATGGTCGCGTAGAGCAGGTCCACCAGCACGTTCGCCAGGACCACGAAGACCGCCGCGATCAACACGGTGGCCATGATGGTGGGCAGGTCACCCGAGCGCACCGCGTCCACCGCCGTACGCCCCAACCCCTGGATGCCGAACGTCGTCTCGGTGATCACCGTGCCGCCCAGCGCTCCGCCCACGTCCAGCCCCGCGATGGTCACCACCGGGGTGATCGCCGCGCGCAGCGCGTGTCGCCCGTACACCTTCGGTTTGGCCAGGCCCTTGGCCCGCGCGGTCCGGACGAAGTCCTCGGAGAGCGTCTCCAACATCTGCGCCCGCGACAACCGGGCATAGATGGCCGAGAAGAGGAAGGCCAGCGCCACCCAGGCGAGCACCAGCCCGCTGGCCCACTTCGCCGGGTTGTCGAAGAGGGAGGTGTAGCTGGGCACCGGCAGCCACCGCAGGTTGTAGACGAACACCAGCAGCAGCACCGCGCCCACGAAGTAGAGCTGCAACGAGGCGCCGGTCAGCGAGAAGCCGATGGCGGCCCGGTCCAGCCACGTGCCCCGCCGCAGCGCGGACACCATGCCGAGACCGACGCCGAGCAGCAACCACAGGATCGCCGCCGGGATCACGATGCTCAGCGTCACCGGCAGCACCCGGGCGATGGTGTCCGAGACGGCCTCGTTGGTGACGTACGACCAGCCCAGGCAGGGCGCGTCGCAGCGGCCACCCTGGGCGCTACCCAGGTCACGACCGGTCACGATGCCCTTCATGTAACCGGCGTACTGGCTGATCAGCGGGTCGTTCAGGCCCAGGTCGTCGCGGACCCGCTCCAACCGCTCCGGGTTGCAGTTCTTCGAGCAGATGCTGCTGACCGGGTCGCGCGGCAGGGCGAAGAACATCAGGAAGGTCAGCACACTCACCGCGAACAGGGTCAGCGCGGCGGAGAAGAGTCGCTTGATCAGAAATCGCGCCATGGGGTACCCCCTACCGGGACGACTTCGGGTCGAGCGCGTCCCGCAACGCGTCGCCGAAGAGGTTGAAGGCGAACACCAACGCGAAGATCGTGATGCCCGGGAAGAAGACGTACGCCGGGTCGGTCTGGAGGAAGTCCAGACTGCGGTAGATCATCCGGCCGAAGCTCGGCGTCTCGTCGCTGAGGCCGACGCCGATGAACGAGAGCGCTGCCTCGCTGGTGATGAACTGCGGTACCGCCAGGGAGAACGACACCAGGATCGGCGCCCAGATGTTCGGCAGCAGTTGCCGGAAGAGCATGTGCCCCAGCCCAGCGCCGCTGGCCTTGGCCGCCTCCACGAACTCCCGCTCGCGCAGCGCGATCACCTGCCCCCGTACCAGGCGGGCGGTGCTGGTCCAGCCGAAGATCGCGAAGACGCCGATCAGCACGCCCACCCCGAAGGCGGACGACACCTGACCCCGCTCACCGTAGAAGCGCAACGTGATGGTGGGAGTGAGCGCCAACGCGATGATCAGGAACGGCATGGCCAGCGTCAGGTCGGTGATCCAGTTGATCACCGCGTCGAGCCAGCCACCGAGGTAGCCGGCGAGCGCACCCAGCACGACCCCGATCGTCGCCGTGATCAGGGCTGCCGCGAACGCGATGAACAGCGACGTCCGCAACCCGTAGATCAGCCGGATGAAGATGTCCCGGCCCAGCCCCGGCTCCAGACCGAACCAGTGCTCCCCGGTGACCCCACCGGCGTAGCCCAGTGGCATGCCGAAGCCGTCCAGCAGGTTCTGGAACTGCTCCCGCGGCCCGATCCCGTAGACCATCTCGATCAGCGGGGCGGACAGACCCAACACCATGAAGAACACCAGGAGTACGCCGCTGACCACCGCCGTACGGTCACGGCGCAGCCGCATCCACGCGAGCTGACCGGGCGAGCGACCGACGACGCCCTTCGCGGCGGGCCCGCCCGCGTCGGTGCCGGACTCGATCTCAGCCAGCGCCACACCCTCCACCGGGGAGAGGCTCACGACGACACCTCCTCGTCGACCTGCGCAGCCACCTCGGCTGACTCCGGGCTCATGCTGGCCGCTTCCCCTTCGGGGCTCGGGCTGGCCGCTTCCCCTTCGGGGCTCGTGCCAACTGATTCCCCTTCGGGGAAGTGACACGCGGTGGCCTGGTTGCCGCCGTCCCGCGGCACCAGCGCCGGCTCCTCGGTCGCGCAGACGTCCTGCGCCTTCCAGCACCGGGTACGGAACCGGCAGCCCGACGGCGGGTCGAGCGGCGTGGGCACGTCTCCGGTCAGCCGGATGCGGCCCGCCGGGCCGAGCTGGGTGACGTCCGGAATCGCCGAGAGCAGGGCCCGGGTGTACGGGTGCTGCGGGCGCTCGTAGATGTCCTCCCGATCGCCGATCTCCACGATCCGGCCCAGGTACATCACGGCGACCCGCTGGCAGAAGTGCCGGACCACGGCCAGGTCGTGCGCGATGAACACGAACGCCAGACCGAGCTCCCGTTGCAGGTCACGCAGCAGGTTGACGACCTGCGCCTGGATCGAGACGTCCAGCGCGCTCACCGGCTCGTCCGCGACGATCAGCTTGGGCCGCAGGGCCAGCGCCCGGGCGATGCCGATGCGCTGCCGCTGACCGCCGGAGAACTCGTGCGGGTACCTGTTGTAGTGCTCCGGGTTCAACCCGACCAGCTCCAGCAACTCCTGCACCCGCGCCTTGATCCCACCCGGCGGCTTGATCCCGTTGACCTGCAACGGCATCGCCACGATCCGCCCGACGGTGTGCCGGGGGTTCAGCGACGCGTACGGATCCTGAAAGATGATCTGGAGTTCCTGACGCAGCGGACGCAACTCCCGGCGGCCGGCGTGCGTGATGTCCCGCCCGGCGAACTCGATGCTGCCGCTCGTCGGCTCCAGCAGCCGCACCAGCATCCGACCGGTGGTGGTCTTGCCGCAGCCCGACTCCCCCACCAGCCCGAGCGTCTCGCCGGGGCGCACGTCGAAGTCGAGCCCGTCCACCGCGCGCACCAGGCCGGTGGAGCGCAGCCCCTCGCGTACCGGGAAATGCTTGGTCAGGCCGCGTACCCGCAACAGAGGTTCGTCGGTCATCGGGCCACCCCCACGGAAGCGACGTCCTCGGTGTAGAACGCGGCGCGCTCCTCGGCGCTCAGATGACAGGCGACGAGGTGACCGTCGACCCCGGCCGCCCGCAGCTCGGGCACGTCGGTGCGGGAGCGGCTGCCGGCGCGGCCCGCGTACCGGCAACGCGGGTGGAACGCGCAGCCGGACGGCAGGTTGATCAGGCTCGGCGGGTTGCCGGGGATCGGCACCAGGTCGGCGTCCGCGTCGCCGTGCAGCGACGGCACGCTGGAGAGCAACCCCCAGGTGTACGGATGCTGCGGCGAACGGAGCACCTGCTCGACGCTGCCCCGCTCGACGGCGCGACCGCCGTACATCACCAGCACGTCGTCGGCGACCTGGCCGACCACGCCGAGGTCATGGGTGATCAGGATGATCGCGGATTGGAACTCGGCCTGGAGGTCGGCCAACAGGTCCAGGATCTGCGCCTGCACCGTGACGTCCAGGGCGGTGGTCGGCTCGTCGGCGATCAGCAGTGCCGGGTCGTTGACCAGCGACATCGCGATCATCGCCCGTTGCCGCATGCCGCCGGAGAACTCGTGCGGGTACTGATCGAAGCGGCGGGCCGGCTCTGGGATGCCGACCCGGTCCAGCATGTCGACGGCCCGCTGCCGGGCCTCGCGGCGGTTGGCCTTCGGGTGGTGCACCCGGTACGCCTCGGCGATCTGTCGACCCACCGTGTAGTACGGGTGCAACGCCGACAGCGGATCCTGGAAGATCATCGCCATGTCCCGGCCGCGCAGCCGGCGTACCTCCTCGTCGGGCAGACCGACCACCTGCCGGCCGCCGACGGAGATCTCGCCGGTGATGGTCGCCCGTTTGGGATCGTGCAGGCCGAGGATGGCCAGCGAGGTGACGCTCTTGCCGGAGCCGGACTCACCCACGATGCCCAGCGTGCGGCCCCGCTCGACGGCGAACGACACCCCGTCGACAGCGCGCACCACGCCGTCCTCGGTGTCGAACCGGACCCGCAGATCACGCACCCGCAGGTAGGCGTCCTCGGTGCCGCGCTGCGTCGGCACGGCGGGATGGTCGTCCGGCTTCCCGGACGGCGCCGGATCCGAGCTGTCCACGGCAACCTCCCTCAGTGACGAAGAGAACTTACAATAAAGTCCCGAGGGTGAAAATAAGCTACAAAGTCGGCACGTGTCAGCGGGCCCGAGCGTAACGAGTCAGCATCGGCCCCGCAGTCCCGCCACCTCGCCATCGACGCCTGTTCCTGCAGAAACCGCACCTCAGGTGCGACCATGACAAGAGCAGCCAGCAGAGGATGCCCGTGGCACGAGGTGGAGGTGACCCATGACCGCGGCGGTGTTCGATCACGAAGGTCCGTGGACCGAAGAGGAGTTCCTCGCCCTCGGCGAGACGCAGGATCGCGTCGAACTCTTCGACTGGAGCCTCCACGTGACCCCAGGACCCACCCCACGGCATCAACGCATCTCTCGTAAGCTCGGCAACATCCTGGAAGCAGCCGCAGAGGCAGCCAACCTTGAGCTGCTGGAGGCGGTGAACGTCCGGCTCCGGCCAGGTCGAATACCGATTCCTGATCTTGTCGTCACCAACGCAATCGATCTCGACGAACCCAACATCGAGTCGGCTGACGTCCGACTGGTCTGCGAAATCATCTCGCCGAGCAACGCGTCCACCGACAAAGTCCTCAAGATGCACTACTACGCCGCAGCCGGCATCGAGTGGTACCTGCTGGTGGAGCAGGGGACAGGCGCAATGCGTCTTTACCAACGGCAGGGTGGGCACTACGTGGAGAGGGCATCAACGAAGCGCGGCGAGGTTCTGGAGCTGACGGAGCCGGTGCGGGCCACGATTCGGCCGGAGGATCTCGTCCCCTGACGGGTGTCGGTCGTCTGGCCTAGGGTCGGTCCATGACCGAGTTCGACGCGGCCACCGCCGCCGTCCAGGCCGCCCTCGACGCGGGAGCGCGGTACGCCGACGCACGGGTGATGCATCGCCGCTACGAGTCGATGACCGCGCGCAACGGCGACGTGGAGGAGCTGACCCAGGACGAAAGCATCGGGCTCGGTGTCCGGGCGCTCGTCGGAGCGAGTTGGGGCTTCTACGCCGTACCCGATCTTTCCGACGCCGCCGCCCGCGACGCCGGCCGGCGCGCTACGCGTACCGCCATGGCGAGCGCGCGGGTGCCCGGCCCGCCGGTCGACCTGGTGCCCGCCGAGGCCGTCACCGCGAGCTGGGCCTCCGGTTGCCAGATCGACCCGCTCGGGGTGCCTCTGTCGGACAAGGGTGACCTGCTGGTCGACGCGACCCGCGCGATGGTCGAGCACGGCGCGGATCTCGCCGAGGGCCTGTACCAGATCTGGGACACCGCCAAGTGGTTCGTCTCCAGCGAGGGCCACCGGATCGACCAGCGGATCCGCGAGTGCGGTGGGGGCATCTCCGCCACCTCCATCGGTGACGGCGAGACGCAGCGCCGGTCCTGGCCGAGCTACCGGGGGCAGTACGGCACCACCGGGTGGGAGCTGGTTGAGTCGCTCGACCTGGCCGCGCACGCCGCGCAGATCGCCGACGAGTCACGGGCGCTGCTCACCGCGCCGCAGTGCCCGGCCGGCGAGACGGATCTGATCCTCGGCGGTGAACAGTTGGCCCTGCAGATCCACGAGTCGGTCGGGCACGCCATCGAACTGGACCGGATCCTCGGCTGGGAGGCGGCGTTCGCCGGCACGTCCTGGCTGGACCTGGCCCAGCTCGGCTCGCTGCGCTACGGCTCGGAGCTGATGAACATCACCATCGACCCGACGATCCCCGGTGCCCTGGGCAGCTTCGGGTTCGACGACGAGGGCTCCCCGGCGGTCAAGCGGGACGCGGTCCGCGACGGGCGCTGGGTCGGTGTGCTCGCCGGTCGGGACTCGGCCGCCATGGCCAGCCTCGACTACGGCGGCAGCGTACGGGCCGACGGGTGGGCCCGGTTGCCGATGGTGCGGATGACGAACGTCGGCCTGGAACCCGGCCCGCACACCCTGGAGGAGATCATCGCGGCCACCGACGACGGCGTTCTGATGGACCTCAACCGGTCCTGGTCGATCGACGACAAGCGGCTCAACTTCCAGTTCGGGTGCGAGGTCGGCTGGGAGATCAAGAAGGGGCGGCGGGGGCGGATGCTGCGCAACCCCACGTACACGGGGATCGGCCCGCTCTTCTGGCGCTCGATGGACATGCTCTCCAACGAGACGATCTCCTGGGGCACGCCCAACTGCGGCAAGGGCCAGCCCGGCCAGATCGGCCACACCGGCCACCCGGCCGCGCCGGCCCGGTTCCGCAACGTCCGCGTGGGGGTGTCGGCGTGAGCGCGAGGAGTGAGCCGCTCTTGCGAGCCCCGCAGTCGCGAACGAAAGGCGGCACAGCGTGAGTGGGCCTACCGAGCTGGAGCTGGCGGGGCAGGTTATCGAACTGGTCCGCCAGCTCGGCGGTCCGGCCGCGCAGGCCGACGCTGTGGTGACGCGGGCGGATCTGGCGCTGACCCGTTTCGCCAACTCGGCCATCCACCAGAACGTCGCGGAGTCGACGGTCGGGGTCCGGCTGCGGCTGCACGTGGACGGCCGGACCGCCGCCGGCAGTGGCAGCGTGGTCACCACCGACGGGCTGCGCGCGCTGGTGGAGCGGACCCTGGCCGCGGCGCGGCTCTGCCCACCTGATCCGGGCTGGCCGGGGCTGACCGCGCCGACGCCCGTGCCGGACGCGCCGCCCGTGGACGAGGCGACCGCGTACGCCGAGCCGGACCAGCGGGCCGACCGGGTGGGCGCGTTCGTGGCCGCCGCCGGGGGCTTGAGCACGGCGGGTTACTGCCGTACCGCGCATCGCTCGTCGGCGTACGCGAACTCGGCCGGGCACACCGGGGCCGGCCGCTCGGCGGAGGCGGCGATGGACGGCATCGCCCGCCGCGACGGCGCGGACGGGGTGGCCCGGCGCAGTGCGGATCGGCTCTCCGACCTCGACGGTGCGGAGCTGGGTGCGCACGCCGCGGCGAAGGCGCAGGCCGCGGCGGACCCGGTCGAGTTGCCGCCGGGGCGCTACGAGGTGGTGTTCGAGCCGGCGGCCGTGGCGGACCTGTTGCAGAACCTGTCCTGGTACGGCTTCAACGGCAAGCGGTACGCCGAACGGCAGTCGTTCGCCGAGCCGGGGGTCGCCCAGTTCGACAGGGCGGTGACCCTGGTGGACGACCCGCTGGGCGCGTCGGGCCTGCCCTTCGACGCGGAGGGCATCGCGCGTCGGGCGTTGACACTGGTGGAGGCGGGCGTCACCCGGGCGGTGGCGCATGACCGGCGGACCGCCGCCCAGGCGGGTACGCAGTCCACCGGGCACGCAGTCGCGGGTGGCGCCACCTGGGGTCCGATGGCCCGCACCATGCGGCTGTCCGGCGCGGCCGCGGGGCCGGCCAGCGCCAGCGGCCGGAGCACCACCGGCACGGCGGCCGGGGCGGTCGTCGACGCGGACACGGCCGCGCTGGTCAGCGGTGTGGAACGAGGGCTGCTGGTCAGCGATTTGTGGTACACGCGGGTGCTCGACCCGAAGAGCCTCGTCGTCACCGGGTTGACCCGCAACGGTGTCTGGTTGATCGAGGACGGCACCGTCGTGCGGGCGGTACGTGACCTGCGGTTCACCGAGTCGTACCCCCGGGCGCTCGGGCCGGGGGCGGTGCTCGGGTTGGGTGCGCGGCCGGTGCGCCAACCGGATCGGGTGGACGGTGCGTGGTGGACGGCGCCCTCGGTGCGGCTGGCGTCCTGGCACTTCACCGGAGGCGCCTCCGGCTGAGGCCATCCAGAAGGCGGCTTTTCCGCAGGCCAGACACACGGGACGGTCCCTTGCGCGGACGGCCCGCAGAGATCGGCGTAACGTGTGTCACTTAGCTGCGTCGGTCGATCCGGCGTGGTCGTTGTGTGCGCAGGACGTGGCAGCGGGTGCGGTTCTCCGGTCCGCGTGCCGACCGGTGAAAGCCCAGCCCGCCTGTACGGGCCCGTCGAGGAGACGACTCGAATGACTTCAACGGCAACGAGGCCGCGGGGAGCGCGGGCGCGCGCCGCCATCGCGGCGAAGACGTTGCGTACCGACCGCTGGTGGTTCGCCCCGCTGATCACCGTGATCGGGCTCAGCGCCTGGGTCGTGTACGCGACGGTCCGGGTCTTCCAGCACGACAACTACTGGGTCAACGACTACCACTACCTGACCCCGTTCTACTCCCCGTGCGTGACCGACAGGTGTGTTGAGGCGGCCTCGCACTTCGGGCGGTTCCTGCCCGGCTGGTGGATCATCCCGGACGCCGCGCTGACCCTGCCGTTCCTGTTGCTGTTCCGGCTCACCTGCTACTACTACCGCAAGGCGTACTACCGGTCGTTCTGGTTGTCGCCGCCGGCCTGCGCCGTGCCGGACGGCCACAAGGAGTACGGCGGAGAGACGCGTTTCCCGCTGCTCGGTCAGAACCTGCACCGCTACTTCTTCTACGCCGCCGCGATCATCTCGCTGATCAACACCTGGGACGCGATTCTCGCCTTCCACTCCCCCAAGGGCTTCGGCTTCGGGCTGGGCAACGTCATCCTGGTGCTCAACGTGGTGATGCTCTGGGCGTACACCATCTCCTGCCACTCCTGCCGGCACATCATCGGCGGCCGGTTGAAGCACTTCTCCAAGCACCCGGTGCGGTACAAGGCCTGGACGTTCGTCTCGGCGTTGAACGTCCGGCACATGCAGCTCGCCTGGATCACCCTCGGCACCCTGGCGCTGGCGGACTTCTACATCATGGCGCTCGCTGCCGGCTGGTTCTCCGACCTGCGGTTCATCAACTAAAGGGCCCCTGACATGACCACTACCACTCGCATCGAACGACACCACTACGACGTCGTCGTCATCGGGGCCGGCGGCGCCGGTCTGCGTGCCGCCATCGAGGCCCGGCTCGCCGGCAAGAAGACCGCGATCATCTCCAAGTCGCTGTTCGGCAAGGCGCACACGGTGATGGCTGAGGGCGGCGCGGCAGCCGCGATGGGCAACGTGAACAGCCGGGACAACTGGCAGGTGCACTTCCGCGACACCATGCGCGGCGGCAAGTTCCTGAACAACTTCCGGATGGCCGAGCTGCACGCGAAGGAGTCGCCGCAGCGGATCTGGGAGTTGGAGACGTACGGTGCGCTCTTCGACCGCACCAAGGACGGCAAGATCTCGCAGCGCAACTTCGGTGGCCACGAGTACCCGCGCCTGGCGCACGTGGGCGACCGGACCGGCCTGGAGCTGATCCGCACCCTCCAGCAGAAGATCGTCTCGCTCCAGCAGGACGACCACCGGGAGTTCGGTTCGTACGACGCTCGGATCAAGGTGTTCTCCGAGACCACCATCACCGAGCTGCTGCTCGACGGTGACCGGGTCGCCGGCGCGTTCGGCTACTACCGCGAGTCGGGCGAGTTCATCCTCTTCGAGGCGCCGGCCGTGGTGCTGGCGACCGGCGGTGTCGGACGCTCCTACAAGGTCACCTCGAACTCCTGGGAGTACACCGGGGACGGGCACGCTTTGGCGCTGCGCGCCGGGGCGACGCTGATCAACATGGAGTTCCTCCAGTTCCACCCGACCGGCATGGTCTGGCCGCCCTCGGTGAAGGGCATCCTGGTCACCGAGTCGGTCCGTGGCGACGGTGGTGTCCTGAAGAACTCCGAGGGCAAGCGGTTCATGTTCGACTACGTCCCCGACGTCTTCCGCAAGCAGTACGCGGAGACCGAGGAGGAGGCGGACCGCTGGTACACCGACCCGGACAACAACCGGCGTCCGCCGGAGCTGCTGCCACGTGACGAGGTGGCCCGTGCGATCAACAGCGAGGTCAAGGCCGGTCGGGGCTCCCCCGCCGGTGGCGTCTTCCTGGACATCGCGAGCCGGCGTTCGGCCGACGAGATCCGTCGGCGGCTGCCGTCGATGTACCACCAGTTCAAGGAGCTGGCCGACGTCGACATCACCTCCGAGGCGATGGAGGTCGGGCCGACGTGCCACTACGTGATGGGCGGCGTCGAGGTCGACCCGGACTCGGGTGCGGCCTTCGGCCACGTACGCGGCCTGTTCGCCGCCGGTGAGGTCTCCGGTGGCATGCACGGCTCCAACCGGCTGGGCGGCAACTCCCTGTCCGACCTGTTGGTCTTCGGCAAGCGGGCGGGCGGGCACGCGGCCAGCTACGCCGACGGGCTGGCCGCCCGGCCGAAGGTGGCCGTGGACGCCGTCGAGGCCGCCGTCGAGACCGCGCTCGCCCCCCTGCAGCGCGACACCGGCGAGAGCCCGTACACCCTCCAGCAGGACCTTCAGGCGGTCATGGGCGACCTGGTCGGCATCATCCGCAGGGAGGGTGAGCTGGCCGACGCGCTGGTGCGGCTGGCCGAGCTGCGCGAGCGGGTCGCCAAGGTGAGCGCGGCCGGTGGCCGACGCTACAACCCGGGCTGGCACCTGGCCCTGGACCTGCGCAACATGCTGGTGGTCTCGGAGTGCACCGCGAAGGCGGCGCTGGAGCGGCAGGAGTCGCGCGGCGGGCACACCCGGGAGGACTACCCGGCGATGGAGCCGAAGTGGCGGCAGGTGAACCTGGTCTGCTCGCTGGACGGCGACACCGTGCGGCTGACCCGTAAGCCGCTGCCGAAGATGCGACCGGAGCTGATCGGCCTCTTCGACCGTGCGGAGCTGGCCAAGTACCTCACCGACGAGGAGCTGACCGACTTCGACGCCCTCGTCGCCGACGCTGGAGAGGCGGACAACCGATGAGCGCGAAGCGTCAGTTCCGGATCTGGCGGGGTGACGAGACCGGCGGCGACCTGCAGGACTACATGGTGGAGGTGAATGAGGGCGAGGTCGTCCTCGACGTCATCCACCGCCTCCAGGCCACCGACGCGCCCGACCTGGCCTGCCGGTGGAACTGCAAGGCCGGCAAGTGCGGCTCCTGCTCCATGGAGATCAACGGCAAGCCGCGCCTGGGCTGCATGACCCGGATGTCGACCTTCGGCGACGACGAGACGGTCACTGTCACCCCGCTGCGGACCTTCCCGGTCATCCGGGACCTGGTCACCGACGTCTCGTTCAACTACGAGAAGGCACGGGAGACGCCGGCGTTCGCCCCGCCGGCCGACGTCGCGCCGGGTGACTACCGGATGCAGCAGGTCGACGTGGAGCGCTCGCAGGAGTTCCGCAAGTGCATCGAGTGCTTCCTGTGCCAGACGGTCTGCCACGTCATCCGGGACCACGACGAGAACAAGCAGGCGTTCTCCGGGCCCCGGTACTTCATCCGGGCGGCCGAGCTGGACATGCACCCGCTGGACACCCGGACCGACCGCAAGGAGTACGCGCAGGCCGAACAGGGCCTCGGTTTCTGCAACATCACCAAGTGCTGCACCGAGGTCTGCCCCGAGCACATCAAGATCACTGACAACGGGATCATCCCCATGAAGGAACGGGTCGTCGACCGCAGGTACGATCCCCTTGTGTGGCTTGGTAGCAAGATCTTCCGCCGGGGCGAGACGCCCCAGACCAGCGTGACCACCGCCCGTCAGGGCTCGGCGACGCCGGGTTCAGCCCACGGTGGGCTGCACTCGCACGCGGGTGGTTCCCACGACTCCCGGGCCGAGGCGCAGGCTCAGAGCGGCGTCAACTGGGACCGGGAGGTGCCCCACCCGACCGCTCCGGCGGTGGACGACCGGGGCAAGCTGCCGCTGACCGAGCTCACCTTCGACCGGCCGGCCGCACCGTCGCCGTTCGGTGACGACGTGACCTTCCCGCTGCCTCCGGAGCACCTCAACTTCGCGCACCCGGACCAGGACAAGCACTGACCACCCGAACCAGACGGGGGCCGCGGCAACAGCCGCGGCCCCCGTCCCGTTCCCACCCCACCCCACCCCACCCCGGTGATCGAAGACCCGCCGCCGCTGGCTCCGGCTGGTCCTGGGCGCCGACCGTCGCGACTCTCCGGCTGACCCGGCGCCGCCCCGGCATGATGTCCCTGATGGGCGTGATTCCGCTGTGGCATCTAGATGCCACAGCGGAATCAACCTCATTCCAATCCTGGCCTGCGGATGCGGGACGTTCGGTCACCGGGAGGCCGGATCCTGACCGGCATCTTGATCAACCGGACGCAGGGCGGGCCGGAGCAGGGGTGGGGGTCAGGGCTTCTTCAGGACAGGGCGGAGGGCTGCGACGATGGGAGCGTCGGCGGGGAGCCAGGTGACCGAGTCCAGTTCGTCGGCGGTCAGCCACCGCAGCGCCTCGTGTTCCAGCGCCTGCGGCTCGTCCCCGTCGAGCAGACGGGCGGCGTACACCTTGAGCACGGAACGGCCGTGTGCCATCCGGACGTCGCGGCCGACCCGATCACCGATCTCGACGCGTACGGCCAGCTCCTCGACGCACTCCCGAACGAGCGCGTCGACCTCGGCCTCGCCGGGCTCGACCTTCCCGCCGGGGAACTCCCACATCCCGGCCACCTCGGGCGGGGCGGAGCGCGCGCAGGCTAGCACCCGTCCGTCCCGGATTATCGCCGCGCCGACGATCACCTTCAGGGCCCGTCGTTCGGCCTGCCCGCCATCATTCGCCCGTTCGGTCCGCACGGGCGTCCAGGGTGCCAGATCAATCGGCGGTTTGGGTACCGGAACCGTCCGCTAGGCCAATAGAACACGGAAGTGTGGGCGTGGACACCCCTCCCGCGTGGGGAGAGACTAGGGGACACCGACAAGACACGGGATGGCGACGATTTGGCCACAAGCCGGCAACGGCGCTTGGGGGGTGCGGTGATGCGCGTGCTGTTCAGCAGCAGGTCGAAGCACGACTACCTTGCCGACGCGTTGACCTTGCTATCTGGTTGGACACGCGAAGGGGAGCAGATCCGACGGACGCTCGTGATCGACGATACCCAACACGCGGCCCTAACTGAACGAGTCAAGGTCGTCGCGGACGCGCTGCACCTGCGCCCGGAGATCAGCCGACGGTCCGACAGCACCCAGATCAGGGTCGGGCACGGCAACGGCGAGCCCTTGACCGAGGGCGAGGTCCTGCTGGCCGCCCGCATCGAGGACGCCTACCGGGCGGTCACGGAGTCCTGACGTCCGTCTCGGCAGCCATCTCCACATCCTGCGGGTACCAGCGCAACTCCACCACGTTGCCGTCCGGGTCGCTGACGTAGATCGAGGTCGCCGAGCCACGGGCACCGAACCTGGCGACCGGCCCGGTCAGCACCGTGAAGGCCCCCGACTCGACCACCCGCTCCCAGTCCAGCGGGGCCACCACCAGGCAGAAGTGGTCGACGTTGGTGCCGTGCCGGTCGCCCTGGACGAGGTCGATGATGCTGTCGCGGCTGACCCGCACGGACGGGAACGGCGCGGTGCCCGCGCGCCACTCGTCGACCCGTACCGGCGTCAGGCCGAGTTGACCGCAGTAGAAGCCCAGTGCCCGTTCCACGTCGGCGACGGTCAGCACCAAGTGGTCGAAGCCGGTCACCCGCACCGCGCTCACCTCTTCTCCAGCTCGGCTGCCGCGCGCAGCCAGTCGGTGAACAGCGCCGGGTCGATGTCGGCCACAGCGCGCAGCTTCACCGCCGCCATCGCCCTCGCACCGGGAACCAGCCGCCCAGCCGGGTCGGTGATCTCCTGCCCGCGCCACAGCCCGAAGGTGACGTACGACCCGTACGCCTTGAGCAGGCAGACCGGCCGCTGACCGACCCGGGCGCCCAGCCCCCAGACCGGGTGGCCGTGCCAGATCCCGCCCGTCGCACCGGGCAGGGAGGCCGTGATGATCGGCGTCAGTTTCTCCCCTATCTCGCGCAGTGGGTCGGCCAGGCCGGCCAGGTAGTCCTCGATGCTCATGTCGCAGCCCTTCTGTCAGGTGTTCCCTGCCGCGTTCACGATCCCCGCACGGGGGACGCCGACCAAGACCCGATGCCGTTACGATCGTTGCCCACAGGTCAACGGTGGGAGCGACGTGCTGGAGCGGTACGAGGTCGAGACGTTCCTGACGCTCGCCGAGGAGTTGCACTTCGGCCGGACCGCCGAGCGGTTGGCCGTCAGCACCGGTCGGGTCAGCCACATCGTGAAGAGGCTGGAGCGTCGGATCGGCGCGCCGCTGTTCGCCCGCACCAGTCGGGTCGTCCGGCTCACCCCGATCGGACGGCAACTCGCCGACGAACTGGCCCCCTTGGTGGCCGGCATGGACGAGGCCGTCCGCCGGGCGGTCGACGCCGGCCGGGGCGTCACCGGGACGTTACGGGTGGCGTTCCTCGGCGAGTGGACGGCGCCCGTGCTGCTGCGGGCCGTGGCCCTGTTCGGCGAACGGCATCCCGACTGCCGGGTGGAGGTGCACGAGGCACAGCTGTCCAACACCCGGTCCGGGCTGCTCGACGGCTCGACGGACGTGCTGATCGCCTCGTTCCCGTTCGACGGGATGGCCACCGGCCCGGCGCTGCTCGCCGAGGATCGGGCGCTGGCGGTGGCGGCTGGTCACCCGCTCACCCGGGAACGATCGGTGTCGCTGGAGGTGCTCGCCGACCACCCGGTGGTGCAGTACCCGGCGGTGACCTCGACGGAGTTCAAGCGGGACCGCACCCCGGAGCGCACCCCGACCGGCCGGCCCATTCCGAAGGGGCCCTCCGGGAACACCTTCTCCGAGATGCTGTCGCTGGTCGCGCTGGGTCGAGGCGTACTGCCGGTGGGTGAGCACACGCGCCGCTACTACCCCCGCCCCGACGTGGCGTACGTGCCCATCCACGACGCGCCACCGATCGAACGCGGGCCGGTGTGGCTGCCCAGCAACACCACCACCCGGGTACGCGAATTCGTCCGCGCCGCGACCGACGCGAACGCGCCGTGAGGCACGGCGAGTTCCAGCATCCCCGCCTGGTCGAGGTCTACGACGCGGAGTGCCGGTGGGGGCCGGACGACGACTTCTTCCAGGCGGTGGTGGGCGAGACTCCGGCGGCCCAGGTGCTCGACCTCGGCTGCGGCACCGGCCGGTTGACTGTCGCCCTTGCCGCCTCGGGTCACACCGTCACCGGCGTCGACCCCGCCGGCGCGTCAGTGGCCGCCGCCCGCGCCCGGCCCGGTGGCGAGCGGGTGACCTGGGCCGTGGGCACTTCGACAGTGCTTCCGACCGGGGTGTTCGACGTGGCGGTGTTGACCAGTCACGTGGCGCAGTTCTTCGTGGACGACGCGGAGTGGGCGCGTACCCTCGCCGATCTGCGCCGTGCGCTCGTGCCCGGCGGCCGGCTGGTGTTCGACGCCCGCGACCCGGCGGACCGCCGCTGGGAGCTGTGGAACCCGGTGGATTCGCAGCGCCGGATCATCCTGCCGGGCGGCGGCGAGGTCCGGGCATGGACAGCTGTCACGGGGGTACGCGACGGAGTGGTCGACTTCACCCATCACTACCACTTCGCCGACGGCGAGCGGTTGGTCAGCTCGGCGACCCTGCGGTTCCGCACCGAGGCGGAGCTGCGGACGTCTCTGACCACTGCGGGTTTCGTGGTGGACCGTGTCTACGGCGGTTGGCGGCAGGAGCCCGTCGGCCACGGCGACGGCGAGTTCCTGGTGCTTGCCCGGGCGGGCACTGTGGCACCGGGTTTCTAACCTGGGACGCATGGCGAACATCGCGTACGACCGCAAAGAGCAGGTCCAGCAGATCGAGAGCGGCCTCCTCGAGGGTGAGCAGATCATCGCCGTCTACGACGCCGTCGGCACGGGCACCGGGTTCATCGGGCTGACCGACCGGCGCGTGATCATCCAGGACCGGTCCTTCGTCGGGAAGCGGTTCGCGATCACCAGCATCCCGTACTCGAAGATCACCAGCGTGAGCGTGGTCAGCAACAAGTCCTGGGGAGGGTCGTTCTTCTCCACCGGCGCCATCGCGATCCACGTCGGCACGCACACCTACGAGGTGGAGTTCCGTGGTGCGCAGAAGAGCCACCACGTGCACAACGTGATCCTGCACCACATCTCCTGACCTGAGGTCCCGCTGCGGGCCCGGCCGGCGTAATTGCCTTGCCGGGCTCGCACCGTCTCTGGTGTCCTCGGTCGACAGTCACGCGAAGGGAGCAGCGCCATGCCCGCTACGACGAAGTGCCTCCGACCCGACGTCAATCGCACCGAGGAATCGAGACTTCGTGAGCAGATCTGTTCCCCCGACCACGGCGCCGCTGCGCGCCACTGACACCAACCGCGGAGGCCGCTGATGTCGGTCTTCGATGATCCCGGCCTCTTCGGCCGACTGTGGGCCGCCGAGTACGACGGCCCGGGCAACCCCGACCCGATGCCGGCGGTGGACTTCCTGGCCGATCTGGCCGACGGTGGTCCGGTTCTCGAACTGGCGATCGGCACCGGCCGGGTCGCTCTTCCACTGGCCGAGCGCGGTCTGACAGTGCACGGCGTCGAGGCGTCCGAGGAGATGGTGGCGCATCTGCGGGCCAAGCCCGGCGGCGACCGGATCCCGGTGGTCATCGCCGACATGGCCGACGTACCGGTGGACGGTGAGTTCCGGCTCGCGTACCTGGTCTTCAACACGCTGTTCAACCTGGTCGACGCGGAGCGGCAGGCGGACTGCTTCCGCAACGTCGCCCGGGTGCTGTCGCCCGGTGGCGCGTTCGTCATCGAGACGTTCGTGCCCGACCCGCGCAGCTTCGACAGGGACGAGCAGGTGCAGGTGCGTGAGGTGACCGAGGACTCCGCGACGATCCGGCTGCACAGGTACGACCGACCGGCGCAACGGTTCATCAGGCAGACCATCACCTTCGACAGTGATGGCGTGCACCTGAAGCCGTTCGCCATGCGGTACGCCTGGCCGCACCAGATCGACGCGATGGCGCAGCAGGCGGGGCTTCGGCTGACCGAACGGTACGCCGACTGGCAACGGCGACCGTTCCAGGCCGACAGCCCGTCGCACATCTCCGTCTACCGAGCGGAGTAGCGGCGGTTGGTCGACTCCGGTTCCCGACGGAGCCGGAGTCGGCCTTCCGCGCTCGGCTGATTCTGCTGACGGCAGCCTCACTTGATCCGCCGGCTTGCGCCGAGGTGAGCTGGCAGCATGTCATCGGAAGTCGCCGGTTTCCCGCGCTCCTCGCCGTACTGGCCGGTGGTCAGTCACCCCCAGCTCCGGCGGGTCCTGCCCGGGCTTGTCGTGTCCGCGCTCGGTGACGGCATGGCGGTGGTCGCGGTGACCTGGCTCGCCATCCAACTCGCGCCACCGGATCAGCGTGGCACCTGGATCGCTGCCGCCGTGGCGGCGTACACCCTGCCCAGCGCAGCCGGGACGATCGTCTTCGGTCGGTTGCTCCGTGGGCGCAGCGGTGCCCAACTCGCCGGCTGGGACGCGATCCTGCGGGCCGGCGCGCTCGCGGCGATCCCCCTCGCTTACCTCGCGGGCGTACTCACCGTGGGGCTGTACGTCCTCCTGCTCGCCGTGTCGGCGTTGCTGCACTCGTGGGGTACCGCCGGGCGTTTCACACTGATCGCCGAGCTACTGCCGCAACGACACCACCTGCCGGCGAACGCGCTGCTCACCACCATCGCCGGCTTCGCCACGGTCATCGGCCCACCACTGGCGGGACTCCTGATCGAATGGGTGAGCCCGGTGTGGGTCCTCGCCGCCGACGCCGTGACCTTCGCCGTGCTGGCCCTCACGTACCGCTTCGCCCTTCCCGCCACCGACCGGGCCGCACCGCACGAGCGCGAGGCGTCGCGGACCGCCGGTTTCGCGGTCATCCGCCGCCAGCCCGCCCTGCTGGGCCTCCTGGTCCTGAGCCTCGGGTTCTTCTTCCTCTTCGGACCGGTGTACGTGGCGATGCCGCTGCACATCACCGACGACCTGCACGCATCGGCGACGCTGCTCGGCATCTACTACACCGCGTTCGGTGTCGGTGGCCTCGTCGGAGGTGTGGTCGCCGGTTACCTGCACCGCTGGCCGCTGGGGGCCACCACCATCGGCATCGTCGTCGGGTTCGGGGCGGCCATGCTGCCGCTCGGCCTGGGCGCACCGGTCAGCCTGTCCCTGCCGGCGTTCGCTCTCGCGGGTGTGATCTGGGCGCCGTACCGCTCCACGTCGATGGCGCTGTTCCAGCGCAGCACGTCGACCGCGCAACTGCCGGCGGTGCTCGCCGCGAACGGCGCCATCCTCGTGCTGGCCGTACCCCTGGGCACCATGCTGGGCGGGCCGTTGGTGGGCGTCATCGGCGCACGCCCGACGCTGCTGCTCTGCGCGGTCGCGATCGTGGCCCTCGGGCTGGTCGCCGCGGGGTTCGCGATCTCGCGGCGGAGCGCGCAAACCCCCGACGGTCCAGCCGTTCCCGAGATCAGTGCCCGTCGCTGATCTGGACGTCGTCCGGTGCCGGCCGGCCGCGCCCCGTCTCCACCAGCGCCTTGAGACTCATCAGGAAGGTCGCCCACTTGGTGCTGCACTGGTGCATCAGCTCGGTCGGCTCGCGCCAGCCCTCGTGCGTGAACTGGACGATCGTGTACCTGCCACGCTGTTCCAGACGCCAGTTGATCTGAGTGCCGATCCATTCCGCGGGGCCGTCGGTGACCCGCCACCGCACCCGGCCGGCCAGGTCCGACTCCAGGATGTCCAGGTCGAAACCACCGTCGTCGCCGAACCGGACGGCCAACCGTCCTCCGACCTCGCTGGTGCCGGCCGTGTCGACCGACCACCATCCGGCGACGCCCTCGGGAGTTGCCACCGCTCGGTGGACGTCGGCGAGCGAAGCGACGACGCCGACCTGGTGCAGAATGTTGACCATTGTCATGCTCCTTCGTCGTGGTGGCGGTCGCGTTCGATCGCCTCGGCGATGCGCTTGATCCGGCGCAGACGGGCGTCCCAGGTCGCGCCCACCGCTGACAGTTGGGCGACCGCTCGGGCGAGTTGCGCCTCGTCGACCTGGTAGTGACGCTCCCGGCCGGCCGGCTCGCCGTGGATCAGCCCCACCCGGTCCAGGACGGCCAGGTGCTTCGCGACGGCCTGGCGGGTGACGGGCAGTCGCCTGCTCAGCGACGTGGCAGTGCCCGGTCCGTCGGCGAGAAGAAGATCGATCATGGTACGTCGGGTGGGGTCGCCGATAGCGGACCACAGCTCGTCGTCGACCGCCGTACTCACGGGGTGGCGACCAGCCGCGCGACGTACGTGCCCAGCCTGGGCATGTAGTGGTCCCAGCCGTTCTCGTGGTCGCGGTACTGCTCCTCCAGGACGGCGACCTCCCAGCCCATCTCGCGGAACCCCGTCTCGGTCATCCGGACCCGGGTGCCCGCACCGCTGGGTGCCAGGTCGAAGGTGACGAGCAGCGCCTGGCCGTTCCGGCCATCGTCGGTGAAGCACCACCGGAAGGAGAACCGCTTCGGCGGGTCGACCTCGATCACGGCGAGGGCGACGGTCGTCGTCTCGCCGGTGTCGCCGTTGCGCCAGACCAGCTCGCCGGGCGCGCCCGCGACCGACTCGAACCGCGCGTCGTCCGGCCACCACTCCCGCATGTGCTCCGGCCGGCTGACCACCTCGAAGACCACCTCGGGTGCCGCGTCGACGTGGATGTCGCGTTCGATCGTTCCCTGTTCCATACCCTCACCCTTTCGCAACCTTTGGTTGCACCCAACCTACGCCGAGCACCCCCCTGGTGCAACCTTTCGTTGCGCGTCTCGGGATCGTCGTACCCCGGTCGGACAATGCCCGGCATGTCTGAGACGACTCCGCACCAGCACCACGCCATCGACTACGTCGAGTTCACGGTGACCGACCTCGCCGCTGCCAAGCGCTTCTACACCGAGGCGTTCGGTTGGCAGTTCACCGACTACGGCCCGGGCTACGCGGGAATCCGCAACCCCCAGGGTGACTCCGAGGTCGGCGGTCTGCGCCTGGACGAGGCCGTACGCGCCGGCGGTCCGCTGGTGCTGCTCTTCTCGACCGACCTCGACACGTCGGTGCAGGCAGTCAAGGACGCCGGCGGCCAGGTGGTCGACGGGCCGTACGAGTTCCCGGGCGGCCGGCGGTTCCACTTCACCGACCCCAGCGGCAACGAGCTGGGCGTCTGGGCCGAGCAGTAGGCCCCTGTCGCGTGGCGGCCGGCCGGCTTGACCGGCCACCATACGATCCGCGCATGAGGCGTGCGGAGATAGACGGGGTCACGGTCCTGCGACGCGACCTGCCGGGCGTGCTGGGCGCATCGTTGACCTTCGGCTGCGGCACCCGCGACGAGGAACTCGACTCCATCGGCCTGAACCATCTGGTGCACCATCTACTGGAACGGGCCGACCCGTACGTCGCGGACAAGTACGCGAACGACACCTGGGTGAACGAGACCTCGTTCGTCGCCGCCGGCACCCCCGAGCAGATCGCGGAGCACTTCACCACGCTCTGCTCGACCATCAGCCATCTTCCGCCCACCGACCTGTCCGACGCGGTCGCCGACGTCGACGCGGACGACCGGGACGTGTCCGACATCGACGAAGGCGTGCTCGACCCGTGGGGATCACTGCTCGCCCGGCGGTTCGGGCCGCGCGGGCACGGCCTGGCGCGCTGGCCGGCAGTGGACTACCGACTCTTCACGGCCGACGAGATCAGACAGCATGTCGGCAGGTTCTTCACCAGCGGCAACGCCGTCCTCGCAACGACCGCCGAAGCACCTCCGTCGATGCGACTGCTACTGCCCGCCGGACCCCGCGCAGACCACGACACACGCCTCGCGAACCACCAGTCGGGCCCGGTCTGGTACGCCGATGAGGTGCACGGTGTGGCGCTGGTCGTCGGCTCCCCGCCCAGCGCGGAAGCCCTCCTGCTGATGTCCGCGCTGAGATCGCGCGTCTTTCAGGCGGTGCAGCGGGCCGGGATCGCCCGGTACGCCGAACTCATGGCCGAGGTCGTCGACGGCACGCGGCACGAACTCGGCATCCGGATCGACCCGACGAGCGCCCGGCGGTTCGACGCTGCGGTGGCGGCGGAACTGCTCTGGGCCGAGCTACGGAGACTGGTGCACGACGGGCTCGACCAGGCCGACATGGCGAACCTGGAAGCGAGTCGGACCATGGCCGTACCCGCCGAACTCGTGCCGACGTACGACGCGTTGGCATGGATGCGGCCGATCCAACAGCTCGAATCCGCTGCCCACCGGGAGTTGCTCGGCACCACCGAGCACTACCTCACGGATCCGCTCACCGAACCGGACGGGCTCTCTCCGGTCGCGGCGCGGGACATCATGTCGGGATGGCTCTCCTCCGCCATGATCGTCGTGCCGTACGGATCTCGACCCGACCTCCCCGGCGTCACCGACGCCTCCTGCCCCAGCACTCGCTTCGTGCCGGCAGGTGACGTGGTCCGGCCGGCCTTCCGGAAGCGGTTCGGCAACAAGGGCTCGCTGGTGATCAGCACTGACGCGATCTCCACGGTGGACGGCGAGGGCAACGTGCACACCGTTCCGCTGTCCCAGGCGCTCGTGGTCGAACGGGACGACGCGCTCTGGCTCGCCCACGTCGGCCACGGCTGCGTCACCACCATCTCGGACTTTGCCAGCGCAGCCGGCAAGCTCCGGTCCGTGCTACCCGCGCGGCGGATCCGTAGAGCGTCGGGGATCTGAGCCCACAGGCGGGTCCGTCACTGCCGCCGGGCGCGCAGCACGCCGGTCAGCATCGGCAGTGTGAACTCGCCCTCGGCGGTGTCCGGCCTGCTCTCGAGAAACGAACGGATCCGGCCGAGCAACGCCTCCCGGTCCGCCTCCGGCATGACCAGCATTCCCGCCCGGGTCGCGAGTGTCGCGACGAGGGACTCGGCGGTACGGCGCTGCCCGTGCGGAAACTCGGCCTGCTCCGACGACCCGAACCGGACAGCCGGACCGAGCATGTCCGCTGTCGCCGTCCGCCAGGCGCTCAACGTGTCCCGCGGGCCGATGGCCGCGCTCCCGCTGACCCGTTCGAGGTCGGCAACCCAGTCGATCCGGTCGTCCATGACGTTCCACAGTCCGGCCAGGACGCCTCCGGGTGCGAGGACCCGGGCGATTTCCGGCCCCGCGACGGCCATGTCGAACCAGTGCAGGGCGTTGCCGGCCAACACCGCATCGACTGACGCGTCCGGCAACGGGATGACCTCGGCGCTGCCCGGCAGGGCACGAACGGCCGGCATCGCGCGGCGCAACTCGGCGAGCATCGCCGGGTCGGGCTCGACCGCAACGACGTCCACGCCCACCGCGAGCAGTGTGGCGGACAGCTTGCCGGTGCCGGCGCCAAGGTCGAGCACGCGCTGGCCGGGCGCGACGTCGAGCGCCCATCGAACGGCGGCCTGCGCGTAGTCCGGGCGGTGCTCGGCGTACGCGGCAGCCGCCGCGCCGAACGACGATCGCAGCAGCTGTTCCGTCACACGGTCAACCTACCCCGATCGATGGACGTCGACTGCGACCATGGCCACCGTGAAGATCGTGTGGATCTGCTGGCGGATGCGGTACCCCGCCTACGTGCTGGGCATCGCGGCCGGGATAGCCATGTTCTGGCTGCCGATGAAGACGTTCGACGACAACGAAGCCTGGGAGACGCGGCTGCGGTCCGATGGCGTACCGGTCCAGGCAGTCGTCCACGAGATCGTGCACAAGGGACGCAGCAGCAACACCATGCATCTGCGATACCAGGTCGGCGGGGCCCAGCGTCAGGCCGAGGTTGGCTGTTGGGAGGTGTGCCTCCAGGCCGACACCGCCGTCCGGATCTGGGTCAACCCCGATGATCCCGACGATTTCGTGACCGAGTTCGGGGTGTTGAGTGGGCATCGCGGCCGGCTGCAGGGCGTGGTCGGGGCTGCGGGTCTGATCCTGGCCGGCACGATGCTGGCCGCGGTGATCGTCCGCTTTTTCGGACAACGACGAGACCGCCGACGACGCGACTGGCAGTCACAACAACGAGAAGAGCGCCGACGACAGTTCCTGAACGCCCGGGGCGGGACGAAGCGCAAGCCGAGCCGCCGCTGACCAGGCCAACCCGACCACTGCCTGTAGAGCTGCCCCATATCTGGTCCGCGCCGTCACCCGACCCGGATCAAGGCTCGACCATGCTGTCCTCGACTACACGCATCATCCCCCACCCGCGCGATCGGCCCACCGCGCCGGCAACTACCGGTGGTCGCGCTGACGCTGGCGTAGCAGCACGGCTGTCACCAGGTAACCAACGCCGAGCAGTGCTGCCAACACAGCGACGATGACGGACCACCTGATCGGCTCCCCGACGGCGAACACCCCGTACGCCACGGCGAGGAGGAGCAGAACCCTCCCAGGACAAAGCCCTGCTTCGGCGTCTTCGCTGTCTGCCACACGGGCTACCCGCCGGTCCCACGTGTGCGATCCTGCCACCTGCCCGGTGGCACGACCATGCATGGGAGGCACCATGGAGATCACTTCTGGCGGTACGCCAGGGCCGCGCCTTGCCGACCGTCTAGCCGTTCTCGACAACAACGTCTACGGCCGCCTCCACCACGCACCGAGGGCGAAGGAGCTGGCCGAGATGTTCGTGCGCGCGGGTTGGCGTGCTCGCGCGAACTCGTGGACCGAGTACGAGGTTGACGACCAGACAGCCCTTCTGCGAGAACTCGCTGGATGAGCAGTTCGGTGTGAGGCTGTAACAGGACGTTGAGACCGACTTGGTGGTCTTCAGCGACCCGGCACCCCGAGGACGACGGTGAGGTCCTCCTCGGCCGCCAGCACAACCCCGTCGAACTCCATCTGCGCGGCGGCCACCGACGCAGCCCGGTCGTTGCCCGGCCAGAAGTGGGTGAGCATCAGTCGGCGGGCCCTCGCCCGGCGAGCCCAGTGGCCTGCCTCGACAGAGGTCATGAGATGACGTGTGGGCCGGTTGGTTTCGCCGTCGCGATCAGTGGCCTCGACGATGAAGAGGTCGGCGTCGCGGCCGAGTTCGGCCAGCACAGGGGTCGGGCCAGTGTCCCCCGAGTAGGCCACGGCGATCCCGTCGGCCTCCAGACGAATGCCTGCGTTGGGTACGTGATGCGGAAGTGACAGGCCGGTCAGGTCGAACGGTCCCACTCGATGGTTACCGGGCAGCGGATGCACGTCGAAGACCGCGCGCAGGTCGACATCGGGCTCCAGGCCGCTGAGCCGTTCGAGCACACCTGGCGGGCAGTACAACGGCAACGGTGATCCATCAGAGTCACCGTAGAGCCGCATCCGGAACAGCCCGTGCAGGTCGATGCAGTGGTCAGGGTGCTCGTGGGTGATGACGACAGCGTCCAGCGCACCATCCGGCCAGTGCGCGAGCAGCCGCGGCAGCGTGGCGTAGCCGAGGTCGAGCACAAGGCGGTAGCCGTCCCAGTCCACGGCGAAACCGCTACAGGCGCGGCCCGGTTCGGGGAAGGCACCACAACTGCCGAGCACGGTGACCTGTCGCATCCGCACAGATTGCCAGCCCGCCAGTTGTCTAGCCGCCCTGCGCCCCCTCACCTGGCCCTCGTCCCGCTCCGCCACCTTCGCCCGGTATGGTCGCGACCGTGTTGTCACTGCGGGGAGCCCATGAGATCCACGTCGGCCGCCCCGGCAGTTCCCGTGCTGAGAGTAGGTCTCGTCAATGGCATGCCGTATCAGTGAGATCGTGCTCAAGTGCCGCGACCCCCAGGTGCTGGCGCGGTTCTGGTGCGAGGTCCTGGACTTCGTAGAGCTCGATCGCGAAGAGGGGGTCTACATCGAGATAGGCCCGCGCGAAGGGTTCGGCGGCCCGCAGCCGACGATCTTCCTCATCCGCGACGACGAGCCCAAGAACGGGCATGCCCGGCTGCACATCGACGTCAACCCTACCGACCGCGATCAGGACGCCGAGCTGGAGCGCCTCCTGGCAGCCGGGGCCGAACTCGTCGACATCGGCCAGCCCGCGGATGCGTCCTGGCACGTCCTCGCCGATCCAGAAGGCAACGAGTTCTGCCTGCTCAAGCGCCGCCTCGACCCACTCTGACGGCCTTCGCCCGAACGATCGACGCCCCTGTCGTTCTGCGGCGGCCCCTCGGGCTCCCCGCTTCCGCGCCAGCCGCCGGGCGTACCGCCGCGCATCAGTCGACGGAGAACGCGCCGGCAGTCCGGCCGCTGCTGCGCACCGCCATCGAAATGGGACGCGGGAAACGTTGACCCGGAACGACCCTGGCTAGACGTTGAAGCGGAACTCCACGACGTCGCCGTCCTGCATGACGTACTCCTTGCCCTCGATGCGGACCTTGCCCGCCGCCTTGGCCGACGCCATCGAGCCGTGCTCGACCAGGTCGTGGTACGAGACCACCTCGGCCTTGATGAAGCCGCGCTGGAAGTCGCTGTGGATGACGCCCGCGGCCTCCGGCGCGGTGGCGCCGATCGGGACGGTCCAGGCGCGTGCCTCCTTGGGGCCGGCCGTGAGGTACGTCTGGAGGCCGAGGGTGCGGAAGCCGACGCGGACGAGTTGGTTGAGGCCCGGCTCGTTCTGGCCGATCGACTCCAGCAGCTCGCGGGCCTCCTCCTCGGGCAGGTCCACCAGCTCAGATTCGATCTTGGCGTCCATGAAGACGGCCTCGGCGGGGGCGACCAGGGCGCGCAGTTCGTCGAGGAACGCCTCGTTGGCCAGCTCGTCCTCGTCGACGTTGAAGACGTACAGGAAGGGCTTGGTAGTGAGCAGGTGCAGCTCGCGCAGGTGCTCCAGCTCGATCTTGGCGGCGGCGGCCCCGGAGTAGAGCGTGGTGCCACCGTCGAGAACCTCGATGGCGGCCTTCGCGGCCGCCACGGCGACGGCCCGGTCCTTGCGGAGCTTGGCCTCCTTCTCCAACCGGGGCAGCGCCTTGTCCAGGGTCTGCAGGTCGGCGAGGATCAGCTCGGTGTTGATCGTCTCGATGTCGTCGGCCGGGGAGATCTTGCCGTCGACGTGCACCACGTTGGGGTCGGAGAAGGCCCGGACCACCTGGCAGATTGCCGACGCGTCCCGGATGTTCGCCAGGAAGGCGTTGCCCCGACCCTGCCCCTTCGACGCGCCGCGCACCAGGCCGGCGATGTCGACGAACGACACCGGGGCCGGCAGCACCTTCTGCGAGGAGAAGATCTCGGCCAGCTTGCCCAGCCGTTCGTCGGGAAGCCCGACCACGCCGACGTTGGGCTCGATGGTGGCGAACGGGTAGTTCGCCGCCAGCACGTCGTTCTTGGTCAACGCGTTGAAAAGCGTGCTCTTGCCGACGTTGGGCAGGCCGACGATGCCGATGGAGAGACTCACGACCAGCCAGCTTACGCGGGTGCCGACCGGGCCGACCCACGCGGCTCCGACTCGGCCCGACCGCCGCCGCTCAGCCGAGCAGTCGGGGGGCGATGACCGCCTCCCGGACGCTGCCGTCCACGCCGCGGCTGACCTCGTACGCCGAGACGCCCGCACGGTCCGCGACTGCCTCGACCAACCGGGTGCCCCGGTAGACCAGCCCGACCCCGTCGTCGGTGCAGTGGCTGGTCGGCAGCCTCTCGTCACCGACCAGCTCGTGCATGAGCGGACGGCGTTGGCCCTCGCTGTCGTAGTGCACCCCGTTGCCGTACGGCAGCCAGCCGAGGCCCTCGGTGAAGCCACGCAGCCGGGGGCCGAAGCTGTCGGTGGCACCACCGACGTGCCAGCAGATCGAGCCGGCGGAGACACCGGCCAGCACCACGCCGGCCTGCCAGCACTCGTGCAGGATCTCGTCGAGCCCGTGCACCCGCCAGACGGCGACCAGGTTGGCCACGCTGCCGCCGCCGACCCAGATCACGTCCTGGGCGAGCATGTGCGCGCGAACGTCCTCGACGTTCGGCATGGGGAACAGCGCGAGGTGCGACAGCCGGAACCGGGTGGCGGCGAACGCGCTGTAGACGGCGGTCAGCGAGGTGGGCTGGTCGCCGACAGCCTGCCCGAGGTAGCAGACCCGCGGGTGCGGACCAGCCTCGGCCAGCTCGGCCGCCAGGTCGAAGACCGGGCTGGGGCGCATGTCGTAGGGCCCCCGGTCACCCCGGGAGAAGCCCATGCTGGTGGCGATGATGGTCGGCTCGCTGGCAGGCATCGGGGCGTCCTTCCGTCGGGGCGTTGCCGTGCCCATCCTGCCTCAGCCGACACACCAAGCAGGCTCGACGGTCACCGGGACCCCTCCGGTCGCCGCTGGCGAGGCACCTCGACCTCGGGCCAGCTGGCGAAGGCCGGCCGGTCGGCCAGGGGCAGTTGCCCCGCGGCGGCTCGGGGCAGGGTGAACCGGTCGGCGGCGGCCGGACCTGCCGAAAACGACTCGCGCAGCATCCACCGCACCTCGTCGGCCGTCCAGCCCAACGCCGGCCGCCCGGCGATCTCGCGAACCAGCCGGCGGCCGACCCGGGTGTCGTCGTCGTAGAAGCGCATGCACCAGTGGTGCGTCCACATCCCGAGCGCCCGCAGACCGGCGTCGTCCAGGGAACCGGCCAACCGGCCACAGGCGGTGTCGGAGAAACCCTGGTCGGGGTCGCCCGCCCGGTCCCGTTCGATGGCACCCACGGCGGCCGGCGCGACCGCCCGCATCCGTCGGTAGAAGGCCTGCACCACAGCGCGGGGCAACGACGGGAACGCACCCGATGTCGACGCCGCCGCCCAACCCGCCACGCTCGCCATCCGCTGCACCCCTTCTTGAGTTGGTGGCCGGACGCTACCCGCCACGACCGACACTTCCGGGCCGAAGAAACCTCTCTGATCGTGGATAGCGACGATGACCTGGGGCGTCTGTAGGTGTGACAACGAAACGGGGGTGATGAGTGGACGAGGACGAGCGCGCGCGGCTGTCCGAGTTCGTCGCCAGCCGGACCCCAGCGCTGATGCGGGTCGCGTACCTCCTAACCGGGGACCGCAGCGCCGCCGAGGACCTGTTCCAGACCGCGTTGGCGCGGACCATCCCGAAGTGGGGAACCATCCGGCACGCCGACCCGGAGGGATATCTGCGCGTGGTGATGTACCGCGAGCAGATCAGCTGGTGGCGGCGACTGCGCCGATGGCGGGAGACGCCCCTCAACCCGGCCGACGAACCGGTCCGCGCTGACCCGAGCGGCGGCTCCGACGTGCGGTTGGCGATGCGGGCCGCGCTCCGTCACCTGCCACCGGCGCAGCGGGCGGTGGTGGTCCTGCGCTACTACGAGGATCTGCCCGAAGCCCGGGTGGCCGAGCTTCTGGGCTGCTCGGTGGGCACCGTACGCAGCCGGACGCACCGGGCGGTCAAGCGGCTGCGCGACCTGCTGCCGGAGATCGAAATGCTGGAGGTACGGCAGTGACCGATCCCTTCGAGCACCTCATCCGCTCCACCCTCACCGACCTGGCCGAGGAGGCACCGATCGTGCATGACCAGTTGAATCGAGCGGAACGGCGGGTTCGCAACCGACGCCGTGGCACGGTGACGATGGGGGCGGTGGGCACTCTCGCGGCGATTCTGATCGCGGCGCCGATCGCCCTGGCCGCCAGCAGATCGGACGGGCCTCCCCCAGCCGTGCCGAGCCCCGCGGGCCCGGCAGCCGTACCCAGTCCGCCGGTACCCACCCCGTCCGGGCCGACCCTGGTGCCGCTCGAATCGAGCCCCAAGGCGGAGATGCCCCCGGGGAAGAGGATCGGGCCGCCCGGCGTACCGGGCCGGCCGACGGCCACGCCGAGCCCGTCGACTCCGCCGGGTGTGCCCGGCAGGCCGGGCGACCCGGTTGCCAGTCCACGTCCGTCGAGTCCGCCGGGCGTACCGGGGGTGCCGGGCCCGCCGACGGCCACGCCGAGCCCGTCGCATTGAGTTGGACCGGTCCGGCCTGCGGTTTCCCAACGCCGGCCGGACCGGCCGTCCCACCTCCATCCCGTCTGTGGCCGGGCCAGGACGACGGCGACTCGGATCACGGGGTCGAACCGAGATCCCGGTCACTTCCCCGCCGCGCTCCCCCGTGCCGGCGAGCGTCGCGCGTCACGGCGACAGTGGGCGCCGGCCCACGGAATTTGTCGAGCCCGGTGTGCCCGCTCATCCTTGGGCCATGACCAATCCCGGACACCCGAAGCGCAGGCTGCGGTGGCACCGATGACCACCGCCATGGCCCGGGTGCCCGACTCCCTGCGGGGACAGATCGTCACGCCCGGCGACCGCCGGTACGCGCAGCTGCGCTCGACGTACACCACCTCGGCGTCACCGGCCGCCGTCCTGCTGCCGAAGACCACGGCTCAGGTGGTCGACGCCCTCCGCTACGCGCGGGAGCAGCGGCTGCCCATCGCCGTCCGCAGCGGTGGGCACGGCTTCTCCGGCGCCTCCTCGAACAACGGCGGGGTCGTCATCGACCTGTCCATGCTCAACCGGGTGCAGGTGCTCGACGAGCGGGCCGGGCTGGTCCGGGTCGAGGCTGGCGCCCGTTGGGCCAACGTGGCGAAGACACTGGCCCCGTACGGCCTGGTGGTCAGCTCGGGCGACCACGGCGGTGTCGGTGTCGGCGGCCTGGCCACCGGCGGAGGTATCGGCTGGCTGGTCCGCGCTCACGGCCTCACCATCGACCGCGTCCGGGCGGTCGAGGTGGTCCTCGCCGACGGGACGCTGGTACGCGCGGACGCCGACCACGAGCCGGAACTGTTCTGGCTGGTCCGGGGCGCGGGAGCGGGAGCGGGGATCGTGGTGGCCTTCGAGATCGAGGCCGCGGAGCAGCGCAACGTCGGCGTGGCGCAGGTGGTCGTCGAGGCGCGGCCGGACGGGCGCACGATCAGGGAGTGGACGAGTTACCTCGCGCAGGCTCCACGGGAGCTGTCCGCCGCCGCCGTGGTGTACGCCGAGGGCCGCTCGGCACTCATGTCCATCACCGCCGTGGTGGCCGCCGAGAGCCTGCGCCGGGCCCGACCCGCGGTGGAGCCGCTGCTCGCCATCGGCAGGGTGCTCGAACACCGGACCGACCTGCTGCCCTACCCGGCCCTGGTCCCGACCGCGCACTTGCACCCGAACGTCGGCCAGCAGCGGGGTACGACCACCAACGGTCTGTTCCGCGATCTGGACGACGCCGGCGCTCGGGCCGTGATGCGAGCGGTGACCGGGCCGGGGCGGGCGGTGGTCCAGCTCCGCTCGTTGGGCGGGGCGATCAACGACGTCGCTGCCGACGCGACCGCGTACCCCCATCGCCACCAGGACACGATGGTGGTCGCGTCGGTGTTCCCTCCCCAGGGCGCGGGGGCGTTGGACGCCGCCTGGCGGGCGGTCGGCGCGCGGGCCGACGGGGCGTACGTCAACTTCGAGAGCCGGCCCGGCCCGGACGCGTTCGCCCGGATCTACCCGGGCGAGACCGGAGCCCGGGTGCGGCGGCTGTGGAAGCGGTACGACCCGGATGGCGTGTTCCGCCCGGCCCTGCTGACCGGCCAACCGCAACGCGCCGTACGGCCGACCCGGTCCGCCCAGCCCACCGGATCCGGCCAGCCGCATCGGCGCCGTCGACGCCCCCGTTGACGGCGGCCCTGGACACCAGCACGCCCAGGTCCGATTCCCGCCAGCCGCTGCCCCGCCGGACGGGGCATCATCGGGGACGTGGAGATGGACTTCGAGCGGTGTTACCGGGCCGTGGACAGCCGTGACCAGCGCTTCGACGGCTGGTTCTACACCGGCGTGACGTCCACCGGCATCTACTGCCGACCGTCCTGCCCCGCGATCACGCCCAAGCGGCAGAACGTCCGGTTCTTCCCGTCGGCCGCGGCCGCGCAGGGCGCCGGGTTGCGCGCCTGCCGCCGCTGCCGGCCGGACGCCGCACCCGGCTCACCGCAGTGGGACGTCCGCGCGGACGTCGTCGGTCGGGCGATGCGGCTGATCGCCGACGGGGTGGTCGACCGCGCCGGCGTGCCGGGGCTGGCCTCGCGTCTCGGCTACACGGAGCGGCACCTGCACCGGATGCTGAGCGCCGAGATGGGCGCCGGCCCGCTCGCGCTGGCCCGGGCCCAGCGGGCGCAGACCGCCCGGATCCTGATCGAGACGACCGACCTCGGGATGGCCGAGATCGCGTTCGCCGCGGGCTTCGGCAGCGTGCGGCAGTTCAACGACACGCTCCGCGAGGTGTACGCGAGCGCGCCGTCGGAGCTGCGGACGGCCCGTGGTCGCCAGCCGGCGGCGACCGGGGCGGGGACCATCACCCTGCGATTGGCGTACCGCCCGCCGTTGCACGCCCGGGCGCTGCTGGACTTCCTCGCGGTGCGGGCGTTGCCCGGGGTGGACGAGGTCCGCGACGGGACGTACCGCAGGGGTCTGCGGTTGCCGCACGGCACCGGCGAGGTGGCGCTGACCCCGGCGGACGGGCACGTGGCGGCGACGCTGCGGCTGACCGACCTGCGCGACCTGGCACCCGCCGTGGCCCGGTGCCGTCGGCTGCTCGACCTGGACGCGGACCCGACGGCGATCGACGCCACCCTGGCGGCGGACCCGGCGCTGGCGCGGGCGGTCGCCACCGAACCCGGGGTCCGGCTCCCGCGCGCGGTGGACGGCTTCGAGATGACGGTACGCGCCGTAGTAGGCCAACAGATCGCAGTCTCCGCAGCAAGGACGACCCTCACCCGCCTCCTCCTGACCCACCAGGTCGATCATGAGGTGGACCGGGCCGATGGAGATCGAACTCCAGGCCAACCCCATGATCAACCGGGTTCGGTGGCGGGGCCGCTGCGGGGGTTCTTGAGCGCGGAGGAATTGTTGGGTCTGCCGGACAGCGGGTTCGGGATGCCTTCGGCGCGGCGGGAGACCCTGCGGGGAGTGGCTCGGGCCGTCGTGGGCGGGGATCTGGACCTTGCTCCTGGAGTGGATCGCGAGGAGGCCGTGCGGCGGCTCCTCGCACTGCCCGGCATCGGCCCGTGGACCGCCAACTACCTGGCCATGCGCGCCCTCGGCGACCCGGACATCCTGCTCAGCACCGACCTCGCGGTCCGGCGCGGCGCCGCCGCGCTCGGCCTGCCCGACACACAGAAGACCCTCGACGGGTACGCCGATCGGTGGCGTCCCTGGCGGTCCTACGCCACGATCAGACTCTGGAGAGCCGCATGAGCATCGACAGCACCGTCCTGACCACACCGACCGGCCCGTTGAGCATCCTCGCCGGCCCGGACGGTGACGTACGGGCCGCCGGCTTCACCCACGACCCGGCGGCACTGCTGCCCCTGGTCCACCCGACCCTGCGAGCGCCGCTGCGACAGCGGGGCGACCTCGGCCCGGTGAGCGTCGCCGTGACGTCCTACCTGGACGGTGACCTCGCCGCGATCGACGCGGTGCCGGTCCGTCAGGTCACCGGTGGCGAGTTCATGGCGCACGCCTGGCAGGTGCTGCGTGCGGTGCCGCCCGGCACCCCGGTCACCTACACCGGGTACGCGGCACTGGCCGGCCGCCCACCGGCGGTGCGAGCCGCCGCGGCGGCCTGCGCCCGCAACGCCGTCGCGCTATTCGTGCCCTGCCACCGGGTGCTCCGCACCAACGGATCACTCGGCGGCTACCGCTGGGGGCTGGACGTGAAGAAGTGGCTTCTCGGTCATGAGCGCCGCTTGACGGCAAGCTGACAGAGGCATCGCCACCTGTTAGACGCTACCGTCTGGTAGTGCCTGTGGAGAGCGACGGCGACCCGGCCGCGCGGGTCGCTGCCGGCACCAACCCCGTGCACAACCTCTGGCGGCTGCGCCCCTACCTGCGCCCGTACGCCGCCGAGTTCGCCTGGTTGCTCCTCGCCGGGCTCGCCGGCACGGCGGCCGGGATCGCCGTACCGCTGGTGGTGCAGCGGGTGGTGGACGGCCCGGTGGCCCGGCACGAACCTGGCGGGTTGCTCCAGCTCGGTGCTCTGGCACTGCTGCTCGGTGTGGTCGAGGCGGTGCTCATCTTCATCCGCCGGTGGGTGCAGTCCTCCTCGGCCGTCGGCATGGAGGCGGCGCTGCGCGCCGACGTCTACGCCCACCTGCAACGGTTGCCGACGAGTTTCCACGACCGCTGGCAGTCCGGTCAGCTGCTCTCCCGGATCACCAGCGACCTCTCGGTGATCCGCCGGTTCCTCTCCTTCGGCGTGTTCTTCCTGGTGCTCAACCTGACCACCTACGTGGTCGTGGTGGTGCTACTGATCAGGCTGCACCCGGTGCTGGGGGCGTTGGTGGCGGCCAGCGCGGTGCCGCTGCTGCTGATCAGCCGCCGGTTCGGGCGGCACTACCACGCCGCGTCCCGACGGATGCAGGACCAGCAGGGCGACGTGGCGACCCTGGTCGAGGAGACCGCGCAGGGTCTGCGCACCATGAAGGCGTACGGCCGGGGGCCCGAACTGGCCGCCCGCTTCGCCGGTGCCGCCCGGCGGCTGCACGACACCGGCATCGGCAAGGGGCGGCTGCTGGCCAACACCTCGGCACTGCTCGACCTGGTACCCAACGTGACACTGGGCGTGGTGCTGGTGGCCGGGGCGGCCGCCGCCGCGGAGGGTGTGCTCACCATCGGCGAGCTGGTCGCGTTCGTCAGCCTCCAACTGATGCTCATCTGGCCGGTGCAGTCCCTGGGATGGATCATCGCCAACGGCCAGGAGGCCGCCACCGCCGCCGACCGGATCCAGGAGGTGCTGGACACCCCACCCCGGATCGTGGACCGCCCCGGAGCGCTCACTCTGCCCCGCGACGCGGTCCACGGTCAGCTCCGCTTCGAACGGGTCGCGTTCAGCTATCCGGGCGCCACCGCGTCGGTGCTGCGCGAGATCGATCTGACCATCGAGCCGGGCGAGACACTGGCCCTGGTCGGTGCCACCGGCTCCGGCAAGAGCACACTGCTGTCGCTGGTCCCCCGGCTGCACGACGTCACCGCCGGCCGGATCACACTGGACGGGCACGACCTGCGCGAGCTTCGGCTGGCGTCGCTGCGCCGGCTCGTCGGGGTCGCGTTCGAGGAACCCACGCTGTTCTCCATGTCGGTCCGGGAGAACCTCACCCTGGGTCACCCGGACGCCGGCGACCACGACGTCCGGGCAGCCCTGGCACTGGCCCAGGCCGACTTCGCGTACGACCTGCCGTGGGGGTTGGCGACCCGCGTGGGCGAGCAAGGGCTGTCCCTCTCCGGCGGGCAACGGCAGCGGCTCGCGTTGGCGCGGGCGGTGCTCGGCCGGCCGGCGTTGCTCGTGTTGGACGATCCGTTGTCCGCGCTCGACGTGCACACCGAAGCGCTGGTCGAGGCGGCGCTGCGCCGGGTCCTGCGGGACACCACCGCGCTGCTGGTGGTGCACCGGCCGTCGACCATCGCGCTGGCCGACCGGGTCGCCCTGCTCGAAGACGGGCGGATCACGGCGACCGGGCGGCACTCCGAACTGCTCGCCAGTGTGCCGGCGTACCGGGCGCTGCTCGCCGCCGAACCGCCCGCCGGACACCCACCGCCGTCCGGCCCTTCCGGGTCCAGCCCGTCCGCTTCGGACGGCTGGGGGCTGGTGCACTCGTGACCGTGCCGACGCAGGCCGACCCCCCGCCGGAGGAGGAACCGGAACTGACCCGTTGGCGCGGCACCGCCACCGACCCGGAGGCCGACCGAAGTCGGGCCGAGGACGCCGCGCCCGAGGCGGTGGCCCGACTGCGCGGGCTGAGCCGCGTCCTGCTGGCCGACCTGATCCGCCCACACCGCAGGCGACTCGCCGCCGCCATCGGCCTGCTGTTGGCCCAGAACGCCGCCGCGATGGCCGGCCCGTACCTGGTCATGATCGGCATCGACCGGGCCATCACGCCGCTGCGCGCCGGCGACCCCGGCCCACTGATCGCCGTCGCCGGGGCGTTCGCGGTGGCCTCGGTGACGGAGTACGCGGCCCGCCGGGGGTTCCTCACCCTCTCCTCGCGGATCGGCCAGGCCGTCCTGCTGGACCTCCGGCAGCGGGTGTTCGGGCACTTCCTCCGACTGTCGGTGGGCTTCCACGAGCGGTACACCTCCGGCCGGATGGTCTCCCGGCTCACCAGCGACCTGGACTCCATCGCCGAGCTGGTCGACGGTGGCATCGACAGCCTCGTGCTGGCCGGGCTGTCGATCCTGTCGGTGGCCGCCATCCTGCTCTGGCTGGACCTGCCGCTGGCCGCCGTGACGCTGTTCGCCTTCCCGTTCCTGTTCTGGCTCTCCCGCTGGTTCGCCCGGTCGTCGGCCAGCGCGTACCGGCGGACCCGGGATGCCGTCGCGCTGGTCATCGTGCACTTCGTGGAGTCGATGCGGGGCATCCGGGCGGTGCAGGCGTTCCGCCGGGAACCCCGCAACCAACGGATCTTCGTGGCGCTGGGCGACGACTACCGGCGCACCAGTCTGCACGCGTTCCGACTGATCGCCACGTACTCGCCCGCGATCAAATTGATCGGCAACGTCACCGTCGCCGTGGTGCTCTGCTACGGCGGTTGGCGGGTGCTCGGCGGGCAGACCGAGATCGGTGTGCTCGCCGCGTTCCTGCTCTACCTGCGCCGCTTCTTCGAGCCGATGCAGGAGCTGAGCCAGTTCTACAACTCGCTCCAGTCGGCCACCGCCGCGCTGGAGAAACTCGCCGGGGTGCTCGACGAACGGCCGGCCGTCGCCGAACCGAGCCGGCCCACACCGTTGCCGACCGGACCGGGTTGCGGCGAGGTGACCTTCCGGGCGGTCTCCTTCGGCTACCGGGCGGGCACCCCGATCCTCGGCGGGCTGGAGCTGACCGTGGCGGCCGGGCAGACCGTGGCGCTGATCGGCCCGACCGGCGCGGGAAAGTCGACGATCGCCAAGCTGGTGGCCCGCTTCCACGACCCCGACACCGGTACGGTCCGGCTCGACGGGGTCGACCTGCGCGACGTGACCGACGCCGACCTGCGCCGGGCGGTGGTGTTGGTGACACAGGAGAACCACCTGTTCAGCGGGACCGTCGCGGAGAACATCAGGTTCGGCCGCCCGGGCGCCGACGACGCCGAGGTCCAGGCCGCCGCGCGGGCGATCGGCGCGCACGACTTCATCGCCGCGCTACCCGAGGGGTACGCCACCCAGGTGCACCGACGCGGCGGTCGGCTCTCCGCCGGGCAGCGGCAACTCGTCGCGTTCGCGCGGGCGTTCCTGGCCGACCCGACAGTGCTGATCCTGGACGAGGCGACGTCGTCGCTGGACGTGCCGACCGAGCGGCTGGTACAGCGGGCGCTCGGCACCATCCTGCGCGACCGCACCGCCCTGGTGATCGCACACCGACTCTCCACAGTGGAGACCGCCGACCGGGTGCTCGTCCTCGACGACGGCACCGTCGTCGAGGACGGCCCACCCGCCGTGCTGGCCGAGGCCGACGGCAGGTACGCGGCCCTGCACCGGCAGTGGCGCGACTCGCTGATCTGACCAGCGATGCGTAACTGCGTGGTCCGACCCCCTGGTGGTGCCTACGATCGCTAGATGACCGATACGGCGAGGACGGCCCGCGCCGGCGTTCCCGAGCGTCCGACACTGGACGGGCTCGAGGAGAGCTGGGCACGCCGCTGGCAGGAGGAAGGCACGTACGCGTTCGACCGCAGCAGGACGGCTGTTCCCGGGAGCGGCGCGGCGTCAGACGCGCCGAGCGGGAATGGCCGCAGGGCCGACGTGTACTCCATCGACACCCCTCCGCCGACCGTATCGGGCGAGTTGCACATGGGGCACGTCTTCTCGTACACGCACACCGACACCGTGGCGCGCTACCAGCGGATGCGCGGCAAGGCCGTCTTCTACCCGATGGGCTGGGACGACAACGGCCTGCCCACCGAGCGTCGCGTGCAGAACGTGTACGGGGTGCGCTGCGATCCGGCGTTGGCGTACGACCCGGTGTGGCGGCCACCGGCAGCCCCGGTGGACGACGCGGCCCGCCGAAACCCCACCCCGATCTCCCGGCGCAACTTCATCGAGCTGTGCGAGCGGCTGACGGTCACCGACGAGCAGGCCTTCGAGGCGCTGTGGCGGCGGCTGGGGCTCTCCGTGGACTGGTCGTTGACGTACACGACGATCGGCCGGATCGCCCGGGCCACCAGCCAGCGGGCGTTCGTGCGCAACGTGCGCCGCGGTGAGGCGTACCAGGCGGACGCGCCGACGCTGTGGGACGTCGGCTTCGCCACCGCTGTCGCCCAGGCCGAGTTGGAGGACCGGGAGCGTCCCGGCGCCTACCACCGGCTGCGGTTCACCGCGCCCGGCGGGCGTGAGGTGCTCATCGACACCACCCGTCCCGAGTTGCTGCCGGCCTGCGTGGCGCTGGTCTGCCACCCCGACGACGAGCGGTACGCCGACCTGGTGGGCGGCACCGCCCGCAGCCCGTTGTTCGACGTCGAGGTGCCGGTGTACGCCCACCCGCTCGCCGACCCCGCCAAGGGCACCGGCGTGGCGATGGTCTGCACGTTCGGCGACCTGACCGACGTGACCTGGTGGCGTGAGCTGGGGTTGGCCACGCGGGTGGTGATCGGGCGGGACGGGCGGCTGCTCCCCGAGCCGCCGGACGGGGTGCCGGCACAGCCGTACACGGCGCTGGCCGGGCAGACCGTCAACGGCGCCCGCCGGGAGATCGTCGGTCTGCTGGCCGACGCGGGTGACCTGATCGGTGAGCCGCGTCAGATCACGCACCCGGTGAAGTTCTACGAGCGCGGCGACCGGCCACTGGAGATCGTCTCGACTCGCCAGTGGTATCTGCGCAACGGTGGCCGGGACGCCGAGCTGCGGGCGACGCTGCTGGCCCGGGGCGGTGAGCTGCACTGGGTGCCGGCGCACATGAAGCACCGCTACGACAACTGGGTGGGCGGCCTGACCGGTGACTGGCTGGTCAGCAGGCAGCGATTCTTCGGCGTGCCGGTGCCGGTCTGGTACCGGCTCGACGACGCTGGCGAACCGGACTGGTCCCACCCTCTCACGCCGGACGAGTCCGCGCTGCCGGTTGACCCGTCCAGCGACCCGGCGCCCGGCTACGACGAATCCCAGCGCGGTCACCCGGGCGGCTTCATCGGTGACCCGGACGTGCTGGACACCTGGGCCACCTCGTCGTTGACCCCGCAGATCGTCGGTGGTTGGGAGACCGACCCGGACCTGTTCGCCCAGATCTTCCCGATGGACCTCCGACCACAGGGGCAGGAGATCATCCGGACCTGGCTGTTCGACAGCGTGGTCCGATCGCACTTCGAGCACGGGGTGCTCCCCTGGCGGGACACCGTGCTCTCGGGTTGGATCCTCGACCCGGACCGGAAGAAGATGGCCAAGTCCAAGGGCAACGTGGTCACCCCGTTGGCCCTGTTGGAGCAGCACGGCTCGGACGCGGTTCGCTACTGGGCGGCCAGCGGCAAACCCGGCACCGACCTGGCCTTCGACCCCGCGCAGATCAAGATCGGTCGGCGGTTGGCCACCAAGCTGCTCAACGCCTCCAAGTTCGCGCTCGGGCTGGGCGCGGCGGACGCGCTACGCGCCCCGGCGACGGCTCCACTGGACCGGGCCATGCTCGCCGAACTGGCCACGGTGGTCAGCGCCGCGAGCACCGCCTTCGACTCGTACGACCACACCGCCGCCTTGCAGGCGACCGAGGCGTTCTTCTGGCGGTTCTGCGACGACTACATCGAGCTGGTCAAGGAGCGCGCCTACGGCACCGACGCGGCGGCCGACTCGGCACGGGCGGCGCTGGCGTCGGCGCTCTCGGTGCAGCTCCGACTGTTCGCCCCGGTGCTGCCGTACGTGACCGAGGAGATCTGGTCGTGGTGGCGGTACGGCTCGGTGCACCGTGCGCCGTGGCCGACCACCTACGAGGTGGCCCGGACGATCGAGGGGTCGGGTGAGCCGGCGCTGCTGCGGCTCGCCGGCGACGCGTTGAGTCAGGTCCGGCGGGCCAAGTCGGAGCGGAAGCTGTCGATGAAGGCTGAGGTGCCGCTGGCCGAGGCGCTGGGCCCGGCGGCGCTCCTGGAGCAACTCACACTGGTCGCCGACGACCTGCGGTCGGCCGGCCGGATCGCCAAGCTCGACCTGCTCCCCGACCGCACCCCGGAGCTCGTCATCGCCTGCGCCTTCTGACCACACGTCCGCCGCCGCCCCCCTCGCGCGGCGGCGGACGTGTGGTCACCAGCCGCGTAGGAAGCGCAGCCCCAGCAGGAACGCGACCACCGAGGGCCCGACCAGCAGGGTGATCGCCTGGAGGCGGTACGGCATCCGGTGCCGGGTCAACTCGCCCGCGTTGCCGAGGACGATGGCCCCGGCCAGCATCAGGAACGCACCCCACCAGCCGGTCCTGAGTTGGATCAGGTCCACCCGGATCAGTTGCAGGGTCAGGCCGAGCAACGCGCCGGTCAGCGCGAGCAGGGCCACCGCCCGGTGCAGACCACGGACCAGGGGGTGCGCCGCCCGCCACCCGTAGGTGCCGGCGACCGCCAGGCAGGGCAGCACCACCAGCAACGGCCAACCCCGGCCCATCACGCCGAACATGAGCAGCGCGCCGACCGCGAAGACGATCGCGCCGACGCAGGCGAGCATGTACCCGGCGAAGGCCCGGCCACCGCCCCGAGCGAGCAACGGGCCGCCGCTGGCCGCGATCAACGCGGCCGGGATCAGGATGAACACGGCCCACCAGTGGAACTGACCACTGCCCTGGGCGGCCGTGGCGACCGTGGCACAGGCCACCCCGGCGACGGCCAGGCTGGTCAGCCACGGACGGCTGCTCCGGGAGTACGGCTCAGTCAACGACGTCTGCCTCGCTTCGACGCTCACACCCGACAGCCTGGCCCGAGGTGGCCCGGCCGGTCCATCCGGCCAGCCCTACCGCCGGGCGGGGGCTGGCCGGAACGGCGTTTCGCACCGGTGTCAGCTCGTCTCGCCGGCCACGCTGAACGAGCGCAGACGGTCGATGGCCAGCACCGTGAAACCGACGGCCACCAGCGCGGTCATCACCGACGCCACCGGCACCGACACGGTGGTCTCCAGCAGCCCGGTGGGGGCGATCCGGTCGGCGAGCGCGATCACGTACTGCTGGATGGAGAGCACCTTGGTGCCGCTGACGAAGTTGCCCAGCAGGCCCTCCCAGATCAACACGTAGACCAGGCCGAGCAGCACCGGCCGCCGGGTGACCAGGCTGAGCGCGAGGAAGAACGCCGAGTACGCCAGCGCGCCGAGCGCCGCCGCGACCGCCAACGCCAGTCCGAGGCGTACCGAGGCGGCCAGCACGCCCGCGACGTAGAGCGGCACCGCTACGGTGACGGCGGTGATCCCGGCGGCCACCGCGAGCTTCGGCAGCACGATCTGCCACCGCGGGAGCGGTTTGGTCAGGATGTGCACCACTGTGCCGTCGTCGATCTCGGCACCGAGCACGCCGGTGCCGATGATCAGCGCGACCACCGGCAGCACCACTGCCAACCCGAGGCCGACCAGCACCGGTGGCCCCCACTGGCGGGGGTCGACGTCCAGGGACCGGCACAGCACGGCCAGCCCGAGCAGGACCAACGGCAGCGGGAGCAGTAGCAGGAACCGGCGGCGGCCGAACAGCCCACGGGCGGTGATCCAGGTAATCGTGGACATGTCAGGCCTCCACCAGGTAGGAGAAGACGCTCTCCAGGGACTCGTCGGACGGCACCAGTTGGCGCACCCGGATGCCGTGGTTGAGCGCGATCCGGGGTAGCGCCCGGGTGAAGGCGCCGTAGTCGCCGGCGCGCACGGTCAGACCGGTGGGTTCCAGCTCGACCCCGGTGACCGACGACTCGGCGATCAGCGCGACGGCCAACGCCCGGTCGTCGGTGGAGCGCACCGCGAAGACGTGCGGGCGGTTGGTCATCAGCCGCCGGATGGTCCGGAAGTCACCGGAGGCGGCCAGCCGGCCGGCCACCATCACCTGCACCGTCCCGGAGACCTGCTCGACCTCCTCCAGGATGTGCGAACTGAACAGGATCGTCCGCCCGGAGTCACCCAGTTTGTGCAGCAGGTCCATCATGTGCAGCCGCTGACGCGGGTCCATCCCGTTGAACGGCTCGTCGAGCAGCAGCACCTGCGGTTCGTGCACCAGCGCGGCGGCCACCCGGGCCCGCTGCCGCATGCCCTTGGAGTACGTGCCGATCCGCCGATCCTGCGCCGATTCCAACTCGACCAGCTCGATCGCCCGCCGGGCGGCCGCGGCAGGATCGGCCAGCCGGTGCAGCTTCGCGCTGGCCAGCACGAACTCGTGCGCGGTGAGGTAGCTCTGCACCGCCTCCCGCTCGCTGACCAGTCCCAACCGCCGGTAGACGTCGGGGTTGCGCCAGGTCGGCTCGTCGTCCAGCGTGACGGTGCCGCGCGACGGGGCGAGGAACCCGGCCATCATGTGCAGCAGCGTGGTCTTACCGGCACCGTTCGGGCCGAGCAACCCGGTCACGCCCGGCCCCAGGGCCATGCTGATGTCGTTGACCGCGACCACGTTGCCGTACCACCGGGACACCCCGGTCAGGCTCAGCGTGCTCATCAGGAGGCAACCTTCCGGTAGCGGGCCAGCAGGAGGGCGGTGGCGCCGGCGACCAGCAGCACCGCGGCCAGGGCGTAGACCGGACCGAACCGGCCGACCCCGATGCCCTCCTGACCGTTCTCCACCAGCAGGTCGCCGAGCGACCAGATGCCCACTCCCTGCACCAGGGTGGAGGGCGAGGCGAGGCCGGCCAGCTCGTTGGCGCTGCGCGACGGCAGGATGCTCAGCACCCCCACGATCGGGGTGGTCATCAGGAAGACGGCGACCACCCCACCGGCGGCGAAGGCGCGCTTGCCGGTCAGCGAGGCGATCAGCAGACCGACCGAGGCGAAGACCACGGCCCACAGCCCCGCGTAGAGAAGGCCGGGCAGCAGGTCGAGCAGCTCGTTCCAGACCCCGCGAAGGCCCTGCTTGGTGGTGAACGCGGCACCCAGGAACATCAGCACCTGCGGGCCGCCGAGCAGCAGCCAGAGCCCCGTGACCAGGGCCAGCAGCTTGGCCAGCGCGTAGTCACCGCGCGGCAGCGGCCGGGAGAAGTAGAGCGGGAGGACGCCACTGCGCAGGTCCCGCGAGACCAGCTCCGGCGCGGCCACCGCGACGAAGAAGAGGACGAGCCAGCTCATCGAGTCGGCGAACTGGGCGTACGTGGCGACCGGCTCGCCGATCTGGCTGCGGATCGCGGTCAGCGCCGCCGCGACCAGGGTGACGATGCCGATCACCAGCCACGGGAAGATCTTGGCTTTGGCGCTGCGCCCGAAGCCGAAGGTGGTGCGCAGCCCGTGCACGTAGAGCGCGCCGAAGACGTGCCCCCGGCCCAGCCTCGGGCCTGCGTACCGTTGGTAGCCGATGTCGTGGATGACACCGGTCGGCGCGGACCGCAGCGCGGCGGAAGACGACTCAGGCATGGGTGAGCTCCCTCGTGGCGAAGAGTTCGGCCACCCGGTGCCGGCGCTGGTCCAGTCGGTGCAGTGGCAGGTCCAGTTCGGCGACCGCGCCGAGGATCAGGTCGTAGGTGCCGTCGTCGGCGAGTGGTACGAGCAGCAGTCGGCCGTCCCGCGCGACCGGCAGCTTCAACTCGGCCAGCCGGGCGGCCAGTTCCTCGGTGCCCTCGCTCACCTCCACGGCGAGCACATCCGTCGCCGAGGTCATCGCGGAGATGTTGTCGGCGCGCAGCAGCCGGCCGCCGTCGATGGCGATCAGGGTGTCGCAGATCCGCTCCACCTCGCCGAGCAGGTGCGAGCAGACCAGCACGGAGATGCCGAACTCGGTGCCGATCCGGTGCACCAGGGCCAACATGGCGTCCCGGCCGGCCGGGTCCAGGCCGTTCGTCGGCTCGTCGAGCAGCAGCAGGTCGGGGTCGTGCACCAGCGCCTGGGCGAGCTTGACGCGTTGCTTCATGCCGGTGGAGTAGCCGCCGACCGGGCGGTAACGCTCCTCGTACAGGCCGACGTGCCGCAGCGCCTCCGACGCCCGCTCGCGGGCGGCGGTGCGGGGCAGGCCGCTCATCCGGCCGAGGTGGGTGACCAACTCGGCGGCGGACAGGTCCGGTGGCAGGCAGTCGTGCTCGGGCATGTAGCCGACCCGGGCGCGGACCTGCGCCGGGTCGGCGGTCGGGTCGATGCCGAGCACCGACACCTGACCGCTGGTCGGTGGGATCAGGCCGAGCAGAATCTTGATCAGCGTGGATTTGCCGGCGCCGTTCGCGCCCACCAGGCCGATGATCCCGGGCTCGACGGCGACGGTGAGGTCGGCGAGCGCGGTGACCCGACCTCCGTACGTCTTGGTGAGCGACTGGGTCGCGATCAGTGTCACGTTGCCCAGGGTAGGGAGTGGACGCCCGGCGCTGACACCGGCGCGCCCCCGGCGCTTCCCTGATCCTTGGCCTGGCGGACCCTTAGGGTCCCGCGGTCCGGCCGGTCGGACGCTCCTCCCCGGTCCACGACCCCGTTGCGGAAAAGCCGTCCGGGGGTGGGACGATTCATCTTCCGTTCAGTGGGCAGCAATCCGTCGGGTGCCGACGACGGCGCGAGGCCCCGGACGGGCGGACGGCCGAGGTGCGCACGGGTGGGGCGGATCCGGCGTCGCTCCTGTCCGCCGCGGTCGTGGAGTGGCGCTCTCGACCGATCGGCGGTCGGCTGCGAAACTGTGTGCCGGTCAGCGAGTGGGGGGTGTGGATGAGCAACGGTTGGGTGCTGCCCGACGAGGTGCTGCGGGACGCACCGGCGTACACGCCGCGTCCGGGCGAGCTCGCGGATCTTGAGCTGCTGCTGACCGGCGCGTACGCCCCTCTGACCGGCTTCATGACCCGCGCCGACCTGGTCTCGGTCAGTCGGCGCGGCCGGCTGGCCGACGGCGTGCCGTGGCAGGTCGCGGTGACGCTGCAGGTGCCGACCTCCCTGGCGCAGAGCTTCGATCCGCGTGACCCGGCCCGCCGGGCGCTGGTGCTCACCGACGGCGAGGGCGCCCCGGCGGCTGCCCTGGACGTGGCGGACGTCTGGCAGGTGCGCGACGGCATCGCCGGGGTCGGTGGCCCGGTCCGGCGGTTGGGCGACGGTGGCCATGGCCCGTTCCAGCGGCTGCGCCGCAACCCGGAGGAGGTCCGGGCGCTGCTGCCTCCGGGTCGGGTGCTCGGGGTCATCGCCGATCGGCCACTGCACCGCCCGCAGCTCGCCCAGATCGCTCATGCCGCCCGCACCCTGGCCGCGCACCTGCTGGTGATGATCCCGGTCGGTGAGGGCGGCGTCGGTGGGCTCCCGCCGGAGGCGCTGGTCCGCACCATCTTCGCCGCCCGGGACCGGATGCCACCGGCAACGGTGGTCGCGGTGCCCCTGTCGCACCGGCGGGAGGAGATCAGCGACGCGCTGCTGCGCGCCCGGGTCTCCGCCTCGTACGGGGTGACCCACCTGCTCTCCACCGGGGAGATGCTCTCCGGTGCCGGGCTGCGGGTGCTGGTGCCGCGCGAACTCGCGTACGACAACCGGGACGGGCAGTGGCGCTGGCGCGAGGACATCCCACCGCGCAACCGTCGGCTCGCTCTGACCCAGCAGGAGATCGACGACCTGCTCGATCGGGGCTTCCCGCTGCCCGAGTGGCACACGCCTCCGGCCGTGGCGAGGGAGTTGGCCCGGGCCCGACCGCCGCGTCGGCACCGGGGGCTGGTGGTCTTCCTGACCGGCCTCTCCGGTTCGGGCAAGTCGACGATCGCCCGAGGGCTGGCGGACGCGTTGCGGGAGAGCGGCGACCGCACGGTGACCCTGCTCGACGGGGACGTGGTGCGCCGGGAGCTCTCCGCCGGGTTGGGCTTCAGCAAGGCCGACCGGGATCTGAACGTTCGACGGATCGGTTGGGTGGCCGCCGAGATCGCCCGGCACCGGGGGGTGGGCATCTGTTGCCCGATCGCCCCGTACGCGGCGGCCCGGGCCACGGCTCGGGAGATGGCCCTGGCCGCCGGGGCGGGCTTCGTGCTGGTGCATGTGGCCACCCCGCTCGAGGTGTGCGAGCGCCGGGACCGCAAGGGCCTGTACGCGCGGGCACGCGCGGGGCTGCTCACCGGGATGACCGGCATCGACGACCCGTACGAGGAGCCGACCGACGCCGACCTGGTGGTCGACACCACCGACCTGACCGTGGCGGACGCGGTGCAGGCGGTGCTTCACCACCTGACCGAGACCGGCTGGGTGGAGTTGAAGATCGCGTCTGCCTGAGGCGTCCGTCGTACCCCGTTCCTTCCACCGCTGCCCGCTACGCGCTAGTGTTCATTCTTGTTGGAACACGTTTGACCGCGTGAGAGTACGGTGACCCCGGGAGGCACGGCATTGCTCGCTCAGCAGCGGCAGGCGGCCATCCTGGAGCGGGTCCGGGCGACCGGCGGCGTTCGGGTCAGCGAACTGGCCGGCGAGTTCGGCGTCTCCGACATGACCATCCGCCGCGACCTGGAGGCGCTGCACGAGCGCGGCCTGCTGGCCAAGGTGCACGGCGGCGCCACGACAGCCGAACCGAGCGCGACCGACGAGCCGGGCTTCCACGCCAAGTCGGTCCGTCAATTGCCGGAGAAGGCCGCCATCGCGGACCACGCCGCCCAACTGGTCCGTCCGGGCGCGGCGGTCGCCCTCTCCGCCGGCACCACCACCGCCGAGTTGGCCCGCAGGCTGGTGGACGTGCCCGGCCTGACCGTGGTGACCAACTCGCTGCCGGTGGCCGAGATCCTGCACGCCGGAGGTCGACCGGACCAGACCGTGGTGCTCACCGGGGGCGTCCGCACGCCGTCGGACGCGTTGGTCGGCCCCCTCGCGGTCGGGGCGGTCCGGTCCCTGCACTTGGACCTGCTCTTCCTGGGCGTCCACGGCATCACCGAGCGGGCCGGCTTCACCACCCCGAACCTCATGGAGGCGGAGACCGACCGGGCGCTCGTGGCCGCGGCGGACCGACTGGTGGTGCTCGCCGACCACACCAAGTGGGGCACCGTGGGCATCTCCTCGATCGTCGAGCTGGCCGCAGCACACGTACTGGTCAGCGACGACCGGTTGCCACCACCCGCTCGACGGGTACTCGGCGAACAGGTGGGCGAGTTGATCATGGTGAAGGCGACAGGGGCGGGCCGCGCGACGCGCACGCCGACGAGTGAGGGGACGGCGTAGTGAAGCGCACCGCCATCGACCTGGCCGACGGCCGGGAGCTGATCTACTTCGACGAGCGCGACGACGCCGTCCGTGACCAGCCGGACCGCCGCGACCTCCCACCACTGCCTCCCGCGTCCCAGCTGCGCTACGACCCGCTGACCGACGAGTGGGTGGCCGTCGCCGTACACCGGCAGACCCGCATCTTCCTGCCGCCGGCGAACGAGTGCCCGCTCGACCCGTCGGTGGGCGACCGGCTGACCGAGATCCCCGCCCCCGACTACGACGTGGTGGTCTTCGAGAACCGGTTCCCGTCGCTCAGCGGCCGGGTCGCCGACGAACCGGGGGCGATCACCCCGTTCACGTCCGTCCGGCCGGGCCTCGGGCGGTGCGAGGTCGTGTGTTTCACCTCGGACCACAACGCCTCCTTCGCCAGCCTGCCGCCGCGTCGGGTGCGCACCGTGCTGGACGCGCTCGCCGACCGCACCGAGGTGCTCGGGGAGCTGCCCGGCGTGGAGCAGGTCTTCTGCTTCGAGAACCGCGGGGTCGAGATCGGCGTCACCCTGCACCACCCGCACGGGCAGATCTACGCGTACCCCTTCGTGACGCCGCGCACCCGCGCGTTGCTGGCCGCCGCACGGCGGCACGCCGAGCAGACCGGCGGGGGCAACCTGTACGCGGACGTGCTGGCCGCCGAGCGAGCCGCCGGTGAGCGGGTGGTCGCCGAGAACGAACACTGGACGGCGTTCGTCCCGGCGGCTGCCCGCTGGCCGTTCGAGGTGCACGTCGCCCCGCGTCGGGTGGTGCCGGACATCCCGGCGCTCAGCGACAGCGAGCGGGACGCCTTCGGGCCGCTCTACCTGGACCTGCTGCGCCGCTTCGACGGCCTGTTCGACATGCCGATGCCGTACATCTCGGCGTGGCACCAGGCGCCGGTGCGGATCGACCGGGAGTTGGGCCACCTGCACCTGCAGCTGTTCAGCATCCGACGTGCCAAGGACAAGCTGAAGTACCTGGCGGGCTCCGAGTCCGGGATGGGTGTCTTCATCAACGACATCTCCCCGGAGCGCGCCGCCGAGTTGCTCCGCGCCGCCTGAGCCGCCCGGCTTCCCCGCCGTGCGGTGAGCGACGTGGGCGGGAAACAGGGCGCGGGGGGCCCGGGACAGGGCCCCCCGCAGGGAAGGGACGGCTGGCTGTGCACGGCACAGCCGGGAAGGCTGGCTGATCGGCGCACGGGTGCCGCAGGTCGACCGTGGTCAACCTTCCTGGACGCGACTGGCATCTCGTCCATCCTGGTCAACGAGGCGCGCCGACGGCGGTGACGCCGGTCGGCGTGGCACCGCCGGACACGCCGAAGCCCGCCGGCGAGTGGCCGGCGGGCTCCGATGACGCGGTACGCCTGGATCAGGCGGCGAGCTTACGGGCAAGGTTCTCGTCGAGCGCGTTCATGAACTCGTCGGTGGTCAGCCACGGGGCGTCGCGCGAGATGAGCAGCGCCAGGTCCTTGGTCATCTGGCCACCCTCGACGGTGTCGACGATGACCTGCTCCAGGGTGTTGGCGAACTCGGTTACCGCCGGGGTGCCGTCCAGCTTGCCCCGGTGGGCCAGGCCACGGGTCCAGGCGTAGATCGACGCGATCGGGTTGGTCGAGGTCTTCTCGCCCTTCTGGTACTGCCGGTAGTGCCGGGTGACAGTGCCGTGCGCGGCCTCGGCCTCGACGGTCCGGCCGTCCGGGGAGAGCAGCACCGAGGTCATCAGACCCAGCGAGCCGAAGCCCTGCGCGACGGTGTCGGACTGCACGTCACCGTCGTAGTTCTTGCAGGCCCAGACGTAGCCGCCCTCCCACTTGAGCGCGGCGGCGACCATGTCGTCGATGAGCCGGTGCTCGTAGGTGAGGCCGGCGGCGTCGAACTCGGCCTTGAACTCGGCCTCGAACACCTCGGCGAAGATGTCCTTGAACCGGCCGTCGTACGCCTTGAGGATGGTGTTCTTCGTCGACATGTAGACCGGGTAGTTGCGGTCCAGGCCGTACCGGAACGACGCCCGGGCGAAGTCCCGGATCGACTCGTCGTAGTTGTACATGCCCATGGCGATGCCGCCGCCGGGGAAGTTGGCGACCTCCATCTCCATCGGCGTGCCGCCGTCGGCCGGCGTGTAGGTGATGGTCACCGTGCCCGGACCGGGGACGACGAAGTCGGTGGCCTTGTACTGGTCACCGTGGGCGTGCCGGCCGATGATGATCGGCTTGGTCCAGCCGGGCACCAGGCGCGGCACGTTGGACATGATGATCGGCTCGCGGAAGACGACGCCGCCGAGGATGTTGCGGATGGTGCCGTTGGGCGACCGCCACATCTTCTTCAGGCCGAACTCCTCGACCCGGGCCTCGTCCGGGGTGATGGTCGCGCACTTGACGCCGACGCCGTGCTCCTTGATGGCGTTGGCGGCGTCGATGGTGACCTGGTCGTCGGTCTCGTCGCGGTACTGGATCGACAGGTCGTAGTAGTGCAGGTCGACGTCGAGGTAGGGCAGGATCAGCTGCTCCCGGATCTGCTTCCAGATAATCCGGGTCATCTCGTCGCCGTCGAGCTCCACGACCGGGTTGTTTACCTTGATCTTCGCCATCGGCCGGCGCTCCTCTCGGGGGACACGTGCTCAAGCAGTACGAGCGTACTGCAATTGGGCCGGCGGCCCCCAGCCGGCCTCGACCGACCGGTGGAAACCGGGCTGCGCGGCGCAGGAACTGCCTGGATCATGACGCGATGCCACTGAGCCGCACCCTCGGGTCTATCACGGTTACCGCCCTCACCGACGGTGAGGGTGCCTTCTTCCAACCCCGCGCGGAGGCGTTTCCGCACGCCACGGCGGCCCAGTGGGCGGAGGCCGACCGGCGCGACCCCACCTCGGTCACCGCCGACGGGCAGTGGTGGCTACCGTTCCGCAGCTTCGCGATCCGCTCCGGCGACGGGCCGGTCACACTTGTCGACGCGGGCATCGGCCCGGCCGACGCGCCGGCCGCGAGCTGGGCGCCGGTGCCCGGCCGGATGCCCGCCGAGCTGGCCGCCGCCGGCATCGACCCGGCCGACGTCGAGACGGTGGTGCTGACCCACCTGCACAGCGACCACATCGGCTGGGCCGTCACCGGCACGCCCGGCCGGCCGTACTTCCCCAACGCGAGCTACCTGGTGCAGCGCGCCGAGGTGAACGCGGCGCAGACCCTCAACCCAGGACTGCCGGCCGGCCTGATCGCGCCCTTGCGCGCCGCCGGCCGGCTCCGGGTGGTCGACGGCGAGACGCGCCTCACCCCGGCGGTACGCCTGCTGCCCACTCCCGGCCACACCCCGGGCCACCAATCGGTGCTCCTGACCTCGGCCGACGAACGGATGCTGCTCACCGGCGACCTGCTGGTGCACATGGTGCAGCTCGTCGACCCCGACCTGGCGTACGCCCACGAGGAGGACCCGGACGAAGCCCGCCGCTCTCGCCGAACCACTCTCCGAACCCACTCCCCCACCGTGCTGGCCACCCCCCACCTAGGCGACCCCTTCACCCCCACCCACCCCTGACCCCACCCCACCGCCCCCTGACCCCACCGCCCCCCACCCCACCGCCCCACCCCGCCGCCGCGGTGATCAAGAGGTTTGCGTCAAGAATCGGGTGCGCGGTGACGCAAACCTCTTGATCACCCGGGGCGGGAGCGGGAGGGGCGGTGGGTGGGACGGCGAAGGGCCCGCCGGCTTGGCCGGCGGGCCCTTCGGGTGGGTCTGGGTTTGGGCCTTACATGCTGGAGATGTCGCCCTGCTTCGCGCGGACGGCCTCGGCCGCCTCCAGGAGGCTGGCGCGCTCGTCGGCGTCCAGGTCGGTCTCGACGACCCGCTTGACGCCCTCGGCACCGATCTCGGCCTCGACGCCGAGGTAGACACCGGAGATGCCGTACTCGCCGTCGACCCAGGCGCAGACCGGCATGACCTCGCCGGAGTCCTCGGCGACAGCCTTCGCCATCCGGGCCGCGGCGGCCGACGGGGCGTAGTACGCCGAGCCGGTCTTGAGCAGCGCGACCACCTCGGCGCCACCGTTGCGGGTCTTGACGACCAGCTCCTCGATCTGCTCGGCTGGCATCGCGTCGCGCAGCGGCTTGCCGTTCACCGTGCTCTTCGACGGCACCGGCACCATGGTGTCGCCGTGCGAGCCCAGGGTCAGCGTGCGTACCGACGCCACCGGCACGTTGAGCGCCTCGGCGACGAAGTTGCTGAACCGGGCGGTGTCGAGCATGCCGGCCTGGCCGAGCACCCGGTTCTTGGGGAACTGGGTGGCGAGCTGCGCCAGCGCGGTCATCTCGTCCAGCGGGTTGGAGACGACGATGACGACGGCGTTCGGGGCGTACTTGGCGACGTTCTCGGCGACCTGACGAACGATCTTGGCGTTGGTCTCCAGCAGGTCCATGCGGCTCATGCCGGGCTTGCGCGGCAGACCAGCGGTGATCACGACGACGTCGGAGCCCTCGATGCTCTCGTAGCCCTCACCGTTGGGGCCGGTGGTCACGCCGACGACCTTGGTCTCGAAGCCCTCGATGGCCCGCGACTGGTTGAGGTCGAGCGCGAGACCCGCGGGCTTGCCCTCCACGATGTCGGTGATCACTACGGTGTCGAAGACGTCGTACTCGGCCAGGCGCTGTGCGGTGGTAGAGCCGTAGAAGCCAGCCCCGACGACAGTGACCTTCTTACCCATGGTCGTCCCACTCCCTGATACCAGTCGGTTTTCCGGACCGTATCAGTCATCCTGGCACCGATCAGGCCAGGGGCGGCGGGCATCGCCGGGATGGGGCGAACGTCACCGGTGTCGCCGGGCGCGCGGTTCAGCCGCGTTCCGCGCGCTCCACCACGTTGCTGAGCAGCATGGCCCGGGTCATCGGCCCGACACCGCCGGGCATCGGGACCAGCGCGCCGGCCGTCTCGGCCACCTCCGGGTCCACGTCGCCGGTGTAGCGGCCCTTGCCGTCCGCGCCGATCACCCGCGTGATGCCGACGTCCACGACGACCGCGCCCGGGTTGATCATGTCGGCGGTGAGCAGCCCTGGTACGCCGGCCGCGACGATGACGATGTCGGCGGCCCGGGTGTGCGAGGCGAGGTCGAGGGTGCCGGTGTGGCAGAGGGTGACTGTGGCGTTCTCGGAGCGCCTGGTGAGCAGCAGGCCGAGCGGGCGGCCGACGGTGTTGCCCCGGCCGACGACGGCGACGGTGGCGCCGCGCAGTGCCACGTCGTGGCGGCGGAGCAGTTCGACGATGCCGCGCGGGGTGCAGGGCAGCGGGCCGTCGTAGCCGAGGACGAGCCGACCCAGGTTGACCGGGTGCAGGCCGTCGGCGTCCTTGTCCGGGTCGATCAGCTCCAGCACGCGCTGGGTGTCGAGGTGGGCGGGCAGCGGCAGCTGCACGATGTAGCCGTGGCACGCCGGGTCGGCGTTCAGCTCGGCGATCACGTCGTCGACCTGCTGCTGGGTGGCGTCGGCCGGCAGCTCCCGGCGGATCGAGGCGATGCCCACCTCGGCGCAGTCACGGTGCTTGCCGTTGACGTACGCCTGACTGCCCGGGTCCGACCCGACCAGGACCGTGCCCAGCCCGGGGGTGATGCCGCGTTCCGCGAGTGCCTTCACCCGAATTCGCAGCTCGTCCTTGATCTCCGCCGCGGTTGCCTTGCCGTCCAGAAGCGTCGCCGTCACGCCCAGATCGTCTCACGACCTCCGCCCGGGGTTCCGACGACCTCGATCGGCCGGCCCGCCGGCCCCTTGATCATTATTAGCAAAAGTGACGATCTGTGACGTGTCTCTAGTCACTCTGAGTGAACTTCTGTTCATCCGGTCACCGTCGAACCAGACAGGCCGATCGTGGTGGGCCAACAGCGGACGGATACTCCAGCAGGAGACATCGCCAGCCAGAGCGCCACGACGGGGCCCGAAGGCAGCGACATCTTTGCAGCCAGATGACGTTTCGCACGGTTTGACGTAGCAGCGGGGAAGCCCTTCGACAAGGGGTTCGACCTCAGACCGTTACCCACCCGCAACCGCGCCGTTGTCGAAGCCTCGCCGCCGACCTACCGTTACCGCTTGTTGCGCAGCGTAAACCCAGCGTCGGGCCTGACTGCGCAGCGTGAGGAGATGAGGAGGCTCAATGCGAGTTCGTAGACTCGCCGCCTGGACCGCCCTCCCGCTCGCGGTGACGCTGGGCCTCGCGGCCTGCGGCAGCGGCGGCGACGGTGGTTCCGGTGGCAGCGACAGTTCGGTGGTCAGCATCCAGATCGCCGAGCCGAAGCACCTGGTTCCGACCAACACCACCGAGACGTCCGGCTCTCAGGTCATCGCCGGCCTGTTCAGCCCGCTCGTCGACTACGACGCCCAGAACAAGCCGTACGAGGTCGCGGCTGAGTCGGTCACCTCGACCGACAACAAGGTCTGGACGATCAAGCTCAAGGACGGCTACACCTTCCACAACGGTGAGAAGGTCACGGCCGAGGACTACATCAACGCCTGGAACTACGGCGCGTACGCCCCCAACGGCCAGGACACCAACCCGTTCTTCGAGAAGATCGCTGGTTACGCGGACCTGCAGGGCAAGGAGCCGAAGGCCAAGGAGATGTCCGGCCTGAAGAAGGTCGACGACCTCACCTTCACCGTGACGCTCAGCGAGCCGTACATCGACTTCAAGACCACGTTGGGCTACAACGCGTTCTTCCCGATGCCGGACGCCGCGTTCTCGGCTCCGGGCGTGCTCAAGGACTCCTACGAGCAGGCTCCGATCGGGCAGGGCCCCTTCAAGATGAAGGGCACCTGGCAGCACGACAGCAAGATCGAGGTCGAGCGTTACGACGCCTTCCCGGGCGAGAAGCCCAAGGTGAAGAACGTCGAGTTCCGGATCTACCAGCAGCTCACCGCGGCGTACGCGGACGTCCTGGCGGACAACCTGGACGTGCTGCCGACGATCCCGACCGAGAGCCTGAGCACCGCGCCGAGCGACCTGGGTGACCGGTACAAGACCAGCCCGATGTCGTCGTTCCAGTTCCTGGCGTTCCCGACGTTCGACAAGGACTACAGCAACCCGGACGTCCGCAAGGCCATCTCGATGGCGATCGACCGTGACGAGATCACCAAGTCGGTCTTCAAGGGCTCGCAGACGCCGGCGCGCTCCTTCGTCTCGCCGGTGCTGCCGGGCTTCCGGGACGACACCACCGGCAAGTCGGGCGAGTTCAACCCGACCGAGGCCAAGAAGCTCTACCAGGCCGCCGGTGGTCCTGCGAAGATCGTCATCTCCTACAACGGCGACGGCGGTCACAAGGACTGGGTCGACGCCACTGTCAACCAGCTCAAGGCCAACCTGGGCGTGGACGCCGTGGGCTCGGCCGAGCCGAAGTTCGCCGACCTGCTCACCAAGGTCGAGAAGAAGACGCCGGTGGGTGCGTTCCGGATGGGTTGGGTCATGGACTACCCGACCATGGAGGACTACCTCGGCCCGCTGTACAGCACGAACGGCTCGTCGAACTACTACGGCTACAGCAACCCGGAGTTCGACAAGCTGGTCAAGGAGGGTTCCGCCGCCAAGACGCAGGACGAGGCGATCGCCAAGTACCAGCAGGCGGAGGACATCCTGGCCAAGGACATGCCGGTGATCCCGCTCCGCTTCGGCGAGAACGTGTTCGGCCACTCGTCCAAGGTCAAGAACGTGGAGATGGACCTGTTCCAGCGGGTCAACCTCGTCAAGATCGAAGCGGCCAGCTGAGCTGACCAGAGTGCGGGCCACCCGGGCGACGATGCCCGGGTGGCCCGGACCGCACCACCGGGGGCCGGACCGCAGCAGCGCGTCCGGCCCGGTGGTGCCGGCTCCCCCGGGCCGGACGGCACGTCTCTGACATTTCGGGTACGACCAGAGATGCCGTCCTGCGACCCTTTCGCACATTTCCGGAGAGACTGCTAAGCATGTTCCGCTACATCTTGCGGCGCCTACTGCAGATGGTCCTGGCGTTCTTCGGGACCACCCTGATCGTCTACGCGCTGACATTCGCCGGGCAGGGCGACCCGATCCAGGCGCTCGCCGGTGAGCGGCCGGTGACGCCAGCCCAACGGGCCTACCTGACCGAGAAGTACCACCTGGACGCCACCGGTGTCGGCGGCTTCTTCTACCGCTACTTCGACTACGTGAAGAACCTGCTCCAGGGCAACCTGGGCGAATCGCTCACCGGCCGGAACATCGGCGACATCCTCGAACAGGCCTGGCCGGTCACCGTACGGCTCGCGCTCATCGCGCTCGCCGTGGCGATCATCTTCGGGGTCAGCGCCGGGGTGGTCGCCGGCATCCGCCGGGCCAGCATCTTCGACAACTCGACGCTGGTGCTGACCCTGCTGGTGCTGGGTATCCCGACCATCGTGCTGGCACCGCTGGCGCAGTTCTTCCTGGGCGTCAAGTGGCAGCTCTTCCCTCCCACCGCCGGGTCCGACCCCTCCTTCTACGCGCTCCTGCTGCCGGGCATCGTGCTCGGCTCGCTGTCGCTGGCCACCGCGTTGCGCCTCACCCGCGCCTCGGTGGCGGAGAACCTGCGCGCGGACTACGTCCGGACCGCCCGGTCGAAGGGCCTGGTCAAGCGCCGCATCGTCATCGTCCACGTGCTGCGTAACTCGCTCATCCCGGTCATCACCTTCCTCGGTGTGGAGCTGGGCAACCTGATGAGCGGCGCGATCATCACCGAGGGCGTCTTCAACATTCCCGGCGTGGGCTTCAACCTCTTCCGGGGCATCCGCACCGAGGACGGCCCGCTGGTGGTGGGCATCGTCAGCGTGCTCGTCGTGGTCTACCTGATCTCGAACCTGGTGGTTGACGTCCTGTACGCCGTACTCGACCCGAGGATCCGCTATGAGTGAGCGCAGCGAACGAATGATCAGCGCAGCGCCCGGCACTCATGCCGGCGCTGAGCGCAGCGAGGTGCGGGCATGAGTGATTTTGAAACTGTGGCGGCCAGCGAGAACCAGGCCGCACGACGTGGCCCCTCGGGCGAGCCGGGCACCCCCAACCAGGTCGGCGCTCCGAACAAGCCGCGCAGCCTGGCCGGAGACGCCTGGCGCGACCTGCGCCGCAACCCGATCTTCTGGATCTCGCTGGCGCTGGTCGTCATCTTCACGCTGATGGCTCTGTTCCCCGGCGTGTTCACCGCCAACAACCCGAACGACTGCCTGCTGTCCCGGCAGCACGCCGGGCCGTCCGGCGGGGCCATCTTCGGGTACGACTTCCAGGGCTGCGACACGTACTCCCGGGCGGTCTACGGCACCCGCGCCTCGCTGCTGGTCGGCGCGCTCGCCGCGCTCGGCACCGGGATCATCGCCCTGGTGATCGGCATGCTGGCCGGTTACTTCGGCAAGTGGGTCGACGCGGTGCTGTCCCGGGTGATCGACGTGGTGCTCGGCATTCCGCTGCTGCTGGCCGCGATCGTGCTGCTCAAGCGGGTGTCCAGCGACAGCCAGTGGGCTCGGATCGGCGCTGTCGTCTTCGTGCTGGCCCTGCTCGGCTGGACCACCGCCGCCCGCGTGGTCCGCTCCTCGGTGATCACCGCCAAGGAGCAGGACTACGTCGCGGCGGCCCGGATGCTCGGCGCCGGCAACAGCCGGATCATGTGGCGGCACATCCTGCCGAACTCGCTGGCCCCGGTCATCGTCGTGTTGACCATCGCGCTCGGCTCGTTCATCGCGGCCGAGGCGACGCTCTCCTTCCTGGGCATCGGCCTGAAGGCGCCGACCATCTCCTGGGGTCAGGACATCGACACCGGCCGGATCCACATGCGGGAGGCGGCCACCCCGTTGATCGTCCCGTCGGCGTTCCTCGCGCTGACCGTGCTGGCGTTCATCATGCTCGGCGACGCGATCCGTGACGCCTTCGACCCGAAGCTGCGGTGATTATGCGAGCGCGAGGAGTGAGCGAAGCGAGCCCCGCAGTCGCGAGCGAAAGGCAGGCACAGTCATGACCGTCCAACCCACGCCGGCCTCCGCCACTCCCGAGGGCGGCCACCTGCTGGAGTTGCGGGACCTGCACGTCGAGTTCCGCACCAACGAGGGTGTGGCCCGGGTGATCAACGGCGTGTCGTACCACCTGGACGCCGGCGAGACGCTTGCCGTGCTCGGCGAGTCCGGCTCGGGCAAGTCGGTCACCGCCCAGGCGATCATGGGCATCCTGGACACCCCGCCCGCCTTCGTCCGCTCCGGCCAGATCCTCTACCAGGGTCAGGACCTGCTCACCCAATCCGAGGAGCAGCGTCGGCAGGTACGCGGCAAGGAGATCGCGATGATCTTCCAGGACGCGCTCTCCGCCCTGAACCCGGTGTTCCCGGTCGGCTGGCAGATCGGCGAGACGCTGCGCCAGCGTGCCGGCATGTCCCGGGCCGACGCCCGGCGGCGCGCCATCGAGTTGATGGACCTCGTCAAGATCCCGGGTGCCGCCAAGCGCATCGGCGACTACCCGCACCAGTTCTCCGGGGGCATGCGGCAGCGCGTCATGATCGCCATGGCGCTGGCGCTGGACCCGAAGGTGTTGATCGCCGACGAGCCCACCACGGCACTCGACGTGACCGTCCAGGCCCAGATCATGGACCTGCTGGCCGACCTGCGCCGCGAACTCAACATGGCGATGATCCTGATCACGCACGACCTGGGTGTGGTCGCCGGTGTCGCGGACCGGATCGCCGTCATGTACGCCGGTCGGATCGTCGAGCACGCCGACGTCCACTCGCTCTACAAGGCGCCCGCCCACCCGTACACCAAGGGGTTGTTGGAGTCGATCCCGCGCCTGGACGTCCGTGGCGAGGAGCTGTCGACGATCAAGGGGTTGCCGCCGAACCTGATGCGCATCCCGTCCGGCTGCCCGTTCCACCCCCGGTGCCCGTACGTCCAGCAGGTCTGCGTGGACGTCGTACCGCACGACCTGGTCCTCGGCGACGGCCGGACCAGCGCTTGCCACTTCGCGCAGGAGGTCCGTGATGACAGCGTCGCCCGCTAACCCCACCAAGGTCCGCGGCGAGGCCATCCTCTCCGTCGACAACCTGGTCAAGCACTTCCCGATCACCCAGGGCGTGCTGTTCCAGCGGCAGGTCGGCGCGGTCAAGGCCGTCGACGGGGTGAGCTTCGAGCTGCGTCGCGGCGAGACACTGGGTGTCGTCGGCGAGTCCGGCTGCGGCAAGTCCACCCTCGCCCGGCTGCTGATGCGGCTGGAGACGCCCACCTCGGGAAGTGCCACCCTGGAGGGCAGGGACCTGTTCAAGGCCTCCGGTGGCGAGTTGCGTCGGGTGCGCCGCAACATGCAGATGGTGATGCAGGACCCGTACACCTCGCTGAACCCGCGGATGACCGTCGGCGACATCATCGGCGAGCCGTTCGAGATCCACCCGGACGCCGCCCCCAAGGGCAGCAAGCAGCGGCGTGTCCAGGAGCTGTTGGACCTGGTCGGGCTCAACCCGGAGCACATCAACCGGTACCCGCACCAGTTCTCCGGCGGTCAGCGTCAGCGCATCGGCATCGCCCGGGCGCTCGCGCTGCGGCCCGACGTGATCGTCTGCGACGAGCCGGTGTCCGCGCTGGACGTCTCCATCCAGGCCCAGGTGATCAACCTGCTCAAGCAGTTGCAGGACGAGCTGGGGCTGTCGTACATCTTCATCGCCCACGACCTGTCGGTGGTGCGGCACATCGCCGACCGGGTGGCGGTGATGTACCTCGGTCGGATCGTGGAGATCGGCACCGAGGACGAGATCTACGAGCGGGCCACCCATCCGTACACCCAGGCTCTGCTCTCCGCCGTGCCGGTGCCGGACCCGGCGGCCCGCGAGCAGCGCACCATGATCCGGCTGGTCGGGGACGTGCCCAGCCCGGCCGACCCGCCGAGCGGGTGCCACTTCCGCACCCGCTGCTGGAAGGCCCAGGAGATCTGCGCGGCGGAGGACCCCGCTACGGTCCCGAGGGCAGCGGACCCGCACCCGTCCGCCTGCCACTTCGCCGAACTCCGTCCCACCCTCCCCACAGCCTGACCCGCAACCCCGCCCCCGCCCCGCCCCGCCCGCTGGGGTCGATCATGGAGTTGTGGTGGCCGGTTTGCCGGCCTGCGCCCCTTTTGTGGGGCACCACAACTCCATGATCGACCGCGACAGAGGGCCGCGACAGGGGGCGCGGCTGGGGCTGGGGCTGGGTTAGTGGAAGAAGTGGCGGGTTCCGGTCAGGTACATCGTCACGTTGGCCTTGCGCGCGGCTTCGATGACCTCTTCGTCGCGGATCGAGCCACCGGGCTGCACGATGGCGCGCACGCCGGCGTCGATGAGGATCTGCGGACCGTCGGCGAACGGGAAGAACGCGTCCGACGCGGCCACCGAACCCCGGGCCCGGTCGGCGCCGGCCCGGCTCACCGCGAGCTGCGCCGAATCCACCCGGTTGACCTGACCCATGCCCACGCCGACGGTGGCACCGTCCTTGGCGAGCAGGATCGCGTTGCTCTTCACCGCGCGCACCGCCCGCCAGGCGAACGCCAGGTCACGCAGCAGCTCCTCGTCAGCGGCCTCGCCGGTCGCCAACTGCCAGTTCGACGGGTCGTCACCAGGGGCGTCCACCCGGTCCGCGACCTGGGTCAGCACGCCACCGGTCACCGGCCGCCACTCGACAGTCGCCGGAGTCCAGGCCGGCGCGCGCAGCAGCCGGATGTTCTTCTTGCCCTGCAACACCTCGACCGCGCCCTCGTCGAAGCCGGGGGCGACGACCACCTCGGTGAAGATGTCCGCGACCTGCCGGGCCAGCTCGACCGAGACCGGGCGGTTGACAGCGATGACGCCGCCGAACGCCGACACCGGATCGCAGGCGTGCGCCCGGCGGTGCGCCTCGGCGACGTCCACGCCGACCGCGATGCCGCACGGGTTCGCGTGCTTGATGATCGCCACCGCCGGCTGGTCGGCGAAGTCGTTCGCGGCACGCCACGCGGCGTCCGCGTCGACGTAGTTGTTGTACGACATCTCCTTGCCGTGCAGCTGCTCGGCCTGGGCCAACCCCGCCGGGGCGTCCGGGTCGGTGTAGAGCGCGGCCGGCTGGTGCGGGTTCTCGCCGTAGCGCAGCACCGTCGACTTGCGCAGCGCCGACCCGGCGAACGCCGGCCAGGTGTCGTCGGCCGGGGCCAGCTCCCGGGCGCACCACTGCGCGACGGCCACGTCGTACTCGGCGATGTCGGCGAACGCCCGGGCCGCCAGCGCACGGCGCTGGGCCAGAGTGAAACCGCCCTCGTCGAGCGCGCCGAGCAGCGCCGGGTAACCGGCCGGGTCGGTGAGCACCGCGACCGAAGCGTGGTTCTTGGCGGCAGCCCGCACCATGGCCGGGCCACCGATGTCGATCTGCTCCACGCACTCCTCGACCCCGGCGCCGGACGCGACGGTCGCCTGGAACGGGTAGAGGTTGGAGACCAGCAGGTCGAACGCCGCCACCCCCAGCTCGTCGAGCTGCGTGACGTGCGTGTCCTTGCGCAGGTCGGCCAGGAGGCCGGCGTGCACCTTCGGGTGCAGGGTCTTCACCCGGCCGTCGAGCACCTCGGGGAACCCGGTCACCGTCTCCACCGGCGTCACCGGCACACCGGCGGCGGCGATGGTGCCCGCCGTGCTGCCGGTGGACACGATCTCCACACCGGCGGCGTGCAGGGCCTGGGCCAACTCGACCAGCCCGGTCTTGTCGTAGACGCTGACCAGCGCCCGCCTGATCGGGCGGCGCCCGTCCTGAGTGGGACTCACGGAACCGTGACCTTCCTTCCGGTGATGGTCCAACCTTCGCGGACCAGACGGCCGACCTGCTCGACGAGCTGTCGCCGCTCGGCTTCCTTGATGCGCTCGGTGAGCGTGTCCACGTCGTCGTCGTCGAGCACCGGCACCGCCACCTGCGCGACGATCGGCCCGGTGTCCATACCGGCGTCGACGAAGAAGAGGGTGGCACCGGTGAGCTTCACGCCGTAGGCGAGCGCGTCACGCGGGCCGTGGATGCCGGGAAACGCCGGCAGCAGGGTGTTGTGGGTGTTCAGGTACCGGTCGCCGAAGGCGGCCAGGAAGTGCGGCCCGACCAGCTTGAGGAAACCGGCGGAGATGACCAGGTCGGGTTGGTGCTTCGCGACGTGCACGGTGAGCGCCCGGTCCCAGTCCTCCCGCGTGTCGTGGTCACGGACCCGCTCGACGAAGGTCGGCACCCCGGCGGCTTCGGCACGGTCCAGGCCCGCGATGCCGTCGCGGTCCGCGCCGACCGCGACGACCTGTGCGCCGTACGCGGGGTCGGCGGCGGCGTCCAGCAGCGACTGGAGGTTGCTCCCGGAGCCGGAGACGAGGACGACGATGCGGGCGACAGGCGCGGGCTCGGTCACCGGGCCACCCTATCGGGCAGGTCAGGACGCCCTTCGGCTGGGCGGCGCGCCGATCTTTGCCAGCGTCGGCGTGCATCGACCCGGTACGCTGCCGCTCGCTCGGCCGAAAGCCGCGCCGGTCCACGCCAGCACTGATCGGTCAACGGCAGTCGTCGATCGACAGCACCGTGGTGATGTCGTCGTGATCCCGCGCTGTGCATTCCGAGGAGTGACAGCGATCATGGGTGGAAACAACAGTGGTAACTGACGGAACCAGTTCAAGGAGCTTGTGAATGCAACCCGGTAACCCCGGCCAGGACCCGTACGGCCAGCAGCCCAACGACCCGACCGCGCCCCAGCCGCCGCAGAACCCGTACGGCCAGCCGCCGGCCGCCCCGTACGGTCAGCAGCCGACGTCCGGTCAGCCCTACGGCCAGCAGCAGCCGTACCAGGACCCGTACGGCCAGCAGCAGCCGCAGTACGGGGGCGGTCCGACGTACCCGAACGCCGGCTACCCGCAGGGCCAGGGGCAGAACAACACCCTGGGTCTGGTGGCGCTGATCCTCGGTATCGCGTCGATCCCGCTGGCCTGCTGCCCGTTGCTGGGCATCCCGGTCGGCATCGGTGGTGCGGTGACCGGCTACCTGGGCCGGCAGAAGGCGGCGCAGGGGCAGGCGAGCAACGCCGGGCAGGCCAAGGCCGGCCTGATCTGTGGCGCCGTCGGTGTCGCGCTCGGCATCATCTCGATCATCCTGAGCGTCGCGCTGAACGTCGGCCTGCCGACCAACCCCTGACGCATCCCGCAGCTACGGGGCGTTCCGGATTCCGTCCGGGGCGCCCCGGGCTCGTCTACTGGGCGGGTGCGCGGGTGAGCGCTCGGGTGGCGGCAGCGCCGAGCAGCGCGCCGACCGCGATGACGACGGCCGCCACCGCACCTACCTGCCAGCCCACCGGCCCGACCTCCGCCAGCCGTCCGGCGCCCAGCGGCCCGCCGGAAACCGCGGCGACCAGCCCGAGCAGCACGCCGGCCACCGGCCCGGCCAACGCTGCCGGCGTCAGCACCTCAACCCAGCGCTGCGGCGCCCGCTCCGGCCCGGCGAGTCGGGCCACCCGGCGGGCCAGCAGACAGCCACCGACCATCCCGGCCAGCACCGGCACCGCGAGCAGGAGCGCGCCGAAGCCGTCCACCGGGCCGCGCGGCAGGCCGGCGAGCAGAGGCACTGCCGGCAACGCGCCGACCGACACCTCACTGGTACGAACCGCGGTGTCGGTGCCGACCGCGAAGCCCGGCCCGAGGAGATAGCTGGTCGACCAGATCGCCGCGTTCGGCGCGTACGCGACGCTGACCAGGGTGATCCCCGCCTGACCGGCGACCCCCGTCCGGTACGCCCCGATCATGTCCGCCGCGTCGCCGCCGCCGGTGGCCACCGCCAGGCCGGCCGCACCCGCGCCCGCGCCGAGCAGCAGCAGCCCCGCCACCAGGCCGGTGCGCACGCCGTCCCGGACCGGGCCGGGCATCCGGGCGACGAGCACCCGGGTCACAGCGGTGATCCGGGTGGCGCCGACCAGGGCGGCGAGCGTGCCGACCACCGCGAACATGGCACCCGCCCGGATCACTGACACGTCCGGCCCACCGGCGCCGACCAGCACCGCCGCGAGCACGCCGAGCAGCGCGTACGCGATGCCGACCGCACCCGCGGCGAGCAGCGCTCGGCGCGGTGAACGGGTGTCCCGGGCGCCGATCGCGCGACTGACGTGAACCCCGGCCCGGGTCAGCCGCCAGAGCGCGAGCACGGTCAGCGCCAGCGGGGCGAGCCCGAGCGGACCGGACTCGGTGTGCAGCGGCACCCCGTGACCGAGCAGCCACCCGGCCAGCGCCGTGCGCAGGGTGCCGACCAGGGTGGTCGAGTCGGTGCCGAGCTGGACCAGACCGAGCACGATGGCGACCGGCAGGTAGGAGGTGAGGGCGGCCCAGCCGGCCGCCACCCCGGCGGCGACCGGCAACGGCGCACGTCCGCGCGGCGACCCGCCCGCGCGGGGCGCGGGCACCCGCCGGGACGGCGCGGCACGGTTGACCGGCCGGTCGTCGGCGCTCACACCGCCGGGACGGCTGGGACGGTCAGGGGTGACGGGGGACATCCGCTCTACTCTGGCACGTCGCGCGGGCGGTGGCAGTCCGTTAACGCCTCCTAGGGCGCGTTTCATAAGGGCGATCGGGTCGAGGCGACGTCCGGGCCGCCATCCGACAAGCCCCGCGCCCCCGCGCCCCGCGCCCCGCGCCCCGCGCCCCGCGCCCCGCGCCCCGCGCCCCGCGCCCCGCGCCCCGCGCCCCGCGCCCCGCGCCCCGCGCCCCGCGCCCCGCGCCCCGCGCCCCGCGCCCAAGATCCTCACAACATCGGGGATGTTGCTGCCTCAGACACGCAGGAGACACCAGCATCCCTGATGTTGCGCGGATCTTGGTGACCACGTTCGGGCGCGGGCGGAGCGCGGCGGGCGGAGCGCGGCCGTGGGGACGCGCCGGCTGTGCCTACTGCCGTTGCGCCACCGAGGCGGCGAGTTCACCGAACCGGCGTCCAGGTCACCCGGTCCGGTCTAGCCTCGGCCCTGAGGGGGCGCGACCCGCCGCCACCCGGGTCGGGCCCGCCGGTCGCGGCCCGGGTCGGTTCCCGCCCACGACCGCCGGAGGACGCTGTGACGACCGCATACCCGCCGCCCCCGCCCCCACCGGCACGGGGACGGGACCGGACGACCCTCTGGGGCGTGCTCGGCATCGTGCTGGGTCTGATCTGCTGCGGCATCCTCGGCATCATCTTCGGCTATCTGTCCATCCGCGACGCGCGGCGCAACGGGCAGTCGCCGGTGCTCGGCTACCTCGCCATCGTGTTCGGCGTGATCAACATCATCGGTGGCTCGATCCTGCGGCTCACCGGCAACTACCCGTTCTGGAACAACGACTGACTCTCCGCACGACGAAGGGGGCCGACCGGTTCCGGTCGACCCCCTTCGCTGTTGCCGTGCCGGCTCAGTTGCCGGACATGATCTCCCGCATGAGCTTCGCGGTCTCGGTCGGCGTCTTGCCGACCTTGACGCCGACAGCCTCCAGCGCCGCCTGCTTCGCCTCGGCGGTGCCGGCCGAACCGGAGATGATCGCCCCGGCGTGGCCCATGGTCTTGCCGGGCGGAGCGGTGAAGCCGGCGATGTAGCCGACCACCGGCTTGGTGACGTTGCTCTTGATGAACTCGGCGGCCCGTTCCTCGGCGTCGCCACCGATCTCACCGATCATCACGATGGCGTCGGTGTCCGGGTCGGCCTCGAACGCCGCCAGGGCGTCGATGTGGGTGGTCCCGATGATCGGGTCACCGCCGATGCCGACGCAGGTGGAGAAGCCGATGTCGCGCAGCTCGTACATCATCTGGTAGGTCAGCGTGCCGCTCTTGCTGACCAGGCCGATCCGACCGGAGCCGGTGATGTCGGCCGGGATGATGCCGGCGTTGGACGCGCCGGGCGAGGCGATGCCCGGGCAGTTCGGCCCGATGATCCGGGTCCGCTCGCCCTGCGCCACGTTGTACGCCCAGAACGCGGCGGTGTCGTGCACCGGCACGCCCTCGGTGATCACCACAGCCAGCGGGATCGCGGCGTCGATCGCCTCGACCACGGCGGCCTTGGTGAACTGCGGCGGCACGAAGATGACAGTGACGTCGGCCCCGGTCTCGGCCATCGCGTCCGCGACGGACGCGAAGACCGGCAGTTCGGTGCCGTCGAAGTCGACAGTCTGACCCGCCTTGCGCGGGTTGACGCCGCCCACCACGTTGGTGCCGGCGGCGAGCATTCGCCGGGTGTGCTTGGAACCCTCGGAGCCGGTCATCCCCTGGACGATGACCTTCGAGTCCTTGGTCAGCCAGATAGCCATGATCAGACCCCCGCAGCTGCCAGCTCGGCGGCCCGCTCGGCCGCACCGTCCATGGTGTCCACCCGCTGCACGAGCGGGTTGTTCGCGCTGTCCAGGATCGCCCGGCCAGCCTCCGCGTTGTTGCCGTCCAGGCGGACGACGAGCGGCTTGCTGACCTGCTCGCCGCGCTGCTCCAGCAGGGCCAGCGCCTGGATGATGCCGTTCGCCACCTCGTCACAGGCGGTGATGCCGCCGAAGACGTTGACGAAGACGCTCTTCACGGCCGGGTCGGAGAGCACGATCTCCAGACCGTTCGCCATCACCGCGGCGCTCGCGCCACCGCCGATGTCGAGGAAGTTGGCCGGCTTGACGTTGCCATGCCGCTCACCGGCGTACGCGACCACGTCGAGGGTCGACATGACCAGACCCGCACCGTTGCCGATGATGCCGACCTCGCCGTCGAGCTTGACGTAGTTGAGGTCCTTGGCCTTGGCGGCCTGCTCCAGCGGGTCCACGGCGGCCTGGTCGACGAGCGCCTCGTGGTCCGGGTGCCGGAACGCGGCGTTCTCGTCCAGGCTGATCTTGGCGTCGAGCAGCAGCATCCGGCCGTCGCCGTTCTTGGCGAGCGGGTTGACCTCGACCAGGGTGGCGTCCTCGGCGACGAACGCCTGCCACAGGCCGACGGCGATCTCGACCACCTGGTCGACGACCTCGGCCGGGAAGCCGGCGGCGGCCACGATCTCCCGGGCCTTGGCCTCGTCCACGCCCTTCACGGCGTCGATCGGGGCCTTCACGACCTTGTCGGGGGTCTCGGCGGCAACCTGCTCGATGTCCATGCCGCCGGCGACGCTGGCGATGCAGAGGAAGGTGCGGTTCGCCCGGTCGAGCAGGTACGAGAAGTAGTACTCCTCGGCCACGTCCGCGGTCACCGTGATCATGACCTTGTGGACGGTGTGACCCTTGATGTCCATGCCGAGGATGTCGGTGGCGCGGGCCACCGTCTCCTCGGCGCCCTCGGCCAGCTTCACGCCGCCGGCCTTACCTCGGCCGCCGACCTTCACCTGCGCCTTGACGACCACGCGACCGCCGAGGCGTTCGGCGATCGCACGGGCCTCTTCCGGGGTAGTGGCGACGCCGCCGGCCAGCACGGGCAAGCCGTGCCGCTCGAACAGGTCCCGCCCCTGGTACTCGTACAGGTCCACGTTTGCGCGTCCCGTCCCGTCTCCGCGGCGCGCCGTCGCGCCGCCACCAGCGTTCAGAAAACAGTTTGACGCCTGTCATCAGTTGAAACAGGCCATTGGCCGCAGCCTAGCGAGGTCGGCACCACCGGCAACCGAGCGGGTGCGCGGTGTGCGGTAATGCACAACCGGACATCCGGCGGCCCGGTTTCGGCTCACGACGCGGACGTCATCCACCGTCCGGGCGATGTTGCCCGGCTTGCGTAACCCGGCCGTGGGGGCGTCGTTGAGTCAGATGTCGGAGCGCTGAACAGCGCGATGACGGGAGACGGCCGATGCCCTGTCGGTCGAGGGGTGGCGGCGGGGCATCGTGCATAGAGGGGCCGGACGTGTGAGGGGTGCGTCCGGCCCCTCCCCCGTGCCCAAGTTCGGTGGGGCAGCAGTTCGGCGTGCCTCAGGAAACCGGCTGCGCGACGTTCTCTCGGACCCACTCGACAATCGCCTGAGTGGTGGCGCCCGGCGTGAAGATCTTCGCGACGCCCAGCTTTTCCAACTCGGGAATGTCGCCGTTCGGAATGATGCCGCCGCCGAACACGACGATGTCGCGGGCGTCCCGCTCACCCAGCAACTCCAGCACCCGGCGGAACAGGGTCATGTGCGCGCCGGAGAGAACTGACAACCCGACCGCGTCGGCGTCCTCCTGGATGGCGGTCTCCACGATCTGCTCGGGGGTCTGGTGCAGGCCGGTGTAGACGACCTCCATGCCGGCGTCCCGGAGGGCACGCGCGACGACCTTGGCGCCCCGGTCGTGGCCGTCCAGGCCGGGCTTGGCGACGACGACCCGAATACGAGAGCTCATCAGCGCACACCTTTCACCGGCTTCACGGGCCTTCACCTGAACGAACGGTAACCCGGCGGACCCGGCCCGGGAAATCCGGGCCGGAAAGCCGGCTCGGTCACCGGCCGCCGCCTGCGTAGCGACGCGCTGTGGAAGCCCACGAACCGGAGAGGGGTCGCCGACCCGCGAGGGCGGCGACGCGGCACTACCCGCAGTGGCGATCCAACACCGCCCGTAGTCAAGTCGGACGAGTCCGCCGGATCGGTCACGCTCGGCGACGAACGGGCAGCATCGAGGGCACCGTTCGGCGTCGCGATGCGTGACAATAATGGACGCAAACGGACAGAACGACACGCCAATTTGGCGCTCTAGCTTGTGACTCGCCTGGTGGTTGGCTAACGTGTCCACGGTTGTCATCAGGTCCATGGACGGGTGACGACGCGGTCAGCGGGTGTTCAGTTGAGCTTCACGAACGCCCACCGGCCGCCTCGGAACCCCGACAACGGAGGGTGTGCGTGCGCCAGCGCCTGTCGTCTGAGCCCGATCGATATCGCGGTCGTCGCCGTGTGCCCACCCCACCGCGCAGCCGTTACGCCGCGGTCGTCACCACCGCGTTCGTCGGGGCCGGCATCGTCGCCCTCGGCGCGAGCGCCCTGCCGGACGCGAAGGACGTCAGCCCGACGGTCCTCGACGAGCTCAAGCAGGCGTCGGTCACCAGTCAGGACGCGGCGGCCCGTGCGGAGGGCGCCGACCGCCCCACGCGGGACAACGACCGCAGCAAGGACAGCGCCGAGCCCGAGGTCTGGCTGCTGCCGCTCCAGGGCTACGACTTCAACTCTCCCTACGGGGTGCGCTGGGGCAAGATGCACACCGGCGTCGACTTGGTCGCGGGTGAGGGCACTCCCTACGTCGCGATCCACGACGGGCTGGTCACCAAGGCCGGCTGGTTCGGCGGGTACGGCAACGCGGTGATCGTGCAGCACGCCGACGGCAGTGAGGCCATCTACGGTCACTCCTCCGCGGTGAGCGTGAAGGAAGGCCAGCAGGTCAAGGCCGGTGACCAGCTCGGCCTGGTGGGCCAGACCGGCCACGCGTACGGCACCCACCTGCACCTGGAGATCCATGTCAAGGGCCAGCCGGTCGACCCGGTGCCCTACCTCCAGGACCGCGGAGTGGACATCAAGCTGCAAGTTGAGGCAATTTACAGCGAGGTAGCCGCGTCCTGACGCTGCGTACCGACCGATGGCCGCCCGGATCGATCGATCTGGGCGGTTTTTCGTTGCGCTCGCCTAGCGGATGTGTGCCGGGTCACCATCTCGACTGTGACCGGTGACACGCCTACGCATGATCGCTTATCCGGATGTAGCACACCAGAACTGCTCAAATATGGGCGCTCACCACCTAGTCCATCGCCCGTGATCCGGTCCCCCGCGCCCGCCCCAACTCGGCCCGACACCAGTATTTCGAGGTCAAGTGCCCCTCGACTGTGAAGGTCCGCCGTGCAGGAAGACAGCCCCGTCCAGAACGAGACCACCCCGGACACCGCCCAGACCGAGCAGCCGCAGCGCGCCGGCCGGCGGAACCGCCTCATCGTGCTCAGCGCAGCCGCCCTGGTGGCCCTCGGGCTCGGTGGCATCGCCGTCACCACCACCGGCAACGACCGCCCGGCACCGACCGCCGTCTCCCTCGACGCGCAGTCCCGGGCCGAGACCGACAGCCGGGCGGACCGCTCCGCCCGCGAGTCGAACACGCCGGTCGCTCCCTCGGTCAGCCCCACGGCGAGCCCTTCGGCGGTCAGCGCCAGCCCGACACCCGCCAAGACGGCCACCGCCAAGGCCAAGCCGAAGCCGAAGAAGACCACCAAGCCCACGCCAGCCTGGGTCAACCCGATGCCGGACGCAGCCGTCACGTCCTGCTACGGGCAGCGCTGGGGCACCCTGCACGCCGGTATCGACCTGGCGTTGCCCTCCGGTACGCCGATCCACGCCGCAGCCGCCGGGACCGTGACCCAGGCCGGCGACGCCTCCGACGGGTACGGCAACTCCGTGTTCATCGACCACGGCAACGGCTACCTGACCCACTACGCCCACCAGAGCCGCATCGCGGTCACCGTCGGGCAGGCGGTCAAAGCCGGCCAGGTCATCGGCTACGAGGGCGCCACCGGCGACGCCACCGGCCCGCACCTGCACTTCGAGGTGCACCAGGGCATGTGGAACCAGATCGACCCGGCCCCGTTCATGCGGGCCCGCGGTGTCGACCTGGGCTGCTGACGCATCCCTGCGCCTAACGACAGGAAAGAGTGGCCTCAGCGGTACGTGAGGTCACTCTTTCCTTGGTCTGGCCCGCTCGGTCAGAGCTTGTCGACCGGAGCGTGCCGCAGCACCAGCCACATGGTCTGGTCGCCGAAGTCGATCTGCGCGCGGGCGCCCGGGCCGTGCCCCTCGACGGCGAGCACCCGCCCCAACCCGTACCGCTGGTGGTTGACCCGGTCGCCCGCGGACACCTTCGGCCCCTGCGGCAACTCGCTGGCAGTGGTCAGCCGGCTGGCGTCCACGCCGAGCCGCTGGGCCAGCTGCGCCGCCTTCGGCGTACCCCCGGTGAAGTTGCCCCGCGCGCCGGGCGCGCGGTCCGCGCGGCCGCCGACGCCGCCGCCACCGCCGGCCCAGGAGGTGTACGACCCCTCGGTGCGCTCCCAGTGGACCAACTCCGTCGGCAACTCCTCCAGGAACCGCGACGGCGGGTTGTAGGACGGTTGCCCCCAGGCCGAGCGGGTCACCGCCCGGGAGAGGTAGAGCCGCTGTCGGGCGCGGGTGATGCCGACGTACGCCAGCCGGCGCTCTTCCTCCAACTCGCGGGTGTCGCCCAGCGAGCGCAGGTGCGGGAAGACGCCGTCCTCCAGCCCGGTCAGGAAGACCACCGGGAATTCCAGCCCCTTGGCGGTGTGCAGGGTCATCAGGGTGACCACGCCCTGGTGGTCGGGGTCGTCGGAGGGGATCTGGTCGGCGTCGGCGACCAGCGCCACCTGCTCCAGGAACCCGGCGAGGGTGGCGCGTTCCCCCTCCTCGCCCAGCGCCTCGATCCGCTCGGTGTACTCCCGGGCGACACTGACCAACTCCTGGAGGTTGTCCACCCGGCCGGCGTCCTGCGGGTCCAGGCTCTCCTCCAGCTCGGTGAGGTAGCCCGAGCGGGTCAGCAGGGCCTCCAGCACCTCCTCCGGGGTGCCGGTCTCGGCCAACTCCCGGGCGTCGTCGAGCAACGCGACGAAGTCGGCGATGCCGTTGGCAGCTCGGGTGGAGATGCCTGGCGCCTCCCGGGCCCGCCGCAGCGCCGCACCGAACGAGATCCGGTCGCGGCTGGAGAGCGCTTCGACGCACGCCTCGGCGCGGTCGCCGATCCCCCGGCGGGGGGTGTTGAGCACCCGCCGCAGGCTCACCGTGTCGTCGTCGTTGACCACCGAACGCAGGTACGCGAGCGCGTCGCGGACCTCCTTGCGCTCGTAGAAGCGCACCCCGCCGACGACCTTGTAGGGCAGGCCGACGCGGATGAAGACCTCTTCGAAGACGCGGGACTGGGCGTTGGTGCGGTAGAAGACCGCGACGTCACCGGGGCGGGTCTCGTCGGCGTCGACCAGCCGGTCGATCTCCCGGGCCACCCAGTCGGCCTCGGCGTGCTCGGTGTCGGCAACGTAGCCGACGATCTGCTCGCCGGCGCCGGACTCGCTCCAGAGCCGCTTGGGTTTGCGGGAGGTGTTGCGGTCGATCACCGCGTTGGCCGCGTTGAGGATGGTCTGGGTGGAGCGGTAGTTCTGCTCCAACAGGATCGTGCGCGCGTCGGTGAAGTCCCGTTCGAACTCCAGGATGTTGCGGATCGTCGCGCCCCGGAACGCGTAGATCGACTGGTCGGCGTCGCCGACCACGCACAGCTCGGCCGGTGCCAGCCCGTCGGTGCCGGAGACCAGCTCCTTGATCAGGACGTACTGGGCGTGGTTGGTGTCCTGGTATTCGTCCACCAGGACGTGGCGGAACCGCCGACGGTAGCTCTCCGCGACGTGCGGGTGGGACTGGAGCAGGTGCACCGTGGTCATGATCAGGTCGTCGAAGTCCAGTGCGTGCGCCTCGCGCAGCCGCCGCTGGTAGAGCGTGTACGCCTCCGCGAGGGCCCGCTCGTTCGGCCCGGTGGCCCGTGCGGCGAACTGCTCCGGGTCGACCAGCTCGTTCTTGAGGTTGGAGACCTGGGCGGCCAACCCGCGCGCCGGGTAGCGCTTCGGGTCCAGATCCAGCTCGCGGGCGACCAACTGCATCAGACGGCGGGAGTCGTCCGCGTCGTAGATCGAGAACGTCGACTTGAGGCCGGCGTGCTCGTGCTCGGCGCGCAGGATCCGGACACACGCGGAGTGGAACGTCGACACCCACATCAGGCGCGCCCGGGGGCCCACCAACGCGGCGACGCGCTCTTTCATCTCGCCGGCGGCCTTGTTGGTGAAGGTGATCGCGATGATCTCGCCGGGGTGCACGTCCCGTGCGGCGAGCAGGTACGCGATCCGGTGCGTGAGCACCCGGGTCTTGCCGGACCCGGCGCCGGCCACGATCAACAGCGGCGAGCCGGCGTGGCTGACCGCGTCGCGCTGTGGCCCGTTCAGCCCGTCGAGCAGCTGCTGCGGATCGAGGCGGACGGCGGCGGGCCGGGGCCGGTCCGGGCGGGCCGGCGCGGACTCCGGCGCAGGCGGGGACGCGGGGATGTCGAAGAGAGGATGCATCGCCCGACAAGTCTATGCCGCCGGTCGGACACTGCGCCGCTGGCGCTCAAGGGCTCGTGGCCTTCGGCGCTCAGCAGCTCGTGCCCGACCGCGTGCTGCCACCGCACGGCGCGCCCCGTCGAAGAAAGATCCCCGGTGCACCGTCGAATGCTTGCGCGCCCGCCGCCGACGTGGGCATACTCGACGGCGTGATCGCTGCGCGCTACTACTTTTACTACGGCACCGGGAGTCCGGCTGCCGTAGGTCGCGCCTGATCGATTCAGACCTACGAAAGCCCCGGGCTCCTGGAGTCCGGGGCTTTTCCGTCCCGGGTTCCGGGCACAGGGCACCACAGTGCGAGAGGTACCCGATGATGACAGACGTGATGGAGCAGAGCGGCGGCCCGACCCGACCGGAGGCTGGGCAGCCCGCGGTCAACGGACGCGAGACGGCACCCGTGTCGCTGGCGGCGGAGCACACTGAGCAGTCCGAGGCGCAGACCGGCACCGAAGAGCCGTCCGCCGCCGCCCGAATCGTGGAGATCAGGGAACGGATCGACGAGATCGACAACGCGCTGATCGCACTCTGGCAGGAGCGGGCCGCGTTGTCCCAGGAGGTCGGGGCCACCCGGATGGCGTCCGGCGGAACCCGGCTGGTGCTCTCCCGGGAACGGGCGATCCTGGAGCGGTTCCGGGTCGCACTCGGCGCGGACGGCACCCAGTTGGCCCTGCTGCTGCTCCGCGCGGGCCGCGGGCCGCTGTAACACCTGCCTGTGGGGCCGCCGTAACCCCTCGACGCGGCCGCGGCAGCTCACCGTGGGCCGCTCTGCCGGCCCGGGGGCGCGGCCGACGACCGCCGGTCACCGGACAGACGAAACCGCCTGCCGTCGTCGTGAGGACGTCGGCAGGCGGTTTCGGTGACTCACGCCTCGTGGGTGGCGACGATCTCGCGTCGCTCCGCGAAGTGGCAGGCGCTCGGGTGGTCCGAGCCCCGTCGGATCTCCAGCAGCGGGACCTGCTCGGCGCAGACGTCCTGCGCCTTCCAGCAGCGGGTCCGGAACCGGCAGCCCGAGGGCGGGCTGATCGGCGACGGCACGTCACCCGTCAAACGGATGATCGTCTTGTTGTGCCGCTGGGTCGGGTCCGGCACCGGCACCGCGGAGAGCAGAGCCTGGGTGTACGGGTGGGTCGGCCGCTCGTAGATCTCGTCCTCGGTGCCGATCTCCACGATCTTGCCGAGGTACATCACCGCGACCCGGTCCGAGAGGTGGCGGACCACCGACAGGTCGTGCGCGATGAAGACGTACGACAGCCCGAACTCGCCCTGGAGCTGCTCCAGCAGGTTCATGACCTGAGCCTGGATGGAGACGTCCAGCGCCGACACCGGCTCGTCGCAGACGATGATCTCGGGCCGCAGCGCGAGCGCCCGGGCGATGCCGATGCGCTGACGCTGACCGCCGGAGAACTGGTGCGGGTACCGGTTGATGTGCTCCGGGTTGAGCCCGACCAGGTCGAGCAGTTCGCGGACCTTGGCCCGGCGGCTGCCCTTCGGCGCGACCTCCGGGTGGATCTCGAACGGCTCGCCGAGCAGGTCACCGACTGTCATCCGCGGGTTCAGCGAGGTGTACGGGTCCTGCATGACCAGCTGGATCTGCCGGCGGAGGCGTCGCAGCGCCCCACCGGACAGCTTGGAGATGTCCTGGCCCTTGTAGACCACGCTGCCGGCGGTCGGCTTCTCCAGGTTCATCAGCACCCGGGCGAGGGTCGACTTGCCGCAGCCGGACTCGCCGACGACGCCGAGCGTCTCACCGGCGCGCAGACCGAACGAGACCCCGTCGACCGCCTTGACCTGACCGACGGTCTTCTTGAACACCACGCCCTGGGTGACGGGGTAGTGCTTGACCAGGTCGTTGACCTCGAGGATGTTCTCAGACACGGTTCACCAGCTCCTCGGCGAAGTGGCAGGCGCTGGCCCGGCCGGCACCCACCTGCAGCAGCGGCGGGACCTTCTCCCGGCACACCGGCTGAGCCATGGGGCAGCGCGGGTTGAACGGGCAGCCCGGCGGAATGTTCATCAGGTTCGGCGGGAGGCCCTTGATCGTCCGGAGCTGCTGCCCCTTCTCGTCCATGCGCGGGATCGAGTCGATCAGACCGATCGTGTACGGGTGCGCCGGCTTGGCGTACAGGTCGTACACGTTCGCTTCCTCGACGATCCGGCCCGCGTACATGACGGCGATCCGGTCCGCGACGTCGGCGACGACGCCGAGGTCGTGGGTGATCAGGATCATGCCCATCTGCCGCTCACGCTGAAGCTCCGCGAGCAGGTCCATGATCTGGGCCTGCACGGTCACGTCGAGTGCGGTGGTCGGCTCGTCCGCGATCAGCACCTCCGGGTCGAGCGCCAGCGACATCGCGATCATCGCGCGCTGCCGCATACCGCCGGAGAACTGGTGGGGGTAGTTGTTGAACCGACCCTTGGCGTTCGGGATCTTGACCTGGTCGAGCATGTCGATCGCGCGCTTCTTGGCCTCGGCGCGACCCATGCCCCGCCGGACCCGGAACTGCTCGGCGATCTGGAACCCGACGGTGAAGACGGGGTTCAGAGCGGAGAGCGCGTCCTGGAAGATCATCGCGATGCCCTCGCCGCGGATGCGGCGGCGCTCCTCGTTGGACATGCGGAGCATGTCCTTGCCGTGGAAGCGGACCTGCCCACCGGTCACGAAGCCGGGCGGCGTGTCGAGGATGCCCATGATGGTCTGCGCCGTGACGCTCTTACCGGAGCCGGACTCGCCGAGCACGGCGAGGGTCTCCCCCGCGTCGACGTGGTACGTGACCCCGTTGATGACCTTTGCGACGCCGTCCCGGGTGCGGAACTCCACCCGCAGGTCGTCGACCTCGAGCAGCCGGCCGGAGGGACGCCCGGACCCGCCGGATCCCGGCGCGGACTGCTCGGACACGAGAATGTCGGACACTGGATATCCCCTAGCGGAGTTTCGGATCGAGGGCCTCGCGGACCGACTCACCGAGCATCACGAAGCTCAGCACTGCGGTGACGAGGAACGCGGCGGGGAAGAAGACCAGTCCCGGCGCGACCCGGACGAACTGCTGCCCATCGCTGATCATGATGCCCCAGGACACCACCGGCGACTTCAGACCGACGCCCAGGAACGACAGGGTGGCCTCGGCACCGATGAACGAGCCGACCATGATCGTTCCGTAGACCAGCAGCGGGGCCAGGCAGTTCGGCAGCAGGTGCTTGAGGATGATCCGGCCGGTGCCGGCGCCCAGCGCGCGGGCCGCCACGATGTAGTCGGCCTCCTTGGTGGCGAGCACCGACGAGCGCATCAGCCGCATCACGACCGGCCAGCTCAGCACGATCAGCGACGCGATCACCAGGCCCATGATCTGGGCCTTGCTGTTGCCGGAGCCCGAGCCGTTGAAGGTGGTCAGGATGACGATCGCGCCGAGCACGAAGGGCAGGCCGAAGAAGACGTCGGCGATCCGGCTGAGCAGCGCGTCCACCCAGCCACCGCGGTAGCCGGAGATGATGCCCATCGTCCCGCCGATGAGCAGGGTGCCCATCACGGACAGCACGGCGACCACGACGGAGGCCCGTGCGCCGTAGATGACCCGGGCGTAGACGTCGCGGCCCTGCACGTCGTAGCCGAACCAGCCATCGGCGCCCGGCTTGTTGAGGCTGCGGGACAGCGAGCCGTTGACCGGGTCTCCGCCCGGCGCGAACAGCTGCGGGAAGGCAGCCATCAGCAGGAAGATGACGATCAGCGTGGCCGAGATCCAGAACAGCGGCTTGCGCCGCAGGTCCCGCCAGGCGTCACCGAGCAGACCGCGCGGCTTGTCGTTGCTCTGCGGCTGGCCCGCGGTGGCGGGGGCGGCGGAGTCGGTCGATTGTGCGCCAGGGGTGCTGACGATCGATGCGGTACTGGGGTCACTCATAACGGATCCTCGGGTCCAGGGCGGCGTAGAGCAGGTCAACCAGCAGGTTCATCACGAGATAGACCAGCACCAGGACGACCACGATTCCTACCACCGTGGCGCTTTCCTTGGTGATGATCGCCCGGAAGACCTGGCGGCCGATTCCGTTGATGCCGAAGATCCCCTCGGTGACGATCGCGCCGCCCATGAGGGCGCCGAGGTCGGTGCCGAGCAGGGTCACCACCGGGATGAGCGAGTTGCGCAGCAGGTGCACACCCACCACCCGGCGCATCGGCAGGCCCTTGGCGATAGCGGTACGCACGTAGTCGGCGCGACGGTTCTCCGCGATGCTCGTTCTGGCCACCCGGGCGATGTACGCCACTGACGCGCTGCCGAGCACGAAGCCCGGCACGATCAGCTCGGACCACCGCATCTCGGAGGAGACGGTCGGCTTGATGATGCCCCACTGCACGCCCAGCAGCCACTGCAGCACGAAGCCGACGACGAACACCGGCAGCGCGATCAGGAAGAGGGTGGAGACCAGGACCAGGTTGTCCAGGAAACCGTTGCGCCGCAGACCGGTCAGCACACCGGCACCGAGGCCGATGACCGCCTCGATGGCGAGCGCCACGACGGCCAGCTTCAGCGTGTTCGGGTACGAGGTCAGGATGATGTCGCTGATCTCGCGCTGGGAGAACGTCTGACCGAAGTCACCCTGGAGCAGGTTCTTCATGTAGTTCGCGTACTGCACGAAGACGTTCTGGTCGAGGTGGTACTTCTCGGTCATGAAGGCGATGTACTGGTCCGGGCAGCGGCGCTCACCGCACTTGCCGGCGAACGGATCGCCCGGAACGGCCCAGACGAGCCAGTAGATCAGGAACGTCGTACCGATGAAGACCGGCACGAGTTGGAGCAGCCGTCTCAACAGATAACGGCCCATGGGGTGGTCCTCCAGACAGGGGGCGCGTCGGACGGCCGACACGGTGGTGACAACGTGCGAGTGGAGTGTTGTAACACCCACTCGCGGAACGGCCCCGGGTCGGGCTCACCGGATGTGGCGAGCCCGACCCGGGGTCAGACCGTTCGGATCAGAGCTCGACCGAGGTGATGTCGATCTCGCCGACGTTGTTCAGCTCGAGCTTCTTGATCTTCTCCGAGTGGCCGGACTGCTGGCCGTAGAAGTAGACCGGGATGCTCGGGACGTCCTGGTCGACCTTCTCGACGGCCTTGGCGAACGCCTCGTGCGAGGCCTCCAGGCTCGGCGCGGCGCTGGCCTGCTTGGCCAGAGCGTCGACCTCGGGGTTGCTGTACAGACCGTCGTTGGAGGAACCGCCGGTGATGAAGAGCGGGTTGACCCAGTTCTCCACGTCCGGGTAGTCCTGCTGCCAGGCGGCACGGTACGGGCCGGTCATCTTGTGGGCGTTGATGTTCTGGCGGAAGACCGCGAAGGTCGGCACGCCCTCGGCCCGAGCGTTGATGCCCAGGTTGGTCTTGATCTGCTGCGCGACGGCGTCCATCCAGTCCTTGTGGGCGGAGTCCGCGTTGTAGTAGAAGACCATCTCACCACTGAAGCCACCGGCCTCGGCGAGCAGCGTCTTGGCCGTCTCCGGGTCGAACTTGCAGGCGGTGCAGTTGCCCGGCTTGGCGCCCGGGGTCAGCGGGTTCGCCCAGCTGTCGGCCGGCTTGCGGGTGCCGAAGAAGATCTTGTCCGAGATCTCCTGCCGGTTGACGGCGAGGGACACGGCACGACGCAGCTTGGCGTTCGCGAAGCGCTTGTCGTAGATCGGGAACGCGATGAACGCGGTCGACGGGGTGACGGTGTTGCGGCCCCGGTCACCGAGGTCGGTCTTCCACTTGTCACCGGCGAGCGCCGAGGTGGGAACGACCTCCATGAAGTCGAGGTTGTTCGCCAGCAGGTCGGCGTACGCGGCGTTGTCGTCCTGGTACAGCTTGACGTCGACGTCCTTGACCTTCATCTTGTCGCGAAGGTTGTAGTCGTCGAAGCGCGTCAGCTTGATGAGGGAGTTGTCCTCCCACGACACGAACTTCACCGGGCCGTTGGCGATCGGCTTACGGCCGAACTCCTCGGGCTTCATGGTGAAGAAGACGTCCGGCAGCGGCATGAAGGCGCTGTAGCCGAGCTTGGTCGGGAAGACCGCGGTCGGCGCGGCCAGGGTGACCTCGAAGGTCTGGTCGTCGATGACCTTCAGGCCGGACAGCTTGTCAGCGGTCGGCGTCGGGGCCTTCTTCGGGCCGTCCGGGCCGTCCGGGTCCGAGGTGTAGGTCTGGTCGAAGCCCGCGATGTCCGCGAAGAAGGTGCCGTTCTGCGCACCGTTCGGCGAGTAGGCGGCCCAGTTCCAGGCGTCGACGAAGTTCTTCGCCTTGACCTCGGTGCCGTCGTGGAACTTGGTGCCGGCCTTGATCTTGATCGTGAAGACCTTGGAGTCCGTGGTGTTGATGGACTCCGCCAGCGCGTTACGCGGGGCCCCACCGTCGTTCGGGTACTCGACCAGGCCGGTCCACAGCCAGTCGATGATCTTTCCGCCGCCGGTCTCCGTGGTGTTCGACGGGACCAGCGGGTTCTCCGGCTGGACGCCGTGGACAACGATCGAGCCGTCCTTGCTGGCGGCAGCGTCGCCGTCGCCGTCGCTGCTCGAGCAACCGCTCGCGACAAGCGCGGCAGCCGCGCTGAGCGCGATGGCGCTCGTCGCCCGCTTCGAGACTCTCATTCCGAGGGGCCTCCTCTTTCTAACCAGGTTCCGTCGTGGGTTTCACGCACGTTTGGGGGTGACACCGCCCGACCACCCCGGGGCGCGGGTCGCCGGGACCACAGGGAAGTTGGGGACACCCCTGATGTACCGATCCGCCGGGCTCCCCCGCCAACGAGGCGCGACACGACGCAGGAGACACAGCCACGAACCGCCGCGAGCGGCGAGGACATGGTCGTGGGCCGTACGGAGTGCCACACACCGATGGTGAGGTGCTGCCACTGTGACACCCACTGGCCGCTTCCGTGAAGGTGCCGTTATCAAGCCGTTAGTTGCCCGCCATGTTGCCGATACTTGAAAAATGATCATAAAACGGTCGGCTCGGGCAGCGTTGAGCAGGAAATCTGTTGCGCCACCCGCGCATCGGGTCGCGGCCCGCGCGCCGGCCCTGAGCGAACGGTGACCGATAGGACGTCGGTCACCGCTGGCTTTTCGACCCGTCCGGACTAGGTCGACTTCGGCTGCACGGACACGATCAGCGACTGGGTGGATGAGGGCGCCGAGATCGTTTCTCTGATCTTCGGCGCCGGGCGAGGGCCGATCAGACGAGGCGGCGGTCCGCCGCCCAGCGGGACAGCTCGTAACGGTTGGACATCTGCAGCTTGCGGAGCACGTTCGACACGTGCGTCTCCACCGTCTTGATGGAGATGAACAGCTCCTTGGCGATCTCCTTGTACGCGTACCCCCGGGCCAGGAGCCGCAGCACCTCGCGCTCGCGGTTGGTCAGTTGGTCCAGCTCGGGGTCGGCCACCGGGGCGTCCGGTCGGGCCGCGAAGGCGTCCAGCACGAAGCCGGCCAACCGGGGACTGAACACCGCGTCCCCGTCGGCCACCCGGCGGATCGCGGCGGCCAGCTCGTCCGGGGAGATGGTCTTGGTGACGTACCCCCGAGCACCCGCCCGGATCAACCCGATCACGTCCTCCGCCGCGTCGGAGACGCTCAACGCGAGGAACTTGACCTGCGGGTGGGTACGCCGCATCGCCTCCAGCACCGCCCGGCCACCACCGTCGGGCATGTGCACGTCGAGCAGCACCACGTCCGGCCCGACGGCGGCGATCCGGGTGACCGCCTCGGCCACCGTGCTCGCCTCGCCGACCACCTCGACGTGGGCGCCCAACTCGGCGCGCACCCCCGCCCGGAACATGGCGTGGTCGTCCACCAGGAACACCCGCAGCCGCTCGGGGCGGCCATCCGCCGGGTTGAGGTGCTCGGTCGACTGCTCGGCCATGGTCATCTGTTCCTCTCCGCTGCGGACGAGTCCCGGGAGATCGGCAGGATCAACCGCACCTCGGTCCCCTCCCCCGGGCCGGACCGGATCTCGGCCCGTCCGCCGTGCCGCTTCATCCGCCCGATGATCGAGCCGCTCACGCCGTGCCGGTGGTCCTCCACGGTATCCGGATCGAAGCCCTTGCCCCGGTCCCGGACGAAGACGCTGACCTGATCGGGCTCCACCTCCGCATACAGGGAGACCGTCTGCACACCGGCGTGGCGTGCCGCGTTCACCAGCGCCTCCCGGGCGGCCGCGACCAGCGCCCCGACCTTCTCGTCGGTTTCCCGGTCACCGACCACCACCGCCTCCACCGTGATCGCGAAGGTGTCCTCGACCTCGGCCGCGGCCTGCTCCAGCGCGGCGGCGAAACGCTCACTCGGCGAGGCGGTGGGTTTGTAGAGCCAGTTGCGCAGGGAACGCTCCTGGCCGCGGGCCAGCCGCTGCACCATCTTGACGTCGCCGGCGTTGCGCTGGATCAGGGCCAACGTGTGCAGCACCTGGTCGTGCACCATCGCGGCCAGCTCTGCTCGCTCCTGCTCACGGATGCGGCCCTCGCGCTCCGAGCGGAGCTGACTGTACGTACGCCAGAGCACCGGCGCGGCGACCACGCCGACCCCGGCCAGCCCGACCAGCGCGAAGATCACGCCATTGATCACCGCGTCGAAGTTCTGCGCCGGCGAGTAGACCGCCGCGACGCCGATGATGCCGACCGCGACCAGCACTCCGCCGCCGATGAACCGGAGCACGAAGGCCCGTCGGTCACTCTCCTCGACGACCGCGCCGAGCCAGGGCACCGGCATCGTCTCGCCCCACTGCCGCCGCCGCTCGGGCGCGGACTGGTGCCAGATGACCCCGGCGCCGACCGCGATGATGGCCACCAGCCAGCCGGCGGTGCCCGCCGCGCCGACCGAGTCGAAGACCATCACCTGGATCAGCAGGACACCGAGCCCGATCCCCACGAACGGCAGGAGTTGCGCCACGTCGCGCCGGGGCGGCACCGCCGTGTCGCCGGGCCGCAGCGGGACCACGGCCCAGAAGGCCGCGTAGAGCAGCAGGCCGAGCCCGCTCAGCCCGAGCAGCACCATGAACGCGACGCGCACCCGCAGCACCGAGATGCCGAGATGGTCGGCGATACCGGCGGCGACGCCGGCGGCCATCCGGTGCTCCGGGGCGCGGTAGAGGCGCGGGGGCGTGGTGACGGTGCTGATCGGAGGCTCCCTGGTAGCGGTGGCGGGCTGGTCGAGGTCGGTGACTCGATCGTCACACGCTGCGGCGTCCACGACCACGGGGACGCCCCCGACATTCCGGCCGCCGGATCTCAGGGTGGGGTCAGGGTCGGGTCCTGAGGCCGTTCGGGTGCACCGGGCAGCAGGATCGAAGCATGACCGAGGAAGCTGCCCCGCCACCCCGCCCGGGGTCGGCACCGCCGGAGGGCTCGGCACCGCCCGCACCGGCCGCGACGCCCGGCGCCTGGACCGAACCCAGCACGCCCGGCCCGCACCCGGGCGCCGCGCCTACCGATCCGTACGGCTACCAGCCGCCCACCGGCGCGAGCCACGGCCCGCAGTTCGCGGACGGCACCGGTTACGGGCCTCCCGGCGCACCGCCCGGACCGGGCGGCGGCCACGGCCCGTCCGCGCCGCCACCGCCACTGGGCGGCACCGGCTTCACCTCCCGGTACGGGTTGGTCCGGCCGCGCGAGGGGCGCTACCTCGCCGGTGTCTGCGCGGCGATCGGACGGGCCACCAACACCGACCCGGTGCTGTGGCGGGTGTTGCTCGCGGTGCTCGGCTTCTTCGGGGGCATCGGCATCCTGGTGTACGTCGCTGCCTGGCTGATCATCCCGAACGAGGGCGACACCGCCTCTCCGATCGAGTCGATGCTCGGGCGCGGCCGTTCCAGCATGTCCCCGGTGACCGTGATCATCCTCGGCATCCTGGTCGCGGCCAGCTTCGGTTACATCGTCACCGACGCCTTCCGGGCCGTGCTGCTCGGCGCGGCCATCCTGGTCGCCGGCGCGCTGCTGCTCAACCGGGACAGCCGCAACCAGCCGGCCGGCACCCCCGGCGGGCCGATGCCGGCCGCACCGACCGGCACCCCACCGGGTCCGGTCCCACCGGTGACCTGGCCGGCGCCGTCGACCGGCGCCGTCCCGTCGACCGGCCCGACCACCACGACAGCAGCGCCGGGGGCGAGCGGCGACCCCGCCTACGCCACCGCGACGACCGGAGGGACACCCACCGTGGCGTACGACGTACCGCCGACCGGTGGTCCGCAGCCGCCCATCACCGCGCAGCCGGTGTCGGGCGTGGGCCCGGTGTCCGGGCAGCCGGGCGGCACGACGGCTGTCCAGCCCGGCTGGCCGGCACCGACGACGGCTTGGCCGAGCACCGCCGCGCCCGGCGTCGGCTGGCCGTCGGCACCGGTGACCGGCGCGCCCGCTGCTCCGTCCGGCTACCCGACCGCCACACCGCCGTCGGCCTACCGCCAGCCGTTCGCACCGCACGGCCCGTACGCCTCGCCGACCCCGGCACCGCTCCCGCCGCCCAAGCCGCCGAAGCCACCGAAGCGCCCGAAGGAGCGGTCGCCACTGGGCGCGGTGACCTTCTCCCTGATCTTCCTGGTCCTCGGCATGGTCGCCCTGCTCGACCTGCTGGACGTGTTCTCCATCAGCGCCTCGGCGTACTTCGCGGCGGCGTTGGCCACCATCGCGCTGGGGCTGCTCGTCGGCACCTGGTTCGGGCGGGCCCGCTGGCTCATCGCGCTCGGCCTGGTCACCGCAGCGGCGCTGGGCACGGCGACGGTCGCCGAGTCCTACGACCGGATCCGCGGGGTCGACGGCGCGGTGACCTGGGCGCCCACCGAATACCGCGACCTCGCCGACCGCTACGAGAACAGTTTCGGTGACGCGGTGCTCGACCTGCGCGGTATCGACTTCGCGAAGCGGGACACGCAGGTCACCGTCGCCATCAACTTCGGCCAGGCCACAGTTGTCGTACCGCCGAACGTCGACGTCACCACGGTGGCCGACGTCAACGCGGGCGATGCCAACATCTTCGGCAACCGGTCCGGTGGGTTGGACGGCCGCCTGCGGGAGTTCACCGATGTCGGCGCCGACGGGCCCGGCGGCGGGACCCTGCGCCTCTACATCCACGTCAATGCCGGCAACCTGGAGGTGACCCGGTGAAGGCTCACCGTACGGATCTGGTGTCGTTCGCCTTCGGGCTCGTGTTCCTGGCGTTGTCCGGCTGGTGGCTGCTCGCCCAACTGCTCGGGCTCGCCCTGCCGGCGGTGGGCTGGTTCCTGGCCAGCGCACTCATCCTGATCGGCGTCTTCGGGCTGGTCGGCGCGCTGCGCTCGGGTCGGTCGCAGCGGCCGGAGGCGACCACCGAGGCCACCGCACCGGTCTCCGGCGTGACCGCACCCGTCTCCGGAGCCGCGGTGCCCGTCTCCGGAGCCGCGGTGCCGACCTCCGGCGCGCCCCTGCCGGTCTGGGAGGCCGAGAAGTCCACCTGGGACGCTCCCCCTTCGGCAACGACACCGGAGGCGCCGACTGCCGAGGTGATCCACCCGGCCTGGCTGGCTCATCCGCCGTCGGAGCCGCAGACGTCAGCCGTTTCCGGCCAGCCCGACGACCGACACGAGGAGGCGACCGTCGGCCTCGGCACGGGGCCGGCCCCCGTCGAGGATGACGAGCCGACCCGGTCGGACCACCCGATCGAGGCCGTCGGCGACCAGCCGGACGACGAACGGGAGGGCCGGCGCGGGAAGGCCTGACCTCGGGCGTCGGCTGGCGGAGGCCCACTCCACCGCTACGGCGGTGCGGTTGGCGCGAACGGGCGCATATGCTGGCCGGTGGAGATCTCGCCCTCCGCCGGCCGGCCCGTCCCGCCATGGCGGCCCCGCCGCGATTCCCGTCTCTACCCCCGTCAGGAGCCCGCCCGACATGACCCAGTCCCCCGCCGTGCGTATCACCGGCCGGTCCGGTCCGATCCGCATCGGCGAGCGAGCCGCCCGTACGCTCGTCACCGAACTGGCCCGGATCAACGACCCCAAGACCGCCCTGCTGGTCGGGGCGGGCCCGGAGTCCGCGGTGCTGGCCGCGGCGATCGAGGCGCTGCTCCCCGGTGACCGGCTCACCGTGGTGCCCGTCGAACCGCTCGGCGCTGCCGCGCTCCGCGAGCACGTCACCGCCCAGGGCCGCTGGGTCGCCGACCGGGTGAGTGTCGTCGACTCGCTGACCGAGGCCGAGCCCGCCGGGGTCGTCATCGCCGGCGAGGTGTTCGCCGGCTCTGCCGAGGAGACCCGCGGCGGCATCGAAGGACTGGTCAAGTACCTCTCCGACGGTGCGGTCCTCAGCGTGGCGACAGTGGCCACGCCCGGCCGGACCACCGGGGCGGCAGCCGAGTTGGCTCGGCAGGACGCGCTCTACGGTGTCGGCGCCGACCTGGTGCTGCGCAACTCGCCGCCGGTGCGGGTCTACCGACTGCGGTTCACCCCGGCCAGCCCGGCCTCGGCCGACCGGCTGGCCCCCGCGCACCGCCCGTCGAGTGTGCCGCTGACCCGCGGCATGCACATCGACTCCAACGGCGTGGCCGCGGCGGGCATCGCGCTGGGCCTCGCGGCGCTGGCCCGGGTGGCGCGTCCGTCGTCCAAGCTGTGGCTGCTGCCGGCGCTGGCCGCCGGGCCGGTCGCCGCGTTCTTCCGCGACCCGCAACGGGACGTGCCGGAGGACCCGTCCGCGGTGGTCGCCAGCGCGGACGGCAAGGTCCTCTCGGTGCAGCGACTGCACGACGAGCGTTTCGGCGACGGCGAGTGGCTTCGGGTAGCGGTCTTCCTGTCGGTGCTGGACGTGCACGTCAACCGTTCCCCGGTCGCCGGCAAGGTGGTGGACTACTTCGTCGCCGACGGCGGGTTCGTCAACGCGATGAAGCCGGACGCCGAACACAACGTGGCGGCGTACACCGTGCTGGACACCGCTCGCGGCACTGTGGTGGTCGCGCAGCGGACCGGGCTGATCGCCCGCCGGATCGTGCAGCGCGCGCCGATCGGCGCGCTGCTGGCCAAGGGCGAGCGCTTCGGCCTGATCCGGTTCGGCTCACGGACCGACGTCTACCTCCCGGCCGAGGCTGCGGACCCGCTGGTCGGTCCGGGCGACAAGGTCGTCGGCGGGTCGACCGTCATTGCCCGCTGGCGCTGACCGGCTGAACCGTCATCGCCCGCTGGCGCTGACCGACGAACGCGAAACGGGGCGCCGCTGGCCAGCGGCGCCCCGTTTCGTCTGCTGTGGTCAGGCGGTGCGGCGCTGCCGCAGCCAGAGCACCGGCCCGCTGACCAGGTAACCCACCACGATCAGGGCGAACGTGATCCGGATGTCGATCAGCGCGCCGATCACCGGGGCCAGCCAGAGCCACGGGGGCAGCTTCACCAGGCGGGCGAGCTTGGCGTACGGGAAGCTCGACACCATCGCGAAGGCCAGCAGCGCCACGCCGGCGACCAGCACGGCGCCGGGCACCGGCAGGCCGATCGCCACGGTCACGGCGAGCACCGCCGCCGCCATGGTGGTGGGCACGCCGCAGAAGAACCGGCCGTCCTTCGGCGAGACGTTGAAGCGGGCCAGTCGAATCGCGGCGCACGCCGCGACGAGAGCGCAGGCCACCGCCGCCGCCGCGGTGGAGACGGAGCCGGCGAGCGAGGCGTAGACCACCACCGGTGCGGCGAGACCGAACGAGCACATGTCGGCCAGGGAGTCCATCTGCGCGCCGAACGGGCTGGCCACACCGAGTCGGCGGGCCAGTGCGCCGTCCAGACCATCGAAGGCGACGCAGGCGATCAGGCAGAGCGCGGCGACGCGGACCTCGCCCTGCATCGCCAGGAAGATGGCCAGCATGCCGAGCATCAGGCTGGCCAGGGTGCAGGCGTTGACCAGGCCGAACTTCATCCGCCGAGCCATGGTGCGCTCGCCAGGTAGCAGCGGGATCGAGCTGGCCGAGGCCTCGTCGGCGTGCGCCATCGGCGGCATCGCCGGGCTGACCGGCATGACCGCTTCGATCTCCGCCCGACCGATGCTTCCGGCCGGCCGGCTGAGCCGGTCCAGGCCGTAGCGGCGGCGCTGCCGGTCGGCGTACCGGTGCTCGGGCAACGTCACGTCGGTCGGGAGCAGGTCGCTGTCCCGGCGACCGACCCGGACCAACAGCACCTGGCGGGCGAACGTGCTGCTGCGGCGCAACGGGCCCGCCCAGCGACGCCCAGCGGGGCGCGGACTGTCAGTAGTACGACGCCGGCGCCATGGGGCTCTCGGCACGTTTCCTCCATCACCGGATCGGCTGACCGCCGTGTGGCGGGTGTCCGGCTGTCTCGTGCCGGACCTTGCGTGGCCCGGCAGCCGTTTTGCGGAGTACACCATCGCATAGGGGAACATGGCTTGGCGATAGCTGCCGGCGGTACTTATATCTGGCTTAAACCGCTCGAACCGCTCGCTTGTTCCCATCCCGGGCTTCATCGCCCGTTTCCTCCACCATTCCCGCCTTTGACTGTACCGGAGGGTCACCATCTCGGCTCAGTGAGCGGCGTGCTATCGGCCACTCTGTCCGATTGCCGAGGCAGCGATGTCGCTCAACGGCAGCTCAGCGGCCTGGGCGCGGGTGAACCAACCAGCCCTCGCTGTCGAGCCCCCGGCGGATTCGGTGACCACCGCATCGGTGGGTACGTCCACCAGCACCCGATAGATCACCCGTACGCCGTGCCAGTCCAACGGACGACCCTCCGGGCCGAGCGCGGCCGGGTTGTGCAGGTTGTCCACGCCGAGGAGTTCCACCACCCGGCCGACCTGACCACCCTCCTCGACCAACTCCCGGAGCAGGCCGGTCGTGGGCTGCTCACCGTGATCCGTGCCTCCACCGGGCAGGTGCCACAGGCCGGCACCCGGATAGCCGTCCGCGATCTGGGTGAGCAGGATCCGTCCGGCCGGGTCGGTGACCAGCCCGTACGCGCCGAAGCGCAGCCGACGGTCGGGATGCGGCGGGGAGAGGTGTTCCTGCGGCCGGTGCGTTCCGCGCGGCAGTGGCGTGACCGGCAGGCCGAGCAGCTCGGCGGTGAACGGTGCCAGCGTCAACCGCGTCAGCTCGTCCACTGTGAGCCAGCGAGCCTGCTCGACCGGGCCGCCTCCGCCGTCGCGTGTCGCGCCGTCGCGCCCGGTGAGGTCGAACATCAACCGGTCGGTGTGCGTTGCGACACCATCCGCACAGTCGGTCACATCGGATGCCACAGTGCGTAGCCGATCAGCGGTGACGGTCAGCCCGGTCTGCTCGCCGACGGTGCGGACGACAGCGCGCTCGGGGTGCTCGGCGTGCGCGACGGCACCACCCGGCAGCCGCCACACCCCGGGGAACTCACCGTCCGCCCCGTCGCGAACCACCAGGACCCGGTCCGAGTCCCGCAGAAGCCCGTAACTCCCCACTCGCCGCGCGAACCGCACCCTCGCCCACTCCCCCGCTTCGACCCGACCCATCGATCATGAAGTTAGCCCGTCCACGCCGAAGCAGTCGGGCCACGTCATGATCCACTCAGAATCGCGGAAGGCGCGGTATCCCGACGACCGGGATACCGCGCCTTCCGGAGAACCGAGTGAGATCAGCGGGCCGCGCTGGCCGCCGCCCGGGCAGGTCAGGTCAGTTGGGCTGCCTGGACTGCTTCGGCGGTCACCTCGGTGAGGCGGTCGGTGGGCAGGGCGCCCAGCTCCTCACGGCCGAACCAGCGGGCCTCACAGGTGGAACCGCCGACATCGGCCACGGTCAGCGGGTTGGGCTTGTCGACGACGACGCGGTAGAAGGCGCGTACGCCGTGCCAGTCGATGGGGTAGCCCTCGGGGCCGAGCGAGGCGGCGTCGCGGTGGCTGGCCACGCCGAGCAGCTCGACCAGGCGGCCGGTCTGCCCGGTCTCCTCGACCAACTCCCGGATGAGGGCGGCGCCGGGCTGCTCACCGTAGTCGGTGCCGCCACCGGGCAGATGCCAGCAGCCCGCGCCGGGGTAACCGTCGGAGACCCGGGTGAGCAGCACCCGCCCCGCCGGATCGGTGCACACCGCGTACGCGGCGAAGCGTTGCGCCCGGTGCAGCCCGTCCGGGCCGGGGACCGCGTAGAACGAGGGGAACTCCGGCGGCTCGTCGGGCACCACGTCGGCCGAGGAGGCGGGCAGCCCGAGGGCACGTGCGGTGAACGAGCGCAGCGGCAGCTTGCGCGCCTCGTCGAGGGTGTACCAGCGGGCCAGGTCGGTGGGGCGCTCGCCGACCCGGTCGGCGAGGGTGCCGCCGCGGACCGCCACCCGGTAGATCAGCCGGTCGGTGTGGATCGTGATGCCCCGATCGGGCAGTGCCCGCATGTCGGCGAGCACGTCGGCCAGGCCGGAGACGGCGACCGACAGGCCGGTCTCGGCGGCGGTCTCGCGGACGACTGTGTGGTTCGGGTCCTCGCCGTGGTCGACCGCCCCGCCGGGCAGCGACCACGTGCCGGGGGTGCCGGAGCGCTCCGATGCGCGGACCAGCAGAACTCGGCCTCTTGAATCAGCACAAACTGCGTATGCCGCGATCCTGCGGAGCGGCTCGAGCATGGTGGTCACGGGAGCAAATTCTCCCCGGGCCGGGTTACCGGAACGGAAAAGAGTCAGATTCCTGACTGTCGGACCCGGATCAGGGATCGGTCAGGGTAAGGATCCGGGCAGTCACCGAGGGCGGGTCGAGCGGCAACGCGGACCGTGGTGGTATGACATCCACCGCCGCTCCCCACGCCCCGTACAAGCAGCTCCGACGCCCCACCACCGACCGCATGGTCGCGGGGGTCGCCAGTGGCGTCGGCCGCTACTTCGCCGTCGACCCCACACTCGTCCGGGTGGCCTTCGCGGTCACCGGCCTGCTCACCGGCGGGCTCGCGCTGTTCGCGTACCCGATCATGTGGTTCCTGATGCCGGAGGAGCCCACCGGCGCGCCGGCCTGGCCGCACCCGGCGGGCGTCGCGCCGCAGGCCGGCCCGCCGCCCACCGCCGGGCCCGCGCCCGGCGGACCACAGCCGGGGTACGCCCCGACGCCGCCCTACCCGCCGACGACCCCGTCGGACCCGCCGCCGGCCGCCTGACCGGCGCTCACTCCCACTCGATGGTGCCCGGCGGCTTGCTGGTCACGTCCAGGACCACCCGGTTCACCTCGGCGACCTCGTTGGTGATCCGGGTGGAGATCCGGGCCACCACCTCGTAGGGCAGTCGGGACCAGTCGGCGGTCATCGCGTCCTCGCTGGAGACCGGGCGCAGCACCACGGGATGCCCGTAGCTGCGCCCGTCTCCCTGCACACCGACGCTGCGTACGTCGGCGAGCAGCACCACCGGGAACTGCCACACGCCCCGGTCCAGGCCGGCGGCGGTCAGCTCCTCGCGGGCGATCAGGTCGGCCTCGCGGAGCAGGTCGAGGCGCTGCTGGTCGACGGCACCGATGATCCGGATGGCCAGGCCGGGGCCCGGGAACGGGTGCCGCCAGACCATCGCCTCGGGCAGGCCCAGTTGCAGGCCGAGCGCCCGGACCTCGTCCTTGAAGAGCGTGCGCAGCGGCTCGACCAGGGCGAACTTCAGGTCCTCCGGTAGACCGCCGACGTTGTGGTGGCTCTTGATGTTGGCGGTGCCGGTGCCGCCGCCGGACTCCACGACGTCGGGGTAGAGCGTGCCCTGGACGAGGAACTCCACGTCGCCGTGCGAGGCGATCTCGCGGGCGGCGGCCTCGAAGACCCGGATGAACTCCCGACCGATGATCTTGCGCTTCTGCTCCGGGTCGGTCACCCCGGCCAGCGCGCCGAGGAACCGGTCGGCGGCGTCGACCACCTTCAGCTTGATGCCGGTGGCGGCCACGTAGTCCTTCTCCACCTGCTCGGCCTCGCCGGCGCGCAGCAGACCGTGGTCGACGAAGACGCAGGTGAGCTGGTCACCGACAGCCCTGTGCACGAGCGCCGCGGCGACCGCCGAGTCCACCCCGCCGGACAGGCCGCAGATGACCTCCTTGTCGCCGACCTGGGCGCGGATCCGGGCCACCTGCTCGTCGATGATGTTCTCGGGCGTCCAGGTCGGCTCGATGCCGGCGATGTCGTAGAGGAAACGGGTCAACATCTCCTGGCCGTGCGCCGTGTGCCCGACCTCCGGGTGGAACTGCACCCCGGCACGCCGCCCGGCGAGGTCCTCGAACGCGGCCACCGGCGCGCCCGCCGACTCGGCGGTGACGGTGAAACCCTCCGGGGCCTCGGTGACGGCGTCGCCGTGGCTCATCCACACCGGCAGGTCGGCGGGCAGGTCACGCAGCAGCACACCGGGATCGAGGAGGCGGGGGCGCAGCGGCGTGCCGCCGTACTCGCGGTTACCGGTCTTCGCCACGGTGCCGCCGAGCGCCTGGGCCATCGCCTGGAAGCCGTAGCAGATGCCGAAGACCGGCACGTCGGCGCTGAACACGCCCGCGTCGATCTGCGGCGCGTCCGGTGCGTAGACGCTGGCCGGACCACCGGAGAGGATGATCGCGGCGGGGTTCTTCGCCAGCATCTCGGCGATCGGCATCGAGTGCGGCACGATCTCGGAGTAGACCTTCGCCTCACGGACCCGGCGGGCGATGAGCTGGGCGTACTGGGCTCCGAAGTCCACCACGAGGACGGGGCGAGGCAGGCTCATGTGCACAAAGCCTACCGACAGTCACGGCCGCGCCCGGCACCGGCTCGCCCTGCGGCGTCCGCCGGGCTCACTGACGGAGCGCACCCGGGGCGTCCGCCGGCACCGCCGGCTGGTTCGGGGGTACGGACGCCAGCCGACGGTACGCGGATCCGAGCGGCGGACGTGGGTCCTCCTCGCCCTTGTTGGGCCAGAAGGACATCGCCCGTTCCGCCTGTGCGGTGATCGTCAGGGACGGGTTCACGCCGAGGTTGGCGGAGACCGCCGCCCCGTCGACGACGTGCAGCCCGGGGTGCCCGTACACCCGGTGCCAGGGGTCGATCACCCCGTCGGCCGGTGTCGCCCCGATGACCGCCCCACCCAGGATGTGCGCGGTGATCGGGATGTCGAACGGCTCGGTGAGCGAACCGCCCGGAGTGCCACCGATCTCCTCGGCGAGCAGTCGGGTGGCGGCGTTTCCGGCCGGGATCCAGGTGGGGTTGGGGGTGCCGTGGCCGGGGCCGGTGACCAGTCGACGGCCGAACACGCCGCGCCGCCACCGGGTGGTCAGCGAGTTGTCCACCGACTGCATCACCAGGGCGATCACCGTCCGCTCCGACCAGCCACGGACCGACAGCATTCGGGCGGCCAGCCCGGGTTGCCGCACGATGCTGCCCAGCCACCGTCGCACCCGGTGTGGACCCCCGTCGACCAGCAGCGACTGGAGCAGGCCCATCGCGTTGGAGCCACGCCCGTAACGGACCGGCTCGACGTGGGTCTGCGGATCCGGGTGGAACGAGCTGGTGATGGCCACCCCCTCGGTGTAGTCCAGCCGCTCGGACCGGGCCCGCCGGTGGGGCACCGAGGCACCCAGGATCGCCTCCGAGTTGGTCCGCGTCAGCTCGCCGAGACGGGGTGAGAGCCGAGGCAGCACGTCGTCGGCCCGCATGGCGTGCAGCAGTCGTTGGGTGCCGAGCGCACCGGCCGCGAACACCACCTGGTCGGCGTGGATGATCTGCCGCCGCTTGCGCAGCCACGCACCGGTGCGTTCGGCGTGTACGTCGTACCCGCCGTCGGCGGTCGGACGGACGGCGGTCACGGTGGTCAGTGGCAGCACCGTGACCCCGAGCCGTTCGGCGAGCCACAGGTAGTTCTTGACCAGCGTGTTCTTCGCGCCGTGCCGGCACCCGGTCATGCACGCGCCGCAGTGCAGGCAGCCGGTGCGCTCCGGGCCGGCACCACCGAAGTACGGGTCGGCGACCCGCTGGCCGGGGCGGCCGATGTGCACGCCGACCGGGGTGGCGTGGAAGGTGTGCCCCACCCCCATCCGCTCGGCCACCGCCCGCATGGCGCGGTCCGCGCCGGTGTCCAGCGGGTACGTGGTGACGCCGAGCATGCGTTTGGCCTGGTCGTAGTGGCGGGCCAACTCATCCCGCCAGTCGGTGATGTCGCGCCACTGCCTGTCGACGTAGAACGCGGGCAACGGTTCGTAGAGGGTGTTCGCGTAGACCAGCGAACCACCGCCCACCCCGGCGCCGGAGAGCACCAGCACCCCGCTGCCGGCACCTCGACGGGCCGGGCGGAGCAGGGTGAGCCGCTGGATGCCGTAGCAGCCCAGCCTCGGCGCCCAGAGGAACCGGCGGGCCCGCCAGGACGTCTGCGGGAACTCGTCGTCGGTGAAGCGGCGGCCGGCTTCCAGCACGGCGACCGAGTAACCCTTTTCGGCCAGTCGGAGCGCGGTGACGGCACCGCCGAAGCCGGACCCGATGACGAGCACGTCGTACCGCATGGACGCATCATTACTCGCGAGTAGCGCTCGCGCCAGCGGCAGTTTTCGCGCGATCATGCTCCGGCCGACCGACCCGGCGCCTTCCGGCCGCAACCCGGAGCACCCGTCGGAACGTTGTTCACCAGACGGGTGGAAGGAATCAAGATGATCCTCGGGTCGATGGCGCCGCGCCGACGATGGCTGCTGCTGGGCTTGACGGCCCTCGCCGCTGTCGCGCTGATCGCGGCCGGGGCGGTGGTGATCACCCGGCTGACCGGTGACAGCAAGCCGGGCGGCGGCCCGGTTGCCGGCTCGCCGACCCCGTCGCCGATCGGCACTCCCACCCCGAGCCCCAGCGGCCCACCGCCGGGCGCGGACATCACCGGCCCGCTCAACCTGCTGCTGGTCGGTGTGGACACCCGGGTCAGCGTGCCCGGGTGGGAACCGCACTCGGACGCCGTGCTGGTGCTGCACGTGCCGAAGGGGTTGGGTCAGGCGTACCTCTTCTCGCTCCCCCGCGACCTGCTGGTGGACATCCCGGCGTTCCCGAAGGCCGGCTACAAGGGCGGTAAGACCAAGCTCACCCACGCGATGAGCTTCGGCAGCCGGGTGCCGGGCAAACCCAAGCAGCCGAACACCGCCCAGGGGTACGAGCTGCTGCGCAGCACGGTCAGCGGGTACACGGGGTTGCGCATCGACGCGGGCGCGGTGCTCACCTTCAACGGGTTCGACCGGCTGGTCAACGCACTCGGCGGGGTCGACATCTACGTCGACCAGCGGGTCGAGTCGCTGCACCGCCGACCGGACGGCAAGTACCGGGAGAGCGCCCCGGGCGGCTACACGGGGCCGCAGCAGGTCTACGAGAAGGGCGAGCAGCACCTCAACGGCTGGCAGGCGCTCGACTACGCGCGGCAGCGGTACATCACCGGCGGCGACTACGCCCGGCAGCGCCACCAGCAGCAACTGATCAAGGCACTCACCCGCAAGATCCTGGACGAGAACCTGGCCCGCCAACCGGAGCGGGTCGACCAGGTGGTCGCCGCACTGGGAGACACGCTGATCTACGTGGGTGGGCGACGGATCGTCGACATCGCGTACGCCCTCAGCGGGGTGCCGGAGAACAAGTTCGTGCTGGTGGGCCTGCCCGGCGCCGGTGTCGGCAAGGGCAGCGCCTACCGTGGCGAACAGCTCACCAAGGTCGGCCGTGACTTCATCACCGAACTCCGTGCCGGCCGCGCCGACGCCTACCTGAAAGCCCACCCCACCCTGGTGGTCAAGAACTGACCCTAGGGCGTGTGTCAAAGTCCTCGGTCGAGCCGAGGTGGAGTCCAGGCGGCGGTCCGGCAAGGCGGAGATGGGCTCGGATACCGGTGTTGTATCTGAGCCCATCTCCAACGCCGCCGGCCGTCGTCTGGGCCCGCCGCAGGCCGGCCAGGGGCTTTGACACACGCCCTAGAGGCGCTTGGGCTGGGCCGGCTTCTTCGTGCCATAGAGCCAGGCGTCGAAGAGCGGGCCCAGTTTCTTGCCGGAGACCCGTTCGGCGAGGGCGATGAACTCGGCGGTGGTGGCGGTGCCGTTGCGCTTCTCCGCCGCCCAGGTCTTGACGATCTCGAAGAACGCCTTGTCGCCCACTGCCACCCGCAGGGCGTGCAGGGTCATGCCACCACGCTGGTAGACCGACTCGCTGAACAACTGCTTCACACCCGGCTTGCCCGGCGGGGTCTTCCACACCTGCGCGGGCACCTCGGTGTACCGGATGTCGAACGCCTGCTTGGCGGTGTATTCCTTGGTGTGCTCGGCCCAGAGCCACTCCGCGTACGTCGCGAAGCCCTCGTTGAGCCAGATGTCCTCCCACGTGCCGATCGCGACGCTGTCGCCGAACCACTGGTGCGCCAACTCGTGGGCGACCACCTCGGTGTTCTCGCCCTGCCGGAAGAACCCGGCGGAGTAGACCGGCCGGCTCTGCGTCTCCAGGGCGTACGAGATCCGGCTGTCCGAGACCACCACACCGCCGTACGCGTCGAACGGGTACGGCCCGAACACGCTCTCCAGGTAGTCGGCCACCCTGACCGTCTGCGCGATCGACGTGTCCGCCGCGCCCTTCGCCACGTTGGTGGCGACCGCGTTGTACACCGGACGGCCCTTGTGCTCGCCGGTGGTGATCCGGAACTTGCCGATCACCAACGTGCTGAGGTAACTCGCCATCGGCGACTTCTCCGACCACTTCCAGGTGGTCCACCCCTCCGCGCTGGTCTTGCCACCGGGAACGCCGTTGCTGACGGCGGTCAGGCCGTTCGGGACGGTGACCTCGAAGTCGTACGCCGCCTTGTCCGAGGGGTGGTCGTTGACCGGGAACCAGGTGCTGGCCGACTCGGGCTGGCCCAGTGCGATGGCACCCTCGGCGGTGTGCAGGAAACCGCCCTCACCGAGGATCTCGTTCTTCAGTGGCTTCGGCACACCCTCGTAGGTGACCTCGGCGACGAACCCGTTGCCGTTGATCAGACCGGAGGCCGGTGTGATCACCAGTTCGTTCCGCTGGCGCGTGTGGGTCGCCGCCGCGCCGTCCACGGTGACCGCGGTGACGGTCAGGCCGGCCAGGTCGAGGTTGAACGAGGACAGGTCGGCGGTGGCGGTGCCCTGCACCGTGGTCGTACCGGTCAGCCGGTCCTTCGCCGGGTCGTAGCGCACCTTGACCGTGTACCGCCCGACGTCGTACCCGCCGTTGCCGTAGCTCGGGAAATAGGCGTCGCCGACCCCCTCCGCGCCGGCGGCGAACGTCCGCGACGGGGTGGGGGACGCGCTCGGCGACGACGCCGCCTCCGGCGACGACGAGTCGCATCCGGACAGTGCGAGTGCCCCGGTCACCAGCAGACCGACGCTCAACCGCAGTCTGTGCCGCGTCACCCGCATTCCACCCTCCCCCGTGTGGCGGCGACGGCCGACGCCGCTCCGCGCGAGACGACGGCTTTCCGCTGCTCGCAGGCGGCGAGCATATCGACCGGTGATCACGGCTCCGTCACGGCAGTGTGGGGGCGGACCCACCCACCAACCAGGCGTCGAAGAGCGGCCGCAGCTGCCGGCCCGCCACCCGCTCGGCCAGCGTCACGAGGTCCGCCGTGGTCGCGTTGCCCGACGCCCGTTCGGAGGTCCAGGTCCGCAGGATGCGGAAGAACGTGTCGTCACCGACGGTCCGGCGCAGCGCGTGCACGGCGAGCGCCCCGCGTTTGTAGACGGCCGTGCCGAACATCAGCTCCCGGCCCGGCTCCACCGACGGCTGCGACCAGTCGATCTTGGCGTACTGGAGTTCGAAGTTGCGTTGGGCGGTCCGGCCGCCGTCGTGCTCCTCCCACAGCCACTCGGCGTAGCTGGCGAAGCCCTCGTTGAGCCAGATGTCGCCCCACCTGGTCAGCGACACGCTGTCACCGAACCACTGGTGGGCCAGCTCGTGCGCGACCACGCCCGGGTTCGGCCGGTCGTCGGCGAAGAAGGCGGGTCCGTAGACCGGGCGCGACTGGGTCTCCAGCGCGTACCCGATGCGCTCGTCGGCGATCACGATCCCGCCGTACGAGTCGAACGGGTACGGCCCGAAGCGGGTGGCCAGGAAGTCGACGATCTCCCCGGTGCGGGCCAGTGAGCTGGCCGCGGCACCGTTCGCCGGCAGGCTCGCCGCCACCGCCGTGACCATCGGCCGGCCGGCGTGGGTGCCGGTCACCACCCGGTAGTCGCCGATCACGAGGGTGCTGAGGTAGCTCGCCATCGGCGTGCGCTCCGACCATCGCCAGGTGGTCCAGCCGTCGGCGCTGCTCTTCGGACCGGGCACCCCGTTGCTCAGTGCGGCCAGCCCGTCCGGGACGGTCACCGCCAGGTCGTAGCCGGCCTTGTCCGACGGGTGGTCGTTGACCGGGAACCAGGTGGCCGCCGAGTCCGGTTGCCCGAGCGCGACAGCGCCGTCGGCGGTGTGCAGGAAGCCGCCGCTGCCCAACGACCCGTCCTCGACGGCGGTGGGCACGCCCGCGTAGTCGACGGTCACCGTGAACTGCCGGCCACGTGGGAGCCCGTCGCGGGGGGTCACCACGAGCTCGCCGTCGCTGCGGCGGTGGTCGGCCGGGGCGTCGCCCACCCGCACCGTGGCGACGTCCAGGCCGACCAGGTCCAGATTGAACCGGGACAGGTCCTGGGTGGCCGTGGCGGTGATGACGGCCCGCCCGGTCAGCCGGTCGGTCGGCGGGTCGTAGCGGACGTCGAGGCCGTAGTGCGTGACGTCGTAGCCGCCGTTGCCGTGCCCCGGCACGTACGGATCGCCGGCGTCGGCGGCGCCGGGCCGGAAACCGTCGCTGTCGTCGCCCGTACAGCCGGCGGTGAGCAGCGCGATCACGCAGGTCAGCGCGGTCGCCGCGGCGGTCAGCCGACCGGCGGCAGGTGTCCGTCGGGTCCGGACCATGCACACTCCTCCTGCGGCGTCGCGGTCAGGACGAGCGTAGTCAGCGCCACCGGTCGCGCGGTCAATATCGACAACCATCAGTCACTTTCGCTGGAACAAACAAAAGTAGCGATCGATCTTCACTTTCTTTCGACTTAGACCGACGTTAGTGTCTGGTCCCGACCACCGTCGCGAAAGGTGGAACCATGCCCGACCACACCGCACCCGACGCCACCCCCACCCCCCGGATGAGCCGCCGGTCCCTGCTCGCCGCCTCCGCCGGAGCCGCCGCCGCGATCGGCGCGGCCGGCCTGCCGGTCCTCGCCACCGGCACCCCCGCACTTGCCAACCCCACCGCGAGCAAGCTGCGGGTCGAGCCGCTGATCCCGGCCCGCAACCGCGGCATCATCCTCTACAGCGTCCGCGACCGGATCACCGCCGCACCCGACGACAGCGGGGTGCCCTACGGCTTCGAGCGCGTCCTCGCCCGACTCGCCGAGATCGGCTACAAGGAGATCGAGTTCGCCGGGTACACGCAGAGCACCGAGATCCTCGGCCGGCAGATCACCCCGGCCGAGATCCGCAAGATCCTGGACGACAACGGCCTGGTCGCCAACGGCACCCACGCCACGATCCAGCCGTCCACCTTCCAGCAGCAGCTGGACATCGCCGAGGAACTCGGCATGAAGAACATCGGCACCGGCAGCGACCCGACCAGCAGCGCGTACAAGGCCGAGTGGGACGCCGCCGCGGACATCTGGAACGAGCTGGGCCGGCAGGCCAAGGCCCGGGGCATGCGGCTCTACACGCACAACCACGACGCCGCGTACAGCTTCCTGATCGACCGTGGCCCGCGCGACGCGCAGGGCCGGCAGACGCGGTCGTCCGGCATCCGCCGACTCGAATACTTCTTCGAGATCACCGACCCGCGGTACGTCTTCTTCGAGCTCGACATCTACTGGGCCTACGTGGCCCGCTACAAGCACCAGAAGTACGTCAACGGGGCCGGCCAGGAGGTCACCGACCTGTTCGACCCGATCCTCACCGTCGCCGACCGGACCACCCGGTTTCCGCTCTTCCACGCCAAGGACGGCGACCGGGACACCAGCGTCCCCAACGGGCACCAGATGGTCCCGCTCGGCGACGGCGACATCAACTTCCAGCAGTTCTTCCAGACCATCGGCGAGCGCAACTTCCACCACGCCAACTGGGAGATGGACACCGCCCCCGGCGGTGTCGACAACAAGGGTCAGTCGCTCGACTTCGCGGCGAGCAGCTACCGCAACATGTCCGACCTGACCATCTACGTCGAGAAGTGACGCCAGGCTGAACACGACGAAGGCCGGCCCGTACGGGCCGGCCTTCGCACGTCGGTCGGGAGGGTCAGCGGTCCAGGACCAAGCCGACCTTCTGGAACTCCTTCAGGTCGCGGTACCCGCACTTGGCCATCGCCCGACGCAGCCCACCGAACAGGTTGAGCTGACCGTCGGCCTCGTCCGCCGGCCCGAAGAGCAGCTCCTCCATCGACCCGAGCGGCTCACCGGCAACCTCGAACGCGCCACGCGGCAACGACGGGTGGCTCGCCGCCGAGTGCCACCAGGCACCACCGGCGGGGGCCTCGTTGCAGAGCGACAACGGCTCACCGAGCATCACCGCGTCCGCGCCGCACCCGAGCGCCTTGGCGATGTCGCCCGACGTCTGCATGTCACCGTCGGCGATCAGGTGCACGTACCGGCCACCGGTCTCGTCGAGGTAGTCGCGACGGGCCGCCGCCGCGTCGGCGATCGCCGTGGCCATCGGCACCCGGATGCCCAGCACCGACTCCGTGGTCGACCACTCGTCGCCACCGATGCCCACGATCACACCGGCCGCGCCGGTACGCATCAGGTGCAGCGCCGTCTTGTAGTCGGTGCAACCGCCGACGATCACCGGCAGATCCAGGTCGGCGATGAACTCCTTGAGGTTCAACGGCTCGTCGGTGGTCGACACGTGCTCGGCCGAGACGATGGTGCCCTGGATGACCAGGATGTCCACCCCGGCGTCCAGGATCACCGGCGCCAGCGCCAGGGTGTGCTGCGGGGACACCCGCACCGCCACGGTGCCGCCGCCGGCGCGCAGCTCGCGCACCCGCTCGGCGATCAGGTCCGGGCGGATCGGCTCGGCGTACACCTCCTGGAGCCGCTTGGTGGCGCGGGCGTCCTCGTCGAGGCCGGCCAGCTCCTCCAGCACCTTCGTCGGGTTCTCGTAGCGGGTCCAGAGCCCCTCGACGTTGAGCACGCCGAGGCCGCCGAGCTGACCGAGCCGCACCGCCGAGGCCGGGCTCATGGTGGCGTCGGAGGGGTGGCCGACGCACGGAATACCGAACGGGTACGCGTCGAGCTGCCAGGAGGTGGAGACGTCGTCGACGTCCCGGGTGCGGCGGCTCGGCACGATGGCGATGTCGTCCAGGTGGTAACCGCGCTGCGCGGTCTTGCCCAGCCCGATCTCGACCACGTCACGCATGGGGGACTCCAGGTGGTTGGGGGTGGTGGGTCAGCGGGTGTGGTAGTTGGGCGCCTCGACGGTCATCTGGATGTCGTGCGGGTGGCTCTCCTTCAGACCGGCCGCGGTGATCCGGATGAGCTGGCCGCGGCGGTGCAGATCGGGGATGTTCTCCGCACCGGCGTACCCCATGGCCAGCCGCAGCCCGCCGACCAGCTGGTGGGCCACCCGGGACAGCGGCCCCCGGTAGGGAACCTGGCCCTCGACGCCCTCCGGGACGAGCTTGTCGTCACTGAGCACGTCCTGCTGGAAGTAACGGTCCTTGCTGTACGACTTGGCCTGGCCCCGGGACTGCATCGCGCCGAGCGACCCCATCCCGCGGTAGGTCTTGTACTGCTTGCCGTTGACGAAGATCAGCTCGCCGGGGCTCTCCTCGCAGCCGGCCAACAGGCTGCCGAGCATCACCGTGTCGGCGCCGGCCACCAGGGCCTTGGCGATGTCGCCGGAGTATTGGATGCCGCCGTCGCCGATCACCGGCACGCCGGCCGGACGGGCGGCCCGGGCCGCCTCCATGATCGCGGTCACCTGCGGCACGCCGACCCCGGCGACGATCCGGGTGGTGCAGATCGCGCCCGGCCCCACGCCCACCTTGACGCCGTCGGCGCCGGCGTCGACAAGCGCCTTCGCACCGGCGTACGTGGCCACGTTGCCGCCCATGATGTCGACGGTGACGTCGGCCTTGAGCCTGCGGACCATGTCCAGCACGGCCCGCTGGTGGCCGTGCGCGGTGTCCACGATCAGCACGTCGACGCCCGCGTCGACAAGGGCACGGGCCCGCTTGTACGCGTCCTCGCCGACGCCGATGGCGGCGGCCACCCGGAGGCGACCGGCGTCGTCCTTGCTGGCGTCCGGGTACTGCTCGCTCTTGGTGAAGTCCTTGACGGTGATCAGGCCACGCAGCCGACCCGAGTCGTCGACGATCGGCAGCTTCTCGACCTTGTGCTGACGCAGCAGCGCCAGCGCGTCGTCCTTGCTGACACCCACCCGGGCGGTGATCAGCGGGGTGTGGGTCATGATCTCGCGGACCGGGGTGTTCGGCTCGGAGACGAAACGCATGTCCCGGTTGGTGACGATGCCGACCAGCTGGCCGTCGCCGTCCACCACCGGCACGCCGGAGATGCGGTAACGCCCGCACAACTCGTCGACCTCGCGCAGCGTGTCGTCCGGGCTGGCGGTCACCGGGTTGGTGATCATGCCGGACTCGGAGCGCTTGACCAGGTCGACCTGGAGCGCCTGGTCCTCCAGGGACAGGTTGCGGTGCAACACGCCGATGCCGCCCTGGCGGGCCATGGCGATCGCCATCCGGGCCTCGGTCACCGTGTCCATCGCGCTGGACAGCAGCGGAATCGACAACTCGACGTTGCGGGTGAGCTTCGTCCGGGTGTTGACCCGGCTGGGCACCACGTCCGACTCGCCCGGCTGCAACAGCACGTCGTCGAAGGTGAGGCCGAGCGGAACCACCCGGGCGGAGCCGGCCGGCAGCTCGGGCAGGTGGCCGCCCAGGTCGGCGTGCTCGACGCCGGCCGGAAGATCGGTGCTGGGCGAATTTTCCACGATTGCTCCCCTGAGCTGCTCGGATGGGCTTCAGCGAGGTGGCGCGGGCGGGCACCGGAGCGCACCACGGTGCCGGCACGTCGCCTCATCGTACCCAGTGAGCTGGGCGACCCGTCCGTGGCGGCCCGGCCCGGCGCGCGGCCGGGGGGCGGACGTCCGCGCCGCGTTGGGTCTACGGTGAAGGGGTGCACGACGAGCCCATCGACCCGTTCAACGGCGACCCGGCCGATCCCACGGCGGATCTGGACGACCCGGGCGATGACGCGACGCCTGATCCACTGACCGACGTCGAGCGTCAGGACGTGCTGGAAGACCTCGCCGACCTGGAGATCTACCAGGCTCTGCTGGCCCCGATCGGGGTCCGCGGGCTGGTGATCGAATGCGAGGACTGTCGAGAGCCGCACTACTTCGACTGGGACCTGCTCCGGGGCAACCTGCGCCACCTGCTCAACTCGGGTCGCCCCCGGGTGCACGAGCCCGCCTACGACCCCGACCCGGATCACTACGTGACCTGGGACTACGCCCGGGGGTACGCCGACGGCGTGCACGACACCCTCTCCGAGGGCACCGAGGACGAGCCGGGCACCCCGAGCGCCACCCAGTAACGCCGCCGTCCGTCGCGTACCTCAGGGCGGTCGCCCTTCGGGGCGAGGCAGGGTCAGGCGACCAGGCCGGCGCGGAAGCCCGCCGCCACCGCGTGCGCCCGGTCCCGCGCGCCGAGCTTGCGGAACAGCCGCCGAGCGTGGGTCTTGACGGTGTCCTCCGAGACGAACAGCTCCCGGCCGATCTCCGCGTTGCTCTTGCCCTCGGCCATGCCCAGCAGCACCTGAAGCTCACGCTCGGTGAGGCCGATCGAGGCACGGCTCGGGCGGGCGTTCGGGGCGGGGCGGGACGGATCTGTCTGGTCCGTCGACGACTCACCGGTGGCGGACTCAGCCTCGTCGTCACCCCGCTGCACCGGTACCGACGGCACTCCCGCCGTCCCGTCGCCGGGCGTGGCCGCCCAGCCGGGCTCGCCGGAGCCTCGCGGCGACGGCCCGGAGCGACCGGAACCGCCCACCGCCGCGGCGTTGCGGGCCGGGTCGGTGATGCGCTGCCGGGAGGCCCGACCCGGCGCGGCGAGCAGCAGCAGTGCCTTGGCCACCGCGCTGGTCAGGTCGTGGTCGACGTTCTGGATGAGGCCCCGGGCGCCGGCGCTGATGGTGGCCGCCGCCGCCTCGGGCTCCTCGGTGCCGAGCAGCAGCACCGCGGCCTGCGGCGCGCGGGCCAGGACCCGACGTACGAAGCCGGCACTGTCCGGCCGCGTGAGGGCGGTGTCGGCCAGCACCACGTCGGCCGGTCGCTCGGCCAACCGCAGCATCACCTCAGGATCGGAGACGGCGGTACGGACGATTGCTGACAACCCCAGCCGCGCGGCAGCAGAAGTAAGGTGCTGGGCCGCGAGTGGTGTCCGAACGCACACAAGGACGCTACGCACTGTGGTCTCCTCTCCGCCAACGAGCAGACCATGACGGGGTCGGCTGGGGAGGGGGTTCCCGGCAATCCTTCGAACTTTTCCGACAGATGGGGCAAAAGCCGCAATTTGCGGACGTTTTCGATCACACACGTGTGAGGTGACGACAGCCCGGGTACCGGGGGGTCCAGGCCGGGAACGGTGCGCCTGCGCGGCCCGCCGCCCGGACACCGGCCACAAGGATTCTCGCGGAGCCGCGCGGGAGGAGGGGTGCTGATGTCGAACGTACGTAGACTGCCCGGACCCATCGTCGATCTCTGGGACTGGCAGCGGCTCGGTGCCTGCCGAGGGCGGGACAGCGCCCAGTTCTTCCACCCCGACGGCGAGCGGGGCTCCTCCCGACTGCGTCGCGAGTCCGCCGCCAAGTCGGTGTGTCGCGCCTGCCCGGTCCGGGCCGAGTGTGCCGCGCACGCACTGTCGGTTCGCGAACCGTACGGCGTGTGGGGCGGCTTCAGCGAGTCGGAGCGCCTGCGCCTGCTCGCCGTCGGCTGGGAGGACCTGGCAGACCGCCGCCACGCCCGGGTCGACGTCGCACGGCTGGAGGCCCGGCTGGGCCACCCGCACAAGTCGACCATCCCGATCCAACGCAACGTGGCCTGACCCTTACATAGCCGACATACGGAACGCGCCCCCGGGTTCGGGGGCGCGTTTTCGGCGTCTCCGAACCCGGGGCACTTGAACCGCTCGTCGTGACGGAGTGAGGCGCGAGCGATGGGCGTTGTGTCCGGTCCGGTACGCCCCCGCCTCGGCACGGCGTGACCCGCGAGCGATGGGCGTTTTCGTCCGGTCGGGCGTGCCCCGACGTCGACCGGTTGGGCCGTATCGAGGTTTCGTCCTGTGATCGGCCGCACCCGCAGGCCGGAATCGCGGCCGGGCCGGAGTCGTTACACCCCCTGACGATCGCAGTACCAGGGCCCGCCGGCCGAGTCCCCCAGGGACGATCGCAGTACCAGGGCCCGCCGGCCGAGTCCCCCAGGCTGGAATGCCGGCCACCGGGTGTTCGTTACACCCCCGGCGCCGCCGCACCGAGAGCGCCCGGAGATGACCCGGGAATCAACCCCGGCCCCCGGTCGTTACACGGTGACCCGGCACCGCGAGCTTCAGCTGGCAGGTAGCCGATCCCGGTGTCACGGGCCTTGGCCCGTAGGTCGCCGACACCGCGCCGCGAGCCACCCCTGAGCCGCAGGCGCCGAGAACTTCCCCCTTTGTCGCAGCGCCGGACGAGGTGCTCACACCCGTGGAACGTGCGCGGGTGTCCTTACCCCCGAAGGAGCTACCCCCATGAACACGATCATGCGTAAGAGCGTGCTGTCCGTTGCTGGTCTCGCGTTCGTCGGTGGTGTGTTCGCCGGCCCGATCGCCGCGCACAACGTCGGCGACGCCAAGCCGGTAGCGGTAACGGTGCAGGCCGACAAGCCGGACACCGCCAAGCTGATCCCGCACGGCACCCAGGGCAACCAGTCGCACATCGACCTGAACGACGAGCAGACCGCCAACGTCAAGGCGATCATCGCCGCCACGAAGAAGGCCGGCCTGCCCGAGCGCGCCGCGGTGATCTCGATCGCGACGAGCCTGCAGGAGTCGAAGCTGGAGAACCTCGGCCACCTCGGCGACATGAACGACCACGACTCGCTGGGCCTGTTCCAGCAGCGGCCGAGCTCGGGTTGGGGCACGCCGGAGCAGATCACCGACCCGGCCTACTCCACCACCGCGTTCCTCAAGGGGCTGCGTCAGGTCGACGGGTGGCAGGACATGCCGCTGACCGAGGCCGCGCAGACCGTGCAGGTCTCCGCCTACCCCGACGCGTACGCCCAGTGGGAGCAGCAGGCCGCCGACCTCGTCGGCCAGTACTGGAACAGCTGACCCACCGAACAACCTGACCGCTGGCCGGCACCCACAACCGGGTGCCGGCCAGCGGCGTCTTCACCGCCGCCGCCGAACACCGCCACCCCGGGCGGCGCAGAGGCGGCGGCGGCACATCAGCACCCGAGATCTTGGACAGTTTCCGTTCTGCGCGAACGGAAACTGTCCAAGATCTCGACGTGCCAGGGCTTCCACGGGTTGCTGAGGCGGACCAACTCCGGCCCGCCGGGGGAAAGCCGGCAGAACCCCGGTCCCTCGGGCGAAGACGGACGCCTCAGAGCACGGCCCGCTGGCCAGGCAGCCGGCTCCCGCGGAAGACCCGTGCCAGATGACGGCTGCGGCGATCAGCGGACGGTGACGGTTACCGTGTGCCAGCCGGTCGCGCCGTCCGGGGCGACGCCCTGCGTACGCTCGGTCTGGGTCTCGCCGGTCGCGTCCGTCGCCCGGACCTGGAGGCGATGCTCGCCCGGGGTGGCGTCCCAACTCCACGACCACTGCACCCAGGTGTCCACCGACACCGTCGGAGCCAGTGTCGCCTCCTGCCAGGGCCCGTCGTCGACGCGTACCTCGACACGGCGGATGCCCCGGTGCTGCGCCCACGCCACCCCCGCCACGGTGATCGGGCCGGGGGTCAACCGGTTGCGTCGGCGGGGCGCGTCGATCCGGGACTGGGTCTTGATCGGGCCCTGGGCGGACCAGCCGCGCGGCACCCAGTACGCGTCGAAGTCGGCGAACCGGGTCAACTCCAGCTCGGTCACCCACTTGCACGCCGACACGTAGCCGTAGAGGCCGGGCACCACCATCCGGACCGGGAAGCCGTGCTCGACCGGCAGCGGCTCGCCGTTCATGCCGACCGCCAGGAGGGCGTCCCGCCCGTCGCGCAGCGCGGCGGTGGGGGTGCCGCAGGTCCAGCCGTCGACCGACCGGCCGACGACCTGGTCGGCGTCGTCGTCCGGGTCCACCTCGTCGAGCAGTTCCCGAATGGGTACGCCGAGCCAGCGGGCGTTGCCGATCAGGTCCCCGCCCACCTCGTTGGAGACGCACGCCAGCGTGACGTATCGCTCAACCAGCGGCCGGGCCAGCAGGTCGGCGTACGTGTAGGTGCGCTCGGTGCCGACCCGACCGTGGATCCGTAGCCGCCAGGTGTCCGGGTCGACCTGCGGCACCACCAGCGCGGTGTCGATCCGGTAGAAGCCGAGGTTCGGGGTGACGTACGGCGCGAGTTGCGCCAGCGAGAGGTCCGCGCCGGCCGGCACGGCCGGGGCGGGGGCGACCGGTGCGGGTAGGCGGATCGCGTCCCGGGCGGCGGAGACGCCGCGTCGTCCGGACAGCCAGCGCCCACCGAGGCCGGCCACCACTGCGGTGCCGAGCAGAGCCCCGCTCCCGGTGAGGAACCGCCGCCGGGACTCGGGGTCGACCTCGGCGGGGCCGTCCGCACCGACGGGGGCCACCGGCACGGGCGCAGCGGGTGTCACCGGCACGGGCGCGGCGGGTGTCACCGGCAACCCTTCGCCAACCGGCGGCGCCGCCGAGGACGGCTCAGCCGGTGACTCCCGCACCAGGCCATCGGTCGGCACCGGACCGGCGGGCGTCTCGGTCGGGGTGGGTGGGGACCACGGCCACGGGTCCAGTTCGAACGGCCCGTCGATGAACAGCCAGAGCACCAGGGCGCCGAGGCCGGCGCCGACCAGCGACGGCAGCGCGTCGAAGGCGTCCGCACCGGAGCGGGTCACCGCGGCGGCCACACCGATGACACCGAACGCGGCGATGCCGGCCAGGCCGAACGCCAACCGACGGACCGCCAGCACACCGAACAGCGCGGCGAACCCTGCCAGCAGCAGGCCCGTACCGACCAGCAGTGCGATCTTGTCGGCGGTGCCGAAGACGTCGATGGCCAGTTGCTTCAGCGACTCGGGGACGGCGTCCACGACCACGCCGCCCACCGCTACCAGGGGCGCCGACCGGGGACCGGTCAGCACCGCCACCGGTTCGGCGATCCCGATCGCGACGGCGGCGGCGGTCACTCCGGCCAGCGCGGCGTAACGCCGCGACGTGGTGCTCATCGGCCCAGTGTGCGCGATCATCTCGCCCGGTCGCCAACAACGTCAGCGTTCGGTAATGACCTGACAAGCGCGAGAACGGACCGGGGCACACCGCCGTACGACGGTGTGCCCCGGAACGGGTGTCGCTACCGGGTCAGAAGCCCGGGCCGTGCTGGTGGCCGTGACCGTGGCCGTGCCCACCGGCGGCGGCCGGCTCGGCCTGCTCCGGCTTGTCCACCACGAGGCTCTCCGTGGTGAGCAGCAGACCGGCGATCGAGGCGGCGTTGGTGACCGCGTTGCGGGTCACCTTCACCGGGTCGATGATGCCGGCCTTGACCAGGTCGACGTACTCGCCCTTGGCGGCGTCGAGGCCGTTGCCCCAGTCGAGGTCGGCGACCTTCTGCGTCACGACGTAGCCGTCGTGACCGGCGTTCTGGGCGATCCAGCGCAGCGGCTCGACCAGCGCCTTGCGGACGACCGAGACACCGACCTTCTCGTCACCGGTGAAGCCCAGGTCGTCGTCGAGCACCGAGAGGATCTGCACCAGAGCGGCGCCGCCGCCGGGGACAGTGCCCTCCTCGACCGCTGCCTTGGTCGCCGCGATGGCGTCCTCGATGCGGTGCTTGCGCTCCTTCATCTCGACCTCGGTGGCGGCGCCGGCCTTGATGACGGCGATGCCACCGGAGAGCTTCGCCAGCCGCTCGGCCAGCTTCTCCCGGTCCCAGTCGGAGTCGGAGGCCTCGATCTCCTTGCGGATCTGGGCCACCCGGTCGGCGACGTCGGCCTTCTGGCCGCCGCCGTCGACGATCGTGGTGTTCTCCTTGTCGACCACGACGCGCCGGGCGGTGCCGAGCACCTCCAGGCCGACCTGGTCGAGCTTGTAGCCCAGCTCCGGGGCGACCAGCTCGGCACCCGTGGAGATAGCGATGTCCTGGAGCATCGCCTTGCGCCGGTCACCGAAGCCCGGGGCCTTGACCGCGCAGACCTTGAGGGTCTTGCGCAGCGAGTTGACCACCAGGGTGGAGAGCGCCTGGCCGTCCACGTCCTCGGCGATGATCAGCAGGGGCTTGCTGTTCTGCAGGACCTTCTCCAGCAGCGGCAGCAGCTCCTCGATCGCCGAGATCTTCTGGGTGGTGACCAGGATGTACGCGTCCTCGAGGACGGACTCCTGGCTCTCCAGGTCGGTGACGAAGTTCGGCGAGATGAAGCCCTTGTCGAACTGGAGACCCTCGGTCACGTCCAGCTCGGTGGTCAGCATGGAGCCTTCCTCGACGGTGATGACACCGTCGCGGCCGACCCGCTCCATCGCCTCGGCGATCAGGTCGCCGATCGTGGCGTCCTGCGCGGAGATCGTCGCCACGTTCGCGATCGACTCCTTGCTGGTGACCTCGGCGGCACGGCCGAGCAGCGCCTCGGAGACCTTGACGGCCGCCGCGTCGATGCCCCGCTTGAGGCCGGCCGGGTTGGTCCCGGCGGTCACGTTGCGCAGACCCTCGCGAACCATCGCCTGGGCCAGCACGGTCGCGGTGGTGGTCCCGTCGCCGGCGACGTCGTTGGTCTTGGTCGCCACCTCCTTGACCAGCTGCGCGCCAAGGTTCTCGTACGGGTTGGTGAGCTCGATCTCCTTGGCGATGGTCACACCATCGTTGGTGATCGTCGGCGCACCGAATTTCTTGTCCAGGACGACGTTGCGCCCGCGCGGGCCGAGGGTGACCTTGACCGCGTCCGCGAGGGCGTTGACACCGTGCTCCAGCAGGTGCCGGGCGTCGTCCGAGAAGCTCAGGATCTTCGCCATTAATGTCCCTTCGAAGCGCCATTGCCCCGGCCCGGCGAGCCGGACCGGGGCAATGGAACTGATCGGTTGCTTACTTCTCGATGACCGCGAGGACGTCGCGGGCGGAGAGCACCAGGTACTCCTCGCCGGCGTACTTGACCTCGGTGCCGCCGTACTTCGAGTAAAGGACGGTGTCGCCGACCTGCACGTCAACCGGAACCCGGTTGCCGTTGTCGTCGACGCGCCCCGGGCCCACAGCGAGGACGGTGCCCTCCTGCGGCTTCTCCTTGGCGGTGTCGGGGATCACGATGCCCGACGCCGTGGTGGTCTCAGCCTCGTTCGCCTGGACCACGATGCGGTCCTCGAGCGGCTTGATCGCAACCTTGGTCGCGGTAGTCACGGGCATACCCTCCTGGGGTACTGGTTTCGTTGCTGGCCGGCGGGGCCGACCAGCGTCAATCTGCCTCATGCCACCGGGCGGGGCCGTCGTCGCGGGTGCCGGTCCGCCTGGCGTTGCGCACCCGGGTCGTGAGACCCGGAAGCTGGCACCCTCAGGGTGAGAGTGCTAATCGCAGGTTATTCCGTGGCTAGCACTCCGTCAAGGAGAGTGCCAGCGCGTCGCGCCCCGCCAGCCAGGATTCCTGGTCCGACCGGGAGAATGACCGCGTGGATCTCGATCAACTGGCGGCACTGCGTACCCCCGAGGGGTCGGCCGCGCTCACGGCGGCGGCCGGTCTCGCCGGCGGTGATCCACTGGCCGCGGCCTCGGCGTTGCGCGCGGCCGGCGTGCCGCCGACGCTGGCCGCCGCGGCGCTCACCCAGGCCGAGCTGCGCCACCGTGCGGTCGGCAAGTTCGGCCCGGCCGCCGCCGGGATGTTCCTCACCCGCCCCGGCCTGGAACAGGCCACCCGCCGGGTCGTCGCCGACCGTCGGGCGGCCCGGCTGCACGCCGCCGGTGTGCGCACCCTGGCCGACCTCGGGTGCGGCCTCGGCGCCGACGCGCTGGCCGCCGCCCGCGCCGGCATCCGGGTGTACGGGGTGGAGGCCGACCCGGTCACCGCCGCGATGGCCGCCGCCAACGCCGCGGCGTCCGGGCTGGCCGACCTGTTCACCGTCGAGTGCGGGGATGCCACGGCGTTCGACGTCTCCCGGGTCGACGGGGTCTTCTGCGACCCGGCCCGCCGCGCGACCGGCACCGGCCGTCGGATCTTCGACCCACGCGCCTACTCGCCGCCGTGGGACTTCGTCACAGGGTTGGCCGAGCGGGTGCCGCACACCGTCGTGAAGGTGGCACCGGGCCTGGACCACGGGCTCATCCCGGCCGGCGCGGAGGCGGAGTGGGTAGCTGTGGACGGCGACCTGGTCGAGGCCGCGCTCTGGTGCGGTGATCTGGCCGAGGTGCCCCGCCGCGCCACCCTCTACCGGCAGCGGGGCGTCGAGACCCACCGCCACCAGCTCACCGGCTCGGGCGCCGACGAGGCACCTGTCGGGCCGACGCGTCGCTACCTGTACGACCCGGACCCGGCGGTGGTCCGGGCGCACCTCGTCGCCGAACTCGCCTCCGAACTGGACGCGACCCTCGGCGACCCGAGCATCGCCTACCTCTACGCCGACCGCCCCACCCGCACCCCGTACGCGCGCTGCCTGGAGATCACCGACGTGCTGCCGTTCTCGCTCAAGCGACTGCGGGCGCTGCTGCGCGATCGCGGGGTGGGTCGGGTGGAGATCCTCAAGCGGGGTTCCGCGCTCACCCCGGAGCAGCTTCGGCGGGACCTACGGCTGGCCGGCGACGCCTCGGCCAGCCTGGTGCTCACCCGGGTCGCGAACGCACCGACGGTGCTGATCGGGCAGCCGGTGGTCTAGCGTCGTCGGTGTGGCGGGACAGGGCACACCGGCGACGGCACTGTTGGTCAAGCGCGGGATCGCGCATCGCACCCACCCGTACCGGGTGTCGCCGGACGCCCCGAACTACGGCGCGTTGGTGGCGGTGGCGCTCGGCGTGGCACCGGAGCGCGTCTTCAAGTCGCTGGTGACCGCTGTCGACGGTGGGCTCACCGTCGCGGTCGTCCCGGTCACTGGTGAGTTGGACCTCAAGGCGCTCGCGGCGGCGGTCGGCGGCAAGCGGGCGACGCTTGCCGAGCGGGCGGTCGCCGAGCGGGCCACCGGCTACGTACGCGGGGGGATCAGCCCGCTCGGGCAACGCCGCCGGTTGCCGACAGTGCTGGACGATTCCGCGCTGGACCTCCCGACGATCTACGTCTCGGCTGGTCGGCGTGGCCTGCAGCTCGAACTGGCCGCGGCCGATCTGGTGGCGCTGACGGACGCGCGCACCGCGCCGCTACAGACCCGCTGACGACATTCATGACGGCCGACCCGTTCCGGGATGGCCGGGGAGTAACAGTCGCGTTGCTGAATTGTTATCGCTCCCAACAAACTTGGCACCTGCGCGGTCTTGTGGAGCCGGTGTGACGCGAAATACGTTGCCGGACACAACAAAACGACACCTCCCCCACCCGAAAGGACCCTGCACATGCGTAAGGGGATCCTCACCATCGCCACCGTGGGCCTACTCGCGACCGGTGGATTGACCGCCTGCGGCGACGACGCCGGCTCTGGTTCGACCGACTCCAAGAAGACCCCCAAGATCGGCGTGATCCTCCCGGACAGCAAGTCGTCCGTCCGCTGGGAGACCGCGGACCGTCGCTTCCTGGAAGAGGCGTTCAAGACCGCCGGGGTCCAGTACGACATCCAGAACGCCCAGAACGACAAGACCGCCTTCCAGACCATCGCCGACCAGATGATCACCAGCGGCGTCACCGTTCTGATGATCGTCAACCTGGACTCGGGCACCGGCAAGGCCGTGCTCGACAAGGCCAAGTCGCAGGGCGTCGCCACCATCGACTACGACCGGCTCACCCTCGGCGGCTCCGCCCAGTACTACGTCAGCTTCGACAACGAGGTCGTCGGCAAGCTCCAGGGCGAGGGCCTGTCGAAGTGCCTGACCGAAAAGGGCGCGAAGAACCCCGTCGTGGCGTACCTGAACGGCTCCCCCACCGACAACAACGCCACCCTGTTCAAGGCCGGCTACGACTCGGTGCTCAAGCCGAAGTTCGACTCCAAGGAATACGTCAAGGGCCCTGAGGACGCCGTGCCGGCGTGGGACAACGCGCAGGCCGCAACGATCTTCGAGCAGCAGCTGACGAAGGCCAACGGCAAGATCGACGGCGTGCTCGCCGCCAACGACGGTCTCGGCAACGCCGCCATCTCGATCCTCAAGAAGAACAAGCTCAACGGCAAGGTGCCGGTGACCGGGCAGGACGCCAGCACCGAGGGCCTGCAGAACATCCTCGCCGGTGACCAGTGCATGACCGTCTACAAGGCCGTCCGGGAAGAGGCCAAGGCCGCGTCCGACCTGGCCATCGCGCTCGCCAAGGGCGAGAAGAAGGACACCGGCCAGACGGTCAAGGACCCCGAGGGCAACCGCGACGTCCCGTCGGTGCTGCTCACCCCGAAGGCCATCTACAAGGACACCGTCAAGGACGTCATCGCCGACGGCTACGTGACCAAGGAAGAGGTCTGCACCGCGGCGTACGCCAAGGCCTGCGCCGACGCCGGCATCAGCTGACCGACGCCGCAGTACCCGCCGGGACGACCACCGCCGCCCGGCACGGGAGCACCCCTCCCGTGCCGGGCGGCGCCCGCCGGACGGGCCCCGACCCTCCCTTAAGAAGGAGACCCCCGTGTCCGCGACCCCCCTGCTGGAACTCCGCGGGATCGACAAGAGCTTCGGTCCCGTCCAGGTGCTCCGCGACGTCGCCCTGACCGTCCACCCGGGCGAAGTCACCGCACTGGTCGGTGACAACGGTGCCGGCAAGTCGACCCTGGTGAAGTGCATCAGTGGCATCCACCCCACCGATGCCGGTGAGTTCCTGTTCAACGGTGAACCAGTGCACATCGGCAGCCCCCGCGACGCCGCCGCGCTCGGCATCGAGGTCGTCTACCAGGACCTCGCGCTCTGCGACAACCTGGACATCGTGCAGAACATGTTCCTCGGCCGGGAGAAGCGCAGCGGCATCGTCCTCGACGAGCCGACCATGGAACAGCTCGCCGCCGAGACGCTGGCCGGGCTCTCCATCCGCACCGTCACCTCGCTGCGCCAGCACGTGTCAAGCCTCTCCGGCGGTCAGCGTCAGACCGTGGCCATCGCCAAGGCCGTGCTGTGGAACAGCAAGCTGGTCATCCTGGACGAGCCCACCGCGGCACTCGGCGTGGCACAGACCGCCCAGGTGCTCGAACTGGTCCGCCGTCTCGCCGACAACGGCCTGGCCGTGGTGCTCATCTCCCACAACATGAACGACGTCTTCGCCGTCTCCGACCGGATCGCCGCGCTGTACCTCGGCCAGATGGTCGCCCAGGTGAAGACCACCGACATCACCCACGCGCAGGTGGTCGAGCTGATCACCGCCGGGCGCTCGGGCGGGCTCGGCATCGCCGCCGACCCGGGCAGCAACGGCGACGGCCCGCAGCCGGCCGACTCGATCTCAGGAGGCGCCCGATGACCACCACCGCCGTGCGGAAGGACGGCCCCGCGGCCGTCACACCGCCGCCGACCGTCGGGAGCCACGCCCGCAACTACCTGAGCCGGGTACGCGGCGGCGACGTCGGCGCGCTACCCGCGGTGCTCGGCCTCATCGTGCTCTGCACCGTCTTCGCGATCATGCAGCCGTCGTCGTTCCTGTCCGCCGGCAACTTCGCCAACCTCTTCACCCAGGGCGCGGCGGTCACGCTGATCGCGATGGGTCTGGTCTTCGTACTGCTGCTCGGCGAGATCGACCTCTCCGCCGGCTTCGCCAGCGGTGTCTGCGCGGCGGTACTGGCCAATGTGGTCACCGTGCTCGGCTACCCCTGGTGGGTCGCCGTGCTCGCCGGGATCGCCACCGGCTTGGTCATCGGCACCAGCCTCGGCCTGCTCGTCGCGAAGATCGGCATTCCGTCCTTCGTGGTCACCCTCGCCGGCTTCCTCGCCTTCCAGGGCATCGTGCTGCTGCTGGTGAAGGAGGGCACCAACATCTCCGTCCGCGACGAGGTGCTGGTCGCCATCGCCAACCGCAACCTCACCCCCACCCTGGGCTGGGCGCTGGCAGTGCTCGCGGTCGTCGGCTACGCGGCGGTGCAACTGCTGCGTCACCGCAACCGGGTGGCCCGCGGTCTGATCACCGACCCGATCGCGGTGGTGGCGCTGCGGATCGGCGGGCTCGCCGTCATCCTCGTCACCGCGGTGTACGTACTCAACCTCGAACGCAGCCGCAACGTCGTGATCAGCTCACTCAAGGGCGTGCCGATCGTGGTGCCGATCATCGCGGTGCTGCTGATCGTGTGGACCTTCGTGCTCCAACGCACCAGCTACGGTCGGCACATCTACGCCGTCGGCGGCAACCGGGAAGCGGCCCGCCGGGCCGGCATCGACGTCGACCGGATCCGGATCTCGGTCTTCATGATCTGCTCGTCCATGGCGGCCGTCGGTGGCATCGTGGCGGCCAGCCGGGCAAACTCGGTCGACCCGAACACGGGGGGCAGTAACGTACTCCTCTACGCGGTCGGCGCGGCGGTGATCGGCGGCACCAGCCTCTTCGGCGGCAAGGGCCGTGTCCTCGACGCAGTGCTCGGCGGCGCGGTCGTCGCGGTCATCGAAAACGGAATGGGCCTGATGGGGTACAGCGCGGGAGTCAAGTACGTGGTCACCGGCGTCGTCCTGCTGCTCGCCGCCAGCGTCGATGCCCTCTCCCGCCGCCGCGCGGCAGCCACCGGCACCCGCTGACCCCCCGCGGGAGGTAGCACCACGATGCGCCCAGGACCGAGCCAGGAGGACGTCAGACGGCAGAACCTCGGTGCCCTGCTGAGACACGTGCACGTCCATGGGGCGACCACACGGGCCGAACTGACCACCACACTGGGCCTCAACCGCAGCACCATCGGCGCGCTCACCGCCGACCTGTCCGCGGTGGGGCTGGTCAGTGAGGGCGCGCCGAAGGAGACCGGCCGGGCCGGACGACCGTCACTTGTCGTCCGGCCCGAGTCGGCCCGGGTCTACGCGTACGCGTACTCGGTGGAGGTGGACCGGTTACGCGCCGCCCGGATCGGTCTGGGCGGCGCGGTCCTGGATCGCCGCGAACTGGACCGACCACGCGGTCTGCTGGCCGCCGAGGCCGCGCCGCTGCTGGCCGGCGCGGTCAAGGAGATGCAGCAACTGGTCCCGGCCGACGCGATCTGCGTCGGCGCCGGAGTCGCCGTCTGCGGCATGGTCCGGCGAGACGACGGCCTGGTCCGGCTCGGTCCGACCACCGGCTGGGTGGACGAGCCGATCGGCGCGGCGGTCGCCGACGAGTTGGGCATCGACGTACCGGTCACGGTCGGCAACGTGGCCGACGTCGCCGCGTTCGCCGAGCACGCCCGAGGTGTGGCGGCCGGCTGCGACAACGTCCTCTACCTGTACGGGGACGTCGGCGTGGGTGCCGGCATCATCGCCGGTGGACGGCGGCTGACCGGGCACGGCGGGTACGGCGGCGAGGTCGGACACATGAAGGTGGTCCGCGACGGCAGGCCCTGCGAGTGCGGTGCCCGGGGCTGCTGGGAGACCGAGATCGGCGAGCACGGTCTGCTGCGCGCCGCCGGACGGTCCGACGCCCGGGGCCGTGACGCGTTGCTGGAGGTCTTCGACGCCGCCGACCGGGGTGACGCCCGGGCGCAGACGGCGGTACGCCAGGCCGGCGACTGGCTCGGCTTCGGCGTCGCCAACCTGGTGAACGTCTTCAACCCCGAAATGGTCATCTTCGGCGGCACCATGCGCGACCTGTACCTCGCCGCCGCCGCCCAGATCCGCAGCCGACTCAACTCCAACGCGCTCGGCGCCTGCCTGGAGCACGTCCGGCTGCGTACGCCCAAACTCGGCGAGGACGCACCGCTGATCGGGGCCGCCGAGCTGGCCTTCGAACGGCTCCTCGCCGACCCCCTCGACGTGGGCTGACCCGCGTACGCTGTCCGGCGTGGATGTCGAGTTGCGCGCCTCGGACGACGACCGTAACCGGGTGGTCGCCGAGTTGCACCGGCACACCGCGGCGGGGCGGCTGACCCTCGACGAGTTCTCCGACCGGGCCGGTGCGGTGTGGACGGCACGTACCCTCGGCGACCTGGCCGCGCTGACCCGCGACCTTCCCGCCCTGTCCGACCCGGCCGTCGGCAGCGACACTGTCGGGCACGGGCGTCGCGAGCTGCTGATGCTCTTCGCCGCCGCGGCGATCACTCTGCTGCTGCTCGGCGGCTTCCTCGCCATCACGCGCTGATCCACGTCGCCAACCGGTGAACTGATCACGCGTTCGGTCCGTACCAGTGGGCGGACGGGCAGCCGGGAGCGTACGGCGGGCCGGTCCAGACGCGATCCGGTCCGGACCGAGGAGGCACCACAGACATGGCACCGCTCAGATCCGCCCACCGCCGACTGGGCAACCGGACCCACCGAGCAGCGATGCTGCTCATCGCGGTCATCGCGGGGGTCGGTGTCCTGCCCGGCGTGGCAGTCGCCGCGCCCGCCGGCGGCCAGCAGCTCAACGCCGCCGACATGACACTGCTCAACGGGGTACGGCTGGCCGGGCTGTGGGAGATGCCAGCCGGGCAGATGGCTGCCGAGAAGGGGCAGTCCGCCAAGGTCCGGGAGATCGGCGCGGGCATCGCCGGTGAGCACCAGAAGCTCGACGAACTCGTCGTCGAGGCGGCCAACAAGTTGGGCGCGACGATCCCCAGCGAGCCGACCGCCGAGCAGAAGGGCTGGCTGGCGGAGATGCAGAAGGCCTCCGGCGCCCGGTTCGACCAGATCTTCGTCACCCGGCTCCGGGTCGCCCACGGCAAGATCTTCCCGGTGATCGGGGCGGTGCGGGCCAGCACCCGGGACGCCACCGTCCGCAAGCTCTGCGAAGACGCCAACGGCTTCGTACAGCACCACATGCAGATGCTGGAGAGCACGGGCCTGGTCCGCTGGCCGGAACTGCCGCCGGCCGCGCTGCCCGCCCCCGGTGAGGACGGGCTGTTGGCCGCCGCCTCGGCCAACTCCGGCCCTCAGGTCGGCGTCAGCAGCACAGTCGTCTGGCTGGTCTTCCTCGCCGCGTTGGGCACCGGCGGCATCGCCACCTACCGGATGATGCGCCGCAGCTGACCTTGCCTTCGTTGGTGGCCCGGGTCAGCGGTCGACCTGGGTGAAGTCCCAGGAGTGCGGGGCGCGGGCCACCAGCAGGGCAGGCGGATCCGGCAACGGACGCGGGTTGCTGCGCCACTTCGAGATGACCACCACCCGATGGTCGGTGGAGGAGAAGACCTCACTGGAGACGTACAGCGGGTCGTGTTCCAACTCGGGCAGGGCGGTGTCGCACACCCAGGTGATCAGATCCGCCACGCCGTACGCCTCGGCGCGCGCCTCCCACATCCGCACGATCATGCCCGCCGCCCCGTCACACGCTGACCGTGGTCAACGGCAGCGCCGAGTCGGCCGGCAGGTCGAGTCGGCTCGGTGCGACACCCGCGGCGACCAGGTGCGAACCGAGTGCGGCCACCATCGCGCCGTTGTCGGTGCAGAGCTTGGGCCGGGGCACCCGGACCTGGATGCCGTACTTCTCGGCCCGTTGCTCGGCCATCGCCCGCAGCCGCGAGTTCGCCGCCACTCCCCCGCCGATCACCAGGGTCTCGATGCCCTGGGCACGGCAGGCCGCGAGTGCCTTGTTGGTCAGCACGTCACAAACCGCCTCCTGGAAGGACGCGGCCACGTCGGCGACCGGCACCGGCTCGCCGGCACGTTGACGGGCCTCGACCCACCGGGCCACCGCCGTCTTCAGTCCGGAGAACGAGAAGTCGTACCGGTGGGCGGCGAGATCCTTCGCGGCGGTCAGGCCACGCGGGAACGCGATCGAGGCGGCGTCACCGGCGCGGGCCTCCCGGTCGATCGGCGGCCCGCCCGGGAACGGCAGCCCGAGTAGCCGGGCGACCTTGTCGAACGCCTCGCCGGCCGCGTCGTCGATGGTGGCGCCCAGTGGGGTGACGCCTCGGGCCAGGTCGTCGACGAGCAGCAGGGACGAGTGGCCACCGGACACCAGTAGCGCGATCGCGGGTTCGGGCAGGGGGCCGTGTTCGAGGGTGTCCACCGCTACGTGCGCGGCAAGGTGGTTCACGCCGTACACGGGCTTCTCGGCGGCGAGCGCGTACCCCTTGGCAGCGGCGACACCGACCAGCAGCGCGCCGGCCAGACCGGGCCCGGAGGTGACCGCGATCGCGTCGATGTCGGCCAGGGTGACGCCGGCCTCGGTCAGGGCACGGTCCATGGTCGGAACGATGGCCTCCAGGTGCGCCCGGCTGGCCACCTCGGGGACCACACCCCCGAACCGGGCGTGTTCCTCGACGCTGGAGGCGAGCGCGTCGGCCAGCAGGGTATGCCCCCGCACGATGCCGACGCCGGTCTCGTCGCAGGAGGTCTCGATACCCAGGATCAGCGGTTCGTCAGCCATGGTCGTGTGGTCCGTTCCCGGTCGGCTCGGCGTCGCGCCGCATGACCAGCGCGTCGGTGTTGCTCGGTTGGTAGTAGCCGCGCCGCACGCCGATCGGCTCGAACCCGTACGTCGCGTAGAGCCGCTGGGCGGCGGCGTTGTCCACGGCGACCTCCAGCAGGGTGCTGCGGGTCTCGCGGCGGGCCGCCTCGGCGAGCAGGTCCTCCAGGAGGGCACGGCCCACACCGCGCCGCTGGGCGTCCCGGCGGACGGCGATGTTCTGCACCCACACCTCGTCCGGGGGAACTCCGGCGAGCCCGGCGTAACCGAGCACCGCACCGTCCTCGTCGACGGCGACCCGGTAGTGGTGTCCGTTCGCCAACTCGCTCCAGAACATGCCGGGCGACCACTGCTCGGCCCCGAAGAGGTCCGCCTCGATCGGCAGCACGTCGTCGATGTGCCACCAGCGGAACGGGAGTAGCCGTACCGCCGTCATGGCAGGACCGGTTTACGGCCGGTCGCCGCCACCGCGTCGGGGCGGCGCAGGTAGAGCGGGGTGAGCCGCTCGCCGGGCTCCGCCGCCCGGATCCGCTCGGCGGCGAGCAGCGCCAGCACTGTGGCATCCGGGTACCGGGGCTCGACCCGAACGGGCAGGTCCAGGGTCTCGGCGTACCGGTGCGCCCCGTCGCCGACCGCGACCGTCGCACCCAGCTCCCGGGCGCGCACCGCGGCCACCGCCGGGGTCGACACCTCGGGCCCGACGATCCGCTGGCCGGCGCCGTCGTAGACGGCCCAGTAGAGCTCCTTGCGCCGGGCGTCGCTGGCGGCCAACACCGGCTCACCGGACGCCGCCGGGTAGCCGATGGCGTCCAACGAGCAGACGCCGTACGTGGGGATGCCGAGCACCTGCCCCATCGTGGCGGCGGTGACCAGGCCGACCCGCAGCCCGGTGAATGGTCCTGGGCCGAGCCCGGCGACGATGGCGGTCAGGTCACGTGGGCGCGCGTCGGCGTCGGCGAGGACGGCGTCCACCTGGGGGGCGAGCAGTTCGCCGTGAGCGCGGGCATCGACAGTGCACCGGTGCGCCCGGGACACCACACCGTCCGCCGAGACATCCACCAGCGCTGCGGTCACCGCAGGGGTCGAGCTGTCCACCACGAGTACGAGCACGGTAAGCCAGCCTAGCCGCCCCCGCCGCAGCCCTCCGTCACGCCCCGCCCTCACCCGCCGCCCGGCCCATGCCGCCCGGTCGCCCCCAGGCACGCGGTCGCCCTGGGGGGCCGCCGACGCCGCGCAGACATGTCGCGCCCGACCCGCTCCGGCCCTGGCGGCACCTGTCACAACAGCCGATATACCTGTGAGTCATAAATATGACTCACAGGTATATCGCTCATCAGCGAACGGCCTTCCTGCCGGCGAGGCCACCGTTCGCACGATGGATCTCAAAGAAGGCCATCCAGTCGTGAATCCGGCTCTGCGGTATCCACTCCGGCCCAGCGTGGTCCACCATGCCGGGATGCCGTCCACACGCCTGGCCACCCTGCTCGCCAACACGATTCGAGAGCAACGGCACCTGCGCGAGCTGAGCCAGTGCGAGCTGGCTGACGCGGCCGGGATCAGCCAGGCTGCGGTGGCCCGCATCGAAAACGGGAACCGCACGCCAAGCATCGCCGTTCTCGAGGCACTGCTCGCCGCGATGGACGTGCAGTTGGTGGTCGGGGTCGAGCCGCTGGACGCGCACCTTGATGCCCGCATCGACGACCTGGCGGTGCGTCCCATCGCGGAGCGGATCGAGGAGCTCGGCCTGGACGAGCTGCTGGACCGGCTTCCCGACTTCCCGCAGGTGCTCACCGGAAGCACCGCCGCGTTGTTGCAGGGCGCGCCGGTGCCGGTCGACGCGCCGGAGATCGCCCTGCGCTGGCAGGACTCCAAGCTGTTCACCCGCTGGCTGGAGGCGAACTACGGCCAGCGGTGGAACGCCCGCTGGAGTGAGTTCGGCGGGGTGTGGTTGGAGCCGGAGGAGCCGGGCGAGCACCGGTGGTCGACCACGTACGGCGAGATCAGGGCCATCATGTGCGACGAGCTGCCCGAGACGATCGAGGTGCGCCACGGTCAGCGGAGTTACCAGGTGGTGCCGCTGGTCGAGCTGGAGCTGACCGACGCCCGGGCAGCCGAGTTGCTGCGCCGCTATCGGGACCGCCAGTCGACCAGCGGCGGCTGAGCTCAGCCGGCGGTGCGCTCCCAGTCGATGGTGGGCAGGCCGGCATCGGCGAGAGCCTTGTTGGCCGCGCTGAACGGTCGGCTGCCGAGAAAGCCACGCGGGTTCATCGGGCTGGGGTGGCCGGCCTCCAGCACCACGTGCTGCGGGTTGGTGACCAGGGCGGCCTTCTTGCGGGCGTAGCCACCCCAGAGCAGGAAGACAACCCGGTCCGGTGACGCGTCCAGCGCCCGGATGGTCGCGTCGGTGAACTCCTCCCAGCCGGCGTTGGCGTGCGAGCCCGGCGTGGCCTGGCGGACGGTCAGCACCGCGTTGAGGAGCAACACGCCCTGGGCGGCCCAACCGTCGAGGTTGCCGCTGCGCGGCTTGGGAACCCCGACGTCCTCGCCCAACTCCTTGAAGACGTTGCGCAACGACGGCGGCACCGTCACACCGTCGCGCACGCTGAAGCTCAACCCGTGTGCCTGCCCGGCCCGGTGGTAGGGGTCCTGCCCGAGGATCAGCACCCGGGTGGCCTGCGGCGGGCACAGCCGGTAGGCCGAGAACAGGTCCTCCACCGGCGGGAAGACGGTCTGCGTCGCGTATTCGCGGGCGACGAACTCGCCCAGCGCGGCGGTGCGCGCCGCGTCCAGGTGCGGGGTGAGCACGGCACGCCACTGCTCCGGCAGCAGGGCCAACAGATCCAGGGCGGGGGCGTCGTCGGGCATCAGGAACCTCTCACAGCGCGGGTCGGTCCCCCGCACTCTAGGCATCGGGTACGACAGCGGCCGGCCCAGCCCGGTCCGGAGAGCGCCGACTAACCCAGGTCGGCGAGCCGCCGAGCCCAGTCACCACCGACCGGGTCCAGCTCGACGACTCGGGTGTCGTCGTCGCGGCGGTCGATCCGAACCCGCAGGTGCGCGTCGACCAGCTGCTCGACCAGGCCCTCGCCCCACTCCACAACCGTCACCGAGTCGTCCACCGAAGCGTCGAGGTCCAGATCGTCGATCTCGGCGCGCGGATCGGTGGCAGCCCCCAACCGGTACGCGTCGGCGTGCACCAGCGCCACCCGACCGCCCCGGGCCGGGTCGGGCCGGTGCACCCGGGCGATCACGAACGTCGGCGAGGTGACGTCGCCGAGCACACCGAGCCCGGCGCCGATGCCCTGCGTGAGCGCTGTCTTGCCGGCGCCCAGCGGGCCGGTCAACAGCACCAGGTCGCCGGCGCGCAGCAGCCCCGCCAGGCGGCGGCCGAACTCCCGGGTGTCCTCGACGGTCGGCAGTTTGACGACGTGACTCACCGTTCCTCCGGCTCTGCGATCGAATCGAGGAACCGCGCGAGGGCGGCGTTGACCTCGTCGGCGTGCTCCAGCATCACCACGTGACCACTGTCTTTGATCTTCACGAACTCGGCGTGCGGCAGCCGCCGGACGATCTCCTCGGAGTGGGTCACCGGAGTGATCATGTCCTTGTCGCCGACCACCACAAGGACCGGGGTCGCCGCCAGGGCCGCCAGCGCCGGGAAGCGCGAGTGGGTGGCCAGGGTACGCAGATAGCGGGTGACGGTGTCGGCCGACGTCCGGGAGTTCATCGTCTCCACGTAGGACACCAGCGCCGGGCTCGGCTTGCGGGTGCCGAAGCCGTACTTGCGGGTCAGCAGCCAGGCCACGTTCGACGTCGACTTGCGTGCCTTGTCGATGACCGGCCCGCCGTACCGGGTGGCGTTGCTGACCATGTACAGCACCGGGCCGCCGACCCGGCCGAGCAGCGCGGGTGCGACCAGCTTGGTCTCCGCGACGAGCCCGCCCGACGTGGCCATCAGGACGGTGCCCACCACGCGGTCACCGAACAGCTCCGGGAACAGCTCGGCGAACGCCATGATGGTCATGCCGCCCATCGAGTGCCCGACCAGGATCAGCGGCCCGTCCGGCGCGGTCCGATCGATCACCTGGCGCAGCGTCCGGCCGAGCACCGCTAGGTCGTACTCCCCGGTCTCCAACCGGCCGGAGCGGCCGTGACCGGGCTGGTCGTACGCCACGATCCGGTAGTCACCGCGCTCGGCGAGCATCTGGCGTTGGAAGTGGAACGTCCCCATGTCCAGGCAGAAGCCGTGCACCAGCACCACGGTCGGGTGCCCCGACACCGGCCGGGTCGGCTCGACCACCTCGACGTGGATGTCCGTGCCGTCCGGCAGCTCCAGACGGAACGCCTCGTCGTACCGCTGCTCGCCGAACGTCTCGTGCGCGTAGCGGTCGGTCGGGTCGGCCTTGAAGCGGCGGACCAGTGTGCGTTCGGTCGCGACGCCGGCCGCCAGGCCCGCCGCGGCCACCCCCACCGCGGCGCCGACGATGCCGGCGACCCGACCCGCCGCGGTACGCGGGCGCGGGATGCGGTAGCTCATGGCCGTTCGCCGTCGTAGACCCGGGGCACCCGGGTGCCGCCGAAGCGGGTGACGATCTCGTAGTTGATCGTGCCGACCGCCTCGGCCCAGTCGTCGGCCGTCGGTTCGCCGTCGACGCCGCTGCCGAACAGGGTCGCCACGTCGCCGTCGGCCACCGGGTCGTCGCCGCAGTCGATCACGAACTGGTCCATGCAGACCCGCCCCGAGATGGTCCTTCGCGCCCCGGCGAGCTGCACCGGCCCGGTGTTGGACGCGTGCCGGGGAACCCCGTCGGCATACCCGAGCGGGACGACGGCCAGGTTCGCGTCGGCCTCGGTGGTGTAGGCGTGCCCGTAGGAGACGCCGGTGCCGGCGGGCACCCGCTTGGTGAGCATGACCCGGGCCCGCGCGGTCATCGCCGGCCGCAGCCCGTACGTCTCGCCGGCGACCGGGGAGAGGCCGTAGATGGCGATGCCGGGGCGGACCAGGTCGAAGTGGGTGTCCGGGCGGGTCAGGGTGGCCGCCGAGTTGGCGAGGTGCCGCCAGCGCGGTCGCAGCCCGGCCCGCTCGACCATGGCCAACCCCTCGTGGAAGACGGCCAACTGACGGTCGGTGGTGGGGTGGCCGGGCGAGTCCGCGTACACGAAGTGGCTCCACACACCGACCACCTCGACCAGGCCGTCGGCCTGTGCCTTCGCGGCGGCGTCCAGCAGCGCCGGCCAGTCGGCGACAGTCGCGCCGCCCCGGGACAACCCGGTGTCGATCTTGAGGTGCAGACGGGCGGGACGCCCGGCGAGTCGGCTCGCCTCGATCATCTCGTCCAGTTGCGGCAGGCTGGCCGCGCCCAGGTCCACCCCGGCGCTGACCCCCTCGTGCAGCGGCAGCCCCGGCGCGAGAAGCCAGGCCAGCACCGGCGCGGTCACCCCGCCCCGGCGCAGCGTGAGCGCCTCGTCGAGGGTGCAGACACCGAGCCAGTCCGCACCGGCGTCGAGCGCCGCGCGGGCGGCCGGGAGCATGCCGTGGCCGTACCCGTCGCCCTTCACCACCGCCATCAGCTCGGCGGTGGTGCCGGAGCGGAGTCGGCTCACGTTCTCGCGGATGGCGTCAAGATCGACGCGTACCTCGGCCTGCCACATGCGCCCAGCCTACTTTCCGCCGTGATCACCGGGGGCGGCGACGCACGCCCCGGGGTGCCGATCCGGCCGTAACGGCACGATCAGCCCAGCCGGGCGACAACCGGGCGGAGCGCGGTGACCACGTCGGGCGCTGTCACCGGCCCGCCCCGGGCCGCTTCCCGACCGGCGAGCCCGTGCAGGTACGCGGCCGAGGCCGCCGCCCGGTCGGCGGGCACTCCGGCGGCCAGCAGCGAGCCGAGCAGCCCGGCCAGCACGTCGCCGGTGCCGCCGGTGGCCAGCGCGGGAGTGCCGGTCGGGTTGACGTACGCCCGACCGTCCGGGGTGCCGATCACCGTGCGATCCCCCTTGAGCAGCACCACGGCGTTCATCCAGGCGGCCAGCCGCAGCGCGGAGCCGACCCGGTCGGTGCCGGGCTCCTCCCCGCAGAGTCGGGTGAACTCCCGGTCGTGCGGGGTGACCACGATCGGCGCGTCCCGGCTCCGCAGCCGTTCGGCGAGCGAACCGTCCACCAGCAGGGTCAGCGCGTCGGCGTCGAGCACCACCGGCACCGGGGCGGCCAGGACGGCACGCAGCTCGGCGGCCGCGTCCGTGCCGGTGCCGAGCCCGGAGCCGCAGACCCAGGCCTGCACCCGGCCCGCGTCGGCGACTCGGCCGCTGGCGATCACCGAGGGGTGCTGGTGCAGCACCTCGGCGCGGGCGCTGCCGGCGTAGCGGACCAGGCCGGTCGGCCCGGCCAGAGCCCCGCCGACGGAGAGCACCGCCGCACCCGGATAGGTCTCCGAGCCGGTGGCTACCCCCACCACACCCCGGGTGTACTTCTCCGACGCCGGTCCCAGCTCCGGCCACCACTCGACCAGGTCGGACCACTCGGTGACCCGTAGCGCAGGGGTGCCTCGCAGCCACGGCCGCAACCCGATGTCGACCAGCTCCACCTGCCCGGCCAGGGCGGCGGCCGGCCCGACGACCAGTGCGGGCTTGAGCGCGCCGAACGCCACCGTCACGTCGGCCCGTACGGCGGTCGGCCGGCCGGACGCGGACAGCGGAACGTGGCCGGTGTCCACCGCGACCCCGCTCGGCACGTCCACCGCCACGACAGTGGCCCGCTCACCGTCCCGCCCCCGCAGCTCGCCGAGACGTTGGACCACCTCGTCCGCGTTCGCCCGCAGGCCACCGGTGCCACCGATGCCGACGATCCCGTCGAGGACCAGGTCGACCGGGCCGGTGGGCTGCGGCACCAGCCGACCGCCGGCCGCCCGCAGCGCGGCCAGCCCGGCGGCGTGCGCGCGCCCGGGGGTGAGCAGCAGGGCGGACACGTGGACACCCCGGCGGGCCAACCGCTCCCCCGCGTACAGGGCGTCGCCGCCGTTGTCACCGGAGCCGACCAGCAGCAGCACCCGCCCGCCGTAGACCCCGCCGCGCTCGTCCAGCAGGAGAGCGGCCCGACGCGCCAGCCCGGCGGCGGCACGCTGCATCAACGTCCCCTCCGGCACTGCGCCCATCAGCCCTGCTTCGGCCGCCCGTACGTCGGCAACCCGCCACACCGATCTCATGCCACCGTGTCCCATCCCGTTCGCGGGTGGGCCGGAGCGGCCCGCCCAGCCGACGTCACCGTTCCGCGACCACCATCGCCGACGCGATCCCCCCGTCGTGCGACAACGACAGATGCCAGTGGTTGACTCCACGCGCCTCGGCCGCGGCTGCGACAGTGCCGGAGACGGCGAGCCGGGGGCGGCCGTCCGGGTCGGACACGATCTCGCAGTCGTGCCAGTTGAGCCCGGCCGGAGCACCGAGCGCCTTGGCCACTGCCTCCTTGGCGGCGAAGCGGGCGGCGAGCGACTCCGACGAGCGTGGGGCACCGGCCCAGGTGTGTCGCTCGGTCGTGGTGAAGAGCCGGTCGGCGAGCAGCGGCGTCCGGGCCAGCGCCCGGGCGAACCGGTCGACCAGGACCACGTCGATGCCGACAGCGACGATCACCACACCACCCTACCGGCGGTCGGGGCCGCAGATTAGCCGTCGGGTCCGCGCTGGGCAACGCCTGTGGACAGGCCGGGGTACGCCTCACCGCCAGCTGTCCACAGGGCACCGGACGGCCACCGGTACGCGCCTAGCGTCAGCGCGTCGAAGCCGATCGTCCACGGGGGTGGAGTCATGACCGATGAGTCGTTCGTCGTCCGGCCGAAGGAGTTGCGGGCGGTCGCCGGCACGCTCGACGGCGAGGCGCACCGGCTGGCGCTGGGCCTCGCGGGAGCACCCGGGTTGCTGGTCGCGGCGCCCGAGTGGCGAGCCGGCGCGGCCCTGGCCGGGCTGGAGGTGGCCGCGCACACCTGGCTCTGCCGGCTGGGGGCCCGGGTCGCGGTGACCTCGCAGGGGGTGCGGGCGGCAGCCGAGGCGTACGAGACGGTGGACGACCGGGCCGCCGACCGCTTCGCCGCCCTGCCCCGGTGAGCAGCGTCGGTTACCGGCAACTGTGGGTGGCCGACCCGGGCGGGTGGCGGGCCGCCGGGGTGGCCTGGGCCGGATTGACCGAGCCGGTCGACAGTCGCGCCGGTGAGCTGCGGGCGGCGGGCGGCCGGTTGCGGGACGGTTGGTCCGGCGCGGCGGCCGTTGCGGCGGGCTCCCGGCTCGTGGCTCTGCGGGACGAGCTGACGTCGGTCGCGCCCGCGCTGATCGAAGCCGATCAGGTTCTTGCCGAGCTGGCCGGACGGCTGACGGTGGCGAAGGCGCGGCTCGCCGACGCGGTCGCCCAGGCGGAAGCGGCCGGCCTGGTGGTGGACCGCTCGGGCGGGGTGCACGTCGATCCCGCCCGACAACTGTCCACCGAGCGGGACGGCGTGGCGGCGGCCCGGGTGACGGCCGCCCTGCGGGACGCGCTCGACGGGGCGGGCGTCGCCGATCGGCTCGCCGCCGACCGGTTGGATGAGCTGGCCCGGGCCGCCGGCACCGGGTGGGCGTCCCCGCCACCGCCGGGCCGACCGGCACCGGACGCCGTACCGGCTCTGGTCCACGCCTGGTGGTCAGGCTTGACAGCGGCGCAGCGACGGTGGCTGATCGGGCACGAGCCGGCACTGGTCGGCCGGTGGGACGGCGTGCCGGCGACCGACCGGGACCAGGCCAACCGGCTGCACCTCGGGGTGTGGCGGGAGGAGCTGCTGGCCGAGCGGCGCGACCTGCTGTCCCGGGTGCCGCCCCTGCCACTCACGTCGCTGCGGCTGCGCGGGGTCGCCGGCCGGTTGGCCGGCCTGGACGCGCTGGCCGGACGGCTGGCGGCCGGCGGGGAGCCCCGGGCGTACCTGCTCGGGTTGGATCCGGCCGGTGAGGGTCGGGTGGTGATGGCGCTCGGCGACCCGGACCGGGCCGACCGGGTGCTGACCTACGTGCCGGGGATGACCGCCGGCCTGGACGACGCCCCTGGCGAGCTGGGCAGGGCGGCGCGGGTGCTGGACCGGTGCGCGGCGCTCGCCCCGGGTGACCGCAGCGCGGCGGTGCTCTGGTTGGACTACGACGCTCCGGACTCCCTGACCGAGGCTGCCTCGGCGGGTCAGGCGCGCGACGCCGGTCCGGCGCTGCACCGCTTCCAGGAAGGGTTGCGGGCCACCCACGAGGGGTCACCGGCCCGGCAGACCGTGCTCGGGCACAGTTACGGGTCGCTGGTGGTGGGTGTGGCCGCCCGGGAGCACGGGCTGGCCGCCGACGCGCTGGTCTTCGTCGGCTCGCCCGGGGTCGGCGCGGCGCACGCCACCGAGTTGGGCGTACCGCCCGGGGAGGTCTGGGCGAGCAGCGCTTCCGGCGACGTGATCCGCGCGGCCCGGTCGGCGGACGAGCTGGGGCGCCGCGCCCTGCTGGGTGCGGCGCCGCTGGCCGCAGTGCTCGGTTGGCCCGAACGGACCGGGCATGAGCTGTGGTTCGGTCACGACCCGTCGGATCCGGGTTTCGGCGGCCGGGTCTTCGACGGCGGGCGGGGCGGCCACACCGGTTACTGGGACCCGGGCAATCCCGCGCTGGACGGGATGGCCCGGGTCGTGTTGGGTCGCTGAGCGGCTACTCGACGGTGACCGACTTGGCCAGGTTGCGGGGCTGGTCCACGTCGTGCCCACGAGCGGCGGCGATCTCGGCGGCGAGCACCTGCAACGGCACAGTGGTGACGAGCGGGGCCAGCAGCGTCGGCGTACGCGGCACGTAGATCAGGTGGTCGGCGTACCGCACGACGGCCTCGTCGCCCTCCTCGGCGATCACGATGGTCCGCGCACCGCGGGCCCGGACCTCCTGGATGTTGGAGACGACCTTGTCGTGCAGCATGCCCCGGCCGACCGGCGACGGCACCACGCAGATCACCGGGGTGCCCTTGTCGATCAGAGCGATCGGGCCGTGCTTCAGCTCGCCGGCGGCGAAGCCCTCGGCGTGCATGTACGCCAACTCCTTGAGCTTCAGCGCACCCTCCAGCGCCACCGGGTAGCCGACGTGCCGGCCGATGAACAACACTGTCGGCTCGGACTTCAGGTCCCGGGCCAGCTCGCGGACGGGCTCGATCCGGTCGAGCAGCTCACGCAGCTTGCCCGGGATCTCCTGCAACTGGGCGACGACCGCGCCCACCTCGTCGGCGAACTTGATGCCGCGCACCTGGGCCAGGTGCAGGCCGATCAGGTAGCAGGCGACGACCTGGGTGAGGAACGCCTTGGTGGAGGCGACGGCGATCTCCGGCCCGCCGTGGGTGTAGAGCACGGCGTCCGACTCGCGCGGGATGGTCGAGCCGTTGGTGTTGCAGATCGCCAACACCCGGGCCTTCTGGTCCTTGGCGTGGCGCAGCGCCATCAGGGTGTCCATCGTCTCGCCGGACTGCGAGATCACCACGATCAGCGTGGACCGGTCGAGCACCGGGTCGCGGTAGCGGAACTCGCTGGCCAGCTCCACCTCGCACGGAATCCGGGTCCAGTGCTCGATGGCGTACTTGGCGACCATTCCGGCGTGGTACGCCGTCCCGCACGCCACGATGAAGATCTTGTCGACATCACGAAGGTCCTGGTCGCTGAGGCGGACCTCGTCGAGAGCGATCTCACCGGTCTCGGTGAGCCGGCCGAGCAGCGTGTCGGCGATGGCCTGCGGCTGCTCCTCGATCTCCTTGAGCATGAACCAGTCGTAGCCGCCCTTTTCCGCGGCCGAGGAGTCCCAGTCGATGTGGAAGTCCTTGCCGGCGGCGGGCTGGCCCTCGAAGTCGGTGATCTCGATGCTGTCACCGGTGATCAGGACGATCTGGTCCTGACCCAGCTCGACCGCTTCCCGGGTGTGCTCGATGAACGCGGCCACGTCACTGGCCAGGTAGTTCTCCCCGTCGCCCCGGCCCACCACGAGTGGCGAGTTGCGCCGGGCGCCGACGACCGCGCCGGGCACGGCGGCATCCACCGCGAGCAGCGTGAACGCGCCCTCCAGTCGCTGGCAGACCACCCGCATGCCGGCGGCGAGCAGCTGCGGGCCGTCCGGCTGACCGGCGGCGCGCAGGTCGGCCAAGGCGGCGGAGAGCAGGTGGGCGGCACACTCGGTGTCGGTGTCGCTGGCGAACTGGACCCCGTCAGCCTCCAGCTCGGCACGCAGCTTGGCGAAGTTCTCGATGATGCCGTTGTGGATGACCGCGACCCGGCCGTCCGGTGCGACGTGCGGGTGGGCGTTGCGGTCGGTCGGGCCGCCGTGGGTGGCCCACCGGGTGTGGCCGATGCCGGTGGTGCCGTCACCGATGCCGATCGGGCTGGCCGCGCAGGAGGTCGGGTCGTCGGCGGCCCGCTCGGAGAGCACCTTCTCCAGGTTGGCCAGCTTGCCGGCCTTCTTCTCGGTCAGCAGTTGGTCGTCGCAGACGATCGCGACGCCCGCCGAGTCGTAGCCGCGGTATTCCAGCCGCCGCAGTCCGTCGAGCACGATGCCCAGTGCGGGGCGCGCGCCCGCATAACCCACGATTCCACACATGGCCCGCAGCCTAACCCAGTTTCACTCATGTTGGGTGCTCGAAAGTCGGGTTATCAATCACCGAATTTGAGCGATAGGTGGTTGGCGGGTAGCAACGGGACGAGCGTCACAGCCCGCTCGGGGACAGTCCGGGACAGACGGGGTTGCGGCACGCCTGCTGGTACGAAAGTCTCTCGGCGGGTTCCGCGCGCCTGCCCTCGGCCCGTTCGTCCCATACCCGATCCCGTCCGGAGCAGCCATGTCCGACGCGCCGCCGCCCGATCCGTCCCCCTCCTCCCCGTCGGATCCGGCTCCCAGCCCGCCACCGTCGGACCCGACGGCGCCACCGTCCTCGGCTTCGCTGCCGGCACCCGACCCGCTCGCCCCGGGCCAGCCGTGGGCGCCACCGGCCCCCTGGACGCCCGCGCCGTGGACGCCGCAACCGCCCACGACCGAGTGGACGCCGCAACCGCCCATTACCCAGTGGGCGCCCGAATCGCCAACCTCCCCTTGGACGTCGCCCCAGCCCGGCGCCTCGGACCCGACTCCTACCTCGGACCCGACGCACGCCGGTTCGCCCCCGCACGCCGGCTGGCCGCCTTACGCCGGTTCGCCCCCGCCCGCCGGCTGGCCGCCCCACGCCGGCTGGCCCCCGCCTCCCGGGGAGCCGCCGCAAGCTGGATGGCCACCGCACGCCGGGTGGCCGCCCCACGGTTATCCGCCGCCGTACGCCTACCCGGGTTACCCGCAGTCAAGCGGCGGCCAGAGCACGAGCGCCGGTCGGATCGTGGGGATCGTCGTCGCGGCCTTCGTGGTGCTGGTCGTGCTCGCCTGTGGCTGCCTCTGCGCGGGTGGTTTCCTGCTCGACGAGCCCGGCTCGGACCCGGTCGCCGGGGAGCCGTGGGTCGTTCCCGACGACGGTTGGACCGCACCCACCACACGTGCGCCCATTGCGGAGCGACCCAGCCCCGCGACCCCGAGCAAGCAGCCGATCACCCGGCCGACGTCGGGGCCGGCCCCGGTGACAGTGGTCTACGAGGTCAGCGGATCGGGCGAGGCCGACATCGCGTACTTCGACGCCGAGAGCGATCTGATCCACGTCGACGCGGCGAAGCTCCCCTGGCGCGCCACCATCCGGACCAATGGCCAGACCAGGGTGATGGTCGAGGCCACCGGGCCCGACATCAACAACGCCACGCCGATCGACTGCACCGTCACGATCACCGGCGTCGGCAAGCCGGTGGTCATCAAGGAACAGGGGCACTACAGCATCTCCTGCGCACCCGAATGAGGCGTGGCCGATCCCGCTTGATCGACACCGGTTCGCCGAGGTGGGGGTATCGGGATGCCGTCGATACCCCCACCTCGGCGATCTCGTGTCGATCAAGCGGGCGTGAGGGCGGGCGCGGGCGTGAGGGCGGACGTGGGTGAGGGCGGACGCGGGCGTGGGCGAACGCGAATGAGCCCGACGGGTCTGGGGTTCGGCCCCTAGGTGGCCTTAGGCTGGCGCAGGTGACGAGCACCGATGTCGACCCGCTGGTGGCCCGGATGCGGCCGTTCGGCACGACGATCTTCGCTGAGATGTCCGCCCTCGCCGTGCGCACCGGGGCGGTCAACCTCGGCCAGGGGTTTCCCGACACCGACGGCCCACCGGAGATGTTGGCCGCCGCGGCCGAGGCGTTGCGCGGCGGGCACAACCAGTACCCGCCCGGCCCGGGTATCCCCGCCCTGCGCGCGGCGGTCGCGGCCCACCAGCAACGATTCCAGGACCTGACGTACGACCCGGACGGCGAGATCGTCATCACCGCTGGGGCGACGGAGGCTGTCGCGGCGAGCATCCTCGCTCTCTGCGAAGCGGGTGACGAGGTGGTCTGCTTCGAGCCGTACTACGACTCGTACGCCGCCTCGATCGCACTGGCCGGGGCGGTCCGGCGACCGGTGACCCTGCGCCCGACGGCCGACGGCCGGTACGCCTTCGACCCGGCGGCGCTTCGCGCGGCGTTCGGCCCGCGCACCCGGTTGGTGCTGCTCAACTCACCGCACAACCCGACCGGCAAGGTCTTCACCCCGGCCGAGTTGGCCATGGTGGCCGACCTGTGCCAGGAGTTCGACGCGTACGCGGTCACCGACGAGGTGTACGAGCACCTGGTGTTCACCGACGCGGCGAACCCGCACGTGTCGCTGGCGACCCTGCCCGGGATGCGGGAGCGGACGCTGCGCATCTCCTCGGCCGGCAAGACGTTCTCCTGCACGGGCTGGAAGGTCGGCTGGGCGAGCGGTCCGGCGGCGCTGGTCTCGGCGGTGGTGCGGGTGAAGCAGTTCCTCACGTACGTCAACGCCGCGCCGCTGCAACCGGCGGTGGCCGTGGCGCTGGCCCTGCCGGACGACTACTACACCGGTTTCCGGGACGGGCTTGAGCAGCAACGTGACCAACTCGTCGACGGTCTCACCGACGCCGGTTTCGACGTGCTCAGCTCGGAGGGGACGTACTTCGTCACCGCCGACATCACCGCCCTCGGCGGCCGGGACGGGGTGGAGTTCTGCCGGTCCCTGCCGGAGCGTTGCGGTGTGGTGGCGGTGCCCACCCAGGTCTTCTACGACGACGTCGAAGCCGGCCGGCGGCTGGTCCGCTTCGCCTTCTGCAAGCGCCCCGAGGTGCTGACCGAGGCGGTCACCCGGCTACGCACGCTACGCCGCTGAGCTGGACGGGCTGGCTGTGGAGCTGACGATTCAGCTCCACAGCCTCCAACCGGACTACTACGTGGCGGGGCTGGCGGTGCGGACCTGCTCGGCGATCCGCTCGGCTACCTCGCGGGCGGTCGCCTCGGTGGCGGCCTCGACCATCACGCGCACCAGCGGTTCGGTGCCCGACGGGCGCAGCAGCACCCGGCCGGTCTCACCCAACTCGACCTCGGCCCGCTCGACCTCGGCGCGGACGGCGGGCGCGTTGGCGCCGACGGTCCGGTCGCCGACCGGGACGTTGATCAGCACCTGGGGCAGTTTGGTGACCACCGAGGCCAGCTCGGCGAGGGACTGGCCGGTGGCCGCCATCCGTGCCATCAGGTGCAGGCCGGTGAGGACGCCGTCGCCGGTGGTGGCGTGTGCGGGCATCACGATGTGACCGCTCTGCTCACCGCCGAGCGCCAGGCCGGAGGCGCGCAGCTCCTCCAGCACGTACCGGTCGCCGACCTTGGTCTCGATCAGCCGGATGCCCTGCGCGGACATCGCGAGCCGTAGCCCGAGGTTGCTCATCACGGTGGCGACGAGGGTGTCCTGCGTGAGGGTGCCGGCCTCGCGCATGGCCAGCGCCAGGATCGCCATGACCTGGTCGCCGTCCACCTCGTCGCCGTCGGCGCTGACCGCCACGATGCGGTCGGCGTCGCCGTCGTGGGCGATGCCCAGGTGGGCACCGTGTTGGACGACGGCCTCGCGCAGCGCCTCGATGTGGTTGGAGCCGCAGTCGTCGTTGATGTTCAGCCCGTCGGGCTCGGCGTTGATCGCCACGACCTCCGCGCCGGCCTCCCGGTAGGCGACGGGAGCGACCTCGCTCGCCGCGCCGTTGGCGCAGTCGACCACGACCTTGATTCCGTCCAGCCGGTGCGGCAGGGCGCCGACCAGGTGCTGAACGTAGTGGTCCGCACCGTCGAGCAGGTCGTGCACCCGGCCGACGCCGGCACCGATCGGCCGCTCCCAGGCGGTGGTGCTGTTCGTCTCGACGGCCGCCTCGATCTGCATCTCGATCTCGTCGGGCAGCTTGTGCCCACCTGCGGCGAAGAGCTTGATCCCGTTGTCCGGCATCGGGTTGTGCGACGCGGAGAGCACCACGCCGAGGTCAGCCTTGGCCTCGGCGGTGAGGAACGCCACCGCGGGGGTGGGCAGCACGCCGACGCGCACCACGTTGGCGCCCGCGCTGGTCAGGCCGGCCACCACGGCGGCCTCCAGCATCTCGCCGCTGGCCCGGGTGTCCCGACCGACGACAGCGAGTGGCGGGTGGCTGCGGTCCGTCTCGGCGAGTGTGTGCGCGGCGGCCACGGCGAGCGCCAACGCCAGCTCGGGGGTGAGATCCGCGTTTGCCCGCCCGCGTACGCCATCCGTGCCGAACAACCGACCCATACCCGCCAACCTCCGAATGAGCACAACAAGTGAGGAGAAAGCGGAACGGCCGACCCACCTCCCCGATCGGGGAGGCGGACCGGCCGTCCGTCAGAAGTACAACGCGCTGTGAAAGATCAGCGCTTCGAGTACTGGGGAGCCTTACGGGCCTTCTTGAGGCCGTACTTCTTGCTCTCCTTGACCCGGGCGTCCCGGGTGAGGAAGCCGGCCTTCTTCAGGGCCGGGCGGTCGTCCGGCTCGTTGACGATCAGCGCACGCGCGATGGCCAGCCGCAGCGCACCGGCCTGGCCGGTGGTGCCGCCGCCACGCAGGTTGGCGATGACGTCGAACGCCTCGGGCTTCTCGGCGGTGACCAGCGGGTCCTTGATGAGCTGCTGGTGCACCTTGCTCGGGAAGTAGGCCTCGAGGTCGCGACCGTTGCAGGTGATCTTGCCGGTGCCCGGGACGATGCGGACCCGGACGATGGCCTCCTTGCGCCGACCCACGGTCTGGATCGGGCGGTCACCACGCGGCGCGCGGGCAACGGGTGCCGGCGCCTCGGTAACCTCGGTGACCTCGGGGGCGACCTCGGTCTCGGTGATGTCGGTCATGCTGATTCCTTCGCCCGCGCTCACTGCGCGATCTGCTTGATCTCGAACGGCACCGGCTGCTGCGCGAGGTGCGGGTGCTCGGCACCGGCGTAGACCTTCAGCTTCTTGATCAGCTGACGGCCGAGCTTGTTGTGCGGGAGCATCCCCTTCACCGCGAGCTCGATGGCCCGCTCGGGGCGCTTGGTCAGCAGCTCATCGTAGCCGACCTGCTTAAGACCACCCGGGTAACCGGAGTGGCGGTAAGCGACCTTGGTGTGGCGCTTGTTGCCGGTCAGCGCAACCTTGCCCGCGTTCACGATGACGACGAAGTCGCCCGTGTCGACGTGCGGCGCGAAAGTCGGCTTGTGCTTACCACGCAGCAACGTGGCGGCGTGGGTGGCCAGGCGGCCCAGCACGACATCAGAGGCGTCGATGACGTGCCACTGACGCTCGATCTCACCCGGCTTCGGGCTGTACGTACGCACAGGTCTACCTTGTCTCGTCGTCGGTCTGGGGTCGCGCGCCGAGGTGACCAGATCTTGCAGGCCGGACCAGCGCGCACGAACGACCAAGCGTACCTGATGGGGCACGCCTCTGGATGTCGTACAACAGCAGGCAACGATACCCGGCGCCCGGTACGCAGGTCAAAACGGGGGTACGGTCCCCCGCGTCGACCCGCCGTCCGTGGCCCAGCTCACACGTTGGCCAGCCGACTGGCCCGGGGCCGCAGATAGACCACCCAGGTGACCGCGAAGCACAACGCGTACCAGCCGATGAAGGCCAGATAGGCAGCGTCGGCGTTGCCGGAGCCGAGGAACGACTGACGGAACGAGATGTTGACCAGCACCCCGCCGGACGCGCCGACAGCGCCTGCGATGCCGATCAACGAGCCGGTCATCCGCCGTGCCCACCGGGCGGCCGCCTCCGGGTCGCGGTGACCGGTGGCCACCGCGTCCGCCGCCCGGGCCCGGAAGATCGCCGGGATCATCTTGTAGGTGGAGCCGTTGCCGATGCCGGAGAAGACGAAGAGGGCGATGAACCCGGCGAGGTAGAGCCCGAACGAGCGTTCCCGGGCCGCGTACAGCACGGTGCCCGCGCCGGCCGCCATCGCGACGAAGTTCCAGAAGGTCACCCGGGCCCCGCCCAACCGGTCGGCCAGGTGCCCGCCCAGCGGGCGGATCAGCGAGCCGACGAGCGGACCGAGGAAGGTGAGCCAGGCGGCGTCGACCGGGGTGGGGAACCGCTCGGCGAACTGGAGCTGGAGAACCTGGCCGAAGGCGAAGCCGAAGCCGATGAACGAGCCGAAGGTGCCGATGTAGAGCAGTGACATGACCCAGGTGTGCGGGTCGCGGGCCGCCTCGCGCAGCGCGCCGGGCTCGTTGCGCGCGCCGGGCACGGTGTCCAACCAGCGGGCCGCCGCCAGCGCCGCCAGCACGATCAGCGGCAGGTAGACCGCCGGCACCAACCGGGGGTACGCGGCGCCGGCGGTGGCGAGGACCGCCAGCCCGACCAGTTGCACAGCGGGTACGCCCAGGTTGCCGCCTCCCGCGTTGAGCCCGAGGGCCCGGCCCTTGAGCCGCTCCGGATAGAACAGGTTGATGTTCGCCATCGAGGAGGCGAAGTTGCCCCCGCCCACGCCGGTCAGGCAGGCGAGCACCATCAGGGTGGAGTAGGACACCCCCGGTTCCAGCAGCACCGTCATCGGCACCGTGGGCACCAGCAGCATGAGGGCGCTGATGATCGTCCAGCGCCGTCCGCCGAAGCGGGCCACCGCCAGGGTGTACGGCAGCCGCAGCACCGCGCCCAGCGCGGCGGGTACGGCGGTGAGCAGGAACTTCCCGGCCGGGTCGATGCCGTAGGCCGGGCCGAGGAAGAGCACGGTGACCGACCAGAGGCTCCACACCGAGAAGCCGACGTGCTCGGCGAAGATCGAGACCCAGAGGTTGCGCCGGGCGATCGGCGCGCCCGTCGTACGCCAGAAGTCGGGGTCTTCGGGGCGCCAGTCGTCGAGCCGGCGCGCGCGGCCGGTGGTGGCCGGCGGCCCGGCGGCGACTGCGGTGCTGGTGAGAGTGCTCACGGCGACTCCTCCTCGTCGATGTGACGAGGAGGAACGCTAGGAACGCCGGGTTACCTGACAGTGCCCGTCGCGGGTCGGCCCGGAAACGGGGACCGCACCACGGGTCGGTGGCGGTGGTGAGGTGCCGCTCAGAGTTGCTGGAGGATGCGCAGCGCGCGGCCGACCCGGAGCATGGTGTCGGTGTCGGCGACGTCCACGCATTCGGTGAACCACTTCTTCATCGGCGAGGAGATGCGGTCGGGCATCACGACGTACCGGCCCATGGACACGGCGAGCGGCGAGTCGCGCAGCAGCGACTCCTCGACGACCTCGACCACTATCACGATGGGTACGTCGGTGGAGTTGTAGACGTCCGAGCTGACCACGAGCCCGAGTCGTTCCCGGGCGCCCTCGATGCGCCAGACCTCTCCCCTACGCAGCACGCGGTCGGCCGCCGGAGAGCAGGTCGTTGACCATGCCCACCTCGCGGGCGTCGGCGAGAGCGGCGGACTCCAGGTCGAGACCGGCTCGGCCCACGGCGGCGGCGTGCGCGGTGAAGACCTCACGCAGCGCCTTCTCGCGGGCGGCCTGGTCCATCCACGCGGAGAGCGACAGGCCCTCGCGTTTGGCGAACCGCCGGGCCTCCTCGATCGTCTCGTCGGTGAACGAGAGAGTCACCTTGGCAGTCATGCCGAGCAGACTACCCAGAGGTATGACCGACAGTCATCCCTGCGTTCTCCGGCTCACCCCCGGGCGGCGAAACGCACAAAACGGTGGTCTTCACGCGGCGCGACCGCCGAACACCGCGAACCGCCACTCCTTGAAGTAGCAGTCGACGTCGACCAGGCCGGCCTCGCCGAGCCACCGGCACTGGTCGGCCACGGTCGCCGGCCGATCGTGGCGCATCCGGCCCCGGGAGCCGGCGATCTCCTCGGGGGACGCGCCCAGTTCGGTGATCTGCTCCATCCACACCTCGTCGTAGCGCCGGTCCAGCTCCGGGGTCGGGCCGGCGACCTGCTCGGCGTTGACGAACACCCCACCCGGTGCCAGCGCGGCGGCGGCCCGCCGGTAGAGCGAGCGCTTGCCGGCGTCGTCCAGGTGGTGGATCGCCAGCGCGCTGACCACCGCGTCGTACCGGCCCGGCGGCAGCTCGTCGGCCAGGTCGGCGTGGACCGTCAGGTACGGCACGGACCGCGCGTCCAACTGGTCGGAGGCTCGGGCGAGCATCGCCGGCGCTCCGTCCACCAGGGTCAGCCGGACTCCGGGCACCGCCGCGGCGAGCAGCAGCGAGAGCAGACCGGTGCCCGCGCCCAGATCCAGAACCTGCGGGGTACGCCCGGCGGCGAGCGCGGCCCGCAACGGCGGCGCGGCCACTCGGACGGCGGTGCCGTAGAAGCTGTCGAAGCAGGGCACCAACCGCCGGCGCGACTCGTCGTAAGTGCCGGCCACCGCGTCAAAAACGTCCGTCACGCTCATCGCCATCTCCCAAACTTTGAGACTATTTTCCCACATTATAAGCGCTGCACGGTGAGCGGACCTCATCCTGGACACGCGAAAAGACCCCCGGTTCCCTGGACCTCCAGGACACCGGGGGCGGTTGGTGCTGCGCTGGTCAGCCGACGGGACCGATCGCCTTCGCCAGGTTGACGAAGCCGGCCCATGCCGCCGGTTCGAAGGTCAGCGTCCCGCCGTCGCGGTCTTTGGTGTCGCGAACGAAGACGACGCCGGGAAGGTTGTCAGCGACCTCGACGCACGAGCCTCCGTTGTTTCCGCTCTTTGTGCTCTTACGCCACTGCGCGCCGGTCAGGTCCATGATCCCGCTGCTTTCCTGATCAGGTCGAGGGACTGTTGACGGGAAAGGGCTTCACTTCTGATGCGTTCCCACCTGTGATTGAGCGTAGCAACGTCCGCAGCTCCATTAAGGATCTGCGCCCGCACCTGGCTGTCGATATGTGCGACCTGCCCGCCGTCGGGCAGCTCGGCCACGATGAAACCCCCGCCAAGGCCCGGATACATCCCGACGTCTTGCGGCACTACGAGCACCTGCACAGCGGGCAGTGCCGCGCATTGCGCAAGGTGGGCGACCTGCTCACGCATCAATGACCGGTCGCCATACGCCGATTGGTACAGGACCAGTTCGTGGACGACTGCGACCAGAAGGGGTGGACGTTCGCGGCGAAGGATGGCCTGGCGGTCGATGCGGGAGGCGACCACATCGTCAACTTCGCCAAGCGTCAACGCTTCGCCCGTCAACGTCGCCCGCGCATACGCGTCCGTCTGCAAGAGGCCAGGCACCCAGGTGTGCTCGAACCACCGGATCGCAACGGCTTCGCGTTCCCAGTCGACCCACTCGCGCAGCCATTGCGGCTCGCGCCGCTTGAGGACATCCGGCCAGAGGTCCCCAACGTCCCTCCCAAGGAGCGCGGCCAGCTTTGCGCGCCGACGGGGCTGCGGCACGCGTCCCGGGCTTATCCACCGCGCTGCCGTTTTCGGATCCACTCCCGTCTGAGCTGCAAGACTCTCGGCTGTCTCACCAGCTTCGGCCATGGCCAATTGAAGTGCATGGTTCATCCCGCCTCCACGAAGAACGTCCCGAACGTCCCCGGGAATAGAGCTACGTCGTGTACTGATCCCATCGCTCTCGGCAATGTAACCGGCAGACGGCGCGGCCGGTAGGGACGCGAGACCTGGCGGACGTGTTCGTGTCGGGGCCGCCCTTGGCCTGCCACAGATCTTGGACAGTTTCCGTTCTCACGTAACGGAAACTGTCCAAGATCTCTGCGGGTGAGCACCACGGGGCGGCCCCTTCCCACAGTGACGACCAGGGGAGATAGCGCCGTGCCGGATGAGCCGCACGATCGGAGACCCGAGCCGAAGCCCACGCCACGGAGGCCGCACACGGGCGACGTCCTGCACCTGACCCGCGCGGCGAGTGTGCAGTTCATGCGCCCGATCGTCGTTCGGGTGATCCGCGTTCTCGACTGGCCGACGTACGACGGGTGGCTGTGGCTTGACGGTTACGAGCTGTCCGCGAAGGGTGCTGCGGTCGCGCGCCGAACCCTGTTCGTGATGTCGGCGGGCTTGATCTGGCCGGACACGCCCGCCCCGGCGGGCCGTCCGTCAACCACCCGCACTCCCGTCAGGCGCGGTCCGGTGAGTGTTCGATGAACCGCCGACCTCGCCCGCACCAGCCGATACGCCCGGCGTGGCTCTGCCGTAACTGCGCGGCGCCCTGGCCGTGCGCGCCGGCTCAGCTTCACCTCGCGACCGAGTTCTACGGCCATTCGATCGCCCTGGCGTTCTACCTGGCAGCGAACATGCAGGACGCGGTTCACGACCTGTACTCCCTGGGCGTTCACCCTGACCCGCGGGCACTCCACGCCCGGTTCCTCGGCTGGCTGTCACTGACCCGCCGACCACACCGCCACGACGTGCGCTGACCGCCTGCGGGGTGACACGCGCTTCCACTACTCGTACCCTCCGACGCGCTCGCTGCCCCGGTGCGGTGTGAGCCCCACTTGACAGGACCGAAACAGAAGGGACCCGGACCGGAAACCGCTCGGCGGCACGCTTTCCCGACATGACAGACGGTGCACGGTCGGCAACTCGACCGGGGTCCACACCCCGGGAGGTGGCGACGCACTGCCCATACTGCGCCTTGCAGTGCGGCATGACGCTGCGCGAGGACGACACCGGGGTGACGGTCCACCCCCGCCAGTTCCCCACCAACCGGGGCGGGCTGTGCCAGAAGGGGTGGACCGCCGCCGAACTGCTCGACCACCCGGAGCGGCTGACCACCCCGCTCCTGCGCGACCCGGCCAGCGGCGAGCTGCGCCCGGCGAGCTGGGACGCCGCGCTCGACCGGATCGTCACCGGCATCCGCGCGATCCAGGACGACGCCGGCCCGGACGCGGTGGCCGTCTTCGGTGGCGGCGGCCTGACCAACGAGAAGGCGTACGCGTTGGGCAAGTTCGCCCGGATCGGGCTACGCACCCGGAACATCGACTACAACGGACGGTTCTGCATGTCCTCGGCCGCGGCCGCCGGGATGCGCGCGTTCGGCATCGACCGAGGGCTGCCGTTCCCGCTCGCCGACCTGGGCCGGGCTGACACACTGCTGCTGGTCGGTGCCAACCCGGCGGAGACCATGCCGCCGCTGGTGCGCTGGCTCACCGAACAGCGCCGCAACGGCGGCCAGCTGATCGTCGTCGACCCCCGGGTCACCGCGACCGCCCGCCAGGCCGACCTGCACCTGCAACCGCTGCCCGGCACCGACCTCGCGGTGGCCAACGCGCTGCTGCACATCGCGCTCACCGAGGGTTGGGTCGACCGCACCTACGTGGCCGAGCGCACCAGTGGTTTCGAGGCGGTCCGCCGGGCCGTCGCCGCATGGTGGCCGGCCCGCGCGGAACAGCTCTCCGGGGTGCCGGTGGCCGACCTGGAGGCGACCGCCCGCGCGTTGGGCACCGGCGGACGCGTGATCATCCTGACCGCGCGCGGCGCCGAGCAGCACGCGAAGGGCGTGGACACGGTCACCGCGTACGTCAATCTCGCTCTCGCCCTCGGCCTGCCCGGCCGGGACGGTTCGGGGTACGGCTGCCTCACCGGCCAGGGCAACGGCCAGGGCGGGCGGGAACACGGGCAGAAGGCCGACCAGCTCCCCGGCTACCGGAAGATCGACGATCCGGCGGCCCGGGAACACGTCGCCCAGGTCTGGGGGGTGACAGCCGACGAACTGCCCGGGCCGGGTGTGCCGGCCTACCAGTTGCTCGACTCGCTCGGCACTCCGGACGGCCCCCGGGCGTTGCTGGTCTTCGGCTCCAACCCGGTGGTCTCCGCGCCCCGGGCGACCCGGATCGAGCGGCGCTTGCGTGACCTCGACCTGCTGGTCGTCGCCGACCTGCTGCTCTCCGAGACGGCCGCGCTGGCCGACGTGGTGCTGCCCACCGCGCAGTGGGCCGAGGAGGACGGCACGATGACCAACCTGGAGGGCCGGGTGCTGCGCCGTCGCGCGCTGCGCAACCCCCCACCGGGCGTTCGCACCGACCTGGCCATCATCTCCGACCTTGCCGCCCGGCTGGCCGCCGCCGAAACGGCCGCCGCCGAAGCGCCCGGCGCGGAGGCGCACGCCGCCGAAACGGCCGCCGCCGAAGCGCCCGGCGCTACGCCAGCCGGCACCGGACCGGCCGGCGCGCGGCCGGAAGCCGTTGCGGCAGCACGGTTCCCGGCCGACCCGGCCACCGTCTTCGCCGAGCTGCGTCGCGCCTCCGCCGGTGGGGCGGCCGACTACGCCGGTATCAGTTGGGCCCGGATCGACGACCAGGACGGCGTCTACTGGCCCTGCGGCACCGAGGACGGGCCGGACACGCCACGGCTCTTCGCCGACCGGTTCGCGACCCCGGACGGGCGGGCCCGGTTCCACACCGTCGACCATCGGCCCGCCGCCGAGGAGGTCTGCGCGACGTACCCGCTGCACTTCACGACCGGCCGGGTGCTGACGCAGTACCAGTCGGGCACCCAGACCCGACGCGTGGCCGCGCTGCGGCGGGCCGCCCCGGAGGCGTTCGTCGAGTTGCACCCCGACCTGGCCGCTCGCCTGGGCATCGACGACGGCGACGCCGTGAAGGTCACCTCGCGGCGGGGCGAGTTGTGCGCCCCGGCCCGGCTCAGCGCCGGGATCCGACCGGACACGGTGTTCGCCCCGTTCCACTACGCCGGGGCGGGACGGGCCAACTCGGTGACCAACGACGCGGTCGACCCGATCTCCGGGATGCCCGAGTTCAAGATCTGCGCGGTCCGGGTGGAGAAGGCATGAGCGGCCGGGTGGTGATCGTCGGCAACGGCATGGCGGGCGCCCGCCTCGCTGGTGAACTGCACGCCCGGGAGGGGGACCGGAAGGTCACCGTGCTCGGGGCGGAGCCGCACCGCGCGTACAACCGGATCCTGCTCTCCACGCTGCTGGCCGGCCGCATCGACGAGCCGGACGTGGAGCTGACCGAGGCCGCCGGGCACGGCATCGACCTGCGCACCGGCGTGCCGGTGACCGCTATCGACAGGTCCGCGCGGGAGGTCCACACCGACGGCGGCGAACGCATCGGGTACGACCACCTGGTGCTGGCCACGGGCGCACGGGCGGTGGTGCCACCACTGCCCGGCCTCGATCCGGCGGACCTCCCGGAGCGGGTGGTTCCCTTCCGGACCCTGGACGACTGCCGGCGGATCCTCGCCGCGGCGGACGGCGCGCGCAGCGCCCTGGTGCTCGGCGGCGGTCTGCTCGGTCTGGAGGCCGCCCGGGGCCTGGCCAGCCGGGGGTTGGCCACCACTGTGGTGCACCCGAGGGAGCACCTGATGGAACGGCAGCTCGACAGGGCTGCCGGTGCCGTGCTCGCCGGCACACTCGCCGGATTCGGCGTCACAGTGCAGCTCGCGGTGCCGGCGACCGGCGTGGCCGCCGACGCCGACGGCGTTCGCCTCGACCTCGCCGACGGCCGGACGCTGCACGCCGACCTGCTGGTGCTCTCCTGCGGCGTACGCCCGGACACCGCCCTGGCGCGGGCCGCCGGGCTGACCGTTCGGCGCGGGGTGGTGGTGGACGACCGGCTTCGCACCGACGACCGATCCATCTCGGCGATCGGCGACTGCGCCGAGCACGACGGTGTGCTCAGTGGGCTGGTCGCGCCCGCCTGGGCCCAGGCGCGGGTGCTCGCGGACGTGCTGACCGGGACGGACCCGTTGGCACGGTACCGGCCCCAGCCGGTGGTGACCCGGCTCAAGGCCGCCGGGATCGACCTCGCCTCGATGGGTGACCCGGCCAGCGGCGGGCCGGGCGAGGAGCTGACCTTCACCGACCCGACCCGGGGCACGTACGCCCGGTTGCGGATCCGTGACGAGCGGCTGATCGGGGCGATCCTGCTCGGCGACAACCCGGCCGTCGGGACGGTGATCCAGCTCTTCGACCGTGGTCACCCGGTCCCGGCCGACCGGCGGGCACTCCTGTTGGGCCGGGCCCTGGGCACGGCCGGCGTGACCCCGGCCGCGTCACCGGCGCTGATGCCGGACGCGGCCACTGTCTGCCAGTGCAACACGGTGAGCAAGGGCGCACTCGTACGCAGTTGGCGCTCCGGAGCCCGGACTGTCGACGCGGTGGTGGCGGCGACCCGGGCCGGCACCGGCTGCGGCGGCTGCCGGGACGCGGTGGGCGGCATCGTCGACTGGCTGAGCCAGGCGGAATCGGTGGAGGTGACGCGATGAACGGCGGCGATCTGGTCGTCATCGGCAACGGCATGGTCGGGCAGCGCTTCGTCGACGCGCTGCGCGCTCGCGACCCGGAGGGTCGCTGGCGGGTGACGGTGCTGGCCGAGGAGCGACGCCCGGCGTACGACCGGGTGCGGCTCTCGGCGTACTTCGACGGGGTCAGCGAGAGCGAACTCAACCTGTACACGGCGCACGACGGGGTGCGGCTGCGGCTGGGCGAACCGGCAACCGCCATCGACCGGGCGCGGCGGGTGGTGACCACCGACGCCGGCGAGTACCGGTACGACGCGCTGGTACTGGCCACCGGGTCGTACGCGTTCGTGCCGCCGGTGCCCGGGGCGGAGCTGCCCGGGGTCTTCGTCTACCGGACACTCGACGACCTGGCGGCGATCCGGTCGTACGCGGAGGGTCGGCGGGTCGGCGCGGTCATCGGCGGCGGGTTGCTCGGGTTGGAGGCGGCGAACGCGTTGCGGCTGCTCGGCCTGAGCACCGACGTGGTCGAGTTCGCGCCCCGGCTGATGCCGGTGCAGGTGGACCAGGCCGGCGGGGCGATGCTGCGGCGCTACGTCGACGAGTTGGGCGTACGCACCCATCTCGGGGTCGCGACCAGCGCGATCCGTCCGGGCCCGGACGGCGCGGTGGCCGCGCTGGAGTTGTCCGACGGCGGCGCGATCGACGCCGAGCTGGTGGTGGTGGCGGCCGGTATCCGGCCCCGCGACCGGCTGGCCCGGGACGCCGACCTGCCGCTGGGTCCGCGCGGCGGGGTGCTGGTCGACGAGACCTGCCGCAGTGTCGACGAGCGGATCTGGGCGATCGGTGAGTGCGCGGCGGTCGACGGCACCTGTCACGGGCTGGTGGCGCCGGGGTACGCGACGGCCGAGGTGGTGGCCGACCGGCTGGTCGGTGGCGCGGCGACGTTCCCGGGCGCGGACACCGCCACGAAGCTCAAGCTGCTCGGGGTCGACGTGGCCTCGTTCGGCGACGCGCACGGTGTGACCCCCGGTTGCCTGGACGTCACCTTCACCGACCCGGCCACCCGGGTCTACGCGAAGCTGGTCCTCTCCGACGACGCGCACACCCTGCTCGGCGGCGTGCTGGTCGGTGACGCCAGCGCGTACCCGACGTTGCGGGCCAGTGTGGGCGGCCCGTTGCCGGCGGCGCCGCTGGCGCTGCTCGCCCCGGACGGCGGCGGGGCGGACGCCGGTGCCCTGCCCACCGACGCGCAGGTCTGCTCCTGCAACGCGGTGACCCGGGGCGACGTGGACGCCGCCATCGCCGGCGGCTGCGCGGACGTGCCGGCGTTGAAGGCGTGCACCCGGGCCGGCACGAGCTGCGGTTCCTGCGTACCGATGCTGAAGCAGCTCCTGGACGCGGCCGGGGTGGAGCAGTCCAGCGCGCTCTGCGAGCACTTCGACGTCAGTCGCCGCGAGCTGTTCGAGATCGTCCGCGTACGCGGCATCCGCACGTTCTCCCGGCTGGTCGCCGAACACGGGCGGGGGCGCGGCTGCGACATCTGCAAACCGGTGGTGGCGTCGATCCTCGCGTCGCTGGGCAGCGGGCACGTGCTCGACGGTGAGCAGGCGTCGTTGCAGGACACCAACGACCACTTCCTCGCCAACCTGCAACGCGACGGCAGCTACTCGGTGGTGCCACGCATCCCGGGCGGCGAGATCACCCCGGAGAAGCTCATCGTGATCGGCGAGGTCGCCCGGGACTTCCAGCTCTACACGAAGATCACCGGCGGGCAGCGCATCGACCTCTTCGGGGCGCGGGTCGAGCAGTTGCCGCAGATCTGGCGGCGACTCGTGGACGCCGGCTTCGAGTCCGGTCACGCGTACGGCAAGGCGCTGCGGACGGTGAAGTCCTGTGTCGGCGAGACCTGGTGCCGGTACGGCGTACAGGACTCGGTGGGGTTGGCCGTCGCCCTGGAGCTGCGCTACCGGGGGCTGCGCGCCCCGCACAAGCTCAAGTCGGCGGTCTCCGGCTGCGCCCGCGAGTGCGCGGAGGCCCGCAGCAAGGACTTCGGCATCATCGCCACCGAGACCGGCTGGAACCTCTACGTCGGTGGCAACGGCGGCTTCCGGCCCCGGCACGCCGACCTGTTCGCCACCGACCTGTCCACGGAAACGCTGGTCACGCTGATCGACAGATTCCTCATCTACTACATCCGCACGGCCGACCGGCTGCAACGCACCGCCGGCTGGATCGAGGCGATGGACGGCGGCCTGGACCACCTGCGCTCGGTGATCGTGGACGACTCGCTCGGGCTCTGCGCCGAACTGGACGCGGCGATGGCCCAGCACGTGTCGTCGTACTCCGACGAGTGGCGCGACGTGCTCGACGACCCGGACCGGCTGCGCCGCTACACGTCCTTCGTCAACGCACCCGACGTGCCCGACCCGTCGATCACCTTTGCCCTGGAGCGCGGCCAGCCGGTGCCGGCGCGGGGCGACACCCCCGCCGACGGTCACCGCCGTCGACCGGTCACCCTCGGCCTACCGGAGGTACGGCGATGAACCAGACCATCACGCTGAGCTGGACAGCTGTCTGCACCCTCGACCGCCTCGAACCGGACCGGGGGGTGGCCGCCCTGGTCGACGGCACACAGATCGCGCTGTTCCGGACGGCGGACGGGTTGTTCGCGATCGACAACCGCGATCCGGTCTCCGGGGCGTACGTGCTGTCCCGGGGCATCGTCGGCAGCCGCGGCGGAGTGCCGACAGTCGCCTCGCCGCTGCACAAGCAGGTGTACGACCTGCGCAGCGGGCACTGCCTCGACCTGCCCGGGGTGGCCGTGGCCCGGCACGACGCACGGTGCCGCGACGGTCTGGTCGAGGTACGGCTGCGACAGGAGGGTTGATGCGGGAGGAACTGGCGGGCTTCACCATCGGGGTGACCGCCGACCGGCGGCGCGACGAGTTGGCCGCGTTGCTCGAACGGCGGGGCGCACGGGTGGTGCTCGCCCCGGCGCTGCGGATCGTGCCGCTCTCCGACGACACCGAGCTGCGCGAGGCGACCCGTGCCTGCCTCGACCAACCACCGGACATCCTGATGGCCAACACCGGCATCGGCATGCGGGGGTGGCTGGAGGCGGCCGAGGGCTGGGGGTTGGGCGAGCCACTGCGCTCGGTGCTGGCCAGCTCGTACGTGGTGGCCCGCGGGCCGAAGGCGCGCGGCGCGATCCGTGCGGCCGGGCTGCACGACCAGTGGTCGCCGGCCTCGGAGAGCTGCGACGAGGTGGTGGACCACCTGCGTCGGCGGGGCGTGGCCGGGCAGGTGATCGCCATGCAGTTGCACGGTGAGCGGCAACCCGACTGCACGATGGCACTGGAGGCGGCCGGCGCGACGGTGATCGAGGTGCCGGTCTACCGCTGGGCTCCGCCGACCGATCCGGCACCACTGCACCGGTTGATCGACCTGATCGCCGGCCGGCTGGTGGACGCTGTCACCTTCACCTCGGCACCGGCGGCCGAGGCGCTGCTGCGCGCGGCCGGGGACCGTACCGACGCGCTGCTCTCCGCGTTCCGCAGCGACGTGCTCGCCAGCTGTGTCGGCGCGGTGACCGCCGAGCCGCTGCTCCGACGCGGGGTGCCGGTGAGCGCGCCGGGTCGGGCCCGACTGGGGGCCCTGGTACGGACCATCGTCGACGAGCTGCCCCGCCGGACCGTGACGTTCAAGGCCGGCGGGCACCTGTTGACGCTGCGCGGGCACGCCGCCGTGATCGACGGAGAGCTGCGGCCACTCGCCCCCGCGCCGATGGCGGTGCTACGGGCCCTGGCCCAGTCCCCCGGCCGGGTGCTGTCCCGCACGGCGTTGCTGCGCACGCTGCCCCGAGGGGCGGACGAGCACGCCGTGGAGATGGCTGTCGCCCGCCTGCGGGCCGGCCTGCGCGCGCCCCGAGTGGTGCAGACCGTCGTGAAGCGCGGCTACCGCCTCCGGGTGGACTGACGCGTCGCGGCCAGCCGGTGGACACCGGCCGGCCGGGACACGACAGGTCAGCCGACCGGCGCGGCGAAGCCCCGCCCGTGCTCCGCCTCGAGGCGGAGCATGGCGTGCTCGACCACCGTCACCAGCACCTGCTTGACCGACTCCCGGTGCCGGGCGTCCGTCATCACCAGCGGCACCTGCGGCGAGATGGCCAGCGCCTCGCGGACCTCCTCCAGCTCGTACTGGGGAGCGCCGTCGAACCGGTTCAGAGCCACCACGTACGGCAGGTTGCGGTTCTCGAAGTAGTCCAGCGGGGCGAACGCGTCGGTGATCCGGCGGGTGTCCACCAGCACGGCGGCACCCACCGCGCCTCGGATGATCTCGTCCCACATGAACCAGAAGCGGGTCTGACCAGGCGTACCGAAGAGGTACAGGATCAGGTCCTGGGCCATGGTGATACGGCCGAAGTCCATGGCGACCGTGGTGGTCTCCTTGCCCGGCACCTTGGACGGGTCGTCGATACCGACGCCCGCCGCGGTCATCAAAGCCTCGGTGGTCAGCGGTGTGATCTCGGAGATCGCCCCGACTAGTGTCGTCTTACCGACGCCGAAGCCGCCCGCGACGACGATCTTCGCGGAGACGATTCCCCGGCCCGGCCGCCCCCCAGCGGGGTCATAGCCTGCGAAGTCCACTTAGCACCCTTCCAAGCAGTTCCATCCGCTCCTCGAACCCCTCGGCGGGAGCAGCAGTGTGTAACGTCAGCAGGCTCTCGGCCACCATGTCGGCGACCAACACCCGGGCGACGCCCAGCGGCATCCGGGTGTACGCGGCGATCTCCGCCAGCGACTGTGCTCGGCCCTCACAGACCGTGGCGATGCGGTGCTTGTCATGCCCTGCGAAGCGGGACTCGGCGACCTGGGTGAGAGACGCGGTGAGGACGGCCTCGAGGGCGATGTCCTGCCGGGGCTCGGTACGACCGCGGGTGACCGCGTACGGGCGCACCAGCGCACCGCGCGGGTCAACGCGCCGTTGGTCCATCCCCGATCACCTCCTCGTCCCCCGTGAAGTCGGCGGGTGCCGGCTCCGGTCTCTGGCTCGGCGCACCGATCGCGCGCCGATTACCGCTGCTAGGAACGCACCGCGTCCCGTGGCAGCGGCACCAGCGCGGCGCCCACCCGCTCGACCAGCAGCGCCATCTCGTAGCCCACCTGGCCCACGTCGCAGCTCCGCGCGGCCAGCACGGCCATCGACGAGCCGTCGCTGATCGACATCAGGAAGAGGTACCCGCTGTCCATCTCGATGACTGTCTGCAACACCCCGCCCGCGCTGAACATCCGGGCCGCGCCCTCGGTCAGGCTCACCACGCCAGAGGTGATCGCGGCGAGCTGGTCGGCCCGGTCCCCCGGAAGATCCCGGGAGGACGCGAGCAGCAGCCCGTCGGCGGACACCGCCACCACGTGGGCGATACCCGCCACGCTGTCGGCGAAGTTGGTGAGCAGCCAACCCATGTCCTGCATGGCAGCTGGCCTGTTCATCGGCTCTCCTTGGTCGAGGTGCTGTTCAGGTCCGTTCCGGCCGTCCGACCGCGCTGTACGCCGCGGTGGTAGGCCGACAGCAGACCACGTACTTCATCCGGGGTCCGCCGGCTGCGGTCCCGGCCGCTCTTCGGTTCGATGCCGCCCGGCACGAGCTGTGCCTGTGGCACCCGCTTGGGCAACCCGGATCGGGTGGTCCCGGCCGGGGCCGGCTCGGCGGCCCGACTGGCCCGCGACCAGCCCTCGTCCGCAGCCGTCCGCCAGGCTTGCGGGTCCGCGGACGGCGCGCTGGGCGCTGCGGCCGGCTGGGCGGCCGGAGGCGGAGTGTACGACGGAGGTGCCGAGGGGGGCGTGCCGAGACCGCCCGTGCTCGCGCCGCCGAGACCCCCGCCGCCCGAGGCGGCGGCACCGTCGGTGTTGGACGTGCCCGGGGTACGGGTCGGCAGTTTCGGCCGGGCCGGCGCGGCTGCCGGCACGGGAGCGGCAGTCGGCCGGGCGTCGCCGCGCGTACGCGGACCGGCGTCGGCCGAAGCCGCCGTGGTCGCCGGCGGCTCGTCGAAGTTCGGCCGGGTGAAGATCGCGGTGGCGTCGTCGCCGTGCGACCGGAACCAGACCGCCTCCATCTCCCGGAAGATCGGCGCTTCGGCGGGGAAGTCCGGACGGGTGCTGACCGGTGCGGCGGGCACCGACGGGGCGGCGGGCGGTGCCACCGCGCCGAGTCCGGCGACCGGCCCGACCGGCAGGCCCGGGTTGACGGCGCGCCCGTCCTCGGCTTCCGAGGTCGAGCCGCGCCGGGGCAGCGGGTCGATGGTCGGGTAGGCCACCGTGGGACTGCCCGTCGAGGCGCCAAGCCCGTTGCCGTACGAGGGCCGCGCCGGCGGGAGCGGCGCCACGGGCGCCGGGGCTGCGGGTGCCGGGGCTGCGGGTGCCGGCGGCACCGTGGAACGCGTGCCGGCGTACCCACCGGCTTGCACCGCCGGAGTGGTGTCCCGCGAATCCAGTGGGGACTGCCACTGCGGGGTCGCCGGCGTGCTGGTCCGCCACTGGTCCGGCAGCGTCGCCGCCGAGGTCGCGGCGCCGGCGAACTGCTCGGCGTGACCGGCCGGCGTGAGCGGCGCCTGCTCAACGGCCATCGGCTGACGCGGGCGGGTGAGCGCCTGGTCGCGGCCCCGGCTGCTGGGCAGCACGACGGTGGCGGCGGGCAACGTCACCTGGGCGACGGTGCCGCCCTCCACGTTGCGACGCAGCTCCACCCGGATGCCGTAGCGGGAGGCGAGCCGGCTGACCACGGCCAGACCCATCAACCGGAACGCGGCGACGTCGACGCTCGGCGGGGCGGCCAGCCGGCGGTTGAGCGAGTCGAGTTGCTCATCGGTGAGGCCGAGCCCGCGGTCCTCGATCTGGATGAGGACGTAGTCGCGGATCCGGCGACCATCGGCGACCACTGTGGTGTTCGGCGGCGAGAACCGGGTGGCGTTGTCGAGAAGCTCGGCGACGAGGCGTACCACGTCGTTGACCGCGTGCGCGGCCACCGAGATGTCGGTGTCGACAGTTCCGAACTCGATGCGGTTGTACAGCTCCACCTCGGACTGGGCGGCCCGCAGGACGTCGACCACCAGGGCGTCGTCGCGACGCGGTACGGCGGAGTCGGCACCGGCCAGGACCAGCAGGTTCTCGTCGTTGCGGCGCATTCGAGTGGCCAGGTGGTCCAGCTCGAAGAGCTGCGCGAGCCGCTTCGGGTCCTCCTCGCCACGCTCGATCGCGTCCAGCTCACCGATCATCCGGTCGACCAGGGTCTGACTACGGCGGGCCAGGTTGAGGAACATCGCCGAGACGCTGGTACGCAGCGCCGCCTGCTCGGCCGCGACCCGTACCGCCTCGCGGTGGACGACGTTGAAGGCCACCGCCACCTGACCGACCTCGTCGCGGCTGTTGAGCTGGATGGGGTCCCGGACCTGGCGGACGATCTCGTCCACCCCGCCGTCGCCCACGCTGCCCATCGTCTGCAACCGCTGCACGGCGTCCGGCAGGTCGTGGTTCGCCACCGAGAGGGCGCCCTCACGCAGCCGGCGCAGCGAGTGGTTGAGCGATCGGGCCAGCACCACGGCCAGCGTCACGGCGATGATCAGCGTCAGCAGCACCAGCACCGACTCGACGATGGCCTGCCGGATGACGTCCGAGCGCGCCTCGTCGGCCTGCTGGAGCAGTCGGTCCTGAAGTTGGATCTCGGCCCAGCGCATCAGGTCGTTCACCGCGCCGATGGCGGCGGTGGCGTCCTGCGCGCTGACCAGCGGGCGCTGCCCGACCGAGCGGGTGATGTCGGTGGCCACCCGGTCGGCCAGACCGACCGCGTCACCCGAGACGGTGCTGTCGACGAGTGCCCGCTGCACCGGGTCGGCGGCCAGGGAGAAGGAGACCAGGGACTCCTGCTGACTGGTCAGCGTCGCCACGAAGGAGGAGAACTGCTCCGAGTCGAGCTGACCCGCCGTCAGCGCGGTGAAGGCGACCGCCTGCTCCTCGGCCACGGAGGCCTTGGCGCGGGCGAAGGCGGCGACCGCGCGCCGGCTGTCCGCGAGGCTCTCGGAGCCGGGCAACTGGGCCAGGCCGTCGCCGTACGCGACCAGGTCGGTGAGGATGACGCCGTAGCGGAGGACCGCCTCGGCGACCGCCATCTGCCGGCGGTCCAGAACCTCCTGGCGGGTGCCGTCCAGAGTGGCCAGGTGCTCGTCGATGACGGCGAGTCGCTCGCGCAGGGCCGCCGGCACCTCGCCGACCCGGCCCCGCTCGGCGCGGTACTCGTCCACCTGTTGCTGCGTCTGACGGACCCGCAGGTTGTACGCGTCCGCCGGCTGCTGCGGCGTGGCCAGGTAGGCCGCCGCGGCCATCCGCTCGCTCTGGAGATCCTGCGTGAGGGCGCTGACGTCGACGGCGAGTGCCGTCAACGCACGGGCTCGGGTGGCGTCGAGGGCACCCTCGCCGACGGTGATCAACCGGACCGTGGCCAGCGCGATCACCGCCGCCACCGGGACGACCAGGATCAGCGCCAGCTTGGACCGAATTCGTGCGTCCCGCAGTCTGGGCAACCGTCGGCTCGGACGCCGAGTGTTGTCGCCGAGTGTGGGCAGGGCCGTCGGTCCGGTGCTCACGACATCGCCTCCGTCGTTTCTTCCCCGCCTGACCCGCCGAGCCATGCCGTAAGCGGAGGGGACCACGCGCGGCACGGCCGCGATTTCATCAGAAGAGATCGGATTTGGGAAGCCGCAGTGAGGTAGGAAACGGTCGGACGGAGCGCATCCCATGTTCCGGGCAACTGATACCTTCATTTCCGCAAGCCCCTGAACAGGGCATGTGACTCCAGAGTGGTCACGCGTGTGTGCAAAGTGAGCTTTTGCAAACATTGCGTTACCCCAGCATGTGGGATGACCGTCCCGAAAGCGATGCCGGGGTCCGCGCTTGACCACAGCGCCGGCCATTGGCAAGGTTTTGCAGGCTTCGCGCACACCGTACGGCAGAGAAGATCCCGCCCTCCACTGAGGACGGTTTAGCGGCGGTGACCGGGCAGCGCCCGCGCCCGCACCTGGAGGACTGAGTTGAGCCCCATCCGCTCCGCGACCATCGCGGCGCTCGCATCGGCCGTAGTGGCCACCACGCTCACCGGCTGCCAGTTCGGTGAAGCGGACACGGACACGAGTCCGATCGTGATCGCCGTCGACCTCGAACTGTCCGGCGCCGCGGCCCCCGTCGGCCGGACATACCAGCGAGCCCTCGAACTCAAGCGCGATCAGTTGAACTCCTCCGGAGCACTCAACGGCCGGAAGATTGAACTGAAGTTCAAGGACAACCGTTCCGACGCCGCCGAGTCGCTTCGCAACATCGCGGACTTCAGCAGCGATTCTCAGGTCAGCGCCATCATCATGGGCGGCTGCAACGAATGCGCGCTCGGTGCCGTGGGGACCATCAACGAGAAGCGGATTCCCACCATTGCGCTCGCCGCTTCCGGCGCGGTCGCCAGCCCGGTCGCCGAACGGCGCTACGTGTTCAAGCTGGGCCCCAACGCCGCCGACAGTGCCGCCGCACTCACCACCGAACTGCGACGTAACAACGTCCGCAAGGTGGGGGCGCTCGTCAGCGACGACGACTACGGCCGGGAGGGCATGGCCGCGCTCAAGAGCGAGTTGCAGAAGGCCAACATCACGCTCCGCGAGCAGAAGGCCAAGATCACCGACACCGACGTGAACCAGCAGGTCCGGTCGCTCGCGTCGAACAAGCCGGACGCCCTCGTCTTCTGGACCCCGCCGGAGCAGGCGATGCTGGCCGCGACCAGCGCCCAGCAGACCACCTTCCGTGGGTCGCTGTTCTTCGACGCCGGGGCCGCCGGCGACCTCTTCCTCGGCGGCGCGGCCAAGGCCACCGAGCGTGCGACGCTGATCTTCACCCAGACGATGGCGATCGACGACGTGATCGCGACCACGCCGGCCAAGGCCGCGCGGCGGCAGTGGTTCCAGGACTACACGGCACGCTTCGGCGGCTACAACGGGGCGTCGTCCTTCGCCGCGGACGCCGTCCAGCTCATCGCCGACGCGGAACTGCGGGCCGGTGGTGAGATCGGCAAGGTGGACCGCGACGGCCTCCGGGACGTGCTCGAAACGTCGCAGATGGATGGCCTGTCCGGGCCGATCCGGATGACGCCGGACAACCACAGCGGCCTGATGCCGCAGGCACTCACCACCCTGGTCGCCCGTAACGGCCGCTGGAGGTTGGCGGGGTAACGGTCGGGCTCTCTCGTGGCTGTCTGGTTTGTCGTGTGCCGGGCGGGGGGTGTGGCCGACCGTCCCCGGCTCCGGGCGGTCAGGCTTGATCCCTCCGCCGGGCACGGTCGGCCACACCTGACTCGCCTGCGGCTCTGACGGAAGGGCCGGCTCCCCAGTGGGGGCCGGCCCTTCGCGTTTCCTTGGGTTGATCTTGGATGGTGTTCAGGTGCCGGTCTTGGTCTTCTTTGTGGTCAGCGGCTGCTGGTGGTTTCGCGGACCCAGGGCAGGGCCATCCGCTCGGTCAGCAGGAGCGCCGAGTAGAGCAGGATGCTCACCAGCGCCACCAGCATGATCGCCGCCCACGCGGTGGCGGTGTCGCCGACGCCGGCGTACTGCGTGATGACGAAGCCGAGGCCACTCTCGCCGGCCTGGAACTCACCGATCACCGCCCCGATCGCAGCCAACGGCATGGCCACCTTGAGCCCGACGAAGATCTGCGGCAGCGCGGCCGGGAAACGCACCTTCCGGAACGCCTGCCACCGGGACGCGTTCCAGGACCGCACCAGCTCGGCCAGGTCGGCCGGCGTGGTGGTCAGGCCGGTGGCGGTCGAGAGCACGATCGGGAAGAAGCAGAGCAGGAACACCATGGTGAGGATCGGCGTCTGACCCCAGCCGAATGCCACCACCAGCAGCGGGCCCAACGTGATCTTCGGCACCGCGTTCACCGCGACCAGGAGCGGGGTGAACATCCGCTCGACCGTGCGGGAGCTGGCCAGGGAGAGTCCGAGCAGGACACCGGCGGCGACCGAGAGGGCGAACCCGTACAGGATCTCCAGCATCGTGTCCCAGGTGTGCTCCAGCATCTGGGCGGGCTTGTCGACGAACGCGGTGAGCACGTCGCCGGGCGGCGGCAGCGCCGCGGGGTGGATCAGCTCCAGCCGGGCGGTCAGCCACCACACCGCCAGAGCAATCAGGAGGCCGACCGCGGGCAGGGCCGCCCCGGCTCCGGCCCGGAGACCGGCACCTCGACCCGCACGCCCCGACTCGGGGCCGGCACCCGGGGTCGGGGTCGCCGCCACCGCCGGGTCCGCTGACCGGACGTCGGTCATCTTGTCCTCCTCGAAATCTCACGGCCCCGGTGGGAGCCGACGAGCGACGGGGGTACGCCCCACCGGGATCGGCGGAACGTACCCCCTGATGACGACCGGACGATCAGGCCTTCGGCGCGAGGCTGAAGTCGATGATCTGCTCGGGGGTGATGTTCTGCTTCAGCGCGCCGGCGCCCTGCAGGATGGCGATGCTCTTTGCCACCCGGCCGCTGTCCAGGGTGCCGATCGCGGTGCCGGTGTTGCCGGAACGGACGTACGCGGCCATCAGCTCGAGCTCGGCGGCGGCGGCGACCGGGTTGGTGGCGTCGATGTTCTTCTTCAGGATGTCGCCGGCCTCCTTGGAGTTCGCCAGGCTGTACTCCAGGCCCTTGAGCAGCGCCGCGGTGAACCGCTTCACCATCTCGGGCTTCTCCTTGGCGATCTTCGAGGAGGTGATCAGCACGTTGCCGTAGAGGTCCTGCATCACGTTGCTGTACGGCAGCATGACGGCCTTCTTCTTGGCCACCGCCTCGATGGTCGGCTGGCCGACGACGAACTGGCCGATGCCGTCCACCGAGCCGGAGCCCAGCATGCCGATCAGGCCCTGCGCCTCACCGTTGACCCAGGTCACCTTGTTGACGTCCACACCGGCGAGCCGGGCGTACGTCGGGAACAGGTTGCGGACCACGGAACCGGGGGTGTCGGCGAGCTTCTTGCCCTCCAGGTCCTTCGGGGAGGCGATGTTCTTGCCCTCGACCGAGGCGATCCCGGCCATGGTGCGCTGCTGGATCGCGGCCACCACTGTGAAGTCCTTCGCCTGGCCGTTGCCGACCTGCAGCAGACTGCCGGTGAGGTCGACCGGGCCGAAGTCGGCCTGACCACCCACGATGGTCTGGATCACGCCGCCGGTGCCCTGACCGGGCTTGATCTCTACGTCGAAGCCAGCCTCCTTGAAGAAGCCCTTCTCCTTCGCCACCCAGGCGTAGGAGTCACGGCCGAAGTTGCCGAAGGAGGTGAGGTAGGTCACCTTCTCCAGGCTCTTGCTGTCGCCACCCTTGGCGTCGTCGGCCGAGTCCGACCCGCTGCTGCAGGCGGAGACAAAGGCGAGGGCGGTGGCCAGCGCGGCCGTAGCGACCGTACGGGTCAGCCTTCTCATCAAAGCACCATGTCCTTTCCGACCGGGCCTGACAGGCACCGGAGGGGTTGTCATGACGGGCCGGCGTGAGGGGCGGAAGCCGGCACCGCCGTCGTGGGGGGACTCTTCGCGGGCACAGCGTACGAGAAACCCACACTTGCGACGCCAGGTGCATCGGGTTGCGGAACGGAAACAACCTGACGACCACCCCGGACGGTGCGATACACGAACCGGCGGGCTAGCCTTTGTCGGATTCCTGACCGTCCACTCAGCGGAGGCCGCCGGAGATGATCCGACTGTCCGGAGTGTCCCGTACCTTCAAAGGCCGGTCCGGCCGGGTGGAGGCGCTGCGCGGCATCGACCTCGACGTCGCCGAGGGTGAGTTCGTCGCGGTCGTCGGCCGCTCCGGCTGCGGAAAGTCCACGCTGCTGCGGCTGATCGCCGGGCTGCTCCCGCTGACCGCCGGCGAGATCACCGTGGCCGGTACGCCGATCGCCCGCCCGCGCCAGGACATCGCCATGCTGTTCCAGAAGCCGGCGCTGCTGCCCTGGCGCACGGTGCTGGACAACGTGCTGCTGCCGGTGGAGATCTTCGGCTGGAGCCGCGCCAAGCACCGCGAGCGGGCCCGGCAACTGCTCGACGTGGCCGGTCTCGCCGGGTTCGAGAAGCGCCTGCCGCACGAACTCTCCGGCGGCATGCAGCAGCGGGTGTCGCTGTGCCGGTCGCTGATCGGCGAACCCCGGGTGATGCTGATGGACGAGCCGTTCTCCGCGCTCGACGCTCTCACCCGCGAGGAGCTGTCCGGCGAACTCCAGCGGGTGCACATGGAGAACAAGCCGACGATCGTCTTCGTCACCCACTCGATCGACGAGGCGGTGCTGCTCGCCGACCGGGTGGTCGTGCTGAGCCCTCGCCCCGGCCGGATCCGCAAGGTGCTCGACGTCGACATCCCCCGGCCCCGCACCCTGGGCCGCAACGCCCACCTGGCCGACGTCGCGCGGGTCAGCGCCGACCTCCACGAGCTGTTGATGGAACGCGACGAGCCGGCGGCGGCCGGCGCGGAAGGACGATGAACATGCGGGTGTCGGTCTTCACCGAACCCAATCGGGGCGCCACCTACGACACCCAACTTCGGTTCGCCCGACTGGTCGAGGCCTGCGGTTACGAGGGTTTCCTGCGCGCCGACCACTACCAGTCGATGGGCGCCGACCCGGGCCTGCCCGGCCCGACGGACGCCTGGCTGACCCTCGCCGCGCTGGCCCGCGAGACCGAACGGATCCGGCTCGGCACCCTGGTGACGTCGGCCACCTTCCGGCTGCCCGGTCCACTCGCGGTGATGGTCGCGCAGGTCGACCAGATGAGCGGCGGCCGCGTCGACCTGGGCATCGGCGCCGGCTGGTACGAGCGCGAGCACACCTCGTACGGCATTCCGTTCCCGGCGGTCGGCGAACGCTTCGACCGGCTGGCCGAACAGCTTGAGGTGATCACCGGGCTGTGGGGAACCCCGTCCGGCGAGACCTACAGCTTCACCGGCGACCACTACCGGTTGGTGGACGCGCCCGCCCTGCCCAAGCCGGTGCAGGTGCCCGGGCCGCCGATCATCGTCGGCGGTCGCGGGCCCAAACGCACCCCGGAGCTGGCCGCCCGGTACGCCGACGAGTTCAACATGCCGTTCAAGTCCGTCGCGGAGACCGCCGAGGCCTACGACCGGGTACGGGAGGCGTGCGAGCGCACCGGGCGGACGGAGTCCGGGCGGGCACCGCTGGTGCTCTCGGCCGGGATCGTCGTGGCCGTCGGCCGAACCGACGAGGAGGCCCGCCGGCGCGCGGCACCCCTGCACGAGAAGAGCGCGCTGCCCCCGGAGGACCCGGTGGTCGGCTCACCCGCGCAGCTCGCGCAGCGGATCGGCGAGTTCGCCGCGATCGGCGCCACCCGCGTACACCTCCGCCTGATCGACTTCGACGACCTCGACCACCTCGAACTGATCGCCGCCGAGGTGCTTCCCCAACTGGACGGAGAACGATGACCGACGTGATCGACGGGACCGAACTCGGCCCGGTGGGCCAGGAGATCGTGTTCGAGAACGACCGGGTCCGGGTCTGGCACATCCGCCTCGAGCCCGGCGAGCGGCAGCCGCTGCACCGGCATGACCACCCCTACCTGGTGGTGGCGATCGAGGGCGCGAAGAACGTCGTACAGACCGTGGACGGCACCCTGATCGACGCCGACGAACCCACCGGCGGCGTGGTCTACCGCGACCCGGGCGCAGTACATATGCTCACCAATGTCGGAGACACGACTTACCTGGCCCGGCTGGTCGAACTCAAGTAGACCCGCCGAGCGCGGGCCGGCGCGCCGCGCGGCGCGCCGGTGGCGGTCGGGTGTACCAGGTGCGTAACGTGCCCGACATGGCCTTTCGGACCTGGGGCAGACTGCTGCTCACGGCGCTCGGCGTGAGTGTGCTGGCCGGGGCCGGCCAGCTCGGCGTCGCGTACGGTTTCGGCATCGTCCGGCTGACCGGCGCCTTCACCGGTACGACCGTCAACCAGTGGCCGAGCCAGCTCGTCTGGGTTGGCTGGTTCGCCGCGAACGCCGCCGTCGTCGGTGCCGTCCTGACCGGACGCCTCGCTCGCCGCGACGCGCCGCCGCCCAGCACGGGCCGCCAGTTGGCGATCGGCGGTGCGGCGGCGCTCGGTGCCACAGTCATCGCTCCGCTCTGCATGCAGCCCGCCCGTGCCGCCGAGTTGATCTCGGTGGATCCGGTGTGGGCGGTGGGAATCTGCGCCGTCCTCGGCGCGGTGATCGGAGCGGGCGCGGCGATCGCTGTCCTGCTCCGGCCCGAGCTGGGCTGGAACATGGCGGCCGTCGCCGGCGCGGTCTGGCTGCTCGCACTGATCTCGGTGCTGCCGTCGCTCGGCACGACCGGCCCACTGCCGACGGTCCGGCTCGGCGTCCTTGAGCCGAGCTGGCTGGACGACGCCGCCGCGCAACGGCTGGCGCTGCTCCTGCTGCCCATCGTGGCGCTGCTGGCCGGCGGGGCGACCGCCGGGCTGGCCCGTTGGCGGGGCCAGGCGCCACTGGTCAGCGGAGCCACCGGAGTCGCCGGGCCGGTGCTGGTGGCATTCGCGTACCTGACCGCAGGCCCGGGTGACGCGGTGGACCGCTACCAGGCCACCCCCTACTACGCCTCCTTGATCGCGATCCTCGCCGGCGCGCTCGGCGCGGCGGCAGCCGCGCTGCTGCGGTGGCCGGCCGGCGCCCGTACCACGGGCCCGGAGGCGATCGAGCCCTCCGACATCCTGCGCCCGCTGCCCCCGGGCCCGGAACTGCCGGGCACGGCGTCGACGGATGCGCCGAACGGGCCGGCCGCCGCCGAACGCACCGCCGTGGAGCCGCCCACCGACACCAAGCCGGCCACCGTCGTCCCAGGTCCGTGGGCCGCCGAAGGCTCCGATGGTGTACGCACCGTCCCGGCCCACTGGGACTGGCCGACGACCACCGCGAGCGGCCAACACGGTCCGGCCCCCGCCACTGCGGCAACCCCTGACACGCTGACCAAGCCCGCATCCTGGCTGACCGATCCGACCGGTGAGTTCACCGCCGACACGCGGACCCGCAGGCCGATCCCGGAGGGGGACACCTCCTCGGCCGACACCGAGCGTCCGGCCACCACCGAGGTCAGCGGCCCGACCGACACCGCCGCACCCGGTGCAGCGGCGACCAGCACCGCCCCGACCAGCACCGCCCCGACCAGCACCGCCCCGACCAGCGCAGCAGCGACCGGTGCAGCAGCGACCGGTGCAGCGGCGGCCAGCGCGAAGGGCGGGCGCCCGGGTGCCGCCGCTCCGGCGGCCGGCTCTGCCGACGGCGAGCCGACCGACAGCTCGACACCACGCTCGGAGGGCCGACCCACCGACGGCCGGGGCGCCAGCACGACCAACGTCGGTTCGACCAGCGCCGGCACGACCAGCACAGGCACAACCGGTGCGGCCGGCGCAGTCGACAAGGGCAGGACCGGCGCGGTCGACGCAGTCGACAAGGGCACGACCGGCGCACTGAGCACAGGCATGGCCAGCACGGGCGTAGCCAGCACGGGCGCAGCCAGCACGGGCGCCGGTGATGCGGCGGCACCGCTCAAGCCACGCCGGACGCGTAAGCCGAAGGTCAGTTCGGAGGCCACACCTGACTCTCCTGGCGCCTCGCCGACCGAGTCGAGGGACACCGACGAGACGACCACCGGGCGCACCAGGAAGGTCACCCGGCCCGGCACGTCGGCCGACCGCACCGGTTTCGGCACCCCGGCCGACACTCCGGTGCTCAGCGACGCGAGCGGAGGCACAGCTTCCGACCCGGAGGCCAAGGCCTCCCCGACCCGCCCGACGGCAGCGAACTCGACCGTCGCACCCGGCACCACCGAGGCACCGGCCGCACCTGGCTCGGAGGCCGAGACGGCCAGCCCGCCGCGCACCACGGCCGCCAGCAAGAAGGACGCGGCCGACATCAGGAAGGCAGCAGCAGCGAAGCCCCAACCGGCCGCCAGCCCGACGTCGAAGGTGGCCGACCCGAAGGCGGGATCGCCGCGTACACCGGTCGGCGCAACCACGGACCCCACCGCGCCGCCGTCCGCGGCAACCACCGCGACACCGGCCACCGCAGCCGCCAGTTCCTCCGCGTCACCGGCGGACCCGCCCAGTGCGTCCGCTGCCGAACGGGCCGGCGACGCCGGCGACGCGCAGAAGGCCACGGAGGACCGTTCCACCGCTGGGCTGTTCGGGATCCCGACCTCCGGTAACTCGGACACCGACCGGTGGACGCCTGCACGATCGCCCTGGCCGGTCACCCCGGCCTGGACGGTGCCGCCGCAGGCGCCCGGGCAGGAGTCGACGGCTTCGGACGCGCCGACCGGGCCGGAGGCGTCGACCGATCAGATGCCGAGGCCGCGACACCGGGCGCCGCTGCCGGACCTGAGCCGGGCCAGCACCTGGAACGCCTTCGACACGAGCCGGCGTACCAGATCTGCCGAGTCGCCGGACCGTTCCAGCCCGGCCGACAGCAGCGCACCATCGTCTCCGTCCGAGAACCCGAGCGCCGTGGAGTTCCCGGTCGCGCCGGCCAGGGCCGGTTCCGCCGCCGACACCGACGACCCGGCCGGCGGCGATGCCACGCCGACGGCCGGCAAGGTGGCGGAACAGCCTTCCCGGCGCGGACGGCTCGGTGGCCTCTTCCGCCGCAACCGGTCCCGGAGCGAGGAGCACCAGGATCCGGAAGGCGCGACGGAGCCGCTGCCGGCTCAGGACGAGGAGTTCGTCGACTGGGTCGCGGGCCTGAGCAAGCCGGTGTCGGACAACGAGCCGGAGCAGGGGAACGCCCGCCGTTCGCTGCGCTCCACCGGCCGGCACCACCGCGAGTGAGACCTGCGTGATCCACTCGGGTTCACTGAAGTCGGGCCATCCCGAACGGCTGGACACCGCGACACCAGTGAACCCGAGTCGATCACCTGCCCGGCCGAGCCGACCAGGCGCGGCAGCACCGGGCCGGGCCGACCAGGCGCGGCCGAACCGGGCCGGGTCGCGCCGGCTGTCGCTCGGTCAGGCCAGCGGGAGGTAGACCCGGCCACCGCCGGAGACGAACTCCTCCGACTTGTCCTTCATGCCGCGTGCCGCGTACTCCTTGAGCTCCTGGGTGATCTTCATGGAGCAGAACTTCGGGCCGCACATCGAGCAGAAGTGCGCCGTCTTCGCCGGCTCGGCGGGCAGCGTCGCATCGTGGTACGACCGCGCGGTCTCCGGGTCCAGTGAGAGGTTGAACTGGTCCTCCCAGCGGAACTCGAACCGCGCCTTGGACAGCGCGTCGTCCCACGCCTGCGCCCCCGGGTGCCCCTTGGCCAGGTCCGCGGCGTGCGCGGCGATCTTGTACGCGATCACGCCCGCCTTCACGTCGTCGCGGTCCGGCAGGCCGAGGTGCTCCTTCGGGGTGACGTAGCAGAGCATCGCGGTGCCGAACATGCCGATCATCGCGGCGCCGATCGCCGAGGTGATGTGGTCGTAGGCCGGCGCGATGTCGGTGGTCAGCGGCCCGAGCGTGTAGAACGGCGCCTCGTGGCACCACTCCTGCTGGAGATCCACGTTCTCCTTGATCTTGTGCATCGGTACGTGACCCGGGCCCTCGATCATCACCTGGACGTCGTACTCCCAGGCGACCTTGGTGAGCTCGCCGAGGGTGCGCAGCTCGGCGAACTGCGCCTCGTCGTTGGCGTCCGCGATCGAACCGGGGCGCAGCCCGTCACCGAGGGAGAACGTCACGTCGTACTTCGCGAGGATCGCGCACAGCTCCGCGAAGTTGGTGTAGAGGAAGTTCTCCTCGTGGTGCGCCAGGCACCAGGCCGCCATGATCGAGCCGCCGCGCGACACGATCCCGGTGACCCGGTCCACGGCCAGCGGCACGTACGGCAGGAGCACGCCCGCGTGCACCGTCATGTAGTCCACGCCCTGCTCGGCCTGCTCGATGACGGTGTCCCGGAACACCTCCCAGCTCAGCTTCACCGGGTCGCCGCCGACCTTCTCCAGGGCCTGGTAGATCGGCACGGTCCCGATCGGCACCGGCGAGTTCCGCACGATCGCCTCCCGGGTCTCGTGGATCCGCTTACCGGTGGACAGGTCCATCACCGTGTCCGCGCCCCACCGGGTGGCCCAGGTCAGCTTCTCCACCTCCTCGGCCACCGATGAGCTGACCGCCGAGGTACCGATGTTGGCGTTCACCTTGACCAGGAACGCCTTGCCGATGATCGCCGGTTCACACTCCGGGTGGTTGACGTTGAGGGGCAGCACCGCCCGGCCGGCGGCGATCTCGGCGCGCACGAGTTCCGGGTCGACGTTCTCCCGGATCGCCACGAACTCCATCTCGGGCGTCACCACACCGGCCCGCGCGTACGCGAGCTGGGTGGGTCGACGACCGTCCACACCGGCCAGTGGAGTGCCCGCACCCCGTACCGGTGCCACGTCACCCCGCTCGGCGATCCACGGCCCTCGCAAGGCGGGCAACCCCACCGACGGGTCCGACCCCGGACCGGACGTGTCGTAGAGCCGCACCGGCGGATGGTCCCCGGTCAGCTCCACCTCCGCGAACGGCACCCGCACGTCCGGCCGGGAACCCTCGACGTACACCTTGCCTCGTGCCTGCATGACAGCCTCCCTGGTGATCAAGCGGACCAGCCGAAGTGGTTCAGCGGTCCGCGTCCCGCGCCCAGCTCCCAACTCCGCGCGCCATCCAGCGCGCGGAGCACGTACTCCTTGGCGGCCCCCACCGCCGCCGGCACCGGATCGCCCAGCGCGAGCCGCACCGCGATCGCCGCCGAGAACGAACACCCGGTGCCGTGGGTGTGCCGCGTGTCCACCCGTGGCGCGCGCAGCAGAGTGGTGACGCCGTCGCCGTGCAGCACGTCGACCGCCTCGCCGCCGTCCAGGTCGCCGCCGGTGACCACCACGTAGTCAGGTCCGCCGGCCGCGAGCGCCTCGGCGGCGACGACCATCCCGGCCACGTCGTCGACCGGGCGTCCGGTGATGGCCGCGGCCTCCGCGCAGTTCGGCGTCGCCACAGTGGCGTACGGCAGCAGCCGTTCCACAGCGCCCACCACGCCGAGCCGGTGACCACTGGTGGCGACCAGCACCGGGTCGACGACGAGGTGGGGCAGCCGGCCGGCCCGGGCCGCCTCGGCCACCGCGTCGGCGACGGCGGGGGTACCGAGCATTCCCGTCTTCACGGCGGCGACGGTGAAGTCGGCGAGCACGCTGTCCAACTGCTCGGTGACAGTGCGCGGAGGCATCGGCAGGACGGCGTCGACACCCCGGGTGTTCTGCGCGGTGACCGCCGTGAGGACGCTGGTGCCGTACGCGCCCAGCGCCGCGAAGACCTTGAGGTCGGCCTGGATTCCCGCGCCGCCGCCGGAGTCCGAGCCGGCGATGGTCAGCAGTGTTTGCGGGGTCATTTTCTTTCCCTGGTTGCGGTTGGGGGCTGCGGCCGACTTTTTGTGGTTGCGGTTGGGGGCTGCGGCCGACCGTGCCCACTCCGGGCGGTCAGGCTTGATCCCTGCGTGGGCACGGTCGGCCGCAGCCCTGACTCGGAGACCTGTGTGACCCCGCGCCGGGTTTGGGTCAGCACCGGGGTGACCGCCTCTACAAATGCGCTGGTCAGGCTCGCTGACGCCTCGGCGGGGTCTTGGGCTCGCATGATCGCGCCAAGGACGGCTACGCCTGCTGCTCCCGCCTTGACGCAGGCGGTTACGTGTTCTGGTGTCTCGACTCCGCCGAGGGCGAGCAGGGGCACCGGGCTGGCGCGGACCAGGTTGCCCAGCGCCGCAACACCCAGGGGTGGGCCATAGCCCGGTTTTGTCTTCGTATGCCAGACCGGGGAGACCGTGGCGTAGTGCTCGGTGGTCAGGCGGGTCAGCTCGTTCTCGTCGTGGCAGGAGCGGCCGACCACCGTGTGGGTCGGTGGTGGGTACGGGCCGGCGGCCGGGAGGTGGACAGCGTCGCCCCCGAGCGGGTCGGGACCGGCCACGACGAGGGTCCCGCCGACGTCGGCGAGGATCGCGCGCAGGTCGGCGGCCAGGGCGGCGCGTTCGGCGCGGGGCAGGTCCTTCTCCCGCAGCACCACCCAGCGCACTCCCCCGGCGACGGCTCCCGCCACGACCCGGTCGAGCCCGCCCTGCGCCACGAGCCGGTCGGTGAGAACAACAACCCCCAACGGGATCTTGGCAGGAACGGGCCCCTCCAGGGGCGGATTGCTTCCAAGATCTGCCGCCGGGCGGGATGCCGGGTGGGAAGCTGAGGGGGCGCGCCCGTCGGGCCCGGTCACAGGTCGGGTCTTCCCTCGTCGGGAGTGGAGGCGAGCGCGTGGAAACGTCGGGCGATCCGGCCGGCCCCGGCGGCCAGGTGTCCCGCCTCGACCGCGTACCGCATCGCGGTCGCCATCGCCACCGGGTCGGCGGCCCGGGTGACGGCGCTGGCCAGCAGCACCCCGTCGCAGCCCAACTCCATGGCCAGGGCGGCGTCGGAGGCGGTGCCGATGCCCGCATCGAGGATCACCGGCACGTCCACGCCCTGCCGGATGAGCCGGATGTGGTGCGGGTTGCCGATGCCGAGCCCCGAGCCGATCGGTGAGCCGGCCGGCATCACCGCCGCGCAGCCCACGTCGGCGAGGCGGCGGGCCAGCACCGGGTCGTCGCTGGTGTACGGCAGCACTGTGAAGCCGTCGGCGACCAGCTCCTCGGCGGCGCGGAGCAACTCCACCCCGTCGGGCAGCAGCGTGCGCTCGTCGCCGATCACCTCCAACTTGACCCAGTCCGTGTCGAACGCGTCCCGGGCCAGCCGGGCCACCTTGACCGCCTCGGTCGCGGTGTGGCAGCCGGCGGTGTTCGGCAGCAGTCGTACCCCGCACCGGTCCAGCAGGTCCAACAGTCCGCCGCTGGAGCCGGGCGCGGTGCCCACCCGACGCAACGCGAGCGTGACCAGCTCGGTGCCGGACGCCCGGATCGCCTGCTCCAGGACGTGCAGGTTCGCTGCGCCGCCGGTGCCGAGGATCAGCCGCGAGGTGAACGTCTCCCCGCCCAGTTCGAACGACATGCCGCTCACCCGCCCTGCGCCGCGGTGAGCACCTCGACCCGGTCGCCGTCGCGCAACGCCGTGGCCGGCCAACCCGCGCGGGGTACGACCTCCCCGTTGACAGCGACCGCCACCCCACGCTGTTCGGGCACGATGTCGCGCACCAGGTCGGCGACGGACGTGCCGCCGGGCACGTCGCGTCCGGCTCCGTTGACCGTCAACTCCACTGGTCCCCCTCCGTGGTGCGATCAGGGCTGCCGCCGGCTGTCAGGCCGAGAAACCGGTCGGCCCGGAACGGCGCGAGCAGCGGGTCGGTCACGCCGTCGAGCACCAGGTCCGCGATGAGGTCGGCGGTGATCGGGGCGAGCACGATGCCGTGCCGGTGATGCCCGGTGGCGGCCAGGACGTCCGGTCGGCCGGGCAGCGGCCCGAGGATCGGCGCGTTGTCCGGCGTACCCGGGCGCAGCCCGGCAACGGCCTCGACCAGGTCGTACTCGGCCAGTTCCGGCAGCAGGTCGACTCCGGCGCGGAGCAGCCGCTGCACGGCACCGGCGGTGACTGTGGTGTCCGCCCGTTCCTCGACGGTCGCGCCGAGCACGACCTCCCCGTCGGCACGGGGCACGAGGTAGACGGGTTCGCCGTCGGCGTACCCCCGGATCACGTGCCGGAAGCCCGGCGCGACGCCGTCGGGCGCACGGAGCCGGAGGATCTGGCCCTTGACCGGCCGCACCGGCAGACCGGTGAGTGCCGCGGCGCCGCAGCCGGCGGCGACCACCGTCACCCGAGCGTCCACGTCGGACAACTGCCGAACCGGTTGCGGCACCAGCGCCGCGCCGGCCTGCTGCGCCGCCGCGCGCAGTGCCGGCACCAGCAGCCGTGGGTCCACCTGGTGGTCGGTGGGCGCGAGCGCGCCGCCGCGCACCCTCGGGGCGAGCGCCGGCTCGCGGTCGCGCAGCTCGCTGGGGCGCAGCGGGGTCACCGGCAGACCCAACCCCTGTTGGTACGCCCACAGCCGGCGCGCCTCGGCCAGGTCGTCGCCGGTCAGGCCGACCATCAGGGTGCCCTCGGTCCGGTAGCCGATGTCGACGCCGGTCATCTCGGTCACCTCGGCGGCGAAGCCCGGCCAGCGCTCAGCGGAGGCCAGGAGCAGGTCGGTCAACTGCCGCTCACCGAAGTACGCCTCGGCGACCGGGGAGAGCATGCCGGCGGCCACCGCGGAGGCCCCCGAACCGGGTGCCGGATCGTGTACGACCACCCGCAGCCCTCGGGCGGCGCAGCGCCAGGCGATGGACAGCCCGATCGGTCCCGCCCCCACCACCGCCACATCCGGCCGGACCCGGTCGCGCGACGGCGGTGACGGGAACCGGCCGGTCAGCACGTCAGCGCCTCGATCAGCTGGGCCGTCGCCCGCACGGGATCGGCGGCAGCGGAGAGGGCACCGACGACCGCCACCCCGTACGCGCCGGCCGCCCGCAGCGCCGGCACCCGCGCGGCGGTCACTCCGCCGATCGCGATGACCGGCACGTCGACGGCGTCGACGACGGCGCGTACCCCGGCGGGCCCGATGGGATCGGGTAGGCCGGACTTGGTGCTGGTGGTGTGGCACGGCCCGACGCCCAGGTAGCTGGCTCCGGCCGCGACCGCCTCGCTGGCCGTGCCCGGAGCGCGGGCGGTGGCGCCGAGCACTCCGGCGGGGCCGAGCACCCGGCGGGCGGCGGCGACCGGCAGGTCGTCGGCACCGACGTGCCCGCCGGCGGCACCGACCGCGAGCGCCACGTGCAACCGGTCGTTGACCAGGCAGGTCGCCTCGTACGGGTCGCAGAGCGCCAGCACCCGCCGGGCCAGGTCGTACGCCTCGCGGTCGGTGGCGGAATCCTCGACCCGGACCTGCACCACCAGGTCGGCACGGGCGGCCGTGAGGGCGGCCCGGACCACTGTGAGCGGGTCACGCCCGGGTCGGGTGTCGGTGATCAGATGCAGTCGCCCCAGGTACGGCACGGCAACACTCCTCCCTGCGCCGGCATTACCCGGATCAGGTTCGACGGTCGGGGGCTGTCAGCCCCCCTCTCAGCCCGGTGCACCGGGCTCCCGTGGGTTACTTGCGTGTCACCGTACGACAGTTCCGTCGGTCTGCCAAGGCGGGTTCGGCGGCGTCCGGGCCGGCCGCGACGAGCAAGATCGATGGGGCACTTCATACGGTCCTGTTCGGAATGTCGCCCGCCGTTGCAGAACCGTTACCCGTCTGCATCTTGCCCGACATCGAGCCAGCCGAATTAATTTGTTCAGCGATTCGACAAAATGTCGGTGGGGGCACCCTGGCACGGCGTCACCACCGGCTCCATGAGGGAGGGCGTTCGGCGAGCCGACTCCCGCGAGCTCTGTCACTACGACACAGGAGGCGGCGTGTCCCGTTCTCGTCGTGCCCGCGTACCCATCACCGCAACCCTGATCTCCCTGGCCATGGCCTCGACCACCCTGTTCGGCACGCCTGCCCAGGCAGCCGCCCAGGTCCCCCCACGGGAGGCGCCAGCCGCCGCCCCGGTCAGCCAGGTGGTGCCCAAGGCACCAAAGGCAGCGGCCGATCCCTTCTCCGTCCTGATCTTCTCCAAGACCGCCGGCTTCCGGCACGACTCCATCCCCACCGGCATCGCCGCCATCCAGCAACTCGGCGCCGCCAACGGATTCACCGTTGACAACTCCGAGGACGGCGCCGCATTCAACGACGCCAACCTGGCGAAGTACAAGGCGGTGATCTGGCTCTCCACCACCGGTGACGTGCTCAACGCCGAGCAGCAGGCGGCGTTCGAGCGCTACGTGCAGGCCGGCGGCGGCTACGTCGGCATCCACGCCGCGTCGGACACCGAGTACAGCTGGGCCTGGTACGGCGACCTGGTCGGCGCGTACTTCGCCAACCACCCGCAGAACCAGACCGCCACGGTCAAGGTGGAGGATCACGCCCACCCGTCCACGGCCGGTCTGCCGGACCGCTGGTCCCGGTTCGACGAGTGGTACAACTACCAGTCCAACCCCCGGCCGGACGTCCACGTGCTGGCCAGCCTGGACGAGAAGAGCTACACCCCGGGCGCCGGCGCGATGGGTGCGGACCACCCGGTCGCCTGGTGTCAGGACTACGACGGTGGCCGGTCCTGGTACACGGGCCTGGGGCACACCCGGGAGTCGTACGCCGAGCCCCAGTTCCTCTCCCACCTGCTCGGCGGCATCCGGACCGCGGCCGGCGTCGAGAACGCCGACTGCGGCGCCTCGAAGACCTCGAACTTCGAGAAGGTCACGCTGGACAGCAACACCAGCAACCCGATGGAGCTGGACATCGCCCCCGACGGGCGCGTCTTCTACATCGAGCGCGACGGTCGCGTGCAGATCGTGAAGCCGGACACCGGCAACACCGTCACCGCCGTCGACCTGGACGTCTTCACCGGCAACGAGGACGGCCTGATCGGCATCCGGCTCGACCCGGACTTCGCGACCAACAACTGGGTGTATCTCTACTACGCCCCGAACGACGGGGTCACCCGCAACCTGCTGTCCCGCTTCACGGTGACCGGTGACACCATCAACCTGGCCAGTGAGAAGCAGGTGCTACGGGTCGACACCCAGCGCAACACCTGCTGCCACGCCGGCGGCAGCATGGCCTTCGACAGCGACGGCAACCTCTACCTGGCCACCGGTGACAACACCAACCCGTTCGAGTCGAACTCGTACTCCCCGATCGACGAGCGGGCGGGCCGCCAGGACTACGACGCGCAGCGCACCTCCGCCAACACCAACGACCTGCGCGGCAAGGTGATCCGGATCCACCCGGAGGACGACGGGACGTACACGGTCCCGTCGGGCAACCTCTTCCCGGCCGGCACCGAGAAGACCCGTCCCGAGATCTACGCGATGGGCTTCCGCAACCCGTTCCGGATCGGCACCGACCCCAAGACCAACACGTTGTACGTGGCGGACTACGGACCGGACGCCAACTCGGACAACCCGAACCGGGGCCCCCGTGGTCTGGTCGAGTGGAACATCGTCACCCCGGGCAACTACGGCTGGCCGTACTGCACGGGCACGAACGAGGCCTACAACGACTACACGTTCCCGTCCGGTCCGAGCGGCCCGAAGTTCGACTGCGCCGCACCGGTCAACAACTCGCCCAACAACACCGGCCTGACCAACCTCCCGCCGGTCGTCCCCGCGACCGTCGACTACGGGTACGCCGGTGACGCGCGCTACCCGGAGATCGGCGGCGGTGGCGCCCCGATGGGTGGCCCGGTCTACCGCTACGACGCCGACCTCAACTCCAACCGGAAGTGGCCGGCGTACTACGACGGTAAGGCTCTGCTCGGCGAGTGGAACCAGAACAAGATGTACACGATGCAGGTGACTGCCGACGGCAAGTCGCTCGTGGACATCAACCAGCTGCTCACCGGCATGAGCATGATCCGGCCGATGGACTTCGAGTTCGGCCCGGACGGCGCGCTGTACCTGATCGAGTGGGGCAGCGGCTTCGGCGGCAACAACGACAACTCCGGCGTCTACCGGATCGACTACACCGCCGGTGACCGTGCCCCGATCGCGGCGGCGTCCGCCAACCCGACCTCGGGTCCGGCGCCGTTGACCGTCACGTTCTCCAGCGCCGGCTCCCGGGACCCGGACGGTGGGGCACTCACCTACGCCTGGACGTTCGGCGACGGGCAGACCTCGACCGAGGCCAACCCGACGCACACGTACGCCACGGCGGGCAACTACACGGCCCAGCTCACCGTCACCAACCCCAAGGGTCGGACCGCGGTGGCCAACGTGCCGGTGACCGTGGGCAACACCGCTCCGACGGTCTCCATCGAGTTCCCACCGGACGGCGGCTTCTTCAACTGGGGCGACCAGGTCCGTTACTCGATCAAGGTGACCGACCCCGAGGACGGGGAGATCGACTGCGCCAAGGTCGGTCTGCAGGTGCTGCTCGGTCACGACGAGCACGCCCACCCGTTGGAGCAGCACACCGGCTGCACCGGCACCGTCCAGACGTCGCTCGCCTCCGGGCACGGCGCCGAGGCGAACGTCTTCGCGGTCTTCGAGGCCACCTACACCGACGAGGGTGGTGCTGGCGGGTCCGGTGCTCTGACCGGCCGGCAGATCGAGGTCCTGCAGCCGAAGCAGAAGCAGGCCGAGTACTTCACCGCCACCGGGCGCGCTCCGGTGAGCACCGGCGGCGGCGACGCCGGCGTGCAGCGGGAAGCCGCCACCGACACCGCCGGCGGCGGGCAGAGCATCGCGTTCATCGAGGACGGTGACTGGTGGTCGGTCGCTCCGGCGGACCTGACCAACATCACCGAGATCCGCTTCCGGGCTGCCTCGGCCGCCGCAGGTGGTCGGATCGAGGTCCGCGCGGGTGCTGTCGACGGACCGGTGGTCGCGACGGCCACCGTGCCGGCGACCGGCGGGTGGCAGACGTACACGGACGTGAGCGCGCCGGTCACCGGTGCCGCGAGCGGCTCGCTGTACTTCCTGGCCCGTGACCCGAACGGCGGCTCCGGTTCGCTGTTCAACGTCAACTGGATGGACTTCGTCGGTCGCGGTGTCACCGAGAACGCGCCGCCGGTGGTCAGTGCCACGGCCACCCCGGCCACCGGCACCGCACCGGTCACCGTCGCGTTCGACGGCACGGCCACCGACGCCGAGGGGGACACCCCGTTGACGTACGCCTGGGACTTCGGTGACGGAGGCACGGCGACCACTGTGGACGCCAGCCACACCTACACCACGGCGGGCACCTTCACGGCCACCCTCACGGTGACCGACAGCAAGGGCGCCAAGGCGTACGCCACGGTGCCGGTGCGGGTCGACGCTCCGGACACGTCCTGCTTCGGGGCGCGTTCGGACGACTTCAACGGCAACAGCCTCGACAAGGAGCGCTGGAGCGTCGTCCGGGAGAACCAGCTCTACTCGCTCAGTGGCGGCGCGCTCCAACTGCCCACCGCGGTGGGTGACCTCTACGGCGCTCGCAACGACGCCACCAACCTGGTGCTCCAGCCGGCGCCGACCGGCGCCTGGGAGATGACCACCAAGGTCACCCTCCCGGTGACGGCCAACTACCAGCAGGCAGGTCTGCTGGTGTACGGCGACGATGACAACTACGCCAAGGTGGACCTGCTGTACAACGGCAGCCGTCGGGTGGAGTTCATCCGGGAGACCGCCGGCACGCCTCGCAACGAGGCCGCCGACGCCACCAACGCACCTGCCGGTGACACCGTGTACCTGCGGGTCACCAGCGACGGGACGAACCTGACCGCGGCCGTCTCGGCCGACGGGCAGACCTTCACCCCGGTCGGCCGTTCGGCCGCGCTCGCCGGCATCACCAACCCGCGCATCGGGGTCTTCGCCCTCAACGGCGGCACCGAGGCGCCGGTCGTGAACGCGGCCTTCGATTCGTTCCAGGTCACGCCGGACGCTCCGGCCGGCCCGGTCGACCCGTCGGACGAGTTCAACGGTGACACGCTGGACAAGTGCCGGTGGGACGCGATCCTCCGGGAGGACCCGACCGGTTACCGGGTCACCGGTGGCGCGCTGCGCATCGACGTGCCCAACGGTGACATCTACGGCACCGACAACACCGGGCCGAAGAACTTCATCCTCCAGACCGCGCCGTCGGGCGACTGGACCCTGGAGACCAAGGTCGACGGCAGCCTGCTGAACGAGCAGTACCAGCAGGCCGGTCTGCTCGTGCAGGCCGACGACGACAACTACCTGAAGTTCGACTTCATCGCGGACAACCAGGCCGGCTCGGCGGTGACGCGGCGGATCGAGTTCCGCAGCGAGATCGGCGGGGCGGTCCAGAACCCGCAGCCGGAGGTGACCAGCCTGACCAGTGCCGTGTGGCACCTCCGGTTGGCCCGCACCGGTGACACGTTCACCGCGTCGTACTCGGCCGACGGGACGACCTGGACCGCGTTGGAGGCGCTGACCAACACCGCTGTGGGTGCCACCCCGAAGGTCGGGTTGTTCACCCTCGGCGCCAACCAGACGGCCTCGAAGACCGCCGCGTTCGACTACTTCCGGTTGAGCACGAAGGTGGCCGACGAGACCGCGCCGGTGACCACGGCGTCGGTGTCCGGCACCCCGACCGAGGGGTGGTACACCGGGCCGGTGACGGTGACCCTCACCGCCGCCGACGAGGCCGGCGGTAGCGGGCTCGCCAGCACCGAGTACCAGCTGGACGGGGCCACCACCTGGACGGCGTACACCGCCCCGGTGGAGGTCACCGGTGACGGCGAGCACGAGCTGCGGTTCCGCTCGACCGACAAGGCCGGCAACGTGGAGGCGACCAAGACCGTCTCGGCCAAGATCGACGCCACTGCGCCGGTGACCACAGCGACGTTCGCTCCGGCGAACGACGCCGGCTGGCACAACGGCACGATCCCGGTCGTGCTGGCCTCCACCGACGCCGGTTCCGGTGTCAAGACGGTGGAGTGGTCGCTCGACGGTGGCGCGTGGACGCCGTACACGACGCCGGTCGAGGTGACCGGTGACGGGCAGCACGAGCTGCTGTACCGCTCGACCGACAAGGCGGGCAACGTCGAGACGCTCAAGTCGGCGATCTTGAAGATCGACGGCACCAAGCCGACGCTGCTGGTCTCCGGTATCGCCGACGGCCAGCTCTACGGTGACAGCCAGGACGTCCGGGTGTCCTGGCAGGCTGTCGACCCGACCTCGGGCATCGCGACGGTGGTCGGCAAGCTGGACGGCCAGGCGTACGCCAGCGGCACCCTGCAGGCCATGTACGAGCTGTCGCTCGGCCTGCACGAGCTGACCGTGACCGCGACCGACAAGGCGGGCAACGAGACCACCTCGACGGTCCGGTTCTTCGTCACCACCTCGTTCCGGGACATGCAGGGTCTGCTGGACCGGTTCAAGGCGACGGGTCGGCTCTCGGCCAAGGCGCACAAGCAGCTGACCAACAAGCTCGACGCCGTCCGCAAGTCCGAGGCGGCCGGCGACGACAAGGCGGCGGTGCGGCAGCTGACCGCGTTCCGGACGCTCGCCTCCGACACCGCTCTGGTGGGCGAGGCGGAGGTCCGGGACGTTCTGATCCGGGACGCCGATGCCATGATCGTCCGGCTCGGCGGGGCGGCCAGTAAGGCCGGGGTCAAGGCGAACGACGGCGAATCGGTCAAGGGCACCGGTCGGCTCGGTGGCGATGCCACCCGGCTCGCGCCCGGTCGCCAGCTCTGATCCGACGAGGCCCCTCTCCGACGCTGCGGCGTCGGGGAGGGGCCTCCCTCATCCGTAGTGAGGAGATGTCCGTGACGGGTATCCGCAAGGTGTTGGCCGCCGTGTTCGTCGGACTGGCTCTGACGGTGTTCGCCGCTGCCCCGGCGGCCGCTCAGGCCGCCCCGGCGGCGCAGGCCGCTCAGGCCGCCCCGGCGGCGCAGGCCGCTCAGGCCGCCCCGGCGGCGCAGGCCGACAAGCTCAAGCTCGTGGTGGCCGGTGACGGCGCCGAGGGGGTCACCATCCAGGCCACCTACCCCGACGGGCGTCGGCTGGACCAGGTGGTGCGACTGGTCCTCACGGCCACCGGCCCGGACGGGCAGAAGGTCGGGCCGGTGCAGTTGGAGCCGCAGCCCGAAGGGCAGGGTTTCTACAGCAGCGGCAAGGTGCTCACCGCCGGCACGTGGAAGGTGACCGTCAACTCCCCCGCCCCGCTGTCCGGCAAGGCCACCGCAACGGTGCAGGCCCGCGCCGCGCAGACTCCGCCCGCGCCCGAGCCGGTCGCGGTGAACAAGCCGGCGGACGGCGAGGGCGGTGCGGGCTGGTGGCCGTTCGCGGCAGCCGGCCTGGTTCTCGTCGCCTTGGCGATGGTGGTGGCCATGTTGTTCGGCCGCCGCCGCACCACCAACTGATCCATCGGCAGTAGTCGACAGGGCCGGGCCGCGACAGCGGCCCGGCCCTGTCGCGTCTCGGCTTCCTTGAAGTCGGGGTGTCCCGCGCGACAGGTCACCCCGACTTCAAGGAACGCGGGTGGATCAAGCGCGGCGCGCGCCCTCGATCAACGAACCGGCAGCGCTCAGAGGATGGCGCGCAGCGCGGCCAGGTCCTCGTCGCTGGGCTCCCAGGTGCCGGCGGCGGCGTTGGCGAGGACCTGCTCCGGCGTGGTGGCACCGGCGATCACCGAGGTCACCGCCGGCTGGGCGGCCAACCCACCGATCGCCACCTGGAGCATGCTCAGACCCCGCTCGGCCGCGTACGCCTCGATCGCCTCAATGGTGTCCCAGTCGGCTGCGGCGAGCCGCTCCGCGTACCGGCCACCGCCGGAGAGCCGGCTCCCGGCCGGGGGCTGCTCACTGCGCTTGTACTTGCCCGTGAGCAGCCCGTTGGCGAGCGGGAAGAACGGCAGCATGCCGAGACCGAACCGCTCACACGCCGGGATCACCTCGGCCTCCACGGACCGCTCCACCAGGCTGTAGTGGTTCTGCGCGCTGATGAAGCGGGCCCGACCGTTGGACGAGGCGACCCAGTCCGCGTCGGCGATCTGCCAGCCGGCGAAGTTGGAGTTGCCCAGGTACCGCACCTTGCCGTCGCGCACCAGGTCGTCCAGGGCCGCGAGGGTCTCGTCGATCGGGGTGCCCGGGTCGGGCTCGTGCATCTGGTACAGGTCGATGTGGTCGGTGCCGAGCCGGCGCAGTGACGCCTCCACCGCGCGCGCGATGTAGCGGCGTGCGCCACGGGCACCGAAGTCCGGCCCGTTGAGGCCGTTCATGTCCATGCCGAACTTGGTGGCCACCACCACGTCGTCCCGGCGGCCCTTGAGCGCCTGCCCGAGCAGCTCCTCGGAGCCGCCCTGCGGTTCACCGTAGATGTCGGCGGTGTCGAACAGGTTGATCCCGGCGTCCACGGCCGCGTCCACCACCGCCCGGGTGCCGTCGAGGTCCAGCTTGCGGCCGAAGTTGTTGCAGCCGATGCCGACAACGGAAACCACGAGCCCGGAGTCGCCCAGCCGGCGATAGGTCATCTCAGTCACGAGATCCACCCTATGCCGGCCGGACGCGCCCCACAGCGGCGGCGGCTCAACCGAGCACACCTCACTGACCAGCTCAGGGCGATGCCGGTGGGCCAGGGCCGACGGCCTCGCCCGCCTGGGGCCGCCGAGCGATCAGCGCGCAGCGGCCCCGGAGACGCAGAGTTGGAGATCAGCAGGAACGGCTGTTGTAGGTGGCCCAGTAGGGACCGCCGCCCTGCGGCGGGTAGAACCTGAAGTTCCCGTCGGGCGACCGCTGCAGGACGAACTCGTGCGCGCTGTACGAGCTGCGGGAACCCTTAGCCCCGCGGTACACCACGTACCGCCACCCGTTCTGGTCGTCGGTCTGCGCGAGCTTGTCGCCGGCCTTCGTCCAGCTGTTGCGGCCAGCCGAGCCGTCCGCGCCCAGACCCTTGTCGCGCTGGAAGTTCCTCGTCGCGGCGTCGGTCTGGTCGCCGAAGATGCCATCGATCCCGGACGAGGGCAGGTAGCCGTTTGCCCACAGGACGGTCTGCCACAGGCAGGTGACGTTCGAGCTGCGGTGAGTGCCGACGTTGACGACGCCCTCGTCATCGAAGTCGTCGGACACCCCACCGGTGCCGTGGACGTACGCCAGGCCGGTGTAGGAGCCGCTGGCCGCAGCCGGCGTGGCGAGCGTGACGTTGATGCCGATGGCCAGTGCCGCGCCGACTGCGGGAACGGCAGCCCTACGGAGTACGCGGCGGACGGAGTGAAGCGAAGACATGCATCTCCTTGCCTGAGCGAGTGTCTACTTCGGATGGGCGATGGAACTGTTGAAAGGTAAGGTGGGCCCGGCACATCCGCCGCACAACTGGCGTACAGGCCACCCGCCCGCCCCGTCATCCCGGTGCGGTACGCGTCGCGACGGATTGCAACGCCCACCTGTGAGGTGCCTGGTTGCGTTTCGACATCCTCGGTCCGTTCCGGGTGTACCGCGAGGGCCGACCGGTTCCGCTGGGCTCGGTGAAACAGCGTCTCCTGTTGGCCACGCTGTTGCTGCGCCCGAACGAGGTCGTCGGCGTCAACGAGTTGACCTCGATGCTGTGGGGCGACGACGAGCCGGCGTCGGCGGCTTCGAACCTGCGCACCTACGTGCGAGGGCTGCGGCAGTCGCTGGGCGACGGGGCGTCCTGGGACGGGATAACCGCCGTGGCGGGCGGATACGTGCTCCGGGTGGGCCCCGACGAGCGGGACCTGGACCTCTTCGACACCGCGGCGGCCCGAGGGCGCGACGCCCTCATCGCCAGCGATGCGGAGCGTGCCGAGGCCGAACTCTCCGCCGCGCTGGGCCTGTGGCGCGGGGCGCCCCTGTCGGACCTGCCCCTGCGTGCGGTGTTCGCCCGGAGGGTCGCGCAGTTCGAGGAACGCCGGCTGCTCGTCGAGGAGGACCACGCCGAGGCGTTGCTGGCACTCGGCGCACCGGCCGACGTGGTACGCCGACTGCGGGCCCTGCTCGACCTGCACCCGCTGCGGCAGCGGGCCTGGGGGCAGCTGATGGTGGGCCTGTACCGCATCGGAGACATGGCCGGCGCCGTGGACGCCTTCCGGCAGGCTCGGCAGGCGCTGGCGGAGGCGACCGGCCTCGATCCCGCACCGGAACTCATCAAGGTGTACGACGACATCCTGCATCACCGACCGGAGTTGGCAGCGCCACCGCCATCGGGGTCGGACGGGCCGGTGCCGGGGCCGCAGGTCCTCCGCCCCGAGCAGTTGCCGCGCGCGGTACCGGAGTTCGTCGGCCGCAGCGTCGAGCTGGCCAACCTCGACGCGCTACTGGACGGCGGTGCACAGGGGTCGAGCACAGGGGTCATCTCGGCGGTGTCCGGCATGGCTGGAGTCGGCAAGACCGCCCTGGCCCTGCACTGGGCGCACCGGGTCGCAGACCGCTTCCCCGACGGCCAGCTCTACGTCAACCTCCGGGGTTACGACGAGGCCGGGGTGGTGTCCCCACTCGACGCCCTGTCCGAATTCCTCGAAGCGCTCGGCATGCCCCACAACCGCATACCCGCCGGCTTGGAGGCCCGGACCGGTCTCTACCGCAGCCTGCTGGCCTCCCGTCGGATGCTCGTGGTGCTCGACAACGCCCGCGACTCCGCCCAGGTTCGCGCCCTGTTGCCCGGAGCCGGTCGCTGCATGGTCGTGGTCACCAGCCGTGACCGACTCGACGGCCTGATCGCCGCCGAGTGCGCGGTGCCGTTGACACTGGGCGTGCTCACAGCGGAGGAGTCGACGAGCCTGCTCGCCGGCCGGCTCGGGGTCGGCCGCCTCTCCTCCGAGCCAGCCGCGGTGGCCGACATCGTCGAGGCCGCCGGCCGGCTTCCGCTGGCGCTGGCGATAGTGGCGGCACGCGTCGCCACCCATCCGTCGTTCCCGCTCGGTGCCATCGCCGCCGAGTTGCACTCCACCGAGGCACGGCTCGACGTGTTGGCCGACGGCGACGTGCGGCGCGTCTTCTCCTGGTCGTACCTGGCCCTGGGGCGGGAAGCGGCCCGATTGTTCACTCTGCTGGGGCTGCATCCAGGCCCGGATCTGACCGCCGCCGCAGCCGCGGCACTCGCGGGCATGCCCACCGCAGCCGTCACGCCACGACTGCGGGAGTTGACCCGGCTCAATCTGCTGGCCGAGCACGCGCCTGGCCGCTACGCCTTCCACGATCTCCTCCGCGCCTACGCCGCCGAGCTCGCCGAGTCGTCGGAGCGCGCCGACGAACGCGCCGACGCCCGACAGCGCCTGTACGACCACTACCTGCACGCCGCCTATCCGGCCGCGCTACTGCTCCAGCCGCAGTGGCCCCCGATCGAGCCGGTGCCGCCGCTGCCCGTACCCGCCCGGCGGCCGGTGACCGATCACGGCGGCGCGCTCGCCTGGTTCACGGCGGAGCACCGGGTGCTGATCCGGGTGGTTCGGCAGGCTGCCGAGACCGGGTTCGACGCGTACGCCTGGCAGGTCGCTTGGGCGTTGAACACCTTCGTCGCGCCGCGCGGCCTGTGGCAGGACCAGCTCGACATCCAACGGGTCGCGCTGGCCGCCGCGGAGAAGATCGACGACCTCGCCGGTCAGGCTGCCGCCAACCGGTTGCTCTCCCGTGCACTGACCCGACTCGGCGACCGAGATGCCGCCGAGCACCGGCTGAGGCGCGCGCTCGAGCTGCACGAACGCCTCGGTGATCCGACCGGTCGGGCGCAGACGCTGCACAACTACTGTGAACTCTGCTATCTGGACGGCCGGTTCGACGAGGCCCTCGCGCATGGTCGCGAGGCGTTACGGCTCTACCGCCTGGCCGGCAACCGTTCGGGTGAAGCTCGGACACTCAACGCGATCGGTTGGCTGCTGGCCAGCACCGGCGATTACGCCCAGGCCATCGAGAGCTGCACCGAAGCGCTCGACCAGCAACGACAGAGCGACGATCGCAACGGCCAGGCCGCGACGCTCGACAGCCTCGGCTTCGCCTACGACCGCCTCGGTGAACGCGACCGCGCGGCCGACTGCTACGAGCAGGCGATCCAGCTCTTCCGCGACTCAGCCGACCGCTACCACGAGGCGGAGACCCTCATCCGACTCGGTGACACCCGGGAAGGGATGGGCGACCTGCCCGCTGCCTCCTTCGCCTGGCACCAGGCCGTGCGCATCTACGAGGACGTGGGCGACCCCGCCGCCGCGGAGGCCCGCCGCCGCCTCGAACGCCTGCCTCCGTCCTAGTCGGTGTCAGAGCCTGAGTCGCCCGCCGGCGGCGATCAACCCACGTCCCAGACCGGCTCCGGGGTCTCCACCACCTCGTTGTCGCCCCGGAACAGCACGAACCGGTCGAAGGACCTGGTGAACCAGCGGTCGTGGGTCACCGCGATCACCGTCCCCTCGAAGGCGTTCAGACCCGCTTCGAGGGCTTCCGCGCTGGCCAGGTCGAGGTTGTCGGTGGGTTCGTCGAGCAGCAGCAGGGTCGCCCCGGACAGCTCCAGCAGCAGCACCAGGAAACGGGCCTGCTGCCCGCCGGATAGCGTCCCGAAGCGCTGGTCGCCCTGCGCGGCCAACTCGTACCGACTCAGCACCCCCATCGCGGTGTGCCGGTCCATCCCGATGCGATGCTCGTCTCCCCGCCAGAGGATCTCGACAAGGGTCTTCGACATCAGCTCCGGGCGGTCGTGGGTCTGCGAGAAGTGCCCGGGGCGGACCCGGGCACCGAGGCGGGCCACACCGTCGTGCGCCACCGGGGCAAGCGCTCCCGCGCCGTCGACCGGCCCGTTCGCCGGGTCGGGGTCGGTGCCACCCCGGGCCAGCAACCGCAGGAAGTGCGACTTGCCGGTGCCGTTGGCACCGAGCACGGCCACCCGGTCGCCGTACCAGATCTCCAGGTCGAAGGGGAACGTCAGGCCGTCGAGCTCGAGCTGCTCGCAGACGACGGCGCGTTTGCCGGTCCGCCCGCCGGACAGCCGCATCCGGATGTCCTGGTCCTTCGGGGGTACGGGCGGCGGCCCGGCCTCCTCGAACTTGCGCAACCGGGTCTGCGCGGCCTGGTAGCGCGAGGCCAACCCGTCGTTGTACGCGGCCTTCTGCTTGTACATCAGCATCAGCTCGCGCAGCTTCTGGTGTTCCTCGTCCCAGCGCCGCCGCAGCTCGTCGAGGCGGGCGTGCCGGGCGACGCGGGCGTCGTGCCAGCTGGCGAAGCCGCCCGGGTGCACCCACGCGCTGCCACCCTCGACGGCGACCACCCGGTCGGCGCTCTGGGCCAGCAGCTCACGGTCGTGCGAGACGTAGAGCACCGACTTCGTCGACTCGCGCAGTCGTGCCTCCAGCCAACGCTTGCCGGGCACGTCGAGGAAGTTGTCCGGCTCGTCGAGGAGCAGCACCTCGTCCGGGCCGCGCAGCAGCAACTCCAGGGCGAAGCGCTTCTGCTGACCACCGGACAGGGTGCGCACCGGTCGGTCCCGGACCGCGTCCCACTGTTGGCCCAGCACGATTGTGGCGACGGTGTCGAAGAGCACCTCGGCGTCGTACCCGCCGGCCTCGCCCCAGGCGCCGAGCGCGTCCGCGTACGCCAACTGGGCATTGCTCGCGGCGTTGCTGAACTTGCCGCGGGCCTCGGCGGCCCGCATGGCGGTCTCGGTCTCGCCCAGCCGGCGGCCGGCGTCGCGCAGTGCGGGCGGGGCCAGTGACAACGCCAGGTCGGCGAGTGTCGACTCGTCGCCGATCATGCCGATGAACTGACGCATCACGCCCAGCCCACCGGCGCGTGCGACGACGCCGGTACGCACCGGCAGGTCACCGGCGACCATCCTCAGCAGCGTCGTCTTCCCCGCGCCGTTCGGCCCGACGAGGGCGATCTTGGTGCCCTCCCCGACCCGGAACGACACGTCGGCGAAGAGTTCCCGACCGTCCGGCAGAATGTGCCCGACTCCTGCCACGTCCACGTATCCCACGCGGGGATCCTGCCCCAGTGAGGGCCGAAGGGGACATCCAATTACCGGGTAACTCGTAGCACCCGGAAGCCTTTCTGGCTGGCGTGCCGCTCCACCTGCCAGTTCTGCTCGGTGAGCCAGCGTTGCAACGAGTCACCGCCGAGGTGCCGGGCGACGACCAGCCAGCCGACGCCGTCCGGCGCGAGCCGCGGCAGCCACCGCAGCAGCAGCTCGTGCAGCCCGTCCTTCCCGATGCGGATCGGAGGGTTGGACCAGATCTCGGCGAACTGGATGTCCACCGGCACGTCGTCCGGCGCGCTGACCCGGACCCGGTCACCGGCACCGACGCGGACGGCGTTGGCGGCGGTGAGTTCGCGGGCGCGGGCGTTGACGTCGACCGCCCAGACGGTGCTGCTCGGCGCGAAGTCGGCCAGCACGCAGCTGATCGGTCCGAATCCGCAGCCCAGGTCGAGCAGGTCACCGCTGGTGTCGGCGGCGGGCAGCTCGGCCTTGCGCAGGAGCACCGCGGTGCCCGGGTCGAGCCGGGTGGCGGAGAAGACCCCGCCGGCGGAGGCGAGGCGGTAGTCGCGGTCGGCGACGGAGAACTCGACCTCGCGAGCCGGGGCGTCGCTGGCGGGCTGAGCAGTGAAGTAGTGGTCGCCGGTCACGCCGGCAATTCTCGCACCAGCCCGGGTGGGTCACGAGGCGGCCTGCGCGCACATTTCTCCAAAATTATCCCTAAAGGGGACAATAGCTCTTACTCTGGGCCACATGGTGTATCGGTACGAGTCCGATGAGGACGCTTTCGAGGAGTACCCGGAGCCCGGGTCCGATCTGTCGGTGCTCGGCGCCGGTCCGCCCCCACCGGCCGGGCCCTCTCCGTCACGCTTCCCCACGCCGTCGCTGCCTCGGCCGAACCAGCTCTCGCTGCCATCGTCCCCGCAGCGGTCCTCCTCACTGCCGTCGTCCCCGCAGCCGTCGTCGCCACCGCCGCCGGCCCGTACCGAGATTCCGCCCGCCGAGCCCCGGGGCCAGGTCTACACCTCGGCGACACCGATGGCGCCCCAAGCCCGCCGCGGCGGTCGACTGTGGCAGGTCCTGATCGGCGGCGCAGCCGTCCTCGTCCTCCTCGCACTCTGCGGCCTGGGTGCCGCCGCGCTGCTCACCGAACGCGAACCGCAGCCCCAGTCGACCCCGACCCTGCAACCGAACGCCGCACCGCCGTCCGCACCGGCGGAACGGCTGACCCTGGACTCCCGGGACACCGACCAGGCCCCGCTCACCGCCAAGGAACTCTTCCCCGGCAAGGAGTTGAAGCTCGGCGACGGCCAGTCGAACTACCAGGTCGTCAAGACCCAGTCCAGTGGCAGTTGCGCCGTCGCCGCCACCGGCGAGGTCGCCGACCTGCTGGTCCGACTCGGCTGCAACCAGGTCGTCCGGGCGACCCTGCGCACTCCCGACGGCAACCACCTGGTCACCACCGGCCTGTTCAACCTCACCGACAAGGTCAGCGCCGAACGAGCCCGGGACCGCATTCGACAGCTGCTCGACGAGCGGCAGGGACGGTTCCGCGGCCTCACCGGCACCGAAGGCGACGGCACCGGCGTACTGACCAGCGCCCCGGCACGGGTCGGCTGGCAGGTACGCGGGCACTACCTGGCGTACGCCCTGGTGGTCCGCGAGGACGGTACGGCGATCAAGGCGGGTGACGCCAAGGTCGGCGAGATCCTGTTCGACATGATCGAGCTGCACCTCAGCCGTGGCGTGCTGCAACAACGCGCCGACGGTGGCAGCGCCGCACAGCCGACGGCAGCACCTACGGAGACCAACGGCACCCAGGGCGGCAGCACCGGGGACGACGACCTGCCAGGCGACTGACCCTCGGGTCAGCCCTCGACGGGGACCCGCAGCCGGCGGGTGAGGTCGGCGCGGCGGGCGTAGTCCGCCGGATCGGCCGGGTAGCCGACCGCGACCAGCGTCAACCCACGCGCCGGTGCCACTGTCACCTCGCTGGAGCGAGCCTGCTGGGTGAGGAGGCTGCCCGGCCATTCGACCGGGCGACGGCCGTCGCCCGCCACCAGCATCGCCCCCACCAGGCTGCGCACCATCGCCTGGCAGAACGCGTCGGCCTGCACGGTGGCGACCAGGATGCCGTCCGGGTCGCGCCGCCAGTCCAGCCGGGTGACCTCACGCAGGGTGGTCGCGTTCTCCTTGCGCCGGCAGTACGCGGCGAAGTCGTGCTCGCCGACCAGGCCGCCGGCGGCAGCGTTCAGCGCGGCCAGGTCCAGCGGCTTCGGCCAGGCCAACACCTCGTGCCGGCGCAGCGGCTCCGCACCGAAGGGCGCGTCGGTGACCCGGTACTCGTAGCGCCGGAACGTCGCCGAGAACCGGGCGTCGAAGTCGGCCGGCACCTCGGTCATCGCGCGTACCCGCACGTCGGCGGGGAGCAGCCGGGCCAGGCGTCGCAGCAGCCGCCCGTCATGCTCCCGCCACACGTCCGCGGGTAGGTCCAGGTGGCACACCTGCCCGGTGGCGTGCACCCCGGCGTCGGTCCGCCCGGCCACCGTCAGCCCGGTGACAGTGCCGGCGCCGAGGACCAGGTCCAGGGTCTCGACAAGCACGCCCGCGACGGTGCGCCGGGTCGGCTGGGCCGCCCACCCGGAGAAGTTAGTGCCGTCGTACGAGACGTCCAGCCGCAGCCGGATCAGCTCGTCCACCTCGTACCTCCTGTAACGGGTCGGGCCCGACACCCCGATGGGGTGCCGGGCCCGACAATGCCCTTGATCAGGCCTTGTTCTCGGTGGCCTCGTCGCTGTCCTCGCGGGCTGCGTCGGTGTCACCGGACGCCGACACCGGCGCCTCGGAGTCCTGGTCGGTCTCGGCCGACTTCGGGGCCTCCTCGGCCGGGGCGAGCGCCTCGACCTTGTCCTGCTGCGCGGCCTTGCGGGCGGCGGTCTTCTTGTTCGCCTTCGGCTCGGCGACCTGAAGCTCCTCCACCAGCTCGATGATCGCCATCGGAGCGGCGTCACCCTTGCGCGGGCCGGTCTTCACGATCCGGGTGTAACCGCCGGGGCGGTTGGCGTACCGGGGCGCGATCTGGTCGAACAGGGCGTAGACCACGTCCTTGTCCTTGACGACACCCAGCACCCGCCGACGCGAGGCGAGGTCACCGCGCTTGGCCTTGGTGATGAGCTGCTCGGCCAGCGGACGCAGCCGCCGAGCCTTCGTCTCGGTGGTCTGGATCTTGCCGTGCTGGAACAGCGCAGTGGCCAGGTTGGCCAGCATCAGCCGCTCGTGCGAGGGGCTGCCGCCGAGGCGGGGGCCCTTGGTGGGCGTGGGCATTTTTGGTGCTCCTCAGTTGTGGCGGCAGCGCGGACTAGAGCTGCTCGGTCTCGCGGTAGTCGTCGGTGTCGTAGTCGGCCTCGCCGAAGGTGTCCACGACGTGCGCCGGGTCGAAGTTCGGAGCCGAGTCCTTCAGCCCGAGACCCATCCCGGCGAGCTTCATCTTGACCTCGTCGATCGACTTCTGACCGAAGTTGCGAATGTCGAGGAGGTCGGCCTCGGTACGCCCGATGAGCTCACCAACGGAGTTGATGCCCTCGCGCTTGAGGCAGTTGTAGGAGCGGACGGTGAGGTCCAGCTCCTCGATCGGCAGAGCGAGGTCCGCCGCCAGCTGGGCGTCCTGCGGGGACGGCCCGATGTCGATGCCCTCGGCGGTCTCGTCCAGCTCCCGGGCCAGCCCGAAGAGCTCCACCAGCGTCGAACCGGCGGAGGCCAGCGCGGTACGCGGGCCCATCGACGGCTTGGTCTCGACGTCGATGATCAGCCGGTCGAAGTCGGTGCGCTGCTCCACACGGGTCGCCTCGACGCGGTAGGTCACCTTCAGCACCGGCGAGTAGATCGAGTCGACCGGGATCCGGCCGATCTCCGCACCGGACTGCTTGTTCTGCGCGGCCGTCACGTAACCCCGGCCCCGCTCGACGGTCAGCTCCATGTCGAGCCGGCCCTTGCCGTTGAGGGTGGCGAGCTTGAGATCCGGGTTGTGCACCGAGACGCCGGCCGGGGGCTGGATGTCGCCCGCCGTCACGTCGCCCGGGCCCTGCTTGCGCAGGTACATGCTGACCGGCTCGTCGTGCTCGGAGCTGACGCACAGCTCCTTGATGTTCATGACGAGCTCGACCACGTCCTCCTTGACACCGGGGATCGTGGTGAACTCGTGCAGCACGCCGTCGATCTTGATCGAGGTGACGGCCGCGCCCGGGATCGACGACAGCAGCGTACGCCGCAGCGAGTTACCCAGGGTGTAGCCGAAGCCCGGCTCCAGCGGCTCGATGGCGAACCGCGACCGGGTCTCGTTGATCGACTCCTCGGACAGGGAGGGTCGCTGGCTGATGAGCATCTTTTCTCTTCTCTTCCGGGACGCCCGCTATTTGACGTCCACGACACAAACTGTTCCGGTGGCCCGCCCAACCGGGCGGGCCACCGCAACGAGCCCGACTACTTGGAGTAGAGCTCGACGATCAGCTGCTCCTGGACCTGCGTGTCGATGACCTGCCGGGCCGGGAGGGAGTGCACGAGCACCTTCATCTGGCTCGGGATGGCCTCAAGCCACGCCGGGACCGTCTTCGAGCCGGCCTGGGCCTGCGCGACGACGAACGGGGTGAGCTCCTTGCTCTTGCCCCGAACCTCGATGATGTCGTGCTCCTTGACGCGGTACGACGGGATGTCGACCTTCTTGCCGTTCACCGTGAAGTGACCGTGCTTGACCAGCTGGCGGGCCATGTCCCGCGAGTGGGCGTAGCCGGCCCGGTAAACGACGTTGTCCAGCCGCGACTCGAGGATCTGCAGGAGGACCTCACCGGTCTTCGCCTGCTTGCCGACGGCTTCCTCGTAGTAACCGCGGAACTGCTTCTCCAGCACGCCGTAGACGCGGCGGGCCTTCTGCTTCTCGCGGAGCTGGAGCAGGTACTCCGTCTCCTTGGTGCGGCCGCGGCCGTGCTGCCCGGGCGGGAACGGCCGGGACTCGAACGGGCACTTCGGACCATCGCACTTGCTGCCCTTGAGGAACAGCTTCATCTTCTCCCGCCGGCAACGGCGGCAGTCAGCACCGGTGTAACGAGCCATCTCTCTCTACCTCTCAGACCCGGCGACGCTTCGGCGGACGGCATCCGTTGTGCGGCTGCGGGGTGACGTCGGAGATCTGCCCGACCTCGAGGCCCACTGCCTGCAGCGAACGGATGGCGGTCTCCCGGCCGGAGCCGGGGCCCTTGACGAACACGTCGACCTTGCGCATGCCGTGCTCCATGGCGCGACGCGCGGCAGCCTCGGCGGCGAGCTGCGCGGCGAACGGAGTCGACTTGCGGGAGCCCTTGAAGCCGACCTGGCCGGCGGAGGCCCACGAGATGACCGCACCGGTCGGGTCCGTGATGGACACGATGGTGTTGTTGAACGTGCTCTTGATGTGCGCCTGCCCGTGGGCGACGTTCTTGCGTTCCTTGCGCCGGACCTTCTTGACAGCGGCTCCGGCACGAGCCTTCGGTGGCATAAGTCTTCTGCGCTCCTAGTTGACTTCCGATACAGGTTGCGGCCTGGCCGTGCTCGGCGGACCTAGACCCGTATTCCGGTCTACGTCTTACTTCTTGCCGGGCTTCTTCTTGCCGGCCACGGTCCGCTTCGGGCCCTTGCGGGTCCGGGCGTTGGTCTTGGTCCGCTGGCCACGCACGGGCAGGCCCCGGCGGTGCCGGATGCCGGCGTAGCAGCCGATCTCAACCTTGCGGCGGATGTCAGCGGCGACCTCGCGGCGCAGGTCGCCTTCAACCTTGTAGTTGCCCTCGATGTGGTCGCGGAGCTGCACGAGCTCCTCGTCCGTGAGGTCCCGAGCGCGCTTGTCCGGCGAGATGCCGGTGGCGGCGAGCGTCTCCAGGGCGCGGGTGCGACCGACCCCGAAGATGTAGGTGAGCGCGATCTCCATCCGCTTTTCGCGGGGGAGATCCACGCCGACTAGACGTGCCATGTGCGGGCGTACTCCTCGTTATGTGTGGCGGAGGTGTGGACCCGTCCCACCCCGCTACCGGCCGTCCCGTCTTTCCGACGCGATAAGCGCCGGCGACCGGGATCGGTCGCTGCCCAAGCGGGCCCCGGCCTCCGACCGGGGGTCAGCCACGAAGGAGTACGTCTCGCGTACCGCTCGCGGCTGGGACGAGCATGTGTGATGTGTGGGGCTTACTCAGCCCTGGCGCTGCTTGTGGCGCGGGTCACTGCAGATGACCATGACCCGGCCGTGCCGGCGGATAACCCGGCACTTCTGGCAGATCCTCTTGACGCTCGGCTTGACCTTCACGGTTGCCTTACTTCCCATCTGGCCCGGGGACGCGCGATGCGCGACGCCGGACGTCGAAGACGGACACGGGACTTCCCGGCCGTCGTCAGGACTACTTGTAGCGGTAGACGATGCGCCCGCGGGTCAGGTCGTACGGCGAGAGTTCGACGACGACCCGGTCTTCCGGAAGGATGCGGATGTAGTGCTGCCGCATCTTCCCGCTGATGTGAGCCAACACCTTGTGGCCGTTCGCGAGCTCCACCCGGAACATGGCGTTCGGCAGGGGCTCGATGACCCGACCCTCGATCTCAATGGCTCCGTCTTTTTTCGGCATGTCCTCCGCTGTCCTGACGTCGATTGCTCCGGGCGGCCCACAACGCCTTACACGGAAATCTGATCTTGACCAGAAGACCGCGCCAGCCGCGGCTCCAGCTCCCACCGAAGCGCAGGGTGGGCATGCCGGAGTGGACGCTGTGCGCCGATCTGAAAGTGTACGCCCGCCGACAGTCGCCCGCCAAACCGGCCACCCGCCCCGACCCGCAGACTCTCGTCGATCATGAAATGACCGACCGGCACGTCATGATCGACAAGGCTGGTGAGGCCTGGGGCGTGGGCCTGGGGCCGTTGATCTACACCGCTGGCGAGGCTCGGGGTCGCGGACGTCGATCGACTCGCCTTCACGGAACCCGCGGTGACGAACCGCCCTCGACACCCCGATTTCCCGGAACCCGAGTCGATCAAGGATTCCGTCGCCGGCCTTCGCCGGTGAGGCTGCGTCGAGTCAAGCCGGTGCGGCAGGATCGTCCGGCTCGTCCGACTCGGCGGTTCGCAGTTCGCGCCGCCGCTCCCGCTTGTCCCGTTTACGCCGCCGGCGGCGCTCCCGCTCGATGGCCTGGCGCTGCGGCTCTCCCCCGGTCAGCCCGGTGATCGTGCGGACCAGCAGCACGGCACCCCACGGCCCGGCCACCCAGACCGGCCAGAAGTAGAGCAGATCCCGGCTGAGCAGCGAGGTCACCGCCCAGATCGTCACCACGATGGCGATCACGTTCAGGTACGGCAGCCACACCTCAGCCAGCCAGCGGGCCGTGACGCCACGGGTGGCGACCGGGCCGGGCTCACCTTCCGGAGAGCCCACCCCAAGCGCCGTGGCCGGAGCCGGCGCCAGACCGGACCGCTGCGGGGGCGTCACCGGCGGCAGATCGGTCAGCAGCGCTTCGAGGTCGGCGTACGTGCGCGCCGCATAGGCCCGCTGCAACCGCTCGTCGTACTCGTGGAGGTCCAACCGGCCCTCGTTGAGGGCGACCCGCAACCGTTCGGCCACCGCTTCACGGTCCGCGTCCGCCGCTCGCATCCCGTCGCGCCCGTCCATGCCGGCAAGCATGCCACCGCCCCGCCAGTCCGGCCCGCCCACGTCCCGGCCCGCCCACGTCCCGGCCCGCCCGCGCCCCGGACCCGTCCCCGCCTGCGCGCCCATGATCCACTCCAGATCGCCGACCTGGGGGTGTCCGAGCGACCTGATACCGCCACCTCGGCGATACGGAGTCGATCATCAGGATGAAGCGGGGTCGGGGCGGGCCGGCCGGTCACATCACGGTCTGGGAGGCCCGACCGGTCACCTGGCCCGCCGGTCAGTGGTGACTGACCGGCCAGGGCAGCCCGGACCGTGCTTCGACCGACAGGTCACTAACCGGCCAGGGCAGCCCGGACCCGTGCTTCAACCGACAGGGTGACTGACCCGCCAGGGCAGCCCGACCTGGATCGACCGGTCAGGAGGCAGTGGAGACGGCGGGCTGGCGGGCGGTGACCAGGTCACCAAGTCTTGCCCGGCCTCCGTCGAACGCGGTCAGCACCCACACCCCGTCCGGCAGCAGAGCCATCGAGTGCTCGACGTGCGCCGCCACCGAGCCGTCCCGGGTGACCACCGTCCACCCGTCGGACAACTCGACGGTACGCGGGGACGCCATCGTGATCATCGGCTCGATCGCCAACGCCATGCCGGCGACCAGGCGTGGACCCTTGCCCGGGCGGCCGTGGTTGAGCACGTGCGGATCCTGGTGCATCTCCGTACCGATGCCGTGCCCGCCGTAGCCGTCGACGATGCCGTACCGGCCGCCCTTGCGGACGGCGGTCTCCACCGCGTGCGAGATGTCAGTGAGCCGGCCCTTTCCGCTCGCGGCGCCACGGGCGGCGGCGGCGATACCGGCCCACATGGCGTCCTCGGCGACCTCGGCCATCTTCAACAGCGCGGGATCGACCTCGCCGACCCCGACGGTGATCGCGGAGTCGCCGTGCCACCCGTCCAGCACCGCGCCGCAGTCGATGGAGATGAGGTCCCCCTCGGAGAGCACCTGCTTCGCCGAGGGGATGGCGTGCACGATCTGCTCGTTGACCGAGGAGCAGATCGACGCCGGGAAGCCGTGGTAGCCCTTGAACGACGGAACGCCACCCGCCTCGCGGATGGTCGCCTCGGCGATGGCGTCCAGATCGGCGGTGCTCACGCCGGGGGCGACAGCCTCCCGCATCCGGCGAAGAGCCTCGGCCACCACCAGCCCGGCGGCCCGCATCTTCTCGATCTGGTCAGGGGTCTTCAGCTGGATGTCCAGCTGGGGACGACGCATGGAGCGATTACCTTTCAGTTGCCGAACAGCGGGGCACGTCTCGCGTACCCCGCTGTTCGCACTCTATCCGCCGTGGCTCGGCCGGACCTCAGCCGCCGTAGGACCGCAGGGCGTCGATGGCCCGGGTGGTGACGTCCTCCACCGGGCCGGTGGCGTCGATCCCGACCAGCTTGCCCTGGGCGCCGTAGTAGTCGACCAGGGGCGCGGTCTTCTCGCTGTATTCTCGGAGCCGGGTCGCGATCGTCTCCGGCTTGTCGTCGTCGCGCTGGAACAGCTCGGCGCCGCACCGGTCACAGATGCCCGGCCGGGTGGTGGCGTCGAACTCGACGTGCCAGATCTTGCCGCAACCCCGGCAGGTACGCCGGCCGGACAGCCGCCGGATCACCTCGTCGTCGTCGACCACCAACTCCAGGACCAGATCGAGCGCCGTCCCCAGGTCGGCGAGGAGCTTGTCCAGAGCGGCAGCCTGCGGAGTGGTCCGCGGGAAACCGTCGAGCAGGAACCCCTCGCTGGCGTCGGGCTCGGCCAGCCGGTCCCGGACCATGTTGATGGTGACCTCGTCCGGAACCAGCTCGCCCGCGTCCATGTACCGCTTCGCCTCGACACCGAGCGGAGTGCCCTGGGTGACGTTCGACCGGAAGATGTCCCCGGTCGAGATCTTCGGCACCGAGAGGTGCGCGGCGATGAACTCGGCCTGAGTGCCCTTGCCCGCGCCCGGCGGGCCAACCAGAACGAGTCTCATCTACCGCAGGAACCCTTCGTAGTTCCGCTGCATGAGTTGGCTCTCGATCTGCTTCACGGTCTCCAGACCGACGCCGACCATGATGAGCACAGCGGTGCCGCCGAACGGGAAGTTCTGGTACTGCTGGTTGTCCAGCCAGATGAAGAAGAAGTTCGGCAGGATCGAGATCACGCCCAGGTAGAGCGCGCCCGGCAGGGTGATCCGGCTGAGGATGAAGTCCAGGTAGTCGGCCGTCGGCTTGCCCGGGCGGATACCCGGCACGAACCCGCCGTACTTCTTCATGTTGTCCGCGACCTCGGTCGGGTTGAACGTGATCGAGACGTAGAAGTACGTGAAGAAGATGATCAGCAGGAAGTAGACCGCGATGTAGATCGGGCTGCTCGGGTTGACCAGGTTGTTCTGGATCCACGCCTGGGTCTTGCCCGGGTCGTTCTGGTCGAAGAACTGCAGGGCCAGCTGCGGCAGGTAGAGCAGCGACGAGCCGAAGATGACCGGGATGACACCCGCCTGGTTGACCTTCAGCGGGATGTAGGTCGAGGTGCCGCCGTACATCCGCCGGCCGATCATCCGCTTGGCGTACTGCACGGGGATCCGGCGCTGCGCCTGCTCGATGAAGGTGACAGCGGTGATGACCACCAGGACCAGCGCGATGACCAGGGCGAACATGTCCCAGCCCTTGCTGGTCTTGATCTGCCAGCCCTCGCTGGGCAGCCGGGCCGCGATCGAGGTGAAGATCAGGACGGACATGCCGTTGCCGACGCCGCGGTCGGTGATCAGCTCACCGAGCCACATGACCATGCCGGTGCCGGCGGTCATCGTCATCACCAGGATGGACAGCGTCAGCCAGTCCGGGATGCCGGTGCCGGTGGGGATGATCGGGAACTGGTCGCACTTGTTCTGGAACAGCTGCCCGGAACGGGCCAGGGCCACGAACGCCGACGCCTGCAGCACACCGAGACCGAGAGTCAGGTAGCGGGTGTACTGGGTGATCTTCGCCTGGCCGGCCTGGCCCTCCTTGCGGAGCTGCTCCAGCCGCGGGATCACGACGGTCAGCAGCTGCAGGATGATCGACGCGGTGATGTAGGGCATGATGCCCAGCGCGAAGACCGAGAGCTGCAGCAGCGCTCCGCCGGAGAAGAGGTTGAGAAGGTTCACCACCCCGGTGGTGTCACCCTGGATGGTGTCGAGGCACTTCTGCACGTTGCCGTACGAGACGCCCGGGCTGGGGAGCGTCGCACCCAGCCGGTAGACCGCGATGATGCCTACTGTGAACAGCAGCTTCTTGCGCAGGTCAGGCGTACGGAACGCACTGAGAAAGGCGGACAGCAACTTCTTCCTCCTGCGCGAGGCGGGCCGCCGGTGATCCCTGGCGGGTCGGGGTGGATCACGGGCGAGTGCCCGCAATCCATGACTGGGATGGGACTCTAACAGCCCTATCCCGCTACGGGCAGATGCGCCCGACTACATAAATCGATTCCGATGTTACCGGGTGCTAAGACCCCAGGCAGACCCATGGCGCCCGCCAGTTGCTCACACAACCGGACGGACGCCATGGGTCTTACGCCTTACAGCTCGGTGACGGAGCCACCGGCGGCAGCGATCTTCTCCTTGGCCGACGCACTGAACGCGTGCGCGGACACCTGGAGCGCCACACCGCCGAGATCCCCGGTGCCGAGGACCTTGACCGGGTGACCCTTGCGGACCGCGCCGGCCTCGACCAGCTCCAGCGGGCCGACCTGGCCACCGTTCGGGAACAGCTCAGCGAGTCGGTCCAGGTTGACCACCTGGAAGACCACCTTGAACTTGTTCTTGAAGCCCTTCATCTTCGGCAGACGCATGTGGATGGGCATCTGCCCACCCTCGAACGCCGCCGAGATGTTCTTGCGGGCCTTGGAACCCTTGGTACCGCGACCGGCGGTCTTGCCCTTGGAACCCTCACCGCGACCCACACGGGTCTTCGCGGTCTTGGAACCGGGCGCCGGGCGCAGGTGATGCACCTTGATCGTCATTACTCGACCTCCTCGACCTTCACGAGGTGGTTGACCGTGAAGATCATGCCGCGGATCTCGGGCCGGTCCTCCTTGACCACCACGTCGTTGATCCGCTTGAGACCGAGCGAACGCAGCGAGTCACGCTGGTTCTGCTTGGTCCCGATACCGGACCGGAGCTGGGTGACCTTCAGGCGTGCCATCAGGACGCCACCCCCGCCCGCGACGCCAGCATGGCGGCCGGCGCGACGTCCTCCACCGGCAGACCACGACGCGCCGCGACCTGCTCGGGGGACTCGAGCCCCTTCAGGGCCGCCACGGTGGCGTGCACGATGTTGATCGGGTTCGACGAGCCGAGGCTCTTGGAGAGCACGTCGTGGATACCGGCGCACTCCAGCACGGCACGCACCGGACCACCGGCGATGACACCCGTACCGGCCGAGGCCGGCTTGAGCAGCACCACACCAGCGGCGTCCTCACCCGTCACCGGGTGCGGGATCGACTGGCCGATACGCGGAACCTTGAAGAAGTGCTTCTTGGCCTCCTCGACGCCCTTGGCGATGGCCGCGGGCACCTCCTTGGCCTTTCCGTAGCCCACGCCGACCGTGCCGTCGCCGTCGCCCACGATCACCAGGGCGGTGAAGCTGAAGCGACGACCACCCTTCACGACCTTGGCGACGCGGTTGATCGCGACGACCCGCTCAAGGTGCGGGGTCTTCTCGACGGGCGCGTTTCCGCGGCCGCCCTCACGGCGGTTGTCGCGGCGACCACCCTCGTTGCCACCGGACCCGCCGCCACGGCGCTGTTGACCTGGCATCAGCAGCCTTCCTTATCTCTCGTGACGGGGTTGTTAGAACTCGAGCCCGGCTTCGCGGGCGGCGTCGGCAAGCGCGGCGACACGCCCCGCGTACCGGTTGCCACCGCGGTCGAAGACGACCTTGGAGACGCCAGCGGCCTTGGCCCGCTCGGCGAGCAGAGCGCCCACCTTGCCGGCGAGGGCGCTCTTGTCGCCCTCCGCACCGCGCAGCGAGGCGTCCAGGGTCGACGCCGACGCCAGGGTGTGACCCTTGGAGTCGTCGACGACCTGGGCGACCATGTGCCGCAGCGAACGGGTGACGACCAGGCGCGGACGCTCGGCCGTACCGGTGACGTTCTTGCGGACGCGGAAGTGTCGACGCGCACGCCCGACGGCGCGCTTGGCGGCGACACCGCGGCGGCGCTTGAGCAGCGTGGCGCTCACTTCTTACCTGCCTTTCCGGCCTTGCGGCGGATGACCTCGCCCTGGTACTTCACGCCCTTGCCCTTGTAGGGCTCCGGCGGGCGGATCTTCCGGATGTTGGCGGCGACCTCACCGACCTGCTGCTTGTCGATGCCAGCAACGTGGAACAGGGTCGGCCGCTCCACCGTGAAGGTGATGCCCGCCGGGGCGGAGACGACCACCGGGTGCGAGAACCCGAGCGCGAACTCGAGGTCCGAACCCTTGGCGGTGACCCGGTAACCGGTGCCGGCGATCTCCAGGCTCTTGCGGTAGCCCTCGGTGACCCCGACGATCATGTTGGCAACCAGCGTACGGCTCAGGCCGTGGAGTTCCTTGGCCTTGCGCTCGTCGTTCGGCCGGTTGACGCTCAGCTGCCCATCCTCGGCCCGTTCGATCGTGATCGGCTCGGCGAGGGTGTGCTCAAGCTGGCCCTTGGGCCCCTTGACCTTGACGGTCTGCCCGTCGATCGTGATGTCGACGCCGGTCGGTACCGGGATCGACTTACGTCCAATTCGCGACATTTCTACCTGTCTCCCGTTACCAGACGAAGGCGAGGACTTCCCCGCCAACACTCCGCTTGCGGGCCTGCCGGTCGGTCAGCAGCCCCTGGGACGTCGAAATGATCGCCACGCCCAGCCCACCGAGCACCCGCGGGAGCCCGTCCGACTTGGCGTACACCCGGAGACCGGGCTTGGACACGCGCTTGATGCCGGCCAGGCTCCGCTCGCGGTTCTGGCCGTACTTCAGCTCGACGACCAGTCGCTTGCCGACGGCGCCCTCCTCGGGCTCCTCGACCGACCAGGTGGCGATGTAACCCTCGGCCTTCAAGACCTCGGCGATGTTCGCCTTGATCTTGGAGTAGGGCATCTTCACCTGATCGTGGTACGCCTGGTTGGCGTTACGCAGACGCGTGAGCATGTCTGCGATCGGGTCGGTCATCGTCATGGATTTCGTCAGCCTTTCTCGCCGGGGTTCCCGGGGCATCAGCCCCGGGCCTACGGCGAAGAGCAATACCTAATCGGTGCAGGAGTTCCCGGCCGACGGCCGGGACGCGGTCGCCCTTACCAGGAAGCCTTGGACACGCCCGGCAGCTCACCGCGGTGAGCCATCTCCCGGATGCAGACCCGGCAGAGCCCGAACTTGCGGTAGACCGCCTTCGGACGCCCGCACCGCTGGCAGCGGGTGTACGCGCGAACCGAGAACTTCGGCTTCGCGGCCGCCTTGATGATCAGCGCCTTCTTGGCCATCTCAGTTCTCCTTGAACGGGAAGCCCAGGAGCTTGAGCAGCGCCCGGCCCTCGTCGTCGGTCGTGGCGGTCGTGACCACCGTGATGTCCATGCCCCGCTGGCGATCGATCTTGTCCTGATCGATCTCGTGGAACACCGACTGCTCGGTCAGACCGAACGTGTAGTTGCCGTGCCCGTCCAGCTTGCGCCCGTCCAGACCGCGGAAGTCGCGGATACGCGGCAGCGCGATGGAGAGCAGCCGGTCCAGGAACTCCCACATCCGGTCACCGCGAAGGGTGACCTTCGCGCCGATCGGCATGCCCTCACGCAGCTTGAACTGCGCGATGGACTTGGTCGCCCGCCGCACCTGCGGCTTCTGGCCGGTGATCGTGGCGAGGTCACGGACCGCGCCGTCGATCAGCTTGGCGTCGCGAGCAGCCTCGCCGACACCCATGTTGACGACGATCTTGACCAGCCGCGGCACCTGCATGGGGTTGCCGTAGCTGTGCTGCTCGCGCAGCTGGGCCACGATCTCGTTGCGGTACCGCTCCTTGAGGCGCGGCATGGTCTTTTCGGTAGCCGTGGTCATCACAGGTCCTTACCGGTGCTACGCGCGATGCGGACCTTCTGGCCGTTGTCGTCGATCCGGTAACCGACGCGGGTCGGCTTGCCGTCGGAGTCCAGGACCTGCACGTTCGAGACGTGGATCGGGGCCTCCTGGGTGACGATGCCGCCGGTCTTGGCGCCACGCTGGGTGGTGCTGATGCGGGTGTGCTTCTTGACCCGGTTCACGCCCTCGACCAGGACCTTGTCCTGCCGCGGGTAGGCCGCAATGACCTTGCCCTTGGCACCCTTGTCCTTGCCGGCGATGACGACGACCGTGTCGCCCTTCTTGACCTTCACGGTCACAACACCTCCGGCGCGAGGGAAATAATCTTCATGAACCGCTTGTCCCGCAGCTCCCGGCCCACCGGGCCGAAGATGCGGGTACCACGCGGGTCCCCGCCGTCCTTGATGATGACGGCGGCGTTCTCGTCGAAGCGGATGTACGAGCCGTCCGGCCGCCGCTTCTCCTTGGCCGTGCGAACGACGACAGCCTTGACGACGTCGCCCTTCTTCACACCGGCACCCGGGATGGCGTCCTTGACCGTGGCCACGATGACGTCGCCGATGCTCGCGTAGCGCCGACCCGAGCCACCGAGAACCCGGATGCACAGGATCTCCCGAGCACCCGTGTTGTCGGCGACGCGCAGTCGCGACTCCTGCTGAATCACGTCTATCTCCTATGTCTGCCGGTTCTCCGGCCGCCGTGGCGGCCGGAGCCTGGCGGAACCTACGCCCGACGCAACGCCGGGCGAGCTCGAGCCTTCGCTACTTGGCCTTTTCCAGGATCTCCACGATCCGCCAACGCTTGGTGGCGCTCAGCGGCCGGGTCTCCATGATGAGAACCCGGTCACCGGTGCCAGCGGCGTTCTGCTCGTCGTGCACCTTCAGCTTGCTCGTACGGCGCATGATCTTGCCGTACAGCGCGTGCCGAACCCGGTCCTCGACCTCGACCACGACGGTCTTGTCCATCTTGTCGCTGACCACCAGGCCCTCACGGACCTTGCGGCGGGACCGCGCGGTGGCGGTGGCGGTGTCTTCGGTCATGATGCAGTCACCTCAGTCGGCGCGGCCGAGAGCCCCAGCTCGCGCTCGCGCATGATCGTGTAGATCCGGGCGATCTCCCGACGGATGACCTGCAGCCGCCGGTTGTTGTCCAGCTGCCCGGTTGCGGCCTGCACGCGGAGGTTGAACAGCTCCGCCTTGGCCTCCCGCAGCTTCGTGACCAGCTCCTCCTCGGAGAGCTCACGCAGCTCGGTCGCCTTAACGCCCGCTGCCATCAGGATTCACCCACTTCGCGCGTAACAATGCGGCACTTCATCGGGAGCTTGTGGATCGCGCGACGCATGGCCTCTCGCGCGGTCTGCTCGTTGGGGAAGGACATCTCGAAGAGAACCCGCCCCGGCTTGACGTTGGCGACCCACCACTCGGGCGAACCCTTACCGGAACCCATCCGGGTCTCGGCAGGCTTCTTGGTGAGGGCCTGGTCCGGGAAGATCGTGATCCAGACCTTGCCACCACGCTTGATGTGGCGAGTCATCGCGATACGTGCCGACTCGATCTGCCGGTTCGTCACGTACGCCGGCTCGAGAGCCTGGATCCCGAACTCGCCGAACACCACCCGGTTACCACCCTTGGACGCGCCACTGCGGTCCGGGTGGTGCGGCTTGCGGAAGCCCTTCGGGGGCTTGCGCGGCATCAGCATCTGTCAGCCCTCCTGCTGCGTTTCTGCCGGAGCAGCCGCGGCGGCGACAGCGGAGCTGTCGACCGGCTCGCCACTCGGCGTCTCGGCCTGCTGCGCGATGGTGGTCGCAGCAGCCCGGCCGGCCTCGGTGCCACCAGCCGTGGTGCCGGACGAACCCGACCGGCCACGGCGCGGACGCTCGGGACGGTCGCCGCGCTCACCACGACGCGGGCGGGACGGACCGGCCTCGGCCGGAGCCTCCCGGCCCGGAACGGCGTCGCCCTTGTAGATCCAGACCTTCACACCGATCCGACCGAACGTGGTACGGGCCTCGAAGAAGCCGTACTCGATGTTGGCCCGCAGCGTGTGCAGCGGAACCCGGCCCTCACGGTAGAACTCGGTCCGGCTCATCTCGGCGCCGCCGAGGCGACCCGAGACCTGAACCCGGATGCCCTTGCAGACCGGGTTCTTCATCGCCGACTGCATGGCCTTGCGCATCGCCCGACGGAAGCTGACCCGGCTGGACAGCTGCTCGGCCACGCCCTGCGCGACCAGCTGAGCGTCCGACTCGGGGTTCTTCACCTCGATGATGTTCAGCTGAACCTGCTTGCCGGTGAGCTTCTCCAGCTCGCCGCGGATCCGGTCGGCCTCCGCACCCTTACGGCCGATGACGATGCCCGGCCGGGCGGTGTGGATGTCGACCCGAACCCGGTCGCGGGTGCGCTCGATGTCGACCTTGGAGATCCCGGCACGCTCGAGGCCCTTGGACATCATGCGGCGGATCTTGACATCCTCGCCGATGTAGTCCTTGTAGAGCTTGTCCGCGAACCAGCGGGACTTCCAGTCGGTCGAGATGCCGAGCCGGAACCCAGTGGGGTGAACCTTCTGACCCATTACTCGGCGTCCTCCGTCTTGCTCTGCGCTTCGGCCGGTGCGGCCTCCGTGGCCGGGGCGGCCTTCTTGGCCGCGGCCTTCCTCGGCGTTGCCGGCGCGACCGCTTCGACCGCCACGGTGATGTGGCACGTGCGCTTGCGGATGCGGTAGGCCCGACCCTGGGCCCGCGGCTGGAACCGCTTCATCGTCGGACCCTCGTCCACGAAGGCCTCGCTGACGAGCAGCGCGTCGGGGTCCAGCCGCTCGTTGTTCTCCGCGTTGGCGATCGCGCTAGCGAGCACCTTGTAAACCTGCTCGCTCGCAGCCTGCGGCGCGAACTGCAGCACCGTGAGCGCCTCCTTCGCGGGCAGGCCGCGGACGAGGTTGACCACCCGGCGCGCCTTCATCGGCGAGATGCGCACGTGCCGCGCAACCGCCCGCGCGCCCGGAAGCACCGGAGCGTCGCCCTTTCCTGGCATCGCTGTAACCCCTTGTTCCCTCTATCCGTATGCCTGGCGGCGTCAGCGCCGACGGCTCTTCCGGTCGTCCTTCTCGTGACCCTTGAACGTGCGGGTCAGCGCGAACTCGCCGAGCTTGTGCCCGACCATCGCCTCGGTCACGAACACCGGGACGTGCTTGCGTCCGTCGTGCACGGCGATCGTGTGCCCCAGCATCTCGGGGATGATCGTCGAGCGCCGCGACCAGGTCTTGATCACGTTCTTCGAGCCCTTGTCGTTCTGGACTTCCACCTTCTTGAGCAGGTGGTCGTCGACGAACGGGCCCTTCTTCAGGCTGCGAGGCATGTCTTATCTCCCTCAGCCGCGCTTACGCGTGGCGTAGCGACGGCGGACGATCAGCCGGTCACTCGGCTGGCCCTTACGGCGGGTGCGGCCCTCGGGCTTACCCTGCGGGTTGACCGGGTGGCGACCACCGGAGGTCTTACCCTCACCACCACCGTGCGGGTGGTCGACCGGGTTCATGGCGACACCACGGACGGTCGGGCGCTTGCCCTTCCACCGCATACGGCCGGCCTTGCCCCAGTTGATGTTCGACTGATCGGCGTTGCCGATCTCGCCGACGCTGGCGCGGCAGCGCACGTCCACACGCCGGATCTCGCCGGACGGCATACGCAGGGTCGCGTACGCGCCCTCACGGCCGAGCAGCTGGATGCCGACGCCGGCGGAACGGGCCAGCTTGGCACCGCCACCCGGGCGCAGCTCCACGTTGTGGATCGTGGTACCGACCGGGATGTTGCGCAGCGGCAGGTTGTTGCCGGGCTTGATGTCGGCGCCCGGACCGGACTCGACGCGGTCGCCCTGCTTCAGGTCCTTCGGCGCGATGATGTACCGCTTCTCGCCGTCGGCGTAGTGCAGCAGCGCGATGCGCGCCGTGCGGTTCGGGTCGTACTCGATGTGAGCGACCTTCGCCGGCACGCCGTCCTTGTCGACCCGCTTGAAGTCGATCAGACGGTACTGACGCTTGTGACCGCCGCCGTGGTGCCGCGTGGTGATCCGGCCGTGGGCGTTACGCCCGCCCTTCTTCGGCAGCGGAGCCAGCAGCGACTTCTCCGGCGTGGACCGGGTGATCTCGGCGAAGTCAGCGACACTCGAGCCACGTCGGCCCGGCGTCGTCGGCTTGTACTTACGGATAGCCATTGTCTACACCCCTCAGCTGACCGGGCCGCCGAAGGCCTCGATGCGGTCACCGTCAGCCAGCTTCACGATCGCCCGCTTGGTCGCCTTGCGCTGACCGAAGCCGGTCTTGGTGCGCTTGCGCTTACCCTGGCGGTTGAGCGTGTTGACCGTCAGGACGCGGACGTTGAAGATCTGCTGGATAGCGATCTTGATCTCGGTCTTGTTCGCGTCCGGGTGCACCAGGAAGGTGTACCAGTTCCGGTTCAGCTCGCTGTAGCTCTTCTCCGAGACGACCGGCGCCACGATGATGTCGCGCGGGTCGGCGATCGTGCTCACTTGCCACCCTCCTCGGTGGTCTCGGCGGGCACGCCCAGGAACTCGTCCAGGGCGTCCTTGGTGAAGACCACGTCGTCGGCCACGAGCACGTCGTACGTGTTCAGCTGGCCGGACTCGATCAGGTGCACCCGCGGCTCGTTGCGCAGCGACACCCAGTTCAGCTCGTCGGTGCTGCTCAGCACGACCAGGACCCGACGGGCCTCGGTGAGCTTCGCCAGCGTGGCGAGAGCGGCCTTGGTCGACGGCTTCTCGCCGGAGACGAACGCCTCGACGACGTGCACCTGCCCGGCGCGCGCCCGGTCGGAGAGGGCGCCCCGCAGAGCGGCGGCCTTCATCTTCTTCGGGGTCCGCTGGCTGTAGTCACGCGGCACGGGACCGTGCACGACGCCACCACCGGCGAACTGCGGCGCGCGGATCGAGCCCTGGCGGGCGCGACCGGTGCCCTTCTGCTTGTACGGCTTCTTGCCGCCACCGGCGACCTCGCCGCGGGTCTTGGCCTTGTGCGTGCCCTGTCGGGCCGCCGCGAGCTGGGCCACCACGACCTGGTGCATCAGCGCGACGTTGGCCTGCACGTCGAAGATGTCCGCCGGCAGCTCGACCGAGCTGCTGGTGGTGCCTTCGACGGTGCGCACGTCAACGGTGGTCACTTGGCCGCACCGCCCTTCTTCACCTTGCTCTTCGCCGCGGTACGGACCAGAACGAGCGCGCCCTTCGGACCGGGGATGGCACCCCGGACGAGCAGCAGGTTGTTCTCGGTGTCGACCGCCTGGACGGTGAGGTTCTGCACGGTGTACCGCACGCCACCCATCCGGCCGGCCATCCGGGTGCCCTTGAAGACACGACCCGGCGTGGCGCAGGCGCCGATGGAACCGGGCGAGCGGTGCTTGCGCTCGACACCGTGGCCGGCACCCAGACCGTGGAAGCCGTGCCGCTTCATCGGACCCGCGTAGCCCTTGCCCTTGGTCTTGCCCGTGACGTCGATGACGACGCCGGCCGGGAACTCCTCGACCGTGACCTCCTGGCCGAGCGAGTATTCCGCGGCGTCCGTGGTGCGCAGCTCGACGATGTGCCGGCGCGGCGCCACGTCCGCCTTGGCGTAGTGCCCGCTGACCGGCTTCTTGACCTTGCGCGGGTCGATGGTGCCGTAGGCCAGCTGGACCGCGGAGTAACCGTCCTTCTCGGCGCTACGAACCTGGCTGATGACGCACGGGCCGGCCTCGACCACGGTCACGGGAACAACGCGGTTGTTGTCCCAGACCTGGGTCATGCCGAGCTTGGCGCCCAGGATCCCCTTGACTTGCCTGTCCATTTGTCCGGTCCCTACAGCTTGATCTCGATGTCGACGCCAGCCGGCAGGTCGAGGCGCATGAGCGAGTCGACCGTCTTCGGGGTCGGGTCGATGATGTCGATCAGCCGCTTGTGCGTGCGCATCTCGAAGTGCTCGCGCGAGTCCTTGTACTTGTGCGGCGAGCGGATAACGCAGAAACGGTTGATCTCCGTGGGCAGCGGCACCGGGCCCGCGACCTGCGCCCCGGTGCGCGTCACCGTCTCGACGATCTTCCGAGCCGAGGAGTCGACGACCTCGTGGTCATAGGCCTTGAGCCGGATGCGGATCTTCTGTCCCGCCATGGTGGCTTCTGTTCCTTCTCTCGATGCCGCTGTGTTGCGGGCGCCTGTACCGGCTGGTACAGGTCCACTTCGCCGACCCCCGCGGTCGGGCGTGTCGCGCCCTCGGGCCGAGCTCCGCCCCTAGGTTCCGGAGTGGTGCTGACCGCGCGGTGGGTCAAGGCGCCGATCGCATTACCGCGACCTGAACGCCGTGCGAGGGTGGTTGGCGACTGGGCCGCCAACCACCCTACGCTCGACTGTCTCGCCACCCGGAGGTTCAGCGAAAGCCGAACACAGGCGACGAACTGTCGTTACGCAACCTGACTAGTATGCCGCACGACCGGCGGCGGGTCTAATCGGGGTTACCTAGTTCACTTGACGATCTTGGTGACGAACCCGGCGCCGACGGTGCGGCCACCCTCGCGGATCGCGAACTTGAGGTTCTCCTCCATGGCGATGGGCTGGATCAGCTTCACCGACATGGTGGTGTTGTCACCCGGCATGACCATCTCGGTGCCCTCGGGGAGGGTGACGACACCGGTGACGTCCGTGGTCCGGAAGTAGAACTGCGGACGGTAGTTCTGGAAGAACGGGGTGTGGCGGCCACCCTCCTCCTTGGAGAGGATGTAGACCGTCGCCTCGAACTCCGTGTGCGGAGTGGTGGTGCCCGGCTTCACGACGACCATGCCGCGCTCGACGTCCTCGCGCTTGGTACCACGCAGCAGCAGGCCGACGTTCTCACCTGCGCGGGCGTCGTCCAGGGTCTTCCGGAACATCTCGATCGCGGTGACCTTGGTCTTGAAGCCCTTCTCGCGGATGCCGACAACCTCGACGTCCTCGTTCGGGAGCAGCACGCCGCGCTCGACACGACCGGTGACGACGGTGCCACGACCGGTGATCGTGAACACGTCCTCGACGGGCATGAGGAACGGCTTCTCGGTCTCGCGCTCCGGCTGCGGGATCGCGGTGTCGACCGCGCTCATCAGCTCGAGGAGCTTCGCGGTCCAGACCGGGTCACCCTCGAGCGCCTTCAGCGCGGAGACCTGGACGACCGGCAGGTCGTCACCCGGGTACTCCTGCGAGGAGAGCAGCTCGCGGACCTCGAGCTCGACGAGCTCCAGGAGCTCCTCGTCGTCGACCATGTCGCTCTTGTTGAGCGCCACGACGATGTACGGCACACCCACCTGACGGGCAAGCAGCACGTGCTCGCGGGTCTGCGGCATCGGGCCGTCGGTCGCCGCGACCACCAGGATCGCGCCGTCCATCTGCGCGGCACCGGTGATCATGTTCTTGATGTAGTCCGCGTGACCGGGGCAGTCAACGTGCGCGTAGTGCCGCGCCTCGGTCTGGTACTCGACGTGCGCGATCGAGATCGTGATGCCGCGGGCCTTCTCCTCCGGCGCCTTGTCGATCTCGTCGAACGGCGTGTAGGGGTTCAGGTCCGGGTACTGGTCGTGCAGGACCTTGGTGATGGCCGCCGTCAGCGTCGTCTTACCGTGGTCGATGTGACCAATGGTGCCGATGTTGACGTGCGGCTTAGTCCGCTCGAACTTAGCCTTCGCCACTGGTGTCCTCCTGTGGACTTCTTGGTTCGTACGCCCGGCGCGCCGGTCGGCGCTTAGGACTCTGTCGACAGCCTTTCCGGCCAGACGGCCGGAGAGCCTTTGTGGGTTCTGCGGCGATGAAGCCTACAGGCCCGGTCTCACGCGATCCGATCGTGGTGGCCGCGGGCGGGTGAAACCTCCCGCGACCAACCACGAATCACCTGCTCGGGGCGTTACTCGCCCGTTGCCTTGGCGATGATCTCCTTCGCGACGCTCTGCGGAACCTCGGCGTAGGAGTCGAACTGCATGCTGTAGCTAGCCCGGCCCTGGGTCTTCGACCGCAGGTCGCCGACGTAGCCGAACATCTCCGACAACGGCACCAGAGCCCGGACGATGCGGGCGCCGCTGCGCTCCTCCATCGCCTGGATGATGCCGCGGCGGGAGTTGAGGTCACCGATGACGTCACCCATGTTCTCCTCAGGAGTGGTGACTTCAACGGCCATCATCGGCTCGAGCAGTGCCGGATCGGCCTTGCGGGCCGCGTCCTTCATCACCATCGAGCCGGCGATCTTGAATGCCATTTCCGACGAGTCGACCTCGTGGTACTGGCCGTCCAGCAGCGTCAGCTTCACACCGACCAGCGGGAAGCCCGCCAGGATGCCGTACTGCATGGCGTCCTGGGCACCGGCGTCCACCGAGGGGATGAACTCCCGGGGGATGCGGCCGCCGCTGACGGCGTTGGCGAACTCGTAGGTCGGCGAGTCGTTGTCCAGCGGCAGCGGCTCGACGCTCACGATGACGCGGGCGTACTGGCCGGAACCACCGGTCTGCTTCTTGTGCGTGTACTCGACCTTCTCCACCTTGCGGCGGATGGTCTCGCGGTACGCCACCTGCGGCTTGCCGACGTTGGCCTCGACGTTGAACTCGCGGCGCATCCGGTCGACCAGGATGTCCAGGTGCAGCTCACCCATGCCGGAGATGACCGTCTGACCGGTCTCCTCGTCCAGCTGGACGCGGAAGGTCGGGTCCTCCTCGGCCAGGCGCTGGATCGCGGTGCCCAGCTTCTCCTGGTCGGACTTGGTCTTCGGCTCGATCGCCACCGAGATGACCGGCTCCGGGAAGGTCATCGACTCCAGGATCACCGGGTTCGCCGGGTCGGAGAGCGTGTCGCCGGTGGTGGTCTGCTTGAGACCCTGCACGGCGATGATGTCACCGGCCTGCGCCGACGGACGCTCTTCCCGCTTGTTGGCGTGCATCTGGTAGATCTTGCCGATCCGCTCCTTGCGGTCCTTGGTGGAGTTGACCACCTGCGAACCGGAATCGAGCGTGCCGGAGTAGACCCGCACGTAGGTGAGCTTGCCGAGGTGCTTGTCCGTCTGGATCTTGAAGGCCAGACCGGAGAACGGCTCCGAGTTCGACGGCTTCCGCAGCAGCGGGGTCTCACCGTCGGTGGCCGTACCCTCGATCGCGGGGACGTCCAGCGGCGACGGCAGGAAGTCGACGACGGCGTCGAGCATGGGCTGAACGCCCTTGTTCTTGAACGCCGAGCCGCACAGCACCGGGTTGGCCTTGCCGGCGATGGTGGCACGCCGGATGGCGGCCTTGATCTCCTCGACGGAGACCTCGTCGCCCTCCAGGTACTTCTCCATCACCGCGTCGTCGACGTCGGCGAGGGTCTCCATCAGCTTCTCGCGCCACTCGGCTGCGGAGTCGGCCAGCTCGGCCGGGATCTCCTCGACCGCGTAGTCCTCACCCTTCTGGGTCTCCCCGCGCCAGGTGAGGGCGCGCATGCCGATCAGGTCGACGACACCGATGTGGTCGCCCTCGAGCCCGATCGGGATCTGGAGCACCAGCGGGGTGGCGTTCAGCCGGTCGACCATCATCTGCACGCAGCGGAAGAAGTCGGCACCGGTCCGGTCGAGCTTGTTGACGAAGCACATACGCGGGACGTTGTACTTGTCGGCCTGCCGCCAGACGTTCTCCGTCTGCGGCTCCACGCCGGCGACACCGTCGTAGACCGCGACCGCACCATCCAGGACCCGCAGCGACCGCTCGACCTCAACCGTGAAGTCGACGTGGCCGGGCGTGTCGATGATCTGGATCGTGTGGCCCTTCCACTCACACTTGGTAGCAGCGGAGGTGATGGTGATACCACGCTCCTGCTCCTGCTCCATCCAGTCCATGACGGCAGCGCCCTCGTGGACCTCACCGATCTTGTACGTGATACCGGTGTAGAACAGGATTCGCTCGGTGGTCGTGGTCTTACCGGCATCGATGTGCGCCATGATGCCGATGTTGCGTACGTTGGCGAGCGCGTCTGCGGCGGCCACTTCAATCCCTACTTATCGTCGTCTCGACTCAACTGGTGGCGGTTCCGGCGCCCGTGGGGGCGCCGGAACCAGGGTGTTACCAGCGGTAGTGCGCGAAGGCCTTGTTCGACTCGGCCATCTTGTGCGTGTCCTCGCGCCGCTTGACGGCGGCACCGAGGCCGTTGCTCGCGTCCAACAGCTCGTTCATCAGCCGCTCGACCATGGTCTTCTCGCGCCGGGCGCGGGAGTAGGTGACCAGCCAGCGCAGGCCCAGGGTGGTCGCCCGGGTCGGGCGGACCTCGACCGGAACCTGGTAGGTGGCGCCACCGACACGACGGCTGCGCACCTCGAGGGTCGGCTTGACGTTGTCCATCGCCCGCTTCAGGGTGACGACCGGGTCGGTGCCGGACTTTTCGCGGCAGCCCTCGAGGGCCGCGTACACGATGGACTCGGCGAGCTGACGCTTGCCGCGGAGCAGAATCTTGTTCACCAGCTGGGTGACCAGCGGCGAGTTGTACACCGGGTCAGCGACCAGCGGCCGCCGCGGAGCGGGTCCCTTACGCGGCATGTCAGCTCTTCTCCTTCTTCGCGCCGTAACGGCTGCGCGCCTGCTTGCGGTTGCGGACACCCTGGGTGTCCAGCGAGCCGCGAACGATCTTGTAACGCACGCCGGGGAGGTCCTTCACCCGGCCACCGCGGACGAGCACGATCGAGTGCTCCTGCAGGTTGTGACCGACGCCCGGGATGTAGGCGGTCACCTCGATCTGGCTGCTGAGCTTCACGCGAGCGACCTTGCGCAGCGCCGAGTTCGGCTTCTTCGGGGTGGTGGTGTACACGCGGGTGCACACGCCGCGCCGCTGAGGAGAACCCTTCAGCGCCGGGGTCTTGGTCTTGGTCGTCTTCGCCTGGCGGCCCTTTCGGACCAGCTGCTGGATCGTGGGCACCGGGTTTCTCCGCTCCCTTCGGCCGCATCCGCGGCCGCGCCGTCTGCTCGTTAGCCGGTCTGATGACCGGCTCTCCTACATTCCGACCAGGGTCGCCTTGCGGAGACCCCGGCACCCGCGGTCGGGCGTGTCGCCCTCGTCACGGCTCCGTTGCGACGCTCTCGCGTGCGAACCGGAGTTTGTCACCGGTACGCGGGTTGCCCCGCCCCGGATCTCTGGCCTTGTCGTGCCGCCGCCCGGACTCCGGAAACAGCGCACGCACGAGTTGCCCGGGCAAGCCCGGGCACAAGGGGAAAGAGTACCTACCACAACCGCCCAGGTCAAAACGGAATGGCCCGGCGACTGTCTCACATCCGCCGGCCGGATCTCGTCCTGCCTCGTCGCCCGCGATGGGCACCTGCGAGCACAAGTGTACCGGCTTCCCCGCAGGACCACCCGTCGGCCCCGGGCCGGCACCGGAAAGCACCACCGATGCGAGGACGGCACCGAAACGGACGGGAGTGCCTCAGGCCAGAGCGAGGAGCAACGCCAGGCCCAGGCCCAGGAGGCTGAGCACCGCTCCCGCCACACCGCAGCTGATCCCGGCCACCGCCAGACCACGACCGGTGAAGCGGACGGCCGGAGGCGCTACCGGCCGGCGGATCTGCCGCTGACCGAGCAGCCCGATGACCACGGCTGCCACACCCGTCAGCACCCCGAGCACCGCGAACGCCCCGGAAGCCCAGGCCCCACCCTCGTCCACGAACGTCACCCCGAAGCAGATGACCAGCAGCGAAACCAGTGCCGACGCGATTCCGGCCACCAGCGCCCCGATGGCCAGCCCGGATGTGACCGGCGCCACGTCCAGGTGCACGACACCGAACGGCGTACCCGGAACCGTCTCGACCCGCTTCGGCGGTCGGCGCTGGTCGTCGGTCGGCGGCGGCGGAGACCCGGCCACGCCGCCCCACCCGGGTGCGTGACCCGGCGACGGCGGACCCCACCCCTGGGGCACACCGGGCCCGGACGGCGGCGGACCCCAACCGGGCGGCACACCGGGCCCGGACGACGGCGGACCCCATCCCGGCGGCACACCCGGCCCAGACGACGGCGGACCCCACCCGTGGGGTGCGTGGGTCGGCGCACCGGAGACCGGGTACGGCTGGTGAAAGCCGGTCGGCGCGGTCGGGCCCCAGCCGGGGTGCGGCGCACCCCATCCCGGCGCGGAGACCGGGGGGTGCGGTGGGCCGCCCGGACCCGGTCGCTCCCAGCCACTCGGCGGGGCCGAGGCCGGCGCGGACGAAGCCGGCGCGGACGAAGCCGGCGCGACCGGAGCAGGCGCGGGCGAAGCTGGCGCGACCGAAGCGGGCGCGGGCGACGCCGATGCGGGAGGGGTCGGCTCGGGCGACGCCGGCACAGGAGAGGTCGGCTCGGGCGGGGTCTGCGCGTCCGGAGGGCCGGCCGGTTCGTCCGCAGGGGGCCGCGCCGGTTCCGTCACGAGGTCCTCCTGTCGAAAGGGCACCACCGCCGCACGGTGGACACCGGCCAGGCTACCGCCGAGGGCACCGTCGCCGGGGCGCGGCCACCGGCGCGCTCAGTCCATGTTCGTCGGGTAGTCGTGGCCGAACGGCCCACCGGCCAACCGGACCACACCGATCACGACCGCGATCACCACGGTGGCCGCGACCAGGACCAGGCCCGTCCAGGCCATCCGCTCCCCCCGGCGCAGCCAGGCGCCGCCGGTCAGGAAACCCCCCGAGGTGTACGCCTCACGGCGCGCCTGTCGCGCCAGTTGCAGCGCGACCGTCGCCGGCACCACCCCGCCGATGAAGAGCCCGGTCAGCATGCCGAGCAGCCCCAGTGCGAAGACCGCCCGTGCCTTCGTGGCACGGGCCGGATCCGGGTCCAGCGGGTGACGCGGGTCCTGCTGCGCGACGGGCACCTGCCCGGGTGCGGTCGTCATCCCCCCATCATGCCCAACTCGCAGCCGGGGTGGGTGGGTCCGGACGCGACGAGGCCCCCGGCGGACGCCGGGGGCCTCGTCGTGTGACTGGTGCTTAGCGGTACGACCCGAAGTCGAAGTCGTCCAGCGGAACAGCCTGCCCGCCGGCCGGCCCGAACCCGTAGTCGGTCTCCGGGTACCCGGTCATCGAGTAGACCTTGGCCTTGGCCTCCTCGGTCGGCTCCACCCGGACGTTGCGGTACTTGCTGATGCCAGTACCGGCCGGGATGAGCTTTCCGATGATCACGTTCTCCTTGAGGCCGACCAGCGAGTCGCTGCGCGAGTTGATCGCAGCGTCGGTCAGCACCCGGGTGGTCTCCTGGAAGGAGGCCGCCGAGAGCCAGGAGTCGGTGGCCAGCGAGGCCTTGGTGATACCCATCAGCACCGGACGACCGGCGGCGGGCTCGCCGCCCTCGGAGACGAGTCGGCGGTTCTCCGACTCGAACAGCGCACGGTCGACCAGCACACCCGGCAGGAACTCGGTCGAGCCGGAGTCGATGACCGTCACCCGCTTGAGCATCTGGCGGATGATGATCTCGATGTGCTTGTCGTGGATGAGCACACCCTGCGAGCGGTAGACCTCCTGGACCTCACTGGTCAGGTGGACCTGGACCGCCCGCGGACCCATGATCCGCAGAAGCTCGTGCGGGTCGATGGTGCCCTCGGTCAGCTTCTCGCCGACCGCGACGTGACCGCCGTCGTGGGTCCGGAGCTTGACCCGCTTCGAGATCTTGTCGTAGACGATCTCGTCGCTGCCGTCGTCCGGCACCACGATGATCTTGCGCGAGCGCTCGCCGTCCTCGATCCGGATCCGGCCAGGGGTGTCGGCGATGGGCGCCTTACCCTTCGGGACCCGAGCCTCGAAGATTTCCTGAACACGAGGCAGACCCTGGGTGATGTCCTCACCCGCGACACCACCGGTGTGGAAGGTACGCATCGTCAGCTGCGTACCGGGCTCACCGATGGACTGGGCGGCGATGATGCCGACCGCCTCGCCGATGTCGACCGACTTACCGGTCGGCAGCGACCGGCCGTAGCAGGCCGCGCAGACACCCAGCTTCGACTCGCAGGTGAGCACGCTGCGGACCCGGACCGTCTCCACGCCGGCGGCGACGATCTTGTCGACCCCGATGGAGTTGATGTCCTGGCCACGCTCGGCCACCACGGTCCCGTCCGGGCCCTTGATGTCGTCGGCCAGCGTCCGGGCGTGCACGCTGGTCTCGGCGTGGGTGTGGACGACGAGCTTGCCGTCCAGCCGCTCGCCGATCTGCATCGGGATCGCCCGGTCGGTGCCGCAGTCCTCTTCGCGGATGATGACGTCCTGCGAGACGTCCACCAGACGACGGGTCAGGTAACCCGAGTCGGCGGTCCGCAGCGCGGTGTCGGCGAGACCCTTACGGGCACCGTGCGTGGAGATGAAGTACTCCAGCACGGACAGACCCTCCCGGTAGCTGGCCTTGATCGGCCGCGGGATGATCTCGCCCTTCGGGTTGGCCACCAGACCACGGATCGCCGCGATCTGCCGGAGCTGGAGCAGGTTACCGCGAGCACCCGAGTTGATCATCTTCCACAGTGGGTTCTCCTGCGGCAGCGCGGTGTCCATCTCCTTGGCGACCTCGTTGGTCGCCTTGGTCCAGATCTCGATGAGTTCGCCGCGACGCTCCTCGGCGGTCATCAGACCACGCTGGTACTGCTTGTCGATCCGGTCGGCTTCCTTCTCGTACCGCGCCAGGATCTCCGCCTTGCGCGGCGGAGCGATGACGTCCTCCATGCCGATCGTCACGCCGGACCAGGTGGCCCAGTGGAAGCCGGCCTCCTTGAGCCCGTCCAGGGTGGCGGCCAGGGCCACCTTGGGGAAGCGCTCAGCGAGGTCGTTGACGATCGCGGAGAGCTGACCCTTGCGGATCTCGTAGTTCACGAAGCGGTAGCCCTGCGGCAGCGTCTCGTTGAACAGCACCCGACCCAGGGTCGTCTCGATGGTCAGCGGGTCACCCTCGACCCAGCCCTCCGGGGCGGTCCACGCCTCGGCGCCAGCACCGTTGTCGACACCGATCACGCCACGCAGGCGGATCCGCACCGGCGCCTGCAGGTGCAGCTCACTGTTGTCGAAGGCCATCCGCGCCTCGGCGTCCGAGCTGAACGCCCGGCCCTCGCCCTTCTCACCGGCGGTGAGGTGGGTGAGGTGGTACAGACCGATGACCATGTCCTGGGTGGGCATGGTGACCGGCTTACCGTCGGCCGGCTTGAGGATGTTGTTCGACGACAGCATCAGGATCCGCGCCTCGGCCTGAGCCTCGGCGGACAGCGGCACGTGCACCGCCATCTGGTCACCGTCGAAGTCGGCGTTGAACGCGGTGCAGACCAGTGGGTGGATCTGGATGGCCTTGCCCTCGACCAGCTGCGGCTCGAAGGCCTGGATGCCCAGGCGGTGCAGGGTCGGTGCACGGTTGAGCAGCACCGGGTGCTCGCCGATGACCTCTTCCAGCACGTCCCACACGACCGGGCGCTGACGCTCGACCATCCGCTTGGCGGACTTGATGTTCTGTGCGTGGTTGAGGTCGACCAGCCGCTTCATCACGAACGGCTTGAACAGCTCCAGCGCCATCTGCTTGGGCAGACCACACTGGTGCAGCTTGAGCTTCGGGCCGACCACGATGACCGAACGGCCGGAGTAGTCGACGCGCTTGCCCAGCAGGTTCTGGCGGAACCGGCCCTGCTTGCCCTTGAGCATGTCGGACAGCGACTTGAGCGGGCGGTTACCCGGGCCGGTGACCGGCCGACCACGACGGCCGTTGTCGAACAGCGCGTCGACGGCCTCCTGGAGCATCCGCTTCTCGTTGTTGACGATGATCTCGGGAGCACCGAGGTCGATCAGCCGCTTGAGGCGGTTGTTCCGGTTGATCACGCGGCGGTACAGGTCGTTGAGGTCCGAGGTCGCGAAGCGGCCACCGTCGAGCTGCACCATCGGGCGCAGGTCCGGCGGGATGACCGGGACGCAGTCCAGCACCATGCCGAGCGGCGAGTTGCGGGTGTTCAGGAACGCCGCGACGACCTTGAGCCGCTTGAGCGCCCGGATCTTCCGCTGACCCTTGCCGGACCGGATGGTCTCCCGCAGGCTCTCGGCCTCGGCGTCGAGGTCCATGTTCTGGACCAACGCCTTGATCGCCTCGGCGCCCATGGAACCGGTGAAGTACTCACCGAACCGGTCGCGCAGCTCGCGGTAGAGCAGCTCGTCGGTGACCAGCTGCTTCGGCTCCAGCTTGCGGAAGGTGTCCAGCACCTCGTCCAGGCGGTCGATCTCGCGCTGGGCCCGGTCGCGGATCTGGCGCATCTCGCGCTCTCCGCCCTCCTTGACCTTGCGCCGGACGTCCGCCTTGGCACCCTCGGCCTCCAGCTCGGCCAGGTCGGCCTCGAGCTTGGCGGCCCGCTTCTCGATCTCCGAGTCGCGGCTGTTCTCGGACTGCCGCTTCTCGGCCAGGATCTCGTTCTCGATCGTCGAGAGGTCACGGTGACGCGACTCCGCGTCCACGCTCGTCACGACGTACGAGGCGAAGTAGATGATCTTCTCGAGATCCTTGGGGGCGAGGTCCAGCAGGTAGCCCAGCCGGCTCGGAACGCCCTTGAAGTACCAGATGTGGGTCACCGGAGCGGCGAGCTCGATGTGCCCCATCCGCTCACGACGGACCTTGGAGCGAGTCACCTCGACGCCGCAGCGCTCACAGATGATGCCCTTGAACCGGACCCGCTTGTACTTACCGCAGTAGCACTCCCAGTCCCGCTGCGGACCGAAGATCTTCTCGCAGAAGAGCCCGTCCTTTTCCGGCTTCAGGGTGCGGTAGTTGATCGTCTCAGGCTTCTTGACCTCGCCGTGCGACCACTGACGGATGTCGTCGGCGGTGGCGAGACCAATGCGCAGCTCGTCGAAGAAGTTGACGTCGAGCACTATGTCCCCTATGTCGTCGTCTGTACTGCTAATTCTCGGGTGGGGTCGGGGGCCGGCGAACCGGCCCCCGACCGCTCACCTCAGACCTCTTCGACCGAGCTCGGCTCGCGCCGGGACAGGTCGATGCCCAGCTCCTCAGCGGCCCGGAACACCTCGTCGTCGGTCTCGCGCATCTCCAGGGCCACACCGTCGCTCGACAGCACCTCAACGTTGAGGCACAGCGACTGCAGCTCCTTGAGCAGCACCTTGAACGACTCCGGGATGCCCGGCTCCGGGATGTTCTCGCCCTTGACGATGGCCTCGTAGACCTTCACCCGGCCGAGCACGTCGTCGGACTTGATCGTGAGCAGCTCCTGCAGGGCGTAGGCAGCGCCGTACGCCTGCATCGCCCAGCACTCCATCTCACCGAAACGCTGACCACCGAACTGCGCCTTACCACCCAGCGGCTGCTGCGTGATCATCGAGTACGGGCCGGTCGACCGAGCGTGGATCTTGTCGTCGACCAGGTGGTTGAGCTTCAGGATGTAGACGTAGCCGACAGCGATCGGGTCCGGCAGAGGCTCACCGGAACGACCGTCGAAGAGCTGCGCCTTGCCGGTACGACCGATCAGCTGCTTGCCGTCCCGGTTGGGCAGGGTCGACTCGAGCAGACCGGAGATCTCCTCCTCGCGGGCACCGTCGAAGACCGGGGTCGCCACATTCGTGTCGCCCTCGGACTCGTGCGCGTCGATCGAGCGGAGCTGGCGCTTCCACTCGGCGTCGTCGCCCTCGACCTTCCAACCGGTCTTGGCGACCCAACCGAGGTGGGTCTCCAGCACCTGGCCGATGTTCATCCGGCTCGGCACACCGAGCGGGTTGAGCACGATGTCGACCGGGGTGCCGTCCTCCAGGAACGGCATGTCCTCGACCGGCAGGATCTTCGAGATGACGCCCTTGTTGCCGTGCCGGCCGGCGAGCTTGTCGCCGTCCTGGATCTTGCGCTTCTGGGCGACGTAGACCCGGACCAGCTCGTTGACACCCGGCGGCAACTCGTCGCCGTCCTCGCGGGAGAACGTGCGCACGCCGATGACCGTGCCGGTCTCGCCGTGCGGCACCTTCAGCGAGGTGTCCCGAACCTCACGCGCCTTCTCACCGAAGATCGCGCGGAGCAGGCGCTCCTCCGGGGTCAGCTCGGTCTCACCCTTGGGCGTGACCTTGCCGACCAGGATGTCACCGGGGACGACCTCGGCGCCGATCCGGATGATGCCGCGCTCGTCGAGGTCAGCGAGCATTTCCTCGCTGACGTTCGGGATGTCGCGGGTGATCTCCTCCGGGCCGAGCTTGGTGTCCCGAGCGTCGACCTCGTGCTCCTCGATGTGGATCGAGGTGAGCACGTCCTGCTGCACGAGGCGCTGCGACAGGATGATCGCGTCCTCGTAGTTGTGGCCCTCCCAGCACATGAACGCCACCAGCAGGTTGCGTCCGAGTGCCATCTCGCCCTCGTCGGTGCACGGACCGTCGGCGATGACCTGACCGGCCTCGACGCGGTCGCCCTCGAAGACGACCGGCTTCTGGTTGACGCAGGAGCCGGCGTTGGAGCGGCGGAACTTGTGCAGCAGGTACGTCCGGCGGTGGCCGTCATCCTGGTGGATGGTGACGTAGTCGGCGCAGAGGTCCTCGATCACACCGCCGACCTCGGCGACCACCACGTCGCCGGCGTCGACCGCGGCGCGGTATTCCATGCCCGTACCCACGAGCGGCGCCTCGGCCTTGACCAGCGGCACCGCCTGGCGCTGCATGTTCGCGCCCATCAGTGCCCGGTTGGCGTCGTCGTGCTCGAGGAACGGGATCATGGCGGTCGCGACCGAGGTCATCTGCCGGGGCGAGACGTCCATGTAGTCGACGGCGGCGGGGACGACGTCCTCGGTCTCGCCGCCCTTACGACGGCAGAGCACCCGGTCCTCGGCGAACGTGCCGTCAGCCTTCAGGCGCGCGTTGGCCTGGGCCTTGACGAACCGGTCCTCCTCGTCCGCGGTCAGGTAGTCGATCTGGTCGGTGACCCGACCGTCGACGACCTTCCGGTACGGCGTCTCGATGAAGCCGAACGGGTTGACCCGGGCGAAGGTGGACAGCGCGCCGATCAGGCCGATGTTCGGGCCTTCCGGCGTCTCGATCGGGCACATCCGGCCGTAGTGGGACGGGTGCACGTCGCGGACCTCGAAGCCGGCCCGCTCCCGGGACAGACCACCCGGGCCGAGCGCGCTCAGCCGGCGCCGGTGGGTCAGGCCCGCCAGCGGGTTGGTCTGGTCCATGAACTGGGACAGCTGCGACGTGCCGAAGAACTCCTTGATCGCCGCCACCACCGGGCGGATGTTGATCAGGGTCTGCGGCGTGATCGCCTCGACGTCCTGCGTGGTCATCCGCTCGCGGACGACCCGCTCCATGCGGGACAGGCCGACCCGAACCTGGTTCTGGATCAGCTCACCCACGGTGCGCAGGCGACGGTTGCCGAAGTGGTCGATGTCGTCGGCCTCGTAGCCCTCCTCACCGGCGTGGAGCCGGCAGAGGTATTCCACGGTGGCGACGATGTCGTCCTCGGTCAGCGTGCCAGTGGTGATCGGCACGTCGACTTCGAGCTTCTTGTTGAACTTGTAGCGCCCGACCTTGGCGACGTCGTACCTCTTCGGGTTGAAGAAGAGGTTGTCGAGCAGGGTCTGGGCGTTCTCGCGCGTCGGCGGCTCGCCAGGGCGCAGCTTGCGGTAGATGTCGAGCAGCGCCTCGTCGGCGCCGGCGATGTGGTCCTTCTCGAGCGTGGTCATCATCAGCTCGGACCAGCCGAACTTCTCACGAATGCGCTCGGCCGACCATCCGATGGCCTTGAGCAGGACCGTGACGGCCTGCCGACGCTTACGGTCGATGCGTACGCCGACCGTGTCGCGCTTGTCGATGTCGAACTCCAGCCAGGCACCCCGACTCGGGATGACCTTGACGCTGGAGAGGTCGCGGTCGGAGGTCTTGTCCGGCTGCTTGTCGAAGTACACGCCCGGAGACCGGACGAGCTGGCTGACCACGACGCGCTCGGTGCCGTTGATGACGAAGGTGCCCTTGGGCGTCATCATCGGGAAGTCACCCATGAACACCGTCTGGCTCTTGATCTCGCCAGTGGTGTTGTTGGTGAACTCCGCGGTCACGAAGAGCGGAGCGCAGTAGGTCAGGTCCTTCTCCTTGCACTCCTCGATCGAGGCCTTGACCTCGTCGAAGCGCGGCGCCGAGAAGGAAAGTGACATGGTGCCGGAGAAGTCCTCAATGGGACTGATCTCTTCAAGGATCTCCGCGAGACCCGAGCGTGCGTGCGGGTCGTCCGCCGACCGGCCCTGCCAAGCCTCGTTGCCGACGAGCCAGTCGAAGGACTCGTTCTGAATGGCAAGGAGGTTGGGGACCTCGAGGTGTTCGGTGATCCTGCCGAATGAAACTCGGCGGGGAGCGAATGCGCTCGACGTACGACTGGTCTTCGCAGGGCGGGAAGCTGCCAAGATGCGTCCTTCCGAGGACCGGTGCTGCAGAACGGCTGGTACGCGTGCACTCCAATGACCCCACCAGAATTATCCGTAAACGGACATTTCCGAGCAGGGGTCAAGTCGGAAGGCAGCGCAAACTAGCAGTGTAGCCGAGAGGCTAACCGCTGTCCAGCCCACCCCGCAGGTCGTTTGCGGAACGCGCCTCGGCCCCCGTCAACCGGGGTCTGCCGGGCCGCTCAGAACGCAACTCCCCACTGGGCCGCACGGGTGACCGCGACCGATGGTGCCGTCGCTGTCATACCCACATCGTGGCCGTCGCAAGCGCGGTGTCTTGCTGGTGTCAGCGTGCCTGGCAGGCCGGTGCCGCGTCAAGGGCCGGTATCCGGGTCGCTACTTCTTTCCTCCTGGAGGGGAACCCGCCGCGCTCGTCGGGACCCAGGACGCCGGTCGTCGGAGCCCAGCTCAGGGCCGGTCCGCGCCGGATCCACCAACACGGCGGGCGGCGATCCGTGTCGGATCACCGCCCGCCGTGACGCGATTCGTGTCCCGGCTCACGAGCCGGGTACGCGCAGGTGGAGCTCAGGTCACTTGAGGGTGACCTTGGCGCCCTCACCCTCGAGCTTGGCCTTCGCCTTCTCGGCGGTCTCCTTGTTGACCTTCTCCAGGATGGCCTTCGGCGCGGACTCGACCGCGTCCTTGGCCTCCTTGAGGCCCAGGCCGGTCAGCTCACGCACGACCTTGATGACCTGGATCTTCTTGCCACCGTCGGCGTCGAGGATGACGTCGAACTCGTCCTTCTCCTCCTCGGCCGGGGCAGCAGCGCCACCGGCGGCACCGCCGGCCGCGGCAACCGCGACCGGAGCGGCAGCGGTGACCTCGAAGGTGGTCTCGAACTGCTTCACGAACTCAGAGAGCTCGATCAGCGTCATCTCCTTGAACGCGTCGAGCAGCTCGTCGGTGCTGAGCTTCGCCATGTCTGGCGTCCTTTCCTAATGCTGATAAGTAAGAACTGGTGCGCCGCGGGAGCCGTCAGGCCGCCTCGGCGCCCTCCTTGTCGCGCTTGTCCTGCAGGGCAGCCGCCAGACGGGCGGTCTTCGACAGCGGGGCCTGGAACAGGGCCGCGGCCTTGCTCAGGTTGCCCTTCATCGCGCCGGCCAGCTTGGCCAGCAGCACCTCGCGGGACTCCAGGTCGGCGAGCTTCGTGACCTCGGCCGCGGAAATGGCCTTGCCCTCGAAGACACCGCCCTTGATGACGAGCTTCGGGTTGGCCTTCGCGAAGTCGCGAAGACCCTTCGCCGCCTCGACGACGTCGCCCGAAACGAAAGTCAGCGCGGTAGGACCGGTGAACAGCTCGTCGAGGCCGGTGATGCCCGCGTCCGTCGCAGCACGCTTCGCCAGCGTGTTCTTCGCGACCATGTAGCTGGTCTCGGCGCCGAGCGAGCGCCGAAGCTGGGTGAGCTGGGAAACCGTCAGACCGCGGTACTCGGTCAGCACGGTGGCGCCCGAGCTGCGGAAGCTCTCGGTCAGCTCAGCGACGGCCGTGGCCTTGTCGGCACGAATCGGCTTGTCCGCCATGTCCCTCCTCTCTCGTTACTCGAGGCTGGTCCCGTCACGGCCGAAGCCGGAACGGGAGCGGAGGCGACGCGACAACGAAAAAGCCCCGGCGCAGGGCGCACGGGGCGAGGGCCGGCGGATCGTCACGGTCGGCGGACCATGCTCACTGCCGAGTTACGCTTGCCGCCCTGCGCGGGTCGCCCGGTGTCGCGGGACCTTCGACCGTGCCGGAGCACGGTGACCAGCGGTCTCTGGGTGGTTCGACATCCATGAGAACACGGATGACTGTTGAAGACTACGCGCCCAGGTCACCAGCACCAAATCTCGCCGGGTGAGCCACGTCACCGACACCGACGCGGGTCAGCCCTGGGCCCGCCGCCGCCACAGATAGCCGCCGACTACAGCGGCGCTCCAGGCCAACGCCCACATGGTCAACCCCAGCAGGCTGAGCGCCGCGGCGTCACCACCGGTGGCCCGGGCGGCGGCCATGATCGGCGGCGCCAGCCAGGGAGCCACCGAGCCGCTCAGGCCGAGCACCACCGCGCCGACACCGCCGAGGGCCAGGACCGCGACGCCGTACCCGGCCCCGCCCACCGACGCTCGACTGGCCAGAGCGCCGAGGGCAACCGCAGCGGGTACGGCCACCAGGTGCGCCCACAGCCCCAGCGCGAGCCCGACCGGGATCGACCGGTCCCCCGGCTCGACCGGGCCGGAGACCCCACCGACCAACCACGGGAACAGCAGCCCGACACCCACCGTCACCAGCGCTGCCGCGCCGGCCGCGAGGAGACCCGCCAACCGCTCGCGGGCCACCCCGACCGCCACCTGCGCCAGCCGGCGTTGCACGTCCGGCTCCACGTCCAGGAGGATCTTGGTCTGCCAGGCGATGACGGGGAAGAGAACCACGGCCGAGACTCCGTACGCCTCCGCCGGCTGGGCACGACCGCCGCCGTAGAGGAGCCCGAGCGTGACGAGGCCGGCGAGCAGCGGCGCGATCGCGCGGCCGGTCCGCAGGAACCCCGCCAGCCGCATCCGGATCAGGGCGTTCACCGGGCCTCCCCCGCCGCCGGCCCGACCACCGCGTCGGTGGCGTCCGGTTGCTCCGCTGTCGACTCCCCGACCACCTGTGACGGCGGCTCGGCGGGTCGGGCGGCGCCGGCCTCCGGAAGCGGCTCGGCGGGTCGCGCCGGTGACGTGGCGGTGGGGGCGTCGACGCGTACCCGCAGAATGTGATGCCCCTCGGCGCGCAACCGGGCGACGGTGCCGGCGGCCCGCGCGGCCGGCACCGCGATCTCGACCACCGCGAGCGTCTCGTCGGCGGCGGACGTCTCCTCGGTCAGCGAACCGTCGGCCACCAGCCAGCGGCGCGCGGCCGGCAACCGGACCGTCTCGCCCCGGTGGTCGCTGACCAGAACGGACCCCTCGGCGGCGAGCACCTCGTCGATCAACTCGGGCACCAGCTCGCGGGTGGCGGCGTCCAGCCCCTCCCACGGTTCGTCGAGCACCAGCAGGCCCGGAGGGCACAGCATCGCCTGGGCCAGGCCCACCTTCTGCGCGGTGCCCTTCGACAGCTCCGGCAGACGGACCGAGCGGAAGGCGGACAACCCGAGCCGGTCGATCCAGGAACCCACCGCCTCGTCGGCCGCCGCTCTGCCCAACCCGGCCACGCGGGCCATCCCGGTCAGGTAGCGGGCCACTGTGAACGGCTGGTCGGCCGGAAAACGCTCCGGCACCCAGCCCACCCGGGCGGGTCGGTCGGTGACCCGGCCGCGGCCCGGTCGGAGCACCCCGGCCGCCACCTGAAGCAGAGTGGACTTGCCCACCCCGTTGCGGCCCAGCACGACCGCCACCTCGCCCGGACCGATCCGCACGTCGACGCCCCGCAGCACCCACGGCCCCCGCCGGTGGTACCGCAACCAGACGTTCTCCAGTCGCATGGCGTCGAGCCTGCCACACCTGGAACGCGCAGGGGCGCCGCCACAGTCGTGGCGGCGCCCCGGCGGAGCGAACTGTCGGCTCAGGCCTCGGCCGAGTCCTCACGGAGGTTCTTCACCAGATTCGGGTCGACCGGGACACCCGGGCCCATCGTGGTGGTGAGGATGACCTTGCGGAGGTACTTGCCCTTGGCCGCGGACGGCTTGGCACGCAGCACCTCGTCGAGCACCGCGGCGTAGTTGTCCACCAGCTGGGTCTCCGTGAAGGAGGCCTTGCCGATGATCAGGTGCAGGTTGGAGTGCTTGTCCACCCGGAAGGTGATCTTGCCGCCCTTGATGTCCTGCACCGCCTTGGTGACGTCCATGGTCACCGTGCCGGTCTTCGGGTTCGGCATGAGACCGCGCGGGCCCAGGATCCGCGCGATCCGGCCGATCTTGGCCATCTGGTCCGGCGTGGCGATCGCCGCGTCGAAGTCGAGCCAACCGCCCTGGATCCGGGCGACCAGCTCGTCGGTGCCCACCTCGTCGGCACCCGCCGCGGCGGCCTCTTCGGCCTTCGCGCCGCTGGCGAACACGATCACGCGGGCGGTCTTACCGGTGCCGTGCGGCAGGTTGACCGTGCCGCGGACCATCTGGTCCGCCTTGCGGGGGTCGACGCCGAGGCGCATGGCGACCTCGACCGTGGCGTCGAACTTGACGTTGGTGGTCTCCTTGGCCAGCTTCACGGCCTCAGAGGGGGTGTAGAGCTTCGACCGGTCGATGACGTCGGCGGCCTTGCGGTAGCTCTTGCTGCGCTGCATTGCTGATTACTCCTGTGGTCTCTGGCGGGCCGCTCGGCGCGGGCCCTCCCACGGTCGGGTCGACGGCCTGGGCCGACGTCAGTCGTTGACGGTGATGCCCATCGACCGGGCGGTGCCGGCGATGATCTTCTCGGCCTGCTCGATGTCGTTGGCGTTGAGGTCGGCCATCTTCTTCTCGGCGATCTCACGCAGCTGGGCGCGGCTGACCGAGCCGACCTTCTCGGACTGCGGAACACCCGAGCCCTTCTGCACACCGGCGGCCTTGATCAGCAGCCGGGCGGCGGGCGGGGTCTTCAGCACGAACGTGAAGGACCGGTCCTCGTAGACGCTGATCTCGGCGGGGACGATGTCGCCCCGCTGGGACTCGGTCTGCGAGTTGTAGGACTTGCAGAACTCCATGATGTTCACGCCGTGCTGGCCGAGCGCGGGGCCGACCGGCGGGGCCGGCGTGGCCTGGCCCGCCGGCAGCTGAAGCGTGAACGTCTTGACGAGCTTCTTCTTCGGAGGCATGTCACTTCCTGGGGCTTGGAGCTGGGAAAATGCGGCTGTCGCCGCCCTCGGAGCGCGCACGGTCAGCGCGGTGCGACAGCGGCGACATTCAAGAGTAGCGCAGGCCGCAGCCCACTCGTCCGCCGAGGTCGAGCGGGAGGGCTACGCCGACGTCGGCGGCGGGCACGGCCCGCCGCCGACGACCAGTCAGATCTTGGCGACCTGGTTGAAGTTGAGCTCCACCGGGGTCTCGCGACCGAAGATCGAAACCAGCACCTTGAGCTTCTGCTGGTCGGCGTTGATCTCGCTGATCGTGGCCGGCAGCGACGCGAAGGCGCCGTCGGTGACGGTGACGGAGTCGCCCACCTCGAAGTCGAGGACCTTGATCTCCGGCTTCGCCTTCTTCTGCTCGGTCTCGACGGCCGGCGCCAGCCACTTCAGCACCTCGTCGAGGGAGAGCGGGGCGGGCCGGTCGGCCCGGTCGGTCGCGCCGACGAAGCCGGTCACACCCGGGGTGTTGCGGACACACGAGTAGGACTCGGCGGTCAGCTCCATCCGGACCAGGATGTAGCCCGGGAAGACCTTGGCCTGGATCTGGGAACGCTTCCCGTTCTTGACCTCGACCTCTTCCCGGGTCGGCACCTCGACCTGGTAGATGAAGTCCTCCATGTCGAGGCTCGTGATCCGGGTCTCGAGGTTGGTCTTCACCTTGTTCTCGTAACCGGCGTACGAGTGCACCACGTACCAGTCACCAGGCGCGTAACGCAGCTTCTGCCTCAGCTCGGCGACCGCGTCGTAATCCTCGTCCGGTGCGGGCTCGGTCGTTGGGAACTCCGGCTCGCTGGCGGCCTCAACCGACTCGTCACCAGCCGCCGTCGCGACAGTGGACTGCTCGTCCACCGGTCCGGCGGTCTCGTCGTACTCAGGCACGCTCGCTCACTTCCGTCACTATCGGCTGGAGGCAGCCGGTCAGTCCGAGTTGCCGAAGACAAACAGCACGACCTTGGCGAAGCCGTAGTCCAGCACGCCGACGATCGTCAGCATCACCGCGACGAACGTCACCACCACGGCGGTGTAGGTCAGCAACTCCTTGCGGGTCGGCCAGATGACCTTACGCAGTTCGGCTACGACCTCGCGGAAGAACCGGGCGATGCGGCCGAACACGCCCACCCGACCCGTTTCCGACCGGGTGGTCGGCCGGCTGTCCGCCGACTCCGCCCGCGCACGCGACCGCGTGGCGGTGCCGCCCCGGGAAACCGGCTCGTCCGCGCCGGTGGCGTCGTCGTCGGCTACGTCGTCGACGATCTCGTCATCCAGACGATCGTCGCCGGCGTCCTCGCCGTGCCGCTTGTTGTCGGCCACTTCGCCCTCCGTCGCGGAATCTCGGGTCGCACGCCGAGCGGCGTACGCGGCGCTGGTCACGCCGGCCGGGCCCAACCGTCCCGCGACGGGCCGCGGCCGGTGGATCATCCGGAGGGCCCCGATTGCCTCGGAACCACCCCGCCGATGCCACCACCACGGGCCGGACGCCGCCATGGTGGCGGCGCGACCCACGGGAACGGTCAGGCCTGAGGCGCAGGGGTGACAGGACTTGAACCTGCAGCCTGCGGTTTTGGAGACCGCTGCTCTGCCAATTGAGCTACACCCCTATGCGGCAACACTCGCCCCACGCGGCCACAGACGACCGAGCAGGGGTCACTTGCCCCACGGCGGACCAGTGTACGGGTAGCCCCCCGACTTTCCCAACCGGTCTCCTCGCCACGCGTGGCGAGGAGGGTTCAGCGTGCCGTACGGATGGTTGCCCGGGCCTGCGAGAGCACCTTCTCGCCCAGGCAGGTCGCTGTCACGTCGAGGCGGGTCAAGCCGTCCTCGGTGACCTCACGGACCCGTGCGGTCACCTCGATCTCGGTGCCCTGGTCGTCGTCGGGCACCACCACCGGTCGGGTGAACCGAACGCCGTACTCGACCACCGCGTCCGGCGCCCCGGCCCACTCGGTGACCGCCCGGCCGACCAGCGCCATGGTGAACATGCCATGGGCGATCACCCCGGGCAGACCAACCTTGGTGGCGACCCGGTCACTCCAGTGGATCGGGTTGAAGTCACCCGAGGCGCCGGCGTACTGCACCAGGTCGGCGCGCGTCACCCGGAACGTCTTGGCTGGAAACTCCATCTCAGGCCTCCCCGCGAATGACGTACCTGGCCCAGACGGCGACCACCGGTTCCCCGCCGACGGTGCTCACGTCGGTACGCGTGGTCAGAAAGCCGTGCCCGCCCCGGGTGCTGACGTCCTCGATCGTGTTGGTGCAGACCAGCTCGTCACCCGCGACCACCGGGCGCGTGTACGCGAACCGCTGGTCGCCGTGCACCAGGCGGCTGTAGTCGACGCCCAGGTCGGGGTCCTCGATGATCTGACGGCTCGCGGCCATCGTGACGATCACCGGAAAGGTCGGCGGGGCCACCACGTCGCCGTGCCCCAGCGCCCGCGCGGCCTCCGGGTCGTGATGAGCCGGGTCCGTGGCACCGATGGCGCTGGCGAACTCACGGATCTTTTCTCGGCCCACCTGGTAGGGGGCGGTCGGCGGATAGGTCCGGCCGACGAAGGAAGGGTCCAGAGGCATGCCGCGAACCTACACGGAAAGCACAATCGCCGATCTGATCGGCAGGCGGCAGCGGAGCCGCGCCAAACCGGTCAGATCGGCGATCGGAAAGCTTCGACAGCGGCCGGCGCGAAGCCGGCAGCGATCAGCGGGTCTCGCGGTGGACCGTGTGCCGACCGTCACGCGGGCAGAACTTCTTCAGCTCGATGCGGTCAGGGTCGTTGCGCCGGTTCTTGCGCGTGATGTAGTTGCGCTCCTTGCACTCCACACACGCCAAAGTGATCTTCGGCCGGACATCGGTAGCCTTCGCCACGGCGGAGTGCCTTCCTCGCTAACGGAAACAACTACGACGCGCCAGCCTAGACGCTGACAGCGCGGACATGCAAAGTGGGCGCCAGAAGCGCCCATTCTTACGACCACCGGCAACGAGCCCGGAAGACGAGAGTAGCGGTGGCCGGACTTGAACCGGCGACACAGCGATTATGAGCCGCTTGCTCTACCATCTGAGCTACACCGCTGCGATGGGTCCAGCTGAACCCTCGAGCCCCCTTACGGAATCGAACCGTAGACCTTCTCCTTACCATGGAGACGCTCTGCCGACTGAGCTAAGGGGGCCTGCGCGATCTCCCCGTGGGGCGCGCAGGAGTAAGAGTACACGGCCCGGCTCGACAGGTGAAATCGGATCCCCGGTGATCGTCCGCGCCCTGGTCAGGGCACTACTCGGAGGCGCGGAAGCTCCCCTTCGGCGGTCGTCTCCGGCTCGACCTGAGCACCGAACCAGGCGGCCAACCGCTCGTACGGCAGGGGCCTGCTGAACAGGAAGCCCTGCCCGATCTCACAGCCGATGTCCTGGAGAAGCTCCAGCGTCAGCTCACTCTCCACACCCTCGGCGACCACGGCCAGGCCGAACTGCTGGGAGAGGGTCACCACGGCGTTGACGATGGCCAGGTCCCCCGGGTCGGTGGCCATGCCCTGCACGAAGGAGCGGTCCACCTTCACCTCGTGCACCGGCAGCCGGCGCAGGTGCGCCAGGGACGAGTCACCCGTGCCGAAGTCGTCCACCGACAACCGGACGCCGAGGTCGCGCAGCCGTTGCAGGGTCGGGATGGGCCGGTCGGTGCCGTCCAGGACCCCCGACTCGGTGATCTCCAGGGTGAGACGCTGCGCCGGCACCCGATATTCGCTCAGCAGCTCCTGCACCCGGTCCGGGAAGTGCTGGTCGGTGAGCGTCCGGGCCGCGAGGTTGACCGCGATCGGCAATGGCTGGTCGGCCAGCGCCCAGTCCCGGCTGCGGCGCAGCCCTTCGCGGAGAACCACCTCCGTGAGCCTGCTCAACTGGCCGGTGTGCTCGGCCACCGCCACGAAGTCCTCGGGAGCCACAGTGCCGTGCGTCGGATGCTCCCAGCGGGCCAGGCACTCGACACCCACGAGGCGCCGGTCCCGAAGGGTCACCTTCGGCTGGAAGTAGACCTCCAGCTCGTTGTCGTCCAGCGCCCGGCGCAGATCGCCGGCCAGACCCAGCCGGCGCAGCGACCGGGACTCCAGCGCCGGGTTGAAGAGCTGCACGCTGCCCGGCACCGACTTGGCGGCCGTGGCCGCCAGGTCGACCCGCAGGAGCAGGGTCGCCGCGTCGCTGCCGTGATCAGGGTGTACGGCCACCCCGACGGCGGTGTTCACGTCCAGGGTGAGCGCGTCGAAGACCATCTCGTCGCGGATCTGGTCACGTAGTTGGGCGGCCAACTCGAGCGCCGCCTCGGCGCTCTCCAGCCGTAGCGTCACCAGGAACTCGTCCCCGCCCGCCCGGCCGACCAGAGCCGACGACGGCGCGCTGGCCCGCAACCGGCTGGCCACCTCGGCGAGGACCTTGTCCCCGGCCGCGTGACCGAGGGACTCGTTGACCTGACGCAACCCGTCGACGTCGAAGAGCAGCAGCGCCACCACCTCGCCCGGGGCAGCGATCTTGAAGGACTCCTCGAGCGCGCCGATGATCCGCCGCCGGTTGGGCAACCTGGTCAGCGCGTCGTGGTACGCGTCGTGCCGAAGCCTGTCGACCAGCCGCGAATTCTCCAGCGCCACCGCGGCGTGGGCGGCCACGGTCTCGAAGACCGGGATGTCCGCGCCGGTGAAATGACCCACGTCACTGAGCCGGTTGACCACTTCGAGGGTGCCGATGACCGCCTGACCAGACCGGAGTGGAACGACGATGACGTCCTTCACCTGGTCCCTGCTGAGCGCCCTACGGACCTCCTCGTCCTCCTCGAAGGCCCGACCGGCGGCCAGTGTCCGGCCGGACTGCCGGGCACGTTCACGAACGATGGAGGGAGTGAGCGCGACATCGAGCAGGCCACGGTCGTCGAGCCGGGCGCTCAGCAGCACCTCGGGGTGGCGCCCCTGGGCCGGCAGCCAGAGCGTGGCGTACTCGGCCTGCATTAGCGCGCGGACCCGGTCCAGCAGCGCGTCCACCAGGCCGCCCTCCTGGCCGCTCTCGCTGATGGCCCGCGTCAGCTCGTACATGCTGCCGAGCGTGCGGTGCTGGCGGAGGAACTGGGCGTAGGAGCGGTAGACCAGGACGACCGCGATCGCCAACACGGCAATCAGGAGCACGGACCACAGGTTGGACTCGATCGCCATCAGGATCACCAACCCGACGACGGTGTTGATCGCACAGATCATCTGTGGAGCCGTGCCGTTGCGTATCAGTTCCCACCCCGCCTGCCACCCGTGCAGCAGAGTGATCACCGCACTGATGGCCGCCAGCGAGACCAGGCTGTTGACACTCACCACCGCGAAGAGGACAGCCCACGTCTTGGGGCCGACCTCGTCACCGATCGGAGGCAGTGCCAGCAGGACGACTCCCGCCAGGGAGGCGGCAACAGCTGCCCTGGCGAGATTGAACCAGACCTTGGGGGCGCTGAGGCGCCGACGAAGCTGACCGATCAGAGCGGCCAGAACGGCGATGAGCACGACCGTCAGAGGTGGGAGGTAGAAGAAGGCGAGGAGCAGCGGGATCTCGATGACGATGACTTCGAGCGCCTGGCGACGCACCACGATCTGAAGCACCTGCGTGCTGGCGGCCACCATCACAGCGAAGATGACCACCGCCGCGAGGATGTTGCCCGGAGGTGGGGGCCCTGCCAGCGCCAGGACGAGTGAGCAGACGATGGCCAGCACCGCCAGCGGACCCGTGATCAACCAAGCCTGCTCGTTGGATCTACGAGTCGGGGGTGAGCCAGGCTTCATTCCGCTCCCTCGCTGGGTGGTGCGGAGCGGGACTATCGGGAGACAGCGACGCCCTCGTCAACGACCGAAGCCCCCCACGAGAAGTCGAACTGCTGAAAGTCCGTCGTCGCGCCGAGGAAGGAACCCGCGAACGCGACCGCGGCCACGAACGCGAGGGCGGCGCGAAGGCGGCGAGGCGTCCGTCCATACATCAGCGTGCTCCTGTCGGGGGGTCAGAACAAGAATCAGTGCCCCTGATCGTGCCACAGTCGAAACCACCCGCAAAGCCCACGTACGGCCGATCGGCATGGCCGACCGGGCGAGCCGCGACGCCAGTTGACCGCCGCGTAATAACGCGCAGACAGAGCGTCTACGCAACGCGATCTTCAACTTCCCATCGGCACATAGTGCGGCTTCCAGCCAAGGTGGCGAATCGGAAGTTTGCCCTTGCTGACCCAGAGGCGACAAATCGCTCGACCGCTAGCTCCTTAGGCCTAAGGAGAGCCCGTCCGGGCCCTGCAGATGCGGAGCCTGCGGCCCGGCCTGCGCACGCCGCGAGCTTCGCAACCCCTGACCCCCTACGTACCCCCGATGGTGAGAGTAGCTGGTATCTCCCCGCCGGAGGAGACCGGGACGCAGAGAATCTGTTCGATCCCCTGATTCGGAAGCTCGCCGACAGGGACGGGCCCGGGAGGGGGACGACCGAGCCGCGGTGGGCACCCGGCACGCGCCTCCGACCGACGGCCCCTCCCCGGCGCCCGGTCCACCCTCGACAGCGCCGACCCGATCGCGGTTGCGCCCGGACGTCGCGCCGTCGCCGCTGGTCGACATGGGCCTCGTCAGAGACGAAACCTCTCCGACCATCGGTCAGGTTGCTCCTGTTCTCGCGAGCGGCCGGGATCCGACGGCGGAAAGCCGCCACGAAGGCCCGCGCTCGGCCGCCGGGTGGTGCGACGCTGCGTAAGAATGCCGCTGCTCAGGGGGATCTTCATACGATTGAAGGTGGGCGTGCGGCCCCAATCGCCGCGATTCGTAGAACGAATTCATTGAAATGCCTGACGCTTTTGAACCGCGCCATCGAAGCCCCTCTCCAAGCGGGGCGAAGTCCGGGTTATCGCAGCGGCCGGAATGCCGCCCGCACCTCGGCGGAGAAGAGCTCCGGCTCCTCCCAGGCCGCGAAGTGACCCCCGGCGGCCGCTTCGTTGAAGTACGCGACGCCGGGGTAGACGGCCTCGACCCAACTGCGTGGGGCGGCCCAGATCTCCCCCGGGAACGTCGTGAAGCCAACCGGAACCGTGACCGGTGGAGGAGCCTGACCTGCTGCCTTGGCGGCGGCCTGGAACCGGCCGAGTTCCCAGTACCAGCGGGCCGACGACGCACCCGTGCCGGTCAACCAGTACAACGTGATGTTGTCGACGATGGCGTCCCGGGTGAGACCCCCGGCAGGCTCCCCGCCGACGAAGGCGCGGGTGATCTTGTAGTAGCTGTCCGTGTCGTGGTCGAGCATCCACGCGGCCAGCCCGACAGGTGAGTCCAGCAGGGAGTACCCGATCGTCTGCGGCCGGGTGGACTGCTCCAGGAAGTAGCCGAACCCGTCCATCGTGAACAGGTTGAGCGCCTCATGCGCCGCACGTTCCTGCTCAGAACCGGACGGCAACTGGTCCTTGATACCGACCGCCCCGGCAAGGAGGTTGACATGGATGCCGAGTAGCCCGTCCAGCGCCTGGCGTCCCATCGCATCCGTGACCGCGGCACCCACGTCGCCACCCTGGGCGACGTAGCCCGCGTAGCCGAGGCGATCCATCAACGTCGCCCACGCCCGTGCCATGCGGGCGGAATCCCAGCCCAGGTCGGTCGGCTCACCCGAGAACCCGTACCCCGGCAGGGACGGCAACACCAGATGGAACGCGTCCTCGGGAGTGCCGCCGTGCGCGGTCGGGTCGGTCAGTGGACCGATGACCCCCAGCAGCTCGGCGACCGAACCCGGCCATCCGTGCGTCATGATCAGCGGCAGGGCGTTCTCGTGCTGGGAACGGACGTGGATGAAGTGGATCTCAACCCCGTCAATGGTCGTCGTGTACTGCGGCAGCGCGTTCAGCTTGGTCTCGAACGCACGCCAGTCGTAATCGGTCGACCAGTAACGGGCCAACTTCTGGATCGTCTCCAGCTGCACGCCCTGCGAGCGGTCGGTGACAAGCTCGCGGCTGGGCCAACGCGTGGCCGCGATCCGGCGGCGCAGGTCGGCAAGAGCCTCCTCCGGCGTGTCGAGCCGGAACTGACGGATTTCGTTGTCGTCGGACATCTTCGCCACCTACCGGGTCGCGTCAGCCGGCACTCCGAGCGCCGGTGGTGCCGGCACCCGCCCAGTTTCGCAGCCGTCCACGACCGGGCGGGCCGTTTTCCGATCACCCACCCCACCGGAACACGGCGGTCGGTCCGCCTCGTTTGCCGGCCGGGTCGAGGTCACCGTGATGGAGACCAGCGCGTCAACGCTCGAGCGCCGGGTCTCATCTCGGCGTCCGGGCGGCTGGGTGCGTACCACGTGGTTGGGTTCTTGGTTCTCGGCTCGAAGCCGGGTGACCGGGTCGCAGGGCCAGCTTGGTCAGCTGTGAAGCCTTGCCGGTCTGCCGCCAGGTCAGGAGCACCGCCGCGCGGCTCAACGTGTCGGCGGCAGAGCGCACAGTGGTTTCCGCCCCCGTCCCGGCAATCGATCGGACGCCGACGGGCGTGGAGTGACTTCCTTGTCCTGACCAATTGCGAAGCAGGCGACGACGCGGGAGCCGTCAGGTGCGAGGAACAGCTGGTAGAACCAGACCGTTCCGGCGCCACCGACCTGGCCGATCAGCAACTCTCCCAAATCCTCGGCCGAGACCAGCCGGTCCAAGGCCTGGACGAATCCAAGAGTCCGGATACCGCGCGCACGCGTATGACGCTCTCGACGTCGATACATGGTGACCAGGGCTCCGATAGGTACGGCCCCGTCGAAGACCTTGAAGGCGTAGCCCGCTCGCAGAGCGTCGCGGCAGGACTCGTAGACGTCGCCGTCCGTAGCGTCGAGCAGGGCGATCAGGGTGTCTCGCTTCACCGGGCCATCCTGCCCGGTCCGTCGACGTTCCCGGCCCGGCCTCGGGCACGGCCAAATCAGGCCCCGAAGCCGACGGGCGCTTGACGTCGCCCAACAGAAGCAAGATCGACCCGTCCGCCATCTGCCCACGACCCGTCATCAACGGCTGGACTCCGCTGGACTTGACTAGATCAACGACAACGGCCCCTGATCAGCATCTCTGCTGGTCAGGGGCCGTGTCTGCACCTGGTGGCGGGTAGAGGATTCGAACCTCTGAAGCTTTCGCGACGGATTTACAGTGCGCCAATGAGATGGCGCTGAACTGCGGCTATGCCCTGAGGCAAACCTTTGGCGACACGTATGTGACACAGGGGTCACATGGCTGGCAGATACAGCCCCTCCGGCGGCACCCCGTCCGGCCAGGAGTCGGACAGGGGCGGTGCCGCTTCGATCCTTGCCTTGAGAAGGTCCACCTCTCCGCCGCTGAAGATCGCGTCGCGGAGATCCACCTCTCCGCCGCTGAAGATCGCGTCGCGGAAGCTCACTCTTCCGCCGCTGAAGGTTGCAAACCGAAAGCCCACCGATCCCCCGCTGAACGTCGTCCCGATGAACTCCGTCCGCCCGCCGCTGAACATCGCTCCGCCAAACTCCACCTTCGCACCGCTGAAGGTAGACGCGCTGAAGAAGACTGCTCCGCCGCTGAACGTCGCCCTGTCGAAGGACAGATTTCCGCCGCTGAACTTTGCTACGGCCAAGAACACCTCTCCACCGCTGAACTTCGCCTCGTAGAAGCTCACTCCGCCGCCGCTGAACGTCGCTTCCGCGAAAAACACCCTTCCGCTGCTGAATGTCGCCCCAGCGAAGGAGACCCCGCCGCCGCTGAACGTCGCACCCGTAAAAGACACAATCCTCCCGCAGAACGTCGCATCGGCGAAAGACACCTCCCCGCCGCTGAACGTCACTTCGGAGAAGTCGCCACCGTCGAAGACCGCCCCGGTGAAGTCGAAGTTGAGCCCTCGCCACGAGGTGGGCTCGTCCTTCGCGAGGCGTAGGTGCCTGCTGATCAGTCGGATCACCGTGTGGCGCACTTCTCGCTCCTCACGAGCGAGCGGGTCTCCGTGGACGGGCTCCGTCGAAGCCGCCTCACCAGTTGGCCCTACGTCACTTGAATCCTCGGCAGGCGGTGTGTATGGCATACGGAGGTAGGCACAGAGGACGTCGATACAGGTCTGTCGACCATCGCGCCAGTCGTCGGCGAGCCCGGCCATGGCGTAGACCCCGGCCAACCGCACTGCCGCCTTGTCCGAGCCGAGTTGTTCGGACGCTTTGGCGAATCGCTCGTTGAACAGCCGAATGCCGTTGCGGTCGGTTTCAGTCTTGGCTCGGCCTTCGGCTGCGTCCGCGCGGAGGTCAGCGGCGTGTGCCAACCCGTGGGCAAACTCCGCAAGCTTGTTTGCGTGCTCGGCGACGCGCTGCCGTCGGTACGCCACCACGAGAGCTGCGACGCCCCCGACACCCGCCACCACGGAGAAGACCAGCTTCAGTAGGTCAAACAGCGTGGCCGGCGTGACGGTGCTGTCCCGGCGAACGCTCGGCCAACCGGCGTACCAGAACGCACCAGCTGCCATGGCTCCTACCAAGACCACGGCAGCGGCGATGACCAGCGCGACCGATCGCCGAAGGCTCCAGAGCCGAAGCGCCGGGACGGGGTTATCCGCTGGTGAGACTGGTGACACACCAGCGCTCGTCATGGGCGGGGGCAAGGGTTGGACTTCGCGCACAGCCCCTTCCTAGCGGATCCCGGCAACTAGCAGCCCCAACCGGCTTACCGGTTTTCAAGACCAAACCCCCTCGCGGCCCTGACCTGCCTCTACGGAACCTGGATCGTGGCGGCCGACACGGACACGACACGCAGGCGGAGCAGCACTGGCACGGCCGGGGCGGCGAGGCTACCGCGGCTGCTGTAGAAGATGTGCCATGTATCGCGCCTGGAGCCTGCTCACAGTGGACGAGGCTGAACGGCAGTTCAGCGGCAACCTCGGGTATGGAGACGTCCTGGGAAGCAGCTACGTCTGGGACAGCACTGTTCCGAATCACGCCGCCGTCGAACCAGGCGACCTGGCGGTGCTGCGCAATGGCTACTTCGTGCTCGGCGTGGCCTGGATCGACGAGATACTGACCGGTACCCGCAGCAAGGTGCGGCGCCGCTGCCCCTCCTGCCGTAGCACCGCCTTCAAGACCCGCAAGCACGCAACCCCACGGTACAAGTGCTCGCCCTGCAAGCAGACCTTCGACGTTGCGACCGAGGAACAGATCGAGGTCACCGTCTACGCCGCGGACTACGAGCGCACCTGGCGGACAACGACGGACATGAGGACGACGGCACTCACCCCCGCCTACCTGTCCCAATCACAGCAGCACTCAATCCGTGAACTCAACATCGCGTACCTGCCATCACTCCTTACCGATCCCGCGGACGTGGGCCCCCTCTGGTGGACCGACGCCAGCAGCCCCAGCCTTCCTGGTGGCCACCGCCCTGTCATCGGACGAGCCCGGATCGGCCAGGAGAAGTTCCGCAAGATGCTCCAACAACGCTTCGGCAACACATGCGCCATCACCGGGCCACAACCGGCCGCGGCGATCGACGCCGCACACCTCTACCGGTATTGCGACGCCGGCCACCACGACCCGAACGGCGGACTCCTCCTCCGCCGAGACCTCCACTCGCTGTTCGACCGCTTCCTCCTTGCCATTGACCCCACAACCTGGACAGTCCGCGTTGCACCTTCACTGAGAGCCTTTCCCGGGGTGGCAAGGTTCGAAGGAGCTCCCCTCACCATCGATGCCCAGACCCGGCCAAACCCCGACTACCTCAGCGCCCACCTCACCTGGGCAGAGGACGTTTGGCACCGACAAGAAGCGGGGCTCTGAAACACCACCACGCCAGCGTCTTCCCCACCACAAGACCGGCACCTACGAGACAGCCGATCGCTCGGACCTACGCAAGCGCCTCCGGAGGGCGGTGCGAGCCACGGTCGTACCCTATGCCTGACCTCGGCGAGCGCCGGTAGTTGTGCGCCAGCCCGGGCAACTTTGGCACGCATGTGGCACGGAGCGCCGGTCGTCCTCGGGTGAAAGCGGTCCCGCGCCAGCGGTGACTCACAGGTGTCGGGGCCTGAAGCCGCATTTTGACGGCACCGAAGCGCCCCGCCGGCTCCCGCACTGTAATCACCAGGCCTCGACGATGCGCTTTAGCCACGAGAGCACGACACCGAGGATGTTCCGGTCATTTGCCTCGGTGGCCAGCAACGTAACGGACGCAACAATTAAGGATGCAATAGCGGCCCAAAGGGCGACACGGCTGATTCTATAGGTATCAGCGGATGCTCCGAGTGAGGCGACCGTCGCGAGGATTTCTCGATAGTCGCGGTCAGCTTTGATCAGCTTCTCAAACCATTTCTGTTGCCGCTCGCGAAAGTCATCATTCATGTTGATTGGCTCAAACCGTTCGCGGCCCTCCTTTTGGTCCTCCTCAACGATCCGAGGAGAGTAGTCGAGTATGAACTGGGCGTCTCCCCCATCGTGCCAGTTGCGCGTCCAGAAATCGTCGATATCCCGAGCCACACTCGTAAGGTCCAGGCTGAGCGTCAGGAGGCTACGACGCAAATAGTGGAGGCGCTTCGCTTTGAATGCGCCATGTCGCGTCCGCGCGGTGTCGCGCAGCTTCGCATACTCTGCTTCGGTTACTTCGAGGAAACCAGAAATAGCGAGGATGACCGAGAAGTTTCGGATGCGGCGATCGACTATATGGGCAATCGCACGGTTGCTGTCACCTCCATGCTCTTCAAGGTAGCCGGGTATTGCAGAAATTTTTGCCGTGTTTCCCCATAGTCCCCAGGTTCGCCTTTCCTCTAGGGCGCGGCAGAGTAGGCCATCGACAGCGCTGAGCAGGATTCCGGGGAGGCTTGGCGAGGTTCTATGCATCAAGTCGCTGGTAAACCCCAGCGCCCTTAGGGCATCGGCGATTTCTCGGCCTGCTCGGTCTTCCTGTAATGGATCAAACCCGCTCATCAGGAGTAAGTCGAGTAGAGGTTGAGGCTCCCTCTGAAACGAGAAGAATCCGGGACAGCGCTCTGCCATCCAAGACCGGGCAGCGTCGTGATAAGCGCGTCGCGCCTCCTGGGTAAGCCTAAGTGAGGCCCAGTGTCGGTTCTCTGCCTTCGGTAAGCCCCTACCCATCACAAGCTGGGGTTCATGCTTCGTGTGCCATGCGTCATCGAGCTGCCGCGCGGCTGTCTCCGTCAACCGAAACTTCGCAATCACTGCTGTCAGCCCAGCGCCGATCTGAACTGCTTTGAGCTCGATACTGTCAAAGTGGGCTGGCAAGACCTCTCTAGTCCCATCTGGAAACCAGGCTTTGCTTCCGCTTTGAGCGATTTCAGCAAGACGCCACCAGGTCCACCCTTTGCCCGATCGTGAAAGCTCCAGGTGCCGTCGATTGCTTTCGTCGGCGCGAACTAGCCGGCGACGCCGGTCCCAGTTCCCGTTCTTGATAGCGCGTTCAAGTGCTGCAAACTGGCTCGGGGGAAAGAGTTCCACCACCCAAAGGCTCGGAACATACACATGCTCACTGTCGGGAACATTTAGGTTATGTAGGAGGTCGTCCAGATCCCACGCCTTATCTCGGTCGTGGGTATTGAAAGCATGGAGGTAGCTTAGGAAATAAGTTACGAGTTCTCTCAATCTTTGTGGAACGAATTTCCAGAACCTCGATCTGAAAAATCCATCGAGCACGCGATAGGGCAGGTCATACCAGCGACGGCCCTCGCCGATTTCTGCCACTCTGGAATAATTCTCGTGGAATTTCTCCTCAGAGAATTCGAAGCGAGGATCTTTTTGGGATGATTCGACTTTGCTATGATTGGCCTCGCTCGCGCTCAGAACCTTTCCGGTCGGCGCAACATTAAGTACATCGTCTGGCTGCCCGGGTATGCTCGGCAGCGAATTCAACAGCTTGTTAGAAACCCTCTTGTAGCCCAAGCCGAGGAGTCGCCGAAAGTTTCCTACGCCGAGCCTTTTAGTCATTCTCTAAATCCGCCAGTCCTTTTGGTAGCATACTCATGCTGGTAACCACCACCTCCGCTCCGGCCGCTCGAAATGCGTCGACCTTCCAAGCTCGGTTCGCATAGCCGATCACACGCACTCCGGCCGCGTGCGCCCCTTCAATGTCGGATAGAGAGTCGCCGACCAGGACACATCGGCTTGGCGACATGCTTAGGGCATGGACCGCTTGGAGGATCGGAGCCGGGTCAGGTTTCATCTGGGCAGGGTCGGCGTATGCCCGACCGACCACCGGCGAGACGTAGGCGGCGAGACGGTGCGCTACCAGGTACGCAGTTACGGCGCTGGCCGAGTTGTTGCTGACCACACCCAGTGGCAAACCGGCTTGCCAGGCCGTCACGATGACTTCGCGGCCGTATGGCGTTGGCTCGGCAGTCTCGACTGCCCGGAGCTCGGCTGCGCAGAGCGCATCCTCTACTGCCCGCGTGGTGCCGTGGTCCCCGGCCGCTCCGGTGCGGCGCAGCACCTCAAGCGGGTCTTGCTCGCCTTCGAGATCCGGCGGCACGGCTACGCCTCGCCGTCGCAGCACCTCGACCAACTCGGCGGCAATCTGCGGTGCCGGGTAGCCGGCGAAGATGCTGCAGACCGGCCCGTCGAAGTCGAGCAGCACCGCGCCGACCTCGCCGAGCAGCCGGCCCAGGTCGGGGTTCATCCGTCGTACCGGTAGGCGATGGTCGACCACACCGAGTCGAACCATTGGCGGGAAGCCTCGACGAACTGCGTTCCGTGTGAGGCGTCATCGTCGGTTACCGCGTAGTGGAACAGCGGCACGTCCTTGCCCATCAGGTCGTAGATCGCCATCGGCTCACCCTTGATCGAGACGGTGCGCTCAACAACCGGGTAGAAGCCGTAGAAGACCTCTTCGCCGTTCAGGATGTAGAGCTTGAACAGCGGGGACGCCCGGTGCATTCGCACATCAACGGTGGCTGACCGAATGAGGCCGAGGTCGCCAAGCTCGGCGACCTGGTCAATGATGCCGTCTGCGGCCCGGCGGGTGATCCGCTCCGCGCGTTCGCGTACTGCTGGGTCGTCTGCCTGCGTCTCGGCCCGCGACGGCAACGCCATCGGCACAGCCATGTCGGAGATCAGGATCCGAACCGCGATCGTCTCCGGCGCAAGCCGGCCGACGCGCACCTTGTCGAGCGCTTCGGCGAGCGCGTCGCGCAGCGTCTCCCCGGAGAAGCCGGCGAAGTCGATGGCGACGTGAGGTCGGTCGAATGACGCTTCGATGTGCGGACGCAGCTCGACCGCGCGCTGTGTCTGCGCGCGGACGAACGCGCCGCTGCCTTGCCGGGACACGATCAGCCGCTCTGCCCGGAGCAGGTCCAAGGCTCGCTTGACCGTTTCTCGTGCGACGCCGTAGCGGGTGGCTAGTTCGGGCTGCGACGGCAGTTTGTCGCCGGGCGCGAGTCGACGCGTGAGGATGGCCGCCCGCAGCTTGTTCGCGATCTGCTGCGAGGCCTGTTTGGGGTCGTCGGGATCCAGTTCGCCGAGGAAGTCAAGGTTCTCGCTCACCTGCTCACGGTAGCGCTGACTAGCCAAGTTAGGAAAGTTCGCCGCGCCCTCTTGACCTGACTAGCCAAGCCGGCCTACGTTCATCTCGTTGCACCTGGCTAGCCAGGTACGACAGGCCGAGCGGAAGCCGGGGAAGGTGGCGCATTGCGCTGCGCATGCCCACGGGCCGGTCGTGTGGTCGTTCATTGAGAACTTCACAGCAGAAGCGCCGCGTAGATCCGTCTGCGGCATCCCCGCCTTGAGCCACACAGTGGCCGACCCCGGTAGATCCCGGGCGAGCGGGGCGAGCGGGCCGGGTCTGGCGCGCGGCATGGACTTCTGCCTCTTGATTTCTATCCGCCCGGGGTGTGGCCGATCTGGTCGCACCCCCGGGCTTTCCCCCACTTCATCGATTTACCGGAGGTTCCCCGTGCGTACGCACCTTGCCCCCGTCACCGCCGAGCCGACCGCTGGCGACCTCGCCTCGATCGACGCGGAGTGGCCGCTGATCGCGGCCGAGCTGGACCTGTTGGACGCCGAGATCAGGCTCATCTACGCCGAGGACCACGGCGGCCCGACCGAGCTGGACTGGCGGCGCTTGCGCCGGGCCGAGGCCCGCGTCACCCGCGCCGCCACCGGCAGCGCCACCCGCACCGACCCGCGCCGCGCGGCCTGATGGCCCGCATCCGCGCCGCCTTCCACGATCCGGACGGCACGCGGTACGGCATCCCCACCTACTGGTGGAAGGGTGCCCCGCCCGGCTACGCCACCCGCCGTCAACTGACCGCCACTGGCCTGCGCCCCGGTGGTCAACCCGTTGCCGCGCAGGTGCTCTGGCGCGGCGTCGGCGGCACCCGGATCGCGTACCTGTACCGGGTCGACCTGGCCGCGCCAAAGCGCACCGCGACTCCCGCGCAGCGCGCCGCGATCGACAAGGCCCTTATTGCCCGCCGGACCTGCCGCGTCTGCCGCACGGTTCGGCCGTACTTCATTCCGCGCTCGCTGGGCGAATGCCTCGCGTGCGCCTTCCCCCAGGAGGACGCAGCATGACCGCCCCCGCCATCAACGGCACCAAGTACCCGCAGCCCATCGACGAGCTGCTTCCCGCCGCCCGCACGCTCACCAAGGAGTTGGGCGAGGTTCCCTCGCGTAACCGGCTGATGACCGAGTACCGCATCGGCGCACCCAAGGCGACCGAGCTGCGTATCCGGCTGGTCGAAGAGAAGGCCCGGGAGATCGCCGCCCGTGATACCACGACCTACAACCTGGTTCGGGGTGGGACCGGCGGCGCGACTGACGCCGATGTCGCCGACGCGGCCCGCCGGGTCGCTGCCGACCCGACCGCCTCTGACTACCTGCGGGAAACGGCGCGCGACGTGCTCGCGGATACCGCCCCGGATCCCCTGCCGGCCCCGGTCGTACCCGAGTCCACGCCGCCGGCCGCACCGGACCCGGCCCCCGTACCGGAGATCACGCCGGCCGACCCGCCGGCCGAGGTCACGCCGGTCAGTCACCCGGACACGCCCGCCGCGCCCGCGCCGGTCCGGTCGGCGGTGGTGTGGCCGGTGGTGCTGCTGGCGCTGCCGGCGTTCGTCGCGATCTGGTCCGGGTGGGTCGGGTTGGGCGGATTCACCGGGTTCGGCATCGTGCACCCGCTCCCGGGAATCTGGGACAGCTTCTCCATCAACTCGGCGATCACGCTCCCGATCGGGGTGGAGACGTACGGCGCTTACGCGCTCTACGTGTGGCTGTCCGGTCGGGTGCCCGAGCGGGCACGCCGGTTCGCCAAGTGGTCCGCCCTCGGTTCCCTCGCCATCGGCGCGCTCGGGCAGGTCGCCTACCACCTGTTGGAGGCCGCCGGGGTCACCTCGGCCCCGTGGTGGATCACCACCGCCGTTGCCTGCCTGCCCGTCGCGGTGCTCGGCATGGGGGCGGCTCTGGCGCACCTGGTGCGCACGCACGACTAGTTCCGCCCGGCGGCACGGCCCCTGGCTTCCCAACCTGCGCCGTGCCGCCGGCCCCCTCTTGCCGATCTCCCGACCGTTGGAGGAACACCCATCATGACGTCCCCCCGAGATGACGACCGTTTCGACTGGCAGGCCGCCGAGCACGACCTGACCAATCCGACCGCCGCCGGCCCGGATGCCGAGGTGGTCGACCTGGACGACGCCCGCGCCCGCCGGGTGCCGCGCCCCCGCCCGCCGGCCGACGCCGACGACACGGGCGAGGACGACGGCACCGAGGACGCCGAGACGGTCGACGACGGGCCGGAGCGCCTTGGCGGCCTGGTCGACACGGCCGAGGACATCCCGCCGGACGTGTTGGCCCGGCAGCGGGAGCGCCGGCCGATCCTGGCCGAGTGGGCGCGTTCGTGGCGCGGCCTGCGCGCCGCCGCACGGCACCAGAGCAAGGACGCCGGCTACGTCACCGCCTACCACGCGGTGCGGCTGCCGAAGTACGCCGCGAGAACCCTTGTGTGGGCACCGGTCGGGCTGTTCCGCGGCCTCGGTCGGGCGGTGCACTGGGCCACCGCCGAAGAGGGCAACTGGCACTTGCGGCAGGCCGCCGCGACCCGTGGTGAGGCCGACGTGTGGCTCAAGCTGGACGCCCGCCGGCAGCGCCAAAGCGTGTGGCGGTGGTGGGTCCTCGCCGCCGGTGCCGGCGCGACCGTGGCCGGCGCGATCGTTCTCGCAGTCGGCCCGCCGTGGTGGCGCTACGTTGCCCTTGCCGTGGTGGTGCCGCTGCTGGCCACCCTCGGTCGACCGGCGGACAAGCCGCTCACCGACCGGGTCACCGAAGGCACCCGCTACCGCAAGCTCACCGCCGACCTCGTGCGCCGGGCGTTGACCTCGTTGCAAATGGCCGCGATCAACAGCGCGGTTGCCAAGGACCCGAAGGCGATCAGCTTCCCGGTAGACATTCACCGCGACGGCCCCGGGCACCTCGCGGTGGTCGACCTGCCGTACGGGGTGGAGGCCGCCGAGGTCGTCGCCCGGCGCGGCCGGCTGGCCTCAGCGATGCGGCTACCCCTCGACCAGGTGTGGCCCGAGCCGGCACCCGGTCACACGGGCCGACTGGCGCTGTGGGTTGGGTATGAGCCGGCGTCGCAGATGAAGCAACCCGCGTGGCCGCTGCTGTCGGAGTCGGCGAAGGTGGACGTGTTCAAGGCGTTCCCGTTCGCCACCACGCCCCGCCTCGACACGGTTGCGGTAGACCTGATGTTCCGCAACTACCTGTTCGGCGGGCAGCCCGGGTCGGGTAAGACGTTCGCGTTGCGGGATCTGATCCTGGCCGCCGCCCTCGACGCCCGCACCGAGGTCCGAGGCTACGAACTCAAGGGCGTCGGGGACTTCGCCGTGTTGGAGCCGGTCATGGCTGAGTACGGCAACGGCTTCGATGACGACACCCTCGCCCGCTGCTTCGCCTTCATTGAGTGGCTGTATGAGGAGTGCCGCCGCCGGTCTAAGCGCATCGAGCACTACGCCCGCCTTGGCAAGGCCCCGGAGAACAAGGTCACGCCGGAACTGGCGTCGCTCAAGGGGTCGGGGCTTCACCCGCTGGTGGCGTGGTTCGATGAGCTGCAAGAGCTGATGACCAGCAAGTACGGCAAAGACGCCGGAGAGATCCTGGAAAAGGTCATCAAGCTCGGCCGGGCGCTCGGGGTGATCATCCTGATCGGTACGCAGATCCCGGACAAGGACAGCTTGCCGACCGGCATCACCCGCAACGTCAACTCCCGGTTCTGCCTGTCCGTGGCCGATCAGACCGCGAACGACATGATCCTTGGGACGTCGGCGTACAAGAACGGCTACCGGGCGACGGTCTTCCAGCCGGTGGCCGAGGCCGGGTGGGGCATCCTGCGTGGCTTCGGGGCGAAGGCGTCGGCGGTGCGGTCGTTCTACGTCGACACCACCGCCGCCGCCCGCATCGTCGCCCGCGCCGTCGCGCTGCGCACCACGGCCGGGACGCTGCCGAAGCTGGACGAGCAGACCCGCGACGTGGCCCCGGTCGCGGACGTCCTCGGGGACCTGGCGCGCGTGTGGCCGGGCGATGAAAAGGCCGTGTGGAACGAGACGCTGTGCGCGCTGCTGGCCGAGCTGCGGCCCGACGTGTACGGCGGGTGGGAGGCGGCACAGCTCACCACCGCGCTCAAGCCCCACCCCCTCGTGAAGGTCGGCGACGTGGGCCGGCGCATCGACGGGAAGGCCACCACCCGGCGCGGCATCAAGCACCCCGACGTGCTCGCCGCGATCGCGGAGCGTGACCGGAAGCGGTCCGCCGGCTAACCGCCTCTGGGGGTGCTAGCGCTAGCGGCCCGTCCTGCTAGCGCTAGCACCCTCGCTAGCACCCGATCCGAATCATGAGCTGCGACCTAGCAGATAGCAGCTCACGGCCCCGTGTACCCAAAAACCGGCCCGGGAGGCACTTGTGAACCCCCACCTGACCGCCGCTATCGTCCTCGCCGCGATCCCCGCCCTGATCACGCTCGGTTACGCCGGGCTGTGCTGGGTCAAGCCCGTCAAGACCTGCCAGCGGTGCGCCGGCACCGGCCGCATCACCACCCGCGTGCTCCACCGGCCGCGTGCCTGTCGGCGCTGCGACCGAGGCAATCGGTTGCGCACGGGCCGACGCGTCTACAACCACTTTCACCGGCTGCGCGCCGAGGCGAACCGATGAACCGCCGCACCCGCGACGGGCACACCGAGTGGTGCGGCAAGGACCACCGCTGCGGCCTCGGTGAGCACCGCTCGGAAGAGATCGTTGTCGACGTCGCCGGCCGCTCCCGTGCCGTCCTGGTGCGGGTGCGCACCGCCACCGGGCGGGAGCACGCCGAGGTCCGCGTCAGGGTCGCGCTTGCCCCGTCCGAGGTGGCCGCGCGCCGGCAGTTGGTCGGGTTGCTCGGGGACCTGCGGCACGCCGTCACGCGGGCCGCGATCACCGCCCGGCCGCGACCGAGGCGGGCCGGCTGATGGAGGTGTGGCTCAGCGGCACCCGCGCCGAGCTGGACGCCGCCACCGCCGCTCTCGCTGACCTCGGGCACGTCATCCAACAGGGCCAACGGTGGCCGATGGGCGGTGCGGATGCCGGCCGCTACCGCCTGTACCTGCGGCTTGCCGTCGCCACCCCCGCCCGTACCCGCCCGGCACCCGACGCCGGAGGTGAGCTGATCGACCTCACCGCCGCCCGCGCTCTGCGTCGCCCCGCCTGAACAGGAGCACTCATGTCTGAACTGCTCACCGCCGCGCTCGCACACGCCGCGCGCGGCTGGCACGTCTTCCCGCTACGCCCCGACGACAAGCGACCCGCCTTCCCCGACCACACCGCCGACCAGTGCACCGGCCGCGACCCGCGCTGCCGCACCGCCGGGCACGTCGGGTGGGAAGCACGGGCCACCACCGACCCGGCCCGCATCCGCCGGGCATGGACGCACCGCCCGTACGGCATCGGGTTGGCCTGCGGCCCGTCCCTACTGGTCGTGGTCGACCTCGACCGGCCCAAGGACAACACCACCGGACCGACCGGGCTGGACACCCTCGCCGACCTGGCCGCCACGCACGGAACGGTCATCGAACCGACGTACACCGCGACGACCGGGGGAGGCGGCACCCACCTCTACTACCAGCATCCCGGCGACGGGCCGGCACTGCGCAACACCGCCGGCACGCTCGGGCCGCTGGTCGACACCCGCGCCCACGGCGGCTACGTCGTCGCCGCCGGGTCGACGGTCAACGGACGGCCCTACCGGGTCGACCTCGACACCGACCCCGCCCCGCTGCCCGGGTGGCTGGCCGCCCTGTTGGCACCGGCGCCGCTACCGCCGCAACGCCCGGTGGTGATGTCCCTGCCGACCGACCGCAGCGGCGCGTACGTCCGGGCCGCGATCACCCGGGAAGCCGACCGGGTGACCACCGCTCCGGCAGGGGAGCGCAACCGGGCGCTCTACATCGCTGCCGTGGCCCTCGGGCAGCTCGTGGCGGGCGGGTCGCTCACCGAGGCGGACGCGTCGGGAGTGCTGGAACAGGCCGCAGCATCCGCCGGGTTGGGCAGCGTCGAAACCGCGCGCACCATCCGATCCGGGCTGGCCGCCGGTGCCCGCCGACCCCGGCAGGTGGCCGCATGAGCCCAGAGCCGCTGAACGTGTTGGAGCTGTTCGCCGGTATCGGCGGGCTGTCGCTGGGGTTGCAGCGGGCAGGGATGCGGATCGTCGGTCACGTCGAGATCAACCCGTTCTGCCGCGCCGTCCTGCACAAGCACTGGCCGGAGGTGCCCTGCCATGACGACGTCCGCACTGCCGCCGCATGGTGGCACTCCCGGCCCCGGCCCCGTGTCGACGTCGTCGCGGGCGGCTACCCGTGCCAGCCGGAGAGCAGCGCCGGTAAGGGACTCAGCCACACCGACGAGCGGTGGTTGTGGCCCGCGATGGCCCGAGTCGTCCACGCGACCCGACCCCGCTACGTCATCGGAGAGAACGTCCTGGGCCACCGTTCCCGGGGACTTCGTTTCGTGCTCCGAGACCTCGACCGCCTCGGATACACCGCCCGCGCCGGAGTCATCCGCGCTTGCGAGATGGGCGCCGCACACCCACGCGCCCGCCTGTTCGTCCTGGCCCACGCCCAAGGCAGCCGACGCCCGCCGAGGTGCCTTGAGCCCGGCTGGACTGGCCCGACGCCGCGCCGCCAACAAGACCGGGGTGAACATCCCCGACCTGATCGGTGGCCGACCGAACCCGCAGTGGATCGAGTGGCTTATGGGCTTCCCGACCGGGTGGACCGACTTGCAGCCCTCGGCAACGCCGTCGTCCCCGCCGTCGCCGAACACATCGGCCGCCTCATCCTCGACCACCACGAAAGCAGGTGACCCCATGACACCCGCACGTCTGCACCTGGTCACCGACCACCCCGACGCCACCAACGAGCCGACCTCGGGCGGGCCGCTGTGGGATGTTCCAGTGCCCTTGACCGGGCCGAGCACCGCGCCGCCGCCGTTCCCGGTCGACGTGTTCCCCCGCTGGCTCGGCGACATGGTGACCGGCGTCGCCCGGTTCACCCAGACCGACCCCGCGATGGCCGGCACCCTCGCCGCCGCCGTGCTGTCCGCCTGCGCGGGTGGCCGGTTGGAGGTGGAGCCGGTCGGCGGGTGGCGGGAGCCGGTGAACGTGTTCGCCGCCGTCATCGCCGGCCCCGGCGAGCGGAAGTCGCCTGTTCACCGGGCGATGACCGCACCGCTGTTCGCCGCACAGTCGACGCTCGGCGAGGCGATGCGGCCCCGGATCGCCGAGGCTGCCGCGTTGCGGGACATCGCCGACCGGCACGCCGAACAGGCCAAGGCACAGGCAGCTAAGGCCAGCGACCCGAGCAAGCGCGATGAGGCCGCCGCCGAGGCGGTAGCCGCCGCGATCGCGGCCGAGGCGATCACCGTTCCCGGCCTGCCCCGCCTGATCGTGGACGACGCCACCCCGGAAGCCCTGATAGGGCTGATGGCCGCCAACGGCGGACGCATGGCGATCATCAGCGATGAAGGCGGGATCTTCGACACCCTCGCCGGCCGCTACTCCGGTGCGCCGAACCTTGATCCCTACCTCAAGGGCCACGCGGGGCAGCCGATGAGCAACGAACGGCAGACCCGCGAGGGAGCCTCGGTCGACAAACCCGCGCTGACCGTGTGCGTGATGGCGCAACCCTCAGTGCTGCGCAAGTTCGGCGGCAATGCCGACCTGGCCGGGCGTGGCCTGCCGGCCCGGTTTCTGTTCGCACTGCCCCGGTCCCTCGCGGGGTATCGGTTGGTGGATACCGAGCCGGTGCCCGAGGCGGTGACGGGCGGCTACCGGCACCGGGTACACGACCTGGCCGCCACCCTCGCCGATTGGGAAGACCCCGCCGTGGTCACCCTCACCCCCGAGGCCGGGCGGGTACGGCTGGCCGCAGCCCAGGAGGTGGAAGCACAACTACGCCCCGGCGGGACGCTGCACGACATGCGCGAGTGGGGCAACAAGCTCTCCGGCGCAACGCTGCGCCTAGCCGGCCTGTTGCACGTCGCCCACCACCCCGCCGACGCGTGGCGACGCCCCATCGACGCCGACCGGATGACCGACGCCGTGAGGCTCGCGGAGTTCTTCGCGGCGCACTACCGAGCGGCGCTGACCACGATCGGCAGCGACACCGCGATCGAGAACGCTCGGTACGTGCTCGGCGTGCTCACCAACAAGGGCATGACCACGTTCACCCGCCGGGAACTGCACCGCAAGGTGTCCCGCCGGCTCCCGAAGTCCGACGAGGTGTCGGCGGTGCTCGCGGAGTTGGCCGCACTCGGGTGGGTCCGCAGCGGGCCGGACGGCCGGTACGAACTGCACCCCCGCGCCGTCGCAGAGGCCCCCGGAAGCGTTGACACGTTGACACCGGTCCCGGCCGGCGACGTTTCCCCAGCTCAGGACACGTCCGAGGGTGTCAACGCCCCCCGTTGACAGGCGTTGACAGGCGTTGACAATCCGCCGCCGGCCCAACCGGTGTCAACGGGTGTCAACGCCTGTCAACGCCCCCCCGTTGACAGCACCCCACCCGCCTTCACCTGCGGAAACGCTCGCCCGGCCGCCGATTGTCAACGTGTCAACGCCTCCCGCCCCCTCCCGGCAGCGCCGGACGCCCGACCCGGCCGCCGGCACCCCCGAAACGGCCCGCTGAGAGCGCCTGGAAGCACTAGGCCCTACGCCTTACACCAGGACGCTCCGAATCTTGGCTCTACGGCGCTCTCAGCGGGCCGCCCTACGCCCTTCTGCCGCGATGCCTAAGCGACCCTCCATACGCGACCCGCACCGACCGGAAGGCGCTCACCGTGCGAATCAGGCTGCACGGCACACCCGCTGAAACAGCCGCAGCGCTCGCCGACATCGCCCAAGTGCTGCACATCCAGCAGGTCAGCCGGCCCTACCCCGACCGCCGATCCCCCACTGTTCCAGCGCATCGACCTCCACGCCACCCCGAGGGAGGACACCCGACCATGACCACCGCCCGCCGCACCCCGACCGGGAACCTGCTCACCCTCGCCGAAGTCCTGGACGAACTGCGCGTACCCCGGTCGACCTTCTTCCGCTGGAAGGCCACCGGCCGCGCCCCCCGAACGATCAAGTACCCGAACGGCAGCCTGTACGTCCGTCGCCGCGACCTGGACAACTGGCTCAACGACCACGAAGAGGCAGCATGAGCACCTACGACGTACGGGTCTACAGCATCCAGAAACGGCAGCTCACCAAGGGCTTTTCCTACGGCGTGCGGTGGAAGGTCGCCGGCAGGCCGTTCCGCGACACGTTCGCCACCCGAGCACTGGCCGAGAGCTTCCGATCCAAGCTCGTGGTGTCCCAGCGGGAAGGCGTCGCGTTCGATGAGGCCAGCGGCCTGCCCGAGCCGATGGCGCGCGCGCTCAACGCCCGGTCGTGGTACGAGCACGCGGTGGCCTACGTCGACATGAAGTGGCCGCGCGCGTCGGCGAAGCACCGCAAGGGCATCGCCGAGACGCTGGCCACCGTCACTCCGGCGCTGCTGGCGACCGACCGAGGCGCGCCGAGCGAGAAGGCGATGCGGGCCGCGCTCTATGGGTGGGTGTTCAACAGGACTCGCCGAGACGCTGGCGAGCCGCCCGCCCACCTGGCCGCCGCCGTGCGCTGGCTCAAGGCCAACACCGTCGACCTGACGGCGCTCGCCGACGCTGCCCTGGTGCGGAAGGCGCTCGACACGCTTGCCCTGCGAATGGACGGTGCGCCCGCGTCGCCCAGCACGATCGCCCGCAAGCGGGCCGTCTTCTCCGGCGCCCTCAAATACGCCGTTGAGCTGCGGCTACTCGACGCGCATCCGATGACCCTGGTGAGTTGGACCGCGCCGAAAATGGCCGATGAGGTCGACCGGGGAGCGGTGGTCAACCCCGATCAGGTTCGGGCGCTGCTCGCCGAGGTGGGGCGCAGCGTGCCCGAGTTGGAAGCGTTCTTCGGGTGCATGTACTACGCCGCGCTGCGGCCCGAGGAAGTGCTCCACCTGCGCGAAGACGAGTACGAGCGGCCGGCCCAGCTTGGGGGGTGGGGCGTGCTACACCTGACCGGCTCGACGGTGGCCGTAGGTCGGGACTGGGGCGACGGAGACGACACCGCCGAGGACCGAGGGCTCAAGCACCGGGCGAAGGCAGCGACCCGGGACGTACCCGTCGCGCCGCCGCTCGTGCGGCTGCTCGACCACCACATCAAGGAGTACCCGCCGGGATCGAACGGCAAGCTGTTCGTGACCCGACGCGGCCCCGGCGGGCGGTACGTGCCCACCGCCGGGCAACCTATCCCGAACAACACCTACGGGAAGGCGTGGCGCGACGCGCGGGCAAAGGTGCTCACCCCGGCTCAGCAGCGTTCCCCGCTGGCGCGGCGACCGTACGACCTGCGGCACGCCGCCGTGTCGCTCTGGCTCAACGCCGGGGTGCCGGCAACCCAGGTCGCCGAATGGGCCGGGCACAGCGTGCACGTCCTCATGCGGGTTTACGCGAAGTGCGTTCATGGCCAAGACGAGGCCGCCAAACACCGCATTGAGGCCGCACTGACGCGAACACCTACTAACCGCTACAACTAGGAAGCCACGTCTTTGTGAAAGGCGTAAACCACGTCGGCTTTCGCTTCCGAGAAAGCCTTGGACGTTGAACCCTCAGCCAAACCATCGAGCGCCTTAAATAACTTGCCCGTCAAGGTATAGACCGACGGGCCGGCCAGCACGGCAATCTCCGCTTGAAGCGCCAAGAGCCGTTGGGCGGATTCCCACATCGAGACCTTTGCCGCTTGCTGTCCCTCAGGCGTGTCGGCAAGTAACGAAACGTCGAGGGCCGCAACGAACGCTATTTCGAGCTCGACGAGGAACTTGCTGTACAGCACCTGCTTGGCCGCTACGAGAGCGCGGCGATCCTCCGCTGCGGTCTGGTGCTTGAGGGTTGCTAGCTGGATCTCTTGAGCTCGAACCCCCGACCGGGAAGCAAGTTGCCCACTGACAACTACCGCCAACGCTCCAACCACTGCACCGAAGGCCGTCCCGGCTGGTGCCAGCCACTCCCACGCCATCCGAACATCCTGCCGGGATACCAGGGGCAAGATCAGGCGGTGACACGTATGTGACACAACCAGCGAGATCGAGCGGGCTAGAGCGGGACTGAGTGAGACTCACAAAAGAGGCCCCTGACCGGCGTTCGCGCTGGTCAGGGGCCTCTTTTAGCACCTGGTGGCGGGTAGAGGATTCGAACCTCTGAAGCTTTCGCGACGGATTTACAGTCCGCTCCCATTGGCCGCTCGGGCAACCCGCCAGGGCACCCCACCGCGTCGTAACGCGGCGGCGGAAGCAAGGATAGCGGCTCCACCCGGCAGCCACGCAACCGGGTACGGTCAGGGGGTCGTGCCGCTGGTCGGCGGCCGACGGCAGGCCCAGACCGCCGGACAGCAGGAGCAGAAACATGGCAGCGAACCCGTCGTTCGACATCGTGAGCAAGGTCGACCGCCAGGAGGTCGACAACGCCCTTCGGCAGGCGGAGAAGGAGCTTGCGACGCGGTTCGACTTCCGCGGCACCGGCGCCGAGATCTCCTGGTCCGGCGAGGAGGCGATCGGTCTTCAGGCGGAGACCGAGGAGCGTGTCCGTGCCGCCTTGGACGTGTTCAAGGAGAAGTTGGTCAAGCGGAACATTTCGCTGAAATCGTTGGACGCCGGCGAGCCGCGTCCGTCTGGCAAGATCTTCAAGATCGACTGCAAGGTCATCCAGGGCATCGAGACGGACAAGGCCAAGGCGATCAGCAAGAAGATCCGCGACGAGGGCCCCAAGGGCGTGCAGGCTCAGATCCAGGGCGACCAGCTGCGAGTCACCGGCAAGAAGCGGGACGACCTCCAGGCGGTCATCGCACTGCTCAAGGGCGAGGACTTCGGCGTCGCCCTCCAGTTCAACAACTACCGGTAGGGCGGGACGACCAGCCCGCCCGGTAAGGCGCTGCCTGGGCACACCGCCGCTCCTGGTCGTCGCTGGTCGGCCGATCGGCCTCCGACGGCCCGGCGCGGGGTCGGTGTGAGCTCCGGCCTGGCAACGTTGCCCGGATGACCGCCCAGACACACTGGCAGGCGTGGCATGAGCCCTATGCCGATGAAGCGTCCCCGCTGTCGCGTCGACTGCGCCTGGTGCAGCAGCACATCGCGTCGTGGCTCGAGCAGCGTTCCGACGAGCGGCTGACCGCGGTGAGCGTGTGTGCGGGGCAGGGCCATGACCTCATCGGCGTCCTCGCCTCAAGGTCTGATGCTCAGCGCGTACACGCGACCCTTCTTGAGTACGACGCGGGCAATGTGTCGGCCGCTCAGGCCGCCGCCGCGCAGGCCGGCCTCTCCACCATCGCGATCGGGCAGGCAGACGCGGGCCGGCTGTCGTCGTACGTGGGGGTGGTTCCGGCCGACCTGCTGCTCATGGTCGGGGTTTTCGGCAACATCTCGGACGCCGACGTAGAGCGAACCGTTGCCGCCCTACCCCAGATCTGCGCCGAGGGCGCCACCGTGATCTGGACCAGGACGCGACGCGACCCGGACCTGACCCCGGCGGTACGCGGGTGGTTTCGGAATGCCGGCTTCGTGGAGCAGGCATTCCACGCTCCGGACGGCGTTCGATTCTCTGTCGGCGTTCACCGTTTCGAAGGCGCTCCGCTGCCCCTGGAACCTGCGGGAACCCTCTTCACGTTCCTGCGTTGACGCCAGCAGGTCGCTGCCCGAGATCCGCCGACCGAACTATGTGGCGGTTCGGGTCACCGAGCGCCAAGCGTCGTAGGCCCAACCGAAGTCCCCCGAGTGCGTGTCGGTGAAGACGTCTCCAGGTACGTCTCGTCGGTGAAGGTGTAGCCGTGAAGAGCGGAACCGACATCGCCGTCGTGGTGGTAGACCAAGGCGGCACGATGACCGATTCCACCTCGGCCGCCCTCGCCCATCTTGACCGTCGGGTCTGGCGGTAGCTGGGCATCGAGCGAGGCGATGATGTCGACCCCATCGGCGCACCGCCACGGCACGCCGAGCACGACCAGGATCGTGCGGCCGGGCGTACACCAGGTTGCGCCGCCGTCTGTGGCGCGCTCAGCCGTCCAGTCACCGTAGAGATCGATCGACCAACCGTCACCCAGATCCCGCCGCACGCCCTAATACTGCACCGGCAGTGCGCGCGGTACGCCGATGCGACCGCCCGCGCCGCATGCTCGTCGCCAAGATCCGCGCAACATCAGGGATATTGGTGTCTCCCGCACGTCCGAGGCAGCAACATCCGGGAAGTTGCGCGGATCTTGGGCGCGGAGCGCGGGGCGCGAGGCGCGGGGCGCGAGGCGCGAGGCGAGCGGGCTCAGTAGGTGACGCGGTACCAGTGTTCGGTTTCGCCGGGTAGGCGCACCAACCGCACCTTGGTGCCGCCCGGGTGGTCGAACATGCGCACCCCGTCGCCGAGCAGCACCGGGGCGAAGAACATGAGGACCTCGTCGAGCAGCCCGGCCTCGATGCACTGCTTGGCCACGTTCGCGCCGAGGACGTTGACGTACTTGTCCCCGGCGGCCTCCTTGGCCTGCGCGACGGCGCTGTGCAGGTCACCGACGAACGTGACGTCGGCGGGTGGCTCGGCCGGGGGTCGGTGGGTGAGGACGAACACCGGCCCGTGGTACTGGCCGCCGAATGCGCCTTCGCTGTCGGTGCCCCGGTTCGGGTCGTCGCCGCCGAAGGTGCCGTTGCCGGCCAGGATCGCGCCGACACTGTGCAGGAGGCGTTCCGCCGTCGGGTTCTCGCCCCCGAGGTGGTCCGTCAGCCACGACATGTCACCGCCCGGGCCGGCGATGTAGCCGTCGAGGGACGCGGTCGCCGAGTACAGAACCTTGGCCATCAGCCGAGGGTACGGCGCACCGCCCCACAACGCCGCCCGGATCGAGCCCGGGCGGGCCCGGATCGAGGCCGGGCGGGTCAGGCGGGGACGGGCTGTTCGGCGCGTACCGCCGTGGTTTCCGCACGGGCGATGGGCCCGGCGGGGAGCGCGGCGACCCCGGCCGCGACGGCGACCGCCGCTCCAGCGAACAGGAACGCCCAGCGGACGCCGCCGGCGTGGTCGACGATCAGGCCGGCGACCGAGCCGCCGGCCGCGCTCGCGGCGACCGCAACGGTGACGACCCAGGTGTACGCCTCGTTCAGCATGCCGGCGGGGGCGATTCGGCCGACCAGGGTGTTCTCCAGGGTCAGCGCGGGCGCGATGGTGGCTCCGCCGACGACCAGCGCGACACCCAGGGCCAGTGGGGTGGGCATCACCGAGAACACCGCGAAGGTGCCGGCGAGGGCGGCGAGGAGCAGGGCGAACTGGCGGGTCATGTTCGGTGCCGGCTTGCGGACGCCGAACCAGACGCCGCCGGCGGCGCTGCCGAGCCCCCAGACCGCGAGGAGAAGGCCGGCCAGGCTCTCCGGGTCGTCGGTGGTGTGGCCGCTCGCGTACGCCGGGACGATCACCCCGGCGGCGCCGAACGCGATGCCCAGCCCGGCCACGCAGACCAGCAGGGCCGGGAAGCCGGCGACCCGCAGCGGCCCGAGGCCTCGGGCGTGGTGTTCCTTGGGGTGCGGCTGCCAGCCGCGCATGACCTGGCCGAGGGCCACGGCGGTGGTGCCAGCCAGGGTGACGACTGCCGCGCCGATCAGGGCGGCTGCCGCGTCGGCGACGAGGACGAAGCCGGCGACCAGCAGCGGGCCGAGCACGAAGACGATCTCGAAGAGCGTGGTCTCGGCGGCCAGTGCGGTGTTGCGGAGGGCGTACCGGCCGGAGTTGGGGCCGGTCAGGTCGTTCCAGGCGCCTCGGATGGCGGCGGTGAGCGGCGGGTACGTGGCACCTGCGACGCCGCTGGCGAGGTAGATGACGGCCAGCGCGTCGTCGCCCGAGCGGCTGGCGAGCAGCAGCCCGGTGAGCGCCAGGGGGTGGGCCACGGCGGTGACCAGCAGGACAGGGCTGGGGCCGACCCGGTCGGCGATCCGCCCGGCCACCGGGCTGAGCGCGGCACCGGCCACGGCGTAGATCCCGCCGGCCACGGCGGCCAACGAGTATCGGCCGGTCACCTGCTCGACCACCAGGAGCAGCGCCAGCGGGGTCATGCCGATCCCGAGCCGCCCGATGATGCCGGTGATCAGCAGCATCGGCGCGCCGGGGATTCGCCAGACTCCCAGGTACTGACGCAGCGCGACCACGGTGGACCTCCTGAGGATGTAATGAGCGTGGACCGTTTACGACCCTAACGGCACGGTGCGACGGCAGACAGCGGTTATCGCCCTCGACACAGCAGTCCGCCCGTACCCGGGCGACCGGGTACGGGCGGATGCGTCGATCAGTGGGTCAGCGCTGGAACTGCACCGGCCCGGAGTTGCGGGCCATCTGCTCCAGCCGGGCGACCCGGTCCTCCATCTTCGGGTGCGTGGCGAACAGCGCCGCCACGCCACCGCCCCGGAACGGGTTGGCGATCATGAGGTGTGCGGTGCTGGTGAGCTGGCCCTCGGCCGGCAGCGGCCGACGCCGGGCCACCGCGTCGATCTTGCGGAGCGCGCTGGCCAGGGCCAGCGGGTCGCGGCTCAGCTCGGCGCCCGAGGCGTCCGCCTGGAACTCGCGGCTCCGGCTGATCGCCAACTGGATCACGGTCGCCGCGATCGGGCCCAGGATCAGGGTCAGCAGCAGGACGGCCGGGTTCGGCCGGTCCTCGTCGTCCCCACCGCCGATCGGGATGAAGAAGGCGAGGTTCGCCAGCAGGGTGATGATGCTGGCCAGACCCGCAGCCACGCTGGAGATCAGGATGTCCCGGTTGTAGACGTGGGACAGCTCGTGCCCGATCACACCGCGCAGCTCGCGGTAGTCGAGGATCTCGGTGATGCCCTGGGTCACGCAGACCGCCGCGTGCTGCGGGTTACGACCCGTGGCGAACGCGTTGGGCTGTGCCGTGGGGCTCACGTAGAGCCGGGGCATCGGCTGCCGGGCGTCGGCCGCCAACTCACGCACCATCCGGTACAGCTCGGGGAACTGTGCCTCGGTGACCGGTTGTGCCCCCATCGAGCGCAGTGCGATCTTGTCGGAGTAGAAGTAGGAAACGCCGTTCATGACCAGCGACACGACGACAGCGATGACCAGGCCACCACTGCCACCGAACCAGTAGCCCACCGCCAGGATCAGGGCGCTGAGCAGGCCAAGCAGCGCTGCGGTCTTCAGACGGTTGTGGTGCACGATCTCTCCTTCGGTGCACGGATCGCCGGGATCCGCTGACCGGTGCAACAACCCGGTACCCGCCAACCATCCGTTACAACGCTGAGAGTTGACTGAGACTGCGCCGCAGGTCAGGTCGGGTCAGCGGCCGGCGACGTCGAGCACCAACTGCGGGGCGACGCCGAGGACCACGGCGGCCACCGTCGCCACCGCCAGCACCACGGCCACCACACCCACCAGGGGTACGGCCGCAACGCCCCCACCACTCGCGGTAGCAGGAGCTGCCGGCGTCCAGAGCGCGGCGGTCACCCGCAGGTAGTAGGCGAGACCGATCACGGCGTTCAGGGCCACCACGAGCGCCAGCCAGGCCGCACCACCATCCAGTAGCGCCCGGACCACCGTCACCTTCGCGAACAGGCCGGCGAGCCCCGGTGGCAGGCCGGCCAGGCCCACCAGCGCGAGACCGAGCGCCGCCGCCCGCCACGGGTGCCGGCGGGCCGCCCCGCGCAGGTCGTCCAGCGTGCCGCCGTCGGCACCGGTCGGGCGCAGCGCGGTCACCCCGGCGAACGCGGCCAACTCCAACACCACGAAGAAGACGGCGTACGCCACAGCGGCGGCGTACGCGGCGGACCGGGCGTCGTCGGTGCGGCCGGCGGCCAGCGCCAATGCCCCCAACGGGGCGAGGATGTAGCCGGCCTGCGCGACGGACGACCACGCGAGCAGCCGGACGGTACGCCGCTGGCGCAGCGCGACCAGGTTGCCGACGGTCATGGTGAGCACCGCGAGGACGGCGAGCACCGGGCCGGTCTGGTCCGCCGGTAGTGCTCGCTGCACCACGGCGAGCAGGGCGACCAGGCCACCCAGTTTCGACGCGGTGGACAGGTACGCGGCCACCGGCAGCGGCGCGCCGTCGTAGGTGGCCGGCGCCCACGCGTGGAACGGCACCGCCGCCACCTTGAAGGCCAACCCGACCAGCAGTACCGCCACCGCCGCGGTGGTCAGTGGCAGGTCCCGCAGCTCCGGCCGGTCGGCGAGCGACGCGCCCAGCCGGTCCAGGTGCAGCCCACCGGTCACCGCGTACAGCAGGGCAGCGCCGAGCAGGGTCAGGGTGGTGGCGACCACGCTGACCACGAAGAACGTCACCGCCGCCTCAGCGCTGGCGAGACTGCCCCGACGCAGGCCGACCAGCACGTACAGCGGCAGGGTCAGCGTCTCCAGGGCGACGATCAGGGTGATCAGGTCACCGGCCGCGCCGAGCACCACGCCGCCGGTCATCGAGCAGGCCAGCAGGAAGCAGTATTCCCCCACCGGTGACCGACCGGCCCGTAGCGCGGGTACCGACAGCCCGAGCACCCCCACGGTGAGCAGCGCGACCACCACGCCGATCAGGGCGGCCCGGCCGCCGAAGATCCAGGAGCAGTCGGCGCCGACGCAGAAGGTCCGCCGTTCACCGCCCACGCCGACCACCGCCGAGCCGACGGCGGTGCCGAGCGCGCCCACCGCGGCCGCCACGATCGTGGCTCGTGGCCGGGCCAGGATCAGGTCGGTGAGGAGCACGAGTACGGCGGTGCCGGCGGCCAGGTAGGCCGGGAGCAGCGCGACGCTGTCCACGCTCTGCACACCAGTCATGGGAGGACCACCCCGATCAGGGCGTCGACGGGGGCCTCGGCGACGCCGAGGACCAGCGCCGGGGCCAGCCCGATGGCCAACGCGAGCAGCACCAGCGGAACCCAGGCGGTCAACTCCGCGCCGGCCAGGCCGGGACCGACCTGCCCGACGGCGGGGCTCGGACGGTTGTGGGTGACCTGACGCAGCAACCGCAGGAAGTACGCGGCAGTGAGCGCCCCGCCGATTGCCGCCAGCACCCCGAGGGTGGTCCAGAGCGGGCCGCCCACCTGGACGGCAGCGACCACCGCGAAGGCCTCACCCCAGAAGCCGGCCAGCCCGGGCAGGCCGAGCGACGCGATGGCCGCGAACGCGAGCAGACCGGCCAACCGGGGCGCGGTCTCGCGCAGCCCGGACAACTCGGCGAGGGCACCAGTGCCGGTACGGTCCTTCACCGCACCGGCCAGGAAGAACAGCAGACCGGTGATCACACCGTGTGCGACGTTGCCGATCAGCGCCGCCTGGATGCCGGTGGTGGTCAGCGTGGCGACCCCCAGTAGCACGAAGCCCATGTGCCCCACGCTGGAGTACGCGATCAGCCGCTTCACGTCGACCTGGGCCAGGCACACCAGCGAACCGACCAGGATCGCGGCGACGGCCAGCACGCCGAGCACCGGCGCCGCCCAGCGGGCACCATCCGGCGCCACCCCCACCGCCACCCGGATCAGACCGTACGTGCCCATCTTGAGCAGTACACCGGCCAACACGACACTGCCCACCGTGGGTGCCTGCGTGTGCGCGTCGGGCAGCCAGGAGTGCAACGGCCACAGCGGGCTCTTCACCGCGAACGCCACCGCGAGCAGTGTGAACGCGGCCAACTGGGTGCCCCGGGACATCCCCGCGCCACCCGTCAACGCCACCAGGTCGGCGGTGCCGGCGGCGGCGACCACCACGTACACGCCGACCAGCAGCAGCACCGAGCCGAACAGCGTGTAGAGGGCGAACTTCCGGGCCGCCCGGCGGCGCTCCGCGCCACCCCAGCCGGCGATGATCGCGTACATCGGGAGGAGGACGATTTCGAAGAAGAGGAAGAACAGCACCAGGTCCAGGGCGAGGAACGTCCCCAGGATGCCCACCTCGACCACCAGCAGCAACGCGACCAGCGCCCGGCCACTGCCGCCGTCCGGCACCCGCCACATCGTGTACGCGCAGCACAGCAACGTGAGCAGCGCGGTCAACACCACCAGCGGCCACGAGATGCCGTCGACGCCCAGGTGGAAGCGCAACTCCAGACCCGGCACCCAGGACCGGTCCAGTTCGTGCCACGGGCGCACCGCCGGGGCGTCGGCCGACCAGATGTAAGCGTCCGGACGGCCGAACACCAGCGGCACCGCGGCCAGCAGGGTCAGCGCCGCAGCGACGGTGCCGACCAGCCGGGCCGCCCGATCCCGGGGCGTCGCCACCACCGCGACCGCGCCGAGCGCCGGCACCGCCAGGACAGCGACGAGCAACACCTGCCCGAACGTCATTGGGTAACTCCGATCAGGGCGGCGGCCAGGCCGATCAGCAGCGCGCCGGCCAGGACGCCGGCGGCGGCCCGGGGCAGCGCCGCCCGGTGCAACGCGGCCAGCCCCGCGCCCAGCGCGGACGCGGCCCGACCGCTGCCCTCGACAGCACCGTCCACCACCACCTCGTCCGTCGTACGCGTGGCGCGGGCCAGCGCCCGGACGGGGCGTACGACAAGTGCGTGCTGGACGTCGTCGAGCCGGAACGCGCTGGCGAAGACCGGCCGCAGCGGACCCAGCGTGGTCGCCGGGTCGGCGGTCGGATCCCGCCGCCAGCGCAGCGTCACCAGCCCGGCGCCGACCAGCAGCAACACCAGCGGCAGCAACAGCCCCGGGCCGAGGTGGACAAGGCCGTCCTCGGAGCCGGCCACCGGCACCGTGGGGAAGCGCAGGCGGTCGGCGAACACCCCGACGAAGCCGGCCAGACCGAGCAGAGCGGCGGGTACGGCCAGCAGCAGCACCGGCCAGCGCAGCAGTGCCGGCGGGTCGTGCGGTTGGACCAGCGGCAGGCGGGGTGCCCCGAAGAAGGCGCGCAGCAGCAGGCGACCGGCGTACCAGGAGGTGATCGCCACGCCGAGCAACCCGGCCAGCCACACCATCCAGCCCACCCAGGACGGCGCCGGGCCGGTGCCCTCCAGCGCTGCCGATTCGGCCACCGTCAACACGCCGTCCTTGCTCCAGAAGCCGGCGAGCGGCGGCACCCCGGCCAGCGCGCCCAGGCCCACCACAGTGCACCAGAACGTCACCGGCATGCTCCGGCGCAGCCCGCCCATCTCCGACATCAGTGTGGTGCCGACCGCGTGGATGACCGCGCCCGCGGCGAGGAACAACAGCGCCTTGAACGCGGCGTGCGTCAGCAGGTGGAACAGCGCCGCCGACGGGGAGCCGACGGCCAGCGCACCCGTCATGTAACCGAGCTGGGACACCGTCGACCAGGCCAGTACGCGTTTGATGTCGTCCTGCGCGGTCGCGGCGAACGCGCCGAGCAGCACCGTGATCGCTCCGACCACCCCGAGCACCGTCAGCGTCACCGGAGCGTCGGTGAACAGCGGGTAGAGGCGGGCCACCGCGTACACCCCGGCGGCGACCATCGTCGCGGCGTGGATCAGCGCGGAGATCGGCGTCGGGCCGGCCATCGCGTCCGGCAGCCAGGTGTGCAGCGGGAACTGCGCGCTCTTACCGGCGACCCCGGCGAGCAGCAGCAGACCGGCCGCCGTCAACGTCGCGCCGGAGTGGTCGTGGGCGAGCACGTCGGCGATCCGGAAGCTGCCCGTCGACACGCCGAGCAGCGCGATGCCGAGCAGGAACCCGACGTCACCGACCCGGGTCACCAGGAACGCCTTCATCGCCGCGGCGGGAGCGCCGGGCAGTCGGCGGTCGTGGGCGATCAGGAGGTACGAGCAGAGGCCCATCACCTCCCAGCCGACCAGCAGCATGATCAGGTCTCCGGCGACCACCACCAGCAGCATGGCGCCCGTGAAGAGGCTGATCTGGGCGGCGTACGAGGGGTAGCGGTGGTCGACGTCGATGTCGTCGTGCGGACCGCGCCGCAGGTACCCGATCGAGTAGACCTGCACGGCCAGGGCGACAGCCGTGACCGCCACCGCGACCAGCGCGGCGGCACCGTCCAGCCGTACGCCGAGGGTCACCGTCAGCCCGCCGAGGTCGACCCAGGTGGTCGAGGTCTCCGTCGGCCCGTCGACGGTCAGCAGCAGCGCGACGGCCAGCGCCAACGCGCCGGTCGCACCGGTCACGCCGAGCGCGACGGCGGCCTGCCGGGCCCGGCCGCCGCCGGTCGTGTCATCGCGACGCGGGGCCGCCGGCAGCAGCAGGCCGGCCAGGCCGGCGGTGAGCGGGACGGCGGGCAGCAACGCCCCGAGCAGCCCGGTCACCGGCTCGCCTCCGTGTCCAGGACGGCCGTCTCGCGCCCGTCGGCGGTCTGCGCCGGCTCGGTCAGCGGCACGTCGTCGACAGCCACTGTGGCCCGCAACCGGTAGAGCTGCAGAACGATGGCCAACCCGACGCCGATCTCGGCGGCGGCGAGGACGATGACGAACAGCGCGAAGACCTGCCCCGAGTGCGGGAGCACGGCGCGGGCGGTGCTGTCCGCGGTGACCAGGATCAGGTTGACCGCGTTGAGCATCAACTCGACCGACATCAGCACCAGCACCGCGTTGCGTCGGCGAAGTACGCCGTAGACGCCCAGCCCGAACAGCAGCGCGGCGGTGACGTACGGGATGACCGGCCTCACCGGCGCCCCCCGGGCTCCGCGTCGGCCAGCTCGGTAGGTGCCGCCGTCGCACGGCTGGGCGGACGGCCGATGTCCGGTCGGGACAGCACGATCGCACCCACCAGGGCGGACAACAGCAGCACGGAGAGCACCTCGAACGGCAACACCCAGGACTGGAAGATCTGCTCCCCCAACCGCTCGGCGGTGCCCGTGTCGGGCAACGCGACGGTGCTCCAGCGGTACGCGTCGACGAGCAGTGCGGTCAACCCCAGGCCGGCGCCGCCACCGATCAGGGCGGCCGGCCAGCCCGGCCGGTCCAGGTCGTCGGAGGCACCGATCGGCGCCCGGGTCAGCATCACCGCGAACAACAGCAGGACCACCACCGCACCCACGTAGATCAGCACCTGTACCCAGGCCACCAACTCGGCGCTGAGCACCAGGAAGTCACCGGCCAACGCGCCCAGGCACACCACCAGGTAGAGGCCGGCACGGACCAGGTGTCTGGTGGTCACCACAAGCACACCGGCACCGACCGCCACCGCGCCGAGGGCGAGCAGCAGCACATCCGCCCCGGTCACCGGAACACCTCCCCGGCTCGGGCGGTCACGACGCCGAGTCCTGGTCGGCTTCGGCGCGTACCGATGGAGAAGCCGGACGGGCGGCGGCGGCCTTGCGCGCGGCGGCCGTCTCCTCCTTGGCCGGCTCGCCGTTCGGGTCGTGCGCGGGCGGTGGCGGCACCGTGGCCATCCACTGACCGAGGTGGTCCTTGTCGTGCAGCAGGTCCTTGATGTCGTACTCGGCGTACTCGAACTCCGGCGACCAGTAGAGCGCGTCGAACGGGCAGACCTCGATGCAGATACCGCAGTACATGCAGAGCGAGAAGTCGATGTCGAACTTGTCCAGCACGTTGCGCTGCCGGGGGCGGGCGGCGCCGGGCACCGCCACCTCCTCCTTGTGGGAGTCGATGTAGATGCACCAGTCCGGACATTCGCGCGCGCAGAGCATGCAGACCGTGCAGTTCTCCTCCGACAACGCGATCACACCCCGCGAGCGGGGCGGCAGGTCGGGGGCGACGTCCGGGTACTGCTGGGTGGTCGACCGGCTGGTCATCGTCTTGAGGGTGACCGCCAACCCCTTCACCAGGCCCGCGCCGGGCAGGCCCCCGCGTTCGCTGGCGCCACCGTGCTCGCTGGGGTCGCTCATGTCGACCATCCTGCCCTGTGGCCCCGGCGCGCGCGACCACCACCCACAGGTCGAGGGCGGTACGGTGGTCGTGGGGAGAACGACGCACCTGGAAGGACCTGCCATGACCGCCGCGCTGCAGAGCGACTACCCGCCCGAGAGCGAGTGGACGACTGACGATCTGGATGCGCTGCCCGAGGATGGCCGCCGCCGGGAACTGCTCGATGGAGTGCTGCTGATGTCCCCCTCCCCCACCCGTACCCACCAGAGCATCGCCATGCGCCTGGGTGCCGCGCTCGACGAGGACTGCCCCGACGGCTACGACGTGACCCAGGCGGTCGAGGTGCGGATCAACCGCACCCGCTCCTTCATCCCCGACGTGCTGATCACCACGGCTGCCGCGGCGGCTCGCGAACCGTCGAAGTACGAGCCGCACGAGGTCGTCGTGGCCATCGAGATCGTCTCGCCCAACACCCGTTCGATCGACCGGGTGTTGAAGCCGGCGCTGTACGCCCAGGCCGGCATCCCCTACTACTGGCGAATCGAGACCGAAGGTGGCGAGCTGGAGGTCGTGACCTACCGGATCGACGCGGTGAACGAGGTCTACACCGAGACCGGGCGGTGGACGAAATTCGTCGACACCGGCGAGCCCTTCCCGATCAACCTGCCGATCAGCCGGATCACGCCCCGGGCCCGCTGACGGCTGGGGGCAGCATCTCGACGCCGAGTTGTTGCAACAACTGGAACAACTCGTTGCAGCTCCACACCTCGACGATCCGGCCCGCCGCGTCGAAGCGCAGGAACGTCGCGCCCGAATAGCTCACCACCTGACCGGTCGGCGGCACCGGCCCGAACTGCCCTACATGGGTGCCGGCCGCCCGCCAGTGCACCGCCACCCGCTCGCCGGCCGCCACCACGTCCACGATCTTGTAGCGCAGGTCGGGGAAGGCCGCCCGGCGCTCACGATGCCAGGCCAACGTCGCCTCCGGGCCGGTGCCGCCCAGCCCCGGGCATTCCTCGGCCACCAACTCGTACGCCGACTCCTCCCGACGCGCGTTCCACACGTCGGCGATGAACCGCCGGGCCGCCGCCTCCACATCCGTCATGCCGGCGAGGGTATCCGGGCTCACCGCGTCGATCGGTCGGAGATCGGTAAGGATGGGGTGCAGGGCAGCAACACGACCGGGAGGCTGACGTGGGCGAGGAAACAGGCGGCAAGTACGTCGAGCCGGGTGGCGAGTTCACCCGCGACCAGCGGTACATCGCCACGCGGATCACCAAGGACGGACGCGACGGGTACCCGGTGGAACCGGGCCGGTACCGGCTGGTGGTCAGTCGGGCCTGCCCGTGGGCCAACCGCCTGATCATCGTGCGACGGCTGCTCGGCCTGGAGGACGCCCTGTCGATGGGGGTGGCCGGCCCTACCCACGATGCTCGGAGCTGGACGTTCGACCTCGACCCGGACGGCCGGGACCCGGTGCTCGGCATCGAGCGCATCCAGGAGGCGTACTTCAAGCGCTTCCCCGGCTACGAGCGCGGCATCACCGTGCCGGCGATCGTGGACGTGCCGACCGGGCAGGTGGTGACCAACGACTACGCGCAGATGAGCCTCGACCTGTCGACGCAGTGGGTCGCGTACCACCGCGACGGCGCGCCGCAGCTCTACCCCGAGCACCTTCGCGCGCAGATCGACGAGGTCAACGACGTGGTGTTCCGGGACGTCAACAACGGCGTCTACCGGTGTGGTTTCGCGGGTAGCCAGGAGGCGTACGACAAGGCGTACCACCGGCTCTTCGACCGGCTGGACTGGCTCACCGAGCGGTTGACCGACCAGCGTTACCTGGTCGGCGACACCATCACCGAGGCGGACGTGCGGTTGTTCACCACGCTGGTCCGCTTCGACCCGGTCTACCACGGTCACTTCAAGTGCAACCGGCAGAAGTTGAGTGAGATGCCGGTGCTGTGGGCGTACGCCCGGGACCTGTTCCAGACCCCCGGTTTCGGCGACACCATCGACTTCGACCACATCAAGCGGCACTACTACGAGGTGCACCGCGACATCAATCCGACCGGGATCGTGCCGCTCGGGCCCGACCTGTCCAACTGGCTCTCTCCGCACGGCCGGGAGTCGCTGGGTGGCCGCCCCTTCGGCGACGGCACCCCGCCCCCGCCGCCGGTCGAGCCGGTCGACCCCGCCCACACCCCGCTGCGCTGAGCGACCGACCCATCTCGCGCCGGCTCGTCGCCAAGATCCGCGCAACATCAGGGTTGTTGGTGTCTCCCGCCCGTCGGAGGCAGCAACATCCGGGAAGTTGCGTGGATCTTGGGCGATCGTCCGGCGCGGGGCCGGTGATCGCGCAAGGTCACAGGGCGATGCGGACCGCGGCGGTGAGGACCAGTTGCCCGAGGGACGCCGGCACCAGCACCAGCCAGCAGAGCCGTTGCAGCTGGTCCTCACGCAGCCGGGGGTAGGACACCCGGAGCCAGATGATCACGAAGGACACGGCGAAGATCTTGAGTAGCGTCCAGAGCCAGCCGAGCTGGTCGTCGGCGAACGGGCCCTGCCACCCGCCGAGGAACAGCACAGTGGTCAGCGCGGCGATCACCACGATGCCGACGTACTCGGCGAGCAGGAAGAACGCGAAGCGCAGTCCGGTGTACTCGGTCATGTAGCCGAAGACCAGCTCCGAGTCGGCCACCGGCATGTCGAACGGCGGGCGGCGGATCTCGGCCAGCCCGGCGACGAAGAAAATGATCATCGCGGGCGCCTGCCAGAGCAGCCACCACGGCTGCCACGCCTCGACGATGCCGGAGAGGCTGAGCGTGCCCGCCGCCATCGCCACCGACGCGGCGGCCAGCACCAACGGCAGCTCGTAACCGAGCAGCTGGGCGGCTCCACGCAGGCCACCGAGCAGGCTGTACTTGTTCGCCGACGCCCACGCCGACATCAGCACCGCCACCACCCCGACGCCGACCACGGCCAGCACGAAGAACAGGCCGATGTCCAGAGGTTGCCCGACCAGGTCGTTCGGGCCGAGCGGAATGACCAGCAGCACAAGCAGGTAGGGCACCAGCGCCACCGCCGGGGCCAGCCGGAACACCGCCCGGTCCGCCTCCCGCGGGGTCACGTCCTCCTTCTGCACGAACTTGACCCCGTCCGCGACCAGTTGGGCCCAGCCGTGGAAGCCGCCCGCGTACATCGGGCCGAGACGCCCCTGCATGTGCGCCATCACCTTGTGCTCGGCCTGGCCCACCAGCAGCGGCAGGGTGAGGAACGCGACCACCACCCCGCCGATCCGGAGCACCAGCTCCACCCAGAGCGGCATCAGGTCGTACCCCCGTCGTGGTCGGGCCGGTCGTCGCCCGCCGCCGGCCCGGGCGCGGCCGGGTCGGTCGGTGCCGGGCCTGCGCCGGGTGCGGCCCGGTCGGTCGGTGCCGGGCCTGCGCCGGGTGCGGCCCGGTCGGTCGGTGCCGGGCCTGCGCCGGGTGCGGCCCGGTCGGTGAGCGCCGGGCCGTCGTCACCGGCGGCAGGCCGGGGAGTACGCGCCGGACGGGCCCCCGGGGCGGGCCGCGCCGGACGTTCGCCGGCCGGCCTGGCCGGGGTGCCGCCACGCGGGCCCTCCCCCACACCACCCGCGCCGGCCGGGGTGGGCGTGGTGCCCCACTCGCCCGGTGCGGGAACGCCCGGGGGGCGGATCGGCCGACGCCCGCCGCCGGCCTCCGACTCGCCCGGTTCCTTCGCGCCCGGCCAGGGCTTGGCCACCCGGGACGCGAGCACGAACTCCTTGCGCAGCGGGTGCCCCTCGAACTCCGGAGGCAGCAGCAGCGGCCGCAGCTCCCCGTGGCCGGCGAAGTCGATGCCGAACATCTCGTGGGTCTCCCGCTCGTGCCAGGCGGCACCCGGGTAGACGTCGACGACCGAGGCGACAGTGGCCGCGCCGCGCGGCAACCGGGTACGCAGCAGCACACCGTGGCGCAGCCGCGTCGACCATAGGTGCGCCACCACGTCGAAGCCCTCCGCCAGCTCGTCCACGGCGGAGAGCCAGTCGAAGAAGTCGCAGGCCAGCTCGGTGTCGTCGCGGGCCGCGCGGACAGCGGCCAGCCAGTTCGCCGGTGGCACGTCGACTGTGGCGCGGGCGAACCGTTGCCCGCCGGAGACCGACGGGGTCACCTCGACGGGCGCGAGCAGCGCGACCAGCCGAGCGCCGACCTCTTCGGGAGTCATGCCGCTGATCCTAGTGCCGCCCGCACCCGCACCTGGTCGCCGCCGATGCCCGGCGATCTGCCTGCTTTGGGCGCGGCGCGGCCCTCGGCGGGGAAGGATGAGGGTGTGCGCGCTGTGACTGTGAGGCCCGGGGTGGCCAACTCGCTGAGCCTCGTCGAGGACCATCCGGAGCCGGATGCCGAGGACGGCTCCGTCCTGGTCGAGGCGCTGGCGGTCGGCATCTGCGGCACGGACCACGAGATCATCGCCGGGGACTACGGCGAGGCGCCGCCGGGCGCGGACCGCCTGATCATCGGGCACGAGTCGCTGGGCCGGGTGATCGAGGACGCGAGCGGCACCCTGCAACCCGGCGACCTGGTGGCCGGGATCGTCCGGCACCCCGACCCGGTCCCCTGCCCGAACTGTGCGGTCGGCGAGTGGGACATGTGCCGCAACGGTCAGTACACCGAGCACGGCATCAAGGCGCTACCCGGGTTCGCCCGTGACCGCTGGCGGATCGAGCACCCGTACGCGGTCAAGCTCGATCCGGCGCTGGCCCAGGTCGGCGTGCTGTTGGAGCCGACCAGCGTGGTGGCGAAGGCCTGGGACCACATCGAGCGGATCGGGCACCGGGCCGAGTGGCAGCCGCAGACCGTCCTGGTGACCGGGGCCGGCCCGATCGGGTTGCTGGCCGCGTTGCTCGGCACCCAGCGTGGGCTCACCGTGCACGTGCTGGACCGCAACACCGAAGGGCCGAAGCCGGAGCTGGTCGCCGGACTCGGCGCCACCTACCACACGGTGCCGGTCAACGAGCTGCCGTTCGAACCGGACGTGGTGATCGAGTGCACCGGTGCGCCCACCGTCGTCCTCGACGTGATGTGCAAGGCGGCGCCGAACGGGATCGTCTGCCTCGCCGGGGTGTCCAGCGGGGGCCGGACCATCGACTTCGACGCCGGGGCGCTCAACCGGGCGCTGGTGCTGGAGAACAACGTGGTGTTCGGCTCGGTGAACGCCAACCGGCGGCACTGGAGCATGGCCGCGCAGGCGCTCGCCCGCGCCGACCAGGTCTGGCTCGAATCACTCGTCACCCGTCGGGTGCCGGTGAACCGGTACGCCGACGCGTACACCCCCGGGCCGGACGACATCAAGGTGGTGCTGGAGTTCGCGTCCTGATCGGCGACCCGCCGACTCAGATACCCGGCAGCCGGCCGTTGCGGAACAGGTCGACGAAGAGCTGGTGGTCCTGTCGGGCGCGCACCCCGTACGCGTGCGCGAAGTCCACCAGGTGAGCGACGAAGCCCCGCTCGTCGGTGTCCACCGCCGCGACGATCGCCTCCTCGGTGGAGTAGTCCACCAGGTCGTGACTGGACTCGTCGTCGGCGACCGAGTGCATCCGGGCCACCGCCCGACCGAGGTCGACGAGCACCCCGGTCAGCTCCTCCGGCTCGTTCACGTCGGACCAGTCCAGGTCGGCGGCGTACGGGGACACCTCGGCGACGAGCTGACCGGCCCCGTGCAGCTCGGTGAAGCCCAACCACGGGTCGGCGTGCGCCTGCAACGCCCGCTGCGACTCGGCGGTCCGGTGCCCCTGGTGCTGGAAGTAGCCCCGGACCGTCTCGTCGGTGACGTACCGCGCCACGGCCGGCACCTGCGCCTGCTTCATGTAGATGACGACGTCGTTCTCCAGGGCCTGGGTGTGCCCCTCCAGCAGCAGGTTGTACGACGGCAGTCCGGCCGAGCCGATGCCCACGCCCTTGCGCAGCACGACGTCCTTGATCCGCGCCGCCACCGGCCGTAGCTGCGTCGAGCCGGCCGGCAGGGTGCCCAGGTAGTCCTCGAAGGCGGCGCTCACCAGATCCCGGGTGGCGTCGTCGACCTCGAAGACACCGTCACCGAGGGAGAAGCGCCGCTCGTAGTTGTCGATGGTGGTCTGCGCGGCGAGCAGGTCGACCCGGGTGTTGAGCCGCGCCTGCTGGAGCACCCGGCGCAGCACGCCGTCGGCGTTGTCCAGGGTGATCGAGCCGATCGCGTCGTCACCGCCGGCGGCGATCGCCCGCAGCTCGGTCAGGTACGACCGCGCGAAGCCGGCCACCAGGTCCCCGATCGCCGTGTCGGAGAGCGCCTTGCCGTAGCCGAGCAGCGCCACGCTGGCCGCGAGCCGCCGCAGGTCCCAGGTGAACGGCCCGACGTACGCCTCGTCGAAGTCGTTGACGTTGAACACCAGTTGCCCGGACGCGTTCATGTAGGTGCCGAAGTTCTCCGCGTGCAGGTCACCGTGGATCCACACCCGGCTGGTCCGCTCGTCGGAGAACCGGTCGTCGGCGAAGTCGCCGCGCTGGTCGGCGTAGAACAGCGCGGCACTGCCCCGGTAGAAGGCGAACGGCGACGCCGCCATCTTGCGGAACTTGCGGCGGAAGGCGGCCGGGTCGATCGCCATCGACGCACCGAACTCCTCGGTGAGCACGTCGACGATGTGGGTGGACCGCCGATCCTCTGAACTGCTCATGAACCGCAGGCTAGCCCCGCTCGGCCACCCCGGACGTCGGACAACCGACTTGCCCCGTTCAGCCTGTTCGGGCGGCGCGGCGCGGCGCGGCGCGGCCGCCGTCAGTCGGTGGCGGGCGGACGGACCGGTGGCGCGGTGAGGGAGTCGACGGAACGCGGGGCAGGGGCTTCGCGGGGCGGCGCGTCCAACGGCGCGGCCAACACGTCGCGCTGCGGTACGCCACCGATGCCGGACTGCTCGGCGGCGATCTTCTCCTGCAGGCGCAGGATGCCGTGCAGCAGCGCCTCCGGCCGGGGCGGGCAGCCAGGCACGTAGACGTCGACGGGGATGAGCTGGTCCACGCCCTTGGTCACCGAGTACGAATCCCAGTAGGGGCCACCGCAGTTGGAGCAGGCGCCGAACGAGATGACGTACTTCGGCTCGGGCATCTGGTCGTAGAGCCGCTTGATGGCCGGAGCCATCTTGTCGGTCACCGTGCCGGAGACCACCATCAGGTCTGCCTGCCGGGGGCCGTGGGCGAACGGGATCACGCCCAGCCGGATGAAGTCGTGGCGACCCATGCTGGTGGCGATGAACTCGATCGCGCAGCAGGCCAGGCCGAAGTTGAACACCCAGAGCGAGTAGCGACGCCCCCAGTTCAGCACGAACCGGATCGGCTCACCGAGCACTGCCGGTAGCTGCACGACCGCCCCCTTCCGTCCCCCACCGGACAGTCAACCACAGCGACTCCGAGCCTCGTTCCTGGCTTCGTGCCCGGTACGGCGCGCCCCGCACCGCCGCCGACGACGAGAGGCACAGGTATGTCCCGCAGACGACAGGAACGCCTACCGGTTCTCCCGCAACCTGCCGGCGTACCCGAATGTGTGACCGGTGCTGGCGAACACGGCGCCCGCGGCCACCACGGGGAGGACGAGTGCTTGTGACGAGAGAAGTACAGGTGGGCGGACGGCCGCCGGACCCGCCGGGCAACTCCACCTCGGCCGCCGACGAACTGGTCTTCGACGACTTCTACCACGCCCACTTCCGTTCCCTGGTCGTGCAGCTCACCGCGTACACGGGTGACCGTGGACAGGCGCAGGACCTGGTCCAGGAGGCGTTCTGCCGGGCGTACGCCCGCTGGGACCGGCTCGCCCGGTACGAGGACCCGTTGGCCTGGGTACGCAAGGTCGCCTGGAACCTCGGCCACAACCGCTGGCGGCGGTTGCGGACCGCCCAGTCGTGGCTGGTGCGGCAACGGGAGACCCACGTCGCCGGGCCGAGCCCCGACCGGGTCGCCCTCGACGTCGCGCTGGCGAAGTTGCCGCCGAAGCAGCGACGGGCCGTCGTTCTGCACTACCTCGCCGACCTGTCGGTCGCCGAGATCGCCGCTCAGGAGCGGGTCGCCGAGGGCACCGTCAAATCGTGGCTGCACCGGGGCCGCACGGCCCTCGCGACCCATCTGCGGGACACCAACGAGGAGGTGCGGGATGTCTGAGCAGGAGACCCTCGGCCTCGCCGAGGAATTTGCCCACTACCGCCGTACCGTGCTGGACAAGGTCGAGGTGCCCGGTCCCGCCGCCGTCCGCCGGACGGTGCGAGGTCGCAACCGACGCCGGTGGGGGGCCACCGCCACGACGTTGCTCGCGCTGTTCGGCGGGTCCGCCATCGGGTACGCGGCGATGAGCGGCCTGGACCACCAACCGGGTCCGGTCGACCCGACGCCGAGCATCTCGGTGTCGCCCACCCCGGAGGGCTCGATGAGCCCGACCCCTGGTCCCTCCGTGACCACCGGCAGCCCGGCCTCCGCCGTGCCCGACGGCCGGATCAGCCGGGCGCAGTTGCTCGGCGCGTCGGTGACCCTGCCCGCGTGGCGGGCCGGGCGCGGCTGCCCGACGTCGGCCGTACGGATCAGCGGTGACGATCGCGAAGGGGTCAACTGGCTGCTGGCGCTCGACCACGGCGACGTCGACGGGGACGGTGCGGTGGAGACGGTGGCGCTCGTACAGTGTGTGCTCGGCACCGGCGGCCCGATGCAGGTTGTCGCCTTCGACCGGGACGAGCAGGGGAAGGTGGTCACGCTCGGCCGCGTGGTGGCGACCACCATCGACAAACCGCAGTGGTTGTTCGCCCTCGACGTGGTGGCCGACGGCACTGTCCGCGTGCAGGTGGGTGACATCGCTCCCGGGGGCGGCTGGTCCGCCGACTGGTCACAGCGGCAGTGGCGGAGCTACCGCTGGAAGGGCGACGCCTTCGCCCAGGTCGCGGGGCCGACGAGCTTCGGCCCGAACCCGAACCTGGCGGACATCGCGGTCACCGCCACCGACCTCGTCCTGACGACGGCGGACGACGGCTCCCGGACCGGCACCGCCACGGTGCGGATTCGCAACCGGGGCACGGGGCCGGTCGCCCGCGTGGCGCTCCGGCTCGGTGTGCCCGCGCCGGTGCGTCCGGACGTCGACGGGTGGGCACCGTGCGGGGGCGAGCCTCAGCACACCAGCGAGCCGGTGACCTGTGACCTGGGTCGACTGGCAGCCGGGGCGGAGGTGCGGTTGGACCTGAGCTTCCGGGCCGGCGTGGGGATCACCGTGGGTAGCGGAAAGGCCGACGTGGACGTCCAGCCGATGGACAGCGATCGCAACTTTCTGCCGGACGTCAACCGCGCCGACAACGTGGTGCAGATGAACTACCGCTGAACCGGTGTGGTCCGGTCCACCCTCCTGTGACGGTGGACCGGATCGCCCGGCATCACCAGGTGGGACGTTGCAGCAGGCCGACGAACTCGACCAGCAAACGTTCGCGCAACGCCGGCGGGGCGGCGTCGAGCAGCGTGTTCACCACCGCCAGGCGATCCGGCGTCGACGCTCCCCCGCCACCGAGTCCGAGCCCGGCGGCCAGCCCGGCGACGAGTTCGGGCGTGAGGGCGTCCGGGGTCAGCGACGTCGCCAGCGCGACCAGCTCGGGCGGGAGGGCGACCGGACCGGCCGCCCGGGCGGCGGCCACCGCCTCGACCAGGTCCGGCCCGAACTCGGCGACCCGGGGCGCGACCGAGGCGGTCACGGTGAGGTGCACACTCGCCGGCAGCCCGGCGTACGACAGTTGGGGCTGGGTGTGCCAACCCCGCGCGGTCAGCTCGTCGACCAGGACGAACAGGTCCGGGCCGCCTTCGGTGGCGGTGAAGCACACCACCGTCGACTCCGGCTCGGCCATCAGCCGCAAGCCGTCGACGGCGCGTACCGCTTCGGCCAGGCCGGCGACCGCATCCCGGGTGACGGTGGCGAGCCGCAGGTAACCGTCGTCGCCGAGGTGCCGCACCGTGGCGTACGCGGCGGCGATCGGACCACCCGAGCGGGTGGACGCGATCACCGGGTTGATCATCGTGTAGCCGGGCCAGTCGGCGTACGCGAAGTACTGCGGTGCGCGGAGCGCGGCGTCCCGGTGCAGCAGCACCGACACCCCCTTCGGCGCGTACGCGTACTTGTGCAGGTCCACCGAGATGGACGTGACCCCGGGTACCGCGAAGTCGAACGGCGGCACCGGCTCGCCGAGGCGACGCAGGTACGGCAGGGTCCAGCCGCCGAAGCAGGCGTCCACGTGGCAGCGCACCCCGGCGGCGGCGGCCACCGCTGCGATCTCCTCGACCGGGTCCACCACCCCGTGCGCGTACGACGGCGCGGAGCAGGCGACCAGCACCGTCTCCGGACGGATCGCGGCGGCCATCTCGGCCGGGTCGGGACGCAGGGTGTCCGGGGAGACCGGCACGACGTCCATCGCCACCCGCAGGTAGTGCGCCGCCTTGGCGAACGCGGCATGGGCGCTCGACGGCACCACGATCCGGGGTTCGGCGATCTCCGGGTGCGCGTCCCGGGCCGTCTTGACCGCGAGGATCAGCGACTCGGTGCCGCCGCTGGTGACACTGCCGACGACGTCCGGGGCGGTCGTGCCCGGGCCGGCGCCGAGCACCCGGCCGGCAGCGCCCACCAGGGCGTTCTCCATCGCCAGCAGGGACGGGAACGCGGTCGGGTCCAGCCCGTTGACGTGCGCGCTCTCCCGGTGCGCGGCGGCGGTCAGCTCGTCCAGGCCCGGCACCGCGGGGTCGTAGACGTACGCGAACAGCTGCCCACCGTGGGTCGGCCGGTCACCGGCGCGCAACTGCCGTACCTCGGTCAACGCGACATCCGCCGGCACCCCGAGAGGCAACACGGCCCGGCCCTCGACCCTGCTCTCGTCGATCATGGAGTTGTGGTGCCCTTCTCGTGACGGTCAACGGCTTTCGTCCCCACCACAACTCCATGATCGGCGCTGTCGGCGCTGTCGGCGCTGTCGGCGCTGTCGGCGCTGTCGGCGCTGTCGGCGCGGTCGGCGCGGTCGGCGCGGTCGGCGTGGTCGGCGCGGATCGGGTCGGCCAGGGCGGCGGGGGTGAGGGTGTACTGGCGGAGCAGGAGGATCGGCGGGGCGATCAACAGGGCCGGGATCAGCGTGAACCCGAGCAGGACGCCCAGGCGGGCGCCGTCGGACTGGGCGGCGGCTGTTCCGGTGTCGGAGGAGACGTAGCCGGAGACCTGGAGCACCAGGCCGTAGATGCCCGGACCCAGCGCCAGCCCGAGGGTCTCCCCGGCCGTCCACAGGCCGGTGAACACACCCGCCTGTCGCCGACCGGTGCGCCTGGTGTCGTACGCGATGCAGTCCGGCAGCATCGACAGCGCGAAGACCTGCTGCCCGGCGTACCCGACGCCGATCACCGCGACCACCAGGTAGACGGTGACCGTCGGCAGCACCGGCGCGGCGACCAGGGTGAGTGCCCCGACGGCGAGGATCAGCGAGGCGGCGACCAGCGCGGTCCGCTTGCCCAGCCGGGCACCGACCCGGGACCAGATCGGCATCACCAGCAGCGCCGGCCCGACGAAGCAGACGAAGAGCAGGGTCGGCCCGCTGTCGTCGTCGCGCAGGATCTGCCCGGCGAAGTAGTTGACCCCGGCCAGGATCGTCGCCACCCCGGCGGACTGCACGACGAAACAGATCAGCAGCGCCCGGAACGGGCGGTTGGCGGCGGCGACGGCGAGTTGGGCGCGCAGGGTCGGCTCGCTCCCGCTCACCGTGCCGGTGGGCGCGGAACGGGTGCCGAGGAACGCCCCGACGGCGCCGACGGCGATCAGCGCCGCCACGAACAACCCCATCCACCGGTGCCCGGCAACACCGTCGCCGCCGGCGCCGACCACCAGCGGGGCGACCGCGCCGGAGACCAGGATGGCCAGTGCCAGCACCGCGATCCGCCAGGTCATCAGCCGGGTGCGCTCGGTGGAGTCGTCGGTCAACTCCGCCGGCATCGCCACGTACGGCACCTGGAAGAAGGCGAACGCGGTGGCGGTGGCGAGGAAGGCGAACGCCACGTACGCAGCGGCGGCCGGCCCGTTGCCGAACGGCGCGGCGAAGATCGACGCGAAGAGGACGGCGAGCGCGAGGCCGGCGACGAGCAGGTACGGGCGGCGAGCGCCCCAGCGTGACCGGGTGCGGTCGGAGATCCGCCCGGCGACCGGGTTGACCAGCACGTCCCAGGCCTTGGGCAGCAGCACCAGCAGTGCGGCGAGTCCGGCGGCCACGCCCAGCGTGTCGGTCAGGTACGGCAGCAGCAGCAGACCGGGCACGGTGCCGAACGCGCCGGTCGCCAGCGAGCCGAGCGCGTAGCCCGCGTGCACCGGCCGAGGCAGCGAGCCGGCGGCTGACGACCCGGTGCCCAGCGGCGTTTTCATGGGCCCGAATGTTACTCACGTTATGCCGGAGGTCACATCCCCTCATCCGCCCGCCCGATGCGGACAACCGAACAGTCGGGTTGACGGCAGCCAGGCACGCAACCACCTCCGCAACCTCGGAGTGTTACCAGCGCCGACGGCAAACCGACCCGGCGGTGACGGGAAGGCTGGTCACCGGTCCTCGTCCGGCGACCAACCGGCCGCCGCCATGTCGACCCCGTTCGGGCGGAGCGGCACCCCCTCGGCACGCAGGCGGGCCCGCGCCTCCCGCTCGTGGCCCGGTGGCAGCCGGCCAGCCGCCGTCACCACCCGGTGCCAGGGCACCGAGCCGCCATGGCGGGCCATGATGCTGCCCACCAGTCGCGCCGACGCGCGACCCGATCGCTCGGCGAGCGCGTCGGCGACCGCGCCGTACGACATGACCCGACCCTCCGGGATCCGCTCGACCAGGTCGAGCACCGCCTCGACATACTCGTCAGGTGTCACAATCCGCCACCATATGGGAACGCCGCCGGGCGGTGCGGCCGTGACCACGCAGAATGGGCGGGTGCGCGACGCAGTCACGGCGGCCCGGCGGGTCGTCGTCAAGATCGGATCCTCCTCGTTGACCACCGCCGGCGGCGGTCTGGCCGAGAAGCGCGTCGACGCGCTCGTCGACATCCTCGGTCGGCTCGCCGCCGAGGGGCGCGAGGTGGTCCTGGTGTCCTCCGGCGCGATCGCCGCCGGACTCGCCCCACTCGGGCTCCCCCGACGCCCGCGCGACCTGGCCACCCAGCAGGCCGCCGCCAGCGTCGGGCAGGGCCTCCTGATCGGCCGGTACGCGGCCAGCTTCGCCCGGCACGGCCGCACCGTGGGGCAGGTCCTGCTCACCGTCGACGACGTGACCCGGCGGGCGCACTACCGCAACGCGTACCGCACGCTGCGCAAACTGCTCGACCTGCGGGCGGTGCCGATCGTCAACGAGAACGACACGGTGGCCACCCAGGAGATCCGGTTCGGCGACAACGACCGGCTGGCGGCGCTGGTGGCCGCGCTGGTGCACGCCGACCTGCTGGTCCTCCTCTCCGACGTGGACGCGCTCTGGACCGGCGACCCCACCAAGCCGCAGTCGACGCGGATCTCCGAGGTTCACGGCGACGCGGATCTCGCCGGGATCACCATCGGCGGGGCCGGCCGGTCCGGCGTCGGCACCGGCGGCATGGTGACCAAGGTCGAGGCCGCCCGGATCGCCACCGGCTTCGGCATTCCGGTGGTGCTCACCGCCGCCGACCTGGCCGGTCCGGCGTTGGCCGGCGAACCCGTCGGCACCCTCTTCCACCCGCAGCGGCAACGCCCGACGGCCCGGCTGTTCTGGCTGGCCCACGCCACCTCGCCCCGAGGGCGACTGCACCTCGACCCGGGCGCGGTGGCCGCCGTCGTCGGGCGCCGAAAGTCGCTGCTACCGGCCGGCATCACCGCCGTGGACGGCACGTTCACCGCTGGCGACCCGGTGGACCTGGTGGACACCGCCGGCGCGTCGGTCGCCCGAGGTCTGGTCAACTACGACGCGGTGGAGCTGCCCGGGCTGCTCGGCCGCTCCACGTCCGAACTCGCCGCGGCGCTCGGCCCGGCGTACGAACGAGAGGTCGTCCACCGCGACGACCTCGTGCTGCTGTAAGCCAACTGCCCAGCTGAGGAGCAAGCGATGACCGTCGTCGAGCAGGCGAAGCGGGCGCGGGACGCCGCCGCTGACCTGGCCACTGCCACCCGTACGGTCAAGGACGCCGCGCTGGTGGCGATGGCCGACGCGCTGGTGGCGCGTACCCCGGAGATCCTGACCGCGAACGAGACGGACCTGGCGGCCGGGCGCGAGGCCGGGCTGAGCGCGGCCGTGCTGGACCGGCTCGCCCTCGACGCGGGCCGGGTGGCCGGCATCGCCGACGCGCTGCGCCAGATGGCCGCGCTGCCCGACCCGGTCGGCGAGGTGGTCCGAGGTTCGACCCTGCCCAACGGGCTGGAGCTGCGCCAGATCCGGGTGCCGTTCGGGGTGGTCGGCATCATCTACGAGGCGCGGCCGAACGTGACGGTGGACGCCGCCGGCATCTGCCTCAAGTCCGGCAACGCGGCACTGCTGCGCGGGTCGTCGTCGGCCGCGCACTCCAACGCCGCGCTGGTCGCGGTGCTGCGCGACGCGGTGGCCGGGGCCGGGCTGCCGGCCGACGCGGTGCAGTTGCTCGACGCCAGCTCCCGCGACTCGGTCAAGGAGCTGATGCGCGCCCGAGGGCTCGTCGATGTGCTCATTCCACGTGGTGGCGCGTCGTTGATCCGCACCGTGGTCGAGGAGTCGACAGTGCCGGTGATCGAGACCGGGGTGGGCAACTGCCACGTCTACGTGGACGCCGCCGCCGACGTGGCGAAGGCCGTCGCGGTGACGCTGAACGCCAAGACGCAGCGCCTGTCCACCTGCAACACCGCCGAGTCGCTGCTGGTGCACGCGGACGTCGCCGACGCGTTCCTGCCGCCGATGCTGGCCGCGCTCGCGGAGGCGGGGGTGACGGTGCACGGCTCCCCCGAGGTGGCCGCGTACTCCGCGGCCGTCGTCCCGGCGACCGAGGAGGACTTCGCGACCGAGTACCTGTCCGCCGACATCTCGGTCGCGGTGGTCGACTCACTGGACGCGGCGGTCGCGCACATCCGCCGTTTCGGCACCGGACACACCGAGGCGATCCTCACCGACTCGGCGAGCGCGGCCCGCGAGTTCGTCGCGCGGGTGGACGCGGCGGCGGTGATGGTCAACGCCTCGACCCGGTTCACCGACGGCGGCGAGTTCGGGTTCGGCGCGGAGATCGGCATCTCCACCCAGAAACTGCACGCCCGTGGCCCGATGGGTCTGCCCGAGCTGACCAGCACCAAGTACGTGGTCACCGGCGACGGGCACCTGCGATAGCCGTGCTGCCGGAAGGCGGCGCCAGTTGCACGCCGCCACCGGGCGCACGCCGCCACCAGGGCCGCACGCCGCCGCCAGGGCGATGCAACTGGCAATCTTGGACAGTTTCCGTTAGCGGAGAACGGAAACTGTCCAAGATCTACGCCGGCAGCTCCCCTCAGCGCGGGGTAGGGGAAGCTCAGCGCGGGCCGAGGGCGGGCTCAGGCAGGCTGCGCGGGACGGGCGGCGCGGATCGCGGCCAGCGTGGTGTGCACGTCGAACTGATGGCCGTCGTCACTCTCCCAACCGCCGTCGGTGCGTTGGGTCTCGGTCAGCCGGTTCAGCGCCCGCGCCATGATCCAGTCTTGCGGGTCGACGCCGGCCCGGCGCAGCGTGGCCGCCAACCACGCCACGTCGCCGGGGGACATCTTCGGCATCCGCTCAACGAGCACCACCTGGATGCGTGCCGACTCCTGGAACATCTGCTGCCGGTGCAGTACGGCCGCGCTCAGCCAGCCCGCGGCGAGGAACGACGGCCAGCTGCCGTCCGGGCGCAGCCGCGCGGCGAGCGAGTGAGCCGCCGCCTGCACCACACCTGCGTACGCCCCACCGACCCGGTGGTCGAGCGGACCCGAGGCTCGGGCATCCAGGCCGGCGACGGTGAGCCAGAAACCGGCGTTGGCGGACACGAGGAACCCGGCCTCCGGGTCGCCGGGCCGGGCCCACTCCGGTGCCGAGTCGGCCAACGACGGGTCCTCTTCCCAACCGCCGTCGGCCTGCTGCCGGGACGCCAGCCAGTCCAGTGCGCGCCGGGCTGCGGGGCGGCCGAGCGCGCCCAGGTCGTCCAGTTCGGCGAGCCGGAAACAGGTGGCGTCGATCGAGGCGATCGGGCCGCCCCAGGTGGCCGGCCAACCGCCGTCCGGTGACTGGCCGACCTCGGCCGTCTCCAGTAACTCGACGGGCACGGGGGTGCCGTTGCGGAGCCAGGAGAGGCGGGCACGTTCCACCGCATCCCCATGCGCCACGACGAACCCGATCGCGGCTTCCAAGTCGACCACGGCGGAGACGCTACCTGCGCGGACGCGATGCCGCCTCAGAGAATCGGCCAGCCCGAACTGGCTGCGTCGCTCCGGCCGTCGGGCCATCCGCTGTCATCTGCGTCGATTTGCAAGGGCGGCGACGCGGCCCAGGGCGGACGGTGCGGCGCGGTCCGGCAGCGCGCGGCACGACGTGGGCCGGGCGGGCGCGACATGGCCGGCGCGGGGCGGGCCCGGGCGGGTGCGCAGCCGGGCGACGTGGGTGTGGGCCGGGGCGGCCCGAGGTGCGGCGCCCCGGCCCGGCCGATCAGTACGCCGGCAGCGACGGATCGATCTGCTTGATCCAGGAGAGCACGCCGCCCTGCACGTGTACGGCGTCGCGGAAACCGGCCGCCTTGAGCGCCGCGAGCGCCTCCGCCGAGCGGACGCCGGACTTGCAGTGCAGCACGATCTGCCGGTCCTGCGGCAGCTTCGCGAGGGCCTCGCCGGAGATGATGTCGCCCTTGGGGATCAGGGTGGCGCCGGGGATCCGGACGATCTCGTACTCGGCCGGCTCGCGCACGTCGACCAGGAAGATGTCCTTGCCGGCGTCCTGCCACTCCTTGAGTTCCAGGGCGGTGATGGTCGAGTCGAGCGTCGCCTCCTGGGCCTCCTCGGAGACCGCGCCGCAGAAGTCCTCGTAGTCTTCCAGCAGGTCGGTGACCGTCGGGTTCTCGCCGCAGAGCGCGCAGTTCGGGTCCTTGCGAACCTTGATCTTGCGGTATTCCATCTCCAGGGCGTCGTAGACCATCAGACGGCCGACCAAGGGCTCACCGATGCCGGTGAGCAGCTTGATCGCCTCGTTCACCTGGATCGACCCGATCGACGCGCAGAGCACACCCAGCACGCCGCCCTCGGCGCAGGAGGGGACCATGCCGGGCGGCGGCGGCTCCGGGTAGAGGCAGCGGTAGCAGGGGCCGTGCTCGGCCCAGAACACCGACGCCTGGCCGTCGAAGCGGTAGATCGAGCCCCACACGTACGGCTTGCCGAGCAGCACCGCCGCGTCGTTGACCATGTAGCGGGTGGCGAAGTTGTCGGTGCCGTCGACGATCAGGTCGTACTGGGCGAAGATCTCGCGGACGTTGTCCCGGTCCAGCGCGGTGTTGTGGATCTCCACCGTGACCAGCGGGTTGATCTCGCGGATCGACGCCGCGGCGGACTCGGCCTTGGACCGACCGACGTCGGACACACCGTGGATGACCTGGCGCTGGAGGTTCGACTCGTCGACGGTGTCGAAGTCGATGATGCCGAGCGTGCCGACCCCGGCCGCAGCCAGGTAGAGCAGGGCGGGCGACCCGAGGCCACCTGCGCCGACACAGAGCACCCGGGCGTTCTTGAGCCGCTTCTGCCCGGCCACCCCGACATCCGGGATGATCAGGTGGCGTGAGTAGCGGCGGATCTCGTCAACGGTCAGCTCGGCGGCGGGCTCGACGAGCGGGGGCAACGACACGGTGGACTCCCCGGGATCGGCGGTGTGAACCGCGCCATTGTTGCTCGCGGGGGCCCTGCTCGGCCATGAGGGAGGACACGTGGTCCGCGATGCGGGAGCGGGAATAACCGACGATGCCGTCGATCAGGGGACGATGTCACCCGCGTAGCGACGGCCGTCGAGGTAGGGCCAGGCGTTGGCGACGCAGCCGTCCAGGCCGTACGTCTGCTGTTGCATCACCGGGGCGGGCTCACCCGGCTCGGGGCAGGCCTCGTGCTGTTCGCCGAACTCGTGGCCGACCTCGTGGTTGATCACGTAGGTGCGGTAGGTGTCCAGCGAGGCGCCGTAGTCGGGGACCGCCTCCATCCAGCGGGCCAGGTTGATGATGACCTGGCCGGGCAGGCGGCAGGAGGTGTAGCGCTCGGTGGTCAGCCCACCCTCGGCGCACATCCGTTCGGACGTGACAGGGGTGGCCAGGTAGATGGTGAAGTCGGCGGCACCGGCGTCGGCCACCCGCTGCACCCGCAGCTCACCGGAGGCGATCCAGCTCCGTGGGTCGGTCAGCACCTCGTCCACTCGGGTGGCGAAGGCCTCGGCGTCCTGGCCGGTGCCTCGTTCGACGACGACCCGGTACCGGCGCAGCGGACCGTCCGCGCCGTGCACCGATGTCTCGCCGTCGGCCGCGGTGAACCGTCCGGCGCCGACCGACGGGTAGCTGGTGGGCACCGGATGCGCGGCCCCACCGCCGCGCCCCGTGCCGCCCTGGGTGGTGACGGCGGGAGTGACGGCCGCCGGCTCACCGTCGCCCCTGGCCAGCGGCACGCCGATGGCGGCGGTCAGCACGAACAGGCCGAACAGCAGGGTTCGGCGGCGCCGCCGGTGCATCCGGGCCAGCGTGGGACGCACGTACACCGATCCGCCCGACGAGTCGGGCGGCTGGGGCGGGCCGTATCGGGACGACGGCGTCATGACGACGAGCCTGCCAGATTATTCGGGCATTTCTCCGTTTTCGGAGCTATTGCCACAAGACGCCTGATGGAGGGGGTACGGGGTCGGCGTGTCGACCGTCACTCAGAGGGCGGGACCGCTGTAGCGACGCCCTTCGAGGTACGGCCACGGGTTGACGCGGCACCCGTTCCAGAAGAGCGTCTGCTGCATCATCACCGGCGCCGGCCGGCCCGCGCCCGGACAGCGCTCGTGCCGGTGCCCGAGCTGGTGACCGACCTCGTGGTTGACCACGTACGTCCGGTAGACCGACAACGGCACCTTGGCCGAGACGAAGTGCGGCACCGACAGCCGCCACCGGTCCAGGTTGATGATCACCTGGCCGGGCGCACGGCAGGACGTGTACGGCCGACCCCCGACCCGGATGTCCACTCCCCCGGCGGCACACATGCGACCCGCCGTCCGGGCCGTGGCCAGGTAGACGGTGAAGTCGCGAGGCGCGGCACCCGGCACCTGTTGCAGCCGCAGCCGGCCGCTGTCCACCCAACTGCCCGGACCGGCGAGCGCCGTGTGGACGGCCATCGCGAACTCGGCCGGATCCTCGTTGCTGCCCGACTCCACAGCGACCCGGAAACGTCGCAGCTCACCCGCTCGCCCCAGCACCGGACCGGAGCGGGCGTCGTACCCGAAATCGCCGCTACCGGCGCTCGGGACCGCACCGGGCAGCCGCAGCACCGGAGGCCGGCTGGACGGCGCCGTCGCGGAGGGCGACGGGCTGGCCGACGGCGGCAGTGGCGCGGCCACCAGTGGCGGCACCGTGGAGATCTCGTCGGCGGCCAACCGTTCGGCCCCGGGGTGCCCACCCGACCCCTCCGCGATCACGGTCACCGCGGCGCTCACCGCCAGCACCACCGCCACCAGTTGGGCGAACAGAGCGAAGCGTCGCTGACGACGGGCCGGGAGGCGGGCTGAGCTGGGCATCGGGCTCAGCCTGCCAGATCGGACCGCCCAACGGTGTCCCCCGTTTCGGCGAGCAGGCCGACCACCGCTCGGGCCACCAGCCGGGGCACCTCCAACTGCGCCACATGACCGACACCGTCGAGCATCATCAACCGGCTGTCGCGGATGACCCGCGCGGTCTGCGGCGCGACCCGCACATCGACCAGGCGATCCTGCCGGCCACCCACCACCAGCGTCGGTGCGCGTACCGCCTCGGCGAGCCGCCACAGCGAACCCGGTCCCGGCAGGTACGCCCGCAGAAAGCTGGAGACCAGACCACGGAACGTCCGGACGTACGCGGCCGCGTAGTGCTCCGCCTCGTAGCGGACCCGGATCTCCTCCAACGCCTCCGCCCGACGTTGGTCGCAGATCCGGCTGAGGTCGGCGACGCAGGCCTCCAACACCTGCTGGGCCATCACCTCGGGCGCGAGCTGGGTGAGCCGCCGGGCGACCAACCGTTCGCCGCGCGGAATGGCGAGCACCGGCAACATCCGCCCCTGCAACGAGCGACGGAAGTCCAGGAACGGCAGAGCCGGGGAGATCAGGGTGAGCGTACGGACCAGGTCGGGCCGGAGCCCGGCCACCTGGACCGCCACCGCTCCGCCCAGCGAGTTGCCGAACAGGTGCACCGGCCCACGGTCGGTGTGCTCGATCCAGCGGACGACGAGGTCCGCGAACGCCGGGATGGTGTAGCGGGGCCCCGGCTCGCTACGACCGAAGCCGGGCAGGTCGATGGCCTGACCGTCCAGCCGGTCGGCGAGCAGCCCGGCCAGGTCGGTCCAGTTCTGCGACGACCCGCCCAGCCCGTGCACGTACAGCGCCGGCTCCGCTCCGGCGGCGGTGGCCGGGGTGTCCCGCACGTACGTGACCAGGCCGTCGAGGCGAACCTCCCGACCCGGCCACGGCGGGGGAACACTGTCGTCGGGAAGCAGGTGGTCCGGCCAGAGGGTGGCGCTTCTCATCGTTCCAGTCTGCCCCGGACCACTCAGGACAGCAGTGCCTCCAGCCGACGGTTCACCGCTGCCAGCGTCGCCCGGACCACCGCCTGTCGGGGATCACCGGCGACCAGAGCCGAGCCGGCGAGCTGCTCGACCCAACCCTCGCAGACGAGCAGTGCCACCACAGTGGCCACCTCACAGTTGCCGAACGGCACCACAGCGGCGTGCTCGACGAAGCAGCGCCCCCGCTCGGCGTTGTCGGCGCCGCGCAGCAACTCGTCGACCGCTGCGGCCGCCGCCACCGCGCAGAGCCGCAGCACATAGCCGTCCACCGCCGGGCCGGTGGCGTACCCGGAGGCGGTCTCGCCCCCGGCCAGCAGCCGGACCTCCACGTTCGCGTCCAGGCCGAAGGTGCTGACCTGCACGTGGTCGATCACCACCCGGGGCCCCGGCGCGCCGCCCGTCTCCAACGGCCGGGACGGCGCCGACTCCGTCGTGGTCACCTGACCACCGGAGTACGACGTGCCGAGCGTCGCCGGGCTGCCGGTGGCGGCACCAGCCGGCGCGGCCGAAACCGACCCCGGCTCCTCGACGGTGGCACGACCCCGGTGCGGCGCGTTCGACCGGCGGCGGCGCGAGACGTCAGCGCCCGACCTCTGCTCCGGGCCTGTCGGCACGGCCTCCACCCGACCGCCGGACGGTCGGATGGGCGCCGTCGCATCGGCCGCCCGGGCTTCACCGCCACGCGGGTCGGCGCCGGCATCGCGCGCAGCCGCGGTCGGGGAATCCGGGGTACGTCGTTCGGCGACCCGCGGCTCGGCCACGCGACGGCGGACCGGCGGGGGCGGCGTGCTGGGCATTCCGGGCACGTTCTGCGGCGCGGCGGCCAGCCCCATCCGGTCCTGGAGCAGGCGGGCCACCTGTCGGCTCACCTCGGCCGGGTCGGCGCCGTCGGCCAGGTCGAGTCGCAGGCTGTGCGCCCCGGCCGGGGTACGGCGCAGCGCGGCGTCGCGGACACCTGCCACCTCACGGACGGCGTCCAGGATCGCGTTGACGTCGAACCCCTCGGGGCGCTCCCGCAACGGTGCCGGCTCGTCGTCGCGGCGGAGGTGAGTGGCGATGCGGGCGAGTTCCGGGGTTTCGGCGGGTGGGTCCACAGCTGGCGGCTCCGGCACGACGGGCACGTCCGGTTCTGCGGGGACGCGCTGCGGCAGCACCACCGCGCTCGGGTCCGACTGCCTGTCGTCGTCGGCGGACGACGCCGGGTCGGGTGCGGATCGGCGAGCCGCATAGGCGGAGGCGGGTCGGTCGCGGGGTTCGGGCCCGTTGGTGGCGGGGGGTGGCAGCGCCCCCGTCGAGGACGACGTGACGTCGGTGGACGACGGGGCGTTCGGCGGCCCGGCCGGACGGTGTGACTCGACCGGGCCGGGTGACTCGGGCGTCGCCGGACGGAGCCGGAACGGCCCGGTCGACCGGACCTCGGGCCGGGTCGGGCCCGGGGTCTCGTCGTCACCCCCATGGGGACGTTTGGCCGACTGGATCGCCGCCCAGGAAGGACGCTCGACCGGGGTGGCGGGAATGCGCCCCTCGGACCAGTCCGGCCGCTCCTCCCTGCTCGGGTTCGCCGAACCGGTCGGCGAACCACCGGCCCAGGAGGGGCGTTCCGCAACCAACGGCGGGCCCGCCGGAGCGGGCGGCGGGTCGGCCAACGTGGGAGGTGCCCCCGCGGGCGCCGGAGGCGACGTGGTGGGCGACGCCGGGCTGGTCGCCCAGGACGGCCGGGCCGGCGGGGCGCTGGTCGGCTCGGCATCGGCCCCGCCAGCCCAGGACGGGCGGGACGGCGGAGCACTCGTCGGCACCGGGTCGGCTCCCCCGGCCCAGGACGGCCGGGTCGGCGCGACGTCGGTCGGCCCGGAATCGCCTCCGCCGGCCCAGGACGGGCGGTCGCTCCGGGGGGCACGGGTGCTCCCGGACCCGGCCCAGGACGGGCGATCGGCCGGCGGGCCACTGGTCGGCGTCGGACCACCGGCCCAGGACGGGCGATCGGCCGGCGGACCACTGGTCGGGGACGGGCCGCCGGCCCAGGACGGACGCCCCACGGTGGGCGGCGGTGCCGACGACGGTACCGGCGGGCCGCTGGTCGGGGACGGGTCCGAGTCGACGGACCGGAGGGAACGATCGGCAGGCGGCGCAGCGGATGGAGCAGCCCAGGACGGGCGGGCGGTCGGCGGCACGCCGACCGGCTCGACAGGGTCTTCCGGCGCGGATTCGGGTGCGGTCTCACCTCGGACGGGCTCGTACCCACGCGGTGAATCGGCGCGGACCGGTTCGTACGGGCGGGGTGACTCGGCCCGTACCGGCTCGTACGGCTGGACCGGCTCGGCGACCCAACCGGACGCGGACTCGTCCCGCGTCGGCGGGCCGTCCGGCTCGTCGTTCTGGCGGGACCAGGGCGGTGCCCAACCGCGGTCCCAGCTCGGACGGTTCCAGCTCGGCCCCGACCAGTCCGGCTCGACGGCCGGCGGCTCCCCGGCGCGGTGCGTCTCTCCCGAGCGGGAGCCTTCGGCGCCGCGACCCGGCTCAGCACCGCGACCCGGATCGGCACCGCGACCCGACTCGGCACCGCGACCCGACTCGGCACCGCGACCCGACTCGGCACCGCGACCCGACTCGGCACCGCGACCCGGGTCGGCGTGCGCGTCCGGGCCCGGGGTGCGCCCCGGTGCCGCCGGAGGCTCCGGGGTCAGCGGGTCCCGCCAGTCGCGTGACGTGGCCGACGGATCGTCTGCCGCGAGCCGTTCCCCGATCGGCGCGTGGAAGCCGGGCGGCACCTCGAAGCCCGACGCGGCGGTGCCGACGGGCGGCACCTGGACGGCCGGTGGCGCCGAGGTGGGCAGCCCGGGCTCGGCCCAACGGGCGCGATGCGCGGCGGCGGGATCGGCTGTGGAACGTGGACCGGCGCCCGTGTCCGGCTCGCCGCCGCCCTGCTCCGCGGAAGGCACGGGACGTTGCGCGGGAACCACCAGACGGTCACCGGTCGTCTCGGGTCGCCCCTCGCCGGGCAGCCCGGGTGGTGCGCTCACCGGCGTGGGACGTCCCCCGGTCGGTTCGAGACCGGGGCGACGGACCCCGTTGGTGTCGTCCGGGGGGTGCACACCGTTGGCGTGGTGGCCGTTGACCCGGGCCGGCGGCTCCGGGTCGCCGGGCGACCCGGCCAGGGGCGACGGAAGGTCGCCGTGGCGGGTGGAGGAGGTACGCCAGCCGGAGACCGGGTCGGGCTGCCAGCGCGGCGCCTGCTCCCGGGCGTCATCGGGGTCGGCGGCTCGGGGCCACCCACCCGACTGAGGCGCCCACCCACTGACGGGACGACTCGGGTCGTCGTGCTGACCCGCTCCGTCACCGTGTTCTCCCGGGGTGGCGGCTCCGGGTTGCCCTGTTTCACTCACCGCGCGCTCCTTGGTCGCCCCCGCTGAGGCTACCGTGTGCCGAGAGTGGCGATAAGTTACAGCGGCGGGCCATTTCCACGACGGTGGTCAGTGACCTCGCCGGTCTGGGGGGAAAATGCCGGCTCGTACGGAGAACTCGGAGGATCCCATGACCGCTGCGGGGAATGGTGCACAGACCGCTGGCCGGCCCACCCGCCTGCCCCGCTCCGCGCGTCGTAAGCAGCTTCTCGCTGCGGCGCAGGAGGTGTTCGTCGCCCAGGGTTACCACGCCGCCGCGATGGACGACATCGCCGAGCGGGCCGGGGTGTCGAAGCCGGTGCTCTACCAACACTTCCCCGGGAAGATGGACCTCTACCTCGCGCTGCTCGACACGCACTGTGACGCCATCGTCGCTCAGGTGCAGGACGCGATGCACGGCACCAGCGACAACAAGGAGCGGGTCAGCGCCTCGGTTCGCGCGTACTTCGACTTCGTCGACCACGAGAGCGAGGCGTTCCGGCTCGTCTTCGAGTCGGATCTGCGCAACGACCCGGCGGTGCGGCAGCGGGTGGAGCGGGTCGAGCAGGGCTGCATCGCGGCGATCACCGACACCATCATCTCGGACACCGGGGTGAGCCGGGCGCACGCCGAGCTGCTCGCCTCCGGGCTGGTCGGCGCCGCCGAGACGGCCGCGCAGTTCTGGCTGGCCGGTGGCCGGCAGGTGCCGAAGGCCGAGGCCGAGGCGTTGGTGGCCGCGTTGTCGTGGCGCGGCATCGCGAGCTTCCCGCTGCAAGGTGAGTCAGCCTGACCGTCGACCCCGTGATCGGATAGCCTTCGCAGGGCGGTTCTTTCGCCCCAGTTGAGGAGGCACAGTGGAGGTCAAGATCGGCGTGCAGTACGCGCCGCGCGAGCTGGTACTGGACAGCGCGCAGTCGCCGGCCGAGATCGAGCAGATCGTGACCGACGCCTTCGCCGGCAACGGCGGCACGCTCTCCCTGACCGACGAGAAGGGCCGGCGGGTCATCGTTCCGGTCGAGAAGGTCGCCTACGTCGAGATCGCCGAGGCGTCGCCCCGGGCGGTCGGTTTCACCGTCCGCTGACCGGTCCGGCCATCGCGGCAGGTCGGCGTTCGGCCCACCTGCCGCAGGCCGGCCCCGGTCCCGACCGTCGCAGACCGGCCCCGACCGGCCAGGCGGTCAGTTGTTCAGCCCGGCGGCGGCCATTCGCGCGGTGTGCGCGGCGGTGAGCCTGCCGAACAGCCCGGGCACGTCGACCCGGCCGTCCCGCGCGATGAGCGTGGTGAGTGCGGCCCGCTCGGTGGCGACACGGCTCGCCTGGGACAGCGCCTCGCCGACCAGCCGCCGCCCCCACATGGACAGCCGGCCGGCCACTCGCGGATCGTCGGCGACCGCCACTCGGATCTCGGCCGCGGCGAATTCGGCGTAGCGGGAGTCGTGCAGGACGTCGAGCACCAGTGCCCGGTCCGGTTCGTCCAGTGCGTCGGCGATCTCCCGGATGAAGTCGTCGGTGATGGCGTCGCCGACGTACGCCTTGGCGACCACCTCCGCCCAGTCCCGAGGCTCGGTCGAGTCGTGGTACGCCTGCAGCGGCTCGACGTAGGGCGCCATCGCGTCCTCCGGCGGCACACCCAGCGCGGTGAGCCGGTCGGCGAGACGCCGGTAGTTGACGATCTCGGCGGCGGCCATCTCGTTCAGCGCGGCTCGACGGCGCAGGTCAGGGGCGAACCGAGCATCACCAGCCATCCGCTCGAAGGCGAGCAGCTCGCCGAAGGCCACCAGGCCCAGCAGGTCGGCGACGGCGGGACCGGGGGTGGTCGGCGTGGACACGAGCGCAGGCTACCCCGTGTCCGAGCGTTCGAGCTGACGTGACGTAGGTCACATTTGCTTGCCCCGCGTGGCGAGTGGCCGGATGGGAATCGGGACGGGGGCATGCCTGTTCAGGTAGCATGGAGCAGTTGCCGTGGGCGCCGATCTGATCGAAGCTCAGCCCGCGGCGCGCGTGCGGCCCGGTCCGGCTCGGCAGTCTGCCGCCGACCGTGTGGCCCGCGTCATACCGAACGCGCCCTGAGGACATGACGGGCGCACCCACGAGAGGGCACCCCCACATCCAGATGAGCGAGTTGACTCAAGATCTGATGGACGGCCAGGAACTGGCCCCCACCGCCCCGGTTCGACCGGAGGCCCCCACGTTCGCCGCACTCGGCGCCCGCGCCGAGACGGTCGAGGCTCTGGCCGCGGCCGGCATCACCCGCGCCTTCGCCATCCAGGAGTACGCGATCCCGATCGCGCTGCGCGGCGTCGACCTGATCGGCCAGGCGCCCACGGGCACCGGCAAGACCCTCGGCTTCGGCGTACCCCTGTTGGACCGGGTGTTCGCGCCGGGCGAGGGAGGCGACGGCGTCCCGCAGGCGCTGGTCGTCGTCCCCACCCGTGAGCTGGGCATCCAGGTCGCCAAGGACCTGGCCGCCGCCGGCCGCACGCGCGGCGTCCGGGTGCTGCCGATCTACGGCGGCGTGGCGTACGAGCCGCAGATCGACGCGCTGCGCAAGGGCGTGGAGATCCTGGTCGGCACCCCCGGCCGGTTGATGGACCTGCAGAAGCAGAAGCACCTCCGTCTGGACCGGGTGCACGCCCTCGTCCTCGACGAGGCCGACCGGATGCTCGACCTGGGCTTCCTCGACGATGTCGAGAAGATCCTCGCAATGCTTCCGGAAGACCGGCAGACGATGCTCTTCTCGGCCACCATGCCGGACCCGATCGTCACGCTGTCCCGGCGCTTCCTGCGCCAGCCGATGACGATCCACGCCGGGCACACCGCCGAGACCGGTCCGTCGCCGCAGACCCAGCAGTTGGTCTACCGCACCCACTCGATGAACAAGGTCGAGGTGGTGGCACGCATCCTCCAGGCGGAAGGGCGTGGGCTGACCATGATCTTCACCCGCACCAAGCGGGCCGCCGACCGGGTCGCCGAGGACCTCGACTTCCGCGGGTTCGCGGTCGCCGCGGTGCACGGTGACCTCGGCCAGGGCGCTCGCGAGCGGGCACTGCGCGCCTTCCGCGCCGGCAAGATCGACATTCTGGTCGCCACCGACGTGGCGGCCCGAGGGCTGGACGTCACCGGCGTCACCCACGTGATCAACTACGACTGCCCCGAAGACCAGGACACCTACACCCACCGGATCGGTCGTACCGGCCGGGCCGGCGCGACGGGCGTGGCGGTGACCTTCGTCGACTGGGACGACATGCCGCGCTGGCGGATCATCGACAAGACCCTCGGTCTGGAGATGCCGGAGCCGCCGGAGACGTACCACACGTCGCCGCACCTCTACACCGACCTGCACATCTCCACCGAGGTCAGCGGCACGCTGCCCACGGCCGAGCGCACCCGGGCCGGGCTGTCCGCCGAGATCGAGGAGGATCTGGGCGGGACGACGCGCTCCCGCCGGGGCGACGGCGGCGGTCGGGGTTCCCGACGCGGTGAGAGCCGTGGCGAGGGGCGCGGCGAGCGGCGGGGCCGGGGCGACAGCCGCCGTGGCCGCTCCGACGCCGGCACTGCGGACGTCGCCGAGGCACCCGCTGGTGACGCCACCGAGGAAGGCACCCGTACCCCCCGCCGTCGGCGTCGTCGCAGGGCCGGCGAGGTGGTCGCGGGCGAGGCGACCGCGGTGATCACCGCCGAGACCGGCGCCACCGAGCCGGCCGCCGCCTCCGACGGCGAGCCGTCGAAGCCGCGTCGCCGCCGGCGGCGCCGTGGCGGCGGCTCCGGTGCGGGTACGCCGGCCGAGGCGACCGCCGACTGACCAGCAGCCACACCTGACATCCCCCGCACCGCCCGCGCGGTACGGGGGATGTTCCCTTCCCACCCCGCCTGCCGAAGATGGAACGATGCCGGAACCACTGGACGCCGCCCTGACCGAGGTCCGGGCGCTGCTACTCGACCCCGCGCTGACCCGGGCGGTCGCCGCCGGACGACGCCGTGGGCACCGCCCCTCGATGGTTCGGGCCGAGCTGCGGCCGGTGACGCTCAAGGCCGGGCCCCGCATCCAGATCGCCACGTCGGACGGCTCTCGCCCGTACACCCGCAACGTCGCTCCCGGCGCGGAGGCCGCCGTCGCGGTCGACGAACTGTTGGCCGAGCCCTTCGGCAACTGGCACGTGGAGACGGCCGACGCGACGCTCCAACTGCGGGTGACCAAGTCCGGCGAGGCTCAGGTGCACCGGGCCTCGACCACCCGTGCGGCGGCGAAGCCGAGCGGGAACGACCGGGCCAAGGAGTACCTCCTCGATCCCGGTGACCCGATCTTCACCGAGATCGGCGGCTCGGCGGCCAAACGCCGTCAGGTGGACGCGTTCCTGCGGGCCCTCGCCGCGACCCTGCCCGACGACCTGACCGGCCCGCTCCGGGTCGTCGACCTGGGCTGCGGCAACGCCTACCTGACGTTCGCCGCGTACCGCTACCTGACCGGTCGAGGGTTGGACGTGCACCTGGTCGGTGTGGACGTCCGCGAAGACCAGCGGCAGCGCAACACCGAGTTGGCGCAACGGTTGGGCTGGGCCGATCAGGTCAGCTTCGTGGCCGGCACCATCGCCGACGCCGTCGTCGACCCCGCGCCCGACCTGGTGCTGGCACTGCACGCCTGCGACACCGCCACCGACGAGGCGTTGGCCCGCGCGGTGCGCTGGGACGCCCGTTGGGTGCTGGCCGCCCCGTGCTGCCACCACGATCTGGCCAAGCAGCTCCGCGCCCACCCGGCCCCGTCCCCGTACGAGCTGCTGACCCGGCAGGGCATCCTGCGCGAGCGTTTCGCCGACGTGCTCACCGACGCGCTGCGCGCCGGGTTGCTGCGCGTGCACGGGTACCGGGCCGAGGTGGTGGAGTTCGTGGACTCCCAGCACACGCCGCGCAACCTGCTGATCCGTGCGCGCCGCACCGGCGGCGCGCCGACCGACGCACAGCGTGCGGAGTACCGCGAGCTGGTCGACCAGTGGCAGGTTACGCCTCGCCTGGAGACCCTGCTCTCCGGCGACGACTAACGGCGGCGGTCGCTACGGTCGCGGGTGCCGCCGTCGAGGACGGACACCCGGTCGATGCCGGGCCGGTGGCCGGCGCGATCCCCGTCTACCGGGGCGGTCGGGAAGGGAACGACCTTGCCTGCGCTCTCGGCGTTGCCGGCCGCGGCGAAGGCGTTCCAGGAGATATCCACCAGCAGCTTCTTGACCTCGGCGTGCCGGACGGCCGCACTGTGCTGCAACGCCATCCGGGCGCCCAGCACGACACCGACCAGCGTCGTGGTGATCGCGCCGGTGGCGGCCAACACGTGCAGACCGGTCGCGGAACTGGTGCGGAGCACCAGGACCAGCAGCCAGATCCAGAACCCGGCAGCGAAGACGCCGGCCTTGGCGACGAAGAAGAGGCTCACCGCACCGGGCTGGTACGGCTGGGGGCGGCTCGGGTCGACCATGGTGCTCCTCGGCGATGGTGCGGTCGGACGCGGCAGGCGCAAGACGCCAGGCCGGGACGGGCACCGAGCTTAGTGGAACAACGATGATGATCGCTCGGTGCAATTTTCGGGTCGCACCATGCTGCCGGAGAAAAAGTCTCATCCACGGGACAGTTTGTGCGGTCAGTCAATTGTTTCCGCCCTCGGGCGTACTACCCTCGGAAGCGCATCGTCCCGGTGCTCCGGCAGGAGGGAAAGACACACAGGGATGGCATCAGCCGACGTATCACCGCAGATGGCCTTCGCCCGCTTCGTCCGGCGCGCCATCGATGACGCTCGCGACGAACGTGGCTGGACCGTGACCGATCTTGCCTCACACACGGGCGTTGGCCGCTCCACCGTGTTCCGCTGGCTCGCGGGTGACTGGCAGGACTATCCCGAACTGGCGAAGGTACGCGGCTTCTGCGCCGCACTGGATCTGCCGGTCGCGGCAGCCTTCCGTGCGCTCGGGCTGCCCGACGCCGGCCCCACACCGCGCCGACGCCACGATGACGGCCCCGTCGAGGCGGACGTCCGCGCCATCCTGGACCGGCTGGCCGATCCCACGGTCCCCGCCGAGGAGAAGCACCACATCCGCGACCTGCTCCGCTACCTGGCCCGACGCCCCATCCGCCGCGCCGGCTAGCGCCCCGCGCCCCGCGCCCCGCGCCCCGCGCCCCGCGCCCCGCGCCCCGCGCCCCGCGCCCCGCGCCCCGCGCCCCGCGCCCAAGATCCTCACAACATCGGGGATGTTGCTGCCTCCGACACGCAGGACACAGCAATATCCCCGATGTTGCGCGGATCTCCCGCCGGAGAGGGCTCGCGAGCCCAAAAGCAGAACGTCAGCGCCGACCGACACCGGCTCTCAACCCGGAACGGGCCGGGCCGACCCGTTCCGAGCATCGATCATGAAGTTATGGCGCCGACACGCCGTGGAGAGTGGCGATAACTTCATGATCAACGGGGCGAGCGGGGTGGCGCAGGGGGCGGGTGGGGCCTTAGGGGACGGTGAGGGTGAACTCCGCCGTGTGGACGGTGGGGCCTACCTGGAAGTCGAGATAGAGGCGGTAGCGGCCCGACCCCGGGGTGGTCAGCCAGAACTTGATCTGACCGTCGACGAGTTCCGGTTCCGGGTGTACGTGCAGGTAGCCGAGGTCACCCTCGCGCAGTGCCACCAGGTGCCCGTACGCCCCGAGGTAACGCTCCAGCTGGGCGGCTCCGCCCGCGCCGTCGACCCGGAAGGTCAGTGGCACTGTCGTCCCGGCCTGCGGAGTGCCCTGGTAGCCGACCGTGAACCCGTCCACCGTCGTCGAGGTGGCCGGTCCCGGCAGCGGGCGGGGCTGGTAGTCACCGGGCACCACCAGGTCCGCGCCGAGGGTCACCGCGGTCTGCGCGCCGTTGTCAGCGACGACGGTGAAGTCGGTGTACGCGCGCCAGACGCCGGGCTGCGCGAGTGTCAACGGCACCGACCAGGTGCCGTCGGCCGCCATGGTCGGGTGCAGGTGCTGGTAGCCGGTCAGGTCCCGTCGTACGACGATGAGGTGCATCGGCTTGTCGTGCACGACGGCGAAGCGGGTGACCGGCCGGCGCTGCACGTCGCGTACCTGGAAGCGGAGCTGACCGGGGCGACCGGCGGTGAAGTCGGTGGACAGCGGCACCAGGGTCAGCCCGGCCGAGCTGACCGCCAGGCCACCCGGCTCGGTCGGCGCGCCCTGGTCGGTGCCCGTGGCGGTGCCGTGGTTGTGCGGGCCGACGCCCGGTGGGTCGGTGTGTTCGGCGGCCAGCGAAGGGGGGCCGGTGGTGGTGCCGCCCTCGTTCAACCGGCCGAGGCCGAAACCGAGCAGGACCGCCAGCACCAGCCCGCCGACCACCAGCGCCAGCCGCAGTGTGGCCCGGTCCGGCGCGGCGGAGACCTCGTCAGGCGCCCGCACGGCGGAGACCTCGTCGGACACCGGCACGGCGGAGACCTCGTCAGGCACCGCCGACGCCCAGCACGTGAACCCCCTGGTGGAAGGCGGCGCGGGTGTCGGGCTGCTGGTCGGTCATGCCGCCCACGGTACCGCCGCGCCGGGCCGGCCTGGACCGACGCCCGGACGGCGTGGCGACCATCGCATTCGACGCCGCCGGGGAACTTCTGCACCGACCGGCACCGAACCGAGCCACCGACCGAGAACGGGCCACCCGACGACGGCGAGACCGACCGGCACCGAACCGAGCCACCGACCGGGAACGGGCCACCCGACGACGGCGAAACCGACCGGCACCGAGCGAGCCACCGACCGAGAACGGGTCACCCGGCGACGGCGAGGGCGAGCGGGAGCACGTCGGGTGCGCCGGCCCGGCGTAGCGCCCGAGCCACGAGCGTCATCGTCCAACCCGAGTCGATCAGGTCGTCGACGAGGAGCACCGGGCCGTCCAGGCCGGCCAGTGCGTCGGCCAGATCGGTCGGCACGGTGAAGGTGTCGTGCAGCGCGCGTACCCGTTGGGCGCTGTTGCCGCGCGGCCCGCCGGGACCACCCGCACCGACCGGCGTGACCTGGCCGAGGAGCGGCAGCCGACCCACGGCGGAGATCCGCTCGGCGAGCGACCCGACCAGCCGGGGCCGCCGCCGGGAGCCGACCGCGACCACGGCCACCGGTCGGCGGGGCCACGGGTCGTCGCCGTGCGCCCACGCCTTCAGCACCTCCACCACGGCGCCGGCCACGTCGTCGGGCACCGGAGCGTCGGGCGCCTCCGGGCCGACGAGATCCCGCAGCCGGCCACCCCAGCCCAGGTCGGAGAGACGCCCGACCGCGCGGCCCGGCAGGGCCTGCTCCGCGGGGGCGATCCGGCCCTTGAGGGGTACGCCCACCGCGTCGAGCCCGGTCGGCCAGAGCTTCTTGGGGGCGATCTCCACACCGGGCCGGCCCAGGAAGGTCTGCGCGGCGGCGAGAGCTGCCGTCGACACGTCGGCGACGAAGAGGGGCTCGGCGCACCTGTCGCAGCGACCGCAGTCGGCAGCCCCGGTGTCGTCCAGGCGTTCCCGTAGATACCGCATCCGGCAGTCGGACGTGGTCGCGTACTCCCGCATGGCCTGTTGTTCGACGGTGCGTGCCTCGGCGACGCGGCGCAACCGGGCCTCGTCATAGGTCCAGGGCTCGCCGGTGGCGAGCCAGCCACCGCGCACCCGGCGGACCGCGCCGTCCACGTCGAGAACCTTGAGCATCAGCTCCAACCGGGCTCGGCGCAGGTCGACGAGGGGTTCGAGGGCCTGGGTGGAAAGCGGGCGGTCGGTGTGCAGGGCGGCCAGCACGGCCCGGACCTGCTGCTCCGGCGGGAACGCCAACGAGGCGAAGTATCGCCAGATCGCGGCGTCCTCCGCACCGGGCAGCAGCAGGACCTCGGCGTGCTCCACGGCGCGACCGGCGCGGCCGACCTGCTGGTAGTACGCGATCGGCGACGGTGGCGCGCCGAGGTGGACGACGAAGCCCAGGTCAGGCTTGTCGAAACCCATGCCGAGCGCGCTGGTGGCGACCAGTGCCTTGATCTTGTTGTCGAGCAGGTCCTGTTCGGCTGCCCGCCGGTCGGCGTCCTCGACCTGCCCGGTGTACGAGGACACCGGGTAACCCCGGGAGCGCAGGAACTCGGCGGTCTCCCCCGCCGCCGCCACGGTCAGCGTGTAGACGATCCCCGAGCCGGGCAGCTGGTCCAGGTGGTCGGCGAGCCAGGCCAGCCGGTGCGCAGGGCTGGGCAGGTCGAGCACCCCGAGGCGCAGCGACTCGCGGTCCAGGGTGCCGCGCAGGACGAGCGCGTCGCCCAACTGCTCGGCCACGTCCTGGGTGACCCGGGAGTTGGCGGTGGCGGTGGTGGCCAGCACCGGCGTGCGCTCCGGCAGCTCGGCGAGGAACGTGCGCAGCCGCCGGTAGTCGGGGCGGAAGTCGTGCCCCCAGTCGGAGACGCAGTGCGCCTCGTCGACCACCAGCAGCCCGGTGGTAGCGGCCAGCTTCGGCAACACGCCGTCACGGAAGTCCGGATTGTTGAGCCGTTCCGGGCTGATCAGCAGCACGTCCACGGCCCCGGTCTGGATCTCGGCGGTGATCTCGTCCCACTCGTCGAGGTTCGCCGAGTTGATCGTGCGGGCCCGGATGCCGGCCCGGGCCGCCGCCTCGACCTGGTTACGCATCAACGCCAGCAGCGGCGAGACGATCACCGTGGGGCCGTGCTCCCCGCCGTCCCGCAGCAGGGCGGTCGCCACGAAGTAGACAGCCGACTTGCCCCAACCGGTGCGCTGCACACAGAGCACCCGCCGCCGGTCGACGACGAGCGCCTCGATGGCCCGCCACTGGTCCTCGCGCAGCCGAGCGTGGTCACCGGCCAGCCGGCGCAGCACCGCCTCGGCCCGCTCCCGTACCGCTGCCCGCTCTGCTGTCTGCACCCGACATGTCTACCAGCCGTCGCCGGCGAACTCCCACGGTCAACGGGGCCCGAAGCGCTCCGTTGACCGCGGGGGGCCGCCGCCCAATCCCCGTTGATCAAGAGGTTTGCGTCATCGTTCGGCCGGATCCTGACGCAAACCTCTTGATCAACAAGGTCGGAGTCAGGGGCGGGGGCCTGGGCGGAGGGATCTGGTCAGGTGGGCTACGCGGGGGGCCAGGCCCGCCAGGCCGCCGGGGAAGAAGTAGACGGCCAGGATGAAGACCGTCCCCAGGACGAACAGCGGCTGGCTCAACGGGTGACTGAGGACAGCCGGCAGGCTGTCGACGGCATCGCTGGCGCCGAAGGCGGTGAGCCGGTGGTCCAGGTACATGTAGAGGACACCGCCGAGCACCGGCCCCCACCGGGTGCCCGGCCCGCCGAGCACCACCATGACCAGCAGCGACAGGGTCAGCTCGGAGGACGTGATGTGCGGCGACGCGCCGCCGACGATCAGGACGTAGACCACCCCGCCCGCCGACGCCAACCCACCGGCCAGGGTGAACGCGACCAGCTTGTAGCGGTACGGGTCCAGCCCGAGCACGCCGATCCGGCGTTCGTCGTCACGCAGACCGGCGAGCACCCGACCGGTCGGCGACCCGCTGACGCGGTGCACCACGAAGACCACGAGCGTCAGGTACGCCAGTGCCAGCCAGTACAGGTTGACGGTGTTGGTCACCCCGACCAGTCCGGCGGGCAGCCCGGACACGTCCAGCGGCAGGCCCTCCTCACCGCCGGTGAGCCCACCGAAGTCGCGGGCCACCAGGATCGCCCCGACCTGCGCGAAGGCCAGCGTGACCATGGCGAACGCGATGCCCACGGTCCGCAGCGCCACCGCACCGAGCAGCGCGGCGAGGATCGTGCCGCCGGTGACGGTCAGCAGGGCTGCCTGCCACAGCGGCAGGCCGGCCCGGGTGACGAGGATGTCGGTGCCGTAGACGCCGGCGGCGAAGTACAGCGCGTGCCCGAAGGAGAGCATCCCGGTCCGGCCGAAGAGCAGGTCGTAACCCGCCGCCAGCCCGCCGAAGATCAGGCAGATGGCGAGCAGTTGCAGCGTTCCGGGCGAGTTGACCGGCCCCTCGAAGATCCCCGGCAGGGAGAGCGTCGAGTACGGCAGGATCGCCAGCACGACGAGCGCGACGAGCGGCAGGAACGGGCGGACCCGGTGCCACCGCCCCCGCTGCGGGGTCAGTTCGTCCGGCACCTGCGCGGGAGGCGCGTCGATCACCGTCATGCCGTTGCCACCTTTCCGGCGATGCCCTGCGGGCGCAGCAGCAGCACCACGGCCAGCAGCCCGACCACGCAGATGTCGCCCAGCCCGGACGTGCCGTAGTAGTTGACGAACTGCTGCACCAGCCCGACCACGACCGCCGCGTACGCGGAGCCGACCACCGAGCCCATCCCACCGATCACCACCACGATGAACGCGAAGATCAGCAGTGAGCTGCCCTGACCGGGCGAGACGGTGCCGAAGTAGACGCCGCCCAGCGCGCCGGCGAGCGCGGCAGCCGCCCCGCCGATCGCGAAGACCAACGTGAACGCCTTGCGCACGTCGATGCCGAGCGCGGTCACCATCTCCCGGTTCTCCACCCCGGCCCGGATCACCAGGCCGTACCGGGTCCAGCGCAGGAACGCCAGGATCGCGCCGAGCACCAGCACCGCCGCGATGATCAGCAGCAGGCCGCCGTTCGGCACCTGCGCGCCGAGGATCCCGGTCACCTGCCGCGTCCAGTCGGGGCGCGGGAACGGACGGGCGTCCGCACCCCAGGTGGCCTGCAACAGCGCCACCCCGGCCAGCGACAGGCCGACGGTGACCAGCACCTGTTCGATGGTGCGGGAGTAGAGCGGACGGATCAGCACCAGCTCGACCAGGATCGCCACCAGCGTGCCGGCGGCCACCCCGAACGCGACAGCCAACACGAAGCCGAACCCGTCGGGGCCCGCGCCCGGCAGGTTGCCCGCCGCCCACCAGGTGCCGTACGCGCCGACGCCGAGGAACAGCCCGTGCGCGAAGTTGAGCACGTCGGCCAGGCCGAAGACCAGGGACAGGCCGGAGGCGACGAGGAAGTACAGCGCCGCCAGGCCGAGCCCGGTCAACGCCAGGAGAATGACGGTCCCCATTAGTGCTTCACCTCCGCCGAGCCGACACCCAACAGCGACTTGGTCAACGCCGTCTCCAACAGCAACTCGTGGGCGTCACCGGTCCAGGCCACCTTGCCGGCGGCCAGCACCACCGCGTCCCGGGCCAGCCGGCGTACGACAGCCAGGTTCTGCTCGACGAGCAGCACGGGCACCGACTCCGCCACCCGTTCCAGCACCTCCGCCACCTCGGTCACCACCTTCGGCGCCAGCCCCTTGGTCGGCTCGTCGACCAGCAACAGCCGGTTGTCGTTGAGCAGCACCCGACCGATCGCGAGCATCTGCTGTTGGCCGCCGGAGAGCGAGCCGGCCCGTTGCCGTCCGCGCCGGTCCAGCTCCGGGAAGAGCGCGAAGACCTTGTCGTACGCCGGGCTGGTGCCACGCCGTTCGGCGAGCCGGAGGTTCTCGGCGACGGTGAGGCCGGCGAACACGTCCCGGTCCTCCGGCACGTAACCGAGCCCACCGCGGACCAGCCGGTGGGTGGGCTGGCTCAGCAGGCTCTGCGCGCCCATCCGGATGGTGCCGTGGACCTCCCCGGCGGGCGGCGTGAGGCCGAGGATCGCACGCAACGTCGTGGTCTTGCCGACACCGTTGCGGCCCAGCAGGACCGTCACGCCGGTCGGGGCGACGGTGAAGGACACGCCCTGGAGGATGTGCAGTCCGGAGATCCGGACCGACAGGTCCTCGACACTGAGAACGGGTTCCAGCTGAGCCGCTTCCGTTCGCGACTGCGGGGCTCGCAAACCCGGCTCACTCCTCGCGCTCACAGCGCTGCCTCCGTTCGCGACTGCGGGGCTCGCAAACCCGGCTCACTCCTCGCGCTCACAGCGACTCCCCCAGGTAGGCCTCTTGCACCGTGGGGTTGGCCATCACCGTCTCCGGGGTGTCGCAGGCCAGCAGCGCGCCGTGGTGCATGACGGCGATCCGGTCGGCCAGCTCCAGGATGACGTCCATGTGGTGCTCGACCATCAGCACCGCCCGGCCGCTGTCGCCGGTCAGGGACTTGATGACGGCGACCAGTTCCGGGATGTCCTCGGCGCTGACCCCGGCCATCGGTTCGTCCAGCAGCATCACCCGGGGTTCACCGGCGAGCAGCAGGGCGATCTCCAACTTGCGCTTCTCGCCGTGGGCCAGGGTGCCGGCGAGTGCCGTACCCCGGTGGGCGAGGCCGACCCGGTCCAGCGCCGCGTCGGCGGCGGCGGCCACCTCCCGGTCGGCCGCCGCCCGCCGCCACAGTGCCATCGAGCCCCCGCGGTGCGCCTGAACGGCGAGCCGGACGTTCTCCCGCACGCTGAGCGAGCCGAAGACCGAGGACGCCTGGAAGGTACGGCCCAGCCCCAGGCGGGCACGCCGGTGCGGCGGAAGCGCACCGATGTCCTGCCCGTCCAGGGTGATCCGGCCCTCCGTGGCCCGACGCAGGCCGGTGATCAGGTTGAACAGTGAGGTCTTGCCGGCGCCGTTCGGCCCGATCACGCCCAGGAACTCCCCGGGCTCGAGGTCGAGGTAGACGCTGTCGACGATGGCGACCTCACCGATCCGCCAGGTCAGACCGCGGGTGGCGAGCATGGGTCAGCCCTTCATGGCCACGGCCGGTGGCGCGGTCTCGTCACCGGTGAGGCTCTTCTGCGCGGTGGCCGTGAACGCGGTGCCGCTGCCGGCCAGCTTGGCCTGGAACATCGGCTGGAGCAGCGCGTGGTCGGCGGCCCGGATGGTCATCTTGCCCTTGACCCCGTCGAAGCTCCAGCCCTCCAGAGCGGTGACCATCTTGTCGACGTCGTCCCCGCCCTCCTGGGCCGCCCGAACCACCATCTGGGCGGCGGCGAAGCCGTCCGGGTGGAACAGGTCGATGGTGTTGACCTTGGCCTTGAGCGCCTTGCTGGCCTCGGTGTCGCTGGCGCCGTCGAAGTAGTGCGACAGGAAGGAGATCTTGGTGCCGGCAGCCCCGAAGGTCGGCCACGAGGCGCGGATGTCCAAACCGGTGACCACGGTGGTGGACGCGAGCACACCCTGCTGGTCGAGGGTCTGCCACATGGCCGGGGCGGTGGTGCCGGCCCAGGCCACGAAGAGCAGGTCCGGCTTGGCGGTCTTGATCTGGCTGGCGAACGGGGTGAACTCGGTGGCGCTGGCCGGGGCCCGGACACTGCTCACGGTGGCGCCCGCCCCGCCGATGACGGCCTTGACGGCTGCCTCGTTGGCGTCGCCGAACGCGCCGTCCTGCGCGAAGACCACTACCTTCTTGCCGGTTGGGTCGCCGATGAAGGACTTGGCGGTCACCACGTCCTGGTAGGACTGGCGGCCGGAACGGAACGTGTACTTGTTCGCGCCGGTCACCGCATCGGTGGCGGCCGGTCCACTGATGAACAGGACCTTGTTCTGCGCCGCGATCGGCGCGACCTGCAACGCCACGCCGGAGGCGGTGGAACCGGCGATGATCTTCGTACCCTTGCCGATCAGGTCCTTCGCTGCGGAAACCGCCTTGGCCGGGTCACCCGCGTCGTCGACCTCGGTCAACTCGATCTTCCGGTCACCGACCTTGCCGGTGCCCTTGGTGGCGAAGTCGAGCCCCGCCTTGAAACCCTCGATGTACTGCTTGCCGTAACTGGCCAGGGCTCCCGACTGGGAGTACACCAGGCCGACCTTGACCGGGGCGGCACTGTCGCCGCCGCCGGTGGCGGTGTCCTGCGGGCTACCACAGGCCGTGGCGGCCAGCGCCGCGGCCATCATCGTGGCGGCGGAGAGGAACACCCGCCGCGTCGTCCGGACCGTCATTGCGACTCCACATGAGGACTCGGAGGGAGAGAACTTCTTCGTGACGGCTCACGCTAGAAGTGACGTCACCCACGAGCTATGTGGCAGAAACACACAAGTAACAGGAATGAGGTGGCCGGAGGTTACAACGGCCCGCACGGCCACCGGAGCGTCGTCGGTCCCGGTGGCCCGAACCCCCACGGACCGCACGTGGTGTGTGTCGTCTCGCGCCATCCGCCCCGGTTCGGTCAATCGATGATCGACTCCACATCGGCGAGGTCGTTCCATCCCGAACGCCGGACACCCCCACGTCACCGACCTGGAGTCGATCACGCCGCGCGGCCTGGCGGTTCGCGCCTCGGACGTGCCGCTGGCCCGCCATCCGGGTGGCGGACGACGGGCCAGCGTCTGGGCCGGGCGTGATCGGCCCAGCGATCGGTCGGAGCGGATCAGCTCCGGCCGAGGTCAGTTGTCGGCGAGGCCGGCGCGGGCGGCGACGGCGGTGTCCGGGTGGTCGCTGAAGACGCCGTCCAGGCCCAGGCCGAGGAAGAGCTCGTACTCGGCCGTGATGTCGCCACGAGCGTTGGGATCGGTGCCGATCCGGAAGTCCACGGGGAGGAACTGGTTCTCCGCGCGGAACGTCCAGGAGTGCACGAGCAGCCGCTCGCGGTGCGAGTCGCGCACGACGTTGGTGGGGGCGAGCAGGTTGCCGGCCGCGTCCCGGGGCACCAGCAGGTTCTTGTTCGCGCCGATGCCGTCGGCGTACCCGGCGATCCACTTCAACCCGGCCGGCGTGACGAGGTCCTGGTAGCTGCGGGTGTCACCGGCGACGGTGAAGTCGTACGGGCGGCCGGTGGCGTCGAGCAGCTGCACCAGCTTCACGTCGGTGAGCCGGCTCAGGCGACGCAGGTTCGCCGTCTCGAACGACTGGATGAAGACCGGCGAATTCTTGCGGTCCAGCTTGTTCTGCCGCAGCACCTTCAGCAGCGGCTCCTCCAACGGCTTGCCGATCGACGCGAAGTAGGTCGGGTGCTTGGTCTCCGGGTAGATACCGATGGTGCGGCCCCGTGCCCGCCCCTCGGTCCGGGCCAGGTCGATGACCTCCTGGAGGGTGGGCACCTCGAAACGGCCGTCGAAGGCGGTGTTCGCCACCCGGACCTGCGGCAGTCGTTCCTTGGCTCGCAGCGTCTTCAGCTCGGCCAGTGTGAAGTCCTCGGTGAACCAGCCGGTCACGGCGACACCGTCGATGACTTTGGTCGCCTTGCGGGCCGCGAACTCCGGGTGGGCCGACACGTCGGTGGTGCCGGAGATTTCGTTCTCGTGCCGGGCGACCAGGACGCCGTCGGACGTCGACACCAGGTCCGGTTCGATGTAGTCGGCACCCATCCGGATCGCCAGCCGGTACGCCTCCAGTGTGTGTTCCGGCCGGTAGCCGCTGGCACCTCGGTGACCGATCACGATCGGACGGTCGTTCGCCCGGGCGCGGTCCGCGCCGGTCGAGGGCTCGGCGGCGGCCATCGTGGGCACGGCGACCGCGGTGGCGGCGAGCAGCGCGCCGGCCACGCCGAGGGTCGAGAGGGTACGTCGCAACGCCGTCTCCTGTCATCGAAGGGTGTCGCGGACAGCAGACCGCCTGCGGTTGGCCGGGAGTTGGTCGACGACTGACCGGCAGGTGAATCTCCGGAATGGGCGTTCCCGCTCCGACATCGGTCCGGAAAAGGAAGATTGTCTGGTGCGCTGGTTCTTCCGCAACCCCGTGCGGCTGGTGCCGCTGGGGTTCCTGGTGCCGATCCTGCTGGGCACCGGGCTGTTGATGGCGCGCTGGGCAACAGTCGATCACCAACGTCCGCCGGTGGTCACCGCGTTGTTCACCGCCACCTCGGCGGTGTCGGTCACGGGAATGGCGATCAACGACACCCCCAACTACTGGTCCGGCCCGGGGCTGGTGGTGATCACCCTGCTCACCCAGCTCGGCGGTCTCGGCATCCTCACCGCCGCGGCGCTGGTCATCCTGGTGGTCTCACGCCAACTGGGCCTGCGCAACCGGCTGCTGGTGCAGGCCGAGACGGCGGAGTTCGGGATCGGCGACGTGGCCCGGCTGCTGCGTCGGATCGCGGTGACCGTCTTCGCCTGCGAGGCGGTGATGACCGCCGTGGTCGCCGGCCGGCTCTGGTGGGCGTACGACTACGGGCCGGGACGGGCTCTCTGGTCAGGGGGGTTCCACGCTGTCCAGGCGTTCAACAACTGCGGATTCGCGCTCTACAGCGACGGTCTGCTGGCCTTCGCCCGCGATCCGTGGGTGTCGCTGCCGCTGGCGTTCGGTGGGATCGTCGGCGGGCTCGGGTTTCCGGCCCTGTTCGAGGCGGTCCGTGAGTGGCGCAAGCCGGCGGGGTGGGTGGTGGCCACGAAGCTGACCATCTGGGGCAGCCTCGCCCTGCTGCTGCTGGGCTTCGCCGGTCTGCTCGCCGCCGAGTGGACCAACGCCAGCACCATCGGCTCGTACGACGCCGCCGGCAAAGTGCTCGCGTCGTTCACCCAGATCGCGTTGAGCCGCACCGGCGGTTACAGCGTGCTGAACATCGCCGACCTTCAGGAGGAGAGCTATCCGCTGCTGATCGTGCTGATGTTCATCGGCGGCGGCAGCGCCAGCACGGCCGGGGGCATCAAGGTGTCCACGTTCTTCCTGCTCGGGTTCACCATCTGGGCGGAACTGCGCGGCGAGCCGGACGTGACGGTCGGGCACCGCCGGGTGGCCACCGCGAGCCAGCGACAGGCCGTCACGGTCGCTCTGCTCAGCGTCGCGCTCGTCACGGCCGGAACCATGCTCCTGCTGCTGCTCACCGAAGGCGTGCGGTTCGTCGCGGCCCTGTTCGAGGTCACCTCCGTGTTCAGCACCACCGGGCTCACCGTCGGTCTCGCCGGCGAACTGCCGGCCAGCGGCCAACTCGTGCTCACCGTGCTGATGTTCATCGGCCGGGTCGGGCCGCTCACCCTGGGGTCGGCGATCGCCCTGAACACCCGACGCAGGCTCTACCGCTACCCCCAGGAGCAACCAATTGTCGGCTAGCAACGAGGAGGGTCGAGGTGTCCGCGAGACGATCTGACGGCGGCGGCATCGTGGTGATCGGGTTGGGTCGCTTCGGCTGCCACCTGGCCGCGGCGCTCAGCCGGATGGACCGCGAGGTGCTGGCTGTCGACCGCAACCCGGCCCAGGTACAGCGCTTTGCCGACCAGATCGACCGGGTGGTCCAAGCCGACTCGACCGAGGAGGGGGCGCTCCGTCAGCTCGGCGTCGCCAGTTTCACCCGCGCGGTGGTGGCCATCGGGGCGTCGGTGGAGGCGAGCGTCCTCACCGTGCTGGCGTTGGTCGAGTTGGGTGTGCCGCAGATCTGGGCGCGGGCCACCTCGCAGAAACACGCCAAGATCCTGTCGTCGGTGGGCGCGCACCACGTGATCTTCCCGGAGGCGGAGACCGGTGACCGGGTGGCGCACCTGATCGTCAGCCGGCTGCTGGACTTCGTCGAGTTCGACGACGACTTCGCGATCGCCACCGTCCGGGTTCCGGAGTCGTTCGTCGGGCGCACCCTGCTCGACCTGCGCCCGGACGAGCGTTCCGGCGTCCGGGTGATCGGCGCGAAGGTGCCCGGCGAGCGTTTCCGGTACGCCTCGGACGACACGACCCTCACGCAGGGCGGGGTGCTGATCGTGGAGGGCGGGATCGACCAGGTCCAACGGTTCGCGGAGCGACGCTGACCGTCACTTCTTCTTCGGCCCACCGTGCCCCTCAGGGGCCTTCACCCTTTTCCCGGACCACCCGGCCCCTTGGCATCGCCGGGCTTCGCCGGGCCCTTCGCGGCCTTCGGCGGCTTCGCCTTCTGGGCGGCACCACCCCCGGAACCGCTGGGGGTCGTCGCCTTCTTCGGCGGGGCCTTCGTGGTGGTGGCCGCCTTCGTCGCCGGTGCGGTGGACGGGACGCTGCCGGCCACCCCGGAGACGCGTACCCCGCAGGTCACGTCACCGAGCCGGAACTCCACCGGCAGCGGGTTGGCCCCGCTGTACGTGCCGGACAGGGTGACCTTCTCGGCGGCGCCGGGCGCCAGGGTGGTGCGCTGGGCCGCGGGTCGGATCAGCACCGTGCTCCCCTGCTGCTGCACCGACGTCGGCTCGGACTTCGTCACGGTCTGCTGGCCGGGGAACGTGAAGTTCATCGTCCAGTCCCGGAGTTCCTGCTTGCCGCTGTTGGTCACTGTCAGCTCGGCGGCGAAGTCCTTACCGGTGTCGGCCCGCAGCGCGTACGTCACGTCGCACGTCGGTGCCTGTGGCAGGCCCATCCGCGCCTCGGTGGTCGGCCGGTCGTCGCCGCTGGCCGGGCTGCGCGAGGTGAAGCCCCACATCGCGCCGGTGACAGCGATCAGGCCGACGGCGGCCACCCCGGCCTCGACCCGCCGGCGACGCCGGTCCATCCGCCGGCTCCGGTTGCGGGTGCGGGACAGCGGCAACGCGTCGGTCGCCGCGGACCAGGGCAGGATCGTGGTGCCCGCGTTGGCCAGCGCGGCCGGGTCCAGGTGCCCGGCGGCCGGCGAGACCGGCACCGCGGCGAGCATTCCGGCCGCCTCGGCGAGGGTCCGGGCCAGTTCGGCGGTGGCCGGGCGGTCACCGGGCTGCTTGGCCAGGCAGCGCCGCACCAGGTCGGTCACCTCGTCCGGCAGGCCGGGCACCGGTGGCATCGGGTCCGGGTCGTTGTACATGTGCGCGCGCAGCATCTGCGTGGTCGTGCTGGCCTGCCAGGGCAGCCGACCGGTGAGCATGCGGTAGAGCAGCAGACCGACGGCGTACACGTCGGTGGCCGGGGAGACCTGACCGTTGTCCAACCGCTCCGGGGCCAGGTAGGCGGGGGTGCCGAGCAGCGCGCCGTCCGGGCCCTTCTCGCTCTCCCCCACCAGCGCGGAGATGCCGAAGTCGACGACCTTCACACCGGTCGGCGTGAGCATCACGTTGCCCGGGGTGACGTCGCGGTGCACCACACCACGGGCGTGCGCGGTGGCCAGCGCCGAGCTGACCTCGGCGCCGATCGTCACCGCCTCACGCCACGGCAGGCTGACCTCCCGGCCCAACCGGTTGGCGAGTGAGGCTCCGTCGACCAGCTCCATCACCACGTACGGCACGGTCAGGCCGACCTGCTCGGACTCGCCGTAGTCGTACACGTTGGTGATGTTGGGGTGGCAGAGCCGCGCGGCGGCCTGCGCCTCCACCCGGATCCGGTGCCGGAAGGCCCGGTCGCTGGCCAGCCGCGAGGCCAGCACCTTCACCGCGACCTGGCGGCCCAACACCTCGTCGTAGCCACGCCAGACCACCGACATGCCGCCCGCGCCGAGTTGCTCGACGAGCCGGTACCGCTCATCGAGGAGTTGCGCGTTGTTCCGGTCCCCACCGCCCATGGTGGCCGTTGTTGCCCAGGCTGGACACACCTACACCTGAAGGATCGGAATCGGTCAGGAAAGTCACCCGATCAGGCGGTCGCCAACAGTTGGTCCACCGGGGCGTAGTCGTCGGTCAACACCAGCGCCGAGCCGATGAACTCCGTCAGCTCCGCGCCGGAGAGCAGGCTGACCTTGGGGTCCACCTGGCTCAGCCGGGCGCGGACGGCCTCCAGCGGCAGCGGCGCGTCCGAGCCGACGATGAGGAAGTTGGAGCCCTGCTGCTCGGCGAGTGCCTCCGGCGGCGCGATCAACGCGACGTGCCGGAACTCGGCCCCGACGGTGGCCAGCTCGGCGCGGATGAAGCGCAGTGGCGGGTAGTCGATGACGTTCTGCACGTACACGCCACCGGGGCGGGTCACCCGCCGGATCTCGGCCGCCATCTCCCGGGTGGCCAGGTGCCACGGCACCACCAGGTGGCCGAACGCGTCACCGACGACCAGGTCCCGGCTGTCCGTCGGCTCGCCGGCCACCAGCATCCGGGCGTCACCCACCACCGCCCGCAGCTCCGGCCCCGTGCGTACGCCCAGTTCCTGCCTGCCCAGCTCGACCAGGCCGCCGTCGATCTCGAACACGACGTTCTCGGTGCCCGGCCGGGTGGCGGTGAGGTAGCCCGGGACGGTGAAACCGCCGCCGCCCAGGTGCAGCGCGTCCAGTCGCTGCCCGGAGGGCGCGGCGACGTCGGCGACCGCGCCGATCCACTTCGTGTACGCGTACTCCAGGTGCTTCGGGTCGGCGAGGTCCACGTACGAGTGGTGGGCCGAGTTGAGCAGGAGTGTCCGGCCGGTGGGCCGGTTCGGGTCCGACTCGACGCGGGCGCAGTGGTACGCCGTCTCGATGTCGCACGGGTTCGGCGCGATCGTGGTCAGCCCTGCCCCGACCAGGCCGAGGACAGCCAACGCGGCCCTGGTCCGGGCCGGGCCGGGCAGTTCGGTGGGCTCCTGCCGGCGCAGGTACCAGCCGAGACCGATGCCGACCAGCCCGAGCGCGATCGCGAGGGTCAGCAGGATGACAGTGCTGCGCAGCGCGGCGACCAGCACGAAGCCGGTGAGCAGGGTGGCGGTGATGCCGCCCAGGGTGCCGATCCCGGAGAGTCGACCGACCACCTGGCCGGTGCGGCGCAGGTCGGCGAGTTGGAGCTTCACGACCAGCGGGGTGACGGCGGCCAGCAGGGCGGCCGGCACGAACACGGCCAGCGCCACCAGCAGCAGGATGCCGCTGGCCGCCCCGCCCCGCAGCACCTCACCGGCGTAGCGGACCACCGGCAGGGTGATCGCGGTGGCGATGCCGGCCAGCACCAGCGCCGGCGCCAGCAGGCCACGCGGGTTGCGCCGGTCGGCCAGCCACCCACCGGACCACGCCCCGTACGCGATGGCGGCCAGCGCGATGCCGATCACCGAGCTGGTCACCTGGAGGGTCACCCCGACGTACGGGCCGACCAGGCGCAGCGCGACGGTTTCCAGCACCAGCACGGCCCCGCTGGAGAAGAAGACCAGGAAGGCGGCCAGGCCGTTGGGCAACGCCCGGCCGGTGGCCGGAGCGGGCGAGGCCGGGGATGCCGGCGGGGCCGTTACGTCGGACGGTGGGGAGCTCATCGTCGCGATGGTACGCAGCGAAGCTGGCGCTTCGGGTCAGTACATCGAGAGATGAACATGGTTCGTGTGGGATGCGGCAGGGCTGCCGCTGCCGCTGTAGGAGCGCCACCCCGTGCCCGGATGCCAGATCTGCCGGTACCAGATCACGTAGAGCACCCCGAGGCGGTCGGCGTTGCGCACGTGCCAGGCGGCCAGGCTGTCCCCGTACGCCTTGTCGCCGCCGGTCGCGTTCTTGTCCTCGAAGCCGTTCGTGGCGGCCGAGAAGTCGCAGGCCCGCCCCTTGGGGTGCTCGCCACCACCGCCACTGCGCTTGCAGGAGACGTGCCGCTTGTAGCCGGCCGCCTGGGTCTGCTTCAGCGCGTTCAGGGTGCGCGGCGTGATGCAGCCGGACGTGGTCGGGTCCTTCACCGAACACGACTCCGACGGCCAGGACCCGTCCGAGTTACGCGGGGCCGGGGTCGCCGACGCGGAGCTGCCGCCGCTGAAACCGCTGCTGCTGCCGGAGCTGACCTCGGCGAGCGCCGCCTCGGCCTCCTTCTTCTTCTTCGCCATCACGGCGAGTTGTTTCTGCTGCTCGCGGACCTCGGCGTCGATGGCGATCTTGGCCTGCTGCGCCTGCTCTTTGGCCTCGACGAGGTCACGCAGCCGCTTGGCGTCGCGCTGGGCCATCAGGTCGAGGTCACTCACGCGTTCGAGGAACGCCTGCGGCGTGCTCGTGTTGAGCAGCATCGTCGCCGGGGTGAGTCGACCGACCCGGTACGACTGTGCGGCCACCTCGCCCACCTGGGCGGTCAGCCCGACCATCCGACCCTCGACAGTCGTCAGCTCGCCGGCCAGCGCCGTCTGGCGACGCTTGGAGTTGTCCAGTTTGGCCTTCGCCTCGATGTGGCCCTTGGCGGTCAGCTCCAGAGCGTCCTGGAGCTTCTTGCTGCCACCCTCGCCGGGCTCCGCGTACGCGGGCACGGCGGCACCGCCGAGCACCAACGCGACGGTGGCGAGCAGAGCGAACAGGGCGCGGCGGCCGAGCCGCGGGCGAAGCCTGGTCCTGGGCACGAAAGCGTCCTTCCGTCGACCGCCGGTGAACCAACTGCGGCGGCGTCCCCGCCGGCGCCGGTCGGCGGCCTGCTGGCGGAGACCGCCGGTCACGATACCGGACGACGGCCTGCTGACCAGCCCTCAGACCGCCGGGGTGCCCAGATGTCGACAGAGCGTTTCGGCGTCGTCGCGCAGGGCGCGGATCAGCCGTCGAGGAGGGCGTCGCGGACCTCGGCCCAGATCTGTTCGTTGGCGGCGACGAGCAGGCCGCGGTCGTCGTCGGCCGGGTGGTAGTCGACGCCGTCGAAACGGCGGGCGACGCCACCGGCGGCGCGGACCAGCAGGGTGCCCGGCGCATGGTCCCACGGCAGGGTGCGCCAGAAGAGGACGAACTGCTGCTCTCCGGTGAGGATGTCCAGGTACTCCCGGCCGGCGCAGTGTTGGCCGGGCAGCAGCTCACCGAGCTGCCGACCGCCGGCGCGGACCCGGTCCCTGGTCGCCGGCGGCAGGAACCGGGTCATCGCTGCCCCGCGCAGCTCGCCCAGCGGTGGGGTCGCTGTGGTGCGGTCCACCGGTCGACCGTTGAGCAGGGTGCCGTCGTCCGCCGAGCCGACGGCGAGGGTGTCGGCGAGCGGGTCGAGGATCCAGCCGGCGGCCGGTCGCCCGTCGGTCAGCAGCGACACCATGAGGGCGAACGGTCGGCGTCCCGCGGCGAAGTTGGCGGTGCCGTCGACGGGGTCGACCAACCAGACGTCCCCGCCGGAGCGCAGGTGCCGCAGCAGCCCCGGGTCGTCGGCGACGCCCTCCTCGCCGACCACCATCGAGCCCGGCCGGAGCCGACGCAGCCCCGCCGAGAGCAGTTCCTCGGCGCGACGGTCGGCGACGGTCACCACCTCACCGGGTGCCTTCTCCGACACGTCGTCGTCGTCGAGCTTGCGGAACAGCGGCAGCACGACCTGGTCGGCGGCCTCCCGCAGGAGGTCACCGACGTCGTCGAGCAGGGTGTCAGCCACGCGGCGGCAGCTTGACCACGCTGACGAAGAACTCGTCGATCTGGCGGACCACCGAGATGAAGCGCTCGAAGTCCACCGGCTTGGTCACGTAGGCGTTGGCGTGCAGCTGGTAGCTGCGCAGGATGTCCTCGTCGGCCTGGGAGGTGGTGAGCACCACGACCGGGATCCGACGCAGCTCCTGGTCCTTCTTGATCTCTTCGAGCACCTCCCGACCGTCGCGGCGGGGCAGGTTGAGGTCGAGCAGGATCAGGTCGGGCGGGACCGCGTCGGCGTACTGGCCCTCCCGCCGCAGGTAGGCGAGCGCCTCGGCGCCGTCGGAGACGACGGTCAGCCGGTTGCGCAGCTTGTGCTCCTCGAACGCCTCCTGGGTCATCAGCACGTCACCCGGGTCGTCCTCGACGAGCAGGACCTCGATCGGGCTCTTGCCATCCGCCGGCGCGGTCATCCCACCGTCTCCCTCATGTCACCCGTTCTACCGCTTCCCGACGGCTCGTCGGCCCGGTCCGGCCGGTCCGCTACGTCGGACTGCTCGGCCGGCGCTGCCGGAGCCTCGTCCGGGGGCGTCGTGTCGCCCGCCGGCAGAGCGGTCGGCTGGTCCGGCGACTCGACGGCGGCAGCCGCTTCCACGTCCGCCGGCAGCGCCGGCAGGGTGAAGCGAATCGCGGTGCCCTCCGGCACGTCGGTGTCCACCCAGACCCGGCCGCCGTGGTACTCGACGATCTTCTTGACGATGGCCAGCCCGATGCCGGTGCCCGGGTACGCGTCTTTCGAGTGCAGCCGCTGGAAGATCACGAAGATCTTGTCGGCGAACTCCGGCTCGATCCCGATGCCGTTGTCCTCGCAGCTGATCTCCCACTCGGCGCCCACCAGGCGGGCCGAGACGTGCACCCTGGGCGGTACGTCGGCGCGGCGGAACTTGATCGAGTTGCTGACCAGGTTGGCCAACAGGTTGGTGAGCAACGGTTCCTCACCCGAGATCACCGGCAGGTCGGTCCAGGTCAGCTCGGCGTCGGCGTACTGCCGGGCGGCCTCGGTCTGCCCGGCCACGTCGCCCATCACCTTGTTCAGGTCGACCTCGACGAAGCCGGTGGTGAGCCGGCCGATCCGGGAGAACGCGAGCAGGTCGTTGATCAGGCGCTGCATGCGCTGGGCGCCGTCCACCGCGAACGCGATGTACTGGTCGGCCCGCTCGTCCAGCTGCCCGGCGTAGCGGCGCTGGAGCAGCTGGCAGAAGCTGGCCACCTTGCGCAGCGGCTCCTGCAGGTCGTGCGAGGCCACGTACGCGAACTGCTCCAGGTCACGGTTGGACCGGGTCAGCTCCTCGGCCTGCTTCTGGAGTTGGCTGTTGACCCACTCGATGCGCTCGCGCGCGCCCCGCACCTCGGCCAGGTCGGCGGCGATCTTCTGGCGCATCGCGTCCACGTCGTCGCCGAGCCGGATGAATTCCGGAGGGCCGACGGTGGAGATGCGGTGCTGGTAGTCGCCCTCGGCGACCTCGCGGACCTGGTCGGCCAGGGCGGTCAGCGGACGGACCACCATCCGGTCCAGCGAGACCAGCAGCACCGCGCCGGCGACGACCACCACCAGGGCGGCGATGATCAGCAGGACGACCAGCACGTTACTGCTCGTCCGCACGTCGGTGGCGGCCTGCTCCCGGGCGGTCAGGATCTCCGCCTGGAGGTCGTTCACCGCGGCGCGCACCTGGTCGAACTGCTGGCGGGCCGCTTCGGTGATCAACGCCTGTCCAGCTCTGGTGCCGCTCTGCTCGGTGGTGCTGATCACCGGTTCCGCGACCGACTGCCGCCACTGCGAGCTGCGCTGCTCGACGGTCCGCAACTCCTGACCGATCTGCGGGTAGTCGTCGAGCAACTCCCGCATCGAGGTGACGACACTCGTCTCCTGGGCGAGCCCTTCCCGGTAGGGATTCAGGTCGGCCGGGTCACCGCTGACCGCGTACCCGCGGATCCCGGTCTCCTGGTCGAGCAACGCGTTGAGCAGTTCCTGCGACTGCACCCGCAACGGGCCGGTCTGGTTCAGGACGGCGTCGATCTGGGTGCGGTTGCGGGCCGCCACCGCCGCCTCCGCGGCGGCCAGACCGATCAGCAGCACACCCACGACGGTGAGCAGGGTGACGACCCGGCGGCGCAGACTCCAGCCGCCGACCACCGGCTTCACCGGCCACCTCCCCGGCTGACCAGCAGCATGGCCACGTCGTCGGCGAGCGGGCCGCCGTTGAGCCGCTCGGCCCTGCCGACCAGCCAGGCCGGCAGCTCGGTCAGCGACACCTCGCGGTTGGCCGGTTCGCCGAGCAGACCGCTCAGACCGGGCACGTCGAGGCGTTCGTTGCCCTCGCCCACCCGCCCCTCGATGAGGCCGTCGGTGTACATCAGCAGGGACCAGTCATCGGTGTCGAACTCCAGGTCGTAGGCGATCGGCCGGCGGGGTCGTACGCCCAGCAGCCGGCCACCGGGCGCGGGCACCGGGGCGACCCGGCCACCGGAGAGCAGCAGCGGCGGCGGGTGCCCGGCGAGTCGGACGGTGGCCCGGTTGGCGTCCAGGTCCAGCCTGGCGGTGGCCACTGTCGCGAAGATCTCCTGAAGGCGGCGTTCGCTCATCAGCACCTGCTCCAGCGCGGGCAGCACCTCGTCGTCCGGCACTCCGGCGAGCACCAGGGCCCGCCAGGCCACCCGCAGCTCGACGCCGAGCGCGGCCTCGTCCACCCCGTGCCCGCAGACATCGCCGACGATCAGGTCGAGGCGGTCCGGGCGGGTCTGCACCACGTCGAAGAAGTCCCCGCCGATCAGCGCGGCGTGCCGGCCCGGCCGGTAGAAGGTGTGCACCGCCACCTGGTCGGTCGTCATCAGCGGCTGTGGCAGCAGGCCGCGTTCGAGGCGGGCCGATTCGGCCTGGCGCAGCTCGACCTCGCGCAGCCGACGGGCGTTCACGTCGGCGCGCTTGCGCTCCACTGCGTAGCGCAGTGCCCGGGTCAGCAACACCCCGTCGACCTGGCCCTTGACCAGGTAGTCCTGCGCGCCCTCGGCGACCGCGACGACACCCAGGTGCTCGTCGGAACGGCCGGTCAGCACACAGACCGCGGCACCGCTGGACATCTCCAGCACCTGGCGCAGCCCGTCCAGCCCCTGCGCGTCGGGCAGGCCCAGGTCGAGCAGGACGCAGTCCACGTCGGTGATCCGCTGCCGCGCCTCGCTGAGACTGGTGGCGACCACCAGGTCGATCATCGAGTTGGTCTCGGCGAGCAGCTCACCGACCAGGAAGGCGTCACCCTCGTCGTCTTCCACCAGCAGCACCCGCAACCGCTCTCCCGGTGGCAGGTTGGCGTGCCTCGCCAGGCCGCCATGCGGGTACGACACGACAGGGGAACCGGTCAGACCGGGTCCCCGGGTCGGCCGGGTCACCGCCGCGAGGCGCGGGAGTTCGCTGGTGATGTCGGGCTCCTTCCGAGTGCCCTGCTGATCCTGTATTACACAACGGTCGCACACAACACGACGCCTCCGGCGCGGGCGGGGAGGGGGATGGACCGCGTCACTGCCCACCTGATGACAAACCGGGCGGCGGGTCGAGGTACGGCTTACCGGCCATCCCGTCGGCGGGCACCGACGGGCAGGATGGTGCCACCCCAGGCCCCACCACCCCCCGAGGAGTTTCCGTGGGCGCACCCACCACCCCGGCCACGACGGGCACACCGTCCCGCCCGACTCGGGGCGTACCCCCGGCCGACCGGGCGTTGACGCGACCTCGCCGGCGGCTGCTGGCCGCCGCCGCCGCGCTGGTCGCGCTGGCCGCCGTCGGCACCGGCAGCCTGCTCGACCTGCGCACCCCGGCGCCGAAGCCGGCAAACGCGCCGGCTGGTGAGTTCAGCGCGGGCCGGGCGTTCGAGGACGTCCAGGTGATCGCGGCCCGGACGCACGTCGCCGGCAGCCCGGCCAACGACCAGGTACGCGCGCACATCGAGCAGCGGTTGCGCGGGCTGGGCCTGGAGACCGAGGTGCAGGACACTGTGGCGCCGGAGGCCGGCCAGCTCAGCGGGGCGGCGGGCGGGGCGACCATGGCCCGGGTCCGCAACGTGGTGGCCCGGCTGCCCGGCACCGCGTCGACGGGCCGGATCTTCCTGGTCGCCCACTACGACTCGGTGCAGACCGGGCCGGGCGGCAACGACGACGCCGCCGGCACCTCGGCCATCCTGGAGGTGGCCCGCGCGCTCACCACCGGCCCCCGGCCCCGCAACGACATCGTCTTCGTGCTGACCGACGCCGAGGAGGCGTGCCTGTGCGGCGCGTCGGCGTTCGCCGCCAGTCACCCGCTGGCCGCCGACGGTGGTGTGGTGCTGAACCTGGAGGCCCGGGGGTCCACCGGGCCGGTGATCATGTTCGAGACGTCGACCAACAACGCGAAGCTGGTGGACGTCTTCGGCCGCGCCGCCCCGCACCCGGTCGGCACCTCGTTCGCCGTGGAGATCTACCGCGCGCTGCCCAACGACACCGACTTCACCGCGTTCCTCGACCAGAAGTTCGTCGGGCTGAACTCGGCGTACATCGACGGGGGTGCGATCTACCACACCCCGTTGGACACCCCGGCGGCCATGGACCGGGGCAGCCTCCAGCAGCACGGGGACAACGCGCTGGGAGTCGCCCGGGAGTTCGGCGCCGTCGACCTGACCGACCTGCGCTCCGGGCACGACGCCACCTACTTCCCGGTCCCCGGTGGTCTGGTCCGCTACCCGGGCTGGCTCACGCTTCCGCTCGCCCTGCTCGCGGTGGCGGCGGTGGTCGCGCTGGGCTGGCTGACCCGTCGGCAGGGTCGGGCCGGCACCGGCCGGCTGGCCGCCGGCTTCGGGCTGGCCCTGGTGCCGATCGTGGCCGCTCCGGTCGCCGCGCAACTGCTCTGGCTCGCGATCACCACGATCCGACCGGGGTACGCCGAACTGCTCGACCCGTACCGACCTGTCTGGTACCGCTTGGCCGTCCTGGCGCTGGCCGCCGCCATCCTGTTCACCTGGTACGCGCTGACCCGCCGTCGGATCGGCCCGGCCGCGCTCGCCGTCGGCGGGCTGGCCTGGCTGGCGCTGCTCGGCGTGCTGCTCGCCGTGGCGGTGCCCGGCGGGGCGTACCTCACCACACTGCCGGCACTGGCCGGCGCGCTCGGCGGGTTGGTCGCGCTGCGTACCCGTCAGACCGGGCCGTGGCCGGTGGTGGCGGTGACGGCCGCCGCGGCCGTCGGCGTGCTCATCCTGCTGCCGACGGTGGTGCTGCTCTTCCCGGCGCTGGGGATGGGCATGGGCGGGGTGGCCGCGCTGGTGGCGGTGCTGCTCGGCCTGACCGCCCTGCCGGTGGTCGACCTCCTGCACCCGCAGGCCGGTGGGCAGCGCGGGCTGCTGGCGCTGCGGGCCCGGCGGCTCGGTGTGCTGCCGGCCGGGGCCGCCGCCGTGGCGGCGCTGGTGCTCGCCGGGGTCGGGCTGGCCGTCGACCGCTTCGACGCCGCGCATCCCGCGCCCACCCACCTGATGTACGCGATGGACGCCGGCACCGGTCAGGCCCGTTGGCTCAGCCACGAGAGCGATCCGCAGCCGTGGACGGCCGGCTACGTGGACGGGATGGCCGACGTCGGCGACGACTTCCCCGGGCTCGGCGACGGTGAGCTGCGGGCCGGGCCGGCGCAGACGGCGAACCTGCCGGCGCCGAAGCTCGACGTGCTGGGCGACACCACCACCGCCGGCGGCGAACGCACGCTGCGGCTGCGGCTGACCCCGCAGCGGGTGGCCCGGCTCGCGACCCTGCACGTCGACACGTCGACCGCCACCGTGCTGCGGGCCGAGGTGGCCGGACGGTCGGTGCCGGTGGAACCCCGTGAGGGGAAGTGGGGCTTCGGGTTGGTCTTCCACGCCCCGCCGGCGGAGGGCATCGAGGTCACGCTGACGGTGCGGCCCACCGCCGCGCAGGTCGCGTTGCGGGCGATGGACGCGAGCGACGGGTTGGAGGCACTGCCCGGTTTCCGGGCCCGGCCGCCGGCCGTCGGCGTCGTCGGGTCGCACAGTTCGGAGATGTTGGCGGTCGCCCGCACCTATCCCATCTGACGGACACTGCGGTGGTCCGGCGTGGTGAATCGCCCGCCGGACCACCGACTATTCGGAGCCACCGAAACGCCGGTCTCCCTTTCCGGAATCGTTCAGTCGGAATGTGGTCAGTCCACTGGCTCGGGCTGACCGGCGCCGATACGGTGCCACCGATTTCCGTCGTGATCGGTGAAGGTGAGATCCACCAGAACGGTGTCGGCCGGGCGCAACCGGTGCTCCGCCGTAACGGTGACGAAGATGTCCTGCGTGTCGCGGCCAGGAATCCGGCGGACGTGTTTCGCGGCGGCCAGCTCGACGGACGCGCCGTCCGGGTCGTCCGGCGCGACGACCCGGGCCAGCACCGCCACGTCCAGCACCGGCGCGTCGCTCTCGTTTGCCACCGTGACCCGCAGAACCGACGTGCCGCGGATCTCGACCACCGCCGATACCAACCGCGCCTGGGCGGCCCGGATCCGCAGGTCGTCGCTGCGCCGGGCGCGGATCTCCCGCCGCAGTCCAAGGTAGACGAACAGCACACTGGCGATGGAGCCGACCGCACCGAACCAGTCCGGTACGGAACCCCAGTCGACCACGTCCTGGATTGGCGACCAGTTCATCAGTCCATCGTGGATGCCCCTGTCGAGTGCCACACACGGCGGATCGGCCGGATTCGACTGCGGAATGGGAATCGGGACACCGATTACGGTCATCCGTGTGGCCTAAACGGTGAGTGTGCAACACAGCACGACGGTGGATAGGCTTGCTGTCGACGTGGTGTGGTCGACAATCCCTCCGACTGTCCATCAGATGGACAGGATCTTCCGCCGACCCCACTGCAATATCGCCACCGAAGGGGGACCGCATTGACTGCGGACGTTCCACCCGAGGATGTCACAGCGCCCCGGCCTGCGTACGACCGGCCGAGTCGCGTCTCCGTGGACCCACCGCTCGGGCGACTCGACAGCCCACTGCACGGCCGCGACGGCCTGATCGACGAGATCGTGCGGCCCGCGGAAGGCACCGAGGGGCCCTCGGTGCACATCCTGTGCGGCATGGGCGGCTCCGGCAAGAGCCACGTCGCCCTGGAGATCGCCCGCCGCGCGCGGGCCGACGGCCGGACGGTCTGGTGGGTGCAGGCGGGGCGGCTCAACTCCGGCATGCGGGAGGTGGTCAGCCAACTCGGCGCCTCGGAGACCCAGGTCGACCAGGCCTGGGCTGGGATGATCAGCGCCACCGACCTGGTGTGGCGCTACCTCAACCAGGCCGCGCAGCCCTGGTTGCTGATCTTCGACAGCGCGGACGAGCCCGCCACCCTGGGCCCCACCGACGGGGTGCTCGCCGACGGCACCGGTTGGTTGCGCCGCCCGGAGGCCGAGGACGGCGTGGTCATCGTGACCACCCGGGACGGCAACCGGGCCACCTGGGGCACCTGGTCGACGCTGCACCAGGTGCGGCCACTGGACGCCGACGCCGGTGCGCAGGTGCTGATCGACCGGGCCGGTCGGCAGGCCGGTGACGTCGCCGACGCCCGGGAGTTGGCCCGGGAGCTGGGCGGTCTGCCCCTCGCCCTGCGCGCCGCCGGCAACTACCTGAAGTCGGTCAACGCCAGCCCGGTCTGGCGCGGCTCGTCCACCATCACCACCTTCGCGGACTACCGGGCCGCCGTGCAGCGCCGGTTCCGCGCACCGCTCGACGCCCCCGACGTCGACCTCGACGAGTCGCTCGGTCTGGAGATCGTCCGCGAGGTCGACGACCTGTCCCTGGACCTGCTGTCCCGCCGCAAGCTCCAGCAGAGCCGGCCGTTGCTCAACGTGCTGGCCTGCCTGAGCGTTTCCCCGGTGCCCTACGAGGTGGTGCTCAAGCCGGCGATCCTGGCCGAGTCGCCACTGTTCAAGGGGCTCACCGGCCAGCAACGGGTGAAGGTGCTGGAGGGCATCGCCGACCTCGCCCTGGTCGACTTCGACGTCCAGGACGAGGTCACCGACCCGGCGTTCGCGCACGTGCTGTCGCTGCACCCGCTGGTGCACGCGATGTTCCGCGACCGCGACGAGGTCCGTGAGCAGATCGCCGAATACCACGGGCTGGTCATGAAGCTGCTGCTCGCCGCCACCGAGGGGCAGAGCCCGGACGACTCGGCGGCCTGGACCAACTGGGACGTCCTGGTGCCGCACCTGGTCGAGGCCGTGCGCGAATACCTGGTGCCGCAGAAACACAAGCACGACCCCGAGACGGTACGCCGCGCACTGGAGCTGGCCCGACTCACCGCCCGCTACCTCATCGCGATCGGCCTACCCGGCTCGGCCTTCGACATCCTCGACCCGATCGTGCGGGGCTGCGCCGCGTACGACCACGACTTGGACCGGCCGCAGGTGCTGGCGCTGCGCCACGAGCTGGGCCGCACCTGGCTGGAGCGCAACCAACCGGAGATGGCCGACCGGGTGCTCCGCGACGTGATCGCGGACCGCACCCGGGTGCTTGGCAGCGACGACGCCGACACCCTCGCCAGCCGGCACAAGCTCACCAAGGCGATCATGGCGCAGCGCCAGTGGCCGGAGGCCGAGACGGAGCTGCGGCAGATCGTCGCCGCGGAGGACCAGGTCCGCGGCCCGGAGCACTGGGACACCATGATCGTGCGGCACAGTCTCGCGCTGGCGGTGCTCGCCCAGCAGCGGGCACCCGAGGCCGAGGAGATGCTGCACGCCATCCTGGAGGTCCGCTACCGGACCTGGCCGCTCAACCAACCGGAGACCTGGCAAGCCCGGCACACGCTGGCCCGCTGCATGCAGGCGCAGGGGCGGCTGGCCGAGGCCGAGACCGAGTTGCGGGCCACCCTCGCCACTGTGGAGCCCCGGCACGCCGACCGCAGTGAGGTGCTGGCCATCCGGGCCACCCTGGCCGCGGTGCTGCTGCTCGACGGGCGACTGGAACCGGCCATCGAGGAGTACGAGCAACTCCTGGCCGACCGTCGGCGACTACTGGGAGACACCCACCTGGACACTCTCCAGATCGAACACGCGCTGCGTCGCCTGCGAAACGGCGACTGAGCGGGTCAGTGCTTTGCCCGGTCAGTGCGGCGCGGCCGGGCCCAGGTCGCTCGGGTCGGTGTTGCCACCGCAGATGACCACTGCCACGCGCTCCTCCGGCTGTGGCACGTACGCCCCGCCGACCAGCGCGGCCAGCGCGGCAGCCCCACCCAACTCGGCGGTGACCCGCAGCTCCGACCAGAGCAGCCGGCGCGCCCGCACCAGGTCCTCGTCGCGGACCAGCACGGACTCCACACCGGTCCGACTGGCGGTGTTGTAGGCGATCTCACCGATGCGGCGGGCGCCCAGCGAATCCGTGGCGATGCCACCGACCTCGATGTCGACCGGCCGGCCGGCCTTGAGCGCCGAGTGCAGGGTGGGGATCTGCTCGGGCTCGACGGCGACGACCCGCACCGACCCGTCGAACCAACTGGCGATGCCGGACACCAACCCACCACCGCCGACCGCCACCAGCACGGTGTCGATCCCGTCGACCTGCCGTTCCAGCTCCCGGCCGACGGTCCCCTGCCCGGCCACCACCTCCGGCTGGTCGTACGCGTGGACCACCAACGCGCCGCTCTCCGCGGCCCGCTGGGTGCTCGCGGCCAGGGCCTCGGCGTAGTGCTGGCCGACCTGGCGCACCTGCGCGCCGAGCCCGGCCAACCGCTGCACCTTCACCGGCGAGGCGGTGACCGGCACGAAGACCTCCGCCGGAACGCCCAGCGACCGGGCCGCGTACGCGACGGCGAGGCCGTGGTTGCCGCCCGACGCGGCGATCACCCCGGCCGCCGGCAACGCACCCTGGAGCATCCGGTTGAACGCCCCGCGCGGCTTGAACGAGCCGGTGTGCTGGTGCAACTCCAGTTTCAAACTGAGCTGCCCCGGCACCCCCAGGTCGGCACCGTCGACGGCGATGACCGGGGTTTCCCGGACCCGCCCCTCGACAAGTGCCGCAGCCGCCTCCACGTCGCTTCTGTCCACCATGGGAAACGCCCTTCGCTACGACCAGAGGGCCAGTCGGCCGTCGTCGGTGAGCCCGACAAAACATCCTATGGAGATCCGGCGGCCGTCGGTCGCGGGACGCACCGTGTGATAGTGCCGGGGATCGAACAGGAAACCCTCACCGAGCGTGGGCCGCAGCGTCAACGACTGCGTGTCGGCGGTCACCGACTCGTCGAAGCCGTACCCGCCGGGGATCCGCCGTTCCTCGTCGCCCGGCTGCCACCGCCGCCGCCACAGCACCGTCTCCCCGCCCGCGGGCGGCACCCGGATGTAGATGTTGAACGCCAACTGCGCCACCACGTCACCGTCGAGCAGCCGGCCCGCGTACTCCCGGACCGCGTCGTCGAAGTGCACCTGGAGGCCGGCGTTGATCTCGCGGACGATGCCGACGTGCATCTCCCGACCCTGTCGACGGCCGGGTGCGACATCCGGCCAGGCGGTCCGGAACGCCGACAGGCACAACTCCCGTGGTGAGTCCGGCAGGCCCAACGTGGACCAGCTCTTGTCGGCCGCGCGGGCCGCATCCCAGTAGTCGTCCCGAAGCTCACCGGCGGCCCGGTGGTCGTTGATGGCCGGGCCGAACTTGGCGACGACCGGAAAGACCCGACTCTCGTCGTAGCGGTCCATCGGCGCGTCGGCGAGCGCAGCCGTGATCGCGTGACACCGGGCGGCGGACAACAGCCCCGGCACCCGGATGGCGGCCAGCCGCCCCGCGATGAGCCCGGCAACGTCCGCACGGATGATCGAGTCTGATTCGACGGCGACGAACAATGGATCGGTCCTGCTCGAATGCTGCACGGCGGTCCTCCCGTAACGAAGATCCCTCACCGGACAAGTCGCACCGTGCAATGTACAAACCGTCGGCAAGACCGGCTTTCCGCAGTTCCCGGCGGGGTGGCGAGGCCGCCGCTACCATCGGCGCAACCGGGGTACGCGACACCGAGCCGTACGGCGGGAGCTTTCCACCGATCGGAGAATGGTGACGATTCCCGACGTGCCGCATGATGCGAATAGCTCGAACGCTGACGAGGAGTTCGATATGGCTGGCGCCGGTCCGACGGATCTTGACTTGCACGTCGACCGCCTGGAAATGGCACGTCGAATAGCCCGGGAGATGATCGAGTCCGATCACCTGGCGTTGGACCTGGCCGTCCGGCAACGCCCGCAGTGCTGGTCCCGCAGCCCGGTCGGCCACAGCGCCCGCGCCGACGCAACGGCTCACTGACCCTTTCGTACGCTGCCCCAGGCCCGCACCCACCGGCGCTGATCCTCGCTCTGCCGGTCCTGTGTGCGACGCTTCGGCGGTGACTGACCTCGGCCTCCGTGCGGCCACCTCGGCTGATTCCGATTTCCTGGTCGACATGCTCGTGGAGGCCGTGAACTGGCTACCCGAGCGCAACTGGTCCCACGAAGAGATCCTGGCGAACCCCGCGCTGGCCCACTACGTCACCGGCTGGATGCGGCCGGACGACTTCGGCCTGGTTGCGGTGGACCCGACTGATGGGCCGGTCGGCGCGGCTTGGTTCCGATTCCTGACCGCCGCCGATCCGGGCTACGGGTACGTGAGTGACGACGTTCCCGAGCTGACCATCGGCGTGGTGGAGTCCTGGCGAGGCCGAGGTGTGGGCCGGATGCTCCTGCGCGCCGTTCTCGACGCCGCACGGTCACGCGGCATCCGCACAGTGTCGCTGAGCGTGGAACGGGCGAACTTCGCCGCGAGGCTGTACGCCGCCGAAGGGTTCCGCACTGTCGAGTCGTTCGAGGACGCGGACACGATGGTCGCCGAGATCGGGGGTTGACCCCGGATACTTCCGTCATGACTCTGGCACCGTCACGTACCCATCTCGCTGACGCGCGCTCATCCTTCCTGGTGCTGGCCGGCTGGTACGTGGCTCTCGTCGTTGCGTTCGGCCTGTTCCTCAGCACGCTCTCCGGGGCGGTCCCGGCAGACTGCGGCGGGGCATGCGACTCCGAACGGTCGCGGGCGCTGCTCTTCGGGCTCTACGTGGCCACGCCCGCGCTGTTCCTCGCATTGCTGGTCAGCCTGGCGATGCTCGCGGTGCTCGTCTCCCGTACCCGGATCCGCTCGTCGGCAGCGGTGGGCACCCTGTCCGCGGTGCTTCCGCTGGTCGTGTGCGGCTTGCTCGCCGCCAGCCTCTGACCGCCACCGCACGCCTCAGATCAGGCGCTGGATGCGGATCTTCGGACGCTCGTTCCGCAGGTGACCGTGCTTGTGCTGGCGAACCTGTTCATCCCAGACTTCCTGGTCGTAGTCGGGGCCCGGCGGGATCCACCTGTGGGAGCCGTAGCTGTAGTGGAACTTCTCGTCACCCCGCCGAAGGATGCTCATCGGGTCCAACCGAGAAAGCGACGGTGCAGGACCCCGGCAGGCACCCAGCTCAGATCCCGCGAGGCGCAGACCAGTTGAGCACCCATGTAAAGCGCTAGGGAGACGGCTGCGTCCTCGTACTCAGCGCGTAGTTCTTTCTGTCGCGTCTGGCAGGGCCAAGGCGCGTTGCAGCCTCCGCAGGTCCAGATCGGCATCACCGGGCCGTGGGTGGTCACTGTGGGACGCCGATCAGGCGTACGAAGTGCGCCCTTCTCTGGAGCCATCTGAGTCGCTCCGGGCAGGGGTGCGGCCGGCCGCATCGACACAGGTCGAGTCCGCCCTCGTCGTGGAGCACCAGGAGTTCGTCCGCAGCGTCGACTTGAGCTTGGGCGTGGCCGATGAGGGCCTCTAGGCCGTGAATCGCGGCCATCCTCACTCCGGCAGGCCTGCACGACGACGGTGCCAGCGTGCCTCCGCCATAACGGCGGCGAGGTTGATGTCGCCCGTGGCGATACGGCTCCGGGCAACATCGAGCCACAGCGATGACGCGACGCCCTGCTCACCGCTGGCGGTCAGCAGGCCTTCGAGGGCGAGGCGTGCCAGGCGGCACGACACACGTTGGTCGGCATGGAACCATCCGACGCTGGGGTAGTGGCCGGCACGACAGGGGCGGTGGTCTTCCCACAGTGCTCGGCACAACCGCCACAGCAGCCGGTGGCGACAGCCGTCAGGCGGTTCGACCGGTGGGTTCTCGACATCGAACAACATGCCAAGACGGTCCCGCTGGCTGCGGTCACACGGCCATGTCCGCTAGCCATATCACGGTGACATGAGCGGGCTCGACCTGCACGAGTACCAGACCTAAGCTCCAGGTTGAGCACGATGCGTAGTCGCTCGACAACGGTGGGAGCGGTTGTGCCACTCGACCACTTTCGGATTCCGGACGATTTCTGGGCACGGGAAGACGTCAGGACCGCAGTGCGCGTCCGGGACATCGGCACTCTGTTCCGGCTGCTCGCCCGGCACACGGGGGCGAGTCAGACACGCATCGGGGCCGTGGTTGGCCTGGAACAGGGTTACGTCAGCCGGGTGATCGCCGGGCGGAATGTGACGTCCATCGAGGTGCTGGAGCGGATCGCCGACGGCTGCGGCATGCCTGACGAGATCCGGATGTTGCTCGGCCTTGCACCCTGCCGCCAACCACAGCACCTCTCCCCCACCAGGCCGCGCGGTGATGTGCCAAACGACCAATCCTGGCGCGAGACCGTCCGCGCCACCACACAGCTGTGGGAAGGCGACGTGAACCGCCGAGACATGCTCCGTCAGACAGTATTCAGCTCCGCTGGCTACACCCTGCCCGCGCTGCGCTGGTTCACCGCCCCCACTACGCAACCCGTCGGACAGAGAGGTCACCGACCAGTCGGTCAACCCGACATCGACACCATCCGTGAGATGACCTCCACCTACCGGCGGCTCGACAACCAGCACGGCGGCGGCCATGCCCGTGAAACCCTCGCCCGCTACCTCAACCACGAGGTCACGCCCCTGCTGACCGAGGGACGCTACGATCCGGCGACCGGCCGCAAGCTACTCGCCGCCGTCGCCGAGTTGACTCAGCTCGCGGGCTGGCAGGCATACGACATGGCCGAACACGGCCTCGCCCAGCGCTACCTCACCCACGCTCTCGACCTAGCCCGAGCTGCCGATGATGCTGGACTCGGCACCGAAATCCTCGCCGCGATGAGCCACCAAGCCACCTACCTCGGCCACAATGCCAGCGGCATCGATCTCGCCCGCGCCGCCCGGCAGACGGCACAACGCGCCGGCCTGGCGGTGCTGACCGCCGAGGCGCTGGTCATGGAAGCCCATGCCCACGCCGCCGGGCGGGACGAACGCGCCTGCACCACCGCACTGCACCAGGCAGAACAGCTCCTCGACCGTGCTGACCGCAGCAGCGACCCGCAATGGCTCGGCTACTTCGACGAGGCGTACCTGTCAGCGAAGTTCGGCCACTGCTTCCGCGCCCTCGGACGCCACCAGCAGGCCGAACGCTTCACCGTCCGATCGCTGCAAATGGACGAACGCTACGTCCGCGGGAAGGCCTTCAACCTCACTCTCCTCGCATCCATCCACGCCCACCACGGCGAGCCCGATCGCGCCAGCGCCATCGGGGCCGAAGCGCTCACGCTGACCTCTCAACTGCGGTCAGCCCGAGCCGTCCGGTACCTACGCGACCTGCAGACCGAACTCACAGCGCACCGCCGCCGGCCAGCCGTCCGACACTTCATCAGCAGCGTCGACGCGACCCTCGGTCAACGCCGCTGACTACAGCTCACCCCGGGCCTTGCGCGCGACCAGCTCCAACACCGCGATCACCGTGCCGGACCCCACGATCTCACCCCGGAACACGAGGTCACGCGCTTCCGCCAACGGCACCCAGGCCACCCGCTCGGCCTCGTTGACGTCCACCGGCGAACCGGTTTGTATCGCATCGCGGGCGAGGAACAACAAGTTCTCCGCATCCGCCGTCGCCACCCACGGCTGGAACGACAGCATTGGCTCCACCGAACCCGGGCGCCATCCGGTCTCCTCCTCAACCTCCCGGACCGCGCATGCCGCCGGCTGCTCACCGTCGTCGACGTAACCCCCAGGCAGCTCCCACACCCACCGGTCGAACACGAACCGGTGCCGCCGCATCAGCAGCAGGCGCTCCTGCTCATCGAGCACCGCAACCATGGCTGACCGGGGAGCCCTGATCACGTACTGCTCGAAGCGGACCCCATCCGGCAGTTCCACGTCGGCAATGCTCAACCGAGCCCGCCGGCTGCCGTCCACCACCCGCTCACCGTGAATCGTCCACCGCGTTGGCTCGGTAACCTGCTCCTCCGTCACCCGCCCAGTATCCGACCGCTGACGCGGACGCATCACCGCGCCTCATGACGAAAATTCCGCTCCACCCGATGCCGAACCTCCTCGGGATCGGAACCTCGGCGTCGGCAGGCGCAGTGGCCACGACCCTCCCGAAGCTAGATCGAATCTAGCTTCGAAGCGATCTACCTAAACCCAAGGGCCGATGACCGCATGGACCGACCACGCCGGTCGGAAGAGGCGCAGCCTCTACTTCCAGCGGTATTGATCTCGGTGGCAGGCAGGGGCGACTAAGGCGGGCTTCACACCTCCCGACCTGGGAAGTAGACAGTCAACATCGGTCAACCTTCGTCGCTACTGGTCCACCATCAGCAGCCTGGCAACGGCATGATCTTGGTGCTGCGTTCAGCGCCGCCCGAGAACCCGGGCGTTCGGTCAATCAGCCACGGAGCCAGCGCTCAGTCGCACTGTCGCTGCTGCCGCCTGAGCAGCCAGCGCGGCTTCACTCCCCTGTGTCTGCCGATGTGCTCGCACAGCTCGCGCTGCTTGTACTCGCCAGGAACACCCGTGCCGACAGCTATCCAGAAAGCTTTCGCGTCGCTCATGTGTCCGCTGCCCGTGGACCAAGTCATCCCGGAATTCTCTTCGCGCAGCGCCCTCAACGCAGCTGAGGCAAGCCCCTTGCGTTGGTACTCCTCGGCCGTGTAGGGCTTGTCCACCCAAGCTGCTCGGCAGCACTGGCACACGATGTATTCCACCGCGAAGGCGAACCGGCCGCCCAAGTTCGCCTCCCTACAGCGCCAACCGAAGTACCGACCAGAGACGGTGTCTTGCCAAGGAGTCCTAAGTGTCGGAAGCTGACCGACGGTATAGCGCGGGCGCCTGTCCAGCCGGCCTCGTGTCAGGTGGTAGAGAACGGAACGGAACGGCGCCCGACCAGATGACCGACCGACGCTCGTCAGCGCCTGCTCCCGCAGTCGCTGTACATCCGGCTCGATCTCACTCGTCACGAAGCCAACGCTAGCGGCGGTGCGGATGACGATCCAGGGGCAGGGAATCCCCTCGGGGATCTGAACCCCTTACACCTTCGACCTTGATGGGACTCGCTCGATCTTGAGGCTGTGGATCTAGCGGTGGCCTTCATCCCGGGTGGCCCATCGCGGCTGCCGTCTCTTATCGTGCGCAGGGGTCCCGAGCTAATCGCCGTCTTCCACCCGCTCCAACTCAAAGTGGTGTTGGCGATGCAGGATTCGTCGCGCAATCCAGTTTTCGTAACCCGTAGACTCCAATCGGTAATAGTTGATTATTTCAGCCGCACTGAAGTCATATTCAGGATGGGCGATCATCAAGCGCTCCAACATTACCAACCCGCTGACCTGCACAATTTTTGCCTCATGCGCGAGAAGATCAATGGCCTTGTTGAAGCTTTCGCTTACTCGATCCCCCTCCCCCATCCAATGCCGCCGCAGCGAGACCAACAGCGCCCCTACTCCAGTCGTGCCGACCACGACCGTCGCAGCCGTCTTGATCGCGTCAATGCGGAGTTGAGGTTGAGCATCCAACTTGGCCCTTGACGCTTCATGAAAAAGCATCAGTAGAGTAAGTCCGCCAACCGACAAGGCGGCAGCGGCGATAAGCATAATAAGTATCCAAGGCGGCTTACTGAGGCCGACATTGTTTGCTCGAGAGCGCAGCGAGCGCTGCAAGGCGACAAGCAGCAAGAAAAGAACGGCAAGTACAAGCGCCTCCCTCCACCAGCCCAACACGATCCATCCGTTGCCGGAATTCGCCCCATTGAAGAGGCGTGCATATCGATCGAGCCAAGGTGACTTGCCGTCATCGCCCAATGATAGGACGATCGCAAGAATTGGGATTTGGACGATTGCGGCGAGGTACGGCAATGCAGGACTAACCCTTTTCCGCCGCCGAGGCCCGAAGGCAAGCTTATATTCGATCTTAGGTGTAGTGCCTTCAGCAGCGCTACCCGATGTCCTGCCCTGCCGGCCGTCGTCTGCTGCCTCTAGTTCCACCGAGCCAGGATGAACCAGCGCCTACGCCTACGACAACCAATCAACAGTCGCCTTGCCGACAGCTAACCGACTTCGTTCGGATTTACTCGGACGTTCGAAGCAAACTTCGTCCGTGTGCATGCCCGCCCTAACAGTCCTACCGGCTCTTAGCCATCCCGTCAGCCTTCAGCCTTCGTCCGCATCGTTGTGGAGCAGGCAGGCCCCACCTGCTCCACTTTGCCCGGACAGAGGTTGGGATGGTGCCACCATCCCAGAGCGCCCGAGCGCCCCGCCGAGGGCATTGCCTGTGTCTCGATCACCTTGAAGCCCCGGAACCATCATCGATCATGGCGGCCCGGGGCTTCTTCGTATGTCGCGCCAAGGCAGGCTGTCACCGTCGCGCTGGCTGCCTAAGGCCAGAGGCGCGGCGGCGGGCCATAGGCCCGGCCCAGGTTCGGAGGCGCGAGCGGCCTGCGAAGCTGGCCGCCTGATTTCGTACAAAAAGTTCTCACTTGCATCGTCTGGGAGGTTGTCCAAGCTGGCCCGATCTGGGGAGCCCTAGACGGGCTAGTTGTGATAGAAATTTGCCATGCCGGCCTCCTCCTATCTCGTCGGCCGCCAACCCGGCGCGCTGCCCCAGGTCATCAAAGCGGGGAGCACGATTGAGGACTCGCTATTCGCCTCTCAGCGTCTCGACAATCGAGGTATTGAGGGCGTCACGTTCAAGCACTGCACCTTCGCGAATGTCAGCTTTAAGAACTGCAAGATGAAGAATCTGACCTTCATTGACTGCGTCTTCGTTGACTGCTACTTCAGGGGAACGCGGCTAGAGGACTCCGCATTCAATGCATCCAAGTTCATCGACTGCGACTTCACAAAGATAGACCTGCGACGCAACGATTTCCGCTACTACAATCATTTCAAAGGTTGCTGGATTCCCCGACGGGAGTTGCAGCATGGCCTCCCGCAGGAACCCAATCTGAAACATCACCTTTGTGTCAACCTGTCAGACGAAGCCAGGCTCGCAGGCGATGTGAAAGACGCTGAGTGGTATAGGCAGGCAGGTGTTGCAGCCCAAGAAGAATACCTAAAGGCGGCCTTCACGCAGTCCTCGCAGTATTACAAAGAAAAGTTCCGCGGATGGGACCGCGTTGCAGCTTTCGTGGAATACGCTTCGAGCCGCCTTCGGGGCTATCTATGGGGATACAAGCGAAGTTACCTCGTCGTCCTCAGAAATTGGGCCTTCACTACCCTAATCCTGTTTCCGGCGCTCTTTTTCGCTGGTCGGCGAGGATTGCAAAAACCAGACGGCCCGGCTGAGTGGACGGACGCATGGCTAGCCAGTATTGGCTCGATGCTGCCAGGGTCAAGCATTTCCCAGTTGAAGTATACCTCCGGCTACGCTCAAACAATCGCCTTCCTTGAGGTCCTAACCGGGGTTCTGTTCGGCGGGCTCACTGTCACCCTTTTATTCAGGGCGGTCTTTGAGCGATGGAAGTAGACAGCCCTCACGTCATTGTGCTCTACGGCTCGCATGCGCGAGGCAGTGCTGACGAGCATAGCGATCGTGACGTTCTCGTAGTATCCGACCTAGCTCACGGAATCGGCGAAGCGGTCCCCTACGGAACTTCTGTGAGCCAGTACAAGTGGGAAGAGTTCCGCGCAATGCACGCGAATGGATCGCCATTCATTGCGCACTTGAATCTCGAAGGCAAGGTGATTGGAGGGAACGGCACGGGAATCGACAGGTACCAGCAACTACTCCGGAGAATTCCTCCCTATAGGCGTGGGCGGGAAGACGTCCAATCCTTTGAACTCTCGCTCACTGATGTTCGATCGGCAATACGGTTGCAGGACAGCACGCCGGAGTTCGAGTTGGCCGCCATAGCTACGACGATCCGGCATGCAGCCATTTTGGGCTGCTACCTGCTTGGCGATCCACGGTTTGGTCGGCATACTGCTGTTCAGCATTTTTGCCATCGCATGCAGCTGCCGCCGGAAATTTCGGAAGAGTTCCCCGAGCTATACACCTACAGAATGTCCCTCGCGCGGCTTCGTCCGTGGCCGGTTGGCGCCAGTTTCGCAATGAGCAGACGGTGGGTTGAACGGGCTGATATCCTAGTGAGGGAGGTGTCTCGCCTTGCGGTATGACATTTGTATTAAACGCCTCGACGAGGTGATTTCGGCTGCGTATGACGCGAGGTCGGCCTACCTGCTACGGACTCGCCTTCAGCGCATGCTGGTGACTACCAGCCGTGTCATCGCAGACGAGGTAGGTGTTGACGTTCGGGGGCCGACACATCTCGACGTTCCCCGGGAATCGCCAGAACACGTTCGTCAAATCGCAGTCCTGCTTAACTCACTGGCGGCTGAAAGTCGTCATCTGGCGCAGCGGAGCGAGTCTCTTGATGAACGTTGGCGTGAGGGCTGGAGCCGGTTGAGTGTTGACCTCACTGAACTCCGCACGCTGTTGGTACGCCTAGGCCGTGAAGACCGCGCCCGCTCGGCCGCGACTGAGGCGTCACGCTAGCCGTCTAGCTATGGTCTGCAACCCAAGTAGGATCGGCACGTGAGTGACCTAGTGACGCGCGACTGTGGTGGCTGAGGAGCACCGTGCGGCTCCTCAGCGTCGATGATTCTCAACGCGCCGGTGGACGACAAGAAGGTCGTAAGCAACCCGTTCGCGGTCAAGAGCATTCGCCGACCGAAACCCGCTCCGACCAAGGTGGTGCCGCGACCCGGTCATCCGGTTGACTGCGCTTCGAAAGAACGTGCGTCCCCGGTACCGGATAGCGGTGGACTTGGGCGCGGGATGCAGCCTACGGCAGGGGGAATCTTCGCGGTCAGTCCCGGGATCTCGACCCGACTCGTCCGGTCCTACATTTCACTCGGCAGATCAAGTTGGTCCGAGGTTCGCTGATCTTCGCCCGCCAAAGGGCAGTTAGTCCGTGAAGTTCCGTTGCCTGATTCGATAGCCGGGAGACTCGAGCAACACTGCGGGATTGCCCCGCCGGTCCCGGTGACCCTGCCGTGAGAGACGCTAACCGGTGAGCTGTACCTGACGACACCCGCCGGCCTGGCGGCTGTCCCGCGCGATGTTCAATTCCGCCGTCTGAGAGCCCGTGATCCGGGCGACCGGCATCCCCGATGACCGACACAACGGAACGCACGTCCTGCGGCACACCTACGCCTCGGTCCTCCTGGACGTCGGGAAGAGCATCAAGGCTCTGTCGGCCTACCTGGGCCACGCGGACCCAGGCTTCACCCTCCGGACCTACACCCACCTACTACCGGCCAACGAGGATCGCACCCGCCGGGCGATCGACAAGGCACTCGGGGAGACCAGGCCGGCGCAGACCCTCCGGGATCCCTGGACGGCCTGGACAGGGCATGATCATGGTTCGACGGCCTCGGCAGGGACCTACTACGCAGGTCGGAGGCTATGTCGCCTCTACTTCCAGCGGAAGTGGACGAAGAGTCGGCCGAAGTTCTTCGAGTCCTTCTCCACGCGGTGGTAGAGCTGCTTGACGTCCTTCTGGTCGAGGAACCGGAGCACGCGCTTCTTGAGCTGGCCGGACCCCTTGCCGGGGATGATCTCGACGAGGGTGGCCTTCTTCGCCACCGCCTCGTCCATGATCCCGCGCAGCGCGCGGTCGATGTCCTGGCCCTTGTTGAAGATGTCGTGCAGGTCCAGCTTGAGCTTCATGCCGCAGCCCCCGGCCGGTCAGGTCCCATGTCCGCCATCCTAGGCACGCCGCACGGCCCGCCCACCCAACGACCAGGGGTGGCCACCGAACGACCAGGGGCAACCACCGGACGACGAAGGGGCGGCCCCGGAGGACCGCCCCTGCCACGTCACCGGTTCGCGCCTCAGCGTGTGCCGCCCACTCGGGTCTCCACCCGCTCCAGCGCGGTCCGGTAGTCGTCGTTCGTCGCGTACATCGCGGCGGCGATCCGCAGGTGCCGCAGCGCGTCGTTGTGCCGGTTGAGCCGCTCCAGCGTCCGACCGAGCACGTGGTGCGCGTAGTGGTCGCTGGGGTCCCGGTCGATCAGCTCCCGCAGGTGCTCCTCGGCCCGGTTGAGCTGGGCCGACTGGAAGTACGCCCGGGCCAGCAGCTGCCGAACGGCCGCGTTGCCGGGTTCGGCGTCGACGATCGGCTCCAGCAGTCGGGCCGCTCCGCTCGGGTCACCGGTTTCGAAGAACATGGTCGCCCGCCGGTAGTCCGCCAGAAGATCCATCTGCCCCACCCCCTCGGTCGCACCGTCACCTGTTCCGACGCTGGCACAACACCGGAGGTTTGGCGACTGTTCCCGGGAGTCGAATAGGGGTCAGGTGCGGGCGTCCCGGCGTCCGGCGGAAAGCTCCCAAGCACGGACACCACCGACGATTCCGGCGGTGTTCGGCACCACCACCACGTCGTCACCCATCCGGGCGAGCTGCTCGGGCCGGATCAGTCGGGAGTTGCCCCCGCCCAGGTAGAGCCGGTCCCACCGGAACACCGGGCGCAGCCCGTCGACCACCTGCCGGATCCGGCGGGACCAGAAGGCGTCGCCGAGCCGCCGGCGTTCCGGCTCACCCACGTACGTGTCGTAGGTGGTGCCCCACCGCACCGGCGCGTGCGACAGCTCCAGGTGCGGAGCGAGCACCCCGCCGTCGAAGAGCGCGCTGCCCAGCCCGGTCCCGAGGGTCAGCACCAGCTCGCAGCCGGTGCCGGCGACCACCCCGGCCCCGTGCACCTCGGCGTCGTTGAGCACCAGCGCGGGCACCCCGAAGGCGTCCGCGAGGGCGCCCCGGGCGTCCCAGCCGGACCACTCGGCGAGCAGGTCCGGGTCGACGCGGCTGCGCGGGCCGCTGCGGGTCACGTAGTGCGGCGTGGCGACGACCACCCCGTGCCGGATCATCCCGGGTACGCCGACGGTCAGCCGGTCCGCCGTCGGCAGGCGTCCGCCCAGATCCAGCAGGGTCGAGACGAAAAGCGCAGGCGGCAACGGGTACGGGGTGGGCACCCGCAACGGTCGGGCCCGCATCGTGCCCGCCTCGTCCAGCACGGAGGCCTTGATGCCTCCGCCGCCGCAGTCGATCGCCAGTGTGGTCACCACGCCGTTGAGTCTGCCCGCTGCCGTCGGCTCGTATGCCGGCAGCCGGATAGGCTGCCGTCCTGATGAGCGCCACGATGATCGTCAAGGACCTGGCCGCCGGGCACGGCGACCGCTCACTCTTCGCCGGGTTGGACCTGGTTGTCGCCCCCGGCGACGTGATCGGCCTGGTCGGGCCGAACGGGGCCGGCAAGTCGACGTTGCTGCGTACCCTCGCCGGGTTGTTGCCGGTCGAGGCCGGCAGCGTCCGGCTCAGCCCGCCCACCGCCACGGTCGGGCACCTGCCGCAGGAGCCGGAACGGCGACCGGGTGAGACGGTGCGTGACTTCCTGGCCCGGCGGACCGGGGTGACCGCCGCGCAGGCGGCGTTGGACGCGGCGACCGAGGCGTTGACCGCCGGGACGGCGGGCGCCGACGACGCGTACGGCGACGCGTTGGAGCGTTGGCTCGCCCTCGGCGGCGCAGACCTGGACGAACGCGCCGAGCAGGTGAGCGCCGACCTGGGTCTGGCGGTGGACCTAGACCACGCCATGACCGGGTTGTCGGGCGGTCAGGCGGCCCGGGCGGGGCTGGCGTCGTTGCTGCTGAGCCGGTACGACGTGTTCCTGCTCGACGAGCCGACGAACGACCTGGACCTGGCCGGGTTGGAGCGGCTGGAGGAGTTCGTCACCGGGCTGCGCGCCGGCACGGTGCTGGTCAGCCACGACCGGGAGTTCCTGACCCGCACGGTGACCCGGGTGTTGGAGCTGGACCTGCCGCAGCAGCAGGTCAACCACTACGGCGGTGGCTACGCGGCCTACCTGGAGGAGCGCGAGGTGGCGCGCCGGCACGCCCGCGCGGACTACGAGGAGTACGCCGATACGAAGGCCGGTCTGGAGGCGCGGGCGCGCACCCAACGTGGCTGGATGGAGAAGGGCGTGAAGAACGCCCGCCGCAAGGCCACCGACAACGACAAGATCGGCCGCAAGCTGCGGGCCGAGTCGAGCGAGAAGCAGGCCGCGAAGGCCAAGCAGACCGACCGGCTGATCGAACGGCTGGAGGTGGTCGAGGAGCCCCGCAAGGAGTGGGAGCTGCGGATGGAGATCGCCGCCGCGCCCCGCGCCGGCGCCGTCGTGGCCACGCTGCGAGGTGCTGTGGTACGCCGGGGCGGGTTCACCCTCGGCCCGGTCGACCTTCAGATCGACTGGGCGGACCGGGTGGCGGTCACCGGGGCGAACGGTTCCGGCAAGTCGACACTGCTGGCCGCGCTGCTCGGCCGGTTGCCGCTGGACGCCGGCACCGCCTCGCTCGGGCCCGGCGTCGTGGTCGGTGAGGTGGACCAGGCCCGCGGGTTGTTCCTCGGTGACGCGCCGCTGATCGACGCGTTCCACGCTGCCGTACCCCACATGTCGCCCGCCGACGCGCGGACCCTGCTGGCGAAGTTCGGGCTGCGCGCGGCGCACGTGCCCCGACCGGCGGCCACCCTCTCCCCCGGTGAGCGGACCCGGGCGGCGTTGGCCCTGCTCCAGGGTCGTGGGGTCAACCTGCTGGTGCTCGACGAGCCCACCAACCACCTGGACCTGCCCGCCATCGAACAGCTCGAATCGGCGCTGGCCACCTACCCCGGAACGCTGCTGCTGGTCACCCACGACCGGCGGATGCTGGCCGCCATCGAGACCAACCGGCGCCTGCGGGTCGACGGCGGGCGGATCGCCGAGGATTGATCCGGGTCCGCGGGCCGCTGCGGGGTGAGAATGACGCCATGCTCAAGTGGGAGTACGCCCTGCTGGTCCGCCGCCGTCAGGCGGCGACCAACGACCTCGGCTGGGAGGTCGTGTTCGTCTGGTACGGCCCGGACGGCTCGATGGTCGACGTGACGCCCTACGGCGACACCTCGCTGGCCCACCTGAACCGGGCCGGCGACCAGGGCTGGGAACTGGTCGCGATGAGCGAGGACCCGTCCCTGCCCGGCAACCACGAGTTGCACCGCTATCACCTCAAGCGGCCGAAGCCGGCCGACCCTCCGCCCCGCCAGCGAATGCGCGGGGGCCGCCGTACCCTCTCGGGCTGACCCGGCCGCCCGAAGTGGCCGCTCGGGCATGGCCGCCCACCAGGTAGGCGCCCCGCCGTGTGGCCGCTCTGGCCCGGCCGCGCGGCGCGTGACCGGTCCGGCCCGGCCGCTCGGGGCGTGGCCGCGCGGCGCGTGACCGGTCCGGCCCGGCCGCTCGGGGCCTGGCCGCCGCGGCGCGTGACCGGTCCGGCCCGGCCGCTCGCGGCGTGGCCGCCGCGGCGCGTGACCGGTCCGTCGCCGCGCGGCCCGTAGTCGCTTCGGACCCGGCCGCTCAGCGTGGCCATCTTCGCAGGGCCCAGACCTTCCGCGGGCGGTCTGACCGGGTGGCGCTGACTCGGCCCGGTGTTCCCGGTGAGCGATATACCTGTGAGTCATATTTATGACTCACAGGTATATCGCTCACCGGAGTGATGCCCGCCGGACAGCCGAGCTACCGCTCCGCCAATGAGGTCGCGGGCCAGGCCGGACCAGGGCTCGACCCAGGCAGGTCGCGGCTTTCCGGCCGGGGGCCAGGCTGCGGCTGTCCGCTGACGAGCGCGCCGATCCACTGCTCGAGCCGGTCAACGGGGCATACCGGGCGCGATTGCGGGTATCGCGCGGCGGGAGGTGGCCCGAATGGTCGCTTTGGCACAGACTCCGCCCTCGGCCGACCGGCTGCGGGCGATCGACGACTTTCTCGCTCAGGCGTGGGCGGACCAGGTCCGGCACGACGACCGGCTGCGGGACCTGAGGGTGGAGGTGCGGTTCGACCGGGGGGTGGCCCACCTCAGCGGGGACGTCGCCGAACCCGCCGAGTTACGGCTGGTACGCGACCTGGTGGGGCGACTGGCCGGCGTCTACGGCGTCTGGTGCCGGGTCGGCATCGACGGACGAGCGCCGGTGGTGGTGGACCTCGGTTGCGGGCCGACCAAGCAGTGGTCGAGCAACCTGGGTCTGGACATCTACCCCGCGCCGGGGGTGAACGCGGTCGCGGACCTGTCCGGCTCCCTGCCGCTGGCGGACAACTCGGTGGACGTCCTCTTCGCGGTGCACATCCTGGAGCACCTGATCGACTTCCTGCCGCTGGTGGACGAGTGCCACCGGGTGTTGCGTCCGGGTGGCGTCCTGCACGTGATGAGCCCCTGGTGGGGGCACGTGAACGCGGTCGCCGACCCGACCCACGTCCGGTTGATGGACGTGCAGACGTTCAAGGGGATCTGCCAGGGCCGGCCGCCGGGCACGCCGCGGTGGTACCCGTTGCACGCGGGCTGCGACGGCGCCTCGATCTTCGCCGACCTGACCCCACTCCCCCCGGACGCCGACCTGGCATCCAAGCCGCACCTGGCCCGCTTCTTCGACTAGGGAGTCCTGGTGGACTCGCGCAGTTCCAGGCGGTAGGGAGCGGAGAGCGCCTTCGCGGGGGCGGCCCGGTCGCCGTCCAGGCGGTTGGCCAGGAGTTCGACAGCCAGGTGGGCGATCCGCTCCTTGTCCGGCGCGACGGTGCTCAGGGTGGGGATGGAGAACCTGCCGTCCTCGATGTCGTCGAAGCCGACCACCGCCACGTCCTCCGGCACCCGCAGACCGGCCTCGTGCAGAGCGCGCAGGGCGCCGAGCGCCAGCGTGTCGTTGAAGCAGAAGACGGCGTCGGGACGTACCCCGGAGGTGAGCAGGCCGCGCATCGCGGCCGCGCCGTCGGCGCGGTGCCAGGCCGGCGCGGGCGCCACCAGGGCCTCGTCGTAGTCGAGCCCGGCGGCGCGCAGCGCGTCGGCGTAGCCGGCCAGGCGCAGTCGGGCGCTGGCGCCCTCGTCGGTGCGCTGGGAGCCGATGGCCGCGATCCGGCGGTGACCGAGCTTGATCAGGTGATCGGTGATCTCCCGCGCCGCGGTCACGTTGTCGATGACCACGCGGTCGGCCGGGGCGTGCGCGACCCGCTCGCCGAGCAGCACCGTCGGCGTGCCGTCCAGGCCGACCAGGTCCTCCGCGGTGAGCGCCAGCGGGCTGACGATGAGCCCGTCGATCAGGTGGTCGGTGATGCCGCAGGCGGCCACCCGTTCCTGCTCACGCCGGCCGCCGGTCTGGTCGATCAGCACCGTCCAGCCGTACGCGGCGGCGGCGGTGACCACGTGGCGGGCCAGCTCGGCGAAGTACGGGATGTCCAGTTCCGGAACGGCCAACGCGATCACGCCGGTGCGGCCCTTGCGCAGGTGCCGGGCGGAGAGGTTGGGCCGGTAGTTGAGCTCGGCGATCGCCTCTTCGACGCGGGCCCTGGTGTCCGGCCGGACGTGCACGTAGCCGTTGACGACGTTGGAGACGGTCTTGACCGACACCCCGGCGCGCTCGGCCACGTCCTTGAGCCTGTGCCGCACGTCGCAACCTCCCCGATGTGACCCAGCGCACCGTACCGCGTCGGCCTCGCCGCAACGGTCCCCGCGTACCTGCGCCACAAAGGGCCCCGCCGAGGCGGGGACCCTTTTGCGCAGGTCGGGGTCAGGCGCTCGGTTCGCGCGGCTGCGGGGCGGCGACGGCCGGCTCGTGGCGGGCCAGCCGGTTGCGGCGGTAGCCGTACCCGAAGTAGATGAGCGCTCCGAGCAGCATCCAGGCGAGGAACCGCAGCCACGTCTCCACCGACAGGTTCAGCATCAGGTAGAAGCAGGCCAGCGCGGAGACGATCGGCAGCACCGGGGAGAACGGCACCCGGAACGGCCGCTCCAGGTCGGGGCGCTTGCGGCGCAGAATCGGCACCGCCACCGACACCAGCACGAACGCGCAGAGCGCGCCGATGCTGACCAGGTCGGCCAGGGCGGACAGCGGCAGGAACCCGGCCAGCAGCGCGACCGCCACCGTCATGATCGCCGAGATCCGGTACGGGGTGCCCCAGCGCGGGTGCACCTTCGCGATCGAGGGCGGGATCAGGCCGTCCCGGGCGATGGCGAAGCCGATCCGGCCCATCGCCACCAGGTCGACCAGGATGACGCTGGTCAGGCCGGCGACAGCGGCGATGGAGACCAGCACGGCGGCCCAGCCCGCGCCGACCGACTCGAAGGCCGAGGCGATCGGGGCGCCACGGTCGATCTCGGTGTACGGCACCATGCCCACCACGACCAGCGAGACGCCGATGTACAGCACCGTGGAGATCAGCAGCGTGCCGAGCAGACCCAGGGTGAGGTCCCGCTTGGGCTTGCGCGTCTCCTCGCCCAGGTTGGCCACAGCCTCGAAGCCGGTGTACGCGAAGAAGACCACAGCGGCGGCGCTGAGCACTCCGACGAAGCCGAAGACCGACGGTTCCAGCCCGAAGAGGGCCTGGGTGACCGGCTGCTTGATGCCGTCGTCGCCGCTGCCCGCGGGCTCGGCCGGCGGGATGAACGGGGTGAGGTTGGCGGCCCTGACGAAGAACAGACCGGCCACCACCACGAAGACGCAGATGGCCACCTTGACCAGCACCAGCAGGTTGGTGATCCGGGCGGACTCGCGGATGCCGACGATCGCGACGACGCCGAGGATCAGCACGATGGCGATGGCACCGAGGTTGACGGTGCTGCCCTCCTCGCCGAACCAGCGGGTCGGCAGGTCGAACAGTTCGGCGAGATAGCCGGACCAGCCTCGGGCGACCACGGCGGCACCGAGCGCGAACTCCAGCAGCAGGTCCCAGCCGATGATCCAGGCGACGATCTCACCCATCGTGGCGTACGCGTAGGTGTAGGCGCTGCCCGCGGTCGGCACGCTGGACGCCAGCTCGGCGTAGCAGAGCGCGGCGAGCAGGGCCACCACGCCGGCGATGGCGAAGGAGATCACCACGCCCGGCCCGGCGCTGTCCCGGGCCTCGATTCCGGTGAGCGTGAAGATCCCGGTGCCGATGACGATGCCGATGCCGAAGCCGGTGAGGTCGAGCGCCCCGAGCCGCCTCTTCAGCCCGAGCCCGCCCTCGGAGCCGTCCGCCTCACTCTGGGCTATCACGTCCTTGATCGGTTTTGTTCGTAGCACGGACACGCGGTCACCCCTCCCACCGTGCGACCACCTGGTGGCGGCCGGTGACCGGCGTTGCTACCCAACGGCGGGAATGGTCAACCACGAACCCTTGCGGTTCTCACCCGATTGTGAAAATTTCCTACCAGCGGTAGATAGCTATCGGCGAATCTTGCCGAACCGCCGCGTTGATCACACGGGAGCCCCACCGAAGGGACACACCGCATGAAGGCAACTCGACTCGGAGCCGCCGGGCTCGTCACCGCCCTGCTCGGCACCCTCGTCGCCGCCACCCCCGCGAACGCGACCCCTCGTACCACCAGCACCGCCACCACCACCTGCACCACCGACCCGGCCACGCCGAAGCGGCAGTTCCGCGCGATGTGGATCTCGTCGGTGGTCAACATCGACTGGCCCAGCAAGGCGTCCCAGACCAGCCCTGACCGGATCGCCGCCCAGCAGACCGAATATCGCGAACTGCTCGACCTCGCCGAGCGACTGCACCACAACGCCGTCGTGGTGCAGATCCGGCCCACCGCCGACGCGCTCTGGCCCTCCCCGTACGAGCCCTGGTCGGAGTACCTCACCGGCACCCGTGGGCAGGACCCGGGCTGGGACCCGCTGGCCTTCCTGGTCGACGAGTCGCACAAGCGCAACCTGGAATTCCACGCCTGGTTCAACCCGTACCGCGTCTCCATGCCGGCACCCGGCGGCGCCGGCGCGGACCTCACCCAGCTCGCCCCCGGCCACCCGGCCCGGCAGCACCCGGACTGGACCTTCGCCTACCCGCCGGCCGGCGTCGCCGGCAGCCGGCTCTACTACAACCCCGGCATTCCCGAGGTACGCGAGTTCGTGCAGACCGCGATGATGGACGCGGTCCGCCGGTACGACGTGGACGGCGTGCACTTCGACGACTACTTCTACCCGTACCCCAGCGGCACCTACCAGGTGCCCGACGACGCCACCTTCGCCGCGTACAACCGGGGCTTCACCGACCGGGCGGACTGGCGGCGGGACAACATCAACCTGCTGATCCAGGAGATGAACGGCAAGATCAAGGCGGCGAAGCCGTGGGTGAAGTTCGGGGTCAGCCCGTTCGGCATCTGGCGCAACAAGGCCGTCGACCCGCTCGGCTCGGACACCACCGGCAGCCAGTCGTACGACATCATCTCCGCCGACACCCGCAAATGGGTCAAGCAGGAGTGGATCGACTACGTCGTACCGCAGCTCTACTGGTACATCGGCCAGTACCCGGCCGCCGACTACGCCCGGCTGGTGCCGTGGTGGGCCGAGACGGTGCGCGGCACCCGCGTGCAGCTCTACATCGGCCAGGCCGACTACAAGAGCGGCGACCCGGCGTACGGGTCGTACTGGCAGAACCCGCGTGAGCTGTCCGACCACCTGACGCTCAACAGGTCGTACCCGGAGGTGCAGGGCAACGTGCACTTCTCGGCCGTCCAGGTGCGGGCCAACCGGCTCGGCGCGACCGACATCTACGCCGCCGAGCACTACTCCCGCCCGGCGCTCGTACCGGCGATGCCACACCTGCCGGCCAAGCCGTTGCTCTTCCCGGTGGTCACCAAGACCACCCGGCAGGCCGACGGGGTCCGACTGACCTGGCGTCAGCCGGCTGACGGGGCCGGGCCCCTCGGCACCGCCACCTCGTACGCGATCTACCGGTTCGACGGCACCACGCTGCCCGACCGCTGCGGCACTGCGGACGCGGCGCACCTGGTCGACACCGTGCGGGCCACCCCCGGTGCCGCCCAGTCCTGGGTGGACACCACCGCCGTGCCCGGCCAGCGCTACACCTACCAGGTGACCGCGCTGGACCGGTCGGCCAACGAGAGTCCCGCCAGCCCACCGGCGTTCAGCCTGCGCTGACGCGCCTTTCCCGAATGCCCCGGACGCCCCGACGTCCGGGGCATTCGTCTGTTTCAACGCATGTCACCAATAGTTGGCGACGCGCATACCGCCTAGTTGATCAGTTGATCGACACTGATCGACATCCGGTGACCCGCCGGTAACTTCCGTCCCACCCGCCCACCCCGCGGAGGTAACCCGTGCCCCGACGTCTCGCCACACTGTTCGCCTCGGGCGCTCTCGCGCTGCTCGCCACCCTCGTCGCCGCCTCCCCCGCCGCCGCCGTCACCCCCGCCGAGAAGCTGTCGGTGCTGTCCAGTTGGACGCAGACCAGCGCGTCCAGCTACAACTCCTGGAACAACGCCCGGCTCAACCGGGCCCCCTGGGCCGAGTACAACTTCAACTGGTCCACCGACTACTGCTCGTCCAGCCCGGACAACCCGCTCGGGTTCACCTTCAACCTGGGCTGCTACCGGCACGACTTCGGCTACCGCAACTACAAGGCGGTCGGCCAGTTCCCGGCCAACAAGTCCCGCCTGGACAGCGCCTTCTACGAGGACCTCAAGCGCGTCTGCACCACGTACAACACTGTCGTCCGTCCGGCCTGCTACAGCCTGGCCTGGACCTACTACCAGGCGGTCAGCATCTTCGGCTCGGTAGCGGCCGTCCAGCAGGCCGACATCGACCGCGCCGCCCGAATGAAGGCCCAAGCCGAAGCCGCCGCCGCCCGCGCCTAACACCCCTACCAACCCCAACCCCCACCCCCACCCCCGCTCTCCCCGCGGTGATCAAGAGGTTTGCGTCAGAATCCGGGCTCCGGATGACGCAAACCTCTTGATCACGATGGCAGCTGGCGGGGGTCAGGCGCGTTCGGTTCGAGATGCCGGGTGGCGGTCGGGGTTGGGGTCGGGGTTGGGGTCGGGGTCAGCGGGGAGGCGTGGGGTCGGCTGGGACAGGCCCGTGCTGAAGCGGGTCGAATCCGCTGCCAGGTCCGGATGTTCCACGTCGAGCGCGAGCGCCGCCGCCTCGTCCAACCCCAACTCGGCGCCCTCGCCGTACGCGTCGTCGAAGGCCGCGTCGCCCAGCACCGTACGCAGCTCCGCCTGCTGTTCCGCCCAGTAGCCGCCGTAGATGCCCGGGGTCGCCCGCATACTCGCCCGGGTGGCCTGCGCCGCCCCGAAGAGACGGGCGGCGGTCAGCCGCTCCCCGCCGATCGCACAGCGCACCGCGATCGCGTTCAACGTGTCGCACGCGCGGCCGTGATAGCCGTGGCCCATCCGGGAACGCAACGCCACCAGCAGATGCTCGTGTGCGGCGACGACATCGCCGCGGGCCAGCGCGACCATGCCGAGCAGCATGTCCACCGATCGCCGTCCCCGCTCCACCGGCCGGGTCGCCTCCACCGGGCGGACCGCGGCCAGCAGTTCCGCCGCCTCCTCCAGCGCGCCCCGCCGCCACAGCAGCTCGGCCAGGCTGAACACGGCGAACAACGCCTCGCCGACCACGTCCTGCCCGTGCGCCCAGTCGATGACCTCCCGGCACACCCGTTCGGCCTCGACGAACTGCCCCATGTCGACCAGCGGCGCGGCCCTGCCGGCGAGCACCCGCGCCAGCAACCCCGCGTCACCGGCCTGCCGGGCGGCCGCCTCCGCCCGCTGCGAGTAGCGCAGTTCCTCGGCGAACTCGCCGTCGGCGCCGGCGTGCAACGAGTGCATGTGGTAGGCCGCCGCCAGCTCCGACTCGGGAATCCGTTCCCCCGTCTCGGCGATCCGCCCGTACAACCGGAACAGCCACAGCCGCCCCTCCCGGGCCAGGCCGCGCTCAAGCCACCACTGGTCCAGGCCACCGGCCAACCCGAGACCGGCGCGGGCGCTGCCACCGGTGGCGCACCACCGCAGCGCGGCACGCAACTCCCCGGCCAGCGGGTCCAGTGCGTACAACGACAGCGTGACCGGTCGACCGTCCTGACCCAGGTGTGCCCGGTCCAACGCGTGCGCCGACCACGCCACGTGCCGGTTCCGGGCGGCCTGCTCCTCGCCCGCCTCGACCAGTCGTCGCGCCGCGTACGCCCGGATGGGGTCGAGCATGCGGTAGGAGCTGCCGGACGCACGTGGCTCGGCCAGGACCATCGACTTGTCCACCAGCACCGAGAGCGGGTCCAGCGGGTCGTCACCCAGCAACCACTCCACGGTCGCCAGGTTTACCGGCCCGGCGAAGACCGCCAGCCACCGCAGCAGACGGGCGGCCCGGGGCCCCAACGTCCGGTACGACCAGGTGACGGTGGCCTGCATGGTCAGGTGCCGCTCGGTGGCGGAACGCTGCACGGCCCTGCTCGCCGGAGTGGGCGGTGACACCCCGGCAGCCGCGGCGACCAGGTCCACCGTGTCCTGCTGGTTTCCGGACCAACCCCGCTCCACCGGCGGCGGCTCCGGGTCGTCCCGCCCGGCGTCCAATGTGCCGAGCACGTCGTCGAGACGCTCGGCGAGCTGGCCGACGGAGAGCACCCGCAGCCGGGCGGCGGCCAACTCGATGGCGAGCGGCAACCCGTCCAGCCTCTGCACCACCCGGCGAAGGTCGGCCGACTCGGCCGGGTCCGGCTGCCGCCCGCCGCGTGCCGCTGCCGTCCGGTCCAGCAGCAGCGCCACCGCGTCGCTCTCCGCGCCCTCCCTCTGCGGGTCGACCGAGAGCGGCGGGATCCGCCACACCACCTCACCCGGCAGGCTGAACGACTCACGACTGGTGGCCAGCACCCGCACGCCACCCCCGCCGGACAGCAACCGCGCGATCACCTCCGCGCAGGCGGCCGGTTGGGTGTCGCAGGTGTCCAGCACGACCAGCATGCGGCGGTTGGCCGCGTACTCGACCAGGGTGTCCAACATCGGGCGACCCGGCTCGGGTCGCAGGCCGAGCACCGCGGCGATCGCGAACGCCACGAGCCCCGGGTCGGTCACCGCGGCGATGTCGACGAACCAAACCCCATCGGGGTACGCCTCGACGACTCCGCTGGCCAACTCCACCGCCAGCCGGGTCTTGCCCGCCCCGCCCGCACCCAGCACGGTGACCAGGCGGTGCTGCCGCACCAGGATGCCCAGCTCGATGCGCTCGGTCTGCCGGCCGACGAACGAGGTCACCTGGGTCGGCAGGTTGTGCGCCACGGTGTCGGCGGTACGGGGGCGGGGGAACTGCCGCTCCAGGCCCGGCGCGACCAGCTGGAACAGTCGTTCCCGGTCGTCGAAGCCGCGCAACCGGTGCAGGCCCAGGTCGAGCAGGGCCGCACCCGGCGGCAACGGCTCGGCCCGACGTGCCGTGGACGCCGAGCAGAGCACCTGCCCGCCGTGCGCGGCGGCGGCCACCCGGGCGGCCCGGTGCACCTCGGGGCTGGCGTACTCGCCGTCACGTGGCTCCGCGTAGCCGGTGTGCAGGCCCATTCGTACCCGTGGGGCTGCTTCCGGGGTGGGCCAGTCGTGGCTGGACAGTGCTCGCTGGGCGGTCAGGCACGCGGTCATCGCCGCGGTCGCGTCCTCGAAGGCCAGGAAGAACGAGTCGCCCTCGGTCAGCAGCTCCGCGCCACCCGTGCTGGCCAGCGTCCGGCGCAGCAGCCGCCGGTGCTCGGCGAGGACCGGACGGTAGTCCGGGCCGAGCAGCTGGGCCAACCGGGTCGAGCCCTCGATATCGGTGAACACGAAGGTCACCCAACCGCTCGGGAGCTGGATCCGTGGCGACATGCTGGAACCTCCGCCCGTGACGTCGGATTCATGCTGCCTGAGTCCGAGCGGTCACACATCGTGAGAACGGCCGGGCAGGTGCCGCCTCAAAGTGCCACTCGGCCCTGCTCCCGGCAAGGACAGCCCACCATGCGGCAGAAAATCGGCCCGATCAGCAGCCGCAGGCGCCGCCGCAGCAACCCCCGCCGGCGGGTGCCGGGGCACCACCGGCGGCACCACCCCGGCCGGTGACCGCGACCGCGGACAGCAGCTTGACCGTGTCGGTGTGGCCGTGCGGGCAGTTCGCCGGGTCACCGGCCGCCGCCATCGAACGGTTGACCTCGAAGGTGTCGCCGCAGGCGCGGCAGCGGAACTCGTACCGGGGCATGCACCCAGGGTACGTGGATCTGACGTTCGGCGGGGTATGGGTGATACTCGACGTGTGGTGGACGGCGAGGACGACACGCGTGTGCAACGGTTACGACCGGCCGCTCCTCTGGACGGGCCACTGGAGGGCTCGGGGGCGGCGCCTGATCCGGTGTCCGCGGTGCCTCGCCCCCGCAGACCCTGGCTGAGCGGACGTTCCGGGGCCGCGACGAGCACACCAGCGGCTACGCCGACCGCCGCCTCTGACTCCGGTCCCAACGCGGGCGGCACGCCGGCCCCGGGCACGCCCGGCTCGACGACCGACGGTGGGAACACGCCGGACGAAACCCCGAAGACCGAGGCCGCAACGGTCGCGGACCCGAAGACCGAAGACCCGAAGGCCGCAGAGGCCAAGGGCACAGAGGGCAAGGGCGCCGACGCCGCCGAGGCCGAAGCCCCAGAGGCCAAAGCCGCAGACACCCCAGCGGCAGAGGGCAACGCCGCGCAACCCACGACGGTGGTCGCCGCCAAGGACCCGGCGAAGACCACGGTGGACGAACTGCCGGTGGTGCCCGCGTCCGGCCGGGCCCGGCGACGCCGGGTGCCCTTCGCGCACGCGGTACGGCTGGAGCCTCGCCGGGCGGCAACCACCGCCGCGTACGCGACCCGTGCCTGGGCTCGCCGGCCGAGCGGTCGGCTCACCCTGCCGGGGGTGTTCCTGCTGGCGTTGGTGGCCGCCACCGCCGCGGCGGGTGCGCTGCTCGTGCCGGCCACGATTCGCGCACCCCGCCCGGTCGCGGCCGACGCCACCGCGACGGCGACGCAGGGCGCGCCGCCCGCTGTGCCGCCCGGCCTCCCCATCGAACCGCTTCCCACCGGCCCTCTGCCGACCGGACCGGTCCCGACCGGTTCGATGCCCGGCGGCGGGCTGCCCAGCGGTGGACTGCCGACCGGGCAGCCGACCGTAGGGCCGGTGATCGGAGGTCGACCGTCCGACGCCCTGGCCGGCTGGGCTCAGCAGGTGGGCGCCAAGGTGGGCGTACCGGCTGTCGCCATGCAGGCGTACGGCTACGCCGAGCTGGTCCTCGCCCAGACCAACCGCAGCTGCGCGCTGAGCTGGACCACGTTGGCCGCGATCGGCCAGGTCGAATCGGGGCACGGCTCGGCGAACGGTGCCCGGTTGGGCCAGGACGGCAAAGCCCTGCCGAAGATCATCGGCCTTCCGCTGGACGGACAGGGCGGCCGGATGCGGATCATCGACACCGACCGTGGGGAGCTCGACGGCGACCGGGTTCTCGACCGCGCGATCGGGCCGATGCAGTTCATTCCGACCACCTGGAAAGAGATCGGCGCGGACGCCGACAACGACGGAGTCAAGGACCCGCACGACCTGGACGACGCCGCCCTGGCAGCAGGCAACTACCTCTGCAAGGGCGGGCGCAACCTGAGCATCGCCAGCGACTGGTGGAACGCGATCCTGTCCTACAACGATGTGCGGCGGTACGCCCAGGACGTCTACAACACCGCGGACCGGTACGGACGGGCCAGTCGCTGATGAAGTGATCGTCTCGATACGTTGGAGAACTGGACACTTCCCCCGGGCAGCTGTTAGCGGCAAGCTAGACGGGTGATGGTGCGCGAGTGGGACCCCAGGACCGCGTCGTCCGCCGAGATCGCGTCGCTGCTGGGCACGCTGAACGCGGTTCTGGCGGCCGATCTGCCGCAGGACCCGCCGTGGCGGGAGACCTCGCTGCGGGAATACCTCACCGAGGTGATGCCGGGTGAGCGGCGGATCTCGTGGATCGCCCAGGCTGAGCCGACCGGTCCGGGCGACCCGGGCGCGGTGCTCGGCCAGGTGCACGTGCTACTCCTCGGTGACATCGGTGTGCTCGAGGTGCTGGTGCACCCGTCCGCGCGGCGCAGCGGTCTGGGCCGTGACCTGGTGTTGCTTGCCGCCCGCCGGGTCTACCAGGAGGGCTTCCAGTCGATCGGGGTGGAGGTCGTCGGCGACACGCCAGCGGTGGCGTTCTACGAGTCGCTCGGCTTCACCCGGGAGTACGTGGAGACCCGCAGTGTGCTCGACCTGACAGCCGTCGACTGGGCCGAGCTGGCCGAAATGGCCACCGGCATCGGCGCGGGCTACCAGGTGGAGTTCTTCCCCGGCGGGCCGCCGGACGACCTGCTCGAGGCGTACGCGCGGGCGAAGGCCGAGGTGCGCGACGTCGACGAGGTTGAGCTGCGTCCCAGCTCCTACGACCCGGAGCGGCTGCGCGACAGCCTCGACACCCTGCACCGACGGGGTATGAAGCCGTACATCGTGCTCGCCCGGCACGAGCAGAGCGGCGAGGTGGCCGGCCTGACCGAGGTGGTCGTCCCGGCGCAGCACCCGACCCGCGCCGACCAGTACGACACCATCGTCGCGCAGGACCACCGGGGTTACGGCATCGACCGGGCGATCAAGGCTCGGATGCTGTTGGAGTTGCGCTCCGCCGAGCCGGAACTGATCGAGGTGCAGACCTGGAACGCGCAGGCCAACGAGGCGATGCTGAAGGTCAACGCCGAGTTGGGTTACCGGTCCGACCGGGACTGGTGCGAATACAGCGTCGACGTCGCTGAGCTGGTGCACCGCCTCGACCCACCGCACTGAGGGAATTCACGAAACTGTCCATTAGGGGATGGACGGTGGACAGTCGCGCACCTTAACGTGCGTTGACCCCCATCCACCCATCGTGGAGGCCCTATGCGCCCGCGCCGCTCATTCGCCGCGCTCGCGACCGCCACCGCCGCCGTGACAGTCACGGCGCTCGGCGTCGCACCCACCGCGGCCAGCGCCGCGCCCACCGACCTGTTCATCTCGGAGTACGTCGAGGGTTCGTCGAACAACAAGGCGATCGAGCTGTTCAACGGCACGGGTGCCGCCGTCGACCTGGCGGCCGGCGGCTACCAGTTGCAGCTCTACTTCAACGGCTCCACCACGGCCACCACCATCGCGTTGACCGGCACCGTGGCAGCCGGCGACGCGTTCGTGTTCGCCAGCGCCTCGGCCGGGGCCGCCATCCTCGCCCAGGCCGACCAGACCACCGGGGCGAGCCTGTTTAACGGTGACGACGCGATAGTGCTGCGCCGGGGCACCACTGTGCTCGACTCGATCGGTCAGGTGGGCGTCGACCCGGGCACCGAGTGGGGTGCCGGCACGACCAGCACGGCGGACAACACCCTGCGTCGGCTGCCGACCGTCGCCGCCGGTGACACCGACCCGTCGGACGCGTTCGACCCCGCCACGCAGTGGGCCGGCTTCCCGGTCGACACCTTCGACGGCCTCGGCACGCACACCGTCGACGGCGGGGGCCCGGTCGACGCGCCGGCCACGCTGACCTGCGGCAGCGCACTGGTCACCGCGGCCGGCACGGCCGCGACCCGCGAGGTCACCGCCACCGACCCCGACGACACGATCGTCGAGCTGGCGGTGACGGCGGTCAGCCCGACCCCGTCCAGCGGGTCGATCACCCGTACCGCGTTCACCCCCGCGGAGGGTGTGGGCGGCACCGCCCGCGCCACCGTCAGCGCGAGCGCCGACCTCGCCGCCGGGGCGTACACCGTCACAGTGACCGCCACCGACGCGGGCGGTGGCACCGCCAGCTGCGCGCTGGCCGTGCAGGTGACCCGGGAGCTGACCGTCGGCGAGGTGCAGGGTCCGACCACCGACGCCGAGGCCGGTCCGACCGACAGGTCGCCGCTCGCACCGGCGAGCGGCAACGGCACGAGCAGCACCTTGTACGACGTACGCGGTGTGATCACCCAGTTGACCCTGGCGCGCACCTCGGCCGGGGCGGATCAGCACGGCTTCTTCCTGCAGAGCCGTACCGGCGACACCGACGGGGATCCGACCAGTTCCGACGGCATCTTCGTGTTCATGGGCGCGTTCACCTCGCTGATCGGCGGCTACGTGCCGACCGTCGGGGATGAGGTCGTGCTGCGGGCCCGGGTGTCGGAGTACTACAACTTCACCCAGCTCTCCGGTGCCTCCCTGGTTCGTCGGATCGCCGGTGGTCTGGCCGTGGACACCTCGGTCGCGGTCACCGACGCGGTGCCACCGGTCGAGCTGGCCGACGCTCAGCGTTTCTGGGAGCGGCACGAGGGCGCCCGGATGCGGGTACGCGCGGGCAGCGGCGCGGTCAGCGGACGGGACGTGTTCTCGTCCACCGCCGACGCCGAGCTGTGGGTGGTCGACCGGGACGACCCGCTGCTGGACCGCGCCGACCCGTACACCAGGCGGGTCTTCCGCGATTCGCACCCGCTGGACAACGACCCGACCCGCGACTTCGACGACGGCAACGGCCAGCGGACGTTGCTCGGCAGCATGGGCGTGAAGGCCACCGCCGGGGACAGCACCGCGCTGCTCCCGCCGGCGCACACCTTCGACACGCTGCGGGCGGACGCTGTCGGCGGCGTCTACTACTCGTTCGAGAAGTACGGCGTCCAGGTCGAGAGTGCCGAGTTCGACGCCGGCGCCGACCCGTCGAAGAACAACCCGCCGAAGCCGGCCGACCGGTCGCAGGAGGTGGCGGTCGCCACCTACAACGTGGAGAACCTGTACGACTACCGCGACGACCCGTTCGACGGCTGCGACTTCGCGGGCAACGCCGGCTGCACCGGGGTCAGCCCACCGTTCGACTACGTGCCGGGCAGCGAGGCGGAGTACCGGCAGCAGCTGGCCGCGCTCGCCGACCAGATCGTCAAGGACCTGCACGCCCCGGACCTGATCCTGGTGCAGGAAGCCGAGGACCAGGACATCTGCACGGTCTCCGGCACTGCGCTGAGCTGCGGCGACACCAATGACGCGGACGGTGCGCCGGACAGCATCCAGGAGTTGGCGCTCACCGTCGCGGCCGCTGGCGGGCCGGCGTACGCCGCCGCCTATGACCGGACCGGCGCGGACGCCCGCGGCATCACCGCCGCCTTCCTCTACCGCACGGACCGGTTGTCGCTGGCCGCCGCGACGGCGAACGACCCGCTGCTGGGCTCGGCACCAACCGTGCAGTACCGCTCGGCGGGGTTGCCGACCAACGCCGATGTGCAGAACCCGAAGGCCCTCAACGCGGTACTGCCGTCGGACGTGGACACCTCCACCGGCAAGGACGGGAACAACGTCTTCACCCGTGCTCCTCAGCTGGGCAAGTTCACGGTGGCCGCCGCGCCCGGCTCGTCGGAGCGGTTCACCCTGTACGCGCTGAGCAACCACTACTCCTCCGGCCCGGACAGTCGAGTCGGGCAGCGGCGGGAGCAGGCTCGCTACGGCGCGGCGATCGTCACCGCGATCGAGGCGGCCGACCAGACCGCCCGGGTGGTGTACGGCGGGGACCTCAACGTCTTCCCCCGACCGGACGATCCCATCGCCACCGCCGACCAGCCCACGCCGTCGGACCAGCTCGCCCCGCTGTACGAGGCCGGTCTGCACAACCTGTGGGACACCCTGGTCGCGGAGGTGCCGTCGTCGGCCTACTCGTACAGTTTCGAGGGGCAGGCGCAGACGCTCGACCACCTGTTCGTAAACGACGCGCTCCACGACGACCTGGTGCAGGTGCGGGCGGCACACGTCAATGCCGACTGGCCGGCCGAGTTCACCGGCGACGGGTCCCGGGGTTCCAGCGACCACGACCCGCAGGTGGCCCGGTTCCGCTCCCGGGCGTCGCTGACCGTCGCCGACACGGCGGTGGTCGAGGGCAACCAGGGCACCCGGCAGCTCACCTTCACCGCCACGGTGTCCCGACCCTTGTCCCAGCCGGTGCTGCTCTGCGCCGCCACCGTCGGCGTCACCGCGCAGGTCGGCTCGGACTTCGACGCGTACGCCGGCTGCAAGGTGTTGGCGGCCGGGCAGACGTCGGTGGTGTTCCCGGTGACAGTGCGCGGTGACCGCAAGCGGGAGTCGGACGAGAAGTTGACGTTGCTGGTGGCCGGCGTACCCGGTCTCCGGCTGGCCGACCCGCTCGCGGTCGGCACGATCACCAACGACGACTGACGTCGCGCGACTCGGCGAGGCCCGTCGACCCGTACCGGGTCGGCGGGCCTCTCTCGTGTCGGGCTCACATCAGCCCACGCGGGGGCCAGGGCGGCCGGGGCAGGTGCCGGTTCTGGGCGACACGCACCTCCCACTGGCTACGCCGACGCATCGCGTCCCGGACCTCCCGGTTGCGGTAGAACGTCTCCGGTGGACGGGCGAGCCCGTAGACGTCCGCCCACCACTCGCCCGGCTCCGGGTCGAGGATGGTGTCCAGGTGCGATGGGTAGCGACGCTCCGCGCCGTTGAGAGTGTCCTGCCAGTCGCGCATCGGTTTCAGCACCCGGCCGAACTCGTCCACCACGGCCAGCCGGCAGCCCACCACCCCGATGATGCGCCGGAGCATTACGATGCTCGGCACCATGCGGCCGGCCTCGATCCTGCCGATGGTGGCGTGGTGCACACCCGCCCACCGGGCCAGCTCGCGTTGGCTCAGGTCGGCGCGGCGCCGGACCGCACGGACGATGCCTGCGGCCGGCCACGGCGCGTCGGACGGTTCGGTGATCAGGACCGGCTCGGCTGAGGAATCACTCACGCCGTCACCGTCCCGCCTGGTGCGGCTGGCCGCAATCCCGAACGCCTCAGCTGTGGACAACTCGCTGGCCTGTGGATAACTCCCACGCTGGCCGATTACTTTCCGTGTTTGAGTGCTGGAATGTGTCGCCGTCACGCCGAGTGAAGGGATTTTGCGCTGACCGGCCGGTTCGGAAACATCTGAATGCGCCCACCCCTCGCTCGACCAGGGAGACCCCGATCCCGGCGGCTAGGCACCCACCACCCTCACCGCCCCCTTTGCTCTGCAGTTCGATATGCACCGGTTACCGAAGGTAGGCGTCGCCGTCGTGGGTGCAAAGCAAAGGGTGGGAGGAGGGTGTTGGGGTGCTGAGCAGATGGTTACGCTGTGCAAGCGGGCGTGACCTGCGCGCCGCGAGCCGGCATGGCCAATCGGTCGTCAGTTGGCCGTTCGGGCTACGCCGGCTTCGCCATCGCACCTTGACCCACCCGGGTTCGCCAAAAACGCGGTATCCGAGCGCTGGGATACCGCCAGATCGGCGAACCCGAGTGGATCAAGCCCGGTTCGGCAGGGCCTACCGCCGCTGCCGCCTGTGAGCCCCGACCACGACGCGCTCAGGACGCGACAGGACGTGCGCGAGGCTGTGCGGTCCTGAACGCTACGAGGCGGCGCAACCAGCAAGGGAGCAGGCATGCTCCAAGTCAGTGGGCGCAGGGCCGGCAGGCCAGGCGCAGGGCCGGTAGGCGCAGGGCCGGTAGGCGCAGGGGTCGGGGTCGGTAGGGCCCGGGTCGGTAGGCGCCGGGTCGGGTAGGCCCGGCCAGTGGGCCCCGGGTCAGTAGCGCTCGCGCAGCAACTGGGCGGCTTCGACGGCCCAGTAGGTGAGGATGACCTGCGCGCCGGCCCGCTTGATCGAGGTGAGCGTCTCCAGCATCACCCGCTCCCGGTCGATCCAGCCGTTCGCGGCGGCAGCCTCGACCATCGCGTACTCACCGGAGACCTGGTAGGCGGCGACCGGGACGTCCACGGCGGCCCGCACCGCCGACACCACGTCGAGGTACGGCAGCGCCGGCTTGACCATCACCAGGTCGGCACCCTCGGCGACGTCGAGCGCGACCTCGCGCAGCGATTCCCGCAGGTTGGCCGGGTCCTGCTGGTAGGTGCGCCGGTCGCCCTCCAGCGCCGACTCCACCGCCTCCCGGAACGGGCCGTAGAACGCGGAAGCGTACTTGACGGCGTACGCCAGCACCGCCACATCCTGGTGTCCGGCGGCGTCGAGGGCCCGGCGCACCACGCCGACCTGGCCGTCCATCATCCCGGACGGCCCGACCATGCCGACCCCGGCGGCGGCCTGGGCCACCGCCATCTCGGCGTACGCGGCGAGGGTGGAGTCGTTGTCGACCTCGCCGTCGGGGGTGAGCAGCCCGCAGTGCCCGTGCGAGGTGAACTCGTCCAGGCACAGGTCGCTCATCACCACAGTGGCGTCACCCACCTCGGCCACCACGTCCCGGATCGCGACGTTGAGGATGCCGTTCGGGTCGATGCCGCCGGAGCCGGTCGGGTCCCGTTGCTCCGGCACGCCGAAGAGCATGATCCCGCCGACACCGGCCTGGACGGCCTCGACCGCGGCCTTGCGCAGCGAGTCCCGGGAGTGCTGGAGCACTCCCGGGAGCGACCCGATTGCCCTTGGCTCGCTCAGCCCTTCCTTGACGAACATCGGCACGATCAGCTCGGCCGGGTCGACCCGGGTCTCGGAGACCAACCGGCGGATCGCCGGGGTGCGGCGCAGCCGGCGGGGCCGGATCTCGGGGTACGACATGGAAGGGCCTCCTCGAACGACTACCGGAAGCGCAGGGCTGTCGGGCCCTGCACCTTTGAGCCGCGGCGCTGCTTGGCCGGCATGGCGGCCAGCTTCTCGCGCAGCTCGACGGCGTAGGCGGCGAGCGCCTCCACCAGGTCGGGCACCGAGGCGTGCGGCGGCTGGACGTCGACCCGGAGGCCGAACTCCGTCGCGGTCTCCGCCGTCTTGGGCCCGATGACGGCAACAACAGTGCGGGCGTGCGGCTTCCCGGCGATGCCGACCAGGTTGCGCACGGTGGAGGACGAGGTGAAGAGCACCGCGTCGAACCCGCCCGACTTGATCGCGTCCCGGATCTCGGCGGGCGGCGGCGCGGCCCGCACCGTCCGGTAGGCGGTCACGTCGTCGACCTCCCAACCGCGCTCGGTGAGCCCGGCGGCGAGCGTCTCGGTGGCGATGTCGGCGCGCGGCAGCAGCACGCGGCCCACCGGGTCGAGGATCTCGTCGTGCGGGGAGAACTCAGCCAGCAGCCCCTCAGAGGACTGCTCCCCGGCGGGGATCAGCTCCGGCTGGATACCGAACGCGCGGACCGCGTCCGCCGTGGCCTCACCGATGCAGGCGATCTTGACGCCACCGAAGTGCCGGGCGTCCAGGCCATGCTCGGCGAACTTCTCCCAGACCGCGCGGACCGCGTTGACCGACGTGAAGATCACCCAGGCGTACCGGCCGTCGACCAGGCCCTTGACGGCCCGCTCCATCTGCGCCGGAGTACGCGGCGGCTCGACCGCGATGGTCGGCACCTCACACGGGATCGCCCCGTACGCGCGCAGTCGGGCGCTCATCGCACCGGCCTGCTCCTTGGTGCGGGGTACGAGCACCTTCCAGCCGTACAGCGGGCGGTTCTCCCACCAGCTCAGCTTGTCGCGCTGGCCCACGCCGACACCGACGGTGAGCACCACCCGGCCGGTGAAGCCGAGCGCGGCGGCCACGAAGCTGTCCACCGTCGACGTGGTCGTGTACTGGGTCTCGCCGGTGCCGTCGCCGGTCACGCCGACACCGGTGGTGCCGTCGACCCCGGCGGCGAGCAGCCCGTCCCGGACGGCGGCGAGATCGCCGGCGTCCACGGCGAGCGCGAGGGAACCCCGGCCGACAGCAGTGGCCAACGCCTCGAAGTCCAGTGCGCTGACGTCCTCGACGTCGGCAGCCGTACGCACACCCGGCAGCGGAACACCGGCGTAGGTGGCCACACCCTCGGCCTGGCCGACGCCGGGCACCACCTCGAAGTGGGCGGCGGTACGGGCCACCGCCTGCACCTCCTTGACCACCGAGTCGTGGCCGAACGGGTCACCAGCGACCAGGTGCACCGCGTTCAACCCGGAACGGGCCGCGGAGATCAGCACCTTCGCCACGTCCCCCGGCGCGCCTTCGGCGGGGGTGAACTCGGCGTCGTCCCTGGCTTCGGCGCGTACGACGGCGAGCAACGACTCCGGGACACCCCGGTCGTAGATCACCTGGTCGGCGTCGACCAGGGCGTCGTGCGCCCGGCGGGTCAGCAGGCCCGGGTCACCGGGGCCAGCCCCGACGAACGCGATACGGCCGACGGGCTTACGGGTGCGGGTCATTCTGTGCTCCCAAATTGCTGGGTCCCCGGGCCGGTGTGTCCTTCGTGGCCGAGGATCGAGTCGGCGCCGAGGTCGAGGAGTTCGGCGGCGAGTGCCTTACCGATCTCCGCCGCGTCGGCGGGCGTTCCGGTGCGGGACAGCCGGAGGTCACGAGTGCCGTCCGGGCTGATCACCGCCCCGCGCAGGTAGATCTCATCGCCGGTCTCGCCTTCGGCGAGCTCGGCATAGGCGGCGACGGGTGCGCTGCACCCGGCCTCCAGGGTTGCCAGAAACGCGCGTTCCGCGGTGACCGCGGCACGCGACGGTGCGTGGTCGAGCACCGCGAGCAGCTCGACCAGGTCCTGGTCGTCGGCCCGGCACTCCACGGCGAGCGCCCCCTGGGCGGGGGCGGGCAGCATGAGCATCGGGTCCAGCGATTCGGTGATCACGTCGAGCCGGCCGAGCCGGGCCAGCCCGGCCCGGGCCAGGACGACAGCGTCGAGGTCGGCGTCGGGGCCGAGCACCCGCGCCAGTCGGGTGTCCACGTTGCCGCGGATCGGGGTGACCTCCAGTTGCAGGCCGAGGGCGTGCAACTGGGCGATCCGGCGCAGCGCGCCGGTGCCGACGGTGGCCCCGGCCGGCAGCTCGGCGAGCGTCCGACCGCCGCGGGCGACCAGCGCGTCGCGCGGGTCCTGCCGGGCCGGTACGGCTGCGATGTGCAGCCCGCCGTCGGCAGCCGTGGGCAGATCCTTGTAGGAGTGCACAGCGAAGTCGATCGTCTTGGCGACCAGGGCGTCGCGCAGCGCGGAGACGAACACCCCGACGCCGAGCCGGTGCACCGGCGCGGTGGAGCGGTCGCCCGCCGTGACGACCTCGACCAATTCGACGGGGCGGCCGGTGGCGGCGGTCAACGCTTCGGCGATCTGGCCCGACTGGGCCATCGCCAGGGCGCTGCCCCGGGTGCCGAGGCGCAGGGGGGCGGTCATCGCGCACCTCCGGTGGGCGGGGTCGGCTCGGCGGTGTCGACCCGGGGCATCGGGTCGGTGCCGGGCAACGGCAGGCCGAGGTCGGGCGTGAGCACGTCCGGAACGGTGTCCACCGGCGACGTCTGCGGGACCTCGAGGTCGAACAGTTCGCGCAGCAGGGCCGCGTACTGGTCGCCGCCGGGCTCGGCAGCCAACTGCCGGACCTTGACAGTGGGCTGGTGCAGCAGCCGCTGCACGACCCGGTGCACAGTGCGGGCCACCTCGGCCCGCAGGTCGTCGCCGAGGTCGGGGCGACGCTGGGCGAGCCGGCGCAGCTCGGCGGTGACGACGTCGTCGGCGCGGCCACGCAGCGCTGCCACTGTGGGTGCCACGTCGGCACCGCGCAGCCAGGTGAGGAAGCCCTCCACCTCGCTCAGCACGATCCGTTCGACGGCGGCGGCGTCGGCGGCGGCCGGACCGTCGGCGAGCAGCGCCGCCATCCGGTCGATGTCGATCACCTCGACGCCGGGCAGTTCGGCGACGCCCTCTTCGACGTCGCGCGGTACGGCCAGGTCGAGCAGGACCAGCGGACCTCGGGCCGGGTCCCGTTCGGCCAGCGCGGCGCTGACCAACGTACGGGTGAGGACCGGTTCGGTGGACGCGGTGGCGGCCACTACGATGTCCACTGTGGAGAGGGTGTCGGCCAGTTCGGTCATCGGCGCGGCACTCGCCCCGTACGACTCGGCGAGCCGGACGGCCCGGTCGGCGCCCCGGTTGCTGACGGTGAGCGGGCCGGCTCCCAGTCGGGACAGCGTGGCCACTCCGAGCGAGCCCATCGCGCCGGCGCCGACGACCAGGGCCGGGCGGCCGACGAGGTCGCCGTCGAGGTGCCCGGCGGCCAACTCCAGCGCGGCGGTGACGACGCTCTGGCCGGCCCGGTCGATGCCGGTCTCGGCGTGGGCCCGCTTGCCGACCCGCAGCGCCTGCTGCATCAGCTCGTGCAGGAGGCGGCCGGCCGAGTCGGCGCCGGTGGCCCAGTGGTACGCGTCGCGCAACTGCCCGAGGATCTGCGCCTCGCCGACGACCATCGAGTCCAGGCCGGTGGCGACCCGGAAGACGTGGTCCACGGCGGCGGTGTCGTAGTGCACGTACAGGTGGCTGGCGAGCGCCGCCGGCGGGCTGCCGGCCTGTTCGGCCAGGACGGCGCAGACGTCGCCGAGCCCGCCGTGGAAACCGGACACGGCGGCGTACACCTCCACCCGGTTGCAGGTGGAGACGATCACCGCCTCGGAGACGTACGGCTGGGCGATCAGGCGGTCCAGGGTGCGGGTGAGGTCGGCGGGGGGCACGGCCAGCTGCTCCAGCGTGGCGACCGGGGCGGTCCGGTAGGACGCGCCGACGACGAGCAGTTTCACGTGCCGATCGCCTCCTGGGTGTCGGGGGCCGCGAACCCGCCCGGCAGGGCGGTGAGAGCGGACCCGCCGGCGGCGGGCAGCGCGGTCAGCGATGCCTTGCGGTGCTCGTGGAAGGACAGAATCTGCAGCTCGATGGCGAGGTCGACCTTGCGCACGTCGACCCCTTCCGGAACCGAGAGTACGCACGGCGCGAAGTTGAGGATGCTCGTCACGCCGACGGCGACCAGTTGGTCGGCGACCTGCTGGGCGGCGGCGGCCGGGGTGGCGATCACGCCGATCGCGAGGGATTCCTCCGCGGCGACGGTGGGTAGGTCGTCGACATGCCGGACGACCAGCCCGTTGATCACCTCGCCGACGCGGGAGGGATCGGCGTCGAGCAGTGCGGCGATCCGGAAGCCTCGGCTGGCGAAGCCGTCGTAGCCGGCCAGGGCGTGACCGAGATTACCCACGCCGACCAGGGCGACAGCCCGTCGTTGGGTGAGCCCGAGCACATACTCGATCTGCTCGATCAGGAGCGCGACGTCGTAGCCGACTCCCCTGGTGCCGTAGGAGCCGAGGTGTGAGAGGTCCTTGCGGAGCTTCGCGGAGTTGACCCCGGCGGCGGCGGAGAGACCCTCGCTGGAGACCGTCTCGTGCCCGCCGTCGGCGAGGTTGTGCAGCGCGCGCAGGTATTCCGGGAGCCGAGCGACGGTCGCCTCGGGCAGGTCCGGGAGCGCTGGTACGGCACCGGCGCGGCCGGGCGCGCCTGGGTGACGGTGCTGACTCATGAGACTCCGTGCGGTGCGATCCTCGGCCAACTCCGCTGGTCGGCCGCTTATGGACTCCCGCTGGCGACCGAGGTTGCCGGCTGTGCTAGCAGGGCGCGTCGGAGTCACAGCGTAGGCGCTTGTGAAGACGTGCACAAATCGCGATCTTGCCGCTGCGTCACGCAACCTCACCAGCACCTCCATTCCGCAAGATCGATCCGACGGGTCCGCCCGCGCGCCGCCCGGGCGATTATTGCTCAATCCCGACTTCTCTGACCAATCCCGCGCCGGCCCGGATCCGGGCCCTTCCGGCGGGGGTAGGGGCAGCACTACGACGGAGAGGCGGGGTTTCGGGATGGGGGCGGGGTGCCCCGCTGCCTAGCCTTTTGGCATGACCACCGTTGCCGCCACCAGCGCCCGGCCGCCGCTGGCACCGAGCATCCCCCGCCAACTCCTCGTCGACTCCGGCTACGTGCTGCTCGGCCTACCCCTGGGGCTGGCCAGCTTCGTCGTTCTCATCGTCGGCCTCTCGGTGAGCGTCGGCCTGGTCGTCACCGTGATCGGCATCCCGATCCTCAGCGGCACCCTCTACGCCGCCCGTGGCCTGGCAGACATCGAGCGACTGCGGATGGCCGCGGTGCTCCGGCAGCCCCGGGTCCGCCCGCGCTACCGGATGCCGGAGCCGGGTGCCAACGTGTGGCGCCGAATCTTCGTGCCGATCCGGGACGCCCAGTCCTGGCTCGACCTGGCACACGGCATCATCCGGCTGATCGTGGCGATCGGCACCTTCGTGGTGACAGTGGTCTGGTGGGGCGTCTCGATCGCCGGGGCGCTCTACTGGGCCTACGACTGGGCCATTCCCCACCCGTCCGGCGAGGGCGACCAGAATCTGGCCCAACTGCTCGGTCTGGGCGACTCGACCACCGCCCGGATCGGCCTGAACACGGCGGTAGGGGTGTTCTTCCTGATCACCCTGCCGATCGTGGTCCGGGGCTGCGCACTGCTCCAGGCCAGCTTCGCCAAGGCCATGCTGACCGGGGTGGCCGAGATGCGGGACCGGATCACGGTGCTGGAGGAGCAGAAGCGGGCCGCCGTGTCCGCCGAGGCGTCCGCGCTGCGCCGGTTGGAACGCGACATCCACGACGGCCCCCAGCAGCGACTGGTCCGGCTGGCGATGGACCTCAGCCGGGCCCGGATGCAGCTCAACTCCGACCCGGAGGCGGCCGGCCGGACCATCGACGAGGCGGTCAGCCAGACCCGGGACACGCTGGCCGAGCTGCGGGCGCTGTCCCGGGGCATCGCCCCGCCGATCCTGGTCGACAGGGGCCTGCCCAGCGCCCTGGCCGCGATCGCCGCCCGCGGGCTGATCCCGATCGAGCTACAGGTGGATCCGCAGCTCGGCACCCCGGCCGGGCGGCTCGACCCGGCGGTGGAGAACACCGCGTACTTCGTGGTGGCCGAGGCGCTGACGAACGTCGCCAAGCACGCCCGGGCCACCGAGGCCACGGTGGCCGTCGCCCGGCACGGGGCCCACCTCCAGGTGCGGGTGGGCGACGACGGGCAGGGCGGCGCACACCTCGCCAAGGGTCACGGTCTGGCCGGGATCGCCGATCGGGTACGGGCGGCCGGCGGTGAGCTGACCGTGGTCAGCCCGACCGGCGGGCCCACCGAGGTCCGCGCCGACCTGCCGCTGTGAACCACCGAGAGGCAGCCCCGACGTGGTAGACAACACAGCCATGCGCATCGTGATCGCCGACGACGCCGTCCTGCTCCGTGAGGGGCTGGTCCGGCTGCTGACCGAGAGCGGACACCAGGTGGTGGCCGCCGTCGGGGACGGCGACGCGCTGGTCGAGGCGGTGGTGGAGCATCAGCCCGACGTGTCGATCGTCGACGTCCGGATGCCTCCGTCACACACCGACGAGGGCCTGCGGGCGGCGGTGGAGGCCCGCCGGCTGGTGCCGCGTACCCCGATCCTGGTGCTCTCCCAGTACGTCGAGGTCTCGTACGCCGATGATCTGCTCGCCACCACCGGCGGCTCCGGTGGTGGGATCGGTTACCTGCTCAAGGACCGGGTCGCCGCGATCGACGAGTTCCTGGACGCGTTGCGCAGGGTGGCGGCCGGCGGCACGGTGCTCGACCCGGAGGTGGTGGGTCAGCTCTTCGCCCGACGGCGCCGCGACGACCCGCTGCGCGAGCTGACCCCCCGCGAACGCGAGGTGCTGGCGCTGATGGCGGAGGGGCGTTCGAACACCGCCATCGCGCGTGCCCTGGTGGTCAGCGACGGGGCGGTGGAGAAGCACGTGCGCAACATCTTCACCAAGCTCACCCTGCCGCCGGACACCGAGCAGCACCGTCGGGTGCTGGCCGTCCTCACCTATCTGCGGAACTGACCTGCCGGGCCAGGGTGACCGCGTCGGTGAGGGTGTCGGCCACCGGGTGACCGGAGGCGCGCAGCCGGGCCGGGTCGGTGAACCCGCCGGTGTAGAGGACCGCCCGGCCGCCCACGGCGGTCGCTGCGTCCGCGTCGTCGATGGAATCACCGATCAGCACCACCGAGCTGCCGTCCACTCCCAGCTCGGCCAGGTGCAGTTTGAGCGACTCGGCCTTCCGGTCGCCGCCGACCGTGGCCCGCAGGCCGTCGACCCGGGTGAAGTGGCCGGTCAACCCGTAGGTGTGCACGGCCGGCACCAGCTCCTCGTGGAACCACATGGAGAGCAGGCTCTGGCTGCCGGGCCACGCGGCCATCGCGGTGCGCGCGTCGGCGGCCAGCTCACAGGTCGTCAACCCGGTGCGGTACGCGTCGTGGAAGATCCGGTCCAGTCGGCCGAACTCGTCGGCGTCCACGGCCTGCCCGAGCACCTCGGCGTAGTACTCGGCGATCGGCCGGCGGAACCGCACCCGGTGCTCGTCAAGGGTGACCGCCGGCCCGCCGAGGCTGGCGAACACGACGTTGGTGGCGGACACCACCAGGCTGAGGTCGTTGAGCAGGGTGCCGTTCCAGTCCCAGACGAGGTGCGGGTTCGCAGTGGTCATCAGAGCACCCTAGGCCCCGTTTCAGAGCTGCGGCGTGGTCAGGTCCCGCAACAACCGGTCCTCCTCGACCCGCCAGTAACCGTGCTCCTTGCCGTCCAGCATCACCACCGGCAGCCGGTCCCCGTACTCCCGTTCCAGGCCCTCGTCACCGGTGACGTCCCATTCGACCCACTTGTCGCCGGTGACCGCCACCACCCGGTCGAGCGCCTCCTTGGCGTCGTCGCACAGGTGGCAGCCAGGTCGGGTGATCAGGGCGAGCCGGGCGTCAGTGGCCATCGGTTACCTCCGTGCGGGTGTCGGCGGGTGCGGGCCGGCCGGCCGGGGCCGCCGACCGGAGATCAGTCTTGCGTACCTTGCCGATCGCCGAGTGGGGCAGGGCGTCGACGATCTCGACGGCGGTCGGGCACTTGAACCGGGCGAGGTTCCGTGCGCAGTGGGCGAGCAGGTCGTCGCTGGTCACCGGCCGCCCCGGTTTCGGCACCACGTACGCCCGCACAGTCTCGCCGGTCCGCGGGTGCGGCACACCCAGTACCGCCGACTCGGCCACCCCGGGGTGCCCGGCGAGCACCAACTCGACCTCGTGGGGATAGACGTTGAACCCGTTGACCAGGATCAGCTCGCCGAGCCGGTCGACCAGGAAGAGGTCCCCGTCCTCGTCGGCGTAGGCGACGTCCCCGGTGCCCCACCAGCCATCGGCGTCGGGCCCACCCCGACCGTCGGGCCAGTAGCCGTCGAAGAGGTTGGGGCCACGCACGACGATCTGCCCGGGGTCGGTGCCCGGCGTCACATCGGAGATGTTCAGCTCGTCCGGGTCGTCGTCTCCGACGGCGACCCCGTCGCGCCAGAGGTCCACCCCGTCGGCGCCGACCAGGCGTAACCCCACCCCGGGCAGGGGACGGCCGATCGAGCCGGCCTTGGCCACGCCGCCCACCAGGGTGGAGGTCAGCACCGGGGCGGTCTCGGTGAGGCCGTACCCGATGTGCACCTGATGCCCGGTGGCCTCGGTGAAGCGCGCCGCGACCGGGGGTTCCAGCGGCGCCGCGCCACAGACCGCCACCCGCACCGACGCGGTCGCCGCGCGGGCCGTGGGGGCATCGGCCCAGGTCAGGAACATCGACGGTACGCCGACCAGCACGGTGACCCGGTGCCGGGCGATGTCGTCCAGCCCGGCGGTCGGGCCCAGCTCGTCGAGCAGCACCCCGGTCGCTCCGTTGTCGATGACCGCGCCGAGCCCCGAGTTGAGCCCGTACGCGTGGAACAGCGGCAGCGCGAGCAGCACGGTGTCCGTCGGTCGGACCACCGGCGGTTCGATCCCGTCGACCTGTTGGAGGTTGGCGAGCAGCGCCCGGTGCGAGAGCATCGCGCCCTTGGGCCGCCCCTCGGTGCCGGAGGTGTAGAGCAGTACCGCCAGGTCGGTGCCGCCTCGACGCGGGCGGGCCGGGCCGGGCGGGTCGGCTGTCGGCGGTGTGCCGTGCACGGCGACGAGCGCGGGCAGGTCGGCGACGAGGCTTCGGACCCGGTCGGTGGCGACGAGCACCGACGCGCCGGAGTCGGACAACACGTGCCGCAGTTCCGGTGCGGTGAAGCCGGGGTTGACCGGCACGGCGACCAGTCCCGCGCGCAGGGCGCCGAGCCAGGTGACGACGAAGTCGATGGTGTTCGGCAGCGCGATCGCGACGCGTGGCGGCGTACCGCCGGGGTCGGTGTGCGGGGCGGCGGCGGACAGGCCACGGGCGGCGGCGTCCACGGCGGTGTCCAGGTCGGACCAGCTGAGCGTCTGGTCGCGCCAGTGCAGCGCGGCCCGGTCGCCGCTGTCGTGAGCCGCCCGGCGGACCCGGTCGGCGAGGTTCGGCGCGGGGGGTACCGAGGCGTCCTGCACGGTGGTCGAGTCTGGCACAGCGGGCGACGACAGGCCACGCCCGACGGACGGCTGGGCGCTCGGACGGCGACCCCGATGAGAGTCCCATTCACGGGACTGCCTGATGTGCCACCGGCGGTTCGATCGGGTCCTGCCGATGGGACGGGCGGCGGCGTCCACAAGCGCTTCGGCGCGCCGGCGCGACTGCCCGACGGGGTGGGCCGGCCGAACGTCCGACATGCCCTCCGATCAGGTGATCCATCGTGGAACAGCGTGTGCACGGAAAGTCAAACGCACACGACGGACAACCGGTCCGGCATTGGTGCGACGGAGCGGGAAATACTTCCGCCTTGTGTAACGGACTTGCCACGCGCGGGTGACGTTGGCCCTATCATCACTCGGGTCGGGTCACCCCATTTGCCGTGAGTCGACACCCCTCAGCCCGAGGAGGCCCCCGTGCCTGTGAGCGCATTGGACCAGCACCTCCAGGGGAATTGCCGCCCGCCGGCAACCCCCGCGACCGTTCTGCCCGACCGGGAGCCCGGTCGGCCCGTCCCGACGACCCACAGACCGACCCGTCCGACGACCAACGGGGCGGGGGCAACACGGTGACCACCTTCGGTTACGCGGAACGCCCGCTCGGCCTGACCGGCCAGCCCGCCCGCTCCCACGTCAACGAGCGGCCGCCGGCCCGTTCCCCGCTGGACGATCCACACGGCACCGCCGTGCGGGGTGACGGCGCGGCACACCGGATCCGCAGTCGGCCACACCCGAACGAACCCACACCGCGTCCGTCGGTGCCCGGCGGCAACACGAAGACGCCCGGCGGCCGGGTCGGCGTACCCCCCCGGCCGTTGCCCGCGCAGGGTCGACGGGGCAGCGACACGCCGACGGTGACCACCGACCCGGCGGCGGGCGAGACGGCGGTGATTCCGGCGGTGCCGGCGGAGACGGCGGTCATTCCGGCGGTGCCGGCCGAACCCGCGACCACCCCGACCGGATTCCCGAGCCGCCCGGACCCGTCCGACCCGGCCACCGAGGTCTGGACGCTGATCGAGCGGGCCCAGGCCGGCGACTCCGAGGCGTTCGGCCTGATCTACGACCGGTACGTGGACACCGTCTTCCGGTTCGTCTACTTCCGGGTCGGCAACCGGCAACTCGCCGAGGACCTCACCTCGGACACCTTCCTGCGCGCGCTCAAGCGGATCGGCAGCTTCACCTGGCAGGGCAGGGACCTCGGGGCCTGGCTGGTGACGATCGCCCGCAACCTGGTGGCGGACCACTTCAAGTCGGGTCGGTACCGGCTGGAGGTCACCACCGGCGACGTGCTCGACGCCGACCGGGAGGACCGGGGCCCCGAGGGCAGCCCGGAGGCCGCGGTGGTGGAGCACATCACCAACGTCGCGCTGCTCACCGCCGTGAAGCAACTCAACCCGGAGCAGCAGGAGTGCATCGTTCTCCGCTTCCTCCAGGGCTTCTCCGTCGCCGAGACGGCCCGCGCCATGGGCAAGAACGAAGGCGCCATCAAGGCCCTCCAGTACCGGGCTGTTCGCGCCCTGGCGCGACTGCTCCCGGACGGCTTCCAACCGTAGGTTGTTTCAAGAAACCGATGGATGTCGATCAACGTCTGCCCAGCTCAGAGCCGGTGCAGTCCGGTGACAACCATCACTTTGTGTAATTTCCGCCCCGCCTGGCCCGTAACCCGTGCCCGGTCCGCCGCGTTTCTCCGGGTGCGACCGGTGGAGGTCCCGGCAGGCCCGGGCACCGAGGTCCCACCGGTACGCCGGCGGCACCTCACCTCCGTGGTGTCACACTGCCGCCCGGTCGCTGGCAACGACGGCGGCCGACCGGCCGTGACCAGCGAGAGGAGGTGCCTGCGGTGGACGACATCCTCTTCTCCCGCCGGCGCGCCGAGCGCTTCGCGCAGCTTCTCGACGAGGCCAACGGCGCTCGCCGGCACCACGTGCGATCGCGGGTGGACGCCCAACTCGCGCCACTCGTGGCGGTGGGCCAGCGCCTCAGCGTCGATCCCCCGGCTGTCGAGGTGAACCCGGAATTCCGGACCGGTCTACGGGCGATGCTGCTCGCGACGGCCGAACGGGAAGGGCTGGGCACCGCACCGGCGGCCAGCGAACCGGCCACCACGACGACCCGTGGGCGGCTCCTACCGGCGGTCACCGCGCGTCGGGCCCGAGCCCGGGGCGCGATCCTGGTCGGCATCGCCGCCGGCGCCATCGCCGTCTCCGGCATCTCCGCCGCCAGCGAGAACGCGGTGCCCGGCGACGCGCTCTACGGCATGAAGCGCTCGACCGAACGCGCCCAGCTCGCCCTGGCCAGCTCGGACATCAGCCGCGGCCAGCTCTTCCTCGACTTCGCCCGGACCAGGCTCGGCGAAGCCGCCAAGCTGCGCGGCGACCGGATCGGCTACAGCGCGGTCCTCGACGACATGGACGCCGACACCCGGCAGGGCGTACGCCTGCTCACCTCCGCCGCGGTGCAGCGGGCCGAGCCGGGCAGCCTGGACACCCTCAACACCTTCGTCGCAGGCCAGCGTCGCGCGGTGAGCGGCCTGCTCGACGGGAGCACCCGCGCCGACCGGGAACGCACCCAGCGGTCGCTGCTCCTCCTGGACGACATCCGGGACCGTTCGGACTCGCTGCGCGCGGCTATCGCCTGCGGCCTCCCGGCGCCGACCACCAGCGACACCCTCGGGCCCGACCCGAAGACCTGCCCCGGATCGCGCTGATCCCTATACCGCACGTCCGACCGGCCGCGCCACAGTTCGTTGTGTGCTCGGCCGGTCGACCGTCTGCGGCGGATACCCTCGCTGGGAGGCATCTGTCGTACCGGTGAGGAAGGGGGTCGCGTGGCGCGCAGCCGTAAGGTGACGGTCAGCACCGACGCCGAGGGGCACACTGCGGGCTGGGCGGAGACCGACCTGGCCCCGGCCACCGCACCGGACACGACGGCCGCGGCGTTCTTCGACGTGGACAACACGATGATGCAGGGCGCGTCGATCTACTGGTTCGCCCGTGGGCTCGCCTCCCGCAACTACCTCACCACCGCTGACCTGGCCCGATTCGCCTGGCAGCAGCTCCGGTTCCGGCTGCTCGCCCGGGAGCACGCAGGTGACATGTCACTGGCCAAGGAGGCCGCGCTGGCCTTCGTGCAGGGCTGGCGGGTCCACGAGGTGGAGCACCTCGCGGAGGAAATCTTCGACGAGATGATGGCTCCCCGGATCTGGGCCGGCACCCACCAACTCGCACAACGTCACCTGGACGCCGGCCAGCGGGTGTGGCTGGTCAGCGCCGCCCCGGTCGAGATCGGCCGGGTGATCGCCGCCAGGCTCGGTCTCACCGGTGCGATCGGCACGGTGGCCGAGGTGCTGGACGGGGCGTACACCGGGCGGTTGGTGGGTGACCTGATGCACGGGCCGGCGAAGGCCGAGGCGGTCACCCAGCTCGCCGCCGTGGAAGGGCTCGACCTCACCCGCTGCGCCGCCTACAGCGACTCCGCCAACGACCTGCCGCTGCTCTCCGCTGTCGGCAGGGCGGTGGCCGTCAACCCGGACGGCAGCCTGCTGCGGCAGGCCCGCCGGCACGGTTGGGAGGTGCGGGACTTCCGCACCGGCCGTCGGGCGGTGAAGATCGCGGTGCCGTCGACCGCGGCAGCCGGGTTGGTCGCCGGCGCGGTCACCGCCGGCCTGGCCCTCCAGCGACGCCGCCGCGCCGGCTGACCTCACGCCGTCGCGTTGGCCGGCTCAGGGGCCGAACGGGTCGGGCCGTCGCTCCAGCAGCGTGTGCACGGTCTGCTGGATGGTCTCCCGCACCTGGTCGGCGAGGTTGAACACCACCAGCGGGTCGTCCGCCGAGTCGGTCAGGTGGGCGGTGGGGATCGGCGGGCAGAACTCGATCAGCCACTTGCTCGGCAGCGGCACCATGCCCAACGGCCCGAGCCACGGGAAGGTCGGCGTGACCGGGAAGTACGGAAGCTTGAGCAGCCGCGCCAGCGGCTTGATGTCGGCGAGCATCGGGTAGATCTCCTCGCCACCGACGATGGCGACCGGAACGATCGGCGTGCCGGTGCGCAGCGCCGCCGAGACGAAACCGCCCCGCCCGAACCGTTGCAGCTTGTACCGGTCGGCGTAGAGCTTGCCGATCCCCTTGAAGCCCTCGGGGAACACGCCGACCAGGTCACCCGCGCCGAGCAGCCGCTCCGCGTCCGGGTTGCAGGCCACCGTGCCGCCGGTCTTGCGGGCGATCTCGGAGACCACCGGCATCCGGAAGACCAGGTCGGCGCCGAGCAGCCGCAGGTAGCGGTGCGCGGGATGCTTGTCGTGCAGCGCCGCCGAGAGGATCAACGCGTCCAGCGCCACCGTCCCCGAGTGGTTGCCGACCACCAGGGCGGGCCCGTCGACCGGCACATGCTCGACACCACTGACCTCGGTGCGGAACCAGTCCCGGTAGAGCAGCCGCAGCAGCGGGTGGAAGACCGCGTCGGTCAACTCCGAGTCGAACCCGAACTCGTCGACCTCGTAGTCACCGGACAGCCGCCGACGCAGGAACGCCAGACCGTTGGCGACCTTGCGGTCCCAGTGGTCACCCGGCCGATCCGCCACGGCCCGCTCGGTGCCACCCGGCGTCCCAACGTCCGCGGGGCCGCCCGCCTTCGCGACTGGCTCGTCGGTGGCCGCGGTGTCGACCTCGTCGGTGGGCGGCGTCGAGGGCGGCGCGACCCGCGCGACCGGCCGATGCCCGTTGCGCCGCGCCGGCTCCGCGTCCGGCGCGGGCGCCTGCTGCGGTACGTCGAAACGCCCGACCCCCTGCGGGTCGCGCCCCTCCGCCGGCCCCGTCATGGTTTGCGGTCCGTCACGGCCGCGCGGACCTGCCGAATGCCGTCCCGGACCAACTGCTCGGCGACTGCCAACTGGTCCCGGGTGACCACCACCCCACCGTGGTGGGCGCGGATGAAGTCCTCGAACGCGTCGGCTGTCGAACGCGGCGTGAAGCCGTACTCCTGCTCCAGCCGGCTGGTGTCGACAACCCGGCCGTGCACGAAGAGGTCGACCTGGTCCAGGCCGTAACGGCCGAAGCCCATGGTGCGGGCCAGTGCTGCGGCACCGGAGAGACCCGGTTCCAGCACCGGCACAGCCACCCGGCCGGCCCGCCGGATCGCCTGCGACAGCGACAGCACCCCCGGACCGGCGACGTTGTAGGTGCCGGGATGGTCCTCGACGATCGACCGGTGCAGCACCTCCAACGCGTCGTCGAAGCGCAGGAACTGCAGACGGGGATCACGGCCGAAGACGGTCGGCACGAACGGCTGCGCGAAGTAGCGGGTCAACGTGGTGTCGGCGGTCGAACCGATGAACGGCGCGAAGCGCAGCACCGTCGCGGTGACGTCGGGCCGGCGGCGTCGGAAGCCACGGACGTACCCCTCGACGTCGAGAATGTCGCGGCCGAACCCGCCACGTGGCACCTCGCGCGGTTCGGTCTCCTCGGTGAAGACCGCCGGATCCCGGAACGAGACCCCGTACGCGGCGGTCGACGAACGGACCACGAGCTTGCGCAGCCGGGGCGCCCGTTGACAGGCGGCCAGCAGGTGCATGGTGCCGATGACGTTCTGGTCCTTCATGGCCGACCGACCACCGTGCTGCTGGTCGGGGGCGCTGACCAGCGCGAGGTGCACCACCGCGTCGACGTCCAGGTCGGCGAGGAGGCCGCCGAGCGAGTCGCTGTCGAGGCGGATCCGTTCGACCCGGTCCAGCAGGTCGGTGAACTCGGTGCCCGAGTCCGGGGCGTCCACCCCGATGACCCGTTCGATCCGGGGGTCGGCGGCCAGTCGGGCCGCCACGTGGGCACCCAGGTAGCGGCCCACCCCGGTGACGACGACGACCCCCGGAGCACCTGAGGTGCTACCGGGGGTCATCTGACGCACCTACCCCGGCAGGGAGGACCGAGCCGGGACGACCACGGCCTGATCACCTGAGCCTCCGGGGATCGACAGTTGGGCAAGTGACGCCGAGCGCCGGGCACGGAGCCCGGCGGCGATCACTTGCCGAGACGGCGACGCTGGACGCGGGTCTTGCGCAGCAGCTTGCGGTGCTTCTTCTTAGCCATGCGCTTACGGCGCTTCTTGACCACCGAGCCCATACGACAGCCTTTCGATACAACGTGCGGGGCGGACCGGATGACACCACGCAGGTGGCGACGGCGACCGCTTGCGGACAACGGACCGGACCAGTCTGGGCGGCGGGGCGCACCGGTGGGGTCTCGGTCGGACTCCAGGGTAGCTGGACAGCGTCAGCCGGACCAACGCGCCCCCGTCGATGCCGCCCTTCGCTCGCGACTGCGGGGCTCGCAAGCTCACTCCTCGCGCTCACCGATGCCGATCAGATGGCAGTCGGAGGGCGGGGCGGTGGCTCAGGCGGTCTCCTGAAAAGCACCCCGGAGATATTCGTGCACCGCATGCTCTGGCACCCGGAATGAGCGGCCGACCCGGACCGCGGTGAGCTCACCGCTGTGCACCAGGCGATAGACCGTCATCTTCGACACCCGCATGACCGTCGCCACCTCGGCAACGGTCAGGAACTTGACCTCCGACAGCCGTCCGTCGGACTGCGACCCGGCCATGGCTCACCGACCCATCCCATGCCCGGCGCGTGCCAACCCGGCGGATGCTCCGGGCCGGGCCGACGACGCGCGTGTTACCAGTACGGTAGCGGGGCGGTTGTGACCGGCGCGATCCCTTCGTACAACTGATCATGTTTCTCCTCGCCGGTTCACCCGATCCGTGCTCCCGGTTTCCGCCCGCCTGAGGCCGCCGTCCTGTCTGTTCCGCCGCTGCTCACTCGGCGCGCAGCGCCACCACCGGGTCGAGGCGGCCGGCGCGCTGCGCGGGGACGACCCCGAAGACGATGCCGACCACGGCTGACACGCCGAACGCGAGCGCCAGCGACCACCAGGTGATCGCGGCCGGGATCGGCGACAGGGCGTCGACCAGCAGGGCGGTCCCCACTCCCAACGCCATCCCGGCCAGCCCGCCGATCGTGGTGAGCAGCACCGCCTCCAACAGGAACTGCACACCGATGTCGCGGGGACGCGCGCCGACCGCCTTGCGCAGACCGATCTCCCGGGTCCGTTCCCGGACGCTGACCAGCATGATGTTGGAGACACCGACCCCGCCGACGAGCAGGGAGATGCCGGCGATGGCGGCCAGTACGCCGGTGAGGACGCCGAGGATGTCGCCGAGCACACCGAGGATCTGCTGCTGGGTGACAGCACTGAACTCGGTGTCGGGGTGGCGGCGGTTCAGCTCGGCGACGATCCGCTCGCCCAGTTCGTCGATCCGCTCCCGGTCGGGTGCCTTGACCGCGATGCCGTCCACCCGCTGGGTGCCCCAGAGCCGCTGCGCGGCGGTCACCGGCACGTGCACCTCGTCGTCCCGGTCGACGCCGAGGCTCTGCCCCAGCGGTGCGAAGACGCCGATCACCCGGAACCGCACCCCGGCCAGCGCCACCTGCTGGCCGAGCGGGTCCCGGTCGGGGAAGAGCGCCCGGGCGACCGAGTCGCCGAGCACCGCGACGCGTCGGCTGGTGTCCACGTCGGTGCCGGTGAGGTAGCGACCACGGGCCAGCGAGCGGGTGAACACCGTGGGGGTGGTCTCCAGCACGCCCTGCACGGTGGTGAAGTCGGAGCGGTTGCCGGCTCGGGCGGTCGCCCCGGAGGCGACGGTGACCGCCACCCGGTCCGGGTCGCCGACCACCCGGGTGACGGCGTCCACGTCGCGCAGGGTCAGCGGCGACACCACCGGGGCGTTGCCCACCTCGATCCGACCGGGGACGACCAGCAGCAGGTTGGAGCCGAGGCCCTCGACCTGTTGCTCGACCTTCTGTTTGGTGCCGGTGCCGATGGCCACCAACAGGACGACCGAGGCCACCCCGATGATCACCCCGAGCATGGTGAGGGCGCTGCGCAGTCGGTTGGCGCGGAGGGCGTCCAGCGCGACCCGCCACGCCTCGGCGACCCTCACGCCGCGCCGCCGGGCCGCTCGATGTCGGACTGACCAGCAGTAGCGTCGCGCTGCTCGACCTCGCGCGGAAGGCACCCGGTGGCTCCGGCGGCGCCACCGGAGCCACCGGGTGGGTGCCCCGGGCCGCTTCCGGACGCGGACCGGGGCTCCGCGCTGGGAGCGGGGACCAGTGTCGCAGGTCGACCATGGTCGACGGACGGCGGTCGATCATGGGCGGACTGCGCGTCGTCGCTGTCCGCCACCACCACCCCGTCGCGCATGGTGATCCGGCGGCGGGCACGCGCCGCCACCTCCTGGTCGTGGGTGACCATCACCAGTGCCACCCCGGACTCGGCGTTCAACCGCTCCAGCAGCTCCAGCACGGCCGCGCCGGTGACGCTGTCCAGGTTGCCGGTGGGCTCGTCGGCCAGCAGCACCGTCGGCTCGGTGACCAGTGCGCGGGCGATCGCTACCCGTTGCTGCTCACCGCCGGACATCTGGTTGGGCCGGTGGTCCAAGCGGTGCCCGAGGCCGACCCGGCCGAGCACCGCAGCCGCCCGCTCCCGGCGTCGCCGGGCCGACACGCCCCGGTAGACCAGCGGTAGTGCCACGTTCTCCACAGCCGACGTACGGGGCAGCAGGTGGAACGCCTGGAAGACGAAACCGATCGTCTCGTTGCGCAGGGTGGCCATCTCCGGTGGGGCCAGGGTGTTGACGTCCCGCCCACCGATCACCAGACGGCCGCCGGTGGGGCGGTCCAACCCGCCGAGGAGGTGCATGAGCGTGGACTTGCCCGAGCCGGACGGGCCGACCAGGGCCACGTAGTCCCCCGGTTGCACGACCAGCGACACCCCGCGCAGCGCCTCGACGGACACCCCGTCGAGCTGGTACGTCCGGGACACGTCGACCGCCTCGATCGCCGGCGGGGCGACGGTCACCGCACCTCCTGACCGTCACGGACCTGGTCGGTGCCGCGCACGACGATCCGGTCACCGGGTTGGACACCGTTGAGGATCTGGACGAGATCGGACCCCTGGACGCCCACCGTCACCGCCGCCCGCCCAGCTTTGCCGTCGCGGACCACCCACACCGCGTCCCGGCCGTCGGCGGAGAACACCGCCGAGGCGGGAACTGTCACCGCGTCGGCGGCCTCGCGTACCCGCAGGTGGACTATCGCGTTCATGCCGGGGCGGGGCGTGGGCGCCGGCTCGTCCTCGGCCAGCTTCCCGGTACCCAGAGCCAGGCGCACACGGTAGGTGACCCCGCCCTGGGCGGAGTTGGTGGGCAGCACGTCGACCGAGCGGACGGTGGCGTCGTAGCTGGCCCCGGTGACGGCGTCCAACTCGACGGTGGCGGTCACGCCGGCCTTGACCAGCAACACGTCGGTCTCGTCCACCTCGGCGAGCAGCCCCAACTGCCCGGTGTCCACGACGGTCAGGACCGGTGTGCCGGCGGTGACCCGGCCGCCGACCGCCACCGCGTCGTCGACCCCGGCCGGTGGCCCACCCTGGCCGGAGGCCAGCGCGGACGGGTCGAGGCCGGCGGCCTGGGCGCCACCGGCCTGCTCCAACAGCCCGGCGAGCCCACCGGACGGAGTGTTGCCGGCCCGGGTGCCGCCCGGCTGCACCACGCCGGCGATCGGAGCCCGCAGGGTCAGGGCGTCCACTGTCGACTTCGCCAGGTCGTACCCCTGCTGGGCCTGGAGCCGCTGCGCCGCGGAGAGCGCGCCGACGGCGGAGCTCAACCCGTTGATCCCCCGTTGGACGGCGCGCACGGCCTGGTCGGCGCTGCGGGCGGCGGCAGCGTACTGCCGCTGGGCGGACGTCACCTGGGTCAGCAGCGCGCCGCGCACCTGCGGGTCGGCGATCTTCTCCGCGGCCTCGCGGGCGGCGTCGAACGCCTCGTTCGCGGCCTTGTCCGTGCCACGTCGGCTGCTGGTCAGGTCACCGGTGGAGGCACCCCGGCCGGCGCGCTTCGCGGCGTCCAGGGCCTCCTTCGCCTGCCGGAGCCGCTGCTGCGCCGAGGGCGAGTCGACCACGGCAAGGATCTGGCCGCGCTTCACCGACTGGCCGGGCTGGACGCGGAGGCTCGCCAGCGTGCCGTCGGCGGGAGCCGTGAGGGTGGCGGCGGCCCGGGCGGTCACCGTCGCCGGCGCGTCGATCACCTCGCTGACCGGGTTGCGGGCCGCGGACGCCAACGCGAGGTCCGGGGCGTCGTCGCCGCAGGAGGCGGCGGTGGTGGCGGTGAGGACGGCGACGGCGGTCAGGGCGACGAGCAGGCGGGGCCGCGTGGTGCCGGCCGGCCGCGGCAACTGGGGGCGGCGCACCCATCGATGGTACGACCGACCGTCACACCGCCGACCAGCACGTCAGGCGGTGGCGGCCCGGATGTACGCGACGCACTCGTCGTGCAGCGTCGACCACTTCTCACCGAACGCCTGCTCGGCGGCCACGTCGAGAGTGTCGCGCTCGTGCACCACCGCCTTGAAGAAGGCGAGCAACGACTGCGGCCCGTACCTGTCGACGAGGTGCCGGACGGCGAGGTAGCCGACGCCGTAACTGCCGGCGACCCGCTCGGCCGAGGCGTCGTCGGCGGGGTTGACGTCCGCCAACTGACCGTCCCAACCGCCGCGGACCAGTTTGCGCACCTCGGGGATGCCCTCGTACCTGTCGACCGCCTGACCACCGGCACCGGCCAACTCGGCCAGCCCCTCCACCAACCACCAGGTCGTCTTGCCCGGGTAGCCGCGCTCGGGCAACGAAGCCGCGTGGGTCAGCTCGTGCCGGAGCAGGTCGTCGGTGCCGCTGCTGGAGAGCCCTTCGGCGTTGAGCACCACCTCGTGGTGGCCGCCGCCGACCGTCACCGCGTAGCCGCCGGTCCACTCTGGCCGGTCGCCGCCGTACCACCGCTGCCACTCGGTCGGGCCGGCGTAGAAGATCCGGTAGCGGTCCGGCGGCGACCCGGTCAGCGCGTACCCGTCGGCGACCTTGGCCGCCGCCTCGGCCTGGGTGAGCAGGCCGGGCAGCTTGCCGCGCAACGCGGGGGTGGTGGCGACGATGGTCCGCGCGCCGACCGCCACGGCCAGATCGCTGATCTCCCACGGTCGGGTGCCGGTCTCCACCGACTTGGATTCCTCGAGTGCGACCAGGCGGGGCTGGTCGCCGTTCTCCCGCCAACGGGTGCCGATCAGCACCGGGCTGGGCCGGCAGTTCGGTGCGACGAAGCAGTACTGGAAGCGCACCAGCAGCCGCCACTCCCCCGGCTTGCCGACGACCGGTGCGGGCAGACCGCTCGGTTCGGCCCGCCAGACGGTCACCTTGAGCTCGCGGAGCGCGGCGAAGCGTCGGCGCAGGTCACCGTGTGCCGCGGGGTCGGCGACGGCGAGAAAACCGGCGCGGTCCCCACCGAGCAGCGCGGTGGACTGCCGATTGAGCTGGGTGGTCATCCGGTCGGCAAGCGCACGGGCCGCCACCGTGGCGGGATCGTCGGCTGTCGAGACGCCGGCTCGGCTGAACGTGGCCCGGGCGCCGTTCTCCCGGATCACTCCGACGACGAGCACCGCCGGCACACCACAGCCCAGCAGCACGACGACCACCAGGAACACCGTCCACAGCGGCCAGAGCCGCCGTGGTGCCGGCCGTTGCTGCACCCCGTCAGTCACCCGCCGAAGGGTACGACCATTACCTGAGCGGGGCGAGGCCGCCCCGGGCCGGTCCGTTCACGCGTCCGTGACCGGCCAGGAGCGGAACGAGATGTCCAAGCTGGCGACCAGTTGGTGGTACGAGCGGTCGAGTTCGCGGGGCAGGCCGAAGCCGCCCGCGGCCTCCAGGGCGACGAAGCCGTGCAGGGCGCTGCGCAGGGCACGGGTCGCGTCCACGGCGTCGTCGCCGGTGAGCCCGTACCCGCGCAGGACCGCGAAGATCGCGCCGACCGCGCGCTCGCCCGCCTCGACGTGCTCCGGATCGGTCGGGTCGGGCACCTGCTGCGTCGCCGGGTAGCGGCCGGGGTGCCGGTGGGCGTAGTCGCGGTAGGCGTCGGCCATCGCCCGCAACGCGTCCCCACCCGAGCGACCGACGGCGGCGGTGGTCAGCTCGGTGGCCAACTCGGCGGTGGCCAGGGCGGACAACTTCTGGGCCAGCGCGTCCGCACCCCGTACGTGTTTGTAGAGGCTGGGCAGCGCCACCCCGAGCCGGCCGGCGAGCGCGGCCAGGGTGAGCTGCTGGTAGCCGACCTCGTCGGCCAGCCGGGCGGCCTCCCGCACCACTGTCTGCTGGTTGAGACCGACCCTAGGCACCGGTGCACACCGCCAGGAAGCCGAGCAGCTCGTCGGCCGTACGCTGCGGCCGGTCGGCGTGCGGGTAGTGGCCGGATTCCTCGATCATCCGAGCCTCGGCGGTGCGGAACAGCCGCCGGGCGGCTCGCGCCTCGGCCCCCGGGTCGGGGAAGTCCGGGTCCTTGGCGCCCATCAGCACCAGCACCGGCTGCCGCACCTGCGGGGCGCGGGCCGTCCAGTGCGGCTCGACCGGCACGATCACGCCGCGCATCGCCGCCATCCGGCCGGGCTCGCGCAGGTTGGCCACCATCGAGCTGCGGTACGCGGCGTCGTCGGCGGGTCGGTGCACCGGGAACAGCGTCTTGTGGAACATCCCGAACAGTCGGGGGCTGTGCAGCACCGACCACATCGCCAGCCGCACCAACGGGTTGAGCTTGGGCTGACCGACGAACGCGCCGACCTGCACGATGCCGCTGACCAACTCGGGCGCGTCGGTCGCGGCGAACACCACCGCCGCCGCGCTGGACGAGCTGCCCACCAGCACGGCCGGACCGGCGTCGATGTCGCGGACCACGGCCAGCAGGTCCGCGCCGACCTCCGCCGGCGCGTACGTGGGCCAGCCGACGCTGGACTCGCCGTGGCCCCGCACGTCGACCGAGGCGACCCGGTGGCCGGCCGCGACCAGCAGCGGCACCAGGTGCCGGTAGCTCGCCCGGTTTTCTCCCATGCCGTGCGAGAGGACGACCAGAGGGCCCTCGCCGTGCACCTCGTACGCGATGTGGCCGCCGTCGCGGCGAACCTGGCTAGTTGTCATAGCCCTAAAGCTAACAGGGTTAGCCGAGTTCGACAAGTCGCAGGTGCGAACGGGCCGGCGGGACCACAGGGGTCACCGCCGGCCCGTCGACCGCATCCGTACTACTTCTTGGAGACCAGAGCCCGGCCGAAGAAGACCAGGTTGGCCGGGCGCTCGGCGAGCCGGCGCATCAGGTAGCCGTACCACTCGTCGCCGTACGGGACGTAGGTCCGAACCGTGTAACCCTCGCCGGCCAGGCGCGCCTGCTCCTCCGGGCGGATGCCGTAGAGCATCTGGAACTCGAAACGCTCCGGCCCCCGGTCGAACCAGCGAGCCCGGTCCTCACCGATGGCGATCATCCGAGGGTCGTGGGTCGCCAACATCGGATAACCGTCGCCGGACATCAGGATGTTCATGCACCGCACGTACGACTTGTCCACCTCACGGGCCGATTGGTACGCCACCGACTCCGGCTCCTTGTAGGCACCCTTGCACAGCCGCACCCGCGAGCCGGCGGAGGAGAGCTCCCGGCAGTCCGACTCGGTCCGACGCAGGTACGCCTGGAGCACAGCACCCGTCGACGGGAAGTCCTTGCGCAGCCGGCTCAGCACCTCCAGGGTCGAATCCGTGGTGGTGTGGTCCTCCATGTCCAGGGTGACGGTGGTGCCCGCCGCGTCGGCCGCCGCGCAGATCGCCCGCGCGTTGTCGTACGCCAACTGCTCGTCGAACATCTGGCCGAGCGCGGACAGCTTCACGCTGACCTCGGCGGCCGGGGTGAGCCCGGCGGCGGCGAGCAACTTCAGCAACTTCAGGTATTCGTCACGGGTGGCGATGGCCTGTTCGGGGGTGACGGTGTCCTCGCCGAGGTGGTCGAGGGTGACCGCGAGGCCGTCGTCGACGAGCCCGCGGGTCGCGCGCAACGCGTCGTCGGTGGCAGCGCCGGCGACGAACCGGCGAACGACGTCCCGGGTGTACGGGGCAGTCGCGACGAGCCGCTCGACCTGGGATGACCGGGAGGCGGCGAGGATGACGGAACGGAGCATGAGCCGAGCGTAACGCCCCTGCCGGACCCTCCGCCGAGGGGCGGCCGGGGCTGCGGTGCTGGCGCGCATCGGCTACAACGATGCCGTGGACCAACGCCCCCGCCGCCGGCTCCGGTCGGCCTCCGTGCAGCTCGGCGCGCTCACCGCTCTCGCGCTCGCCCTCTCCGGCTGCAACATGACCTCGGACGACGACGATGACGACGACTGCGCCCTCGGGCCGGTCGGCGGCGGCGACACCGTCGCGCTGGCGATGCGGGTCCCCGACCCGGCCGCCGGTCGCGGCGCCCCGGAGCCGACCACCGCCGCCCTGCCCGACCGAGGCGGGTTCGGCACCCACCTCGCCGCCTGCGGCGGCTGAGATGCGCCGGGAGACCGTCACCCCGCGGCCCGACTGGAACACCAGCATCCGCGAGCAGGGCCTGATCTACGTCGACACCGAGCTGCCCGACGGCGGGATCATGTCGTACTGGGACGAGACCGCCGCGTACGCCTTCGACCTGGACGAGGTGCTGCGGCTGGAGGAGGCCACCGAGGAACTGCACCGCATGTCGGTGGCCGCCGCCGAACACGTGGTGGCCCACCGCCGGTACGCCGAGTTCGGCATCCCGGCCTGGGCGACCGACGCCGTGGCCAGATCGCTGCGCGAGGCGCCACCCACCCTCTACGGGCGCTTCGACCTGGCCTACGACGGCACCTGGCCCCCGAAGATGCTGGAGTACAACGCGGACACCCCGACCGCGCTGGTCGAGGCGAGCATCATCCAGTGGTACTGGCTGGAGCAGAGCCGGCCGGAACTGGACCAGTGGAACAGCCTGCACGAGCGGCTGGTCGGCACCTGGGCGAAGATCGGGGCCGGCTTGCACGAGCCCCGCGTGCACGTGCTCTGGTCGAACGAGGAGGAGTCCGGCGAGGACCACATGACCGCCGGTTACCTCGCCGAGACGGCCCGACAGGCCGGCCTCAGCGTCACGTTGCAGCCCATCCAGGACATCGGCTGGGACGGTCGGCGCTTCGTCGACGCCGACGACCAACCGGTGACCACCTGCTTCAAGCTCTACCCGTGGGAGTGGATGCTGGCCGAGCCGTACGGGCCCGCGGCGCTGGCCCCGGGCACCCCGACCACCTGGATCGAACCGGCCTGGAAGCTGCTGCTGTCCAACAAGGCGTTGCTCGCGGTCCTGTGGGAGCTGTACCCCGACCACGAGTACCTGCTCCCGGCCTACCTCGACTCGCCGCGCGGCATGCCGGAGTACGTGGCCAAACCGCTGCTCGGCCGGGAGGGCGGTTCGGTACGCATCGTCACCGCCTACGAGGAGATCCACAATCCGGGGATCTACGGTGACGAGGGCTGGTGCTACCAGGAGTTCCGGGCGCTGCCGCAGTTCGCCGGCAACCGGGTGGTGCTGGGCAGCTGGATCGTCGACGGCGAGTCGGCCGGGGTCGGGGTGCGGGAGAGCGCCAGCCTGATCACCGACGGCTACGCGCGGTTCCTGCCGCACTACATCGACGCGCCACGCGCCCCGTGAGTCGTCTACCGTTGGGGGCGTGAACTTCGACGCGTACGCCCGGACCGGTGTTGACCTGGTCAACGCCCGCCTGGACGACCTCGACGACCTGCGTGCCCTCTTCACCGAGGACCACTCCTGGATGAGCGACGAGGTCGTGGAACGTGATGTGGCGATTTTCCGGCGGGCGCAGAAGCGACTGCGGGACGTCTTCGAGTACGGCACCTCGGGGCGCGACGCCCAGGCGGTGACCGAGCTGAACGCGCTGCTGGAGGCGTTCCCGGTGCAGCCGCGCATCTCCGGGCACGACTCCAGCGACTGGCACATGCACGTGACCAGCCGGGGCGCGTCGGTCAGCGCGGAATACCTGGCCGGCGCGGCCTGGGGGTTGTCGGTCTGGCTGTGCGAGTACGGCAGCGCCCGCTTCGGGGTCTGCGCCGACGAGCGCTGCGGCAACGTCTACCTGGACACGTCGTCCAACTGCTGCCGGCGGTTCTGCTCCGAGCGCTGCGCCACCCGCTCGCACGTTGCCGCGCACCGGGCCCGCAAGCGTGCGGCGGTCGGTGAGCAGGTGACTGTCGCGGCGCAGCCGACCGGCGGCGTCGATTCGCTCTCGCCGGTCAGCTGACACCGCCCTCGTCGGGCGGACCGGTCAGGCGTCGACCGGGGACGACGCGGTCAGGTGTTGGCGGGCGAACTCCAGCGCGGCACGCAGGTCCGCCTCGCGTACCGCGCGGCTCTTCGCGCCCCGGGTGGCGACCTCCACCGCTACCGCACCGGTGAAGCCACGCCCGGCCAGCGAGGAGAGCAGCTCACCGCAGGGCTGGGTGCCGCGACCGGGCACCAGGTGCTCGTCGCGTCCCTCGCCGGTGCCGTCACCGAGATGCACGTGCGCCAGCCCGGCACCCATCCGGTCGGCCATTTCGAGCGGGTCGCTGTGCGAGGCCGCGCAGTGCGAAAGATCCAGGGTGTACGCCGGGTAGCCGGTGTCGGTGGGATCCCAGCCGGGGACGTACGGGACGAACTGCCGCCCCGCCATCCGCACCGGGTACATGTTCTCCACCGCGAACCGCAGGCCGGGGAACCGGTCCCCGACTCCTGCCAACCCCTCGGCGAAGTTGCGGGCGTAGTCCCGCTGCCAGGTGAACGGAGGGTGCACCACGACGGTCGGCGCCTCCAACGTCTCGGCCAGCTCGGCGGCCTTGCGCAGCCGCTCCCACGGGTCCGGACTCCACACCCGCTGGGTGACCAGCAGGCAGGGCGCGTGCACCGAGAGCACCGGCACACCGTAGTGCTCCGACAGGCCGCGCAACGCGCCCGCGTCCTGGCTGACCACGTCGGTCCAGACCATCACCTCGACGCCGTCGTACCCGAGTGCCGCAGCCAGTTGGAACGCCGCCGCGGTCGGCTCGGGAAAGACCGACGAGCTGGACAGGAGCACGGGAACGCGGGAAGTCACATCAGCCAGCGTAGCCGGGCGGCGCTCAGGACATCGTGACGAGCGCCGGCAAACCACCCGAAACCGGAGCCCCGATCAGATCGGTTCGAGTTGATCGAGCCGGCGGAGGATGACCCCCTCACGCAGGGCCCAGGGGCAGATGTCCAGCGAGTCGATGTCCAGCCGGCGCAGCACCGCCTCGGCGACCACAGCGCCGGCCAGCAACTGGTGGGCCCGACCGGAGCTGACCCCCTCCAACTCCATGAGCTGAGCCGGTGGGATGTGCCGGATGAACCCGATCACCTGCCGCAGCCCGGCTCGGGTCAGGCTGCGCCGCACCCACAGCCCGGCACCGGACGGCGCCGCCCCGGCCAGCCGGGCCAGGGTGCGGAACGTCTTCGAGGTGGCCACCGTACGGTCCCAGCCGACCTGGGTGATCTGGTCGGCCACCTTGTCCAGCCGACCCTCGACGTACTCCCGGAGCTTCTCGACGGCCTCCGCCGACGGCGGCGCCGCGCTGGCCGGGTCGACCCGCAGCCGCTCCCGGGTCAGCCGGCCGGCGCCGAGCGGCAGCGAGATCGCGACGTCCGGGTCCTCGTCGATCCCGGCCGCGATCTCCAGGGAGCCGCCGCCGATGTCCAGCACCAGCAGCCGCCCCGCCGACCAGCCGAACCAACGCCGGACGGCCAGGAACGTCATGCGCGCCTCGTCCGCCCCGGAGAGCACCGCCAGGCGTACGCCGGTCTCGTCGCGGACGCGGGCCAGCACGTCGGCCGCGTTGGTGGCGTCACGCACCGCGGACGTGGCGAACGCGATCAGGTCGTCGGCCTCCAACCCGGCGGACGCCGCCTTGGCCATGCCGACGGCCTTGACCAGGCCGTCCGCGCCCGCCTCGGTCAGCGCCCCGTCGGGGCCGATCTGCTCGGCCAGCCGCAGCACCACCTTCTCCGAGTGCGCGGGCCACGGGTGCGCGCCGTGATGCGCGTCCACCACGAGGAGGTGAACCGTGTTGGATCCGACGTCGAGGACACCCAGTCGCATGATGAAGACCCTAGGCGCAACACGTTTGCGCGGCTCGCCGGCCTGCCGACCGCACCGCGCGTACGCTGGGCCGGGTGACGATGGAGCTCCGTGTGCTGGTGGACGACCCGGGCGATCCCCGTAGCCGCGAGGTGCCGCTGGACTTCCCCCGGGAGTGGATCGAGTTCGCCGACCCGGCTGACGAGACGCACCTGATCCGGGCCGACCTGACCTGGCTGCTGTCCCGCTGGACCTGCATCTTCGGCAAGGGCTGCCACGGCATCATCGCCGGCCGCGCCGCCGACGGCTGCTGCTCGCACGGGGCGTTCTTCACCGACTCCGACGACGAGAAGCGCGTCCGCAGCGCCGTCAAGCGGCTCACCCCGGCGACTTGGCAGCACTTTCAGCGCGGGTTCAAGAACTGGACCGACGAGGACACCATCGACGGCAAGAACCCGGCCCGCCGCACTGCCACCCAGGGCACCGAGGGTCCGTGCGTGTTCCTCAACGACGCCGACTTCGTCGGTGGCGGCGGCTGCGCCCTGCACGCCCAGGCGTTGCGCGACGGGGTCCACCCGCTGGAGTACAAGCCGGACGTCTGCTGGCAACTGCCCATCCGCCGCGATCAGGACTGGGTCAAGCGGCCGGACAACTCCAAGGTCCTGGTCTCCACCCTGTCCGAGTTCGACCGGCGGGGTTGGGGAGCCGGCGGGCACGACCTGGACTGGTGGTGCACCTCCTCGACGGACGCGCACGTCGGCACCGAGCCGATGTACCTGTCGTACGGGCCGGAGCTGACCGCGCTGATCGGCGCCGCCGCGTACGAGCGGCTGGCCGAGCTGTGCGCGGCCCGGACCCGGCAGGGCATGGTCGCCCCGCACCCCGCCGACGAGCTGTAGCTGATCAGCGCAGGGCGTCGTCGACGAGGGTGCGGGCGCTGCGCCGGGCCGCGTCGGCGATCGACGGGTCGGCGTCCAGCACACCGCTGGCGAGCCCGCCGTCCAGCAAGAGGGTGAGCTGCCGGGCAAGCAACTCTGGTTGGGCCGCGCCCGCCTGACGGGCCAGTTCGGTCACCCAGGCACGCACCACGGTCTTGTGTTCCACCGTCCGGGCGTGCACCCGGCTTCCGTCAGGTGATTCGGCGGCGGTGTTGATGAACGCGCACCCGTGGTAGCCGTCCCGGCGGCACGCGCCCGCCAACGCGTCGAACATGCCGACCAACTGCTCGCGCGGCTCGTCGCCGGCGTCCCGCGCCGCGGCGCGCAACGCCCCGAACCACGCCTGGTCGACCCGATCCAGGTACGCCAGCACGAGATCGTCCTTGCGAGGAAAGTGCTTGTAGAGCGTCGCCTTGGCCACGCCCGACTCGGCGATCACCGTGTCCACCCCTACGCCGCGCGGCCCGTGCGCGTAGAACAGCCGGAACGCCGTGTCCAGGATCCGGTCCCGGGCCCCGCCGGCCGGAGTGCGCTGCACGGACATCGGTACTCCCTCGAAGGCGTGGTGGCAGGCGCGATCCTACAGACAGTTCCGTCTGCATCCTGTGCCGACCCGCAGCCCAACGCCTCCCGTGGACCCTGTCGAGCTGCCCCATATCCGGGGCGCGGCGCTTCAGGCGGGAGGGATTGAAACCGCGCGCGATCTGCCAGGAACGGGAGGATCCCCGCGATCCAGGCAGCTTCCCCGCGAGGACCCCTGCGCTGGAGCTGCCCCGGATCCGGGGCAGCTCTACAGGCGAGAACAGGAGTCCAGCCTGCCGACCGGTCCGCCTCGCAGGTCCGGGGGCGGGGCCGTCCTTCGGGACAGCAGTAGACAGACCTGTCTGTTAGTCTGCGGAAAATCGGCGCGAGCCCACCCTTCCCGGAGGATCGATCCACATGCGTATCGCGGTTCTTGGCACCGGCTCGGTCGGACAGGCTGTCGCAGCCCGCGCCGCCGAGCTGGGCCACCAGGTCACCATCGGCACCCGTGACGTCGCGGCCACCCGGGCCGGCGCCTACGCCGCCTGGGCCGCCGAGCACCCTGGGGTCGGCTTGGCGACCCTGACCGCAGCGGCCGCCGACGCGGAACTGGTGGTCAACGCCACCAGTGGCAGCGGCTCCCTGCCGGCGCTCACCGCGGCCGGCGCGGCGAACCTGGCCGGCAAGGTCCTGCTCGACATCGCCAACCCGCTCGACTTCGGTGCGGGTTTCCCGCCCACCCTGACGGTGCACAACACCGATTCCCTCGCCGAGCGGATCCAGCGGGAGTTTCCGCAAGCCAAGGTGGTCAAGTCGCTCAACACGATGACCGCCGAGCTGATGGTGCACCCGCGCCGGCTCGCCGACGGCGCGCACAGCGTCTTCGTCTCGGGCGACGACGATGAGGCCAAACGGATCGTCACAGGGCTGCTCGTCAGCTTCGGGCACACCGACGTGATCGACCTCGGTGACCTCTCCACCGCCCGGGGCACCGAGATGATGTTGCCGCTCTGGTTGCGGCTCTACGGTCGGCTCGACACCGCCGACTTCAACATCAAGGTCGTCCGCTGACCGAGCGGGAACAGACCGAAGGGGGCCTGCGCCGAGCGCGGGCCCCCTTCGCGTACGCCGATCACGGCTCGAACTTGTAGCCCAGACCCCGGACGGTGACGATGAAACGGGGCGCGGACGGCTCCGGCTCGATCTTGGAGCGTAGGCGCTTGACGTGCACGTCCAACGTCTTGGTGTCACCGACGTAGTCGGCGCCCCAGACCCGGTCGATGAGCTGACCCCGGGTGAGCACCCGGCCCGCGTTGCGCAGCAGCAGCTCCAGCAGCTCGAACTCCTTCAACGGCAGCTGCACTGCCCCACCGTCGACGGTCACCACGTGCCGCTCGATGTCCATCCGCACCGGCCCGGCGGCCAGGGTGGGAGCACCCGCCTCGGCCACCTCCGGGCTCTGCCGGCGCAGCACCGCCCGGATCCGGGCGACGAGCTCGCGCGGCGAGTACGGCTTGGTGACGTAGTCGTCGGCACCGATCTCCAGCCCGACCACCTTGTCGATCTCGCTGTCCCGGGCGGTGACCATGATGATCGGCACGGCCGACCGCTGCCGCAGTTGCCGGCAGACCTCCGTGCCCGACATCTCGGGCAACATCAGGTCGAGCAGCACGATGTCGGCGCCGGTCCGGTCGAACTCGGTGAGGGCGTCGGTCCCGGTCGCGGCGACCGAAACCTCGAAACCCTCCTTACGGAGCATGTACGACAAGGCGTCGGAGAACGACTCCTCGTCCTCGACCACCAGAACGCGGCTCAACGGGGATTTCCTTTCCATTGCTGTCAGACCTGCCGTAGCCCAGCCGGACCGGAGTCGATCCCAACCGGCGGCAGTGTCGCCAGAAGGTCGTCCGGTGGACTGGCGGGCAGCCGGAGGGTGAACGTCGACCCACCACCAAGAGTGCTCGACACCTCGACCCGTCCGCCATGGTTGCTCGCGATGTGTTTCACGATCGCCAGTCCGAGCCCGGTGCCGCCGGTGGCACGGGAGCGGGCCTGGTCGGCTCGGTAGAACCGCTCGAAGATCCGGTCCACGTCCGTCGGGGCGATGCCGATGCCCTGGTCAGTGACGGCGACCTCGACGTGTTCCTCGTCGCCGCGGAGGGTGACCCGGACCGTGGTGTCCTCGCCCGAGTAGTTGATGGCGTTCTCCACCAGGTTCGCCACCGCCGTGGCGAGTTGGGAGTCGCTGCCGTACGCGGTGAGGCCACGCTCACCGTCGACGGTCACCTCGACCCCCCGGGCGGAGGCCGTGGTGCGGGTCCGGTCGACCACCTCGGCGATCACCCAGTCCAGTGCGACCGGCTCCGGTGGCGGCTGCGGTTCGGCGCCCTGCAACCGGGTCAACTCCAGCAACTCCTGCACCAGCCGGCCCAGCCGGGTCGACTCGTGCTGGATCCGTTCGGCGAACCGGCGGGCTGCGACCAGGTCCTCGGAGAGGTCGGGCGCCGCGGTGTCGGCTGGCTCGGTCGCGTCCAGCAACGCCTCGGCGAGTAGTTGGAGCGCCCCGATCGGGGTCTTGAGCTCGTGGCTGACGTTCGCCACGAAGTCGCGGCGTACGCGGGTCAGGCGGTGCGACTCGGTCACGTCGACCGCCTCGACCGCGATGAAGCCGTTGCCGATGCCCATCGCCCGTAGGTGCACGCCCAGCGGGTTCTCCCCCGCGCCGTCGCGACCTCGGGGCAGGTCCAGCTCGATCTCGCGCCGCACGCCGGTGCGTCGCACCTGGCCGGCGAGGGTACGGATCAGCGGGTGCGCGGCGATCGAGCCGGGGGTGCTGCCGGTGCGCAGGAGCCCCATCGCGCGGGCAGCCGGATTGATCAGCACGGGAACGTCGTCGTTGTCGAGTACCACGACACCGGCCCGGAGCGAGTCGATCGTCCGGCGGCCGAGCCCGGTCTGCTGCTCGTCGGCTATCGCGGGCCTCCCCCTGCTCCAGCGGGAGCTCACGCTGCCCGTCGACGTGGAGCGACCGTCCCGCGCGGGCAGGAACCGGGGCAGCAGGAAACCGGCGGCCATCCCGGCCACCAACGCCACGGCCACCACGACCGCCACCGCCCACTCCACCCGGCGATCGTAGGGGCATTGTTAACCTGGCTACCACACAGATCGGGACGAACTACCCTCGCTTCCGAAAGTGTTCACCAGTGCGTCTGGCGTCGTTCACCGTGGTTCATCAGGGGTCCGTCCGCGCGACCTACCGTTGGCGTCACACCTGCTCAACCCCCTGCGCCGGCAAGCGTCGGCGGCGACCGACCACAGGACGTGATGATGCGCGACGAGTTCCGGGCCGACCTCCAGATCGTCAGCCAACTGCTGGTGGACATGGCGGAGGGCGTCCGCGCCGCCATGCGCCAGGCCACCCGGGCCCTGCTCACCGCCGACCGGCAGTCCGCCGAGACGGTCATCGAGCGGGACGCCGAGATCGACGACCTCTACCGGCACGTCGAGGAGCGGGTCTGTGACCTGCTCGCCCGACAGGCGCCGGTCGCCTCCGACCTCCGCGCGATGATCACCGCGCTGCACGTGGCCGCTGACCTGGAGCGGATGGGCGACCTGGCCGAGCACGTGGCGAAGACCGCGCTGCGCCGGCACCCCTCGCCGGCCGTCCCGGCCGAGCTGCGGGCGGTCTTCACCGAGATGTCCGAGATCGCCGACCGGATGGCCGTGAAGATCGGATCGGTGCTGGCCAAGCCCGACGCCGACCTCGCCAGCGAGCTGGACGGCGACGACGACGCCATGGACGAGCTGCACAAGAACCTGTTCGCGGTGCTGCTCGGCGACGACTGGCCGTACGGGGTGGAGACCGCCATCGACGCCACCCTGCTGGGCCGCTTCTACGAGCGCTTCGCCGACCACGCGGTCAACGCCGGCGAGCACGTGATCTACCTGATCACCGGAGAGAGCAGCCCCACCAGCACCAACTGACGCGAAGAAGAAGGGCCCCCGCATCGCGGGGGCCCTTCTTCGTGGTCAGCGGCCCTGGTTGGCGACCGCGGCGGCGGCTTCCTTCGCCGCCGTCGGGTCGAGGTACGTGCCGCCCAGGCTGAGCGGACGCAGCTGCGGGTCGAGGTCGTAGCGCAGCGGGATGCCCGTCGGGATGTTCAGCTTGGCGATCGCCTCGTCGGAGATCTGGTCGAGGTGCTTGACCAGAGCGCGCAGCGAGTTGCCGTGCGCGGCCACCAGCACCGTCCGGCCGGCCAGGATGTCCGGCACGATCGAGTCGTACCAGTAGGGCAGCATCCGGTCGACGACGTCCTTGAGGCACTCCGTCCGGGGCATCAGCTCGGTCGGCAGCAGCGCGTAACGGGGGTCGCCCACCTGCGACCACTCGTCGTTGTCGTCGATCGGCGGCGGCGGCGTGTCGTACGACCGGCGCCAGAGCATGAACTGCTCCTCGCCGTACTCGTCGAGGGTCTGCTTCTTGTTCTTGCCCTGCAGGGCGCCGTAGTGCCGCTCGTTGAGCCGCCACGACCGGCGCACGGCGATCCAGTGCCGGTCGGCGGCGTTGAGCGCCAGCTCGGCGGTGCGGATCGCCCGGCGCATCACGCTGGTGTGCACGACATCCGGCAGCAGGCTGTGCTCGCGCAGCAGCTCGCCGCCGCGCCTCGCCTCGCCCTCGCCCTTCTCGGTCAGGTCGACGTCCACCCAGCCGGTAAAGAGGTTCTTGGCATTCCAGTCGCTCTCACCGTGTCGCAGCAGGACCAGCGTCCCGACGGTGGGCCCTTCGCTCGCAGTCATGCGGATCATCCTGCCTCAACCGGCGAGTGGACACGCGGGCACCCGTCGTGACGACCACCACGTGAAAATGCGGATGACCAGCGGCTCCGCCCGCCACTAGGGTTGTAAGGCACGGCAGTCACATCGGTCATTACATGCAAACGGGGCGCCATATGCGGACGATGCGGAGTTGGTTCCGGGACACCACCGGCGGCCTACCGACCACCTTCTGGTACCTGTGGTCAGGGACCCTGATCAACCGACTCGGCTCGTTCGTCCTCGTCTTCCTCGCCATCTACCTGACCCAGGAACGCGGCTTCTCCGCCTCCCAGGCCGGGCTGGTGATCGGGCTCTGGGGCGTCGGCGGCGCGTTCGGCACCACAGCGGGTGGCACCCTCGCCGACCGGTGGGGCCGGCGACCGACGCTGCTCACCGCACACGTGGGCGCTGCCGCCATGATGCTCGCGCTCGGGCTGGCCCGGGACCTCTGGGCGGTGGCGCTGGGCGCTCTGCTGCTCGGCATGTTCGCCGAGGCGGCCCGGCCCGCGTTCGGCGCGATGATGATCGACGTGGTGCCGGCGAAGGACCGGCTGCGCGCGTTCTCGCTCAACTACTGGGCCATCAACCTGGGCTTCGCCTGCGCCGCCGTCCTCGCCGGTCTCGCCGCGCAGGCGGACTACCTGCTGCTGTTCGTGGTCGATGCCGGCACCATGCTGGTCACCGCGCTGATCATCTTCGTCAAGGTGCCGGAGACCCGGCAGTCCGGCGCATCTACCGCCACCGCGTCGAAGGTCTCGCGCGGCGCACTGCGCACGATCCTCACCGACCGGGTCTACCTGGGCTTCGTGGCACTCAACCTGTTCGCCGCGCTGGTCTTCCTCCAGCACATCTCAATGCTGCCGATCGCGATGGGCGACGACGGCCTGAGCCCCGCCACCTACGGCTCGGTCATCGCGCTCAACGGCATACTCATCGTGGTCGGCCAGCTCTTCGTACCCCGACTGATCCGGGGTCGGAGCCGCTCACACGTGCTGGCCCTGGCGTCCGTGGTGATGGGCGTCGGTTTCGGGCTGACGGCGTTCGCCGGCACCGCCTGGTTCTACGGGTTGACGGTGCTGATCTGGACGGTCGGCGAGATGTTGAACTCTCCGTCCAACTCGACGCTGATCGCCGAGCTGTCCCCGGCCGAGCTGCGCGGTCGCTACCAGGGCGTGTTCTCCCTCTCCTGGCAGATCGCCGGTGCCAGCGCGCCGATCCTGGGCGGCCTGGTGCGCGAGCATGCCGGCAACGACGCGCTCTGGTACGGCTGCGCCGCGCTGGGCGCCCTGACCGCGGTGGCCCACCTGGTGTCCGGGCCGGCCCGGGAGCGGCGCGCCACCGAGCTACGTCGCTCCGGCGAAGCGTTGGCCCCCGTCACCGCCGACCGGGGAACCCAGCCCGCCGAGGCCGTCGCCTGACGACACGCCCGAAGATCAGCCCTGGACTGGCGCGACGCGGCTCAAGTTTTCTACCGTGCAGAGGAAACGGTTAAGAAACTGAACTGTCGGGAGGACGGGTGCACGCCGTGCGGCGCTGGTGGCACGACACCGCGGGCGGGCTCCCCGCCACCTTCTGGTACCTCTGGGCCGGCCTACTGATCAACCGGGCCGGCGCCTTCGCCATGCTGTTCCTCTCGCTCTACCTCACCGACGTACGCGAAGCGAGCGTCGGCCTCGCCGGCACCGTCGTCGGCCTGTACGGGGCCGGGGGCGCGGCAGGTGTGCTGCTCGGCGGGGTGTTGGCCGACCGGTGGGGCCGACGGGCGACTCTGCTCGCCGCCCACCTGACGACTGCCGCACTCATGGTGGCGCTCGCCTTCAGCCAGTCCCTCCTCCTCATCGCGGTGCTCGCCGCGCTGGTCGGCGTGGTCCACTCGATGCCCAGTCCGGCCTTCGTCGCGGCGATCGTCGACGTGGTGCCCGCCGAACGCCGCTCGCGCGCGTTCAACCTCCAGTTCTGGGCGTTCAACCTGGGAATGGCTGTCGCCTCGTTGCTCGCCGGGGTGCTGGCCGAGGCGAGCTTCACCGCCCTGTTCCTGGTCGACGCCGCCGCCACGCTGACCGCCGCCGTCGTCATCGGCTGGAAGGTGCCGGAAACCCTGCGCCTGGCCACGTCGCCGGCCGACCAGGCATCCGCCGCCCGTCCGGCACCGAGGTCCCTCCGGACCCGCCGACCAGGGCTGCACACGGCCCTCACCGACCGCACCTTCCTGGTCTTCGTCGGGCTGACCTTCGTCCTGGCCGTGCTCACCATGCAGACGTCGACGATCATGCCGCTGGCCATGCGCGCGGACGGTCTGGGCCCATCGGCGTACGGGCTGGTGGTGGCGCTCGGCGGCGCGCTGATCGTGATCGGGCAACTGTTCGTACCCCGGCTGATCGACCGACACCGCAAGGACGTCGTGCTGGCCGCCTCCACCGCGCTGCTGGCGCTCGGCTTCGGGGTGCTCGCCGTCGCCGACGAGCTGGCCGTCTACCTGGGTGCCGCGGTGGTCTGGACGGTGGGCTCGATGATCGCCGCACCGCCCAACGCGCAGATCAACGCCGACCTGGCACCGCCGCAACTGCGGGCGCGCTACCAGTCGGTCTTCTACCTGACGTTCCCGGCCGCCGCGTTCGTCGCCCCCACCCTCGGCGGGGTGAGCCTCCAACACCTCGGCGACAAGCACTGGCTGATCGTGGGCGGGCTGGGCCTGCTGGCCGCACTCGGGCACCTGCTGGCCGGACCGCCCCGGGAACGGCACGTCGCCGCACTGCAGAAAGCCGCGGAGCCGCCCACACCCGCAGACCGGATATCGGCGTCGCCATTGCCGTAACAACGCAAAGCGCCCACCACTACCCGAAGGTTGTGGTGGGCACCCGCCGGTGGGGCCGGCGGCGGCGGGCAACACTCACCCCCGTAAGCATCGCCCGCTCACGCCGCCGGTCCAAACAGGTGGTCACCGTCCCCCAACGGCTAATCCACCCGTCCCCTCGCGTCTCGCCTGGTGCACGGATCTGATCGATCCGCCGCTCCCCCGAACGTTTCCAAGCGTGACGCGGCGCAATAAAGCTAGTTCGCCCGGATTCTGGATTCAACCCAGAACGGCTGTCTCGCCGGTCACAACTGACGAGTATCCGCTGCTCCGGCCTCGGTCTTTGGCAACAGCCGCGTACCCGCCAGCCATTCCCGCAAACACCTCATCCGTCTTCCCGATCGGGTGACTCGGTCCGGAAGAAGTTGCTCGGCCGGCCGTCCCGCAACTGTTCCTGATAAATCAGGTTCAGCCGGCGCAGGTCGAAGGTGTAGAACCACTCATCCCAGGTGATCTCACGGATTCGGCTGCTTTCGCGGTATCCGGGGATGTTGAAGGTCAACACGCCCGCCCGACCATCCCGTTCGGTGCCGGCGATGGTCGCCGGCTTGGCACCCCGAGCCCGGGCCCACTGCTGGATCACCTCATGATTCGCGGTGATCAGGCTCCGCCCGGGCCGCTCCGGCCGATCCATCGTCGACGAGATCACCTGCGAGCTTCGGACCGATCGCCCGGTCCCCCGTCCGGTCCGGATCCCGCCGGCCGCCGCCGACGGAGGCGCGGTGCGCTTGGCAGGTGCCGCACGCTTCGCCGCCGGCCGCGCCGACGCCTTCTTGGCCGGTGCCTTCTTGGCCGGCGCCTTCTTGGCCGCCGTCTTGGCCGCCGCCTTCCGCGCGGAGGCCGCCTTCCGGGCGGACGTCGTACGGGCCGTCGCTGTCGTGCGCGCGGCGGTCGACCTGCTCGCCGCCGTCGTCTTGCGGGCGGCCGTCGACTTGCTCGCCGCCGTCGTCTTCTTCGCGGGAGCCGACTTGCGCGCCCCGCCTGTCGACACCCGCGCGGACGTCGTCTTCTTCGCGGCGGTCGTCTTCCTGGCGGCCGTCGCCCTCTTCGCGGCCGTCGCCCTCTTCGCGGCGGTCGTCTTCTTCGCGGCGGCCCGCTTGGCGGGAGCGCTCTTGTTCGCCGGTGCGGCCTTCGCGCGACCAGGTGCCGCCCTCGACGCCGACTTCTTCGTCGCCGCGGCCCGACCGGCCGACGCCCTGGTGCCGGTGGCCCGACCAGCCGGTCCGGTGCTGCGCCGGGCCGCACCAGAGGCACCGGACCGCAGCGAGCGGACCAACTGTTTCACCAGCTCGGGCTTGCGCAGCGCGGAGATCCCGGAGACCCCTCGTTTGCGCAGTTGCCCGCGGATGTCCTCCACCCTCATCCGGGAGATCTCCGACTCGGAGACTCCCGGGGTGCCCGGCGTCTGGTTGCCGGCCTGCCGTTTGGTCCTGGTCGCAGTCGCGCCGCGACCTGAGCTGTTCCGCTGAGCCATGGGACGCTCCGCTCCTTGAACTCCGTCCTCGGCGCGCGGGGGTCCCTTGCCGCACCGCGCGGTGCGGCATACCCGTCAGGAGCGGTCCGAACCTACGGCGCAGGCGCCGGGTGCGAGAGCCGGGTGCGCAGGCGTCGGGCGCAAGGGCGGGGTGCGCGGCGTCGGGCGCGCGGCGGCGGTGGGCGAGCCGTCAGGCCGGGTCCGGGCCGGTGCCGGAGGGCTCGAAGAGATGCGCGAACGCGGCCAGGTTGGCGGTCGACTCGCCGCGCTTGACCCGCCACTCGTACTCGCGTTGGATCGAGCTGCCGAAGCCGATCTCCAGCATCGTGTCGAACGACTCGTCGGCGTACGTGAGCACCGACCCGAGCAGCCGGTCCAACTCGTCGGCGTCCACCCCGGCCGGGTTGACCCGCCCGGTCAGGTAGACGTCGCCGACGGCGTCGGTGGAGAAGGAGACGCCGTACATCCGCGCGTTGCGCTGCAACAGCCAGGCCCACAACTCCTCGCGCCGCTCGTCGGGCTGGCGCATCACGAACGCCTCGATCCGCAGCGCGTGCTCACCGACGATCAGGTTGCAGACCGTCTTGAGCTTGTGGGTGCCCGGCAGGGTCACCGCGTACGAGTCGGGGCCGGTCGACTCCCAGGCCAGGTCCCGCTCGGCGCAGACCGACTCGATCAGGGTCGCAAGATCGCTCTTCGGGCTCACCGGACCCACTCTACGACCGACCCGGCCGGCGCACCTGTCGGCGACCGACGCCCGGGGTCACCAGGAGCAGGAGAGCGCGGGACCACCCGCCAGGTCAGCCGCGAGCCGAGCGCGGTGCGCGGCGATGGCCTCGCCGTACACACCGAGCAGACCGGTGACGGTGCGGTCCCAGGAGAAGTGGCGGGCGTGCTGCGCGGCGCCGTGGGCCAGTGTCGCCCGGCGGGCCCGGTCCGGCAGCAGGTGGCCCAGTTCGCGGGCCCAGTCGACCGGGTCGTGGCCGTCGATGAGTACGCCGCTGACCTGATCCCGCACAGCCGTGACCAGTCCTCCGACGGCGGCGGCCAGCACCGGCGTACCGCAGGCCTGCGCCTCCAGCGCGACCAGCCCGAACGATTCGTTGTGCGACGGCACCGCGACCAGGTCGGCTGCCCGGTACAGCGCCGGCAGGTCGTCCCCGGTGAGCGGTGGCAGGAACCGCACCCCGTCGGTGACCCCGAGCGTGGCGGCCAGCTCGATCAGCGCGGTCGGCCGGTCGAGTCCGCTTCCGCTCGGACCGCCGCAGATCACCACTGTCACCTGGTCGGCGAGTGCCGGGTCGTGTTCACGCAGGGCGGCAACCGCGCGGATCAACACGTCGGGGGCCTTGAGCGGCTGGATCCGGCCGACGAAGGCGACCACGTACCCGTCGGCGGGAAGCCCCAGACGGCGGCGGGCCTCGCGGGCAGCCGCGGACCGGTCGCCCGGCGCGGGCCGGAACCGGTCCAGGTCGACCCCGGGTTGTACGACGGACACCCGGGTCGGGTCGGCGTCGTAGCGGGCGAGGAGGTCGCTGGCCTCGACCCGGGTGTTGGCGACCAGCCGGTCGGCCTCGGCGACGACCTGCTCCTCGCCGATGACGCGGGCTTTCGGCTCCGGCCGGTCACCGGCCGCGAGCTGAGCGTTCTTGACCTTCGCGAGGGTGTGCGCGGTGTGCACCAGCGGCACCCCCCACCGCTCCTTGGCCAGCCAGCCGACCTGGCCGGACAACCAGTAGTGGGAGTGGATCAGGTCGTAGTGCCCGGGCGGGCGCGACGCCTCGGCGCGCAGCACCCCGGCGGTGAAGGCGCAGAGCTGCCCGGGTAGCTCCTCCTTGGTGAGGCCCTCCAGGGGGCCGGAGGTGATGTGCCGGACCTGCACGCCGGGTGCCATCTCGACCACCGGGGGGAGGTCACCGGAGGTGGCCCGGGTGAAGATCTCGACCTCGACGTTGGCCTCGGCGAGTCGCCGGGCCACTTCGAGGATGTAGACGTTCATGCCGCCGGCATCACCCGTGCCGGGCTGGTGCAGGGGGGAGGTGTGTACCGACAGCGTCGCGATCCGGCGAGGCCGGGGCCACGGTTGGGCACCTCGCTGACGCCCGACACCGGTGTGCATTTCCGCCACATCCGCTCCTTCTTCACGGTTGATGCCGTCTCGCACGACCGGCGCTTCTCGGTCAACCTGTACGCCGGATGTCATCTTCCCCATCGGGCATCGGAAATTCCCCAGCGCGGCCCCCGCGCGTGACGGACCTCATCACCGGACGCCGTCGATGGCTGCCCCTCGCCCGGTCGGGGCGGGTCGTGTGGCCGGGGGGACAATGCCGGTATGACCTCTGTCGCCATCGTCACCGGAGCGTCCAGCGGCATCGGCGCGGCCACCGCCCGCCGGCTCGCCGCCGAGGGCTTCCACGTGCTCGCCGCCGCCCGCCGAGCCGATCGGCTCACCAACCTCGTCGCCGAGATCACCGCCGCCGGTGGGCAGGCCACCGCCGTGACCTGCGACATCACCTCGGACGAGTCGGTGGCCGCGCTGGCCGAGGCCGCCGCCCAGGCACGCGGGCCGGTCACCCTGCTGGTCAACAACGCCGGCGGGGCGCGCGGACTGGACCCGGTGGAGTCCGGCTCGGTCGCCGACTGGCAGTGGATGTACGACGTCAACGTGCTCGGCACGCTGCGGGTCACCCAGGCGCTGCTGCCGGCGTTGGAGGCGTCCGGCTCGGGCACCATCGTGGTGGTTTCCTCCACCGCCGGCCTGACCGTCTACGAGGGCGGGGGTGGCTACACGGCGGCGAAGCACGCGCAGACCGCCATCGCCGGCACGCTCCGCCTGGAGTTGTGCGGCCGGCCGCTGCGGGTGATCGAGATCGACCCGGGCATGGTGAAGACCGAGGAGTTCGGGTTGGTTCGCTTCGAGGGCGACGCGGAGCGGGCAGCGGCCGTCTACGCCGGGGTGCCGGGGCCGCTGGTGGCCGAGGACGTCGCCGACTGCATCGCCTGGTGCGCGACCCGCCCGGAGCACGTGAACATCGACCGGCTGGTCGTCCGGCCGCGGGCGCAGGCCGCCCAGCACAAGGTGCACCGGGTCTCCTGATTCGGGACCGGGCGCATGAGCGGGGCTCCACGACGCCGCCCCCTGGGCGTGGTCACCAGGGGCACGACCAACCCGAACCGGCTGCGTCGGGTGGACAACTGGATCGTCGCCACCTGCGCCGATCGACTGCGGGCGGCGCACGATCCGCTGGTGGTCGACCTGGGCTACGGCGCCACGCCGGTGACCGCCGTGGAGCTGCGCGCCCGGCTGGCGGCCGCGATCCGTCCGGACGTACGGCTGGTCGGGTTGGAGATCGATCCGGCCCGGGTGGCCGCGGCGGCCCCAGCCGCCGACCCACCCGGCCTCACGTTCGCCCGGGGTGGGTTCGAGCTGGCCGGGCTCCGGCCGGTGCTGGTTCGCGCGTTCAACGTGCTGCGGCAGTACGACGAGAGTGAGGTGCCGCACGCCTGGCAGACCATGACCGGTGCGCTCGCCCCGGGCGGCGCGCTCGTCGAGGGTACGTGCGACGAGTTGGGCCGGCTCGCCAGTTGGCTGCTGATCGACGCGGACGGCCCTCGGACGCTGACCCTCGCCGCGAAGCTCACCACGCTGGGCAGCCCGGCGGAGCTGGCCGAGCGGCTACCGAAGGCGTTGATCCACCGCAACGTGCCGGGCGAGCCGGTGCACGACCTGATCCGCGCCCTGGACGACGCCTGGCAGGCCGCCGCCCCGTACGCCACCTTCGGCCCCCGTCAACGCTGGTTGCGAGCTGTGGGCCGCCTCCGCGAGACCGGCTGGCCGATCCTGAACGGCCCCACCCGCTGGCGCCAAGGCGAACTAACCCTCCCCTGGCCCCTCCCCTAACCCCCGGCCCGTCCCGGTCGATCATGGAATAGTGGTGGCCGTTTTCACCCCGGCAGCACTGTTTGTCCCCACCACAACTCCATGATCGACCGGCCGAGGGGGGGTCGTGAGGGCGCGTGGGGTGGGGTGGGTGGGTGGGGTGGGGTGGGGTGGGGTGGGGTGGGGTGGGGTGGGGTGGGGTGGGCTAGAGGGTGCAGTTGACCAGGACGGGCTCGGGGTGGAGGGTCACGCCGAAGCGGGCGTGTACCTCGTCGCGGATGTCGCGGGCCAGGGCCAGCAGGTCGGCGGTGTGCGCGGTGCCGCTGCGGTTGGTGAGGGCGAGGGTGTGCTTGCTGGAGATGGCCGTGCCACCCGGCCCGGGGTGCCCCTTGGTGAAGCCGGCCTTGTCGATCAGCCAGGCCGCGCTGACCTTGACCATGCCGTCGGCTCCGGGCCAGGCGGGCGGTTCGCCCACGTCGGCGGCGCGTTCCCGGAGCAGCTCGTACGTCGCACCGTCGAGCACCGGATTGGTGAAGAAGGAGCCGACCGAGCGGGTGTCCGGGTCGTTGGCGTCGAGCACCATCCCCTTGCCGGCCCGCAGTCGCAGCACCGCCGCCCGGGCGTCCGCCAGCGGCACCTGGTCGCCGACCTCGACACCGAGGGCCCTGGCCAGCTCGGCGTAGCGCACCGGCCCGGAGAGCGGAGACCGGGCGAGCTGGAAGTCGACGGAGAGCACCACCCAGCGGTCCCCGTACTTGAAGATGCTGCCCCGGTAGGCGAACCCGCATTCGGCGGCGGGGATGATCCGGCGGGTGCCGTCGACCCGGTCGTACACCTCGACTCCGGTGATCGTCTCGGCGACCTCCTGGCCGTACGCGCCGACGTTCTGGATCGGGGTGGCGCCGGTCGAGCCGGGAATGCCGGAGAGGCATTCCAGACCGGCCCAGCCGTTGGCGACGGTGGCGGCCACGAGGTCGTCCCACGGTTCGCCGGCTTCGACGCGTACGGTGACCGATTCGGCGTCCTCCGCGACGACGTGGAGGCCACGGGAGCGCACCAGGACGACGGTGCCGGGGAAGCCGTCGTCGCCGATGACCACGTTGCTGCCACCGGCCAGGATCAGGATCGGCTCGTCCGCGGCGCGGACCGCCCGGATGATCTCGTCGGCGCTGTCCGCGGCCACGATCCGCGCGGGCGTTCCACCCGTACCTAGGGTCGTGTAGCCGGCCAGTGGACCGGGGATGGCACGATCGGCTGCGGTTGTCGGCTGGGCGGAGGCGTCTGGCACGCCCTTCACCTTAGGCTGACTGATAGCCGTGGCACCCACTGGTCGCCCGGCACCCCCGGGAGGATGGCGATGAGCAGACTGCAGGGCAGCAAGGATTTTTGGATCGGAGCGCTCCGGACGGAGGGTCCGGCCTTCGCGGCGGCGGTCGCCGAGGCGCCGCCGGAGACACCGGTGCTGTCCTGTCCGGGCTGGACGGTCAACGACGTCACACTGCACCTCGCCGGCATCTACCACTGGGTTTCGTCGTTCGTCGGCTCCGGTGCGACCACGCAGCCGGCCCGACGGGTCCCCCTTGAGGCGGAGCCGGGCGTGAGCCCTCTCCAGCTCTGGCAGCAGGGGTACGACCGGCTGCTGACCGTGTTCGACGGCCTGGACCCGGAGGCGCCGGCCTGGAACTGGGCGCCGCAGCCGAAGAAGGCCGGCTTCTGGCCGCGTCGGATGGCGCACGAGACCGCTGTGCACCGGTGGGACGCTCAGCTCGCGATCGGTGCGGGTGACCCGGTCGAGGCGAAGCTCGCGGCCGACGGGGTGAGCGAGGTGCTGGACACCTGGCTGCCGGCCGGCCGGCGGCAGGTGCCGGGTGACTGGCACGGCGTGGTGCAGCTCTCCGCGACCGACGCGGCCCAGGACTGGTATCTGCGGCTCCGTGGCGAGGGGGTGGCGCTGCTCGACACGGCGACCATCTTCGACCACGACGACCACCATGCCCGCGCGCAGGTCAGCGGCACCGCGAGCGATCTGCTGCTGGCTCTCTGGGGTCGGGTGAGCTTCGAGACGTTGGACGTCGCCGGCGATCCCAACCTGCTGAACGGTCTGCGTACCGGCTGACCGGTTCCACCGCTCCGCGAGGGCGTCACCCATCGACGGGTGGCGCCCTCGCGTACGTCGTGGGTCACGTCGGGATATCAAAGAGAGCGCTCTCTTGACACCGGGTGGAGTGCCCACCACCCTGTCGTGAGAGCGCTCTCTTGCCTATCGATCACCACCGACCACCTTGAGAGAGGTCGAAACCCATGGCTGTCTTCCCGCGCCGCCGCCTCGCCGCGGTGGCCCTCGCCGCGACCACCGCCCTGCTCGTCACCGCCGGCTGCGGCGGCGGCGCCGAAGAGGGCGGAGACGGTCCGATCACCCTCACCGTCGACGTCTTCGGCCAGTTCGGCTACGAGCAGCTCTACAAGGACTACATGGCCGCGAACCCCGACGTGAAGATCGTCGAGCGCGGCACGGGCACCAACCTCGACGAGTACTCGCCGAAGCTGACCCAGTGGCTCGCCGCCGGCCGGGGTGCCGGCGACGTCGTGGCCATCGAGGAAGGGCTGATGGTCGAGTACAAGGCGAACCCCGGCAACTTCGTCAACCTGCTGGACCACGGCGCCGCCGACCTCAAGGGCAACTTCCTCGAATGGAAGTGGAACGCCGGGCTGACCGCCGACGGCAAGCAGCTCATCGGCCTCGGCACCGACGTGGGTGGCATCGCCATCTGCTATCGCAAGGACCTCTTCGAGAAGGCCGGCCTGCCCACCGAGCGGGACGCCGTCTCCCAACTCTGGCCGACCTGGCAGGACTACATCGCCACCGGCGAGAAATTCGTCGCGGCCAAGACCGGCGCGTCCTTCCTCGACGCGGCCACCAACACCTTCAACACCATCCTGCTCCAGACCGCCGGCAACACCACCGGCTACAGCTACTACGACACCAGCGGCAACCTCGTCGTGGACAGCAACCCGGCGGTACGGCAGGCGTGGGACACCACTATGGACATCATCGACTCGGGCCTCTCCGGCAAGTACGGCTCCTGGTCGGAGGAGTGGGTGTCCGCATTCAAGCAGTCGAAGTTCGCCACCATCGCCTGCCCCGCCTGGATGACCGGGGTGATCGAGGGCAACGCCGGCCCGGCCGCCAACGGCAAGTGGGACATCGCCCGGGTGCCCGGCAACGGCGGCAACTGGGGTGGATCACACCTCGCCGTGCCCAAGCAGAGCAAGCACCAGGCCGAGGCGATCGAGCTGGCGAAGTTCCTGACCAGCGCCAAGGGCCAGATCGGGGCGTTCAAGGAGAAGGGCCCGCTGCCCTCCTCGCCGCAGGCGCTGGACGACCCGGCGATCGCCGGCGCGACCAACGCGTACTTCTCCGGGGCACCGGTCGGCACCATCTTCGGCACCGGCGCGAAGAGCCTCAAGCCGGTCTACATGGGCCCGAAGAACCAGGCAGTCCGCACCGAGGTGGAGAACGCCGTTCGGACTGTCGAACTGGGCCAGCGCAACCCGGGGCAGGGCTGGACCGACGCGGTGACCAACGCGAAGAAGGCCGCCGCCAAGTAGCCCAACCCAGCGTGCGGGCGGGCTCCGGTGACCGGAGTCCCGCCCGCACGGCGGAAAGGAGTTCCCGGGCATGACCGTCCAGCTCGACGCCCGTCCGCCGGTCGTACCGGCACCCAAGCGTTCGACGGGTCGCCTCAGCCGGCTCGACACCCGGCTCTCGCCGTACCTCTACATCGCCCCGTTCTTCCTGCTCTTCGCCGTCTTCGGGGCCTACCCGCTGGCGTACACCTTCTGGGTCTCGCTGCACGACTGGGACCTGCTCGGCAGCGACCACCCCTTCGTCGGGATGGAGAACTACACCCGACTGCTGGCCGACGTCGACTTCTGGCACGCGCTGGTCAACACGCTCGGGATCTTCGTCATCTCGACGGTGCCGCAGTTGCTCGCCGCTCTCTGGCTGGCCAACCTGCTCAACCGGGGCCTGCGGGCGCGTACCGCCTGGCGGATGGCAGTGCTCGTCCCCAACGTCACGTCCACCGCGGCGGTGGCGATCGTGTTCGGGGTGATCTTCGGCCGCGAGTTCGGCATGGTCAACTGGCTGCTCGACATGGTCGGGGTGGACGCCATCGGCTGGAAGTCCAACCGGTTCGCCTCCTGGGTGGCCATCTCCGCCATGGTCGACTGGCGGTGGACCGGCTACAACGCGCTGATCCTGCTGGCCGCCATGCAGGCCATCCCGCGCGACCTGTACGAGTCGGCGTCCATCGACGGCGCCAACCGGGCCCGGCAGTTCTGGTCCATCACCGTGCCACTGCTCAAACCGACGATCATCTTCTGCGCCATCATCGCCACCATCGGCGGGTTGCAGCTCTTCACCGAACCGCGCCTGTTCCACTCCGGTACCAACCCGATCCGCGGCGGGCCGATGCGCGAGTCGCAGACGCTGACCATGTACATGTTCGAGAACGCCTTCGCGCCGCACTACAACTTCGGGTACGGCTCGGCCGTGGCCTGGCTGCTCTTCGCGCTCATCGCGATCGTCGCGGCGGTCAACGTCCTGGTCCTCCGCCGCCTCGGCGGCGACTCGGGCCCCGAAACCCGGAAGGGAGCGGCCCGATGAGCCGGCTCTGGCGGGCCAGCCCGCTCACCTACCTGGCCCTGATCGTCGCCGGCGGCCTGTCGCTCTTCCCGATCTGGTGGATGTTCGTGGTCGCCAGCCGGTCCAGCGACGCGATGGGGCAACTGCCACCGCCGATGACGCCCGGCGGCAACCTCGGGGCCAACATCGCCCGACTGTTCGACAACACCGACGCGTACTTCCTGACCGGGCTGATCAACTCGGCGATCGTGGCCACCACCGTCACCGTCTCCGTGGTCCTGTTCTCCAGCCTGGCCGGGTTCGCCTTCGCCAAACTGCGGTTCCGGGGGCGCAACGCGCTGCTGCTGGTCATCATCGCGACCATGATGGTGCCGACCCAGCTCGGCGTGATCCCGCTGTATCTGCTGATGACCAAACTGGAGTGGAACGACCGGCTCCCCGCGGTCATCGTGCCGGTGCTGGTCACCGGTTTCGGGGTGTTCATGATGCGGCAGTACGCCGGCCAGGCGGTCAGTGACGAGCTGATCGAGGCCGCCCGGATGGACGGCTGCGGCACCGCCCGGATCTGGTGGCACGTCGTCGTGCCCGCGCTGCGTCCCGCCGCCGCCGTCCTCGGCCTGCTCACGTTCATGACCACCTGGAACGACTTCCTGTGGCCGTACGCTGTGCTGAACGATCCGGCGAATCCAACGGTGCAACTTTCCCTGCGGGCACTGTCGGACGGGTACTACCAGGACATGTCGCAGGTGTTCACCGGGACGGCCATCGCGACGCTGCCCCTGCTGTTGGTGTTCGTGTTGTTCGGCCGGCAGATCATCGGCGGGATCATGGAAGGTGCGGTCAAGGCGTGAGCGATATCCGTTTTCCCGACAATTTCCTCTGGGGTGCGGCAACCGCCGCGTACCAGATCGAGGGCGCGGCCCGCGACGACGGTCGCGGACCGTCCATCTGGGACACCTTCAGCCGTACGCCGGGCCGGGTCTACCAGGGCCACACCGGCGACGTCGCCTGCGACCACTACCACCGGTACGCCGACGACGTGGCGCTGATGTCCGAGCTGGGCCTACAGGCGTACCGTTTCTCGGTCGCCTGGCCCCGGATCCAACCGGACGGCACCGGCCCGGCCAACCCGCGCGGGCTGGACTTCTACGACCGGCTCACCGACACGCTGCTCGATCGGGGAATCGACCCGATCGTCACCCTCTACCACTGGGACCTGCCCCAGGCCCTGGGTGACCGGGGCGGCTGGACCAACCGGGACACCGCCGAGCACTTCGCCACGTACGCCACGGCCGTGTACGCCCGCCTCAGTGACCGGATCGACACGTGGACCACCCTGAACGAGCCGTGGTGCTCGGCCTACCTCGGTTACGCCAATGGAATCCACGCCCCCGGCGAGCAGGACCCGGGGGCGGCCTTCAGCGCCGTACACCATCTGCTGCTGGGGCACGGCCTCGCGGCACGGGCGCTGCGGGCGGCCGGCGCGCGCAGCGTCGGCATCACCCTCAACCCCGCCGATGTACGCCCGGCCGACCCGGAGAGCGCGGTGGACGCCGCCGCGGTCCGCCTGGTCGACGGCCTGCACAACCGGATCTTCCTCGACCCGCTGCTGGCCGGCGGCTACCCGGACGACGTGCGCGAGCACGTGGCCCGAATCGTCGAACCGACCTTCATCCGCGACGGTGACGAGAAGCTGATCGCCGCCCCGATCGACCTGCTCGGCATCAACTACTACGCCCCCGGTTACGTGGCTGGTCGACCCGACGGCGCCGGCAACAGCGCGTACCCGGGCACCGAGGGCACCGTGCACTTCGTGCCGCCGACCGGGCCACTGACCGACATGGGCTGGATGATCGAGCCGGCCGGGCTGACCCGGCTGCTGGAACGGATCGCCACCGACTACCCCGGCGTGCCGCTGCTGATCACCGAGAACGGTGGGGCATTCCCCGACAAGCCCGGCGCCGACTCGCCCGACGGGCCGACCCAGGTGATCGACACCGATCGCATCGCCTACCTCGACGGGCACCTGCGCGCGGCGCACGAGGCGATCTCCCGGGGCGTAGACCTGCGCGGTTATCTCGTATGGTCATTACTGGACAACTTCGAGTGGGCGGAGGGTTACCGCAAGCGGTTCGGGATCGTGCACGTCGACTACCTGACCCAGCGGCGCACACCGAAGGCCAGCGCCCGGTGGTACCAGGAGGTGATCTCCCGGAACGGGCTGTGACGAGCGGGGGAAAGCGCGATGACGACGGCGCAGCGGCCGACGCTCGAAGCGGTGGCGGCGCGGGCCGGAGTGTCCCGCGCCACCGTGTCCCGGGTGGTCAACGGCTCCACCACGGTCGCCGAGCCGATCCGGGAGGCGGTCACCCGGGCCGTCGCCGAGTTGGGGTACGTGCCCAACCTCGCCGCCCGCAGCCTGGTCACCCAACGCACCGACTCGGTCGCCCTGGTCATGCCGGAGGCCGCCACCCGGGTCTTCTCCGACGACCAGGTGTTCCCCGGCATCATCAGGGGCGTCAGCCAGGAGTTGGAGGCGGCCGACAAGCAACTGGTGCTGATGCTCGCCGGCTCCCCCGCCGGGCATCAACGGGTCGAGCGGTACACCACCGGCCGGCACGTCGACGGGGTGCTGTTCGCCTCGCTGCACGGCGCCGACCCGCTGCCCGGCACACTGGCCCGCCTCGGCATTCCGGTGGTGGTCAGCGGTCGGCCGCTCGGCGACGTGCCGGTGCCGTACGTCGACGTCGACCATGTGGCCGGAGTGACCGCAGCCGTCCGGCACCTGATCGACAATGGTCGCCGACGCATCGCCACCATCGCCGGGCCGCAGGACATGGTCGCCGGCATCGAACGGCTCAGCGGTTACCGCAGCACGGTCGCCGACGCCGGGTTGCCCGAACTGATCGCCGTCGGCGACTTCACCCGAGAGTCCGGGGCGGCGGCGATGCGGCACCTGCTCACCGAGCACCCCGACCTGGACGGCGTCTTCGCCGCCTCCGACCTGATGGCACACGCCGCCCTGCGAACGCTGCGCGAGGCCGGCCGGCGGGTGCCGGAGGACGTGGCGGTGATCGGCTTCGACGACATCGAGACCGCCGCGTACACCGAGCCGCCGCTGACCACCGTCCGGCAGCCGATCGTGGAACTCGGCCGCGCCATGACCCGCCAACTGCTCCGGCTCGCCGCCGGGGAGACCATCGAGCAGAGGGTCATGCTCCCCACCGAGTTGATCCGCCGAGCCTCCGCCTGACCGGGTTAATGCGTCGCAGCGGCGGGAGATCGTCGCTAGCCTCGCCGGCATGCCGGATCCTGTCGCACTGCTGCACGTCCCCGCCCTCCCCGACGTCGCCGAATACGCGTACGCGGCCGTCGTCGAGCCGCCCGCCCGGCTCGTCTTCACCGCCGGCGCGTGCCCGCTGGACGCCGACGGACGCACCGTCGCACCGGGCGACCACGCCGCGCAGGCCCGGCAGGTGATGGCGAACCTGGAGACCGCCCTCGCGGCGGCCGGTGCCACCCCCACCGACGTCGTCAAGACCACCGTCTACGTGGCGTCGTCGCAGCAGAAGGACCTGGTGACCGTCTGGGAGGTGGTCCGGGACTTCTTCGGCGACCACGATCCGCCCAGCACCCTGCTGGGGGTGGCCGTGCTCGGCTATCCCGACCAGCTGGTCGAGGTCGAAGCCGTCGCGGCCGTACGGATGGAGGCCTGACGTGCGGATTCGTGTGGCACAGCCGGACGACGCCCCGGGCGTGGTGGCGCTGCGGACGTTGGTCTTTCCGTACCTGGTTCGCGGTGTCGAGTCGACCCGCAAGATGATCGCCGAGCCGGTACCGGGCAGGGACTGGATCCCCTTCGTGGCCGAGGTCGATGCCCGGATCGTCGGTTGGGTGACGGCGCAACGCAACTCGTCGACCTCGACGGAGGGCTTCGGCGACATCTCCCTGCTGCACGTACACCCCGAGCACCGGCGGCGCGGCATCGGCACCGCGCTGCTGACGGCCGCGACAGGTCACCTCGCCCCGCTGGGGGTCCGCCGGCTCCGCACCTTCGCCCAGCCGGAGGCGCTGCCGTTCGCCCGTCGGCACGGCTACGAGCCCAGTCGCGAACTGCGCTTCTCGGCGCTCGACCTGAATCCGGCCCCCGCGCTGCCCGACCCGCCAGCGGGCGTCAGGCTGCTTCCGATCGCGGAACTGGACCCGCACCGGCTCTACGCGGCGGACGTGGCCGCAGCGCTCGACGAGCCGGGCGACGTACCTGTCGACTCGGTCAGCTTCGAGTACTGGCTCTACGACACCTGGGACAACCTGGGCCTGGACAAGCAGGCCAGCACCGCCGTCGAAGTCGACGGGGAGGTGGCTGCGTTCAGCCTCGTGAAGCGGGACGGGGACCGGATGTGGTCGGACTTCACCGGCAGCCTCCCGGCGTACCGCGGTCGAGGGCTGGCGCGACTGGCCAAGACGGTGGCGCTGCACCGGGCCGCCGCCAACGGCGTGCGCGTCGCGTACACCTCGAACGACGGGGAGAACGCGCCGATGCTCGCGATCAACACCCGGCTGGGCTATCGCCCGGTGGCGGCCGAGTGGTCCTGCCTGGCCGACCTGACCTGATCAGCGGTGATCCTCGGGGGGTCGGTGACGGCGGTCGACCGGACGCGACCGGCGGCCCAGGCCGTTCGATCGTTATGTGGAGCACTTCGAGTCCCTGTGGGAAGACGCGCGGGCCTCAGGATCGTGATGACGGAACCCCGGCCGGTTGTCGGCGCGGTGCCGCTCGGGTAAGCGATATACCTGTGAGTCATAAGTATGACTCTGAGGTATACGGCTCATCAGCGACTCCCGAAGGGGCTGCGCGCCTAGGCTGCGCCGTCGAAGACCTGCCGCGCCGTCGCGTGGGTGTCCGCCCCGAACAGCACCAGGCGCGCCTCGGTGACGGCGGTCGGGGTGGCCGAGCGCAGCACGCCGAGGGCCTGGCGGACCGCGTCGTCGATCGGCCAGCCGTAGATGCCGGCGGAGATCAGCGGGAAGGCCACGGTGGCCGCGCCCAGTTCGTCGGCCACCCGCAGGCTGTTGGCGTAGCAGTCGCGCAGCAGCGCCGAGCGGTCCTCGCTGCCGGACCACACCGGTCCGACGGTGTGGATCACCCAGCGGGCCGGCAGCTCACCGGCAGTGGTCGCCACCGCCTGCCCGGTCGGCAGCCCTCGGCCGTAGTGGGACGCCCGCAGCGCCCGGCACTCCGCGAGGATGGCAGGACCGCCGCGCCGGTGGATGGCCCCGTCGACGCCACCGCCACCGAGCAGGGACGAGTTCGCGGCGTTCACGATGGCGTCCACCTGCTGGGTGGTGATGTCGCCCTGGACCAGGGTGATCTCCATGTCAGCTCTCCTCGATGGGCTGACCGAGCGAGCGTCGGGCCAGCAGGGTCGCGCCGGCGACCGCCGCCGGCATGATCAGTACCGCACCGAGCGGAATGAGGAAGCAGAGGAAGACCGCCACCCCGAAGCCGAGCGAGGTGGGTCGGTCGGCCTTCAGGATCGTCCGGCGCTGCGGCAGTCGCATCCCGCGCCGGTAGAACGGTGCCCCGACCAGCTCCACGGCGAGGAACCAACCGCCGACAGCCGCCCCGATGACCGGGACGACCGTCTGACCGACGACCGGGATGAAGCCGGCGAGGAAGAGTGGAATCCCGACCAGCGCGGCGAGCGCCACCATGCGTACCGAGTCCGCGGAGCTGCGGCGCAACGAGGACCAGAAGGGTACGTCCACCTCGCCGGGCGTGCCGCCGTACCGCTGCTCGACCTGCTCGGAGATCTTCTCGTAGAACGGGTCGCCGATGACCAGGGTGACAGCGGTGAAGCTGACCACCGCGAGCAGGCCGCCGAGCCCCAGGAAGGCCAGCCCGGCGACCACCCGGACCAGGCTGCGGCCGGTCTTCGACCAGTCGTCGGCGAACGGGGTGACCAGCGCGGCGAGATCGTCCACGAAGTACACCAGGGTGGCGAACGCACCCACGAAAAGGGCACCGGAGATCAACGCCGGCACGATGCCGAGCAGCATCAACCCCGGGCTGCGGACATAGAGACCGAGCCCGCGCAGGAGCAGCCCCGCCCCGGCGAGGAAGCGGCCTGCGGCCCCGGTCACCGGGCTGGCGATTCTGCTGGCGTCCACGATCGAGCAGCCTAACGACCGGTGATCGAATCCGCCGGGCGGCGAGCGGTACGAGGCAGGATGGGCTGGTGCGCGCCTCCCGACTGATCTCACTGCTGCTGCTGTTGCAGGCTCGCGGCTCGATGACGGCCGGCGAGCTGGCGCGGGAGCTGGAGGTCTCCGAGCGGACCGTCTACCGGGACGTGCTGGCGCTCTCGGCCGCCGGGGTGCCGGTCTACGCCGACCGGGGCCGGGACGGCGGATACCGGCTGCTCGGCGGTTACCGCACCCGACTGACCGGGCTCACCCGGGACGAGGCGGAAGCGCTCTTCCTCTCCGGGCTGCCCGGGCCGGCCGGCGACATGGGGCTCGCCGACGCGGTCGCCGCCGCCGAGCTGAAGGTGCTCGCCGCCCTGCCGCCGGCCCTGCGGGACGCCCCGACACGTGCGGGGCAGCGGTTCCACCTGGACGTGCCGGGCTGGTTCCGGGAGACAGCCCCGCCACCGTTGTTGACCGAACTGGCCCGCGCGGTCTGGCGCGACCGGGTGGTGGAGTTGCGCTACCGGCGCGGCGACCGGGAGGTGACCAGGCGGGTCGAGCCGTACGGGCTGGTGCTCAAGAGTGGGGCCTGGTATCTGGTCGGTCGGGTCGACGACGACACCCGCACCTACCGGGTGGACCGGGTGACCGGAGTCGAGGTCGGCGAGGAGAGCTTCGCGCGGGACGAGGGCTTCGACCTGGCCGGGCACTGGCACGAGCAGGCCGGGTCGTTCCTGCGGACCATCCTGCGGGCGGAGGCCACCGTCCGGCTCAGCCCGGCGGGTCTGCGCCGGCTCCGGCACCTGGTCGATGCCCCCTTCGTGTACGACGAGGTGGTGGCCGCCGCCGGCGAACCCGACGGGCAGGGCTGGGTGGTGGCCCGCCTGCCCGTCGAGTCGGTCGAGGTGGCGTACCACCAACTGCTGGGGCTCGGCCCCGAGGTGGAGATCCTCGACCCGCCCGCGCTGCGGCAGTTGTTCGCCGACGCGGCCGGCCGGTTCCAGGCGCTCTACCGGTAGCCGGTGACGTCCGAGGGCTTGCCCGCGTCGACCACCTCGGTGATGTAGCGGAAGCCCTCGGGTTGGCTGCCGTCGACGTCGGTGAACCCGTACACCTTGGACAGCGTGCCGGCGTCGACGGACTGGCCGTTCCAGCGGGCCCTGTCCTCGTCGGCGGCGAGCGCGGCCACCGCCCGGCCGACGAAGGCCGGCGTCTCCGAGATGAGGAAGTTCGGGTCGGTGGCGGCTCCGTCGCGCCAGTTGTCCTCGGTCACGCCGAAGTGCTCCAGCATCGCCTCGGAACGGATCCAGCCCGGGGTGAGCGCGACGGCGGTGCAGCCGTGTGGCTTCAGCTCGTGCGCCTGGCTGAAGGCGAGCCGGTTGACCGACACCTTGGCCAGGTCGTAGAAGAGCGACAGCCGGTAGTTGTCGTCGTTGTACGCCTTGGTGCCGTCGCCCATCTCCACCACCAGACCGCCGGGCTTGCGGATCAGCAGCGGCAGGGCGAAGTGGCTGGTGATGATGTGGGTGTCGATGGCCAGTCGAAGGGTTCGGAAGCCGGCGTCCAACGGCTGTTCCCACACCGGCTTCTCCCAGGTGACCAGCGGGTCCCCACCCCAGATGTCGTTGACCAGCACGTCGAGGCGGCCCTGCTCGGCGTCGATCCGGGCGACGAGGTCGCGGACCTGCTCGGGCGCCAGGTGGTCGACCTGGACGGCGATGCCGGTGCCTCCGGCCTCGGTGACCAGCTCGGCGGTCTCCTCGATGGTCTCCGGTCGGTCCATCTCCGAGCGGGCCGCCCGGGTGCTGCGGCCGGTGGCGTACACGGTGGCGCCAGCAGCCCCGAGTTGCACGGCGATCTGCCGTCCGGCGCCCCGCGTGGCACCGGCGACGAGCGCGATCTTTCCTGCGAGCGGTTGTGTCATGCCTGCGAGGCTGCCAGCGATACCTGACAGCCGACGTCCGAATTATCGAACTGTCAGTCCACCAGGCGGACGCGGACCCGGCGGTTGGCCCGGCCCTTGCTCTCCACCTTGACCACCTGCACCTTGCCGATCTGCGCGGTGGACGCGACGTGGGTGCCACCGTCGGCCTGCACGTCCAGGCCGACGATGTCGACGATCCGGACCTCCTGCTCGTCCGGCGGGATCAGGTTGGACTGGGTGCGGATGATGTCCGGCAGGGCCAGCGCCTCGGTGCGCGGCAACACCCGCACGGCGACCGAACGGTCCGCGGCCACCTCGGCGTTGACGAGTTCCTCGATGCGGCTCTTGAAATCCGGAGGCACCTCGGGGAGGTTGAAGTCCATCCGGGCCTCACCGGGCTCCATCGAGTTACCCGTCACGAGCGCGCCGAAGTCGCGGAACACCACGCCGCAGAGCACGTGCAAGCCGGAGTGGGTACGCATCAACCGGGTCCGACGCTCGTCCTCCAACGCACCGACGACCTCGGTGCCGGCCGGCGGGAGCGGGTCACCCTCGGCGGGGATCAGATAGAGGTCGTCGCCCTTGCGGGTGCCGACGATCCGGGTCTGCACGCCCTGCCACAGCAGCACGCCGTGGTCCGGCGGCTGACCACCGCCGCCCGGATAGAAGGCGGAGCGGTCCAGCACTATGCCCTGCTCGGCGTCGGCGCGCAGGACCGTGCACGTCCATTCGCGGAGGGTCGGGTCGGCGAGGTCGAGCCGGTGCGTCCGGCCATGCTGTGTGACGCCCATGACAGGGCACGTTACTCGTTGAGGAAGCCGGCGATGCGGTCCCGCAGGTCGGCGCGTTCCGACCAGAGGACGCCGGGCCGGTCGTACACGTGGAGGGTGGCCTGCGGCAGTGCGGCGGCGAGCCGCTCGGCGACGTCGACCGGGTGCAGCTCGTCGCCAGCGTTGGCGATGACCAGCGCCGGCGCGGTGACCGCCGCGAGGTCGCTCGTGGCGCGCAGCGGCGTCTGGTCCGCGAGGCTGGCCAGGCTGCCGGCGAGTCCGTCGCGGAGCAGCTGGTCGAGTCGCTGCCGCAGGTACGCCCAGCCGGCGGGGGTGTTGCGTACCGCCGCGGGCAGCTCCAAAGTGACGACGTCGGCGACCACCGAGGCGTCTCCGCTCTCCACGGCCTCCAGCAGGTCGGTGATGCGGTCACCGGCCACCGGGCCGCGCGGCTGGTCGAGCACCGCGGGCAGGAAGAAGACCAGCTTCTCGAAACGGTCCGGACTCTCCGCGAGCAACCGGCAGAGGGCTCCGGCGCCGAGGCTCGCGCCGAAGGCGCGGCTGGCACCGCCCAGATCGGCGATCGCCCGAAGGTCGCGGGCCAGGTCGGAGTACGTCCACGGCCCGTCCGGCGCCTCGGACCGGCCGTGCCCACGGAACTGGAAGAACACCTTGCGGCCGGTCACCCCACTGCCGAACGGGCGGGTGGTGGCGATGCCGTTGCCCAGCCCGTGTGCGAACACTGTCACCGGATCACCGGTGCCGGTGATCAGCCGTTCCAGCTGTACGCCGTGCGGGGTGGCGACCAGGTCGGTGTCCGGTTCCGGAAGCGCCGGGCGGCCGGTACGCGGCCCACCCGGGCCGGGCCCCCAGGTGCGGGGCCCGCTGTCCGGTGGAGGGGGCCAGCGAAAACCTCTCACCAGAACCCTTTGCCGTCGCTGAGGTCGCGCAGACCGACCCGAACGTCGAGCAGGTAGATGAGACCGGCGGCGATGCCGACCAGTCCGAAGAGGCTGATCGGCCCGAAGCCGAGCAGGGTCAGCACGAGGCAGACCGCCAGGATGGCGATCCAGCCACCCTTGGGAAGCGTCCCGATGGCGGGGAAGGCGTCGGAGCGCTGCGTGATCGCGTGCACCAGGGCGACACCCTGAACGATCAGCGCGAAGACGAGCAGGATCAGCTCGATCACGTAGCGGACTTCGAACGCGAAGATCGGCGCGGCGTTGGCCATGCCGGCAAGCTTATGTCGAGGACCCCGGCTTCGTCCGACAAGGACGCCGCCGGGGTCGTCGACAGGGTTACTACTCGGCCGCCGGGCGGGTCCGCTTGGTGGCCCGGGGCAGCTTCGCCGACGGGGTGGCGGCCGGCTTCGCTGCCTTCGGGGCGCGCGCGACCTTCTTGACGGCGGCCGGCTTGGCCTCGGCGATCTCGGCCACGTCGGCCGGGGTCGGCACCTCGGCCGGAGCGGTGGTGGCGGCCGGGGCGGTGGTGGCGGCCGGGGCGGTGGTGGCGGCCGGGGCGGTGGTGGCGGCCGGGGCGGTGGTGGCGGTGGCCGCCGGGGTGGTCTCCGCCGGGGTCACGGCCTGCGTGGCCTCGATGTCGGCGTTGACCGTGTCGGCGGCTTCCAGCACACCGGCGCCGACAACCCGCTCACCACGGGCGACCAGCGCGCCGTACGCGGCGAAGGCCCGCTCCTGGGCGACCTGGGCCCCGGCGATCACCATGGCGGCGTTGCGGGTCGCGGCGGCCCGCAGCTTGTCCAGGTCGGCAACCTCGCGCAGCTTGGCCAGGTCGGCGGCTTCGCGCAGCTTGGCCAGGTCGGCCGACTCGCGGAGCTTGGCGAGGTCCAACTCGTTGGCCTTCTGACGCAGCTCGTAGCCGGTCAGCACGGCCCGACCACCCAGGTCGGCGACGACGCGGGTGCTGAGGACACCGACGACGGCGGGCAGCTTGCGCAACTGCTCGATGGCCAACTCACCGGCGCCTGCGGCGGCGTAGATCGGGGCGGGGATGCGGTTGGTCTTCGGCTCGCTCATGACGTCTCCTCTTCGGCCGCCTCGGCGGCCTTGCGTGCCGCCGGACCGGCGGCCTTCTTCTCGGGGGTGTTGGTGCTGCCCGGGGCGGGTGCGGTGCCCGCCTCGGTGACGGCGACCGACTCGATCACGGCCTCGGTCGGGGTGCCGCCCGCGGTGGTGGGGCCGGTGGCGGCCAGGTTCGCCAGGTCGGCGGGCTCGTCGCCGACGTCGGTCGGGGTGGTCGCCCCGGGCGTGCCGCCGGTGGGCCCGGTGCCGCCACCCTCGGCGGCCGCCTGGGCCTCGGCCAGCCGGGTGTTCTCCCGGCGGAACGTCTCGTAGATCTGGGTGAGGGACTGCTTCTGGGCCATCGTCAGGTCGGTGTCCACAGCGATGGCGGCGAGCACACCGTGGCCTTCCTTGTCGTCGAGCAGGCCGGCGCGCAGGTACATCGCCGGGGTGGAGACCCGCAGCGCGCTCGCCAGTTGTTGGAGCACCTCGGCGCTGGGCTTGCGCAGGCCGCGCTCGATCTGACTGAGGTACGGGTTGCTGACCCCCGCCTGCTCGGCGAGCTGCCGGAGCGAGATCTTGGCGTTACGCCGTAGATCGCGGATGAACCCGCCGACATCGGGAAGGTCCTTCGGTGTGGCCATGACTGCGACGTTAACCGGCCGCGCTAGCTCCTGCAAGCAAAACGCTAGCCGCAGTTAGCAAGGTCTCAGCGCCGTGGTTGCGCCCCGCTCCGCGGGTCCGTACGGTCCGTCCGTGCACAAGATCACAGTCAATGGAGCAAGCATCGCGTACGACGAGGCAGGCACCGGCTCGCCCGTCGTACTCCTGCACGCTGGCATCGCCGACCGGCGGATGTGGCGGGGGCAGATCTCCGCGCTCGCCGCCCGTCACCGGGTGATCGTCCCGGACCTCCGCGGCTACGGGGACTCCGAGTTGCCTCCGACGCCGTTCACACACCACGACGACGTGGCGGGGCTGCTGGACGCACTCGACCTGCCCCGGGCGGCCCTGGTCGGCTGCTCCTTCGGCGGGGCCGTCGCCATCGACACCGCGCTCGCCCACCCCGACCGCGTCAGCGCGCTCGCGCTGTTCGACACGGCGGTCTCCGGCAACGAGTGGTCCGACGAGGCGAACGACCTCTGGGACGACCTGGTCGGCGAGGTCGACCCCGACGACTTCGTCGCGGGAGCGGCCGGCGAGGTGCGGTTCTGGGTGGTCGGCCCCGGTCGACAGCCGGAGGACGTCGACCCTGCGCTGATCACGTTCACCCAGGAGATGGACCAGCGCGCGCTCGCCGCCGAACTGGCGCTCGGCGCGGTCGAGGTCGGAGAACTGACGCCTCCGGCCATCGACCGCCTCGGCGAGCTGACGGTGCCCGTCCTGGTCACCGCCGGGGCCGCGGACGTACCGGACATCCGCCGGCTCGCCGACCGGATCGCCGCCGAGGTCCCCGGCGCGGTACGGCTGCCGGACGTCCCGGACGCCGCGCACCTGTTGCCGCTGGAACGCCCGGAGCCCGTCAACGCCGCCCTTCTCGACTTCCTGAGCTGACCCGCCGGTCTCACCAGAGCGGGCGGACCGCCCCCACCGGAACTCCGCCCCCGAAGAGCGGCACCTCGGCGTACTCGGTCAGCACCGGGGCGTCCACCCCGAGCCGCCGCAGCGCGGAGACCAGCACCGGCATCCGCGCCCGCTCGGCGCCGTCGTCGATCTTCAGGGCGACGGCGCCGACGCCCGGCACCGCCACCGCGATCACACCCTCGGCGCCGACCTTGGCCAGCAGACCCGGAACGCCGCGCATCAACCGGGTGTCGTCGGCCCGGGTGCCACCGACGATCTCCGGGTACGCGCGCATGGCGTCGGCCACCGTCCGCGGCACCGAACCCGGCTCGGCATCGACCAGCCGCAGGAACGCCCCGGCCAACCCGGTCAGCGACACCGCGAGCACCGGGGCCCCGCAACCGTCCACGCCCACCGCAGCGGCCTGCTCGCCGGTGAACTCCTCGATGGCCGCCCGCAACCGCTGCTGGAGCGGGTGCTCCGGCCGCCAGTACCCCTCCAACGGCCAACCGGCCGCCTCGCAGGTCAGCAGCATCCCGCTGTGCTTGCCGGAGCAGTTCATCTGCACCCTGGTCGGGCCACCCCCGGCCCGCAACACGGCCTCCCGGGCCGCCGCGCCCACCGGCAGGTCAGGTGGACAGTGCAGGGCCGAGGCGTCCAGTCCGGCCCGCTCCAGCAGCGCGCCGACCCGGGCCAGGTGGAAGTCCTCACCGGCGTGACTCGCCGCCACCAGCGCCACGTCCGCCGGGTCGGTCAACGGCAGGCCGGCGCGGAGCATCCCGATCGCCTGCATCGGCTTGCTCGCCGAGCGGGGGAAGATCGGCGAGGTCACGTCCCCCGCTGACGCCACCACCGCGCCGGTGGCGTCGAGCACCACCACCGAACCGCGGTGCGCACCCTCCACGAACCCGGAACGGACCACCTCGGCGAGCGGGTCGCCACCCTCGTACGTCTTCGTCACGGGCTGGACGGTACCGACGGTCCCGGGGTGCCCGTCGGCGGGGTGACCTGGTGGTCCACCGCCCGGGTGACAGGAGCGCGGGGCAGACCCGGCCTTACAGCCCGAGCAGCTCGCGAGCCTCGGTGGTGGTCAATGGCGGGCGCTGCGCGAGCTGGGCGAAACCCACAGCGCGGGCGACCAGTTGCATGTTCGACTCCACCGGACGGCCCTTGGCGTACGTCACGGTGTCCTCCATGCCGACCCGCAGGTGCCCGCCGGTCGACAGCGAGGCCAGCATGACCGGAATCGTGCTGCGGCCGATGCCGGTGGCCGAGAAGGTGGTGCCCTCGGGCAGGTCCCGCAGCATCCGGTGGGCCGCGACCAGCGTCTCGGTGGTGCCCGGCATGCCTCCCGGCACACCCATCACGAAGTCGACGTGCACGTGCCCGCCGGCCGGCAGCCCGTACTTGCCGAGGAGACGCTGCAACGCGGACAGGTGCCCGAGGTCGAAAATCTCGTACTCCGGCACGATCCCGCGTTCCTGCATCCGGGTGTGCAGGTCGACGATGAACTCCCAGCGGTTGAGGAAGACGTCGTCGCCGAAGTTGACGGTGCCCATCGTGCAGGAGGCCATGTCCGGCCGGGCGTCGAGCACAGCCAACCGGGCGGCCTCCGGGTCCGTCACCGCGCCGCCGGAGGAGAGCTGCACGATCAGGTCGGTGCTGTCCCGCAACGCCGCCACCGTGTCGGCCAGGCGCACCGGGTCGAGGCTCGGCCGCGCGTCGTCGTCGCGGATGTGGACGTGGATCACGGCGGCGCCGAGCGCCTCGCACTCCTTCGCGGTGAGCAGCAGCTCGTCGAGGGTCACCGGCAGCGCCGGCACCTCCGCCTTGGCCGACTCAGCGCCGGTCGGGGCCACCGTGATCAACGTCCCTGTCGTCATGCCGGCGATCCTAGACGCCCGGGTCAGGACGGGTCGATCGCCGCCGCCGTCTCGCCGACCAGCAGTGCCGCGTCGTCCGGGACGTTCCGCTTGACCACCGCGAGCGCCACCTGACCAAGCTCGTGGTGCAGCACCGCGGTGCCGACGAAGCCGACCGCCCGGCCGTCGAGCATCACCGGCGTACCGGCCGTGGGCGGCTGGTCGGTGGTCACCCCATCCAGGTGCAGCAGTACGAGGCGACGCGGCGGTCGGCCCATGTTGTGCACCCGGGCCACCGTCTCCTGCCCCCGGTAGCAACCCTTGTCCAGGTGCACGGCGGGACCGATCAGGTCGACCTCCGCCGGGATCGTCCGGTGGTCGGTGTCCACCCCGACCCGGGGCTGACGGGCGGCCACCCGGATCGCCTCGTACGCCCACAGGCCCGCGACCGGCACCCCGGCGCCCCGCAGCTCCGCCACCACCTGGTCCATCGCCGAGCGGGGCACCAGCAGGTCCACCCCGAGGGGCACGCGCCGGGCCCAGCCACCGATGGGCAGCGGCTTCACGTCGTACCGGACGCTGGCCCGCTGCGGCACGGCACCGTGGGGGAACTTCGGACCCGGCACCGCGACCAGGTCCGGCGCGGCCAGCCCGGTCACACCGAGCGTGCCCAGCGCCTCCGTCGCCGCCGGCCCGACCAGCGACAACAACGCCCGCTCGGCGGTCGCGTCGCGCGGCTCGACCTTGCTGAAGAACCGCATCTTCTCCAGGTAGGCCAGCAGGCCCTCGGTCGCCCCCGGCTCGGTGTCCAGCCAGGCGGTCTCACCGTCCTCGGCGACCACCGCGTGCTGCTCGATGTGACCGTGCGGGGACAACACCAGCAACTCGGTGCCCTCACCGGCTGCCAGCGCGGTCAGGTGCTGCGAGGTGACGGTGTGCAGCCAACTCGCCCGCTCTTCCCCGGGCACCGCGATGACCCCCCGGTGCGACCTGTCGACCAGGCCCACAGCCGTGTCGAGGGTGCGCTGCTCACGCAACGGGTCGCCGTAGTGGGCGGCCACCCCCCGCACCCCGGCCGCGACGTGCGCCGCGTCCGGCTGGTCCCGACTCGCCTCGTCGATGCTCTCGACGGCCACCGCACCCGCGATGTCGATCATTTGTCGTCCCCGTTCTCGCAGCGTACGCAGACGCCGAAGAGTGACACGTGCCCGATGTCCACCAGGAAACCCCGCTGCGTGGCCAACTGGTCGGCGAGCGGGCGCAGCATCTCCGGATCGATCTCGTCGATCGCGCCGCACTCCCGACAGACCAGGTGGACGTGTTGGTGCTCACCCGCCGCGTGGTACGTCGGCGACCCGTGCGACAGGTGCGTGTGGGTGACCAGGCCGAGCCGTTCCAGCAGCTCAAGCGTGCGATAGATGGTGGTGATGTTGACGCCGGCGGCGACCTCCCGCACGGCGGTGTGCACCTGCTCCGGGCTGGCGTGCCCCAGATCGAGCACCGCCTGGAGGACGAGCTGCCGTTGGGGCGTCAGCCGCAGCCCACGGGCCCGCAGCATTTCCGCGAGGGAGGATTCGGACACGGTCCGATCATAGTTCGGCAATCGCTGCGACCCCCTGCGAGCGGCCGGTCGCCGCTACGCTCGGCGGTCATGGTGACGTCGTCCGTCGGAAACGCCCCGGTCTCTCCGAGCACCCGGATCGCCGTGCTCGGCCGGGGGCTCATCGCGGCCGACGAGCCCGTGCTCCGCGGCGACGACCTGGGCGTCCTGCGCGGCGACGGGCTCTTCGAGTCCATGCATCTTCGCGAGGGCCGGCCGTGGCTACGCGACGAGCACCTGGCCCGGATGACCACGGCCGCGGCAGCCGTCGACCTGGACCTGCCCCCCACCGACACGCTCGTCGACCTGCTCGACACGGTGTGCGCCGACTGGCCCGTCGAGGTGGAGGCCGCGCTACGGCTGGTCTGCACCCGAGGCTCCGAGGCCGGCGGCCCGCCGACCGTCTACGCCACGGTGACCGAGGTGCCGGCGTCGTCGCGGGCGGCCCGCCGCACCGGGATCACAGTGGCGATCCTGCCTCTGGGAGTACCCGCCGACGCACGGAGCGGCCTCGACTGGTTGCCGGCCGGCATCAAGTCCACCTCGTACGCGGTCAACAGCGCCGCCCGCCGCTGGGCGCACCGGGCCGGGGTGGACGACGTGCTCTGGGTCTCGTCGGACGGCTACGCCCTGGAGGGGCCGATCGCGAACGTGGTGTGGCTCACCGGAGACACACTCTGCACGGTGCCGGCCGCCACCACCGGCATCCTGCCCGGCACGACAGTGGCCTGGCTGCTCGCCCACGCCCCCGAGCTGGGCCTGGGCTCCGCCGAACGGATGGTCACGCCGGCCGAGCTGCACGACGCCGACGGGGTGTGGTTCAGCTCCTCGGTACGCGGGCTCGTCGAGGTCCGGACACTGGACGGGGTGCGCCGGGACCACTGCCCGCGCACCCCCGCCCTGCAAGCCCTGCTGGGTTTCCCCGTCTAGCCTGCTACGTTTCCCGGCTGGTCAGCCGCCGACCCGGACGAGCCGGGCGGACAGGTGCGGGCTGAGCCCGTGCCCCATGGCCGCCATCTCCTGCGCGTAGAGCAGCGCACCCTCGACGATGCCGAAGAGTCGGTGCCCGCCGGTGACCTCCTTGGCGGTCGGGGTCCGCACCACCGCGTCGGTGGCGAACTCCAGCTGCGTGCCGGTGCGCTTGCCCAGGTGCAGCTCCATCACCCCGGTCGGCGTGGTGAGCACCGCCTCCAGCTCGTCGGTAGCCCGCCCGTCCACCACCACCGGTCGCCACCAACCGACCTCCCGGCCAGCCGGGCGGACCGGCTTGCTCTGCTCGTCCAGGATCCAGGCACGCGACTCGTAGTGCAGGAACGGCCGCCCGTCGTGGCTGATCCGGATCTCCTGGGCGTAGTCGAAGTCCTCGATGGTGGGGAAACCGCCCTTGCCCCGGCCACGCCACAGCCCGATGTAGGGCAGCAGGCCGTCCAGGGTGGGGTGCAGCTTCGGCCCGACCCGCAGGTCGAAACTCTCCTCGAACGGGTACTCCTCGACCGGCGGCGCGTTCAGCCACGGCGGCTGCAGCGGATTCTCGCTCACAGGCGTCACCAGCGTCCTCTCGAAATGCGTACGGCAAGGTAGACCAGGCCACCGGCGAGCCCGCCCAGGCCAGCGACCAACAGGCTGACAAACCCGATCTCGGTAACCATCCCGACCATCCTATGCTGGGCCACATGGCCCGCACTCTCGTCGTCAAGGCCACCGCGGGGGCGGACGCCCCGGAGCGGTGCGCGCAGGCATTCACGGTCGCCGCGACGGCCGTCGCGGCCGGGGCGGACGTGTCGCTCTGGCTGACCGGTGAGTCGACCTGGTTCGCGGTGCCCGGGCGCGCCCAACAGTTCGAGCTGCCGCACTCCGCACCTCTGGCCGAGCTGCTGCACGTCATCCTGACCAGTGGTCGGGTGACCGCCTGCACCCAGTGCGCGGCCCGACGGGAGATCGGCCCGGACGACGTGCTGCCCGGGGTCCGGATCGCGGGCGCCGCCGTCTTCGTCGAGGAGGCGTTGGCCGAGGGCGCGCAGGCACTGGTCTACTGAGCTCCGGGGCGGAGTGCCGATACCGACCCGACAACTCGGGCGGCTGCCTACGATTCGGATGTGACCGAGGCGACGGAGAGGTTCTTCGAATCACTGCCGGCGCGTGCCCCTGACATCCTCGGCGGCCTGACCGACGGGACCCTCCAGATCGACCTCGGCAGCGACCACCAGACCGAACACTGGCTGGTACACATGCGGCCCGGGTCGGTTCAGGTCAGTCGGGAACGCGGCCCTGCCGACGCCATCTGGTACAGCAGCGCGGCCCTCTTCGACCGGCTGATCAGCGGTGAGGCCCAGAGTGTCGCGGCGGTGCTGCGCAACGAGAGCACGTTCAGCGGGAACGTGGTCCTCTTCCTCGCCTTCCGCCGGTTCTTCCCCAACCCGCCCGGCACCCGCGACCCCCGCGAGACGGCCCGCAGAGCAGTCGGGCGACCGGTGTGAGGGACCTCGTCAGCATCCTGGACGGCAACACCTTCCTGGTCAGCGACCGTCGGGGGGACATCGAGCCGTCGCACGACTTCCCCACCGGACTGTTCTCCTTCGACACCCGGTTCCTGTCCAAGTGGGTGCTCACCCTGGACGGCCAACGGCTGCACGCCCTCTCCATGGACGACGCCGAGTCGTACCGCACCACGTTCTTCCTCGCCCCCGGCGAGCCCACGCACTACCTGGACGCGAAGGCGTCGGTGATCCGCAGCCGGGCGATAGTGGGCAGCTTCGAGGAGGAGCTGACCGTGCTGAACCACACCGGCGCGGAGGTCGAGTTCACCGTCCGGATCGACGTCGAGGCCGACTTCGCCGACCTGTTCGAGATCAAGGACTCCCGCCAGAAGCGGGGCACGACCACCGTCGCGGTCTCGGACGACGAGCTCCGACTCACCTACCGGCGGGACGCGTTCCACCGGGAGACGACTGTCACGACGACCGCGCCGGCGCAGGTCGACGCCGGCGGCCTGACCTTCCGCATCCGGATCGCCCGCAACAGCAAGTGGACCACCCGGCTGCACGTGTCCAGCGTCGTCTACGGGGCACGCGGCGAGGACATCCGGGCAACCCTGCCGTACGGGGGCAGCCGCAGCGCGGACGCGATCCGGGCCGAGCAGCAGGAGCTGATCGACCGGGCACCGAAGCTCGGCTGCGACTGTGAGCCACTGGCCGGGGCGTACCGGCGCAGCCTCAACGACCTGGCCGCACTGCGCTACGAGTCGATCGCCCTGGGCGTACGACTGATCGCCGCCGGGCTGCCCTGGTTCATGACCCTGTTCGGCAGGGACAGCATCATCACGTCGTTGCAGGTGCTGCCGTTCCTACCGGAGCTGGTCCCGCCGACCATCCTGATGCTGGCCGGCCTACAGGGGCACCGGGTGGACGACTTCCGGGACGAGGAGCCCGGCAAGATCCTCCACGAGCTGCGGTACGGGGAGACCGCCGGCTTCGAGGAGCAGCCGCACTCGCCGTACTACGGGTCGGCCGACTCGACACCACTGTTCGTCATCCTGGTCGACGAGTACGAGCGGTGGACCGGCGACGCCGCGCTGGTCCGCCGGCTGGAGCCGCAGGTCCGCGCCGCCCTGGAGTGGATCGACACGTACGGCGACCTGCTCGGCACCGGGTACCTCTGGTATCAGACCCGCAACCCGGAGACCGGTCTGCAGAACCAGTGCTGGAAGGACTCCTGGGACGGCATCTCGTACGCCGACGGTCAGATACCCGGCTTCCCCCGGGCCACGTGCGAGTTGCAGGGGTACGCGTACGACGCGAAGGTCCGGGCCGCCCGGCTGGCCCGGACCTTCTGGAACGACGGGGCGTACGCCGACCGGCTGGAGCGGGAGGCCGCCGATCTCAAGCGACGGTTCGATCGCGACTTCTGGATCGCCGACCGCGGGTACTACGCGCTCGCGTTGGACGCCGACGGGCGGCAGGTGGACGCGCTGACCTCGAACATCGGGCACCTGTTGTGGAGCGGCATCGTGGACGAGTCCCGCGCCGGCAAGGTGGTCGAGCACCTGCTCGGGCCGCGCCTGTTCTCCGGGTGGGGGGTGCGGACGCTCGCCGAGGACGAGGGGCGGTACAACCCGATCGGGTACCACGTGGGCACCGTGTGGCCGTTCGACAACTCGATCATCGCCTGGGGCCTGTGGCGGTACGGCTACCGCGAGGAGGCCGGCCTGATCTGCGACACGATGCTGGCGGCGTCCCGGTACTTCGAGGGGCGGCTGCCGGAGGCGTTCGGCGGCTACACCCGTGATCTCACCGACTACCCGGTGGAGTACCCGACCGCGTGCAGTCCGCAGGCCTGGTCGAGCGGAACCCCGCTGCTGCTGCTCCGGGTGATGCTGGGGTTGGACCCGCAGGGTGAGCATCTGATCATCGACCCGGCCGTGCCCACGGGGATGGGCCGCGTCGAACTACTGGACATCCCCGGCCGGTGGGGCAAGGTGGACGCGTTGGGCCGCAGTCGGGGCCCGACGGACCAGCCGGACGGCAGCTGAACCGAGCCGGCCGCTCGGCTCAACCCGGACAGCCGACGGTGGCGGCCACCCGAACGGCGTCGTCCGGGCCGAGTTCGGCCAGCACCGTGACCGGGCCGCTGCGGTACGCGTACACCGGAGGTTCGTCCAGCAGGGGGGCGTCGCCGGCCAGCGCGGCGAGCGCGGCCGTCGAGGCAGCCGGGCCGGGACCGCCCGCGGACCGCACGGTCTGGGCCGACCCGCCACCCGGGCAGGGCGCGGTGATCCGCTCCGGCGTCGCGTCGCTCGGCCGACCGAGCGCCCCCAGCGCCACAGTCAACGCGGCGGCCTCCGGGCCGGTCGCCGTGGCCGTGGCCGGCGTGTAACCGGAGCCGGTTGGCCGGCAACCGGTGTCGACGACCAGTCGGACCTGACCGTCCACCGTCGGCCGCCCCTCGACGGCCACGAACTCCCCGGCGTCGGCGTACAGCGTCGGGCCGTTCAGCTCGGACCCGACCCGGGCCCGCCAGCTGGTCGGCAGCCGCTCGGCGATCCCGGTCAACACGGTCCGCTCGGTGCCGGTGGGCGCGAGCACGCCCACGTCCCGTCGCAACCTCGCCCCGTCGGCGAACGGGGTGACCCGGCAGCCCTCCGCGACCCTCGCCGGGCCCAGCTCCAGCAGACTGGTCGCCCCCGCCGCACGGACCAGCTCGCCGATCGCCCGGTCGACCACCGGGCCGGCCTGGTCCAGGGTGCGCTGCTCGCGCACTGTCGGCGGATCGTCGCGGACCGACGTCCAGGTGAGTACGGCCAGCAACACGGCCCAGGCCGCCGTCGCGGCCAGCAGCCACCGCCGCCACGGCCGGGCAGGCGCCGGCGCGGCGGGACCAGCCGAAGGGGCCCAACCCGTCTGGACAGCACCGCTCACCCGGCCATGGTGTCACGCCTCCGCCGCCGAGCCAGCAGCGGAGGCACGGGACGGCGGCCACGAGGTCAGGCGGGCTGCGACGGCTCCTGCGGCACTGTCGACGTCGGGTCGTGCGGTGACGGGAACAGCATCGCCCGCAACTCGGCCAGGTCCGGGCAGGTCACCACCTGACCGGTCCCGTCGAGTCGTCGGAGCACCCGCTCGACCACGGCGGCATCCGCGCTCACGCAGACCACGAGCGGGACCTCGTCACCGGACGCACCGCCGTCATTCGCGCCAACCTCGATATCCACAGCTAGATAGTGACGCATACCGATTGATGTGATTGGTCCGCCGAGCCGAGGGTGACACTGAAATTACTTCTCGTCACCAATCCCTCCGAGAGATCGACCGGGGCCGGTCACCCATGGCGGGTGACCGGCCCCGGTCGATCAGAGCGGTGGGTCAGGCGACGGTGACGGCAACCTCGTTGACGCCCCGGCCGGCGGTGACGGCGGTGTCGCCGTTGCCGTGCCGGGACAGTGCCCGCAGCGTCCAGGAACCCGGCGCGGCGAAGAACCGGAACTGGCCGGCGGTCGAGGTCACCACCTCGGCGGTGAACTCACCGGTCGAGTCGAGCAGCCGGACGTACGCGCCCGGCACCGGCTCGTCCTCGGCCGACCGGACGATCCCGGTGATGACGGTTTCCTTCTCCAGGTCCAGGCTGGCCGGCAGCGGCGCGGCCTGGTCGGGTGCCGCGCAACCCGCGGCGGTGGGCAGCGTCATGATCAGGCCTCCCCGGGTTCGTCACCGAGGGCAACCGGCACGCCGACCAGCGAGCCGTACTCGGTCCAGGAACCGTCGTAGTTCTTGACGTTGCGGTGGCCGAGCAACTCCTGCAGCACGAACCAGGTGTGCGAGGAGCGCTCGCCGATGCGGCAGTAGGCGATCGTCTCCTTGCCGTCGTCGAGCCCCGCGTCACCGTAGATCTTGCGCAGCTCGTCGTCGGACCGGAAGGTGCCGTCCTCGTTGGCCGCCTTGGACCACGGGACGCTGATCGCGGTGGGGATGTGACCGGCCCGCTGCGCCTGCTCCTGCGGCAGGTGTGCGGGGGCGAGCAGCCGGCCGGCGAACTCGTCGGGGCTACGCACGTCGACCAGGTTCTTGGTGCCGATCGCGGCCACGACCTCGTCGCGGAAGGCCCGGATGGAAGTGTCCGGCTCGCTTGCGACGTACTGCGTCGCCGGACGGGTCACCGAGTCGGTGACCAGCGGGCGGGCGTCCAGCTCCCACTTCTTGCGACCGCCGTCGAGCAGCTTCACGTCGCCGTGGCCGTAGAGCTTGAAGTACCAGTAGGCGTACGCGGCGAACCAGTTGTTGTTGCCGCCGTAGAGGATGACGGTGTCGTCGTTGCTGATGCCCCGCTCGGAGAGCAGCGCCTCGAACTGGGACTTGTTGACGAAGTCCCGGCGGACCTGGTCCTGAAGGTCGGTCTTCCAGTCAATCTTGATGGCACCGGCGATGTGGCCGGTCTCGTAGGCCGAGGTGTCCTCGTCGACCTCGACGAAGACGACGCCCGGGGCGTCGAGGTTCTTCTCGGCCCACTCGGCCGAAACGAGTGCGGTGTCGCGACTCATCGAATCACTCCCTGGTGAGGATGGATGGTGAGCCAACGCGCGAGTATCGATGGTTTCAACTGTCGCACCACGCGCGGGACCCAGCGGAAGGACGGATCACGGGTTCGTGCGACGGCGCCGCTGCCGGGCGTTCGGTGGGATGACCGGAGGGTGCGAGAACCCTGTGCCGGTGGCCGCCGTCAGGCGGCCGGAGACAGCCCCGCCGTCAGATGACGGGGCGACACAGGCAGGTGGCCACGCGGCACAGGTCGACCGCGCGCCGTTTGGTGAGGTGGGTCCCCATGGTCAGGGAGCGTACCAGCCAGTGACCGTGCTGCCACTCAGCCGACCACCATCCGGGATCGACCGGATGGTGGACGACACTGCTGACCGGGGAGTCAGCCAACGGAATTGATCGGCACGTTCTTCGCGTCGACGGTGACCGCCAGGCCTTCGGGCAGTGGCCGGACCTCGCGCACGGTGAGCTGGAACGGCAGGTCAGGCAGGGGTACGTCGACCGAGATGCCCTTGGCGTAGTTGTTCAGCAGAACGCGGGCCAGCGGCAGGTTCGGCAGACCGGCCGCGTCCAGGTCGTTGAAGCGCAGGGCGACGGCGCCGTTGTCGGCGACGGTCACGTCGGCGGTGCCGGCGACGGTCAGCTTCTGGCCGAGGATGTCGACGGGCGCGGTGACGGCGAGCTTGCCGTTCTGCTCGCCGAGCTTGAGCCCCGGGCGCTTCAGCAGGGCGGCGAGGCTGTCGTAGCTGATCGTGCCGGCGCCGTTGACGGTGTCCGCGACGATGTCCCCCTGACCGGTGCGCAGGGTGTCCAGCGAGGCCCGTACGTTACGGGCGGTCACATCCAGCACCGGCAGCTGCACGGCGTCACCTTCGACCGAGGCCCGCACGTCCCGCAGATTGATGGTGATCCGCTGGTAGCGGCCGTCGAGCACCTGGGTGAGGAACGGAGTGCCGGCCACCTCCACGTCGGGCCTGGCGGCCTGGGCACCCTGCTTGGCGATCTCCTGAGAGACCCGGTCGGCGATGGTCCGCTCGGCCACCCCGACCGCCACCCGGTCGGCGACCACCAGCAACCCGCCCACCACCAGGAGCAGGACGATCAGGCCGACGAGCAGTTTGCGGCCGCGCCGTCGGGGACGTGCTCCGTCCGCCGGATAGTCCTCCGCCACGCCGCCTCCCGTCTTCGTCCGCCGCGCCGCGACGGATAGTCCACACCGGTGCCGCAGCGCGGCGCACCCGTAGGTACCCGACCGGCCCCGGGCTCAACCGTGGCTCAGAGCAAGAGCATGCACATGGCGTACGCGGCCGGCGCCGCCAGGGCGAAGCCACCGAGCGGACCCTGCATGTGCCGGGCCACCCACATCGTGGGCGGCTCCCCGGCCATCAGCCGGCCCGCCTCCGCGTACCCCACCGCGAGGTCGGCGAGCACGGCGGTGACCGCCGCGACCAGGCCGATCACGGCGGCCCGGGTCGGCGTGAAGGGGGCCACCAGGTAGCTGCCCAGAAGCGCGCTGGTCAACGTGCCGACCATCGCGCCGGCCACCACGCCGGCCGCGCCCCGGGGCACCTGCGGGGCCAACCGGGGCCACGGCAGTACGGCGTCGGTGAGCCGGGCGACAGTCAGGGCGACGCCACTGGCCGTGAGGCAGACGGTGATCGCCTGGGTGCCCGCCGGGATCCGACTGAGCACGATCAGGGTGCCGAAGGCCACCACCCCGACCACGATCAGCAGCGTCGCGCCGAAGGAGTCGGTGACCCGGACCCGGTCGACCCGGCGGACCAACTGGCCGAGCACCGCCGCGACGAACCCACCGACGGCCAGGTAGCCCAGCGGGGCCAGCCCGGCGATGTCGGTCTGCACCGCGGCGACGTCGGCGAGCGCCGCGACCCCGGCGCTGACCCCGGCGACCACCAGCAGCGCGGGCGGACGCATGGCCATCGTCCAGGCGAGCACGAAGAGCAACTGGACGCCGAAGATGATGAAGGTGAACGGCAGTCGGTGGCCGGGGCCGGACGTCTGCGCGCCGAGCACCAGGCCTACGCCGAGCAGCGCGGCGAAACCGGCGATGGTCAACGCGAGCTGGCGGTGCACCTCGACCGGGGGTACGACCTCCTCTTCCGGCTCGTCGACCTCGTCCTCGGATTTGCGGGCCGGCTCACCGCTGCGACGGGCCCGGCGGGGCCCACCCCGTTCGCGGCGATCGCCATCGGTGGTGGCCGGACCGGTACGCGGCGCGCGGGTCGCCGCGGCGGCCGGGCCCACTTGGGGCTCGGCGGGCCACGATTCACGGCCGGCCTCGGGCGAGGTGGAGGGAAACACGACCCGATCGTGCCAGACCGACCGCCGGAGGCGGTGGTCCCGGGTTTCAGCAACGTTAAAAACTGCGCCACGATCAGGGGCAAGGTAGACAAACGGGAAATGGCCTGCGGGCGCGGCCGGGGCGATCCGCTACGCTCAACCTCGTTACCCGCCCGTCAGCGACGCCGGGGCCACGCAATTTCTCAGCGCACTCCCCCGTGGGTGTGACTGGTCGCGTGCGGCCGAGCGCCGCCGGGACGGAGGTGATCGTGGAGATCCTGTTGCTGGTGACCGCGCGCGCAGGCGAACCGTCGGCTGTGCTGCCGGCACTCGACCTGCTGCCGCACTCGGTCCGCACCGCGCCACGCGACGTACGCACCCTGGTCGCGGGCCCCAGCCCGGACGCGGTGATGGTGGACGCCCGGTCGGAGTTGAGCGAGGCCCGCGCGACCTGCCGGATGCTGCACGCCACCGGGCTCGGCGTGCCGCTGGTCGCGGTGGTGACCGAGGCCGGCCTGATCGCACTGAACGCCGACTGGGGCGTCGACGACGTCATCCTCGCCTCGGCCGGTCCCGCCGAGGTGGAGGCACGGTTGCGGTTGGCGGTCGGCCGTCTGAGCAACGCGACGGCGGGCGCCGGTGGCTCGATCCGGGCCGGCGAGCTGATGATCGACCCCGACACGTACGCGGCCAAGCTCAAGGGCCGTCCGCTCGACCTCACCTACAAGGAGTTCGAGCTGCTGAAGTTCCTTGCCCAGCACCCGGGCCGGGTGTTCACCCGGGACCAGCTCCTGCGGGAGGTCTGGGGCTACGACTACTTCGGTGGCACCCGCACTGTCGACGTGCACGTCCGGCGACTGCGCGCCAAGCTCGGTTCGGAGTACGAGTCGATGATCGGCACGGTCCGCCAGGTCGGCTACAAGTTCGTCGTGCCGCCGTCACGTTCGCTGCCCGAGGCGGAGCACGCACCCCTGCCCGTCTGACCCGCGCCACCCCTGCCCGTCTGACCCGCGCCACCCCTGCCCGTATGACCCGCGCCACCCCTGCCCGTATGACCCGCGCCACCCCTGCGCGTCAGACCCGCGTCCCTGCGCGTCCAACCCGGAAGTCGGGCCACCGATTTCCCATATGCCCTTTTTATGCAGCTTGGCGGTTCTATTCTGACTGCCGGGTTTGCCGGAGAAAGGGGTGGCGGTGCGCGCAGTCAGCACGGGGGCGACGGGGCGGCCTGGCCGGCCAGCCGGGCGGAAGCCGTGATGCGGGGCGGTTCGACAGCGAAGGCGACGGGGATCGTGACGCTGGTGCTGGTGGCCCTGCTCGGTTCCGCGTACGCGTTGGGCCGCAGTCTCCTCCTGGATCCAGCTCCCCGGCACCCCACCAACGTCACCACGAACGCCGACGGGCCGCACTACGCCGACCAGCCCAGCGACGGCGACCCGGACAACGCGCCGCGCCCCGGCGGCAGCACCGGCCCCGCCGAGGCCGGCCAGGACGGTTCCGGCCGCGACGCCGGCGGGGACAAGCTGTTCGGCGCGCACGAGACCACCGGGTCCCCCCGGCTCGCGCTGACCTTCGACGACGGGCCGGATCCCCGGTACACCCCGCAGGTCCTCGCCGCGCTGCGCGAATTCGACGTGCGAGCCACGTTCTGCGTCGTCGGGGAGAACGCCCAGAACCATCCCGACCTGATCCAGGCGATCGTCGACGAGGGTCACACCCTGTGCAACCACTCGTGGCACCACGACGTCGGCCTGGGCGCCCGATCGGCCGACGCGATCCGCGCCGACCTGCTGCGCACCAACGACGCGATCCGGGCGGCAGTGCCGAACGCACCCATCGTCTGGTACCGCCAGCCCGGCGGCGCCTGGACGTACCCGGTGGTGTCGGTGGCGCGTCAGCTCGGCATGACCCCGCTGCACTGGTCGGTCGACCCGTCGGACTGGGACCTGCCGGGCGCCAGCAAGATCACCGCAACGGTGGTGACCCAGGCCGCGCCGGGCTCGGTGGTGTTGCTGCACGACGCCGGCGGCGACCGGCAGGGCACGGTGGACGCCCTGCGCCGCATCCTGCCCGACCTGACCGCGCGCTTCGAGTTGGAGGCACTACCCACCGAACCGACCTGAACCGCGGCCTTTGCGCGGCGACGGTCCGGGCGGCACGACACGCAACGGATACGGTGACGGGATGAGCAGCGCGGAGCCGACCAGCGACCAGGTGACCCGGACCGACCGACTGGCATCTGGGGAGGTCGCCGACGTGTTGGCCCTGGCCAGCACCGCGGCTGACGCCGACGGCGCGAACCCGCTCGACGAGCACGTCCTGCTCCGACTGCGCGACCCGGACGCCCCGGCCCTGCACCTGATCGCCCGCGCCGACGACGGCACCCTGACCGGGTACGCGCACCTGGACACCACCGATCCGGTCGGCGGAATCGGCGTCGAACTGGTGGTGCACCCCGCGTACCGGCGGCGGGGCACCGGTCGCGCGTTGGCCCGAGGTGTCCTCGCGTCGGCCACCGGGCCGTTGCGGGCGTGGGCGCACGGCGACCACCCCTCGGCTGCGGCGCTCGGCGTCGACCTCGGCTTCACCCGGGCACGGGTGCTGTGGCAGCTGCGCCGGTCCCTGGCCGCCCCGCTCGGCGAGCCGCGCCTGCCCGACGGGGTGGCGCTGCGCGCGTTCCGGCCCGGGGCGGACGACGCGGCGTGGCTGACTCTCAACGCGCGCGCCTTCGCCGAGCACCCCGAGCAGGGGCGCTGGACCTCGGACGACCTGCGGGTCCGGCTGACCGAACCGTGGTTCGACCCGGACGGCTTCCTGCTAGCCGAGGAAACCGGGACCGGTCGGCTGCTCGGTTTCCACTGGACCAAGGTGCACGAGCGGCCGGGCACGGCCCGGATCGGCGAGGTGTACGTGCTGGGGGTGGAGCCGACCGCGCACGGTGGCGGATTGGGCCGGGCGCTGACCACGGCCGGGCTGGCGTACCTGCGGGACAGGCGCGGCCTCGACCGGGTGATGCTCTACGTGGACGACTCGAACGCCGGAGCCGTCGCGCTCTACGAGCGGATGGGCTTCGCCCGATGGTCCGCGCACATCAACTACCACCTGGGCTGAGCGCCGCCGTCGTCCCGGCCGGGTCACCGCTGGATAACGGCCGGGCGTCGGCGACATAACAGCGAACCGGAAATATACCCATACATCCGACAGGTGTACCCGGGTTCACTTAACGGACAACTCACCCTCAGCGAGCGGTCACCTCGACGGCCGTACGTGTTCACCTTGCGTTCACTTGCGACCGGCGAACCGGCTACCTGGCACTTCTAACTTTCGTGTCAGCCGGTCAATGCCGGTCCTCGGGCCCCGGGATCGGGGCGCCAAGTCAGACGCGAAGGGAAACCCCTCAGGTGAAGCTCCAGCGGTACGGCGCTATTGCCGGCCTCGCTCTTGCCGCGACGCTCGGTCTCAGCGCATGCGGCTCGGACAACAACGAGCCCGCCTCCGGCGCGAGCGCCTCGGGCTCGGCCGCCGCGGTCGACTGCGCTACCGGCACGGTGAACGCCCAAGGCTCGTCGGCGCAGAAGAACGCCATGGCCGAATGGATCAAGGCGTACCAGCAGAAGTGCCAGGGCACCACGATCAACTACGAGCCGACCGGCTCGGGTGCGGGCATCCAGGCGTTCATCGCCGGGACCGCCGACTTCGCCGGCTCCGACTCCGCCCTCAAGCCGGAGGAGCAGCCGCAGGCCGACGCCAAGTGCGCCGGTGGCAAGGCCATCCACCTGCCGATGGTGATCGGCCCGGTGGCCGTCGCCTACAACGTCAGCGGCGTGGACAACCTCCAGCTCAAGCCGGCCACCCTGGCGAAGATCTTCGCCGGCAAGGTCACCAAGTGGGACGACGCGGCGATCAAGGCCGACAACCCGGACGCCAAGCTCCCGTCGACCACCATCCAGACCGTCCACCGCTCGGACGAGTCGGGCACCACTGACAACTTCACCAACTACCTCTCCAAGACCGCCGAGGCGGACTGGACCCTGGGCAAGGCCAAGGCGTGGAAGGCCCCGGGCGGCACCGGCGCCAAGGGCTCGGACGGAGTGGCCAGCTCGGTCAAGGGCGCCGACGGCTCCATCGGCTACATGGAGTGGTCGTTCGCCGAGAACGCCGGCCTGAAGATGGCCAAGATCGGTAACGGTGCCGGCGAGTTCGCCGCGCTGACCGCCGAGGCAGCCGGCAAGACCATCGCCGGTGCCGCGATCGAGGGCCAGGGCGACGACCTCAAGCTGAAGATCGACTACAACACCAAGGAGGCCGGGGCCTACCCGATCGTCCTGGCGACGTACGAGATCGTCTGCAGCAAGGGCCTCGCGGCCGACAAGCTCGCACTGGTCAAGGGTCTGCTGGGCTACGCCGCCAGCGCCGAGGGCCAGAACTCGCTGACCGACCTGGGCTACGCCCCGCTGCCGGAGACGGTCCGCACCAAGGTCGAGACCGCGGTCAAGAACCTCTCCTGACCCGAACCCACCACCTCCGCAACCGAATCGAGCGAGCAGATGGGTGAAACCCCTCACCGCTCGGCCGACGCCGGCACCGGCGGGACGCGCGTGACCCAGAGTCACGAGTGGCCCGCCGGTGCCTCGGCGCGTGTGGCCGAGGCACCAGTCAGCACCCGTTCCCCGGGCGGCACCGGGCTGGGCGGCGGCGGCGCGCTGCCGCGCAGCCGCAAGTTCGGTGCCGAGCGGGCCTTCCGCGGTCTCACAATGGCCGCCGGCACCGCGGTTCTGGTCATCATCGCCGCCATCGCGATCTTCCTGATCGCCAAGGCGGTGCCGGCCCTGCGCGCCAACACCGAGAACTTCTGGACCTACGAGGGCTGGTCCCCCAACGAGACAGAGCCGAAGTTCGGCATCGGCACCCTCGCCTTCGGCACCGTCCTCAGCGCGGCGCTGGCGCTGCTCATGGCAGTGCCGGTGGCGCTGGGCATCGCGCTCTACCTCTCGCACTACGCGCCCCGCCGGCTGGGCACCGCACTCGGCTTCCTGATCGACCTGCTCGCCGCCGTACCGAGCGTGGTCTTCGGCCTCTGGGGGCGGGACATCTTCATCAACCCGGTCCGCGACTTCTCGGTCTGGCTGAACGAGTACTTCGGCTGGATCCCGATCTTCGGCGGTGACGGGCCCTTCGGTAAGTCGATCATGCTGGGTGCCCTGGTGCTCGCCATCATGGTGCTGCCGATCATCACCTCGCTCTCCCGCGAGGTGTTCCTCCAGACGCCGACCGCCAACGAGGAGGCCGCCCTCGCCCTGGGCGCCACCCGGTGGGAGATGCTCCGCACCGCGGTCCTCCCCTACGGTCGCCCCGGCATCATCGCCGCGGTGATGCTCGGCCTCGGTCGGGCCCTGGGCGAGACCATCGCCCTGGCACTGACCCTCGGCATCACCTTCGGCATCTCGTTCAACCTGATCCAGAACGGTGGCAACACCATCGCCGCCAACATCGCCAACGCGTTCGGCGAGGCGAACGAGACCGGCCGTGGCGCGCTCATCGCCTCCGGCCTGGTGCTGTTCACCATCACGCTGATCGTCAACATCACGGCGCGGGCGATCATCTACCGCCGCCGGGAGTTCACGGAGTCGGCCGCATGACCACAACCGTCACCTCCCACCGCACCCGCCCGCCGGCTCAGCCGGAGTCGCTGCGGGCGAAGCGGCTGCCCGCGTACGCCGCTCCGGTCATCGCCGTGGCGGCCCTGGCGCTCTCCGCCGCGATCGTCTACGGCACCGGCGTCGGCGGCCCGGTCCTCGTGGTCGCCCTCGGCGCGATCCTCTACCTGGCCGGACTCTTCGCCGCGGCCAACGCGGTCGAGGGACGCCGGTCGGCTCGTAACCGCACCTGGAGCGCGCTGATCCACTCCGCCTTCGTGCTGGCGGTGCTGCCCCTCGTGTCAGTGGTCTGGACGCTGGTCAGCAAGGGCGCCGATCGGCTGGACGTCAACTTCTTCCAGACCTCGATGAACAACATCGGGGCCCGCGACGCCAACGGTGGCGCCTACCACGCAATCGTCGGCACGCTGGAGCAGGTCGGCATCGCCACCCTGATCACCGTGCCGCTCGGCGTCCTCTGCGCGATCTACATCGTCGAGTACGGCCGGGGTAAGTTCGCCTTCGCGATCCGGTTCTTCGTGGACGTGATGACGGGCATCCCGTCGATCGTCTCCGGCCTGTTCGTGCTGGCCTTCTGGGTGCTGGTCGTGTCCCCGTGGTTCAACGACGGCCGACCGAGCTTCTCCGGTTTCGCCGCCGCGCTCGCGCTGAGCGTGCTCATGCTGCCGACCATCGTCCGGTCCACCGAGGAGATGCTCCGCCTCGTCCCGGCGCCACTGCGCGAGGGCGCCTACGCGCTCGGCGTCCCCAAGTGGAAGACCATCATGCGGGTGGTGGTGCCGACGGCGCTGCCCGGCATCATCACCGGCGTCATGCTGGCCATCGCCCGCGCGGCCGGCGAGACCGCGCCGGTCCTGCTGGTCGCCGGAGGCGGCGCCGCGATCAACACCAATCCGTTCGAGAACAACCAGTCGTCGTTGTCCCTCTTCGTCTACCAGCAGGCCGGTGACGCGTCGAAGTACGCACCGGCACGGGCGTGGACCGCGGCACTCACCCTGGTCGCCCTCGTGCTCATCCTGACGATCGCGGCGAAGTTGCTGGCCCGTCGCAACAGGCTCAGCCGATGAACCCCGGAGGTACCACCATGGCCAAGCGCGTCTCCGCCTCGAACGTCACCGCGTACTACGGCGGCTTCAAGGCGATCGAGAACATCAACCTGACGGTCGAGCCGAAGACGGTCACCGCCCTCATCGGGCCGTCCGGTTGCGGCAAGTCGACGTTCCTGCGGTCGATCAACCGGATGCACGAGGTGCTTCCGGGGGCCCGCGTCGAGGGCAGCCTGACCATCGACGACCAGGACATCTACCACCGCGACGTGGACGTCACGGCGGTCCGCCGCACGATCGGCATGGTCTTCCAGCGGCCGAACCCGTTCCCCACCATGAGCATCTTCGAGAACGTGGTGGCCGGGCTAAAGCTCAACGGCGTCCGGAAGAAGTCGATCCTGGACGAGGCCGCCGAGAAGGCGCTGCGCTCGGCGAACCTGTGGGACGAGGTCAAGGACCGGCTGGGCAAGCCGGGCGCAGGGCTCTCCGGCGGTCAGCAGCAGCGACTGTGCATCGCCCGGACCATCGCGGTCGAGCCGCAGGTCGTCCTTATGGACGAGCCGTGCTCGGCGCTGGACCCGATCTCCACGCTGGCGATCGAGGACCTGATGTTCCAGCTCAAGGACAAGTTCACGATCATCATCGTGACGCACAACATGCAGCAGGCCGCGCGGGTCTCGGACCGGACCGCCTTCTTTTCCATCGAGAAGACCGGCGACCCGGGCCGTCTGATCGAGTACGACAACACCCAGAAGATCTTCAGCAACCCGAGCGTGAAGAAGACCGAGGACTACATCACTGGTCGCTTCGGCTGAGCCGACCGCGACCGGTCATCGGCGCCCCGCCCTCCCGGCGTGGGCGCCGGTGCCGTTTCCGGGGCTGTCCACACGGACCGGAGAGGCGGGGCTGGCAGAGCACCCCGCCTCCCGCAAGATCCACACGACTTCACCGATGTGGGGGTATCCGCGAGGGGTTGATACCGCGACATCGGCGAAGTCGAGTCGATCATGGAGTTGCGGTGCCCAACGAAGGCGCGAAGGGCACTTTTGCCCCCAGCTGGGTGGGCGGGGCCGCTCAGCTGAGCACGAAGCGGGGTTCGCCGTTCGGGGGTAGGTCCAGGCGTGGGGTGACCGGGGCGGCGGCGTCCCGATCCGCCGCCGCCCGGGCCACTGCGGCCAGGTCGCCGGCCGCCGCCACCTGGGCCAGCGTGACCAGGGTCGGTGGCAGCATGGTCAGCTCGCCGGCCTTGGCCCGGGCCAACGCGTCCGCCGGCCGGATCCACAGGGTGTGGTCGGCCTCGCCGGAGACGTCGCGGGTCCGTTGGCCGGCCGGCAGCAGGGCGACGAAGAAGTACGTGTCGAAGCGGCGCGGCTCGAACTCCGGAGTGATCCACCGGCTCCACGGCAGCAGCAGGTCCGACCGGAGGGTGAGCTGACGGTCGGCGAGCAACGCGGCGAAGCCCAGCCGGCGACCCTCCAGGTCCTGACGAGCCGCCTCCCAGTCGTCGCCACTGACGTCGCCCACCACCGTCGCCGGGTCCGGGCCGGCGAGCAGCACACCCGCCTCCTCGAAGACCTCCCGCGCGGCGGCGCAGACGACCGCCTGGGCCGCGCCCGGGGCCACCCCGAGCCGCCCGGCCCACTCATCCGGTGTGGGCCCGGCCCAGTCCAGGTGTGTCTCCGAGTCGGAGCGGTCCACCCCACCGCCGGGGAAGGCGTACATGCCCCCGAAGGTCATGGCGGCGACCCGGCGGATGACGTACACCTCGAAGTCGGCGTCGGTCGGGCGCAGCAGCAGCACGGTGGCCGCGACCCGGGGCACCGCCGGGGTGCCGCCCTCGGCCTGGAACCGGCGGGCGTGCTCGACCAGGGCAGCCGGCGCGGCGAAGCCGTCACTGTCGATCGTCATGCCGCGAGCCTAGTTCCCCCCTCGGGAGCCCTGACCCGGCCGATGCGCGGTCCAGCAGCCGCACCGGTCCAGACGTCCTTTGCTCTGCATATGCGGGTGCACCACCTCCGGCCGGGACGTGGTGCGTCCGCATAAGCAGAGCAAAGGACGCGAGTGAGGTGGGCGGGGGGGGCGGAGCGGAGCGGGGCGGGGCGGGGCGGGGCGGGGCGACCGGGGCCTCACCGCACGTCCGACATCTGAGCCGGCGGCGAACCGTTCACCCAGCTCGGTTAGCGTTCCGGCATGACTCGTTGGGGCATCCTGGCCACCGGCCACATCGCCAGCCGTTTCGCCGAAGACCTCCGGCTGGTGCCGGACGCCGAACTGGTCGCGGTTGGTTCCCGTTCCGTGGAGAGCGCGCGGCGTTTCGCCGACACGTACGGCGCGAAGCGCGCGCACGGCTCCTGGGTGGAGCTGGCCGCCGATCCGGAGGTGGACGCGATCTACGTGGCGACCCCGCACTCCGCGCACTACGAGGCGGCGATGACCTGCCTGACCGCCGGCCGGGCGGTGCTGTTGGAGAAGCCGTTCACCCTCGACCTGGCGACCAGCACCGAGTTGGTGGACACCGCCCGCGCCGCCGGGGTCTTCCTGATGGAGGCCATGTGGATGCGGACGAACCCGCTGATCCTCCGAATGGTCGAGCTGATCTCGGAGGGGGCGATCGGCACGGTCAGCGGTGTCCGCGCCGACTTCGGGGTGGCCGGGCCGTTCCCGCCGGACCACCGGATGCGCAACGCCGCACTGGGCGGGGGCGCCCTGCTGGACCTGGGCATCTACCCGATCAGTCTGGCCCACCTGCTGCTCGGGGTGCCGCAGCACATCCGGTCCTGGGCGCAGATCGGCCCGGAGGGCACTGACGAGAACACCGGCATGCTGTTCGGCTACGACACCGGCGCGCTGGCGACGCTGAGCTGCGGCATGGTCGGGGCGACCAACCTGTCCGCCTCGATCACCGGCAGCGCGGGCCGGATCGACCTGCCGGAGCCATTCTTCCGGCCGGGTTCCCTCACTGTGCACCGGGACGGCGCCGAGCCGGAGACGATCACCGCCGACACGGCGGGCAACGGCTACCAGTACGAGGCGATCGAGGTGCAGCGCTGCCTGGCCGCCGGTCTGACCGAGAGCCCGTTGGTGCCGCACACCACCACCCTGGAGGTGATGGCACTGCTCGACGCGGTGCGCGAGCAGATCGGCGTGCGCTACGAGTGAAGAGAGGAGGCCCCCGGCCGGAGCCGGGGGCCTCCTCTCGACGGGCACGGTCAGCCGAAGAGCGGCCGGACCAGCAGGTAGGTGACGCAGGCGATCAGCGCGGCGGCCGGGAACGTGATGATCCAGGCGATCACGATGTTGCCGGCGACGTTCCAGCGGACCGCCGACAGCCGCTTGGTCGCGCCCACACCCATGATCGCCGAGGTGATCGTGTGGGTGGTGGAGATGGGTGCCTTGAGCACCAGGGCGTTGAAGTAGAGCACCGCGCTGGCCACCGTCTCGGCCGCGAAGCCCTCCGGCGGCCCGAGGTCGATGATCTTCCGGCCCAGCGTCCGGATGATCCGCCAACCACCGGCGTACGTGCCCAGGGCCAGCATCGTCGCCGACGTCCAGAACACCCAGCCCGGGATGTGCGTCTTGCTCTCCTGGAAACCGCCGGTGTACAGCGCCAGCACCACGATGCCCATGGTCTTGGCGGCGTCCTGCATGCCGTGGCCGACGGACATGGCGGCCGCCGAGGCGGTCTGCGCCCACCGGAAGCCCCGGTTGAGCTTGCCCGGCTGCCCCTTTCGGAACAGCCACAGGATGGCGAGCATCAGGAGGTAACCGAGGGTGAGGCCGACGATCGGCGAGAGCACCATCGGCAGCAGCACCTTCTCGCCGATGTTGACCCACTGCACGATGCCGCCGGTGGACAGCAGGGTCGCGCCGACCAGCCCGCCGAAAAGCGCGTGCGAGGACGACGAGGGCAGACCGAAGTACCAGGTGATCAGGTTCCAGGCGATCGCGCCGAGCACCCCGGCGAAGACCACCCCCAGGCTGCTCACCCCGGTGGGCAGGGTGACCAGGCCGTCGCCGACGGTCTTGGCGACTCCGGCGCCGAAGTGGGCGCCGATGAAGTTGCCGACCGCGGCGAGCCCGAGGGCGATCCGAGGTGTCAGCGCCCGCGTGGAGACGCTGGTCGCGATCGCGTTGGCGGCGTCGTGGAAGCCGTTGGTGTAGTCGAACGCCAGGGCTACCCCGATCACCGCCAGCACGGCGATGAGTTCGGGTGTCACGGTCACAGGATCAGGACTCCTTGACCGCGATGGTCTCGACGGTGTTGGCCACGTGCTCGAAGGCGTCACAGGCGGCCTCCAACTCGTCGGCGACCTCCTTCATCTTCAGCACCGTCAGCGCGTCGTACTCACCGGAGAAGAGCCGGACGAGCAACTGCCGGTTGATCCGGTCGCCCTCGTTCTCCAGGCGGTTGCACTCGATCCAGTAGTCCTCGAGATCCTTCATCGACTTCAGCCGGGGCATCGCCTCGGCGGTCAGCTTGGCCTGCTGGTCGAGCACGTTGACCATTTCGTGCAGCTCGCGGGGCAGCGCCGGCAACTCGGTCAGCCCGTACAGGTAGAGCAGGTCGCCGACCGCTTCCAGGTGGTCCATCACATCGTCCAGCAGTGAGCCGAGCCGGTAGATGTCCTCCCGGTCGAACGGGGTGATGAAGGTCGAGTTGATCTTCTTGTACAGGTCGTGGGTGATCTGGTCGCTGTCGTGCTCGACCTCGGTCAACCGCTCGCTGACCGACTGCACGTCCACGCCGGGCAGGGCCAGCTCGTTGAGCAGTTCCGTGCCCCGGACCAGGTTCTGCGCGGCCCTGGTGAAGAGCTCGTAGAAGGCGCCCTCGGTGGGGCGGAAGGAAAACTTCACAGCACAGACCTCGTCGCGTCGGTGGAAGGGTGGCGGCGCCCGACGAGCGACCGCTCGGTGAATGCTAGGAAACGGCTGAACCGGGAATTCGGCGGCCCACCCCTGGCCAGGCCTCATTCACCGGTCGTTTACCTACTGTTCATCTCGGCTGTCCCACGCGCACCCGGTCCCCCAGCACCAAGCCGTTCCCGCTCCTCGTCCACGTCGAAATCGGCAGCCGGATACCCCAGGTCGAGAGTGTCGAACGTCTCACGCAGCAGGTGGGCCACCGCCCAGTCCCTGTACCACTTGCGGTCCGCCGGCACCACAAACCAGGGCGCGGCGTCCGTGCCACACCGGCTGAGGGCCTCGGCGTACGCGGCCTGGTAGTCGTCCCAGTGCCCCCGGGAGTCGATGTCGGACGGGTTGTACTTCCAGTGCTTACGGGGGTCGGTCAGGCGCTCCAGCAGGCGCTTGCCCTGCTCCTCGTACGAGATGTGCAACATGACCTTCACCAGGGTCATTCCACCCTCGGCGAGCTCCCGTTCGAACGAGTTGATCGCGTCGTAGCGGGCCCGCCAGGTCGTCTCGGGCACCAGCGACCCGACCCGGGCGATCAACACGTCCTCGTAGTGCGAGCGGTTGAACATCCCCACGTACCCCGGCGGAGGCAGCTCGCGACGGATCCGCCAGAGGAAGTCGTGCCGCAGCTCCTGGCGGGTCGGCGGCCCGAACGAGCGGATGTGCAGACCCAACGGGTTCATCGCACCGGCCACCCGCTTGATCGTGCCGTCCTTCCCGCCGCAGTCCATCGCCTGCAGCACCAGCAGCACCCGGTGCGCCGGCCGCTCCGACCCGGTCTTGGCCATCGCGAAGAGCATCTCCTGCTGCTGGGCCAGCTCGCCGCCGACCAGCTCCACCTGCTCTCGCGCCCATGCCTTGCGGCGCTCGCCGCGCCCCGCCGTCTCCGGCAGGCCGGGCGTGGAGCGGGGGTCGATGGCACCGAGGTCCACCGGCGCGGTGACCCGCAGCAACTCCCGCACGGAGCCGCCAGAGGGTGCCACGATCTGCCGTTGCTGGGGTGAGCTCATCCACGGATCATCGCCCACCCCCAGGCCATCCGCCCGCCAAGGGACCCTGCCCGGGACGGCCGCCCGACCGTCCGGGGCAGCCGGTACGTGCGGTTGCCGCGAGGATGTACGCCAGGACGGTGCCGACCGGGAGGATGGTGGGTCGTGCGGGACCTGGCGACGGAGTTCGAGGCCGAGCGGGGTCGGCTGCTCGCGGTGGCCCACCGGATGCTGGGCAGCCGCGCCGAGGCGGAGGACGCGGTGCAGGAGACCTGGCTGCGCTGCGCCGCTGCACTCGCCGACCCGGGCGCCCGCGCCGAGATCCGTGAACTGTCCGCGTGGCTGACCACCACCTGTGCCCGGATCTGCCTCGACGTGCTCCGCTCGGCCCGGGTCCGTCGGGAGGCGTACCCCGGTCAGTGGCTTCCGGAGCCGGTGGTGAGCCCGTTGGGCGGCGGACCGTCCTCGGACGGGTACGCACCCGATCCGGCGGACCGGGCGGTCCGCACCGAGCAGGTCGGCGCGGCGTTGCTGGTGGTGCTGGAGCGACTCGCACCGGAGCAACGGGTCGCTCTCGTGCTGCACGACGTGTTCGCGGTGCCGTTCGCCGGGGTCGCCGAGGTGCTCGGCACCACCGAGGTGTCGGCCCGACAGCTCGCCTCCCGGGCACGCCGGGCGGTCGCCGCGCCGGACGTCCCCCGGCACACGGCCGACCTGGCCGAGCAGCGTCGGGTGCTCGAAGCGTTCGTCGTCGCGACCGAGTCCGGCGAGTTGGACCAGCTGCTCCGGGTGCTCGCCCCGGACGTGGTGTTCGTCGGCGACTCCGGCGGGCACTTCCCGGCGGCCCGGCGGCCGGTGCTCGGCGCGGACGCCGTCGGCCGTCTCACGCTCGGTCTGTTCGGCCGGACCGGCCGGTACGCCCGACGCGTCCGGTCCCGACCGGTGCTGGTCGACGGCGTACTCGGCCTGCAGATGGAGACGACGCACAGCGACGGCCGGCCCATCCGCCTGGTCACCGCGTTCGCCGTGCACGAGGGGCGGATCACCGCCATCTACAACCAGCTCAATCCGGAGAAGCTCGCCGCTCTGGTGGCGTTGGGCGACGACGACACCTGGCCGCCGCGCTGGTGAACCGACCCGCCGTGGGCGGTGTCAGACCACGAGAGCCAACCACTTGCGGTACGCCCCGGCGAACGGCTCGGTGCCGTCGCCGAGGGCCCCGAACAGCCGCTGGGCAGCCGCCTCGGCCTCGGCCACCACGTCGTCCGGGTAGCCGAACCGGGCCCGGTGCTCGGCGAACTCGTCCTCGTCGAGCAACTCCACCAGGCCGGTGGCCCGACGCCGCACCACGTCGAGGTCCAGGTCGATGAGGTGCACTGTGTCGTCGGATTCCCAGCGGGCCGGGGTGGTGATGTCGCAGTAGACCTCGCTGGTGCGCGGTGGGGGGTTGAACATGGCCGTCCACCAGGCGCGATGGGGCACCAGCAACACGAACGGGATCTTCTCCACCGAGGGCCGGCCGTGGTAGACCGACTCGGTGCCCTCGGGCACGCCGAGCCAGACGCCGAGATCGTCCTCGGTGAGCCGGCGGGCCGGGTAGTCGCGGTGGGCGCTGCCGTCGTACTTGCGGTAGATCACTCGGACCATGTCGCTCGGCATGATTCGCACCCTAACCGATACTGCCCACGGGTCGTAGCGCGGCGGTAACGGGACGGCACGGACCGACGTCGACCGGCCCGGCCGGCTTCGCGCCACGCGACGGATGGGCGCGGTCGGTGTCGGCGGCGACGGGTACCGTCGCACGGTGACTCCGCCCCGCACCGCCACCGGTTCCGCCACCCCGTCGGCCCGTGCCAAGGGCCGGCGGCGGGGTGCCAAACCCAGCGGCAGGGAGTTGCTGGCGGCGGCGGTCGGCGCGGTGCCCGGCGGCGCGGAACGACCCGGCCAGCTACAGATGACCACGGCCATCGAGGAGTGCGTGGCCGACGGCGAGCACCTTCTCGTGCAGGCGGGCACCGGCACCGGCAAGTCGCTGGCCTACCTCGCACCGGCGCTGACCGTGGACGGCCCGGTGGTGGTCTCCACCGCCACCCTGGCGTTGCAGTCCCAGCTCGTCGACCACGACCTCCCCCGACTGGCCGACGCGGTCGAGCCGGTGCTCGGTCGTCGACCCACCTTCGCGGTGCTGAAAGGCCGCCACCACTACCTGTGCCTCGCCCGACTCGACAACTCCACCGAGGAGGAGCCGGAGGACACCCTCTTCGACGCCCCCGCCGCTCGCCCCGGCGGGGGGACGAAGTGGCTCGGTGAGGCGGGCCGGCTGGGCAAGCAGATCGAGCGGCTACGCGACTGGGCCGAGAAGACCGCCACCGGCGACCGCGACGAGCTGGACCCGGGCGTGGACGACCAGGCCTGGCGGCTGGTGTCGATGCCCGCCCGGGAGTGCGTCGGTGCGAGCCGCTGCCCGTTCGGGCAGGAGTGCTTCGCCGAGGCGTCCCGGGCCCGGGCCCGCGAGGCGGACATCGTGGTGACCAACCACAGCCTGCTCGCTGTCGACATGCTCGCCGACCGGCACATCGTTCCGCCGCACAAGCTGCTCATCGTCGACGAGGCGCACGAGTTGGCCGACCGGGTCTCCTCGGCGGCCCAGGCGGAGCTGGTGCCGGAGCTGATCGACCGCACCACCCGCCGGGCGCGCACACTGCTGCGACCGGAGACCGCCGAAGCGCTCACCGCGGCCGGTGACGCCCTCGCGGTGGGGTTGGCCGAGGCACCGGCCGGACGCATCACGGCGGGGCTTCCCACACCCCTGCGGGAGGCGTGCACGCTGCTCGACGCGGCGACCCGCTCCGCCCTGGACGCCATCGGCGACATCAAGGCCGACGACCCCGACCCGGTCCGCAAGCAGCAGGCCAAGGCCGCGCTGGACGAACTCTCCACCACCGCGCAGCGGCTGCTGGAGGAGGGCGACCACGACGTGGCCTGGGTCGAGAAGAACGACAGCGGCAGCCGCCGGGCGCTGGTGGTCGCGCCGCTCTCGGTCGCCGGCACTCTCGCCACTCACCTGTACGACGAGCGCACAGTCGTCGCCACCTCGGCGACCCTGGCGCTGGGAGGCCGGTTCGACACGGTGGCCCGCGCCCTCGGGCTGGACGCTCCCCCACCCGCGCCGCCGTCCCCCGCGTCGGCCGCGCTGGCTGCCCGCACCGGCCCGGGTCGTCCGGTGGCCGAGACACCGGGCCGTCGACTGGCTGGAGAGGTGACCCCCAGTGCCGTCGTACCGGCCACCGAGGGCCCCGGGTGGCGGTCACTCGACGTCGGCTCGCCGTTCGACTACGCCCGGCAGGGCATCCTGTACGTCGCCGCGCACCTGCCCCGCCCCAGCGTCTCCGGGCTGCCCGAGGCCGCCGGAGAGGAGTTGCTCGGGCTGGTCGGAGCACTCGGTGGTCGTACCCTCGGGCTTTTCTCCTCTCGGCGGGCCGCGCAGCAGGCCGCGGAGCTGCTGCGCGCGCGGACCGACCTGCCGGTGCTGTTGCAGGGCGAGGAGGCCCTGCCGTTGCTGGTCCGTCGGTTCCGCGAGGAGCGCGCCAGCTGCCTGTTCGGTGTGATGTCGCTGTGGCAGGGCGTGGACGTGCCGGGTGACGCGTGTCAGCTCGTCGTCATCGACCGGCTGCCCTTCCCGCGCCCGGACGAGCCGCTGGCGGCGGCTCGCGCTGCCGCCGTGGACGCGGGCGGCGGCTCCGGCTTCGCAGCGGTCAGCGTGCCGATCGCGGCGGTTCGGCTGGCTCAGGGTGTGGGCCGGCTGATCCGAGCGACCGGCGACAAGGGCGTGGTCGCGGTGCTCGACTCCCGGTTGGAGACGGCTCGCGGTTACGGGCCGTTCCTGCGGCGGTCGCTGCCCCCGTTCTGGTACACGACGCGTCCCGAGGTGGCTCGCGGCGCCCTGGAACGCCTCGCCCAGTCCTGACCGACCCACCGTCACCCCTCACCCCAGCGCCGGGCGGCGCACGGCCAAGATCGCGCTACAACATGGAAGGAGTGGCCTCCCGCGGTGGGGAGGCCACTCCTTCCATGTTCGTGCGTGATCAAGCGGGCTGGCGACGCGCGCGGAGCGCGCGAAGGCGTGGGCGCTCTCCTACGGGGCCTGGGCGGCGACGACCACGGCGTCGGGTGGGGTGTCCGGGACCCTTCGGGCGGCGAGCCGACGGACGGCGGTGTTCAGCACCGCGATGAGCGGCACGGAGACCAGCGCGCCGGTGATGCCGGCGAGGACGACACCCGCGGCGATACCGATGATCACCGCGAGTGGGTGGAGGGCGACCGCCCGTCCCATGATCAGCGGCTGGAGGACGTGCCCCTCGATCTGCTGCACACCGATCACCGCGCCCAGGATGATCAGGGCGGTGACCGGGCCGCTGTCGACGAGCGCGACGAGCACCGCGACGCCGCCGGACAGCGCCGCGCCGACGATCGGGATGAACGCGCCGAGGAAGACCAGCGCGGCCAGCGGGAAGGCGAACGGGATGTCGAAGATGACCAGGAAGATGCCGATGCCGACCGCGTCGATGAAGGCGACCAGGACGGTCGCGCGGACGTAGGCGACAAGCGTCTGCCAGGAGGCTCGGCCCGCATCGTCGACCTTCCACCGGGCGGCCACCGGCAGCAGGCGGACCAGGAAACGCCAGATCCGGGTGCCGTCGCGCAGGAAGAAGAACGTCGCGAAGAGCACGAGCAGCGTGCCGGTCAGCACCTCGGCCAGCGTCGCCGCAGTGCTCAGCGCCCCGCTGGTGAACTTCGAGGTGTTGTTGTTGATCCAGCCCTGGGCCTCGTCGATGTAGCGGTCGAGCTGGGTGTCGGAGAGGTGCAGCGGGCCCGTCTTCAGCCAGTTCTGGATCTGCCGGACGCCCTCCGAGGACTTCGCGCTCAACTCCGGCACGCCCCGGATGAACTCGTTGACCACGAGCGTCAGCGTGCCGATGACCGCGACCAGGCCGCCGACCAGCACCACCGCCGTCGCCAGCGACCGGGGCAGTCGGGCCCGCAGCAGCCAGCCCACCGCAGGCGCGAGCAGCGCGGAGAGCAGCAGCGCGATGGCCAACGGGATGATCACGATCTTGATCGTGCCGACGATCCGGAGCAGAGCCCAGGCCACCACGCCGATCACGATCAGCCGCCAGCACCACGCTGCGGCGATCCGCAGCCCGTGCGGGACGTCGGCGTCGTCCCGGCTGGAGGTCGAACTGTGCAGGTCCACAGGAGGCTCAGCACCGTAGACCGAGGCAGTCGGCGGCGCGGTCGGCCCCGGTACGGCCGGGGACGCCACCCGGGCGTCCGCCGACACGTCGCTCAACTCGTCGCTCGACGTGCCCTCGTCGGGACGGGCCGACTCCTGTCGCGACTGGTAGGCGCGGCGAAGCCGCCCGCGTACCCGCTCGAAGCGGCTCAAGCGCACCTCCTGGCAGAAGAGACCGGTCCACCCACGGCGACAGGTCGGACAGCATACGTCCGTTGCCGACACCGTAGGGCAGTTCCGCCACACAGTGCCCCCGCCACCACCGGCGTAACCACCGGCGGCCCGCCGTCGGCCACACGGTAGCGTCTCCGGCGTGACCGCCGACAACGATCTCGACGCCGGCCTGCCGATCCGTCTGCTGCACGACCGGGTGCTGGTGCGGATGGAGGGCAGCGAGGGCGAACGCCGCTCCACCGCCGGCATCGTCATCCCGGCGACCGCCGCGGTCGGCAAACGCCTCGCCTGGGCCACCGCCGTGGGCGTGGGCCCGAACGTGCGGGCCATCGTCTCCGGCGACCGGGTGCTCTTCGACCCGGACGACCGTTCCGAGGTCGAGCTGCACGGCCGCGGGTACGTGTTGCTGCGCGAACGCGACGTGCACGCCGTGGCCGCCGAGCGGATCGAGAACGATTCCACCGGCCTCTACCTCTGACCCACCCTCCCCCTGCCGCGCACCGTTTGCCCGGCCGCACGACGGGAAGCCATCCGGCGACCGTGGCCCTGGGGAGGGACGATGCCGGTATTCGTGAAGAAGCTGTTGACCTGGGGCTTCGTCGCGTTCCTGATCTACTTCGTGGCCTTCCGGCCGGACGGCGCCGCGCAGATGTTCCGGGCGATCGGGGCCGCGTTGATCGCGATGTTCCAGGGCTTCGGCGACTTCCTCACCTCGCTGATGACGTGAGCCGGCGGGCTGGCTGAGGCCCCGGTCTGATCACCTGAGCCACGGGCACCAGCCGTCAGTGGTGACCCGGGGGCCAGGGCGCGGGCGGGCGCAGGCCGGGCCAGCCGGGTGGGGCGTACCCGACCGGGGGCGGTGCGGGGGCCAACACCACCGGAATCGGCACCACCGGCTCGTCCGGCGCGTTCACCGGGCGTTGCTGGCCGTCCGGGAAGCGCAGGTGGTAGCGGCTGCCGTCCCAGAGCCCGGCCGGGGCCTGCGGATCCCGACCGACGAAGACCGACCGGTACGCGCTGATCGCGTCCAGCAGCTCCCGCTCCTCCCGTGCGGTCCGTTCCTGGTCGGCGGCCTTCCGGTCCAGGCCCCGCAGGGTGCCGTCGCGCAGCAGGGCCAGCCGGGTGGCGGCGGACTGGTAACCGCGCATCGCCCGGACCCCGGCGTCACCGGCCACCCGGCGCGCCCAACTGCGGGCCGCGTGCCGTCGCCCCAGACTGCTCAGCGCGGCCACCTCGGGCGGGCTCAGCCAGCCGGCGCGTACGTAGTCCGGCAGGACGCGCTCGGTGAGCCGCCCCTCCCAGGCGCGCAGCCACACCGCCAGCCCCACGGTGCCGAAGAAGACAGGCACCATCAGGCCCAGGAAGCCGTACAGCATGATCACGGCCTCGCCCGTGGCCTGGGTGAGCGTGGGCAGCAGGTTCCACGTGCCGTGCAACATCATCGCCAGCAGCAGGCCGGCGATCGGGGCGAGCACCCGGACCCGCCGGTCCGCCGTCCGCGCGGCGATGCCCAGGCCGAAACCCGTCATCGAGGTGAAGAGCGGATGGGCGAACCCGAACAGCAGGATCCGCAGGATGAAGATCGCGATGACCTGCTGGATGCCGGTGGCGGGGCCATACCTGTCGACACCGGACGCGTAGCCCAACCCGCCCAGGTAGAGGATGTTCTCCACCATGGCGAAGCCGACCGCCGACAGCCCGCAGTAGACCAGGCCGTCGGTGATCCCGGACCACTCGCGGCGGCGGAACACCAGCAGCAAAATCGGGCCGAGCGCCTTCGTCGACTCCTCGATGAACGGCGCCACCAGCACTCCGGTCAGCGCGGCCGGCAGACCCCAGTCGGCGAAGCGGCCGGCGGCGAAGTCGTTCACCGTCAGTGAGGCGGCGGTGGAGACGAACGCGCCCCAGGCGAAGCAGAAGATCAGGTATTTCAGCGGCTCGGGTTCGTACCGGTCCAGCCAGAGGAAGCAGGCGACCAGCACCGGCACCGGCAGGATGGCGGCGGCCACCCCGATGAGCAGGGCCTGCACGCCGAGCGACTGGCCGAGCTGGAAGACGATGAACACCGCGCAGGCGGCGATGAGCAGCACCACCACGGCCAGCGCCAGGAACCGCCGCCAGCCCAGTCGGCGCCGCGGCATCGGGGGCGCCTCGACGGCGGACGGGGCCGTGGATGCGGGCGGCGACGGCAGGGGTGAACCGGGCGGGGTGTCGGCCATGCGGTCAGCGTAGCCATCCGCCGCCGGCTGGTCCGGTCGCATCGGCAGCCGCTATGCTGCCGGCAGGTCACGAGTGCCAGCGCGAAGCCCCGGCTTGCTGGCCGGCAACCCTCGTCGAGTTCGCGGTGGGGTGCCCCGGGTGATGACCGGGCCCAGCCCGATCGGTGTGCTGGGCAAGCGCGGACCCCGTCCCGACAGTGCACCCGGGGTCCCTGACCCCGGAGGTTCCGGCGTGCCCGTCACCCTTCTCCCCCCGCTGCCCACCTGCTTCGACACCGCGCCCGAGCCGACCTTGTCGGGGCCGCTCGACGTCCTCGGCGTACCGGGCGAGATCAACCTGGACTACGCCGCCAGCGCGCCGTGCGCGCGGGCCGCCGCCGACGCGGTGGCCGAGCTGCTGCCCTGGTACGCGAGCGTCCACCGTGGGGCGGGAGCGTTGTCCCGACGCTGCACCCTCGCGTACGAGCAGGCCCGGCAGACGGTCGGTGACTTCTTCGGCGCCCGAGCCGACGATCACGTGATCTTCACCCGCAACACCACCGACGCGCTCAACCTGCTGGCACGGGCCGTGCCGGCGGGCACGACGGTGGTCACCTTCGCCGGTGAGCACCACGCCAACCTGCTGCCGTGGCCGCGCGGCTCGGTGCGGCTGCCTGTGCCCACCGACCCGGACGCTGCGGTACGCGACCTCGCCGCCGCCCTCACCGAACTACGCCGGGGCAGCAACCCGGCGCTGCCGGTGCTGGTCGCGGTGACCGGTGCGAGCAACGTGACCGGTGAGCTGTGGCCGGTCACCGAGCTGGCCCGGGTGGCCCACCGGCATGGTGCCCGGATCGTGCTGGACGCCGCGCAGCTCGCCCCGCACGCCCCGGTCGACCTGCTCGCGCTGGACGTCGACTACCTGGCGGTGTCCGGCCACAAGCTGTACGCGCCGTTCGGTGCGGGTGTGCTGATCGGCCGGGCGGACTGGCTGGACGCCGCACCGCCGTACCTGGCCGGCGGCGGTGCCACCAGCCACGTCGGACCGGCCACCCACGACGTGAACTGGACGACCGGGCCGGCACGGCACGAGGGCGGCACCCCGAACCTGCTCGGCGCGGTGGCGCTGGCGGCTGTGTGTACGGCGCTCGACGGCGCAGACCGGGCCGCGCTGGCCGCCCACGAGCAGGCGCTGCTGACCCGACTGCGGACCGGCATCGCCGCTCTGCCGCACGTCGTGGAGCTGCGCACGTTCGGCCGCGACGCGCCCCGCGTCGGGATCGTCTCGTTCGTGGTCGTCGGCTGGGACTCCAGCGACGTGGCCGCACGGTTGGCCGCCGAACACCACATCGGCGTACGCGACGGGTTGTTCTGCGCCCACCCGCTGGCGCGACGTCTGCTCAGCGAGGCGGCGGGGCGTACCGGCCGCCGGGACCTGCCGTCCACGGCGCTGCGGGCCAGCATCGGCCTGGGCACCACGGAGGCGCAGGTGGACCAGCTGCTCGCCGCACTCGCCGACCTGGGGTGAGGGCTCAGCCGACGGGTGGGGCGGTGGGCGGTTTCGGTGTCTCGTCGGGTTTGGCCGGCTCGGCGACCGGCCGCTCCTGCTCCCCGAAGGCGGTGCGGATCCACCGGTTCGCCTCCTCCTGCTCGATCCCGGAGGCCACCAACAGGTCGCTCGCTGTGGTGCGGATCTGGGCGACCACCACGCTGCCGGAGAAGCCGACGCCGTCACCGTACGCCCGGCCGGCCTCGCTGACCGCCCGCAGGGACCGCTCCCGGGCCTTCTCCGGCTCCTCCCCGGCAGCGAACTCGTGCTTGAGCAGCCGGACCGACTCGGCGAGGTGACCGACCGCGTCCGGCATCGATTCGGGCACCGGCTCCTCGTCCTCGATGAGGGTCACCGATCGACGGATCAGGGTGCCGCTGTTGCGCATCGCTCGGTCGATCGGGTCGGCCGCCTCCGCGTAGTGGGTCAGTTCGTCGCGGCGGTGCCAGCGGGCCGGGGAGAGGGTGGCGGTCTCCTTCGCGCCCTCGATCGCCTCGCCCAACGTGGCCAACTCCTCCTTGTTGTCGCGCAGCCTCTCCAGTGCGCGCTGGATGGTGGCCCGATCCCGACTGCGTAGACCGTCCGCCGTGACGTCGAGCTGGGTGGCGAGCAGGTCGAGCGCCGGCCGGGCGGCTCGGTTGATCACCCGCAGTGGGTTCAGCGGCAGCAGCACCGCCGTGACCACCAGGGCGACACCGCCACCGAGGAACGCGTCGACGAAACGGGGGATCTCCAGGTCCTGGGTCGACGGGCTCAGTGTCACGATCAGCACCGCCGTGGCCGCCGCCTGGATCACGATGGCGACGCTCGCCCCGGCGAAGATGGTGAGCAGGATCGCGACAGTGACCACCAGGCCGAGTTGCCAGGCCCCGGTGCCGAGGAAGTAGATCAAGAGGTCGCCGACGGCCACCCCGACCCCCACCCCGACGATCAACTCGACGGTTCGGCGGAACCGCTGGCCCACCGACGCGGCGAGGGTGCCGACCGCGGAGATCGGCGCGAACACCGGCTGTGGGTTACCGAGGACCACGTGCGCGATCAGGTACGCGATTCCGGCAGCCAGCCCGGCCTGGACGGCCAGCCCGCCGGCCATCCTCACCCGGTGCAGACGGTCGTGCAGGGTGGCTCGGCTCCGATGGCGCAGTTGCTCGGTAGCCTCGGCGATCCGGGCGCCGTCGATGTCCACCAGTCCTTCACGCAACGCGGTACGTCGCACCATCGGCTGTCGCTTGTCCCGGGCCACGGCCATGGGCGCGACTACCCGTGGTGGGCGCGCTGAATCCTCCCTTCACACGCGTCACGGGCGGATACGGCAGACTCGGGCGGTGGTTGATCTGCTTGATCGGTGGCGGACAGCGGTCCGGGGTGCCGGCGCGAGCCCGGACGCGTCGTCGGGCGGTGCGGGGGAGCGGTTGCTCGGTCGGTGGCGGGAGCCGCACCGGCACTACCACACTCCGGTCCACCTGACGGCTGTGCTCGACGTGGTGGACGAGCACGCCGACCTCGCCGCCCAGGTCGACCTGGTGCGGTTGGCGGCCTGGTTCCACGACGCCGTCTACGACCCGCGAGCCTCCGGGTACGCCAACGAGCACGACAGCGCCGCGCTTGCCGACGAGGTGCTCACCGGGCTCGGGGTGCCGGCGTCCTCCGTCGCCGAGGTGCACCGGCTGGTGCTGCTCACGGCCGGGCACACTGTGGCACCGGGTGACCGGGACGGCGCGCTGCTCTGCGACGCGGACCTCGCCGTGCTGGCCGCGCCGGCGGCCACGTACGAGCGGTACGCGGCGGCGATCCGGCGGGAGTACGCCCACGTGCCGGAGCCGGCCTTCCGGGCCGGGCGGGCGGCGGTGTTGACCGGTCTGCTGGCGCTGCCCGCGCTGTTCCGGCTGCCGCCGCTGGCCAGCCGGTGGGAGGAGCCCGCCCGGGACAACATGCGCCGCGAGCTGGCCGCGCTCAGCGAGGAGTCGAAGGACGCGGGCTGACCAGGTGCTTCGGGCGACGCAGCCCGGCCGTGCGGAGTAGCCGGACCAGTTCCCGGCTCGGCACCACCTGGGCGCCGAGCCACACCGCCGCCGCGAACCGGTCGGCCGGAATGTCGTAGTGGTCCCGGTCGAAGCCGCGCCGGGGCGCACCGAGCGTCTCGGCGAAGGCGTGCAGCTCGGCGTACGAGACGTCGCTGATCAGGTGCGACCAGAGCCGACCGCGCCACGGCCAGGCAGGCCGGTCCAGGTAGAGCATGGTGCCCAAGCTATCCCGCGCAGTCGATCATGTTGATGATCGGCTGCCGGCGACCTAGCCTCGGCTGCATGGCCCCCACCGATCTCCTCGCCGACCTGCGCGACGCGCTCGGCGACGACGCCGTGCTCACCGACCCGGACCTGCTGCGGATGCACCAACGGGACGAGGCCGACCTGTGCGCCGCCGGCAGGCCGCTCGTGGTGACCCGCCCGCGCAGCACCGAACAGGTGGTCGCCGTGGTGCGGGCGGCGGCGCGGCACGGCGTACCGGTGGTGCCGCAGGGCGCGCGGACCGGGCTGGCCGGCGCGGCCAACGCGGTGGACGGCGCGGTGGTCATCAGCACCGTCGCGATGGACGAGATCCGGGAGATCGACAGGGTGAGCCGCATCGCTGTGGTCCAACCCGGAGTGGTCAACGCGGCGCTCGCCGGGGCGGTCGCCAAGCAGGGGCTCTGGTACCCGCCGGACCCCGGTTCCTGGGAGTCGTCGACGATCGGCGGCAACGTGGCCACCAACGCCGGTGGCATGTGCTGCGTGAAGTACGGCGTGACCACCGAGTACGTCCTCGGCCTGGAGGTGGTGCTCGCCTCCGGTGAGGTGCTGCGCACCGGTCGGCGTACGGCCAAGGGGGTGGCCGGTTACGACCTGACCCGGCTCTTCGTCGGCTCGGAGGGCACCCTCGGCGTGATCACCGAGGTGACCGTGGCGCTGCGACCCGCACCGGCCGACTCGCTGACCCTGGTGGCGGTCTTCCCGTCCACCGCGGCGGCCGGCGCCGCGGTGGCCGAGATCGCGGCTCGTGGCCTCACCCCGAGCCTGTTGGAACTGCTCGACCAGACCCACCTGCGGGCGATCGAGGCGTACCAGCCGATGGGGTTGCGCACCGACGCGCAGGCGCTGCTGCTGGCCGCGGCGGACACCGGCCCCCGGGCCGCCGACGACCTGGCCGGCCTGGCCGCTGTCTGTGAGGCGGCCGGCGCCGACGAGGTCTACGCGGCCACCGACGCGGTGGAGGCGGCGGCGCTCCTACAGGCTCGCCGGCTGGCGCACCCGGCGATGGAGAAGTTCGCCGCCGACGCGTACCCGGGCGGCAACGGCGGTCTGGTGATCGACGACGTGGCGGTGCCGCGTGGCTCGCTCGCGGCGCTGCTGGACGGGGTGGCCCGGATCGCGGCGGAGTGCGAGGTGCCCATCGGCGTGGTGGGGCATGCCGGGGACGGCAACATGCACCCGAACATCGTGGTCGACCGGGCCGACCCGGCGAGCGTGGAGCGGGGCCGGCGGGCGTTCGACGAGATCATGCGGCTCGGCCTCGACCTGGGCGGCACGTGCACCGGCGAACACGGGGTGGGGCTGCTCAAGCGGGACTGGCTGGCCCGGGAGATCGGGCCGGTCGGCGTCCGGGTGCACCAGGCGATCAAGTCGGCGCTGGACCCGGCCGGTCTGCTCAACCCGGGCAAGGTGCTCTGACCGGCCGGCGTCAGCCCCTGAGGCCGGCCGGCGTCAGCCCGTGAGGCCGGCCGGCGTCAGCCCGTGAGGCCGGCCGGCGTCAGCCCCTGAGGCCGGCTGGGGTCAGCCCTTGACCTCGGCCGGCGTCGCCTGGGTGAGCAGCAGCAGGATCTCGCCGGCGACAGGTGTGCGCTCCTCCCCCGGGCAGTCCTGCGAGGTGATCAGCCCGGCCGAGGTGATGAGGCTGGAGGTCAGCGCGTCGATGCAGGTGGTGCGGTAGCGCCGGGCCTGGTCGGTCTCGTCGGCGAGCGCCGGGTTGGCGAGCAGCACCTGGAGCCGTTCGGTCAACTCCGGGGCGAGCGTGCCCCGGGAGGTCACCCCGTCGCCGGCGCAGTCGAGGCACTGCCACGCGCCGTTGCGCTCGACGCTCAGGGTGCGCAGTGGGCCGTCCTCGCCGAGCCGTTGGATCAGGCTGACCTGACCTGCGGCGACGGTGGCGGGTATCTCCAGTTGCGACCCACCTCCCGCCACGGCTGAGGTCGGTTGCGCGACGGTTTTACCTGGCTCGTCGCCGTCGAACAGCGAGCACCCGGTCAGGGCACCGGCGAGCGCGACGGCGAGGAGGAGTGAGAGCAGACGAGGGCGCGCGCGGGGTAGCACGCGCGGAAACCTACCCCACCGTAGGTAGCGTTCGAAACCACCATCCGGGTCGGTATCGATGGTTACCCATTGGTAACGTCGCAATTCGTCATCGAGCGGACGATCGCAGCTCCGCCTGGTCGTCGTCGCCCCGGTCGGCCGCGTAACCCCGAACGTCCGGAGCACCGAGCCGGGCCGCGTCCGCCGCCGCGTCGTCCGGCATCAGCTGAGACTGCCGCTCCGCCTCCACCCGGACGCGGTAGTGCTCCACCTCGCGGGCCCGGGTCGCCGCGTCCCACCCGAGCACCGCGCCCATCAGCTCGGCGGCGTGCTCCGCCGACTCCAACCCCCGATGACTGGTCTCGAACGAGATCCGCGTCCGTCGGGTCAGCACGTCCTCCAGGTGCAGCGCACCCTCGGCCCGCGCCGCGTACGCGACCTCGGCCGCCAGATACTCCGGAGCACCCGCCAGCGGAGACGCGAGCAGCGGATCGGCGTCGACAAGCGCCAGCAGGTCCAGGGTGAGGCTGCCGTACCGCTCCAGCAGGTGCTCCACCACACCCACCGGCACGCCGTGCCGGCGAGCCAGGTCGGCCCGGTCCCGCCACATCGCCGGGTACCCGTCGGCGCCCAGCAGCGGCAGGTCGGCGGTACGGGACGGGCGGGTCCCACCGAGCCTGCGGGCCGCACGGTCGACCACGTCGGAGGCCATCACCCGGTACGTCGTGTACTTGCCACCGGCGACCAGCAGCAACCCGAGCATCGGCTCGAAGACCGCGTGCTCGCGGGAGAGCTTCGAGGTCGAGTCGGCCTCGCCGGCCAGCAGCGGCCGCAGCCCCGCGTAGACGCCCTCGATGTCGGCGGTGGTCAACGGACGGTCCAGCACGGTGTTGACCTGTTCGAGGAGGTAGTCGATGTCGCTCGCGGAGGCCGCCGGGTGGGACCGGTCCAGCCGCCAGTCGGTGTCCGTGGTGCCGATGATCCAGTGCCCGCCCCACGGGATGACGAAGAGCACCGACTTCGCCGTACGCAGGATGAGCCCCGTCTCACCGGTGATCGCCGACCGGGGCACCACCAGGTGCACCCCCTTGGACGCGCGCACCCGGATGCCGGGCCGCAGGCCCACGTCGTTGAGCATCCGGGACATGTCGTCGCTCCACACGCCGGTGGCGGCGATGACCGTGCGGGCGTGCACCTCGAACTCCGCGTCCGGTGAGCCGGCCGGCGCCTCCAGGTCGCGTACGCGCACACCTGTCACCTCACGCGCCTGCCGGATCAGCCCGACGGCACGGGCGCTGCTCACCACTGTCGCGCCGAGGCTGGCCGCGGTGCGGGCCAGGGTGACCACCAGGCGGGCGTCGTCGACCTGCCCGTCGTAGTAGCGGATCGCCCCGGCCAGCGCGTCGGCCCGCAGACTCGGGAAGATCCGGCGGGCGCCCTCCCGGGTCAGGTGCCGGTGCAGCGGCATCCCCCGGCCGCCGCCGAAGAGTCCGGCGAAGGCGTCGTAGGTGGCCACGCCCGCGCCGTAGTACGAGCGGCGGAAGATCCGGGCCGGCAGGTCGCGCAGGCCCCGCCCGGCCGGCAGCGGCACCAGGAACGGCACGGGACGCACCAGGTGCGGCGCGAGCCGGGTGGCGAGCAGGCCGCGCTCGGTGAGAGCCTCGTGCACCAGGTGGAACTCCAACTGCTCCAGGTAGCGCAGGCCGCCGTGGATGAGTTTGCTGGACCGGCTGGAGGTGCCGGCGGCGAGGTCGCGCGCCTCGACGAGGGCCACCTTGAGGCCCCGGGACGCAGCGTCCAGGGCCGCGCCGGCACCGGTCACCCCGCCCCCGATGACCAGCACGTCGAAGCGCTCGGCGCGCAGTCGACGCAGGTCGGACGCACGGCGGACCGGCGACAGCTGGCCGGCGACGGATCGGGAGACATTCGGGTCACGCACCCGTCCACGGTAACCCCGTGCCAGCCTGTCGACATTCGTCGCCCGACCCGAAGCGCGCCCGGCCGCCCCGACGCCTCCCGCCGCCGCGCCCCGCCGCGCCCCGCCCCGCCCCGAGCCTGCCCATGATCAACCCGTCCGCCTTCGTGGCAGGCCGCCCGACCGGAGATCTTGGACAGTTTCCGTCCGCGGCTGACGGAAACTGTCCAAGATCTGCACGGCTCTGGTACCCCACGAACCGGCGGTCGGGTCGAAACCCTTCGTCGTGGTCGTAAGGTTCTCGGATGCACGGTCAGCCTTCGTACCCCGGACTCAACCGCCGCAGCTCCCCCTGGCCCGCGGTGGCGGCAGTGTTCGTCGGCTGTTGGACCGTCGCCGTCACCGTGGCCGTCCAGTCCGGCGGCTGGGTCACCGACCAGGTGTTGCTCGGCTTCGGACGGGATCGGGTCGGCTGGCTCTGGCCGGTCCTCGGCCTGGCCGCCGTCGTGCTGGTGGGCACGCCCGCCCTGCTACTGGCCGTCGTGCCCCGGTCGACAACGGTCCGGGCCATCGGGCGGGTCTGGTTCGTCGGGGCCGTCGCACTGGGGGTGCTCACCGCGCTGCGGGTCGTGCCGCCGGTGCACCACGAGGCGTACCTCGCCGCGCTGGCCGCCGTGGCCACGCTCACCGCGCTCGTCGTTCGCCGGTCGACAGGCCGGCAGGCGTACCAGGGACCAGCCGAAGCGGTCAGCGGCACGGCACCCACCGACAACAGCGAGGCCACACGGACCGAGGCCGACGACACCGCGCGGACCCAAGCCCACGACACCGCGCGGACCGGGACCGACACCGCGCAGGCCGAAGCCCACGACACCGCGCGGACCCAAGCCCACGACACCGCGCGGACCGAGGCCGAGGTCGGGGCAGAGCCGGCCGGGCGTGCACGCCGACCCGGGCCGGTGCCGCTGCTCGCGGTCGCGGCCGGGTTGGCGACGCTGCTGCCGTGGGCCTGGCTGGGTGCGCTCGGCGGGCTCCTGGAGACGTTGCTCGCGCTGCTGGCGTCCGCCGCGCTCGGAGTGTTGGCCGCGACCCTGTTGGACGCCGCGTTCTGGTCCCGGTTCGCGGTCGGCCGACCACCTCGCCCGGGCCGGTTGGTGCTGGTCGGAGGGCTGGTCGCCGGGGTGACGCTGCTGCTGCTCGCGGCCGGCACCGGTCAGTCCGGCGCGCAGTTGCCCGCGTTGTGGACCCTGCCGCCGGTGGGTTTCGCACTGGCCGCTCTGTGGGCTGCGGCCTGGCGGCCCACTGTCGACCCGGTCGACGCCGCACGCGCCGGCCGGACGGCGACCGGTTGGCTCGTGGGCCTGACCGCGCTCGGCCCGCTCGCCTTCACCGACCCGGAAGAGATCAGCCTGCTGCTGATCGGTACCCGGGACGTTCCGTTCTGGGTGGCGGCCGCCACCGGCGCCGGGCTCGTCGTCGCCGTCCTGGTGGCCATCGGGTACGCGGTGCTGCTCGCCCGGCGGTCGGCGCGTACCCCGAACCGTCGGGTCGCCGCGGTGGCCGCCGTGGTGCTGGTGGTGGCGTTCGGCGTGGTCGACCTCGGCCCCGGCCAGCCCGGCCTCTACGGCGAGCGCCTGCTCGTGGTGCTACGCGCGCAGGCGGACCTGACCGGTCTGCCGACCGGCGCGGCGGGTCGGGCCGGGCGGGACGCCCGGGCGACGGAGGTCTACCGGCGGCTGGTGGCGACCGCCGAGCAGAGCCAGGCCGACCTGGTCCGGGAGCTGAACCGACTCCGACTCGACCCGGTGTCGTACTACCTTGTGAACGCCGTCGAGGTGGACGGCGGCCCGGCGGTGCGCGCGTGGCTCGCCCGCCGGCCGGAGGTGGACCGGGTGCTGGTCAGCCAACGCCTCCGCCCACTGCCGGCCCCGGCCGGGCAGAGCCGGGGCACCGCGCCCAAGCCCACCGGTCCGGAGTGGAACATCAGCCAGATCGGTGCCGACAAGGTCTGGTCCCAGCTCGGGGTGACCGGGTCGGGCATCGTGGTCGGCAGCTCCGACTCGGGGGTGGACGGCACCCACCCGGCGCTGCGAGCGCAGTTCCGCGGTGGCGACGACTCCTGGTACGACCCGTGGGACGGCACCCGCAGCCCCACCGACCAGGGCGGGCACGGCACCCACACGGTCGGCAGCGCGGTCGGGCGGGACGGCATCGGGGTGGCCCCGGACGCGCAGTGGGTGGGCTGCGTCAACCTGGACCGCAACCTCGGCAGCCCCGGGCACTACCTGGACTGCCTCCAGTTCATGCTGGCACCCTTCCCGACCGGTGGTGACCCGTTCACGGACGGCCGCCCGGAGCGCGCGCCGCAGGTGCTGACGAACTCCTGGGGCTGCCCACCCATCGAGGGGTGCGACCGGCGTGTGCTGCGACCGGCCACCGCGGCGCTGGACGCCGCCGGGATCTTCGTGGTCGCCGCGGCCGGCAACACCGGCCCGTGGTGCGCGTCGATCGACGACCCGCCGGCCCCGTTCCCCGACGTGCTGACCGTGGGCGCGGTGGACCCGCAGGGACGGGTCGCCGAGTTCTCCTCGCGGGGGCCGGTTCCGGGCGTGGGTAAGCCGGACGTGCTGGCACCGGGTGTGGGTGTGGTGTCGGCCATGCCGGGTGGCACGTACGCGGCGCTGGACGGCACCTCGATGGCGACCCCGCAGGTGGCGGGGGTGGTCGCACTGATGTGGTCGGCGAACCCGGCTCTGGTCGGCGACCTGTCCCGGACCCGGCAGATCCTGCGGGACACCGCCACGGCGGCCACGCCGACGTACCGCTCCCGCAACCCGTCCGACGACTGCGGCACTCCGTCGAACGTCACCGGCGCCGGCCAGGTCGACGCGTTCGCCGCGGTCAGCGCCGCCGCGGGGGTGCGACCCAATACCCGGTGATCTAGGGTCGGCGACCATGGACGCCGAGATCACCGTCACCGAGCTGAGCGCCGACCTGATCCCCGCCGTGGTGCGGCTCTGCGAGCAGGCTCTCGACCTGCCCGAGGACGCCGCCGAGGCGGCACCCGTCGTGGACGTGCTCTGGCCTCGGGCCGCCCGCGACCGGCGGGTGGTGGGGCTGGGCGCGTACCGGGGTGCGGACTTGGTCGGGGCGTTGATCTGCTCGGAGTCGTCGTCCGAGCCGGGCATCGGGCACGTCGACCTGGTCGCGGTCCTCCCGCAGCACCGCCGCCGGGGCGTCGGCCGTTCGTTGCTGCGCCGGGCCGAGCAGGTGCTCGCCGAGCGCGGTGTGACCGAGGTGCTGCTGGCCGGGAACCCGCCGTACTACGCGTGGCCGGGCATCGACGTCCGCTACACGCCGGCGGTGTGCGCCGCCCTCGCGCTGGGCTACCAGCAGGACCGGACCGCCTGGAACATGACCGCCGACCTGTCGTACGACGAGTCGCCGGCACTGCGGTCCACGGAGGCGGCGGAGCGTCGGCTGGCCGACCAGGGCGTGACAGTACGCCGGGCGGGGCCGAGGGACTTGGCGGCGCTCACCGCGTTCGCCCGGTCCACCTTCGGCGGTACGTGGGACGGCGAGTTGACCGGGTCCGTGGGTCGTGACGGTGCCGGCTGCCACCTGGCGGAGCGGGATGGCGAGGTGCTCGGCTTCGCCGCGTACGGGTCGTCGCGGCCGAGCTGGTTCGGGCCGATGGGCACCGCGCCGGCGGCCGAGGGCTCGGGCATCGGTGGAGTGCTGCTGCGGCGCTGCCTCCGGGATCAGCAGGCGGCCGGGCTGGATCGGGCGCAGATCGGCTGGGTGGGCCCGGTGCCGTTCTACTCGGGCAGCGCGGGCGCCTGGATCGAGCGGGTCTTCTTCCTGTACCGACGGACGTTGACGGAATAAACACGTCAAACGGGACATGGATCCATTCGCCCGCATCGGGGCATCGACGCCCCCTACCGTTTCGGTAGAGGAGGCAGCCATGACCACGGATGACGACCAGACCGAGGACGGCCCGCCGATCACCTGGAAACCGGTCGGCGAGCTCCCCGGCCAACTGCCGTTCGACCGGCTCGACTACGGCGATGCCGAGCAACTCGCCGAGATGACCACCGACGGGGAGCCGCCGGTGGTCGAGGAGCCACGCGAGATGGTGGACGCCCCGATCCAGCTGCTGCCGCCGTACGACCGGACGCAGAAACGGCGCAACCAGCGCCCCCTACCGACCTGACGACGAACGGGGCGGACCGCGTCAGCGGCCCGCCCCGTTCGGTGTGTCGGAACTGGACTCAGAAGTCCATGTCCCCGCCACCCGGGCCAGCCGGGGCAGCCGGGGTCTTCTCCGGCTTGTCCGCGACAACTGCCTCGGTGGTGAGGAACAGCGCCGCGATGGAAGCGGCGTTCTGCAGCGCGGAGCGCGTCACCTTGGCCGGGTCGATGATGCCCGCGGCCAGCAGGTCGACGTACTCGCCGTTGGCGGCGTTGAGGCCGTGACCCGACTCGAGGTTACGGACCTTCTCCACCACGACGCCGCCCTCGAGGCCGGCGTTGACGGCGATCTGCCGCAGCGGGGCGTCCAGCGCGACCTTGACGATGTTCGCACCGGTCGCCTCGTCGCCGACCAGGTCGAGCTTGTCGAAGGCGGTCTTGCCGGCCTGGACCAGCGCGACGCCACCACCCGGGACGATGCCCTCCTCGACGGCGGCCTTCGCGTTGCGAACGGCGTCCTCGATGCGGTGCTTGCGCTCCTTGAGCTCGACCTCGGTGGCCGCGCCGACCTTGATGACCGCAACGCCGCCGGCCAGCTTGGCCAGCCGCTCCTGCAGCTTCTCCCGGTCGTAGTCGGAGTCGCTCTTGTCGATCTCGGCCCGGATCTGGTTGACCCGACCCTGGATCTGCTCGGCGTCACCGGCACCGTCGACGATGGTGGTCTCGTCCTTGGTCACCACGACCTTGCGGGCGCGGCCCAGCATGTCGAGGCTGGCGGCGTCGAGCTTGAGGCCGACCTCCTCGCTGATGACCTGGCCACCGGCGAGGATGGCGATGTCGGTCAGCATGGCCTTGCGGCGGTCACCGAAGCCCGGCGCCTTGACGGCGACCGACTTGAAGGTGCCACGGACCTTGTTGACCACCAGGGTGGCGAGAGCCTCGCCCTCCAGGTCCTCGGCGATGATCAGCAGCGGCTTGCCCGACTGCATGACCTTCTCCAGGATCGGGAGCAGGTCCTTCACCGACGAGATCTTGCTGTTGGCGATCAGGATGTACGGGTCGTCGAAGACGGCCTCCATACGCTCCGGGTCGGTCATGAAGTAGGCCGAGATGTAGCCCTTGTCGAAGCGCATACCCTCGGTGAGCTCCAGCTCCAGTCCGAAGGTGTTGCTCTCCTCGACCGTGATGACGCCTTCCTTGCCGACCTTGTCCATCGCCTCGGCGATGATCTCGCCGACGGTGCTGTCGCCAGCGGAGATGGAGGCGGTGGAGGCGATCTGCTCCTTGGTCTCGACGTCCTTGGCGAGCTTGGACAGCTCCTCCGAGACGCTCGCGACCGCGGCCTCGATGCCCCGCTTCAGGGCCATCGGGTTGGCGCCGGCGGCCACGTTGCGCAGGCCCTCGCGAACCAGGGCCTGGGCCAGGACGGTCGCCGTCGTCGTGCCGTCACCGGCAACGTCGTCGGTCTTCTTGGCGACCTCCTTGACCAGCTCAGCGCCGATCTTCTCGTACGGGTCCTCGAGCTCGATCTCCTTGGCGATGCTCACACCATCGTTGGTGATGGTGGGGGCACCCCACTTCTTCTCGAGCACGACGTTGCGGCCCTTGGGGCCGAGGGTCACCTTTACGGCGTCGGCGAGCTGGTTCATGCCCCGCTCGAGGCCGCGGCGCGCCTCTTCGTCGAACGCGATCATCTTGGCCATACGGCGTTGTCCTCCTGGACACTCACGGGCCACCCGAGATGTGTGCCTCGGATGGGCCGCCTGGTGTACGCACCTTGGGACGTCGCCACCTGGCGACGACGACGTCCTTCGGCCGGGCCGGATAGCCCGCGACGACCGGCCATGTGCCGCCCCGGCGTCTCCACGCCGGTGCAACCTGGCCCCACCGTCCCGACCATTGGCACTCACGGTATGCGAGTGCCAATGACTTGTTTAGCACTCTCCCCTGCCGAGTGCAAGCACGATGAGGCCGCTCAGCCGAGTTCCGTGGCCAGTCCGGCAGCGTTCACCGGCGCCTCATGGGCGCGCTGCTCGGTGTACGTCAGCAGCAGACCGATCAACTGGGCGAGGTGGGCCGGCAGGGCCAGCACCGCGGTGACTCCGATCACCACCACCGCGCCGATCGCGGTGCCCGCCGAGGCGAAGGGATCCGGACCGAAGCCGGAGGTGGCGACCCCCTCCAGGGCGCTGGCGACGAAACTGACGACGATCACCGCGAGGGCCACCAGCGCCACCCGACCGAGCAGCAGGCCGAGCCGGTCGTGGAACATCCGGAAGGATCGGCCGATCGGGTTGTGGCGCTCGAAGAGGTAGACCGGGCCGGCCATGCTCAGCGCGAACGCCAGGTAGATGCCCGGTAGGACGCAGAAGCAGACTCCGATGCCGATGAGCAGACTGACCAGCAGGGTCCAGCCCCACAGCCCGAGCGCCCGACGGAGGCCGTAGCGCAGCGCGGAGTCGAGGCCGGCCGGCTGACCGATGGCCTGCCGGGTGATCACCCAGCTGCCGGCGGCCCACCCGACGGCCTGCACCAGGCCGATCACCAGACTCCCGCCGACCAGCACGGCCAGGAGACCCGCCAGCTCCGCGACGAAGTTGTCCGGCAGCGCCGCTGTCGAACTCGTCTCGACCTCGGCAGCCCAGGTGGCCGACGGGTCCAACCCGAGAGAGATCACCGACAGCACCGCCGCGGGCAACACCTGGGTGAGCAGCATGATGGGCACCAACTGCCGCCAGCCCCGGCGCAGGGCTCCCCCGCACCTGTTGAACCAGCCACCGATGCCGAAACCGGGCGGGGTGACCAGGGGATCGTTCGGGTCGAAGCCGTAACCGGGCGGGTACCACCCGACCGGCGGCCCAGGCTGCCACTGCTGCCCGCCGTAGGGACCGGCCCCGGGTGGGTAGCCCCCGGTGGGCGGAAACACCCAGCCCTGCGGGGGCGGACCCCAGGCGCCCTGCCCCGGATCCGCACCCGGCGGGGGACCGCCCGCAGCCCAGGAAGCCTGCGCGGGATCCGGGCCCGGCCCGCCCGCACCCCAGGCACCCTGCGCCGGGTCCGACCCCGGAGGAGGACTGCCCGGCGGCACGCCTGGCTCCCCAGCTGGCGGCGGACCGGCAGGGCCGGGTTGGCTCTGGGTCGGGTCGGACGGGCCCGGCTCAGCCGGCCCGGAGGGTGGGATGGACGAGGGTGGCTGGTCGGTCATGAACGCTCCTCAGCATCGGCTGGAACGGTTCACGATCTTCCCGGTTGCGCGCCCGTGCCGCTGCCCCGACGCGCGGGGCTGCGGGTGCGCGACATTCAGCCGATGACGCGTACGTGTTCCGCCTGCGGACCCTTCTGGCCCTGCGCGATCTCGAACTCCACCCGCTGGCCGTCCTCCAACGCCTTGTAGCCGTCCATCTCGATCGCGGAGAAGTGGACGAACACGTCCTGACCGCCGTCGACGGCGATGAAGCCGTAACCCTTTTCGGCGTTGAACCACTTCACGGAACCCTGTGCCACGGTGCCACTTCCCTCACTCTGCGCGGCGTTGCCTGCCCGGCGCACGGCACAGCCGGACGCCATCGGAGCACCGCCTCAGCAATCGATGACGGCCATTGAAAGCGGTGACCGAAATCGCACGCTACACGAGGAGTGACAGCCGTGCACGACCACAAATCGGGCATATTTCAGTGCGGCTGGATCATGTCGGCGGACCGGTTTTCCGATCCACCGGGATCCAGGATGGTGGATCCCGGTCAGGGCGCATGGGATACCGCCGGCGGAAGAGGCGGACCGGAAACCGGGTCCGCCCCTGTGGTAGGCATGCGGACATGACCATCGACACCGGTTCGCCCGGCCTGCGGCAGGCGGAGATCCGCCGGGTTCGGCCGATGGACGCCGCCCGGATGCGGGCGCTGCGCCTGGAGATGCTCGCCGACGCGCCGTTGGCCTTCCTGGAGACGATCGCGGACGCGGCGGCCCGATCCCACGCCGAGTACGCCGCGCGGGTCGCGTACACCTCCGCCGGCCCGAACAACGCGCAGTTCGTCGCGGACCCGGGCCGTGGACGGCTGGTCGGGCACGCCGGCGGCACCATCGCTCCGGCCGAGGCGGGGCTGACCGTGATCTACGCCGTGTACGTCACGCCGACCTGGCGGGGCAGCGGCCTGCTCCGCGAGCTGATCGACGGTGTGGCCGCCTGGTCGCGGTCCTGCGGCCGACCGGAGTTGCTGCTGGAGGTCGTGGTGGGCAACGACCGCGCCTACCGCGCCTACCAACGGCTCGGTTTCGAGGACACCGGCGTACGAGTCCCCCACCCCAACATCCCCGCGATGACGGAGCTCCAAATGCGCCGCGCAGCCTGACCCCCGGCCCTTCGGGCCCTCCCGCCAGCGACCGGTGATCAAGAGGTTTGCGTCAGGAATCGCCCTCGCGCTGACGCAAACCTCTTGATCACTTCGGCCGTTGAGCGTCAGGCCGGGCGTCGGGACTGGACGGTCCGGAAACGGTTCGCCACGTACGCGCCATCGGTCAGGGCCGCGTTGGCCGCCGCGTTGGCACCACTGCCGTGGAAGTCGGAGAACGCCGCCGACTGGTTCACGAAGACACCGCCGGTGAGGTTGCAGGACAGGTGCACCCCCACCTCGACCGCGACCGCCTCGGTGGCGTCCAGCACCGACTCGTCGGTGGAGTAGACCCCGGCGGTGAGCGCGCCCTTCTCGCCGACCGTGCGACGCAGCAACTCCAGGCTGTGCGCCGTCGAGTCGGTCGCGATGGCGAACGAGATGGGCCCGAACCACTCCCGGCCGTACGTCTCCGTGTCGTCCGCGGCCAGCTTCACGATCGTCGGGGTACGCACCACCGCGTCGGCGTACGCCGGGTGGTCTACGGTCCGCGACTCCAACACCGGCTCGCCGACCTTGGTGACCTCGGCCAGCCGCTCCAACACCCCGTCGTTGACGATGGCGCCGGTCAGCTCCACACCCCGGGCCGGGTCGGCGGTGAGCTTGCCGACCGCGGCGGCGATACCGCCGGCAACCTCGTCGAAGCTCTTGTGCCCCTGGTCGGTCTCGATGCCGCCGGCCGGGATGAGGATGTTCTGCGAAGTGGTGCACATCTGACCGCTGTAGAGGGTCAGCGTGAAACCGAGGTTGCGGCACATGCCGGCGAAGTCGTCGGTGGAGTCGATGACGACGGTGTTCAGACCGGCCTTCTCGGTGTAGACCGACGCCTGCCGGGCGTGCGTCTCCAACCAGTCGCCGTACTCGGTGGAACCGGTGAAGTCGACGATCTTGACGGCCTGGTGCAGGGCCAGGTCGCTGGCGAGCTTCTCACCGGGGGCCTCGGCCGCCAGCATGACCAGGTTCGGGTCGAAGCCGGCCTCGGCGAGCACCTCCCGGGCGTACTTCACAGTGATGGCGAGCGGCAGCACCGCGCGCGGGTGCGGCTTGACGATCACCGGGTTGCCGGTGACCAGCGAGGCGAACAGCCCCGGGTACGAGTTCCAGGTCGGGAAGGTGTTGCAGCCGATCACCAGCGCCACCCCACGCGGCACCACGTGGAACGTCTTGGTCATCCGCAGCGGGTCGCCCTTGCCCGCGGACTTCTCCCAACCGGCGGTGCCCGGGTGCCGGGTCATCTCGGCGTACGCGTACGCCAGCGCCTCCAGGGCACGATCCAGCGCGTGCGCGCCGCCGGCCTGGAAGGCCATCACGAACGCCTGCCCGCTGGTGAACTGCACCGCGTTGGCCAGCTCGAAGATGTGCTTGTGCAGCCGGTCGAGGATCTCCAGGCAGACACCCACCCGGGCCTGCGGGCCGGCATCGCGCCACGCGGGCAGCGCGGCGGAGGCGGCGCTCACCAGCTCGCCGGGGCCGGCGTGCGGGTACCGAACCGCCAACTCCACCCCGAACGGACTCGTCTCGGTGGCGACCCGCCCGCCGGTGCCGGGCTGGTCGAGCGGAAAATCACCACCGAGGTACGCCTCGAAGGCGGCCTTGCCGTCGGCGGCGGCGGTCTCGCCGTACACCCGGGGGCTGGGAGATTCGGGATAGGCGGACCAGTAGCCCCGCTCCGTGATCGCGGTCAGCGCACGGTTGAGGGTGTCGGCGTGCCTCTCGTACAGGGGATGCGGGGTCTCCGTCATGCCCGCCATCATGCATGACACACCTCCGCGAGCAGTAGCGCCGATACCCGTCAGAGGGTGAGCTGCCAGTCGGTCCAGGCGTCCACCGGGCGGAAGCCGAGCTGCTCGTTGATCGCCACCATGTAGCTGTTGCTCGCCGCGTTCCAGGTGTCGATCACGCGGACCGCCGGTTCGTGGGTGAGCAGATGGTGCAGGTTCTCGGCCTTGGCGATGAGGCCGAGCCGGTGCCCACGGTGGGCCGGGTCGACGATGGTGATCTGCTGGAACGCGTGCCAGTCGGCGGAGGCACCGACGTCCAGCAGGGTCCAGGCGACCAGCCGACCGGACGCCTCGTGTCGCATCCCGAGGTGGTAGCGCCGCCGCCCCCTGGCGTCCAGGGCGCGCTCGTTGCCACGGATGCGGTCGGCGTCCACCTGCTCCGGCTCCCACTGCACGTCGCCCATGGGAGCGTCCATGAGCAGCCGGCCGTCCAGGTAGGCGATGTCCGCTACGTACTCCTGCGGGGTGGCTCCCTGCCAGCAGACCGAGTGGTAGCCCTCGGCTCGGGGTCGGGCCTCGGCCAGCGCCGCGCGCAACGCGACCCGGTCGATCCCGCCGACGTCGAGCCGGCGACGCACCTCCGCCAACGCAGACGTGGCGCCGGCGGCGGCGGCGAAGGCGTCACCAGCCGCCGACCGCGCCGGCCCGCCGGGCAGCGCGGAGACGGCCATCGCGACGACCCTCTTGCGCCCGTGCTCGCGGAGCAGACGCACCGCGTGCTCGTGCAGAGCCCGGCCGACGCCCCGCCGCCGCAGGTCGGGGTGCACCACCAGCTCGGCCGTGGAGTTGTCGGTGTTGTCCAACTGGGGCAGGTCGAGCTGGAGGTATCCGGCTGGCACACCGTCGAGTCGGGCCAGCGCCCAGAGCGACCGGGTGCCGGGCATCGGCGTGTGGAGCAGCGCGTCGAAGCGTCGCCGGCAGAAGGGCGGGAAGTCGGGCAGGTCGACGTCGTTGGCCGCCGCCCCGATCCGGTACGCCTCGTCGACCGCACCCCGGTCGGCACCGTCGAACGACGTGAGGGTGATGCTCATGCCGCTGAGCGTGCACCCCGGAAAAGCGATCGGGCCAGCGAATTACTCGCTGGCCCGATCGAACGTGGTCGGAAGGGACACTCGCACAACGCCTCCGGCGTTGGGTCGTAAGAACTTCAAAAGTCTTCGGCGAAATGCCCTCCCGCACGGAGCATCTTGCGCCGTCCGGTTCCTGCCGTCAAGTCCGTAGCGGCGGGTTTTCCATACTCACAGCGAAAACCCAGTTACCCGGCGGATCGCCCTGGCTCCGTCTGGACGATGCGGGATCAGCCGAGGAGACCGGCGTCGCGGGCCGCCCGCAGCGAGGGCTTGATGTGGTGGGTCGGCCCGACCTGACCGGCCACCGCGTCAATGGTCTTCAGGCCCTCGCCGGTGTTGAACACCACGGTCTCCGCGGTCGGGTCGAGCCGACCGGACTCGACCAGCTTGCGCAGCACCGCCACCGTCACACCGCCGGCGGTCTCCGCGAAGACACCCGTCGTGCGGGCCAGATCACGGATGCCCGCGCGGATCTCGTCGTCGTCGACGTACTCCATCCAACCGCCGGTGCGGCGGACCGCCTCCAGGGCGTAGACACCGGCGGCCGGGTCGCCGATGTTGAGCGACTTGGCGATGCCGGTGGGCTTGACCGGGGTGATCGAGTCGGCGTCGCCGTGCAGGGCGACGGCGATCGGGTTGCAACCGGCCGACTGGGCGCCGAAGACCTTCCACCCGCCTGCCGGCGCCTCGACCAGGCCGATCTCCACCAACTCGGTGAACGCCTTGTCAATCTTGGTGAGCAGTTCGCCGCTGGCCATGGGGATGACCACCTGCGCGGGGATCCTCCACCCGAGCTGCTCGGCAACCTCGTAGCCGAGAGTCTTGGAGCCCTCCGCGTAGTACGGCCGGACGTTGACGTTGACGAACGCGGTGTCCTCGAACTCGTCGGTCTCCACCAGTTCGCCGCAGAGCCGGTTGACGTCGTCGTACGAGCCGTCGATCGCGACCAGCTCGCCGCCGTAGACGGCGGTGGTGATCACCTTGCCCTGTTCCAGGTCGCTGGGGATGAAGACGACGGAGGGCACTCCGGCGCGGGCGCCGTGCGCGGCCACCGAGTTGGCCAGGTTGCCGGTCGACGCGCAGGCGAACCGGGTGAAGCCGAGTGCCCTCGCTGCGGTGAGAGCCACCGAGACGACCCGGTCCTTGAAGGAGTGGGTGGGGTTGGCGCTGTCGTCCTTGACCCAGAGCGGCGCGGTGATGCCCAGTTCGGCGGCGAGGTGCGGGGCCGCCACCAGCGGGGTCAGCCCCGGGTCGAGGGTGACCCGGGTGCTCGGGTCCTGACCGGCGGGGAGCAGTGCGGCGTACCGCCAGATGTTCTTCGGCCCGGCCTCGATCTGCTCCCGGGTGACCGTCGCCAGCGCGGCGGTGTCGTAGTCGACCTCCAGCGGGCCGAAACACTCGTAACAGGCGTGCTGGGCCACGAGCGGGTAGCGCGCCGAACAGGCACGGCAGACCAGGGCGCGGGCGGGACTGGCGGAGGTGTCGATGCCGGAGGCGACGAGCGTCGACGTCATGTCGAGATTCCTCTCATCTTTCCCCGCATCGCACGGTGCGGCGGGGACGGAATTGGCACCTGCCCCGCCTGTCGCTCAGCGGTGAGCGCGCGGGGTGGTTGCCGGGGCGTCGTCGGGCCGTATCCCTCAGCCCCTCTGGATGAGGTATGCAGTTGTGCCGTCGAGTCTAGGACAACGCTGTCGGCAGTAGCTACCGCTGATCCCAGGTAGTGGGTCAGCGGGCGCTGACCGCCACGCGGTCGGTAACCGCGATCGGGTCCGTGACCGCGCTCGCGCCGGGCAGCGACAAGGTCCGGTTCCGGGGGCGGTTGGCCAGGTTCGCGGCGACCAGCGCGGCGATGGTGACGGCGGCACCGACCAGTTCGACCGGCTCCGGGCGGTAGCCGCGGGCGATCTGCACCGCGAACGTGGTCACCGGGACCAGGTTCATGAACAGCGCGGCGTTGGCGGCGCCGAGCCGCTGCACTCCGGTGTTCCAGGCCAGTACCGCGATGACAGCTCCCACGATCACGGCGTACGCCAACTGTGGGGTGACCGCCACGAGGTCGGCGGCGGCCGGCGCGTGCTGCCAGCCGACGGCGTCCGCGCCGATGCTCGCGGCCAGCATGGCAGCGGTGCCGGCGAGCGCGGTCAGCGTGGTGAAGCGCAGTGGAGACCACCCGCCGAAGCGGCTGGCGCCGTGCGTGTAGATGCCCCAACCGAGCACCGCGCCGATCATCATCAGACCGCCGACACCGAACTGACCGAGCCCGGCCAGGCTGCCGCGGGTGATCACCAGGCCGACGCCGAGGAGCGCCACCAGGGAGAGGCCCAGCAGGAGCGGCTTCGGGCGTACGCCGTCCCGGGCCCACCGGACCAGTTGGGTGATCACCGGGGTGGTGGCCACGAAGAGCGACACCTGCTGCGGGGCGGCGTGTTCGAGCGCCAGGTTGGTGAGCACGTTGAAGCCGGCGAAGCCGACCACTCCGAGCACCACCACCTCGGCTGTCCGGGCACCTGGCCGCAGCGCGTCGGAACCCTCGCGGAGCAGCAGGATGGCGACCAGGACGAGGGCGGCGAGGAGGTAACGGGCGGTGGTCAGGTTGAGCGGGTCGACCCGGTGCAACGCGCTGGCCAGAACCGGGAACATCACCCCCCAGCCGAGGACGGCGATCAGCGGGTAAGCGGCGGCGCGGGATCGCATCGGCAGCTCCAATGTTCGAGTATCGTCGAACTAACGACACCGACCCTAGGAGCTTGTTCGAGGATTGTCGAACAACGGTTACACTGGTCACATGGAGCCGCACGAACCCGAACTGTCCGCCGTACCGGTCACCGCCGTGCTGGCCGCACTCGCCGACGACGTACGGCTACAGATCGTCCGTGCGCTCGCCGAGGGCGGCGAGGCCGCCTGCGGAAGCTTCGACTTCGGCATCTCCAAGGCGACCCGCAGCCACCACCTGAAGGTGCTGCGCGAGGCGGGCCTGACCCGCACCCGCGCTGCCGGCACCAGCCGCCTGGTGCGGCTCCGCCGCGACGAGGTGGACAAGCTCTACCCCGGTCTCCTGGACGCGGTCCTCACCTCCCGCCCGCCGGCCTGACCGGCGCGCGTCGCCGGAACCACCTCGTCGGGGCTCCGGCGACGCGCGGAACGGGTGCGGTCAGACGGACACCGGACTGGGTTCGGCCACCGAGGACGGCGGAGCGTCGGCGCGGCGTCGGAAGAGCAGTGAGTCGAGCGCCCACGGGCCGGAGCCGAGCGCGGCGACCAGCAGGAACGACCAGCAGAAGAGGGCCGACAGCTCGCCACCGTTCTGTAGGGGCAGCAGGTGGTCCGGCTGGTGCACGACGAAGTAGGCGTACGCCATCGAGCCGGACGCGAGGATTGCGGCGGGTCGGGTGAACAGCCCGACCAGCACCAGTGCGCCGCACACCAGCTGGATCAGTGCGGCCCACCAGCCGGGCCAGGTGCCGACCGGTATCGCCTGGCCGGTCATGGGGTTGCCGCCGAACAACCCGAAGACCGAAGTCAGACCATGCAGCGCGAACAGCAGACCGATCACGATGCGGAACAGGGACAGGGTCGGCCCGCCGAGCCGAGTGACGTTCATGGGTACCTCCATCGAAGGAAACAGATCTCTTCAATGTGAGGCATGAAAGTATCGAAGCTTATAAATTCCTTGCTAGTGGGAAAGTCCCCGGCCGGAATGTACCGCCGTCGAGCGTGTCGCGTCGAGCGCTCCTGGCAGCGCGCGGAGGTCGCCAAGCCAGTGACCTGCAGCAATGCAGGAACGGCACCGGCGAGCATCACGTGGGCACGCTCCCACAGTGTGGATGGCACCTGTCGAGCTGCCCCACATCTGGGGCGGAAGGGCCGCGAGTCAAGATCGTGTTCGATCCTGAATGGCAACGCTGTTGTGTTAGGGCAGAGGTCGGCATTGCACCTCGGGCCGTCAACCCCGACACACGCTGGCCGTGCCGGGCTGGCGGCATGCCCGACTTGGGTTCCATGAAGTCGGGGCCTGTCGCCGCGCGTTTAGCCCCGACTTCATGAAACCCGAGTCGATCAGACGGATGCTTCCTTGCCAGATCCACAGGCAAGCATGACAACAACGGCAAACCGGGATCGCGGATGGTTGACCAGCCCTCGCCCACCGGTAGTGCGCCTCTTGCCCCGACACAAGAAGGCGCTCCCCCATACGTCGACAACCGGAACTGCAAGATTGCACCGGCTGGGGAGTGCGGGGCTGGCGTGAGGGCACCCCCGGGATCGGCTGCCGTGGCGACCCTGGCTCGATCATGAAGTGGTGGTGCCCGGGTTGAGGTTGTACCGGCGCTTTGTCACCCACCACAAGTCCATGATCGACCGGGTGGGTGGGTTGACGAGCAGCGACCCCACCTAACGCGACGACGTTGCCCTTGATGTAGTGCTTCAAACGGGCCGAATCCTTGTTGGCCGTACGACTCGCCAGCCCTCGATCAGGATCGTGATGGCCTGCCGGACCGTCGACTGGCTACGCACGTCGTAGAGATCCGCCAACTCCTTGGCCGAGGGCAGCTTGTGACCTGGCGGCCACTCGCCGTCGGCATGCGCTTCCTGATGTCGGCGATGATCCGCCGGTAGTACGGCTCGAACTTCGCGGCGAGGGCATGCGAGGTACTCCCAACCAGCCAGTAGATCTACCGCTGGCCGTCGGGTCGATCTCGTACAAAGACGCCGCGACCCTGGTGCCCCTCGACCAGGCCCTCGGCACGCAGCGTCAGCATGGCCGAGCGGATGACCTGGGTAGAGACCCCGTAATGGGCGCACAGTTCAGAGATGGACGGCAGCTTGTCGCCAGGCTTCAGGTCGCCCGACTTGATCCGATCGCGAATCTCGGTGGCGATGCGCTCGTAGAACGGCGTGACTGACATGGTGGTGCTCCCTCGTCGGCACCACCATCTGACGACTCTTCGCTTATGACATCAAGTTCTTGGTATTTCAAGGGTTGCACTACTGATACTAGGCATCATATGTTGACGCCGAGGCGGCCCTCGTCGGCAAAACAAGGGGCGACTCACCCCCGGGTACGCCCGGTTCGCCGGGGCGGCACCTGTGCGCCGCCCCGGCGTCTTCACAGCTTTTGAGCAGGAGGTTTGACGTGACCGCTTCAGAGACCGAGACGGAAGTGCCGGAGGCGAGCGCAATCTGGTCCGTGGAGCGGGTGACGGCCGAGTTGCGCGAGACGTACCTCGCCGTCGCCGCCGCCGCCGTGTTGCTGGAACGGACCGGCGTTGGCTGCGCCCACCCGGCGATCCGGCTGGCACGGCGCAGCGGTGAGGACGCGCTCGACCTGGCCGGTGACGCCGAGCGGCAGCTCAGCGACGGCATCCACCTGCTCCGCGCCGACGCTGGCCACCAGGATCGGTCCACCATCGGCGCTCTGGTCGAGGTCCTGGACACCGTGCGAGACCAGTTGGTCGGTGCGGCCTCCCGCATCGGTGCGCTCCCGGCCCGGATCACGGCCGCCGGGCAGCAACTCCTCGGCCCCGACCCGCACGACCGGCCCAGCGACCCGGCGACCGAGACGGCGGCCGGGCAGTGGAACCGGGCCGCCGACCAGCTCGGGCTCATGACCGAGAGCCTGTCCGCTGCGGTCACCGCGCTCACGTCGTACACCGGCGGGCTGTCCAGCGCGGAGCCCGCCACCGCCTGAAACCTGCCCGCGGACTTTCGTGGGACGGAAGGCCCGGGGTGGGTGCCGGTCGACCCCGCCCGCCCCGGTGCCGCCCAGCAACCACATCGAACGGAAGGCAGTCCACCGTGATCTACCAGGCCAGGGGGCGCCTGCTCCCCCAGCACGTCCGCGGCGTCACCTTCGACGTCCGCCGGTGGCGCGGCGTCGACCCCACCCAGGTGTACGGCTACCTCGCCCTTGTCGCCGACGAACTGGAACGGCTGAGCCGCGATCTCGCCACCGCACACACCGAGGGTGAACGCATCCGCCAGGCCCTGCGGCAGTGGCAGTCGCGGCACACCGACTGTCGGCACGCCCCGACAGCCCTGAACAGCCGGTGGTCCCGGTGACCGAACCGCACTGGATCATCCACCTGCCGACCACCCTGCACCGGGTCGACGACGCTGCGGCGCTGGCCATGGCGCTGCGCCATTCCCTCGGCCATGTGCTCGCCATCGACTTCGGCGAGACGACGCTCAGCGAGGAGGACCGACAGTTCCTGCGTACCCGAGTCTGGTGTGACACCAGGCTCGCCGGGACCGGCCGCTGCGGACGCCCGGCCGACCACGACGGACCCTGCCTGGCACGGTGACACGGCGCTCGGCGGGTTGTTGGCGATCGACTCCAAGCAGAGTGTAGAAAGCTCGGATGAGCCCGGTGAGCCGTCGTCGCAAACGCGCCACGTCCAGTCGGTCCGGCCAGCGGGTCGTGCGTCCTGCCGAGCCTGTCAACGTGGAGCCGTGCGACTGCCCGGCGTGCTCGAATGCGGACTTCGACCCGCAGGATCTCATCGACACCCTGGTCGCCGGGGCCGCTGACCTCCTCAAGACGGACGATCCCATTGAGGCGGAGTTGTTCGCCGCCTCGTTCGTGGCCGCCGGCGACCTCGCCGGCGACGGGTTCGCCGAGGCGCTCGACGCCGGCATCGTGCCGGCCGTGGCCGAGATCGCCACCCCGGAATCTCTCGCGGTGCTGCTCGCGCTCGATGCTGTGCACGGCGGCTCGGCCGCCGCCGACGCCGCCCGGCGTCTGATGACGGCAGGTGTGCCCGCTCCGAGCTGGGCCGACGAGGTGCGCGAGACGCTCCAGGTCGGCACCTCTCGACGGTTCGCCGACCCGGCGGGCAGCAACTCCGTACTCGTCTGCACCTTCGACCGGGCCGGGCGTTCGTACGGGTTCCTGGTCCACATCGACCATCTCGACTGTGACGCTGCGGCGAACCTGGTGTTGTTTCCCGCCGAGGTCCTGGACGAGGTCGTCAGCTCGCTTGCGGAGAACAGCCGCCGCGCGGGCGTGACAGTCACCGAGGAGTCGCTGGACCCGGCCGAACTTCGCTGGCAGGTCGAACGTGCCCTCGACGCCCGCGCGGACCACGACCGCGAGGCCGACCCGGCCGAGCTGGCCGACGAGTTCGAGGAAGGGGACGAGGAGGGGCCGGGTTACCACCTGCTGGCCGTGCTCCTGCGTGCCTGGATCCGAACGTTGCCCGAACCGACCCGGCCAGCCGCCCGGCACCACGACGGCCAGGCCGCTCTCAGTCTGTTGGACGACGTGGCGCAGCTCGTCGCGGCAGCGCAGCAGATCCAGAGCCGTGGCCCGCGACGGGCCGACAGCCCCGCGAAGCTGCCGGCGAAGCGGAGGAAGTCCGGGCCGCCCGCGCCGATCTACCAGATCAAGATTGGCCTTCGCGGGGCGAAGCCGCCGATCTGGCGACGCCTGGAACTGCCCGCCGACACCAGCCTGGCCGCCCTTCACCACATCATTCAGGTGGCGTTCGGCTGGAACGACTCCCACCTGCACGTCTTCGAGACCGCGTACGGCGACTTCGGGGTCGCCGACCGGGAACTGGGTTACCGCGCCGAAGCCCCGGTGACGCTGGAGCAGGTCGCGTCCGGCGTCGGTGACCGGTTCAGGTACTCGTACGACTTCGGCGACGGCTGGGAGCACGAGATCGTCGTGGAGAAGGTGCTGCCTCGCCAGGCCATCGCGTACCCCCGATGCACCGCCGGGCGGCGGGCGGCTCCTCCGGACGACTGCGGCGGCGTCTGGGGTTACGCCGAACTTGTCGAGGTGCTGGGCGATCCCGGTCACCCCCATCACGGCGGTCGACTGGAATGGCTCGGACTCGCCTCGGCCGCCGATTTCCAACCCGCCCGGTTCGACGCCGCCGAGATCACCCGAGCCCTGCAGGCGTGAGCATGCGAGCGATGCCCTGAACGATTCAGGACCGGGACGGCACACCAGCCGGCCACGGGCGGTGCCGCTGCCCCGGATCCGGGGCAGGTCTACAGGCTCCGACCACCCGACGGCAGGTCTGCACCAACGCTGCTGCGAGGGCCGGGCAGCGGTGGGACACCTCGATGGGTGAGGATCGACAAATGATCTTCTGCTGCACGGCAGCATGGCGACGGTTCGGCGCAGCGGCCGCGGTGCCTCTCGCGCTCGCCGCCTGCACCCCCGGCGACCATCGCGGCCAGGGCGGAGACCCGACGGGCCCGCCGCCGACCGTGTCGAGCCCCACCCCGTCGGCCAGCATCGAGCCGCTGGCCGAGTGCCCGGCCTCCGGCGTCCGGATCCGGTCCACCGGGTCGGACGCCGCGATGGGCCTGCGCGCCCTCGGCCTTGAGCTGGTCAACTGCGGCGACCGCCCCTACCAGCTCAACGGGTACCCGGTCCTGCACGTGTTCGACGACCAGCGCGAGCCGGTCATGGTGCGCGTGGTCAACGGTGCCAGGGAGATCACCTCGGGCTTCGACCAGCCGGCCCGGCCGGTGCCCCTCGCCCCCGGAGAGCGGGCCACCGCCGTGATGCTCTGGCGCAACCTCGTCACCGACTCGACGGTGGTCGCCACGAACGGGAAGTACCTGACCGTCGCGCCCGCCGCCGGGCAACCGGCCGCCGAGGTCGACCCGGACGGACCGGTCGACCTCGGCAACACCGGCCGGATCGGCGTCAGCGCCTGGAAGAAGGCCGACCCGGCTACGACGTGATGTCCTTGCGGGTGAAGCGCCAGAACGCCAGCCCCCAGAACAGCGTCGCGTAGCTGATCGCCGAGACGCAGCCTCGTACCACGTCGTCGGTCTGCACCGGGGTCGACAGCAACCCCAGCCAGGCCGTGCTGAAGTGGGTGGGTAGGAAGTCGCGTACCGCGCCCAGGGCGGTGATCTGGTCCAGGATGCTGGACAGGATCCACAGCAGCACCGCCCCACCCACCGCGCCCAACGCGGCGTCAGTGGTCACCGACAGCAGGAACGCCAGCCCGGCCACCACCAGGAGTACGACAGCCAGGTAGCCGAGCACCGCCAGCAACCGGAGCAGCCCCTCGGTGGGTTCCAGCTCGGCGGCGACGGTGCTGCGCAGCGGCGACCAGCCGTACCGCAGGGTCCCGACCAGCAGCGCGGTGCCGGCCAACAACAGCAGGGCCAGTCCCGAGTACGCGAGCGCGACCACCAGCTTCACCGTCAGCAGCCGGGCCCGGGGCACCGGGACCGCCAGCAGGTAGCGCAGGCTCCCCCAGCTCGCCTCGCTGGCCACCGTGTCCCCGCAGAACAGCGCGACGACGACCACCAGCAGGAACGACGCCGACACGAAGATCGAGAACAGGGTGAAGTTGAGGCCGCCCGAGGTGGCCAACTCGACCAGGCTGGAGAACTCGTTGCGGCCGTTGTCGTCGTCGCCCGAGTCGAACTGGAAGGCGATCAGGATGATCAGCGGCAGGAGCACCATGAAGCCGAGCGCCAACTGGGTACGCCGCCGGGACGCCTGCCGGCGGAACTCCGCCGCGAAGGGCATGGTGGCCGACGCCCGGTAACCGCGGGCCTCGCCCGCTTCCGAAACAACCATCACCGGTCACCGCTTCCCCGAGAGTTCTCGCCCACCAGGGCGAGGAACGCGTCCTCCAGGCGGCGCCGGGGCACCACCCGGTCCACCCCGATGCCGGCGCGAACCAGCTCGGCCACCACCTCGCTGCGGGCCGTGCCGTTGGTGTCGACCACCAACTGGCCGTCGCTCTCCGGCAGCACCCGGACGCCGTGCAGCCGGTCCAGCACCGCCCGCGCCGCCACCCGGTCGCTGACGTCGAACAACACGCTCGGCGACTCGCCCACGATCTCCTCCACCGGCCCGGACGCCACGATCCGACCCTTGTTCACCACCACCGCGTGCGTGCAGGTCTGCTCGACCTCGGCCAACAGGTGGCTGGAGACCAGCACCGCCCGGCCGTCCGTGGCGTAGCGCTGGAGCACCCGGCGCATCTCGGCGATCTGCGGCGGGTCGAGCCCGTCGGTGGGCTCGTCCAGCACCAGCAACTCGGGGAGGCCGAGCATGGCCTGGGCGATGGCCAGGCGCTGACGCATGCCGTGGCTGTAGTTCTTGATCTTCCGGTGCACCGAGTCGCCCAGGCCGGCGATCTCCAACGCCGCGTCGAACTGCGCGTCCTCCCACGGCCGCCCGGTGGCTCGCCAGTACGCCTTCAGGTTCTCCAGACCCGACAGGTGCGGCAGGAAGCCAGGGCCCTCGACCAGCGCGCCGATCCTCGACAGCACCGGCGAGCCGGGGACCAGCCGGCGACCGAAGACGTAGATCTCGCCGGCGGTCGGCTGGGTCAGCCCCATCAACACCCGCAGGGTGGTCGTCTTGCCGGCGCCGTTCGGCCCGAGCAGACCCACCACCTGACCCGGGTGCACCTCGAAGTCCACGTTCGACACGGCGACGAAGCCGTCCGCGTACTCCTTGCGCAGTGCGCGCACGGCCAGCGGGGTGTCCGCGTACTCCGGATGCACCGAGCGGTCCTGGCGACGGTGTCGGCGGCGGACCACTGCGACGACCACGACGAGCCCGACCGCGATGGCGGCGAGCAGGCCGGCGAGCACCCAGCGCCAGAACGTCGCGGCGGTGGGGATCGGTTCGCCGCTGACCGTGGGCACGGTGACCGCGCCGTCCGCCGCCACCGTGTAGACGGTCGGTTGCGCGGGCGTGGTGTACGCCTGGTCGGAGGTGGCCACCACGAGGCGCAGTCGGTGGCCGGCCTCCACCCGCCGGACGATCGCGGGCAGCGTCACGGTGACCGGGCGGGCGTCCTGCATCTGCTGTGGCAGGCCGGTGAGCCGGATCGGGGCGACCAGTCCGTTCGGCAGGGTGGCCGCGCCGTCCGGGTCGATGTCGTAGAGCTTGACGAAGAGCACCGCCTCGCCGGTCGGCGACGCGGCCCGCACGGTGACGGTCGGCGCGCCGGCGACGTCCACCGCCTCGGTCAGCGGTGCCGACTCGAACCGGGCGTGCTGGCCGGGTACGTCGCCGGCGACGCCGTCCAGCAGCGAGGCGAGACCGCCGGCGAACGGGATCGAGGAGATGGCGGCCGGGTTGCCGTTGGGCGGGTTCGCGACCGGCTGGGCCGGACCGGCGACCGGGATCTCCCGGCGCGCGTTGCCGGTCAGGCCCGGGTAGTCGGCGCGGCGGAAGGCGGTGGCGACGAGACCCCTGTCGAGCGCGTCGAACCCGGCGATCCGGGACCAGGTGAAGTCGTCACCGGGCGCGTCGCCCTCACCCTTGACGTAGTGGTCGAGCCACTGGACGGTCAGGAACTTCACCCGGTCCTCATCCGAGCGGGGTCCACTGCCACCGTCGTGCCCGCCGGTGAACCACGCGACGCGGACCGGGGTGCCGGCGGCGGCGATACCGCGCGCGTTCGCGTCGGCCTCGCCGAGGGGGAAGAGCGTGTCCGCCTCGCCCTGCACCAGCAGGGTGGGCGCCTTGATCCGGTCCAGTACGCCCGCCGGGCTGGACCGACGCAGCAGGTCCACGGCGGCCTGGTCGGCGCGACCGGTGGTGGCGATCCGCAGGTACGCGGCGCACACGTCGGCGGCGAAGCGACCACAGGACGGGTCGGCGGCACCGGCCGGGACGCCACCGGGACCGTTACCCGGGCCCGCGCCCGGCCCGGGGCTGGGCGGACCGGCCGACTCCGGTGCGCCCTGCGGCGCGGCGGCGGTCGCGCCGGAGAGCCCGGCCGGACCGGAGCCCACGTTGCCCCCACCACCGAAGAAGAGGCCGGCCCAGCCCTTCTTGAACACGCCCTCGGTCGGTGCCCCGCCGGTGCTCTCCGGCAGGAACGCCCGGGACAGGTCGTTCCACGTGATCATCGGGACGATCGCGTCGACCCGGGTGTCCTGGGCGGCCAGCAGCAGCGCCAACCCGCCGCCGTACGAGCCGCCGACCACCCCCACCTGCGGGTCACCGGCGGCGTTGGTGCGCACCTCCGGCCGAGCTGCCAACCAGTCCAGCAGCCGCTGGGCGTCCCGCACCTCGTAGTCCGGGTTGTCCAGGTGGATCTCGCCGCCGCTGCGGCCGAAGCCCCGCGCGGTCCAGGTGAGCACCGCGTAGCCGCGCCCGGCGAACTCCTCCGCGTCGGAGCGCACCGAGTCCTTCGTACCGCCGAACCCGTGCGCCAACAGCACCGCCGGCACCTTCCGACCCGACGAGGCGTCGTCCGGCAGGTAGAAGGTCGTGTCCAGGTCCACCGGCTGGTCGCCGGCGGGTCCGGAGCGGACGGTGAGCATCGCGCTCTCGGTGCGTACGCCCGACCCCTGCGGCCACACGGCCCAGGTCACGGCGGCGGCCAGGAGCACGACGACCACCGCTGCGGCGATCGCGCGACGGCGGGTGGGCAGGGCACGCCGGAACCACGCGGCCGGCGACGGCGGTGTCATGCGGCACACGGTACGGCCCACAGCCTGAGCGTTGGCTGAGATCCGCCGTACGTCCGTCCGGTTGCCCCGATCGGTGGCGGACGGGGGTGCGAGCGCGCAACGTCCGACGCGGCCCAGTGAGTTGACTTCGGATTCCGTGAATTCCGATCTTTTCCCGGATATCTATACCGATCCCTCCATGTCACACCCATCGACGCAACAGAGCGTGCCCAAGACGCGGACAAATGGTGACATCGCTAGAAGTGACGCGAACCTGACTCGGCGACCGAGGCCTGACGAGTGGGGGGTTCGATTAGTTTTCCGGTCCGGTGCACGGGACTGTTCGGCTACCCGGGACCGCACCGATCCGCGCCCACGCCGGAGGAGACAACACATGACAGTCCCCGCGCCGCGGGCCCGTCGACGGCCGTCCACCATGGGCCGTCTGCTGCCCCTGCTGCTCATCGGGGCACTACTCGCGCCGGTGGGGCTGCTCGTCACGTTCGCCTGGCAGCAGACCAGTGACGACCGGACCCTGGCAGCCCGCGAACGGCTCGGCGTGGAGTACCTCACCGCTCTGGCCGGAGTCACCGACGCCCTGGTCGAGGCCCAGTCCGCCACCGTCAACGGCCGCCCGGTCGCCCGCGAGGCGTTGGACCGGGCGGTCGAGAAGGCCGCCGAGGTGGACGCCCGCATCGGCGTCGAACTGCTCAGCCAGGAACGCTGGGCCGGCGTACGGGCCAAGCTGGAGGCACTGCGCGGACGCAGCGCCGCCGACCCGGAGTCCGCGTACACGGCGTACGGGGAGGTCTCCGATCTCCTGCTGGCCCTGCACCGCAAGGTCCGGGAGAGCTCCGGACTGGTCCGGGACCCCGTGGCCGACTCCTTCTTCCTCCAGGACAGCGCCGGCCAGGAACTGCCCGAGGCGGTGGTGGCCGCCGGTCGACTCGCCGACCTGAGTGCGCTGATCTCCCGTCGACCCGCCGCCGAACAGGCCCGGGGCCTGATGGAGCTGAGCGGCCTGCGGGTGGCCGCACTGGCACCCGCCGGCGACCTCGTCGACAACCTGCGCTCCGCCGTGGACGGCTCGGAGAGCACCGACCTCGGCGCGAACGTGCTGACCCCGCTCGACACCTACCAGCGCTCGGTGGAGGCGCTGGCCGCCTACTCGACCCCGGCGAAGGGCACGGGTGTCGTCGACCAGACCCAGTTGGCAGCCGCCGCGCTCAACACGCACCGCTCGGCGCGTCAACTGCAGCCGGTCATCCTCGCCGAACTCGACGCCCTGCTGGTCGAGCGCATCGACGAGCTGGACCGGGACCGCTGGTCGACCGTCGCAGCGGGGGTGGTGGCTGTGCTGTTGCTGGGCTGGCTCGCCGCGCTGCTGGTCAACGCCGCGGCCCGGGCAAGACGCCGGGCCGCCCTCGCCGCCGGCCACACCGACAGCCCGGACACTCCGATGCGCGACGACCCGTGGCAACCAGCGGTCAGCGAGCCCCGCGGCCTGCAACCCGCCGGCGTCGTCCGGGAACCGGAGACCGCACAGTGGGGGGCGTTCGATGCTGCTCGGTAGGCTCCGCATCCGCGGCAAGCTCGCCCTGCTCGTGGTGATCCCGCTGCTCAGCATGGTCGGACTCGCCGTGCCGGTCATGCTCGACCGGGTCGCCGCAGCGCAGCGGGCCGGCGACACCGCCGAACGGGTACGACTCGCCAGCCGGGTCGGCAGCCTGGTCCAGGAGCTGCAGCAGGAACGCATCCTCTCCATCGGTTACCTGCTCGGTCGGGTGGAACGGAGCGAGCTGGTCCGCAAGTCCGCCGACGTGGACGACCGGGTGGCCGACCTGAGAGCCGGTCGCAACGAAGCGTTGACCGACCGGGTGGACAGCGCCCTGGACCGGGTGTCCAGCCTCGTCGACCTGCGGGCCGCCGTGCTGACCCGGGCCGCGAACCCCGGTCAGGTGATGGAGGCGTTTCGCCCGATCAACACGGGGATCATCGAGTCCCTGCGGCTGGTGTTCGGTGTGGACACCGACACGTTGCCCGGTCGTCAGGTGCTCGCTCTCGACGGGCTGCTCCGGTCCGACGAGGGCCTGGCCGCCTGCGCCACGTTGAGTCTGCTCGTCAAGGCCGCCGGCACCCCGGACACCGTCGCCGGTTACGTGGCGTGCATCGCCGCGCTCCAGGTCGACAACGCACGCTTCCGCAGTCTGATCACGCCCGAACAACTCGCTGTGGCCCAGCTCAACGACGCGGCTGTGGCCGCTCGTACCAGCCCGGACTTCCTGGTCACCAGCGCCCGGGACCCGGCCGCCGCGGTCCGCCCCGTGCCGATGGAGGTGCTCTTCCCGGCCGTCCGCACGATGATCCGGCTCGGCCAGTTCGTCGAGAAGAAGCTGGTCGCCGACGTCCTCGCCGAGGCGACCGCCGAGCAGCGGCGGGCGCTCACCGCCGCGTACCTGGTCGGTGCCGCGGCGGCGTTGATCCTGACGCTGGTGGTGCTGCTCAGTGTGGCGGTCGCGCGGACGGTGGCGCGACCGTTGACCCGCCTCACCAGCTCCGCCGACCGGGTCGCCCGGGTCGCCGAGGCCGAGCTGGTCCGGGTCACCGACGACGAGTCGGAGAGCCCACAACCGGTCCGGTTGGAACCGGTGGACATCCGGGCCAACGACGAGATCGGCGACCTGGCGCGGGCCTTCGACCGGGTGCAGAACACCGCGGCGCGGCTGGTCGAGCGGCAGGTCGCCGGCCGTCGCAACGTGGCGCAGATGTTCGGTCACGTCGGGCGGCGCACCCAGAACCTGGTGGGCCGGCAGATCGCGCTGATCGACAGGCTGGAGCAGCAGGAGGCCGACCCGGGTCGGCTGGAGCACCTGTACCGTCTCGACCACATCTCCAGCCGGCTGCGCCGCAACGCCGGCAGCCTGGTGGTGCTCTCCGGCGCAGCCGGGGCCGACGGCCATACCGCGCCGGTGCCACTGGCCGACCTGGTCCGGTTGGCGCTGGGCGAGATCGAGGACTACACCCGGGTCGAGGTGCGGGTGCCGGCGGGCATCTCGGCCGCGCCGGCGGTGGTCGGCGACCTCATCCTCGCGTTGGCCGAGCTGATGGAGAACGCCACAGTCTTCTCGCCGCCGCACACCCGGGTGCTGGTGACCGCCGAGGCGGCCGGCCTCGGCGCGCGGATCACAGTGGTCGACCACGGCATCGGCATGAGCGAACAACGGCTGGCCGAGGAGAACGCCCGGTTCACCCGCCGGGAACGGCTCGACCTGGCCCCCACCGAGGTGCTCGGTCTCTTCGTGGTCGGTCGGCTGGCCCGTCGGCACGGCTGGGAGGTGGGTCTGGCCGCCACCGGAGGCGGTGGGGTGACCGCACACCTGGAGATCCCGTCGACGTCACTGGTGCTGCGCCGCGCCGACCGGGCCGGAGCTGCCGTGGCCCGGGCCACCGTGCCGGAACGAGACCGGCGTACGGCGGCGGCGGAGACCGAGCAGGACGCCCGCTCTCTCGCGGCGGCCGTCGCCGCGCCGGCCCGATTCGACTCGGACCTCCTCAGCCGGGCCACCCGCAGCCTGGAGGCCGGCCCGTCCTGGAACGCGTTCGGCCACAGCCAGCCCGAGCAGGCCGCGCCCCCCACGCCGGCGACGCCGGAACCGTCGCCCGCGCCGACCGGGCCGCGGATCCGGCAGCGGGTGCCCGGGGCCAGCCTGGGCGCCTCCACCGCGCCGACCCGGCCGGTGGACGCCACCGGGGCGGACCCCGCCGCGGCCCGCGCGTTGGTCGAGGCGTTCCAAGCCGGTGTACGCCGAGCCGAGGCGACCGGTATCAGGTCGGCCGGTGTCGAGGCGACCGTGGCCGACCTGGGCGCGACGGTCGACCTGCCGAGCACACCGGGCGGCGCCGGCCCGGCGGTGGCCGGCAACGGTGGCCCGTCGGACGGCGCTCCGGATCGGCCCCGGCTGAGCCGACGGGTGCCGGGGGCGAACCTAACTGTCGTCCCGGCGTGCCAGCCGCCCAGCACACACCTCGGTGACCCGGCCGAGGTCCGGAACCTCATCAGCGAGTTCGAGGCGGGCGTTGCCCGCGCTCTGCGCGAAGTCAGCCCAGACCACCGGAACGAAGAAGGATCATCACGGTGACCAGCCCCTTCCTGCACGACAACGTCGAGCACCAGAGCCAGCCCGCCGCCAGTGGGGACCTCAGCCCGGAGGCCCGTACGTTCAACTGGCTGCTTGATTCCTTCACTTCCAGCACAGCCGGGGTCCTGGAGGCGATCGCGGTCTCCTCGGACGGCCTGCTGATGGCCATGTCGGCGATCAAGGACCGGTCCAACGCGGAACGGTTGGCGGCTGTCGTGTCCGGGATGACCAGCCTGGCCGGTGGGGCAGCCAGCTGGTACGCGCTCGGCGGCCTGAACCGGGTGATCGTCGACATGGCCGACGGCTACCTGCTGATCAGCGCGATCAGCAGCGGTTCCGTGCTCGGGGTGGTCGCCGACCGGTCGGCGACCCTGGGCACCGTCGCGTACGAGATGACGCTCTTCGCCGGGCGGGCCGGCGGTGCCCTGACCCCGCGTCTGATCGTCGAGTTGAAGAACGCCGTCCAGCAGTGACCCCGGAGGTCGCCGGCGAGGACGCGGACCCGGACCCCCGGGTCCGGATCCGCCCGTACCTGCGCACGCCGTCTCCTGCGGGGGAGGGCGCGGCGGCACCGGCGCTGCCCGAGCCGGGGGTGGGCGGTGGCGGGCCGGCAGGTCCGCGTCCGTTCGTGCTCACCTCCGGGCGGGTGACGGGCGGGGACCCGGCGATCGGGCTGGAGACCCAGGTGACCGTCCGGATGGACAGCGGCTGGTGGTCCGGCCCACCGGACGCGGTGATGGCACCGGAGATCCAGGCGATCATCGCGCTCTGCGCCGAGCCGATCTCGGTGGCCGAGATCTCGGCCCGGACCCGGTTGCACTTCGGTGTGACGCGGGTCCTGGTCGGTGACCTACGGGCGTCCGGGCACCTGGACGTGCACGTCTCCGACAGCGACGACGCCCTCGATCCCAATCTCATCCTGCGAGTGATTGATGGACTCCGTGCGATCTCCTGAATGGCCGGTCGCCCCGCTGGGCGGGGCCTCCGCGAACAGCGCCGCCGCCCGGTACGGCATGTCACCGGGCACCGGGCCGATAGTCGGGCGTGCCGGCCCGCCTCCGACCGCGCCACCGCCGCCCTACCAGCCCTCGTCGGGTGGGCTGCCGACGCCGCCGGTCGGTAAGCCGGCCGCGCCGCCGATCCCGGTCAAGATCCTGGTCGCCGGGGGCTTCGGGGTGGGCAAGACCACCACGGTCGGCGCGATTTCCGAGATCGCACCCCTCACCACCGAGGCCGAGATGACCACCGCCGGGATCGGCGTGGACGACCCGGGTGCCCGGTCGACCAAGACGACCACCACAGTGGCGATGGATTTCGGTTGTGTGACCATCGACCGCAGTCTCAAGCTCTACCTGTTCGGCACGCCGGGGCAGTCCCGGTTCGGTTTCATGTGGGACGACCTGGCGCGGGGGGCGCTGGGTGCGCTGGTGGTGGTGGACAGCTCCCGGCTGGACGACTGCTTCCCGGCGATCGACTTCTTCGAGAGGGCCGGACTGCCGTTCGTGGTCGGGGTCAACGCCTTCGACGGGCGGCTGGCCCTGGAGCTCGGCGAGATCCGTTGGGCGCTGGCCATCGGCGACCACGTGCCCCTGGTGCAGTTCGACGCCCGGGACCGGCTCTCGGTGCGGGACGCCCTGCTGGTCGTCCTGGACCGTGCGCTGGACCGGGCCACGCGGGACCGGAGGGCCTGAGCCGACCGGCTCCGGCCGTGGCGGGAAGGAGTGATGCGGTGAGGGGTGACCTCGACGAGACGCTGGCCCGACTGGCCCGGCGCGAGGAGGCGCAGCGCCGACGGGTCAACGACCAGGACGACACCACACCGCCGTCGGGTCAGCCGGTTCTCGGGCGCGGCAACGCCCGGCCGGGCCGGCACGACCCCCGCCACGCGGGGGCCGATCCCTCGGGCGACACGACCGGGTGGGGTCCGGTCGAGGAGGTGGCCGAGGCGGTACGCCAGGTCGTCGGCGCCCACCCGGGGCTGGTGGTGACCGTGCACGTGGAACACGACGGGCGGACGTACCCGTTGCGGGTGTCCTGGGACGGGTCGGACGTCACTGTCGGGCCGGTGCCCGCGGCGGCCCCGGTGGAACCTCCACCGACGTGGCCGCTGTCCGGCCGGACGGTGCCCGCCTGGGCTCCCGGACCGGTCGGGTTGACGCCGGACCCGGCGGCCCGGCTGGCCGAGCTGATCCGGCGGGACCCGTCGTTGTTGGACGAGTTGGATCCGCGGCGCTGACCGGCGGAGGTGGCTGACGACCGCTACGGTCGGGCGGTGGCGCAACCCGACCTGACCTTGACGGCGAGCCTACGGCCGGCCGCGCTGGACGCCCGACGGGGCATCGTGCGGCTGCACCCGGAGGCGATGACCGCGCTGGGCCTGCGTCCCGGTGACCCGGTCCGTCTCGCCGGCCGCCGGGAGACGGCCGGGATCGTGGCGGCGGCTGCTCCGGGCGCGAGCAGCGCCCTGCTGTACGCCGACGACCTGATCCTGGGCAACCTGGGCCTACGCGACGGCGGTCAGGTGCGGGTCAGCCCGGTGCCGCTGACCCCGGCGGGTCGGGTCGTCCTGGCCGGTCCGGCGGGGGTGGTGGCGGCGGTGAGCCCGGAGATGCTCCGGCTCGCCCTGCTGGGCAAGGTGCTCACCGCCGGTGACGACGTGTCGCTGTTGCCGCAGGACGTGCTGCCGGACGCGTCGGTGCGCGGCCTGGTCGAGGCGGCTCGTCGCAGCCTCGCCAACACCGTCGGTTTCGCCTGGACCAGCACCCTGCTGACAGTGGTCACGGTCGAGCCGGCCGCCGGCGCTCTGGTCACCATGAACACGGCGGTCACCTGGGAGCACGGTGCGACCACGCACGGGCCCGGCCCGGTCGGGACAGCGCCGCCCGAGCCGCGCACAACGGCCGACACGGCCCCGGCCGACGACGACGCCCCGGACGTGGACGAGCTACCCGGGCTGCGGGCCCAGGCCGAGGAGCTGACCGAACTGCTCGACCTCGGTTTCCACCACCGGGAGGTACTGGGCCGGCTGGGCACCACCATCTCCCTGGGGGTGCTGCTCGTCGGCCCGGCGGGCTCCGGAAAGTCGGCGCTGGTCCGGGCTGTCGCCGCCCGGGTCGGTGCCCGTGTCCACCCGATCTGGGCACCGGAGGTGGCAGCGCTGGCCAACCAGGCCGCCGCCGATCGACTGCGCGCCGCGGCGACAGCTGCCCGCGCCGGCGGCCCCGCGGTGCTGCTGGTCAGCGACGTCGAGGCGCTCGCACCGGCGGACGAGCCCGGCCCGGTGGCGACGGTGTTCCGGCAGGTGCTCGTGGAGAGCGTCCGGGCCGGCGTCGCGGTGGTCTGCGCCACCAGCCGACCGGAGGCGGTCGACAGCGCGCTACGCACGCCGGACCTGTTGTCGCTGCGGATCAGCGTCCCGCTCCCCGACCAGGCGCTACGCCGCGAACAGCTCACCGTGCTGACCCGGCAGGTGCCACTGGCCGACGACGTCCGGCTGGACGAGGTGGCCGCGCGTACCCCCGGGTTCGTCGCGGCGGACCTGGCCGCGCTGGTCCGGGAGGCCGGGGTACGCGCGGCGCTGCGACAGAAGGCCGCCGAGACACCGACGGTGTCGATGGCCGATTTCACCGCCGCCCTGGAGGTGGTCCGGCCGACCACGATGGCCGCGTCCACCCTGGACCTCGCGTCGGTGACCCTCGACGACGTGGGTGGCCTGGACGAGGTCAAGCAGACACTCACCGAGTCGGTGTTGTGGCCGTTGACCTACCCGGACACCTTCGCCCGGCTCGGGGTCCAACCGCCGCGTGGCGTGCTGCTCTACGGGCCACCCGGCTGCGGCAAGACGTACCTGGTCACCGCCCTGGCCGGGTCGGGGCGGGCCAACGTGCTGTCGGTGAAGGGCGCCGAACTGCTCTCCAAGTGGGTCGGCGAGAGCGAGCGCGCGGTCCGGGAACTGTTCCGCCGGGCCCGGGAGGCGGCCCCGACCCTGATCTTCCTGGACGAGGTGGACGCGCTGGCCCCGGTACGCGGGCAGGCCACCGACGGGGGCACCACGGACCGGGTCGTCGCCGCGCTGCTCACCGAACTCGACGGGGTGGAGACGCTGCGCAACGTGGTGGTGGTCGGCGCGACGAACCGGCCGGACCTGGTCGACCCGGCGCTGCTGCGGCCGGGCCGGTTGGAGCGGCTGGTCTACGTGCCGCCGCCGGACGGGCCGGCCCGCGCGGAGATCCTGCGGGCCGCGTCCCGCCAGGTGCCGCTGGCCCCGGACGTGGACCTGTCGAGCCTCGGCGACGAGTTGACCGGCTTCTCCGCCGCCGACTGCGCCGCGCTGGTGCGGGAGGCGGCGCTGGCCGCCATGCGTGAGTCGCTCGCCGCCGCGACGGTCACCGCCGCGCACGTGGCGACCGCGCGGGCACGGGTACGCCCGTCGCTGGACCCGGCCCAGGTGGCCTGGCTCGCGGCGTACGCCGCTGACCGGGAGTGAGCAGACCAGCACAACCTTTCGTCGCGCCCCAGACGTCCGTAGAACGTCATGCTCCTGAGTGGAGTCGTCCACTCCGACGTCAGGCGGTGCTCCTTGCACAGACTCATCTCCTTCCTCGTCGTCCCGCTGCTGGCGGCGGCGACAGTGTCCACTGTCGGCGCGTCGGCGGCCGCCCACCCGTCGAAGCCGTTCCCGGCCCGGATCGCCCTGCCCGACGGCTTCACGCCCGAGGGGTTGACCATCGGCCACGGCACGGCCGTCTACGTGGGCTCTGTTCTTGACGGCGCGGTGTGGCGGGGTGACCTCCGCACCGGGCGCGGTTCGGTGCTGATCCCCGGCACACCGGGTAAGCCCAAGGCGGGCCTCGAACTCGACCGGCGGGGCCGGCTCTGGACCGCCGACTTCTACACCGGCGGGGCCAGCGTGTACGACCCGCGCACCGGTGCCCGCCTGGCCCACTACCAGTTCAACGACGGGTCGAACACCCTGGTCAACGACATGGTGATCACCGAACGGGCGGTCTACTTCACCGACTCCGTACGCCCGGTGCTGTACGTGGTGCCGCTGGGCCCGAGCGGTCGTCTGCCGGATCCCACCGCGTTCCGGGTATTGCCGCTCGCCGGCCCGGGGGCGACGCCGGACGCGTTCAACAACGGGATCGTGGCGCTGCCAAACGGAGACCTGCTGGTCGCGCAGATGCTGACCGGGCAACTGGTCCGCGTCGACCCGCGTACCGGCGGCAGCGGTGTCTTCGACCTCGGCGGCTACTCGGTGGACCGGGCCGACGGGCTGGTGCTGCGGGGGCGCACCCTGCACGTGATCCGCAACCTGTCCAACGTCATCGCCGTGGTGCGACTGAACGGCTCGTACAACTCCGGGGTGGTGCAGCGGGAGATCACCGGGCCGCAGCTGCGGTCCCCGGCCACCGGCGACCTGCTCGGCTCCGCGTTGTACGTGGTCAACGGCCGCTTCGACGTGGAGTCCACGCCGAGCACCGACTACGACATCGTCCGCGTACCGGCCTGACCCCTGACGGTCGGCGGCGGCCATCCCGGTCGCCGCCGACCGGCGGCTCAGTCGGTGGGCAGGAGCGGACCGAGCGGACCGAGGTCCAGATTCAGGTCCTCCGGGGCCAGACCGAAGTGCTCGCGCAGGCCGACCATCTGCTCCTCCAGCGCCATCAGCGTCACCCCGATCCGCTCCACCTGCTCCTCGGTGAGGTCGCCGAGGTCAACCCGGCGCAACGCCTGCCGCTCCATGAGTTGTCGCAGCAACTCGACGATCGTGAGCACCAGGCTCGCCAGCCCTCGTTCGACCGAGTCGCGGTCCACAGCGATCCGGCGGTCCAGCGGGGTGACCCGGGGCGGTCGCCACGACTCGGCACCCAGTGCGGCGGCCAGCTCGGCGGCGTCGTCCCGCCCGGTCATCCGGAGCCCGCCGCCGGTTCGGCGTCCACCACCGGCGTCAACGCTCCGACCGAGGCGACAAGAGCGCGCAACGAGATCCGGACGAGGTCCACCTCGGCGATCGCCAGGGTGATGTCTCCGCTGATCACCACACCGGTGGCGAGCACCCGGTCGAGCAGATCCACCAGGGCGACCGGCCGATAGGCCAGCGGGTCGTCCGCGCTGCTCGGCGCGAGCGCGGTCGTCACCGCGCCTCCCGGACGGCGTGAGCCGGCTCGGGCCGTTCCGCGACGAAGGAGTACGCCGGCCACGGCCCGGTCAGCTCCAGCCGGATCCCCGGATGCCGGTCGCCCAACGTGGCGACCAGCCCGGTGAAGCGGGGCAGGGCCGAACGATCCACCAGGTACGCGCCGTTGAGCACCATCGCGGTCGCCGCCCCGGAGAGTCGCCGGTCCTGCGGTGCGTGCCGCCGGTCGGCGACGGCCAGCTCACCGAGGGCGGTGTGCACCGCGTCCGCCGCCGTGATCGCGGCCTGCTGGCCCTCGTCGCGGGCGGTCAGCTGGGCCCGACGCCGACGCAGGTACGCGGTCCCCACCCCGCCGGGACCGTCGGATCCACCGGCCCGGACCACCGCACCCGGCACCAGGTAACCCTTGACGCCCAACTCGGCGCGCCCGGTGAGACGGTCCAACGTGGCGAGCAGCTCGGCAGCGCACTCGACCAGTGATCCGGCTACCCTGCTGTCGTCGCTGTGCACTGTGGCGAGGCGGGCCGGCACCACCGCCCCCCGCCGGGCCAGCGCCTCGACGACGCCGTGGTGCGCCCGCGCCGCCCGCTCCAGCCAGGCAAGGTCCTCCAGGTGGTGACGCAGCGGTTCTTCGCCGTACTCGTCCAGTGGGGCCGCGCTGACCACGGCCACGAGGTCGGCGGCGGGCACCCCGCGCACCGGGCCACCGTCCATCCCGGTGATCTCCGCAAGCACCCTCGGGTCGACGTCCCGGACCACACCGTGCAACCAGGCGCCGGTCACCGGGGCCTGCGTCTCACGCGTCGAACTCATCCCACTCCTCCCGCTCGGCGTCCCGGAGTCGAGCCCGGGCCTCCACCCGGGGCCGGCGTTCCGCCTCGACCTCCTCCGGGTCACGGGGCCCCGGCTCCACCGGCGGCCGGGCCCGGGAACTGAGCCACGGGTCGTGCTCCCACCAGTCGATGCCGATCTGCCGGGCGGTGTCGACCGACGCGATGACCAGCCGCAGCTTCAGCGTCAGCAGCTCGATGTCGAGCAGGCTCACCCGGATGTCGCCGGCGATCACGATGCCGCGGTCGAGCACCCGCTCCAGGATGTCGCCAAGGTTCGCCGGTTCGTGGCCGGCGGGCAGGACCTGGCCCGAGTTCTGCACCACCGACGGCTGCTGCCCAGCGGTCATGTCAGCCCACCTCGCCCTTCCCGCGCTGGTAGCTGCGCACCCGCCGGTAGCCGAGCAGGCCGCCCTCGATGTCCAGCTCCACCTCGTCGAGGCCCATCAGGTCGATGGACGAGGGGACGCGCCGCGCCTCCACCACCTCCACCCCGACCAGCCAGCCGTCGTCGGTCGCCTCCAACGAGACGGTCCCGGACGCCTCCCGGCCGGTCAGCTCGACGAGCTGCCGCAGCCCGGCCCGGGCCGCCTCGGCCGCCGATGCCGGCTCCACGTACTCGTCGTCGGGATAGTCCTCGGTGCCCGGGTCACGTCGCCGGGCCCGGACGTCGTCGTCGGACATCGCGCACACCTCCCTCACCAGCCGGCCTGCGCTGGGGCGGGCGCTGCCGGCTGACGCCGCCGGTGAGCCGGTCCAGCACCCGCTGCTCGGCCCGGTCGCGTTCCTCCGGGGTCAGCTGACCGGCGGCGGCAGCGGCATCCAGTTCCTCCAGCTCACGCCGGACGTTGACCGGATTCCGCTGCCGCGCCTCCGCCTCTCGGGCGACCACCCCGACCACCGCCGTCAGCCCCCGCACCGGCGCGTACGGCAGGGTCAGCAGCGCCCAGAGCAGGTCCACGGGTCAGCCCGCCAGTTGGTGCGCGGCGACGAAGTCGTACGGGGCGAGCGGTCCCAGCAGGCGCAACCGGAGCAGACCCCTCCGATGCTGGGCGTACTCCTCCAGGACGTCGATCATCGCCGCCTCCTGATCCGTGTCGACCAGCAGCGCCACGTGCGCGGCGTCCATCTCGTGACTGGGCGGTCGCAGTTGCGTGGACACGACGTACTCGGCGACGACGTCGAGCAACCGACGGTTCTCCGCCTCCCGGCGCAGCTCCACCGCCTGGCTGATCAGCTCGCCCAGCCGGATCCGAAGTTCGCGGCTGGTCGTCTCGGGCCGGCCGCGGATCTGCTCGGCGAGCCCAGCGGCGGCCGGGTTCTCGTCCAGGACGCCACGCAGCAGCGTCCGCTCGTCGAAGCGCCCCTGCACGACGTACTGCACCCGGCCCTCCAACTCGGCGAGCGCGGCGGCGAACCGGTCATGATGCGCCTCGAGCAGGTCGACGACCGCGTCCGGGCCGGTCACGACAGTGCCGAAGCGCACCGGCAGCACCGGTGCCACCTCCGCCGTCCCGTCCAGCAGTTCCTGGTACGCCCGCAGGTCGGCGGGCCGACCCAGGGCGGCGTCCAGCGGCACCTCGCTGACCAGGGCCCCGAGATCCCCGTGCCGGATCACCGCCACCTCGCCCGGCGGCTCGCCGACCCCGGCCGCGTCGGGCGTCGCCTCCACGTCGGCCGGCACCAGCCCGTAGATGAACAGTCCCGTCTCGTCCGCCATCTCAGCTCCTCCCGAGATCCCGCACGTTGCCGGTCACGTCCCGCACCGAGCCGGTGACGTCGGAGACGACGTCGGTGACACCCCCCACCAGTCCGGCCAGGCCCCCGGCGTCCTCCGGGGCGATGTCGAGCCGGTCGACCGCATCGGCGAACCGCAGGTACGTCTCGATGCTCGCCACCACGACCCGCGCGTTGATCTCCACCAGCGGGATGCCGACGACCCCGACGGTGACCTGCGCGTCGATCACCACGCCCTTGTCGAGCACGGTCTCCACGACGTCGGCGAGGCCGCCGGCGGTGGACCCGGTACGTTCCAGGGCGCCACCTGCCGCACCGTCACCGGAAACGACTGTCACTCGTCCTCCTCCCGCCGACGACGTACCACCGGGCGACGCGGCGGCTCGGCCCCGCGCCGGACCGGCGGCCGAGGTCGCTGTGGTTCCTCCCGTGGCTCCGGGCGACGGGCCCGCTGTGGCTCCTCCCGCGGCTCCGGGCGACGGGCCCGCTCGGCGGTACGGCGGCGCGGCGCGGGCGGTGGTTCCTCGTCGGGCTCTTCCGCGTACCCCTCGTCGTAGCCGTCCTCGTAGGCCTCGTACTCATCGTCGTACTCCGGCTCGGCCGGTCGCCGGGGTGGACGCTGCCGCTGCCGACCGGCGGGCCGACGAGAGGGCTCCTCCGGCTCGCGCTCCTCGCGCTCCTCGGCCTGCTCGCGCTCCTCGGCCTGCTCGTGCTCCTCGGCCTGCTCGCGTTCCTCGCGGACGGCGGTCTCGTGGTCCCTGACCACCTGGGAGTCGCGGATCTCGCCGCGCCAGCCCTCGACCTGGTCGGGGTCGAGCGCCACCTCCGTCATCACGTGCCGGACGAAGTGCTTCAACTCCAACCGGACCCGCCGCCCCTGGGCACGCCACAGGTTGCCGGTGTGCTCGAAGAGACCCTGCGGGTGGTACTCCAGGACCACCAGGATGCGGGTCAGGTCCGGGGTGATCTCGTGGAAGCTGACAGTGCCGTCCACCGAGCCCTTCTCGCCCTTGGACCGCCAGTGGATGAGCTTGTCCGGCACCTGCTTGACGATCGTCGACTCCCACGTCCGGTGCGACCAGAAGACCTGCGCCTTCCAGGTCAGCTTCTCGTCGGAGTCGGCGTCGACGTTCTCGACCTTCTTCATGAAGCTCGGGAAGTCGCCGAACTGGGTCCACTGGTTGTACGCGGCCCGCACCGGCACACCGACCTCGATGGTCTCGACGATGTTGGTGACCTTCTGCTTCTTGCCGCCCTTGCCGCCGCCCTTACCGCCCATGCGGCCGAGAGCCGACATCACCTTCTCCTTACCGCCGGCCACTCCGGCATGAACCATCGCCTTCACCGGTGAGTCACCCTCGGCGAGCTTCTGCGCTCCGGTCGCCGCAGCGATGAGGCCGGGCCCGCCGCCCTGGCGCGCGTAGTCGCTGAGTCGGCCGGTCGCACCGGTGATCCGTTCCGTCACCACCGACATCGCCCGTTCACCGATGGCTCCGGCCAGGTTGCGCACCTCGCCGACCAACTGGTCGCGGACCTTGTCACCCAGACCGCCGGGGTTCGCGTTCGCTGCCACCGTCACCGCCCCCGCTGCCCGGTCGACTCGTCCCGGTGGTTCTTCTCCGCGTCACCGTTGTCGGTGCCCTGGTCAGCGCCTCTGCCGTCGTCCTGGTTGCCGGACCGGCTGCGCAACGCGTCGGCCGAGCTGCGCAGCCGACCGCTGAGGGCGTCCACGCCGCTGCCGGCAGCCGCGTTCGCGGCAGCCCGCCCGGCGTTGACGAGGGGCCCACCCAGCCGGCTGAGGTTGCTCAGGGCGGGGGACGAGTGCAGGACATCGGTGCCGCGCTTGAGCAGCCCGCCGGGGTCACGGCTGGCCCGTCCGGCGGCGACTGCGGCGGCCAGGGTGAGCGCGGTACGCAACTTGCGGCGGCGGCCCAGCAGGTAGCCGAAGCCCACCGCCAATCCGATTCGTGTGCCGGTCTTCATCTGCTCTCCTTCGCTCCCCGAAAGGGTCCGGAAGCCTGACCGTGGGGGCCGGAGGAGGGCTACCAAAAATAACGGCGCGCTGTTCCTCTGATCAGGCTTTCCGTGTCTGTGGACCCGGCGGGCAGTACCCGGCAGCATTCTGCCGAAACCGATTCCACGCCCTTCGGATAAAGGCGCTCACACCGATCAGGAAAGGCGGGACGCCGCACGCTATAACGGACAGCAGGGCGCTTCCCACCAGGGAGAGTGATAGGCGATATGAAACGCAGAAGTGAGCGTCAGAGTGCGGGGGGCGTCGAATCAAGGCAGATTTCGGCGCGCACCTTTCCGTCCTGCTCATACAGTTTCGCGCCGCATTTATTGAGGACGGCAACGGCACCCGCGTTGTCCGCAGTCGTCTCCGCCACCACGACCCGCATGCCCGCCCGGGCGGCGGCGTTCAACAACTCCCGCAGGGCGGCCGCGCCGATCCCCTGTCCGCGCGCCGAGCGACCGAGCCACATCCCGGTCTCCACCGTGGCGGGCTCGTCACAGCGCGTCATCCGCACCATGCCCACCACCTCGCCGCCGGCGAGGATCGCGTACATCTGCGAGCCGGTCGGGCCGTCCAGCCCACCGAAGCTCGCCCGGTGGAACTCCCGAAACGCCTCGCGGCGGGCGAGCGACCAACCGGCGGGGGCTTCGACCGGCGGCATGACGTCACCGGGCTCCGCCTCGGCAGCCGCTACGGAGAGCAACGGCTCCAGGTTGCCCTCGTCCACCGGCTCCAGCCGGACCGCACCCGCCACGTGCCGCAGTCTGCCGCCCCCATCGGCCGAAGTCCACCCCATTGGCGATGCACTGGCGGTCCGGCTACCGGTCCCGGCCGGTCGGGCGGCCCGGGTGTTTCTCATCACGCTCTGTCGTCACCCGATGGTGGTCACGCGGTCGGCTGAAACTCGCAGAACACCACCGAGGCGTCGTCGGTCGCCTTGTGCCGGCGCAACCGATCACCGTGGTCGCGCTCGGCGGCCCGGACCCGGTCGATCAACCGGCCCGGCCCGTCCGCGCTGAGCAGATCCAGCAGACCGGGCCAGTCGGTCAACCCGAACTGCTCCACAGCGCTGGATGCGCCGTCGCTGAGCAGAGCCGCCCGGCGCAGCGCCGTCGGACCGTGCCGGGGCAGCGTCCCGGTCATGGCGTGGAAGGCCGCGTCGGGGTCGGCCGCCGCTACCCAGTAGCCGTGGGTGCGGTTCATCCGCTCCCGCTGAACGCTCACCGCGTGCCGGAACCGAGTGACCGGGTCCGCCGCCCCGCCCGGCAGCACGGCGACCGTCTCCCGCATCTCCGCCATCGCCGCGTCCAGCCGGTTGTCGGTCACCACGCTCACCTGACCGCCGCAGTCCAGGACCAACGGGCTGTCGCAGAGCACCAGGTAGTCGACCTGGTCACCGCAGTCACGCAGGAGGCAGACCGTGCTGGACGGGGTGCCGGGATGGTCGAGGTCGCACTGCTCGCCGTGGTCGGCGCGTACCGCGAGGATGGCGGCGGCCAGGTTGCTGGTCAGACGGGCCGCCGGGCGGACCGCCTCCGCCACGGCGATCCGGGCGGCCAGGTGCCGCACGTACCACTCCGGCCCGTGCACGCAGCCGGTGTCGAAGCCCTCCGGCACTGTCGCGCCGTCGAGGACGCCGACCAGCGGGCCGATCTGGAAGACCAGGTCCTCGTTGACCGGTCGGCCCGGGGCCGGCGCGGACGCGGATCGCACCCGCATCATCGACACACCTGCCGAGGGTTGGCACCAGCCACCGCCCGCTCCCTCCGTCGCCTCCGGTCCAGCTACCAGCGATGCCGCAGCGCTGCCCGCGTACCCAGTGGGTCGGGTGACATTCCTGGCCAGATGACTCACTCCCGCGTTGAACGACCAGCGGAGCCGGTCAGCGGCGGCGGTTGCGGGCGCGCGACGAGCGCAACCGGCGGAGCCGCGCGATCAGCACGGGGTCGGCGGCGAGGGCGGCCGGATTGTCCAACAACCCGTTGAGCAGTTGGTAGTAGCGGGTCGAGGAAACCCCGAAGGTGTCCCGGACGGCCTGTTCCTTGGCCCCGGCGTGCCGCCACCACTGCTGCTCGAAGGCGAGGATGGCCCGCTCGCGCTCGGTCAACAGGGCCGCCGGGTCGACAGGCTGGACGGGCGCCGGTTCGTCGGTCGGCTCGGCCGGCTGCGCCGGCTCGTCGGCGGCCTCGATGTGCGGCGCCGGCCGGGGAGTCGGAACGGTCGGCCCGACGCCACCTGGACGAGCGTCGGCGGACGACTCTGGGGTGGTGGCGTCGGCGGACATTCGCTCAGCCTAGCCAGCGAGGACCCCTGTCGCAGCAGCCGGCGCGGCGGTACCCGAACGCACTGAGGCCCCCGACGTGTGCCGGGGGCCTCAGTAGCCGGTATCTCAGGAAATGTCGCGGCGACGCATCGCCCAGACCGCAGCCCCGAGGATCACCACCAAGCCGACCGAGAACAGGACTGACGACTGCTGCCACGTGATATCCATCGTGGCGGGTTTGCACTCCCCGAAGAAGGTCGCGTTGCAGGAGTTCCAGTCCTGCAACGTCACCGTCTTCGTCATCCAGGCCAGCGCGTACGTGGGCAGCAGCCAGGCCTCGGCGAACTTCACGTTCGCCATCGACAGCAGGATGCCCAGCCCGAACTGGCCGACCACCATCACCGCCACCACGCCGCCGAGGGCCATCGCGGTGTGCCGACCCAGCGAGGCGAGGGCGAAGCCGATGGTGGTCAGCACCAGCACCAGCACCACACCGCGTACCCCGGTCAGGATGGCCGACTGCATGACGCCGGAGGTCACCTTCTCGGTGGTGCCCCGGAAGGTGGCCACCCCCCAGAAACCGGCGAACCACAGCACCGCGGCGGGCAGAGTCACCGCCAGGATGCCGGTGAGCAGCGCGGCCAGCTTGGTGAGGAGTACGGTGAGCCGCTTCGGCCGCCAGAGCAGCAGGTTCATCATGCCGCCGGTGCTCCACTCGGCGCCGACGAAGGACGCGCCGATCACGAATCCGACGAGCGCGAGGATCGCCGCGAACGGGATCAGTGTCTCGTCGAACGTCTCCCGGAAGTTGAACGTCGACGGCAGGTACCACTCCGCCCGGATCTCCTCCCGAGGCGGGGCCGTGATCATCGAACAGTCATCCGGGTAGCGGCCGTCGGTCGGCGTGCCAGCGGTCTTCGCCTGTTCGCACTCGACGCGTGCCCGCTCGCTGTCGCGCACCTGGAACTCGTACTGCTGTTGGGCCTCGCGCTCCGCCTTGGCACGCTGACCAGCGTCGATCTTGTGGTTGGTGAAGAACACACCGACCACCACCGCGGCCAGCACCACCAGACCGAGCAGCGTCATGTAGCGGGTGAAACGCCGCTTGGCGAGCCGGCGCAGCTCCGTACGATAGAGGCTCACGCGCCCCACCCTCCTCCGGCGGTGCCGGGCTGACCCGTCCCACCGACCTTCATGGACTCGTCGACCTGCCGGTGCTGACCGGGCACCGGTGCGGTGGCGGTCAGTTCTAGGAAGACGCTCTCCAGGTCGACCGCGATCGGCGCCAACTCGCTGACGTAGAGGTCCTGCTCGGCGAGCAACCGCGTCACCGAGGCCGGCTTGTCGACGCCGGTCAGCATCAGGTGGTCGGGGTGCCCGGTGACCCGGATCCCGGCCTTGGTGAGCGCCTCGGTGGCCACCGGCAGGTCGCTGACCGCCTCCAACCGGATCCGGACCGCGCCTGACGAGTGCTGGGCGAGCACCTCGTCGACCGGGCCGAACGCGACCCGCCGACCCAGCGAGATGATGGTGACCGAGTCACAGATCAGCTGGATCTCGCCGAGGATGTGGCTGGACAGCAACACTGTCATTCCCGATTCGGCGAGGTTGCGCATCAGCGTGCGCATCTCCCGGATGCCGCCCGGGTCGAGGCCGTTGGCGGGCTCGTCGAGGATGAGCAGCTTCGGGTTCTTCAGGAGGGCCGAGGCGACGGCGAGCCGCTGCTTCATGCCCAGCGAGTACGTCTTGACCCGCTCCCCCGCCCGGTCGCGCAGCCCGACGAGCTCCAACACCTCGTCGACCCGGGTGGCCGGCACCTCGCCCGCCCCGGCCAGCAGGGACAGCGTGTCCCGTGCGCTGAAGTGCGGGAAGAACTGCGGGCTCTCCACGATCGCGCCGACCTGGCCGGCGACAGTGGGCAGCGCGTCGGGGACCTCGTGCCCGAGCAGCGCCATCCGGCCGCCGTCGGGTCGGATCAGGCCGAGCAGGGTACGCAGCGTGGTGGTCTTGCCGGACCCGTTCGGACCCAGGAAGCCGTGCACCTGCCCCGCGTCGACCCGCATGTCGAAGCCGTCGAGCGCGTTGCGGGTGCCGCGTCGACGACTCTTGTACGTCTTACGTAGACCTTCGATCTCCAGGACAGCTGGCAAGCTGCACCTCCCCCGATGGGTGGGCGTGACAGCCGACACCATACGCGGTATGCAGGCACACGCAATACGCGGTATGCATCGACGCGCCGAACTGACTACTTCATCGACGGAACGTGACGGCTCAGGCGCAGACGACCTGGACGCCGGCGGCGCGGAACGCCTCCACCACCTCCGGTGCGGCACCGGAGTCGGTCACCAACGTCTCCACCCGCTCGACGGGGCAGATCCGGGCGAAGGCGTGGCCCCCCAGTTTGGACGAATCGGCGATGATCACCACTCGCTTGGCCCGGGCCACCATCAGGTTGTTCATCGCCGCCTCACCCTCGTGGTGGGCGGCCGCGCCGAGCTGCGGGTCGATCGCGTCCACACCCAGCAACGCGACGTCCAGGGTGACCTCACGCAGCAGCGCCCCGCCCAGCGGGCCGACGAGTTCGAACGACTTCGGGCGCACCACCCCGCCGGCCACCACGACCTTCATCCGGGACCGCACCAGCAGCTCGTTGGCGATGTTCAGCGCGTTGGTGACCACGGTGAGCTGGGCACCCTCGGCGCTGGTGTTCAGGTCCGGCCGGACGGCGAGGGCCCTCGCCACCTCGGTGCTGGTGGTGCCACCGTTCAGGCCGACCACAGTGCCGGGCGTGACCAGCGCGGCGGCGGCAGCGCCGATCCGCTGCTTCTCCGCCGAGTGCTTCGCCGTCTTGTAGCGCAGCGGCAGGTCGTACGAGACGCCGTTGGCGACCGCGCCACCGCGCGTCCTCGTGATCATCTGCTGCTGGGCGAGCTGGTCGAAGTCACGCCGGATGGTGGCCTGGGAGACGTCCAGCCGCTCGGCTGCCGCCTCGACACTGACCCGGCCGTTGTCGGTCAGCATCTCGAGAAGGGCGTTCCATCTGGCGTACCGGTCCACCGCGGAGGCCCTCCCAGCAACTGCACGGACGGTGATTGATTGCGTGCACACTAGTGCGCGAAACTAGGTGGGCGCAAAAGACTGACCTGCGCGATCGGCTGGCCGGTTGCCACGGCCACCCGCATTCGCGCAGAATAACGCGCGAAATGCGGGTCTAACGAGCCGTATTGCGCACCGGTCGCCCCTGCGAGGAGTTTGCCATGGCGTACGTGGACGCGGAGATCGCGAGCCAACCCGACTGTTGGCGGGAGGCGGCCGAACTGGCCGGCGTCGTCCACGGCGACCTGCCGCGCCCCGGTGAACGAGTCGCGGTGGTCGGTTGCGGCACGTCGTGGTTCATGGCGATGGCGTACGCGGCCCGCCGCGAGCAGGCCGGTCAGGGTGAGACCGACGCGTTCCAGGCGTCCGAGTTCCCCACCGGCCGCCACTACGACCGGCTGATCGCCATCAGCCGCTCCGGCTGCACCACCGAGGTGCTCGAACTGCTCGCCGCACTGCGTGGACGGACACCCACCACTGTCATCGTCGGCGACCCGGCGTCCCCGGCGGTCGACCTCGCCACCGCCGCGGTGACCATGCCCTTCGCCGACGAGCGGTCGGTGGTGCAGACCCGCTTCGCGACCACCGCGCTGGCTCTGCTCCGCGCCCACCTCGGCGACCCGGTCACCGCGCTCGCCGCCGACGCCGAGGTGGCGGTGCGCTCTCCGCTGCCGATCGACCCGGCCACCATCGGGCAGGTCACCTTCCTGGGTCGGGGGTGGACGATCGGGTTGGCCCAGGAGGCCGCCCTGAAGTGCCGCGAAACGGCGATCTTCTGGGCCGAGGCGTACCCGGCGATGGACTACCGACACGGGCCCATCTCGGTCGCCGCACCCGGCCGCCTGGTCTGGGCGTTCGGCGAACTGCCCGACGGGCTACCCGAGGACGTGGCCGCCACCGGCGCGGCTTTCGTACACAGCCGCACCCACGGTTGGCGCACGGTGCTCGGCAGCTGGTCCGCCGGTCGTACCCCGGTCGACCCGATGGCCGACCTGATCCTGGCGCAACGCTTCGCTGTCGCGTTGGCCACCAGCCGGGGCCTCGACCCGGACGCGCCCCGGCACCTGTCCCGGGCCGTGGTGCTGGCATGAACAGCGGCGGCGCCGCGCCTACCGACCCGGTGGTCGTCGCGCTGGATGTCGGTGGCACCGGCATGAAGTGCGCCCTGGTCCGGCCGGACGGCGTCGCGGTACGCACCGAGCGGCACCCCACCGACGCCGCGCGCGGTCCGGCGGCAGTGGTCGCCACCATCCTGGACGTCGCCGAAGGGCTCGCCGACAAGGCCCGCGCCGACGGCCTCACACCGATCGCTGTCGGCATCGCCGTCCCCGGTGTCGTGGACGAGGCGCGCGGGGTCGCGGTCTGGTCGGCGAACGTGGGCTTCCGGGACGTACCCCTGCGGGATTTGGCGGTGCGGCGGCTCGGCCTGCCGACGGCGCTCGGCCACGACGTGCGTGTCGGTGGTCTCGCCGAGGCCCGGCTCGGCGCCGGTCGCGGCACCGGGCACGTGCTGTTCGTGGCGATCGGCACCGGCATCGCCGCGGCGCATGTCGTCGACGGCCACGCCGCAGTGGGCGCGCACGGCGCCGCCGGGGAGATCGGCCACATCCTGGTCCGGCCGGACGGCCCGCGCTGCGGCTGCGGCCGCCCCGGCTGCCTGGAGGCGGTCGCCTCGGCCGCGGCGGTCGGACGCCGGTACGCCGAACTGGCCGGTGAGGCGGCCGACGCTCCGGTGTCAGCGGCCGAGGTGGCCGAACGGGCCGCGACCGGCGAACCACTCGCCAGCCAGGTCTGGCAGGAGACGGTCGAGGCGCTCGCCGACGGCCTGGCCAGCGGGCAGGCGCTGTTCGACGTGGCGACGATAGTGCTCGGCGGCGGCCTCGCCCAGGCCGGCGATCTGCTGCTGACCCCGCTGCGGGCGGCGCTGCACGAGCGGATGACCTTCCACCGGGAGCCGCAACTGGTCGCGGCAGCCCTCGGCGACGAGGCTGGTTGCCTCGGTGCCGCCCTGCTCGCATTGGACGCCGTGCGCGGCCACGACCACCAGGAGAAACGATGACGGTACGGGTGAACGGCCGCGTGGTGACCCCGACCGGTGTCATCCGACAGGGCTGCGTCGAGTGGGACGGGGATCGGATCACCGCCGTCGCCGAGTACCCGACGGTCCGTGACGGGCACTGGATCCTGCCGGGCTTCGTCGACATGCACACGCACGGCGGTGGCGGGCACACCTTCACGATCGGGGACGCCGAGGAGGCCCGGGCGGCTGCCGACTTCCACCTCGCGCACGGCACGACCACCCTGTTGGCGAGCCTGGTCAGCGCGCCCTTCGAGTTGATGCGCTCGGCCACCGAGGCGTTCGGCCCGCTGGTGGAGGAGGGCGTGCTGGCGGGTGTCCACTTCGAGGGGCCCTACCTCTCCGCGACGCGTTGCGGCGCGCAGAACCCGGAGTACCTCCGCGACCCGTCGACCGACGAGCTGACCGAACTGATCAAGCTGGGCCGGGGCGCGGTCCGGATGGTCACCCTCGCCCCGGAGCGCGACGGCGCGTTGGAGGCGATCAGGCTGCTCGCCTCGCAGCGGGTGGTGGCGGCGGTCGGCCACACCGACGCCACGTACGAGCAGACCCGGGCCGCCGTCGCCGCCGGCGCCAGCGTCGGCACCCACCTGTTCAACGGCATGCGACCGGTGCACCACCGCGAGCCGGGCCCGGTGGTGGCGCTGCTCGACGCGCCCACAGTCATCTGCGAGCTGGTCGCCGACGGGGTGCACCTGCACGACGGCATGCTGACCTACGTCGCCGCGACCGCCGGCCCGGACCGGGCCGCGCTGATCACCGACGCGATGGCCGCGGCCGGAATGGCCGACGGGGAGTACGAACTGGGCGGTCAGGCCGTCACGGTGACCGACGGGGTGGCCCGGCTCGCCCGTGACGGCGCGATCGCCGGAAGCACCCTGACCATGGACGCCGCACTGCGGCACGCCGTGAATGCCGGAATCCCGATCGCCGACGCGGCTCGCATGGTGGCCACCACCCCGGCCCGGGCCATCGGCCTGGGCGACCGGGTCGGTGCCCTCCAGGTCGGACTCCGCGCCGACCTGGTGGTGCTGGACGACGACCTGAACGTGGTGCGGGTGCTGCGCGGAGGCTCCTGGGTGGACTGACCGTTACTGCCCCTGCTGAGCGCCAGGCGCTACCGACCGCGCCTGGTTCACCGCCTGTCGAGCTGCCCCAGATTTGGGGCAGACCAGGCGCGCGAGCAGCCTGACGCGGGGATTGTCTCCACAGTGCCGCTCACGCCGAGCTGCCCCACATCCGGGGCAGCTCGACAGGGCACCTGGAGAGCCTTCGGAGCTGAATCGCCTACGACATCAGCTCCGAAGGCAGACGACCAGGCTGGATCTCAGCTGAGGCTGGGGACTTCCACGCCGAGGATGGCCTGCTCGTCGGGGCGGTGCACCAGCACGTCGGCCAGGTACGACTGGACCGCGTGACGCATCCCGACGTCCCGGCCGGCCTGCTCGGAGAGCAGCCACTTGTGCTCGATGATCTGCGCGAACAGCTCCTGCGGCTCCAACTTGCGACGCAGGTGCGCGGGAACCGCCCGGACGACCGGCTCGAAGACCTCGGTCAGCCAACGGTGCGCGGCCTGCTGCTCGTCGATCAGGTCGCTCTCCGCCCGGTAGGCGTCCAGGTCGTTGAGCAGCTTGCGAGCCTGGTTCTCCTCGGCGTCGAGACCGGTCAGCCGCAACAGCCGCCGGGTGTGGTAGCCCGCGTCCACCACCTTCGGCCGGACCAGGAAACGCCCGTCCTCGCCACCCGACATGGCCACCTCGGCCACGTCGAAGCCCAACTCGTTGAGGCGGCGGATCCGGCCCTCGATGTCGCGCCGTGCCTCCCGCTCGATCGCCTGCTCGTAGGTGATCTCGTGCCACAGCCGCTCGTAGCGCTGCACGACCTCCTCGCAGACCACCTCCGGGTCGATGGACTCGTGCAGCAGGCCGGCGGCCTGCAGGTCCAACGCCTCGCCGAAGATGTTCACCCGGGCGATCTCCAGGTCCTCACCGCGCTGACCGTTGGAGAGCGAGTTGTGCAACGCGCCGGTCTCCGCGTCCACCAGGTAGGCGGCGAACGCGCCCGCGTCCCGGCGGAACAGCGTGTTCGACAGCGAGCAGTCGCCCCAGAAGAAGCCGGTCAGGTGCATGCGCACGATCAGGGCGGCGAGCGCGTCGAGCAGCCGGCTCATCGTCTCCGGTCGCAGCGTGTGCGAGAAGAGCGCACGGTACGGCAACGAGAACTGAAGGTGCCGGGTGATCAGCACCGATTCGAGGGGCTCCCCGTCCTCGGTCTGCCGGTCGGCGACGACCGCCACCGCCTCGACCGAGGGAAAGTCGATCCTCTCCAGGGCCCGGAGCAGGTCGTACTCCCGCTCGGCGATCCGCTCGCGGGTCTCCTTGAACGCGTAGACGTAGTCACCGAGCCGGACGAACCGGACGATGTGTCGGGAGATGCCCTGCGGCAGGGCCACCAGATGTTGGGCAGGCCACTCCTCCAGCGGAGTCGACCAGGGCAGGTCGAGCAGCGCCGGGTCCACGAGGGCAGACGTGATCCGCACGGGCACAAGCATGACTGGTCGCCCCCCGCATCCGCCTCACTTCGTGGTTGGGCCCACAGCGCCGAACACCCCGGCCTCGCACCGGGCCGGTAGCGTGGTCGCGTGCTCAAACCCACGGCGGTACGACGTGACCTGCGGCTACGGCCAGTCCGCCCGGCCGGCTGGTGGTTCGACGCGCTGCTGCTGGTCGGATTGGTCGGGTTGACCGTGGCGCTCGCCGCCGATCAACTCTTCGGGTTGGACCGGGCTGTCGCCGACTGGGCCGACGCGCACCGACCGACGGCCGCGTACTGGGTCGCCCGGGTGCTGAACTTCCTCGGCCAGGGCACCCCGCTCACCCTGATCGGCGTCGGGTTGGGCGTGCTGCTGGCCGTGCGGCTGCGGTCGGTGCGGCCGATCCTGCTACCGGTGGTCGGGTTCGTGATCACCACCTTCACGATCGGCCCGCTGAAGGTCTGGACCGCGCGGGCGGCACCGAGCGCCAGCGTCAAGGAGCCGTTCCTGACACCCGAGCAGACCCTGCCGCTGTTCCACGACGACCTGCCGGTGCGATTCGCCCAGTCCTACCCCTCGGGGCACGTCGCCAACGCCATCGTCTGGTACGGCGTCATCGCGCTGCTGCTCGCCCCGCTGGCCCGCAGCTTCGGTCGACAACTCCCGAGCCGGCTGGTCGCCGTGATCCGCATCGTCCCGCCGCTGGTGGTCCTCACCACCACCACCTACCTGGGTTGGCACTGGCTGACCGACTCGGTGGCCGGGCTGCTGCTGGGCCTGCTCCTGGACCGGCTGCTGCACCGGGTGCCCTGGGACAACCTGCCCCTACCCGGCCGGTTACGGGAATGGGACCGGCCGTTCACGTCGTACCCCTAAGGTTTCGGTCCGTGGATCAACTGGCGCGGCGGCTCGGCGTACCCGATGCGGTTGTCATCGGTCTGGGCTCGATGCTCGGTGCGGGCGTCTTCGTGGTCTTCGGTCCGGCTGCGGCGGCGGCCGGCGGCGCCGGCCTGCTGCCCGCGCTGGTGCTCGCCGGTGTCATCGCCTTCTGCAACGCGACCAGTTCGGCGCGGCTGGCGGCCCGTTACCCGGAGTCCGGCGGCACCTACGTCTACGGCCGGGAACGTCTCGGGCCGTTTGCCGGGTTCGTGGCCGGTTGGGGGTTCGTGGTCGGCAAGACGGCGAGCTGTGCGGCGATGGCGTTGACCATCGGGGCGTACCTGTGGCCGGGGCAGGCCCGGCTCGTCGCGGTCGGCGCGGTGCTCGCGGTGACCGCCGTGAACCTGCGGGGCATCGCCAAGACGGCCACCGCCACGAAGCTGCTGGTGGTGCTCGTGCTCGCGGTGCTGACAGTGGTCGCTGTGGTCGGCGTGGTGGGCGGTCCGGTGCGCCTGGACCGGTTGGGCGAGCCGGGCGGTTCCGCCCGGGGCGTGCTCACCGCGGCAGGGCTGCTGTTCTTCGCCTTCGCCGGGTACGCCCGGATCGCCACCCTCGGCGAGGAGGTCCGCGACCCGCACCGGACCATCCCCCGCGCGGTGCCGCTGGCCCTCGGGCTGGTGTTCGCGATCTACCTGGTGCTGGCAGTGGTCACGCTCGGCGTGCTCGGCGCCGACCGGCTGGCCGGGTCCGCCGCGCCCCTGGTCGACGTGGTGACCGCCGCCGGGCTGCCCGGCCTGGCCTGGGTGGTCCGGGCCGGGGCGACAATCGCTGTCGTCGGCGTGCTGTTGTCCCTGGTCGCCGGGGTGGGCCGGACCACCCTCGCCATGGCCCGCCGCCACGACCTGCCCGGCGCGTTGGCCGCCGTGCACCGGGTACGCCAGGTGCCCCACCGGGCCGAGGTGGCGGTGGCCGCCGTGGTGATCGTCGTGGTGCTGCTCGGCGACGTACGGCAGGCGATCGGCTTCTCCAGCTGCACGGTGCTGGTCTACTACGCGATCACCAACGCTGCGGCGCTCACGTTGGGCCGGGACCCGGACCGGCGGTTGCCGGTCCGGGTCGTCGCCGCTCTGGGGCTGGTCGGCTGTCTGCTGCTCGCTGTCAACCTGCCGCTCGGCAGCGTCCTCGCCGGGTTCGGCGTGCTCGCCGTCGGGGCCGCCTGGTACGCGCTGAGGGCGGGCCACCGGCGGCCTGGTCAGCGACTCAACCGCCGGTAGCGGCGCACCGCCAGCGGGGCGAAGATCGCGATCAGGAGCACCGGCCACAGCACCGCCAACAGCATGGCGTGCTCCGCCGGCCAGGAGTCGCCACCGAGCCCCGGGTTGCCGAACAACTCACGCATCGCCGCGACGGTGGCCGACAACGGGTTCCACTCCGAGATCGTTCCGATGACCGGCGGCATCAGCTCGGGCGACACGAACACGTTGGAGATCGCGGTGAGCGGAAACGCGGCCGGGAAGACGATCACGCCGACGGTGTCCGGGTTACGGACCAGCAGCGCCAGGTAGATCCCGGCCCAGGTGATCGCGACGCGGAGCAGCAGGAGCAGCCCGACGGCGAGCAGCGCCTTGCCCACACCCTGCCGCCACTGCCACCCGACGAGCAGACCACAGACCAGCAGGGTGGACATCTCCAGAAGCGCGCGGAGCAGGTCGGCAGCACTGCGGCCGGTCATCAGGGCGGACCGGGCCATCGGCATCGACCGGAACCGGTCGACGACACCTCGACTGAGGTCCAGAGCCACGCCGGTCGCGGTGGCGCCCAGGCCGTACAGCATCGTCATCACGAAGACACCGGGCAGCAGGAACTCGCGATAGTTGCCACCGCCGGCCACCTGCATGCCGCTGCCGAACACGTACCCGAAGACCAGCACGAACATGATCGGCAGCGAGAAGTAGAGGATGATCTCCTCCGGCGAGCGGACCACGTGGATCATGTTCCGCCTGGTCATCGTCCAACCGTCGGCCACCGCTGCCGTCATGCCAGGTCCGCCTTTCGTCCTACCCCGACGGGCTCGCGCGCCTCGTCGGGTCGGTGCCCGGTCAGGTACAGGAACGCCTCGTCCAGCGTCGCGCGCCGCAGGCCGATGTCCTCGACAGCGATTCCGGCGTCGTCCAACGCCCGCACCACGTCGACCAGCCCGGCGACCCGGTCGGCCACCGGGACGCTCAGTCGCCGGACCTCCGGGTCGGCCTCTGGTTCAGCGCCGCAGGTCGCCGCGACGACGCGGGCGGCCCGGGTCAGGGCGGCGGCGTCGCGTACCACCACCTCGACCCGGTCACCGCCGGTCATCGCCTTCAACTCGTCCGGTGAGCCCTCGGCCACCACCCGCCCGGCGTCGATCACCGAGATGCGGTGGGCGAGCTGGTCCGCCTCCTCCAGGTACTGCGTGGTGAGCAGCACTGTGGTCCCGTCCGCGACGAGGTCGCGAACCAGGTCCCACACCTGGTTGCGGCTGCGCGGGTCCAGGCCGGTGGTGGGTTCGTCGAGGAAGAGCACCCGCGGGGTACGGATCAGACTGGCGGCGAGGTCCAGCCGTCGACGCATCCCGCCCGAGTACTCCACTGCGGAGCGACTGGCCGCGTCCTCCAGTCCGAACCGTTCCAGCAACTCGTCGGCGCGTCGACGGGCCGCCCGGCGCCCGAGCCGGAACAGCCGGCCGAACAGCTCCAGGTTCTGCCGGCCGCTGAGGGTCTCGTCGACCGCCGCGTACTGCCCGGTCAGCCCGATCCGGGCGCGCACCTCGTCCGGCTGGCGCAGCACGTCGTACCCGGCCACGCTGGCCCGGCCCGCGTCGAACCGCAGCAGCGTGGCAAGGATCCGTACCGCCGTCGTCTTGCCCGCACCGTTGGGGCCGAGCAGCCCGTACACCGTGCCGGTCGGGACGGCCAGGTCGAACGAGTCCAGTGCGCGGGTCGGGCCGTACCGCTTGCCCAGGCCCTCGGCGACCACTTCGAATGACGTCATGCCCCCACGGTGCGGTGGTGCGCTGACGGGTCACGCACCGTCCGCTGACGGCGGCGCACCGGGCCCAACCTTCTCCGCCTCGGCGATCTGTTCGAGAACGAACATGACCTCCGTCCTCGTGGCCTCGCCGACGTACCAGCCGGTGAGGCCGCCGGTCAACGCCGCTTCGCAGAACCGCCTCGCCTCGACCAGGTCGCCGCTCAGTCGTGCCACCTGGGCGAGGCCGAGCCGCGCGGCGGAGACGAACTCCGGTGCGCCGCTGCGTTGCGCGAGGAGCAGGGCCGCGGCGAAGTCGTCGCGCGCCGCGGGGAGGTCACCGGCGCGCAGCCTGATCTCGCCCCGGGTACGCAGCATGTCGGCCTGGTCGACCACCGATTCGAGTTCTTCGGCCAGCCTCATGGCCTGGTCCATGTAGGCGCCCGCCGCTTCGGGATCGTCGCGCCAGGCCGCGAGTTCGCCGAGCGCACCCAGAGTGATCATGGATCCCCAGCGGTCCCCGGTCTGCCGGAAACCGTCGAACGCGGTCTTCAGTTCTGTCCCGGCCTGGTCCCACCGACCGCTCCACATCTGCGCCGAGCCGCTCCCCATCGCGCCCAACGCGTTGATCCACATGTCCGAGCCGACCAGCCGCCGCAGCTCCCGCATCAGCTCGTTGACGTGCTCGGATCCACCCGACGGCGGCCCGGCCGAGATTCCCGACAGATACAGCAGGAAGGGTTGCCGGGGCGGTCGGTCGAGACTTCGGATGACGGAACGCTGCGTACCCAGTGAGTCCAGCGGCCCGGACCCGCCGAGCGAGGCGTTGTAGACGCAGAGCGCGTACTCCTCGCGTAGCCCCGGGGGCGCTTCGGCGCCGAGCAGATCGAGGACGTCGGCGGCCAGCCGGGCGCCCTCGCCCCGCATGCCGCGCAGCCACCAGTAGAACGACAGCGCCGCGACCATCCCGGCCGCGTCGGCCGCGTCGCCGGCTACGGTGGCGCGGCGCAGCGCGGCGTGGAGGTTGTCCCGTTCGGCGTCGAGCCGTCGCAACCAGTGCACCTGCTCCGTGCGCCGGAGGTGGTCGCTGGCGGTCCAGGCGAACTCCAGGAAGTACGCGACGTGCGCGCGACGCTGGTCGTCGGCCTCGCCCGCGTCGGCGAGACGCTCGGCGCAGAACGCACGGACCGTCTCCAACATCCGGTAGCGACCACCTGACATCTCCACGAAGGACTTGTCGACGAGACCGGTCAGCGCCTCCACGAAGTCCTCGCCGGACATGCCGCACACCTGCCCGGCCGCTTCCAGCGTCGCGCCGCCGGCGAAGACGGTGAGGCGGCGGGCCAGTCTGCGTTCGGCGTCGTCGAGCAGGTCCCAGCTCCACTCGACCACCGCCCGGAGAGTGCGGTGTCGCGGCGGCGCGGCCCGGCTGCCCATCGACAGCAGCCGCACCCGGTCGTCGAGGCGGGCGGCCACCTCGGCGACCGGCAGCGCACGCAGCCGGGCGGCGGCCAACTCGATCGCCAACGGCAGGCCGTCGAGGGTGCGGCAGATCCGCAGCACCAGGTCGACGTTGGTGGGCGTGATGGTGAAGTCGGGCGCGACGTCGGCGGCCCGCTGGGCGAAGAGTCGGACGGCGGCGAAGTCGTCGGCGTGCCGCGCGGACGCACCCGGTGGTGGCACGGTGAGCCCGGACAGCGCGCACAACGCCTCGCCGGCCAACCCGAGCGGCTCACGGCTCGTGGCCAGGACACGCATCGCCGGGCACGCGCCCAACAACCGGGCGGCCAGCCGGGCAGCGTCGGCGATGACGTGCTCGCAGTTGTCGAGCACCAACAGCAGCCGGCGCTCGGCGAGCGCCTCGACCAGCCGGTCGGTGGGTTGCCGACCCGGCTCGGCCGGGGCGCGCAGGCCCGCGTCGCGCAGGCCGAGCGCGGTCAACACCGCCTGCGGTACGTCCGAACCGTCGGCCAATCCGGCCAACTCGACGAAGCGCACCTCCCCGTCCTGACGGCCGGCTGCCTCGATCGCCAACCGGGTCTTGCCGGCTCCTCCGGGACCGATGAGGGTTACCAGCCGCCGCTCGCCGAGCAGATCGCCGACGCGCTTGAGCTCTTCGTCCCTCCCGACGAACGTGGTGAGCTGGCTCGGCAACGCCCGTCGGGTCGACCCGCTCGCCAAACCCCGCAGCACCGCGAGGTGGATCGCGGCCAGCTCCGCCGACGGGTCGGTGCCGAGTTGCTCGGCCAACGTGCTCCGGGCGGCCTCGAACTCGGCCAGCGCCTCCGCCGGCCGGCCCAGTGCGGACAGCGCACGCATGAGCTGGCCCCGTGACCGCTCCCGCAGCGGATGAGCGACGACGAACTCCCGCAGCTCCGCGACCAGTGCGGCCGACGCACCCATCGCCAGGTCCGCGTCGACCCGGTCTTCGATCGCGGCCAGCCGCAGCTCGTCCAGCCGGGCCGCCTGCGCGGGCGCACCCGGTACGTCGGCCAGGGCGGGGCCACGCCACAGCTCCAGCGCCTCGCGCAACACGGTCGCCGCTCGGGGCCAGTCACCACCGGCGAGCGCGCGCCGCCCGGCCTCGGCACGTCGCTCGAACCGGTACGCGTCGACATCCTCGGGATTAACGGCGAGGCGGTAGCCGGCCCTGTGGAACTCGACCGGGTTCTCCTCGGCGGGCAGCGCCTGGCGCAGGCGCGACACCTGGGACTGGAGCGCGTTGGCCGCGCCTCGGGGCGGGTGTTCGCCGTACAGGCCGTCGATCAGTCGGTCGGCGGAGACGACGCGTCCCGCGTCGAGCAGGAGGAGCGCCAGCAGCGCGCGCAGCCGAGGGCCGCCCACGGGAATCTCGCGCCCGTCGGCCAGCAGCACCTGGGTCGGCCCCAGGATGCGGAAACGCATGCGTGGATTGTCGCTCAGAGGCAGGACGATCAGCCGGACCGCGTCGCGCGGGGATCAGGTTCGTCCCGGGGACGGGCGTCGTCCGCCGACGCGCTGGTCCACAGGTCAGCACCCGCGCCCTGGGCCGGCGGCACGGCCCCGACGGTTGGCGAGCGGGACGGTGACACCGGGTGGGCCGCGCCGGGGGCGGAGGCTGCCACCTCCTGATCGCTCGGCCCGGCCGCCGAGGCGTGCTCGGCGGGGACGGGCAGCGAGCCCGCGGATCGGGCGGCGCCGGGTGACGCCGGCACGGGCCGGGGCACCGATCCGACGTGGTCGGGAGGCGTCAGCGTCCGGCCCGGCACGGGTGGCGCGCACTGCCGGGTCAACCAGTCCAGCCCCCGTCGGCGGGCGACGACAGTCAACCGGTCGCCCGCGAAGATCACCTGTCGGGGGTCGAGGTCCTTCCACCAGATCGTCTTGCCACCGCCGGCCGGAGTCCGGGCGATCAGTCGGACCTGCCCGTCCCGGTTGACCACGTCCAGCGGTCGTCCGTCCAGCTCGGATCCGGCGGCGACCGGCACCTCGGCGACCGGCAGCGCGTGCCGGTCGACCGGGATTGTGGTGATCACCGCGCGTTCGGTGAGTGCACCGATGAAGGCCGGGGCGGCCAGGTAGGAGACCGACCGGGACACCCCGAGGGCGAAGGTCTCCTCCACCCGCTCGGCGAAGTCACCGTCGAAGAACCGCAGCACCACCCGCAGGTCGTTACGCAGATCGCGGGCGGTGAGCGCCGCCTCCAGGTTGGCGACGTCGTCGGTGGACGCCACCACCAGTGCCTGACACTCCGCCACCGACGCGGCGACGAGTGTCTCCGGCAGTGCGGCGTCGCCGACGATCAGCGGCACCTCCAGTTGACGGGCCAGGGCGGCGCCGCGCGGCTCCGGGTCCTTGTCGATCGCCACCACCTCGACGTCGTACTCGCGCAGTTGCGCCATCACCCGGGTGCCGACGTTGCCCAGACCGATCACCACGACGTGCCCGGCCCGCGCCGGCTGCAACCGGCCGGTGTGCAGAGCCAGCCGGGCGTTGACGATGCCGTCCACCACCACCGCGGTGATCAGCGGGATGAGCGCCAGGCCGGCCAGGTTGAGCACCACCTGCATGATCTGCGCGTCCGCCGGCTTGCCAGTGTCCGGGTCGGCGCCGCTGAGCGTGGTGACGAGCGTCAGATACAACGCCTCCAACGGAGACACGTTCTCGGCGCGGGAGATCAGCGCCCCCAGCACCGCGATCAGCGCGAGCACCAGCATCACCGCGATGCCGATCTTGCGGGTGGCGAAGCCACGTACGGCCCGCACCAGGACCGCGATCGGGCGACGCCGCCGACGGGCCCGGACCAATCGACGGGCGGCGACCTCGGTGCCCGGCGGCTGCCCGGTCGCCTCGGCGAGCACCAGGTCCGCGCCGGCCTGCTCGGCCGGCAGCAACTCCACCCCCTGCGCCTCGGTGAGGTGGGCCAACGCGCACACCACGTCCTGCGGTCGGACGTCGGCCCGCCGCGCAACCCGCAGCGTCTTGTCCCGATGTTGGAAGGAACTGGGGTCGACCTCGCCGAGCGCGGCGGCCACGAAGGCCGGTGCGGCCATCTCGGCGTCGGAGAGCACCTCGACGGGTGCCTTCAGCAGTTTGCGCACGCCGTCGGCGAGGGTGCCGTTGAACATCCGCAGCACCTGGCGGACCCGCTGGTCGACGGCCTGCGCGCAGAGTGCGGCGTGCAGGTTGCCGACGTCGTCCTGGTTGAGCAGGGCCAATCCGGCCGCCCCGGCCAGACCGGCGGTCTCGAAGGTGTCCACGTCCAGCCGGTCCGAGCGGACCACCCGAACCCCGCGCAGCGCCGCCACGTCCGGGCCGTTGCTGCGGTAGCGCTCGGGCACCACGACTGTCACCCGGGCCCCACCCACCGGCAGTTCGGATTCGAGCATCGCCCGGGCCACGTAGTAGGCAAGCGCGTCCTTGCCGCAGACCACGTAGTGCGGGCGCGGATCGCCGACGGAGCGCAGCCGCCAGTTCCACTCGACCGCCCGTCGCGCCCGGTCCCGCCACGGCTCTGCCATGCCCGGATCGTAATCAGCGCTGCCCTGCTGGGCGACCCTGTCCGGATCATCCCCGGTCAGGCATGCCCGGCCCGGCGACGGGTAGAGCAGCGGCATGCAGACGTTCCTCCCGTACCCGGACTTCGTGGCCAGCGCCCGCACGCTGGACCAGAAGCGGCTGGGCAAGCAGCGGGTGGAGGCCATCCAGGTGCTACGCGGGCTGACGCGACCCGACTACGGCTGGCGCAACCACCCGGCCGTGAAGATGTGGGCCGGGTACGAGGAGGCGCTCACCCGCTACGGGCTGGACATGTGCGCGGTGTGGACCGAGCCGGGGCGGGCGGACACCTGCGCCACCACGATGACCGTCGACCTCGCCGCCGCCTGCGGGGCCGCTGTCGTACGCACCCAGGCGGAGCTCGAACGGGCCGGCGAGCTGCCCCCGTGGTTGGGCCGCGACGACCTGCACCTGAGCCACCGCTCGTCGTTGCTGCGCAAGGACCCGTCGCACTACCGCCCCCTGTTCGGCGACGACGTGCCGGAGGATCTGGAGTACGTCTGGCCCGCCTCCGACCGCGAGCGCCGCTGCCTTCCGTAGGGGAGACTGGCCGACGGAGGTGTGCCATGGCGTTGTCGCAAGTGGTGGGTCGGCTCATCGGCGTACGGCAACACGTGGTGGACCCGGGCGGCGGTGGCGCGGACCGCGTGCCGCGACCCACCACGGCGGTGGTGGTCGGTGGCGGCATCGCCGGCATGTCGGCGGCGGTGGTGCTGGCCGAGCGGGGTGTGACGGTGACCGTGCTGGAGGCCGCGGCGACGCTCGGCGGTCGACTGGGCGCCTGGCCGGAGGCTCTTCCGGACGGCAGTCAGCAGAACGAGCACGGCTTCCACGCGTTCTTCCGGCAGTACTACAACTGGCGCTCGATCCTCCGCCGCGTCGACACTGATCTGGGCTTCCTCAAGCCCATTCCGGGCTACCCGATCCTCAGTGAACAGTGGCCGACCGAGGAGTTCGGCAGGCTGCCACCGGCGCCGCCGGCGAACCTGCTCGCGCTGCTGCTGCGCAGCCCCAGCCTGCGCCTGGCCGACCTGCGTCTGATGGATCGGGACGCCGCGTTGCCGCTGCTCACCTACGATCCGGTACGCACCTACGCCGAGTTGGACGACACCACCGCCGACGAGTTGCTGGCCTCGCTGCGGCTGCCGGACCGGGCCCGGGCGATGCTGTTCGAGGTCTTCTCGCACTCGTTCTTCAACCACGAGGCCGAGATGTCGGCCGCCGAGATGGTCGCGCAGTTCCACTTCTACCTGCTCGGCAACCCGGAGGGGCTGGCGTTCGACTGCCCCGACGAGGACTACGCAACGGCGATCTGGGAGCCGCTTACCCGGCACGTCGAGAAGCACGGCGGGCGGGTGCTCACCAGCTCCGCCGCGACCGGTGTGCACCGCGACGCCGACGGCTGGCGGGTGACGACCACCGACGGCGGCAGCCACCAGGCCGGGCACGTGGTGCTGGCCGTCGACCCGCCGGCGCTCGCCGCGCTGGTCGCGGCGTCTCCCGATCTCGTCGAGCAGGCACCGGAGCTGGCGGCACGGATGCCCGCGTTCGGTCGGCCCGGTCCGCCGTACGCGGTGGCGCGCTACTGGTGCGACGGGGACGTGGCCGCCGAGCGGGCGGTGTTCAGCGGGGTGTCCCGGCAGCCCACTCTGGATTCGGTGACGCTCTACCACCGGTTGGAGGACGAGCCGAGGCGCTGGGCGCGGCAGACCGGCGGGTCGGTCATCGAGCTGCACGCGTACGCCTGCGAGCCCGGCGTTCCGGCCGACGAGCTGGCCGAGCGGATGCGCCGCGAGCTGGTCGCGCTCTGGCCGGAGGCCGGTGACCTGCGGGTCCGCGAGTTGCGGGCGCGGGTCGAGGCGCAGGCGCCGGCGTTCACGCCGGGCAGCCACGCCTGGCGTCCGGGGGTACGCACCGACGCGCCCGGCGTCTACCTGGCCGGTGACGGCATCGCCACGGACTTCCCGAGCGCTTTGATGGAACGCTCCGCGGCGACCGGAATCATCGCCGCGAACCACATCCTGCGGGCCGAGGGCGCGTCGGCCGAGCCGGTGCGTTCGATCCGACCGCGAGGGCTGCTGGCCGGACGAGGCTAGCCGAATCGACAAAACCCGACATAAGCCACATAAGCTGCCGTACGCTCGAATGATCAACCGTCGATCGGCCGGGCGGGAGGGCAGCGGACGATGTCACCACTGCACCGCGCCGGCGGCGACAACCACATCGACGAGATCGGCCGCGACGACGCGTACCCACTGATCCGCGACGAACGCTCCTGCATCGTCACCGCGTTACGACTGGGCTGGTGGATGGCCGACGCCTACCACCACGGTCAACACGCGGACCTGGGAGCAGCGTCCGCCGAGGCGCGTCCGGCCGTACCACCGGCCAAACTCTCCAACCTCACCGAGATGTCCCCGCACCGACGGATGCGGATGTACCTCGACGGCGTGGACGTCGCCCTGGCCCAGATCGCCGAACTCACCCGACACAACGGGCCGGTGCCCGACACCGCCGCCGCCCGGACCCTCCTGCCCGACCTGGACCGGCCCGACACCGCCGACCCGGTGCCGCTGCTGCTCGCGCTCGATGACCTCAACGTGGACGTGCTCCGCTGGGCGATGGCCACGAACCACCGGGTCGGCCTGGCCTACCGACTGGGCCGGTCGGTGGCCGACACCGTCCGGGCCGGCGACGCCACCCAGTTGCTGAGGCAGTTCGGCGGTCGGCAGATCCAGATCAGCAGGTGGTTGGACGAGTTGGCCACGGTCCTGCCGCCGTACTCGGCAGCCGTGGTGCGTCGGTCACTGGCCGCCTGGTCGGACGCCGTCGACAGGGCGGGCCACGGCGATCCGACCGCGCCGACGCCCGTCGAGCTGAGCCGGGCGCTACGCGGCCAGGGTGACCTCTGGCGCGACGTGCTCACCGGCGGCCTGCACCCGCGCGACCTGCTCGACGAGGAGGACTACGCGGTGATCGCCAGGAACCTGATGATCCGGGACCGGCGACTGGTGGCGCAGGCGGCACGGGGCATCTTCTGGCCGGTGCTCGTACCCGTGCTGGTGGTGCTCTTCGCGGTGGTGGGCGTGAGTGCCGCCGCGGCCGCCGGCTCACCGGCCACCCGGGCCACCGTCGCCCTGGTGGGCCTCGGCGCCGGACTGGCCGCGATCTGGCGGTCGGTGTCCGGGCCGGCGCTGGCGGTCGCGGGCGAGGTCAACCGCCCGCTGCTGGACAGCGAACTCACCGCGCGGATGGCCGTGCGGTTGAACCGACCACTGACCACCGCGCAGGCACCGCCGCGAGCGACGTCCCGCCGCCAGCGGCGTCCCGAGAACGCGGGCCGATCGAAATACGTTGCCGGTGTCTCCCCCGCCGACCTACCGTGATCGCGCAAGGTCAACCACCACCGCAGGAGCAGCTATGACGATGTCGCACGTCACCACCGTGCCGTCGCCGCTGCCCAGCGACGGTTGGCGCGCGGAACGTCCCCGGGCGGGCCGGCCCGACTGACGCGTACCCGTACGCGTCGAGCCGCCCGTCCGACAGCCGGACCGGGCGGCTCTTCGCTGTCCGGTCACCGTTTGGAAAGGAGTCCCGGTGGACGCCGTCCTCGTCGTCAACGCCGACCTCGGCCCGCTGCACCGGGTCACCGTCCAACACGCCGTCCGGATGCTCTGCCGTCGGGTGGCCGAGATCCACGAGGCCGAGCCGGACCAGGTGATCGGGGTCTTCCCGATGCCCCGGGTGGTACGGCTCGTCCGCTACGTGGTCACCAGGTGGCGTTTCAGCTCCGGACCGGCCTGGTCCCGCTCCGGCGTGCTGCGCCGCGACGACAGGTGCTGCGCGTACTGCGGCGGAGCAGCCTCCACCATCGACCACATCCTGCCCCGCTCGCGCGGCGGCCGGAACACCTGGCGGAACACCACCGCCGCCTGCTACGCCTGCAACCAGCGCAAGGGCGACCGGACGCCGGCGGAGGCAGGCATGCCACTGCGCCGGGAACCGGTGAACCCGGGCTGGGGGGCACTGGCCGGGCGGTGACGGACCGGCCGGCGGGAACGGGGGGCCGTGTCCGGGTACATCCCGGCCACGGCACCCGCCGGCCCCCGATCAGGCGGTGCGCTCCTTGACCTTCGAGTTCGGGCGACCGTTGGGGCAGTTCACCCGGATCTCACTGGTGTGCTCGGAGGAGGTCAGCTCGACCTGGATCTGCTTCGCCGGGCCCGGGTCGTACGCCTCGGCCCGGAAGCCGGGGGCAGGCGTCACCGCGAGCACCTCGACCGACTTCCCAACGCACCGGAAGGTGACAGTTCCGCCGCGCGCGTCCGCCGACGTGCCCTCGCCTGGGGTGGGCGTCGGCGCGGCCACGGTCGGGCTCACGGTCGGGCTCGGCGCTGGATTGCTGGCGGACGGGCTCCGGCCGGCCGGAGGGCCCGACCGGGTAGCAGGCGCCCCGGTGCGGGCCGGCGGGACGACGGCCGGCCCCGTGTCGTCCACGACGAGGGGCTCCTCGCTGCTCGGCATCCCCACGGTGGTGGTGCCCGGGCCGCTACCCGTGGAGGGCCCCTTCGGCCCGTGCCGCCGGTTGTTCGAGTCGCCGAGCGACCCGGCCATCGCCACCGCGACCAGCACCGCGCCGCTGACCGCCACCATGGCCCGTCGCCGCCGCCATGTTCCCCGCCGGGAAGCCGGGACGGCGCTCCCTGGTGCGGTCGGATCGGGGCGCGGCGCGCGGTCCTCGTCGGTGCCGCAAGCTTTCGCACCGGGGGCCGTCCCTTCCGTGCCAGCAGCTGGCTTGGTGGCCGTCCCTTGCGTGCCAGCGGCCGGCTTGACGTCCTCGGGGGCAGGGCTGACGGGCGTCCCGCTCACCTCGGGGGCAGGGCTGACGGGCGTCCCGCTCACCTCGGGGGCAGGGCTGACGGCCGTCCCGCCGACCTCACCGGCTGGGCTGGCGGAGGCAGCGGCGGCGTCAAGCAGGATGCGGGCCGCCTCGACGGCCGGCGGCCGGTCGGCGGGATCGCGGGCCAGGCACCAGCGGTAGAGCCGGTGGACCTCGGACGGCACACCGTCGATCGGGGGCAGCGGGGCCGGCTCGACGTGCGTGTGGGCGCGGAGCATCCCGCTCTGCGCCTCGGCAGGCCACGGCAGCCGACCGGTGAGCACCCGGTGCAGCAGCAGGCCGAGGGCGTACACGTCGCAGGCCGGCAGGACCTCGCCGGCCTCCAGCCGTTCCGGGGCCAGGTAGGCGGGCGTACCCAGCAACCGCCCCTCGAAGTCGATCTCCGAGTCTCCGGCCGCCGCGGCGATGCCGAAGTCGAGCACCTTCGCGCCCTTGGGCGTGAGCATCACGTTGCCCGGCTTGATGTCGCGGTGCACCAACCCCCGCGCATGCGCGTCGGCGAGCGCGGACGCCACCTCGGCACACACCCGAAGACCAGCGCGGGGCGGCAACGGCCCGACCGTCAGCCGCTGTTCGAGGGTGTGACCCCCGAGCAACTCCATCACCACGAACGGAACCTGGACGCCGTCGACCGACGACTCGCCGTAGTCGTAGACGCTTGTGACGTGCGGGTGCGACAGGCGGGCCGCCGCCCTGGCCTCGCCCTGGATCCGCTGCCGCGCTCCTGCGTCTGAGGCGACCAGCACCTTCACCGCGACATCCCGTTCGAGCACTTCGTCGTACGCCCGGTGCACCGCCGACATGCCACCACTGCCGAGGCGCTCCAGGAGCCGGTAGCGGCCCGCGAGCAACTGATCACGCTGCACGACCGACAGCCTGCCGTACCGACCCGACGTCGGGCCACCCGGGATCGAGATCCTGCGATGAGCGGGGCGGAGCCTCGGCTACCGCTCGCTCAGATCCGGGTGGTTCCGGAGGAATGCTTCACCCCGGCGGGCGTTGCGGAAGACCGACACGATCAGCACCACCCAGATCAGCCCCAGCAACCCGCCGATCATCGTGTGGAACGGCGCGGACCCCACGAAAACCTGGCCGATGCTCGTCATCAGCAGCCCCGCGCACAGCACCGCCAGATAGCGTTGACCGACGAATTGTCTGGCAGTCTCCACGAGCAGAGCCGGGTCTTCGTTGGTTTCGGGTGCGTCGCGTCGCACCTGCCGGTCCAGCCGACGTCGGTGCGACCAGCTGAGCCCGATCAGGGGTGACTGCCGTCCCGACCGGTAGCGGCCGGTGGCGACCAACCAGATGGCTGCGGCCACCTCGATGACGACTCCGAGAAGCACCAGGACGAGGCCGAGGTTGCTGGCCCAGCGCGGCGGGTCGCCGTCGAACATGCCGGTGTTCTCGCCACCCATCGCGACACCGACCGCGAGCCCGCCGACGACCGCGGGCAGCAGCACGACGAGGAGAATGAGACGGAGTGGCCGCTGTCCGCGCCAAATCCGGTCCGGATTCCTCGCTGCCGCGTCCATAGTGGTCCCCCGATCACCGCGTGAAGCGGGAACTACCCATCGACGGCGACGCTTCAAACGCAGTCAGTCGCCGGTCGGTGGCTGCCAGGCGAAGCGGGGCGTACGGCGCTCGGCTATCGCCGCGACACCCTCCCTGGCCTCGCCGGTGGTCACCACCTTCCGGTGCCACCAGGCCACCCGCGCCGGCCCGGCCCGATCGTCGATGATCTCCTTCGCGGCGGCGACGCTCACCGGCGACCGCTGGGCGATCGTCGCCGTCAACTCGTCCACCCGTCCGGCGAGCCGGTCGGAAGGCACCACCTCGTCGACCAGGCCGATCCGCAGGGCGCGTTCGGCGTCGATCAGCTCGGCGGTGAACAGCAGGTGCTTGGCGGCGGACGGGCCCACCAGCCGGGCAAGCCGGCGCGTGGTCGGTGCCGGATAGACCAGACCGAGCCGGGCCGGCGGTACGCCGAAACGGGCGTCTTCGGCGGCGATCCGCAGGTCACAGGCGACCGCGAGCTGGGCGCCACCGCCGACGCAGGCACCCCGGACGGCCGCCACTGTCGGCTTGGCGAAACGGGCCAGCCGTTCCTCGGCATCCACGGCGATGCTCGCGTCACCGGCGTCCAGCAGCTCGGCCAGATCACCGAGGTCGGCACCCGCGCAGAAGGCACCGCCGGAGCCGGTGAGCACCAACGCCCGTACGTGGGGGTCGGGCTCCAGCCGGTCGAGCAGTTCGGGGAGCTGACGCCACATGGCGGCCGTCATCGCGTTACGCCGAGCAGGGTTGTGGATCACCACCGTCGCGACCGGCCCGGTCACCTCGACTGTCAACTCCGCGTCCGACACGCCCACCTCCCCATCCGCGCCACAGTGCGCAACGACGCTGACCGACCCGCGACGCGACGCCGACCCACGACGCGACGCCGACCCACGACGCGACGCCGACCCACGACGCGACGCCGACCCACGACGCGACGCCGACCGACCCGCGTCACCGCGCACCAGGCCCGGCGACCATAACCGCGCCGGCCCGTGACCGATCGGTCAGGCCCGCCGCAGGCGCTGTGCATGGCAATCTTGGACAGTTTCCGTTACGCGCTAACGGAAACTGTCCAAGATTGCCATGACTTAGCGAGGCACGGGATCGATGACGCCGCCCGGAGGACGCCCTTGACGGGGAACCGAAGCTGCGGGCGGCGCGTCCGACGAGGATGAGAGTCACGTCGACAACCGGCGTCACCGTCGCGCTACTGGTCGCCCTGCTGGCCGGGTGCACCGGCACCGACCGGGCCGGCACCGCCGGAAATCCTCCCCCGGAGACCCCCGCCCCGACGGCCACCGTCCCGGCCACCGGCATCCCGACGCCCGGCGTCACCCCCACGGTCGCCCCGACTGTCGGCGCCACCGCCGCCCGGGTGACGCTACGGATGTCTGGCGGCTTCGCCGGGCGTGGTGACTCCATCACCGTCGAGCCGGACGGACGGTGGACCATGGTGAACCGGGCCGGCAGCCGACGCAACGGCACACTCACTCCTGCCGACCTGGGCAGCCTGACCAGCCTGGCCACCGACCCCCGGCTCGCTGCCGAAGCGGGGCCGCCACCCACCTCGACCAGCTGCTCGGACGTGCTCCACTACCGGCTGACCGTCGGCAGCAACGAGAGCGGGTACGCCGACTGCCCGGCCGACGCGAGCCCGCCGCCGGCCACCCAGGCGGTGGTCAAGCTGCTGCTGCGAGCCACCGGCACCTACACCAGGTAGTCCGGCGGCAGGCCGGTGGTCCGCAACTCCGGCGGAAGATGGGCCACGTCGTTGACGGCGAGCAGGTTCGGCGGGCCGGAGGGGCTGTAGCGGATCACGGTCAACCCCGCGTTGTGCGAGTTCAAGCCCAGCCAGCGCCGCTCCGGCGCGTCGAGGGCGTGCCGCACCAGCCAGCCGATCAGGAAAGTGTGCGTCACGACCAGCTCGCGGACCGGCTCGTCACCGGCTCTCGCCTCGACGGCCGGCCCGGCGAACCGCCGCACGGCCGCCGCCGTCACCTGCGGCCCGTCGACCCGCTGGGCCGCCGTGAACTGGGCCAGGAATGTCGCGTACGCGGGCGGCAGGCCGGTCGGGTCCGTGTCGTGTGGAAGGTGGTCACCGGCCAGCTCCGTCTCGTACACCGGAACCTCGGGCAGCGACGCGGCGACCAGCTCGGCGGTCTGCGCGGCCCGGCGCAGCGGCCCGTGGTGGACGGCGGCGAAGCGCCGGCCCCGCAACCGTTCGCCGAGCAGGGTGGCCTGCTGCCGGCCCCGCTCCGACAGCCCGGAGTCGGGTTCCTCGGTCGCGGCACTGCTCAGACCGGTCAGGTCCTGTTCGGCGTGCCGGGCGAGGTACAGCAGTCGGGTCATCATGTCGAACACCCCAACACACCGGGAGGCGCGGTTGCGACCCCGCGCCCCCCGGTCCCGCTCACGTCAGCTCAGTCGGCCTTCCCGGACGCCGCTCGCGCGAAGGTGACCGAGACCCACAGCCAACCGGCCGACACCGCCAGGCCGAACGCCACCATCACGGTCGGTGCCGGTCGGACCATCAACGCGACCCAGCTCACCGCGAAGAAGACCCCGGTCGCCAAGCTGTACGCCGCTCGACCACGTGCCCCCTGCCGTGCGGCCCGACGGGCTGCCACCACCGTCGCAACGATCAGCGACACGAAGGCAACCGCCGCCACCAGGAAGTGCAGGCCGCCGTGCCAGCTGATCTGACCGGCGCCCCGAGGCGTGCCGACCGGGAACCCGTCGGCCGGATCGGCGCTGAAGACCGCCGCCCCGATCAGGCCGAGGCCGTACAGCGCGAGCAGCCGAGGTAGCCACACCGACCCTGCCTCAGCACGGTGTCGCAGCGCGTTCGCGGCCAGCGCACAGAGCACTCCGCTGACCAGGAACGTGACGATCTGGATCCAGCCCAGCTCGCCGGTGCTCAACACGCTGACCGGATGCCGACGGAAGTCGAAGCCCTCCCGGGTCGACGCCTGCACGATCGCCGAGGCGGCGAAGATCGGGCCGGCGAGCACCCCGCCGATCAGCAGTGCACGGTCCCGACCGACGGCGGCCGGTCGTACCAGAGGGAAATGTGCGGCCTGGCTCATCGTCTGCTCCCCTACGCCCGCGGGAACATCTGGCCGATACGGATCTTGTTACCGAACGGGTCCCGGATGCCGAAGTCGATCCCGTACGGGCGCTCGGTCGGCTCGTCGGTGATCTCGACGCCCTTCGCCACGAGATCCTCGTGCGTCTTGTGGGCGTCGTCGGTGGTCATGAAGAGGTACCCGCCCAGGGCGCCCTTCGTGAGCAACTCGCGGACCTGCTCGGCGGTCGCCGGGTCCATCGCCGGCGGGCCCGGCTTCTCCAGCAGGATCTCCCGCTCCGGGTCGCCGGGCAGGTTGACAGTCAGCCACCGCATGAAGCCGAGATCCTGATCGGTGTTGACCTCCATGCCGAGCTTGTTCACGTAGAAATCGAGCGCCTCGTCCTGGTCGAGGACGTAGATCTGGGAGCGGCTGATCGCGTTCATCGTCATGCCCATGACGCTAGAGGTAGACCGTGACCTGCTGCTTATCCAAAACTGCTGGGTCGCGTCCAGGCTTTGGTGAAGCACGACGGGACGTTGGCCGAGGCGACGCGATGACGCCGGAAGTCCGAGGGCGACTCGCCGACGATCTGCCGGAACGTCCGGCTGAACGTCCCCAGGCTGCCGAAGCCGACGGCGTAGCAGATGTCCGTCACGTCCCGGCTCGTCTCCACCAGCAGCGTCATGGCCCGCTCGACCCTGCGACGTTGCAGGTAGCGGTGCGGGGTCTCACCGAACGTGGCCCGGAAGGTACGGATGAAGTGCGCCTCGGAGACGTGCGCGATCCGGGCCAGGGCGGGGATGTCCATAGGCTCGGCGTACGCCCGGTCCATGGCGTCCCGGGCGCGCAGCATCGCCCGGTTCGACTCCTCCACCGCACGACTCATCGGCCTCTGTCTCACCCGGTCGACCGTTGCGCCCCCCGATGCGGGATCGGAGGGTATAGATGGAGCCCCCGGCCGGGATCGAACCGGCGACATCTCGCTTACAAGGCGAGTGCTCTGGCCAGCTGAGCTACAGGGGCGCGTGTGTCGAGGTCAGCATAGCGAGTGACTTCCGGATATCCCGCTCGCGAGGGCTCCCGAGCACGGGAAACGTCAACAACCCGACGCCGATACGCCTTCACGGCGCTCGACGGTGTGTCGATTGATGTCCGACCGTGCCGGAGTGACCGGAATGCGTAGCCGGGCCACCGTCGTTCCATGCTCCCTCACCTTGGCAGCACGGGGAAACACGTTTACGGTTCATGACACGGACGACGACCCGGTGCCCTCGCGACCGAGCCGCCGTCCGTTGGCCGGCGCGGACACGTGCCGGTCGCTCCTTCACTCGGATCGTCCGGCACGTTCCTGCCGGTGAAAGGAAGCGCTTCACCATGGCTACGGTCACCTATTCCAAGGCTTCCCGGGTCTACCCGGGCCAAGAGCGTCCCGCCGTCAACGAGCTGGACCTCGAGATCGGCGACGGCGAGTTCCTCGTCCTGGTCGGCCCCTCCGGTTGCGGTAAGTCCACCAGCCTGCGGATGCTCGCCGGCCTGGAGGACGTGGACGCCGGCTCGATCTACATCGACCAGCGCGACGTCACCCATCTCCCCCCGAAGGCCCGCGACATCGCGATGGTCTTCCAGAACTACGCGCTGTACCCGCACATGACGGTGTACGAGAACATGGCGTTCGCCCTCAAGCTGCGCAAGACCTCCAAGTCGGAGATCGACCGGCGGGTCAAGGAGGCGGCCGGGCTGCTCCAGCTGGAGGAGTACCTCAGCCGTAAGCCGAAGGCGCTCTCCGGTGGTCAGCGTCAGCGTGTCGCGATGGGCCGGGCGATCGTCCGCGAGCCGCAGGTCTTCCTCATGGACGAGCCGCTGTCGAACCTCGACGCCAAGCTGCGTGTGCAGACCCGTACCCAGATCGCGTCCCTGCAGGCCAAGCTGGGCGTCACCACGGTCTACGTCACCCACGACCAGGTCGAGGCCATGACCATGGGTCACCGGGTCGCGGTGCTGCTCGACGGTGTCCTCCAGCAGGTGGACACCCCGCGCGCGCTCTACGACACCCCGGCCAACGTGTTCGTCGCCGGCTTCATGGGCTCGCCCGCCATGAACATCAAGACCGTGCCGCTGAACGAGAAGGGCGCCGAGTTCGCCGAGATGTACATCCCGCTGACCCGGGAGCAGGTCGAGGCGGCCCGCGCCGAGGGTGGCGACGGCAAGGTCACCGTGGGCTTCCGCCCGGAGGACTGCGAGCTGGTCAGCCCGACCGAGGGCGGCATGCCGGTCGTGGTCGAGCTGGTCGAGGACCTCGGCTCGGACGCGAACGTCTACGGTCACGCCGCGCTCGGTGGCAACTCGGAGCGCTTCGTCGTCCGCACCGACCGGCGCAACATGCCGAACATGGGTGACACCGTGTTCGTCAAGCCGACCGCCGGTCGTAGCCACGTCTTCCACGCCTCCACCGGCAGCCGGATCTGACGTAACGCCGTACCGACAGGGGGCGGTCCGCTTCGGCGGGCCGCCCCCTTCGTCGTGTGGACCCGGCAGATCTGACGACGATGCCCCCTCCCACGCGTGGGAGGGGGCATCGACCTGGCGTTCTACAGCTCGACGGAGCGCCGCCGGGCGACCTCGGCGAGGGCGACCGCCGCCGCCACGCTGGCGTTGAGCGACTCGACCTCGGAGATCATCGGGATGCTGACGGTCAGGTCGCAGGTCTCTCCGACCAGGCGGGACAGACCCCGGCCCTCGGACCCGACCACCACGACGAGCGGGCCGACGGCGGCCTCCAGGTCGTACAGGTCGGTGTCGCCGTCGGCGTCCAGGCCGACGACCATGAAGCCGGCGTCCCGGCACGCCTTCAACGACCGGGTCAGGTTGGTCACCTGCGCCACGGGCACCCGCGCGGCCGCGCCGGCACTGGTCCGCCAGGCGGTCGCGGTGATTCCGGCAGCACGACGCTCGGGTACGAAGACACCCTGCGCGCCGAACGCCGCAGCCGATCGGATCACCGCACCCAGGTTGCGGGGATCGGTGACGCCGTCCAGCGCGACCAGCAGCGGTGCCTGCTGCTCCAGGGAAGCGGCGACCATGTCCTCGAAGGGCTGGTACGCGAACGGCGGCACCTGCAACCCGACACCCTGGTGCAGCACCCCACCGGTCATCCGGTCCAACTCGGCCCGGCTGATCTCCAGGTTGGCGATGCCCCGGTCGGCGGCGGTCCGGATGATCTCCTTGGTCCGCTCGTCCACGTCGATGCCCTGGGCCGTGTAGAGCGCCGTCGCCGGCACCTGGGCGCGCAGCGCCTCCAGCACCGGGTTACGCCCGACCAACAGCTCCGGGGAGTCCTTGGACGGGTTGGACTTGCGCCCCGGGGAAACCCGGGGACCGGACCGCGCGGTGGGCTTGCCACCCCGACCACCGGTCGCGCCACGACCGACCGGTACGCCCCGACCGCCACCCTTGCCCCAGGTGGTGTCCTTGGTGCCCGGCTGACCGATCTTCGGGGCGCGCCCCTCCTCGGCCGCCACCCGGCGCTCCTTGTCCTGCTTCCAGGCGGTGCGCTGCGGCAGCTTCTCGGTGCCCGAGTAGCCCTTGTGCCACGGCCGCTCGTCAGCGGGCAGGGTGCGACCCCGCCCGGCCAGCGAGTCCTTGTTCTTGCCGCCGGAGCCCTTGGGGGCGCTTGCCTTCGACGTCAGTCGCCGGCCACGGCGCTGCGAGTTGCCGGCCATCAGTCCTGCTCTCCAATAGTCCAACGGGGGCCCTGGGGGGTGTCCTCGACCACCACGCCGGCCAGCTTGAGCTGGTCACGTACCGCGTCGGCGGCGGTCCAGTCCTTGCGGCCCCGGGCCTGCGCGCGCTGCTCCAGGGCCAGCGCGATCAGGGAGTCCACCACGGCACGGAGATCATCGGGTCGGCCGCCACCGGTCCAGGCCGGGTCGAGGGGGTCGATCCCGAGGATATCCAGCATTGCCCGTACCACGGCCAGGGTGGTGCGGACAGTCACATCGTCGCCGGCGCTCAGCGCGGTGTTGCCGTCGCGCAGGTGCTGTTGCAGCACGGCCAGCGCGGCGGACGTGTTGAGGTCGTCGTCCATCGCCGCCACGAACCCGGCCGGCAGGTCGCCCAACTGCCCGGCACCGACCCGCTCGGCCGCCCGCTGCACGAAACCCTCGATCCGGCGGTACGCGGTGGCCGCGTCGCGCAGCGAATCCTCCGAGTAGTCGATCACCGAGCGGTAGTGCGCGGCGGCGTAGTAGTAGCGCAGCTCCACCGGCCGGACCCCGAGCGAGTCCACGTACGCCAGGCCCAGCGCGTTGCCCGCGGACTTGCCCATCTTGGCCCCACCGATGCTGAGCAGCCCGTGGTGCACCCAGTAGCGGGCGAACGGCAGCCCGGCGGCCTGGGACTGGGCGATCTCGTTCTCGTGGTGCGGGAACGTCAGGTCCAGCCCACCGCCGTGGATGTCGAACTCCGGGCCGAGATACCGCCAGCACATCGCCGAGCACTCGATGTGCCAGCCCGGACGGCCCAACCCCCACGGCGACGGCCAGTACGCGTCCGCCGGCTCGTCCGGTTTGGCACCCTTCCAGAGCGCGAAGTCACGCGGGTCCCGCTTGCCCCGGTCGGGCGCGTCGCCGGCCGACTGCATCGCGTCCGGTGACTGACCCGACAGCGACCCGTACGCCGGCCAGGACGCCACGTCGAAGTAGACGTCACCCGAGCCGTCGGTCGCCGGGTACGCGTGCCCGTCCGCGATCAACTTCGTGATCAGCTCGTGCATCTCCGGGATGTGCCCGGTGGCGCGCGGCTCGTAGGTGGGCGGCAACACGTTCAACGACCGGTACGACTCGGCGAGGAGCAGCTCGTTGGCGTACGCGATCGACCAGAACGGTCGCCCCTGGTCACCCGCCTTGACGAGGATCTTGTCGTCGATGTCGGTCAGGTTGCGGATGAAGGTGACCTCGTAGCCGGCGGCCAGCAGCCAGCGGCGCAGCACGTCATAGTTGACGCCGGAGCGAAGGTGACCGATGTGCGGCGGAGCCTGAAGAGTGAGACCACACAGGTAGACCCCCACCTTGCCGGCTTCCCGCGGGACGAAGTCCCGCACCGATCGGGTGGCGGTGTCATACAGGCGTAGCGTCACCGCACAAGGGTAGCTGTCCGTGCCTGTCCGGGTCCGCCGGTGCCGGGTCGTACGCTGCCAGGCGTGGATGCGACCGCACGCTCCGGTGAGACCCCGGCCGACCCCAGCGCCCCCGCCGCCGGGCTCCCGAGCCAGGCCGACGGCGTCGCGGTGCAGGCCGACGGCCCTGCGGGGCGAGCCGACGGCATCACGGGACGGGGCGACACCCGCGCTGGGCGGGCCGACGCCGTCGCGGGACAGGCCGGCGGCGTTGGGGGGCGGGCCGGGGAGGCGTCGCAGACCCTCGACCGGGGGTTGCGGTTGCTGCACCTGGTCGCGGACGCCCCGGGTGGTCTGACCGTCACCGAGGCCGCGCACCAACTCAGCATCGGTCGCGCGGCCGTCTACCGACTGGTCAGTCCGCTGATCGGGCACGGCATGCTGCGGCGGGACAGCGACGGCCGACTGCGCCTCGGCGCCGGCCTGCTGCACCTGGCCCGACGCGCTCAGCCGCTGCTCGCCGAGGGCGCGCTGCCCGCCCTACGACGTCTCGCCGAGCAGGCCGGCGCGACCGCGCACCTGACAGTCGTCGAGGCGGGCGACGGCGTCGCACTGGCCGTGGTCGAGCCGAGCTGGACGTCGTTCCACGTCGCGTACCGGACCGGGGCACGGCATCCGCTGGACCGGGGGGCGGCGGGCCGCGCCATCCTGGCCGGTCGCAGCGGGCTGGCGGAGCCGGTGAGCAGCAGCGGGGAGTTGCAGGCCGGGGCGTACGGGGTGGCCGCACCGGTGCTGGGCGTACCTGGCCTGGAGGCCAGCGTCGGGGTGGTCGCGCTCGCCCCGCTGGACGTCGACACGATCGGCCCCCAGGTGCTGGCCGCCGCGACAGCCATCGCCAGCGCCCTGAGCTGACCCCACTAGCCGTCCGCCCGCCGCCCCGCTCGACCGTCCGCCGCCCCAACAAGCGCTTGATCAACTCGTGTTCATGGATGTCGGGGTATCGCACTGCTAGTAAGGGCCCGACTTTCAGTAACGCGAGTGGATCGCGTCCGCGCGAATGATGACTGACCTCTACCGGCCGAAACGCCGGGCGAGTCATACCACGATCAGTATGCGAAGTCCCGGTCGTCCACAGGCTCGGCCGGTCGTCCCGGGTCGGGTTGTCCACAGGGGTTTCGGCGGTCAGCCGAAGGTCGGCAGGCTGCTCCGCATGCCACCTCGTCCGCACCGCCCCGATCCTCTGACCTGGCAGGTCTTCCGTGGCTCCGACGCTGTTCGGGACGGCCTGCTCACCGAGCACCAGCTACGCAGCGCCGCCTGGGTGCGGCTGCGCCACGACATCTACGCCGACGCACGGCTCGACCGGGACCACGCCCTGGCCTGTCGCGCCGCGCTCCTCCGACTTCCGCCCGGGGTGACCGTCGGTGGCCCATCGGCCGCGTACCTGCTCGGTGTCGAACACGCCGCGGCCTTCACCGACGACGTACACGTCCTCGTGCCGCGATCGCCTCGAATCGGGCCACAGCGCGGCCTCCGCGTGCACGTCAACGCCATCACCCCAGTGCCCGGCAGCGAGGCGCCAGAGCGAGTCGGGCAATCACCGTCCCTTCGCCGTCCACCCGGCCCTAGGCATACGACAGGCCCGGGGCGTCCACCGATCGCAGGCCAGCCAACGGGCGGCATGCCGACCAGACCAGGAGGCATGGCAACCACCAGACCGGGCGGCATGACCGCCAGAGCGGCAGACACAGCGGCCAGGCCCAATGCATTGACGGTCGGACCAGAGGCCAGGACACCCAGACCGGGCGACGGTCGGACGACGGCCTTCATGCCCGCTCTCAGCACTCACCCGGGTGGCCTGATCCCGCGTTCCGACCCCGCGCGGGCAGCTTGGGAAACGGCCGTCTGGCTCGACCCGCTGCGCGCTATCGCCATCATCGACTCACTGCTCGGTCAGGGGTTGACGGATCGCGACGCGCTGGCAGCCATGGCCGACCGCAACGCCGACCGGCCGGGTGGGCGGCGGGCGCGGTGGCTCTTCGACCTGGCCGACGGCGGAGCCCAGTCTCCGCCGGAGTCGCACCTGCGCGTGCGTTTCATTCTCGGCGGGCTACCGCGCCCGGTCGTCCAGCATTCGATACGTCTGCCCAGCGGGGTGGTCCTTCACCCCGACCTGGCGTGGCCGGAATATCGGGTGGCGGTCGAGTACGACGGGCAGTGGCACTCCGACGCAGACCAACTGCACCGCGATCGCCGCAGACTGAACCTGCTGGTCAGCGCGGGTTGGCTGGTGTTGCACGTGACGAGTCGACGACTGCACGGCGAGTTCCCGGCTGTGCTCCGTGAGGTACGTGCCGCGCTGGCCAGCCGAGGTTGGCGACGGTGACCGCCCCACCAGCCTTGATCGACTCGCGTTCCTTGCAAGCGCGGTGTCAATCGGCCTTCGACAGCGCGGTTTCCAGGAACACGAGTGGATCAAAGCCAGGTAGGGCAGAGCGAGCCCGCAGGACGGGGCGGCGGAGGCCCGGAATGCCAGCGGACCCGGTCGACAGTGGTCGACCGGGCCCGCTGGGTGGTGCCTTACGGGCGGGCGTTCGGCTTGAGCGGGGTCTTCACCGCCGCGTAGGCGTCGACGATCCCGTAGCCGTAGAAGCCGTTGAAGTTGACCCCACCGGCGCAGTACGCGTCGTAGGTCTCGTCGCGGCCCTCGTTGCGGTACTGCTGCAACCGCGGCTCCGGGCAGGCGTGCTCGGCGGCCGTGCGGTAAAGGTGCTGCTCGACCAGGTCCGGCGACATGCCGAAGCCGGTCCGGCCCTGCGCCTTGCCGTACCGGCTGACGATCAGCGCGGCGACACCGGCAGCGTGCGGGGACGCCATCGAGGTGCCTTGGAGGTAGGTGTAGTAGCCGCACTCACCGTTGGCCTTGCACTGCTTGAAGACCGACTCCTCGAAGCCGGCGACAATGTTGCCGTCGGCGTCGACCGAGCCCTCCTCCTGAAGCACGTGCTTCGGGTACGTGGACAGGATCATGTTGGCGTCGGTACGGAACGTGTCGGTGCCGAAGCCGTCCCGGAACCAACCACCCGGGGCTGCCACCGAGATCTGCTCGGTGCCGTAGTTGGAGAAGTCCGACTTCTTGCCGGACGGGCCGACCGACGACACACCGATCACGTGCGGGCCTTCGGTGGGCAGGTCCCAGCAGCTCTCGTTGTCGATCGGCCGGGGGTACGGGTCGGCGCCGTAGTCCGGGCTGGTGGTGTCGGTGCGCGGCGCGCCCAGGTCTTCGTTGTTGTTGCCGAGCGCACCGACCAGGGTGACGCCCTTGTTGTGGGCGAAGACCAACGCCCGCTTCATCGCCTTGATGATGGCGCGCTGTTCGGCCTGGTCCTCGGGGGAGTCGGCCGGGTTGGCGGTGCAGTTGTAGAGCCACGGGTCGACGTAGAACGACATGTTGACCACGTCGATGCCGGACCGGCCGGCGTGCAGGAGGGCGTTGACCACCGGCTCGAGGAAGAAGTAGCCGGAGTCCTGGCCACCCTTGAGTTCGACGAGGGAGACGTTCGGGGCGACACCGGAGAGGCCGAAGCCGTTGGCGGCGGCCCCGATGGTGCCGGCCACGTGGGTGCCGTGCCCACCGTCGTCGGTGCCCACCGGGTCGAGGCAGCTCGGCACCTCGCAGGGGCCGTCCACATCGATCAGGTCGGGCGCGAAGTTGCGTGACAGTGCCCAGTTGAAGTTGGGCGCGATGTCCGGGTTGCTGGCGTCGACGCCGGTGTCGAGCACACCGACGGTCACCCGACGGTCACCCGGCTCGATCTTGCGGGCCTTGTCGGCCCGGAGCATCGCCAGGCCCCAGAGCTTGTCGTCGAGCGGGTCGAGCTTGGCGCCCTTCCGGGCGGCGGCACCAGCGGCAGCACGGGTTGCTGCGGTCAGGTGCTCCTGCTCGACCCGGTCCAGCTTGGGCTTGCGGCCGATGGCCTTCTGCTCAGCGGCGCCGATCAGCGTCGGAGCGGCGGTCGCCTTGGCCGCGAAGTCGGCCCGGTCGCTGGTGACCTGGTACATGCCGACCTCGTCGGACCGGGACACCACAGTGCCGCCGGCCGCCCGGATCGCGGCTACCGCCGTCTCGGCGGCGACACCGTCCTCGGCGACGACGGTGAAGGTGCGGGAGGTGCTCGGCGCGGCGCTGGCCGGCACACCCAGCCCCGCAGCCGTCAGTGCCAACACTGCCGCGGTCGCGACAGCGCCGGCGGTGAAGCGCTTGCTCACCACATCGGATCCTCTCGTTGAGGGACGTGGCAGCCATCACACAGCACCCGGCAGGTTTACGCCAGCTGAACGTCCGTTATGGCGGCGAATCTCTACTTCGGCAAACAATGCGAGCGCCACCGACAGGTCCGCCACGGTGGACACCTCGGCGTCGGGCGTGTGACCGAGTGGGCGGGGCAGGCCGGCGCGGTTCAACCACACCGAGCGGAGGCCGGCGCGATGGGGCGCCACCACGTCGTGCTCCCACGAGTCACCGACGTACACGATCTGTTCGGCCGGCACCCCCGCCGCGCTGACGACCGCGGCGTAGAACTCCGGGGCGGGCTTCTTGGGCAGGCCGTTCTCGTGCGCGTACACCTCGAAGGCGAACTCCCCGGCGAGCCCGCACCGTTCGGCGCGGCTGTTGCCGTTGGTGGCGAAGCCCAGCGTGTAGCTCTCGCGGAGCGTGGCCAGCGCCGCCGGCACGTCGGGGAACGGCCTGGTGAGGGCGAACCGGCGGGCGAAGAAGAGGGCCGCGAACTCGTCCAGGTGGTCGCCCAGGTCGGCGCGGGCCAGCGACCGGGCCAGCGCGGCGCGGCGGATCTCCATCACCGGGGCGGCCGCCAGGTCGCCGAAGACCGCACCCCAGTCCGACTCCAGCTCGGCGAGCGTCACCTCGGCCGCCGCCGGGGTGCGTTGGCGCATCTCGTCGAGGACGGCGATCAGCCCGCCGGTCACCGCCGGCCGCAGGTCCAGCAGGGTTTCGTCGGCGTCGAACACCACGGCGGTCAGCACGACGCCCACTGTTCCACCGGCAACCTGGCACCGACACCCCCGAACCGGGCACGGGCATTCCGCACGGCTAGCGAGCGTCGAGCGCGAGCACCGGCTCGGACGAGACCGGCGTGGGCTCCGCCGGCGACCCGCGCAGCTCGTCGAGGCGTACCAGCGCGACGCCGGCGACGATCAACGCTCCGCCGAAGAGCTGCCAGCCGGTGGGCAGCTCGTTCAGGAAGAGCCAGGCGATCAGCACCGCGAACAGCACCTCGGTCAGCCCGACGAACGACGACAGCCGGGGGCCGAGGATGCGGGTGCCGGCGATCCCGGCCAGGTACGCGATGACGGCGGCCACCAGCGACAGCCCGGCGATGGGCAGCAACCAACTGGTGGTCCGTCCGGCGAAGGTGACGTCGCCGAAGGTGGCGTGCAGGGGCAGCAGACCGGTCAGCCCGACGAGGAGCAGCACGCCGGCGCCGACTGCCATCCCGCCGCTGGCCATGGCGACCGAGGGCAGCCGGGAATCGACCCGACCGGCGAGCACGAAGTAGCCGGCCAGGCCGAATGCCGCGCCCAGCCCCCAGAGCACGCCCACCGGGTGGAAGTCGGCGGTGCCGGCGAGGTCGAGGACGAACGCCAGCCCGACCAGGGCGGCCACCGATCCGGCTACGGTGAGCCGGCGGGGTCGCTGCCCGTGTCGCAGCCACATCCACCCCACGACGAGGATGATGCCCAGGTATTCCAGCAGCAGCGCGACACCGACGGGCAGGTAGCGCACGGCGTTGAAGAAGCAGACCTGGGCCAGGGCCACCCCGAGGAGCCCGAACATACCGATTGACGTGGCGTTGCCGCGCAGCACCGACCACCTGCCCCGCAGTGACAACAGGGCGGGGATCGCCAGCACGAGGGCGGCCACGCCGACCCGGGCGATCACTGCCGACTCGGCCGACCAGCCGGCCTCGATGAGGGATCGCGCGAAGGTGCCGGAGGTGGCGAACGTGACTGCGGAGAGCAGCGCCAACGCGGCGCCGGCAGCAGGTCGTGAGTGCATGTCGCGCTCCTCGGAGACGGCACCGTGTCATGAGCAAACTATCCTTGTACTGATGACGCTAAGCGTCCGCCCTGACAGGAGTCAAGATGCTATTCGCTCATGACACCGAATGTTCGCTGATCGCCACCGCCGCACTGGTCAACACCGCGGGCCGGGACGGTGAGCTGTTGCCCGACGTCGCCGCGCTCGACGCGTTCTTCGTCCGGCACTCCTACAGCGGCCGGCACGAGCACACCGACGCCGAGTTGCGCGCCGTGAAGGAACTGCGACCCCAGCTACGTCGCATCTGGCACGCCGAGCCGCCCGAGATCGTCGCGCTGGTCAACGGCCTGCTGCTGGAACACAAGGCGTTGCCCCAGCTCATCGAGCACGACGACGAGCCGTACCACCTGCACGCCGTTCCCCGCGACGCGCCGCTGGCCACCCGGATCGCGGTGGAGGCGGCGATGGCCATGGCCGACCTGGTCCGTTCCCGCGAGCTGAGCCGGCTGCGCATCTGCGAGTACCCGGACTGCGACAACGTCGTCGTCGACCTGTCCCGCAACCGGTCGCGACGGTTCTGCGAGGCCGGCTGCGGCAACCGGGCCGCCGTTACCGCCTACCGTGCCCGCCGAGCCGCCGGCCGCTCCTGAACCACCTCGTACTCCACCTCGCCGTGCTCCGTGCCCGGAATCGGGTCGTCCCACTGCAGGTGGAAGGTGCGCACGTGGCGCAGCCCCGCCTTCGCCATCACCCGCCGGGAGCGTTCGTTGACCGCCATCGTCTCGGCCCAGACCCGACGCACCCCGACGGTGTCGAAGGCGTACCGGACCAGCGCCCGCGACCCCTCGGTGGCCAGCCCTCGCCCCCACGCCGAGCGGCGCAGCCGGTAACCCAACTCGGCCTCGCTGCCGTCCGCCGACGGGTCGAGCGCGAACCAACCCAGGAATTCGCCCGACTCCCGATCGAGCGCCGCCCAGCGGCCCAACCCGGGATGCCGCCCGTACTGGGCCAGCAACCTCGGCAACTGCTCGTCCCGGACGGTCGCCGGCGACGTGGGCACCCCACCGCTGAGAAACCGCATCACCTCGGGGTCGCTGTCCAACTCGACCAACGCGTCCACGTCGCCCATGGTCAGCCGTCGAAACCGCAGCCGCTCGGTCCCCGCTGGGACCACCAGGTCACCGTCATCCACGACCGGATCATCCCGTCGCGCCACCCCACCGTCGAGCCGTTTACCGGGCCGCGCCCGCAAGATCCGCGCAACATCGGCGAAACTGCTGCCTCCGGCGCCGCCGAAGCAGCAACATCGGCGAAGTTGCGCGCGGCAAGCCCGATCGCCGCCGCGCGCCAGGCAGTCGCGTCAGCGCGGGGGCGCGACCACGAAGAGCCGCCAGGAGTACGCGTCGACTACGAGCACGGGCCCGTCCGGGTCCTTGCTGTCTCGCACCCCGACCACGCCCCCAAGGTCCGTAGCCACCTCGACGCAGTTGCCGTCCTGGTTGCTACGGCTGCTCTTGCGCCATCGAGCGCCGGTCAACTCCACGATTCGGCCACCTCGCTCATCAACTCGATGGAAGCCTGCGGGGGCAGGGCTTCGCCCAAGGTAGCCTCCCAGACCCGCTGCAAACGCGCCAGATCCCGCGGCTGGTCCAGCTCCTGACCGCGAACCTGGCTGTCCAGGTAGGCCAGCTCTGTGGTGTCGGGCAGGGCAGCGAGCGCGAACGGCCCGCCGAGCCCCGGATATTCCTCAGCGGATCGCGGCACCACGTGCAGCCGGACGCGAGGGTGCCCGGTGGCGATGCCGACCAGGTGCAGCGTCTGGTCGCGCATCACCTTCCGCTCGCCCACCCGTCGCCGCAGCACCGCCTCGTCCAGCACCGCCACGATCTGCGGCGCACGTTCGCTGTGCAGCACGTTCTGGCGGTCCATCCGCTCGGTCGCTCGCCGGTCGACCTCCTCGGGAGCGAGCAGGCCGCCGGCCTCGAAGACCGCCCGTGCGTATCCCTCCGTCTGGAAGAGCCCGGGTACGTAGCGGGGCTCATACCACCGGATCGTGCGCGCATGCTCAAGGATCGCCTGCCAGCCCCGCAGCCAGGGCTGCGCCCGGTCGAGGCTGACCAACTCGGTCGACATACGGCCGAACAAGCCGCCGGTGTCCAGGGCCCGGTCGACGAGTTCCAGGTACTTCGCTGTGGGCGGTTGCTGACCCAACTCGACGGCACTGACCATCGACGCCGAGTAGTTGACCGCCTTCGCCAGCTCGTCCTGACTCCAGCCCCGCCGGACCCGCGCCCGGCGCAGCTCCGCGATGAGGAACGCCGCCGCCGTCATCTGCCCATCGGCCATGCCAGCCGCCCTCCACCCCGCCGACGATCGATTCCAGCCGGTCGCCAACGGTGTCACCACCGAACGCAGGGCGGCTGTGACGACGCGACCGAACCCTTCCGACCGTAGTCGCCCGATCACCAGACTGTGAAGTGCGACGCCGCTCCCCGTCCCCCGGGCCCGGCGGCGTCGCACGGGACCGCCCGCTCCCCCGTGCCGGGCGGTCCCACCCCACCGACCACGCCGCGTTCTTCGAGATCTTGGACAGTTTCCGTCAGCAGTTGACGGAAACTGTCCAAGATCTCGGCAGTTTGGGCGGCGGGGCGGACGGCAGGGGTGATGTCACAAACGAGTCAGCTCGAAAGGACGGCAACACCATGTCCCGGCCCGCCCTGAACGACCGAACGCCGACGCCCCGTCGACCGCACCTGCCGCTGCGTCCGCTCTGGCTCTGCCGGGTCTGCGCCGCGCCGTGGCCGTGCCCGGTGGCCCGGCTCACCCTCTGCGGGGAGTACGCCCACGACCGGATCGCGTTGAGCGTCTACCTGTGCACGGTCCTGCACGACGCGGCGGCCGACCTGTACCGGCTCAACCCGCACGACGGCCCCGATCCGGCAACGCTCTTCACCCGCTTTCTCGGCTGGGCGGCACCACGCGGTGTCCACGCCGGGCAGGTCAGGGGTGGGTCATCCGAAGCAGGTCCAGCGTCTCGTCCAACTGGGTCTCGGTGAGCTTGCCCGAGTCGACGTGCCCCCGGGAGATGACCACCTCACGGATCGAGGTCTGCTTGGCGAGCGCCTCCTTGGCGATCGACGCGGCCTCGTCGTACCCCAGGTAGCGGTTGAGCGGGGTGACGATCGACGGCGAACCCTCCGCGTACGCCAGGCAGACCTCGGCGTCCGCGACCAGGCCGACCACCAGCCGGTCGGCGAAGAGCCGACTCACCGCGGACAGCAACCGGATCGACTCCAGCAGGTTGCGGCCCATCACGGGGAGCATCACGTTCAGCTCGAAGTCGCCCTGCGAACCGGCGAAGCTCACCGTCGCGTCATTGCCGATCACCTGGGCGCAGACCTGCCGCATCGCCTCCGCGACGACCGGGTTGACCTTGCCCGGCATGATCGACGAACCCGGCTGGAGGTCGGGGATGCGCAGCTCACGGAGGCCGGCGCGAGGGCCGGAACCCATCCACCGGATGTCATTGGCGATCTTGTAGAGGCCGACCGCCAGGGTCCGCAGCTGCCCCGAGGTCTCCACCAGCGCGTCGCGGGCGCCCTGCGCCTCGAAGTGGTTACGCGCCTCGGACAACGGCAACCCGGTCGACTCACGCAGCTTGTCGATCACCGCGGCGGCGAAGCCCAGCGGTGTGTTGATCCCGGTGCCCACGGCGGTGCCACCGAGGGGCAGCTCGGCCAGTCGGGGAAGCGAGCCCTCCAGCCGTTCGACGCCGTAACGGACCTGGGCGGCGTACCCCCCGAACTCCTGGCCCAGGGTTACCGGCGTGGCGTCCATCAGGTGCGTGCGACCGGCCTTGACCACCGTCTCGAACTCCGCAGCCTTGGCCTCCAGGGCAGCGGCGAGGTGGTTCAGCGACGGCAGCAGGTCCTCCACGATGAACTGCGTGGCGGCCAGGTGGATCGAGGACGGGAAGACGTCGTTGCTGGACTGGGAGGCGTTGACGTGGTCGTTCGGGTGCACCGGCGAGCCCAGCTCACGGCTGGCCAGGGTGGCGATCACCTCGTTGGTGTTCATGTTCGACGACGTCCCCGAGCCGGTCTGGAACACGTCGACCGGGAACTGGTCGTCGTAGCCACCGTCCGCGACGTGCGCGGCGGCGGCGGTGATCGCGGCGGCCACGTTCGCGTCGATCACGCCGAGCTCACCGTTGACAGCGGCCGCCGCGCCCTTGATCTGCGCGAGGGCCTTGATCTGGGCCGGCTCGATGCCCCGACCGGAGATCGGGAAGTTCTGCACCGCGCGCTGGGTCTGCGCCCGCCACAACGCCTCGGCCGGCACCTCCACCTCGCCCATGGAGTCACGTTCGATGCGGTAACCGGTCGCCTCTGGAGTCGTCACGCGTACCATCCTGCCGCGCCCGTCGCCGAACCGCAGATGATCCGTCAGCCCAACTCGGCCAGCAGCCGTTCCGCCTCGTGCTGGTCCGGCGACTCGATCTGCCGGAACAGGGCCAGGGCCCGGACCAGATGCTCACGCGCGCCGGCCGGATCGGTCGACGCCAGGCAGCGCGCGATGCCCTCCAACGCCCGGGCCCTCTCGTAACGCGTACTCAGCCTGGTGGTGTCGGCCAGGACGCGGCGGTAGAGGTCCAGCGCACTGGTCGCGTCCCCCTGGTCCAGGATCGCTCGGGCCAGCAGGTTGCGCGAGCCGCACTGGGCAGCGCGGTCCCCCACCTCGGTCATCGCCACGAGCGCCGCCCGGTGCAGATCGGCAGCGCGTTCCGGGCGGCCAGCCTCCCGTTCCATCATCCCGATCTCGTTCAACACCTCGCCCTCACCGAACCGGGCGCCCACCTGTCGCTTGACGCGTAGCGCCACCCTCAGCAGCCGGCTGGCCGGTCCCACGTCGCCCATCCGGTGCCGGATCATCCCGAGGTGCCCGAGCGCGTTACCGATCCGGCGCAGGTCGCCGACCTCGCGGGCGATCCCCAGGTGTCGCCGGGCGGTGCGCAGCGCCTCGTCGGGTCGGCCCCACAGCAGCAGGGTCATCGTCAGGTTGTTGAGTTCGTTCGCCAGCGCGGACTTGTCGCGCATCCGCGTCGCCAGCGCCCGGGCGGCGTCGTAACACTCCCGGGCCTGACGAAACTGGAAGTTGACGGCGTACGAGGTGCCCAGGTTGCCCAGAGTGTTGCGGAACTCGCGGCGCAGGCCGAGCCTGCGGAAGATTTCGAGCGCCCTCTCCATCAACCGGATCGACTCCGGAAAATCCCCCAGCCGGTAGTAGGCCGAGGCGAGATAGTTGAGCATCGTCGCCACGGCGCTGTCGTCACCCAGCTTCTCGGCGGCGCGCAGACCAGCGGAGTGCGTCTCGATCAACTCGTCCAGGCGACCGCCCTCGAACTGGGCGTGCCAGCAGGCCCTCGCCAACTGCCAGCAGTAGCGCAGGAACCCCTCGGTCTCCGCCAGCCGGACCAGGGCGGTCCACAGGGCAAGGTTCTCCTCGAGCCAGGCGTGCCCCTGCTCGGCGACGATCGTGACCAGGTCGGGGCGGATCGGCGCCGCCGCCACTATCAGCGAATGGGCCGAGGAGGGTTCCCTCGTGCGTGCGATCGTCGCGGCCACGTGCAGGTGGTGGTTGAGCAGACGTTCGATGCCGTCCCGCCGCTCGACCGCCCGCTCCGGCTCGGCCACCAGGGTTCGCGCGTACTCGCGGACCAGGTCGTGCAGCCGGTACCGGCCCAGTTCCGCCTCCTCGACCAGGTGCGCGTCGACCAACTCGTCCAGCAGGTCCTGCGCATCGGTCAGAGGCAACTCGGCGAGGACGGCGGCGACCGAGTTGTCGAACCGTACCCCCGGGTGCAGACCCAGCAGTCGGAACGCACGCTGCGCCGCCGGCGACACCTGGGCGTACGACAGGGCGAACGCGCGCCCGACGGACCGCTCGCCCGCTTCGAACTCGGCCAACGGATCAGGTCGGGTGCTCAGCCGCTCGGCCAGGTCGGCGATGCGCCAACGGGGGCGGTGCGCCAGCCGGGCACCCGCCAGCCGAATGGCGAGGGGCAGGTGCCCGCAGCGGCGGACGACCTCGGCGGCCGCGTCCGGCTCGGCCGCCACCCGGTCCACACCGACCACGTGCCCCAGCAGCTCGACGGCCTCGTCGGTGTCGAGCACGGGCAGCGACGACGGCCGTCCCTCGTCCACACCGACCAGTCGACGACGGCTGGTGATCAGGATCAGGCACTGCGAACCGTTGGGTAGCAGCGGGATCACCTGGTCGGCGGTCGCCGCGTTGTCCAACAACAGCAACGCCCGGCGGCCCGCCAGCTCGCTGCGCCAGAGCGCCAGCCTGTCGTCCTGGGTGGTCGGCACCCTCTCGGCAGGCACACCGATCTGCCGCAACAGCGTTGCCACCGCAGCGCTCGGCGTCAACGGGGTGCGCTCGCTGTGCCCGTGCAGGTCGATGTAGAGCTGGGCGTCCGGGTAGTCGGCGGCGAGGGCGGTGGCGACGTGCACCGCCAGAGTCGTCTTGCCACTGCCGGCCATGCCGTCGATCAGCTGGATCCGCGCTCCGGCCTCCACGTCCTTGATCAGACGAGCCAGGGTTTGTTGCCGGCCGGTGAAGTCGCCGATCGCCCTGGGCAGTGAGCGGACCGACGGGACCGACCGAGTCTCTCGGCCGGTCAGTGCCAGGTCACCGGCGAGCACCCGCTGGTGCAGCTCCTGCAACTCGGCGCCCGGTTCGATGCCCAGCTCGTCGGCGTAGAACCGCCGGCCCTCCCGGTAGACGGCGAGCGCGTCGGCCTGCCGCCCGACCGACGACAGTGCCAGCATGAGCTGGCCTCGCAGGCGCTCCCGCAACGGATGCCTGTCGACGCTCTCGGTCAACTCCTCGATCAGCTCCGTGGCCTGACCGAGGCGCAACTCGACGTCGACGCACTCCTCCAGTGCGGTGAGGCGCTGCTCGTCCAACGCCTGTGCGCGACGGCGGACGCTGCTGCTCGGGATGCCGCCGAGCGCCGGCCCTCGCCACTGCGCCAGAGCGGCGCGGAACTCCGTACGCGCCTCGACCAGGCGACCGGCCGCGACGGAGGTGCGGGCCGCCTCCACGCCCCGGGCGAAGACCTCGGCGTCCAGGTCGTCCGGCGCGGTACGCACGCCGTACCCCGCCGGGTCGGTGATGATGAGGTCCGACGCCAGCCCCAGCTCGACGAACCGGCGGCGCAATCGTGAGACGCAGGTCTGCAACTGGGCCCGGGCGGTGGCCGGCGGGTTGTCCTCCCAGACCGCGTCCACCAGATCCTCGACGGGCACCAGCCGACCGGAGCGCAGCAGCAGCATGGCGAGCACGATCCGGTCGCGACCCGCGGTGACGGTGGACTCGCCACCGCCGACCCGCAGGGGCCCCAGGATCCCGAACCGCATCTGCTCCCCCGCATCACCGCCGCAACTTCCAGCAGAGTAGTCCGGCGGTCACAGATCGCCGCAGCCAGGCGATAGTGATCTGAGAGCGGATCGACAGCGGTGCGCAGAAGACTCACTCCGGGTTGTCGGTGACGACATCCGACGGGGGCGGTGCGCCCGTCCCACCCCGGCGGGGCGGGCGTACCGATGTCGGTAGTGCACGGACGACAGAGGGGCGCCGGGCGAGTTCGCCCGGCGCCCCTTCGCGTACGTGTCGGTCAGTGGCGACCGATGGTGAGCACCGGCTTGGTGACCTCGGCGAAGAAGTCGTTGCCCTTGTCGTCGACCACGATGAAGGCCGGGAAGTCCTCCACCTCGATCTTCCAGACCGCCTCCATGCCCAGCTCCGCGTATTCGAGGACCTCGACGTGCTTGATGCAGTCCTGGGCGAGGCGGGCGGCGGGGCCACCGATCGAGCCGAGGTAGAAACCGCCGTGCTGCTGGCAGGAGCGGGTCACCTGACCGGAGCGGTTGCCCTTGGCCAGCATCACCTGGGAGCCACCGGCGGCCTGGAACTTCTCCACGTAGGCGTCCATCCGGCCGGCGGTGGTCGGGCCGAAGGAGCCGGAAGCGTACCCCTCGGGGGTCTTCGCCGGGCCGGCGTAGTAGACCGCGTGGTCGCGCAGGTACTGCGGCATCGGCTCGCCGGCGTCCAACCGCTCTGCGATCTTGGCGTGGGCGATGTCCCGGGCCACCACGAGCGGGCCGGACAGGGACAGCCGGGTCTTCACCGGGTACTTGGACAGCTCGGCGCGGATCTCGTCCATCGGCCGGTTGAGGTCGACCCGTACGACCATCTCGGCGTCCAGCGAGTCGTCGGTGACGTCCGGCAGGAAACGCGCCGGGTCGGTTTCGAGGCGCTCCAGCCACACGCCCGACGGGGTGATCTTGGCGACCGCCTGCCGGTCCGCCGAACAGGAGACGGCGATCGCCACCGGGCAGGACGCGCCGTGCCGGGGCAACCGGACCACCCGCACGTCGTGGCAGAAGTACCGGCCGCCGAACTGGGCGCCGATGCCGAAGTTGCGGGTCAGCTCCAGCACCTCCGCCTCCAGCTCCAGGTCACGGAAGCCGTGTGCGCTCATCGAGCCGGAGGTGGGCAGCGCGTCGAGGTACTTGGCGCTGGCGTACTTCGCGGTCTTCAGGGCGTACTCGGCGGAGGTGCCGCCGATGACGATGGCCAGGTGGTACGGCGGGCAGGCGGCGGTGCCGATCAGCCGCAGCTTCTCCTCCAGGAACTGCATCATCCGCGTCGGGTTGAGCAGCGCCTTGGTCTCCTGGTAGAGGTACGACTTGTTGGCCGAGCCGCCGCCCTTGGCCATGAACAGGAACTTGTACGCGTCCGGGTGCCCGTCCGGGTCCTCCGCGTACAGCTCCACCTGGGCCGGCAGGTTGCTGCCGGTGTTCCGCTCGTCCCACATGGTGAGCGGGGCGAGCTGGGAGTAGCGCAGGTTGAGCTTGGTGTACGCCTGGTAGACGCCCCGGGAGATGGCTTCGGCGTCGGCCCCGTCGGTCAGCACGTGCCGGCCGCGCTTGCCCATCACGATCGCGGTGCCGGTGTCCTGGCACATCGGCAAGACCCCACCGGCGGCGATGTTGGCGTTGCGGAGCAGGTCCAACGCGACGAACCGGTCGTTCGGCGAGGCCGCCGGGTCGTCGATGATCGCCCGGAGCTGGGCCAGGTGCGCGGGGCGCAGGAAGTGCGCGATGTCGTGCATCGCCTCGGCGGTCAGCGCGGTGAGCGCGGCCGGCTCCACGGTCAGGAACCGGCGGCCTCCCGGGCCGTGTACGACGTCCACACCCTCGTCGGTGACCAGGCGATAGTCCGTCTGGTCCGGGCCGGTCGGCAGCAGAGGGGCGTACGAGAATGCGGCGGCACTGCTCATGAGCGGCAAGCCTAGGGCAGACCGGTCGATCACTCCCACCCGCCGGGCGCGTCCTGGGACGCCGCTCTCATCCGCCGCGTGTCGGGCGCCCAGCCGTCGCGCCGAGGAGCAGGTGAATCCCGCTCAGCCGTCCTTGCCGCCCTCCGGCTCCGGGCACAGTTCACCCTTCGGCCCGCAGTCGCCGTTGTTCGACCCGCCGGGCCCGGAGCCGGGTCCGGGACCACCCGGGCGGGGATTCCCACCGTCGCCGGGCGGTCTGGCGGGCGAGCCCCCGGTCGCGCCGAACCGGACGTACCCGATCTCCCGGCCCTCCCCGACGATCATGCCCTGCGAGCCGACCGCGAGGGCGTTCGCCGAGGTGCGCAGGGCGGCCAACTCCCGGCCGCTGCGCGGGTCGACGGCGACCAGCCGGGACGGCTTCTCGTCGGCGACCACCGCCGCGTACGGGGTGAGCGCGGCAGCGGCCTTGCCACCGGCGGGGCGCGTCCAGAGCACCTTGTCGGTGCCCAGCTCACTGGCGATCACCGAGCGCTTGTCGGCAGCCCGGAACACGGCCACACGGTCGTCCACGGCGATCAACTTGGTGCCCGACTCACCGACCCAGAGCAGCCGTCCGTCGTACCCGTCGATGACCGCTTCGCGGCCGTCCGGGCCCACACCGATCAGCACGTTCCGCGCGCCCTGCGGGTCCTCCCGCTGGACGCAACCGGCGGAGTCGGCGGTACGCAGGTTGACCCCGGCCCGCTGCCAGGCCTCCTGGCCGGTCGCCGGGTCCCGGGCGGAGATGGCGAAGTAGCAGGCGCCGTCCTGCGAGCGGGCCGCGATCCGCAGCATCCGGCCGCCGACCACCGACAGCCGCTCGTCGCGGGCGGGCTCGACGTTCTGCAACACCCGACCGGTGGCGGTGTCGACCACGTGCACCCGTCCGTCCACCGGGAAGCCGAGCAGCGGCGGGGCGGCCTCCGCACCGGCCACCCCGTCGTCGATCCGGGTGGAGGTGAGCCGTCGGGTGCCGCGCAGGCCGGGGTTGTCGGCGAGCAGGCCGCTGTGCACCCCGGGCAGGAACGCTGTCCAGAGTGGCGCGGTGCCGCGCGGGTCCCAGGCGCTCAGGGTGCAGTCGGTCGCGTCGGTGCAGCGGGCGTCGAGGAGCAGGTTGCGGTACGTCCACACGGCCACCGCGTCGTCGTCGCGTCGCCGGGTCGCGCCGGTGGCCGGGTCGAGCAGCTCGTACCCCTTGACCAGCAGTTTGCCCACGGCGACGACCGCGTCCCGGTCACCGCCGGCCACCGCCGACCAGTCCGCCTTGCGTTCCCAGAGCTGGGTGCCGGTGGCCAGGCTGCGCGCCTCGACCCGGGTGCGCTGCTCGACCACTACGGCGTCGCCGGCGATGGTCACGCTGCGCGGAGTGCCGCCGACCCGTTGCTGCCACACCACGTCGGGCTCGGAGATGGGTTCGCTGCGGTCCACCCACTCCCAGAGGCCGGGGAAGGGGTTCCACACGCCGGTCGCGGCGAGGGCGACGACCACGGCGAGGCCGAGCAGCAGCCCACCGCGCACGCTCCCCTTCGCCACCCGCACACCGTAGCCACGATCGCGGATCTTCCGTACGCCCACGCCGCCGTGTCGCCACGCTTTTTGGGCGCACAGGTGTTAGAGCGCCCTAACGGCGCTGCGCACCAGCGGCAGGGTGCGATAGGGGATCTGCTCGGCCAGCGCGATGATCGTCGACGCGCGGGTGATGCCGGCGGACGAGACGATCTGGTCGATGACCCGTTGCAGGTCGGTGTTGGAGCGGGCCACGATCCGGCAGAGCAGGTCACTGGAGCCGGTGATGGTGTGCGCCTCCAGCACCTCCGGGATCGCGGCGAGGTGGGCGGTGACGGGGTCGTGGCCGTGCCGCTGGCTGATTTCGAGGGTGACGAAGCTGGTCACGCCGAACCCGATCGCGGCCGGTGCGATCTCGGGGCCGAAGCCCTCGATGACCCGTCGCTCCACCAGTTTGTCGAGCCGGGCCTGCACGGTGCCGCGGGCGACCCCGAGCCGCCGGGAACACTCCAACACCCCGATCCGCGGCTCCTCGGCGAGCAGTTCGATCAAGCGCACGTCGAGCGCGTCGAGCTGTACATTCTGCTCACCATTCATGGGTGCAGACCATACCGAATGCGCAACCTGACCAGCACTTCCGTCGACAGTTGCCCAGCCGGTGCCGGGCCAGCGATCCTCGCCACAAGAACCGACAACGGCGGCCCACGAGGCCGGCCGGTACGCGAGGGAGCCCACCATGACCCAGGCGATCGACCGACCCCAGTCGACCGAGGACGTCGACGTCGACCGGCTCGTCGGCGCTGTCGACCACGACATCAGCCACGACCCGTTCCCGGTCCGGGGCCTCGACCACGTGCACTTCCTGGTCGGCAACGCCAAGCAGGCCGCCCACTACTACTCCACCGCGTTCGGCATGACCTGCGTGGCGTACCGCGGCCCGGAGCAGGGCTACCGCGACCACGCCCAGTACGTGCTGACCAGCGGCTCGGCCCGCTTCGTGCTGACCGGCGCGGTGCGCCCGGACGCCGACGGCACCGAGCACGTCGCGAAGCACAGCGACGGGGTCAGCGACATCGCGCTGGAGGTCCCGGACGTGGACGCCGCGTACGCGCACGCCATCGCGCAGGGCGCCGCCAGCGTCGTCGAGCCGCACGAGGTGACTGACGAGCACGGCACGGTCCGGATGGCCGCCATCGCCGCGTACGGCGACACCCGGCACACCCTGGTCGACCGGTCCCGCTACACCGGGCCGTTCCTGCCCGGCTTCGTGGCCCGCGGCCCGATCGTGGACCGCCAGCCGATGATCGCCGCCGGCATCCAGCCGAAGCGCTTCTTCCAGGCCGTCGACCACGTGGTCGGCAACGTGGAGCTGGGCCGGATGGACGAGTGGGTCGAGTTCTACAAGCGGGTGATGGGCTTCTCCAACATGGCGGAGTTCGTCGGCGACGACATCGCCACCGACTACTCGGCCCTGATGAGCAAGGTCGTCGCGAACGGCACCCGCAAGGTGAAGTTCCCGCTCAACGAGCCGGCGATCGCCCGCAAGAAGTCGCAGATCGACGAGTACCTGGAGTTCTACCAGGGCCCGGGCGCGCAGCACATCGCCGTCGCCACCAACGACATCCTGGCCAGCGTCGACGCGATGCGCGCCGCCGGCGTGGAGTTCCTGGACACCCCGGACTCGTACTACGACGACCCGGAGCTGCGCGAGCGCATCGGCAAGGTCCGTGTGCCAATCGAGGAGCTGAAGGCCCGCAAGATCCTGGTCGACCGGGACGAGGACGGCTACCTGCTCCAGATCTTCACCAAGCCGGTGCAGGACCGCCCCACCGTCTTCTTCGAGCTGATCGAGCGGCACGGCTCGCTGGGCTTCGGCAAGGGCAACTTCAAGGCGCTGTTCCAGGCGATCGAGCGTGAGCAGGAAGCCCGCGGCAACCTGTAACACTTGCGAGCGTGACGCAGCCTCCGTCGTACCCGACGCCGCCGGTCGGTGGGCCTCAGCCCGCCGCCGGCGGCTTCGTGCCGCCGCCCGGACCACACCCCCAGGGGTACGCCGCGCCGCCGCAGTACGCCCCACCCGGGTACGCCCCACCGCAGTGGTACGCCGGGCCGACCGGCCCGCCACCGCCTCCGCTGAGCCCGAGCGGTCAGCCGCTGGCCGGCTTCGGCGACCGGTTCCTGGCCTGGCTGATCGACACGGCGTTGGCGACGGCCGTCCTGTTGGTGCTGTTCATGCCGGTCTTCTTCGTCCTCTGGTGGCGGATGGTCACCGAGCTGAACCAGACCAACCCGGACGGCACCCTGGTGGAACCCGACCCGGGCACCTTCTTCGTCGAGTTCTTCCTGCCGCTCCTGCTGCTCCAGCTCGCGCTCTTCGTGCTGATGCTCGGGCTCTACTGGCTCTACCACGTCGAGTACCTCAAGCGCGACGGTCAGACGCTCGGCAAGAAGATCATGAAACTGCGCGTGGTGCCGCTCGACCCGTCCCGGACGCTGGACCGGGGGATGGCCGGCCGGCGGTGGCTGGTGCAGCATCTGGGCGCTTCACTGGTCCCGGGGTTGAGCTACGCCGACGGGTTGTGGCAGCTCTGGGACAAGCCGTGGCAGCAGTGCCTCCACGACAAGTTCGCGGGAACCCTCGTCGTTAAGGTGTCCACGTGAGCGAGCGGAGCGAGCGAACCAGCAGGCGGCGAAGCGGAGTGACGGCGTGAGCGTGCAACCCGGCTGGTACGTCGACCCCGCCGACACCGAGACCCGACGCTACTGGGACGGCGAGGGTTGGCTCGGCGCGCCCATTCCCGTCGACGCCACCCCGCCGGACGGTCCTCCGCCGGTCGAGCCGGTCACCCCGGCCGCGACGCCGACCTCCGGCCCGGCCGCCCCCGGCACCGAAGCCGTCGCGCCGGGCGGGACGCCGCACCAGGGCCCACCCCCGGGGTACGGCCCACAGTCGGGCTACGGCCCACCACCGGCGCAGGGCCCCGGCTACGGCCACCCACCGGCGCAGGGCCCCGGTTACGGCCACCCACCGGCGCAGGGCCCCGGTTACGGCCACCCACCGGCGCAGGGCCCCGGTTACGGCCCACCGCAAGCACAGGGCCCGGGCTGGGGGCCACAGTCCGGCCCGCCCGGCTGGGGTCCGCAGGGCGGTCCGCCCGGTTGGGCACCTCCGGGCGGCCAACCCGGCTGGGTGCCGCCGGCTGGTCACCCCGGCTGGCACGGACGACCGCCCGAGCCGAGGCCGCACGGCCACCGGCTGGCCGGCTACGGTCGCCGATTCACCGCCCGGCTGATCGACTTCGGTCTCATTCTCGCACTGAACGTGCTGGTCAACGGCTGGTTCGTCTGGCGCTGGGCGCAGGAGTGGGCACCGTACTGGCAGGAGTTCTTCCGGCGCGCCGCGCGCGGCGACACGTCCGCCGAGGGTCTGCCGGTGCCCGGCGAGCAGGCCGGTTCGCTTCTCGTGGTGATCCTGCTGATCGCCACCGCGCTGTGGCTGGCGTACGAAGTGCCCTCCATGGCCTCCGGTGGGCAGACCTTCGGCAAGCGGGTGATGCGGATCCGGGCGGTGCCGATGGCCGCCGACCAGCCGCTGGGCTTCGGCCGGGCACTGAGCCGGTGGAGCACGCTGGGCCTGCCGACCCTGCTCTGGTACTGCGCCGGGATCGGCCTGGTGCTGCAACTTGTCGACTCCCTCTCTCCGCTCTTCGACCACCCCCTGCGTCAGGCGCTGCACGACAAGCGCGCGCAGACCGTGGTCGTCGAGGTTCCTTACCGCCCCGGTCCCGCCCCCTCGGACGACCGCAACCAGCCCTCGGGAGACACCCCATGACCGACTCCGGACGTCACCAGCCGGCCCTGCGGCTGACCCGCGCCGACCTGGAAGCGTTGCCCAACTACGTGCCGGGGCGCAGCCCCGCCGACCTGGCTCGCGAGCTGGGCCTTCCGGAGGCCGTCAAGCTGGCCAGCAACGAGGTTCCGTACGGGCCGCTGCCGGGTGTGGTGGAGGCGGTCACCGAGGCGATCACTGCCTCCCACCGCTACCCGGACATGGGCGTGGTCGCGCTGCGGGAGGCGCTGGCCGAGCGGTACGGCGTGGACGCCGACCGGATCGCCACCGGCTGCGGGTCGGTGGCGCTCGCCGAGCACCTGGTCCGGGCGACCTGCCTGCCCGGGGACGAGGTGCTCTACTCGTGGCGGTCCTTCGAGGCGTACCCGATCATCGCGGCGACCAGTGGTGCGACAAGCGTGCGGGTGCCCAACGACGCCGGGCACGGGCACGACCTGGCGGCGATGGCCGCGGCCGTGACCGACCGCACCCGGATGATCCTGGTCTGCAACCCGAACAACCCCACGGGCACCGCCGTACGCCGGGCGGAGCTGGACGCGTTCCTGGACGCGGTGCCGGACGACGTGCTGGTGGTGATCGACGAGGCGTACCGGGAGTTCGTCACCGACGCGGAGGTGCCGGACGGCCTCGACTACGTGGACCGGCCGAACGTGGCGGTGCTGCGCACCCTGTCGAAGGCGTGGGGGCTGGCGGGGCTGCGAATCGGCTGGCTGGTCGCCCAGCCGGTGGTGGCTGCCGCGATCCGCAAGGTGACCACCCCGTTCTCCACCAGCACGGCCGCCCAGGCCGGGGCGCTCGCCGCGTTGGCTCAGGCTGCCGAGATGGAGCGCCGGTGCGCCCTGGTCATCGCCGAGCGGGACCGGGTCACCGAGGCGCTGCGCAAGTTCCTGCCCGACGTGCCGACGAGCCAGGCCAACTTCGTCTGGCTGCCGCTGACCGACCGTTCGGTGGCGTTCGGTAAGGCGTGCGAGGCGCGTGGCGTGATCGTGCGGCCGTTCGTCGGCGACGGCGTCCGGGTCACCATCGGCACCCCGGCGGAGAACGACGCTTTCCTGGCGGCTGCGGAGGCGGCACTCGGCTGAGCGGTCGGCCCGGCCCGCCGCAGTGGGCGGGCCGGGCGACCTGACACGTGGACCTGTAGTGCTCGCGGCGGCTCAGCTCAGCCGCGCGGCCCGCAGTGGCGTCTGCCGGCGGCGGCGCACCACGAGCAGCAGACCGGCCAGGAGCAGCAGGCCGACGGCGAGCGAACCACCGACGATCATCGACAGGTCGTCGAGTCCGAAGGTGCTGGCCGGCTCACCCGGCTCCGGGAAGGTGATCGTGGCGCTCGCGGTCTCCTTGACCAACCCGCTGGTCAGGGTGAGGTCCGCACGCCACGGCCCGTTGGGCAGTTTCGGGGGTAGGGCAATGGTGACCGACCCGGACTGCGCCGGGCCCAGGGTGGTCCCGTCGACCACCTCGAACGGGCCCGCCCGAACTCCCGCCGGCCCCTCGGCCAACGAGAGCGCGCCGGTCAGGTCCAACGCCCGGCCGCCGGTGTTGCGCACGGCGACGGCCAGGGTGGCCTGCCCCTCGACGGTCCGCCCGGCGGTGAAGTCGCCGATGGCGAAGCTGGACGGTGGCTCACCGCCGGCACCCACGTCGAGGTAGACACGGATGCCCACCCGGTGCACCTGGGTGACGTTGCCGCCGTCCTTCGGGCCGGACGTGACCGCGGCCCAGATCACCGCGTACCGTTCGCCGGCCGACGCCTTCTTCGGGACCCGGATCGTCGCCGTCAGCTCGGACTCCTCGCCAGGCCCGAGGGCGACGGTGGAGCGGTCCAGCGACGTCCAGGAGACCAGCTCGTTGGCGTTGCGGCCCTCACCGAACCGGAACTGCCCGCCGTCCACAGTCGCGGAGGCCGGGTACAGCTCCAGGCGGTACCAGCTGTCGGAGCGGTTGACCACCTTGAGCTGGCGGCTGATCGTGCTGCCGGGGGCGAGGTGGTCGATGATGTAGGTGTGGGCGCGCGGGTCCGCCCGCCGGTCGACCGGCGCTTCGAGCAACTGGATGCCGAGCCTGTCCCGCTCCGGACCGGGCGCGGCTGCCCCGGCGGGTGCCGGGGCAGCCGGGGTGGCGGCGAGCAGCGCGGCCAACGCCGTCACCGCCAGACGAAGCCCGAACCGGTCAGGCCACCGAATGTGTCACCGTCCCGGTGTAGAGGCCGACGACGGCCGACGCGGGGATGTTGACGTTCAGCGTCGGCGACCAGGCGACGCTGTTGATGCCGGTGCCGCCGGTGTGGGTGAAGGCGACGATCGGGTTGACGGTGTCCAACGGCTGGGCGTTGGCCGAAGTCAGCTGGCCGGGCGTGAAGGTGCCGTTGCCCTCCTGCTCCGCGCCCGGGCCGGACCAGTAGTCGATCTGGCTGGCCAGGATCCGCTCGCTGGGGCTGCCGCCGCCGGTCTCGAAGTGGGTCGAGGTGACAGTGGCTGTCCACGACGCGTCCGGGGCGCCACGCTGGTCGGTCACCCGCACGGTGCCGATCGAGCCGCTGAGCACCGTGCCGGGCAGTCCACTGCCGAGGCTCGCCGTCTCGGGGGCGGTGATGTCGAGGCCGGCACCGACCACGTTGAACGTGACGACGGTGCTGTCGGTGGGCGCGGCGGCCGCGGGGGTGGTCAGCGCGAGGCCCGCCCCGACGGCTACGGCGGCGCAGGCCACCACACGAAGAGAGCGCATAGACTTCCTCACTTCCAGTTGGGTAACGCCGGGTGTTGGCGGCGGCACGTCAGCCACCCGCCCATTTTTATGGGTTTTTGTCCGCATTGTGCGCTTTCGCGTCTTCTGTCCCTCTTACGCGACCGAGTGCACGATCGTCGCCTGGTACGCGCCACTGACCAGCGACGGATCGAGCGTCACAGTGAGGCTCGGACTCCACATCACCTCGTTCGGGCCGGTGCCCCCGGTCCAGCGCGCGGCGATCTGCGACGTGCCCAGAGGCGCGCCGGGCTGCGGCAGGAACGTCCCGGTGCCGATGGCCTGCATGGCCGGGCCCGAGGAGTACGTCACCGAGGCGCCTGGCACCACACCGCCTCCGCCCGTGAAACTGGTGATCGAGACCGTCGCCGTCCAACTACCGGACTGCGCGCCACGGTCGTCGGTGACCACTACCGGGCCGAGCACCCCGTTGGCAGTCGGGGCACCCACCCGAACCGTGGGCAGAACCGCGGTCTCCGGCGCGCTGATCGAGAGGCCGGAACCCGCCGCCGGACTGACCACCACCGTGACCCGACCCGTCGCCCGGCCGTCGCCCGGGTCGCGGACCGTGTACTCGAAGCTGTCCTCGCCGGCGAAGCCCGCCCCTGCGGTGTACGTGCACCTCACGGTGTCGCACACGAAGCTGCCGTTACCCGTCCCGCCGGTCGCCGGTACGACGGAGAGCGGGTCTCCGTCCACATCGCTGTCGTTGGCCAGCACTGCCACGGCCACCGGTGTCACGCCCGCCGTGGTCGCGCGATCGGCCACCGCCACGGGCGCGTCGTTGACGGCGGCGACGGTGATGGTGCCGGTCGCCGAGGCGGAGCGTCCGGACGGGTCGGAGACGGTGTAGCTGAAGCCCACCGATCCGTTGACGTTCGGTGCCGGGACATAGGTGCAGGCGCCGGACGACGCACAGGTCAGCGTCCCCTGCGCCGACGGCGTCGACGTGACGGTGAAGGTGACCTCGTCCCCGTCCGGCTCCACCACGTAGTCGCGCAGGGTGAAGGTGAGTGCGGTGTCCTCGGCCGTGCCTACCTGGACCGCCTGCGCCTGCGGGCTGTCGTTGATGTCGGTCCGGGTGGGATCCCCCACGCCGGCCGCCGACGGGTCGTCGGTGAGATCCGTGTAGACGGTGCTCGACGTCGGCGACCCGTAGCTGATACTCGCCTGGTTGGCCACCGTCACACCGGGTGCCGGCGAGTCCACGACCCGCGCGCGGAAGCGCACCGTGCTCACCGCCCCCGTGACCAGCGTGCCGCCGCCCGCCGCCGTCGCGCCGGTGCCCAGGTTGGCCACCACCCGGTTGCTGGCCGCGACGTAGCCGGCCTGGTCGTCACCAGCGGCGTCGGTACGAGCGGCACCGTTGACGCTCAACGACCCGGGCACGTACGTGGTGGCCGCCGGGATGGCGTCGGTGAGTTGCACTGTGGTGGCGTTCTCGTTGCCGCTGGAGGTGACCGACACCGTGTACTCGAGCTGGTCGCCGGGCTCCACGCGGCTCCCGCCACCCACCCGGCCGACCGTCTTCATGGCGATGACGTCCGGTTCCAGGATGTCGATGGCGGTGAAGAGCGCCATCGGCTCGTACGACTCACCGCCGGTGCTGAACGCCACCGTCGCGGAGGTCTGTGCGTTGCCGATCGAGCCGGCCGGCGCGGCCAGGTAGTCGATGTCGAAGCCGAGTTGGTTGACATAGTTCGGGTTCTTCGCTGTCACCCGGGAGCCGAGCCGGGTGACCGAACTGTTGAAGAAGTTCGTCGCCGGGTTCAGCGCGTCGTTCAACGCGACCCCGTTGAACGAGATGCCGTCGCCGGTCAGCCCGGCGTCCCCCTCCGAGGCGATCGCCCCGATGCGCGCCGTCACAGCGCCCGCACTGGGGGTGCGGAAACCGGAGATGGTGGTGGTCACCCGGGAGTCGGCCGCGGCGGAGCTGATCTCGGCGTACCCGTCGAAGACCGCCAGGTTGCGAAGCGGCTGGGCGGGGTCGCGGATCGCCGCGACCAGGGCCCACCCACCGCGCGCGTTCGCGCCCAGCGTGGTGGTCAGGCCGCCCACTGTGTAGCTCCCGCTGCCGGTGACGAGCGCTGTCACGTCGGCGAACGCGGAGTACGCGACGCCCCCGTTGGTGGCCACCCTGCCCGTGCTGACCTGACCCTGGAGGGTGGTGTAGAGCTGGCCGGGAGGGGCGAGCCGGATGCTGGCGCGTCCGGCGTCACCGCTCGCGGCGCTGCCCATCCACCAGAGACCTGCCCAGAGCACGCTGGCTCCGGTCGGCACGGTCAGCGTGGCGCTGCTGGAGTTGGTCGTCGCGGCGACGCTGTCCACGTCGACGTAGCGGGCGGTGAAGTCGTTGTTGTTGGCGGTGGTGCCGGTCTGCGCGGTCGCACACGGGCCGCTCGGCGTCGAGCAGGTCACCAGGGTGTTGCCGGCAAAGATGACATCTCCGCGCTCGCTCTCCTGGAAGCGCGGGCTGAACGTGCGGACCAGCGCCGCCGAGGCCGGCTGCGCGGGCAGGGCCACCAGACCACCGAGCAGCACGAGCAGGGAGGCGACCGTGGCCACCGTTCGTCGTAGAAACCGCATTGAGGCCGAGCCCTTCAGTCTGCTGTCCGCCGCCTAGCAGTCTGAAGGAAGTAAGGTGCTTTTTGTCCGTTTTCAGTTAACCGGCCGACCGCCGCCGACGCAGCAGGACCCCGCCGATCACGAGCGCCGCACCCGCCAGGACCAGCGTGAGGAACGATGGCCCCACACCGGTGACCGGCAGTTCGCCGCCGTGCTGCGGCGAGCGGGTCGGCGGCTGCGGACGAGCGGTCTCCGTCGGCTGCGCAGTCGGAGTGGGCGGCTGCGTGGGAGGGGCCGTGGTCGGCGCCGGGCGCACCTCGAAGGTGACTCCGGTGCCGGCGCTCGGCGCCGCCACCACCGCCCTGCTCGACGGCTGGCCGACGGCGTTCGGGGCGACCGGCGCGAGGAGCGCAGCCACGAGGACGACGAACACGACCATAGCCAGCCGGCCGGCGACCGGGATCGCGGAGAGTCGTCGATGCAGCATTCCAGTTACCCCCGGATCACACAGAGTGATGTTGAGGGGACCATACCGCCGAACATGAACCGGAACCGTGATTGCCGGCTCCCCGCCTCAGCTCGCCGCCAGGATCACCGGTTCGGACGACAGGAAGTACCGCTGGTCATCCGCGTCCGGGTCGACCGGCCGCCGGAGTCGCTCCATCGCCACGTACCCAGCGGTGGCCGTCACCGCCCCAGGCACCCAGCCGGTGCCGTCCGAACCCACGTTGAGGCGGAAGCGGGACAGCTGCGCACCCGTCGCCGGGCCCAGCGTCACCAGGTCGTTCACCTCCGTCAGCAGGTGCACCCGGCCGGGCTGTGCGGCCAGCACCCGGGCCTCGCCCAGGTCCGCGGACCGCCACAGTTCGGCACCCGTCCGCGCCGAGCGCCCCACCGCGACCCCGTCGAGGACGACGACCGCCTGCTCACCCACCAACACGGCACCGGCCGGATCCAGCGCGGGGGCGGCGACCGGCGCGCCGGCACCCAGCAGCCAACCCCGACCGCCCGCGTCGCCCGGACCGGCGGTCCGCAGGGCCAGGCAGTCCGACTGTCCGGTACGGCAGCCGAGTGGCGTCACCACCAACTCGTCGGAGGAACCACCCGGCGGTCGCCAACGCTCGCGCACCACGCCGGTCAGCGCGTCCCGGAACTCGATCGTGGCCGGCCCGGCACACCTGTCCAGACCGATCAGCTCACCGGCGGCGGTGGTCCCGACATCGCTGCGACAACTGCCGGGCAGGTCTACCCGCCACAGCTCCCGACCGTCGCCCAGCTCCACCCCGCGCGCCTGGGCGTCCCCGCTGACCACCACCACCGTCCGGCCGCCCGGAAGGTCGGCGAGTCGGAGCCCGCGCGGTTCCCAGACCGTGGCCGCGCCGGTACGGCGTACCACAGCGGCAGTCGGGGTGGGCTTCGGACCGTCGGCTCTCCAGAGCACCCCGCCGGTCCGGGCGTCGAGCGCGACCAGTCGGCCGTCGGACCAGCGGCTGACCACAGTGCTGCCGCTGGCCACGATCCCGGTCAGTTCCGCCGGCCAGCGCCGGTACGACCAGTACGGGCTGGTCCGGTACCGCCCGTCGACCGGCCGGTCGGCATAGACCTGACGGTGCGCGGCGTACACCCGCAGCCTCTCGTCCACGATCAACGGGGCGACCGGAAGCCGGCCGATCACTCCGGCGGGCGGCCGGGCCGGGGCCGGGTATTCACCCCTCGCCACCGTGCTCACCTCCGCCGGTGCGAGCACCCGGTGGACGACGACCGCGACGGCCGCTGTCGCGAGCAGCGCCGCGACCACCATCACGAGCCGTCGCCGGCCCTTCGGGAACCCCATGCCGCACCTCCGCCCGGCACCCTACCCAGCGGAACCGGCCGCAGCCCGTTCAGGTCGCGGCGACGGTGGTCACGCCCGGTGCGGCCCGGACGGCGTCAGCGATCGGAACAGGCCCTGGGTCGAGCGCCGCGCCGCGTCGGGCCGGTCGGCTCTCAGGCGGCTTCGAGCGAGCCGATGACGCCGGCCGCTGCCGCCAGGTCGGCGAGATCACGCCGGAGCGCCACCTCGACCGCACGCGCGGCGAGGCCACCGAGCAACAGAGCCACCACCCGGCCGTACGGGTCGATCGGCACCGCTTCCTGGGTGACGGTGATCGCCGTGCAACCTCGGCGGCGACGCCGGACCGGGCGCAGGCTCCAGGTGATCCGGTAGTCGACGCCGGCACCGGAGGAACACAGCACCAGCCGCTGCGGAGCCAGTGCCTCCACCACGAGGAATTCCTCGCTCGACGTGCCGCCGCCCGGCTGGGCGCGCTCCTCACGCCAGGCCGTGCCGGGGCCGAACGGCCCCGGGGTGAGCACCTCGATCGGGCCCGCCGCGGTCAGCCGGGCGCTACGGCCGGGCAGGTCGGTCAGCAGACGCCAGACATCGACAGCGTGCGCCTCGATGATTCTGGTAACCGCCACCGTCGACATGCCGCCCTCCCGTGTCCCCGACGGTACGCGGAGTGAGGGCCGGACGGGGCCCCCGGACGGAATTTCCACCACCCGGAGGCCACTCTGTCCGATTGGACCGTTGCTCGGCACCGGGCGTCGTCGACCGGTGCCGAGGCTTTCGGTCAGCGTTCGAAGCGACCGGCTCGAATCGCGCCGATGAAGGCTGTCCACCCCGGCGGGCTGACCGCGAGTGTGGGGCCGGCCTGGTCCTTGGAGTCACGTACCGCGACCAGACCGTGGACATCGACCAGGTTGTCCGCCACTTCCACGCAGAGCCCCTGGTCGTTGGAACGGCTACTGGTACGCCAGATCGCGCCCGCAAGATCGTGCATCGTCGTTACCTCCGTGTGCGATGGACGCCCCACCGCTGACGGCCGGGCAGTGTCCGGCCCGGATTGCGCGGCGAGGCAACGGGATCCGGACGATCAACGGATCAACCACTGCCGGTTATCGCACGGGCTGTGCGATAACCGGTCCCGTGCACGAGACGGATGGGAGGCGGCCGCTCAGACGGCCGGACGAACAGTGCCGGCGACCTCGCCGAGGGCGATGGTGGTGCCGTCCGGACCGGGCGCGGTGGCGGTGATGGTCACCGTGTCGCCGTCGGCCAGGAACGTGCGGGTCTCGTCGCCCACCTTGACCGGCTCCGCCCCGCCCCAGGTCAGTTCCAGGAACGATCCGACCTGCGACCGGTCCGGGCCGGAGACGGTGCCGGAGGCGTACAGGTCGCCGGTACGCAGTGACGCGCCGTTGACGGTGAGGTGCGCCAACTGCTGCGCCGGGGTCCAGTACATGGTGGCGAACGGCGGCTCGCTCACCTGTTCACCGTTCCACTCGACCACCAGTCGAAGGTCCAGGCCGAGGTGCGGCACGTCCCGCAGGTAGTCGACCACCGGCGGATCCTGGTCGGGGGCGGGAACGAAGGCGTCGCCGAGCGCGTCCAGCGGCGTCACCCAGGCCGACACCGAGGTGGCGAACGACTTGCCGAGGAACGGCCCGAGCGGCTGGTACTCCCAGGCCTGGATGTCCCGGGCCGACCAGTCGTTGACCAGCACCACGCCGAACACGTGGTCGGCGAAGTCGTCGACAGCGACCCGCTGACCCATCGCGCTGGGTACGCCCACCACGAAGCCCACCTCGGCCTCGATGTCGAGGCGTACCGAGGGGCCCGTGACCGGGCCGTCGGCGGAGGGGCGCTGCCCGGTCGGTCGGACCACCGGTGTGCCGGACACGACAACGGTGCCGGCCCGCCCGTGGTAGCCGATCGGCAGGTGCTTCCAGTTCGGCAGCAGCGGCGGCTGACCGGGGCGGAAGATCTGGCCGACGTTCGATGCGTGGTGCTCGGACGAGTAGAAGTCGACGTAGTCCGCCACCTCGATCGGCAGCAGCAGCTCCACGTCCGCCAGGGGCACCAGCAGCGGCTCCACCGCGGCCCGGTGCGCCGGGTCGGTCAGCAGCTCGGTGATCCGCTGCCGGACCGCCGTCCACTGCGGACGGCCCAGCGCCATGAAGTCGTTGAGGGTGGGCCGGCACAGCGTACCGGCGGCCAGCACCAGGTCGGCGGCCTCCGCCGCGGCCAGGTCGAACACCCACGACCCGATCCGCACGCCGATGCGTGGCTGCCCCCCGTCGGTCCGGAACACCCCGTACGGCAGGTTCGTCACCCCGTACGGCGAACCGTCGGCACCGGTCACCCACGTCATGCGTCGTAGCCCCCGTTCACCAGCCCAAGCCGGATCAGATCGGTCAGTGGTTCCAGGATGCTGCACGAGCCGAAGCCGACCCACAGCGGGCGCGGCGCGTCCAGCCGCGCGCTCGCGCGCTCCAGCAGGGGCCGCGGATCGAGAACTGTCAGCAGCTCGGCGACCGTCTCCATGCGCTCGCCGTCGGCGGCGGCCAGGGCGGCGGCCAGCACGTTGGCGTAGCCGTGGTGGGTGAAGCCGGTCTCCGGGTCCAGGTGCCGGATCGCCTGGTGCAGCCCGGCGGTGAGCTTGAACGGGAGGCCCCGGTCGCGGCAGGCGCAGATCACGGCGGCCAGCTCGGCCGGTGTGGGGAAGAGTTCGGCGGCCAGACCGCCGGTGCGGAACTTGGCGGCGATCGGCACCCCGTCGGCGCGGGCGGCGGCGAGCGCGTCCAGCGCGCCCATCAGCCCGAAGGTCAACGGCAGCTCGGCGTAGACGGCCTCGACACCCGGCATCGCGTCGGTGAGTTGCAGCAGTTCGGCGATGCCGGGCAGCGGATCCTCGCCGCGCTTGGCGACCGCCACCTCGACCTGTCGGGCCGTGATGCCGTAGGGCCCCAGGAACGACAGCGCGAACGGCAGGCGGGCGATGCCCGTGTCACCGATCAACCCGATCACCAGACCCTCGCCCGGGTCGACGAGGCCGGTCAACTCGCCCGCCGCGACGGTCGAGGCGGGAAGGAGCAGCGGGCCGACCAGGTCCGCGTACCAGGCCGCGCGGTGTCGACGGTGAGCGGCGAGCGCGTCGGGGAGCGTGGCGCTGCCCGGCGGGAAGACGGCGGCGTCGTCCACCAGGCCGTCGAGGAGTGCGGGCACCTGCGTTGACACGGAACAAGAATGTACGGGACGCTACGAGGAACGGACAACAGTGTCCGATTATCGGACGCTGTTGATCGGTGAACGGAACAAATCGGGAGGCGAGATGCCGTACTACCGCAGCGTCGGCGACGTGCCGCGCAAGCGCCACACCCAGTTCCGTCAGCCCGACGGGACGCTCTACGCCGAGGAGCTGATGGGCCAGGAGGGCTTCTCCTCCGACTCGTCGCTGCTCTATCACCGGCACGCGCCCACCGCGATCCTGGCCGCCGACGAGTTCGCCCCGCTCACGTTCACCCGAACACCGAACCTGCCGCTCAAGCCCCGCCACCTGCGCACCCACAAGTTGGACACCGGCGGCTCCGACCCCGTCCTCGGCCGGCAGTACCTGCTCGCCAACGACGACGTCCGCATCGGGTACGTTCTCGCCGACCGGCCCTCACCACTGTTCCGCGACGCCACCGGAGACCACTGCCTGTACGTCGAGTCGGGCACCCTGCGGGTCGAGTCCCCCTTCGGGGTGTTGGACGCGGTCGCCGGCGACTACGTCATCATCCCCACCTCGACCATCCACCGGCTGGTGCCCACCGGCGACCAGCCCGTCCGCCTGCTCACCGTCGAGGCGTCCGGCCACATCGGCCCACCCAAGCGCTACCTCTCCGTACGCGGCCAGTTCCTGGAGCACTCGCCCTACTGCGAGCGCGACGTCCGCGGCCCGGACACTCCCCTGCTCGTCGACGGCGAGGAGGTGGAGGTGCTGGTCCGCCACCGACGAGGTTGGACCCGCTACGTCTACGCCCGGCACCCGTTCGACGTCGTGGGCTGGGACGGCCACCTCTACCCGTGGGCGTTCTCCATCCACGACTTCGAACCGATCACCGGCCGCATCCACCAGCCCCCGCCGGTGCACCAGACCTTCCAGGGCCCCAACTTCGTCATCTGCTCGTTCGTGCCCCGCAAGGTCGACTACCACCCGGACGCGATCCCGGTGCCGTACAACCACCACAACGTCGACTCCGACGAGATGCTCTTCTACACCGGCGGCAACTACGAGGCCCGGCGCGGCTCCGGCATCGAACAGGGCTCGATCTCCCTGCACCCGTCCGGTTTCACCCACGGCCCCCAGCCGGGCGCGGCGGAGCGTTCCATCGGTGCTGACTACTTCGACGAGTTGGCCGTCATGGTCGACACCTTCCGCCCCCTGGACCTCTGCGACGCCGCCGGCGCCTGCGAGGACGAGGGGTACGCCTGGACGTGGGCGCGTTCTGTGTAGTCGCCCTTTGGGGTTTCGCCGGAGCCCGCCCCGCTCCGGGCGGTCAGGCTTGATCCCTGCGCGGGGCGGGCTCCGGCGAAACCCTGACGTGGTCGAGCTGTCCGACGCTTGTTGATCTTTCCGGGTTATGCCGAGCGTCGAGTTGGTTGGGTTAGCGGATCGCGGTTCTGGTGAAGACTGCGAACTCGGCCACCGCCGTGACCGCGATGGCCAGCACCAGCGGCCACGGGGAGCCGACCACCGCGTACACCAGCAGCAGCAGCGGCGCGGCGGCCACTGCGTAGACCGCCAGGGCCATCGCCCGGTCCGAGTGCAGCATGGCGGGCAGGACGGTCCGGGTCAGCCCCGGGAGCCGGGCCGCGAGCTGCCAGACGACGACGCCGCCGGTGAGCGCGGCGAGCACCGCCAGGACGCGGGAGAACCCGTCGTTCGCCGCAGCCGCGACCGCGACCACCACCGCTGCTGCCAGCGACCAACCCGCGCCGTAGAGCACCAGGCGGTGCAGGCCGTACGCGAGCGTCCGCGGCGAGTCGATCCGGCTCGGGCTGATCGTGACCGCTTCGGCCACGTGTTCCAGTGCCTCCGACCAGCGACGCTGCTCCAGTCGCATGACACCGACGTCGTGCCCGGCCTCGGCGATGCGCGGATCGAGCCGCAGCGCCTCCCGGTAGGCCCGCTCGGCCAGGTCGAACAAGTCCAGCCGGGCGGCGACCAGGCTGAGCACCAGATGCGCCTGCGGCTCCTCGGGGGCCAGCTCGACCCCGCGCCAGGCCGCGTTGAGCGCCGGCTGCCCGTTGCGGGAGTCGGCCAGGATCGCCGCGGCGCTGCGCTGGGCGTACGCGTCGGCGGGGCCGAGGGCGAGGATCCGGTCGGCGGTGGCGGCCGACTCCGAGTAGCGCTCCAGGTCGGCCAACGCCATGGCCCGGACGACGAGTGGCGGCAGGGCCTCCGGTGCGGCAGCCACTGCCGCATCGGCAGCGGTGAGCGCCTCGGCCGGACGGTGGGCGGCCAGGTGCACCCGGGCCAGCATGGTGAGGGCTTCCATGTCGTCCGGCTGGAGCGCCAGCCCGTAGGTCAACTCGCCGGCTGCCTCGTCGTGGCGGCCGAGTTCGGCGAGGAGTTGGGCGCGCTGGACGTAGCCGTCGGCGGCGGACCGGTCGGGGGCGGGGTCGGTGGACATCGCGGCGAGCTTAGGCGGCCGGCGCGTCGTACACCAGGGCCACCGCGATGCCGGCCAGCCCTTCCTCGCGCCCGGGGAAGCCGAGCCCGTCGGTGGTCGCGCCGGACAGCGTGACCGGGGCGCCGACGGCGGAGGAGAGCACCTCCTGCGCCTCCGCACGGCGTCGGCCGATCTTGGGGCGGTTGCCGACGACCTGCACGGACACGTTGCCGATCTCCAGGCCGGCGGCCCGCACCCGGCGGGCCGTCTCGGTCAGCAGCGCCACGCCGGACGCGCCCGCCCACTCCGGCTCACCCACCCCGAAGACGGCACCGAGGTCACCGAGGCCGGCGGCGGAGAGCAGCGCGTTGCAGGCCGCGTGCGCGACGACGTCGGCGTCCGAGTGCCCGGCGAGGCCGTCCTGGTCGGGCCAGAGCAGCCCGGCCACCCAGCAGGGTCGACCGGGCTCGAACGCGTGCACGTCGGTGCCGATGGCCACCCTGGGGACGATCATGATCAGAGCGTACGCGTCAACCGCCGGTGGCGAGCAGATGCTCCGCCAGAGCCAGGTCGAACGGTCGGGTGATTTTCAGTGCGTACTCCGAGCCCGGCACGCAGCTCACCGCGACGCCCTGCTTCTCGACCAGCCCGGCGTCGTCGGTGAGGGAATCACCGGCTGCGGCGTGCGCGGCGCTGAGCACGGCACGGCGGAAACCCTGCGGTGTCTGCACCGCGCGCAGGGCGGAACGGTCGACGGTGCCGAGCACGACCTCGCCGGCACCGACCTCCTTGATCGTGTCCACGACCGGCAGGACCGGGATCACCGCGTCCCGCCCGTCACGGACCGCCGCCGCGACCGACTCGACCAGCTCGGACGGGGCCAGTGCCCGGGCGGCGTCGTGCACCAGGATGATCGACGGGCCGGCGGGCACCGCGGCCAGCGCGGCGGTTACCGAGGCCTGCCGTTCCGCACCGCCCGGAACGACGATCACCGGCGCGACCGGGGTCAGCAGTTCACGTACGGCCGTCACCTCGGCGACCGGCGCGGCCACCACGATCGTGTGCACCGACGGTGCGGCGGCCAGCCGACGCACGGCGTGCACCAGGAGCGGCTCGCCGGCGAGCAGACGCAGCGCCTTGGGTCGACCCGGACCCAAACGTACGCCGGCACCCGCCGCAGGCACGAGGACCGCGACGTCACCGCGCGGATTGAGCTGCGCGGTCACGTCGCGGTCCTCGGTGGTTTCTTCACTACGAAGTGGGACGACGATGCTGTGCGGACTAGGCCTCGGTGAGGACCTTGTCGAGCAGCGTCTCCGCCTCGTCCTTGGTGCTCTTCTCCGCCAGCGCGACCTCGCCGACGAGAATGTCACGGGCCTTGGCGAGCATCCGCTTCTCGCCCGCGGACAGGCCCCGCTCCCGCTCCCGGCGCCACAGGTCACGCACGACCTCGGCGACCTTCAGCGGGTTGCCGGAGGCCAGCTTTTCCAGGTTTGCCTTGTAACGCCGCGACCAGTTGGTCGGCTCCTCGGTGTGCGGAGCTCGCAGAACGTCGAAGACCTTACCGAGGCCTTCTTCGCCGACCACCTCTCGAACGCCCACGATCTCGGCGTTCTCGGCCGGCACCCGGACCGTCAGGTCACCCTGCGCGACCCTCAGGACGAGGTATTGCTTAGGCTCGCCCTTGATGACCCGAGTCTCGATTGCCTCGATGAGTGCGGCCCCGTGGTGGGGGTAGACAACGGTCTCGCCGACACTGAAAACCATAGGTTCGAAACCCCTTTCGCTGTGTCTAGGGTAACACGGTCAGGCACCGATGTCTCACCGATGTCCTGACCGTTGGCGCAGCTCAGGGGCCCTGTGAGAGGTCTTGCTTCAGCTTGACAGGCGGTCAAACCAATGGTTCGAACACGCTCCGTAACGTGCGGATGACTGCCCGGCACGGGTGAACAGAACGTCGAGATCAAGGGCTATGCGCTCCTCCCATGGTAGCCCGGCCAGCAGGACTGCGCCCAGGTGTAGCGGGAGGAGCCCCTGGTGCGCGACCCTGGAGACCGAGCCGCACTCCGCTCTCGAGACCCTTCCAGGAGGTCCGATGGGCAAGCCGGATGCCGAGGGCCACGGGCCGGCCGACGGCCTGCCCGGCCTGCCACCCGAGTGGGGCCGGGTCGTGGTCCCCGACGACGCCTCCGCGCTCGCCGCCGAGGCCGCCCAGATCCGCCGCGAACTGCACAGGGCCAGCGGCCTGCCCGGCGGCCACCGGGCTCTGGGACTGCCGCTGCTGGTCCTGCTGGTCGCGGTGCTCACCACGCTCGCCGGCCTGCTCGTGGTCACCTGGCCGCGAGCGGGCCGCACCGACCGTCCGGCCCCTGCGCCCTACTCACCGCCCGCGACCCTCACCGGACGAGCACTGCCCGCACTCGACCTGGTCGACCCGGGCCAGGCACCCGTACCGCTGCGCGGCCTGCTCCCCGCCATGATCATCCTGGTGGACAGCTGCCCCTGCCCCGACCACGTCGGCGACGCCCTGGCCGCCGCGCCAGCCGGCGTCTCCGTGGTGACCGTCACCGGCGGCCGGACGGTCCCCAGCCCACCGCCGGACCAGCGGCAGGTCCGCGCACTGGCCGACCCCGCCGGAGGGCTGCGCTCGTTTCTCGGTCAGCCCACCCGTCCCGGTGTCGCGACAGCTCTGCTGGTCGACCGCACCGGCAGGGTGACCCTGGTGCTGCCCGACCTCGGTCCGGTCCACGCGTACCAGGACGACCTGAACGCCCTCGCCGCCTGAGTCGGCCTACGGCCGCTCAGCGGGGTAGCTCGACGAGCTGGGCCTCGACGTCGACCTCCCGCCCTCCCGTCGCCGACAGCACCACCCGGAACGGCCGGCCGTGCGACAGCACCCGGGCGCTGGCGACGGTGCCGTCGCAGTCGATCTCCGACGGCCCGGCCAGACCGGCCCCGACGACAGTCACCGTCAGGCTGCCCGGCCTGGTGCACCTGTACTGCAACAGGAGACGGGCGCCGCCCTCAGCCGACTGCCGGACGATCCGCTCCCCCGGGGCGAGCGCCGCCCGCTCCCGCCAGACCGTCTCCCGGAACGGGAGCAGACCACCCTGGAACAGGAGCATCCCGGGATCTCCGTCGATGTCGGCGATCATGCCCGTCTCCGGGTCGATCTCCGCCCAGAAACCGCGCGGCACGCTGACGATCTCGTCCGCGTCGTCCACCCGGATGGTGAACCGCTCGCCGGGCACCACGGGGGTGACCAGGGTGCGCTCCAGTGGCGCGGGCTCACGCGGGCCGACCGTCGTCCCGAACCTCGGCGCGGACCCCGGAGGGCCGGCCGGCCCGACCGTCGGCACGGCCGTCGAAGGGCCGGCCGGCGTGGCCGTCGGGGTGGGCGCGGCGGCATGCCACCAGCCGCCACCACCGGCCAGCACGGCCACCGCCACGGCCCCCAGCACCGCTGAACGCAGCCGATCGTCCGTCGTCGCCCGCATTCACCGAGCCTACCGGCGACCGGTGCGACAGTCGCTGTGGCCGGCCTGATATCGGGTGGTTCGCCAACCCAGTGACCCGCATCCACGTTGATCCACTCCGGTGCGGCGATAGCGCGGTGTCCGAGTGCCGGGGATACCGCACTATCGGCGGAACCGGCTGGATCAACGTGGAAGCCGGGCAGTCAGTCCTGTCGATCGAGCAGGGCGGCGTACAGGGTGAGGCCGGGGCCGAACGCCAGCATGACGACACGTCGAGCGGCGGGCGTCGTACGGCTCAGTCGGTCCAGGATCAGCAGCACCGTCGGCGACGAGCAGTTGCCGTGCTCGTCGAGCGTCGCCCGGGACGCCGCCAACCCCTCCGGCGGCAACGCCAACTCCCGCTCGACCACGTTGAGGATCCGCGGCCCTCCCGGGTGCACCGCCCAACCGTCCACCTCGGAGCTGGTGACGCCGTGCCGCGCCAGCAGGTCGTCGACCAGCTGGCGGACGTGCCTCGACAACACCTGCGGCACCTTCGGCGACAACCCCATCCGGAAACCCGCGTCGGTGACATCCCAGGTCATGTGGTCGGCCGTCGAGGTGTCGGTGACGGACGTGACCTCGCGCAGCGCGTACCCCGGACCGCCCGGCACGACCACGGCGGCGACCGCGGCGTCCGAGAAGAGCGCGTGCGAGACGATCTGCTGGGTGTCCACCCTGGCGCTGGACGGTTGGATGTGCAGGCTGGTCAGCTCCGCGCAGAGCAACAGCGCCGGCCGCCCCCGCGCGGTGACGAAGTCACTCGCCGCGCCGAGCCCCGGCAGCGCCGCGTAACAGCCCATGTGGCCCACGAACATCCGCTGGGTGTCGGCGGCCATGCCGAGGTCCCGGGCGAGCAGGATGTCCAGCCCGGGGGTGGCGTACCCCGTGCAGGAACACACGATGAACAGGCCGATGTCACCGGCGCCCAGCCCCGCCGCGGTCAACGCGCGGCCCACCGCCTCCTTGCCGAGCGGAAGGGCCTCGACCTGGTAGCGACGCATCCGGCGTTCGGTCGGCCAGTCCGACACGTCCTCCAGCAGCGGGTTGACCGCGGCCTGTCGCCGGGTCACCCCGGAGTTCGCGAAGATGCGCTGGGCCAACGACCGGGTGGTGCCGGAGAAGTGCCGAGAGAAGAAGCCCTCCCACAACTCGTCTTGGAGAGCGGACGGCGGCTGTGCAGTCCCGAGCCCCGCGATCACTGGTACGGACACGATCCCCACCTCTCGTCAGATGCTGTCCTCCCCCTGGTCGTCCCACCAGCCACCTCGACTGGCCTTTCCTCCTCCGCACGGGTCGCACCCGGCCGGCTCACCAACGTGGTGCCGTTCCGTCGCGATCCGGGTCGCCGCCCAACGCGGCGATGCCCAACCAGTCGGCGCAGACGTCCGACGTGGCCGGGTGCAGTGAGCCGCACCGTGCGTCTCGGTAGAGCCGCTCCAACGGATGGCCACGGCGGGTCGCCGAGGTGCCCGCCGCCTCCAACACCGACGCCGCCACCTCGGCGGCCGTGGTGCCGGCGAGCAGCTTCGCGCGCCACACCCAGCGGTTGGTCTCCTCGTCGCCCGGCGCCTCGTCCACCCGGCGGGCCGCCTCGGCGACCACCAGCTGAGCGGCTGCCGTCGCCGCGTCCGCCCGACCCAGTCGCGCCCGCACCGCCGGCAGGCCGCCCAGGTTGCGGGCGTTGAGGTGCTCGGCCGCCGCGTCGATGGCCGCCCGGGCCACCCCCACGTAGACGGCCGCGTAACTGGCCACCAACCAGTGCGGCATCAACTGGGCGACCACCAACGCCAGCCCCTCGACACCGCCGAGCAGCCGGTCGGTCGGCACCGTGACGTCCAGGTGCAGGTCGTGCGACGAGGTCGCGCGCATGCCCAGCGAGTCCCAGGTCGGCTCCACGGTCAGCCCGTCACCGGCCGGCACCAGGAACTGCGACACCACCGACTGGTCGGCCGCGCTGCGCGCCGCCACCAGGTAGCCGTCGGCGTGCCCGGCCCCGGAACAGAAGGTCTTGCTGCCCTTGAGGTGCCAACCGCCGTCGGTCGCCTCGTAGGCGGTGGTGAGCTGGGACAACCGGGCACCCGCGCCACGCTCGCTCATCGCCACCGCGTACCAGGAACCCTCCGCGGCGGCGGTCAACAGGCGGTCCCGGGTGGCCAACGCCTCGTCCGGCACACCGAGCGCCTCGGCCAGCTCCTCGGTCACCGCGCCCAGGGCACCGGTCACCGAGGCGTGCATGTTGAACACCAACGCGGTCGCGCCGTTGCCCCGGGCAATCTCGGTGGCCACCGCCGCGTACTCGGCGAAGCTCGCCCCCAGACCGCCCAACGCCCGGGGCACCATCAACCCGAAGAGCCCGGCCTCCCGCAGATCACGGAAGTCCTCGGCGGGGAAGGAACCGTCGCGGTCGTGCTCCGCCGCCCGCGCGGCGAACCGCGGCGCCAACCGGCGGGCTGCCTCAAGCGCCTGAACCGTCATATCGTCTCCTCCTCGGCGTCCCATACCCCGCCACGGCCCGACTATCCTTTGCGGACCCCCCGGCCCTGGTAGAGAACGGCGGTGGACCGGGTCGGCACGATGCGCGGCGGTCGGCCGGCAGCGGCCCCGCCGGTCGCGCGGGCGCGGCGTAGCAACCAGGCGAGCAGGCCCCCGAGCTGCGGACGGATGCCCCGCAGCCGCAGGTCGACACCGTGCCGGGCACACTCGGCCACCAGGGCCTGAGCGTCCACGAACAACCGAGGGTCGTGGATGCCGCGCGGCACGGTCGGCAGTCGCTCGGCGATCCGTACCGCGACGAGCCGGGCCAACGCCGTGTCGTTCAGGGTGTCCAGCACCAGCAGACCACCCGGACGCAGCAACCGGCACGCCTCGGCCACCGCGCGCGGCCACGCCGGCACATGCTCCAGCAACTCACCCGCCGAGACCACGTCGGCGCAACCGCTCGGCAGCGGGACCGCCGTGGCGTCGCCCTGCACCACGCGTACCCCGTGCTCGGCTGCCTGGACCAGCGCCGAACGGGTCAGGTCGACTCCGATGTGGTGGTAGCCCTTGCCGGTCAGGTGCGGCGCGAGAAGGCCCGCGCCGCAGCCCAGATCCACCAGCACAGCGCCCGGCCGGGTGGCCGGCGGCACCAGCGCCGCGCGGGCCTCGGCCAGCCAGTGCAGCATCGCGAACGCGCCGTCGGGACGCCACCACTCACCGGCCAGGTCGTCGTACTGGCGCGGATCGTTGCGCGGCAGCACCCTGGGATCGGTGGACGCCGCAGCCGCAGCCACGTCTCGCATGGAACCGAGCGTGGCACGACTGCTCGGTAACGACCAGACTTCCCTTATGTCGTCGAGGGTGTTAGGGCTGGTCAGAGCGAGCCATCCGGAACCGGCCGCAGCCGTGACCGCGGTCTCCGGTCTGCTGGCCTGGGGGGTGGGTCACCGGCCGGCCGGAATCGTCTCCGTCGTGCTCGCCGTGCTGGCCAGCCAGCTCGCTGTCGGCTGGACCAACGACGCGTTGGACGCCGAGCGGGACGCCACTGTGGGGCGTACCGACAAACCGGTCGCCGCCGGCGCGGTCGGCCGGCGCACCACGGCCTGGGCCGCCGCGGTGGCCGCGGTGGCCTGCCCGTTGCTCGCGCTGACGACGAACCCGGCGGCGGCGTTCTGGCTCACCGTCGCCCTGGTCTCCGCGCTGCTCTACGACTGGCCGCTGAAGGGGACGGTGTTCTCGGTGCTGCCCTACGCCGTCTCCTTCGGCGCGCTGCCCGCCTTCGTGGTGCTGGCGCTGCCCGGTCAGCCGACCCCGCCCGCCTGGCTGGTGGTCGCGGCGGCGTGTCTGGGTGCCGGCGCGCACTTCGCCAACGTGCTCCCCGACCTGGCCGACGACGCGCGGACCGGGGTGCGCGGCCTGCCCCACCGGCTGGGCGCCGCCGGCAGCCGGGCCGCGGCGGCGGCGCTGCTCCTCGCGGCGACCGCCGCGCTGGTCCTCGGGCCGCCCGGGCCGCCGTCGGCGATCGGCCTGGCGGCGGTGGGCACGGCCGCGGTGGTGCCACCCCTGAGCTGGTACGCGGCCCGCTCGGCGGTCCGGGCCGGCCGGCGGCCGGTGTCGGCCTTCCGGGCGATGCTGTTGGTGGCCCTGATCGACGTGGTGCTGCTGGTGGTGAGCGGTCGGGTGGTGTGAGCGGCACCCGAGCAGGTGGCAATGCCGGGTCCGCGTGCGGGCCTCGATCAGCTCCAACTACCCTGGAGCGCGGTCTGCGCGGGTATGGCCACCGTGCCCGGCGTGCGGCCGGGTGGGGATTGTGACGAGGAGGACCGACGTGACGCGCTCGATCAGGGGATCCCGGCGGGCGGCCCTGTTGCTGTCCGGGATTGCGGCGGCCAGCCTGCTGGCGTCCGGATGCGGCACCGGTCAGATCGCCGAGACCGCGTTGAAGGAGCCGTCGGTCCAGGGCGTCAACCTCACCACCGCCAACGGTTCCTTCTCGGTACGCGGGCTGCTGGTGGACTACCCGGGCGCCGAGGGTTACCGGGCCGGCCAGGACGCGACGCTCGGTGCCGTGATCTACAACGACTCGAAGGAGACGGTGACTGTCACCGTCACCACCGAGAGCGCACGCGAGGTGGTGATCAGCGGCGGCTCGGCGAGCCCGTCGCCGTCGACCTCGGAGTCCGCCTCGATGAGCCCGTCCCCGTCCGGTTCGGCCAGCCCGTCGACCCCGACGTCGCGCTCGGCCAGCCCGTCGGCGACGCCCTCCGAGACCGGGTCGTCCTCGGCCACCCCGTCCGCCCCGGAGTCCGCGCGGGCGTCGGGTTCGGCCAGCCCGTCCGCGCCGGGTCAGCCGGCCCGGATCGAGCTGGCGCCGCTGAGCTACGTCCAGTTCAACTCCGAGGCGACCACGCAGCTCCGGCTGATCGGCCTGACCGAGGCGCTGCGCTCCGGCCAGAACGTCGTCGTGACCTTCGACTTCGGTAACGGCAACACGGTCACCGGGCAGGCACCGATCGCGGTGCCGCTCACCCCGGCCGCACCCCCCTCCCCGATCATCGAGCGCGAGGGCGGCTACGAGGGCAACGAGGGCGGCACGACCCACGAGTGACCCGACCGTCAGATCGACGAACACCCCGGCGTGGTGACCACCACGCCGGGGTGTTTTCGTCGTACGCGAGGGCTAGCGTCCTGATGTGACCACCTCCCGATCGACCCCTCCGCGTGGCGGCGCGGCCGGTGCCACCCGTGGCCGGTCCAGCGCCCGCGAGCCGCGCCCGGCCTACGAGTGCGACGCCTGCGGGCACCAGCCGCCCAAGTGGGTGGGGCGTTGTCCGGAGTGCGGCGAGTGGGGTTCGGTGGTCGAGAGCACGATCACCGGCCCGACGGTCTCCGGCCGGGTGGTCAGTTCCCGGATGCCGTCCGAGCCGGCCCGACCGATCGCGACCATCAGCGCCGCTCCGGCCCGCGCCCGCCCCACCGGGGTGAGCGAGCTGGACCGGGTGCTCGGCGGCGGCCTGGTCCCCGGTGCCGTGGTGCTGCTCGCCGGCGAGCCCGGCGTGGGCAAGTCGACCCTGCTGCTGGACGTGGCCCAGCAGTGGGCGGTCGGCTCCGGCAGCCCCTCGCTGGTGGTCAGCGGAGAAGAGTCGGTCAGCCAGGTGCGCCTGCGCGCCGAGCGGATGGGCACGCTGCACGACCAGCTCTACCTCGCCGCCGAGAGCGACCTGGCCTCGGTGCTCGGTCACCTCGACGCGGTCAAGCCGGGCCTGCTGGTGCTCGACTCGGTGCAGACCATCTCGACCACCGGCACCGAGGGGGTGCCCGGCGGGGTGACCCAGGTCCGCGCGGTCACCGCCGCGCTGGTCTCGGTCGCCAAGGAGCGGGGCATCGCGACGGTGCTGGTCGGGCACGTCACGAAGGACGGCCAGGTAGCCGGGCCCCGGGTGCTGGAGCACCTCGTCGACGTGGTGCTGCACTTCGAAGGCGACAAGCACTCCTCGCTGCGCCTGGTGCGCGGCGTGAAGAACCGGTTCGGCGCGGCCGACGAGGTCGGCTGCTTCGAGATGCACGAGGGCGGCATCAGCAGCCTGGCCGACCCGTCCGGGTTGTTCCTGACCCGCTATGCAGAGCCGGTCCCGGGCACCTGCGTGACAGTGGCCATGGAGGGGCGACGAGCGCTGGTCACCGAGGTGCAGGCCCTGATCGGCGCAACGGTGGCCGGGTCGCCCCGACGCACCGTCTCCGGCCTCGACTCGGCCCGACTGGCGATGGTGCTCGCGGTGCTGCAACGGCGCACGGAGCGGCTGACGCTGCACGACCGGGAGGTCTTCGCCGCCACGGTGGGCGGCATCCGGGTGGTGGAGCCGGCCGCCGACCTGGCGGTCGCGTTGGCAGTCGCCTCCGGTGGCCTCAACCTGGCGATCGCTCCACACCTGGTGGCGATCGGTGAGGTGGGGTTGACCGGTGAGGTGCGCCGGGTCGGGGCGGTGCCGCGCCGGCTGGCCGAGGCGGCCCGGCTGGGGTTCAAGGTGGCCCTCGTTCCGCCCGGTTGTGGCCCGGCCAGCACCGACGCCGGCCCCGAGCAGATGCGGGTGACCGAGGTCACGGATGTCCGTTCGGCGCTGCAACATGCGGCCCGCGCGTCCGCCGAGTGACCCACCGTGCCGACGTGGGTGGCCATACCGGACAGCACGTCGCAAGAGGGAAACCGGTTGGAAGGGCCGCATCGTGACACATCACAGTAACCACGACAGCACCCACCGCACGGCAGTCCGTAGACTGTGCCCGTGCCGATCGACCGCGATACCACCAAGCCAGCCGGCGCGCCGCCCCAGGCCCGCACCGGCGCCGTGGGCTCGCCTGCCCGCCCGATCAGCGTGAGCGTGACCGCAGGCGCCGCCGGGAGTGCTGGAGACCCGTTGCGGGCCAACCTCGCCCTGATGGCCCCGGGCACGGCGTTGCGCGACGGCCTGGAGCGCATCCTGCGGGGTCGCACCGGTGCGCTGATCGTGCTCGGCTACGACAAGGTCGTCGAGGGTCTGTGCACCGGCGGCTTCCCGCTGGACGTGGAGTTCTCCGCGACCCGGGTCCGCGAGCTGTGCAAGATGGACGGCGCCGTGGTGCTCTCCAGCGACGGCACCCGGATCGTCCGGGCAGCCGTCCACCTGATGCCCGACCCGTCCATCCCGACGGAAGAGTCCGGCACCCGGCACCGCACCGCTGAGCGGGTGGCCCGGCAGACGGGTTACCCGGTCATCTCCGTCAGCCAGTCCATGCGGATCATCAGCCTCTACGTCAGCGGCCAGCGGCACGTGCTGGACGACTCGGCGGCCATCCTCTCCCGCGCCAACCAGGCGCTCGCCACCCTGGAGCGTTACAAGCTCCGCCTGGACGAGGTCTCCGGCACGCTCTCCGCACTGGAGATCGAGGATCTGGTCACCGTCCGGGACGCGGTGGCCGTGGTGCAGCGCCTGGAGATGGTTCGCCGCATCGCCGACGAGATCGCCGGTTACGTGGTGGAGTTGGGCACCGACGGCCGTCTGCTCGCCCTTCAACTCGACGAGCTGATGGCCGGCGTGGACGCCGACCGGACGCTCGTCATCCGGGACTACCTCCCGGTCGGCCGCAAGTCGCGCACGCTGGACGAGGCACTGGTCGAGCTGGACCTGCTCGGCGCCACCGAGTTGATCGACCTGGTGTCGGTCGCCAAGGCGATCGGCTACCCGGCCGCGTCCGACGCGCTGGACGCGGCGGTCAGCCCGCGCGGCTTCCGACTGCTGGCCAAGGTGCCCCGGCTGCCGGTGGCGGTGGTCGACCGCCTGGTGGTGCACTTCGGCAGCCTCCAGCGGCTGCTGGGCGCGACGGTGGAGGACCTGCAGGCCGTCGAGGGGGTCGGCGACGCCCGGGCCCGAGGCGTGCGTGAGGGTCTGTCCCGGCTCGCCGAGGCGTCCATCCTGGAACGCTACGTCTGACCCGGTAACGCCACCTGCGGCCCGGCGACGCTACGTCCGACCCGGGCTCAGCCGGTGACGGTGAGCTTCGTGGGTGAACTGAGCTTCGTGCCCACCCGGGCGAACACCTGGTACGACCCGGCGGGCGGGAACGGCCCGGCTGCCAACCCGCTGCCGTCGCACCGGCTGGTGTCCCGGCCGTTCCAGGCCACCTGGTAGGAGCGTTCGAAGTTCGGCGTGAAGGACTGCACGTCCGCACCCTGCGCCTTACCGCAGGTGTCCGACGACCAGATCTTCTCCGCACCGGACTTGACGAAGATCTCCTGCGCCTCGGCGCCGACGTTCCGGCTGCACGTCCGGTCCGACGTGTTCTTGATCTTGAGTTGCAGGTCGACCAACGCCCCCCGCTGGACGGTGGTCGGGCTCGCCACCGAGACGACGCTGATCTCGTCGTTGGTGCAGGTGCCGTCGTCCGCCGAGCCGGCTGCCGCGCCCAGCGCGGGGTCGTTGCTGGTGATCGCCGGGCTCGGGTTCGTGGGAGCCGAATCGGCGCCGGACGTGGACGGCGACGGCGCCCCGGTCTGCGGTGTCAACACCGGCCCGTTGGGATCAGACGTCGCGGACGACGACGTCGTCGACGGCGACCCTCCCGCCTTCGGATCCTGACCGCCGGAACGACCCGACTGGCTGCAGGAATAAAGCAGGACAATCAGGAAGAGAAGCCCCGCTCCGAGTACGACGACGCGACGCCGCCAGTACACGGCGGGTGGCAGGGGGCCGACCGTCAGACGCATGATGCCCCCCACCGTAGTCGCGCTCCGCCCGCCAGCACTGTACGACGCGCCGGAACCGCCCCCGTGCGCGCGTACGAACCTCCATTGAGGACGGAGGGGCGGACGGTCCGGCAGCCGATCAGAGGTAGACCTTCCGCTGGTAGACGGCGTGCGCACCCGCCACCCGATCAAGGAAGAGCAGCCCCGCACAATGGTCGATCTCGTGCTGCAACGCCCGGGCCTCGAACCCGTCGGTCACCAACCGGACCTGCTCACCCGTGCCCGGTAGATCGCCCTCCACCACCAGCCGACTGGCCCGCTTCACGTCCCCGGTCAGGTCCGGCACCGACATGCACCCCTCCCGGCCCGGCTTCCAACGAGTCGCCTCGACCACGCGGGCGTTGCAGAGCACGAACGTGCCATGCACAGTGACCGCCTTCGGGTGCCCCGTCACGTCGACAGCGAACACCCGAGCACCCACACCGATCTGCGGGGCGGCCAGCCCGACACAGCCCGGCGACACCCGCATCGTCGCCACCAGGTCGGCCGCGAGCTGGACCGTCTCCTTCGCTGTCGGATCGACCTCCTCGGCGGCCCGACTCAACACCGGGTGCGGGGCCGACACCACCGGCCGCACCTCACCCGACACGACCAACGACTCAGGCGTCCAGCCGCCCAGACCGACATCCGGCACGCTCTCCCCGCCGGTCACAACAGATCCGGGTCCGCCGGCCGGAGCGTGACCTCCACGCCCAACTCACCAGCCGTCCGATGCAGCCGGTCCACAAGCGTGTCGGCCACCCCGGCCGGCAACTCCACCTCGGCCAACACCACGTAGAGCGAACCAGCCAACCGCGTACTCAGGTCCGTCACGTTCCCACCGGCGTCGACGAGCACCCGCGTCATCGCCGCGACGATGCCCATCCGGTCCGAACCGTGCACCGCCATCACATACGGCTCACCCGCCGGAGGCACGTCGCCGTCCGGCGTGACCGCGCGTACCGTCGCCAACAGCTGACCCTCGGCGGCCAGCGGCGCCAACGCGGCCTCGACCTCCTCCGCGCCTGGTCCGGTGCAGATGAGGGTCATCGCGAAATGCCCCCGCAGCCGCGTCATCGTGCTGTCGGTGAGGTTGGCGCCCAGTCCGGCCAGCACCTCGGCGACGTCGGCCACGATGCCCGGCCGGTCCCGACCGATGACGGTGATCGCGAGCTCGTTCATCCGCGCATTCTCTCCGATCCGACGAACACCGTCGTGGCACCCCGCCCGAGCCGCCCATCCACCGGGATCGCGGAGCGTGACATCATCGACGACGCCATGACTCAACCCGATTTCGCCACACTGGTCAGCCGATGGTTTCAGCAGCACGCCCGCAAGCTGCCGTGGCGTGAACCCGACGTCACCCCGTGGGCCATCCTGGTCAGCGAGGTCATGCTCCAGCAGACGCCCGTCGTCCGAGTCGTACCAGCCTGGCAGGCGTGGCTGGCCCGCTGGCCGGACCCGGCGGCGCTGGCCGCCGACACCCAGGCCGAGGCGATCCGGATGTGGGGACGCCTCGGCTACCCCCGTCGGGCGGTCCGGCTGCGCGACTGCGCCGTCGCCATCGTGGACCGGCACGGCGGCCAGGTACCGGACCGGTTGGAGCAACTGCTGGCACTGCCCGGCGTCGGCACCTACACGGCGCGGGCGGTGGCCGCTTTCGCGTACGGGCAGCGGCACCCGGTGGTCGACACCAACGTACGTCGTGTGGTCAGCCGAGCGGTGGCCGGTGAGCCGGACGCCGGACCCGTCACCCGACCCGCCGACCTGGTCGCCGCCGAAGAACTCCTACCGGCGGAACCGGCCACGGCGGCACTCGCCAGCGCCGCATTCATGGAGCTGGGCGCGGTGATCTGCACGGCCCGATCGCCGCGCTGCACAGCCTGCCCGGTCGAATCGATCTGCGCGTGGCGGGCCTCCGGCCAGGAGGCACCAGCCGGGCCAACCCGCCGACCCCAGCGGTACGCGGGCACCGACCGGCAGGTCCGCGGCCTGCTGCTGGGGTTGCTGCGGGAGTCCACCGAACCCGTCCCGCACCAGCGGTTGGACCAGGTCTGGACCGACGACGTCCAGCGCGCCCGCGCCCTCGCCGGACTGGTTCAGGACGGCCTCGTCGAAGCAGCTGGCGCCGACAGCTTCCGCCTCGTCGGCGACGGTCCGTCCCACCCCACCGCCGACCTCACCACCTGACCGCCGCACCCCGCACACGCCCTTTGTCCTGCCGCGCCCAGCCCAGGCTCACCCTGACCTGGCCAGCCGCCTCAAGATCGTGCTCGATCCTGGATGTAGTGGCCTCACTCGCGCCGGAGGCCACTACATCCAGGATGTAGCGCGATCTTGCGGTCGCCAAGGCCCCCACAGGACACCAAGGCCGCCCGACCCACGCCGCCCACGTCGCTGCGCACGCAACATCAGGGAAGTTGCTGCCTCCGGACGCTGTGAGGCAGCACTATCCCCGATGTTGCGTAGATCTTGCGGTGGAGGAGACCGCGCGGCGCACGGGCGGGGCGGGCCGGGCACCGGTGGGGCCGGGGCTCCGGCGCGACCCGTGCGAACGGCGAAAAGGCGGGGCCCCGGTGGCTCATGCCACCGGGGCCCCGCCCCTTGCTACTGGTCGTGCTACTCGTCGGCACCCGCTGCCGCGGTGCCGGCGGCGGTGCCACCGAGGTCGGCCGGAACAGCGTCCGGAACCTCGACCGGCTTCTCCGCACCCCGGAAGACGAGCTTGGACTTGTCGATGTCGTTCGGGTCGCCCTCGCAGTCCACCACGACGATCTGGCCCGGGGTCAGCTCGTTGAACAGGATCCGCTCGGAGAGGTTGTCCTCGATGTCGCGCTGGATCGTGCGACGAAGCGGACGGGCACCGAGCACCGGGTCGAAGCCCTTCGCCGCCAGGTACTTCTTGGCGTTGTCGGTCAGCTCCAGACCCATGTCCTTGTTGCGGAGCTGGCCCTCGATCCGCTGGATCATGATGTCCACGATCGAGAGGATCTCGGTCTGGCGCAGCTGGTGGAAGACGATGGTGTCGTCGATCCGGTTGAGGAACTCAGGCCGGAAGTGCTGCTTGAGCTCGTCGTTGACCTTCTGCTTCATCCGGTCGTAGTTCGACTCGGAGTCCTCCGAGGCCTGGAAGCCCAGCGACACCGCCTTGGCGACGTCACGGGTGCCCAGGTTGGTGGTCAGGATGATGACCGTGTTCTTGAAGTCCACGATCCGACCCTGACCGTCGGTGAGCCGACCGTCTTCGAGGATCTGCAGGAGCGTGTTGAACACGTCCGGATGAGCCTTCTCGATCTCGTCGAAGAGGACCACCGAGAACGGCCGACGCCGCACCTTCTCGGTCAGCTGCCCGCCCTCGTCGTAGCCGACGTAGCCGGGAGGGGCACCCACGAGCCGGGAGACCGTGTAGCGGTCGTGGAACTCGGACATGTCCAGCTGGATGAGGGCATCCTCGCTGCCGAAGAGGAACTCGGCGAGCGCCTTGGACAGCTCAGTCTTACCGACACCGGACGGGCCGGCGAAGATGAACGAGCCCGACGGGCGCTTTGGGTCCTTCAGGCCGGCCCGGGTACGCCGGATCGCCTTCGAGACCGCCTTGACCGCGTCCTCCTGGCCGATGACGCGCTTGTGCAGCTCGTCCTCCATGCGCAGCAGGCGCGAGGTCTCCTCCTCGGTCAGCTTGTAGACCGGGATGCCGGTCCAGTTGCCGAGCACCTCGGCGATCTGCTCGTCGTCGACCTCGCTGACGACGTCCAGGTCACCGGCCTTCCACTCCTTCTCCCGCTGAGCCTTCTGGCCGAGGAGCTGCTTCTCCTTGTCACGCAGCTGGGCGGCGCGCTCGAAGTCCTGAGCGTCGATCGCGGACTCCTTGTCGCGACGCACCTGGGCGATGCGCTCGTCGAAGTCACGCAGGTCTGGCGGCGCGGTCATCCGCCGGATCCGCATCCGGGCACCGGCCTCGTCGATCAGGTCGATCGCCTTGTCCGGAAGGAAGCGGTCGGAGATGTACCTGTCGGCCAGAGTTGCGGCCGCGACGAGAGCGGCGTCGGTGATGCTCACGCGGTGGTGCGCCTCGTAGCGGTCGCGCAGGCCCTTGAGGATCTCGATGGTGTGCGCCAGCGAGGGCTCACCCACCTGGATCGGCTGGAAGCGGCGCTCGAGAGCGGCGTCCTTCTCCAGGTGCTTGCGGTATTCGTCGAGGGTGGTGGCACCGATGGTCTGCAGCTCACCACGGGCCAGCATCGGCTTGAGGATGCTGGCGGCGTCGATCGCGCCCTCGGCGGCACCCGCACCCACCAGGGTGTGGATCTCGTCGATGAACAGGATGATGTCGCCGCGGGTGCGGATCTCCTTGAGCACCTTCTTGAGGCGCTCCTCGAAGTCACCGCGGTAGCGGGAGCCGGCGACCAGCGCACCCAGGTCGAGCGTGTAGAGCTGCTTGTCCTTCAGAGTCTCGGGCACCTCGCCCTTGATGATCTTCTGGGACAGCCCCTCCACCACGGCGGTCTTACCGACGCCGGGCTCACCGATCAGGACCGGGTTGTTCTTGGTACGGCGGGAGAGCACCTGCATGACCCGCTCGATTTCCTTCTCGCGCCCGATGACCGGGTCGAGCTTGCCCTCGCGGGCGGCCTGGGTCAGGTTGCGGCCGAACTGGTCCAGCACCAGGCTGGTCGACGGCGCGGCCTCACCCGGCGCGGCGCCCGCGGCGGCGGGCTCCTTGCCCTGGTAGCCGGAGAGCAGCTGGATCACCTGCTGGCGGACCCGGTTGAGGTCGGCGCCGAGCTTGACCAGCACCTGGGCGGCGACGCCCTCGCCCTCACGGATCAGCCCGAGCAGGATGTGCTCGGTGCCGATGTAGTTGTGGCCGAGCTGCAGCGCCTCGCGCAGCGACAGCTCCAGCACCTTCTTGGCCCGCGGCGTGAACGGGATGTGCCCGCTCGGCGCCTGCTGGCCCTGGCCGATGATCTCCTCGACCTGCTGGCGGACGCCCTCAAGGGAGATGCCGAGGCTCTCCAGGGCCTTTGCCGCGACGCCTTCACCTTCGTGGATCAGGCCCAGCAGGATGTGTTCCGTACCGATGTAGTTGTGGTTGAGCATCCGGGCCTCTTCTTGGGCCAGGACGACAACCCGTCGCGCTCGGTCGGTGAACCGCTCGAACATGCCCTCGTGCTCCTCACGTGCCGTGCGCCTTGATGGTCAAGATCTTGGCGGGGCCGGTGCACGAACGTCCGGGACGGGCGTCCGTGCCTCCTTACTCTATCGTCGCCGACCGACTCAGCTGAGGTCGTGTGTCTCTGCTCTGGGTCGGTTCCACGTCGTTTTGGACAACCGTCCGCGCTCAGGAGGTGTTCCGGTAGTCCTGTCGCTACGCGCAGAGCGAAATCCGACGGGCGCCACAGGCGCCCGATTCGGGCCCCGAAGGCGCTTCCGGGGGCTCGGAGAGGGCGGCCCGGGACGCGCGACGAACGCCGCGTCCGGCCTCTTGGACGTTGTCCACAGGTTGTGGATAGCTGTTCCACTGGTTGTGGACAACGTCGCCGGGTCACGAAAGCTTCCCGCCCGCCCGCTGCCGCCCGGCCGTCACCTGCCGGTGCCGGGAAGGAGCGATCGGATACGGCGACGCCGGCCCGGAGAGGTGCTCCGGCCCGGCGTCGGTGTCGCCTGCGGTGGCTGCTCGCCACCTGGTTACTGACTGGTCAGCGCTTGGCGTGGTACTCGTCGACGATCTCCTGGGGGATACGACCCCGGTCCGAGATGTCCTTGCCGTACTTCTTGGCCCACTCCCGGATCGCCTTGTTCTGCTCCCGGTCGGCGGTCGCGCCACCCCGACCGCGGGCGGCACGCCCACCGATCACGACGCCACCACGGCCGACCTTGGTGCCGGCACCCACGTACGAGGCAAAAGCATCGCGCAATTTAGCGGCGTTGGCCTTCGACAGGTCGATCTCGTACTGAACGCCGTCGAGGGCGAACTTGACGGTCTCGTCAGCGTCCCCGCCGTCCAGGTCATCGACCAGCTTGTGAATGATCTGCTTGGCCACGTCCCACATTCCTTTCGAGCAGGGTGCTCCTGCTTAACGAGAGCACAATAACCCGTAAGCCGCTTCCGGCGTCAATAGGATGCCGTTACGGCTCGGCGCGAGCCGGGCACGACTACTCGGGGCGGACCAACGGGAAGAGGATCGTTTCCCGAATTCCCAGCCCGGTCAGGGCCATCAACAGGCGGTCGATTCCCATTCCCATACCGCCGGCCGGGGGCATTCCATACTCCATCGCCCGGAGAAAGTCCTCGTCGAGACGCATCGCCTCGTCGTCGCCACGGGCCGCCAGCTGCGCCTGGGCCACCAGCCGCTCGCGCTGCACGATCGGGTCGACCAGCTCGGAGTATCCGGTGCCCAGCTCGAAACCGAGCACGTAGAGGTCCCACTTCTCGGCCAGACCCGGCTCGCTGCGGTGGGCTCGGGTGAGCGGGCTGGTCTCCTCCGGGTAGTCCCGCACGAAGGTGGGCGCCTGGAGGCTGGGCACGACCAGTTCCTCGAACAGTTCCTCGGCCAGCTTGCCGGGCCCCCACTTCGGGTCGACGGCCAATCCCACCTTGTCCGCGTACTCCACCAGGCGGGTCCGGTCGGTGCGGACCGTGACCTCCTCGCCGAGCGCTTCGGAAAGCACACCGAACAGCGTCACGGATCGCCACTCGCCGCCCAGGTCGAACTCCCGCCCGTCGGCGTGGGTCACCACCGTCGAACCGCTCACGGCGATCGCCGCCTGTTGCACGAGATTACGGGTCAGCGCGCCGATCGTGTCGTAGTCCCCGTACGCCTGGTACGTCTCCAGCATCGCGAACTCCGGCGAGTGCGAAGAGTCGACACCCTCATTACGGAAGTTGCGGTTGATCTCGAAGACTCGGTCGACGCCACCAACGACGGCGCGCTTGAGAAACAGTTCCGGCGCGATTCGCAGATACAGATCGGTGTTCAACGCATTGCTGTGGGTCACGAACGGTCGGGCCGTCGCACCACCATGAAGCAGTTGCAACATCGGCGTTTCCACCTCGATGAAGCCCTGCCCGTGCAGTGAATCGCGCAGACTGCGTACGGTGGCCGCGCGGGTGCGCACCATCTCCCGTGCCTGCGGCCGGACGATCAGGTCGACGTAACGCTGCCGGACGCGCGCCTCCTCGGAGAGCGGCTTGTGGGCCACCGGCAGCGGGCGCAGCGCCTTGGCGGTCATCTCCCACTGCTGCGCCAGCACCGACAGCTCACCGCGGCGGCTGGTGATCACCTCGCCGGTGACGCCGACGTGGTCACCGAGGTCGACCAGGCGCTTCCACGCCTCCAGCCGCTCCGGCCCGACCCGGTCCAGGGAGAGCATCGCCTGCAACTCGGTGCCGTCGCCGTCCCGGAGGGTCGCGAAGCAGAGCTTGCCGGTGTTGCGCACGAAAATCACCCGACCGGTGACAGCGACCTGGTCACCGGTCGCGGTGTCGGTCGGCAGGTCGGCGTAGCGCTCCCGGACCTGCGCCAGCGTGGCCGTACGGGAGAAACCGACCGGGTAAGGCTCGATGCCGTCGGCGAGCATCCGGTCCCGCTTCTCCCGGCGGACCTTCATCTGCTCGGGAAGGTCGTCGGCGGGGTCCACTGGCACGGCGTTCTGCTCGCTCACGGCACGCTTCCTCAACGAAGGATTGTCGGCGGGGTCAGGCCCGAGCGTACTCAAGCCCTCATCGGGTCGTTAACGGATAACCTGCGCGGCATGGCGGATCACACTCAGGCCCTCTCGTTCGGCGCGGCCGCAGCCGAGTACGACCGGTTCCGACCCCGTTACCCGGATTGGGCCGTGCGGTGGGCGTTGGACGGGTTGGGGAGCGCCGCGCGGGTCGTCGACCTGGGCGCGGGCACCGGCATCCTCACCCGCGGGGTGCTCGCCCTGGGCCACGAGGTGACCCCCGTGGAACCGGACCCCGACATGCGCGCCCAGCTGGCGGCCGCCACCCCGGGGCTGACGGCGCTGGCCGGCGGCGCGGAGTCTCTGCCGCTACCCGACGGAGTCGCGGACGCCCTGTTGGTGGGGCAGGCGTACCACTGGTTCGACCGGGAGTTGGCGCACGCCGAGATCGCCCGGGTGCTGCGGCCAGGTGGGACGTTCGCCCCGATCTGGAACATCCGGGACGAACGGGTCAGCTGGGTCGCCGACCTGGGCCGGATCGCGCACCTGGGGGACAACGCCGGCAACGTGATCGAGAAGTACCCCAACTTCGGCCCGGCGTTCGAGCCGATCGAGCTGGGCGAGTTCCCCCACCACACCACGCTCACGCCCGACGACATCGTGGCGATGCTGCACACCCGCTCGTACTGGCTCACCGCCCCGACCGATCGGCGGGCGAGGATCGACCGGGAGCTGCGGGAGCTCCTGGCCAGCCACCCCGACCTGAGCGGCCGGGAGACCGTCGAGCTGCCGTACCGCACGATCGTCCTGCGCGCCCGGCGGCGCTGACCGGGCCGGGCGACCGCCGACCGGCCTGGCGACCTCTGACGGGGCCCGGCGGCGCTGACACCCCGCACGGACCCGCCGCCGACCACGCCCGGGTCACCTGTTGCGCTCGTAGACCATCCGCAGGCCGATCAGAGTGATCATCGGTTCGTGGTGGGTGATGCTGCGGCACTCGTTGATCACCAGGGAGGCGAGGCCGCCGGTGGCGATCACCGCCCGCACCTCGCCCAACTCCTCGGTCATCCGCTCGACGATCCGGTCCACCTGTCCGGCGAAGCCGAAGTACAGGCCAGCCTGGAGGCATTCCACGGTGTTCTTGCCGATCACCGACCGGGGCTTGGTGGCCTCGACCTTGCGCAGCTGCGCGGCCCGGGCGGCCAACGCGTCGAACGAGATCTCAATGCCCGGGGCGAACGCGCCGCCGAGGAACTCGCCGCGCTCGCTGATCACGTCGAAGTTGGTGGTGGTGCCGAAGTCCACGACGATCGACGGCCCGCCGTAGAGGGTGTACGCGGCCAGGGTGTTCACCACCCGATCGGAACCCACCTCCTTCGGGTTGTCGATCGCCAACTGCACACCGGTGCGCACACCCGGCTCGACCACGACACTCGGCAGGTCCGCGTAGTAGCGGCTCAACATGGTGCGCAGCGACCGCAGCGCCGCCGGCACCGTGGAGCAGGCGGCCACCCCGGTGATCTCGACGTTGTCCCCGGCGAGCAGGCCCCGGAACATCAGGCCCAGCTCGTCCGCCGTCGAGCGGGCATCGGTCTTGATTCGCCAGGAGTGCACCAGCTTGTCGCCGTCGAAGGTCGCCAGCACGGTGTTGGTGTTTCCGATGTCGATGCAGAGCAGCACCCACGCAGCCTAGACAACTACTCGATACGCAGGTCCAGCGCGATGTCCAGGATCGGCGACGAGTGGGTCAGCGCGCCCACCGAGAGGAAGTCGACGCCGGTGGCCGCGTACCGACCCGCCACCTCCAGGGTCAGCCCGCCGGTCGCCTCCAACTCGGCCCGGTCACCCACCGCCGTGACCGTCTCGGCCAACACCTCGGGCGTCATGTTGTCGCAGAGCAGGAAGTCCGCACCGGCCTCCACGGCCTCCACCGCCTCGTCGACAGTGGTCACCTCGACCTGCACCGGCACCTCCGGGAACGCCTCCCGGACCCGCCGGTAGGCAGCCGTGATGCTCCCGGCCGCCAACTTGTGGTTGTCCTTGATCATGGCGACGTCGTAGAGGCCCATCCGCTTGTTGGTGCCCCCACCGGCCCGTACCGCGTACTTCTCCAACGCCCGCAGCCCCGGCGTCGTCTTACGGGTGTCCAGCACCATCGCCTTCGTGCCGGCCAGGGCGTCCGCCCAGGCGCGCGTGTGCGTCGCCACCCCGGACATCCGGCAGAGCAGGTTGAGCGCCGTCCGCTCGGCGGTCAGCAGCAACCGGGTCGGGCCGGTCACCGTCGCCAGCACCGCGCCGCGCGCCACCCGCTCCCCGTCCCGGGCCAGCACCGACACCTCGACGGTACGACCGAAGCCCGTCACCTCGCCCACCAGCTCGAACACGGCCGCGGCCACAGCCATCCCGGCCAGCACCCCGTCCGCGCGGGCCACCAGATCGGCGGTGTCGGTCTGTTCCGCCCCGATGGTGGCCACGCTGGTGACGTCGAGGAATTCCGGACCCAGATCCTCGACCAGCGCGGTCTCGATCACCTGCCGCACCTGGGCCGGGTCCAAACCAGCCGCACGCAACGCAGCCTCCGTCGACTCCGTCAGTGCCGTCTCCGCTCGCGACTGCGGGGCTCGCAACACCGGCTCACTCCTCGCGCTCACTGTGCCGCCTCTGTTCGCGACTGCGGGGCTCGCAACACCGGCTCACTCCTCGCGCTCACTGTGCCTTCCCCTCCCATTGCTGCGTCACCCGGCCCTGCGCCCCGACCGACCCGACCAGGTGGCCCAGCCACCGCTCGTCGGCCGTCGGGAAGTCCTCCCGCCAGTGGCAACCCCGCGTCTCACCACGTGCGTACGCGGCAGCCACCAGCGTCGACGCCACCGTGAGCAGGTTCGTCGCCTCCCAGTCGGCGGTCCGCGGCCGGCCCCGGGCAGCGCCCAGCTCGGTGAGCGTTCCGGCCGTACCGGCCAGCGTCGTCGCGGACCGGAGCACGCCGGCACCGCGGGTCATCGACCGTTGCAGGGTCGGCGTCACCTCGGCGGGCAGCACCCAACCCGCGCCGCCGCGCCAGGCACCGGTGTCGGCCGGCTGTACCTGCTCGGGCAGGCCGGCCGCGATGTCCTCGGCGATCCGCCGGGAGAAGACCAGGCCCTCCAGCAGCGAGTTGCTGGCCAGCCGGTTCGCGCCGTGCACGCCCGTGCAGGCCACCTCGCCGCACGCGTACAGGCCGGGGATGGAGGTGCGACCCCGCAGGTCGGTGCGGACACCGCCGGAGGCGTAGTGGGCGGCGGGCGCCACCGGGATCAGGTCGGTCGCCGGGTCCACGCCGATCGCCAGGCACGACGCCACGATCGTGGGGAACCGTCCGGCCAGGAAGTCCCCGCCCAGGTGGCGTGCGTCGAGGAAGACGTGGTCCGCGCCGGACGCCAGCAGCACGCGGTGGATGCCCTTGGCCACCACGTCCCGGGGTGCCAGTTCGGCCAACTCGTGCTGGCCGACCATGAACCGCTTGCCGTCGGAGTCCACCAGGTACGCGCCCTCGCCCCGCAGCGCCTCCGAGACCAACGGCTGCTGCGCGTGCCCGGCACCGGGGACTCCCTCGCCGGACGGGGTGATCAGTGCCGTCGGGTGGAACTGGACGAACTCCACGTCGGTCACCGCCGCGCCGGCCCGCAGCGCCAGTGCCACCCCGTCCCCGGTGGAGACCGCCGGGTTTGTGGTGGCTGAGAAGATCTGTCCCATCCCCCCGGTGGCGAGCACCACCGCCCGGGCCAGCAACGCCCCGACGCCGTCCTCGCTGCCCTCGCCGAGCACGTGCAGGGTGATGCCGCAGGCCGGGCCGAGCCCGTCCGGGCCGTCCCCGGGCGCGCGCAGCAGGTCCAGCACCAGGGCGTGCTCGAACAACCGGATCCACGGGTCGCGCTGCACGGCGGCGTGCAGAGCCCGCTGCACCTCCGCGCCGGTCGCGTCCCCGCCCGCGTGCACGATCCGGTCCGCCCGGTGTCCGCCCTCACGGGTCAGCATCAGGGATCCGTCCGGATGACGATCGAACTCGGCGCCGATGCGGATCAATTCGCGCAGCCGGGTGGGGCCCTCCTCGACCAGCACCTGGACCGCCGCCGGATCGCAGAGCCCGACCCCGGCGATCTCGGTGTCCCGGGCATGCGCCGCCGGAGTGTCCGTCGGGTCCAGCACGGCGGCGATGCCGCCCTGCGCCCACCTGGTCGAACCGTCGTCGATGTTGACCTTGGTGACCACCGTGACGTGCAGGCCCGCCTCGCGCAGGTGCAGCGCCGCTGTCAGCCCGGCAACCCCGGAACCCACCACGATCACGTCGGTGGTCTCCACCCAGCCGGGAGCGGGCGCGGCCAGCAACGTGGGCAGGGCCGGCAGGTCGACGGTCGGAACGTCCATCCTCCCAGTCAACCCGAACGATCCTCGCCCGGGGCGGCGGGGGCGGGACGAGTGTTTTCGGCTACCCCGTCCGCCGCCGTCCGCGTCGCGCCGGCCGGGGGCTCACTGTCACTTCGTCCGGACCGGAAGGCCGGCCGGGCCCGCGCCCTTCAGCGAGGCGGTCACCGTACGGTTGCTGAGCCACAGGTAGCAGCGCACGCCCCGGTCACCGACCTTCCACCGCCCCGCCCCCGGTGGACGGACCACCACACCACTGCGGAAGCGCAGGTCGGCGTCGTCCGGCACGCCCGCGTACCGACTGAGGGCGCTGCGGCACCCGGTGTAGAGGGGCGCCCAGTCGGCGTCCCGGGCCGGGTACGGCATGTCCGGCGCACGCCACACCCCGACGAACTCGGCGTCATGCTGCCGGGCACACTCCACCGGCACCAGCGTCTGCACACCCCGGCCGGCCGCCACGCGGGTCTGCTGGCAACCGAGCCGCAGCCCGGACTGCCCCTTCAACGCATCGCGCAGGCTGCCGGACCGGACCACCACGGTGGCCCCCGCCTCGGTGGTCGTCAACTCGGTCAGGTCGCACCGGAACCAGCGGGAACCCGCACCCCAGCCCGGGCCGGACGGCAGAGCCACGGAAAGACGCAGCCGACCCGCCCGCCAGTCGTCGCCCACGTAGCCGGTCGCCCGGGTGTCGCACTCGGCGAACGCGCCCCGCAACTCGGCCGACCCGCTAGCCGGGGCGCTCGCCCGTTCGGCGGGAAACGCCCCCACGTGCACGGTCTCCAGCCGGTGCGGGCCGGCGCAGTCCACCGGCTCGTAACTGGCGAGGGTGACCACCTCGGTGAAGTCGGCGGCCTGGCACACACCGGCAGACGGGGTGAACGCCGACGGTGGCGGCAACGCCGCCCAGTCGTCGGTCAGGTCAGCGTCCAGGCCACCGGAGCCGGCGCAGCCAACCAGCAACAACGCTGCCCCGGCAGCGACGATCACTGTCGTCATGGCACGGCGCATCGCGGCCTCCCCCAGCCACCGACCGGCTTACGCCAGTACCCCAGGGTAACCGCTAATGACCTTCCGGTAACAGACCGGAATCGCCTCGCAGGGGATCAGACAGCGGACACCGCCAGTGGGCTCGGCACCGGGTCACCGACCATGCCGGATGCCACGGCGGCCACGTCCGCGCCCAACTCGATCACCCGGTTGTCGGCGTCCACGTGCACCACCCGCGGGCGGTACGACCGGGCCTCGGCATCGTCCATCTGCCCGTACGAGATGAGGATGACCAGGTCACCGGGGTGCACGAGGTGCGCGGCGGCACCGTTGATGCCGATCACGCCGCTGCCCCGCTCGCCCGGGATCACGTACGTCTCCAGCCGGGCGCCGTTCGTGATGTCCACGATCGCCACCTGCTCACCGGGGAGCAGGTCGGCGGCGTCGAGCAGATCCTCGTCCACCGTCACGGAACCGACGTAGTGCAGGTCGGCCTGGGTCACCGTGGCGCGGTGGATCTTCGACTTGAGCATGGTCCGCAACATCAGGGTGGCCTTTCACAAGGTTGGTGGAGGTCGGTGCGGTGCGGCCGCGTCAGGGGCGCGGGGCGAGGTGGACGGCCGCGTTGTCGATCAACCGGGTGGCGCCCACCCAGGCGGCGATCACCAGCCGGGCCGGCCCGGACACCGGCCCCGGCTCCAACTCGGGGTCGGTGAGCACCAGGTAGTCGAGGCGGGCCCCAGGCGTACCGGTGCCGAACGCGGCGTGCGCCGCGGTCAGCACCGCGCCCGCGTCCCGACCGTCGTCGGCGGCCCGCGCACCGGCCCGTAACGCGGCGGACAGGCTCAGCGCGGCGGCCCGCTCCGGCTCGCTCAGGTAGCGGTTACGGCTCGACAACGCCAGCCCGTCCGGCTCCCGGACGGTCGGCACGCCAACCACCTCCACCGGCACGTCCAGGTCCCGGGTCATCCGCCGGACCAGGGTCAGCTGCTGGTAGTCCTTCTCGCCGAAGAACGCCAGGTCCGGCCGGGTGAGCTGGAGCAACTTCAACACCACTGTGAGTACTCCGTGGAAGAAGCCGGGGCGGCTCGCGCCCTCCAGCTCCGCGCCGAGCGGACCCGGATCGAGGCGTACGCGGGGTTGGCCGTCCGGATACATGTCGGTCACCGACGGGGCGAAGACCAGGTCGGCCCCCGCCCGGCGGCACACCTCCAGATCAGCGTCGAGGGTGCGCGGGTACCTGTCGAAGTCCTCGTTCGGCCCGAACTGCAACGGGTTCACGAAGATCGTCACCAGCACGTGGTCGGCCTGTTCCCGGGCCGCGCGCAGCAACGTCTCGTGCCCGGAGTGCAGCGCGCCCATGGTCATCACCACCCCGACCGTGCCCTTCAGGGCGGCCCGGGCCTCGGCGAGTTCGGCGCGCGTGTGCACGACCTGCGTCATAGCGACACCTCCCGACCGCGGTCGGCCAGCACGCCGAGCAGCGACTGCGCGTCCACCGGCCGCAGCCGGCCGGCGGCGATCGCCCGGTCGGCGGTACGCCGGGCCAACGCCAGGTACGCGGGAACGGACTCCGGGGCGGTGGCGGCCAGCCGGGCCAGATGCCGCTCGACGGTGCCCGCGTCGCCCCGGGAGACCGGCCCGGTCAGGGCGTCGTCGCCCAGGCGCAGGGCGTTCTCCAGGGCGGCCCGCAGCAGCGGAGCGAGCACCTTCTCCGGCCGGTCCACCCCGGCGTCGCGTAGCCGGTCGGTCGCCTCGTTGACCAGGGTCACCAGGTGGTTAGCGCCGTGAGCCAGCGCGGCGTGGTAGAGCGGGCGGTCCGACTCGGCCACCCACTCGGGCACGCCGCCCAGGTCGGTCACCAGTCGGGCGGCCAGTGGGCGCAGCTGGGCAGGGGCGGTCACCCCGTACGAGATGCCGGCCAGCCGGGCCAGGTCGTCCGGCGTACCGGTGAAGGTCATCGCGGGGTGCAGGGCGAGCGGTTGGGCGCCCACCTCGGTGGCCGGCGCCAGCACGGCGAGGCCGTGCGCGCCGGAGGTGTGCGCGACCACCTGACCGGGACGCAACGCACCCCGATCGGCGAGGTCGGCCACCACGGCGGCCAACGCGTCGTCCGGCACCGCGATCAGCAGCAGGTCGACGGCGGCGTGCGCAACGGCGGCGACCGGACGGCGTGGCACCTCGGGCAGCAGCAGTGCCAGCCGGGCACGGCTCGCCCCGGAGCCGCCGGCGACGGCGACCACCCGGTGCCCGGCGGCGGCGAGTGCGGCACCCAGGACGGCTCCGACCCGACCGGCTCCGATGACACCGACGGTCAGTAGGCGGGGGGCGCCGAGAACGGCGCGATCCCGCGAGACGGCAGGCCCGTGCGGGGCGGCCGGACGCGGGCGCAGCGGTGCGCTCATGACGATGATCCAGTCCTCGAGAAGGGGTACCGGTCGATCGCAAGTATGCGCCCGGCCCGCCGAACCAGGACAAGCATGTGTGAAAACCTTCACCACCGAAATAAGGGTCCCCTGCGCCATCGTGATCAGGTGATGAAAGATAGGGGCCGGGATCGGTTTCGACCTACTTCTCATCACCTGATCACCGCGCACCCCTCTGCCCTCTGGACTCGGAGCTGACAGATGCCGATCGCCTGGCGGGACGCGATGAGCCAGGCCCTCTACGGGCCGGACGGTTTCTTCGTCGCCGGCAGCGGGCCGGCCGATCACTTCCGAACCAGCGTGCACGCCTCCCCGGCCTTCGCCAGCGCGCTGCTACGCCTGATTGTCGAGGTGGACACCGCCCTCGGACACCCCTACCGACTCGACGTGGTCGACGTGGGCGCTGGGCGTGGAGAGCTGCTGCGGGCTCTCGTCGGACTCGTGGTGGGGGTTTCCGGGGAGCCCGCCCACTCCGGGCGGTCAGGCTTGATCCCTGCGTGGTCGGGCTCCCCGGAAACCCTGACTCCTGCGGCCTCCGTCCGCCGGTCGCCGGACGATCCGTCGTCGGGCACCGTTCGCCGGTCGCTTGCGGAACGGGTCCGCTTCACCGCTGTCGAGTACGCCGACCGCCCCGGGAACCTGCCCGAAGAGATCAGCTGGACCGATGCGATCCCCGAGGGCATCACCGGACTGTTGATCGCCACCGAGTGGCTGGACAACGTCCCACTCGACGTGGCCGTCCACACCGAAGACGGCTGGCGATACGTGCTCGTCGACCCTGAGAACGGCGGGGAGACCATCGGCGAGTCGGTGACCCCCGACGACCTCGACTGGCTGACGACGTGGTGGCCCCACCCCACGAGCCCAGCCAGAGCGGCCCGGGGTCTGACCTCACCAGACGCGACAAGCGCAAGCGAGTCGGGTTTCCGGGCAGCCCGGCCGGCGCAGGGATCAAGCCTGACCGCCCGGAGCCGGCCGGGCTGCCCGGAAACCCCCCACAGCAACCGCGCGGAAATAGGGAGGACCCGGGACGAGGCCTGGGCCACCGCAGTAGGGCGGATCGACCGAGGGCTCGCGGTGGCGGTCGACTACGGGCACCTGAGCGCCGACCGACCGGTGGACGGGACGTTGACCGGGTACCGGGGTGGGCGGCAGGTGCCTCCGGTTCCGGACGGGTCGACTGACGTGACAGCGCACGTGGCCATGGACTCGGTCGCCTCCGCCGGCGCGGAGGTCGCCGGGTGTGCGTACTCCCTGGTCTCGCAGTCCGAGGCGCTGCGGGCGCTCGGGGCCGACGGCGGCCGACCGCCGCTCAGCCTGGCCGGCAGTGACCCGGCGGGGTACGTGCGGGCGCTGGCCGCGGCGTCGGCGGTGGCCGAGCTAACCGACCCGGCCGGGCTCGGCGGGCACTGGTGGTTGCGCCAACCGGTCGGCATCCCGCCCGGCCCGGCCGTGGCACGATGACGGGCATGACCACCGACGCCGGGGCCCTCCGCGAACTGACCGTCGGCACCGGGGCCGGCCTGGTCGCCGGCACCGGCGACCAGCAGCTCGGCACCGACATGGTGCTGAACATCGGCCCGCAGCACCCCTCGACGCACGGTGTGCTGCGGCTGAAGCTGGTGCTCGACGGCGAGCGGGTCGTCGCCTGCGAACCGATCGTCGGTTACATGCACCGGGGCGCGGAGAAGCTGTTCGAGGTACGCGACTACCGGCAGATCATCGTCTTGGCCAACCGGCACGACTGGCTCTCGGCGTTCTCCAACGAGCTGGGTGTGGTGCTCGCCGTGGAACGCCTGATGGGCATGGAGGTGCCGGAGCGCGCCACCTGGCTGCGGATGGCCCTCGCGGAGCTGAACCGGGTGCTCAACCACCTGATGTTCCTCGGCTCGTACCCGTTGGAGATCGGGGCGATCACGCCGATCTTCTACGCCTTCCGGGAGCGGGAAACCATCCAGGCGGTGATGGAGGAGGTCTCCGGCGGCCGGATCCACTACATGTTCAACCGGGTGGGCGGCCTGAAGGAGGAGGTGCCCTACGGCTGGACCGGTCGGGCCCGCGCGGCGATCGGTGAGGTACGACGGCGGCTGCCCGACCTGGACCACCTGATCCGCCGCAACGAGATCTTCCTGGCCCGGACCGTGGGTGTGGGCGTGCTGTCCGCCGCGGACGCCGCCGCGTTCGGGGCGTCCGGGCCGGTGGCCCGCGCCTCCGGGCTCGACCTGGACCTGCGCCGCGACGACCCCTACCTGGCGTACGACGAACTGGACGTGCCGGTGGTCACCCGCACCGCCGGGGACTGCCACGCGCGCTTCGAGGTGCTGCTCGACCAGGTGTACGCGTCACTGGACCTCGCCGAGCAGTGCCTCGACCGGGTGGACCAGTTGACCGGGCCGATCAACACACGGCTGCCGAAGGTGCTCAAGGCACCGGAGGGGCACACGTACGCCTGGACGGAGAACCCGCTCGGCATCAACGGCTACTACCTGGTGTCCCGGGGTGAGAAGACACCGTGGCGGTTGAAGCTGCGCACGGCCTCGTACGCGAACGTGCAGGCGCTGGCCACCCTGCTCCCCGGCTGCCTGGTCCCGGACCTGATCGCGATTCTCGGCTCGATGTTCTTCGTCGTCGGGGACATCGACAAGTGACGGGGACCGCCTGACCGGTCAGCGCCAGCGCTCGGGCGGGGCACCCCCGGCACGCGGCACGTCGTCCTGCGGCGGGTAGCCGTAGCGCTCGTCGACCCGACGGCGACCGGGCCGCTCCGGGGAGGGTTCCGCCTGGTGGCCGCGCTGGCGCGGTGGGCGCCACTCGTCCGGCACCGGGACGCCGCCCTCCGGCAGCGCCGGTCGGCCCGCCGGCTCACCCCGCCAGCCACCGTCGCGATCGTGCCGGCGCGGCTCGTCGTAACCACGCGGCTCCTCGTGCCGGCGGGGCTCCTCTTGCCGGCGCGGCTCGTAACCGCGCGGGTCCTCGTGCCGGCGCGATTCGTCGTAACCGCGCGGGTCCTCGTGCCGGACGGCCGCCCAGCGGTCGGCCATCCGGTATTCGGTACCGCTGGCGTCGGCGTGCACCTCGGCCCGGCGCTCGCCGACCCGCAGCTCACGGCCGTTCTCGTCGTCGCGGACGGCGGCCCACCGGTCACCGGCCCGCAACTGCGACCAGTACTCACCGGTGTCGTCTGCCCGCAGCGGCGGCCCGGACTGCGGCGCGGCACCGCTCGCCCGGTCACGCTGCTCCGACCAACCGCGATCGTCCGGGCTGTCCCAGGAGCGCGAGGCGGGCCCCTCCGGCGTGCGATGCGACCGGGCCGCAGCAGGCTCGTCGGCTTGGGCGTACGCGTCGCGCGGATCGGTCCACTCCGGCTCGTCAGGGCCGCCCGTCCAGCCCGACCCCTCCTCCTCGAAGTCCGGCGTGCGCCGCTCGGCGCCCCGGCTCCACTCCTGCGCCGGCGGAGTCCACTGCCCGGCGTACCCGCCGCCGCCGTAGCGCCCCGCGCGCTCCGGGTGCCCGCCGTCCACCACCGTGTGCCGGGTGGTGACGTGCACGGTCTCGGTGTGCCGGACGACGCCCGCCGACCGGTGTCCGGGGTCGGGGCGATCGTGCTCCCGGGGGCGGGCGGAGCCGTACGCCGTGCCGGTCGACCGGTCCGCGCCGTACATCCCGGCGGCGGCCGGCGGTTCGGCGGCCTCCCTCGGGTACGCCGACTCGTCGGGGGCCACCCGCTCGGGGCGAGCCCGTCGGGACGCGACGTCCGGGGCGGAGACCCGTACGCGGCCCGCTGGCGCGTCACCCGGCGCCTGGACCCGGCTGCGGGCCACCGGCACCTCGTCCACGGGCGGCTCACCGGCCGGCACCCGCGCCCGCCCGGCACCCGCCGGATCGGCGGCGGAAACGGCACCGGCGAGGGCGGCACCGCTGGCGTCGAGCCGCCGGCGGATCGCGCCGATCCCCTCCTGAGCGCGTTGTGCCTGGTCAAGTGCCTGGTTACCGCGCTGGGCGGCGGCCACGATCTCGGCGCGCAACTCCCGGCGGAGTTCCTCGATCTCTTCCAGCAACTCGTCGGCCCGCGCCGAGGCGCCCTCCGCGTCGGGGCGCAGCGCGATCGAGAGACCGATCAGCACCACAGCGACGATGGCTAGCACCGCGGCGAAGCGCAGCGGGCCGTTGCCGTCGGCGACCAGCAGGATCAGTGCCGCCACCGGCGCCAGGGCGACGCCCGCCCAGAAGAGCATGGTCAGCAGCGGTGGTTGACGCCGGGTGTCAGAGGTGGCCGGGGCTGGCATGGATGTGCAGCCTACCGAGGAGATCCGCCGGAGGGAACGGGGTCCCGGACGCGCGGACGCCCCCGCCCGATCAGGGCGGGGGCGTCCTCAGCACCTCGGGACAACGCTCAACTCGTCGCGAACGCGCCGTCCGACGAGAAGATCAGACCCACGCTGATCGAGCCGTCGCGCAGACCGCTCTTGGTCAGCGGCCCGCCCTGGTCCAGAGAGGAGAACTTGCCCACCGACAGCCCGTACGTCTTTTCCAGGCCCGGCTTGCAGAACGGGCGCTGCTCGCACTCCGGCGGGCCACCCAGCACCGTCGCGCTGCCCGAGCACTTCGCGGCGAACTCGGACAGGGTCCGCACGCCGTACTTGTCGGCGAAGGCCTGGGTCACCGCGAAGGCGTTCTGGTCCTGCGCGGCGGCCGGGGCACCGAAGGTGATGCCCACCTTGTCGCCCTCGGCCTTGAGCGCGGTCACCGTCGTGTTGATGTCGGGTGAGGAGACCGGCTGGGCGTTCGGACCGTTGGCCTTGGTGTTGAGGAACTCGGCCATCGTCGCCGCGTACTCCGGGACGACCTGGACCTCGCCCTTCTCCAGCGCCGGCTCGTACAGCTCCCGGTTGCCGATCTGCTGCACCTTGACCTGGTAGCCGGCGGCGGTGAGCGCGATCCGGTACAACTCGCCCAGAATCTGGCTCTCGGCGAAGTTGCCGGCACCCACCGTGATGTCGCCGCCCGGGCCCTTGGCGATGCCCGCGGTGAGGTTGTTGGCCGTCGCGAACTCCTCGGCCGCCACCTTCGGGGTCTTACGCTCGTCGTTCACGGCCTTGTTGAGCTGGATCAGCTTCGGGGTGTCCAGCGTCGCGGAGACCTTGTCCAGTGCGGCGATCAGCTGCGGGTTGGCGGCCTTGCTGTTGACCGCCGGGATGACGTTGTCGGAGTTCTGGAGCTTCTTGTCGTCCTGCAGTGCGATGAGCTGCTGGCCGGCGACCGGGGCGCAACCGGCGCCGGAGGCGCTGGTCTGCGGTGCGTCGGTGCCGGACGAGCCCGCGCCACCGCAGCCGGTGAGGAGTGCCGCCCCGGCGACGGCGCTGACCGCGCCGATGGCCAGACGTGTACGTGCGCGCATGTGCCCGCCTTCCGTGTCCCGGCGCGGCCCGTACCGGGCCGGCCGCGTGTCCGACGGGCGATCCTGGCTGTCGGCCGCCCGCGAATATCCACCCAACATGGTCCGGAAGCGACCGACAACCTGAGGTGGACTTCGTCACCGCATCGTCACCGATCGGCCCACCACTGGCCGCCGGCTCGACGCGGGCTCACCCGGACGGGTCAGCGGGTCAGGCGCGTCCGGTGGCGTCGGCCGGCCGGGGCCGCGCCGCGCCCTGCCGCCCGCGCCGCAGTGGACGTGGGGTGACCAGCCGTTCCACGCCACCCAGGACGACCTCGGCCAGCAGCGCCAGGCCGGCCACCAGCACACCGCCGGCGACGATCTGCCCGCCGCCGGCCGCGATACCGATGCCGAAGCCGGTCCGGATGATCTGACCGAGACCACCACCGTTGACGAAGGACGCCAACGCCGCCGTCGCGATCACCTGCACCGCGGCCGTCCGGAAGCCGGCCGCCAGGTAGGGCACCGCGAGCGGCAGCTCGACACGACGCAGCAGCTGCCCGCCGGACAGGCCCATCCCCCGGGCCGCGTCGCGGGTCTCCGGGTCGACCTGTCGCACCCCGGTGTACGCGTTGGCGAGCAGCGGCGGTACGGCGAAGACGGCCAGCGCCACCACGACCGGCGTACGCCCGAAGCCGCTGGCGAAGACCACCGGCAGGATGGTCAGCAGCGCCAGGGTGGGGATCGCCAGTGTGGCGTTCGACACCAGCACCACCAGACCGCCGCCCCGACCGAGGTGCCCGAGCCAGAGGCCGAGCGGCCAGGCCACCAGGCAGCCGAGCGCCACCGCGAGGGCGGAAATCGTCAGGTGCTCGCCGAGGCGGTCCAGCATGCCCCCGGGGTTGGTCCAGTTCAGCGGGTCGTTGATCCAGACGATGGCCTGGCTGATCGGGTTCGCCGCGACGGTCACCGTGCCCTCCGGGTGGACCAGGGGGTCACCAGTCGGGCGACCAGGACGAGCAGCAGGTCGAGCACGACCGCGAGTGCCACACAGAGCAGCGCGGCGGTCATGATCTCGGCCTTGTAGAGGTTGTTCTGGAAGCCCGCGAAGATCAACTGCCCGAGACCGCCGTGCCCGACCAGCACCCCGACCGTGACCAACGCCACCGTCGAGACGGTCGCCAGCCGGACGCCGGTCACGATGCCCGGCAGGGCCAGTGGCAGGTCGATCCGGAACAGCCGACCCCACCGGCCGTAGCCCATGCCCTCGGCGGCCTCGCCGACCTCCGGAGGCACCTGGTTGAGCCCGGCCACCATGTTGCGCACGATCAGCAACAACGCGTAGAGGACGAGCCCCACCAGCACCGTCGTCGTACCGGTGCCCAGGTAGGGGGCGATGAACGCGAAGAGCGCCAACGACGGGATGGTGTAGACGACCCCGCTGACCGCGAGGATCGGCCCGGCGAGTGGACGGAACCAGTACGCGAGGACCGACAGCGGCAGGGCGATCAGCACCGCGATCAACACCGCGCGCCCGGTGAGGGAGGCGTGTTCGCGCACGGCGGCGAGGATCGTGTCAGAGTTGTCCCGCACGTACTGCCAGGAGAACCAGGGGTTACCCGGGTCGGCCCGGTAGCTCAGGCGGAAGGACATACGTGGACGTTACCCCGGAGGCTGCCGACGCGGCCGAATCCCCTCGTGCGGCGTCGATCTCCCTGCAGGGCATCCAGAAGCGGTATCCGAACGGCACCGAGGCCGTCCGGGATCTCAGCCTGGACGTCCGGGCCGGCGAACTGGTGGTGCTCATCGGCCCGTCCGGCTGCGGCAAGTCGACGGTGCTGCGCATGATCAATCGCCTGATCGAGCCGACCGCCGGCCGGATCATGCTCGGCGACGAGGACGTCACCGACGTCGACCCGGTGCGGCTCCGCCGCCGAATCGGGTACGTCATCCAGAACGTCGGCCTCTTTCCACACCAGACGGTCCGGGCCAACGTGGCCACCGTGCCGGGGCTGCTCCGATGGCCCAAGGGCCGGACGAAGGCCCGCGTCGACGAACTGCTCGACCTGGTCGGGCTGGACCCGACCCAGTTCGGCGGTCGCTACCCGAACGAGCTGTCCGGCGGCCAGCGGCAGCGGGTCGGGGTGGCGCGTGCGCTCGCCGCCGACCCGGTGGTCCTGCTGATGGACGAGCCGTTCTCAGCCGTCGACCCGATCGTGCGGGCCCGCCTTCAGGAGGAGTTCCTCCGCCTCCAGGCCGAGGTCCGCAAGACGATCGTGCTGGTCACCCACGACCTCGACGAAGCCGTCCGGCTCGGCGACCGGATCGCCGTGCTGTCCGGGGGCGGGCACCTGGAGCAGTACGACACGCCGGCCGCGTTGCTCGGCGCGCCCGCCACCCCGTTCGTACGCGAGTTCGTCGGCGCCGACCGGGGCATCCGCCGGCTGGCGGTCACCCCACTCGACCGGGAGTCACTGGAGCCGGTGTCCGGCGACGCCGCTGCCGACCTGCCCACCGTCGCACTGGACGGCTCCGCGTACGACGCGTTGGCGGTGCTGCTCACCTCGGGGCGGGACCAGCTCGTGGTGACCGACGCCGGGCGACCGGTGGGCACGCTCACCCGACAGCGCCTGCTCGACCTCGGCCGCACGACGGACTGACCCGACGCCGACCGGCCCTGTCCCGGGTTGCTCGGCTCGTGGGCGGCCGACGTCGGAACCGGGCCGCGCCGGTCCGGGCCGCGCCGGTCCGGGCCGCGCCGGTCCGGGCCGCGCCGGTCCGGGCCGCGCCGGTCAACCCGGCCCGGGCTGGCCGGCTTCGGGTCAGGCGCGGCCGCCGAGGCTGGCGGTGCCGATGATCCAACCGGTGAGGAAGCCGTAGCCGGCGCCCGCACTGGCGTCCTGCATGGCACCCAGCAGGGACGGGGTGGGGCCGAGCAGCGCCGCGAGCACGGCCGCGAGCCCGGCGGCCAGCACGTACGCGGCCCAGCCGGAGAAGAACTGGCTGACCGAGCCGGGCACCCGGGCCACCTGGGCGGCCGGCAGCAGGTAGAGCAGACCCACCGCGAGGACCACCACCAGCACGGCTCGCAGGTCGGCGGCGAACAAGCCGCCGGCCTGCCCGTCCGCGTCGAGCCGCCACGCCGGCCACGCGAGCAGGCGCACGTAGAACGCGGCGGCGGACTGCGGGGCGGTCTGCGTGGCGGCCCAGCCGGTGAAAGCCGGGCTGCCAGCGATGCCGACCAGCAGCAACACGGCGAGCCCGCCGGTGCCGGCAGCCGTGCCGTAACGACCGACCGGGCCGGAGCGGTGCAGGAGCGACGCGATACGCCCAGACCCCGAACCGGTAGCTCGGGTGGACCTGGGCTGCCCCGAGCGGCTCAGTGCTTCATCAGGTAGTCGATGAAGGCGGCCCGCAGCAGCGGCGCCGACTCCTCGTACCCGTGACCGGTCAGTTCGCGCCACAGCGCGTTGGCCTCGTCGATCGTCGGGCCGATCGAGTTCGGTGCGCCGTCCAGGACCGTGGCCTCGTCCGCGTTCGGCAGGTGTCGTATCACCGACCAGTAGAACCCGACGTCGCGACGCTCCCGGGCCAGGGCGAACGCCCGCTCCCGCAGCTCCTCGGTGGGCAACGCGTCAAGCTCCTCGAAGGAGGTTCCGCCGGGGGTGGCGGCAGGTGTGTCGGTCATGCCGCCGAGCCTAACTGTCGAGATCAGCCCCGGCTCGGCGGACGCGACGCGACGCCTGTCACCGCTCGTCGGTGTCCCAGCGGCGCGGGCCGTCCTCCCACCGCGGATCCCGCCACGGGTCGACCGGCTGGGGCGCGGCGGGAGTCGGCAGCGTCGGGGGCCAGTTGTCGACCGGCTGGGACTGCGGCATGGTCCAGCCGGCGCTGATCGTGCCGTCGTTGACCGGCTCGGGCTTGTCGACGCTGCCCGGCCGGGGTCGCCCGAACGTCTCGACCAGCCGGGTCACCAGCAGTCCGACGCCGAGCACCACCCCACCGACCGCCCAGTTGCTCAGCGTCCAACCGCGCTCCGGCGCGTACGTCTGGAAGAGGGTGACCACACCGACCGCCAGCAGCGTGCCGAACACGCCGCCCCGCCGGCCGTAGGCGCTGGTGCCCGCGAGCAGGGTCACCCCCACCGCCAGCACCGTCCAGTCGAGGCCCGAGGTGGGCGCGACGAGTTCCGGGCCGTTCGCGGCGAGCAGCACACCGGCGAGGGCCGCGAGCACACTGGACCCGACCAACGCGACAGCCGTGACCACGGCCGCCAGCGCGCCCCGCCGTCGGGCCGGGTCGGATATCGGTCGGTACCTGCCGGCCAGCCGCCGGACGGCCCGAATGGCACCGAACAACCCACCGAGGACGGCCACCGCGGCGAAGCCGGCGAAGAGGTACCCGGCGCTGCGCCCCGGGTCGTAGTCGCCCTGCACCAGCACGGGCGCCGAACGTCGTTCGATGTACACCACCACGCCGGCCGCGCCGGCCAGGCTGGCAGCCCAGCCGGGCACGTGCAGCACCACCACGACCAGCGCCAGCGCGAGCCCGCCCAGCGCGGCGACCGCCACGGCCGGGCCGACCGACGCCAGCAGACCACGATCGCCCTGCTCGGCGTAGTGCAGGGCGGCGGCGACAGCGATCGGCCCCACGGCCAGGTTCGGCGCCGCCGTCCGCAGGCTCAGCCCGGCGGCCAGCGCGAGCAGCCCCAACCCGACAGCGGCCACCAGCAACGTCCGCAGGTTGCCGCCGCGCAGAGCGGCCGGATCGTCCTGCCAGAGCAGCCAGCCCAGGGCAGCCAGCCCGGCCAACAGCAGGAGCTCCCACCCCAGATGTACGCCGATCCGGTCCCGGCCGGGTTCACCATGGGTGGGGTCGTCGAAGACGTTCTCCAGAACGGCGGCGGGCACCCCGGACGAGGGTTCCGTCGACCGTTCCCGGCCCACTTCGTCGTACCCCATGACGCCGCCCCTCCCCAGTGGCCGGCCGTCCCCGGTCCGGCGCGCGGACGAACCGTGGGTGGCCCTTGCTCCCCGATCGCAGGCACCGTACCCGCGCCCGCAGCCGGGCGTAACCCCCTGCTCAGCGCTGGCCGGGGCGGCTGTCCCGTGGGTCCTGCTCGCGGTCGTCGTCCGGACGCTCCGGCACCCGGCAGGAGCGCTCCAGCCACAGCGCGGCACCGACCAGAGCCAGCGAGGCGAGCAGGCCCCCGCCCGCCGCCGGACGATCGTCAATGGCGGCGCGGGTGGTCTCCACGAAGAGCCAGCCGGTGAGCCCCGCGTAGAAGCCGGCGAAGATGGCCGCGGCCAGTGCCGACGCCTTGGCCAGCACCACGAAACGGGCGACCAGCAGCGGGTTGACCGGGTCCCGGCCGGGCTTGCGTTCGATCCGGCCCCGGGTGTTGATCGCGGCGTACGCCTCGAGCACCGCCAGCCCGGCCAGCGTCACCACCGGCAGCCAGGGCAGCCGCGGGATGCCGCTGTAGTAGAGGCTGCTGATCAGCAGCCAGGCAACCGCCGCCGAGGCCAGGGCGGCCACGACGAGAGTCGAGATCCGGGTGGGGCCCATCCGGGACCGATCCGGGCCCGACCCGCCCGGTCGTGGGGACTTCGCCTGCGTCATGCCGGCCGGCTCCGCTCGGTCATGCCGTCGACTCTAACGCCAACTCCGGTCGGGGACGCAGTTCCAGCGCCTCGTCCGCCGCGGGACCCGTGGTCAGCAGATCCGTCAGCCACCCGTGACCGGGCAGCCGACCGTACGGCTGGATGTCGATCCACGGCCGCAGCACGAACGCGCGCAGGTGCGCTCGCGGATGCGGCAGGGTCAACTCCGGGTCGTCGCTGAGCACCGGCTCGTCGTCGTCACCCCACACGGCGATCACATCCACGTCGAGGGTGCGCGGGCCGAACCGCCGCTGCGGGTCACGCACGCGCCCGGCCGCGCGTTCCGCGTCCCGGGCCCGCTCCAGCCAGTCGCGCGCGGTCGCGCTCCCGTCCTGGACCAGCACCACCGCGTTGAGGTACGCGGGCTGGTTGGCGTCGCCCCACGGCGGAGTCTCGTACACCCCGGAGAGCACGAGTACGGCGTCGCCGAGCGTGGCGACGGCGGTGCGCAGGTGCTCCAGACGGTCGCCCAGGTTGCTGCCCAGCGACAACACGGCCCTGGTCATCGGGCCCGCGTCCGGGTCATGGTGACGGCCACGTCGGTGAAGGTGTGCGGCACCGGCGCCTCCGGTTTGTGCACGGTGATCGTGGCGGTGGCGACCCGCTCGTCGGCGAGGCAGACGGCGAGGAGCCGGTCCGCGAGGGTCTCGATCAGGTTGACCGGCTCACCGGTCACCACGGCGACCAGGCGTTCGGCCAACTCCCCGTAGTGGACGGTGTCGGTGACATCGTCGCTGGCAGCGGCCGGTGCGAGGTCCATCTCCAGGACGGCGTCGACGACGAAGTCCTGCCCCTGTGCCCGCTCGAAGTCGTACACCCCGTGCCGGCCACGGGCCCGCAGGCCGGTCAGCTGGATCCGGTCCGTGCTCATCGCCGTGCCTCCTGCTGGATCTCCCGGGCCTGGACGACGTGTTCCCCGCCGGGCCCGGCGGTCAGGCGCGGGCTGCCGGTCGCGGCCCAGACGGCGAGCGCGTCGGTGGTGGCCCGCACGTCGTGCACGCGTACGCCCCAGGCGCCGGCGGCGACCGCCAGAACGCTGGTCGCCACCGTCGCCGCCTCCCGCTGGGCGGTCGGCCGCGGCGTGCCGTCCGGGGCGGCGAGCAGCCCGCCGAGGTACGACTTGCGGCTGGCGCCGAAGAGCAGCGGGTAGCCGAGGTCCAGCAGCTCCGGCAGTCGGGCGCTGAGCTCCCAGTTGTGCGCGGCCGTCTTGGCGAAGCCGAGGCCGGGGTCGACGACGAGACGCTCGGCGGCCACCCCGGCGGCCAGCGCCGCGTCGACGCGTTGGGTCAGCTCGGCCCGCACATCGGCCACCACATCGGTGTAGGTGGCCAGTTCACGCATCTCACGGGAGTGGCCCCGCCAGTGCATCAGCACCCAGGGACAGTCCGCGTCACGGACCACGCGGGCCATGTCCGGGTCGGCGAGCCCGCCGGAGACGTCGTTGACCACCGCCGCGCCGGCGGCCAGGGCGGCCTCCGCCACCCGCGCCCGGCTGGTGTCGATGCTGACCACGACGCCGGCGGCGGTCAGCTCGCGGATGACCGGCAACACCCGCTCGACCTCGGTGGCGGCGTCGATCCGCTCGGCACCCGGGCGGGTCGACTCGCCGCCGATGTCCACCAGGTGCGCGCCGGCGTCGCGCAGACGGACGCCGTGTCCGACGGCGGCGTCGAGGTCGGCGTACCGTCCGCCGTCGGAGAAGGAGTCCGGCGTGACGTTGAGGACGCCCATCACCACCGGGCCCGGAGCCCGCACCAGATCGGTCACGACTAGAAGGTACCGGTCGTGGCAGCGGTGCCCGCCGACCCGGGTCGGCCTCGCACCACCACCCCTGACGTGCTCGTTAGAACAGGTGTACGATCGGTCATTCGGGCAGCATCAGGCAGGCCCTTCGCGGCTTGTCGCAATCCGGGGCGGCCCGTACGCTTTGGAATTGGCCAGCATCGAGATGGCGAAGCTTGGAGGGAGGGCCGAAGCGGGGGAAAACCGCCCAAACCTCGCCACGCTCTGTGGTGAGTAACGAACACAGGGTCAAGAACGCTGCGCCCTGTGGAGCACTTTTCCCGCCAGGTTCGCCTATTGCACCGCAGCGGCACCGCCGGCCGCGCTATGGGGAGGTTCCAGTGATCGCCTTCGAGCTCATGGAGACGGCGTCGTCCGGCGTCGCCCACGCGCTCTCCACCCTGGCGTCGGCTCCGCTCGCCGAGCCGGCACCGAAGGGGATCGACACCAACAGTGTCGTCACCTTCTTCGCCAGCAAGATCGCGCCGATCCTGCTCGCCGTCCTCGGCGTCATCTTCATCGGCCGTGCCAGCCGGGGCGAGATCTCCAAGGTGCTGACCAGCTCCGCGATCGCCATCGTCGGCCTCGCCTTCATCGCCGGCGCGGCAACGCTCTTCTTCGTCGGCGATTACCTGATCGACCTGATCTTCGAATAGGCGCGGTCACCAGATGCGGCTGCGCACCGACGACGACATCTACCGGGCCCGCCTGGTCTACCTCGGGCCGCCCGGTTACACCCTTCCGGTCCACCTGCCCTACGCCCAGTACGGGCTCTTCATGCTGCTGGTCCCCCTCTACATGTTCATCCACTGGCTGTTCACGTTGACGGTCGAGCTCTTCCCAGCCTGGGAGATCGCGCTCGCCATCGTGACCACGTCGTTCATCTTCCGGCACGTCGACCCCGATCGGCCGGCGCGGGTGGTCATCCGCACCGCGCTGACCGACTGGCGACGCACCCGGGAGCCGGCGGTCGAGCAGCGCGATCCGCGCCTCGTCGGCAGCCGGATCAGGATCCGGGAGGAGCTGGCATGACCGGGCGCACGCCGATTGGTCCGCCGCAGCACGCGGGCAGCAGGGTGTCGACAGTCGGTAGGGCGGTCGCATGAGTCGCTCGTCCACGCCGGGTCCCCCGGCCGGTCGCCCGGCCGTGCCGGCAGGTCACCGTGCGCAGTCATTCGACTACACCGACGACGAGGACGAGGTCGCGCTCGATCCCGCGCTCGTGACGTCGCCCGGCCATGGCGCGGTCGGTGTGTTCCAGGCGCCCCGTCCGGTCCCTCGGCGGACGCCGCCGGCCGAGCCGAGCGCGGTCGCCGCCGGCGAGAACGCCGACATCGACTCGCCCTTCCTGGACCTGTTCGGTGGCTCCCGGCCCGGCCCACGAGCCGTCTCGGCCGGCCCTGGCACGCGGGAGCAGGTGGCGATGCCGCAGCAGCAACCGCCTGCGGCCGGTCCGACACCAGCTCGACCGGTCCCCGACCTGGAACCACCGTGGACCCCCGACGACCAGCCCGGCAACGGCGGCCGGCGCGTCGAGCCTCGGCACGGCGGTTACCCGGGCAACGAGTCACGGGTGCCGCACCAGGCCGGCGATCGGCTGCCGATGCTCCGGCCGGCCGACGAACCCGACCCGCCCGCCGAGGGAGCCCCGGCGCCGAGGGCCCTCGGTCCGGCGACCCGCCCATCCGACAGCACGCCATCGTCCCGGCCGAAGGCCACGTCGGGTCGACCGGCGGCACCTGTGGAACGACCTCCGGCTCCCACCCCTCCGGCGGATCGGCCGACCGCTCCCGTCGAGCATCCGGCCAGCGCCGCCCCGACGGATCGGCCAGCCCTGGAGCGGCCCCAACGCCGCGCCGGTGGCGCGGACCGGCCCAATGGAGTGGGCAAGGACGTCGCCTCGCCCCGGGGACGCGCCGCCAGCCGCCAGGACCGTCCGACGAAGCCGACCCGGATCCGCGCGCCGAAGATCAAATTCGGCGACCGGGATCCCTCGGTCGAACTGGCCATCACCGAGATCGCCGGTCACCTCACCTTCACTCCCAACACGGTCACCGCCTGGTACTGGCTGCCCGAGGTCCGCTGGGCATTCCGGCCGGACGCCGAACGCGAGGCGCTCCTGTCGGCGATCTCCGAGCAGTACGCCGGCCTGGCCGGCTTCCGGCTGCACCTGCGCCGCACCACCAGGCCGTTCCCCGCCGACGAGTGGGCACGCACCATCGACGCCCACACCGCCGCGCCACTCGCCGACGTGCCCGGCACCACCGGCTGGGCCGACCACCTGGTCGCCGCCCAACGGCACCTGATGGCGGTCAACCACGCCGAGGGCCAGACCTACCTGGGCGTCACCTTCGCCCGGCGCTCCCTCGGCGACTCCCTCACCGAACGCATGCTGCGCACCTTCGGTCGGGGCACCGCCGAGGGCGAACGCCGCAAGCTGGGCCGCACCGTCGAACAATTCGACGAGGTGCTCGGCGCCTTCGGCATGCGAGGCCGACGGGTCACCGCACAGGAGTTGGAATGGTTGCTCTACCGCTCGGTGGCGCTATGCATGGCACCCCCCGGCACGCTCTCGCCGGTGACCGACGGACGCTGGGAACGCGGTGACCTGCTCGCCCTGACCGAGCAGGTGGAGCGCTACCGCACCCCGTACGGCTCGACGGTCAAGCTGGTCAACCGGATGACCGGCGAGGAACGGCACGTGGCCGTGCTCGCGGTCGGTCGGATGGAGCCGCTGGAGATCCCGGAACGGCACGAGCCCTGGCTGCACTTCCACGAGCGGCTGCCCTGGCCGATGGAGATCTCCACCCGCGTCGACATCCTCGGCTCGGGCGACTCCTTCCGTAACCTTGAGCACCGGCTACGGATGATCCGCTCGCAGCAGCTCGACTACGCCGAACACGGCATCGACGCACCCCCGGAGCTGGAGCGGCTCGCCAAGCGCGCGCTGGTGATCGGCGACGAGATGACCACCGGCCTGCCGGTCGACTCGGCCCGTGCACACGGCTGGCACCGGATCGCTGTCGGCGGTCGGACCAGGGAGGAATGCCTGGAGCGGGCCCGCCGGCTCATCCAGCTCTACTCCCGGGAACTGCGCATCTCCCTGCAACACCCGAAGAACCAGGACTGGCTGGCCCGCGAGTTCATCCCCGGCGAGCCGATCGCCAACACCGGGTACGTCCGGCGTATGCCGGTGCCGTTGCTCGCAGCAGCGCTCCCCCAGGCCGCATCGAACGTGGGCGACCGGCGCGGTGACCTGATCGGCCGGACCGCCGGCACCTGCCGCCGCCCGGTGTTCCTCGACCTGCACTTCCCCATGGAGGTCCGGGAACGCTCCGGGCTCGCGGTCTTCGTCGCCGAACCGGGTGGTGGCAAGTCGACCCTGCTCGGCGCCCTGGGTTACCTGGCCGCCCGCCGTGGTGTCCAGGTGACCCTGCTCGACCCGTCCGGGCCGCTGGCCCGCCTCTGCTCGATGCCCGAGCTGCGGCCGTACTCCCGGGTGTTGAACCTGACCGGCTCGGAGCACGGCACCCTGGCACCCTACTCGCTCATCCCGACGCCACTGCGCACCGAGTTCGGCACCGGGGCCGCCGGCGACCGCGAATTCGAGATCGCGGTCTCCAACGCGCGGGCCGAGCGGCGCATGCTGGTCCAGGACATCTGCATGATGCTCGTTCCGCCGCAGGTGGCCAGGGAGGCGTCCACCGCCACCCTGTTCCGGCACGCCGTCCGCCAGGTTCCCGCCGAGGAGACATCCACCCTCGACGACGTCGTGAGCTGCCTCGGGCGCCTCGACGACGACGCCGGCAAGGAGCTGGCCAACCTCCTGCTGGACACCGCCGAAATGCCCCTGGCCATGCTCTTCTTCGGCCGCCCCCCGGAAGGGCTGCTCGGCGCCGACGCCGCACTCACCGTGATCACCATGGCCGGGCTACGGTTGCCCGACCTCAAGATCGAACGCGAGTACTGGTCGGCCGAGGAGGCACTGGCCCTGCCGATGCTGCACACCGCGCACCGGCTCGCCGTTCGGCGCTGCTACGGCGGCTCGATGTCGTCCCGCAAACTGGTCGGCCTGGACGAGGCGCACTTCATGGAGGGTTGGCGGTCCGGGCGTTCGTTCCTGGTCCGACTCGCCCGCGACTCCCGTAAGTGGAACCTCGCCGCGCTGGTCGCCTCGCAGAACCCCCGCGACATCCTCGGCCTCGACGTGCAGAACCTCGTCTCCACCGTCTTCGTCGGCCGCATCGCCGAGGACGCCGAGATCGCCTCCGAGGCGCTACGGCTGCTGCGGGTGCCGGTGAACGACGGCTACGAGGCAACACTCGCTTCGCTCTCCGCCGCCGACACCAACTCGGCCTCCCGCCTCGGCTTCCGCGAGTTCGTGATGCGCGACGTCGACGGCCGGGTGCAGAAGGTCCGCGTCGACGTCTCGTACGTCGAAGGGCTACTGGACCACCTCGACACGACGCCTGCGGCCATCGCCGCGGCGGCCGGAGTCCTGCCGAGCATCCCCCTGCCGGATCTGGAGGCGTGACATGGCTAGGGCCTGGGTCAAGGTCCTCGGTCGAGCCGAGGCGGGCCGGGCCACAGGCCCTGGGGCCCGGGCAAGGATCGTGTCGTTCCTGCTCGCCCTCGGCGTCCTGGCCGGGGCCACCCTCACCTGGCCGCTGATCGGCGCGCAGGCCGCAGCCGCCGCACCGCCCGTCGCCCAAGCCCGCGCCGACCTCTGCACGACAGCCGAATGGCAGGCCGACTTCCGAGCCTGCGTAGAGAAGCTCCAGACCGTGAGCGAAGACGAGGTCAAGTGCCGTAACGCGCCCACCCCGGGCACGCCGGACTCGGGCCTCGCCGGCTGGTTCGCAGCAGCACCGCCGAAGGACGCTGCGAATGGAGTGGCAGGCCGTTACAGCCTTTACGGCTACGGTGGCTACAGCTACAACACCTATGACATCGAGGGTGGCTGCGCTTCTAGCGTGCTGCATCCGGACTACAAGTTCACCACGACGATCGCCAATGGTGAGTTCATGGCCGCCACGGCAATCATCGGTGCGTCCAACGCACTTCGAGAGCGCGCCTGGGACCCCGGTTCGATGTGGGGCTGGGCTGACCCCTTGGTCGAGCAGGCAACCAAGGCCGTGTACGAGAAGGTGTTCAGCGTCTTCGGCATCATCACCCTGTGCGTGGTGGGGCTCTATCTGCTCTGGCGGTCCCGTCAGTCAGACATGAGCAACGCGATGACCACCGCAGGCTGGGCGCTTCTGGTGATGGTCGCGGTCACGGCCCTCGCCGCCTGGCCGGTCAAGTCGGCCAATGTCGCCGACGGCGCACTTGTCACGAGTCTCGGAGTCGTTCACGACGCCGTCGGCCCACAGGCGAAGGAACCGGATCCGGGACGGTGCCTCGATCCAGACCCGAACCGTTGTAAGGACTCCCGCACCCCCGCCGTGCGAGCCAGTGACACCGCTACCGAAACCATGCTCTACCGCAACTGGTTGCGTGGAGTGCTCGGTTCCGCGGACAGCGAGACCGCTCGGAAGTATGGCCCCGCCCTGTACGACGCCAAGGCGCTCTCCTGGGAAGAGGCCGAGAAGCTGCGCGCCAACCCGGCCACCCGGGAGGCGACGATCAAGGCCAAGCAGCAGCAGTGGGCACGTGTCGCCCAGCAGATCCAGACCGAGGACCCGGAGGCGTACGAATACCTCCAAGGTGTGCGGGACATGGACCGGGTCGGCGCGGGGTTCATCGCGGTGCTGGCCGCGTTGCTCTTCGCGATGTTCGACCTGACGGCGTCTTTGCTGGTCCTGCTGGGTTTCCTCATCTTCCGGTGGGCGGTGATCGCGGCACCGATCCTGGGCACCGTGGGTCTGCTCCGGCCCGCCAGCGCCGGCCTACGGCGGTTGGGGAACGCCGTGGTCGCTGCGGTGTTCAACATCGCCATCTTCGGCACCGGCGCCGCGATCTACCTGTTCGCCGTCGATCTGATCATGAGCACACCCACCCTGGCGGGTTGGCTTCAGGTGGTGCTCGTCTGGCTCTGCGGGGTGGTCGGCTGGCTGCTGCTGCGGCCGTACCGACGGATCACCCAACTCGGCGGCAAGGACAGCAGCGAGGCGGTGAGTTCCGCCGGCTCCTGGCACCGCCGGTTCTTCCGCGACATGCGGACCGCTGCACGACTGGATGTGGCAGAGCCGGGCGGCCCGGCCGAGCCGGTGGGCGGGCGCCGACGGTCACCCGACGCGGAGCAGACCCGACTGCGCCCGGAGGCCCGCCGGGAGGATCCGGTTCCGACGCCGTCGGCTCCCAGTGAGGGCCAGCGCGACGGCGGACGCCCCGACGGCCGGGAACGTCCCGACGAGGCACCGGCGACCGAGACCGGGCGCCGGGGCCGTCCCGTCGCCCCCCAGCCACGTCGCCGGCAGCCGGCAACGTGGACCGAGCCGGACGTGCCGGCCGAGAACCCGTCGTTCGTCGTCTACCGGCCGGGGTCGACGGAGCGCACGCCGGACCGTTCCGGACCTCGGGTGCGCTCAGAGGCGCGGTGACGGTGATGCGACGGGCGCTGGAGTCTCTCTTCACCCGGGCGCTGCGGTCCCGGCTGGGCGTGGCACTGGTCATCGCGGTACTCGTTTTCGGCGTGCTCGGTGCAGCTCGGTTGATCTCCGGGCCCCTCGATCCGACCGACGGCTTGAGCAGCCGCCCGAACAAGCCGATCACCACAGTGGACCCGACGACCGGTGACGACGGGGTGCTCTCCAATGAGGCTCCGCCATCACCGGTGACGTCGCCCGGTGGGCGCACACCCGAACAGACCGCTGACCGGTTCACCAAGGCATGGCTGGGCCGCCCCGGGATGACCACGGAGGAGTGGCAGGCCGGCCTCCGGCCGCTCTCCACGCCTGCCCTGACCGAGAAGATGGCTGGCGCCGAACCTGAGACTGTGCCCGCCGAGCAGGTCACCGGTCCGCCAACCATGCGGGAGCGCACCGAGACGTTCGTCGAGTTGCTGCTTCCGCTTGACAACGGCCGGCTGAGGCTGGAACTCGTCACGTCCGACAAGGGGTGGATGGTCGACGTGGTGGATTGGGAGCGGCCGTGAGCGCCGGCAGGGGTTCCGCCATCCGCCGGCCGGTGCGGGTCGGCGTGATCGCCACGATTCTCACCGGTGTGCTGCTTCTGCTCTGCTGCACCGGCGGGACGGCGGCGTTCTTCCTGAGTGGGCTCGGCGGCGACGCGGAGGACGGGGACAACCTGGCTGGCTGGGGTTGCGGACCGGTCCGTCCGGTGGACATCGTGGGCGAGTTACCGCGGTTCGCCGAGTACGGCGACGCGCAGGTTCGCAACGCCGCGATCATCATCAAGGTCGGTCAGGACATGGGGGTGCCGTCGCGGGGTTGGGTGATCGCCCTGGCAACCGCGATGCAGGAGTCAGCCCTGCGCAACCTGGCGAACAGAGCCGAGCCCGAGTCCCTCAACCTGCCGAACGAGGGCGTCGGGGCCGACCACGACTCGCTGGGGCTGTTCCAGCAACGGCCCGGCTGGGGATCGGTCGCCGAGCGGCTAACTCCCTCGTACGCAGCTCGGAAGTTCTACGAGAAGCTCGTCAAGGTCCGCAGTTGGCAGCGCCGACCGCTGACTGTGGTGGCACAGCAGGTGCAGGTCAGCGCCTATCCGGACGCGTACGCCAAGCACGAGGAGTTGGCCAGCAAACTTGTGAACGCGCTGGCCGGCGGCGCGGCCCGCACAGTCGAGATCAACGGCAAGGCGGTGTGCGACGCGGCCGAGCGCGGCGAGATCGCTGCCTCCGGTTGGACCGCACCGATCCCCGGCGACGTCGGCTCCGGCTTCCGCACCGCCAGCCGACCCAGCCATCACGGGGTGGACATCGGCGCGGCGAAGGGTACCGAGATCCGCGCAGCGGCATCCGGTCGGGTGCTGGTCGCTCAATGCGACCCGGACAACAGGAATCGGCGGGACTGTGACGTCGACGGGTACCCGGACAAGGGCGGCTGCGGTTGGTTCGTCGACCTGCTGCACGCCGGTGGCTACATCACCCGCTACTGCCACATGGTGGTTCAGCCACGCGTCAAGGTTCATCAGATCGTCGCGGCCGGCGACGTGATCGGGCAGGTCGGCAGCAGCGGCAACTCCTCCGGCCCGCACCTGCACTTCGAGGTGCACGAGCGCAACAACCGGAAGAGTTCCGGCGCCATCGATCCGGTTCCGTTCATGCGCGAGCGGGGCGCCCCGCTGCGTGCCGCCGAGTGAGGCCACCGCAAGCATGACCGGACCGTTGCCGGACCCGTTCGCTGACCAGCCAGACTGGGCGCCCCGGCCGCCCCGCCCGTTGGCTGTCGTCCCCGCCACCGATCGGGTGGAGCTACGTGGGAGACGGGTTCTGGTAGGGCTGCCGGGGATGGGTTGGCGAGGGGACCTGCGCGCGGACGACAGGGTGGTGCAGAACGCCCGGACCTACGTGCCGGTCATCCCCGAGCACGAGTGGTACCGGGCCGAAGCCGACCAGGTGGAGGTGTTCGCTCCGTTGGTGCCGGTCGAGCGGGTCTGGGTGGAGACGGTTGGCAGCCGCCCGGTCGCGGAGGATGAACGGGAGACCGGCATCCGACTGGTCTCGCTGGACGGCCCAGCACACCGGCCACCCACACCCGTCTTCGAGGCCGACGCGGTGACCGGTCGACGGGTGGTGCACGTCGAGGATGGCCGTGAACATCGCGACCTGCGGGCAGTCACCGAGACCTACTCGGGTGCCGAGGGAGACATCTGCGTCCGGATCACCCCGGAGGTGGAGTGGTACCGGTGGGCCTGGCGCGGCCAGTCACCCACCACCCTGGAGGTACCGGTCCACTTGTTGTGGATCGAGTAAGGTCATTCAACCTTGCTGCTGCTACAGACCAGCCAGCCATCCTGCTTCTCGACGTCAAATCGCCACGTGTCGGTCAAGCTCTGCTGCACGCCATCCACCGTGGCAGTACGCCGAATGACCGTCTCGACCGAGCTGGTGCTGCCCTGATCATTGACGTCCAGGCTGCCCCAACTGACACGGATAGTGACACCAAGCTGCTTCTCACGCTCAAGGAGGTCGCTCCGCAAACTCCGGATAGCCTCCAACTCCGCCCCACCTTCACAGGTGTAGAGGTCCGCTCTCGCGTCGTTGCGGTCTACGAGAAATGCGCGTAGGTAGTTGTCAACAGCCACGTCGGGTGCGCTGCGATCGGGGGCTGCCGCCCGGTTGTACAGCACGTAGCCCGTGATGGCTCCGGCCATGCAGAGCACAGCGAGGACCCCGGCGACGACGGTGAGCACGGTCCGCATTCGACGGCGCGGCGGCTGAGGCGCCGGTGGTGCCGCAGCCGGCGGCAGCTGCTCGGACGGTGCCCGTTGGGCCGGTACGCGGGAGACCTGGGAACCGGCGGGGGGCTGCACTGATTCCACCTCCTGAAGTTATCGGCTGGACGCCTCGGAGCCAATGCCTCAGATCCAGCGGATCGTGACGGACCCCTCCCCACCGGTGAGATCCACGACATCCCCGGCGCACCGCCGAGGCACCTCCCGGAGGAGCGGACCCGGCTGGGATACCGTCTCTGCTGGGGAGGGGTTGCCAACCTCGGGCAGAGGGGGTGGACGCGGTGGCCGGTCCGAAGGCTCGTACGAACCGCGCCGCAGCTCTGCATCGTCGGGCGGCGGCAGTTGCGACCGCCGCTGCCGGGATCCTGGACGAGACGCGACCGGCCCCGGCCGATCAGCGCCGCCAGTACGAGGTGGCCGACCGCCTGCGCGAGGTCGCGGCACGGCTGGCTCCGGGTTGGTCGGGTGCGGCACTGGATTCGCTGACCGCTGACACTCCGGCGGGTGATGGTCCGCCGCTGTTCGTGCGGGTCGGCACGGCGGCACCGTTGGATGACGCCCGTTTTCCCGCACTGGTGCCGTTGGTGGGCACCGGTCATCTGAGCGTGGACGCGGACGCCCGGGAGCCTCGGGTGGCGGGGTTGCTCCGGGCCGTACTCCTGCGGTTGTTGGGTGCGACACCGGCGGGTGCGTTGTTGGTTCGTGCGGTGGATGCCACTGGTTCGGTGCTGACGTCGTTCGGTCCGCTCGCCGATGCCGGCCTGTTGCCGCCGCCCGCGGTGGACGTGACGGGCCTGCGCGCGGTGTTGACCGAGGCGGAGCAGTGGGTCACGCCGAATGCGAGTGGGCGGCGTCGGCACGACCGTACGTTGCTGTTGGTGGTCGCGGCGTTGCCGGAGTCGACTGGCCCGAGCGACCTGGCACGGCTTGAGGCGCTGGCCGAGCAGGGTCCGGCGGCGGGGTTGCATCTGGTGGTGGCCGGTTGGCCTCCGGCCGGCCCGTACGCGGTCCGGGCGCCGCTGCCGCGTACCACTGCTGTGGCGTTGCGCAACGCGTACGCGTTGGTCGGCGATCCGCCGGGGTCGTCCTTCGCCGGGCCGGGCGCGGATCCCCCGGGTGGGTTGAACTCGCCGGTGTTCGTGGAGTCGGATCCGCCAACCGAGTTGGTGGGCGCGGTTTGTCGACGGCTGGCCGAGCAGGTGGAGGCGGGTTCACGGTTGGCGTTGGCGGCTCTGCTGCCGCCGAGGGGTGAGCGTCTGTGGGAGTCGGACTCCGTGGACGGGATGACGACCACGGTCGGCGATGCCGGGGGCCGGTCGGTGCCGTTGGGCTTCACCGAGCTGACGCCGCACTGGCTGGTGAGTGGCCGTTCCGCAGGTGGTCGTGCGGCGTTCCTGACCACGGCGTTGCTGGGTCTGGCCGCCCGGTACGGCCCGGACGAGCTGTCGCTCTACCTGGCGGATCTCGGCGATGGTGAGTCCTTCGTGGAGTTCCTGCAGACCGAGCGGGACCGGTCATGGATTCCGCAGGTGCAGGCCGCCGCGATGGCCGCCGACCGGGAGTACGTGCGGGATCTGCTCGACGAGCTGACGGCCGAGGTGCGGAGGCGGGCGGAGGCGGCGGCGCGGGCCGGCGGGCAACGGTTCGCGGAGTTGCGTCAGCATCAGTCGTTGCCCCGAATCGTCTGCGTGGTGGAGAACGTGCCGTTGCTCTTCGCCGAGCGGGACCGGCTGGCAGCCGAGGTGGCGGCCCAGTTGGACGGGTTGGCCCGGTCCGGTCGGGCGTTCGGCGTGCACCTGGTGCTGGCCGGCGCGGGTGAGCTGGGGTTGAGCGGCCGCGCCGATGCCGGTCACCGGGATTCGGTGCTCGGGCAGTTTCCGGTGCGGGTGGCGTTGCCGGGCGGCAGCCCGGTGCTGGAGCCGACGAACGACTCGGCGGCCGGTCTGCCGGTGGGCAGCGCGGTGGTCAACACCGCCGGAGGGCTCGGCGGCCCTCGGGGTGCGATCCGCGGTCACGAACGTCTGATCCGCTATCCGGACCCGCAGGACCACCCGGAGGTGGTGGAGGAGCTTCGGCACGAGTTGTGGGCGGCCCGCCCGGCCGGGTCGGTGCCGCCGGTGGTCTTCGCCGGTTACGCCCGACCTCTGCTGAGCAACGATCCGCGGCATCGGGCGGCGTTGGCCGGGCAGGCGCACGGGCCGGCCGCGTTGCTGGGCCGTGCGGTGGACCTGGCCCGCTCGACGGTCGCCGTGCCGTTGGGGCCGGCGGCCGGGCGCAACCTCGCGGTGCTGGGTTCGGGTGCCGCGGCGGGCGGGCTGTTGGCGACAGCTGCCCGGAGCACCGCCGACCATCATCCGCCGGGCACCGCTCGTTTTCTGGTGGCGGCACCGGACCCGGGCTCGCGGGCGCTGGCGGAGGCGTTGACCGCCGAGCTGGCGACCCGTCATTCGGCCGAGGTGGTGGACCTGCCGACGCTGCTGGCGGATTCGGCCGACGAACTGCCGACGTACCTGGTGGTCTTCGGCCTGGACCGGCCGGGCCCCCGGGAGTTGCCGGTGGACCGGCTGCGGGCGTTGCTGCGGGACGGGCCACCGACCGGGAGGCACCTGCTGGGCTGGTGGCGTGCGGTGCCGCCGTTCGCGGCGTTGTTCGAGCCGGCGGGCGAGGTCGACAAGCTGGCCGCCGTGGTCGTGCTGGACGTGCCGGTCCCGCAGCTCACGGCCGTCTTCGGGCGGCCGGTGGATTGGCAGGTTCGTCCCGACCGTGCGGTGCTGTGGGACGGCCCCGACGAGCGGGGCCGCGTCCTGGTGCCGTTCGCTGACGAGACCGGCTGATGCGGTGACGCGAGCGGGAGGTGTCGAGGTGGGTCCGAACGCGACGGTGACCGGGCCGGGGCGGCAGCGGGCCGCTTCGGCGGACGGGCAGGTGACGCCGACGGCGGTCGAGCCGAGCACGGTCTGGGCGGAGTACCTGGCCGCGGCGCGTCAGCTGGATGGGGTACGCCGCAGCGCGGCTGCCGCAGCCGGTGAGCAGGCCCGGTCGGCGGAGGCCGCCCGGGAGGAGCTGACGGCGGTCCGGACCGGGTTGGCGAGTCAGCAGGAGCGGCTGCGGGAGTTGGGCGTACCGGCGATCTCCCTGGTGCCGTCGCCGCCGGAACTGACCGAGGCGGCCCGGTCGATGGCGGGTGGCCCGGCGGCGGTGCTGGCGGCGCTGCGGGCCGCGCGGGGTCGGGCCGAGGCGGCGGACGCGGCGCTGGGCACGCGCCGCCGGTTCCGGCCGGGGTCGTGGTCGGTCCGGGCGCGCAACCTCCTGGTGTACGGGCCGTTGGCGCTGGTGGTGCCGCTGATTCAAGTCGCGGTGTACGCCGCCACGGGCATCGGGCCGGCCACCGTGGCGGCGCTGATCTGTGGGCTTCCGATGCCGGCGGTCGCGTTCGTCGCCGGCTGGGTGGGCATCGGGCGGTTGTTCCGCGTCGGCCCGGCTGAGCGGCTGGACCGTACGGTGCGCTTCGGTGCGCTGGTGTGTCTGGTGCCGGCGGTACTGGTAACGGCCGGCCTGCTGCTTGCAGTGCTCGCCGGCTGACCAGCGCGGGCCGCGGTTGGGGCAGGAACGGAATCGGCCGGCCGTCCCGGGAGGGGTCGGCCGGCCGTGGTGTGTCGGTGGGTCAGCGGGGGATGATCAGTGCCATCGCCTCGGCCCGCGATTTCGAGTCCGTCTGCAGGATGCCGCGCACCGCTGACGTGATGGTCTTGGCACCGGACTTCTGAATGCCGCGCATCGCCATGCACATGTGCTCGCATTCGAGCACGACGACGACGCCGCGTGGTGCGAGTTTGCTCATCAGCAGGTCGGCGACCTGCGAGGTGAGCCGCTCCTGCACCTGGGGTCGACGGGCGAAGACCTCGACCAGCCGGGCCAGCTTGGACAGGCCGGTGATCCGCCCGTCCGGGCCGGGGATGTAGCCGATGTGCGCGCTGCCCCGGAACGGCAGCAGGTGATGTTCGCAGAGGCTCATGACGTCGATGTCCCGGACGATCACCAGCTCTTCGTGGTTGGCCTCGAAGGTGGTGCTGAGGACCTGCGCCGGGTCGACCCGCAGGCCGGCGAAGAGTTCGGCGTACGCGCGGGCGACGCGGGCCGGGGTCTGTTGGAGACCGTCGCGGTCCGGGTCCTCGCCGACCGCGATCAGGATCTCGCGGACGGCCTTCTCGATCCGGCCCAGGTCGACGGCGTCCTCGACCGGGCGACCGGTCAGCTTGCCGCTGATCAGCCGCGCGGCCACGTAGTCCAGCTCGTCGTCGCCGTCGGGTTCGGTCGCGGAGACGGCCAGCTCCCGGTGGGGGGAGCTGGCCGTCGGGTCGTTGCTCAGTGCGTGCCGTCCGAGTTGTTGGACGGCGTCCCACCGCCGACCGACGCCTGCGCGCCGTCAGCCTGGGCCTGCGCCTTGAGCTTGTCCTTCTCCGCAGGGGTGAGCACGGGCGGCTCGGTGGAGGGCTGGCGCTTGCCGAAGCCGTTGTACGGGGCCAGCGGCGGGCGCTTGACCACCCGGGAGCAGATCCGCGCCATGTCGGCGGTGGAGAGGGTTTCCTTCTCCATCAGCTCGAGCACGATGTTGTCCAGGACGTCCCGGTATTCCACCAGGATCTCCCAGGCCTCGTCGTGCGCCAGCTCGACCAGTGCCCGCATCTCGCCGTCGATCTCGGCGGCCACCGAGTCCGAGTAGTCCCGCTCGTGGCCCATGTTGCGGCCGAGGAACGGCTCGTCTCCGCTGGTGCCGTACTTGATCGCGCCGAGCTTGGAGCTCATGCCGTACTGGGTGATCATCGCGCGGGCCAGTTGGGTGGCCTTCTCGATGTCGTTGCCGGCACCGGTGGTCGGCTCGTGGAAGACCAGCTCCTCGGCGGCCCGACCGCCCAGCGCGTACGCCAGGGTGTCGATCATTTCGGCGCGCGTCTGGGTGTACTTGTCCTCCGTGGGGAGCACCAGGGTGTGGCCCAGCGAGCGGCCGCGCGACAGGATCGTCACCTTGTGCACCGGCGCGGCGTGCGGCAGCGCCCAGGCGACCAGCGCGTGCCCACCCTCGTGGTACGCGGTGATCTTCTTTTCCTGGTCGCTCATCACGCGGGTCCGTCGCTGCGGACCTGCGATCACCCGGTCGATCGACTCTTCGAGCGAGTCGTTGGTGATGGCGCGCTGGTCCTTGCGGGCGGTGAGCAGGGCCGACTCGTTGATCACGTTGGCGAGGTCGGCGCCGCTGAAGCCCGGGGTACGCCGTGCCACCGAGTCGAGGTCGACGTCGGGGGTGAACGGCTTGCCCTTGGCGTGCACCCGCAGGATGGCCTTGCGGCCCTCCATGTCGGGGGCGTCCACCGGGATCTGCCGGTCGAACCGGCCCGGGCGCAGCAGCGCCGGGTCGAGGATGTCCGGCCGGTTGGTGGCGGCGATCAGGATGACCCCGCCCTTGGTGTCGAAGCCGTCCATCTCGACGAGCAGCTGGTTGAGCGTCTGCTCGCGCTCGTCGTGACCGCCGCCCATGCCGGCGCCACGGTGCCGGCCGACGGCGTCGATCTCGTCGACGAAGACGATCGCCGGGGCGTTCGCCTTGGCCTGCTCGAAGAGGTCGCGGACCCGGCTCGCGCCGACACCGACGAACATCTCCACGAAGTCGGAGCCGGAGATGGAGTAGAAGGGCACTCCGGCCTCGCCGGCGACCGCGCGGGCCAGCAGGGTCTTACCGGTGCCGGGCGGGCCGAACAGCAGCACGCCCTTCGGGATCTTGGCGCCCAGAGCCTGGTACTTCGCGGGGTTCTGCAGGAAGTCCTTGATCTCGTGCAGTTCCTCGACGGCCTCCTCGGCACCCGCGACGTCCGCGAAGGTCGTCTTCGGAGTGTCCTTGGTGATCATCTTCGCCTTGGACTTGCCGAAGTTGAGCACGCGGGAGCCGCCGCCCTGCATCTGCGACATGAAGAACAGCAGCAGAAGGACGAGCAGCGCGATCGGCAGCAGGTTGACCAGCAGGCTCACCCAGATGCTGTCCGAGGAGACCTTGACGTCGGCCGGACCGGTGACCCGGTTGGCCGCCTTGGCGTCCAGCACCTCGTTCCAGATCTGGTCGCCAGCCTGGTACGGGAACTGAGCCTCGATCTTGTCGGTCTCGGTCTTGCCGAACTTCGTCTTCTGAGCGAGGTCCAGTTGGACCGTCTGCTCCTTGTCCTGGAAGACGACCTTATTGATCTTGGCGGTGTGCAGCTGGTCGAGCGCAACGGAAGTGTCCACGCGGTGGTAGCTGGGACCAGCGGTGAACAGTTGACTGAGCACAACGGCGCCGAGGATGACCAGGATGATCCAGACCACCGGTCGGCGGAAGAAACGCGTACGTTCCATACTGTTGTCGAGCGCCGAGGCGCCCGCATCCTCCTGATCGACGTCCTGACCGTCTGATGGTGTCGCCGCGTGTGCGGCGGCCGGAGCCGCCGTGCGGGCCGGCCTCGACCCCGAGGCGCGAAAACTGCCGCGCCGCGGTCATTCGACGGTACACCGTGTACGCGAGGAGTGAGCTTGCGAGCCCCGCAGTCGTGCACCATCAAACGCCCCGGGTCGGAACCGGCGTGGCGGGGAGTCCGGCCCGGCCACCCGAACGCCCGGTCACGCGGTCGAGGGGGTCGGGCGCGGAGTAACCTCCGGGCCACCGTGTTCCACGGTAACCGCAACACCTGAGAGCGCGCTGAACGTCGGCTTGATGGATGCCGATACGAATGGGCCTCACGCCGCCGCCGAGCCGCCGCGACAGCTCACGGCCGGGCGTCAGGAGCGGGCGTAGACCTCGGGCTTGAGCACGCCGACGTACGGCAGCTCCCGGTAGCGCTCACCGAAGTCCAGGCCGTACCCGACCACGAACTCGGTGGGGATGTCGAAGCCCACGTACTTCACCGGGACCGGCACCTTGACCGCGTCCGGCTTGCGGAACAGCGCGACCACCTCGACGCTCGCCGCCGAGCGCGACTCCAGGTAGCGCAGCAGCCAGGACAGGGTGAGCCCGGAGTCGACGATGTCCTCGACGACCACCACGTGCCGACCGGCGATATCCCGGTCCAGATCCTTGAGGATGCGGACCACACCGGACGAGGTGGTGCCCTGGCCGTAGGAGGAGATGGCCATGAAGTCCAGCTCGGCCGGTGGGCCGTTGCGGCCCAACGCCCGGGCGAAGTCCGCCATGAACATCACCGCACCCTTGAGTACGCACACCAGCAGCAGTCCGTCGCCCACGTGGGCGTAGTCCGCGGAAACCTGCTTGGCCAGCTCCGCCGTCTTCTCGCGGATCTGCGCCTCGGAAATGATCACGTGGTCGATGTCGGCGTCGTACCAGGAGCCGTCAGCCATGCTCCTAGCCTGCCGTACGTCGGATGGCCTCCGTCGGCGGGGCCGCACCTTTTGGCGCGGTCCCGCCAAGGATTTTCTACGCAAACTGCGCCAACCACATCAGTTGGTACGGGAACGCCATCGGCGACCGTCATCGCTCGGCTTCCAGTCGGCCGAATCGTGGCTGTCCGCAGTGAGCCCGGCCGCCGAGGCGGCGGCGAGCAGGACGAGGAACAGGAGAAGGAACAGGAACTCCATGGCGGCGCTCACTTTCGCATGGTTGCTGTCGGTTTCGCCGCCGGTGCGCACCGGACTGAGACCAGTCTGCGCCCACCCGGACCGCCCGGACAGTGGCAGTAATGCCAGTGACCATCGATTTACTGCCACCTGTCGGGTTACCCTCGTCACATGCTCCGATCCGTTGCCGTCCTCGCCCTCGATCAGGTCGCTCCGTTCGAGCTCGGCGTGCTCGCCGAGGTGTTCGGCACCGACCGCACCGCCGACGGTTTCCCCGGCTACCGCTTCCAGGTGTGCAGCCCCGACGGCGCTCCGGTGCGTACGTCGTCCGGCTTCCACCTCACGCCCCACGCCGACCTCGGCCCGGTCGACGAGGCCGACCTGGTCGCCGTCCCCGCGCACAAACAGGGCACCACCGTTCCCGGCCCGGTGCTGGACGCCCTGCGCCGCGCCGACGCCCGTGGGGCGTACCTGTTCAGCGTCTGCTCCGGCGCCTTCCTGCTCGGCGAGGCCGGGCTGCTCGACGACCGGGAGTGCACGACCCACTGGCGGCACGTCGATGAGCTGCAACACCGGCACCCCCGCGCCCGCGTGCGGTGCAACTCGCTCTACGTCCAGGACGGTCGGCTGCTCACCAGCGCCGGCACGGCGGCCGGCATCGACGCCTGCCTGCACCTGATCCGCCAGGAACACGGCTCGGCCACCGCGACCCGACTGGCCCGGCGGATGGTGGTCCCGCCGCACCGCGACGGCGGCCAGTCCCAGTACGTCGAGGCGCCCATCCCGAAGGCACCCGAGGCGCCCACGCTGGAGCCGGTGCTGGAGTGGCTGATGGGCCACCTGGACCGGACGATCACCGTCGAGGAGTTGGCAGCGCGCGCCGGCATGGCACCCCGCACGTTCGCCCGCCGTTTCCGCGCCGAGACCGGCACCACCCCGCACGACTGGCTCACCAACCAACGGGTGCTACTGGCCCGCCGGCTGCTGGAGGAGACCCCGTTGAGCGTGGAGGCGGTCGCCGACCAGGCCGGCTTCGGCGACGCGGCGGCGCTGCGCCACCACTTCAGCCGCCGGGTCGGCGCCACCCCCCACAGCTACCGGACCACGTTCCGGGACCGGGCACACAGCGGCTGACAACCACTCCGCCGGCCGCGACCCGCCCAGTCGGGCGGGCGACGGGTACCGCCGGCCGGCGTCTCAGCCGGGTGCCAGCCGGTCGGCCCGGCGGAGGACCCGGACCCCGCCGGGCAGGTCCGCCGGGCCCTGACCGTGCCAGGCGGTGACCAGAGCGTCCAGCGCGCCGACGTGCCGGTGCGACAACGCACCCGCCTGGGCGCCCAACTCCCGCGCCCAGGCGTGCAGCACCCGGCCGCGTACCGCAGGGGTGAGAGCGAGCAACGCCGGCGCCCAGAGCCCTCCGTCGGGGTGCCGAGCCGCCGCCAGCGCCGTCGCCGCCAACTCGTCGAGCGCGGCGTTGTCGGCCGCCACCAATCGGGCGGTACGCGCGAGGTTGTCCACCACCCCCGGTCCGAGCGCCCGCACCAACGCCGGGAGCAGGTCGGCCCGCACGCGCGACCGGGCGTACGACGGGTCGGTGTTGTGCGGGTCCTGCCACGGGCTCAACCCGAGCACGGCGCACGCGGCGCGCGTCTCGTCCCGGCCGATCTCCAACAGCGGACGCAGCAGCGGCACACCGTCCAGCTCACGCCGGGCCGGCATCCCCGCGAGGCCGCGCGGACCGGCACCCCTGGCGAGCGCGAGCAGCACGGTCTCCGCCTGGTCGTCACGGGTGTGCCCGGTGAGCACAGCGACCGCGCCGTGCTGCCGGGCGGCCTCGACCAGCGCCTCGTACCGCGCTTCCCGGGCAGCCGCCTCCGGCCCACCCGGACGCCCCGCCACCTCCACCCGGACCACCGATGCGGCGGTGAAACCGGCTCCACGGGCCCACGCGGCCACCGCCTCGGCGCGCTCCGCGGAGCCGCCCTGCAGGCCGTGGTCGACGCTGACGAGCACGGTGCCGCGGCCCAGCCGGGGTGCCACGAACGCGGTGGCCGCCGCGAGGGCGAGCGAGTCCGCGCCGCCCGAGCAGGCGACCAGCACCGGCCCGTCCGAGGGCAGACCGGTCAGAGCACGGCGGACCGCCACCCGGATCGCGGCCACCGGCGGAGCGAGCGCGGCCACCGTCGGGTGGTCAGCCAGCGGCCGGGATGGTGCCGGCCGGGCCGTGCACCCGGGCGACCCACGCGTCCGGGTCGCCCAGCTCCGACAGCCGCGGAAGTGTGAGCGGCGAGTTGAAGATGGAGTTGAACCCCTCCATGCCGACCCGCTCCACCACACCGTGCACGAACTTGCGCCCCTCGGCGTACTGGCGCATCTTGACGTCCACCCCGAGCAGCCGGCGGATCGCCTTCTCCAGCGGGTTGCCGGCCTCACGGCGGCGGTTGAACGACGCCCGGATCCGCTCCACGCTCGGAATCACCTGGGGCCCGACGCCGTCCATGACGAACTCGGCGTGCCCCTCCAGCAGGGTCATCAACGCGGTGAGCCGGTCCAGCACGGCGCGCTGCGCCGGGGTCTGCACGATGTCCAGCACGCTGGTGCGGCTGTCCTGGTCGCGGACCGCCTCGGACAGGGTGGCCACCCCGCGCCGCAAGCGCTCGACCAGGTGCTCGTTCCCGCTGGACGAGGCGTCGACGAACGCCTGCACCTCGCTCAGGAAGTAGGCCCGCATCCACGGGACGGCCGTGAACTGGGTGCGGTGGGTCACCTCGTGCAGACAGACCCAGAGGCGGAAGTCCCGTGGGTCGGCGCCGAGCTTGCGCTCCACCTCGACGATGTTCGGTGCGACGAGCAGCAGTTGACCCGGGTCGGCCGAGAAGACCTCGTACTGGCCGAGCACCCGACCGGAGAGGTAGGCCAGCACCGTCCCGGCCTGCACCCCGGTCAACCTGGACCCGATCGCCTCGGTCAGCGCGCCCGGCTGCTTGTCACCGGAGAGCCGGCTCACCAGCGGGGTGATCACCTCGCGGAGACCGGCGATGTTGGTCGCCGCCCAGTCGCGGCGGTCGACCACCCGCACCGGCGGGTGCGACACCTGCGCCGTCAACCCCGTGTAGTCGGCCACGTGCCCGGCCGCCTCGTCGGTCAGCCGCCGCAGGTCGCCGACCACGTCGGTGGCCTCGGCGTACGACACCCGGGGGCCCGACTTGCTCAACGCCCCCGCGGTGGCGGCGGCCAGATCCCAGTCCACGAACTGCGCCATGAACCCACCGTACCCGCGCCGCGACACCCCGGCCCGGCCTCGCGTCCTCGATCGACGCCGATGGCCGCTCCGGCGGGGGCCGGACGACCCCGGCTCGGCGACGTCAGCCGCAGCCGCAGCCGGCCAACGCGGCGGTGATCCGGTCCAGCGCCGGTTGGGCGGTCTCCTTCCCGCCCGGCACCTGGTCGGTGAGCACGGCGAAGGTGAGCAGCCGACCGTCGGCGGTGGTGACCAGGCCCGCGATGGAGTGCACGGCGGTCAGCGTGCCGGTCTTGGCCCGGACGCTGCCCGCACCGGCGGCGGTGCCGGGGGTGTTCCGGTAGCGCTCGTCCAGGGTCCCGGACCAGCCGCCCACCGGCAGACCGCCGAACACGCCGGCCAACTCCGGATGGTCCGGGCTCGCCGCCAGCCGGATCAGGTCGGTCAGCAGCGACGGGCTGATCCGGTTGCGGCGGGACAACCCGCTGCCGTCGGAGAGCGTGATCTCGTCGGCCGGCAGACCCAGCTCGGCCACCTGCGCGTCCATCGCGGCGGCGCCACCGTCGAACGAGGCCGGCTGGTTACGGGCCAACGCGACCTGGCGGGCCAACGCCTCGGCCACCAGGTTGTCGCTCTCGCTGATCATGATGTCGACCATCCGGATCATCGGCGGGGACTGCACCACGCCCAACTCGGCACCGGGTGCCGGGGTGCCACCGGCTGCGGCCTGGGCCGGAGCCGGCGCCGTGCCGCGCTTCACGGTGTCGGTCGGCACGCCGAGCAGCCGGGCGAACGCCTTGCCGGCGGCCAGGTCCGGTTCGGCGAACCGCGCGGCCGCCCCGTGGTCGACGCTCGGGTCTCGGCGCGCCCCGTCGGTCATCAACGCGGTCACCGCGCCGCCGGACCCGCCGGTGGGGATGTCGTCGTCCCAGCCTGGGCCGTAGACCGGGCCGGAGTAGACCGAGCCGTCGACGGTCACGCTGGTCGGGGAGGCCCCGCCGAGCGCGGTGCGCACCTGGGCGGCCAGGTCGTCCAGGCGTGCCGCCCCCGGGTAGTAGCCCTTCTTGTCGATCGCCAGGGTGGGATCGCCGCCCCCGATGATCACCACTTCGCCGGCCTTCGCACCGGCCACCGCGCGGGTGGGTATCCGGTAACCGGGTCCACGGGCGGCCAGCGCGGTCACCCCGGTCGCGAGCTTGGTCACCGAGGCGGGGACCGTGCCGTCGTCCGCGCCCTTGGCGAACAGTGTCTGGCCGGAGATCACGTCGGCCACCGAGACGTTCACCCGGCTGCCGAGTGCGGCGACGCCGACCAGCGGGTCGAGCACGGCACGAACTCCGTCGGCGGTGGGCAGCGGCGCGTTCGGGTCCGGGCCGGCCAGCACGTCGGACGGATCGGGATCCGGGGTCTCAGCGGCGGCCTTCGGGCCGGACCCGGCGTCGTCGCCCAGCCAGCCGGCGACCGGGCCGGGTCGGGTGACGACGACTCCGACGCCGGCGAGCACCAGCAACAGCACGACGGCCAGGACCACCGGCAGCCGCCGACGGCGGCCCCGCGGGACGGGTGCAGGGGCCGGCGCGGCATCGGCGGACGCGGGCAACGCGGAGATCGGCGGACCCAGCGGCGGGCCGCCCGGAGCGTTCGGGGCGCGGCCGGGCACCGGGCTGACCGGCGCGGGGCTGACCGGGACCGAGGCACTGCCGCGTGGCGAACCGCCCGAAACGGGACCGGCCGGCACCGACGCGCTGCCCCTCGACGAACCGCCCGGAACGGGACCGGCCGGGACCGAGGCACTGCCCCTCGGCGAACCGCCCGACGCCGGGCCGACCGGCACCGAGGCGTTTCCCTGCGGCCTACCGCTCGCCGGTCGGTCACCGTCGAGCGCCGGAAAGCGACCGTTGTTCGGGCCGGGAGGGGGCGACCCGCCCGGCGGGCGCCAGGGCAGCGGCGGAGGCCTCTCGGGCGAGACCTCCGGCGCCTGGTTCGCCGGCTCCGGAGTCCGTGGAAGGTGAGCCTCGGGCACCGGGACGCGACCCGTCGCACCGCCCGAACCGGATCGTCCGGTACCGTGCCCGGAGCCCCCGTCCGGGCGGTAGTGTGAATCTTCCCTCCCCACGACCCCCTCCTCCCCCAGCGAAAATCGGCTTGGGTGACACTACTTCGGTCCGAAGACTATGCGGCGGCCGGAGTCGGCGGGTGGGCATTCACCTGTCCGGAGGGCGCCAGTGGTTCCGTTAGCCAGCGTGGGCAGACGAGGGAGCGTGCACATGGATTTCGACGTTACGGTTGAGATCCCCAAGGGTCACCGGAACAAGTACGAGGTGGACCACAAGACCGGCCGGATCCGGCTGGACCGCACCCTCTTCACCTCGACTCAGTACCCGGCTGACTACGGGTTCATCGAGGGCACGCTGGGCGAGGACGGCGATCCGCTGGACGCCCTGGTGCTGGTCCCCGAGCCGACCTTCCCGGGCTGCCTGATCCGCTGCCGCACGATCGGCATGTTCCGGATGACCGACGAGAAGGGCGGGGACGACAAGGTCCTCTGCGTGCCCTACGAGGACCCCCGCCAGGAGCACCTGCGCGACATCCACCACCTCGGCGAGTTCGACCGGCTGGAGATCCAGCACTTCTTCGAGGTCTACAAGGACCTGGAGCCCGGCAAGTCGGTGGAGGGCGCGACCTGGGTCGGCCGCACCGAGGCCGAGGCCGAGATCCATGCCTCCTACCAGCGGGCCAGGGACGCCGAGGCGCGTGGCGAGACCCTTCACTGACACACGATGACGCACCGGGCCCGGTGGCCGCTCAACCGAGCAGCCCCCGGGCCCTGTCATACAGGTCGAGCACCGCGCAGGCGATCGGCACCACGGCGACCACCAGCGCCGTGTCGGTGAGGTCGGCAGCGCGTCCGACGTACGGGGTGACCGGCCGGCGGGCGTACCCGGTGCCGGCGGCGATGGTCACCAGGGCCAGCACCGCCGCACCCAGGACCAGCGCGAGCCGCGCCGGCTCGTCGAACCGGCCGACCAGTACGATGCCGAGCGCCGCGTAGCCGGCCAGCCCGGCCAGCACCGTCGGAACCCGGTGTCGCAGCGCCACGAACAGTCGCGAGCGCAGCAGCAACACGGCCGAGGTGACCGCCACGAGAACCCGGCCGGCCGTTCCACCGACGACCCCGAGTACGACCGCTGCGGCCACCGCCAGCACGGCGTGCCCGATCAACATGCCGGTGAGCATCTCCTCGGTACGGATCACCGCGGCATGCACCCGGCTGCGGTCCGGGAGATCGCGGGCCCGCTGGGGCTCGTCCACGGCGGCCGAGGTCGGCAGGGTGATGGGCGGCAGGGGCAGCTTGCCCAGCCGGATGGCCAGCAGCGGGATCACGCCGACGGCGAAGACCAGCGCGCTGAGCAGCACCGCCGCCGTGCCGGCCGGGGTCAGCAGCAGCCCACCGAGCGCGGCACCGGCACCGGTCAGGCCGACCGTGACACCGGCGACGAAGACCCGTAGCCGACTGGCCACCCCCAGCAGGCCGATCAGCGCCACCAGCAGCAGTGCCACCGAGCCGGCCAGCAGTTCGGGGGCGCCCACCCAGCGGGCCGGGCCGAACGGCGCGACCGGATCGCCGGACCCGACCGCGAGAGCGCCGGACGTGAACGCGTACGGCAACGCGTAGCCGCCCAACGTCGCCCCGGTCGTTCCGTCGCCGTTGGCGCGGGAGGCCACCGCGCCGGCCACGGTGAGCACCAGCGCCACCGCGGCGGCCGCCAACCAGCCGGTCCGGTGTGTCGGGCCGCTGACGAAGAGGGCCAGCAACCCGACGGTGAGCGGGACGGCGGCACCGGCCAGGCTGGCGACGCGGGTGGCGATGGGCGACCAGGCACCACCTCGGCGGCGTGCACCGTCGGCGATCGCCTCGACCACGTCGTCGTACTCCAGCTCGGGCCAGTGCGCGCGGGCCGGCACCAGGTGCAGCACCTCGCCGTCGCGAACCCCCTGCGGCAACAGCGCCTGGGCTGTCGCGAGCACCCCGCCGTCGGTGCGCCGCAGGACCCAACCGCCGTGCTGCTCGCCGTCGTCGGCCAGCCCGACGCCGGCATGTCGGAGCACGTCGGGCAGCAGTTCGGCCAGCGGCACCTGCTCCGGCAGGGCGACGTCCAGCCGTCGTTGCGGCGCGCTGATGGTGACGCGGGCCAGCCCGGTAGTCATCGACTGGTCTCCATATCGACGGGGATCGGAGGCTGCGCGGACGACAGGACTTTACCTACCATGAGTCCGGCTCGGGTTACCCAGCGCTGTCAGGAGGCCGAGTGTCCACCGTCGTCATCAAGCGTCCTCCGCGCCGACCAGCGCCGGAAATCCCCGCCGGCGAACTGCCGGTGGAGGCGCCGCCGGAGATTCCGGTGGTGACCGGCGGGCGATGGCAGCAGATGCTCATGCTGCTGCCGATGCTCGGCGGCACTGTCGCGATGGCGATGATGTTCGGTCGGGGCGGCGGCGCCTACTCGTACGTGGTGGGCGGGATGTTCGGGCTCTCCTCGCTGGCGATGTTGGTGACCTCCTGGGGCAGCGCCTCCGGCACCCCGAAGAAGTCCGAGATGATGGCCGCCCGGCGGGAGTACCTGCGACACCTGGCGACGCTGCGGCGGCGGGTTCGCCGGACCGCCGGCCAGCAGCGCGCGGGGCTCTTCTACCGGCACCCCGACCCGGGCCGGCTCTGGTCGACGGTCGACAGCCACCGCGTCTGGGAGCGGCGACCGGGCGACCCGGATTTCGCCGTGGTCCGCGTCGCCGTCGGACCGCAGACCCTGGCCACGCCACTCGTCGCACCGGTGACCCGGCCACTGGAGGAGCTGGAACCGATGACCGCCGGCGCGCTGCGCCGCTTCCTGGACGCGTACTCGGTGGTGCCGGACCTGCCGGTGGCCCTGTCGCTGCGCAGTTTCGCCCGGGTGCACATCCGATCCGCCGGCCGCGCCGCGGGTGGCGCCCCCGCGACCGGCGGCCCACCCACCGGCGACCCGGTGGCGCAGGCGTTGGTCCGGGCCGTGCTGACCCAGCTGGCGGTCTTCCACGCTCCCGACGAGCTGCTCGTCGCGGTCTGCGCCGGACCGGAACGCCGCGCCTGCTGGGAGTGGGTGAAGTGGCTTCCGCACGCACACCACCCCAGCCGCACCGACGCGCTCGGCCCGCTGCGACTGGTGACCAGCTCCGCCGCCGAGCTCGAAGGGCTGCTGACGGACGTGCTGGCCAGCCGCTCCCGGTTCAGCCCGGCCGGCCCGGCCACCGACGGCCCGCACGTGGTGGTCGTCCTCGACGGTGGCGAGTTGACCGGCGCCAGTGATCTGACCGGTGACGGCGGCATCGACGCGGTCACCGTGCTGGACCTGGACACTCCCCCGCCTCGGCTGCTCGACCGGTACGCGCTGCTGCTGGAGTTGCACGGCCGACGACTGCACTCGCGGTCCACCGACGGGCATGCCGACGTCGGCACCGCCGACCAGCTCGACCTCGCCGACGCCGAGGCGGTCGCCCGACGGTTGGCCCCACTCCGGCTCGCGGGCGCGGCCCGAGGGCCCGACTCCCCGCTCCAGGCCGACCTGGGCCTACCCGAGCTGCTCGGCCTCGGCGACCCGGAGAGCTACACGGCCGAGCAGGGCTGGCTGCCGCGCTCGGCACGCGAGCGGCTGCGGGTGCCGATCGGGGTGGGCACCGACGGCGGTGCCATCGAACTGGACCTCAAGGAGTCCGCCCAGGACGGAATGGGCCCCCACGGCCTTCTCATCGGGGCGACCGGCTCCGGTAAGTCGGAACTGCTCCGCACGCTGGTGCTGGGGCTGGCCGCCACGCACAGCTCCGAGCAGCTCAACTTCGTGCTGGTCGACTTCAAGGGCGGCGCCACCTTCGCCTCGTTCGACAGGTTGCCGCACACGGCGGCCGTGATCACCAACCTGGCCGATGCGCTGCCCCTTGTCGACCGGATGGTCGACGCGATCAACGGCGAGCTGGTCCGCCGGCAGGAGCTGCTCCGCCGCGCCGGCAACTTCGCCAGCGTGCGCGACTACGAGCGGGCCCGGGCAGCCGGCAGCCCGCTGGCCCCGCTGCCGTCGCTGCTGCTGATCTGCGACGAGTTCTCCGAACTGCTCTCCGCCAAGCCCGACTTCATCGACCTGTTCGTGCAGATCGGCCGGCTGGGCCGCTCACTCGGTGTGCACCTGCTGCTCGCCAGTCAGCGCCTCGAGGAGGGACGGCTTCGCGGGCTGGACACCCATCTTTCGTACCGGATCGGGCTGCGGACCTTCTCCGCGCTGGAGTCCCGCACCGTGCTCGGGGTGCCGGACGCCCACGAGTTGCCCCGCTCGCCGGGTCACGGTTATCTGCGCGCCGGCACCGACCCGTTGGCCCGGTTCAAGGCCGCGTACGTCTCCGGTGCCGTCCGTCGGCGGACGGTCACGGCCGGCGCCACCGCCGAGGGTGGCGCCCGGCTGATCACCTTCACCACGCACGCCGTACCCGTACCCGAGCCGGCGGCCCCGGTCGCGCCCGTCGCAGCCGAGGAAGAGGGCCGGGAGACCCTGCTCGACCTCCTGGTGGACCGGCTCGTCGGGCAGGGCCCGCCGGCGCACCAGGTGTGGCTCCCCCCGCTCGGTCAACCGCCGACACTGGACGAGCTGCTCGGCCCGGTGGAGGTGGACCCGGTACGCGGCCTGACCGTGGGCAACCCGGAGCTGCACGGCGCGCTCGGCGTGCCCCTGGCAGTGGTGGACAAGCCGTTGGAGCAGCGTCGGGACCTGCTGTGGCTGGCACTGGACGGCGCGGCCGGGCACGTGGCGGTGGTCGGCGCGCCGCAGAGCGGCAAGTCGACGGCGCTGCGCACGCTGATCTGCGCGTTGGCGCTCACCCACACGCCGGCCGAGGTGCAGGTCTACTGCCTGGACTTCGGCGGTGGCGGGTTGGCCGCGCTACGCGACCTTCCGCACGTGGGCGGGGTCGCCGGTCGGGCCGACCCGACCGCCGTACGGCGCACCGTCGGCGAGATGACCACCCTGCTGGCGGATCGGGAGCGCCGATTCGCGGAGTTGGGTGTGGAGTCGATGGCCGTGTACCGGCAGCGCCGAGCCGCGGCGGGGACGACCAACCACCCGGGCATCGATCCGTTCGGTGACGTGTTCCTGCTGGTCGACGGTTGGAGCACCGTTCGAGGCGAGTACGACGACCTGGAGCCGCTGGTCACCGACCTGGCCACCCGGGGCCTGTCGTACGGGGTGCACGTGGTCGCCACCGCGCTGCGCTGGTTGGACTTCCGTCCGGCGATCCGGGACCTGTTCGGCTCACGGCTGGAGTTACGCCTCGGCGACCCGTCCGACTCGCTGGTGGCGAGGCGTGCGGCCGCGAACGTGCCGGAGCGCGCCGGCCGGGGGGTGACGGCGGAGGGCCTGCACTTCCTGACCGCGGTACCGCAGCTCGGTGCCGCCGCCGGGGACACCGCGGATCTGGTGAAGCGGGCCGCCGACGGGTGGGCGGGTCCTCCGGCGCCCCGGGTGCGGCTGCTCCCGCCAGTGCTGCCGTACGCCGATCTGGACCTCGCCGCGACGACGGGCCTGCGGTTGCCGATCGGGATCGCGGAGGCGGACCTGCGCCCGGTGTTGCTCGACTTCGCCACCGAGCCGCATTTTGTGGTCTTCGGGGACTCGGAGTGCGGCAAGTCGTCGTTCCTGCGGGCCCTGGCCACGTCGATCATCACGCGGTTCACGCCCGAGCAGGCCCGGGTGATCCTTGTCGACTACCGGCGCAGCCTGCTCGGCGCGATCGAGACGCCGCACCTGATCGGGTACGGCACCGCCGCGGCACACACCGCCGACCTGATCGAGTCGGCTGCCGGTTACCTGGAGCGGCGGGCCCCCGGGCCGGAGGTCACCCCGCAGCAACTGCGGGACCGCTCCTGGTGGTCCGGCCCGGAGCTGTTCGTGCTGGTGGATGACTACGACCTGGTGGCGGCCGGGCCCGCGAACCCTCTGCGGGCGTTGGAGGAGCACCTGCCGCACGCCCGCGACGTCGGGCTGCACCTGGTGCTGGCCCGCCGGTCGGGTGGCGCCGGCCGCGCCCAGTACGAGCCGATCGTGCAGCGACTGCGGGAGTTGTCCACCGCCGGTCTGGTGATGGCGGGCAGCCCGGACGAGGGCGCGCTCGTCGGGCCGGTACGCCCCGGCCCGCTGCCGCCGGGGCGTGGTCGACTGGTCACCCGGCGGGAGGGCGTACGCCTCGTCCAGCTGGCACAACTTCCGCCACCGTGACCTGACTCGCCGGTTCTTCCCGTTACAGGTGAGGAAACCGGTAATCTCCGATCGTCATGGTTCCGTCGGGATGAATGGCTGGGGATGTGACTGGGGTTCGGCACAGCGGTCCGTCATCGGCCCGCCGAGCGGCCAGCCGGGCGCTGCTCGGTGTCGCCGCGGCGCTCGCTGTCGTGGGCCCGACCGCGGCGGCCGTGCCCGTCGCCACGCCCACCAACGGCGGACAGCTCGCCGGCGCGTCGATGGCCCTCGCCCCTGGTGACGCGGTCGCCCGTACCGACCAGGTTCGCGACGAACAGTGGCAGCTCGACGAGTTGCGCGCCGAAACGGCCTGGCGCAGCTCGACCGGTCGAGGCGTGACCGTCGCGGTGGTTGACTCCGGAGTGGACGGCAACCATCCCGACCTGGTCGGCCAGGTGCTGCCGGGCAAGGATCTGGTCGGCCCCGGGGGCGGGGCAGGCCCGGATCCGGTGGGGCACGGCACCACGGTCGCCGGTCTGATCGCCGGGCGCAAGGACGACAAACGGGGCGTCGTCGGCCTCGCACCGGACGCCCGGATCCTGCCGGTCCGGGTGCTCGACGAGCAGAACCGCTACGACGACGCGTTGATCGTCGCCCAAGGGGTTCGCTGGGCCGTCGACAACGGCGCCCGCGTGATCAACCTGTCCCTGGGTGGCAGCGGCGACAGCCCGGCCCTGGCCGCGGCTCTGGACTACGCGTTCGTCCGGGACGTGGTCGTGATCGCCTGCACCGGCAACCTGGCGACGTCCACCAGCACCAAGGTCTGGTACCCGGCCCGTGAGCCGGGTGTGGTCGCGGTCGCCGGCCTCGAACGCGGCAGCGACAACCTGTGGTCCGGGTCGATCACCGGGCGGGCGACGGTGCTCACCGCCCCCGCCAGCGGGCTGGTCGGCGCGAAGTCCCCCGACGGGTACTGGCGGGTGCAGGGCACGAGCTTCGCCGCGCCACTCGTGACGGCTACCGCCGCGCTGGTCCGGTCCCGCTTTCCGCAGATGCCCGCCGGTGAGGTGGTCAACCGGTTGCTGGCCACCGCCCGGGACATCGGTCCGACCGGGCGGGACGACCGCTTCGGGTACGGGGTGGTCGATCCGGTGGCCGCGCTGACCGCCGACGTGCCGCCGGTGACCGTCAACCCGCTCGACGACCAGACGTCGCCGGGTGTGACTGGTTTCGGCCCGGCGCCCGGCTCTGCCGACGACGAACCCGTGGCCGGCGCCGGCAGCGACCCGCTCGGGCTCACCGCACCCCACCAGCAGACCCGGTGGACGGCCCGGGCTGCCGGAGGCCAGGACCCGTCCGCTCCGGAGCAGCTGTGGATCGGTCTCGTACTCGTCGTCGCCCTGCTCGGCAGCGCCGCGCTGATGATCCGCCGGTTCCGGCACCGAGCCCGCTGACCGCGTACGACCGGGAGGTCTGACCGGCCATCCGGTCGGGTAAAACCGACGAATGAGTACGCAGCAGCCGCCCACCATCGCCTCCGCCGAGCAGTCGTCCTGGCGGCACCGCCGACTCGACCCGGACCATTCACTGGGGCTGCGGCTGACCCTCGCCTCGGCGGCGGCGTTCCTGGTGCTGGTGCCCTTCGCCCTGCTCACGCTGCTGGTGCTCGGCGCGTGGGCTCCGCTGCACCGGCTGGACACCACGGTCACCGACGCCCTGCACGGCTACGCGCAGGACCACAGGGGGTGGGTCACGCTGATGCGGATCTGGACCGAGGTGTTCGCGCCGATGCCGCTGCGTGCCGTCGCCCTGCTCCTGGTGGTCTGGTTGCTGCGTCGGGGGGCCCGCCGGCTGGCTCTCTGGGCGGCCACCACAATGGTCGTCGGTGGCCTGGTCGGTCCGCTGCTCAAACTGCTCGTCGGCCGCGACCGGCCGGAGTTGCTGGACCCGGTGGCACGGGCCGCCGGCTACTCCTTCCCCTCGGGGCACGCGCTGAACGCGACACTGGCCGCCGGGGTGCTGCTGCTGGTGCTCCTGCCGTACGCCGGGCGCGGGGCGACGCGGGTCGCGCTCTGGGTCGCGGCGGTGCTGCTCACCGTGGTCACCGGGCTGAGCAGGGTGGCGCTCGGTGTGCACTTCACGAGCGACGTGCTGGGCGGCTGGCTGCTCGGCGTGGCGGTGGTGGCGGCGACCACCGCCGCGTTCACCAGTTGGCGGGCGCACAAGGGTCTCCGGCCGGTCCGGCCCACCCGCGACGGCGTCGCCCCCGAGGTCGAACGGCAGCCCGGAGCGGCCTGAGGCGTGCCGACGACCTCGGGCGGGTACTGGCCGACCCATGTCCGACACCGTGGTCCTGATCGCCCGGCGGGTGCTGCTGCCGGTGTCCCTCCTGTTCGGTCTGATGGTGCTGCTCGGGGTGCTGGTCACCCGGGTGTTCGCCCGGACCTGGCCGTTCACCGTCGAGGACGCGGTGAACCGGGAGCTGGCCGCCGACCGTACCGGCGGCTGGAACGACGTCTCACTGGTGTTCAGCACGCTGGCCAGCACCCAGATGATCGTCGTGGTCACCGTGCTGGTGGCGTTGGCGCTGCGGCTCTGGCTGAAGCGCTGGCGGGAGCCGCTGTTCCTGTGTGCGGCGGTGACGGCCCAGGCCCTCGTGTTCCTGCTGACCACGCTGGCGATCGACCGACAGCGGCCGGCGGTGGAGCACATGGACGTCTCACCGCCCACGTCGAGCTTCCCGTCCGGGCACACCTCGGCGGCGGTGGCGCTCTACGTCGGCATCGCCGTGTTGATGGCCCTGCGGACGCGTAGCACCGGGGCGAAGGTCGCCTGGTGGACGCTGCTGCTGATGGTGCCGCTGGGGGTTGCGCTGACCCGGATGTACCGGGGGATGCACCATCCCAGCGACGTGGTGGCGTCCTTCCTCAACGGCGGCACCTGCGTAGCGATCATGGCTCGGGCGGTGCTGGACCGAGGGCTGCGGTGGGGTCGGGCGACGCTGCCGTCCGGGCGTCGACCGGTGGTGCCGGCCGGGAGTTGATCCGCGCGGCGCTCAGGTGCACTCGCCGGTCGCCACCTGCCGGTTACGTTCGGCACCGGCCAACGCCACCGGGCGAGCCTCGGCAGCGGTCACCGCGAATCCGGTGTTCGGGTCGTCGGCCGCAGCCGCGAAGATCACGCCGAGCACGAGGCCGTTGGCGGACAGCAGCGGACCACCGGAGTTGCCACTGCGGACCAGCGCCCGGATGGTGTAGATCTCCCGAGTGACGTCACCGGAGGAGTAGATGTCCGGCCCCTTGATCTTGTCGACGTCGCGGATCCGCGCCGACTGCGCGTTGTAGGGGCCGTCCAGCGGGAAGCCCAACACGATCGCGTCCGAGCCACTTCCGGCGTTGCCGGCGGCGAACCGCATGGACGGGCCGGGCAGACCGGGCACCAGCAGCACCGCCAGGTCCCGGTCCGGGTCGTAGACCACCACCTTGCCGTCGTACCGCTCACCGCCCAACTCCACGGCGACCGAGCGGGTGCCGGCCACGACGTGCGCGTTCGTCATCACCCGGTCGTCGGCGTACACGAAGCCGGAGCCCTCGATACGACGCGAGCAGCCGGGCGCGGAACCGAGCACCTTCACGACCGACCGCTGACCGTTGACCACCACCTGCGAGCCGGCCAGCGCCGGGTCGGGCGGGTCGACCTGCCGGGCCCGGGTGGGCGCGAGATCACCGAAGACGTCCGGGAACCCGTCGGTGTCGACGGTGTCCTCCAGCGCTGTGGACAACCTGTGTGCCTGTTCCGGCACTACCTGGTTGACCACCGAGATCAACGCGCTGTTCCGCACCGACGCGGCGAGCCAGGGCACCGAGGACGAGCCGAGCGGCACCGCCACCAGCCAGGCGAGCAGCAGCACCGCGAGCAGCGACACCAGCGCGCCACCCACGTCGTCGACCCGTTTGCCCACGTCGCTGGTGATCGTCTTACGCAGGTGCGAGCCGAGCCAGCCGGCGAGCGCCTGCCCGACCACGGCCAGCCCGAAGATCGCCACGAGCGAGATCAGCACACGGGTGCCGGCGTCCACGAACTGTCTGGCGAACAGCGGCCCGAGTTGGAGACCCAGCAGCAGACCGAGGAAGAAGCCGGACAGCGAGGTGATGCCGATGACGAAACCCTGGCGGTATCCGCTGATCGCGAACACGAGCATGAGCAGCAGCAGGACGAGATCCACGACGGACACGGGTCAAGCGTACGGGCAGTGCGCCCGCCAGATGACCATCGCTTGCCGAAGGTGACCGTGCGGTCAGCGTACGGCTGTCTCGTCAGCCTCGTCGGTGCCCGCCGACGGCGCCGGGGTCGCCCCGCTGGGCGGTAGGTCGACCACCCGGTCCCGCGGCCACGGTCTCGCCCAGCCGCCCATCTCCAACAGGGTGGCCAGCACCCCGGCGGTGAAGCCCCAGACGAGCATCCCGCGTGCCGAGAACGCCGGCCCGATCCAGCCGCTCGGGTGGCGGACCCGCATCCGGTTGGCCGGGTCGACCAGCTCGCTGACCGGCAGGCGGGCGACGTGGGCCACCTCGGCCGGCTCGCACGGGTACACCGGGTGCGGGTCGTGCCACCAGGCCAGCACCGGCGTGACCACGAAGTCGCTGACCGGGATCCACAGTTTCGGCAGCTCGGCGAGCACCGTCACGCTGGCCGGGTCGAGGCCGACCTCCTCGTTCGCCTCGCGCAGCGCGGTGGCGCGTACGTCGGCGTCCTCGGGGTCGGCCGCGCCTCCCGGGAAGGCCGGCTGACCGGCGTGGGTACGCAGGGTGGCGGCCCGTTGCAGGACCAGCACGTCGGGCCCGGTGTCGGGCTGCTCACCGAGCAGCACCAGCACAGCGCTCTCCCGGCCACCTTCGGCCGGGGTGGTCAGCCGGGTGAAGTCCTCGGCGCGGGCGGTGCCCAGCCGGGTCAGCAGCGGGTCGATCCATTCCGGTGGTCGACGGGTCACGCGGGCACCGTCAGGCCGAGGTGCTGGCTGACCAGCTTGGCGAGTTGGGCGTCGTCGAGCGCGCCAGTGGCGTCGATGTGCCGGATCCGACCGTCGGCGTCGACGAAGAGGGTCAGGGGGATGGCGTTGCGTTGCAGCTCGCGTTGCAGCGCCTCACCCTGGTCGACAAGGACCGGAAACCGGACGCCGAAGTCCTCACCGATGGACTGGGCGCCACTGCGGCTGTCCCGGCTGTTGACCCCGACCACCTGGAGCTGACCGGCGGCCCGCTCGCTCAGTCGTTGGAAGGCGGGCAACTCCTTGCGGCACGGCGGGCACCAGGACGCCCAAACGTTGATCACCGCCGGCCCGGCGACGGACCGGAGCGCGACCGGCGCCCCGCCGGTGAAGCAGGACAACGTCAGCTCGGGCAGCGCCCGCGCCCCGGCGGCGGGTGCCGCCGTGCCGGAGCCGGACGTGCCGGAGCCGGACGTACCGGGTGCCGCCGTGCCGGGTGCCGCCGTGCCGGAGCCAGGGGTCGACGTGTCGGAGCCGGATGCCGCGGGGGCCGTGCCCAGCGTGGCGCAGTCCCGGAACGGCGACGGCCGCTCGGCGGCGGCCGGTCGGGGAGCCGGCTCGTCGCCGGCCTTGTCCGCGGTGCAGCCGGCTACGGTCAGGAGCAGCGGCAGGACGAGCAGGGCGAGGCGGCGGTTCACGGCACCTCCGCGGCGACCGCCTGGGCGGGCACCAGGTCCGGGTCGACTCCGGCGGCCACCGCGAGGTCACGTGCCCGGGGGCCCTTGAGCAGCTTCGCGGCGGCTGCCGGCTCGGTCGGCCCGGTGCCGTACGAGGGGCAGAGCTTCGCGAGCGTGCACGCCCCGCAGGCCGGCTTTCGGGCGTGGCAGACCCGGCGCCCGTGGAAGATGATCCGGTGCGACAGCATGGTCCAGTCGCGCTTGGGGTAGAGCGCGCCGACCGCGTGTTCGATCTTCACCGGGTCGGTCTCGGTGGTCAGCCGCCACCTGTGGACCAGCCGTTGGAAGTGCGTGTCGACGGTGATGCCCGGGACGTCGAAGGCGTTGCCGAGGATCACGTTGGCGGTCTTGCGGCCGATGCCGGGCAGTGTCACCAGGTCGACGAGACGGCCGGGGACCTGCCCGTCGTACCGCTCGACGAGGGCCTGCCCGAGCTTGAGCAGCGAGTCGGTCTTGTTGCGGTAGAAGCCGGTCGGCCGGATCAGCTCCTCCATCTCGCCCCGGTCGGCCCCGGCGTAAGCCGCGGCGCTCGGGTAGCGGGCGAAGAGCTTGGGGGTGACCTCGTTGACCTTCTTGTCCGTGCACTGCGCGGAGAGGATGGTGGCGACGGCCAACTCCAGGGCGTTGGAGTGGTCCAGCTCACAATGGGCGTCGGGGTGCGTCTCGGTCAGCACCCGGCCGATCTTGCGGGCGCGGCGGGTGCGCCCGAGGTCGGTCTCGCTGGCGGCGGGAGGACTACTGGTCACGACGGTCAGCCTACGTCGCACCCCGGACGTTCCCGACGGGTCAACCAGCGGTCGGGGGCGAGATCTTGCCCTGCCCGTCGAGCCGGGCACCGGCCTTCGGGAAGTCGCTCCTGCTCAACTCGGTGACCAGACCGAGGCCCCGCTTGTTCGGGTCCATCGTCGGCTTGCCGGCGTCGTTCATGTACGTCGAGGTGAACGAGCCGCCGGCCCAGCTGCCGTCCGGCTTCAGCGACACCTTCAGCACGCCGCCCCAGCCGAGGCGCCCGTCGTTGTTCAGGGAGTTGCCGCCGCCGGCGAAGTTGCCCAGGCTGTACGCGATCAGGCGCCCCTTGTAGAACTCCATTCCGCGCAGCACGTGCGGCCCGTGTCCGACGATCAGGTCGGCACCGGCGTCGATCATGGCGTGCGAGAACTTGACCGGGTCGCCCCGGTTTTCGCCCAGGAACATCTCGGTGCCCGGCTTCACCCGGGTCTTCTCCGCTCCCTCACCGCCCATGTGCACCTGCACCACGACCAGGTCGGCCATGGTGGCGGCCTTGGCGACCACCGTCTTCGCCTTCGCGATGTCGACGAGACTGTTCGACCAGACGTACGACGAGAAGCCGGCGATCGCCACCTTCACGCCCTTGACGTCGACCACCGTGATCTGGTCCGGAGCACCGGTGTGCTTCAGGTCGTACTTCTCCAACGCCTTCTGGGTGTTCTCGTAGCCCTTCGGCCCGTAGTCGTACCCGTGGTTGTTGGCCTGGTTGAGCACGTCGAATCCGGCGTCGCGCAGGTGTGCCGCGTACTCGGGCGGAGCGCGGAACTGGAAGCAGCGGGTGGAGTTGGCCCCGCACTTGCCGGTGCCGGTGTCCACCGTCAACGGCTCTTCCAGGTTGCCCATCACCAGGTCGGCCTTCAGCGCCTCGGTGACCGAGGTGAAGAAGCCCTTCCCGCCGCCGGCGGGCAGCCGGCTCGGCGCGTTGCCCATGATGATGTCGCCGGTGGCGGAGAGCGAGACCGCGCCGCCGCCACCGGAGGCTGCGGGCCCGGTGGCGTCCGGGTCGGCAGTGGTCACCGGCGCGCCAGTGCCACCACCGCCGGCACCGGGCTGCCAGACGGGAGCCGTACCACCCGCATCGGAGCAGCCGGCGACGAGCAGGGCGGCCAGCATCGCGGCGACGCCCAGGGCGACACGGCGACGCGGGCGGGAGGCGAGGGGGGCGGGAGCATACATCGCCCGCGACCCTACCGGGCCGTAAACGCGCCGACGACAGCCGATCGGTCGAACCTTCAGTCGTTGAGCTGCTCTGACCAGGGCACGACCGGCTGGGAGCCCCCGGCGAGCACCGCCGCGTGCACCGCACGAGCCAGCGGGGCACCCCAACTGGAGCGCGGTCCCCCATACGCGGCCTCCGGCCCGTCCACCGGGCACAGCACGGTCACCGCGTCGGTCGGGGTGCCGGTCCCGGCCAGCCCCAGCTCGCTGATCGCCTGGGTCTTCGCCTCGGTCGCCGTGGCCACCGCGTTGACGAGGGCCGAGTCGGCGAGCCGGGCCGGCACGTACACCACGATGTTGACAGTGCCGACCCGCTGGACGAGCCCGGCCGGCGTCGGCGCGGCCGCGAGCACCGGTGTGCCGAGCCCGACCGTCGCCCAGACCCGCACCCCGGTGTCGGTCCGGGCCACCACCTCGCCGACGTGCACCCCGGTCAGCAGGCCGACCCCGGGCCCGTCGAGGGCCAGGTCGCCGGCGAGCGCCGCCAGGTGCGCGGCGGGGTCACCACTGTCGTACGACATGGGCACGGTCGCGTTCAGCACCCACCGCCGGACCCCGATGCCACCGCCCAGCGGGCCGCTGCTGACGGTCCGCAGGGGCGCGGTCGCGCGCCAGTAGAGCAGTGGAATGTCCCGCCCGTCCTCGGCACGGCTGGTCAGAGTCGGCTCGCTCAGCACGTCGGGCAGGTTACGCCCACCGATCAAGATTCCAGGGGCGACCTCTGATTCATGCTCATGTGCGCCTAGACTTGGCGGCGCGCGAGGGGATCAGCGGACGGCGACCCCGGCCGACGGACGGCCCGCGTAACCGGAGGTGCGCGATGGACGAGGTACTGGCCCGCAGCGGGATCTTCCAGGGTGTCGACCCGGAAGCTGCCGAGGCGCTTGCCAAGGAGATGGAGACGATCGAGGTCCGCAAGGGCGAGATCGTCTTCAATGAGGGCGAGCCCGGCGACAGCCTCTATATCCTGCTGTCCGGGAAGATCAAGGTTGGTCGCCGCGCAGCGGACGGCCGGCAGAACCTGATCGCGGTGATGGGGCCGTCGGACATGGTGGGTGAGCTGTCGCTCTTCGACCCTGGTCCGCGTACGGCGACCGCTACCGCGGTGACCGACACGCGGTTGGTGCGACTGCGCAAGCAGGCGCTGCGACCGTGGTTGAACAACCGCCCGGAGATCGCCGAGCAGTTGCTCCGGGTGCTCGCCCGCAGGCTGCGTCGGACGAACGACTCGCTCGCCGACCTGATCTTCACGGACGTGCCGGGCCGGGTCGCCAAGAACCTGCTCCAGATGGCTGGGCGGTTCGGCACCCGCGACGGCGGCGTCCTGCGGGTGACCCACGACCTCACCCAGGAGGAGATCGCCCAGCTCGTCGGCGCCTCCCGGGAGACGGTCAACAAGGCGCTGGCCGACTTCGCCTCGCGCGGATGGCTTCGGCTGGACGGCAAGAGCATCATCATCCTGGACCCGGAGCGCCTGGCCCGCCGCGCCCGCGTCTGAGCTGTACGTCAGGTCCCCGCCTCCCGTCGTCGACGGCGGGCGGGGACGTTTCGTCTGCCGGGCGCAGAAAGACTGGTTCGGCGCGGCCGGAGCGGTGAGGGTGGGGCCATGGTGAACAGAGTTGCCGTGCTCTCCGACATCCATGGCGTCCTTCCCGCGTTGGAGGCCGTGCTGGCCGAACCGGACGTCGCCGCCGCCGACCTGATCGTGCTGACCGGCGACATCGCTGCCGGCCCGCAGCCGGTCGAGGTGCTGGACGTGCTCGCCGGCCTGGGTGACCGCGTCTGCTGGGTGGGCGGCAACTGCGAACGTGAGCTGGTCGAGGCACGAGCCGGGAAGGCCGCGTCGATCGAGGTGTCGAACTGGGCCGCCGGGCAGCTCCGCGACGACCAGGTGGCCCGTCTCGCGGCCCTGCCGGCCACCGCGACGTACGACATCGACGGCCTCGGGCCGACGCTGTTCTGTCACGCCACCCCTAGGGACGACGAGGAGGTGGTGCTCGTCGACTCCCGGATGCCGCGCTGGGCTGAAGTGTTCGCCGACCTCCCGGCCGAGGTCACGACTGTGGTCTGCGGCCACACGCACATGCCCTTCACCCGACTGGTGGACCGACGCCTGGTGGTCAACCCCGGCAGCATCGGCATGCCGTACGGGGGCGCGGGCGCGTGGTGGGCACTGCTCGGGCCGGGCGTCCAGCTGCGCCGCACCGCCTTCGACGTGGATGCGGCGTGCGCCCGGGTGGCCGCTGAGTCGACCTTCCCCGACGCGGCGGCCTGGGCCGACGAGTACCTGCGCTCGCAGCACAGCGACGCCGACGCACTGGCCGTCTTCGGCCCTCGGGACGGCCGCTGACAGGGTGGGCCCGCCAGGTCAGCAAGCATGGCCAGGGCTCGGGAGCGGCTTCCATGCTCACGTCCCTGTAGAGCTGCCCCACAACTGGGGCGGTCCGTCCCGACCGACAGCGGACCGGCGTCCCGCTTGACCGCGGACCGGCGTCCCGCTTGAGCGCGGACCGGCGTCCCGCTTGAGCGCGGACCGGCGTCCCGCTTGAGCGGACCGGCGTCCCGACCGACAGCGGACCGGCGTCCCGCTTGGCGGCCGAACTGCAGGAGCGGCCGATGGGCGGCGCGACCAGCAGAACTCTGGCCAGGTGCGTCGGCCGGTGCGCGGCGCCGACTTTGCCCCGCAAGTGGGGCAGCTCGACAGGAGCGGTCATCACCAGGTAGACCCCACCAGGGAGGCGCGGGATCTCAGAAAAAGTCAGTCTTGACTGTTTGTTTCGTTGGCACCAGGCTGTTCGCGTGCCTCCCACACCGACGCGAGTCCCCCAACAGGAACGCAGCCGCGCCACCCAGGCCCGCCTGCTGGAGGCGACCGTCGACTGCCTGATCGAGCACGGCTGGTCCGGCACCACGACCACTGTCGTCGCCGCCCGGGCCGGTGTCTCGCGGGGGGCCCAGCTGCACCACTACCCGACGAAGGCGGCGCTGGTGACGGCCGCCGTGGCCCACCTCGCCGAGCGGCGGGCCGCCGAGTTGCGCACCGAGGCCGAGGCGTTGCCGGCCGGGCCGCAGCGCCTCGACCGGGTGATCGACCTGCTCGGCGTGGCGTTCACCGGGCCGCTGTTCGTGGCAGCTCTCGAACTCTGGGTCGCCGCCCGCACCGACCGGGAACTCCGGGACGCCCTGGTGCCGCTCGAGGCGACGGTCGGCCGGGAGATGCATCGACTCACTGTTGCCCTGCTCGGCGTCGACGAGCGTCGACCTGGCGTCCGCGAAGCGGTGCAGGCCACCCTCGACCTGCTCCGCGGGCTCGGGGTGGCCAACCTGCTCAACGACGACTCCGCCCGTCGTACCGCCCTGTTGGCCACCTGGAAGCGCCAGCTCGCCACCCTGCTCACGCCCTGACCGCCGGCCGCACCGGCCACCACCGACCGGAGGCACCATGGTCGACCTGACCGACCTGCTCGCGGATCTGGCCGCCGAGTCCGCTCAGCTGGACGCGCTGGTGGCCCCGCTACCGGCAGCCGACTGGGCCCGGCCCACCCCGGCGCCCGGCTGGAGCATCGGGCACCAGATCGCGCACCTCGCCTGGACCGACCACGTGGCGCTGCTGGCCGCCACCGATGCCGAGGCGTTCTACGCGACGGTGATCAGCGCACCGGACCCGACCCGGATGGTCGACGCGGGCGCCGAGGAGTTCCTCGCCCCGCCGCAGGAACTGCTCCACCGCTGGCGGACCGGCCGGTCCGCGATGGCCGACGCACTAGGTGCCGTCCCGGCCGGCGAGAAGCTGCCCTGGTACGGCACCCGGATGTCGGCCACCTCGATGGCCACCGCCCGGATCATGGAGACCTGGGCACACGGAGAGGACGTGGCGGAAACCCTCGGCGTGGTCCGCCCCGACAGCGAGCGGCTGCGGCACGTCGCGCACCTCGGTGTGCGTACCCTCGGGCATGGTTTCGCCGCCCACGGCCGGGCGGCACCGACGACGCCGGTCCGGGTCGAGCTGGTCGGGCCCGGCGACGACACGTGGAGTTGGGGGCCGGCGGACGCCGCCGACCGGGTGAGCGGTCCGGCTCGGGACTTCTGCCTGCTGGTCACCCAGCGCCGCCACCGCGCCGACCTCGCCCTGGTCGCCACCGGCCCGGTCGCCCACGAATGGCTCGACGTGGCGCAGGCGTTCGCCGGGCCGCCAGGCGTCGGCCGTGAGCCGGCCGGCGGAGACGGGGTACGAGCGTGATCCGCATCGGCAACGCCTCCGGCTTCTACGGGGACCGGTTCACCGCCTGGCGGGAGATGCTCGACGGCGGTGAGCTGGACGTGCTGACCGGTGACTACCTGGCCGAGTTGACCATGCTGATCCTCGCCCGGGACCGGCTGCGCGACCCCGACCTGGGCTACGCGAAGACGTTCCTGCGTCAACTGGAGACCTGCCTCGGCACCGCCCTGGACCGTGGGGTGCGGATCGTCACCAACGCCGGCGGGTTGAACCCATCCGGCCTGGCCGCCGCCATCGACGCCCTCGCGACCCGGCTGGGCCTGGCCGCGAAGGTGGGGTACGTCGAGGGCGACACGATCCAACGACCGGACGCATTGAGCGCCAACGCCTATCTGGGCGCGTTCGGGATCGCCGCATGCCTCGACGGCGGAGCGGACGTGGTGGTCACCGGCCGGGTCACCGACGCGTCGCTGGTGGTCGGCCCGGCCATCGCCCGGTACGGGTGGAGTCGCGACGACCTCGACCAGCTGGCCGGGGCTACGGTCGCGGGCCACCTCATCGAATGCGGCGCGCAGGTCACCGGCGGGAACTTCAGCTTCTTCACCGAACTGCCCGATGGGGGGCACCGGCCAGGTTTCCCGATCGCCGAGGTGTACGCCGACGGCTCGACGGTGCTCACCAAGCATCAGGGCACCGGTGGCGCGGTCACCGTGGAGACCGTCACCGCACAACTGCTCTACGAGATCGGGGGGCCGGCGTACCTGGGACCGGACGTCGTCACCCGACTGGACACGGTGGCGCTGAGCCCGGACGGACCTGACCGGGTCCGGGTCTCCGGCGTCCGGGGCACCCCGCCGCCGGCCACGCTGAAGGTGGGCGTCAACAACCTCGGTGGCTTCCGCAACTCGATGACGTTCGTCCTCTGCGGACTCGACGTCGAGGCGAAGGCGGCGCTGGTGCGCCGGCAGGTCGAGGAGGCGGTCGGCACGGACGGGTTGGAGTTCACGCTGGCCCGGACCGACCACCCGGACGCCGCCGACACCGAGGCGGCCAGCGCGCTGCTGCACGTACACCTGCGGCACGGCGACAAGGCACGGGCCGGACGGGCGTTCTCGGCCGCCGCGGTGGAGCTGGCGCTGGCCTCGTACCCGGGCTGCACGCTCACCACGCTGCCCGGCGACGCGACACCGTACGGTGTCTTCACCGCCGACGAGGTGCCGCAGGACGCGGTGGCTCACGTCGCCGTGCTGCCCGGCGGTGAGCGGGTGTCGATCGCCCCGCCGCTCCGTACAGCACCCACGACGGAGGACGAGACGACAGCGGGCGGGGATGCGAGGGCCGACGGCCCGACCCGCCGTGGCGCGCTCGGCGAACTGGTCGGCGCGCGCTCCGGGGACAAGGGTGGGGATGCCAACCTGGGCGTCTGGGCGCGCAACGACGCCGCGTACGGGTGGCTGCGCGGCTGGTTGACGGTGGCGCGGCTGGCGGAGCTGCTGCCGGAGACCGCGCCACTGTCGGTGAAGCGCTACGAGCTGCCGAACCTGCGTGCGGTCAACTTCGTCGTCGAGGGCCTGCTCGGGCAGGGGGTGGCCGCGTCCACCCGGTTCGATCCCCAGGCCAAGGCGCTCGGTGAGCTGCTGCGGGCCCGGATCGTCGACCTGCCGGCCGCCGTGCCGACCGGGCCGACCGACACAACCGGGCCCGCAGCGACCGGGGTGACCCGATGAGCATCGTGGACACGCCGGAGCGGCGACAACTGCGGGAGCTGACCCGGGCCTTCGTGACCCGCGAGGTGCTGCCGCACCTGGACGACTGGGAGCGGGCCGGTGAGGTGCCCCGGGCGCTGCACGCCACCGCCGCGAAGATCGGTCTGCTCGGCATCGGCTTCCCCGAGTCGGTCGGCGGCAGCGGCGGTGACCTCCTCGACTCGATCATCGTGACCGAGGAGCTGATCCGCTCGGGTGGCTCGTCCGGGCTGGTGGCGGCCCTGTTCACGCATGGCATCGCGTTGCCGCACATGGTCGCGGCGGCCGGCGCCCACACCGGGGGTTCGCTGGGCGGCCGGCTCGGCGGCACCGCGTCCCCGGGCGAGGACGGCCTGATCGAGCGGTACGTCCGACCCACCCTGGCCGGCACGATGATCGGCGCGTTGGCGATCACCGAGCCGGACGGCGGTTCCGACGTGGCCGGCATCCGCACCACGGCCCGCCGGGACGGCGACCACTACGTGGTGAACGGGTCGAAGACGTACATCACCAGCGGGCACCGGGCCGACTTCGTGACCACCGCCGTCTGCACCGACTTCCCGGGTAGCGGCGAGCTGACCCTGTTGGTCATCGACAAGGGGCTGCCCGGGTTCACTGTGGGCCGCCGGTTGGAGAAGCTGGGCTGGCACTGCTCGGACACCGCCGAGCTGTCCTTCGTCGACGTGCGGGTGCCGTTGACGAATCGGATCGGCGCGGAGGACACCGGCTTCCTGGCGATCATGCAGAACTTCGCCGCGGAGCGGCTGTCGCTGGCCACCCAGGCGTACGCGACAGCGCAGCGCTGCGTCGAGCTGGCAGTGCGCTGGTGCCGGGACCGGGAGACCTTCGGGCGTCCGCTGGCCAGCCGGCAGTTGATCCGGCACCGGCTGGCGGAGATGCACACGCGGGCCGAGGCGGCCCGGTCGTACGTGCACGAGGTGGCCAGCCGGGTCGCGGCCGGCGAGCCGGTGGTGACCGAGGTGGCGATGGCGAAGAACGTGGCGGTGGCCGCCTGCGACCACGTCGTCGACCAGGCGCTGCAACTGCACGGCGGCTTCGGCTACCTGCGCGACGCGGAGGTGGAGCGCCACTACCGCGACGCGCGGATCCTCGGCATCGGCGGCGGCACCACCGAGATCATGAACGAGATCATCGCGAAGGGCATAGGGCTGTGAGCGCGAGGAGTGAGCCGATCTTGCGAGCCCCGCAGTCGCGAACGAAGGAGGCACCGTGAGCGCGAGGAGTAAGCCGATCTTGCGAGCCCCGCAGTCGCGAACGAAGGAGGCACCGTGAGCACTCTGGACAGCGCGATCGACCCCACGGCACCCGGGTACGCGGCGAACCGGGCGGCCCTGCTGGAGCGGCTGGCCGAGCTTGATGCCGCTCTGGGCCAGGCTCGGGCGGGCGGCGGCGAGAAGTACGTGTCCCGGCACCACGGGCGCGGCAAGTTGCTGCCTCGGGAGCGCATCGAGCTGCTGGTGGACGCGGACAGCCCGTTCCTGGAGTTGTCGCCGGTCGCCGCGTTCGGGACGGACTTCCCGGTCGGGGCCAGCGTGGTGACCGGGATCGGGGTGGTCGAGGGCGTGGAGTGCCTGATCGTCGCGAACGACCCGACGGTACGCGGTGGCGCGGTCAACCCGTGGTCGCTCGCCAAGACCCGGCGGGCCGGCGAGATCGCGCTGGCCAACCGGCTGCCGATGGTCAACCTGGTGGAGTCGGCCGGGGCGGACCTGCCCACCCAGGCGGAGATCTTCATTCCGGGTGGCCGGGTGTTCCGCGACCTGACCCGGCTCTCGGCGGCGGGTATCCCCACGGTCAGCGTGGTCTTCGGCAACGCGACGGCCGGTGGCGCGTACGTGCCGGGGATGTCCGACCACGTGATCATGATTCGGGACCGGTCGCAGGTCTACCTGGCCGGGCCGCCGCTGGTGAAGATGGCGACCGGCGAGGTCACCGACGACGAGTCGTTGGGTGGTGCGGAGATGCACGCCGGCACGTCCGGGCTGGCCGACTATCTGGCCGAGGACGAGCGGGACGGGATCCGGCTGGCCCGCCAGTGCGTACGCCGGCTGAACTGGCGCAAGCAGGGCCCTCCGCCGCGTTCGGCGGTGCCGCAGCCACCGAAGTACGACCCGGAGGAACTGCTCGGCATCACCAGCGCCGATCTGAAGGTGCCGTTCGATCCGCGTGAGGTGCTGGCCCGGGTCCTCGACGGCAGTGAGTTCGACGAGTTCAAGCCGGCGTACGGGGGTGCCCTGGTCACCGGCTGGGGCGAGCTGCACGGTTACCCGGTGGGCGTACTCGCGAATGCCCGTGGGGTGCTGTTCAGCGAGGAGGCGCAGAAGGCGGCCCAGTTCATCCAGCTCGCGAACGCCGCCGACACTCCGCTCATCTTCCTGCAGAACACCACCGGCTACATGGTCGGCACCGAGTACGAGCAGCGCGGCATCATCAAGCACGGCGCACTGATGATCAATGCGGTGTCCAACTCGACGGTGCCGCACCTGACGGTGAACCTGGGGGCCTCGTACGGGGCTGGCAACTACGGCATGTGTGGCCGCGCGTACGAGCCGAGGTTCCTGTTCACCTGGCCGAACGCGAAGTCGGCGGTGATGGGTCCGGCCCAGCTCGCCGGCGTGCTCTCCATCGTGGCCCGCCAGGCGGCTGCCGCGCGGGGGCGCGACTACGACGAGGAGTCCGACGCGGCGATGCGGATGATGGTCGAGCAGCAGATCGAGTCACAGTCCGGCGCGTTGTTCCTGTCCGGCCGGCTCTACGACGACGGGGTGATCGACCCGCGGGACACCCGGACCGTCCTCGGCCTCTGCCTCTCGGCGATCCACAGCGGACCCGTCAAGGGTGCCGACGGCTACGGCATCTTCCGGATGTGAGGGGTCAACCGATGATCGAACGTTTGCTCGTTGCCAACCGGGGTGAGATCGCGCGTCGGGTCTTCGCGACCTGCCGGGCGCTGGGCGTGGAGACGGTGGCCGTGCACTCGGACGCCGACTCGTCGGCGCCGTTCGTGCGGGAGGCCGACCAGGCGGTCCGGTTGCCCGGGAACACTCCGTCCGAGACGTACCTGCGGATCGACCTGATCCTGGACGCGGCCCGGCGCACCGGTGCGGACGCGGTCCACCCCGGTTACGGGTTCCTCGCCGAGAACGCCGACTTCGCGGCTGCGGTGACCGACGCCGGGCTGACCTGGGTCGGCCCACCCGCCAAGGTGATCGCCGCGATGGGCGACAAGCTGGCGGCGAAGGCGATGCTCGCCGACGCGGGCGTGCCGATGCTGCCGAGCTGGACCGACCCCGACGAGGTCACCGACTTCCCGGTGCTGGTGAAGGCGTCCGCCGGTGGCGGCGGGCGGGGCATGCGGATCGTCCGGAGCGCCGAGGAGCTGCCCGAGGCCGTGGCGTCCGCGCGCCGCGAGGCGGCTGCGGCGTTCGGTGACGGCACCGTCTTCATCGAGCGGTACGTCGAACGTGGCCGGCACGTCGAGGTGCAGATCTTCGGCGACACCCACGGTACGGTCGCCGCGCTCGGTGTCCGGGAGTGCTCGATCCAGCGCCGGCACCAGAAGATCATCGAGGAGGCGCCCGGGGTCGTCGGGGCGGAGCTGCGGGAACGCCTGCACGCGGCGGCGGTGGCGGCCGGGCGCGCGGTGGATTACGTGAGCGCCGGGACTGTGGAGTTCCTGCTGGCACCGACCGGGGAGTTCTTCTTCCTGGAGATGAACACCCGCCTCCAGGTCGAGCACCCGGTCACCGAGCTGACCACTCCGGTCGAGCTGGATCTCGTCCGGCTGCAACTGCTGGTGGCCGAGGGTGACCCGTTGCCCGAGCACAGCCAGCACCCCGCCGCGCGGGGTTACGCGGTCGAGGTGCGGCTGTGCGCCGAGGATCCGGCGCAGGGCTGGCGGCCGGCCACCGGCACGATGCACCGCTTCGACGTGCCGGGGGTGGACCGCGAGTTCGGCTGGCTCCAGCGGGCCGGCCTGCGGTTGGACTCCGGCGTGGTGGCGGGCTCCGAGGTGGGTGTGCACTACGACTCGCTGCTCGCCAAGGTGATCGCCGTGGCGCCGACCCGGTCCGAGGCGGTCCGCGCGCTGGCGGGAGCGCTGGCGCGGGCCGAGTTGCACGGGGTGGCGACCAACCGCGATCTGCTGGTCCGGGTGCTCCGCAGCCCGGAGTTCGCGGCGGCCGAGATCGACACCGGTTTCCTGGACCGGCACCCCGAGGTCTTCGCCCCGCTGCTCCCCGCCGAACAGGTCCCGGTCACCGCCCTCGCCGCCGCGCTGGCGGCTGCCGCGCACCGACGGGCGACCGCTCCCGTGCTCTCGGGGCTTCCGTCGGGCTGGCGCAACGTGCCGGCGGTCCCGCAGGTCACCCGGTTCAGCGGCCCGGACGGCGAGATCGAGGTCCGCTACCGGCTGGACCGCACGGGCGGCCTCGCCGAGTGGTCCGCCGAGCACGACACCGACGAGCGCCGCGCCGCCGACCACGCCGGCGTCACCGAAGGCCGCGCCGAGCAGCCCGCCGTCGAGCTGGTCGAGGCGACAGCGGACCGGGTGGTGCTCGACGTCGACGGGGTCCGGCGCGCGTTCCGCGTACACCGGGTGCTGTCGACGGTCTTCGTGGACGGCCCGGACGGGGCGGCGAGCCTGACCGAGCTGCCGCGCCTCCCGTTGCCGACCGCGGAGGTGGCCGCCGGGTCGCTGCTCGCGCCGCTGCCCGGCGCGGTGAGCCGGGTGCACGTCCAGGTCGGCCAGCGGGTCGCGGCCGGCGAACCACTGCTCACGCTGGAAGCGATGAAGCTGGAACATCCCGTGCTCGCCCCGGCCGACGGGGTGGTCGCCGAGCTGCCGGTGCCGGCCGGCGGTCAGGTCCGGACGGGCGACGTGCTGGCTGTGGTCACTACCGAGGAGGACCCCCGATGACCTTCGACCTCACCCCCGAGCAGGATCAGCTGCGCGACGCCGTGCGGGCGCTCGGCCGTCGCTACGGCCACGGCTACTTCGTCGAGAAGGCGAAGGCCGGCGAACACACCACCGAACTCTGGGCGGAGGCCGGCCGGCTCGGCTACCTGGGGGTCAACATCCCCACCGAGTACGGCGGCGGGGGCGGCGGCATCACCGAGCTGGCGATCGTCTGCGAGGAGTTGGCGGCGGCCGGCTGCCCGTTGCTGCTGCTGGTGGTCTCCCCCGCGATCGCGGCGACGGTGCTGGCCCGGCACGGCACCGAGGAGCAGCGCAAACGGCACCTGCCCGGTCTCGCGGACGGCTCTCAGAAGATCGTGTTCGCGATCACCGAGCCGGAGGCGGGTTCCAACTTCCACCGGCTCGGCACCGTGGCCCGCCGCGACGGTGACGGTTGGGTGCTCAACGGTCGTAAGTGCTACATCTCCGGTGTCGACGAGGCCGGGCATGTTCTGGTGGTGGCCCGTGTCGCCGTCGATGACGGCCCAGCCGGATCAGGGGACACGGCTCCGCAGCGGCTCAAGCCCGCACTGTTCCTGGTGCCGACCGACGCGGCCGGGTTGACCAGGTCCAAGCTGGACATGGAGATCGTCTCCCCGGAGAACCAGTTCCTGCTCTACCTGGACGACGTGCGGGTGCCCGCCGACGCGTTGCTCGGTGAGTCGCTGGACGCCGGGTTGCCGGCGCTGTTCGCCGGGCTCAACCCGGAGCGGATCACAGTGGCCGCGATGGGTGCGGGCACCGGGCGGTACGCCATCGAACGGGCCAGCGAGTACACCGCCACCCGCAAGGTCTGGAGTGGCCGGAGCATCGGTTCCCACCAGGGCGTCTCGCACCCGCTGGCCCACGCGGCCGTGCAGGTGGAACTGGCCCGCCTCATGATCCAGAAGGCGGCCACCCTCTACGACGCCGGCCGGGACCTGGAGGCCGGGGTCTCCGGAAACATGGCCAAGTACGCGGCCGGGGAGGCCGCCGCGCTCGCCGTGGACACCGCCGTCCAGGTGCTCGGCGGGGCCGGAATGACCACCGAGTACGGGGTGGCCACGTTGCTCGGCGCGGTGCGGGCCGGTCGGATCGCCCCGGTCAGCCGGGAGATGATCCTCAACTTCGTCGCCCAGCACGTCCTGGGTCAGGAGAAGTCCTACTGAGCCGTCGACATCAGTGCGATCAGAGAGGGGTGCGGCAGGCGGCGTCGATCCGGTGGACCGGGCGGACCCGTCGGCCCATCCCCTCCAACAGGGAGTCCTCGACGTGGAAGTCGTGGATGCGCAACTGGTGCCGGGGCAGCTCCTCCTCGCTCGGGCAGAGCACCTGCGCGCGGACCAGGTCGACCGGGACGTACCGGACCCCGCCCCGCTCCTGAAGGATCACCATGTTGACGTCGTCGGTGGTGACCACGTGCCCGCGTACGTCCTCGGTCGGTCCGCTCTCCGGCCCCACGGTGGTGACGGTGAGCGGCAACACCGGGGTGCTGATCACCGGCACCGCGGCCCAGACCAGCGTGACCAGCACCGCCACCTCGGTCACCGACGCCAGCGGCCGGATCACCAGGCCCGGCAGCGGCCCGGCGATGAACAGGGCGAGCAGCGGAGGCACCACGAGGAGCGCCAGCACCAGCCCCTCATCGCCCTGCTTCACCGCCTCGCGCAGCGTGGGCAGCATCAGCCAGCCGTACCCGGCGAGCAGCACGACGATGATCAGCAGCCGTGGCAGCAGCCGCTCGTGCAGACGGGCGGGGCGGAGTTGGAACGCGGCCACGAAGGCCGGCAACAGCAACGGAAGGTAGAGCAGCGGCCAGGTGATCAGGGCGAGCAGGAAACTGGCCAGGACCACCCAGGCCGGGGTGATGTCGGCCCACCGGGCGAAGAGCGGACGGCGACGGGTGCCCGGCGGCAACTGGTCCGCGCTGACCGCCAACACCGCGCCGAGCGCGAAGACGGCGACCATTCCGGTCGAGAGCAGCCGGGCAGCCGTGGTCAGGAAGCCGGCGAGCAGGTTGACCGGCCCGACGTTGGCGACCAGCAGCAGCGTGGTCTGGAGTTCCCCGCCGGCTTCCACGCCGAGGCGGAGCACCGAGAAGATCGCGGGTACGCCCACCACGGCGGTCCAGAACGACTGGCTGGCTCGGGCGCGCCGCTCGGCCGGATCCCAGCGGACCCGCCCGGGCTCGACCTCGGCGACGACCGGCTGGGCGGGCTCGGCGACCGGAACTCCGACCGGCCAGTCGATGGTGTCCATCCCGCCGGCCACGGGCAGCGTACCGTCGGGGGTCGGGGCTGTGGCGTCGTCACCCGGCTCGGATCGGCGGGGCGGCGGGACCGGGCCGTCGCTGTCGGCGGCGGTGGTCGCCGCGCTCACTTCGCGGGCGCCTTGTCGTCGAAGTCGACGAGCTTCGGCACCTCCAGCGGTTGCGGCTGGCGCTTCTCTGCCGTCAGCCACGGACCGAGGGTCTGGTTGTACGCGGTCTGCCATGGGCTCGCCTGCTCGTCGCGGCCCTGCTGGTAGCTCTTCTGCAGGAAGAACGCGACCAGATCGCGGAGTGCCGGGTCGCCGATCGGCACGCCGATGCCCAACAACTCGCTGGTGCCGAAGGGCAGGTCGACGATCTCGAACTCCTTCGGGTGCCGGGCCAGGAAGCCGGCGAGGATCGTCTCGTCGGAGCTGACCGCGTCGTAGCGGCCGGCACGGATGCCGTTGACGCAGTCACCGACGGTCTTCACGACCAACGCCTTGACCTGGTGACTGCCCAGCTCGGCCTCGGTGGTGGAGCCGCCGCTGGTGCAGATCTTGTAGTCCGGGTTGCGGAGGTCCTCGATGGTGCTGATCTTGCCCTTCAACCGGGTCGGCACCATCACCTCCTGGGTGGTGACGAAGTACGGCCCGGCGAAGCTCACCACCTTCTTGCGCTCCTCGGTGATCGAGAAGCTGGAGACCACGAGGTCCACAGTGCCGCCCTGGAGCGCGGGGATCCGCTCCTCGGTGGCCACCGGCACGAACTCCAGACGCTGGTCCCCCTCGTAGCCGAGGGAGGCGGCGATGTACTTGGCGATCTCGACGTCGAAACCGGCGTGCTTGCCGTTCCGCAACTCGCCCATCAACGGCTCGTTCGTGGCGACACCGATCCGCAGCTTCGACTGGCCGTAGATGTGCGTCTCGCGCATCTTCTCCTGCACCGACTGCAGGTCGGGTTCCTGCCGACTGTCGCAGCCAGCGGCGGCGGCCAGTGCGAGGGTGAGGGCGACGGCCAGCGTCGACGCGACCGAGCGGAGCCGGGACTGCGACCTGCCTGGGTTCATGGGCGACCTCGCTGCCGGAAGAGCCTGCGGGACACCGAGAGTAGCGGCTCTCGTCCACTGAGTGTGGACGCCGAGCGGTCATGTCGGACCGCCCAGCCGATCGACATCCATCGGCGCGCCGGTCGGCTCTGCGGTTGACAGCCGGGCTCGTCACGACATGCTGGACGGGTGAGCCGATTGCCCAGACCCGATGCGCGGACGGTGGCGGTGCTCGCGGCGCTGGGAGCCCTCGTGCCGCTGGCTATGCTGGTCATCTGGCGTCGACAGGATCTTCTCGGCGTGGCCCTGGCACTTCTCTGCGTCCTGCTGACCATGGTCGCCGGGGTCGCCGTCTCGGCCGCCCGGCAGGGCGACGCACCGGAACCGGTGGACCGCTCGGCGGCCGTCGGGCCGCCCGAGTTGATGCCGTACGGGATCGACGCCGACACCCTCGACGCCCTCGACAGTCGGGACGCGTTGCGTGCGGTGCGTGACCGGCGACGCGGAACGAACGGGCTCAGCGGCGGCCGGTGAGGGTGGGCGCGGCGAGCGCGTCCACGCCCCGCCCGGCCAGACACCGGTACGCCCGGTCGATGCTGCCGTCGACCGGCGGTAGCACCTCCAGGTGCCAGCCGCTCGGCTCGGCGATCCCGGTCGTCAACCGGAACGTGGTGGCGCTGCACACCTGTCGCACTGGGGCGGCGGCGATCACCTCGTCGTAGGCGGCACCGACCAGCGACACCGGCAGGATGCCTTCGGCGTACGTCTCCCAGGTGTGCCGGCCGGCGCAGGGCAGCCGGGCCGCCTCCGCGCGGTCGCCCCGGATCCGCACCGGGCCGAAGCACTCCAGCTCAGGCAGGCAGCGGGCGCCCTCGGGCAGGGCGGTCGGCGCACCGGAGCCGGTGGCGCAGCCGGGCAGCGGGCCGGTCGCCGGTGCGGCGACCTGGGTGACCGACGGGTTCGGGGTGGGCACCGCCGCCCGGTCGGCGACCCAGGCCCCGGCGGTGGCGGAGGCGGCGAGAGCGAGCACACCCGCGCCGCCGAGGAACCAGCGCCGCCAGCGCCGACCGCTGGGCACCGCCTGCTGGGTGTCCTCGATGGCCGGACGGGGAATGGGCCGGCTGACCGGGTAGGCGCCGGAGATGGTGGCGCCACCGCTGACCGGGGGACCGCTGACGGGTGCCGACGGCGGCCCGAGGGGCAGGTTGGCGAGGAGGTCGTGCAACTCCAGGGCGGAGGGACGCTCGGCGGGGTCGTTGGCCATGCCGAGGCGCAGGACATCGATCAGCTCGTCCGGCACCCCGGGCAACGGGGGCAGCGGCTGGTTGAACATCTCCAGCACTGTGACCAGGCTGGGATTGCGCTCGGACTGCCAGCGGGGCGGTCGGCCGTGCATCACCGCGTAGAGGGTGGCGCAGAGCGCGTACACGTCGACGGCCGGTGACGGCGGGCTGTGGCTGAACATCTCCGGTGGCGCGTACGCCGGGGTGAGCACCTCCAGCGTGACCGAGGCGTCGCGGTGCTCGGCGAGCACGGCCAGCCCGAAGTCCGCGAGCACTGCCGAGTTGAAGTGTGAGTGGAGGATGTTGGCCGGTTTGACGTCGCGGTGCAGCACCCCGGCGGCGTGGGAGTGGGCCAGCGCGTCGGCGATCTTCATGCCGAGGTCACGGGCCTCCACGGGGCCCAGCGGCGAGGTGCGCATCCGTTCGGCGTACGAGCCGTCGCAGAGCTCCATGATCAGGTAGGGGTGCTGGTCGACGGTGACCCCGACGTCGAAGAGGTCGACCACGTGCGGGTGTGACGACATCCGGCCGGCAGCCCGCGCCTCGCGCAGGAAGCGGGCCTGATCCCGCTCGCTGTCCAGCGTCCGGTTCTCCACCTTGACGGCGACCTCGCGGCCCACCGAGATCTGGGTGGCCTGGTAGACGGTCGCGTATCCACCCCGGGCAAAAACCCGCAAATCGGTCAGGCCGGGCACGATCGGAACCGGCAAGCCGCCGCTCGGGGTGTCCGTCACCGCTCGAAAATACCCAACCCGACCGATGGCTCAGCGCACCGCGTCCGCCGAAGCGGCTCCGGCGGGACCGGCACCCTCCTCGGCGGCCGCGGTCGCCGTGGCACCGTCGGCCGTGCTGAGGTCACCCCGGCGAGCGTCCAGGCGCAGGCCGACGGCGGTGGCCACGGCTCCCAGCCCCTCCCAGGCCGCCACCCCGAAGAACCGGTCGGGGGCGATGTCGGCCAGCACGGCGATGGTGAAGACGGTGAACGTGACCAACCGGAAAACCACTGTGAACCGGTAGAACGCCCGCCACTCGGTGACGGTGGCCAGCAGGTAGTAGACCCCCATGTTGAACGCCGCCATCGACGACGCCAACAGGAACGTGCCGGTGTGGTCACCGACGGCCCGCGTCTCCGGCACCTCGAACCCGAGCATGCGCAGCTGCGCCTCCGGCCAGAGCAGCCCGACCGTGCCCATCACCAGCGCCAACACGCCGAAGACCGCGATGGTCCAGCCCGCGATGGAACGCGGCAGCTTCATGAAGGGCCTCCCCAGGCACGGCGATGGTCACCACTGTGGACCAGCACACGGTGGTGACACGCTAGCCGCTACCCCCGACCACCACATCCCCAAAACCGGTAGAAACCCAACCCCGACCCTTCATGTTGATCAAGAGGTTTCGGTCACCGCACGACAGTTTCCTGACGCGAACCTCTTGATCACCGCGGTCAGGTGCTCAGGCGGGCGCGCAGGGCGTCGGCTGCGGCGCGCTCACTGCGCTGCTCGGTCGCGTACGCCAGGCGGACCGCCTCGTCCGCGCAGGACAGCGCCTCCGCCGGCTGGCCGCAGGCAGCCAGCGCCTCGGCCAGCACACTGGCCGCGATCACCTGACTGCGCACGTCCTCGGCCGGCGCGGTGACCGCCCGCCGAGCCCAGTCCAACGCCTGCTCCCGCTGACCGTGGGCGAGCAGCGCCGACGCGTACTGAGCCATCGTCTGACGGCGGGAGAACAGCAGCGAGGGCGCGTTCGCGGCGGCCGTCGCCACCGGGGCGAGCAGCCCGACCGCTGTCGCCGAGTCGCCGGCGGCCAGACGCGCCGTCGCCAGCAGCACCCGAGGTGCCACCTGCGCCGGCGCCTGCGGGTTGTGCGGCTCCACAGTGGTCAGCACCGAACGGGCCATCTGCTCGGCGGTCTCGCAGTCGCCGAGGTCCAACGCCACGAACCCGCGCAGCGTGCCGGCCATCCCGGTCAGCAGCGGGTGCGAGGTGCGCTCGGCGTACGCGAGGGCGTCGCCGAGCAGGTCCGCCGCGTGCTCCGACTCGCCCAGCCCTCGTGCCACCACAGCGCGGACCACCAGCGCGAACCCGCGCCCCCAGTCGTCGGAGGCGGCGGCGAAATCCCGGTACGCCCGCCGGGCCTCCCGGTCCGCCTCGGCCAGGTCACCCAGCTCGGCGGTGGCGAACGCGGCCACCGCGCGCAGCGTGCCCACCGCCCACGCCTCGCCGACCCGCTCCCCGAAGGGCAGGAAGACCTGCGCCATCCGACACGCCTCGCGCAGCCGCCCGGCGAGCAGTCGGGCGAACGCCGTGGTGCCGCGCAGCCAGGCCCGCCCGTACGGGTCCTTCAGCTCGGCGAACAGCCGGGCGGCCCGGCCGAGCACCGCGTCGGTGCCGGCGAAGTCACCCCGGGTGGTGGTGACCCAGGCCAGGTTCTGCAACGACCACGCCTGCCCGCGCCGGTCCTGGGCACCGAGGCTGACCTGGTACGCGGCGGCCAACCGGCTGCTCGCCTGGCTCAGCCGGCCGGCCACGAAGTCGGCCATCCCGATCCGGCGCATCGCGGTGGCACGGTGCACGGGCAGGCCGGCCGCGGTGGCCACCTGCAACGCCTCCTGCCAGGCGGTCATCGCCCGGCCCTGATCACCGAGGGTCTCCTGGGCCTGCCCCGCGAGCAGCAGCGCACCGACCCGGGTGGCCTCGTCGCCCGCGTTCGCGGCGATCTTCTCCGCGTACGCCAACGCGTCGACGACCCGGCCGACCTGGAGCAGGGCCCGGGCGTGCACCACCCGATCGGCCGCCGGCACCCCGTCACGGGCGAGTTCGGTGGCGCGCTCGGCGTACTCGACGGCCAGCACCGGCTCACCGACGGACAGCGACCGGCGGGCGGCCCGGCCGAGCGCGGCGACGCCCAACGGCACCACCGCGCGGGCCGGCGCGTCCGGGCGCAGCTTCACCGCGTCGGCGAGCGTCGCGGCCCGTTCGACGTGCGTCGCCACGAAGTCGTCCCGGGCCTCGTCGGTGAACCCGCCCGGCGCGGCGGGGGCGGACTCCTCCGCCGGCGCCGCCCAGCGGGCCAGTGCGGCGTGCCGCTCGGCCAGCTCCGCCTTGCTCACCCCGGCGTACGCGGCTTCCCGCATCAGCGGGGTCGCGAACGAGTAGCCGGTCCGGGACCGGTGCAGCATCCGCCGTTGCAGCAGCTCCTCGACGGCCCGGTCGAGTTCCACGGCGACCACGGCGGACGGCCGTCCGTCGCGGCCGGCGCGCTGCTCGCGCATCGCCTCCAACGCCCCGTTCGGCACCGTGTCACCGATCACCGCGGCGTCCCGCAGCACCGAACGGGCGTCCGGCGGCAGGGCGTCGATCCGGGCGGCGAGTACGGCGGCGAGGTCCCGGGAGAGCAAACGGCTGCCCAGCGAGCCGGGCACCAACCGCCATCCGGCCGCCGGGCTCTGGTCGCGGTCGCCGGGCCGCTCCCCCGGTAGGCGGACACCCCGCGCGGACTCCGTGGTGAGCGCTCCCCGCTCGATCAACAGGGTGACCAGCTCGGCCAGGTAGAACGGGTTGCCCTGCGCGGTGGCGAGCAGCCGGTCCGTGTCGGCCTGCGGCAACCTGCCGCCCCCGAGGTAGCTCGTGAGCAGCCGTGCCGCGTCGGCGCCGCGCAGCGGTGGCAGGGAGTGCACCTCGGCGTCCGCGACCCGGGTCAACGCCCCGGCGGTACGCACCAGCTCCGGCCGGCCGAGCAGCAGCACCAGCACCGGGCCGGTGAGCCTGGACAGGGTCAGCCCGAGCGCGCTGATCGTCTCGGCGGTGGCGTCGTGCAGGTCGTCCACCACGACCACCAGCGGCGCTTCCGAGGCAAGGCCGCTGAGCAGGTCGGCGACCGCGTTCGGCACCGCCTCCGAGTCCGCCGCCGGGACGCCCGACCCACCCCACTCACCGGTGTCGGTGCCGGCGTGCGCGGGGAGTTCGCCGTAGCCGAGCAGGGCGAGCAGTTGCTCGGTGGCGATCGGCGCGGTCTCACCACCGGAGCGGGCGAGCCGCTGCCCGAGCCGCCGCAGCCTCTCCTCGACTGCCGGTCGGGTCAGCGCGGTGGCCGCGTCGCTGGGCAGGCCGACGGCGGCACGCACCAGGTCGGCCAGGGGCGCGAGCCGGCGTCGCTCACCGAACGCGGCACACCGCACCGAGAGCACCCGGGCTCCGGTGTGCGCCGCGTAGCGGCCGGCGCCCACGTCGTACCCGGCGGCGAGGCGCTCGACCTCGGCGGCGAACCGGGACTTGCCGATACCCGCCTCGGCGGTCATCAGCAGCACCCGCGGGTCGCCCTGGTCGATCACCTCGGCGAGTCGGCCGGCGACCCGGCCGATCTCCGTCTCCCGTCCGACGTACGGCGCCTCGTCGCCGAGCCCCGACCGGGTGCCCGGCGCGTCCAGGAGGCCCAGCAGCTCGTACGCCTCGACCGGCTCCCGCTTTCCCTTGAGCCGCAGCGGGCGCAGTGCCCGCCAGGACGACACGTGCCGGGTCGCGGCGGCGGTGCGCCCTCCGGCGTACACCGCGCCGACGGCGGCGGCGTCGGCCAGCCGGGCGGCGGTGTTCACCGTGTCGCCGATGACCGTATATTCGATGGCTGCCTGGATGCCCGCGATGACGTCGCCGGTGTTCAGGCCGACGCGCAGCCCGAGTGGCGCGCCGCCGCCTCGCTCGTCGTCGAGCACCCGGCGGACGGCCCGCTGCATGGACAGGGCGGCTCGAACGGCGCGTTCGGCGTCGTCCTCGTGCGCCACGGGAGCGCCGAAGACCGCCATGATCCCGTCACCGGTCAGCTTGTCGACGTGCCCGCCGAACGTCTTCACCGCACCGGCGAGCGCGGCGAGCACCCGGTCGGTGACCGCGCCGACGCGTTCCGGGTCGAGGTCCTCCGACCAGGAGGTGAACTCGGAGAGGTCACCGAAGAGCACGGTGACCACCCGGCGCTCGGCCGCCGGCAACGTGGCGGCGGCCGGCAACGCGGCACCGCAGTTGTGGCAGAACCGCGCACCGGGAACGGCGACGGTTCCACACACGGGGCAGGTCACATGTGCTCCAACCCACTGACCCCGGGTGCGGATTCCCCAGGGTCGACACCCAGATATTCGAGCTGCGCGCGGACCGACCACTCGGCCGCCCACCAGAGCGAGCGGTCCACGTCCGCGTAGACCGCGGCCACCACGTCGGCGGGCGTGCGAGCGCCGGCGGCGACCGCGGCCCGGACCTGGTCGAGCCGGGCTCTGCGATGCGCGAGGTAGAAGTCGGCGGCGGCGGCGCAGTCGGCCAGCGCCGGGCCGTGCCCGGGCAGGGCCGGGATTCCCCGGTACGCGGACAGCAGCTCCAGGCTGGCCAGGTAGTCGCCCAGGTGCCCGTCGGGGTGGGCGACGACAGTGGTGCCCCGGCCGAGGATGGTGTCGCCGGTGAGCACCGCCTGCTCGTCGCCGTGCTCGACCAGGAAGCACACCGAGTCGGCGGTGTGCCCCGGCGTGCTCAGCAGACGGATCTCCAGGCCGAAGCCGCCGAGGTGTTCACCCGGCTCGGTGAGTGGCTTGCCGCCGATGGTGTGCGCCGGGTCGACGGCGAGGACGTGCACGCCGCCGACCAGTTCGCTCAGTCGCGCGGCGCCCTCGGTGTGGTCGGGGTGGCCGTGGGTGATCAGGATCAGCCCGATGGGCCCGTGCGCGGCGATGCGGTTCAGGTGCCCCTCGTCCGCCGGCCCCGGATCGACCACGACGGCCCGGTCGGCCGACGGGGCGCGCAGCACCCAGGTGTTGGTGCCGTCGAGAGTCATCGGCCCGGGGTTCGGTGCGCGCAGCAGTGTCACCCAGGTCGGCAGCTCGTCGGCGAGCGCCGCCGCCGGCGCCGTCACGTGCCCGCTCATGGCTGCGATCGTACGACCCCGCCCGCCACACCCCACGATCTTGTTCAGCGAACCGGAAGGAAGGGCCGCAAAAGGGGCCCTTCCTTCCGACTGATCGCTGGTGACGCCGACGCGTCAGGCGACCTCGACGATCAATTCGATCTCCACCGGGGCGTCGAGGGGCAGTTCGGCGACACCGACGGCGCTACGGGCGTGGCGGCCGGCCTCGCCGAAGACGGTGCCGAAGAGGTCGGAGGCACCGTTGATCACCGCGGGCTGACCGGTGAACCCGGGCGCGGAGGCCACGAAACCGGTCACCTTGACCACCTTGACCACGTTCTCCAGGCCGACCAGCGAGTCGACAGCGGCCAGCGCGTTGAGCGCGCAGCGCTGGGCCAGATCCTTGGCCTGCTCGGCGGAGATCCCGGCGCCGACCTTGCCGGTCGCGAGCAGTTTGCCCTCGGCGATCGGCAACTGGCCGGAGACGTACACGTGCTGGCCGGACTGCACGGCCGGCACGTAGCTGGCCACCGGTGGCACGACCTCGGGCAGTTCGAACCCCAGCTCGGCGAGCTTCGCGTGCGGACCGTTGCTCACGCCTTGGGCCGCTTCAGGTAGGCGACCAGCTGGTCCGGGTTGGGCCCGGGGACCACGGCGACGAGCTCCCACCCGTCCTCGCCCCAGTTGTCGAGGATCTGCTTGGTCGCGTGGACTAGCAGCGGGACCGTGGAGTATTCCCACTTCTGCATCGCTGAAGGGCTCCCTCTCGGTGCGGAATTGTTCGAGGGACAGCCTACGGTCCGCCGGCCGGGCGGGACGCGGGACGCTGCTCCGGCGTGGCCGGCAACTCCCCACAGAGCCCTTCGTGCTCGTACCCCTGGGGGCAGCGGGACCGGTCGGGCAGCAGCAGGTCGCAGAAGACACGGTGCCGGTTGTTCTGGTCGTCGGCGTTGGACACTGTGGTCTCGCCGGCGTCCAGCTCGGGCAGGAAGCCCAGGGACACCGCGACCCGACCGGCGAGCACCGTCGCCGCCGCCAGGCTCGGCACCCGGATCGGCAGGTGGATGACGTAGCCCGCCTCGTCGTCGTCGCGGACCCGCTCGGTGGGGCGGCTCGGCGTCCGGGCCGCCTCCGCCTGCTCCGGCATCCGACGGTACGACCGTTCGTTGACCGGCTGGCCGCTGACGGGCCCCCCACCGGCCTCGACCACGGAACCGGGCCGTCGGGGCCGGTCGTTGGTCGGAAACTGGGTGCGAGGGATGTTGTCCGCGTCGCGCATGCACTGCCTCCGGTCGTACCTCTCGGATCATGCTTCCGGCCCGGACGTATTCATCCGTTCCGGCCCCCGCACCGGGACGAAGGTAGGTCGGTAGCCCCAGTCCCGCCAATAGGACGCGCACAACCAGTCACCAACAGTCACATATGCGACAGATCGTCAGCGCGAGGGCGTTGACGTCGTCCTGGGCCCGGATGCCCGCCCGTCCGACCGACGCCCACGCGGCACGGCAGGGCGACGCCGATCCGCTCATCGACCGCTACCCTTCCGGTCGGACGGTCGCGCAGCGCCCGGCCGCCCGCTCGATCACGCTCGGCGCCCTGGGTGGCGGCGAGCGTCGCACCCCCGAGGGAACGACGATGACCCAACCGCCCAGCGGCGACCAGGCCGGCCCATCCGCCCACCCTTCGGCCCACCCGGAACCCGCCGGCCAGTCGGGCCCTCCGGCCATCCCCGGCCAGCCCGCCCCCGCCGCACCGTCCGGGCGACTCGCCCTCCCCGCGTCCCCCGCCCAGCCCGCGCTCCCTGGGCCACCGGTCCAGGCCACCGGCGCCGGCCAACCGGAAGGGCCGGGCGGTCCCGCGTCGGCTGCCGCCCCGACACCGCCGGGCGCCGCGGACATCCCCCCACCCCCGCCGGCCTACGCGCCCTACCAGGGCGCGGCCGAGCCGAAGAAGAAGCGCGGACTGCTGATCGCGGTGATCGCACTGGCCGTGATCATGGTGCTCTGCGTGGGCGGCGGCGCGGTGGCGTTCCTGACCCTGCGCAACGCCGAGACCGGTGAGGGCGCCAAGGAGCCGGCGGTCGCCGTCGACGAGTTCCTCACAGCGGTCTACAAGGACCGCGACGCCGCCAAGGCGGCCAGCCGGGTCTGCGCCGCTTCCCGCGACGACGAGAAGATCGCCGCGAAGATCGCCGAGGTGGAGAAGTACGCCTCCGCACACCAGAACCCCCGCTTCCGGTGGACCACCCCGAAGGTGGACAACCAGACCGGTGACCGCGCCACGGTCTCCACCCGGGTCACCATGACCACCTCCGACGAGAAGGTGGCTGACCAGGACCTGCGCTTCACTGTGGTGCAGAAGACGGGTTGGTGGGTCTGCGAGGTCGCGTGACCACCGGGCCTGGATAGGCTCGACTGGTGTCTGCAGCTGAGTGGCCGACCGACCCGGCCGGTACGGGATGGTCCGCCCGCCTTCACGTGGTGACCGGCAAGGGCGGCACCGGCAAGACCAGCATCGCGGCGGCCCTCGCTCTCGCGCTCGCCGCCGGCGGTCGACGCACCCTCCTGGTCGAGGTCGAGGGACGGCAGGGCATCGCCCAGCTGTTCGGTATCGACCCGCTGCCGTACGAGGAGCGGCACCTCGCCGACGCACCGGACGGCGGTGAGGTACGCGCTCTGGCGGTGGACGCCGAGGAGGCGCTGCTCGAGTACCTCGACATGTTCTACAAGCTGGGCGCGGCCGGCCGGGCTCTCCGCAAGCTCGGTGCCATCGACTTCGCCACCACCATCGCGCCGGGGCTGCGGGACGTACTGCTCACCGGCAAGGTCAAGGAGGCGACCACCCGCACCTCCGGACAGCGTCGCGCGTACGACGCTGTGGTGTTGGACGCTCCGCCGACCGGGCGGATCGGCCGTTTCCTCAACGTGACGGCGGAGACCGCCCGGCTGGCGAAGGTGGGCCCGATCAAGACGCAGAGCGAGGGGGTCTCGGCGCTGCTGCGCTCCCCGATGACAGCGGTGCACGTGGTCACGTTGCTGGAGGAGATGCCGGTCCAGGAGACGGTGGACGCGATCGCGGACCTGACCTCGCTCGGCTTCGGCATCGGGCAGGTGATCGTCAACGGCGCTCGGCCCCGACTGCCGGCCGGTCCGGCGGTCACCGCCGCGGAGCTGCGGCGCGGTCTGGTCGCCGCCGGGCTGCCGGCCGATCGGGACACGGTGGCCGGTTTGCACGGCGAGGCCCGGGACCAGCTCATCCGGCGTGAACTGGAGGATTCGCTCCGCGCCGACCTGGTGGAGCTGGGGCTGCCGATGCGGGAGCTGCCGTTGCTGCCCGACGGGGTTGACCGAGCGGGTCTGACGGCCCTGGCCCGGGCCCTCGTCAGCGCCGATTGACTCACACCTGAGCTCAGCACGGGCGCGCTGACCCACGCGGCCCGATACGCTCGATTGGTGCCTTCCGAAGACGCGGCGCCGCAGCTGGACGTCGACCAGATCCTCGCCGACCCAGGCGTGCGGATCGTCGTGTGCTGCGGTGCCGGCGGGGTGGGAAAGACGACCACCGCCGCGGCGCTGGCCCTGCGAGCCGCCGAGCAGCACGGCCGACGCACTGTGGTGCTCACCATCGACCCGGCGCGCCGCCTGGCCCAGTCGCTGGGGCTGACCGAGCTGGACAACACCCCTCGCCAGGTCAAGGGCATCGACGTCGAGAGCAGCGGCGGCGAGTTGCACGCCATGATGCTGGACATGAAGCGCACCTTCGACGACGTGGTGCTCCAGCACACCGATCCGACGAAGGCCGCGGAGATCTTCGCGAACCCGTTCTACCAGGCAATGAGCTCGACCTTCGCCGGCACGCAGGAGTACATGGCGATGGAGAAGCTGGGCCAGCTGCACGCCCGCGGCGAGTGGGACCTCATCGTGGTGGACACGCCACCGTCGCGCTCGGCACTGGACTTCCTGGACGCGCCGGCCCGGCTCTCCCGTTTCCTCGACGGCCGGATGCTGCGACTGTTGCTGGCCCCGGCGCGAAGCGGCGGACGGAGCATGTTCAGCCTGGTCACGGCCTCGTTCGGGATGTTCTCGAAGGTGGTGCAGAAGGTCCTCGGCGCACAACTGCTCACCGACCTGTCCGGCTTCGTGGCCGCGCTGGATTCGATGTTCGGCGGTTTCCGGCAGCGAGCGGAGCAGACGTACCGCATCCTCCAGGCACGGGAGACGGCCTTCCTGCTGGTCGCGGCACCGGAGCCGGACGCGGTCCGGGAGGCCGCCTACTTCGCGGGCCGTCTGCGCGACGAGCGGATGCCGCTCGCCGGTCTGGTCCTCAACCGGGTGCACCGACCGGCGGTGCCGGAGCTGGACGCCGAGCAGAGCCGGGTCGCCGCCGAGCGGCTGACCGAGCTGGGTGGGCACGAGGCCACCGTCGACGTGTTGCGGGCCCACGCGGCTCTGGCCCGTCAGGCGGTACGCGAGCAGCAGGTCGCGGCGCGCTTCACCGAGGCGTTCCCGGAGGTGCCGGCGGTGTCGGTGACGGCTCAGCCCGCCGACGTACACGACGTCGACGGGCTGCGGACGATCGGCGCGGCGATCAGCCGGCCGTGACCGGCGTCAGGTGGTAGCGCTGACCAGGATCTTGTCCTTGCCGGTCTTGTCCTTGCTGTTCTTCTTCATCGCGGCCTCGAACATCTTGCGCCAGCTCGTCACCTGCGGGTGACGACGCAGCAGCGCCCGCCGTTCGCGTTCGGTCATGCCACCCCACACACCGAACTCGATCCGGTTGTCCAGCGCGTCGGCCAGGCACTCGTACCGAACTGGGCAGCTCCGGCAGATCCGCTTCGCCACGTTCTGTTCGGCGCCCTGTACGAACAACGCGTCCGGGTCCCCGTTCTGACATGCCGCCAGTGACGGCCAGTCAGTGATCATGCCCATGTGTACACGTCCCCCCTTGCAGTACCTACCGACCTCGTCGATGCACGTCAGCCGGCAATTCCCCCCGATCGCCCGGCCTGCCTTCCCCAAGGCGGCGCGGACGACATGTGGCTTTGTCGCCGCCCCCATCATGCTCTGTAGTCGACCGATTACGCAACGTTGTCGGCGAAATCCATCATTCCGGACACTCCCGGCTTCCCGGGCCTTCGACCGCCGGTTACCCCGCCGAGCTCGGCGATAACGCTGCGCCGCCTCCCTGAATCGGAGGAGACTCACGCCAGGTCACACGCAACCAAGCACCGGGGGTCGTGCGTTTAGCACAACGAGGGCAGCGCGCGCAGGAAATGGGGAAAGAACGCCCCAGCGCCCCTCGTTCCCTACTCGCGTACCCTGTCGAGGTGACCTGGATGCGGAAACGTGACCACAATGTGCTGACCAACGCCGCATCGCTACTCGTGTGTGGCCTGTTGGCCGGCGTGGTGGTCGCTGCGGCGGCCTTCCCCGCAGTGGCGATGTCCGGCTTGGCCGCAAAGGCCGGCGCCGAGACATTCGGCGCCCTGCCCACGGAGCTGACGGTGGCCCGCGCGCCACAGATCAGCTACCTGTTGGCCTCGGACGGCAAGACACCGCTCGCGACCATGTACGACGAGAACCGCCGCGACGTGAAGTTCGACGACATCTCGCCGTTCATGCGGAAGGCGATCATCGCGGCCGAGGATCACGACTTCTACAAGCACAACGGCGTCGACATCAACGGTGTCGCCCGCGCGTTCGTCAACAACCAGAGCGAAGGCTCCGGCCGGCAGGGCGCTTCGACGCTGACCATGCAGTACGTCCGGCTGGCCATCGCCTACTCGGCCACCCACCCCGCCGACGTGGTCGCGGCGACCGAGGACACCAGCGCCCGCAAGCTCCGTGAGATGCGGCTGGCCCTCCAGGTCGACAAGGAGTTCTCCAAGGACGAGATCCTCACCCGCTACCTCAACCTCGCCTCGTTCGGCAACGGCGCGTACGGCATCTTCGCCGCCAGCCAGGTCTACTTCGGTAAGCCGCCGAGCAAGCTCAAGATCGAGGAAGCGGCGCTGCTGGCCGGCATGGTCAAGGCACCGACGACGAACGACCCGACCACCAAGGCCGGCTACCCGCTCGCTCTGGACCGTCGCGACTACGTCATCGACAACATGGTCGAGATCAAGGCCATCACCCAGCAGGAGGCCGACGCGGCCAAGGCCGTCAAGCTCGAGGTGAAGGACAAGCGCACCCCCAACGGCTGCGTCTCCGCCAACGTCAACAGCTGGGGCTTCTTCTGCGACTTCTTCTACCGCTGGTGGATGCAGCAGGAGACGTTCGGCTCGACCACGTACGACCGCGAGCGACGCCTGAAGAGCGGCGGCTACACCGTCGTCACCTCGATCGACGTCCAGGCGCAGAAGGCCGCGGACAAGGCCGTCCGCAAGGCCAAGAGCGAGAACAGCAAGGAAGCCGCAATGGTCGCGGTGGTCGAGCCCGGCAGCGGCCGGGTCCGGGCGCTCGCGGTGAACCGGCAGTTCAAGCTGGACGACCCGAAGAACCCGAAGAACAAGATCTCCAGCGATCCGGCGAAGAGCAAGAAGAAGATCCGGGGCAACTACCCGGCCACGGTGAACCCGCTACTCACCGGCGGCGACGGCATCACCGGCTACCAGGCCGGGTCGACGTTCAAGATGTTCACCATCGTCGCGGCGCTGGAGAAGGGCATCCCGCTCAGCTACAACATCAACGCGCCGAAGCAGTTCAAGTCGGAATACATCATCCGGCCTGGCCCGGCCGCCTGCCCGGGCACCAGCTTCTACTGCCCCACCAACTCGACCGAGAGCATGGCCGGCCCGCACAACATGTGGAGCGCGTTCGGCCGTTCGGTCAACACCTACTTCGTGCCGCTGCAGCAGCAGGTCGGTGCGGAGAACGTGGTCAAGGCCGCGAAGCGGCTGGGCATCAATTTCCGGTCCCAGGAAGACCTGGACCTGGAGAAGGGGGCGCACCAGTGGGGTGCGTTCACCCTGGGCGTCTCGCAGACCACCCCGCTCGACCTGGCCAACGCCTACGCCACCCTGGCCGCGGACGGCAAGTACTGCGAACCGATCCCGGTGCAGGAGATCCGCGACCCGGAGGGCAACAAGCTGGACATCGCCAACCCGCGATGCGAGAAGCGGTTCAGCACCGACGTGGCCCGCGCCGCGGTGGACGCCGCCCGGTGCCCGGTCGGTGACAAGTCGTCGTCCTCGAAGTGCGCGGGTGCCACCGCCGGCAACGTCCGCAGCGACGTCGGTTACCCGGTGGCCGGCAAGTCCGGCACCACCGACTCGGAGAAGACCGCCGCCCTGGTCGCGATGACCAAGCAGTACTCGGTGGCCGGCATCATGGCCGACCCGGACTGGCCGCAGACGAACGTCAAGATGAAGCACGCGGAGAAGGACGGCATCAACCCGCCCGTGTGGGAGACGCTGCGGGACGCCATGAAGGGCAAGCCGAAAATCAACTTCGAGCCGCCCGGCCAGAAGATCTCCGAGGGTGACCAGCGCAGCATCCCCGACGTGAAGTGCATCTCGGTGGATCAGGCGAAGTCCCGACTCAAGGGCGCCGGCTTCGAACCGGTCGTCTCCAGCACGAAGGTCCCCTCCTCGTGCAAGGCCGGCGACGCCGCCGGCACCAGCCCGGACGGTCGCACGATCAAGGGCGGCCTGGTCACCATCCAGGTCAGCAGCGGCGGCGGCACGCCGGGCAACACCGACGGCACGCCGGGTAACCCGCCCGGCAACCAGCCCGGTGGTCGACCCGGCGGTCGTCCCGGCGGCTGAGCCGACCAGTAGACACGAACGGGCGGGCACCCACCTCGGGTGCCCGCCCGTTCCGTCTGCCGGCCCAGTGCCGCGGCGGCGATGGATCCGCTGGGTCAGAGACCCAGCTGTCGGCGTACCTCCGCGGCCACCCGGCCACCCTCGGCCCGGCCCGCCACCGCGGCCTGGGCCGCCTTCATCGCCGGGCCCATCTGGGTCTTGCCGGTGAAGCCGCCCGCGGCGAGCGCCCCCGACACCAGCTCGGCGAGCTCGCTGTCCGGGAGCTGCTTGGGCAGGTAGCGGTCCAGCACCTCACCCTCGGCGGTCTCCTTCGCGGCCTGCTCGGCGCGGCCGGCGTCGGCGAACGCGGTGGCGGCCTCCCGACGCTTCTTGGCCTCCTTGGTCAGCACCGCGAGCACCTCGTCGTCGGTGAGGTCGCGCTTGGCCTTGCCGGCGACCTCGGCGTTGCCGACGGCGGCCAGGGCCATCCGCAGCGTGGAGGTGGTCAGCTCGTCGCGCGCCTTGAGCGCGGAACGCATGTCGGCGGTGAGGCGGTCCTTCAGCGTGCTCATGGACGGTCAAACTACCCTGAACGCCATGCGAAAGCGCACACTATTCCGGCTTGCCGCCGGAACCGCCACGGTCGGCGCGGCCACCCTCGCGTACGCGTCGCTCATCGAGCGCAACATGTTCACACTGCGGCGGTACGACGTGCCGGTGCTCCCGGCCGACGCCGAACCGCTGCGTGTGCTGCACCTGTCCGACCTGCACATGATGCCCGACCAGGCGCGCAAGCAGCGCTGGGTGGCGTCGCTGGCTGCCCTGGACCCCGACCTGGTGGTGGTGACCGGCGACAACATGGCCCACCCGGGGGCGGTCCCCGGGGTGCTGCGGGCCCTCCAGCCACTGCTGGACTTCCCCGGCGCGTTCGTCTTCGGCTCCAACGACTACACCGGCCCGGTGTTGAAGAACCCGTTCACCTACTTCCTGCCCGACCGGGAGTACACCGAGGGCGTCGAGCTGCCCTACGAGGAGCTCCGCCAGGTCTTCACCGGCGCCGGTTGGGTCGACCTCAACAACGCCCGGACCATGCTGAAGGCCGGCGGTCGGCAGCTCGACCTGGTCGGCGTGGACGACCCCCACATCGACCGGGACGACTACCCGGCCGTGGCCGGCACGGTGTCGTCCTCGGCCGACCTGTCCATCGCTGTCACGCACTCCCCCGAACCACGGGTGCTGGACCAGATGGCCGCCGACGGCTTCGGGCTGCTGCTGGCCGGGCACACCCACGGCGGCCAGGTCTGCGTACCGGGCTACGGGGCGCTGGTGACCAACTGCGGCCTGCCCCGCTCGATGGCGCGCGGTCTGCACCGGTGGCCGGGCTCGGACTCCTGGCTACACGTCTCCGCCGGCCTGGGCACCCACCCCACCGCCCCGGTCCGCTTCGCCTGCCCTCCGGAGGCCAGCATCCTGACCCTCATCCCCCGCTGACCCACGCCGGGCCCGGGCCGCGCTCGCGGGGCCCGGGCCGCGCTCGCGGGCCCCGGCTCAAGATCCGCGCAACATCGGGGATGTTGCTGCCTCGGCGCGTTCTGAGGCAGCAACATCGGCGATAGTGTGCGGATCTTGGACATTGCGGCGGGGTGCGCCGGGCGGCGGGGGTACCGAGTTTGACCATCGGACCGGGTGGGCTACTATTTGTCGGCACGCCTCGGGGTGTGGCGCAGCTTGGTAGCGCGCTTCGTTCGGGACGAAGAGGTCGTCGGTTCGAATCCGGCCACCCCGACCAGAGGCAAGAGGGCACATCCGATCCATGGATGTGCCCTCTCAGCATTTTCGCTGAGCCCTCGGGCATACCCGCGCTCGACGAGTCGGCCTATCGACGGATCAACGCTCCAAGTCGAGAGACGGACACCCCGTCGGCGAGCCGCGACAGGCACCGTTTCCGCAGGTCCCGGTCGGGCATTGTGCCGCCGATATAGGTGTTTCTACCGATCCCTGGAGGTGCTGCCACACCTAGCGTCGGTGGCACGACGAGCCGTCCAAGGGAGACCACCGATGACCACCGCACTCGACCTCACCGCCGTGAAGGCACGCCAGCAGGTGACCTGGGCCAGCGGCGACTACGGCGCTGTCGCCGCCCTCATCCACCCGATCGCCGAGTTGCTGGTGACCGCGGCCGACCTGTCGGCGGGCGCTCGGGTGCTGGACGTGGCGACCGGCACCGGCAACGCCGCCATCGCCGCCGCCCGCTGCGGATGCGTCGTGACCGGCGTCGACTACGTACCCGAACTGTTGGCTCGGGGTCAGGTGCGGGCCGAGGCGGAGCGCCTCCCGGTCACGTTCGTGACCGGGGACGCCGAACGTCTGGCGTACGTCGACGGTGCCTTCGACGCGGTGCTCTCCGTCGTCGGCGTGATGTTCGCTCCGAACCAGGAGCGGGCGGCGGCCGAGTTGGTCCGGGTGTGCCGGGCGGGCGGCACGGTGGCACTGGCGTCGTGGACGCCGCAGGGTTTCATCGGCGAGTTGTTCCGTACTGTGGGGCGGCACGTGCCGCCACCGGCGGGTCTGCGCCCGCCGGTGCAGTGGGGCGACGAGGGCCGGGTCCGCGAGTTGCTCGGCGGGTCCGTGGGCGACCTGCGGGCGGTAAGCCGGGAGTTCGTCTTCCGCTTCGGCACGCCGGAGGAGTTCGCTCTCTTCTTCCGGGCCAACTACGGCCCGACGTTGAAGGCGTTCGAGGCGCTGCCCGAGGAGCGACGCGCCGAGCTGCACGCCGACCTGGTGCAGCTGGCCCGTACGCACAACCGGGCCACCGACGGGACGGTGCGGATCCCGGCCGAGTACCTGGAGGTAGTGGCCGAGCGGACGGCGTGAGGGCGAGCGCCCCTCGCCCGTCGCGGCGAGGGGCGGCACGGGCTCAGGCGGCGGGAATGAAGTAGCCCGCCTGGTCGACGACCACGTGGCTGCTGCCGGAACTGTTGTTGTACAGGGAGATCCTCACCTCGCGGGTCTTGATCACCGCGAGGTTCGAGGCCGTCTCGCCGGCGACGAAGTTGACGTTCGAGGCGGTGGGCGGTGCCGTCCACGAGGGGAAGGCCGTGAGAACGCCGGCGGTGGTCGGAGCGGTGACGGTCAGGTTGGTCACAACGGCGGTGGGGGCGGGGCAGTCCGACCCGCATCCGCCGCCGTCGAACGCCGCGTAGTACCAGGCCTCGACGCTCGCCACCGCCTGCTTCTCCAGTGGGCCGGCGGGGCGATCGATCAGGCCGTCGCCGGTACGGCTGTCGGCGATCCGGAACGGCCCGTACGGCACGTAGGTCTGCGTCGCCCCGGAGGCCGCGGAGCCGAAGTAGCCGGCCAGGTCGGCGACGACGTGGGTGGTGCCGGAGCTGACGTTGCGGATCGCGACCTTGCCGCCCACGACCCGCACGGTGACCAGGTTGGGGATCGTCTGTCCCGCCACGAAGTTCAGGTTGGACGCCACCGGCACCGGCGTACCGTCCGGGTAGACGGTGAGGACCCCGGCGGTCGTCGGCTGGGTGACCGTGACGTTGAGGATCGCAGCGGTCGCGTCGGCGGGGAGGACGCCGGAGAGGTCGACGTGCAGGTCGGCGTTCGGGGCGACCGGAGCTGCCGATCGGGTGTCCAGCACCCTCGTCGGTGCGAGTGGCGCGAAGCCCGAGCCGTGGGCGCTGTAGTAGCCCTGGAGATCGGCGACCAGGTGGACCGTGCCCCCGCTGGCGTTCTCCAGGTAGATCCGGCCGTCGCGCACCGGCACGGTGACCAGATTCGGCACGGTCTCCTTGGCCACGAAGTTGACGCTCGACGTGGTGGTGGGCGTGCCGGCGTCGGGATAGACCTTCACGAACCCGGCGGTGGTGGGGCCGGTGACGGTGACGTTCAGGACGATCGAGCTGATGTCGGCGGCCGGAACGCCACCCACCTGGGGCAGGTCGAGGGTCACCCGGCCGCCGGCGGCGACCGGCACCGTGGTCGGAATGCCGAGGGCGGCGCGGGTGTCCAGCAGCCGCGTCGGCGCGACCGCCGTGTAGTACGAGCCGGTCACCGTGCAGGCCTGATCAGTGCGCCCGACGCCGCCGTTCACACGGCGGAATCCGTTCGGGCTGACGTAGTAGTCGACGCAGGCCACCCCCGCCCGGCGGTACGTGTAGCTGGCTCGCGGCACGTCGCTGATGCGCGGGCCGGTCTGGTCGCTGAATCGGAACGCGTACCGGCCCTCTTCACGCTCGACCGGCCAACTGTGGCTCGGGGTGATGGTCGCCACCGTGTCCAGTGGACCGCCACCCGCCGCCCGCCGGATATCGATCGCACCGGGGTCCAACACCCCCTGGCGTTCCCAGGCGCCGCGGTCCCGATAGCCACTGCCCGTGCCGGTGTTAGCGGCCTCCGGGTCGTCGCTGTACGGGTTGCCCAGGATGTCACTGGGCAGGGCACCCGGGGCGGTGCCGTCCGCCGAGTCGATGGCGGGAGATCCCGGCCGGAGCGTGATCCAGCTCCGCCAGTAGTTGATGTCGACGATGTCGATACCCGGGTTTGTCGTCAGGTCGTCGACACCCTGGCCGGTGGCCGCGACGAAGCTGTCCCGGATGGTGTGGGCGGTGCCGCCCCACACGTAGAACGGGCCGCCACTGACCGGATCGATCAGATTGTGGTCGACGACGCTGCGGGCGGTCGACCCGGCGGCCACGGTGATCGCGGCAGCGGCGGCCGGGTCGGCGCAGGCCTGCCTGACGCTGCCCGCCGTCGCGATGATGTTGTTGCGGATGCTCGCGCCCGGCGATTCGCCGGCCACGTCGATCCCCTTTCCACAGGTGGTGATGATGGTGTTGCCGGTGACCACGGTGTCCGGGGCGTCGGTGACGACCATCCCGGCACGGCTGTAGCCCTGGTTGCCGACGACGACCGCGTTGACGGTGTCGGCCCCGACGGCCACCACGGGCCCGCCGCCGATCAGGAACCATTGACGGCTGACCGTGACGTCGCGGGATCCACCGGTGATCCGCACGCCCTCGGACACTGTCGCACCCCGTATGCCGTTGCCGTCGATGGTGACCCGGGTCGAGCCGTCCACCGTCACCGCCGGCGCTCCGCTCACGCCCTCCACCACGAAGTCCCGCAGTGCCACGTCGTGCACGCCGGCCACGATGACGACGCTGCCGGTGGTCGGCCCCGCCATGGATCGGACCCTGCCGATGCGTACGTCTCCCCGGGCCGCCGAGGCGCGGAACGTGATCGGTGCCTCGGGCGTACCGGAACGCGTCATCGTCAGCACCTCCTCGTAGTGCCCCGGCTCGACGAGGACGGTCTGTCCCGGTTGGACCACGGCCGCCGCCGCGGAGATCGTGCAGAACGGGTCGTTGCTGCTGCCGCTGCCGCCGCTGGCGGAGCAGCGGTTCTGGTCCACGGACAGCTCGGTCGGCAGGACGGCTCGGGCGGCCGGCTCGATGGTCACGGGCACCACGGCACGAGCGGGCACCGCGGCACGAGCGGGCACTGCGGCACGAGCAGGCACCGCGGCATGCGCCGCCGGCCCGGCCAGGCCTCCGGCACCCAGGACAAGGGGTACGACTAGGAACCCGGCGAACCAGCGACCACCCATGGACATCCCCGTCTTCTGTCGATCATGATCAGGCCGGAGATTACCGGCATTGCCCAGCCGGTCACGTCAGTCGATCGGTCACCGTCGCCGGAACGGCCGGAGCCGGCACCATCACATGGTGCCGGCTCCGGATCGGTTGGGTCAGGGGGTGGTGGCGATGAAGTGGCCCGCCTGGTCGACGACCACATCCGTGCTGCCACCGCTGTTGTTGGTCAACGTCACGGAACCGTTGGCACCCACTCGCACCACCGCGGCGTTAGATGCCGTCTCCCCGGCCACGAAGTTGACGTTCGAGACGGCGGACGGCGCCTCACCCCTGGGCTGTGCGATGAGGACACCCGCTGCGGTCGGCCCGGTGACCGTCAGGTTGGCGACCAACGCGGTCGGCTTCGGCGCCGTGTCGTTGCCGTTCGGGTCGAGGTAGGGCACCGGAAGGTTGAGCGACGAGAACGACGCCAGCCTGCTCCCGCCGGCCCCGGACCGGGTGTCGAGGATCCGTCGGGGGCCGTACGGGACGAAGCCGTCGGTGGCGCCGCTGCCGTACCAACCGGCCAGATCCGCGAGCACGTGGGTGGTGCCGGAGCTGACGTTCTGGATGACGAGCCGGCCGTTCACCACCGGCACCGTCACCAGGTTGGGGATGGTCTGGCCGGTGACGAAGTTCAGGTTGGACGCCGTCGGCACTGACGAGCCGGCCGGGTACACGGTGAGAACCCCGTTCGCCGTCGGCTGGGTGGCCGTCACGTTCAGCACGACGGCCTTGGCACCCGACGGCACCCTCCCGGAGAGATCCAGCACCCGGTAGCTGTTGGCGGGGACCGGCGCGCCTCCGTTGGCCCGAGTGTCCAGCACGCGGGTCGGCGCCAGCGGCTTGAAGCCGTCACCGAGACCGGAGTAGAAGCCCTGCAGGTCGACGACGACGTGCACCGTTCCACCGGCGTTGTTACGGATGCGCAGGTTGCCGTTGGACATGGGCACCGTGACCTGGTTCGGCACGGTCTCGCCGGGAACGAAGTTGACGCTCGACCCCTGGGGCGTCGTCGTCCCGTCGGGGTAGACGCTGAGGTATCCGGCGGTGGCCGGCTGGGTGGCCGTCACATTGAGGACCACCGCCGTGATGTTCGAGGCCGAGACACCATTGATCGACATGACCGGCAGGACGATCTCCGAGTTGGCCGCGATGGGAACTGTGGTGCTGATCCCGACGGCGGAGCGGGTGTCCAGCAGACGGGTCGGCGCCACCGGGGTGAACATCGCGCCGAGGCCCGTGCAGTACCCGAAGTTCGGCTCGAAGACGATCTCCGGTACCTCCCGGAAGTTGTCGAACCGGACGACGGGGCTCTGGACGCATGCGGTGCCGGCACGGGAGAGCCGCCGCTCGGCCGGTTCGATCGGCCCCACTCGATAGAAGCGGTCCGGGGTGAGCTTGCGGATCACCTTGCCCACCGGGCCGTCGGTGGTCCACGAGTGGGTGACTGTCAGAGGGTGCACGAACTCGAGCGAGGAGCCGCCGGGCTTGCGACGGATCTCGTCAATGCCGTCCAGGGTCGACTGGCCCTGGAGTTCGACAGCGCCCCGGTCGTGATACCCGTTACCCGTACCGGTGTTGGCCACGGTCGGCGCGTCGGCGTGCGCGTTGTCGAGCAGGTCGGTGCGGGTGACCCCGGGTGCCGTCGCGTCGGCGGAGTCGACCGCCGGCGATGCGGCGGTCAGTGGGATCCAGCCGCGCCGGGTGCCCTGCTGCTCGCCCAGCAGCACTGGAGCCAGGATGTCGTGGTCGCCCTGCCCGGTGGCCGCCCGGAACGACGCCAGGTCGGCGTGATCGGTGTCGCCCCACCGGTAGACAGCCCCGCCACTGGCCGGGTCGACCAGGTTGTAGTCGGCCGCCGTGCCGGTGGTGGCGGCGGTGGAGACCGAGATCGCGGGAGCGGTCGTCGGGTCGGCGCAGGCCCCCGGCGCCGGGACGGGCCCGGAACCGGTACGCAGGATGTTGTTCCGGATGCTCGCGCCGGTCGAGGCACCGGCCAGCACGATCCCGGTCGCGCAGTCGGTCACCACGGTGTTGCCGGTGATCCGGGCTCCCGGCGCGTCGGTCACGGCGACCCGGGTCTTGAAGAAGGTGCTGGCGGTGACCACCGCGCCGGTGACGCCCGCCTCGAGAGCCACGCCGGTGCCGGAACCGGAGAACCAGCCCCGACTGACCGTGACGGCACTGGACGAGCCCGTCACCCGGACGGCGGGCAGGGTGCCGGCGCCTGCGGCGATACCGTCCACGGTGACCCGCTGGGCCCCGCTGATCAGAGCCGGCACCGCGTCGCCGCGGCCGGTGAGCGTGAAGCCCTCGACGACGACGTCATGCACGCCGGAGATCGTCAGCGGCGTACCACTGAGCGAATAGTGGCCGACCCGGACCGCGCCGTACGGCGTGTTGACCGCACGCACGACGATCGGCGCGGACTCCGTGCCGGACCGCGTGACAGTCACATTCTCCGCGTAGTCCCCCGCCTGCACGAGCACCGTCTGACCCGGCTGGGCGACCGCCAGAGCGGCGCCGATCGTGCAGTAGGGCGCGGCCTCGCTGCCGTCGCCGGCCGGCTTGCAGTTGGACCGGCTGACGTACACCTCGGTGCCGGCGCTCGCGGCCCAGGCCGCGGCTGGCGCGGGCGCCGCCACCGCCGGCCCGGCGGGCCCGACCAGGCCCACACCCGCCAGCAGCGGTACGACCGCAAGCTGCAGTGAACTGTGTCTTCTCATCAACTGTCCCCCGTGGAAGTCGAGCAATTCTCAACGCAGCCTATATTTACGTCCGCCGTGCCGCTGTCTCGTCACCCGCCGGCAGGAAGAGAGCGGCCGCCCACACCGCTGGGTGCGGCAAGGACGCCGGCCGTTCTGGTATTCGACGGGTCACTGCGCGGCGGCGATGAAGTGTCCCGCCGATGGGTGTGACGTCGACCGGACGGCACGGCCGTCCATCGCCGAGACGATGGACGGCCGTGAGACTGGTGCGTTGGAGTCAGGACGCGGCGGCGATGAAGTAGCCCGCCTGGTCGACGATGACGTGGGACGTACCCCCGCTGTTGTGGAAGAGGTCGACGCCCGAGCCCACCGCGACCACCGCGGCGTTCGACGCCGTCTCGCCGGCGACGAAGTTGACGTTCGAGGCGGTGGGGCGCTGCCCGCCGCCCGGGTGCACGGTGAGCACGCCCGGCGTGGTCGGCGCGGTGACTGTCACGTTCCCCAGCAGGGCGGTCGGGGCGGGGCAGGCCGGGTTGCAGATCGCCTCGCTGCGCAACGGTGCGAACCGGATGGTCTCGCGGGCAGCGAGCGGAGCCGGGGTACGGCCGGGAAGCCCGACGCTGTACCGGGAGTCGACGATCCGCTTCGGTGTCATCGGTACGAAGGTCTGGGTGGCCTGCGGACTGAACCAGCCGGCCAGGTCCGCGACCACGTGCGTGGTGCCGGAGCTGTTGTTGAAGATGTTGATCTCGCCGTTCGACAGCTGAACGGTGACCAGGTTGGGGATGGTCTGCCCGGCGACGAAGTTGAGGCTGGACGCGGCCGGCGCCACCGAGCCGTACGGGTAGACGGTGAGCACACCGCTGGTGGTCGGTGCGGTGACCGTCACGGAGAGGACGACCGCGGTCGCGGAGGCGGGCACCCGGCCGGAGAAGTCGAGGGTTCGGGTGCCCTTGGCCGGGATCGGGGCTCCCCCGCTGTCCCGCGTGTCCAGAACCCGCGTCGGTGGCACCGACGCGAAGCCGGAACCGGTCGCGGCGTAGAAGCCCTGGAGGTCGGCGACCAGGTGGACGGTTCCCGAGCCGGCGTTGCGCAACATCACCGACCCGTTGCGGACCGGCACGGTGACCTGGTTCGGCACCGTCTCCCCGGCGACGAAGTTGACGCTCGACGCACCACTCGATTCGCCGCCCGGGGAGACACTGATGTAGCCGGCGGAGGTCGGCTGGGTCACCGTCACGTTGAGCACGACAGCGCTGATGTCCGCGGCCGGGACGCCGCCGATGATGCCGATCGGCAGTTCGATCGTTCCGAAGCCCGCCACCGGCCCGGCGGTGGACACACCGATCGGTGCCCGGGTGTCCAGCACCCGGGTCGGGGGGATCGGTACGTAACGCGCGCCGACCTGGGTGCAGACCCGCTCCCCGCCCCCAGCGGGCATCCGGAAGTCGGAGACGCTGATCTGCACCTGGACGCAGGCATCCCCGGCCCGTCGCAGCGTGAACTCCGCCGTCGCCGCGTCGGTCACCCGCCAGAAGTGCTCGCCGTCGAGGTGGTACGCGTACCTGGCCCGCACCTGCTCGACCGGCCAGGTCTGATGCCAGCCGGTCCGCGCGACGATGTCGAACGGCCCGCCACCCACCTTGCGTTCGACACGGAGCGGATCCTCGGTGACAGCCGAGAACGCCTCTACCGCTCCCCGGTCGCGGTACCCGCTGCCGGTGCCGGTGTTGGGCACGCCCGGATCGTCGGCGAAGGAGCCGGCGAGCAGGTCGGTGTCCAGCACACCGGCGGCGGTGGCGTCCGCGGAGTCCCGAGCCGGCGACCCACCCAGGGTGAGGAGGTAGTCACGGTGCAGTGCGTTCGTCCACACGAGCTTCGGGTCGGCCGCGAGGTCGTGCGTGGCGTGCCCCGTCGCCGTCACGAAGGAGGCGAGGTCCGGGTAGTCGATGCCCGCCCAGTTGTACAGCGCGCCGCCGCTGAGCGGGTCAATCAGGTTGTAGTCGGTGCCGGTCCCGGGGACGGACTCGGCGGACACCCGGATGCCGGGGGCGAGCGCCGGGGTGGCGCAGCGCTTGCGCTGGCTGGCGGTGACGACGATGTTGTTGTGGATCGAGGTGCCTGGTGAACTGCCGGCCACGTCGATGCCACGCCGACAGTCGACGTAGACCGTGTTGCCGGTGATGGCCAGACCGACAGCGTCCGTCGCGACGAGACCGGATTTGTCGAACTGGTTGGCGGTGACGGTCGTACCGGTCACGCCGGGCTCGATCGACACGGACGAGGCTTGGGCGTCGCGGATGACGCTCCGGCTGAGGGTCACCGCGTCGGACTGGCCGCTGATTCGCACGCCGGTGGCGCTACCGAGGCCGTTGTGGATGGTGAGCTTGTCGAGACGTACCCGTTGGGAGTTCCGCACCGTCACGGCGTCGGCGAGATTGGCCCCGAACACGACCAAGCCCTCCACCGTCACGTCGTGTACGCCGGTGAGATCGAGGATTGTCCCGGTCACCGAGGTGGTGTCGAAGTTGCCGACCCGCGCCATCTGCCAGTTGACGTTCACCGCACGGAAGATGATCGGCGCCGATTGGGTGCCGGAACGGGTGAACCGCACGCTCTCCCGGTATTCCCCCGGGTGCACCAGAACCGTCTGGCCCGGGCCGGCCACCGCCGCCGCCTCGGAGATTGTGCAGAACGGCCGCTCCTCACTGCCGTCGCCGCTGCTCTGACACCATTGCTCGCTGACGTGCAGCTCATCGCCGGTTGCGGCCGCCGTGAGCGGTGCGGCCGCTGGCGCTGCCGCGGCGGACGCCGCGGGACACACCAGGGCCGCGCCGCCAATCAGTGGTACGAGCGCAAGCCGCGCCCAACGTCGGATGTCCATCCTGGCCCCCGTGCCGAAGTCGATCAATCAAGCTCGCGGAGAATACCGTGATCAATACAAATGCGGATCTCTCCGACTGGGCCGCTGGGCTGGCCGATCGGCTGGACTTCCGGGTCGATCGACGCAGCGGCCGGGAATCGGATCGAACCGATGCCCGGCCGCTGCGGTACGCCGCGCCTCAGTAGGCCGAGGCGATGAAGTATCCGGACTGGTCAGCGATGAGGTGAGCCGTACCGGAACTGTTGTTGAAGACATCCACGTACCCGTCGGACTTCGACACGACCAGGTTGGAGGCGGTCTCCCCGGCCACGAAGTTCACGTTCGACGCGGTCGGCCTCGTCGCCCCGCTGGGGTACGCGGTCAACACGCCCGCCGCCGCCGGCGCGGTGACGGTCAGGTTCAACACCCCGGCGGTCACCCGTGGACATCCCGTTCCGCACCAGTCAATGGAGATCGGGGCACCACCGACGGCGAATGCGGGGAACGGGCCGGAGTGCGACGTCCTGATCCACCCGGAGTCGTCACGGGAGTCCGCAACCCGGCCCTCCGACGGCACGTAGGTCTGGTCCGCACCCGACGCGGCCGAGCCGAAGTAGCCGGCCAGGTCGGCAACCACGTGGGTGGTCCCCGAACTGACGTTGCGGAACATCACCTTGCCCGCCACCACCGGCACCACGACCAGGTTCGGGATGGTCTGTCGGGCCACGAAGTTCAGGTTCGACGCCAGCGGCGCCGGGGAACCCTCCGGGTAGACGCTGAGGACACCAGCCGTCGTCGGTGCGGTGACGGTGACGTTGAGGATCGCGGCGGTGGCGTCCACCGGCAGCTTTCCGGAGAGGTCCAGACGTCGCTCACCGTTCGCGGCCAGTGGGCCGCCGGTGCCGGTACGGGTGTCCAGCACCCGCGTCGGGTCGAGCGTCTTGAACCCGGAGCCCTGCCGGCTGTAGACGCCCTGCAGGTCGGCGAGCAGGTGGACGGTGCCGCCGCTGCGGTTGACCAGCCGGACCACTCCACCGTTCACCCTCGTCATCACCAGGTTCGGAACCGTCTCGTTGGCGACGAAGTTGACGCTCGACGAGCCGAGTTCGCCGGACCATCCACGAATGCTGATGAAGCCGGGCATGGTGGGCGCGGTGACGGTGAGGTTCAGCACCACTGCGGTGATGTCGGCCGCCGACACACCACTGACGGCCGGAATCGGCACTGTGACTTCACCGTTGGCCGGCACCGGGGCGGTGGTGGCGGTGCCGATCCGCGACCGGGTGTCCAACAGCCGCGTCGGGGCGGTGGGCGTGTACCGCGTGCCGACCCTGGTGCAAACGGTTCCATCCGTCGTCTCGGCCCACCGGAACCCGGTGTAGCTGATCGAGACGTAGGCACAGCCCTTGCCAGCCTCCCGGAAGGATGAGTCCACCGAGCGGGCCGACGTGACAATCGGGTAGCGCTTACCGTCGAACCGGTAGGAGATCGTGCCACCCTCTCCGTCCACCGGCCAGGCGAACTGCGGTGCCACCGTCGCCGTCACAGCGAACGAATCGTCACCGGGCTTCTGCCGCAGGTCGTACTGTCCCTTCCCCGGAGAGCCCTGAGCCTCGACCGCGCCCCGGTCGTGGAATCCATTGCCCGTGCCGGTGTTCGCCACGGCGGGGTTGTCGCTGTGCGGGTTACCGAGCGTGTCGGTGCGCGTGACACCCGGTGCCAGGGCGTTCGCCGAGTCCACGGCCGGCGAGGTCGGATCGGCAGGGAAGAAGGTCTTGGGTCCTCCGCTCGTACTCCCGGCGACCAGCGGATCGGCGGTGATGTCATGGCCGCCCTGCCCGGTCGCGGCCCGGAACGACGCCAGGTCGGAGTAGGCCGTGCCCGCCCACTGATAGACGGGGCCGCCGCTGATCGGGTCGATCAGGTTGTAGTCGCTGACGGTTCCCGTGGCCGGCGCGGCGACCGCGATGGCGATCGCGTCCTGCGGCGTCTTGCAGGCGACGTGAAACAGGCTCGTGCGCACGATGTTGTTCTGAACCGAGAGCCCGGTCGAGTTGCCGACCACGTCGATGCCCCGCACGCAGTTGGTGAGCACCGTGTTGTTGGTGACGATCGTGCCCGGAGCATCGGTGGCCAGCAGACCACCGAAGTGCAGCTGGTTGTTGACGACCATCGTCCCGCGGACACCCGGATCGATCCGGATGGCGGGAGCCGTCGATTGAGTCAGGAACGCCCGGCTGATGGTGACGTCGCTGGAGTTGCCGGTGACGTGCACGGTTGCCGGAGCACGATAGGCGCGCGCCGCGATGTCGTTGATGGTGACTCTCGTCGAGGCGTCGACCACAACGGGCACCACCGTGTCGGTGTCCTCAACGATGAAGCCCTCGACAACAACGTCATGCACACCAGTGAACCTGAAGACGGTGCCCACAACGGTGTCACCGATGTTGCCGACGGTGATCCGACCAGACCAGGTGGCGACGGCGCGGAACGTGATGGGTGCGGTCTCCGTGCCAGACCGAGTAAAGGTGACCGTCTCCGGATAGTCTCCGGGCTGCACCAACACCGTCTGGCCGGGCTGCGCCACCGCTGCCGCCGCCGAAATCGTGCAGTACGGCGCCGCTTCGGTGCCGTCGGCGCCCGACGTGCAGTCCTTGCCGCTCACGTAGAGCTCGTTCGCCGAGTTGGCCGCGGCTCGGGCGACCGGCTCGGGAGCCGCCGCCACCGCGGGCGCCGCCGGGCCCACCAGGCCCACACCAGCGAGCAGCGGTACGACCGCAAGCCCTGTCACTATTCGTCTGTCCATCACGCACCCCCGTGCAAGTCGATCATGCGGGCATGAGAGTACCGCGATGGTGAACGATGTGATCAGCTCCGATCGGTCGGGGCCCTCGCCCGTTCGGCCGCATCGTGTCAGTCGTGCCGCTCGGTGCGCTCGATCTCGGTGAACGCCGCGCTCAGGTAGCCGTCGAGCGGCCGGCCCGTCACCGCCAGCAGGTCGGCCACGAGCAGTGGGGCGTGCCGGGCGAGCGCCGCCGGGCCGGGTGGCGAGTCGTCCTCGCCGGGGTCGTACACGCCGAGCGCCCCGGCCAGCAGGACCAGCACGACGTGCGGGTCGACGTCCGGTCGCCAGGGGGCCGCCGCCCGGACGCACCGCTCCAGCACCTGCCGCACGTCGTCACCGTCCAGCCCGTCCGGATGGGTCGCCTCCAGCAGCAGCCGCACCACAGCGCCGAGCACCAGCCCTGAGCGTTCGGCCACGGCGAGCCGGCCGGAAGCCACCTCGTACGCCTCGGTGTCCTGGTTTCTGGCGGCCTCGACCGCGTCGGTGGCGGCGCCGGCGATCTCGCGGGCGGATGCGGGCAGGTGTCGCCAGGTCACGCTCACCGGGCCAGCATGGCAGAGCGCCCCGACAGCCGCCGCCTGGGTAAACGGTTCGCACGATGTCGCACCCGGCGAACAGAATGTCGGTCATGTTGCGTCGCGCCCTCCCTCGCCGCCCAGAAGCTCGCCGGCTCCTCGTCGGCACTCTGTTGTCGGCGATCGGGCGCGGCCTCACCCTGCCGTTCCTCTTCATCTACCTCACCGACGTACGCGGCCTCACCGACACCCGGGCCGGGCTGGTGATCGGCTGGTACGGCGCGGTCACCCTGGCCCTGTCGCCACTGGGCGGGACTCTGATCGACCGGTTCGGGGCCCGCCGGGTGGTGCTGCCGTGCCTGCTGATCGAGGCGGTGGGCACCGGCTCGCTGGCCCTGGTTGATTCGAGCGCCTCCGCGTTCGCGGTGATGACGGTGATCGCGGTTGGCAGCTCGGCGATCTGGTCCGGGCAGAACACCATCCTCGCGTCGCTGACCGGCGACGACGAGCGGCAACGCGTCTTCGGGCTGAACTTCGCCCTGCTCAACCTGGGCATCGGCATCGGTGGCATGACCTCCGGCGCGATCGTCGACACCGGCAGGCTCGGCACCTTCCAGGTGATCTACCTGCTGGACGCGGTGACCTACCTGCTGCCGGCACTGATCCTGCTCACCCTGCCCGGCGTGGGCCACCGACTCGGCAACCCTCGGGGCGTCGACGAGCCGCCGGCCGGCGGCTACCTGACCGTGCTCCGGGACCGCCCGTTCCGGCGGCTGGTGATCTTCGGGTTGATCCTCACCACCTGCGGCTACGCACAGGTCGAGGTGGGCTTCGCCGCGTACGCGGTGCGGGTCGTGGAGGTGAACCCCCGGGTGGTGGCGTGGGCGCTCGCGGCGAACACCGTGATGATCGTGCTCGCGCAACTGCTGGTGATCCGCCGCATCGAGGGGCGCAGCCGCACCCGGGCACTGGCCGTGGTGGGTGCGGTGTTCGCCACCGCCTGGTTGGTCCTCGGCGCGGGCGGTCTGGTCAGCGGCGAGAGCGCCCTGTTCGCCGCCCTGTGCGTGGTGGCCTGCTCGGCGATCTTCGGCTTCGGCGAGACGATGCTCTCGCCGGTGATGCCCGCGCTGACCAACGCACTGGCCACCGACGAGCTACGCGGCCGATACAACGCCATGAGTTCGATGATCTTCGGAATCAGCGGTGTCATCGGCCCGGTTACCGCCGGCCCGCTCATTGGCGCCGCCAACGGCATGGTCTGGGTGGCGACGGTGGTCGGCGGCTGCCTGGTCGCCTCGCTGGTCGCGCTGTCCCTGCGCCGCCTACTCAGCACCGAGCAGGATGGCCTCGCAACCACCGCCCCGGCATCCCCCACGCCCGTCCCCGCCTGACAACCCCCACCCCCCCACCCCCCACCCCGCACCCCGCACCCCGCACCCCGCACCCCGCACCCCGCACCCCGCACCCCGCACCCCGCACCCCGCACCGAAGATCCGCGCAACTTCCCCGATGTTGCTGTCTCCGACACCTTGGGCTCAAGTGGTTGTTGCAACGGGGTGGATTCTCGTCAGGATGAGGGGTCATGCCGGGGCAGAGGTTGTCGTGCGCGGAGCGGGCGCAGATTGAGGTGTTGTTCGGTCAGGGACTGAACTGTCCGCAGATCGCGGTGGTGATTGGGCGGGATCGTTCGACGGTGTGGCGGGAGTTGTCGCGTAATCACTGTGGCACTGGGGGTCGGGTGCCGTCGGGGCGGCGGCATCCGCATGGTCCGGCTCCGGGGTATGTGGCGGGGGTGGGTTACCCGAAGGGGTGGGGTGGGGTGTATCGGTGGAAGTACTGTCACCGCAACGCTCAGGGCAAGGCCGACGGGCGGGCGCGGCGTCCTCGTGAGGGGAAGTTGCGTCCGAGGTGGGGGCGGGCGTGGCCGTCGTTGTGGCAGACGGTCAAGGATCGCCTGAGCCAGCGGCACTCGCCGCAGCAGATCGCCCGGTCGTTGCGGCGGGAGTTTCCTGACAGGCCGGAGATGTGGGTGTCACACGAGACGATCTACCAGGCGATCTACTTTCAGGCTCGGGGTGGGATGCGCCAAGAACTCGCCCGGCAGGTCGCGTTGCGCTCGGGGCGTTCTGGTCGCCGGCCGCAGTCGCGTCAGGCCAGCGCGGCCCGAGGCCGGCCGTGGGTGCGGGACTTCCACATCTCGACTCGCCCGGCGGAAGTCGCCGACCGGGCCGTGCCGGGGCACTGGGAAGGCGACCTGGTCATCGGCGCCCGAGGCTCCAGCGCGATCATCACCCTGGTCGAACGGGCCACCCGATACGTAATGCTCGGCGCTCTGCCCGAATCGCGGGTCAGTGAACAGGTCATCGACACCCTTACCGCCCTGATGCGCCGCCTACCCGCCGAGCTGCGTAAGACCCTGACCTGGGACCAGGGCATCGAAATGATCTACCACCCCATCTTCACCCTGGCCACCGACTGCAAGGTCTACTTTTGCGACCCCCACAGCCCATGGCAACGCGGCAGCAACGAGAACACCAACGGTCTCCTGCGCCAGTACTTCCCCCGCTCCAGCACCGACTTCCGCACCTGGACCCAGGACGACCTCGACGCCGTCGCCCGAGAACTCAACGGACGACCACGCCAAACCCTCGACTGGCAGAATCCCGCCTAGGTACTCCACCAACACCTGGTTGCAACCGCCACCTGAAACCGCCCACGCTGGAGGCAGCAACATCCCCGATGTTGCGCGGATCTTGATCGCGGATCCGCCTGATCCGCCTGGACCGCCGCGCAGCCGAACTAGCGTGCGGCCGGGCGCGGGCAGGCCGGCGGCCGACCGGGCGGGCAGGTGGAGGAAGCGACCGGGCACGGCAGGCCGGGGCGGGCGGCGCGAGGCTGGACGGGGCGGGCCGCACCGGGCGTGGGCCGGGCACGACGGGCCGGCCAGGGGCGGGGCACCGCGGGGCAGGGTGGAAGACGGACGAGACAGGGCCGGGACACGGGTCGGGCCCCGGAGCATTCGCTCCGGGGCCCGACGTCGCGGGGGCGACCGTCAGGGGGCGGGGACCTCGGCGGTGGTGCGGATCCGGTCCAGCGTCGGCGCGGAGACCGGCGACTGGGCGGTCAGGTAGTCCACGAAGGCGTCCAGGTCGATCTGGCCGGTGACCTGGTTCGTGCCGCCGGTGAGGGCGCTGAACCCGTCGCCGCCGCCGGCCAGGAAGTTGTTCACGGTGACCCGGTACGTGGCGGCGGTGTCGACGGCGGTGCCGCCGATGGTGAGGCTGCCCCGGACCACCCGGGTGCCGGCGCACGGGTCGGCCGTGGTGCCGGTGGTGCCGTTCGGGTCGACCACGTAACCGACGGTGGCTGACGGGTACAGCGTCCGGGCGGTGACGAACTGCTGTTCCAGTACGCAATAGAGCTGCGCGCCGGTCAGGTCCAGTGTCACCAGGTTGTTGGCGAACGGCTGCACCGTGAACGCCTCCTCGTAGGTGACCGGGCCGGCGTCGAGGTCGGCCCGGACCCCGCCCGGGTTCATGAACGCGGCGACCGCGCCCTCTTCGTCGTCGGTGGCGGCGAGTTGCGCGTCGGCGATCAGGTTGCCCAGCGGCGATTCGCCCAGGCTCGTACCGAAGAGGGTTTCCTGGCTCCGGGTGATCGCGGTGTTGGTCACGCCGACCTGGCGGCCGGCGACGGGGCCGAGGACGGTCTTGTACCGGTTGATCAGCGCGGTCTGCTTCGGGTCCTTGGCGACGTCCCGGGTGACCACGACGTTGTTGGCGGAGGCGGTCAGGATGTCACCACTCCGACGGTCGATCTTGAGGTCGATGTCGGTGACGAGGCGCCCGAACGAGCTGGCGCTGGTGACCAGTTTGTCGTTGATGTTGCAGTTGTACGCCTGGTGGGTGTGGCCGCTGACCACCACGTCGATCGACGGGTCCATGCGGTTGGCGATGTCCACGATGGGTCCGGTCATGCCGACGCAGTCGTTGATGCCGCCGGTCGCCGCCTGGGTGCCACCCTCGTGCAGCAGCACGACGATCGCCTCGACGCCCTTGCGGCGCAGCTCACGGGCGTACCGGTTGGCGGTGTCGGCCTCGTCGGCGAAGGTGAGGCCGGCGACGCCCTGCTGGCTGACGATCTGCGGGGTGCCTTCCAGGGTCATCCCGATGAAGCCGACCTTGACGCCCTGCACCTTGTGGATCGCGTAGGGGGCCAGCAGCGGCTTGCCGGTCGCGGTCTTGAAGGCGTTCGCGGACAGGTATTTGAAGCCGGCTCCCCGGTAGGGGGTGCCGTCGGCGCATCCGTCGACCGGGTGGCAGCCGCCGTTCTGGATGCGCAGCAACTCGGCCGCGCCCTCGTCGAACTCGTGGTTGCCGACGCTCGCGTAGTCCAGACCGGCCATGCTCAGCGCTTCGATGGTCGGCTCGTCGTGGAACGCGGCGGAGAGCAGCGGTGACGCGCCGATCAGGTCACCGGCTGCGACAGTGATGGTGTTCTTCTTCTTGGCGGCGGCGCGCAGCTCGGCCAGGTGGGTGGCCAGGTACTCGACGCCGCCCGCGGTCTGCCCGGCGATGGTGCCGCTGGACCCGCTCGGCGGTTCGAGGTTGCCGTGGAAGTCGTTGAGGGCCAGCAGGGTGACGTCGACCGGCTTCGGCCGCGCGTCGGCTTCCTCAGGGCTGGTGGCGACCGCGCCGAACGCGGCCACCGCGAGCACGGTCAGACCGACAGCGGCCCGACGCGTCCTGGTTATGGACATGGATCTCCTCGTGAGAATCGGCCTGTGCGGTGCCCGGCCCCTGGGTCGACCGGGCCGGCGACCCGACACCGTCGGAAGGGTCGTGGTCGGCGGCGGTTGGGGTTGGCCGCCCGCTCCGACAGCCTCTCATCCGGAGGGCGACCGGGCGACCCAGGCAGCATGTCGGAGCTGCGGGTCGGCCCGCACCAGGATCGATCCCAGGCGTGGTCGTTTGCTGCTGTCTGCCGGACAACGTCGGACCTGAGGTCTAGAAAGGACGAGAGGATCGACACGGACGGAGACGGCATCGTGAGCGGAACGACACCGACGGTGGAGCAGGTGCGATCGGCGGACGGCACGCCCATCGCGTTCGAACGGTCCGGGGGCGGGCCGGCGCTCGTCCTGGTCGGTGGTGCGTTCAACGACCGCAACACGACCCGTGCGCTCGGCGAGGCGCTGGCACCCGACTTCACAGTGTTCGGCTACGACCGTCGGGGTCGTGGGCACAGCGGCGACACCGCGCCGTACGAGATCGGCCGGGAGATCGACGATCTGGCCTCGGTGATCGCGGCGGCCGGTGGTTCCGCGGCGCTCTACGGCATATCCTCCGGCGCGGTCCTGGCCGCCCTCGCCACCGCGCAGGGTCTGCCGGTGACCGGCTTGGTCCTGTTCGAGCCGCCGTTCCAGGTTGGTTCGCACGTGGGCGTCCGGAAGGACATCACCGCGCGGCTCATCGAGCTGATCGCCGCCGACGACCGGGACGGCGCGGTGGAGGCTTTTCTCACCGCGTCGGTGGGCTTGCCGGCCGAGGCGGTCGCCGGGATGCGGGCGCAACCGGTGTGGGGCGCACTGACCGCGATCGCGCACACCCTGCCGTATGACGCGGCGATCACCGCGGGCGGACGACTGCCCGCTGACCGGCTGGCGGCGATCACGGTGCCGACCCTCGCGGTGGACAGCACCGGAAGTCCACAGTGGTTGCGGGACGGCAGCCGGGCCGCGGCGGAGGCGGTGCCCGGCGGGCGGTCCGTCAGTCTCGACGGTGGCAACCACGAGGTGCCGCCGACGACGCTCGCCCCCGCGCTGCGCAAGTTCCTGCTCGGCTGACGGCCGCCAGGCCGCCGTGACGAAGCGACCCCACCAGGCCGACGTGACGATGCCTCCCCGCCAGGCCGACGTGACGGAGCGACCCCGCTAGGCCGACGTGAAGAAACAGCCACCGCCGGGCGGAATGGCGGCGGTCAGGGCCCGGCCAGCGCCTCGCTGACCAGGGCGGCGACGGCGTCCGGCGGCCAGGCGTCCGCCACGCCGGGCCGGACTTCCAGATAGCCGGCGATGCGTTCGGCCGGCCAGCCGTGCGACTCATGCAGACCACGGGCGATCATGCGGAGGTACGTCGGGGCGGGTGGCCGGCACCGTACGGCGGACGCACCCTCCGGTGCGGTGAAGGTGAGCATCGGTACGCCGCTGCGGCTGCCGGGGCAGACGAGCGTCTCGTACCGTCCGGGGCCGAGCGTGGCCCGCCCGCCGGCGATGGCGGCCTCGATGGCCGCAGCTGTCGTTTCGGTGAGGTGGGCGGTGTCGCCCGCTGGGCGGTACATCTCCTGGGCGGCGATGTCGGTGAACTGGTCCACTGTCACCAGGTAGGCGCGGGCGGCGGCCTCGCCCGGCAGGTGCGGGTCGTAGAACGCCATCCCTCCGGTCCAGGCGCGGGACTCGCCGGCGAAGTAGATGCCTCCGGGCAGCGACACCGGCACCGACGTGCTCGGTGGGCGTCGGTCCCGGCACCCCGGGTACGTCCGCATTCCGCCGGGCGGGCAGCCACCGCCGATGTACCAGGCCAGCCGGGCCGCGTGCATGTTCGAGCCGTACGCGACGTACCAGACTCGCACCGACGACGCCTTCAGAAGCCGCAGGTCTGGCCGGCGGAGTGGCTCACCTGCACGGTGTGCGTCACGCAGCCGCCCGACTCGACGACGTGCAGCAGGAAGGCGGTCGGCTCGTCGACCCAGCCGATCTGCTCGTCGGCGCTCATCGTGAGGGTGCTCTGCTTCCAGGTGCTGGGTGCCACGGTGAGCACGGTGCCCGCGTACGCCGTGGTGACCGGGCGGTGCAGGTGGCCGGCCGCGACCCGGACGACGTGCCGGTGCCGGCCGATCACCTCGGCGAGCGCATCGCCGTCGGCGAGCCGGATGGAGTCGGCCGCGGGGATGCCGACCGCCACCGGCGGATGGTGCAGGCAGATCACCGCGGGCACCTCGGGCCGCCCGGCGAGCACCCCGTCGAGCCAGCCGAGCTGCTCCTCACCGAGGCGACCACCGTCACTGCCGGGGACGAGCGAGTCGAGCACCACGATCGACGCCGCCTCGTGGTCGACGTGGTAGTAGGCGGAGAAGCCGCCACCGAGCCACTGGGTGCCTCCGAACGCGTCGAGCAGCGACTCCCGGTCGTCGTGGTTGCCGGGGACCAGGTGCACCGGCAGCGGGAACCGGCCGATCAGCTCGCGCAGCGCCGCGTACTCGTCTGGTCGCCCGTGGTCGACCAGGTCGCCGGTGATCACCACGCAGTCCGGGCGGGGGCGCAACGCGAGCACCCGGCCGAGCGCGCGGTGCAGCCCGGCGGCCGGCGTGGGGGCGAGCAGGCCGGTGGTCAGGTGCGGGTCACTGAGCTGAGCGATGATCATGGATCGTCTCCTCGGCGCCGGGGTTCTCACGCTATCGCCGGGCGCTGGTTCGCGGTGCCCGCTGCCCACAGGCTGCGTCCACAGCCTGTGGATAGCACATGTGTACGAATAGGGTCGGTTTCGCACAGTCGTGAGTACGCTTGATCGCGCGGCTCGGCGCCGGCCGGGCTCCTCCCCTACCTGGAACGACGTGCGAGTGGATCATCAGCGAGTCATCCGTGACGTCACCGTCCGCCTGCCGATGGCGTCGAGCACGCCGGAGGCCTGTCGGTGGACGGTCACCGCGCTGTCCCGCCACACCCCGGCGACCATCTCCGTGCTGCTCGCGGCCCACGACCGTCTGCGCTGCGTCGCGGCGACCGGGGCGTGGCAGGTCTTCGCCACGGTGCCGGCGCGCACCGGCATCGTGGGCCGGGTGTACGACACCGGATCCCCCGCCGCCGTCCCGGACGTGAGCGTCGATCCGGATTACCTTCCGGTACGCCCGGACGTGACAGCCGAGCTGTGCGTACCGGTGCTGGACCCGACGGGCCGGGCGATCGGCGTCCTCGACCTGCAGTGGAGTGATCCGGTCGACCTGGAGCCGTGGCGGGAGACCGCACAGCGGGTGGCCGACCGACTCGGCGCGCGGATCGGCGCACTCGGAGGTCCACCGGAGGAGAGCCGCAGCGAGAAACTGCTCCGGCACGCGGCCGCGCTCTCCGCCGCGCCCACCGAGACGGAGGTGTTGAGCGTGGCGGCGTGCGCGGCACGCGAGGTCTCCGCCCTCTCCACAGCGGTGCTTCTGATGGGCGGTCAGCTCGGCCCGTCGCCCGAGACGCCGAGCGACCTGGAGATCCGGATCCGGGCCGAGCTGACCGAGTCGGGCCCGGCCGCGCTGGACCGGATGGTCGACCGGGCACACCGGTACGGAGCCGGCTACACGCTGGGCGAGGCGGGGCATCTCCCGACCGAGGACTACCGGCCACTGACCCGGGCCGGGGTGCGCACGCTGGTCGCCGTGCCGGTGGGGCCGCCCGAGGTCGGCGGGGTGCTACTGGTCGCGGACGACCGCGCGCTGCGCCCGGACCCGACCACCGTCAGCCTGATGGAACTGCTCGCCGGGCAGGCCTGGACGAGCGTGGACCGGCTGCACACGCTGGCCCGACTGCGGGAACAGGCCAGCTCCGACCCGCTGACCGGGTTGCGGCACACCGGCCCGTTCGGGCAGCGGATCGCGACAGCCACCCCGGGGCGTACGGCCCTGCTGGCGATCGACGTGGACGGCTTCAAGACCGTCAACGACACGTACGGCCACCAGGCCGGCGACCGGGTGCTGGTCGGGTTGGCCCGGGCGCTGGAGGGGGCGCTGCGCCACGGCGACGAGCTGTACCGGATCGGCGGCGACGAGTTCGTCGCGGTGATCGAGGTGAGCCGCGCCGAGGAGGCGGTCCGGATCGCCGAGCGGTTGACCGAGGCGGCCCGACGCGTGGGCCGCACGATCAGTGTGGGCGTGGCACTGCCCCGCCCCGGCGAGACCCCCGACCGCACCCTGCGCAGAGCCGACCAGGCCCTGTACGCGGTCAAACGCCAGGGCCGCGACGGCGTCCACCTATCCGCCGCCTAGCCCAACCCCTCGCCGCCCCGCCCGCACCCGCCGTCGCCCGCAACCACCGTCGATCATGGAGTTGTGGCGGGGACGTTCACCCCTTCCGGGGCGAAAACGACCACCACAAGTCCATGATCGACCACGGCTGCCCGGCCTTCAGGACGCGCGGAGCTCCTTGGCGAGGAGCTCGGCGATCTGGGCCGTGTTGAGGGCCGCCCCCTTGCGGAGGTTGTCGCCGGTGACGAAGAAGTCGAGGGCGCGGGGGTCGTCCAGGGCGCGGCGGATCCGGCCGACCCAGGACGGGTCGGTGCCGACCGCGTCGATCGGCATGGGGAACTCTCCGGCGGCGGGGTCGTCGACCAGGATCACGCCGGGCGCGTTGCGCAGCGCCTCGCGGGCGCCCTCGGCGTCCACCTCGCTGGCGAAGACCGCGTGCACGGCCACCGAGTGCGCGGTGACCACCGGCACCCGGACGCAGGTGGCGGACACCTTGAGGTCGGGCAGGCCGAGGATCTTCCGCGACTCGTTGCGGATCTTCATCTCCTCCGACGACCAGCCGGCGTCGGCCAGGGAGCCGGCCCAGGGCACCACGTTGAGCGCGAGGGGCGCCGGGAACGGGCCGAGGTCGTCGCCGACCGCCTGCCGGACGTCACCGGTGCGGGAGCCGAGCGCCCGATCACCGGCGACCTTGGTGAGCTGGTCGTGCAGGATGTCGACGCCGGACTTCCCCGCCCCGGAGACCGCCTGGTAGGAGGCGAGCACCAGCTCCCGCAGGCCGTACTCACGGTGCAGCGGCGCGACCGCGACGATCATCGCGAGGGTGGTGCAGTTGGCGTTGGCGATGATTCCCCGGGGCCGGTTGCGGACCTGCTCTGGGTTGATCTCCGGGACGACCAGCGGGACGTCCCGGTCCATCCGGAACGCGCCGGAGTTGTCGACAGCGATCGCACCCCGGGAGACGGCGATCGGCGCCCACTCGGCGGAGACCTCGTCGGGGACGTCGAACATCGCCACGTCGACCCCGTCGAACGCCTCGGGAGTCAACGCCTGGACGATCATCTCCTCGCCCCGGCAGCGCACCCGACGGCCGACCGAGCGCTCGGAGGCGAGCAACCGGATCTCGCCCCAGACGTTGCGCCGTCCGGTGAGCAGTTCACACATGACGGTGCCGACGGCACCTGTCGCTCCGACCACGGCGAGGGTGGGCAGCGCCGTCATCGGGCGCTACCTACCCGTCCCCGCGTAGACCACGGCTTCGGTGTCGCCGCCCAACTCGAACGCGTCGTGGATGGCGCGGACGGCGGCGTCGAGGTCGGTGTCCCGGCAGACCACGGAGACCCGGATCTCGGAAGTGGAGATCATCTCGATGTTGACGCCGGCTGCGCCGAGCGCGGCGAAGAAGCCGGCGGCCACACCGGGGTGCGAGCGCATGCCGGCACCGATCAGCGAGACCTTGCCGACGTGGTCGTCGTAGAGCAGGCCCTTGAACTTGACCGGTTCCTGGATCTTGCTCAGCGCTGCCATCGCGGTCGGGCCGTCGGCCTTGGGCAGGGTGAACGAGATATCCGTCCGACCGGTGCCCTCGGTGGAGACGTTCTGCACGATCATGTCGATGTTGATCTCGGCGCCGGCGACGGTGTCGAAGATCCGCGCGGCGGCACCCGGCTCGTCGGGCACCCCGACGATCGTGATCTTGGCTTCGCTGCGGTCGTGCGCGACCCCGGTGATCAGTGCCTGCTCCACGGAAAGGTCCTCCATCGATCCGGTGACCATCGTGCCGGTGTTGGTCGAGTATGACGAACGGACGTGGATCGGCAACCCCGCCCGGCGGGCGTATTCCACGCTACGTAGGTGCAGAACCTTCGCTCCGCAGGCGGCCAGCTCCAGCGTCTCCTCGTAGGTGATGTGCTGGATGTGCCGGGCGTTGGGCACGATCCGAGGGTCGGCGGTGAAGATGCCGTCCACGTCGGTGTAGATCTCGCAGACGTCGGCGTGCAGCGCGGCGGCGAGCGCCACGGCGGTGGTGTCCGACCCGCCCCGGCCCAGGGTGGTGACGTCCTTGGTGTCCTGCGAGACGCCCTGGAAGCCGGCCACGATGACCACCGACCCCTCGTCGAGCGCGCCCTTGAGCCGCCCGGGGGTGACGTCGATGATCCGCGCGCGGCCGTGCACCGAGGTGGTGATCACGCCAGCCTGCGAGCCGGTGAACGAGCGAGCTTCGTACCCCAGGTTGTGGATTGCCATGGCGAGCAGCGCCATGGAGATCCGCTCGCCTGCGGTGAGCAGCATGTCCAGCTCGCGGCCGGGCGGCAGCGGGCTGACCTGGTTGGCCAGGTCGAGCAGCTCGTCGGTGGTGTCTCCCATCGCGGAGACCACCACCACCACGTCGTCGCCGGCCTTGCGGGCTGCGACGATGCGCTCGGCCACCCGCTTGATCCGCTCGGCGTTGGCGACGGACGACCCGCCGTACTTCTGCACCACGAGTGCCACGACGTGCACTCCCTCCCAGTGACCCTGAGCGTGCCGACGCCGCCGGAACCGGGGCCGGCGGCGCGTGTCAAACCCCTTGAGGGTATCCGGCGGGTAACGACGGCGGGTCAGGTGATCCCACCATCCGGCCCGCCCGGGTGCCGTCGGGCCGCTCCCACCAGGGCGGGAGGCACGCGACCACGAGCGCGTCCGACACGCCGGGACGAGCCTGGTACGCGCCGGCACCCGCGCACCGCTCGCAGCCACCAGAATGGGCCGGTGCCCGTCCTCATCCGCTCGGCCGGCCGTGTGCTCGGGCCGCTCGTGTTAGCCCTGCCCGCGCTCCTGGTCGCCTGCACCAGTACGCAGCCGCCCGCCCCGACGCCGACCGATCCCGGGTCGGTCGCCGTGGACGCCGCACGGGACGAGCTGGCTGCCCTGGCCGCAGCCGCGCAGGACCGCCACATGGTGGCGCAGTACGTCTACAGCCGGCCGGGTCAGCCGGACCGCACCATCGTGTTCACCAGCGCGAACGACGGCAGTTGGCGGGTCGACGTGCCGGGGGGCGGGTTGGGTGGCGCCGCCGACGTCTCGATGGCGGCGACGGCCGACGGGCTGTTCCAGTGCGCCCTGCCGTCAGCCGGTCGACCGGAGCCGTCGAGCTGCGTACGCCTCGGCGAGCGGGACGACGCGATCCCGCGCCGGTCGGACCCCCGCGTCCAGCATCCGCTCACCGATTGGCTCGGCGTGCTCACCGATCGACGCGCGCCGTTGGCGGTGGCCCCGGCCAACGCGCCCGAGGGCCTGACCGGCGCGTGCTACTCGGTGGACTCCACCTCGGCGTCCCTGAACGCCCCGCTGGACGTGGGCATCTACTGCTACGACCGGGACGGCACACCGACCGGTGTCCGGACCGGGGTCGGGACGCTGCGACTGGCCGCACCACCCGGCCCGGCGCCGGCCACCGTGCAGTTGGCCGGTCCGGTGGTGATCGACCGGGACCCGCTGGACACCGCCGCCCCGCCGACCCCTGACCCGTCGGACAGCCCGAGCGCGGGAACGCCCTGATCTTCATCCCGTTACGGGTGCGTTTGCCCACATTCTGCCGACCCCGCCTGATCGGCGAATCACCCATACAGGACGATTACCGGCATGGCTGATCTGACCCCGCTGCTCGCCTTCCGATGGAGTCCGCTGGCGTTCCACCCCACCGACGAGCTGAGGGCGGCGGACGCGGCCTCCCTGCTCGAGGCGGCCCGATGGGCGCCGTCGCTCGGCAACCGCCAGCCCTGGAGGTTCACCCTCGGCCACCGCGACGACGAGATCTGGAAGCGGATTCTGGTCAACCTGCCCGAGCGTGAGCAGCGTTGGGCGCACCGCGCCGCCGCTCTACTGCTCGCCGCGCACGTCGACGCCGACACGGCTTCCGACGCCGCGCCGGCCGACGGGATCGCCTACGACCTGGGCCAGGCCGTAGCCCACCTCACCGTGCAGGCCACCGCGCTCGGGCTGCACGTACGTCAGGTCCTCACCGTCGATCGCGCCGGACTCGTCGCTGACCTGCACCTTCCCGCCGACGTACGGCCGTACGCGGTGGTCGCCGTCGGGCGTCTCGGCGACCCACTCAGCCTCCCGGCCGACCTGGTCGCCGAGGAGACCAGCCTGCGCCACCGCCGACCCCTCGCCGACCTGCTGCTCCGCTGACCGTCCGCGTCCGGGCGGCCCGGCACGGACCATGACGCTGGTCCCATAGTCCGGACCTACCTTCCCACCGCCCCTGCCATCACGTAGGGTGACGTGGTCATGTGGCGGGCGCTTCTCCTCCTTAGCCGCCGCGACGAGGCCTGACCGGCCGGCACCTCGTCGCGGAGTTGCATCGCGCCGTCCAGCACATCCGAACCTTCTCTCGGCACCGCCGCGCATCGTCGCCCGGCATTCGCCGACACCTTCCGATCTGCTGACGCCACATGTTCCAGGGAGCACTCTGAGATGGCTCAACCTGTCACCGACCCCGAAACCGATCCCTTCGCTCGGCAGCGCCCGAGCCGGATGCCGTACCACCGCTACCAGCCCTACCGGGAGCAGTTCCGGGTCGAGCTGCCGGACCGCACCTGGCCCACCCGCCAGGTCGACGCGGCCCCACGGTGGTGCGCGGTGGATCTCCGCGACGGCAACCAGGCCCTGATCGACCCGATGTCACCGGAGCGCAAGCGCCGGATGTTCCAACTGCTGGTCCAAATGGGCTACAAGGAGATCGAGGTCGGCTTCCCGTCGGCCAGTCAGACCGACTTCGACTTCGTCCGGCAGCTCATCGAACAGGACATGATCCCCGAGGACGTCACCATCCAGGTGCTCACCCAGTGCCGGGAGCACCTGATCGAGCGGACGTTCGAGTCGCTGCGCGGCGCCAAGCGGGCCATCGTGCACTTCTACAACTCGACCTCCACCCTCCAGCGTCGGGTGGTCTTCGGCCTGGACAAGGACGGCATCGCCGACATCGCCACGACCGGTGCGCGGCTCTGCCAGAAGTACGCGGAGATCCACACCCCGGACACCGACATCTTCTACGAGTACTCGCCGGAGTCGTACACGGGCACCGAGCTGGAGTACGCGCTGGAGGTCTGCTCCCGGGTCATCGACGTGATCGACCCGACGCCCGACCACCCGCTGATCATCAACCTGCCGGCCACCGTCGAGATGGCCACCCCCAACGTCTACGCCGACTCGATCGAGTGGATGCACCGGCACCTGCCGCGCCGCGACAGCGTGGTGCTGAGCCTGCACCCGCACAACGACCGGGGCACCGGTGTGGCCGCCGCCGAGCTGGGCCTGCTCGCCGGCGCGGACCGCATCGAGGGTTGCCTGTTCGGCAACGGCGAGCGCACCGGCAACGTGGACCTGGTGACCCTGGGCCTCAACCTCTTCTCCCAGGGCATCGACCCGATGATCGACTTCTCGAACATCGACGAGATCCGGCGGGCTGTCGAATACTGCAACCAGCTGCCGGTGCACGAGCGCCACCCGTACGCGGGCGACCTGGTCTACACCGCCTTCTCCGGCTCCCACCAGGACGCGATCAAGAAGGGCTTCGACGCCCTGGCCGCCGACGCGAAGGCCGCCGGCGTACCGGTGGACGAGCACACCTGGGCGGTGCCGTACCTGCCGATCGACCCGAAGGACCTGGGCCGCACCTACGAGGCGGTCATCCGGGTCAACTCGCAGTCCGGCAAGGGCGGCGTCGCGTACGTCATGAAGAGCGAGCACCAACTGGACCTGCCCCGGCGGCTCCAGATCGAGTTCTCCGGTGTGGTGCAGCAGGTCACCGACCACGACGGTGGCGAGGTCGACCCGGCCGCCATGTGGGAGATCTTCGCGACGCACTACCTGCTCGACCACCAGCCCGACCCGGCCGTCCGGTTGGCCGGCTACACGATCAGCACCATCGACGGCAAGGTCGAGATCGAGGCCCAGGTCGGTGTGGGCGCCGAGCAGCGCTCACTCACCGCCGTCGGCAACGGTCCGATCGACGCGTACGTCAACGCGCTGCACACGGTCGGGGTGGGTGTGCGGGTGCTCGACTACCACGAGCACGCGCTCTCCTCGGGTGGGGACGCGCAGGCCGCCGCGTACGTGGAGTGCGAGGTCGACGGGCGGACGGTCTGGGGTGTCGGCACCGACGCCAACATCGTCACCGCCTCGATCAGGGCGGTCACCAGCGCCGTCAACCGCGCCCGCCGCTGACCCACGCGTCGCACCCCCGAAGTGCCTGCCTACTTCGGGGGTGTGGCGGCGGGCAGCGAGTGGCAGGGCTGTGACGGCGGGGCCGCCCGGGGCGGTCGGTGGACCAGCACGAGGGCCAGCACCGCGCCGGCCACGAGCAGGCCGGCGCACCACTCCATCGCGCCGCGGAACGCGTCGGTCAGCTCGCCCTTCTGCTCGTACCCGCCGCCGGACAGGCCGACCAGCAGCGGCAGTGCCGCCACCGCGAGCAACCCACCGGCCCGGGACGCGGCGTTGTTGAAGCCGCTGGCCACGCCGGAGAAGCGGTCCTGCACGGCGGCGAGCACCGACGCGGTCAGCGGTGCCACGACCAGGGTCAGCCCGATCCCGAAGAGCAGCACCCCGGGCAGTACGTCCGTCCAGTACGACGCGCCCGGTCCGACGCCGCGCAGCAGTAGCAGACCGACCGCGGCCACCACCGGCCCGACGGTCAGCTGGAGTCGGGGGCCGATCCGCGCCGACAACGCTCCCGAGCGGGCTGACCCGACCAACAGCAGCAGGGTCATCGGCAGTAGTGCGATGCCGGTGCGGAAGGCCGACCACTCCACCACGTTCTGCAGGTAGACGGCGAAGAAGAAGGTGAAGCCGGTGAGCGCCGCGTAGACGACGACGGTGAAGATGTTCAGCACCGAGAAGAGCCGGCTGGAGAACAGGCCGGTGGGCAGCATCGCGGCGTCGCCACGCCGTCGTTCGAGCAGTACGAAGACCACCGCCGACAGCACCCCGACCAGCGCCGCGATCAGCACCGGCACCGAGTCGTAGCCGCGTGCCGGCACGTCGATCAGGGCGTACGTGACGCCCGCGAGCGCCAGTGCTCCGAGGAGGGCTCCGGCGACGTCGAACCGGCGTCGGGTCCGGCCGGGCCCCGCGGTGCGGGAGGCGCTCTCGTCGCGGCTCTCCGGCACCCAGCGCGTCGTGGCCAGCACCACCAGGACGGCGATCGGCAGGTTGAGGAAGAAGATCCACCGCCAGGAGAGCGCGTCGATCAGCCAGCCCCCGATGAACGGGCCGAGCGCGGTGGACACCCCGGAGAGTCCGGCCCAGGCGCCGATCGCGCGGCCCCGGTCGTCCGGGTGGAAGCTCGCCTGGAGCACCGACAGCGATCCGGGCGTGAGGAGCGCGCCGCCGGCACCCTGGAGGAACCGGGCCGCGATCAGCCAGCCGGTGCCCTGGGCCAGCCCGCAGAGCACGGAGGCGGCGGTGAACCAGAGGACGCCGATCAGGAAGACGCGTCGTCGACCGAACCGGTCCCCGAGGGCACCGCCGAGTAGCACGAACGCCGCGAGCATCAGCAGATAGCCGTTGACGGTCCACTGAAGATCGGACACGCTCGCGCCGAGGTCCTGCCCGAGCTTCGGCAGCGCCACGTTGACGACCGTCGTGTCGAGGAAGACCATGCCAGAGGCGAGTACGGCGGCGAGCAGCGTGCCCCGGCCGGCGGCGGTGCCCATACGGAGGGCAGGCGCCGCTACGGGTTCGGTCATCCCACCAATGTGCCTTGTAACAAGTGGGAGACGCCACGAATTGCCAAAACCTGGCCCGGGTACTGTGCGCAGTCGCCGGGAGACCGCAAGCTGGAGAGGTGTCGTCTGTGCGTACCACATCAGGACCGCGAGCGGCGGTGGCCGTGCTCGCCGCGGCGCTGGCGCTCGGCGTTGCCGGTTGCGTCCCGCCCGACGAACCGGGCACTGAGTCGCCGACCGGCGGCGGCAACGCCGTACAGCAACTCGGCCAGCTCACCGTGGCGACTGCCGGCTCGATGAAGGGCTACAGCAGAGACCACTTCCCGCACTGGCGGGACACCGGCAAGAACTGCGACGTGCGGGACACCATTCTCCAGCGCGACGGTAAGGACGTGAAACTCTCCGGCTGCAACGTGGTCGGCGGTCGTTGGGAGAGTGTGTACGACGGCCGTAGCGCCGCCGACCCTTCCGACGTGGACATCGACCACATGGTGCCGTTGGCCAACGCGTGGCGCTCGGGCGCCAACGAGTGGGACGACAAGAAGCGCGGCGACTTCGCGAACGACACCACACGTCCGCAGCTCCTTGCGGTTTCCGCGTCCTCCAACCGGGCAAAGGGTGACCAGGACCCGTCCCAGTGGAAGCCGGCGAACCGCGAGTACTGGTGCAAATACGCCGAAAGCTGGGTGACGGTCAAGCACTACTGGCGGTTGACGGTGACCAGCGCCGAGAAGACCGCCCTGACCGGCATGCTGGAGGGCTGCACAGTGGGGAACGCGCCGTGACGGCCGCCGAGGAGAGCGGCCCGACCAACGAGGAGAAGGGTCCGGCCGCCGCCGGCATGACCGCGGACGGCACCGCCGAGACCCCCGCCGCCGTGCCGGGTGCCGGGATGGTCGCGGATGCCGGCGGCGCGGCCGGCCCGCAGAGCCGTACCTCCGACATCGTGCCCGGCCCCGGCGGCGTGATGACCGACGAGGTCGGCGTCGTCACCGGCGACCTGACCCTGCGTACCGAGTACGCCGACGGCAAGGTCACCCTTCGGGTTCAGTACAAGGACGCGGACGAGTGGTACGTGGTCACCGGCACGTCGGTGGCGTTGGCCGACCCGGCAGGGCTCGACGCGGTGCACGGTGTCGCCGTGGGCCTGCTGCACCGACCCGAGGGCTGAGCCGCGCTCGCCCCGACCGTTGATCGGGGCGAGCGGGCTTCGTCAGACGTACGAGCCGGGCTCGGTCGGCGCGGAGACCACGGCCGGCGCTTCGCCCTCGTCCTCGGGGCGGACGATCTGCGCGCTGACCTGGTGCGGGCGTAGCTCACCGCTGGCGATCTGCTCGGCCCAGTGGCAGGCCACCCGGCTGACGCCGATCTCCCGCAGCACAGGCCGTTCGTCCGCGCAGCGCGTGGGCTGCGCCCAGGGGCAGCGCGTGTGGAAACGGCAGCCCGACGGGGGGTTGGCCGGTGACGGCAGGTCACCGGCGAGCAGGATCCGCTCCCGACGGTCCTCCACGTCCGGGTCCGGCACCGGCACCGCCGACATCAACGCCCGGGTGTACGGGTGCAGCGGCTCGGTGTAGAGCCGGTCGCTCGGCGCCTCCTCGACCAGCGCGCCCAGGTACATGACGCCGACGGTGTCGGAGATGTGCCGGACCACTGCGAGGTCGTGCGCGATCACCAGGTAGGTCAGCCCGAGGCTGTCCTGGAGTTCGTCGAGCAGGTTGACCACCTGGGCCTGGATCGAGACGTCGAGCGCCGAGACCGGCTCGTCCGCGACGATCAGCTCCGGCCCGAGCACCAGCGCGCGGGCGATGCCGATGCGTTGCCGCTGCCCACCGGAGAACTCGTGCGGGTAGCGGGAAAGCGCCCACCGGGGCAACCCCACCGCGTCCAGGGTCTCGCCGATGATCCGGCGACGGTCGGTGCGGTCGGCACCGATCCCGTGGGTCTGCATGCCCTCGGTCAGGATCGACTCGACGTTCTGCCGGGGGTCGAGGCTCGACATCGGGTCCTGGAAGATCATTTGCATCCGCCGACGCATGCTGCGCAGCTTGCCCGCCGGCAGCGTGGTCAGCTCGACACCGTCGAACTCGACCTCGCCAGCGGTCGGCGGGGTGAGCTGGAGCAGCGCCCGACCCAGCGTGGACTTGCCACAGCCGGACTCGCCGACCAGACCGTACGTCTTGCCCCGGGGGATGCTGAGGTCCACACCGTCGACGGCCTTCACGTGGCCGACCACCCGGTCGAACAGCACACCCCGCTTGATCGGGAAGTGCACCTTCAGGTCGCGTACCTCGACGAGAGTGTCGTTCTCACTCACGCTTGTTCCTCCTCGCGCGGGGCGGGCACCGTGCCGGGCACCGGCTCCGGGTTGACGCACCGGTAGCTACGTCCGTCGTGTGCCTGCACCAACTCCGGCGGCTCACCCACGCACTCGTCGGTCCGCCGGGCGCAGCGCGGGGCGAAGGCACAACCCTCCGGCCAGGGCAGCAGGTCGCGGACCGAGCCGGGAATCGGGCTGAGCTTCTCGCCCCGCCCGGCGTCCAGGCGAGGCACCGAGCCGAGCAGACCCACCGTGTACGGGTGCCGAGGCTGACGGAACAGTGGACGGCGGCGGGCCGTCTCCACCACTCGGCCGCCGTAGAGCACGTTGACGGTGTCGCACATGCCGGCCACCACACCCAGATCGTGGGTGATCATCAGCAGCGCGGTGCCGGAGTCCCGGACCAGTTCCTTGAGCAGTTCCAGGATCTGGGCCTGGATGGTGACGTCCAGTGCGGTGGTCGGCTCGTCGGCGATCAGCAGCCGAGGCTGGCAGGCCACCGCCATCGCGATGAGCGCACGCTGGCGCATCCCGCCGGAGAGCTGGTGCGGGTACTCCTTCAGCCGCCGCTTCGGGTCGGGAATGCCGACCCGGTCCAGCAGCTCCGCCGCCTCCTTGGACGCGGCCGCGCCCTTCATCCCCCGGTGCCGGGTCAGCACCTCGGTCACCTGCAACCCGATCGGGATCACCGGGTTCAGCGAGGACAGCGGGTCCTGGAAGATCATCGCGATGTCCCGACCACGGATGTCCCGCCGCGACCGGTCGTCGAGCTGGAGCAGGTCGGTGCCGTCGAAGACGGCCTTGCCGCCGACGCGCAGGCCCGGCTGCTTCGGCAGCAAGCCCATGATCGCGAGCGAGGTGACGCTCTTGCCACAGCCGGACTCGCCGACCAGGCCGACCACCTCACCGGCGTCGACCGAGAAGGACACCCCGTCGACCGCGTGCACGGCCCGCTGGCCGCGCCGCGCGAACGTGACGGAGAGATCATCAACTTCGAGCAGTGCCATTACTGGCCTTCCGTTCGCGACTGCGGGGCTCGCAAGCTCACTCCTCGCGCTTCACACATCAGGGCCTTCGTTCGCGACTGCGGGGCTCGCAAGCTCACTCCTCGCGCTTCACACATGACGGGCCTACTTCCGCAGCTTCGGGTCGAGGGCCTCACGCATCGCCTCACCGAGAAGGGTGAAGCCGAGCGCGGTGATGATGATCGCGACGGCCGGGTAGATCGCCAGCGACGGCCGGATACCGAGGTACTGCTGTGCGTCGGCGAGCATGACGCCCCACTCCGGTACGGCGGTGTCCGGGTTGCCGAGGCCGAGGAACGACAGCGCGGCGGCCTCGATGATCGCGGTGGCCAGCGTCAGGGTGGCCTGCACGATCACCGGCGCGAGCGAGTTCGGCACCACGTGGGTCAGCGCGATCTTCGACTTCTTCACGCCGAGCGAGGTGGCCGCCAGCACGTAGTCGCTGTTGGCCTGGGAGATCATCGAACCGCGCAGCAGCCGGGCGAACACCGGCACCGAGACCACGCCGACCGCGATCATCACGGTGGTCAGGCTGGCCCCGAGCAGGGCGGCGATGCTCACCGCCAGCAGCAGGCTCGGCATCGCCAGCAGCATGTCGATGAACCGCATCAGGGTGGTGTCGACCCACCGCCCCCACCGGCCACCGAGGCCGGCCGCCGCACCCGAGATGCCACCGATCAGCGCACCGATCGCCAGACCGATCAGAGTGGACACCACACCGACCAGCAGGGTCTGTCGGGCGCCCACGATCATCCGGCTGAACTCGTCCCGGCCCTGGTGGTCGTATCCGAACCAGTGGTCACCGTCGGGGCCGGGGATGACACCCGGCTTGATCAGCCCTTCCCGGATGCCGATCGTGTCGGTCGGCGCGTACGGCACGAGGAACGGGCCGAGCACCGCGACCAACACGAAGATCGCCAGGATGACCGCGCCGACGATCGCGGCCGGGTTGCCGCGCAGCCGGCGGAACGCCTCCTGCCACAGGCTGACGCCGCGCTCGTCGTCACGGGCGGCCAGCTCCGAGAGCCGGTCGATCTTTTCGCGCTTCTTGCCCGGGCTGAGTGTCATCGCACCCTCACCCTCGGGTCGATGAAGCTGTAGGAGAGGTCGACCAACAGGTTCACCAGCACGTACACCACCGCGATGATCAGAATGAAGCCCATCAGCACCGGATAGTCGCGCTGGCCGATGGCCTCGGCGACGAACGCTCCGATGCCACTGAAGGCGAAGACGGTCTCGGTCAGCACGGCGCCGGAGAGCAGGCCGCCGGCGAGCAGACCGATCGAGGTGGCCACCGGCAGCATCGCGTTGCGCAGCACGTGCCGGCGACGGACCGTCTGCTCGGTCAGGCCCTTCGCCTCGGCGGTGCGTACGAAGTCCTCGTTGAGGACCTCCAGCACACTCGCCCGGGTGATCCGGACGATGATCGCCAGCGGGATGCTGGCCAGCGCGATGGCCGGTAGCACCAGATGCCACAGGGCGTCGGCCGCGGCGTCCCACTCACGGGTCATCAACCCGTCGAGGACGAAGAAGTTGGTGACCCGGGTCGCCCCGAGCGTCGGGTCCTGCCGACCGCTGGACGGGAACCAGTGCAGGTTCTCCGAGAAGATCGCCTTGAGCACGTAGCCCAGGAAGAAGACCGGGATGCAGATGCCGATCAGCGAGCCGCCCACGGACGCGTGGTCCAGGAAACGGCCGCGACGACGGGCGGCCAGGTAACCCAGCGGGATGCCGACACCGATCGCGATGATCATCGCGGTGATGGTCAGCTCGACGGTGCCGGGGAAGCGCTCGATGAACTCCGTGGTGACCGCCCGCTTGGTGGAGGTCGACGTGCCCAGGTCGAGCTTGATCAGCCGACGGACGAAACGGCCGTACTGCACCAGGATGGGCTCGTCGAGCCCCATGTTGCGCCGGATGGCGGCACGCATCTCGGGCGTACCGCGCTCGCCGAGGATGGCGGTCTCGGGGCCGCCGGGGAGCCGGCGGAGCCAGATGAAGAGCAGGAGGGAGAGCCCGAACAGCGTGGGTATCAGCTGAAGCAGGCGTCTGACGATGAACCGGAACACGGCGGCCTCGAAGGGGTGCGGAGGGTTACGGGCGGGCGCTGTTGGACAGCGCCCGCCCGCGTTCCTTGCTGCGTCAGATCAGGACTTACTTGTACTCGGCGGTCGAGAACCGCTCGTCGGTGAGCGGGCTCGCCTTGACGCCGGTCACGTCCTTGCCGAACACGATCGCCGGCGGCGAGTGCGAGATCGGCACACCGGGCAGGAAGTCCATGATGGACTTGTTCAGGGCCTTGTACTTCTCGGTCCGGGCCGCGATGTCAGCGGTGGTGTCCGCGTCCTTGAACTGGTCGAACAGGGCCTTGTTGTTGAAGCCCCACTCGTCCTTCGGCCGGTCGAAGAAGGTACCGATGAAGTTGTAGGCGTCGCCGTAGTCACCGGTCCAGCCCAGGAAGTGGATGTCGTGCTTGCTTCCCGAGGTGGTGGCGTTGAGGTAGTCCGGGCTCCACTTGAGCGGGATCGCCTCGACGGTGATGCCGACAGCCTTCAGGTCCGCCGACAGCAGCTCGAAGATGTCCTTCGGGTTCGGCATGTACGGCCGGGTGACCTCGGTCGGGTAGTGGAACTTCAGCGTCAGGTTCGACGCGCCCGCCTCGGCCAGCAGCGCCTTCGCCTTGGCCGGGTCGTAGGTGTACTTCGTGACGTCGCCGTTCCAACCCTCGACGGTGTCCGGCATGAAGTTGTCGGCGACCTTGGCGCCCGGCGGCAGCTTGGAGGTGACCAGCTGCTGACGGTTCAGGGCGTACGCGATGGCCTGCCGGACGCGGATGTCGGCGAGCTTCGGGTTGCCCTTCTGGTTGATCGCCAGGTAGAGCACGTTGAACGCCGGCCGGGTGAGCATGTTGAAGCCCTCGGACTTCAGCGGCTCGACGTCGGCCGGGCCGACCAGGTCGTAGCCCTGGATGTCACCGGAGCGCAGCGCCTGCTTGCGGGCGTTCTCGTCCGAGATCGTCTTGAAGATGAGGCTCTTCAGCTTGGCCTTGGGGCCGGCGTAGTCGTCGTTGCGCTCCAGGGTGAGCGTCTTGTTGGCGACGTCCCAGGCCTTGAACTTGAACGGGCCGGTGCCGGTCGGGTGCGCCGTCGCGTACGCCGGGTACTTGATGTCCTCGGCGGTGCCGCCGACGTTGCTGGCGTCGAACTCCTGCAGCGCCTTCGGGCTGTGGATGGAGAACGAGGGGAGCATCAGCGCAGCCGGGATCTTGCTGGAGACCCGCGTGAAGGACAGGTCCACAGTGGTGGCGTCCTTGGCGGCGCAGGACTTGAAGAGGCTCGGCGGCAGCTCGGCGTCCTCGTTCTTGGCGAAGCCGCCCATGACGTCCTGCCAGTACGCGGTCACGTCCGGGCTCTGCATGAGGCCCTTGGCGTTATACCAGCGGTTGAAGTTGACGCAGACGGCCTCGGCGTTGAAGTCGGTGCCGTCGTGGAACTTCACGCCCGAGCGGAGCTTGAAGGTCCAGGTGGTGCCCGCGGCGTCCGGGGTCCAGGACTCGGCCAGACCGGGGGTGACCTTCGTGCCACCCTCCTCCGGCCGGACCAGGGTCTCGAAGACCTGACGCGCCACGCGCAGCGACTCACCGTCGCTGGCGAAGCTCGGGTCGAGCACCTTCGGGTCTCCGGCGACGCCGAAGACGAGGGTGTCCTTCTTGCTACCGCCGGATTTGTCGTCGCGGTTGCTCTCGGCGCAGCCTGCTACCGCGAGGGCCGCGACCGCGACGGCCGCGATCGCGACCTTCGGCCTGGGTGCACGCATGTGTGCTTCACCTCGTCCTTGGGGGTACGGACAACGTGGTGACAGGGGTCACCGATGGCGGTGACCATAGCTCTCGTTACGTCCACCCGGAAACTGCCAGGTGGACGGTTGGTATCGGATCGTGCCTCAAGCGCCGGTTGACTTTCGATTCGAAGGTAAATGGCCCCTCAAACCGATCAATCCGCACCCGTGATGCCAAACTGTTACGTCGAACAGCCCCGATGAGGGATCAAGTGTCAGATCAATTCCGGGCAGTGACGAAGCGATGGCCGACACCCCGAAGGGTGCCGGCCATGGCTGTACGTAAGGGGATCAGACCGCGCGGCGGCCCTCGAAGGCCCGACCGAGGGTGATCTCGTCGGCGTACTCCAGGTCGCCGCCGACCGGCAGCCCACTGGCCAGTCGGGTCACCGAGATGCCCATCGGCTTCACCATCAGCGCCAGGTAGGTGGCGGTCGCCTCGCCCTCGGTGTTCGGGTCCGTGGCCAGGATCAACTCCCGCACCGCACCTCCGCCGAGCCGGATCAGCAGCTCCCGGATGCGCAGATTGTCCGGGCCGATCCCCTCCAGCGGATTGATCGCACCACCCAACACGTGGTAGCGACCGCGGAACTCACCGGTCCGCTCGATGGCCACCACATCCTTGGGCTCCTCCACCACGCACAGCACCTCGTCCGTGCGGCGCGGGTCGCGGCAGATCCGGCACTGCTCGGACTCGGCCACGTTGTAGCAGGTAGTGCAGAACCGCACCAGCTCCTTGACCTTGCGCAAGGCGCCGGCCAGCCGGTTGACGTCGGCCGGGTCCGCCGAGAGGACGTGAAACGCGATCCGCTGGGCGCTCTTCGGGCCCACGCCCGGCAACCGACCCAGCTCGTCGATCAGGTCCTGGATGGCACCTTCGTACATCTGCCGGCTCAGAAACCGGGCAGGCCGAGGCCGCCCATGCCACCGGCGACCGGGCCCATCTTGCGCTCGGTCAGCTCGCGGGCCGCCTCGGCGGCGTTGTGCACGGCGGCGACGACCAGGTCCTCAAGCGTCTCCACGTCGTCCGCGTCGACGGCCTTCGGGTCGATCTTGATGGCCTTCAGCTCACCGGAACCGGAGACGGTCGCCGTGACCAGCCCACCGCCGGCGGTGCCGGTCAGCTCGGCCTCGGCCAGCTCGGCCTGGGCGGCGGCGATCTGCTGCTGCATCTTCTGCGCCTGCTTCAGCATCTGCTGCATGTTCGGCTGTCCACCTGGGCGCACTGATGGCTCCTTCTCGCACTCGTCTGCTCGGCCGCCGCCCAGCCTATCCGCTGGGACCGACCCTGCCCCGCCCGGTGCGTCCGCCCACGCCGGACCCAGGAAGCGGCCGCGCGGGGTGGCGTGGCTCAGAGTCGGGCGCGCTGCTCGCGCAACAGCGACTCGACGGCGACGACGGTGTCCGGGAGCCGGTCGGCGGGGCTGACCGCGCGGACGAATATGAGGACCTCGTCAGCTATCTCGACGGCCGAGATCGCGCTCGCCTCCGCCTCCAGGAAGGCCATCACTGGCCCGTCGCCGCCGATGGTGACCGTGTCGTGGTTCGCCAACTGCAACTCGATATAGGAGTGGCTGAACTCGACCGCCACCTCCTTGGACTCGAATTCGAGCAGGGTGACCGTTACGGCGGTGTTGTCCGGTTGGGTCCACGCCGCACCGGCGGCATGGCGCAGGTCGGCGCGTACCTGCGGGGTCAGCAGTAGGTGCTGCGTGTCCGCGCCCGGCAGGAGCCGGTCGAAGTCGACAGTGTCGTTGGTAGCGACCGGAACGGCTGGTGTCGAGTCAGCCGGACCGGCAACCACCAGCGCACCGAGGTCGGGCCTCGGCTCGGGCATCTGATCACCCTGAAAGGCGGACAGGGCGATCAGTGACAGAAACGGGGTCGCCGGGGCGAGGGCCAGTCCGGCTAGGCCACCGGCCACGAGGCTGACGATCAGGACGAGGCGATGCCGCCACGGCTTGACCGGCGGGTGGGGGCCCTGCCCCATGGACGGTTCTGCCTGCGTCGGCACATGCGTGCCCGGCGCGGCGGGCTCCTCGGTGGTGGCGATTCACACATCCTGGCAACGCCTCGACACGCCGTCCATCCACGCAACGGGTACGGCTGGCACTACCCCGAACCGGCCATCTGCCGGTAGTGCGCCACGAACCACCCACCTGGTGTGCTCAAGGCATGGATATCAGCCGCTCCGGCCGGATCGGCGCGCTGTGCTGGGTCGCGGCCGCCCCGCTCTTCCTCGTCGCCAATCTGGTCACCGGTCTGCGGTGGCGCGACCCGACCTACAGTTGGGCCACCCACAACATCAGCGACCTCGGCAACGCGCACTGCGGCATCTGGGACACCAGTCGCCCTCGCTACGTGTGCTCCCCCTGGCATCCGCTCATGAACGCCGCGACACTCACCACCGCCGTGTTGCTCGCCGTCGGAATCCTGCTGACCTGGCGGATCCTCGGTCGCGGTGGCGTGGTGCGCGCGGCCCAGTCGCTCCTGCTGCTGGCCGCCTGCGGGTACGCCCTGGTCGCCCTCTACCCGGCCGACATCGACGAGAACCTGCACGTCCTCGGCGCATTCCTGATCATGGGGCCGGGCAACGTCGGCCTGCTCCTCGCCGGCTTCGCGCCGGGCACCACGACGCTCGGCCGGTGGCGACGCCTCACCCTCACCGCCGGGATCATCGCCCTGGCCGGGACGGCGCTGTTCTTCGCCCAGCAGGGCATCGGCATCGGCGTGGGCGGCATGGAACGAGTAGCCGTCCTACCCCTCCCCCTCTGGACCTGCTGCCTAGGCGTCCTACTGGCCGAAACCCCAAACCCCGCCCCGGCCCTCACCCCCGCCCGCGTCGATCATGGAGTCGTGGTGTCCGAATAGACCAGCAACGGGCGGCTTGCCACCCACCACAACTCCATGATCGACGGGGTCAGCGGGCGTCGACCTCGTCGATCTTCTCGGCGCCGAACGTCTCCCGGAGCAGCCGTACCGCCTGCTCTTCACTGGACTCCCGGGCGGTCTTCTCGTCGATGACCTCGTCCAACGGCTCGTCGCCCGGGTCGAAGCCCTCGTAGACCGGGGTGGCCGCCGGGGCCGCCCCACCGGGCCGACCGCCGCGCGCCGCCGGGCCGTCGAAGTCCGGGTCGTAGGGCGGCTCGCCCGCCCATTCGGCGTCCGCGATGGGCCGGGACGCCGCCGGGGTACGCGTACCGCGCCCCGCCGCCGCCGCGCGAGCCGCGGCGATGGCACTGCTCACCGGTGCGGCACCGGCTGACGCCGGCTGCCGGGCCGCCGGCGTCGGGTTGCCCCGCCCGCCCGCCGAACCACCACCGGTGGCCCCGCCGGGGCCGTTCGCCCCGATGCCATGAGCGCTGCCGCTGCCCGGTGCGGTGCTGGACGCGGCATCGAGGCCAGGGGCGTTTCCGGCCGACGCGCCGCCGGGGCGGGCGGCTTCCGGCCAGTCCTCGTCGTCCTTCGCCTCGGCGACGGGGGCACCGCCGCCGGGGAGCGCCGCCTCCGGCCAGTCGTCCTCGTCGTCGGCCGCCGCGTTGGGCTGCGCGCCGCCCTGCTGGCCCGCGCCGTGGCCGCCCTGCTGGCCCGCGCCGTGGCCGCCCTGCCCGCCACGCACGGCGGTGCCTCCGGGCTGACCACCGGTAGCGCCGGCCGAACTCGTTGCGGCGGGCGGCGCGCCGGTCGGGCCGGTGGAGACCGGCGACGTCGCCGCGCTCCCCGGTCGGCCAGCGGCCTCACGGCTCGGCGCGACGTTCGGACCCGATGCAGCGCTCGGACCCGATGCAGCGCTCGGACCAGGCCCGGCGCTCGGACCAGGCCCGGCGCTCGGACCCGACGCGACGTTCGAGTTCGGCCCGGCATTCAGGTTCGGCCCGGCGCTCGGATTCGGCGCAGCGGGCGGGTTGGGTCCGGCGGGTGGTGCACTCGCCGGGCCGGCGGCGGTCGGGTTCGACGCGGCGGGTGGCGCGCTCGTCGGGCCGGCGGCGGCGTTCGGCGCGGGGGTCGCGTTCGGCGCGGCGGGTCGGGCCGGAGCGGCTGGCTGTGAGCGCTGCGGGCTGGACAGCGACACGCCGCCACGCTCACCGGCCACCTCGCACCGGATCTGCCAGCGCCCGCCCAACTCCTCGTAGAGCGCGTCGGTCAGCACGGCCGAGTGGTCGGCCATCATCTTGGCCAGCACTGTGGACTTCACCGTCAGTACCAGCATGTCGCCGTCGAGTTCGCGGACCACCGCGTCGCGCATCAGGGCGGCGATCCGCTTGTTGGTCCGGTTGACCTTGCCGACCACGTCGGGCCAGACCCGGCGGACCGCGACCGCGTCCAGCGCGGCGGCCGGCGCACCCGGACGGGGTGGCATGGGGGTGGCCGGGTCGGGAAGCACCGCCGACGACGGCACCACACGGCGCGGCGCCGACGAGCCCGCACCGGAAGCAGGGCCAGCCGAAGCGGGGCCAGCCGCACCGGGACCAGCCGAACCGGTGCCGGCTGAACCAGAGCCAGCCGAACCGGTGCCGGCTGGACCGTGGGCGGCAGAGCCGGGGCCGGCCGGGGAGACGGGCCCCAGACCGGCGGTCGCCGTCGACGCACCGGGCGACGCCGGGATCGGCGAATCGGCGGTCGGGACGCCCGACGCCGGAGCGCCCGAGATCGGAGCGCCCGACACCGGAGTGCCCTGGGCAGCGGCGCTCCGGGTCGGGGGCGTGGCCGGGTCGACATCCCACGGCGGTGCGGAGGTCGGGGCGTTGGCGGGTGCGGGGGTGGCGGCAGCCGGAACCGGAGGGGCCTGCTGTGGGCGTACCCCAGGGTTGGTGGTCGACGCGAAGCCGGCGGCGGCCGACGGCGCGTCGGTGCCGCTCAGGGTGAGCCGACGTTCCATCCGCTCCAGGCGCTGGAGCAGGCCGCCGGTGGAGTCGTCCACGCCGGGCAGCAGCATCCGGGCGCAGATCAGTTCCAGCAGCAGGCGGGGAGCTGTGGTGCCGCGCATCTCCACCAGGCCGTCGTGCACGATGTCGGCGCAGCGGGAGAGTGTGGCCGTGCCGAGCTGCGAGGCCTGGGCGGCCATCCGCTCGATCTGGTCGGCCGGGGCGTCGATCAGACCCTTCGCGGCGGCGTCCGGCACCTGCTGGATGACGATCAGGTCGCGGAGCCGCTCCAGCAGGTCGGAGGCGAACCGGCGCATGTCGTGCCCGGCCTCGGCGACCCGGTCGACGGTGGCGTACGCGGCCGCGCCGTCACCGGCGGCCAGCGCGTCGCACATCTCGTCGATCAACGCGGAGTCGGTGACCCCGAGCAGCGAGACAGCCCGGGCGTAGCTGACCCCCTCCGGGCCGGCGCCGGCGATGAGCTGGTCGAGTACGGAGAGGCTGTCCCGCATGCTGCCGCCACCCGCGCGCACCACGAGGGGGAAGACCGCCGGCTCGACGGCGACGCCCTCGGCCTGGGTGAGCTGCTCCAGGTACGGGCGGACCACCTTCGGTGGGAAGAGCCGGAACGGGTAGTGGTGGGTCCGCGACCGGATCGTGCCGAGGACCTTCTCCGGCTCGGTGGTGGCGAAGATGAACTTGACGTACTCCGGAGGCTCCTCGACCAGCTTGAGCAGGGCGTTGAAGCCCTGGGTCGAGACCATGTGCGCCTCGTCGATGATGTAGATCTTGAAGCGGCTGCTGGCCGGCGCGAAGAAGGCACGCTCGCGCAGCTCACGAGCGTCGTCAACACCACCGTGGCTGGCCGCGTCGATCTCGATCACGTCGATCGAGCCGGCACCGTCGGCGGCCAGCGATCGGCAGGACGCGCACTTGCCGCACGGCTCGGGAGTGGGGCCCTGCTCACAGTTGAGTGAGCGGGCCATGATCCGGGCGCTGGTGGTCTTGCCGCAGCCACGAGGGCCGGAGAAGAGGTAGGCGTGGTTGAGCCGGCCGCTACGCAGCGCCTGCGACAACGGCTCGGTCACGTGCTCCTGGCCGATGACCTCAGCGAAGGTACGCGGCCGGTACTTGCGGTAGAGCGCCAGCGTCACTCGTCCCGCCTCCTCTCGACCGAGCCATTCTGCGCCGGTCGGGCGCGGACGACCACCCACCCCGCCGAACGGCCGAGGCTGCGCGCCTTGCCGTGCGCTGCCGTGGGTTGATCGACTCCACATCGCCGACCTGGCGGTATCGACTGCCCGGGACAGCCCCACATCGCCGACCTGGTGTGGATCAAGGCCCCGGAGCAGGGCCCCGGAGACAAAAAGGCCTCCCGTGCACCCGGCAGAGCTCGCTTATCCTTGCTGCCTTCCGGCCCTGGGGAGGTTCACGAGATACCGCCGCACGGGAGGTGCCGCCAAGCCTACCCGACCGCCCGTCGATCTTCAGGGGGTGGTGGGGTGGCCCGCCCGACGGGGGCCTGTATCCTGGCTCGCGGAGGATTCGCCTAGAGGCCTAGGGCGCACGCTTGGAAAGCGTGTTGGGTTTACACCCTCACGAGTTCGAATCTCGTATCCTCCGCTCGCGTGAGCAGCACCAACGACAGGGCCGGCCCCCACGGGGACCGGCCCTGAGTCGTCTGCACGGGCGTCAGCCCACCACCTGGACGTCTTCCGCGCCCTGCCCGGAGAACCACGCCGCAAGCTCGACGCCGCCGAGCGACCGCGACGTCCCCTCGTCGACGAGGACCGGGCCGACGACGGCACCCTTCGCGCCGTCGAGTTGGCAGCCGAACATCCGGGCACCGCTCAACACCGTCGGCATGCTCGTACTGCCCAGCGTGCACCAGCGCATGCTGGCCAGTTCGAGGTCGGCGTCGCGCAGGTCGGTCTCGTAGAGGGTGGCGGAGTTGAGGACCGCGCGGCGCAGATCTGCCCCGGCCAGCACGGCGTGGTCGAGTTGCGCGGCGAACAGGCGAGCTGATTGGAACCGCGCCCGACCGGCCGAGCAGCCGACCACCGTCGCCTTCGCCAGGTCGGCGGAGGTGAAGTCCGCGCCGTCCAACTCGGCGTTGGCCAGGTTGGCGTCGGCGAGGTTGGTCCCCTCGAACCGGACGTCGGCCATACGGGAGTTGGCGAGATAGGCGCCGGCCAGGTCGAGACGGCTGAGGTCCGCCCCGCGAAAATCGAGAAAATCACCAGAGAGGTACGCGGTGTCGGGCGACGCGGCGAGCCACTCCTCAAGTGCGGCCCGAGCGTCCGGGCTGTCCGGCCAGCGGATCACGTCGTCGCTGGTCCGTCGATATCTGCTCACCGTCCGTGCTGGTCGTCCGCCCCGTCCACCCCGGGGTCGGCGGCGCGCAGTTGCTGCCCGACACGTTCGGCGATCGCACGAGCGGCCGGTGAATCGGTGCCCAGGGTTTCGCCGATGATCTCCTGCGCCCGGTCGGCCAACTGCCGCTTGGCCACACCGATGGTGCTCATGATCGTCCTGGCGACGACGTCCGGTGCGACCCGCTGGATCCGCTGACCCAGTTGCAGGTCGACCAACGCGCCCACCGAGTCGACGGTGACCTCCACCAACCCGTTGCCGTCGGCGACAGTCACCCGGAGCGCCTGGATGCGGTCACTCATCGCGTCGGTGGCGGTCGCCAGCTGGTCGAGGCGACCTTTCCACTCCGCGAGCCGGTCCATCGCGCCGTCCGGGTCCAGCAGCCCCGCCGTGTTGGGAACCTCGGCCATCATGTGTCCCCTCGGTCGCTCAAGGTGATCATGCTCAGCCGTGGGAGATTAACACGAGCGGCCTTTACGACAGTCCAGGTGAGACGCCGAAGGGTCGCGGGCTACCTGGACAACCAACTCCAGGGACAAGTCGCTAGCGACCCCGACGACATCGCCGCCATGATGGCGGCATGGGAGAACGTGCGCGGGGAGGCGCTGTCCCACCGGCAGTCGGTCGATCTCATCGCGGAGGTGGCGGAGTCATGGAGCTGAACGGGGTCATGGAGTTCAACGGGGGCACGGAGCTGGGCGGCGCCCGATGGCGCAAGAGCACCCGCAGCAGCGGCAACGGCGGCGCATGCGTCGAGGTCGCCGACAACCTGCCCGGCATCGTGGGCGTACGCGATTCCAAGGACCCGACCGGCCCGGCGCTCACCTTCACGCCGACGGCGTGGCGCGCGTTCGTCACCCGGTTCGCCCCGCAGGCCTGACCAGGACCCGCCCTTTGAGGAGCCAGCGCCGCTGGACAGCAGTGGAGGGGCCTTGCGCTTGCGATTCGAGCATCGTGACACCGAGACGCACGCGGACATCGCCGATCGGGTGTGGCGTACCCGCAGCGACGCGGAAGACACGATGACATCGGCGGCGCGTACGTGCTGCCAACTGATCTTCACGCGGATGCAGGGGCAGCTGTTCGTCAGCCTGCGCGGGCCGGAGACCAGGGCGACTTCTGCGCCGGTCCCGCCGGACGCCGAGTTCTTCGGCATCCGGCTCACGCTCGGCACGGTTCTTCGGCCGTATCCCGCAGCCTCGATCGTCGACGGGTACGTGCCGTTGCCGGTGACGGACTCGGGCCGGATAGTCATCGACGGCGAGGCCTGGGAAGCGCCGACGTACGAGAACGTCGAGCAGTTCGTCCGACGGCTGCGGGACGCAGGTCTACTGGTGCGGTCAGGCCTGGAGCGCCTCGCCGGGCACCCCGGGGACCAGCCGTCCAGTCGGACGCTTCAGCGGCAGTACCGCGCGATCACCGGCCTCTCGCGCACCGCCGTGACGCAGATCGACCGCGTGAACGCCGCGGCCACGATGCTGCGCGACGGGCTCGGCTGGAGCACCATCGTCGAGACACTGGGGTATTTCGACCAGGCTCACCTGGCCCACTCTCTACGGCGCTACGTCGGGCGCACCGCGGGAGGGCTGCGAGCGGCCGACGGCGCGTCGATGTCGTTCCTGTACAAGACCGGCCCGTGGCCAGGCAGCTAACGTCCGTCCTCCGGCCGCCCCGGCGGCTGCCCCGAACCGGAATCCGGAGGAGAACTGTGCTGCTCAGCGTCAACGTCTTCGTCAGCCTCGACGGGATCATGCAAGGACCGGGCAACCCCGACGAGGACCGCACGAGCGGCTTCGACCGCGGCGGGTGGCTCGTCCCGCACGCGTCCGCGCACACCAACGAGGTCGTCGAGGGCTGGTTCCGGGAGGCGGACGCCTTCCTCTTCGGCCGCACGAGCTACGGCCTGCTCGGCGGGTACTGGCCCAAGGTCACCGCACCCGACAACCTGATCGCCGCCAAGCTGAACACGCTGCCGAAGTACGTCGTCAGCAGGACGCTGACCGACGAGCAGGCCGGCTGGAACCCGACCACTGTCCTCCGCACCGGCGTCGTCGACGACGTGCGCCGGCTCAAAGGGCTCCCCGGCAGGGAGCTCCAGGTCCACGGCAGTTGGAAACTCGTGCAGGAGCTGCACCGGGCCGGGCTTGTCGACCTCTACCGGCTATTGCAATACCCGGTCGTGGTCGGCACCGGAAAACGTCTGTTTCCCGAGGGAACGACGCCTGCGACATTCGCCCCCGAGGGGAACGCGCGGGTGCTGCCCGGCGGTGTCGTCTCGCTGACGCTGACTCCCACCGGCCGTGGAGTGCTCCCTGCGGGCGCGTACACCGTGACGAGCGGTCACTCGACGCCGGTCCTCAACTGACAGCTACAGCGGTCGTACACATGTTCTATCCACAGGTTGTGGACAGCGGCCCGGACCTCAGGAGCCGTCGCGGAGGTCGGCCAGGCGTTCGGGCCGGAAGCTGATGTTGTCGAAGGTCACGTCGCACCCCTCGCCGGTCGGCGACTGACCGGCGAAGCCGATCCGGTCGCGGGCCGTGTCGCCGTCGAAGCTGAACACGCGGATCAACTGCCAGGTCCTACCGTCGAGCGAGGCGTGGTAGGCGTAGACCCGGCCGATGCGCGAGACCCGCAGCCAGACCGACCGGTCGGCCACGACGAAGGCGTTCGCGTCGTCGGCGACACCCCGGCAGATGACCGAGACGATCATCGGCTCGGCCTCGGGTGAGAACTCGAAGCACAACTTGCCCCAGCAGCGCTCATCTCGCCAGATCAGGAGCACCCCGGCGTCGAAGGTAGCGGCGAAGCCCACGGAGACACGGGCACTGAACTGGAAGTCCCCCTCCGGCGGCAGGTCACCGAGCAGGGTCGCCGCGTTGAGGACGGGCTCCGGGGCATCCTGGCCCACGCCACCACTCGGGTCGATGAAGATGTCAGTGCGTGGTTGCGCCGACACCGTCACCGCACCGGCCCCCTCGTCCACCCGCCAGAGCCCTTCGGGCGACGGCGCGAGCGGCGACGGCATACCGGGGACGATCAACTGGTCAGCCATGACCAGGACCGTACAACGGGTCCCGGCGGGAAACCTGCCGCCGCCGGGCGGGTACGGTCCGGGGATCGACGCCGGTCGGCCCGGAATCCGTCGTACACATGTTCTATCCACAGGCTGTGGACGGCGGAGGGACTCGATGGCATACCAGCTCAGCGCTGTGGTCGCGGACGTCGAACTGCTCCGCGAGCAGACCGCCGAGCTGGATCACGCGGTCCTCGGCGAACTGCGCCAGGACTTCGGGCTGCTGCCGGTCACCCCGCAGTTGGTGATGGAACTGACCGGGTCGCTGCCGGATTTCGCGACGGACGACCGCAGCGCCGAGCACCCGTTCGGCCTGGTGTTGTCGCCGGCGCTCGTCGAGTCGCTGACCCGCTGGTCGGAGGCGGGGCCGGTGGCCTACCTGGAGGCGGAGTTCGGCGGTGGCATCGGCTACCAGTCGGCGGCGGTGTGGCTGGGTGGGACGCTGACCTGGGGGCCACACTTCGACGACGAGTTGGACACGTCGCGCGAACAGTGGCCGATCAACGGAGCACTGGCCCGCCTCGGCGCCGAGCCCGGCGATTGGATCGACCCGTTCGCCGAACTGGGCCTGCACCTGGAGCGCAACACCGAGGGTTGGCTGGCGCACGGGCGTCGTCGGCTCAGCGCCGACTACTGGGACGAGCTGGTCGAACAGTGGGAAAACCAGTAATCCTGCGGCTGCCAGCAACCTGAGCGCCCCCGTTCCGTTGGGGACTGGGGGATTCCATGAAATTGCGACAATTTGCTTTTATTGCCACGCTGATGACGGCTGCCTCGATCGCAGGCAGTGGCGTACCGCCGACCGGGTCCATCCCGGACGGTCAGCCCGCCGGCAGCGTGGAGATCATCGACCTGAACGGCCTGCGCAACATCGAGTTCGGCGACACCGAGGACGAGCTGACCCGACGCGGCATCCTGCGTACCAGCCTGGATTCCTGCGGGCCGATGCTCGTCGGCCACGACACGGTCAGCCCGGTCTTCATGGACGACAGACTGGTGCTGCTCTGGGTCGGGGATCCAATGCGGACACCCGAGGGCATCACCGCGGGCTCACCCGTCGACCAGGTCTGGGCGCGCTACCCCGAGGTGACCCGGCTCGCCGCTCCACAGGGGACACACCGCCTCGACGGGCTGCTCGCCCGCAGCGGCGACCGCGCGTACCTGTTCCTGCACGACGGGCGCACGGTCCGAAAAACCATCGCCGGGTACGCGGACTGGGCCCGCCGCCTCTTCGACGAAGGCGCCGGCCCCTGCTGAACGGCCCGAATCGATCAGCCCGACGTGAGGTCGGCGGGCAGGCGCACTCCGACGCGGCGGCGAAACCCGCGAGGGCGATCTCCGCAGCCTGTCGAAGATCATCACGAGCAACTCCGGCCGCGGCGTGGATCGCGTGCCCCTCGGTGACGATCATGACGAAGCGGGCGAGCGCGACCGGGTCGGCGTCAGCGGGTAGGTCACCTTCGTCGACGGCGGTGGCAACTCTGAACGAAAATGCCCGGTCGATCTCGCGGATCGACCGGGCATTTCTGCACTACAGAGCGGTGGCGGAGGGATTTGAACCCTCGGAGGGCGTTAACCCTCACACGCTTTCGAGGCGTGCTCCTTAGGCCGCTCGGACACGCCACCGCCGACGAGGGTACAGGACCGTTGGTTCGGACGCCGAACCGGTATCGCCCCGGCCGGCCTGGCAGGATCTTTGCCATGAGTACGCACATCGGCGCGAAGCCGGGCGAGATCGCCGAGCGGGTCCTGATGCCGGGTGACCCCCTGCGGGCCAAGTGGATCGCGGAGACCTACCTCGAGGGCGCCACCTGCTACTCGACGGTTCGGGGCATGCTGGGTTTCACCGGCCGCTGGAACGGCGTCGAGGTTTCCGTCCAGGGCTCCGGCATGGGCATGCCGTCGGCCTCCATCTACGCCCACGAGCTGATCAACGAGTACGGCGTGAAGACGCTGATCCGGGTCGGTTCCTGCGGCGCCCTCAGCACTGACCTGCAACTGCGGGACGTGGTGGCCGCGATCGGATCGTCCACCGACTCGAACATGAACCGGATGCGCTTCGACGGGCTGATCGACTATGCCCCGGTGGCGGACTTCGGGCTGCTGCGTACCTCGGTCGAGGTGGCCGAGCGGCGCGGCATCAGCATGCACGTCGGACCGATCCTGGCGGCGGACGCCTTCTACACCGACCGGCCGGACCTCTACGACACCCTCGCCGACTACGGCGTGCTGGCGGTGGAGATGGAGTCGGCGGCGCTCTACACGATCGCGGCCCGGTTCAAGGCCCGCGCGTTGACGGTGCTGACCGTGAGCGACCACATCAAGACCGGCGAGAAGACCACGTCGGAGGAGCGTGAGCAGACCTTCAGCCAGATGGTCGAGATCGCCCTCGACACGATCATCGCCTGATCCGTTTCGGCGGAGGGCGGCTTCACTGCCGAGAGCGGTATGACTCAGAGGTATAAATATGCCTCAGAGTCATACCGCTCTTCCGCACCAGGCCCGCCCGCCCAGGCGAACCACGGGCCGGGTGGCCCAGGCGAACCACGGGCCGGGTGGCCCAGGCGAACCACGGGCCGGGCAGCCTCGGCGAACCCCAGGCCGGTCGGCCCAGGCGGACCCCAGCCGGGCAGCCCAGGCGGCGGCAACCGGTTCGAGCGGCTTCAGACGGCGGCCAGCGCCTCGGTCGGCGCGAGGCGGGCGGCGCGCACCGCCGGGTAGAGGCCCGCGAGACCGCCGATCACCAGTGTCGCGCCGACGCCGCCGAGCGTCGCCCAGGCCGGCACCACTGTCGGCCAGCCCTGGGACAGGGCGTATCCCGAGGTGACCAGGATCCCCAGCAACACCCCGCCGGCCCCACCGAGTGCGGAGAGCAGCAGCGACTCGGCGAGGAACTGGTTGCGTACCTGACCCCGGGTTGCTCCGAGTGACCGGCGCAGGCCGATCTCGGCCCGCCGTTCCAGCACCGAGATCACCATGGTGTTCGCCACGCCGACCCCGCCGACCAGCAGTGCGACAGCGCCCAGGCCCAGCAGCAGACCGGTGAACGCGTCGTCGGTCGCCTGGGCGGCGGCCAGCGCGTCCGAGGGCCGGGAGACCTCGACCTCGTTCGGCGCCTCCGGGTTCGCGGTCGCGCCGAGCACCGACCGGACGGCCTCGACCTGCGACTCCTGTGCCCGGGTGTAGACGGTGGTCGGGTGGCCGTCGAAGCCCAGATACCGCGTCGCCGCCGTCCAGCCGATCAGTGCCGAGGTGTCCAGTTCCGGGGCGAGTGGTGCGGCGGCGAGGGTGCCGACAACTGTGAACGGCCGTCCACCGAGCCACACCTGCACCTGCGGGTCCGCCGTGGTGATCCCGAGCCGCTGCGCGGCGGTGGCACCGAGTACGACCGCCGGGTAGCGCGCTGTCGCCTCGTTGAGCCAGGTGCCGGTGGCCAGTTCGGCACCGACGGTGGCGAGCAGGTCCAGCCGGGCCGCCCGGGTGGCGATGCCACCGGTCTCCGCCGCCGGAATCCGGTCCGAGCGGTAGACCTTGGCGTCGGAGACCTGCCCGGTCGCTGACACGTCGGTCACCGGGCCGATCCGCCCGATCATCGCGGTCGACTCCTCGGGCAGTTGCGCGTCCGCGCCGAACAGGGTGTTACCCGGCTCGACGGTGAGGAGGTTGGTGCCGAGCGCATCCAGTGCGCGGTCCAACTCGGCCCGGGACGACGAGGAGATGCCGACGACCGCGATCATCGCGGCGATGCCGATCGCGATGCCCAGCGCGGAGAGGAACGCCCGCAGCGGACGGGTGCGCAGACCCACCCCGCCGACGCGCAGGATGTCCGCCGGTCCCATCCGGGCCGGAGTGAGCCGGGCCTGGTTCAGCGTCGCCATCAGCCGACCCCGCCCGGCGCGAAGGGCGAGTCGTGCCGCACCGCGCCGTCGCGCATCCGTACCTGCCGGGGCAGACTTTCGGCGATCTCCCGGTCATGGGTGATCACCACAACTGTGGTGCCGGCCCGGTGCAGGTCGTGCAGCAACTCCAACACCCCCGCGCCGGAGCTGGAGTCGAGGTTGCCGGTCGGCTCGTCGGCGAGCAGCACCGCCGGCTCGCCGACCACCGCGCGGGCAACTGCCACCCGCTGCCGTTCGCCGCCGGACAGCTCGTGCGGCCGGTGCCCCATCCGGTGGCCCAGGCCAACCCGGGTCAGCGCGGCCTCCGCGCGTTCGCGCCGCCTCCTGCGGGGTACGCCGGAGTAGAGCAACCCGTCGGCGACGTTGTCCAGGACCGGAACACCGGGCGCGAGGTGGAACTGCTGGAAGACGAAGCCGATCCGGGTGGCCCGTAGCGCGGACAGCTCCCGGTCGCTCAGCTTCGCGGCGTCGTACCCGTCGACGTGCACGGTGCCCGACGACGGGCGGTCCAGGGTGCCGATCAGGTGCAGCATCGTCGACTTGCCCGACCCGGACGGGCCGACGATCGCCACCAACTCGCCGTAGCCGACCCGCAGTGACACGTCGTCCAGTGCGACGACGCCACCGGCGTACCTCTTGCTGACCCGGTCGAGCACGATCACCTCGCTCGTCACGTCGGCACCACCACGGTCAGGCCCTCGGTGACGCCCGCGCCGTCGACCTCCACCCGACCGTCGGCGAACAGCCCGGTCGTCACCGCGAGGATCCGGCTGGTGCCACCCTCGGCGACCTGGACGCCATAACCGCCCTCCGCGAGCGCCAACAGCGCCGCCACCGGCACGGTGAGCACGTCGCGGCGCTCCGCGACGGTGAACGTGACGTCGGCGCTGGCCTGGTCGAAGCCGGTGAGGGCCTTCGGGTCGGTCACCGCGACCGTCACCTCGATCTTCGTTTCGGCGTCGCCGGACTGCCCGTTGGCGCCGGCCGCGCCCGGCTGGACGACCGTCTCGACAGTGCTGATGGCGCCGTCCACCCTTTGGCCGTCCGGCAGCTTCACGGCGACCTTCGCGTCCCGCTTGGCCAGCCGCTGGTCGTCCATGTCCAGTTCGACGGTGACCACGCGGTCGGTGCCGGTGTAGGTGAGCACCGCCTGGCCGGGCTGGGCGAGATCGCCGACGTCGGCCTGGTGGCTCTCCACCCGGACCTCCCGGTCGGCGTACACGACCCGCCCCGGCTCGACCCGACCGGTCTCGGCCAGACCGAGGTCCTCCTGCCAGTCCCGGACGGCGTCGGCGGTGCTGCCGGTGTACTCGTCGTCGACGGTGAAACCGGTGTAGCCCAGCGCCTTCAGGTTCCGCTCGAACTGTGCGACGTCGGCGCCCTCCATCCCGGGAGCGAGAGTCCGGTACGCGGGCAGCCCGCCGTAGAGGAGCACCACCTCCTCGTTGTCGACCAGATAGAGCGCCTTACCCCGGCGCACCGTCGACCCGGTCGCCGCCAGCGCGGTGACGGTGCCGCTGAGCTTCGCCGTGGCGGTACGTGGTGTGCCGTACCCCAGCTGGCCGTCGGCGGTTTCCGAGTCGGCGAGGGTCTGCCGGGTGACAGCGGCGGTGGCCGGTGCCGTCGTGCCGGCCTGGGCGTGGTCGCCTCCGGCGTCGCCACCGCCGAAGCCCACCGCGGCGATCACGCCCACGGCGGCGACCAGCAGGACGATGCCCCCGGTGAGGGCGGCCCGCAGCCACGGGCGTCGGATGGTGCCGGTCACCGGCCACCCCCGAACTGCGGTGCGTGCTGCCGGCACTTCTCCAGGGCGGCCTTCATGGCCGGATCACCGATGTTGATCGCGTTGTCCCCGGTCCCGATCCGAACCCGCCCGTCGGCGTCCGGGTCCGGGAAGTCCGGCACCCCGTTCTCCCGCATGCACTTGGCCATGGCCCGCATCTGTTCGGCCTGCTCGGGGTTGAGCTGCGGCCCCTGCCCGCCGTTGGGCAGCTTGTCCTGGCACTTCTCCAGGGCGGCCTGGGCCTTCTGCTGATCCACGTCCGCACCGATCCGGAAGTTGGGACGGCCACCCGGCTCCGGGTCCGGCATGTCCACCCCGTTCTCCCTCATGCACCTGGCGAAGGCGAGTTGCCGCTCCGAGTCACTGACCGGCGTGCCGCTCGCCGTGGCCTCGGCCTTCGACCCACCGGCGGTCGCGACCCCGCCGCCGTCGTCGCCTCCCGCGCCGCACCCGGACAGCACCAAGGCCAGCAGGACGGGAATCGCGAGCATCTGTCGTCGCATCGTGTCCGCTTCCGCTCAGGTCCGGCGCGGTTCGCCGAACGTGACCCCAGTGCACGGCAGCGGACGTATCCCCGGCGTTACCGTCGGCGGTTATGCCGGCGTTACCGCACCCCGAGCACCATTGGGGGGTGAGAGTGCTGGTGGTCGAGGACGAGAACGTGCTGGCGGACGCCATCGCCGAGTGGCTGCGTCGGGAGTCGTTCGCTGTCGACGTGGCGTACGACGGGGACGCCGCGTTGGAACGGCTGGGTGTCAACGAGTACGCAGTGGTGGTCCTGGACCGGGACCTGCCGGTGGTGCACGGCGACGACGTGTGCCGGGCGATCGTCGACGCGGGCGGGGATACCCGGGTGCTGATGCTGACCGCCGCGGCGGCGGTCCGGGAACGGGTGGCGGGGTTGGCGCTCGGTGCCGACGACTACCTGACGAAGCCGTTCGCCCTGGTGGAGCTGTCGGCCCGGGTGCACGCGCTGACCCGCCGGTCCCGCCCGGCGGCGCCGCCGACACTGCGTCGCGCCGGCATCCAGCTCGACCCGGCCCGCCACGAGGTACGCCGGGACGACCGGCACGTCCCGCTGTCCCGCAAGGAGTTCGCGGTGCTGGCCGAGCTGCTGCGCGCCGACGGCGCCGTGGTCTCCGCCGAGGACCTGCTGGAACGTGCCTGGGACGAGCACATCGACCCGTTCACCAACGTGGTCCGGGTGACCGTGATGAAGCTGCGCCGCAAGCTCGGCGACCCGCCGGTGATCCGGACGGTGCCCGGAGCGGGGTACCAGATCCGATGAAACGCCTCACGATCCGCGCCCGACTCACCCTCATCTACGGTGGGCTCTTCCTGTTGGCCGGCGTGGTCCTGCTCGCCGTCACGTACGTGCTGGTGGATCAGCGGATGGCGCAGCCGTTCGGGGTGAGCCTGCGTGACCTGCCGAAGACCTCCCCCACGACGCCCAGCGGGCAGAACGTCGACAACCTGCGCACCCTGTTGCAGGAGGTGCAGGACGAGGCGAAGCGCAACGCGTTGGAGTCGCTGCTCACCCAGGGCGGCATCGCGTTGGTCGTGGTGTCGACGGTGGCGATCGCGTTCGGCTGGCTGCTCGCCGGTCGGGCCCTTCAGCCCCTGCTCCAGATCACCGGCACGGCCCGCCGGATCGCCGGCGCGGACACCGCCGGTCGTGGTCTGCACGAGCGGATCGCGCTCACCGGCCCTGCCGACGAGGTACGCGAACTCGCCGACACGTTCGACGAGATGCTGGAACGGCTGGACCGCTCCTTCGACGGGCAGCGCCGGTTCGTGGCGAACGCCTCGCACGAGCTGCGTACCCCGCTGGCGCTCAACCGCGCCCTGGTGGAGCTGGCCATCACCCGCCCGGACGCCTCGGCGGAGACCCGGCGGCTGGGCGAGTCGCTGCTGGCGGTCAACGAGCGGCACGAGCGGCTGATCGACGGCCTGTTGACACTGGCCGACTCGGAGAACGAGCTGACCGAGCGTACGCCGGTCGACCTGGCGGAGATCTGCGCGCACCTGACCGACCAGGCCGGGAGGCAGTCACCCGACGTGACGGTGCGGCGGACCCTGGAGTCCGCGCCGACCAGCGGCGATCCGGTGCTGTTGGAGCGACTCACGTTCAATCTGGTGGAGAACGCGTTGCGTCACAACCTGCCCGCCGACGGGTGGGTGGAGGTGCGCACCGGGCTGGTCGACGGCCTGCCCACCCTCACGGTGACCAACACCGGCCCGGTCATCCCCGGCTACGACGTCGAGACGATGTTCCAACCGTTCCGTCGGCTGTCCCGGGAGCGGGTCGCCGGTACGCGTGGCTTCGGGTTGGGGCTGTCCATCGTCCGCGCGGTGGCCCGGGCCCACGGTGGCACCGCCGAGGCGCAGCCCCGACCGGCCGGCGGTCTGGTCGTCACGGTCACCCTGCCGCCGGCCTGACCGGAGCGGGCTCAGCGGAAGAAGGCACGCAGCACGGCGGAGGTCTCGGCCTCCAGCACCCCGCCGTAGACCTCGGGGCGGTGGTTGAGTCGACGGTCGCGCAGGACGTCCCAAAGTGACCCGGCCGCGCCGGTCTTCGGCTCCCACGCGCCGAAGACGACTGTGGAGACCCGGGCCAGCACCAGGGCGCCCGCGCACATGGTGCACGGTTCGAGGGTGACGACGAGGGTGCAGCCGTCCAGCCGCCACCGGCCGGTCCGCTCGGCAGCCCGCCGTAGGGCCAGCACCTCGGCGTGGGCGGTGGGGTCGCCGGTCAGCTCCCGCTCGTTGCGTCCGACGGCCAGCTCGCTGCCGTCCGGCCCGTAGAGCACCGCTCCGACCGGCACGTCGTCCACGTCGGTGCCGCCAGGGGCGGAGCCGGCGGGGCTGGTGACGGCGACCTCCAGCGCGCGGCGCATCCACAGCTCGTGCCGCTGCCGTCGCCCGGCCTCACCCAGGTTGGCGAGGCCCTCGTGGGCGCCGGGCCCGGCCCGCCCCACCGCACCGGGAGTGGGTTGCCCCGGCCGGATCGACTCCAGCGAAGGATCCGTGGCGTCGGCCGGCTCAGACCTCACGCAGCTCCTCGACCTCGTCCGCGCAGCCGAGCACCTGGCAGATCTCGGCGGTGACGTCCGCCGGCATCATCCCCTCGTGCGAACACAGGGTCAGCAGCTTCTGCGCGGAGATGCCCAGGTTGGCCAGCAGGTCGGCATCACCGACCGGGTCGGCCTCCGGGTCGACGACGGGCTGCTCGCTCTCGTCGTCACCGGTGGTCGCCGGGCGTGGCTCCTCGTCGCCGTCGAGCCCGGTGACCGAGGTCTTCAGGTCACCGACCAGCAGCGCACCGAGCTGGGACTCCTCGGCGTACGCGGAATCCGAACCGAACACCCGCAGGTCCTCGCCCTCGTCGAGACGAAGGACGACCAGATACGCGTCATCTGCCTCGACGAAGAGCAGCGACACGTCGGCCTCCTGGTCGACGTCCCGCAGCCGATCGGCGACCTCGTCGATGTCGGTGGCGCCACGCAGGCTGACCTCGGCGGCGGTCCAGCCACTGTCGTCGCGCACCACGGCCGCAGCGAAGTACGACACGGTCCCCCCAATAGCCCCTCGGCACAGCGCCGACTCGTTACGCGTGCACGTTAGCCGGTCAGGTCGGCAGGCGACCGGTCAACGCCCCGAAGGGCCGGTCAAACCTGTCAAAGGATCAGCCGGCGACCCGACGGCGGGTGGCGATGAGCTGGCGCAGACGTTCGGTGCGCTGCCGCTGCGGTCGGCTGCGCTGACGGACCGCGCGGGCACCCGCCAACTCGGCCAACAACTGAAGGCGGCGGCGGCTGCGATCGGGGTCCTGTCGCGGGGTGGTCCAGGCCATAGTGCCGAGCGTGCCGAGTCTCGGCGGCCACGTCAAGACGGCGTTCGCTACGCAGCCAACCGGGCACACCGCGCAGTCGTCGACCCTGTTACCGAGCGGTTTCGGGCTGTTCACGGGGACGGTCGAAACCGGTCACCACAGCGGCCAGTCGCCGCTGGTGGCCCAGCGGACCGCCAGCACGGCGGCGGCGATGCTCCAGCCCCCCGCGGTGACGATGGCGACTCCGGTGGCGACCCCCCGGTCGCCGTGGCGGACCAGCACCAGGGCGGTCAACCATGCCATCAGACCGGCCGCCACGGTCCACCACGCGTAGCTGGCCACGTCGGTGCCGAGCAGGCCGAACAGCAGTAACCAGGCGGCCGCGGCGCCGCCCCCGGCGGCGACACCGCCACCGGTGACCGGGTGCGGTTCGCGGTAGGTGGGCCGGTGCGGGGGCCCGGCGGGAAAGAGACCAGAGGGGGTACGCGCCACCGGACGGACGACGGCACCGGGATCCGGGCCGGGATCGGGTCGGGCGATGGTCACCGTCGCTGCCCTCCCCTCACGCGCGTCGCTCGTGCCCACGGTACCGGCTCTGCCAGGATGACCGGATGCCGTCGCCGACGATCGACCGCCGTGTGCGTCCGGCGTACCCGATCCTGCTGCTGCTCGCCCCGATGCTGGCCGCCGGGTGCGCGACCACCCGGCCGGGGGTGCCCGCCGACGGTGCCGCGCCGACGCCGCCGGCGGTCTGGGCGACCGCCGAGCAGCCGGCGGAGCCGTCACCGACGGCCAACCGCCCGACACCGACCCCGACGCCGTCGTCGGCCGCGCCGTCGTCGGCGGCACCGCGCGCCGGGCTGCGGCATGTCTTCCCGGTACGCGCCGACAACGTCGACTACCACCCGACGCACGGGGCGTACCCGGCCACGGACCTCTTCGCCGACTGCGGCGAGCCGTTCGTCGCGGTGACCGACGGGACGGTGCTCGAGGTGAGTCGGGTCGACAGGTACACGAAGCGTGGGCCGCAGGGTCCGGAGAACGGCGGCCTGTCGGTCTCCCTGCTCGGCGACGACGGGGTGCGCTACTACGGCTCGCACCTGAGCGTCGTGACCAGCGGCATCGACGCCGGGGCGCGGGTCCGGGCCGGGCAGCAGCTCGGCAAGGTCGGGCGCACCGGCAACGCCAACAACGTGTGCCACGTGCACTTCGGCATCTCGCCGCCGTGTACCGGCAAGGACGGCTGGTGGATCCGGCGCGGGGTGCTCTGGCCGGCGCGTTACCTGGATTCCTGGCGGCGTGGCGGCAATCGGGAGCCGGCCGCCGAGGTGACCGCGTGGCAGCGCAAGCACGGCTGTCCGAAGGCTCCCTGACATGGCCGGTTCGAGAGATCCCATCGCCGACCTGCGCCGGATCGCGTTCCTGTTGGAACGGGCGAACGAGGCCACCTACCGGGTTCGCGCGTTCCGGTCGGCGGCGAAGGCGTTGGCCGGTTTGCCGGCGGACGAGGTGGCCGCCCGGGCCGGCAACGGCACGCTCACCGAGTTGGCCGGGGTCGGTGACGTGACGGCCCGCTGCGTGGCGGAGTCGTTGGCCGGTGAGGAGCCGGTCTACCTGCGCCGGTTGGTGGCGACCGAGGGCAGCGACCTGGATGCCGAGGCGACGGCGCTCCGCACCGCCCTGCGGGGCGACTGCCACACCCACTCGGACTGGTCCGACGGCGGTTCTCCGATCGAGGAGATGGCGTTGGCCGCTGTGGAGTTGGGTCACGAGTACGTGGTGTTGACCGACCATTCGCCCCGGCTGACGGTGGCCCGGGGCCTGACCGCGGAGCGGCTGCGCCGGCAGCTCGACTACGTGGCGCAGGTCAACGCGGCACTGCCCGAGGGGTTCCGGATCCTCACCGGCATCGAGGTGGACATCCTCGCCGACGGCTCACTGGACCAGGACGAGGATCTGCTGGCGCGCCTGGACGTGGTGGTCGGGTCGGTGCACAGCGGCTTGAAGGACGAACGGTCGAAGATGACCCGGCGGATGGTGACGGCGGTAGCCAACCCGCACCTGGACATCCTCGGGCACGTCACCGGCCGGATGGTGTCGTCCCGCCCGGCCGGCGTGACCGGCCCCGGTGACAAGGGGCATCGTGCCCGGACCCGGGCGGAGAGCGACTTCGACCCGGACGCGGTCTTCGCCGCCTGCGCGGAACACGACACCGCGGTGGAGATCAACTCCCGTCCGGAACGGCAGGACCCGCCGAAGCGGCTGATCCGCCGAGCGCTGGAGGCCGGCTGCCGGTTCGCCATCAACACGGACGCGCACGCACCGGGCCAGCTCGACTGGCAGCGGTTCGGCTGCGAGCGGGCCGCGCTCTGCGGCGTCCCCGTCGACCGGGTCGTCAACACATGGTCGGCCGAGCAACTGGTGGAGTGGACCCACAGCCGCGCCTGACCTGGACGGCCCGCTCCGACCCTTTCCGCCGGTGCCGGCCTAGCGGTGACCGGCCCGCCGGTGACCGGCCCAGCTCTTTCAGCCGCCACCCCGGCCGTGATCGACTCGGTTTTCTTGGGGTCGGGGTGTCCTGACCCGACCGTTACCCCGATTTCAATGAAGCCGAGTCGATCACCGGCGGCGCGGCGGGCCCGTGCGGCGGACCTCAGTGACGGACCGGTTCGGCGGCGGGTGCGGCGGGAGCCCCGACGCCGACCACCGGGCGGGTCCGGCGGCGGCCGAGAACACCCTGCGAGACCGCGACCCCGAGCAGCACGATGAGCGCGCCGACCGGCTGGTGCCAGTTGAGTCGCTCGCCGAGCGCCACCGCACCGATCAGCACGGCGAAGATCGGGATCAGGTAGGTGACGGTGGAGGCGGTGCTCGCGCCGGCCACCCGGATGTTGCGCATGTTGATCACGAATGCGAGGCCGGTGCCGAGCGCGCCGAGGGTCACCACGCTGGCCACCACTCCCAATGACAGATCGGTGGGCAGCGGCGGCAGGCCCGCGACGAACGGGGTGACGATGGCCAGCTGCCCGGCGGCGAGCAGCAGCTGCGCGGCGGAGAGCGAGAGGCCGGAGTGCGCGCTGCCGGCGACGAACCGCTTCTGGTACGGAATCGCGACCCCGTAGCAGGCGGCCGCACCGAAGCACATCAGCTGCCCGGTGAAGTGCGCCCCGCCGATGCCCTCCCAGACCCCGAGCACCACCAGCACTCCGACGAAGCCCAGACCGAGCCCGACGGCACGGCGTACGGTCAGCCGCTCGGTGCGGAAGACCAGCACCGCGAGTGGCAGCACGATCAGCGGCGTGGTGGCGTTCCAGATGCCGGCCAGCATCGACTCGACCCGCTGCTCGCCGTAGCCGAACAGGGTGAACGGCACCGCCACACCGAACGCCGCCACGACCGCCAGGTGCGCCCAGACCCGGGGCTCGCGGGGCAGCCGGTCGCGCAGCACGGCGAGGACGACCAGCAGGGTCAGCGCGCCGGCGACGACCCGGTAGAGGGTGAGTTGGACCGGGTGCAGCTCGGCCACGCCGATCTTGATGAAGAGGAAGCTGGAGCCCCAGATCGCGGCGAGGGCGAGGAAGCCCGGCAGCCAGGCGCCCAGCGGCGCCTTGTCAGGAGTGGTATCGGTGGTCACCCCTGACACTCTGCCCTAGACGTACGACAGAATCGCACCCGTTTTCGGGCGTCCCACCGTACGAAACCCGCAGCTCGGACACGGCGAACGTCATCGACACGGGGGTGGGTTGGTCACGTAGGGTCGCAGCGTGGGACGAATCGATGAAATCGCCAACCGATACGTAGCCGAGTGGGCCCCCCTGAGCCCTACCGGCGCGACCTTCGTCGGCATCGCCGGCCATGACGACAAGCTCGACGACCTCTCGCCCGAGGGTTACCGGGCACGCGCGGACCTCACCCGCCGGACGCTCGCCGAGTTGGAGGTGACCGAGCCGGCGACCGAGTTGGAACGCACCGCCAAGGAGGCCATGCAGGAGCGGCTCGGCCTGGACCTGGCCCGCTACGACGCCGGTGAGGTGACCAGCGAGGTCAGCGTCATCACCAGCGGGCTGCACGAGATCCGCATGGTGTTTGACCTGATGCCGACGGCGACCAACGACGAGCAGGCCAACATCGCCGCCCGGCTCAACGGCTTCGCCGGCGCTCTGGAGGGTTACAAGACCACGCTGCGCGAGGCGCTCGCCGCCGGCGAGGTCAGCTCGAAGGTGCAGTTGGTCGAGGTAGCCAAGCAGTGCGACATCTGGGTGGACCCGACCGGGGACAACTTCTTCCACGGGCTGGTCGAGCGGCTGGGCGCGGAGGGCGCGCTCGGCGCGGACCTGCGTCGGGGCGCGGCGGCGGCGACCGCGGCGACCGCGGAGTTCGGCCAGTTCCTGCGGAACGAGATCGCACCGCACGGGCGGGACAAGCAGGCCGCCGGCCGGGAGCGCTACGAGTTGGCCTCGCAGTACTTCCTCGGCGCCAAGGTCGACCTGGACGAGACGTACGCCTGGGGTTTCGCCGAGCTGGCCCGCCTGGAGGCGGAGATGCGGACCGTCGCCGGGCGCATCGCCGGCTCCGGTGCCAGCGTCGACGAGGCGGTGGCCAAACTGGACGCCGACCCGGACCGGACGATCCAGGGCAAGGAGGCGTTCCGGGACTGGATGCAGGAGCTGGCCGACAAGGCCATCGCCGAGTTGCACGGCACGCACTTCGACATTCCGGAGCAGGTGCGCCGCATCGAGTGCTGCCTCGCCCCGACCAGCGACGGCGCCATCTACTACACCGGCCCGAGTGAGGACTTCTCCCGTCCAGGTCGGATGTGGTGGGCGGTGCCGCAGGGCATCAGTGACTTCTCCACCTGGCGGGAGGTGACCACCGTCTACCACGAGGGCGTGCCGGGTCACCACCTTCAGGTGGCGCAGACCGCCGTCCGGGCCGACCTGCTCAACCGCTGGCAGCGCTTGCTCTGCTGGGTCTCCGGGCACGGCGAGGGTTGGGCGCTCTACTCGGAGCGGCTGATGGACGAGTTGGGTTACCTGGAGGACCCGGGCGACAAGCTGGGCATGCTCGACGGCCAGGCGATGCGCGCGGCGCGGGTGATCGTGGACATCGGCATGCACCTGGAGCTGGAGATCCCGAAGGACAACCCGTTCGGCTTCCACCCCGGTGAGCGGTGGACGCCTGAGCTGGGCTGGGAGTTCATGCGGACGCACTGCCGGGTGCCGGACGAGAACCTGCGCTTCGAGCTCAACCGCTACCTGGGCTGGCCGGGGCAGGCGCCGTCGTACAAGGTGGGTGAGCGGATCTGGCTCCAGGCCCGCGAGGACGCCAAGGCCCGCAAGGGCGCGGATTTCGACCTGCGGGAGTTCCACCGGCAGGCGTTGGACCTGGGTGCGCTGGGTCTCGACCCGCTACGCCAGGCGCTGGCCCGGCTCTGACCGGGTGACGGCTGCGCGCGGTGGGACGGGTCCGCCGCCGCGCGCAGCCGCGCGTTCAGCCGAGGCTGAGCGCCAGGGCCGGCCGGGCGGTCAGCGTGTTGCTGGTGACGTACGCCAGATCGATGACCGGGTCGGTGAACGTGATCGGGACGGGCGAGGTGACCGGTAGGCCGTCCGGGAGCGGCAGGTCCGGCGTCAGCGTGATCTTGATGCCGAGCAACCGGCCGACGAACCGGGTGGCGTAGAAGGCGACGTCCCCGCTGACGGTCAGCCGGTCGGTCGCGTACCGCTGGTTGCGACCTTCGGGGCCATCGGCGCGGAGTAGGAAGTCGTCGGTCACCGCCTCCCGCATGCTGAACTTCAGCACCTTGAGGTCGCCCTTGACCGTGTGCAGGTCGGTGATCCCGTCGAACCGCAGGCCGGTCATCCGCACCGACGACCCGGTGAGCTTGGACGGTGTCTGCGCCACCGTCGGCAGGCTGGGGTCGGCGGCGATGCGCGGCAGCGGTTTCCCCGGCTGCACGGTGCCCGGCTTCTCGGGCGTCGCCGGCCTGCCCGGTCTGCCTGGGGGCGACGACGGGCAGGTGACCGGCCCGGGGGGCGTGGTCGGTGTGCCGCTCGGCGATACGGTCGGGCTCGCCGACGGCGTCGGGGTCTCCTTGGCGCGCCCGCCGGGGAGCAGGTCACCGATCCCGTCCAGGATGTCGGTGATCAGGTTGCCGCGCCGGGTCGGGCTCGGCGTCGGCGTGGGCGTCGCGGTGGTGCGGCTGGGCGACGGCGCGACCGCCCGGGACGGGGTCGGGCACGTGGTCGTGCCGGGACGGTTCGGCGCTGCCTGCACCGCTCCGGGCGGGAGGGCCAGGCCGGCAGCGGCGAGGCCGAGCACCACGAGGGCGACACCGAAGGCCTTCGGATCGGCCTGACGGACCGACGGCTGCTCCTGGGTCGACGCGTCGGGCAGGTCGGACGCAGCGGCCGCCGGGTGGGTAGGCGCGTCGGACGCGGACACCGCCGGGCGCGTCGGCACATCGTCGACGTCGGACACCGCCGGGCGGGTCGGCGCCTCGGATGCGGGCGGCGTCAGGTGGGTCGGCACATCGTCGACGTCGGGCACGGGCGGCATCGGGCGGGTCGGCGCGTCGGCCGGGTCGACCGCCGCCGGCTGGACCGGCGTCCACGCGAAGGCGAGCGCACTGCCGACGATGCCGAGCAACAGGCCGACGAAGAAGCCGCCGAGGTTGAGCCCGATCAGCGAGTAGACAGCGGTCACCGCGGCGACGACGGAGTAGAACAGCCGCTGCGTCGGGGTGAACCAGAGCAGCAGGCCGCAGGTCACCAGGATGACCGGAATCAACAGCGAGAGCAGACCGCTGGCCCCGCTGTGGAAGCTCAGACCGTTGACCGTCATCCGGGTGGAGGCGAACATCTCCAGCCCGGCCAGGGCGGTGAGCAGACCACCCCAGAAGGGTCGGCTGCGCTGCCAGCGGCGGAAGACCCGCCACGCCTGAGCCGGACCGCCGGGCCGGGCGTGGGACGGATTCGCGGTTGTCACGTACTCCTCCTGGCCGAGCGGGGACGGGGACACGGGTCGGGCCCGCGGTGCTGAGCGCCGCGGGCCTCGACTCATCTCAGAAGCACTCCTTGCCCTTGGCGTCGTCGCCCACGTTGACCTTCAGGCGGAGGCCGACCAGGTTGAACGTGGCCGCCGTGGTGTAGCGGGACACCTGCTTCAGGTTGGTGATGGTGACGTGGTCGGAGTTCTGGCCGAACGAGCCGGCCTGCGCCGTCGGGTTCAGGTCGGTGGCGTCCCGACCGATCTTGATGTTGGTGAAGGTCGCGTTGCCGTCCAGCGAGTCCATCGCGATCAGCAGGTCTTTGGCACGGGCGGGTTCCTTGCCCTCACCGGCGTTGATGGTGAGCACCACCGGCAGGCCCGGCAGGTCGGCGCGGACCGACTGGCAGAGGCTGTACAGCTCGGCGCTGCTGATCTCGGACAGCGCGACCGGATGGACCTGACCGGCCTTACCGTCCTTGCCCTTCTCCCGGACGATGCCGCCGTACTGCTTGAAGCCGTCGCCCTCCAGGCGATCGGCGCCGATCTTGAACGTCTGTCCGGAGACCGTGATGTCGGACGCGATCGCGCCGGTCGACATTCCGAACAGGATGGCGCCGGCGGCGGCCGTGGCGGGCACCATCATGGCGGCGAACCGCCCCCACCGGGTACGACCCTGACTCTTCAAGCGATCCTGCACGGGTTCCTCCTCGGGCTGGATGCGTGCGGGTGGCCGGTCCCGACGTGGCGGCCCCTCGGGCCCGTCATCTGTTACCGGCTGGTAACCATCGGGCTTGATGGTGCACCCAGTGCGGCGCAGCTCACAACCCCCCGATTACCGATCAGTAACAGGGTGGGGACTCAGTGGCAGCTTGGGACCACAACGAGTGGGGATGACCGTCCATGAAAGCGGACAATCCATCCCGATTCGGCGCGTGACAGAGGTTGTCGCCACGGAGCGTGATGCGACATTGACCGATTACAATAAGGTAACGAATGTAAAGCGCCCGCTCGTCCCGCCCGTCGCGAGCAGGGCCGCGCCGGGTGGTTGCCGGCGGGTGCTGGATTTCGGATGCGGCGCGCCCGGGCCGCGGCGGCGATGCCGGCGGCGCTGATCGTGAGTTGCACGTCGAACGCGGCGGCAGTGAAGACGACCGGGCCGGCCGACCCGGTCAGGTCGGCCGGCCCGGTCAAGGTCGGCGGTGAGGTGGGGGTGTGTGCCTTACGGCTCGGTGCGCTCCGCGGCGTGGCGTCCACCGGCCGGCTCCGTGGACTCCTCGGCCGGCTCCGGGGACCGCTGCGACGGCAGGTCGGTCGTCGGCCGGTCACCGGTCTCCACCAGTGCCGCCTCGGGCCTGCGGCGACCCGCACGGACGACGAGGTACACGCCGATCAGCACCAGGGCGAGGCCGAGGAGACCGAGGATGACAGGCACCACCGTGGTCAGCAGGTTGATCTGACCACGCGCGTCCTTGGCAGCCTTGGCCTGCTGCTTCTGGGTGTCCTCGGTGAAGGCGAGGTCAGCGTCGATGATCTTGATCTTGTCCGCGCCGGTCCCGTCGCGGAGCGTCTGCAACTGCTTCTCCTGGCCCTTGACGATCACGCCGCTGTCCGGCTCCACCCACAGGGTGCGGGTGTTGGCGTAGTAGCGGCCGGCGTTGACGACCTGCTCGGTAGAGCCCAGCAGGCTGCCCGGGACCTTGATCTCGCTGATCTGGACCGGCTCGACAGCCATCTCGAACTTGTAGACGGTCAACCCCTGCAGCTTCTCCGTGCTCACGTACTTGGCGGGGTACGCCTTGCGAGCGGTGTTGTCGAAGTACTGGTAGGTCTTCTTCTCCGTCCCGAACGGGAAGGTGTACGTCAGCCCCTCGTGCTTGAAGGGCGCACCGTTGATGTCCTCGGCGCAGCAGGCGACGGCCATCGCCGTACGCCGGTCGAGGGCCACCCGGTCCGTACTGAGTGTGATCTCCTTGTCGGCGTCGTCGATCACCCGGACACCGACGTTGAAGACCGCCCGGTCAGCGTTTCCGTCCTTGACATCGCCCCGGACGGCTCGGTGGGCGGTCAGGTTGACCCCGCTACGCTCCGACAGCGTGCCGAAATCAAGGACGGTCGCGTTCTGGGCCGTGGAGACCGTCACCGAACTCTGGTCCAGGGGCACCTTGACGAGAGCGGGCGCGACGACCAGCGGCGTCGCCACGGCCCCGACGATCAGGAACGTGCCCACCCCCACCAAGATGGCACCCGACGTAGATCGCATGTAACTCCTCCCCTTGTATTGGTCGACTAGTCGGCTGACAGTACATGACGAGACCGATTTCAGATATGGTCCGACGCGGCCTTCCGAGCCGTGCGGAACACCGCCGGATGCGGCCGTCCGGCTGTCATAACAAATGGGATGTCGAGGACCTGTGAGCCGACCAGCAAAAGCAGCCCCGAACAGCGGGGCGAGCCGTCCGGCCGAGTCGAATAGTGGTCGTACGGATGACTTCCTGCCCGCCTTGGAAGGCCTTCGGGCCATAGCGGTGCTCGCGGTTGTCCTTCACCACGTGTCGTTCCTCAGCGGACTCACCTACTCGTCCGGACTTGCTGGTGGAGTGCTTGCCAGGATGGACGTGGGAGTGGCGGTCTTCTTTGCCCTGTCAGGGTTCCTCCTCTACCGGCCATTCGTGCGCGCAGCAATTCAGGCGCAGCCGAAACCGCCAGTACGCAGATACCTCTGGCATCGCGCACTGCGCATTCTGCCCGGTTACTGGGCAGTGGCGGTTGTCGCACTGACCTGGCTCAACATCGATTACCTCAGGTCACTCTGGGACTGGGCAATACCCCTCCTGCTCGTACACATATATGAACCATTGCGGCTGCCGGTCGGAGTGGAGCAGACCTGGAGCCTCGCCACCGAGGCGGTCTTCTACCTGGCGCTGCCCTTGATCGCGGCGCTCGGCCGATGGATGGGCGGTCGAACCCCGCTGGCGCGCGCCCGACGCCAGCTGGCGCTCGGCATTGCACTCGTCCTGGCCGGTCTCGTGTGGAACGTGTTCGCGCACGGGCCCGACTCGCCTCTACCTGAGCTGTCGTGGCTCTGGCTGCCCGCCTTCCTGGACTGGTTCGGGATCGGGATCGTGTTGGCCGTTCTCGCCTCCTGGCCTCCCAGCACCACTTCCTCTCCATTCCTCCCGGACCTGGGGTCGGACGGGTCCGACCGCGGCGAGCAGGACCTGTGGTCCGGCACGCAGCGCGGGCTGCGCGTGCTCACGTTCGCTCCCGGGACGTCGTGGATGATCGCCGGCGTGCTGCTCTGGATCGCCAGCACGCCGATCGCCGGGCCGCGTGGCCTGGAATCCGCCACTCCGGTCGAGTCGGTCAGCGAGCACCTGCTGTTCCTGCTCATCACGTGGTGCGTGGTCGCGCCGCTCGTCGGGCGGGGGTCCGGCGGGGTGCCCCGCGCTCTCCTGCTCCAGCCGCTGGTCAGATTCCTCGGCCGAATCTCCTACGGCATCTTCCTCTGGCACATCCTCGCCCTCGAGGTGTGCTTCCGGCTGGTCGGCTTCACCCGGACGCAAAGCTCGTTCTGGGTGCTCCTGACGGTGACCCTGGCCCTGACCATCCCGGTCGCGGCCGCCAGTTACTACCTCATCGAGCGGCCGACGCAGCAGCTGCGGAGACTCCTGGAGAGGCGGGCCAACAACCGCCGGGCCGGAGCGTCGTCCGTCGTCCCCATGGAAACGCCGGCGTCGCTGGCTACGACGTCGGGCCCAGCCGAGCAGCCGGCTCTCGCGACGCGACTCGTACCGTCCGCGAACCCGCCGGGACCGCAGCACGAGGGCGGCGACAGCCAGGAGGAGCAGGGCCGTCGGGAGCACGCCGAGTAGCTCCGCCACCGGTTCCACGCCGACGCGCCACAACCACCACCGCTCGGAACCGTAGATCGCGAGACCCACGGCGGCCGGCACCCAGATCCACCCCGGCGTGGGCATCCGACGCCGGTGCAGCAGCACGACCAGGAGCGCGCAGCCGAAGCCGAGCAGACCGCCCAGCAGCGCCGGTACGCCGATCGCGAGCAGCGGCGCGGTCGCCAGGGTGCTCGGCACCACCGGGTAGGACGGTCGGTGGCGGCGTACGGGCAACAGGGCCGCGACGACCAACAGCAGCAGAAGACCGCCGGCGACCCGCAGGATGATGCCGTACTGCCGGCCCGGTGTGAAGACGAGGTCGACCCGGCCGGCGGCACCGGCCGGCACGAGCCAGGCCTGTTTCCACCCGTCGACGCGGGTCGGTTCGAGCCGGACACCGTCGAGCGTGGCACGCCAGCCGGGATTGGCGTTCTCCGGTACGACCAGGTAGCTGCTGCCTCCGGGACCGACCTCGACCGACCGGTGCTGGTCGGTCCAGGAGAGCACTGTCGCCGTCCGGCGGGCCGGTTCGTCGGCCGTTCGCGCCGCTGGCGTACCGCTGAGGATCACGCTGTCGACGACGAACCGGTCCGCCGGGGCGGAGATCTCGTTCTGACCGGCCCGCAGCGCGACCTGGTCGGCGTCCATCGTCGGCTTCGGCTTGGCCTTGGCCTTGGCCGTCGGCTCGACCGTGCACGCGCGGTACCGCAGTGGCCGCAGGTCGCGGATGTCGCGCAGGGTGCCGGACAGGACCGTCGGCACCGATGCGCCGTTGACGACGACCGTCGGCCCGGTGCCACAGGGCAACGTCACGGCACGGTCGATGTCTCGGGGTTGGTTGGCCTCGGCCACCCCCTCCACGTCGATGCCGCTCAGACCCACCGGAAGGGCCTCCAGCTCGAAGAAGGCTGCAGATCGGCTGTTGCGCGGCACCGTCGAGGTCACCGTGATGAAGAGCTTGCTCGTGCGCAGGGCCGGGAAGCGCGCCACTCCGTCCGGGTCGATGGCCACCTCCCGGATGCCGTCGTCGCCGGTGATCCGCAGTGTCCTCGGCGGTGCCGCGACCAGGTTCGCCCCGAACCGCAACCGCACCCAACTGACCTTCCGGGCCTTGGCCCAGCGCAGGGTCACCGTCGGCTGGGCGTCGTGCGGGTCCGCCAACCAACTCGTACCGTCGTCGCCGTCGCCCAACGCCCGCGACGAGGCGACCGGGTCGGCGAACCAGGCGCTGGACGTCTCGAAGGACTCACCGCCCACCATCTCGTCGTACACGGAAAGAGCGGTGGCCGGCATCGGACGAGCCAGGCCGGTGAGGCTGGCGGAGGACGCGCTCGGCAGATCGAAGCGACGGGGCGCCAGGCCGGTCTCCTCGCTCTGCCGGATCAGGTCGGGCGCGCAGAGGTAGTGGTCGTCGACGGCGGCGCAGGCCGGTCGGTCGACTGCCCTCCGGGCCAGTGCGACGACCTCCGCCGCGCCGCTGGTCTCGGGCAGTGCCGGCAGCCGCAGGTGACGTTCAGGGCTCACCCCCGGGACCCGAAGGTCCCGGATGCCCGCGCGCCGGCCCGGCACGTCCATGTCGGAGACGCCGTCGACGGTGACGCGGATCCAGGTGGTACGCCCCGCCGGGATCGCCAACCGCTGCGGGGCTCGCCCGGCGTCGGTCATCTGGTGCACTGAGGTACCGCTGGCCGTGCTGATCTCGACCCGCGTGACCGGAGCGGCGATCATCTCGTCGTCGACCACCTTGAGGTCCACGAAACCGACCTGGACCGCCCCCGGGAACCGGACCTCCAGCCACTGGCCCACCGGTTTGCGGGCTCCGTCGGTCAACCAGGCCGTACCGCTGTCGCCGTCCAGGGCCGCGAACGGCCCGGCGGACGGGTCACGCAGCGCGGCCGGACCGGCGACGTCGGCCGCGCTGGAGGAGGCCCGCACATCGGTGATCCCGGTGTATGCGGCTGAGGTGAACGACGCGTCCCAGGCGGGGTCGAGGACGTCGTGGACCGCGCGCACCTGCCGTGGCCGGTCGTCGGCGGTGAACGTCCGCGAGGTGTTGCCCCGGACAATTCCGAAGTCGACCTCCCGGCGGCGAAGGCTGTCGGCGAGCACGGTGCCCGCACCCGGGGTGGCTGGGCCGTCGCCGTTGAGGATCACCGGCCGGTTGCCGAGGACACCGGCGTCGCTGAGGTCCAGCAGGGTCTCCGGCGCACCGACCAGGTCGAGCGGCTGCGCCGCATCAGCCAGGGTGACGCGAGGGGTCGGCCGGTCCACCTGGTAGATCTCCACCGCGGGGTACGTCTTGCGCAACCCGTGGTCCCAGGCCCCGAAGAAATCCGGTGGCAGTCCCACACCCGGCCCGAACTCGGCGACTCTGGACAACCCGGGTGCGCTGTCGAGGGTCCGGTGCACCAGGAGCGGCCAGGCGACGGCACCGACGGGTTGGCGCAGGTCGTTGCGGACGAGCAGGTAGCGCACGCCCAGTCGGGCCAGGACGTCGGCCAGGCCCGGGGAGACCGCGCCCGAGGCGAGTCGCTCGTCGATGGCGGAGAGCAGCCGAGCGTTCCCCGCGGAGCCGCCCGGCACCAGTGAACGTACCGCCCACGGCGAGTCCAGCAGGGGCTGGACCGGCTCGTCCAACGGGCGACCCCAGTCGTACTCGGCGAAGTTGGACCCCGGGACGAGCAGCGTGGTACCCGGGCCGGCGTGCCGGTCGAGCCAACCGGTCGCCTGCCGCCAGTGCTCCGGCAGGGCCGGGAAGCCGCCGCCCGCGGTGAGGCCCGCACTGCCCGCGCCCGCAGTCACCGCCACGAGGGCGGCGGCGGTGACTCCCAGCGCCACCCGCCGGGGCGCCATCCCCGTGGGTCGGGAGAACCGGCGGATGACGGCGATGAGACCGACGGTGTCCAGCATGTGCGCGATGGCCAGGGCCAGGGGCAGACGGACGACGACGTCGAACTTGTGCAGGTTGCGCAGTGCGGCCAGCGGGCCGTCGAGGGCCTCCCGCACGGACGCGGCGAACGGTGCTCCACCGTTGGACAGGTTTCCCGCGGTCAGCGTCAGCAGCCCGACCAGCGCCGCGACGAGGAGGAACCGCCGCTCGGGCAGGTCCCGGCGGGCCAGGCCGGCCAGCCCGACGCAGGCGAGCAGGCCGGTGAGCAGGGCCATCCAGGGCACCGTGGCAAGGGCCCAGCCCGAGGACCACCAGGGCAGACCGTCGACAACCAGATGGCCCACCCAGTGGGTGGCGCCGCGCACGGCCTCCGGGAGGCTGGTCACGCCGGTCGTCACCGCGGCGCTCTCGGTGAAGGGCAGGAACGCGAAGCCGTACCGCTGGAGGAGCAGCAACGGCGCGAGCCACCAGAAGGTGGCCGCCACCATCGCCACCGTCCAGCAGGCCAGCAGGCGGAATCGCCGCTTTCCGGGGGCACGCGTCACGATGAAGAGGAAGGCCGGGAGGACGGCACAGGCGACGGCCGCGCCGTTCACCCCACCCATGCAGACCACCGCCAGGCCGCTGAGCGCTGCCGCCCGCCGCAGCGAGCCGCCCGCAGCTCCCTTGACCAACGGCAGCAACACCCACGGTGCGACGCAGTACGGCAGCAGTTCCACCGAGACGGTGCCGACCAGGGTCAACGCCCGGGGCGAGAGGGCGAACACCGCGCCGGCCACCAGGCGGGACGCGGGACCACCGAGGTCCAGGGCACGGGCCAGGCGAACCACTCCGGTGAGGGCGACGCAGAGCAGTGTCGCCATCCAGAGCCGCTGGACAAGCCAGGCCGGGAGACCGATCGCCTCACCGAAAAGGAAGAACGGGCCCATCGGGAAGAAGTAGCCGACGGCCTGGTTCTGCAGGGTTCCGAACTGCCAGTCGACGACCCACAGATGGGTGGCGCGGGCGAGGAACCCGCCCGGGTCCAGGGCCATGTCCAGTTTCGTGTCGGGCACGATGAGACCCGGGCTCTGGGTGACGCACAGGCCGATCAGCGCAAGGCAGACCAGCAGTTCACGCAGGCGCCACACTGCCCGGGACACCGTCGCGGACGGCACCCCGGGAGCACGACGAGCGGTCGACCACGCGGTCAGCACTGCCGTACCGGAACTCCGGTGAGGAGTTCGTCTCGACTCGCCCTCGACTCGGTCACGGCGTCCTCGGGTACGCCGACGTCGCGGAGGACCTGCCGGATCGCCGCCGGATCGGCACCCGGCACCAGAATCCACAGACTCCGCTGGTCGAGCGCGACGTGCCGGGTGTGGGGCAGCAGTGGTGCCATCCGGCTGAGAAGGTCGCTCGGGTCAGGCGTCCGGACCACGAGACAGGCGTCCGCGGACGCCCACGGCACCGCTCGCGGGGCGAGCAGGTCCCCGAGGACCGCGCGGACCCGCCGACCGGTGTCCGCCCAGCGGAACGCAGCACTCCACTGTCGACATTCGTTCGCCATCCGGTCCGCCTCGGCCGGGCTCGCGACGGAGTCCAGCGCAAGGTCCAGCCCAGCGGCGAGATCACGGGCCGGGTGCTCGCCCTCGGTCACCAGCCACCCGGTCCGACCGGGTCGTACGGCGTCGCGCAGACCGTCCACGTCGAAGGCGACAGTGGGCAGCCCGGCGGCGGCGGCCTCCACCACCACGAGGCCCCAACCCTCGCCCCACGAGCCGGAGACGTGCAACCAGGCGGCGGCCAGCAACGCGTCCCGCTCGGCGGAGGGCAGGTGACCGTGGACCGTCACCACGTCGTTCAGCCCACGCTCGTCGACCTGCCTGCGGATCGTCTCCACGTCCGGCCCGCCGCCGACGATGTCGAGGCGCAGCTCAGGTCGCTCGGACCGCAGCCGGTCGACGGCGTCGAGCACCAGGTCGACCCTCTTGTGCCGGGTCACCCGGCCGACGCAGACGAGTCGGGGGTGCTCGTCCCGAGACCCGCGTGGGGGCTGGTCGGCGTCCGCTCCGTTCGGCACCACGACCACCGGGCCGGCCCAGCCGAGCCGGTCCCGTACGGCGGCAGCGGTGGAGGGCGAGACCGCGAGGGTCACGCAACGGCGGTAGACGCGCCGGGCGACAGGCCCCTCCAGCCACGCGCCGAAGCGACCGACCAACGGCCCGAAGTACAGCCGGAACTGCCGGTCGTGCACGTGGTGGATCACGCAGACCACCGGCACGCTCGCCGGCAGGACCGCCGGGCTGAAGAAGGGGATGCCGTTCTGACAGTCCAGCACGGCGTCGAACTGACGTCGGCGGCGCGACAACCAACCCAGCACCCGGGGGTAGATGCTCCACCGGCCACCGACCCGGACGATCCTGATGCCGTCCCGAACCTCGTCGCCACGCTGACCTCTGGGCCGGGCGGTCAGGAAGGTGACCTGCGCGCCGGCGGTCACCAGATCACGAGCGACCTGCCAGGCGTAGACCTCGGCACCCCCGGCATCGGGATGCCAGGGGTCCTTCCAGTTGAGTACGGCGATCCGGCGGCCCACCACCGGGACGTCGGTGGTGGGAGCCGCAGCGACCGGGGAAGATCCGACACTCACGGCCGCAATCCAACAGTGGCGGCACCAGCGGACACGTCAGGGGCCACCGGCATGGCGACGACCGGCAGCGGCGTGGTGGAGACGGTATTGGCGTGACGGAGCCGCCAGCGGATCTTCGCGACGTCCACGAAGCTCTGCCAACCGTGGCGGACCGGGGAGAAGCGGGAACCGGGCACGTCCACCCAGTTGACCGGGATCTCCTCCAGCCGGGCACCCGCCCGCTCGACGCGTCCCAGCACCTCCACGTCGAAGGCGAATCCACCGCACCGCAGTGGCGCGAACGCCCGCCGTGCGACATCGCCCCGGAAGAACTTGAACCCGCACTGCGTCTCGCCCACGCTGCGGACGACCTGCCGGACCGCGCCCCGGAACGCCACCGCGCCCCACCGGCGGAGCAGGCTGTGCCGTTCCTCGACCACCGACTCGGGGTGTGCCCGCGAACCGACCACCACGTCGACGCCTCCGGTCAGCAGGCCGAGCACCTGCCCGAGGTTGTCCGGCGCGGTGGCCAGGTCCGCGTCGCAGAAGCCGACGTAGCGCGCGTCGCTGGCGAGCACACCGGTCCGCACCGCGAACCCCTTTCCTCGCTCGCCACACCACAACAACCGGACGGGGACCGTGCCGGGCATCGCGGACGACACCACCTCGGCGGTTGCGTCCGTGCTGGCGTTGTCGACAACTGTCACCCGGCAGGGCACACCGAGACCGGCCAGCGCCGCCCGGAGCAGGAGCAGGGTGTCCGGCAGTCGGTCCGCCTCGTTGAAGGCCGGCACCACGACGTCGAGTACGACCGCATCTGACGACACGTCAGGAGGTAGGACCTCCATGGAGGGCCGTCAGCGCTCGCCGTACACGATGATGGGCTGTTCCACGTTTGCAGGCTTGGTGTTGCTGTTGGTGATGGTGGACGTCCCGATCGAGACGGCCAGAATTCCCAGCACAGCCCCCACCGCAGCGGCGACGACCGCAGTCAGGAGGGGATTGAAGGATGCCTTCATTGACGATCCTTTCGACAAGAGGTACCGGACAGTAACATGCACCGCCGCCGTGCTGAGGGGTACGAAAGGGCGATCAACAGGGTGCCCCCGAGTACCGAATACCCCAGCGTGGGACCAATGCCGACAGTCCCTGCCGAGCGGGAAGAACCACCATCAGGCAGACGGATCAGCGTCAATGTCCGGTCGCGCCGGACCACCTCGCCGTCCGTGAACCGCGCCTCCACCTCGGCGCCGCCAGGTTGATCGGTCTGGATGAGCACGTACCGCACGCCGAGACGACGAAGGGCCGACCCGGGGTCACCCGGCTCCGCCAACACCGCCGCCACCCGATCGGCTTCCCGGCTCTCACCTCTGATCCGGTCCCGACCGACCAACACATCCTGGTCCCCGATCACCGGCCGGCGGAACGCCCGTGCCGCCGGGTCGAGCACGGGCACGTTGCCTCCCCAGCGGTAGGCACGGAACGACGACCAGGGCAGCGAGACCAGGCTTCCGCCGGCCGGGTCCTGGTTCACCACCGAACGCACCTCCGTCCACTCGGAGGGGAACCGCACCGTGTCGAGTTGACCGCTGAGACCCCAGGCCAGACCGGGGAGGAGCAACACCGGGGCGAACGCCACCAGCGGGGCCAACGCGCGAGCGCCCGTCCTGGCCAGCGACTCCACCAGCATCCCGAGGCCCACCGCCTGGAGCAGCGCGAGCGGCGCGAGCAGGCGGGTGCCATCCCGCACGGACCCGGCCAGCGGAACATGCTCGACCAGCGCCGTCATCCACGCCGTACCCGCCGGCAGGGCCGGGACGGCGGCGATCGCGGTGCCCAGCACGGCACCGACGAGCAGCCCCCACCAGGCCGCCGACGGCCACCGACGACGGGTCAACGCGAACCCCCACACCGCAGCCCCGGCGAGCACCAACGCGAGCAGGGCGACCGGCCACTGGTCACGGCCGACCGGCGCGGCGTGCCGGCTCCAGACACCGCCGAGCGTGACGACGCTGCCGAGCACTCCGAGTGGCGTGTCGGCCCGGGCGGCGAACGCGGCGACTCCCCGCTCGTCGAGATCGATCCCGCCTCCGCGCTCGCCAAGCGCCAGCAGCCACGGGGCGGTGAGACCGGCCAACGTCGCGGCGCCCGCGACGACCGCCCGCCACTGGCGGGCCAGGGCCAACGCCGGCGCGCAGGTCAGCACCGCCGCCAACACCATCGCGGGACCGCCCAGCACCACCGCCAGGCCGCCGGCCACCGCCGAGCGCCGGCGCGGGCCCGCGGCGTCCGCCGGATCGCTGCCGTCCGACCGCCGTCGCAGCACCCCCAGCACCCACGCGTACGCCCAGGGCAACGCGGCGTACCCGGCGGTCACCGCCCACTGCCCGAGGTGCAGTCGCCCATACACCCAGGGATTCCAGACGTACCCGAGCCCGGCCGCGACCCGCGCCAACGGGTGACCGACGGGAGCCAACCGGGCGGCACCCACCGCGGCCAGCACGAGGCAGCCGGCCAGGAGCGCCTTCTCCGCCACGTCCGCGGGGAGCAACTGGGACAGGCCGACCGCGAGCAGCTCGCTGGGCACCGCACGCGGCAGCTCCGAGCCGCTGCCCCAGACCGTCGCGCCGAACGGCGGGTCCGGCACGAACACCAGGTCGTACCGGAGGAGGTAACCCCGGCGGAGCACCGGGCCGAGGATCGCGAGGACCACGCCGAGACCGAGCACGATCTCCGGCCACCAGCTACGGAGTACGACGACAGCCCGGCGCAGCGGCGTGCCGAACTCCGGTATCGGTCGGCGCACACGGACCCCCACAGACCTGGACGGAAAGCGCTCCCGACGTCGCACCCCGGGGCTCCGGACAGCACTCTAAGGCCTGTTTCATAAGGGCGGTCGAGCCGAGGCGGAGTCCGGGCGGCGACCCGGCAAGGCGCGGTTTCGTCCGGATACCGGTGTCGTATCCAGACGAAACCGCAACGCCGCCGGGCGTCGTCCGGGCCCGCCGCAGGCCGGCCAGTCCTTATGAAGCAGGCCTTAGGGCCTGTCTCGGGAGGGCGGGCCCCGCTGCAGGCCGAGCAGTCCTCGCTGACACATGCCCTAGGCACAGGGCGAGAACGGGGGGTACCTTGCCTGACGACGGCGACGAGCTGACCGCGTCGAGGTCGCGAGGCTCAGGGCACAGCCGATCCCCCGGCGAACCGACACGAGGCGCGATGACAGAGACGACGGCCAGTTCCGGTCCGGGCCGGCTGGGAGCGGCCGGTGCGGCGGTGGCGGTCGCCGCGATGGTGACGAACGGCCTGGCCTACCTGCTTCCCATGGTCGGTGCCCGGCACCTTGCGGCTGAGGAACTGAGCGTGCTGGCCACGGTGCTGGCGCTCGTCGCGATCGCCGGTGTGGCGGGCGTGGGGCTGCAGATGGCGGTCGCCGTCCATCGTGCCCGTCATCCCGGCGCGCCGACCATGCGTGTCACAGTCGTCACGGCCGCGGTCGCCGCCGGCGCCGTCGTCGTGGCCACGCCGCTGATGGTCACCGCTCTCCGGCTGTCGGTGACGGTCGTGGCACTGGTGGCCGCCACGACCTTCGCGGTCGTCCTCGCCGGCCGGTGGCTCGGTGAGCTACAGGGCGAGCAACGGTTCCTGCGCCTCGCCTGGGCGATGGTCGCGTTCGCCGTCGGCCGGTACGCCGGCATGGTCGTCACGCTGGCCCTCGGTGCCGGCGTCGTGGACACGCTGCTCGCCGGCCTGGTGACCGCGTACCTCGTCCTGCCGGTCCTGGCCTGGATCGCCCGCCCGGCCTCAGCGGCCGGGGGCGACGCGGTGAACGTCGGGGCCGCCCTGCGGGTCCGGCAGGTCCTGAGCGCCGGGACCGCCGCGCTGGCGATGCTCGTGGTGTCGTACGCAGACCTGATCTTCGCCCGCCAACTGCTGTCGCCCGCGGACTCCGGGGCGTACTCCGTCGGCACCGTGCTCACCAAGGGCGCGCTCTGGGCACCTCAGGTGATCACGGTGTTGGCGCTGCCCCGCCTCGCCGTCGGTGACCGCCGCCTGCGTACCACCATGCTCGCGATCATCGGCGCCTGCGGTGCCGTCCTCGTCGTGGCCTCGGCCCTGGCCGGCGGTTTCGCGTTCCGCCTGGCCGGTGGGGAGGACTACGCGCAACTGGGCGAGTACGCCCCGTTCTTCGCTGCCACCGGAGCGCTCTACGCGCTGGTCTTCGCGGTGGTCAACGCGAAGATCGCGGCTGGCGCGCGGTGGCCCTCCGCGCCGCTCTGGGTGGCCGCCGGTGTGCTGGCCGTCCTGACGATGCTCGTCGTACCGCGGACGTTCCAGGGGATCATGTGGTGCGCTCTCGGCGTCGCCGCGGTGACCGCGCTGGTGATGGTCTGCACGCCGACACGGCGGGACGCGCCGCACCGGCCCTCGTCGACGAGCCCCGTCGAACACCAGGCCGTCGGCTGACCGCCCGGGTCACCTGCCTTCGCGCTTGAACAACACCGAGTTGACGTAGCGCGGCCGGGGAAGCACGACCCGTCGGGCCAGGCTCTGGGTGACCCGTGCAATCGCGCCCCGCTGGTTGGCGCGGATGTCGAAGTCGGCGAGCGGCACCCATTCGCGCTCCGGCAGCACGTAACCCCGGTAGCCCCACTCGTCCAGCAGGTCGAAGATCGGCGCGATCGGCTGGATCCTCTCCTCGACCTCGATCAACAGCACCGGTCCGTCCCGGTCGATGGTGCCGGCCGCCCCGCGCAACGCGGACAGCTCGTGACCCTCCACATCGATCTTCAGGAACCGCACGTCGTGGAGGCCGAGACCGTCGATCGTGATCCGTGGGACGGTGACCGACGTCGAACTGCCGTCAGCCAGTTCGAGGGACGACGTGCCGACAGCCGGGCCGTCCTTCGGCAGGAACAGCTCCGCGCTGCCCTCGTGGTCCGACGCCACCGCACGGACGACCCGCACGTCGGGGAACGCACCCGAAATGCTGCGCGCGAGTTCCTCGTTCGGCTCGATGGCGACGACGTTGTCGGCCCGCTTGCGCATCCGCTGGGTCCACGGCCCGTACCAGGCGCCCACGTCGAGGGCCGTGCCACCGGCGGGCATGAACTCCGCGAGGCACGCGAGTTCCGGCTCCACCCGGGGATAGACAGCCCGGATGGCTCCCGCGACGACCTGGTCGGGTAGGAGCGACGCCACACGCGAACTCACTGCGGTCACCAGACCGGTCGAAGACGGCATGAGCGCAAAGGGTACGGGTCAGCGAGACACCTGGAAAGTTGTACTTACCGCCGAGTAGGACCAGGCCGATCGGTCAGGACACCCCTGCCAACCAGTCTTCCAGGAGACGGTGGTCGATCGCGTCCACCCGACCCAGCGAACGGCCGGACGCCACCCGCTCCCGCAACTCATCCCGGGTGAACCAACGCGCCTCCAACAACTCCTCGCCGTCGACGCGTACCTCCTCCGAGGTGGCTGTCGCCCGGAACCCCACCATCAGGCCGGCGGGAAACGGCCACGCCTGCGACCCCTGGTAGGTCACGTCGGTGACGGTCACGCCCGCCTCCTCGGCCATCTCCCGACGGACCGCGTCCTCCAGGCTCTCGCCGACCTCGACGAAGCCGGCCAGCGTCGAGAACGCGTCCTCGGGCGCGCCCGCGTGCCGGGCCAACAAACACCGCCCCGGCGATCCGGGCGCCTCGACCAGCACGATGATCGCCGGTTCGATCCGGGGAAACAGCAGCCGCCCGCACTCCCCGCCGGTGCAGGTCCGCAGGTGTCCGCCACCACCGGCGACGGCCGACGCACCGCACGTCCCACAGAACCGTTGCTGTCGATGCCAGTGCAACAACCCCCTGGCGTACGCCTGGACGGCCGCGTCGCCCGGTTCGAGCCGCCCGACCAGCGCCCGTACGTCCACGGCCCGCGCCGCACCAGCCATCTCGGCGGCGGACGGCTCGGGGAGCGCGGACAGGTCCGCGGCGAACACGGCCACGTCCCCGTCCAGCCCGAGGAAGACGATCTCACCGGCAGCGGACCGGACGAGCGACGCACGGTCGGCGGTGAGCCGCACCGGCCCGTCCCCGTCGACGAGACAGCGGTCCCGCCACATCGGCAGCACGACAGTGGTCGGCTCGGCCAGCAGCGCATCCATGCGGGTCTGGTCTGTGCGCAGCGGGCCTGCCCGGTCCAGCCAACCGCCGCCGTACGCCAACACCCGCTCCGCTGTGTCCACGAGGTCACCGTGCCACGTCTGCGGTCCCCGGCCGGCAGCGGCCCCCGGCCGTACGACACGCCGGACGACACGCCGTACCTGGGTCCGGTGGGCGTAGCCGCGAAGGTCCCCCGGGCATTCGTTACCGTAGGTGCCTCCGGGAGTGGGAAACTCCCGCGGCACCCTGGCGATCGAGGTTCCAGTGACGCTGTACGGCGACAAGACTCCACCCGCCGACGACCGGCCCACCGTGCAGGTCACCGCGGTCACCTGGCCCGACGACGGGCCGGCCACCGCGGCGGCGCCCGGCCCTGCCGAGCCGGAGGCCGGCCCGCGCCGCCCCCGCCGCATGCGGATGTTGCTCGCCGCCGGCGTCACCGGGGGTGTGTTCGCCGCGGTGGCAGGTGCGGGCGCCTGGGCGTACGCCGGGGATGTTCCGCGCGGCACCAGCGTGCTCGGCGCCGAACTGGGTGGCCGGAGCCGCGCGGACGCCGACCGGGAGTTGCGGGCGGAGCTGGCCCGGCGGGCGGCGGACCACGCCAAGCCGCTGACCGTCACCGTCGACGGGCGCACCGCCGAGATCAACCCGGCCGACGTCGGGCTTGAGGTCGACGTGCCGGCGACCGTCGCGGCAGCAGCAGCGGCCGACGCGCACCCGGTCAGCCGACTGGTCGGTTCCCGCACCGTCGACCCGGTGGTCAGCGTCGACGTGGCCCGGTTGGACGACGCCCTCCGCAAGGTCCTCGGCGACCAGGCCCAGGGCATGACCATGCCGGCGATCACCTATCAGGGCACCAAACCGAAGGTCGTGCAGCCCAAGCCCGGGCTTGCCCTCGACCCGGAACGCTCCGCCGAGGTGGTCCGCGCTGGCTGGCTGGCCGGCACACCGATCACGGTGCCGCTGGTGGAGACCCACCCGACGACCACCCCGGAAGAGCTGGACCGCCTCGTCAACGAGCTGGCGAAGCCGGCGGTCGCCGCCCCCGTGACCCTCCGCACCACGAAGGGGTCGGTGAAGGTCCCACCCGCCGTCATCGCGAAGAGCCTGCGGTTCACCGCCGACAAGACCGGCAAGCTGACCCCGTCGGTGGACGTCAAGCGACTGCGGGCAGCGCTCGGCGACGACCTGAACACCATCGAGGTTCCGGCCAAGGACGCCACCATGAGCATCTCCGGTGGCCGCCCCACCGTCAAAGACGGGCGCCCCGGCCAGCAACTGGACACGGCGGCTCTGGGGCAGGACCTGCTGGCCGTGCTACCGAAGTCGGACGGTCGCGAGGTGACCGGCGAGCTGAAGCCGACCCAACCCGAACTGACGGCCGAGAAGCTGTCCGGCCTCGGCATCAAGGAGCAGGTGTCCACCTTCACCACCCGGTTCACCGGCGGCTTGGCCTCGTCGCGCAGCCAGAACATCGCCACCATCGCCAAGGACGTCGACGGCACCGTCGTCCTGCCCGGGAAGACGTTCTCCCTGAACGGCCACACCGGCGAACGCGGCTACGCACAGGGCTACCGCGACGCGCCGGTCATCCTCGACGGCAAACTGGTGCCGGGTGTCGGCGGTGGCACCTCGCAGTTCACCACCACGCTCTTCAACGCGACCTACTACGCCGGGTTGGAGGACGTCGAACACAAGCCGCACTCGTACTGGTTCGACAGGTACCCGGCGGTCATCGAGTCGACGATCTTCTGGCCGGACCTGGACTTCAAGTTCCGCAACAACACCGAGTACGGCGTCCTCATCGACACGTCGTACACGTCCAGCACGATCACCGTGTCGATCTGGAGCACGAAGATCTACGACAGCGTGAAGACGGAATACGGTCCCCGCCGCAACATCACCACACCAAAGCTGATCCACCTGACACCCGGACCGTCGTGCATCGCGACCAACGGGATCAACGGCTTCACCCAGGACGCCTTCCGGGTCATCAAGAAGGGTGGGGCAGTGGTCAAGCGGGAGAAGTTCACCTGGCGCTACGACGCTGAGCCCCGCTACGTGTGCGGCCCCAAGCCCTCCTGACCCGCAACGGCCTTACGCCCTCCTGACCCGCAACTTTCCTGAGCGAGGCGGTCCCGGGTGCCCCTTGCTCCCGGGCCGCTGGGGTCCAGGGCCGCTGGGGTCCAAGGCCGCTGGGGTCCAAGGCCGCTGGGGTCCAAGGCCGCTGGGGTCCGGGCTGAGTTCCAGGTCCGAACGGGCCGCCTGGTTCGTCGGGCCGCGCCGGCCGCCTGGTTCGTCGGCACGCCAGGGCGGTCGGGCCGCCCGGATCGCCTTCGTCTGGGTCCTCAAGGCCTCAGCGCTGGCGCGCCATCGCGCCTTCCGCGCTCACCATCGGTGAGTGGAACAACTGTGCGCCGGATGTGCCGGCTGCCGTGCCGCCGGCGACCCGACTTATCGCAGGTGAACACACCTGGCAGCGACGCGAGCGCCTGATCGACTCGGGTTCCCTGATGTCGGGCATCCAGCGGGCGGGAAACACCGACCTCAAGAAGGCCGACCCCTAGATCTTGGACAGTTTCCGTCAAGCGAGGACGGAAACTGTCCAAGATCTCGCCGGAGGCGTGCCACCGGAAGCTACTCGCACCGTTGCGCGAGGTTATCGAGCCTCGCGTCGCGGTGATCGACTTCGTTTCGCCGATACGGCGGTATCCACCGCGGGAGATACCGCCATACCGGCGACCTGGAGTGGATCACGTCGAGGGTACGCCCCCGGCGGGGTGTCGACCGCCTGCACAAGGGTGCGGGAACGCAGAAAAGGCCACCCCCGAACGGGGGTGGCCTTTTCTGGAAGATTGTCCGGCGGCGTCCTACTCTCCCACACCCTCACGAGTGCAGTACCATCGGCGCTGGAGGGCTTAGCTTCCGGGTTCGGAATGTAACCGGGCGTTTCCCCTCCGCCATGACCGCCGTAACTCTATGAACATATCAAACAACCCCGGCACACACACGGTAGGTGTTCGCTTGTTCAGAGTTGCACAGTGGACGCGTAGCAGCTTAGTAGTCAAGTCCTCGGCCTATTAGTACCGGTCAACTGAACCCGTTACCGGGCTTACATTTCCGGCCTATCAACCCAGTCGTCTAGCTGGGGGCCTTACCCCACCAAAGTGGGTGGGATACCTCATCTTGAAGCAGGCTTCCCGCTTAGATGCTTTCAGCGGTTATCCCTTCCGAACGTAGCTAACCAGCCGTGCCCTTGGCAGGACAACTGGCACACCAGAGGTTCGTCCGTCCCGGTCCTCTCGTACTAGGGACAGCCCTTCTCAAGTATCCTACGCGCACGGCGGATAGGGACCGAACTGTCTCACGACGTTCTAAACCCAGCTCGCGTACCGCTTTAATGGGCGAACAGCCCAACCCTTGGGACCTGCTACAGCCCCAGGATGCGACGAGCCGACATCGAGGTGCCAAACCATCCCGTCGATATGGACTCTTGGGGAAGATCAGCCTGTTATCCCCGGGGTACCTTTTATCCGTTGAGCGACACCGCTTCCACTCGCAAGTGCCGGATCACTAGTCCCGACTTTCGTCCCTGCTCGACCTGTCAGTCTCACAGTCAAGCTCCCTTGTGTACTTGCACTCAACACCTGATTGCCAACCAGGCTGAGGGAACCTTTGGGCGCCTCCGTTACCTTTTAGGAGGCAACCGCCCCAGTTAAACTACCCACCAGACACTGTCCCTGAACCGGATAACGGTCCGAAGTTAGATACCCAAATCAACCAGAGTGGTATTTCAAGATTGCCTCCACCCATACTGGCGTATGGACTTCACCGGCTCCCACCTATCCTACACAAGCTAATTCGAGTACCAATGTCAAGCTATAGTAAAGGTCCCGGGGTCTTTCCGTCCTGCCGCGCGTAACGAGCATCTTTACTCGTACTGCAATTTCGCCGGGCCTGTGGTTGAGACAGTGGGGAAGTCGTTACGCCATTCGTGCAGGTCGGAACTTACCCGACAAGGAATTTCGCTACCTTAGGATGGTTATAGTTACCACCGCCGTTTACTGGCGCTTAAGTTCTCCGCTTCGCCCCGAAGAGCTAACAGGTCCCCTTAACGTTCCAGCACCGGGCAGGCGTCAGTCCATATACATCGAATTACTTCTTCGCATGGACCTGTGTTTTTAGTAAACAGTCGCTTCCCCCTGCTCTCTGCGGCCATACAACGCTCCACCCGCGCGGGGCTTCACGTCTCCGGCCCCCCTTCTCCCTAAGTTACGGGGGCAATTTGCCGAGTTCCTTAACCACAGTTCGCCCGATCGCCTCGGTATTCTCTACCTGACCACCTGTGTCGGTTTGGGGTACGGGCCGCTAAGAACTCGCTAGAGGCTTTTCTCGGCAGCATAGGATCACTGACTTCACCTGAATCGGCTCGGCATCACGTCTCAGCCTTCATGCGGTGCGGATTTGCCTACACCACGGCCTACACGCTTACCCCGGCACAACCACCGGCCGGGCTCAGCTACCTTCCTGCGTCACCCCATCGCTTGACTACTACCCGCCAGGTTCCCACGCTCCCCAACATCAACCCGAAGGTCTCCGTCAGTTTGGGTGGTTAGCACAACGAGGTTCGTCAGGGTCGCTCTTTCGCGGGTACGGGAATATCAACCCGTTGTCCATCGACTACGCCTCTCGGCCTCGCCTTAGGTCCCGACTCACCCAGGGCGGATTAGCCTGGCCCTGGAACCCTTGGTCATCCGGCGGAAGGGTTTCTCACCCTTCTTTCGCTACTCATGCCTGCATTCTCACTCGTGCCGCGTCCACAACTGGGTCACCCCGCTGCTTCACTCGCGGCACGACGCTCCCCTACCCATCCACACACCTGCACGCACCATCAAGGGCACGCGTGGTTAAAATGTGAATGCCACAGCTTCGGCGGTGTGCTTGAGCCCCGCTACATTGTCGGCGCGGAACCACTTGACCAGTGAGCTATTACGCACTCTTTAAAGGGTGGCTGCTTCTAAGCCAACCTCCTGGTTGTCTATGCGACCCCACATCCTTTTCCACTTAGCACACGCTTAGGGGCCTTAGCTGGTGATCTGGGCTGTTTCCCTCTCGACTACGAAGCTTATCCCCCGCAGTCTCACTGCCGCGCTCTCACTTACCGGCATTCGGAGTTTGGCTGATTTCGGTAAGCTTGTGGGCCCCCTAGACCATCCAGTGCTCTACCTCCGGCAAGAAACACGCGACGCTGCACCTAAATGCATTTCGGGGAGAACCAGCTATCACGGAGTTTGATTGGCCTTTCACCCCTAACCACAGGTCATCCCCCAATTTTTCAACATTGGTGGGTTCGGCCCTCCACGCGGTCTTACCCGCGCTTCAGCCTGCCCATGGCTAGATCACTCCGCTTCGGGTCTAGGACACGCGACTGAATCGCCCTATTCAGACTCGCTTTCGCTACGGCTCCCCCACACGGGTTAACCTCGCCACATGCCACTAACTCGCAGGCTCATTCTTCAAAAGGCACGCCGTCACCCCGCAAGGCTCCGACGGATTGTAGGCGAACGGTTTCAGGTACTATTTCACTCCCCTCCCGGGGTACTTTTCACCATTCCCTCACGGTACTCGTCCGCTATCGGTCACCAGGAAGTATTTAGGCTTACCAGGTGGTCCTGGCAGATTCACGGCAGATTTCAGGGGTCCGCCGCTACTCGGGAACACCCACAGAAGGTCAGCAACTTTCACCTACCGGACTTTCACCGTCTACGGTCAGCCATTCCAGACTGTTCGACTAGCCACCAACTTTGTAACTCCTCGAACAAGTGTCAGCTTGTTCAGCAGGGTCCCACAACCCCGACCACGCAACCCCTGACAGGTATCACACGCAGCCGGTTTAGCCTCAATCCGCTTTCGCTCGCCACTACTCACGGAATCACTATTTGTTTTCTCTTCCTACGGGTACTGAGATGTTTCACTTCCCCGCGTTCCCTCCACACACCCTATGTGTTCAGGTGTGGGTGACACCACATGACTGGTGCCAGGTTTCCCCATTCGGACACCCTGGGATCACAGCTTGGTTGACAGCTCCCCCAGGCCTATCGCGGCCTCCCACGTCCTTCATCGGCTCCTGGTGCCAAGGCATTCACCGTTCGCCCTTGACAACTTGACCACAAAGATGCTCGCGTCCACTGTGCAATTCTCAACAAACGACCAACCCACAACCCGATCCGCCTCACACCAAACCCGGCAACCGCCGGCGGTATGCGAGGCCAGGCCATGCCTGGCAACCTCGCGTGATCCACAGACCACGCACAAGGCTCTGAAACAACAACACGATGGTTGTTCTTTCAGGACCCAACAGGGTGCTTACATTCTCCCTCAGCCGCACCAGAAGCATCCGTTCCCACCACCCGAGGGTGGCTGTACTAGGCGCCGCCGGCCGTTGCCAGGGCAAAACTTGCCAGTGTCTCCGCCATTCGAGCACCCCGACCCAACATTCGTAGGCCGCGGGCTCCTTACCACCTTTCGGTGGAAGGTGCTCCTTAGAAAGGAGGTGATCCAGCCGCACCTTCCGGTACGGCTACCTTGTTACGACTTCGTCCCAATCGCCAGCCCCACCTTCGACGGCTCCCTCCACAAGGGTTGGGCCACCGGCTTCGGGTGTTGCCGACTTTCGTGACGTGACGGGCGGTGTGTACAAGGCCCGGGAACGTATTCACCGCAGCGTTGCTGATCTGCGATTACTAGCGACTCCGACTTCACGGGGTCGAGTTGCAGACCCCGATCCGAACTGAGACCGGCTTTTTGGGATTCGCTCCACCTCACGGTATCGCAGCCCATTGTACCGGCCATTGTAGCATGCGTGAAGCCCTGGACATAAGGGGCATGATGACTTGACGTCATCCCCACCTTCCTCCGAGTTGACCCCGGCAGTCTTCGATGAGTCCCCGCCATAACGCGCTGGCAACATCGAACGAGGGTTGCGCTCGTTGCGGGACTTAACCCAACATCTCACGACACGAGCTGACGACAGCCATGCACCACCTGTGACCGCCCCCGAAGGACCCCCCATCTCTGGAGGTTTTGCGGCCATGTCAAACCCAGGTAAGGTTCTTCGCGTTGCATCGAATTAATCCGCATGCTCCGCCGCTTGTGCGGGCCCCCGTCAATTCCTTTGAGTTTTAGCCTTGCGGCCGTACTCCCCAGGCGGGGCGCTTAATGCGTTAGCTGCGGCACAGGGAACCGGAGAGGCCCCCCACACCTAGCGCCCAACGTTTACAGCGTGGACTACCAGGGTATCTAATCCTGTTCGCTCCCCACGCTTTCGCTCCTCAGCGTCAGTATCGGCCCAGAGACCCGCCTTCGCCACCGGTGTTCCTCCTGATATCTGCGCATTTCACCGCTACACCAGGAATTCCAGTCTCCCCTACCGAACTCTAGCCTGCCCGTATCGACCGCAGGCTTGGGGTTGAGCCCCAAGTTTTCACGGTCGACGCGACAAGCCGCCTACGAGCTCTTTACGCCCAATAAATCCGGACAACGCTCGCACCCTACGTCTTACCGCGGCTGCTGGCACGTAGTTGGCCGGTGCTTCTTCTGCAGGTACCGTCACTCTCGCTTCGTCCCTGCTGAAAGAGGTTTACAACCCGAAGGCCGTCATCCCTCACGCGGCGTCGCTGCATCAGGCTTCCGCCCATTGTGCAATATTCCCCACTGCTGCCTCCCGTAGGAGTCTGGGCCGTGTCTCAGTCCCAGTGTGGCCGGTCGCCCTCTCAGGCCGGCTACCCGTCGTCGCCTTGGTAGGCCATCACCCCACCAACAAGCTGATAGGCCGCGAGCCCATCCCAAGCCGAAAAACTTTCCACCCAACCCCATGCGGGGCCAGGTCCTATTCGGTATTAGCCCCCGTTTCCGAGGGTTATCCCAAAGCTTGGGGCAGGTTGCTCACGTGTTACTCACCCGTTCGCCGCTCGAGTACCCCGAAGGGCCTTTCCGCTCGACTTGCATGTGTTAAGCACGCCGCCAGCGTTCGTCCTGAGCCAGGATCAAACTCTCCAACAAAAAATTAGTTGAACAGCAATCCCGGCAACAAACAAATTGTTGCCAAAGGAATCCCAACCAGCCAAACCAAAGGCCTGACCAGTCCGGGGTATAAATCATAATTGGCACTGGCTTTACAAGCACCCTGTTGAGTTCTCAAAGAACAACCACACACCGACCAGAAGCCCCACACTCAGTGGAACCCCAACCGGGGCTTTTCGTTCCGTGTCCCCGCCGCTCTCGCGCCGGGCACTTTTACTACGTTACCTCACCGTCTCGGCCGTGTCAAACCGTGTGTCCCGGTCTGTCATGCTTCGTGCGGGTTGGTCCCGGCGCACTCACGCAGCAGCGAACCGCTGCGTCAGGTCGTCGGATTTGGCAGGCCGGCCGCTGCGGTTTCCCGCAAGCTCGCCCGGTGCCCTGCCGGTCGTAAACCTTACCCGGTCGGCTTCGCCGCACCAAATCCGCCTCGCGGCCAATCTGGCGAGCCCCGCCCGGCCGTGCCCCACGGGAGCGAACCCCTGCCTGACCCGGTCACCAGCTCCGTTTCGCGGCCTCAGAACTTTCGTCCCGTTTGCCCCGTTCCGCGCTGGCAGAGAGAAAGTTACGCGTCCGCGGGTTTGATCGTCAAATCCGCGGGTAGCGGCGCGCGTCACATTCGGGTTCGTGCCCGCCCACCCACACCAACGGGGAGGCAGAAAGACCACCGAATGCGCAGATCATGATGCCTGGCGTCGGCGGGCGACCAGCCACGCCCGGATGCCGAGCACACCTACCGTCGTTCCGATGGCCAGTGACGCCCCGATCAACAGAGCGTGCACCCACAGGAAGCTGGTGGCCGCGCCGTCGGCGACCGTGCCGGACGCCCAGGACCTCGGGTCCTGCCAGATGGCGACCGCGAACCTCGGCCAGATCACCCAGGTCCAGATTCCGACCCCGACCAGGAAGACGGCCCACCGTCGCGACAACACCATGGCAGCCGAGTATGCCAGCGCGACCTGCCCACCAGCACGGACACGGACCGACGGCCCGAAGCGACAGACCAGCCGGCAACCCGGCCAACGGGCGGACCAAACGGACCGACGGCCCGAAGCGACAGACCGGCCCGCAACCCGGCCGATGGGCGGACCAACAGGCCGCCTGACGGCGACCGGCCCTAATCGCGGCTGCGGGGCGCGCGACCCGACTGCGACCCGGCCCGCCGGCGGGGACCGTCGGCATCAGGGACTGGGGGAGGCGTGCAACCGACCCGGCTCGGTTCGTTTCCGACGGCAGCGAGCTGGGCACTGCGAAAGAGGACAGTTGCCGACCGTCCCCCCGGAGGTGTCCCGGTGCAACCCTCGATCTTCAATCCCTGGGCATGGCGTGACCCGTCCGCCCTCGCTGGCGGATACACGCAGACCACCCCCTCGGTCACACCGCCGGAAGGCTCGGACGGTGGGCACGACGGCCCGGACGCGCCCGGCCCTGGCACACCGGTCGACCTGGTGGGCTACCACGTGGAGGCGACCGACGGGCGGATCGGCACCATCGACGAGGCGAGCAACGAGGCGGATGCGGGATACCTGGTGGTGGACACCGGCCCGTGGATCTTCGGCCAGAAGGTGCTGTTGCCGGCCGGCACTGTGGTCCGGGTGGACCACCAGGAACGCGTCGTGCACGTCGACCGGGCTCGGCAGGCGATCAAGGACGCACCGCCGTTCGAGGCGGATCCGGCCGACCCGGAGTACCGGGAACGTGTCGGCAGCTACTACGCCGACAGTTACCTTCCCCCGCCGGGAGCCATACCGCGGGTAATCTGAGCTCGTGGTCCGGCTGGGCACCTGCGCGTCGGAGGCGGTCGACACGGTCGACGGCCTCCCGCTCGGCGCGCTGCCCGGGATCGCAACCAGCCCCGCCGATGGTCGGGAGCAACTTCTGAACGTCCTCCGTGCCGGTGGTCTGCGGTACCGCGCCGGCGCGCGATGGCGGACGGCTCGCTGAGCCGATCCCGCTGACCGAGGGGTCCCGGAGGGGGCCCGCTCGGCGCGCGCCCGCGTCACCCCACCCTCGGATACGAGAGGCACACCGCCATGTCCGTCGCACGAATGCTCACCGGCGACCGGCCCACCGGCCGCCTTCACCTCGGCCATTACGTCGGCAGCATCGCCAACCGGGTACGGCTGCACCGGCGCTACGAGAGCTTCTTCATCATCGCCGACCTGCACATGCTCACCACTCGCAACCGCCGCGAGGACATCGACCAGGTTTCCGGCAACGCCCGGGAGATGGTGACCGACATCCTGGCCGCCGGCGTCGACCCGGAGCGGGCCATCTTCTATCTCCAGTCGGCGATCCCGGAGGTCGGTGACCTCAACACACTCCTCCAGAACCTGGTGACCGTCCCCCGCCTGGAACGGGTCCCGTCGCTCAAGGACATGGCCCGCGACGCCGGCAAGGAGGAGATGCCGTACGGGTTGCTGGGTTACCCGGTGCTCCAGGCCGCGGACATCCTCTGCGTCAAGGGCGAGGTGGTCCCGGTCGGCCGGGACAACGCCGCGCACGTCGAGGTGACCCGGGAGATCGCGCGCCGGTTCAACCATCTGTACGGGCCGGTCTTCCCGGTGCCGGAGCTGATCCCCGCGGACACACCGAGCCTGGTGGGCACCGACGGCGCGGCCAAGATGAGCAAGAGCCGGGGCAACACGATCGCACTGTCCGACGACAGCGCCACCGTGCGTCGGAAGGTGCTCGGCATGTACACCGACCCGAATCGGGTACGGGCCGACGTGCCGGGCACCGTGGAGGGCAACCCGGTGTTCGCGTACCACGAGGTCTTCAATCCGGACCGCGACGAGGTGGCCGGCCTGGCCCGGCGTTACCGGGCCGGGCAGGTGGGTGACGTGGAGGTCAAGGAACGCCTGGTCGTCGCGTTGGAAGCGTTCCTGGCGCCGATCCGGCAGCGTCGGGCCGAGATCGAAGCCGACCGGGGGTTGGTCGACCGGCTGATCGTCGAGGGCACCGAACGGACGCGTCAGGAAGTCCGGCAGACCCTGATCGAGGTACGCCGGGCGATGGGGTTGACCGGCGCGTACCAGCAGGTGCGGCGGCGGGCGGAGCGGAGCCGGCGGCGGACGCAGACCTCGGCCTGAGGCCGGGGCGTCCGGTGCTCGGCGGGGGGACCGGGTGGACGGTCGGCCGGTTCCCCCTTCACCGTGACGCAGAATGCGGGGATGAGGGGGATTTCGGGCGGTCGGCCGGTACCGGTGGCGGAGGCGCACCGGACCACGATGTTCGAGATCTTCTTCGATCTGGTCTTCGTCTTCGCCCTCACCCGGGTCATCACGTTCATGGCCGGGTCGTCGACCGCGCTCACGCTGGCTCAGGGGCTGCTCCTGCTTTTGCTGCTGCTCTACTCCTGGGGGCCGTACACCTGGGTGGGGAACCTGGTGCGCGCGGACGTCGGCCTGGTCCGCGCGGCCACCCTGGTCGCGATGGCGGCGATCTTCGTGGTCGCCCTGGTCATGCCGGACGCGTGGACCCAGGGCCCGGGGCTCGTGGACGCGCCGTTCGCGCTCGCAGTGGCCTACGTCGTCGGACGCGCGGTGCAGCTCGTGGTCCTGTTCTGGGTGAGCACGACGGACCAGCCACTTCGTTCGACGCTGCGTTTCTTCGTCGTGCCGGTGGTGCTGGCGTGGTTCCCGCTGATCGGTGGAGCGCTGCTCGGCGGTGCGGGCCAGACCGCGCTCTGGACGGTCGCGCTGCTGGTGGACATCGGTGGTGCCCGGATCGCATCGGCGTTCCGGCCGTGGCATCTACGCAGCGTGGGCCACTTCACCGAGCGGTTCGGTCTGGTGCTCATCATCGCGCTGGGCGAGTCGTTGATCTCGGCCGGTGCGGGGCCACGGACGATGGCGCCGGTCAGTGCGGCAGTGGCGGCCGCGCTGCTCGGTCTCGCCAGCACCGTGTGTCTGTGGTGGCTCTACTTCGACCGGCTGGCGCCCGCCGCGCGGGAGGCCGTCAGCAACGTGCCGGATGCCCGACGCGGTGACGTCGCCGGTGACGCGTACGGCCTCGGGCACTCGCCGTTGATCATCGGGACGATCTACGTCGCGCTCGGCATCGAGGAGGTGATCGACCGGCTCACCGAGGAGTCGGCGCATGCCGATCCACTCGGTTGGGAGGCGGCCACCGCGCTCTACGGTGGCGCGGCCGTCTACCTGCTCAGCAGGTTGGTCTTCCGCCGACTGACCCTCCGGACGATCTACCCGACGCAGGTCGTCGTCGCTGTGCTGCCGCTGGTCCTGCTGCCGGTCGGCCGATCCCTGCCTCCGCTGGCGGCGCTCGCCCTGCTGACCGTCCTCCTGGTCGGGGTGACCTGGTTCGAGAGACGGGTGGACCGGCGCGACGAGCAGCTGAAACCCGCGCGGCCAGTGCAGGCAGAAAAATCGTGACGTGCCGTGTCGAGATCCCTGGTCTCCGCTCGTCGTCATGCTGTACGGCGACACGCCGCACCGAGAGGAGCCGGAACGTGAAGTACATGCTGCTGTTCATGAGTCCCCTGGCCGACGGGGAGGCCGTCGACAACGGGTGCACCGTCGAGGACTGGATCCGCTACGACCGGGAGATGAAGGACGCCGGGGTCTGGGTCTCCGGGTATCCGCTACAGGACCTGACCACCTGCACGACGGTGCAGGTCGGCCCCGGCGGTGAGCGCACGATCACCGACGGGCCGTTCGCCGAGACCCGGGAACTGCTCGGCGGGTACGACGTCATCGACGTGCCGGACCTCGACGCCGCGCTGGACTGGGCGGCCCGCAGCCCCGGTGCCATCGGTACCGGATCGGTGCAGGTTCGTCCGATCGCCGAGTTCGACATGCTGGGCTGATCATGCCGGACGGGGAGTCGGCCGTCGGGTCGTCGGTGGAGGCGGTGTTCCGGGAGGAACGCGGTCGACTGCTCGCCTCGCTCGTGCACCGCTTCGGAGATCTCGACCTGGCCGAGGAGGTCGCGTCCGAGGCCATCGAGGCGGCGCTCGTGCACTGGCCGACCGACGGTGTGCCGAGTCGACCGGGCGCGTGGCTGCTCACCACGGCTCGGCGTCGGGCGGTGGATCGGCTGCGACGGGACAAGGTGCTGGCGACGCGGCTCGCCGTACTCCGGGCCGAGGCCGAACGGGCCGACCCCGCCCCGCCGGCCGACGCGGACCGTGACCTCCCCGACGACCGGTTGGCGCTCTTCTTCACCTGCGCGCATCCGGCCCTGGCCGCGCCGGATCGCGGGGCGCTCACGCTGCGGTTCCTCGCCGGTCTCACCACCGTCGAGGTGGCGCGGGCCTTCCTGGTGCCGCCGGCGACGATGGCCCAGCGGCTCGTCCGGGCCAAGCGGAAGATCCGGGACGCCCGGATCCCGTTCCGGGTGCCCGGCGAGGACGAGTTGCCCGGTCGACTGCCAACTGTGCTCCAGGCCGTCTACTCGGTGTTCACCGAGGGGTACGCGGCCAGTTCCGGCCCGGATCTCCAACGGATCGACCTGGCCGAGGAGGCCGTCCGGCTGGGCCGGATCCTCCGGCGGCTGCTGCCCGCCGAGCGGGAGGTCGCCGGGCTGCTCGGTCTGATGCTGCTGGTCCATGCCCGACGGGACGCGCGTACCGGACCGGACGGCGCGCTGATCCTCCTGGACGAGCAGGATCGCGGACGCTGGGACCGCCCGATGATCGAGGAGGGGCGAGGGCTGGTCGTTGTCGCGTTGACCGGCCCCGCCCCCGGCCCGTACGGGGTGCAGGCTGCCATCGCGGCCCTGCACGACGAGGCAGCGGACGTGGCCAGCACCGACTGGCCGCAGGTGGTGGCGCTCTACGACGTGCTGCTCGACCTGGTGCCGTCGCCGATCGTGGCGTTGAACAGGGCTGCCGCGGTGGCCATGCGGGACGGGCCGGAGGCAGGGCTCGCCCTGCTCGACGGGTTGGCCGACGATCCGCACCTGCGCGGTCACCATCCCTACCCGGCGGCGCGGGCCGACCTGCTGCGCCGGCTCGGCCGCTACGAGGAGGCGGCCGAGGCGTACCGCAGCGCGTTGGCGCTGGTCGGCACCGAGCCGGAGCGGGCGTACCTGCTCGGCCAGCTCAGAGCCGTCACGACCGAGTGAGCTGTACCCTTGCCCGGGTGAGTCTGCCTCTGCCTCCCGGTGAGTTCGCCGCGTACCTGTTCGACTGCGACGGCACGATCGTCGACTCGATGCCGCTGCACTACGTGGCCTGGCAGCGGGCTCTGGAGGAGTGGGGCTGCGAGTTCCCCGAGGACCTCTTCTACGCCTGGGGTGGCCGGCCGACCGCCGACATCATCGTGGCCCTCAACGAGCAGCAGGGTCTGGCGATGCCGTTGGCGAGCGTGGTCGAGACCCGTGAGCGCATCTACCAGGATTTGCTGCCGCAGATCGAGGCCGTGCCCGACGTGCTGGCGCACATCCACGACGCGCACCGGCGGGTCCCGTTCGCTGTCGTCTCCGGCAGCACCCGCGCCTCGGTCACCGCCTCCCTCGACGCACTCGGCCTGCTGGACCGGTTCGACGTGCTGGTCTGCGCCGACGACTACACGCGGGCCAAGCCCGACCCGGAGGCGTTCCTGCTCGCGGCGGAGCACCTCGGCGTACCCCCGGAGTCGTGCCTGGTCTTCGAGGACACCGACCTGGGCATTCAGGCCGCGACCGCGGCCGGCATGGCATCGGTACGCGTCCCGCAGCAGCGCACACGCTGAGGTCTCAGGCCACCGTCAACAGGAGCTTCCCCAGGTAGGAGGTCTGCAGACGCTTGTGTGCCTCCCGCACCTTGCCCAGCGGGAACGTCTCCGCGACGTGCACCACGAACGGTCCCGCCTCGATGAGTTCGTTGAGGCGTTGCAACTGCCGGGGGTTCGACTCGCCGTCGTACGCCCGGACCACGACGCCGTTGCGCTCGCTCGGCTCCGGCTGCACCCCGTGGGCGTACGCGACCACGCCGCCGTCGACGAGCGCCTCGGTGAGCCGGTCCACCGTCGCGCCGCCGGCCATGGCGAGGATGGCGTCCACTCCGGCCGGTGCCGCGTCCCGGATCCGGGCGAGCACGTCGTCCAGGTCGCCGTGGCCGTCGAGGGAGATGTCGGCACCGAGCCGGGTCACCAGTGCGACGCCGTCCGCCCCGGAGGCCACGGCGATGACGTTCAGCCCCTGACGCTTGGCCAACTGCACCGCCAGGTGACCCTGCCCGCCGCTCGCCCCGAAGATCAGCAACCACGAGCCGGCCGACAGGCTGAGCGTGTCGAGCCCGGCCAACGCGGTCAGCGCGTCGGTGGGCATGGCACCGGCGTGCTCGGCCGGCACCCCGGCGGGCACCTTCGCCGCGTACTCCGCCTTGACGACCGTGTACTCGGCGTAGCAGCCGCCCTTCGGTCGGGTCGTGGCGGAGACGTAGACCAGCTCTCCGACCGCGACGTTGGACACCTTGCTGCCGACCGCGATGACGGTTCCGGCGCCGTCGGAGCCGGGCACGATCGGGAGGGAAGACCCTTCCGGCACGAAGGTGCCCTGTCGTTCGTACGCGTCCCACACCCCCACGCCGGCGCTCAAGACCTTGATCAGCACCTCGTCGTCGGCGACCTCGGGGATCGGCAGCTTCCGCAGCGTGATCACCTCCGGTCCGCCGAACTCGTCGAAGGCCGCGGCCTGCATCCGCTCTGGCACATCCCCGTCAACCATGTGGATTCCCTCTCCGTGCCGGCGTTCCCGTCGCAGCATGCCGCCTCGGGGACAGCCCTGACCGGGTGCCGAACGCCGTTCACCCACAAGGACGACCGGGCCGGACCGACGCCCCGCGACAGGGCGTAGCCGGTCGGGACATGGGAAAGGCGGGCGGGCGGACCAGGACGACGGAGGGAGCACAGCCGTGCAGGCTCCGTCGGTACGGGCGACGGCCTGGCTCCTGGTGGCGTTGGCCGCAGCCTCCGGCTGCGTCGACGTGATCTGCCTGACCAGGCTCGACGGGTACTTCGCCAGTGTGATCACCGGCAACCTGGTGCACTTCGGCCACGCGTTCGCCACGGCGGACGTCCGCTCACTCGTGGGTGCCGTGGTGGCGGTCGGTGGATACGCGGTGGGTGTCGCCGCCGCCACGCTGCCGCTGCGTCACACGATGCCGGGTTGGAATCGCCGTACCGCAGTGGTGACGGCGGCCGAGGCGGTGTTGCTGCTCGGCTTCACCGTCGGCTGGATGGCCTGCTCGGCGCGTCCCGGGTACGGCTTCGGGCTCGTACTGCTGGGGACGGCGGCGGTGGCGAGCGGCATCCAGAGCGTGATCACTGTCGGTGCCGGCGTACGTGGCGCGTCGACCACCTACCTGACCGGCTCGCTGACCGAGTTGGTTCGGCGTCGCGTCGTCGACCCGCACCGGTTCGCCGATCTGGGTGGTGTGGGGCGGCTCGCGGGGTTGGTGGGAGGTGCCGTGCTCGGCACTGTGGTGCTTCGCACCGCCCCCGGTTGGGCATCCGTGCCGGCGGCTGTGCTCGTGCTCGCCGTGATCGCCGTCGCCGCCGGCCTGACCCGCCGTCGGGCAGTCACCGCCGCCGACCAGGGCCGGCGGCGGTGACGAGAGCCATGATCAGGACGTCTGCGGCTTTGGGCCGCGCAGCGCCTGCTCGACGGCGTCGCGTACGCGGGCGTCCTCGCGCACCTTGCGCTGCGCCCGGCTGCGACGCCGGTAGAGGTACGCGCCGACGAGCACCGCGATCAGTACGACGAGCACCAGCACCAGCATCCACGGCAGGGCCCAGCCGTGCGCGGTGACCTGGACCGGCTTGAGCGAGGTGGTGGAGCCGGATGCGTCGGTGAGCAGCGGAGTGAGGGTCGCGGTGGCGGCGAGCGAGATGGTGGGAGCCACCCCGTGCACCGGCACTGTCACGTTCCAGCTCTCACCGGGCAGCAGCTCCGGCGGCGCGGCGATGTCTCCGGCCCGTACCCGCAGCAGGCCGAACGGACCCGAGACCGTCACCCCCTGCTGCCCGGACAGGGCGGCGTTGCCGATGTTGTGGACCTTGTAGGTGATGGTGGCGTCGCCCTTGGCGAACGGGTTGGAGGAGCCGGCGTACGCGACGTGGAGGTCCTCGATCGCGAGGTTCGGCTTCAGCTCGCCGCCGACCCGCAACTTGATCCGGATACCGAGGCGACGGTCGACGTTGATGCCCTCGGCCTGGTCGGTCTGGGTCAGCGCGGTGAGGATGCCGCCGACATAGTCACCGGGGGTCGCGTTCTCCGGCACGCCGATCGTGAAGGGCACCTGTGCGGTCTTTCCGGGCTGGACCACGACACTCTCGGCGTTCGCCTTCACCCAGGCACCGATCGCGACGGACTTCTTGTCCCTGGTGAGCAGGTCGAGCTGGCCGGCGTCGGTGGTGAAGCCGTCGGCCGCGTACACGGCCAGGGTCAGCGGCGCGGGACCGCGGTTGGCCACGACCATGGCGTCCTCGACGGCACCACCGGGATTGACGTTGTAGCTGTAGCTGGACCGGGCCTCGCCGTAGCTGTTGGAGGCCGTCCGGACCGTCCAGGCGACGTTGCCCTCCGCCGCCGAGGCGGGGACGGCACCGACACCGACGGCCGCAGCGGCGGCGAGCACTGACAGTGCGGTCGTACGGAGGAGTGTCTTCCAGCGCGTTACGGACGGGTACATGTCGGTTCCTTGAGGTGATCTTGGGAGGGGTGCAAATGGGTGGCGGGGCAGGCCCCCGAAGGTGCCTACCCCGCCGAGTGGAGCGGTCCGGTCAGCTGCTCAGCGCGGTGATCGTGAGGGTGGTGCGGTAGCTACCCTTCGCGATGCTGTCCGGAATCTTCAGGTCCAGGTCAGCGCCGAGCTTGGCGCCACCCCGGGGGTGACCCTGGGCCGCCGCACCGAGGGCGCTGGAGACCGAGAGACCCTTGCCCTGGTCGTCGTAGGACGACAGGATCGGCGCGCCGGCCTCGGCACCCGCTCCGGCGTCCAGCACGTACGGGGTCCAGCCCAGGTAGGAGCCCGAGAAGGTCTTCTCGGCGTCGGTGAAGTCACCGACGTTGGCCGAGATCGACCACGGGGCGAGCGAGCGGCGGCTGTCCGACACGAGGATCGGGTTGATCTTGCCGTTCGCCTGGAAGTAGGTGCCGTTACGCTCCTGCGCGGTACCCAGGTCCACCAGACCGTTGTAGCCGTCGATCGTCCAACCGAACTCGCCCGGAGCCGGGTTCGGCACGTTGACCTGGATGGACTGGCCGTCACCGTTGAACGGGTGCACCGTCACGTTGTCGACGATCGAGCCGACCGGCTGACCCTCGGGGGTGTTGACGCAGGACAGACCGTTCTCGACCGACGCGTTCGGCGCCGCGCAGGTACCGCTGCGGATGTTGGCCAGGACCAGCTTGTCGCCGCGCACCTGCACCTTGACGTAGCTGCGGACGTGCTCCTGGTTCTGCACGGAGTTGTACCAGTACTTGTTCGGGTCCAGCGGGTCCGGGCCGTTGCCACGGATGCCGGTGCCGGTGGTGTCCGGCTTCTTGATGTCGTAGTACTTCGAGCCGGAGGCCGAGTTGGCGGTCACGTAGATGACGCCACCCGGGCCGGGGAACACGTCGGCAGCACCCGGCTTCTCGGCCGGGTTCTCCTTCTGGCCGTTCTTGATGGAGTAGCTGCGCGAGTAGCTGTGGTCGTGGCCCTGCAGCACCATGTCGATGCCGAGGTTCGAGAAGGCCGTGGTGAAGTCTTCCCGCCGCTGCTTGTTGTCGGTGTCGGTCGCGTGGCTGGCCGGCGAGTAGACGGAGTGGTGGTAGACCAGCACCTTCCACTTGGCCTCGGAGCCGTGCTTGTTGACGACGTCGGTGATGTACGCGACGTGCGCGGCGTCACCGGCGTTGCTGCCGTCGGTCGGCAGCTTGTAGCTGTTGCTGTTGATGTCGATGAACAGCACGTCCTTGTAGACGAACCAGTAGTCGCCACCGGACTTGGTGCCCGCCGGGTTCCCGTTGTCGTAGTACGGGGCCGTGCGGTCGGTGTTCGGGGTGAAGTGGTGCTGCTCGTACGACTTGCCGCCGACGTCGTGGTTACCGATGGTGGCGACGACGGGGTACTGACGCAGCTGGTCGGGCGCCATGAACGAGGTCCACTGACCCTCGTCGTTGGCGGACTCGACGTGGTCGCCGCCCGAGACCAGCAGCTCCGCGTTCGGGTTGGCCGCGGTCGCGACCTTCAGGGTGTCCTCCCAGCCGGCCTGGTCCTTCAGCCGGTCGCCGGAGGAGCCGATCTGGGGGTCACCGAAGAACAGGAAGTCGTAGTCGCCCTCGAAGTCCTGCGTCTTGAAGGCGTACGTCGGGGACCAGTTGCCCTCGGCGCCGACCCGGTACGAGTACGCCGTCTTCTCACGCAGGTTGCTGATCGTGGCGTGCCGGTTGAACCCGGTGGTGGAGGTGTTCGCCGCGCCGACGGCGTCGAAGCTCACGGCGCCCGCCGGGAATTCGCCGTTGACGATCTCGGCGGTCGGGGCGAGCTGGATCTTCTGCGCGGTGTCGGCGGAGGAGTACCAGGTCACGATGCGCTGGGTCTCGTTGGCGCCGACGCCGAGGATCACGCTGCTGATCGTGGTGGACTCGGCCGCGCTCGCGGTGGCCGTCAGGCCACTGCCGAGGGCCGCTCCCATTCCCAGGAAGCCGGCGACGACTCCGGCGACCAGGCGCCGCCGCACGAGCCCGGAGGCCCGTGTCGAGGTGCTCAATGTCATCGACATTGTTCCCTTTTCAAATAGAGAAATGGATGTGTCTTCACCCGACACTGGGGAAGCGAATCCACGCTTTCGCCGCCCGATGAACCGATCATGAACATGATCTTGCGAAAGACTGCACTTCACGAACTACTTAGCCTTACTCAGGACCCGGAAATGCGCTGCACAAACCAGACGAGCCCCATGATGGACACCGCCCCCGAAACGGCCCCGGTCGCCCAGATACCGGCTTTCGGCGCACGGCGACGCAGCACGAGCAACAGCGGGAAGACGACCGCGATAATGGTCAACTGCACAACTTCGATGCCGACGTTGAACACCAACAACGACCACAGCAGGGTCCACGACCACGCCTCGTCGATGCCCAGCGCGCCGGCGAAGCCCAGGCCGTGCACGAGACCGAAGCAGAACACCACGCCGAAGCGGATCCAACCGGCCCGGTCCAGGCTCAAGTGCCCGTGCCCGGCCGTCTCCAGGTCGGCCGCGTGGGTGCCCCGCCGCCAGATCCCCCACAGGTGCCAACCCGCGACGACGGCGATGGACAACGCGATCACCGGCTCCACGATCGTCGCCGGCACCTCGACCAGGCCGAGGGCGGCGAGCATGAACGTCACCGAGTGCGCCAGGGTGAAGCTGGTGGCCGCGAGCACGATCTCGCGAAGCCGCCGCGACCCGGCGATGAGCGCCAGCAGGAACAGGATGTGGTCGATCCCGGACAGCAGATGATCGGCGCCCAGCAGGAAGAACTCCCCGAACCGGTCGTACCACGCCTGACCGGTGGAGAAGGAGGGGTGGGCCGCGTCGAGCGCCGCGCTGCCCGTACGGCCGTCGATCTCATAGGTGACGATCGTCTTGGTGCCCTTGACGTAGCCCTCGCCGTCCGGGAAGAGGTCGCTGCGGACCTCGTGCTCGTCGACCCGCTGGGCGCAGGTCCAGTCCAACAGCAGATCGGCGTACGGCACGCCCTCGCGCTCGCCGATCGTCGCGTCGCCCACCTGCGTCGGCCGGCACGCCGTACTCCCCGACGTGACCGAGAGACGGTCGGAGACGTAGCCGAGGACCGTCGACGCGTGGCTCTTCAGGGCTGCGGCCTGGGCACCGGAGTCGCCAGCCTCGAAGGCGGCGGTTCCCGCCTGGAAGAGCGGATCGTCGCCACCGGCATCGGCGGCCGACACGACGAGGAGGTCGTATTCGAGTTCGACCGCCGTGCGAATGTGACCCTCGTCTCCCGACGTGATTTTCGTGTACACAGTCGACGAGAAACCGTGTGCGGACGCCGCTTGGGCGCCCAAAAACGGGATCACGGCCGCGGCGATCCCGACAGCGGTGACGATAACGGTGCGGCGGACGCGGCCCAACATGCGACTCCCTCGGTTGGCCAGTGCACGTTGCATGCCGTGGGTGAACTCCAACCCGCGCGCCGACGAACCACCGGAAAACAAAATCCTCGAACGGGCACCCACAGATTGCCGCCGGCCGGAATTGCGATAGGAATACGAGAAAGTACGCGCACTCCCCGCCACCTTCCGGAGGACGATCACTTTGCGCCCCCCGCTTCGGGCCGTTGCCATGTTGGCCGCGACCGCCGCGCTGGTCACCGCCTGCAGTTCCGGCGACGACTGGTCCCAGCCGCGTCCGGCGCCCAGCGCCATCGGCACACTCGGCCCCGGGTTCGTCGACCCCTCCACGAAGCCCGCTCCGGAAGCGACCATCACTCCGCGGCCGGGTTCCTGGGACGACGTCCACCCGCCGAAGGACTACCGGGTGGTGCTGCTGACCGCCGGCGACGACGCCCCGACCAAGGCCCTCGTGACAGCCGTCGAGGAGTGGGCGGACGACGAGCACGTCGACCTCCGGACGATCGTCGTCGGCAACGCACACGACGCCGTTTCCCACATCGCCAAGGCCATGGAGATGGGTCCGGACCTCATCGTCAGCGCGGGCAACGACCTCATCGACCCCCTCGCGCTAGTCACCCCGAGCCACCTCGACGAGAAGTTCCTGGTGGTGGGCGCGGAACTGGCCGAGCCCACCCACAACGTCACAGCCGTCGACTGGGACGGCGCGTCGTTCCGTGGCGAAGGGCTCGGGGCGTCGTCGACGTACGACCCGGCCTCCTTCACCGGAGAGAGGTGCGCCGCCGCCGTCCGGGCGGGCGTGGCCGCCGTGCTCAACGACCTGACCGGGATCGTGGTCTGGCTCTAGACGGACGGAAGCGGCCTACCTCGGCCCACGGTCCTCGAACTCATATGTGGTGGTCAGGCCCTCGGGCAGGTCGGGGACCAGAGCGTTGGTGCCGTCGACCACCTGGACGTAGCGCCTGCCCTGAAAGATCGAATAACTCCCGTCGGCGACCTGGTCGATCCGGAAGAGCTGCGTCGAGGCCGCCGCGTCGCACGTCCGACCGCGTACGCTCCCCGGCGCGGCGTCGTGCACGACTGTCATGCAGACCTCACCGCCGCCGGACGGTGCGGCAAGCACGATCCGGTACCTGTCCCCCTGCGGGCGGAGCACCCACCGAACCGCGTCGTCGACGCCCGGCTCACTGATGGCCCGCACCTGGTCGGTGCCGACGCTGATCGCCAACGCGGCACCCTTCATGCCCGGCACCACGATGCGGACCTGACGCTCGCCGGCGAGGATCTCCTGTGGTCCGGCCGAGGCCGTCGCGGACGGAACCACGGACGGTGGGGCCTGACTCGCCGGACCACCAGCGGGCGTCTCGACGTCGGCACGCGCCCGCACCACGGCGGTGCCAGCCGCGACAGCCACGATGGCCAGGCCAACGGTGCCGACGGCTGCCCGGCGTCGCCGCCGTTGATCGCTGCGACGGCGCAACGTCTGGGCCCCCGGCAGCGTGGCGACTCGCCGGACCTCGTCGGCGATCGCCGCGAGATCGTCGCGCGGATCAGCCATGGGAGGTCTCCTCCTGGTGCTCGTCGGCCAGCAGCCCGGCCATCGCTCTCCTCCCACGGGCGAGGTACGTCTTCACCGTCCCGACCGGCGCGTGCATCTCCGCTGCCACCTCTGCGACGGTGAGGTCGTTGAGGTGGTGCAGCACGACGGCCCGGCGCTCGTTGGCACTCAACCGCTGGAGCGCCTGCAACAGCGCGACGTGGTCCTCACTCAGACCCGGCACCCCCTGGTCGACGGCAGCCCGACGATGGGCGCGTACCCGGTTGAACGCCTTGCGCCAACTGCTCACCGCGATCCGTGAGGCCACCCGGCGGACCCAGGCCTCCGGGCTGTCCGTCTCCCGGACCGTCCGCCAACGCTGCCAGGCTCGCATGAACGCCTCCGCGACAGCGTCCTCCGCCTCGGCACGGTTGCCGGTCAGCGCGTACACGTGACCGACGACCCGCCCCGCACAGGCCGCGTAGAGGGCGTCGAACTCCTCGGCGTCACGCATCCGACCGGTGCCCTCCCACGCCTCGTCCCCTGGTCACCGCCCGCATGCAACCCGCCGGGGTGGACCGGCCCGAGCAGCGCGGGGCGGATTTGTGACCACCGTCACACCGAAGTGATCAACCTGACGACCCAGCCAGACGTCAACGTGCCGCCCCGGGAGAGGCCCGTGGCGGAGAGGACGATGTGCGACGACGGCAACGACGCGCCCTGACAGCCGGCGTACTCGCGACCGTGCTGGTCACGGTGAGCCTGACGGCCCAACCGGCGAGCGCGCAGGAGCAGCCGACGGCTGCGGTCTCCGGCACTCCCGGGACGTTCACCCTGATCACCGGCGACCGGGTTTCGCTGGACGCGACAGGCCACCCGGAGATCCAGCGGGGACCTGGGCGGGCCGGCATGCGTTTCGTCAGCAGCCGGGAGGACGGCCACCAGTACGTCGTCCCGGTCGACGCGATGCCACTGCTGCGCGACGGCCGGCTCGACCGGCGGCTGTTCGACCTCACCACGCTCGGCGAGTTCGGCTACGACGACCGGGCGGCCGAACTGCCGCTGCTGGTCGCGTACCCCGAGAACAGGCCGGCGCAGGCGCGGACCGCGACCGCCGAGGGTGACGGGCGGGTGCGGGCCGACCTGCCGGCCGCGCACGCACTGGCGGTCCGGGCCGACCGCGACGACCGGGTCACGCTCTGGACCTCGCTCACCCGCGGTACGACGTCGGCGCGCACCCTCGCCGCCGGGGTCACGCACGTCTGGCTGGACGGCAAGCGCGAGGTCTCTCTCGATCGCAGCGTGCCGCAGATCGGCGCGCCGGCGGCCTGGCAGGCAGGGTTCGACGGAACCGGCGTCACCGTCGGCGTGCTGGACACCGGGATCGACGTCGACCACCCCGACTTCGCCGGGCACCTCACCGAGGTCCGGGACTTCACCGGCGGCAACGACCCGAGCGATGCGGTCGGCCACGGCACCCACGTGGCGTCGACGATCGTCGGCAGTGGCGCCGCGTCCGGTGGCAGGTACCGAGGTGTGGCACCGGGAGCGAAGCTGCTGGTCGGCAAGGTCTGCGCCACCACCGAATGCCAGGACTCGGACATCATCACCGGCATGCAGTGGCTCGCGCCGCAGGCACGGGTGGTCAACCTGAGCGTGGGCGGCACCGACGCACCAGGTCTCGACCCGCTGGAGACCGCGGTCCAGGAGCTGAGCCACCGCCACGGCACCCTCTTCGTGGTGGCGGCCGGCAACGAGGGCAAGCCGAAGTCGATCTCCTCGCCGGCCTCCGCCGACGACGCCCTCGCCGTCGCCGCCGTCGACGCCGACGACCAGCGGGCCTACTTCTCCAGCCGGGGTCCGCGCGTCGGCGACAACCACATCAAGCCCGAGATCAGCGCGCCCGGCGTCGACATCGTGGCCGCCGCCCCCGGCGGCGACTACGCCACCATGTCGGGTACGTCGATGGCGACCCCGCACGTGGCCGGCACCGCCGCCATCCTCTCCGGGCAGCACCCGGACTGGACCGGCCCGCAGCTCAAGGCCGCCCTCATGGGCTCGGCCAGACCGACCGGCGAGGACACCGTCTACGAGCAGGGCGCCGGCCGGGTCGACATCGCCCGGGCTGTCGCCCAGCCGGTCGCCGCCGACGTCGCCGCCATCGACTTTCCGGTCCAACGCTGGCCGCACGCCGACGACACCCCGCTCACCCAGGTCGTCGGCTACCGCAACACGGGAAACATCCCGGTCACCCTGACCCTGTCCGTCGCTCCCGCTCCGGCCGGCATGCTCACCGTCAGCCCGGCAACGCTCGTGGTGCCGGCCGGTGGCCGTGCCGAGGCGACGATCACAGTGGACACCCGGGCGGACGCCCCGGACGGTGTCTACCAGGGGGCGCTGACCGCGAGCGGCGCAGGCGACCTGCGGGTACGCACACCCTTCGTGCTCAACCGTGAGATCGAGAGCTACGACGTACGACTCGACCACACCGGCCGGGACGGCAAGCCCGCCACCGAGTACACGACGGTGGCGGCGAACCTGACCACCGGAGAGTTCAGCACCCTCGCCCCGGGCGGCGGCACCCTACGGCTTCCCAAGGGCCGCTACGCGCTGTACAGCACCATCCACGAGGGTGACGTCTCGACCATGCTCGTCCAGCCGGTGCTGGACGTAGGCGGCCCGGTCACCGAGGCGGTCGACGCCCGCAGCGCCAAGCCGGTGGCGGTGACCGTGCCCGAGCGCGACGCCGCAGCAACCTCGATCAACGTGAGCGCCAACTGGGACGACGGCTTCCGTTACCCGGGCGTGCAACTCAGCGGGACGTCAGTCGCGGATGTCTTCTTCGGCCGGATCGGACCGGCCGTCACCGCACCCGAGTTCACCGCCACACTGGGCGTCGGGCTCGCCCGGCCGGGCCGCGACGGCACCTTCCGGAACAGCCCCTACACCTACGACATGGCGTACGTCAGCAAGGGCGACATGTTCACGGGCCTCGCCAGGAAGCTGTCACCGAAGAACCTCGCCACCGTCCGGACGACCTACCGCAGCCAGTCCACGACGACGACGGCCACCCGGTTCCACCGCGCCTCGGCACCCGGCGGCTCCGGCCCGATCGGTTCGCGCACCCCGGTCGACCTGCCGTTCCACGGTACCGAGTACTACAACACCGACGGTGGCATCACCTGGACGTCCACCCTCGTCGAGGGGGACAACAGCACCACCCAGGAGTCGACCTTCACGGCGGGTAGGTCGTACACCCAGACCTGGAACGCGGCGCCCTTCGGCCCCACCGTGGCCCAGGCCCCGGCCCTCGCACCCCTGGGGTACGCCGGCCGCGACGGTGACACCATCTCGGTCGCGGCGCTGCCCCTGTTCGGCGACGCCATGGGCCGCCCGGCGAGCCGCGACGACCGGCCGACGCAGATCCGCCTGCTGCGCGACGGTAAGGAGGTCGGCACCTCGGACAGCCCCTGGGCGGAGTTCGCGGTACCCGCCGCCAAGGCCGCCTACCGTCTGGAGGCCACCATCACCCGGGGTGCCCCGGACACCCTGTCGACGTCGGTCTCGGTGGCCTGGACCTTCACCTCGGCGTACACGGCGTCGCCACAACGGCTGCCACTGACGACGGTCCGGCCGATGCCCGTGCTCGACGACACCAACACGGCCCGCGCGGGCCGGATCATGACGATTCCGGTGACGCTGGACCGGCAGGCTGACTCGAAGGCGGCGGCCAACCGCTCGCTCACGGTGTCCGCGTCGTTCGACGACGGCCGCACGTGGGTCGCGTTGCCGGTGCTCCGGGACGTCGCCCTGATCAGCCATCCACGCCGGCCCGGATTCGTCGCGCTGCGAATGACCGCCACCGACACGGCCGGCAACACGGTCACCCAGACGATCAAACGGGCGTACCGGATCACCTGACGGCAGCCGGGTCCGGGGCGGTGCCCGCGTCGGCCGCCGCCCCGGATCGACCCCCGACACGCCGCACCGGTGACCGAGGACACGGTGCGCGGATCCGTCCGGCAGGGTGGAATCAGATGCGTGAGCAGAGCAAACACCACGAGTGAGGATGGGACGCGCGCTCTGCCGAACCGCCCTCCGGCTTCCACCGACGGTGACGACGCCCCCACGCCGGACGAACCGGTGCGAGAGACCGCAGCGCACCGACAACGCTGGGCGGTGGAGATGATGGCCGTCGCACCCGACGACCAGGTGTTGGAAATCGGCTGCGGTCGAGGAGCTGCCGTCTCCCTGGTCGCCGACCAGCTCAAGGCCGGTCGGATCATCGCCGTCGATCGCTCGGCGACGATGGTCCGACTCGCCGTCGAACGGAACGCGAGCCACATCGACGCCGGTAGGGCCGAGATCCGATGTGCCGGCTTCGAGTCTGCCGACCTCGCCGCTCACCGCTTCACCAAGATCTTCGCGGTGAACGTCAGCCTCTTCTGGTTGGGCGACGCGACCCAGCACGTCAACCGGGCACGAAGCCTGCTCGCGCCCGGTGGCCAGCTCTACGTCTTCGGCGAGCGACCCAGCGCCGCACACGCCACCGCGAATCTCACCGCTACCGAGCTGCTGCTCCAAGCCCACGGCTTCGCGACAACCAGGTCGAGCGTCGTTCGCGGCAAGGGCCGTGTGCTCACCTGCGTCAGCGGCACACCGAACGATTAGGCCAGGGCCCCACTGGCCGCCGCCATTTCCGGGACTCAGCGGGGCAACCGTCAATTTGATCTATCACCCCCGGTGCATGCCCTATCCGGCTTGCAGAGGTGTCGTAGCATTGACCGCGAACGTTATTCATCCCGGCTCGGGGAGGGATCGGCATGAAGTTCGACATGGGGGCGCAGACTCTCGGCAGCCTCACGAAGCAGACGCAGGGTTCGTCAGATGATCTCGGAAGTCTGATCAAGCAGCTGATTGCCGCCGCCGAGCCGTTGCAGGGCAACTTCAACGGTGCGGGTCGGGTGGCTTTCGACTCGTTCAAGGCCAACGCTGATTCGATCACCGCCGCGCTGAATTCTGCGTTGGGCGCGATTCTCGGCGGTCAGAGCGGAATGGATTCCGCGTTCGGTCAGGGTGACACCGAGATGGCCGACAACGCGTCGTCGGCGGCGGGGACCGCCAACTTCGACGCCGCCAGGTTCTCGAGCAGCCGCTGATCCCGGGGGAGTGGGCAGGTTATGAGCACGGACCGACGCAGTTTTGACGTGAGCACCTCGCAGCAGGTTCAGGGTGACCTCGCCGGGATCATCGCCCGGTTGGAGGCGGTGATCTCGCAACGCAGCGCCGACGTCTCGGCGGCGATGGCGGACTTCCAGGCCGATGGCGTCTCGGACGAGTACCGGACGGTCGAGGATCGGTGGAACCGCGCCGCGAGTGAGGTGCGCACGATCATCGATCTGGTCAAGACCACCATGGTGAAGAACGACGACACGGCGACGACCACGTTGGCCAAGGCGCGCACGGCGGTGCAGTCCATCGGCTGAGCCCGGCTTCTACTTACCAGTGTTGACGAGGGAGCACTAGCGTGAGCGCCTGGGATATCTCCCCCGGTGGAGTGCGTGACGTCCTGAATCGCACGCATGCCGCGGCCGCCCCGTTCGAGGGGCAGATGAAGAACTTCAACTCGGCACTGGAGGGTTCTGCCGTCCAGTCGAGTTCGGAGATCGTCGGGCAGGCGCTTCAGGGCTTCGTGGAGTCGATCCGTAAGGACCTCGAGTTCGTGTTCACTCGCACGGGGGCGTGTATGAATGCGGCGGCGCAGGCGACGAACGCCTATGTCCAGGGCGATCTGGACATGGCAGCCAACGCGCAGCGCAGCGCCTCGGCGGCACCCGACCCGTCGGCCACGATGCCGGGCCCGGGCCGTCAGGCGGTGCCACGATGATCAATCCGGGTGAGATCCCGCAGATCCCCGGCAACATGGAGTTGTTGGCCAGCCACGCACAAACGATCAAGACGACCGGCGTCGACTTCGCCAACACCGGCCAGGCTGTCGACACCACCTGGCAGGGTCTGGCCGCGGTCTACGAGGCACCGGAGGCGGCGCAGTTGTTCGCCGCCTCCGGCCCGATCCGCACCGTGTCAGCGTCGGTCGGCGAGGACGTCCAGGCCGTCGGCACCGCCCTGGCCACGTACGCCAGCGAGGTCAAGGAGATCAAGGCCCAACTCGCCGCGCTCAAGGGTCAAGCCGAACAGTTCGTCGCCTCCACCAACGGCGACGAGGACTGGCGCGAGGACGAAGGCAAGGTCGACAAGCACAACGGGTTGATCTCCGCGGTGAACACGCAGGTCGCCGCGTTCTTCGAAGCGCAACGCAAGTGCGCCAACACCATCAACGCCCTCTACGGTGGCCGCCAGTACCGGGCCGACAACGCCGACGGCACAGTCGAAGACGGCGAGTACGGCTTCGACGCCAACACCCTGAACGCCGCGGCGGGTGAGGATGGGGCGCTGCCCTGGGGCAGCACCGAGGAACACGACCGTGGCTTCCTCGGTGACGTCGGCGCGTTCTTCGGCGGCATCGGCGAAGGCTTCGTCACCATGCTCGGAGACCTCGGTGCGCTGATCGGCCGCGACCCCACCACCGGCGAATGGAGCTGGGGCACCGCCGGTCAGTCATGGTTGGGCCTCGGCAAGTTCGTCTGGGCGGTCTCCATCTACGTCAACCCGGTCACCATCGTGATCGACCAGACGGTCGGCATGCCGTTCATGGAGAAACGCGAAGCCGGCAACCTCCTGCTCAACGCGGGTAAGACCATCATCGCCTACGACATGTGGGGTGAGGACAAGTCGAGGGCAGGTGGCCTCGCCGCGTTCAACATCGTCTCCGCCGTCGTCGGCACCAAGGGCGCCGCCTCCGGTCTGCGCGGCGCCGGCGCAGCCGTCAACGGCATCCGGGGCAGCGCGACCGCCGCCCGCATCAGCGCCGGCTTGGTCCGCGCCGGCAACTGGCTCGACAACCTCCCCACCGTGGGCGAGGTCGCCATCAACTTCGCCAAGAAGTTCGACATCCAGATTCCGCAGCTCGGGCTGGTGCCCTCGATCGCGGGCGACGTACCCACCACCCGCGGCTTCGACGTCGAGATGCCGAACGAGCGCGGCGGCAATCAGATGAACATGGACGGCGGCAACCGTCCCGGAGGCAACAACCCCGGCCCCGGCACCAACCTCCCAGGCGACACCCCACCCCTCAGGGACCTGCCCGGCGACACCCCACCCGTCCGAGACCTGCCCGGCGACACCCCACCCGTCCGAGACCTGCCCGGCGACACCCCACCGACCAGGAACCTGCCGGAGGACAACACCCCGGGCAACCTTCCCGACGACACCCCCGGCAACCTCCCGGACGACACCCCCGGCAACCTTCCCGACGACACCCCCGGCAACCTTCCCGACGACACCCCCGGCAACCTCCCGGACGACACCCCCGGCAACCTTCCCGACGACACCCCCGGCAACCTCCCGGACGACAGCCCGGGCACCACTCCCGACGACAACGGATCGGCCGAGGCGCCACAGCGCATCCCGGAAGACCGCACCAAGCCACAGGTAATCGGCCGAGTGGAGGGCGACCTCACCCGTGACGCCGACGGTCTCATCACACACGTCGACGGCAAGCCACTGGACGAGTACCTGCGTGACACGGCCACCCGACGCACGGACGAGATCCGGGACATGCGCACCAACGGCGCGTTCTCGGCGAAGGACGCGGGGCCGGTCAACTCGGTCGCGGTGGACCTGCGTACCGGCGAGATCTTCGAGGGCATCAACGGGCGTCCCCGAGACGTCATCCCCGACGACAAACTGCATCCGATTCTCCGGGAGCGCCTCGAGGAGATGCGCGCCAACGGCCCGTACCCGCAGTACAACCGCGACGGCACTCCGATGATGCGCGACGGTGAGCAGGTAATGACCCCGTACCCGCACGGTGACAACCCGCTGCGGCACGCAGAGGTCAAAGCCGTCAATGAAATGTTGAATAGGCGTGGTCCGGACGTCGATGCCTCAGTGATGTCCGAGTTCCGTGTCGACAACCGATTCCCGTTCCGAAACGAGGGGCCAGTGCCCGCACCATGCTGCGCGAACTGCCATAGGCTGCTGGCGGGCACGCCCAGCAACGCCGGGCGTCTCACCTATGACAGTGGCCACCCCGACAGCGCGTTCATCCCGGAGTAAGCACTATGCGAGTCGATTACGACGACGTCGAGACCGAGGACGACCTGCGGGTGACCTACCAGGGCGAGCCGTTCACCGGCGAGGTGGTCGAACGTTCGCCGCAGGGTCAGGTCGTCGCCCTCACCACGTACTTCGAGGGCATGGAGGACGGCCCTTCGGCCGAGTGGTACCCGACCGGCGAGCGCAAGGCTGAGGGCAGCGTTCGTTACGGCACGGCTGTCGGCGTCCACGAGGAGTGGCACCGCAACGGCAACCTTGCCAGCCGGGTCGAGTTCGACGACCAGGGCAGGATGCTCAGCCAGCAACGCTGGGCCGAGGACGGCACTCCGATCGAGAGCTAGGTGACAGGAAGCTGAGCACGTCCGCCTGGACGCATCCGATGAACAGGCTGCGCGTCGAAGTCCCGCAAGTGCTCGCGGGGAGCCCGACGCGCAGCCTGTGACGTCGTCAGCCCTTACGGAGTTGATTTCCTGTGACCGGTCCCTGGGTTGCCCCCGAGTTGCTGGCCGCCCTGCCAGCACCCTGGGGCTTGGCGGATCCCGTCGCGCGCGGCAAAGCGACGCGACAACTGCCGCCCGACCCGCAGCAGCGGGCCGACGCCGTACGGGCGTTGGAGTTGTGTCTCGCCTACCTGATGGACGTCAAGGACCGATACGGCGACGAGACCGACTGGGGTCTTCCCCGGGCGTTCTTCGACGACTACTGGTTCGTCTTGTACGCGAGGCTCAAGCAGTCGATGCCGACCCTCGCCGACGTCACACCCGAGAGGGTCCGTGACTGGGCTGAGGCGTACCTGGACGCGGGGGCCGTCTTCGGCGCCACCTGGACGACGCCGCCGGACGACGTCATCGACCGCATCGGTCGGTCCTGGGTCTTCTTCATCCTCCGAGGGGCGACGGAGAGCCTGGTTCGGTGGCTCCGCCGGGTCGGGCCCGAACACCTGGACGAGTCGGACCGAGCCCGAGTGGTCGACCTGCTCAAGGAGGTGACTCCTCGTCTGCAGTGGCGCCTGACGATCATCACTATCCCGACGATCCTCGATCTCGGCGGCCCCGACGAAAAGGGCTACTTCGATCGCCTGGCCAACGAGCCGGGTCTGCACGAGAGGACCCGTGCCGAGGCGGAGAGTGTCAGCTCGTGCATCGACCGCGCACCCGAACCGATCTAGTCGGTCAGCCGGCGCCCTGGCCGGCGGTGCTCAGGCCGTACCTGCGCAACACGGCGGTGAGGTTCTCGTACGGGGCGCCCGGCCCCCTGTCCACCCTGTACCACCACGCGCGACGCGCGCCCCGGCCGAGCGCCCGGCCCGGGATAACCTCCGGCTCGGAGTCGAGCGCCTGTTCCTGACGGCCGACCAGGATGCCCAGCGGCAGCGCGGGGAGGCTCGGCGTGCTCGACCGCAGCCCGCCGGATCGGCCCGGGTGCACGGTCACGATCATGCTGCGTACTGTCGTCGCCAGCTTCTCGGCGAGTGCCTCGACCGTTTCCTCATCGACCTCCGACAGCGGAGGGCCGGCGAGTCGGAGCTGTTCGCGGACGCCGACGTCGACCCGCTCGACCGTCAGGACCCCGAGCAGCGCCGAACGTCGCTCCCCGCCGACGATCGCCACGCTGGATGGTGCCGGTGCCCGCGTACGGCAGAACGAGGTGAGCTCACGGCGCGACCACCGCTCGGTGACCGGCTCGGCGACGCCCCACCCGACCGGATCGTTGCCGGTGAGGGCGCGTACGGCGGCCTCGGTGCTGGCGCCGAGGTCCAGGGCCTCGGTGGCCGGGTGCAGCGTGACGATCTGGATCTCCAGGCCGCCGGACCAGGGTACGGCGGTGGGCAGCGGACCACCGGTAGGCGACCCGTTGGACGCCGAGAAGCATCGGCCGTCCCAGCGCAGGGGCAGCCCGGTGAGCCCGTCGCGGTACTGGTCGCCGGCGCGCACCACCCACTGCCCCTGTGCCTGCGCCAGCATCACTTCGAGCGGGTACGTGATGGCGCCGTCGGCCGGTGTGACGAGTTGGAGCAGCAACCCGTTGCGGACCGCGTCGACGGCCGCCTCGGCGAGCCACGGCGAGAGGCCGACCACCGCGCGGTTCTGGTGCAGGACGACGGCCCGGTCGGTGATCGTGTCGGTCGCGCCGGTCATCGGTCCGCCCATGTCAGTCCTCCCGTTATCGAGACCAGCGCGGTGGTGAAGCGGCGGGTCACCTCGGCGGCCCGCGGGTCACCGTCCGGTGCCCGGCTCTCCACCCACCAGACTCTGCCGCCGAAGGAGTCGTCGAGCGTGACACCGAGCAACCGTTCCGCCTCCCCCGGCACCTGAACCAGCCGCGCGGTCTCGACGGTCAGCAACAACCGACCGTCGGCAGGGTCGAACAACTGCACCAACCCGGCAGAGTCGACAGTGTCCATCTTGAGGTCGGAACCGACAGCGACCAGGGCACCGATCATCGTGGCGGCGTCGGGCTCGGAGCGGCACAGGGCCACCGTGTCGTACGTCATCAGCGCTCCTTGGTCTCGCCGAGGTACGCGGTCTGCGTCATGCGTGGGGGGTGACCGGGGCGGATGAGCTGCCCGCGCCCCACCGGCAGGACCGTCGGCCGGACCCCGGTGAACAGTTGCCCCTCGGTGCGGTCACCGGACATGAGCAGGCTCAGGCAACCGGCCTCGCGCACGGCCAGTGGGAACGGCTCGAACAGGCCGCGCGAGGCGCCGGCCACCCGACGTGACATGACGACGTGCAGCCCGGTGTCGCGCGCGGCCGCCACGTAGGGGACGAACGCGCCGAGCGGTTGGCTGGCCGACGCGGCGAGGATGTCGTAGTCGTCGATGAGCAGCACGATCCGTGGCCGCGCCGACTCGGACGGCTGCCTCGTCGCGAGTTCCTTGCACACCGCTGCCGACAACTGCTGGGCGAGCGTCGCGTTGGTGGCGTACCCACCGCAGTAGGCGTCCGGCACCACGTCGGCGAGCCCTCGACGTGGATCGAACACGGCGAACACCAACTCGTCGGAGGTGTACTGCCCCATCAACTCCTCGGCCACGAGCCGCAACAGGTTCGTCTTACCGGTACGGGGGTCGCCGAGGACGAAGAAGTGCTGGTCCTGACCGAAGAGGTCGAGCACGGCGGGGGTGAAGTCGCTCTCGAACCGGCCGAAGGGCACCACTCCGTGCCCGGCGGGGGTGCCGGCGAGGTCGGCCAGCGGAAGCACCGCGGGGAGCACCCGCACGGGTGGCGGCAGTGGCCCCGACCACGATCCCCGTACCGATTCGGCCGCCGCGACCAGGCCGGCGTTCGCCGGATCCGGCTGACCGTCGAGGCGCGGCAGAGCGATCTGGGCGAACAGCTTGCCGCTGGTCAGCGCCCGGCCGGCCTGGTCCGACGGGATGCCCCGGGCCAGCCTGCCGTCGATGCTGGACTCGGCGGGTTCGGTGAGCCGCAGCTCGATGCGGTTGGCGAAGGCGACCTGTTGGGCGGCGCGAACCTCGTTCCACCGCCGGGCGGTGCCGATCACGTGGATGCCGTAGCGGCCGCCTCTGGCGAGCAGGTCGTGCACCTTGGGTTCGAGGCTCTCGAACTCGGTGTTGAGCTGGCCGTACCCGTCGATCAGCAGCACCACGTCGACACAGCCGACCTCCGCGCGTACGCGTTCGTCGGCGGCCCGGAGGTCGTCGATGGTGTCGAACTGGTGCTGGGTGTAGATCCGCTGGCGTTGCGCGAGCATCGCGTGCACCTCGTCGACGGTGCGGCGGATGCGCTCCCGGTCCTCGCGAGCGGCGACGCCGCCGACGTGGGGCAACCCGCCCAGGCCCGCCAGTCCGTTGCCGAGCAGGTCGATGCCGTAGATGCCGACGTCGGTCGGACGGTAGGTGGTGGCCAGACCCAGCGCCAGGGTGCGCAGCGCTGTCGTCTTGCCGGTGCCGGGGCCACCGAGCACGAGTGCGTTGCCACCGCTGCCGGCCAGGTCGACCAGCCAGGGGCCCTGCCACTGACGGGCCGGGTCGTCGAGGCGTCCGAGTGGTACCCGCAGCCCGGTGCCGGACTGCCCGGCGAGGTCCAGCCGGAGACCTTCGGGGGTGCTGCGGATCCCGTCGGCCACCTGGTCGAGGGTGAGTGCGGGTGGCAGCGGCGGCAGCCAGATCGCCTGGACGCGCTGGTCACTCGTGGCCATCTGCTCGACCACGGTCGACAGCAACGTCGGGCCGGTGGTGCGCCTGGTCGCCTTCGGCTCCTCGGGGATGTCGTCGTCGGTGTCCCGGCGGACGGTGCCGAACACCGGCATCGGCTTCGCCATCGGGCCGACGATCGGGGCGAGTTCGGCGTCCGCTCCGTCGGTGAGGGGACCGGACACGTAGGCGGCCTTGAACCGCTGGTAGATGGAAACGTCGACCTTCAGGTACCCGTTGCCGGGCAGAGGTGGAAGCTGGAACGCGTCGACAGTGTCCAGAACGGTGCGCGACTCCATCTCGGTGAGGGTGCGCAACCCGAGGCGGTAGGCCAGGTAGTTTTCCAGGCCGCGCATCTTGCCCTGCTCGACCCGTTGGCTCGACAGCAGCAGGTGCACCCCGATGGACCTGCCGATCCGCCCGATCCGGAGGAACAGGTCGATGAACTCCGACTTGGCGGCGAGCAGTTCGCCGAACTCGTCGATGAGCACGAGCAGGTGCGGCAGCGGGGGCAGGGTGCTGCGCTCGCCCTGCACCGCGCGCAGCAGGTGGTACTCGACGATGTCGGTGACCTTGCCCGCGTCGGCGAGCAACTGCTGGCGCCGCTGCACCTCACCGTCGAGGCTCGTGTACATCCGTTCCACGAGCGCGGCGTCGGCGACCAGGTTGGTGATCAGCCCGGACACGTGCGGCATCTCGGCGAACGGTGCGAACGTCGCACCACCCTTGTAGTCGACGAGCACCATCGCCAACCGTTCGGGTGGGTGGCTCGCCGCCAGGGCGAGGACGAGCGTCCGCAGCAACTCGCTCTTGCCCGACCCGGTGGCGCCGACGCACAGGCCATGCGGGCCCATGCCGAGCTGCGCGGATTCCTTCAGGTCGAGCATCACCGGGCGTCCTACCGGGTCGACGCCGATCGGTACACGCAGGAAGTCCCGCTCGCCCCTGGGCCGCCACAGCGTGGCCAGGTCCAGGTTCGTCGGATCGGACAACCCCAGGAGGTCCTGGAAGTCGGCCGGCGGCGTGCCGGTGCCGTCGTCGTACGAGTCGGCCGACAGCCGCAGCGGTGCGATCCCCCGTGCGAGGCCCTCCACCAGGGGCACCGGCACCTCGTCGACAGCGCCGACCACTGTCATCGGCGGCGACGCCGTGAGATCCTCCAGGACGAGCGAACCGGAGTCGATGGTGATTCGCCGGGAGATGTCACCGGGCTCGTGCAGCCGGTCGGCGAGCAGGTGGACCACTGTGACACCGAGGCTCCCGAGGCCCACGAACTGGTCGGGGCTCGCCAGCGCCCGGGCAACCTGCCCGTGGGCGTCGTCGATGACCAGCAGCCGCGAGCGCGTACGGGCCTCGGCCCGTCCGGCGTTGTGGCGGAACGACTTGAGCGCGCTCGTGGCCCGCTCCTCCAGATCCCCGGCGAGGAGTTCGGCAAGCGTCTCGGGTGCGGTGACCAGCAGCGGGGTCGGGCCGCTCGGACCGATCGAGGACCGGTCGAGCAGGTGCGGCAGCCAACGCGCCCACTGCCAGCTCGTCGCCCGCTCCGGCGTGGTGACGATCGCGAGCGTCACGTCGTCCGGGGCGTGGAACGCGGCGACCTGGACGAGGATGGCGCTGGCGAGGGCCACCACCGCGTCCCGGTCCGGTGAGATCACGCTGACATCGCCGGCGCAGTCCAGGTCGACCCGGAGCGGCAGCCCTGGAGTCAGTTCGAATCGGCGCATCAGCGACTGCGCCTCGTGACGCATGAAGGGGTCGAGCGGGTTCGTCGGTGTGCTCTGTTCGCGCAGTTGGATCGGCCGCACGGGTAGCGCGCCCATGCCCACCCGTACCTGCAGGAAGTCGATGTCCGCGCGACGACGCTCCCACAGGCGCGCCGGGCTGCGGATCACGTCGAGCAGCCGGCTGACCGGCGGATCCAGCACCGTCGCCTGTTCCTGGAGGCGCTGCTCGTCCTCGCGGAGCTGCTCGCGTAGCTCCTCCAGGTAGTCCTGGTACCGCTCGCGCTGCACCCGACGCTGTCGACCGGCCTTACCGAGCTGGGTGAGGTACATCGCCCCGGCGGCGGCCAGCGCGACGACCATGACGACCGCGCCCAGCGCCGCGAAGCCGGAGCCGCGCATGAACATCATCATGCTCATCGCCACGCCCGCGCCGGCCATCGGCAGCAGCGCCTGGAGCCCCACCGCGGATCGGCCGTCGGGGAGCTGCGGTGGCGCGTCCAGCACCATTGGTTCCATCGTGGACACGGGCCTCGCAACCCGGGTTGGGCGGTGCACCATACGCGTCGACATCAGGGCGTCCTCCGGTCACGTCCGCCGGGCCGTGGCCAGCGCGAGGCCGGCCGCGCGGGTCGCCTCGACGAGCGTCGCCTCGCCGATCCGCGACGGTGTGATGAGCGCCCCGGCCGCCAGGTGACGGTCGTAGGGCAACACCACCACCGGTACGCCGGTGTTCTCGATCAGCTCGCGGGCGGCGTCGCCGAGGAGCGCGGTGCGCCCGTCGGGGTTACTGGTGCTCAGGACGACCACCACCCGTGCCAGCCACGCCCCGTACCCGCCGTCGACGATCCGGCGCAGCGCCTGGTAGGTGGCCCGGACCCCGTCCGGCGTCCCGGCGGCGACGAGCACCACCGAGTGGGCGTCGGCCATGGCCGCCGCCGAGGTGCGGGACTCCAGGCCGGGCGGGCAGTCGACGACGGCGACAGCGAAGAGCCGCGACAACGCCCGCGTCACCTCGCTGCACAGCGTCGGGTTCGAGGTGCCGCTCGGCAACACCCACAAACCCGTTCCGGTACGCGGAAGGAGTGGCTCGAGAGCGCGGAGGTCGCCGCCCCGCGCCGCGATCAGGTCGGGCGCAAGCCGTTCCAGGGGCGGCTCGCCGGGCGCGCCGAGCCGCCAGGTCAACGACCCCTCGTACGGGTCGGCGTCGGCGACGAGCACCGGATCCGCCCGCCGCGTCGCGAAGACCGACGCCAACACCGCGGCCACCGTGGTCTTTCCCGCCCCGCCGTGCACGGAGGCCACCGCGATGCGCCGGCCGGTGTGGACCGGCACCTGCACCTCGGCCGCGAGGTCGGCGAGCTCCCGGGTTGCCCGGCCACTTGTGAACATGCGGCTGGCGGTGCGCCACAAACGCCGCAGGGCCGGGTCGCCGGGGAGGACGCGCCGCACGAGCGACAGGTCGTCCGCCTCCGACCTCGCCGGCTCGCCGGGCGTCCGAGGGGTCGGAGCCGGTCGGGCCGGCGCCGACGACGGCGGGCGGGGGGCCGCGGCGGGGGTGGTCGAGCCTCTCGTCAGCCGCCGCTGAGGTGGGTGCGATCCGTGCCCCCCGGAATGGGTCGGCCCGGGAACCGGTGGAGCACTCATGCCACCGCCTTAATCAGAACGTGTCGAGTAGTCGCGAGTAGAGCCCGAACACCCCGACCGCGACGGGGACCAGTGCCATCACCGTCAGCGCCTCGACGCGGTCGGCGTACTGCCGGGCTCGGGCCAGAGCGTGCGACGGCGGCCGGTAGGCCAGGATCACGAGAGTCGCCGCGCAGAAGGCCAGCGCCACGAGCGGCGGGCCCCACCACAGGCCGGGCGCATCCCGTGCCCAGCGCGTCAGCAGGCCGCCCGCGATCACCAGCGCGGCAGCCACCAGCCCCACCACCTCGACGGTCAGCGGGAACGCCCGCATCCGCAGCAGCAGCGCGGCCGCCACCAGGGCGGCCAACACCAGAACCCAGGGACCCGCTGCGACGGCCAGGACGAGGCCGCCGAGCGCGGCCGACGTCGCCGTCGCCAGCGTCGCCACGGCCAGCCCACGATGTGCGGAGTCGACTGCGGCCAACACCGCGACGCGGCTCACCACGTCGTCGTTGCTCCGCCGGTCGTCGAGGCGGGTGAGCCCGGACGCGATCATCGCGATCCGGGGCAGCAACCCCAGCATTCCCACGGACACGACAGTCAGCACCGCAGCGACGCGCTCGGCGGGCACGGCGAACGCCAGGGGTACGCCCCAACCGGCCACCAGGATCAGCAGCGTGCCGCCACCGAGGACGCCAGCACGGCGGTTGCCCGTCACCGCTCCCACGGTGATGACGATGCAGCCGACGCCGATGGCCCAGAGCGCCCAGCGCAGGGTGCCCCCGCTCGTCAACCCGGGCACCATGGTCATGGTCATCGCGGCACCGCTGAGCAGGGCCGCGATCCCGACGGCCCGCCTGCCCACCAGCCCGACGACAAGGCCGGTCAGTGCGACAACGCCCCCGACGACGCTGACCCCCACGGGCCCGAGCTGCGGGGCGGCGAGCACCGCCGCCAGGCTGGCGGCGACCAGGCAGACGGCGGTGGCGGTCCACATTCGTGGGGCGAGCCCCCATCGTCCGTGGCGCCGGGCAAGGTCGTCGCCGACCTCGTCGGCGACGTCGTGCACGATCGCCGCCGGTGGCGCTTCGGAGATCGGGTCGACCCGCAGCATCGCGCCGTCGGCGACGGCCGCCTGCCGCAGGCTGCCGGCGGGATCGAGCACCGTGCCGTCGAGGGTGCTGATCTGGTAGCCCCGGGAGTCGTCCACCGGCTGGTGCCCGACCATGGCGACGATCTCGGGCAGCAGGAGGCCCAGCGGCTCGTCGGCCGGCAGCACGAGGTCGATGCGACGGCGCGCCCCGGCCAGGGTCACCCGGCTGAGTTGGCCAGCGGCGGTGGAGGGCTGCGTCTGGGTCATCGCGCCCCCTCCGACTGGACCGATGGTGGGTTGCGCGCCTTCTGCTGGTCGGCGATGACACCCTTGAGGAAGGACCAGCCCACACACCCCGCGCAGGCCACGGCCGTCAACACGAGCCCGATCCGCAACCAGCGCAACCCGTCACCGGTGGCCCGGACGCGGCGCTGCCTGCCCCACAGCAGCAACTCACGCATTCGGGCACGGCGGACCGCGACCGACTCGATGAGCTGGGTGTCGTATTCACGAGCCACGGCCCGATTCTATCCACGATCGCTAATCCACCGGAGGTGACGATCGGGTGGCGGCGGCCCCTCCATCTGGTCGTTCCTCAAGGATGGGCCCGCGACGGAGTCGTCCGTCGCGGGCCACCTTGCATTGATCAGCGTCGCAGGGCCACCAGACCCGGCTCAGCGTTGCAGGGTCAGCAGACCCGGCCGGTACGGCAGCAGCCCGTAGTCGACGCCGTTGGAGTTGGGCGAACGACCCTGGTAGAGCAGTTGCAGGTTGCAGGCGTTGACGGTCATCGTCTGGTCCGCGCTGGTCCGCAGCAGCTCACCGTGGCTGATGTCGTTGGTCCAGGTGGCACCGCTGTTGGCCTTGCCCGCGAACGGGTTGCTCTCGGACGTGGCCTGCGGCGTCCACGAACCACCCAGGCTGCTGGCGGTGAACGACCGGAAGTAGCGGCCCTGCGAACCGATGGCCTCGACGATCATCAGGTACTTGTTCAGGCCCTGGAGCTTGTAGACCTGGACGGCCTCGAAGAGGTTGTTCGTCGTGTCGGTCATGATCGTCGTGTAGTTGGACCCGAAGCTGCCCGGGAAGTTCCCGATCGGCATGCTCGCCCGGTAGATCCGGCCGTTGTCACCGGCGAAGAACAGGTACATGTTCTGGTCGTCACCGATGACCGCCTGGTCGATCGGTCCCGTCCCCGAGTTGGAGATGCTGCCGCTGAACAGCGTCTGCGGCGACGACCACCCGTTCGGGTTCGTCGGATCAGTCGACGTCCGGTACGAGAACGCCGGTCCACCCCACTGGTAGGCCAGCACCCAGATGTTGCGCGGCGCGAAGTAGAACAGCGACGGCGCGACGGTTCCCGAGTTCATCGCGTTCTGGCTGGCCGAGCCCATCTGGTTGTAGTTGCTGAAGAGGCCGAAGTTCATCGAACCCCAGCTCGACCCGAAGTCGTGCGTGGTCGCGTAGACGAGCTGCTGCCCGTTGTACGGCGCGACGGTGAAGTCCTTCAGCGACACCCACCCGGGCCTCGGCTGCGCCAACGCACCCGTCGACGACCACCGGTACGACGAGGGAAGGTCGCAGGTGCCGGTCGGCGGCGGCGTGGTGGTGGGCGGGGTGCTCCCGTCGACGCGGACGAGCTGCCACTGCTGGTTGGCGCCGTTCCAGTCGTCGTACTGCACGATGTTGCCGCCGTCGGCGGTCGAGGCGCCCTGCACCTCCATGACCCGGTTGCTGTTCCGGTTGATCAGCCGGACGTAGCCACCGTCCGAGTCGGCCAACCGGAACTGCTGGTTGGTGCCGTTGTTGTCGCTCCACTGCACGACGCTCGCGCCGTTGGCCGTCGAACGCTGGTAGACGTCGAGCACCTTGCTCGACAGCCGCGACTTCAGCCGGTAGTAACCGCCACCGGAATCCACGAACTGCCACTGCTGCTGGTTGCCGTTGTTGCGGGTCCACTGGGTGATCCGGGCACCGTCGTTCGTGGCCAGGTTGTACACGTCCAGGGCCTTACCGCTGTTGCGGTTGACCAACACGTACCACGCGCTCGTGTCGACAGTCGCGGCGGCGGCGGGTGACTGCACCACCGCCACGGCGACACCACCGGCCATCACCGCCGCCGCGCCGGCGGCGAGAAGCCGGGGCAGCCATGAGCGCCGCCGCGCGGGCGGCGCGATCGACGGAGACCTATCTAGGGCAGACATGATCCTCCTCAAATGACCAAGAGCCGAACGGCCTGCCCGGAGCTGGGCCCACCGCGACGCGTGGCCGGGACCAGACATCCCAGCGTTAGCGTTAACAAGACGCCTGGATGCCCCAACGCACGCCTGATTCGAGATCGACGAAGCAGGGCTTGCCCGGGAAGCCAGCATCTCGTCGTCCTTAGGCATCGACTGTGAGCGATAACATGGCGTTCGTCAAGACGTAACGTGCTGGGAACATCGATGGCTGCCACCGCGCTGGGTGCGACGTGATCGCACGGCACCACCCCGTGGAGCTGGGTCCTCCTCATCGCCGGCGGGCCGGTCCTGTTCGTGCTCGGACGGGTGGGCTCGGAGTACGTACTCCTCAACCAGCTACCGCCCACCCGCTTGGCCTGGCTGGCGCTGTTGCTCGCCACGACGCCGGTGCTGACCATGCTGGCCCCGGTACTGACCATGATCGCCAGCGCGACCGCGCTGGCCGGTATCACGATCACCGACGTGCGGCAGATCCGACGCGTCGCCTGGCGGACTAACCCCTGCCTCCTACATGAGGGACGGCCCCTCCGAACGGCACTCCCGCGCCCCTTCGCCCATACCGTCATGGGCAGGTCCGGCGCGACGGAGGGCGACCTCCGGTGACCAGCGCGACCGGGCGCGGACGGGGGATGTCCGGCCTCAGTCCAGGCCGCGTCGGCCGGGGTGCGGGCGCACCCGGTCGCCGGCTCACCGCTGCCTGCGGGATGACGGGAGAGCACCTTCAGGCCGGACGGCTGGACGAGGAGTTCCCGCGGGCCACCGCCTCACCCCGCGCGTCGAGCTCGTACCCCTCGATCCAAGAACTGCACGCTCGCCGCTCGGGTGAAGTGGAGGAGGTCACCACTCTCGAAGAGCTTCACGGCACGCCTCCTACCTGGGCAAAGCGCTGGTGCGGCTCCTCAGGCCGGCTTCTTCTCAGGGTGACACTAAGCGGAGAGCCAGGCGCGGGCGCTGTCGAGCACTTCGCGGGGTGTGGTGGCGGCGACAGTGGCGGCAAGCGCGCCGATGGTGACCGTGCGCAGGGATTCGCGCCAGGCCCGGTCGGCGGAATCCATGACCTGCGCGATCGGGCACGGCGTGTCGCACCGCTCCGGGGGGATAGCCATCGGTCCACGCTGTCGCACTTCGGTGCACCGGAACGCCGGCTGTGATCCGTCGATCGCTTCGACGACGTCGAGCACCGTGATCTCGGTCGCAGGCCGGGTAAGCAGATAGCCGCCCGACTGCCCCGGCACTGCACGCACGAGGCCCGCCCGCGACAGCAGTTGGAGCTGTTTGGCCAGGTAGGTGGGCGATACGTCGTGCAGTTCGGCGAGCTTGGCCGCCACGACGGGCTCGTCGGCCGTGCTGAGCACGACGCAGCAGTGCAGCCCCCACTCGACCCCACCAGACATCTTCACCGTCACATCTTACTTGACTCGGACAAAAACTATCCGGATAGAATCACGGACAAGAGTTATCCGCAATGACAGGTGAGGTCATGCGCATCGGCCGGACGACCTTCGAAGACTGGTCCGCCGCGCAGGCCGCCTAGATCCACGATCCACGCTTAACCACCGACCCCCACCAAGGAGAAACCCATGACCACGCCAGCGCACACCGGCCAGCCCCGCCTCGACCTGCGGACAGCCGCACCCAAGGCGGCCAAAGCGCTGTACGCCGCCGACCAGGCCATCCTCACCTCGCCACTCGATCCCACCCTGCGTGAACTGATCAAGCTGCGCGTCTCCCAGCTCAACCACTGCGTGCACTGCATCGACCTGCACAGCCACGACGCCCTGGACATGGGCGAAAAACTCGACCGCATCCTCCAGCTCAGCGCGTGGCGTGAATCGGCGCTGTTCACCCCGGCCGAGCGGGCGGCACTCGAGTATGCCGAGGCCGCGACCAAGCTCACCGAACACGGCGTCAGCGACGAGATCTGGGCCGGCGTCCGCGACATCATGAGCGACGAGGAACTCGGCGCCCTGGTCGTCCAAGTCGCCCTGATGAACGCCTTCAACCGATTCGGAGTCCCGCTGCACATGCCCGCCAAGCAGCGCGACTGACCCGCCGGCCACGGCCTTGCGGGCCCGCCCCGGGGCCCGCGGGCCAGACCGGCCTAACACCCAGCCGAAAGGCGGCGTCTCGGCCGCGAAGAACACCTTGCGACGGCCTACGTTCGGTGCCGCCCCGGCTGATCCGGATGGCCTACGACAACCCGCAGCCACATATCGCGCTGAATCTCGCCCGCCCGTGGCGTGCACTTGCCGGGCAAGGTCAGATCTAGGGTGACCATGAGCTGCGAGATCCACGCAGCGTTGACCAAAAGCGGGAAAGAAAAAGGCCGTGACCCATGTGTCCACAGGTCACGGCCTTGATCGTTTGTGCGCCCGAAGGGACTCGAACCCCTAACCTTCTGATCCGTAGTCAGATGCTCTATCCATTGAGCTACGGGCGCTCGTGCTCAGCCAGCATACACACCCGGCTTTCGCGCGGAGACTCCGGGATTCGAACCCGGGAGGGGCTTTAAGACCCCAACCGCATTAGCAGTGCGGCGCCATAGACCAGACTAGGCGAAGTCTCCCTGGTGGCCCTGCAGACCACCGCGCCCGAGGATACAGGTCGCCACCCACCGGGAGCAAAACGACTTCCGGGGTACGCCGACCGGGTCCGCCCGCCCCCGTTTTTTCGCGCTGTGCGACCGGGTGATCAGGACTACGCTCCATCGATATGCAGGAGCAGCCGCCGAGCGAGCCGTCCCGTCGAGAGCCTGCTGAGAGGGCGCGTCGACGCTCCCCACGGGCCACCTTCACGCCGCCGGTCGCCGCCGAGCAGACCGCCACGTCCGCCGAGCCGTCTGCGGAGGCGACGCCGGCTGCGCCTCCGGCAGGCCAGCGTCCTCGACGGGCCAAGGCTGCCCCACCGGTGCTCTTCCAGCCACCGGAGCCGGACCGCGCCGTGCCCCCGCAGCCAAGACGCGCCCCGACCGCCGTGACCAGCGACACCCCCACCGGCAGTACCACGAACGCCCAGCAGCCAACGTCTTCGACCACCGAGACGAACGCTGAGCAGTCGATGACACCGACCGCCGGGGTGAGCGCGGAGCCCGGCCAGTCGAGCCCGTCGACCGCAGAGCAGCCAGACGCGACGACCGCAACGCCCAAGGTCACGGCACCCAGGACCGCGACACCGAAAGCCCGGACATCGAAGGCCCAGGCGCCGGAGGACCAGGTTCCGAAGGCTCAGGTGCCGAAGGCTCAGGCGCCGAAGGCCCGGACCACTCCCGTCCGCAAGGCAGCCAGCAGGAAGGCGACAGAGACGGCCACCGAGGTGACGCCGACCACACCGGCACCGACCAGGCGCGCCGCGACCCCCGCCAAGCGGGCGGTGGCCCCTCGGAAGAGCGCCACGCCGAAGAAGGCCACCCCGGCACCCGTGGTCGAGCAACACCCGGCACTGGAACGCCCCGCCGAGCAGCAGGCGGTGCCGGCTTTGGGGCGTACCCCGGAATCGGAACTGCGGGCGGTGGCCACGCGCGTGCTCGACCACCCGGGCTTCGCGCCGGAGCTGCTGGCGCTGGCCGCGGTGCGGGCGCTCGGGCCCGGCGCGGCCGAGTGGGCCGCGCGGCTGCGGAACCGGTATCCGGACGCGCCGGCGGACGGTCTGGCCCGGTTGGCCACCCGCCGGTTCGTCCGCTCGGCGGGCGCGGGTGGGGCGGCGGCGGCGCTGGCCGGCCTGTTCGCGCCGGTGGCGGAGCTGGCCGCGGTGCTCTGGACGCACGCGAATCTGGTGCTGCACCTGGCCGCCGCGTACGGGAAGGATCCGGCGCATCCCGACCGGGCCGTCGAGTTGCTGGTGCTCACCCAGGTCCACCCGGACGCGGCGAGCGCGGAGGCGGCACTGGCGGCCGCGCGGGCGGCGGGCGACCCCGTCGAGGGAGGCTGGCCCCGGGCTGCGGAGGCCGCCTGGCGGCTGGCCGCACCGCTCACCGCGCAGGCCGGCGGCTGGGTGGCGTTGCGGCTGGTGGCGCGACTGCTGCCGGGCGCGGCGGTGCTCGCGGCGGCACTGGGCGACGCGGCGGCGGCCGACCGGCTCGCGGCCCGCGCGGTGGCCGTCTACCGGCCGGGGCGAAGCTGACCAGCCGACGAATCAGGGCCGGCTGACCGGTCAGAGCCAGTCGAACCATTCCCGGGGCAGCAACGCGTAGCCGACGAAGGCGAACACGTCGAGCAGCGTGTGCGCGATGATCAACGGCATCACCCGGCGGGTACGCAGGTAGAAGAGGCTGAACACGACGCCCATCACCGCGTTGCCGACGAACGCGCCGAAGCCCTGATAGAGGTGGTACGAGCCACGCAGCAGCGCGCTGGCCGCGATGATCGCCGCCAACCGCCAGTGGAGCTGGCGTAGCCGGGTGACCAGGTAACCGACCACGATCACCTCCTCCAGCACGGCGTTCTGCACGGCGGCGAGGATCAGCACCGGGACCGTCCACCAGAGGTCCGGCAGCGCGGCCGGCACCAGCGTGGCGTTGACCCCCAACTGGGCGGCCACCCAGAACAGCGCCAGCCCGGGCAGGCCGATCAGCGCCGCCAGGCCGGCACCCCGGGCCAGGTCCAGACCGGGCCGCCGGGCGTCCAGGCCGAGGGTGCGAACCGGGTCGCCGGGGTCCCGGCTGAGCAGGTGTGCGGCGAGCAGCACCGGCAGCAGGGCGAACACGATGCCGAGCAGTTGGTAGGTGAGGTCCAGCCAGGGTCGGGACGACGCCGAGGTGTTCAGCGAGGCGGTCTGCTTGGAGAGCGGGCCGTCAGCGGTCAGCTTCGCGATGATCGAGACGACCGCGTAGACGGCGGACTGGCCGAGGGACAGGCCGAGGACCAGCAACGTCTCGGTGCCGAGCAGTCGGCGGGACACCGGGCGGGACAGCTCAACGGTCACCGCACCACTCTGCCCGACGGGTGGCGCCGGTGACACGGCCGACCAGCCAGCATGAGCCGATCGCACATTCTGTGCGACCAGTCGACACTCTCCGTGGAGATTCTATGGGCGCCCGATCCGCTGCCGTCAGGAGAAGGAGCGCCCGTGGACAACCTCGCGCGGTTGCTGAAGGAGAGCTGGGCCCTGGTCGAGGACGACCGGGTCCGGCTGAGCGGGCACTTCTACGCCCGGCTGTTCCTGCTCGACCCCGCCCTGCGGCAACTCTTCCCGGTGCAGATGACCGGCCAGGGCGACCGCCTGTTGGAAGCGATCATCACGGCGATCCACACGGTCGACGACCCGGAGAGCTTCGACGAGTTCCTCCGGGCGTTGGGCCGCGACCACCGCAAGTACCACGTCGACGACTCGCACTACGCGACGATGGGAGTCGCCTTGCTGGATGCCCTTCGTAGCACCGCCGGCGACGGCTGGAACCTGGAGTACGACCAGGCGTGGCGGGAGGCGTACGCGGCGATCACCGCCCTGATGGTGGCCGGCGCGAAGGCCGACGACGACCCGCCGTTCTGGCACGCCGAGGTGCTGACCCACGAGCGGTACGGCCCGGACACCGCCGTGCTGACCTGTCGGGCGCTCCAGCATCCGCTGCGGTGGCAGGCCGGGCAGTACGTGAGCCTGGAGGCGCCGCGCCACCACCCCCGGGTGTGGCGGAACTACTCGATCGCGAACGCCCCGAACGACGACAACCTGCTGGAGTTCCACGTGCGGTCGCCCGGAGCCGGTTGGCTGTCCGGCGCGCTGGTCCGTCGGGTGCGGCCGGGTGAGCTGCTGCGCGTGGCGGCGCCGATGGGGTCGATGACCCTGGACCGCGACTCCGAACGGGACGTCCTGTGCGTCGCCGGCGGGGTCGGCCTGGCGCCGATCAAGGCACTCGTCGAGGAGTTGGCCACCTACAACCGGACCCGGTGGGTGCACGTCTTCTACGGCGCCCGGCAGGCGGCGGACCTGTACGGCCTGGCCGGGTTGCAGGAGTTGGTGGCCGTACACCCGTGGTTGTCGGTCACGCCGGCGTGCAGCGAGGAGCCGGACTTCGACGGGGAGCAGGGCGACATCCCGGACGTGGTGGCCCGGTACGGCCCGTGGACGACGCACGACTGCTACGTCTCCGGCTCCGCCCGGATGGTCCGCTCCACGCTGCGGGTGCTCGCCGCGGACGAGGTGCCGCCGCCGCACATCCGCTACGACACCTTCGGTGACCTCTAGACGTTCCTCCCCCCACACCGGGGCGCGTGCCCCTGCCCCCTGGGGCACGCGCCCCGGTCCCCAACGGTCAGTAGCGCCAGGGGTGCCCGGTCTCGCGGTATTCCTCCACCGGCACCAGCGGCACCCCGGGCGCCATCCGGTCGACGTAGAGCCGGCCCTCCAGGTGGTCGATCTCGTGAGCCACCAGCCGGGCCATGCCGAACTCGAACGACGTGATGACCCGGCTGCCGTCCCACTGGGCGTGCTCCACGTCGAGCCGGAGCGGTCGGGGCACCAGACCTCGGTGGTCGAAGAAGGAGAGGCAGCCCTCGTACTGCTCGTCGGTGTCCGGGCCGGCGTCGACCACCCGGGGGTTGAGCAGCACGACCGGGTCCGCTGAGCGGTCCGGGGGTCGGACCACCGCCGCCGCCCGGCCGACGCCGAGTTGCGGTGCGGCAACCCCCACCCCCTTGCTGAACGGGTGCAGTTCGTCGAGCCGGGCCAGGGCCGTGGTGAGCCGGTCGACCAGGTCCCGGGCGACGGGTTCCTCGACGGGGAGGTCGAACGGGCGGACGTGTTGGCGGAGCAGGTCGTCGCCGCGTTGCACGATGCCGAGACCGCGCATCCGGTCGCTGGGGCGTACCCGGGCACCGCCGGGGTCGCTGTCGGGTTCCGTTTCCGGTCGGGCCCGGAAACGCCACTGCATCCGGTAGCGGGCGTTGAGCGGGGGGTCGTCGGTCTGCCAGTCGTAGATCGCCCGGTCGCCCTCGTCGTGCCGTTGCGGTGCCGTGCGCAGGGGGCCTTCCTCCGCGGAGAGGGAGGTTTCCACGCCCCAGACCTGCGGGTCGAGCGGCGCGGGCAGGTCGAGGCGTACGGCGAGCTGTCGGGTGGGCAGCCGGACCGCCCGTTGGAACCAGGGCCCCCACTTCTCGTGACCGACGCTGTACGCGTACTCGATGGTGGCCCGGTCGCCCGGGTAGAGCGGGAACCGTCGCTCCCCGTTCTCGAAGAGCAGCCAGATTTCCTTGAAGGCGTCCCGGTCGTGTTTGGCACGCCAGTGCATCGGCTCCGGTTCGCCGCCGCCGTCGTCTCGGCGGGCCTGTAGTTGCAGCTCGGCGAAGGTGAGGGGGTGTTCCCGGTGGTGCCGGTTGGAGCGGCCGGGGTCGTTCGGGTAGCGGTCGACGGCGACCCGGACCAGGTAGCGGGTGACCGGCTCGGTGCCGGCGTTGTACAACTCGCGGTGGATCACGCACCGGTAGCCGTCGTCGGTGTGGGTGAGGGTGGCGAGTTCCCGCTCCACGACGAGGCCGGTGCCCGGTGGGAGCCACTGCCCGGGCGCGTACTGCTCGCGGGGCGGGTTGCCCGCGCGGGCGTGGCGGAGGTCGTCGTACTCCCGGAAGCGCTGCCAGATCGCGCCGCTGGCCTCCAGGACGGCCTCGGCGCGGCGGGCGAAGTCCTCGGTCGGCCGGTGCCGGCGTCCCTCGACGTGGCTCACGTACGAGGGGTCGAACCCCATCAGGACGGCTAGTTGTTTCTTGGACAGCCCTCGCCCGGTCCGTTGCCGGGCGAGCTCGGCCGCGAAGGAGTCGGCAGCCCGTTCGAGGGGTGAGGTCGTCATCGGCTTCCTCGTGGCCGGGGATATAAGTTTCACGTTCCGTGCCCGAGCACACACGCATCTGGCATCTTGTCGACACTCTGATTGACAATTCACCGATAGACATCGATCCTGCGGCAGCGTTTTCCTGCGGAACCGCCGGGTAGTAGCCGAGGCAGAGGCGCTTCGCCCACCGGGCAACCGGCGTGACCTGGGCCTCCCGATTCGACCAAGGTGAGGCTTCCCTTAGACCCGAGGGCGTGGTTAGGCTAGCCTTAGTTCAGGACGGCAGTGGTCGTCCGCCGGGGCGCACACTCCTCGGTCACGCGGACGGGGGATCTCAGGTGACAGCGGTGCTGCCGGGGCGGGACGTGACCGCCACGCCACTCGCCCCCGTCACCGCGGCGCTACGCGCCATGTTCGGCACCGATGATCTTCCGGGCCTCGCCCCGGGTCTCCTGGTCGACGACGAGTTCGGCTGGTCACCCGCCACCACCCTGATCGACGGCAGCCGACTGCCGGAGCTGCTGAACGGCGCCGCCACCCGCTGGGGTGGCACCCCGCACGCCTGCGCCGCGTTGGCCTGGAAGTCGTACAGCTACTGGACCGCGCTGCCGGTCGTGCTCGGCTGGGCCTCGGCCCGGCGGGTGCCGCTGTTCGATCCGGCCGACGTGTTGATCCACTTCGAGGACCACCGGCAGCTGCTCACCATGGGCCTTCGCCGTGGGATCACCGTGGCGGTGCTTCCGAGCGACCCGCTGGCGCTCGCCGGCCTGCCGGAGGTACGGGTCGTCGCCGACGAGGCCGAGCTGCTGACCGCGCTGCGCGTCTCCCTGCTCGACTCCCACCTGGCGCCGCTCATCACGGCGATCCAGTCGGAGGTCCGGGTGGGCACCCGGACGCTGCTCGGCTCGGTCGCCTCCGGCATCGCGCACGGCATCCTCCGGGCCGCCGACGGCCTGCCCGGCTCGACGGTGCAGAGCATCGACACCCTGCTCGGCGCCCTCGATCTGAGCGACCTGATCGAGCTGGTGCCCGGCCCGACCGGTGAACCGACAGTGCAGCGGCGCACCTGCTGCCTCGCCTTCACCCTCCCCCGGCCGAAGGTCTGCCAGGGCTGCTGCGTCCGCTGACCCTCAGTCGGTCAACGGTCGGACGTCCCATACCCACACCCCGCCGGTGAAGACCGGCTGGATGCCGGTCAGTTCGGTCATCCCCCGACGCAGCGCGTCCTCGTGCTCGTGTGGGCCGAGGATGACCACTCCGGCCCGCCAGAAGCGCAGGTCGTCGACCGCTCGGACCCGGGTCTGCGGAGTGATCGGCGGCACCGCCCCGGTGCGACGAATGGTGGCGAAGAAGCTGCTGGTGGGACGTGGCGTGGCCCCGAACAGCGCGACCTTTGGTGGATCGGCGCTGGGCCGGGTGTCCGGCCCGAGGAAGTAGCCGCGGGCCAGCGGCATGTCCAGCCGGGTCGCCGCGGACCAGCGCAGTGGCTCCGCGTAGGTGCTGTCCGGCAGCGGCAGGGCCACCACACTGCGCCCACCGGCCACGTGCTGACGCCACGCCCCACTGGTCACGAACGTGGGCACCGGGTCGAGATGGGCCACGGGCAGTGGGGTCGGCACGATCGGGAGCAGGGCCATCAGGAGCACTGTGGCGGTGACGAAGCGGATCTGTCCCCGCGCCGCCGGGTGCGAGTCGGCCAACTCGCGGGCACGCTCGGCACCGTAGGCGAGCAGCAGCCCGACGATCGGGGTGATCGCCAGCGCCCAGCGAGTCGGCACCACCGAATGCAGGATGGGCAGGTTCTCCAGCACCGCCCAAGGGCCCGGCACACCCGTCCCCTTGTTGTCGAAGCGGACCTCGCGGCCCAGCGAGAGCACCGCGAAGAGCAGGCCGAGCCCGGCCAGCGCGAGCACGACGACCGAGCGGCGCAACCACCAGACCAGGGCGATCACCAGCACGACCAGCGCCCAGCCGAAGAAGCTGTTCTCCTCGGTCGGGTTCTTGGCCAGGCCCGCGGCGGTGCGCGGGCTGCCGGCGAGTGACTCCCTGGAGTACGCGACGAACGAGGCGAGGTCGCTGGAGTAGCCGCGGATCAGGCGGGACAGCCCGGAGTACGCGCCCGGACCGAAGAACTGCACGTACAGGGGGTACGCCAGCAGCAGTCCGGCGACCCCGGCCGCGACGGCGAGACCGGCGAGGAAGGGCCGGATCCGTGTTCGGAGATCGGCGCGGCCGAGGGCAAGCACGCCGACGACCACACCGACCCCGATCGCGGTCATCAGCAGGATCTCCAGGTTGAGGAAGGCCTGCCAGACGATCACGAGCCCGAGGAGGACGCCGTTGCGCAGCCAGCGGCCCGGGTCGCCGAGTCGCAGCGTGCGCCAGATGATCAGCGGGACGACGAACTGCGACACGATGTTCGGATGCCCGTTGGCGTGCGACACCATCGCGGGCGCGAACGCGCAGAAGCCGGCACCCAGCCAGGCGGGCCCACGGCTGCCGATCAGAACCCGGGAGAGCAGGAAGTACCAGGCGGTCGCTGTGGCAATCATGCCGGCGGTGAGAAAGACCAGAAATGACGCCCGAGGCCCGAACAGCAGGGTGATAGGCGTAAATGGCAACGAAATGGATAATACGGACGTGTTCGCCATCAGATTGACGCCGTCCGGGACGTTCATCTGATCCGAATGGAACGGATATGCGAAATGGGTGATTACCCGCGCACCGTGCGCCATCATCCATTCGAACTGCGACTGATCGGACTCGTTGTCCCGCACCGCGCCGGCGGGGTCGAGCCAGAGTCGACACGTGACCCAAAAGCCGAGCACAACGAAGCTCAGCACGGCGGCCAGGTCGGCCACCCTCCCCCGGCGCGGCCGCCGGGCATCAGGCGAGGCCCCCTCCACCGACGCAGCGGCCGGACCGTCGCTGGGCGCGTCCGATTCGGGAGTAGTCATGACAATTCAGAGGATAGTCATGGCCTGACGCTGCCGTGACATGTTTCGGGGTACTGCCGTACTATGTGCCGGGTTCGCCGACCGCCGATCACGAACCCACCCCCCGACCACAATTCGGCCATCCCCGATGCCCCGATTCTTCTGCCGTCCCAGCGGATGATTCACTCTGTCGGTCCAGGCACGGGTCGAGTTCATATCGTGAGGAATCGACGCATGGCAGAAATCACTGGGGATCAGCGCGTGCAGTCCGAGGTGCTGGAAGGCCTGGCGACGGCTGTCAACCACCGTCGCTGGTTCATCGAGCTTGCGGTGCCGTACCTCGGCGACGATCCCATCGAGATCGGCAGCGGCCTCGGTGACTACGCGCTGGAGTGGTCGGAGCGGCTGCCGCGGTTCACCGCCACCGAGGCCGACCCGGACCGGCTGGTGCAGCTCAAGGAGCGCCTCGCCGAACGGCCGAACATCAGCGTCCGGCAGATGCTGCTGCCACACAACGACCGGGGTGAATACAGCGCCGCCGTCTCGTACAACGTCCTGGAGCACATCGAGGACCACGTCGGCGCGCTCACCAGCATGCGCGACCTGGTCCGACCCGGCGGCGCGGTGATCATCATCGTGCCGGCGTTCCAGTTCGCGATGAGCCCGGCCGACATCGCCACCGGGCACGTCCGCCGCTACACGAAGAAGACCCTCCAGGCGGCGATGACCGAGGCCGGTTTGACCGTCGAGAAGATCCACTACGCCAACGCGTTGGGGTTGATCGGCTACTTCATGGCGACCAAGGTCTTCCGGCTGATGCCGAAGGAGGGCCCGATGGTCAAGGTGTACGACACCGTCGTCCTGCCCGCCACCAAGGCCGCCGAGCAGCTCGTCCGCCCCCCGTTCGGCCAGTCCGTCTTCGCGGTGGCCCGCGTCCCCTCCTGACCCACCCGCGCCCCCGCCCCCCGCCCAGCCCGACCCGGTCGATCATGGAGTCGTGGTACCAGGTTCATCACCCTTTAGGGTGTTTTGACACCCACCACAACTCCATGATCGACGAGACGGGGCGGCGGGGCCCGGTTACTCCTTGATCTGGTACGTGGGGCGGATCACCGCTCTCGCCAGGGTGTGGAACGTGAGGTTGAAGCCGACGTAGGCCGGGCTGGCCTCCGGAGTCAGGTCCAGTCGCTCGACGTCCACGGCGTGCACCGCGAAGACGTACCGGTGCGGGCGGTCACCGGCCGGCGGCGCCGCCCCGCCGTACCCCTGCTCGCCGTAGTCGTTGCGCACCGAGAACGCGCCACCGAGGTCGGCGCCCGCCGCGCCACCGGCTCCGGTGGGCAACTGGGTGACGCCGACCGGCACGTTCACCAGCACCCAGTGCCAGAAGCCGCTGCCGGTCGGTGCGTCGGGGTCGTAACAGGTCACCGCGAAGCTCTTCGTCTCGGCGGGGAAATCCGACCAGGTCAGCTGCGGCGAGACGTTCTCGCCCCCGGTACTGCCGTGCGCGTACCGCGCGTCCATCGGCTCGCCGTTCTGCACGTCGTCGCTCGTCAGAGTGAACGAGGGCAGCGTCGGCAGCAGCTCGTACGGGTCCGGGGCAATCGGTCGTTCCAGGGTCATCGGGACGAATCCTTCCGGTGTGCGGAAATACCAGCCTCTTCTTACCCCGCGTTGTCCCTTCCGACGAGCGGCACAGTGGTTTTCCGGAGCTACGGTGGAGTTTCGGGCAACGTTCCTCAGGGGGACATCGTGGCCGGCATCTGGCGGGACTTCGCGGTAGCTGTCCTCACCGCGTTCCGCCGCCGGGACACACGGGCCATCGCCGACGAACGCCGACGAGCAGTCGAGCGACTGGCCGAGGAGACGATCCGCGACGAGCGGCGGTGCGCGGACCCGCCGGAGTGACCGGAGCGCGGGACGCCGCGACCCAGTCGGCCGTTACCTGCCCGTTCTGGGCCGCTCTCGGCCTGCTCACCGCGTTCCTGGCCGTGCTGCTCGACTACGAGGCGTGGACCAGGATCCGGTCCGGGAGGTCAGTCGACCCGGTCGAGTTGTGATCCACTCCTTCGGGATAGTCGCGGTATCCAAGACGTCCCGACACCAACGTCGGCGAAACCGAGTCGTCACGCCCTTAACATTGACCGCGATCGGCGTCCTACTCCACATCGGGCGACATCAGATTGGTGGGCGTGGTGGGGCGCGAGGCGTCAAGGAGGTCGAGCCGTGACAAGGAGCGTTGCCCTCTCCGCTGCCCTCGTCGGAGCTGTGGGAAGTCTGCTCTCCGCCGTCGCACTTCCGTGGGCCCACTACGGCGACATCACTGTGCCGCTCACCAGATTCCCCGGCTGGGGTGGGTATGCGGGCAGTGTCCTGGCGCTGCACGCCTGCGTCGCCTGGGCCGTACTCGGTCGGACCGCCCGACCGGCGCTCCCCCTGGCAGCCACCGCCACGCTGAGTGCGGTCGCCGTCGGATCGACGCTCCTCCTCGTGCTCAGCTACGACGAAGCGTCAGCCCTGTTCGATGGGGCGATACCTGCGGTCATGCCCCGTCCAGGGCTAGGTGGCATCGTCGCCGTTGTGGCGATCCTCGTCGGTGCCGGCGCGGCAGCGGTCAGCGGCGCAGGCCACCGCACGATGGCGGCGGCACCGGCCAACGCTCTCCCGTAGCGCAGCCGTTCACCCAGAGCCTCGATTCGGTTGACGTGTCGGGCGGCTGCAGCGCCCCGGTCGGTGCTGGGCGCGATTCCGGAGAGCAGACTTCCGGCTGGAGGCCACCGCCTCGATGGAGGTCGACGTGGCATTCTTCAACGACCCGGACGACCAGAAAGCTGATCAGGTCGACGGCGCCATCGGCGAGTTCTCACTGTTCCACGAGACGAACGGCTACTACGCCCAGGGCGTGAGTGTGTCGACCGCGAGGCTGCCGGATGGGTGGTAAACAGCCCACCAGGGGAAGCGGAGGGTGTGGGATTCGAACCCACGAAGACATCGCTGCCTTACCGGTTTTCAAGACCAGCGCCATCGGCCACTAGGCGAACCCTCCTGGGCCGCCACCCGTGGGCGTACGGCCACGCATAGTCTGCCACGGCTCGCTCCGGCCGGCCCGGTGTCCCTCCCCGTACGGGTTGGGCAGGCGCTCCGGCGGGTCCACTGTGGGCTGGAGGGTGCGCCTGCGGCATCAGGTGTGATCGGGTAAGACTGAGCCATGCGAGCCATCACCATTCCGCAGCCCGGTGGACCCGAAGCGCTGGTCTGGGCCGAGGTGCCCGACCCGGAGCCGGGCCCGGACGAGGTGATCGTGGATGTGCGGGCCAGCGGGGTCAACCGCGCTGACCTGCTGCAACGGCAGGGGCACTATCCGCCGCCGCCGGGCGCGTCCGCGTACCCCGGATTGGAATGTTCCGGGGTCATCACCGTGGTCGGCGCGGACGTTGCCGGGTGGGCGGTCGGGCAGCAGGTCTGCGCGCTGCTGGCCGGCGGCGGGTACGCGGAGCGGGTGGCGGTGCCCGCCGGGCAGTTGCTGCCGGTGCCGGCGTGCGACCCGGTCGACGCCGGGGCGCTGCCCGAGGTGGCCTGCACGGTCTGGTCGAACCTGGTCCAGGTGGGGCGTCTTGGCGCGGGTGACACCCTGCTCGTGCACGGTGGGGGCAGTGGCATCGGCACCTTCGCGATCCAGCTCGGGGCCGCACTGGGCGCCACCGTCCTGACCACCGCCCGGGCGGCCAAGCACTCCCGGCTGCGTGAGCTGGGCGCGTCGCACACGATCGACTACCGGGAGCAGGACTTCGTGGAGGAGGTCCGGCGGGCCACCGACGGTCGCGGCGTCGACGTCGTGCTGGACATCATGGGCGCGTCCTACCTGGGGCGGAACGTCTCGGCGCTGGCCACCGGCGGGCGGCTGGTGGTGATCGGCATGCAGGGTGGGCGCAAGGCCGAGCTGGATCTTGGCGCGCTGCTGACCAAGCGGGCGAGCGTCGCCGCGACGTCGTTGCGCTCCCGGCCCCTCGCGGAGAAGGCGGAGATCGTCCAGGGCGTACGGGACGAGGTGTGGCCGTTGATCGAGGCGGGCACGGTCCGACCGATCGTCGACCGGCGGCTGCCGATGACCGAGGCGGCGGAGGCGCACCGGCTCGTCGAGTCGAACGACCACTTCGGCAAGGTGCTGCTCACAGTGGGGTGACGGCGGGAGGCGCGTCCGCCGGTCGTGGCAGCATCAGGCGCGCGCCCGGGCCCTCGCCGGCCAGCGCGTCACCCGGGTTGTAGAGCACGCAGCGCTGCAGGGAGAGGCACCCACAGCCGATGCAGCCGTCCAGGTTGTCGCGGAGTTCGGCGAGCAGTCTGATCTTCTCGTCCAACCGGCTCCGCCAGCTCGCGGAGAGCTGCGCCCAGTCCTGTGGGCTGGGGGTGCGGCCTTCGGGCAGCGAGTCGAGTGCCGCGCGGATCTCGTCGAGCGAGACGCCGACCTGCTGGGAGATCCGGATGAAGGCCACCCGCCGCAGCTCGGCGCGGGCGTAGCGGCGTTGGTTGCCGCCGGTCCGGTCGGCGCGGATCAGCCCGAGTCGTTCGTAGTAACGGAGCGCCGAGGGTGCCACGCCGGAGCGGACTGACAGCTCACCGATTGTCAACGAATCCGGCATCACCAGGTCCTCTAGTTGAAGTGCGCTTCAACTAGAGGTTAGCCCGCTCGGAAGAGCGAGCGTCGGTCAGCGGGACGCGGGGACCGGGCGGCGGCGGGCGCGCTCACGGCCGAGGATCCAGATCGCCTCGACGCCGTCCTTCCAGGTGATCTTCTTGCCCTCTTCCCGGCCACGTGCCCGGTAGCTGATCGGCACCTCGTACGGGCGGATGCGGCGACGCAGCAGCTTGCCGGTCACCTCGGCCTCCATCCCGAAGCCGCGCGAGCGCACCTCGAGCGACCGGTAGAGCGCCACCGGCATCAGCTTGAAGCAGGTCTCCAGGTCACCGATGTACGAGTTGAACAGCACGTTGGCGGCCATCGTGACGCCCTTGTTGCCCATCACGTACCAGAAGCTGTAGGCGCTGTGGCTGCCGAAGGTGCGATTGCCGTAGACCACGGTGGCCCGCCCGTCGAGCACCGGGTCGAGCAGCTTGGGGATGTCCTGCGGGTCGTACTCCAGGTCGGCGTCGAGGATGACCATGTAGTCACCCTCCGCGCTGTCGACAGCCGTCTTGATGGCGGCACCCTTGCCGGCGTTGCGCTGGTGGGTGATGACCCGCAGGCGTGCGTCGTCGGCGCGGCCGAGGACCTCGCCGGTGCCGTCCCGGCTGCCGTCGTCGACAACGACCAGCTCGATCTCGCAGGGATAGTCAACCGCCAACGCCTGCTTGAGGGCATCCGCGATGCGTTCTTCCTCGTTGTAGACCGGCATGAGGATCGAGAGCTTCACGGGAATCTCCACGGTGGCGACAATACGTCGGGCATAGCCTAGCCTGGCTGGTTGGCCCACCGCGTGCCGCCACCGTCGGGCCGTCGGCGTGGCGGGTTCAGGCGGATGGTGTTTACTTCCCGCCATGTCGGCTGCCGGCTCCCTGCTCGCGGTGGTTCCCGCCGCCTCGGTGCTCCTACTCACCGTCGCACTGAGGTCGCGTGCGGTCGATGCGGTCGCACCGCTGCGACTCGCCGTGGTGCGCTCCGCACTGCTGACCGGGGTGTACGCGGTACTCGTCGTCGAGCTTCTCGGCGCGATGCACGCGCTGAACCGGCCGGCCTTCGTCACCGCCTGGCTGCTCTTTCTGGTCGCTGCCGCGACAGCGGCCGGTCTGCGGCGACGGTCGAGCCGACCAGCGCCTCCTCCCGCCGCCACCCCACTACCGGTGCCGGTGGGCGCCGTGGCGTCCGGTGCCAGCCCGGACCCGACCCTTGAGCCCCCTGCGACCATTTCCGGCCCCGCTCCGCCGCGGACCTCCCGGGCACCCTCCGGTCTGCTGTCCGTGGCGGTCGACGCCTGGCGCACGGCCGGACGGGGGGAACGGCTGCTCGTCGGCACGATCGCCGGGTTGGTCCTGGTGGAGCTGCTGGTCGCGCTGCTCGCCGAGCCGAACAACTTCGACTCGCAGACGTACCACCTGCCGAAGGTGGAGCACTGGGTCGCCCAGGGCGACCTGGACTTCTGGCCCACCGCCATCCACCGGCAGGTGACCATCCCGCCCGGAGCCGAGTACCTGCTGCTGCACCTCCGGCTCCTCACCGGCGGGGACCAATTGCACAACCTGGTGCAGTGGGCGGCCGGAGTGCTCTGTCTTCTGGTGGCCGCACGGATCACCGCGCAGCTCGGCGGCGGCCGGAGGGCTCAGCTGCTCACCGCGTTCGTGCTGGCGACCACGCCGATGGTGGTGCTCCAGGCGACCAGCACGCAGACCGACCTGGTCTGCGCGGCGTGGGTCACCTGCGCCGCGACCCTGGTGCTGGACGGGCTGCGCCGGCGGACCGGCTGGGGCACGCTGCTCGGCTTGGGGGCGGCCACCGGCCTGACGGCGGTGACCAAGACCAGCGGCCTGATCGCGGTCGGCCCGCTCCTGGTGCTCTGGGGATTGGCGCAGCTCCGACTCACCCTGGCGGCGGGCGCGGCAGTCGGCCCGGCCGCGAGCGCGGCAACAACCGACGCGGCTCGGCGGCCTCGGCCGGTCGGTGGGGTGGCCCGCACGGTCGGCGGTTCGGTGCTGATCCTGCTGGTGGCGGCAGTGGTGGTCGGCCCGTTCCTGGCCCGGGTGACCGCCGAGTTCGGGCACCCGCTGGGCCCACCACGGCTGCGTGAGTCGATCCCGATGGAACGGCACGACCCACAGTCGATCCTGGTCAACGCCCTGCGGATCGGGCACACCGCGTTCGACACACCGCTGGCGCCGCTGCGGCGAGCTGGTGCCGAGGTGATCATCGACGGCGCGGGTGTGATCGGCGTGGACCCACAGGACCGGGCGATCACCTTCGGTCGGGAGATCTTCCCGGAGCCGGCCTGGTATCCGGACGAGGACCGGGTGGCGTTCCCCCTGACCGGGGCACTGGCGCTGATCGGTGCTGTGGTCGCGCTCGCCCGTCCGCGCCGGATCGATCCCGGGCAGACCGGGCCGCTGCGCGCGTACGCGGTGGTGGTGCTGGCCGCCGTCCTGCTGCACACCTCGATGATCAAGTGGCAGCCGTGGGGCAACCGTTTGATCCTCTACGCGGTGGTGCTGGCGGTGCCACTGGCCGGACTCTGGGTCGACGCGCTCCTGCGTCGCCGCCGCGCGAACTCGGCGCGCCGGTCGGTGGCCACACTGGTGGCGGCCACCGTGCTGGCGACCTCGGCGCTGGCCGGGGTGCTCGCGCTGTCGTATGGCTTCCCGCGCCGCCTGGTCGGCTCCGGTTCGGTCTTCACCACCTCGGACTGGGACACCCGGTTCCTGCGTCGCCCGCAGTGGGCCGACGAGTTCCGTTGGGCCGCGGCGGCGGTGCGCGACAGCGATGCCCGGCGGATCGGGTTGGTGCAGCAGAACGACAACTGGGAGTACCCGTGGTGGCTGCTGCTGCGGCAGCCGGACGGGAGTTCTCCCGACCTGGTGGCGTTGCAGTCGGTGCTGCCGGAACGACCGGCGGCCGACCCCTCCTCGGTCGACGCGATCGTCTGCACCGGCAGCCGTCCGGCCTGCACGAAGCTGGTTCCGGCCGGCTGGCGGTTGGAGTTCCGCGGCTACGTCGGTTACGCCCTGCCGCCCGCTCGCTGACGGTGGCAGCGCGAGGCCGGCCGCTGACGGTGGCAGCGCGAGCCCGGCGGCTGACGGTGGCAGCGCGAGCCTGGCCGCCCGGATAGTCCGATCCGGGCGGTTCGGCAGCCTGCGCGCAAGGATCCGAGGCGCATTCACATCTATTGATCCGCACGTTACCGTCTGGTAACTCAGTCGACGTCCCGCGACTGAGCCGAAAGGAGTGCGTCGATGCCTGCAATCCCCGCCAGGCGCGAACGCGCGACCCGACGACGGGCCATCACCGTCGCCGTCGCCGTCGCCGCTCTCGTCCTACCGATGCTCGCCGGACCGGCCACCCCCGCCACCGCCGCCGACCGTCCGACCGTCCAACCACTCCCCGCCAACCTAGAAGCAATCCGGGCCGCCGAGGCCACCGCCCTCTACGGCAACCCGGCGATCCGTCCGATCGAACAACGCCGCACAGCGCTGGTCACCATGGGCGACAGCGAGATCTCCGGCGAGGGGGTCGGCAACTACGTCCCCGGCACCCACCAGGACGGCAACTGGTGCGACCGCTCGTACGACCAGGCGGTGTTCCGCACCGGCATCACGTCGGACGCGCAGTACAACATCGCCTGCTCCGGTGCCACGCCGTGGAATCTCATCGCCAGCGGCCCGACCCAGCACAACGAGCTGAACCAGGGCGACTACCTGGGCATCAAGGCGCGCAACACGCACGTGAAGTTGATCTGGGTGGTGGTCGGCGCGAACGGGGACGGCACCATCCAGTTCGGTCCGGTCGCCACCGACTGCGCCGTTCGTCGGGTCTTCTTCCAGGGGCCCTGCTACCCCACCTACACCGACCAGTGGACGATCCGCACCGACGGCAGCCGCCAGGCCGTCGAATCCGCGCTCAACGACATCCGGCAGACCATGACGAAGGCCGGCTACCTGCGGTCGGACTACGAGCTGGTGCTGATGTCGTACCCGAGCCCGGGCAGCCCCGACGTGGAGGACAACCCGAACTTCCCGGGCTGGTACTCCGGCGGCTGTCTGCTGTACCTGGCCGACGCGGCGTTCGCCCGGAACAAGGCGGTGCCGATGTTCGAGTCGGCGCTGCGCTCGGCCGCCGCGAACACCGGCACCCGCTACCTGGACGCCAGCCGGCTCTTCCACGGGCACGAGGTGTGCACCGACAACACCTCGGTACGCGGCCTGTTCATCGAGGTCGGCATCTGGAACGAGAACGCCGCCCGCCAGTCCTTCCACCCCAACGCCCGTGGGCACGGCATGTTCGCCCAGTGCATCACCCAGTTCTGGAACTCCGGTCAGACCCGGGCCAGCTGCGTCGACCCGGCGAGCACCGGCAGCGGCGTGCTCTACCCGGGTCTGCTGGACTTCCGGCAACTGCGCAACCTGGCCACCGGCACCTGCGTCGACGGCAAGGGGTACGACTCCCGCAACGGCACCGTGCAGCAGCCGTACTCCTGTCACGGTGGGCGTAACCAGGGCTTCTGGTACGACTCGGCCCGGCGGTCGCTGCACTCGGAGCTGTCCCACGATCGCTGCCTGGACGTATCCAACAGCTCGATGACCGCCGGCACCGCGGTGAACATCTACGACTGCAACGGCACCGGAGCGCAGCAGTTCGTCTTCTCCGGCAGTCAGATCAAGCCGGCCGCCGCGAGCAACCTGTGCGTGGCGTTCGACAATCCGTTGCTGGGCAGCCCACGTCTGCGGTTGGCGAACTGCGGGAGCAGCACCCGGCAGCAGTGGTCGTTCGAGGCCCGTACCGCCGCCAACCCGGTCGGTTACGGTCACGACGACTTCATCGGGTCGCGCGTGTACTGACGAGGGGTCGGGGCCCCGGCGTCGGCCGGGGCCCCGATCGCTCACTTGGTGCGGGGGATGAGCACGAGCCGCGCCGCGCCCTTGTCGCCGTCCTTCGCACCGGCGACGCCGACCGTCGCGCCGACCTTCACCTCGCTCGGCTGCACTGTGTTGCGCCGCTCGACGACCCGCAGGTCCTCGCCGAACGTCCAGGTCATGGTGAAGCCGTCGGTGGACTTGACGGTCATCGAGCTGCCGTCGATCGCGGTCACCTCGCCGCGCTGAACGGCCACTGTCTGCGTACCGCCGTCCTTGGTCTTTACCACCGCCTCACCGTGCAGGGTGTTCTTACGCAGCAGCACCCGCGCCTGCCGGCGCTTGCGCCACTCCTCGCCGCGCTTCTCCCGGGCCTTCTCCTGAGCGGTGGGGGAGGCGCCGGGCGTCGGGGTGGCCGGTGCGGCGACGGTCTGCACGTCCAGGTCGTCGGCGTCGAAGCCCATGGCGGTCAGCGCCTGACCCTCGACGCCCATGGCGGCGGCGACCTCGACGGCCGCTTCCCGGGCGGGCTGGCTGGCCACCTCGGCCGCACCGCAGCCGCTGAGACCGAGCGCGACCGCCGCCAGCAGGGCGGTTGTGCCGGTGGCGAATCCCCAACGCGACATGGCGTTCCCTCTCTGCAGTGGAGCCCTCAGCCTCCCCGGGAACGACGAGCGGAGCGTCAGGACGATGTTCGGGTCAGGTAAGGATCACCGGGCAGCCGGACCGTGAAGGCGGCACCGCCCTCCGGCGCGTGCCCTGCGGTGATCTCGCCGCCCAGTCGGCGGACCAGGCCGGCGGCCAACGCCAGCCCCAGTCCGCTGCCCACCTTGCGCACCCCCCGGTACCGCTCGTGCAGCGCACCGCGTTCGAACGCCACCGCCAGGTCGTCGTCGGTGAAGCCGGGCCCACCGTCACGGACCTCCAGCACACCGCCGGCGGCCGGGTCCGCGCCCGCCGGCCGGACCGCGAGCACCACGGGCGACCCCGGGGGTACGACCCGCAGCGCGTTCTCCAGCAACCCGTCCAGCACCTGACGGATCCGACCCGGATCGGTGTACGCGGGCACCTGTCGACCGGGTGTCTCCAACCGGAAGGGCACCCCGACCGCCGCACACCGGCCGGACCAGGCCGGTTCCGCGTCCACTGCCAACCGGGTGAGGTCCACCGGCACCGGTTCGAGGGGAAAGTCGGCCGCCTCCAACCGGGCCAGCGCCAGCAGATCCCCGATCAGCCGGTCCAGGTGTTGCGCCTCGACCAGCATCGTCCGACCGGTGTCGACGGTGTCGTCAGCGCCGAGCACGCCGTCGGCGAGCGCCTCGGCGTACCCTCGGATCGCGGTCAGCGGGGTGCGCAGCTCGTGCGAGACGGACAGCAGGAACTCCCGCTGCCGTCCCTCGCTGGTGGCCAGCGCGCCGGCGAGGCCGTTCAACGCCTCGGCCAGGTCGGCGACCTCGTCCGGTGGTTCGACCGGCACCCGGACGGCGCGGTCTCCGGCGCGGAGCCGGGCGGCGGCGGTGGCCGCGATGCGGATCGGCCGGGCCAGCCGGCGGGCCAGCAGCAGACCGGCCGCCACACCGGCGGCGAGCCCGGCCAGGAGCGGCAACCAGAGGCTGCGCAGCACCTGGGCCCAGAGCCCGTCCGACGACGGACGGGACAGCACCACGCCGTTGCCGTTGGGCAGCGCCCGGCCCTCGACCAGGGCCCGTTTCCCGTCGACGACGCGCCGGACCGACACGTTGCGGCCCTGCCCGATGCGCTGCACCACCCGGGGTGGCAGGCCGGATCGGTCGACCGTCCCGCGGCGGATCAGGTACGCGTCGATGCCCTGGTTGCGTAGTTGTTGGATGAGCCGCTCCTCGTCGGTGCTGCGGCCCCGGTCCAGTCGGGTCCGTAGCACCTCGGCGGCGAGCCGGGCCTGGGCGGCGAGCGCGTCCTGATCCCGTCGCTCCGCTCCGCGGATCGCCAGCGGCACCGCCACGATCGCGGTGACCAGCACCGACACCAGTGCCACAGCGCAGGTGACGAGCACCGCCCGGGCGGTCAGCGTACGACCGAAGCGGCCCCGCCGCGGTGCGGCCGACGGGTTGGCGCCGACCACCGGCAGGGTCATGGTCGGCGACTCGACACGCTGGGGACGGTCAGGCATCGACCGCGTACCCGACGCCGCGGTGGGTGCGGATCACGCTGGCGGGGCCGAGCTTCGCCCGTACCTGGGCGACGTGCACGTCCACGGTGCGGGTGCCGGCGTGTGCGGCGTACCCCCAGACCCCGGCCAGCAGTTCCTCCCGGGTGAAGACCCGGCCGGGCCGGGCCATCAGGTGGGCCAGCAGGTCGAACTCGGTGGAGGTGAGCTGCACCGGTGCGTCCCCGACGCTGACCGTCCGGCGTGCCGGGTCGAGCGTCACCGGCCCGACGACGCGCGGCCGCTCCGCGCCTTCGGGGCCACCGGCGGAACGGCGCAGCACCGCACGCACCCGGGCGACCAACTCCCGGGGGCTGAACGGCTTGGTCACGTAGTCGTCGGCGCCCAACTCCAGGCCGACGATCCGATCGACCTCGTCGTCGCGGGCGGTGAGGAAGATGACCGGTGTCCAGTCACCGGCCTCGCGCAGCTGACGACAGATCTCGGTGCCGGGCAGGCCCGGCAGCGCGATGTCCAGAACGCAGGCCACCGGGCGTAGTCGGCGGGCGGCGCTCAGGCCGGCCACACCGTCGCGTTCCAGGTGGACGCCGAACCCGTCCCGGGTGAGATACAGCCGGACCAGGTCGGCGATGGCCGGCTCGTCCTCGACCACGAGGACGAGCCCGCGGTGCGGCGGTTCGACGGTCACCGGCCCATGATTGCCGACCGGGCGGGCCAGCGCGATCGGTGCGTGTTCGGGTTAGGTAAGAGCAGCGCAAGGCACCGGCTGAGAGCTGGTCAGCTCACCGGGGCCGGGCGGAACGCGCTGGGCCGTGCGGCGGCTGGCGTGTCGCTGATCGTGGCGACGACGCGCTCCCGGGGCACCCGCAGGCGCGTCCGGAACGCGTGGTTGAGCAGCGCGTCGAGCTGCCACACCCGCTTCGGATGGCTGGTACGGATGAGGAACCGCTCGCGGATCCCGTCGATCGCCGTGGCCGCCAGCTCGACGCACTGCAGTCGTGGGTCCGGGCTCCAGGTCACGTTGCTCAGCTCGCGCAACTCGGTGTTGAGGTGCAGGCGCAGTCGGTGCAGGAGTCGGGTCTGCTGGGTCACCACCAGTCGACGGTGGGTGAGCAGCAGCAGGTAGTCGCCGGTGACCGGACGGTCGGGGCGGCTGCATCGGGTGACCAGGATGGTGGCGTCACCGGAGCCGACGCAGCGCCGGAAGACCGGCATGTGCCGGCTCACGGTCTGCACGGCCAGGCCAGCCTCGGCGGCGGCCGGGAGGAACGTTCGGGAGAAGACGTCCATGACCTGCCCAACGACGCCCCCGACCGGGTGACGTGGGTCACGGCGGATTTTTGGAAGTTCCACGACACCGCGACGCACTGGCTGTCCGACTTCCGACTGCGACGGATCGTGGTCAGGAATCCGGCTGGAACAGGTCAGCGGCGAAGAGCTCCTCCAGCCAACCGGGAACCGCGTCTGCGTACTCGGCACGCGACTCGTCCGGCGTGTCCAGGGCTCGACGCCAGGAGAGCGAGCGGCTCACCGGGCCCAGTTCGATCGCGAGGTCGGCGGCCTCGACGAGGGTCCGACGGTCGTACCTGTCGGTCCACGCCTCCAGGTAGGCGTCCCGCAACCGGGCCAGCCGGGTGTCGTCGGCCGCCGGCTTCTCGGCGTACCGGATGGAACGCAGGGTCACCAGCAGCGTGCCGAACGGGTGCGCCACCGACGCGTCGCCCCAGTCGAAGTAGCGGTATCCGTCCGGGCCCGCGAAGACGTTGCCGTCGTGCAGGTCGTCGTGCTGCACGGTCGCCGGAATCCCGATGTCGGCGAGCCGGCGGCACCGCTCGGCGTACGACGGCAGCTCCGCCCGCAACCGCTCGTACATGTCCTGGCTGAGCCCGCCCTCGGCACCGGTCAGCAGCGACCCGTGATCCTCGAGCAGTTCGGCGAAGAGACCGGCCAGCGTCTCCGGACGGTGGTCCGGCACGCCCAGGGCGACCAGCTCGTCGGCGCGCGGCGCGCTCGCCAGTTGCAGCGCCGCGTACCCGGGAAGCGCCCGCTCCCAGTGCGAAAGGTCGGGGTCGCGCCCCAGCACGTCGCGCAACGACTCACCACCGTCGGGTAGCAACGACCAGCCCTGCTCCCGGTCCACGGCGATCGGGGTCAGCACCCGTTCGGGTGTCAGCTCGGCGAGCGTCTCGACCAGGACCGCCTCGTGCACGGTGCCCGGGTTGTTGGCCTTGAACCAGACCGGGCCGTCGTCGGTGGGCACCCGCCAGACCAGTGACCACGGACGCACCCGAGGCTCCACCAACCCGGTCACCCGTCGGCCGGCACGGCTCAGGTGCGCGTCCACCCAGGTGCGGGCCCGCACCTGCCACTGCTCGTCGGACCAGTCAGAGCTGCGCTCACCAGAGGTCGTCGTCACGCTGGGCACCCTAGGCCGCCCGGTCGGGCCGGGGCGACGCCTTTTCCGGCAGGCGTCAGATCAGCTCGACGATGGTGGCGTTGGCCATGCCGCCGCCCTCGCACATGGTCTGCAGGCCGTAGCGGATCCCGTTGTCCCGCATGTGCTGGAGCATGGTGGTCATGATCCGGGCGCCGGAGCCACCGAGTGGGTGACCGAGGGCGATGGCCCCTCCACGCGGGTTCAACCGCTCCGGATCCGCCTCGGTCTCCGCCAACCACGCCAGCGGCACCGGGGCGAACGCCTCGTTCACCTCGTACACCCCGATCTCCTCGATGCCCAGCCCCGCGCGGCGCAGCGCCTTCGCGGTGGCCGGGATGGGCGCGGTGAGCATGGTGACCGGGTCGTCGGCGGCGACCACGGCGGTGTGGATCCGGGCCAGCGGCCGAAGGCCGTGCCGGCTCGCCCACTCGGAGGTGGTCACCGCGAGGGCAGCGGCACCGTCGGAGATCTGGGACGCGGACCCGGCGGTCACCACGCCGTCGGCGCGGAACGGGGTGGCGAGTTCGGCGAGTTTGTCCAGTGTCGTGTCCCGGCGGATGCCCTCGTCGGCGGCGAACTTGCCGCCGTCGCCGAGCGGCACCGGCGTCAGCTCGGGTTCGAACGCTCCGGCGTCCTGCGCCGCGGCTGCCTTCTCGTGGCTGGCCAACGCGAACTCGTCGAGCTGCGTACGCGTGAGCCGCCACCGCTGGGCGATCAGCTCGGCCCCGACGCCCTGGTTGAACGGCAGGGGCGCGTCGTCGGCGAAGCCCTCGACACCGCGGTACCGGTCCCGGAGCTGGTCGCTGAACGGCATTCCGCCGGCCACGCTGGAGCCCATCGGAACCCGGGTCATCGACTCGACGCCACCGGCGACCACCAGATCGGCCTGGCCGGAGAGCACGGTGGCCGCCGCGAAGTGCAGCGCCTGCTGGCTGGAGCCACACTGCCGGTCCAGTGTCGTGCCGGGCACCGTCTCGGGCCAGCCGGCGGCGAGCACGCCGTTGCGGGCAATGTTCCACGACTGCTCGCCGACCTGGGACACGCAGCCCCAGAAGACGTCGTCGACCTGCGTCGGGTCGAGCCCGGTGCGCTCGGCGAGGGCGCGCAGCACGTGCGCCGAGAGATCGACCGGATGGACGCCGGCGAGGCTGCCCTTACGCCGCCCGACCGGGGTACGCACCGCGCCGACGATGACCGCGTCACTCATGTTTACTCCCCGGTAACTTGGGCTGCCCCGATCCTACGCCGACGCGACGAGCCGCCGCGCAGCCCTCTCCGGCCAGCCCTCTCCGGCGTCGCCCTCTCCGGCGTCGCCCTCTCCGGCGTCGCCCTCTCCGGCGTCGCCCTCTCCGGCGTCGCCCTCTCCGGCGTCGCCCTCTCCGGCGTCGCCCTCTCCGGCGTCGATCATGGAGTTGTGGTGGGCAGAAGATTCCACTTCGCACCATATGTGGGGCACCACAACTCCATGATCGACGGCAGCGGGGGCGCTGGCAGCGGGGGGCGCTGGCATGCTGGGCGGGTGGATGACATCACCGGACACCGGCAGTGGCGGGTGCCGTCGACCCTGCCTGCGGCGAAGCTCGCCGGTGCCGTCCTGCTGATCGCACTCGGGTTGCTCTTCGCCGACGGCGACGCGGTCCGGCTGGTGCTGGCCATTCTGGCCGCAGCCGTCCTGGTCGTCTGGGCGGCACGCGACCTGATCGCACCGGTTCGGTTGGCGGTCGATTCGAGCGGACTCACCGTCATCCACGGATTCGCCGGCCACCGGCTGCTGCCCTGGCCGACCATCGAGGCGATCACCGTCGACAGGCGGCCCCGGCTGGGGCTGACCAGCGAGACCTTGGAGATCGACGCGGGCAACTCGCTGCACCTGTTCGGCCGGTACGACCTGGGGGCCACCCCGGAAGAGGCGGCCACCGCACTGGAGGCGGCCCGCCCGGTCAGCTGAGTAGCTGCGCCGTCCGGAAGAGGACAAGTGCCAGCAGGATCAGCAGGATCAGCCCACCACCGACGGCCTGTACCAGCGTGCGCCGGCCGCGCGGCGCGTAGGCGAGCACCAGTGCCATCAGCGCACCGACCACCAGGCCGCCCAGGTGCCCGGGGATGGAGATGCCCGGCACGGTCAGGGTGAACACCAGGTTGATCACCAGGATCGGGATCACCTGGGAGATGTCCCGGCCCATCTTCCGCTCGATGATGATCAGCGCGGCGAAGAGGCCGAAGACGGCGGTGGACGCACCGGCGGTGGCCGAGTTCTGGGCGCTGAACAGGTACGCGGCCACGTTGCCGCCGAGCCCACCGATCAGGTAGAGCGCGCCGAAGCGCAGCGGCCCGAGGTTGGCCTCCAACGACCGGCCGAGCACCCACAGCGCCCACATGTTGAGCAGCAGGTGGATCACGCCGTAGTGCAGGAACATCGCGGTGATCAGCCGGTACCACTGGCCGTCCGCGATGCCACCGAGCGTGCCGTCGGGGAAGACCGCCAGCCCGAGCACCGACCCCCAGTTGGTCAGCGGGGTGCTGCCACCCATCAGACCGCCGAAGCCGGAACCGCCCACCGCCGCGTCCCCGCCCCGGTCCGAGGCGATGGAGAGCAGCATGAGCAGCACGTTCACGGCGATCAGGGCCTTGGTGACATAGCCGTGCCGACCGGCCGCACCGCCACCGAAGGCGGTACGCGCCGGCCGGACACTGCGACGGCCCTCGTTGACGCACTCCGGGCACTGGTGCCCGACCGACGCCTCCCGCATGCACTCCGGGCAGATCGGCCGGTCGCAGCGGGTGCACCGGACGTAGGTCTCCCGGCCGGGGTGCCGGTAGCAGACCGGGGTGGTCGGCGGCGACTCGCTCACCGGGTCGACCCGCCGTCCACCGCCACGCGAACCACCGACGCCGGACGGTGCGGTGCTCCGGAGCGCTCAATCATGCGAGCAAAGGTACCTCGCCGGTCGCTCAGGCAGCAGACCGCTCGATCTCGACCCGCTCGATGACGACGTCCTGCAGCGGACGGTCGCTCGGGCCGGTCGGGGTGTTCGCGATCGAGTCGACGACCTTCACCGACTGCTCGTCGGCGACCTGCCCGAAGATCGTGTGCCGGTTGTTCAGGTGCGGCGTCGGCGACACGGTGATGAAGAACTGCGAACCGTTGGTGCCCGGTCCGGCGTTCGCCATCGCCAGCAGGTAGGGCCGGTCGAAGCGCAGCTCCGGGTGGAACTCGTCGGCGAACTTGTAACCCGGCCCACCCCGACCGGTGCCGGTCGGGTCGCCCATCTGGACCATGAACCCGCTGATCACCCGGTGCGAGATGGTGCCGTCGTAGTACGGCCCGCTGCCCGGCTGACCGGTGCGCGGGTCGGTGTACTCCCGGTTGCCCTCGGCCAGGTCGATGAAGTTGCGGACCGTCTTCGGAGCGTGGTTCGGGAAGAGCTCCAGCCGGATCGGGCCAGCGTTGGTGTGCAAGGTGGCGTAGACAGCCTCGGCCACGGGTACTCCTCACTCGTTGGTCAGTTCCATGCGGATCCTCCCATGTGCCCGATCTGGCATCGCGGAGGCATCCGAAGGTGGAGGATGACGAAGGAACAACTCCCAGGAGGTAGGACCGTGTTTGGATTCGGGCGGCGTAAGTCCCAGGGGCAGCTGGCGAAGGCCGAGCTGAACCAGAGCATCAGCCACCTGATGCAGGCAGCCAACCATGCCGCCAAGGGCGCTGGCGCGACTGTCGGCCCGCGGGTCCAGGTGGCCCGGGGCTACGTGGCACCGACCGCCGCGAAGGTGCGCGACCGCGCGTCGACCGGCTGGGGGACGACACTCACCACGCTGGCGCCGCTGGCGGCGGCGGCCCGTGACGGCGCCGCGCAGGCAGGGCCGCTGACCAGGAAGGCCAAGTCGAAGACCATGCGGATCACCGGTAAGAAGAAGCAGCCGCGCCGTCGCGGCTCGATGATGACCGGCCTGTTGGCGGCGGGTGCCATCGCCGGCCTGGCCGGCGCGGTCGCGCTCCGCCGCCGCCGGGAGCAGCAGGAGTGGGCCGAGTACGACCCGACCCGCACCCTGGAGCCGATGCGCGACGACGTCGACTCGATCGAGGTGCGTACGCCGTCCGCCACCAAGGGCGGCGACGGGTCCGCCATGGCCGGCGCGGCGGGGATGACCGGCGCGGGCAGCTCGGCGGTGGCCGGCGGCACCAGCGCCAGCACCACCAGCCCGGCCAAGAAGACCGGCATCCGCCCGACCGACAAGGTCCCGTCGGTCGCCGAGGGTGCCACGGACGTCTCCGGTCGGCCGACCGACGACCTCACCAAGGCCCTGGGCAAGGACACCGCCCGCACCAACGGGCGGCGCTGACCACCACAGCGGCGGCGAAACGGGCGCCGGCACGCGGATCACTCCGCGCGCCGGCGCTTCCGTGTCGACGGTCGCGGTCGCGGTCGCGGTTGCGGTTGCGGTTGCGGTTGCGGTCAGAGCCAGCCGTTGCGCCGGAACCAGCGGTAGAGGGCCAGCGAGACGCCGAGCATCAGAGCCAGGGCCACCGGATAGCCGTACGTCATCTTCAGCTCGGGCATGTTGTCGAAGTTCATGCCCTCGACGCCGGCGATGGAGGTCCAGACCGCGGCGATGGCCGCCCACGCGGCGATCTTGCGCATGTCGTTGTTCTGGTCGACGGTGACCTGCGCCAACCGCGCCTGGAGGATCGAGTTCAGCAGGTCGTCGTAGGAGTTCACCTGCTCCACGGTGCGGCTGAGGTGGTCCTGCACGTCCCGGAAGTAACGACGGACCTCCTTCGGCACGTCCCGGTTGACCTGCGAGGTCAGCGTCATCAGCGGCCGCTGCAACGGCACCACCGCCCGCTTGAACTCCACCAGCTCCCGCTTCATCTGGTAGATCCGCTGGATCCGCCCGTGGCCGTGCCGGTCGAAGACCTCGGCCTCCAGCACGTCCAGGTCGTCCTCGATCTGCTCGGCCACCTCCAGGTAGAGGTCCACCACCCGGTCGGTCACCCCGTACGCCACCGCCCACGGGCCGTGCAGCAGCAGATCCTGCTTGGTCTCCAGGTCGGCACGGATCGGGGCGAGCCGGCAGGCGTCGCCGTGCCGGACGCTGATCACGAAGTTCGGGCCGATGAAGAGCATCACCTGGCCGGTCTCCACGACCTCGGAGTTCTCGGTCAGCTCGGCGTGCTCGCAGTACCTGGCGGTACGCAGCACCAGGAAGACGACCTCGCCGAAGCGCTCCAGCTTGGGACGCTGCTCGGCCTTGACGGCGTCCTCGACGGCGAGCTCGTGCAGACCGTAGGTTTCCGCGATGGCGGTCATCTCGGCCAGCTCCGGCTGGTGCAGACCGAGCCAGACGAAGCCGTGCTCCTCGCGGCGGGCCGCGGTCAGCGCCTCCGCGTACGTCCAGTCGCCGGGTTGCCGCTTGCCGTCGACGTAGAGCGCGCAGTCGACCACCGAGCTGCGACCGGCGCCGGTGGGGGTCGGCGCCGGCGGGGCGCCGTCGGTGTGCAGGATCCGGGTCATCGCCCGGACCGGGGAGGGCCACGCCCGAGGTCGCAACACCCGACCGGTGGTCGACGGTGCCGTCCGGTCCCGCTCTGTCCGATCCGTCATCGCGTCACCTCCCGCGCTCAGCTGCGGCTTGCAGGCTACGCCGACTGCGGTCGAGGAAACGTGTGACGGCGGTCGCGTGGGGGTGGTGCCGGGTGGGCCGGGCCGCATCGGGGGGTGTGCGGGAACGACACGGCCCACCCGACACCCGTGGGGGCGGGAGGTTGTGCTGCCGCGTCATCCTGGTCGCGGGCCGGCCCGGGGGAGGGTCGGGCGGTGATTTCCGCGACGTAACACGAATGACGCTCGCAGCATTGTGGGCCGCCGGCCGCCCGGGCGGGAGTCCCGGGACGGCCGGCATCGTCGTTCTGTCAGGAACCTGACAGTTCGTTCAGCTGCGGACGGCCTCGACGGCGTCCGCAAGACGACGGACACCCTCGTCGATCCGATCGGCGGTCACCGCCGAGAAGGCCAGTCGAAGCGCGTGCCGCCCGCCGTCCAACACGAAGTCGCTGCCCTTGACCACCGCGACCCCACGCTCGGCGGCAGCCGGAGCGAGCCGGTCGACGAGCACGTCCTCCGGGAACTCCACCCAGAGGAAGTAGCCACCGTCGGGCTCCACGAACCGCGCCTGCGGCAGGTGCCGGCGCAACGACTCGGCGAGCACCCGGGCCCGCTCACCCAACGCCGCGCGGACCGTCTCGATGGAGCGGTCGATGTCACCGGAGACGCAGAACTGGTGCACGATCGCCTGCGACACCATCCCCGGCGAGATGTAGAGACTCGTCGCGTTCTTGGCGATGTCGGCGATCAGGTCCGCCGGGCCGACCAGATATCCGACCCGGACACCCGGGCAGACCGTCTTGGTGAAGCTCGACGCGTGCACCACCACGTTGCGGGTGTCCAGCGAGAGCATCGACGGCAGCGCCTCGCCGCGGAAACGGATGTCCGCATACGGGTCGTCCTCGAAGATGGTGAACCCGTACTCGGCGGCCAGGTCGAGCAGCTCCCGCCGCTTCTCCAGGGAGAGCGTCATGCCGGCCGGGTTCTGGTAGTTCGGAATCACGTGGGCGAGCCGGGGCCGGACCCCGGACTCCAGCAGCTTGCGCAACTCGGCCGTGTCGAGACCGTCCGGCTGGACGGAGATGCCGTGCAGCTCACCGCCCATCCGCTGCAGGTTGAGCAGCGTCCGGTCGTAGGTCGGGCGTTCCACCACCACCGCGTCGCCGGGGCGGACCAGGTGGTCGAAGAGGAACGCGTCGGCCTGGAGCGACCCGTTGGTGACCAGCACCTGATTGGTCTCGACCCCGTGCTTCTCGGCGATCCACTTTCGCAGCGGAACGTAACCGACGGAGGTGCCGTATGCCGTCACCCCCGCAGGGTCGGCGTCGAAGGCGCGGACGGCGGCGGCCTTGAGCCCCTCGACATCGACGATGTCCAGCGAGGGAGCCCCACGGGCAAAGGAGATCAACTGCTCGGCGGTCATGGATGTTGAGCGTACGGGCGGCGACGGGGCGCGCGCGGACGGCACGGCGATGTCCGCATCCTGAGCCACCGGGACGGGTGACCCGACTCCACCGGTCGGCGACAACTCAGACCGGAAGGGCGAGCGCGTCGTGGTGCGCAGCCCGGGAAAGCCCTTCAAACTGCACGCCGAGCGCGTCGAGGAGTTGGCTCCAGTCGAAGTAGGAACGCCAGGCGGTGATCCGGCCCTTGCGGGCCCGGACCACGTCGGCCACCTCCCAGCTCACCGTCCGGCCGGTCGGCGCGACGGTGCCGTACGGCGAGTGCAGCGTGCCGGTGTGGGTGCCGGACAGGCGCAGCTCGACGGCGGCGCCACCGCCGGTGCGGACCGCGCCGAGCGCGTCGACCCGCAGGTCCGGGAAGGCGCCGGTCCAGGTACGCAGGAGTGCGGGCAGCTCGATCGGTCGGACCGTCACGCCCGGCATGGCGTAGAACGCCTCCGGGGCGTAGAGATCCGGCAGACGGGCCACATCCCGACGCAGGAGCATCGCGTACTGCTGCTCGACCAGGCGCTCCGCGTCACGCATCGGGCCCTCCCCTTGCGGGTGACGGTCTCTCCGCGCCCGCAAGGGATGCTTACCCGTCGATCCGACCTGCCACACCTCACCCGGTCAGGTCGTCGCGACCGCCTGGCTCTCCGCCCACACCCGCATGATGTCCCGAACCGAGATCACCCCGGCCACCTCCCGACCGTCCAGCACCACCAGGTGCCGGAAACCGCCCCGGGCCATCGCCGCGGCGGCCTCGGCCACCGTCCACTCCGGCCCGGCGTAGACCACGTCCCAGGTCAGGTGGGCTCCGGTGCGTTCCACGTCACAGTCCAGGCCCGCGCCGACAGCCTTCAACACATCGCGTTCGGTCATGATCCCGACTCCCTCGGAATCCGGGTCGATCACGACCGCCGACCCGACACCGCGGGCCGACATCATCCGGGCCGCCTGGCGGAGCGTGTGCTCCGGGCCGACGACGAGAACCTGGCTGGACATGGCATCCCGTACCTGCATCACACATCACTCCCTTGGGACGGTGGCATCCGGTAGGAACATGGTCGTCCGTGGATGTTTCCGGGACAAGGCCGCGCCTTGGCACAACCCGAACGCTCGCTACTGTCGGATGGTGTCCACCGAGCCCCTGCGCTGCGCCGGCGCGCTGATCGTCGACCACGACGGCCGCATCTTCTTCCAGCGACGCTCACCCCACCGACGCCTCTTCCCCAACTGTTGGGACATCGTCGGCGGTCACGTGGAACCCGGCGAGGACATCGACACGGCGCTCCGCCGGGAGATCACCGAGGAGACCGGCTGGTTCCTCTCGCACGTCCTCGGCCAGGTGGGCGAGTACACCTACGTGGGCGACGACGGCCTGACCCGGATCGAGTACGACTTCCTCGTCCGCGTCGACGGTGACCTCGACCACCCGAGGCTGGAGGCCGGCAAGCACACCGAGTACCGCTGGCTCGCCGAACACGAGTTGTCCGTCCTGGACGAGCACCGCGACGTCAACGACGGGCTGATCCGGCGCATCGCGGACGAGGGTTTCGCCGCGCTGCGTTCGACAGGTCCGTGAACAGCGTCGAGCTGGCCCCGCACCGCATCGCCGGGCTGCTCGCGCCGGCCGTGGACCGGGTCTTCCGGGCCGGCATGCTGGCCGGTCGCGACGGTGGCGGCGCCGTTCTGGTCCAGCGGTACGGCGGGACCGCCGCGACCGGATTCCTGGTCGACCTGCGCACCCGGCTGGCCGCACCCGGCGGCCGGGTCGACGGGCCGGGGTTCGCCGCTGTCACCCGGTACCAGGACCCGGTCGCCTGCCGCCGGGCGGTGGACAAACAGGTGGCGTACGGGATGCTTCAGCGCAGCGCGGACGGCACGCTCTCCGCCAGCGAGCGGGGGGCGGCCTTCCTCGGCGAGCTGTACCAGGTACACGCCGACGTCACCGAGGAACTGTGGGCCGGACACGACGAGCGGGTGTCCCGGATGGTGGCGGCGCTCGGCCGGCTGCTGTCCTACGCCCTGGTGCTGGCCGACGAGGAGGGCGACGACGGAGGCTCCGCCTTCACCGCGATGGCACCCCCGTACGAGCCGGACGGCACCCCGTCGGGCGTGCTGCTGCTCAACCGGCTCGGCACGCTGCGCTACCACCGGGCCGACGCGCACGCCGCCGCCTGGGCCGCCGCCGGGCACACCGCGGCCAGCGTCGCCACCCTGCCGGCCGGTCCCGAACGGACCGCCATCGAGCTGGAGACCGACCGAAGGGCCGCCGGCCCGTACGCCGCCCTCGGGGCCGAGGAGCGACTGACCCTGCTCGCCGACCTCGCGGCGTTACCCGGCTGACCGGTTGACCAGAGCGGGCCGACCGACCGGCGCTATCCTCCACCGATGACGGGCAGCAGGACGAGGGAGGATGTCGCGATGATCGGAATGGTGCTCGCGGCCGGAGCGGGACGCCGGCTGCGTCCGTACACCGACACCCTGCCGAAGGCGTTGGTGCCGGTGGACGGCGAGACCACGATCCTCGACATCGCGCTGGGCAACCTCGCCGAGGTCGGGCTCACCGACGTCGTGATCGTGGTCGGCTACGCGGCGGACGCTGTCGTCTCCCGCCAGGCGGAGTTGGAGAAGAAGTACGGGGTCACGATCACCCTGGTGCACAACGACAAGGCCGAGGAGTGGAACAACGCCTACTCGCTCTGGCTGGCCCGGGAGCACTTCGCGCGTGGCGTTCTGCTGGTCAACGGTGACACCGTGCACCCGGTGAGCGTGGAGAAGACGCTGCTCGCCGAACGTGGGCCGGGCATCCTGCTCGCTGTGGACACCCTCAAGCCGCTGGCCGAGGAGGAGATGAAGACCACCTTCGACGCCGCCGGTCAGCTCACCCGGATCACCAAGATCATGGACCCGGGCGAGGCGTACGGGGAGTACATCGGTGCCACGCTGATCGAGCCGCAGGTCGCCGACGCCCTCGCCGACGCGTTGGAGGCGACCTGGCGACGGGACCCGAACCTCTACTACGAGGACGGCTACCAGGAGTTCTCCGACCGGGGTGGGGAGGTGCGGGCGGCACCGATCGGTGACGTCCCGTGGGTCGAGGTCGACAACCACGCCGACCTGGCCCGCGCGCGGGAGATCGCGTGCCGCTACTAGCGCGGAGCATCCTCACCCCGCTGCACATCGACGTACGGCGGGGGGCGGTCGCCGACCTGGCCGCGATCCTGGCCGACGGGCGGATCTCCTCCGGCGGTGACGTCGCGGTGGTGGTCGGTCCGGGCCAGGGTGCCCAGATCGCGGAGCTGATCCGGCCGTCGCTGCGGACCGCCGACGTGTTCACCGTCACCGGGGGCACGTTGGACGCCGCCGACGACCTCGGCGGCAAGCTCCGCGCCCGCTCGTACGACGCGGTCGTGGGCATCGGCGGCGGCAAGACCATCGACGTGGCCAAGTACGCGGCCACCCGTCGAGGGCTGCCGATGGTGTCGGTGGCGACCAGCCTCGCCAACGACGGGATCGCCTCCCCGGTCGCCAGCCTGATCACCGACGGGATCAAGGGCTCCTACGGGGTGCACATCCCGATCGCGGTGATCGTCGACCTGGACTTCGTGGAGAGCGGTCCGGACCGGCACAACCGGGCCGGCATCGGTGACGTGGTCAGCAACATCAGCGCGCTGGCCGACTGGGACCTGTCCCGCCAGGTACGCGGTGAGCCGGTCGACGGGCTGGCCGCCTCGCTCTCGCGAGCGGGTGCCGAGGCGGTGCTCAACCACCCGGGCGACATGACTGACGACGCGTTCGTCACAGTGCTGGCCGAGGCGCTGATCTCCAGCGGCCTGGCGATGGCTGTCGACGGCACCAGCCGCCCGTGCAGCGGCGGCTGCCACGAGATCATGCACGCGGTCGACTCGCTCTTCCCCGGCACCGCCTCACACGGCGAGCTGGCCGGCCTGGGCGCGCTGTTCTGCACCTGGCTGCGCGGAGATCTGCGCCGCTTCGGGGAGATGTCGGCATGTCTGACCCGGCACGGGCTACCCCGGCTCCCCGCCGAGGTGGCGCTCACCGACGACCAGTTCGTCGAGGCGGTGCAGTTCGCGCCGCGTACCCGACCGGACCGCTACACCATCCTCGAACACCTGGCGCTGTCGCCTACCGAGACGCGGGAGCGGCTGGCAGACTACGCCGGTGCAATCCGCGACCAGCTTGGCTGACCCCCGTCCCACCGTCGCCGACTTCCACCGGGTGAACCGGGGCGGCGGCCTGTTCAGCGAGTCGATCAGCCAGTGGCTGGGCGCTGTCTTCGCGCTGGTCGCCCAGCGGCTCGGGCTGCGCCCGACCGCGTTGACCCTGGCCAACCTGGTGCTCGGGCTGGCCACCTCGATCACCGTGGTGGCGCTCGCCGGCCCGGTCGCCGACGGAGACGTACCGGCCTGGGTGGTCGGCCTGCTCGCCCTGATCGGCTGGCAGGTGGCGTACTCCCTGGACTGCGCCGACGGGCAGCTCGCCCGGGTGACCGGCCAAGGCAGTGCGGCCGGCGCCCGGATCGACATCCTCTGCGACGTGGCCGCGCAGATCGCGCTGGTCGCCGCGCTGGCCGCCACCGCTGTGGCACAGGAGCCGTCCACCCCGACCTGGCTGGTGGCGACCTTCGCGGGCACCTGGATGGTCAACCTGGTGACGTCGGTGATGCAGTCCGGCCCGAACGCCGCCAGCATGGTCACCTCGACCTCGCTGCCGGTCCGTCTGGTGAAGCTGGTCCGCGACTACGGCGCGGTGATCTTCGTGGCCGCCCTGGTGCTGGCCGTGGCACCCGCTCTGGTCCTCTGGGTGATGGTCGCGTTCACCATCGTCAACGGCGGCTTCCTGCTGGCGAGCATCGCCTTCTCCGCCCGAGCCTCCCTACGCTGACCCGCGTCGCCCCCGCACCACACCCACCCCGCCCGCCTCGCGCCGCGCGCACCGGCACCCGCAAGATCCGCGCAACTTCCCCGATGTTGCTGCCTCCGGGGCGCCGGAAACAGCAACTTCGCCGATGTTGTGCGGATCTTGCGGCCGCATGGCGCGGGGCACCGCCAGCGCGGGGCAACGCCGCGCGGGGCACCGCCAGCGCGGGGCACCGCCGCGCGGGGCACCGCCAGCGCGGGGCAACGCCGCGCGGGACGGGGTCAGGCGCGGGCGGAGGAGCGGGCCACGCCCGCGTAGATGTCGATGAGCTGCTTGATGACCACGTCGGGGTGGAAGGTGCGCTCGTAGCGGGCCCGAGCGCCCGCTGCCAACCCGGGCGCTCCGGCCCGGGCGACCGGCAGGGCGGCGGCCAGCGCGGCCGGCTCCGGGGCGACGACCCAGCCGGCGTCGCCGAGACCGATCCCGGCCGGCATGGGCGACCCGCCACCGGCCACCCGCGGAGCGGCCAGCGAGGCGACCTCCGACGCTACCGGCGAGGCGACGGCGGAGGCGTTCTCGGCCGGGCCGGTGCCGGCGGGCTCGTGCGGGGCATCGGCCCCGACCAGGTACGGGATTCCGCCGAGCGCCGTGCCGAGCACCGGTCGACCACTGGCCAACGCCTCGAGGATCACGGTCGGCAGCACGTCGTGCCACATGGAGGCGGCGATCACCACAGCGCTCGCCTCGACCGCTGCCCGTACCCCCGCCCGGTCGATCTGACCGAGGTAGACCACGTCGGACCGCTCGGCGGCGGCGGACTCCACCAGCGGGCGCAGCTCACCGTCGCCGGCCACGCGCAGCGTGCCCAGCGCACCCACCGGGTGCCGACGCCAGGCGTCCAGCAGCAGGTCAAGGCCCTTCTCCGGGGAGAGTCGGGCCATGTAGAGGAACCCGTCACCGAGCGGCGACGGCTGGCCCGGGTCGGGCACCGAGTTCGGCTTCACCACGATGCGTTCGTCCGGAATGCCGTAGTCGCGGAGGTGGTCGGCGATCGCCGAGGTGAGCGCGACGTACCGGTCCACCGAACGCCAGGTGCCGCGGTGCACGGCCAGGGTGGTCGCCATCAGGGCGCTCTGAGCCGCCGAATCGCGGTAGCAGCGGTGCTTGATCGCCGGCACCCCCAGCGCCCGGCCCTTGCAGTCCTGGCAGATCACCCCGTCCCGGAAGTAGATCCCCGAGGAGCAGACCTGCCGGTAGTTGTGCACCGTCTGCACCACCGGCACGCCGTGCCGGTGCGCGGTCCGCACCACCCAGGGCGACAGCAGGGGGTACGGGTTGTGCAGGTGCAGGACGTCCGGTCGGTGCTCGGTGAGCAGTCGGCTCAGGTCGTGCTGGGCACGCGGCGCCCAGATCGGCGAGATCGGCAGCAGCGCCTTCGCGGCCTTCGACATCGACGGGATCTCGTCCGAACTGCGGATGAACGGCAGCACCTCGACGCCGGCGGCGGTGAGCTGGGCGATCTCCGAGTCGACGATGATGTTCTCGCCGGAGGGCTGGGCTTCCCGGTACCGGTTGTGCGCCACCACGATTCTCACTGAGCTTGCCTTTCGTTCGCGATTGCGGGACTCGCAAGCTCATTCCTCACGCTCACGGGAAAGAAGGCTACCGTTGGCTGGTGCCCGAACTACCGGAGGTTGAGGCGCTCGCGGGTTACCTGCGGCAGCGCGCGGTGGGGCGGCGTGTCGACCGGCTGGAGATCGCCGCGATCAGCGCCCTGAAGACGTACGAACCGGCACCGACCGCCGTCGCTGGTCGTGCGGTGGTCGATGCCAGCCGGCACGGCAAGTTCCTCGACGTGTTGTTCGAGGGTGACCTGCACCTCGTGGTGCACCTGGCCCGGGCGGGCTGGCTGCACTACCGGGAGGCGTTCCCGGCCACCACTCCGCTGCGGCCCGGCAAGGGTCCGATCGCGCTGCGCGTACGCCTGGACGACGGTTCCGGCTTCGATCTCACCGAGGCCGGCACCCAGAAGAAACTGGCCGCGTACCTGGTCACCGACGTTTCGGCGGTGCCCGGGGTGGCCAAACTGGGCCCGGACGCGCTCGCTGCGGACCTGCCCACCTTCGCGGAGCGGTTGCGGAGCCGGCGGGGGCAGGTCAAGGGGGTGCTGACCGACCAGTCGGTGCTGTCCGGGGTGGGCAACGCGTACTCCGACGAGATCCTGCACGCCGCGAAGTTGTCTCCGTTCGCGATCACCGATCGGCTCACCGACGCCCAGATCGCCACACTGCACGCGGCCACCCGGCAGGTGCTCGGCGACGCCGTCGAGCGGTCCCTGGGTCAGCGGGCAGCGGAACTTAAGGGCGAGAAGCGTTCCGGGTTGAAGGTGCACGCCCGCACCGGGCTGCCCTGCCCGGTGTGCGGAGACACCGTGCGGGAGGTGTCGTTCGCCGATTCGAGCCTGCAGTACTGCCCGACCTGTCAGACCGGCGGAAAACCCCTCGCTGACCGACGGTTGTCCCGTCTCGTACGGTGAGTAATTCCACGTGGCGACTACGGAGCGGAATCGGCCTTCCTGAGCGGAAGCTCCGGTCCGCCATTCTCGCCACGCGCGCATCCATCGGTATAGTGGCCCGGTCCCCGGCTTCTGAAATGGTGCGGAGCCGGCCAGATCCCGCCGGCACCATCGGTCGCCAATCTCCCTCGGGGCGGCGACCGGTCGGAGCCCGCGTGGGAGACTGGGACGGTGGGCGACCCGGGCCCTCACGCCGAGTGAGCGGCCCGTGTCATGCGGGAGGACATGGGTGAGGTGACGGCAAGCCTCCAGCGCCCGGTATCCAACGAAGGCCGGAGCAGACTCGTGCGGCACGTCGACAGCTTCGAGATCCAGCCGCCGACGCCGCCGTCACACAACGGCGTCCCTCGGTCGGCATGGACCAGGGCTCGACGCCGTGTCTCCCGTTGGCACCGCCCCTACATCGCGATCCTGCTGCTGCTCGACTTCGGCGCGGCGGCGTTCGCCAGCTGGATCGCGATCCAGCTGTTCGACCAGGCTGCCTCCGGGTTCACCGGCACCAACCAGGATCCGACCTGGTTCCACACGATCTCCTACCTGCTGCTTCCGCTCGGCTGGGTGGTGATCCTCTGGAGCAACCGGGCGTACGACCGGCGCTACCTGGGGCTCGGCCCGGACGAGTTCAAGCGGGTGATCCGGGCCGCGGTGACGGTGGCCGCGAGTGTCTCGTTCCTCGCCTTCGCCACCAAGACCGCGTTGTCCCGGTGGACGGTCGGCACGGCCCTGCTCGGCGCCCTGCTGTTGATCCTGTGGGGCCGGTTCGTGGCCCGCTGGGCGCTGCACTACATCCGCCGTCGGGCCGGTCAGGCCGCCCACCGGATGGTGCTGGTCGGCACCCTGCCGGAGTGCCTGGAGGTCTACGCGGCGGTCACCCGCAGCCCGGCCGCCGGGCTGGTGCCCGTCGCCATCCACATCACCGACGGCTACGCGGCGGCCCGGGGAATGCCGACCCCGGTTCCGGTGTACGCCGGCCGTGACGTCCTGGCCCTGGTCCGCGAGGTCGGCGGGGACACCATCGCCGTCTGCGGGTCGGCCAGCGCCGAGCCGGGCGAGCTGCGCCGGCTGGCCTGGCAGTTGGAGGGCTCCGGCGTCGACCTGGTCGTCGCGCCGCAGCTGACCGACATCGCCGGGCCCCGGGTGCACATCCGGCCGATCGAGGGCCTGCCGCTGCTGCACGTCGAGGAGCCGACCCTCTCCGGTCCCGCGCTGCTGGCCAAGAACCTGATGGACCGGGTCGCCGCCGGCCTCGGCCTGCTGCTGCTGATCCCGCTCTTCGTGGTGATCGCCGTGGCGATCAAGATCTCCGACCGGGGGCCGGTGTTCTTCCGCCAACCTCGGGTGGGGCACGAGGGACGCACGTTCCGGGTGTGGAAGTTCCGGACCATGTACGTCGACGCCGAGGATCGACTGGCCAGCCTCGTCGACCGCAACGAGACCGACGGCATGTTGTTCAAGATGAAGCAGGACCCCCGGGTCTTCCCGGTCGGCGGCTTCCTGCGGGCTTCGTCACTGGACGAGCTGCCGCAGCTGATCAACGTGCTCTGGGGTGAGATGTCGCTGGTCGGGCCCCGCCCGTTGCCCGCCGACGACGGCGACTTCCTGGGCGACGTACGCCGCCGCCTGCTGGTCCGCCCCGGCATGACCGGCCTGTGGCAGGTCTCCGGCCGCTCCGACCTGTCCTGGGACGAGTCGGTCCGCCTGGACCTCTACTACGTCGACAACTGGTCGTTGGCGTACGACCTCAGCATTCTGTGGCGCACCGTCGGGGTGGTGCTCGCCCGCAAGGGCGCGTACTAGCACCCGTTTCGAGGGCTTCGAGCCACCGGTGTCGCGCAGCCGGTGGCCACCTCGCATCAGGACCCGTCGTACGGTAGCGATAAGGTGACCAACGGCAATCAGGACAAGGACAAAAAAACGGCCCCCAGTTGGGGGCCGTTCCTGCCGTATCTCTCGGCGTCGTATGGCCCAACCATACACCAACACCGAGAACCAGAGGGGTGGACGTGGCCACAGTCGCCGCCTACATCGACGGCTTCAACCTGTACTACGGGATGAAGAACAAGTACGGCCGCAAGCACATGTGGCTCGACGTCGTAGAACTCGTACGCAAACTCCGGCCCAAGGACACCGTCACCGGGGTCCACTACTTCTCAGCCATCGTCAAGAACGAACCTGCCGCCGCCCAGAACCAGACCAGCTACATCGACGCCATGAAGATCCGCAACGGTGGGCTGCTCACTGTGCACCTCGGGCGATTCAAGGAGCGGACAATCAAGGATTGCCGCCGCTGCGGACAGAGCTACAGCTGCGGCTGCGGCCGGCAGTACAGGAGCTTCGAGGAGAAGGGGACCGACGTCGCACTCGGTGCGATGATGGTCGCCGACGCGGCCCTCCGCATTGCGGACACCACCCTGCTCATCAGCGCTGACACCGACCTCGCCCCAGCCCTGTCCACCGTACGGGCGGTCAACCCCAGCCAACGGATCTACCTCGCCATGCCACCTGGCAACACCAAGGCCTCCAGCCACCTGACCAGCGTCGGCGATCTCGGTCAGTTCTTCATCCGCGAGCAAGCTCTACGGGACGCCCAGTTGCCCAACATCGTCGCGGACCCAGCGACGGGGCGCAGCTACACGCGCCCCGCCAAATGGAGCTGAGGGACCTGCGCTTGCCACGCCGCCACCCTCTCCCGTCCGGGTCCCGGACCTCAACCTGCCGTACGCGATAGGCCTGGGGCTTGGCGGGTCGGCCCGCAGGGGCAAGGATCGCTGCGTGGGTGCCAACCTCTCCGCCGTGGTCGGCGTCGTGTCGCTCGTCACCGCGCTGACGGCGGCCCTGTTGGCGGTGCTGCGGCTGCGCGCCCGCCGGGGCATCGCCACCGCCACCCAGCGGGCCACCTACGAGGTGCTGCACACCGCTGGCCTGGCGGCCGAGCCGCTGCGCGCAGGGCTGAGCGAGGCGGGCGCCGCGAAGGCCGTACGCCATCTGCGTGCCCTGGTGGGCGCGGTCGGGCTGGCGCTCGCCGACGCCGACCGGTTGCTGGCCCTCGACGGGCGCGGCACGCACCACGGCGATCAGTTGCTCGCGGCGGCCCAGCGGACGGTGGACACCGGCCGCTCGACGGTGCTCGGCGAGCAGGAGCTGCACTGCGACCGGGTGGACTGCCCGATCCGTGGGGCGGTGGTCGCGCCGTTGCAGGGGGCCGACGGTCGGGTGGTCGGCGCGCTGGTGGCCGTCGCCGACAGTCCACCACCGCCGGGGTTGGTGCAGGCCACCCTGGAGACGGCGCACTGGGCCGGCAACCAGCTCGCCCTGGCCGAGCTGGACTCGTCCCGGGAGCGGCTGGCCCGCGCCGAGATCCGGGCGTTGCGGGCGCAGATCAGCCCGCATTTCATCTACAACGCGCTGACCGCGATCGGCTCGTTCGTCCGCACCGACCCGGAGCGTGCCCGGGAGCTGATCCTGGAGTTCGCGGAGTTCACCAGGTACTCCTTCCGGGCGCACGGCGAGTTCACCACCCTTGCCGAGGAGTTGCGCTCCATCGACCGTTACCTGACCATCGAGCGGGCCCGGTTCGGCGACCGGTTGCAGGTGCGGTTGCAGATCGCCCCGGAGGTGCTGCCGGTGACGCTGCCGTTCCTCTGCCTTCAGCCTCTGGTGGAGAACGCGGTCCGCCACGGGTTGTCCCGTAAGCCGGGCACGGGCATGGTGAGCATCGAGGCCCGGGACGCGGGCGCCGAATGCCACATCACGGTGGAGGACGACGGAGTGGGAATGGACCCGACCACGCTGACCGCCGGCATCGCCGAGCTGGCCAGCAGCACTGGCGACCCGGGCGACGACACGGGTCAGCACGTCGGCCTCTCCAACGTCGACGAGCGGCTCCGGTCGGTCTTCGGGGACCGGTTCGGCCTGGTCGTGGAGACCGGGCTGGGCTCGGGCACGAAGGTGAGCATGCGGGTGCCGAAGTTCCACCCGGGTGTACGGGCAGGGTCGTGAGCGAGCGAACCGGCACGGCCGCGGTGAACGCGTCGGGTTTCCTCCGGGTGCTGGCGGTGGACGACGAGCCGCCGGCACTCGACGAGCTGGCGTACCACCTTCGGGCCGACCCCCGGGTGGCCCGGCTGCTTACCGCCGGCGACGCGACCGAGGCCCTGCGGTTGCTCCGCGACGGTGACGTGGACGTGGTCTTCCTGGACATCCGGATGCCCGGGTTGGACGGGATGGAGTTGGCCCGGGTGCTGCGCCGCTTCGCCCGGCCGCCGGCGATCGTGTTCGTCACCGCGTACGACGACGGCGCGGTGGACGCCTTCGACCTGGGTGCCACCGACTACGTCCGCAAACCCGTCCGCGCCGACCGGTTGGCCGAGTCGTTGCGCCGGGTGATCGGTTCGCGGGTGGTGCCGTCGCACCCGGCGGCGCTGGCCCGCGCCGAGGAGGACCCGACGATCCCCATCGAGTTGGCCGGCACCACCCGGATGCTGCCCCGTTCGGCGGTGCGGTGGGTGGAGGCGCAGGGGGACTACGCCCGGTTGCACACCGCGGAGGGGTCCCACCTGGTGCGGGTCTCGCTGGCCACGTTGGCGGAGCGCTGGGCCGACGCCGGTTTCGTCCGGGTGCACCGGTCGTACCTGGTGCAGTTGAAGTTGATCGCGGAGTTGCGTCTGGTCAACTCCGGCTATGTCGTGGTGATCGACTCGACCGAGCTGCCGGTGAGCCGACGACACACCCGGGAGTTGAAGGACAAGCTGGTCAGGGCCGCGAAGCAGGACTGGAATCGCTGACCCGGGAATGGAACCGCGCCTACCGTACGTTGTACGCTAGTCCGTACGACTTCCGGGAGGCCGCCATGACCGTGACCCCGTTCGACGCCGAGACCGAGTTCGATCGTCAGGTCGACCATCTGGTGCACCTGGGCTACCCGGCCCTGGCCGGGCTGTCGGAGACCGCCTTCCGGGACCTGGTCGCGCCCCTTCGGGCCAGGGCGGTCGACGGCACCGCCGGGCTGCCCGCCCCCACCGACGCGCGGGTGCCGTTCCTGCTGGTGATCACCCGGGACCTGGTCGGGATGCCGGAACGGCTCGGGCTCACCACGCTGGCCGGAAAGCGCAAGCCCGGCGTTCTCGACCGGAACTACGCCGAGGACGACCTGCCGCGCTTCGACCCGATCAAGGAGTTGGAGGTGCCGGCCGGGCCTGCCTACCTGCTCTTCGACGTGGACCGGGGCGAGGAGTTCCGCAACCTGGCCCCGGCCACCGCCATGGAGGGGATGACCGCCCAGGGTCGGCTGCCGCTCACCATCGACGAAGGGCTGGCGTTCGTCACGCTGCACCCGGCCGCGTTGGCGAGCAACAGGTGCTTCTCACTCGTCGGTTCCCGGTGTGGCGACAAGCGGGTGCCGGCACTCTGGATCAGCCAGGGGGCACCGAAGCTGGGCTGGTGCTGGTACGGCAACCCGCACACCTGGCTCGGCTCCGCCTCGGCCCGCCCGGAGCGCGTGGGCCTGGAGTGACGAGGGCTTCCGCAGGCGCACAGAGCACGAACGCTGACTCGTAGCGTCGCACCGGTGCGGGCACCCGGCCGATCATCGTCGGTAACCTATCCTCTTGGGGCCGATTCGGTTGCGGGGTAACGCATCGGTGCGGGCCGAGTCCGCTCAGACTGCCCCGCCACCCCCACGTTTGGACATTGATGCAGCTAATCCCAGCCTGTCGCGCCCTGCTGGCCGGCACCGTCGTGGCGATGCTCGTTCTGCCCGGCGCCACCCCGGCCCAGGCAGCCGACACCGGCGCGGTCAGCGGACGACTGACCACCAGTGCCGGCACCGCCGCCGCCGACGTTTTCGTCCAGGTCTACAAGGCCGGAAGCTATTCAAGTATCGGCTCCACCAACACCGACGCTGACGGCAATTACACCTTCGACGGACTAACCCCCGGCTCGTACGTCGTGGGCTTCGTCCCCTGGCCCCGGCCCGACCAGTACCACCACCAGAAAGCGGAGCTGTCGGACGCCGACCCGGTGACCGTCTCGGCTGGCGCCACCACCACAGTCAACGAGCAGTTGTTCACCACCGGCACCGTCGCCGGCCGGATCGTCGACCATGCCGGCAACCCCCGGGCGAGCCTGAGGGTCGACGCCATCAATGTCGACACGTCTCAGCGTGCCGTTGGTCGTACCGACGACGATGGTCGGTACACCATCCCGGTGCTCCCCGGCCGTTACCGGGTGACGTTCGAACCGATCGAAGGCTCGTACCAGAGCCAGTACGTCCCGGGCAAGCTCGACGAGCTGGACGCGAGCGTCTTCGAGGTCAAGGGCGACGAGACGACTGAGGTGAACGAAACGGTACTGCCGGTCGGTGTGCTCACCGGCCGATTCACCACCACTGCCGGTCAGCCCCTCGACAGGGCCAATGTCAACCTCGGCTCCGCCAACGACTACGGCATCATGTGGCAGCAGACCGACTCGAACGGTGAGTTCACCGCGCAACTTCTGCAGGGCTCGTATCAGGTCAAGTTCTCCACCAGCAGTCGAGAGCAGTACTACCGCGGCAAGCTGACGCCCGAGGATGCCAACCTCGTCCAGGTTCGCGGCGGGCGGCAGACGAGCATCGCCGACAGCCTGCTGGACACCGGTTCGATCGCCATTTCCGCCGTTGACTCGGTGAGCGGCGCCAAGGTCACCAACTTCTGCACCGACACCCAGTGCAGCAACGGCAGCAGCACGATGATCATCAGCGGCCTCCCGGCGGGTCGGCACGACCTCCGCGTGTACGCGCCCGACAAGCTGTACTTTGCGCGGGACCTGAACCGCGTACGTGTCGAGGCGAAGGGCACCACCAGGCTCACCGTGAAGTTGCGGCCGGGCGCGGTCATCACCTCCACAATCGTCGACCGGCTGACCGGCACGCCGCTCTCGAGCGTCTGCCTGGACGCATTCCTACCCAAGCGGGCGGCAGCCGGGGGCGGCTACGGTGAGTGCAGCGACCGCAACGGTCAGATCAAGGTGGGGCCTCTCACCGCCGGCAGCTACAAGCTCTTCGCGGTGCCGCAGGACGACGCCTACGGTCGTCAGTGGGTTGGCACCGACGGTGGGACCGGCGACGAACGGCAGGCGACCACCGTCGTCGCCACCGTCGGACAGGTGACGACGGGCCCTCAGGTCAGGATCGACCGGGCGGGCAGCGTCACCGGGACTGTCACCGAGGCGGCGACCGGCAAGCCGATCAAGGGCGTCGGCGTGTCCGCGCTGACCAGCCACCCGGGGATCGGCGCCGACGATGCGACGACCGACGAGAACGGCGTCTACACCGTCCGCCGGCTCGGGCCGTACGCGTGGCCGCTGGTCTACGGCGACGAGCAGTACGCCCGCGAGTGGTCGGGTGACAAGCTGAGCCGATTCGCCGCCACCCCGGTGACCGTCACCGCTGGCGCGACCACCACCCAGGACGCCCAACTGGGCAAGGGTCTCGGGCTCACCGGAACTTTCCGCACGCCCGACGGCATCCCCTTCACCGACGGTTGGATTCTCGCCCACAGCGTCGACACCGGTGACATCACCGGTAACGGCCATATCGTCGACGGACAGTTCGCCATCCGGCTGAACGGACCGCAGAGGATCTTCTTCACCTACCACACCTCACTTGGTACCCAGGAGTTCGACGGCCGCTACCTGGCGACACAGCCGGACGGCACCCGCAAGCTCGGTCGGTTCACCGTCCCGGCCAGCGGCAGCATGTCCGTGGACCTGGTCGTACCGACCAGCTGACCGTCGAGGTGGCGGGGCCGGTGGCGGTGTGCCACCGGCCCCGCTTCGTTTGTGGAGTTCGGCGTCATCATCGCTGGGTTATCCACAGGCGTGAGCCGTTCTCCACAGGTTGTTCACAACGCCACCCACCGACCTCCACGGCCGCTCCCTACAGTCGTGACCCATGAGGGAACGCCGGATACTGGTGGTCGAGGACGAACGGACCATCGCCGAATCCATCGCGGCTCGACTGAGGGCCGAGGGTTTCTCGGTGCAGGTCGCGGCGGACGGGCCCAGCGCCGTCGCGCAGTTCCGCACCGGCCAGCCCGATCTCGTCGTCCTCGACGTGATGTTGCCCGGCTTCGACGGCCTGGAGGTGTGCCGCCGGATCCAGGCCGACCGACCGGTGCCGGTGCTGATGCTCACCGCTCGCGACGACGAGACCGACCTGCTGGTGGGGCTCGCGGTCGGTGCGGACGACTACCTCACCAAGCCCTTCTCGATGCGGGAGTTGGCCGCCCGTGTGCACGTCCTGCTGCGGCGGGTGGATCGGGCCGCCGCCCCGACGCCGCCCGCGATCCGGCTCGGCGACATCGAGATCAACGAGGCCGAGCGGCGGGTTCGCCGGAACGGTGCCGACGTGCACCTCACCCCGACGGAGTTCGACCTGCTGGTCCACCTCGCCGGGCGTCCCCGCACGGTGCTCCCTCGGGAACGGCTGCTCGCCGACGTGTGGGGATGGGCCGACGGGAGTGGCACCCGCACTGTGGACAGCCACGTCAAGGCGCTACGCCGCAAACTCGGCGCCGACCTGATCCGGACCGTCCACGGTGTGGGTTACGCCCTGGAGGTGCCCGCGTGACCGGCAGGTTGTTCGACTGGGTGGAACGGGTGTTACCCCGGCCTCTGGACCCGGTTCGCTCGATCAAGATGAAGCTCGGCGTGCTGCTCGTCGCATCCTGGGCCGTGGCCATCGGCTACTTCTGGTACGGCATCGGTTGGCTCCCGCCGGGCACGGCGGTCACCAGCATCTGCATCGGTCTTGTCACCTCGCAGGTGCTCGCCCACGGGATGACCTCGCCGCTGCGCGAGATGACGGCGGCAGCCGGCGCGATGGCCCGGGGCGACTACACGCGACGGGTACGCGCCACCTCCCGGGACGAGGTCGGCGAGCTGGCCCAGGCCTTCAACAAGATGGCCGAGGACCTGCACGCCGCGGACCAGCGCCGCCGCGAGTTGATCGCCAACGTCTCACACGAGCTGCGGACGCCAATCACCGCGTTGCAGGGCGTGCTGGAGAACATGGTGGACGGGGTGGCCGACCCCGAGCCAGCGGCGCTGCGCTCGGCGTTGGCCCAGACCGAACGGCTCGGACATCTCGTCGCCGACCTGCTCGACCTGTCCCGCCTCGACGCCGGCGTGGTGCCGTTGCGGCGGGTACGGATGGACGTGGGGGACTTCCTCGACGAGGCGGTGGAGCACGCCACCGCGAGCGCGTCCGGGGCCGGCCTGGACGTACGTTTCGAACTCCGTGACCTGCCGTCGCCGCTGACGGTGCACGCGGACCCGTGGCGGCTGCACCAGGTCTTCGCGAACCTGCTCGACAACGCGGCGCGGCACAGCCCGCCCGGCGGTGTCGTCCGGGTCACCGCCGAAGAGGACGGCGACCACCTCCGCGTCGAGGTGAGCGACGAGGGCCAGGGCATCCCGCCGGCCGAGCGGTCCCGGGTCTTCGAACGGTTCACGCGTGGCGACCGGTCGGCCGGCGGCGGAACAGGTCTCGGTCTGGCGATCGCGCGATGGGTCGTCGAGCTGCACGGCGGCCGGATCGCCGTCCTCGACCCCATCGGCCCGCACCGGAACGACCGACCCGGCTGCCGCATCCAGGTCACCATCCCGGACAACGGCTCCCACCGAAAAGAGGCCGCATGACCAGCCCTGGCAGCGTTCCCGTTCCGGCCACCGGGCCGACCGGAGCGCAGGTCCCTCCGCCGGTGAGACCTGGCCCAGCCACGCCGCCGGCCACCGGTCAGCTTCAGCCATGGCCACCCGCGCCGGTCCTGCCGAGGCCGCCGTCGTTCATCGAGCGGCGTTGGCCGGGGCCGTCCGGTGCGGCCCGACCGCTGGTCCTGACCGCGGTGACAGCGGCGTCCGTCGTCGGCGCGTCCACGCTCACCGTCGTTCGCCCCGGTCTCGGCTGGCTGGTGGCGGCACTGGCCGGCGTCGCCGCCCTCGGCGTCGCCGCCACCAGCACCGCCACCACCGGCGCCGCCGCCGTCAGCACCACGGCCGCTCCCAGCACCACGGCCGCGCCCGGCACCGCCGCCGCTGGTGCTGCCGCCGCGCCCGGCACCACCGCCGCGCCCGGCACCTCCGCCGCGTCTTCGCCGGGGACGCAGCCGACCAGGCCTTCCACGGCCGCGCCGACGCCGGAAGGCGCCGACCCGCCGAAGGCCACGACGACACCGGGACCGACGAGCTCCGCGACACCGGGACCGAGGAGCGTTCCGACCACACCGGCCACCACGCCACCTGCGGCAACCGCCGCCCGTCCCGGTGCCACGGGGGCACCGGGGCGGGTGGCACAGGTGGTGTGGGTCGCCGCGACGATCGCGCTGGTCGCGGTAGGCACGGTCCGGGCGGCCGGTTGGCTCTTCGTCCTCTGCCTGCTCGCGGCGGCGGTGACCGGGACGCTGGCACTGACCGGCGGGCGAAGCCCGCTCGGCATGCTCGTCGGCGCGACGCTGCCGCCGGCCGCGACGGTACGGGCACTGCCCTGGGCGGTACGCGGGCTCCAGGCCAGGAAGTCGTCCACCTCGGGTGTCCCGATCGGGCGCGTCCTGACCAGCCTGGCGATCTCCGCGGGTCTGCTGACGCTGTTCGGTCTGCTCTTCTCCTCCGCCGACGCGGTTTTCGCCGACCTGGTCACCGGTCTGCTGCCGGACGTCTCGTCGGTAGGCGTGCCCGACTGGCTGGCCCGGCTGCTGCTGATCGGCGGGGGCCTGCTCGGGGGCGCCTTCCTGGTGAGCCGCCCACCCGACCTGGAGGGTCTGCACCCGAAGACACCTCGGACAGCGCACCGGTTGGAGTGGACCCTCCCGCTGGGCATGCTGGTCGCCCTGTTCACCGTCTTCGTGCTGGTCCAGTTGACAGTGTTGTTCGGTGGCGCCGGGCACGTGCTGCGTACCGCCGGGCTCACCTACGCCCAGTACGCCCGTGGCGGGTTCTGGCAACTGCTCGCCGTCACCGCGCTCACCCTCCTGGTGATCGCCGTCGCCGCCCGCCGTGCGCCGAAGGTCACCCGGGCGGACCGCCTGCTGGTGCGCGTCCTGCTCGGTGCGCTCACCGCGCTCAGTCTGGTGATCGTCGCCTCGGCGCTCTACCGGATGCAGGTCTACACGGACGCGTACGGCGCCACCCGGCTGCGGCTCGTCGTGGCGACCATCGAGCTGTGGCTCGGGCTGCTCTTCGTACTGGTCGGGGTGGCTGTGGTGCGCTTGCGGGCGGATTGGCTGCCCCGGTTGGTGATCGGCACGGCGGTGCTGGCGCTGCTCGGCTTGGCGCTGGTCAACCCGGACCGGTTGATCGCCGAGCGGAACGTCGACAGGTACCTGCAGACCGGTCGGGTGGACATCGACTACCTGTCCGGGCTGTCGGAGGACGCCGTACCGGCCCTGGTCCGGTTGCCCGAGCCGATGCGCGGCTGTGCACTGAGGCAGCTCGCCACCGAGCTGCCCCGGGACGGGCTTTGGGGGACGAACCTCGGCCGGGAGCGGGCGCGGCCGGATCTCGAGGAGGTCCAGGGGGCCGCCGCGCTGATGGACTGCTCGGTTCTTCGGGGTTGGTGAGCGCCACCGCTTGACAATCGCGCACGGCGGGCGAGACTGCCGGGGTGGCCGAGCAAATCCCTGACGTGGGGTCGGGTGGTGCGGTACCACCGCCCCGGCGGGCCCGGATCGTGCTGGCCGAGATCACCAGGCAGGACACCCGCGCCGAGCGGACCCGCGCCGAGTTGGCCCAGCAGACCCAGGTCGGTGAGGCGCTGGTCCGCGGCCTGGTCCGGGCCCAACTCGCGTTGGCGCTGCGGCTCTCACTGGTGGTGGTCATCGGGTTGGGCGGGTTGCCGTGGTTGTTCGCCATCGCGCCCTCGCTCGGCCGGACCACCGTCGCCGGTGTCAACCTGCCGTGGCTGCTACTCGGTGTGGCCTCGTTCCCGTTCCTGATCGGGGTGGGCTGGGCGTACGTGCGGCTGGCCGAACGCAACGAGCAGGACTTCACCGACCTGGTGCAACGGCCGGAGCACTGAGGTGGGCAACGATTTCGTGGTGCCGGCCATCGTGGCGGTCACCCTGGTCACCGTCGGGATCGGCTTCTACGGGCTCCGGTTGGCCCGGACCACGTCCGACTTCCTGGTCGCGTCGCGGGCGATCAGCCCGACGTGGAACGCCGCCGCGATCGGCGGGGAGTACCTGTCGGCGGCGAGTTTCCTCGGCATCGCCGGGCTGGTCCTCAAGTACGGCGTGGACGTGCTCTGGTATCCGGTCGGATTCGCCGCCGGGTACCTGGCCCTGCTGCTCTTCGTGGCGGCACCGCTGCGCCGGTCCGGCGCGTTCACCCTGCCCGACTTCTGCGAGCTACGGCTCGGGTCGCGCCGGCTACGGATCCTGGCCACCGCCTTCGTGATCTTCATCGGTTGGCTGTACCTGGTGCCGCAGCTCCAGGGGGCCGGGCTCACGCTGGCCACGGTGGCCGGCTCCCCGTACCCACTTGGTGCCCTGCTCGTGTCCGCCGTCGTCACCGCGAACGTGGCGCTGGGCGGCATGCGGGCGATCACCTTCGTGCAGGCGTTCCAGTACTGGCTCAAGCTGACCGCGCTCGCCGTACCCGTGATCTTCCTGGCCCTGCAGTGGCAGGCCGACGGCCGCCCGGCGGTGACTCCGCCCGACGGGCCGACGTTCCGGGCCGCGACCACCGTCGTGGTCGAGCATCGCGCGACCCTCACCCTGCCCGACGGCGACATCCGGGAGGTACGCCCCGGCGACGAGCTGACCTTCGCGGCCGGCGACCGGGTGCCGGAGGTGTCCGGGGTGGCCACCGAGGCGAACGACTGGCTGCTGCCCAGCGCCGCGGGGGACGACGACCGAGGGCTCTTCGCCACGTACTCGCTGATCCTCGCCACGTTCCTGGGCACGATGGGCCTGCCGCACGTGCTGGTCCGCTTCTACACGAACCCGGACGGTGCGGCGGCACGTCGGACGACACTGGTCGTGCTGGCCCTGGTCGGCGCCTTCTACCTGCTCCCCACCCTGTACGGGGTGCTCGGCCGGATCTACACGCCGCAGTTGCTGGTCAGTGGGCAGACCGACGCGGTGGTGGTCTTGCTGCCCGGCGCGACCCTCGGTGACGGGACGGTTGGCCGGCTGCTCGCCGCGCTGGTCTCGGCGGGCGCGTTCGCGGCGTTCCTCTCCACCTCGTCCGGGCTGCTGACCAGCGTCGCCGGGGTGATCTCGACGGATGTGCTCGGCCGCGGCTCGGTACGCGGCTTCCGGCTGGCCACGGTGATCGCCGGAGCGGTGCCGACGGTGTTGGCGTTGCACGTCTCCGGGATGGACGTGTCGCAGGTCGTCGGGTTGGCCTTCGCGGTGGCCGCGTCGAGTTTCTGCCCGCTGCTGGTGCTCGGCATCTGGTGGCGTGGCCTGACCGACCTGGGCGCCGCCGCCGGGGTGCTGGTCGGCGGCGGGGCGGCGATCGGGGCGGTGCTGGTCACCGTGCTCGGTCCGCCGTTGTCCGGCTGGCCGGCCACGCTCACCACGCAGCCGGCCGCCTGGACGGTGCCGCTGGCGTTCACAGTGATGGTCGCGGTGTCGATGGCTACTCGGCGGCGGGCACCGGCCGACGTCGCGGCCACCATGCTCCGCCTGCACACCCCCGAAGCCCTCCGCATGCAGTGAGCTTCGGGTGGGGCTGCGTGATCCACTCCACGTCGGCGATGTGGCGGCATGCCGATGCTCTGACACCCCGACATCGGCGATGTGGAGTGGATCAACCGTCGTCGAGGGCGGATCGGGGATCTACGACTTCAGGATGATCCCGGTCCGCCCGCCGCCGGACGGCGGAACTGGCCGCCGCCGGATAGCGTCGACGCATGACTGTTGAGCACCCCGCGCTCGCACTGCGTGGCCTGGCCAAACGGTTCGACGGCACGATCGCGGTGGCCGGCGTCGACTTGGACGTCCCCGCCGGCTCCTTCTACGGGCTGCTCGGCCCGAACGGGGCCGGCAAGACCACCACCCTGTCGATGGCGGTCGGGCTGTTGCGACCGGACGCCGGCTCGGCCCGGGTGCTCGGGCAGGACGTCTGGCAGGACCCGGTCGCCGCGAAGCAGCTGTTGGGCGTCATGCCCGACGGGGTACGCCTGTTCGACCGGCTGACCGGGGCGGAGTTGCTCGCGTACAACGGGTTGTTGCGGGGGATGGACCCGGCGGTGGTCGACCAGCGGGCCGCGGAGCTGCTGGACGTGCTGGCGCTCGGCGACGCCGGTCGCACGCTGGTGGTGGACTACTCGGCGGGCATGAAGAAGAAGATCGGCCTGGCCTGCGCGTTGCTGCACGGCCCTCGGGTGCTGGTGCTGGACGAGCCGTTCGAGGCGGTCGACCCGGTGTCCGCAGCGCTGATCCGCGACATTCTCAGCAGGTACGCGGCCGGCGGAGGCACCGTGGTCTTCTCAAGTCACGTGATGGAGGTCGTCGAGCGGCTCTGCTCACACGTGGCGATCCTGGCCGGCGGCACCATCAAGCGGGTCGGGACGATTGGCGAGGTCCGTGGTGACCGCTCGCTGGAGCAGGTGTTCGTCGAGGTGGTCGGCGGGCGCACTGCGACGGGCGAGGAGCTGTCGTGGCTGTCGCAGTGAGCACGGACGCCGGGCCCACCGCGCCCGTACACACGGTTTCCGCTCGGCACTTCGTGCGGCTGAAGCTGCGGGTGATGGGCAACAGCTTCCGGGGTCAGGGCTGGCGGATCGCACTGTTCATCGGTGGCGCGCTGCTCGGGCTCTGGTTCGCGGTCAGTGGTTTCTTCCTCTTCGCCCTGCCCGGCCTGACCGGCGACGGCCAGTACGCGGTGCTGGTCGGTGCGGCCGGCGGGGGCCTGCTGGTGCTCGGCTGGCTGCTCCTACCACTGGTCTTCTTCGGTGTGGACGAGACACTGGACCCGGCCCGGTTCGCGCTGCTGCCGTTGTCCCGCCGCACGTTGGTGACCGGTCTGTTCGCGGCGGCTCTGATCAGCGTTCCGGTGTTGGCGGTGCTGATCGCGACGTTCGGGCTGGTGCTCACCTCCTGGTCGCTGGGCGGCTGGTCGGCGGGGTTGGTGGCCGTGGTCGGTGTGGTCGCGGGGCTGCTGCTCTGTGTGGCCGCCAGCCGGGCGGTGACCAGCGCCTTCGCCACCATGCTGCGGTCCCGGCGGGTCCGGGACCTGGCGGCCGTGCTGCTGGCGGTGGTCGCCGCACTTCTCGGCCCGTTGCAGATCTTCGGTCTCGCGGCGCTGCGGGAGACGGACTGGACCCGGCTGACCGGCGCGGCGACCGTGATCGGTTGGACGCCGCTCGGCGCGCCGTGGACGGCCGGCATCGACGTGGCCCAGGGACGGGTGTGGGCGGCACCGGTGAAACTGCTGATCACGGTGGTGGCCCTCGGCGCCCTGCTGTTCTGGTGGTCCCGGTCGCTCGAGTCGGCCATGGTGGGCGCGGCGAGCGCCGGTAAGGCCCCCGCGCGACGCGGGGTGGCCGGTGGCGCCGTCGCCCAACTGTTCCCCCGTGCCACCGGCTGGGCCCGCCGGGACCGCTTCGGCGCGCTGGTCGCCCGGGAGGCCCGGTACTGGTGGCGGGACGCGCGCCGCCGGGCCAACCTGATCACGATCGCGGTGGTCGGCATCTTCGTTCCCGTGTTCGTCAACGTCACGGGCGGGGACTTCGCGGCCATGGAGGGCGAGGGGTTGACGGCGGCTGCCAGCGACTCCTCACCGGTCGTGGTCACCATCTCCATGGTTCTCGTGGGTGTGCTCGCCGCCGCCACCCTGGCCAACCAGTTCGGCTTCGACGGCAGCGCGTACGCCGCGAACGTGGTGGCCGGAGTGCCCGGTCGGGTGGAGCTGCGGGCGCGGATGACCGCCTTCTCGCTGTACGTGCTGCCGATGCTGGCGTTCGTGTCGGTGGTGCTGTCGGTGCTGCTCAGTCGACCGGCTTGGATCGGGCTCACCTTCGGCAGCCTGGTCGCCACCTACGGCGCGGGGCTGGCGGTGAACAGTTTCGTCTCGGTGCTCGGGGCGTACTCGCTGCCGGAAACGAGCAACCCGTTCGCGATGAACAGCGGTGCGGGCCTCACGAAGGGGCTGCTCACCCTGGTGACCATGCTGGTGTCGGCGGTCGCGGCGGTGCCGATGGTGGTAGCCGCCGCGCTGCTCGGGGACGCCTGGCTCTGGCTGGCCCTGCCGGTCGGCGCGGCGTACGGGTTGGGCGCGGCGCTGCTGGGCGCGTACCTGGCCGGCGACGTGTTGGACCGTCGGCTGCCCGAGTTGCTGGCCACGATCACGCCGCGCCGCTAACCGGCGCGGCGACCTGCCGCCTGGGCAGCGTCGACGAAGCCGCGCCACGCGGCCGGAGCGAAGGTGAGGACCGGGCCGGAGCGATCCTTGCTGTCCCGAACCAGCACCACACCGGGCAGATTGTCCGCCACCTCGACGCAGGCACCGCCCGTGTCGCGCACGACGTCCGGGTCGTCGATGACGTGTCCACGAGCGACATCCTCGACATAGGTGACCCGTTCCCCGTCGGGCAGTTCGGCGAGCAGAAAGCCGAGGGTCAATCCGACGTGTGCTCCCGCTTCGAGTGGCACGACGTGCGGTCTGACGCTCGGCAGGGCGGCGAGTTCCATCAGCCGACCGAGCTGTGCGTCCAGTACCGCCGGGCCGCACCTTTCCGTCCAAGGTGGAGGACACGCGGCCCGGCCGGTGGAGGCGACGTCCCGGCGATCGGGTCCTGCGTTCGGGCCGCCCCGGTCATCCCCCGGCCGGGGCGGCCCTCGTCGAGCAGGAGGAGATCAGCCATGGTCGGGTTCATCCGGGGCAGGAACGGGGCGCGGTGGTCGTACCGGAGGAGGAAGCCGGCAGAACCGGCGGCGGTGCCGGGCGCGGAGGGATCGCCGGGCGTGCCCGCTCGGCCGCCTGCATGGGCGGTCGGGCCGACGGTGGCCATGCCGCGACCTGGCCGGGCCGGTTGGCTGACCCCGGCGCAGGCCTGGCGCGCGAACGGCGGTCGGTGGTGAGCTGCGCCGCCGCAGAGTATCCCGACCGTCATGCCACCACTAGCGATATGACTCGGAGTCATATTTATGACTCTGAGTCATATCGCGCAAACAGGAGATGCCCCCCGACCGCCGGGAGGGACGGGCCGGTCCCGGCACCGCCGGCCCGGCCGGACGGAGGTCGCTGGTGAGCCGGCCGCACCTGCCGATGCGGCCGCTCTGGCGGTGCCGTGGCTGCGGCGCGCTCTGGCCGGCCAGCCGGCGCGGTTGGCGTTGCTCACCGAATACCGGGATGACCGGGTGGGGCTGCTGGTCTACCTGGGTGCCCTCATGGCGGAGGCCGGTGCTCAGCTCGCCCAGCTCAACGGGCGACCCACCGATCTGCACGAGCGCTTCCTGGGTTGGGCACGTGCCCGGGACGGCACAATGTTTCACGTGAATCATGAGCCGGGTGCCGAGATCCACCACACCGATCCGTTCGCGGTGCCGACCGGGCAACGGTCACCGGTACGCCGGCTGCGCGGCCGGCTCGCCGCACCGGTGACCCTCTGGACGGCTCCCGGCCCGGCCGGGCTGACGGTGTCGTCCACGCTGGTCGCCGAAGGAGAGCCGGATCGACTGGTCGGGCTGATCGACCCGGAGTCCGACTTCTGGGCGGCGGCGGAGGAGGCGGGCCGGTTCGCTGTCACGCCGCTCGGTCCACCGCACCGGCAGCTCGCCGACCGGTTCGCCGGCCTGTTTCCCGCACCGGGTGGGCTCTTCGCCGCCGACACCTGGATCGAGACACCGTACGGGCCGGTGCCCGCGGATGCCGGCGGGTGGGCCGGGTGCCGGCTGGACACCGCCCGGGAGTACGGCTGGGGCCTGCTGGTGGAGGCCACCATCGAGGCTGTCGACCTGACCGGAGAGGCGTCTCCGCTGCTGCACTACCGCGGTCGGTACCACGAGCTACCGGGCTGAACGGGCGGGCCGTCCCGACCGACCGGTCACCGGAGTGACCTGAGTCACTCGGCGCAGCCAGGCAACCGCTCGGCGCAGTCGACGACCGGCGTCGATCTCGGCCTTCCCCGTCGGGGAGCGCGCTCTCTACCGTGCGCGAAACTCCTCTGACGCCTGTGAAGGTGGTGATCCACAGATGTCCACGGACACACCCGCTTCGGCCGCTTCCCAGTCGGACAAGTACCTGACCGTACAACGGTCGGACGAGTTCGCCGGGCTGCGGCGTGCGCTGCGCGGCTTCGTCTTCCCGATGACCGTCGCCTTCTTCCTGTGGTATGCGCTCTACGTCATTCTCTCCGCGTACGCCCGGGACTTCATGGGCACGAAGCTGTTCGGCAGCAACATCAACGTCGCGCTGGTCTTCGGCCTGCTCCAGTTCGTCTCCACGTTCCTGATCGCCTGGCTCTACTCCCGGTACGCGGACCGGAAGATCGACCCCATCGCGGACCGCATCCGCGCCGAGATCGGGGAGGTGACCCATGAAGACGGTCCACGCGGTTGAGACGTTCCTGGCGGCGGAGGCGGGCAACCACACCGCCCGCAACCTGACCATCACGCTCTTCCTGGTCTTCGTGGCGGTGACCCTGGCCATCACGATCTGGGCCAGCCGGCAGACCAAGACGGCTACCGACTTCTACGCGGGCGGCCGGTCCTTCTCCGGCTTCCAGAACGGCATGGCGATCGGCGGCGACTACATGTCGGCCGCCTCGTTCCTCGGTATCGCCGGCATCATCGCCCTCTACGGCTACGACGGCTTCCTCTACTCGATCGGCTTCCTGGTCGCCTGGCTGGTGGCCCTGCTGCTGGTCGCCGAGCTGCTGCGTAACTCGGGCCGGTACACGATGGCGGACGTGCTGGCCTTCCGGATGCGTCAGCGTCCGGTGCGTACGGCGGCGGCGGTCTCCACCATCACGGTGTCGATCTTCTACCTGCTGGCGCAGATGGTGGGTGCCGGCGCGCTGGTCGCGCTGCTGCTCGGCATCCGGCCGGGGACGACCTTCCTCGGCATGGACGCGGACACCGCGAAGGTGGCCACCATCATCATGGTCGGCACCCTGATGATCATCTATGTCACGGTGGGCGGCATGAAGGGCACCACCTACGTGCAGATCGTCAAGGCGTTCCTGCTCATGGGCGGCGCGCTCCTGATGACCATCCTGGTGCTGGCGAAGTTCAACTTCAACCTGTCGGAGCTGCTCGGCCAGGCGGCCGCGGCATCCGGCAAGGGCAGCGCGTTCCTCGAACCCGGGCTACGGTACGGCGTCGAGGTCGCCGGCAACTCGACACAGACGTTCTACAACAAGGTGGACCTGCTGTCCCTGGGCATCGCCCTGGTGCTCGGCACCGCCGGTCTGCCGCACATCCTGATCCGCTTCTACACGGTGCCCACCGCCAAGGCGGCCCGCAAGAGCGTGCTCTGGGCGATCGGCATCATCGGCACCTTCTACCTGCTCACCCTGGCCCTCGGCTTCGGTGCGGCGGCCCTGGTCGGCAGCCAGGCGATCACCGCACAGGACAAGGCCGGCAACACCGCCGCGCCGCAGTTGGCCGAAGCGTTGGGCATCAGCTTCTTCGGCGGTGAACTGGGCGGCGCGGCCCTGCTGGCAATCATCGCGGCGGTCGCCTTCGCCACCATCCTCGCGGTGGTCGCCGGGTTGACGCTGGCCTCGTCGTCCAGCCTGGCGCACGACTTCTACGCCAACGTGATGAAGAGGGGTGAGGCGTCGGAGCGGCAGGAGGTGCGGGTCGCCCGGATCTCCGCCCTGGTCATCGGCGCGGTGTCGATCGCCTTGTCGATCTACGCGCAGAACCTCAACGTGGCGTTCCTGGTGGCACTCGCCTTCGCGGTCGCCGCCTCGGGCAACCTGCCGGCGATCCTCTACAGCCTGTTCTGGCGGCGGTTCAACACCTCCGGCGCGGTGTGGGCGATCTACGGCGGCCTGCTCTCGGCCGTACTGCTGGTGTTCTTCTCGCCAGTGGTCTCCGGCGCCGCGACCTCGATGTTCCCGGACCACGACTGGCAGTGGTTCCCGCTGTCCAACCCGGGCATCCTGTCCATCCCGTTCGGCTTCCTGTGCGGGTGGATCGGCACCGTCATCTCCAAGGAGCACGACGAGGACAAGTACGCGGAGCTGGAGGTGCGCGCCCTCACCGGCTCGGGCGCCCACTGACGCTCTGGACGGGCTCCCGTTGACGCCTCGCGTCGGCGGGAGCCCGTCGCCGTATCCGTGGTCGGTAGGCTGAGCGGTATGAAGGTTGTTGAGCGCTTCGGGTCCGGTCACCGCATCCTCGTCACCGGTGGAGCCGGCTTCGTCCCGTCGCACCTGGTGGACGTCCTGATCGCCCGCGGCTGCACGGTGGTGGCGCTGGACAACTTCGTCACCGGCTCGAAGGACAACGTGGCCCACCTGCTGGACCGGCCCACCTTCACGCTCGTCGAGGCGGACCTCTCCGACGGCCTGCCGACGCACCACCCGGCGATGGCCGAGCGTTTCGACGCGATCCTGCACATGGCCTCGCCGGCCAGCCCCACCGACTTCGCCCAGCTTCCCGTGGAGATCCTCCGGGTCGGCTCGGTGGGCACCCTGCACCTGCTGGAGCGCGCTGTCGCCGACGGCGCCCGGTTCCTGATGGCCTCCACCTCCGAGGCGTACGGGGACCCGAAGGAGCACCCGCAGCGGGAAACCTACTGGGGCAACGTCAACCCGATCGGGGTCCGCAGCGTCTACGACGAGGCGAAGCGCTTCTCCGAGGCCGCGACGATGGCGTACCACCGCTACCGCGGGCTCGACGCGGCGATCGTCCGGATCTTCAACACGTACGGCCCCCGGATGCGTCCGGACGACGGCCGCGCCATCCCCACCTTCGTCTCCCAGGCGCTGCGCGGTGAGCCGATCACCGTGCACGGCACCGGCAACCAGACCCGCTCGATCTGCTTCGTCGAGGACCTGGTTCGCGGCATCCTGCTGCTGCTCGACTCGACCGAGACGGGTCCGGTCAACTGCGGCACCGAGCACGAGTTGTCCATGCGGCAACTCGCCGAGTTGATCGTGTCGCTCTCCGGCAGCAGCTCCGAGGTGATCTACGTCACGCGCAGCTCGGACGATCCGGAGATGCGCCGCCCCGATCTGACGCTCGCCCGCGAACTGCTGGGATACGAGCCGACAGTCGCGCCCGAAGACGGCCTGCGACGCACGATCGAGTACTTCCGGGCGCGGCTAGGGTAGCCGGTTCGTTGCGTACCGCCTGCCGCTGAGTGTCGCCTGAAGGCGGTACTGGCTCCCGCTACGTACCCTGAGTTACATGTCCGCGACTTCGTCTGCCGGCGTCCCGTATCCGTCCCTGCACCGCAGCGCCGGGCGCGCGTCGGTGCCCGGCCCTGATCGGGGCGCCTCCGGGCGCGCCCGTCCCGCCGAGGCACGCTTCTACCCGTCGTACGACGAGGAGGGGCCCAGGCCGGGCGGCCCGACGGGGCCGAGGGGCCCCGGCGGCCCAGGTGGCGCCGGTGGGTCGGGACGACGCGGCCCACGCCCGCGCTGGGGCCGGATCGCCCTCGTGGCGGGGGTCGCGGTGCTGGTGCTGGCGTTGCTCGGCGGCGTGGGCGCCTGGCTCTACGCCCGCAACCTCAACGGCGACCTGGCCCGCACCGACCCGTTCGCGGAGATCACCGGTGGTCGCCCGGTCAAGGCCGTCGACGGCGCGCTGAACATCCTGCTGGTCGGCAGCGACTCACGGGACCCGGACGCCCCGGTCGACACGAAGAGCCAGTGGCGCGCCGACACGATCATCGTGATGCACATTCCGGCCGACCACCAGGAGGCCTACCTGGTCTCCATCCCGCGCGACCTCTACGTGCCGATCCCGGAGAGCGCGGGCGCGGCCTGCGACTCCGGTCAGCGCGCGAAGATCAACGCAGCGTTCGCGTTCGGCGGTCTCCCCCTGGCGGTACGCACCGTGGAGTGCTTCAGCGACGTTCGGATCGACCACGTGATGGCTATCGACTTCGGCGGGTTCAAGGAGGTCACCGACGCTCTCGGCGGGGTGGACCTGAAGGTGGAGCGGACCGTCACCTCGATCCACAAGCCCTACCGGACGTTCACCAAGGGCACGAACCACATGGACGGCGCGGAGGCGCTGGACTGGATCCGGCAGCGTAAGCAGTTCCCGGACGGGGACTTCGCCCGGATGCGGCACCAGCAGGAGTTCCTGCGGGCGCTGATGGACAAGGCGGCGAGCAGCGGCACGCTGGCGAATCCGAAGAAGCTCAACGATTTCCTCCAGTCGGTGACCAAGGCCGTAACCGTGGACCAGGGTTTCTCGGTTACAGACATGGCGCTGCAGTTCCGCAACCTGCGCGGTGAGAATCTCACCTTCGTGACCAGCCCGAACTCGGGCAGCGACACGATCAACGGCGAGTCGGTAGTGGTTTCGGACCGGGAGAAGGCGCTCGCGATGTACCGGGCCATGTCGGCCGACACCATGGCGGACTGGGTCAAGGCCAACCCGCCGAAGAGCAACGACGGCGGCTGACCGGGGCGGAGGACCCCGCGACTGACGGCCTGCCCGCCGTTCGGCTCATCGAGTGGCGACGATCGACCGAGTCCACGTAAGTTGACGTCCGGATTGACCCGAGCTGAACTCGCAAAGTCGAATTGATGTCCGTACAGTGGTGCCGCCCCCTCCTGATCACGAGCTGGAGCACGCATGCCGGTTCAGGCCAGTCGTCGCCCTTCGTCCCCCGGGTCCGCCGCGCCCAGCGGTCGTGCTGCCGCGGCCATACCCGTGCAGGCACGCGCCTCGGGCGGCGGGCCGGGTGCCCGGCCGCCCGGCGTCGGCGGTGGCGGCCCTGCTGGTGGCGGCGGGCCGGCGAAGAAGCGGGCCAAGCGCAAGGACCCTCTGTGGGCCCGACTGACAGTGGTGTTCGGGGCCGTGCTGATGCTCGGCAGCGGCGTGGGCATCGTCGGCGGCAAGGTGCTGATCGGCCAGGCAACCGGGGACATCGCGCAACGTAACCTGCTGGGCGACGCCGGCAAGTCCGACGCCGAGGGCGGGGCGAGCCTCGACGGGCCGATCGACATGCTGCTGCTCGGCGTGGACGCCCGGGAGCGCTGGGCGGCCGACGACGTGCGCTCGGACAGCATCATCATCCTGCACATCCCCGCCACGCACGACCAGGCGTACCTGATCTCGATCCCTCGGGACACCGAGGCGCAGATCCCCCCGTTCAAGAAGAGCGGCTACGCCGGCGGCACCGGCAAGATCAATGGCGCGTTCCAGGCCGGCGCCGCCAACGGTGGTGGCTGGGAGGGTGGCGCGCAGCTGATGGCGCAGACCATCAAGCGGCTCACCGGGATCAGCTTCGACGGCGCGGCGATCATCAACTTCGGCGGCTTCAAGAACGTCATCGACACCCTGGGCACGGTGCGCATCTGCGTCAGCCAGGAGGTCAAGTCGCTGCACATGTCGTACGTCGACGGCAAGCCGATGTGGAACGCGGACGCCAAGAAGACTGGCAAGCCGCGGACCCCTGTGGTGCACAAGAAGGGCTGCCAGGAGATGGAGGGGTGGGCCGCGCTCGACTACTCCCGGCAGCGCAAGTCCCTCAAGAACGGCGACTACGACCGGCAGGCCAACCAGCAGCAGCTGATCAAGGCGATGGCCAAGAAGGCCACCGACGGCGGCATGTTGACCAGCCCGAGCAAGATGAACCAGCTGATCAAGGCGGCCGGTAAGGCGTTCGTGCTGGACACCGGCGGTGTGGCGATCGAGAACTTCATCTTCACGATGCGCGGGGTCACCGCCAACGAGCTGACCATGCTCAAGACCAACGGCGGCACCTTCCACGCCAACGGCAACAACACCGAGGGCCTGAGCGAAGAGACGATGGCCATGTTCCAGGCCGTCAAGCAGGACAAACTCGCCGAGTTCGTCTTCACCCATCCCGAGGTGATCTCCACCCGCAAGTGACGACCGGGAGTCGCGGAAAGCCAGCGACGGCGTCGTCACCACCCGTAGCCTCGACGTGAGCAGGTTTCACGTGCGGCTGCGGGGAGGCGGTCACGTCCAGGTGGGGGCGGAACACGGCGGGCCGGGCGGCAACGGCCCCGGCCACCCGAGCGCGCCGTGCCCGCGGGTCACGGATCCTGCTCGGCATCGGCCTGGCCCTCGTCCTGCTGGCCGGGCTCGCCATGATCGGGCTCAAGACGCTCAGCAACCGGTACGACCGGACGGTGACCAAGGAGCAACTGCTCGACGCCGACGCCCGCACCGACCGCACCGACCTGGACGGGCCCCTCAACTACCTCCTGGTCGGCTCCGACCGCCGCCCCGGTGACAGTGGTCCGGACCAACGCTCGGACACCATCCTGATCGTGCACGTACCGGCCGGGCAGCGGGAGGCCTACCTCGTCTCCATCCCACGGGACCTGCTGGTCGCCATCCCACCCGGAAACGGCTTCGGCGGCGGCCAAGACAAGATCAATGCGGCGTACGAGCACGGCGGCGGCGGGCAGGCCGGCGCCCGGCTCCTCTCCGCCACCCTGCACCGGCTCACCGGCATCCGGTTCGACGGTGCCGCGCTGATCGACTTCTCCGGCTTCCGCAAGGTCATCGACCTGCTCGGCGGGGTGGACATGTGCGTGGACACCGAGGTCCGCTCGATCCACACCAACCGGGTCTTCCCCACCGGCTGTCAGCGCATGGACGGGGCGCAGGCCCTGGACTACGTACGACAGCGCTACGACCTGCCCGGTGGCGACTACGACCGGCAGCACCACCAGCAACAGTTGCTCCGGGCGATGCTGGACAGCGCCGGCAGAGCGGACCTGCGCAGCAACCCGGTCAAGTTCGACCAGGTGCTGCGGGCGGTCGGCGGGTCGTTGACCGTCGACACCAACGGCGTACCCCTGGAGGATCTGCTCCTCGCGCTGCGCGCGCTGCCGCCCGACGGGATGCGCGGCGTCCAGGTTCCGTCGTCACCACAGACCATCGACGAGGTCTCCTACGTGGTACTGGACAACGGGGGCAACGGGCTCTTCGAGGCGGTTCGGGGCACTCGGGTGCCGGCCTGGGCGCAGGCCAACCCGCGCTGGGTGACCCGGTTGTGACGGTGGCGACGGCCCTGTCGGTGCCGAACCGGCCGACGAGGATCTAGTGTTGCTTCCTGTGTTCGGACCCCAGGTTCCCACCGTGCCCGTGACCGAGATCGACGACGAGACCTACCTGCTGGATGTGCGGGAGGCCGACGAGTGGGCCGCCGGCCACGCTCCGACAGCCCACCACCTGCCGATGATGGAACTGCCGGCGCGGTTGGCCGAGGTGCCCACCGACCGGGACGTGGCGGTCATCTGCCGCTCCGGCGGGCGCTCGGCCCAGGTCGTCGCCTACCTGGTCAACAACGGCTGGGGGCAGGTGCGTAACGCCGACGGTGGGATGCGCCAGTGGGCCGCGGTCGGCCGGCCGGTGGTCGACGCGAACGGGCAGCCCGGCCAGGTCATCTGAGGGCGGGCGGGGATGGGCGGCCCACTGGTCTTCGCGCACCGCGGCGCCTCGTTCGACCTGCCCGAGCACACTCTCGCCGCGTACCTGCGCGCCCTCGACGAGGGTGCCGACGGGCTGGAGTGCGACGTCCGGCTGACCCGGGACGGGCACCTGGTCTGCGTACACGACCGTCGACTCGACCGCACCAGCAACGGTCGCGGTCTGGTCAGCGCGCGTACGCTCGCCGAGCTGGACGCGCTGGACTTCGGCTCGTGGCATCCGGGCAGCGCACCGAGCGGCGACCTGCCGCCGGACGATTCGCACACCCGGTTGCTGACCCTGGCCCGGCTGTTGGACGCCGTGCTCGACGCCGGGCGGCCGGTCCGACTGCTGGTGGAGACGAAGCACCCTTCCCGCTACGGCTCGACCGTGGAACGACGACTGGTCACCATGCTGCGCCGGTACGGGCTGGCCGACCCGGCGCCGGACGACCCCGTGCAGGTCACCGTGATGTCGTTCTCGCCGCTGGCGGTCCGCCGGGTCCGCGAGCTGGCCCCGACGCTGCCCACAGTGCTGTTGCTGGAGGTGGTGCCACGGTGGCTGCGGTTGGGCCGGCTCCCGTTCGGCACCCGGATCGCGGGGCCGGGCATCGGTCTTGTCCGAGGTCGCCCGCAACTGCTGCCCGCACTGCGCGCGGCCGGCAACCAGGTGTACGTCTGGACGGTCAACGAGCCGACCGACCTGGAGCTGGTGCTGTCCGCCGGGGTGGACGGGATCATCACCGACCGGCCGGCGCACACCCTCGCCCGGCTGGGCCGCTGAGCCGGCGGGGGTGCCCAAATCCAGGTCGACCGGGCAGACTCGGCACATGCCGGAGCGTATCGATTTTCCCGCTCTCCTCGGCGGCCACACCGTCGTGATCGAGATGATCAATTCTGGGGACGCGGGCCTGCCGGTCCTCACCCAGCTTCTCCGGGTGGCCCAGCCCGCGCTCGGTGCGACAGGTATGGCATTCGTCGAGTTCGGCCCGACCGGCGGTCGCGTGATCTCCGCGACCGGGGCGGCGGAGTGGGCCCTCGGCCGGCCGCTGGCAGTCGACGATCCGGACACCGTCTGCCTGCTCGCCGGCCCACGGGCACGCCAGGTGCGGGTGGGTCACCTCAACGGCAAACTGGCCGCCGAGTTGAGCGGCAGCGACCTGCGGTGGATGGTGGTCGCCCGGGCGGAGATCGGCGGCCACACGGTGGGCAGCCTGCACGCGCTCTATCCGGGCGACGACGAACCGGGTGCCGAGCAGCAGGGGGTGGTCGCCTACCTCGCGTCCTGCGTCGCGCACATGTACGGCGACCAGAGCGGCCTGCCGGTGCACGGTGACGGCCCGGTCGTGGCAGCGCTGGCCGACGGGCTGGCCGTCGTCGACCGGGACGGGCACGTCCGACTCTGGAACCCGGCCGCCGCGCAGGTCACCGGCCGGTCGGTCGAGCAGGCGCTGAGCCGCCCCCTGCCGTTCCCGCTGCCGCCCTCCGGTCAGGTGCGCGATCACCGGATGCCGGACGGCCGCTGGCTGCGGATCACCTCCGGCGAGCTGCCCGGCCCAGGCACGCTCCGGGTGGTCACCTTCCGCGACATCACCGACCAGCAGCAACGCGACCACGACCGGGATCTGTTCGTCGCCGTGACCAGCCACGAGCTGCGGACGCCGGTCACCGTCATCAAGGGGTACGCGGACACGCTCACCGACCACTGGGAGTCACTGACCGAGGTGGACCGCCGGCAGGCCGCCCGGGTGATCGGGCAGCGCGCCAACGAACTGGCCCGATTGGTCGACCGTCTCCTCTCCTCGGCTGCCGAGGCGGGGCCCGGGGACGAGCCCGCGACGCCGTTCGACCTCGGCGAGGCGTTGCGCTCCGCCGTCGTCGACCTGCCGGCGGAGTTGCGCCGGCGGCTGGTGCTGCTCCTCCCGAACGACCTACCCAAGGCGCTCGGTCACCGCCCCAGCCTGGCCACTGTGTTGACCGAGTTGACGACCAACGCCGGCAAGTACTCGGCACCGGACTCCCCGATCGAGGTCACCGCCTCGGTCGACGGTCAACTGGTGGCGTTCCGGGTCAGCGACCAGGGCATCGGCATCCGACCGGAGCACGTGGAGCGCGCGTTCGACAGGTTCTGGCAGGGCGAGTCCGGCGACCGACGCGGCTATCCGGGGGCAGGGCTCGGCCTCTATCTCGTCCGCCGGATCGTTGAACAACAGAATGGATGGGTATCCCTACGTCCGAGGGCCGGCGGCGGTACGGTCGCAGAGGTGCGGCTACCCCGCTGTTGACCGAGGTGGCGCGACGTGGAGGCAACGGTGGCAGCGGCAGTGACGGATCGGGCGTGGTGCGTGGTGGTTCCCCACCATCCGGCCGGGGCCCGGCTCGCCCGGCACAGACTCTCTGACGAGCTGGCGGACGTCGTACCCCCGACGCTCCGCGCGGATCTCATCGCGGTGCTCGCGGAGCTGGTGGGCAACGCGGTGCGGCACGCCCGGCCGCTTCCGGGCGGAGTCATCCGGGTCGCGTGGCGGCTACGGTCCTCGCCCGAGGGCACTGCGATCCAGTTGCGGGTCACCGACGGGGGCGCGAGCACCGGGCCACGGATCCGGACGGCCAGCCCCGACGCGGCGGACGGTCGCGGGCTGCACATCGTCGCTGGTCTGGCGACCCGCTGGGGGGTCGAGCGGGACGGAATGGGCCAGCGAGTCTGGGCGGAGTTCGATCCGGTGCCGGCGCCGCGACCCGACCTGGTGCCGGCGGGCTGAGCCTCCGGGCTACGAGGTCACCGCCGAAGGTGGTGGCGACTTCGCTGATCGACGGGCTGAGGTTGGGTGGGTCCGGGCCACGGCGAGCCGGTCGGGCCTCTAGGCTGTGACGCCGTGAGCAAGCGTCGAAAGAGCCAGCGCACCGCCGCCGACAGCGCCCCCCGCAAGGACAAGGTGCGGGACATCTTCGTGCCGCGTCCGTTCGACGGGTTGGTCGACGAGCCCGAGTGGATCGCCCTACGCGAACTGGTGCCGGCGGCCTCCGCGCCGCTGCGACTGGCACCCGCCCTGGTCGAGGAGTTCGGCGACCGGTCGGCGACGCTCGCCACGGTGCTGCCGATGGCCGCGCCGGCGATCACCAAGCCGGACGGCCGGGTGCTCATCGGTCTTCAGCGCCACCAGCAGTCCGGTGACGTCTCCCGCGACCTGGCCGACGCGCTGCTCTGCGCGCTGCGGGCCGAGCCGGGCGGCCAGGTGTCCGTGCCGCCGCTGCCCGGCCCCGGCCCACGCCTGCAGGACATCCTCGTGGACGGCCCACTGGACATCAGCATGCACGAGGGTTTCGAGTTCTGGCTCGACCCCGGGGCCGGCGACGACCCGACCGTCCAGGCGTCCCTGGAGCGGGCGAACGCGGCCATCTATCCGACGGTACGAATGACCGCGGCGAAGGCCGCGTACTGGTGCCAGGTCCCGGACAAGGCGCACGTGCGTTGGGTGTTGCCGGACGACGAGGACGCCGCCCTCGACGCGTTGGCCCGTCTCGGCGCGGCCGGCTCGCTGACCCTCGGCGAGCAGACCAAGTTCGCCGGCATGTTCCGCGCGCACGGCCGACTGGTCCCGGTGTGGGACCTGCCGGAGGAGACTCCCGCGGCGGAGTGGGAGGACCCGGTGGCGCAGTTCGCCAAGCGCTACGCTGAGGCGCTGGCCACCGACGGCCCGCTGGACGCCGCCGGCCGGCGCGCCCGCCAGGGTCTGCTCGGCCGCCAGCTCACCCTCCGCTGAGCTGCGGAAGGGCGCCTATCCCGACGAGGGCGCCCTTCCCCGCAGCGGCTCGCGGGTGATCGGGCAGGACATGCAGCGCGGGCCGCCCCGGCCGGAGCCCAACTCGGAGCCGGCGATCGGGATCACCTCGATGCCGGCCCGCTCCAACTGGGCGTTGGTCTCGGTGTTGCGCTCGTAGCCCACGCAGAGCCGGGGTGCCAGGGCGAGGGTGTTGTTGCCGTCGTCCCACTGCTCACGTTCCGCGGTGACCGGATCCAGCCCGGTGTCGATGACCCGGAGCACGTCGAGGTCCATCGCGTCGGCGGCGGCACGCAGGAACGGCGCCGGTCCGTCCACCCGCGGGTCCGCACCGTCCGCCCCGGCGATGACGGTGTACGCGGACAGCGTGCTCGCGATGTTGGGATACATCAGGACGGCGTCCACGTCGACCATCGTGCAGACGGTGTCGAGGTGCATGGTGGCGCGTTTCTGCGCGATCGGCACCACCAGGATGGTGTGGGCCAGGCCGGCGGCGAACACCTGCCGGCCGAGGCGTTCGGCGCCGGCCGGTGTGGTTCGCTCGCCCACGCCCACCGCCAGCACCCCGGGCGCGAGCAGCAGCACGTCCCCGCCCTCCAGGTGTTCGAGGTTCGGGCGGTAGACGAACTCGGTGCCGGCGAAGCGTGGGTGGTGACGGTAGATGGCGTCGGTGAGGGTGGTCTCGCGGCGGCGGGCGGGCATGGCCAGACTGGTGACGCCGACCCGGTCGCCGATCCAGAGCGACGAGTCGCGGGTGAACAACAGGTTGGGCAACGGGTCGATGACGAAGTCATGTCTGTTCATCAACGTGTAGACCAGCCCGCCCGGCCGCTCCGAGCTGATCCGCAGCTCCTCGTGGGCCAGCCCGGCGGTAAGCACGTCGGCCAGGGCCGCCGGGTCCAGGTAGGAGAGGTGGTCTGCCACGCGGGCCCGCAGGGTGTCGCCGAGTCGCCGGGAACGCAGCACCTGTTCGGTGAGCTCCGCGCGGGCGTCCGCCACGGCGAGTGTCTCGGCCAGCAGGGTGGCCAGGTAGAGGACCTCGACCCCGCGCTCGCGCAGGGCGGCGGCGAACGCGTCGTGCTCCTCCTGGGCGCGCCCGACCCAGGGGATCGCGTCGAACAGGAGCGAGTCGTTGTTGCGCGGGGTGAGCCGGGCCAGTTCGGGGCCGGGCCGGTGCAGCAGTACGGTGCCGAGCCGGCCGACTTCACTGTCGACGTAGTGGGTCACTCCCGCAGCGTAGGGCAGGGTTTGGCGGCATCCGACAAAAGAACTGTGGATGAATATGGCATTCATCCACAGTCATTCCGGCGCTCCGGCTTGCCGAACACCGGGAGTGACAACGTAGGGTAGTGAGGACATAACTTCGAGGGACCTTTTGCCGGAGGTCGACGATGACTGTCTTTCCCGCACGACGAGCCGTACCGTCCGCTCGGGCACTGCCGCCCGTCGCGGTGCCACACCCCCGCGTCGAGTCGCCGGGGGTTCTCGAACCAGTCCGTCCGACACCTCTCGAATGGGCCCGTCGCCGTCGGGCTGAGCGGGGCGCACGCCGCCTGGAGGCGGCCGGGGCGCGGGCACTGGGCCAGCTCGACCACCTCGGTCCCGCCTGGCACGTCATCGAGTGGCCTCGCACAGACGTGACGGACGTCCTCGACCGCGGTCAGGACGACCGCGCCGGGTTCCTCGCCATCGGGCCGAGCGGCCTCTTCGCCGTGACCATCGCCGACCACGGCCGCGCGAGGGTGCTCGTCGCCGGCGACGTCGTGCAGATCAACGGCAAGAGGCCCCCGTACGTTGCCGAGTCCCGCCGCGACGCCAAACGGGCCAGCAAGGCCCTCTCCGACGCGGTGGGGCTGCCCGTCCCGGTGACGCCGGTGCTGACCTTCGTCGGCTCCGGCGTGATCAGTGTCTACGGCCTTCCGAAGGACTGTCTGATGGCCACCCACCGGGAGCTGGACCGGCTCCTCGTCGCTGGTGGCAGCCGGATCAGCCCCGCCACGGCCGAGAAGCTGTCCCGGGTCGCACAGCACCCCAGCACCTGGTTGAACGGCACGTACCGTCCAACCGCCGACTACCGGTGGTACGACGAGGGCCGAACGGCCGCTGACAAGCCGGCCCACCGCCGGTAACGTCACCGGCGACGCCACGCGGCTCCGGTCCCCCCGTCCACCTCACCGGTTTCCGCGCCGTCACCAGTCGCGCCGTCCAGGCTGCGCGGCACGGTGACCCGGTGCGCTCGGTGATTCCGTCGGCGACCCGCTAGCGTGGACAGTCGATCGGTGCACATAGGAGGCGCGGTGGCCCACGTCGAACTTTCGCTCTCGGAAGCGTTCGTGCCGGCGGCCCGAGCGTCGACAGAGCCGGAGTCCGGCAACGTCGGCCAATGGTCCTCGACGGTGTCCCGGGCCGATGAGCCGTGCCTGTTGATCGACGCCGACACGAGGGTGGTGGCGATCTCCACGGCCGGATGCGAGCTGCTCTGTCTGGGCGAGCCGGCCGGTCTGATCGGGCGACCGCTGCTCGACGGCGGTTTGCGCCTGCTCGACTTCACCGCCAACCGGGGCGTGCTGACCGAGGCCGAGATCGACAAGATTCCGCCGCTGCTGGCGCTCTCGTCCGGCCGACTCGCTCGTGGGTTACTCCGCGTGCAGGCCGCCTCGGCAAGCAACTCCGACGCGACAGTCGACGCGATCTCGACCCCGGTGCTCACCGACGGCGCCGTAGCAGGCTCACTCACCTTCTTCTCCGAGGTCTGACCTGCGGCGGAGTGTGTCGTTCGCCGCACGCGGCGTTCCCCGGGAGAGCCCCCGCGCAGGCCGTAAGGTGCCTCCATGCTCGATATCGCTCTACTGCCCGGGGAATACGCTGTGTGCAGGCTGGCCGCCGGCACCACAGTGCCGGATGCGACGTCGAACGACCTCCGTGACACCGACGTCGTCACGGTGAGCTGGACCTCCGACGGAATCTCCGTGATCTGTCCGACCGACCGGGCTCCGGCGCAGGCCGTGGTGGAGACCGTCTGGCGCTGTCTACGGGTCGCCGCGCCGATGGAGCCGAACGGCACCGGCAGCCTGGCCGCGCTCGTCGACCCGCTGGCCGAGGCGCGGGTCAGCGTGGTCACGTTCTCCACCTTCGACACCGACTACCTGTTGGTGCCGGCCGTCCGGCTGACCGAGGGCATCGCCGCGCTCCAGCGCGCCGGGCACCGCGTCACCGGCTGACCTTCACCCGGAAGGCCGCTCACCCTACGATGGGCTCGGCCACCCCGGCCGTGACGAATTCTCCGATGTCCCCGAGGACCGGCCCGTGCCGTTCACCCCACCCCGCCCCGCGTCTCCCCCGTCGCGGAAGACGATTAACGTCCCACGCGGCCGGACCGGCCATTCAGCCGCCCGGACCCTCGCGGTCACGCTCGCGGTGTTCGCTGCCGCGTCGCTGTCCGGCTGTGGCGCCCCGCCCGGGGTGCGTACGCCCACCGCCATGCCCACCGGCAGCGGGGCTCCGCCGACGCCCGGCCCGAGCATCGCCCCCACCACCCCGCCGGTGACCGCACCGCCGAGCGCCGCGATCACGCCCTCCGCCGACGCCGGGGCGGTCGCGACGGCCTGCCGGAACGGCCCGACCGGGCAGCGGGTGGTGCAGCTGCTCCGTGGTCGGGCGGGCGTGCTCCCGGCCAACGTCCGGGTCCAGGTCCGCACCGGCCCCCTCTGCGCCGCCGACTGGCAGTTCACCGTGCTCGAGGTGACCGGGCACGAGGAACTCCAGGTGGTCACCCGGGGCCAGCCGAGCGCACCGACGCTCGTCACCGCCGGCACTGACGTCTGCACCGTCGAGGTACGCGCCGCCGGGCCGGCCGGAATCCGCGCCCTGGCCTGTGAGGCCGGTCCGGCCACCCGGCCGGGTGCGTAGGCTGATCGGCATGCCGGGAACACCGCCGACACGTTTCGTCTACCTCGGGCCGGAGGGCACCTTCGCCGAGCAGGCCCTGCGCTCCGTGCCCGCCGCCGAGCGCGGCACCCGTACGCCCGCTCGCAGCGTCGGGGAGGCACTGGACAGTGTCCGCGCCGGGGACGCCGACGCCGCTCTGGTGCCGTTGGAGAACTCGATCGGCGGGGCGGTGGGCGTCACCCTGGACGAGATGGCCGAGGGCGAGCCGCTGGTGATCACCCGGGAGGTGATCCTGCCGGTGGAGTTCGTGCTCGGCGCCCGACCCGGCACCTCGTTGACCTCGATCCGCACCGTCGCGGCCCACCCGCAGGCTTCCACCCAGTGCCGGGGCTGGCTGCGTGACCACCTGCCCGACGGCGTGGTGGTCGACGTGCTCTCCAACGGTGCGGCTGCCGCCGGCGCCGGGTCCGGCGAGTACGACGCGGCGATCTGCGCGCCGATCGGGGCGACCCGGCACCGCCTCGCGGTCCTCGCCGACAAGATCGCGGACCATCCCGACGCGGTGACCCGGTTCGCGCTGGTGTCCCGGCCGGGGCCGCCTCCGCCGCCCACCGGCGACGACCTCACCTCGCTCGCTGTCTACATCGCCCACGACCGGGTCGGTGCCCTGCTGTCGGTGCTCATGGAGTTGGCCGTACGCGGCGTCAACCTGACCCGGATCGAGTCCCGCCCGACCGGTGAGGCCCTGGGCCGGTACGTCTTCTTCCTCGACTGCACCGGCCACGTGGCCGACGTACGCCTGGGCGAGGCGTTGCAGGGGCTGCGTCGGGTCTGCGCCGACGTCCGCTTCCTGGGGTCGTACCCCCGGCACCGCTGGGCCGAGGCGGCGGGCGAACGGCCGGTGCCGGCGCCGGCGGGCCTGTCCGACGTCGACTACGCGGACGCGGCGGCCTGGCTGGCTCGACTGCGCACCGGCGAGTTGACCTGATCGGGCCGGGCGCCCCCGAGTCCCGGGAGCGCCCCCGCCACGTCGGTCAGCTCAGCAGCCCGCCGAGCAGACCGCCCTCCTGCTGCTGTTGACCGCTGCCCATGACCGGCGGCTCCTCGGACGGCTGCACCACCACGAAGCCCTGGCCGGCGAAGCTCATCGTGAACGACTCACCGGTGCGTCGACCCAGCAGCGTGCCGAGGCCCAGTTGCTCGGCCCGGTGGTAGCCGGTCTGAAGGTTGGCCGACCAGCACACCGCGGCCTGCGGGTCCACGTACGTCGGGGCATCCACGTTGAGCACCACCGGGGTGCCCTTGGTGGTGATGGCGATCCGTCCGTAACCGCTGAACACGCAGTTGAACAGGCCGGACGAGGAAGCCATCCCGGCGCCGCCGACCATCCTGATGTCGTACTGGAGGGTCGAGTCGAAGGCGAGCACGCTGGAGCCGTTGATGGAGAGGGCGTCACCCGGCTCCAGGTCGATGATGTGCACGTCCTTGGCCAACTCGGCGAGGAAGACGTCACCCTGGCCGGAGACCTTCATCAGCGGGACGCCCTCGCCGGTGAGCTTCTGCTTGAGGAACTTGCCGAGCCCGCCCGAGCCCAGCGCCTGGAACTGCACGTTCCCCTGGTAGGCGACCATCGAGCCGACCCGGGCCATCGCCTCGCCGTTCAGCTCGATCTTCAACATCTTGGAGTTCTGCAGCCGCATGCCGGGCTGCGCGGACTCCTTTTCCAGGTTCTCCGAGGAGAACAGCTCGCTGCGCATGAAAGGTGCCTCCTGACAGGGTTCGCGGTCGCTGCACCGACGGTAGGCGAAGGGGGCAACCACGGCCGGGGTGACGCGGCGACCGCCGATCCGGAACTCAGCCCCAGCCCAGTGCGTGCAGCCGCTCGTCGTCGATGCCGAAGTGGTGGGCGATCTCGTGGACCACCGTCACCGCCACCTCGTCGACGACATCGTCGTCGTTGTCGCAGATCCGCAGGATCGGATGTCGGTAGATGAAGATCCGGTCCGGCAGCACGCCGGAGTAGTCCCAGCCACGGCTGGTCAGGGCATGGCCCTCGTAGAGGCCGAGCAGGTCGTGCTCGCCCGGCGGCGGGTCGTCCTCGACGAGGATCACCACGTTGTTCATCAGGCCGAGCAGCTCTTCGGGCACCTCGTCGAGGGCCTCGCCGACCAACTCCTCGAAGCGCTCGCGGGTCATCTCCACCGGCACCCCACCCATTGTGCCCGATGCGGGGTGCGGCTCGCCGGGTCAGCGGTGCCGCCGACCGGCTCCGCAGGTCACGGAGAGAGTGACCGCCCGAGGTGGGCGGAGACTCTCTCCGTGGTCGAGCGGTTGTGGGTCGACCGGTTCAGGAGGCCAGGCGCGCGTTGAGGCTGATCTCGGCGCCGGGCGAGAGCAGGCGGGAGATCGGGCAGTTGGCCTTGGCGGCCTCGGCGAGCTTCTGGAACTCCGCGTCGTCGATGCCCGGGACCTGACCGACGGTCTCCAGGTCGATGCGGGTCACGGTCATCCCGGCGTCGGTCTTGTCCAGGTGGACCTTGGCGGTGGTCTCGACCGAGGTGGGCGTCGAGCCGGCGTCGGCGAGGGCCTTCGAGAACGCCATCGAGAAGCAGCCCGCGTGGGCGGCGGCGATCAGCTCCTCCGGGTTGGTGCCCTCGCCCTCCTCGAAGCGCGACTTGAAGGAGTAGTTGCCCGACAGGCCACCCTTACCGGTGCGGACCGTGCCGGCACCCTCGGTGAGATTGCCCTGCCATTGTGCTGAAGCGGTACGGATAGGCATGGGAAGAACGCTAGCGGAAAGGTGACCGCCGGGCGACCGAGCGGCACGGACGCGAGCCGTGCGATCCCGGTCACGCACCGCTGGCTGTGCCATGATTCGACCCACATCCGTGACCGGCGGAAGGATGGCCGATGTCCGAGGAGCTACCGATCCCACGACAGGGCGACCGGTCCGACGGTCCGGCCGTCATCGAGTGGGGTGCCGACGACGACCCGCCTCCGCGCCGCCGGTTCGGGTGGCCGCTGGCCGGGTTCGTGCAGGATCCTCGGCTGCCGCTGCTGCTGGCCGGTCTGGGCGCGGTGGCCGGGGTCGCCTCGATGGTCGGCGAGTGGTTGGTGCTGAGCCTCCCGAACGGTGGGCCGGAGGGGAACGCCACGATGACGGTGCCCGCCGGGGTGTCCGAGATCGGCGGGTTCGGTGTCGGTTACCTGGTCGGGCTCCTCGTCCTGGTCTGCACTGTGGCGCTCGCGCTGCGAGGCACGCCAGCCGTGCGGTCGAACGCCCGGCTGGCCGGTCTGACCCTGGCCGGTGCCCTGCTGGCGTTGCTGGTCGCCGCGGCGGCCACTCTCAACGACTCCGGTCAGCGGACCTTCTTCTACTCGGAGCAGGACGGCTTCCGGACCGAATACGGTCGTGGCCTGGTGATGGCGTTCGCGGCCTGCGTGCTGCTCGGCGCGGCGCTGCGACTGGCGTCTTACACCACGCCCGCACCGGCGACCGACGACCAGGCGGGGGCCGGCTCGGTGACACGCGGCTGGCGCCGCAGACACCCCGACCCGGTCGACGAGGGCCTCCCCGCCCCAGCCGACCTGACTGTCACTCCAGCCACTCCCTTCGCACGCCCCGACAACCCGACCTGACCCGACCCGTCCCGTCCCGGGCCTCTGGCCACCTCGTCCGGCGGCTGCGGCGGGTTGATCCACTCCAGGTCGCCGAGATGGGGGTTTCGGGGCATGTGGATACCCCCATGTCGGCGACCTGGAGCGGATTCTCGAGTAGGACCCGATGGTCGGACGTCTGCTGGTGTTGACGTCCGATTCGCCTGGAAGCCATGGATGCGACCTGTTCCGCGAGGTACGGTTGCTGCCCGCCGTCACGCCGGGCCTCGGCTCTCCGGACCCACGGCAGGCTGCGACGGCGGCGGGCGAAGGAGGAACGATGACCCGCCCGGGACTGCCCAAGCTGATCGCGACCGACCTCGACGGGACGCTGGTCCGCAGCGACGACACCGTCTCCGCGTACACCCATGGGGTGCTCGACCGGGTGCGGGCCGCCGGGATTCCGGTGGTCGGCGCGACCGGTCGCGGACCTCGGCTGACCGAGTTGACCCGCAACGACATCCGCGCCGCCGACTTCCTGGTGATGGCCGGCGGCGGCCGGGTGGTCGACCAGAGCGACCCATCGGGCCCGCTGGTGCTGCGCGACGAGCGGTTGCCCGCCGAGGTGCTGGCCCGGCTGCTCGCCGACCTGGAGGCCGCTGTCGGCCCGCTGACGGTGATGGTCGAGGCATCCGACGAGCACGACGCGCCGCTCTGGGGTGACTACCACGAGAGCTGGCCCTACCAGGACCGGTTCGAGGCGCGGAGCCGCGCGGAGTGCCTCTCCTGCGATGTGATCAAGGCGTTCGCCCGGACCGCCGACCACCACGTGGACGAGCTGCTGGCGGTGGCCCGCCGGATCGTCTCACCGCAGGTCGCCACGCTCACCCAGGCCGGGCTGGGCTTCATCGAGATCTGCCCGCCCGGCGTGGACAAGGCGAGCGGGCTGACAGTGGTGGCGCAGACCCTCGGTGTCGACCCGGCCGACGTGCTGGTCTTTGGTGACATGCCCAACGACCTGCCGATGTTCGAGTGGGCCGGCTGGGCGCGGGTGGCGGTGGCGAACGCGCACCCGGACGTCCGCGCCGCCGCCGACGAGGTGACCTTGCGCAACGACGACGACGGAGTGGCCGTGTATCTGGACCGGCTACTGTCCCGGTGATGGGAGAGACACCTCGCCTGATCGCCACCGACATCGACGGCACGCTGATCCGCGACGACCACACCGTGAGCCCGCGCACCGCCGACGTGCTCGCGCGGATCTCCGCGCGCGGCACGCCGGTCGTCCTGGTCACCGGCCGTCCGGTCCGTTGGCTGAAGATGGTGTACGACCAACTGGCCGAGCCACTACCGGCGGTCTGCGCCAACGGTGCCGTGGTCTACGACCCGTTCAACGACGAGGTGCTGCGGGCCGACCCGCTCGCGCCGCAGCACCTCGCCGAGGTGGCGCGACGGCTACGCGCCGAGGTGCCCGGCATCAGCTTCGCCGTGGAGATCCTGGACAGCCGGCAGATGCGGCACGAGGCGCACTATCCGCTGCGCTGGGATGTGGACCCGGACGGTATCCGGGCGATCGAGACGCCGGAGGAGCTGCTCTCCGTGCCGGCGGTGAAGCTCCTCGCCCGGGCTGGTGAGCAGGACCCGGACGCCTTCGCCGAGTTGATCGCCACCGCGGTCGCGGGGTTGGCCGAGGCCACGCACTCGTCGTCGTCCGGCCTCGTGGAGATCTCCGCGGCCGGCGTGACCAAGGCGGCCGGCCTGGCCTGGTACTGCGAACGGATCGGGGTGAGCGCGGCCGACGTGGTGGCCTTCGGTGACATGCCCAACGACGTGCCGATGCTCACCTGGGCCGGGCGTGGCGTGGCGGTCGCCAACGCCCACCGCGCCGTCCTGGCGGTCGCCGACGAGGTGACGACGACGAACTCCGAGGACGGCGTGGCGGCGTACCTGGAAAAGGTCTTCGGGGTGGGCTGAGCCGGTCAGAGGTACTGGCCGGTGTTGTGGCCCTCGCCGCCGCCCGGCTGGCCGATGCCCGGCGGCATCCCGGGGACCATCCCGCCGGGGCCGCTGGGCAGGGCCTGGCGGCCTCCGCGCATCTGCTCGAGCTGAACCCGTGCGGCCATCTGCTGAGCCACCAGGGCCGCCTGGATGCCGTGGAACAGGCCCTCCAGCCAACCGACGAGCTGGGCGTGGGCAATCCGCAACTCACCCTCACTGGGGGCCTTGTCCTCGGTGAAGGGCAGCGAGATGCGCTCCAGCTCGTCGCGGAGCTCGGGGGCGAGGCCATCCTTGAGCTCGACGATCGACCGCTCGTGGATCTCCCGCATCCGGGTGCGGCTGGCGTCGTCGAGAGGAGCTGCCTTCACCTCCTCGAGCAACTGCTTGATCATGCTGCCGATCCGCATCACCTTGGCCGGCTGTTCGACCAGGCGGGTCGGGTCCTCGCCCTGCCCCTCGTCGGTCTGCATCGTGCCGATCGGCCGACCGTCCGGGCCGACCACCACAACGGTGCCGGAGTGGCCGGAATCGTCGGTGCCGGGCTCGTCGTCTTGTCCAGCGGAACGCGCGTCGGTCATGGGGTCCATCTTTACCCAGCGGTTGCGAACCATGCCGCCCGGGACCTACTCCCGGGGCCGAACCACCCGGCCGGGGCGCGCTACCGTCGCGCCATGTCTGCCGACCCGCGTGCCGTGTTGACCCGGCCCGCGCCGAAACCCGACCGGACCGTGGCGTACGGGGACCACCCGGATCAGGTGGCCGACCTTCGCCTCCCGGCGGGGACCGGTCCGGCACGGCCGCTCGTCGTCGTGGTGCACGGCGGTTTCTGGCGGGCCGAGTACGACCGACAGCACACCGGCCCGCTGTCCGCCGCCCTCGCCGCCGCCGGTTACCCGGTGGCGCAGGTGGAGTACCGGCGCACCGGGCAGCCGGGAGGCGGCTGGCCGGGCACGTTGACCGACGTGCGGACCGGAGTGGCCGAGCTGCCCGCGCTGGCCGCGGAGGCGCTTCCCGGCCGGGTGAGCCGGGCCGCGCCGGTGCTGCTCGGGCACTCCGCCGGCGGCCACCTGGCGATGTACGTGGCGGCCACCGCCCCGGCGACGGTGGCCGGGGTGCTCGCCCTGGCCCCGGTGGCCGACCTGGGCGAGGCGTACCGGCGGGATCTGGACGGGGGTGCGGTGGCCGCATTGCTCGGCGGTGGTCCGGCGGAGGTCCCGGACCGCTATGCGGCGGCCGATCCACGAAGATTGGTACCCATCCGGACACGCACAGTAGTCATGCACGGTTCCGAGGATCAACAGGTTCCAGCGGAGATGAGCCGTGACTTCGTCACAGCAGCGCGTGCCGCAGGATCCGATATCTCCCTTGTTGAACTACCCGAATGCGAGCATTTCGGGCTGATCGATCCGGAGTCGTCAGCGTGGCCTCAGGTCCTCGTTATGTTGCGGTCCCTGCACGATGATCACTAGCCATTGACGCAGCGTCGCGGACCAGGTAGAACGCCGGAGGGGCGGTGTTCGGCCCTGCAATGCTTCCTGGAAGGAACTCGGTGTCGCAGATGAATCGCAGGCGGGCGCTCCAACTGTTGGCCGCGCTCGGTACCACGGGGTTCGTCGCCGGATGTGGCTCCGACACCGACGCCCAGCCGACCGCCGACCGCGGCCCGGTCAAGATCGGTCTGATCACGCCGCAGGGCGGCGGGTTCAAGAGCATCGGCGAAGACATCACCAACGGCTTCCAGATCTTCCTGGACCTGCACGACCAGAAGCTGGGTGGACACCCGGTCGAACTGCTGACCGCCGACGAGGGTGACACCGCGAAGACGGGCAAGGCCGCCGTCGAGGGCCTGCTCAAGCAGGGCGTGCTGGCGCTCACCGGCGTGGTCAACTCGGCGGTGATGGTCGGCATCCGGGACACCGTCGAGGAGGCGCGCGTCCCGCTGATCGGCTCGAACGCCTCACCGAGCAGCCTGCAGAGCGTCTTCTACATCTGGCGGACGTCGTACGTGCTGGACGAGGCCGGCCGCGCGCTGGGTCGCTACCTGCGCGACCAGTTGCCGGCCAACGGCCGGGTCGCGATCATCATGCCGGAGAACGTCGGCAGCCCGGACGTGGTGCGCGGCTTCAAGCAGGAGTTCGGCGCTACCGACCCGCGGATCAGCGACCCGGTGACCTACACGAGCGCGACCTCCAACCCGGGCAAGACCACGTACGCGTCGGACATCAGCAAGGCACTGGCCAAGAAGCCCACCGCCGTCTTCTGCTTCTTCGCCGGCGCGGCCGCCGTGGAGTTCATCAAGCAGCTTCGGGAGAAGTACTCCGGGCCCATCTACGCGCCCGGCTTCCTCACCGAGGGCAACGTGCTGGAGAACCTGAAGGAGAACGCGCTGGGCATCCAGACCGCGCTCAACTACTCGGCCGACCTGAACAACACGTCCAACCGGGTCTTCGCCTCCGCCTACCGCAAGAAGCACCAGGTCACGCCCACCACCTACGCGATGGCGTCGTACGACGCGGCGCAGGTGCTCGACCAGGCCATCCAGCTGACCGGCGGCAAGCCCACGCCGAAGGACGTCAACCTGGCCCTGGGCAAGATCGGCCAGATCGACAGCCCGCGCGGCATCTGGCAGTTCAACCAGCCGCGCACCCCGCAGCAGAAGTGGTACCTGCGAGAGGTGCAGCGCGATGGTCAGGTCATGTCGAACGTGCTGATCAACGAGCTTGCCACGCTGGGCTGAGCACCCGCCACGACGAGGTCAGGGGCCGGTCTCCCATCGGGAGGCCGGCCCCTGGCGTACGGAGCTGACGTGCGGGTCAGTGCCGCAGTTCGGCGATGCAGCACTTCACACTGCCGCCGCCCTTCTTCAACTCGGCCAGCTCCACCGGAACCGGGGTGTAGCCGGCGGCCTTCAGCTTGCCGGCGAGGCGGGTCGCCTCGCTGTTGAGCACCACGTTGGCGCCGTCGCTGACCAGGTTGAGCCCGAAGGCCATCGCGTCCTCGTCGTCGGCGATCACCGCGTCCGGGAAGAGCTGGGTGAGCACCCGCTGGCTGGCCGCGGAGAACGCGCCCGGGAAGTAGACGACGTTCGCGTCGTCGATGGCCGCGAGCGCCACGTCGAGGTGGTAGAAGCGCGGGTCGATCAGGCGCAGCGACACCACCGGCCGGCCCAACACCTCCTGCGCCTCGGCGTGGGCCGGGACCTCGGTCCGGAAGCCGTGCCCGGCCAGGATGAGCCCGCCGTGCGCCTCCGGCACGTACGCGAAGTCGCCCTCGCCCTCGTTGGTCTCGCTCGGCGCCACGAACCGCCAGCCCTGGGACTCGTAGAAGGCGTGGTGGGCGGCCGCCTCGGCGGCCCGCTGCTCGTGCTTGAACCGTGCGCCGTACACGCTGCCGTCGACGGTGAACGCGCCGTTGGCGGCGTAGACCATGTCGGGCAGGCCGTGCTCGGGCGTGAGCAGGTGCACCTCGTGGCCGAGACCGACCAGCGTCTCCCGCAGCCGGTCCCACTGTTTGACGGCCAGGTCCCGGTCGACCGGGGTGGTGACGTCCATCCACGGGTTGATCGCGTACTCGACCGCGAAATGCTCCGGCGAGCACATGAGATATGTCCGCTTTCGCGGGAATCGCTGCTGGTTCACGGTCACCAAGAGTAGGTACCGTAGAACTTTGGTAACAGCCACAACCGTTGCTTCTCAGAGGCGGAACGTTGCAGATAGACGCGGTCGACCAGCGGATCATTGCGTTACTCGTCGCCGACGCCCGTGCGTCGTACGCCGACATCGGCACCCGGGTCTCACTCTCCGCCCCAGCCGTCAAGCGTCGCGTCGACCGACTGCGGGCCACCGGCGTGATCAGGGGATTCACGGCTGTGGTGGATCCGGCAGCCGTCGGGTGGACCACGGAGGCCTTCGTCGAGCTGTTCTGCGCCGGCCGGACGACCCCCGCACAGATCGGCGTGGCCACCCGCCGGCACCCCGAGGTGGTCGGCGCCTACACCGTCTCCGGTGAGGCGGACGCGCTCGTACACCTGCGCGCCGCCGACATCGCCCACCTGGAGGCGGCCCTGGAACGGCTGCGGGCCGAGTCCTTCGTGACATCCACCCGCAGCACCATCGTGCTCTCCAGGCTGGTCGAGTCACCGGGTGTGGGCCCCTCCACCGGAGCTTGACCTCAAGTCGGGTTCACCTGTTGCAGTGGTTCTTCCGGATGCGACAGGGAGGGCAGACCATGCGGGCGATCTGGCTACACGAGTTCGGCGGGCCCGAGGTGTTGGTGCCCGAAACCACACCCGACCCGACGCCCGGCCCCGGCCAGGTGCTGATCGACGTCGCGCACGCGAACATCACCTTCGTCGAGACGCAGCAGCGCTCCGGTCGCCCTGGCCCGTTCCGGGTCACCCCACCGCTGATCCCCGGCAACGGAGTCGGCGGAGTGATCACCGCCGTCGGGCCGGACGTCGACCCGGCGTTGACCGGGCGTCGGGTGGTCAGCGCCACCGGCGGCTCCGGCGCGTACGCCGAACGCGTGGTGGTGGACGCGTCCGCCCCCATCGAGGTGCCCGCCGAACTGGCTCTGGACGAGGCGGTGGCGCTGCTGGCCGACGGGCGTACCGCCGCCATGCTCGTCGAGGCGGTGGGTGTCCAGCCGGGCGACCGGGTGCTGGTGGAGGCCGCCGCCGGCGGGGTGGGCAGTCTGCTGGTGCAGCTCGCGTCCCGGTCGGGCGCGCGGGTGATCGGCGCAGCCGGTGGGCACCGCAAGGTGGAGTTGCTGCCCGGCCTGGGTGTCCAACTGGCCGTCGACTACCGCCTGCCTGACTGGCCCGACCGTGTCCGAGCTGCGACGGGTGGAGTGGACGTGGTGTTCGACGGGGTCGGTGGGGCGACGGCCCAAGCCGCGTTCGACCTGCTGGAGCCAGGCGGTCGCATGATCAGCTTCGGCTTGGCCAGTGGCGAGTGGTCCCCGGTGTCGGCAGAGGTCGCCACGGCACGGCAGGTCACTCTGGTCCGGCCGGACGTGCCACAGGCGCGGCTGCGGGCGTACACCCGGCAGGCCCTGGCCGACGCGGCGGCCGGCAACCTGCGACCGCTGATCGGTCAGCGATTCCCGCTGGAACGCGCCGCCGACGCGCACGCCGCCATCGAGGCGCGCGCGACGGTCGGCAAGACCCTGCTGGACACGCTTTAGAGATACATCCCGGTGCGGTGCTCCGAGTCGTCGCGCCGAACCGGCTTGTCACCCTCGCCGAAGAACCGCTTGCCGCCGAACTCGCCGTGCAGACGATCGTCCAACTCGTCGGCGAGACCGGTCATCACCTGCACCGCGAGCATCAGATGGGTGGCCTGGAAATTGCGGCCGAAGACCGGGATGGACGCCCAGACCGTGTCGTCGGCGCAGTAGAGACGGCCGATCGGCATCCGGTTGGTCAACTCGGAGAGCTTCACGTAGAGCCGCTCGGTCGGCTCGACCTCGGTGAGGATCGGGGAGAAGACGTCCACCAGCGGTGGGTTGTCCCGTACCCGCACGAAGACCATCGCCGAACCGGCCCGGATGTTGATGTCGCCGTCCGAGTCGACCTGCAACCGGTCGGTGTCCGACTTCAACATCGTGGAAACCACGGTACGGACCCGATCCGCCAGGTCGAGCACGTCGTCCCGCTCGGTCTGCGCGGCTGCGGCCTCGGCCAGTGCCTCCTCCAGGTCGGCCTCGACATCGGCATCCGGGCCGAACTCGCTGCGCGCGGTGCCCAACGGGTCCACTGCCAAGGGCTCCCCCTCGGCGTCGTGCACCAGGTAGACGAGGAAGGCCGGGTGCGGGGCGCCGTAGACGTCCCGCAGCGTGCGGGAGAGCAGCGCGGCGACCCGGGTCGACTCGGCCGTCGTGGCGTCCAGCCCGAAGGAACCGCCGGAGCCGGCGACCACCCCGGGCGGCGACCAGCCGAGCGCGATCATGTCCGCCACCGCGCCCCGGTCCAGCCGGTAACCCGCCGGCAGCGTGGCGTTGCCGACCGCGCGGGCGGACAGTGCGCCGTCACCGTCCACGTCGACGCTGATCGAGTAAACGGCGTCTCCGGTGCCGGAGGCGGTGGGATCCAGCGTCACGTCGAGGTGCGCGCCCACCGGAAGGTCCCGCAGTCGTACGGCGAGCGCTCGGGCGAACTCCCGCCACGCCTCGGTCACCTTCGCCCGCAGGTCGGTGGTGCTGGGCTCATCGAGCAGGATCGACTCCGCCGCGCCAGCGGGCAGCTCACCGTCCGAGGCCGAGGGGTGGTCAGCCGTCATGATCGCCTCCGTCCGTCACGATCACCCTACCCACGCCGCCCGTGCGTCGAATCAGCCCGGACCGGGATCGGACAACGGCGGTCAGGGGACCGTCGGGTCCGCCGGTTCGGCGCCCAGCTCGACCGGCCAGGTGCCGGCCAGCGCGCTGAGCCGGGCCGCGGCGTCCGCCGGGTCGGCGCCACGCCCGACGGCCACGCCGAGCAGGTACGCGGTGACCGGCGCACCCGGCCGCAGCACCTGGTGGGCCACGTCGCGGGCCAGATCCAGCACCGCCGGCACGGGCACCGTGGAAGGGTCCAGCTCCAACTCGGCGCACGCCGCCGTGACCCAGTCGTCCATCACCGTCATCGCGCCCACTCCTCCGCCCGGCGTACGTCCTCGTCAGTGTCGCAGTCGAACCACGGCGGCGGGCCGTCGCCGGACCAGGGCACCTCCCATGTCACAAGCCCGGCCAGCAACGCCCGGACCGGGGCGCCGGACAGGCTGCCACCCCGTTCGGCCGCCAACCGGTCCAGCCCCGCCCGCAGCGCGGGGACCCGCCACACACCGCACAGTGACTGCCGCCGCCCGTCCCCGTCCACGAAGCACGCCCCGTCAGGTCGCCGCTCGCTGCCGAGGCCGGCACGGGCCGGCGGTGCCGGGGCGAGGCCGTCGCGGGCCGGTTCGGTGTCGGAGGTCTCCCGGTCGAGGTGGTTCAGCAGGTCCCCGATCGCGGCCCGGGTGAGCAGCGGCAGGTCGGCGGCGAGCAGCGCGACCAGGCTGGTGTCGGGGTCCAGCAGCGCCAGGCCGGCAGCCGCCGCGGCGACCGGGCCCCCGCCCGGTGGGTCCTCCCGGACGACCCGCACGCCCGGAGGCACGGCGTCGGCCGGACCCACAAGCACCCGTGGCGTCGCGTCGGCGACGGCGGCGAACACCCGGTCGCGCATCGAGCGGCCGCCGACCGGGAGCGCGGGCTTGTCGACCCCGCCCATCCGGCGGGCGGCCCCACCCGCGAGCACCACAGCGGCGTACGTCTCCACCCGGCCACGGTAGCCGGGACCGGTCACACCCGGTGTGCAGCGACCGCGCGAGCCCGGCACGGCGGACGAACGCCGTGATCGACTCGGGTTTGCCGAAATCGCGGTGTCCCAGTGCCGGACATACCCCGACTTCAAGGAACACGGGTGGATCACGCTTCGGGCAGCGCACCTTCCGGCGCTGGTGTCCGGCACGGCGCACGGGCGGGCGCTGATCTCACCCGGCCGCCGGCACACCCGGTCGGAGGGTGCCGCCGGGTGCCCTACGGCCGGTGGTCGTGCGGGCGGGCCGGCCTGGGGTGGAGGATGGCGGGATGGGACGGGCAACTGATCGGCGGGGCGTACTCCGAATCGACCTGGAAGCGGTGACCGCCGGACGGGGATCCGTCCGTCGTCCGGACACGCTCGCCGTGGAGGAGCCGCTGGAGATCCGCGTGGGCGCGGCCGGCCCCGGTCGCCGACGGCCGCTCGCCGTCACCATGCGCACCCCCGGCGACGACCTGGACCTCGCCATCGGGTTCCTGCTGACGGAGGGGCTGATCCGGTCGACGGACGACGTGTCGACCGCGCAGCTGTGCGCGGGCGCGGAGACGCCGAACACGTACAACGTGGTGGACGTGGTGCTCGCGCCCGGCGTGCCGGAACCGATCACCGACCCGTCCCGGAACTTCTACACGACCAGTTCCTGCGGGGTCTGCGGCAAGGCGAGCATCGACGCGGTACGCACCCGGTCGCTGTTTCCGGTCTCGGCGGATCCACTCAGTGTCTCGGCCACGCTCCTCACCGAACTACCCGACCGACTACGCGCCGCCCAGCGTGGCTTCGACCGGACCGGTGGGCTCCACGCGGCGGGGCTGTTCACCCCCGACGGTGAGCTGGTGGTGCTCCGGGAGGACGTGGGCCGGCACAACGCCGTGGACAAGGTGATCGGCTGGGCGGTCCGGGAACGACGACTACCACTTGCCGGGCACCTGCTGCTGGTCTCCGGACGGGCCAGCTTCGAGCTGACCCAGAAGGCCTGGATGGCGGGGCTGCCTCTGCTGGCCGCGGTGTCCGCCCCGAGCACACTCGCCGTCGAACTGGCCGACGAGGCGGGGATGACACTTGTCGGTTTCCTGCGCGGTCGGACGATGAACGTCTACGCCGGGCCGCACCGGGTCACCGTCGAGCAGCCGGCCTGACGCTCAGCGGTCGATCATGCCGAACAGGCCGAGGCGGACGGCGGCGTCGCGGGCGATCAGGAAGCCGGCGATGCCGAGGATCCAGCCCAACGCGCTGCCCGCCTTGTTCACGATCCAGTTGTTGAGTCGGGCGAGCACCGGTTCGACCAGTGCCGGGCGAGCCACCCTGGCACCCAGCAGGATCATCGCCGGCAACACCATGACCAGGCAGTATCCGGCGAGCAACGCCACCACGGTCGCCGAACCGACCCCGGAGGTGGCCAGCAGACCCACCGCACCGAGGTACGGAAGCATGGTCGCCACCTCGGCGAGCGCGGCGAGCAGCGCGAGCCCGACCAGCCATCGGACCGAGGAGTCGCCGGCGGTCGCCCGGTCCCGCCACCGCAGCACACCACCGGTACGCGGACGCCGTTTGCCGTCGTAGCGGAAGCTGAGCACCAGCATGCCGACACCGAGGACGAGTTGCGCCCAGAGCACAGCCCGGTTGTCCAACGCACCGCCCAGCGCGTCCGCGAGCGTGCTGCCACCGAAGACCAGCAGCAGCCCCACCCCCAGGTAGAACCCCGCGATAGTGGCGAGGTAGCCCAGGATCCGTCGGGCGTTGACCGGCCCGGGGGCGAGCAGCAGCCAGACCGGGATGAACAGGGTGCCGATGCTGGTGCTGTCGATCAGCGCCAGCCCGGCCAGCGACAGCAGCAATGCGGGGGTCACGAGATCATTCTCCGGGGGCGATGGCCCCGCCGCGTCGGCCGTGGACAGGAGTAACGCGTACATCCTTCGACGGAGGCCGCCGCTGGGCGGGCCCGCCCCGGACGATCGACCTCGGGGGACGAGGGATCAGCGCCCGGGGCGGGAGTGGGTGGGTCATCGAGCCTTGACCCAGCCGATGAAGCGTTCGGTCAGGCCATTGGGGGTCTTGCCGCCATACAGCTTGGTCAGGTCTTCGGTCGCTTCGGTTTGCAGTGCTTTCAGGTGCTCGACCAGTTCGTCGGGTCGACCGCGGTACCGACCGAGCAGGCGAAGTTTCGCGACCGAGCAGGGCCACGCGATTCCGCAAGTGCGGCAGCGCCACGCCGGCTTGAGCAGAGGGTGTTCCGCGTCGTCGTTCATCGGCAAGCCCGCACCGGTTCCTGCCACGTCGACTGGGCGATCTGGCCGGACGGCAACAGGTCGATCCCTTCGCGGAGCACGAACAACTCCCGCTTGGCCCGTGCGTTGCCGTCCGGCCCCAGCTCGTACGCCTCGATCCAGGTCCAGCCGTGGTAGGTATGCCGATCGGTCAACTCGCGGATCACTCGCACCGTGATGGGCCTGACGAACTGCGGGCTTGCCGCGCGGGACAGGCGTACGAGGTCGCCGCCCTTCAACGTCCCGACCATCGCCCCACCGCTGAATCTTCCCCGCGGGATGCGGGCGGGTTCGTCAGCCTGTCCGACATGTCTCCTCCTCGTTGTGGGAAGGGGCCGCCCCTGAGTGCTCGCCCACGAGGCGGCCCCGGCACGAACGCGACCGCCGGGTTTCGGGTGGCCCCTGCCGGTCACGACGTCTGAGAAGCACACTTCCAAGGGTTGCTGAGCGAATACACTGCGTAGCAATATCTCCTTTGGACGTCTGGGACGAACTAGAGGGGACACGGATGAACCGCGCAGTCGCTGAAGCTATGTCGAAGTCCGGCCTGACAGCCGACAGCCTTGCCGCCCAGATCGGGGTGGATCCCAAGACGGCGGCCAAGTGGGCGAACCCGGGACGGATTCCGCAGACGCGGCACCGGTCGAAGGTCGCCGAGGTCCTGGGCCGCGACGAGGAAGACCTCTGGCCCGACCTGTACAAGCGGCGCGAGCCGGCGTGGTTCCGGCCCTGGACGGACATCGAGCGCGAGGCCGTGGGGTTGCGGTGGTACGAATCCGCCGTGTTGCCCGGTCTCCTTCAGACCGAGGCGTACGCGCGGGCCGTGTTGAGCAGCGGCCTCTGGGCCGACGACGACCTTGAAGCGCACGTGGAAACCCGCCTGCGTCGGCAGGCCGCCGTGTTCGACCGACCTCGGCCGCCGTTGAGCGTCTTCGTCATCGACGAGGCCGCGCTGCGCCGAGGGAGGCCCGACATCATGGCCGACCAGCTCGATCACCTGATGATGCTCGCCGAACGGCCGGCCGTGATGATCCACGTCCTCCCCCTGACGGCTGGCTTCCACCCGGGCCAGGCCGGGCCGTTCGTCATTGCCAGCACACCGGATGGCGGCGACGTCGGATACCTCGACGATCAGGCGGCCGGACGGCTCAGTAATGACGTTGCTCCGCTGTGGGCGGTCTGGGATAGCGTGAGGTCGTTAGCGCTACCGCGAGACCTGACCATCGACCTGATGAGAGCGCGAGCATGGATGACCTGAGCGGCGCCCGTTGGCGCAAGAGCACCCGCAGCAGCTCGAACGGTGGCGCGTGCGTGGAGGTGGCCGACAACCTGCCGGGCGTCGTGCTCGTCCGCGACACGAAGGACCGGGACGGCGGCACACTGACCTTCGGGCCCGAGGCCTGGGCGGGTTTCGTTCGGCTGGCCCGAGAGATCGGCCCGGTCGCCTAGGTCAGGCCCTGCCACACGCTGCCTCTCGCAGCGCTGACCCCGGCACGAGCCAACCCTTGATCCACCCGGGTTCGTTGGCATCGCGGCGTCCTGGAGACCGGGACACCCCATTGTTCAGGAAACCGAGTCGATCAAGCCTGAACGCGCCACCAACACCGGCTGGTTGTCGTCTGGACCGCCCTACGCCGGGCGTGGCTGACTAGGCGGCCACGATCTCGACCTCGCCGTGCGAGATCTTGACGTCGAACACCATGCCGGTGCCCTTGGAGAGCTTGGCGAGCGTGGCGATCGACGGCGGCTGGTCGCCGGACTCCAGGCGCGCGATGACCGACTGGGTCATCCCCACTCTGCGGGCGAGCGCGGTCTGGGTCAGTTCGTTGTCGGCGCGGTACCGCACGATACGGAGTGCGACCTCGCGGGCGAAGGCTGTCCGATCCCACTCTGCGCGGAAGGCCGGGTCCTGCCGGCTGGCGTCGTCGATGACCTGCTGCGAGGTCTTGAGTTCGGAACGCTTCATCACTCCGCCTCCACGTTCTTGATCCTTCGCTCTGCGGCTGCGACGGCCCGGGTGAAGTTCCGCTGGCTGACGCTGGCCTCCGGGCCGATGGCGCCAACCACGAAAGCCTCGCCAACCTGTGCATAGAAGACGCGCCATGGGCTGCGCCCTCCGCGTGGACGCAGCTCACGAAGCTTGTCGGCAACTCTGATCTTGCTGGAGTGCGGGTAGCCAAGGTTGGGGCCGAGGCTCTCCAGCTTTTCGACCGCGTGCCCAATGGCCGTTTGTTCGAGCGCGGGTATGGCTTGCAGTTCCGTCGCAGCCTCCGGGTGGAAGAGGACCAACCAGAGCCGACTATAGCAAAATTGCGATACAGCTGCCGGGAGTTGTTCCGAGTCGGGGCGGCAACCGGGGACCGGCTCCTCAGCGGCGACCACGGCGACTCCTCCGGCGTGGACGGATCACTCCCGGCATGCCCACCGACGGCCAGCCGTCCAGCTCGGACGGGGGCACGCCGCGCCGGAGGAGGTCGTCCAACAACACGGCGAGTGAGTAGTCCGGGTGCAGGCTGAGCGTGCGTTCGAGCGCGACCGCCGCCAGCGCCCCCTGCCCCGCGCGCCAGGCCGCGAAGGCAAGCAGAGCCCCGGGCGCGGCAACCAACTCCGGCTCGGCCCGGCGCAGGACGTCGGTCCAGAGCGTGATGTCCCGGTCCCGACCGTCGGTGCGTTCCCAGGCGTGATCGCGGACCGGAAGGTGGGTCATCAGCAGGCTCAACCAGGCCACCTCGTCGTCGTCGAGCCGCTCGTCGCGCCGCTGCCGACGCTGGGCCTCGCGAACCGCCGCCACGCCGGCCGAGCGCAGAGCCCGCCCGCCGAGCAGGTCACTCTCGGGCGCCTGCTCGATCAGCTCAGCCATTCGCACCTCGGCGCGGGCGGTGGCCGCGCGTACCGCCTCCCGGGCCGACCCGTCGACCCGCGCCACCTGCGCCACGAGCGCGGCCCGATCGGGCAGGGCGACCTGGCCCGCGAAGACCGCCGAGGCGGTCACCGGGTTGGCACTCGGGTCGTAGCGCCGGCCCTCGGGCGGGCAACAGTCGGGCTCGACGCAGAGGTAGGACCACCACCTGCCCTCGGTCACCCGCAACGCGTCGAGCACCTCCGTCCCACCGGCGGCCAGTGCGACACGCACCGCGTCCACCGCCGGGGTGACCCGGTCCGGTGGCCCGTAACCGACCACCGTCGCGGACTCCGCCCCCTGCCTGCGGATCACGCCGGCCAGATGCCGTGCCCGCTCGACCGGATCGGTCGACGGGTCGGGCAGGTCGGCACGGGCGGCGAAGATGATCTGCCGGCCGAGCAACGCGACGGCGACCACGCTGTCGGCGGGATGGAACCCGAGCAGGTACGGCACTGCGGCGATCAGGTCGGCGGGGGAGCGGACGGTGAGCTGGGGGCGTTCGGTCGCTGTCATGCCGGTAGCGTGCGGCGCTCCGGTCCGGCGTCGCCGCCCCTGTGGACGACACGCGGCTTATCCACAGTTACTCAGCGTGTTTTGCCTGCTCGAACCACATCCACGGGTGCCGCCGGAGGGTCGATGTCCCTCGGGCGGGGCCGCAGTGTCGTGGGGAGCGGTTACCGTGCGCTGATGGACCTCGCGTACCTACGCGCGCACCCGACACACCTGCCGACCTTCCGGACCCACCAGCGCATCCGGGAGACGCCGGTCGCCGGTGGAAACATCTGTGCCGCCGCCCGGCTCACCCTGGACGACGGCCACTCCGTCTTCGCCAAGTCCTGGCCCGAGAAGGCCGATCGGACGGCACCGGAGGGCTTCTTCGCCGCCGAGGCCGCCGGGTTGCGGTGGCTCCGGGAGGCCGACGCTGTCGCCGTACCCGAGGTGATCGTGGCATTGCCGAGCCTGCTGGCGCTCGACTGGGTGGAGCCCGGCGAGCCGACGCCGGAGGCCGCCGAGCGCTTCGGCCGGGAGTTGGCCGACCTGCATCGGGCGGGGTCGGCCAGCTTCGGTGCGCCCTGGCCCGGCTTCATCGGCTCGCTCCCACAGGACAACACCCCCACCGACGGGCCCTGGTCGGCGTGGTTCGCCGAGCGACGACTCCTCCCCTACCTGCGACGCTCAGTCGACGACGGTGCGCTGACCAGCGCCGATATCGCTTTGGTCGAGCAGGTGATCGATCGGGTCGGCGAGTTCGGCGGCGACGAGCCGCCCACGCGCGTCCACGGCGACCTGTGGCCGGGCAACGTGCTGTGGGGGGCCGACGACCGGGTCTGGCTGGTCGACCCGGCAGCGCACGGCGGGCACCGGGAGACAGATCTCGCCCAACTCGCGCTCTTCGGCGGCATCCCGCACCTGGACCGGGTGCTCGCCGCCTACCAGGAGGCCTGGCCGTTGCCGGACAACTGGCAGGCTCGGCTACCAGTGCACCAACTGCATCTGCTGCTCGTGCACACCGCCCTGTTCGGCGGCAGCTACCGAGATGTGGTGGTCCAGACCGCCCGTGCCGCCCTGGGCCGGGCCGAGCGCGCTACGGTCGACAGGTGAGCGTCGCCCCGGGGACCGACGGGGTCCTCGTCGACCGGTACGGCCGCGTCGCCCGGGACCTGCGCGTGTCCCTCACCGACAAGTGCAACCTGCGCTGCACCTACTGCATGCCGGCCGAAGGTCTGCCCTGGCTGGCCGGCCCCGAGTTGCTGACCGACCAGGAGATCGTCCGGCTGGTCCGGGTGGCCGTCGAGCGGCTCGGCGTGACCGAGGTGCGGTTCACCGGCGGTGAGCCGCTGATCCGACCGGGGCTGGTCGGCATCGTGACCGCGGTCGCCGCGTTGCAGCCCCGCCCCCGGGTCTCGCTGACCACCAACGGCATCGGTCTGGACCGGTTGGCTCCGGCACTACGAGCGGCCGGCCTCGACCGGGTGAACGTCTCACTGGACACCCTGGACCCGGGCCGGTTCGACCGGCTCACCCGCCGGCCCCGCCTCGACGCGGTGTTGGCCGGGCTCGCCGGGGCGAAGGCCGCCGGGCTCAGCCCCGTGAAAATCAACTCCGTGCTGATGCGTGGTGTCAACGAGGACGAGGCACCGGCACTGCTGCGCTTCGCTCTCGACCATGACTACCAACTGCGGATCATCGAGCAGATGCCGTTGGACGCCCAGCACGGCTGGGACCGCAGCACGATGGTGACGGCCGAGGAGATCCTGACCTCCCTGCGTACCGCCTTCGATCTCAGCGCCGACCCGGCCGAGCGCGGCGCGGCACCGGCGGAGACCTGGTTGGTCGACGGCGGCCCCGCCCGGGTCGGTGTGATCGCCAGCGTCACCCGCCCCTTCTGCGGGGACTGCGACCGCACCCGGCTGACCGCCGACGGCCAGGTCCGCGCCTGCCTCTTCGCGACCGAGGAGTCCGACCTGCGCGCCGCGCTGCGCGGCGGCGCGGACGACGACGAGCTGGCCCGGCGCTGGCGCACCGCGATGTGGGGCAAGCGTGCCGGGCACGGCATCGACGATCCCACCTTCCTGCAGCCGACCCGGCCGATGTCCGCGATCGGGGGCTGAGACGTGGACCCGACGCACCTGACCGTCCGCTACTTCGCGGGGGCCCGGGCCGCCGCAGGACGCACCGAGGAGGTCCTGCCCGCCGGTCGGTCGCTCGACGACCTCAGCGCCGAGTTGACCCAGCGTCACGGCGACCGGCTCGCCGCGGTGCTGCGGGTGGCGAGTTTCCTCGTGGACGGCGTGGCCTGTCATGATCGTCGGGCACCCCTGCCGGCCGGGGCCACGATCGACGTCCTGCCCCCGTTCGCGGGCGGCTGAGGGAGGCGCACGCATGTTCGCGGTTCTGGGGTTCGTGGGCGTCCTGGCTCTGATCACCGGCCTCATCCACCTCTACCTGTGGAAGCGGCTGGTTCGCGACACCACCACCCCGGGCCGTTGGCGACGGATCGGCGGGATCGCCGCCCTGGTGCTGGCGCTGCTCGTGCCGGTCACCCTCGCCGGGACGCAGGCCGGGCTCTACTGGCTCGCCTGGCCGGGCTACCTGTGGCTCGCGCTGATGTTCTACCTGCTCGTGGTGCTTGTCGTGCTCGAGGTGCCGATGCTGGTCACCCGGCTGGTGCTGCGCCGCCGGGTGATCGCCGCGGAGCCGACCGCCGCCGCGCCCGAGCCGGTGCTGGTCGGTGCCGCCGGGCCCACCGACCCGCCGGCCGCCGGCGCCGTCGCGGCACCGGACCACGACCCGGCCCGCCGGCTCCTGCTGGCCCGCAGCGCGGCCATCTTCGCCGGCCTCACCGCCACCGCCACCGTGGGGTACGGCGTCCGCACCGCTCTCGGCCCACCACGACTGGACCGGGTGCGGATCCCGCTGGCCAAACTCCCCCGCAGCATGGACGGCCTGCGGATCGCGACCGTCTCCGACATCCACCTCGGCCCTCTGCGCGGCCGGGCGCACACCGAGCGGATCGTGGCCGCGATCAACCGGCTCGACGCGGACCTGGTCGCGGTCGTCGGCGACCTGGTCGACGGCTCGGTCGCCGAACTCGGCTCGGCCGCCGCGCCGCTGCGTGACCTGCGCTCCCGGTACGGCAACTTCTTCGTCACCGGCAACCACGAGTACTACTCCGGCGTGGAGGAGTGGGTCCAGGAGGTCGACCGTCTCGGCCTGCGGGTCCTGCAGAACCGCCGCCAGGAGATCCAGGCCCGGGGCGGCGTGCTCGACATCGCTGGCGTCAACGACCTGGACGCCACGGGAGACAGCGGCCTGGCGGCCGGTCCGGACTTCGCCGCCGCCCTCGGTGGCCGCGACCCGAGCCGCCCGGTGGTGCTGCTCGCCCACCAGCCGTTGGCTGCCGTGCAGGCGGCCAGGTACGGCGTTGACCTGCAACTGTCCGGGCACACCCACGGTGGTCAGATGGTGCCGTTCAACCTGGCCGTGCGGCTGGAGCAGCCGGTGGTCAGCGGCCTCGGCGAGGTCGACGGCACCAAGGTGTACGTGACCAACGGCGCCGGCTTCTGGGGGCCGCCGGTCCGGGTCGGCGCCGAGCCGCAGATCAGTCTGGTCGAGTTGCGCTCGGCATAGCGGATGTCACGTCCGCGCGTGGCGGCAGGCGACCGGCGTGGCGGGCGTGACAGGATGCGGCGTGCCTCCGTTCAGCGCCGTACCCCCCGGTGGCCTACCGCCATTCGTCGCGGACCTGCACATCCATTCGAAATACTCGCGCGCGTGCAGCCGCGACCTCACCACACCGAATCTCTCGTGGTGGGCCCGCCGTAAGGGCATCGGTCTGCTCGGCACCGGCGACTTCACCCATCCTGCCTGGTACGACCACCTGCGGGAGACCCTTCGGCCCGCCGAGCCGGGGCTGTACCGGCTCGACGCCGACGCGGAACGGGACGTCGCCCGCCGGCTGCCTCCCCGGCTGGCGAGCGCCGCGGAGGCCGACCCGGTCCGGTTCATGCTGAGCGTGGAGATCTCCACCATCTACAAGCGGGACGACCGGACCCGCAAGGTGCACCACCTGATCTACCTGCCCGACCTGGACGCGGTAGCACGGTTCAACACCGCGCTCGGCCGGATCGGCAACCTCGGCTCGGACGGCCGGCCGATCCTCGGCCTGGACTCCCGCGACCTGCTGGAGATCACCCTGGAGGCCAGCCCGGACGGATTCCTGGTGCCGGCGCACATCTGGACGCCGTGGTTCTCCGCACTGGGCTCGAAGTCGGGCTTCGACGCGATCGCGGACTGCTATGCCGACCTGGCCGAGCACATCTTCGCGGTGGAGACCGGTCTCTCGTCCGACCCGGCGATGAACTGGCGGGTCGGCAGTCTGGACGGCTACCAGTTGGTGTCCAACTCGGATGCGCACTCCCCGCCGGCCCTGGGCCGGGAGGCGACGGTGCTGACCGCCGAGCGCAACTACTTCGCCGTCCGGGATGCGCTGCGGACCGGTGCGGGCCTGGCCGGCACCATCGAGTTCTTCCCGGAGGAGGGCAAGTACCACGCGGACGGGCACCGGCTGTGCGGCGTCAACTGGTCGCCGGAGCGCACCCGCGCGGCCGGCGGTCGTTGCCCCGAGTGCGGCAAACCCCTCACCGTGGGCGTCCTCAGCCGGGTCGAGGAGCTGGCCGACCGCCCGGAGGGGCACCGGCCGGCGGACGCCCGCGACGTCACCCACCTGGTGCCGCTGGCCGAGATCCTCGGTGAGATCAACAAGGTGGGCGCCCGGTCGAAGAAGGTCGAGGGGCGACTCAACGAGTTGGTGGCGACCCTCGGCCCCGAGCTGGAGATCCTGACCACCACGCCGCTCACCGACATCGCCCAGACGGGCGGGGAACTCCTCGCGGAGGGCATCGGACGGTTGCGGCGGGGCGAGGTACGTCGGGTGCCGGGCTACGACGGCGAGTACGGGGTGATCACGCTCTTCGACCCGGCGGAGTTGGGCGCTCACGCGGGCACGGCACAGGAGACGCTGTTCGACGTACCCGTGCCGGCGCAGCGACGTCCCTCGGAGCCGGCGGCCCGCGCGACGGCCAAGCGCCCGGCGGCGGCCAAGGCCGAGCCGAAGCGCAAGCCGACCCCGCCGCCCGCGCCACCGATCGCGCCGCCGCCGTCGCCGCACGAGCCGTTCGAGCCGATGCTGTCCGGCATGGAGGAGGTCGGCACCGGTCTGCTGGACCGGCTGGACGCGATGCAGCGGGTGGCCGCCTCCGCACCCGGCGGGCCGCTGCTCATCGTCGCCGGCCCGGGCACCGGCAAGACGCGGACGCTCACGCACCGGATCGCGTACCTCTGCGCGGAGCTGAACGTCTTTCCCGAGCACTGTCTGGCGATCACGTTCACCCGTCGCGCCGCCGAGGAGCTGCGGCACCGCCTCGACGGCCTGCTCGGCCCGGTCGCCGAGGACGTCACCGTCGGCACGTTCCACGCGCTGGGCTTGACCATCCTTCGGGAGAACGCCGCGGCCGTGGGCCTCCCGAGCGACTTCCGGATCGCCGACGACGCCGAGCGGGCGGCGGCGCGGGTGGAGGCCGGCGACGACAGCGCCAGCTACACGGCGCTGCTGCGCAAGCAGGACCTGGTCGACCTGGACGAGCTGGTGAGCCTGCCGGTGGAGTTGTTGCGGGCCGATCGTGGGCTGGTGCAGCGCTACCGGGACCGCTGGCGGTGGATCTTCGTCGACGAGTACCAGGACGTCGACGAGACGCAGTACGAGCTGCTGCGGCTGCTCAGCCCGGCGGACGGGAACCTCTGCGCGATCGGCGACCCGGACCAGGCGATCTACTCGTTCCGGGGTGCCGACGTCGGCTACTTCCTGCGCTTCTCCGAGGACTTCACGGACGCCCGGTTGGTCCGACTCAACCGCAACTACCGCTCGTCCGCGCCGATCCTGGCCGCCGCCGTGCAGGCCATCGCGCCGTCCTCGCTGGTTCGTGGCCGGCGACTGGACCCTGCCCGGCTCGACCCGGAGGCTCCGCTGGTCGGCCGTTACCCAGCGGCCTCCGTCGCCGAGGAGACCGACTTCGTGGTCCGTACCGTCGACGAACTCGTCGGCGGGCTGTCCCACCGCTCGCTGGACTCGGGCCGGATCGACGGCCGCTCCACGACGTTGTCGTTCTCCGACATCGCCGTGCTGTACCGCACCGATGCGCAGGCCGCACCCGTCGTGGACGCCCTGACCCGGGCCAACATCCCGGTGCAGAAGCGGTCCCACGACCGGCTGCGGGACCGGCCCGGGGTGGCGGCCATCGCCCGCGAGTTGCGGCACGCCGACGGGTTGGCCGGCCCGCTGGCCGCCCGGGTGCGACTGGCTGGCCAGGTGGTCGCGGAGCGGTTCGCCGTGCCCACCCTCGACGGCGTCGGCGGCGCGGTCCGTCCCGAGGACGTCCGCTCGGCCGTGGACCTGCTGACCCCACTGGCCCGCCGCTGTGGGGACGACCTGGAGACGTTCCTGTCGCAGTTGGCGACGGGCGCGGAGGTGGACGCGCTCGACCCGCGCGCGGAGGCGGTCACGCTGCTCACCCTGCACGCCGCGAAGGGCCTGGAGTTCCCGGTGGTCTTCCTGATCGGTGTGGAGGACGGGTTGCTGCCGCTGCGGTGGCCCGGCTCGACGCCCGACGAGGACGCGGTCGCCGAGGAGCGTCGGCTCTTCTTCGTCGGCCTCACCCGCGCCCAGGACCGGCTCTACGTCAGCCACGCCGCCCGGCGTACCCGTCAAGGCGTGGAGCGGGACTGCGTTCCGTCGCCGTTCCTCGGTGTCATCGACCCCGGCCTGTTCGAGCGGTTCGGAGAGGCCGAGCCCCGTCGTCCCAAGGACCGTCAACTCCGCCTGATCTGACGGTCCGGGCCGGGACGCCGGCCAGCACGAGACCTCGCCGCACGATGACGCGTAGGCGATATACCTGTGAGTCATATCTATGACTCACAGGTATATCGCTCTCTGCGACGGGCCGCCGGACGGCTGCCACGGAGGGTGGAAGCAACGGGCTGGTCAGTCGAGTAGGGCGGCGAGCCAGGCGCCCGCGAGCAGGGCCGGCCCGAGTGGCAGCAGGGTGTCCCGGCGGACCCGTCGCGCGGCGAGTAGGCCGACCACCAGTGTGCCGTGGAGCAGGTGCGGCAGGAGCAGCCCGACGAGCAGGGCGTCCCGACCCAGCCAGCCGAGCGGCAAACCGAGGGCGGCGGCGAGTTTCACGTCTCCGAAACCCAGTCGGGAGCCGGGGAGCAGGGCCAGCAGCACGTGCGCCGCACCCGCGACCGTCGCGCCGGTCAACGCGCCGAGCAGTCGGGCCGGCTCGTCGGCCAGCAGCGCCACGGCGGTCAGGCCGGCGAGAGCCACCAGCCCGGCGGTGAGGACCAACGGGTCGGGCAGGCGCAGACAGGCCAGGTCCACCCGGGCCAGCACCAGCCCGACGGCCGCCACCAGGAGAAAGACCGGCAACGCGGGATCGTCACTTCGAGTCACGGCAAGCCCGCCGAACACCGCCGCCGACACCGGCAGCCACACCCAGACACCACGTCGAGGCCGCGGCCGGGCCGGCGGGTCGGTGAAGCGCAGAGCCAGCGGGGGTACGACGACACCGACCAGCCCGCCGAGCAACGCCACCCCGACCAGAGCAGCGGCCGACATGGCCCGGAGGCTACCGGCGCTCGCTCACCGGTGAGGTCCCCGATCGTGATTCCGCGCTCGCCCGACGCGGCCGTTCCGTGCTCACCACCAGTGCGACACCGGCCACGATGACCGCTCCACCGAGCAGCACCTGCGGGGTGATCGGCTCGGCGACCAGCAGCGCACCGAGCGCCACCGCGACCGCCGGGTTGACGTAGGCGTACGTCGACACCAACGAGATGGGCGCGTTGTGCAGCAGCCAGACGTACGCGGTGAAGGCCACCAGCGAGCCGGCCACCATAAGGTAGCCCAACGCCAGCCAGGAACGCGCGCTGACCTGCGCCGGATGGAAGTCGCTCAGCTCGCCCCGACCGGCGGAGACGACGGCCAGCACCAGGGCACCGGCCAGCATCTCGTACACCGTCGCGACGAACGGGTCGCTGGGCATCCGGATGCGTCCGGACAGGAACGACCCGACCGACCAGGAGGTCGCCGCCCCCACCACTGTCAACGCCCCCACCAGCGGCACCGCGTCCGAACTGCCGGCGGGCAGCACCAGCAGGACCAGACCGGCGAAGCCCACCGTGACCCCGGCGAACGTCCAGAGCGGGGGCCGGTCACCGGTGGCGGAACGCAACAGCACCACCAGCAGCGGCACTGTCGCCACCAGCAGTGCGGCGATGCCGGAGGGCAGCGCCACCCCGGGTGGCCCGGACTCGGCGAGCACCACCAGGCCGTTGCCACCGGCGAGCAGGAGCACGCCGACCAGCGCGGCCGAGCCGAGTTGCCGGCGGTCGACCCGCAGCGCGCCGGGCCCTCGACGCAGCCGCAGCACCACCGCCAGGATCAGACCGGCCACCGCGAACCGCAGGGCGGCCGACAACAGCGGCGGCAGCGTCTCCACAGTGATCCGGATGGCCAGATAGGTGGATCCCCAGAGCAGGTAGACCACGATCAACGCGGTCCAGACCAGTGTCGGTGTGGCGCCTGCGCGGCGCCCGGAGAGGGCTGCGGCGCTCGGTGGAGGTGAGCTCATCAGTGGACCACGCTACGGTGACGTCGGAGTCGGCGTCGCGTGTTGGTGGCCGGCCTCTCACCACACGTGCAGGAGAGCGGCATGACGAACTACGGACCACCGGGCGGCGGCGACCCGGGACCGTGGCGTGGGCAACGACCCGACGAGACGCCCGGACGGCCTACGCAGCAGCCTTATCCGCCCGCGAACGAGCAGTACCCGCCTGCGGTTCCGTCGTATCCGCGCGCACCGCAGGGGAGACCCGGCCCCTACGACGGCCCGGGTCCCGCGTCGTACGACGGCCCAGGTCCCGCCACGTACGGCGGCTCAGGTCCCGCGTCCTACGGGGGCGGCTCCGAGGGGCCCTACGGGCGCGAGCAGGGGTCACCGCCCTACGGCGGCTCGTACGGGACGAACCCGGCGTACGGGCAGCCGTACCGGCCGGACGAAGGCCCGTACGGCGGCGATCCTGCTCCGGCACCAGGCCGACGCGGTCGGGGGCCGCTGATCGCGGTGCTGGCCGTCGTGCTGCTGGTGGTGGCCGCCGGTGGGGCCTTCTGGCTGCTACGCGGGCAGGACGACCCGACACCGTTGGCCGCACCGAGCGATTCACCAGTTGCCGGTGAACCGAGTGCGGACGCGGACGCGGACGTGGCCGAGCCCGCACCGAGCGGCGCTGCTCCGGAGTCGTCGGCCGATCCCCGGTTCGCCAAGGTCGGCCAGTGTGTCCGCAACGACGGTGCCGCGGGCGGCAAGCCCAAGCTGCTGATCAGCGGTTGTGCGGCGAAGACGTACGAGGTGCTGAGTCGGGTCGACGGCGCGACCAGCGGCGAGCGTGACGCCGAGGCCAAGTGCAGCAAGGTCGAGGGGTACACCAACTGGTACTTCTTCGACAGCGAGCTGGACACCCTCGACTTCGTCCTCTGCCTCAAACAACGCTGAGACCACCCACCCCGGGGATATGACATGACGACCTACGGACCACCGGGCTCCGACCAGCCGGACGACCGTCAGCAGCGCCCTCCCGAGGGGTCTGGCGGCCCTCCACCGGTCGACCCGACAGTGCCGCAGTGGGGCCCGCCGCCGCCCGCTGAGGACCCGACCCGGCAGCAGTGGGGCCCTCCGCCGAGCGGCGCGGAACCGCCCACCGCCCCGATGTGGGCGCCGCCGCCCACCAACCCGGAGCCTCCGACCGAACCGATGTGGGCACCCCCGCCGACCTCGGGCCCGGGTTACCCGCCGGCCTCGGGCGCGGGCCAGCCTCCCACGGTGGGCCCGGGCTATCCCCCCACCTCCGGCGCGGGTTACCCGCCGCCTGGGCCGTTCCCGCCGGCCGGGCCGGTGCCGGGTCAGCCGTCCGCGCCGTGGGGCCCGCCGCCTCCGGGCGGCTTCGGCATGCCGCCCGCCGCACCGGCGAAGACCAACGGCCGCAAGGTCGCCCTCATCATCGCGCTGGTGGTGCTGCTCCTGCTCTGCCCGTGCCTAAGCCTGGCCGGCTGGGCGATCTGGAGGGTGGCGGACGCCAGCAACGACGTCGAGCCCAAGCCGTCGGTGAGCATGCCGGTGCGCCCGCCCGTCCTGCCCAGCGCGGCACCGACGCCGGACCTGCCGTCCCCGCCCGGTCCGGACGAGGAGTTCGCCCGAGGCGACTGCGTGGTGAACGAGGGCACCGAGGACGACGCGGAGCTGCGCAAGGTGCCGTGTGGTCCGAACACGTACCAGGTGCTGCTGCGGATTCCGGCGACCACCGACGGGGACCGGTGCGAGACGCTCGCGCCGCAGGCGACAGCTAACTACGTGCACGACAACTCGATCGACCTGTTCGACTACGTCCTCTGCCTGAAGGAACGCTAGGGCCTGTTTCGTGGCAAAACTAGGGCTGTCTAGCGTCCAAGCTAGACAGCCCTAGTTTTGTCTCGACGGTCTCGACACGCCGGTAGCCCCATCTATCCATGTCTAGCCCCGCAGCTAGATGGCCCGATACTCTCCAATGCGTGGATCCGGTCCGCAACCCGTACGCGCCGGGCGCCGGCCAGCGTCCGCCCGAGCTCGCCGGGCGGGGGCGGGAGCTGGACGTCTTCGACATCGTGCTGGAACGCATCGCCCGGGGTCGCCCCGAGCGCAGCCTGATGCTCACCGGGCTGCGGGGCGTCGGCAAGACGGTCCTGCTCAACACCCTCCGGTCCCAGGCGATCAACCATCTATGGGGCAGCGGCAAGATCGAGGCACGGCCGGACCAGTCGTTGCGGCGACCGGTCGCCGCAGCCCTGCACATGGCCGTCCGGGAACTCGCCCCCCGACACCGGGCGCCCGACCGGATCGACGCGTTCCTCGGCGTCCTGAAGGCGTTCGCCCAACGCTCCGCCCCGACCGGCCGGGCCGGCGCCGCCCCGAAACTGCGCGACCGGTGGCAGCCCGGCATCGACGTGCCGGCGGCCAGCGGCCGGGCCGACTCCGGCGACATCGAGATCGACCTGGTCGAGCTGCTCAGCGACGCCGCCGCGGTGGCCAGTGACGTGGGCACCGGCATCGCCATCTTCATCGACGAGATGCAGGACCTGGGCCCGGAGGACGTGTCGGCGCTCTGCGCCGCCTGCCACGAGCTGTCCCAGCTCGGCGCTCCCCTGATCGTGGTCGGCGCCGGCCTACCGCACCTGCCGGCGGTGCTCAGCGCCGCCAAGTCGTACTCCGAGCGGTTGTTCCGCTACCAACGCATCGACCGGCTCGACCGGATCGCCGCCGACCAAGCGCTCTGCGCGCCAGCCGAGCGCGAGCAGGTCGAGTACGAACAGAAGGCCCTCGACCTGCTCTACGAGAAGTCCGGCGGCTACCCCTACTTCGTCCAGGCGTACGGCAAGGCGACCTGGGATCACGCGCCGCGCTCGCCGATCACCGCCGCCGACGTGCGGGTCGCCGCACCGGAGGCGGAGGCGGAGCTGGCGGTCGGGTTCTTCGGCTCCCGATTCGAGCGGGCCACGCCCGCCGAGCGCGAATACATGCGGGCGATGGCCACGATGTCCGCGGTCGAGGGTGACTCCTCGGCGGTGGTCCGCGACGACATGGACGCGGCGGTGCCCACCGCCGAGATCGCGCGGGCACTCGGCCGCAAGCCCGCCAGCCTGTCCCCGGCCCGCGACGCTCTCATCAAGAAGGGGCTGATCTACTCCGGTGAGCGGGGCACTGTCGCCTTCACTGTGCCGCACTTCGGTCGGTACCTACGCACCCAACCGGCCTGACCGCCACCGATGCGGTCAGACCTTGGACCAGGGCGCCGGAAAGAGCACCTCACCGCGGGGCGGCGGACCCTCCTCGCTGGTTGAAGGTGGCAGCACCAACGCCTGCCACGGCTCGCCGAGACCAGCCCACGGCCCGGTCAGGCCCAGCTCCGCCGCCGGGCCGAAACCGAACCGGCGGTAGAAAGCCGGGTCGCCGAGGACCACGACCAGCCGCTCACCCAACTCGATGGAGGCGTCCAACGCGGCCTGCACGACCGAAGTGCCGTGCCCGACGCGCTGCCGGTGCGGCGCCACCGCAACCGGACCGAGTGCCAGGACGGGAACGTCCGAACCCCGCTCAGGCCGCACACGCACCCGGGTCAGCAGCGCGTAACCGACCACCTCACCGCCGTACTCCGCGACCATGGCCAGCTCCGGCAGCCAGGCGGCGGTGCCGCGCAACTCGTCGACGAGGCCCACCTCCGGCGGCGTCGTCACGTCCGGACGGGCGAAGGCAGCTCCCAGAACGCGGCGTACCGAGCCGGCGTCGGCCGGGTCCTCGGGGCGTAGCCGCAGCGTGGTCACCCGCGCGACGTTACCCGCCGCAGCCAGTCCATCCGTGACTGTCGCTCGAATCGGCGTGGCGCACGTGCACGGGCACCGATCCGATCCGGCCGTTGCCGGGGTAGCAACCGCCCAGACGGGGTATGACTGATCCATGACGCCCGTACGCTCCCTCGCCCGAGCCATGCTGAGCGGCATCTTCGTGGTCCAGGGGTACCGCAACTTCCGCGACCCGGGCCGGCTCGCGGTGGCCGCCCAGCCGGTGACCGAGAAGGTCGCGCCGCTTCTGAAGAAGGCTCACCCGAGCTTCCCCACCGAGACCGAGGCGTTGATCCGACTCAACGCCGCGGTGCAGGTCAGCGCCGGGTTGATGCTCGCCACCGGCCGCTTCAGTCGACCTGCCGCTCTGGTCCTCGCCGGCACGTTGGTGCCGGTGACCGTCGCCGGGCATCCTTTCTGGAAGAACGACGACCCGACCGCCAGGAACAACAACCAGATCCACGCCATGAAGAACCTGGGCATCCTCGGCGGTCTTCTGCTGGCCGCTGCCGACACCGGCGGCAAGCCCGGTCTGCGGTGGCGGACGGGTCACCGCATCGGCCACTCTCGACGTTCCGTGCAACGCGCCGTCCGTACGGCACGACGCGAGGCTCGGATCGCCGTCCGGTCCGCGTCCACCGCGCGCCGACTTCCCGGCTGACCTGCGTCGATCCGTCTCCGAGCCGCCCCCACCCCCCGCTAAGGCCGCGAATTACCTGAACCACCCGGTAGGCGTTAACGCGGTGGAAATGTCAAAAACTTGTGTGGGATCGGACACGGTCGCATAACGCGGGAGGCACTGACGTGAGGCGCCGTTCTAGGCTCCGTGCAGGACCTGGACGGATAGGACAACCTTGGTACGGGGGTGGCCACGCCATGCCGACGGCTGTCGGTAGTCGGGCGGACCGCCTCGCCCCAATCCAACGCGCGACGCGCGGGATCGATCGCAGGAACGTCGTACGGGGCGCCATCGTGGCCGCCGTCGCCTACGCCGCATGGCTCGCCATCGGCACCTTCGGGCGGCCGTACAACTTCTTCGATATGAAGATCTACCACGGTGCCGTGGTGTGGTGGGCGAGCGGACACGAGCTCTATGAGTTCATCGCGCCCGGAACCACGCTGGGCTTCACCTACCCGCCGTTCGCCGGCCTGGTCATGTTGCCGATGGCGCAGTTGCCGATCGGTATGGCGGGCATGGTCAACGCCGCCGCCAGCATCGCCGCGTTGGCGCTGGTCCTGGCCGGGTTGCTGCGCCCCATCGTGGACCGGTTGGCGTGGCCACTGTGGTTCACAGTGGCCCTGGCGGTGCCGCTCGCGGTCGCCATCGAACCGGCTCGGGAAACCCTCGGTTACGGCCAGGTCAACATCCTGCTGTTCGCCCTGATCATGGCGGATCTGATCGGCCTCCGCTGGCGCTCCCGCCGAGGCACCCACTACGCCGCCACCGACGGCCCGCTGCTGCGCTTCGTCTACGGCGGAGCCTGGGCCGGCGCCGGCATCGGCTTGGCCACCGCGGTCAAGCTCACCCCGGCACTGTTCATCGCGTACCTGCTCATCACCCGTCAGTGGCGGGTGGCGGCCACCGCCATCGGCACCACGATCGGCGTGACGGTGGCGAGCTTCGCGATCGTCGGCGACGAGTCACGGACGTACTTCGGCAGCGTGCTCTGGCAGACCGAACGGGTCGGCGCGGCGGACATGACGCCCAACCAGTCACTCGCCGGCCTGCTCGCCCGGCTGTACGACTCGATCGAGACCCCCGGGCTGCTCTGGTTCGCCTTCTCAGTGCTGATCCTGGCGCTGGGCCTGTCCCGCGCGGCCAGTTCCCGCGCCGACGGCGACGAGCTGACCGCGTTCACGCTCGTCGGTCTGACCGCGAACGTGATCAGCCCGATCTCCTGGACGCACCACCTGGTCTGGGTGATCCCAGCGATCATCGTGCTGGCCGACGCCGCCGTGCGACGCCGGGAGGCGAGTCGCACGATGCCTCAGCGCACCGGCCAGGGGCCCGTGTTCGGCGGACTGCCCGGGGTCAACGGCCTCCGCCCGCCGATCTGGTATCCCACCCTCACCGGCCTCCGCCACGGCGCCGCCGCGATCGGGCTCTACCTGCTGTTCCTGATCTCCCCGATCTGGCCGTACGAGCACCAACTGCCGGAGATGTCGCACTACCAGGACGGTCTGTTCGGGGCCCTGATGGAGAACTCACTCGCTGTCGCGTTGATCGTGCTGGTCGCCGCGCTGCCCTGGCGGCCCGGTGCCGAGCCCGCGTTCTACGGTGACCGGCTCGCCAGGGCGGCGGTGCTCAGCAACCGTCGGTGAACCCGGTCATGGGCAGTTGACCCACTCCTCGGTGCCGTCGGTGAAGACCTGCCGTTTCCAGATCGGCAGGCGTGCCTTGACCTCGTCGACCAGCCGGGCGCAGGCGGCGAAGGCCGCCGCCCGGTGCGCGGTGCTCACGGCGGCGACAAGCGCCACGTCACCGATCTCCAGTGGGCCGACCCGGTGCGAGACGGCTACCGCGTAGACGTCGGGTTCCGCGGCGATCTCGGCGGCCACCTCGCGCAGCACCTGAGCGGCGCTCGGGTGTCCTTCGTACTCCAGGCTGGTGACCTGGCGCCCGTGGTCGTGGTCGCGGACCACGCCCTGGAAGGACACCACAGCGCCGGCCCGCCGGTCGGCGACCGCCGCCTCGTGCGTGGCGAGGTCGAGCGGCTGGTCGGTGACCTCACCGAAGGTGATCGCCGGCGCGGTCATGACGCACGCTCCCCGGGCAGCAACGGCAGCGGCACGATCGGCACACGGTCACCCGGCTCGCCTCTGGTGCCGGGCCGGATGACGGCGAAGCCGTCCGCGCCGGCCAGGCCACGAAGCATCGCCGACCCGACGTGTCGCACCGGAGACGCGGTGCCCGCGGCCCGGTCCAGACTCACCAGCGCCAGGTGGGTGTGGTCACCACGGCCGGGCACCGCCTCGGCCAACGTGGCCTGCGGCAGCACGGGCATCGAGCGCCCCTGGAGGCCGGCGAGCAGCGGGGCGACCAGCGACACCAGCGCGACGATGGCGGACTGTGGGTTGCCCGGCAGCCCGGCCACGAACCTGATCCGCCCGTCGGGGTCGGCCAGCCGGGCCAGCAGCATCGGGAAGCCCGGCCGGACCGCGACGGTGTTGACCACGTAGTCGGCGCCGAGCGCCTCCAGGGTCGGGTGCAGGTGGTCGACCGGGCCGTTCATCGTGCCGCCGGTGGTGCACACGAGGTCGGCGCTGGCCAATGCCGACCGCAGGGCCGCCACGTGCGCGGGCAGCGTGTCGGCCACCGGGCCCATCACGTCCGACTGTCGGACCTGACAGCCGTAGCGCCGTAGCCACGCGGGCACCGCCGGACCCAGCGCGTCCCGGACACGACCGGCCGCGGGCGGCCCAGCGGTCAACAGCTCGTCGCCGAAGACCAGGAGGGCGGCGCGCGGTGCGCGCCGGACCCGCAGCGTGTCGTGCCCACAGGAGGCCGCCAGACCGATCACCGCCGGGTCGACCGGCGTGCCGGCCGGCAACAACTCCTCATCGGCGTACGCCTCCTCACCTGGCTGCCGCCACTCCGGCGTCTCCCGGGGAGTGCCGTGCACCAGGCCGTCGGCGGTCGTGGACTCCTCGACCCGCAGAACCGCAGTGGCGCCCTCGGGCACCATGGCTCCGGTCGCGATCTCGACCGTGGTGTCGGCCTCGGTGAGCGGCGCAGGGGTGCTGCCCGCCAGCACTCGACCGACGACCCGCCACGGGCCGGCGCCCCGCACCGCCCAGCCGTCGACGCTGGATGTCGGAAAGGCCGGAAGGTCGGTGCGGGTGGTCAACGGTTCGGCGAGGGTGGACCCGTCGATGTCGGCCAGTGGTCGGGCGACGGCGGGCAGCGCGGCGGCGAGACCGACCGCGTAGACCCGCGACCGCGCTTCCTCCCAGCCAGCCGGCGGGGGTGCGGCCACCCGATCCGCGGTGGGTGCGGTTTCCGTGCTCACCGACCGAGCCTATCGGCACGGACCGACACCCGCCCGGGCCTGGCACGGACCGATCGGTGGGCACGACCACCGAGCCGGTTGCCCTCCGGCACGAGCGCGGGGGTGTCCCCGCTCAGTGGTCTCCGCCGCGTAACTGGTCGACGGTGTGCCCGAGGATCGGCCCGAGCACGGCCAGGCCGTCCCGGGCCCCGCCGGTCGAGCCGGGCAGGTTGACCACCAGCATCCGGCCGGCCACCCCGGCCAGGCCCCGGGACAGCACCGACGTGGGCACCCGGTCGCGGCTGTGCGCGCGGATCGCCTCGGCGATGCCGGGGATCTCGTAATCCAGCAGATCGCGGGTCACGTCCGGCGTCCGATCCGACGGGGTCACCCCGGTGCCACCGCTGGTCACCACCACGTCGACACCGTCGGCTCGGGCGGCCCGCAGAGCGACGCCGACCGGCTCTCCGTCGGGCACCACCACCGGCTCGTCGACCTGGCACCCCAACTCGCGCAGGCCCGCGACGAGCAGCGGCCCGCTGGTGTCGGCGTAGACGCCGGCCGAGGCTCGGTTCGATGCCACGATCACCCGGGCCCGGATCACGGCCGGTCCTCCGGCCGAACCCACTCGCCGGTCTTGCCGCCTTCCTTGCGCAGCACCCGCACCGCCTCCACCGAGGCGGCCGGGTCGACCGCCTTGACCATGTCGACCAGCGCGAGACCGGCGACGGCGACCGCCGTCAGCGCCTCCATCTCCACTCCGGTGCGATCCGCGGTGCGGGCGGTGGCCGTGATCTCCACGGTGTCGGCGGTCAACCGCAGGTCGACAGTGACGCCGTGCAGCGCGATCGGGTGACACAGCGGGATCAGATCGGGCGTGCGCTTCGCCCCCATGATGCCGGCCAGCCGACCGACCGCCAGCGCGTCACCCTTGGGCAACCCGTCGCGATGCAGCAGGTCGATGACCTCGGGCGTGGTCCGCAGACGGCCGGCCGCGACGGCCAACCGGCCCGTCACCGCCTTGGCGGAGACGTCGACCATGCGGGCCGCGCCGGCGCGGTCGACGTGGCTGAGCTGCGCGGGTTCGGTCACGGTCGTGAGCCTATCGGTGCGGTACGACGGTGCTGGAGAAGGAGCGGCGCCGCGTCGACCGCCACACCGGGTGCTGACGGCGCGCCGGTCCGACGCCGCTCCTCCCTCACCGACCCGCCGCCGAGGTCGCTGGGGTGACCTGTCGGCGGGTGCGTGTCGACGGACCGGCTCTGCACACGGGCAGAGCCTCCCCCGTTCGCCGATACGGCCGGTAAGTTACCGGGCCGGTCGATAAGAAATCGATAAGCGCTGCTCGGCCGGGTCAGCGCTTCGCGGCGTCGCTCGCGGGGGTGTGGTCGTGAGCTCCGACGCCCGCCAACCCGGCGATGCGCCGCTCGGCATCGAAGCGCTCCGGCACGCCCATTCGTCGGAAGATCGCCAGGGCCCGCTCCCAGTACCTCCGGGCCTCCGCAGGGTCGAGCCCGGCACGGTGTTCGGCGAGGCCGGCCAGGGCGCGGCCCTGCTCGTACGGGTGCGCGATCCTGGTCGCCAACCGCAACGCCTCCTCGTGCATCTCGGCCGCCTCGACGCCCCGCCCCTGCGCCAGCAGAGTGCGTCCCAGTTCGTTCAGCGCAGCCGCCTCGACGTGTCGCTCCCCGGAACCGATCGACAACTTCCGGGCCGTCTCGTGTTCCTGCTGAGCCTCCACCAGACGGCCCAGACCCCGGTAGGCGATCCCGAGATCGTTGCGCACCTCGGCCTCGGCGTACCGGTGGCCGGTGCGCTTCCGCAGGGCCAACGACGCCAGCAGAATCCGGATCGCCTGCGGAAGGTCGCCCATCCGGACACGCACCGCGCCGATGTGGCTGAGCGCGTTGAGGGTGTGGAAATGGTCGGAATTCGTCCGGGCCCACCACAGGTGCAGGCGATGCATCCGCAACGCCTCCTCGTGACGCCCGAGGGCCGTGAGCGCCAAGCCGAGATTCGGTAGCAGGATGGAACCGCCGGCATTCCCGTACAACTTGTGATCACGCAGGCACTCCGAGCCGAGCTTCACCGACTCGGACAGGTGACCGCTCCACCAGTACACAGCGGCGAGGTTCGCCCGGTACCGAGCTGCGTTCGACACGTCCCGCGAGTCGCGGGAGAGGTCGACCGACCGCGTCAGATGGTCGAGCGCAGCCCGCATGTCACCGGTACGGACGTACGCGGACGCCAGATAGTTGTTCATCAACGCCAGCGAGTCGGAGTTCTTGGTCGCCTCCGCCGCCTCCAGCCCGACGCGATGGGTCAGGATGATGTCCTCGAAGTATCCGCGGATGTAGCAGAACCGCCACAGGGCGCGGGCCAGTTGCCAACAGTGCTCGTCGAACCCGGACTCGTGCGCCGATGTCACCATGGTCACCAGGTCCGTGCGCTCGGCTTCCAACCAGTCGACGGTCGCCGCCCCGAGGGCCTCAACGAGTTCGAGCTGCCTGGATGGGTCGTGCCGCACCTGGGACCGGATGACGCCAGGCTCCAGGAGGTCAGCGACCTTCAGGACCGCGCCCAACGTGAAGTCGAACAGTCGAGCCAGGCCGAGGTTGCGGTCCGTCGAGGAGTCGTCGTGCGAGCAGAGTTCGAGGGCGTACTGGCGCAAGAGGTCATGCAGCCGATACCGACCGGATTCCAGGTCCTCCACTAGGTTCCGGTCGACGAGGTCGTCCAGCGTCGTGTGGGCTTCCGACAATGTCAGGCCGGTCAGTGCGGCTACCGCGGGCGGGCTGAAACGGGTCCCGGGATACAGACCCAGGAACCGGAAGACGCGCTTGGTCGAGTCCGGGAGGGGCTCATAGGAAGCGGCGAACGCACCGGTGACGGTGCTTTCCTCCCGAGCCAGGTGGTGCAGCACCAGAGGGTCGCCGGTCATTTGTTCGACAAGGTCCGCCAACCGCGCCGATGGGCCAGCCTGGCACCGGCCAGACGGATCGCCAAGGGAAGATGCCCGCACCGCCGGACCACCTCGAAGGCGGCCTCCGGCTCTGCTTCGACCCTGTCCCGGCCGACGCTGAGGCCGAGGAGATCCACACTCTCCTGCGGGCTCAGCAGCGGGAGCGTTCGCGACGGTCCGACCTCCGGGTGGGAGAGACGTCGTCGCGAGGTCACCAATACGACGGCGCTCGGCTCGGCCGGCAGCAGAGGCATCACCTGCTCGCTACTCGCGGCGTTGTCGAGAACGACCACCGACCTTCGGCCAGCCAGTTCGTGCCGCCACAACTCCACCCGCGCGTCGAGCTCCACCGGAACACGCTCGGCCGGAACACCGAGCTGTCGAAGCAGGACGACGAGGGCACTCGCTGGCTCCATCTGACGCTTCTCTCCGTGCCCGCCGAGGTCCAGGAACAACGCGGCGTCCGGATATCGGTCGGACAGCCGGCGGGCCACGTGCACGGCGAGGGTGGTCTTGCCGCTGCCCGCCATCCCGTCGATGATGTGCACGGCGGGCACCCGCTCCTCGACTCTCCGGGTCTCCGCCAGCAGCCGCGACACCACTTCTTCCCGTCCGACGAAGTCGGTCACCGCTCGGGGCAGGTGATCCACCGGAGCGGTCCGACCCGTCTCTCCGGGCGTCGCACCCCCCTGAACACCAGCCGTGACCGCGGCCGAGCGCCCCGGGCCGACACCGCCCGCATGCGACACCGACGTGACGATCGAGCGGTGCAGGTCCTGGAGGTTGTTCCCGGGACCCACCCCCAGCTCCGTGACGAGCCTCGTTCGGATCTCGTCGTACGTGGCCAACGCCTCCGCGTTGTCGCCCCGCTCGAACAGAGCCCGCATGAGGAGCAGGTAGGCCGACTCACGGAGAGGGTGGCGAGCCACCACGTCACGCAGCAGCGGAATCGCCAGGTCGTCTCGGGCCGAGCGCAGCTGGACGTCGGCGAGAAGCTCAACGGTCAGTAGCCGCTCCTCTTCCGCAGCGACGGTTCGGGAGGTGAGGGCGGGTCCGAGCGGGATGCCTGCGAGCATTGGACCCCGCCACCGAGCCACGGCGCGCTCAAGCAGTTGCCGCGCGCCGTCCAGGTCGCCAGCCGACACTGCTTCCCGGCCCGCGTTGCGTTCCATCTCGAAGCGAAAGACGTCGACGCGCTCCGGATCCACGACGAGTCGATAGCCGTTGCGTTGGCGCTCGATGACGCCGCGTCCAGTCGGGCAGGCTTCGAAAGCCCGGCGCAGATTGGCCGCATAGGTCTGCACATTAGCTATCGCCGATCGCGGTGGGCGATCGGCCCATAACTCATCGACGAGATCGTCCACTGTCACGAGTCGCCCGGGCTGAACGGTGAGCATTGCGAATATTGCCTGTTGCTTGGGTGTACCGAGGTGCAGTGCGCGGGTAGACAGTTGCACCGAAAGGCCGCCCAGAACCCGAATCTCCACCCGCCCCCGCCAGCCCTGCCAGGTATTCAGCCGACCACGCAGCGAAGTCTACGACCCCGGGGGGTGGCGCGCCGCTTACGGGGGGCGATACGAACCATCCTTGGCATCCCGGGAGCGACGTAAGGAGCTGCTCGAATGCCAATCCGGGACAGCATCATGTGGACAGCAAGTTGCGCCGCGGCCTGCTGAAACGCGATTATCCATCCGCCGTCGCCAACGACCCGGCCGGACTGACACCATTACTGCCCCTGGCCAGGGAGCCTCGGGACGCACCAACTCTGCCCGTGCCGACCTTACGCCTGACCAAACTCCGGATGAGGCAACTCCTGACGAGCCTCCAGACTCAAGGAATAGAGCAACCACATCCGCGCCAGATACCGTCCGCAGTTGCAAGGTGCCAGTTGATTCCGACGTCGACGAGCTCAACGCACTCCGTTCAGTGACGATGGACAGAACGTAATAAAAGGGCCCCAACTTGGCTAATCCTGCGCATACCGACATTTATTTGTTCTAGACCGCCCTTCCTTCTCTTACGCTGCCTTTCAAGGAAGACCTCCCGAACTCGGACAGGCACTCCAATGGACAGCACTAGAAGGGGGCAGCGCGATGCGTGGAACCGACTGGAACTGACGAGCTCGACACAGGACTTCTGAGGACCCGGGCAGTAGGCTGCGAGAACGCGCAGACACCTATCGGGAGCGGCATGACCCTTCCTCAGCGACGAGAGACTGAGACCGATCGGCGGCTGTTGCTGCTCGTCGGTCTCGTCGTCGCTGTGGCCGCGGTCATCGTCGCCGCCTCACTCCCGGCCGCCCTGCGCTCGGCGAAGCCGACGACGGCGAACGACGCCGCGGTTCTCGTGATGCTCACGCTCATGATCGCTCTGGGCACGCTGGTCAAGGCCCGCGTACGGATCCGGTCGACGACTCAGTCGATCAGCTGGAACGAAATGGCGATCATCGTTGGCGCGGCCATCGCTCCGACCTCGGTCGTCGTGCTCTGCACCGCTGTCGGGATCGCCATCGCCTCCCTCCGCCTGACACCGATAAAGCTCGCCTTCGGTGTCGGGAAGAACGTCATCGTGGCCTGGGGCGCCGGCACCACGCTCGCGATGACGAACTGGACGTGGCCAGCCACCGGGGCCGCCCCCCTGACGCTGCTGGGTCCGCTGGCGCTCGCCTACCTGGTCGCAGCGTTACTGGACGACCTGCTCGCCATTCCGGTCATCGCGCTCGCCTCCGAGACCAGGATCGCGAAGCACTTCCGCAGCAATCTCGACCTCCGCCTCGCCAGCTTCGCCGTGCGGTTCGTCGTCACGGCCTGCACGCTACTGATCATCCGACTCGACCCCCGCCTGCTGCTCGCGGTTCCGCCCCTGGTCCTGAGCCTGCACCTGGCCTACGCCGCGCGCATCCGGGGCCGCACCGAACAGCAGGCGTGGCAGCGGCTCGCCCGCACCACGGACGCGCTCAACGTGGTCGACCTGGACACCGTCCTCACCACCGCCGTCACCCAGGCCGCCGAACTGTTCTCCGCCGACGAGGTCGAAATCGAGCTGCGCGACGGCGGTCGCACCGTACGCGGCGGCACCGGCGGCATCACCTTCGACGGCCCGACCGGCACCCCCACCAACGTCGACGGCACGATCGTCCCCACCCCACTGGAGGGGCACGACCGGACCATCGACATCGGCGTCCTCCAACTGCGCTTCCACGGCCCGGTGCAACTCTCCGAGCGGGAGCAGTACACCCTGCGCACCTTCGCCTCCGCACTCTGCACGGCCGTCCGAAACGCCCAGGCGTACGCCGAACTCGCCCGGGTGGCCGACGAACACGCGTACGCGGCAGCGCACGATGCGCTGACCGACCTGGCCAACCGTCGGCAACTCCTCGACGAGGGCACCGAGCAGCTGAGCGCCCGGCACGCCGACGGGGTGACGGCGCTGGTGCTAATCGACCTCAACCACTTCAAGGAGGTCAACGACACACTCGGGCACGCCGCCGGCGACCAGGTGCTGGTGCAGGTCGCCGGCCGGTTGCGGGGCGCAGCCCAGCCGAGTGACCTGGTGGCCCGCCTCGGCGGCGACGAGTTCGCCGTACTCCTGCGAGGGCTTCCGGCCCCGGCGGTGGCCGCGCACCGGGCCGAGACGCTGCTCGCCGCCCTGCACGAGCCCTTCGAACTGGACGGCATGCGGATCAGCGTGGAGGCCAGCGGCGGGATCTCCGTCGCCCCGTCCAGCGGTGGCATGGCCGAGCTGCTGCGCCGCGCCGACGTGGCGATGTACCAGGCCAAACGGGCCGGGCAGCGGACCGCCACGTACGCCGCCACGCGGGACACCGCCGACCTGGGCCGCCTCACCCTCGGTGGCGACCTGCCACGTGCGGTCGCCGACCACGAGTTCGTCGTCAACTTCCAACCAATCGTCGACCTGGGCACCGGCGAGGTGACCAGCGCCGAGGCGCTGGCCCGCTGGCACCACCCCACCCACGGCATGATCGACCCGCTGCGGTTCCTGGAGGCCGTGGAACGGTCCGGCCTGCTGCCGGCCTTCGCCGAGGCGATCCTCGACCAGGCGCTGATCGCCGCGGGCAGTTGGCGGGACGCCGGCTTCGACGTACCGGTAGCGGTGAACGTGTCGCCGCGAAGCCTCCTCGACGCGCGGTTCCCGGGCTCGGTGCTGGCCCGCCTGCGCGCGCACGACCTGCCACCGGACCGGCTGGTGCTGGAGTTGACCGAGACACTGACGCTCAGCCAACTCGACGTGGTCGACCGGGTGCTCGGTCGACTACGAGACGAGGGTGTCCGGCTGGCGTTGGACGACTTCGGCACCGGTTACTCGTCCCTCTCCCTGCTCTCCCGAATCCCGGTGCACGAGCTGAAGATCGACCGGAGTTTCGTGACGACGATGGACAGCTCGGCGGAGGCCGCCGCCGTCATCCGCTCCACCCTCGACCTGGGCCGTAGCCTCGACCTGGACGTGGTGGCCGAGGGGGTGGAGAGCGAACCGCAGCGGCGGGCCCTGTGGGAGTTGGGCTGCGTCGCCGGCCAGGGGCACCTCTTCGCCCGGCCGATGCCCGCCGGCACTCTGCTCGCGGCGATGCAGCGGGGCTCGGGCGGCCGACCCGGCGCCCTGGCCGCGCCCCTGCACGACGCCGGTGCGGTCATCAGGCTGAGCCAGAACCGTCGCCAGAGCGGCCGTTCCCGCACCGAACGCCTCCCGCACCTGCCCGCCTGACCGGCCGCGTCCGGCAACGCCGGATCCGACCGGCTCGGCCCGGTGCCGAAGCGGACCGGTCTGCCAGACTTGCGCCGTGATCGCCGACGACCCGACCGCCCGCCGCCGCCGTCGCTGGCACTGGCGGACGCTCGACACCGCCGCCGGCGGACTCGCCCTCGACCTCGGTCTCTACGCCGCGTCGACCGTCTTCGCCGCGATCACCGCGGTCACGTCGACCCTGCTGCCGCACCGGGCCTGGGGCACGATCGCCGCAGCCGGCTACCTGGTCGCGACGCTTGTGGTGACCGCCCAACTGCTGCTGCGCCGGCGCACCCCGACCTCCCCGCTGGTCGGGCTGCCAGCCCGCTGGGCGGTCACCGGTCTCGCCTGGGCGGGCACCGCGCTGCTGCCTCTGCTCTGGCAGAGCATCGAGCGGGCCGGCGGGCGCACCGACCGGGCGCAGGAGGAGGTGCTGGTCGTGGAGCACGCCGGCGCCCGCCTCCTGGAACACGGCACCCCGTACCTCGGACCGGACGCGATCGCCGCCCTCCCACCCGGCGACCAACTGATGGGCTACACCCCGTACCAGCCCGGCATGGCGATCTTCGGCCTACCCCGAGCACTCGTCGACACCTGGTGGACCGACTCCCGAGTCTGGTTCGCGGTGGGCACCGCGCTGGCGCTCGCCCTGGCCGTGCGCGCCCTGCGCAGAACACCTGCCGACCCGGACGAGGCCGACGCCGCGCACCGCCGGAACGCCGCGCTGCTGCGCGGCGTGCAGGCCGCCACCGTACTGCCGATCTGCGCCCTCACCCTCGCCACCGGCGGCGACGACCTACCCGTACTCGCGCTCTGCCTGCTGGCCCTCGCGCTCGCCGCCGCCGACCGACCCGGCCGGGCCGGCCTCGCGGTCGGGCTCGCCGGCGCGCTGAAGCTGTTCGCGTGGCCGGTCGCCCTGGTCCTGATCGTGTGGGGTCTGACCCGCCGCGCCGGCGCGCGGGTCGCCGCCGGCGCGATCGGCCTGCCGGTCGCCGCCCTCCTGCCCGCGATGCTCGTCGACCGCGACGCGCTGACCGAGAACGTGCTGCGCTTCCCTCTCGGCCACGGCCTGGTCACCAGCCCCGCACAGTCTCCGTTCCCCGGCTACCTGATCGCCACCGGGCTGCCCGCCGGCCGCCTGATCGCCGCCGCGCTGCTGGTCGCGGCGGGCGTCGCCATCGCCGTCCGACTCGCCCGCCGCCCGCCCCGCACCGCCGCCGCCACCGCCATCATCTGCGGGTACGGACTACTCGCCGCCATCGCCCTGATGCCCACGACCCGTTTCGGCTACCTGCTGTACCCGCTCGCCCTGCTCACCTGGGCACCAGCCCTGCACCGCCCCACCGACACGCCACCGATCGCGGCTCCCGGCCACCTGTCCGGTCGGGCCACATCCGCGTAACCGCAGGGCGCGGGACCGCGTCAGGGCGTAGACCTGAAGGCATGACGACCTACCGCGACCGGGCCGACGCCGGCCGGGTGCTCTCCGACCGGCTCACCGCACTCGTCGGCGAACCCGACGTCGTCGTCCTCGGTCTCGTCCGTGGCGGCGTACCTGTCGCCCGGGTCGTCGCCGAACGCCTCGGCGCGCCGCTGGACGTGCTGGTCGTCCGTAAGCTCGGAATGCCGTGGGCCCGGGAGGTCGCCTTCGGCGCGCTCGGGCCGGGCGGCGTCCAGGTCCTCAACGACGCGGTGGCCAGCCGTCTCAGCAGCGACGACATCGCCGAGGTCAGCCAACGGGAGCAGGCCGAACTGGAGCGCCGGGAACGGCTGTACCGGGGCGGCCGCCCACCACTGGACCTCACCGGACGCACGGCGGTGATCGTCGACGACGGCCTCGCCACCGGCGCGACCGCCCGCGCCGCCGTCGAGGTCACACGCCAACTCGGAGCCGACCGGGTCGTGGTAGCGGTCCCGGTCGGCGCACAGGAGGCCTACGAACTCCTCGCCGCCGAGGCGGACCAGGTGATCTGCGCGCAACGTCCGCCGGACTTCGGTGCGGTGAGCGTCTACTACGACGACTTCCACGAGGTTTCCGACGAAGAAGTCACCGAGGCGCTCACAGCAACTGCATAGGTCCACCAGGTACCGTCGTGCGATGAGTAGTCTCACCTGTCCCAAGTGTCGCGGAGAAATGCGCCAGTACGAGCGCAGCGGAGTCGTCATCGACCAGTGCGGGGAGTGCCGAGGCATCTTCCTGGACCGCGGTGAGCTGGAGAAGCTCTTCGAGGCGGAGGCCAACTGGAGCCGCCAGCAGAGCGGCGGCGCGCCGTCGCAGCCCGCCCATCAGCCGGCCGGTTACCCGCCGCCTCCGCCGCCCCCGGCGCCCCACCAGCCCGGCTACGGTGCCGTTCCGCCACCGCCGCCGCCCGCTCACGGCTACCCGCCGGCGCCGGCTTACGGCCACCAGCAGCAGCACCACGGCTACCACGGCCACTACCGGCAGAAGAAGCGCAAGGGCTTCCTCGACGAGATGTTCGGCTGAGCCCAGGTCGACCTCGCGCCCGGGTCGATCCACGTGTCGACCCGGGCACAACGCCGGTGGGTGGTGGGTGGAACTCGCCCGTGCCAGGCTGGTCGCATGACCGCGATCCGAGCCGCCGAGGCGTTGGCCCAGGCGTACGCCGGGATCACCGCGGTGGTCGACGGCCTGGATGACAGCGGCCTGCAACGCACCACCCGCTGTCACGGCTGGCTCGTCGCCGACCTGCTCCTCCACGTGCTCGGCGACGCCCAACGCGCGCTTGTCGCACTGGCCAGCCCGGTGGACGGCCCCGCCGACGCCGACGACGTCAGCTACTGGCGTGACTTCCCCGGCGGTGACGACGAGGCCGCCGCGCACGCCTGGTGGGTCCGCCGCTCGGCCGCCGCGTTCGACCGCCCGACCGGCATCGTCCGGCTCTGGCGCGAGACCGCCCCCGCAGCGGTCCGCGCCGCCGCGTCAACCAATCCGCAGGGGTACGTGACCACGCAGGGACACGTGCTGCGCGTACCGGATTTCCTCGCCACCCTGACGACCGAGGCCGTCGCCCATCACCTGGACCTGATCGTGGACCTACCCGACGCGCCGCCTCCGGGTCCACTGGCGACACCTGTCGCGGTGGCCACGATGGACGGCCTGCTCAGTGACGACGCGGTCCGTCCGGTCGCCTGGAGCGACCACGACTACCTGCTGAAGGCGACCGGGCGCGTGCCGCTCACCGACCGGGACCGACTGGAGTTGGGCGAGTCGGCGGGCTGGTTTCCACTGCTCGGCTGAACTAGCCGATGGCCATGTCCACGAAACGCGACAGGTGCAGCTGGGCGGCGACGGTCACGGTGTCGGTAGGGCCATTCCGATGCTTGGCAACAATAAAATCCGCTTCGCCCGCCCGCGGCGACTCCTTGTCGTAGTAGTCGTCGCGGTGCAAAAGGATGACAACGTCGGCATCCTGCTCAATTGAGCCAGATTCGCGCAAATCGGACAGCTGGGGTCGCTTGTCGGTGCGCTGCTCGGGGCCACGGTTCAGCTGACTCACCGCGATGACCGGGCACTCGACCTCCTTGGCCAACAGCTTGAGGCCACGGGAGAGGTCCGCGACCTCCTGCTGACGGCTCTCGGTGCGCTTCGGCGAGGTCATCAGCTGGAGATAGTCGACCACGATCATCTTGAGGTCGTGCCGCTGCTTGAGCCGCCGAGCCTTGGCCCGGATCTCCATCAGGTTCATGCTCGGTGTGTCGTCGACGAAGAGCGGCGCTTCGCTGATCTCGCCCATGCAGCGCGCCAGCTTCGTCCAGTCGTCGTCGGAGAGCTGCCCGCTACGAAGCACGTGCAGCGGCACCCGCGCCTCGGCCGAGAGCAGTCGCATGACGATCTCGACCTTGCTCATTTCCAGCGAGAAGATGGCCGCAGCCTGGTTCGCCCGAATTGCTGCGTTTCGAGCGAAATCCATGCTTGCTGTTGATTTGCCCAATCCAGGTCGGCCCGCGACGATAACAAGCTGGCCGGCGTGCAGACCGTTGAGCAGCCGGTCCAGGTCGCTGAAGCCGGTCGGCACGCCGGTCATCACACCGCCCTGCGCACCCACCGCCTCGATCTCGTCCAGGGTCGGCTGCAACATGTCGGCCAGGATCGCGAAGTCCTCGCTGACCCGGCGCTCGGTGACGTCGTAGACGGCCTGCTGGGCAAGGTCCACGATGTCGTCCACGTCGCGGCTGCCGCCGCTCGCGGTGCCGTAACCCAGCTGCACGATCTTGGTGCCGGCCTCGACCAGCCGGCGCAACACCGCCCGCTCGCTGACGATCCGCGCGTAGTAGGCCGCGTTCGCGGCGGTGGGCACGCTCGCGATCAGGGTGTGCAGGTACGGTGCGCCGCCGATCCGGGCCAGGTCGCCGGAGTCGGTCAGGGCGGCGGCCACGGTGATCGGGTCAGCCGGCTCACCACGACCGTAGATGTCCAGGATGGTGTCGAAGATGGTGGCGTGCACCGGCCGGTAGAAGTCGTTGGTCTTGAGGATCTCGACGACGTCGGCGATGGCGTCCTTGGAGAGCAGCATGCCGCCGAGGACGCACTGCTCGGCTGCCACGTCCTGCGGCGGGGTCTTGTCGAACTGGCCGTCCCGCTGCGCCGGTGGTTGACCTCCGCCGGAGCGTGAATCTGCCCGCATGTCGTCAGTGACCGACACGGGTCCCCCCTCCACTGCGCCGAACCCGGTCCCAGCTCTACCGCTGGGGTACGACGCTTCCGTCCGACCAGGCCGGCCGATCGGGGGCCATCAGGCCGGCGGTCGAGGGCCAACCATACGGACCCCGAGGTCAGAGACTCAACAACGCCGGTGGACGAGCCTCGGGACAACCTGTGGATGTCGGTGGACAGCATGTGCGTGGAGTGTGCACAGCCTGTGGATAACTGTTGGGGAATTCTTCCTCAGAACCGCATGACCTGGGAGAACATGCTCCCCAGCCTGTGGAGGAAGATATTTCGGTCGGCTCTGTGACACGATCGTCCCGTACTATCTCCAGCGAACGGCTACACCTGGACAGCGGATTCCGCTTTGGGTTCAGAAGGGTCACACTCCGGCCGTGAGTTACCGGGACTGGGGGCGCGGGGATGGCAGCCCGCGCGAGCGCCCACCGACCGCCTCGTGGAGTGAGCGCGCGGCGTCCCTTCCGGTTGATCCGTACGACGAGGAGGGGCGCTACCGCACCTCCAGCCGACGGCGTGCGTTGGACCGCGGCCAGGACGAGCCCGTCGACGCCTACCTGCCTCGGTGGGCCCTGGAATCGGGTGTCCGGCACGCCGACGGCGGCGGACGCCACGCTGCCCCGGACGAGGACGAACGCGACACACCCACGTCCGGTGCCGGCCGGCGGTCGGCCGAGCCGGCGGCGGGCCGGCGGCGGGCCGGCGAGACAGGGTGGCGCGAGCAGGCGGCGATCGGCGCCGCACCGGACTCCGACCACACCCGGGAGTGGACCCTCGACCGTCCGCAGGAGCAGGGGTACGCGGGCCGTCGTCGCGCCGACAGCGGGGAGGACGAGCCGGTCTCCGGCACGATCCAGGAACGCCGCCCTCGTCGTGCGTCCACCGGCCGCCCGCAGGTGGTCTGGTCGGGTGGCGATCTGGAGTCCACCCCGAGCGAGCCCGCGCCCGAGCCGGAGGTGCGGCGTCCCACCCGGCGCAGCCGTCGTGCGGCCGAAGAGTCCTGGTCGCGTCCGCCGGCTGACCCGTGGGTGCGGGGGTCCGACCGGGTGGTTGAGCCCGAGCCGACCTACCCGCCGGCTGTGGATCCCTGGGACGCCTCGGGCGTGCACGCGTGGCCCTCGGCGGCCGGCACGGACCTGAGTGAGCAGTGGTCGGCGGTGGAGAGCGTCGGTGGTTGGGAGCGGTCCGACCGCACCGGCCAGTGGGAGCGGTCCGCCATCGAGGACGACCAGTGGGACCGTACGCTGGTGCCGCGGTCCGACCGCCCGGTGGCCGCGGAGGGTTGGCCGGCACGGGACGAGGGGTTCTGGCCCGGCACCCGGCTGGCCGATGACGACCCCCGGTGGATGGATCCGACGACGTCGGCGCCCAGGTCACCGGTGGTGGGCTACACCGCTCCGCGCCCACGTAGCGCGCCCGCTCCGGTCGGTGGAGCGTCCCGCCGTCGGGCGGACCGACCTGCGGTCGGGGCCGCGTCGGTGCGGCGGCGGGTCGAGTCCGCGGCCACCGGTGCGTTCTCTCGGCGTCTCGAGGACGATCTGCTCGACCCGGATCCGGGCGGTTCGGTCCGGCCGTTGCTGTACACGGCCGCCTGTTATCTGGTGCCCGCGATGCTGATCTTCGTCTGGCTGTTGACGTTGGACGGTCAGGCACCGGCCGGATGTGTGACCGACATCAGCGGGGGTGGCTGTGACTCGGCCCGGTCACGCGCGTTGGAGTCGCTTCTCGCCGGCTCGCCACGTTTCGGTCTCGCGTTGGTGAGCAGTCTGGTCGTGGCGGCTCTGCTGCGTCGGGTGGGCACGACGTGGCGCTCAGCGACCATCGCCGTCGCCGCCGCCGTGGTGGGCGGCGGCCTGTCCACGGTGTTGATCAGCGCGGTGACCGGCCAGCCGATCGGATGACCGGCCGGCGGTCTGGGGCTGCCCGGCTCGGCTGTGCCCACCTGCCAGGCCCTGAAGGGGTCGACTGACGACGTACGCACGAGGGCCCGCACCGAGCGATCGGTGCGGGCCCTCGTTGTGGTGTTGCGGACGTCAGCCCTGAACGACGTTCAGGTTGAACGACGCGGTCACCTCAGGGTGCAGCTTGATCTTCACCGGGTAGCTGCCGGTCGACTTGATGTGACCGGGCACCTCCAGCCGGCGACGGTCGAGGACCGGGCCGCTGGCCGCCTTGACGGCGTCCACGATCTCGGCCGGAGTGACCGAGCCGAAGAGCCGTCCGCCGTCGCCGGCGCGGACCTTCAGGTTGACCTTGAGACCCTCGAGCTGAGCCTTGACCTCGTTGGCGTGGTCGAGGTCGCGGATCTCACGGGCCGAACGGGCCCGCTTGATGACCGTGACCTGCTTTTCCGCGCCCTTGGTCCAGGCGATCGCGAAGCCCTGCGGCAGCAGGTAGTTACGGCCGTAGCCGTTCTTGACCTCGACGATGTCGCCCGGGGCACCGAGGCCGGACACTTCCTGAGTCAGGATGATCTTCATATCGGTGCCTCCTCTCAGCGGGTGGTGGCCGTGTACGGCAGGAGCGCCATCTCACGGGCGTTCTTGACCGCGCGGGCGATCTGCCGCTGCTGCTGCGAGGTCACGCCGGTCACCCGGCGAGCGCGGATCTTGCCGCGGTCGGAGATGAACTTGCGCAGCAGCGCGGTGTCCTTGTAATCGATATAGGTGATCCCGTCCTTGTCGAGCGGGTTCACCTTCTTCTTCGGCTTGCGAAGTGCCGCAGCCTTGGCCATTGCACGTGCTCCTGGTTTGCGATCGCGGGCGCTCGGCGCCATTAGAACGGTGGCTCCTCGTCATAATTGGCGCCCGAACCGGCACGCGCGGGAGAGGGAGCGGCCGAAGCCCAGGGGTCGTCGAAGTTGCCTCCGCCGCCACCCTGGTTGCCACCACCACCGCCACCGAAGCCGCCGCCACCGCCGCCGGAGCGGGACATCTTCTGCACCTTTGCCGTGGCGTAGCGCAGCGACGGGCCGATCTCGTCGACCTCGAGCTCGATGACGGTGCGCTTCTCACCCTCGCGGGTCTCGTACGACCGCTGACGCAGCCGGCCCGACACGATCACCCGGGCGCCACGCTGCAGCGACTCGGCGACGTGCTCGGCGGCCTGACGCCAGACGGTGCACGCGAGGAACAGCGGCTCGCCGTCCTTCCATTCGTTCGACGCCTTGTCCATGAAACGGGGCGTCGAAGCGACTCGGAACTTGGCGACCGCAGCCCCGGAGGGGGTGAACCGCAACTCGGGGTCATCGGTCAGATTGCCGATGACCGTGATGGTGGTGTCTCCTGCCATGACCATCTCCTCGCGCACTCAGCGTCTCGTCGTACAGGCTGCCAGAGCCCTCTGACAGAGTCGCGGAGGCTGATCCGGACGAACCGGGGGGTTGAAGGCTTAGCGCATTTCCGGTCGGAGGACCTTGGTGCGCAGCACGGACTCGTTGAGTCGCAGCTGACGGTCCAGCTCGGCCACCGCAGCAGGCGTGGCCTGCAGGTCGACGACGGCGTAGATGCCCTCTGCCTTTTTGTTGATCTCGTACGCGAGGCGCCGGCGGCCCCACACGTCGGTCTTCTCAACCGAGCCACCCGCGGTCCGAATCACGTTCAGGTACGTGTCGAGCGACGGGGCGACGGTGCGTTCCTCGAGGCTGGGGTCGAGGATCACCATGATCTCGTAATGACGCAAGACGTGCTCACCTCCTGTGGGCTAAGCGGCCACGGTCCTTCCGTGGCAGGAGGTCTTGTGTCGCTGCCCGCACGCGCCGAGGGAACTCGGCCGGACGCGGACAACCTGACCAGGATACCCGGTCTCAACGATCATGCCCGGGGTGGTGGGGTCAGCACGCGGACATGGGGACGGGGGTCCACCGTACGACCGTCTGCCGGCCGTTGATGGACCCCCGTCTACGAGGCCGCGAGGCGTCTGGTCCGCATTCCTTGGGTGGGACCTGGGGAGGAACGACCACACCGATGAGGTTGGACCGAAGACGCCCCGCGGAGCTTTATCGTGTTGTTACCTGACGATACAACAGCACTCGTACCTTGTCGGGGGGAAAAGCACAAATTGCCGAGATTTTCATCGGTAGGTGTCTGGGATGCGGGGTCTCCTCCGCCGCGCCGGGCCGCACGGCGGAGGTGACCTCGCTGTCGGCCGTCGACCCTCCGGTCGCCTGCCACGGCGCATCCACGCCGCCGGAGGCACCGGGCACTGGTCGCCGGTTCACACGCATCAACGATCGTCGGTCCGGCCGGTGACGCGACCACCCCGCGACACCGCCCGGCCGTCACCCGCCCGGTCAGGGTCGCGACGTAGGCTCGCTCGCATGCGTATCGGAGCCCACGTCGATTCGACCGACCCGCTGGCGGAGGCGGCCGCCCGGTCCGCCGACACCGTGCAGTTCTTCCTCGCCGATCCACAGGGATGGAAGGCGCCCAAGCCCCGGGAGGACGCCGAGCGGCTACGCACGGCCGAGGTCGACCTGTACGTGCACGCGCCGTACGTCATCAACGTCGCCACCCTCAACAACCGCATCCGGATCCCCAGCCGAAAGCTGCTTCTCGGGCACGCCAACGCGGCCACCTCGATCGGGGCCAAGGGCCTGATCGTCCACGGGGGGCACGTCAACGCCGGGGACGACCTGGCCGTCGGCTTCGACAACTGGCGCAAGACATTCGCGTACGCCGCCGACTCCGGTGGCTTCGGCGTGCCGGTCCTGATCGAGAACACCGCCGGCGGCGACAACGCGTGCGCCCGGCGACTGGACGCGCTCGCCCGGCTCTGGGACGCCGTGGGCGACTACGAGGTCGGGTTCTGCCTGGACACCTGCCACGCCTACGCGGGAGGCGAGGAGCTGCTCGGCCTCGTCGACCGGGTCAAGGCGATCACCGGGCGGATCGACCTGGTGCACGCCAACAACTCCAAGGGCGGGTTCAACTCCGGTCAGGACCGGCACGACAACCTCGACGGCGGCACGATCGACCCGGAGCTGGTCGTCGCGGTGATCCGGGCGGCCGGGGCTCCGGTGGTCGTCGAGACACCGGGCGGTGTGGACGGCCAGGCGGCCGACATCGACTTCCTCCGTCAGCAGCTCGGGACGGCGAGCCCGGCGGCATGACCACCGGACAGCCCGGGCCCGGGAAGGCCCGGCCCACCCCCGCCGGCTCGGACGCCGAGAGCCGGCCTGCTACCGCATCCGCGTCGGGTGCCCCAGCCCGGCCAGCTCGCTCCTCCGACACCCTCTCCGACGAGAGCCCTGCGGCGACCGACAGCACGGCGGCCGCCCCGGCCGTGGACAGCGCCGCGGCCAAGGACAGCGTCCCCGCCAAGGACAGCGTCCCCGGTAGGGACGGCGTCCCCGCCAAGGACGACAACAGCGGCAAGAACGGCAAGGACAGCAAGAGCGGCGCCCCGGCCAAGGGCGGCAAGGCCAACAACATCCCAGCCACGAGCAGCGGGGACAGCAACGGCGGCAAGGGGAGCGAGGGCGGCAAGGACGGCGCCCCGGCCAAGGACGGCAAGGCGAGCGAGGACGCCGAGTCCAGCGCCCCGCCCGAAGACAGCAAGGACGGCGCTACGCAAGGCGCCGCTGCCGAGGCCAAGCCGACGACGACGAAGTGGTGGCGTTGGGCAGGTAAGGGCAGGAGAGCGGGCACTACCGACGGTGACACGAAGACCGACGGTGCGGCCACGCCGGTCGTGGCGGACCGTTGGGAGGCGTTCGCCTCGGCGCCGGAGCCGCAGCCCTCCGTCTTCACCCGGGCGGGTCGTGCCGTCGGCCGTTTCCTGATCCACGAGTGGACCCTGGCTAGCCTCTGCTCGGTGGCGCTGGCCGTGCTGATGACCTGGCCGACCCTGCGCTACCCCCGCTACACGCTGCCCCAGGACTACTGGGACCCGAGCCTGCAGGCGTGGCAGATGGCCTGGTCCGGGCACATCCTGCTGGCCGACCCGGCGCGTCTGTGGCAGTCCAACACGTTCTTCCCCGAGCTGTGGAGCTTCGCGTTCTCCGACACCCTGCTCGGGTACGCCCCGGCCGGCATGCTCGGCAGCGGCCCCGAGGACGCGTTGCTGCGCTACAACATCATGTTCGTGCTGGCGCACGCGCTCGCCACGCTCGGCGCGTACGCGCTCGCCCGTCAGCTCGGGGCCGGCCGGATCGGTGCCGCCGTCGCCGGCGTCAGCTACACGTACGCGCCGTGGCTGCTGGCTCAGGCGGGGCACCTGCACGTGATCTCCAACGGCGGGATTCCGCTGGCGCTGGCGATGTTGGCGCGCGGGCACGGCTGGTCACTACGGCACGGCTATCGACCCGAGCGCCGGCACGACGGGTGGGTCTACGCCGGTTGGCTGGTGGCGGCCTGGCAGCTCAGCCTCGGCTTCGGCATCGGGCTGCCGTTCGCGTACTTCCTGGCCGGCGCGGTGCTGGTCGCTGTCGTTCTCTTCTACGTGCGGCGGCTGCGCACCCGCCAGGCCGTGCCGTTCGGTCGTCGGTTGTTCGTCGCCGACGTGCTCGGCGGGTTGTTCTTCGCCAGCGTGGGTCTGCTGATGGCGTACCCGTTCTTCAAGGTGACCGAGCTGCACCCGTACGCCGAGCGGACCATCGACGACATCAGCATCTTCTCGCCTCCGGCGTCGGGTTTCGTGACGGCACCCGCCGAGTCGCGGATCTGGGGTGGTCTGCACGAGGGCGCTCGCGCCGCGCTGCCGTGGCACCCGGAGATGACCCTGCTGCCGGGCTTCGTGCTGTACGCGCTGGCCCTGGGCGGTTTGTTCTTCTCGGTGTGGCGGCTGCGGCACCGACTGCTGCTGCTCGCCGGGGTGCTGGTGACCATGGCCTTCGCGATGGGCACCCGCTTCTTCGACGGCACCGCCACCTACGTGCCGCTTTTCGAGCACCTGCCGGGCTGGAGCGCGTTGCGTACCCCCGGTCGGTTGATGTTGTGGACCACGTTGTTGCTCGGCCTGCTCGCGGCCGGCGCGGTCACCGCGCTCACCGACCGGGTCCGCGAGTTGACCGCGCAGCGGATCCCGTCGTGGCCGGGGCCGTGGCTGCGGCTGGCCACCCTGCTGCCGTTGCTGCTGGTGACCGTCGAGGGCCTGAACACCACGCCGCACCCGGTGGTGCCGACCCAGCCGGCCGCGATGCGGTCGGCGCAGGGGCCGCTGCTGGTGCTGCCCAGCAACCAGAGTCTGGACCAGCACGTGATGCTCTGGTCCACGAGCGGCTTCCCCGACGTGGTCAACGGCGGTAGCGGCTTCACCCCGCGCCAGCTCGACGACGTTCGTCGGGTGAGCCAGTCGTTCCCCGACCAGACCAGCGTCGACTATCTGCGCACGCTCGGCGTCCGCACTGTGGTGCTGCTGCGCGGCCAGGTGGTCGGCACGCCGTGGGAGATCACCATCGACGCACCGGTCGAGTCGCTCGGCATCAGCCGGCAGGACGTCGGGGACGCGGTCGTGTATCGGCTCTAAGGCGTTTTTCGGGGAGCCCGCCCGGCTCCGGGCGGTCAGGCTTGATCCCTGCGCCGGGCGGGCTCCCCGAAAAACCTGACGTGGTCCGGGCCGCGTTATAGCTGAGGAGTCACGTGGTTGCTGGCTCCCGTGAAGGTTCACTGCTCTGGGGAAGGCGCCAGCGGTCCAGCCAGGGGGCGTCTGGTGCGCCGTCGAGCACGCCGCCGTCCGGATCGTCCCGGTAGGTCGCCCGCACCGCGTCCCGCTCGGGGTGCAGGATCTCCTGGACGACCAGCACGCAGAGCACCACCACTGTGGTCAGCCGGAGCGTCGAGGCCAGCACGAACACCCCCTCCGGGAAGACCGGACGACTGGTCGCCGCCCCGAGCAGTTCGCCGTAGAAGGCGACGAAGTAGCAGACCTCGGCGATCTGCCAGGCCAGGAAGGCGCCCCACTTCGGACGGGCGAGCACCACCAGCGGCAGCAGCCACAGCACGAACTGCTGGGACCAGACCTTGCTGAAGATGAGGAACGCCGCGACCACCAGGAAGGCGAGCTGCGCCAGCCGCGGTCGGCGCGGCGCGCGCAGCGCCAGCACGGCGACACCGAGGCAGGCCAGCCCGAACAGCGCGTACGAGACGGTGTTGAGCGTGGGGATGTTGGCGTTCAGCCACTCGAACGGGCCGAGCTGAGCGGGGTCGTTGCCGACCTTGCCGTCCAGGTAACGGCCGATGTACCAGAGCGTGCCCCAGTCGATGGGCCGGGTGGTGTTCAACTCGAAGAAACGGTCCCAGTTCTCCGGGTACGCGCGTGCGGCCGGCAGGTTCACCAGCACCACGGCGGCGATCGCCGTACCGGTGGCGACGAGCGCGGCGCGGATCCGGTCGGCGCGCAGCGCCAGGACGAGGATCGGCCCGAGGAGGAACAGCGGCCACAGTTTCGCCGCGCCGGCGAGCCCGAGCAGCACCCCGGCCACCGCTGGCCGTTTCCGGGCCCAGGCCAACAGGCCGAAGGCGGCCAGCCCGATGGCGAGCAGGTCCCAGTTGACGGTGGCGGTGAGCACCAGTGCCGGGGCGAGCGCGAACAACGCGGCGTCCCAGGGTCGTCGACGACGAAGGGACAGGATCACCGCCACGGTGGCCACCGCGAGTGCGCCCAGCACCAGCGCGTTGAGGTTGTAGAACCACTGGCCCTGGTTGATGCTCGGGTCGTCGGCACCGACAGCGTGCACCGGCAGGCCCAGCGCCCCCATGAAGTATCCGGTCAGCACCGGGTACTCGACCGGGTGGTCGCGGTAGGGGACCTTGCCCTCGTTGAGCCCTTCGGCGTAGTAGAGGGCCAGGACGTCGGTGTAGCAGAAGCGCGTGTACTGGACGTTGTTCTGCCAGGCTCCGTCCTGACAGGGCGACTTCTGCACCCAGTGCAGCGCGAGCGTGAGGCAGGTCAGTGCCAGCACGATCCGGACGGCGGTCCAGAAGCGACGTTCCTGGCCGGCCGGTCGGTCCAGCGCTGTCGCGTGGTCGCCCAGCGGCCCGCCGATCGCGCTGGACAAGCCGCGGACGAATCCGTCGGAGCGTGACGGGTGGTCGGTGGTACCGGCGTCGTCGATGCCGGGCGTCGACTGGGTGCTCATGAAGAGGCATCCTGCCGTACGACGGGGGTGCCCGTCCCGTCCCAACGCGGAGATCCCGGGTACGAAAACACCGCCGCCGGCCGGGACGTGTCGTCCGGCCGGCGGCGGTGTGCGGAGGGTACGGGTCAGTCCCGGTTCGGTGGTAGGCCGGGCAGCACTCCGCCGCCGCCACCACCGCCGCCGGGCCCACCAGGATTACCGCCGGGGTTGCCCCCCGGATTGCCGCCGGGGTTGCCTCCCGGGATACCGCCGCGCGGGCAGAACGGGTCGGTGAGCGGGTCACACGGCGGACCGCCCGGCTGGCCGCCCGGCGGCGGCGGTGGGGCCACCGGCTCCTTGCCGTTGCCCTTCGTGACGTCACCCTCGCCGGTGACGCTGGGCAGGGGAATCTCCTCCTGGCCCTTGAGGGCGGCGTTCATGAACTTCTCCCAGATCGGGCCGGGGAGCGTCGAGCCGCCGATGTCCTTGCCGCCCGTGAGCCGGATCTCCGGCCTCTTCGGGTCCTTGCTACCCACCCACACCGCTGTCGCGTTCTGCGGCGTGTAGCCGACCGTCCAGGCGTGCGAGTTGTCGTCCTTGTCGTACTCCCAGGTGCCGGTCTTGGCGGCGGCCTGGCGGCCGCTCTCCAGCGACATGTTGTTCGACCCGGCCCCGGGGATCTGCTTCAGGACGCCGGTCACCTCGTCGGTGACCTTCTTGGAGATCCGCTGTTCAGGCTTGATGCGCTCGCTGCCGACCACCTTCCACTTACCGGTGTCCTTCTCCTGCTGCTCGACCTTGAGGACGAAGTGGGCCTTGATGTACTTGCCGTCGTTGGCGAACGTGGCCATGGCGTTGGCGTGGTCGAACACGGTGATCGGGTACTTGCCGAAGGCGGTGTAGTTGTCGAACGGGTTCTTCCCCTTCTTCGACAGGTCGAAGGCCTGCGGCGGGTCGACGCCCCACATGGTGGTCACGCCGGCCTTCCGGGCCATGTCGACCACCTTGTCGGCGCCGATCGTGTCGGCGACCCAGTAGAACGGCACGTTGTACGACTGGACCGTCGACTCTTCGAGGGTGCACCACTTGCCGCACTTCAGGTTGGTGCGGCCCGCGTTACCGATCGCGACCGAGGAGCCCTCCGGCTTGTACGGCGTGGGGTCCCAGTGCGACTTGACCGAGATGCCGGCCTCGATCGCGGCGGCCAGGGTGTACACCTTCATCGACGAGCCCGGCTGGTGGCCACCGGTCAGGTCACCGTTCTTGTCGGTGTTCTTGCCGGCGTAGTCGAAGTCGGCGCCACTGTCACCACCGTAGTAGGCGAGCACCCGACCCTTCTTCGGGTCGATCGAGACCATCGCCGCCATCAGGTTATCCGGCTGGTCGTTGAGCTCGGAGCCCTTCTTCGAATGCATCGCGATGTTCTCGGCGGCGGTCTGCAGCTTCGGGTCGATGGTGGTGGTGATCCGGTAGCCGCCGTCGCGCAGCGCGTCCACGCAGCTCACCTTGCCCTCCGCTCCCGAGTCGGAGCAGAGGCCCATCGCGTCCATCTCCTGGCGGACGTAGTTGATGACGTTGCCTCGCGGGCTGTCGACACCGAACCCGTTACCGCCCTTCTTCGGCGGCTGCACCTTGGGGTACTCGGTGGGCGACGCGGGCCGGTTGGGGGCGTCCACCCAACCTTCCTTCTTCATGCCGCTGATCACGTAGTCCCACCGCGACTTCGCATCGGTCGGGTTGACCGCCGGGTCGAACCCTCGGTGGGTGTCGCTCGCCACCGGCTGCTTGATCACCGCCGCGAGCACCGCACCCTCACCCACTGTGAGGTCCTTCGCGGACTTGTTGAAGTAGGTCTGCGCCGCGGCCTCGATGCCGTAGGCACCGCGTCCGAAGTAGATCACGTTGAGGTAGTGCTGCATGATCTCCGGCTTGCTGTACGCGTCGTTCAGCTTGGAGGCGAGGATCGCCTCCTTCACCTTCCGGCCGTACGTGTCGTCCTGGAGATTCTCGAACGCGTTGCGGGCGTACTGCTGGGTGATCGTCGAGGCACCCTGCTTGTCGCCGCCGGAGATGTTGTTCCACCCCGCCCGGACGATGCCCTTGTAGTCGACGCCCGAGTGCCGGTAGAAGTTGCGGTCCTCGGCCGCCGCCACCGCGTCCTGCACGTGCTTCGGGATCTGGTTGATGGTGACGAAGGTGCGGTTCTCGCTGCCCAGCTTGGCCAACGCGGTCTTGCCGTCCTTGGCGTAGACGGTGGTGGACAGCGGCAACGGCAACTCGTCGGGCATGACCACGTTGGTCGAGTAGTAGGTGAACCCGACCACACCGACGCCGGCGAGCATGATGAAGGCCGCGAACGCGGCGATCAGCAGGTTCATCCGCTTGCGCTTCTTCGACCGCGCCGCGCCCGAGTCACCGGCGCCACGGCCGCCTCGACCCGGACCGGTGGGGCCACCAGGCCCGCCGGGCCCACCGGAGACCGGTGAGACGCTCGCCCGCGCGACTGCGGCACGGCCACCCACCGACGCGGAGCCGACACTGGCCCGGCCCGCCGAGGCGGTGCCGACCGAGGCAGCGCCGACGGCGGCGGCACCGACAGCGGCCCGACCCGCCGGGGCGCCGGGCGCGGGCGACACGGGCACCGAGGCCCGGCCCGCGCCGGCACGTCCGGCGGCCGGTGCCGGCGACACCGGCACCGAGGCCCGCCCGGAGCGACCCGGGGTCGCCGAGCCCACCGAGGCGGATCCGGCGGCCGCCGCACCGCGCGGCGGCACCGAGGCCGATCCGCCGACGGTGGCCCGTCCACCGGCGGCCCGCGGTGTCACCGAGGCACGACCCGGAGTCGCCGCGCCGCCCTCCGAGGCCGACCAGCCACCCGCGCGGGAGTCACCGCCGGATCGGCCGTACGCGTTGGCCGCGTCGGGTCCGGGGTCACCGTCCGGGCCCGGGTACTGGGCCCGCCCGCGCGCAGAACTGGGATCGCCGTACGAGTTCATTCCTCACACCCTGCCGGTCGCGGTGGGGCGCGACTGCGCCGCCACCGGGTTGCCGTGAGTTGCTTCACCCGGGACGACGGCACGGGGGTGCCGCTTCACCGAGGTACTTGCAGTATCAATCGGGCCAATCGGACTAACGAGCGGTCGACCGTCCCGGGTTTCGTCTACGGCCCCGGGGCCGGTCCAACCTGCTGCGTTCACCGTTGCGCCTCTCGCCTCCGCCGACCTGCGCCTTCGGCCGCCGCATCCTGCTCGCCGGCGCCTTCGTTGTCGCCGACCAGACCGTCCCGGCCGAGCAGGTACTGCTCGACGAGATGGTTCCAGTCACAGCCGAGGCACACCTCCACCACGAAGACCTGGAACTCACGCAGCGTCATCGCCAGCACGGGCAACTCCGTGAGTGTCCGGGCCTGCCCGGCGGACTGCTTGAGTTCGTCGCCGTAAATGTAGTGGACGAGAGTCAGATTCTCGCTCCGGCAGATCGGGCAGCGCCGGTCGGTCGGCTCACCGTGGAAGCGGGCGGCGTTCTTCAGGTACGGCGATGCGTCGCAGACGTCGTACGTGCCGACCCGGCCGGCCAGGAGCTCACGCAGCACTGCTCGCTTCTGGAGCGAGTAGTCGACGACCTGGCGCTGCGTACGCATGCGGAGAAGGGTACGCGGTCCGGCCCGACCAGGCGACCATGCTCACAATCCGTGACGACAACACCTCGGAGAGGGGGTTTGCCCTGGCCGGCGCGACCCGCTAACGTGCGATGTATCGGTCCGATACATCGCGGCGGTTACCACTTCCCACCGGAGGGTAAAGAGAGGGTGGCCAGTGCTTGAGTTCGCCATCCTCGGCCTCCTGCAGGAGTCTCCGATGCACGGCTACGAGCTGCGCAAGGAGTTGACCGCCAAACTCGGCGCGATCCGGGCGGCGATCAGCTACGGCTCGCTCTACCCGACCCTGCGCAGGTTGCAGGCGGCGGGATGGATCACCGAAGCTGCCGAGACACCCGCCACCGCCGAGGAGGTTCCCGCGCTGACCAGCCGACGAGGTCGGGTGGTCTACAAAATCACCGCGGAGGGCAAGGAACGCTTCGCCCAGCTGATCGCACAGGCCGGGCCCGAGACGTACGACGACACGGGCTTCGGGGTGCACTTCGCGTTCTTCGCCCGGACCGACCAGGCGACCCGCCTGCGCATTCTGGAGGGTCGCCGCCGCAAGATCGAGGAGCGTCGCGAAGGGCTTCGTGACGTGCTGGGCCGGGCGGCCGAGCGCCTCGACGCTTACACCTTGGAACTGCAGCGCCACGGTCTTGATGCCTGTGAGCGCGAGGTCCGCTGGCTGGAGGAGCTCATCGCCAACGAGCGCTCCGGCCGAGCCCCGACGGTCCCGAACATCGGGACAGCCGGCGGCCGACGAGAAGACAACAGCCCGCCTCCGCCTGGAGAGACCAGGAATGAGCGGCCGTGACAGAAAAGAAGGAGGCAGACGCTATGGGCTCCGTCCGCGTCGCCATCGTCGGTGTGGGTAACTGCGCCTCGTCCCTGGTTCAGGGCGTCGAGTACTACCGGAACGCCAACCCGAACGACCGCGTCCCGGGTCTCATGCACGTCGCCTTCGGCGACTACCACGTCAACGCCGTGGAGTTCGTCGCGGCGTTCGACGTGGACGCCAAGAAGGTGGGCATGGACCTCGCGGAGGCGATCGTCGCCAGCGAGAACAACACCATCAAGCTCTGTGACGTACCGCCGACCGGCGTCAGCGTGCAGCGCGGCCCGACCTTCGACGGTCTGGGCCAGTACTACCGCGAGATCGTCGAGGAGTCCGACGCCACTCCCGTCGACGTGGCGCAGGCGCTGCGCGACGCGCAGGTCGACGTCGTCGTCTGCTACCTCCCGGTCGGCTCCGAGCAGGCCGCCAAGTTCTACGCCCAGGCCGCGATCGACGCCGGTTGCGCGTTCGTCAACGCCCTGCCGGTCTTCATCGCCTCCGACCCCGAGTGGGCCAAGAAGTTCGAGGACGCGGGCCTGCCCATCGTCGGCGACGACATCAAGAGCCAGGTCGGCGCGACCATCGTGCACCGCGCTCTCGCGAAGCTCTTCGAGGACCGGGGCGTCGAGCTGCTGCGCACGTACCAGCTCAACTTCGGCGGCAACATGGACTTCATGAACATGCTGGAGCGCAAGCGGCTGGTCTCGAAGAAGATCTCGAAGACCCAGTCGGTCACCTCGCAGATCCCGCACGAGATGAGCAAGAGCGACGTGCACATCGGCCCGTCGGACCACGTGCCGTGGCTGGACGACCGCAAGTGGGCGTACATCCGCCTCGAGGGTCGCTCGTTCGGTGACACCCCGCTGAACGCCGAGCTCAAGCTCGAGGTGTGGGACTCCCCGAACTCGGCCGGCGTCATCATCGACGCGGTCCGCGCCGCCAAGATCGCGCTGGACCGGAAGATCGGTGGCCCGATCCTGTCGGCCTCGTCGTACTTCATGAAGTCCCCGCCGGTGCAGTACGCCGACCACGACGCCCACCAGGCTGTCGAGGAGTTCATCGCCGGTGAGGTCGCGCGCTGACCTGCTGAACACCAACAGCATCGGCGAGGGCCGGGTCCGAACGGACCCGGCCCTCGCCGCGTTCACAAACCTCGCCGTTGGTACGGCGACCGCCTTACTTCTTCCAGCTCGGCGTGCCCGCCTGGGCCTTCGCGGCACGCTTCGCCCTGCGCTCCTCGGCCGACTCGGCACCTCGCGCCGTCGCGTTCGCGGCGAAGGGCAGAATGCCCGGGTTGACCGCACCGACGCCGACCACGAACGCCACCACATCGATGATGATGTGGGTGGTCCGAGCGGCGTAGATGGAGATGACGTCGGTCGCATCGTCGTTGAGGTAGCCGACACCCGACATGAACGAGTTAGCCACCACCTGGTTGGTCAGGTAGTTGATGTTCGAGAAGTTCGCCGGACGCGGGGTGCCGTACGGGAAGATCTGCACGAAGCCCGAGGCGACCGCCGTGGTGACGGTGAGGTTGCCGAAGAGGGCGTCCCCGAAGTAGACGAAGTCGCTGAGGTCGACGTGGATCGTCTGACCGTCGCGCAGGCGACCCGAGCTGTCCAGGGTCGTCGACGACTTGTTCAGGATCCGGGCGCGCGAAGCGGCCGACCGAGTGTCGATGACCCGCTGCGGCGAGACCGGCACGATCTGGTTCGAGTTACCGGTGGTGTGCACGTACTCCAGGTACTTGCCGCCGCCGTACTCCGCGACCACCTGAATGTTGCTGTTGGTGTCCATGCCGATCGAGCCGCCGGGCGAGTCGCTGTGCAGCAGATCGCCGCTCGGCGTCAGCTGCAGCGCCGGGCGGGCCAGCACCAGGCCGTTCGAGGTGGTGGTGCTCGTGTTCGCCAGCCGCAACGTGGGGCCGGTCCCGGTGCTGTTCAGCTCCGTGGTGGTGGCACCGGCGGCGTTATTGGCACCCTGAACTACCGGGTCACCCGGGGCGGCTTGAGCGGGCACCGCAACGGCGGCACCGACGACGGTCGTGCCGGCGACACCTGCCGCGACGGTGCCGGCGCGGCGCAGCAGCCGACGGCGGTTGACAGTCTTGTCCTGGTTCTCGGTCATAGTTCCCCCGCAGAGTCGCTGAAATGACGCCCGATCATGGCGGATGGGGCCAGGTGTCCACATCGACCGATCGGCTGATGAATATAGATGGGCCCGGCGGGACCAATCAGGACCACGCATGCTGCAGGGCCACCCGGGCTTTCAACTCCAGCCGGTACACCTTGCGCGGCAGGCCGCCCCCGAAGCCGACGAGCCGCCCACCGGCACCGACGATGCGGTGACACGGCACGTGATCCTCACCACCGCCAACGGGAACACGGGAGGCAGCAAGGCTCCTGATAATCCAGTCATGGCCTCCCGGACCGGCACCTCAGCGACGATCCCGCCTCCCGGCCGGTTTCCTCGGCCCCGCATCGTCGCGCTGGCCTGCCTGCTGTTGGCACTGGCCGCCGTCGCGCAACTCGCCGCGCTGCCACTTATCTACTGGCACCAGAACTTCTTCAACGAGGCTGCCAGGTCCTTCGAGCCAGCGAGCGGGGTCGCTTTCGCCGGCTTGGGCAGCACCGCAGACCTGGCGGCCGACCTGTTGACCGCACTGCTGTCACTCGCACTCCTCGCGCTGGCCGCCGCCAACGTGGTGGGGGTGAACGGCGCGCGGATCGCCTCCTGGGCCACGGCGCCCTTTCTCGCCTGCTGCGCCACCGTCAGTGTGGTCCGGTCTCCCCGGCCGCTCTACTCCGTGTACTCCACCGAGGACACCGACCGGATCACCACGATGGCGCGGGACGCCATGCCGGGCTGGCTGGAGCCTCTGCTGCTCACCCTGGGTGTGGGCGCGCCGGTGGCCATCGTCGTCGCGCTGGTCCTGCTGGCCCTGCCTCCGGCCAATGCCTTCTTCCGGCGGCGGCCCCTGGTCGACCCGCCGTGGCTGGCCCGCTCGGGTGGTGAGGTGCCGGAGAACTCAGTGCCAGGCGCGTAGCAGGGCGACCCCGGCCTCCAGCTCCAGCAGCTTGACCTTGCGGGGCAGACCTCCGCCGAAGCCGACAAGCTTGCCGCCCACGCCGACGATCCGGTGACACGGCACGATCACCGGCACGGGGTTTCGGTTGCAGGCCACGCCCACCGCCCGGGCCGCCCCGGGATCGCCGACCAGGCGCGCCACCTCGCCGTAGGTGAGCGTCTCCCCGTACGGAATCCGCGTCATCTCCTCCCACACGGCCCGCTCGAAGTCGGAGCCGCGCGGCATCGAGACCGGGATGGTGAACGCGGTCAACGCACCGTCGAAGTACGCCCGCAGTTCGGTCACCGCCCGCTGGGACAGCGGATCGCCGGGCTCATCGACCGCCGCGTCGACCCGGCCGAAGGCGGCGCCGCAGACGTTCGTGCCGTCCGTGGCGACGGAGAACTCACCGATCGGTGAGTCGAGCACGGTCCAGCGCATCAACCCATTCTCCCCGACGCCGCCGCCGACGCGACTGCCAGCGTCGGGCCGAGCGCCACTCGGCCGTTCGGCGTTGCATGGCGTCGATACCGTCAAGGTCGTGGCAACGGGGACGCTCATCTTCCTGATCATCGGTGGGGCGGGCATCGGGGTGCTCGCACTCGCCCTGCTCGGCACCGAGCTGTTCCAGTTCGGGCACGCCGACGTGGACGGCCCGATCTCGGTCGAGACGGTCGCCGGTTTCGCCGGAGCGTTCGGGTTCGGCGCGGCCATCGTCAACGAACTGCTCGGTGCGCGTACACCGGGAATGGTCGTCGGCGCTGTGGTCGGCGGCGTCCTCGCGGCCGTGCCCACCGGTTGGTTGGCCGCCCGGCTGAGCCGGGCGGCGCGGAACATGCGCACGGACCCCACCCCCACCCGTGACGACCTGGTCGGCGCGCTCGGCCTGGTCGTCACCCCGGTGCCGATCGACGGGTACGGCGAGGTCCGGATCCGCGTCGCCGGCCAACCGGTCAAGCTCAGTGCCCGTGCGGACCAGCCGATACCGATTGGTGCCCAGGTGTTCGTCGTTCAGGCGCTGAGCGAGACAAGCGTGCAGGTCGAGACCTACTGATTTCCCCCTCGTAGACGGGACTCCTTATATGGCCCTGTTAATCGCCATCGGTGGCGCGGTCCTCCTCGTGCTCATCCTGGTGCTCTTCGTGCTCTCCCGGATCAAGGTGGCCGGGCCGAACGAGGCGTTCATCGTCACCGGTCGCAAGGGCCGCACCACGCAGACCGCCGACGGCGGACGGTCGACCGACACCTCCGGGCAGAAGGTCGTGCTGGGCGCGTCGGTCTTCGTGCTGCCGGTGGTGCAGAAGCTCCAGTCGCTGGATCTGTCCAGCCGACGGATCGACGTCGGCATCCGGGGTGCGGTGAGCAAGCAGGGCATCCGCGCCGACCTGCACGGCGTGGCGATCGTCAAGGTCGGCGGGACCGAGGACGCGATCCGGGCCGCCGCCCAGCGGTTCCTGCACCAACAGGACGAGATCGACAACTTCACCCGCGAGGTACTCGCCGGCGCACTGCGCTCGATCGTCGGTCGGCTCACCGTCGAGGAGGTCATCCGGGACCGGGCGGCGTTCGCCAGCGCCGTGGCTGAGGAGGCCGAGCACTCGATGACCAACCAGGGCCTGGTGCTGGACACCTTCCAACTCCAGGACATCCTCGCCGAGGGCTCCTACCTGCAGGACCTGGGTCGGCCGGAGGCCGCCCGGGTGCTCAAGGACGCGGCGATCGCCGAGGCGCGGGCCCGGCAGCAGGCCGAGCAGGAGCGCCTGCTCGCCGAGGAGGCCATCGCTGAGGCGAACCGGAACCTGGCCCTCAAGCAGGCCGGCATCCAGGCCGAGATCGACGCGGCGAAGGCGAAGTCCGCCGCCGCCGGCCCGCTCGCGCAGGCGGAACGGGACCAGGCGATCCTCTCCGAGCAGCAGAAGGTCGCCGAGCGCAACGCCGAACTCAAGCAGCGCCAACTGGACACCGAGGTACGCAAGCCGGCCGACGCGGCCCGGTACAAGGTGGAGCAGGAGGCGGAGGCGTCGCGCAACGCCGCGGTGCTGCACGCGGACGCGCAGCGACAGTCGGTCATCGCCGCCGCGCAGGCCTCCGCCGAACAGGCGCGGCTCACCGGTGAGGGTGAGCGGGCCCGGCGTGCCGCGCTCGCCGAGGCGAACGCGATCGAGGGCGCCAAGGAGGGTGAGGCCGAGCAGCGTCGGCGTTCCGCCATCGCCGAGGCGGTGGAGCGGGAGGGTCAGGCCGAGGCGGCGGCCATCCTGGCCAAGGGTGAGGCCGAGGCGGACGCGATGGCGCGCAAGGCCGAGGCGTTCGCCGCGTACGGGGAGGCGGCGGTTCTGGACTTGCTGGTCAAGGTGCTACCGCAGGTGGTGGAGGCGGCCAGCGCCCCGATCGGTGCGATCGACAAGATGACTGTCATCTCCACCGACGGTGCGTCGTCGCTGACGAAGTCGGTGGCCGGCAACGTGGCCCAAGGGCTCCAGCTCGGCAGCGACCTGACCGGGATCGACCTGGCCGGTCTGCTGGCCCGGCTCGGCTCAGCGTCCACGCCGGCGGGCAACGGCACCGCGTCCGTCGACGGCAAGGCCGTCGAGACCCGCTGAGTGTGTACGCCGACGGGCGTCGCTCCCGGTTCGGGAGTGGCGCCCGTCGCTGGCTGGCAGGGCTAGTCGACCAGGCCCTCGGCGCGGGCCCAGCGCAGCAACTCCACCTCGGCGGCATCGCGGTCCAGCGGGCCGTGTTCGAGGCGCAGTTCCTTGAGGTGCTTCCAGGCCCGACCCACCACCGGCCCCGGCGGTACGCCGAGCAACTCCATGATCGCGTTGCCGTCCAGGTCGGGGCGGACGCGGGCCAGGTCCTCCTCGGCCGCTATCCGGGCGATCCGGTCCTCCAGCGCGTCGTAGTCCGCGGCGAGCTGCGCGGCCTTGCGCCGGTTACGGGTCGTGCAGTCCGAGCGGGTCAGCTTGTGCAGGCGGGGCAGCAGGTCACCGGCGTCGGCGACGTAGCGGCGCACCGCCGAGTCGGTCCACTCACCCCGCCCGTACCCGTAGAAGCGCAGGTGCAGCGCGACCAGCGCGGTCACCTTCGCGGTGATCTCCTTCGGGTACCGCATGGCCTTCATCCGGGCCTTGGTCAACCGCGCGCCGACCACCTCGTGGTGATGGAAGCTGACCCGGCCGTCGGGCCCGACAGCCTTGGTCGCCGGCTTGCCCACGTCGTGCAGAAGGGCGGCCATCCGCAGGACGAAGTCACACCCCTCGTCCTCGTAGGAGACGGCGTTCGAGACGACCGTCAGGGTGTGCTCGTAGACGTCCTTGTGCTGCGCGTGCTCGTCGATCTCCAGCTTCAACCCGGTCAGCTCCGGGATGAACCGCTCGGCCAGTCCGGTGTCGACGAGCAGCCGCAAACCGGTGATCGGGTCGGCGCCGCAGAGCAGCTTGGTGAACTCGTCACGGATCCGCTCGGCGGTGATCCGGTCCAGATCGGCGGCCATCTCGGTCATCGCCCGGTGCACGTCCGGGTGCACGGCGAAGCGCAGTTGGGCGGCGAACCGGGCGGCCCGCAGCATCCGCAACGGGTCGTCGCCGAACGACTCACCGGGGGTGCTCGGGGTACGGATCACCTTGGCCGAAAGATCGTCCAGGCCGCCGTGCGGATCGGTGAACCGGTGTTCCGGCAGGCTGACGGCCATCGCGTTGATGGTGAAGTCGCGCCGCTTCAGGTCCTCGTCGAGGCTGGTGCCGTAGACCACCACCGGGTTGCGGCTGACCTGGTCGTACGACTCCGCGCGGAAGGTGGTGACCTCCAGCCGGAGACCGTCGCGCTGCGCGCCGATGGTGCCGAACTCGCGACCGGTCTCCCAGATCGACTCGGCCCAGCCCTTGAGGATCCGCAGCGTCTCGTCCGGGTGCGCGTCGGTGCAGAAGTCGAGGTCGTCCCCGAGTCGGCCGAGCAGCGCGTCGCGTACCGAACCACCCACCAGGTGCAACTCGTGACCGGCGCGGACGAAGCGGCGGCCCAACTCGTCGGCGACCGGGGAAACCCGGAGCAGTTCGGCGACGGCGTTGCGCTGCGCGGCGGTGAGTTCGCGGCGGTCGGCGGCGTGTGGAGCGGAGGCTTCGGACATGGGATCGCCAGCTTATCGGGCCGGGGTGTGATCCGATCCGCCGGGCGCGGGTAACGGGTGGGGGTTGACTATGGTCTGTGGCGTGCGGGTCGTTGTCCGACCCGACGTACCCCTGGGAGGCTGGAGATGAGCGGCGGGCTCTACCGCAGCGCCAACGCCGCGCAGGATGGCGGGCCCGGAGCTGGCGTACGTCCGGGGGACGGCGCCACGTTCATCTCGGCCGAGCCGCTGAACCAGCCGGCCCTGGAGTCGACAGCACCGCCGCAGGAGCAGGTCGCCGAGGCCAGCGCGGCCACGAACAGCGCGGTGATGGCGGTCGGCAGTCTGGTCAGCCGAGGTACGGGCTTCCTGCGCAACCTCGTCATCGGCGCTGCGCTCGGCGGCGCGCTCGTCGGTGACGCGTACACCACCGCGCAGATCCTGCCAGGGATGGTCTACGAGTTCCTCCTCGGCGGCGTCCTCACCAGCGTGCTGATCCCGGTGCTGGTGCGTCGACGCAAGACCGACGTCGACGGCGGTCAGGCGTACGCCCAGCGGCTGCTCACCCTCGCGGTGCTGGCACTCGGCGCGGCGGCGATCCTGGCGGTGGCTCTGGCCTGGCCGCTGACCTGGCTGTACGGCAGCAGCGAGTCGACCGAGGCGTACTCCGGCCTGGTCCGGCACCTGTCGTACCTGATGCTGCCGATGATCTTCTTCTCCGGACTCTCCGCGTTGATCAGCGCGGTGCTCAACACCCGGGGGCACTTCGCCGCCCCGATGTGGGCACCGATCCTCAACAACCTGGTGGTCATCGGCACCGCCGGCCTCTACATCGCCATCTTCGGCGCGAAGATCGTCCAGCCGGAGGACATGACGGCCGGCCGGATCATCCTGATCGGTGGCGGCACCCTGCTCGGCGTCGCCATTCAGGCGATGGGCCTGCTGCCGGCGCTGCGCAAGGTCGGCTTCCGCTGGAGGCTGCGCTTCGACTTCCGCGCCCTCGGGCTGCGTGAGCTGGGCCGGCTCGGCGCGTGGATGATCTGCTACGTCGCGGTGAGCCAGGTCGGCCTGATCGTGCTGTTCAACCTCCTGAACCGGGCGGGCAAGGAGAACGCGGCCGGTCCGCTGATCTACAACAACGTCTTCCTCCTGCTGATGACGGCACACGGCATCATCGCCGTTTCGATCATCACGGCGCTGATGCCGCGGATGAGCGCGGCCGCCGCCGACGGCCGGTACGCCGACCTCGCCGCCGACCTCTCCCGGGGCACCCGCACGGTCACGGCGGTGCTCGCTCCGATCGCGGTCTGCTATGCCGTCCTCGCCACACCTATCGCCTTCACGCTGTTCCGGGTCGGCGCGTTCACCGAGGACAACGCCACCGCCACCTCCGTCGTGCTGCTCGCCGCCGCGCTGGCGCTGGTCCCGTTCGCGGTGAGCCAGCTCTTCACCTTCGCCTTCTACGCGCTGCCGGACACCCGCACGCCCGCGCTAATCAACATTCCGGTGGTGGCCCTGCGGGTCGGCGTGCAGATCGTGCTCTTCGCTGCCTTCTCGGCGAGCTTCGCCGGTGCCGGGATGATGATCGGTAACGCGGTGTCCTATCTGGCGGCGGCCATCGGGTCGGCCTGGCTGCTCCGCCCCCGCGTCGGGCGCATCGGCCTCGGCGAGATCATGCGGACCGGCGGTCGTGTCCTGGTCGCGGCGCTCGGCGCCGCGTTGGTCGGCCTGATCGTCGTGAAGCTGCTTCCCGGCGACGCCACGCCGAGCCGCCTCCAGGCGATCGTCCAGCTCGTGATCGGCGGCGCGGTGATCGGAGGGACCTACCTGGGTCTGGCGATGGTGCTGCGGATCAGTGAGATCACCGAGGTGGTCGGGATGGTTCGCCGTCGCCTCGGTCGCTGATCGTCAACAACAGATCACAACAAGTTGGCACAGATACAGATCGTCACTGCGGATCACCAGGCTGGGGATGCACCTGTGGATAACTCCGCGTTTCGCCGGTCAACCACCGCATCGGGCTGTGGATAACCAACCGTACGGCTGAGCGTGGCCGGCCGATCGGCGGGAACAGCTCGGTTGTTGGGAGCATCGGGCCAGGCCAGCCCCGCCGTCGGTCACTTGCGGTGAAGCCGTAGATTAGCTAGTACATGTGCCAGCAACGTGGCTGACAACGGTCGTAACCGGACGACTTCTCCGACTGCCGGGAACCCGCCAGGTACGGCGGGAAGATGACATGTCGGGGAGACGGGCAACCCGGGTAAGGTCGCTCTCGACGGGTACGGCAGGGGCCGACGCTGCGCGTCGAAACCGGTCGGCCGGTTCCTTCAACGGCAGAGCGGGAAGCCACATGCCCAGCAGTGCGGGTCCATCGATCGACACGATCACCGAGGGAGGACGGGTGACCCAGGTCGGCGAGGGTCAGGAGGCGGACGAAAGCGCTCCTCCGGTCATGACCTTCGGTGCTCCCACGGCCGGTGAAGTCCTCGCCGAGCGATACGAACTGGTTGAGCACATCAACAACGACAGCGCGGGTCGGCTGGTCTGGCGCGGGGTCGACGTCATCCTGCGCCGTCCCGTCGCGGTGGTGCTGCGCTACCCGGGCGGCGACTCCGCCACCGAGATGCTTCAGGCCGCCGTCGCGGCCAGCCGGGTCATCCACCCGAACCTGGTCGGCGTCTACGACGCGATCGACGAGGCCGATCGGGCGTACGTGGTCCGCGAGTGGGTGGACGGGCAGTCCCTGCGGGACCTGACGGCCGACGGCCCACTGGACCCGGCCCGCGCCACCGCGATCGGCAACGCCGTCGCGAGCGCGCTCGCCGCGGTGCACGCCACCGGCATGGTGCACGGCAACGTCCACCCCGGCACCGTCATGATCAGTGACGAGGGCCGCGTCGTCCTGGCGGACGCCCGCACCGACGGCGACGACAGCCAGGAGAACGACATCCGGGCGGTCGGCGGCGTCCTCTACTTCGCCCTGACCGGCTACTGGCCGCACACGGAGGCACCACTGCGGGGCGCCACCGCCGGCCACGGCCGTGCCGCCATCCCCGACGCCGTTCGGGACGCCGCGGGCGTTCTCGCCGCACCCCGCCAGGTCCGGGCCGGTGTGCCCGCGTACCTGGACGACCTGACCATGGACCTGCTCGACGCCCAGATCGCTCCGCCGTCCTCCGACGTGCTCGCCGCCGAGCTGGCCCGTCTGGACGTGCCGGCCGAGGAGGAGCACTACCTCGACAACAGCGGGCCGTTGCGGTTCGCCGCCGAGACCGGGGAGGAGCCGTCGCCGCTGGCTGCGGCCGGGGGGCGCAAGGTCGCCCTGGGCATCGCCGGTCTGCTGGTGGTCGCCCTGGTCGGCCTCCTGATCGGGATCAGCACCCTGGGCGACGACGGCGACAAGGGCTCGCAGGCCAACCAGCCTCCCGCCCCCACGTCCAGCGCACCGGCCGGCGATGCCACCCCGGCCGCCAACGAGGTGCGCAAGCTGGCGGTGAAGAACGTCCGGATCATCGACCCGGACAGCAAGAACCGCAGCGAGGTCGGCGGGGCCGAGAAGGTCATCGACGGTGACGAGGACAAGGGCTGGGAGACCGAGACGTACCGGGACCGGCCCAACTTCGGCAACCTCAAGAAGGGCATGGGGGTCTGGCTCGACCTCGGCGAGCCGCACAGCGTCAAGTCGCTGAAGGCCGTGCTCTCGGCGCCTGGCGCGTCCGCCCAGCTCATGTCCGGCACGACGAACCCGCCGTCGAACTCGAATGGCGACAAGCAGCTGGTCGCCAACTACACGGACCTCATCGGGCAGCCCTTCGAGGACCACGACGGCGCCACCATGGCGTTCAACGGGTTCGACGCCGACAAGAAATACCAGTACCTGCTGTTCTGGATCACCGAACTGCCCCCGTCCGAGGGCGGCTTCAAGCTGGGCGTGCAGGAGATCACGGTCCAGGGGTCGTGAGCCGGACGGCTTCCTCCTGGCACTGCTTCCACAGGACGTGGTGATGGACGGGCACGCCGCAGCTACCGATCTGGAGCTGCTGCGTGCCCACGTCGATGGTGATCCGCACGCCTTCGCCGAGCTGTTCCGGCGGCACCGCGACCGGCTCTGGGCCGTCGCTCTGCGTACCCTCGGGGACCGCGAGGAGGCAGCCGACGCTCTCCAGGACGCGCTGCTGTCCGCGCACCGGGCCGCAGCGCGGTTCCGGGGCGACTCTGCGGTCACGACCTGGCTGCACCGCATCGTGGTGAACGCCTGCCTGGACCGGATCCGTCGCCGGCAGGCGCACCCCACCGTGCCGCTGCCGGACGGCAACCGCGCCGAGGACGGCTCGGGCGTCGGCGGGCCCGAGCCGGCTGCCCCGGCCCCGGACCACGACACCGCGCTGGTGGTCCGCGAGGCGCTCGCCGCGCTGCCCCTCGAACAACGCGCCGCACTGGTGCTGGTGGACGTCCAGGGCTACCCGGTCGCCGAGGTCGCCCGGATCCTCGACGTCGCCGAGGGGACGGTGAAGAGCCGCTGTGCCCGGGGCCGGGCCCGGCTGGCGGTACTGCTCGGGCACCTCCGCCCGGCCGTGGCCGCCACGCCCTCGCCCCGACCGGATCCCACGGGCCCGACCGGTGACGTGCCAGCCGTCACTCCCGGGAACCCGGGCCCGGCGGAGGGCGTCGGATCGAGGTCGAGCCGGTACCGGCGGGACGCCAACCAGGAGGACACGTGACGACCGAGGGGTTCCGGGAGGTCGACGGCGACCTCCTCGCTGACTACCTCGGCGGGGCGTTGGACGGCACCCCGCAGCAGGAGGAAGTCGCCCGGCTGGTGTCCACGGACCCGGCCTGGGTCGAGGCGTACGCACAGCTGGCACCCGCGTTGACGGAGGTCCACGCGAGCCTCGCCCGCTGGGCCGAACCGTCACCGGAGATGCCGCAGGCGATCGTCGACCGCATCTCCGCCGCGCTGGCGGCCGCGGAGCCGACGTCCGGGGACCCCATGCCCGAGCACCGGGTCGACACCGCCACCCCGCCTGTCGTACCGGCCCAGGGCGGGGCTGGTCGCCGGCCCGCCATCCGCACCACCCGGGCGTCCGCCGGCCCCGGTCGACGCTGGAGAGAGGCGGTCCGCCACGGCAAGCCGGTGGCCGCCGTCCTGGTCGCCATCGCGGCGGTCACGCTGGGCCTCAACCAACTGGCAAGGAACAGCTCGCAGGACACGAGTGGCACCGCCCTCGACCGGCCGGCCAGCGCACCCGAGGGCGTCGCGGGGGCCGACCCGGCCCGCACCACCGGGCCGCCACTACGCAGCGGTACGGACTACTCCCCGCAGATCCTCGGCAACGAGCAGGGCACCATGCAGAGCGCGCCGAGCCCTGGCCGGGCGACCGGGAACACGCCCGGCACCCAGCCCGAGGTGGACGCCAGTGGCAGTCGGCGTCCCATGGGTGACGGGCTGGACCAGTTGGCCCGCCTCACCGGCGAGGCAGCGCTGAAGACCTGCCTGACCACCGTGACGACGGAGCACGGGTACGGCCCGCTGGTGGTCGACGTGCTGGACTACGCCCGGTTCCAGGGCGAGCCGGCACTGGTCATCCGTTTCACCGACGCGACCGGGGCCCGCTGGGCCTGGGTGAGTGGCCCGGAGTGCGGGGTGCCCGGGTCCGGCTCGGACAGCCGGTATTCGTCGCGGGTAGGGTGAATCCACGGTCGATGGCGCGATGACCGCCCACGTGACCTGACCCACCGGATGCCCGGCTCGGGAATCCCCGGTTCGTACGATGACGTTCTGGAAGTCAGCTGTCGGCCCCACCCAGGCGTCGGCAACTCGGATCGGCATCGGTGCTCACGCCGACGCCGAACACACACAACTCGGGAGACGGCAGTGGACGAGGTCCGCAACCTGATCATCATCGGCTCCGGGCCGGCTGGCTACACGGCGGCGGTCTACGCCTCGCGCGCCAACCTGAAGCCGCTGATCATTGAGGGCGTGCAGTCCGGTGGTGCGCTGATGACCACGACCGAGGTCGAAAACTTCCCCGGATTCGCCGACGGCATCCTCGGCCCCGAGCTGATGGACAACATGCGCAAGCAGGCCGAGCGGTTCGGCGCCGAGTTCCTCACCGACGACGTGACCCGGGTCGAGCTGGTGGACACCGGCGACGTCGGCTCCGGCGCGGTGAGCACCGTCTGGGTCGGCGAGACCGCCTACCGGGCCAAGTCCATCATCCTCTCCACCGGTTCGGCCTGGCGCCCGCTGGGTGTGCCCGGTGAGCAGGAATACCTGGGTCACGGTGTCTCCGCGTGCGCCACCTGTGACGGCTTCTTCTTCCGTAACCAGCACATCGTGGTCGTCGGTGGCGGTGACTCGGCGATGGAGGAGGCCACCTTCCTCACCCGCTTCGCCGAGTCGGTCACCATCATCCACCGCCGCGACTCGTTCCGGGCCAGCAAGATCATGGCCGATCGGGCGCTGAGCAACGAGAAGATCAAGGTCGAGTGGAACAGCACCGTCGAGGAGATCCTCGGCGACGACGGCAAGGTCACCGGCGTACGGGTCCGCAACGTGCACACCGGCGAGACCAAGGTGATGGACGTGACCGGCGTCTTCGTTGCCATCGGTCACGACCCGCGCAGTGAGCTGTTCCGCGACCAGGTCGAGCTGGACGACGAGGGTTACGTCAAGGTCCACGCCCCCAGCACCCGCACCAACGTGCCCGGCGTCTTCGCCGCCGGCGACGTGGTCGACCACACCTACCGTCAGGCGATCACCGCGGCCGGCACCGGCTGTGCCGCCGCACTCGACGCCGAACGGTTCATCGCGACGCTCGGCTGAAACAAGGAACACATCCCGGAGGAGGGGCATAGTGGGAAATACCAAGGCGGTCACGGACAAGAGTTTCGTCGCCGACGTGCTGCAGGCCGACAAGCCGGTTCTGGTGGACTTCTGGGCCGAGTGGTGCGGCCCCTGCCGCAAGGTGTCGCCGCTGCTCGAGGAGATCGCGGGCGAGATGGGTGACCAGGTCACCATCGTCAAGCTCAACATCGACGAGAACCCGGAGACCGCACGGGCCTACCGCGTGATGTCGGTTCCGACGCTCACCGTCTTCAAGAACGGTCAGCCGGTGCAGTCGATCGCCGGCGCCAAGCCGAAGGGCGAGCTGGTCCGGCTCATCCAGTCGGCTCTCTGACCAGCAGGACGCCGACCGAACCCCGTACCCGCTCGCCGGGTGCGGGGTTCGTCGTTCCCCCGGCTGTTTTTCCTGGCCCGCCACCTCGCCGCCCCGGAGCGCATAGCCTCAAGCCGAGGCCGCCCGGCCAGCCAGCGTCGTGCAGAGGGGGTCGTGCGTGCGTCCGATCCGACCCGGTGACCGAGGACCCGCGGTCACGGAGATCCGTACCATCCTTCTCAGCCTCGAACTCCTCCCCGCCGCCGGGACGCACGCCGACGAGTTCGACCTCGACACCGAGCGGGCGGTCCGCGCGTTCCAGCAGTCCCGCGGGCTCAGCGTGGACGGCCGGGTCGGTGCGGAGACCTGGCGCGCCCTGGACGCCGCCCGCTGGCGGCTCGGTGCCCGCACCCTCTACCACGCCGTCCCCGAGCCGCTCACCGGCGAGGACGTCCGGTCGCTACAGGAACGGCTGCTGGAAATGGGGTACGACGTGGGCCGGGCCGACTCCATCTACGGCATCCGGACGGCCCGCGCGGTAGCGCAGTTCCAGCGCGAGGTCGGGCTCACCCCCGACGGATCCTGCGGCCCACACACCATGAACGCGCTGCGCCGGATCGGCCGCAAGGTCGTCGGTGGCCGCCCGCAGTGGCTCCGCGAGTCCGACGCCATCCGGCAGTCCGGGCCGGCGCTGGTCGGCAAGACGGTGGTGATCGACCCCGGGCACGGCGGCACCGACCCCGGGATGGTGGTACCCGACGGGTCGCTGCGCTGGACGGAGGCGGACCTGGTGCACGACCTGGCCAGCCGGCTGGAGGGGCGTCTCGCCGCGTCCGGGGTACGGGTACAGCTCACCAGAGGGCCGTCGCCCGACAGGTGCCTGCCGGACACGGACCGGGCCCTGCTGGCCAACTCGCTCGGCGCCGACGTGTTCATCTCGCTGCACCTGGACGGCCACGCCAACCCGGACGCGGAGGGTGTCGCCACCTACCACTACGGCACCGACAACGGGGTGACCTCGGCGACCGGTGAACGCCTCGCCGGGCTCGTGCAGCGGGAGATCGTCGCGCGTACCGGGCTACGGGACTGCCGTACCCACGCCAAGACCTGGGAACTGCTGCGACTGACCCGGATGCCCGCCGTGCGGGTCGAGGTCGGGTACCTCACCTCGCCCACGGACCGCGCCCAACTGGTCGACCCCCGGTTCCGGGACCGAGTGGTGGAGGCGATCGTGGCCGCTGTGCAGCGGATGTACTACCCGATCGAACGGGACGTCCCGACCGGTTCGCTCGACGTCAGCGAACTGCGGGCCGTCGTGGCCGCCGGCACGGTGGTCGACTGATCGTCGGTCACCCGTGACGTCGACAGTCAGCCGTTGGTGGAACGGGTCGCCGGGGCGGGACGAACCGGCCGGAGCAGAGTTTCCGGGCTCATCGACCCGAGCAGCTTCTCCAACGCGTACTCGACATCCGACTTCCAGCTCAGCGCGGTGCGCAACTCAAGACGCAACCGGGGGAAACGCGGATGCGGACGGACGGTCTTGAACCCCACCGAGAGGAAGAAGTCGACAGGCGCCACGCAGCCACCCGACGGATCGTCGGCGTCGCCGAACTTCGCGTCACCGAACGCCTCGATGGCCTTGATCCCCCGCTTGGTGAGATCCCGGGCGACGCCCTGCACCAGCATCCGACCAAGGCCACCGCCGGCGAACGCGGCAACCACGTTGGCGGTCATCAGCAGTGCCGCGTCGGCCGAGACCGGCGAGGTGGGGAACGCCATCGAGCGGGGCACGTAGGCGGGCGGGGCGTACATGACGAAGCCCGCCGGCATGCCGTCGACGTACGCGAGCTTGCCGCAGGAACCCCACTCCAACAGCGTCTGGGAGACCCACGCCTCCTTCTCCAGGCCCGGATCACCCGCAGCGCAGGCCCGGTCCGCAGAGACCGGATCGAGCTCCCAGTAGACGCACTGCCGGCACGGACTGGGAAGGTCCTCAAGCGTGTCGAGGGTCAGGCTGACCAGACGTCGCGACATATGGCGCATCCCCACAATAGGCTCGGTGGTGAGACCGGCATGGAACGACAGCGCCGCCTTCCTGCCCCCGACGAGCGATCGTACGCCGCCGATCGGCGATGCGGGAGGGGACGCGCAGATGCCCACCGCACCGGGGGACGTCGAGCGGACGGTCCGCCATGTGGTCGATCCGTCTCGGCACCCAGGCAGCGGGGCCCTGGCGGACTAGGATCGACAATCGGTGCCTCGCCGCCATGGTCAGCGGCGTGTGGGGTACCCGGGGCGGGAGCCACCCGAGCAGCGATCGAGGTGAGGTCATGACCGGCACGACACTCGACGACTACACCGACCGGTACGCCCGGCGGGTACGCGGAATGACCGCCTCGGAGATCCGAGCACTGTTCGCGGTCGCCAGCCGCCCGGAGGTCGTCTCGCTCGCCGGAGGTGCCCCGTACATCGCCGCTCTGCCGCTGGACGCGGTCGGTGAGATGCTCGGCCGGCTCGGCTCCGAACACGGTGTGAGCACCCTCCAGTACGGCATCGGTCAGGGCACCCTCGAGTTGCGCGAGCGGATCTGCGAGGTCATGTCGCTGTCCGGGATCGACGCGGCGTGCGGTGCCTCGCCGGAGGACGTCGTGGTCACCGTGGGCGGGCAGCAGGCCCTGGACCTGGTCGCCCGGCTCTTCCTCGACCCGGGTGACGTGGTGCTCGCCGAAGGGCCGACGTACGTCGGTGCGCTCGGAGTGTTCCAGGCCGCCCAGGCGCAGGTCGTGCATGTGCCGATGGATGAGGACGGTCTCGTCCCCGAGGCGCTGGAGGCGGCCATCGCCGACCTCGCGCGCGCCGGCCGTCGGGTGAAGTTCCTCTACACGATCCCCACCTACCAGAACCCGGCCGGCGTGACCCTCAGCGAGGAGCGCCGGGAACGGGTGCTCGACATCTGCGAACGCGCCGGCCTGCTCGTCGTCGAGGACGACCCGTACGGTCAGCTGGGTTTCGAGGGTGAGGCCCCGGCGCCGTTGCGGGCCCGCCGCCGGGACGGCGTGTTCTACCTCAGCACCTTCTCCAAGACCTTCGCCCCCGGGCTGCGGGTCGGTTGGATCCTCGCGCCGCACGCGGTCCGCGACAAGCTGGTCATCGCCAGCGAGGCGCAGATCCTCTGCCCGAGCGGTTACGCCCAGGCCGCCGTGGCCACCTACCTCGGCACGATGCCGTGGCGGCAACAACTCAAGGTCTACCGCGAGGTCTACCGGGAACGCCGGGACGCCCTGCTCGACGCGATGACCGACCTGATGCCCGAGGGCACCAGCTGGACCACCCCGGCCGGTGGTCTCTTCGTCTGGGCCACCCTGCCCGACGGGCTCGACTCCAAGGCCATGATGCCGCGCGCGATCGCCGCCCGAGTCGCCTACGTTCCCGGCACCGGTTTCTACGCCGACGGCACCGGCACCGGCGCGATGCGCCTCAACTTCAGCTTCCCGCCGCCGGAGCGGATCCGCGAGGGTGTCCGCCGGCTGGCCGGTGTCATGGAGCAGGAGATCGCGATGCGCCGGGTCTTCGGTGCCGTGGGTGGTGCCGCCGGCCGACGCGGCCGGGCCGGCGCCGACGTGCCAGGGCCCGACTTGGCATGATGCCGGCATGGGTACGACCGCCGTTGAGCGCATCCTCGTGACCGATTCCGCAGCCTCGCCCGACCTGCGCGTGGTGGTGCTCGCGGGAGGGCTCTCCTATGAGCGGGACGTGTCACTACGCTCCGGCCGCCGGGTGCTCGACGCGCTACGCGCCGTCGGGGTGGAAGCCGAGATGCGGGACGCCGACGTCGCGCTGCTGCCAGCGCTCGCCGCGGACCCGCCGGACGCCGTGGTGATCGCACTGCACGGTGCCACCGGCGAGGACGGCTCGCTGCGGGGAGTCCTGGACCTCTGCGACATCCCGTACGTCGGCTGTGACGCCCGAGCCTCCCGACTCGCCTGGGACAAGCCCTCCGCCAAGGCGGTGCTCCGCGAAGCCGGCATCCCCACCCCGGACTGGGTGGCACTCCCACACGACCGCTTCTCCGAACTCGGCGCGGTCGCCGTACTGGACCGGATCGTCGACCGGCTGGGCCTCCCTCTCATGGTGAAGCCGGCGCAGGGTGGGTCCGGGCTCGGAGGCGCGGTGGTCAGGGACGCCACGGCGCTGCCCGCCGCGATGGTCGGCTGCTTCGCGTACGACTCCACAGCACTGGTGGAGCGGTACGTGGCCGGCATGGACGTCGCGGTCTCCGTGGTCGACCTCGGTGACGGTCCGCAGGCGCTGCCGCCGGTGGAGATCGTGCCGCGCAACGGTGTCTACGACTACGCGGCCCGCTACACGGCCGGCCGCACCACCTGGCACGCTCCAGCACGGCTGGACCCGGAGGTGGCCGCCACGGTCTCCGACGTGGCTCTCGCCGCACACACCGCACTCGGCCTGCGGGACCTCTCCCGCGTCGACGTGATCGTGGACGCGTCCGGCCAGCCACACGTGCTGGAGGTCAACGTCTCGCCGGGCATGACCGAGACCTCACTGCTGCCGCTCGCCGTACAGGCGGCGGGGTTGGACTTCGGGCGCCTCCTCGGCACGCTGGTGAGTCGCGCAGCGGCACGTCTCGCCGCGTCCTGATCTGCTCAGCAACGTCCTACGTCCTGATGCGCTCGGCGGGTGCGACGTAGTGATGTGCGCGGCGTCCAGGTCTGCTCGGAAGGGCGCGGCGTCCTGATGTGCGCGGCAGTCTCGATGTCCTGATCTCATCGGCGAGCGCGGCGTCCGCATCGGTCGGCACGACGCGTGTGCCGACCATCGGGGCGGCGCACGCGGATGCCGTCGCCGGTCCTGTGGTTGGTCGCGCCCAGTGGGGCGCGGTTCATCGTTCGGTTCGGCGAGACGTCGCGGCGCAGAGCCTCAAATGCCGGCGTAGCGACCGTCGGCCCTGCGGAACGTGGCGTCCTCGATGCCTCTGTGTTCGCCGCCGCCCCGAGCTGGCCCCGCCACCCCGGGGTGGCCACCACACGCGGGGTGTGGCCGTGGGCGGGGTGGCCGTGGGGCGGGCTCGTCCCCCGCGTGGGTGATGGGCCCCGTTATTGGTGGCCCTTGGTGGCGTCGTCGCTGGCATCGTCGTCCGGGTCGTCGAGAACAGACCGTGCGTTGACGGGTGCCGTCACAGTGCCGGCGATCCCAGGCGTCGGCGGGCCGGAAGGCCGCTTGCTCGACGCTGCGGTGCCGGGCGCCGGCGTGCCGGCGGGGGTTCCGCCCGACGCCTCGTCGGCTGATGCCGGCTCATCATCGGATCCACCCGTCGAATCGCCGGGGGGTGCAGTGGAGCCGGCACCAGCATCCTCGTCGAGCGATACCTCGTCAGCTGCGGACGCGGTGTCGCCCGGGGCCGCGTCGGCGTCGGAGTTCGGCTCCGGAATCTCCTCTGCTGCCTCGATGACCGACACAGCAGCTGCCTCGGCGGCAGCGGCATCCGCAGCGGCCGACTGCGCCAGAAGGCTGGACGGCGCCTGCCACTGGATGCGGGGCGGCTCGGCGAGCGGGCGGCCACCGAACTCGGCGAGCCAGGCGGCGACGAGCGCCAGGTTCTCCCGCCACTGGGCCTCGGAGATCGGCGGCAGGATCGAATCCCAGAGGGACAGGAAGGTGCCACGCAACTGAAGGCGGCCGTACGGCCGGGCGAGGAACCACATGTGCAGGTGCGCTGAGCCGTCACCCCACCGGTTGACGTGCACCCGGGCCACGCCGTCGAGGGATCGGATGGCCCGCTCCAGACGTACGGTCATCACGCCCAGCTCGGCAGCCAACAGGTTCGGCAGGTCACCGAGGTCGAGGTGCGTCCGCGATTCCAGGATGAGAACCATGGGCAGCCCGGTCGGCCGGTCCATGGCGCGCACCCGCCACCGTTCCCCGACCCAGATGTAGGCGTCGTCGGGCGCGTTGCAGGCGGTGCATTCCCGGAGACCCTCGCCCTTCCGGGGCGGTTCGACCGGGACCGGATCATCGAGTTGCTTCACGTGGAGGTCGCCCTCGAAGGGGAACGACGGCCACTGGGTGAAGTCCGGCACTGAGGGAGGGGTGTCGTGCACGACGCTGACCCTAACCGAGTCTGGCACCGGTGTCCCTACCTGAATGATCGATCTCGACACAGCGAATCGGTACCGTTTGTCGACCCGCCACGCCGGGTCACGGACCTCCGGTCCAGCGGTATCCACAGCCTGCCGAGATCCTGAACACAGGCCGTCATCCACAGGCATGCACCCGCTCCCACGCGCTGTTTCACGTGAAACCGAGGGTGCCTGTGGAAAACCGGTGTGGATAACTTTTCCGCCTGTCGGTCGTTGTCGACAGACCGCCGAGGAAGGCCGCCGCGACTGTCCACCGGCACCCTCTTTTCGGTGCTGTGCTGCGCGTCTCTCGTCTTCGCGGTGGTCCCTGGACGCGTACTCCACGCTTCAATCGCTCATCGGCCGAACGCCCGCCTCAGGTCCTTGGAGGGTCTCGCGGACGCGGTCCGCGGGCACGTTATCCACAGGGTTGGGATAGCTGTGCGTGCGCCCGACTCAGCGACGCGCTCCGTGCCGGCGGCCACCGGTCTACACGCCGCCGGTCGGACGGCTCGTGCACAGCGGCACGCGTCTCGTCGGCGTTCCGGTCAGAATCCGGCGGGGCCTCGCCTTCGAAGGTCAGCTCGCCAGTTTGAGCGTGATCGACACAGGTTCGGCGAAGTCGGGGTATGCCGGTGCCTCCGATACCCCCACTTCGGTGATCCCGAGTCGACCATGCCGCTGGGCGACCGCGAGCTCCCTGCCACCGCACGACCCAGGGCAGACGCCGGCACGGGGACCGGGCACGGGGACCGGGCACGGGGACCGGGCACGGGGCGCGAATCGTGGCCGAGGGGGGCACGCGTATTCGCAGTCGACCGACCCGGCGCTCGACCGTCCCGGCGCTCGGCCGACCCGGCGCTCGGCCGACCCGACGCTCGGCCGAATCGCTCAACGGGACGGAGAGGCTCACCGAACGCCCCGGTCGCCCGTACCCACCCCCACCGACTCTCCGGTCCGCAGCGGGCCGCTCAGCGGCGCGCAGGACACCTCAAGAACATCCACGGGGAGCGCATCGCTGGCGGCCTCGACAATTGCCGTTTCACGTGAAACAACGCAGTCGAAGAGCCTGACCCGCGTCGAGGGCTCGGACGACTCACGATCGACTCGTTCATCGCGCGCCCCATAAGTCGGAGCAAACACAGCCGGCGGATCAGCGAGCCAGAACCAACGCCCTGCACTTTCCCGTCGGGAGACGGAAGTACAGGTTCGCTCAGCCTCGCTCGCTGCCGGCTGCGGCTTCCTCCGGCGACCGGTACCCCCCCGGCCGGTCCTGCTTCAGCCGATCCACCTCGCGCTCAGGTCGAGCGGGACGACGTCGGGCAGCCGAACACGAACAGCCCTCGTCGCGGACCCAGGTGACACCGAGCAGGCACGCGCCGTCCGCCGTCCGCCAGCCGCTCGTCGACCAGCCCTCAGTCGCCCTCGCCGTCCACCAGCCGCCGTTCACCAGCCGCCCGTCCGCCAGCCGCCCGTCCGCCAGCCGCCAGCCGCCAGCCGCCAGCCCGAATCTACGGGCCTGTTTCACGTGAAACGGGCCCGTAGATACAGAACGGCCGCGCACCCGGTGGGTAGCGCGGCCGCCGTTGGGGAGTGAGGAGGAGTCAGCCCTCGCCCTCCTCCTGCTGCACTCCGATGATTCCGACGATCCGCTCGAGGTCGTCCACAGTGGCGAACTCGATCGTGATCTTGCCCTTGCTCCGACCGATGTCCACCTTCACCCGGGTGTCGAAGCGGTCGGAGAGCCGATCGGCGAGATCGTTCAAGGCTGGCGCGTGTGCCTTCGGTCGACGCTTCGCGGCCTGGCTCTTGGCAGACCCGTCGTTGAGCGTCAGCGCCACGATCTCCTCGGTCGCCCGGACCGACAGGCCCTCGGCCACGATGCGCAACGCCAACTGCTCCTGCGCCTCCGCCTCGTCCAGGCTCAGCAGTGCACGGGCGTGCCCGGCCGACAGAATCCCCGCTGCCACTCGGCGCTGTACCTGAGCCGGCAGGTTCAGCAGCCGGATCGTGTTCGAGATCTGCGGACGACTCCGGCCGATCCGGCGGGCCAGCTCCTCGTGGGTGGCCCCGAACTCCTCCAGCAGCTGCTGGTAGGCAGCGGCCTCTTCGAGAGGGTTGAGGTTGGCCCGGTGGATGTTCTCGAGCAGCGCATCGCGGAGCATGGCGTCGTCGCGGGTGTCCCGGACGATCGCCGGGATGTTCTCCCGCCCCACCGCCTGGGCGGCACGCCAACGCCGCTCACCCATGACGAGTTCGTACTTCTCGTCGTCGAGCTGGCGGACGACGATGGGCTGGAGGAAGCCGACCTCCCGGATCGAGGTCTTGAGCTCTTCCAGTGCCTCCTCGTCGAAGACCTGACGGGGCTGCTTCGGGTTGGGCAGGATCGCGTCGACCGGAATCTCGGCGAAGCGTGCTCCCGGTACCGGGCTGAGAGCGGGCTCCGGTTCGTGGACCGGTGCCCTGACGGACACCGCAGGAGCGGCGGCTGTGGCAGCTGCCGCCTCCTGGTCGTTGTCCGGTTCGACAGCCGTCGCGGTGCCGGCGGCATCCGGCGCCGGTCCGGTCGGGATCAGCGCCCCAAGGCCCCTACCCAGACCGCCCCGAGGACGGTTCTTCATGCCACGCCTCCCAGCGACTCGTCCGCACTACGCATTCCGGCCCACCGGCTCCTTGACGCCTCGCTCGGCGATCTCCTGGGCGGCCTCGAAGTAGCTCGTTGCTCCCCGCGAACCGGGATCGTAGGTCATCACCGACTGGCCGTAGCTCGGTGCCTCGGAGACCCGGACGTTGCGGGGGATGACCGCCTGGAGGACCTTGTCACCAAAGTGGTTCCGCACATCCTGCTCGACGGCGTCGGCCAACCGCGTACGGCGGTCGTACATGGTCAGCAGGATCGTGGAGACGTCCAGCTTCGGGTTGAGGTGCTGGCGCACCAGGTTGATGTTGTTGATCAGCTGGTTGAGCCCTTCCAGTGCGTAGTACTCGCACTGGATCGGAATCAGCACCTCCTGCGCGGCCACCAGGGCGTTGACCGTGAGCAGGCCGAGCGAAGGCGGGCAGTCGATGAAGACGTAGTCGAACTGGCCGGGGTAGGCGGCAATGGCGCGGTCCAGCCGCGACTCACGCGCCACGACCGAGACCAGCTCGATCTCCGCACCGGCCAGGTCGATGGTCGCGGGTACGCACCACAGGTTCGGGATGCCCTCCACCGCCTGCGCCACCTCCACCAGCGGCACGCTGTTGATGAGGCAGTCGTAGACGTCCGGGATACCGGTGTGATGCGGGACGTTGAGCCCGGTCGAGGCGTTGCCCTGCGGATCAAGGTCCACCACGAGCACCCGGTTGCCGTGCAGGGCGAGCGCCACCGCAAGGTTGACGGTGGTGGTGGTCTTACCCACGCCGCCCTTCTGGTTGGCGACGCACATGACCCGGGTCCGGTCCGGTCGAGGCATGGTCACCTCGCCACTGGGATTCAGGATCTGCACGGCGCGCATCGCCTCCATAGCCAACGGTGGGTCATCCTCTTCGCGCGTCGGGGTTTCACGTGAAACGTACGTGGGGTCGGCGGCCACGGCGGCCAACGACTCGGTCGAAGCGACCGGCGCTTCGGTGATCATCGACGCGGTGTCCGGAGCAGCCGCTGCGGTGGGCTGGTGCGGAACCGCCGACTCGAACCGAACCGCCGCCGCAGTGTTGCGACGGCCCGTACTCGACCGCACCTCGGCGGCGTTGACCGGTCGACTCAGACCCTCGGAGGTCCGGCGAACGCTCGCGGGATCCGGCGTGGTCGAGCTTTCCGACCGTTCCGGCCCCGGACGGTGGTCACGTGAAGCCGGCGAACCGCCTTCTCCTGGCCCGGTCGCGCCGGGCGACCAGTTCGGGTAGTCGGTTTCACGTGAAACGGGATCGTTGGTAGCCCCGGTCACGTGTGGATCGTCGTACCTGCCGTCGTCATGCACCTGTCATCCCTGCCCGCTTCGGATGGTCGGTCCGCGCCCCGGTCAACTTGGCCACACCACGCCCGCAACCCGGAGCGTGCGGCCCTCGGGAGCGATCGGAAACCCACGACGTCCACCGACCGCTCCACACTATCGACGCGCGGTCAGCCTACGGCGGACGGGCGCGGCCGGTCCACGTCGGGTTCTCATCTCCTCGTCCATCCGTACCGGTACAACGAGGCAACCCACCGGCCGGAAGCCCGATGGCACGAAGTGTCAGCGTCGGCGGGAGCGACCGCCCCTGTCACGCTTGCTCGCCACCGGGCGAGGGCCGACCATCCGCTCGCGCACGATCTCCACGACGGTGGTGGGTGGGTCGATCACGTCGACGCCACAGAGGTGCACGGTCGGCTCGCCACCGCCCAACCGCGTCACCACCTCGGCGTGCTGTTCGATCTCCGCGGTGGCGGAGGACCCCTTCAGTGCCAGCAGACGGCCGCCCCGCACAGCGAGGGGAAGACTCCAGGTCGCCAGCCGATCGAGTGGGGCGACGGCGCGGGCGGTCACCACGTCCCCGCTGATCGGGTCCCGACCGCTCGACCCGGTGGCCGCTTCGTCGGCCCGACCCCGGAAGACACGCACCGACTTCGCCAGGCCGAGTTGCTCGACGGCCTCGATCAGGAAGGACGTGCGTCGGGCGAGTGGCTCGATCAAGGTGACGGTGAGGTCGGGCCGTGCGATGGCGAGCACCAGCCCCGGCAGACCCGCGCCGGACCCGACGTCGAGCACCGTCGCGCCGGACGGGATGCGCTCGGCGACCGCGGCGCAGTTGAGCAGGTGACGATCCCAGATGCGGGGCGCCTCCCGAGGGCCGATCAGACCACGGACGACCCCGTCGGTGGCCAGGAGTTCGGCGTACGCGGCAGCCAGGTCGAGACGGTCACCGAAGAGGGTCAGCGCGGCCGGTGCCAACCGGGGCGGCAGGGCAGCGTCGTCCGGTGAAGGCGCGGTGCCGGATCCAGCGGAGTCTGCGTCCGGAGTGGACGGTCGGACAGGCGACGGCCCGGGCGGCGTACCGCCCGGGCCGGACACGGCGTCGGCCGTGTTGTCGTCGTGGGTCACCCGGTCAGTCCGCCGGCCGTACGACGATGCGCCGGTTCGGCTCCACACCCTCGGACTCGCTGGCCACACCGGACATGGCGTTGACCACGTCGTGTACGCACTTACGCTCGAACGCGGACATCGCCTCCAGGCGCACCGGCTCGCCGTACTCCTTGACCTTCTCGACGGCGTTCTTGGCGACGGCGGCGAGTTCCTTGCGGCGGTTGGCCCGGTAGCCGCCGACGTCGAGCAGCAGACGGCTCGGGGTGCCGGTCTGCCGGAAGACGGCGAGGCGGGTCAGCTCCTGGAGTGCCTCGAGGGTGGCCCCGCGCTGACCGACCAGGTTCTGCAGACGCTCGCCGACCACCTCGACCATGGGCCGGCCCGCGGCGACCAACTCGTCGATGTCGCCGTCGTAGTCGAGGATGTCGAGCAGCCCTTCGACGTAGTCGGCCGCGATCTCGCTCTGCCGGAACAGGTCGCCCTCGCCGGCGGCCTTCTTCGACCGGACGCCGGGCGCGGCGGTGTCGGTGTCGTCGTCCGCCTCGGTGTCGTCGTCCTCGGTGTCGTCGCCGTCCACCGCGAGCGTCGCGGTCTCCTCCTCGTCGACTGGCTGCTCGGTGCGGGGGATGCTGGTCTCGGTCACGGTCTCATCTCCGTACTCGCTCGGCCGGACCGTCGGGTCCGACTGGTTTCCCGGGGCCGGCGGGAGGTCGCCGGTGCCCGCGGGCACGTCTGTACGGGCAGTGTCGCCCGTGGCCGCGCGGCGCGCGGTCGGTTCCGTCCGGCGCCGGCCATGCGGCGGCTGCACGGTGCGGAACGGGCCGCCGTCGGATCAGCGGCGGCGGCCCTCGCAGGTCAGCCCTGCCGCTTGGCGGGGCGACCCTTCTTCGGGTTGTTCATCGGCTTGGCGCCCGGCTTCGGCCCGGCGACCTTGGGTGCGGCGGCCTTGACCGGCGCCGGCGGAGCCGTCTTGCCCCGACCGAACAGGCCACCGGACTTGGCGGGCTGCACGGGGTTGCGGCTGGCGGCGGGGGCGGTGGCCTTCTTGGCGGTCACCGGCGGCGGGAACTTCCGCAGCACCCACTGCTGCTGGCCGAGGGTGAAGAGGTTGTTGGTGACCCAGTAGATGATCACGCCGATCGGGAAGATCGCGCCGGAGATCAGCAGCGAGGCGGGGATGCCGTAGAGCATCAGTCGCTGGATCATCCGCTGCTGCGGGTCCTCGGCCCAGCCGGTCTTGAGGATCATCTGACGGCTGGTCAGGTAGGTGGTCGCGATCATGACCAGGACCAGGACACCGGCGATGACCTTGACGGTGGTGCCGTTGGCGCCGAGGCTGGCCAGCTCGTCGGCGGTGGAGCCGAACTTGCCGGCGATGGGGGCGGTGAAGAGCTTCGCCTGCGAGGCGCTCTGGAACTGGTCGGCGGTCCAGCCGTACAGCGTCTTGTTCTGCTTGTCCGGGTCGAGGCGGCGCAGCACGTGGAAGAGGCCGAGGAAGACCGGGATCTGAAGGAACATCGGAAGGCAACCCATCAGCGGGTTGGCCTTCTCCTTCTTGTACAGCTCCATCATTTCTTTCTGGAGCGTCTCCCGGTCACCCTTGTGCTTCTCCTGAAGCTCCTTGACCTTGGGCTGGAGCGCCTGCATCGCCCGCTGCGACTTGATCTGCTTGACGAAGACGGGGAACAGGATCACCCGGACGGTGACCACCAGGAAGATGATCGCCAGGATCCAGGCGAAGTTGGTGCCGATCACCGCGCCGACGGGCACCCCGATGGCGTCCCAGGCAGAGTGCCAGGTCAGCAGGATCCACGAAATCGCGTAGTAGATCCAGTCGAGACTCAATTCGGGGCTCCAGTCACATCAGCGCGGCGGCGGCCGCCCGGCTCCGGTACCGGGTCATGTCCACCAGGGTGAAAGGGGTGGCAGCGCAACAGCCGCCGGACCGCCAGCACGGCTCCCCGGAGCGCGCCGTGCCGCACGACCGCCTCCTGGGCGTACGCACTGCACGACGGGTAGAACCGACAGCGGGCCGGCAGTGCCGGACTTATCCACCGACGGTACGCGATGATGGGCGCGATCAGCACCTTGGCACCGGTTGTCGACGGGCGTGCGCCGGTCTGCCCGGTGTCGCTCATCGAGCCCGCCGCTCGCGGGGTGACCTGGCGACCGCGAGGGCGGCGTCCAGGTCGGTGGCGAGCCGAGGGTACGAAGCCTGCGCCGCCGCGGGGAGCGCCCGGACGACCAGGGTGCTGCCGGACGGCAGGTCGACCAGCCGTTCCCGGACGAGCGCGCGCAGTCGACGCCGGACCCGGTTACGGGTCACCGCGTTGCCGACGGCCTTGGACACGACGAAGCCGGCACGGGACGGCACGGAGAACTGCTCCGTACTGTTGTCCCGCACCGGCTCCGACGAGGTAGGTGTGCTGGGGTCGGCGATCACCGGCACGGTCAGGTGGACCACGACGGCACCACGCCCGGCGCGCCGGCCACCACGAACCGCTGCGGCGAAGTCAGTGCTGCGCCGCAGTCGCTGTGCGGCGGCCAGCACGACTGCCCACGTCCCCTGGACCGGCCCGGTCGGCTCAGGCCGACAGGGTGGTGCGACCCTTGGCGCGACGGCTCGAGAGGATGGCACGGCCGGCACGGGTGCGCATGCGCAGCCGGAAGCCGTGGGTCTTCGCGCGCCGGCGGTTGTTCGGCTGGTAGGTGCGCTTGCTCACGTCAGGCTCTCCGTTTTCGTACGCGCCCCGTACGACGGAATCGCCGGGGTCGTGTGGTGGTCCAGGCCACCTCGACGGTGGCCCACGATCGGTGCTGTCCGGCGGAGCGGGACCTCGGCGATGCGGGGATGCGACCGTGGACAGCAAGCACCCATCACCCTAGCAGAGGGCGAGAAAGCAGCCGTTCCAGCCTACGCAGGGGGGCAATGACCGTCAAACACCTCGGGCGGGGGCCAACGGGACGCGCCCGAGGCCGAAGGGTGGTTTTCGCTGATGCCGAGAAGGCCCCCGCCGCGTCGCCGGTTGATGGCGCAGGGACAACGCTGTTACCGTGCCCGATTGCGGTGAGCGTCGGAAGCTCCGGTCGTCGCACAGGCAAGACCGGACCAGGTAGTGAATCGTTCGGCACGGTGAACCCGCTTCAGCGCCCGTTCAGGCAGGGGCAGGTCCCACCCGCGTCCGGCGGAGGCCACAATCGGTCGGTACACAGGCTGTGGATAACTTGTGGATGACCACCGGTCGACCGTCAGGTGGGTGTTGTTCCACCCGCGAACGCGGCGGGCCCGGGACGGCCGGCTGGCAGACAGCGGCGGCCGGGAGCAGAAGCGAGGGGGTGGCACGACGGTGGCCGGTACGACCGACCTTGCCGCAGTGTGGTTAGCGGCGACCGACGAGCTCGCCGACGAGATCATCTCCGCCCAGCAGCGTGCCTATCTCCGACTGACCCGGCTGCGGGCGATAGTCGAGGACACCGCTCTGCTCTCCGTCCCGGACGCTTTCACCCGCGACGTGATCGAGTCTCGGCTCCGTCCGGCGATCACCGAGGCCCTCACCCGCCGGCTGGGTCGGCCGATCCAGGTGGCGGTCACCGTCCGGGTCGCCGAGGACGCCGCCGGCCGACCCGCCGGGACCGTCTACCGCAGTGCTCCGGAGCCCGTGCCGTTCGACTCCGAGGGTCCGGCTGCCGACCACTTCGACGACCAGGGCGCTCGGCCGTCCGCCGACCCGCTGATCCCCGAGCAGGCCCACGCCGGACATGCGCCCGAGCCGACCGCGCCACCCGCACCTGCCGGTCCGCCCCTCGCGCCGGCCGTCGACGCGCACCGCCCGGGGCTGATCCCCGCCAGCAGGGACGGGCAGGAGGCGTTGTTCAGCACCGCCTTCGCGGAGCCGATGCGTACTCCCCGGCCCGGGCCCGACCGGCGTGGCTACGACGAGCAGGCCGCCCGGCTGGACCCGCCGGGTCCGGACACCCGGCCCTACGAGCCCCGCTACCGGGAGGAGTCGGCGTCTCCGCGCGACCAGCACGTGATCCGCGCGCTTCCGCGGGACACCGGCACGGACAGCGGCCCGGGCCGTAGCGGTGTCGACCACCGCACGGGTGGTCGCGACGACCGCCGGCTGCCCGGTGCCGACACCGGTGGTAACCGGCTCAACCCGAAGTACATGTTCGAGACGTTCGTCATCGGATCGTCCAACCGCTTCGCGCACGCGGCGAGCGTGGCGGTGGCGGAGTCACCGGCGAAGGCGTACAACCCGCTCTTCATCTACGGGCACTCCGGTCTGGGCAAGACGCACCTGCTGCACGCCATCGGGCACTACGCCACGACCCTGGGCAACGCCCGCTCGGTCCGGTACGTCTCGACCGAGGAATTCACCAACGACTTCATCAACTCGCTCCGGGACGACAAGACCAGCGCGTTCCAGCGGCGCTACCGCGACGTCGACATCCTGCTGATCGACGACATCCAGTTCCTGGAGAACCGCGAGCGCACCCAGGAGGAGTTCTTCCACACCTTCAACACCCTGCACAACGCCAACAAGCAAATCGTGATCACCTCCGACCGGTCACCGCGCCAGCTGGCCACCCTGGAGGACCGGATGCGAACCCGGTTCGAGTGGGGGCTGCTGGCCGACATCCAGCCGCCGGACCTGGAGACCCGGATCGCGATCCTGCAGAAGAAGGCGGCGCAGGAGCGGATGTACGCCCCGCCGGACGTGTTGGAGTTCATCGCCTCCCGGGTGTCGAACTCGATCCGCGAACTGGAGGGGGCGCTGATCCGGGTCACGGCGTTCGCCAGCCTGACCCGGTCGACCGTCGAGCTGTCCCTGGCCGAGGAGGTGCTCCGGGACTTCATGCCCGACGGCGCCGGGCCGGAGATCAACGCCGACCAGATCATGGCGTCGACGGCTGACTACTTCGGTGTGAGCCTGGAGGACCTCCGGGGCCAGTCCAGGTCCCGCGTGCTCGTCAACGCGCGGCAGGTGGCCATGTACCTGTGTCGGGAGTTGACCGAGCTGTCGCTGCCCCGGATCGGTCAGGCCTTCGGCGGTCGGGACCACACCACCGTGATGCACGCCGACCGGAAGATCCGGCAGCAGATGGCGGAGCGCCGCTCTCTTTACAACCAGATCGCCGAGCTGACCAACCGGATCAAGCAGAACAGCTGAGGCGTACGCCAGCCGTCGTGACGGTGCACAGCCCGGGACACGCCCGGCCGGATCTCCGGCCGGGCGTACTTCTTTCGGTTCCCGGGTGGACTCTCGACATGGTGTAGGCCACAGGATCGAGGCCGTGACCGCCTCGCCTTCCACTCGTTGTCCACAGCTCGTTGTCCACCGCCGGTGGATAACTACGGTCCGTCCGTCGACGGTTACCCACAGGCTGTGGAGAAACCCTGTGTACGAGGCTGTGGACGCCTGGGGACAACCGGCACGTTATCCACCGATGACCGTCGACCTGTGTACGAGCTGTTGAAGGTTCTGGGGATGACGGCAATGGTGATCTTCATCGTCGTCCACAGGCTTGGGGAGAAAGTCGGTGGATTACCGGTGGACAACCGGTGGACGACGGTGGACAACCGGTGGACGAGAGCGGGCTGTGGACACGCAAGCACGTTGTCCCCCCGGTTCTCCACAGCTAAATCACCGGTGGATAACCTGTCTGAGCTGCGCAGACCTGGCTTTTCCACAGTTTGCACAGGTGCGATGAAGACGATGAGTTATCTCTTCTAAGAGAACAAAAACCAATCATCACCGTTGGGCTTTCTGTGGATCGGGCCGAACGCTGCCGGATCAACCGGTCAGCATCGACACGATCAGTGGGGTCGGGCGCACAGCCGATACCCCCGCGCCCTAAGGTGCGATGGGTACCCGCACGGTCGGGCGGGACGGTAGGCAGCGGTCGGCATGAGAGAGTTGTCGCTGACGTCGACGCGGAGGCATTGATGAAGTTCCGAGTGGAGCGCGACGCGCTCGCCGAGGCCGTGGCGTGGACCGCGAAGAGCCTGCCCAACCGGCCGTCCGTACCGGTGCTCGCCGGGGTGATGCTCCGGGTCACCGACGGCAACCTGCGGGTTTCCGGCTTCGACTACGAGGTCTCCAGCCAGGTGACCGTCGAGGTGCAGGGGGACGCCGACGGCGCCGCCCTCGTCTCCGGCCGCCTGCTCGCCGAGATCACCAAGGCGCTGCCGGCCAAGCCGGTGGACATCGCCGCGGTCGGCGCGCACCTCGAGTTGGTCTGCGGCAGCGCCCGGTTCACCCTTCCCACCATGCCGGTGGAGGACTACCCGGCACTGCCCGAGATGCCGCAGAGCGCCGGCACCGTCGACGCCGCCGCGTTCGCCACGGCGGTCTCCCAGGTGGCCATCGCGGCCGGCCGGGACGAGACCCTGCCGATGATGACCGGCGTACGCGTCGAGCTCTCCGGCAGCACGCTCTCGATGCTCGCCACCGACCGCTACCGGTTGGCCCTGCGTGAGATCCAGTGGCGGCCGGACGACCCCGACGTGAGCATCAACGCCCTGGTGCCGGCCCGCACCCTGAACGACACCGCCAAGGCCCTCGGCCCGCTGGGTGGCGAGGTCACTCTCGCCCTGGCCCAGGGCGCTGCGGGCGAGGGCATGGTCGGCCTGGCCGGTGGCACCCGACGCACCACCAGCCGCCTGCTCGACGGCGCCAACTACCCGCCGGTCCGCTCGCTCTTCCCGGCCACCCACAACGCCGAGGCCCGGGTGCCGGTCAGCACCCTGATCGAGGTCGTCAAGCGGGTCGCGCTGGTCGCCGAGCGCACCACCCCGGTGCTGCTGAGCTTCAGCGCCGACGGCCTGGTGGTGGAGGCCGGTGGTTCCGAGGAGGCCCGCGCCAGCGAGGCGATGGAGGCCACCTTCACCGGTGACGCGCTGACCATCGGGTTCAACCCGCAGTACCTCATCGACGGCCTGGCAAACCTGGGATCCCAGACGGCCGTCCTGTCGTTCGTCGACGCCTTCAAGCCCGCCGTGATCTCCCCCGCCGGCGAGGATGGCGACGTCATTCCCGGGTACCGGTACCTCATCATGCCGATCCGCGTCTCTCGCTGATCGCGCCCAGCAACAAAGATCCACGGAGGTACACACACATGCAGCTCGGCCTTGTAGGTCTCGGCCGTATGGGCGGCAACATGCGGGAGAGGTTGCGCGCCGCTGGTCACGAAGTCGTCGGCTTCGACCACAACGCGCAGATCAGTGACGTCGCATCCCTCGCGGGCCTGGCAGAGAAGCTCGAGTCGCCGCGCGCGGTCTGGGTCATGGTGCCCGCCGGCGTCACCGACGCGACCATCGACGAGCTGGCCGCTGTGCTCGGCGAGGGCGACATCATCATCGACGGCGGCAACTCGCGGTTCAGCGACGACGCGCCCCGGGCCGAACGGCTCAACGAGCGGGGCATCGGCTACATCGACGTCGGCGTCTCCGGTGGCGTCTGGGGTCGGCAGAACGGCTACGGGCTGATGGTCGGCGGCGCCCAGGAGCACGTGGACCGGCTGATGCCGATCTTCGACGCTCTCAAGCCGGAGGGCGAGTTCGGCTTCGTGCACGCCGGGCCGGTCGGCGCCGGGCACTACTCGAAGATGGTGCACAACGGCATCGAGTACGGGCTGATGCACGCCTACGCCGAGGGCTACGAGCTGATGGCGGCCTCCGAGTTGGTGACCAACGTGCCGGGCGTCATCAAGTCCTGGCGGGAGGGCACCGTCGTCCGCTCCTGGCTGCTCGACCTACTGGACCGGGCGCTCGACGAGGACCCGGAGTTGGCCGATCTGAGCGGCTACACCGAGGACACCGGCGAGGGTCGGTGGACCGTCGACGAGGCGGTCCGGCTGGCCGTACCGCTGAATGTGATCACCGCTTCGCTGTTCGCCCGGTTCGCCTCGCGACAGGACGACTCGCCCGCCATGAAGGCCGTCTCCGCGCTGCGTCAGCAGTTCGGCGGCCACGCCGTCCACAAGCGCTGAGCGGTATCGACACCCGGTGTACGTCCAACGGTTGGAACTGGTCGACTTCCGCTCGTACGAGCGGGTGGCCGTCGATCTCCAACCGGGGGCGAACGTCCTGATCGGCGCCAACGGTGTCGGCAAGACGAATCTCGTCGAGGCGTTGGGCTACGTGGCGACCCTGGACTCGCACCGGGTCGCCACCGACGCACCACTCGTGCGGATGGGTGCCACGTCGGCGGTGATCCGCTGCGCGGTGGCGCACGACGGGCGGGAACTCCTGGTCGAGTTGGAGATCGTGCCCGGCAAGGCCAACCGCGCAAGGCTGGGCCGGTCACCGGCGCGGCGGGCCCGGGACGTGCTCGGTGCCCTGCGACTCGTGCTCTTCGCCCCGGAGGACCTTGAGCTGGTCCGGGGCGACCCGGCCGAGCGCCGCCGCTACCTGGACGACCTGCTGGTCAGCCGCCAACCCCGGTACGCGGGTGTACGGGCCGACTACGAGCGGGTTGTCAAGCAGCGCAACGCCCTGCTGCGTACGGCGTACCTGGCGCGCAAGACCGGCGGGTCGCGAGGCGGCGACCTGGGCACCCTCGCCGTCTGGGACACCCACCTGGCCCAGCACGGCGCGGAGTTGCTCGCCGGCCGCCTGGAGCTCGTCGCCGCGCTCACCCCGCACGTCGCGAAGGCGTACGACGCGGTGGCGGCCGGCCGGGGCGCCGCCGGCATCACCTACCGCCCCTCGATCGACCTGGCCGAGCCGACCACCGACCGGACGGTGTTGGCGGAGGCACTCGCCGCGGCTCTGGCCGCGTCCCGCTCCGCCGAGATCGAACGGGGCACCACCCTGGTCGGCCCGCACCGCGACGAACTGGCGCTGGCCCTCGGGCCACTACCCGCCAAGGGGTACGCCAGCCACGGCGAGTCGTGGTCGTTCGCGCTCGCGCTGCGGCTGGCCGGGTACGACCTCCTGCGGGCCGACGGCATCGAGCCGGTGCTGGTGCTCGACGACGTCTTCGCCGAGTTGGACACCGGCCGCCGGGAGCGGCTGGCGGAGCTGGTCGGCGGGGCGAGTCAGCTGCTCGTCACCTGCGCGGTGGACGACGACGTGCCGGCGGCCCTACGGGGCAGCCGTTACCGGGTCGGCGAAGGGACGGTACGCCGTGTCGAATGAGTCAGACGCCAAGCGGCCCGAGGCGGGCGCGGGTGCGGGTGCGCGTACCCCCGGGGCGGAGTCGACCGGCGGTGAGCCGGCGGCGGCCGCCACTGGGCCGGAGTTGGCTCGGGCGGTGCTCGACGCGGCGTTGTCCAAGCGGCAGGCGGCGGCTCGCGCGCGGCGTACCCCTGGGGGTGCGGGCGGCGACGCTGCCGGCGGCTCGGGGCGGCGGTTGCGGGGCTACTCCGGCCCGGGCCCCGACCCCCGCGATCCGCAGCCGCTCGGTGCGGTGCTGAACCGGTTGGTGAAGGCGCGTGGCTGGCAGCAGCCGGCGGCCGAGGCGACAGTGTTCGGTGCCTGGGAGCGGGTCGTCGGCGCGGAGGTCGCCCAGAACAGCCGCCCGGTCAAGCTGGAGAACGGTGAGCTGACCGTGGAGGCGCGGTCGACGGCGTGGGCCACCCAGCTGCGGCTGCTGGCCGGTTCGCTGCTCAAGCAGATCGCCAGCGAGGTCGGCCACAACGTGGTGCGCAAGCTGCACATCCACGGGCCGGCCGCGCCGTCGTGGTCGAAGGGGCCGCGCCGGGTACGAGGACGGGGCCCCCGCGACACGTACGGCTGACCGGGCATCAGCCCCGTCGGTTGGCCTCGCGGGCGGCCCGCTTGAGTTCGCGTTGCTCCCGGGTGTAGCGCTTGCGTTCGGCCAGGTCCCGTTTCCACGCCTCGCGGGCCTCGGCGGAGCCGCCCTGCACCGCGCCCTTCACACCGTCGGCCGGGCCGGCGAGGTGGCGGAAGGCCCAGCTCAGGAGCCGGCCACCTTCGCCCGGAGCCCTGGTGACCGCGCCGTCGTCGCTCATCTGCCGCCCTCTCCCGCGTTGCCCGATTGACGATTGGTACACCAACAGTTGGTGTACCAATGATTGGTACGATAGCCATCGTGCGTGGGGAGGGCAACCGATGAGCGAGACACGGCAGGGCGTCGACCCGTTGGCGCTGGAACAGCAGGTCTGCTTCGCCGTCTCGGTGGCCGCGCGCAGTGTGGTGGCGGTCTACCGGCCGCTGCTGGAACCGATGGGGCTGACCCATCCGCAGTACCTGGTCATGTTGGCGCTCTGGCAGCACGCACCGTTGTCCGGCCGCGACCTCAGCCGCCTGTTGCAGCTCGATCCGGGCACCCTGTCACCCCTCCTCAAGCGGCTCGAAGCGGCCGGCTACCTGCGCCGGGAACGCGACCCCAGTGACGAGCGCAGCCTCGCCGTCACCCTGACCGCCAGCGGTGCCGCGCTCCGCAGCCAGGCCGAGCTGATCCCGGCCGCGATCGTGCAGCGCCTCGGGCTGCCCGTCGAGGACCTGCAACACCTGCACGGGGTGCTCACCCAGTTGATCGCGGCGGCCAATCGACCGGTCGGCGGCGCAGCGGCTGAGCAGGCCGGCGCGGGTCAGGCGTCGGCGTAGACCGCGAAGCCGCGTTCCGCGCAGCGCCGGTAGAACGCCGCCAGCACGCCCAGCTCGGCACAGGTGAAGTTCCACTGCGGCGGGTCGCCGCGCTCGTCGCGCAGCGCGTCCAGCCGGCTCTCCAGCCATCGCAACTGCTGCTCGGCCAGCCTGCCGTCGCCGAGCAGGGAACGCAGCACCGTGCTCACCGACTCGAAGGTCACCGCCTCGCCGTGTGCGCGGTGCCCCGCGACGAACCTCTCGATCCCACTGGCGATCCAGGAACAACCGTCCGGGTCGATCACCGGGTCCTCGTCCTCGGCGGCGGCGTCTGTGGCGTACAACACACCTTCCAGGCCGAGGAGCAGATCCACCAACTCGGTGTACGCGGTCGCCCGGATGGTGCCGGTCTTCGCGATCAGCTCGGCCAGGGCAGCCGTCGGCGCGGAGATTCGCGGCAGGTCGACGATCTCGCCGAAGTCGACGAACTCGGCCGGCGCCACCGGATCGTAGAAGCGGCCGGTCCGCGGCCAGTGCACCGCGACATTGTCCAGCCCCATCTGTCACCTCTTAAAGAGCACGTGTCGGGTCGATCGGGTCGATCGTCCCGGTTCCAGGCCGTAAAGATCAAGGCTGGTTCCGGGGCGCCGCAAACGTACGGCACGGACGCCCCGGCCGCGACCCCCGACCCGCCCGGGCGCGGGTCAACCCGTTCGGCGGCGGCGCGTGCGATCCGAGCCTGGCGTGTGGGGGGAGTCGTGGGCGATGGGGTTCTGCCGGCTATGGACTTCTCAGCCGCCTCTCTGAGGGTGCCGAGTGGTGGATCTGTCCCCCGGGCACAGTAGGATTGACAGCGAGACGAAGACTCGGTGCGGGGGACGGGGCCGGTGGCCCAGATTCATTCTCCACGTCGGGTCGAGCCGATCGCGATCCGCGGGCAACCGCGGCGACCGGCGCGTTCGACCCGCTGCCCGGAGGTCTCCGGCACCGGTCCGCGCGCCGACGTCGCGTCCTGTCCGCCGAACCCGCGCCCGCTGCGCCCCACCGGCGCAGCTGACGCGAGAAAGTGGCCGAGGGTGGCAGCGCAGGAAAAGCAGGAGTACGGCGCAGAGTCGATCACCGTTCTCGAAGGGCTGGAGGCGGTCCGCAAGCGGCCCGGTATGTACATCGGGTCGACCGGCGAGCGCGGTCTGCACCACCTCGTCTGGGAGGTTGTGGACAACGCTGTCGACGAGGCGCTCGCCGGATACTGCGACACCATCGACGTGGTGCTGCTGGCCGACGGCGGCGTTCGGGTCACCGACAACGGCCGTGGTTTCCCGGTCGACCTCCACCCGAAGCTCAAGAAGCCGGGTGTCGAGGTCGCGCTCACCGTGCTGCACGCGGGTGGCAAGTTCGACGGCAAGGCGTACGCGGTCTCCGGCGGTCTGCACGGCGTCGGCGTCTCCGTGGTGAACGCACTCTCCACCCGGATGGCCGTGGAGATCCACAAGTCCGGGTTCGTCTGGCGGCAGCAGTACACCAACTCCAAGCCCAGCCCGCTGGAGAAGGGCGAGACCACCGACCGCAGCGGCTCGGCGGTGTCCTTCTGGCCCGACCCCGACGTGTTCGAGACCGTCGACTTCGACTTCCAGACCATCTACCGGCGACTCCAGGAGATGGCCTTCCTCAACCGCGCCCTGCGCATCCACCTGCTCGACGAGCGGGTCGCCGAGGAGGAGGACGGCCGGCAGCGCGAGGTCACCTTCTACTACGAGGGCGGCATCTCCGACTTCGTGCGACACCTCAACGCCTCGAAGAACCCGATCCACAAGACGGTGGTCGAGTTCGGCGCCGAGGAAGAGGGCATGTCCGTCGAGATCGCCATGCAGTGGAACGAGTCGTACGGCGAGTCGGTCTACACGTTCGCCAACACGATCAACACGCATGAGGGCGGCACCCACGAGGAGGGCTTCCGGTCCGCGCTGACCAGCGTGGTCAACCGGTACGGCACCGACAAGAAGCTGCTCAAGGGCGACGAGAAGCTCTCCGGCGAGGACATCCGTGAAGGGCTCGCGGCGATCATCTCGGTCAAGTTGGCCAACCCGCAGTTCGAGGGCCAGACGAAGACCAAGCTCGGCAACACCCCGGTGAAGAGCTTCGTGCAGCGGGTCTGCAACGAGTGGTTGGTCGACTGGTTCGACCGCAACCCGGCCGAGGCCAAGATGATCATCACGAAGGCCTCCCAGGCGGCCCGAGCCCGGATCGCCGCACAGCAGGCGCGCAAGCTGGCCCGGCGCAAGTCGCTGCTGGAGTCCGGCTCGATGCCGGGCAAGCTGGCCGACTGCCAGTCCACCGACCCGCGCGAGTCCGAGGTGTTCATCGTCGAGGGCGACTCGGCCGGTGGCTCGGCCAAGCAGGGCCGCGACCCGCGGACCCAGGCGATCCTGCCGATCCGCGGCAAGATCCTCAACGTGGAGAAGGCCCGCATCGACCGGGTGCTGAAGAACAACGAGGTCCAGGCGCTGATCACCGCGTTGGGCACTGGCATCCACGACGACTTCGACATCGAGAAGCTGCGGTATCACAAGATCGTGCTGATGGCCGACGCGGACGTCGACGGCCAGCACATCCAGACCCTGCTGCTCACCCTGCTGTTCCGCTTCATGCGTCCGCTGGTCGAGCTGGGGCACGTCTACCTGGCCGCCCCGCCGCTTTACAAGATCAAGTGGAACAAGAAGGGCGACGACGCGCAGTACGCGTACTCCGACCGTGAGCGGGACGGGCTGATCGCGCTGCGCCAGCAGAAGAAGGCCAACGCCAGGCCGGACGACATCCAGCGCTTCAAGGGCCTCGGCGAGATGAACTATCCCGAGCTGTGGGAAACCACGATGAACCCGGCGACGCGTACCCTGCGTCAGGTCACTCTCGACGACGCGGCGACCGCCGACGAGTTGTTCAGTGTGCTGATGGGTGAGGACGTCGAGGCGCGCCGGTCGTTCATCCAGCGCAACGCCAAGGACGTTCGGTTCCTGGACATCTGACGGACCGCACCGGATCGGCCGGGCGATGCCCGGCCGATCCGGCGGTCCACAGAGTTATCCACAGCTTGGCCGGTATCCACAGCGGTTATCCACAGCACAAAAACGACTCTGAGTCTGATAAGGGTATACAGTGACCGATTCTCCCGAGTCCACACCGAACGAGCCTGAGGTCCCCGCCGAGGCCGCCGCCGCGGTGGTCGCGCACGACCGGATCGAACCGGTCGGGCTCGAGGTGGAGATGCAGCGCTCCTACCTCGACTACGCGATGAGCGTCATCGTCGGGCGCGCGCTGCCGGACGTCCGGGACGGCCTCAAGCCGGTCCACCGCAAGATCCTCTACGCCATGTTCGACTCCGGCTACCGCCCGGACCGCGGCTACGTGAAGTGCTCCCGCGTCGTCGGCGACGTGATGGGCCAGTTCCACCCGCACGGCGACTCGGCGATCTACGACGCGCTGGTCCGGATGGCGCAGACCTGGTCGCTGCGGTACCCGCTGGTCGACGGCAACGGCAACTTCGGCTCGCCCGGTAATGATCCGGCTGCCGCCATGCGATATACAGAATGCAAGCTCGACCCGCTCGCCATGGAGATGCTGCGGGACATCGACGAGGACACCGTCGACCTGCAGGACAACTACGACGGCCGGGCCAAGGAGCCCACGATCCTGCCGTCACGGATCCCGAACCTGCTGGTGAACGGCTCCGAGGGCATCGCGGTCGGCATGGCCACCAAGATCCCGCCGCACAACCTCCGCGAGATCGGCGCGGCCGTGCAGTGGTGCCTGGAGCACCCGGAGGAGGACGAGGAGACCACCCTTGAGGCGCTGCTCGGCATCGTCAAGGGCCCGGACTTTCCCACCCACGGTCTGATCGTCGGCACCACCGCCATCCAGGACGCCTACCGCACGGGTCGTGGCTCGATCCGGATGCGCGCCGTGGTGGAGGTCGAGGAGGACAAGCGGGGTCGGCCCTGCCTGGTCGTCAGCGAGCTGCCCTACCAGGTCAACCCGGACAACCTCGCCGAGCGGATCGCCGAGCTGATCAAGGAGGGCAAGCTCGCCGGCATCGCCGACATCCGCGACGAGTCCTCCGGTCGTACCGGTATGCGGATCGTGCTGGTGCTCAAGCGTGACGCGGTCGCGAAGGTCGTGCTCAACAACCTCTACAAGCACACCCAGCTCCAGGAGACGTTCGGCGCCAACATGCTGGCGCTGGTCGACGGGGTGCCGCGCACGCTCAACCTGGCCCAGTTCATCCGCTACTACGTCGAGCACCAGATCGACGTGATCCGCCGGCGGACGGCGTTCCGGCTCCGCAAGGCCGAGGAGCGGGCACACATCCTGCGAGGTCTGTCCAAGGCGCTGGACGCCCTGGACGAGGTGATCGCGCTCATCCGGCGCTCGCCGACGGTGGAGGACGCGCGGCAGGGCCTGATCCGGCTGCTGGACATCGACGAGATCCAGGCGACCGCGATCCTGGACATGCAGCTGCGTCGTCTCGCGGCGTTGGAGCGGCAGCGGATCCTCGACGACCTGGCCAAGCTCGAGATCGAGATCGCCGACCTGAAGGACATCCTCGCCAAGCCGGAGCGGCAGCGGAAGATCGTCTCGGAGGAGCTGGGCGAGATCGTCGCCAAGTGGGGCGACGATCGGCGTACACAGATCATCCCGTTCGACGGCGAGGTCTCGATGGAGGACCTCATCGCCCGCGAGGACGTGGTGGTGACGATCACCCGCACGGGGTATGCCAAGCGGACCAAGGTCGATCTCTACCGCTCCCAGCGGCGCGGCGGCAAGGGCGTCAGTGGCGCCACGCTGCGGCAGGACGACATCGTCAGCCACTTCTTCGTATGCTCGACCCACGACTGGATCCTGTTCTTCACGAACAAGGGGCGTGTGTACCGGGCCAAGGCGTACGAGTTGCCGGAGGCCAGTAGGGTAGCCAAGGGCCAACACGTGGCCAACCTGCTCGCCTTCCAACCGGACGAGCAGATAGCGCAGATCATTGAGATCCCGAACTACCAGGTAGCCCCCTATCTGGTACTGGCCACGAAGAACGGCCTGGTGAAGAAGACGCGGCTCGAGGAGTTCGACTCCAACCGTTCCGGCGGCATCATCGCGATCAACCTGCGCGATGAGGACGAGCTGGTCGGTGCTGCGTTGGTTGCGCCGGAGAACGACCTGCTGCTGGTCTCCAAGAAGGCGCAGGCGATCCGGTTCAACGCGTCGGACGAGGCGTTGCGGCCGATGGGCCGGGCCACCTCGGGCGTGATCGGCATGCGCTTCACGGACGACGACGTCCTGCTCGCCATGGAGGTCGTCCGGGAGGGTCTGGACGTTCTGGTGGCCACGAACGGGGGATATGCGAAGCGCACCCCGATCGAGGAATACCCGGTGCAGGGCCGGGGAGGTAAGGGCGTGTTGACTGCGAAGATCACCGAACGGCGCGGTGGTCTGGTCGGCGCGGTGGTGATCGATCCGGACGACGAGCTGTTCGCGATCACCAGCAATGGTGGTGTCATTCGGACTCCGGTGAAGCCTGTACGCCGTACGCGTGACCGGAACACAATGGGGGTCAAGCTGATGGACCTCCCGGACGGCGTGACTATCGTGGCGATTGCTCGCAATGCCGACGAGCCTGACGAACAGGACTAGTTGAATGACGGAGACACAGGCGAAGTCGGGGAACACGGGGACCTCGGCCAACCCGGTCGACGAGGAGGCCGCCAAGGGCGGCACACCAGCGACCGGCCGCGCGGCCGTGGGCCGGGCGACGGTCCCTGCCGACGCGCCTGCCCCGAAATTCACCAGGGCTCCGGGCATGACACCCCCGCCGGAGCCGCCCGCTGAAGACGCTGGGTCGGCCGACAAGACCGAGGCCTCCAACACCGACGCGCCGAAGTCGTCCACCGCCGCCACCCCCTCGGGTTCGGCGACGGCGTCTTCGGCCCGTCCGGCGACCACCCAGCCGATCAACGTGCGGTCCGGTCCGGCGGCGTCGACCGGGTCGACCGGCACCCAGCCGCGGATCACACCGGGCATGACGCAGCCCGAGAGCGCTCGTACCGCCGCCGGCCGCCCGGCCAGCGGTGGCGGTCTGCCGCCGGGCATCGGCAACGCGTCCGCCGTCGGGGCAGCCCGTGTCGGTGACGCGGTACGCGCCGCGCGTACCTCGGTCAGCTCGGCCGCCTCCCGCGGACCGCGCCGGGCCCGACTGAACCTGAAGCGGATCGACCCCTGGTCCGTGATGAAGTTCGCGTTCGCCGTGTCGGTGGTGCTCTTCATCGTCGTGGTGGTCGCCACGTCGGTGCTCTACCTGGCGTTGGACGCGATGGGCGTGTTCCAGAGCGTCAACGAGAGCCTGAGCGACCTGGTGAACGCCGGCGGTGGGCAGAGCACCAGCGGCTTCCAGATCACCGCCAAGGGCGTGATCCTCAGCTCGGCGCTGATCGGCCTGGTCAACGTGGTGTTGTTCACCGCGCTGGCCACGCTGGGAGCGTTCGTCTACAACGTCTGCGCCGACCTGGTCGGCGGGATCGAGCTGACCCTCGCCGAGCGGGACTGAGCGACCGGGACGCCGGGGCACCGCGTAATGCGGTCGCTCCGGCGTCCCGTACTCAGGTAGGTTTTGGCAGGCGACGACGGCCCGGCTCGTAGGTTCGGACCCCGATTTGGGGCCGGCAGAGCGGATGGGTTAATCTTGCTCGTCGCAACGCGGGGCTATAGCTCAGTCGGTTAGAGCGCAGAGCTGATAACTCTGAGGTCGATGGTTCGATTCCATCTAGCCCCACCGCATTGTCGTCCGACGGTAGTCGAGCACGAGGGGTCGCCCCAATGTTCAAGAAGCTGCTGATTGTGGCTGGCGTCGTCGGCGTGGCCGCCGTCGTGTTCAACAAGATCAAGGCCTCGAACGACGAGCGTGCCCTGTGGCACGAGGCGACCACCGCGCCCGACCTGCGCTGACGTTCGGCCCGGGCGACGAGCATTCGACGCCCACGCACGGGGCCCTAGCTCAACTGGCAGAGCACTGCCTTTGCAAGGCAGGGGTTAGGGGTTCGAGTCCCCTGGGCTCCACCAGCACTTTCTCTGGTTGATCTCGGTCCAGCCTGACCTGCCCGCGTCGGCGGGTGCATGGCCGTAGGTGGTCTGCCGTCATCTAAATCGTGAAGAGCCCGAGCACCTCTGTCACCGGCCGCAGCTCTTCGCCCTTGATCAAGGCGACGTCGGCCCGGTCGAGCAGGCACCTCCAAGCCGTGGTTGAGGTCTACCGTCGCCGGCCGCAAGTCCCGCGTGAAGTACGGCTAGGAAGTCCAGCACCTGACGCCGTGCGGCAGGTCAGCGGGCCGCCCCGGGCCGGCCACGGGCCCATAGGTGGGGTGCGCAGCTGGTCACGAGAGGCTCACGACCGTCTGATCGCGCTTTACCAGCGTGAAGATCCGTTTCACCATCAGGGCGCGTACCAACGGTGCGGCTGCAGCTCGCGCAGCTCCGCCCAACCGGCGAGGCGGGAGCAGGCAGTGTGCAGTTCCTCAACCGAGAGACTTTCCCCCTCGCGTCCGTCGAGGAAGACATGGACCCGCCAGCCGTCGAAGGCTTCCACCCCGTCGACCAGGTCGACGTCGACTACCGTGCCCTGCTCGTCTGTCATTCGACAACCGGCACCGTGGACCGAGTAGTCGATGCCGGTGCTCGACCGGCCCTCCCGAGGTAGTACTCGAGTTGACCTGACCGCAGCCAGCAGGTCGGGTAAGCCGGTCAGCTCCGGGTAGGCCGCGAAGAGGCGTTCGCGGATCCGCTTGAAGGCTGCGACGAACGATCTGACTGCGTCCACCGCCAGCTGTTCACGCTCGTCCACGTCATCACACTATGCGCCGTATTCATGTCGCTGTCCGCGACTGCTTGCGCGGTGTCGACTTGCCTGGCTGTCACCAATCGCCGTCTGATGGGACATGCAAAGACGCGCCCGGCTCGATGAAGCATCGAGCCGGGCGCGTCGAGTGGAGCTATGCGACGAAACGAGCCCGGCGCCGGCGTCCCATCAGGAAGCCGATGCCGCCGAGGAGCAGAAGCGCACCGCCAACGCCGATCACGGTCGCGGTGTTGGCACCGGTCAGGGGCAGTCCACCGCCCTCGCCGCCGCCGGCGGCCAGGGTCGTGGAGGGAGCAGGCGTCGGTGCCTCGGTCGTCGTGGCGCTCGGCGTAACGCTTGGCGTGACGGTCGGCGTCGGGGTGGGCTGAGACGCGCAGTCGAGTTCACGGGCGGTGTACACGCCGTCGTTCAGGTAAGCCAGGAGCACATCGAGGGAACCGTCGTCGAGCGTCACCTGTGCGGCCTGCTTCACGTTGACGCCGGCGCCCGTCATCGACTGGCCCACCTTGATCCGCAGATCCACCATCCAGACGTTCGGCACGTCCTTCTTGAGGAAAGCCCGGAGTTCCTCCGGGGTGCCCTTCAGCTTCTTGTCGATGGCACCCTGCAGAACGGTCAACTTGTCGACGTTGGCCGCGTGCAGGAGCTGGGCGGTCAACACCCGGATCTCCTGATCGGTCGGGGTATCCAGGTCTACTGCGACGAGCTTGCGGACGTCCTGGTACACCTTGCGCTCGACCGTCTGGCAGGCCGCGTCCAACCCGGGCGATTCGAACTGGGCGGCCGCCGGTGCCGCCGGAACCAGAAAGGCCAGCGCTATCAGGGCGCCAGCCGGGATCTTCCAACGCATGTAAATGTTCCTCCCCGTTACAGATCAAAGCACGGGGATGTTACCCGGACGTGGGGTCAAGAGTGGTCCCCGTCGTCCCAGCGCCCATACCGCCAGCGCCACACAGCAGAGCCCTGCCCCCGCGATCGTGACCGCTGTCCAACCCCCGGCCGACCAGAGGATGCTTGCGGCTGCGGATCCGACGGCGGCGCCGATGAAGTTGCCGACGGCCAGCGCCGTGTTGAGCCGACTGCGAGCCACCTGGGAGAGGGTGAACAGCCGTGCCCGGTTGAGAAGGGCCTGCGTCTGGAGAGCGACGTCGAGCATGACGATCGCGACGACGACGAGCACGACGGATCGGCCGGCGAACGCCGCGAGGACGAAGGCGCCGAGGGCCAGCATCCAGGCCACCCCGGTGGCTGGCAGCGACAGACCACTATCGTGCAGACGGCCGCCGTGCAGGCCGGACAGGACTCCAGCGAGGCCGGCCAGCCCGAAGAGCCCGATGACCGCCACCGGGTAGCGGAACGGCGGGCCGCTGAGGAGGAACGTCAGCGCCGTCCAGAACAGCGAGAACGTGGCGAATCCGGTCGCGGCCAGGGCCAGCGTCCACCGGGCGGCCCGTTCGCCCGTGACCACCGCGCCGACCGAGGCGATGAGCTGGGGGTACGGCAGACGCGTCCGCGGTGCCAGCGGTGGGATCGCGCGGTGCAGCAGGACCGCGAAGTGGAGGGCGACGACGGCGGCGAGGGCGTACACCACACGCCACCCGGCGGTGTCGGCGACCAGGCCGCTGATCGTGCGGGAGGCCAGGATGCCGGTGAGGGTGCCGGACCCGACGACGCCGACGATACGGCCGCGGTGGGCGTCCCCGGCGAGGTCCCCGGCGAGCGGGGTGAGGATCTGCCCGGAGATCGTCGTCACGCCGAGCACGCCGAGTGCGAGGAGAAGGACCTCGATCGTCGGTGCCAGCGCACACATCAGCAGTGCGGCTGTCGAGGCCAGCAGCATCACCGGGACGAACCGGCGGCGGTCGAGGACGTCGCCGAGCGGCACGAGGAGCAGCACGCCGACGGCGTACCCGAGCTGTGTCACGGTGACGAGCCAGCCTGCGGTCGCGGTCGCGGCGTGCAGGTCGGCGGCGATGAAGCCGAGGAGCGGCTGCGCCCAGTACAGGTTGCCGATGGATGCTCCCGCCGCTGCCGCGAGCAGGAACGTCAACCGGCGGCTCATCTCCGTCGGCGGTGCCATCCGGGATGCGGGCGAACGGTCAGGCTGGGGTGAGAAGGCAGAACTCGTTGCCTTCCGGGTCGGCGAGGACCGTCCACGGAACGTCCAGGTCGATCACGGTGGCGCCGAGAGCGGTCAGCCTGGCGGTCTCGGCGCCGAGGTCGTCCCCGGGGTACGGCCGGACGTCGAGGTGGACGCGGTTCCACAGGGTCTTCACATCAGGTGTCCGGATGAACTCCAGGTACGGCCCGACGCCCTTGGCGGAGCGCAGCACCGCCTGGCGGTCGGTCACCTCCTGCAGGACCCAGTCCGTGGCCTGTCCCCAGAACTGGGCCATGGCAGGCGGATCCGTGCAGTCGACCACGACAGCGGCGATCGGCCCGGTGTCCCGGTAGGTCGGTCGGGGTTCCAACACGCAGAACTCGTTGCCCTCCGGGTCGGCCAGGACCGTCCACGGGACGTCGCCCTGGCCCACGTCGGCAGGTGTGGCGCCGAGGTCTGTCAGGCGCGCGACCACCTGCGCTTGGTGGGCTGCCGAGGTGGTGGCGAGGTCGACGTGCACGCGGTTCTTCACGGTCTTGGGTTCCGTGGAGACGACGAGGTCGATGACGACGGCGACGGGATCCGGGTAGACGAAGCCCTCGGGTTCGAGGTTGGTCACGCCGGGCTCCTCGCTGGAGACTCCCCAACCGAGTGCCTTGGCCCAGAAGTCGCCCAGCGCGGAGTCGTCCCGCGCCTTCATGTTGATCTGCACCAGCCTCGTTGCCATGCCGACGATGCTAGATCCTGTTTCGCTTCGACAGTACCGACTGACGCGCCGCTCAGGTGGTGACGTTTACGTGGACCGGAGGCGGGGATCCGCGATCGTGCGGATTGACGTGAACGAGCCGAATTCGGTCGAACAATTCTGGGACGGAATGCGGGAGGCGGCTGCCGCAGCCACACGGCATCAGGACGACGACCTGTACGAGGCGATCGTCAAGATTGGCCGATCCGCGCTGGCCCAGGGGGTCGAGCTGGTGCCGTCGAGCGGGTTCTTTCTCTTGTGTCCAGTGTGTAGTGCACTGTCGGGCCAACGCTGCATCAACGTGCCGGGCCATCCGCTGGATGACAGCAGGCTTCATGCTGAGCGCGTCGAGCTGGCCGAGAAGGCCATGAGAGGGGAAGTGCCTCTCCCCAGGCCGCTGCGGTAAAGACCTGTCGGATCCTGCGTCGCGCTTGTCATGATCCGCGGATGGATGAGCAGCGAACCCCCGTCACCGTGCACCTCTACTGCCGGGTCGAGGTGCTCGTCACCGACCCCGCGGCGGTCACCGGTCAGGCGGTCGCCGACCTGCGGGCGGCCGACCTCGACTGGTGCGCCGAGGAGGACGATCTCGAGACGGCTGTCGAGGATCTACGGTCGGACGTCGTCGCCGCGTTGGCCGGTGTGGTGGACATCAGCCGACTGAGCGACGGTGTCCCGGGGGTGGAGTTCCGTGGTGGTCGGTGCTGGGCCGAGCAGGGTCCGGCCCGCGACCCGTTCGGTGCCGAGGAGCGGTGACGGTCGGGAACGCGAAGCCGGCCGCGCGGAACAACTGTGGTCAATCCGCGTGCTGAATCTCGGACGAGGACGAGGACGAGGGCGAGGACGTGGACGTGGACGAGGCCTCGGGTCGTGCTTCCGGCAGGTGTTCCATCAGCCTGGTGAGCGCGCCGTTGGCGAAGGTGGCGCCGAGCGCCGAGCCGGCCCCGATGGTCCAACCGACCGGCCCGAGCGGGGTGCAGCCGAAGAACTGGCTCACTCCCGGCGTCTGCACCACCACGGCCAGCACCCCCAGCGACGCCGCCGTCGACGCCAGCACGGTCGGGCTGGTGCCACCGGCCAGGACGGTCTGGCCGAGCTGGGTGCCGACCAGCGACACCAGGGCGACGGTGCCGGCCCGCTGACGGCGTCCGGTGTACCGGGCCAACGTCCAACCCGTTGTGGCGCCCAGCGTGGTGGCTGCCGCCCGCAACCCGATCTCCCTGGTGAGGCTCTCCCCGAGCGCCAGGTCCGGGCCCTCCCTGAGCAGCCTGTCGGTGCGGTCCGACGCGGGTGGCCGGACCGCGATGGCCAACGCAGGTGCCAGGTCGGTGAGCAGGTTGACCAGCAGCAGTTGTCGGCCGGTGAGCGCGGAACGACCGGTCGCCGCGGCGGTGAGCACGCTGAATGCGATCTCGCCCAGGTTGCCGCCGACCAGGATGCTGAGCGCGTGGCGCACCGACGACCACATCGCCCGCCCCTCCACCAGCGTCGCGATGATGGTCTCCAACCGGTCGTCGGTGACCACCAGGTCGGCGGCGGCACGCGCCGCCGGGGTGCCCCGTTGACCGAGGGCGATGCCGACGTCGGCCAGCCGGATCGCCGGAGCGTCGTTGGCCCCGTCGCCGGTCATCGCGACGGTTCGCCCGCACTTCTGCAACGCCTGGATGATCCGCACCTTGTGCGCCGGGGTGCAGCGGGCCACCACGTCGGTGTTGGCCAGCCGGTCGGCGAGCGCGTCGTCGTCCAGTCGGTCGAGTTCACCGGCGGTGACCACGCGCTGCTCGTCGTGCTCGCTGATGGTGGCGGCGATCGCCTCGGCGGTGGCCGGATGATCACCAGTGATCATGATGGTGTGCACGCCGGCCTGCCGGATCCGACGCACCGCCGGGGCAGCGCTCTCCCGAACCCCGTCCGCGAGGGCCAGGAAACCCACGAAGGTCAGCCCGCGCACGTCGGAGTCGGTCACCTTCGGGTCGTCCACGGGACATTCCGCGACGGCCAGGATCCGGTTGCCCGCCCCGGCCCGGTCGGCGAGCATCCGCTCCAATTCCGCGCGCCCGGCGTCGTCCAACGGTTGCTGACTGCCGTCCATGCGGCGGGCCGAACACCGCGGCAGCACCGTCTCCGGAGCACCCTTGACGCTCAACAGCAGCCGACCGTCGGTCTCGCCGACACTCGCGTGGTAGCCGCGGGAAGGCTCGAACGGCAGCCCTCCGTTCGCCCGCCAACCGGGAGCGCCCGTCTGCTCCACCACCCCGGCTTCCCCGGCACCCCGCCGGACGGCCCGGTCCGTCTGCAACGCCAACTCCTCCGGGTTCGCCGCGGCGGGGGTGGCCCGCAACGCCGCAGCCAGCGTCAACCGGAGTCGGTCGTCCAACCGGTCCACCGGGGCGTACCGGTCACCGGCGCTGTCGCCGACCCCGGCCAGCAGCAGCTGCCCCTCGGTGAGCGTGCCGGTCTTGTCGAAGCAGAGCACGTCCACCCGACCCAACGCCTCGATCGTGCGCGGGTTGCGAACCAACGCGCCGTGCTCGGCGAGACGTCGGGCGGCCGCCAGCTGCGCCGCACTCACCAAAAACGGCAGCCCTTCCGGCACCGACGCAACGGCGAGGTTCGCGGCGGTCGCCGCCGTTTCGGCCAGGGGTACGCCCCGAAGCAGACCCGCGCCCGCCACCGCCACCGCCGAGCCAGCGGCCAGCGGGATGGCGGCGCTGGTCAACGAGCCGAGCCGCGCTTCCACCCCGCTCGTCGGTGGGGCCTGCCGCACCAGCGCGAGACTGCGGCCGGATTCGGTGTCCGACCCGGTCGCCACGACCACGGCGGTGCCATGTCCGGCGGCGACTGTGGTTCCCTCGTACAGCATCGAGTGGCGGTCGGCGATCGCGGCGGCCACCACCGGCCGGTTGGACTTGGCGACCGGCAACGACTCACCGGTCAGGGAGGACTCGTCCGCCTCCAGACCCACTGATTCGAGGACCCGGCAGTCGGCGGGCACCGAGTCGCCCGGTTCGAGGGCGATGACGTCCCCGAGGACCAGGTCTCCGGCGGCGACCACCTGCTCGGCACCGTCCCGACGGACCCGCGCCGTCACCGCCGAACGGGACAGCAACTCCGCCAGCGACCGTTCCGTGTTCCGTTCGTGTACCGCGCCGATCAGGGCGGAACCACCGACGACGCTGCCCACCAGCGCGGCGTCGACGAGCGATCCAAAGGAGGCGGAGAGGACCGCACCGGCGGCCAGCACCGGAGTCAACGGGTTGGACAACTCCTCCACGAAGGCGCGCAGCAGACCCCCGGTTCCGGGCGCGGCCTCTCCGTTCCCGGCCGACCCGTGGTGGCGGCGCTGGGCCTCCGCTCCGGTCAGACCGTCAGGGGTGGTGCGCAGGTGGTCGAGCACCGTACTGACGGGCATCAGATGCCAGGCGGTCGTGACCGGTGCCGGCGTGTCCGACTGGTCGTGCAGCCGGCGGGCCTGCCAGACCCCGTTCGCGAAGGCCAACCCGGCAGCACCGTTGACGGCGACCAGCGCTTTGTGCGGCAACTGCGTCGGTGGGGCGGTGAACGCGCCGAGCGCCCCGAGACCGCTGCCGGCCATGGACAGCCGGATGTTCTGCTTCGCCGTGCGCCGGGCGACCCCGGTCGCCTCGATCACCAGGGCCACCACCCGCAGATCACCGCCGACCAGCAGGTGTGCACCCCACGGCGGTAGATCCTCCGGGGCGGTGGTGAACCCGAGACCACAGTCGGACGCGCCGAGCGCCTTCCGGTCCGCGGAAACCACCATCACCACCGCGCCGTCGCGCTGAAGCGCGCGTACCGACTCGGTCAACCGGTCGCCGCCGGGCAGCAGCGCGTCGGCGAAGGCGTACCGCTGCTCGTCCCCACCCGCGACGACCAGCCGCAGACCGGCCCTGCGGGCGGCGGCCGGCAGGCCGTCGACGCCGGGCGCGGGCTCCGGTTCCACCCGCAGCAGCGCGGCCAGCCGGTCCCGGTGTGCCAGGCCGAGGAGTTGACCCCCGGCGGATCGCAGACGGTCCCCGTCCGGGATGTCACCATCGCCGTCCGCGGGCATCTGGTCGAGGGGTGCGAGCCGCCAGTCGTCGGCCGTGCGGGACGCGGCCGGGTGGTCCGGGTCGAACAGCGCGAAGGCCCGCTCGGCCACCTGGTCGACGTCCGCTCCGGTCGCCGGAGCCAGATCGGCCAGTACGCCCCGGTCCGAGCCGAGCACTGCCGCGTCCAACACCAGCGTGTCGATCCGGTCCAGTTCCCGCAGCACGCTGCGGTCCATCGCGATCACGCCACGCCGGGCCAGCATCCAGCCGAGTTGGGCGGCGTACCCCTCGCGTCCACTGCCGGGGGCCTTGGGCAGGGCGGCGAGGCCCAGCGCGGTGGCCCGCTTGGGCCCGGCGAACGGCATGGCCGCCGCTCCGGCCGCCGCGCCCGCGGCGAGCATCTTGTTGATGTACCGCTCCACGGGGCCGTCCGGCTTCGGCCGAGGACGGTCGATCACCGGCCATCGGGCCGTCGCACGGTCCGCGTCGCCGGTCAGCCGTGGCTCGGCGCGCTCCCAGGCGGAGAGTTGGGCCCGCGCCTCGCCCCACTGGACCACCCGCTGGGCGCCGTCCAGGACGATCCCGGTCCAGCGACCGGTCAAACCCTGCACCACCGCCTCTGCCAGGGGGAACAGGATGTCGGCGCGTGGGTCGGAGCGCAGCCGTTTGCCGACGAATTCGTGCACCTTCGGCTGTAGGTCCACGGCGGCCAGGAGGCCGGAGACCTCCCCGGGCAGCGGCGCGAACGGCAGGATCCGGGTGGCCGCCGAGATGGTGAGGCCCAGGGCGTCCGAGGCGAGCCCGCCGAGGGTGCGCGGAGTTCGGGGCCCCTCCTCCGGTGGGTGCGGCGGCGGGATCTCCGGGTCGGGCTCGTGGTCGCAGGCCTGCTCGACCCGGCTGATCGTCTCGATCAGGTCGCGCATCGTCGGCTCGGGATTCTGGACGGCGACCACCACCCGGCCGGACGGGGCGTTGACGCGGGCCCAGGCCACTCCCGGCATCCGCTCCAGCGCGTCCTCCACCTGGCGCGCCAGCCGGTTGCCGCCGTCCTGGCACACGCCGTGGACCTCGATGTGGTGCCGGCCCGGTCGCGACCAGACCCGACGACGGCTCAGGCCCACGGTCCGGGCCAGCCGGGTCGCGGCCGAGTTGACGGTTCGCGCCGCCTCGCCGAACAGGTGCGGCACGCCGGCCATCTCGTCCTCCCACCGCCTCGCGTCCGGCGGCCTGGCTTCCCGACCTGCCGTCCGTTATGCCCCTCCAGCGGCGGAACTTTCCGCCGAGGCCGGCGCATGGACGGGGTGGGGTGTGGAATCCGACGACAATCACCGGACACGGGGAGGCCGGAATGAGCACGCTGACGCGACACCTCAACGGCTCGCGCGAGAACGTGCAGATGTACCAGCGACGAGTCGACCTGCCGATGCTGGGTGAGGTGGCGGTGCCACCACCGGACAAGGTCGTCTACTACGCGGGGCTCGGGGTGCTGGCCGCGCTCCAGGTCATCGAGTGGCCGATCGCCTTGGTGATCACCGCCGGTCATCTGCTGGCCGACCAGCATTTTTCCGGCCTCGTGCGCGGGGTTGGGGAGGCGTTGCAGGACGCTTGACGAGAGCCGGATCACCAGGGTTTGACTTGAATCAGGGTTGAGGTCGCATCCTCGGTGGATGTCGACCACACCAACAGCCACCGCCGTACCCGCAGCACCGGGGCTGTTCGCGCCTCGGCTGCGGGCGATGACAGTGGGCAGCGTCGCGTTGATCTCGCTGCTCGCGTTCGAGGCGTTGGCTGTCGGTACGGCGATGCCCACCGTGGCCCGGAGCCTCGACGGGTTGGCGCTGTACGGGATCGCGTTCGGAGGATCGTTCGCCACCGGTGTGCTGGCCATGGTCGTGTCCGGCATCTGGTGCGACGCCCGTGGACCTCGTGGACCGATGTGGCACGGCGTCGCCTGGTTCGTGGTCGGGCTGCTGATCGCCGGGACCGCTCCCGTGATGAGTGCGCTGGTCGTCGGGCGGGCGGTGCAGGGCTTCGGCTCCGGGCTGCTCTCGGTGGCGCTCTACGTGATCGTCGGGCAGGCGTACCCGCAGGACCTGCACCGGAAGATCTTCGCGGCGTTCGCGGCGGCGTGGGTCGTACCGTCGCTGGTGGGGCCCGCTGTCGCCGGTCCGATCGTGGAGTACCTGGGCTGGCGGTGGGTCTTCCTGGCGGTCCCGGCGGTGGCCGTGCCGGCGGTCCTGCTGATCCATCCGGGCCTCCGGTCGCTGGGCCGGAGCACGACGACCGGTCCACCGGCCGGCGCGGCGGCACGAATCGCCTGGGCGCTCGGTGCCGCGGTGAGTGCCGCACTGCTGCACATCGGGGGTCAGCAGCGCGGCGTCTCCGCCTTGGTGCTGATCGTGGTCGCAGTGGTCGGTCTGCTGGTCTGCGCCCCGCGTCTGCTGCCGGCCGGGTTCCTCCGGGCGGCTCGTGGTCTGCCGACGGTCGTCGGGTTGCGTGGTCTGGCGTCGGCGGCGTTCGTGGGCGCCGAGGTCGTCATTCCGTTGATGCTCTCCCGGGAGCGGGGCCTCTCGCCGACCGCAGCCGGGCTGGTCCTCACGGTCGGCGCATTGGCCTGGTCGGTGGGCTCCTGGTTGCAGGGTCGGATTCCGGTGCCGACCTCCCGGGCCAGCCTGCCGCGCGCCGGGCTGACCTGCATCACCGTCGGCACCGCCACGGTGGCGCTGGCCGTTCGACCGGAACTGCCGGTGAGCGTCGCCGTGCTGGGCTGGGCGGTCGCCGGTCTCGGCATGGGTCTGCTCTACCCGTCGTTGTCGGTGCTCACCCTGGAGTTGTCGGCACCGGGTGAGCAGGGGCGCAACAGTTCGTCGCTGCAACTGGGCGACTCACTCTTCGCGGCAACAGTGCTGGCGCTGACCGGGGCCGTGTTGGCGGCCGGCAGCGCGCCCGGCCCGGCGAGTTACACGCTGACCCTGGTGGTGGCGGCGGGCCTCGCGCTGTTCGGGGCGCTACTGGCCGGCCGGGTCGTGCTGGGCGTGAGCACCCGACCGCTCGGGTGATCCGGGGAAACGGCCGCATCCGACCCGGTCGGGCCGGGAGGATGACGGGCGATGAACCTCCTGACCGTCCTGCCGCTCGCCGTGGTGATGGTCGCCGGATCCCAACTGGTCGTGGCGGTCTTCCTCGCTTCGTCGAACCGGCCCCGGGCGGCGTCGCTGGGCTTTCTCGGCGGCGCCGGGCTGGTGGTCGCGGCCGGGGTGACGGTGAGCTGGCTGCTGACCCGTTGGGTGGGTGGCCTGGTCGCCGACGCCAGCGCCGTCGCCGGCAAGGTCGACCGCGGACCCGCCATCGACCTGGTGGTTCTCGCGCTGCTGGTCTGCCTGGCCGTGGTGGTCTGGGTACGGCGTGACCGCTCCGGGCCGCCGAGATGGCTGGGCGGCATCGAGCGTGCCGGACCCCGTCAGGCGATGCGGCTGGGCGCGTTGCTCTTCGTGGTGACACCCACCGACGACCTGACCATGGCGGCGGTCGGCGCGAGCGTGGCCAGGCACAACCTGCCGTGGTGGCACCTGGTGCCGTTCGTGCTGCTCACAGTGCTTCTACTCGCCCTGCCCCTGCTGGCGTTGCTGCTGCTCGGGGGCAGGGCGGCCCGGACGCTCAACCGGATGCGGGAGTGGGCCGAGGGGCACACCTGGATCGTCAACGAGATCGTGATCGCGTTCTTCGCGTTGTTGACCGTGCTGGACCTGATCCGTTCGGGGTGACCCGCCGCACTCCCGGTCACGGGAGTGCCGTCTGTGCCGTCGACATCGCGTGGGCCGACGGCTCATCGATCGGACAGGTGTGCCGCGGTTCGCGGCCGGAACAGGAGGACGAGATGAGGGTTCTGGTCACCGGGGCGGGCGGCCGCCTGGGGCGCGCGGTGCTCACGCGGCTGCACGACGACGGTGTGACGGTCCGGGCCACCAGCCGACAGTGGCGTACCGACTCCGAGGTCGAGTGGGTGGTGGCGGACCTCGCGACGGGCGACGGGCTGGGCGAGGCGGTGTCCGGGGTGGACGCCGTGCTGCACCTGGCGTCCGCCCCGCAGGGCGGGCAGACCTACCAGGTGGACGTGCTGGGTACGCGCCGGCTCGTGATGGCCGCCCGCGCCGCCGGTGTGGGGCACCTCGTCTACATCTCGATCGTTGGGGTGGACCGGGTGCCGATCCCGTACTACCGGCACAAGCTCTCCGCCGAACAGGTGGTCACGGCCGGACCGGTGCCGTGGTCGGTGCTGCGGGCCACCCAGTTCCCGCAGTTCCTCGACGATCTGCTCACCTCCAGCTCGCGGCTGGGACCGGTGATCGGGGACCGGGCGGTGCTGGCCCAACCGGTCGATCCGGGCGAGGTGGCGGCGCGGTTGGCGGCTCGGCTGGTCGCCGGGCCGCTGGGCGGCATCGAGGAGTACGGCGGGCCGCAGGTGCTCCGCTTCGACGAGGCGGTTCGGGCGTGGCGGGAGGCCCGAGGCTCACGCCGACCACTGCTGCCGGTGCGGATTCCCGGCCGGCTCGGTCGCGAGTTGCGCGCCGGTGGTCTCGTCACCGAGGCGCTGCCCCGGGGCGTCCGTACCTGGGCCAATCACCTCGCCGACACGTACGGGGGAACCGGCCGGAAATGAGAGCAACAACGGTTCACGTTCGTCTTACGGTGACGCCATGTTCGTTGTCGTCACCACGGTGATCCTCTACGTCTTCGGCTTCGTCTTCCTCTACGGCGTGATCCGACTCGGTGTCCGCCACGGGTTGGAGGACCTGGAGTTGCAACGGGCCAGGGCCCGGCGCGAGGAGGAGCTGGCGGCTGCCCGCGACCGCTCCTTCATGCGCGACAACGCGTTCCTCGCCGGCAGTTGAGCACCGGCGCGGTTCGGCCGGGCCCGGTGGTGTCACGGGACGGCCCGGGAGCCGCCGGGCGGTTCGGCAGTGCGGATGCGAGGATCGCACCCGTGATGGGAACGCTGAAGACCGAACCGGCCCGCGCTCGCCTCGACCTGCTCGCCCCGCCGGTTGCGGAGGCCGTCGCGCAGTGGCCGGCCGACGCGCCGGTGGACGTCAACGACGTGCTGGTGGCGCCGATCGACGCCGACCTCGCCGACACGGCCGCGTTCTGTCAGGCGTACGAGGTGGGGTTGGACGTATCGGCCAACTGCGTCGTGGTGGCGGGCAAGCGCGACGGAGTGGTGCGTTACGCGGCGTGCATCGTCCTGGCCACCACCCGGGCCGACGTGAACGGGGTGGCCCGCCGCACGCTCGACGTGCGTAAGGCGAGCTTCGCGCCGATGGCCGACGCGGTCGAGTTGACCGGCATGGAGTACGGGGGCATCACCCCGATCGGACTGCCGGCGCAGTGGCCGATCCTGGTCGACTCGCGGGTCGTCGCCACTCCGCACGTGATCATCGGCTCCGGCGTACGGCACAGCAAGGTCGCACTGCCGGGGCCGGCGTTGGGCGCGCTGCCCGGTGCTCAGGTGGTGGAAGGCCTGGCCAGGCCGGCCTGACCAACAACCGGCATCGATGTTGTTGCACGTGAAACATCATGATCATCGATGCCGGTTGCCGTGCTGAGTCAGAGGGCTGCGGCCTCGCGCTGCTCGACCTCGGCGATCGCGGCGAGCAGCGTCTGCACCTCCTGCGCACCGGAGACCGCGTACTTCCCGGCCAGGACGAACATCGGCACGCCGGTGATGCCGAGGTCCCGGGCGGTGGCCAGTTGGGCCTCGACGTCGGCGACGCGCTCGTCGGAGTCGAGGAATCGTCGTGCGTCGGCCGCGTCCAGCCCGATGTCACCCGCCAGCGCGGCGAGCGCCTCCCGGGAGCCGACGTCGACGCCGTTGTTGAAGTGCGCCTGGTAGAGCGCCTCCACCATCTCGGCCGCCCGGCCGTGATCGGTGGCGTAGGAGACCAGCCGGTGCGCGTCGAAGGTGTTCGCGATCACCGCGCGGTCGTAGTCCAGTCGGAGGCCGTCGGCCGCCGCGACCTGGGTCACGTGGTCGATCATCTGCCGGGCGCGCTCCGGGCCACCGAACTTGCCGGCCAGTGCCTGCACCAGCGGAAGAGGCTCGGGCACCGGCGACGGGTCGAGCTGGAACGGCCGGTAGCGGACAGTGACCTCACCCTCGTAGCTGGCGAGGGCCTCGTCCAGGCGGCGCTTGCCGATGTAGCACCACGGGCAGATCACGTCCGCGTAGATCTCGATCTCCATGATCGTTGGCAACCCCGAGGTCAGCCGAGTTGTTCCCGGATCTGCCGCTTGAGGCGACCCAGGATCGCCGTGCCACCACGAACCCGCAGAGGGCTGATCGCCTGCGCCAGGCCCATCCGCTGGTAGAGGTCGTCCGGCACGGCCAGCACCTGCTCCGCGCTGGCACCCGCCAGCCCTTCGGCGAGGATCCCGGCGAACGCCCGCGTGGTGGGTGCCTCCGGCGGGCAGTCGAAGAGCGTCTCGACGGTGCCGTCCGGAGTCACCTTCGCGCGCAGGAAGAACGCCGTCTGACACTCGGGCACCTGTTCCATGCCCTCGCGTTCGGCAGTGCCCTCCGGCAGCACCGGGATGACGTCCGCGTACTCCAGGAGCATCTCCAGCACCAGGTCGCGCGGCGCCGCGGCGAACTCGTCGACGATCTCGGCCAGTCGGGCCGGCATGTCAGCCATGCGTCGAGGCTACCGCCGTCGTGCGGGGCCCTCGCGAACAAGCCGACCGCGCCGGCCCGCACGTCGTCAGACGGTCGGCGACTGCTCGCTGATCTCGCTCAGCGCGCTGGTGGGGTCGAGCTGCATGGCCAGGTCGCCGAGCGAGACGATCCCGACCAGCTTGCGATCACTGTCACAGACCAGCACCCGCCGGATGCCCCGGTCCCGCATCAACGCCGCCGCCTCACCCGCGGTGCAGTGCTGCTCGATCATGACCACCTCGCGGGTGACGATCGAGCCGATGGTGGTGGCCGCCGGGGAGCTGTTCTCCGCCACGGCCCGCACCACGATGTCCCGGTCAGTGATCATGCCGGCGAGGCTGGCGCCATCGGTGACCACCACGTCACCGATGTCGGCCTCCTTCATCACCCTGGCCGCCTCGTCCAGGGTGGTTTCGACCGGCAGATACACGACCTGCTTGGTCATCACGTCGCTGACCCGGTATTCGGTCACGAGAGCCTCCGAAGACGTTTCCACCGATCCGACAGCACTACCCCGTGACGCGGCAGCTACACCAGGTTTCCACGTTCCTGGCGTACCTCGTGGACGAGTCGCTCGACCACGCCTTCCAGCGGTAGCTCGGAGCGCCCGTCGCCGGCCCGCTCGCGCAGCTCGACGTACCCGTCGGCGAGTCGGCGGCCGACCACGACGGCCCGGGGGATGCCGATCAGCTCGGCGTCGGTGAACTTGACCCCGGCCGAGACGTGCGTGCGGTCGTCGACAAGCACGCGCAGGCCGGCGGCGGCGAGACGCCCGCCGAGCTCCAGCGCCGTGTCGAGCTGCGGGCCCTTGCCCGCGACCACCAGGTGTACGTCGCACGGCGCGACCGCCGCCGGCCAGACCAACCCACGGTCGTCGTGGTGCTGCTCGGCTACTGCCGCCACCGCCCGGGAGACCCCGATGCCGTAGCAACCCATCGTCGGCCGGACCGGCTTGCCGGCCGGTCCGAGCACGTCGACGGCGAACGCGTCGGTGAACCGGCGGCCGAGCTGGAAGATGTGCCCGATCTCGATGCCCCGCCGGATGGTCAGCTCACCGTCGTCGCAGGTCGGGCAGGGGTCACCGGCCCGTACCTCGGCCGCCTCGATAGTGCCGTCCGGCGTGAAGTCCCGACCGCAGACCACATCGGTCGCGTGTCGGCCCGGCTCGTTCGCCCCGGTCAGCCACGCCGAGCCGGCCACCACCCGAGGATCGACCAGGTAACGGACGCCCAGCTTGTCGAGCAGTTGCGGCCCGATGTAGCCGCGAACCAACTCGGGATGCTCGGCCCACTCCTCGAAGACGGCCACCTGGGCCGGGTGCAGGGCGGCTTCGACCCGCTTGAGGTCGACCTCCCGGTCACCGGGCAGCCCGATCACCAGGGGCTCGGCCCGGTCCGCGCCCGGCTGACGGACGGACAGCACGACGTTCTTCAGGGTGTCGGCGGCGGTCCAGCCGTCCCGACCGCCCAACCGGCGGGCGTTCGCCAACTCCACCAGACTGGCGATCGTCGGCGTCTCCGGCGTCTCGTGCACCTCGACGGGAGGCTGCACGGTCGGATCACCGGCGGCGGGCACCCGGGTGACCACCGCCTCGGTGTTGGCCGCGTAGTCGCAGGCGGTGCAGCCGACATAGGTGTCCTCGCCGACCGGTGTCGTCGCCAGGAACTCCTCCGACGCGGAGCCGCCCATCGCGCCGGACATCGCGTGCACCACCGTGTAGTCCAGACCCAACCGGTCGAAGATCCGCCGGTACGCCGCGCGATGCCGGGCGTACGCGTCGCGCAGCCCCGCCTCGTCCAGGTCGAAGGAATACGCGTCCTTCATCAGGAACTCCCGGCCGCGCAGCACACCGGCCCGGGGTCGGGCCTCGTCCCGGAACTTCGTCTGCACCTGGAACAGCGTCACCGGGAAGTCCCGGTACGACGTGAACAGGTCCTTGACCAGCAGCGCCGCCATCTCCTCGTGGGTGGGCGCCAGCAGGTGCTCGGCGCCGCGCCGGTCGGCGAGGGTGAAGAGAAGATCGCCGTACTCCGTCCACCGGCCGCTGGTCCGGTAGGGCTCGGCGGGCAGCAGCGCCGGGAAGTGCACCTCCTGGTCGCCGATCGCGACCAGTTCGTCGCGGACCACCTGGGTGATCCGGTCCAGCACCAACTTGCCCAGCGGCAGCCAGGTGTAGCCGCCCGGTGCGGCACGACGGACGTAGCCGGCACGCAGCAGCAGCCGATGGCTCGGCACCTCCGCGTCGGCCGGATCCTCGCGCAGGGTCCGCAGCAACAGGGTCGACATGCGTAGCAGCATGGGCGCAGCCTAGGGCCGTGCCGGCCGGCCGGGCGACCCAATTCGGGCGAATCCGGTGGCGTGGACCGGGAATCGCCGGCGGCAACCATCGCCGTGTCGACTCGCGTCTGGGAAGGCAGCACACCGCCCCAGCCTCATTACCCGAAGGATCGGCCCGTGTGGACCCTCTACTGAGTGAGTTCGACTCGTTCGTCCGTACTCGCACGCCGGCGTTGCTGCGCTCGGCCTATCTACTCACCGGTGACCAGCACCTGGCGGAGGATCTCGTCCAGTCGGCTCTGGCCCGCACACACCGGTCCTGGAACCGGCTGCACCACGCCGGCAACGCCGAGGCGTACACCCGCAAAACCATGTACCACCTACAGGTTTCCTGGTGGCGGCGTCGCCGGGTACCCGAGTCGATGCCGGGCGACCTGCCCGAGCCACGCGGAGGCGACTCGGGCCCGGACCACGCCCAACAGACCAGCCTGCGGCTCACTCTCCGGGCCGCGCTGGCGAAGCTCTCCCCGAAACAGCGGGCCGTGCTGGTGCTGCGGTTCTTCGAGGACCGCAGCGAGGCCGAGACCGCCGATCTTCTCGGCGTCACCGTGGGCACCGTGAAGAGCCAGACGGCGAAGTCACTGGCCAAGCTGCGCGTCGTCGCGCCCGAACTCGCCGAGCTGTACGTCCTGGAAGGAAGCGCCCAATGAACGACCAGCGCCTCCGGCTCGATCTCACCGAGCTGGCCGAGGAGGTCACCGTGGTCGACCTGCGGGACCGGACCCTACGGACGTCCCGACGGCTCGGTATCCAACGGGCGGTGGCCACGTCGGCCGCCGCTCTGGTGTTGATCGCGGCGGCGGCCGGCACCGCCTTCGCCGTTCGGCCTGATCAGTCCCCGGCCCCACTGCCCGCCGACAGCCCGTCGGTCACGGCAAGCCCGACGCCGACGCAGTCGCCCAGCTCGACGCCGTCCACCAGCACCAGCGGAGCACCCGGCTCCCCCGACGGTGGATCCAGCCCGAACACGCCGACGGCGGAGTTCGGCAAGCTCTTCTACGGGCCTGTCGAGGTGACCAGCGAGCAGACGTGGAACCTTCGGTCCTGGCACCCCGGCGAAAGCCCGGTTCGGCTGCTGGCGCTGCCCGACATCGCGATGAGGGGAAACTCGGGCGTCTCGTCGGACGGTCGCCGGGTGGCCTGGGTGAGCCCCGAGAACGAACTCTTCGTCTCCGACGTCGACGGCTCGGACAGGCAGGAGGTGCGCGCGAATGTCGATCCGTACTGCGTCGGGGCGGCCTGGTCGCCGGATGGTCGGCAGTTGCTGTTCCGGGAGTTGAGGTCATCGGGTGGCCCTGGCCGGTACGGCGTGGTGGACATGCGTTCAGCGGGAAGAACCGTGAGCTGGTGGGCCACCGACCCCGAGGGCTGCAACGCCTTCTGGGCGGCGGACGGTCAGACCATCGCCATGACCACCGACTACGGGGTCACCCTCTACGGGGCCGACGGCAGGAAGAAACGAGTCGTTCCCGGCTTCTCCCCGGGCGGGTGGCACACCAGAGACGTTGTCAGCCTCTCCCCGAACGGCTCCCGGATCGCCCTGCTGCGGGCCCGGTCAGCTGGGGATTCTGGCGACGGTGCTCGCGACCTACGGGTCAATGTCGTCTTGGACACCCGTACCGGCAAGACGATCGGGTTGCCGTTGGGTGGGCGCGAGGTGCGGCAGGTCCACTTCCAGACCGACGGGTCGATGGTCGTCCGGGTCCAGGGCGGCAACGGGTACGCCGTGCTGCTGGTCGGCGAGGACGGCAGGAAGATCTCCGAGACCGCAGAGCCGGCGGCTCTGAAGGACATGCAGATCCTGGCCGTCGTGAGCTGACGACCAAGCAGGGCGAAGGGCGGGTCACCTCCGGGTGGCCCGCCCTTTGCGGTCCGCGCATCGGTCGCCGCAGCGCGCCGATCACCGTTGGTGATCTGCGGAAATGGTTGCCGGGGCGGTCGGATCCGACTGTCGGATAGCGGCGTCCGGCGGGGGCAACTCACCACGACCAGGGGCACGTCTTGGGTGGTGTCCCGCTCGGTAGCGAACTCCATGAAGGAGTACCACCATGAACCTCGGCCCGTTCACCCAGCCCGCCCGTCGTTACCGCGCCCTCGTCGGTACGGCCGCGCTGCTGTTCCTGTCGGTTGCTGTCACAGCCTGCGGTTCCGCCGGGCCGGACCGCGCGTCGACTCCCGCCGGAAACGACGGTGCCTTTCCCGCGACCAGTGATACCTCGGTCGGCGGGGCGGGTGGTTCCGGGTCGGGCGTCGCCCCCATCACTACGGCCCCGGCGGACCCGGCCGGCGGCTCGCCCCAGTGGCCGCAGCTGACCTGGTACACCGCCCAGGAGTACGGCGCGGCGCAGAACGACCCGGCCCGGGTCTGGCGGCGTACCTCGGACGGGCGTTGGCAGCAGGTGCGGGAGGGCCGCCCGGGCAACGGTACGGCTGCCGGGCAGATCGCCGTCGCGCCGGACGGCCGACGGGCCGCGTGGGTCGAGGCGTCCGCCGAGCGGCTGCTGATCAGCGACTTCGAGGGGACCAAGCAGCGCGCCATCCCGACGCACGGCCAGCAGACCTGCGCCCCGAGCTGGCTCGACTCCGACCGGGTGCTGTTCGGCCTGGGCCGGGAGAAGGACTGGACCGTCGTCGCCGTCAACGCCGACGGCACCGGCCGGAAGGTGGTCGCCACCCGGCAGGCGAGCTGCCCGACGGTGTCCGCCGGGTCGATCGCGCAGTTCACCGACCGAGCGGTGCGAATCCGCGGCGAGCGGGGCACCGAACGCTCGATCACGCCGAGCGTGCCGAAGGGCCTCGTCATCGACGGGGTGGCCGGTATCTCCCGGGACGGTCGGTCCCTCGTCATCAGCACGCACGTGCCCAACGCCGGCGAATGTGGGTGCGGCTGGCGGTTCCGTACCTACCGGGTGGACGCCGCCAGCGGGAAGGCCACCGAGTTGACGCCGCTCAAGCGGGCCTGGAGCGAGCCGAACGGCCACGGCCAGGCCGTCAAGGCGATGATCCTGGCCGATGGTGGCCTGGTGGTCCAGGTCAACACCGCGACCCCGGCGGACGACGCGCCGGCGTACCGGTTGGTCCGCTACGGCGCTGACGGCCGGGTGCAGGCCGACGCGGCTGTCCCGGCCGGTCAGCCATGGGGCGGCCTGCTGGGTTGAGCCAACCGGTGGACTTCCACCGGTGACGACGAGGGACCGGCCGCTCACGGGGGTGGCCGGTCCCTCCGGTCGACTTGGTCGCCAGACCGGGGTGTCGCGCGGCTGAGCCATGACCTCCGCCACGTCCGTCGATCGGGGCGGTGCCGGTGACGCCTCCGGTGACAGACTTGTCGCCGCAGGCAACGAGTGGCGTAAGGGGGCGCGGGTGCGCTGGCGCAGTTTTGTCGCGGTCGGGGACAGCTTCACCGAGGGAATGGACGACGCGTACCCGGACGGCACCTTCCGGGGTTGGGCGGACCTGGTGGCCACCCGGCTCGCCGCCGAGGCGGGCCCCGACTTCCGGTACGCGAACCTGGCCATCCGGGGCCGGCTCTTCCCCGGGGTGGTCGCCGAGCAGGTGCCGGCGGCGGTGGCGATGAAGCCCGACCTGATCAGCTTCGCGGCCGGTGGCAACGACGTTCTGCGCCGCACCTTCGACCCGGACACGCTGGTGGCCCGCTTCGACGAGGTGGTCCGGCAACTGCGTTCCGGTGGCGCGGATGTGCTGCTGTTCCGGTTCGCCGACGTGATGGCCCGGCTGCCCGGCCAGCGCCTCGTCGCTCCCCGGGTGCAGTTGCTCAACCAGGCTGTCGGTGAGACCGCCGAGCGGCACGGCGCGATCATGGTCGACCTGTACGCCGACGACACCTTCCTCAACCCGATGCTCTGGAGCACCGACCGGCTGCACCTCTCCGCGGCCGGCCACCGGCGGGTGGCGGGGCAGGTGTTGAACGCGTTGGGAGTGGGTTGCGACGAGGAGTGGCTGATGGTCCCGCCGCACCCGGCCCCGTCACCGTGGCTGGCCGCCCGCGCCGCCGACCTGCGATGGGCCGGTCAGCACCTCGCGCCGTGGGTGAAGCGTCGGCTCACCGGCCGGTCGTCCGGCGACACGGTGACGGCCAAGCGTCCGCTGCTCGGGCCCATCGTCGACTGAACATGCTCACCCTGCACACCGCGCCGCTGCTGCGGCGCGACCGGGTCGGCGAGCCGGTGCCGGAGCACGCCGTACTCGTGGGCGGCGACCGGATCGAGGCCGTCGGGCCGCTTGCCGAGCTGACGGCGGCGTACCCGGGTGTTCGAATTCGCCGGTGGCCCGGCACCCTGGGTCCGGGTCTGTTGCACGACGGCCCGCTGCCGCCGGCGCCCACCCCACGCGAGCGGGTGCACGCGCTGCTGCGCGACGGGGTGACGGCGGTGGTGGCAGAGCACCTGACCGACCCGCCGCTGCGGGCCGCCGTCGACAGGAGCGACCTGCTGGTGCTGCCAGTCGCGGTGTCGGTGGCGCTGCTTCCGGGCGGGCGCGCGGACCTCGCGGTCCACCGTGTCGACGGTGCCTGTCTGGTGACCGTGGTCGCCGGTCGGATCGTTCACCGCCGCGCCTGAACGGCACCCACGAACGTTCCCCACGCCACATGTGTCGTCCCCGATGCTCGATGGCGGGTCGTCCGGTCGGGTTGCGGCGTAGTTTGGGGATCATGTCTGTGCCGAGCGATCCCGATCCCCGCCTCCAGTCGTACGCGGACCCGCAACGGTTGGTCACCACCGAGTGGCTTGCCGAGCACCTGGGCGACGAGGGCCTCGTCGTCGTCGAGTCCGACGAGGACGTGCTGCTCTACGAATCCGGTCACATTCCCGGTGCCGTGAAGGTCGACTGGCACCTGGAGTTGAACGACCAGGTGACCCGGGACTACCTGGACGCCGAGAGCTTCGCCGAGCTGTGCGCCGCGAAGGGCATCGGTCGGGGCGACACCGTCGTGTTCTACGGCGACAACTTCAACTGGTGGGCCGCGTACGCCCTCTGGGTGTTCTCGCTCTTCGGTCACGCCGACGTGCGGCTGCTCGACGGCGGTCGGCAGAAGTGGATCGCCGAGGGCCGCGAGGTGACCCGCGACAAGACGACCCGACCGCGCGCGGAATACCCGGTGCCGCTGCGCGACGACGCGCCGCTGCGGGCGTACCGCGAGCAGGTCATGGCGCACATCGCCGCCGGCCGGCCGCTGGTCGACGTCCGTTCGCCGGGCGAGTACACGGGCGAGACGCTGCACATGCCGGACTACCCGCAGGAGGGCGCGCTGCGCGGCGGGCACATTCCCGGTGCGGTGAGCAAGCCGTGGAAGTCCGCCGCCAACGACGACGGCACCTTCAAGTCCGCCGACGAGCTGCGCGCGATCTACGCCGACCAGCTCGGGCTCAGCCCGGCCGACGACGTGATCGCGTACTGCCGGATCGGTGAGCGGTCCAGCCACACCTGGTTCGTGCTGCGGCACCTGCTGGGTTACCCGCAGGTGCGCAACTACGACGGGTCGTGGACCGAGTGGGGCAACCTGGTCCGGGCACCTGTGGTCAAGGGCGACCAGCCCGGCGGCCTCGCCTCCTGAGCAGGCTGAGCGGCCTCGCGGCTTGAGCCGTACGGCCGTCCCCACGCGATTGCCCCGGTCGCGTGGGGACGGCCGTCAGCTGGCAAGTGCCATCGCCCCCCGTAGGTCGCGGACGATGCCGGTGATCTCGCCGGTCTCCGGGTTCCAACGGGCCAGGGCAGCCGGCTCCAGCCGGAGGAGCACCGAGCCCTTGTTGTCCCAGCCCAGCACCTCGCAGCAGCCCTTGGCCCGATCCCGGCCCAGGTCGAGCAGATGGGACACGGCGCCGGTCCGTGCGTCCAGCACGGCCACCCCTTCGGCGCCGTCGATCTCACCGCTGGTGATCCACGCCGCGCTGGCCAGCCGCTCGCCGTGCAGCCAGCCCCGGCCGTAGAACTCGTTGATCGCGTACGGCGAGGGCAGCGCGCGCCCGGTGATGGGCTGTTCGGAACGGATCTGCGCCTCGCGGGCGGTCCTGGTGCGCAGTTTCAGGGCGTCCCGTTCACCGATCATCTCGACCAGTGGGGCGTCACGGCCGGCCTCCGGGTCGGGTGCGGCCAGGACCCAGGTCGACACGTCGATCAGGGTGGCGACCCCGGTGACCCGGTCCACCGCGTACGTCCGGTCGTCGCCCCCGACCAGCACCCGGTCATGCGCCCACACGACCAACTCCAGGTATCCCTCAATCGGTATGCGGCGGACGTCCGCCGTGGTGAGGTCGACCAGGACCAACTCGTCGTTCTGGGCGAACGCGGCGGACCGGCCGTCCGGCGACAGCACTCCCGGCTTCAGGGCGACCGCCTCGTTGCCGCTCGCGTCCCGGGTGGGCGCCAACGTCACCACGTCGAGACTGCGCACCACGCCGTCGTCGCCGAGAACCCGGACCGGCCCGTCCGCGCGGTTCTCCTCGTCGACCGGTTGGAACAGCGCCCGCGCCCGCTGGACCGGTCGCTCGGAGAGCGGCACCGTCGCCGGGCTGCCGAGCCGGTTCAACGGGTCGGGTAGGTAGGTCAGATTGTCGGGCGGCCGCTGGACCGGGCCGTTGTGGGTGGGTTCGGCGGTCGGGGCCACCGGAATGACCGGCGGACGATCGGCGGAGGAGCGCAGGGCGGCCACCATGCCACCGCCGACGAGCGCCACGGCCAGCGCCGCCGCCGCGACGGCCTTTCGGGTACGCCGGGTGCGGCGGGCCCGCTCCCATCCGGCGGTTGCCGGTCGGCTGGGCAGCACGTCCTCGACACTGACGGTCATCAGTCGGCGTAGGTCCTGCTCGTTCACGGGTTCACCTCCAGACCGCTGGCCAGGTCGGCCGAGCCCTGGCTCGGTCGGGTGTCCCGAGCGAGGTCCGGTGCGACCTCGCGGAGTCGACGTAGCGCCGCGTGACACTGGCTCTTGACGGTGCCGACGGTCACCCCGAGCGCCTCGGCGGTGGCGACCTCGGTCAGGTCCTCGTAGTAGCGCAGCACCAGTACGGCCCGTTGCCGTGGGGGCAGCAGACCCAGCGCGTCGTGCAGTGTCAGCCGTAGCGCGCCGTCCCGGTCGTGGGCCACCTGATCCGGCGGCGCGGCGCTGAGCCACTCCCGCCGACGACGTCGCCACCACGACACCGAGTCGCGGTAGAGGATGGCCCGCACGTACGCGGAGGGGTCGGCGTTGCGGACCGAGCCCCATCGCAGGGCGAGCTTCAGGAGCGCGTCCTGGAGCAGGTCCTCGGCCTGGTGTTGGTTGCCGCAGATCAGGTACGCCGCGCGGAGCAGCCGGTGTTGGTGGCTCTCCACGAAGGCGAGGTAGCCGTCGCGCCCGTCGTCACCCTTCGGTGCCATCCGCCCTCCTCCCGGCCGTCCCGATGCGCGTCACCTGCCAGACGCACGGGGGGAGGGAAAAGGTTGGGTCAGCTTCCCGGTGTTCCGGTCAGGTAGCGCTGGAGGGTCGGTGCGATCCAGGAGACCAGGTCCTCCGGTGTCGTGTCCACCATGGGCGGCAGGCGGACGACGTACCTGGTGAAGGCGAGGCCGAGGACCTGACTGGCCACCAGACCCGCACGGCGGGCGGTCGTCGTCGGGTCGGTGCCGAAGGCGGCCACCGCGGTGGTGAGCTGGTTGGCGAAGATGTCGCGCATGCGTTCGGCGGCACCGGGGTTGGTGCTGGCGGCCCGCAGCAGCGCCACGAGGGTCTCGTCGCCGTCCCACCGGCTGAGGAAGTGCCGGACGAGCGTCTCGCCGAGCTGCTCGGGCGGGACGGGGGTCAGGTCGGGCAGGCGTAGGTCGAACTCGGCTGCCGCCGCGAAGAGACCCTCCTTGCTGCCGTAGTAGCGCATGACCATCGACGGGTCGATCTGGGCGTCGGCGGCGATGGCCCTGATCGTGGCGCGCTCGTAGCCGTCCGCGGCGAATCGTTCGCGGGCCGCTCGCAGGATCGCCGCCCGGGTCGCGTCCGAGCGGCGGGGTTGGGTCGGCGGAGCGGGCACTGTCACGTCAACGACCGTATGCCAACAAGTGTTGACACGCAATCAGCAGGGTTCTAACGTCGCCAACAACTGTTTGCCAACATGTGTTGGCAGCGATCGTCTGGAGGTGGTCATGAGCACCGACGTTCTGGTGGTGGGCGCGGGCCCCACCGGTCTCGCCACCGCCCTGACGCTGGCTCGACGCGGAGTCGACGTGACACTGCTGGACAAGCTGGCCGAGCCGCCCACGACGTCCCGCGCGGCGGTAGTGCACGCGTACACCCTGGAGGTGCTGGACCGGATCGGCGCGGCGGAGCCGTTGATCGCCCAGGCGGTGCGGACGCCGCGCTTCACAGTGCGCGACCGGGACCGGGTGCTGCTGACGGTGCCGTTCCACGAGCTGCCGTCCCGCTACCCCTACGCGCTGCTGGTCTCCCAGGCGGTGACCGAGGCGGTGCTCGTCGAGCAGCTCGCCGACCTCGGCGTCCAGGTACGTCGACAGTGCCGACTGACCGGGCTCACCGACACCGGCGACGGTGTGCTCGCGCAGGTCGACGGGGAGCCGTTGCGCGCCCGGTACGTCGTCGGCGCGGACGGCCTGCACAGCACCGTTCGGCAGTTGGCCGGCATCGACTTCACCGGCCCCAGCGACGAGGAGTCCTTCGTGCTCGCCGACGTACGGGTGCGAAGCGTTCTGCCGCGCGACGAGGCGGCTCTCTTCCTCGCCCGCCCCGGCCCGTTGATCTGGGCGCCGCTGCCGGACGGGGTGGTCCGCCTGGTCGCCGCCGTGGCGGACGCCCCACCCGCACCGGACCGGGCGTACCTCCAGGCGCTGCTCGACGAACGCGGCCCGGCACGGACACCCGACCATGTGACCGAGGTGCTCTGGGGCTCCCGGTTCCGGGTCCACCACCGGATCGCCGACACCTTCCGAGCCGGGTCGGTGCTGCTGGCCGGGGACGCCGGGCACGTGCACAGCCCGGCCGGCGGGCAGGGCATGAACCTCGGGATCTGCGACGCGGTCGCCCTCGGCACCGCGCTAGCGGACGTGTTCGACGGTGGTCCGGACACGCTGCTCGACGACTACAACACCCGGCAGCGGCCGATGGCCGAGGACGTGATGAGCTTCGCCGCCGGGCTGACCCGGCTGGCCACCGTCCCCCCGGCGCGCCGGCCGGCCCGGGACGTGCTGCTCCGGTTGATCGGTGCGGTGCCGCCGGTCCGCCGGCGGATCGCGCTGCGCCTGTCCGGGCTCTCCCACCGGGAGACAGACGCCGAGCTGAGCCGGTGAGACGGGCCGCCGAGCTGAGCCGGTGGGACGGGCCGCCCTAGGCCGGCGACACCGGCCGCAGTGCCCGCCACGCCGCGACGGTGACCAGCGCGAACACTCCCGCGGCCGCGCCCATCACCGGCACCGTCCCGAACGCGGCGGCGGCGAGCCCGGCGAGCGCCGCGCCGACCGGGGCGGTGAGCAGACCGACCATCCGCTGGGCCGCCCCGACCCGGCCGAGCAGCCCGGCCGGCACGTTCCGCTGCCCGTACGACGCCCACAGGCTGTTCCACACCACGGTGCCGGCGGCGAACACGGCCAACGCGAGACCGCCCGGCACCGGATGCCGGGCCAGCGCGAACCCCGTCAACGCCACGGTCTCCGCGGCGAGCACCACGCCCAGCGCCGGGACGGTGCCGAGTCGGGCGGCGAGCCGACCGGCCCCGAGCGCCCCGACGACGCCACCGACGATGGCGGCGGCGGCGAACAGCCCGTACGCGGCCGGCGGCACCCGCAACACGTCCAGCGCGTAGAGCACCAGCACCGCCATGATCCCACTGATCGCCAGATTGCTCGCGGAGGTGAGCACCGTGACCCGCCACAGTGTCCGGTGCGCGTACAGCCAGCGCAGCCCATCGACGATCTCACGCCACACCGACCCGCGCCGTACCCCGGACCGTGGCCGCGTACCCGCGACGGGTGCCGGGGTCAGGGCCAGCACGAGCAGCGCGGCCACGGCGAAGGTGACGGCGTCGAGGGCGAACGGGAGGGCCGGTGCGACGGCGAAGAGGACACCGGCGGCCGGCGCCCCGAGGAAACCCCCGGCAACCGCGGCGCCCGCCTGGAGGCGGCCATTCGCCCTCGGCAACGCGTCCGGTGGCACCAGCGCGGGAAGCAGAGCGAACGAGGCGGAGTCGAACAGAGTGCCCAACGCGGCGAGGAGGAACGCCGCCACCAGCAACACCGGGACGCTGGCCCGGTGCAGGGCGACCGCCACCGCCAGTGCCGCCACCACGGCGGCGCGTACCCCGTCGACCACCGCCATCGTCCGACGACGGTCCCAGCGGTCCGCGTACACACCGCCGAGCAGGCCGAAGAGCAACGGCGGCAACTGACCCGCCACGGTGACCGCCGCGATGATCCGCGGATCGCGGGTCACCGTCGCGGCCAGCAGGGCCAGTGCGGGGGTACGCAGCGCGTCCCCGAACCGCGACGAGACGGCGGCGGACCAGAGCAACCGGAAGTCCCGGCCCAGAGCTGTGGAGGTCATCCGGCGACCGTGCTGGTTCGACCTGGTCGAGGGTCAAGCCGCCGGGCGAAAGGGGGACGCGCGTGTCGGTGATCATCGGTACGGTGGGCGCCGGCATTTCGGGACCGGGGGAGAAACGCACGTGGACCACACCTTCCAGGTCGACCTCCGTGGCGTGGTCGATCTGCTCAGCCACCACCTCTACGGCAGTCCGAGGGTCTACGTGCGCGAGCTGCTGCAGAACGCCGTGGACGCGATCACCGCGCGGCGCTCGACCCAGCCGGACGCGCCGGCCCTGGTCCGCATCGAGACACCGGAGACGACCGGTGACGGCACGCTGCGGGTGCACGACACCGGCATCGGACTGACCGAGGCGCAGGTGCACGAGTTGCTGGCCACCATCGGCCGCAGCTCCAAGAGGGACGAACTCGGCTTCTCCCGGCACGAGTTCCTCGGCCAGTTCGGCATCGGCCTGCTCTCCTGCTTCCTGGTCGCCGACGAGATCCAGGTGTTCACCCGCAACGGCGACCACCCCACGGTGCGCTGGACCGGGTACGCCGACGGCCGGTACGCGGTGAGCCTGGCGCCACCGGAAGCCTCCCGCGCCGAACCGGGCACCACAGTCACGCTGGTGCCGCGCCGCGACGCCGACCAGTGGTTCGCCACCCCGACCGTCACCGACCTGGCCCGGCTCTTCGGGTCACTGCTGCCGGTCACCGTCCGGGTCGGTGACGTGGTCACCACCACCGGCGAACCGCCCTGGCCGACCGCCCCCGGCGCGCCCGTCGACCGGGCGGCACTTGTCGCGTACGCCCGGGAGACGCTCGGCGTCGACCCGTTCGACGTGCTGCCCCTGAGCGTGCCGGAGGCCGGGCTCACCGGTGTCGCCTTCATCCTGCCCACCCCGGTGAACCCGGCGGCCCGTGCCGGGCACCGGGTCTACCTCAAGCGGATGCTGCTCACCGAGCACGCCGACGGGTTGCTGCCGGACTGGGCCTTCTTCGCGCACTGCGTGGTGGACGCCACCGAGCTGCGCCCCACCGCCAGCCGGGAGGCCCTCTACGAGGACACCCTGCTGACCACCACCCGGGAGGCGCTCGGCGACCAGGTACGAGGCTGGCTGGTCCGGCTGGCCCGGCACGACCCGCACCGGCTGGCCGAGTTCCTCCAGGTGCACCACCTGGGTGTGAAGGCACTGGCGCTGCACGACGACGAGATGCTCCAGCTGGTCGACAGGTGGTGGCCGATGGACACCAACGTCGGCACGCTCACCCTCGCCGAGTTCCGGGAGCGCTACGGCGTGCTCCGGTACGCGGCGAGCCTGGACGAGTTCCGGCAGCTCGCCGCGGTGGCCGCCGCGCAGGACCTGGCGGTGGTCAACGGCGGCTACACGTACGACACCGAGCTGATCGAGCGGCTGCCGGCGGTGGACCGCTCGGTGCTGATCGAACGGCTGGAGCCGAGTGACCTGACCACCCGTTTCGACGCGCTCGACCCGCAGGTGGAGATGGCGCTGCGGCCGTTCCTCGCCGCCGCGCAGCGGGCCGTCGAACGGTCCGGCTGCGAGGTGGTGATCCGGGCGTACGAGCCGGTGTCGCTGCCCGCGCTCTACCTGGTCAGCAGGTCGGCGGCGTTCAACGACCAGTTGGCGGCCAGCCGGGACCGGGCCGACGAACTGTGGGGCGGCGTCCTCGACGCTCTCGCCGCCACCGCGCCGCCGGACCGTCCGCAGCTGGTGCTGAACCACCGCAACCCGTTGGTCCGCCGGGTCACCGCGCTGGCCGACCCGGAGCTGGTGGGGCTCGCCGTCGAGGCGTTGTACGGCCAGGCGCTGCTGCTCGGCCACCATCCGATCCGCGCTGCCGACGCGGCGCTGCTGAACGATTCCTTCCTCGGCCTGCTCGGCCGGGCCGTACCAGGACAGGGGCGAGCATGAGCGACGAGGATCTCTGGCGGGTGTTGCGCGGCATCTCCGACATGCCGTACGGGGCGGGGCAGATCGCCGCGTTCGAGCAGTTGTTGCGCCGGGTGGACGCCGCCGACGATCGGCACCTGGCCTTCGTCACCCGGATGCAGGCCACCGCCGGTTACATCTACGGCGGCGAGCCCGCGAAGTCCTTCGTGACGTTCTCCTGGTGTCTGTCCGAGTTCGACAGAGACCCGCAGCCCTACCACCAACGTCACGCGCACAACCTGCTGTGGCACTTCAAGTACATGGTCACCGGGTTGCTGAACTTCCCGGAGGTGCCCCTCGACCGCACGTACGCGGTGTTGGACGACATGGAACGCCGCTACCGGGCCGGTGGGCACAGCCTGCAGACCGTCCACAAGCACCGGTTCCGGGTCGCCGACCACGTGGGCGACGCCGAGGCCGCCGCGCACTGGTACCGGCTCTGGCAGACCACGCCGCGCGACGACCTCTCCGACTGCGCCGGCTGTGACCCGACGAGCCAGGTGAACTACCTCGCCGACACCGGGCGGGACGCGGAGGCGGTGGCGCTGTCCGAGCCGGTGCTCGCCGGCCGGCTCACCTGCAACGAGCAGCCGCAGGCGATCCTCACCGCGCTGCTCCTGCCGTACCTGCGGACCGGGCGGGCCGAGTCGGCGCGGGACGCGCACCGGGAGGCGTACCGCCGGTTGCGCGGCAACCTCGCCGACCTGTGGGACATCGGCGACCACGTCGAGTTCTGCACGTTGACCGGCAATGAGGCGCGGGCGGTGGAGTTGGTCGAACGGCATCTGGACTGGCTGGACCGGGCACCGTCGCCGGCCGCCGCGATGCACTTCGCGGCGACGGCTGCCGCCGCGCTGCGCCAGGCCGGTCAGGGCGGCGCGGCGACCGTGTACCGCCGCGCCGCCGAGGGCCGACCGGCCGGCGAGGTGTCGGCGTCGGTGCTCGCCGACGAGCTGACGCGGACCGCCACCGAGTTGGCGGAGCGTTTCGACGCCCGCAACGGCACCACCCACCAGTCGGAGTGGGTCGCCCGCCGGCTCGCCGTTCGACCGAGCGGCGAGCACCTGCCGTTGTCCGCGAGCGTCCGCCGTCGCCCGCCACCGAGGGGCGGGGACGAGTCGACCACGTCCCACCGCGGCGACCTCCCGCTATTGGCCGACGGCGCGACGCGCGCCGGCAAGCCCGAGGCGCCCGCACCGACGGTGCCTGCCGACGCCGGGCCGGACCAGCTCCTGGACCTCGCCGAGCAGAGCTGGGGTCGGCACGACCCGATCACGTTCCGGGCGGCGTTGGCCGCCTACGACGAGCGGTTCGGCGCAGCCGACCTGCCGCCGCGTACCGTCGCGCAGCGGATGGCGTTGCGGGCGGCCGAGCGCGGCGACGAGGACGACCTGCCGGGCGCGATCGAGTCCAACCGAGCGGCTCTGGACCTTTACCTGGCGGAGGGCGACGAGCTGTCCGCCCAGGTGGTCGCGGGGCGGCTCGGGGTGCTGCTGGCCCGCTCCGACGACGCCGACGAGGGGTTGGCGTTGGTTCGGAAGGCAGCGGAGGTGCTGGACCGGGACGGCGACGCCCGGCAGCGGGCCGCCGCCCACCACCGGGTGGCGTTGGCGCTGCTTCAGCAGGAACGCTGGGCCGAGGCGCTCACGGCGTTGGACCGGGTGCCCGCCGACGCGGGTGGTGACAGGTACCTGGCGGCCCGGGTCGCGCTGCACCGGGCGCACGTGTTGGAGCAGTCGGAACGTCTCGACGAGGCGCGAGCCGCCGCTGCCGAGGCCCGCCGCATCGGCCGGGACGTGGGCGTCGATGAGCTGGTCACGGCGGCTTCCCTGGCGTACGCCCGGACGGTGGACGACCCGGCCGAAGCGGTGGCCGCCTGCGACGAGGCGCTCGCGTCGGCCCCGACGGAAGCGGAGTTGGCGGTTCGCGTTGCCCGTGCCCGTGCGTTGCTCGCGGCCGGCCGGGCCGCCGACGCGGTGGACGACTTCGTCGAGGCGGTGACGCTCTGCGTGGAGCGGGGCGAAGAGGGGGACGCGTTCCTGCGGTGGGAGTTGGCTAACGCGTACCGGATGGTGGGTCGGCTCGGCGAGGCGGCCGAGGTCGCCGAGGAGGCGGTCCTGGGTCTCGACCGGCTCGGCGCCCAGGCCGAGGCGGACCGGTGCCGGCACCTGCTGGCCGGCGTGTACGCCGGGCTCGGCGAGATCAAACCGGCCCTCACCCTGCTGGAGCAGTTGGCCGACAACCTCGACGGTCCGGACAACCTTCCGTACCGGGCGCAGGTGCTGGAGGAGGCCGGGGACATCCTCTACGACGCGGACCGGGACGCGGCCGGCGCGGAGCGGTTCGCCGCAGCCGCCGAGGCGTACCGGCTCGGCGACCTGCCGCTGGACGAGTTGCGGGCGCGCCGGCGGGAGGCGTACGCCTGGTTCTGGGCGGACGACCGGCCGGCGGCCACTCGGGCCGTCGAGCAGGCGGACGCGCTGGCGGTGACCCTGGCCGGGCTGCCGGAGCCACCGGTGACGTACGAGCTGGCGATGGTCGCCGAGGTCGGGGCGCGGGTGCTGACGACCGAGAACCGGCCGGACGAGGCGTTGGCTCGGCTGGACGGGGTGCCCGACCGGCTACGGTCGATCGAGGCTTTCGGTGAGGCTGCCCAGGTGGAGATCCTCGTCGGTGAGCTGCTGCTTCGCCTGGACCGTCCGGCGGAGGCGGAGCCGCTCCTGCGACGGGTTCTCGGTGGGCTGCCGGCCGACTCGCGACCGGTCCGCCAGACGGCCTGGCTGCTGGCTCGTGCCCTGGATCTGCTGGACCGGCCCACCGAGGCCGCCGCGCTGCGAACGGAGCACGACCTCGACCCGGACGACTGAGCGCGGCGGGCCCGCGCCTAGGTGTGCTCAACCGCTCGCCAACCATCGGCCCACCGGGGCCAGATCGCGGTCTAGGCTTGCCCGGTGACGGTGGAGCAGCAGGCACGGGGTGCCACGGGCGCGGGCCGGCGCAGGTCCCGCAAGGACGAGATCCTGGAGATCGCGGTTGGTCTGTTCGCCGCGCGTGGCTACCACGGTGTGTCGATGGACGACATCGGCGCGGCGGCGGGGGTCACCGGTCCGGCGCTCTACCACCACTTCGCCGGCAAGGAGGCCATGCTGGCCGCCGCGCTGATCCCGGTCAGTGAGGGGTTGCTGGCCGGCGGGCGGGAACGCGCCGCCGGGCACCCGGACGATCCGCGCGGTGTGCTGGAGTCGCTGATCGACTTCCACGTCGAGTTCGCGCTGGCCAACCCGGCGGTGATCGCGTTGCACCTGCACGAGTTGGACCGGCTGCCGGAGGAGCCGCGACGGCGGATCCGTCGCCTGCAACGGCTCTACGTCGAGGAGTGGGTCACAGTGCTCACCGCCCTGCACCCGGGCATGCCCGACGGTGAGGCGCGGGTGCTCGCGCACGCCGCGTTCGGGTTGATGAACTCGACTCCGTTCCTGGGCGGTGAGGTGGACCGGCGTCGCCGGGCCGAGCTGCTGCGCGGCGCGACACTTGCCGCGTTGCTCGCCTGAGCCCGACTCGTCAGAGGTTCGTCGGTCATGATTCCCTAACCACCGTCCCACCATCCGGACGCCGGGAGGAAACATGATCGAGTCACTGCTGGTAGCCAATCGGGGTGAGATCGCCCGCCGGATCATCCGGACCGCCAAGCGGCTCGGCATCCGCGCCATCGCGGTTCACTCGGAGGCCGATGCCGACCTGCCGTTCGTGGCGGAGGCGGACGAGGCGGTCCTCATCGGCCCGGCGAACCCGGCCCTGAGCTACCGCAACACCGAGGCGATCCTCGCCGCCGCGAAGGCGACAGGCGCGCAGGCCATCCACCCCGGCTACGGCTTCCTGTCGGAGAACGCCGAGTTCGCCCGTACCGTCGAGGCCAGTGGCCTGATCTGGGTCGGCCCCGACGCGGACGCGATCACCGCGATGGGCGACAAGATCAACGCCCGTAACCTGATGGCTGCGGCCGGTGTTCCGGTCGCGCCGGGCACCACCGACCCGGCCGCCGACCTGGACGCGGCGGTGACGGCCGCCGCCGAGATCGGCTACCCGGTGATGGTCAAGGCCGCGGCCGGTGGCGGCGGCATGGGCATGGGCGTCGCCGTCGACGAGGCCGCGCTGCGCACCGAGTACGACAAGGTGCGCGCGTTCGCCGAGCGGATGTTCGGCGACGGGTCGGTGTTGATCGAGCGGTACTTCCCCCGGGTGCGCCACGTCGAGGTGCAGATCCTCGGCCTGGCCGACGGTCGGGTGGTGGCGCTCGGTGAGCGGGAGTGCTCGGTGCAGCGACGAAACCAGAAGCTGGTCGAGGAGTCCCCGTCCCCGGCGGTCTCGCCGGAGCTGCGGGTCCGCCTTCTGGCGGCGGCGGTTCGGGCCGGCGAGGCTGTCGGTTACCGCAACGCGGGCACTGTCGAGTGCCTGCTCGATCCGGCCACCGAAGAGTTCTTCTTCCTGGAGATGAACACACGGCTCCAGGTGGAGCACCCGGTGACCGAGTACGTCTACGGGATCGACCTGGTCGAGGAACAGCTGCGGGTGGCGTCCGGGCTGGCGCCGACGTTCGACCCGGACGCCCTGACGCCGGCCGGCCACGCGATCGAGATGCGGATCAACGCGGAGGACCCGAAGCGTTTCCTGCCCGGCCCTGGTGTGGTGAAGACCTGGGTGGAGCCCGCCGGCGTGGGTGTCCGGGTGGATTCCGGCTACACCGAGGGCAACACCGTCACCCCGTTCTACGACAGCCTGATGGCGAAGCTGATCATCAGCGGGGCGACCCGCGACGAGGTGCTCGAACGCGCGAAGGAAGCGGTCGCCGGGTTCCAGGTCGTCGGCCCGAAGAACAACCTGCCCTTCTTCGCCGAGCTGCTGGACAACGAGGAGTTCCGCTCCGGCGCCTACGACACGGGCATCGTCTCCCGGATGCGCTGAACGGTCAGGTCCCCGGGCGGCCCGTCGCCGGGCGGTGCGGCCCGGCGGTCGGTGCCCGGCGGTCCGCCGGCCGGCGGCCCGGCCTGGCACTGTTGCCCGGCGGCCCCGGCGGCCCCGGCGGTGCGGCCCGGCGGCCGGGCCAGACTGGTTGACGGGCCCTTTGCTCTGCTTACCTATATGCGACAGCGGCGTCCCGATGACGGACAGTAGCCGTCGCACATAGGGCAGCAGAGCAAAGCGGCCGACATGCTGTCCCGATCCGACGTCACAGCGAGGTGACCGATGAGCCAGTTGCCAGATTCCGTCTCGATCCGCGAGGTCGGGCCACGGGACGGGTTGCAGAATGAGGACCCGATCCCGACCGACGCCAAGGTCCGTCTGCTCGACGCGCTCTCCGGCACCGGTGTGCGCCGGATCGAGGCGGTGTCGTTCGTGCACCCGAAGGCGATCCCGCAGATGGCCGACGCCGACGAGGTGTGGCAGCGGGCGGTCAAGGCCGACGGGGTGCGGTACTCGGCGCTGGTGCCGAACACCCGGGGCGCCCAGCGGGCCCTCGCCGCCGGGTTCGGCGAGATCGAGGTGGTGGTCTCCGCCAGTGACACGCACAACCGCCGCAACGTCAACCGGTCGACCGACGAGTCGTTGGACGACATCGCCGAACTGATCGACCTGCTGCACGGCGCGTCCGCTCGGGTGGAGGTGATCGTGGCGACCAGCTTCGGCTGCCCGTACGAGGGTGACATCGATCCGACGCGGGTGGCCGGCATCGTCGACCGGGTGGTCCGGGACGGCGCCGACCGGGTCGCGTTCGGCGACACCACCGGCATGGGAACGCCGCGCCGGGTCCGCGAGCTGTTGACCGCGGTACGCGACCGTAACGCGAACGTGCCGGTGCTGCTGCACTTCCACAACACCCGGGGCACGGCGCTGGCCAACCTGTTGACCGCGATGGAGCTGGGGGTGACCGAGTTCGACGCCAGCGTCGGTGGCCTGGGCGGCTGCCCGTACGCGCCGGGGGCCAGCGGCAACCTGGCGACCGAGGAGGCTGTGCACATGTTGCACGACATGGGCATCGACACCGGCATCGACCTGGCGGCCCTCGTCGAGGCGGCGGAGTTGGCCGAGGAGTTGCTCGGCAAGAGGCTGCCGTCGGGTGTGCTGCGGGCCGGTCCGCGGACCCGGCTGACGCCGATGCCGAGCTGAGTGAGACGTGGGGAGGGCCGGCCCGAGGCCGGCCCCTCCGACGTACCAGGTCGATCAGCCCACCGTGGTGAGCATGCTCGGCCAGCTGTCGCGGAAGATGTCCGCCTCGGCGCGGTCGGTGCTGCGCTCGGTGGCGATGCGGGTGCCGGCGAAGAGGTTGCTCACCCGGTTCGCCTCGGCGCTGCTCGGGTACGGGTTGGTGCAGCTGGTGCCGGCGCTGCCACCGGACATCAGCAGCGAGCAGTTGCCGTTGTAGTTGTCCGGCAGGCCGAGGATGTGCCCGATCTCGTGGGTCATGATGCGAAGCGGGCTGTACTGCGCGGCCTGCTGGGTGTCGATGTAGACCCGGCCGTTGCCGAGGCTGGTCCGGACGGCGTACGAGCCGCCGCCGGTGATCTGGTAGATCCGCAGGTTGGAGCCGCAGTTGGCGGAGAGCGTCAGGTTGACGGTGGCGTTGTTCCAGATCGAGGCGGCCTGGTTGGCGGTGCCGGCGTAGCTGCCTGCCTGGCTGGTGTTGTAGCAGATGGTCATGGCGGCGGACGCGGGCGACGGGTTGGCGACCGTGACGCCGAGGGTGGCGAGTGTCGTCGCGAGCACCGCGACGGCGAGCCGATTGAGTCGTGAGGTCATCGCTGACTCCAATCTGGGAGGGGGGTGCCAGGAGCCTAGCGATATGTATTCATGTTTTTCAATGTCTTGCTCTCGGTCCAACTGTCTGGTTCGCTCGTAGGTCGCCGACAACCACGCCGATGCGCTAGCCTAACGATCGTTCAGGTCGGTACGGCGAGGGAGTCGGCGTGACGCTCGACGGTGAGGCACTGGAGCAGCTGCGCAAGCGGGCCCGGTCCGGCGGCGCGGACAAGTACCACGCGGCCAACGCGGCCAAGGGCAAGCTCTTCGCCCGTGAGCGGGTCGCGCTCCTGGTCGACGAGGGTTCGTTCGTCGAGGACGGCCTCTACGCCAACTCGATGGCCGAAGGGTTGCCCGCCGACGGGGTGGTCACCGGCACCGCCACGATCGACGGCCGACAGGTCTGCCTGATGGCCAACGACTCCACGGTCAAGGCCGGCAGCTGGGGCGCCCGCACCGTCGAAAAGATCATCCGAATCATCGAGCGGGCGTACGGCGCCGGCGTGCCGATGGTCTACCTGGTCGACTCGGCCGGCGCGCGGATCACCGACCAGGTCGACCTCTTCCCCGGCCGTCGTGGCGCCGGCAAGATCTTCTGGAACCAGGTGCGCGCCTCGGGTTCGATCCCGCAGGTGTGCGCGCTGTTCGGTCCGAGCGCCGCCGGTGGGGCGTACATCCCGGCGTTCTGCGACGTGGTGGCCCTGGTCGACGGCAACGCGAGCATGTACCTCGGCTCCGACCGGATGGTCGAGATGGTCACCGGCGAGAAGACCACCCTGGAGGCGATGGGTGGAGCCAAGGTGCACACCGCCGAATCGGGTGTCGGGCACTTCCTCTGCAAGACCGAGGCCGACGCGCTCGACGTGGTGAAGACCTACCTGTCGTACCTCCCGGCGAACTGGACCCAGACGCCGCCGGCCGCGCCGGCCGTCGCCGCGCCCGCGAAGGCCGACCTGGCCGCGCTGGTGCCGGCCAGCGAGCGGCAGGCGTTCGACATGCGGCGGTACGCCAAGGGACTGCTCGACGAGGGCTCCTTCTTCGAGATCCAAGCCCTCTGGGCCAAGGAGCTGACCATCGGCTTCGGTCGCCTCGACGGGCAGGTCGTCGGTGTCGTCGGCAACAACTCGATGTTCAAGGGCGGCGTGCTCTTCGTCGACTCGGCCGACAAGGCCACCCGGTTCGTGCAGCTCTGCGACGCCTTCAACGTGCCGCTGCTGTTCCTCAGCGACGTACCCGGCTTCATGGTCGGCAGCGCCGTGGAGAAGCAGGGCATCATCCGGCACGGCGCAAAGATGATCACCGCGATCTCCGAGGCGACGGTCCCGAAGATCTGCGTGGTGGTCCGCAAGGCGTACGGCGCCGGCCTCTACGCGATGGCCGGTCCCGGTTTCGAGCCGGACGCCACGATCGCCCTGCCGACCGCGAAGATCGCGGTGATGGGGGCCGAGGCCGCTGTGAACGCCGTCTACGCCAACAAGATCGCCGCCATCGAGGACGAGGCCGAGCGGGCCGCCTTCGTGGCCGCCAAGCGGGCCGAGTACGAGCAGGACATCGACGTGGTCCGGCTCGCCAGCGAGCTGGTGGTGGACGCCATCGTCGAGCCGCACGACCTGCGTACCGAGCTGGTCCGTCGCTTCGCGGCGGCGCGTACGAAGGACCGGCACTTCTCCCGACGCCGGCACGGCGTGACCCCGGTCTGATCCTCGACCGCCCGCACAGCGACCCGTCCCGGCGTCACGAGCGCCGGCGGACCGTCCCCACTGGAGGATGACATGGACTTCCGGCTCACCGACGAACAAGCGGCGCTGCGGGAAAGCGTGCGGGACTTCGCACGCGAGGTGGTCGCCCCGGTCATCGCCGAGCACTACGAGCAACACACCTTCCCGTACGAGGTGGTCCGGCAGATGGGCAAGATGGGCCTGTTCGGCCTGCCCTTCGCCGAGGAGCACGGTGGGATGGGCGGCGACTACTTCGCGCTCTGCCTGGCCCTGGAGGAGCTGGCGCGGGTCGATTCCAGCGTGGCCATCACGCTGGAGGCGGCGGTCTCGTTGGGTGCGATGCCGATCTACCGCTTCGGCACCGAGGAGCAGAAGGCGACCTGGCTGCCCAGGCTGCTCAGCGGCGAGGCGTTGGCCGGTTTCGGGCTCACCGAGCCGGGCACCGGCTCGGACGCCGCCGGCACCCAGACCCGCGCGGTGCTGGACGGCGACGAGTGGGTGATCAACGGGTCGAAGGCGTTCATCACCAACTCGGGCACCGACATCACGGCGATGGTGACCGTCACGGCGGTGACCGGCACGAACCCGGACGGCTCCAAGGAGCTGTCGACGATCATCGTGCCGACCGGCACGCCCGGGTTCACCGTCGCGCCGGGCTACTCCAAGGTGGGATGGACCGCCTCGGACACCCACGAGCTGACCTTCGACGACTGCCGCGTACCAGCGGCCAACCTGCTCGGCGCGCGGGGTCGGGGCTTCGCGCAGTTCCTGCGGATCCTCGACGAGGGTCGGATCGCCATCGCCGCGCTGGCCGTCGGCCTCGCCCAGGGCTGTGTCGACGAGTCGATCAAGTACGCGAAGGAGCGGCACGCCTTCGGTCAGCCGATCGGCGCCAACCAGGCGATCCAGTTCAAGATCGCGGACATGGAGCTGAAGGCGCACACCGCCCGGCTGGCCTACTACGACGCCGCCGCCCGGATGCTGGCCGGCGAGCCGTTCAAGCGGCAGGCCGCCATCGCCAAGCTGCACGCCAGCACGATCGCTGTCGACAACGCCCGGGAGGCGACCCAGATCCACGGCGGGTACGGCTTCATGAACGAGTACCCGGTAGCCCGTTTCTGGCGGGACTCCAAGATCCTGGAGATCGGCGAGGGCACCAGCGAGGTGCAGCGGATGATCATCGCTCGGGACCTGGGCCTCTGAACCGTTCCACCCGCCGTCCGTACCGGACCGGCTGGCCGTACGGCTGTCGGATTTCGGCGGGTGGGCGTCAATAGCCCGACGTTCGACTGCCAACCGTCGGAGTCGATCCGTACTCTTCGTGCCCATGACTCCGGATCATGATGGGTCGCGGAGCCCGGCTGGCCGTACCCCGCTGCCGGAGCTGCTTCGCGAGCATCGACGCGCCGTCGGCCTGACCCAGGCCGAGCTGGCGTCCCGGGCCGGGGTGGGTGTGCGGACGGTGCGCGATCTGGAGCGTGGTCGGGCGGTCCGGCCGCAGCGCACCACTGTGGACCTGCTCGCCGCGGCGTTGGCCTTGGCCGGCGCCGACCGGGCGGCGTTCCTGGCTGCGGCCCGCGGCTCCGGCACCGAGTCAACCCGGCCGGACACCACCTCTACGGCGATCGCTGTCCCGACCTCCGACCGGCCGGTCAGCCTCCCACCTCCGGTCGCGCTGATCGGTCGGGACCGCGACATCACCGAGCTGACCGCCATGCTGACCGAGGAGCGCGGCCCTCGGCTGGTGAGCCTGGTCGGGCTGGCCGGGGTCGGCAAGACCGCCCTGGCGACGTCGGTGGCGCACGCGGTGGCCCCCGCCCACCCGGCCGGAGTGGCCGGGGTGCTGATCGGCGAGGGCTCGGACGGGCCGGACGTACTCGCCGCCTCGATGGCCGTACTCGGCGCGGCGCGGCCGACGGAACTCGTCGCCCAGCTCGCCGGCCGACCGGTCCTGCTGGTGATGGACGCCGTGGAACGCGCCCCGGGTCCGGCCGCCGCGACGGTGCACCGGCTGATCGCAGCCCTGCCGTCGCTGCGGGTGCTGGTCACCGGGCGGCACCCGGTCGGTCTACCCGGCGAGCGGGTCTGGCCGGTCGCGCCGCTCGACGTGCCGCCCCCGGACGTCGCGCACACCGGACTGGCCACACTCGAAACGTGGCCGGCGGTGGCCCTGTTCACCGCCCGGCTCGCCCAGGTCCGCCGGGAGACACCCACCCCCGACGAGTTGCCCGCGCTCGCCGCGCTGGTTCGCCGCCTGGGCGGGCTGCCGCTCGCCATCGAGCTGATGGCCGCCCGGGGTCGGCTCCTCGACCTCACCGAACTGCTGAACCGGTACGGCGATCGGGTGCTCGACCTGGCCGCTCCCGCCGACGCCACGGTCCACCCCGGTTGGGACGCGCCGGACGCGCTCACCCGACGGCCGACCACCCCTTCCGCGGTCGCCACGGTCACCCTGCGCGAGGCGGTGGCGACCAGCTACCGACTGCTGGCTCCGGACGAGCGGGCGGCGCTGCGGCAGCTCGCCGTGTTCGGCAACCGCTGGTCGGTGGAGTTGGCCGAGGAGATGCTCGCCGACAAGGCCGACCAGGACGGCACCGTGGCGATCGATCCCGTCCCCCGCCTGGACCGGTTCGTCGAGCTGGGGCTGCTGAGCGTACGCGGCACCGGTTCGTTCCGGTTCCGGCTTCTCGACGCGGTCCGTGAGTACGCCGTCGAGCAGGCGGCCGGCGAGGGGGAGTTGACCTGCATCCGGCGGCGACACGCGGAGGTGATCACACGGTTGGTGGCGCGGACCGCCGTCGACCTCGTTGGTCCGCGTTCGTCCGAGGCGGTGCATCGGCTGGACGAGATGACGAGTGACATCAGCTCGTCGCTGGCCCACGCGGCGACCGACGACCCGTTGACGGCGCTGCGGCTGGCGGCCTGCCTGACCCGTTGGTGGCGATTCCGTGGGCGCGATGTCGTCGGGCGGCAGTGGTTGCACCGCCTGCTGGCGGACCCGCGTACCGCCGATGCCGACCCGATCCTGCGGGGCTGGGCCGCGATCGGTGTCGCCCGCCTCGCGGCCGAGCACGGTGCGGGTGCCGAGGAGTTACCGACGGCGCGTGCGGCGTTGGAGACCTTCCGGCAGGCCAGCGATGTCACAGGTGAGCTGGAGGCGCGGATCGTGCTCGGCACACTGTTGATCGCCGTCGGCCGACAGGACGAGGCGCGCGAGCAGGCCGAGGTGGTGCTGCGGTTGGCGGCCCGTGACGGGCGGACCCGGGACCTGGCGGTGGCTCAGAACAGTCTCGCCTGGCACGAGATGCGGACCGGTGACCTGGCTGCGGCGCGACGCCGGCTCGCTGCGGCGGACCGACTCGCCGCCGAGAGTGGGGAACAGCGGCTGCGGGTGCTGGTCTGGGCCAGTCGAGCCGAGGTCGCCCGCCTGGAGGGTTGGTACGCCGACGCCGTGGACCGTGGTCGGCGGGCGATGGCGGCGTTGTCCGAGCTGGGTGACCAGGGGCGCCGTCGCCGAACGCTCGGGACCGTCGGGCTGGCGCTTGCCCAGGACGGGCGTGCCGCGGAGGCGACCGAGGTGCTCGCCGAGTTGCGAGCGGGAACGGCCGAGGCTGCGGCGGCGGGTTCGGTGCGAGCACCATCCGGGCGGGCTGTGCCGCGCCAACGCTCCGGTGACATGGCGCTGTCCGGGGACGGGCCGGACGTCGGCCTCTGTGCGCTGATCGAGGGCAACCTCGCGTTGCACAAGGGTGACCGGGAGTTGGCCGCCGAATGGTTCGCGGCCGCTGCCGAGTCGGGCCAGGATCGGCGGGACGTGGTGGAGTCGCTGGTGGGGCTGGCCGCCAGCACCGCTGACCCGGCGGTCCTCGATCGGCTCGATCAGGTGTGTCGGGAGAGTGGCATCGCGCTGCTGCCCCACGAGTCGGGACTGCTCTACGCATTGACCGCCGACCGGGACGGGCCGACGGCCCCGTAGCGCCCTGGGGCGGATGCTTCCTGCGCGATCGACGACGGCAGGGCAACGGGAGAGTGGCGCGGACGAAGAGCCCCCTTGGTGCTACCCCTCGCTGATCGCCCGCGCCGTCACCCCCCGGTTGATCCCCGGTGTGGGAAGCCTGCCACCGCCGGAACGGCAGAAAGTCGACTTGGCCCGAATGATCCAGCTTGGTGGGGGCAGTTCTGCCGGTCTTTCTGCCGGTGCGGGCGCCCCGCCGCCCGGGTGCTCTCAGGGTTGATCGGTCGCGGTCTCCTGCGCGAAGGTGGTGTCGTCGCTGCCGGCGGTAGCGCACGGATGTGCGGCGTCGCGGACCCGCCGCAGCCCGTCGAGGAGGGCGGTCAACGCCTCGGGGTCGAGCTGACCGGTGAACCACTGCTCGATCATCTGCAGGTGACCGGGCAGCGTCTCGTTCAGGCGCTGCATCCCCGCAGCGGTGACCACGGCGTACGAGCTGCGCCGGTCGTTCGGGCAGGCCCGACGAGTGAGGAGGCCGTCACGTTCCATCCGGTCCACCACGCGGGTCACCCCGCTGGTCGACAGTGAGGTCTGCGCGGCGAGGTCGGTCATGCGTAGCTGGTTGCCCGGCGAGCGGGCCAGTCGGGTGATGACCTCGAACTCGACCGCGGACAGGCCGTGCTCCTCGAGTTGGGCGTTGAACCGGGCGGACAGCCCGGCGTGTGCCTCGAAGAGCAGGCCGACGGCGGTGATCCGGGGATCGTCGAAGACGTTGGTCACGCGTTCATCCTAGCAGTACTTGACACAGGGAATGTTGTTGCAGTTATAGTTGCTTAAGCAGTCGTTGGGCTACTAAACAATCTCCTGGAGGACAGCAGCATGACCAGCAGCATCGATGCGGTTACCCGCGACTGGGACGGCCTCACCATCCCGACGGCCGGCACCTACGCGCTCGACGTGGCGCACAAGCGGGTCGGCTTCGTTGCCCGGCACATGATGGTGAGCAAGGTTCGCGGTGAGTTCAACGAGGCGACCGCCACCATCACCGTCGCGGAGGACCCGCTGCAGTCGTCGGTCGTCGCGACCATCCAGGCCGCCAGCATCGACACCACCCAGGCCGACCGGGACGCCCACCTGCGCAGCCCCGAATTCCTGGACTCCGACAAGTTCCCGACCCTCGAATTCCGCAGCACCGGGGTCAAGTCCCGCAGCGGCAACGAGTTCGTGCTCGCCGGCGAGCTGACCATCAAGGACGTCACCCGCCCGGTCGAGCTGGAGGTGGAGTTCGAGGGTGTCGGCCGCAGCCCGTTCGGCCAGGACATCTTCGGCTTCTCCGCGAGCACCGAGATCGACCGCGAGGAGTTCGGCCTGACCTGGAACGTCGCCCTGGAGACCGGGGGCGTGCTGGTCAGCCGCAAGATCAAGATCGAGATCGAGGGTGAGGCCGTCCGTCAGGCCTGATCCCTCCCGGATCACCGGTACGCAGGGCCCGCGCCGCACGTCGGCGCGGGCCCTGCGTCGTCTACCCACCCCGGTGGCGTCGTGGTAATTGTCACGACTTGTTCGCACCGCCATCGGGTCGTGTCGGCCGGCCACGGGGTACAGATGGCGCCACGAGAGCCGTCCGCTCGGGTCGAAGTCGGAACACCGCCGTCGGCCTCTGGCCGTGGTCAGGTCGGCGCTCTTACCGTTGATGGTTCACAATGCGCTTTCCGGGACGGCAGGATCCCGACCGCGCCGGCTGTCGGGAGGACACATGGGCAGGGACGTCTCACAGGGCGCCTTCACCCGGGATGATCGCGTCCGATACCGGCAGAAGGTGCGGCGGTGCCTCGACGTCTTCGCCCTCATGCTCGACGACTTCGGGTTCGACGCCGACCGGCCGATGACCGGCCTGGAGATCGAACTCAACCTGGTCGACTCGACGGCCGAACCGGCGATGCGCAACGAGGAGATCCTCGCCGACATCGCCGATCCGCTCTTCCAGACCGAGCTGGGGCAGTTCAACCTCGAACTCAACGCCGAGCCCCGGCTGATCGACGGCGCCGGCTTCGCCGACTACGAACGTGACCTGCGCGGCAGCCTCTCCCGGGCCGACGAGCGCGCGGCCCGGTCCGACGCGAACATCGTCCTGGTCGGCATCCTGCCCACCCTCACCGAGGGACACCTGGTCGAGGACAACCTCTCCACCAACGAGCGCTACCGGGTGCTCAACGACCAGATCGTCGGCGCCCGCGGCGAGGACATCGAGCTGGACATCCGTGGCGTCGAGCAACTGCGGACGCACACCGACTCGATCGCCCCCGAGGCCGCCTGCACCAGCCTCCAGTTCCACCTCCAGGTGGCGCCCGACAGCTTCGCCGACTACTGGAACGCCTCCCAGGCAATCGCCGGTGTGCAGGTGGCGGTCGGAGCGAACAGCCCCTACCTTTACGGCCGCCAACTCTGGGCGGAGACCCGGATCGCCCTGTTCCAGCAGGCCACCGACACTCGTCCCGACGAGCTCAAGGCCCAGGGGGTACGCCCTCGGGTGTGGTTCGGCGAGCGATGGATCACCTCGATCTTCGACCTCTTCGAGGAGAACGTGCGGTACTTTCCGCCGTTGCTGCCGATCTGCGAAGACGAGGACCCGGTGGAGGTGCTGCACGCCGGCGGCGTACCGAAGCTCGGGGAGTTGAGGCTGCACAACGGCACCGTCTACCGGTGGAACCGCCCGGTCTACGACATCATGAACGGCCGCCCGCACCTGCGGGTGGAGAACCGGGTGTTGCCGGCCGGCCCGACGGTGGTGGACATGCTCGCCAACGCGGCCTTCTACTTCGGGTTGGCTCGTGGTCTCGCCGAGGCGGACCGTCCGATCTGGAGTCAACTGACCTTCAGCTCCGCCGAGGAGAACTTCCACGCCGCCGCCCGACGTGGCCTCGACGCCGTCCTGCACTGGCCCGGGCTCGGTGACGTGCCGGTCACCAAGCTGGTGCTGGACCAGTTGCTGCCCACCGCGGCGGCCGGCCTCGACGGGTTCGGCGTCGCGGCGGCCCAACGGGACCGGTTGCTCGGCATCATCGAGCAGCGCTGCCGGACCGGCCGCAACGGTGCCGTCTGGCAGACCGAGACGGTCTGGGCGGCGGAGCGGCAGCACGGCATGGACCGGAAGGCCGCGCTGCACCACATGGTCCAGCGTTACGCGGAACTCCAGCGCTCCAACGAACCCGTGCACACCTGGCCGGTCGACTGACCCCTCCCACCCGCGTTGACCATGAAGTTGTTACCCCGACACGCCGGACGGGATGGCAATGACTTCATGATCAAGGAGGAGAGGGCTGGATTCAGTCCGTTGGGGGGTGGATGGGGCGGCGGGTTGCGCGGGTGGGGCGGCGGGTGGTTGGTGTCGGGTCCTCGTCGGCTGGCCCGGTGAGGTCCGGGTCCGTCCGGGGCGCGGGCACTCTGGGCAGAGCGTCCTCATCGGGTGCGGGACCCGTCCCGGCCGCCCCGGTCGTGGCGGCCTTGCGACGGCGGCCCGGGGTGCCGTTCGACTTACCGGAGACCGGCGGCTCCGGGTCCGTTTCCGCCGTCGCAGGGGTTGGGTTCGGCCCGCCGGCGGTGGCAGGGGTCGTCGGCTTGGACGCAACGGCCGCGGTCGAGTCGGCAGCCGGCTCCGGCGCGGTCGACCCGAGCTGGGTGGTCCGGTTCCGGTCGGCTCGCTCCGCGAGAACGGCGGCCAGCACCGAACCGCCGACGCCGGCGATCACCGCGTACGGGGCGACCAGTTGGGTGGACAGCTGCGCGGGGCCCAACGTCGACCAGTGCGGCAGTGTGGTCAGGTAGGCGAGCGCGACGAGCACCGGCCCGGCAGCGCCGGAGGCCGCAGCGCCGACCCGGTGTCCGGTCGAACGCGCCGCCCGCCGGGCGGCCAGCACGCCGATCAGCAGCGCGGGCACGAGTGCCAACAGCGCGCCCGGCCAGTAGAGCTGGCCACCGATCCAGTAGTGCGAGTGGTCCGGGTGGAGGTGCCAGGTGCCCAGTTGCGCACCGGTCAGCCCGCGTCCGACGCGTACCCCGTCGATCACCGAGACCACCGCGAGCAGCCAGAGCCAGGCGGCCGTCGCGGTCACGTTGACAGCCGCCGCCCGCGAGCGCAGCGCCCAGATCGCGACGACCACGCCCAGCAGGATGCCCAGCGTCGCCTGGACGGCGGCGGTGCGCTGCGGTGCGCCGGTGTCCGCGCCGGTGGCCACCCGCGCGGGTACGGCGATCAGCAATACCGTCACCAGGCCGCCGATGCCGGCGCCGAGCGCGAGTGCCATCCGGCGCAGCAGACCGTCACGCTCGGCCGGCGGCTCCGGGCCGGTGGTGTCGAGTGCGGAATCAGGAGTGTCCGCCTGGGTGCCCGGAGTGTCCGCCCGAGTGGCCGGCGTGGCCGCCGAGTCGGGAGAGGCGACCTCTGCCGGCTTCGGTGCGCCGCGGTGGTGCAGTCGCTGCGCGCAGACCGCGCCGAGGACCGTGGAGCTGGCAGCGAGCCAGGTGGCCCAGGCGAGGCCGTCGGCCCAGGCTGTGTCGGTGGCCCCGGCCTCGGTGGGTGTCCAGGCGATGACGCCGAGCCCGTAGCCGAAGCCCAGTTGTGCGGCGCCCGCGCCGGCAGCGACCCCGATCGCCGTGGCGATCGATACTCCCCAGCCCTGTCTGGCCATGCCGGGCAGCGTAACGTCCCGTCGTCGGCGCGGCGAGTCGCAACGACCCGCCGGTGCGGACGGCCGGCGCAACAGGTTGGGCGACGGACGGTACGGTCGCCGGTGATGAGGCGGTGGGCGGTATGACGGACACGAACACGGGCCGACAGGATGCCGTCGGTGGCCAGGGTGGCGCCGGCGCGGGCCGGGCCAGCGTGTTGCTGGGTGGCGGGTTGGCCGCTGTGCTGCTCGCCGCGGTCGGCGCGACAGGTGGTTGGCTGCTGGCCGGCGACGGCGGCACGTCCTCGGAGGATCCCCTCGCCGTCGCGAGCTTGAGCGGTTCGCCGACCGGTCGGGCCACCGCGCCCCGGCCGAGCACCGGGCGGGCCACACCGTCGGCCGTCCGGACCTCCGCCGGCGCGACCAAGGGGACCGGCCTGACCGTGCCGCCGGTGATCGGTACCGACTTCGTCGAGGCCCGGGACTTGTTGCGTAAGCAGCGGCTGGGCTGGCGGTTGGTCTTCGGTGGCGGCACCGGCCGTACCGTCGAGAACACGTCGCCAGCGGTGGGCACCGAGGTCACCCGGGGTACGACGGTGCAACTCCAGGTCGCGGGGCCAGCGCCGGCAGCCGAGGTTCCGGACGTGGTCGGGGACAACTGCGACAAGGCCGCCAACGAGTTGATCGACGAGGGCCTCTATCCGCGTTACGTCAGTGGGCGCAGTGGAAAGGTCACTCGGCAGGAGCCGGCCGAGGACGGCGCTGCCCGATGGAACGACGAGGTCAGCATCTGGTGTGGCACGGACGGCGTCGAACAGCCGACCACCAAACCCACCCCCTGAGCTGTTTCCCGCACCGATCGACGCGCCGCCTCCCGCGCGGCTCGGCACGCTGATCCCCGCCGATGGCGCCATGGACGACTAGGTTGACGGTCGAGGGCCATGACGCCCGTCCGGTTCGGGGAAGGGACGTGCGATGAGCAACGACCGCCAGGAGCCTCCCGCCGACGAGAACGACGACGACCGAACCAGGGCCCTGCCCCCGGCCGCCGACCGGCCGGAGTCATCGCCGTCGACCCGACCAACCGCGGGTGCGGACGAGACGGCACCCATCGACAGCCGTCCTGCTTCGGTGCCCGAACAGACGGCACATATCGACCGAACCGTCCCTGCGCGTCCCGATCTGTCGCCCGACGAGACCATGCCGATCGATCGGTCCACCGGCACGCCCGCCGACCGCACGGCGCAGATACCGCCGTCGTGGTCCGGGCGGGCCGAGGTCCGGCCGTCCCGGCCGACCGACGCCGCTGAGTGGTACGTCGAGGAGCAGGGCGGCCGACGCTGGTGGCTGCCGATCCTCTGGGGTGTGCTCGGGCTGCTGTTCGCCGGTCTGCTCGGCGGAGCGCTCTGGTTGGTGCTCGCCAACCAGGACGACGACCGTGACGACCCCGGGCCCACCCCCTCGCTCCCGCCGGCCAGTGCGACGAGTGCCGCGCCGACCACCGAGCCTCCGACCTCGGCGGCACCGACCAGCGAGTCGCCGAGCAGTTCGCCGACCACAACGGCACCGGACGAGGTGCCGGTGCCGCCGCTCGCCGGCCTGCCGCAGGCCACCGCAGAGGGTTTGTTGAACCGGCTCGGTCTCTCCTACCGCGTGGTGTACCGCCCGTCGGAACTGCCGCCGGGCACGGTGGTGGGCACCGAACCGGAGGCGGGCACACCGGTGCCGACCGACGACGAGGTGCTGCTGGTGGTGTCCCAGGCCCGACCCTCCACCGGGGCGAGCCCGACCACGCCGACCCCCACGGTGACGAGCACGTCGTGATCGCTGGTCACCACATCCGGCGGCGGGTACCGACCATGCCGAGGCCGGCCAGCGAGATGGTGAGACCGAAGATCCCGGACCAGAAGAGGGACCGACGGACGTCGGTGGCGGTGTGCCCGGCCGGAGCCGCCTCGGTCAGCTCCTGACGGCCGTCGGACTGGCCACCGGCGCCGTGGCCGGCCACCGGCCCCGTCGGGTCGGCGGCCTGGCCGGGAGCGTCGCCGCCGATCCAACCGGGTTCGTCGTACAGCGATGGATCTTCGTCCGACGGAGGGTCGGCGTCGACCACGGTGATCTCCGGTGCGGGCACCGGCGCGGTCAGCGGGGTGGACGACATCGCCGGGTCTCGGAGGAGGACCAGCGCTGTGGCCATCGCCCCGAGGAGGGCCAGTAGTCCGAATGCGTAGGCGATACGGGAGCGGTGGTGCCGCCGAAGGGCGGGCTGATTGACCATGACCATCCCAGGGTCAGGGTCCTGGACGTGCGGGTGGAGCTGTGCCGGGGTGGGCGTACCGATTCTATGGCGGCGGCACGCCTACCGGCGGCGGATCGGGCCGGTCAGCCCACCCGGACTGGGGTACGGGCAACCGGTCGTCGGGCCCGCACGGTGTGCGGACGGGGCTCGGGGGCGGCCTGCAGTTGCTGCAGACCTTCCCGCTGAACGAAGATCGAACGTCGGTTGACCGCGTCGCCCGCGGAGTTCAACTCGTAGCCGTCGAGCCAGAGCCAGCCGTCATAGGTGGGCCAGTCGAGCACCCGGATCACCCGGAACTTGATCGGCCTGAGGAACTGGACACTCGCCGCGCGAGTCACGTGCAGTACGTCACCGGTGCGGGGAAGCACATGGGCTCCTGGGGAGGGTTGGCCGGCGGGCTGCCGGCGGTGCCTGAACGGGGGACGTCTCGGCCGGCGACGGGGTCGTGCCTCGTGAACCGGTGGTGCGGATGGCGGTGGTCGGGCCGTACTCCGTTGGTGACGTGCCGCCACCCGACCACCACCCGACTGCTTCCGGGAACCGCGCCCGCCGCCGCAGCTTGCCGGCTTGCAGCGGCGGGGTCTTTACCCCGGAGCAGGTCTCGGTGTCGTCGGCCGGGCCCGCGTCGTGCCCAGCTTCCCCGGGTCGGTGGGGTCACCACTCCGAGGGAGTGAACGGAGACGCTGAGTGATCCGTGCCATACGGACAGAGTGCATCAGGGACGTGCTTCATGCAAGTTGCACGTCGACTTTTGCCGATACATGAGCGTGTCGCGCGAAAGGCCTATTGAAGCCATCCGCGTCCGGACGGCACACTGGGGGCCGGTTTCGCCCGTCGCGGCCGGCCGAGGACCGGCACCACTCCCCTTCGTCGCGAACGCTCGCCGGTCGACGGTCGCGCCCCCGGCGGGTGTCACCCAGTGGCGCGTTACCGGAGGTAGCCCGAGTGGGGTCGAGCAGCCAGCGGCGGGGACCACTGACTCGTGGGTTGCGCCATGAGTGAGCGGCGCAGTCCGACCATCAGACGGCGGCGGCTCGGTGCCGAGCTGCGCCGCCAGCGGGAGTCCGCCGGAATCACCATCGAGGTGGTCGCCGAGCAGTTGGAGTGCTCGGCGTCGAAGGTTTCCCGGATCGAGACCGGCCACACCACGGCCACCCCACGCGACGTGCGGGACATGCTGCGGATCTACGGCGTGGTCGGCGCCGAGAGCGACGAGCTCGTGCAGATCGCACGGGAGGCACGCCAGAAGGGCTGGTGGCATCCGTACAGCACGGTGCTCGTCGGCGCGTACGTCGGGCTGGAGGCGGCGGCGAGCTCGATAAGGGCGTACGAACAGCAGGTCGTGCCGGGCCTCCTGGAGACCGAGGAGTACGCCGGAGCCATGATCCGCGCCGCTCGGCCGGACTTCACCGCCGATCAGGTACACCAAAGGGTGCGTGTCCGTCTGGGCCGTCAGTCGTTATTGACCCAGGACGATCCGGTCGATCTGTGGGTGGTGCTCGATGAGGCGGTGGTAAGTCGGCCGGTGGGCGGGGACGAGGTGATGCGCGGCCAACTCAGACGGTTGGTCGAGGTGGCCGAGTTGCCGAACGTGACGCTGCAGATCCTGCCCTTCGAGGTGGGTGCGCACGCCGGCATGGACGGCACGTTCACGATCCTCAGCTTCCCTGAGCCCGGTGATCCGGATGTTGTGTACGCGGAGAACGCCACGGGTGGGCTTTTCCTCGAGAAGAGCGACGAACTACAGAAGTACAGCTTCATCTTCGATCACATCCGCGCTGCGGCCATACGTCCGGAGGAGTCCGTCGCACACATCGCAAAACTGGCAGAGGAGCCGTTGTGGAAATGGCGACCAAGGGGTTCCCCGTGGACCTGACGCAGGCAGCATGGTTCAAGAGCTCGAAGAGCGGGCCGAACTGTGACAACTGCGTGGAGGTGGCGTACGTGACGGGGGCGGTCGGAGTGCGGGACTCGAAGGACAAGGCGGGCCCAGCCCTGGTCTTCGCACCCGGTGACTGGCACGCCTTCGTCGCGGGCACCCGAGGTGGTGTGTTCGGCGCGGTCTGAGTGAATGGCCCCAGCGAGTCCCCGTCCGGCCTGCCGGACGGGGACTCCGCCGTCTCCGGCCGGCCGGTGGCCGGCGGTGGCCGGTGAGGTTCCGGGGGGAATCCCGTCGCCACATCGCGCTCGTCTCGTTGAACCGGTCGGTACGGCACTGGTCGACGACCCGCCGCACCGACCCGCAACCGAGCGAGTAGGCGAGACGGATGACGACGATCGGTTCAGACAACCTCACCAACGGTCCGGCCAAAGCGGAACGATTCGGTGGCAAGTATCGCGGGGCCCGTCGGGACACCGTACTGACCGAGGTGGTCTCGACCGACCAGGAGTTGAGCGGGCGGGAGGCGACCTCCGAGTCGGCGGATCCGCCGCTCTCGTTGCCCTCGTTGGACCCGAATCCGCTGATCGAGCCGTCGTTCCCGCCGAACGGGTGGCCGATGGAGCCCACCGAGTCCTTCGCCGACCACCCGTTGCTGCGTGGCCTGCTGATGGAGTTGCCGCCGAAGGGCAACCTGCCCTCGCAGGACTGGCTGGACCGCTGGTTCGAGGCGACCAGGGCGATCCTGGAGTTGCTATACGTGCAGGGGGCCAGCCGCCCGCGTTGACCGGGCGGCGTCCGGCTGGACCCGCTCGGCCAGCCGGCTGTGGCGAAGTGCGTGCCGGACCGCGATGGCGGCGACCGCGAGAGCGCCTACCGTGATCGCCGGCCCGGTGACGCTGGGGTCGGCCCCGAGGTCGGTGCCGATCGCCGCGATCACCGCCGGCATCGTGGCCAGGGCGGCCACCTGGAGGGGCAGCCCCACGAGCGGGTGGGCGGCGGCGGCACGCAGCCCGTGCGGCGCGGGTGTGGCGGGAGCGTTGGCGAAGGCGCCCGCCCCGGCCCACAGCCGGCGGATCCGGCGTACCGAGCAGACCGACGCCACGAGCGCCGGGCCGACGGCCAGGGTGAGCCCGGCGGCGGCCCGGTCGACCGGCGCGGAGCCGGCGCTGAGCAGACCGCCGCCGAGCACGGCCGCGGTGAGTGTCAGGCCGGTGAGGGTCAGCGCCAGCAACCATCCGGTACGCCGGCGAAGCGCGCGGGTGTTGCGCAGGCGGGGAAGGCCGTCGGCGACGACGCCGGCGGCCAACCAGGCGGCGGCTACCGGGAACAGGATGGTGAGCTGACTCTCCATGTTCGAGAGTCTTTCCCGGATCTGCGCCAGGCGAATCCGGGCCGACCCCCTGTTCGTCCCCGACGTCGGCCCGTAGGGGGTCATCACCCGAAGGTATGGCCGTTTCGACATGTTCAAGTGCCCGACGGCTGATCTACCCTCAGCTGGATCGGCATGCGTCGATTGATTTTGGGACCGGCGTCACGTTCCGCCGCCGGTCAGAGGGAGGTAGGAGATGGGTCTTCCACGAAGGTCCGTACTGATCGGGGTGGCCACGGCGACCGTGCTGGCCGTCGGCACCCCGGCCCTGGCCGCCGAACCCGTCGGTGTGGTGCGGGCCGCGGGCGGCGCCACCGCCGTGCCGGACAGCTACATCGTCGTACTCAAGGACAGTGCCGTGGCCCGGGACCGGGTCGGCGACGCCGCGAAGCGACTCTCCGGTCGCCACGGCGGCGCGGTGGCCCGCACCTACGCAGCGGCGCTGCGTGGCTTCGAGGTCACTGTCAGCGCGAGCGCGGCGGCGCGGATCGCGGCCGACCCGGCGGTGGCGTACGTCGAGCAGAACCACACCGTCTCGATCTCCGGAACGCAGACCAACCCGCCCTCCTGGGGTCTGGACCGGATCGACCAGCGCAACCGGCCGCTGGACAGCTCCTACACCTACCCGAACACGGCGAGCAACGTGCACGCCTACATCATCGACACCGGCATCCGGTTCTCCCACAACGACTTCGGCGGCCGGGCCACCTCCGGCTACGACGCCGTGGACGGCGGGTCGGCCGACGACTGCAACGGCCACGGCACGCACGTCGCCGGCACCGTCGGCGGGTCGTCGTACGGCGTGGCCAAGGGTGTCCAGCTGGTCGGCGTCCGGGTGCTGAACTGCTCCGGCAGCGGCACGAACGCCGGTGTGATCGCCGGCGTCGACTGGGTCACCGCGAACGCGATCAAGCCGGCGGTGGCCAACATGAGCCTCGGCGGCGGCGCGAACAGCTCGCTGGACAACGCCGTCCGCAACTCGATCGCCTCCGGCGTGACGTACGGCCTGGCGGCCGGCAACGACAGCGGCGCGAACGCGTGCAACACCTCACCGGCCCGTACCACGGAGGCCATCACGGTCGGCTCGACGACCAGCGCGGACGCCCGCTCGTCGTTCTCCAACATCGGCACCTGCCTGGACATCTTCGCGCCCGGCTCGTCGATCACCTCGGCCTGGTACACCAGCAACACGGCCACCAACACCATCAGCGGCACCTCGATGGCCACGCCGCACGTGGTCGGCGCGGCTGCCCTGGTGGCCAGCGCCAACCCGAGCTGGACCCCGGCGCAGGTGCGCAACGAACTCGTGTCCACCGCCACCCCGAACGTGATCAGCAACGTCGGCTCGGGCTCGCCGAACCTGCTGCTCTACGTGGGCGGCGGCGGCACCACCCCGCCGCCGCCCACCGGCTGCACCGGCACCAACGGCACCGACGTGTCGATCCCGGACGCCGGTTCGGCGGTGACCAGCTCCATCACCATCTCCGGCTGTGGCCGCAACGCGTCCTCGGCGTCCACGGTGGCGGTGAACATCGTGCACACCTACCGAGGTGACCTGGTCATCGACCTGCTCGCCCCGGACGGCAGCTCCTACCGGCTGAAGAACAGCAGCACCTCGGACAGCGCCGACAACGTGATCGCCACGTACTCGGTCAACGTCTCCGGTGAGGCTGCCGACGGCACCTGGCGGCTTCAGGTGCGCGACACCTACTCGGTCGACACCGGCTACATCAACACCTGGACCCTGACCGTCTGAGCGGTCTCCCACGACCGAGGCCCCACCCGGAAGACCGGGTGGGGCCTCGTGCCGTACGGGTCAGACCGAGAAGGTGGCCGGCCGTTCGTGGGCCGGCGCCGGCGGGCGGGCCTTCCAGAGGCCGATCTTCTGCGCGGCCAGCCGGCTCAGGTACGCCGGGTTGAGGATGACGTACCGACGCCAGAGCCGCTTGGGCTCCAGCCCGAGACGCCAGAACCACTCCAGGCCGGCACGCTGCATCCACGGCGGCGGCTTGCGGAGCAGACCGGCGTGGTAGTCGAAGGCCGCGCCGACCGCCATCAGCGGCATGTCGAGCAGCGGACGCATGGCGTACGCGAAGACCTCCTGGCGGGGGCAGCCGAGCCCGACCAGGACGAGCCGGGCACCGCTGGACCGGATCCGGTCGGCGATCTCGGCGTCCTCACCGGGCTCGACGGCGCGGAACTTGGACGGCTCCACCCCGGCGATCTTCAGGGCGGGGAACATCCGCTCCAGGGCCGGGATCAACCGGGCGAGGGTCTCCTCGGTCGAGCCGTACAGGTAGACCGGCAGACCCTCGTCGGCGAAACGCGACAGCACGTGCAGGGTCAGCGTCGGCCCGTAGACCCGGTCGGTGAGGCCGGCGTTGTGCAGCAGGTTGAGCGCCCACCGCACCGGTTGCCCGTCCGGTGTGACCACGTCGAAGGAGTTGAGCCGGGCGTTGTGCGCCGGGTCCAGCACCCCGGTCATCACGCCGTGCACGGCCAACGCGGTCAGCGCGAGCGGACGACGCTCGTGCGCCGCGGTCACCACCGCGTCGGTCGCCGTGGCGTAGTCGGTGGCGTCCACCAGGACACCCAGCACGTTGCGTTTGGTCCGCGACGTGGTCATGACTGGGGGACCCACTTGTCCACGTTGGCCTCGTAGATCTCCCGCAGGATCATCGGCACGTCGTATGTGATCTTCCAGTCCGGGTACTGGGCCTCGAACCGGGCCATGCTGCTGACGTACCACTGGTGGTCGCCGGTGCGGTTTTGCTCGACGTAGTTGATCTGCGCCTCGCGACCGGTGATCTCCTCGGCGATCCGGAAGGCCTCGATGTGCGAGGTGTTCGAGTGCCGCCCGCCGCCGAGGTTGTAGACCTCCGCGGATCGCGGTGCCCGGAAGAACGCCTCGAACGCGCTCAGCACGTCGCGGGAGTGGATCGCGTCGCGGACCATCTTTCCCTTGTAGCCGAACAGGTTGTACGTCCGGCCCTCCATGACGCAGCGCATCAGGTAGGCCAGGAACCCGTGCAGCTCGGCCGCGGAGTGGGCCGGGCCGGTCAACGTGCCGCCGCGGAAGCAAGCTGTCTTCATGTCGAAGTAGCGCCCGTACTCCTGGACCATCACGTCGGCGGCGACCTTGGAGGCGCCGAAGACCGAGTGCAGCGAGTGGTCGATCGACATCTCTTCGGTGATGCCCTGGTGCCAGCGGTGGTCCTCGGGCAGCTCGTACCGGGTCTCCAGCTCGACCAGCGGCAGGCTGTTCGGCCGGTCGCCGTAGACCTTGTTGGTCGAGCAGTGGATGAACGGTGCGTCGATCGCGTGCAGGCGGGTGTTCTCCAGCATGTTGAGCGTGCCGCCGGCGTTCACGTCGAAGTCCGTGTACGGCTCCTTGGCCGCCCAGTCGTGACTCGGCTGCGCAGCGCTGTGGATCACCACGGCGATGTCCGAGCCGTACTTCTTGAACACCTGCTCCAGACCGTCCCGGTCCCGGATGTCCACCGCGAAGTGTGTGTACGCGTTACCCAGGTCACGGCCGAGCCGTTCCAGGCTCCACGAGGTGGAGCCGTCCTCGCCGAAGAAGTACCGGCGCATGTCGTTGTCGATGCCGACCACGTCCAGGCCGAGGCCGGCGAAGTGCCGGACCGCCTCAGAGCCGATCAGGCCACCCGACCCTGTCACCAACGCGACACTCACACGCCACTCCCGGTCCATCGGAGGCAGAATCCATCGCAGCATAGCGTGACGTCCGGCACGTCCCGATATGACGGAAGGGCCCCGCATCAAGCGGAGCCCTCGTCATTGGTGGGGATGGGGGGAGTTGAACCCCCACGCCCTTTCGGGCACACGGACCTGAACCGTGCGCGTCTGCCATTCCGCCACATCCCCGTGGCACGACCCGGAACACTGTAGCCGCCCCGGCCCCGCTGTCTCCAACGGGCCTCGGGAATACTACGCTGTCCCTGGCGCTCGCCACGAGCGGTTACCGTTCGTGGCGGACGAAAGATTAGCACGACAGTCCCGGCCCTTCCGAACGGGCCGGGAGCAGCCGGCCGAGCGGCGTGTGAGCTGCGCGCGCGCCGGCCGGATACCATCATGTCCTCGGGACCCGAGGAGGAGCCGGTGAGCGTGCTGCAACGCTTCGAGAAGCGTCTGGAAGGCCTGGTCGAAGGGGCCTTCGCCAAGGTCTTCAAAGGGGTGGTCCACCCCGTGGAGATCCTCAACGCCATGCAGCGGGAGGCCGAGGCGCACAAGGCGATCCTGGCCGGTGGGCGCACGTTGGTGCCCAACCGCTACGTGATCGATCTCTCGCCGTTCGACCACAGTCGGCTGGCGCCGTACGCCGCCGCGCTGGCCCAGGAATTGGCCCAGTCGCAGGCGGAGTTCATCGGCGAGCAGGCGTGGACGGTCTACGGCGACGTGATCGTCGAGATCGAGCGAGGTGAGGGCCTGGACACGGGCATGTTCCGTGTCACGGCCGAGGTCTACACCGGCGGCGAGGTCGCCCCGGTGTCGGCACCCGGCTACGACGCCGGCCCGCCCGCCTACCCCGCGTACGACCAGGGCGGTGGCTACGGCCCGCCGCCGGGGCACGGTGGCGGTCGCAACGTGCGGCTGGTCTCCGGAGACGGCCGCACCTACCCCCTCCAGATGGGGTCCACGGTGATCGGTCGTGGCGACCAGGCCAACCTGCGCCTGCCCGACGTCGGCATCTCCCGGCGACACGCCCGGCTGGATTTCGACGGGGGCCAGGTCGTGCTGACCGACCTGGGGTCGACCAACGGCACCATGGTCAACGGGCAGCGGGTCTCCGCCGTCGCGTTGAACCCCGGTGACATGGTCCAGCTCGGTACGACGACGCTGACCTTCCGCGTGGACGGCTGACCCGCCTTGCCGGAACTGGTCATCACCGTTGCCCGGTTCGGTTTCCTGATCCTGCTGTGGATCTTCGTGTTCACGGTGGTCGGTGTGATCCGCCGGGATCTCTTCGCCGGCGCGCGGTCCGGTCGCCTGGTGGCCGCACCACGCGCGGTGGGGGCCTCGACCGGGCAAACGGCGAAGCCGGCGAAGGTGAAACGGGGCAGGGCGGCACACCAGCTGGTGGTGACCGCCGGTCAACTGGCCGGCACCAGGATCACTCTTGGTGAAGCGCAGATCACCATCGGTCGAGCTGAGGACTCCACCCTGGTCATCACCGACGACTACGCCTCCGCGCGACACGCCCGGCTCGTGCCGCGCGAAGGGCAGTGGTACGTCGAGGACCTCGGCTCGACTAACGGCACGTACCTCGATCGCGCTAAGGTCACCGGACCAACCCCCGTCCCCCTCGGCGTGCCGATCCGGATCGGCCGCACTTCCCTCGAATTACGGCCATGACTCTGACCCTGCGCTATGCGGCCCACAGCGACCGCGGTCTGATCCGTGACGGCAATCAAGACTCCGTCTACGCCGGGCCGCGGCTACTTGCCGTTGCCGACGGTATGGGCGGTATGGCCGCCGGTGACGTCGCCAGCAACATCGTCATCGGTGCCATGGCGCCGCTCGACGAGGACGTCCCGGGGGACGCTCTCGTCGACGCGTTGCGTTCGGCCGTGGGCACCGCCAACCAACAACTCCGCGACACAGTGGACGCCAACCCGCAGCTGGAGGGGATGGGCACCACGCTCACGGCGACCCTCTTCACCGGCAGCAAGCTGGGCATGGTCCACATCGGTGACTCGCGGGCCTACCTGCTGCGTAACGGCGAGTTCGCGCAGATCACCAAGGACGACACGTACGTCCAGATGCTCGTCGACGAAGGCCGGATCAGCGCCGAGGAGGCGAGCAGTCACCCGCAGCGGTCGCTGCTCACCCGCGCTCTGGACGGCCGGGACATCGACCCGGAGTACTCGGTGCGTCAGGTCCTCCCCGGCGACCGGTACCTGATCTGCAGCGACGGCCTCTCGGGTGTGGTCAGCGCCGAGACCATCGGCGAGACCCTGCGGGAGTACGCCGACCCGCAGCAGTGCGTCGAACGGCTGGTGCAGCTCGCGCTGCGCGGCGGCGGCCCGGACAACATCACGGTGATCATCGCGGACGCGACGGATCAGGACATCGTCGAGGCGACCCCGATCGTCGGTGGCGCCGCCGCCCGCGACCGGGGCATGGCGACCTCCGCCGACGACTCGACGCCGGCCGCCCGGGCCTCGGCGCTCTCCGCGCCCCGCCCTCCCGCCCCCGAGGAGCCGGTCGCCTCCGACGACGAACCGGACCGGCCGAAGCGCCGCCCGGTGCGGACCGCCGCCATGGCGTTGGCCCTGCTGGTCATCGTCGGCGGGGCAGGCTTCGGCGGTTGGACGTACACCCAGCGGCAGTACTACGTGGGTGCCACCGAGGAGGGGCAGGTCGCTGTCTTCCGTGGCGTCCAGGGGCAGATCGCCGGGATGGACCTCTCCACCGTGCACCGGCGCAGCGGCACCCGACTCGACGACCTCACGGTCGCCGCTCAGGACACCGTCAAGGTCGGCATCCGGGCCAAGAACGAGCCGGACGCCGAGCGGCAGCTCGCGGAGCTGACCAGTGACACCCCGAGCAACCCCAACCTGAAGCCGCTCTGTCCGCTCGACCCGACCAGCACTGTCGGTGGCACTCCGTCGCCCCCGCAGGCCGTCACGACGCCTACCCCGAACGGCAGCCCGAGTGCCGACGCGTCGGCGACCCCCAACGGGGTCGTCAGCGCAAGCCCGACCGTCGGTGCCACCGACGCCGTCGGTGCGAACGGCACGACCACCACACCCGACGTCACGCCCTCCGACTCGGCCACGCCGGCGCTCGACCCGGCCGGTTGCCGGTCTCCTGAGTGAGCGTCGGCTGAGATACCGAGGACTCCACCCGTGACCGTAGCGGCCACACCGGCACCCTCGCCCGCGACCGCGGGCGAGCAGTCCGGCGTACGCCTGGCGCGGTCGCGCCGCAACGCCGAGCTGTCCCTGCTGCTGCTCGCGATGGTGCTGGTGGCCGCGTACGGGGCGACCGTCGAGGCGAACCTGCTGGACACTGTCACACCGGATTTCTGGATGCCCGCCGCCGCTCTCGGCGCGGTCTTCCTCGGACTGCACCTGGTCATCCGGTTCCTCGCCCCGTTCGCCGACCCGGCCCTGCTGCCGGCGGTGGCCCTGCTCAACGGGCTCGGCGTGGGCTTCCTGCGCCGGATCGACCTGGGTGAGGCGCCGGTCGCCGACCGGGAAGAACTGGCGATCTTCGCCGGGATCGGCGGACGGCAGTTGGCGTGGACGCTCGCCTCGGTGATCCTCGCCGCCGGCCTGCTCGCCCTCATGCGCGACCACCGGTCGATCTCCCGGTACGCGTACACCCTGGGGTTGGCCGGCATCGTGCTGGTGATGCTCCCGGCGGTCCTGCCGTCGAGCATCTCCGAGATCAACGGCGCGAAGCTGTGGATCCGGGTGGGCGGTTTCTCCATCCAGCCGGGTGAGTTCGCCAAGTTGGCGCTGCTGGTCTTCTTCGCCTACTACCTGGTCCGCAAACGCGAAGTGCTGTCGCTGGCCAGTCGACGCTTCCTCGGCATCGACTTCCCGCGCGGACGGGACCTCGGCCCGGTGGTCGGCGTCTGGCTGGTCAGCCTCCTGGTGCTCGTGTTCGAGAAGGACCTGGGCACCTCGCTGCTCTACTTCGGCATGTTCGTGGTGACCCTCTACATCGCCACCGAACGGGTCAGCTGGCTGTTGATCGGTCTGGTCCTCTTCTTCGGCGGCGCCTACCTCGCCTACGTGCTCGGCTCGACTGTCGGCGGGCCCTTCGCCAACTTCTACCTCCGGGCGGAGATCTGGCTGGACCCGTTCGCCGACCCGACCAACAAGGGCTACCAACTCGTCCAAGGGCTGCTCGCCCTGGGCACCGGTGGGCTCTTCGGCGCGGGGCCGGGCGGCGGCCAACCGGACATCCTGCCCGAGGTGCAGAACGACTTCATCTTCGCCGGCATCGGTGAGGAGCTCGGCCTCTTCGGCCTCTCCGCGCTGCTGGTCGTCTACCTGCTGATCGTGGAGCGGGGTCTGCGGGCCGCGCTCGCGGTACGGGACTCGTTCGGCAAGCTCCTCGCGGGTGGTCTCGCGTTCACCCTCGGCCTCCAGGTCTTCGTGATCGTCGGTGGCATCAGCAAGTTGATCCCGCTGACCGGTCAGACCACCCCGTTCCTGTCCGCCGGTGGCTCGTCGCTGATGGCGAACTGGCTGCTCATCGGGGTGCTGCTGCGGGTCTCCGACGGCGCCCGCCGGCCGCTGACAGGGGGTGCCGCGAAGGCGGCCCGGCCCGCCGGTGGCCAGCCGGAGCAGATTCACGGTGCCCCCACGGAGGTGATCAAGCCGTGAACGCACCACTGCGCCGGGTCGGCGTCGTCGTCATGGTCCTGTTCGGCCTGCTCTTCGCCAACCTCAACTGGGTCCAGTTCCAGAAGGCCGACGAATACCGCACCAGCGACTACAACGGTCGGGTCCAGGTCGCCGACTACAAGCGTAAGCGGGGCAACATCGAGGCTGGCGGCACCGCGCTGGCCACCAGCAAGGAGACCACCGGCAACCTCAAGTTCCTGCGCACCTACCCGGGCGGCGCCAAGTACGCTCACGTGCTCGGCTACAAGCCGGTCAACCTGGCCGACCAGGGCATCGAAAAGGTGGAGAACGACTTCCTGGCCGGCACCAGCGACCAGTTGCTCGGCGACCGGTTGAAGGACATGTTCACCGGGGACGACAGCGGTGGCGGCAACGTGTTGCTCACGCTCTCCAAGCGGGCCCAGGACACGGCGTACGACCAGCTGCGCAACAACGAGGTGGGGGCGAAGAAGGGCGCGGCCATCGCCATCGACCCGCGTACCGGGGCGGTGCAGGCGTTGGTGTCCATGCCCAGCTTCGATCCGAACCCGTTGGCCAGCCACGACAGCAAGGAAGCGGCTGCCGCGTACTCCAAGTTGGAACAGGATCCCGACCGCCCTCTGAACAACCGGGCGCTCTCCGAGACGCTGCCGCCGGGCTCCACCTTCAAGATCGTGGTGGCGGCGGCGGCGCTGGAGAACGGCGTCACCAAGACGACCCAGATCCCGGCCGGTTCCAGCTACACCCCGCCCACCTCCGGCACCCCGATCCGTAACGCCGCCCCGTCGATCTGCCCCGAGGCGAAGGTCACCCTGCTGGAGGCGGTCACCGAGTCGTGCAACACCGGCTTCGCCCAGCTCGGTGTGCAGCTCGGTGCCGATGCCCTCAAGGAGAAGGCGCGGCAGTTCGGTTTCGAGCAGGACGACCTCACCGTCGGCCAGCTCGGCGAGGACGGTCTGCCCACGGCGGCCAGCCGGACCGGGGACATGCAGAACCCGGACGGCACCACCGACCCGGCCGCGCTGGCCCAGTCCTCGATCGGGCAGAACAACGTCCGGATGACCCCGCTCGAGGGTGCCATGATCGCCGGCGCGATCGCGAACAACGGCAGCCAGATGCGGCCGTACCTGGTCCGGCAGTTGCTCGCCCCGGACCGCACCACCAGCTACTACACCGCCAGCGCCCGGGAGTTGCGCCAGCCGGTCAGCTCGCAGGTCGCCACCGACCTGCGGGACATGATGGTCAGCGTGGTCCAGAAGGGCACCGGTCGGAAGGCCGCGATCAGCGGTTACACGGTCGGTGGCAAGACCGGCACCGCGCAGTCCGCCCCGGACCGACCCGACCACGGCTGGTTCATCGGCTTCGCGATGGACAAGAACGGCAACCCGGTCTCCGCGGTCTGCGTGATGCTCGAACAGGCCGGCCCCGGCGGCAGCGCCGAGGCGGCCCGGATCGCCGGCCAGATCATGCGTGCCGCCATCAACGACCCCGGGGGTCGCTGATGCTCAGCCCCGGCGTCCAGCTCGGCAACCGCTACCGTCTCGACGAGCGGATCGCCAGCGGCGGCATGGGCGACGTCTGGCGCGGCACCGACCAGGTGCTCGGCCGTACGGTCGCGGTGAAGAGCCTGCTCCCCGCGCTGCTCGACGACCCCGACTTCGGCGAGCGGTTCCGCGGCGAGGCCCGCACCATGGCCACCATCAACCACCCCGGCGTGGTGGACGTCTACGACTTCGGCAACGACCAGCAGATCGCGTTCCTGGTCATGGAGTACGTCGAAGGCGACGCCCTGTCGTCCACGCTGAGCCGCGTCGGGCGGCTCACGCCGGCCCGAACGATGGCGCTCGTCGCCCAGGCAGCGGACGCGCTGCACGCCGCGCACGAGAAGGGCATCGTGCACCGCGACGTGAAGCCGGGCAACCTGCTCGTCCGGCCGAATGGCACGCTGGTGCTCACCGACTTCGGCATCGCCCGCTCCGACATGGTCGGCCAGCTCACCGCCGCCGGCTCGGTTCTCGGCACCGCCTCGTACATCTCGCCCGAGCAGGCGACCGGCGGCGTCGCCACCCCGGCGTCCGACGTGTACGCGCTCGGCGTGGTCGCGTACCAGTGCCTCGCCGGCCGGCGGCCGTTCGAGGGCGACAATCCGCTCGACATCGCGATGAAGCACGTACGCGAGAAGCCCAGGCCGTTGCCGGCGGACATCCCGCCGCAGGTGCGGGCCGTGGTGGAACGGGCCCTGGCGAAGGACCCGGCCGCCCGCTGGCCCAGCGCGGCCGCTCTCGCCGGCGTCGCCCGCCAGCTCAAGGCCACGCTCTCCCAGCAAGCCAGAGCCGGTGCCAACTCCGCGCCGATCTCCGCAGCGCCGGCCTCACCCGCCGCACCCGGCCGGGCGCAGGTGCCGCAGGCGCACCACATGCGCCCGCCGGGTGCCCGCCCGCCGGTCGCGGGGCCGAGGCCGACCGCCGTCGCGCCGGCCCAGCAGCCGCGACCCACCGCCATCGCGCCGGCCGTCCAGCCCGGCCGCCCACCGGTCACACCGAACGGTTACCCGCGCGGCGCCGCAGCGGTGCCGTCGGCACCGCCTCGCCAGGAACACCCGCCGGCGTACGTCCGGCAGGCCGGACCGTCGGTGCCGTCACCCGAACCCCGCCGGTCCCGTCCAGGAATGGTGCTGCTCGCCATCCTGCTGGCAGTACTGGTCCTTGTCTGTTCCGGCATGATTTCCTACACCCTGCGGAAGCAGTCGCAGGCCGGTGAACCCGCCGGGCTGACTCCGCGCGCCGTGACGTCCGGCGCGCTACGACTCGACGGACGCGACGATCCGACCCTGACGTCGTACCGTCGGGAGGTACGACTCCGGCCGGACGGCGGCGGGACGACGACGAGCGAAGGACGACAGACGCGATGACAGCGCAGGCCCGCCTGCTCGGTGGCAGGTACCAGGTCGGCGAGCTGCTCGGCTATGGCGGCATGGCCGAGGTGCACCGCGGTCGCGACCTCCGGCTCGGTCGGGACGTCGCGATCAAGATGCTCCGGACCGACCTGGCCCGGGACGCGACGTTCCAGATGCGGTTCCGCCGGGAGGCGCAGAACGCGGCGTCGCTCAACCACCCGGCGATCGTGGCGGTCTACGACACCGGCGAGGAGACCGCGCCGACCGGCGAGACACTGCCGTTCATCGTCATGGAGTTCGTCAACGGGCGGACCTTGAAGGAGGTCCTCGGCGCCGAGGGCCGGTTGCAGCCGCGCCGGGCGTTGGAGATCTGCGCCGACATGTGCGCCGCGCTGGAGTTCAGCCACCGGCACGGCATCATCCACCGCGACATCAAGCCGGGCAACGTGATGCTCACCCAGACCGGCCAGGTCAAGGTGATGGACTTCGGCATCGCCCGCGCGCTCGCCAGCGGTGCGACCACCATGACGCAGACCAGCGCGGTGATCGGCACGGCGCAGTACCTGTCCCCGGAGCAGGCGCGCGGCGAGGCCGTCGACGCCCGCTCCGATGTGTACGCCGCCGGCTGCGTGCTCTTCGAGCTGGTGTGCGGTCACCCACCCTTCGTCGGGGACAGCCCGGTGAGTGTCGCCTACCAGCACGTGCGGGAGACGCCGCCGACGCCGAGCGACATCAACCCGGACGTCACCCCGGCCATCGACGCGATCGTGCTCAAGGCGCTGTCGAAGAACCCGCTGAACCGCTACCAGAGCGCCGGCGAGATGCGGGCCGATCTGCTCCGCGCCGCCGCCGGTCGGCCGGTGCTGGCCACCCCGGTGATGCGTGAGGCGGAGACGGTGGCGATGGCCCCGGCCGGCGGTGGGGGCGGCTACCCGGCTCCTACCCGTGGGCCGCAGACCGGGCAGATGGCTCGGGTCGGTGACCCTCGCCAGCGCAAGGCGTCCTCCTGGCTGATCGCGACATTCAGCGCGGTGGGTGTGCTGGCGGTGATCGCCCTGGTCGCCGCCCTGCTCTGGAGCCAGCAGCAGGACAAGGCCAACAAGTCGGTGCCGAACCTGGTCGGCAAGAGTCAGGCCGCCGCTGTCGCCGAGATCCGTGCCGCCGATCTCCAACCCCAGGTGGGCGAATCCGTCCTGGACAACGACTGCACCAAGGGCACCGTCGCGAAGCAGAATCCCGAGCCGGCCACCCGGCTGAAGCAGGCCAGCACGGTGACCATCCAGCTCTGCGGTGGCAAGCCGGACGTGAAGATTCCGCCGAATCTGATCAACGCGCAGTTCGACAACGTCAAGACCCAGCTTGAGGACCTCGGGTTGGTGGCCGAGGAGAAGAAGGTCGACAACCCCGCGCAGGAGGGCATCGTCCTCAAGCTGACCCCACCCTCCGGGACCACCGTCCCGCAGGACACCAAGGTGGTCGTCGAGGTCTCCAAGGGCAACGTAAACAAGGTGCCCAACGTGATCAACTCGACGCGGGACGAGGCCGTCCAGGAGCTTCGCGAGGCGGGTTACAAGGTCGACGTCCGTGATGGCGACGAGGTGGCGGCCAGCCTGGCCGGCCGGGTGCAGAAGCAGAACCCGAATCCGGGCACCTCGCTGGCCAAGGACAAGACGGTGACCATCGAGATCGGCATCCCGGAGAAGGTCGAGGAGCCGCCGCCCTCCACGACGCCGACCGGCACGCCGACGCCCACGCCCACCACCCCCGGTGGCGGTGGCGGCGGTCTGCCGTTCCCGCCCCCGCCGAGTTGGCTTCCCGAGGACTAGACCCCAGGGTTCGGGCGTCGCGATGACCGACGAGGAGGCGCTCGCCGCTCCGGTGGGCGGACGAGTGCGCCGCCTCCGACGCCTGGCCGTCCTGGGTGTCGCCGCGCTGGTTCTCGCCAGCCTCCCGTGGCTGTGGACGACGTTCACCGCCCGTGGGCACGTGCACACCGAAGCCGAGGCCCCCTCCGCCGACGTGGTGATCGTCCTCGGCACTGCAGTGGCGGCGGACCGGCAGCGGCCAGGGGAACGCCTCGCCGGCCGCCTGGAGACCGCCGCCGCGCTGGTGACCAGCGGACGAGCCGCTGTGGTCCTCGTGTCGGGCGACGGTGGCGGCACGTCAGGCGACGAGCCGGCCGTGATGACCTCGTATCTCACCGAGCGTGGCGTCGACCCGCGTCGCGTCGTGGCCGACCCGTTCGGCCTGGACACCTACGACAGTTGTGCCAGAGCCCGTCAGGTGTACGGCGTCGAGCGGGCCCTCATCGTGACCCAGTCCTACCACCTGTCGCGGGCAGTGACGCTGTGCCGGCACCTCGGCCTCGACGCCGTTGGGGTGGTCGCCAGGTGCGATGGTTGCGGTGCGGCCCTGCTAGCCGAGAAGTCCGTCCGGGACTACTTCGCCAGTGGCAAGGCGGCGTGGGACGCGGCCCGGGGCCGTGCGCCAGCGGTCCATTCACCTGCTGACCCGGCGGTTCAGAACGCGCTGCGTAGCTGAAACAGCCGCCTGGGCCCTGCTGATCGGCCTGAACAACCGCTACGGTCCGTGCTGGCCATGGAGGTCGGTGCTGGCCGCCGCAGTCCGTGCTGGCGGCCCCGGTCCCTGCGGCCGCCGCAGTCCGTGCTGGCTGCGGTGTTCCTGTCGGCCACGGCGGTTGTGTCGGCTGCGGCGCCGCGACGGCCGCCACAGGGTCAACCACAGCCTTTGCTCTGCACCCACCCACGCGACACTCACGTTCCGTAATCGGTGCATGGGAGGGTGCAGAGCAAAGGGAAGGTGAACGGTCAGCGGCTCGGGGCCGCCGTCCTGTTCGGGGGCGCGTTGTTGGGGCTGCGACCGCGCACACGGTCATCGCCGGCCGCTGCGGCGTCGGCGTGGGCGTGGGCGACGCAGCTGACGGGCTGCCGACCTCAGTTGCTGGCGAAGGCGGCGAGTCGGCGGGCGTCGACCTCGGCGGCGAGCGCGGGTGCGCGCTCCAACGCCTCCTGGTGACCGCAACTGGCGAGCCAGTTCGCCAACATCAGGTGGCCGCCCTCGGTGAGCACCGACTCCGGGTGGAACTGGACGCCCTCGATGGGAAGCGTCCGGTGCCGCATCGCCATCACCACGCCGGAGCCGGTCCAGCCGGTCACCTCCAGCTCGTCGGGCAGCGTCTCGGGGAGTACGGCGAGCGAGTGGTACCGGGTGGCGGTGAACGGGTCCGGCAGGCCCGCGAGGACGCCCACCGAGTTGTGCCGTACCTCTGAGGTCTTGCCGTGCAGCAGCTCGGGGGCCCGCGTCACGGTCGCGCCGAACGCCTCACCGATCGCCTGGTGACCCAGGCAGACACCAAAGATCGGCAGCTCACCCGCGTACTCCCGGATGACGTCCAGGCAGATGCCGGCGCGGTCGGGGCTGCCCGGCCCGGGCGAGAGCAGGATGCCGTCCGCGCCCACTCTGCCCACCTCGGCGACGTCGATCTCGTCGTTGCGGCGGACCTCGCAGTCCACGCCGAGCTGGCCCAGGTACTGCACGATGTTGAAGACGAACGAGTCGTAGTTGTCGATCACCAGGACGCGCACGGTCACCTGCTCGGCGAGGAGGACGGGACCGGGTTGTTGCGGTCGGTGTCGTACGGCAGGTCGTGCTCGTCGCCGGCCGGGGTATCCCCGGTCACCGGGGCGTCGTTGCCCGACTCCGCGGGGACCCCGGACTCGACCTGCACATCGTCGAACGGCAGCAGGGGCTCGGCCCACGGGAAGGCGACATACCAGAGCAGGGCGACAGTGGCGGCTACTAGGAGCACCGAGCCGGCCAGCTTTCCGGCCAGACCGAACGGCAGCTTGCGCCAGATGAATGCGTACATCGGTCAGCCTCCCAGCTCGGTCGGCCGGCCCGCCGACTTGGGCTGGGTGCGGTCCAGTTCGGCGTGGATGATCAGGCGCTGGTAGTTGTCGAACTTCGGGTTGCACGTGGTCAGGGTGAGCATGCGCTTGGTGGCCTTCTTGTTCGGCTCGCCGGGCACCGGCGCGACCACTTCGACCTGCGTCGGTCGGACGATCCGCGACTGCGACACCCGGTACACATACCAGTCGGTCTTGCTCTCGACCACGATCGGGTCACCGTCGTCGAGCTCGTCCAGCCGCCAGAAGGTCGCCCGGTTGCGGTGGCCGGCAACGGAGAAGTTGCCGACCTGGCCGGGCAAGGCGCTCGCCGGGTAGTGACCCGGGGCGTAGCGGATGTCCTGCTGGGTGACGCCCTCGACCACTACCCAGTTCTTGTCGAGCTTCGGGATGTAGAGGCCCGCGATCGGCTTGCCGCGTACCGGCGGTGACGGTTTGACGCTCGGGCCGGCCGACGGAACGACCGTCGGGTCGTCCGTCGGGCCCCACTCCTGCGCGAGCTGGTTCGTGAGGTCGTTCTGGTGGGCGTCGACGATGGCCGACTTGCCCCAGACCTCGTAGCCGGCGAAGAGCAGCACCACGAGGCCGAAGGTGATCAGAACCTCGCCGGTGACGCGGATGCCGGTGCGTATCCGGGAGCCGAGCGACGGCCGGGTGAGCTCGGAGTAGACGCTCTTGTAGCCCTCGCCGGTCTGGTGCGGCCGAAGTTGAACGACCCGTTCGCCCCGCCGGGGTCGGGGCGGCTCGCCGGGGTTGTCGTCGTCGGCCGGCTCCCCGGGGACGGACGAGCGGGGGACCGCGCCCATCAGCGCCGTCGAGTCCATCGCCGGCGGCCGGGCGGCGGGCGCGGTGGGAAGGGTCGGGATCACCGCGGTGGCGGCCGGGTCGAAGCTTCGATCAGAGCCAACCGGAGGGACCTGGCCCGACGCTGCGGACGGGACACGGCCGGGACCGCCCGGGGGGACACGACCGGCGGAACCCTCCTGGCCGGCTGCCGGGACGCGGTCGGGCGCGGCCGGTGAGACCGGCGCCGCCGGAGAGCCGGTGGGACGCCCAGGCCGGGCGGCGACCTGCGGAATGAACGCGGTCGGCGAGTCGGCCACCGATGGTGTCGACGGGACGGCCCGGCTCGGCGTGCCGGAGGGTGGGTTGGCGGGTACCCCGCCGGGCGCAGCGGAGCCGGTCGAGGTCGGACCTGGCAACCCGCTGGTTGCTGCGGGTCGGGTCGTGGCGGCCCCGGGTGACGACGGCCGGGTGGAGGGTGACGTCGGCCCGCCGATGGCTGGTCCGGGTGACGCCGGCCGGGCGGGGCCTGCTCCGGGTGACGCCGGCCGGGCGGCGGCTGGCGACACGCCTGGGCTCGCGGCGGGCGACACCGGTCGGCTCGCAACGGAGGGGCGGCCGGACCCGTGCGGGGTGTTACCCGGCCAGGGTGGTGGGGCTTCGACACCCGGACGGCCCGAGGCGCGAGGCGGCTCAGAAGCGCCGGACGGCTCGGACGCGCGGGGAGGTTCGAAAGCGCGAGGCGGCTCAGAAGCGCGGGGCGGCTCGGGGGTGACCGGCGGGCGCGGCGCACCGGGCCGCGCGGGAAGCACCGGCTCCGGCCAGTTGCCGGCCGGGGTCGCCCGGCCAGGTGTCGGCTCGGGCCGGTCGACCTTCGGCAGGATGTCGGTCGGCTCGTCGGTCTGGTTGCGGTGTCGCCCGTCGCGGCGCTCCTCCGGCCCGCTCACTTGGGCACCGTAGCCGAGCGCAGGGAGGTCGAGTCCTCGAATGCCGGCACTCGCACCGTAGAAACCGTCTCCTTGTAACCGAGTTGGTAGTCGTCGACCGCGTCCTTGAACAACCGGACTCCCTCAGAGCTGGCGAGGGCCTGCTGGAGGGCAGCGGGATCGCCGATTGCTACGATCTTGAACGGTGGGGAGTACACCCGGCCATGAAGCAGCAGGGTGTTACCGACGCAGCGTACCGCGCTGGTGGTGAGCACGCGGACGTTCATGATTGACATGGCCTCGGCTCCGCCGGCCCAGAGTGCGTTGACCACCGCCTGGACGTCCCCCTGGTGCACCACCAGGTCGTCGTTGCTCGCGTCCGACTGGGTCTGGTCGAGTTGCGGGGCGTCGTTCAGCTCCACTGTGACGCCGGGGCCGCCGAGGGCGGTGAATCCGGCGGCCTGGAGGCTGCCCTGGGCGCGATTCTGCTGGTTCTTGATCGGCGCATCGGAGCCGGCCAGGGTGTTGGTCCGTTGTTCGACCTCACCGCGCAGCGTGGCGGCCCGTCGTTCGCTCGCCGCGACCTGCTCGCGCCGGTCCTCGATGAGCTGGTTGAGCTGAGGGCGCCGGTCCTCGCGCAGGGCGGTGCCGTCGGCGGTGGTCGCGCTGGTGGTGAAGAGCAGCCCCGCTGCGGCGGCGATCAGAGGCACCCCGATCGACCAGCCGGGTCGGCGTTGACGCGGTCGCCGGGGCAGCAGCCCGGCGGCGGCCCGTCGGAGGACCTTCTGCCAGGAGGTTGCGCCGGATGTGTACTCCACCGAGCGTTTCCTTCCGCGTGTCGGGGATCGGGCCGCTCCCGGCTGCGCCGGTGATGCGAACAGTCCCGCCTCTTTCGGTCACTCCGTGCACCGGCCTGACCCCATTCATGGTCCGGACGGGCAATCGGGACTACGCTAGCTGTCGAACATTATTGGCCATGGACCGTCGCCCCCGCGCCCGGTTGTCAGGCCGGACGAGGTCGTCACCCCTCTGGAGAGCGCCGTGCCCAAGTCTCAGGTCCGTAAGAAGAAGGTGTACACCCCGCCGACGGACGTTCGTCCGACCACGGCGGCGTCGTCGCGCAAGCCTAGCCCGGTGTGGTTGCCGATCACCGCGGTCGCCTTGATCGTCGTCGGCATCGGCTGGCTGGTGCTCTACTACCTGTCTGAGCAGCAGTACCCGGTGATGGCGTGGGGTTACTGGAACCTCGCTGTCGGCTTCGGTGCGATGGTCGCCTCGCTGGGGCTGCTCTCCCGCTGGCGCTGAGATCCCGTCTCGGAGCCGCCGCTCCGGCGGTTCCGCAGCACCCGCCGCATCGAGCCCCTGACCGGCAGGCTCGGGGGAAGCCACCTATGGTGTCCGCAGGCAGCGTGGCCTACTGCGAGATGACTCACGTTACTGCTGGGTAACCTTCGCGTAGGCTGCATTGCATGACCGAGCGCAGCGAGGTCATCAGGCAGCAGACCGGGGAGGCCAACTCGATGGGCAGCGTCCAGATCGTCACCACGATCCTCGCGGTCGCCATCACCGCCGTGGCGGTGTGGCTTGCGGTGCGTGCGGTCGTGAAGATGACGGCAGTCATCCGGCTCGGGCAACCCGCCCCGGAGCGGTTCTCCGACAAGGGCGCCCGGACGAAGACCATGCTGGTGGAGACCGCCGGTCACACCCGGATGCTCAAGTGGGGCGTGGTGGGCGCCGCGCACTGGTTCGTGATGGTCGGCTTCATCGTGCTGTCGCTGCTGGTGCTCGAGGCGTACTTCGAGGTGGTCACCCCGACCGGCGGGCTGCCGATCATCGGGCACTGGACGATCTTCGGGTTGGCCACCGAGATCATCACCGTGCTGGGCCTGATCGGCATCCTGGTGCTGATGGTGATCCGACTCCGCAACCGGCCGAACCGGCCCGGCGGGCGGTCCCGGTTCACCGGCTCGACCATGTGGCAGGGCTACTTCGTCGAGTGGATCGTGCTGCTGGTCCTGATCTTCGGCTTGGTGATCCGGGGCTTCAAGGTCGCCACCGACCACTTCGAGTACCCGCTCTGGGCCACCCCGGTCAGCCATGCGGTCGGCGCGGTGCTGCCCGACTGGTCGGACGGCGCCAGCGTCGCCGCGCTCATCAAGATCGCCATCTCGATGACCTGGCTGATCGTCATCTCCCTGAACGTCACCATGGGCGTCGCCTGGCACCGCTTCCTGGCGTTCCCCAACATCTTCTTCAAGCGCGAGCCGGCCAAGCCGGCCGGCTCCGGCCTCGGCGCGCTGCGCCCGATGACGAGCCAGGGCAAGCCCCTCGACTTCGAGGAGGCCGACCCGGAGAAGGACCAGTTCGGCGTCGCCCACGTCGAGCAGTTCAGCTGGAAGGGCCTCCTGGACTTCAGCACCTGCACCGAGTGCGGTCGCTGCCAGTCGCAGTGCCCGGCCTGGAACACCGGCAAGCCGCTGTCGCCCAAGCTGCTCGTGCTGAGCCTGCGTGACCACGCGTACGCGAAGGCGCCCTACCTGCTGGCCGGCGGTGGCAAGGACCTGACCGGCGAGGAGAAGGCCACCCAGGCCCAGCTCGCCCACCTGGACGTGCTGTCGCTCGCCGAGGGTGACAAGCCGTTGATCGGCGACGCCGAGTCCGGTGGGGTCATCGATCCGGACGTGCTCTGGTCCTGCACCACCTGCGGGGCCTGCGTCGAGCAGTGCCCGGTGGACATCGAGCACGTGGACCACATCGTCGACATGCGCCGTTACCAGGTGCTGATCGAGTCGAGTTTCCCGTCCGAGGCCGGCGTGATGCTCCGCAACCTGGAGAACAAGGGCAACCCGTGGGGTGCCCCGCAGAACACCCGCGAGGACTGGACCAAGGGCCTGGACTTCGAGGTGCCCCGGGTCGGCGAGGTGGACGACTTCGAGTACCTGTTCTGGGTCGGCTGCGCCGGCGCGTTCGAGGACCGGGCCAAGAAGACCACCCGCGCGGTGGCCACGCTGCTCAACGAGGCCGGGGTGAAGTTCGCGATCCTGGGCGAGGGTGAGACCTGCTCCGGCGACCCGGCGCGGCGGATCGGCAACGAGTTCGTCTTCCAGATGCTCGCCCAGCAGAACGTGGAGACGCTCAACGAGGCGTTCGAGGGCCGGGAGAAGGCCAAGCGCAAGATCGTGGCGACCTGCCCGCACTGCTTCAACACCCTAGGCAACGAGTACGGCCAGCTCGGTGGCGAGTTTGAGGTGGTCCACCACACCCAGCTGCTGGCTCACCTGGTCGCCACCGGCAAGCTCACCCCGGTGCAGCCGGTCGACGGCGGTGTCACCTACCACGACCCCTGCTACCTGGGCCGGCACAACCGGATCTTCGCGGCCCCTCGCGAGGTCCTCGGGGATGCCATCGCGGGCGACCTCACCGAGATGCCGCGGAACAGCGAGCGTTCCTTCTGCTGCGGCGCGGGCGGTGCCCGGATGTGGATGGAAGAGAAGATCGGCAAGCGGATCAACGTGGACCGGGTCGAGGAGGCCATGGCCACCGGGGCGAAGACGGTGGCCGTCGGCTGCCCGTTCTGCTCGACGATGCTCAACGACGGGGTCAACGGCAAGGGCGCCGGCGAGCAGGTCGAGGTCATCGACGTGGCGAGCGTGCTGCTCCGTTCGGTCAAGCCGGAGCAGCCGCAGGGCGGCCGGGAGGCCGCGCCGATCGGCGGCTGAGACGCGTACACCTGGGATGTGAACATCGACGACGGCGGCCCCCTGCGGGCCGCCGTCGTCGTGCAAGAATCCTCGCCGAGGTGAGGCGACATCGACGGCCTACTCTGGACGATGCTGTTGCCGCTGGTCGGCTTCGTCGCGCTGACCGCGGGCAACGCGTTCTTCGTCGCGGCCGAGTTCGCCCTGGTCACGGTCGATCGCGCGGAGATCGACAGGCGGGCCGCCGCGGGCGACCAGGCCGCTCTGACGGTACGCACGGCGCTGCGTGAGCTCTCCTTCCAGCTCTCCGGCGCGCAGCTCGGCATCACCATCACGGCGCTGCTCACCGGCTACCTGGCCGAACCTGCCCTGGCCCGGATCTTCACCCCGTTGCTGCGCCCGCTGGTCGGGGAGAACACCGAGCGGTTCACCCCGTTCCTCGCGTTGGCCCTGGCCACGCTGATCTCCATGCTCTTCGGCGAGTTGGTGCCGAAGAACGCGGCGCTGGCCCGGCCCATGCCGGCGGCGCTGGCCACCGCCGGTCCGATGCACGCCTTCTCCCGGGCGTTCGGCTGGTTGATCCGGGGGTTGAACGGGTCGGCGAACCGGCTGGTCCGGGCATTCGGGGTCGAGCCGCAGGAGGAGTTGGCCAGCGCCCGTTCGCCGGAGGAGTTGGGGCTGCTGGCGGCCATCTCGGCCCGGGCCGGCGCACTGCCGACGGACACCGCGATGCTGCTGCGCCGCACCATCCGGTTCGGCGACAAGCGGGCCGCCGAGGCGATGACCCCCCGGGTGGACGTGGTCGCGCTGCGCGCCACGGCCACCGTGGCCGAGCTGCTGGAGGCGTCGCGGCGCACCGGGCGGACCCGCTTCCCGGTGTACGAGGAGACCCTCGACCTGGTCACCGGGGTGGCCGGTGTGCCCGACGCTCTGGGCGTGCCGCTGGCCGCCCGGACGTCGACGATGGTCGGCGCGGTGGCCCGCGAGCCGGTGTACGTGCCGGAGAGCCTCGATCTGGACGGCGTGCTCGCCGCGTTGAAGGCGGCCGGCGCCGACCTGGCCATCGTGGTGGACGAGTACGGCGGCACGGACGGCGTGGTCACGATCGAGGACCTGGTCGAGGAGTTGGTGGGGGAGATCGCCGACGAGTTCGACCCGGCGAGCGTGGACGAACCCGGTGCGGGCGAGCTGACCGTCCCCGGTGGCGAGCGCACCGTGCTGGTCGACGGAATGCTCCGCTCCGACGAGGTGGCCGAGCAGACCGGTTTCCGGCTGCCCGACGGGCCGTACGAGACCCTGGCGGGGTTCCTGATGGCCCAGCTCGGCCACATTCCGCTGGCCGGTGAGACGGTCGAGGCGGGCGGCTGGGAGTTCACCGTGGTGGAGGTGGAGCGGCACCGGATCGAGCAGGTCCGGGTGTTACGCCCGGCGGAGCCGGACGACGATGACTGAACTGCTGGTGACCGCGCTGCTGCTGCTCGGTAACGGGTTCTTCGTGGGCAGCGAGTTCGCGCTCATCGCCTCCCGGAGGACGGTGATCGAGCCGCTGGCCGCACTGTCGAAGCGGGCGCGGTGGGCACTGTCGGCGATGAACCAGATTCCGCTGATGATCGCCGGCGCGCAGCTCGGCATCACCGTCTGCTCGCTGGGGCTGGGCGCGATCGCCGAGCCGGCCCTGGCGCACCTGCTGGAGCCGCCGTTCCACGCGGCCGGGCTGCCCGAGCGTGCGGTGCACCCGGTGGCGTTCGTGTTGGCGCTGGGCGTTGTGGTCTTCCTGCACACGGTCGTCGGCGAGATGGTGCCGAAGAACATCACGCTGGCCGGTCCGGAGGTTTCCGCGCTCTGGCTCGGCCCGGCGATGTTGGCGTTCTGTGTGGCGACCAAGCCGCTGCTGCTGGCGATGAAGTGGGCGGCCCGCCGGGTGCTCGCGTTCTGGCGCATCGAGGCGTCCGAGGCGGTGAAGACGGTGTTCACCGCCGAGGAGTTGGCCGGGCTCGTCTCCCAGGCGCGTACGGAGGGTCTGCTCGACGAGGAGCAGCACGTCCGGATCACCGGCGCGCTGGCCCTGCACAGCCGAACGGCGGCGGACGCGCTGCAACCGTGGTCGACGGTGGTCACGGTGGCCGACGACGTGTCGCCGGCGTCACTGGAGGTGCTGGCGACGCGGACCGGCCGGTCGCGGTTCCCGGTGGTGCAGCGGTCGACCCGCCGGGTGCTCGGATTCGTGCACGTCAAGGACGTCCTGGGGTACGCCGGGCGAGGCCGTCGGTCGCCCGTGCCGGCCCACGTCTACCGGCCGCTGGCGGTGGTGCCGCCGGAGCGTACGCTGGCCGACCTGCTGCTGGCCATGCGCCGCGAGCGGCGGCACATGGTGCTGGTCAGCGACGGCCGGCGCCCTCTGGGTGTGGTCACTCTCGACGATGTATTGACCGCAATCGTTGGTTGAATGACGAATACCCTTGGTGTGCAAGCAGTTGCACGACAGTGATGGTTCCTGTGCTCGCCTTGATTACCGCTGCGAGCTTCCCTAATGTGGGGCACCGACCGCTGTGGGTCGTCTGCCTCGGCCCTTCCCTCACGCGAGGCGCCCGGCGGTCGGTTGCAAAGGAGTCGGTGCCGGTGGCAACCATGCCCCCTCATCGTCACGACCTGAAGACGTCTGCTCGACCAGGGCGCCTCCGCCGCGGCGCCCATCGCCTGCTTGTCCTGGTCGCCGCCGCCGCGGTCGGCGCCGGTCTGCTCGCCGCACCGGCGCACGCCGATCCCACGGTCGACGAGATCGAGGCGCAGATCGACAAGAAGTGGGAGCAGTTGGAGCCCACGATCGAGCAGTACAACAAGGTTCGGGCGCAGCTGAAGGTCAACCGGCAGAAGTCGGCCGACCTGCAGAAGAAGATCGAGCCGCTCGCGTTGCAGAGCGAGCTGGCGCTCAACCGGGTCGGCGACCTCGCCTCCCGCTACTACATCTCCGGCCCGTCGCACGACATCGGTTCGCTGCTGGTCAGCGTCAAGCCGGACACGCTCACCGAGCAGCTCACCGTGCTCGACCGGCTTGCCGCGCAGGAGCGCAAGGAGGTCGAGGGTGTGCTGGCCGTGCGGGCCAAGTACGACGGCGAGAAGCAGAAGCTGGACGCACTGATCGTCACCCAGACCACGCAGCAGAACGAGCTGGCGGCGAAGAAGAAGCAGATCGACGCCGAGATCAAGCAGCTTGAGGCGTCGATGCCCAAGACCACCGTCAAGACCGCGGGCTGCCCGACCATCAACGGTGTGACCAGCTCGGCCGCCCAGAAGGCGATCCGGACCGCCTGCCAGCAGGTCGGTGATCCGTACGTCTGGGGTGCCACCGGCCCGAACTCGTTCGACTGCTCGGGGCTGACCCAGTACGCCTACAAGTCGGCCGGGATCTACCTCACCCACCACACCGGTGACCAGTGGAACGAGGGCAAGGCCATCGCGCGAGCTGACGCCCGACCCGGTGACCTGGTCTTCTTCTACTCCGGCCTGACGCATGTCGGCCTGTATCTGGGTAACAACCAGATGGTGCACGCGCCACGTGCCGGTAAACCGGTGCAGGTGTCCAGCATCAACACGATGCCGGTCGCCGGGTTCCGCAGACCTGGCTGATCCAGATCACGTACAACGACGGCCCCCGGTCACCGACCGGGGGCCGTCGTTGTTGTCAGCGGGGCGCGCCCACCGGGGAGGGCATCAGCTGCACGTCAGCGAGGTCGACGTACATGATCCGGTGGCCGAACTGGATCTGCGCGTAGCGGTTCTTGCCGCGGATGACCGTCCAGTCGCCCGGCGACGAGCCGTCGAACGTGCTGGCCCGGTAGTACTCGCCGGCCAGCACCGCGCCCACGGCGTACCGCTGTCCGGCGGCCAGGGTGTACTGCAGCGGCGAGATCGTCTGGTAGGGCACCCCTTCCGGGTACGCCGCCTGCTCCGGGTACGCCCGTCCGTACACGGGGACGGTCGTCCGTCCGGGTTTCGGCGTGGCCACGACGCCGACGGTCCAGTTGGCGGTCGGCGCGGACGCGGGGTTGTGGAACCAGGCCCGCTGCCCGAGGTACCAGATCGCGGTCCAGTCGCCCTGCCGTCCGGCGAGCGCGTACGTCTGCCCGGCGGATGCCCGGGCCCCGTGGTCGGACACGGCCATCGTGTTCGGGGTGCCGTCCGGCCGGAGCGCGATGTCGTTGACCAGCGGCGCGTCCGCGGACGGCCCGCTCCGCAGCACCACCGACGATGAGCCGCGCGGCGCGCACGGAACACCTGCGGTGACGCATCCGGTGAACGCCGGTTGGTTGGTGGCGTAGTCCGGGTCGATCCGGACCAGCCCGGTGGCCGGGGTGCCGGTGTCCAGCCGAGGTGCGTGCAGCAGGTCGAAGTAGTGCGTCCAGTCCCAGTACGGGCCTGGATCCCAGTGCATTCCCCGCACGGTCGAGGCGACGGTGCCGGGCACGTTGTCGTGGCCGATGATGTGCTGGCGGTCGAGCGGGATTCCCAGCCGCAGCGCCAGGTGCCGGACCAGCTTCGCCGAGGTCCGGTACATCGCCTCCGTGTACCAGGTGCCCTGCGCGGCGAAGCCCTCGTGTTCGAGACCGATCGACTTGGCGTTGACGTACCAGTTGCCCGCGTGCCAGCCGACGTCCTTGGTCTTCACGTGCTGGGCGATGTGCCCGTCGACCGAGCGCAGCGAGTAGTGCCAGCTCACGTACGTCGGGTCCTGGACGAGTTGCAGGGTCGTCGCCCAGCTCGCCTCGGTGTCGTGGATGACGATGTACTCGATCTTCTGCCGGGCGGGCCGGTCGGAGAGATCGTGGTTGCCGTAGTCCCCGTCGCCGAACGCCTCGTAGGGCGCGGGGATCCACTCGCAGGAGATGGTGCGCGGGCATTCCACCCCGTCCGGGCGGGCCAGCCGGCGTAGGCCCAGCCGGTCCAACCAGGAGCGCTGGGGTTGTACCGCGATCGCCGGCAGGGTGATTCGCTGCCCGTCGTCGGTCACCCGTGACTCGCCTGCGGCGATGGTGGTGAAGACCTCGTCGGCGAAGGCCGCCGCGGCGTCGGCGCTGTCCGCACCGGCGTAGCGGGCCACCGCGCCGTACCAGGCCGCCGGGTCGGTGTCCGCGCCGACCGGCGCACCCAACTCCCGCTGGTACGCGCTGAGCAGCGCGGCCCCGCCCCGGATGTTGACCTCCGCATCGGTGCGCAGCGCCTCGGGGGCGGCGCCGGTCAGCGCGGCTGCGGCGTCCACGGTCTGCAACGCGGCGGCGGCCGGCCCGGGAGTCTCGGCGGGCCGGGGCGCGGGTGCCAGGGCGGGCCGGGAGTCGTCGCCGCGTGGGTCCTCGGCACCGGCGTCGTGGTGGCCGCGCCCGGGTAGAGCGGCGACGTGGCGGGCGTCGGTCAGGTGCATCGGGCCGTAGCCGCCGCTCGTGCTCGGTGTGCCGGCGTTGCTGTCCCAGCGGGACTCCAGGTAGGAGACGCCGAGCAGCACACCGGTCGGTACGCCGTACTCGCTCGCCGCGGCGGCGTACTGCTGCTGGCGGTTGGCGGTGGGTGCGGCGGCGGCCGCCGCCGAGAGTGGCACCGCGCTCGCGGCGGCGATGACGGTGGTGGCGAGCAGTGCGCGCCAGCCGGTCGACAGGGTTGGATGGTGCATCGAACCCCCTAGATTCTCGCGGGTAGAGGTCAGGTCACCATCGCGCCGCTGGAGAGTCCGCGTCAATAGCTTTCCATGTATCGACTTGTTCAGAAAGAAATCTTCATTCCGGGCCGCTGGCCCCCACGCGATCGGTACGGAGTGTCACGGCCCCACGGGTTGCGGATTGGTAACAGGCGTCTCTACTCTGGTCATTCGTCGGCCCGATAGCAGCTCCGCCCAGCCCGGGCGGTAACGGACCGACACCGCCGAGTCGTTTCCGAGCGAACCGGGGACCCAGGTCCCTCGGGGTGAATCCGCAGCCACTGCGGTAGGGCGCCGACTTCCCGCCCGAACCCGTCAGCTAACCCGGTAGGCGGTCAGGAAGAAGGAGTACGGAACCCCGGTGGCACTCCATGCCCCGCGGCCGTCGTCCGAGCGGTCGGCAGCAGCCGGCCCGACGCCGATCGTGCCGCGCCCACGCTGGTCCCGCTTCACCACCGCTCTCGCCGCACTGGTCGGCGTCGCCGTCGTCCTGACGGGCACCGCCACGGCGGCCCACGCCGACCCGTCCGTCGCGGAGATCGAGCGTCAGATCGACGAGGACTGGAACAAACTCGAACCGATCATCGAACGGCACAACGCCACCCGGGCCGACCTCGCCGTCAAGCGCAAGCAGGCCGACGCTCTGGCCGCCCGCATTGCCCCGCTCGAACAGCAGGTCGACGCCGCGATGGACAAGGTCAGCGCCCTCGCCGTGCGGGCGTACAAGGGTGAGACCGTCTCGACCGTCAACGCGATGCTGGGCAGCCGGTCGCCGAGCGAGGTGGTCAGTCAGCTCGAGATGCTCGACCGGTTCGCGCACAACCAGCAGCAGGACGTCCGCGAGGTGGCCGACCTGCGGGACGAGTTGGCCGCGCAGAAGGCGCCGCTGGACGACATGGTGGCCCAGCTGACCCGTACCGAGGCTCAGTTGGCGGCGAAGAAGAAGCAGATCAACGAAGAGATCGACCGGCTGCAGAAGCTCCGCCTCAAGGTGTACGGCAACGGTGGCGGTGGCTCGTTGCGCCCCGCGCCCTGCCCCGGCACTTATCCCGGCGGGGCCGCGGGTGTCGCGGTGAAGTTCGCCTGCGCACAGATCGGCAAGCCCTATGTGTGGGGCGCCGAGGGACCCAACTCGTACGACTGCTCCGGTCTGATGCTGGCCGCCTGGGCGAAGGCCGGTGTGTCGTTGCCGCACAACGCTGCCCAGCAGAGCCGCGTCACCAAGGACGTCAGCAAGGGCGACCTGCGCCCCGGCGACCTGGTCTTCTACTACAGCGACATCCACCACGTCGGCATGTACGTCGGCGGCGGCTGGGTCGTGCACGCCTCGCAGGCCGGCCAACCGGTCAAGATGAAGAAGGTCGACGACGGCCCGATCCACAGCTACGGCCGTCCAGGCTGATCGGGAGTGACCGAAGGGCCCGTCGCGATCCGTCGCGGCGGGCCCTCGTCGTCACGGGTTCAGCGGGTCGGCCAGGTGCGCCAGTGCTGCCAGGCGCGGCTGGGCGTCGGCCCCCGCTGACCCTGGTAGCGGGATCCGTAGACCACCGAGCCGTACGGGTGCTCGGCCGGCGAGGAGAGCCGGAAGATGCAGAGCTGCCCGATCTTCATGCCCGGCCAGAGGGTGATCGGCAGGTTCGCCACGTTGGAGAGTTCCAGCGTCACGTGTCCGGAGAAGCCGGGGTCGATGAAGCCGGCGGTGGAGTGCGTGAGCAACCCGAGCCGGCCCAGTGAGCTCTTGCCTTCGAGTCGGCCGGCGAGCTGGTCGCCCAGGGAGATGACCTCCAGCGTCGAGGCGAGCACGAACTCCCCCGGGTGCAGCACGAACGGCTCGCCGTCGGGCACCTCGACCGCCGAGGTCAGGTCGTCCTGCTGCATCGCCGGATCGATGTGGGTGTAGAGGTGGTTGTTGAAGACCCGGAACAGCCGGTCGAGTCGGACGTCGATGCTGGAGGGTTGGACCAGGGTGGGCTCGAACGGCTCCAGGCCCAGCGTGCCGGCCTTGATCTCGGAGACCAGGTCGCGGTCGGAGAGCAGCATCGGACCACCATAGCCGCGTTGCCGAAACCGGCCGGATTCGGTGCCGGTGACCAGCGCGTCGAGGTCGCCCGTCGTACATTTGTTCGATAGAATGCTCGCATGGCTTCCTGGTCCGATTTCGCCGCCGACGAGCCCCGACTCGCCGACGGGATCCGCGTTCTCCTCCAGCAGTACGGGCCGGGCTTCGGCTACCTGGCCACGGTCCGCGCAGACGGTGGGCCCCGGGTCCACCCGGTCTCCCCGGTCATCACGGACGAGGGTCTCTTCTGCTTCATCATCGACTCCCCGAAGCGCCGTGACCTCGAACGCGACGGCCGTTACGCGTTGCACTCGTTCCCCCCGGAGGAGAGCGACGACGAGGCCTACCTGGCGGGGCACGCTCGTCCGGTGACCGATCCGGTCCGGGTCGCGCGGCTGGCGCAGAGTGCCCGGGCCGAGCAGCAGGTCGACTGGCGGTTGTTCGAGTTCACCGTCGACGTGGCCATGCTGACCCGCCGCGAGCAACACACCGTCGGTGTCCCGGGTGTCGCGCCGAGCCGGCCGGCCGTCCGGGTCTGGCTGGACCCGCGCGCCCCGTCGGCGACGGCCGAGCCGCTCGCCGTGCCACAGACGCGCCCGACCCGCCTCAGCCGTGACGTGCAGTGCACGGCCGCCTGACCGGGGCTCCAGCGCGACGGTGTCGGCTCCGTCGTGACGGAGCCGACACCGGTTGTACGCGGAGCGGCTAGGCCGCGCGGTAGGCGTTCCACGCAGTGATCATGCGGCTGGCCTGACCGGCGGTGAACTGGTACATGCACGAGTCGTAGGTGTAGTCCATGAAGTTGGTGATCGGGTCCAGCCCGGTCGCCGAGCACGTGTTACGCCCGGTCGGGCACTGGTACGCCGGCGACGCCTCGGCCGGAGTGTCGCTGACGCTGTCACCCGAGCCGCCGCAACCACCCTGGAAGGTGTGGTAGAGGTTCAGCCAGTGACCGACCTCGTGGGTGCCGGTGTCGCCCTGGTTGTAGTTGGTGGCGGTGCCGCCCGGCAGCGACTCGTTCAGCGCGACCACGCCGTCCATGCTGCTCAGGTTCCGCTGCGGGAAGGTAGCCCAGCCCAGCAGGTCGTTGCTCAGCTCGCCGAGGTAGATGTTGAGGGTGTTCTTGCCGCCCACCCGCAGCGAGGACTTCATCGACCGTTCCGCCGACGAGCCCTGCACGATCGGGTACCAGGACGGGTTCGTCACCCGGTTGATCTTGTCGAGTCGGAACGCGAACGCGGTGACCGCTCCGCCCGTCGCACCGGCGTAGGCCTGGTTGAGCACTGTGATCTGTGAAGTGATCATCGAGTCGGGGATGTTGCCGCCGGCCCGGGTGCTGTTCTCCTGGATCACGTGCACCACCACCGGGACGGTGACGGTGGCCAGTGCCGTCGCGCCGGCGCCGGTGCGGAAGTTGGCGCGCTCGCGCTGCGCCGCCGCCAGGTCGGCCTCCCGTTCACGGACCTGCTGCGCGGTCAACTCGTTCGGGTCGTGCTTGGCCGCCGCGCCGGGCTTGATTCGGGCGTTGGCGTGGCCGTCGGCCGGCTCCGCGCAGGCGTCGGGCGCTGCGGAGAATGCCGAAGCGGCAGGAACGACACCGACCGCAGCAGTGCTGAGCAGCAGCGCGAGGGTAGTCGATGCGACACCGGCGGCACGCCGGGTCAGCAGGTTGGGACGAGGTCCCATGGGCCCACCTCTTTCTGGCGGCGCGGCAGGGGGTGTGTCACGCCGTGGCTGGCAAGGTGTGGCAGACGTTACATCCCATCGACGTATTTGAGAACGAGCATATGTTGCCGTCCGGAAACTTTTCCTCTGGTGCGTCGGGGTGACGAGCTCGCCGGGGGTACCTGGGTGCACCGGCTCGACCACTCGGGTACAGTGGTGCCGCTTGCGGGTGTAGTTCAATGGCAGAACATCAGCTTCCCAAGCTGACAGTGCGGGTTCGATTCCCGTCACCCGCTCCACTGCGAAGGCCCTGACCAGGACGTGAGTCCCGGTCAGGGCCTTCGATATTCCGCCGGCAACGAACACCTGACGGGCCATCCGCGGGCCGGTAGGCAGAGGGTCGAGCGGCCCCCGTGCCGACGGGCCCACGACGAGACCCGGGCGGCCCGGCCGCGGAGGCCGGACCGCCCGGGTGCGCCGGGGCGGCGCCGAGGAGTATCAGCAGGTCTGGATCCAGCGTGACCTGACGCCCGCGTCCAGCGTCACCTCGTCACCCGTAGCTACGGTGACCCAGTCGGTGTAGCCGTAGTTGGCGCCACCGGTCTCGTTCCAGTAGTAGATCAGGTCCGAGTCGATCGAGTCGATGAACTCGTGCGGGTCGTACACGTGGAACTGCACCCGGTAAGTGCCCGGGCGGACGTACGTCGTGAAGGTGCCGTCGGGGTTGATGGTGGTCAGCCCGCCGGAGCCGGACGAGCCGGGTTGCGTCACCACCTCAATGCGGTAGATCCCTTCGTAGCCGACCGGGGCGCCCACCTCGCACGTGTCCCACAGGCGGTTGTTGTTGCCGTCCACCCAGACGGTGCCGCGGATGATCGCCCCCTGCTCGACCGTGACGGTGTGCCGCGCCGTGTTGTTCTCCAGGGTCGTCTCCGGCAACGTCGTCGCCGCGGTCGCCTCCATCGTCACGACGTCGCCGACGGTGGTGGAGGTGAGGATCCCGCCGTAGGACAGCTGCTCGCTCGTCTCGCCCGGCCGCAATGGGCTGTGGATGCAGCGCCAGCCAGTCCGGCCGTCGGCGACGCCGTCGCCGAACGCGCAGTCCCACCCCTCGCTCCACGTCTCCGAGCCCTGCATCCCGGCCGGCACCGGGATGGTGACGGTCACCTCGCCCGAGGGGGAGTTCCCGGAGTTCCGGAGAGACGTGGAGACCCTCACATACTCGTTCGGGAGGAGCTGCTGGCTGGTCGCGGCGGGCACGAACTCGAGGTCCATCGTGCTGGGGATGTAGCGCACGCTCGCCTGGCCGATGTTGTTGGCGGTCGACGACTCCGTACCGGTCTTCGCCGTGGCGGTGACGCTCACCACGTCTCCGGCGGTGCCGGGCGGCAGCCCGAACGGCAGGTTCAGAGTGTCGGCGATCTCCCCGGCGGCCAGGGGGGCGTGTGCGCAGGTCGCGGTGCCCTGCAGGTCACAGCTCCAGCTCGGCGGGATCACGAACCCGTCGGAGGAGAACCAGGCGCCCGCCGGCAGCGTGAACGCCACGGTCACGTCCTGGCTGGCCTTCGTGCCGGAGTTGCGTACGTCGAGGGTCAGGGTCGACCAGCCACCACTGGCCGGCACCTCGACGGTGTCGACGGAGGCGGCTACCACGAGGTCCGCCCGAGCGGGGGCGGCGCCCGCCGGGCCAGTGGGCAGCAGGCCGGTGGCGAGCCCGGCCAGTGCGCCGACCAGGAGACTGCTACGGAGTAGGTGCTGGCGAGTGGAACGGAATTGAACGGACATCAGGTCCTAACGTCGGAGGGCATCGACCGAGTCGACGACCCCGTCCTCGGGATCGTCGTCGGCGTCTGTCCGATAGAGCGCCAAGATCGAGACCATCGTTACGGTGGCGCCGCGGTCGTCGTGCCTCGGAAGAGTAATCACGGTGAATCCGTACGCCTTCGGGGGTGAGTCGCCGGATGGATCGACCGGCGGACCTCGACAACGCGGGCAGCTCTCGCGTACGTGGCAAGATCTGCCAGGTGCAGGTCGGGTTACTTGGTCCATTCGAGGTTCGCACTGACGACGGCATCGTCACCGACGTGCCCGGTGCGCGGCTACGCGGGCTGTTGGCCGCTCTCGCGCTCAGCCCGGGTCACGTGGTCCCGAAAGCGACCCTCGTGGACTGGATCTGGGCTGAGAACCCACCCGCCGATGCGGCGAACGCCCTGCACCGCCTGGTGTCCCGGCTGCGAAAACTGCTGCCGGACGGTGCGATCGAGGGGCAGACCGACGGCTACCAGTTGACTGTGGCACCCGATTCCGTCGACGCCGTACGGTTCGAGCGCCTCATCGGTCAGGCTCGCGACGACGAGGGTCCGCAGCGGGTCCGGCGGCTCCGCGAGGCACTCTCCCTGTGGCGGGGTGCGGCCATGCAGGACGTCGGTGTGACCGACAGCGCGGCGTTCGAGGCGGTGGTCGCCCGGCTGGAGAGGCTGCGCCTGACCGCTGTCGAGGATCGCTTCGACGTGGAGATCAGCCTCGGTCACGGTCCGGAGCTGGTCGAGGAGTTGACCGACCTGGTGGCTGCGCACCCGGTGCGGGAACGACTCGTCATGTTGTTGATGCGTGCGCTCGCCGCGAGCGGTCGGGACAACGAGGCGCTGCTGGTTCACCAGCGCACGAGCGAGGCCCTGGCCGACACGTTGGGCGTCGATCCCTCGCCGGAGCTTTCGGCGTTGCACGTCGCGTTGCTGCGGGGCGAGTTGGGGCGCCGGGAGGAGGACCGCAAGACCAACCTCCGGGCCGAGTTGAGCAGTTTCGTCGGCAAGGACGACGCCGTCGCCCAGGTGGGCGCGCTCGTCGCCGAACACCGGCTCACGACACTGATCGGACCGGGCGGCTCGGGGAAGACCCGACTGGCCACGGAGACCGCGCGACTCATGCTCGGCGACCTGCCGGACGGGGTCTGGCTGGTCGAGCTCGCCGCGATCGGCGCGGACGGTGACGTGGTGCAGGCGACGCTCGCCGGGCTCGGGCTCCGGGATGCTCTGCTCGGCGAAGCGCCGAGCATGGAGCTGATCGACCGGCTCGTTGCCGCGATCCGTGAGCGGGAGGCGCTGCTGATCCTGGACAACTGCGAGCACGTGATCGAGTCGGCGGCGGTGGTCGCCCATCGGCTTCTCGGGGAGTGTCGGCGGCTGCGGATCCTGGCGACGAGCAGGGAGCCGCTGGGCATCACCGGTGAGGCGTTGTGGCCGGTCGCGCCGCTGGCCCTGCCGCCCCTCGACGCCGACGCCGCGGAGATCGAATCCTCCCCCGCGGTCCGGTTGCTGCGGGACCGGGCGGGCGCGGTGCGTAGGGATCTGGCGGTCGACGCCCACACGTCGTCGACCATGGCGCGGGTGTGTCGTGCGCTGGACGGGATGCCCCTGGCGATCGAACTGGCCGCGGCCCGGTTGCGCACCATGTCCGTCGACCAGCTCGCCAGGCGGCTGGACGACCGCTTCCGCCTGTTGACCGGCGGCAGCCGTACCGCGTTGCCCCGGCATCGAACCCTGCGCGCCGTCGTCGACTGGAGTTGGGAGCTGCTGACCGACGCCGAACGGACGGTCCTGCGTCGGCTCTCGGTGTTCTCCGGTGGGGTCGGTCTGGAAGCCGCCGAACGGGTCTGCGCCGACGACGTGGTCGAGCGGGAGGAGATGCTCGAACTGCTCACCGCGCTCGCCGAGAAGTCACTGCTGATCGCCGAGGGCGACGACGCTCCGCGCTACCGGATGCTCGGCACGATCAAGGAGTACGCCGCGCAGCGGCTCGCCGAGGCGGGCGAATCGGATCTGGCTCGCCACGCGCACCTGGCCTACTTCACCGATCTCACCGAGACGGCGGAGCCACGCCTTCGCCGCGCCGACCAGGTGGGGTGGCTCGCCACCCTCGAACTCGAACACGACAACATCGTTTCCGCGATGCGCGGTGCGCTCGCCGCCGGCGAGGCGGACGCCGCGATGCGGTTGGCTGCGGGCGCTGGCTGGTACTGGTGGCTCGGCGGTCACCGGACCGAGGGCATGGAGCTGATCATGGCGGCCACCGAGGCGCCCGGCGAGGTGAACGACGAGATCCGGGCAACCGTGTACGCACTCGTCGTGCTCTTCCTCAACTCCGGGCCGGGCGACGAGCGCCAGGCGGCGGAGTGGATCCACAAGGCGTACGAGGTCAGCCGGCGTAGTCGCGGCAGCCACCCGGGTGTGGCGCTCGTCGTACCGCTGGAACGCATGCTGCGGGATCCGGCCGCGATCCTGGCCGCGTGGGAGCCGCTACTCGACGACCAGGATCCCTGGGTGCGCGCGCTGGCACGGCTGCAACTCGGCAAGATGCGGATCCTTCTCGGCCAGCACGGGCCGGAGGTGGACGCGTACTTCGAGGCGGCGCTCGCCGAGTTTCGGGCCCTCGGTGAGCGGTTCGGGATCTCGTTCGCCCTGACCGAGTTGTCGGAGTCGATCGCCGTAGGCGGCGAGTTCGCCAGTGCCTGCGCGTACTACGGCGAGGCGATCGCGGTGGTGACGGAGGTCGGCACCGTCGAGGACATCATCCGGATGCTCTCGCGGCAGGCTCAGCTGTACTGGTTGTTGGGCGACGGGGAGTCCAGCGCGTCGGCGCTGGCCGAGGCTCGCCGGTACGCGAGTCGGGTCACCTGGCCGGGTGCGCTCGCCGTCCTGGCGCTGTCGCAGGCGGAACTCGCCCGCTGGCGTGGCGACGCCGAGGAGGTGGCCCGGCAGATCGGTGTCGCGGCCGGCCTGTTGCGCGACGAGGCCGAAGAGGCGCACATCCGCGCGGTGACGCACGACCTGCGCGGGTACCTCGCCGATGATCTCGACGAGGTCCGTCGGCACCGCTCCTCGGCCTGCGCGGCGGCGGCCGAGACGGGGCATGCGCCGACGATCGCGCAGGTGCTCGTCGGAGTCGCGGACCTCGCCCTGCGGCGTGAGCAGTTCGACCAGGCCGCGCGGCTGCTCGCGGCGAGCACCGCCGTACGCGGACGGCCGGATCGTTCCCACCCGGACGCGGTCCGCATTGAGCAGACAGTGCGGCGCCGCCTCGGCGATGGGGGTTTCGCAGAGGCGGCGCTGGAGGGCACTCGGTCGCACTGGAGTGAGTTGGTCGCGGTCACGCTCGCTTCGTGAACGTGGACCGCGCCCACAGGTAGCCGACGAGCGCGATGGCGACGCACCAGACGAGGGCGGGGATCACGTCGCCGGCGGACGGCGTGCCGTTCAGGAAACCCCGCAGGGTCTCGATGATCGGCGTGAAGGGCTGGTATTCGGCGAACTCCCGGAGCCCTGGCCCCATCTTGTCGGCCGGCACGATCGCGCTGCTGAAGAACGGCAGCATGACCAGCGGTACGGAGGCCAGCCCGGCGGTCTCCGGCGACTTCGCCGACAGGCCCAGCGCGACGGTGAGCCAGCCTGCGGCGAAGCCGAGCAGCACGATGATGCCGATCGCGCCGAGCCAGCCAAGGAGGGTCGCCGACGGGCTGAATCCGAGCAGGAACGCCACCCCGACGAGGGCTGCGATGGCGACCAGGTTGGTCAGCACACTGGCGACGACGTGACCGGTCAGCACCGCGCCCCGGGAGACGTGCATGACCTTGAAGCGGTTGATGATGCCCTTCGTCATGTCGGAGTTCACGGCTGTCGCGGTGGCTCCCAGCCCGTAGCAGACCGCCAGGAGCATCAGGCCGGGAGTCGCGTAGTCGATGTAGTCGACGCCGACGTTGAAAGCGTCGCCGAACATGTACACGAACATCAGCATGATCACGATGGGCATCAGCACCGCGTTGAACACCGAGGTCGGGTTGCGGGCGATGTGCTTGAAGTTGCGGCGCAACATGACGATCGAGTGGGACTTGGCGCTCATTTCGCTGCTACCTCCTGGGTGCGGGTGCCCGTCAGGGCGAGGAAGACGTCATCGAGGTCCGGCGTCTGCACGGAGAACCCCTCGGCACTGATCGCGTACTCGTCGAGCCGGTCCAGCAGGGCGCGCAGCGAGGCCGTCCCGCCGTCGCTGGGCACCCGCAGGGCGAGTGCCTCGTCGTCCCGCGTGGCGTCAGTGAGCACCCGGGCGGCCGCGTCGAGTTCCGCCACGGTCGCGAACCGGAGCCGGACGTGGGTGCCGGGAATCAGACGCTTGAGCTCGTCGGGCGTGCCCTGGGCGACCAGGCGACCCTGGTCGAGTACGGCGATCCGGTCGGCGAGCTGGTCGGCCTCTTCGAGGTACTGCGTGGTGAGGAAGATCGTCACCCCGTCGGCGACGAGGTCGCGGATGATCGACCACATGGTGCGTCGGCTGCGCGGGTCCAGGCCCGTCGTCGGCTCGTCGAGGAAGATGATCCGCGGGTCGCCGACGAGGGTCATCGCCAGGTCCAGCTTGCGGCGCATCCCCCCGGAGTAGGTCGACACCGGCTTCTGCGCCGACTCCGCCAGGTCGAACCGTTCCAGCAGTTCGGTGACGACCCGCTTGCCGTCCCTGGCCGGCACCGGGCTGAGATCCACCATCAGCTGGAGGTTCTCCCGACCGGTCAGCAACTCGTCCACCGCCGCGAACTGGCCGGTGACTCCGATCGCCGCGCGGACGGCCTTGGCCTGGGTGGCGGCGTCGTGTCCGGCAACGCGTACGGTCCCACCGTCGGCCTTCACCAACGTGGTCAGCACGTTTACAGTGGTCGTCTTGCCGGCCCCGTTCGGGCCGAGTAGGGAGAAGATGGTGCCCGTCGGGACGTCCAGGTCGATGCCGTCGAGCACGACCTTGTCCTTGTAGGCCTTCCGCAGTCCGGAGACCGCAATCGCTGAGCTCGTCATGCGGTCTACCATCGGCGGCCGGTCTGTCACCTCCCTGACGCGGCTCTGACACGACCACTGACACGGAGATCCGACCAGGCGACGACACCGTCCGGATCGACAGTGGTAGTTCCACCCGGGCCCCGACGCGGCTACTGTCCGGCGTGGAGGTGGTCCGTGTTCACCGAGGCCTTTCCGATCGTGACGACACCTGACCTGCCACGACTGATCGGGTTCTACCGCGACGTGGTCGGCTTCGAGCTGACCTACCGGTTCCCCGAGCACGGCGAACCGGAGTTCGTCGCGCTGCGATTGGGCAACAGCGAGTTGGGCCTGGCCGCCGACCCGGACGCCGGCGATCCGGCGCACTCGCACCGGTGGGAGCTGTGCGTCTACGCCGACGACTGCGACGCCGCCGTGACCGCCCTGCGCTCCGGTGGGGCGACGGTCACCGAGGAGCCTGTCGACCAGCCGTGGGGTGAACGGTCCGCCCGGGTCATGGACCCCGACGGCAATCGCATGCTGGTGCTGTCGCGCCTGCCGTGACGGCGGCTCGCCCCGCATCGCCGGTCATCGTCGCCAGAACAGCAGATGGGTGATGCCGCTGGTGCTGGGCACCGACTCCAGGTGGAAGCGGTCGAGAAGATCGTCGGGGCTGTGCCACAACCGCTCGCCCCGTTCGAGGTCGACGGGCGCGACCGCGATGTGCATCGTGTCGACCAGATCAGCCTCGAGGAACTCCCGGATCGTGGCGACTCCACCACCGAGGCGTACGTCCCGGCCGCCGGCCGCCTGCTTCGCCTGGGCCAGTGCCTCGGCCGGGCTGGCGTCGAGGAAGTGGAACGTGGTGTCGGCCAGGGTGAACGACGGGCGTACGTGGTGGGTGAGCACGAAGACCGGCGTGTGGAACGGTGGGTTGTCCCCCCACCAGCCCTGCCAGTCGTGGTTCTCCCACGGGCCACGCTGTGGGCCGAACTTGTTGCGGCCCATGATCTCGGCGCCGATGTTGCACTCGGCGTCGCGGGTCAGGTAGTCGTCCAGACCCCGGCTGCCGCCGGGCTCGGTGCGGTAGACGAAGCTGGCGGTGGCGGCCCGCCAGGAGAACAACGGGGTGGGGTCGGCGTGGCCGAAGGGCCGTTCCAGGCTCTGCCCCTCCCCGGTGCCGAACCCGTCACGCGAAACGTTGAAGCACTGCACCCGCAACAGTTGCGGCATCGTCGTCTCCTTCCGGATCGGCTGTGTCACCTGGTCACCGTCGGGCCGCCACCGCTGCCCCGATCGTCGAGCACCAGCGGGGCTCGACCGTTCACGGCGTACCGGATGTGGGTGACCTCCGGTGTGTGGATGACGCGGGTCGGCGTCAGCTCGATCGCCTCCTTCTCGGCGAGGTCGAGGTCCGCGTCGAAGAGCCGCAGGCCGGTGCCGAGCACCACAGGTACGACGTGCAGCTCCAACTCGTCGAGCAGGCCCGCCTTGAGGACCTGCCGCACCAGGCTGCCGCCCCCGGCCACCGCGACGTTCTTGCCGCCGGCCGCGGCACGTGCCTGCTCGACGGCGCTGGCCACCCCTTCGGTGACGAAGGTGAAGCTGGTGCCTCCCTGCCGCAGCAGACGCTCGCGGGGGCGGTGGGTGACGACGAAGACCGGCGCGCGGAACGGCGGCTCGTCACCCCAGGGCACCTCGCCGCCGTCGGCCATCCGGCGTCCCATCACGTACGCGCCGGCCGCCTCGAAGGTCTCGGCGATCACCTCGGAGTTGGTGTCCTGCTCGCCACCGGTGAAGCCTTGTCGTTCGCGCCACGCCGACACCTCGGTCACCCAGCGGGTGACCCGAAAGAACCCGGCGCTCTCGGCCGAGTCCATCCAGTCGCCGTCGCCCTCGAACAGTGGGCCGGCGTAGAAGCCGTCCACCGACACCGACAGCTGTGAAGTCACCTTCGTCATCTGGCTGGTCCTCTCCCTGGTCGCACCCCCGGACGGGTGCGGCTCGCCAAGGGGTCGGAGCCGAACTCGGTGCCCCTACCCGACGGCAGTGTGACGTGGGTCACCGCCCGGTTCGGTCAGGTACCACCGTCCGGCGTGTTTTGGGTCGCGTGACCAGCGCATCCGGGGCACCTCCTCGGGGCGCGGCCTCCAGTCCCGGTAGGGGGCGAGGGCCACCCGCCAGGCGATCACAGTGAAGACGTAGAGACCCGGGCCGACCAACCACAGCAGTGCGTCGCGCCGCCGATAGGACGCGTACGGCGCGAGCCAGGCGGTGGCCGCCATCGGTATGGCGACCATGCTGAGGTCGGCCATCGGGCCGGGACCGGACCGGGATTCGATCAGCTCACGGAGGACGACTGTCGGGATGAGCACCGCGAGCACCATCGCCCCGGTGACGACGACGCGTCGTCGTCCAGCCGCAGGGGTGCGGGCACCGGCTGGCTCAGGGGACATGTGCGCAGGCTAGCGGCCCTGCGCAACCGGCCTACATCGTGCGATCGGCGATCGCCGCCTCGATCCGCAGGCCGAGGCCGGTCAGGATGAGGAAGGCGGCGAGGATGTGTGGCTTGAGCCCTTCGTAGCCGGAGGACATGGTGAGCAGTGTCGTCATGAAGCCGGCCACCAGCGACACGGTGCCGAACGCTCGTACCGTGTCGTTCCGCCGTGCCGGTAGGTCCATGACGGAACGGTAGCGGCGACCTGGCCCCGGTGGTGCCCCGGTCTAGGCTGGCGATCATGCGGATTGGCATCGTGATCCTGCCCGACCAGCGGTGGGCGGAGGCGCAGCGTCGGTGGCGGCAGGTCGAGGAGTGGGGATTCGACCACGCCTGGACGTACGACCACCTGGGTTGGCGGGACCTGGTCGACGGCCCGTGGTTCGACTCGATGGCCACGTTGACCGCCGCTGCGACGGTCACCTCCCGGATCCGGCTGGGCACCCTCGTGGCGTCGCCGAACTTCCGGCACCCGGCCGCGTTCGCCCGGCAGATCACCACTGTGGACGACGTTTCCGACGGTCGGTTGCTGCTCGGCCTCGGCGCGGGTGGCATCGGTTTCGACTCGGCCGTGCTGGGCGGTGAGACTCTGCCGCCGCGTCAGCGCGTCGATCGGTTCGCCGAGTTCGCCGAGCTGCTGGACCTGATCCTGCGTGAGGACGGCACCACCTGGCGGGGTGAGTGGTTCGCCACGGTGGACGCCCGCAACAATCCCGGCTGCGTGCAGCAGCCGCGGGTGCCCTTCGTGGTGGCCGCCAACGGGCCCCGGTCGATGCGGCTGGTGACCCGGTTCGGCCAGGGTTGGGTGACCACCGGCACCGGTGACGACAACGACCTGGAGACCTGGTGGGGCAGCGTTTCGGCGTTGTCCACACGGATGGACCGCGCGCTGGACGAGGCCGGCCGCGATCCGGCGACCCTGGACCGCTATCTGTCGTTGGACTCCGCGCCGGTGTTCTCGCTCAGCAGCGCGCAGTTCTTCGCCGACCAGGTCGGCCGCGCCGCCGACCTGGGGTTCACCGACGTGGTGACGCACTGGCCACGGGAGAGCAGTTGGTACGCCGGCGACGAGAACGTGCTGGCGGACGTGGCGACCCGACTGCTGCCGGAGCTGCGCGGCTGAGGCGATGGTCAGGTGCCGAGGTCGCCGCTGGCCACCCCACCCTCGCCGCCGGAGACCAGCCGCAGGCGTAGGCAGACGATCTGGGTGTCGTCGTCGACAGGCGTGCCGAGCCGTGCCCAGTAGGTCGCGTGCCCGGCCCGCCACTCCTCGATCGACCGGTCCCCCTCGCCCTCGGCCCGGGCGAACTCCCACGGCACGTCGGCGAAGCGGACGATCTCGACGCCGGTGATCTCCACGACGCCGGCGAGCGCGTCGCCGTCGTCGACCAGGGCCAACCGTTCGCCGACGTGCTCCAGTTCCTCGCCCTCCTCCGCGTACTCGGCGAGCCGGCCGGCCGTCGCGGTCTTCACGCCGGCCAGCACGAGGGTGTTGAGGGTCGTCCGCAGCTCGCCGGGGGTGCCGAGGGCGAGGGTGCGCAGTTCACCGATCCGAGGCCACATCCTGCCGAGGCTAGGCCAGTGCGCCTCGTACCGCCGCCGCATCGCGCACCGCCCGCCTCGGATCAGTCAGATCATCTGCCCGGCGTAGCCGGGGGCGGCGAGGAGGCGGTCGTCGCCACTGACCGCGTGCGCGTCGAGCACCGCGTCGGCCAGCTTGACCACGTGCTCGTCGCCGTGCCGAGCCGCCCGGGCGAAGACCTCCGCCGGGGTCGCGGCGGTCACGGTCGGCGGCGCGATGCCGTCGGCTGGGGCGTACACCGAGGTCATGGCCGCCGTCGCGGCCCAGGCCGCGGCGAGGCTCGGCGCCCACAGCGCCCGGTCCAGAGCCGGCAGGGTACGCAGCACGGCGGTCGGTGCGGTGACCGCGTGCACCAGCATGACCGGCTCGGTGTGGCCGAAGCGCAGATAGTCCAGGCCGGCGCGGTGCACCAACGCCCTGAGGCCCTGCTCCGCCTCGGCCGGGCTCCGCGCGGGGCGCAGCGCCGCGAGCGCCGGCTCCCATCCGGGTACGCCAGGCAGCCGCTTCAACCGATCACGGACGCCTCCGCTCTGGTCGTCGATCCGGGGTACCCCGGCCAGCGCGGCGTCCACGTCCACCTGTTGCGGGCCCGCGGACAGGTCGGTGGGCATCCGGTCGGCGCCCGGGACCGGCTGCCAGCGCGCGGCCCAGTAGCCGAGGGCCTGGCCCAGTTCGGTGAGCCGCTGCGGGGTTGCGTCGTCCGTTTCGAGCGCGCGTACCGCGTGCCCGACCCGGATCACACCGTGGGTGGCGCCGGCGGCGATGCCCGGCAGCAGTCGGGGCCACCAGGTGCCGAGCACGTCGCGCCACGGGTGTTCGCGTAGTTGTCGGTCGAAGTAGGTCAGCCAGTCCCCGGCCCGCTTCGCGTCGCCCAGTGCGCTCCGCCAGTCGGTGATCGGGTGCAGCCCTCGGGGCAACTCGTCGAGTCGGCCGAGGTAGTCATCGAGCCAGCGGTGCACCTGCTGCTGGTGCCCGTGTCGGGTCAGCGCCTCGACGGCCATCGGCCCGTGGTTGGAGAGCCACCCCTCGAATTCGGGGCCGGTGCGGTGCAGTCGCTCGTACGCCTCGTCGAGGATTCCGTCACTCATGTGTCGATCGTCGAAGCTGAACCGCGCTTCAGGTCAAGCCGTCAGATCCGCAGCGTCGATCAAACCGGTGATCCGCAGGTCGGCCGCGATCTCTGCCGTGCAGTCGACGGCCACCACGGCCGCGCCCAGCACCTCGGCGCCCCGTGCGGCGCAGATGTCGTAGAGGGCGTGGATCTGCGCGCCCGTACGGACCCAGTCGTCCACCACCAGCACCCGGTCGCCAGGGCCGAGGTGCCGGTCCCGTACGGCCAGGTCGACCTGTCGACCTCGGTAGTCCGGTGGGCTCTGCGCCCAGGTGAGCGGCCCGGCCGGCAGTCGCCCGTCGCCGGGTTTGTGTGCGGCCACGAAGCCGACGCCGAGCGCGGTGGCGGCCAGTGGCCCGAGCAGCAGCCCGGTGACCGCCGGAGCGAGCACCACGGTCGGCCGGGCGGCCCGGTACGGCGTCACCAGGGCCGGACCCAGTTCGGCGAGGACCGACGGGTCCCGCCACCAACCGGAGATGTCGCTGACCAGGTGACTCGTGCCCGGGCCGGGGTCGATCCACCGGAACAGGGCGGCCAGGCGGTCGGTCAGCTCAGCGGGCATCCGCTCATCTTCCGGCACGCCCTGTCGACGTGTCGGCACCTGGGCCGGCCGGCCCATCCAGTGTCGGATGATCGGCTACACGTACCGGGGTAAATGCGGGCATACCACTATGATCACGTTGACTTCGGAAGTGCTTCTCTCGTTACGGTCCGACCCGGTTTGTTCAGTCGACGAAAGGACCGGGCCGGTGGCAGGCAGGCACTCCCGTACCCGCATCTTCTCCTCTCCGGCGGGCATCGTGGCCACCGCGGCGGTCGGCGTCGCCCTCGCCGTCGGGGGCACGTTCGGTGCCGTGCAGCTGACCTCCGGTTCCGCCCAGTCGGGGCAGACGACCCTGGACCTCACCCCGACCACCGCCGCCAGCAGCCTCGCCCCCAGCTCGCCGGCCGCCTCTCCGAGCGCCAGCGCCTCCCCGAGCGCGTCCGCCAGTCCGTCGGCCACCCGCTCGCAGCAGGCCGCCTCCCGAAGCAAGGCCCGCACCGCGTCGCCGAAGCCGAGCCCGACCGCCAAGAAGACCACGGCGGCGGCGAAGGTCCTGGACAGCGGCTCGTGTGGTGCCTCGTTCTACTCCGACGGGCAGCTCACCGCCAACGGTGAGTCGTTCAACCCGAATGCTCTGACCGCCGCGCACAAGACGCTGCCGTTCAACACCAAGGTCCGGGTGACCAACCCGGCCAACGGCAAGTCGGTGGTGGTGCGGATCAACGACCGTGGTCCGTTCATCGACGGCCGCTGCCTGGACCTCTCCCGGGCCGCGTTCGCCACCATCGCCTCCGTCGACGTCGGCGCGCTCACCGTCCGCTACGAAGTCCTCGGCTGAGCGGGGCGGGTGACGCCGATTTGGTCGCCCGATTGGCCCGGCCGGTCAGAACCTCCTCGGACGACGGGTCAGGTTCATTCACCGATTCACGAGGATCAGGCAAACTGTCCCTCGTATCCACGCGATTCCTCCAGCCGGGCGGACGCCCGCTGAGCCCCGGATCCCGCGCCGGCCTCGGCGCGGCCCTCGTTCTGCTCGCGATCGTGTCGGCGGTGGAGGCGGCGGACGGCCGGTGGGCGCACTACGTCGGGCTGTTGGCGGCCGCACCCTTCCTGGCCGCCGCGCTGGCCTCCTGGCCGGTGGTGCTCGGGGTGGGCGTCGGCGCGACAGTGGTCGGGGCCGCCTTCGCCCTGGCCGAGCCGAAGATGTCGCTGGACACCTCGGTCGACGTGGTCGGGGTCGCGCTCGCCACCGGGTTGGCGGTGGCGGTGACGTCGGTACGCCAGCGGCAGGCGGAGCAGATCGCCGAGTTGACCAGGCTCGCCTCGGTCGCCCAGCAGGCGGTGCTACGCCCGCTCGGGCCGCAGGTCGGCACGCTCTCGGTCGCCGGTCGCTACATCTCCTCCACCGCGACCGCCGAGATCGGCGGTGACCTGTACGAGGCGATCGACACGCCCTACGGCGTCCGCATGATCATCGGTGACGTACGCGGCAAGGGCCTGGACGCCGTCCGACTGGCGAGCATCGTCCTCGGGTCGTACCGGCACGTGGCGTACGAGCGGGCCGATCTGCGGGCCGTCGTCGCCGACCTGGACCGCGCGGTGGCCCGCAACGTCGGTGACGAGGATTTCGTGACAGCGGCGCTGGTCGAGGAGCGCGGCGGCACACTCACGATCGTCAACTGTGGACACCCACCGCCCCTGCTGTTGCGTCGCGGCGCGGTGATCCCCTTGGAGCCGCCGGCCCCGGCGCCTCCGCTCGGGTTCATGCCGGTGGTCCGCCCTCGGGTCGAACGCCTGGAGCCCGGGGATCGGCTGCTGCTCTTCACCGACGGGCTCGGCGAGGCACGGCGGGACGGTGAGTTCTTCCCCACTGCCGACCGGGCCTGGCGGCTGCTCGGCCACGGCACTGTCGCCAACGGGTTGGCCTCGCTGGAGACGGCCCTGATCGAGTGGGTCCACGGACGCCTGGACGACGACATCGCGCTGGTCCTGATGGAGTACGTGGGCGCCCGCACCGGCGCGGCCGCGGCCGTTCCGAGCTGGGAGGTCGGTGCCGCCGAGAGCTGATCTCGCCCGCGAGCCCCGAAGCTGTGTAATCGCCGTCACTTGTGTGATCCGCTTGTCGCTGCCTACCCGCGAGTAATACAGTTGGGGTTACTGATCGGTAACACCTGTCCGGAAGCGGGGCCAGCGAGCATGACCCACTACAAGAGCAACCTGCGGGACCTTGAGTTCAACCTGTTCGAGGTCTTCGGGGCGGACCGGGCGTTCGGCCAGGAACCGTACTCGGACCTCGACGCCGACACCGCCCGCAGCTTCCTCGCCGAGCTCGACCGTCTCGCTCGCGAGGACCTCGCCGCCAGCTACACGGACAGCGACCGCAACCCGCCGGTGTTCGACCCGGCCACGCACACCGCGCCCCTGCCGGCGTCGTTCAAGAAGTCCTACCAGGCATTCATGGACTCCGAGTTCTGGCGCCTGGACCTGCCGCCCGAGCTGGGCGGCACCAACGCTCCCCGTGCCCTCTGGTGGGCGCTCGCCGAGCTGGTGCTCGGCTCCAACGCCCCCATCTGGATGTACGCCTCCGGCCCGTCCTTCGCGCACGTGCTGCACGTCGAGGGCACCGACCGGCAGAAGCAGTGGGCCAAGCTCTTCATCGACAAGCAGTGGGGCTCCACGATGGTCCTCACCGAGCCGGACGCCGGCTCGGACGTCGGCGCCGGCCGCGCCCGCGCGACCCAGCAGCCCGACGGCTCCTGGCACATCGAGGGCGTGAAGCGCTTCATCACCTCGGGCGAGCACGACCTGAGCGACAACATCGTGCACTACGTGCTGGCCCGCCCGGTCGGCGTGGAGGGCGTCGGTGGCCCCGGCACCAAGGGCCTGTCGCTCTTCGTGGTGCCGAAGTTCCACTTCGACGAGACCACCGGCGAGCTGGGTGAGCGCAACGGCGTCTACACCACGAACGTCGAGCACAAGATGGGCCTGAAGGTCTCCAACACCTGCGAGCTGACCTTCGGCGAGCACGGCGTACCGGCCAAGGGCTGGCTGCTCGGTGACAAGCACGACGGCATCCGGCAGATGTTCATGATCATCGAGTACGCCCGGATGCTGGTCGGCACCAAGGCGATCGCCACCCTCTCCACCGGCTACCTCAACGCCCTCGAGTACGCGAAGAGCCGGGTGCAGGGCGCCGACCTGATCCAGCAGGCGGACAAGGCCGCGCCGCGGGTCACCATCACCCACCACCCGGACGTGCGTCGTTCGCTGCTGCTGCAGAAGTCGTACGCCGAGGGTCTCCGTGCTCTGGTCCTCTACACCGCCTCCTGGCAGGACAAGGTCGCGATCGCCGAGGCTGCCGGTGACGAGAAGGCCACCAAGCTGGCCAAGCGGGTCAACGACCTGCTGCTGCCGCTGGTCAAGGGCGTCGGCTCGGAGCGTGCCTACGAGATGCTCGGGCACGAGTCGCTGCAGACCTTCGGTGGTTCCGGGTTCCTCCAGGACTACCCGCTGGAGCAGTACGTCCGCGACGCCAAGATCGACACTCTGTACGAGGGCACCACCGCCATCCAGAGCCTGGACCTCATCTTCCGCAAGATCGTCCGGGACAACGGCAAGGCGCTGATGGCGGTAGCCGGCGAGATCCAGGAGTTCATCTCCTCCGAGGCCGGCAACGGCCAACTCAAGGAGGAGCGGCAGGCGCTCGGTAAGGCCCTGGCCGAGGTCCAGAACATCCTGGGCGTGATGACCGGCTGGCTGGGCGAGGCGCAGGGTGGTGACACCCGGGCGCTCTACAAGGTCGGGCTGAGCAGCCGTCGCTTCCTGCTGGCGATCGGTGACCTGGTCGTCGGCTGGCTGCTCCAGCGGCAGGCCGACGTGGCGCTGAAGGCCCTCGCCGGCGAGGTCTCCACCAGCGACAAGGCGTTCTACACCGGCAAGGTGGCCGCTGCCCGTTTCTTCGCCCGCGAGGTGCTGCCCCGCATCGGCGCCGACCGGCGGATCATCGAGGGCACCGACCTCGACATCATGGACCTCCCGGAAGAGGCCTTCTGACCGTGCCACGGCACGGCTGACGGTTCCGGGTCGCACCATCCGGGCCGACACCGACGGCCGGCGAGGGCAAACTGCCCCCGCCGGCCGCCGCCGTTTCCGGACGGACGCCCCTGGCGGTGGCGTTCATCGCCGTGTCACACCGGCGGCTGACGCCGCGGGCAACGTGGGCACGCATTGGGCCAGCCCGGCCGGGTATGCCGGCGCCGTGACGGGTAACCGTCGCGTGACCTCGAAAGGGAACGCCCAGAGCCACCGCACGGGGGAGTGCAGCGCATATGGGTGTAGGAAGCGGCATCTTTCTCATCGCGATCGGCGCGATCCTGACCTTCGCGCTGAGAGCCAACGTCTGGTGGATCGACGTACGGGCGGTCGGCTGGGTCTTCATCCTGGCCGGGCTGGCCGTACTGCTGACCACGCTCTGGTTCTGGCAGGACCGGCGTAAGCGGGCCCGGACCCTCATCGTGGAGGAGAACCGGCTCTCTCATCCGACCGCGATGATGCCGCCGCCGCCAGACCCGCCGCCACCAACCGCCCCGCCGTCCTGAGTACGGCCTGGGCGCGTACCCCTGAGCCACCCGCCGGCCACCGGCGGGTGGCTCAGTCGCGTGCGGTGTGCCCCGCAGTGATCAGGGCTCCTGCCCGGCTCAGCCCCGCCCAGTCGAATCGGCCACGATGCACAGCCAGTTCGGCGGTACGCAGACCCTCCTCGGCTGCCCCGTCCGGATCGAGGAGGGCCGAGAGTAGGGAAATGCCCGGGTTGTGGGCAATTAATAGTGCGGTCCGGGCCGCCGGGTCGACAGTGCGGACCAGCGCCAACAACTCCTCCGGGTGGGCGTCGTAGGCACCGGGCTCGTAACGGACAGTCGGTCGAGGACCGGTCGGACCACCCTCCGGCGGTGAACCGGTCATGCCCATCGCCACCCCGTGCCAGGTCTGGCGGGTGCGTCTGGCGGTCGAGCAGATCACCACGTCGGGCAGCAGGCCGTTGCGCGCCAACCAGGCACCCGCCGCAGCCGCGTCCGACTCTCCACGTGCGCTGAGCGGGCGTTCGGCGTCGTCCGCCGCGTCGCTACCCTGCTCGGCCTTGGCGTGCCGCAGCAGGACCAGTGTCCGTGTGTCGGGGTCGGCGTCCGTCATGCCCCCAGCTTGCCCGATTGGCGATCTCCGTGCCTGGGTAAGTCAATGCCTGCCGCACCCCTACCGACGGCCGCGGCGCGTCGTACGCCAGGTTAGAGCCGAGGAGCGAGACATGGGCATTGGTGGCAGCATCTTCTTGATCGCGCTCGGCGCGATCTTCGCATTCGCCGTGGAGGCCGACCTGGGCTGGTTGAACCTGTCCGTGGTCGGCTGGGTGCTGATGCTGGCCGGTGTCGCCGGCCTGCTCGCCACCCTCTACTTCTGGAACAGCCGCCGCCGCACGGTGGTCGCCGCCCCGGTGCGCGAGGAGCGCGTCGTGGCCGACCGGGTCGTGCCGGTCCAGGACGACCAGGTCATGCGGGAGTACCGCGAGGTTCGCCGCCCGGGCCACCCGGTCTGATCCTCGCTCGCGCACTCCGGGGTCCCGCAGCGTCGCGGGGCCCCGGCTCGCTTTCACTCCGCCCCCTGCCGCGCCGCGCCGCGCCCTGCCGCGCCGCCCCTGCCGCGCCGCGCCCTGCCGCGCCGCGCCCTGCCGCGCCGCGCCTGCCGCGCCGCGCCGCCCAAGATCCGCACACTTTCGGTGAAGTTGCTGTGTGGGGGCGCGTTGAGGCAGCAGTTTCACCGAAGTTGCGCGGATCTTGAGGTCTGCCCGATGCCGCAGCCACCATGATCGTGCTCGATCCAGGAAGGAGTGCCTTCGGGGTGCGATCGAGGCCACTACATCCTTGATCGAGCACGATCATGTGGCTGCGGCCGTGGTGTTGCTCGCCGAGAGGCGTTGCTGGTGTGTGGTCGCCTGGCGCTTGCGCCTCCGCCGTCTTTAGTCAGGCGAACAGCGCGAAGTAGATCGCGATGTGGTGGCAGAGCGCCGCCAGCAGCGTGCAGGCGTGGAAGAACTCGTGGTGACCGAAGACTGTCGGCCACGGATTGGGCCGTCGCAACGCGTAGAAGACCGCGCCGACGCTGTAGATCGCGCCGCCGACGGTCAGCAGCACCAGCGCCGCGACTCCACCGCCGTGCAGGATCTCCGGCAGCATGGCCACCGACACCCAGCCCAGCGCCAGGTAGAGCGGTGCGGACACCCAGCGCGGCGCGTGCGGCCAGACCACCTTGAGGGCCACGCCGGCCAGCGCCCCACCCCAGACCAGGGCCAGCATCACGGTGGCCGGCCGGGGCGCGAGCAGCATCACGCAGAACGGTGTGTACGTACCGGCGATGAACACGAAGATCATCGAGTGATCCATCCGCCGCATCACCTGGTAGCCGCGCTCCGACCACACCCGGCGGTGGTACAGCGCGCTCGTGCCGAAGAGTCCGCAGACCGTCAGGCTGTAGATGAGGCAGCTCACCAGGGGTGCCCACCCCGGTCGGGTGGCGGCGATCGAGCAGAGCACGATGCCGCAGACCAGGGCGACGAAGAAGGCGTACGTGTGTAGCCAGCCGCGCATCCGGGGCTTACCGATGTCGACCGGCTTCAGGCGAAGCGGGGCGGAGGTGGTCACGACATTAGGTTACGGCACCGTAGGTTACTTTCAAGTAGTCGCGTCGGTGACGCCTGGCACCGTCATCGTGAACACCGTTACCCCGGGCCATCGGCGAAGATGAACCGATGCGGATCCGGCCTGTCGGGGCACACGCCCTGCTGCTCGACTGCGCCACCACCACCAACGACGACGCGCCAGACGATGTGCCTGACGGCGAACCTCCCGTCGACCTGGTCGAAGCATGGCGGGCCGAGCTGTGGCGGCGCCGGGAGCAGGGTGACCTGGTCGCCGTCGAGATCGTGCCGGCGGCCAGCACCGTCCTGCTCGACGGTCTGCCCGACCCGACCGCCACGGCCGAGCAGCTGACCCGATGGGCGGGCAACGTCGCCGCCGCGACAAACCGTCCTGCCGGACTCACCGCCCCCACAGCCGCCGCCAGGGCCGCAGACCGTGACGCCGTCGCCGGGGCCACCGGCCTCGACGTCGTTGCCAGAACAGCCGACCGTGCCGCCCCGGAGGTCGTCGTCCCGGTCCGCTTCGACGGGCCGGACCTGCCGACAGTGGCCGAGTACTGGAACGTGGACGTGCCGGCCGTGCTGCGCCGGCTGACCGGCACCCGGTTCCGGGTCGCGTTCTGCGGATTCGCCCCCGGTTTCCCCTACCTGACCGGGCTGCCCGCCGAGCTGGCGCTGCCCCGGCTGGCCACACCCCGCCCCCGGGTGCCGGCCGGCTCGGTCGCCCTCGCCGGCCCGTACGCCGGCATCTACCCCGGCGCGTCACCCGGTGGCTGGCAGTTGGTCGGCCGCACCGAACTGGTCCTCTTCGACGTCCACGCCGACCCACCGGCCCGACTCGGCCCGGGCACGTCGGTCCGGATGGTGGCGACGTGACCCACCCGGCCACCATCGAGGTGCTCCGCGCCGGGGCGCTCACCACCGTGCAGGACCTGGGTCGGCCCGGATGGGCGCACCTGGGCGTACCCCGTTCCGGCGCCCTCGACCCGGCAGCCCTGCGGCTGGCCAACCGGCTGGTCGGCAACCCCGAGCACGCCGCCGGGCTGGAGATCACCCTGACCGGCTGCACGCTGCGGCTGACCCGGGCCACCACCGTCGCGCTCACCGGTGCCGAGGTCACGGTTCAGGCGGGTGCTCGGCCCGCCGACACCGGACGCCCGCTCACAGTGCCGGCCGGAACGGTGCTGCGGATCGGCCCCGCCCGACAGGGCGTACGGAGCTGGCTGGCGGTAGCGGGGGGTATCGACGTGACGCCGGTGCTTGGCAGTCGAGCCACCGACACCCTCTCCGGGCTCGGCCCGCCCCCGCTGCGCGACGGCGACCGGCTGCCGCTCGGCCAGCCTTTCGGCGCACCGGCCCCGGTGGACCTGACCGTGTACCCGACACCCCCGCCCGAGCTGCGGTTGACACTGCGCCTCGGCCCGCGCGACGACTGGTTCACGTCGACCGCGCTCGACCGGCTGTTCGGCACCGCGTACACCCTCAGCCCGGTGAGCAACCGGGTCGGCGCGCGACTCGCCGGTGCGCCCCTGCCCCGCGCGGTCGCCGGCGAACTGCCCAGCGAGGGCATCGTGCTCGGCGCGGTGCAGGTGCCGGCGGACGGGCAACCGTTGATCTTCCTGGCGGACCACCCGACCACCGGCGGATACCCAGTCGTCGGGGTGGTCACCGACGTGACCCCGCTCGCGCAGGCCCGGCCAGGGACTACCGTCAGATTCCATGGACCTCAACGCTGACCTCGGCGAGGGATTCGGCATCTGGCGACTCGGCGACGACGACGCGCTGCTCAGCCTCGTCACCTCCGCCAACGTCGCCTGCGGCTTCCACGGCGGCGACCCGTCCACGATGCGACGGGTCTGCGAGGGCGCCGCGCGGCGTGGGGTCGCGGTGGGCGCGCAGGTCGGCTACCGGGACCTGGCCGGCTTCGGCCGGCGACACATCGCGTACGACTTCGCGGAGCTACGCGACGAGGTGACCTACCAGCTCGGTGCGCTCAACGCGTTCTGCCGGTTGTTCGGCACCCGGGTCCGCTACCTCAAGCCGCACGGCGCGCTCTACCACGCGACCAGCACCGACGAATCCCAGGCGGCGGCGGTGGTCGCCGCGGTCACCGGCTACGACCCCGAGTTGCCCGTCCTCTGCCTACCCGGCTCGACCCTGGCCCAGCTCGCCGTCGGCGCGGGCCTGCCGGTCGTCGCCGAGGCCTTCGCCGACCGCGCGTACCTGCCCAACGGAGCGCTGGTGCCCCGAGGCACCCCCGGCGCCGTGATCAGCGACCCGGAGCAGGTGGCCGAACGGGCGGTACGGATGGCCGTCGAACGGGTCGTGGTGGCGGTGGACGGCACCGTCATCCCCTGCTCGGTCGACTCGATCTGCGTACACGGCGACACCCCGGGCGCCGTCTCCGCCGCCGAACTGGTCCGCGCCACCCTGATCGACGCCGGCGTGTCCCTGGCACCGTTCGCGTGAGTGGAGGGGCCCGACGGGCCCCTCCGCACGCGTCACGCGTCCAGGCCGCGGAGCACCAACGGGAGTCGGGTCACCGCGCCGTCGACCACTCGGACCGGTACGCCCCAGTCCTGCCGGGTCAGGTGGCACGCCGCGTGTTCGACGTCCGCGTCACAGGTGGCCGCCTGGGCGGTCACCTGCAACACCCCGGCGGTGACCTCGCCGTTCAGCACCAGTCGACGGGACAACTCGGTGCCCGTGCCGGCACCCTCCACCAGCAGTTCCGGCGGCGACGCGGACACCACCAACCGGGTCGACGGCCCGTACGTCTCGTCCAGCTTCTGCCCCGGCGCCGGGGTGAAGACGATGTCCAGGGTGACCTCACCGGCCGAGACGTCGGTCGGCTTGCGTTCGGTGCGGTGCCGGGGCCCGTCCACCGTGCTGGCACCCGCCGCCGACAGGGCACCCGGAGCGAGCCGCGTCAACCGGTGCGCGGCGGACTCCACCACCAGCACCTCACCGGCCGGGGTGAGCACCAGGTCACTGGGTTCCGCCAATCCGTCGGCGACGGTGGAGACCTGGTTGCTGTCCGGGTCGAAGCGGCGCACCGCCCCGTTGTACGTGTCCGCGATCAGCACCGAGCCGTCCGGCAACGCGCACACACCCAACGGGTGCTGGAGCAGCGCCGACTCCGCCGGCCCGTCCACGTGCCCGAAGTCGAACAGGCCCTGACCGACGGCAGTTCCCAGCACCCCGTTCTCGATGTAACGGACCGCGCTGGTCTCACTGTCGGCGATCCAGAGCCGGGTGCCGTCGGCGGAGGCGGAGAGCCCGGACGGCTGCGCCATCCACGCCTCGGCCAGCGGGCCGTCGCGCAGCGCCTCGACGGTGGTGCCCGCGTACATGCCGGCGGTCCGCTTGATCGGATCGAACCACCAGAGCTGGTGGATGCCGGCCATCGCGATGATCAGCTTGTCGTCGTACCAGGCCAGATCCCACGGAGACGAGAGATCCACGGCGAGCGCGTCGTGGGCGTGGTCGTCGACCTCGGCACGCCACTGCCGGCCGCTGCCGGCCACTGTCACGACCTCGCCGGACTCCAGCCGTACGCCGCGCAGCAGGTGGTTGACGGTGTCGGCCACCACCAGGTCGTAGCCGGCGACCTCGGCGACATGAGTGGGCAGCAGGCACACCCCCTGCGGCTCGGAGAACGTCGCAGCGGCAGCCGGCCCGTCGGCGCGGCCCCGCTCACCCGAGCCGATCCGACGCACCGGCGTCTCGCCGTCCGGTGCCACCTCGACCAGGGAGTGCCGGGCCGAGTCGGACACCAGCAGATTGCCGTTCGGCAGTTGCACAGCCTTGCCCGGGAAGCGCAGCGCGGTCTCCGGTGCCGGCGGCGGAACGTACGGCCCGTCGCCCCGGTGCAGGGTGCCCTTGGCCTCGTGGGTGGCGATCAGCTCGTCGATCAACCGGGAGAGCCCTTCGGCGTGCCCCTCACCCGCCATGGTGGCCACGACGTACCCCTCGGGGTCGATCACCGACAACGTCGGCCAGGCCCGGGCGGCGTACTGCTGCCACATGTCCATCTCGGGATCGTCGAGCACGGGGTGGTGCACTCCGTACCGCTCGACGGCGGCGGCGAGCGCGTCCGGGTCCTTCTCGTGCTCGAACTTGGGCGAGTGCACGCCGATCACGACGAGCACGTCGCCGTACTTCTCCTCCAGCGGGCGCAACTCGTCGAGGACGTGCAGGCAGTTGATGCAGCAGAACGTCCAGAAGTCCGCGATCACGATCTTGCCGCGAAGGTCCTGCAAGGTCAGATTCCGGCCGCCGGTGTTGAGCCACTGCCGGCCCCGCAGTTCGGGCGCCCGTACACGCGCTGTCGTTCCCATGCCCTCAGCCTGCCACGCCCCGCAGGCCCGATCGCCGTGACCCGGACGACAACAGACGGAGTGGCTTCTAGCCCGCACCGCCTTCGTTGCGTTCCCGACGCTTCGCGGCGTACTCGCGGACCTCGACCGCGTCCCAGATGCGGCCCACGGTCAGCGTCTCGATCGGAGCCGGGAAGTCTGGGCGATCAACCAGGATCGCGGCGCGCTGACGGGAGACGCCGAGGTAGTCGGCGACCTCCGAGAGGGCCATGACGCGCACTGTCGGACCATCCGGTGACACAGGTAGGCAACTTGTCACCGAGGGGGTTGCCGACCTGCCAACGGGTCAGCCAAGGTTGAGCCTATGCGGATACGCCGAGGAGTGGAGCCGATACGTCCTGGTCGCGCTGACGTGCGCCGAACCGGCACGGGTGGGCGTTGGTGAGCGACCACCGGCCGAAGCGCCCGACGTGGGACTGCGCGGTGTGTGCGCAGCCCTATCCGTGTCCCGAGGCGCGGGCTGCCATCGCGACCAGCGACCCGTGGGCGGCGGCGACCTACCTGGCGGGTCAGTTCGTGATAGCCGTGAACGACCTGCCGGCGGTGCCGGTGATCGATCTGTACGCCCGGTTCCTGCTCTCGGTGCCCCTGCGCGCCCGTCGGTCCAAGCACCCTCACCAGCGGTAGGCGAGCCGATTGCGTGGGTCGGCCCGCCTGCGAGCCCCAGCCAAGATCCGCGCAAGTTCCCCGATGTTGCTGCCTCCGAGGCCTTGGGCTCAAGTGGTTGTTGCAACGGGGTGGATTCTCGTCAGGATGAGGGGTCATGCCGGGGCAGAGGTTGTCGTGCGCGGAGCGGGCGCAGATTGAGGTGTTGTTCGGTCAGGGACTGAACTGTCCGCAGATCGCGGTGGTGATTGGGCGGGATCGTTCGACGGTGTGGCGGGAGTTGTCGCGTAATCACTGTGGCACTGGGGGTCGGGTGCCGTCGGGGCGGCGGCATCCGCATGGTGCGGCTCCGGGGTATGTGGCGGGGGTGGGTTACCCGAAGGGGTGGGGTGGGGTGTATCGGTGGAAGTACTGTCACCGCAACGCTCAGACCAAGGCCGACGGGCGGGCGCGGCGTCCTCGTGAGGGCAAGTTGCGTCCGAGGTGGGGGCGGGCGTGGCCGCCGTTGTGGCAGACGGTCAAGGATCGCCTGAGCCAGCGGCACTCGCCGCAGCAGATCGCCCGGTCGTTGCGGCGGGAGTTTCCTGACAGGCCGGAGATGTGGGTGTCACACGAGACGATCTACCAGGCGATCTACTTTCAGGCCCGGGGTGGGATGCGCCAAGAACTCGCCCGGCAGGTCGCGCTGCGCTCGGGGCGTTCTGGTCGCCGGCCGCAGTCGCGTCAGGCCAGCGCGGCCCGAGGCCGGCCGTGGGTGCGGGACTTCCACATCTCGACTCGCCCGGCGGAGGTCGCCGACCGGGCCGTGCCGGGGCACTGGGAAGGCGACCTGGTCATCGGCGCCCGAGGCTCCAGCGCGATCATCACCCTGGTCGAACGGGCCACCCGATACGTAATGCTCGGCGCTCTGCCCGAATCGCGGGTCAGTGAACAGGTCATCGACACCCTCACCGCCCTGATGCGCCGCCTACCCGCCGAGCTACGCAAAACCCTGACCTGGGACCAGGGCATCGAAATGATCTACCACCCCATCTTCACCCTGGCCACCGACTGCAAGGTCTACTTCTGCGACCCCCACAGCCCATGGCAACGCGGCAGCAACGAGAACACCAACGGTCTCCTGCGCCAGTACTTCCCCCGCTCCAGCACCGACTTCCGCACCTGGACCCAAGACGACCTCGACGCCGTCGCCCGCGAACTCAACGGACGACCACGCCAAACCCTCGACTGGCAGAATCCCGCCGAGGTACTCCACCAACACCTGGTTGCAACCGCCACCTGAAACCGCCGGCGCTGGAGACACCAACATCCCCGATCTTGTGCGGATCTTGGACGGTGAGGCGCGTTCGGCGGCGGGCTCGGGCGCAGGGGCGGGTACGACGACGGCGGGGTCACGGTCGCCCGTGCCCCCGCCGTCGGTGGAGTTACTTTGCGGCCGGCTTGAGGCAGAGCACCCGGTTGGTGCCGTCGCCCGGCAGCACCACGTGCGGCTGCGTCGTGTCGGTGCACTTCTCCTTCGCGTCCACCTTCGACACGATCGTGAAAGCGTCCGCCTCGCCGCAGTCCGCCGCCGAAGCGCCACCCTGACCGGACTGCTTGACACAGGTGCCGACCGCCGGGTCGAAGGCCGGAGTGTCGTCGCCCCCGAACTTGCCGAGCAGCATCAGCAGGCCGAGCGGCACCGCCAGGATCAGGACCGCGGCGATCAGGACCGCGGCCAGCACCCGACCGTTGCGTACCTTCGGCGCCGGGGGTTCCACCTTCGGCGCGTCGGCGTCCGGCTTGAAGGCGTCGAACCGGCCCTGGTCCGCCTGGCCGTCGTCCTGCCCCCAGGACGACGAGGGCTGCTGCGCGGGCGGGAACGACGGGAAGTTACCGCCGGGCACCGGCTCGGTTGCCGGCCCGGCACCGAAGCCCGGCCCCCCGAAGCCACCGGAGCCCGGCCCACCGGAGCCCGGCCCACCGGAGCCCGGCCCAGCGAAGTCCGGCCCGGCGAAGGCGGCGGTGCCGTTGACCGCGGAGGTGCCGGCGGCCGGCGACCCGGGGCCGCCGAACTGGTCGGCCGGCCGTTCCGCACCGGCGTGCGGCCGGTTGCCGTTCACCGGCCTGTTGTTGCCGGGCGTGTCGACGAAGGACGGAACGCCCGGCGGGAACGCCGGCGGTGCCTCACCGAACGCGTTGGGTGCGGGCTGCCGGTCGTCGAAGCGCGGGTCGGCTGCGGGCTCGCCACCCCAGCCGGGGACGCCCTGCCGCTGCGAGTCGTCCTGCCACTCGGGCACGACAGGCCGTTGCGAGTCGTTCTGCTGCCACTCCGGCACGACCGGGCGTTGCGAGTCGTTCTGCTGCCACTCAGGCGCTACCGGCCGTTGCGAATCGTGCTGCCAATCGGGTGCGGCCTGGCGCTCGGCTCCCGGGTCGGCCTGGAACGACTCCGGCTCCGGCTCGTTCTCCGGCTCGGGTCGAGCCGGACGCCCGTACACCCGAGGTTGCGGCGAGGCCGTGCTGGCCGGTCGGACGGCCTGATCGGTCGGGGGCATCACCCGGCTGGCCAGCGGCACCGAGGCGCTCGCCGTGGCCCGGGCGACGCCGGCCGCCGGCTCGGCCTCCGCCCCTGGTACGACAGCACGACCCGCGCCGGACTCCGGAGAGGTACGCGGGGCGGGCACCACCGCGCCGCTCGCGGAAGCGTCCTCGGCGCGGCCCCAACCGGCTGGCTCCGCCTCGTACTGTGCGGCGGCGTCCGACGCCTCCCGCTCGGCGTACGCGGGCTGCTCGGGGATCGGGGCGAACTGGGCCTGCGGCGGCGCGTAGTCGGCCGGCGGGATCGCGGCCAGGCTGGCGCCCGGCACCCGCTGCTCCTGTGGGGGCAGCGGCACCGCGTTCGCCGGCGAGATGCCCGGTGCGGGCCCGGGCTGGTAGGCGGGCGCCTCGTCGGCGCGGTCGGCTTCCCAGCCACCGCGGGACTGGGCGGAAGCTTCCGCCTCGGCGCGACCCCACACCTCACCGGGTGCCCACGGTTCGGCCTGCGGCACGGCGGGAGCGTTCGGTGCCGCGTTGTTCGGGTTGGCAGGCCAGCCGGGCGCGCCGTCGTTGCCGGGCACGCTGGCGCTGGCCCGAGCGGGCAGACCGCTCTGCTCCGGCGGGGTCCACCCCGACGGCTCCGGACGCTCGGTCGGCTGGTCCTGGGGTGCCAGCACCCAGTCGGGCTGCTGCGGACGGCCCTCGGCGCCCTGCCAGGCGGCGGGTTGCGCGGGCTGGTCCTGGCGTGCGTCGCCGCCGTCGTTCCAGGCTGCGGGTTGCGCCTGCTGCTGTGCGGCCCACCCGCCGGACTGCGCCGGGTCGTCCTGGCCGGGCCGGCTCGGCGCCGGCACCTGAGCTGCTCCACGCGCGGCGTTCGGCGGGGCTGCCTGCCCCCAGGCGGGGGCGGACTGCTCCTGCGGCTCGGCGGGCTGGCCCCAGGTCGGCGGTGACTGCTCGGCCGGCGTCCACACCGGCTGGTCGTCACGCGCGGCGGTGCCGGCGGACCAGCCGCCGTTGCCGGCCGCGTCGTCCTGCTGGCCGCCACCGGACCAAGCGCCGGCCTGCGGCGGCTCGGGCTGCTGCGACGCGGCACCGCGCCAGTCACCAGCGGGCGGGTTGGCCTGCGCGGCGTTGCCCCAGCCGCCGGACTGGGCCGGGTCTTCCTGGGCGGGCCAGGCGGCGGTGGCCGGAGGCACCTGGGCGGCACCCCTCGCGGCCGGCTGGGCCTGCACCCACTCGGGCTGCTCGGCGGCGCCGGAGGTCCAGTTGGGTGCCGGCGACGTCTGCTCGGCCGGCGTCCAACCCTGCTGCTGCGCGGCCCCCCACGTGCCGGGCTGGGCCGGGGCTGGTGCGCCGTCGTTGCCGGGCCAGCCGCCGGGCTGCTGCTGCGGCGGCTCGCTCGTGCCACCGCCTGCGGCCCAGGCCGGCTGCGCCGGATCGTTGGGCTGTGGGGCAGCACCCCAGGCGGGGGCGGGCGGCTGCTCAGCCTGGGTCGCCCAGGCCGGCGTCGACTGGTTGGGCCGCGTCGGCGGCGGGGGCGCCCAGCCCAGGTCGGGGCCGGCGGCGTTCTGGCCGTTGTCCGGCTGCGCCGGGCGGTCGCCGTACGGCGCCGGTCCGCCGGCGCCCGGTGACACCTCGTCCGGCTCTTGGCCGGGACGGTGCGGGCCCTCGGACGTCATGGGTGCGCCTCCTCCATCACATGTCGGCTCGCCGGTGCCGATCGGTCTCCTCGGCATGGCTGCCGGCGTCACCGGCGTACCGCTGTGCCGGCTCCCCGCACGGTATCGGGTAGCGGCACGGCGCGTCCAAGGAGCACTGGTCGTCACTGCGCGTGGCCGGTCGGTGTCGAGCAGCTTCTGTCAGCTCGGCCTCTGCCGGGTCGGCGGGCGGCGACCGAAGCCCACCGTACCGGGCGCTGCGGCAGGGCGGAATCCCGGTGGTGGGTGCTGGGAAACGCCGATGGCCCACCCGGTGGGCCGGGTGGGCCATCGATCTGGAGGAGGTGCGGAATGTCGTGGAGCGTCAGCTCATGTGACGCTGGGCGATGACGAGGATCTCCTCGCGGACCGCCGGCGAGTTCGCCGAGCGCAGCGCGTGCTCGATGGCACGTGCGCGGCGGTTGGCGTCGCGGTGGTTGCGGATTCGCTCGATCATGCTCATTGGTGGGTCCCCCTAGCTATTCGGTTGTCAGCCCCTGATGCATCTATTCAACAGCAAGAGCCGGTAAAATTCCATCGATTATTAGGTGAGCTGGGACACCCACCTAACAATCAAAGGTCAACAGGCACCTTGGCCGACGGTTCCGTCGCCCAAACGACACGGCCGATGTGCCGGGCGTTAACCCGTGGCACACCGGCCGTGACTGGCCCTACGAACGATCAGGTCCAGGCGAGCAGCGCCGCCTCCGGGTCGGCGAGGAAGTCGCCGACGTCGCGCAGGAACTTCGAGCCCAGCTCACCGTCGATGATCCGGTGGTCGAAGCTCAGCCCCAGCGTGGTCACCTGACGCACCTTGACCTTGCCCTTGTGCACCCAGGGCATCTCCCGCACCGCGCCGAAGGCCAGGATCGCGGACTCGCCCGGCGGCAGGATCGGCGTGCCGGTGTCCACCCCGAACACCCCGACGTTCGTGATGGTCAACGTGCCACCGGACATGTCCGCCGGCGAGGTACGGCCGGACTTGGCCGTCTGCACCAGGTCGGTCAGCGAGTCCGCCAACTCCCGCAGCGAGAGTCGGCCGGCGTCCTTGACGTTCGGCACGATCAGGCCACGCTCGGTCGCCGCCGCGATACCGAGGTTGACGTACTCCTTGACCACGATCTCGTCGCCGGCCCAGGTCGAGTTGACCATCGGGTGACGCTTCACCGCCAGCAGCACCGCCTTCGCCACCAGCAGCAAGGGCGAGACCCGTACGTCACGCCACTCGCGTCGGTTGCGCAGCCGCTCCAGAGCCTTCATCGCCCGGGTCACGTCGACGGTCAGGAACTCCGTCACGTGCGGAGCGGTGAACGCCGAGCGCGACATGTTCTCGGCGGTGAGCTTGCGTACCCCCTTGACCGGGATGCGCTGCTCGCGGTCCGCGCCGAAGCTCGCGGCGCTCGTGGCCGTCGCCGCGATCGGCTCGGCCACCACCGTGGCGCCGTTCGCCGCCTGCTGCACGTCCTCCCGGGTGATCGAGCCCAGCGGCCCCGACCCGGAAAGCATCCTCAGGTCAACCCCGAGATCCTTGGCGAGCTTGCGCACCGGCGGCTTGGCAAGCACCAGACCGCCCGTCGCCGCGCTGGGTCGATCATGGACTAGTGGTGCCGGAGTTGTCGGGGTTGGAGTGGGTTTGTTGCCCACCACAACTCCATGATCGGCCGCAGTGGCGGCGGCCTGCGCCGGGACGCCGCCCTTGCGGGGGCGACGCTTCGCGCTCGTCGTGCGCGGGCCGTAGCCGACCAGCACCGCGGTCCGACCACCCGGGGCCGCACCGCCGATCAGACCGGGCTCCACCATGCCCTCGGCCGGTGCCACCTCCACCGCCGCCAGCGAAGCCGCCGACGGGGTGGGCAGGTCGCCGCTGGGGGTGGCCGTGGTCGACGGGGCGTCCAGCGGACCGGCACCCGGATCGGTGTCGATCGCGATGATCGGCGCACCCACCTCCACGGTGGTGCCCTCCGGGTGGTGGATCGCCTGCACCTGCCCGGCCCACTTCGCCGGGATCTCCACGGCCGCCTTCGCCGTCTCCACCTCGACGATCGGCTGGTTCAGCTCGATGGTGTCGCCGACCTTGACCAGCCAGGTCAGGATCTCGCCCTCGGTCAGCCCCTCGCCCAGGTCGGGCAGGTTGAACGTTTTGATCCGGGACATGTCGCTCACCAGCCGAAGGTGCGGTCGACGGCGTCGAGCACCCGGTCGAGGTCGGGCAGGTACTCCTCCTCCACCCGGGCGGCCGGGTAGGGGGTGTCGAAGCCGGTCACCCGCAGCACCGGCGACTCCAGGGAGTAGAAGCACTCCTCGGTGATCCGGGCGGCCAACTCCGCGCCGAGACCGATGTTCGACGGCGCCTCGTGCACCACGACAGCGCGGCCGGTGCGCTTCACCGACTCGTACGCGGCGCCCAGGTCCAGCGGGGAGAGCGAGCGCAGGTCGATGACCTCCAGCTCCCGGCCGTCCTCGGCGGCGGCGGTCGCCGCCTCCAGGCAGGTCCGCACCATCGGCCCGTAGGCCAGCAGCGTGACGTCGGTGCCGGGCCGCACGACCCGGGCCGAGTGCAGGGGGTACGCCTCGGACAGCGGCGCGTCCAGGTCGACCTGACCCTTCTCCCAGTAGCGCCGCTTGGGCTCCAGGAAGACGATCGGGTCGTCCGAGGCGATGGCCTGCTGGATCATCACGTACGCGTCCTGCGGGTTGGAGCAGGTCACGACCTTCAGACCGGCGGTGTGCGCGAAGTACGCCTCCGGCGACTCGGAGTGGTGTTCGACGGCGCCGATGCCACCGCCGAACGGAATCCGGATCACCATGGGGATGCTGAGCTTGCCGCCCGAGCGGTAGTGCATCTTCGCCACCTGCGACACGATCTGGTCGTACGCGGGGTAGACGAAACCGTCGAACTGGATCTCGCAGACCGGACGGTAGCCGCGAATGGCCAGGCCGACCGCCGTGCCGATGATGCCGGACTCGGCCAGCGGGGTGTCGATCACCCGCTGGTCGCCGAAGTCCTTCTGCAGCCCGTCGGTGATCCGGAAGACGCCGCCGAGCTTGCCGACGTCCTCGCCCATGATGATGACCTTGGGGTCGGTCTCCAGGGCGCGGCGCAGGCCGGTGTTGAGGGCCTTGCCGATGGTGAGCGTCTCCGTGGCCATCAGTGGGCGCTCCCCTCGAACGACTCCATGTAGCTGTTGAACTTCGCGCGCTGCTCGTCGAGCAGCGGAGAGCCGTTGGGGTAGACGTGGTCGAACATCGTCACCGGCTCCGGGTTGGGCATGTTGAGCACCCGCTCGCGCAGGTGCACCGACTCGCGGCGGGCCTGCTCGTCGACCTCGGCGAAGAAGGCCGCGTCGGCGATCTGCTGCTTCTCCAGGAAGGCCTTGACCCGGGTGATCGGGTCCTTGGCCTGCCACGACTCGACCTCGCTGGCGATCCGGTAGCGGGTCGGGTCGTCGGAGGTGGTGTGCGCGCCCATCCGGTAGGTGTACGCCTCGATCAGGCTCGGGCCCTGCCCGTGCCGGGCGTTGTCCAGCGCCGTGCGGGTCACCGCGTAGGAGGCCAGCACGTCGTTGCCGTCCACCCGTACGCCGGGAAAACCGAAGCCTGCGGCCCGCTGGTAGAGCGGGACCCGGGTCTGCCGTTCCAACGGCTCGGAGATCGCGTACTGGTTGTTCTGGCAGAAGAAGACCAGCGGCGCGTTGAAGACGCTTGCCCAGACGAACGCCTCGTTCACGTCGCCCTGGCTGGTGGCCCCGTCGCCGAAGTAGGCGATCGCGGCCTCGCCGTCGTCGTTGCCGATCTTGCCGTCCATGGTGATGCCCATGGCGTAACCGGTGGCGTGCAGGGTCTGCGCACCGATGACGATCGTGTACATGTTGAACTTGAACTCGTTCGGGTCCCAGCCGCCCTGGTCGACACCGCGGAACAGGCCGAGCGGCATGATCGGGTCGATGCCCCGGCAGTAGAGGACGCCGTGCTCCCGGTAGGTCGGGAAGGCCATGTCCTGCGATCGCAGCGCCCGCCCGGAACCGACCTGGGCGGCCTCCTGGCCGAGCAGGCTGGCCCAGAGGCCCAGCTCGCCCTGGCGCTGGAGGGCGGTCGCCTCGGCGTCCAGCTTGCGGACCATCACCAGATCGCGGTAAAGCCCGCGGTATTCCTCGTCGGTGAAGTCCACGCGGTACTCGGTGCCGTCCGGCCCGGTGGCGCTGTCGATGCGCTCACCGTCCGGGGTGAGCAGCTGTACCAGCTCCGGATTACCGGCCGCGCCCTTCTTGGAGCGGGGTGCAGGCCGCCTGCTGCGGGTGGTGCCCCCGGGGTCGCCCTTTGCCATCGGTCTCTCCCTGTCGTGTCTGCGTCGGCACCGGGGGATCACCCGGCCGCGCAACTCGTGCGCCTGCCCGGCTGCTGCCGGACCGGTTCCTGGCGGCCGCGCCTAGCCCCGGTGGGGGTTGCCGCACGGCGTGAACCGGGTTCTGGCCGAACCCGGATCGGGAGTGCCGGCGCTCAACCGCGCCTGCCGCGAGGGTGCGCGGAGGTCACGGCTGCGTTGCCGTCGTGCTCCATATTCGCAGAGCAGGTGAGCGCGCCCACAGTACGCCTGCCTCGCATCCCGACCGGCCACGCTTTGCCATCGTTTGTCGTCATCATGCCGGGCTGCGTTTCCAGGGCGATCCGGTGGCGATTCGTCACCGTTCGGTCAGCTCCGCGTGTCGACACGCGGTGGAGGTTGGCTGACGCAGGGTGACTGCGGAAGGCTGATTCCCGCAGGATCGCGCCTATCAGGTTATTTGCCAGCTTTGACGGGGCGTCTCTCCATCTCGGCCGACGGCTACGACAAGGGGTGTGCGGTGCACGAGCCAGGTGACGGTCCCGGCACACCGGCGCTCGGCCGGCACCGGTCCGCAGGCGGTTACCGCCGGGTGGTCGGCGCGCACCGTGCCCCCGGCAGCGGAGGCCCCACCCGGGGTTACCTGCTCACCGTCGCCCTGCTGGCCGGGACCGCGTCGATGCCGATCCTCGCCGCGATCAGCGCCGGCTCGGCCACCCCGGGCAGCACCGCGCTGCCGGACAGCAGCACCCCCTTCATCCCGACCCCGTCGGTCGGGCCGGTGCTGATCCCGCTGCCGATGACCAGCCAGCCAGGGCTCCCACCGCCCGGTACGCCCAGCGTCGCTCCGCCCAGCGGTTGGCTGCCCGCCGCTCCCCGCCGTTCCCCGGAGCAACCGGCCACTGCCGACCGGGGCCCCGCCCTGCGGGGGACGACCCGGCCGCCGGCACCGAAACCCACCCGGGGCACCTCGCCGGCCGCGCCACCGCCCGTCGCTCCGCCGCCGCCGACCGCTTCGCCGACCGGCCCGGGCCCGACCGGTTCACCAGACCCGGATCCGACCGACCCGGACCCCACCGGTTCGTCGGATCCGGACCCGACGGATTCGCCGGACCCGGATCCGACCGGCTCCACCGGGCCTGATCCGACCCCGACCCTGACGGTGGACCCGACGCCCACGTCCGAGCCGACGACGACCCTCGACCCGAACCCCACGACGGGTCCGACCTCCACGCCGACCGACCCCTCGACCGCCACCGCAGCACCGACCAGCACCCGGTCCGTGCCACCCACGACGCCCGCGCCGCCGTCCACGACGCCCGCGCCGCCGTCCACGACGCCTGCGCCGTCCGCGACCCCGCCGCCGTCCACCACGCCCGCGACCACCGCCGCAGCGGCCAGCCGGCCCGGCCCGGCAGTTCCGTCGTAGCCGACCGCTACCGCTGCTCCCACGATCCGCTCGGTGCCGCTGGCCCGACCGACACACTCCGCGGTGCCCCCGGCGGTACGGTGACGAACAGCCGTGGTCCATCCGGTGCCGGGGCGTTCGACGGTAGGCGCGTACCGGAGGGGGTGGCGTGGGCGGCGGTGCGGAACTCCGCCCGGTGACCGCCCGACCCGGCCCGGGGCAGCGGGTCGCCCGGCTGGTCACCGAGGTGACCGCACCGGCAGTGCTCGTGTCATTGCTGATCCTCACGGTGAGCTGGCACAGCGCGAGCCGCCCCGGTCAGGGTCTCGTCTGGGGGCTGCTCGCCACGTTCTTCGTCACCGGCATCCCGTTCGCCTACATCGTGGGCGGGGTACGCCGCGGCCGGCTCACGGACCATCACATCGGCCGACGGGAGCAGCGTCGGGCTCCGTTGCTGGTAGGCCTCGGCTCAGTTGCGGGAGGGCTCGCCCTGCTCGCCGTGCTCGACGCACCCCGCCCGGTGCTGGCGCTGGCCCTGGCCGGGCTGGTCGGCCTGGTGATAGCCGTGTCGGTCAGCCACTGGTGGAAGATGTCGATCCACTCGGCGGTGGCCGCCGGCACCCTGGTCATCCTGACGCTGAGCTTCGGGACGCGCGTGGTCGTCGCCGCCCCGCTGTTGGCGTTGGTCGGCTGGTCCCGGGTGCGGTTGGGCGACCACACGGTGCCGCAGGTGCTCGCCGGCGGCGTGCTCGGCGCACTGATCGCCGCGGCGGTCTTCGGCCCGCTGCGCTGAACGGGCCCGCCCGCCCGGCCGCCGCGCCGGCCGCAACGCCGCGCCGGCCGCAACGCCGCGCCGGCCGCAACGCCGCGCCGGCCGCAACGCCGCGCCGGCCGCAACGCCGCGCCGGCCGCAACGCCGCGCCGGCGGCGGAACGCCGGGCCTGGTCGAGGCGGGCGGCATCGCACCGCCCGCCTCGGATGTCGTCAGGCGCCGTCGTCGGCGAGGCGGTGTCGGTTCGCCTCGATCCACGCGTCCAGCGCGGCCGGGTCGTCCGGGTCCACCCCGTCGGCCATCAGTTGGGCCACGGCGGCGGTGGCGGCGCTGCGTCGCTCACCCGTCGAGTAGAGGCGCGCGAACTCCGGCACCATCTCCTCGATCGCCTCGTCGGTGCGGGTCGTCGCCGCCTCGGGCAGGCCGCGCTGGCGGGACGCGTACCGCGCCCATGCCCGCAGCACCCGGGGCAGCATCGCCGCGTCGTCCATGTCGAGCACGGCCCGACGGTGCACCCAGTCCAGCAGGAAGAGCCCGGACACCGCTGGGCTCCAACGCATCGGGTCGGCGTCCGGGAAGGTGGCCGAGTGGTCCAGCAGCAGGCTCAGGCAGAAGTGCAGCGAGGCCAACTCCGGGCCGTCGACGGAGTCCAGGCCGAAACGGGTGGCCTCCGGCGCGGCGAGGAACCGCCGGACCAGGTCGGTGCGTTCGGCGGCGGAGAGCGGCTCGACCTCCGCCGGACCGGTCGGCTCGGTCGCGGTGGGCAGCATCGCCAGTCGGGCGCCGACGAGCGCCCGGTCGGTGGCGAGCGAACCCTCGCCCGGCAACTCGCTCAGCTCGTCGGTCACCGCGAGGTGGCGGGCCACCTCACCGCGGAGCCGGGCCGGGTTCTCGGTACGGAACCAGGTCAGCTCGTCGTCCGCGCACATCTGCCGGACCTGGTCCAGGATCCGTTCGGCCGGGCCGCCGACGAAGATGTCCTTGGTGATCCCGATGTTGTGGTCCACGAGGGCCACCAGCGCGTGCTCGGAGCCGCCGGACGCGTCGTCGTAGGCGAAGGTGGCGAGGTAGGAGGTCTGGTCGCCGTAGACGTCGCCGTACGCCCAGGAGCCGGTGAGGTGCACCCGCCCGAGCTGACCGGTCCAGCTGGGCGCCTGGCTGCCCGGGCGTACCCGCTCGGTGCCCTCGGCGTCCGGAACGAGCCTGGCGAAGATCTGGCGGATGGTGGTCGCCGACGCGACCCGGCGGCGGGCGGTGGCGGCGAGGAACCCGGTGACGAACTCCCGTACGGCGGTGTCGCGGTCGGTCTCCGCGATGGCGTAGACACTGCCCAGCAGCGCGCTGCCGAGCATCTCGGCGTCGAGGGCGGACTCCAGCTTGGTCACGTCGCGTGCGGCGTGCAGCACCGCGTCGTAGGGGGTCTGAGGCGTGGCCATGCTTCGACCCTACGCCGCCCAGGGCGTACGCAGAGCGGTAGCGAGTCGCGTCGGATGTCAGCGGCGGGCGGCGTCCCGCAGCGCGTCGCGTGCCTGCGCGTACGAGGCGAGCACGATTCGCACCGGCGCGAGCACGTACTCCTCGCCCACCTCGGCGACCCGGACCGTCAGCCGCTGCCGGGCACGGGCCCGCGCGCGCCGGGCGGCCCAGCGGATCACCGGCCGGGTCAGCGCGGCCACCAGCAGCCCGGCCAGCAGCCCGCCGAGCAGCAGCAGCGTCGGCAGTGGCACCTGCCCGACCATCGGGTTGTCCAACGCGGGCAGACCGAGTATCCGTAGCGCGTAGCCGAGCACCAGCCAGCCCAGACCGACCGCGGCGGCCAGGGTCACCAACCACTGCACACCGCCCACGACCCGCCACCACACCGGCTGACGGTCCAGGCCGAGGTCGGTGCCGGCGATCGCCCGGTCCAGCGCGTCCGGCATGTCGTCGAGGCGGGACCGGGCCGCGGCGGTCACCGCCGTCGGCCAGGCGGCGGGCAGGTCGCCGGCCGCCCGGTCGGCCACCGCGCGGATCGCGAGGCCCAGGGCGGAGCGCTGCGCGACGGTGGGGTCGGGCACCGAGGTCGCCGCCACCAGGCTCTCCGCCGGGTCGGCGTCCGCGCCGACCGGGCCGGGTAGGTGCAGCCGACGCAGCGGGTCGGGCCGCAACCGCCGCCAGCCCCGGACCACCGGCCAGCCGGTGGTGGCGCCGGCCCGATGCCGGTACGCCCGCTCGACCGCCTCGCTCACCGCCGGCACGCCGGCAGCGTCGGCCAACGCCCGGTTCAACCCGGCGACAGCCCCGTCGTCCGGGCCGCCGGCGGGCCGGGTCGAGCCGACCAGTGCGTCCAGACCGACGACGACGGTGTCGACGTCGCCGGCCAGCCGCCGTAGCGAGGCCTGCCGCTCGGCGACGGTCCGCTCCAACGCGTCGCGCAGCCCGACCATCCCGGCCGGGTCGATGGCGGTGGTGGCCAGCAGAGGCACCCCGGTCAGCCCGTCCGAGTCGAGCAGTCGGCGCAGGTCGTCCATGACCCGGGGCAACTCGGCCGGGGGTAGCCGATCGGCCTGGTTGAGCACGACCAGCGTGACGTCGCGGTGCCGGTGGAACTCGCGCAGGTAGTTGTCGTGGATGACCCGGTCGGCGTACTTCTGCGGGTCGACCACCCAGACCACCTGGTCGACCAGGCCGAGGAGCCGGTCCACCTCCAGCCGGTGGGACCGCTGCACCGAGTCGAAGTCGGGCAGGTCGAGCAGGATCAGCCCGTGCAGGGCCGACTCGTCGTCCGCGTCCAGGGCGCTCTCCCGGACGAACCGGTGTCGGGGCAGCACGCCGGTCCAGTCGAGCAGACGGTTGGCGCCCTCCAACGGCCCCCACACGCAGGCGTGGGTGACGCCGGTGGTGGGACGGCGGACCCCGACCGGCGACAGTTCCAACCGGGCCAACGCGTTGAACAGGCTGGACTTGCCGCTGCCGGTCGCGCCGGCCAGAGCGACCACCGTGTGGTCCCGGGACAGCGCGAGCCGGGTGCCGGCCCGCTCGACCACCGTGTGTGCGGGCACGAGCTCGGCGTCCGGCAGCAGGCCGTCCACCGCGGCCAGGAACCGACGTACCGCGTCCAGCCGGGCGATCAGCGCGTCGGCGTCGACCCGTTGGTCTCCGCGGAACGCCTCGCGGATCCGGCCGGTGATGTTCGTCACCGGTCACCCTCCTCGTCGCCGGCCGGCCGGCTGTCGCCTGCGGCGGACAGGCCGCTGCGGTGTCGGGCCAGTTCGACCCGCCCGGCGGCCCGGCGTAGGCCGTCGCCGACGTCCGCGGCGGGGCGGGCGTCCGCGGTGCGACTCAGGAACCTGTCGGCCTCCGCGTCGAGCAGCGTCCGCACCCGGCTCAGCAGGTCGGTGCGGGCCTTGGCGGCGAGGGTACGCACGGCCTGGTCGCCGAAGATCGCCTGGAGTACGGCCTGCGCGGCGACGGTGGTGCCGGCCCCGGTGGCCACCTCCAACCCGGTCGGGATGAACGCGGTGGAGGCGAAGACGGCGATCATCACGGCCAGCCCGGTGGCGTTGACCGCGTACGCGGCGGTGCGGGCCACGAACCGTTTGTCGCCGCCCTCGACCCGGACCAGCTCCAACACCCCGCGCTGCCAGTCCCGGACCATTCGTTCGGCGCGTTCCGGCAGGTCGTCGCTCGGGTGGGCCAGCGCGGGGTCGAGCAGCCCGGCGCCGGCCGGGTGCGCCTTCCACCCGGTGTACGCGGATTCGGCTGCCTCCGAGGCCACCCCGCGCAGCAGTGTCACCAGCTGCGACTCGATGGCGTTGCGAAGTTCGGTGGCGGGTGCCGGCCGCCCTGTGACAGCGGCGACGACCCGGTCCCGTAGGCGGCCGATCCGGGCTTCGAGGGTGCGGAACAGCTCGCCGGTGCCGACGAACTCCTGCCAGCGGGCGAGCACCTCTCCCCGGAGCAGCCGACCGTCCTGGAGCCCCTGCTCGGCGGTGCGCTCGGCACCCCGGTACGCGGCCCGAACCCGTTCGTCCAGCGCGTCGGCGGCGGCGATCTGCTCGTCGGCGGCGTCGGCCAACTCCTCGACGGCGGGGTGCAGCGCGGCCAGCGCCCCGTCCAACGTCTGGCGGACCACCGCCGCCCGGGCGTCCGCGTCGGCGGCCAGCCGGGCGAACCAGTCGGCCAGTGACGCCGTCACCGCCTCGGGCAGCAGCCCCTGCCCGTCGACCCAGGTCTCCGGCAGCACGAACAGCGGCGCCTGGCCGAGGCCCTGTTCGGCGAGCATCTCGGCCAGGTGCGCGGAGATCTCGTCGGCGGCTTCTGCGGGCACCCGGTCCAGCACCATGGCGATCACGGCGCCTCGCGCCCGGGCGCTGCGCAGCAGCTCCCACGGCACCGCGTCGGCGTACCGGGCGGCGGTGGTGACGAAGAGCCAGAGATCGGCGGCGGCCAGCAGTTGGGTGGCGAGGGCCCGGTTGGCGTCGACCACCGAGTCGATGTCCGGCGCGTCGAGGAAGGCCAGCCCGGCGGGCAGGGCCGGCGCGGTGACCAGGTGCAGGGCGCGCGGGTCTTCGCTCGGTTCGGTGGTGCGGGTCAGCCCGGGCAGCAGGTCACCCTGCCGGAACCAGGCCGCGTCGGACGGGTTGCAGACCAGCACCGGGGACCGGGTGGTGGGCCGGAGCACGCCGGCGGCGCTGACCCGGGCCTTGACCAGGCTGTTGACCAGCGTCGACTTGCCCGCCCCGGTGGAGCCGCCGACCACCACGAGCAGGGGGGCATCCAATCGGGCGAGCCGGGGCAGCAGGTAGTCGTCGAGTTGGTCGGTCAGGGCCGTGGCGGTGTGCCGGGAGGCGCTGGCCGAGGGCAGCGCGAGAGGGTACCGGGTAGCACCGATCGCCTCCCGGAGGCCCGACAGCGCGCTGGGGAGGCTGTCGTCCCCGGTGGTGGCGGACGGCTCCTCCGTGGCGTCCGGCGGGCCGGTGCGGGTGGCGACGGCAGGCGCGCCGGAACGGGTGGCGGGATCGCCGTGCGTCGTCACCGCTAAAGCGTGCCCGACCGATGCAAGGGAAGACAACCGGACGGTAATTGCGAGTGGGGTTGCGTCGGGTTGACTCAAGTCGACTTGACGATTGGCCAACGCGTGGCAGTATTGAGTCAAGTTCACTCAACTTGTGGTGGGGCCCGCTGCGGGCGGTGCTCGCCAGGCAGCCGCGGGCAGAGCCCGTCACCTGCACAACCTTACGAAGCGAGGAAGCGAAGATGGCACGTGCGGTCGGTATCGACCTCGGCACGACGAACTCCTGCGTCAGCGTTCTCGAGGGCGGTGAGCCCACCGTCATCGCCAACGCTGAGGGCTCGCGGACGACCCCGTCGATCGTCGCGTTCGCCCGCAACGGCGAGGTGCTCGTCGGTGAGGTCGCCAAGCGTCAGGCAGTGACCAACCCGGACCGGACGATCCGGTCGGTCAAGCGCGAGGTCGGCACGAACTGGTCCGTCGACATCGACGGCAAGAAGTACACCCCGCAGGAGATCTCGGCCCGGACCCTGATGAAGCTCAAGCGGGACGCCGAGGCGTACCTGGGTGAGCAGATCACCGACGCGGTGATCACCGTTCCGGCCTACTTCAACGACAGCCAGCGGCAGGCCACCAAGGAGGCCGGTGAGATCGCCGGCTTCAACGTGTTGCGGATCGTCAACGAGCCGACCGCCGCCGCCCTGGCGTACGGGCTGGACAAGGGCTCCAAGGAGCAGACCGTCCTGGTCTTCGACCTCGGTGGCGGCACCTTCGACGTGTCGCTGCTGGAGCTGGCCGAGGGCGTCGTCGAGGTCAAGTCGACGAGCGGTGACAACCAGCTCGGTGGCGACGACTGGGACCAGCGGATCATCGACCACCTGGTCAAGACGTTCCGTGGTGAGCACGGCATCGACCTGTCCCAGGACAAGATGGCCCTCCAGCGGCTCCGCGAGGCGGCCGAGAAGGCCAAGATCGAGCTGTCCGCCGCCACCACCACCAACATCAACCTGCCGTACATCACCGCCGGCGCGGCCGGCCCGCTGCACCTCGACGTGACCCTGAGCCGCGCCGAGTTCCAGCGGATGACGCAGGACCTGCTGGACCGTTGCAAGGGCCCGTTCGAGCAGGCCGTGAAGGACGCCGGGATCAAGATCTCCGACGTCGAGCACGTCATCCTGGTCGGCGGTTCGACCCGGATGCCCGCCGTGACCGACCTGGTCAAGCAGCTCACCGGCCGCGACCCCAACAAGGGCGTCAACCCGGACGAGGTCGTCGCCGTCGGCGCCGCCCTCCAGGCCGGTGTGCTCAAAGGTGAGGTCAAGGACGTCCTGCTGCTCGACGTGACCCCGCTGAGCCTGGGCATCGAGACCAAGGGCGGCATCTTCACCAAGCTGATCGAGCGCAACACCACCATCCCGACCAAGCGGTCCGAGGTCTTCACCACGGCCGACGACAACCAGCCGTCGGTGCTGATCCAGGTCTTCCAGGGTGAGCGGGAGATCGCCGCGTACAACAAGAAGCTCGGCACCTTCGAGCTGACCGGCCTCCCGCCGGCGCCGCGCGGCGTGCCGCAGATCGAGGTCGCCTTCGACATCGACGCCAACGGCATCGTCAACGTGCACGCCAAGGACCTGGGCACCGGCAAGGAACAGAAGATGACGATCACCGGCGGCTCCTCGCTGCCGAAGGACGACATCGAGCGGATGCGCCGGGACGCCGAGGAGCACGCGGAGGAGGACAAGCGCCGCCGCGACGACGCCGAGACCCGCAACGTGGCCGAGGCACTCCAGTGGCAGACCGAGAAGTTCCTCGCGGAGAGCGGCGACAAGCTGCCCACCGAGAACCGGGAGCAGCTCAACGAGGCGCTCGGTGAGCTTCGGGGCGCTCTCGGCGGTCAGGACATCGAGAAGATCAAGTCCGCGCACGAGAAGCTGGCGCAGGTCTCCCAGCAGGCCGGCTCGCTGCTCTACTCGCAGCAGGCCGAGCAGGGTCAGCAGCCGGGCGGCGAGCCCGGCCCGGGTGCCGCCGGTGCCACCGGTGCGGCGGGCGCGACCGGCACGCAGGCCGGCGGCGCCGACGACGTGGTCGACGCGGAGATCGTGGACGAGGACGGCAAGAAGTGACCGTCGGCCTCCGACACGTTTCCACCGCCAAGGGGATGAGGTAGCCGCATGACGCAGAAGCCACGAGCCGCCGACCCGGACGACACCGGGTCGACGCCGGGTGGCTCCGCGACCACGGAGCCGACCACCGGCGACGGGGAGGGGGTCGTCATCCGCAACAACCGCAAGCTCATCGACACCTCGGAGCCCGAGGGCACCGCGGCCGACGCGGAGACCGGCGTGCCGGCCGAGGGCCTCGTCGAGGACGCCGAGGTCGTGGTCGACGAGATCGAGGTCGAGGTCAACTCCACCGACGGGCCGGAGCCGTCCGGTCCGGCGGTGGTGGACGCCCCGGCGCAGCCGGTGGACGGCGGCGGCCCGGGCACCTCGCTCGGTGCCGAACTGGAGGCGCTCCGGGCCGACCTGGACGAGCGCACCAGGGACCTTCAGCGGGTGTCGGCGGAGTACGCCAACTACCGCAAGCGGGTCGACCGGGACCGCAGCCTGGTGCAGGAGCAGGCGACGGGTTCGGTGTTGGCCGCGCTGTTGCCGATCCTCGACGACCTGGACCGCGCTCGGGAACACGGCGACCTGGTCGGGCCGTTCGGCACGGTGGCGGAACAGCTCACCACCGCGCTGGGCAAGTTCGGCCTGAACGCCTTCGGCGAGCAGGGCGACCCGTTCGACCCGACCCGGCACGAGGCGGTCGCGCACCAGACCTCGGCCGACGTCAGCGAGCCGACCTGCGTGCAGGTCATGCGGCGCGGCTACCAGCTCGGCGAGCGGCTGCTGCGCCCCGCGCTGGTAGCGGTCGCGGATCCGGAATAGTGCAAGACAGTGACCGGGCCGTCCCGCCCACCATCCAACGGTGGGCGGGACGGCCGGGCCACGAGGGTCGAGAGGAGGTGGACCGGTGAGTTCCAAGGACTGGATCGAGAAGGACTTCTACGCCGTGCTCGGCGTGGACAAGGCCGCCTCCGCCGATGACATCAAGAAGGCGTACCGCAAGCTGGCCCGCGAGTCGCACCCGGACCACAACCCGGGCGACGCCAAGGCCGAGGAGCGGTTCAAGGCCGCGTCCGAGGCGTACAACGTGTTGTCGGACACGGGTCGTCGACGTGAGTACGACGAGATGCGCTCGCTGTTCGGCTCGGGTGCCTTCCGGCGCAACGCCCGGGGCGGGGGCCAGCCGGGCGGAATGCCGTTCGACGTCTCCGACATGTTCGGCGGTGCCGGCGGCGGCGACCGTCGGTTCGGCGGCGCCGGCTTCCAGGACCTGTTCAGCTCGATCTTCAGCGGTGGCCAGGGCGGTGGTCAGGCGGCACCGCGCGGTCCGGCCCGTGGCCGCGACGTGGAGACCGAGGTGGCGCTCGACTTCGGTGACGCGGTGCGCGGGGTGACGCTTCCCCTGACACTGCGCGCGCCGGGGGTCTGCGACACCTGCCACGGCAACGGGGCGAAGCCGGGCACCCAGCCGCGTACCTGCCCGGTCTGCCACGGCGCCGGGGTCACCACCCGGGACCAGGGGGCGTTCAGCTTCTCCGAGCCGTGCCGCAACTGTCAGGGCGTCGGCACTGTCGTCGAGGAGAAGTGCCCGGAGTGCCACGGCACCGGAGGCGTCACCAAGACCCGCACCATGAACGTGCGGTTCCCGGCCGGGGTGGCCGACGGTCAGCGCATCCGGTTGGCCGGGCGCGGTGAGCCGGGCGAGCGCGGCGGCCCGGCCGGCGATCTCTTCGTACACGTCAAGGTTCGACCGGACGAGCTGTTCGGGCGTACCGGCGACGACCTGACGTTGTCCGTGCCGGTCACCTTCGCGGAGGCCGTGCTCGGCACGGACCTGCGGGTGCCGACGCTCGACGGCGCGGTGACCCTACGGGTTCCGCCGGGTACGCCGAGCGGACGTGTGTTGCGGGCCCGCGGCAAGGGTGTGGTTCGTCGCGACGGCCAGGCCGGTGACCTGCTGGTCACGTTGGACGTGGCCGTTCCGGCCCGGTTGTCGGACGAGGCGCGCGCCGCACTGGAGGCGTTCGCCGAGCAGAGCCCGCCGGCTGCCCGGGAACATCTCGACGCTCGGGTGCGTCGGGTCAGTTAGTGCGTTGGAATGGACGCGGAGGTGAGCGGGATGTCGGGCGAGTTCCTCGGTTCGGGTGACCCTGCCTACGAGGCCAAGGTGCTGATGATCTCGGTTGCGGCTCGCATGGCGGGGATGCACCCGCAGACCCTGCGCCAGTACGACCGACTCGGGCTGGTGCAGCCGGGCCGGGCCGCTGGCGGGGGCCGCCGGTACAGCGTCCGCGACGTGGTGCTGTTGCGCGAGGTGCAGCGCCTCAGCCAGGACGACGGGATCAACCTGGCCGGCGTGAAGCGCATCATCGGGCTGGAGCGACTGCTGGAGCAGGCTCAGCAGCGGGTGGCTCGGCTGGAGGCGGAGCTCGACGCCGCGTACCGCCGGATTGCCGAACTGGAGTCCCTGGCCCGCTTCCCCGGCAGTGACCTCGTGCCGACCAACCGCACCTCCACCGCTCTGGTGGTGTGGCGGCCCCGCCGCACGCCCGGTCGCTGACCCGCCGCTCACCCGGATCTGCCTCCTCGGCCCGGGCCGTACCGGATTTCCCGGCGCGGCCCGGGCCGCTTCGGTTAACCTGTCGATACGGTTCCAATCGGATAATCCGGACCTACCGGCATGGCGAAGGGGAGCGATGGCGGAGCCGGCGAAGAACATGGCCCAGCAGACGGAAGACCGGTTGGAAGACCTGGCCGAAACCGTCCGCGAGAAGTTCGACAGGGTGACCAAGGGGACCTACCGGGACCGGGTCGTCGGCGGCAGGTTCGCCGAAGCGGGCGACCGGAATCGACCTGAAGAGGAACAGAAGCAGGACTGAACGGCAACCGACGTACGGGCCGGGACCCACGGGGGGTCCCGGCCCGTTCACGTGGGTGAGTGCGGGCCGGGACGCTGGTGATCTCAGCGCGGGGTCCCGGCCCGTTCACGTGAAGAGTGCGGGCCGGGACGCTGTCGATCTCGACCAGCCGAGCCTCAGCCGAGGCGGCGGTTCTCGCGGACCAGGCCGCCTTCGCACCAGTCGCGATAGACGAAGAGGTCCGGCCGGGCCAACAGCACGCGGCCGTTGTGCGCCCAGACCTTCATCAGTTCGTCGCCGTCCCGCTCGGCCTGTTCCACGAGTTTGCGGAAGCGGCGCTTGGGGTGGGCGCGGAAGTTCGTCCGGATGCCGTCGGCCGCGTAGATGTAGAGACAGTGCAACGCGAAACGGCGGGCCGGACAGGTCGGATCCATGGCTAACTCGAAGAGCGTCAGCACCAGTCGGTCACCGGAGACCAGTAGGTCCCAGTCGGGTGGCATCGAGGCCAACGGCACCGAATCGGGCTTGTACGCCCAAGCTCGCAACTCCGCCGGGCTCGGATCGACGGGGTTCGCGAAGCCGTGGAACGTCGACTCCTGCACGCTCACCGGCCAACCTTCCGCTCTGGCCCGCGGGTGGCAACGCTGCCTGCGGAACCTGGCTGCTGGGGCGAAACGGTAACCCGCCGCCGGGTGCTGCGGTAGTCCCCGTGGGGAGCAATTCCGCAACCGTTGGCATGGGCGGGTCCCCCGCATCGACAGAGCGGTCGATGATGCTCCTATGGCAATCCACGTTCGACAGTTCCAGCGAGGCGCCGAGACTCAGTTCGTCACGGGGCTGGAATGGCTTTTCGCCCCTCCCGGTAGCCGTCCCGTGGATTGGGACAACGACCGCGCCGTCGAGCGGACAGCGCAATTGCTCGACCACGAAGGCGTCGCACTCTTCGGGGCGCGATCGGACGAGGGCCAGTTGGTCGGAGTGATCAGCGTCTACGTGGACATCCTCTCGGTGCGCTTCGGCCGACGGGCTTCGATAGAGGATCTCGCCGTACACCCCGACTGGCGGTCTCGGGGTGTCGGCTCGAACCTCCTGGCCGCTGCCAGGACGTGGGCGCACGAACAGGGCGCCGACTACGTCTTCCTGGAGTCCGGTCTGGCCCGGACCGAGGCGCACCGCTTCTACCTTCGCGAGGGCGCGACCCACGCAGCTGCGGCGTTCCGGTGGACCGGAGGGCCCACCGGTTGACGCTCGCGGTCAGTCGTGGATCGGCGCCGGCACCTGTCGTTGGGCCGCCGCGCGGTTACGCAGCCACCGCTTGAACCACGGGAAGTCCGGCAGCCGGGCCAGGATCGGCCCGGTCACCACCGTGATCAGGACGTACGTCGCGGCCAACGCCGCCAACCGCGGCTCGACGCTCCCGGCGGCGACCGCGAGACCGGCGATGACGATCGAGAACTCACCTCGGGGTACGAGTGCCAGACCGGTCCGCCATCGACCTGGTTCGGCGATGCCGACCCGACGGGCCGCGAGGTAGCCGGTGAGCGTCTTCGTCCCCATGGTGACGATGGCCAGCGCCAGTGCCGGCAGCAGCACCGGCGGGATGTCCTGCGGGTCGGTGGTCAGGCCGAAGAAGACGAAGAACACAGCGGCGAACAGGTCCCGCAGTGGGGAGAGCAACTCGGTGGCGTGGTGCGCCACCGGGCCGGAGAGCGCGATGCCGACGAGGAACGCGCCGACCGCCGCCGACACCTGGAGCGACGCGGCGATGCCCGCGATCAGCAACGTCAGACCGAGTACGCCGAGCAGCAGCGCCTCCGGGTCCTTGGCCGACAGGGCGGACGAGATCAGGTGGCCGTACCGGATGGCGACGACCAACACGATCAGTACGGTGCCCACCGCGACGGTGAGCGCGATCCCGCCGCCGAGCAGGCCCGTGCCGGCCAGTACGGCGGTGACGAGCGGCAGGTAGAGGGCCATCGCCAGGTCCTCGATGACCAGCACCGAGAGGATCACCGGGGTCTCCCGGTTACCGAGTCGTCCCAGGTCGGCGAGGACCTTGGCGATCACTCCCGACGAGGAGACCCAGGTGATGCCGCCGAGCACCAGGGCGGCGACCCAGTCCCAGCCGAGCAGCAGGGCGAACCCCGCTCCGGGCAGCGCGTTGAGGACACCGTCGATCAGCCCTGCCGGTGCCGCCGAGCGGAGGTTGCCGACCAGTTCGTTGGCCGAGTACTCCAGGCCGAGCATCACCAGCAGCAGGATGACGCCGATCTCGGCGCCTACCGCGAAGAACTCCTCGCTGGCGGCGAGCGGCAGTAGCCCGCCGTGCCCGAACGCCAGCCCGGCGAGCAGGTAGAGGGGAATGGGCGAGAGGCCGAAGCGTCGGCTGACCCGGCCGAGGAGGCCAAGCAACAACAGCAGCGCACCGACTTCGATGAGCAGCGTGGTGAAATCGTGCATCCGCCTCAGCCGTCCGGGTCACTGTCGGCGAGGATGGCGGACACACCGTCGAGACCCCGTCGGGTCCCGACGACGACCACCACGTCGCCGGCTGCGAAGCGGAAGGTGGGGAGTGGCGAGACGATCACTTCGCCTTCGCGCAGGACCGCCACAATGGAGGCGCTGGTGCGGGTACGCGCCTTGGTGTCGGCAAGCTGGCGGTTGACGTATCGCGAACCGGCCGGGATGGCGATCTGCTCGGTGAGCAGCCCGGCCGCCTGCTCGCGGAGGCCGGAGAGTTGGCCGAGCATCAACGACGCGCCGAGGATGTCGGCCAGAGCCTCGGCCTCGTCGTCGGTCAGCGGAATGTCCGCCTGGCAGGAGTCAGGGTCGTCGGGATCGTAGAGGACCAGATCACGGCGGCCATTGCGGTGGGAGACGACGCCCAGGCGGCGTCCGGACTCCGTCACCAGATCGTGGCGTACCCCGATCCCGGGTAGGGCGGTCTGCTCGACACGTACTCGCACCCGCCAAGGCTACCGCTTGGTGAACAAAGCGCAGATCTTGGAGTGACAGCGCTCAACCTGACCCGGTCCCGCTTGATCGACTCGACTTCGCCGAAGTCGGGGTGTCCCAGCGCTGGGATACCGCAACATCGGCGATGTCGAGTCGATCAAGCGCTCCTGGTGGTCGGGTCGGTCAAGCGTTCGTGCGTCAGGCGAGGCTGGCGAAGAACTCGCGGATGTCGGCTACCAGGACGTCGGTGGCCTGGTGGGCGGCGTAGTGGCCACCGACGTCGCCGCGGCCGTCGACGTCGTTCTCGTACGCCGTCCACCGGACGATGTTCGCGTGGTCCCGTTCGGCGAAGCGGCGGATGGACTGGAAGTCGCCGGGGAACATGGCCACCGCGGTCGGGGCGGTGGTCGGTTCGGTCGGCTGCTGGTCGGCGTGGGCGTCCTCCCAGTAGAACCGGATCGACGACGCGGCTGTGCCGGTGAACCAGTAGGCGGCCACGTTGGCCAGGACGAAATCGGCGTCCAGGCTCTCGTCGAAGAGTTGGGCGTTCCAGGCGAGCAGCCCGACCGGCGAGTCCGCCAGGCCGAACGCGAGGGTCTGCGGCTGCTGGCTGTGCACCTGGTTGAAGGAGAACTTGTTCTCGTAGAACCACTGGAGGTGCCCGAGCGCCGCCTGGTCCGCCTCGGTCAGCCCGGCGAACTCGGCGGGGTCGCCGGAGGGGAACGCGAAGAGCTGGGTGACGTGGACGCCGAGCACGTGCTCCCGGTCGATCCGGCCCAGCTTCGGCGCGATCATCGAGCCGGCGTCGTTGCCGACCGCGCCGTAGTTGTCGTACCCCAGTCGGTTCATCAGCTCGGCCCAGGCGCGGGCGGTGCGGTCGTGGTTCCACCCGGCGCTGCGGGTCGGGCCGGAGAAGCCGAAGCCGGGCAGCGACGGGATGACCAGGTGGAAGGCCGGCGAGCTCGGGTCGGTGGGCTCGGTGAGTGGCGTGATCACGTCGAGGTACTCCAGCACCGAGCCGGGCCAGCCGTGGGTGAGCACCAGCGCGGTGGCGTCCGGCCGGGACGACCGGACGTGCAGGAAGTGGATCTGCTCGCCGTCGATCTCGGTGACGAACTGCGGGTGGGCGTTCAGGCGGGCCTCGACCGCACGCCAGTCGAAGCCGTTGCGCCACCGCTCGGCGAGGGTGCGGACGCGCTCGGTGCTCATTCCGTAGGTGTCGCCGGATTCGGGCAGGTCGGCGGGCCAGATCGTGCGGTCCAGGCGGGCGGCCAGGTCGTCGAGTGCGGTCTGCGGGATCTCGACGCGGAACGGGCGGATCGCGGTGCCGGTCATCTCGGAACTCCTTCGGAACGGAATGTTTCGTTCTGCAATCACGGTAGCAGACCGGAACGATCCGTTCCACTGATAGTCTGAGGTCATGTCGACGTCACCCGAGAAGACGCTGGGCGGCCGCCGCGCCCAGGCCGCCCGCAACGACGAGGTCATCCTCGAAGCCGCCCGCGCGGTCTTCCTGGACGACCCGAAGGCCCCGATCGCTGCCGTCGCCGAACGCGCGGGGGTCGGCATCAGCGCCCTATACCGGCGGTACGCGAGCAAGGAGGACCTGCTGCGGCGGCTCTGCCACGACGGGTTGCGCCGGTACATCGCCGAGGCCGACGCGGCCCTCGCCGAGCCGGACGTCTGGACGGCGTTCAGCACCTTCCTGGTCGGCGTGGTCGATGCCGACGTGCACTCGCTCACCGTCCACCTGGCCGGCACCTTCACGCCCACCGAGGAGATGGGGCGGGACGCGATGCGCGCCGGCGAGTTGGCCGCCGCCCTGTTCGAGCGGGCACGCGCCAGTGGTCGGCTGCGCCCGGACGTCGTCGTACAGGATCTGGGCCTGCTGTTGGAGGCGTGCGCCGCGGTGCGCGTACCCGATTCGAAGCGGACCGCTGAGCTGCGCCGCCGGCAGCTCGCGGTGCTGGTGGGGGGCCTTTCGGCCGCGCCGACCACGGACCCGTTGCCTGGTCCGGCGCCCGCCGCGGGCGAGTTCGACTGGCGGTGGCGTCGCCGGGAGTGACAGGTGTCACAGCGCTAAGGTTGAGCGGAATACGCTCAACTCTGGTTGTGTCCAACCCAATGGACATCGCCGATCCGGGGGAGCCCATGAACACCGAAAAACTCACCACCAAGAGCCGCGAGACCATCACGGGCGCCGTCGCGCTGGCCAATCAGCGTGGCCACGCCACCGTGGAGCCCTGGCACCTGCTGCTGTCGCTCCTGGACACCGACGGCTCGACCGCCACCGGCCTGCTGCGCGCCGTCGGGGCCGACCCGACCGAGCTGCGCAGGGCCGCCCAGCGCGCTGTCGACGCCCTCCCGGCAGCCCGGGGCTCGAGCATCGCCGAGCCGACACTGGCCCGGGAGTTCGTCAACGCCATCGGTGCCGGCGAGCAGATCGCCCGCCCGTTGGGCGACGAGTACACGTCCACCGAGCACCTGCTCGCCGGTCTGGCCCGGGTGGGCGGCGCGGTGTCCGGCGCGCTGAAGACGGCCGGTGCCACCGAGGAGGCCCTGGTCGCGGCCTTCCCGACCGTCCGGGGTGGCGACCGCCGGGTCACCACCGCCGACCCGGAGCAGACCTATCAGGCCCTGACCAAGTACGGCGTCGACCTCACCGCCAGCGCCCGGGACGGCAAGATCGACCCGGTTATCGGCCGGGACTCCGAGATCCGCCGTGTCATCCAGGTGCTCTCCCGGCGTACCAAGAACAACCCGGTGCTGATCGGCGAGCCCGGTGTGGGCAAGACCGCGATCGTCGAGGGCCTGGCCCAGCGGATCGTCACCGGTGACGTGCCCGAGTCCCTGCGCGACAAGAAGTTGATCTCGCTGGATCTCGGCGCGATGGTCGCCGGCGCGCAGTACCGGGGCCAGTTCGAGGAGCGGCTGAAGTCCGTCCTGGAGGAGATCAAGAACTCCAACGGGCAGGTCATCACCTTCCTCGACGAGCTGCACACCGTCGTCGGCGCCGGCAAGGGCGAGGGCTCGATGGACGCCGGCAACATGCTCAAGCCGATGCTGGCCCGTGGCGAGCTGCGGATGGTCGGTGCCACCACGCTCGACGAGTACCGCGAGCACATCGAGAAGGACCCGGCTCTGGAGCGCCGATTCCAGCCGGTGCTCGTCGGCGAGCCGACGATCGAGGACACCATCGGCATCCTGCGCGGGCTGAAGGAGCGCTACGAGGTGCACCACGGCGTACGGATCACCGACGCCGCGCTGGTCGCCGCCGCCACGCTCTCCGACCGGTACATCACCGACCGGTTCCTGCCGGACAAGGCGATCGACCTGGTCGACGAGTCCGCGTCCCGGCTTCGTATGGAGATCGACTCCCGGCCGGTCGAGGTGGACGAGATCGAGCGCGCGGTCCGCCGGCTGGAGATCGAGGAGATGGCACTGGCCAAGGAGCCGGACGCCGCCTCCGCCGAGCGGCTGGAACGGCTGCGTAAGGAACTGGCCGACAAGCGGGAGCAGCTCACAGTGCTCTCCGAGCGGTGGCAGACCGAGAAGAGCCACATCACCAAGCTCTCCACCGCCAAGGAGGAGTTGGAGCGCCTCGGTGGCGAGGCCGAGCGGGCCGAGCGCGACGGCGAGCTGGAACGCGCCGCCGAGCTGCGCTACGGCCGGATCCCCGCGCTGAAGGTCGAGCTGACCCAGGCCGAGGAGGAGCTGGCCCAGCTCCAGGCCGACGGCGCGATGCTCAAGGAGGAGGTCGGCGCGGACGACATCGCCGCGGTCGTCGCCTCCTGGACCGGCATCCCCGCCGGCCGTCTACTCGAAGGCGAGACGGCCAAGCTGCTCCGGATGGAGGAGTCGCTGGGCGGCCGGGTGGTCGGCCAGGCCGAGGCGGTGGGCGCGGTCTCCGACGCGGTACGCCGTGCCCGTGCCGGCATCGCCGACCCGGATCGCCCGACCGGCAGCTTCCTCTTCCTCGGCCCCACCGGCGTCGGCAAGACGGAGCTGGCCAAGGCCCTGGCCGAGTTCCTCTTCGACGACGAGCGGGCGATGGTCCGCATCGACATGAGCGAGTACGGCGAGAAGCACTCCGTCGCCCGCCTGGTGGGTGCCCCGCCCGGCTACGTCGGCTATGACGAAGGTGGCCAGCTCACCGAGGCGGTGCGCCGCCGGCCGTACTCGGTGGTGCTGCTGGACGAGGTGGAGAAGGCCCACCCGGACGTCTTCGACGTGCTGCTCCAGGTGCTCGACGACGGTCGGCTCACCGACGGCCAGGGCCGCACCGTGGACTTCCGCAACGCGATCCTGATCCTCACGTCCAACCTCGGGTCGTCGGTGATCGGTGACCTGACGCTCGCCGAGGAGCAGCGCCGGGAGGGTGTCCTCGCCGTGGTCCGGTCGCACTTCAAGCCGGAGTTCCTCAACCGGCTGGACGACATCGTGGTCTTCGCCTCGTTGCGGGGTGACGATCTGCGTTCCATCGTCGACATCCAGCTGGATCGGATGCGGCGTCGGTTGGCCGACCGCAGGTTGGGCCTGGAGATCACCGATGCGGCCCGGGCCTGGCTCGCCGAGCACGGCTACGACCCGATCTACGGTGCTCGCCCGCTGCGTCGCCTGGTCCAGACCGCGATCGGAGACCAGTTGGCGAAGTCCCTCCTGGCCGGCCAGATCCGCGACGGCGACACGGTCAAGGTCGACCGCGGCACCAACCCGAACACCCTCGAGGTAACCGCCGCCTGACCCCGCCCGAACGCGGTGATCAAGAGGTTTGCGTCAAGAAGTTGCCTTCTTCTGACGCAAACCTCTTGATCAACAGGGTGGGGAGCAGGTGAGCGGGGAAAAGGGTTCGGCATGTTTGGTATCGGCAAGAAGTGGGAGCGGGACCTCAACGCGGCTGTCGACACGTTGGTCACGGCTGACACGCTCGCCTTTGGTGGGGTCGGTATCGCCGGCACGTTGTTGCCGGTGACCGAGGCGTACCACCAGGTTGCGGCCACCCTCGACGACCACCCCGAGGAGGTACGCCGACAGCTCGACCGGGTGCTCGCCGACGGCACACCCGCCGGCCGGGCGTACGCGGCGACTCTGCTGGAGCGGATCGACCCGGCGGCGGCCCGAGCGGCCTGGACCTCGTTGCGGGACGACCCGAGCGAGTTCACCACCTTCGTCGGCTGTGTGATGGACCGCGAGACCATCGGCAACTACGCCACCCAGCGGCTCGCCACAGCATGATCCATTCGCCGATCGGTGCTGCCCGATCGGTCCTGCCAGTTGTCGACACCGCGCCGTACGTTGCGAGCCATGAGCCCGCCCGCCACCGTGCCGCGCCCGCCCCGCCCGGTCATCGTGACCGTCGCCTTCTGGTTGCAACTCGCCGTGGTGCTGGTGTTGCTCGCCCTGGCCGCGCTGGCGGTGGCCCAGGCGGTGCACTTCGACGGGCAGATCGACCGTGCGGTGCGACTGGTACCGGACGCGGACCCGGACGAGGTGGCCGGCGAGCGGCGAGGCAACGTCGCGATGGCGCTGATCCTCGGCGTACCGGCGGTGCTGCTCGCGGTGTGGCTGGCGGTCACCGCGGTCCCGGTCCGGCGGGGCGGCAACGTCGCGCGGATCCTGGTCTTCGTCGCCAGCGGCGCGCAGCTGCTGGTCTGCTTCGCGCAGTGCTGCTCCGCGGGGTTTCTGGTGCCCGTGCTGACCACGCCCGAGTTCGAGGGGGAGCCGCCACCGGACTGGGACGAGTGGGAGACCTCGACGTTCTTCGACACGCTCTACTCCGGCACCGACCCCTGGGACCAACTGCTCGTCCCTGTGGCAGGGCTGGGCGTGCTCACCGTCCTGGCACTCTCCGCGGGCGTGGTCCTGTTGCTGGCGCTGCCGCCGGCGCACCGGTGGTTCGTGCCCGGCAGCGCAAAGGAGACACCACCCGCCCCGGCCTGGCCGATGCCCGGTCCCGGCTACGCCATGACCGGCTACGGGTACCCGCCAGTTCCGCTCGTGCCGGGCTTCCCGCCACCGAGCCAGCACTTCCCACCCGGTTACCTGATCTGCCCCGACCCGGCCGCGCACCTGCCGCCGGACGCGTCCGGCGCGACGTCACTGCCGACCGGACCGTCGACGACGTCACTGCTGACCGGACCGTCGACGACGTCACCGGAGGACGCACCCGACGCCCCCCGCTAGGCAGGTGTCAGCGCCACTGGCCGGTCCTTGCCGCCGGGGCAGCGCCCGGGTTCCGCTCCGGCTCCCCCGAGGGCTCCACCCGACGTGGCTGAGCTGTCGGCCACAGCGCGGGCCGTCCAGGTGCCGAAGGTTGTTACCGTCTGCGCCGACGTACCTGGGGAGGTGGTCGGGTGGACGCGCTGACGACGTGCCTGGTGGCAGTGTTTGTCGTACTCGCGGTGGTCGCGATCCTCGTGTGGGCCCGCCGGCGGGCGACGAGCCGCACCGACGCCCAGGCGACAGCGCCGCCGCGCCCCGGCCCGCTCCGCCTGGCGCTGCACGACCGCGTCCGCATTCGCGACCGGGAGTACGCGGTGAGCGGGACCATCCGCCTCGTCGAGGGCGACTGGAGCTGGGTGCAGCACCTGCTCGACGACGACTCCGGCACTCACCACCGGCTCTCCGTGGAGGACGGCCCCGAGGTGGAGTTGGTGCTCTGGACGGCCGAGCCGGGCGCGACAGTCGCCCCGGGCGCCCCGAGCATCGAACTCGGCGGGCGGCGCTACACCTGGACCGAGACCGGACAGGCGCGCTACACCGCCGCCGGTGAGACCGGGCTGCCGTCGGCCGGAACGGTGCGCTACCACGACTACCAGGGGGGTGGTGGGGCGCGGCTCTCCTTCGAGGCGTACGGCGAGGAGAGCTGGCGGGTGGCCCGCGGCGAGCTGCTCGACCCCGCCGACCTGACGATCCGCCCCACGACCGAGGACCGCTGAGCCGAACGGACAGGACTCGCGGAACACGACGGCATGCCGAAGTGGCCGGTTGTCGATACGGTGTGGGCCCGATCATAGGGAAGGAGAATCGTGGTCGAATCCCAGAACACGCCGGCCCGTCAGCGGCCGTCCATCGTGTCGATTTCCGGTTATCTGCTCTACCTGTTCCTGGCCTGCCAGGTGATCAGCCTGATCATCACGCTCAGCACCATCGGTAAGACGCGCGACGCTCTCCGCGACGCGTACGCGGGCAGCACCGTCGAGAATGCCGACCAGGTTGTCGACGTCTTCGTCGCCTTCGGCATCGGAGCCGGCGTCGTGCTGTTGCTGCTCGCCATCGTGTTGGGCGTCCTGGCTCTGTTCAACAACCAGGGCCGCAACGGTGCCCGGATCACCACCTGGATCGTCGGCGGCATCATGGTCTGCTGCGTCGGTGGTGGCCTGGTCAGCAACGCGGCCGGCGGTTTCGCCGGTGGGCAGGCCAGCGGTGGCGGGCCGAGCTCCGACGAGATCCAGCGCCGCCTGGAAGAGGCGCTGCCCTCCTGGGTCACCCCGGTCAGCCTCCTGCTCAACGCGGTCAGCCTGATCGCGCTGATCGTGGCGCTGATCCTGCTGGCATTGCCGAAGGCCAACGAGTTCTTCCGCAAGCCCACCGCGGGTTGGGAGCCGCCCACCCCGGGCGCCAGCTACCCGGGGCAGCCGCAGGCCCCCGGTCAGCCCGGCTACCCGCAGTCGACGGGTGAGCCCGGCTACCCGTCGAGCGGCGAGCCGAGCTACCCGCCGCAGGCCACGGACCGGCCGGACGACACGCCGCCGACGGACCGCCCCGGGTCGACTCCGCCGTCGACGAGTTGACCGAGGGATAAGCACGACTCCGACGATCCCTCCGAGTAGGTTGCAACCCGACGCCTACCGGAGGGATTCGTCGTGTCGTACCCGGAATCGGCACCGGCCCGCCGGCCCGCCGTCGTCCTGCTGGCCGCGTGCGCGCTGCTGGTGATGGCGGTCGCCGCGCTCGCGTACGCCGTTGTCGACCTGGCGGTGCTGGGCGGCACTGTCGACGCGTTCCGCTCCGCGGCCCGGGACACCTCGGCCGGTCCGGAGCAGATCGCCGACGTGGTGACGCTGATCCGCGCGTCCGTTGTGCTGTCGGCGGTGGTGGCCGCGCTGTCCGCGCCGGTGCTCGCGGGCCTGGCCCTCGGGCTGTTGGCGGGTCGCAACGGCGCACGGGTGGCCACCTGGGTGGTCAGCGGACTCGGCCTGCTTGCCGGCTGTTGCACTGTGGCGGTGCTGGTCGGTGAACGAGCCGCACCCCTCCAATTGGGCTCCGGTGAGCAGGCTGTCGCCGAGTTGCTGGGGCTGGTCGGCGACGCGTACCCGTCGTGGTGGATCCCGTTGAACGCCGGGCTTTCCGTCGCGCAGGGGCTCGGTTACCTTGTAGTAGCTACGCTGCTGGCGCTGCCGGCGGCCAACGCCTGGTTCGGTCGTCACCGCTCGACCGCGCCGACCACGCCGTCCGCACCACAGGCGTTCACGCCTGCCCCGTACCAGCCGCCGTCGGCGCCACCCGCGCCCCCGTACCCGCCCAGGTGAGGAATCCGCCGTGCCGCTCGATCCCACGACCGTTGAGCGCCGGGCCCTGATCACCGGGGCCACGGCGGGCATCGGCGCGGCGTTCGCCCGGCGGCTGGCCGCCGACGGCTGGCATCTGGTGCTGGTCGCCCGCGACGCGGCCCGGCTGACCGAGATGGCCACCGAGCTGGGCTCGACCCACGACCGTGTCGTGGAGACGATCCCGGCGGATCTGTCCACGGACGACGGCTGTGCGGTGGTGGAGCAGCGGATCGCCGACGGCAGCCCGGTGCACCTGCTCGTCAACAACGCGGGCATCAGCCTGAACAAGCCGTTCCTGCGTTCCACGGCGGAGGACGAAGCCCGTCTGCTGCGGCTCAACGTGCACGCGGTCATGCGGCTGACGCTGGCGGCGCTGCGACCGATGACCGAACGGCGGGACGGGGCAGTGATAAATGTCTCTTCGGTCGCCGGTTTCGGCACGGCGATGCCCGGCTCGACGTACTCGGCCAGCAAGGCCTGGGTCACCAACTTCAGCGAGTCGGTGGGCCTTTCCGCGCGACCATTCGGTGTTCGCGTGATGGCTCTCTGCCCCGGCTACACGCGTACCGAATTCCACCAGCGGGCCGGCATCAACATGTCGAAGACGCCGGAATGGCTGTGGCTACGGGCCGAGGATGTGGTCGACGAAGCCCTGCGTGACCTGCGCAAAGGCAAGATGGTCAGCGTTCCGGCGTGGAAATACAAGGTCGTCGTCGCGGGCATGCGGCACGCACCGCGCCGGTTGCTCCAGGCTGTTGCGAAGGACACTCGCGGTCGCATCGGTCGCGACGAACGCTGACCCTCGGCCCGCCCACCGGGGCCAGTGATCCGCCGAGGCCCTGCTGGCGCGCCGCTGTCAGGCCAGTAGCTGAGCGTAGTCGAACATCGCCAATCATCGGTCCCCCACCGGGTTGGTCGGGGTGGACCCCGCACACGGCGTTCAGACTTGAGCAGTAACCTCTATCGCCATGGGGGACCACGACGACCTGCGTAAATTCATTACCGACCTGGCTGTGGTCCACGGACGGGTCGTGCTCTCCTCGGGGCGTGAGGCCGACTGGTACGTGGATCTGCGGCGCGTCACGCTCCATCACCGGGCCGCTCCTCTGGTCGGCCGGGTGTTGCTGGACCTCACCGCCGACTGGGAGTACGACGCCGTCGGCGGCCTCACTCTGGGCGCGGACCCTGTCGCGCTCTCGATGCTGCACGCCGCTCCGACCGATCGAGCCCTGGACGCCTTCGTGGTGCGCAAGGCGGGCAAGGCGCACGGTCTACAACGGCGGATCGAAGGACCGGAGGTGGCCGGCCGTCGGGTGTTGGCGGTGGAGGATACGTCCACGACAGGCGGAAGTGTGTTGACCGCTGTCGAGGCACTTCGCGAGGCCGGGGCGGAAGTCGTGGGCGTGGCGGTTATTGTTGATCGAGGCGCCGGCGACGCGGTGCGAGCCGCCGGATTGCCGTACCGGGCGGCCTTTACGTTGGCTGACCTCGGCCTTGTGGCGTAAAAGTTTGCCGATTCGGATCTGCTGATATGCAGGCGGATCGATGCTGCTGGTGGAAGGATGGAATACGTGGGAACTGCGTTGGCCGAAATGACTATGCCTCAGATCTCGCCGCTTAACGGCGAGCCGATCGAACGTGCCGATGCCGAGCGTCTCGCCGGGGTCCTCAAGGCCCTTGCCGACCCTGCTCGGTTGCGGCTGCTCAGCCTGATCCAGTCGGCCCCCGAGGGCGAGGCGTGCGTCTGTGACCTGACCGCGCCGCTCGGCCTCTCTCAGCCGACGGTCAGTCACCACCTGCGTATCCTCACCGAGGCCGGTTTGCTGCAGCGGGAGAAGCGCGGTGTCTGGGCGTACTACAGCCTGGTCCCGAGTGCGATCGCGACGATCGCCGACCTGCTGACCCCGCCGCGTAAGCGAGCCACCAAGAAGGCCCGCTGACGTAGGCACAACACGCCGTCCCGCGTCGGGGACGGCGTCTGGTGACGAGCCAGGGGTGGCGTCACCGGTAGGTGACACCTGCTCGTCCCCGGTCGCACCACCGGAGGCCGGGTACGACATGCCGACGGCCGACCCCCTCGCCAGGGGGCCGGCCGTCGTCGTATGCCAGGTCAGCGATCCTGACCGTGCTCCGGGGGTCGGCGGTCGTGCTGGTGGTGCCCGTCGTGGTCGAACGCCTCACGCGCCGCCTCCACGGCGCCGGCGGCACTGGCCGCCGCGACCACCGCGACTGCCTCGCCGCGCTTACGAGCCCGCCGGTCGCGGAGGAACTCGAAGAAGATCGGCAGCACCGAGATCACGATGATCAGGGCCACCACCGGCAGGATGTAGTGGTCGATCTTGTCGCCGATGGCCTGGTAGATCTGCTCCGCCAGCAGGTAGCCGATCAGCAGAATGCCGTCCACCCAGAGCACCGCGCCGACGATGTTCCAGAGCAGGAACTTCCGGGCCGGCATGCCGAGCGCGCCGGCGACCGGGTTGAGGAACGTCCGAACGATCGGGATGAAGCGGGCCAGCACCACGGCCTTCGCCGGCCCGAACTTCTGGAAGTAGTACTCGGCCTTCTCCACGTACTCCTTCTTGAAGAGCCGGGAGTTCGGCCGCTCGAACATCGGCCGGCCGTACCGGGCACCGAGCCAGTGCCCCAGCTGGGCGCCGACGATCGCGCAGATCGGACCGCCGATCAGCAGGCCGGTCAGAGAGAGGCGGGTGCCGTCGCCGAAGATCGCGTCCGCCACCGGCGACGAGGCCACCCCGGCGAGGAACAGCAGCGAGTCGCCGGGGAAGAAGAAGCCCACCAGCAGGCCGGTCTCGGCGAAGAGGATCACCCAGACGCCGATCAGCCCGAAGGTCTGCAAGAGCTCCTTGGGATCGAGCGGGTTCAGGGCGACGCTCTCCCCGAGAGCGCGGATGTTCTCAGCTGTGTCCACGGCCACATAGGGTACCGAAGCCCCTGGCCCTGGCCGCGCCGGACCGGCCTGTCGCCACCCGCCCGTGCGGGTGGCTCAACGACGGTGCCCCGCCGACCGTGGCGGTCGGCGGGGCACCGGTGGTGCTGGGTGGATCAGGCCACGAAGCGGGTCCGGCGGCGCTTGGCCACCAGGTAACCGCCGACGCCGGCCGCGAGCAGCAGCGCGCCGAGACCGGCGATCAGACCGGTGGACTGGCCGGTGACCGGCAGACCACCGTTGTCGTCGCCCTGGCCGCCACCGTTGCCGCCGTTACCGCTGTCGGCGGCGTTCACCAGGATCTTGGCGATGTCGTTGGCCGGCTTCAGGTCCTCGGTAAAGCCGTCACACTCGCACTTGGCGTTGATGGTGACGGTGCCCGCCGCGTTCGCGATCACCTTGTCGATCCGCAGGCCGATCTCGACCGTCTGCTCCTCGCCGACGCCGATGAAGATGTCCGGGTAGCAGCGGTAGAGCTTCGCGCCCGGCTTTCCGGCGTTCTCCCAGTCCTGCTGGTCACCGTTGAGCGGTGCGCAGACCTCGGGGACCTCGACCGCGGTGGTGCCCTCCGGAACGGCAATGTCGATCTTCGTGACCGGCGAGCCACCCCGACTGAAGTCCAGCGCCGCCGGGCCGTCGTTGCGGACTCCGACGGTGGCCTTGACCACGTCGCCGGCCTCGCCGGTCAGCTGGGCGCCGAGCGCCACCAGATCAGCGCCGTTCTTGCCGTTGACCTTGATGGTCATGCTGGACCAGTTGTTCATCGGGTCGGTGTCGGCCTGGAAGCCGCGCGCCGCCACCTTGGACGGGACCTCCGGAAGGGTCAGGATCGGACCGTTGCCGGGCTTGCCCACCGAGAAGCCCCCGGCCTGGAGGTACGCGTTGAAGTCCTCGAACTCGGCGACGGTCAACCATTGGTAGCCGCCGTACTCGTTGCCCGGCGCGTAGGTGTCCTTGCCAAGCAGGTAGGACAGTGATGCCGACCGGGCCGATCCGGCGGCAGTCACCTCGGAGAAGGAGCAGGTCCGCAGCCGACCATCGTCGTAGGTGCAGTTGCTGAACTGCTGGTCGGGGCGGATCGAGTAGTCCAGGTCGAAGACCGCGACCGCTCCCTTGGCGTCGGTCTTGCCAGCGTTGCTGAGCGTCAGCGGTGCGCTGAACGTGCTGCCGGGAGCGGCCGACACCTTGTGCTCCTCACCTGGAGCTGCCAGGTCGACGCCCTCACCGATCCGAACCTTGGCGGTGTGACTGGCCGGAGCGATACCTTCGGCGCTGACCGTGACCTTGAGGTTGCCGGTGGCACCGTCGGCCGCCTTCGCGGTCGGCGTCATCACCACGCTGAAGAGGCCGCCGTAGGCCCACTCGTAGAGGTCGATCTCGAAGGGGTCGGTGCAGGCCAGAACGCCGGTCTCCGGCGTCTCGCAGCCCCAGGTCGAGGTGTCGGCCTTGATGTCGACGATCCCGTCAAGGTTCCGGTAGTCGTACGTGACGGTGAGGCCTTCGACAACCACCGGCTCGGAGGCGAACAGGAGCGGGGAGTCGATCTTGCCTTCGGATCCGGCGGCAAGCGTGTTGTCGCTGAAGTACACGCCCAGTTCGACGGGCGCTTCCTTGGCTGCGGCCGGGCTGGCGGAGGCGGCGACGAGCGCGCCTGCTACGCCGACTCCCGCGAGCCAACGCCGGGCGGAGTGGTTGAGCATGAGAGGGGTTCCTCCAGTGAGGGGGATTCAGGTGGAGCCCGTGGATCTTAAGGATCCGTTAAGGTTCGCCGCCGCCCCGGACGTCGCTCGGCGATGAAGACCAGCCGAAAGGTTGATCAACCCAACCGCAATGTTCCGTGCATTCGCACCCGTCATCTGAGGCAGGAGCCCCGGGAGGTGCAGTGACGTACGAGGAGTTCGCGGACACGCGGCTGGCCCCGCTACTGCGGTACGCGGTGATGCTCACCGGCGATCCGCACCACGCCCAGGACCTGGTCCAGGAGACCATGGTCCGGGTCCAGCTCAACTGGCGACGGGTATCCCGAGCGGACTCGCCCGAGCGTTACGTACGCCGGATGCTCACCAACCAGTACGTCGACTGGCGGCGCGGTTCCTGGGTTCGCCGGGTGCTGTTGCGCGAGGAGCCCGACGCGTCGGTGCCGGCGTCAAGTGACCACGCCCAGTCCGCCGTGGATCGGGACCAGGTCTGGTCCTGGCTGGCCCGGCTGCCGCGTCGGCAGCGCGCCGCCCTGGTGCTGCGCTACTACGAGGACCTGCCCGACGCGGAGATCGCCGACGTCCTCGGTTGCGCCGTCGGGACCGTCCGTTCGTCCATCTCCCGGGCCCTGGCCACGCTCCGGGCCGAGTACGTGGAGGCGTGAACATGATTGAGGACGATCTGCGTGCCGCGTTCAGCCGGCACGAGCCGCTGACCCCGCCGACCGGTCCCCTGCGGGCCGCGATCGACCGGCTGGCGACCGTCCGGCGGAGGCGTCGTCGCCGGTGGCAGGCGGGTGGCGCGGCTCTGGCCGTGCTCGGCGTCCTGGGAATCGGGGTGCCGCTGCTCACCCCGGAGCGGGTCGGGCCGCCGTCGGCCGCCGAGTTGATCGGCGAGTCCGGTCGGCCCGTTGCGTCCGGCGCGGTGAACATCCTGGTGCTCGGCATCGACCGCCACACGACCCAGCCGCCGCTGGCCGATTCGGTCCTGCTGCTGCACATCCCGGCCGACCGCAGCCGCCCGTACCTGATCTCGCTGCCCCGTGACCTGAAGGTGCCCATCCCCGGGCACGGTGCCGGCAAGCTGAACTCAGCGTTCGTGTTCGGTGCCAAGGGCGACGAGCCGGACCTGGCCAAGGGGTACGAGTTGACCCGGCGGACGGTGGCCGACCTGACCGGCGTCGACGTGCAGGCCGGCGTGGTGCTGACGTACTCCGCTCTGCGCTCGCTCACCGACCAGGTGGGCGGGGTGCCGGTGTGCCTGCCCCAGCAGGTGGGGTCGGCCCACACCCGGCGGGTCTTCCCGGCCGGATGCCAGCGCCTCGACGGTGCCGCCGCCGTCGACCTGCTGCGTCAGCGGCGTGGGCTGCCCGGGGGCAGCCAGGACCGCGACCGCAACGGCCGGCTCTTCGCGGCCGGACTGGTCCGCGCGGCGTCCGACCGGGACGTGCTCACCGATCCGGTACGCCTCGCCAAGCTGCTCGCCGTCGTCGGCCCGGACATCGTGGTGTCACCTGACCGGTCCGCGCTGCCGGACCTGCTGCGGCTCGTCCCCGCCCTGCGGTCGGTCGACCCGGTCGGGCTCACCCTGCCGATCAGTGAGCCGATCGGGCCGGGCTACTACCTGCACCCCGACCCGGATGCCGCCCCGGAGTTGCTGACCGCGCTGCGCGAGGACCGGCTCGGCGACTGGGCGGCCCGCAACCCCAAGCTGGTCGACAGGGCCCGCTGAGTCGTCAGCGGTAGTCGTCCTCGTCCCCGGTGACCACCCGGGCCTGTTCCATCGCGTCCCAGTCGCCGACCTCCAGGCCACGGTGCGGTTCGCCGTCGACGTCGTCCGGGCCGACGCTGGTGGCCTGTTCGACCGCGTCGGCCGGCTCGGCCTCCGGGTCCCGCTCGTCCGGGGCGAGGTGGTCGCCGGGCGTGAAGTCCTCGTCGGGCTGACCCATCGTCCCTCCCGGGGTCTCGGGGCACGGTCTCCACCCACCGTACGGGGTGGGGCGGGCCCGCGCCGGGAAGGGAGTAGGCGGAATCAGCCCTCGACGACGCGACCCGGTGCCAGGATGGGTGACGTGGGCTTCCTCATCCGACTGGCGATCACCGCGGTCGCGCTGTGGATAACCACTCTGATCGTGCCCGGGGTGGACGTGCACGGACGCTCGGGCGGCAACACCGTCCTCACCCTGATCGTGGTGGCGCTGATCTTCGGTGTGATCAACGCCGTGCTCAAGCCCGTGATCAAGGTCGTCGGCTGTGTGTTCTACCTGCTGACCCTGGGCCTGTTCGCGCTGGTGGTCAACGCCCTGCTGTTCCTGCTCACCGACCGGATCGCGCGCGGGCTCGACCTGCCGTTCCAGGTGGACGGTTTCTGGGCGGCGTTCTGGGGAGCCATCGTGATGACAGTGGTCACCTGGCTGATCAGCGTCATCGTGCCGGACAACCTGGACCGTCGCTGAAGGGCTGACACCCAGGGTCGGTTGTTCCGGCGCACGCCACCTGCGGGATACTGCCGGGCGGAGGACAGCGCGGTCCGGCGCACACGTGAACAACAGCGGCCAGCACGGCCGAGAGTGGTAAGTAAGGAGCGCATCACATGCCCATCGCTTCCCCCGAGGCCTACGCGGAGATGCTGGACCGCGCCAAGGCTGGCCGGTTCGCGTACCCCGCGATCAACGTGACCTCCTCGCAGACGCTGAACGCGGCGCTCAAGGGCTTCGCCGACGCGGAGAGCGACGGCATCATCCAGGTCTCCACCGGCGGTGCCGAGTACCTGTCCGGCCCGTCGATCAAGGACATGGTCACCGGTGCTGTGGCGTTCGCCGCGTACGCGCACGAGGTGGCCAAGAAGTACTCGGTCAACATCGCGCTGCACACCGACCACTGCCCGAAGGACAAGCTGGACAAGTTCGTCCGTCCGCTGATGGGCATCTCGCAGGAGCGGGTGAAGCGCGGCGAGGAGCCGCTGTACCAGTCGCACATGTGGGACGGTTCGGCCGTGCCGGTCGCGGAGAACCTCCAGATCGCCGCCCAGCTCCTCGACGAGGCCGCCAAGGCCAAGATCGTCCTCGAGATCGAGGTCGGCGTCGTCGGTGGCGAGGAGGACGGCGTCGAGAACGCCATCAACGACAAGCTCTACACCACCACCGAGGACGGCCTGGCCATGGTCGAGGCGCTCGGCCTCGGCGAGAAGGGCCGCTACATGGCGGCCCTGACCTTCGGCAACGTGCACGGCGTCTACAAGCCGGGCAACGTGAAGCTCCGCCCCGAGATCCTCAACCAGATCCAGGAGGCGGTGGGCGCGAAGTACGGCAAGGACAAGCCGCTCAGCCTGGTCTTCCACGGCGGCTCGGGCTCCCTCCTGAGCGAGATCCGCGAGGCCCTGGACTACGGCGTGGTGAAGATGAACATCGACACCGACACCCAGTACGCCTTCACCCGGCCCGTCGCGGACCACATGCTCCGCAACTACGACGGCGTGCTGAAGATCGACGGCGAGGTCGGCAACAAGAAGCAGTACGACCCGCGCGCCTGGGGCAAGGCCGCCGAGGCCGGCCTGGCCGCCCGGGTCGTCGAGGCGTGCGAGCACCTGCGCTCCACCGGCACCACGATGACCAAGTAACGACGTACCACCGACGGCCGGCTCCCCGCGTGGGGGCCGGCCGTTTCGTCGTCAGGCGGTCAACAGGCGGACGGCCTCGTGCACGTCGTCGGTGAGGTGGATCGACGCCGACAGGTCGCCGAACGGGGACGCGGCCAGCAGCGGACGCAGCAACGACTCCACCGGCAGCTCCTGAGTCCAGTAGGCCCGGTCCAGGAAGATGTACGCGCCACTGACGCCGTCGGTGCCGTAGTAGGTCTTGGTGGCCGCCTGGAACACCTCCTGCACGGTGCCCGCCCGCCCCGGAGCGAAGACGATGCCTCCCCGGGCCAGCCGCAGGATGGTGTCCTCCCGGATCGCGTTCGAGAAGTACTTCGCGATCCGCCCGGCGAACAGGTTCGCCGGTTCGTGCCCGTACAGCCAGGTCGGGATGGCCAGTCCACCCGCACGCGCCCAGCCCAGGTCGTCACCCCGCTGGCGGGGTACGCCCGCGTACCGCTGTCGGACCGTCAGCGCCGTCGCCGTGTAGCGGTGGTGGTCGGTGAAGTCGGGAGCGGTGGCCAACAGGTCGATCGCCGCCGTCACGTCGGTCGCCGGCCGGTCCGCCAGGTAGGCGCCGAGGTTCGCCGCCTCCATCACGCCGGGTCCGCCGCCGGTCACCACCAGGCGGTCGGCCCGTGCCAGCTCCCAACCCAACACCGCCGCCATCCGGTACGCGGGACTGCCACGCCGTACCGCGTGGCCGCCCATGATGCCCACCACCGACTGCGGACCGTGGCCGGCCAGCCAGGCTCGGGTGGCGTCGGCCAGCGCGTTGTCCACACCGTGATCGTGCAGCCGCTGGCCCAGCGCCTCCTTGACGTCCGGCAACGCGCCGCCGTGCGCCCGGTAGTGGTCGTACACCCGGGTGTCGTACATCCCGGTGAACCCGCCCTCGACGAACCCGGCGGCCAGGTCCTCGGGGGTGTAGAGGTGCGTCGGCTGGGTCGGGTACGGCAGACCCGAGAACGGTGGCACCACGTTCGCGCCGCGCCGGACCAGGTCGGCGCCGACCTCCCGGGACGCGAACCGGCAGCCCACGAAGAGGGTGCCCGCGACGTCGATGCCGGTCAGGTCGGGCACCGGCGCGAGGTCGAGACGCAGGCCCTGCACCGTCAACCCGGTCAGGCGACCGGTGGCCAGTTGCTGACGCAGCTCGTCCGGGGTCTGGATCTCGCCGGCGTGCAGGTGCGGCTCGATGACGTCGGCGGGAGGTGGGGTCGGCACCGGGCCATCCTGCCCCTTCGGCCGGGGCTGGCCAAACGGCGGGACCGGCGGGAGACGACAGAAGCCCGGTGACCGTGGCCACCGGGCTTCTGCGTTACCGGTTCCTGGGGAGGCTCCGGACCATTAGTTGTAGTGGAAAACACCTGGCGGCGGCATAGGCCGCAGGCGTGACCAACTCCTCAGCCGTTCAGCGGAACGTGTCGGCCGACCCGCTCGCGTGTCGCCCTGTCCAGCGGGTTGAATGGGGCGATGCAGAACCTTTTGCCAGAGCCACCAGCCACCCGGCTGCCCGCGAACGACGCGGCCGACGCCGCCCTGGCTGCCGCCGACGAGGCCGGCACCGACGAGGCGTTCGCCAGCGTGGCGGCCGGCTTCCCGACCTTCAGCGCGGCCTGGGCGGAGCTCGCGGCCCGGGCGTTCGCGCAGGACCAGGTGGTGACGGCGTACGCCTACGCGCGCACCGGCTACCACCGCGGCCTCGACCAGCTGCGTCGCAGCGGTTGGAAGGGGCACGGCCCGGTGCCGTGGTCACACGAGCCCAACCGGGGCTTCCTCCGCTGTCTCTACGTGCTGTCCCGGGCGGCGGACGAGATCGGCGAGGCCGACGAGGCGGCCCGCTGCGCCCAGTTCCTGCGTGACTGCGACCCGGAAGCAGCGGACGCCCTGGCGAGCAACTGACCCCGCTCCGACGGCCGGCCCGGTCCCGGGCCGGCCGTCGGTGGCTTAGGGCCTGTGTCAAGGCCCTCGGTCGAGCCGAGGCGGAGTCCAGACGGCGGTCCGGTAAGGCGGAAGTTCGTCCGGATACCGGTGTTGTATCCGGACGAACTTCCAACGCGGCCGGTCGTCGTTTGGGCCCGCCGCAGGCCGGCCAGGGGCTTTGACACAGGCCCTAAAGCCCTTCGGCGACCGCGGCGGCGATCTTCAGCCAGGCGTCCCGGGTGGCCGAGGAGAGCCCGCCGTAACGGATCGGCTCGCCCGTGTCGATGAGCCGTTCGTAGGGGGCCAGCAGCACGGCCCGGGTGCGGGCCGCGAAGTGCTCCTGGATGGCCGGTAGGTCGATCTCCTTGCGGGACGGCGGCATCGACACCACCGTCACGGCCTGGCGGACCAGCCGTTGCCGGCCACTCTGCTCCAGGTGGTCGAGCATCCGGGCGGCGGTCTCCGCCGAGTCGTTACGGGCCGACATGGTGACCACCAACTGGTCGGTGGCGTCCATCGAGGCCTGCCAGTTCTGCGCCCGGACGTTGTTGCCGGTGTCGACGAAGATCAGCTTGTAGAACCGGCTGACCACCTCGCGGATCTCGGCGAACGCGGCAGCTGTCAACATCTCGCCACCGGTGGCCGACTCGTCCGACGCGAGGACGTCGAACATGCCCTCGCCCTGCGAGCGCACGTACTGCGACAGGTCACCGACCCGCCCGTGTGCGCCCTGGAACTGCCCGAGGTCACGCAGCATGTCCCGGACCGTCCGGGAGTGGAAGTCCTGTTGGGCGCGCATCCCCAGGGTGCCCTGGGTCTCGTTGTTGTCCCACGCCAGCACGTAGCCGCCGCGCTTCTGGCCGAACGTCATCGCGAGCAGCAGGATGGCCACCGTCTTACCGGCGCCGCCCTTCGGATTGACCACTGTCACCTGCCGCAGCCCGCCGAAGTTGCGGCGCACCATCTCGATGTCCCGCTTGAGTTCCTGCTCGTGCCGGCCTGGAGAGAGCCGGAGCAGACCCATCTTGTTGACCACCGCGCGTACACCCATGGTGGCGACCGGGTCGGCGGGTCGGACCTGTCGGCGTCGGCTGAAGTCCTCGGCGGTCGGCACCGGTGTGGACTCCGGAGTCCAGCTCGCGTCCGGGTATCCGGTGGCGTCCGGGTAGCCGGTGGTCGGCACGCGCGCCGCCCCTTCGGCCTCCTGGAACGGCTGGCCAGGCGGGACGCCGGGCGGGCCCTGCTGCCACGGCGGCGGGTACCAACCAGGCGACGGCGGGTACGGGCCGGGCGGTGCGGCCGGCTGAGCAGCCTGCTGCGGCGGGCTGCTGAACTGCGTCAGGTCGGGCGGGGGCGGAATCGACGCCGGGCTGACCTGACCCGGGATCGCCGGGGCGACCGACTGCCCGGCCGGACCGGGACCGGCCTGCGCCACGCCGGGGTGCGGCGCCGGCGGGGCGGGGATCGGGGGCGTCCCGGTGCTCTCGTCGGTGGCCGGTGCCCCCGCTGGGCGTTGCGGAGGGTACGCCCACGGCGACTCGTTGGCCGGCCGTGCCGCCGCGCCCTCCCCGCCGTTGCCCTCGGCCGGCGGCGTCGGCGCGGAGTCCGTCGGCGGCGCGGCATCCGCGGCGGTGCTCCGGCCCGAGGGCGTGCCGGCCGTGGTGGGGTTGCCGGCAGGCGTGCCGGCCGTGGTGGGGGTGCCCGGGGCAGGGCTGCCAGCTGGGGTAGGGGTGCCGGCGGCGGTGGGGCGGTCCAGGGTGAAGGGCAGATCCAGGTCGACGCCGCCCGGGGTGCTCGTGCCCGGCGGGGCGGGGACGGCGGCCGTGCCGCGATCACCGGTCGGCACCTGCGCCGTACCGGCCGCCGTGCCCGTCGACTCGGGTCGGTTCGCCGGTGCGAAGGCCGTGGGCGGTGCGGTCGTGGCTGGTGTGCCCGTGCCCGCAGCTGGGCCGGAAACCCCGCCGCCGCCCGGAACACCGTTGTTCCTGGGAGGGCTGTCCGCCTGCGGCGTGACGGTGGCCGGCGGACCGGGCGGCGTCGACGCGGCGGGCGGATCAGCAGGCGGTGGCCAGCTCGCCTGTGCAGGCGCCCACCCCGACCCTGCGCCTGAGCCCCACGCACCGGGCGGTGGAACGGCACCGCTGAGCGACGGATAGTCGGCCGGAGACGGCGGCGGCAGGGGCGCTGCCCCCGGCTGGCCGGGAACCGGCGGCCGGTTGATCGGCGGCGCGGCCACCGGCGGCGTCACCGGCCCGGACGCGACCGGCGGCGGAGCGGTCCGCTGCTCGGCGACCGCCGCCCACGGCGGCACGACAGTCCCCGCGCCCCGGTCGGTCGGATCCGGTGGCCAGAGTGGTTCGATGTCCCGCTCCGGCGCCGGCTGCTGGCCGTGCACCTGTGCCCGGTCGGCGTTCTCGTCCATTACGGCCCTCCCCAGTCCTCCTGCGAGGATAGGCGCAACCGCCCACGGAGGCCGGTCGGCGCAGCCGAGGTCAGCTCGACCAGACCGCCCAGGCCCCCGGCTCGACCCACCAGGAACGCTTCCGGGTCAGCTCGCCCTCGACACCATCGTCGAGGTACGGCACCTTCCCCTCCCGGGGCAGCACCGAAACCGCCCGGCCCCGGGCCCGGCGGACTTCGAGGCGTACCCGCTTGCGACCCAACGCCGAGCGGACGACGACCGGCACGGCGACGGCGACCTCGACCTGGCCGTCGGCCGGGTCCGGCGCGGTCAGCAGCGTCACGTCGTCGAGCGTCGCGTACCCGCCGGCGTTGCCGACCGCACAGGCCAGCAGCGGTTCGTCACCGTCGGTGAGGATGGTGTCGTCCACCTCCACCCGGGCACGCCACCGCAACGGCCGGCCGGCGTCGTCGGCGGCGCCGAGCAACGCGCCGTCCAGGGTCACCGAACCAGCGTCGTTGCGCAGCAGATCCAGTCGGCGAGGCGTGCCGTCCACCACCGCGGCGGCCACCGCCGCCGGGTCACGGGGCAGCCCGAGCTGCGCGGCCAGGTCCCGCTGGGTGCCGCCACGGGCCGGGTCGAGCGGGAGTACGGCCACCGGCGGCAGGTCGGGCAAGGTCCGGTCGCCGGGCAGATCCACCGGACGCCGGCTCGGCGCCGGGGCGTACCGCCGCACCAGCCGGCGCAGCACGGCACGCAACTGCCCGTCGCTGGCCGTCGCGACGACCAGTCGGGTCTTGCCGTCCGGATCCGGCCAGGTCAGCCCGTCGGGGCGGGCCGGACCGTCGAGCCGGGCCAACACCGCGTCGATCTCCGCGTCGGAGCGGGCGGTGACCGTCTCCACCCGGGCGCCCCGCATGGTCAGCGCATCGGCGCAGGCCAGCACCGGCACCCGTGGGCGCTCGGTGGCGCAGTGCTCGGCGTCACCGCCGGTCCCGCTGGTCTTGTCGGTGTCGGTCTGGCTGGTCTTGTCGGTGTCGGCCTCGGCCGCACCGCCGCAGCAGGCCCCTCCGCTGCCACAACCCCCGGGAGCGTCCCGCTCCGAACCGAGGGTGAGCAGCACCACGTCGTACACGGAAGGAGCCTCCTGCCTCTCGACGCGACCCCTGCCGGCCGCGCCGTCACTACTTGTTAACCTGACACCCCGGGCTCGCCAACCGGTCGCCACCTGGCACCCGAGCCTTCTGGAGGCGGAAAAGATGCCAGCGATCGTGCTCCTTGGCGCTCAGTGGGGCGACGAGGGCAAGGGCAAGGTTACCGACCTGCTGGGTGAGCGGGTCGACTACGTCGTGCGCTACTCCGGCGGCAACAACGCCGGTCACACCGTGATCACCCCGGACGGCCAGAAGTACGCACTGCACCTGATGCCCTCCGGAGCGCTCTCACCGAACGCGATGATCGTCATCGGCAACGGTGTGGTGGTCGACCCGAAGGTGCTGCTCGCCGAGATCGACGGCCTGGCCGAGCGCGGCGTCGACGTGTCCCGGTTGCGGATCTCCGGCGACGCGCACCTGATCATGCCGCACCACCGGGCGTTGGACCGGGTGATCGAGCGCTACCTCGGCTCGTCCCGGATCGGCACCACCGGCCGGGGCATCGGCCCCGCGTACGGCGACAAGGTCGCCCGGATCGGCATCCGACTGCAGGACCTGCTCGACCCGGGCATCCTGCGCAAGAAGCTGGAACTCGCCCTGCGCGAGAAGAACCAGATTCTGTTCAAGGTCTACAACCGCAAGGCGATCGACCTTGAGGCGACCGTCGAGGAGTACCTGGAGTACGCGGAGCGGCTCAAGCCGTACATCGCGGAGACCCGGGCAATGCTCTGGAACGCCCTGGACCAGGGCGAGACGGTGCTGCTGGAGGGGGCGCAGGCCACCATGCTCGACATGGACCACGGCACGTACCCCTTCGTGACCTCGTCCAACCCGACCGCCGGTGGTGCCTGCGTGGGCGCCGGCATCCCGCCCACCGCGATCAGCAAGGTCATCGCGGTGAGCAAGGCGTACACGACCCGGGTCGGCGCGGGGCCGTTCCCGACCGAGCTGTTCGACGCCAACGGTGACCACCTGCGCAAGATCGGTGCCGAGTACGGCACGACCACCGGACGGGAACGCCGGTGCGGGTGGTTCGACGCGGTCGTCGCCCGGTACGCCTGCCGCCTCAACGGTGTCACCGACCTGGTCATCACCAAGCTGGACGTGCTCACCGGCATGCCCAAGGTGCCGATCTGCGTCGGCTACGAGATCAACGGCGTGCGGGTCGACGACATGCCGATGAGCCAGACGGACTTCCACCACGCCAAGCCGGTCTACGAGGAACTCGACGGCTGGTGGGAGGACATCACCAAGGCGAGAACCGCCGAGGACCTCCCGGAGAACGCCCGCCGTTACATCGCGCGGATCGAGGAACTCTGCAACGCCCGGGTCAGCGTCGTAGGAGTAGGCCCAGGCCGAGACGAAAACGTCCAATACCACCCCCTCCTCCCCTAACCCCGGGCCTTCCGCCCCGCCTTTTCTCGGTTGATCAAGAGGTTTGCGTCAAATCCAGGCCGGATTTTGACGCAAACCTCTTGATCACCGGGGCGAAGGGCGGGGTTATCCACAGGGCCCCGTGGGTTGTCCACAGGGGCTTCGGTGGGATGGGGTGGGTAGGCAGGGTGTTGGTGTGGGACCACACCAGCTTCTTCGTGACGTCGCGGCCGGGCAGGACGGGATGGTCACCCTGGCTCAGGCGTTGCGCGCCGGCCTGACCAGGGACGAGGTCCGACAGCTCTGCCGGTCCGGCAGGTGGCAGCGGCTTCTGCGCGGCTGCTTCGTGCCGGACGCGGAGTTGGGTGATTCGACGCGACGACGGGCGCGGATCCGCGCTGCGGTCGTGAGCCTTGGTCCAGGTGCCTTCGTTGTTCTGGACACCGCGTTGGAGCTGCACGGGATCGCGGGCCTCCGGCGGACTGCGCAGGTCCACGTCTCGGTGCCGGTGGATCGACCGAGGCATCAGCGCGTCCCGGTGCCGTGGCTGACCGTGCATCAGATGACTGTCGACCCCGGTGAAATCACGGAGGTTGCGGGCATTCGTGTGACGGCTCCGCTCCGCACTGTCTCTGACGTCGTTCTCCTGGTCGATCGCTACCCGGCGGTCTCGGTCCTCGATTCGGCGTTGAATCGACGCCGCATCGCCCCATCTCAACTGAGGGTGATCCCGAGCCTCGTCCGAGGGCGGCGGGGCGCGGTCGCGGCACGGGCTTACCTCGCCGAGGCCGACGGTCGGGCGCAGTCCCCGCTGGAGACCCGCAGCCGGCTGCGGTGCGTGGACGGTCGGGTGCCACCGGACGCGCTGCAGTTGGAGGTACGCGACGACGACGGCTATCTGCTCGGGATTGGTGACCTGGGCTGGCGCGGTCCGAGGGTCATCGCGGAGGCGGACGGCCGAGACGCCCATGGCGCGCCTGAAGCTGCCTTCGCCGACCGCCGCCGACAGAATCGCCTGGTCAACGCCGGCTGGACCATCCTGCGCTTCACCTGGCAGGACACCCTGCACCCGGAATACATCCCGGAGACGGTCCGTCAGGCCATCGCAGCCGCCCAGCGCAGGTGATCAAGATGTTTGCGTCAGGATCCCGCCCTGATTTGACGCAAACCTCTTGATCAACGGGGCTAGCTGCGGGGGCAGTAGGATGCCGGCGTGCGCGTTCTTTTGGTGGGTGGTGGCGGGCGGGAGCATGCGCTTGCGCTCGGGCTGGTGGCGGATTCGGGCGTCTCGGCGCTGATTGCCGCGCCGGGTAATCCGGGTATCGCTTCTCTCGCTGAGCTGCGGGCGGTGACTCCGACAGATCCTGCGGCGGTGGCGGCGCTGGCCGTGGAGACCGCGGCTGACCTGGTGGTGATCGGGCCGGAGGCGCCGCTGGTCGCCGGGGTCGCCGACGCGGTACGTGCCAAGGGCATCCCCGTGTTCGGCCCGTCCGGCGCGGCCGCCCAACTGGAGGGCTCGAAGGCGTTCGCCAAGGACGTGATGACCGCTGCCGGCGTACCGACCGCCCGGGCGTACGTCTGCACTGACGACGAGAGCACCGCGCGGGCGCTGGACGAGTTCGGTGCCCCGTACGTGGTGAAGGATGACGGGCTCGCCGCCGGCAAGGGCGTTGTGGTGACCGACGACCGGTCGGCAGCGCTGGCGCATGCCCGCGAGTGCGGACGGGTCGTTGTCGAGGAGTTCCTCGACGGCCCGGAGGTCAGCCTCTTCGTGGTCACCGACGGTGAGGCGGCGTTGCCGCTGCTGCCGGCTCAGGACTTCAAGCGGCTGGGCGACGGTGACACCGGGCCGAACACCGGCGGCATGGGGGCGTACGCGCCGCTGGCGTGGGCCCCGTCCGGCCTGGTCGACGACGTGATGCGCGACGTGGTCCATCCGACGCTCGCGGAGATGCGTCGCCGGGGCACGCCGTTCGCCGGTCTGCTCTACGTGGGGCTCGCGATCACGGCGGCCGGCCCTCGGGTGATCGAGTTCAACGCGCGCTTCGGCGACCCGGAGACCCAGGTGGTGCTGGCGCTGCTGGAGACCCCGCTGGCCGGGCTGCTGCACGCCGCTGCCACCGGCACGCTGGCCGAGCATCCGCCGCTGCGGTGGCGCGACGGCAGCGCCGTGACAGTGGTGCTCGCCTCCGAGGGCTACCCGGCGGCGCCGCGTACCGGCGATGTGATCACCGGCGCGGCCGCGCCGGGCATCATCCACGCCGGCACCGCCCGCCGGGCCGACGACGGTGCCCTGGTCTCCGCGGGCGGCCGGGTCCTCTGCGGTACGGCCACCGGCGCCGACCTGGCCGCCGCCCGGGACGCCGCGTACGCGCTGGTGGACGGGGTGGGCCTGCCCGGTTCGCAGCACCGCACCGACATCGCGGCCACCGCGATCGAGGGGCGGATCACCATCCCCGGCGGGACGGTTCAGCCGTAGTAGCGGCGTAGTTCACGGGCGAGCACCTTGCCCGTGGCGTTGCGGGGCAGGTACTTGACGTAGACCACGTCCCGGGGCACCGAGAAACGTGCCAGGTAGTGCCGGACGTACTCGCGTACCGCCTCGGGGTCGAGTGTCTCGCCGGGATGGAGGGCGAGGAACGCGGAGAGGCGCTGGCCGTACTCGGGGTCGGGCACGCCGATCACGGCCACCTCGCGGACCTGGGGCAGTTGGGCGAGCAGATCCTCCACCTCGGAGGGGAAGACGTTCTCCCCACCGGAGACGATCATGTCGTCGGCCCGACCGTCGACGAAGAGCAGTCCGTCGGCGTTGAGTCGGCCGAGGTCGCCGGTGTCGAGCAGACCGTCGCGGGTTTCCCGGCTGGCGCCGGAGGTGTACCCCTCGAAGAGCATTTCGTTGCCGACGAAGATCCGCCCGACCCGTCCGTCCGGCACGGGTCGGCCGTCGTCGTCGAGCAGCTCCAGCCGGGTGCCGTGCGGGGGACGCCCGGCGGTGGTGGGTGCCTGGCGCAGGTCCTGTGGGTCGGCGATGGACGCCCAGGAGACCTCGGTGGAGCCGTACAGGTTGTAGAGGACGTCGCCGTAGGCGTCCATGAACTTCGGAGCGAGACCGCCGGGCAGGGCCGAGCCGCTGACCGCGACGACGGTGAGCGAGGGGCGTGGGTCGGGCGGGGGCACCTCCAGCAGCCGTTGCAGCATCACGGGTACGGCGAACAGCGCGTCGCACCGGTTCGCGGTCAGGGCGGCGAGCGTGGCGGCCGGGTCGAAGCGGCGGTGCAGCACGATGGTGGCCCGCAGGGCCAGGCACACCTGGAGGGCGGCCAGTCCCCAGGTGTGGAAGATCGGTGCGGCGATCATCACCCGGTCCCGGGCGTGCAGGGGGATCCGGTCGATGATGGACACCAGCGGGCCGAAGCCGCCCGGTGTGGGTCGGCGGGCGCCCTTGGGCGTACCGGTGGTGCCGGAGGTGAGCACGATGATCCGGCCGTCGCGTTCCGGCGGGTACAGGTCACCGGGCAGTGCCCCGGCGACCAGTTCCTCGCGGGCGCGTTCGTCGAGCCGGTGCAGCTCGGCGGGAAGGCCGAGGACCCGGTCGGCGAACTCGTCGTCGTGCACCAACAGCCGCAGTCGCTGCTCCTCGGCGACGGTGCCCAGTTGGGCTGCGGAGAGCCCGGTGTTGACCAGCACCGCGTCGACGCCGAGGAGGGTGGCGGCGACGATCGTCTCGATCAGTCCGTGGTGGTTGCGGCAGAGCACGCCGATCCGGTCACCCGTCTGCACACCGAGGCCGGCCCGCATGGACCGGGCCATCCGTTCGGCCCGGTCGAGCAGGTCGTGGTAGGTCAGCTCGACGCCGGCCTCGTCGATGACCGCGGTGCGGCCCGGGTCCCGGGCAGCGGCCTGACGCAACTCGCCCGCCAGGCTCCATCCCCAGGTACGCAGGGCGTTGAGCTGCGAGGCGACCCGGATCGGGCTGCCCGGGGTGAGCAGGCCGCGACGGGTCAGCGTGGCGACGACGAACGGCAGGTCCATGCCGCAGACCTCCTACGGGTGGTACGCGGACGGGCGGTGCGGTTCCCCGTCCATCAGGGCTTCTCTCCTTGATCATGCACCGGGCGTGGCTGAGGGCCCAGTCGGCGGCGGCTCGGGGTGATGAAGACAGCACGGTTGGTGGGATGGACGAGTCGGGTTCAGCGGATCTGCATCCCGGAGATCGCCCGGGAGATGACCAGTCGTTGGATCTCGGAGGTGCCCTCGAAGATGGTGTAGATCTTGGCGTCCCGGTACCAGCGTTCGACCGGGTGGTCGCGCAGGAAGCCAGCCCCGCCGAGCAACTGCACCGCCTTCTCGGTGACCGACACCGCCACCTCGCCGGCCTTGAGCTTGGACATCGAGCCCTCGCCGGCGCTGAACGGGCGGTTGTTGCGCCCCATCCACGAGGCCCGCCAGACCAGCAGCCGTGCCGCGTCGATCTCCATCCGCATGTCGGCCAGGGTGAACGCGACCGCCTGGTTCTCGATGATGGGCCGTCCGAACTGGACCCGGTCCTTCGCGTAGTCCAAGGAGTATTCGTAGGCGGCCCGCGCCACACCGAGTGCCTGCGCGCCCACAGTGGGTCGGGACAGCTCGAAGGTCCGCATGGCCGCCTGACCGGTGGCGCGTTGACCGGAGCGTGCACGGTCGAGGCGTTCCAGCAGGGCGTCCCGCCCGCCGAGCAGGCAGCGACCGGGCACGCGTACCCCGTCGAGGAAGACGTCGGCGGTGTGCGACGCGCGGAGGCCGAGTTTGCGCAGCTTGCGGGTGGCGGCCAGGCCGGGGGTGCCGGGCGGTACGACGAACGCCGCCTGACCGCGGGAGCCGAGCGTGGGGTCGACCGATGCGGTGACCACGTGCACGCCGGCGATCCCGCCGTTGGTGGCGTACGCCTTCTGGCCGGTCAGCACCCACTCGTCGGTGGCCTCGTCGTAGACGGCGCGGGTGCGCATCGCGCCGACGTCGGAGCCGGCCTCCGGCTCGGTGGTGCAGAACGCCGCGACGGCCGGTGAGTCGGCGTCGCCGAAGCACTGCGGCACCCACTCGACCATCTGGTCCGGGGTGCCGGCGCCGTAGATGGCGGCGACGGCGAGCGAGGTGCCGAAGATGGAGAGGCCGATGCCGGCGTCACCCCAGAAGAGTTCCTCGCTGGCGATCGGCAGGGAGAGGCCGGTCGGGTCGGCCCAGCAGGTCGCGAGGAACTCGAAGCCGTAGAGGCCGACCTTGGCGGCTTCCTGGATCACCGGCCACGGGGTGTCCTCGCGTTCGTCCCACTCGGCCGCGGCCGGGCGCACGACCTCGGCGGCGAAGCCGTGCACCCAGTCGCGTAGATCCCGCTGTTCCTCGTTCAGGTCGAGCGAGAACTCAGCCATGTCAGGCCTTGGGGATGTCGAACAGGTTGGCGATGTTGGCGGCGAGGCCGAGGTCGCCCTTCGCCTTCAGCTTGCCGGTCATGAACATCATCACCGGGTTGGCGCCACCGGAGACGATCTTCAGGAACTCGACCGGGCCCATGGTCAGGCTCAGCTTCGGGTCGTGCTGCGGGGTCTCGTTGACCACGCACGTGCCGTCGGCGATGACCACCTCGTAGGTGTCGCTGCCGCCGTCCGGGCGGCCGGTGATGACCCAGTGGATGACCGCGTTGGTGGCGCCGGCCCGGTCCGCGCGGAACAGCGACGGCATCCGGTTGAACACCTCACCGAGGATCTTGCCGCGCATGTCACCGGCCATCACCTGGGCGATCTTGTCGTCCGGGGTGGACTTGACCAGCTGGGCGAACTCCTTGGGGCCCACGTTGGCGAAGGTGGCCGGGTCGAAGTCAGTCATCAGGTGTGCCTTCCGGAAGATTGGCTACTCGCGCGTAACCCTACGCACGAGTAGGTATGCTCGCAAGGTGTCCACCCCTCCCGCCTTCAAGCGCCTGCCACGCGCCGTCCGCGAGCAGCAGATGCTCGACGCGGCCGTGAAGGTCTTCTCCCGGCGCGGCTTCCACGCCGCCAGCATGGACGAGATCGCGGAGGACGCCGGCATCTCCAAACCCATGGTGTACGCGTACCTCGGCACCAAAGAGGAACTCTTCGTCGCCTGCCTGCACCGGGAGGGCACCCGGATGATGCAGGCCATCGCCGGTGCGGCGGCCCCCGACCTGCCGGCCGACGAGCGACTCTGGCGTGGGCTGCGGGCCTTCTTCGGTTTCGTCGGCGCACACCGCGACGGCTGGGCGGTGCTCTACCGGCAGGCGCGGGGCGAGCAGCCGTTCGCCGGTGAGCTGGCCACCATGCGCGCCCGGTTGGTCGAGGTGGTCGCCGGGATGCTCGACCACGCGCTGCGCGCCGAGGGTCGCGAGATCGCGCCCACCGACCTGGAGGTCGTCGCGTACGCCCTCGTCGGCGCGACCGAGTCGCTGGCCGACTGGCTCGCGGACCACCCGGAGGCCGACCCGGAGAAGACGGCCACCCGGATGATGAACGTGGCCTGGCTGGGTGCGGCCCAGCTCCTGCACGGGGTGACCTGGCGTCCGCCGACGCACTGACTCCCCGGCGTCACCGCACCGGGGTCCGGCCCACCGGCTCGGACACGGGTGCCGGCCGTGCGGATCGGCGCCGGTTGCCGAGCCAGCGGACCACCTCGACGACCACCGTCACCGTCAGGGCGAGGCCCAGACCAAGCAGCAGACCGCGGAGCGGGTCCTGTTCGAACGCCAACCCGCCGATGTAGCCGACCAACGCCGAGTAGAGCCCCCACGAGCCGGCGGCCAGCGCGTCGAAGGCCAGGAACCGACGCCGGGGAAAGTGCACCGCACCCATGGTGAGGGTGACGGCGGTCCGACCGCCCGGCACGTAGCGGGCCACGGTGAGGATCAGGCCCCCGCGCGTCGCGATCCCACGGCGTGCCCAGTCGGTCGCCCTCCGGCGGCGGCCGTCGGGCGGCAGCCGATCGAGCAGTCGCGCGCCACCACTTCGACCGATGGCGTACGAGACGTGGTCGCCGACGAGTGCTCCGGCGGCGGCCACCACTATGACCGCGGGCAGGTACGGCGCGCCCGAGGCGGCGAACACCCCGGCCGTGATCACCGCCGTCTCGCTCGGCACCACCGGAAAGAAGCCGTCGAGCACCGCGATGGCGAAGATCGCCAGGTACACCCAGGGCGAGGACATCGTGTCGTGCAGCAGGTCCAACAAATCCATGATCCTGATGCTGGTGCGCGCGGCGGTGCCAGCCATCGGCCAGTGGTCAGGTGGGCGGCACTACTTAGGTAGTGACCGGCCCGGATAGCAGATAGGGGTCTTCCCCCACCACACCCCGGTCTGACGGCGCGGGACGGCCGGGTTCGCTCGTGGAGCCCTACGCTCGCTGGGTGGCCTCCAGCAGCTCCGCTCCTCGGCGGTTCGTCCAGCGCTACGGGGTGCTGCTGCTCGCTGTCGTGGTCGCCGCCGCCGTCTGGGCCAGCGCGACAGGTGACATCGGTGTCCGCTCGCCGCTGCCGGGCGCGGCAGTGCTGGTGCTCGCGGTGTTCTCGGGTTGGGCCGCCAGCACGGTCCGGACCCGCCGCTGGCCCGTGTTCCTGGCTGCGGCGCTGGGCTGGTTGGTGCTCGCCGCCGCGGCGGCCGGGGTGGTCGCCTCGTACCAGGCGGGTCTGCGGCTGCGGGGTCGGCGACTCGCCACCTACCTCGTCGGGGCTGCCGTGGTGCTCGCCGGTGGGGTCGTGGTCGGGGTGCAGGTGGGCGGCGTACGCCGGATCACCACCGCCAGCACCGGCAATGTGCTGCTGCTCGCCGCCTGCCTGGTCGGACTTCCGTTGGTCGTCGGCCTGTGGGTGCGGGCGCGCCGGGACACACTCGCCGCTCTGCGGGACCGGGCCGAACGGTTGGAACGCGAGCGGGAGGCGCACGCCGACCGGGTCCGCGCCGAGGAGCGGACCAGGATCGCCCGGGAGATGCACGACGTGGTGGCACACCGGGTCTCGTTGATGGTGGTGCACGCCGGTGCCCTGGAGGTGACCGCTGCCGACCCGGCAACCGTCGAGGCCGCCGCGTTGATCCGGACGACCGGCCGGCAGGCGCTCACCGACCTGCGCGAGGTGCTGGGTGTGCTGCGACAGGCCGAGGCGGCAGTGGTGCCGGAGCGAGGGCTCGACGCGTTGGACGAGCTGATCGGGGAGTCCCGTGCCGCAGGTCTCCAGGTGTCCCGGCAGGACGAGGGCGAGCCGACAGCACTACCGGCGACGTTGGGGCGGACCGCGTACCGGGTGGTCCGCGAGGCGTTGACGAACGTGCGCAAGCACGCGGCCGACGCCGAGACTGTCGTTCGCCTGCGCTATCTGCCCGACGGGCTGGAGGTGCTGGTCCGCAACGGCCCGTCCGAGAGCGGGTCGGCGCTGCCCGGCGCCGGGCAGGGTTTGCTCGGGCTGCGCGAGCGGGTGGAGCTGCTCGGCGGTCGGCTGGAGGCGACGGCGGCGGACGGCGGTTTCCTGGTCCGGGCCCTGATCCCGCTGGGGGACGCGGCGTGATCCGGGTGCTGGTGGTCGACGACGAGCAGCTCGTCCGCGCCGGGCTGCGGCTGATCCTGGAGGCGTCCGAGGACGTCACAGTGGTCGGCGAGGCGGCGGACGGCGCGGGCGCGCTGGAGCAGACCCACCGGTTACGCCCCGACGTGGTTCTGCTCGACGTGCGGATGCCGGGCGTCGACGGGCTGACCGTCGCGCCGGAGGTGGTCGCCGCCGGCGCGAAGGTGATCATGCTGACCACCTTCGACCTCGACGAGTACGTGCACCGGGCGCTTCGTGCCGGCGCTGTCGGGTTCCTGCTCAAGGACACCCCGCCCCGTGAGTTGGCCGCCGCCGTCCGGACGGTGGCGGCCGGGCACGCGATGCTCGCCCCGACCGTGACCCGGCGGCTGATCAGCTCGTTCGCCGACCGTGGCCCGGCCCGGCGGGACGCGGCTCGCCAGCGGCTCGCACCGCTCACCACGCGGGAGTTGGAGATCGTCCGGGAGGTGGCGCGCGGGCACGGCAACGCGGAGATCGCCCGGCGGTTGACGATGAGCGAGGCCACCGTGAAGGCGCACGTCAGCCGGGCGCTGGCGAAGTTGCACGCGGGCAACCGGGTGCAGTTGGCGATCCTGGTGCACGATGCCGACCTGCTGTGACGCGCCGCGGCGACGCCGGCGGGAGGCGGGGCCCGGTCAGCGGCGGGAGGCCGCGCGGCGGTGGGCCCGGCGGCGCAGCCAGCGGATCCCCTCCAGACCGAACGTGATGACCAGCGAGACCCCCACCCCGACCAGTACGCCCTTCACCGGATCGCGCTCGAAGGCCAACCCGCCGAAGTAACCGAGCAGCCCGCAGTACAGCGCCCAGGTGACCGCCGCGATGCTGTCGTACAGCAGGAATGCCCGGCGGGGATAGCGCACCGCGCCCATGGTGAGGGTGACCGCCGTACGACCGCCCGGCACGTACCGGCTGGTCGTCAGGATGATGCCGCCGCGCCGGTCCACGGCCCGGCGGGCCCAGTCGGAGCCGGCCCGTCGCCGGCTGCCGTCCGGTAGGCGGGCCAGCCGGTGCGCGCCGCCGCCCCGACCGATCGCGTAGGAGATGTGGTCGCCGACCAGCGCGCCGACGGCGGCGCTGACGATCACCAGCGTCAGGCTGGGGTGTCCTCCGCTCGCCGAGAGCACCCCAGCGGTGATCACTGCCGCCTCGCCGGGCACCGCCGGAAAGAACGCGTCGATCGCGGTGAGCCCGAAGATCACCAGGTACACCCACGGCGATGTGACCGTCCCACGGAGGAGGTCGAGCAGGGTGTCCATCCCCCCATGCTTGATGGCTCGGCGGCGGTCGGTGGCGCTTCGCCGACATTGCGCCGAATGGTCAGCCGATAACCGCCTCAACTCGTTGCGTCAAACGACACTGCCGGGGCTGCTGGAAGCCGACGCTTGTGGGCCGTGGCGCGGTATCGGTGGTGGATGGCCTGGGCGACGGCGGGCCGCACGGGCTGGCTTTCCAGGAAGTCGTCGATGTCGTCGTAGCCGTATCCGAAAACTTCTTCATCGGGCTTGCTCGGTTGCAGGGACTCCAGATCAGCTGTGGGCGTCTTGCGGATCAGCGAGGGTGGCACACCCAGCGTGTGGGCGATCGCGCGTACACGTCGTTTGGTCAGGCCGGCCAGCGGCACGAGGTCGGCGGCCCCGTCACCATGCTTGGTGAAGAAGCCCATGACGGCCTCGGCGGCGTGGTCGGTGCCGACGACAAGCCCACCGAGGGCTCCGGCCACGGCGTACTGGGCGATCATCCGTTGTCTGGCCTTGATGTTGCCGAGGATGAAATCCTGCTGGTGCGCGTCAGCCAGGGTTAGGCCGCCGCTGAGCAGCGCCTGCAGGCTTGCGTCGCTGGCCGGTTGGATGTCGACGGCCAGCAACTGGTCGGGTTGGATGAACGCCAACGCGGCTTGGGCGTCGTGCTCGTCACGCTGGTCGCCGTAGGGCAGACGCATCGCGACGAAGGTGGCGTGGTGTCCGCTGTGGCGTGCCCGCTCGACGGCGAGCTGACACAACCGTCCCGCTGTGGTGGAGTCGATGCCCCCGCTGATGCCGAGTACCAAGGCAGCGTGGCCGATGTCGGCCAGTGCGTCGGTCAGGAAGGCGACCCTGCGCTCGATCTCGTGGCCCGGATCGAATGCGGCTTCCACCTGCAACTCGCGGGCGATGCACTGTTGGATTGCCGGGGTCATCGTGATCGGGACGGGCGTATCGGAAGGGCTCGCCTCGATCATCGCTTCTCGCTGCCAGCCGGGGGGTAATGGGCGCCGTTGAATGTGACTCGCAGCGCGTATACCGAGGTTCCGGCGGTGATGAACAGATGGTTGCGTTTCGGCCCACCGAAGGCGAGGTTGGCTACCGGTTCGGGTAGTAGCAGCTTGCCGATCAGGGTTCCGTCGGGGTCGAAGCAGTGCACACCGTCCCAGGCCGCAGCCCACACCCGAGCAGCGTCGTCGAGACGAATGCCGTCGAAACGGCCGAAGTCGCACTCAGCGAAGATCTTCCCACCGCTGAGGGTGCCATCGGCCATGACGTCGAAGACGCGGATGTGACTGGGGTCCTGTCGTGTGTCCACGATGTAGAGCTGTTGTTCGTCGGCCGAGAACGCCAGGCCGTTGGGGCGGCAGAAGTCATCCGCGACGACCTGCATGTCGCCGGTCGCAGGGTCCAGGCGAAATACATAACAGGCGCCGTCGAAATCACTGTCGCCTCTGTTGCCCTCGTAGTCGTTGTGAATGCCGTAACTCGGGTCGGTGAACCAGATCGTGCCGTCGGCGCGGACGACCACGTCGTTGGGGCTGTTGAGCCGCTTGCCGTGGAAACCGTCGGCGAGCACTGTGATCGTGCCGTCGTGCTCGGTGCGGGTGATCCGCCGATTGCCCTGCTCGCACGTGACAAGCCGACCCTGTCGGTCCACGGTGTTGCCGTTGGCGTAGCCAGAGCCGTGGCGGTAGACGCCGACAGCGCCCGTGGTCTCATCCCAACGCAACATCCGGTCGTTGGGGATGTCGCTCCACACCAGGTAACGGCCAGCCGGAAAATACGCTGGCCCCTCAGTCTTGCGTGCGCCGCTGTGCAGCCGTTCGACCACGAAGTCGCCGTCGCAGCCGCGGAACCGCTCGTCCAACGGGTGAAACTCAGCGGGAACGGTCTCGGTCATCGCCGCGCCTCCTAATGCCGGAGTGTTGTTCGGCAGGATCCTATAAGTACCGTACCTGATATGTTCTACAGTAAATCTTCCGAACCTCATTCGATGGAGATGCCCCGGTGGTAGATGACATCGACCGCGCGTTGCTGGCGCACCTGCAGCGCGACGCCACCCAGTCCTACGCGGCGCTGGCCAAGGCGGTGGGCCTGTCCGCCGGCTCGGCCCATGATCGGGTACGCAAACTGCGCGAACGCGGCGTGATCCGGCGGACCACCATCGACGTCGCCCCGGCAACCGTCGGCCGTGGCGTGGCGGCCTTCGTGATGGTCGACGCCGACTCGTGGATGGGCGACGCCCCCACTCGCGACGCCCTTGCGGCCATACCCGAGATTCAGGAAGCGCACATCATCGCCGGCGCGGCATCACTGCTGGTGAAGATCCGTACCGCGACGACCGAAGACCTGCAAGCGGCGCTGCGCCGCATCTTCGGCATCGACGGCGTCACCGGCACCCAGGCCATGGTCGTGCTGGAGACATTCTTCGAACGGCCGGTGAGCGTCCTCGACCAGCCCGGCGAACCGCACCCGGCGGATGCCGACGCGCCGCTACGTTAAGACCGAGCCGACCAGTGTCGGTGTGGTGAGCAGCGGACCGTGCGCGGTCTTGTGAGCGGCGGTGGGGCCGTGCGAGGTCAGCGCCACGGGCGTGCCCAGTTCCGCGCCGACCGCCTCCGTCCAGTCCGTCGGCGGGTCGTCGTAGACCGGGCGGGAACGCAGCAGTCGGGCGGTGAGCGCGGCCTGCCGGTCCAGGTCACCGGGCGGGCCGGGGGTGAGGTGGTCGGTAGTGTCGTAGCGCCGGCAGAACCGCAGGTCAGGGCCGGCCAGGTCGAGGTGGGTCAACGCCAGGCCGTCGACCCCACCGGCCGCCGCGAGGGCGTACCGGTGGGCGACGGCGTCGAAGTGGCCGAACCGGAACCGGCCCTGCCACGGGTTCGTCGGGTTGTGCGGGTCGGCGAAGGGCAGCGCCGGGTCCTCGGTCACCAGCGGGCCGGCCCCGTGCCGGGTGGTGACCACCCGCAGCACCCCGACCCGGGTCACGTCGCCGGCCCGGCCCGCCTCGGCGAGCAGGCTGTCGGCGTTGGCGAACGTGGTGGTGCTCCACGTCGTGTACGGGTGGAAGCCGTGCCACTCGTCCAGCAGCACCCCCTGCGCGCCCTCGAAGACGCAGGTCCCGGAGCGCAGCGCACCGGCGAGCCAGCTCCGGTCGACGATGGCGACCCGCCCGGCGAATCCGGTGTACGCGGGCAGGCAGTCCTCGACCGGCGGCGCGTCCAGCGGGCCGAGTTCGGCGGTCAACCGGTCCCGCAGGACGGTCAGCCGGCGGCGCAGCAGCGCCGGGCTGTGGCAGTCGAGGACCCGGGGGGCGTCGTCCGGGTGGGCGAGACCGTACGCGACGGCCTCGCCCACCCCCAGCCCGCAGGAGCCGTGCCGGTCGGCTCCCCGGGCGATCTCCCGAGCCTGGTTGGCGGCCCGGTGGTACGGGGTGGCGAGCAGCGCCTCCCCGTCGACTGTCAGTCGGTCGAGCGCGTCGGTCACCCCCACCGTGGCGAGATGGTCGGCCTCGGCGGCCAGGGCCAGCGGGTCCACCACCACGTGCCGCGACAGGTGCGTACCGACCCCGCTGTGGAACGTGCCGGCGCCGAACTGCGCGAACGTGTGGTGCCGCCCGTCGCGCAGCACGACGTTGTGTGCCGCCTGCGCGCCCCCGTTGAAGCGGACCACCGTGTGCACGGGGCGGGTGGCGCAGAGCCAGTCCACCACCGTGCCCTTGCCGGCGTCGCCGTAGCCGAGGTCGACCACCACCACGTGCTTCACAGCCGGGTCACCCCGCCGGCGCTGTCGCGGAACGCCGGAAGCGTCGACACCTCGGCCCGCCGTCCCCGCCCGAGGCGGGCCAGCGCCTTCGACACGGTGCCGGTTGCGCCGGAGCCGGCGCGGTCCAGGTCACGCAACCCTTCGTCCAGGTCGATGGCCTGTTCACCGAGGCCGATGGTGAGCGCGATGGTCTCGCACACCGCGTCCAGGTCGTCGAGCACGACGGCGTTCTGCCCGAGCAGGTCCCGCCAGAAGTCCAGCACCGTGGCGTTGCCGGCGTAGTGGCTGCCGGCGGGGAGCAGGTAGTACGTGTCCCAGCGGCCTGTCACCTCGTCCACGATCTGCCGCAGCGGCACGTCCTCGGCCAGGTCGTCGCCGATCAGGCGGGCCACCTCCCGGGCCTTCACCTGCTTGTACGCCAGCTCGTCGCCGATGATGAACAGGTAACCGCGCCGGCCGCGCTTCTCCCAGCTGTCGGTGACGATGTGCCGGGCCATGAAGTACATGGCCAGCTCGTACGACTCGCTCATCTGCCCGCCGCCACCACCTTCGAGGACGATCCGGCCGAGGTCGTCGTCCATCCGGTTGTCCGACTCGAACTGGCCCACCTGCAACGGCACCCGGTCGCAGGTGGCGTCGCCGATCGCGCCGAACATGATCTGCGGGTCGCTGGCGTAACCCTGCCGTTGCAGCAGCCCGAGCAGTTGCGGCAGCTTGGTCTGCAGGACGCGCGGCACGGTGCGCATCGAGCCGGTCACGTCGAAGAGCACCGCGACGGGCGTCGAGCGGGGGTGCTCGTCGGAGTCGCGGCTCTCCCGCATCGCGTCGCGGGGGTCGAGCGCGGGGTGCACGGTGCGCGCCCCGCTGTCGCTGTAGGAGAAGGCGCTCCTGCCGGTGGACCGGCGGTAGCGGTCGGCGGCGTCGTACACGTCGGTGGACCAGATTCCACTGCCCATGACAGCTCCTTAGGGGTTGAGGGTGAAGGGTCGGAAGGTGCGTGGCCCGTACAGCCGGTCCAGCACCTGGTCGAGTTCGCGCAGCAGGCGCCAGGCGTCGTCGGGCCGCTTGTCCAGCAACCGCTGCCGACAGCCCTGGGCGAAGGTGAGCAGCTCACGCGGCGCGTGGCGGTTCAGCAGCCAGGTCATGCAGCGGGAGGCCATCCAGATGTCGGTGCCCGGCCCGGACTGCCGCTTCTGGACGACCTCGGGCGGGTACCAGTCCTCGTGGCCGGGCACGACCGCCGGGACGGTGCCGCCGACGGGGGCCGAGAAGCACCAGTCGACGAGCACCACGCCGTGTCCGTCCGGCTCGATCAGCACGTGTCGCGGCACTACCGCGCCGTGCACCACGCCGGCCCGGTGGGCCAGGCCGAGCGCCACCAGCAGCCGCCGCCACATCCAGGCCACGTCCCGGGCGTCCAACCCGTCGGGGTACGCGCGCCGCACCTCGTCGAGGTCGTGCAGCCCCGGTGCGGTGGCCAGCACGTTGACCCGACGTTCCGCTCCGGTCGCGGCGTCGCGGTGCCGGAACTCGTCCACCAGACGGGGCACGTACGGCAGGTAGCGGGGGTCGCCGCGCTCGGCGATGGTGCGCAGGGCGTGTGCCTCGCGGGTCATCAGGTCGTTGTCGGTGGGCCGCCGGGGCAGCTTGAGCAGTCGGTCGTCGCCCACGTCGTAGAGGTCGGCCAGGTCGCCGGAGTGGGCCAGCGCGCCGAGCCGGTAGTCGCCGAGGACTGTCACCTGCCGGGCTCGCCACCTGGTGGTGACGTGGATGAACGCCTCGGTGGCTTCGGCGCGTACCGCCGGGTCGGCCGGCAGGTGGTCGGGGTGCAGGGCCGCGACCAGCTCGCGGTAACGCCGTGCCGGCTGGTCCGCGCCGAACAGGTCGGCGTCGGTGCGTGCCGCCGCGACCAGGCCGATGGCCTCCGCCGTCCTCATCGCACCGTCTCCTCGCGGGCCGGGCGCAGCAGCGCCGGGTGCAGAAGGCGGGCGTCACCGGCCCGGTAGAGCCGGGCGCGGGGGCCGCCCCGACTGCCGCCGCGCTCGGTGCTGGTGCCGGTGCTCTCCACGAAGCCGGGAACGGACAGCACCTTGCGGTGGAAGTTGCCGGCGTGCAGCGGGTGACCCCAGACCGTTTCGTAGACGGCGCGCAGCTCGCTGATGGTGAACTCGGCGGGGAGGAAGCGGGTGGCGAGCGGGGTGTACTCCAGCTTGGACCGGGCCCGCTCCAGCGCGTCGTCGATGATCCGGCCGTGGTCGAAGGCGAGCTGCCGGCTGCTCAGCGCGGTCACCGGCAGCCAGATCGCCTCGTCGGCGTCGGTGCCGGGGGCCGGGTCGGGCAGGTCGGGGGCGAACGCGAGGTGGGCGATCGAGACGATGCGCATGCGCGGGTCGCGGTCGGGAGCGCCGTAGCTGCCCAACTGCTCCAGGTGTACGCGGCGCAGCCCTTCGCCGCCGAGCCCGGTCTCCTCGGCCAGCTCGCGTCGGGCGCCGGCGGTCAGATCCTCGTCGGGGTGGACGAAGCCGCCGGGCAGCGCCCAGTGGCCCTCGAAGGGTGCCTGACCGCGTCGGATCAGCAGCAGGTGCAGCGCGTCGTCGCGGATGGTGAATGCGACCACGTCGACGGTCACCGCGACCGCCGGATAGGCCCGGGGGTCGTACGCGTCCAGGAACTCCTGCTCGTTCACGGCGTCCCTCTCACTGTGAGAACATCTCTATGTGAGAACAACCTAGCGCATGGACGCACCCCTGCCAAGCCCGAACTACTCAGCAGGGGCGCTTCAGTGCGCGAGACCCGCCGGGTGCGGTCGCACGAAGCCAGCCGGGTGCGGTCGCACGAAGCCCGCCAGGTGCGGTCGGCCGCGCGAGTCGTGCACTGCGAACCCGCCGTCCGGCAGCAGAGCGAAGCTCACAGTGCTCGGCAGCGGCACCGGCAGCTTGAAGGCGACCTCGACGGCGTAGGAGTCCGGCAGCCGGTTCTCCAACGCGGCCAGGCAGCGGGCCTTGCTCCACATGCCGTGCGCGATCGGCCGGGGGAAGCCGAACAGTCGCGCACCGAGCCGGGAGGTGTGGATCGGGTTGTGGTCGCCGGACACCCGCGCGTACTCCGTGCCGACGCGGGGCTCCACCCGCCAGCGGGCCGTGCCGGCCGGCGCGTCGGGCCGTCCACCCCGGTCGCCGCCGCCGGGCTTGCGTTCCCGACCCAGGTACGTCGAGATACCCTCCCAGACCTTCTCGCCGTCCACCGAGCCGACCAGCACCACGTCCACCTGCCGCCCCCGGTCGTGCGGGCGCAGGTTCTCGGCGTACGCGACGAAGTCGACCGACTCGTCGGCGGTGATCGGACGGTGCACGGCGATCCGGTTGCCGACGTGCACCAGGCCGGTGAGGGGGATCGGGAACGCCGGCAGCGTCATCAGCCGCAGGGTCAGCGGAAAGCCCATGACGTGCGGGAAGGTCCCCGGCAGCCGATCGCTGAGCCGGAACCCGCAGACCCGGTCGTAGTCGGCCAGCCGTGCCCGGTCGGCTGTCACCCCGCTGACGGCCAGCTCGACCGGCGGCAGGCCGCTTCCGCGCCGCCCGCCGCCGACACCCGGTAGCGCGCCGAGCAACGCCCGTCGGTTCGACGCCCCGACCGCCGGCATCCGGGACAGGTCGATCCGGGTGCGGCTGCCCGACCCCGGTTCGAGAGCCGCGGCCAGTGTCTCCGCGGTCAGCGCCTCGGTCGGGCCGTCGATCAGCTCGTGCAGGGAAAGGTCGTCGTCCGGCTCCCTCTTGCCCCGCATCACGCCCCCAGCAGGCTCTGGCCGCACACCCGGACCACGTTTCCGCTGACCGCGCCGCTCGCCGGCCAGGCCAACCAACCGATCGTCTCGGCCACGTCCACCGGCAGGCCGCCCTGGGCCAGGCTGTTCATCCGCCGGCCCGCCTCACGGACCACCAGCGGGATACGCGCGGTCAGCCGGGTCTCGATGAAGCCGGGGGCCACCGCGTTGACGCTGATGCCCCGCTCCCGCAGGGTCGGGGCGAGCGAGTCGACCAGCCCGATCACTCCGGCCTTGCTGGTGGCGTAGTTGGTCTGACCCCGGTTGCCGGCGATCCCGGCGATCGAGGAGACCGACACGATCCGCCCGCCGGTCGGGATCAGCCCGCGCTCCAGCAGCACGTCGTTGATCCGTTCCTGGCTGGACAGGTTGACGTCGAGGACCTGGTCCCACCGGTCGGCGTCCATCCGGCCGAGCGTCTTGTCCCGGGTGATGCCGGCGTTGTGCACCACCGCGTCGACCCGGCCGTGCCTGCTGGCCAGGTGGTCGGCGAGCCGGGTCGGCGCGTCCGGTGCGGTCAGGTCGAGCTGGACGGCGGTGCCGCCGATGTCGTTCGCCACCGCCGCGAGCGCGTCCCCGGCGGCGGGGATGTCCAGGGCGACCACCTGTGCCCCGTCCCGGGCGAGCACCTTCGCCAGCGCCGCGCCGATCCCCCGAGCGGCACCGGTGACCAGCACCACCTGCCCGTCCAGTGGGCGCTCCCAGTCGGCCGGGACGGTCGCCTCGCCGGTGCCGACGCGGATCACCTGACCCGAGACGTACGCGGATCGCCCGGAGAGGATAAACCGGATAGTCGATGCGAGGCTCGTGGTTGTGCCAGCTGAGTGGGCCGGGCCGTCCGTCGCGATACTGCCGGCCCGGGTCACGTAGACGAGTTGGGCGGTGGTGCCCCGACCGAACTCCTTGCCGATGCTACGGACCAGCCCTTCCAGGGCGCGCTGGGCGGTCGCCTCGCGGGACGTCGGGCACTCCTGCGGCGGGGTGCCCAGCACGATCACCCGGCCACTGGGCAGCACGGCCCGGGCGTGCGGGTGGAAGAAGTCGTAGAGCTGGCGGAGCTGGGTGGAGTCGCTGATGCCGCTGGCGTCGTACACCAGGGCTCCGAAGCGGTCCTGGGGTCCGGCGTCGGCGGCATCGCGCAGCTCGACCCCGGCGGCCGTCAGGATCGTGCCGACCGGCTCGGCGAGCCGCCCACCGGTGGCCGCGCCGAGCACTGCCGGACCAGGCAGCAGCGGGTCGCCGAGGTGGTGCCGGCGCAGTCGAGGCGGATCGGGAAGCCCGAGGCGCTTGACCACCGTGCGGCCGGCGGCCGATTGGACGAAGCTCGCGTACCTGTCGGTCATGGGCGTAGCCTACTGGCGAGTAGGGTTCGAGCAACACTTTGCGAGGAGGCGGATCGTGCAGAACATCCGGAGGGTCGCGGTCATCGGGGGCAACCGCATCCCCTTCGCCCGTTCCAACTCCCGCTACGCGGACGCGTCCAACGCCGACCTGCTCGGCGCGGCGCTGGACGGCCTGATCGCCCGGTACGGTCTGGCCGGGCAGCGGGTCGGCGAGGTAGTGGCAGGGGCGGTGCTCAAGCACTCCCGCGACTTCAACCTCACCCGCGAGGTGGTCCTCGGCTCCCGGCTGGACCCGCACACCCCCGCGTACGACCTCCAGCAGGCCTGCGGCACCGGCCTGGAAGCGGCGATCCTCGTCGCCAACAAGATCGCCCTCGGGCAACTCGACGTGGGTATCGCCGGGGGTGTCGACACCACCTCCGACGCGCCGCTCGCGGTCAACGAGGAGATGCGCCGCACCCTGCTCAAGCTCAACAGCGCCCGCACCCTCGGCGAGCGGTTGAAGGTCGCCGCCCGGCTGCGCCCGCTCCAGCCGTTCAAGCCCGACCTCCCGCGCAACGCCGAACCACGTACCGGCCTGTCCATGGGTGACCACGCCGCCCAAACCGCGCTGCGCTGGCACATCGACAGGCGATCCCAGGACGAGCTGGCGCTGCGCTCGCACCAGCGGCTCGCCGCCGCGTACGACAGGGGCTTCTTCGACGACCTCATGACGCCGTACCTGGGGCTGACCCGCGACCAGAACCTGCGCCCGGACACCAGCGTGGAGAAGCTCGGCTCGCTCAAGCCGGTCTTCGGCACCCGCGGCCCGGACGCCGAGCAGGCCACCATGACCGCCGGCAACTCGTCACCGCTCACCGACGGAGCATCCGCCGTGCTGCTGGCCAGCGAAGAGTGGGCCGCCGCGCACAACCTGCCCGTGCTGGCCTGGTTCAGCTGGTCGGAGACGGCGGCGGTGGACTTCGTGCACGGCGACGAAGGACTGCTGATGGCCCCCGCGTACGCGGTGCCCCGGATGCTGGCCCGGGCCGGGCTGACGTTGCAGGATTTCGACTACTACGAGATCCACGAGGCGTTCGCCTCGCAGGTGCTGGCCACCCTGGCCGCCTGGGAGTCGCCGGAGTTCTGCAAGGACCGGCTCGGCCTGGACGCGCCGCTCGGCGCGATCGACACCGACCGGCTCAACGTGAACGGCTCCTCGCTGGCCGCCGGGCACCCGTTCGCCGCCACCGGCGGGCGGATCGTGGCGACCCTGGCCAAGCTGCTGGCCGAGAAGGGCAGCGGACGCGGGCTGATCTCCATCTGCGCGGCCGGCGGCCAGGGCGTGACGGCGATCCTGGAGCGCTGAGCGGAACGTCGCTTACCGAGTCACCTGGCAGCGGGCGTTAACGAGTCGTTCAGAAGCCGGCCCGCTGGTGGAGGGTTTACCGCGCGATGGTGATCGTCGCCGCGCCCTCGGCGCGCAATTGATCACTCCTGCGTGCGGATCGGGGCCGTATCACCATGGAGTCTGTCGTTCCACGGACGGTCACCCTCTCGGTGGTCATCCCGATGTTCAACGAGACCGCTGTCATCCCGGCTCTGGTCGCCCGGCTGCGGCCGGTGCTCGACGCGCTCGGCGTCGAGTACGAGGTGGTCGCCGTCGACGACGGCAGTCGGGACGACACCGTGTCGGTGCTCTTCGACCACGGCCGGGACTGGCCCCAACTCCGAGTGCTCCGACTGCGGCGCAACAGCGGTCACCAGGCGGCGTTGACCGCTGGCCTGCACCGGGCCGTCGGACACTGGGTGGTCAGCCTGGACGCCGATCTCCAGGATCCGCCGGAGACCATCGCCGAGATGCTTCGGGTGGCCCGCGAGGACGGGGTGGACGTCGTCTACGGCGTGCGCGCCGACCGCAGCACCGACACGGCCTTCAAGCGCAACACCGCCCGGGGTTACTACTGGACGATGCGTCGGATCGTCGGTGCCGACCTGCCCGCGCAGGCCGGTGACTTCCGGTTGCTCAGCCGGGACGTGATCGAGGTTCTGCGCGGACTGCCCGAGCGTGCCCCGGTCTACCGGCTGCTGGTGCCGTCGCTCGGCTTCCCCAGCGCCGAGGTGCGATACGACCGCGAGGCCCGTGCCGCCGGGGAGACGAAGTATCCGCTGCGCCGGATGGTCGCGCTGGCGTGGGAGAGCACTGCGAACTTCTCGGCCGCGCCCCTGCGCCTGGCCACCTGGATGGGGATGTCGAGCTTCCTGCTCTGCCTGGCCCTGATCGTGTTCGGCATGGTCGTGCACGTCTCCGGTGCCACCATCCCCGGCTGGACCTCGATGTTCGTCGCGGTGCTGCTGCTCAGCGGGGTGCAGTTGGTCTGTCTCGGCCTGCTGGGCGAGTACGTCGGCCGGATCTACGCCACAGTGCAGAACCGGCCCGCCTTCCACATCGGGTTCGACTCCCGGGACGGGGTTCCGGGCGCGGAGGCAGATGCACGTGTCGGTGACGACGTTGTCCGCCTCCGTGGCTGACGCCCTGCTGGCCGAGCGGGTCGACGGTCCGGCCCCCGCCGCGGCCCCGCGCCGGAATGCTCTCGTGCCGATTCTCAGCACGCTCCCGTGGGTGCTCGTGATCGGCGCACTGCCCGTGGTGTGGTCACGCGGCAGCGTGCCGGTGCCGGACCTCGCGGCGTTCTCCGCGTACTGGGTGTTCGCGCTGGTGCTCCCCGGGACCCTGGTGCACCGCGCGCTGCGCGGCAGTCGCGGCAACCTCCCCGAGGACCTCGGCTTCGGCGCGGCCACCGGCCTGCTGTTGGAGATCGTCGCCTGGGCGTCGGCAGCGGCGACTGGCCAACAGACCCTGCTGCGGTGGTGGCCGCTACCCGTACTCGTCGCGTTCGCCGCCGCGCCCCGGCTGCGCCGGCACTGGCGGGTCGGTGAGCGCCGTCCGCTGCCGGTCGGCTGGCACTGGGGCATGGGTGCGGCGCTGCTGGTGGTGCTGGCCTGGGGGTACGTCCAGTGGCGGATGGTTCCGCTGCCTCCGGTCTTCGGCGGCTACTACCAGGACGTGCTCTACCACCTGGGTCTGGTGCAGGAGTTGACGCGGGCGATGCCATTCGAGTTGCCGCACGTCGCGGGGGAGGCGTTGCGCTACCACTACCTCTCCGACGCCCACATCGCCAGCGGCAGCATGATCACTGGTATCGCGCCGACGACGGTGCTGCTGCGACTCTGGCTGGTACCGGTGGTCGGCGTGGCGGTGGTGCTCGCGGCCGGGCTCGCCCGCGACCTGAGTGGAGCGGTCTGGGCCGGCCCGGTGGCCGCCCTCACCGCTTTCACCGGTGCGGCGGTCACGCTCGGCTCGCCCGCGGGTGTGTCCGGCGAGATGCCGCTCTCCTACGCCAGCCCCTCCCAGACGTACGTGCTGGTGCCGTTGTTGCTGTTGGCCGGGCTCGTTGTCGACGCGGCCCGGGGGCGTTCCCTCGGCCCGGCCTGGCCGCTGGTCCCGGCGCTCGGGCTGGTCTGTGCGGGCGCGAAGTCCAGCGCGTTGCCGCCGCTGATCGCCGGCCTGGGTCTCACCGCCGTGGTGTTCTGGTGGCGCAAGCGGCAGATCCCACGACCTGCCCTGGTGGCGTTGGCCTGTCTGGTGGCGGCGATGGCGCTCGGTTTCCGGCTGTTCGCCGGTGGCGGAGCCTCCACCCTGCGCGTGCAGGCGTTGGCGTTGCTGCACTTCGTCGCCCCGTACGCCGAGACGCTCGGGCCGGGTGACGGGATCTGGCCGAGCGCACCGCTGCCACCGGGCATCAACGACGGTGGTGTCCTCGGATGGCTGCTGGCGTTCTCGGTGGTCGGCTGGTGGGTGCTGGGTCAGTCGCCACGGTGGGTGGGCATGGGCCTGCTCCGCGAGCGTGTGCACCGGGCCGATCCGGCTGTCTGGCTGCTCGCCGGCACGGTCCTCGCCGGGGCCGCCACCACCTGGGTGTTCCAGCACCCGTCGATCAGTCAGATCTACTTCTGGATGGGCGTCATCCCGATCGGCGTCGTGCTGACCACCTGGTCTCTCGCTGCGGCTCGGGTGCCCTGGCCGGTGCTGGTGGTGCCCGCCGTGGCCGGCGCGTTGGCGGGGCTCGCCACCGCCGGCACGGTGGTGGGTTTCGCCGTGCCGAGGATCAGCCGGCCCGGCACCCCCACCACCTCGACCATCGAGGGGTGGCTGCGGGTCCTGGGTCTCTCGGCCGCGCGGTACGTGCTGTTCGTGGCGGTTGCCGCCGCGCTCGCCGTCGCAGTGGCGGCCCTGTCGCGGCGTCCCGTCGCAGTGGCGGCTCTGTGGCGGCGTCCCGTCGCAGTGGCGGCCCTGTCGCGGCGCCGCGTTTCGGCGCCGGCAGCTTCGGGAGCAGGTCGTCGGCGAACGGTGACGATCGCCCTGGCCGGGGCCACCGCGGCGCTGCTCGGTGCCAGCGCCGCCGTCGTGCTGGGCGGGACGGTTCGCTCGGTGCTGACCGAGCCGGGGCCGCCTGCCACCGGACCGCAGCCGTACGCGCTGACCGTCGACGAGATGCGCGCGGCCCTGTGGCTTGACGACAACGCCGCCGACGACGACGTGGTCGCCACCAACGTCCACTGCCGGCCGGTGCGGACCACCCCGCACTGCGACGCCCGGGCGTTCTGGGTGACCGGGCTGGGCGGGCATCGCACGGTGGTGGAGAGCTGGGGCTACACCGACGCGGTGGTGGCCGCGCACGGCGTCGACAACCTGGGGTACGCCCGGCAAGACTTTCCCGATCAGGAGTTGCTCGCGCTCAACGACGGTGTGTTCACCTCACCGAGCGTGGCCGACCTGGATCGGCTCCGGACGGAGTACGGGGTCCGTTGGCTCTTCGCCGACAGCCGGGCCGGTGCGGTGTCGCCGGAGTTGGCCCGGCTGGCCCAGGTCCGGCTGGTCGCCGGCCCGGTCACCGTCTACGAGCTGACCCGCTCCTGACCGCTCCGGGGTTCCGGCCCGGTCCAGGCGCCGGTCAGCGGGTGCGGGACAATGAGGTACGTGACGACGATCCCGAACGTGCTCGCCAACCGGTACGCCTCGCCCGAACTGGTCGCCCTCTGGTCTCCGGAGGAGAAGGTCCGGATGGAGCGGCGGCTCTGGCTCGCCGTGCTCCGCGCCCAGCGTGACCTGGGTGTCGCGGTGCCGGACGGCGTGGTCGAGGCGTACGAGCGGGTGCTCGACCAGGTGGACCTCGCCTCGATCGCGGAGCGGGAGCGGGTCACCCGGCACGACGTGAAGGCCCGGATCGAGGAGTTCAGCGCGCTCGCCGGGCACGAGCACGTGCACAAGGGGATGACCTCCCGGGATCTGACCGAGAACGTCGAGCAGCTCCAGGTGCGTGCCTCGCTGGAGCTGATCCGGGACCGTGTGGTGGCCACCCTGGCCCGCCTCGCCTTCCTGGCGTACGAGCACTCCGAGCTGGTCATGACCGGGCGCTCGCACAACGTGGCGGCGCAGGCCACCACGCTGGGCAAGCGCTTCGCGTCGGCGGCCGAGGAGCTGCTGATCGCGTACGAGCGGTTGGAGGAGTTGATCGCGCGGTACCCGTTGCGGGGGATCAAGGGCCCGGTCGGCACGGCAGCCGACCAGTTGGACCTCTTCGACGGGGACGCCGACAAGGTGGCCGAGCTGGAGCGGCGGGTCGCCGAGCACCTGGGCTTCTCCCGGGTGCTGGACAGCGTCGGGCAGGTGTACCCGCGCTCGCTCGACTTCGACGTGCTGGCCGCGCTGGCGCAGACCGCCGCGGCGCCGTCGTCGTTGGCCACCACGATCCGGTTGATGGTCGGCCAGGAGTTGGCGACCGAGGGCTTCAAGCCGGGCCAGGTGGGCTCCAGCGCGATGCCGCACAAGATGAACACGCGCTCGTCGGAGCGGGTCAACGGCTTCGCCGTGATCATCCGGGGCTACCTGTCGATGGTCGGCGAGCTGGCCGGCGATCAGTGGAACGAGGGGGACGTGTCCTGCTCGGTGGTCCGTCGGGTCGCCCTACCGGACGCGTTCTTCGCCGCCGACGGGCTGTTCCAGACGTTCCTCACCGTGCTCGACGAGTTCGGCGCGTACCCGGCGGTGATCAACCGGGAGTTGGAGCGGTTCCTGCCGTTCCTGGCCACCACCAAGATCCTGGTGGCGGCGGTTCGGCGTGGCGTGGGCCGGGAGGTCGCCCACGAGGTGATCAAGGAGCACGCGGTCGCCGTGGCTCTGGCGATGCGCGAGAAGGGCTCCCCGGAGAACGACCTGTTCGACAGGTTGGCGGCCGACGGGAGGCTCGGCCTGTCCCGCGCCGACATCGACACCCTGGTCGCCGACCGCAGCGCCTTCGTCGGTGCCGCCCAAGCCCAAGTGGCAGCGGTAACAAAGCGCATCACCAAGGTGGTGGAAACCCACCCCAACGCCGCCACCTACAGCCCACCCCCCATCCTCTAACCCCCACCTCTCTGCGGTGATCAAGAGGTTTGCGTCAAGTTCGATCTCCCTGATGACCGAAACCTCTTGATCAACAGGGAGGTGGAGGCCCTACTCGCCGGTCGGGGTTTCTGCGGCTGTTCGCAGGTTGGGGGCGCTGGCCGGTTCGGCGATGCCGCCGAGGGACTCGGCGAAGGCCGGGTCGGTGGCGGTGTCCGCGGCGACCGCCGGCTGGTCGGCCGGCATGACCTCGGGCATGACGGGTACGGCGATCACCGCCGTTCCGTACGCGCAGATCTCCATCCACATCTCACCGCAGTCCCGGCTGTCGAACCGCATGCCGATCACGGCGTTCGCGCCGAGGCGCAGGGCCTCCTCGCCGAGCCGGGACACCGAGTCGGTGCGCCACCGGGTCAGGTTGTCCGGGGCCATCGGGTCGTACGCGCCACCGCGCAGGTTCTTGACCCCCTCGCGGTACGGGTTGCGCGTCCTGGCCATCGATGACACCACCTCACCGAGAATCTGGCGGATCTCGTAGCCGGGCAGTTGCTCCGTGGTCACGACCAGCACGTTTCCGATGCTGTCAGGAGGGGCCTGACCCGATCGGGCGCATTGTTCACCTGATCGGATGCTGCAAAACGGCGCGGCGCGGACGGCCGGCACGGGGCCGACCATCCGCGCCGCTCCGGGCGGTAACCGTCAGACACCGGCCACGGAGGTGATCCAGGCCCGGTTGTACGCAACGCTGCCGTAGTTCTGGATGCTGTAGCCGTCGGCCGTGGAGGCGACGCCAACCTGCTGGCCGTTGTAGAACTGCGGGCCGCCCGAGTCGCCCCGCCAGGCGTTGCCGCTGATCTCGGTGCTGCGGATCGCCTGCCCGCCGTACGCGTCGGTGACGCTGTTGCTGGTCACCCGTACGGTGGCGGTCTTGAGCACTGTCGACGCCGAGCAGCCGCTGTAGCAGGTCATGCCCCACCCGTAGATCGAGTTCGTCGAGTTGATCGGCGGGTTGCTGTTGGCCAGGCTCACCGTGGAGGTGCTGACGCTGCTGGAGAGCCGCATGAGGGCCAGGTCGTAGCGGGTGTAGGTGGCGCTGACCGTACGGGTGACCCCGCCGGAGGTGCGGTTCACGCTGCCGATCCGAACTGACATGGTGCCGTTGATGCAGTGCCGGGCGGTGAGCACCCACTGCGCGGCGATGACGCTGCCGGAGCAGGTGAACGAGCCGTTGCTGAGCACCGCGGCGGCCCAGGGCGCCGACGAGACGGTGGTGCCACCGATGATGGGTTGCGGGCCGGGCGGGGCGGCGGACGCGCCGGAGGTGGCACCGAGGGCGCCGACCAACGCGATGCTGACGGCGGCGAGCAGGGGGCGGATGCGCATCGGGTGAACTCCTTGGGCGGGGCGGACCCGGGGTCGCCGGGTGCGGATGGGTGCCGGTGGGAGGTCCCCGCCGACACCTCAATCGACTTACGTCGATGTACAGTAGGGCCCGGGCCGGGTGTTATCAAGGATTTGATCGAGGTTACTGAATGTAACGATTCGGCCTCCCGCTGCGCCGTATATGCCCTGCTGAGGCCACCTGCCCCGCCTGTCGCGCCGCCGTGAGCGCGGGCAATGTCGATCACTGCTTGAACTCCACCCGGCCGGTGCGTCCGCGGCCGTATCTGCCAGGTACGCTGGCTGCGCTCGCCCCATGTGGGTCGGCACCCAACTGCGTACACAGTCAGGAGTGCCCAGTGCCTCGCGTCGTCGTCGACGTCATGCTCAAGCCCGAGATCCTCGATCCGCAGGGCCAGGCCGTCGCAAACGCGCTGCCCCGGCTCGGCGTCGGTGACGTCGCCTCGGTCCGGATCGGCAGGCGGATCGAGATCGAGTTCACCGGTGAACCGGACCTGGACCGCGCTCGGGAGATTGCCGACAAGTTGCTCGCCAACCCGGTCATCGAGGACTTCACCGTCCGCCTGGTCGAGGCCGACGAGACCGCGGACGCCCGCTCGTGACCGCCCGGGTCGGCGTGGTCACCTTCCCGGGCTCGCTCGACGACGGAGACGCGGCCCGGGCCGTCCGGATCGCCGGCGCGGAGCCGGTCCGGCTCTGGCACGGCGACGCGGACCTGCACGGGGTCGACGCTGTCGTGCTGCCCGGTGGCTTCTCCTACGGTGACTACCTGCGCTGCGGTGCCATCGCCAGGTTCGCCCCGGTGATGGAGACGATCGTGGACGCCGCCCAGGGTGGCCTGCCCGTGCTCGGCATCTGCAACGGCTTCCAGATCCTCTGCGAGGCGCACCTGCTGCCCGGCGCGCTCACGCGCAACCAGCACCTGCACTTCCGCAACCGGGACCAGGTCCTGCGAATCGAGTCCGCCAGCACGGCGTGGACCAACGCGTTCCAGCCCGGCCAGGAGGTGCTCGTCCCGGTCAAGAACGGTGAGGGCTGCTACGTCGCGGACACCGCGACCCTGGACCAGCTCGAGGCCGAGGGCCGGGTTGTCGCCCGCTACGTCGGCGGCAACCCGAACGGTTCTCTGCGGGACATCGCTGCGATCACCAACGCCGCCGGCAACGTGGTCGGCATCATGCCGCACCCCGAGCACGCGGTGGAGGCGCTGACCGGCCCTTCGCTGGACGGCCTCGGCTTCTTCACGTCGGTCCTCAAGCACCTTGTCGGGGCGCCCGCGTGAGTGCGAGGAGCGCCGCGGTGACCAGCGTCACGATCATCGGTCTGCTCAACCGCCGTCCCGGCGGGCACGAGCGCAGCGAGGAGAGGTCATGACCACCCATCCGGACCCGGTACGGGACACCCCGGAGGCGTACTCCGCCCCGGCGCAGCCGGTTGAGCCGAGCCCGGCGCAGCCCGTCGCCCCGGCGGCCGCCCCCGCCCAGCCGGCCGCCGCCGTCTGGACCGAGGGCGTAGACACCGTGCCGCGCGCCGGTGGCACCCCGGGCGAGCTCCAGCCGTACACCGAGCTGGGCCTGCGGGACGACGAGTACGACCGGATCCGGCAGATCCTCGACCGCCGGCCGACGCAGTCCGAACTCGCCATGTACTCGATCATGTGGAGCGAGCACTGCTCCTACAAGTCGAGCAAGGTTCACCTGCGTCAGTTCGGTGAGAAGGCCCCGCACAGCGACCGGCTGCTCGCCGGCATCGGCGAAAACGCCGGTGTCGTGCAGATCTCCGACGAGCTGGCGGTGACCTTCAAGGTCGAGTCGCACAACCACCCGAGCTTCGTCGAGCCGTACCAGGGTGCGGCGACCGGCGTCGGCGGCATCGTCCGGGACATCCTCGCCATGGGCGCCCGCCCGGTCGCGGTGATGGACCCGCTGCGTTTCGGTGCGGCGGACCACCCGGACACCGCCCGGGTTCTCACCGGCGTGGTCGCCGGCGTCGGCGGCTACGGCAACTGCCTCGGCCTGCCCAACATCGGCGGCGAGTTGGTCTTCGACCCCTCCTACCAGGGCAACCCGCTGCTCAACGCCCTCTGCCTCGGCGTGCTGCCGGTCGACCGGCTGCAGAACAAGGCCGCCGCCGGCCCGGGCAACGTTGTCGTGCTGATGGGCGCCAAGACCGGCCGCGACGGCATCGGCGGCGTGTCGGTGCTGGCCAGCGCCACCTTCGACGAGGGCAGCGAGGCGCGCCGCCCCGCCGTGCAGGTCGGCGACCCGTTCACCGAGAAGCTGCTCATCGAGGCGTGCCTCGAGCTGTACGACGGCCAGCTGGTCGTCGGCATCCAGGACCTCGGCGGCGCCGGTCTGACCTGCGCGCTCACCGAGACCGCCGCCGCAGCCGGCACCGGCATGCGGGTCTGGCTGGAGCGGGTGCCGCTGCGCGAGCCCTCGATGGAGCCGCACGAGATCCTGGCCAGCGAGTCGCAGGAGCGGATGCTGCTGGTCGTCGAGCCGGACAAGCTGGAGGCGGTGCTCAAGACCGCCGAGAAGTGGGGCGTGCTCGCCACCGCGATCGGCGAGGTCACCGCACCGGAGCCGGACGGACGTCCAGGTCGGCTCCTGATCACCTGGCAGGACCACCTGGTCGTCGACGTACCGCCGGGTTCGCTCGTCGACGACGGCCCGGTCTACGCCCGGCCGATGCGGGAGCCGGCCGACCTGATCCTGCTCCAGGCCGACCGGGCCGAGACCCTGCCTCGGCCGTCCGACCCGGAGGCGCTGCGGGAGACCGTGCTGCGCATGATCGCGTCGCCGAACCTGGCCGACAAGACCTGGGTCACCGAGCAGTACGACCGCTACGTGCTGGGCAACACGGTGCTCGCCCAGCCGGAGGACGGCGGCGTCATCCGGATCGACGAGCGCACCGGGTTGGGTGTGGCGCTGTCGGTGGACGGCAACGGTCGGTACGCCCGACTGGACCCGTACAACGGCACCAAGCTGGCCCTGGCCGAGGCGTACCGGAACGTCGCGGTGACCGGCGCGAAGCCGATCGCCGTGACCAACTGCCTCAACTTCGGCTCCCCCGAGGACCCGGGTGTGATGTGGCAGTTCGCCGAGGCCGTGCGCGGCCTCGCGGACGGCTGCCTGGAGCTGGGCATCCCGGTGACCGGCGGCAACGTCAGCTTCTACAACCAGACCGGCGCGGCGGCCATCCACCCGACCCCGGTGGTCGGTGTGCTGGGTGTGCTGGACAACGTCGCCGACCGGGTGCCGATGGGCTTCGTCCCGCGCGCCGGGGGCGACCACGACCAGCTCTACCTGCTCGGCGAGACCAACGTGGAGCTGTCCGGCTCGGAGTGGGCCTGGGTGACGCACGAGCACCTCGGTGGCATCCCGCCGCAGGTCGACCTCGCCCGGGAGAAGGCGCTCGCCGACCTGCTGGCCGAGGCGGCCCGGGTCGGGCACCTCAGCTCGGCACACGACCTCTCCGACGGTGGTCTCGCCCAGAGCCTGGTCGAGTCCTGCCTTCGCCGTGGCGTCGGTGCCCGGATCGCGGTGCCGGAGCAGTTCACCGAGGGTTCGATGCCGTTCGTCTACCTGTTCAGCGAGACCGCCACGCGGGCGCTGGTGTCGGTGCCGCGCGGCCACGACAAGGCGTTCGCGGCGCTCTGCGCCGAGCGGGGCGTGCCGTTCGAGCTGATCGGTGTCACCGACCCGTCCGGCGGGGCGCTCGAGGTGCACGGGCAGTTCCGGATTGGCCTGGACGAGCTGCGCGCCGCGCACACCGAGACGTTGCCGCGCCTCTTCGGGGGCTCGGCCGCTGTCGAGGTGCCCGCGCCGGCCGCCGGTGTGGCGGGCGCGGTCGAGGGCGTACCGCTGCCGGTCACCTCGGACGAGGAGGCCGCACCGGTGGATCCGGCCGAGGTGGTCTCCGAGCCCATCGCCTCTTCAGGCCCCTCCCCGGAGACCGGCGCTGTCGAACCGATCGGGTCGGACTCCTCCGATGGGCCCACCGACTCGGAGACCGGTGCCACCGAGCCGTCGCCTGACGAGCGCTGAGGCGTTGACGGCCGCCGTCTACGGCCAACCCGGTTCGGGCGCCAGGTTCGACTGGGGTCCGACCGGCGCGGCCGAACTCGGGCGGGTCTGTGCGGCGCTGGTGGTGGTGGACGTCCTGTCGTTCACCACCTCGGTGGAGGTCGCGGTCGCCCGGGGCATGCGGGTGCACCCCTTCCCCTGGGGTGAGCAGGCCGCCGAGTACGCGCTACGCGTCGGTGCGGTCGCCGCAGTGGGTCGGCGGCAGGTGACCGCGACGCATCCGTGGTCGCTCTCGCCCGCCGCGCTGGTCGCCGCGCCGGTGGTGGCGGATCTGGTCCTGCCCTCGCCGAACGGCTCCGCCATCAGCGCCGCCGCCAGTGCCACCGGCCTACCGGTGGTCGCGGCGTGCCTGCGCAACGCGGGCGCCGTCGGGCGTTGGCTGCGCCGCCAGGGGTACGGCACCGTGGACGCCCCGATCGGTGTGATCGCTGCCGGGGAGCGCTGGCCGGACGGGTCGTTGCGCCCGTCGGTGGAGGATCAACTCGGTGCCGCCTCGGTGCTGGACGCCCTCTCCGGAGTGCCGGGTGGGCTGTCCGTGGAGGCGGCCATGGCGCTCGCCGCGCTGGCGAGCACTCCGGACGTGTCCGCCGCCGTACGGGGCAGCGTGTCCGGGCGCGAGCTGACCGAGGGCGGCTTCGCCGAGGACGTGGACGTCGCGGTCCGGCTCGGCGTGTCGGACGTTGTGCCGGTGCTCCGCCAGGGCGTCTTCTCCGCAGCCTGACCAACGGCAGCCTGACCAACGGCAGCCGGGTCAAGGGCCGCCCGCGTAACGACAGCCGGGCCAACGGCCGCCCGCGCAACGCATGCCCGGGCTCCGCTCCGCCTGCCGCCACCCTCTGCCGGACCGGTCCGCCCGCGTTGATCGACTCGGCTTTCGCGAAGTCGGGGGTGTCCAGGTCCGGCGGATGCCCCGACCATCCAGTCAGGCGAGTGGATCTTGCCACAGACGAAAACGGCCACCCGGATCTCCGGGTGGCCGTTCGCGTGCTGTTCTTGGTCAGTCGTCCAGCCAGTCGAGGCGTCGACCGCCCCGCTCGGTGGGCGGCGGGGTGTCCGGTCGGCCGCGGCCAGCCTGTTGGCCGTAGCCGCCCTGGTCGTAGCCTCGGTCGTCGTAGCCGCCGCGCTGCTGCTGCGGGGGTTCCTGACCGTAGCCGCCCTGGTCGTAGCCACCGGCCGGTTGGCCGTAGCCGCCCTGCTGCGGGGGCTCCTGGCCGTAGCCGCCCTGGTCGTAGCCTCGGTCGTCGTAGCCGCCGCGCTGCTGCTGCGGAGGCTCCTGACCGTAACCGCCGCCCTGCTGCGGGGGCTCCTGACCGTAGCCGCCCTGGTCGTAGCCACCAGCCGGTTGACCGTAGCCACCCTGGTCGTAGCCGCCGGCCGCCTGTCCGCCGTACCCTCCGGTCGGCTCAGCCGCCCGTCCGCCGTACGGTGCCGTGTCCGGCTGACCGTAGCCCTGCCCCTGCTCGGGCTGGTAGACACCCGTCGCGTACGGGTCGGCCGGCGCCGGGTACTGGGTGTTGTCGCCGGTGTAACGGCCGGTCGGCTCGTCGTACCGCTCCCCGTAGGCACCTCCGCCGGCGGGAGCCGGCGGGTAGCCCGCCGCGCCGGCCTGGGCGGTGTAGTCCCGGCTGCCGTAACCGCCACCGGAGGCGGGCGCGTTGCCGTAACTGCCACCGGAGGTCGGCGCACCACCGTAGCCAGCGCCGGAACCGGGCGCGGCGCCATAGCCGTCACCGGCGCCGTAGCCACCACCGGAGGCCGGGTCGTTGCCGTAGCCGCCGGCACCGTAGCCGCCGGGTGCGGGTTCGTCGCCGTAACCGGCACCGCCCCAGCCCTGCTGGCCCGCGCCGCCGTACGCCTGCGCCGGCGCACCGTACGGGTCCGGCGGAACGTCGTCGACGACCGGGCGGTGCATCATCGTCGGCGCCTCGCTCAGCGCTGCGCCGCCGACCATTGTCGGGTCCGCGCCGGGTCGACCACCAACCACCCGGGTCTGGTCGTCGGGGCCGCGGAAGCCGCCGCCGCGCGTGGGCGGGACCGGGCCACCGGCCGCCGGCACGGCGTCGTCGTCGCCGCCGTTCTCCTTGCGCTTCATCCAGAGCAGCACGATGGTGCCGACACCAGCGGCCACCAGGAGACCGCCGAGCAGGATGATCAGGTACGAGCCCGCGCCGCCGCCGCTGTCCTCGTTGTTCGAGGCGTTCGCCGGCGCGCCAGGGCTGGCTTCCTCGCTCGCCTCGTCCTCGGCGCCCTCCTCGGCGACCTCCTCGGTGGGAGTCGCCTCGGCGCTGGCCGACGGGGTGGGGCTGGGCGTCACCTCGGTCTTGATCGCGAGGCTGATCCGTTGACCGGTGAGGGACTGCCCGGCCGCAGCGTTGACGGTCTTGCGGGCCACCACGTTGTCGAAGCTGGCACCCAGGTCGAGTCGACCCGGCGCGATCGGGTTGCCCGTGGTGCCGGTGAAGCGGAAGTTGCCGCTGCCGTCGCTTGTGGTGTCGAAGCGCTTACCGGTGCTGTCCAGCAGCATGACCACAGCGTTGGGCACGGCCTTGCCGTCGGCCTGCGCGACCACCTTGCCGGAGACCGACTGCACGGTCTGCGCCTGCGGCGGCGCGGCCTTGCCCTTGACGGTCAGCGCGACGGTTTTGGTGTCCGGACCCGAGTTGGCCTCGACGGCGACCGTGATCGTTGCTGTCGCATCGCCGGCGTTGTCATTGGCCGCGATCCTGACCAGCACCGTCTTTGACGGGTTACCCAGTCCGCCGGGGAAGTCGAAATCGCCGCAACCGCCGGCGCAGCTGACGCCGGACGGCAGACCAGAGAGACTGATCTTTCCCTTTTCGTCGCCGTTGCTGCCCGCGACGCGCACGGTGAGTGTGGCGTCGCTGCCGGCGTTCAGGGTGACCGAGTTCGGGGAGACCTCGACGCTTGCGGCAAAGGCTGGTGTGGCGGGGACGGCGAGCAGAGCGCCGGCAACCAGCGCTACGACCACACCGGCCCGCTGCTTCCAGGCACGTCGGTGTGTTGACACGTCCACCGCCTTCCGGGCTGACTTCCCTCTGACCGGCGGGGCGCCGGGCCGGGGATCATCACGGTTCGAATACGCCGTCGGCAACTATGCCTTGTCCGACTGGATCGGCGCGACCCAGGGCCAGCGTCGGGTAGTTGGCCTGCGGGTCGTATCGTCCCGTCGTGTCCTCTCCGCACAGTAAGTCCGCTGCCGTAACTGCCGCATTGTCGGCGCTCGACGAGGGCCGTACGCCCGAACGGACGGTGTTCCGAGAGGCGGTCCGGTCGTTGTTGGCCGTCCTCGCGGAGCGCGCCCCCGGCCGATCGGTGGAGGTGCGCGTCCCACCATACGGGGCGATCCAGTGCGTACCCGGACCTCGACACACCAGGGGAAACCCGCCGAACGTGGTCGAGATGGCGCCGGACACCTGGCTGCGGTTGGCGACCGGGAGGGTCGGTTGGGCGGAGGCGGTCACCGAGGGTCGGGTCCAGGTGAGCGGTGTCCGGGCGGACCTCTCGGCGTATCTGCCCCTCGAATTGTCATGACGTCCTACTTAGCGTGACCCTCCGCGCAGAATCCGTGACTTTCTGTGCTGACGGCGATTCGCGTACACTGTCAGGCGACGACAGTGGTCCCGGCAGAGGAGTGTGGATCCGCCCGTGATCCCGCCCGGCCGGTCCAGACCAGCATGAGGGAGCGGTAGGTGCCCCGAGGCGACGGCCGGCTGAGCCACGACCTTGACCCCCAACGACCTGGCCCCCAGGATGCCTGTGGCGTCTTCGGCGTCTGGGCCCCCGGCGAAGAGGTTGCCAATCTGACCTACTTCGGCCTCTACGCCCTGCAGCACCGGGGCCAGGAGGCGGCGGGCATCGCGGTGAGCGATGGCTCCGGCGTGGTGGTCTACAAGGACCTCGGCCTGGTGGCCCAGGTCTTCGACGAGCCCACCCTGGCGAGCCTGCGCGGCCACCTGGCGATCGGGCACGCCCGCTACTCCACCACCGGCGCGTCGAACTGGGAGAACGCCCAGCCGACGATCCGTTCCACCACCTCGGGCACGACCATCGCGTTGGCCCACAACGGCAACCTGGTCAACACCGCCGAGCTGGAGAAGGAGGTCGCCGAGCGCGGCCTGGTCGCGGACGGCTCGACCAACGACACCTCCCTGGTGACGATGCTGCTGGCCGGCCGACCGGACCTGTCGGTCGAGGCGGCGGCGCTGGAGGTGCTGCCGCAGCTGCGCGGCGCGTTCAGTTTCGTCTTCATGGACGAGTCGACCCTCTACGCGGCCCGCGATTCGCACGGTGTCCGCCCGCTCGTGCTCGGCCGCCTGGAGCGTGGCTGGGTGGTGGCCAGCGAGACCGCCGCACTGGACATCGTCGGCGCCAGCGTGGTGCGCGAGGTCGAGCCGGGTGAGCTGATCGCGATCGACGAGAACGGCCTGCGCTCCACCCGGTTCGCCGCGCCGGAGCCGAAGGGCTGTCTCTTCGAGTACGTCTACATCGCCCGCCCGGACGCCACGATCGCCGGGCGCAACGTCCACGCGACGCGGGTGCAGATCGGTCGGCAGTTGGCCAAGGAGCACCCGGTCGAGGCGGACCTCGTCATCGGCGTGCCGGAGTCCGGCATTCCGGCCGCCATCGGCTACGCGGAGGCGTCCGGCATCACCTACGGCGCCGGCCTGATGAAGAACCCGTACGTGGGTCGTACCTTCATCCAGCCGTCGCAGACCCTGCGTCAGCTCGGCATCCGGCTCAAGCTCAACCCGCTCCGGGAGAACGTCCGGGGCAAGCGCCTGATCGTCGTGGACGACTCGATCGTTCGCGGCAACACCCAGCGCGCCATCGTGCGGATGCTGCGTGAGGCGGGGGCGCTGGAGGTGCACGTCCGGATCTCCTCCCCGCCGGTCAGCTGGCCGTGCTTCTACGGCATCGACTTCGCCACCCGGGCGGAGCTGCTGGCCAACGGGTTGGACAACGACGGCATCCGGCGCTCCATCGGCGCCGACACGCTGGGCTACGTTTCGCTTCCCGGCCTGATCGCCGCGACCGAGCAGCCGAAGACCCGGTTGTGTCGGGCGTGTTTCGATGGGGAGTACCCGATCGAGTTGCCGGCCGGCAACCTGATCGGCAAGCACGTGCTCGAAGGTGTGGGCCGACGCGTCGCCAACTCGGCGCTCGAAGGCTCGCACGTGAACGGCTCGTCCGTCGCCACTCCGGGTGGCGTTACCGCAAACCGCCCGTAGCACCAACCGGCGCGGCCCGGCTACCGCCGGCGGCACCGAGAACCAAAGGGGAGAACCGTGACGCACGTGTCCGAGCGCAGCGGCGCAGGAAGCAGCCCGACCGGCGCCGGCGGCGACCGTCAGCCGTGGACGGGCGGTGCTGGCCGCCAGGCGCGCAAACGCTCGGTCTCGTACGCCGATGCCGGGGTCTCCATCGACGCGGGTGACCGCGCGGTGGAGTTGCTCAAGTCGAAGGTGCGCCAGACCCGCCGGCCGGAGGTGCTGGGTGACCTCGGCGGCTTCGCCGGCCTGTTCCGCCTGGACACGAAGAAGTACAAGAACCCGATCCTGGCGTCCTCCACCGACGGGGTGGGCACCAAGCTGGTGATCGCTCAGCAGATGGACATCCACGACACGGTCGGCATCGACCTGGTGGCGATGGTCGTGGACGACCTGGTGGCGTGCGGTGCCGAGCCGCTGTTCCTGCTCGACTACATCGCCACCGGCGAGGTCGTTCCGGACAAGGTCGCCGAGATCGGAGCGGGCATCGCCGACGGCTGCCGCTACGCGGGCTGCGCGTTGTTGGGCGGGGAGACCGCCGAGCACCCGGGCGTACTCCGCCCGGACGAGTACGACATCTCCGCGACCGGTGTCGGTGTGGTCGAGGAGGCCGACATCCTCAGCCCGGAGCGGGTCGAGGTCGGCGACGTCGTGATCGCCATGCGCTCCTCCGGCCTGCACTCCAACGGCTACTCGCTGGTCCGGCACGTGCTCCTCGGTGCGGCCCGGATGCGCCTGGACATCGTGATCGACGACTTTGGTCGGCAGCGGACCCTGGGCGAGGAGCTGCTCACCCCCACCAAGATCTACGCCAAGGACTGCCTGAAGCTGATCGCCGAGGCCGAGGTGCGGGCTCTGTCCCACATCACTGGCGGCGGCATCCCCGGCAACCTGGTCCGGGTGCTGCCCGAGCACGTCGACGCGGTGGTCAACCGGTCCACCTGGAAGCCGCAGCCGATCTTCGACCTGATCCAGACGAAGGGTCGCATCGACGACCAGGACATGGAGTCCACCTTCAACATGGGTGTCGGCATGTTCGCGATCGTGTCGGCCGAGGACGCCGACCGGGCGCTGGCCACGCTGACCGGCCGTGGTGTCGAGGCGTGGCAGGCCGGCGAGATCATCGAGGGCACCGGCAACGTGCAGATGGTGGGTCAGCACACCCGGGGATGATCACCCTCTGGTGATCGTACGGGCACCTGATCAGGGCTTCACCCGAGTGGCCAATGCCGCCTAGCCTGAAGGGCACCCTTCAGAGCCGGCGGAGGAGGGCGATGGCTGCTCGGGGACAGTCGTTCAGCGGGATGCGCGGCCTTGCCGCCGTCCCGTCGTACGTCGTCATGCAGCCGACGACCCTGTGCAACCTCGACTGCGCGTACTGCTATCTGCCGTTTCGGGCCACCGACCAGCGCATGCCGGTGGCGGTGGCCGAGGCGGTGGCGGTGGCGGTCAACCCCTGGGCGGTGGCCGGTCGGTTCTCCGTGGTGTGGCACGGCGGCGAACCGTTGGCCGCCGGCCCGGAGCACCTGGGCGACCTGATCGCGCCGTTCGGGCCCGAGGTCGAGCACCACGTGCAGACCAACGCCACCCTGATCGACGACGAGTGGTGCGACTTCTTCGCCCGGCACGAGATGCGGGTGAGTGTGAGCGTCGACGGGCCGCGGGCGCGTAACGGTGACCGGGTCAACCGGGGCGGCCAGCCGGCGTACGACCGGATCGTGCGCGGTGTCGCGGCGCTGCGCCGGCGCGGTCTGCCCTTCTCCGCCCTGGCCGTGGTGTCCCGCCCGGAGCGGGGGTTGGCCACCGAGCTGTACGACTACTTCCTCGACCTCGGCTGCGACGTGTTGGGCATCAACATCGAGGAGACCGAGGGCGTCAACACCCGGGGCAACCGTCACGACGCGTCGGAGGTGACCGCGTTCTGGGCGGAGTTGGTCGCGGCCTGGCGGCGTGCGCCCCGGATCCACCTCCGCGAGGTCGAGTGGTCGTTGCGGTACGCCGCAGCGGTGCTCGACGGCTCGGCTGACGGTGTGCTGCCCCGCCATCTGGACCCGATCCCGACGATCGGTCACGACGGCTCGGTGACCGTGCTGTCCCCGGAGTTGGCTGGCTTCACCCACCCCCGCTACGGCGACTTCAGCAGCGGCAACGTCCTGAGAACCCCACTGGCGGAGATCCTCGGCGCGGCGGCGGCGACGCCGTGGGTGGGGGAGTTCCTCAGCGGTGTGGAGGCGTGTCGGGTGTCCTGCCCCTACTTCGGCTTCTGCGGCGGTGGTCATGCCGCCAACCGTTACTTCGAGCTGGGGCGTTTTGACGGTACGGAGACCGAGCACTGCCGCAACAGCAAGATCCGTCTATTGGAGGGAGTGTTGGAGCATGCCCGAGAGCACCAGTGACCGGCGGCCCGAGCGCACAGCGGATGACGGAGTCAACGAGCGTGTGCGGGAGGCTGCTCCTGCCCTCGTCGCGCTGTTGCGTGAGGCTGAGGCTGCGCGACGTCTGCGTTCGGAGGTGTCAGGCGGCGACGGCGCGAGCGCGGTCTGTGCCTGGAACCACTTCGAGAACATCCCGACGTTCTACAACTGGAACAACCGCCCGCGCTGAGGGGGCCGTGAACAGGGGCCTGTCGGGCGGCCGGAGTGTTTCCGGTCGGGTCAGGCCCCTGATCGTCGGCGACTGCACCTGCACGGGACGTGCGTGAGCACGCGGGGATCACCGCGTGCTCAGCTGCGTCGAGAGGTCAGCGGGTCGGACGGACCCAGGGATCCGGATCGTCGTCCGCGTGATCCTCATCATCGTCGTCGACGAACTCTTTAGAGTCGTCGTCGAAGTGGTGCTCAGACTTACCAGCACCCGCCAGTTCGCGCTGCAAGGCGGTGAGGTCGGTGTTCGGGGAGTGGTACTTCAACTCCCGGGCCACCTTCGTCTGCTTGGCCTTAGCACGGCCGCGCCCCATGGCTCGACCCCCTCGCACAGAATGCGGGGCAGCCCGAAGGCGGGCCCCGATGACGTCAGGCATCTCTCGTGGCTCTTACGGTACATGGGGATGCCACCGTTCGGCACCTCGGGTTACCGTCAGCCGGCTCTGCGCGTCGCGTCGATCCGGCCGTCACCCAGTGTACCGGGTAAGGAGCGGAACGGTTAGCGCCCGTGACACCGGACAAACCGCACCAAAATTCGATCCGGCCTCAGCTTACCCAGCCGCGCCCATACGGGTGGCCCGGAGGCGGATCCCGTCGACCCGCCTCCGGGAAGGCTCAGCGCAGGTGGATCCCGCGGAGCCGGCCGATGTCCGCCATCCGCCGCTCGGCCAGCCGGTCCGCGGCCACCGCGGGCGGCACGCCCTCGGCGTCCGCGAGACGCAGGATCTCGCGGGTGGTGTCGTAGATCCGGGTCGCCCGGAGCTTCGCCCGGTCGAAGTTGAAGCCCTCGATCTCGTCCGCGACCTGGATCACGCCACCGGCGTTGACCACGTAGTCCGGCGTGTAGAGGATGCCCCGGTCGGCCAGCAGCTTCTCGATGCCGGGGTGGGCGAGCTGGTTGTTCGCCGCGCCGGTCACCACCTTGGCGCGCAGTGCCGGGACGGTGTCGTCGTTCAGGGCACCGCCCAGTGCGCACGGCGCGTACACGTCGATGTCCGCCGCGACCAGCGCGCTGGCGTCGTCCATTAGGGTGACCTGCGGGTGGTTGCTGCGCACCCACTCCAGCGCCTTCGGGTTGACGTCGGTGGCGACCACCTCTGCGCCGTCCTCCAGCAGGTGCCCGGTGAGGTACTTGCCGACCTTGCCCAGGCCGGCCACGCCGATCCGGCGGCCACGCAGGCTCGGGGTGCCCCAGACGTGCTCGGCGGCGGCCCGCATGCCCTGGAAGACACCCCAGGCGGTGAGGATCGACGAGTCGCCCGCGCCGCCGTGCTCGACGCTGCGACCGGTCACGTAACGGGTCTCCCGGGCCACGACGTCCATGTCCGCCACGTAGGTGCCGACGTCGCAGGCGGTGTAGTAGCGGCCGCCCAGCGACTCCACGAAGCGTCCGTACGCGCGCAGCAGCGCCTCGCTCTTGATCTGCTCCGGGTCACCCCAGATGACAGCCTTGCCGCCACCCAGGTCCAGGCCGGCGAGCGCGTTCTTGTACGCCATTCCGCGGGACAGGTCCAGCACGTCGGCGAGGGCGTCCTCCTCGCTGGCGTACGGGTAGAAGCGGGTGCCGCCGAGCGCCGGCCCCAGCGCGGTGGAGTAGATCCCGATGATCGCCTTCAGGCCGCTCTGCTTGTCCTGGCAGAACACGACCTGTTCGTGACCTGTCGATATCGGGTCGTCGGTGCTCGCGAATACGCCCATGATTGGCTCCTGGAGTGGTGTGCGCCCTTGTGGGACGCGGACCTGGTGGACCCCGGCGGGGATGCTGCCGGTGTGATCGAGCCTAGTATCGGCCGCCGTGCGGGTGCTCGACGCGCCGCCGCCGTCCCACGTTGCGGCGCGCGTGGTCCGGCCGCTGACCGCGTACGGCTGCGGTTCGTGGGAGGATCGCGCCGTGCCGTCGCTCTTCGCTTCTTACCTGCGCGTGTACGAACCGTTGACCGCCTTCGACCGGGACCGGCAGAGCTACTGGCGCCGATACGTCTCGGAGGGGCGGGCCATCGCCCCCGTCGAGGGGCCCGGCCGGCAGCGGACGGCGGTGATCGAGGCGCTGGGCGCCGGTTGGACCCGGCTGCCCGACCTGCCGGAGGAGGCGTACGTCCTGGAGACGGACGACAGCCTCCTGGTCTGCCCGTGGAACCTGCGGATCAGGGTCGCTGAGGCGGCGCTCAGCGCTCGGGACGGCGTGCCCTCGGTGCTCGCCGACGCCTTCGTGCCACCGGTGCTCGCCGGGCAGGCCAGGGCGGTCGTCGACGACTGGCGCAGCGGTGCGCGGGTGCTGGAGCACGGCGTACCCCGTGTGCACGAGCAGATCGCCACCTGGGGGGTTCCGCTGCGGTGGTTCGTGCTCTTCGACCCGGCGGAACGGGACCTGGTCACCCAGCCGGGGCGACGCGCGTTGCGCTACCGCACGGAGATCTCGAAGGCCCGCCGTCGGTCCTCCCGTGCCCTGTCGGTGTTGCGCAAGTCGGTGGGTGACGCGCCGATCACCGAGGCGGTGGAGGAGGCGGCTCGCTGGTTGGAGGAGTTCCATCCCCGCTCGGTGGTCGAGTTGGACTACGGCGGTCTGGTGGATCTTCTGTCCGACGAGACGCTCGAAGCCGACGACTCTCCCGAGTTGGTTGCCGGAGGCCTCGCGGGGCTGTCGCGCGGTGAGGCCGACGAGGCGTCGGCCGCGTACGACAAGTTGGTGGCCCGCTGGCGCGCGGTGCAGCTGCTGGAGCGGTGCAACTAGGGGCAAATCGCCGTAGGAGCGCTCCCAAGGTGAGGTGTGCTCGTAGTTGACGCATCACGAACCGTGATCATGAGTCCGAATAAGGTACTTTCTGCCGTGTAAAAGTCGTAAAAATCGGGCATGGTTCATCCGTCCGTCTAGGGACCTTCATCCGTTCGGCCCATGTCGGACATCGGGGACTAGCCGGACCATGGGAGACGCGTCGGCCGGCGGGACCCCGGCCGATGTCTATACATGTGGAGGAGTGACCGATGGCATCGCGAACGCACGAACCAGAGCCGCTACTTACACCGGCCGAGGTGGCGTCGATGTTCCGTGTCGACCCGAAGACGGTGACCCGGTGGGCCAAGGCTGGCAAGCTCAGCGCCATCCGCACCCTGGGTGGCCACCGTCGCTACCGCGAGTCGGAGGTCAGGGCGCTGTTGCAGGGTCAGATCCCGCAGCAGCGACAGGGCGATTGAGTCGGCACAGTTTTCTTTCTGGTCAGGGGCGGTGGATCTCGATCCGCCGCCCCTTTCCACGCCCGCGTCGACCCGACTCAGCGCCGCGACTCGGCCAGCGTCACCCGGATGCCGACCGTGCCGCCCTCGCCCCGGCGAAACCGGCTGGCCAGCAGGCTGAATCGACCGATCAGGCGGTACTTGTGCTTGAGCAGGTCACGAACCCGACCGGTGTCGCCGCTCCCGTAGATCGTCGCGTGGGCCGGCACCTCCGCCCCGTGTGGGCGGCCCCGCACGTCGCACGGAGCCACAGTCACCTCGCCGTTGTGGCGGATCCGCTTGACCTTGCCCGAGTCGGCCCGGGTCCAGACCGCCAACGCGTCACCGTCGCGTACCGACCAGACCGGGGTCGGCACCGCCCGACCGTCCTTGCGGAAGGTCGTGAGCAGGATGTACTTCTCGGCCGACAGCCGGTCCAGCATGGTCACGCCGCCAGGATACGACCGCTGCGGCTACTGAGTGGCCGGATAGCGTGAACGCCGTGATGGTGCAGCCTGAAATCGGTGACGTGGTCGGTGAGCTGCTGCGGGACACTCTCGCGGTGGCCAGCGGGGTGGGCCCCCGGCCACTGGTGGGTGGACGACTGCCCCGGCCGGTCATCGAGATCATCGAACGGGACGACGGGCTGATCAACGGTGCGCCGGCCGCGCACTACCTCGACGGGCCGCAGGACTGGCAGCCGTACGACCACCGCGCGGTGGACCGGGCCCGCGGCGAGACACTGGACATCGGCACCGGCGCCGGTCGGATCGCCCTCCTGCTTCAGGAGCGCGGCGTACCCGTCACCGGCCTGGACACCTCTGCCGGCGCGCTGGCGGTGAGCCGGCGTCGCGGTGTCCGTCGGCTGGTGCACGGCACCGTCGACACGCACGTGGCCGATGGTCAGCGGTACGACACGTTCCTGCTGCTCGGCAACAACCTCGGGCTGTTCGAGGGTCGGGAGCGTGCCCCCGAGTTCCTGGCCGCGCTCGCGGCTCTGGCCCGGCCCGGCGCGCAGATCATCGCGCACGGCACCGACCCCTACGGCACCCGCGACCCGGTGCACACCGGTTACCACGAACGCAACCGCCGCCGGGGTCGGCTCGGCGGTCAGCTCCGGCTCCGGCTTCGGTACCGGAAGCTGGGCACCGAGTGGTTCGACTACCTGGTCTGTTCGGCGGACGAGTTCGCCTCGCTGGTGCACGGCACCGGCTGGCGGCTGACCGATGTGGACGACCGGGACGCGCCCTACTACCTCGCCACCCTGCGCCTCGCCGGCTGACCGACGGCCTCTGCGCCTCACCCGCGCAGAGGCCGTCGTACCGCTCAGACCTGGACGGTCGGGGGAAGCTGCTCGGGCGGCAGACCACCGTCGCCGTCGACCACCTCGTCCGGCTGGCCGTCCTCGTCGATGTCGACCATGGTGATGTCCACCTTGCCGTCGCCGTCGGTGTCGAACTGGAACAGGTCGGCCTTGCCGTCGCCGTCGGTGTCCACCACCCACACGTCGGTCTTGCCGTCGTTGTTGGTGTCGGCGCGCAGCAGCTCGACCCGCTCGTCGCCCCGGGTCTCCACGATCTCCCCGTCGGTGACGCTCTCCGGTGCCTGGCTCATGTCGATGCGGTCCTTCCCTCGGTTGACGAGCCGTCATTACCCGATCTCGCGCTCCCCCACGCATGGCGAGGATCGGCGTGCTGCATAGGGTCGCACCATGAGCGAGCGGACCGGGCGGGACACCCGGGTCGGCATGGCGGAGACCCCGCGCGCCGACTTGTCGGACAGGGAGGCGTGATGAGCGATCGTTTCGTGGTCGTCGGTGCCGGCACGATGGGCCTCGGCATCGCGTACGTGGCGGCCGGAGCCGGACATGCCGTGGAGTTGGTCGAGGTCGACCCCGAGCGGGGCGCCTCCGCGCTGAACCGGCTCGCCGACCTGTGGGAGCGGGCGGTGCAGCGCGGGAAGCTGAGCGCCGACGAGGCCGCAGCGAACCGGCAACGGATCACGCTGCGGCCGACGCTCACCGACGTCGCCCCCGCCCCCGAGGTGATCGTGGAGGCGGTGCCGGAGCGGCTGGACCTGAAGCGGGCGGTGCTGCGGGAGGCTGCCGCGCTGCGTCCGGCTCTGCTGGGCAGCAACACGTCCAGCATCGCCATCGGTGAGCTGGCCGCCGGGCTGGACGCGCCCGAGCGTTTCCTCGGCCTGCACTTCTTCAACCCGGTCTGGGCGATGACGCTGCTGGAGATCGTGGTCGGCCCGGCCACCGCCGACGAGACCACCGCTGCGGCCGTCGCGCTCGCCGGCCGCTTGGGCAAGGACCCCGTCGTGGTACGCGACATGCCCGGCTTCGCCACGTCGCGACTCGGCGTCACCCTCGGGTTGGAGGCGATCCGGATGGTGGCCGACGAGGTGGCCAGCCCGGGCGACATCGACAAGGCCATGGTGTTGGGCTACCGGCACCCGATCGGCCCGCTGGAACTCACCGACCTCGTCGGTCTGGACGTGCGGCTGGACATCGCCCGCACCCTCCAGGCCGCGTACGGGGACCGCTTCGCGCCGCCGCCCCTGCTCGTGGAGATGGTGGCCGAGGGGCGGCTGGGCAAGAAGTCCGGGCAGGGTTTCTACCGGTGGGAAGGCGGTGTCAAGCAATGAGCGGTCTGCGGATCGAGGAACGGCCGGACCGGCTGCTGGTCACCCTGGACCGGCCGGAGAAGCGCAACGCCATCGACGCCGACCTGATCGCCGAGCTGCACCAGGTCTGCGCCGAACTGGAGGCGCACCCTCGGCTCCTGCTGCTGACCGGTGGCGCAGAGGGCATCTTCGCCGGCGGCGCCGACATCGGCCAACTGCGCGAACGAGGCCGCACGGACGCCCTCGCCGCGATCAACTCCGCCGCCTTCGCGCGGATCCGGGCACTGCCGATGCCGACCGTGGCCGCCGTCGACGGCCCGGCGCTGGGCGGTGGCGCGGAGCTGGCGTACGCCTGCGATCTTCGGGTGTGCACGGCCCGGGCGGTCTTCGGTCAGCCGGAGGTGCGGTTGGGCATCCTGGCCGGCGCCGGCGCCACCCACCGGCTGCCCGCGTTGGTCGGTGAGGGCCGGGCCAAGGAGTTGCTCTTCACCGGACGACGGGTGGACGCCGAGGAGGCGCTGCGGATCGGTCTGGTGAACCGGGTCGTGGACGAGCCCGCCGAGCTGCTGACTGTGGCGCACGCCCTGCTGGACGAGATCGCCCTGGGATCGCCGCTGGCGCTGCGGCTGACCAAGCTCGCGGTGGACGCGCCCGCCGCCGCGCACCCGCATCTCGACCTGGTCAGTCAGGCGGTGCTCTTCGAGGACGAGGAGAAGCATCGGCGGATGACCGAGTTCCTGGAGCGCCGCCGGCCACGGTGACTCCCCGACACGAAACGGCCGCACCGGCGAGAGCGCCGGTGCGGCCGTCGTGGTTCTGTGGTCCTGCTACTGCCGGATCTGCACCCCGGCGTCGGCCAGGCCGCGGATCACCTGGGCGGACTCACCGAAACCGATGATGAGTACGGCGTCCGCGCCGAACTCCTTGATCTCCTTCGCCCCGCCACCGAAGTCGACCGGTGGCGCCTTGGCATCGGCCGGCGGGTCGTACGTCATCAGCTTGAGCCGGTCGGCGGCGACGCCGGCCTTCTCCAGCTCGTCACGGACGGTGGCCTGAAGGCCCTCACCGTAGGAGTCCTTACGCGCGACGATCACGATCTTCTGCGACCCGTCGCGGAGGATGACGTCGGCCAGCGCGCGGCCCTGGAGGCTGTCCGGCGGAGCGGTGCGGAAGTAGAGGCCGTTGTCCTCGACGTCGGTCAGGCCGCTGTCGGTGTTGGACGGGGAGAAGAGAATCTTCCCGGCCCGGACCACGTCCGGCAGCACCTCCCGGGAGATGCCGGAACCACCCGCGCCGATGATCACGCTGACGCCGCTCGTCACGTGCTTGGCCACCGTGGCCTTGGCCACCGCCGGGTTGGTGCCGTCGTCACCCTCGACCCAGGTCACCGGCTTGCCCAGCGCGCCGCCAGCGGCGTTGACCTCCTTGATCGCCAGCGCGGCACCGGCGGCCATCGGCGGGTACGCGATCGCCAGGTCACCGGTCTTGGGCAGCAGGCCGCCCAACTTCAGCGGCTCCTGGTCGGGGTCGCCACCCGGGCGCTGCTTCTTCGGCTTCGGAGGTGTCTTGGTGCTCGCCGCCGACTCGATGCCCGCGCCGACGAACTCGGTCTTACCGTCGTTGATCTGCTGGCCGTCGAAGGTCAAGGTGGCGTAGCTCGCGGTGGCCGGCTCACCCTTGTCGGTGAAGCCCGCCCGGGTGAGCGACACGCTGCGGTACTCGATGTCCTGCCCGTTACGGGCCAGCGCGAGGCAACTCGCCGGATCCTCGCAGCGCTGCCCGTCGTTCGTCACCGCGACGATCTGCTTCGCGATGGCCGCCGGATCCGTACTCCCGGCCAGTTGGGCGGCGAGCACGGCGATCACCACCGCGTCGTACGACTCGGCGGAATACAGGTAGTCCGTCAGCGCCGGATCGACGGCCTTCAGCCGACTCTTGAAGTCCTCCGGCAGCGGGGTGAGTGGCGTGGTGCCCTTCATCCCGTCCACGAGGCTCGCGCGTTCCTTCAACTCCGCAGGATAGGAGTTGAGCATGTTGCCGTCCGTGCCGTAGAGGCGCACCTGTTGGGCACTGGCCTCCTTGGCCTTGTCATCCCCGCAAGCGCTTGTGGCGAGCAGGATCGTCGCGCAGGCAGCCAGTGTGGCCACCCGCGATCGGCGTGTAACGAGCATGGTCGTCCTTCCTCCGGCGAAGGTCCGCTGCGCACATTAGCGTGCCGAGGCCGACGGTGGGACCGTGGAGGTGGCGTAAAGCGCAGGTAGCTCGCATTGAACACGGAGAGTAGCGATTGGTGGGAGTGCTTGACCGCCCGTCCTACTGTGCGCTGGGTGACGGACCTACCACAGCAGACGTTCGACGACGCAGCCGCCGTGCTCCGCTCGGCGCTGACCGGGGATGGAGACGCGGTGGTGGGAGCGTTCGACGCGGTCGTCGACCGGGCCGGCCTGAGCGGCGCGTACGGGGTCGCCTGGTGCCTTGCCGCGACGATGCTCGGCGACACCCCGGCGGCCAGCGGGGCGGCGCTGGACTTCCCGGGGATCGACCAGGCGGAGTACGACACCCGGTGGGTGGCCCGGTTCGTCAGCGCGTACGCCAATCGGGACGAGCCGACCGGCGAGGCGCTCTTCGGGGCTGCGGCAGCCGACGGTCTGCTGCCCGACTGCCTGCTCACCCTCGCCGGCTCGACGATCGCCACACTGCGCAGTCGCGCCGGGTGACAGCGCGGTCGCGGCGTCCGTCGGGGGGCGGACGCCGCGACCGCGCGCGGCACTCAGAACGCGTGGTACGCGATCAGCGGCTCGTACTCGTACCGCAGGTTCTCGAAGCGGACCCGGAAGTTGACCCCGTCCCGGACGTTGGTCGCCACCGTGATCCAGCCCGAGTTGGCCGGCAGGTACGTCCAGTAGTTGCAGGCGCTCGTCTTGTCGACGAAGATCACGCACGCCTCGGTGGCGTACACGCTCGCGTTGCGGACGTTGATGTCGCGACAGCGGGTCGTCGTCCGGTACTGGCCGGCGGAGCCGCCGTAGCGGCCGCTCTCGAAGTACGACCGGACCGCCCCGCCGTAACACGTCGCGAGCGGGGCGAAGGCGTTGGTGCCGGGCGCGGCCAGCGTGACCGGCGCGGATGGGGCAGCCTGTGCGGGTGCGCCGGCGAAGAGCAGCGCGGTGGCCGTGGCGACGGCGAACAGGCGTGCGGTCGGGGATGGCATGCGGACAAGCCTCCGGGAACAGGTAACTGACCGTCCGGATCGGACTGATCATCGGACGGTGACGATGATACGTATCGATCGATGCTGTCGTGGCCCCGTTGATGTCCGCCCCATGTGGTAGCTCTGTAGGCATGTCCGAGGCCATGCTCAGCAAGGTGCGCAAGCTGCTGGCCCAGGCCGAGGACCCGGCCTGCACGCCCGCTGAAGCCGCCGCGTTCACCGCCAAGGCGACCGAGTTGATCGCCCGCTACGGCGTGGACCGAGCGCTGCTGGCCGTCCACGACCCGACCACCGATCCGGTCGGCGACCGGGTGCTGGACGTCGTCGCCCCGTACGCCCGCGACAAGGTCGGTCTGCTCGCCGCCGTCGCCGAGCCGCTGCGCTGTCGCTGCGTACGCCGCCGGCAGGGCAACGGCTTCGCGCTGCACCTCTTCGGCTTCGCCAGTGACCTGGAGCGGGTCGACCTGCTCTTCACCTCACTGCTCGTGCAGGCGGCGCACGGCCTGGCCGCCACCCCGGTGCCGGAGGACGACCATCCCGCGGCCTTCCGCCGCTCCTGGCTGGCCGGTTTCGCGGAGGTGATCGGGGGCCGACTCTGGGAGGCGGAGACGGCGGCGGCCAGCGAGTCGGGCACGCCGTCGGTGGCGCTGGTGCTGGCCGACCGCTCCGACCGGGTGCAGCGACGGCTCAGTGAGGAGTACCCACGGCTGCGCACCGCCCCACCGCGTCGACTGGGCGGCACCGGGTTCGGTTCGGGTGCGGAGGCCGGCCAACGCGCGAACCTGGGTGGCCGAGACCTGGCTGGTCATTCCGCTGCTGATCGGCGACTCGGCCGGTGAGCCGACGCGCCGTTCCCCTGCTGGTCGGCGGTCGGTCAGGTGGAGATGCCGGGGTGGTGCGACAGCGTGCCCACATAGCGGGTGAGCAGCTCGTGCCAGCCAGCGGTGAGCGCCTTGCGGTAACCCTCAGCAGCCTCGCCGTGCCTGTCGAAGTGCCGGTGCTCCAACTCGATCCGTGTGCGCTCCGGCCCTTCCGGTAGGAACAGCACCTCGACCTCGCTGGCCCGGGCCGGATCCGGCACCGGTGCCCGGTCGGGGCCGATCTGCCAGGCGAAGACCAGCCGCCGAGGCGGGTCCCAGGTCAGCACCCGACCCCAGTCGGCGCGAAAGCCGTACGGGCCGATCTCGTAGAGCATGCCGCCGGCCCGTGGCTCCATGCCCAGCTCGTCGAGAGCGTCCGGGCCGGACCAGGTGTATTCGGTGACCCACCAGTCAGTCAGCTGGGCCGTGAAGACCGCGAACGCATGCTCGGCCGAACTCGGGACGAGGAGACTGCACCGCAGAGAGAACTGGTCGACGTCCTGCCGGATGTCGGCCGGATCAGTCATTTCCTGTCCCATAGGCCCGGACCATACCGGCTGATGCCCGGGTGTGCAGCTTCGCGCGGTGCCCGGTTCCAGACAGAGGGTTGCCGAGCCGTCACGCACGGGATGCCCAGCCGGAAAGCGGGTAACCGCGCCGACGACCGGAAGTCTGTGCAGGCGGGGCGGGAGATCATGAGCGAGAACGGGCAGCAACGGGGCGCGGACCGGAACGTCGACAACGTGGACCCTGATGTCCTGCTCGACATTCCGAAGGTGTCCGTCGACTCGATCCGGCTGGCGGTCGACGGCCTGGACGCCGACCTGTCGCTGCGAGCCCGGGTGGCCAACCTCCTCCAGGTCGACGCCGGCGTACGGGTGCACCTGAGCGGCGTCGAGCTGGACATCAACGGGGTGCAGGCCGAAGCGCAGCTACGGGTGCGGTTGGAGCAGCTGACCAACATCCTGGGGCGGGCGCTGGACACCCTCGACAGCAACCCGCAGATCATCGAATCGCTCGCGCGTACGGCCACCGCCGTCGACGACGTGAACCGCAGCGCGCAGCAGTTGGCGGCAGGTGCGGCGGAGTTCCGGGCGTCGGCGCGGCGCTCGGACGGCGTACTCGACGAACGGACTGCGGTCGCCGACCGAGGGCTACCCGGTGTCGCCCAGCCCGGTGCTGACCGCACTGGTCCCGAACGACCGGGTCCGGTCGGTTCGGAACCGGAGCGGAGTCGTCCGGAACCGGGGCCGGTCGGCTCGGAGCCGGGTCCGGTCGGTTCGGAGCGGATGGCTGCGGGTCCGGGGCCGCGCACTGGAGGGCCCGGGCAGGCGCGACCGGCGGAACGGCGTCCGGAGCACGAGGCGCCGCGTCGCCCCGAGGGGGAGCGATCGGGCAGTGGGGAACGGCCGGAAGGCACAGCGGGGCGATCCGGTGACCGGCCCGACCAACCGGCCCCGTCTGGTCCTGGCCCGTCTGGTGCTGGCCCGTCTGGTGCTGGCCCGTCCGCCCCGGCCCCGTCTGGTCCCGGCCTGTCTGGTCCGGCCCCGTCTGGTCCGGCTCCGTCTGGCGACGGTGACGGCGGTCTGTCGACTGCGGCGCAGGCTGCCGCCCAGAACGCGGCGCAGTTCGCCGAGCAGGCCGGGGAGACGCTGCGACAGGCCGGACGCAGCGTGTGGGAGGCGATCCAGGGTGGCATCGCGCAGCACCGCCCCCAGAGCCACCGCGACGAATGACGTCCCGACCCGGTCGGCGACTCGCCTCGACGATCCGGCGTCCGTCTCGCCCCTGCGATGCCCCGGCGATCCGGCGATCCAGACCCCCGCCCCGCCCCGGCGATCCAGGCCTCCGCCCTGCCCCCCCGGGGTCCCTGATCCACACGGGTTCGGGGAAATTGCGGTGTCGGAGGCCCTGGGATACCGCGATTTCGGGGAAGTCGTGTGGATCACGCAGAGACGGACCCCATTGGGCCGTGTGGATCACGCAGAGACGGACCCCGGGGTGGAGGCCGTCGGCGGGAGCGCGGGGCGTACCGGCGCAAACAGCAAGATCCCCACCTGCGTATTCGCTGGTGGGGACCTCTGTAGCCCGGCGAAAGGCTATGTGGCCAGGGGCGGGGTCGAACCGCCGACCTTCCGATTTTCAGTCGGACGCTCGTACCAACTGAGCTACCTGGCCGTGCCGCTCGGCTCATGCTACCCGGCTACCGGACGAACCGGTGGCAGGGCGACCTGCTCCGATACGCAGAACGCCGCGCGGGGCGCGGCGTCAGCGCTGCGGTCCTGACGGGACTTGAACCCGCGACCTCCGCCTTGACAGGGCGGCGAGCACTCCAACTGCTCCACAGGACCTAGCTTGTGTTGCTCCGGCTTGCGCCGGTCGTGCCCCCAACGGGATTCGAACCCGTGCTACCGCCTTGAAAGGGCGGCGTCCTGGGCCGCTAGACGATGAGGGCGGCCCCGCCATCATTGCACACTCGCAACTTCAAGCGGACTTGCTCCCATCCGGCCCCGCCGGAGGCTTCGAAAGCATACGTGATGCCTGGTCGGTCGACAAAATCGGTATCGGCAAGGGCTGGGAATGGGGCATAACAGCAGGTCAAAGGTGGTCTAGCTGAGTTTGGTGATGCCGAAGCGCTTCTTCAGGTCGGCGATCAGGTGAGGGCAGGCGGCGAGGGTCGCGGCCCGGTTGCCACCCCCGTCGTGCAGCAGCACGATGGCGCCGGGGCGGGCGGCGGCGTGGATGCGCTTGCCGATCGTGGCGGCGTTGGGCTTGTCCCAGTCCTGTGGGTCCACCGACCAGTGCAGTGGGCGCATGCCGAGACCCTTTGCGACGGTCAGCACCTCCGAGGTCCACCGACCGCCCGGTTGCCGGTAGAACGGCACCTTGGCGCCGGGAGCCGCCTTCTGGATGGCCTTGTTGGTGCGGGCCAGGTCGGCCTGGATCTCGTCGACCGGCCGCCGGGCCAGGTCGAGGTCGTGTCGCCAGCTGTGGTTGCAGAGCTGGTGCCCCTCGCGGACGATCCGTCGGACCAGGTCCGGGTGGCGTTGCACCTCGCGACCGACGACGCAGAAGGTGGCGGTCACCTTGGCGGCACGCAGTTGGTCGAGCACCTTGGGTGTCCAGGCTGGGCTGGGCCCGTCGTCGAAGGTGAGGACCACCGGGCGTTCGCCGGTGTTGCGTCGCAGGCCGGCCGGGAGCTTCGCCGGCAGCGGACGCAGCGGAGGCTTGGGTGGCTTGCTGACCGCCGGATGCGGTGACGGTGACGTGCTCGGCGTCACCGACGGCTGCGGCGCACTGGCGGGCGCGATGGTGCGTTCCGGCTGCGCACAGCCGGACAGGACCAGCGCCACGGCGAGGACGGACGCCAGGACGGCGCGCGCTTGCATCTGCTTGCTCCCGGGGGTCGGGGTAGGGCGGACCCGCCCGACGGTAGTTCACACGGTCAGCGGGCGACAGTGCGATCAGTCACGCGCCGACTGGTCCAGGGAGTCACGGACGGCGGCGGCGAGCGAGACCGCCTCGGCCAGGTCCACCGGCCGTACGACCCCGGCGGGCAGGCTGTCGGCTCGCCAGCCGGGGCCGGCGGCGAGCGCCAACAGCGGGCGGCGGGGTGCGGCGAGCAACGCGCTGAGCTGGGCCGGGTCGGCGGTGGCGCGGGTGTGGGACCAGAGCACCACGGCGGCCGGTCCGGTCCGGTTGACCGCCTCGACGAGGGCGGCCGCCGGCACCCGGGCGCCGAGCATCCGGTAGCTGACCCCGGCCTCCGCGAGAGCCGCCGCCAACGCCTCCAGCGGCAGGGTGTGCTGCTCCTCGTCGGCGCAGGAGAGCAGGATGCGGGCCGGGCCGTTGGGCACCCGGGCCCGACTGGCCGCCGCGAGGGCCTCCGAGACGCAGCGGGAAACCAGGTGTTCCACCTCGATCAGGCCAGCGGTCGCGGCGTGGCGTTCGCCGATGCCGGCGAGCACCGGACGCAGCAGGCCCTCCCAGGTGGCGACGACCCCGTTGGTGGCCAGGGCGTGCGCGATCGTCTCGCTGATCGCCGCGGCGTCCAGGCGCAGGGCGGCGCGGGCCAACCCACGGGCTGCCGGGCCGGCGCGGCCCACCGGGATGCTTCCACCGCCGTCGCGGCTGGGCGGCTGGGTGCGGCGGAGAGCGACGGTGCCGTTTGGTGGCGAGTCCGGTGCCTGGCGGGCCCAGCGGGCCGCCTCGGCGGGGCTCACCCCCTCGGCGGTGAGCCGTCGCATGATTTCGAGACGGGCCAGATCGGCCGGCGTGTAGCGGCGATGGTGGCCGGGGACGTGTTCACTGGGCCCGAGCCCGTAGCGCTGGTGCCAGGTGCGAAGGGTCGTGACCGCGACCCCCAGCCGGCGTGCGACCGCACCCGCGCTCAGCGCCTCATCGACCACCCGACCGCTCCGCCGTGTCGTCCGCCGGGCCGGGCGGGGTCACGGCCAGGCCGGGTGCGCCGGACGTGGACCCCGAGGGGCGCAACAACCGGTTCACCACCCCGCCCAGCCAGGGCGCGTACGACCGGGGGTCGCGCTCCAGCTCGGTCTCCAGTGCGGTCGGGTCGGCCCACCGCAGCTCGGCCACCTCGCCCGGGTCCGGCAGCAGCGGAGCGGAGGGAAGGAAGTCACCCCGCAGCACGTGGTCGTACTCGAACTCGACCCGACCGGTCGCCGGATCCTCGGCGTAGTAGACGTAGACGCCGACCTCGGTCAGCTCGACCGGGCCCGCGCCCAACTCCTCGCGGAGCCGCCGGTTGGCGGCCTCGGCGAGTGACTCGCCCGGACGGGGATGGCCGCAGCAGGAGTTGGCCCAGCGCAGCGGGAACCGGGTCTTGACGGCGGCCCGGCGCTGGAGCAGCACCTGACCGTCCGGGTCCACCAGCAGCACCGAGAAGGCCCGGTGGAGCTGCCCTGGCGGCTGGTGCGCGGCGGAGACCGTCGTCTCGCCGTGCGCCTCGCCGGTCTCGTCGACCAGTTCGACGAGATGCCCCTCGCGACTGCTCATCGGCCTTCCCCGGTGATCCGGCCGGCGGCGAGTTTGCCGGAGATGAGCACCATCGGCACGCCGACCCCGGGCTGTGTTCCGGAGCCGACGAAGACCACGTTCGACAGGTCGCGGTGCAGGTTCGACGGACGGAACGGGCCGGTCTGGAAGAGGGTGTGGGCGGCGGCGAACGGCGTGCCCGCGGCCATGCCCTGCTCCTCCCACTCGGCCGGGGTGATCGCCCGCAGCACCTCTACGCCGGCGCCGAAGCCGACGTAGCCGCGCTCCTCCAACGTGCCGATCAGTTGGTCGCTGTAGCGCTGGGTCAGGTCGCCGCGCCACTCGAACGGGGCCCGGTGCAGGTTGGGCACGGGGGCGAGCACGTAGTAGGTGTGCCGGTCCGCGGGGGCCACCGACGGGTCGGTCCGGCTCGGGTTGGTCACCAGCAGCGACGGGTCGGTCATCAACTCACCCCGCCGGATGACCTCATCGAAGGTGCCCTTCCACGCGCGTCCGAAGTGGATGTTGTGATGGGCGATCTTGTCATATGCCTGTCGGGAGCCGACGTGCAGAACGACGCAGGACGGTGAGTAGGTGAGCCGTCGTGCCGGAGCGGCCGGGAGCAGATCCCGGTAGGCGACCGGCAGGTCCGGGTTGAGCACCACGACGTCCGCCCGGATCAGTTCGCCGTCCGCGGTGAGCACACCTGTGGCTCGGCCGTTGGCGGTCTCCACCCGGGTCACCGTGGTGTCGTACCGGATCTGCACGCCGTGCTTCTCGGCCGCGCCGGCCATCGCCCTGGAGACCGCGTGGATGCCGCCGCGCGGGAAATAGACCCCGGCCACCGAGTCGAGGTACGCGATGACCGTGTAGATGGCCAGCGCGTCGTGCGGCGCGAGGCCGGCGTACATCGCCTGGAAGGAGAAGATCCGCTGGGTACGCGGGTCCCGGAAGAATTGGTTGATCTTTGTTTGGAGACGCCGGAAGGCCCCACCGGCGAGCAACTTGAGCAGGTTGCCGGTGAGCAGGTCGGTCGGCGCGTCCAGGTTGCGCTCGATGAAGTCGGCCCGCTCCAGACGCCACAGCTCCCGCGCGTAGTCGACGAAGCGCAGGTAACCGTCGGCCTCACGGGGCCCGCAGACCCGGGAGATCTCGGCGGCCATCCGTGTGGTGTCGGTGAGCACGTCGAGGGTCGAGCCGTCCGGGTAGTACGCCCGGTAGGCCGGGTCGAGCGGGGTCAGGTCGAGCCAGTCGCGCATGTCCTCACCGACCGCACCGAGCGCCTCGGCGATCAGGTCGGGCATGGTGAGCACCGTCGGACCGGTGTCGAACTCGTAGCCGTCCACGGAGAGTCGACCGGCGCGCCCACCGGGCACCGGCTCGCGTTCCAGCACTGTCACCTGCCGGCCGCTGCCGGCGAGGTGCAGCGCGCAGGCGAGCCCACCCAGCCCGGCCCCGACGACCACCACCCGGTCCGTCCGTCCTGTCACCGTCCGCACGTGACCACCTCCTCGAGAAAGTCGCTCATCAGGCCCGCCGGTTGGTGGCGGCGGTGGCCAGCCCGGTCAGCGCGGTCCGCGCCGTCCGGTCCACGGGTGCGGCGTCGAGCGCCGCCAGCGCGTCACTCACCCGCTCTGCGATCATCCGCTCGACCCGGGTCACGGCGCCGGTCTCGACGACCAGCTCGGCGAGCCGGTCGACCGGCCCGTCGGCGGCCCGTTCCAACGCCTGGAACTGCGCCGGCGTGGCCAGCTCCCGGGCCAGCATGAGCAGCGTGGTCGGCTTTCCGGTGCGGAGGTCGTCACCGGCCGGTTTGCCGGTGGCGGCCGGGTCGCCGTAGACGCCGAGGAGGTCGTCGCGCAGCTGGAACGCCTCGCCAACGGCCAGGCCGTAACGGGTGTACGCGGAGACCAGTGGATCGTCGAGGGGGACGCCGGCCAGGCAGGCCCCGAAGAGCAATGGTCGCTGGACGGTGTAGCTGGCGGTCTTGTAGCGGGCCACCCGCAGCGCCCGGTCGACCGACCAGTTGGCCGGGTCGTTCTCGCCGAGCACGTCGAGGTATTGCCCGGCGACCGTCTCCACCCGCATCTGGTCGTAGCAGCGGCGAACCTCGAACAGCCGGGCCGACGGCACCGTGGCCTGGGCCAGCAGGCGATCGGCCCAGACCATGCAGAGGTCACCGATGAGCACGGCGACCGCCTCGCCGAACCGGCCGGGATCACCTCGGTGGCCGGCGGCGACGTGCTGCTCGGCGAGCGCGACGTGCGCGGTGGGCCGGCCCCGGCGGGTGGTGGACGCGTCCATCACGTCGTCGTGGACCAGGGCGAAGGTGTGCAGCAGCTCCAGCGCGGCCAGCGCGGGCAGCACGGGGGGCAGTGCCTCGACGCCGCCGACCGCACCGCGCCACCCCCAGTAGGCGAACGTGGAGCGGATCCGTTTGCCGCCGACGAGGACGGCGTCCCGCGCGGCTGCGGCGAAGCGGCCCATCGACGTGTCGATCTCAGCGAGGGTGTCGACCTCGGCGTTGAGGAACGTACTCAGGGTCTCGTGCACCGCCGCGATCAGGTCCTGGGTGTACGCGGCCAGGACGGCGCGGACCGGATCGTCCCCGTCCCCGGGCCCTGTCGGCGCCACGCGGGTCGCGTTGCCCGCAACTGCGTCGTTGGCCATGCGATTCAGCGTACCCTAGGCTACGAGTTGCGTCGATTGGTGCGTCGATAATTGAGGAGGGCCGGTGGACACTGATCTCACCGCTGCCTATGACCGGTGCCGTGAGCTGCACAAACGCCATGGCCGCACCTACTATCTCGCCACCCGCCTGCTCCCCGCTTGGAAACGACGACATGTGCACGCCCTCTACGGGTTCACCCGGTACGCGGACGAGATCGTGGACCGCACCGAGGACCTTCCCCAGGTCGAGCGGGCCGCCCTCCTGGACGACTGGGCCAGCCGTTTCATGTCCGGCCTGCACGGTGCCCCCGTCGACGACCCGTTGCTGCCGGCCGTCCTGCACACGATCGCCGTCTTCGATCTCGACCGGGACGACTTTGCGTCGTTTCTGAAGAGCATGGCGATGGACCTGACAGTCACCGCGTACCCGACGTACGACCACCTGCTCGACTACATGGAGGGTTCGGCGGCGGTGATCGGCACGATGATGCTGCCGATCCTGGGCAGCTCCGACCCGGCGGCGGCGCGGGAGCCGGCGCGGCAGCTCGGCTTCGCCTTCCAGCTCACCAACTTCATCCGGGACGTCGCCGAGGACCTCGACCGGGGCCGCACCTACCTGCCGGACGAGGACCTGGCGAAGTTCGGCGTGACCCGCGAGGAGCTGGCCGAGGCCAGAGCCCGGGGCCGCGGCACCCAGCGGACCCGTGAGCTGATCGAGTACGAGGTGACCCGCGCCCAGGCGCACTACGCCGCCGCCGCCCCGGGCATCACCATGCTGGCGCCCGCCTCGCAGGCCTGCATGCGCACCGCGTACGCCCTGTACGGCGGCATCCTCGACGAGGTGGCCGCGCAGGGCTACGACGTCTTCGCCCGCCGGGCCCTGGTGCCGCAGCGGCGGCGGATGGCGGTTGCCGCCCGTGCCCTGCTCACCTCGACCGGTACGCCGGTCACCATCCCCGGGCCGACGGTCCAACCGGAGCCCCGGTGACCGCGAGCACCGCGATCGTGCTCCTCACCCGCGACCTGCGGGTGCACGACCACCCGGCGCTGGCCACCACCTGCGCGGCCTTCGACCGGGTGGTACCGCTGTACGTCCTCGACCCGGCGCTGGCCGGCCTGTCGGCCAACCGCACCCGGTTCCTGCACCAGGCGCTCGCCGACCTGCGCGTCGAGCTGCGCGAGCGCGGCGGTGACCTGGTGGTACGGCACGGTGACCCGGTGGCCGAGACGATCCGGTTGGCCGGCGAGGTCGGTGCCACCGCCGTCGCGCTCTCCGCCGACGTCAGCCACTACGCCCGCCGTCGGGAGCGGCGGTTACGCGCCGAGTGCGACCAGCATCGGCTGCACCTGCGACTGTTTCCCGGGCTGACAGTGGTCGAGCCGGGTGCCCTCCAGCCCGGTGGCGGAGGCGACCACTACCGGGTGTTCAGCCCGTACCACAGGTCCTGGGCCGCCCGGCAGTGGCGCGAGGAGCTGGCCGCGCCGGACCGGGTGGCACTGCCCGGCGGTGTGCGGGTGGGCGGCCTACCGAAACCGCCGCCGGGAGACTCGCCGGACGCCGCGGTCGGCGGGGAACGGGTTGCCCGCCAGCGGCTCACCGACTGGCTGCCCGACCTGCACCGGTACGACGACCAGCACGACGACATGGCCGGCGACGACACGTCCCGGCTCAGCCCGTACCTGCGCTTCGGGTGCGTGTCCCCACTGGCCGTGGCCAACCGCGCCGGTGACCGGTCCGGGCCGTTCGTCCGGCAGCTCTGCTGGCGGGACTTCTACTACCAGGTCACCGCCGCGTTCCCGGACATCTCCACCTCGGCGTACCGGCGGGGCGCCACCGAGCAGTGGCGCTACGACGACGACGCGTTGGCGGCCTGGACCGAAGGACGGACCGGGATGCCCATCGTCGATGCCGGGATGCGGCAGATGCGTACGCAGGGCTGGATGCACAACCGGGCCCGCCTGATCACCGCCGGCTACCTGACGAAGCACCTCGGGCAGGACTGGCGACCCGGGGTGGCGGTCTTCTTCCGCTGGCTGCTCGACGGGGACGTGGCCAACAACTCCGGCAACTGGCAGTGGGTCGCCGGCACCGGCAACGACACCAAGCCGTACCGGGGGTTCAACCCGGTCCGGCAGGCCGAGCGGTACGACCCGGCCGGTGACTACGTACGCCGGTGGGTGCCGGAGCTGGCGGGGGTGCAGGGCAAGGCCATCCACCAACCGTGGCGACTGCCCGAGGCGCTCCGCCGGACGCTCGACTATCCGCCGCCACTCTCGGTGCCCGGCACCGACCCCGTCTGGCTGCGCTGACCCGCGTCAGAGGCAGGAGTGCAACACCTCGACCAGCTCGTCCACCCGGTCGTGCTCGGCCAGGTGCGCAGTGGCGTACGCGAAGGCGTAACCGCGCTCCGGGTCGGCCCACGCGCTGCTGCCGCCGATTCCGCCCATGCCCCAACTGCCGTCCGGCTCCCACTGCATGCCCAGCGTCCACCGGACCTGGCGGTCCAGCAGCAGGTCCGGCCCGTCGTACTGCACCCGGGTCGCCTCCGTCACCAGCTCCGGGCTGAACAACCGGACCCCGTCCAGGGTGCCCCCGGCGAGCAGACCGGCGTAGAGCCGGGCGAGACCGGACGCGGTGGCGTGCAGGTTGACAGCGGGCATCTCGGCAGCTCGCCACAGCGGGCTGTTCAACACGGCCAGGTCCAGCCCACCGGCCGGGTTGCCCAACGCGCGCGCCCGCAGTGACCCCGGCTCGCCGAGCTTCCGAGCCGGCCACCGCGGGTCGCCGTAGCGCATTTCCGCGCAGCGGCGTTGGTCCGCGTCGGTCAGCCCGAAACCGAGGTCGAGCTGCCACCGGTCGGCGACCTCCTCGGCCAGGAACCGGCCCACCGACCGCCCGTCGACCCGCCGGACCAGCTCGCCCACCAGGTGCCCGTACGTCCAGGCGTGCTCCGCGGCCACCGAGCCCGGTGCCCACTCGGGCTCGGCCGCGGCCAGGTCGTCGGTGAGCAGCGCCCAGTCGGCGACAGCGGTGGCCGGCCGGGGCACCGGGAACGCCGGGAGCCCGGCGGTGTGCGTCAACACCTGACGCACGGTGGCCGGGGTGCGGAAACCCGGCCAGTGCCTGTCGACCGGCGCGTCGAGGTCGACCTGCCCCCGGTCGACGAGCATCAGCAGGCAGAGTGCGGCCACCGGCTTGCCCACCGAGTAGACGTTGGCGAGCGTGTCCGGTCGCCACGGCTCGGCACCGGTCCGGTGGCCCCCGACCAGGTCGACGACGGGCTGCCCGTCGTGCCAGATGACCAGACCGGCGCCGGTCTCCCGGCCGGAGCTGAGCAGGTCGTGGAAGCAGTCCCGGACCGGGGCGAAGCGTGAGTGCATCCCGACACGGTAGGAGGCCCGGACCGGTGAGCGCGCCGACTTTTCTCCGACCCCGGTGGTTCGGGCGGTGTCGCTGGGGGATGCTGTTCCGGTGGCAGATCCGGAGCTGGTGGATGTGGTCGTGGTGGGGCTCGGGGTGGGCGGCGAGGAGGTGGCCGAACGCCTCGCCGAAGCCGGCCTGAGCGTTGTCGGCGTCGAACGGGGCCTGGTCGGCGGGGAGTGCCCGTACTGGGGCTGCATCCCGAGCAAGATGATGATCAGGGCGGCCAACGCCCTCGCCGAGGCCCGCCGGGTCGACGGGCTCGCCGGGACGGCGCAGGTCCAGCCCGACTGGGCGCCGGTGGCGAAGCGGATCCGCGAGGAAGCCACCGACACCTGGGACGACACTGTCGCTGCCGAACGGTTCGCCAGCAAGGGCGGCCGGCTCGTGCGGGGCAGTGGCCGTCTCGACGGTCCCCGCCGGGTCCGGGTCGGTGACCAGGTTTTCGAGGCCCGGCACGGGGTCGTGCTGAGCACCGGGACCCGCCCGTCGGTGCCGCCGATCGACGGCCTGGCCGACACGCCGTACTGGACCAACCATCAGGCGATCGAGGTCGAGGAGCTGCCGGAGTCGTTGCTGGTGCTCGGCGGCGGCGCGATCGGCCTGGAACTGGCGCAGGTCTTCGCCCGCTTCGGGGTCCGGGTGACTGTGGTGGAGGCGCTCGACCGGGTGCTGGCCGTCGAGGAACCGGAGGCGTCCGAGGTCGCCGCCGCCGCGCTGCGCGCCGACGGCGTGGAGATCCACACCGGGGTACGCGCCGAACGTGTCGAACACGACGGCACCGGGTTCACACTGCGGGGCAGCGGCGGTGCGGCGTACACCGCCGACCAACTGCTGGTGGTGACCGGGCGCAAGGCGCACCTGGGCGAGTTGGGGTTGGACACGATCGGCCTGGACGCGAGTCAGCGCTACCTACCGGTCGACGACCGGTTGCACGTCACCGACCACGTCTGGGCGGTCGGCGACCTGACCGGCGAGGGCGCCTTCACGCACATCGCCATGTACCAGGCGGGGATCGTGATCGCCGACATCCTGGCCCGCGCCCGACAGGCGAAGGCCGGGGCGGACGCCAGCGGCACGTCGAGCGTGGTCGGCGGCGCGATGGGCGCGTCCAGCTCGCTGGCCGCCAGTGGTTCGAGCGGTTCGGCCGGCACGATCCCCCGCGCCGACTACCGCGCGCTGCCCCGGGTGACCTTCACCGACCCCGAGGTCGGCGCGGTCGGGCTCACCGAGCAGCAGGCCCGCGACCGCGGCATCAACGTGCAGGTCGGTTTCACCAAGCTGAGCAGCTCCACCCGGGGCTGGATCCACCAGGTCGGCGACGAGGGTTTCATCAAGGTCGTCGCGGATGCCGACCAGGGCGTGCTGATCGGCGCGACCTCCGTCGGCCCGGCCGGCGGCGAGGTGCTGTCCGCACTGGTGGTGGCGGTGCACGCGGCGGTTCCGCTGAGCCAGCTCCGGCACATGATCTACGCGTACCCGACCTTCCACCGGGCCATCGGAGACGCGCTGCGCGACCTGTCCTGACGACCGCCCCACGCGGCATGCCCCCGCGCGCCGTGCCCCCGCGCGCCGTGCCCCCGCGCGCCGCGCCCCCGCGCGCCGGCCCAAGATCCGCGCGCCGGCCCAAGATCCGCGCAACTTCCCGGATGTTGCTGCCTCCGACGGTCGGGAGACACCAATATCCCTGTTGTTGCGCGGATCTTGGCAGGCAGGGAGCATTCGGCGTCAGCCGGGACACGTCGCAAGGCACTATGACTGTGAGGCATATTTATGCCTCAGAGTCATACCGCTTGTGGCGGTGCGGGCGGCCGCCGGAGGACGACCCGGGCTGTGTCGGGCGCTGCGCGGAGTGTGGCGTTGGGCCTGGCACTGGTACTGGTACTGGCACTGGCGATGCAGGCGACGGGGCGGCTCGACCTGGTCGCGCCCACCGCGAAGACCTACCGCGTGCCCCTGCTGAAGCGCCTATTTGTTGGCCGATGGGAAGAATGCGGCAGCTGGACGGCAAGCGTAGGGCATTTTGCTGTTCATTTCTTTCATGAGAGCGACGTACGATTGCGCCCGTGACCAAGCGGTTGACTGAAGTTGCCAAGAAGGCGGGCGTCAGCGAGGCCACCGTCAGCCGGGTGCTCAACGGCCGGGACGGAGTCTCGGAGGCGACCCGGACCGCGGTGCTGACCGCGCTGGACGTGCTCGGCTACGAGCGACCCACCAAGCTGCGTGGCGAACGCGCCCGGTTGGTCGGGCTGGTGCTGCCCGAGTTGCAGAACCCGATCTTCCCGGCGTTGGCCGAGGTCGTCACCGGGACACTGGCCCAGCGCGGCTATACCCCGGCTCTCTGCGCCCGGACCATCGGTGGTGTCTCCGAGATGGACTACGTGGAGATGCTCCTCGACCACCAGGTCTCCGGCGTGATCTTCGCCGGTGGTTCGTACGCGCTCGCGGACGCCCGGCACGACCACTACCGTCGGCTGACCGATCGGGGTCTTCCGGTCGTGCTCGTCAACGCGGGTGTGGACGAGTTGGGTTTCCCCCGGGTCTCGACTGACGACGCGGTGGCGGTGGAGCAGGCGTACGGGCACCTGCGCTCGCTGGGGCACGAGCGCATCGGGATGGTGCTCGGTCCGGAGGGGCACGTGCCGTCGCGCCGCAAGCTGGATGCGATGACCCGGGCCGCCGGCTGGGGCGAGGGCGACGCCGAGTGCGTCGAACGTTCCAGCTTCTCGATGGAGGGCGCGCGGGTCGCCGCGACGAAACTGGTCGAGCGTGGCGTCACCGGGATCATCTGCGCCAGCGACGTACTGGCGTTGGGCACGATCCGTGCGGCCCGGCGGCTGGGTCACTCGGTGCCGACCGACATCTCGGTGGTGGGCTTCGACGACTCCGCGTTCATGACCTGCACCGACCCGCCGTTGACCACGGTTCGGCAGCCGATCGAGACGATGGGGCAGGCTGCCGTCGACCTGCTGGTCACCCAGATCGAAGGTGTGGGTGTGCTCCAGGACGAGCTGCTGTTCGAGCCTGAGTTGGTGGTACGCGGCTCGACCGCGCCCGCCCCCGGTCGCTAGGAACCACACCGAACAAGCCCCCGGCCGTCGACCGCCCACGCGGTCGGCGGCCGTTCTCTGTCTCCACACCATGCGATGCTCCGTCGATCATGGAGTTGTGGTGGGTGGCATAACGCCCGTAAAGCCTCTGAATCAGGCACCACAACTCCATGATCGACGGGGTTGGTCAGGGCTTGCCGTATCGACCTTGTCGAATGGGCCGGTATGACGGCTTAAGGCCTGTTTTGTTGGGGTGCTTTCAATGGTCTGCCAACATCTGACGTAATCACGTCGTGTCCTTTCGTCTCAGGGTCGACACCTTGCTGAAATGAGTCGGCCTCGCTACAGTGACTCCACTCACACCTGGCTCCGACGCAGCTACTGGGCGTCAGGTCGCATCACCGCAGATCAGCGAACGTCATTGGAGACACCCGTTCCCGAAGGGATGGACAGATGTCCGTACCGCAATACCGAAAGGCTGCGGCGGTCGCGCTCGTGGCCGGCCTGGGGCTCAGCCTCACGGCGTGCTCCACGAAGAGCGACGACAAGGGCGCGACCGCCGGCGGCAAGGTCACCATCACTGTCGACTGCCAGCCCGTCGGTGCCCAGAAAGAGCTGCTGAAGAACTGGAACGACGATGTCGCCGAGTTCCAGAAGCAGAACCCGGACATCATCATCAAGAGCGTCAGCGTCGGCGAGCAGTGCAACAACCCGCCGGACTTCACCGCCCGGCTGGCCGGCGGCACCGTGACCGACGTGTTCTACGGGTACATGACCGACGTCCAGCAGGTGCTCGACTCCGGTCAGGCGATGGACATCACCCAGTACGCCAACAAGGACACCGTTCCGACCTGGGACAGCATCGACCCCGCGCTGAAGGAGGTCTTCACCGACGGCGGCAAGCTCTACGCCGTCCCGGTGAAGAACTACTCGATGGGGCTGATCTACAACAAGGTCCTGTTCCAGCAGGCTGGGCTCGACGTGAACAACCCGCCCAAGACCTGGGCCGACGTTCGGGCCGCCGCCAAGAAGATCTCCGCGCTCGGCAACGGCATCGCCGGCTACTCCGAGTACAGCGCCGGCAACACCGGCGGCTGGCACTTCACCTCGCTGCTCTACTCGCAGGGCGGCCAGGTGCTCACGGCCGACGGCAAGAAGGCCGACTTCAACAACGCCATGGGCAAGCAGGTCCTGCAGAACCTCAAGGACATGCGGTACGGCGACAACAGCATGGGTGCCCGTCAGCTGCTCCAGTGGGGCGACCTGCTGACGAACGCCGGCGCTGGCAAGGTCGGCATGTTCATCGGAGCACCGGACGCCACCCAGGCCATCGTCAGCCAGTTCCAGGGCAAGTTCCAGGACTGGGCGATGGCTCCGCTGCCCGGCCAGGACGGCGCGGCGAAGGGGACGCTCGGCGGCGGCGAGGGCTACTTCTTCAAGAAGGACCTCACTCCCGAGCAGGTCAAGGCCGGCCTGAAGTGGATCGCGTACCAGAAGCTCACCCCGGGCAAGGGCCAGTTCGACTACGTCCGGGCCAAGCCGCAGAACTACCCGGTGGGTCTGCCCCAGCCGCTGCTCTTCGCCAACGGGAGTGACGCGCAGAAGCAGGAACTGGAGCTGCGCAAGGCGAACGCCAACGTCGACACCACCAACTTCGCGATCTTCGAGGCGACCCCGGTGCCGATCAAGGGTGAGCCGCGCAACGCCCAGGCCATCTACGCGGTGCTCGACGCGGCGATGTCCGGTGTGCTGACCAACCCGAACTCGAACATCGACGCACTGCTCAAGACCGCCGAGGAGAAGGTCAACCAGCTCCTCGCCGCGGAGAGCTGACCGAGCGTGTGGGGGCCGGGACGCCGACCCGGCCCCCACACACCAGCCGCACCACGTCGTCGACGTCACCGACTCACCCAGGAGTTGCCTTGGCGATCACCACCGTCCCGGAGACCTCCAGGAAACCGGGCCGCCCGCCGTCGCCGTACTCGGCGAGGCCGCAGCGCACGAGCCTCGGCCGCAAGGTACGGGACAACCTCACCGGTCACGCGTTCCTGATCGGGGCCGTGCTCTGCTTCGTCGTCTTCTCCTGGTACCCGATGATCCGCGGCATCGTCATGAGCTTCCAGCGGACCCGGCGCGGCGAGACCACCTGGGTGGGCTGGGACAACTACTCCCGCATCATCGCCGACCCGAGCTTCTGGACGGCCTGGAAGAACACGTTCTACTTCACCGTGCTCGCGCTCGTCCTCGGCTACGTGGTGCCGTTCTTCGTGGCGATCGTGCTCAACGAGTTCCGCCACGCCAAGGGCTACCTGCGGATCCTGGTCTACCTGCCGGTGATGCTGCCGCCGGCCTCCGCGCTGTTCCTCTTCAAGTTCTACGCGTACGACCCCAGCGAGGCGGGTCTCTTCAACGCGATCCTCAAGGCGCTGCACCTGCCCACCTCGCAGTGGATGCAGTCGCCCGAGATGACGATGCCGGCGATGGTGGTCGCGTCGACCTGGATGAACATGGGCGGGGCGGTGCTGATCTACCTGGCGTCGTTGCAGAACATCCCCGGTGAGCTGTACGAGGCCGCCGAGCTGGACGGCGCCGGGATCTGGAGGCGGATCGTGCACGTCACGATCCCGCAGACCCGGCTGATCCTCGCGCTCATGGCGATGCTCCAGATCGTCGCCACGATGCAGCTCTTCATCGAGCCACTGATCCTCGCCAACGGCGCGGGCGCGGAGGACTCCGCGACCTCGGTGGCGTACCTCATCTACCAGCACGGGTTCTTCCAGAACGACCTCAACGGCGCCGCCGCGCTGGGCGTGATCATGCTCGTGGTGCTGGCCGGCTTCTCCGCCGTGTACGTGCGGCTGACTGCGAAACAGGACTAGGACGGCGAGGAATGGCACAGGATTCCGGAACCCGGACCCTCATCTCCCAGACCCAGATCAGCCGGGGACGTGGTCGGGTCATCTACTGGACGCTGCTGGTCCTGGTCGTGACCGGGTTCACGCTCGTCTTCCTCGGACCGCTCTACTGGATGGTCACCGGCGCGCTCAAGTCCGGCCAGGAGATCGCGCAGACCCCACCCTCGCTGTTCCCGAAGGACCCGCAGCCGCAGAACTACATCGACGCGTGGAACAACCTGGCCCTCGCCAAGCTGCTGTTCAACACCTTCTACTACGCCATCGGCGCGGTGCTCTTCCAACTGGTCCTCGACACCGCCGCCGCGTACTCGCTGTCGAAACTTCGGCCGATCTTCGGCAACGTGATCCTCGCCCTGATGCTGGGAACGCTGATGATCCCGGCGATGGTGCTCATCGTTCCGCAGTACGTGACGGTGATCGACCTGCCGATCCTGCACATCAACCTGCTCGACTCGCCGTTCGCCATCTGGCTGCCGCTGGTCGCCAACGCGTTCAACATCTTCCTGTTGAAGCGGTTCTTCGACTCGATCCCGGAGGAGTTGATGGCCGCCGCCCTGATGGACGGGGCGTCGTCGCTGCGCACGCTCTGGTCGATCATCCTGCCGTTGTCGCGCCCCATCCTCGGCGTCGTCTCGATCTTCGCCGTGACGGCGGTGTGGAAGGACTTCCTCTGGCCGAAGCTGGTCATGCCGTCGCCGGAGACCCGGACGGTGAGCGTCGGCATCTACGCCTTCGCCGGCGGTACGCCGATGAACGTGGTGATCGCCGCCTCGGTCATCGCGGCGATCCCGACAGTCATCATCTTCCTGATCTTCCAACGGAACATCATGTCCGGTCTGACCACGGGCAGCATCAAGGGCTAGCCACGACCGCAAAACCCCGCGCGGCGAACAACGACAGTTCGTCCGACACACATACCGGTCCGGCGAACCCGCCGACGTACTGACCCAGAAAGCAGGTGCTCGTGTCCACAGCAGACAGCAGTCCGTGGTGGCGTGGAGCGGTGATCTACCAGGTGTATCCCCGGAGCTTCGCCGACGGCAACGGCGACGGCATCGGCGACATCGCCGGCATCCGGTCGCGGCTGGATCACCTGTCCGCGCTCGGCGTCGACGCGATCTGGTTCAGCCCGTGGTACCCCTCGCCGATGGCGGACGCCGGCTACGACGTGTCCGACTACCGCGACATCGACCCGGTCTTCGGCTCCCTCGTCGAGGTGGAGGCGTTGATCGCCGAGGCGCACGCGATGGGCATCCGGACCATCGTCGACGTGGTGCCGAACCACTGCTCCGACGCGCACCCCTGGTTCCAGGCGGCCCTCGCCGGCGGGCCCGGCGCACCCGAGCGGGACCTGTTCTGGTTCCGGCCCGGCCGGGGCCCCAACGGTGACCAACGGCCCACCGACTGGGTCGGCGAGTTCGGCGGCGAGACCTGGACCCGCACCACCAACCCGGACGGCACCCCCGGCGACTGGTACCTGCACCTCTTCGCCCCGCAGCAGCCGGACTTCAACTGGGACCACCCCCGGGTGCGGGCGGAGTTCGAGGACATCCTGCGGTTCTGGTTCGACCGGGGCGTGGACGGCATCCGGATCGACTCGGCCGGGTTGCTGGTCAAGGACGGGACGCTGCCCGAGGTCCACCCGGACCAGCCGCACCCGTTCCACGACCTCGACGGGGTGCACGACATCTACCGGGGCTGGCGGCGCGTCGCCGACGAGTACGACGACCGCGCGTTGATCGGTGAGGTGTGGCTGCCGGACCGGCAGCGGTTCGCCAACTACCTGCGCCCGGACGAGCTGCACGCGGCGTTCAACTTCGACTTCCTGGGCTGCGCCTGGGACGCCTCCGCCCTGCGGGAGAGCATCGACGGGACGCTCAGCGCGCACGCTCCGGTCAACGCGCCGGCCACCTGGGTCCTCTCCAACCACGACGTCACCCGCCACGTCACCCGCTACGGGCGGGCCGACACCAGGTTCAGCTTCGCGGCCAAGCGCGAGGGCATCCCCACCGACCTGGAGCTGGGCACCCGCCGAGCCCGGGCCGCCGCGCTGCTCTCGCTGTCGCTGCCCGGTGCCGCCTACGTCTACCAGGGCGAGGAGCTGGGCCTCTACGAGGTCGAGGACATCCCGTACGCGATGCGTCAGGACCCCATGTGGGAACGGTCCGGCCGGATCGACCCGGGTCGGGACGGCTGCCGCGTACCCCTGCCGTGGGCTGGCGACGAGCCGCCGTTCGAGTTCAGCCCGGCCGGTGCCGCGGCGCCCTGGCTGCCGCAGCCGGCCGACTGGAAGGACCGGACGGCCAGCGCGCAGACCGGCGACTCGGCTTCGATGCTGGAGCTGTACCGGGCCGCGATCCAGACTCGGCGGGCCGAACCGGCGCTCGGTGACGGGGAGCTTACCTGGCTGCCCGCCCCGGACGGGGTGCTGGCGTTCAGCCGCGGTGGCGGCTTCGCCTGCGTCGTCAACCTGTCCGCCGCGCCGGTGCCGATGCCAGCTCAGGGGGAGTTGTTGCTGGCCAGTGGACCACTCGACGACGGGTTGCTGCCGTCCGACACCGCGGTCTGGCTGCGTACCGCCACGGCGGCCGACCTGACCTGATCCTGCTCGTCGTGGTGCCGGCGGCCCGTCCCGGCCGCCGGCACCACGCCACCCGAACGGAAGGAGGAACGAGGGGGACGCGCCGCACCGACACGGGGGATCTGGCCTGCCTGACGAAAGGGAGAGCGCAGCTCATGGCCAACCACACCACCGGCACGCCGCACCACCTTCGACACCCGACCCGGGCAGGGTTGGCCGCCATTGCCGCCGCTCTGCTCGCCGCCACCTCGTTGACAGCTCTCGCGGTCACCGGCACGGCAACTCCTGCCTCGGCGGCCGGGTTGTCCCCCTTCGACATCCCCAACCGGGGCGCGACAGTGCCGTTCATCGAGCACGAGGCGGAGAAGGTCGCCCACAACGGCACGAAGATCGGCCCGGACCGGCGGTACGGCACGCTGCCGTCCGAGGCGTCCGGCCGGGAGGCGGTCACCCTCGACGCCGTCGGCGAGTACGTCGAGTTCACCCTCACCGCCCCGGCCAACGCTGTCACCTTCCGGTACAGCCTGCCGGACAACTCGGCCGGCACCGGCCGGGACGCCACGATCGACCTGCGGGCCAACGGGTCGCTGCTGAAGTCGGTCCCGGTGACGTCGAAGTACGGCTGGTACTACGGCGGCTACCCGTTCAACAACAACCCGGGTGACACCAACCCGCACCACTTCTACGACGAGACCCGGGCGCTGTTCGGCAGCACCCAGCCGGCCGGCACGAAGATCCGGCTCCAGGTCTCCTCGACGGCGCAGTCGCCCACGTTCACCATCGACCTGGCCGACTTCGAGCTCGTGGCGCCGATCGCCAAGCCCTCCGGTGTCATCGACGTGGTCACCGACTTCGGCGCGGACCCGAGCGGCGCGACCGACTCGACGGCGAAGTTCCAGGCAGCTGTCGACGCCGGTAAGGCCCAGGGCCGGGCGGTCTGGATCCCGACCGGCGCCTTCACCCTCTGGGACCACGTGGTGGTCGACGGGGTGACCCTGCGCGGCGCGGGCCCCTGGTACTCGGTGCTCGGCGGTCGGCACCCCACCGAGCGGAACCGGTCCGTGGGCATCTACGGCAAGTACGTCCCCGGTGGCGGCTACACCGGGCCGGTCCGCGCGCACGAGGCGAACGGGCCGAGCCGCAACGTCACCCTGCGGGACTTCGCCATCATCGGCGACATCCGCGAGCGGGTCGACGACGACCAGGTGAACGCGCTGGGCGGGGCGATGACCAACTCGGTGGTCGACAACCTGTGGCTGGAGAACACCAAGGTCGGGGCGTGGATGGACGGCCCGATGGACAACTTCACCATCCGCAACAGCCGGATCCTGGACCAGACCGCGGACGGCGTGAACTTCCACACCGGCGTGACCAACTCGACGGTCACCAACACGTTCGTCCGCAACACGGGCGACGACGCGTTGGCGATGTGGGCCCAGAGCGTGCCGAACGTCAACAACTCCTTCACCCGCAACACCATCGGCGTGACGCTGCTGGCGAACCACCTGGTCAGCTACGGCGGTCGGGACATCACCATCACCGACAACGTGACGGCCGACTCGCTGACGAACGGCGGCGGCATCCACGTCGCGAACCGCTATCCGGGCGTGCAGGGCGACACCGCGGTCCGGGGCACCTGGACGATCGCCCGCAACACGTTGATCCGCAACGGCAACTCGGACTACAACTGGAACTTCGGTGTCGGGGCGATCTGGTTCTCCGCCCTCAACGAGTCGTTCCAGCAGGCCACCATCAACATCACCGACACCGACATCCTGGACAGCTCCTACGCGGCGCTGCACTGGATCGAGGGCCAGACCAGCGGGATCAACCTCTCCAACGTGCGGATCGACGGCGCCGGCACGTACGCGCTCCAGGTGCAGGCACCCAGCCAGGTGTCCTTCACCAACGTGCGGGCCACCAACATCGCCCAGAGCAACCCGATGCACAACTGCGTGGGCGGTGGCTTCCAGATCACCCAGGGCTCGGGCAACTCCGGCTGGTACACCCCGACCCCGTACTGCGGCCCGTGGCCGAGCCCGCAGTGGGGTGGCGGACCCACCTCGCCGCCGCCCACCACGACCCCGCCTCCCACCACCGCGCCGCCGACCACGCCGCCCCCGACCACGCCGCCTCCCACCGGCGGGAACCTGGCGCTGAACCGGTCGACGACCGCCACCAGCACCAACCAGAGCTACGTGGCGGGCAACGTGGTGGACGGCAACGCGGGCTCCTACTGGGAGAGCGCCAACAACGCGTTCCCGCAGTCGGTCACCATCGACCTGGGCGCGTCCCGGTCCGTCGACCGGGTGGTGCTCAAGCTGCCCAGCGGTTGGGAGCAACGCACCCAGACGCTCTCGGTCCTCGGCTCCAACGACGGTTCGTCGTACTCCACGCTGGCGTCGTCCGCCGGTCGGGTCTTCGCCCCCCGCTCGGGCAACACCGTGTCGATCGGGCTGCCCTCCGGTGACCGCCGCTACATCCGGGTCACCGTCACCGGCAACACCGGCTGGCCGGCGGCGCAACTCTCCGAGGTCGAGGTGTACGGCGGCACGCAGACCACGCCACCGCCGACGACCACCCCGCCACCCACGACCACCCCGCCACCCACGACCACCCCGCCGCCCAGCGGCAACCTGGCGGCCGGGCGATCGGTCACCGAGACCAGCCACTCCGACGTGTACGCCGCCCCCAACGCGGTGGACGGCAACGCGAACACCTACTGGGAGAGCGCCAACAACGCGTTCCCGCAGTCGCTGACGGTGGACCTGGGCGCCGAGCGTTCGGTGTCCCGGGTCGTGCTGAAACTTCCCCCGTCGTCGGCCTGGCAGACCCGTACGCAGACGCTGTCGGTGCTCGGCTCCACCAACGGCTCGACGTTCACCACCGTGAAGGCGTCCGCCGGCTACACCTTCAACCCGGCCAGCGGCAACACGGCCACCGTGACCTTCACGGCGACCAACCAGCGGTACCTGCGCCTCACCGTCACCGGCAACAGCGGCTGGCCGGCCGGCCAGCTCAGCGAGTTCGAGGTCTATTCCAGCTAGCCCCCACCTGTCGCGGAACGACGGGCGTACCCCTGCACCCGTCACCGGGCAACGCACCCCACACCCACCCCCGAAAGAGGTGTAGCGACCCCATGTCCAGCAACGGCACCAGACGAGGCACGCCGCCACCCGGCGCGCCCAATCCCGTCCCCCGCACCGGCCACCGCCGGCTACTGGCCGGCGTGCTCGCCGGGATGCTCCTCGCCACCGCCCCGGTCGCCGTCCCCGCGGCGAGCGCGGCACCGGCCGTCGACGCGTCGGCGGCCGCGGCGCGGGTGGCCCTGCTCGCCGGGCTCTCCGCCACCATGACCGCCAGCAGTTACAACCAGAACTACGTGGCGGGCAACGCCAACGACGGCAACGCCTCGACCTACTGGGAGAGCAACAACAACGCGTTCCCGCAGTGGATCCAGGCGGACCTGGGCGCCACTGTCAGCGTGGACCGGGTGGTGTTGAAGCTGCCGCCGTCGTCGGACTGGCAGACCCGTACCCAGACGCTGTCGGTGCTCGGCTCCACCAACGGCTCCTCCTTCACCACCCTGAAGGCGTCCGCCGGCTACACCTTCAATCCGAGCAGCGGCAACACCGCGACCGTCAGCTTCACCGCCGCCAGCACCCGCTACGTACGGGTGCAGGTCACCGGCAACACCGGCTGGCCGGCCGCGCAGTTCTCCGAGGTCGAGGTGTACGGCGCCACCGGCAGCACCGACACCCAGGCCCCGAGCGCCCCCGGCAACCTGGCGTACACCCAGCCGGCCAGCGGGCAGATCCGGCTCACCTGGTCGGCGTCGAGCGACAACGTCGGAGTGACCGGCTACGACATCTACGCCAACGGCGCGCTGCGCGGCAGCGTCAGCGGATCGACGCTCACCTACACCGACAGCCAGGCGGACAGCGCCACCGTCTCGTACTACGTCCGGGCCAAGGACGCGGCCGGAAACCAGTCGGCGAACAGCAACTCGGTGACCCGTACCGGCACCGGCAACCCGCCGACCGGGACCAACCTGGCGATCGGTAAGCCGATCACCGCCTCCGGGTTCGTGCACACGTTCGTGGCCACCAACGCCAACGACAACAACGTGGCCACCTACTGGGAGGGCAACGGCAACCCGAGCACGTTGACCGTGCAGCTCGGCGCGAACGCCAGCCTCAGCCAGGTCGTGATCAAGCTGAACCCGGACTCGGCCTGGGGCGCGCGTACGCAGAACATCACGGTGCTCGGCCGGGACCAGGGCTCGTCGAGCTTCACGACCCTCGTCGGTGCGGCGAACTACGCCTTCAACCCGGGCAGCGGCAACACGGTGACCATCCCGGTCTCCGGCGCGGCGGCCGACGTCCGGCTCTCGATCGCCTCGAACACCGGCGCACCGGCCGGGCAGGTGGCCGAGTTCCAGGTCTTCGGCACCCCGGCGCCGAACCCGGACCTGACCGTCACCGGCATGTCGTTCAGCCCGTCCGCACCGGTCGAGACCAGCACCATCACCCTCTCGGCCACCGTCCGCAACGCTGGCTCGGCGACCTCCGGCGCGACCAACGTCAACTTCTACCTGGGCTCCACCCGGGTCGGCACCGCGTCGGTCGGCAGCCTCGCGGCCGGTGCGTCGACCACCGTCAGCGCCAGCATCGGCACCCGCGACTCGGGCAGCTACCCGCTCAGCGCGAAGGTCGACGAGTCGAACACCGTCGTCGAGCAGGACGACACGAACAACAGCTACACCAACCCCAGCCCGCTGGTGGTCGCCGCGGTCGCCAGCTCCGACCTGGTCGCCTCGTCGGTCGCCTGGTCGCCGGGCAACCCGTCAGCCGGCAACACTGTCACCTTCTCCGTGTCGATCCGCAACGCCGGCAACCAGGCGTCCGCGTCCGGTGCGCACGGCATCACCCTGACCGTGCTCAACGAGTCCGGCACCGTGGTCCGTACCCTGACCGGCTCGTACTCCGGTGTGATCAACGCCGGTGCGACGGTCGGCCCGATCAACCTGGGCACCTGGACCGCCGCGAACGGCAAGTACACCGTCCGGGTGGTGCTCGCCGTGGACGGCAACGAGCTGCCGGTGAAGCAGACCAACAACACCAGTGACCGACCGCTCTTCGTCGGTCGCGGTGCCAACATGCCGTACGACATGTACGAGGCCGAGGACGGTGCGATCGGCGGCGGTGCCAGCGTCGTCGGACCGAACCGGGAGATCGGCGACCTGGCCGGCGAGGCGTCCGGCCGTCGCGCGGTGACCCTCAACTCGACGGGCAGCTACGTCGAGTTCACCACCCGGGCGAGCACCAACACGCTGGTCACCCGGTTCTCCATCCCGGATGCGCCGGGTGGCGGTGGGATCAACTCGACCCTGAACGTCTACGTCAACGGCACCTTCCACAAGGCCATCGACCTGACGTCCCGGTACGCCTGGCTCTACGGCAACGAGGCCAGCCCGGGCAACTCGCCGAGCGCCGGCGGACCACGGCACATCTACGACGAAGCCAACGTCATGCTCAACTCCACAGTCCCGGCCGGCAGCAAGATCCGCCTGCAGAAGGACCCGGCCAACACCACCACGTACGCGATCGACTTCATCAACACCGAGCAGGTGGCGCCGATCGCCAACCCGGACCCGACCCGTTACACCACGCCGGCCGGCTTCACCCACCAGGATGTGCAGAACGCCCTGGACCGGGTGCGGATGGACACCACCGGCAACCTGGTCGGGGTGTACCTGCCGGCCGGTAACTACTCCACCTCGTCGAAGTTCCAGGTGTACGGCAAGGCCGTCCAGGTGACCGGCGCCGGCCCCTGGTACACCCGGTTCAACGCTCCGTCGGGCCAGGACAACACCGACATCGGCTTCCGGGCCGAGGCCTCGGCGGCGAACTCCTCCTTCAAGAACTTCGCCTACTTCGGCAACTACACCTCCCGGATCGACGGTCCGGGCAAGGTGTTCGACTTCGCCAACGTGTCGAACATCGTGATCGACAACATCTGGAACGAGCACATGGTGTGCCTCTACTGGGGCGCCAACACCGACTACATGACGATCAAGAACTCCCGGATCCGGAACATGTTCGCCGACGGCATCAACATGACCAACGGGAGCACCAACAACCTGGTCAGCAACAACGACGCCCGGGCCACCGGCGACGACAGCTTCGCGCTGTTCTCGGCCATCGACGCGGGCGGCGCCGACATGAAGGACAACATCTACGAGAACCTGACCTCGACCCTGACCTGGCGGGCCGCCGGTGTCGCCGTGTACGGCGGCTACGGCAACACGTTCCGCAACATCTACATCGCGGACACGCTTGTCTACTCCGGCATCACCATCAGCTCGCTCGACTTCGGCTACCCGATGAACGGCTTCGGTGCCAACCCGCCGACGAGGTTCGAGAACATCTCGATCGTGCGGGCCGGCGGGCACTTCTGGGGTGGGCAGACCTTCCCGGCGATCTGGGTCTTCTCCGCCTCGAAGGTGTTCCAGGGCATCCGGGTCAGCGATGTCGACATCATCGATCCCACCTACAGCGGCATCATGTTCCAGACCAACTACGTCGGTGGGCAGCCGCAGAACCCGATCACCGACACGGTCTTCACCAACGTCTCGATCAGCGGTGCCCGCAAGAGCGGGGACGCCTACGACGCGAAGTCCGGCTACGCCATCTGGGCGAACCCGATGCCGGAGGCCGGGCAGGGGCCGGCCGTCGGTTCGGTCACCTTCAACAACCTCCGGTTGAGCAACAACGCGGTGGACATCCAGAACCCCACCTCGACGTTCACCATCATCCGCAACTGAGTCACCCGGTAGCCGACGCCGTCGGGAAGTCCCACCCTCCCGGCGGCGTCGTGCCGTGTCGGCCCTCGCCCGCGGCGAACCGGGCCGCACCTGCCAGCGCGTCCGCCGCCAGCGAGTCCATCCCGTACGCCAACTCGGTCGCCAGCGCCTCGGCCTCTCCTCGCCCCGCGCCGGTCAGCACCGCCGCCCTGTCGTTGCGAAGGCAGGTCTGCGGGTGCCGGGCGATCGTCGCCGCCAACTCCTCGGCCGCCGCCCGCGCCTGGCCGGGTGGCACCACCCGATTGACCAACCCCATGGTGTACGCCTCGTCGGCCGACACCGGGCGGCCGGTGAGGATCAGGTCCATCGCCCGGCTCTCACCGATCAACCGGGGCAGCCGGACGGTGCCGCCGTCGATCAGCGGCACCCCCCAGCGGCGGCAGAACACCCCGAGCGTCGCGTCGGACTCGGCGACCCGCAGGTCGCACCAGAGCGCCAGTTCGAGCCCGCCGGCCACCGCGTACCCGGAGATCGCCGCGATCACCGGCTTGCTCAGCGCCATCCGGGTCGGACCCATCGGCCCGTCTCCCTCCGGCTCCACCCGGTTGCCGCTCGGCGTGCCGATCGCCTTCAGGTCCGCCCCGGCGCAGAACGTGCCATTGGCGCCCCAGAGCACGGCGACCGACGCGTCCGGGTCGGCCTCGAAGGCTCGGAAGGCGTCGGCAAGCGCCCTGGCGGTCGGCCCGTCGACGGCGTTGCGAGCAGCAGCCCGATCCAGCACGACAGTCGTCACCGGCCCGGAACGCTCCACCCGTACACCCATCGGCTCAGCATGCCCGCGTCGTCCGGCGCCCACAATCCCGATCGATCTTGCGACCTCGGCCGCCGTTGCGCCCGTGATCGCCGAGCCGCGACGACATGATCGCACTGTGTGACAGTTTGTCGCCCGAGACCGGTTTGCGACCCCCATCGCCGGGAAGTCGGTACGGGTGCGAGCACTTTTGACGAAAGTTGAGCAGGCATCCAGGCTGGACCGGACGGGTGACCGGTTGCAGCGAGTCGTCCTCAGCACGCTGCGTCCGCGCCGGCTGCGGGACCTGCTGCACGGGGTGACCATCGGGCATCCACTGCACCCGGCGATGGTGCAGGTGCCGGTCGGCGCGTGGATCAGCGCCGCGGTCCTGGACCTGATGCCCGGGCAACGCCGACCCGCCACCATGCTGGTCGGCCTGGGCACCGTCAGCGCGGTGCCGGCGGCGATCGCCGGGCTGAACGACTGGGCGGCACTCGCCCGGGACCAGCGCCGCGTCGGCCTGGTGCACGCCGCTGCCAACACCGTCGGTCTGACGCTCTACGCCGGTTCGTTGGCCGCGCGGATGTCCGGCCGGCACGGCGTCGGTCGAGCTCTCGGCTTCCTGGGCCTCTCCACCGTCAGCCTCGGCGCGTACATCGGGGGTCACCTCGCGTACAAGCAGGGAGCGCAGGTCAACCAGAGCATCTCCGAGTTGCGCCGGATGACCGACGGCTGGCACTCGCTCGTCGACATGGCGACGCTGCCGCAGCGCACCCTGATCACCCGGGAGGTGGACGACGACATCTCGGTGATCCTCTACCGGCACGGTGACGAGGTGACCGTGATGTTGGAGCGCTGCCCGCACCAGAGCGGGCCCCTCGGCGAGGGCGAGGTGCAGGAGATCGACGGTCACGCCTGTGTGGTCTGCCCGTGGCACGGCAGCGCGTTCCGCCTCAACGGCGGTGAGGTCGTGCAGGGGCCGTCCGGCAACGACCAGCAGATCCTGCCCACCCGGATCCAGAACGGCGTGCTCCAGACCCGCCTGCCCTGACGGCTGCCTTCACGTCTCGGCGGTCTGCGCCGCTCCGGGACGTGGTGGTGGTGCTCTCCACGCCTATACCTGTGAGTCATATCTATGACTCACAGGTATATCGCTCTCCAGGCACCTCGGCCCGGTGCCCGCGGCGAGGGCCGTCGCGCGACGAGGGCATCAGATCGCGCCCGGCCCGGCTTGTCCCGGGCCGGCCCGGGTCAGCTGCGTCGGTGGCGGCCTACCGGTGGCCCGTCCGGTACGGAATCCAGACCGTGCCCGCCGGTGAACAGCCCACGCTCGCTGCTGTCACCAGCCCAACCGTCGTCATCACCCCAATCCGGCGCGCCGGCGGGATCGACCCCGCCGCCGGGGAACGCCGTGCTGCCGGGGGCAGCCATCCCGTTGCCGCGGGGCGTGGTGTCGATGTCGCTCGCCGCGGCAGTCCGACCGGTCGGTGGTGTCGGAGCCTCGATGGCTGCGGCTGCCCGGCTGGCAGCCCAGGCCGCCCCGCTTCCAGCCGCTCCGCCGGTGGTCCGTCCGGCGGCGCTCGTGGTTCGGCCCCCGCTGCCGCTGCTGCCGCTGCTCCGCGTCGCGCTGCCGCCGCCCGTGCTCCGCGAGGTGCTGCCCGTGCGCCGCGACGTGCTGTCCCGGGGCTTGCGGGAGGACGTGGCCAACCGGGGAGCCGCCCCGGCCGTGGACGGGCGTCGGCGCAGACCCAGGACCGCGCCGATCTGCGCGCCGACGATGCTCGCCACGGCCAGTACAGCGGAGACCGCGAGCGGTCGGTTCACCCGGTCGTCCGCACCGGCTCGGGCTGCGCCGACAGTCATCGCAGGAGCTTGGCCCGCTGACTGCGTACCGCTGGGTGGTGCCGGCTCCACCCGCTCCGGTGCGGCCCGTTCGGGCGCCGGCCGGGGCGCGGGCGGCTTGGGCGCTGCGGGCTGGCCGACCAGTCTGCCGCTCGCGTGCTCGCGGGCCCCCTGGTCGGCGGCCTCCGACGGCAGCCGGAGCAGTTGGCCGGGCCGGATCCGATCCGGGTCGTCGAGCTTGTTCAGCTTGGCGAGCTGTCGGTAGTCACCGAACTCGTCCAGATAACGCTCGGCCACCTCACCGAGGTAGTCGCCTCGGGCGACCCGGTACACCGGTGCGGCCTCGCCGTTCGCCGCCGATCCGCTCGGTGCGGCCACCTCCGTCCCGGCCAACCCGAGTGGCCCGCCACGGGCCAGCGGGGCTGCCGTGTCCGGTGTCGCGCCCGCGCGGGTCGGCGCGGCCAGGGTGGCCACCGTCGGCGTGCCCAAGCCTGTGTACGCCGGGGGGCCGTAGATCGCGGCAGCGCTGGCGGCGGCCGGGCTGGCGACGAGGATCAGCGCCACCGAGCCGACCAGCGCCGCGGCGGCCTTCTGCTGGCGGCCCATCCCGGGCAGCCTCGGCGCAGGTCGACGCAGGGTCTGCGCGCCCAGCTCGACGACAACGGAGAAGGCGAAGGTGGCCCAGCCGAACCAACCGGCCACGGCAAGCGCGCGCAGGAAGAGTTGCCCGTCGTCCCGGCTGGTCAGGGCGCTGCCTACCTCGCCGATAGTGGGGAGGTGGTCGGGCAGGGGGTTACCGGCGAAGGCCAGCAACGCGATCGGCGCACCGACCAGCAGCAACAGGAGCACGGCCAGCGCGCCGACGCCGGTGAGGATCCGTCCGGTCCGTCGTACGACGGACCCACCCGATGCGGGCATGGCTGCCTTCCTTCCTACGGTGCTGCGGCGGTGATGGCACTCGCGGTCGCCTCGCCGGTGACGGCGACGGTCTTGCTACTGACGAACGGTCCGAGCATCGAGCGGTGGTAGGTGATGGTGACCGTCACCCGGATCCGGGTTTCCCCGCCGACCTGCGGGAAGCTCACGGTGTGACCGGCGGTGCCGGCGACGGCCAGGTAGTTGTCGACCGCCACGACCGCCTCTTGCTGGTCGATCCGCTTCGGTCCGCCCTCGATGGCGGTGGCCCGGTCGATGGCCTGGCCGCCGGCCCGCGCCGCCTCGGCAGCCAGGTTCTGGGCGCGTTGCAGGGTGCGGAGCTGCCCGGCGGCGTCGAAGGAGAGGCCGATGATGGCCAGCACTCCGATCATCGTCACCGCGAGGAAGATGCTCACCCGGCCGTGCTCACCCGAGTGCGAGTGGTCGGATGCGGGCCCGCTGGCGGTCATTGCCGGCTCCGGTAGCGATCCAGCGGCGAGGTGAACGTCGCGGAGACCCCCTTCTCGCCGGGCATCCCGGGCAGGATGCCGAGCAGGATGTCGTCGAACGACACCAGGCAGACGATCTCCACCGTCACTGTGGCGTCCTGACCGACATCGCTGTTGAAAGCGTGGTCGAAATCGGCGGCGGTCACCGCGCCCACCGAACTGCTGAACTCGGGATCCAACTCGCCCCTGCAGGCCAGACCGTGCCAGTCCAACTGCTGCTGGGCGGCGTCCCGCGCCGCGGTCTCCGCGGCGCTCGACCCCCGGGAGATCGAGGCGGCCCGGGCGGCGTCGTGAGCGGCGGCCTCGACCGCCTCCGCGGCGAGCGCGGTACGCCCGGCCATGCCGGCCAGCACCATCAACGCGATGAACGCGGGCGCGAGCACCGCCACCTCGATGGAGACCGAGCCGCGCTCGGTGGTGCGGTTCACGGCGGGGTCACCCTTTCCACAGTCCCGTGAGCGGTCTGCTGCACCGCGAAGTCCACGCCCGGTATCACCGACAGGGACCGGCCGCTGACCGTGCAGGTCACCTCGACGTCGTCGATGACCACGCAGCTCGGGCCGGGTGCCGTCCAGCCCACCAGCCAATCGCCGGCGGCGTTCAGGAACTGGGTGGCGGTGTCCACCCCGGCGCCGTTCGCCGCCTGGTAGGACCGCTGGGCGTTGACGCCGCTCTGCGCGGCGTTCAACGCGGTCGAGCGGGCGAGGAAGACGGCCGCGATCTGGATCGACGCGAAGAGCAGCACCAGGATCAGCGGCATCATCACGGCCAGCTCCACCGGGTTGGCCCCTCGCTCCCGGTCGACGCCCGCGAGGTGACGCCGGGCGGCGGTGACCGTCCGGCGTGACCTCGGGCGCGCTGCTGTGCTCAAGCTGGCTACTACTGGGCGGTGGGGTTCGAGAAGCCCGGGATGTTGTCCATCCAGTTCTCGGCCTTGCTCAGGGCCACTCCGGTGACGACCGTGGCCACGAAGACGAGACCAAAGATGATCACCGCGGTCGGCACCGGGCTGTCGCCGCGCTCGCCGTCGCGGCGCAGCTCGGCCAGGCGCGTCGTCAACGCGACGTGTAGGTAGCTGATGATGGACATGGCGTACTCCTTCGGGATGGGGTCAGATACGGGCGACGAACGGATAGACGACGAACCCGAGCAGCACGAAGACGAGCAGTGCGCCCGGGATGTCGAGCTTGCTGGTCACCGCCTCGGCGCGAGCGAGGTTGTCGGTGCGGATCTGGTCTCGCAGGGAGTCGGCCCGGCTGCGCAAGGTCTCGTGCACCTGCGCGCCCTCGCTGCCGGAGGAGCGCATGATCGCGCCGACGTCCCCCAGCTCCGGGATGCCGATCTTGTCGGCGAGGTCGCGCAGCTCGTCCCAGGGAGCGTGCATCTGCATCTGGGCGATCCGCAGCGACTCCTGGAGCCGGTCGAACACCCAGCCGTCGCAGACCGCCGCGGCCCGTTCCAGCGACTGCACCGGGCCGTGCGCCGCGGAGAGCTGCAACGCCACCAGATCCAGATAGGTGCAGACCGCCTGGCGGAACTCGTCGCGGGCGGCGTCGGCCTTGGTCAACACGGCACGGTGGGCCAGCAGACCGCCGATCAGCGCCAGTCCGAGGCTGCCGAGCACCGGTACGACGAGCGGGATCGAGACGCCGACCGCCAACATCGCCACCCCGAGCAGGGTCGGTGTGGCCAGCCCGATCAGTGCGGAGAGCAGCACCGACAGCGCGTACTGCTCGGAGGTCTGACCGATCAGGGCGAGCTGCCGATGAGGTGGCCGCAGCCAGCGGGAGAACCCGGTCAACCAGTCCAACCGCCGGGAGGTGGGCGCGGCGACCTGGCCGGTCCCGGGCGGCTGGTGCAGTCGGCGCAGCGCCGGACCGAGCGCAGGAGTCGCCGGTACCAACTCCCGGATCACCAGGAACACGCCCAACCCGACGCCGGCGCCGCCGCAGACCGCCATGACCAACTGCCAGTTGACCATCATGCGATCACCTCGCTCGGGTCGGGCGCCGGGAGGAACCGGGCCGGCCGCTGCGGTTGGCTCATCGACCGCACCCAGGCCAGCAGGCCGATGAAGGCGGCACCGAGGACGGCCATCACCACCTGACCGACAGGCGTGCCGTACGGCTCGATGTACTCGGTGTTGATCAGCCCGTACGCGAGGGTCGCCAGGGTCATTCCGGTGAGGAAGCGGACCGCGAACCGGGGCTGGGTGCGCTTGGCCTCGATCTCCCGGCGGGTGGCCACCTCCGCCGACGCCGCGCCGGCGATCGAGCCGAGCACGTCACCGAGCCGTTCACCCCGGTCGGAGAGGTGCAGGATCAACGCCGCGACCACCTGGTCGCAGACGGGGTCGGAGATCTCGTCGGCGAACGCCAGCAGCGCGGAGCGGGCCATCCAGCCGGCCTGTAGACGGGCGGCGAGAAGCCGTACCTCGTCCTCGATGCCGGGCGGCACACTGCCGATCGTGCCGATGATCGACTGTTGGAGGCCCTGCCCGGTGCTGGAGACGTCCTTGAGTCGGCGGGTCCACTCGCCGACCGCCTCGATCCGGGCGATCGCCCGCTGTTCGGCCTTGCCCACGCCGAACAGCCACGGGGTGCCGGGCACCGCGACGGCCACCAGGAGACCCACCACGGGCAGCCCGGTCAACAGGAACGCCAACGCCCCCGCGACCAGCGCGGCGACCAGCAGCGCCTGGTACGACCTCTGCTCGGCGGGCGTGCTGCCAGGTCCGCGCCACAGCCGACCGAGGCTGGACCCACCACCCGGCCGCGGCCCGGGGGGTCGACGGGTGCCGACCAACGCCACCACGGCCAGCAGCAGGCCCGCCACACAGGCGGCCCCGGAGATCACCGCGATCAGTTCCAGGCTGCCCATCACGTCACCGCCGGGCCAGTCGGGTCTGCCGGGGTCGCCGCCAGGCACCGGCACCGGCCTCGATCCACCTGGTCAGCAGCCGCACGTCGTACCCCACCCGCAGCAGCTGGTCACGGACCCGCTCCGGCAGGTGCCTCGGGACCGCGCGGCCGTCCGGGCCGGGCCCGAAGACGGTGGTGGTGGTGATCCGACCGGCCTCGCCGGCCCCGATCACCTCCTCGACGTGCGAGACGAACCGGTGCTTGCGTCCGCCGATCGCTGTCTCGTCCTCGACGGTGACGTAGACGATCAGGTCGAGGGCGTTGCCGGCCATCCGGCGGGCCTGGTCGACGGTCATCTCCCGGCCGTGCGCCAGCGCCAACTCGACGATCCGTTCACCCACCCCGGCGGCGGTGCGGGCGTGGATGGTGCACATCGAGCCACGGCTGGTGGTCATCGCCTGGAGCATCGGCACGATCTCCCGGGACCGCACCTCACCCACGATGATGCGCAGCACACCCATCCGCAGCGACAGCGGGATCAGGTCGGCGATGGTCACCTCGCCGGCCGGGCGGCCGTCGAAGCCGCGCTCGCCGTGCCCCTCCCGGGCCTCGAAGCTCATCACCGCCCGGTGTCGCTCCCGGCGGCGGGCCGGTAGCAGCTCGCGGCTCTCCTCCAGCAGCACGTACGGCTCGTCCGGCGGGATCTCGTTCATCAGGGCCCGGATGATCGTGGTCTTGCCGGCCCCCGCCAAGCCCGCGACCATGATGTTCAGGCCGGCGCGCATCGCCGCGCGGAGAAAGTCGCGCAGCAGCGGATCGATCATCTCGTCCAGGTCGCCCCGGGCGCCCGCCACGTCGTCCAGGCCCACGTCCAGGGTGTTGTGCTTGCGGATCACCGCGTACGGACGGTGGCTGACCAGGAAGACCGCCGCCAGCCGGCTGCCGTCGGGCAGTTGCAGGTCGAGGGTGGGTTTCACGGTGGACAGGGACCGCTCGGTAGCGCCCGCCCGACGGGCCGCCGCCTGGAGGATCTCCACCAACTCGGCGTCGCTGTCGGCGATTGGCTCGGCCCAGTCGACCCCGCCGCCGTGCCGGGTGATGCGCACCTGGTCGCAGCCGAGGATGTGCACTTCCTCGATGGTGTCGTCGACCAGCAGGGTCTGTAGCCGGCCGAGCCCGACCAGTTCGGCGGTCACCTGGTCGAGCAGCAGTCGTTCCTCGCCGGCGGCCATCGGAGTGCCGGCCCGACGTACGGAGTCCGCGTACGCGGCGACCACAGCGACGGCGAGTCGGGCCCGCTCGGTGTCCTCCTCGTCGACTGTGAACTCCCGGCCACGCTGCCACAGGGTGAGCCGTTCGGTGAGTTCCCGACGCAGTTCCCGGACCACCTGGAAGTCCATCCGGGGTCGGGGTGCCAGTTCCGGTTGCGCGGTGGCCGTGGGCTGCGGCTGCGGCACCGGGCCGTGCTGGTGGTGCCGGCCGTTCGGGCCGGCCAGGGGCGGCGTGGTGGAGGTGACGCCCGGTGGCTGTTGACGGGGGTCGGCGGAGACCGGCTCAAACCGCATCCGGCACCCCCTGCTGAACGGGCCACGCCAACCGGGCGCGCCGTCGCTCCAACAGCGCGCCGATCGGCACCTCCAGCGCGCCGGCCGCGCGCATCAGCGGCCGTCCGGCCCGCACGGTTCCACCCAGGTCCAACACCCCGGCGGTACGCGGGTCCTGCGGCAGCCGTGCGATCACCGGCAGTTTCAGGGCGCGGCTGATCTCGGCTCGTCCATGTCCGTCGCCGACCAGCAGCAGCCGCAGGGTGCCCGGCGGCACCCGGTGCTCGGCGAAGTCCCGTTCGATGGCGGTGACCACCGCGCGGGTGCCGGAGAGGTCCGGCAGGTGCGCCCGGGTCACCAGCAGCACCACCGACGCGGCCCGGAGCACCGGCCAGGGCGGCCCGTTGACGTGCAGCCGACCACAGTCGACCAGGACGTCGTAGCCGGGGGTGCCACGGTCCAGTGCGTCGAAGTAGTCGGCGAAGCGTTGCCAGAGAGGGGTGACACTGCCGCCCTGGGCGGGGTCGACGAGCCCGGGCAGCAGCAGTCGTTCCCGACGGGGTGCGTCCAGGTCGACGAGCTGCGACCAGAACGCGGTCTCCAGGTTGCCGTCGCGAAGCTCCCCGACGGCCAGCTCGCCGAGGCCGCGTGGCCCGTCCAGTTGACCACCGAGGTAGCCGGCGAGGATCGAGCCGCCGGCCGGGTCGCACTCGGCGAGGACCAGCCGTCGGTGCCAGGTCAGCGCGCAGGCGAGCGCCGAGGTGGTGACGCCGGGCGAGCCCTTCGCCGACACCAGCGCGATGATCGCCATGCTCAGGCCGTCTCGGTCAGTACGACGGCGAGCCGGTTCTGTGCGGCGAGCGCCACCACCGCCGGCACGTCGCGGGTGACCAGCGCCAGGTACAGGACCTTGTCGTTGTTTGCAGGGCTGACCATGTCGATCACGGTGGCCGAGAACCTCGTGCCGGCGGCGGCTGCCGCGTCCCCGGTGGTGGTGTTGCTGCGGTCGGGGGTGCTCACCAGCAGGACCTTGTCGCCGGGGTGCAGTTCGCGGGCCGGCACCTGGGCGGTCTTCAGACCGAGCGCGATCTGCTGTTGGCCGGGGCCGAGCAACGGGTCGTCGGTGACCTGCCCCAGCGTGAGCAGGGTGCCGGGGACCAGCGCCACCGCGGCGCGTTTGCCAACCACCTCGTCGAGCCGCCCGGCGGGCACCGGGCGCAACCCCTGACCACCGGCGACCTGCACGCTGACCAGGTCGGCGGCGCTGATCTCGCGACCCACCTCGACCGGTCGGGCCACCGCCAGGTAGCTGCCGGTGGCCCGGACCGAGGTGACCGCGAACGCCGCACCGAGCCCACCGAGGGCGATCAGGAGTACGGCGAGACCGAGCAGCCCGGGGCGTACCCGCCGCTGCCGGACCACTGTCGGCGGGGTGACCGGCGCGTCGACCGGTGGGTCGCCGTTGCGCGTCGCGAGGCTCATCTGGTGACCACCTGGAGTTCGTTGATCTGGATCTGGACGACGCCGCTGTTCCGGGTCTGCGGGATCACCCGTCTGGTGGGGTCGGTGTTGGTCCACCAGAAAACCGACCAGTGCGTGGTGGCGGTGACCCGGTAGGTGTCGGCCTTCTGGTAGCCCTTGTCGTAGCCGCAGTCGGGCGAGGTGCTACCCGCCCGCTGACCCGTCGACGTGTACTCGGTCCCGGCGTCGTCGCAGGTGACCTTGTCGCCGTTGCCCATGTCCCAGACGATCCGGTCGACCTTCGCCTCGATGTAGACGGTCAGGCCACGGTCGCTTTCGTCGGCGTGTATCGGGCCGAAGTAGTTCGGCCCCGGATCCGCCCACATCCAGACCGGCAGGCCGACCAGGCCGGGGCCGATGTTCTTGCGGGGTGCGACCTTCAGGGGCGCCGGCAGCAACTTGATCGAGGCGAGGGCGCGACGGGCCAGCTCCTCCGGGTTGGGGGGTGCGCCGAAGCCGGCCGGCGCCTCGTCCAGCAACACCTCGGTCTGGTTGCCCACGTCCGCGCCGCCGTTGCAGGTCTGCACGTACCACTGCTGACCCTCGGGTGCCTCACGCTGGGGCACCGACAGCTTGTAGTAGCAGCCGTCCCCGCTGTTGAACCAGCCCTTGAACTCGTCGTAGCAGGGGACCGTCCGGCCGTCCCACCGGCAGACGCCTCCGCCGCCCCCGCCGCCGCCGTCGTCTCCACCACCGTCGTCACCGCCGCCGCCCGGGTCACCCGGGTTGCCGGGCTCGTCGTCCCAGACGTTGCAGTCCGGCTGGTCCGGCGTGCAGTTACCCCCCGGGCCGGCGCGTCCGGCAGCGGCAGGTACCGATGGGGTCACGCCGACCACTAGCAGCAGGGCGAGACCGACCCCGGCGAGGGCCCGCCAGGCTACCCGGAAGCGTCGTGAGCGTGCTCCGGGCGTCAGCACGGCTGGTCCCGGTGCGTGGTGCCAGAGTTGATCAGCCAGCGTCCGTCGGGATAGCGGGTCGCGGTGGCGGTGGCGAAGTGTTTGCCGCCTCCGCTGCCGGGGACCACTCGCTTGTCCTTGGCGTAGACCAGCCGGTAGCCGGTCGTGTCCAGGCAGTCTTGGATCTCCACGGTGGCCGGCTTCGCGTCCAGACTGACCGCGATCACGGCCGGGTCCGACTTCACCGTCCCGGTACGCACAGCGCCGTGCTCCTTAGCGTCGCGAATGGACAATTGGACCCGGGTGAGAAGTGGATCAGCGAGATACCGGGTGAGTTCCGGTGCCCGTGGATCGCTGCGTCCGCTCGCCGTGCGCGAGGCTGCGAGATAACCGGAGTACGCGTCAAGTGCCGCCTTTTCGGCGGCCTGGCGATCGATCTCGGGATCGGTCCGTTGTTCGTCCGAACGGGGTGCCACCGGTCGTTCGACCGACTCCCGTCCGCTGGCGCAGGCGGTGAGCGGCGCTGCCGCCACGACCGCCAGCAGGCAGATTGCCGCTCTTCTGAGCTGCCGTCCGCGCACCGTCGAGCCTCCTCGTGGTCGCCCGCAGCGGTGAGGGGTCACCGCCGTCGGGCATGCGGAAACGCGCCCGGATCAGCACATCCGGAGCCGTTCATTGCGCTTCTGCATTCACCGTTACGGATCTTCTACAAATGCAAGGTCCCGTGTCTTCCGGTTGTCGAGGTGAGGCTTGCGTCACACCCAAGGGGCGAGCATAGGCTGACGCTCGCCGATGCAACAGAGGCAATTCAAGCGAACACTCTGAGTGATGACAGGTGGTGGTGGTGGGTGTCCGCACCATGCACCGGGCAATGGCCGGGCGAGGGGCCTTCGGAGATCGGGCGTCGCCGGAGCGGGGGTTGTCGCCGATGCCCCGTCGTCGTCCCCAGGAGTGGGACATCGCGGCCTGATCCCGGCATCCCAACGGCGTCGTCGGCCCGCTGCGGGTCTGGCTCGGGCGACGAGCTGGCCGGCCCGGATCAGGTCGACGGTGCCCGTCGGCGACCGGGCGGCACTGTCGCTTTCCGCGCCATCCGCCACACCGTGGCGATCGTCCAGTCACGATCCGTGTTCACCTTCATGGGGGAGCGCGCCTGCGTACCGGAGGCGACATGGCGCTGACCGGCCCCCCGGCAGCCGTCCCTGGGCGGGAGAACCCACCCGATCGGAGCCCGGCGGACCCACCGACCGGCGGCACGACGGCACCCGCTCGCCCGGCGACAGGCCAGGGCCGCCCGACGGAGGGCGTTTCGGCGGTTGGTCGGGGCCGCCCGACGGACCACGTTCCGGCGGCGGCCCGCACGCGGCTGTCGACGGTGCTCGCGATCCTCGCGGTCGGCCCGCTGATGCGCATGGCCGCGCTGCGCTACGCCGTACCCCCGGGCATGCCCAGCCGGACCGGCTGCGACGCCTGCGGCGCGCCGATCGGCCTGACCCGGCCCTGGCCGGCGCTCGGTCCGACGGCCCGGTGCGGTCGCTGCCGGGCGCCTGTCGGCCCGCCTCCCGGCGCGGTCGAGGTGTCAGTGCTCGCCGCGGTGGCGCTGCTACTCGCTCTGGCGGGCGCCTCGGGCGGGGCGCTGCCGGCGCTGGCCTGGTGGCTGGGCTGGACGATCCCGGCGGTCCTCGTCGACCTCGCCGTGCACCGCCTGCCGGACCGGCTCACCCTGCCGGCGGCTGCCGGGACCTGGCTCCTGCTCGGCCTCGCCGCTCTCGACGCCGAGCCCGGGCACTGGCTGCGGGCGGTCCTCGCCGGGGCCGGGCTGGCGTTGTTCTTCGCCAGCACCACGTTGCTGCTCGGGCGGCGTGGCTTCGGGCTGGGCGACGCCAAGTTGGCGCTCAGCGTGGGAGCCCTGCTCGGTTGGTACGGCTGGCCGGTGCTGGTCATCGGGCTGCTGCTCGCCTTCGGGCTGTCCGCACTGCTGAGCGTGGGTCTGCTCGCCGCCCGCCGGGCGCACTGGAACACACATCTGCCCTTCGGCCCGTTCCTCCTGCTCGGCACGGCGGGCGCACTTCTGCTGTCACTCTGACCCCCCGCCCGGCGCGTGGCGGTCAGGGGTGGGGGCGGCCGGCCAGCTTGGGGATCGGGGTCCGGGATCGGCGACGCAGCAACTCGGTGGTGGGTCGGGCCAGGAGTGGGGTTGCCACCACGGCGACCAGAGCGCCGAACAGCACGCCGGCGATCACGTCGTGCGGGTAGTGCACGCCCACGAAGACCCGGGAGAAGGCGCCGAGCGCGGCCAGTGGCAGCGCGACCAGTCCGAGCCGGCGGGACAGCAGCAGCGTGGTGACCGCCAGCGCTCCGGCCACCGTCGCGTGATTGCTGGGGAACGACCAGTCACCCGGGGGCGGGCAGGCACCCGCGATGATCGCCCGGCCGACCGTCCGGCAGGGGCGATCCTCGTCCACCACGGTCTTGAACCATTCGCTGCCCACGTACGCCAGGAGGGCCGGAAGCGGCGAGATCAGGGCGAGTGCCCGGTCGCGCGGGCCGCCGGAGCGGAGACCCAGCGCGGCGATCAGCAGTAGCGCGCCGAGCAGCAGGATCACCCCCTCGGTCGCGTGCCCGACGAACCACTGCACCGGCTCTGGGCTGGCGGCGGCGGCGTCGACGACGTCGCGGTACCACTCGGCGCTGATCTCCGGAACGTCAATGCTGCCGTTGTCGGCCATGCCTCACCTCACTCCATGTTCATACCCCGTTCATCTTGGAGACACCCTAGGAACGCGGCAGAGGGCATCGCCGCTGTCGAAGGTCGGGCCACCGGCACGACCTTCGTCCAGCATTCGTACAGCCGGCTCTGCTTGGCTGGTCAGGGACGTCGGCACCCACAGGAGGCTTCGTGCACACCAGTTCGGCCACCGAGCAACCGCCGCCCGCCGCCCGGACGGGAGACGACGAGACGTGGCGAATCCGGCGTACGGCGGCTGATCTGGACCGGCTCGGCGAGACCGAGTCGATCTTCGCGCTGGGCAACGGGTGGGTCGGATGGCGCGGTGTCCTGGACGAGGGCGCGCCGTGCGGGATGCCGGGCAGCTACCTCAACGGCCTGCACGAGCGTCGCGAGCTGAGCTACCCCGAGCAGGGGTACGCGTTCCCGCAGGAGAGCGACACGGTCATCAGCGCGCCGAACGCCGCGCTGATCCGGCTCTGGGTCGGCGACGAGCCGCTGGACATCCGCACCGGGACGCTGCGCAACCACGAACGGGTGCTCGACCTGCGTGCCGGTGTGCTGCGTCGGGACACCGAGTGGATCTCCCCTGCCGGAAAGGGGGTGCGGATCCGCAGCACCAGGCTGGTGTCCCTGCCGCGCCGCCCGGTGGCGGCGGTCCGGTACGAGGTCGAGGCGCTGGACACCCCCGTCGAGCTGCGGGTCTGCTCCGACCTGCTGGCCAACGAGAAGGTGCCGGAGCGCTCGGACGACCCCCGAGCGGCCTCGGTGCCCACCGACCCGCTGACCGCCGAGTCGTACGACGCGAGCGGCCTCGACGGGGTGCTGGTGCACCGTACCGAGCGCAGCGGCCAGCGCGTGGCGGTCGCGGTGAGTCACCTCGTGGACGGGCCGGACACGATCACCACCACCGGCGACTGCACCCCGGACCGGGTACGGCTGACCGTGACGGGTCGCCTGCGCCCGGGGGAGCGGCTGCGGCTGACGAAGTTCGCCGCGTACGAGTGGGCGGCTGTCGACGGCGTACCCGCCGACGAGTTGGCCGCCCTGGTCTCCGCCGAGGCGGACGCGGCCCGCGCGGACGGTTTCGAGGCTCTCCTCACCGACCAGCGTGCCGCCCTGGACGCGGCCTGGCAGGTCGCCGACGTGCGGCTCGACGGCGACCAGGAGCTCCAGCAGGCCGTTCGGTTCGCGATGTTCCACCTGATTCAGGCCGGCCGGCCGGACTCGGACCGGACGATCTCAGCCAAGGGGTTGACCGGCAACGGCTACGACGGGCACGTCCTCTGGGACACCGAGAGCTACGTCCTGCCGGTGCTCACCTACCTGGCCCCGGCGGTGGTCCGTTCGGCGCTGACCTGGCGGCACGCGCACCTGCCGGAGGCCCGGGAGCGGGCCCGCGAGCTGCGGCTGACCGGCGCCACCTTCCCGTGGCGCACCATCGGCGGCCGGGAGTGCTCCGGCTACTGGCCGGCCGGCACGGCCGCGCTGCACGTCAACGCCGACATCGCCGACGCGGTGCTGCGCTATCTGGCGGCCACCGACGACCAGCGCTTCCTCGCCGACGCGGGGCTGGAGTTGCTGGTGGAGACGGCCCGGCTCTGGCACGGCTTCGGCCACTGGTCGGACGACGGCGGCTTCCACCTGCACGGGGTGACCGGCCCGGACGAGTACGCCGCGCTGGTCGACGACAACGTCTTCACGAACCTGATGGCGAAGCGCAACCTGCGGGGCGCGGCGGACGCCGCCGAGCGTCACCCCGATCTGGCCGGCCGGATCGGCGTGGACCACGACGAGGTGGTCGGTTGGCGGGCCGCCGCCGATGCGATGGCCGTCCCGTACGACGACGAGCGCGGGGTGCACCAGCAGGCTGCCGGCTTCACCGAGCAGCCCGAGTGGGACTTCGCGAACACCGGCGAGGACGACTACCCGCTGCTGCTGCACTTCCCGTACCTGGAGTTGTACCGGAAGCAGGTGGTGAAGCAGGCCGACCTGGTGCTCGCCATGCAGCTCCGCCCCGGCGAGTTCACGGCCGCGGAGAAGGCGCGCAACCTGACCTACTACGAGGCCCGCACGGTCCGCGACTCGTCGCTGTCGGCCGCGCCGCAGGCCGTCCTGGCCGCCGAGGTCGGGCACCTGGACCTGGCGTACGACCTGTTCGCCGAGTCGGTCCTGCAGGACCTGGCGGACCTGGGCGACAAGACCGCCGACGGGCTGCACCTGGCCTCGCTGGCCGGCGCGTGGTTGGCACTCGTGCAGGGCTTCGGCGGGCTGCGCGACGACCGCGGGGTGCTGTCGTTCGACCCGCGGCTGCCGCGTCGGATCGACCGGTTGGCGTTCAGCCTGCGATGGCGCGGCCACCGGCTGCGGGTCACGCTGACTCCGACCGAGGCCCGCTACGAACTGCCCGACGCCGCCTCCGACACCGAGGTCGAGGTGTGGCACCACGGCGAGTCGGTACGGATCACCGGTGCCGAGGCGGTCACCGTGCCGATGCCGCAGGTGCCCGACCCCGGGCCGGAACCGGCCTCCCCGCCCGGCCGCCGCCCCACCCGTCGCTCGGCCGACTGAGCCACCCGGCTCAGGCCGGCACGGGCCGCCGGCTCAGGCCGACCGACCCCGGCTCAGGCCGGCACGGGACCCCCGGCCATCCGCTCGCGGACGGCCTCCAGCGCCTCGAAGGCGTACGCCCAGTTGTGGCACTTGAAGCTGCGCAGGCCGTCGATCGCGGTGTGGCAGTCGGAGCAGCGCACACCGGCGATGGCATCGGGGATCTCAGTGTTGACGTACTTGCGGTCGCCGAGGATGACCGTGGCGATCATGGCCTTGTCGTGCAGCCCGGAGAGCGCCGACGAGACGATGTCGTACCAGGTGACCCGTCGGCCACACTTCGGGCAGTCCGGTTCGTCGCCGCTGACCCAGAGCGGCGCCCCGATGCTGCGCGCCGGCATGCCGAGCAGCTTCTCCAACCGCCGGACGTCCGACTCCGGGGTGGTCCAGCGGTGTCGGCCGGGCAGTGACGCGGGCGAGTCGTACACGGCGCGGAACAGGTCGTGGTCGACCTGCACGGTCTCGCGCTGAGCGGTCATCGGCTTACCTCCTCGTTGAGTCGGTGCCCCCACCGTGGTCAGCGACGACCATGGGCGCTGCCGGATCAACGACACGAGGGGGCAGTGGGTCGTCGCCGCGGGTGTTAGACATCGAGGTCCGACTTCGCTGTCGAAGGGATCTCTCGTGAGCGAGCAGCCGGCACCCGACGCCACCAACACACCGAACGTCGCCCGGATGTACGACTACTTCCTCGGCGGCAGCCACAACTTCGCCGCCGACCGGGCCGCCGCCGAACGGGTGTTGACGATCTTCCCGGAGACCGGGGTCGCCGCCCAGGCCAACCGGCACTTTCTGCGCCGGGCCGTGCGGCACGCCGTCGCGCAGGGCGTACGCCAGTTCCTGGACATCGGTGCCGGGCTGCCCACCCAGAAGCCCGTGCACGAGGTGGTGCGGGCGGTGGCACCGGACGCCCGGGTGGTCTACGTCGACTACGACGAGGTGGCCGTCGCGTACGCCGGGCAGTTGTTGACGGACGTGCCCGGCGCGGCCGTCGTTCAGGGTGACCTGCGCGAGCCCGACGACCTGCTGGCGCACCCGGACGTGCGGGCCACGCTCGACCTGGACCAACCGGTGGCGGTGCTCCTCCTCGCGGTGCTGCACTTCGTGCCGGACGACGATGACCCGTGGGCGGCGGTCGCCCGACTGCGCGACGCCACCGTGCCCGGCAGCCACCTGGTGTTGTCCCACCTGACCTTGGACGGCATCCCGCCCGAGCTGGCCGAGCGCGGGCAGGCGGTCTATCGCAACAGCAGCGCGCCGCTGGTACCCCGTGCGCACGCCGAGACGTTGCGCTTCTTCACCGGGTACGACCTGGCGGAACCCGGTCTCGTGGAGACCACCCGGTGGCGGCCGGACGGCGAGGGCGACCTCGTCGACTCGCACGGCTACGCCGGGGTGGGTGTGCGCCGCTGACCGGCTTTCGCCTCCGGTGGTCCTTCCCGGGTGGTACGACGGACGCAGGGCGTGCCACCGGGAGGAGCCGCCGATGGCCAGCAAGCCCGAACGGCTGCTCCGCGGGAGCGAGGCGCCGCTGAGCGCCTCGTTCCTGGAGCTGTTCTTCGACCTGGCGTTCGTTCTGACTCTGAGCCAGTTGGCCGAGCACCTGCTGCACGACCTCACCCTGGCCGGTGCGCTGCGTACCGCCCTCCTGCTGACCGGGGTCTGGACCCTCTGGGTGACCACCACCTGGTTCGCCGACTGGTACGACCCGGAGAGCGCGGCGGTTCGGGGGTTGCTGATCGCCGCCGCGTTGGCCAGCCTGTTGGCCGGGGTGGCGATTCCGCAGGCCTTCGACGGCCGGGGGATGCTCTTCGCCGGCGCGTACGTCGCGCTGCACGTCGGCCGGAGCGTGGTCACCGCCGTGACGTTGAGGGGGCACCCTCGACAACGCCGGGCCCTGCGGATCCTCAGCTGGTACACCTTCGCCGCCGTACCGTGGCTGGCGGGCGGCTTCTGGGCGGACGGGCGGGTGCCGCTCTGGGTGCTCGCCCTCTCGATCGACCTCACCGGCCCGCGGATCGGCTGGCCCACGCCGCTGTTGGGTCGTGCGGAACGGAAGGAACTGCATCTCGTCGGCGAGCACTTCGCGGAGCGGTACCAACAGATCATGATCATTGCGCTCGGTGAACTCGTGCTGGTCGCCGGTCTCTCGTACGCCGACACTCGACTCCACGTTCCCGAGACCGCCGCCTTCCTGGTGGTCTTCGCGACTGCGGTGCTGATCGGTCTGCTCTACGTGACGCCCGCCGGGCAGCGCCTGGGCCCGGCCATCGAGCACACCGACCCGGCCCGGATCGGCGTCATCACCGGGCACCTGCACCTGGTGATGATCGCCGGGCTGGTGGTCACCGCCGTCGGGGCCGAGCTGAGCATCGCCCACCCCACCGAGACCAGCGACACGACCGCGGCCCTGATGATTCTGGGCGGCCCCACGCTGTTCCTCGTCGGGCGGATCCTGTTCTCCCTGACGATCCACCGGCGGATCTCCTGGCCCCGGGTGGCCGCCCTGTTCGTGTTGGGCGGCGGGGCGGCCGCCCTGCGGCCCCCGCTGCTGGCGCTCAGCGCGGTCGCCCTGGTGGTGGTGCTCGTGGTGGTCGTCCTGGACCGCGCCGGCATCCTGTCCTACCGTCAGGTCCACAATCCTGACTAAAGTCAGGTTATGGACGCTGCACTCATCGCCGCCGTGCGGCGGTTCAACCGGACGGTCACCCAGCGGGTCGGTGCCCTCGACGACGAGTACATGGCCCAGGGGCGGCCCCTCGGGCAGGCCCGCCTGCTGTGGGAGATCGGCCCGGCGGGCGCCGAGGTCGCGGCACTGCGTGCGCGGCTCGGCCTGGACTCCGGCTATCTCAGCCGACTTCTGCGCACCCTGGAATCCGAAGGGCTGGTCACCGTCGGACCGGCCGTCCAGACCGGTGGCGACCGCCGGGTACGCACAGCTCGGCTCACCGACGCCGGCCGGACCGAATGGACCCAGCTCGACAAGCGATCCGACGAACTGGCGGCCTCGATCCTCGAACCACTCACCGCGCCGCGTCGCGATCGGCTCGTCACCGCCATGGCCGAGGTCGAACGGCTGCTCATGGGGTCGATGGTGGTCATCGAACCGTGCCGGCCGAACGATCCACAGGCCCGTGCGTGCCTGCGCGCGTACGAACGGGAGATCGCGCGACGATTCGATGACGGGTTCGACCCCACGCTGAGCAATCCCGTCCACGACGAGCACCTCGTCCCACCCGCCGGGGTGTTCCTGCTCGCCACCCTCAACGCCGAACCTGTCGGCTGCGGCGCCGTCAAACTCCACCGCGACGCGCCGGCCGAGATCAAGCGCGTCTGGGTGGCGGAGACCGTACGCGGGCTCGGCGTCGGGCGGCGGCTGCTGGGCGACCTGGAACGGTACGCCGCCGAGCGGGGCGCACGGGCCGTCCGGCTGGACACCAACCGCAACCTCACCGAGGCCATCGCCCTGTACCGGTCGGCGGGTTACCGGGAGATCGAGGCGTACAACGCCGAGCGCTACGCGCACCACTGGTTCGAGAAGGAACTCTGACCTTGTGGGGTGCTGCCGCACGGGGGACACGATCAGGGGACACCCGTCGCTGACCCGGTGGCGTGGTGGTGATTCGTCCTAACGTGAATGCATTCCGGCCCTCGCGTCCGAATTTCGGGCGGGGCGTTCGTCGTGCGGGAGTGCCAATTGAGCAGCAACAAGCGGACCGATCTGATCCACCGGCGTCAGTTCGTCAAGCTGTCCGGCGTGGCCAGCGCCGGCGGACTCCTCGCGCTGGCCGGCGCGGACGGCGGCATGGCCGACGGCGGTCAGCCACCCGACCCGTCACCGCTGCCCCCCGGGGGCGCGAACTGCCCGACCGAATCGGCCCTGTGCGGCTTCCGCGCCGACACCGGTGGCAGGTACGACCTCTGGGATCGGGTGCAGGTCTGCCTGGGCACGCGGACCACGCCGCCGACCACGTGCCTGACCACGACATCCGACTACGTGGTGCTCAACGGCAGACCGCAGAACAACCACAACTTCCTGCTCGTGCCGACCTGCCGGGTCAGCGGCATCGAGTGCCCGTTCATCGCGACCCCCGCCGCGCCGAACTACTGGCTGGACGCCTGGCTCAACGCCCAACCGGGGCGACCGTCACACGTCGTCTACCCGAACATCGGGCTCGGGATCAACTCCGCCGACGCCCGCCAGCAGGACCAGTTGCACATCCACCTGGCGGGCATCCACAGTGGCATCCAGACGCAGCTCAACAACTACGACAGCGCGATCACCAACAACCCGGCGAACTGGCGTAACCAGATCATTCCGATCTGGGGCCTCACGAGCACCGGGGCGCCCGCGCCCCGGTCCTACCGCGTTCTCCAGGTCTCGAACCTGAACACCAACCTGTTCACGCTGCTGCGCGACAGCGTCGTACGACCAACCGGTGCGGACATGAGAAACCAGGCGATGGCGGTCACCCCGCGCCTGATCGGCAACGGCGGGTTCTACGTCCTCAACAGCGAACCCGGCCTCCAGACCCCACCGGGTCAGCCGGGCGGTACCGGCACCGTGGACCTGCTGCTCGCGTACACCTGACCGGGCTGCTGCGTGCCGCCGACGCCACGGCGGCACGCAGCAGCGGTCCCGAGGTGCTGCCGCGACGGCAGACGATCAGCCCTTCACCGCGCCCGCGGTGAGCCCTTCGGTCAGGAAGCGCTGCCCGAGGGCGTACATGACCACCACCGGGATGCTGACGAGCAGCGACGCCGCGGCGAGTTGTCCCTGTGGGACGACGTCCCCGGCGATCATCGACTGCATCCCGACGGGGAGCGTCTTGTACTCGTCCTTCGTGATGAACACGAAGGCGAACAGGAACTCGTTCCACGCGTTGGTCAGGGTGAAGAGCGCGACCGCCAGCAGCCCCGGCTTGGCCAGCGGCAGCACCACCCGGCCGAACGCCTGGAGGCGGGTGCAGCCGTCGACGAGTGCGGCCTCCTCCAACTCGATGGGGATCGACGAGAAGTAACCGACCAGCAGCCAGGTGGCGAACGGCAGTGTGAAGGTCGGATACGTCACCACCAGGGACCACAACGAGTCGGTGAGCCGCGCGCCGATGAGCATTTGGTACAGCGGGATGAACAGCAGCGCGCCCGGCATCACGTAGGTGAGCAGGACGGTGACGGTGAAGCCCTGCGCCCCGCGGAACCGCAGCCGGGCCAGCGCGTAGCCCGCCAGGGCGGCGCAGATCAGCGCCACCGCGGTGGACGCCGCGGACACCAGGATGGTGTTGAGGTACCAGCGGCCGAACGGCTGGTTGGCGAAGAGCGCTGTGAACTGTTCCATCGTCCACGGCGTCGGCCACAGGTCGTCGGTGCGCATGACGACCTGGCCCTCGGACTTGAAGGCGGTGACGGCGATCCAGTACAGCGGGCCCAGCACGAAGAAGAGCAACCCGGCCAGCGCCACCCAGGACCCCAGACCCGACACCGCCGACGACGACCGTCGACCGCCCCGGGACTGGAGGGTCGAGACCACCCGGCCGACCGCCACCGCGATCAGCAGAATCACCCCGAGGACCACCGCCGCCTTCCAGAAGATCTCCGGCGACGCCCAGAAGAGCAGGCCGGTGACCACCGCGGTGACGACCCACGGCAGCGCCTTCCGCACCGTCCCGGCCCACCGCCGCGCGCCGATCCGCCACGCCGCCTGGCGTTGTCGGGGCAGTCTGATGTTGGTGTCCTGGCGCAACAACCTGACCAGGACGAACACCAGCCCGCCGATGATCGGCAGCATGACGAGCGTGACCGCCGCGCCGGCGCCGTACTGCAACTGGAGGATCGCCTTCGAGTAGGCGATGAGCACGTACGGCGCTGTCACGTCGCCCGGGCCGCCCTGCGTCAGCAGCCAGACGAGGTCGAAGTTGTTGAACGTCCAGATCGACGACAGGGTCACCGTCACGGTGAGCACGTGACGCAACCCGGGCAGCGTCACGTTCATGAACCGCTGCACCGACGAGGCACCGTCGATGGTCGCCGCCTCGTACAGGTCCGCCGGGATGGCCTTCAACCCCGCGAGGAAACACACGGTGAAGAACGGCACCCCCTTCCAGACGTTGACGAGGATCACCGACGGCATGGCCAGCTCCGGGTCGGACAGCCAACCCGCCGGCCAGCTGTCGACCAGGTGCGCGCTGGCCAGCAACGGCCCGATTCCGGTCGCGGTGAGCAGCGTGTTCACACTGCCGAAGATCGGGTCCAGCAGGGAGCGCCAGCTGAACGCCGTCACCACCGTCGGCACCACCCACGGGACCAGCAGCAGCCCGGTCAGCAGGGCCCGCCCGCGACGGCGATGATGCAGCAGCAGGGCCGCGGACAGACCCAGCACGACCTTGAAGATCTCGGCGTACGCGGTGAAGACGAACGAGTTCACCACGCCGGTGTGGAACTGGTCGTCGCCGACGAGCGCCAGGTAGTTGTCCAGGCCGACGAACACGGTGTCCGGTCCGTGCCGTTCGGTGGTGCTGGTGAGGATCGACCTGCCGATCGGCACGAGCACGAGAACGCCGACCAGCAGGGCCATCGGTGCCAGGAACAGTGTCGCCAGCCGCCAGTCCCGACCCAGCCGCCGCTGGGTCACGGTGAGCGATCCGGGTCCCGACGGCGAGGCTTTCGCTCTCTTTGCCGCCGGGACCCGCGCAGGACGGACCGAGCTCACTGCGGCAGCCCCTGCTGGTTGAAGATCTGCACCATCTTCGCGTGGGCGGTCGTCACTGCCTGCGCCGGCGCGGTGCCCTGCACGACCTGCTGCATCATGTCGGTGAGGACGTAGGCCGAGCCGACGGCCTGCTGACCGGCGCTGGCCTTCTGCGGGAAGGCGAGGCCGTTCTTCGTGTTCAGCGGCAGCTTGAGTTCAGTGATCTTGCGCAGCATGGGGAACGCCGGGTCGCCGCTGGTGAAGAACGGGTCGGCGTCCCAGACCTTCTCCCAGGCGGGCATGACCAGGCCGGGCGCCTCCTTCGCGACGCCGAGCAGCGCGGGCGCGCTGACCAGGTACTGCGCCAGGAGCTTGGCGAGCGTGGGGTTCTTGGCGCCCTTGAAGACGACGAAGCCCTGGGACTGGCCGAGCAGCAGGGGGTTGTTGGTGGCCGGTCCGATGCAGTCGGAGAACACGTGGGTGTTGGCGTGCACCGGGTTCTTCTTGGTCCGGGAGTCCGCGTAGACGCTGAACTGGTTGCGGGTGTAGCCGAGGATCCCGGCGAGCCAGTTCTCGTTGTTGCTGGTGTCGGTCCAGCTCGCGATCCCCGGCGGCAGCATCCGCTTGTACTTCTCGTTGGTGTAGATGTCGCCCAGGAAGGTGACGGCCTGCACCGTCTCGGGGGAGTTGAAGGTGACCTTGCGGCCGTCGTTGGAGGCGATCGACCCGCCGTACGCGTTGATCAACGCCTCGATCATGCCGTTGCCGTCACCGGACCGGTTCACCGTCATGCCCCAGCCGAACCGACGCTTGGCCGGATCGGAGATCTCCAGGCAGACGTCCCGCAGCTCCTCCCAGCTGTAGATGTCCTTCGGGGTGATGCCCTTGTCCTGCATCCAGTCCTTGCGCAGGAACGACCCGATCCCGATGAAGTGGTACGGGATCGCGAACCACTTGCCATCGAAGACGCAGAAGTTCTTGGCCTCGGCGCAGGGCTCCCCGTACTTGGCCGTCAGCGCCTGGACGACGTCCGTCACGTCCTCCAGGTCACCCAACGCCTGGAACTGGGCGACGAAGCGTGAGTCGGTCATGAACGCGAGGTCACGAGCGACGCCACCCTCGACCTCGGCGTGGATCTTGGCCACGACGTCCCCGGCGTCGGCCTGGACCAGGCTGTTCTCGATCTTCGTCCCGGTGGTGTCGGCGAACTTCTTGATCGAGCTGTCGAGGGCTTCGTTCGCCGCCGTCGAGTACAGCTTCTGCGACAGCATCCCCATCGAGGAGCCCTTCACCGCCGCCGCGGCGTCGATCAGCTCCTGCGGAACCTCCGGCTGCACCTTTGGGGGCGAGTCGGACTCGCCCCCACACGCGGCCAGACCGGCCGCGCCGAGCACCCCCACTCCCATCCCCAGAAAGCCGCGTCGTGACCAGGCTGGGTTGTATCCCATGGACATTCGCCTCCCTCAAGTCCCCGCGGCACGGCACGCCGAGGGCGTAGGCCGTGCAACAGGTGTGTCTTCATGACGGCGACCACGGATGCGCGTCGCCCGCATCGGTCAGTGCGTTGTGGCGATCGGCGACCAGGCCGAGAAGGGGGCGCTGATGTTCCAGTTCGGTCGGGCCACGGAACCACCGCCGTTCGAAATTTCGAACTCAGTTCGAAATACCGCATCAAGTGGACGCGACGCTAGAACAGCCCTGAGAAGAATGTCAATGTTTCGATGATGTTTCGAACCGAAAACGGGAGGTTGGCTACCGAGGCAACGCCCGGTAGCCCATCCGGGTGGACAACGTGGCCGCGCCCTCGCGAACCAGCTCGGTCCACTCCCGGTACGCCTGCGCCGTCCAACGGATGATCGGCGCGGACAGACTCATCGCGGCGATGGCCGCACCGGAGTGGTCTCGGATCGCCGCGGCGACGCAGCGCATGGCCGTGTCGGACTCCCCGATGTCCACGGCGACGCTGTCCGCCCGCACCCGCGCGAGATGTGCGCGTAGGCGCTCCGGGTCGGTGATGCTGGCCGGCGTCATCCCGGGCAGGGCACCGTTGGTCAGGACGGCGTCCAGGCCGGCCGGATCGAGATCGGACAACAGGATCTTGCCGACCGCCGTGCAGTGGGCCGGCAGCCGCCGCCCGACCGCGGAGACCATCCGAACCGGGTGCGTGCTGTCGAACTTGACCAGGTAGATGACATCCGCACCGTCGAGCACTGCCACGTGGACCGCCTCGTCGCACGCTGCGGCCACGTCCCGGGCGACGCACTGCGCCTCACGTACCAGATCAAGCCGGCCGGCGAACGCCGCACCGAGTTGGAACAGCGGCATGCCGAGCCGATAACGCACCGGCTGCCCCGGTACGGAGATCAGGTACGAGCGAGCCTCAAGCGTGACGAGCAGCTCGTGGACGGTGGTGCGGGGCAGGTCGAGCCGCTCCATCACCTGGCGGGCCGACAGTTCAGGGCAGTCCACGAACAGTTCGAGGACGTCGAGTGCGCGGTTGACCGCCGGTACCACACGGGGCATGTCGATAGTCCCTTCGCAGTGCCGCCACCGCGTCAACGATCTCCACGAGCCGGCACTTGAAGAGGATAACGGCGTCGGCCCTGGGCGCCAGGCTTCACAGCACCCCGACCCTGGCGCTCAATATCGTCCTACGGGTCTGGCACGCTGCTGGACGTGCCCGAGACGGATTCCCTGCCGTACGACCTGCCCGCACTGCAGGCGCTGGTCGCCGATGGCGGGCGTCCCAAGTACCTGTTCTTCTGGGGCCACCAGCCCCAACCCGACGGCAGCATCGGCTCGGGGTGCCTGAGCCAGTGGTGGCCGGCGCCGTTCACAGTGGACGGCGTCCGCTACCCGACGGCCGAGCACTACATGATGGTCGGCAAGGCTCGCCTGTTCGGTGACGAGGCGATCGCCTCGCGGATGGCGACGGCGTCGCACCCGAACGCCGTCAAGGCCCTGGGTCGGCAGGTACGCGACTTCGACCAGGCCATCTGGGATGCGCACCGCTTCGACCTGGTCGTCGCCGGCAATGTGGCAAAGTTCAGCCAGCATCCCGACCTCGGGCTGTACCTGTCCCGCACGGCCAACCGGGTACTCGTCGAAGCCAGCCCTCTGGATCGCGTCTGGGGCATCGGACTGGCGGCCACGGATCCGCGTGCCGAGGACCCTGCCCGGTGGCGCGGCCCGAACCTTCTCGGATTCGCGCTGATGCGCGCCCGCGCGCACCTCGACACCCGCTGACCGCAAGGTTGACTCAAGCCTCCCGCGTGACCAGCCACCTCCCGTCGCGCCAGTGCTCTCGTTCGGAGCCGACGGCGGGCGGATGAGCCCGCGTATCCGTCCACCGCTGCCTCGTTCCGGCTGGACGGGTCGCCCGACAGGCTTTCTCCGGCGACCATTGTTGAGCAGCAGTGCCTCACGCCCCGCGCTACCTCCGTGGCGTGTTGTGAGCGATAATCGGCGGCGTGAATATGGTCATCGCCATCTCCCAAGTCGTTTCCACTTTAATCGTCGCACTGGCGCTGCTGGTCGGAGCTCGCCAGGCCCGGCACGCCGGGCGACAGGTCGAGGCGGCGTACCGTTCACAACAGGTTCAAGGAACGATGGAAGTGGTCAAGTTGATTACCTCGCCCGAAATGCGGTCCGCCGCCCGGGTGCTGCCGTCGGTCATCGAAGTGCCTTACAGTCAATGGACCGAGGAGCAGAAGACAGCAGTCACGGTTCGGTGTAACGGCTTCGATGTGGCGGGCATGTTCGTTCGCGCCAATATGGCCGACGAGAACTTCATCGTCGACAACTGGGGAGCGTCCATCTCGGAGATTCGGGAGATAGCAAGCCCGCACATCGTCGAGCTGCGCAACAGGTACAGGGTCGAAGGTTACTGGGGGAACCTGGTGTGGCTGGCCGGTCGTTGGGAGTCCCGACGGGCACCGCGGTCGACGCGGGAATCGGTCGCCGCCGACGCAGCTTGATCTTCCGTCTACGTTATAGCGATCATTATTCGGGCGGCGGCATTCCGTCTGTTATCCGCCCTGGATCCGGCGACGAGATTGCTGTCATGCCGCGATCAGCGCGTCCAGCAGCTATGGCACTCGACGGAGCACTTCAGCGGCTTCAATCTGTCGCCTCCCAATAGCGGATCAACCAGGATGGTCGACCTGGACGAGGTGGTCGCAGAGGAACTTGCCGTCGATCTCAATGAGGTCGGTGCCGTTGAGTTCGAGCTGCCCGGCATCACCACCGGCGAGCGTCTGACGCGGCCAGCGGCAGTTCAGTTCACCTCGACCCGCGGCAAGCTCCTGACGGATACCCACTGGTCGGAGTTGTGGGCGAACTGGCGTCAGGCGGCCGGGTGGCCGAAGGGAGGACTCTTCCACTCCTTGCGGCACTCCTGCGCCACCACGTCCGAGTTGTCGCAGCTCAGAGGCGCTGAATGGTGGGCCGCCAGGGACTCGAACCCTGAACCTATGGATTAAAAGTCCACAGCTCTGCCATTGAGCTAGCGGCCCCGCGCGCTCAGGTTACCTGACGGTGAGCGATGCCGGCTCTCGGCTTCCGGCCGGGCGTCGATGCCTGTCGTCAGGCGAACCTGATCATCACGAGGTCGGCGATCTGGCGGTGTCCGCGACGGGGGAAACCGCCAGGTCGGGGATGTGGAGTGGATCATGTGCGCCCTGGGCGGATGCGCATGGTCGGGGGCGTCTGGGGAATCGGTTGGGCATGAGACGGAGTGGCAGCCCGGCTGTGGCGGCGTCTGGCGACGAGGTCGGGCCGGACGGTGTACGCCAGCCGGGTGGCGAGGTGCACGCCTGGCAGCCCGGTCAGAACCAGACGGTCTGCGGCCTGGCCCTCAGTCGGACCCGGCTGCGTCGCTTCCCTCATGTGCGCTTCGACTACTCGGGCACCGACGTGCTCACCGACGCGGACGCGGTTGGTTGGATCTGCCCACGTTGTCTGGCCGCGACCACCGGCCGACGGGGGACGGAGAAGCACGGCTGGGTCCGGCACTCCCCTCGACCCTGATCGACTCGGGTTTCCGGAAGTCGGGCTGTCGTCCCCACCTGGATACCGCGACTTTCAGGAAGGCGAGTGGATCAAGCCACCGCATACCGCGACTTTCAGAAAGGCGAGTGGATCAAGCCACCGCGCGGACCGCACCGGGCGCACGGACCGCGTCCGGCGGACCGGGCCGGGCGGACTGACCGCGCCGGGCCCAGGACCGGGCCGGGCAGGCAGGCCGCGCCCGGCAGACAGGCCGCGCCGGGGCCAGCGCCGGGCCGAGCCGCACGGGGGTCGGTGGTTGAGCTGCTGCTGGGCGGGTACGGGGTCGGGCATGCGGATCGTGGTGGTGGGGGCCAGCGGCAACGTCGGTACGGCCTTGCTGCGGCGGCTGCGCCGGGAGCGAGGCGTGGAGTTGGCCGGGGTGGTCCGGCGGTTGCCCGGCCCGGATGCCGGTGAGCCGTACGACCAGGTGGAGTGGCACTCCTGCGACATCGGCGCGCCGAGCGCGGTGGGGCAGCTTTCCGAGGTGTTCGCGGGTGCGGACGCTGTGGTGCACCTGGCCTGGCAGATCCAGCCCAGCCATGACCAGCGGGTGCTGCGGCGGACCAACGTCGACGGCAGCCGGGCGGTGATCGACGCGGTGGTCCGGGCCGGGGTGCCGGCCCTGGTGTACGCCTCGTCGGTCGGCACCTACGCGCCCGGCCCGAAGGACCACCCGATCAGCGAGCGATGGCCGGCCACCGGTGTGCCCGGCTCGTCGTACAGCGAGCACAAGGCGGAGGTGGAGGCGCTGCTGGACGAGGTCGAGCGGGAGCACCCGACGCTGCGGGTGGTGCGGATGCGACCCGGATTGATCTTCCAGCGGGCCGCCGGGGTGGAGATCACCCGCTACTTCCTGGGCCCGCTGGCGCCGGTGCGGCTGTTGCGCTTCGGTCGGATTCCGCTGGTGCCGACGAACCGCCGCTTGCGGATGCAGGCGGTGCACGCCGACGACGTCGCAGATGCGTACACCCGGGCGGTGGTGGGTGATGCGCGCGGCGCTTTCAACGTCGCCGCGGACCCGGTGCTGACTCCGGAGTTGGTGGCCCGGCACTTCCACGGTTGGACGGTGCCGGTCGCCGCGCCGGTGTTGCGGGCGGCGGCGGCGCTGAGCTGGCGGGCGCGGCTGCAACCGGTCGACGCCGGGTGGGTGGAGTTGGGGCTAAATGCACCGCTGATGTCCAGCGAACGCGCCGAGACCGAGCTGGGTTGGCAGCCGAAGATCGATGCGTTGGCGGCCCTCAAGGAACTCTTCGCCGGGATGGCCGAGGGCGACCACGCGGGGAGCCCACCGCTGTCCGGCATCCGCGACCTGCCCGGCCGCCCCACCGCCCTCCTGAAGGCCCGTCCTCCGGGCCAGGGCAACCCCTACTGACCGGGGCCGCACGGGAGCAGCACCTGGGCGGGGGTCAGGTCAGCTTGGAGCCGGTGACAGTGGGGTTCCGGGCGCCCAGGAAGAAGATGCCGGGAAAGCCTCGGGTCTCGAACTTGCCACTGGGGTTGCGGCGCAGGGTCGAGCCTTCGATCCGCATCGTGCCGGTGCGGTTGTTGCTCACGAAGAAGATCGCGCCGCCGCCCTCGTTGGCCTTGTTGTTCTCGATGATCGTGCCGGCGATCCGCACTGTGAACTCGTTGCCGTCGCAGTAGATCGCGCCGCCGCTGCCGCCGCCCGGCGTGCCGGACTTGGCCGGGTTGGCCCCGTTGCCGATCGCCTCGTTGTTCCTGAGCAGGCTGTTCAGCACCACCCAGGACACGCCGATGCTGCTCAGCGCCCCTCCGTTCGAGCAGGAACCGCCGTCGAAGGTGCTGCCCACCACGTACACCGGCTTGTTCTCGTGCTGGCTCAGCACCCGCACGGCCGCGCCTCCGAGGTCGGGGCCGGTGCGGTCGCAGCGGTTGCGGACGAAGCGTGAGTTGACCACCTTGAACCGACCCCCGCGTACGAAGATCGCCCCACCGCCGCCACCTTCGGCCTTCTCGCCGGTGGAGTTGCCGTCGGCGAACGTCAGGTTCTGCACGGTGAGCTGCGGGTGATCCTGGTTCTGGCAGTGCGAGGTGGTGAAACCCTGCGCCTCGTCGCAGGTGTTCATGTAGAGGATGCGGCGCTGGCCCTGGCCGCTCAGCGTGACGGTGCCGCCGCCGTCCAGCACGACCTTCGGCCCGTTGGCGTTGCGCACCTTCGCGGTGGCGGCCATCTTGATCGTCACCGGTGCCGGGCCACAGTTGAACGTGATGACGCCGCCCGCCGCGACGGCCTTCACGACCGCCGCGGAGGTGCAGCTGGCCGGGGTGCCGGTGCCGATGGTCCGGGTCGGCTTCGAGGTGTCCACCGCCCGCCCCTCGGCCGGCACGCTGGCCTTGCCGTTCGGGTTTCCGGCCGCGAGGACCTTCTCGGCGGGCTTGGGGCTGGCGCTGGCACCCGGACCACCGAGCCCGTCACGGGCCTCCGGCGAGGCGCTCTGGTCGCCGGTCGCCACTGCCGTCGGCGCGGCGGAGGAGCCGGACTGGAAAGCGGGCGCCGGGTCGTCGGCCGCGCAGGCGGGCAGGGTCGCGGTGGCGACACCGAGGACGAGCAGGGCGGCAAGCGACGTCATGCGCACCAGGTGATGCTAGGAGCCGTGCCGGTGCCACGACGAATCCGCCGTGCCGGTTTAACCCCCGGTTAAGGGAGATCAGAAGTCGGCGAAGAGGTACGGCACCCGGCGGGGGAAGATGCCGCGCAGCTCGGCGGCGGCGTCCGCCGGCACCTCACCAAGGCCCCGCAACGGCAGCTCGGTCGGGTCCAGCACCCCGTACGCGAGGGCGGAGAGCCCGGCGGCGGTGAGGGTGGCGGTGGGCGTACGGCCGGTGGTGTCGTCGACCAGCTCCAACACGCCGGTGGTGCCGTCCAGCAGGTGGGTGCCGGCCAGCCAACGGTCACCGGTCAGCTCGACGCGTACCCGACCGGGCCCGGCGGGCAGCCCGCGTAACGCGTCCATCGCCAGTAGACGGGCCATCGGGGCCGACGAAGCCGGTACGGCCGTCCGTGCCTCGACGTGCACGTCCAGGTCGGTCAGCCACAGCTCCGGCAACTCGTCGGGCGGGACCTGGACGCTGACCCGCTCGATCTGGTCGACGTGCCGGGCGAAGAACTGCAACAGCAACGTCCGGGCGAGCGGGTCGACGCACAGCATCTCGTTGCCGTGCAGTGTGCCGCCGTGCCCGTCGATCCGGTACGTCACCGCGCCGGTGACCTCCCCGCCCACCCGGGCGGTCAGCAGCCAGTACTCGTCCCGGTCGCGCATTCCGACCGCCCGGTAGTCCGGGAAGATCGAGAAGCCGTGCCGTTCCTGGAGGTTGCGCTCGGTGAACGCCCGCCACGCCGGATAGCCGGCCGCGATGCGCTCCCAGCTCACCTCGCCGGGCAGGTCCACACGGAGCAGTGAGCCCAGGTGGGCCGGGGTGAAGGTGACCCGACGCGGCTTGGGCAGCCCGATGTAGCCGAAGCGGGCGTAGAAGCTGGGCCGGAACGGATAGAGCGCGCTGAGTGTGTGCCCGTCGTCGCGTACCTCGTCGAGCAGTTGGTGCAGCAACGTCCGGACGTGCCCCTGCCGGCGGGCCAGCGGATGGGTCGCCACCCCGGCGACGCCGGCCATCGGCAGCACCGCACCGCGCAGGTTCTGCCGCATCGGAATGGACGAGACGGCGGCCAGCGTGGCACCGCCCTCCTCGGCGATCAACGTCCGGTTGCCCTCCTGGTAGGGCAGGTAGTCGCGGAACTCGTCGATTCGTGCCGCACCGAGCGGCGAGGACTCGAAGGCGTACGCGGCCAGCGGAAAGCTGGTGGTGAGACGGTCGTCGGCGGTCACCCGGCGGATGGTCATTCGCCCATCTCAGCCTGCCGTGCAGGTGACAGCAACCGGATTGGCCCGATCCACGGCGTCGACAGGCAACCCGCCGTCGAACGAGCGCGGCGGTCAGCCGACCGGCAGATGCCGCAGGTGCCGGCGGCGGCGCAGACGGATGCTGGCCACGGCCGCCACGCCGACGACCAACAGGGCGGTGACGACGAGCCCGTGCAGCACCCCTCGGGAGAGGTAGCCCTGGTCGGTGTGGTCGACCGCCCAGGTGGCGATCTCCCGGGTCGACCAGAACGGGGTCAGCTTCGCCCCGGACCCGGCGGGGTCGATCAACATCTGCACCGTGACCACTGTGAGCAGCAGCAGGGTGCCCTCCATCTCCCGGGGCAGCAACGTGCCGATCAGCATCCCGAACGGCGCCGCCACCGCGACGGAACAGAGCAGCGCGGCGGCCAGGCCGCCGTACCGCAGCTCCGCACCGTCGATCATCGGCAGCAGGAAGAACGGTACGGAGATGATCAGCCCCACCGCCCACAGACCGAGCACCCGACCGAGGTAGAGGTGATGTGGGCGGTAGCCGGCCAGCCGCAGCCTGGGCTCCACCTCACGAGCCGCAGTCGTGGCGAACAGTGCGGCGGTGCTCACCGCCCAGCCCACACCGAGGAGCAGCGACCGGACCGACTGCCCGAGGTAGGCGTCCCGCCGGATCAGGTAGAAGGTCAACGGCATCAACAACAACAGCAGGAGTACGCCCCGACGCCGCAGCAACTCCCGCACTGTCATCTCGGCGACGGTGACGAGCCGGTTCACCGGTGACCTCCCTGGACGCCGGGCGCGTGCCACTCGGTCTCACGTGCCGGGGTCAGGTCGAGCACGATGTCCACCCGGTCGAGTTGGTTGAGCAGGTGGGTCACCACGACGATCGCCGTGCCGGCGTCGCGCAGCCTGCTGAGCTGGTCCCAGAAGTTGACGTAGGTGCTCTGGTCGAAGCCCTGGTACGGCTCGTCGAGCAGCAGGACGTCGGGGGCGCTGAGCGTGGACATGGTCAGGTTGAGCTTCTGCCGGGTGCCGCCGGACAGGTGGCGGGCCTGCACGTCCCCGCCCGCTTCCCACCCGAGTTGACGTGCCGCCGCCCGACCGGCGCGACGGGCCGGACCCCGCGCCACGCCCTGACCGGCCCCGACCAGCACGAAGTGCTCGTCGGCGAGCAGGAAGTCGGCGGTGCCGCCGGACTGTGGGCAGTAGCCGAGCCGCCCCGAAACTGTCACCTCTCCGGCGTCCGGGGACATCAGCCCGGCGCAGATGCGCAGGAAGGTGCTCTTGCCGCAGCCGTTGGCGCCGACGACGGCGGCGATCTGTCCGGCCCGGACGGTGAGCGTGGTGTCACGCAGGACCGTTCGTCGCCCGTACCGCTTGGTGATGCCCGTCGCGTGCAGCCGGACCGGTCCGGGGCGTGGTCCGGGCGCGGTGCCGATGCTCTCCACGACCGCGCCCGCGTACTGCTGGGGTGGACCGAAGACGACCCAGGGGTCACCGCCGCCGTCACGCAGGTGTGTGGCGGCCTCGGCGACCACGTGTCGGGCGGCGTCCGGCGCTACCCGGCGCTGGTGCAACTCGGCTGTGAGTGTCCGCAGCCAATCGTCGGCGTTCACCGGGTGACCCCCTTCGTGACGATGTCGTTCACCGGCTGGACGAAGGCGAGCCAGGCGCTGCCGCCTGAGCGGAGCGCCGCGTACCCGTCGTCGGTGAGCCGGTAGTACTTGCGGGCCGGCCCGGCGCTGCCCTCCCGCCACTGCGCGGTGACCAGGCCGGTCTTCTGCAGGCGCAGCAGCACCGGGTAGAGCGTGCCGCCCTGGATGGGCCCCACACCTGAGGCGTCGAGCGCCTGGGCGAGCTGGTAGCCGTAGGACTCGCGGTCGGCCAGCAGGGCCAGCACGCAGATGTCGAGCACCCCACGCAGCCACTGCCCGCGCCGGTCGGAATCCACCCGTCGGACAGTAGCGGTGCAAGCTAGATGGCACAACTACCTACTTGGGTGGCCGGACCCGATCCGGCGGGTTCGTGAACCGCGGAGTGTGTCCTACCGGTCAGCGGGCGACGACGTCGGAGACGACGACCGTCACGTTGTCCGGAGCGCCGGCGTGGTGGGCCAGCTTCACCAACTGTTCGCCGCACTGCTGGCGGTCGGAGTACATGCCCAGCGCCGCCGCGATGGCGTCGTCCTCGACGTAGTCGGAGAGCCCGTCACTGCACAGCAGCAGCCGGTCACCGGGCACCACGGTCAGGACTCCGACTGCCGGCGGGGTGTCGGCACCCTGCACGGCCCGGGTCACCAGCGACCGCTGCGGGTGGTGACGGGCCTGGTCGGGGGAGAGCGTGCCCTGGTCGACGAGCGCCTGCACGAACGTGTCGTCCCGGGTGAGCTGGGTCAGCTCCGCGTCGCGCAGCAGGTAGCACCGGGAGTCACCGACCTGGGCCAGCACCAGCGTCTCCCCGGCCAGCAACGCCGCGGTGAGCGTCGTGCCCATGCCCTCCCGGGTCGGGTCGACGGTGATGGCGGCGTGGATGCGCTGGTTGGCGGTGCTGACCACGGCGCGCAGGGCGTCGGCAGCGCCGTCGGGGTCGGTGGGTGGGGCCAGCTCGTCCAGGATCCGGATCACGATCTCGCTCGCCACCTCGCCCGCGGGCAGCCCGCCCATGCCGTCGGCGACGGCGATCAGGCGGTCACCGGCGAGGGCGGAGTCCTCGTTGTTGGTGCGAACCAGGCCGATGTCGTTGAGGATGGCCGAGCGGAGGATCAGCGTCATGGGGTCAAGCTTGCCAAGAAGACCCTGCCTTCGTCTCTACGCACTACTGCGTGGGGCGAAAATGATTGAGATATGGGCGCCCGGAGCCGGTCTCAGTGGCGCGGGTAGCGCAGCAGCAGGCTGGCGGCGACCTCCTCGTCACCCACCGCCGCGTACGTGTGCGGCACGTCGGACACCCAGCGGAGGTGGCCACCGGCCGGGGCGGTCAGCGGCGCGTCGGCCGGCCCGGCGCGCAGCACTCCGGCGAAGACGGTGATGTGCTCGGTCACGCCTGGTTGGTGGGCGGGGGAGGTCTGCACGACGCCCGGCGCGACGCGCATCCGGTACAGCTCGTAGGTCGCGTCGGTGTCGTCGAACACCTCCAGCAGGGTGGCGGTGACGGCGGTGCCGTGCACGATCGGCTCGGCCGCCGGTTCGGCCAACAGCGCGGTGAACGGCACGCCGAGCTGCGCGGTGACCGCCCAGAGCGTCTCCAGCGTGGGGTTGCGGGTGCCGTGTTCCAGGCCGGAGAGGGTGGCCTTCCCGACACCCGCGAGCCGGGCCAGTGTGGACAGCGAGATGCCCCGCTCCTCGCGTAGGGCACGGACCCGGCGGCCGACGACGACGGGATCCACGTCGAGGCCCGGTCGGCGGACTGGTGGTGGCTGCGGCACCCGACTATGGTGCTACACGCTGTCGTTCCGTAAACGGAACAGTCGGGGGAGTTGGATGGCCGGACGTGTGCAACCACTGCTGGCGGGTGTGGTGACCGCGCTCGTCGGCTTCGCCAGCTCGTTCACCGTCGTGCTGGCCGGGCTCCGCGCGGCCGGCGCGTCGGACGCGCAGGCCGCCTCCGGGCTGCTCGCCCTCTGCGTGGCGTGCGGGCTCGCCGCCGCGTGGCTGGGCTGGCGGCACCGGATACCGATGAGCGTCGCCTGGTCCACACCGGGCGCGGCGCTGCTGGTCGCGACCGGGCCGCCCCGGGGCGGATGGCCGGTCGCGGTGGGCGCCTTCCTCGTCTCCGGAGCGCTGATCGTCGCGGCCGGGCTGTTCCCGCCCCTCGGCCGCGCGGTGGCCGCCATCCCCAAGCCGGTGGCCGGCGCGATGCTCGCCGGGGTCCTGCTGCCACTGTGTACGGCCCCGGTCCGCGCACTGGTCGAGCTGCCCCTGGTGGCCGGTCCGGTGGTGGTGGCCTGGCTGCTGCTGCACCGGTTCGCCCGCCGCTGGGCGGTGCCCGGCGCGCTGGTGGTAGCGGTGGCGGCGATCGCGCTGACCGCGCCGCCGGCCGGCCTGACCGGTGCCGCGCTGGTCCCGTCGGTCACGCTGACCACGCCGGCCTGGAACGCGTCCGCGCTGGTCGGGCTGGCCCTTCCGCTGTTCCTGGTCACCATGGCCGCGCAGAACGTGCCCGGCATGGCAGTGCTGGTCGGCTACGGCTACCGGCCGCCGTTCGGCGCCGCCCTGCGGGCCACCGGCCTGGCCAGCCTGCTCGCCGCCCCGGCCGGTGGGCATGCCGTGAACCTGGCGGCGATCACCGCCGCGCTTGCCGCCAGCCCTGACGCGCACCCGGACCCGGACCGTCGGTGGATCGCCTCGGTCACCGCCGGCCTCGGGCTGGCGCTGCTCGGGCTGGGCGCCGGAGCGGCCACCGCGTTGGTCGCGGTCGCCCCACCGATCCTCATCGAGGCCGTCGCCGGGCTGGCCCTGCTGGGCGCCCTGGCGACCGCGCTCGCCTCGGCGGTGGCCGACCCGGCGACCCGGGAGGCAGCGGTGGTCACCTTCGTGGTGACCGCCTCCGGGGTGACGCTGATCGGCGTGGGCGGCGCGTTCTGGGGTTTGGTCGCCGGCTGCCTGATGCTGCTGCTCTTCCGCCGCCGCCCCGCGCCGGACCAGCCCGCGCCGGACCAGCCCGCGCCGGACCAGCCCGCGCCGGACCAGCCCGCGCCGGACCAACCCGCGCCGGACCAGCCCGCGCCGGACCAGCCCGCGCCGGACCAACCCGCGCCGGACCAGGCTGGGCCGGGCGCGCCACCAAGATCCACTCGCGATCAAGGAATCCGCGCTGTCGACGACGACCGGACACCGCAACCACAGTGAACCGCGCCCTTCCCGTCAGGCTGGGTGCTCCCGTCGAGCTGCGGCCTCCATGATCCACACCAGGTCGCCGAGCTGGCGGTATACCCGAGCTCGAATACCGCCACGTCGGCGATCTGGGGGTCGATCATCAGTCCGACCTGCCTGCCGGGCTACTCCTCGGGCGGCAGGTCGGCCACGCCGACGGCCAGGAGGACCCGGCCGTCGGCCACCGATCCGATTCGGTCGGCCGGTACGTAGACCGCGCCGGTGCGGGTCAACTCCGTCGACACCTTCAGGTAGCCGCTGTGCAGCAGCCGCGCGGCCAGGTCGGCCGGGACGTCCGGCTCCTCGACAGCGGTCGCTTCGATCAGCTCGTCCAGGCTGCTGCCCGGGTCGGCGGTCGAGGTCTGGACGGTCACCGCGTTCGGGTCGCCCCGCTGGACGAGGTCCACGGTTCCGACCTCGGTGCCGGCTGAGTCGATCACCGGCATCCCCGTGGTGATCCGCGAAATGGTCGCCTGCTGCTCGTCCTGCTGGTCCATCCCACAGCGGTTCCCGGGGCGGTGCGCCGCTAAACGCGGCCGCATGCCGGTGGCGGCCGGCCCCGTGGCGGCGGCGCGCGGGGATGGCCGGAGAGCGTGATGCCGCTGTGGCATCAAGATGCCACAGCGGCATCACCGCTGAGAGCGGTACCGCCTCCGGATCGGACATGGCGCCGGGTGGCGGCGCTGCCCGCCACCCACCCGGATCGCGCTGACGGCGACGTCGCGCGGCTGTGGTGGTTGGTCAGGTGTTCGGGAGGGTCCAGCTGCCCGGTGGGCGGGGGGACAGCTCCCGCCAGGTGTCCGGACCGTCGAGGAGGGCCCGGACGGTGTCCTCGGCCTCGTCCGCACTGCCGTACTCGTAGAACCGTGAGATGCCCTCGGCTCCGCCGGCGCGCTGCTCGACGTGCCACCGGTCGGCGTCCACCCGCAGGAAGACGTCCCGCCGGGCCAGCCGCCCCCACTTCCCGTTCCACCAGTGCTTCCGCTGCTCCATGGCGGGACTCTATCGAACACACGTACGAGAAGGTGCGGCCCCTGCGGGATTCCCACAGGGGCCGATGTGCTTCCGGTCGAGTCAGCGCTGCGTCGGCGGTTCCGTCCGGCGGCCCAGCACGTCGTCCAGCGCCCCACGCTGCTGACCCGGGGTGGTGTGGCCGGCGGAGACCAGCGCGTCCCGGATCTCGGTGAGCAGCTTGACCTCCTCGCTCGGCGCCGCCGGCGGCGGCTCTTCGCCCCGCTTGCGCCGCTCGGCCAGCTTGTTCATCGGGAACACCACGAGGAAGTACAGGACCGCAGCCGTGAGCAGGAAGGTGATCAGGGCGTTGATGAAGCCCGCCCAGTCCATCAGGTTGCCCTTGCTGATCTCCCACTGGCCGGCGAACTGGTCGTCCCCGCCGCCGACCAGCTTGATGATCGGCTTGAGGAAGGAGTTCGTGAAGGCGGTGACGACGCCGGTGAACGCCGCGCCGATGACGACACCGACCGCCAGGTCGACGACGTTGCCGCGCATGATGAAGTCTTTGAAGCCCTTGAGCATTCGTACTCCCGAGGTGTCCGCTTTTCTGTCGGGGACAACCTATGCCCGCTCGGCGGGCTCCAGAAAAGCGCCGGCCTCGAGCGCGGCCCGGCCCGGGTCGCCGGCCCGGATCGCCTCGACCAGTCGGCTGTGGTCGACGTAGCGCTCCGGGGTGAGCGCGTCACCCATCGCCTGGGCGACGGTGCTGCGCAGGGCGCTGCCGACCGAGGCGTACAGCTCGGCGAGCATGGCATTGTGCGCGGCGGCGACCACCACCGTGTGCAGCGCCGCGTCGGCCTCGACGAACGCGTCGACCCGGCCGTCGTGCCACGCGGCCTCGCGCTCCGCCAGCGCGCCGTCGAGCGCCGCCAGGTCCTCCGGTGTACGCCTCAGCGCGGCGAGACGGGCGGCCTCCACCTCGAAGGCGCGGCGTACCTCGATCACCTCGGTCATCCGGTCGTCGCCGAGGCGGCGGGCCACCACCGGGGCCAGCTCATCGGTGGAGACCACGTACGTGCCGGAGCCCTGCCGGCACTCCAGCACCCCGGCGTGCACCAGGGCTCGGACCGCCTCGCGGACCGTGTTGCGCCCGACGCCCAGCGCGGCGACCAGCTGCGGCTCGGTGGGGATGCGCCCGCCGATCGGCCACTCACCGCCGAGGATCCGGGCCCGGAGCTGCTCGATGGTCTGCCGGACGCGGTGGCCGCGTGGCGGCACGGCGGGCTGGCCGCTTGGGGGCGCGGAGGAGGAATCGACCGACGGTGGCACTGGTTACATCACCGGTCCCAAATTCATCCCATGATTGTAGGTTAGAGGTCATGACCCCGCCACCCACCGCCGCTCCGGCGCTGCCCGCCCCCGCCGCCGTCGACACCCGCCCGGCCGGCGACCCCGGTGCGGTCCGACGGACGCACCCGGCGACCGGTGGCGCGCTCGTGCTGGTCGGGATGCTGCTGGTCGCGGTCAACCTCCGTGCCGTGGTGACGAGCCTCGGCGCGCTGCTCGACGAGGTCCGCGACGGACTGGGCCTCTCCGGTGCCACCGCCGGTCTGGTCACCACCCTGCCGACCATCGCGTTCGCCGGTCTCGGCGCGCTCACCCCGTGGCTGGTACGCCGGGTGGCGCCGGCCCGGGTGCTGGTGGTCGCCATGTTCGCCCTGGCCGTCGGTCAGGTGCTCCGGGTCGTCACCGACTCGATCTGGGTCTTCGTGCTCACCAGCGCGCTGGCGCTGTCCGGCATCGCGGTCGCCAACATCCTGCTGCCGATGCTCGTCAAGCAGCACTTCCCGCACCGCACCGGCCTGGTCACCGGGGCGTACACGATGGCGTTGACGGTGGGCACGACGGTGGCCGCCGCCACCGCGGTGCCGATCGCGCACGCCTTCGGGTCGTGGCGGGCCGGGCTCGGCATCTGGGCCGCGATGGCCGCGGTGGCCGTACTCCCGTGGGTGCCGCTGGCGCTGCGGACCCGGACCGGCGCGCGGCGGGCGACCCCGACGGCGGTCGTCGCCACCCCGGCGCGGATCCGGCCGGCCCGAACCCGGCTCGGCTGGGCGATGGCCGTGTACTTCGGGGCGCAGTCGCTCAGCGGGTACGCGATCATGGGTTGGCTGGCCCAGTTGTTCCGCGACGCCGGCTACCAGCCGGAGTCCGCCGGGCTGCTGCTCGCCGGGGTGACCGCACTCGGCGTGCCGATCGCGCTGCTGATGCCCACCCTGGCCGGTCGGCTGGGCAGTCTGCGGCCGCTGGTGCTGGGGCTGACCACCGCGTCGGCGCTGGCCTACCTGGGGTTGGCGCTGGCTCCGCGCGGTGCCGCGCTGCTCTGGGTCGCTCTCCTGGCCATCGGTCAGGGCGCGTTCCCGATGATCCTGACCGCCATCGGCCTGCGCGCCCGCACCGCCGAGGGCACCGTGGCGCTCTCCGCGTTCGCGCAGAGCACCGGCTACGTGATCGCCGCCCTCGGCCCGCTGCTGGTCGGCATCCTCTACGAGGCTACCGGCGGTTGGACCGCCCCGATCGGGTTCCTGCTGGGCGCTCTCGCCGTGCAGACCACGGCGGGCATGGCGATCGCCCGTCCCCGCTACGTCGAGGACGAGTGAGGAACGGCAGCGGTCAGGAGGAAGCCGGCGTCGACTCGCCGGCGACTGCCTCGTCCACCGTCGGGTAGGTGTGCAGCACCTCGACCAGCCCGCTCACCTCGAGGATGCGCAGCACCCCGCGCTGCGGTGCGGCCAACCGCACCACGCCGCCAGCCTCGTCGCAGCTGTTCTTGGCGCGGACGAAGACCGACAGACCGGTCGAGTCGCAGAACGAGACGTCCGCCAGGTCGAACACCAACCGGCTACGCCCCTTGTCGAGCAGGTCGGTGATCTGGTCCTGGAGCTGCGGTGCGGTGGCCATGTCGAGCTCGCCCGCGACCGACACGACGACCATGTCGCCGCGTTGTTCCGTGTGCACCGTCAAGGACATTCGCCAGACCTCCTGTTATCGGGGGAACGGTATCCCACGACGGGGGGCGAACGCAGAACGGGAGCCGGTATCCGGTGGCCGTCGTCATTCCGTTGCTACGGGGCAAGTAGTTGATCAGACCCCGGTGATAGAGTCCGCCCGGTCCAGGTCAAGGGGGTTCGAAATGGCGTTGAGCACCGAAGAAAGTGGTCGACTCGCCGCGCTGCTCAGCGAGCAGGACGAACGGGTCACGACTCGGTGGACCGAGATCGTCACCAGTTCGTTGCGAGGCCGGCTGAGTCAGGCCGAACTGCGCCGGCAGGTCCAGGACCTGCACCGCGCCATCCTCGTCACCGGCGAGCAGGGCGTGATCGATCTGTCCGCGGACAACGCCGCCGAGTTGCGTGCCGCGCTCTCCGAACTGTCCCGTGGTCGCGCCCGGCAGGGCTTCTCCGCCACCGAGACCACGATCAGCGTGTTCGCCCTCAAGGACGTGCTCGCCGAGTTGTTGCAGGAGGCCGGCGGCAGCAACGCGCTGAGCGACTTCGTCGCCTTCGCCAAGCTGGTCGACGACATGGGCCTCTACACCTTCGAGAGCTTCGTCCGCACCCGGGAGAGCCTGATCGCCGATCAGGCCGAGCAGCTGCTCGAACTCTCCACGCCGGTGGTCAAGCTCTGGGAGGGCGTGGTCGCCGTCCCGCTGGTCGGCACGCTGGACTCAGCCCGCGCCCAGGTCGTGATGGAGCGGCTGCTGCAGACCCTGGTCGACACCGGCTCCCCGTACGCGATCATCGACATCACCGGTGTCCCGGCGGTCGACACCCAGGTCGCCCAGCACATCCTGAAGACCGTGGTGGCGGCCCGGCTGATGGGCGCCGACTGCATCATCTCCGGCATCCGGCCGCAGATCGCGCAGACCATCGTGGCGCTCGGCATCGAGTTCGGCGACATCGCCACCAAGGCGAGCCTCGCCGACGCGCTGCGCCACGTGCTGCGGCTGACCGGGGTGGAGACGGCCCGCCGCCAACCGCGTCGGGGCAACTGATGGAACGCGTACCGATCCTCAAGATCGGCGACATCCTGCTCGTCTCCATCCAGGTGGACATGTCCGACCAGACGGCGGTCGCGCTCCAGGAGGACCTCGCCGAGCGGATCGTGGACACCGGCTGCCACGGCGTCATCATCGACATCACCGCGCTGGACATCGTCGACTCCTTCGTCGGCCGGATGCTCTCCACCATCGCGTCGATCTCCAAGGTGCTCGACGCGGAGACGGTGGTGGTCGGAATGCGCCCCGCCGTGGCCATCACCCTCGTCGAACTGGGGCTGTCGCTGAACGGCATCCGTACCGCGCTGAACGTCGAGCGCGGCATGGAGCTCATCGCGGCGGCGCACGACGACGGGTTCGACGACGAGCTTGAGGACGAGCCGGACGCCGAGACGGCCACGCCGTGACCGCGGGCATCGACCTGGGCCACCCGCAGGCGCAGTCGGTCCGCAGCGACGAGGACGTGGTACGCGTCCGGCAGTTGGTCCGGTCGGTGGCGGTCGCCGTCAAGCTGTCCCTCGTCGACCAGACCAAGGTGGTCACCGCGGCCAGCGAACTGGCCCGCAACACCCTCGTGTACGGGGGCGGTGGCTCGGTCGAGGTGGCGACCGTGGACAACGGCCGGCGCAAGGGCATCCGGATCGTCTTCGCCGACTCCGGGCCCGGCATCGCCGACCTGGATCTGGCCCTGACCGACGGCTACACCACCGGGGGTGGCCTCGGCCTCGGCCTCAGCGGGTCCCGCCGCCTCGTCGACGAGTTCGAGATCGAGACCTCGCCGGAGACCGGCACGCGCATCACTGTCACCAAGTGGTCGCGGTGAACGCCGAGGCAGTCACCGACAGTGGCATCTGGTTCCGGGTGGAGGCCAGCAGCGCGGCGAGTGCCGTCCGGCGGGCCGCCGAACGCCTCGGTGCGCAGGTCGGGATCGGTGAGATCCGCATCGCCGACCTGGCCATCGTCGCCGCCGAGCTGACCAGCAACCTGGTCAAGCACGCCGACGAAGGGATGCTGCTGCTCCGGCCGGTGCGGCGGGCCGGGCAGGCCGGCGTGGAGTTGGTGGCGATCGACTCCGGGCCGGGGATGGCCGACCTGACCGTCTCGTCCCAGGACGGGCACTCCACCACCGGAACGCTCGGCATCGGTCTGGGCGCCATCGTCCGGCAGGCGAGCTGGTTCGACGGATACTCGCTGCCCGGCCGAGGGACGGTGTTCGCCGTACAGGTCTGGCCGGCGGAGCCCGCGCGGCCGTCCTGGGCCGGTGCCCTGACCCGGCCGATCACCGGCGAGACGGTCAGCGGCGACGGGTACATCGTCCGGGTCGCCGACGGGCGGCACCAGGTGCTGGTCAGCGACGGGCTGGGGCACGGCCCGCTGGCCGCCGCCGCCACGGACGCGGCGCTCGCCGCGTTCCGCGACGCCCCGGCCGGCCCACCGGCAACGGTGGTCGCTCACCTGCACCGGAGCATGTCGCACACCCGAGGTGCCGCGCTCGCCGTCGCCGAACTCGCGCCGGAGGCAGGCGTGCTGCGCTACGCCGGGCTCGGCAACATCGCCGGTGTGATCGTCGAAGAGGACGGCCGCCGTCGCGGGCTGGTGTCGCTTCCCGGCATCGCCGGCCACCAACGGCCGGCGATCCGGGAGTACGACTACCCGCTCGGTCCCGGTTCCCGCCTGGTGATGCACACCGACGGGGTGGCCGACCGGTGGCGGTTGGAGGACTACCCGGGTCTGGCGGAGCGCTCTCCGCTCGTCGTAGCGGCAACCCTCCTGCGCGACGCGGGTGTGCGACGCGACGACGCCTGCGTGCTCGTGGCAAGGTCCTGGGCATGACCGGCGAGCCGGCCGCGCAGCCGCTGCTCCAGATGGCGCTGCGGGTGGAGCAGGACATCTTCGTGATCCGTCAGCGGGGCCGCGAGGTGGCGGCCGTGGTGGGCCTCGAACGCCAGGACCAGGTTCGGATCGCCACCGCGCTCAGCGAGGTGGCCCGGGACCTGCTGGGGACTGTCGGCGGCGCGGACGTCACCTTCCACATCGACGCAGGTGCCGACGGCCGATACCACCTGCTCGCCGACCTCGCCCCGGTGACCCCGTTGCCCGACGGTCAATACCAGCCGCAGTCCGGTGCGGTGTCCCGGCTGGTCGACACGTTGGGCGTGGCGACCGTCGAGGGGGTTACGGTCGTGAGGATGTCCCGACGAGTCCCGGCCAACGCGCCGATCCCGACTCCGGAGCGGTTGGCCGAGTTCCGCAGCGAACTCGGCCGTATCGCCCCGGCCAGCGCGTTGGACGAGTTGACGGCGCAGAACGGGCAGCTCATCGCGGCACTCGACGAGGTGCGCAGCCAACGTGACGAGCTGGCCGTGCTCAACGAAGAACTGGCCGAGACCAACCGTGGTGTGCTGGCGCTCTACAACCAGCTCACCGAGGAGTTGGAGGAGACCAACCGAGGGGTCGTCGCGCTCTACGCCGAGCTGGACGAGAAGTCGGCTCAACTGCGGGCGGCGAGCGAGTCGAAGAGCCGGTTCCTCGCCAATGTGAGCCACGAGCTGCGCGCCCCGGTCACCGCGATCATCGGGTTGGGGCGACTGCTCACCGACTCCGCCTCCGATCCGCTCACCGATGAGCAGGGCCGTCAGGTCGAGCTGATCCGCTCGTCGGCGGCCGACCTGCTCAATCTGGTCAACGAGCTGCTGGACCTGGCGAAGGCGGAGTCCGGCCGGATCGAACTGGACCTGTCGGACGTCGACCTGCGCCCGCTCTTCGGTCAACTGCGCGGCACACTGCGCGCGCTGGCCACCCGTCCGGAGGTGGAGCTGGTGGTGGAGGAGCCCAGCGCACCGGCTCTGCTGCGCACCGACGAGGTGCTGCTCGGCCAGGTGCTGCGCAATCTGCTGCACAACGGGTTGAAGTTCACCGAGCGCGGCGAGGTGCGACTGCGTGCCCACCAGCAGGGCGACAGGTGGACGTTCGAGGTCAGCGACACCGGGCTGGGCATCGCGCCCGAGCTGCACGACCGGATCTTCGAGGAGTTCTACCAGGTGCCGGGCGCCACCCGGGTCGGCGGCACCGGCCTCGGTCTGCCGTACGCCCGGCGGTTGGTGACGCTGCTCGGCGGGACACTGGAGCTGACCAGCGAGCCGGGCCGGGGCAGCACATTCCACGTCTCGCTACCCGTTGGCGGAGCGTGACGGCGTGGACGGCATGCCGACGACCGTCCTGGTGGTCGATGACAGTCGTACCAAGCGCTACCTGCTGGTCAGTTGGCTGACCCGGGCTGGGTTCACAGTGCTCGAGGCCGAGAACGGCGCCGAGGCGTTGGCCCGGGTCGAGGTGGACCGGATCGACCTCGTCGTCCTCGACGTCCGGCTGCCCGACCTCAGCGGCTACGAGGTCTGCGAACAGATCAAGATTCGTCACCCGGCGATGCCGGTGATCCACGTGTCGGCGCACGCCGTCGACGTCGCCGACCGCGCCCAGGGACTGACCCGGGGCGCGGACGCGTACCTGACCGAGCCGATCGAGCCGGAAGAGTTGATCGCGACCACCCGGGCGGTCCTGCGCTACTACCAGGCCCGGCAACGCGCCGAACTGCTCGCCGAGCGGCTGCTCGGCCTGGCCGACACGACAGTGGCGGTGCACGCCGCCCCGACCTTCGCGCGCCTGCTGGAGGCGGCCGCCGAGGGTGCCGCACAGATCTTCAAGAGTCCGGCGGCGGTGATCGCGGAGACGTTCGACGGGGACTGTCTCGCGGGGATCTGCGCCGGCCCCGGCACCCCGGCCTCCGTGGTGCCGTGGGTGGTCGACGACACCGGCGTGCCGACCGGCTCCACGGTCCGGGTCGAGACGGCCGAGACCTGGGCGTTGGTCGACTGGCCGGCGGACGACACGGTGACCGTCGCCGCCGCCCGCTTGCGGGAGGACCGGGCCCCGCTCTACGTGGTGGTGCCGACCGCCACCCAGACCGCTCGGACCCCGGTGCTCGTGCAGCTCGCGCAGGCGGTCGCCGCCGCCGTGGAGGGGCAGCGCTCGTTCGACGAGGAGCACCGGATCGCGGTGACCCTCCAGCGCAGCCTGCTACCGCGCGGCCTGCCCGACGTGGCCGGGCTGGACCTCGCCGTGCGCTACGAGCCGGCCAGCGCCCAGACCGAGGTGGGCGGCGACTTCTACGAACTGGTGATGCTCGACGGGCACCTGCTGCTGGCGATCGGGGACGTGGCCGGCCACTCGCTGCACGCGGCGACAGTGATGGCGGAGCTGCGGCACGCGGTGCGGGCGTACGCGGTCGAGGGGCATCAGCCCGGCGAGATCCTGCACCGGGTCAACGAGCTGATGCGGACACTGCTGCCGAACGAGTTGGCCACGCTCTGCGTACTGCTGCTGCACCCACCCACCGGTCGGGTCCGGCTGGCCAGTGCCGGGCACCTTCCGCCGGTGCTCAGCATGGACGGCAAGGTCGAGTTCGTGCAGCACTCCGCGCCGCTGCTCGGCGTCCGGGCACCTCGCCCGCCCGACCTGGAGTTCGTGCTGCCGGCCGGGGCCACGCTGGTGTTCTACACCGACGGGCTGATCGAGCGACGGGACGCGACGATCGACGAAGGGCTGGCGGCCCTCGCCGGGGTCTCCACCACCGTCGACGAGGATCTGGACCGCTTCTGCGCCCGCTTGCTGGTGGAGCTGGCCCCACCGGAGATCCAGGACGACGTCGCAGTGGTCGTCCTGCGTCGCCGCTGAGCGCTGGTGGTCAGCGCACCGACCGGGCGTACGCGGCGGGAGACACCCCGGCCACCGCGGTGAAGTCGCGCACCAGGTGGGCCTGGTCGCTGTAACCGAGGTCGGCGGCAAGGTCCGCCCAGCTCAGAGGGCCGCCGGCGGCCTGTTCGACGGCCTCCTGGAGTCGGTAGCGGCGGATCACCCACTTCGGCCCGACGCCCACGTACTCCAGGAACAGCCGTTGCAACCGGCGGACCGTGACGTCGTGCCGCGCGGCGAGGTCGCCGACCCGCAGCACCGTCCGGTCGGTGCGGATCGCCTCGGCCAGCCGGGTGGTCTCCTCGGCCATCGGATCGGGTGTGGGTTCCCAGGCGCTGAGCAGGGCGTCCAGGGCTTCGCAACGCTCCTCGTCGGTGCCCGCGCACATGCCGATCCCGGGGGATGCCAGGCGGCCCGTGGGCAGCGGCACCCGCCGGCCGGTCAGCTCACTCACCGGACGTTGCCAGAACGGGTGGAAGCCGCCGGGGCGGAACTGCACCCCGCAGACGCGGCCGGTGCCGGTCAGGGTGATCCGGAACAAGTCACGACCCACACCCGCGACCTCGCCGGACGCGGCCCCGTCGCCGCTGCCGCTGCCGTCGCGCCGGAACACCACGTTCACCGCCGGGTGCGGCACGATCCGTTGCTCGAACGGTGTGTGCAACGCCCAGTCGATCAACCAGTAGTGCTCGACCCAGGGGCGTAGCGGCTCCGCCGGCAGGTGCCGTCGGAAGCGCACCTCGCGCAGCATGCGCCCGGGGTCGAGAATTCCCCGGCTGTCGCCACGCGGTCGCTGTCGCATTTGTTCAAGACCACCCTCATACGCTGGCCCTATGACCACTCAGACTAGCGATCTGCTGGCGACTGCCGCGCCGCGAACCGTCGACGTGGTGCGGGGCATCACCGACGACCAGCTCGACCTGCCCACGCCCTGCCGCGACTACGTGGTGCGTGACCTGCTCAACCACCTCTTCGAAGTGGTGGTCAACTTTCAGGGGCTGGCCGCGAAACGGCCGGTGGAATGGGCCGAGAAGCCCGATCACCTCGGTGACGGCTGGCGGGACCGGTTCGAGATGGAGACGGACCGGTTGGTAGCGGCGTGGTCGGATCCGTCCACACTGGAGGGTGTGTCTCCGGGCATGGGCCTGCCGCAGACAGTCGTGGGCGGGATGGCTCTGCTGGACCTGACCGTGCACGGCTGGGACCTCGCCGTCGCCACCGACCAGCCGTACCAGCCCGCCCCGGAGGCGGTGGCCGAGCTGCACGGGCTGGTCGAGCGACTGGGCCCGACCGCCCGCAAGATGGGCGTCTTCGCCGACCCGGTCACCCACCCCACCACCCCGACCGACGGCCCCGACCTGGCCCACCTCCTGACCCAGACCGGCCGCATCCCCACCTGGCCCACCCCAGTCCCCTAACCCCCAACCCCGGGCCCCGCCCCCGCTCTGGTGATCAAGAGGTTTGCGTCAGATTGCGGCTCGTTCTTGACGCAAAGCTCTTGATCACCGGGGGCGGAGGGCCGGGGGCCCGGCGTGGCGCGGGTCTGGTGGGGTTGTTGACTCGGGTATTCGCTGGGTGAATAGTGGGGGGCGTGTCCACGCCGCATGTTCTCCTCGGGTTGTTGGCTGCTGGCAGCCGGCACGGTTACGAGCTGAAGCGTGCGCACGACGAGCGGCTGCCGAGGGCGCGGCCGTTGGCCTTCGGGCAGGTCTACGCCACTCTCGGTCGCCTCGAACGCGACGGCCTGGTGGCCGCCGCCGGGCAGGATCGCGCGGGCGGACCGGATCGCACGGCCTACGCGCTGACCGACCACGGGCGGACCACACTGGACCAGTGGCTGACCACTGTGGAGCAGCCCATGCCGTACGTGGCGAGCACGCTCTTCGCCAAGGTCGTGGTGGCGCTCCTGGTCGCCGACGTCGACCGGGCCCGGTCCTACCTGATCGCCCAGCGCGCCGCGCACACCGCGCGGCTGCGTGAGCTGACCACCGTCAAGGCCGACCCGACCGCCACCCTCAGCGACGTGGTCGCGGCGGACTTCGCGATCTCCCATCTCGACGCGGACCTGCGGTGGTTGCACACCACCCTGGGCCGGGTCGCCGACTGGCACCGGGAGGTGCACCCGTGACGCAACTCCAGGCTCGCGGCGTGGTTCGGGCGTACGGCCCGACACCCGCGCTGCGCGGCGTGACGCTCGACGTGGCCGAAGGTGAGATCGTCGCCATCACCGGCCCGAGCGGCTGCGGCAAGTCGACCCTGCTGCACTGCCTGGCCGGGATCCTCCGCCCGGACGCCGGCGAGGTCGTCTGGCGTGGCCAGCGCATCGACACCTGGTCGGAGGCGGCCCGGTCCCGGCTGCGGCGCACCGAGTTCGGGGTGCTGTTCCAGTTCGGCCAGCTGGTGGCCGAGTTGACCGCGGCGGAGAACGTCGCTCTTCCCCTGCTCCTCGCCGGCACGGGGCGGCGAGAGGCACGGGCGGCGGCGCTCACCTGGCTGGACCGGTTCGGGGTGGCCGAGGTGGCCGACGTGCGACCGGGTGAGATGTCCGGCGGTCAACAGCAGCGCTGCGCCACGGCGCGGGCGCTGGTGACCGAGCCACGGGTGCTCTTCGCCGACGAGCCGACCGGCGCGCTGGACACGCTCACCGGTGAGCAGGTCCTCACCCAACTGGTCCGGCTCGCCCGCGAACAGCGGACCGCAGTCGTGCTGGTGACGCACGAGCCGAGGATCGCCGCGTACGCCGATCGGGAGATTGTGCTGCGGGACGGTGTGGTGGACCACACGGGCCTGGGGCTCGACGTGCCGATGGTCGGCGGCACCCGGTGAGAGCGGCGACGCTGGTGCGCCTGGCGCTCGCCGGGAGTCGCACCGACGTCGCCCGGGTGGTGCTCACCGCACTCAGCGCCCTGTTGGCGACCCTGGCCGGCCTCTCGGCGCTGACCGTGCTGGCCATCAGCACGCCGGCGGCGACGCCCGAGAACCCGGACAGGTTGTCCGAGCAGTACCACAACGCGCTGTTGAGCGAACCGGGACTGCGCGGCGGCACGACGTTCGCGCTGCTCATGCTGATGGTTCCGGTGCTGGCGCTGGCCGGTCAGTGTGCCCGGCTCGGAGCGCCGGCGCGGGACCGCCGGCTGGCCGCGATCCGGCTCGCCGGCGCCACCCCCGGCCAGGTCACCCGGCTGGCCGTCCTGGAGACCGGCCTGGCGGCCCTGCTCGGCACGGTCGCCGGGCTGGGCGTCTACCTGGTCGGCCGCGAGGTGCTGCACCGGCCGGACGCGCGCGGCCAACTGGCCCTGCCCACCGATGTGCTGCCGTCATCCGGGGCGGTGACCGCAGTGGTGCTCGGTCTGCCGGTCGTCGCCGCGCTGGCCACCGCACTGATGCTGCGTACGGTCACGACCAGCCCGCTCGGCGTGAGCCGCAAGGCCGCCCGCGAGCGCGGCCCGAGGCCGTGGGCGGGTTATCTGATCGGGCTCGGCGTGGTGTCGTTCGCGGCGATCCGCCCGATGTACGAGCGGTTCGGCGACAACGCCGCGGTGCTCGGCCGGCTGGTCCCGTTGATGTTCGCGGTGAGTGCCCTCGCGGCGATGATCGGTGTGGTGATCGGCACCGGCTGGATCTCGTACCACTGCGGGAAGCTGATGCGGCGATACGCCAGTCGGCCCCCGGCCCTGCTCGCTGCGGGCCGGCTAATGGCCGACCCGTGGGCGGGCAGCCGCACGTTCGCGGCGCTGCTCGCTGCCCTGATCTTCGGCGGTGGTGCGGCCGTCCAGCGCGCCTACTTCGCCACCAAGGACCAGCTCGATCGGGAGCAGAGCCGGCTCGCCGGTGCGGCCGAACTCTCCGACTCGTTCTACCTGTCCACAATGGATCTGGTCGACGCGGCGGTGGCGGTGGCCATCCTGATCGCAGCCGGCGGCCTGATCGTGGCGCTGGTCGAGGGGATCGTCGCCCGGCGGCGGGCGTACGCCGCGTTGGTCGCCGCCGGGGTGCCCCGAGCCGCGCTGAGCCGTTCGGTGGCCTGGCAGGCGTTCGCCCCGGCGGTGCCGGCGATCCTGCTCGCGCTCACCGTGGGCGCCCTGCTCGGCCGAGGGCTCGTCACGGAGGTGTCAGGGGGAGGTGGGTCGGCCATGGTCTGTGAGGCCACTGCGGCGCTCTGCGCCGACCCCGCCACCAGTGGGCAGTACACCCGGATCGTGCACTTCCCCGAAGTGCACCGCGCCGTTCCCGTACCGCTGGAGCACCTGGCCTGGCTCGGTGCCGGCGGGGTGGGCGCGGTGCTGGTGACGGTCGGCGTCGGCCTGCTCTTCCTCCGCGCCAGCACCGCGCTGGACGAGTTGCGCACTACCTGAGTCGATGTAACACCCCTGCTGGCGGTACCGCTGTCTGCACCGGAGGCTCGGCCCATCGGGTCTCCGGTGCCGGGGCCGGACGGTCGCGGTGCGTGGTCGGCAGGAGACCGTAATGCACAGTCAATCGGGGTCAGCCCCGCCGGTGTTCGTCGACGGCACCGGGCGGCGTCGTCGGCTGACCGTCATCGCCGGCACCGCAGTGGGTGTCGGTCTGCTCGCCAGCCTCGCGCTGATCATCGCCGGGATCTTCCTGGACACCTCGGTGCCGCTGCCCGGCTGGTCGGACACCCCGCGAGGAACCCGCCCGGTGGAGGCCGGTGTCGATGGGATCAACCAGCCCCGGGTGGTCAAGCCGCCGTCTCCGTCGCCGTCGCCCCGTACCTCGGCACCTCTGCTGCGGCCAACCCCGACCGCCAGCGACCGAACCCCCGTCACGGCTGGCGGAACGCCGCCGGCCAGTGACCGACCGGGTCGTGGAGACGAGCATCGCAACACCGCGAAACCGACCAGATCGCCCGGAAAGCCGCAGTGACGATGGCGAGACACGTGGCCCGGCGTGATCCTCGCGCGCACTGGCTGTTACTCCTGCTCGGGCTGCTCCTGCTGCTCGCGGCGCTCACCGTGAACGGCCTGGTGACCGGTCTCGCCGGTGGCTCCGGTGCGCCCGTCGCCGATGGCCAACCGACGCCTGACGTTCCGGCCGCCGTCGGCTCGGGCGGGCCGGTGCTGCGGCTGGACCGGCCCGAACCGGAAAGTCGGACGCTTCCGGACCGGACCATCGCGCTGACCTTCGACGACGGGCCGGACCCACGCTGGACCCCACAGATCCTCGACGTGCTGCGCCGACACGGCGCGCACGCCACTTTCTTCGTGGTGGGTTCCCGGGTCAACGAGCACCCGGAAATCGTCCGGCGGATTCTTGCCGAGGGCCACGAGATCGGGTCGCACACATTCACCCACGCCGACCTCGCCAGCGTGTCGCCGTGGCGGCGCGACCTCGAGCTGTCGCTGACCCGCAAGGCCGTCGCGGCGGCCACGGGCCGCGAGGTGACGCTGTTCCGACCACCGTTCTCGTCCGTGCCGGGCGCTCTGACCGAGCCCGAGTACACGGCTCTGCGCGGTGCCGCCGAGGTCGGGCATGTGGCGGTACTCGCCGACCTGGACACGAAAGACTGGCAGCGTCCAGGCCCGGAGCAGATCGTCCGAGCGGCAACCCCGCAGCGAGGGCGTGGGGCGGTCGTGCTCATGCACGACGGAGGCGGTGACCGAGCGCAGACCCTTGCCGCGTTGGACCGGCTGCTGCCCGCGCTGGCCGATCGTGGCTACCGGTTCACCACCGTGTCCGCCGGCATCGACACCTCGTCGTCGATGGTCCCCGCGGGTGCCGGTGCCCGGTTGAGTGGCACCGCGCTGCGGTGGGCCCAGACCGGTGCCCGATGGTCCGCCGGTGTGATGAACCTGCTGCTCGCCACCGCGCTCGTGCTCGGGGTGGCGCGCCTGGCGGTGCAGGTGTTCTGCGCCCAGCGGCACGTACGCCGGGTCCGGCGTGCCCGACCAGGCCGGCCCGAGGTGCGGGTGCCCGTGTCGGTGATCGTTCCCGCGTACAACGAGGCGGCGAACATCGCCTCCACGGTCCGCTCCCTGATGGCCAGCGCGTACCCGGCGTTGGAGGTGATCGTGGTGGACGACGGGTCCGACGACGGCACCGCCGACATCGTCGAGCGAATGCGGCTGCGCGGGGTACGCGTGATCCGGCAGCCGAACGCTGGCAAGCCGGCGGCGCTGAACACCGGCATCCGAGCCGCCCGGGCGAACCGGCTGGTGCTGGTGGACGGGGACACCGTGTTCCAACCGGACACCGTCCACCGGCTGGTCCAGGGCTTCGCCGATCCGTCCGTCGGCGCGATCAGCGGCAACACGAAGGTCGCCAACCGCCGTCGGCTGCTCGGCCGCTGGCAGCACCTGGAGTACGTGATCGGCTTCAACCTCGACCGGCGGATGTACGACGTGCTGGAGTGCATGCCGACCATCCCCGGCGCGATCGGTGCGTTCCGTCGCGAAGTGCTGCTGCGGGTCGGCGGGGTGCCGTCGGACACGTTGGCCGAGGACACCGACCTGACCATGAAGGTGCTCCGGGCCGGCTGGCGGGTGGTCTACGAGGAATCAGCCATCGCCTGGACCGAGGCCCCGTCGTCGCTGCGCCAGCTCTGGCGGCAGCGCTACCGCTGGTGCTACGGCACCATGCAGGCGATGTGGAAGCACCGGCACGCGTTGCGCGAGTCGGGTGCCGGCGGCAAGCTCGGCAGGCGCGGCCTGCCGTACCTCACGGTGTTCCAGATCGTGCTGCCGTTGACCGCGCCGGCGGTCGACGTGTTCGCCGTCTACGGCCTGCTCTTCCTGCCCTGGTCGACCCTCGCGCTGGCCTGGGCCGGACTGCTGCTGCTTCAGGCCGCCACCGCCGGCTACGCGCTGCACCTGGACCGGGAACGGTACGGCCCACTGTGGGCGCTGCCGTTGCAGCAACTGGTCTACCGGCAGCTGATGTATCTGGTGGTGGTGCAGTCGGTGGTCACCGCGTTGATCGGCAACCGGCTGCGCTGGCAGCGGATGGTGCGCACCGGCGAGGCGGCCGCCCTGGTGGGTGCCGGTCGCGTATGACACCCTGCCACGCTGAGCGCGCTGCTCAGGTCGGGACGTGGAAGAGGCCGGCGGACCAGGAGATCAGCAGCCCGACGGCGGCCGAGCAACAACAGACGAGCAGTGCGGCGGCGACGACGGCGAGGATCATCCAACCGGACATGCTCCGGGCCGCGCCCCGGGTGCCCGCGTCGCCGGCCCCCTCGCCTGCCTCGTCGCTCACGTCGGAAGTCTAGGCGGAGCAGATCGACTCCGGGTCGGGATGTCACGGCAACCCGACCCGGAGTCGATCAGACACGTCAGGCGCGGCCGATCCGGTCCAGGATCCAGGCGTTGATGAACGCCTCCTCGCGCCAGGCGTCGTAGCGACCGCTCGGACCGCCGTGCCCGGCACCCATCTCGGTCTTGAGCAGGTAGTCACCGCCCGGGGAGACCGCCCGCAGTCGGGCGATCCACTTCGCCGGCTCCGAGTAGAGCACCCGCGTGTCGTTGAGGCTGGTGACCGCGAGGATCGCCGGATAGTCGACGGCGGTGACGTTCTCGTACGGCGTGTAGGACTTCATGTACGCGTACACCTCGGGGTCCTCCAGCGGGTTGCCCCACTCCTCCCACTCGGTGACGGTCAGCGGCAGCGACGGGTCGAGGATCGACGTGAGGGCGTCCACGAACGGCACCTGCGCCACCACCCCGGTGAACGCGTCCGGCGCGATGTTGGCGACCGCGCCCATCAGCAGGCCGCCGGCCGAGGCGCCCCGGGCGATCAACCGGTCGCTGGCCGTCCAGCCGGCCTTGACCAGGTGTCGGGCGCAGGCGACGAAGTCGGTGAAGGTGTTCTTCTTGGCCAGCAGCTTGCCCTGGTCGTACCAGCGCCTGCCCAGCTCGCCGCCGCCCCGGGTGTGTGCCACGGCGAAGACCACGCCCCGGTCCAGCAGGGACAGTCGGGCCACCGAGAACCACGGGTCCATGCTGGCCTCGTACGAGCCGTAGCCGTACAGCTCGCACGGGGCCGAGCCGTCCCGGGGCGTACCGACGCGGCAGACCAGGGAGATCGGCACGCGGGTGCCGTCGTCGGCGAGCGCCCAGTCGCGGTGCTGCTCGTACTCGGCGGGGTCGTACGGCCGGCCGTCCGGCCCGGGCAGCACCGGCTTCTGCTTGCGCAGCACCATCTGCTGGGTGACCAGGTCGTAGTCGTACACCGAGTCGGGGGTGACGAGGGAGGAGTAGCGCAGGCGGACCTGCCCGGTGCGGTACTCCGGGTTGGCGTCCAGCCCGACGCTGTAGAGCGGCTCCGGGAAGTCGATGTCGTACGAGTCGTCGCTGCCGACGGGCAGCACCCGCAGCCCGGTGAGTCCGTCGGTGCGCAGCGACACCACCAGGTGGTTGGCGAAGGCGTCCACGGCTTCCAGCCGGGTGCCGGGGGTGTGCTCGATCACCGGCACCCAGTCGCCGGGGGCATCCGCCGAGGTGAACGCCAGAGCGAAGTCCTCCGCGCCGTCGTTGTGCAGGATCAGGAAACGGTGCCCGTGGTGCTCCACCGCGTACTCGACGCCCTGACGTCGGGGGGCGATCGCGGCCGGCGCGCCGGTCGGGTTGCCGGCGGGGATCACCAGCACCTCGCTGGTCACCTTGCTGTGGATGTCGATCAGGATGAACTTCTCCGAGCGGGTCAGCTCCACGCCGACCCAGAACCGCTCGTCGTCCTCCTGGTGGACCACCACGTCGTCGTCGGCGGCCGAGCCGACGCTGTGCCGCCACACCCGGTTCGGCCGCCAGGCGTCGTCCACCGTCACGTAGAACAGCACCGAGGCGTCGGACGACCAGGCGGTGCCGTAGAAGGTGTCGGGCACCTCGTCGGGCAGCAACTCGCCGGTGGTCAGGTCCTTCACCCGCAGGGTGAACCGCTCGTCGCCGGAGAAGTCGGTGGAGTAGGCCAGCCAACGACCGTCCGGGCTGACGTCGAACGCGCCCAGCGAGAAGAAGTCGTGCCCCTCGGCCAGCAGGTTGCCGTCGAGCAGCACCTCCTCGCCGTCGAGCGGGGCGCCGTCGGCGCTGACCGGCGGGTCGATCTCACCGTCGCGGACCGCGCGACGGCAGTGCACCCCGTACTGCTGCCCCTCGACCGTCCGGGTGTAGTACCAGTGCCCGCCCTTGCGGGTCGGCACGGACAGGTCGGTTTCCCGGGTGCGTTGGCGGGTCTCCTCGAACAGTGCGGCGCGTAGTTCGGCCAGGTGTGCCGTGCGCGCGTCGGTGTACGCGTTCTCGGCGGTCAGGTAAGCGATCGTCTCCGGATCGTCCTTGGCGGCGAGCCAGGCGTACTCGTCGATGACGGTGTCGCCGTGGTGGGTGCGCTCGCTGGGCACCCGCTTCGCCGCGGGCGGGGCAGTCTCGGTGGTCACGGCGGCCACGTTACCGGCAGCCACCCGTCGTGCGCCGTACCAGCGGCATCCTGATAGCCCTCACCACGTCTTTCGAACACATGTACGATAGCCGCCATGGCGGCAGCAGCGAGTTCCCTCGGCCGGTCCGGAGCCCTCGACATCACCCGACGATTGGCGGCCATCTGTGGTCCGGCGTTCTCCCGGTCGGGTGGGCCCGCCGACGAGGTCGCCGGGCGGCCGGCGCGTTGGGTGGCGGTGCCGGGCGGTCCGCACGCCGCGGCCGAGGTGCTGCGGCTGGCTGCCGCGCACGACCTGGCGGTCGTGCCCAGGGGTGCCGGCACGAAGATCGACTGGGGGGCCACGCCGGTGCAGGTCGACATCATGCTCGACACCGGCCGGCTGGCCGGCATCGGTCACGAGCCGGTCGGCGCGCTGGTCGCCGAGGTGGGCGCCGGCACCCCGCTGCGGGCCGTGCAGGCCACGTTGGAGCGCACCGGGCAGCGGCTGGCGATGGACGCCCCCTCGCCCGGCGCGACAGTCGGCGGGGTGCTCGCCGCGGGCGAGGCGGGCCCACTCAGTCACCGTCACGGCAGCCCGTGCGACCAACTGCTCGGTGTCCGTTACCTCGCCGCCGACGGTGAGCTGGTGAGCGCCGGCGGTGGCGCGCCCGGGCTCGACCTGGCCCGGCTGCTCTGCGGCTCCCAGGGCGCGCTCGGTGTGCTGGTCTCGGCGACACTGCGGGTGCAGCCGGTCCCGGCGAGCCGGCTGTGGGTGTCCCGTCCGGTGTGGACGCCGTTGGAGGTGCACGACCTGGTCCGGACGATCCTCGCCGCCCGACTTGAGCCCGCGGCCATCGAACTGGACCTGCCCGGAGGCATGCCTCGACCCCGCCATCCGTACCCGCCGGGTCATCCGGCCGCCACCGCTCGGGAGCGCCACCCGTCGATGTCCGGCCGGGCCGGTGCGCCGTCGCGGGCGGGCAGCCTGGTGGTGCTGTTGGAGGGCGGGCCCGCCGACGTCACCGAACGCGCCGAGCGTCTGGTCGGTCTGCTGCACGGGGAGGCGACGATCGCCCACTCCGCGCCGACGTGGTGGCGTCGGTACCCGTTCGCCCCGGGCGACACCGCACTACGACTTGAGGTGCCGATCGGCGACCTGCACGCCGCCGTCTACGCGTTGCGCGACGCGGCCGGCGCGCCGGTGCCGGTGCGCGGGTCCGCCGGCCTGGGCGTGGTGCACGCGGCACTGCCCGGAGCGTTGGCCCCCGACCGGGTGGCGTCCATCCTGGCCGCCGTCCGAGGCGTGCTGCTGGCCCGGCAGGGCCGCTGCGTGGTGGTCTCCGCCCCGCCGGCGGTGCGGCGCGCCGTCGACCTCTGGGGCGAGCTGGCCGGCCTGACCCAACTACGGGCGGCCAAGGAGCACCTCGATCCGGAGCACCGGCTCGCGCCCGGGCGTCTCCCGGGTGGTCTGTGACAGTCAGTCCAGCCACCAGCTGTGCATGTCGAGCAGCGGTGGGGTGAAGCGGGCCACCAGCACCAGCAGGCCGCCAACCGCCCCGGTCAGCAGCAGCGCCCGCGTCACCCGGGGCAGGGCCTCGCGCTCCCGGGCGACCACCGCCACCGCGGCGATCGCCAACGGCAGACCGAGCACCGCGCCGGCCAGGTAGAGCACCCCGACCACGGCGTAGAGCCAGAGGAACGGGTTCACCCCGTCCATCCCGAACGGGACCATGTCCTTCGGGTCGTAGGCGCCGGTCACCATCTCGGCCGGGCCGACGCCGGCGGTCGCCATCCGACCCAGGTAGAGCAGCAGCACGGCGAGGAACGCGCCGATGGTCGCCAGCTGCGCGGTGACCAGGGCCCGAACCGCCCGCCGGGAGTACGGCGTGGCCTGCGCGGCGATGGACATGAGCGTCAATCTACCGAGCGGCCCCGGACTTCGTGGGCCGCGTGCGGCGAGCCGAGCCGCGTGCGGGGAGTCAGGGCGGCGTGCGACGGGCCGAGCCGCGTGCGGCGGGCCAGGCGGCGTGCGGAGGGCTCAGGCCGACTGCGGCGGGTCAGGCGGCGTCGTTGCGCAGCACCAGGACGGCGATGTCGTCCCGGGGCGGCTCGGCCGAGAAGTTGATCGCGGCGGAGCGCAGTCGGGCGGCAACCACGTCGGCCGAATAACCGGCCAGAGGCGCTGCGGCATCCCGCAGACGGTCGGTGCCGAACAGCTCCCGACCCCGTCGCCGCTCGGTGACGCCGTCGGTGTAGAAGATCAGCGAGTCGCCGGGCGCGAGCGCGATCTGCGCCGTCGGTGAGGTGATCGTGTCGAGCAGGCCGAGCGCGGTGCCGCCGGTGCCGAAGAACCCCGCACCGCCCGCCGCCGACAGCAGCACCGGACGGTCATGCCCGGCCAGGTGCAGTGACACCTCGAGTGTGTCGCCCTCGCCGGGCCCCACCGCCGCCAGCGCCAACGTGCAGTATCGCCCGCCGCCGCGCTCGACGAGCGTCTCGTTGAGCCGCGCCAACACCTCCGGCAACGGTTTACCGTCACCGACCAGCACCCGGATCACATCCCGGACCAGCCCGGTCACCGCGGCGGCCTGGACACCCTTGCCCGAGACGTCACCGATCACCACCAGCCAACGCCCGTCGGGTAGCGGCACCACGTCGTAGAAGTCGCCCCCCACCTCGGCGTCGTCGCCGGTCGGCACGTACTCGGCGGCGAAACCGATCCCGTCCACGACGGGAAGCACCGGCGGCAGCAGGGACTGCTGAAGCGTCTGCGCCACACGGCGGCGCTCGGCGTGGATCCGCGCGTTCTCGATGGCCAACGCGGCCCGCCGGGCCACGTCCTCCAGCACGGCCACCTCGTCCGGGTCGTGCCGGTGCCGCTGGTGCCGCCCCACCGCCAGGGTGCCGAGCCGCTGCCCACGGGCGATCAGCGGGACCGCGAAGCCCTCCATCGGCCCGCCCAGGGGGATCTGCGCCGCGCTGCGCGACGCCTCGCGCAGGCGGGCCTGGATCGAATCCGGCCCGGTCTCCGCCAACACCTTGTGCAGTTGCGGGAGCGTCGACTCGTCGGCGTGGCTGGCCGCCGCCAACCGCAGCCGGCCCCACTCGTCGGTGGTGTGCACCGCGCACCACTGGCCGAGCCGAGGCACCACCAACTGCGGCACCAGCGCCATGGTCAGGTCGACGTCCAGCGACTGGGCGAGCAGCTCACTCGCCTCGGCCAGGAACGTCAGCCACACCTGCCGGCGGACGTCGGCCCGGCGCAGTCTGTCGTTCTCCAGGTGCAGCGACAGGCGCTCGGCGGTCAGCACCGCCAACGGCCGGGCGTACGCCGACGGCGCGGCGTCCAACTCCAGCTCACCGGCGTACGGGCGGTGCACGGTCAGCGGCACCCGCAGCAGCTCACTGCCGGGGCGGGGCGGTCGACCGAACCGGGCCAACACCTGCCGGCCCTGCCCGTCGCCCCGGTCCAGGCGGATCGTGCCGCCGGCCGCGCCCACCATCTCGGCGACCCGGCTGAGGAGGCTGGTGGCGAAGTCGGGCAGGGGGTCGTCCGCGTACAGGTCGGGCGCGGTCTGCATGAGTTCGCTCATCGCGCTGGCGCTCGGCGCGGACTTGTCCGCCGCCGTACCGGGGCCGGCGCTGGTCGGTGCCGACGCGCCGGCGGCGAGGGCCTCGGCCGACGCCTCGGCGCCGGGGCGGTCCAGCCGGAACCAGACGCCCTTCCCGGTGGGCAGGTACGTCGTGCCCCAGCGGCTGGCGAAGTGGTCGACCAGCAGGAGGCCACGGCCCCGCTCGGAGACCTCGTTGATCTCGGTGGAGTCGTTGCGGGCACCGACGGTCAGTTCGTCGCCGGAGCCGGGCGCGAAGTCGGAGACGGTGACGGTCAGCCCGATCTCGTCGGCGACGACCTCGATGTCCAGCTCGGTACGGGCGTGCTCCACGGCGTTCGTGGTCAGCTCGGTGGTGAGCAGTAGTGCCTCGTTGACCAGCTCGTCCAGGTGTGACTCGGTCAACACCGAACGGACCACGGCGCGGGCGGCGGCCGGCGTACGGCGATCAGCGGGCAGCCGTACACGCCGGACCGCCCCGTCCCGGGCCCCGGTCGTCGCCGTCCCCGTCTCGGCTGACACCCCCGTATCCTCTACCGTCCCCCTGCCGGGTGCCAAGCCGATCACCCTCGCGAGCCTTCCGCCGGCCGGAGCGAGCGATCGAGCCGTGTCCGGACTCCGCCTCGCCGTGAGCTCCCGCACGGAACAGGCATTCCGGACCTGCTGGTCACGCCTGCGAGGTCTGCGGCGGGCCGTGCCCGATCCAGCGTCATCGAGACGGTCCCGGTGGGGATCCCGGCCACCTCGCGGGTCGCGCACCCTGGCACTACGGCTCGCGCGGGCACAATATGGGGTGCCGGTGTGTCGCACGGACCGGTGCCCCCGAGTTGAGCGAGGAATGATGACCACGGCGAAGCAGTCGGTGGCGGATCCGTCCGCGCCCGACCACGAGGCGCTCCTCGGTGAGTTGACCGAGGCACTGCGGCGGATCGGTCGCGGCGACCTGAAGGTCCGGCTTCCCCGCCGCGCCGGCGCGGCCGGTGAGGTGGCGGACGCCTTCAACGAGGTGGTCTCGCTCCAGGAGCGGCAGTACCTGGACCTGCGGCGGATCAGCCGGATCGTCGGTCGGGACGGCCGGCTCACCGAGCGGCTGGACGACGAAGGGCTGGACGGCTCCTGGGCGGAGGGGCAGCGGGCGATCAACTCGCTGATCGACGACCTGGGTCGACCGACCACCGAGATCGCCCGGGTCATCGTGGCGGTCGCGGATGGTGACCTGTCGCAGCACATGGCCTTGGAGATCGACGGCCGGCCGCTGCGCGGTGAGTACCTGCGCATCGGGCGCACCGTGAACACGATGGTGGACCAGCTGTCCTCGTTCTCCAACGAGGTGACCCGGGTGGCCCGTGAGGTGGGCACCGAGGGCAAGCTGGGCGGTCAGGCGGACGTCCGGGGTGTCGCCGGCACCTGGAAGGACCTCACCGATTCGGTGAACACCATGGCGTCGAACCTGACCGGCCAGGTGCGGTCGATCTCGCAGGTGGCGACGGCGGTGGCCAAGGGCGACCTGTCGCAGAAGATCACTGTCGGCGCGCGCGGCGAGGTGGCCGAGCTGGCCGCCACGATGAACTACCTCACCGACACGCTGCGGCTCTTCGCCGAGCAGGTGACCCGGGTGGCCCGCGAGGTGGGCACCGAGGGCAAGCTCGGTGGTCAGGCCGAGGTGCCGAACGTGGCCGGCACCTGGAAGGACCTGACCGACAGCGTCAACTCGATGGCGTCGAACCTGACCGCCCAGGTCCGCAACATCGCGCAGGTTTCGACGGCGGTGGCGCGCGGCGACCTGTCGCAGAAGATCACGGTGGCCGCGCAGGGCGAGATCCTGGAGCTGAAGGACACCGTCAACACGATGGTGGATCAGTTGTCGTCGTTCGCCGACGAGGTGACCCGGGTGGCCCGTGAGGTGGGCATCGAGGGCAAGCTGGGCGGCCAGGCCCAGGTGCGCGGCGTCTCCGGCACCTGGCGGGACCTCACCGAGAACGTCAACCAGCTCGCCGGCAACCTGACCAGCCAGGTCCGCAACATCTCCCAGGTCTCCACCGCCGTGGCGAAGGGTGACCTGTCGCAGAAGATCACGGTGGACGCCCAGGGCGAGATCCTGGAGTTGAAGAACACCGTCAACACGATGGTGGATCAGTTGTCGTCGTTCGCCGACGAGGTGACCCGGGTGGCCCGTGAGGTGGGCACCGAGGGCAACCTGGGCGGTCAGGCGCAGGTGAAGGGCGTGTCGGGCACGTGGCGGGACCTGACCGACAACGTGAACTCGATGGCGTCGAACCTGACCAGCCAGGTCCGCAACATCGCCTCGGTGACCACGGCGGTGGCGAAGGGTGACCTGTCGCAGAAGATCACCGTGGACGCGCGGGGCGAGATCCTGGAGTTGAAGTCGACTGTCAACACGATGGTGGATCAGTTGTCGTCGTTCGCCGACGAGGTGACCCGGGTGGCCCGTGAGGTGGGCACCGAGGGCAAGCTCGGCGGCCAGGCCCAGGTACGCGGCGTCGCCGGCACCTGGCGGGACCTGACCGACAACGTGAACTCGATGGCCTCGAACCTGACCGCCCAGGTCCGCAACATCGCTCAGGTCTCCACGGCGGTGGCGAAGGGTGACCTGTCGCAGAAGATCACCGTGGACGCGCGGGGCGAGATCCTGGAGTTGAAGTCGACTGTCAACACGATGGTGGATCAGTTGTCGTCGTTCGCCGACGAGGTGACCCGGGTGGCCCGTGAGGTGGGCACCGAGGGCAAGCTCGGTGGTCAGGCGCAGGTGAAGGGCGTCTCCGGCACGTGGCGTGACCTGACCGACAACGTGAACTCGATGGCGTCGAACCTGACCAGCCAGGTCCGCAACATCGCCTCGGTGACCACGGCCGTGGCGAAGGGTGATCTCTCGCAGAAGATCACGGTGGACGCCCAGGGCGAGATCCTGGAGCTGAAGTCGACTGTCAACACGATGGTCGACCAGTTGTCGTCGTTCGCCGACGAGGTGACCCGGGTGGCCCGCGAGGTCGGCATCGAGGGCAAGCTCGGTGGTCAGGCCCAGGTGAAGGGCGTGTCCGGCACCTGGCGGGACCTCACCGAGAACGTCAACCAGCTCGCCTCGACGTTGACCACGCAGCTGCGGGCCATCGCCCAGGTGTCCACCTCGGTGACCAGGGGCGACCTGACCCAGCGGATCGCGGTCAAGGCGCAGGGCGAGGTCGCCGAGCTGAAGGACAACATCAACCAGATGATCGTCACCCTCCGGGAGACGACGAAGAAGAACGCCGAGCAGGGCTGGCTGGACTCCAACCTGGCCCGCATCGGTGGCCTGTTGCAGGGCCAGCGCGACCTCGGCGAGGTCTGCCGCATGATCATGACGGAGGTGACGCCGCTGGTCGATGCCCAGCTCGGCGCCTTCTTCCTCGCCGACGACACCGACGGCAGCATGCGACTGCGGCTGACCTCCTCCTACGGGTACGTGGCACGGGGCACCGACGTCACCTTCGGGCCGGGTGAAGGGCTGGTCGGGCAGACCGCGTTGTCCCGCCGCACGATCCGGGTCAGCGCCTCCCCGAACAGCCGACTCACCCTGCGGTCCGGTCTGGCCGAGACACCCCCGTCCGACCTGGTGGTGCTCCCCGTCCTGTTCGAGGGCGAGCTGCTCGGGGTGATCGAGTTCGCCAGTGTGTCGGCGTTCTCCGAGCTGCACCTCGCGTTCCTGGAGCGGTTGGTGCTCACCATCGGCATCGCGGTCAACACCATCCAGGCCAACCGGCGTACGGAGGAGTTGCTGGCCCAGTCGCAGCGCCTGGCGCACGAGATGCAGGAGCAGTCGGCGGAGTTGCAGCGCACCAACGCCGAGTTGGAGGAGAAGGCCACGCTGCTCTCCGAGCAGAAGGGCAACATCGAGACGAAGAACCGGGAGATCGAGCTTGCCCGGCTGGGCCTGGAGGAGAAGGCGCAACAGTTGACCCGGGCGTCGGCCTACAAGTCCGAGTTCCTGGCCAACATGAGCCACGAGCTGCGTACGCCACTGAACTCGTTGCTGCTGCTGGCCCGTCTGCTGGCGGAGAACTCGGAGCAGAACCTCAGCCCGAAGCAGATCGAGTTCGCCCGGACCATCCACGGGTCCGGCTCCGACCTGCTGCGTCTGATCGACGACATCCTCGACCTGTCCAAGATCGAGGCGGGTCGGATGGACGTCGAGCCGACCGAGATCCGCTTCACCGAGCTGCGCGGCTTCGTCGAGCAGGCGTTCGCGCCGCAGGCCGAGGAGAAGAACCTGGACTTCCAGGTACGGGTGAGCAAGGATCTGCCGCCGGCGTTGGTGACCGACGCGCAGCGGTTGCAGCAGATCCTGCGCAACCTGCTCTCCAACGCGGTGAAGTTCACCGACAACGGTGCGGTGACGCTGCGGATCGCCCCGGCGGCGGAGAACGCGGTGTTCGACGTGCCGGCGCTGACCAACGCCCAGCAGGTGATCGCGTTCACCGTGATCGACACCGGGATCGGCATCTCCGACGACAAGTTGTCGATCATCTTTGAGGCGTTCCAGCAGGCGGACGGCACGACCAGCCGCCGCTACGGCGGCACCGGCCTGGGTCTGTCGATCAGCCGTGACCTGGCCCGGTTGATCGGCGGCACCATCACCGTGTCGTCAGCGCCCGGCCAGGGTTCGACGTTCACGCTGTTCGTGCCGCAGGTGCTGGCTCCGGACGCGGTGGTCGCGCCCCAGCCGCCGTCTCCGCAGCGGGCCGGCCTGCCGTCGTCGCTGCTCATGCCGCCGCTGGAGCTGCTGCCCGAGCGGCCGGAGGCGCCGGCCACCCGTCAACTGGACGGCGCCACGGTGCTGATCGTGGACGACGACGTCCGGAACGTCTTCGCCTTGACCAGCGCGTTGGAGCTACACGGGATGACCGTGCTGTACTCGGACAACGGGGCGGACGGTGTCCGCCTGCTGGCCGAGCATCCGGAGGTGGACATCGTGCTGATGGACGCCATGATGCCCGACCAGGACGGTTACGAGACCACGCGCCAGATTCGCCGCAACCACCGCTTCGCCGACCTGCCGGTGGTCTTCCTGACCGCCAAGGCCATGCCTGGTGATCGTGAGTCGGCGCTCGCTGCCGGGGGCAGCGACTACATCACCAAGCCGGTCGACCTGGACGATCTGATCGAGTTGATGTCGTCCTGGATCAACGGCAACCGCACCGAGGAGACTTCGTGACCCAGATGGCCAAGGCGCTGCTCGTGGACGACCGGCGGCAGAACCTGACGGCCCTGGAGGCCATCCTCCAGGGCCTGCCGGTCCAGTCCGTCGCGGTGGAGAGTGGCGAGGCGGCGCTCAAGCAGCTCCTGGTGGACGACTTCGCGGTGATCCTGCTGGACGCGCAGATGCCGGACATGGACGGTTTCGAGACGGCGAGTCACATCAAGCGCCGCGAGCGGACCCGGCACGTGCCGATCATCTTCCTGACGGCTGCCGACCGGGACGCCCAGCTCGCCCTCCGGGGTTACCAGGTGGGCGCCGTGGACTATCTGACCAAGCCGTTCGACCCGTGGGTGCTGCGGGCCAAGGTGTCGGTCTTCGTCGAGCTGTGGGTGAAGACCCGGCAGTTGGCCGCCCAGTCGGACCTGGTCCGGGAGCGCGACACGCAGTGGCGGAGGCTCACCGACGCGGTCGACGAGGCGACGACAGTGCTGCGCTCCGACGACGGGGAGGCCCGAGAGCGGGCGGTACGCATGCTGGAGCAGGCCCGCTGGGGCAACACCGCCTGACGTGGCGGGTGGTCAGCCGGTGGGCTGGTCGTTGCGGATCATCAGGGCGCTGCGGAGGCCGGTGATGTCCAGGACCCGGATGAGGAAATCGCCCACGTGGGTCAGCATCAGCAGGCTCTGCGCGTGGCTGGCCTTGCGGCTGAGCACGACGAGGGTGCCCAGGCCCTGCGAGTCGCAGAAGGTGACGCCGCCGAGGTCGAGGACGATCTTCGGCGGCGGGTCGGCCAGCACCTCGTTGACCACTGTCGAGAGCTGCGCAGCCGTGAGCATGTCGATCTCACCGGCCAGGCGAAGCACAGCTTCGTCGCCCGTCCGGTGTAGCGTGATGGACAGTTCGGCACGATCCACCCGGTCAGCCTAGCGCGATCCGGCCGGTCCGGCCTGTCGAGGCCGTGAGCCGTCGCCGTGCCGGCCGTGAGCCGTCGCCGCCCACACCGTGAGCCCTCCTGTCGGCGCGGCCGGCGGGCGCCGGCCGGGGGTGAGCCTGGTAACCCGACTGCGGGGTGGCTGCTGGTGGGCCGTTCGCCGCTGACACAATGGCGGCATCGTGACCGACATCTTTCCCGCCGGATCCGGCCGCTACCCGGCCGAAGCGCCGGCCTCCGAGGCCCTGTTCGACCGCGCCCGCGCCATCGTGCCGGGCGGGGTCAACTCTCCCGTGCGCGCCTTCCAGGCGGTCGGCGGCGCCCCACGTTTCATGGTCCGTGGCGAGGGCGCGTGGCTGTACGACGCCGACGACCGCCGCTACGTCGACCTGGTCTGCTCCTGGGGTCCGCTGATCCTCGGGCACGCCCACCCGGAGGTGGTGGACGCCGTGCAGGCTGCCGCCGCCCGGGGCACCAGCTTCGGCACTCCCACCCCGGGTGAGGTGGAGTTGGCCGCCGAGCTGGTCGACCGGACCCCGATGGAGCAGGTCCGCCTGGTCAACTCGGGCACCGAGGCCACCATGTCGGCGATCCGGCTGGCTCGCGGCTTCACCGGCCGCTCGAAGATCGTCAAGTTCGCCGGCTGCTACCACGGGCACGTGGACGCGCTGCTCGCCGCCGCCGGGTCCGGCGTGGCCACCCTGGGCCTGCCCGACTCGCCGGGCGTGACCGGCGCGGCGGCCAGCGAGACGATCGTGCTGCCGTACAACGACATCCGGGCCGTCGAGGAGGCGTTCGCCGCCGAGGGCCCGCACATCGCGGCGGTGATCACCGAGGCGGCCGCCGGCAACATGGGTGTGGTCGCCCCTCGCGACGGCTTCAACCAGCAGCTCGCCCGGATCGCGCACGCCCACGGCGCCCTGCTCGTGGTGGACGAGGTGATGACCGGGTTCCGGGTGTCCCGCGCCGGGTGGCACGGCCTCGACGCCTCCGACGCCGACCTGTGGACGTACGGCAAGGTCATGGGTGGTGGTCTGCCCGCCGCGGCCTTCGGCGGGCGGGCGGACATCATGGCGCGACTCGCCCCGGCCGGCCCGGTCTACCAGGCCGGCACGCTCTCCGGTAACCCGCTGGCCTGCGCCGCCGGGCTCGCGACCCTGCGGCTCGCCGACGACGCGCTCTATCGCAAGCTCGACGACACGGCCGCCGTCGTGGGCAAGCTGGCCTCCGACGCGCTGGCCGCCGCCGGGGTCCCGCACCGTCTGTCGTACGCGGGCAGCATGTTCTCGATCTTCTTCACCGACGCCGACGTGGTCGACTACGACAGCGCGCGCACCCAGCAGGTGCCCGCGTTCAAGGCGTTCTTCCACGCGATGCTCGCCGCCGGCGTCTACCTGCCGCCGAGCGCGTTCGAGTCGTGGTTCGTGTCGGCGGCGCTGGACGACGCCGCTCTGGAACACATCGCCGACGCGCTGCCGACGGCGGCGAACGCGGCGGCGGCGGCCGGTCACGGGGGGTAGTCAACGTGAGTAAGACGGTGGTCCACGTGCTGCGGCACGGCGAGGTGCACAACCCGGATCAGATTCTGTACGGCCGGTTGCCCGGTTTCCGCCTCTCCGAGCTGGGTGTGCAGATGGCCAAGGCCGCCGCGCAGGGCCTGGCCGAGCGGGAGATCGTGCACGTGGTGGCCAGCCCGCTGGAACGCGCCCAGCAGACCGCCGAGCCGATCGCCGCCCAGTTCGGGCTGCCGGTCGGGGTGGACGAGCGGCTGATCGAGAGCGCGAACTGGTTCGAGGGCAAGAAGGTGTCCCCGGGCGACGGTTCGTTCCGTGACCCGCGCAACTGGTGGGTGCTGCGCGACCCGGTGACCCCGTCCTGGGGCGAGGCGTACCGGGTGATCGCCGAGCGGATGTTCGCCGCCGTGCAGGCCGCCCGGGTCGCCGCCGAGGGGCGCGAGGCGGTGCTGGTGTCGCACCAGCTGCCGATCTGGACGCTACGTCGCCACGTCGAGCGCAAGCGGCTCTGGCACGACCCGCGCAAGCGGCAGTGCGGGCTGGCGAGTCTCACCTCGTTCCACTTCGACGGCGCGAAGGTGGTGGGCATCGGCTACAGCGAGCCGGCCGCGCACCTGATCGCCCTCTCCGCGACAGCCCGGACGGCCAAGGGGGCCTGATGAACGCCCGGAGGTGGACCGCCGGCCTGCTCGCCACCGTCGCCGCGGTGGCGCTTGTCGGCTGCACGTCGTCGAAGGGGCAGGAGAAGACCTGCACGACCACCACCGACGGGATCTTCGAGTGCGCACCGGACCAGCGCTCGGCCCCTCCGAAACTCGCCGGGGAGCTGCTCCTCGGCGGCACCTATGACGTCACCCAGGCCCGGGGCCAGGTCGTCGTGGTCAACTTCTGGGGCTCCTGGTGCGCGCCGTGCCGCGCCGAGGCGGACGACCTGGAAGCCGTCTACCAGGCCACCAAGGACTCCGGGGTGACCTTCCTCGGCATCAACGTGCAGGATTCGCGGGACAAGGCCAAGGCGTTCGAGCAGGGGCGGGTCACCTATCCGAGCCTGTTCGACCCGGCCAGCCGGCTGGCGCTCGACCTGGACATCCCGCCGAACACCGTCCCCGCGACGGTGGTGCTCGACCGGGAAGGGCGGATCGCCTCGGTGATCCGGGCCGCCGTCAAGCAGGAGGGCCTGCAACCGATCGTCGAGCGGATCGCGGCCGAGAAGCCGGCGCCGAACTGATGGGCGAGACCTTCAAGGACCTGGCCGTGAACGGGCCGCTGCTGCTCGCCATCGGTGCGGCGGCGCTTGCCGGTCTGGTCAGCTTCCTCTCCCCGTGCGTCCTCCCGCTCGTCCCCGGCTACCTGTCGTACGTCACCGGCCTCGCTGGCGCGGACCTCGAAGGCCGCCGGGCCCCGGCGGACCCGGCACCCGACGGCGACGGCGGGGTGGCGGTCCGCGAACGGGCCGCCACGGTGGCCGTCAAGGGCCGGGTGCTCGCGGGCACGTTGCTCTTCATCGCCGGCTTCACGGTCGTCTTCGTCGCGACCGCCATCCTGTTCGCCGGTATCGGCCGGGTCTTCTTCGAGTACGAGCGGCAGCTCGAAATCGTCGTCGGCGTGCTGATCATCGTGCTCGGGTTCGGCTACCTCGGGATGATCCCCGCCCTGCAACGGGAGTTCCGGATCTCCCGGCTGCCGTCGGCCGGGCTGCTCGGCGCACCGGTCTTCGGGGCGGTCTTCGCACTCAGTTGGGTGCCCTGCACCGGTCCGACGCTCGGCGCGGTGATGGGGATGGCGGCGACGAGCGGCCAGAGCGACCGCGCCGTGGTGCTCGCCGTGGCGTACTGCCTCGGGTTGGGGATACCGTTCGTGGTCTTCGGGCTGGGCTTCGAACGCCTGCTCGGGGTCTTCCGCGCCGTCCGGCGCAACAGCCGCTGGGTCACCCGGGTCGGCGGCGCCCTGCTCATCCTGATCGGCCTGGCGCTGGTCACCGGCGGATGGCAGAGCTTCGTGATCTGGCTGCAGACCACCGTCGGGGTGGGCGAGGTGAGCATCTGATGACGGTCGTCGACGACCGGCCGGAGACCGTGGCGCCGGCGCCACGCCGCCGGCCGAACCGGTTGCTGGCCCTACTGCGCAACTCCTGGCGGCAGCTGACCAGCATGCGTACCGCCCTGATCCTGCTCTTCCTGCTCGCTGTCGCCGCCATCCCCGGTTCGGTGCTGCCGCAGCGCGGGATCAGCCCGGAGAAGGTCAACGAGTACTTCGTCGACCACCCGGACTGGGCTCCCCGACTGGACCGGATCGGCGCGTTCGAGGTCTTCGGGTCTGTCTGGTTCTCCGCGATCTACCTGCTGCTGTTCACCTCCCTGATCGGCTGCATCACGCCCCGACTGCGCGACCACGTCCGGGCGTTGCGGTCCCGGCCGCCGGCCGCGCCGAAGCGGATGGCCCGGCTGCCACAGCACACCGTGGTGCCCGCCCCGGCCGGTGGGGTGGCGGCGATCGCCGACGTGCTGCGCAAACGCCGCTGGCGGGTGGAGGTGCGCGGCGACGAGGTCTCCGCCGAGAAGGGCTACCTCAAGGAGACCGGCAACCTGCTGTTCCACACGTCGCTCATCGCGGTGCTGATCGGTGTCGCGCTCGGTTCGTGGTACGGCTGGAGCGGCAACCGACTGCTGGTGGCGGGCGCTGACAACGCCTTCTGCAACACCCGCCAGCAGTACGCGGAGGCGAAGCTCGGCCCGCGGGTGGACAGCGCCGACCTGCCCCGCTTCTGCCTGCGGCTGGACGACTTCGAGGCCCGGTTCCTGCCGTCCGGTCAGCCGGAGTTCTTCAACGCCACCGTCACCGTCGACGGCCCGGACGAGCCGACCCGCAGCGCCGACTTCTCGGTGAACTCGCCACTGCGCCTGGCCGACGCGAACGTCTACCTGCTCGGCCACGGGTACGCCCCGGTGATCCGCTACACCGACCGGTTCGGCAACAGCCAGGTCAGCGACGAGCCGTTCCTGACCACCGGCGACATGGGCCTGACCGGTGAGGGCCTGGCCGCGTTCCCGGACGCGAACGTCGACCCGGCCACCGGCCAGCGCAGCCCGGACGGGCAGATGGCGTTCACCGGCATCTACCTGCCCACTGCGCCCGAGCAGGGGCCGTTCGTCCGCTCGCAGTACCCGACCGAGCGAAACCCGGTGCTGAACCTGGTCGCCTACCAGGGCAACCTCGGTATGGACGCCGGCATCCCCGGCTCGGTCTACCAGCTCGACCAGCGTCAGGTGCGTGCCGGCAAGGTCAAGGAGGTCGGCACCAAGCTGCTCAAGAAGGGCGAGACCTGGACGTTGGCCGACGGCACCACAGTCGAGTTCCTGGGCACCGAGCGGTACGTCACCCTCTCCGTCCGACACGACCCCGGTGCGACGCCGCTGCTGATCAGCTGTGGTGTCCTGCTGGTCGGGCTGATGGGTTCGCTGTTCGGGCGGCGTCGTCGGGTGTTCTTCCGGGTGGTGCCGGCCGACCCCGGAGAAGGATCTCCGACGAGCGGTAGTAGCTTGATGGAGGTCGGCGGGTTGCCGCGTACCGACTATCCGGGGTTCGCCGACGAGTTCACCCAGCTCATCGCTGCGGTCAAGGGTGATGCTGACCCAGTCGCCGACCGGGCCGGCGTGCGAGAAGGAGCCGAGTGATGTCCGCACTCTCCGACAATCTGGTCACTTTCGCGATCCTGGCGTACCTGATCGCGATGATCGGCCACGCCGTCGAGTACGCGCTGGGCAACGCCCGTACCCGGGTCGCCACGGCGGCCCCGGTCCGCGAACTGGTCGGTGCCGGCGGTGGCGTGGTCAAGGAGCCGCCCGCGCCGGTCGCCGAGCCGCCCGTGGATCGTTCCGCGCGGCGTGCCCGCCTCGCCGGCCTGTTCGGGGTCGGCGCCACCGCTGTGGCCGCCGTGCTGCACCTGGCGGCCCTGGTCACCCGCGGCCTCGCGGCCGACCGGATGCCCTGGGGCAACATGTACGAGTTCGTGCTCACCGTGACGTTCATCGGAGTTGCCGCCTGGCTGGTGGTGCTCTGGAAGCGACCGTCGCTGCGCAAGCTCGGGCTGTTCCTCACGCTGGTGATGGTGCTGCTCGTGGCCACCGCCGAGCTGGTCCTGTACGTGCCGATCGTGCCGCTGGTGCCGGCACTGAACTCGTACTGGTTCATCATCCACGTCTCGACCATCGTGTTCGCGTCCGGCATCTTCCTGCTCGGTGCGGTGCCGGCGGTCGGCTTCCTGATGCGCAACGGGTACGAGAAGGGCAAGCGAAGCTTCCCGTACACCCTGGCCAAGCGCCTGCCCGGCGCGGCCGGCCTGGAGCGGCTGACCTTCGCGCTGCACGCGTTCGCGTTCCCGATCTTCACGTTCGCGGTGATCGCCGGCGCCATCTGGGCCGAGGCGGCGTGGGGCCGGCCGTGGGGCTGGGACCCGAAGGAGACCTGGGCGTTCATCTCCTGGGTGGTGTACGCCGGTTACCTGCACGCCCGGGCCACGCCGAGCGTGCGTCGCAACGTGGCGACCTGGCTCGCGGTGCTCGGCTTCCTCACCATGCTGATGAACCTGTTCGGCGTGAACATCTTCTTCACCGGCCTCCACTCGTACGGTGGCCTGGACTGACTGTGAGCATGGCGGGGTCGGTTCAGCAGTGGTGAGCTGATAGCTGGCAGCGGTGGGCGTGACTCTTGGCCTGACTGGCTTCGTGCCCTTGACCGGACTTGTCCGTCTGCTGCTGCCTGCGCCGGCCCGGCGGGAGACGTTTGGCCTGATCAGGAGCTTGACCGCCAGTTAGCGGCGGCGTGTCTCATCACAGTCCTGCCATCTCCGCACCGGACCGGACCATTGCGTCCCCACGGTGAGGAGAGAACGCATGTCCATGCTGGCAGATCTGGTCGAGGTCGTCATCGGCGTCGACACGCACCGAGATACGCACACCGCCGCGGTGCTCGACACCCGCACCGGTGGTGTCCTGGCCAGGGCCACGGTGAACACCGACCCGGACGGCTATGCCGAGTTGGTGGCTCTGGCCGGACAGCACTCAGGGCTGCGGGCCTGGGCCCTCGAGGGCTGCGGCGGCTACGGCGCCGGCCTGGCCCGGCACCTGGCCGACGCCGGTGAGCTGGTCGTAGAGCTGGACCGGCCGGTGCGACCGGCGCGCCGCGCGGGGGCGAAGTCCGACCCGATCGACGCCGAACGGGCTGCCCGCGACGCACTGGCCCGCACCCGCTTGGCGCAGCCCAAGACGGGATCCGAGCGGGCGGCGTTGCAGGCACGACTCACCGCCCGCCGGGCAGCTGTGGAAGCCAGTTCGGACGCCCAGCGGCAGCTGCACGCGTTGGTGATCACCGCCCCCGAGGTGGTGCGAGCCCGCTTCCGTGGCCAGAGCACCCGCCTCATGCTCACGACCGCCACCCGACTACGCCCCACCACCAGCGCGGATGTCGACGTGTTCACCTGCCTGAGCGTGTTGCGGGACCTCGCCCGCCGCGTCCGCTTCCTCGAAGCCGAAGCCCTTGAGCACGAGAAGGCGATCCGGACGATCGTGCGTTCCTGGCGCCCGGACCTGCTGCAGCTGACCGGCGTCGGACCGATCGTCGCGGCCACCGTACTCACCGCCTGGTCGCACCCCGGACGCTGCCGCAACGACGCCGCGTTCGCCATGCTCGCCGGCGCCGCACCCATCCCCGCTTCATCCGGCAAGACCATCCGCTACCGGCTCAACCGCTCAGGCGACCGCCAACTCAACCGCGCCCTACACACCATCGTCCTGACCCGCCTACAACGCGACGAGACCACCCGCACCTACGCCGAGCGCCGCCGCGCCCAAGGCAGAACCGATCGCGAGATCAAACGCTGCCTCAAACGCTACGTCGCCCGAGACCTCTACCGACGCCTCGAAAACCCTCCCCAGCCACTTGACGCGTCATAGGAGCGTCCTGGACGTGGAACGCGGGCCGGTCACCGATTCGTCGGTGACCGGCCCGCGCCGTCGTGTCGGGTGCGGTCAGCCCACCGTCACCGGGGCGACGTCGTTGCCCGGGTTGTCGTCCACCCGCGGATAGCGGCCATGCGGCTCGACCTGTCCGGCAGCGCCGCCGAGTCGCTCGATCCGCAGGTCGAACGTGACCGTGTGGCTGGTCCCGGCGAGGAACACGGACACCCGCCCGTCGCAGTACCAGGATGTCAGGGCATCCGGAATGTCCGTGTCGTTGCCGAACGGCCAGCAGTCTGACGGATGGCCCACGACGGTGACGCCGACGGGTGGGGTGAAGTAGAACGCGCCGACGACGTCGCCGGAGTTGGTTCCGTCCGGCACGCCCGGCCCGACATTGCGTAGGCCCACGGTGGCCTGGACGGTGTCACCGACGGCTCCGGCAACTGCGGCACCTTCGGCCACGATGTCGAAGGCGCCCCGGATCTGATCCAGGTAGGTCCCGCCGCTGGCGTTGGTCACCTCGACCGGGACCACGTCGAGCGGTGCGCCGACCGGCCGTAGGCGCAGTGTTTGGTCGGCGTCGCGGCTCTTGAACTCCACGTTGCTCGGAAGTGGCTCGGCACTGGCCAGCGGCTCCACGATCTGGTTGATTCGCTTACTGCCGAGGGCGGCCGGACCGAGAGCGGTGAGGAAGCCACCGCGCAGTTCGTGCCGCTGGCCGGGTGCGAAGGTGCCCCGCACCGTGCAGGCGACCCTGGTGCCGAGCGCTTGGTCGGTGCCGTAGCGGCAGTTGCGGTAACTGGCCGGAACCAGGCCGACCGGAAAGCGGAAGGTGAGGCGAAGGTCCACAGCCGGCTGGTCGCCGGCGTTGACCACGGCCACCGGCATCGCGTAACTGTCACCGACATCGACGCCGGCGACGTCCTCGTTGACCATGTCAAGCAGGTCGGGCCCGGTTCGGACGGTGACGAGCGCCTGTCCGGTGTTCGGCTCGGTCTGCTCGCCGAAGGTGGTGTAGGCGAGGGTGCCGGTCGCGCCGTCGGCAGCGCCGGGGGCGGCTCGGAAGGTCACCGGCACGTCGCCGGTGGTCGAGCCGAACTCGTCCGGGTTGGCCGTCGATGGCATCGGGCAGGTGACCGATGTGCCCTCGGTGACGCACCAGGAGGGGAAACTGGCGTTGGCCACCCCGGCCAGGCCGGTCAGGTCGACCGTCACCCGGGGCTGGATTGCCCGTGAGCTGTTCAGGGTCAGCGGCATCGTGCGGCCGGGTGAGCCGGAGGCACCGATAGTGACATCACCCAACCAGCCGCCAACCCAGCCGGGGTCGTCCTCTGCCGCAGCCGGTCCAGCCGCCACGCTGATCCCAGCGACGATCACGACGAGCGCGGTCAGCCCGCGCGTCACGTGCACAGATCTCATCGATCTCCTTGAGAAGGGATGAGCCGATCGGAAGAAGCCGGGATCGATGCCCCGGCCCCGACCGGCAGCCCCGATCCTAGAGATCACCTGTGACGGTTCTCGATGGGCCGGCCGTGCGGCATTCGTCCTACGCGAGGGCCTCGCCTGGCGCCTGTGGCCCAGGCCGCCAGGCGCGCAGTGCCCGCTCGACCTGGATTGTGACCTGGTAGGACACCTCCGGAAGATCGGCCAGCTCGATCCGCTCACCGCGTAGCGCCACCTGTGCGTGCAGCTCGCGGGCGACCGCGTCGCGTACCGCGATCAGCAGGGGCGACAACCCGTCCGGGTCGCCGACGACGTAGGCATCCGACATCCCACCAGCCTGCGCCCAACCCCACCACCACGCCACGACAGGTGGGATGTGCCCGGAGACCTTGACTGACGGCGGCTTCGTGCACGACGGGCTGGGTCGGTGCCGGGCTGGCCCTCCGGCGGGCGTGGTCAGCGCTGGGTCGGCGATGTGGCGGTGGCCAGCGGCGTGATCCACTCCAGGTCGGCGATGTGGTGGCTTCCGGCGCAGAGGATGGCACCACTTCGGCGATCTAGTGTCGATCATGCCCAGGCTGTCGGCTGCGCCATCGGTTCGGCCATGCGGTCGGGGGTCATGCCAGAGTGTCGGCCGTGCCGTCGGGGGTCGTACCGGGCTGTCGGCCGTGCCATCGGTTTCGGTCGGGTGCCGGTCGCTCTGGCTGCTCAGCCGCCGAACCAGCCTGGCATGTCCAGGCGGAACCAGTTGGTGGAGGCCATCGTGCGAAGGTCGTCCTCGATGGCGTCGACGCGGTCCTCGCCGAGGCGCTCAGTCCACTGTCGACGCAGCTCGTCGAAGACCTCAGCCGATCGGCGTAACCCGTCGGCGCCGCGCGGCGTGACCCGGACCAGGCGCCGGCGGGCGTCGCGCGGGTCGTCGACCCGTTCCAGGTAGCCGACCTCGACCAGTCGGTCAACGGTCTTGCCGGCGGCCTGCTTCGAGATGCCGAGGCGTTGCCCCAACTCGGTGGCTGTGGTGCCGTCCATCCCGACGGCCTGGAGCACGAACCCGTGCAGCGGCCGTAGCTCCGGATGCCCCTGCCGAGCCAGTTCGGCGTGCAGGTCGTCGATCAGCGTCCGGAAGCCGGCCAGCAGCAGCAGCGGCAACTGGAAGCCGGGGCGCGCGGGATCAACGGTTGCCATGTTCGACAACCACATTTACTATTTCGTCAACCACGTTGACCATCTTACGTCATCCGATCCAAGCGCTCGAAAGTAGGCAGCCATGCCCGTCTTCACCGCTCACACCGCCGAAACCGCACCCGTCGCCGCCCGACGAGCCATCGAGGGCGTACGCGGCCGGTTCGGCTGGCTGCCCAGCGCGGTGGCGCTGATGGCCGAGTCGCCGCAGTTGCTCACCGGGTTCCTCGCCGCCAACGCGGGTTTCGAGCAGACCGACCTCTCGCCCCTGGACCGGGAGGTGGTCATCCTGACCGTCTCGGCTACCCACGAGTGCCACTTCTGCGTCGCCCTGCACACCGGCAAGCTCACCCAGCTCGGCGGGAGTGCCGAGCTGATCACGGCACTGCGCGCCGGCTCGGCGCTGCCCGAGCCGCGGCAGGAGGCACTACGCCGGTTCACGCTGGCCGTGCTCGACCACCGCGGCGCGGTGCCCGACGGCGAGTTGGACGACTTCCTCGACGCCGGCTACCTGCCCCGGCACGCGCTGGACGTGGTGCTCGGCGTCGGTGCGTACACGATGTCCACCTTCGCCAACCGCCTCACCCGAACGCCGCTGGACCCACCGCTGGCCGCCCACGCCTGGGCACCCGCCGCCTGACCCGTCGCACCCCGTGCACCGTTGGTCGCCGTCTCGGCGCGAGCCCTGATCCACTCGCGCTCCGGGAAACGGGGGTGTCCCAGCCGCAGGACACCGCAACTTCCTGGAACCCGAGTGGATCAAGTCGGGAGCGGGACGGCGGCGCTCAGGCCGCCCCGAGGAAGTCGCGCAGCAGGGCGAGCATCTCGTCGGGGCGCTCCTCGTACAGCCAGTGGCCGCAGTCCTCGATCACCTCACCGCGGACCTCGTCGGCGTACTGACGAACCTGCTCGGCGACCTGCCCGCCGAGGCTGGCCGCCGCGCCGACGGCCAGCACCGGCATCGTCAGCTTCGTGGTCCGGTACGTCGCGTTGTCGGCGATGTCCCGATCGAACGCCCGGAAGTAGGCGAAGCTCGCCCGCAGATGCGCCGGGTCGCGCAGGTGGCTGGCGAACTCCTCGACGTCCGGCGCGGCGATGCTTCCCTTGCGCACCATCAGTGCGTCGGTGAACTTGTCCACCCAGAGCGACTCCCGCCCGTCGACCAGTTCCTCCGGCAGACCGTTGCCGATGGAGAAGTAGCCGAAGTTCCACACCCCTGGGCCGGCCGGGGTGAGCGCGGGGAACGTGTAGAGGCTCTCGTCGGGGATGGGCGCCTCGGTGAGCACCAGCCGGCTCACCCGCTGCGGATGGGCGGCGGCGTACGCGTACGCCACCATGGTCCCCAGGTCGTGCCCGACCAGCCGGAGGTCACCGGCCAGGCCGAGCTGGTCGAGTAGTCCGTGCAGGTCGGCGGCGACGGTCTTCTTGTCGTACCCGTCGGTTGGGGCGTCGCTGCCCCCGAACCCACGCAGGTCGGGCGCGACCACGTCGAAGGAACGCCCCAACTCGGGCAGCAGGTGTCGCCACATGTACCAGCACTGCGGATATCCGTGCAGCAGCACCAGCGGCGGGCCGCTGCCGCCACGGACGTAGTTCATGGTGATCTGGCCGACCCGTGCTCGTTGCTCGGTGAACCCTGCCGGAACCCGATCCCCACCCATTGGCCGCCTCCGTCCGCGTGCTGCCCGGCTACCCGCTCGACCGAGGGCCATGCCTACGGGCGCTGCGCCCGAACATTGGTGGATCAAGGCCGGGCGCGCCGGGCGCACCGGGGGTGGCGGGCATGGAGTGTGCGTGGGCGCGCACGGGGTCGTCGCCGGTGTCACAGCACCCGGCTTGGGCCACACCGCACCCGGTGCGGGAGACTGGCGGGTATGGCGGCTCGTGGCTTCCCGTACACCGATCTCAAGGACTTTCTCGCGGCGCTGGAGCGCGCGGGAGAGTTGCGCCGGGTCGACGTCCCGGTCGACCCCACCCTGGAGATCAGCGAGGTGGTCACCCGCACGGTGCGGGCCGGCGGGCCGGCGCTGCTCTTCGAGCGCCCGACCCGGGGCGAGATGCCGGTGGCGATCAACCTGTTCGGCACCGAGAAGCGCATGGCGATGGCCCTCGGCGTCGACTCGCTGGACGAGATCGGTGCCCGGATCGGCTCGCTGATCAAGCCTGAGCTGCCGGTCGGCTGGTCGGGCATCCGCGAGGGCCTCGGCAAGGTCATGCAGCTCAAGTCGGTGCCACCGCGCAAGGTGAAGACCGCGCCCTGCCAGGAGGTCGTCTACCGGGGTGAGGACGTCGACCTCAACCGGCTGCCGGGGTTGCAGGTCTGGCCCGGCGACGGCGGGATCTTCCACAACTACGGGCTGACCCACACCAAGCACCCGGAGACCGGCAAGCGCAACCTCGGCCTGTACCGGCTCCAGCAGCACGGCCGCAACACCCTGGGCATGCACTGGCAGATCCACAAGGACTCGACCGCCCACCACGCGGTCGCCGAGCGGCTCGGGCAGCGCCTGCCGGTCGCCATCGCGATCGGCTGCGACCCGGTCGTTTCCTACGCGGCCAGCGCGCCGCTGCCCGGCGACATCGACGAGTACCTGTTCGCAGGGTTCCTGCGCGGCGAGCGGGTGGAGATGGTCGACTGCCTCACCGTCCCTTTGCAGGTGCCGGCGCACGCGCAGATCGTGCTGGAGGGCTACCTGGAGCCGGGTGAGCGGCTGCCCGAGGGGCCGTTCGGCGACCACACCGGCTTCTACACCCCGGTCGAGCCGTTCCCGGTGCTGCACGTCGAGGCGATGACGATGCAGCGCAAGCCGGTCTACCACTCGATCGTCACCTCCAAGCCGCCGCAGGAGGACCACGGCCTCGGCAAGGCCACCGAGCGGATCTTCCAGCCGCTGCTCAAGCTGATGATCCCGGACATCGTCGACTACGACCTGCCGGCCGCCGGGGTGTTCCACAACTGCGCGATCGTGTCGATCCGCAAGCGGTACCCGAAGCACGCGCAGAAGGTGATGAACGCGATCTGGGGTGCGCACCTGATGTCGTTGACCAAGCTCATCGTGATCGTCGACGAGGACTGCGACGTGCACGACTACAACGAGGTCGCCTTCCGCGCCTTCGGCAACGTCGACTACGCGCGCGACCTGCTGCTCACCGAGGGGCCGGTGGACCACCTCGACCACTCGTCGTACCAGCAGTTCTGGGGTGGCAAGGCGGGTGTCGACGCGACCCGCAAACTCCCGACCGAGGGCTACACCCGCGGTTGGCCGGAGGAGATGAGCATGAGCCCGGAGGTCTCGGCCCTGGTCGACAAGCGCTGGAAGGAGTACGGGATCTGATGGCCGTCCTCGACGCTCCCGCCGAGAAGCCGGGCCGGGTCAAGTCCTTCCTCAAGCTCGTCGCGATCGAGCACTCGGTGTTCGCGCTGCCCTTCGCGTACCTGTCGGCGTTGAGCGCCATGCAGGTCGACGGTGGGCGGGTGCGGTGGCTCGACCTGCTGCTGATCACCGTGGCGATGGTCGGGGCGCGGACGTTCGCGATGGCCGCCAACCGGATCCTCGATCGGCGGATCGACGCGCGGAATCCGCGTACCGCCGGGCGGGAACTGGTCACCGGTGCGGTGAGCGTGCGGACGGCCTGGACCGGCGCGGCCGTCGCGTTGGTGGTCTTCCTCGCCGCCGCAGCCCTGCTCAACCCGCTCTGCCTGGTGCTCGCGCCGCTCGCGGTGGTGCCGCTGGTCGTCTACCCCTATGGCAAGCGGTTCACCAACTGGCCGCACGCCATCCTGGGGATCGCCCAGATGGTCGGCCCGGTCGGCGCCTGGCTGGCGGTCACCGGCACCCTGGACGGCTCCGGGCCGGCCTGGGTGCTCGGCGCGGCGGTCGGGTTGTGGATCGGCGGCTTCGATCTGATCTACGCCTGCCAGGACTCCGAGATCGACCAGGAGATCGGCGTGCACAGCGTGCCCGCCCGGTACGGCCGGCGCTTCGCGCTGCACGCCTCCACGATCGCGCACGTGGTGACCTTCGCGCTGTTCGTCTGGTTCGGCGCGTTGATCGGCCTCGGCTGGCTGTGGTGGATCGGGCTGGCGCTCACCGCCGTCGCGTTCGCCTATCAGCACCTGGTGGTCAGCCCGACCGACCTGAGCAAGGTCAACCGGGCGTTCTTCACCGCCAACGGGTTCGTCGGCATCGCGTTGTTCGTCTTCGCGCTGCTCGACCTGGTGATCCGGCTCGACCTACGGCCCTGACCGGCTGATCACCGGCTCGTCCTCCCCGGTGGGGTAGCGGGCGCTCTCCAAGGTCCAGTCGATGGTGCCCCGGACGGCGTACGCGACCACGTCGAGCTGGTCGCCGACCGCCCGGTCCACCGCGGGGCCGAACGACGGCACCCCGGCCCGCAGCGCGACGAAGCGCCGCATCGACTCCCTCCAGCGCTCGACCGCCAGGGCCACCGCCTCCGCCGACGGCACCGCCAGTTCGGCTTCGATGGCCAGCACCAGGTTGTGCCCGCCTGCGGTCGCGCGGTCCTTTTCCAACGAGGCCAGGTCGTTGTACCAGGAGAGCAGGTCGTTTCCGAGCTGGGCGATCTGCCGCAGCAGCGGATGGTGGTAGACCGGGTCGGGCAACGGCCGGCCGCCCGCGAACTCCACGAGCGTGTACGACACCTCCGCAGCCGAGGTGGCCCGCCGCAGCTCCACGTACTCGCCGACGCCGGGCCGGCGGCCGGTCTCCTTGTTGACCGCCTCCTGCCAGGTGCCGTCGAGATGCCGGGCCACCGCGTCGGCGAAACGCGACCGCCACCGGGCCGGCATCCGGCGGCGCGGTTCCCGCCAGGCCAGCGCCAGTAGCCGCCGAAGCGGTTCGGTGAGCCCGGCCGGGCGCAGCCGAGCGTCGTGGAGCAGCGCCAGCGTGCCGTCGCGCAGAGCCCGGATCTGCTCCGAGGTCAGCCGGCCCGGCCCGTCGCAGGCGTCGTCGACCAGGAAGAACCACGTGAACAGCACGGTCAACACCCGGAGATCGGCCTCGGAGGCGTCCGGGTAGAGCCGTCCGGCGTACCTGGCGAACGCCCCCCGGGCCAGCCGGTGCAACGCCGCGTCGTCCAGGGCGAGGCCGAGGTCGGGCAGCAGGCCGAGAAGCCACTCCTGCACACCGTCGGCGTACGGCGAGAGCCGGGACGGGATCGGGCATTCGGCACGCAGCGCCCGTAGGGCCTCGCCGGTCGTCACCGATGCCTCCTGCGCGAGATGATCCGATGCGAATCCCCAGCAGCAGCATGTCAGGTCGACGGAATGCCCACCTACCCCGCCGGTCATGCCGCAGCGGCGTGTCCCGGGGGTGCTCACCAACGGCCCAGCCGGACCAGGCAGGCTGGGGGCATGCGGGAACCATGGGTGGTCGGGGTCTCCGGAGCATCCGGGACGCCGTACGCTGCGGCCGTCATCGGAGGACTCCTCGACGCGGGCGAGCCGGTCGATCTGATCGTGTCCCGCGCGGCACGACTCACAGTGCTCGACGAAACCGGTCGACCGTTCCGCGACGGGCACTGGGCCGAGGATCTCGCCGCCTGGCTCGACCGGGACCTGACCGGTGCCGACGTACGACACTGGCCGGCCGGTGACCTGGCCGCCGGGCCGAGCAGCGGCTCCTACCGGGTACGCGGCATGGCCGTGGTCCCGGCCAGCACGGCAGCCTGCGCCGGCATCTCGATCGGGCTCTCCAAGGATCTCCTGCAGCGCGCCGCCGAGGTCAACCTCAAGGAACGCCGCCCGGTGGTGGTCGTCCCCCGGGAGACACCGGTGACCCGCAGTCACCTGGAGCACCTGATCGCCCTGCACGACTCAGGCGCTGTCGTGTTGCCCGCCAGCCCCGGCTTCTACGGAGCCGGCGCGGCCGCCAGCGCCCAGCAGTTGGTCGACTTCGTGGCCGGCAAGGTGCTCGACGCGCTCGGCGTCCCACACACCCTGTTCCGCCGGTGGTCCGGCCAGCTCGGCGCAGCCCGAAGCTGAGCGCCGAACACACATGTCACTCGCCGCGACGCCGCCCGGCGGTCGGCCGAAGCGGGACGCGGACCGGGCCGAAGTCCGGTCCGCGTAGCGATGTCCGCACCAGTTCAGTACATGCCGGCGTTGGCCGGACCCGGCCCCGTGGATGCGGCCGGCCCCACATTTCGTGGCTTTCCGACCTCGTCCACCTCGTCCAGCATGCCCTCCCCCTCAAGCAGGGCCCGCACCTCGGATTCCCGAAACCGGCGATGCCCGCCTGGAGTCCGGATGCTTCCTATCCGGCCGGCCGCCGCCCATCTCGTCACAGTTTTCGGGTCTACCCGAAACAGCGCGGCGACCTCACCCGGTGTCAGCAGGCGATCTCCAGTGTCCACAGCCCCCTCCTCGCGTCGACGAAGCCCCCGGCTGAACACACTGCCCCCGGCTGGTGCGTAGCCCAGAGCCGTCATGAGGGACGTATGGCAATTACAGCACCGCGGACATGAGCTGTCCGCCCAAACGCGAAAAATGCACTGAGTGAGGAGTTAGTAATGGTACTTGTGCTACCTCCGCCCTGACCGGCGGTTTATCAACAGTGACTCACCACTCAGTCCAACGGATGCCGAAGCCCGCACGTTATGCCTCAGCGGCTAGGGTCACTCTCTGTGGACGCCATCGACCTGAACCTCGTCGACCTGCTGCGCGGCAACGCCCGTCTCTCGTACGCCGAGCTGGCCCGACAGGTGGGCCTCTCGGCCCCGGCGGTGCACGAACGGGTCGGCAAGTTGGAGAGCAGCGGCGTCGTTCGGGGCTACCGCGCGGATGTGGCCCCGGAGTCGATCGGCCTGGGTGTCACCGCGCTGATCGGCATCGTCGAGGACTCCGGCGCCGACTCCGACGACATGCTCGAGTCGCTGCGGGTGCTGCCCGAGATCGAGTCCTGCTACTTCATGGCCGGTGTCGAGTCGTTCCTGCTGAAGGCCCGGGTCGGCACGATCGCCGAACTGGAGCAGTTGATCGTGCGATTGAACCGGACCCCGGGGGTGGCCTCCACCCGTACCGCCATCGCGCTCTCCACCAAGTGGGAGAACCGCCCGCAGCCGGTCGGCCAGCCCTCGACCTGACCGCCGCGTACCCCTGGTGCCGCCCGGTCGGACGGCGGTAGCGTGCGCCGATGACCCCGCCGGGACGTCGCGTGGCAGTGGTGACCGGCGCTGCCGGCGGCCTCGGCCACGCCATTGCCACCGCGCTGCACGCCGACGGCTGGTCGGTGCTCCTCACCGACCTCGACCCGGCGGCGGTGGCCGTCGCCGCAGCGCCCCTCGGGGGTTGGTCGGCGGCCCTGGACGTCCGGGACGAGGCCGCCTGCGCCGCTGTCGCCGCGAGCGCCGCGGAGCGGGGCGACCTCGCGCTCTGGGTGAACAACGCCGGCGTCCTCACCACCGGCCCGTCGTGGGAGCACGACGAGCCGACCCGCCGCCGGATGTTCGACGTCAACACCCTCGGCGCCATGAACGGCACCCTCGCCGCGCTGGCCGTGATGCGCCGGCAGGGCCACGGTCACGTGCTCAACGTCGTCTCGCTGGCCGGGCTGATCGCCGCGCCCGGCGAGACGGTGTACGCGGCCAGCAAGCACGCCCTGCTGGCGTTCAGCCTCGGCACCCTGTCCGACCTACGGATCGCGGGCTACCGCCGGGTGCACGTCTCCTGCCTCTGCCCGGACGGCATCTGGACGCCGATGCTGCACGACCGGCTGGACGACCCGGGCGCGGTGGCGTCGTTCACGGGTTCGATGTTGACCGCGCGGCAGGTGGCCGCCCGGGCGGTCCGGTTGGCTCACCGACCCCGTCCGGTGGTCAGCCTGCCCCGGTGGCGGGGAGCGCAGGTACGCCTGCTGGACGCCCTACCCCGGCTGGCCGTCGCGCTGACCCCGCTGGTCCAGGCCGCCGGCCGCGCCGGCCAGCGTCGGCAACACCGCCGGAGCACCCGCCCCTACCGGCGCTGACCACCGGTGGGACTGCTTGCTACGTTTCCGGCGTGACTCATCTCGACCGGTGCGACGAGGCCAGCCGAACCTGGGTGACGGAGGCGATCGCCGCCGTCGAGGCGGACGCGAACCGCTCGGCCGACACCCACCTGCTGCCGTTCCCGCTGCCCCGCACCTGGGGGATCGACCTCTACCTCAAGGACGAGTCGTCCCACCCCACCGGCTCGCTGAAGCACCGGCTGGCCCGCTCGCTGTTCCTCTACGGGCTCTGCAACGGCTGGATCGGGCCGCGCACCACTATCGTCGAGGCGTCGTCGGGCTCCACGGCGGTCTCCGAGGCGTACTTCGCCCGGATGCTCGGGTTGCCCTTCATCGCGGTGATGCCCGCCTCCACCTCGCCCGAGAAGATCGCGCAGATCGAGTTCCAGGGCGGCCGGTGCCACCTGGTGGACGACCCCGCAAGCGTGGTGGTCGAGGCCCGGTGGCTGGCCGAGGACTCCGCAGGGCACTTCATGGACCAGTTCACCTACGCCGAGCGGGCGACCGACTGGCGGGGCAACAACAACATCGCCGAGTCGATCTACGCCCAGCTCGAACTGGAACGGCACCCCATCCCCGCCTGGGTCGTGGTGGGCGCCGGCACCGGAGGCACCAGCGCGACCATCGGCCGGTACGCCCGGTACCGCCGACTCGCCACCAAACTCTGCGTGGTCGACCCGGAGAACTCGGCGTTCTACCCGGCCTGGTTGGCCGCCGACTGGTCGGTGCGTACCGGGAAGGGCTCCCGGATCGAGGGGATCGGCCGTCCGACGGTGGAGGCCTCGTTCCTGCCCTCGGTGGTGGACCGGATGGTCCAGGTGCCGGACGCGGCGTCACTGGCCGCCATGCGCGCCGGCTCGGCCGTGCTCGGCCGACGCGTGGGCGGCTCCACCGGCACCAACCTGTGGGGCGCGTTCGGCCTGATCGCCGGGATGCTCGCCGAGGGCCGGACCGGCTCGGTGGTCACCCTGATCTGCGACCCGGGTGACCGGTACGCCGACACCTACTACTCCGACGACTGGGTGAACGCCCAGGGCCTCGACCTGACGCCGCACCTGGCCACCATCGAACGCTTCCTGACCAGCGGCACCTGGCCCGGCTGAACCGCTCCGCTGGGCCTGGCCCGGCTGGGCACCTGTTCAGCGCGGGTCGATCCGCTCCGCGAGCCCGGGATAGCGCACCACGTAGCCGTTGTCGTCAAGGTCGATGTCGGCGGTGAAGGTGCCGCTGGCGAAGCGCACCCGGCCCGGCCCGAGCCCGGTGTAGATCTGCTCGGCCGGCACCACCTCCAGACCGGGCAGCAGCACCCACGCGACGGTGATCCGGTGGGCGATGTCGGCCGGCTCGGCGGCCAGCCCGAGCCGGTGGACCGGCAGGGTGTTGAACAGCGGCGAGCCGCTCAGGTCGACGTCGAGCGCGTCGGCCAGCCGGTCCGGGTCGTCGGTGCCCGGCAGGCCGGCCCGGGGATGACCGGCGTCGACCAGGGCCCGGTCCAGGTCGCCCTGTTCCGCGGTGGTCACCCGCCACCGGTCCGTCGCCCGATCCAGGGTCACCCTGCGCTGCCAGCCCAGCCCCTCGACCTCGACCTCGACCCGGGTCGTGGACCAGTCCGGTGCGGCGGTCAGCTGGTAGCGGGCGGTCCAGGGGATCGGGTCCACGGCGAGCAGGGTGCCCCGGGCCGCCAAGCCGCGGCTGTCGTCGAAGAGGACCTGCTCGCTGCCGGCGGTGTCCGTCCGGGACCAGAAGATTGACTGCGGCATGGTCGGCATGGTCGGCATGAGCCGGACGTTACGCGACCCAGCCCGCCTCGGCAGGGCATGCGCGAACGCCGCCGCGAAGCATCTGCTCCGCGACGGCGTTCGTTCAGTGGATCAGTGGATCAGTGGGTACGCGCCGGCGGTCGCCCGCCGAAACCCCGCCGGTCGTCGCGCGGGCGGTCGTCGCGGGCCCGGTCCTCGCGGGGACGGTCATCCCGACCACGGCTCTCCGGGCGGAAACCACCCCGGGAGTCCCGGTCACCGAAGCGTCGCTCGCCCTGCGGCCGGTCGCCCCGACCGTCCCGGTCACCGAACCGCGGCCGGTCCTCGAACCGACGCTCGCCCTGCGGACGGTCGCCGTAGCCCCGGGAGTCCCGATCGGCGTACCGCCGCTCGCCGGCCGGCCGGTCACCGTAGCCCCGGTCGCCGGCAGGCCGATCGCCGTAACGCCGCTCGCCCTGCGGGCGGTCGCCGTACTGGCGCTCGCCGGTGGGCCGGTCGCCGTAACGCCGCTCGCCCTGCGGGCGGTCACTGAACCGGCGCTCGCCCTGCGGGCGGTCACTGAACCGGCGCTCGCCCTGCGGGCGGTCACTGAACCGGCGCTCGCCCTGCGGGCGGTCGCTGTAGCCCCGGTCGCCGGTCGGCCGGTCGCCGTAGCGCCGCTCACCGCTGGGCCGGTCGCCGTAGCGGCGCTCACCCTGCGGACGGTCGCCGAACCGGCGCGGGCCGCCGGAACGGTCGCCGTAGCCGCGCGGCTCCGCCTCGACGCGAACCGGAACACCGCTGGGCTCCCGCGCGCCGACCAACTCGGCCAACGCCTGGTCGCCGACCCGGACCCGGGTCTCGGCCGGCGCGACGCCGGCCTTCTCCATCATCGCCAGCGTGGTCCGGCGCTGCTTGGGCAGCACCAGCGTGGCGACCGCGCCGGACTCGCCCGCCCGAGCGGTGCGCCCGGCCCGGTGCAGGTAGTCCTTCGGGTCCTTCGGCGGGTCGACGTGCAGCACCAGGGTGACCCCGTCGACGTGGATGCCCCGAGCCGCCACGTCCGTGGCGACCAGCACGTTCATCCGGCCCTCACGGAACTCCGCGAGGGTCTTGGTGCGCATCCGCTGGGTCTTGCCGCCGTGCAGACCGCCGGCGCGTACGCCCACCGCGGCGAGCTGCTCGACCAGCCGGTCCACCCCGAGCTGCGTACGGGCGAAGACCATCGTCCGGCCGTCGCGGGCGGCGATCGAGGCCGCCACCGGGAACTTCTCGTGCGGTGGGATCAGGAGCATGTGGTGGTCCATGGTGGACACCGAGGCGGTGGAGGGCGCCGTGGAGTGGGTCACCGGGTCGTTCATGAACCGCTTGACCAACGCGTCGACGTCACCGTCCAGGGTGGCCGAGAAGAGCAGCCGCTGACCGTTCGCGGGCGTCTTCGCCAGCAGTTCGGTCACCTCGGGCAGGAAGCCCATGTCGGCCATCTGGTCGGCCTCGTCGAGCACCGTGACCTCGACGTCGTCGAGCTGGCAGATGCCCCGCTCGATGAGGTCGCCGAGCCGGCCGGGGGTGGCCACGATGATCTCCACGCCGCGCCGCAGCGCGTCGATCTGACGGTCGTACGGGACACCGCCAACGGCGGTCTTCAGGAACACGTTGAGCGCCTTGCCCAGCGGCAACAGTGCGTCGTTGACCTGCATGGCCAACTCCCGGGTCGGAACCAGGACGAGGGCGCGCGGGCGCATCGGGCGGGCCGGCTTGGCGGCGGCGACCCGGGCCAGCAGCGGCAGACCGAAGGCGAGGGTCTTGCCCGAACCGGTCTGCCCACGGCCCAGCACGTCCCGGCCGGCGAGCGCGTCCGGAACGGTGGCCCGCTGGATCTCGAACGGGCTGGTGATGCCCTGCCGCGCCAACGCGCGAACCAGCGGCTCGGGGAGGCCGAGCGCGGCGAAGTCGATGGATTCGGCGGTGTCGGCCGCCGGAGTGGGGTCGAAAACGGACGTGACGGTGCTGGAGTCAGCAGAGGTGGTCAACAAAAACCTTTCGAGCGGGGCGCATCTTCGCGATGGCCTGCCGCGGCTGTGCCGCCGGATCGCCCGCAAGATCGCCCAGGGGCGCACACCACGCGCGCCGGGTCAGTGATCTGACCCAGTGTACGGCGGTCCGGCGAACCCGCCAGCCGGTTGCCCGACCGTAGTGGGCGGACTCACCATCGCGTCCACTCGTCGGCTCACCCGTTGAGCACGCCGCCCACCAGACCGTCCAGTGCGTCACCGGCAAGCAGGACGATCATGACGCTGATCGCGACCAGCAGCCCCAGGGCAGCGGCCAGAACGATCACCACCCGGGTGTTGCGGGAGCGCTCGGCCGGGCCGTCCGCCCAGCCCTGGGCCAGGATGTGGCCGGTCAGCGAGCCGGACGTCTCCACCGCGTTGGTGGGCATCGCGATCGTGGCGAAACCCGGCCCCTCACCGCTGCCGTAGACGGTGCCGGCCAGGTCGGAGCCACGGCCGCGTCGCCCGTCACGAGCACCTGCCGCAGTCGGTCCGGAGGTGACCGCCGGACCGCCGGTCGGCTCGGTCGGCCCGGTCGGCCCGGTCGGCCGGGAGTTTCCGGAGCCGCTTGCCGGCGAGGGGGGAGTGCCGACGCTGGACGGCGGCCAACTGGGCAGCGCCGGGGCGGGCACCACCGGCGGCGCGGAGACGGGTGCCTCGGCCCACCCGCCGCCCGGGCGGGTCGTCCCGGCGGCGGCCGACCATCCGGCCGGCGGCGCGGAGACCGGTGCGGTGGCGCGTACACCGGGCGTGTCGATCACCGCGGGCGGCGGTGGAAACGGCGGCGCCGGCATCGGACCGGGCGGGGCGGGTACCGGCGGTACGGGGGGTGGAACGGGTGGGCCTGGGACGGGTGGCGCGGGCGGACCCGGGACTGGCGGCACCGGCGAGGGCGGCGGCACGGGCGGACCCGGAACGGGCGGGACCGGGCCGGGCTGTGGCGTGGGCCGGGGCTGTGGCGTCGGCATCGGGCCGGGTGGGTACGGGCCCGGGGCCGGCGCGGGTTCCGGCTCGGGTGGTGCGGGCTGGGCCGGCCCAGGGCCGGGCGGCGTGGGCTCGGGCCTCGGCTCCGGAGTCGACGGCTCCGGAGGCTGGGCGGGCTGCGGGGGTTGCGCCGGCTCGGGCGGCTCGGTGTTCACCGGCCCGGCTCCGTAGACGGTTGGCGTGCTGCCCCGGGGGTCCGGCGTGCCGATCGCACCGGCCGTGACCCGGCTGCTGGTGGGAACGGTGGCGCTGGCCCGGGCCGGAGCGGTCGAGTCGTTGCGCTGCTCGGGCACCGGAACGTCGGCCGAGCCGGTCGCGCGGTAGGTGGTGGCGGTGACCGGGGCGCTGGCCGGCAGGTCGCTGCGGGCTGCCCCGGCGGTAGCGACGCTGGCGCGGGCCCGTACCGGCGCGGCGGGCTGCTCGGGGATGGCATCAACAGGCGTGGTGTGCGCGACGGCCACGGCCGCCGTGGCCTTCCCCACGGCCTTGGGGGGAGTGTTCGTGCCGGCGAGGGGGCCCGCGCCGGCGGCGAGAGCGCCAGTGTCGGCGGCGGGAGCGTCCGCCGCGGCCGCGGGGGTGTCCGTGTCGTCGGTGTCGGCGGCGGCGCCGACGTCAGCGGAGCCGCCGCCGGAGGCCGCCGAGCTGCCATCGAGGGCTGCGGAGTCGTTGTCGGGAGCCGCCGAGCTGCCATCGAGGGCTGCGGAGTCGTCGTCGGAGAGCGCGGAGTCGCCGTCGGAGGGCGCGCTCTCGTCCGAGGACGCGGTCTCGTCGGACGTGGCCGTGGCCGTGGCGCTGGAGCCCTGGTCAGCGCCCGGGGCGGCCGGGTCGGCGTCGGTGGCCGACACCGGGTCGGCGGTGCCGAGCCGTGCCGGGTCGGGTCGGTCGACCACGGGGTCGACAGTCTCCACCGGATCTCTCTGCTCGGCCATTTCCGCCCTCCGCGCCGTGCTCGCACCCGGACCCGTGACGTCGGGCCGGATGTGCCTGGTTGTCACCGTGCCACAGATCTTCCCGAGCGGACAGCCGGAGCGGCTCGTGGCGGATCAACCAGCGTTGCTGGCGCTGCTCGACGGGCTGTCGCCGCCCGTCGCGCTCGTGGTGGCCTTCGGCGTGGTCGCCGGCGGCGTCGTGTTCGGTGCGCTGGTGGGCGCCGAGGGCAGCGTGGTCGGCGTGTTGCTCGGGGTGGTCGTCGAGGGGGTCTCGGTCGGCGTCGACGTGGGAGTCGGCGTGGGCGTCGCGCTGCCGGTCGGGGTCGGCGTCGGCGTGGCCGAGCCGGTCGGCGTGGGCGTCGGGGTGGCGGACTTGGTGGGCGTCGGCGTGGCGGACTTCGTCGGCGTGGGCGTCGGGGTGGGCGTCGTGACCGGCGGGGTCGGCACGGACACGATCGGTGCCGGCACCGCGCCGATCACCCGGGTCGCGGCGTACAGCCGGGTCCAGCGGACGACCGAGATCTTGACGACGTCGCCGGTGGTGGGTGCCTGCACCATCTTGCCGTCGCCGATGTACATGCCGACGTGGTGGATGGTCGTCCAACTGCTGCCCGAGGCGAAGAAGAGCAGGTCGCCGGGGAGCAGCGCGCTCTGCGGCACCGTCCGCCCCCTGGTGGCGGCGTACTGGTCGCGGGCGACCCGGGGCAGGTCGAAGTAGTCGGCGCCGGGCGACCGGTACGCGGCCCACATCAGACCGGAGCAGTCGAACTGGTCCGGCCCCTCCTCGGACCACTTGTACGGGTCACCGAGCTGGGCGAGCGCGTAGCGGACCGCGGCCAGCGCCCGGGGGTGCGCGGCCATGCCGCTGATGCTCTGGTTGGCGACGTAGCCGGTGCCGTACTGCTGCTCGGCGGCCTCCTGCTGACGTTCGATCTCGATCAGTTGGGTCGCGTTGTCGCGGCGCAGCTTGAGCAGGCTCGCCTCGGCCGTGCGCAGGGCCCCCTCGCCGGCGGTGAACTCCGCGTCGGCGGCGGCGAGCTGGTTCTTGGCTTCGGCGTGCTTCTGGTACGCCTCCTGCTCACTCGCGCGGGCCCGGGACAGCCCACCGGCCACGCCCGTGGTGCCGCCGTCGACCTTCTCGCCCCTGGTGATCTGTTGGAGGCGGCTCAGCTCCCGGATGTCCTGAGCGAGGTCCCCGGGCGGCAGCGCGGCGGCTGCCTTGACGGCGTCGGCGGCGGCCGCGTCGGCTTCCTGCTGAGCGCGGAGCAGGGCGTCCTGCGCGCTCGCGAGCACCTTGGCGGCAGACTCCACCTGGGCTTTCGCGGTGGACTGCTTCTGCTTGATCGTCAGGAGCGCTTCGCCGAGTGTGCCGACCTGGGCTTCGCCGGCATAGATCTGCGCGGCCAGCGGACCGGCGCCGATGGTGGCCACCGGCGGCGCCGGGACGCCGGAGACGGGTGGGCCCCCGGGCAGTTGGACAGTGCCGATCGCCGGAGGGCGGGCGCCGGTGTCGGGCACCGTCGTGGGCAGTCCGGGCTCGGCGTACGCGGGGGTGGACAGCACAGCGGCGGCGATCGCGCCGAGCAGGGCGGCCCAGAGCTTCGGACGCAGCACCGGCGAGATCACCGGGCTCCGTCGTCGCTGCCGTCGCCCGCGCCCGCTGTAGATCATGCCGCTCCTCGTCCCGCTGCTCTTCGCCGCGCACGGTGGGCGCGGCCGCCGGGACGGTACCAGTGTGTGTGTTCCGCCCCACCTTGTTACTACCGCACCTCGCCAACCTTGTCGATGCGTGGGCGGGTTACGGGAGGCTGAGAGTTCGGTGAAGTGGGTCGCTGCCGGCGACCGTGCCGCCGGGGCGGTCGGCGTCCCGACGTACGCTCGACCGGGACCGCAGGTGGAAGGGACGTGCCATGGACGCCGGACTCAAGCGTGAGCTCGAAGCGAAGGTGTACGCCGGTGAGCGGCTGACCCGGGAGGACGGGGTCGCCCTCTACGAGAGTGACGACCTGACCTGGTTGGGGCGGCTGGCGCACCACAAGCGCACCGAGCTGAACGGTGAGCGGGTGATGTTCAACGTCAACCGGCACCTCAACCTGACCAACGTCTGCTCGGCGTCCTGTGCGTACTGCTCGTTCCAGCGCAAGCCGGGCGAGAAGGACGCGTACACGATGCGCATCGACGAGGCGGTCCGCAAGGCCAAGGAGATGGAGGACGAGCAGCTCACCGAGTTGCACATCGTCAACGGCCTGCACCCGACGCTGCCCTGGCGCTACTACCCGAAGGTGCTGCGCGAGCTGAAGGCGGCGCTGCCGAACGTCAAGCTCAAGTGCTTCACGGCGACCGAGGTGCAGTGGTTCGAGAAGATCAGCGGTCTGAGCGCCGACGAGATCCTCGACGAGCTGATGGACGCCGGCCTGGAGTCGCTGACCGGTGGTGGCGCGGAGATCTTCGACTGGGAGGTCCGCCAGCACATCGTCGACCACGCCTGCCACTGGGAGGACTGGTCGCGAATCCACGCCCTGGCGCACAGCAAGGGCATGAAGACCCCGGCGACGATGCTGTACGGCCACATCGAGGAGCCTCGGCACCGGGTCGACCACGTGCTGCGGCTGCGTGAGCTCCAGGACGAGACCGGTGGCTTCGCGGTCTTCATCCCGCTGCGCTACCAGCACGACTTCGTCGACTCGGCGGACGGCAAGATCCGTAACCGGATCCAGGCGCGCACCACGATGGCGTCGCCGGCCGAGTCGCTGAAGACGTTCGCCGTCTCCCGGTTGCTCTTCGACAACGTGCCGCACCTGAAGAACTTCTGGGTGATGCACGGGCTGTCGGTGGCCCAGCTCTCGCTGAACTTCGGCGTGGACGACCTGGACGGCTCGGTCGTCGAATACAAGATCACGCACGACGCCGACTCGTACGGCACCCCGAACACCATGCACCGCGAGGACCTGCTGCATTTGATCTGGGACGCCGGTTTCCAGCCGGTCGAGCGGGACACCCGCTACAACGTGGTCCGGGAGTACGACAGGGCCCCGTCGCTGGCGCAGCGGCGCGCCGAGCCGCAGCAGGTCTGGGCCTGAGTCACCACGTACCCTCGCAGTCGATGACCGAGAAGAGCGGTTCCGAGCAGCAGAGCGGGTTTCCCCGCCGGGACGCCGAGGGGCGGGTCGCCACCCTCGGCGACCTGCTCGGGGTGTGCCTGGCCGGGGTCGTCATCGGCGCGTTGGCGTTGGTGTTGTTCGACTGGGCGTTCGCTTCGATCGGTGCCGGTGACTTCGGGCACACCAACGGCTGGCTCGCGGTGATCCTGCCGGCGTGGCTGTTCTGGGACGACTTCCGGGCCTGGGAGTTCGGTGCGGCCCGGGTGCTGGCGGCGGTGGTCGCCGCGGCCGTGGGCGTGTTCGCCGGGCTGCTGATCGCCGGGTTGGGCGCGGGGTTGCCGCCGCTGCTCTCCGGTGTGTTGGCGGCGGCGGCGTTCACAGTGGCGTACGCGGTGGTCTGGTTCCCGGGCGTCCGCTGGCTGGCCCGCCGGACCGGCTGACCGCTACCGCCCACCGGGCGGATCGAACCTTCCGCCGGCATCGGCGGGCGACGGAGAGAACGGAGTGGTGCTGGTGAGCGCCGCGCTCAAGTACACGCTGGGCCGGATCGGGCTGTTCGTCGCCGTGCTGGCGGGTCTCTGGCTGATCGACATGAACGTGTTCCTGAAGCTGATGCTGGCGTTGGTCTTCTCCGCCGCGCTCTCCTTCTTCCTGCTGCGCGGCTGGCGCGACGAGATGGCCGGCGAGATGGCCGACGCGACCGAGCGCCGCCGCGCGGAGAAGGAGCGCCTCCGCTCGGCCCTGGCCGGCGAGGACCAGAACCCCGCCGATCCGCCCGCCGACTCCCCGCGTTGATCATGAGGTTAGCGGTCACGGACACGCCGAGTGGCGGCCGCTAACCTCATGATCAACATCGACGGGGTGGGCGGGGGGTGGGGCGCAGGCGGGAGGGTGGGCCTACCAGTTGGTGGAGCCTTGGACCTTCGGCCAGGGCTTGGACTCCGGCTTGATCAGGTACGCCACGCCGCCGGAGCCGCCCGAGACGCCGCCGCTGGCGTTGGTGCGCTTGGTCCGCAGCCAGATCTGTTCGAACTGCGCGCGCTTGTAGACGTTGCGCACCACGTCGTTGCTGGACGAGGCGGGGTCGTTGACGATCACGTCGCCCTCGGCGGTGAAGCCGACCACCACGAAGAGGTGCCCGGAGGTTCCGTAGTTCGCGCCGTCCAGCTCGCTGGCGAGGAAGGACTGGCTGGTCACGACGGGGATGCCGGCGGCGATGAACCGTTCCAGCTCGTCCAGCGAGTGCAGTCGGGTCACGCGACCCTCCAGGCCGGGGAAGCTGGCCGCGTACGCGGTGTTGAACGGCCAGTTGCCGGCACCGTCGTACGCGTAGTCGAAGGTCATCCGGGCCGCGTGGTTGACCGTCGGGTCGGGGTAGGTCGGGTCCACCCAGGAGGTGTCGGCCGCAGACGGCCGGCGACCCCAGTACTCGACCACCATCTCGGTGGAGGTTGGTGAGCACCACGCCTCGCCACCGCCGTCGTACTCGGGGTAGTGCCCGGCGTGCACGTTCTGCGAGTAGCGCGGCACGGGCAGCTCGACGCCCCAGGCGATGTGCCCGGCGCTCGGGGTGACGGTGAACCGGTCCGGCACCGTGGAGCTCATCGCGCCGAGCATCCGGACCACCGGCGCGGCGGTCTGCCCGGGTGCCCGGTAGAGGGTCAGCCGCAACTGGTACGACCGCAGCAGCACCCCGGCGGCGGCGTCGTCGATGCTGAAGGTGTCGGTCCAGATCGTCGACCAGGGATCGCCCTGCCGGTTGACGCTGGTCCGCCTGATGTCGGTGTCGCCGGACGCCCAGCGACCCATGACGTACCACGGGGTCTGGTCCCCGCTGGTGTAGCTGCCCTGCATCTCCACCTGGATCCAGGTGCCGGCGGGGGTCTCCGCGTTCCACGAGGTGATCAGCTCGGTGGCGTCGAAGCCGATCCGGGTCACCGGTGAGGTCCAGGTGCCGTACTCCCAGGTGCGGGTGACCCCGGTGTGCGGGTCGGCGTACTCCGTCGTGCCGGTCGGGTGGGCCAGGGTGAGGCCCGCGCGGGCGCCGGGCACGACGCGGGTGCCGGACCGGTCGCCCCGGTGCCAGTCGGCGGGGCCGGACCAGTCCTGGAAGGTGATCTGTTCGTCGTGGTCGACGGCGGGTGGGCGGGCCGCCGTCGCGGGCGCGACGGTGGCGAGCAGGGTGAGCGCGGTGACGCCGGCGAGGGCGGCCGTGTACCGGCGGGGTCTGGCCATGGGTGCTCCGCGGTGTCGAGAGGGGCATCGTCGCTGGTCAGTTTTCCGCTTGGAGAGAAGTTTCGCCAGATGTTCCCGACCAGAAAATCATTGCCGCCGGGATGATCGGCTCGGGATGCATAAGGCAGCGAACGATATTGATATGACCATGTGACAGGTGGTGAAGTGTCCTTCACCGAGCGGGATCTCCCGCCCATCGAGGAGGTAGTCCATGGCCCTCCGCACGCCCATCCCTCTCCGCCGCGTCCTGGTGCTCGCCGTCGTCACCGGGCTGGGAATCGTCACCGTCGCCGCCGGTCCGGTCGCCGCCCGACCGGCACCGGACCGGACCGCCGAGTCGGCGTCCGCCAGCTACCGGGTGCTCGGGCCCCGGACCCTCGCCGACCGCAACGCGGTGGCCCGCACCGGTGCCGCCATCGACTACTCCGAGCACGGCGTGCTGCACATCTCGGCCACCGCCGCCGAGGCCGCCGCGATCGGCAAGCTCGGCTTCCGGCTGGAACCCCTGGCCCCGCCGCCCAACGCCGAGCGCGGCGCCGCTGAGATCGGCACGCTGGCCTTCCCGCCCGCCGACTCCAACTACCACGACTACGCGGAACTGACGGCCGTCGTGAACCAGGTCGTCGCCGACCATCCGGCGATCGCCCGCAAGATCAGCATCGGTTCGTCGTACGAGGGCCGCGACCTGATGGCCGTGAAGATCTCCGACAACGTCGGCACCGACGAGAGCGAACCGGAGATCCTGTTCAACGCCCAGCAGCACGCCCGTGAGCACCTGACCGTCGAGATGGCGATCTACCTGCTCAACCTCTTCACCGACAGCTACGGCAGCGACTCCCGGATCACCAACATCGTCAACAGCCGGGAGATCTGGATCGTGCCGACGGTCAACCCGGACGGCAGCGAGTACGACATCGCCACCGGGTCGTACCGGTCCTGGCGCAAGAACCGGCAGCCCAACAGCGGTTCGTCCAACGTGGGCACCGACCTGAACCGCAACTGGTCCTACAACTGGGGTTGCTGCGGCGGCTCGTCCGGCAGCACCTCGTCGGAGACCTACCGGGGTCCGTCGGCGTTCTCCGCCCCGGAGACGCAGGCGCTGCGCAACTTCGTCAACGGTCGCGTGGTCGGTGGCGTGCAGCAGATCAAGGCGAACATCGACTTCCACACGTACTCGCAGCTGGTGCTCTGGCCGTACGGCTACACCACGGCGAACACCGCGGCCGGCATGAGCGCGGACCAGTACAACACCTTCGCCACCATCGGGCAGCAGATGGCGGCCACCAACAACTACACACCGCAGCAGTCCAGCGACCTCTACATCACCGACGGGGACAGCATCGACTGGATGTGGGCCACCCACAACATCTGGGCGTACACCTTCGAGATGTATCCCGGCTCGTCCGGCGGCGGTGGCTTCTACCCGCCCGACGAGGTGATCCCCGCGCAGACCTCGCGCAACCGGGAGGCGGTGCTGATGCTCAGCGAGTACGCCGACTGCCCGTACCGGGCGATCGGCAAGCAGGCGCAGTACTGCGGCGGCGGTGGTGGCACCACTGTCTGGTCGGACACCTTCGAGACGGCCACCGGCTGGACCATCAACCCGTCCGGCACCGACACCGCCACGGCGGGCGCGTTCGAACGGGGTGCGGCCCAGGCGACCACGTCCTCCGGCGCCAAGCAGCTCACCCCGTACGCCGGCTCCAACGACCTGGTCACCGGTCGGCTCGCCGGATCGGCCGCCGGTGACTACGACGTCGACGGCGGTGTGACAAGCGCCCGGTCCCCGGCGGTGACCCTGCCGTCGTCCGGCACGCTGACGCTCTCGCTGGCCTGGTATCTGGCGCACGGCTCGAACGCCTCGTCGGCGGACTACCTGCGGGTGAGCGTGGTGCACAACGGCGGCACCACAGCGCTGCTCACCCAGGCCGGCGCGGCCACCAACCGCAACGGAAGCTGGGCGGTGGCCAGCCTCAACCTCAGCCCGTACGCCGGCCAGTCGGTCCGCATCCTCGTTGAGGCGGCGGACGCCTCCGGCGCCAGTCTGGTAGAGGCGGCTGTGGACAACGTCACCATCACGTCCTCCTGATCGGGTGGGGCCCCGCTCCGCCCGGCGGGGCCCCACCACCCGCTCCCGAGCCTCCATATCCGGGACATATCCCTCGTGCGTCATGGCTGCGCTGATCGACCGACGCTGATCGACCCTTGATCGATCCGGCACGTCGTGGCGGTGCGCTACCGTCTTAGCGACCAGTCCGCAGCGAAGCCGGTGCGAAACCCGGCGCTGTCCCGCAACTGTGATGCCCCACCTCGGTGGGGATGAGCCAGGTCGCCTGCGGATCGGTCGCGATACGCGCTCTCGAGGAAGGGCGCCTCGTGGGCGGGCGTACGAAAGTCCCTGTCGGCGAAGCACCACACTCCTCGACCGACAGGAGGCCCCCATGAACAGACGTACCCCTCGGCTCTTCGCCGCGACCCTCGCGGTCGCCGCCCTCGCCCTCGGCGCCTGCGCCGAGAAGGCCGACGACAAGCCGAGCGCCGGCACCGCGGCCGCCGCCTACCCGGTCACGGTCGGCGCGCTCACCCTCGACAAGCGCCCCGAGAAGATCGTGGTGCTGTCGCCCACCGCCACCGAGATGCTCTTCGCCATCGGTGCCGGCCCGCAGGTGACCGCCGTCGACGACCAGTCGAACTACCCGGCCGACGTGCCCAAGACCGACCTCTCCGCCTACCAGCCCAACGCCGAGGCGATCGCCGGCAAGAACCCCGACCTCGTGGTGCTCTCCGACGACCGCAACAAGATCGTCGACCAGCTCACCAAGCTGAAGATCCCGGTCTACCAGACTCCGGCGGCCACCACGCTCGACGACTCGTACCGGCAGATCACCGAGCTGGGCACGCTCACCGGGCACGCCGACCAGGCCGCCGACGTCGCCACCCGGATGAAGGGCGACATCGCCAAGCTGGTCAAGGACCTGCCGCAGCGCACCGAGAAGCTCACCTACTTCCACGAGCTGGGCCCGGAGCTGTACAGCGCCACCAGCAAGACCTTCATCGGTTCGCTCTACAACCAGGTCGGGCTCACCAACATCGCCGACCCGGCGGACGCGGACAGCAAGAACGGCGGCTACCCGCAGCTGTCCCAGGAGTTCATCGTCAAGGCCGATCCGGACTTCGTCTTCCTGGCCGACTCCAAGTGCTGCCAGCAGAACGCCGACGCGGTGAAGGCACGCAGCGGCTGGGCCGGGCTCACCGCGGTCAAGAACAACCAGGTGATCGCGCTGGACGACGACATCGCCTCCCGCTGGGGCCCGCGCGTCGTCGACCTCCTCCGGGTCATCATCGACGCGGTCGCCAAGGTGCCGGCGTGACCGCGATCCGTCAGTGACCAAGCCGCTGTCGGTGGCCCGGTCCGCCGGGTCACCACCGGTGGCCCGGCCCGCCGGGCTGCGCAAGCGTTGGCTGGTCGCCGGCGTGTTCGCGGTGCTCGTCGCGCTCGTCGCCGGGGTGTCCCTCGGCCCGGTCAGCCTGCCCGCCGGCAGCGTCGCCGCCGAGCTGCTCAACCTGATCCCGGGTGTGCACCTCGACAGCGGGCTCTCCGAGCGGGAGATCGCGATCGTCACCGAGCTGCGGCTGCCCAGGGTGGTGCTGGCCCTGCTCGTCGGGGGTCTGCTCGCCCTCGCCGGCGGCTGCTACCAGGGCGTCTTCCGCAACCCGCTCGCCGACCCGTACCTCCTGGGGGTGGCCGCCGGCGCCGGCCTCGCGGTCACCGCGGTGATCGCCCTCGGCGGCGCCGGCCGGGAGGGCGCGATCTCCGGGCTGCCGATGACCATTCCGTTGGCCGCGTTCGCCGGTTCGCTGCTCGCCGTCGCGATGACCTACGCGCTCGGCGCGGGCGGCGGGCGCAGCCAGTCACCGGCGATGCTGATCCTGGCCGGGGTGGCGGTCTCCGCGTTCCTCTCCGCCGGGCAGACGTACCTGCTGCAGAAGCACGCCGACAGCATCCAGCCGGTCTACTCCTGGCTGCTGGGTCGGCTCGCCACCGCCGGTTGGCACGACGTGCTGCTGGTGCTGCCGTACGCCGCGCTGACCACTGTCGTCGTGCTGCTGCACCGCCGCGAGCTGGACGTCCTCGCGGTGGGTGACGACGAGGCGAAGAGTCTGGGCCTGCACCCGCAGCGCACCCGCTACCTGTTGATCGCCGCCGCGTCCCTGGGCACCGCGGCGGCGGTCTCCGCCACCGGCCTGATCGGCTTCGTCGGCATCATCGTGCCGCACACCGTCCGGCTGCTAGCCGGGTCGAGCTACCGGGTGATCCTGCCGTTGTCACTGCTGTTCGGCGGTGCGTTCCTGGCCCTGACAGACGTGGTGGCCCGCACCGCCGCCGCTCCGGCCGAGGTGCCGATCGGCGTGGTGACCGCCCTGCTGGGCGGCCCGTTCTTCGTGATCGTGCTCCGCACCGCCCGGCGGGTGCTCACGTGAGCCGCGAGCCCGTTCCCGGCGCGTCCGCCGCAAGCGCGTCTGCTCCCGGCGCGTCCGCTGCCGGCGCGTCTGTTCCCGGCGCGTCCGCTGCCGGCGCGTCTGTCTCCGGCTCGTCCGCTGCCGGTGCTTCCGGCGACGTGCCGGCCGTCGAGGTCCGTGGCCTGCACGTCGGCCTCGGCGGCACGCCGATCCTGACCGGCGTCGACCTCACCGTCGCCGCCGGCGAGTGGGTCACCGTGATCGGTCCGAACGGCGCCGGCAAGTCGACACTGTTGCGCGCCGTCGGCGGCCTGCTCCCCGCGCCGGGGGCGATCACCCTCTTCGGTACGCCGAGCACGGCGCTGCGCCGCCGGGACCGCGCCCGGGTGGTGGCCACCGTGGCACAGTCCCCGGTGGTGCCGGCCGGCATGTCGGTGCTGGACTACGTGCTGCTCGGCCGCACCCCGTACATCCCGACGCTGGGGCGGGAGTCGACCGCCGACCTGGACGCCGTCCACGAGGTGCTCGGGCGGCTGGACCTCACCGGCTTCCACCACCGCGAGCTGGCCACCCTCTCCGGCGGCGAACGGCAGCGGGTGTTCCTCGCCCGGGCGCTCGCCCAGGGCGCGACGCTGCTGCTGCTCGACGAGCCGACCAGCGCGCTCGACATCGGTCACCAGCAGGAGGTCCTGGAAGTCGTCGACCAGCTACGTCGTGAGCACGGCCTGACCGTCCTCGCCACGATGCACGACCTCTCCCTGGCCGGCGAGTACGCCGACCGCATGGTGATGCTCGCCAGCGGTCAGGTGGTGGCCGCCGGGACCCCCGCCGACGTGCTGACCGAGCACCTGCTCGCCACCCACTACCGGGCCAGCGTCCGGGTGGTCCCCGGCACCCACGGCCCCCTGGTGGTCCCCGTCCGTCCCACCCGCTCCAACCCGCTCGGGGCTCGCGGGTCAGGGGCCCAGGTCGATGACGGAGAAGAGGGCACCCTGGGGGTCGCGTAGCGCGGCGAACCGCCCCGCCGGGATGTCGCGGGGCGGGACCAGGATCGTCCCGCCCAGCTCGGCGGCGCGGGCCGCGGCGGCGTCCGCGTCGGTCACCGCGAAGTACACGGTCCAGTACGCGGGCAGATCGGCCGGGAAGTCGTCGGCCAGCGGTGGCATCATCCCGGCGACGATCTGGGTCCCGAGCCGCCAGCCGGTGTACGTCATCGGGCCCACCGCCTGGTCGTCCGGCTGCCAGCCGAACACCAGCTCGTAGAAGACCTTCGCGCCCTCCGGGTCGGGCGTGACCAGTTCGTTCCAGCTCATCGCGCCCGGCACGTTGAACACCTCGGCACCGCTCATCGTCAGCGGCTGCCAGACGCTGAAGGTGGCGCCGGACGGATCGGCGAACACGGCCATCCAGCCGCGGTCGAACACCTCGAACGGTGGCACCACGACCTGCCCGCCGGCCCGCTCGACCCGGCCGGCGACCAGCTCCGCGTCGTCGGTGGCGACGTACGTCGACCAGATCGGCACCTGGTCGGGGATCGCCGGCGGCCCGGCCCCGGCGACCGGCTTCCCGTCGAGCAGGAAGACCGTGTAGCCACCCGCCTCGGGTTCCGGTGTCACCCGACCGGTCCAACCGAACAGCTCCGGGTAGAAGCGCCGCGCGTCGTCCAGGTCCGGGGTGGCCAGGTCGGCCCAGCAGGGCGTACCCGGCGGGACGGTGCTCACGTCAGGACCCCTCTCACCCAGGGGCGACCACGACGGCCCCCTGCGGGAATCCTGGCACCGTCCCGCCGCGGCTCGGGGCGGAAACGGACGAATCGTCAGCTGAACCGGCGACCCTCGTCCCGTCGGTACGCCCAGCCGGCGAGCGTGGCGAGCAGCACCACCCAGACACCGAGCATGAACAGCGCCATTGGTTGAACGCGGTAGTCACTGACCGCCGCCCACATCAGCTCTGCCGCGCCCCGGGTGGGCAGGAACGGGGCGATCGTCTCGATGAACCCGGGCGCGTCGCCCGGCGCGGACAGCAGCCCGCCGCCGAACGCGAGGGGCAGGAAGACGATCTGCGCGACGACGATCGCCGCCTTGCTCGGCAGCGAGTAGCCGATGGCCAGGCCCATCAGCGTGAACGGCACCGAGATCACGGCCACGGTGCCGATGGCCAGCAGAAACGCCGACGGGGTGGCCTCGGCCGCGGTCAGCGTCGCGCCGATCACGACGACCGGGATCAGCGAGAGGTACGTCAGTGCCAGGCCGGCCAGGACGCGGCCCGCGAACCGGGGTGCCGGGCCGGCCGGCAGGGTCCGGGTGTACGGGTTCCACGGCAGGTCACGGTCCTCGGCGACGCCGACGCCGTACTGGAAGATGTTGGCGCTCATCACCGAGAAGGTGACCATCGACGCGGTGGCGAGGGTGGCGCCGACCGAGTCGTCACCGGCGAACGGCACCACGAAGAAGATCATGGCGGCGGCCGGGAAGAAGGCGCTCCCGACGATCGCCACCGGAATCCGGATGATCTCCAGGAGTTGGTATCGGGCGTGGACCAGGGCGAGCTGCACGGCGGCCTCCTCAGACGGTGGTGGGTCGGCCGCCGGGAACGGCGGTGGCGGGTCGGTCCTCGGCGGTGGCGGGTCGGTCCTGCGCGGTGCTCTGCTCCGGGGTGGACCCGTCCCCGTTCGTGATGGCGAGGAACGCCTCCTCCAGCGAGGTCGGTCGTACCTCCAGGTCGGTGAAGTCCGTTCCGGCCCTGACGAGTGCTCGGACCAGTTCGTCGGCGTCGGTGGTGAGCAGGTGGAGCCGGCCGTCGATCCGTTCGGTGCGCACGATCCCGGGCAGGTCGGGCAGGTGGTCGGCGACGAGGCTGACCCGGCGTACGCCGACGATGCCGCGTACCGCGTCCACAGTGTCGTCGGCGAGCACCCGACCCTGCCCGATCACCACCACCCGGTGGGCCAGCGCCTCCACCTCCTCCAGGTAGTGGCTGCTCAGCAGCACGGTGCCGCCGTCGGAGTGGAACGCGCGGATCGCTTCCCACAGGGTGTGCCGGGCGGCCACGTCCAGGCCGGTTGTCGGCTCGTCGAGGAGCACCAACCGGGGGCGGCCGACGAACGCCAACGCCACCGCCAGTCGACGGCGCTGCCCCCCGGAGAGCCCACCGGTCTGCCGTCGGAGGAGGTCGCCCAGGCCGAACCGGTCGAGCAGCTCGCCGCGGGGCACCGGGTCCGGGTAGTGCGCGGAGACGAAGTCGACGACCTCGCCGACACGCAGCGTGCCCGGCAGGCCGGTCTCCTGTGGGGTGACCCCGACGTGTCGCCGGCTCGCCGGGTCGCGGGGGTCGCCACCGAACAGTTCGACCCGCCCCGAGCTGGGGCGACGCAGGCCGACGAGCAGGTTCATCAGGGTGCTCTTGCCGGCGCCGTTCGGCCCGAGGAGGCCGACCAGCTCACCGGCCCGGACGTCGAGGTCGACGCGGTCGAGGGCGAGGACGTCGCCGTACCGGCGGCTGGCCTGGTCGGCTCGGGCGAGGGTCATGGCTGCTCCTTCGACGGGATGGGGTCGAGCAGGGCGCGGATCGCTTCGGTGTACTCCTCGAACGCCAGCCGGCCTCGTCGGCTGAGCCCGACCAGGGTTGCCGGGGTGCGTCCACGATGGGTTTTGGTGACCTCCACATAGCCGGCGTCCTCGAGCTTGCGCAGGTGCACCGAGAGGTTGCCGGCGGTCATCCCGAGCAGATCCTGCAGGCGTGGGAACGCGATCTTGTCGCCGACGTTGAGAGCGGAGAGGCTGGCCACCACCCGCAGTCGGGCCTGGGCGTGGATGACCGGGTCCAGTTCGGTCACGGCTGCTGTCGCTGTCGCTGTTGCCGCCGGGCCAGCGCGCCGACCACCAGCATTCCGCCGCCGCCGGCCACCGACACGACGAGTGCGTGCCAGCCGGGCCCGGCGAACACGCCGACCAGGTTGATCACACTGATCCAGACGCCCAGCCGGAACAGGTCCCGGTCCAGCCAGATCGCCCCGCCGGCCATGTGCAACGCGCCGGTCAGCCCGACTGCCGTCGCCGACCAGAGCAGCGCCGCCAGGTCGTGCGGCAGGTGCTCGGAGACCTGGCCGAGCCCCGCGTAGACGCTCACCGGACCGAGGGCCCAGGCGCACCCGTACCAGCGACCACGCCGTGCGGACTCTCCGCTCACCTGGCCGTAGGCCCGGACGCTGACCACCGCCTGGACCGCCGCCGCAGCCAGGAGCAGTGCGAAGAGAACGGTCAGCGGCAGCCAGCTCGGCAGCGGAAGCAACTCTTTCCCGCCGGGGGAGAACCGCAGGAAGAAGAGCCCGAAGCCGACCAACCAGGCGACTCCCCAGGGCCAGTAGAGCAGGCGGACGTCGGGGTCGAGTCGACGCGCTGTCGCGGATCGCTGGTCCTGGATCAGCCGCAGGGCCGCCGCCGCGTCGGTGGGTGGGAGATCGTCGTCTAGGTCCACGCAAACTAGTTTACGGTACAAAGTCCAGCCTCGGTGACCCCGACGTCACGGGCGGGGTCACCGATTGCGGCGAGCAGTGCCTATGGTGGGGAGTCGTGGCGGCTGATCCGCCGCACAGGACACAGGGGAGGGTCCGTGTCGAGCCCGAGCAGAGAGCTGGAGGTCCAGCCGGAGGCGCTGACGGCGTTCGCCAAGGCGTCCACCGACCGGGCGGCGCGCTTTCGCGAGCTGCACCGCTCGTTCGGCGAAGGGCACGTGCCGCGACACGCGTTCGGGGTGATGCCGGCGTCGTTCAGCCTCGCGGCGGCGTACGCCGAGCAGTTCGAGGCGTGCCTGCAAGGGCTGGCCGACGGTGCCGAGGTGATGGCGGACATCGCCGAAGGGCTCGACGACACAGCTGGCGCCTACACCGGCACCGACGTGGCCAACACCGACATGTTCGTGCCCGGTCGCCCGGCCGCGCCCGACGTCATCGCACCCGGCCCTCTGGCGCCCGGCCCCTGGTCGCCGGGCACCTCGTCCCCCGGCGGCACCACCGGGTCGGTGCCGGCATGAGCACCGCGGCGTTGACGCGGAACAAGACCTACTTCGAGCAGATCGTGTCCGGCACCCCCGACCCGTTCAAGCCGCTGTCCAACGCGGTGCTCTGGCCGTTCGAGCAACTCCTCGAACTCGTCGCGGGCGAGCCCGACGACCTGATGCGCGCCGCTCAGCTCTGCCTCGACACCGGCGCGGCGGTGCGCGAGATCGCCGGCGAACAGATCCAGCACCGGGCTCGCCTACGGGGCGCCTGGTCGGGTGACGCCGCCGAGAGCTTCCACGCCTCGATGGAGTCGGTGGAGGAGGCCATCGAGGAACTGGCGAAGGGGTTGGACGGCACCAAGGAGGTGCTGGTCGACGCCGCCAACGCCGCGGTCGACGCGTTCAACCTGCTGGTCGAGCTGATCCTCGAGTTCCTGCTCTGGTTCCTCACCGAGGTGATCATCGCGGCGGTGGCGGCGGCGCTGAGCGCCGGCATCTCGCTCGCGGCGACTGTGGTCCGGGTGCTGGCGCGACTCGCCACCACCGTCGGTCGGATGGTCAAGATCGTCGCTCGGTTCGCCGAGATCCTGACGAAGCTGGCCGCCAAGATGCAGAAGGTCGCCGAGCTGCTGATGAAGTACCGTCGCGCGGTCCTGGAGATCCGCAAGGCGAAGAAGGCGTACCGGGCGTGGAACAAGTCCGGGTGGACGGCCGAGGCCAGGGCGTTCCAGATCGAGAAGTTCAAGACTCTCTTCCCGGGCAAGTTCCTGATCAACCAGGCGTCTCCGGTCAACATCCCCGGCCTCGGTGGCGCCCTTCTCGACACCGGCGTCGGCATGCACGACATCTCCGACGGCACGAAGGACCGCAACTACCTGGTGGACGGCACGTACCGCGAGGACCTGGGCCCCTACACCAAGGGCGTGCAGAATGTCTTCGACTCCATCCTGACCTGAGGGGACCGACATGACCTTTCCTGGTCTGGACCGCATCGAGGCGTTGGCCCGCAACCTGGACAGCTGGCAGCGCGAGCTGGCCGGCAAGATGACCGAGCTGGAAGACAGCAGCGCGGAGGGCATGAGCGACTCCGGCCTGGTCCGGGTCACCGCCGCGGCGGACGGCACGATCGTCTCGACCGAGGTGAACGCCCGGGCGATGCGCCTCGACTCGTACACCCTCGCCGAGGAGTTCACCGCCGCCGCCAAACGCGCCCAGGAGGCAGCCGCCGCCCGGGTCCGCGAACTGGTCGGTGAGGTGATGGCCGACGCTCCCGGCGGTGGAGGCGTGATGGCCGACGCTCCCGGCGGCGACCGACCGGCCGAGGCACGCCGGCCCGCCGCCGGCAGCCAGCTGCCCGACGACCGTCCTGATTGGTACTGAGCCCGTGAGCTACCAGGAACGTCTGAGCCAGCTCGTCGAGCCGGGCGAACGTGTGCTCGCCTTCGCGAAGACCGAGATCGCCCAGGGTGCCCGGCCGGCAGAGATGCCAGCTCCCGAGAGCCCGGAGTCGTCCGGTAGCGGTCGTGGTGGTGTCGTCTCCAGCGTGCTGCTCAACCTGATCTCGCCGCTGATCTCCTTTTCGGCGGGGGACCGGCTCGTCGACCGGGTCTTCTACGGTGTCGCTGGTCGGGGTGGGCCGGGTTCGGCCGCGTCCGCCCTGCAACACGCCCGACGTCCGGTGCCCCCGGCGACCACGACCGAGGACACCATCCTCGCCGTCACCGACCGGCGGCTGCTGGTGTGCGCCTCCGGGCCGATGAAGCTCTGGTCCAGCCAGGCCGACGACGCAAAGGCGGCAGCCGAGACCCGGGTGGTCTGGTCGGCGCCCCGAGCCGCAGTGGCCAGTGCCCGGGTGGGCTGGCACCGGCTCAACCCCAAGCGGCTCCGAATCGAGTTCACCGACGGCTCTTGGTTGGCGTTCATCGTGCCCATCGCCGAGCCCGGCAAGCCACTGCGCGACATCGCCGCAGCCCTCACCGACCGCTGACCCCGCCGGCGCACCGGCCCGCATCGATTGCCCGCCGGGTCGGTGCTGCCCACCGGGGTCGGTGCTGCCCGCCGGGTCGGTGCTGCGTTGCGTGCTGCTCAGTCCCGTGTGCTGCTCAGTCCCGTGTGCTGCTCAGTCCTGCGCGGCGGTCAGTCTCACGCGGTGGTCAGTCCTGCCCGCCGGGTCCGTGCGCCTGGTCAGTGCTGCGCCGCGGTCGGTGCTGCGCCGTGGTCAGTGCTGCGCGGTCGACAGCGGCGCGGGCAGCGGCTCGTGGTGCAGCACCGCCAACCGGGACACCGCACGGGTCAGCACCACGTACAGCCGGTGCAGCCCGCGCGGTTCGGCCGCGACGATCGTGGCCGGCTCGACCACCACCACGTGGTCGTACTCCAGGCCCTTGACCAGCGTCGCGGGCACCACGGTGACCCGCTCCGCGGCCGACACGTCGTCGGCGGTCGCGGTCTCCACGCCGGCATCGGCCAGCGCCGCGCGCAGTCCGTCGACAGCGTCGTCCGCCGCGATCACCCCCACCGAGCCGTCGTGGTCGAGCGCCGCGCGCACCTCCGCCACCGTCGCCGAGATCAGGTCGGTCACGGTACGCACGGCCAGACCGCCGTCGTGCCGCAGCGACTCAGCGGCGGGTACGTCCACAGCGAGCGCCGGTAGGAGCAGGTTCGCGAACGCGACCACCGCGGCGGGCACCCGGAAGCCGATCGTCAACGGGACCACCACAGCGTCCGGTTTGCCGAGATGGGCGAGCGATTCCTTCCAGTCCGTGGCCGCCCACGGCGCGGTGCCTTGGGCGAGGTCACCGAGGAGGGTGATCGAGCCGTGCTCGCTGCGGCGGGCAATGGCCCGACACTGCATGGGAGAGAGGTCCTGTGCTTCGTCCACCACCACGTGTCCGAACCCGGAGGGCCGTTCGAGCAGTCCGGTCGCCTCGTCGATCAACACCGTGTCGGCGGCCGTCCAACGGGTCGCCTTCGGGGTCCGCGCCGGCTTCTCCCACCGGAGCAGGGCCTGCTCGGTGTCGTCGAGCAGCCCGTCCGCCGCCGCGGCGAGTCGTGCCGGGTCGGAGAGCAGGCCGTGCACCAGCCCTTCCGGGGTGAGCGCCGGCCACACCGCGTCCAGGAAGTCGGTGACCGGCCGGCAACGGCCCATCCGCCGCAACCAGGCATCACTCGGCGACTCGGCCCGGCGGGCCTCGGCCTGGCGTTGTAGCAGGCTCACTACCCGGGCCCGAACCCGTTCCCGGCCGGTGCTGTACGGCAGCCCTTCCCGGCGGGTCTCCTCGACGATCCGGTGCAACGGCTCCAACCCGATCCGCCACCGGAACGAACCGTCCGACACGGTGATCGACTCGGTCGGTGTACCGATCTGCGCCCGCACCGCACGCTGTAGCACGCTGGCCATGCGTACGTCGTGCTTCAGCGCGGCGACCGCCGGCGCCTCGACCGCCCGCACCGGCACCCGGGAGATCAGCTCCTCCACTGTGGCCTGCTCGACCTCGACCTCGCCGAGCGCCGGCAGCACAGCCGCGATGTACGACAGGAACGCCCGGTTCGGCCCGACGATCAGCACTCCCGCCCGCCGCAACCGCTCCCGGTGCAGATAGAGCAGGTACGCGGCCCGGTGCAGCCCGACAGCCGTCTTCCCGGTGCCCGGCGCGCCCTGCACACAGATCGAGTCGGCCAGGTCGGCCCGAACCAGTTCGTCCTGCTCCGGCTGGATGGTGGCGACGATGTCCCGCATCGGGCCGACGCGCGGTCGCTCGATCTCGGCGGTGAGGATCCGACTGGTAGTACCGAGCTCCTCGCCCCGATCCAGCCGCTCATCCTCGAAGCTGGTCAGCACTCCGTTGCTGAACCCGAACCGCCGCCGAACCGCCACCCCCTGCGGATCCCGCGCGCTGGCCCGGTAGAACGACCGGGAGACCGGCGCACGCCAGTCCAGCACCAACGGCTCGCCGCGCTCGTCGGTGACATGCCGTCGGCCCACGTGGTACCGGCGGCCGTCATGATCGCCGTTGGCGCTGGTTGCGTCGGCGGTCGTGTTGCCGTCGGTCGTGGTGCCGGCGGTTGTGGCGCTGGTGGTTGCGGTGCCGTCGGTCGTGTCGCTGGTGGCCGTGTTGCTGGGGGCCGTGTTGCTGGTGGTCGCCCCGCCGGTGGTTGCGCTGCCGGTTGCCTGGGTGGCTGTGGCGTCGGTGGCCTCGGGACTCACCGTTCCCGCGAAGTCGAGGCGACCGAAGAAGAGTGGTGTGGTGGGGTCGTCCGCCAGCTCGGCCACCCGGCGAGCCAGGGTCCGTCCGAGCGTCTCGGCCGCGTAGGCATCGCCGGCAACCTGGTCGCCGCTGGCGAAGAGAGCCTCCGCCCGTTCCCGCATCCGGCGTAGCGCAGCCCGCGAGGTTGCGAGGTGAGCGCGTTCGGCGGACAGATCCGTGTCGAGGTGGGTGTCGAGGTCAAGTGCGGGCATGCTGACGTCCCATCGTTCACATCTGCTGCGCGCTCGCGTGTCCGGGGGCGGATGGCCGGCCTCCCGGCGCGAAGACGTCCGTTCCGGTGCAGCTCACCTCGGCCGTCAAGCGGCCTGCAACCCTACGCTCCCGCTGCGGTTCCTTCCACCGAATTACCCAACCGACCACCCATACGAGATGGCGTGTCGCCGCGTGCAGCGGTGCGGGGGTGCCGGGTGCGGGGGTGCCGGGTGCGGTGGTGTGCGTGGTGCGCTCGGAGTTTGTGGGCTGCGTGTGCACGGTTGTGGCGGGCGGCTGGCAGGCGTGCGTGGATGGGCGGGCGCGGGTGGGCGTGCGTGGACGGGCGCGGGCGGGCAGCTGGCCTGCGCGGATGGGCCTGCGGATGGGTGCGGACGCCTCGGCGGGCGGGTCGGGTTCGGGCGGGGCCGCGCCGACGCGGTGGCATGGGCCGGGATCACCACCAGCAGCCAGACGCCCCGAGCAGCGGAGGCAAGGGCTGTACGGACGCGCGACCGGGGGCATGGGCGCGTTGGTGCGCTGGTGACCCCGGGGAGCGGGATCGGGGAGTGTGCCCGGTGCCCGGTGCCCGGTGCCCGGTGCCCGGTGGCGGTGGCGGCCGGTATCAGCAGCGCCGGTGGTAGACGTTGCGTCGTGGCGTGCGCAGCGGGTCGAGCCAGCTGGGCGGAAGGAAGTCAGGTCGGCCGTCTGGCGCGATGCGGGTCGTCCAGTCTCCGCGATGAATCAGCCGGTGATGGTAGCCGCAGAGCAGCACGGCGTTGCCCAGTGCTGTCTCACCACCGTCGGCCCAGTGCCGCACGTGGTGACCATCGCACCATCGGGACGGCCGATCACAGCCAGGGAAGGCACAACCGCCGTCGCGCAGCACCAGCGCGCGGCGCAACGGGCCGTTGAAGAGGCGACGCTGGCGTCCGACGTCCAGGACCTGACTGTTGCCGCCCAGCACCGCGGGCAGCACGCCAGCGTCGCAGGCGAGACGCCGGATCGCACCGGGCGTGAGAGGTTCGCCGGTCTCCAGGGTGCCGGCGCGTACGCCGTTGACCAGCTCGTCCAACGAAACGGTTACCACGAGTTGCGGCCGGTCGCCGCCGTTGTCCGGCAGTTCGCCGGTGCGTAGCGCGAGCCGGCAGACCTCGCCCAGTGCGTCCGCTCGCCGCTGACCAGGGGCTGCGGTCGTCGTGTTCACCGGCCGGAGCGCAGAGCGGATCGATCGCTTCTCGCAGCAGGCTCGCGGTTTCGGTGTCGAGGTTGCCGCTGAGGCGTACCTCCCCGTTTTGCTGTTCGGAGAGCGTGACGTGCCGGCGGGCCTCGGCGCGCTCGGTGGCCCGCTTGAGGGCGGCCAGCTCAGCCTCGTCGGCCAAGGCCGGTGCGACATGCGTGAGGACGCGCTCCCCGAGCCGGCTCAGGACGGTCGGATCGAAGCGGTCGGCCCAGTCGACCAGCAGTTGGGTGGCCTTGTCCGCCACCTCCGGGCCGGCCTTCAGTGGGAGCGCGGCGATGGTTTCCGCCACCACCCGACCCTGCTCGACGGACATCGCGCCGCTGAAGAGCGCGTCGCGCACTGCCGGTGGCGCGGCGTCGATGGTGCTGGCGAGCTGGACCAGTTGGCGCGCGGAACGGCCGGTGAGGCGGAGCCGCTCCCGCAGCCACGTGGCGGTGGACGAGGCGCCCTGCGCTGTTGCCAGACCGCGGCTGTCCAACTCACGCACCAGGCCGAGCTGGACGGCGGCAAGCCGCTGCGCCAACACGTGCGCCCTGTCGAGAGAAGCGAGTAACTCGCTGTCGGAGAGCGCCCAGAGTGATGCTTGGGCGCAGTCGTCGACGGCATCGTCCGCCTGCGCCAACGCCCTCAACATGAAGAGAGAATAGAACATGCGTACGACATTTTTTATCCGTGTTGATCAATGCTGGGCCCATGCATCGTCGAGTCGTCGGAGGCTGGCAAGGCGGCAGGGCCCGCAGCGGGCGTGACGGTCGGGCGTGACGGGCGCCGTCAGTAGACCGGGTTGCAGAAATGCCCCCGCATTGCGCATCCGAGGCCAGCTCAACTTGACTGGTGCCGCTGCCCGCGCTGCCCGCGCTGCCCGCGCTGCCCGCGCTGCCCGCGCTGCCCGCCCGCCCATTCATGCGGCGGCCCACGTCGCGCACGCGGCAGGACTCTGGTGAAGCCGCGCGACAGCCGAACAGGTCGAGGCTGGACGGTTCGGCGACCACCTACGGCCTGGTGGGCGCGGCCTGGATGGCCGGCATGCTGCCCGGTAGCTGGCTCGCCGCACGACTCGCCCGCCGGTTCGACGACGACGCGGCCCTGATCCGTGGGGTGTTGGCGAGTCTGGCCGTGTGCAGCCTGCTGGTGCTGCTCGCCGCTGGGGTGCCGACGGCCGGCCTGCTGGTGCCGCTCTGGCTGGTCGCCGGCGCGGCGAACGGCGGCGAGAACGTCTTCGCCAACCTGCTCACCACCCGCCGGGTGCCGGAGGCGATGCGCGGTCGGGCGTACGCCAGCTACGGCGCTGCGGTGCAGGGCGGCTCGATGGCCGGCTACCTGGTCGGCGGTGCGCTGCTCACGGCCGTTTCGCCCCGCCCACTGATCGCCGGAGCGGGCCTGGCCGGCCTCCTGGTGGTGTTGGCCTTCGTGCCGGTCGTCGCCCGCGCGGTACGACGGCCGTCGTCGGGCGAGGTCGACGGACGACTCGATGGTGCGGGGTTGGCCACTCCGAGCCGGCCCGCCGAGCCGGAACCGGAGGCCGGGGATACGGTCGGGTCATGGCTGAGCGCATCGCACGCCCGCGGGTCGGGCACATCCAGTTCCTGAACTGCCTGCCGATCTACTGGGGTCTGATGCGCTCCGGAGCCCTGCTCGACGTCGACCTGCACAAGGATTCGCCGGACCGGCTGAGCGCGGCGCTGGTCGCCGGTGACCTCGACATCGGCCCGATCACGCTGCTGGAGTACCTGCGGCACGCCGACGAGCTGCTGCTCCTGCCGGATCTCGCGGTGGGCAGTGACGGGCCGGTGCTCTCGGTCAACATGGTCTCCACCCGACCCCTGGGCGAGCTGGACGGCGCTCGGGTGGCGCTCGGCTCGACCTCGCGGACCGGGGTGATGACGGCTCAGCTGCTGCTCGCCGAGCAGTACGGCGTCCGACCCGACTACTTCCGCTGCCCGCCGGACCTGACCCAGATGCTGCTGGAGGCCGACGCCGCGGTGCTGATCGGGGACGTGGCGCTGCGGGCGTACTACGAGGCGCCGCAGCGCGGCCTCACCGTCACCGACCTCGGGCAGGCGTGGCGGGAGTGGACGGGGCTGCCGATGGTCTTCGCGGTCTGGGCGGTCCGCCGCGACTTCGCCGCCGCCCACCCGGGCATGGTCAAGGAGGTGCACGAGGCGTTCCTGCGTTCGCGGGACCTCTGCCTGGCCGAGTTGGACCAGGTCGCCGAGGCGGCGGCCCGCTGGGAGGCGTTCGACGCGGCGACGCTTGCCACGTACTTCCGGGCCCTGGACTTCTCGCTCGGTGACCGTCAGGTCGCCGGCCTGCGGGAGTGGGCCCGGCGGGCCACCGCGATCGGCGAGGCCCCGGCGCTACCCGACGGCGGCCCGGAGTTCTTCGCCGGCTGACCGACAAGCCGGGGCCGGAACGCGAACCGCCCGACCAGCAGTCTGGTCGGGCGGCGCGACGGGGAGCGCGGTTCAGACGCCGGGGCGCAACAGCGCCTCGGTGATCTTTTCGCAGTTCTTCATGCCGTAGTCGTAGCCCAGGTCGATCGGATACCTGACCATCACGCCCATCGTCCAGGTGTCGCCGATCGCCAGGCAGTTGATGTGCATCTCCTGCTCCTTGGTCCGGTCGATCCACCCGTTCTTGATGGCGATCTGCTTCTGCTCGGCGGCCGGGAAGGCCTTGCGGATGCCGAAGTCACCGGCGCCGCGCACCAGCTTCATCTCGTTGAGCAGCCACTTGGTCCACTTCGGCCCGGCGGCGGTGCCGGTGGCGATGCAGTTGCCCAGCCGGGCGGTGTCCCGGGGGGAAAGTGCCGTCCGGGACCAGCCCTTGTCGGGGGCGACGCTACTGTCGGTCAGCTTGCACATGGAGATCAGCCGCTTGATCGAGGCGTCCCGGCCGACCTGGTTGTAGAACTGCTCGGCCCTGGTGTTGTCGCTGTCGCGGATGATCCGCGTCGCGTCGGCGAGCTTCGCGTCGCTCGGCGTCTGCCCGGCGTCGGCTGTCCGTCGTAGGTAGTCGGCGACGATCCAAGACTTGATCAACGAGGCGGTCGTGCTGGTCTCGCCCATGTTCTTGGAACCGATGATCTGCCCGGTCCGCCGGTCCAGCACGCTCCAGGAATACCAACCCTGGATGTCCAGGTCGAGGTTCTTGGCCACGAACGGCAGCGGCTCCAGCGAGGGGCTGGGGCTCGGTGACGGTGGGGCCGGCTGGCGGGCGCTGCGGTCGGTGGCCGAACCCGTGGACCGGTCGCTGGTCGACGTGCCGGCGTCGCCCCACTTGGCGGCGGCGGCGGACTCGAACGGCGACCCGGGCAGCAGCCGCAGCGAGACCAGTACCAGCCCGATCAGGATGACCGCGATGGCGACCAGCCGAAGTGGGGACGCGTCAGCGCCCGGACGCCGACCGGACCGACGATTGCCGGCCATCAGAGCTTCCCGACCGGCTGCTGCGGCACCTTGAGCGCGGCACCGGGCTGCGGGGTGACCAACTGGGTGGCCACGCTCGCGCAGACCTTCGCGCCGTAGTCGAGACCGCTCCTGATCGGGTAACGCAGCATCACCGCGAGGCTCCACTTGTCGTTGACGGCCAGGCAGTTGACGTGCCAGTTGCCGTCGTAGTTGATCGGGGTCCAGCCGTTCTTGATGCCGACCGGGCCCTGAGCGGTGATCGATTTGGGGAGGCCGTCGATGATGCCCCAGCGCCCACCGCCCGAGGTGGGCCGTTGATCCTTCGTCGCGGTGGTGCCTCTGACCTTGGCCATCTGGTCCAGCACCCACTTGGTCCACTTCGGGCCGGCAGCCCGACCGTCGGCGATGCAGTCGCCGACCCGGACCGCGTCACGGGGCGACATCCGGGTGAAGCTCCACCAGCCCTCGTACTTCGGGACGTTGCCGCGCTTCGTGTCGGTCAGCCCGCAGATCTTGATGGCTCGCTGCATCACCGGACCGATCTGCCCGTTCGGCAGCACACGGTAGGAGCCACCCGCGGCGGCGTAGACCTTGTTCGCCGCGGTGTCGTTGCTGTCGATGATGGCGACCCGGGCCGCCTCCTTCAGCGCTGCCGTCGGCTCCTTGTCGCCGAGCTGCCGCAGGTAGTCGGAGACGATCCACGCTTTGATCATCGACTCGGTGGAGCTGGTAGCCGCCATGTTCGGTGACCCGGAGATCTTGCCCGTCCCCCGGTCCAGCAGTGCCCAGGAGAAGAAGTCACCCTTGAAGCTCACCGACACCGGGCCGGCCGCCAGCGTGGGCGGCGGCGGTGGGGCGGGCGCGGGCGCGGCGACGGTCGAGGCGGCGCCGCCTCCGCCTCCGCCGCTGTCGCCGTCGGAGAGCCGGGCGTACGCGGCGGGGACCAGGAGGACGCCGCCGAGCAGGACCGCCGCTATGGCGAGCACCATGGTCACGCGGGATCGCATGAGTGGGTGAGCTCCAGGTGTCAGGGCCGGGGGGACCGGCTGTTGTCTGGGGATCGGCTGATCACCGAGGCCGGGGGAGGTGGCCTCTGTCGTTCGCGGCAATCGTCTGAAGCCGATCGGTGTGACGGCGAAAGTCTACGTCCGGTTGCCGGACGCGCCAGGTCTCGACACTAGGCAACCTGCGATAAAGGCGGGATATGGGACCGCTATGCGCTTATTGCGGGGATTCATCTTTGTTCCGTGGCCTAAGTCACGGCGCAATCAGCAGGGCGAGGTGACGTAAAGCGTCCATTCCGTTACGGATGGGACCCTCGGATTCCTGTTACACCCCCTGGCGCATCGTGGTGCTAGCTGTAACACTTAGCCTCATGTATGGCAACGACTTCTCCGTCCCGGACGGCACCCCGGACGAGGGGCCCGGCAGCGGCCTGCTGGGCGAGGTCGAGGCCGCCGAGGCCGACCTGCGCGCCGCGGCGGCACGCGGTCGTCGCGGCAGCCCCACCCCCGACGACGACCTCGCCGCGTACTTCGCCGAGGTCGTCGACGCGGAGCAGAAGATCGAGCCCCGGGACTGGATGCCCGACGCGTACCGGCGGACGTTGATCCGGCAGATCGCCCAGCATGCCCACTCCGAGATCATCGGAATGCAGCCGGAGGGCAACTGGATCAGCCGCGCCCCGTCGCTCAAGCGCAAGGCCATCCTGCTGGCCAAGGTGCAGGACGAGGCAGGCCACGGCCTCTACCTCTACGCCGCGGCCGAGACCCTCGGCATCAGCCGCGACGAGTTGGTCCGGCTGCTGCTCGACGGTAGGCAGAAATACAGTTCGATCTTCAACTACCCCACTCTGAGCTGGGCCGACGTGGGCGCGATCGGGTGGCTGGTGGACGGCGCGGCGATCGTCAACCAGGTGCCGCTGTGCCGCTGCTCGTACGGCCCGTACGCCCGCGCGATGATCCGGGTCTGCAAGGAGGAGTCCTTCCACCAGCGGCAGGGCTACGAGATCCTGCACACCCTGGCGCACGGCACCCCGGGGCAGCAGGCGATGGCCCAGGACGCGGTGGACCGCTGGTGGTACCCGTCGCTGGCCATGTTCGGCCCGCCGGACGGCGACTCCACCCACTCCGCCCAGTCGATGGCCTGGAAGATCAAGCGTTTCTCCAACGACGACCTGCGGCAGCGTTTCGTCGACATGTGCGTACAGCAGGCCGAGATCCTCGGGCTCCGCATCCCCGACGCGGACCTGCGGTGGAACGAGGAGCGGCAGGCGTACGACTACACCCAGCCGGACTACGACGAGCTGATGCGGGTCATCTCCGGCGACGGGCCGTGCAACCGGGAACGGATCGCCCACCGCCGGGCCGCGCACGCCGACGGCGCATGGGTACGCGAGGCCGCCGCGGCGTACGCCGCGAAGCGGGCGGGACACAAGGAGACGGCCGCGTGAGCGAGCGTAGTGAGCGAACCGAGCAATCCGGCGTGACGAGTCATTCGCCTCTGTGGGAAGTCTTCGTGCGGGCCCGACGCGGGCTGTCGCACACCCACGTCGGCAGCCTGCACGCCCCCGACGCCGAGCTGGCCCTGCGTAACGCCCGGGACCTCTACACCCGCCGCCAGGAGGGTGTCTCGATCTGGGTGGTGCCGGCCAGCGCGATCACCGCGTCCAGCCCGGACGAGAAGGACGCCTTCTTCGACCCGGCCGCCGACAAGGTCTATCGCCATCCCACCTTCTACGAGGTGCCGGACGGGGTGGCTCACCTGTGAGCGAGCGAACCAGCCAGCTCAGCAGCGGGGCGCTTCGCGTCGCCGCCGAGCGCAGCGAGGTGGTGGCGTGAACAAGCCGTTCGACTTCACACTCGCGCTCGCCGACGACGCGTTGATCGCGGCGCAGCGGTTGGCCGAGTGGACCACCCGCGCGCCGGAGATGGAAGAGGACATCGCGCTGGCCAACATCGCCCTCGACCAGCTCGGCGCGGCCCGACTGCTGTTGTCGTACGCGGGTGAGTTGGAGGGCGCGGGCCGTGACGAGGACGCCCTGGCGTACCTGCGCGACGACCGTGAGTTCCGCAACGCGCTGCTGGTCGAGCTGCCCAACGGCGACTTCGCGGTGACGATGGCGAAGCTGTTCTTCCTGGCGGCGTACCAGTTGCCGCTGTACACCGCGCTGGTCGACTGCGCGGACGAGCGGTTGGCCGCGATCGGCGCGAAGGCGCGCAAGGAGTCGGCGTACCACCTGGACCACGGCGCGCTGTGGGTGAAGCGCCTCGGCGACGGCACCGAGGAGTCGCACCATCGGATGCAGGCGGCGGTCGACCAGGTGTGGCCGTACACCCATGAGCTGTTCGTCGCGGACCCGGCGGCGCCGGTCGACCCGGCCACAGTGCGGCTGGCGTTCGACGAGACCGTCGGTGCGGTCCTGGCCGAGGCGACGCTCACCCGGCCGGAGAGCGGCTGGGCGCCGGGCGGTGGACGAACAGGTGTGCACACCGAGCACCTGGCCTACCTGCTTGCCGAGATGCAGGTGCTGCACCGCGCCCATCCCGGGGCGCAGTGGTGAACCCCAGGGCGGCGGCCGCGTCGGTGGTGGACCCGGAGATCCGGGTCATCACCATCGACGAGTTGGGCATCCTGCGGGCCGTCGAGGAGGATCCGGCCAGTGGGCGGGTCACCGTCACCATCACCCCGACCTACACCGGCTGCCCGGCGATGGACGTCATCCGGGCCGACATCCGCCGTGCGCTCGCGGTGGCGGGTCACCCGGAGGCCGAGATCCGTACCATCTTCAGCCCGCCGTGGAGCACCGACTGGATCTCCGCGGAGGGGCGGGCGAAGCTCGCCGCCGCCGGGATCGCACCCCCGGCGGCGGTGACGCCGGCCGCCGGCGTCGTGGCGCTGACCCTCGCGGTCCGCTGCCCGCAGTGCGGCTCACCGGAGACCGAGCAGGTCAGCCGGTTCGGCTCCACCGCGTGCAAGGCGCTGTGGCGGTGCCGCTCCTGCTCCGAACCCTTCGACCACCTGAAGGCGCTGTGACTGTCACCATCACCCGCCCGGTCCGCCGACGGCCGGTCTTCCACAGGTTGTCGGTCGCCGCCGTCGACCGGCTCACCGACGACTCCGTGGCGGTGAGCTTCGCCGTACCCGAGGAGTTGCGGGAAGTCTTCGCGTTCCGCGCGGGCCAGCACCTCACCGTCCGTCGCGTGGCCGAGGACGGCACCGACGTGCGCCGGTCGTACTCGATCTGCTCGACCCCCGACGACCTGGCCCGGCGCGGCCGGTTGCGGATCGGGGTGCGGGAGGTTCCCGGCGGGGCGTTCTCGGCGTTCGCGTGCGGGGCGCTGCGCAGTGGCGACACGGTCGAGGTGCTGCCGCCGCTGGGCACGTTCACCACGGCGTTCGCGCCGGACCGGGTGCGCCACTACGGCGCTGTCGTCGCCGGCTCCGGCATCACGCCGGTGCTCGGGCTGGTCGCGACCGCCCTGGCCGTCGAGCCGGCCAGCACCTTCACACTGGTGTACGGCAACCGCACGGCGAACACGGTGATGTTCGCCGAGGAGTTGGCCGACCTGAAGGACCGCTATCCCGCGCGGCTGCACCTGGTGCACGTGCTGTCCCGGGAGCAGGGCGAGTCTCCGCTGCTCTCCGGCCGGATCGACGCGGAGCGGTTGGGTCGGTTGCTCGGCAGCATCGTGCCCGGCGACCTGATCGAGGAGTGGTTCCTCTGCGGCCCGTACGGCATGGTGGTCGACGTCCGGGATGTGCTGACCGGTCGAGGGCTGCCCGAGTCGGCGGTGCACACCGAACTGTTCCACATCGACGCGCCGCCGGAGCCGGTCCGTCGTCCCGTCGACCAGGTCGGCGCCGGCGCCGAGGTGACGATCGTGCTGGACGGGCGGTCGTCCAGTTTCACCATGGGTCGCGAGGAGCGGGTGCTGGACGCCGCGCTGAAGGTGCGCGGCGAGCTGCCGTACGCCTGCAAGGGTGGCGTCTGCTCGACCTGCAAGGCGAAGGTCGTGGACGGCGCTGTCACGATGGCCCGCAACTACGCGCTGGAGCCCGACGAGTTGGCCGCCGGGTACGTGCTGACCTGCCAGTCCAGCCCGACCACCGACAAGCTCGTGGTGGACTACGACGCATGACCGACGACCGGCAGTTCGTGCAACGGTTCGCCGAGGTGACCGGGGGCCGACGTCCGACCGGCCTCGTGGAGGGGTGGGAGCAGGTCGTCGAGTTCTGCGAGGAGGGCTACCACGACAACCTCGACGAGTACTGGTTCGACCTCAGCATTCGGCACACCATCGACAGGATGCTGACCGACGAACGGTTGTTCGGCTTTCCGCAGATGGGCTGGGTCCGGGAGCGGGTCGAGGCGGCCGACGAGCGGTTCCGGGCGGTGCTCTCCGAACAGCGGATGCCGGCGCGGCGTGAGATGCCGTGGTGGGAGGCGTACGTGCCGGCGTGGGCGGGCCCGGTGCTCGCCGCCGAGCTGCGGGACACCTATGGCATCCGCATCGAGGTGCGCGAGAGCTGACCGACCGGGGCTGTGGGACGTGCCGCACCTCGACGGGGCCAGGCGGTCGAGTCGGGTGAGGCGACGTAGGCTCGGACCGTGACGGTGAGCCGGGAGATCGACGACATCCTGCAGCGCGGTGCGGACGGCGGGCGGATCACGCCCGAGGAGGCGTTGCTGCTCTACACCGAGGCGCCCTTCCACGCGTTGGGCGAGGCGGCGGACGCGGTGCGCCGGCGGCGCTACCCGGACAACGTCGTCACCTACCTGATCGACCGCAACATCAACTACACGAACGTCTGCGTGACGGCGTGCAAGTTCTGCGCGTTCTACCGCGCGCCCAAGCACTCCGAGGGGTGGACCCACCCGACCGAGGAGATCCTTCGCCGGTGCGGCGAGGCGGTCGAGTTGGGTGCGACCCAGGTGATGCTCCAGGGCGGGCACCACCCGGACTACGGCGTGGAGTACTACGAGGAGCTGTTCTCCTCGGTCAAGCAGGCCTACCCGCAGTTGGTCATCCACTCGATCGGCCCGAGCGAGATCCTGCACATGGCGAAGGTGTCCGGGGTGAGCCTGGACGAGGCCATCGCCCGGATCAAGACCGCCGGCCTGGACTCGATCGCCGGCGCCGGCGCGGAGATGCTGCCCGAGCGGCCGCGGAAGGCCATCGCGCCGCTCAAGGAGTCGGGCGAGCGCTGGCTGGAGGTCATGGAGCTGGCCCACCGGCAGGGCATCGAGTCGACCGCCACCATGATGATGGGCACCGGCGAGACGCACGCCGAGCGGATCGAGCACCTGCGCATGATCCGGGACGTGCAGGACCGTACCCGAGGTTTCCGGTCCTTCATCCCGTGGACGTACCAGCCGGAGAACAACCACCTCAAGGGCCGCACCCAGGCGACCACGCTGGAATACCTGCGGCTGGTAGCGGTGGCCCGGCTCTTCTTCGAGACCGTTCCGCACCTGCAGGCGTCCTGGCTGACCACCGGCAAGGACGTCGGCCAGCTCGCGTTGCACATGGGCGTGGACGACCTCGGCTCGATCATGCTGGAGGAGAACGTCATCTCCTCCGCCGGGGCGCGGCACCGGTCCAACCTGCACGAGCTGATCGGCATGATCCGCTCGGCGGACCGGATCCCCGCACAGCGGGACACCCTCTACAACCGGCTCGCCGTGCACCACACGCCGGCCGACGACCCGACCGACGAGCGCGTGGTCTCGCACTTCTCCTCGATCGCGTTGCCCGGCGGCGGCGCGGGCAGGTCCCTGCCGCTGGTCGAGGTCAACTGACGCCTGACGACGTCCGGCCGTTCGGCTGACCACCGCTCATGCTCCCGCCGGAACGCCCCGGCGGTACGGGTGATCCCCGTCGCCGCTTCGTCAGGCTGCCCGGCGTGGGGGTGGTGGAGATGATCGCCGACGGCTAGCGTCGCCGCTCGTATCCATTGCCACCGCCGGTTGCCGAGATCGTGTGATCGTGCTGGTGGCGGGTGGTCCGGCGGTCCTCGTCGTGGGTTCGTCCTCCATCGGCCCGTTGCGGGTCGTTCATATAACGCACGGCGGTACGGGCGGGATGGGTGACCATCCCGCCCGTACCGTCTGCGCAGGTCGGGCCGGACGGATGAAATCGCGTGCGCCCGCTGGCGTGGGAGATCGGCCTCCGATAGCGTCCGCTCGTTCCGCAACCACTCTTTCTTCCCTACCCCCGGGGGACTGATGACAGCGTTCCACCGCTCGGCCCTGGCCCGCGCCGGTGTCGTGGCTCTGCTCGCGACCGGTGGCCTGGCCACCGTGGCCGCACCCGCGCAGGCCGCCGACCAGGCCGATCTGGCCCTGGTGCCGCTCAGCTACGAGCTGGCCAAGGGCGTCACGCAGGCCACGGCCAAGCCGTTCAAGTTCCGGGTCGACAACAGCCGGAGCACTGTCGCCGCCAAGGGCGTCAGCTACACCGCGGACACCAGCCTGTTGAAGAAGAACAAGATCGGCTTCGTGGTGCCCGACGGTTGCCAGGTGAAGGGCAAGACGTTCACCTGCCAACTCGGCGATCTGCCGGCCGGCACCAGCGAGGATTTCGGCATCCCGCTGTTCTCCACCGGTGGTCGTGGCGACGCCGGCACGCTGGTGGTCACCATCAAGTCGACCACCGTCGACCCCAAGCGCGGCGACAACAAGGTCGAGCACGAGATCACCGTCGCCAAGCCCGGCTACGACCTGACCAGTTGGGTGCAGGACGTCCAGGCCAACGTGGTGGTGAACGGCGTCAAGGGCGACGATCCCAACCTGCGTCCGGTACGACGCGGCGAGACGGTGCCGCTGGACTGGGCGGTCTACAACGACGGCAGTCAGAAGGCGACAGGCGTCTTCTACGGCCTGACCCTGCCGGTGGGCGTCACCTTCGCGCAGAAGCCGCAGGGCTGCCTTGAGCAGGTGTTCCAGGGCAAGCAGCAGCTGTTCTGCGAGGATGCCGGCGCGGTCGTGGAGCCGGGGGAGTACTACACCTCCGACGTCCGGGTGACCGTCGGCGACGACGTGACCGAGCCGGTGCTGCACGAGGGTGACCTCTTCGCGTACGGGCTGGACGGTGCCGCTGGGCAGCCCGAGGAGGAGCCGGAGGTGGCGAGCCTGGCGCAGCGCAAGGCGTTCACCGAGGTCGACGTGATGGACAACCACACCACCTTCGAGGCGTTCGTTGACCTGACCGCCTCGCCGTCGCCCACGCCGACCGCCACTCCCACTCCCACTCCCACTCCCACGGCGACGCCGACCGGTACGCCCACTCCGTCCGGTACGTCCACGCCGGGCACCACCACCTCGCCGGCTGCCGGTGGCGGTGGCGGCGGCGGCGGTGGGTTGCCGGTGACCGGTGTGCAGGCCGGCCTGATCGGTGGCATCGGCGCGCTCATCCTGCTCGCGGGCGGCGCCCTGCTGGTGCTCTCCCGCCGGCGCAAGGTCGTCCTGGTCGCCCCCGGCGACGAGAAGTCGACCGACTGACGAAGTCGCTCCCGGGCCGCGTGGGTGAGAGCGGCGGCAGGCTGGCACGACGCGAGGGCGGGGTGGGAGACCACCCCGCCCTTTCGCGCGTCTGGGGCGCGGACCACGCCGCCTCGCCTTCCGCGTGCCCGGCGCGGGCCACGCCACCCTCCGAGCGTCGGTCGATGGACGGCTGGCAGAGTGGTGGGGTGAGCCGTAATCCGCAGGGCCAGCGCGCCAGCCTGGACAAGCAGCCGCACGAGGTCGCCGCCATGTTCGACGGCGTGGCCGAGCGCTACGACCTGACCAACACGGTGATTTCGCTGGGTCAGGACCGCTCCTGGCGCCGGTCCACCCGGGCGGCGCTCGGGTTGCGGCCGGGCGAGCGGGTGCTGGACGTGGGCGCCGGCACCGGCGTCTCGACCCGTGAGCTGGCCCAGTCGGGAGCGTACGCGGTCGGGGTCGACCTGTCGCTGGGCATGCTGTACGCCGGCAAGCGGGTCCGGCCCGAGGTGCCGTTGCTGGCGGGAGACGCGCTGCGGCTGCCGTTCGCCGACGGCAGCTTCGACGCGGTGACCATCTCCTTCGCGCTGCGCAACGTCAACGACACCGACGCGGCCCTGCGGGAGTTGGCACGGGTGACCCGGCCGGGTGGGCGGCTGACGGTGTGCGAGTTCAGCACCCCGGTCAACCCGGTCTTCCGGACCGTCTACCTGTCGTACCTGATGCGGTCGCTGCCGGCGGTCGCCCGTGCGGTGTCGAGCAACCCCGAGGCGTACGTCTATCTCGCCGAGTCGGTCCGGGCCTGGCCGGACCAGGCCGCACTGGCCGGGCGGGTGGCCGCGGCCGGGTGGGGACGGGTGGCGTGGCGCAACCTGACCGGTGGCGTGGTGGCTCTGCACCGGGGCATCCGCGAGTAGCGGTTGACATCCGCACGGAACAGTGCGGACATTATTCAGGTTCCGTGAATATCGGTCTATAGTCCACTTTGCCCCGTACGCTGGATCGCATGACCGGAGCAGACCCGGCGGGCCCGGTGGCCGCCACCGACGACGACGCGGCGGAACTCATCGCGCAGTTGCGTGCGTTGGCCGGCGCTGATCCGGTGGAGGTCCGGCAGGTCGTCGCCGAGGTGTTGGCGGCACTCGACCGGGCGGCGGGCGGAGCGCTCCGTGAGCATCTGCCGGAGACCATCCGGGTCGATGCGGGGCTGGACGCCCCCAGCCCGGCCTGACACCTGCCTGCTGTGGACGGTCGGGGACTGTCACATCGGCGAGTTAGGTACCCCTGATCCTGCGCTGGTATGACGCCGGTCATACACTCGTCCCGTCTGGCTTGTGAAGCATTTCACGAGCGTGCGGGAGGAGGCGCGAATGACCGCGGTGGAACACGATGCCGATGTCATCGTCGTGGGCGCCGGTCCCGGTGGGTCAGCGACTGCGTACCACCTGGCCCGGCACGGCGTACGGGTGCTGTTGCTGGAGAAGACCGAGTTCCCGCGCGAGAAGGTCTGCGGCGACGGGCTGACCCCGCGCGCCGTGCGGCAGCTCATCCGGATGGGCGTGGACACCTCGCCCGAGGCGGGCTGGCTGCACAACCGCGGTCTGCGGGTCATCGGTGGCGGCGTACGCCTCGAACTGGACTGGCCGGAGCTCGCCAGCTTCCCCAACTACGGCCTGGTGCGTACGAGGCTGGACTTCGACGACCTGCTCGCCCAGCGGGCGGTGGCCGCCGGCGCGAAGCTGCGTACCAACGTGAACGTGCTGGGTCCGGTGCTCGACGGCGACGGCCGCGTCACCGGCGTCGAGGCGGAGGTCGGCCCGGGCAAGGAGCCCGCCACCTTCCACGCCCCGCTGGTCGTCGCGGCGGACGGGGTCTCCGGCCGCTTCCCGCTCGCGCTCGGGCTGGCCAAGCGGGAGGACCGGCCGATCGGCGTGGCCGTCCGCCGCTACTACCGCTCGCCCGCCAAGCACGAGGACAACTACCTCGAATCCTGGTTGGAGCTGCGCAGCAAGGACAGCGGCGACAACCTGCTGCCCGGCTACGGCTGGATCTTCGGCCTCGGTGATGGTCGGGTCAACGTCGGCCTCGGCGTGCTTAACTCGTCGTCCGCGTTCGGCAAGACCAACTACCGCCGGCTGCTCACCGACTGGCTCGCCAACACCCCGGAAGACTGGGGGATGACCGACGAGGCCAACGCCGACGGCCCGATCCTGGGCGCCGCGCTGCCGATGGGCTTCAACCGGGTGCCGCACTACACCCGTGGCGTGCTGCTGGTCGGTGACTCGGGCGGCATGGTCAACCCGTTCAACGGCGAGGGCATCGCGTACGCGATGGAGTCCGGTGAGCTGGCGGCGGAGGTCGTGGTCCAGGCTCTCGCGCGGCCGGCCGGTCCGGAGCGGGAACGGGCGCTGATGGCGTACCCGAACGAGCTGAAGGCGCGGCTCGGCGGCTACTACCGGCTGGGCGGCATCTTCGTGAAACTGATCGGCCGCCCGGAGATCATGCGCATCGCCACCAAACACGGCATGCCGCACCCGACGCTGATGCGTTTCGTGCTCAAGCTGTTGGCCAACCTGACCGATCCCCGTGGCGGGGACGCGATGGACCGGGTCATCAACGCGATGACGAAGGCAGCTCCGGCTGTGTAGCGCGAAGGGTGGCCTTGCGGTCCAGCGGTCATCGATGACAGCGGGAACCGTATACGTAGGACGGCATCGGTGCTGGTCACGGCTCCGACACCGACAAAGATCGACCCCCGCCGACTGCCACTGCGAGGGACGTGAATAGTGTGATTTTCGTCAAGCACCGAGGGCAGGGAAGGACGAGCAGGAGAAAACGATGTCGCTCTCGCCTTACGCACCGATCATCGGGCTGTTCGCCCTCGCCGCGGCGTTCTCGCTGTTTTCCGTCGGCGCCGCCCGCTTCGCCGGTCCCCGTCGATACAACAAGGCCAAACTCGAGGCTTACGAGTGCGGCATCGAGCCCAGCCCGCAGCCGGTCGGCGGCGGCCGGTTCCCGATCAAGTTCTACCTGACGGCGATGCTCTTCATCGTCTTCGACATCGAGATCATCTTCCTCTACCCCTGGGCGGTCTCGTTCGACGCTCTGCCGATCTTCGGCTTCGTGGAGATGGTCCTGTTCATCGTCGCGGTCTTCGTTGCGTACGCCTACGTGTGGCGGCGCGGCGGCCTGGACTGGGACTGAGGAAGGAACGTCAGATGGGCATCGAGGAGAAGCTTCCCGCCGGCGTCCTGCTCACCTCGGTGGAGAAGCTGGTCAACTGGTCCCGGAAGTCGTCCGTGTGGGGCGCGACCTTCGGCCTGGCCTGCTGCGCCATCGAGATGATGGCCGCCGGTGGTCCGCACTACGACATGGGCCGCTGGGGCATGGAGGTCTTCCGGGCGTCGCCCCGGCAGGCCGACCTGATGATCGTCGCCGGCCGGGTGAGTCAGAAGATGGCCCCGGTGCTGCGCCAGATCTACGACCAGATGGCCGAGCCGCGCTGGGTGCTCTCGATGGGCGTCTGCGCGAGCAGCGGCGGCATGTTCAACAACTACGCGATCGTGCAGGGCGTCGACCACGTGGTGCCGGTCGACATGTACCTGCCCGGCTGTCCGCCGCGGCCGGAGATGCTCATCGACGCGATCCTCAAGCTCCGCGAGAAGATCATGTATGAGCCGCTGGGCCCGAACGGCCGCAAGATGCTGGCGGCCCGGCAGGAGCGCGGCGACGTCCCCGTCGTGCCCTACGGCTCCATGCCCTCCTCGTACCGCAACGACAAGGCCCGGCGTGCCGAGTGGACCAGGGCGGTCCGCGAGGGACGCGAGGAGCAGTTGCGGATCGAGAACTGGATGAACGCTCAGAACCACCTCCACCCGCAGGTAGGCCCGAAATGACGTCACCCACGGACAAGCCCAACGACGGCGGGGTGCCGGTACCGGTCACGCCGGTCGGCGCCAGCAGCACCGCCCCGGCCGAGTACCCGCCGGCCAGTCCGGCGGGGCGCGGCATGTTCGGCAACCAGGGCACCGGCGACGTGTCCGGCTACGGCGGCCTGGTCCGCCAGCGCCAGCCCATCGAGGAGGCGTCCCGGCCGTACGGGGGCTACTTCGACGAGGTCCGCGACGCGCTGGAGGAGGCGTACCCGGCCTTCGGCGACGCGATCGAGAAGGTAGTGGTCGACCGGGGTGAGCTGACCCTGCACGTACGCCCGGAGCGGATCGCCGAGGTCTGCCAGGTGATGCGGGACGACATGGCCCTGCGGTTCGAGCTGTGCTCGTCGGTCTCCGGCGTGGACTACCTGGGCGCGGACGAGCGCCGGCTGCACGTGGTCTACCTGCTCACCTCGATGACGTACCGGCGGCGGGTCCGGCTGGAGGCCGCGGTCTCCGCCGAGGCACCGCACCTGCCCAGCGTGACCGCCGTCTACCCGACCGCCGACTGGCAGGAGCGGGAGGCGTACGACATGTTCGGCATCGTCTTCGACGGCCACCCCAACCTGACCCGGATCCTCATGCCGGACGACTGGGAGGGTCACCCGCAGCGCAAGGACTACCCGCTCGGCGGCGTGCCCGTCGAGTACAAGGGTGCGGAGATCCAGCCGCCGAACGAGCGGAGGTCGTACCAGTGACGACGTCGAACTACGCCAGCGAGCACGAGACCGACGAGGGTCGGGTCTTCACCGTCACCGGTGGGGACTGGGACACGATCGTCTCGGGCACCGACCCGATCAACGACGAGCGGATCGTCGTCAACATGGGTCCGCAGCACCCGTCCACGCACGGGGTGCTGCGGCTGATCCTGGAGCTGGAGGGCGAGACGGTCCGCGAGGCCCGCTCCGTCGTCGGCTACCTGCACACCGGCATCGAGAAGAACCTCGAATACCGCAACTGGGTTCAGGGCTCGACGTTCGTGACCCGGATGGACTACCTCGCCCCGATCTTCAACGAGACGGCGTACGCGCTGGCGGTCGAGAAGCTGCTGGGCATCACCGACGACATCACCGAGCGGGCCACCACCATCCGCGTGCTGATGATGGAGCTCAACCGGATCTCGTCGCACCTGGTCTGGCTGGCCACCACCGGCATGGAGCTGGGCGCGATCTCGATCATGCTGTACGGCTTCCGTGAGCGGGAGTACATCCTCGACATCTTCGAGACCATCACCGGTCTGCGCATGAACCACGCGTACGTCCGGCCGGGTGGGGTCGCGCAGGACGTGCCGGACGACGCGGTCCGCAAGATCCGCGAGTTCCTCAAGATGATGCCGAAGAAGCTCAAGGAGTACGAGGACCTGCTCTCCGGCCAGCCGATCTGGACCGAGCGGACGAAGAACGTCGCGGTGCTGGACGTGACCGGCTGCGTGGCGCTCGGCATCACCGGGCCGGTGCTGCGCTCTGCCGGCCTCGCCTGGGACCTGCGCAAGACCATGCCGTACTGCGGCTACGAGACGTACGAGTTCGACGTGCCGACCCACCCCGACGGCGACGTGTGGGGCCGCTACCAGGTCCGGCTCGCCGAGATCCGGGAGTCGATGAAGCTGGTCGAGCAGGCGCTGGACCGGCTCAAGCCTGGCCCGGTGATGGTCGCCGACCGCAAGATCGCCTGGCCGGCGCAGTTGGCCATCGGCGTGGACGGCATGGGCAACTCGCTGGAGCACGTCGCGAAGATCATGGGTCAGTCGATGGAGTCGCTGATCCACCACTTCAAGCTGGTGACCGAGGGTTTCCGGGTTCCGCCGGGCCAGGTGTACGTCGCCATCGAGGCACCCCGCGGCGAGCTGGGCGTGCACGCGGTGTCCGACGGTGGCACCCGGCCGTACCGGGTGCACTACCGGGAGCCCAGCTTCGTCAACCTCCAGGCCCTCCCGGCGATGGCCGAGGGTGGCCTGATCGCCGACGTGATCGCCGGCGGCGCCTCGTTGGACCCGGTGATGGGTGGGTGTGACCGATGACTTTCACTGACACGACTCGCGAGCGGGCGCGCGAGATCATCGCCCGTTACCCGGCGGACCGGTCCCGCTCGGCGCTGCTGCCGCTGCTGCACCTGGTGCAGGCCGAGGAGGGGTACGTCTCCCCGGCCGGGGTCGCCTTCTGCGCCGAGGTGTTGGGACTGAACAAGGCCCAGGTCGGCGCGGTGGCCACCTTCTACACGATGTACAAGCGCAAGCCGACCGGTGACTTCCTGGTCAGCGTCTGCACCAACACCATGTGCAACGTGCTCGGTGGTCAGGAGGTCTACGACACCCTCTCCGAGCACCTGGGCGTGGGGCACGACGAGACGACCGCCGACGGCACGATCACGCTGGAGCACGCCGAGTGCCTGGCGGCGTGCGACTACGGGCCGGTGATGACCGTCAACTACGACTTCTTCGACGGCGTGGACGCGTCCACAGCGGTCGGTGTCGTGGACGAGTTGCGGGCGGGCGGACGGCCGATGCCGACCCGCGGTGCCCGGCTCTGCACCCTCAAGGAGATGGCTGTGCAGCTCGCCGGCTTCGCCGACGAGCGGGACGGCGCGGTCGCCGACGGCGGGCCGGGCGAGCCCACCCTGCGCGGGTTGCGGCTGGCGCAGCAGCACGGCGTCTCGGTGCCGGGCTTCGACCCGAATACCCCGATCCGCAGCAAGGCGGAGGCGGACAAGGCCGCCGCCGAGGCCAAGGCGAAGGCGGAGGCCGCCAAGCCGGCGCCCGTCGAGGCCACCACGGCCCCGGTCAAGGGTGGTGACGGCGCGTCCGCCCCAACGGGGGTGGCCGAGCCGGTGAAGCCGGAGGCCGCCGCCGGCAGCACCGCGCCGGACGTGAAGGCACCGGACGACAAGTCGCCGCAGGTGCGTACCGCCGAGACCCGGCAGCCGGACGCCAACACGGCAGTGCCGGACGCCCCTGGCACGAAGGTCCCGACGGACGGCACCGGCACCGCGCCGGCGGCTGGTGACGCGCGGTCGGCCGAGGCCGCCGGTGTCGCCGCCAACGCGCCGGCCGGCGACGGTAAGCCCGCCGGCGACGAGGCCGGGGCGCAGGAGCGCAACCTCACCGAAGCGAAGGCTGGCACTGACGCCGACGGCGCCGGACCGGCGGACGCGAGCGAAACGGGGGCCCAGAAGTGACCACTCCCCGCCCGGAGACGCTGGCCAAGCTGACGCCGGTGCTGACCAAGCGCTGGCTTTCGCCGGACGCCTGGCGCATCGGCACCTACGAGCAGCTCGACGGTTACGCCGCACTACGCAAGGCGCTCAAGGCCCACCCGGACGACCTGATCCAGCTGATCAAGGACTCGGGGTTGCGGGGCCGGGGTGGCGCTGGCTTCCCGACCGGTCTGAAGTGGGGCTTCATCCCGCAGGGCGACGGAAAGCCGCACTACCTGGTGGTCAACGCCGACGAGGGCGAGCCGGGCACCTGCAAGGACCTGCCGCTCATGACCCACGACCCGCACGCGCTGGTCGAGGGCGTGATCATCGCGTCGTACGCGATCCGGGCCAGCCGCGCGTACATCTACATCCGGGGCGAGGCGGTGCACGCCGCGCGTCGGCTGCGCAACGCGGTCCAGGAGGCGTACGACAAGGGCTACCTCGGCCGCAACATCCTGCGCAGCGGCTACGACCTGGAGCTGGTGGTGCACTCCGGCGCCGGGGCGTACATCTGCGGCGAGGAGACGGCGCTGCTGGACTCCCTGGAGGGGTTCCGGGGTCAGCCCCGGCTGCGCCCGCCGTTCCCGGCCACCCACGGCCTGTACGCGAGCCCGACGGTGGTGAACAACGTCGGCACCATCGCCAGCGTGCCGCCGATCGTGCTCGGCGGTGCCGACTGGTGGAAGAGCATGGGCACCGAGAAGTCCTCCGGCCCGATGATCTACTCGCTGTCCGGCCGGGTGGCCAACCCGGGCCAGTACGAGTGCTCGATGGGTGTCACCCTGCGCGAGCTGCTGGAGTTGGCGGGCGGGATGCAGCCCGGCCACAACCTGCGGTTCTGGACCCCGGGTGGCTCGTCCACGCCGCTGCTCGCCGCCGAGCACCTGGACGTGCCCCTGGACTTCGAGGGGGTGGCGGCGGCCGGTTCGATCCTCGGCACCACCGCCACGCAGATCTTCTCCGACCAGGACTGCCCGGTCTACGCGACGTACCGGTGGCTGGAGTTCTACCACCACGAGTCGTGCGGCAAGTGCACCCCGTGCCGCGAGGGCAACTACTGGATGGTTCGGGTCTACCGGCGGATCCTCGCCGGTCAGGGCACCCACGAGGACCTGGAAACCCTTCTGGACACCTGCGACAACATCCTCGGCCGTTCGTTCTGCGGCCTGGGTGACGGCGCGACCAGTTCGGTGACCTCGTCGCTGCAGTACTTCAAGCAGGACTACCTCGACTACATCGAGGGACGGACCGCGCCGAAGCTCTCCGACAAGCAGCTGGTGGGAGCCCACTGATGCGAGCGCGAGGAGTGAGCGAAGCGAGCCCCGCAGTCGCGAGCGAAAGGCAAGCACTGTGACCGACGTAGCCAAGCAGACCGACATGGTCACCCTCACCATCGACGGCGTCGAGGTCACCGCCCCCAAGGGGACGCTGCTGATCCGGGTCGCCGAGCAGATGGGTACCGAAATCCCCCGGTTCTGCGACCACCCGCTGCTGGCCCCGGCCGGCGCGTGCCGGCAGTGCCTGGTGGAGGTGGAGGGCCAGCGGAAGCCGGTGGCCTCCTGCACCCAGGCCGTCGCCGACGGCATGGTCGTGCGTACCCAGATCACCTCCCCGGTGGCCAAGAAGGCGCAGGAGGGGGTGATGGAGCTGCTGCTGCTCAACCACCCGCTGGACTGCCCGATGTGTGACAAGGGCGGTGAGTGCCCGCTCCAGAACCAGGCCATGTCCACCGGCCGCACCGACTCGCGCTTCCACGAGCACAAGCGGGAGTACGAGAAGCCGATGGCGATCAGCAGCCAGGTGCTGCTGGACCGCGAGCGTTGCGTGCTCTGCCAGCGGTGCACCCGGTTCTCCGAGGAGATCGCCGGCGACAAGTTCATCGACCTGATGGGCCGGTCGTCCGCCGAGGAGATCAACATCTACCGGGACGACGCGTACGGCGCGGAGTCCGGGGAGGACAGCGGGGACGTCCCGTTCAACTCCTACTTCTCCGGCAACACCGTGCAGATCTGCCCGGTGGGTGCGCTGACCGGTGCCCAGTACCGTTTCCGGGCCCGCCCGTTCGACCTGGTGTCCAGCCCGAGCGTCTGCGAGCACTGCTCGGCCGGCTGCGGGCAGCGCACCGACTGGCGGCGCGGCAAGGTGCTGCGCCGGCTGGCCGGCGACGAGCCGGAGGTCAACGAGGAGTGGAACTGCGACAAGGGGCGCTGGGGCTTCCAGTACACCCGCGCCACCGACCGGCTGACCACCCCGCTGGTCCGGGACGAGCGCACCGGTGAGCTGCGGGAGGCGTCCTGGAGTGAGGCGCTCACCGTGGCCGCCGAAGGGCTGCACACGGCTCGGGAGAGCGGACAGGGCACGGCGGTGCTCACCGGCGGCCGGCTGACCGTCGAGGACGCCTACGCGTACGCGAAGTTCGCCCGGGTCGCGCTGAACACCAACGACATCGACTTCCGGGCCCGGCCGGTCTCCCGCGAGGAGGCCGACTTCCTGGCCAGCTCGGTCGCCGGTGTCACCGACGTGACCTACACCGACGTGGAGAACGCGCCGGCGGTGGTGCTGGTCGGCCTCGAGCCGGAGGAGGAGTGCCCCATCCTCTTCCTGCGACTGCGCAAGGCGTACCTGAAGAAGACCCTGACGGTGTACGCGCTGGCGCCGTTCGCGACCCGCGGCCTGGAGAAGCTCGGTGCCAAGCTGGCCCGGGTGGTGCCGGGCGAGGAGGCCAGCGTGCTCGCCGAGCACGCCACGGTCGCCGAGGCGCTGAGCGCGCCGGGCGCGATCCTGATCGTGGGTGAGCGGCTGGCCACCGTGCCGGGTGGACTTTCCGCCGCCGCGGACGTGGCCCGGCGTACCGGAGCGAAGCTGGTCTGGGTGCCGCGGCGCGCGGGTGACCGCGGCGCTGTCGACGCGGGCTGCCTGCCCAACCTGCTCCCCGGTGGACGTCTGGTGACCGAGCCGGCCGCGCGGGCCGAGCTGGGCGAGGCGTGGGACATCCCGGCTGGCGTGATCCCGAGCCAGGCCGGTCGGGACACCGACGGCATCCTCAACGCCGCCGCCAACGGGCAGCTCGGTGCCCTGGTCGTCGGTGGTGTCGACCCGGCTGACCTGGCCGACCCTCGGTTGGCCGAAGCCGCCCTGGACGCGGTGCCGTTCCTGGTCAGTCTGGAGCTGCGCGCCAGCGCTGTCACCCGACGGGCGAACGTGGTGCTGCCGGTCGCACCGGTGGTCGAGAAGTCCGGCAGCTTCCTCGACTGGGAGGGCCGGCTGCGTCCGTTCGAGGCGGTGCTGAACACCGCAGCGATGACCGACGGTCGGGTGCTCGACGCCCTGGCCGCGCTGCTCGACGTGCGGCTGGGCACTGCCGACGTGCCGAGCGTCCGTCGTGAGCTGGGCTCGCTGCCGGCGTCCCGGACGTCCCGGCCGACCGCTCCGTCGGTGGCGCCGGGCCGGGTGCCGCAGCCGGGCGCCGGGGAGGCCGTGCTGGCGACCTGGCACCAACTGGTCGACCTGGGCACCCTGACCGACGGCGACGAGAACCTCGCCGGCACCGCCCGCCCGCCGGTCGTCCGGCTGGGCAAGGGCACCGCCGAGGCGCTCGGTGTGGTCGATGGCGACGCGGTAACGGTCGGCACCGACCGGGGCGCGCTGACCCTGCCGGCCGAGCTCACCGAGATGCCGGACGGCGTGGTCTGGTTGCCGACCAACTCACCCGGTTCGACGGTGCGACGCAGCCTCGGGGCGACGTCCGGCGCGGTCGTCCGGATCTCCGTCCCCGCATCGGGTACGGCCATCCCGGCCGGACGCGTGGCGGCCGACGAGACCATCCTCAGTTCTGGGGGTAACCAGTGAACTCGATCGTCCTGGCCCAGGATCCGACGCTCGCCGACTTCGGCAAGGATCCGTGGTGGCTGGTCCTCGGCAAGATCGTCTTCGCGTTCGCGTTCGGTCTGCTGGCCACCCTGCTCGGTGTCTGGTTCGAGCGGCGCGTCGTGGGCTACATGCAGGTGCGACCCGGCCCCAACCAGGTCGGCCCGTTCGGCCTGCTCCAGACCCTCGCCGACGGTCTCAAGATGGCCTTCAAGGAGGACATCCTCCCGAAGGCGGCGGACAAGGTCGTCTACTTCTTCGCCCCGACGATCTCGGTGATCTGCGCGGTCACCGCCCTGTCGGTGATCCCGTTCGGCCCGATGGTGAGCATCTTCGGCCACCACACGCCGTTGCAGGTCACCGACGTGCCGGTGGCGGTGCTGCTGCTGCTCGCCTGCTCCTCGATGGGCGTCTACGGCATCGTGCTGGGCGGTTGGGCCTCCGGCTCGACGTACCCGCTCCTCGGTGGTCTGCGGTCGAGCGCCCAGATGATCTCCTACGAGGTCGCCATGGGGCTCTCCATCGTGGCGGTCTTCATGACCGCCGGCACGATGAGCACCAGCGGGATCGTCGCCGCCCAGGGCGACGCCACGCGGCTGACCATCTTCGGCACCGAGATCCCCGCGCCGGGCTGGTACGCGATCCTGCTGCTGCCCAGCTTCATCATCTTCTTCATCGCCACCGTGGGTGAGACCAACCGGGCGCCGTTCGACCTGCCCGAGGCCGAGTCCGAGCTGGTCGCCGGCTTCATGACGGAATACAGCTCGCTGAAGTTCGCGCTCTTCATGCTCAGCGAGTACGTCGCGATGGTGACCATGTCCGCGGTCACCACCACGCTGTTCCTCGGCGGTTGGCGGGCACCCTGGCCGATCACCCTCTGGGAGGGCGCCAACTCCGGTTGGTGGCCGATGCTCTGGTTCTTCGGCAAGGTGATCGCGCTGGTCTTCGTGTTCGTGTGGCTGCGCGGCACGCTGCCCCGGCTGCGCTACGACCAGTTCATGCGCCTCGGTTGGAAGGTGCTGCTGCCGATCAACCTGGTCTGGATCCTGGTCCTGTCGGGCCTGCGCTCCATCGAGGACTGGGACACGCGCGGCAAGGTCATCGCCGTCAGCATCCCGGCCGGCATCCTGCTGATCGCCACGCTCTTCTGGCCCAGCCGCAAGCCGCAGCCGAAACCGACGACGCAGGAACAGGTCGACAACCGGCCGTACGGGAGCTTCCCGCTGCCGCCGATGGATCTACAGGTACCACCGAGCCCGCGTATCACGCGCGTGGTCGCCGAGCGGGAGCCGGCCAACATCGTCGCCGGCTCGGACTCCAGGGAGGTGTGACGTGGGCTCGATCACCGGAACGTTCAAGGGATTCGGTGTCACCTTCTCGCACATGTTCAGGAAGGTCGTCACCACCGACTACCCGTTCAAGCCGCCGGTGTCGGCGCCGCGCTATCACGGGCGGCACATCCTCAACCGGCACCCGGACGGCCTGGAGAAGTGCATCGGCTGCGAGCTGTGCGCCTGGGCCTGCCCGGCGGACGCCATCTACGTCGAGGGTGGCGACAACACCGACGAGCAGCGCTTCTCGCCGGGTGAGCGGTACGCCAGCATCTACCAGATCAATTACGCCCGGTGCATCTTCTGCGGGCTGTGCATCGAGGCCTGCCCGACCCGGTCGCTCACCATGAGCAACGAGTACGAGCTGGCCCGGGACAACCGGCAGGACCTGATCTTCACCAAGGAGCAGTTGCTCGCTCCGCTGCTCGAGGGCATGGAGCAGCCGCCGCACCCGATGCGGCTGGGTGACAGCGAGAAGGACTACTACGTCGGCGCGCTGGACAACCCGGGCACGTCCGCCGGTGCCGAGACGTCCCCGATGGGCCCCGGCCGCTACCAGGTCGAGGAACACCCCGGCGTGACGTTCCCGGGTGCCGAGCAGGCCGCCCAGCGCGTGGCAGCCGGCAAGGGAGAGAAGGCATGACCACGTCTACGGTGTTCGCCGCGGCGGGCTCGGTCTCCGGCGGCGAGGCGGTCACCTTCTGGATCCTCGCCCCGCTCGCGCTGCTCGGCGGGATCGGGATGGTGGCCGCGCGCAACGCCGTGCACTCGGCGCTGTGGCTGGTGCTGACCATGCTCTGTCTGGGCGTGTTCTACGTGCTCCAGGCCGGCCCGTTCATCGGCATGGTGCAGATCATCGTCTACACCGGCGCGATCATGATGCTGTTCCTGTTCGTGCTGATGCTCGTCGGTCGGGACTCCACGGACTCGCTGATCGAGACGCTGCGCGGCCAGCGGGTCGCCGCGATCGTGCTCGGCGTGGGCTTCGCCGGTCTGGTCGGCACCGGCGTCTACCAGGCGCTGGACCGGACCACAGCGGTCGGCCTGGATCAGGCCAACGCCGAGGGCAACGTGCAGGGCATCGCCCGGCTGCTGTTCACCAAGTACGTCTTCGCGTTCGAGCTGACCTCGGCGCTGCTGATCACCGCGGCGGTCGGCGCCATGGTGCTGGCCCACGTGGAGCGGCGCAAGCAGGACAAGGTCGACCAGGTGTCGACCATGAAGGCGCGCTTCGCCCCGGGCAACTACCCCGGTCCGAAGCCCGGCCCCGGTGTCTTCGCGACCTCCTCCTCGGTGGCCACCCCGGCCCGGCTGCCCGACGGCCGCCTGACCGACCGGAGCACCCCGGCGATCCTTCCGCAGCGCGAGCTGACCGCCGAGGAAACCTCGCTGAAGGGGACGGACAAATAATGGAATCGTTCTTCTCGGTCGAGCCGAACTACTACCTCGTCCTCGCCGCGGTGCTGTTCACCATCGGCGCAGCCGGGGTGCTGATCCGGCGCAACGCGATCGTGCTGTTCATGTGCGTGGAGCTGATGCTCAACGCGGCCAACCTGACGCTGGTCACCTTCAGCCGGATCAACGGTGACCTCAACGGCCAGATCATGGCGTTCTTCGTGATGGTGGTGGCGGCGGCCGAGGTCGTGGTCGGGCTCGCGATCATCATGGCCATCTTCCGGACGCGACGCTCGGCGAGCGTCGACGACGCCAACCTGCTGAAGTACTGAGGGGTCCACCGGTGGAAGAGACTGTGGAATACGCCCAGGCCACGGGGCTGCTCGGGGGCGTCTGGCTGCTGGTGGCGATCCCGCTGCTGAGCGCGGCCGTCCTGCTGCTGCTCGGCCGGCGGGCCGACCGCTGGGGGCACTGGTTGGGTGTGGCGGCCATCGGCGCCGCGTTCGTGCTCGGCCTGTCCTTCTTCTTCCAGCTGCGTGGCTTGGAGAACAAGTCGGTCGAGCTGAGCCTCTGGGACTTCATCGCGGTCGGTGACCTGCGCGTCGACTTCGGCCTGCTGTTCGACCCGCTGGCCGCGGTCTTCGTGCTGCTGATCACCGGGGTGGGCTTCCTGATCCACCTGTACGCGGTGGAGTACATGGCGCACGACGCGGGTCGTCGCCGGTTCTTCGCGTACTTCAACCTGTTCGTCGCGGCGATGCTGCTGCTGGTGCTCGGCAACAACTACGTGATGCTGTACTTCGGCTGGGAGGGCGTCGGTCTGGCGTCGTACCTGCTGATCTCGTTCTGGACCGAGCGGCCCAGCGCGGCCACCGCCGGTAAGAAGGCGTTCCTGATGAACCGGGTCGGCGACGCCGGCCTGGCCATCGGCATCTTCATCATGTTCGCCACCCTGGGCACCACCCAGTACGACGAGGTGTTCAACGGTGTCGGCTCGCTGACCGGCGCGACGGTGCTGGTCCTCGGTCTGCTGTTGCTGCTCGGCGCGGCCGGCAAGTCGGGCCAGTTCCCGCTCCAGGCCTGGCTGCCGGACGCGATGGAGGGCCCGACCCCGGTGTCGGCGCTCATCCACGCGGCCACCATGGTCACCGCGGGCGTCTACCTGATCGCCCGGTCCAACCCGATCTTCTCCGCGAACTCGACGTTGCAACTCGTCGTGGTCAGTGTCGGTGCGCTCACCCTGCTGATCGGCTGCATCATCGGCGCGGCCAAGGACGACATCAAGCGGGTGCTCGCCTGGTCGACGGTCAGCCAGATCGGCTACATGTTCGTCGGCGTCGGCCTGGGCGGTGGCGCGTACGCGCTGGCGATCATCCACCTGCTGGCGCACGGCTTCTTCAAGGCCAACATGTTCCTGGGCGCCGGCTCGGTGATGCACGGCATGAAGGACCAGGTCGACATCCGCCGCTTCGGTGGCCTCTCGAAGCACATGAAGATCACCTGGTTGACCTTCATGATGGGCTGGCTGGCCATCATCGGCCTCCCGCCGCTCTCCGGCTACTTCTCCAAGGAGCCGATCATCGCGAGCGCCTTCGAGCGGGAGGACTGGACCGCCTGGCTCTTCGGCGGCGCGGCACTGCTCGGCGCCGGGCTGACCGCGTTCTACATGACGCGGCTCTTCGTGCTCACGTTCCACGGCCCGAAGCGGTGGACCGAGGACATCGAGCACCCGCACGAGTCGCCGAAGCTGATGACCATCCCGCTGATCCTGCTGGCTGCCGGTTCGGTGGTGGCCGGTGGCCTGATGGCCTGGAACGACGGTGTCGCCTCGTGGCTGTCGCCCGTGCTCGGCGAGGAGGCCGCCGGTGAGGCGCACGGCGTGCTCTCCCACACGGTGATCACGATCCTGTCGCTGCTGGTCACGGTGCTCGGTGCCGGGCTCGCCTGGTTCCTGTTCCGCGCCGGTACGGCCACCGCGCCGCAGCCGGCCGGTGTACTGGTCACCGCCGCCCGGCGCAACCTCTACACCGACGCGTTCAACGAGGCGGTCTTCGAGAAGCCGGGCATCTTCCTCACCCGGGCGCTGGTGTACCTCGACAACCGGGGCATCGACGGGCTCGTCAACGGGCTCGCCGCCGCGGTCGGCGGTGGCTCGGGTCGCCTCCGGCGGATGCAGACCGGCTTCGTCCGCTCGTACGCCACCTCGATCCTGGCCGGTGCGCTGCTGGTGATGGCGGCGTTCCTGGCGGTGCAGGCCGGGTGGTTGGCGTGATCGACCTCTTCCCGGCCGCCCCCGCCGGCGGACCACGCAGTGACGACGGAGGTAAGGCCGCATAATGTCCAACTTCCCGTTCCTCTCGGTGCTCACCGTGGCGCCGCTGGTGGGCGCCCTGGTGGTGGCCTTCCTGCCGCGCCACCGGCCGGAGCTGGCCAAGCAGGTGGCGTTCGCCTGGTCGCTGCTCGTGCTGGTGCTCTCGGTGGTGATGTGGGTCAGCTTCAAGACCGGCGGTGACCGCTTCCAGTTCCGCGAGTCGTACTCGTGGATCCCGAACTGGGGTGTCAGCTTCACCTTCGCGGCCGACGGCATCGCGCTGGTGATGCTGATGCTGATCGCGGTGCTGGTGCCACTGGTGATCCTGGCGTCCTGGCACGACGCCGAGTCGTCGAAGCGGTCGGTGCCCGTCTACTTCGCGTTGCTGCTGGTTCTCGAGTGCACGATGATCGGTGTCTTCGCGGCCGCCGACGTCTTCCTGTTCTACGTGTTCTTCGAGGTCATGCTCGTCCCGATGTACTTCCTCATCGGCAGCTACGGCGGCCACCAGCGGCAGTACGCGGCGGTGAAGTTCTTCCTCTACTCGCTCGTCGGCGGTCTGTTCATGCTGGCCGCCGTGATCGGCCTGTGGGTGGTCGGCGGCAAGACCTTCGACTGGCAGGCGCTGTCGCAGGTGGACATCAGCACCGGCACCGAGCGGTGGCTGTTCCTCGGCTTCTTCCTCGCGTTCGCGATCAAGGCGCCGTTCTTCCCGTTCCACACCTGGCTGCCGGACGCCGGTGGCGCGGCCCCCGCGGGTGCCGCGGCGCTGCTCGTCGGTGTGCTGGACAAGGTCGGCACGTTCGGCATCCTGCGCTACTGCCTCCCGCTCTTCCCCGAGGCGTCGAAGTGGTTCGCGCCGTGGGCGCTGGCGCTGGGCGTGATCGGCATCGTCTACGCCGCGCTGCTGGCGGTCGGCCAGAACGACCTCAAGCGGCTGGTGTCGTACACCTCGATCGCGCACTTCGGGTTCATCGGCGTGGGCATCTTCGCCTTCACCACCCAGGCCGGCACCGGCGCGGTGCTCTACATGCTCAACCACGGGTTGGCCACCGGCCTGCTCTTCCTGGTGGTGGGCATGCTGATCTCCCGGCGTGGTTCGGCGTTGATCAGCGACTTCGGTGGCGCCGGCAAGTTGGTCCCGGTGCTCGCCGGGGTGCTCTTCTTCGCCGGTCTCGCCTCGCTCGCGCTACCGGGCACGGCGCCGTTCATCTCCGAGTTCCTGGTGCTGATCGGCACCTTCACGGTGAACAAGCCGGTCGCGATCATCGCCACGCTCGGCATCATCCTGGCCGCCGCGTACGTGCTGTGGATGGTGCAGCGCACCACCCAGGGCACCCTCAACCCGGCGCTGACCGAGGTCGACGGGATGCGCAAGGACCTCAACCTGCGCGAGAAGGTCGTGGTCGCCCCACTGATCGCACTGATCGTGCTGCTCGGCTTCTTCCCCAAGCCGGTCACTGACGTGATCAACCCGGCCGTCCAGGCAACCATGGACGACATCGGCAGAACCGACCCGGCGCCGTCCGTGGGCGGCACCGTCCAGGAGGCGGCAAAGTGACCGAGTTGAAACTGCCGTCGATCGACTACGCGGCGCTCTCCCCGATCCTGATCATGCTGGGCACCGCGTTGCTCGGCGTGCTGGTCGAGGCTCTCGTGCCCCGGCGTTGGCGGCACGTCGTGCAGCTGACGCTGGCGCTGCTGGCCGTGCTCGCGGCGCTGACCATGGTGGTCCTCAACGCCGACGAGCGGATCGTCACCGCCGGCCGGGCCCTCGCGATCGACGGGCCCACGCTGTTCCTCCAGGGCGCGATCCTGGTGCTGGCCGCGATGGCGCTGCTGTTGATCGGTGACCGCTCGGTCGAGCGCGGCGGGGCGTTCGTCGCCCAGGCCGCGGTGACCGCCGAGTCGGCCGACGACCGGCGTCAGGCCGAGGGGCGCAACGGCCTCACCGAGGTCTACCCGCTCACCACGTTCGCGATCGGCGGCATGCTGATCTTCGTGGCGGCGAACGACCTGCTGACCATGTTCATCGCACTGGAGGTCTTCTCCCTGCCGCTCTACCTGCTCTGCGCGCTGGCCCGTCGCCGGCGGCTGCTGAGCCAGGAGGCGGCGATGAAGTACTTCCTGCTCGGCGCGTACGCCTCCGCGTTCTTCCTGTTCGGGGTGGCGCTGATCTACGGCTTCACGTCCGGCATCCCGGGCCGGCCGGCCGGCGTCGACTTCGCCACTATCGACGCGGCGGTGGGCGAATCCCCGGCCAGCCCGGTGCTCCTCTTCGCCGGCATGGCGTTGCTCTCGATCGGCCTGCTCTTCAAGGCGGCGGCGGCACCGTTCCACGTCTGGACGCCGGACGTCTACCAGGGTGCGCCGACCCCGGTCACCGGCTTCATGGCGGCCTGCACGAAGGTCGCCGCGTTCGGTGCCCTGCTGCGGGTCTTCCACGTCGCGTTCGCCGACGCCAGCTGGGACTTCACCCCGGTCCTCGGCGCGGTGGCGGTGCTGACCATGCTGGTCGGCGCGGTGCTCGCGGTCACCCAGACCGACATCAAGAGGCTGCTCGCGTACTCCTCGATCGCCAACGCCGGCTACCTGCTGGTCGGTGTGCTGGCGCCGAGCCGCGACGGGCTCTCCGGCACGATGTTCTACCTGGTCGCGTACGGCTTCTCGGTGCTGGCCGCGTTCGCGGTGGTGACCCTGGTGCGGGACTCCGACGGGGAGGCGACCCACCTGTCCCGCTGGGCCGGGTTGGGTCGGCGGTCGCCGTTCTTCGCCGCGCTGTTCACCTTCATCCTGCTGGCGTTCGCCGGTATCCCACTGACCAGTGGTTTCACCAGCAAGTTCGCCATCTTCGGGCCGGCGCTCGACGTTGGTCAGGCGTGGCTGGTGATCGCCGGTGTGCTGACCAGCATGGTGCTGGCGTTCCCGTACCTGCGGGTCGTGGTGATGATGTGGCTCTCCGAGCCGGGCGAGTCCACCCCGACCGTCACGGTGCCCGGCGGGCTCACCGCCGCCGCGTTGATGATCGGTGTGCTGGCCACCCTGGTGCTGGGTGTCGCCCCGGCGCCGCTGCTCGATCTGGCTACCGGAGCTGCCGAATTCGTTCGTTGACGGAAAGATCGATCACCGGGGGCCGGCGCGTGTTCACGTGCCGGCCCCCGGTGCGTATCCCCGACCCGGAGCAGGTCGAACGGGTGTGGCATGGTTGATAGCGTGGTGAATCCGGCGGGTGAGCGTTCAGGTGCCTCCGGCTCCGGCGGTCGGCGGGGTCGGGCGAGCACGAGTCAGTTCGGCGCGATCGGCCTCCACCTTGCCGATCCGCGGGTCGAGGCGTCGGTGCTGGCGGTTCTGGACACGGTCGAGGTCGAGTTGCGGGCCAGTGTGTCCAGCGCGGACCCGTTCGTCACCGAGGCCGCCCGGCACCTTCTCGAGGCGGGCGGGAAGCGTTTCCGACCGCTTCTGGTGGCGCTCGGCGCACAGTTCGGTGACCCCACCGGTCCGCAGGTGGTCCCGGCCGCCGTGGTGATGGAGCTCACCCATCTGGCCACCCTCTACCACGACGACGTGATGGACGAGGCTGTCGTTCGCCGGGGCGCGGCGAGCGCGAACTCCCGCTGGACCAACTCGCTCGCCATCCTGGTCGGTGACTACCTCTTCGCCCGCGCGGCGGACATCGCCGCCGACCTGGGCCCGGAGGCGGTCCGGTTGCAGGCGCGCACCTTCGCCCGGCTGGTGCACGGCCAGATCGCGGAGACCGTGGGGCCGCGCGCGGACGACGACCCGGTGACCCACTACCTGAACGTGATCGCCGACAAGACCGGTTCGCTGATCGCCACGTCGATCCGGTTCGGCGGCATGTTCGGTGGGGCCGCCCCGGAGCACGTGGAGGCCCTCGCCGGTTACGGCGAGACGATCGGCGTCGCCTTCCAGCTCACCGACGACCTGCTCGACATCGCCTCCGAGTCGGTGCAGTCGGGCAAGACGCCGGGTACGGACCTGCGCGAGGGCGTCCCGACGCTGCCGGTGCTCTACGCGCGCCAGTCGGACGACTCGGACGCCGCCTCGGTGCGTCTGCGGGAGATCCTCGCGACCGGCCCGCTGACCGACGACGCGCTGCACGCCGAGGCGTTGGGGCTGCTCCGGGAGAGCCCGGCGCTCAAGCGCGCCCGGGAGACCGTGCGCAGTTACGCCGAGGACGCCCGCGCCCGTCTGGCCCCCCTTCCGGAGGGCCCGTCGCGGCAGGCGCTCGAATCGCTCTGCGACTACATCGCCGACCGCACCAGCTGACCTTCGCCCCGGCTTCCAACGGCGGCGGCACGGCCCAGCAGGCGGCCGCCGCCGAGCATGAGGACGGCGGCCAGCAGCATGGACGCCGCCGCGGTGGTCCACATGGCCGGGTAACCGAGGTGGGCGGCGAGCGGGCCCAGGCTCAGCGGGCCGAGACAACCGCCCGCGTACACCCCGGTCTGGGTGATCGAGGTGGCCGCGGCCGGTGACTGCGGGTGGAGCCGGACCACCGCGAAGGTCATCAGGCCGGGCCATGCCCAGCCCAGACCGAAGCCGAGCACCACGCCGACCACCAGCGGCACCGGGCCGGTCAGCGCGAGTAGGCCCAGCCCGACCGCGCCGACGACGAGCATCGCGGCGATGAGGGCGACGTGACCGGTGGCACGCCGATCGGCCAGCCAGCCGGCACCCACCCGGGCCGCGACGCAGACCGCGCTGCCCAATGTCAGCGTCAGGCCGGCCAGGCCCGGCGACATGCCCCGGGCTGCGGCGGAGTCCACCAGGAAGGTGCCCAGCGCGTTGGCTGCCACCGCTGCCAACGTCGCCGCCGCCCCGACCACCACCAGCGCCGCCGTCGCCCGGCCGGCGCGCGCCGCCCCGGCCCGACGCGGTGGACCGGGCAGCTCCCGGGGTACGGCGGGCAGCGTCGTCATCGCGGCCACCGCCGCCGCCACGAACGCCCACCGCCAGCCGACGGTGAGCGCGATGACGGGCACCGCCGCGCCGGCCAGCAGGGTCGAGATCGGGATGGCGGCCTGCTTGACACCGAACGACAGCCCTTGCCGTCGGGCCGGCACGTGCTGGGCCAGCGCCGTGTTGCTGGCCAACTGGCCGAGGGCGTTCGCGGCGGCGCTGAGGGCCAGCAACCCGACCAGCACCGGGTACGACCGGGCGACGGCCGCCACGGCCAGCATCGACACGGCGGCCAGCACGATGCCGCAGCGGGCCACCCGGGCCGGCCCGTACCGCTCGACCAGTCGGCCGGAGGGCACCGACGCCAGCGCGCTGACGCCGAAGTAAACGGATACGGCCAGACCGAGGCCGGCCGGGGAGAAGTCGAGGTCGCTGCCCATCTGTACGGCGAGACCGCCGAGCAGGAACACGGGGAGTACGCAGGCCACTGTGGTGGCGACTGCGCCGGCGCTGGCCCGGATCGGGTGGGATCGGGCGGCGGTCGGCTCGTGGGTGATGGCGGTGTTGGTCATCGTCCGGCAAACCTACGTGAATCCGTCTCAGACCACTCGCCGTGACGGTCGGGCCACGAGCTGTGGATGGTGATCTGGCATCCTCGACCCGAACAGGCATTTCGCACCGGGCCTGTTTTTCATATGGTGTAAGTCCCCGGCGGCGGAGGTGGTTGTGCGCGACCCCTTGGCAGAACCTTCGGACCTGATCCGCAGTGTGTCCCGAGCACTGCGGGTGCTGGAGTCGGTCGGTCGCGCCCCCAAGGGCCTGACCGTCAAGCAGATCGCCAGACGGTGCGAGCTGACCGTGGCCACCACCTACCACCTGGTCCGCACACTCGCCTACGAGGGCTACGTGATCCGTCGCGAGGACGGCACGTACATCGTGGGGCTGGAGGTGGCCGACCGGTACCGGGAGCTGGTGACCGCGTTCCGGGGCCCTCCAGCGGTCGGTGAGACCCTCCGGCGGGCCGCCCTGGACACCGGCTACAGCCACTACCTCGGCCGCTTCGTCGGCGGTCAGGTGGCCCTCACAGCGGTCGCCGAGGGGCACCGCTCGCCGTACCTGGAGGACCTGGTCCCCGGCTTCGACGAGGGGGCGCACGCGACGGCCCTCGGCAAGGCGCTGCTCGCCACCCTCAGCGTCGACCAGCGCCACCGCTACCTGCGCGAGTACGGCATGCGCCCGTTCACCACCGCCACGCTGACCACCACCGAAACGTTCGAGGCCGACCTGGCCGCCGGCGACCGGCGCGGCATGCAGCTGGAGATGGGGCAGTTCCGCCAGGGGGTCGCCTGCGCGGCGGTGCTCGTCGCCCCGGACAAGGACATGGAACGCCGCGTCGTGCTGGCGTGCGCGTTGCCGGCCAGCGAGATGATGACCTCCGCCCGGGTGGTCCGCGCCAAGCTGCTCACCGTGGCCCGCAGCGTCGCCGACGGCATCGCCTCCGACAACTGACCCCGCAACGCCGGAGGCCCTCTCCCCGGCTGGGAGAGGGCCTCCGAGGGCGGTCCAGCCCCGGACCGCCTGAGCAACGTCAGCGACCGGCCGGCCGCGGGTGCAACGTCAGCTGCCGACCGGGCCGCCGTCCAGGCGCCAGGTGACCACCACGCCCGGCTTGGCGTAGTCCCCGTCCGGCCAGTTCGAGGCCGGGTTCTCCACCGAGGCGCCGGTGATCTCGCCGGGGTGCTGCACCGCGACGAACACCGAACGGTTGTCACCGGTGATGAACGGGCCGCAGGTCTCCGCACCGAGCGGCACGGTCAGGAACTGCTTCAGGTGCCCCCGCTCCGGGCCCTCCACGGCGGTGGCGAACAGGCCGTCGTTGCTGCCCAGAGCGTTGCCGTCGGTGGAGATCCACAGGTTGCCGGTGGCGTCGAAGGCGACGTTGTCCGGGCAGGAGATCGGGGAGACCTTGGTCTTGTCGTACCCGGCGAAGAAGGTCGACGGGTCGGTCGGGTCGCCGCAGACGATCGGCAGCGACCAGGCGAAGGTCTCCGAGGTGTTGTCGCCGCGGTCCTCCACCAACTCCAGGACCTGCCCGTGCTTGTTGGCGTTGCGCGGGTTGGCCTCGTCCGGCTTCGGGTTGCTGCCGACGCCACGGTTGGTGTTGTTGGTCAACGCCACGTACACCTTGCCGGTGAGCAGGCTCGGCTCGACGTCCTCGGGGCGGTCCATCTTGGTCGCGCCGACCTTGTCACCGGCGAGCCGGGTGAAGGTGAGCACGTCCGCGGCGGTCATCCCGTCGACGAACGACCGGTTGCCGCTGACCAGCTTGATCCAGCGGCCCCGGCCGTTGAACGCGCCGTCGGCGGGCAGCTTGCCCGACCCGTCGATCTCGGCCGCGCTGGTCTGGTCGAGCTGCGCCACGTAGAGCGTGCCGGACTCCAGCAGGGTCAGGTTGTGCTTGCGGGCGGCCCAGGAGTTGCCCTTCATGAACTTCTGGTCCGAGACGAACTTGTAGAGGTAGTCGAACCGCTCGTCGTCACCCATGTACGCGACCACGTGGCCGTCCTTGGCGACGATCACGTTCGCGCCCTCGTGCTTGAACCGGCCCATCGCGGTGTGCTTGCGCGGGCGGCTCTCCGGGTCGAACGGGTCGATCTCGACGATCCAGCCGAACCGGTGTGCCTCGTTGGGGTGCTTCGCCAGGTCGAAGCGTTCGTCGGCGCGTTCCCACTTGCGGCTGCCGCTGGGGTAGCGGCTGGCGGTGCTGATGCCGTAGCGGTCCAGCTTCGGCTTCAGCTCGGCCGGCGCCGCGTCGGCACCCACGAAGTACTGGTTGAAGTTCTCCTCACCGGAGAGCACGGTGCCCCACGGGGTCACGCCACCGGCGCAGTTGTTCAGGGTGCCGACGACAGTACGACCCTTGGGGTCGGCGGCCGTCTTCAGCCAGGCAGACCCGGCGGCCGGCCCGGTCAAGTCGAATTTGGTGCTCAGCGCGGTGACCCGCCGGTTGTACGCGCGGGGGCCCTTGCCGACCGGCTTCCACTGCCCGGTGCCGGCGACCCGCTCAATCTCCACCACCGACATGCCGTGCGCGGCCATGGCCGTGCGCAGCTGCTCCACGGAGAGCCCGTCCAGGCCGGGGAAGCCCGGGAACATGAGGTCCTCGTTGGTGTACTCGTGGTTGACCACGAGCAGCGCCCGCTTGCCCTGCTTGTCCAGCGGCAGCACGCCCACGAAGTCGTTGTTGTAACCGAACTGCCTGGACTGCGCCGCGGCGGTCTGGTGGTGCAGGTTGAACTCGGGTGCGCCCGGCAGCACCGGGTCACCCCACTTGATCACGACGGCGTGGTCGTAGCCGTTCGGCACGACGAGGGTGTCCAGCTTGTTCGGCGGGATCGGCTTGAAGGTCAGCGCGCCGTTGCCGATACCGGTGCTGGGGCGGCCGAAGCCGAAGGCCTCCGGGACGTCCGGGGTGGTGGGGGCGGCCACGGCGGGCGCCGCGCCGGCGAGCGCACCGGCCGCCGCGCCGCCGAAACCGAGGACCAGCGCGCCGACAGCGCCGGCCCGGACCACGCCGCGCCGCGACACCTCCGCGTTCACCACGTCACCGAAGTACGCGTTGTCGGAGGTGTTCGGGACCGGGTGGTCGCAGGCGTTTCCGCACCGGTACAGACAGGTCATGGCGTCACGGGTGCCGTGGCGGTTGCCGGTCAACAGGGGGAGCAGCCGGGGGCGGTCGCTCATGGGGGGAGCCTCCAGGGAGTCGGTGGCACGACAGGCGGCGTACCCGCCGGACGCTAAGAGGACGTGGTGAGCGCTCGTCGGCCGCGATGTGAACCAGGCATGAACACCTCTCCGGACGGCAACCGTCTGACCTCGGGCTGAACCGTTCGGCGTGACCGCACGTATTCACGGGCGGACGCACCGCCGGACGCGCGCAGGAAGCGAGGAGACCGCCATCAGCGACCACGACGCCCAACTGCTGCGCGCGCTGCACGACGAGCACGCGGAGGCGCTGTACGCCCATGCCCTGCGGCTGGTCAACGGGGACCGGCAGCGCGCCGAGGACCTGGTGCAGGAGACGCTGCTGCGGGCCTGGCGACACCCGGAGTCCCTCGACCCGAAACGCGGTTCGGTGCGGTCGTGGCTGTTCACCACCGCCCGCAACCTGGCCATCGACGCCTGGCGGCGACGGTCCACCCGGGTGGGCGAGGTGTTCACCGACGACCTGCCCGAACCGCCGGAGGTGATCGACGAGGCCGAGCGGGCAGTGGAGGCGTGGACCGTCGCCGAGGCGCTGAACCGACTGAGCCCTACCCACCGGGAAGTGCTCGTCGAATGCTTCTACCAGGGGCGGTCGGTGGCCGAGGCGGCGTCCCGCCTGGGCGTACCGCCGGGGACCGTGAAGTCCCGCACGCACTACGCGTTGCGGTCTCTACGTTTGGTCCTTGCCGAGATGGGGGTGACGGGATGACCCGGTGCGAGTTCGCGTACGACGACGGCGCGTACGTGCTGGGTGCCTTGGCCCCCGCCGAACGGGCGGCGTACGAACGGCACCTGTCCGGCTGCGCCTCCTGCCGGGAGTCGGTCGCCGAGATCGCCGTGCTGCCCGGGCTGCTCGGGCGCCTCGACCCGGCGGGACTGGAGCAGATCATGCCCCCGCCGGCCCCGCCCCGGGTGCCCGCGCTGCTCGACGAGGCCCGGCGTCGCCGGCGTCGGCAACGCTCCGCGGACCGGCGACGGTACGCGCTGACCACACTGGCCGCCGCCGGGCTGGCCCTGGTCGTGGGTGTCGGTACGGCGGCGGTGCTGCCCCGACCGGTCACCCCGGCGCCGACGGCACAGGGCACCCCTGGCCCACAGGTGTCGATGGTCGCCATGCGGCCGGTGGCCACCGCCGGGCCGGTGCACGCCGACATCGGGCTGGTCGGCACCAAGTGGGGCACCCGGGTGACCATGCGGTGCGGGTACGACGCGCGGGCGAGCTACGGCAAGGCGTACCCGTTCCGGCTGGTGGCGCACGGCCCGAACGGCGCCACCGAGCAGATCGGCTCGTGGCTCGCGGCCCCCGGTGACGACCTCAGCTTCACCGGCAACACGAGGTTCACCGACGCCGAGCTGGCCAGCGTGGAACTCCAGAAAGCCGACGGAACCCCCCTGCTCACCTACGCCGTCCCGTAACCCACCCCGCCCGCCACCGCGACCGCCACCGCGACCGCGTGTTCGGCACCAAGATCCGCGCAACATCGGGGATATTGCTGTGTCCTGCGTGTCTGAGGCAGCAACATCCCCGATGTTGTGAGGATCTTGGGCGCGGGGCGCGGGGCGCGGGGCGCGGGGCGCGGGGCGCGGGGCGCGGGGCGCGACGAACCGCCCGAACTAGGACTGGGCGGGCACCACTACTCCATGATCGACGGTGGATTCGGGTCGACGGGACCGGGTTCTGCGGGAGGTCCGGACGGCGTCGGTGGTGAACACGATCAGGGCCAGCCAGACCAGCCCGAAGCCAGCGAGGCGGGCCGGCGGCATCGGCTCGTGGAAGATCAGCACACCGCAGCCGAGCTGCAGGATCGGCGCCAGGTACTGGACCATGCCGAGGCTGCTCAGCGGCAGCCGGTTGGCCGCCCCGGCGAACATCAGCAGCGGGATCGCCGTGGCCGCTCCGGCCAGCACCAGCAGCGCAGTGTGCCCGGCCGAGACGTGTCCGAAGGTCGATTCGGCCCGCGCGCTCAACCAGGCGAGGTAACCCAGCGCCGGCAGCGCCAGCACCGCTGACTCGACGAAGAGCCCCTCCGCCGGCGGCAGTCCCAGCCGCTTCTTGACCAGGCCGTAGCCGGCGAAGCTGAACGCCAGGGTCAACGCCAGCCAGGGCAGCCGGCCGTAGTCGACGGTGAGCACCACGACCGCCGACGCGCCGATGCCCAACGCCACCCACTGCGCCGGTCGTAGCCGCTCCCGTAGCACCGTCACACCGAGCAGCACCACGACCAGCGGGTTGATGAAGTAACCCAGCGCGGTCTCCACCACCCGACCGGAGTTGACCCCGTAGATGTAGGTGCCCCAGTTGACAGCGATCAGCCCGGCGGCGGCGACCATCCCGGCCATCGCCCAGGGGCGACGCAGCAGGGCCCGCAGGAAGCCGACATTGCGCAGCGCGCCCAGCAACAGCGCCACGAACACCACCGACCAGACGACCCGGTGGGCCAGGATCTCCAGCGCGCCGGCTGGCCGCAGCAGCTTGAGGTAGAGCGGGAAGAAACCCCAGAGCAGGTACGCGCCGAGGCCGTAGAGGTATCCCAGGCGGAGAGGCGTCACGCCTCCACCGTAAGGGGCGTACCGCCGCTTTGTTCCTTTCCGGTGACCGGGGTCACCGGCGGACGACGGTCCAGGATCATCCACCGCTCCGGGACGTCCAACGGCGTGAAGCCCTCCCGCGCGTACACCTGGTGTGCGTCGTTCGTGATCAGCAGGATCCGGAGTACGCCCAGCTCGGCCAGGTGGTCACGGGCAGCGCCGACCAACCACCCACCCAGCCCGCGGCCCCGGGCGGCCCGGTCGACGTACACGTCGCAGAGCCAGGCGAAGGTGGCGCCGTCGGTGACCACCCGGGCCACCGCCACCTGGCGGCCGTCCTCGGGCCGGTAGACGCCGAACGGCAGCGAGCCGGCGAACGCCCGGTCGGTGACGGCCCGGTCCCGTCCGAGTGCCCAGTACGCGTCCGTCGACAACCAGTGGTGTACCAGCTCCAGATCGAGCCGGGCGGGGTCGGTGCTGAGCAGATGGCCGTCGGCGCGGGTCAGTGCGAACATCACGTGACGTTAACCGCCGAGGCGGGCACCGACGGCGGCCAATTCCCGAAGGGTGGTCAGCGGCCCGCCCCGGCAGAGGGCCGGGACGGGCCGATCTGGTCGGCGGTCAGTCGCGGTCGAGGACGGCGCCCAGGATCCAGGTCACGATGCTCACGAAGAGGGCACCGAGCACGGCGGCCGGCCAGAAACCGTCCACGGTGAACGGCAGCCCGGCCTGGTCCGCGATCCAACTGGTGAGCAGGAACAGCAGCCCGTTCACCACGAGCGCGATGAGACCCAGGGTCAGCAGGTAGAAGCCGCAGCCGACCGTCTTGATGATCGGCTGGAGAACCGCGTTGACCACGCCGAAGATCACCGCCACCAGGAGCAGCGTGGTCACCGTCTCGGCTGCCGAGTTCGAGTCCAGAGAGATGCCCGGAATGAGGAGTGTGGCCAGCCAGAAAGCCAGCGCTGTGCTGGCCAGCCGAATCAGCAGACCCTTCAGAAAACCCATGGCGGGGATCGTGCCACGGACCACGCACCCGCGTAACCCGGCAGTTGACCATCCTGCTGGGATCAACCGCGCGCCGGTCGTCCGATCAGTTGCGACTCGATCGGCGTGGGGGAGAGCAGTGCCCAGCGCAGCGCCCTGCGGTTGACCACGGCCACCATGTCGTCCCGGATCCGGGTCAACCACTCGGCCGACCCGCCGAGCCCGAGCGCGGTGCCGGCCAAGGCGGCCTCGGCGGCGTTCAGCGGTTGCAGCAACGCCAGGTCGGCGCGGCTCAACGTGTCCACGTCCGCCGAAGTCAGCTCGTCGCGTACCACGAGCGTGGCCCGCCACGGCGGGCCCGGCTCGGCATCGGCCGGCACCGGCCCCGCGTCGACGACCAGCAGCAACGGGCGCAGCGCGCTGCCCACCCCGTCGGCCACCGGTCGACCGGGCGGGATCAACGGGATCGTCCCGCCCGGCGCGCCCACACCCCGGACGAACGGTTCCCAGGCGCGCGGCCGGGTCGTCTGCACCACCACCAGCGCGCCGAGGGCCAGGGCGCGCAGGGCCACCAACTGGGCCGCGCGCACCCCGCCGACCAGCAACACCCTGGTGCTCTCCGGCCGGAACAGTCGTACGGTGACGGCTCCGCCGTGCCGGTTCCTGCCGACCATCATCCCCGCGTCGCCCACTGTGAGCTCCCAGTCGTCCAACGCGGGGCGGGCCGGCGCTTCGTTGGTGGTCAGCGCCAACGGCAGTGTCGCGCCGAGCCCGCTCAGGTGCGCGCCGTCGAGCCGCCGCAGCTCCCCTCCGAGGTCGGCCACCAGGCGCGTCGACGCCTCGGCGGCGACGGCCAGCTCGGTCGCCGTGCCGGCGGCCAGGCGTACGGTCAGCTCGGTCGGCACCCCTGGGTCGGAGGCGGTCGGGGTCGGGCCTGTGGAGATCGACACGGTCGTCGCGGTCACCGGTAGCGCGAGCAGGCGGGGCACCAGCCGCCGTCCACCGGTGCCGTCGGGCCAGCGGACCAGCCGGAAGGTAGCCTGGTGCAGAGGGCCGGACCGAAGCGCGAGCCAGGCTTCCCGGACCGGATGCCCGTCGTGATGGGCCAACTCGCCCAGCACACGCAGGGCCGCGGGCACACCCAGCGGCCGTGCGGTCAGCGGCCCGAGCCGGCGGACGATCCGGCGTACCGTGCCGGCGAGCACGCGGCGCAGATCCTCTCCGGTCCAGCCGTCCACCCGCAGCACCCGCACCGCCACCACCGCCCGCTCCCGACCGGCGAGCCGCCCGTCGGTGAGCTGCCGGTACGACGTGCCGACCGTCCCGGCCGCCGCCGGCACCGGGGCCGGCGCCCCGCTGAGCAGCAGCTGGACCCGTAGCGGGGGAACATCCGGCCCGGCCGGCGGCAGCAACGCGGACGGCGCGGGGATGGCCCGGGACGCGTCGCCGAGCAGGTCGCCCGGGTCGCCGAGCTCCAGCAGCACCACCATGCCCGCGGTGTCCTCCAGCACCGCGGCCGGCCCGCCGGTCAGCTCGGTGGACTGGACGACGGTGCCCGGAGCGACCAGTTCGAGCAACTCGGCTGCGCCGGCCGGGCCGGGCAACTCCCGACGACGGGTCAGGTGCTCGGCGGCCGTGCCCAACCACTCGAAGAGCCACCGGCCCCGGATCCGGACCACGGCCACCGCCACCAGCAGTACGGCGACGAGCGTCGCCGCCGCGGTGACCGGTGCCGGCCGGCCGAGGGCGACGAGAACGAGTGCCGCCGCGACCTGCGCGGTGACCAGTTGACCGGCTCGGACGCCGACATCGGCGCCCCGCGCGAACGGCGACCGGCGAGGTGGTGCCTGCTGATCGGCGAGCCCTGGCCCGCGGTCGGTGGGCGGGCCGACCGTCGGTGGCACGGTCGCCGACCCGGACCGGGCCGGTGTCGCCCGGTGCGGTCCTCCGGTGGTGATCGCCGGCACCGCGCCTCCTCGACCTGTGGGGACCGTGTCGGGCGGACGGCCGACCGGCCGTCACGCGCCGCGACGTGGCTGCAGCACATCGTAAGTGACCGATGGTTGCCGTGGTTGTCCACAGGGGAGCCGCAGGGGGTAGCAGAACTGCTACGAGGTCGCTACCGTCAGCCACGAAGTTCGTCGCTGACCCGTGTCTCAGTGCTCGACGGCCGGGCCGAGCGGCCGACGCGCCCCCAGGGTGGGCGCGTCGAGAGCCAGGTGCGAGCGGAGAGACGAGGTGACGTCCGGGTGTCCCAGACGCAGGCAGAAGCAGCGGTGATGCAGCAGACAGCCGCGAAGTTCGAGCAGGTGGACCAGTCGTTGCAATCCATGCTGACCGGCCTGCTGGCCGAACTGGAGGTGTTGCAGCAGGCCTGGCGTGGCGCCGGTGGTCGATCATTCGAGCAGGTCAAGCAGCAGTGGTCTCAGGACCAGGCGGCGCTGCACCGGGCGCTGCGGGAGACCGCCGGCGCGATTCGCACCGCCGGCCGGCAGTACGACGTCTCCGACGACGAGGCCGCCAGCCGGGTAGCCGGCACCAACCGCGGCGGCATCCAACTGCCGCTCTGAACCCGCCCGGGGAGGACATCCGATGGACCAAGGTGTGCTGGTCGTCAACTTCGCCGCGCTTCAGCAGGCCGGCGCGGACATCCAGAAGGCGTTGAACAGGCTCGACTCGCAACTCGGACAACTCGAACGCGACGCCGCTCCGCTGGTGGCGAGCTGGACGGGCGAGGCCCGCGAGGCGTACGAGCAACGGCAGGCGCGGTGGCGTTCCGCCTCGCAGGACCTCCAGGCCATGCTGCGCGACATCAAGGTGGCGGTGGGTGACTCCGCCTCCGACTATCTGGACACCGAGAAGAAGAACACCGGGCTGTTCCAGTGACTGCGGTGAGCCGGGAGCGCTGACCATGTCCAGGTCGGTGCCCCGGCCGCTGCGCGGCGGCGGCCGGGGTGGTGCGCGGAGCGCCGGGCCTGCGAGGTCAGGCCTCGCCGGCTGGACGCCAGCGTCGGCGGGCGCCGCGGGGCAGCACCAGGGCGAGCAGCACCACGGTGACCGCCGTCAGGCCGACCACCACGCCGACCAGCAGGGCCCGGTCCCGTGCCGACGCCCGCCGGGCCTGGCGGGCGAGCGTCGCCGGGTCGGCTCGGTCGTCGGCGAGCGCGGTGACCTGCCCCGGGCCGGCCGCACGGCTGCCGCCGGTCTCGGTGACCGCCCGGTAAGGGTTCAGCACACCGGCGCCGTACCCGCCGCCCCGGCCGACTCCCGGAGCCGGGTCGGTGGTGGCGATGATCCGCTCGGCCACCTGGGCAGCGGTCAGCTCCGGTCGATATTCGCGCAGCAACGCGGCGGTGGCGGCCACGAAGGGCGCCGCGTAACTGGTGCCCTCGACCTGATGGTGGCCGGCGCCGGGCGCGGCGGTCAGCACCTCACTGCCGGGCGCCACCAGGTCGACGTACGGGCCGGTCTGGGAGAAGGCGGCCCTGACCCCGTCCGCCCCGATCGCCCCCACGCCGATCACCCCGTCGTAGCCGGCGGGAAAGGGTTGCGGGTCACCACTGTCGTGCAGGTTGCCGGCGGCGGCCACCAGCACGACGTCCCGGTCGACCGCATGTTGCACCGCCGAGCGCACCTCCGGGTCGTCCGCGTACAACACGACGGACAGGTTGACCACGTCGGCGTCGTGGTCGACGGCCCAGCGGATCGCCCGGGCGAACTCGCCGGCGGTGACCGTACGACCCGACTCCCGACCCTGCACCACCTGCTGTTCACTCACCCGCACCGGCAGGATCCGGGCATCCGGTGCGAGGCCGTGGAAGGCGACCCCGGGGCGGGGGGCCGCCGCGATGATGCTCGCCACGCCGGTGCCGTGCCCGGCGCAGTCCCGACTGCCGTCCCCGCCGAGGTCGAGCAGGTCGGTGCCGGTCAGCACCCGCTCGGCCAGCTGGGGGTGCGCCCGATCCACCCCCGAGTCGACCACCGCCACGGTCACCCCGGCGCCGGTGGCCAGGGGCGCGAGCCGGGTCGGGTCGTACCGTCGCTGTGGCCAGGGTGCGGCCGTGACCGGCCGGGCCGGGGCGGGGGAGGTCGTGCAGGCCGGCACCATGCGCAGCCCGGCGGTGGCGGCGACGGTCGGGAGGGCCGGTACGGTCAGGAGGCCGGCTGCCAGACCTGCGACGACCGGGCGCGTGATCGGTCGAGACATCGACGGCCTCCGTATCGTGTCGGCTCCGGAACGGGATGTTATCGCCTCACCCAGGCCCCGGCAGACCGCCGACGGCCAGCCATTGTGATCTTGATACCACCTTGTAGGTTGTACGCGATACCTGTGGCCTGTTCTCGGAAGGGGAGGTGGCCGTGACCGAATGGGAGCCGGCCACGGAGGCCGAGGTGGCGATGCGCGACGCGCTGCACGCCAACGACCAGGAGCTCTACTTCCGGCTTCTGTCCCGCACCGACCTGCTGTTGCCGGTCTCCGCCCCGACGCAGCCCGGCCAGCCGCCCACCGGCTGGGGCACCTGGACCACCGGTGGTCGGACGCACGTCCTGGCCTTCACCTCCGCCGCAGCACTGCGGGCGTGCCTCGGTGAGCATCCGGGCAGCAACCGACGGGTCCCCTTCGCGGACCTCGCGGTCGGCTGGCCCAATCAGGAGTGGTGGCTCGCCGTCAACCCTGGCCTGCCGGTCGAGGGCTACCTGCCGGCCTGGTTCCTCGCTCAACTCTCTCGGGGAGACGTTCGCCTGCCCGGCCGTGCCATGGGTGCCCGCGCCCGTCTCGAACGGGCGGAGACCCTCGCCCGCACCCGGACCGGGTCTTCCGGTCGGGACGCGACGCCGGCCGCTGGTCGACAGTCGGCGACTGGTACGTCGTCGTTCGGCTCGGACGCGACAGCGTTCGCTTCGACTCCGCCGCCGGTTCCGCCTGTCCCCGTTCCCCCTGCCCCGGTCCCGCCTCCCCCCGTTCCGCTTGCCCCGGTCCCGCCTGCCCCGGTTCCTCCTCGCGGGCCCGCGTGGGATGCGCAACCCCGGGTGGGTGCCCCATCGGCGCCGGGTCCGGCGTCCCGCACGCCCACCCCTGCCGAGCCGTCGCGTCGATCCGGTGCGGAGGATCTGCCCGCCGGTCAGCGCCCACCGACCGAGCCGCCCCGACCGAGCGCCCTGCCCCGGCCCGGTCGGCCGTCCCGGTTCGCACCGTTGACGCCTGCCGACCACCCCGGTGCCGACCAGCCGAGGCCCGGCGCGGGCTGGCCCGCGGCGGATCGCCCAGGCGACGACGGTCCGCTCGGCGGCAACGGCAACGGTGGGCCGCAGGCTGCCCGTCGCTCCTTCTTCGAACCCAGCACCACCCGGGATCGCGGACCCGACCCGAGCACGAGCGGAGGCCGTCCAGGTGACCGGGCCGCCCCGCCGACGCGCTTCGGGCGTGGCAGTCAACCCTTCCCACGCCGCCGCCCGGCCGACGCGCCGGCCGACGAGACCGCCACCCGGGCCTTCCCGATGGGCGATCCGGACGCGACCCGGCCATTCCGGCAGCCGGTGGCCGACCTCGGCGCACCCCGAGGGGTGCGCGCACCGGCGCCCGCTGAGGAGGTCACCCAGCCTCTGCCTCCACGCCGGCCTGACCTGCTGGCGGAGGAGCCCACCCGCGCCTTCCGGATGACCGGCGAGCCGCCGCTGGCCCGGAGGCCGGAGCGGCCCAGCCCTGCGGCGGAGGAGACCCAGGCGATCCCCCGCGACCGGCCGAGCCCGTACCCGCCGGTGGAGGAGCTGTCGACGTCGGCTGCGGAGCCGGTGTCCGGCCCGCCTGCGCCGCGCCGCGGCTTCACGCCCATCGTCATCGAGGGCACCATCATCGAGTCCCGTGATCTCACCGCCCCGGCCGAGACCAGCGGCCCGGCCGACGCCGCCCGATGGCCCCGCAACCCTGCCGACACCGCCCCGCCGCCGTTCGGGTCGACGTCCTCCGGGCCGAGCATGTTCGGCCCGTCGTCGTTCGGCCCGGCCCAACCGTCGTTCATCCCGACCCAGCCGGTGCCGAGCCCGTCCGTTGCGGGAGACACCGTTCCGACGGAGACCGCACCCGACAGCGTCGACAACCCGCTCGGTGGCGGTCCGTCCGACCTCGGCATCCAGGCGGACGGCGTGCCGGGCACCGATCTGCCCGTCGGCGACGAGAGCCGCGCCGCGGACGGCGACAGGCAGCGCCCGCCCGCCGACGACCCGGCGGCGGCCGACTTCGAGCCGGCCAACACGGTCGAGGAGGACCTTCTCGGCGCCGCCGGCTCCGGCAGCACCGACACATTCCTGTCCACACTGCTGCTGGCCCGGGTCCTGCTGCCGGCAGCGCCGGAGTCGCTGCGCGGGAGCCGCCCCGGGGACACGGGCTTCGTCTGGCGTACGGCGCAACTCGACGGCGAGACGTACGTGGTGGTCTACACGTCCCCGGAGCGCCTCGCCGACCACTTCGAGGGTGACGTCGACACGGTCCGGGTGAAGTTCGCCCAACTGATCCGGCGTTGGCCGGACGAGGACTGGTCGTTCGCCGTCAACCCGGGCACACCTGTCGGTGCCAAGCTGCCCGGGGAGCAGATCGTGGCGTTGGCCAACTGGGCCGCCGAGGTGGGGCTCGGTGACGACCTGGAGGTCGACCCGGAGGAAGCCCCGGTCGAGGCGGAGCCCACCGCCCGCCCCCGGTACGCCCCGGCGGCCGTCGACCCGACCCGACCGACCGTCATGCAGAAGGCGATCGCACCCTCGCAGCTCGCCTACTACCTCGACCGGGGGTACGACCGGGTCTCCGGTTTCGTGCACCGGGCCGGTGAGCTGGCCCACCTGACCACGCCGGCGCAGGTGCACGACGCGCTCGGCCTCAGCTACCCCGGTTCGCCGTTCTCCCGCGACGCCGAGGAGATCTACGTGCTGCGCTGGCCGGCGCACCGGCCGAGCCTCTACCGCATTCCGTACGGCGGTCAGAACGAGCCGGCGATGCGAGCCATGGAGGGTTGGGTCATCGAGCGTCCACCGTTCCGCGGCAACGGGTTCGCCCCGGGCGAGAGCAGTGACGTGGTGGCGGAGTTCAAGGTGGACAGCGCACGCCTTCCGCACGGTGCGCAGCTGTGGCGGATCGGCGCGGACGGCACCGAACGGGTGGTGGCGGAACTCGACACCGACACGGTGGTCTGGCGACGGGTCGGTGAGGCGTGAAGCGCGACGGTTACGTGGCCCGTTGGCAGGGCCGGGAATACCAGGCCAGCCCGGACGGCGACAACATCCGCCTCTACCAGCCGGAGCCGGGCGAGGGCTTCGACGAGGTCCGCGCCGGCCGGTACGTCCGGGTGCTGCCGGCGAGTGAGATCGAGGACCTGGCGTACGTGCGGACCACCTGCACCTGGCAGGGGCAGCCGTTCATCGTGCTCGGCGAGCACGACGCCTGGCTGCGGGTGGAATACACGGGTGGTCGCTGGCCGGTGGCGGAGGCGATGCGGCTGGAGGTCTTCGACTTCGGCGTCTACCAGGGGTGGGCGCCGGCCGCCGAGGTCACCGACCTGCGGGAGCAGCGGGTCTGAGCGGTCAGCTCTTGGCCCACCGCAGGATCTCGCCGAGCACCAGATCGGGCGTCTCCAGGTGCGGGAAGTGCCCCACCCCGTCGAGCAGCCGCCACTCGTAGGGCGCGACGACGTAGCGTCCGGAGCCCAGGGCGGTACGAGGCAGCGAGGCGACGTCCAGCGCGCCGTGCAGTTGCAGGGTCGGGGTGGACAACGGCTTCTGCATCAGGCGGACGAACCGGTAGCCGTGCAGCCGCAACAGCGAACGGAACGCCCACCGGTAGCCCTCCAGGGCGCAGAACGCGGCCTGCGGGATGCGCATCGCCTCCCGGCACCGCTCGGTGTACGCCGCGAACTCCGGCCCCGCCACCCAGCGCGGCCCTCCCCAGCGGCGCAGGATCTCCGCGACACCTGCCGCGCCGTCCCGGGTCAGCACGTGTTCGTAGCGGGGTAGCTGGAACTTCAGCGCCGGTGTGGACGCGGCGAACTGCCCACGCGGGTCGGCGAAGATGGCGGCGCGCAGTCGCAGCGGGTGCGGCGCACCCAGCACCACGAGCCGACGCACCAGCGACGGGTGGAACGAGGCCACCGTCCAGGCCACCATGCCGCCGAGGCCACTGCCGACGATCGTCGCCGACCGTTCTCCGAGCGCACGGATCAGCCCGGCGATGTCGGCGGCCAGGGTGTAGCCGTCGTACCCCCGTGGGGGTTTGTCGCTGGCACCGTAACCGCGCAGGTCGACGGCGACCGCCCGGAACCCGGCGTCGGCGACGGCCGGCAACATCTGGTGCCATGCCCACCAGTGCTCCGGGAAGCCGTGCAGGAAGAGCACCATCGGCCCGGTGCCGGCCTCGACCACGTGGAACCGGGTGCCGTTGGCGCCGACGAAGCGGTGCGTCCACGGCCCTTCGGTGAGGACACAGGACTCGTCGACGGCTCCGCCGCGCTGGTCGGTCATGGCAGACAGCCTAGGGCCCGACTGCCGCCGACGACCCTGGTGGTCGCGTTGAACAGGGGAAAGCCCGGGTTTGACCCGGAGCGGTGCCAGGGTCCCGACCCGCACAACGGGCGACGCCCGGGCAGGTGGCCTGCCCGGGCGTCGCTTGGTGCTGGTGGATCAGTGGTCAGCTGATCCGGATCTTCATCGAGGTGCCGTCCTGCTCCAGAACCTTGATCTTGACACCGGTGGCGGGGAGCTTGACGCCGTGGTTCGGCAGCTCCTCGTAGAAGTACTTCTTGGTGTCGTCGAACAGCGGCTCGGCAGCCTGGCCACGGATGTACTGCGGCTGGCTGTTGAGGTGCAGGGTGAACGAGTCGGCCTTGTTCAGGCTGAACGGCGCGTCGTACATCTGGACGCGGGCGCGCCACGGGGCACCGGTCAGGTTGTAGATCGGGCGCGGGTGCGCGTCGATGTACAGGTTGCGACCCTCACCCGGGTGACCACCCGGGTTGGTCGGCGACGCCGGGGCGGTGTTGTTGTCGGAGAACCGGGTGTTCCAGTACGAGATGAGCAGGCCCTCCTGGTACGCGTAGTGGTCCACCCAGTCCGGGCGGGTGTTCGCGTAGCCGAAGAAGTACGGGCCGGTCTTCAGGTACTTGTCGTACGAGACGTACGACCGGTTTCCGGCAATGTAGAAGTTGTCGAACAGCCGGGTGTAGGTCGCCCCGACCACCTCGAACTTCTCCAGGGCCCAACCGGCGTCGGTCTCGGCACCGTCGCTGAGCACGGTCTGACCGTCGGCGGTCACGGTGATCGCGTCACCGAAGAAGCCGCCCTCGGACACACCGCCGTCGGTGACGTAGTGCAGGCGAACCTGCGCCGTCTTGCCGGCGACCGAGGTCAGCGGGATGTTGATGTCCGCCCACGCGCCGTTGCTGCTGCCGGCGAGGGCCGGGCGACCGGCACCGTCCACGCCGATCGGGTTGCCGTTGACAGTGCCGTCCAGGTCGGTCCAGGACTGACCGCCGTCGGTGGACGCCTCGAAGTAGAGGTAGTCGTAACCGGCTTCGATGCTGTACTTGCCCTTGAGCGACAGCGCCGCCGAGGACTTGCCGGTGAGGTCGAACGTCCTCGTCATCTTGCTGTCGAGGTTGTCCTCGTTACCGGAGAAGTACTGCTTGGCACCCTCGAACGGCGGACCGTAGTTGAAGGTGTACTCCCGCTGCGGCAGCACGACCACCACGGCCTGTGCTTCCTTCGAGTTGTACTCCTGCGGGCCGAGCTTCAGCGTCTGCTTCTGCCCCGCCACGACCACCTCGTAGTCGAGCCAGCCGAGCTGGAACTTGTTCCAGGCGCCGAGGTCGCCGCCCCGGTCGCCGATGCCGGCGTCGTTCTTCGCACCGAGCCGGCTCTGGGCCATCAGGGTCCAGTGCTCGTTGCTGTTGTCGGCGGGGCCGTAGTCGTCCGGCAGGCCCAGGTCGTGGCCGTACTCGTGGTAGAAGACGCTACGACCGCCGTTTTCCGGCTGGATCGTGTAGTCGCGGATCCAGACGCCGGTGTTGCCGATCTGGGTGCCGCCGATCGGGAAGTTCGGCGGGCCCACGGGCGAGCTGTTGAACGCCGACCAACGGTGGCTCCAGATCGCGTCCTCACCCTGCTGCGGGTCACCGTCGGCCTGGTCGCCGCCGGAGTGGACGATCTGGAAGTGGTCGATGTAGCCGTCCGACTCGTTGAAGTCGCCGTCACCGTCGTAGTCGAAACGGTCCCACTGGTCGAAGGACTTCATCTCCGCGGCGATCTCCGCGTCCGTCCGGCCCTTGGCCTTCTGGTCGGCGACCCACTGGTTGGCGGCGTCGCGGATCAGGTTCCAGGTGTTCGAGCAGACGTTGTCGCCGCAGACGGCGGGGTCGCCGGTCGGGTCGTCGTCGGCCTTCGGGTCGTCGGAACGACCGTAACGGGCCTCGTTGTACCGGACCTTGACCCAGTCGGTCACCTCACCCTCGACGGTGTAGCGACCCGAGGACTGCGCCTCGTAGTACTGCTTGAGCGACTCGTCGCCCGGGTTGGTGCCGAAGTACAGCTGGCGGAAGTGCTCCGGGCTGAAGTCCGGCTGCCAGATGGTGGAGTTGTCCACGGCCCGGTTGGGCTCGGGGATCTTGTTGTGCAACGGACCGTCGAACGTCGCCGGTCCGGCGATGTCCGGGTTCATGTCCTTGTCCGGGTAGGACGGGTGCCGCTCGTCACCGAACTCGGCCAGGATCACGAAGATCTTGTCGGTCCGCTCACGCTTGAGCTCGACGTACTGGTCCCTGGTCTCCTGACCGCCGCCGGCGGTCCGGGCGCGGGCGTTGGTGCCCGCCTTGCCGACCTGGCCGACCTTGACGACAGTGCTGCCGTTGCGCTCGATCGGCTTGCTGCGCCCGCTCAGCACGTCGGCGAGGCCCTGCTCACGCAGCTCGCGGCGCTTGTCCTCGAGCTTGTCGGGGAGCTCATCCTTCAGCGCCTGTGGTTCGGCAGCGGCCGGTGCTGCTGCCGGCAGTTTGGGCTGCGGGGCCGCCGAGGCGGACGGGCCGAACGCCAGGCCTGTCGCCGTCAGTGAAAGCCCGAGCAGACCCACTGCGACTTTGCGCACGTGGTACCTCCGGTGTGAGGGAACCGGCCCAACGGGGGTACGGGCCGGTGGGAGATCGATCCCACTAGTGGGACCAATGGTGAACATAGACACTGCCGGGACGGGTGGGAAGACGGACGCGTCGATTTGTTGCAAGATTTTGTTGGGAATGCTTTTCACCGTCACACACCAGGGCTTCATCAGCCACGCTGACCAGCGATGATGGGTCCAGTCCCGTATACAGCGACCCATTTCGATCAATATGATCGATGTACGACAGTGGGGCCGGTGACGTCTCCGTCACCGGCCCCACTGTCAGTTGTCGAACCGGAAAACCGTTACTTCTTCGCCGGGGTGACGAAGATCTGGGCGGATGAGTTGTCGCTCGCCGCCTTCTTGATCGTCAGCGAGACGCCGTAGTTCACGCCCTGGTCGCCCGGGTTACCGGTGCCCAGCACGATCGCCCCGCCGCCCAGGGTGACGCCGTAGAACTCCGGCGCCGGGCTACCGTCCGGGTTGGTGACCCGGGTGGTGTACGGCGCGTTGTCACGCGACGGCAGGACCACCGACGCGTCGTTGTCCCGGGCGTACGCGGCACCGTCGCGCATCTCGATGCCCGGGTACCAGCCCTTGGCGTCGGTGAACGACTTCACCGGCGGCAAACCCTTGAACTTCGTGCAGTACGCGCTGTACGGCTCGTCCGCCGCCTCCAGGCACTCCGTGAAGGGGTACGTCCGGTTCAGCGAGAACGCCGCGTTCGACGACTGCGGACGGCTCGGCAGGTTGTCCGTCACCGACGGGTCCTTCACGGCCGCCTCGCCGGTGCGGCGCAGCGGGTCGAAGTGCGAGTCGACGATGAGCAACCCGCCCTTCGCGCCGTAGCTGGGCAGGGCGGTCATCTGCCCGGTGACGTGGTTGACGTCGCCGAGCGCGGTGTCCCGGTACCAGACCAGCATGCCCGGGGCGTTGTAGGAGATCCGGTCGACCTTCCACGCCTCGTGCGAGTAGATCGTGTCGTAGGCGTACTGGAGGCCCTTGTCGAAGCCGTCGAAGTTGCGCCACTCCGCCAGGTAGTACTGCGCGTGCACCTCGGTGCCGGTGGAGACCTTCCAGCCCGCGCCCGTGGTGTCGACGAACGTGCCGCCGGTGGCCGTCCAGCCGTTGTCGCCGCCCTCGACGTCGTCACTCCAGGTGGTCGCGCCGCCGCCGGTGACCGAGAAGTCGTCGACGAACCAGTTGCGCTCCTCGAACGCCTCGTCGGTGGCCAGACGCAGCCGCACCTGGACCGTCGTCCCGGCGTACGCCGACAGGTCGACGTAGTCGTGCCGCCAGCCGTCGGTGCTGCCGGTCAGGCCGTACTTCTTGCCGCCGAAGTCGTTCATCCGGCCGTTCGGGTCGGCGTAGCCGTCCGGGGTGGTGACCACGGTGCCGGACTCGTCGTACACCTTCTGCTCGGTCCAGGTCGTACCGCCGTCCGTCGAGAGCTCGACGAAGCCGTAGTCCCAGTCCTCCTCGATGATGTAGTTGTTCCACATCCAGAACTTCGAGTCGGCCGCCGCCGGCACGTCGACCGAGCGGCTCAGCTTGACGTCCGCCCACTCCTGGTCGTTGTTGCTGTGCCACATCTTCGTGCCGCTGTGCGGCGTGGCCAGCGTCGTCACCTTGTCCGGCAGGTCGACCTTGATGCCGTCCTCGGAGTCGATCGGGGTACGCGACGTCTGGCCCAGCTTGACCTCGCGGGGGTTCGAGCCGGGACGGATGGTCAGCGGGTCGGCCCAACCGAGCACCCACTTGTCCCAGATGCCCATGTGCGTCGGCAGCGCCTGGAAGATCTCACCCGAGTGCGAGCCCGAGGCCATCAGGTCCCAGAAGTCCACATCGGAGTCGGCGTTGCCGGACGTGTCGTAGAGGTCCGGCAGGCCCAGGTCGTGACCGAACTCGTGGGCGAAGACACCGACGCCGGCGTCCTCCGGCTGCACGATGTAGTTCGACGCCTTGATGTTGGTGCCCGGGATGGTGTAACCGCCGGCAACCGTGGAGGAGTGCGCCCAGACGGCGTACACGCCCTGGTCGCCGCCGCCGCGCGACTTGCCCTGACCGGCGTGCACCAGCACGAGGTGGTCGATCACGCCGTCCGGCTCGAAGAGGTTGCCGTCACCGTCGCGGTCGGCCTGGTCCTCGATGTCGTAGTCGGCCCACGGGAAGTTCGGGTCCTTCGCGACGAGCGCGTCGATCGCGTCGGTCGCCAGGCGGCCCGCGCCGGCCGGGTTGTCCGGGTGACCGTTCATCGACTGCTCACGGCCGGGCACCCAGGCACCGGTCTCGTCCTGGAAGCAGCGGTTGGCTGCGTACCAGCCCTCCGAGTGCGGCACGGTGATCCACGGGCTGGCCTGCCCGTCCACCGTGTACGCGTTCTTGGACATCTCCAGGTACATGTTGTGCATCGTGCGACCGGACAGGTCGATGCCCTTCTTGCCGTCCGGGCCCTTCAGGTCGGTGCGGACCCGCTCGGTGATGCCCTTCTTGCTGTACAGCATCTTGTTGTAGTGCTGCGGCGAGAAGTCCGGCACCCACATCGAGTTGTTGTCCTCGTGCGGCAGCCGCGCCGGGTCCGGGATTTTGTTGTGCTTCGGGCCGTTCTGGACGGTGCCGGGGACGCAGGTCCGGTCCTCGAACACCGTCTTCGGCACCATCACGCCGGTGAAGTCGTCGTTGGCCTTGTCGTTGAACTCGACAAGCAGCGTCAGCAGCTTCGCCGTCTGCGTGGTCGGAGCCTTCTTGAACTTGCGGGGGTTCTGGCCCGTCTTGAGTGACTGGGCCTCGGCCTTGGCCAACTGCCGGGCCGCCACCGGGTTGCCCCGGGCGTGCTTCCGGTCGAACGCGCGCGCCGACTCGGCGGCAGGGGTGTAGACGCCGCCCTTGCCCTTGACCTCACGACCGTTGGTGTCCGGCTGCACCTCGGGCTCGGCGTAGTTGATGTAGTGCTCGTCGGCCCCGATCACCGCCCTGGGGGTGGGGGACGACGACTGCGCGGCCGCGCTGCCAGTCACGGTCAGTGACGTGGCCGCGAGGGCGATGACGGGCAACGCGACGAGTAGTCGTCGGCGCGACCCCGGACGGGAGTTTCTGTTCATGCCACTCCGTTTCTCGGGCAGAGGACGTCGGCGGGACCCGTGCGCCGGGGCGCGTCGGGACCGGCCGACGAGCGTGAAACTAAATGACGAACAAGCCGTACGACAGGATCGTGATCGATGCGTTACCCGTTCGGTGGCAGCGCTGCTCGTCGTACCTCCACAAAAGACAACGGTGGGTGACGGTCCGTCCGGACCGCCACCCACCGCAGGGGTACGTCTACTCGTCAGTCCTCGTCGGACTTCGCGCCGCTCATCCCGGAGGAGATCAGGTCCATCACCGAGGAGTCCTGCAACGTCGTCACGTCGCCCAGCGACCGGTTCTCCGCCACGTCCCGCAGCAACCGGCGCATGATCTTGCCGGAGCGGGTCTTCGGCAGCTCCGGCACCAGCATGATCTGGCGCGGCTTGGCGATCGGCCCGAGTGTCTTCGACACGTGATTGCGCAGGTCGGCGATGAGCTGCTCACCCGCGTCGCCGCTGATGTCCGTGCTGCCACGCGGAATGGCGAACGCGACGATTGCCTGACCGGTCGTCGGGTCGGTCGCACCGACGACCGCCGCCTCGGCCACCGACGGGTGGGACACCAACGCCGACTCGACCTCGGTCGTCGAGATGTTGTGCCCCGACACCAGCATCACGTCGTCCACCCGGCCGAGCAGCCAGATGTGCCCGTCGTCGTCCTTCTTCGCCCCGTCCCCGGCGAAGTACACCCACCCGCGGTGGCCTTCGGCCCCGGCCTCCCGCCCAGACCCGACGCCTCCGGCGCCTGCACCGAACCGCGACCAGTACGTCTCGATGAACCGGTCGTCGTCACCCCAGATGGTGCGCAGCATCGATGGCCACGGCTCACGCAGCACCAGGTAACCGCCACCACCGTTCGGCACCGACTGGCCCTGGTCGTCCACCACGTCGGCCACGATGCCCGGCAGCGGGGTCATCGCCGACCCCGGCTTCGCCGCGGTCACCCCCGGCAACGGGGAGATCATGATGGCGCCCGTCTCGGTCTGCCACCAGGTGTCCACGACCGGCAGCTCACCCCGACCGACGTGCTGCCTGTACCAGATCCACGCCTCCGGGTTGATCGGCTCACCGACGCTGCCCAGCAGGCGCAGCGACGACAGGTCGAAGCCGGCCGGGATGTCCTCGCCCCACTTCATCATCGTCCGGATCAGGGTGGGAGCGGTGTACAGGATGCTCACCTTGTACTTGTCGACGATCTCCCAGAACCGACCCTTGTGCGGGGTGTCCGGGGTGCCCTCGTACATCACCTGGGTCGCGCCGTTCGAGAGCGGACCGTAGACGATGTAGGAGTGCCCGGTGACCCAGCCGATGTCGGCGGTGCACCAGTAGACGTCCGTCTCCGGCTTCAGGTCGAACACCGCGTGCGTCGTGTACGACGCCTGCGTGAGGTAGCCACCGGTGGTGTGCAGGATGCCCTTCGGCCGGGCCGTGGTGCCGCTCGTGTAGAGGATGAACAGCGGGTGCTCGGAGTCGAACGGCTGCGCGGTGTGGTCGGCCGACGCGGTCTCCACCGTCTCGTGCCACCAGTGGTCCTTGTCCGACCACGCCACGTCCTCGCCGGTGCGGCGGACGACCAGCACGTGCTCCACCGACGGGCAGTTCGCGACCGCCTCGTCCACCGTCGGCTTCAGCGCCGACGGCTTGCCCCGCCGGTAACCACCATCAGCGGTGATGACCACCTTGGCGCTGGCGTCCTGGATGCGGTTGCTCAGCGAGTCGGCCGAGAAGCCACCGAAGACCACGCTGTGCGCGGCGCCGACCCGGGCGCACGCCAGCATGGCCACCGCCGCCTCCGGGATCATCGGCAGGTAGATGGCCACCCGGTCGCCGGCGGTGACCCCCAGGTCGGTGAGCGCGTTCGCCGCCCGGCAGGTCAACTCGTGCAGGTCGGCGTACGTGATGGTGCGCGTGTCGCCCGGCTCACCCTCCCAGTGGATGGCGACCTTGTCGCCGAGCCCGGCCTCGACGTGCCGGTCGAGACAGTTGTACGCCACGTTGAGCTGGCCACCCACGAACCACTTCGCGAACGGCGGGTTCGACCAGTCGAGGACCTCGTCCCACTTCTTCGACCAGGCCAGACGATCGGCCTGCTTCGCCCAGAAGGCGAGCCGGTCGGCCTCCGCCTCGGCGTACGCGTCGATGGTGACGTTGGCGTGCGCGGCGAGTTCGGCCGGCGGGGGGAACTGGCGCGTCTCGTTCAGCAGATTGGCCAATGCCTCGCTCATGCCGTGACTCCTCGTCGCTCGGGTGACCTGGGTCTCGCTGGCCACGAGGGTAGTCGGCGGGCCCCCGGCCAGCGAGGGCTGCCCGCCTCGTCGCGCCGAGCGGCCCTCGCCACGCGCCCGGCGGCGGGACGCGTCCCACCCGCAGCCCGCCCCGGGCGATCCACGCCGCTCGCAGGGCTGGCCCGTGCGGTCCCACCCCGCCCGCCGTCTGCCTCGTGCGGTCCCACGCCGCCCGCCGCCTGCCTCGTGCGGTCCCCACCCCGCTCGCAGGGCTGGCCCGAGCGGTCCCACGCCGCCCGCCGTCTGCCTCGTGCGGTCCCGCCCCGCCCGCGGTGGCCTGGCCATGATCGACGCGAGTTCGCCGATGTGGGGGTATCGCGGCGCTGGGACACCGCACTATCGGCGATGTTGTGTTGATCATGCTCCGGTGGGCCGGTGGGTCGGTGGGCCGGTGGGCCGGTGGGCCGGTGGGCCGGTGGGCCGGTGGGCCGGTGGGCCGGTGGGCCGGTGGGCCGGTGGGCCGGCTCCGGGGACGGTCTGGGAGGGCCGAGGGCCGCGCAGACTGGCCGGCGCGGGTGGCGCGGCTCGCGTTGCGGCCGGGTGTGGCTCGCCGGGCCGGGGCGGGTCGCTAGCGTGACGGGGTGACCACCGACCCGCTCGCACCGCTGCTCGCCCTCGCCGACATCGCCGCTGCCGTCGAGCAGGCCCGCGCGCGGTTCGACCAGGCGCTCGGACACCGCGCGCTGCGCCGACACGGTGGCCAGGTCGCGGCCGAGGTCAGCCTCCGCTCCGCGGTGGCCAGCGCCGCCCTCGAAGGGGCCGTGCACGAACGGGAGGCGGTCCGCGCCGGCACCGTCACCGACCCGCTGCTCCAGGGGGCGCTGCGGGTCGCCGGAGCACTACCCGGGCTGAGCGAACTCTGGCCCAGGGCACCCCGGCAGGCACTCGCGAAGCTGCACGTCCTCGCCGCCCGGGATCTGGTGCCGGAAGCCGAACTGGGCCGCCCGGTGGCAGACCCCGTGGTTGCCACCCGGCTGGACGGGCTGGCCGGGCTGGTCGCCGGCGGCACGAAGGTCTCCCCACTGGTGCTCGCTGCCGTCGTACACGGGGAGTTGTTGAACCTGCGCCCGTTCGCCGGACCGTCCGGTGTGGTGGCCCGGGGCGCGGCCCGGCTGGTTCTGCTCGCCAGTGGCCTCGACCCGCGTGGCCTGCTCGCCGTCGACGTCGGGCATCGCGAGCGGGAGCCCGAGTACGTCGGCTCGGCGGGGGCGTTCGCCACCGGCACCCCGGACGGGTTGCGCTCCTGGCTACGCCACTACATGGCGGCCGTCGAGGTGGGTGCCGACCAGCTCGCCGCCATCGGCGACGAGGTCCTCGCCGCCGCCTGAGCGGCGATCAGTCCCGCCGCGTCGCCCGGCTGACCTTCGCTTGCAGCGCCCGGCGGGCGATCGGCCCGAGATCGTCGACGATCTCCATGAGGAGCGCGAGCTGGTCGAGCGCCACCAGCGCCTGGTCGGCGCCCGCCGGGTCCACCCCGTCGTAGAGTTCCAGCCCGATGAACGCGGCGGAGACCGCGCGGGCCAGGCCGGGCACGTCGGCGACCTCGGCGAACGGAGAGCCGGCGAGCAGCCTCCGCAGGACCATCTCGATCTCGTCCACCCATAGCTGGAGCGCACCGGCGGTGGGGGCGGCCAGGCGTTGGTCCGCCTGTGCCCCCGCCAACATCTGGGCCAGGAAGGTGACGTTGCCGAGCTGACGTTCCTCCTCGTGCAGCTCCCGCCCGACCGCGAGCAGTTCGCGCAGCGACCGGGCCGAGGCCAACCGCTCCGACCATCGCTCGACCCGTTCCGCCGTGCTGGCCCGGCAGGCCGCCGTGAGCAGGTCGTCCACAGTGCCGAAGTGGTAGAAGACCAGCGCCTGGTTCACTCCGGCCGCGGCGCCGATGGTCCGGGCGGAGACACCGGCGATGCCGTGCTCGCGGATGGCGGCGATGGCGCCGTCGAGGAGACGCTGCTTGGTGTCGGACATGGCTCTCCTCTCGGGCGGGCCGGATGCGGCGGTGCGATCATCGCATCGGTCACCAGCTGGGCCAGCCAGGTGGCCACGGGAAGTCGTAGTGTCCAACCGACGAACGCCCAACCGAGGTGGACATGTTCGAGTCCGCGGGCGACGGCGGCCACCCCCCGTTCCGTGTGACCGTCGCCGCCCACGTACTCCGCCCGCCACAGCACGTGCTCGTGCTCCCGCGCGGGCCGGATCCGTAACCCGACCGGGTGCCGCCGGGCCACCATCCGCCAGAGGGCCGCGCAGGGCCCGCAGTCGTCGTCCAGCCAGAGCACCGCGGACGGCTCGGAGGGGTACGGCCGCCAGCGGGGCCACCAGTCGCGTACCTGCCGTCGGTAGGACCGCCAGGAGTCGCCGTACCGCGTCCGCAGGTAGTGGTGCTCGTGTGGCCCGGCCACCGCCGCGCCGAACGCCGCCGCCGACACCGCCGCCAGAGCCACTGTGGCGCTCCGGGTGACCGCTGCGGTGAACAGCAGCAGCGCCACGGCGGCGAGCTGCATCGGGTTCGCCAGGTACGCGTACGGGCCGGTGGTGACCAGGCGGCGCGGCGGGTCCCACGGGTACGGTGTGCCGTCACCCCGCACGGCGAACTCAGCGACGGCGGCCAGCGCGGGCGCGGCCACCAGCAGGGCCAGTTGTGCGACGAGGAGCAACCCGGTGCGGTCCAGCTCGGTCAGCCCGGCCCACGACCCGCCGCCGACCTCGAAGGCCAGGCTGGGGACGAACCAGAGCAGCAGTACGGCGAAGACTCCCACCTGGAGTGACGTGCGAGCGCCCAGGTGCCGGCGGTCGGCGCTGAACCGCCCGAGCAGTTGGGCGGGCAGCGCCACCACGAGCAGGCCCACCACCTCCCCGACGAGCCAGTGCGGTCCGAGGTCGACCAGTGGGTGCAGCGCCGGCATCGCCACCGCGTCGACCCAGAGCAGCAGGCCCAGCGCGATCGGCAGCGGCAGCACCCGGCGCAGCAGCACCGGCAGCGGGCCCCAGAGGGCCGCCCAACCGATCCACAGGTCCACCGGCATCCCCCGGTACGCGCCGTCGACGGGAGCGAAGGCGTACCAGCCGGCCAGGCGGGCGACCTCGTGCAGCGCGGCGATGCCGATCCCGGCGGTCAGGAACGCCAGCAGCCCCGCGGCTCGGACGGACCGGTCCCGCTCCTGAGCGCCGACGGCCAGCACGGCGGCCAGCGGCAGTGCCAGACTCAGCCAGCGGGCGACAGTCACTCCAACGCCAGCATGTCGAGAAGGTGCCCGACCCCGGCGCCGAGCAGCACCTGCTGCACCGGACCGAAGTACCAGGACGGGTCCAGGCCCCGCGTGTAGTCGACCCGGATCCGGACCTCGGTGTGCTCGGAATCGACAGCCCGCCAGCTCAGCTCCGCGTGCCGCCAGGTGAACCAGCGCGCGGTGATGGAGGTGTCCTCGACGAAGCGGAAGCCGACCCGCCCGGGGGCGGCGCTCGCCACCTCGGCGAGCAGGTGGCCGCCCGGGCCGTGCGCGCTGCCGTGGTAGCCGAACATCCACCTGTCGCCGACGTCGAGCCCGTCGCCGGTGACCTGCCCGGGTGTCGGCACGCCCAGGAGCCGCAGCGGCACCGACCGGACGTCGGTCGGGCGGGGGCCGGTGGCGAGACGCTCGGCCACCCGATCCGCCGGAAGCCCGACGACCCGGGTCACCTCGACCGTTTGCTCCGGAGCGACGCGGGGAGCGATGCCGCTGCCCTCCAGGCCCGGCAGGAGCAGCAGAGGCACGGCCACCATGACGTACGGGCGGTTGGCGTCGCGCAGGACGCGGATCAGCGCGGTGGTGCCGTGTGCCACCGCGTAGACCAGCGGAGCGGCCAGGAGGACGCAGATCGCGCCCTCGTGCAGTGCCACCGCCGCCAGCAGGAGTGCGATCGTCGTGGCTGCGAAGACCTGGCCGTGGGCTGTCCGGTGCGGCACGAGCGTGAGGCCGGCGGCCAGCAGCACCGGAAGCGCCACGAAGAGCATCGCGCTGTCCGCGCGGCCCTGGTTGACCACCCCGACGAAGAGGATCGCCCCGAGGAGCGTGATCAGCCCGGCCAGGATCCAGCGTGCATGGACCGCGCGTTGTGTCGGCTCGGTGTCATCAGTCATGCGATCTCCCCCGTCTTTGAGCGTTCGCTCAAACGGAGGGTACGACTATTTGAGCGAACGCTCAAGACGGTGTTCAGGCAGGGGTGAGGCGCTGGGTCGGATAGATGACACTCGACGTTGCTCGAAGTGCTGCCGGAAGAGGTTGGCAGCCGCGCGAACCGTTCGTCTGTCCCAGTCGAGCGGTGACGGTGGCCGAGCGGGCCCGGTCGGGCGGTGCTGGTGCGCGCCCGGATGGCCTGGTCGAGCGCTGGTGGTGTGCTGCCGGGCAGGTCTCGTCAGGCGCTGGTGATGGTCGCGCGTACCCGATCGGGCCTGCTCAGGCGGTGGTCGTGGCCGCGCGGGTGCGACGATGCCGGCCGTACCAGGCGATGCCGATGGCCACGCCCACGCCGACGCCGAGCGCCGCCGCTGCCACCGGCACCGCGGGTCGCTCCCGCAGGCGGCGACCCAGGGGGATCGGGTGCCGGAACTCCAGCACCGGCCACGCGTTCTCCGAGGCCAGCTTGCGCAACTGCCGGTCCGGGTTGACCACACTCGGGTGGCCGACGCACTCCAGCAGAGGACGGTCGCTGTACGAGTCGGAGTAGGCGTACGAGTCGGCCAGGTCGTAGTCCCGGGCCGCCGCCAGCTCGCTGACCGCCTCGACCTTGCTCGGACCGGCCGCGTAGAACTCGACCTCACCGCTGTACCGGCCGTCGCGGACCGTCATGCGGGTGGCGATCACGTCGGTGACCCCGAGCAACTCGCCGATCGGCCGGACCATCTCCTCGCCCGACGCCGACACCAGCACCACGTCCCGCCCCGCCGCCTGGTGCTCCGCGATCAGGACGGCGGCCTCGGCGTACACGTAAGGGTTGATCAGCTCGTGGAGTGTCTCCGCGACGATCTGGCGGACCTGCTCCACCTGCCAGCCCTTGCAGAGCGCAGCCAGGTAGTCCCGTGTTCGGGCCATGGTCTGCTCGTCGGTGCCGCCCAGCCGGAACATCAGCTGCGCGTACGCCGACTTGACCACGTCCCGCCGGGTGATCAGCCCGTCCCGGTAGAACGGCCGACCGAACGCCAGGGCGCTCGACTTGGCGATGACGGTCTTGTCCAGATCGAAGAAAGCGGCACTTCGGCCCACGGCGCGAAAGTCTAGCCGGATGGTCTATCGTCGGCGGGTGCCCGGGGTCAGGCCACCCCTCACACCTGCGGGCAGGCAGCACCTTCTCCGCTTCGCGTGATCGCGCTCACACTCTGCGAGGAGATTTTCGCGGTGAGTGGAGCAAGCACCACTCGACGTGACGGGCGCGCTCAGGCAAACTTGTCCGTACGACGAGCTTTCACATACCCGAAAACAGGCAGACGCTCGGCGGTTGCACCCCCCGTGACCGCTGAGTGGTTCGGCTCGACCCCCCCGGAGCCGAACCTTCGACGACCCCCGTCTCCCCCCGACGGGGGTCGTCCCTTTCTGGGAGCGCTACACCGCCGCAGGTCACAGGCCCGGGTTGGCGGCAGACAGTGAGAGGATGGTGGGAGCCTCGTCAGCGGTGCTCGCCGAAGACCGCCGCGGCCACCTGGTAGCTGTCGAACGCCCGGGCCGCCCCGGCGTACGCCTCCAGGTGGATGAAGAGCTCGACGATCTCCTCCTTGGTCACGCCGGACGTCAGCGCGATGCGCAACTGCCCCCGCAGCGGCTCGTGGGTGCCCAGCGCTGCCGCGACGGCCACCGAGATCAGGCAGCGGCTCCGCAGATCCAGGCCCGGTCGCGGCCACGAGTCGCCGAAGGTGTGCTCGGTCGCCAGCCGCCGGAAGTCCTGACCGACCGCGGGTTCTCCGTCGGCCAGCGGCAGGGTCAACGGTTGGCCGAGGAGGCGCTCCGCAGTGTCGAGGGCCTGCTGGTATCGGGGATCGTCGGGCATGCGTCGCCACCTCCGCAAGTGTCAGCCGATTGACTGCCGTTCGGTTCCAGCATCGCGCCTAGCCCGGCGTTCGGTCGGCCGTTCCGGGAACCGGTGGTCGGCATAGCAGCGGTGGTCTGCTTGTATGGGCCCGCCGTGTCTATGCGCTCCCGCAATTGGCCGGGGCGACGCGCTGCCAGTCGCTTCCCGCGAGGGTGACCGGGTAGCTGACCTCTCGAACGTGTTTGTCCTCGGTCTCGACCTCGAAGGCCATGGGCAGCGGCTCCTGAAAAAACGCGACCGAGCATTCGAACAACAGCTCGACCACGAGCTCACCGGTGCCGCCAAGGGGTGACAGCCGAGGTTGTCCAGCGCTGGCTAACGCCATGCCCGGCCTTTCCGCGGCAACCTGTCTAACCGTGATCGGCGCGGGACCGGCGTTGATCACCACCAAATGCCCGGTCATCTTGACCTGGGGGGCGTCGCTGCCTCCGTCCAGGGCGACTGTCTGGAAGGTCGGGCTTCCCAGACTGGCCGATTGAGGGAAGGCCACGAGTGCGACCACCAAGTTCCGCTCCCGCTGCTCGTGCGACGCTCGCCGTTGGACAGCGAAGCCGCCGATCAGAGCGCCGACGACGAAGACGGCGACGAATCCCAGAACCACCTTCTGTCTGGTCACGGGGCGGTCTTGGGCAGTGGGATTCGACTCTGCCGGTTGGTGATCGCGCTCGTCCAGGTCGATCACCGCATGCTCCACGACATGGGCGTCAGCCTAAGGTCGCTGCGCGTCGAGCGCCTCGGCCTGTCGTACCGCCGAACCAACCTGCCGGCCGCCGGACCCGAGGCTGCCCGCGAACTTTGGGCACGACGAGCCCGACCTCGACGCGCGGCTGCGGGCCGCGCCGGAGGGGGTACGGCGGGCTGCGCTGGCGCTTGCCGTACGGGCGGTCACCAGGCGGTTCAGGTTCAGCGACGACGACCTGTTGCGGCAGGTGGTGGACGCCGTCGAGCGGGGCGCGAGCCTGGACGAGGAAGCCCGTTTGAGGGTGATCCACCGTCTCACGGTGCAGGACGCCGACGTGCGCAGCGCTTCCTCGGCGGTCCACGCCCTGTACGCGGCGACGGGCAGTGGGCTGGCAGCGCTCGACGCGGTGAGTGCCGTCCGGCACGCGGTTGGCGATGACTGGTCGACCGTCCGCCACGACCTGTACCGGCTGGTCCGCCAAGCCGGCTGACCGTCGACTTGTGGGGCCGTTCCCTCCTGGAGCGGGCCCGCTGTCATTTCCGTAGGAGCACGAGCTGCGGAAATACCCAGGCACGTAGCAGATCAAATGTCTCAGCGGGCGTTTTCCACAGCCCACGAGGTTGTCCACAGGCGACCGCAGTGGGACCGAATGCGGGGCGGATTCGGAGCAGGGTCGGCGGCATACCAGAGCCCGACCGCTGGAGGCCGCGATGCCATCCCGTACCTCCGTCCCGCCGATCCGCCGGCTCCCGCTGGTCGTCACCGGTGACGACGATCTGCTCGATGATGTGCTCCGGCTCGCCGCCGCAGGCGGGACCGAGGTGGAACTCGCCCGCGACCTCGCGGCCGCGCGTACCCGATGGGTTCCCGCGCCGCTGGTGATACTCGGCATCGATCAGGCGCAGGCATGTCTGCGTGCCCGCCTGCCGCAGCGACCCCGGCTGGTGCTGGTCGGTCGGTCCGGTCAGCTCGACCCCGGCTGGCAGATCGCCGAGCTGGTCGGGGCCGAGTACGTCGCCATGCTGCCCGCCGCGGAATCGTGGCTGGTGGACCGGTTCGCCGAGCAGGGGCCGGATCGCCCGGACGGTGGTGGGGCCCGGATCGTCGCGGTCTTCGGCGGTCGGGGCGGCGCCGGGGCGAGCGTCCTGGCCGGTGGCCTGGCCGTGACCGCCGCGCGGGCCCGGTTACGCACTCTGCTGGTCGACGCCGATCCCCTCGGCGGTGGCCTCGACCTCGTGCTGGGCTGGGAACAGTTGGAAGGGCTGCGGTGGCCGTCGCTCACCGGTGCGGACGGACGGGTGGACGCCCCGGCGCTGGTGCAGGCACTGCCCAGTCGAGGTGACCTGGTGGTGCTCTCCTGGGATCGCGGCGAGATGCTGGCGCTGCCGGCTGCGGCGATGGCGGCCACCGTGGACGCCGCCCGGCGCGGTCGTGACTTCGTGGTGGTCGACCTGCCCCGACAGTTGGACGACGCGGCAGTGGTGGCGTTGCAGTCGACCGACCAGGCGTTCGTCGTCGTCCCGGCCGAGCTGCGCGCCACCGCTGCGGCGGCGCGGGTCGTGGCTGCTGCCGCCCCGCACTGCGCGGCGCTGTCGGTGGTGGTGCGCGGGCCGGCCCCCGGTCGGCTACGCGCGGCCGAGGTCGCACGGGCTCTCGGCCTCCCACTGGCGGGCACGCTGCGTCCCGAGCCGGGGCTCTGCCGAGGGCTGGAGCGAGGTGAGGCACCCGCCGCCGCGGGCAAAGGACCTCTTGCCGCACTCTGCCAACGGATCGTCGCCGACCTCACCGGCGTGCCGTCGGCGGGTGCGGCATGAGCGGCAGGCCGGAGGACGGCACCCTCGCCGGCCGCGTACGGCAGCGCATCGCCGCCGCCACCACTCCGGTAACGCCGGCGGCGATCGTGTCCGCGGTCCGGGCCGAGCCCAACGCCGCCGTGCTCGGCGACACCGCCGTGCTGCGGATCGCCGACCGGGTGCGCGACGAGCTCGTGGGCGCCGGGCCGCTGGCTCCGCTGCTCGCCGACCCGGAGGTGACCGACGTCCTGGTCAACGGGACTCGGGTGTGGGTCGACCGTGGTTCAGGGCTGCAGCAGGTCGCGGTGCCGGTGGGCTCGGTCGAGGACGTACGCCGGCTGGCGCAGCGGCTGATCGCCAGCTCCGGCCGGAGGCTGGACGACGGATCTCCGTACGCGGATGCCCGGCTTCCCGACGGCACTCGGCTGCACGCCGTGCTGCCGCCGGTGGCGACGGAGGGTCCGTACCTGTCCCTGCGGACCTTCCGTCATCGGCCGTTCACCCTCGACGAGCTGGTACGTCAGGGGACGGTGCCGCGACCGGTCGCACCGCTGCTCGCCGCCGTCGTCTCGGCCCGACTGGCCTACCTGGTGACCGGTGGGACGGGGTCAGGCAAGACGACATTGCTCAACACGCTGCTGGGCATGGTGCCGGCCACCGAGCGCATCGTGCTGGTGGAGGACGCCGCCGAGCTGCGGCCAGGTCATCCGCACGTGGTGGGGCTGCAGGCTCGTACCGCCAATGTGGAGGGCTCCGGCGTCGTCGGCCTTGGCGACCTGGTCCGGCAGGCCCTGCGGATGCGGCCGGACCGCCTGGTGGTCGGGGAGTGCCGGGGTGGTGAGGTGGTCGACCTGTTGGGTGCCCTCAACACCGGCCACGACGGGGGCGCCGGCACGCTGCACGCCAACACCCCGTCCGACGTGCCAGCCCGGCTGGAGGCCCTGGGCATGCTGGGCGGCCTGCCCCGCGCCGCGCTGCACGCCCAGGTCGCCGCCGCCCTGCAGGTCCTGTTCCAGGTGCGACGAGGCGACCGGGGACGCGTCCTGGAGTCGGTCTGCCTGCTGCTGCCGGAGGGGCCCGAGCGCCTGGTGACAGTGGTGCCCGCCTGGGTGCGCGGCAGCGGCCTCGGGTTGGCCGCCCGCGCGCTCGGGGCGCTGCTGCGGGAGCGCGGGGTGGCGGTGCCGCCGATCCTCAGCGAGCCGTGGCCCGGATCGGCAGGTCCGGTATGACCGGCGGGGCGCTGGCGGTGGCGGCGCTGCTTCTGGTCGCCGCCGCGCTGGTGGCGTGGCCGGTGCAGAGCATCCGGGCTCGTCGACGTCGCGTGTTTGAGACGGGACGCGGGAAGACCGGGGCCGACCCGGACGAGGCACTGGTGGAGTGGATCCGGGAACTCGGCCGTACTCCGGACGGGTCTGTCGAAGGACTCACCGAGTCGCCGACCGTGGGCCGTCCGGTCGGCATCGCCTACCAGCCACAGGCCGGCGCGAAATCGACGGTCCTCGGCTGGCCGGCCCGGGACGCCACCGGGAGACCGAGCTGGCCCGGGGGGTTGGGCGGGCCGGCCGGAGCGGGCGGGTCCGTGTGGTCGACGGGTCCGGCGGGCCCGACGCGCCCGCCGACCCGCCGGGACCCTCGGCGGCCAGCCGGCACCGCCCGACCGGAGGACACGACCTCAGGCGCAAAGGGTGGGGGCGGCACGACGGTGGCAGCTGTCGCGACCGACGCCCTAGACGTGGTCGACGTCGAGCGCCCAGCTCCGTCCGTCGAGCGGCAAGACGTGGCAGCAGGCTCCCGGAGCGCCCCGTTCAGCTCGCCCGAGGCCAGGACGAGCGGCGATCTCGAACCCGGTGACCAGCGAACGGCCGACACGACGAACGGCGGGACGAGCGTCGTCGCGAGGCCGCGGACCATGCGGTCGACGGCACGTGTGTTGCCGTTGGCCGGCATCCTCGGCGGTGGCGTCGGCGCCGTGGTCGGTGGCCCGGTGGCCGCGGTCGCGCTGGCCAGCTACGGCACGTTGGCAGTGCGTGCCGTGCTGCGTTGGCGAACGCGCCGCAGCATCGAACAGATCCGACGACGCGGGCTGGACCAACTCTGCGGCCTCGCTGCGGACCTCCGGGCCGGTCTGCCGATCCCACACGCACTCGACGTCGTCGCCGCCGACGGGCCGGACCGGCTGCGTCAGCTGACCTCAGCAGCGGTACGACTGGCGGACCGCACCGGCGCTCCGCTCGCGGAACTCGTCGAGCGGATCGAGGCGGATGCTCGGGCGACCGACCGAGGTCTGGCCGCCGCAGCGGCACAGGCGGCCGGCGCCCGAGCCACGGCCTGGTTACTGGCGGCGTTGCCGGTCGGAGGGATCGGACTCGGGTACGGCATCGGCGTCGACCCGGTGGCGGTGCTCCTGCACAGCACTGTCGGTGGGGCCTGTGCGGTTCTCGCCGTCGCCCTGCAGGTTGTGGGCCTTCTCTGGGCAGAACGACTGAGCGCGACACCGGGGCGGACCGGATGACGCCCAGGGGCCCGACGGGCCAGGGCAGCGTGGCGAATCGACGCGGCTCGGCGGGCAAGCGCAGCTCGTCATCGATGCTGCGGCCGGACACGATCCGGCTCGCGGCAGCGCTGGGTGGGCTTGCCGTGGCCGTCGTCGTCGGTGGCTGGTTCGGGTTGCTGGGCGCGGTCCCGACCGCATTCCTGCTGGATCGGCTCCTGCGGCGGATCGAGCCTCCTGGTGCTCGCAAGCGGCGGCTCCAGGAGGCGGCCGACCTGCCGCTCGCCGCTGATCTCCTTGCTGCGGCGATGCGCGCGGGAGCCCCGGTCGACCGCTCGATTCTGGCGGTAGCCGAGACGCTGGACGGGCCGCTCGCCGGTCGCCTGTCCCGCGTCGGCCGCACGCTCCTGCTCGGCGGTGGCCCGGCGGAGGCGTGGTCCGCGTTGGACGGGATACCCGGTGCGGACCGTTTGACGGCAGCGGCGTTGCGTTCGGCCAATAGCGGTGCCGCCCTGGCCGGGGCGATGACCCGGCTCGCCGACGACCTGCGTGCCGACCGGGCCACCGCCGCCGAGGCGTCCGCACGCCGGGCAGGGGTGCTCATCGTCCTGCCGCTGGGGCTCTGCTTCCTGCCGGCGTTCATTCTCGCCGGCCTGGTGCCGGTGATCGTCGCTGTCCTCGGCGACGTGCTCTGACCACAACGAGAAAGGGAACAGTCATGCGCAAACTGCTCGCCCGCCTGCGCGGGGACGCCGGAATGAACACGGCCGAGTACGCGGTCGGCACGCTGGCGGCGGTCGCCTTCGCCGGCATCCTGTTGAAGGTGCTGACCTCCGGCAACGTCCAGTCGGCGCTGACCGCAGTCATCGACCGGGCCCTGAAGTGAGCAGGCGCCGGCAGGCCGGTAGCCGTCTACGGCCCGGCCCCTCGGGGCGAGCCGATCGCGGTTCACGGTCTGGCCCCTCGCTGCGGGCCGGTCGCGGCGGCTGGGCAACCGTCCAATCGGCCGCTCGCGGGGACCGGGGGTCGTTCACCGCCGAACTGGCGGCCGGCCTGCCGGCGCTTCTCCTGCTCCTGCTGGCTGGCCTGACCTCGGTCAACGCCGTCAGCGCGCAGGCGAGTTGCCTCCACGTGGCCCGGGAAGCCGCGCTGGCCGCCGCCCGCGGCGAGGACGGCAGCCCGGCGGCGGGGCGCGCGGCACCGCCAGGAGCGGAGGTGTCGGTGTCCGTCGACGGCAGCCGGGTGCGGGCGACGGTACGCGCGCCCGTTCGCACACTGGGCGGTCGACTACCACGGATCACCGTGGTCGCGACGGCTGTCGCCGCCGTGGAACCAGGCGTCGCCGAAGGGCAGCCGTGATGTGCCTGTCAGTTCGTGTCCGGTGTGGACCCGCCGAGCGGATCGACCAGAGCAGCCCGGACGGGCAGCGGGGCGGTGCGACTGTCCTGCTGCTGGCGATGGGGTTGGTCCTCGTGCTGTTCGGGACGTTCGGCGCTGCCATCACCGTCGCCGGGATGGCCGATCAGCGGGCGATGGTGGCAGCCGATCTCGGCGCTCTGGCCGGCGCCGCCCAGGCTCTCGACGGGGACATGACGGCCTGCGCGTCCGCTGCCGACATCGTCGCCCGCAATGCCGGTCGGATGGTCGGCTGTCACCTCGGCGGGCTGGACGTGCTGGTGACCGTCGAGGTGGCGTTCACCCCACTTCCCGGACTGACCCGGGTCGCCACATCGACGGCCCGCGCCGGCCCGGTGCGCGCCTGAACGAGCAGGCAGTGCTGCTGCGCAGGCCGTCGGGGCCTCTCCGCCCGCACTCGCCGCGCGGGCCCGCTGGCCGGGGATCAGGGCCCCCAGGGGCCGTGCCCCGGCCAGCAGCCCGAGAAGTGTGTGGCCGGGTCGGTCAGCGGGCCTGGAGCGCGTCGAGGGCGACGGCCATCGCGATGACCAGACGTCGATCGATCTGGGGGTTCTGCACCTCGACGACGTACTTGTCGCGCAGGCCCCACTTCTTGACCACTGTGAAGACCGGCTGGCCACCGGCGGTGAAGTCGAAGTGGTACGGCAGCCAGGACAGCGAGTCGACGAAGCGGCGCAGCAGTGCCACCGGCATGCTGCGCTCCTGGCCGGTCACCTGCGGAAGGCCGGCCTGCTCGACGTGCCAGGTGGAACGGAGCAGCGACTGGGCGAAGTCCTTGCGGAACAGCCCGATCGCGTTGCCGGCGGCGTCGGTGACGTCGTACGTGGCGCCGAGGTCGAGGCGCTGGCGGGCCTTGAAGCCGAGCAGGGGCTGCTGCTTGGAGTCGTCCGTGTAGATCGTCACCTGCTCCTTGAAGGCGAGGCGCTTCTGCTGCGCGAACGCCAGCAGCTCACCCTCGGTGCCGTCCGCGGCGACGGCCCGGACCTCGTACTGGTTGACCATCATGCGCAGTCGCTGGCGAACGTGGAACTGGTGCTGACTCTGCAAGTTGTCGAGCTGCATCTGATCTCCTCAGGGGGACTGTGCGCCGGAGTCTCGCACAGCTCGACAACCGTCGCGTTCCCCGCCATCGACGACCACTGGTTGCGGAGCGGTCGAAGCGCCACCCGACACCCGCTGCCCGTGCCGACGAGCGGGGGCGGATCAGCGAACGTCAGGTGTGGCTGCGGCGCGCATCGCCCAGGTGTTGAGCACCTGATGGATCACCCGCAACCGCTCGTTGATCAGCTCCAGTCGTTCCGCCTGGGCCAGGGCGGCCAGCGCCGACCCGAGCGCGATCTGCTGGTCGAGGGTGAGGTGGTCCTGGTCGATGGTGTAGAGCAGGTCGACGGTTTCGGCGATCGTGTCGGCCACGGCTTCTCCTCGGGCACGGGGGCAAGTCAACAGCATGGACATCGATGGAAGCGCTCCCATGCCATTGTGCCCAGTGCCGGAGCAATTCATGCAACCGGCTACTCGGGCAGGTTCGCCAACACCACGTCGAGCACCCGGATCGCGTCCGGTTTGGAGAGCGGATTGTTGCCGTTTCCGCACTTCGGTGACTGTACGCAGGACGGGCAGCCGGTCTCGCAGCCGCACTCCGCGATCGCGTCCCGGGTGGCCCGCAGCCACGCCGACGCCGTCCCGTACGCCCGCTCGGCGAACCCCGCGCCACCCGGGTGCCCGTCGTACACGAAGACGGTCGGTGCCTCGGTGTCCGCGTGCACGGCGGTGGATAGCCCGCCGATGTCCCACCGGTCGCAGGTGGCCATCAGCGGTAGCAGGCCGATCGCGGCGTGTTCGGCGGCGTGCAGCGCACCCGGCACGTCGGCCGACTGGACTCCGGCGAGAGCCAACGACTGCGGTGACAGGGTGAACCAGACCGCCACCGTGCGCAGCTCCCGGGCGGGTAGGTCGAGCGGCCGGGTGTCGATCACCTCGCCGGTGGCGATGCGCCGCCGCTGGTACGACACGACCTGACTGGTCACGTCGACCTCGCCGAGGAACATGCCGACCGGTCCGGCGTCCACGTACGAGCGCACGGACACCACGGACAGGTCGGTGACGTCGCGAGCGTGGGTGGACCAGTCCGGCTCCTCGACGTGCACCAACGCGCAGCCGTCGGCCAGGTCCAGCTCGTCCACCACGTACGAGACGCCCTGGTGGAGGTAGACCGCGCCGGGGTGGAGCAGGAAGTGCGAGGAACCGCCGTCGACGGTGCCCAGCAGTCGGCCGGTGGCCGACTCGACCACGCAGACCGGTGCGCCGCCCTCGCCGCGCAGGTCCACCTCGGGGCGTTCCCGGTGCCGCCAGTACCAGCCGGTGGGCCGCTGCCGCAGCGCGCCGGCCGCCACCAGTTCGTCGACGGCCTCCTTCGCCCCGTCCCCGAAGAGCACCAGGTCGGCTGGGGTGAGCGGGGCCTCGGCAGCGGCGCAGGCGAGTTGCGGTGCCAGCACGTACCGGTTGGCCGGGTCGAGGACCGTCGCCTCCACCGGCGCCCCGAAGATCGCCTCCGGGTGGTGCACCAGGTAGGTGTCCAGCGGGTCGTCCCGGGCCACCAGGACCGCGAGGGCCTCCTGCCCGGAACGCCCGGCGCGGCCCGCCTGCTGCCACAGCGACGCCCGGGTGCCCGGGTAGCCGCAGATCAGCACCGCGTCCAACCCGACCAGGTCCACGCCCAGCTCCAGTGCGTTGGTGGAGGCCAGCCCGAGCAGGTCGCCGTGCAGCAGCGCCCGTTCCAGCTCACGCCGCTCCTCGCGCAGGTAGCCACCCCGGTAGGCGGCCACCCGGTCGCCGAGCCCCGGGACGGCGTCGTCCAGCGACCGGCGCGCGTTGGCGGCCACGACTTCGGCGCCCTTGCGGGAGCGGACGAACGCGAGTGTGCGTACCCCCTCGGCGACCGTGTCGGCGAGCAGGTCCGCGGTCTCGCGCAGCGCCGACCGGCGGACCTGCCGAAGGTCGTCGTGGTCGCCGGCCGCCTGGCCGGGGGCCGGGGCAGAGGAGCGGTCGCCGGCCGCCTGGCCGGGGGCCGGGGCAGAGGAGTGGTCGCCGGCCGCCTGGCCGGGGGCCGGGGCAGAGGAGCGGTCGCCGGCCGCCTGGCCGAGGGCCGGGGCAGAGGAGCGGTCGCCTGCCGCCTGGCCGAGGGCCGGGGCAGAGGAGCGGTTTCCGGCCGCCTGGCCGGGCACCGACGAAGAGTCGGGGGGAGCGGCGCCGGAGTCGGGCGGCAGCAGCGGCGGCTCCCAGAGCGCGAAGGTCACCCCGCCACGCGGCGACGCGTCCTCGGTGACAGCCGTCACCGGCAGCCCGGTCAGCCGTCCGGCTGCGGTGGCCGGGTCACCGGAGGTCGCGGAGGCGAGGACGAAGACCGGGGTGGCCCCGAACCGGGCGCACTGCCGGCGGAGTCGGCGCAGCACGTGCGCCACGTGCGAGCCGAACACCCCCCGGTAGGTGTGGCACTCGTCGATCACCACGTACGCGAGTCGGCGCAGGAAACCGGACCACTGGGCATGCCCGGGCAGGATGCCGTGGTGCAGCATGTCCGGGTTGGTCAGCACGAACCGGGAGTGCCGGCGGATCCACTCCCGCTCGGCGCGCGGGGTGTCCCCGTCGTAGCAGGCGGGGCGTACCCCCTCCAGTTCCAGCGCGGCGACGGCCCGCAGCTGGTCGGCGGCGAGGGCCTTGGTCGGTGCCAGGTAGAGCACCGTGGCCCGGGGGTCGGCGAGCAGGGTGGCCAGGGCCGGGAGCTGGTACGCCAGCGACTTGCCGGACGCGGTGCCGGTGGCGATCACCACATGGTCGCCGTCGTACGCCAGGGTGGCCGCCTGGGCCTGGTGCTGCCACGGCGCGACCACGCCACGCCGGGTGAATGCGGCTTGCAGCTCCGCCGGTGCCCAGGATGGCCACGGGGCGGGCGCCCCGGCGCGTGCCGGCACCCGTTCCACGTGGGTGACCGGGTCTCCGGCGCCTCGGGCGCGTAGCCGGCGCAGCAGGTCGGCAGGCGCTGGCCCCGGGCCGTGACCAGCGGATACGGTGGCCGGCGACGACGACTCCAGGTCGTGGCGCGGCGTGGGACGCGCAGCGCTGAAGTCGTTGGTGGTCACGCCCTGCACTCTCGCACTGGTGTTCGGAGATGAAAAGTCGGACACCGGGGTAAGGGGAAGCCTCCGCTGGCGTTCGCAGGCCGTGCCGGCGGTAGTGGTTAGATGCCCACGAGAGTTTACGGCTCTGGCGAGGAGGACCGATGGAGCTGTCGCTGGCGACGCGCACCGTGGGTGAGCACACGGTGCTCGAGGTCGGTGGTGAGGTGGACGTCTACACCGCGCCCCGACTCCGCGAACGACTCCTCGAGTTGATCGACGGTGGCGCCCGTCACGTGGTGGTCGACCTCGGTCGGGTGGACTTCCTCGACTCCACCGGGCTGGGCGTGCTGGTCGGCGCGCTCAAGCGGCTTCGGTCGGCCGGCGGTTCGTTCGCCCTGGTCTGCGACAAGGAGCCGTTGCTCAAGATCTTCCGGATCACCGCACTGGACCAGGTGTTCCCGCTGCACCCGACGGTCGACGCGGCGATCAGCGCCGACCCGGCGGGCGCCGGCGCGTGATGGCGACAGTCAAGCTCTCGTTCTCGCCCGCCCCGGTGCACGTGCGTACAGCCCGGCTGGTCGGCGTCGCCGTCGCCCGGCGTGCCGGGGTCCGGGAGGACCTGCTGGACGAGGTGCGCCTGGCCATCGGTGAGGCGTGCACCCGGGCGGTGGCCCTGCACCGGCAGTACGGTCTCGCCGACCCGGTGCTGGTGGAGATGTCCGACGGTGGCTCGTACGCGGTGCGGGTGGTGGACCGGGCGCCGATCGAGGCGGGCATCGGTCTGACCGCGTTGCCGCCGGACGAGCTGGCCAACGAGTCGCTCACCGACGAGGCGCTGACCACCGGCGTCGGCTTCGCGCTGCTCGCCGGGTTCGTCGAGGACCTTCAGGTGCGCCCGGTCGACGAGGGCATCGGCACCGAGGTGCGGATGGTGTGGCCGGTCGGCCGCTGACCCCGTTTCGTTTCCAGGCCGCATCCCCTGCCGGGGGTGCGGCCTTCGTGCATGGATCGGGCCCTATATCAGATTTCGTTTCATAACACAGCGACGAAGATCATCGCGACACGGTGGGACCTGCGTGTGACCTCCGACACTGCGGAGGGCTACAGTACCCGGGTTGTCAGCAAGTGATCCATCCCGCAGCCAGCGGGTATGGGTGTTCATCGCTGGTCCGCTGGGGTGGGTTGGCGCGCGCTTGCGAGTCCGCATCCAGGCGTCGGTCAGTGCGTCTCCACTCACCGGCGCGAGTGTTCGGTAACAGGAGGACACAGATGTCCGAGACCTTGGCCGCCGACGGCGGCGGGCTTTCCCTTACCGGAAGCAATGTCACCTACGTCGTCATCGCCGCGGCAATCGCGCTGGTGGCGCTCGCCTTCGCGGCCGCCCTCACAAAGACGGTGCTGGCTGCCGGTAAGGGCACCGCCACCATGCAGGAGATCTCGGGGGCGGTCCAGGAGGGCGCCTCGGCGTACCTGCTCCGCCAGTTCCGTACCCTGGCGATCTTCGTGGTCGTCGCGGTGGTGCTGCTCTTCCTGCTGCCGGTGCACGACACCGACGGCAGTGAGTTGGCAGTGAAGATCGGCCGGTCGGCGTTCTTCGTGGTCGGCGCGCTGTTCAGCGCGTTCATCGGTGGTGCCGGCATGTGGTTGGCCACCCGCGCCAACCTGCGGGTCGCCGCCGCCGCGAGAGAGCGCGAAGGTGGCCGCGAGGCCGCCATGAAGATCGCGTTCCGGACCGGTGGTGTCGTTGGCTTCCTCACCGTCGGCCTCGGCCTCTTCGGCGCCGCGCTCGTCGTTCTCGTCTACCGGGGTGACGCGCCGACGGTGCTGGAGGGCTTCGGCTTCGGTGCCGCGCTGCTCGCGATGTTCATGCGGGTCGGCGGCGGCATCTTCACCAAGGCCGCCGACGTCGGCGCCGACCTGGTCGGCAAGGTCGAGCAGGGCATCCCCGAGGACGACCCGCGCAACGCCGCCACCATCGCCGACAACGTGGGCGACAACGTCGGTGACTGCGCCGGCATGGCCGCCGACCTGTTCGAGTCGTACGCGGTGACGCTGGTCGCCGCGCTGATCCTCGGTCGGGCCGCGTTCGGCGAGGAGGGCCTGGTCTTCCCGCTGATCATCTCCACCATCGGTGTGCTGATCGCGATCGTCGGCGTCTTCATCACCCGGCTTCGGGCGTCCGACCGCAATGGTCTGACCGCGATCAACCGGGCGTTCTACCTCTCCGCGCTGCTCTCCGCCGTGCTGGTGGCGGTCGCCGCCTACGCGTACCTCCCGGCGACCTTCGGCGAGTTCGACAGTGGACTGACCGACGCGCCCGGCAACCCGCGACTGGTGGCCATCGGCGCGGTCGTGATCGGCATCGTGCTGGCCGCCGCGATCCAGGCGCTGACCGGCTACTTCACCGAGACCAACAAGCGGCCGGTGCAGGACATCGGCAAGAGCTCGCAGACCGGTGCCGCGACCGTCATCCTGGCCGGCATCAGCGTCGGTCTGGAGTCGGCGGTCTACTCGGCGGTGCTGATCGGCGCCGGCGTCTTCGGCGCGTTCCTGCTCGGCGGTAGCTCCATCACGCTGTCGCTGTTCGCGGTGGCGCTGGCGGGCACCGGCCTGCTCACCACCGTCGGTGTGATCGTGGCGATGGACACCTTCGGGCCGATCTCCGACAACGCCCAGGGCGTCGCCGAGATGTCCGGCGACATCGACGAGCACGGCGCGCGGGTCCTCACCGAGCTGGACGCGGTGGGCAACACCACCAAGGCGATCACCAAGGGCATCGCGATCGCCACGGCGGTGCTCGCCGCGACCGCGCTGTTCGGCTCGTACACCGACACGCTCAGCAGCGCGTACGCGACGGCTGGCGTGAGCGATGTCGGCAACGAGATCCTCAACGCGCTGAACGTGGCGAACCCGCGCAACCTGGTCGGCCTGATCATCGGTGCGGCGGTGGTCTTCCTCTTCTCCGGTCTGGCCATCAACGCGGTGTCCCGCTCGGCCGGTGCCGTGGTGATGGAGGTTCGCCGGCAGTTCCGTGAGCTGCCCGGCATCATGGACCGCACCCAGCGCCCGGAGTACGGCAAGGTCGTCGACATCTGCACCCGGGACGCGCAGCGCGAGCTGATGACCCCCGGTCTGCTCGCCATCCTGGCGCCGATCGCTGTCGGCTTCGGCCTCGGGCCGGGCGCGCTCGCCGCGTACCTGGCCGGTGCGATCGGTGCCGGCACCCTGATGGCGGTGTTCCTGTCCAACTCCGGTGGGGCCTGGGACAACGCCAAGAAGTTGGTCGAGGACGGCGCGTACGGCGGCAAGGGCTCCGAGTCGCACGCCGCCACTGTCATCGGCGACACCGTCGGTGACCCGTTCAAGGACACCGCCGGCCCGGCGATCAACCCGCTGATCAAGGTGATGAACCTGGTCTCGCTGCTGATCGCACCCGCCGTGGTGGCCTGGAGCGTCGGCGACGACCGCAACGTCGGCCTGCGGATCGGCATCGCCCTGGTGGCGACGCTGATCATCGTGGCGTCGGTGGTGTTCAGCAAGCGCAAGGGCATCGCGATGTCCGACTCCGACGCCGACGGCAACACCGGCGCGGGCAGCACCGACCACCGGCCGGAGACGGTCAACGCCTGACCTGGCACGGGCGAGGGGTCCCCGGTCGACGTACGCGTCGACCGGGGACCCCGGCCGTCCGGCCCGGTGCCACACCTCGCCGAAGGCCGTACGCTGCAACGCATGCGTACGTGCCAGGCGTCTGCCGCCGGAAGGTTCACGGTGGTCCTGGCCACGGTCGTCGTCGTACTCGCGGGTTGCGGCGGCGGGCCCAGTCCACGTGCGTGGGCGGCATCGGTCTGCGGCGCGCTCACCCCGTGGCGGTCCGAGATCAGCAAGTTGACCAGCAGCACCGACGAGCAGATGACCGCGCAGACCACCCCGGCGCAGGCCAAGGAGAACCTGGTGCGGCTCTTCGGTGGTGCGGAGCAGGCCAGCGAGGCCGCACGCCGCAAGGTGGAGCAGGCGGGCATCCCGGAGACCGACAACGGCGAGGCGATCTCGGCGGGGTTCCGTAGCTCGCTGGGGAAGATGCGGGACGCGTACGGCCGCGCCCGGGACACCATCGACGGGCTGGGCACCGGTGAGCCGACGGTCTTCTACGACGGCGTGCGGGCCGCGGTGGAGACCCTCAACAAGGAGTACGACGCCAGCGCGCTGGACACCAGCAAGCTCAACTCCGAGGAGTTGAAACAGGCCTTCGACGAGGTGCCGGAGTGTCGCTGAGTGGGTTCGATGACACTCCGAAGGCGGAACCGCCCGCGGCGCTGTTTCCCGCGCCCGAGGCGGACGCGCCCACACCCGCGCGACGACGCGGCGGCCCGGCCCGCAACGGTCCTTCCTCTCCGGGTGACGACGCCGGCCGGCAACTTGTCTTCTTCGGCGCCGAGGCGGCCGAACCCGCTGTCGCCGACCTGGCCGGGTTGCTCGCCGGACCGGGCGAGGTGGTCCGGATGGGTGGTACCGCCCGTCTCTCGGTGCGGGTGGACGCCGCCTGGCGGGTGCACGTTCTCGTCGCCGAACTGGCGGCACGGGGGTTGGCGGCGAGTTGGGAGCCGGCCGAGGGTGAGCGACACGCCGTCCGTACGTCGTACACCCGGGTCCTGAAGCCCCTCGCTGTCGCCTGGCTGCACGGTGCGACGAAGCGCCCACCGGCCACCTTCCACCTGACCGGCCGGAGGTTGCGGCTGTGGCTCGCCGCCGCCGGCACGCCGGAGCCTCCCGACGGCTTCCTGTTGCGGCTGGGCGCCGACGAGCAGGAGTGTTGGGAGCCGATCGGCGTCGCGCTCGCGGCGGCGGGGCTGGCGGGGGACCTGATCGGCCCGGGGGAGGGCGGCCCGGCCTACCGGATCACCGGCCGCCGCCGGTTGGCCCGACTGGCCGAGTTAGTCGGCGCACCACCGCCCACGGCACCCCCCACCGCCTGGCCCTCACCCCCCTAAAAGCGTCGATCATGGGGTTGTGGTGGGGATCTACTGCATGTTCGGGGCCAAAACGCCCACCACGAGTCCATGATCGCCGAGGGTTCGGGGCGGCGGCTGGCTGTCTGGTGTTGGACATTGGGCCGGGGAATCCGGGCGGTAACGGGCGGGTTGGACCTTGGCCGTGGGCCCGGGATCGTCACGGTGACCCTCTCGGAGCCCTACCCACGGTGTACGGTGGCGCCGTCCGGCAGTGCCGAAGCGGTTTACCGCCCGCGAAACCCGAAACGCGGGCGGCGCGTTACGTTGGACATCCGGACCGTCGGTGCGACGGCGGGGTCGAAAGCGGTCGCTGTCCGGGCGCCGGCAGGCCACGAGCAGGAGTGAGGTCGGGGAGAGACGTGCCTAGCAACGCTGGAACCACCCGTCTGGTCATCGTCGAGTCACCGGCGAAGGCCAAGACGATCTCGGGCTACCTTGGCCCGGGGTACGTCGTGGAGGCCAGCTTCGGTCACGTCCGCGACCTGCCGCGCAACGCCGCCGACGTGCCGGCCAAGTACAAGGGTGAGCCCTGGGCCCGGCTCGGGGTGGACGTGGACAACGGCTTCCACGCGCTCTACGTCGTCTCCGCCGACCGTAAGCAGCAGATCACCAAGCTGGTGAAGCTGGCCAAGGAGGTCGACGAGATCTTCCTGGCGACGGATGAGGACCGCGAGGGCGAGGCGATCGCCTGGCACCTGGTCGAGACGCTCAAGCCCAAGGTCCCGGTCAAGCGGATGGTCTTCCACGAGATCACCAAGCCGGCGATCCAGGCGGCCGTCGCCAACCCCCGGGAGATCGACCGCGACCTGGTCGACGCCCAGGAGGCGCGACGGATCCTCGACCGGCTCTACGGCTACGAGGTCTCCCCGGTGCTGTGGAAGAAGGTCATGCCGAAGCTCTCGGCCGGCCGGGTGCAGTCCGTGGCGACCCGCATCGTGGTCGAGCGGGAGCGGCAGCGGATGGCGTTCCGCACCGCCGAATACTGGGACATCCTGGCCACCCTCGCCGTGGCGAACGCCGGCGAGGGCCCGCGAAACTTCAACGCCACCCTGATCGCGTTGAACGGCGACCGGATCGCCACCGGTAAGGACTTCGAGCCGACGACGGGTCGCGTCCGCGCAGGTGCCGGCGTCGTGCACCTCGACGAGGGCGGCGCCCGTGGTCTGGCCGCTCGGCTGGAGGGGCGGCCGTTCACCGTCACCCGGGTCGAGGAGAAGCCCTACCGTCGCCGCCCGTACGCGCCGTTCATCACCTCGACCCTCCAGCAGGAGGCGGCCCGCAAGCTGCGCCTGTCGTCACAGCAGACGATGCGCACCGCCCAGCGGCTGTACGAGAACGGTTACATCACCTATATGCGTACCGACTCGGTGAACCTGTCGGAGACCGCCATCTCGGCGGCCCGCCGGCAGATCGTCGAGCTGTACGGCGAGCGCAGCGTGCCGCCGGAGCCGCGTCGCTACACCGGCAAGGTGAAGAACGCGCAGGAGGCACACGAGGCGATCCGTCCGGCGGGGGACAACTTCCGCACCCCGGGCGAGGTCGCCAAGGAGCTGTCCGCCGAGGAGTTCAAGCTCTACGAGCTGATCTGGCGGCGGACCATCGCCTCGCAGATGACCGACGCCGTCGGTTCCAGTGTCTCGGTGCGCATCCGGGCGGTCTCCACCTCCCAGGAGGAAGCCGACTTCGGGGCGACCGGTAAGACGATCACCGACCCGGGCTTCCTGCGCGCGTACGTCGAGTCCAGCGACGACGAGAACGCCGAGGCCGAGGACGCCGAGCGCCGCCTGCCCAACCTGGTCAAGGACCAGCCGCTGACCGCCGACGAGCTGGCCGCGCAGGGTCACCACACCCAGCCGCCGTCGCGCTACACCGAGGCGTCGCTGGTCAAGGCCCTGGAGGAGCTGGGCATCGGCCGCCCGTCCACCTACGCGTCGATCATGCAGACGATCCAGGACCGGGGGTACGTCACCAAGCGCGGCCAGGCGATGATCCCGACCTTCCTGGCGTTCGCGGTGATCGGGTTGATGGAGCGGCACTACCCCCGCCTCATCGACTACGACTTCACCGCCTCGATGGAGAACGAGCTGGACGAGATCGCCGGTGGTGACCACGCCGCCGTCGACTTCCTCACCGCGTTCTACTTCGGCAGCGCCAACGGTGCCGGTGACCAGGACATCGCCCGCTCCGGTGGGCTCAAGAAGCTGGTCACCGAGAACCTCAGCGACATCGACGCCCGCAGCGTCAACTCCATCCCGCTCTTCACCGACGACGACGGCCGTGAGGTCGTCGTCCGGGTCGGCCGGTACGGGCCGTACCTCCAGCGGGCGGTGCCCGGCGAGGCCCCGGCGACACCGGCCGAGGGTGAGGAGGGCGGTGCCCAGGGCGACCGCGCGCCGATCCCCGAGGGCCTCGCCCCGGACGAGCTGACCCCGGAGAAGGTCCACGAGCTGTTCCTCGGCGGCGGCGGCGAGCGCAAGCTCGGCGACGACCCGGCCACCGGGGAGCCGATCGTGCTCAAGTCCGGCCGGTTCGGCCCGTACGTGTCCAGCGGCGAGCGCAAGTCGTCCCTGCTGCGTACGCAGACACCGGACTCGTTGACCCTGGAGCAGGCGCTCAAGCTGCTCAGCCTTCCCCGGTTGGTCGGTGTCGCGCCGGACGGCGTCGAGGTCTTCGCGAACAACGGTCGCTACGGCCCGTACGTCAAGCGGGGCGAGGAGTTCCGCTCCCTGGAGTCCGAAGAGCAGATGTTCACGGTCAGCCTGGACGAGGCGCTGGCCCTGCTGGCAGCTCCGAAGACGCGTGGCCGACGGGCCGCCGCGCCGCCGCTGCGGGAGATGGGCGTCGACCCGGCGACCGAGAAGCCGCTGGTGATCAAGGACGGTCGCTTCGGTCCGTACGTCACCGACGGGGAGGTCAACGCTTCCCTGCGGCGTGGGCAGACCCCGGAGGCGCTGACCATCGAGGAAGCCTCCGAGATGCTCGCCGAGAAGCGGGCCAAGGGTCCGGCGCCGCGCAAGAAGGCGGCGGCGAAGAAGGCTCCGGCGAAGAAGACGGCGGCCACGAAGAAGACGGCCGCCGCCAGCAAGTCGACCGCCGCGAAGAAGACCACCACCGCCAAGGCGACGACGGCCAAGAAGGCCCCAGCCAAGAAGGCCGCCCCCCGCAAGGCGGCGTCCAGCACCGAGTAACCCCTGCTCTTGGAGATCTTGGAAGGAAAGTGCCCCTCCTGGGGCGATTTCCTTCCAAGATCTCGGCTTTGTCCACAGGGGCAGCCGGCAAGGGGGGGCGATCTGGAGACTTTGGGGTTATGAGTCTTCGGGGGGCGTCGTGGCTGGCTGGGGGCGTCGGCTGCCGGATGATGACGCGGACGAGCTGACCTGGCTGCTCTTCCATCAGGATGATGTGGTGAGCCTCGACCAGGCGCGGCGGCACCTGTCACCCAAGGCCATCCGGCACCGGGTGGCGACCGGAAAGTGGCGGCAGGTCCACCGAGCTGTGTTCGTCGCGCACAACGGGCCGGTCAGTCCCGACCAGTTCCGGTGGACGGCGGTTCTCGCCGCAGGGCCGCGGGCGATCCTTGGTGGCCTGACCGCTGCGCAGGCCGGAGGGCTGCGGGGGTTCCGCGGTCGCCCGATACACATCCTGCTCCCCGCCCCCTGCCGTCGTGGCTCGCTGCCACCCGGTGTCGTTGCGCACCGGACCGGGACGCTGCGCGATCAGGACGTGCTGGCCGTCGGGCAGCCTCGACGGACCATGCCGGCTCGTTCGATCGTGGACGCCGTCCAGTGGGCCGACGATGACCAGCAGGCACGCGCGGTCGTCGCCGCCGCATTCCAACAACGGCTCGTGGGTGGCGACGACCTGCACAGGATCGTCGAGACCTTGCCCCGGGTCCGCCGTCGTCAACTGATCCTGGCCACGGCGGCCGACGCCGCTGGCGGTGCCCACTCCCTGGCGGAGTTGGACTTCCTCGGCCTGGTTCGTCGCGCGGGCCTACCGGAGCCGGCGCGGCAGAAGATTCGCTACGACTCGACCGGACGACGTCGCCACCTGGACGCCTACTTCGAGCAGTGGGGAGTGCACGTCGAGATCGACGGCGGGCAGCACCTCGATCCGCGCGCCTGGTGGGCGGACATGCGCCGCCAGAACGCGCTCTGGGTCGACGGCGACCGCCTGTTGCGCTTCCCCGACTGGGCGGTGCGCGCCCACCCCGACGAGGTCGAAACCCAACTCCGCGCCGCCCTGAAAGCCGCTGGCTGGCCGGGCTGATCTTGGAAGGAAAACGCCCCTCCTGGGGCAACTTCCTTCCAAGATCTGCAAGGGCCGCTACGCGCCGAGGACGTGGGTCAGGTGGGGGTTGGTGAAGACGCGGTTCGGGTCCAGGCGGTCGCGGACGGCCTGGAAGTCGGCGAAGCGGGGGTACGCCTCGGCGAGCGACGCGGCGTCGCGGTAGTGCATCTTGCCCCAGTGCGGGCGGCCGCCCAGCCCGGCGGCCACCTGCTCGAAGGCCCGGAAGTACGGCTCGTACGGCATGCCGACGTACTGGTGCACGGCGATGTAGGCGTTGTCCCGCCCGTAGCCGTGGGAGAGCCAGATGTCGTCGGCGGCGGTGAAGCGCACCTCGACCGGGAAGAGCACCTTGAACGGCAGACCGTCGACGATCCGGCGGAGCGCGGCGAGCGCCTCGGGCAGCGCCTCGCGGGGCAGCCCGTACTCCATTTCCATGAAGCGGACCCGACGCGGGGTGCAGAACACCCGGTCGGAGCGGCCGGTGTACCGGCGTTCGGTGAGGGCGCGGGCGGAGACCGCGCTGATCCCCGGCGCGAGGGCGGGCACGGCCCGGCCGAGTCGGCAGGCCCCGGCGAAGACCCGGTTGGACAGGAAGTCGTCGTCCAGCCAGCCGCGCCAGCGGGACAGCGGTCGGTCGTTGGCGGGTACCCGGTCGTTGGCCTTGACCTGGACCCGGGACGTGTACGGGAACCAGTAGAACTCGACGTGGTCGTGCCGGCCGATCAGCGCGGGCAGTTCGCCGAGCACATCGGCCATCTCGGCCGGGCGTTCGTGGGCGTGCAGGACGAAGGCGTCCACGCAGCGCAGGGTCACCTCGACCAGTACGCCGAGCGCCCCGAGCGACACCCGGGCGGCGGCGAGGACGTCGGGGTTCTCGTCGGCGGAGCAGTGCAGCACCTCGCCGGTGCCGGTGACCAGTGTGATCGCCTCGACGAAGGTGGAGAGGCACCCGTAGCCGGCGCCGGTGCCGTGGGTGCCCGTGGAGATCGCCCCGGCGACGGTCTGCGCGTCGATGTCGCCGAGGTTGGGCAGTGCGAGGCCGTGCCGGGCGAGCAGGCTGTTGAGGGTGTGCAGTGTCATCCCCGCCGGTACGGTGACCAGCCGGTGGGCGACGTCGACGCTGACCGGGGTCTCCAGCTCGGACAGTTCCATCCGGCGGTCGTCGGCGAGTGCGACGGCGGTGAACGAGTGGCCGCTGCCGGTAACGCGGATCCGGCCACCGGCGGCGACGGCGTCCTGGACGGCTTCTGCGACGTCGGTCGGCGAGCCGGGGCGCAGGATCGCGGTGGCGCTGCCACGCTGGTTGCCGGCCCAGTTGGACCAGGTAGCGGTGAGCGATGCGGTGCCGACCATGCGCGCTCCTCATTCATGAATATGAACTGACTTCATATCAGGAACGTTGTACCTGGTAAATACCGCAATTGCGATCCGCTCGTTGTACCGGTAGTCACGGACTCGTGACGTGGAGATATGTTCATCCGTCGAAGGGGGGTGGCGCAGAGTGTCCACACCAGCCGCCACGACCGGTCCGCTGCGCCGCGTACCGGTGCAGGGTCGAAGTGTCGCGCGGGTACAGCGCATGTTGGATGCCTGCGCCGAACTCGTTGACGAGGTGGGGTACGAAGGGCTGACCACGACCCTGCTCGCCGAGCGGGCCGAGGTGGCGATCGGGTCGGTGTACCAGTTCTTCCCGGACAAGCGGGCGATCGTGCAGGCGTTGACCCTGCGCACGATGGAGTCCTACCTCCAGCGCCTCGACGAGCGGTTCGCCTCCGACGAGATGACCCACTGGTGGGACGGCGTCGACGCCGGCATCGACGAGTACATCACCATGCACCGCACCGTCCCCGGCTTCCGTACCCTGCACTTCGGCGACGTGGTCGACCTGCACCTGCTCGACGAGCAGCGGGACAACAACGGCGTGATCGCCGACCAGTTGGCCCGGGTGCTCACCGAGCGTTTCGGGCTCACCGACGTACCGAAGCTCCGCTTCGTCCTGGAGATCGCGGTCGAGGCGGCGGACGCGCTGATCAAGCTCGCGTTCCGGCGCAAGTCCGACGGCGACGAGCGGGTGCTGCTCGAAGCGAAGGCGCTGATCCGGGAGTACCTGCACCGGCAGGTCGACGGCGAGGACAGCGGTCGGCCCGCTGTCGGCCAGCAGGCCCAGCCCGCCTGATCCGTGCTCGCGGCCCGGGGGCGGGCGGCGGGTCAGAGGAACGCCTGCCCCTCCCCCCGGTAGGTGGGCACGCTCGCCACGACCGCGTCCCCCTCGACCAGGTGCAGGTCGTTGACCCGTTCGCAGAGTTCGCCGGCCTTGGCGTGCCGGAACCACACCCGGTCGCCGACGCGCAGGGTGGCCGCCGCCGCGCCGGACAGCGGGGTCTGCACCTCACCGGCACCCTCGGTGCCGACCAGCTTGAGCCCGGCCGGCAGCCACGGCCGAGGTAGCCGGCTGTCGGCGGCCGGACCGGAGGCGATCCAGCCGCCACCGAGCACCGTCGCCAGCTCCGGCGTCGGCCGGCGGACCACAGCGCAGGCGAAGAAGGCCGCCGGAGTGGGTCGCCAGGCTCGGTACGCGTCGAACAGCGTCGGCCCGTACAGACCCGATCCCGCGGTGATCTCGGTTACCGCGGGATCGGCGCTGGTCGCCGCCACGCTGCCGGTGCCGCCACCGTTGACGAACTCCAGGTCGGCGTGCTCGCGTACCGCGGCCACCGCCGCACCCCGGCGGGCCAGCAACTCGCGGTACGACCCGCGCTGGGCCAGCCTGATCGCGCCGGCCAGCAGCGTCTGCCCCGGCGGCGCGTCGCCCAGACCGGCGATCTGCGCCTCGTACGACATGAGCCCGACCAGCCGGAAGCCGGCGCGGCCGGCGACGGTGGCGGCGAGCGCGCCGGCCGCCCGTGCGCTGTGCACCGGTGAGCGGCGGACGCCGACGTGCACCCGCCCCCGGATCGGCCGCCAGGAGGCGTCCAGGTCGAGGCAGAGTCGCAGCTCGGCGCGCTGCCCGGGGGCCCGGACGGCGTCGATCAGGTCGAGTTGCCCGGTGCCGTCGATCATCAGGGTGATCGCGGCGGCCAGGGTCGGGTCGGTGGCCAGCTCGGCGATCGCGGCCCGGTCCGCGCTCGGGTACGCGACCAGGACGTCGTCGCTCACACCGGCACGGACCAGCCAGATTGCCTCGGGCACTGTGAACGCCATGATCCCCTGCCAGCCGGGGCGGGCGAGGGCCCGACTGATCAACTCTCGGCTGCGTACCGACTTGCTGGCCAGGCGGACCGGTTTGCCGCCGGCCAGCTCGGCCAGGGCGGCCGAGTTGGCGTCGAAGGCGGTGAGGTCGACCACGGCGTAGGGCGGGTCGAGGTGGGCGGTCGCCCGATCCAGGCGCTCGCGAAGTTTGTCGCTTTCGATGGCCACGTGTGCACGCTAACTGTCCGACGGCGAATGCGAAATACCCTCGCGTACGTCCGGGCTGCGGCCGGTGGCTCCGGCGGCCTAGGCTCAGCGAGCAGGAGAATGTCGCCGGTGGGGTGGCCCCCCACCGGGTCTAGAGTGTTCCACCGGAGGCGCCCAGTGATGGGCCGGCACGTGGAGGTACGGCCATCGAAAGCCAGAACAGCGGCGAGTCGCCCGGCGTGTCGCGCTCCGGCGATCGATCCGATGCCGCTGCCAATCAGCCCAGCGGCGGTCAGGTCGATCCGTCCGGCTATGCCGCCATCCGGTCAGTTCTGCGCATCCAGCCGTTCCGCCGGCTCTGGATCGTGCTCGGCGCGGCCTCCTTCGGTGACTGGCTCGGCCTGCTGGCCACCGCCCTCTTCGCCGCCTCGCAGGTGCAGGGCAGCACCGCCCAGGGTGCCGCGTTCGGTGGGGTCACCGCGATCCGGCTGCTGCCCGCGCTGGTACTCGGCCCGGTGGCCGGCGTTCTCGCCGACCGGTTCGACCGACGCTGGACGATGGTCATCTGTGACCTGCTGCGCTTCGTGCTCTTCGCCTCCATTCCGCTCTACGCCCTCTCCGGCGCGGCCGGTGGCCTGGTGGTCGGCTGGGCGTTGATCGCCACGTTCCTGATCGAGTCACTCACCCTGCTCTGGATCCCGGCCAAGGAGGCCGCGGTCCCCAACCTGATCCCGCGCGCCCGGCTGGAGGCGGCCAACCAGCTCACACTGATCACCACGTACGGCCTCACCCCGGTCGCCGCCGCCATCGGCCTCGCCGTGCTCGACCGAGGCGTCCGTGGTGCCGTCGGCGGCGATCTTCCCTCCTGGGCCGAGCCGGCCCAGCTCGCGCTCTGGATCAACGCCTTCTCCCGACTCGCCACCGCATTGGTGGTGGCGTTCGGGATCAAGGAGATCAGCGACGCGCAACGCGGTGAGGCCGAACGTGCCGAGCAGAGCATGTTCCGGCAGTTCTCCGAGGGCTGGAAGTACATCGGCCAGACCCCGCTCGTCCGTGGCCTGGTGCTGGGCATCTTCGGCGCGTTCGCCGGTGGCGGCATCGTGGTCGGAACGGCCAAGTTCTTCGCCAACTCGCTGGGCGCCGGCGACGCCGCGTTCTCCCTGCTCTTCGGGGCCATCTTCGTCGGCCTGGCGCTCGGCATCGGGCTCGGCCCGATGATCGTCAAGGAGATGTCCCGGCGTCGCTGGTTCGGCATGAGCATCGTGCTCGCCAGCGCCGCCGTGATGACCCTCGCCTTCGCCATCCACCTGTCCATGGCGATCGTCGGTGCGGTGCTGGTCGGCGCCGGTGCCGGGATGGCGTTCCTGGCCGGCACGACGCTGCTCGGTGGCGAGGTGGCCGACGAGGTGCGCGGCCGGGTCTTCGCCGTGGTGCAGATCGGCACCCGGCTGGTGCTGATCCTGGCCATCGGGCTGAGCAGCGTGTTGGTCGGCGTCGGCGGCTCCCGCAAACTGGCCATCGCCGACCTGGGCGTGTCCATCTCCTCGACCCGGCTGCTGCTCCTCGCCGCCGGTGCGGCCGGCATCTTCGCCGGGATCAGCGCGTTCGGCCAGATGGACGACAAGAAGGGTGTCCCCGTCCTCGCCGACCTCTGGGGCTCGATCCGGGGCCGTCCGTTGATGCCCTCCGAGCCGTTCGTCTCCACCGGGCTGTTCGTGGTCTTCGAGGGCGGCGAGGGCGCCGGCAAGTCCACCCAGCTCGCCGCGCTCGCCGAGCGGCTGCGCGGCCAGGGGCGCGACGTGGTGGTCACCCGGGAACCGGGGGCGACAGCTGTCGGTCAGCGGATCCGGTCGCTGGTGCTGGACACGTCCGGCGACGAGGCCCCCTCGCCGCGGGCCGAGGCGCTGCTCTACGCCGCCGACCGCGCGCACCACGTGGCCGCCGTGGTCCGGCCCGCGCTGGTCCGGGGCGGAGTGGTGATCAGCGACCGGTACGTCGACTCGTCCCTGGCGTACCAGGGAGCGGGCCGGACGCTGCCCGTCGACGAGGTCTCCTGGCTCTCCTCCTGGGCCACCGGTGGGCTCAAGCCCGACCTGGTCGTGCTGCTGGACGTCGAGCCGCACACCGGCCTGTCCCGGGTCGCCTCGCGCAACGCCGGCACCGACCGGCTGGAGGCCGAGTCGGTCGCCTTCCACGAGCGCGTCCGGTACGCCTTCCTCGACCTCGCCGCCGCCGACCCGAAGCGCTACCTGGTCCTCGACGCGTCCCGACCGGCCGACGAGATCACCGGGCAGGTGGTCCGCCGTGTCGAGGAGATGCTCGGCAGCCCGGGCGGCATCGTGCACCCCCGGCCGGCGCAGGGCCCGAACACCTCGGTGCAGCCTGAGTTATCCGACGCGGAGCTGGTGACGATGGAGCACAAGACCTGATGCCGGACGTCTTCGCCGACCTGGTCGGTCAGGACGAGGCGGTGACCGAGCTGCGCCGGGCCGCCGCCGCGGCGGCGGCCGTGCTGCGCGCGGGCGCGGTCGACCGGGCGCCCGCGTTGATCGCCGCCGGCGACGCCGACGCGCTCGATGGCGACACCCCGGCCGGCGGGGTGGACCCGGCCGCCGGGATGACGCACGCCTGGATCTTCACCGGCCCTCCCGGCTCCGGCCGCTCGGTCGCCGCCCGGGCGTTCGCCGCCGCACTCCAGTGCGTGCACGGCACGGGCTGCGGTGAGTGCCCCGGCTGCCGCACCACCATGGGCGGCACCCACGCCGACGTTCGGCTGGTGGTGCCGGAAGGGCTGTCCATCGGCGTCAACGAAATGCGTGCGCTGGTGCTGCGGGCGGCCAGCACCCCCTCGGGCGGCCGCTGGCAGGTGGTGATCATCGAGGACGCTGACCGGCTCACCGAGGCCGCCGGCAACGCGCTGCTCAAGGCGATCGAGGAACCCCCGCCGCGTACGGTCTTCCTGCTCTGTGCGCCGTCCACCCACCCGGACGACATCTCGGTGACCATCCGGTCGCGCTGTCGCGTCGTACCCCTGCGGCAGCCGCCTGCCACCGCGGTGGCCGAGGTGCTGGTCCGCCGGGACGGCGTCGCGCCCGACGTGGCGCAGTGGGCGGCGGCGGCAGCGCAGGGGCACGTGGGTCGGGCCCGCCGCCTGGCCCGCGACCCGGAGGCACGCAAGCGGCGCGAGGCGGTGCTCGCGGTGCCCCGCCGGTTGACAGGTGTCGGCGCGGCGTTCGACGCGGCGTCCGCGCTGATCGAGGCGGCCGAGGCGGAGGCGGCGGCGTCGGTCACCGAGGCCGACGCGGCCGAGCGGGCGGCACTGGAGACCGCGCTCGGCGCGGGTGGCACCGGCCGGGGCGCGTCCGGCGCGATCCGGGGTGCCGCCGGTCAGCTCAAGGAGTTGGAGAAGCGGCAGAAGTCCCGGGCCACCCGGGCCCAGCGGGACGCGCTGGACCGGGCGCTCGTCGACCTGGCCGGCTTCTACCGGGACGCGCTCACGATGGCGCTGCGCGCGCCCGTCGCCCCGGTGCACACCGACACCGCCGCGTTGGCCGGTGCCGGCGCGCAGAAGTGGGACGCCGAGGGGGCACTGCGCCGGCTGGAGGCCGTGCTCGCCTGCCGGGCGGCCATCGAGTCGAACGTGAAACCGCGGATCGCCGTCGAGGCGATGATGCTCGCCCTCTGGAAGGGCTGACCCGCACCCCTCCGAGCGTTGTCCACAGGCATCGACAGGTCCGATTGCTGTGCGGTACGGTCCGTGTGCCGTGGTGACGGTGAGGGCACGCTGAGTAAGGGATCACCCGGGAGGAGTCGGCCGATGCCGCGGGGGGAGATCGACGAAGCCTGGATCGAGGAGGCGGTGCGGCGCTACCGCCGCATCGAGTCGCTACAGGCCGAGTTCGACCAGGCGGTGTCGACCGTCGAGGTCACCGTCCGTTCTCCGGACGGTCTGGTCGAGGTGGTGGTGACCGCCGGGGGGCGGATCACCGACGTCCGGTTCCTCGGGCCGCTGCACACCCGCAGCCCTCGGGACGTGGCCGGCTCCGTGCAGGCGGCGGTCACCGCAGCGGCGGACGCCGCCGAATGGGCCCGGGAAAAGCTGCACAACGAGACGTTCGCCGCCTACCGACCGCTCGCGGGAGCCTGAGATGGACACACTGCGCGCGCTCTCCGCCCGACTGGACGAGGCGAGCGCCACGCTCACCGCCGTCTCGCACACCGTCACCGCCACCGACCCGTCCCAGGCCGCCTTCGGTGCCGACGCCCCGGGTCGGCCCGGCGAGATCGGTCGTGCCTTGCACCGGCAGTGGGCCACCGCCACCGACGACCGGGCCCGCGAGGCCCGCGCCGCCGCCGGTCGACTGGCCACCGCCGCCGCGGCGGTGCGGGAGGCCGCCGACCGCTATGCCGACGTCGACCGCGCGGCCCGCCGCCGGCTCGCCGGAGAGCAGTGATGGACGCGCTGGACCGGCTCGCCGAGCCCGGCCTCGACCTGCTGCACCGGGTGGACTCCCTCATCGCGGCGGGAGTCCCGGAGGGCCACCGGGTCTGGCCGCTGCTGCGTCGGATGCAGGTGCTGCCGGGCGACGCGGTGCGCGGCTTCCTCGACCTCCACCCCGCACCGCTCGCCGGCGCCGGGCACGCGGTGCGTCGGCTCGTCCGGGGGTACGACGACGTCTCCGCCGCGCTCACCGACGCGGTGCTCTGGTCCGGCCCGGCCGCCACGGCGTACGGGCAGCAGCGGGCGGCACTGCTGCACCACCTCGACGAGGGGCCGGACAGCCTGGTCGGGCGGCTCGAATCCACAGCCGGCTACGCCGACGCTCTCGCCGACTGGGTGGAGGGCAGCCGACTCGCGCTGGCCCGGACGCTGGCCGACGTGCTGCGCTCCGCGGAAGCGGTAGCCGTGGTGGCCGCCACCGCCACCGGTGTGTCGACGCGGCCCGGGCCGGTCGGCCCCGGCGTTGCCGACGCGGCCGAGATAGCCGCACGGGTGCTGGCGGTGCTCTGCGTGGCGTACGACGGTGCGGAGACGCTGCTGCGTCAGTGGGCGCCGAGCCTCGCCGAGGCGACGTGGCGACCACCGATGGAGGGGCGACCCCGCTACGACCAGCCCACCCGGGTCGGCTGGTAGCCGGCGCCCCGGTCCACGGCCGTCGCCGCACAGGTCCCGGACAGACCACGGCGTCGCTCACGGGCGCCTGACCTGAGTCGGCTCCCCGGCGACGCCGTGGTCTTCCCCCTGCACCCCCCGCAGGTGTGCCTTCACTCAACGCTGTCGGGGTACGTCTTGTCTCCTGCCCGGGCCCGGATTCAACCGTCCGGGCGAGGAGCAACGGCACGACGGGCCGCCCGGCAATAGGTCGATTCGACGGTCATGGATGCGAATGGCGTCATCGACCGAGGTGCTCTCCGCCACGAAGGCGTCGTAGGGTGGGGGGATGGGCATGCTCTGCGCGGTCAGCTTCAACCGGTACGGGCGCCTCTACTACCTCGATCCCGGTGAGTTGCGCCCGCAGGTCGGCGACAAGGTGCTGGTGCCCACCGACGACGGGCCCGAGGTGGCGGAGTGCGTGTGGGCCGCGCAGTGGGTGACCGAGGAGACCGACGGTTTCCCCCGGCTGCTGGGGCTGGCCGCCGACGACGACCTGCGGCGGGACGAGACGCTGCGTCGCCGCAAGGCCGAGGCCAAGGTGGCCGCGAAACGGCTCATCCGCTCGCACGGCCTGCCGATGAAGGTGGTTGCCGTCGACCACGTGCTCGGCTCCGCCGAAGGCGGCGGCGAGCGCAGCACCGTGTATTTCACCGCACCGCACCGGGTGGACTTCCGCTCCCTGGTCCGTGACCTGGGTGCCACCCTGCACTGCCGGGTCGAGCTGCGTCAGCTCTCCGCCCGTGACTCGGCGCGCGTGCAGGGCGGCATCGGCTCCTGCGGTCGGGACCTGTGCTGTGCCACCTTCCTGACCGACTTCGAGCCGGTGACCATTCGGATGGCGAAGGACCAGGACCTACCACTGAACCCGCTGCGCATCTCCGGTGCGTGCGGCCGGCTGATGTGCTGCCTGAAGTACGAACACCCGCTGTACCAGCGTTTCCAGGAGACGGCTCCGGCGGTCGGCAGTCGGGTCTCCACCCCTGAGGGTGACGGCCGGGTGGTCGGCCACAGCGTCCCGAGAGACGCGGTGACGGTCCGCCTGGACGCCGACGGCTCCCGCTGCTCCTGCTCCCGCGCCTCCGTCTGCGCCCCCCGCCAAGCCCACGACCAGCACTACACCCCCTAACCCCCAACCCCGCTTTCGCGGTGATCAAGAGGTTTGCGTCATGCTCGGCTCGATTTCTGACGCAAACCTCTTGATCACCTGCGCTCTGCGGGTGGGTAGGGGTCAGGGCAGGACTGTGGGGGGTTCCGCCAGGCGGGGGGTCAGGGTGGTCTTCGGGGTCAGCCAGCTTGCTGTTGGGGACTGGTCCGGGTTCACCTGCCAGTCCCGGGAGACCCGGTCGACAGCGATCGGGAAGATCGTCAGCGTGCCGTCCGGGTCGATGCGCAACCGCAGGAACACCTTCGAGTCCTCGATGCCCTGACCGGCGAAGAGTTCGTTGACGTTCACCCCGAACGAGCCCGCCACCAGCAGGTACGCGGCCACCAACTGGCTGGCCACCAGGCCGATCACCGGACCGTAGAGCACCGCCGCGGCGACCGCCGGCAGCGGCCACGGCCAGTCGTAGAACGGCAGGGCCAACCACGCCCACGTGCCGGCCGCCGCGAGGGCCACCTGCGCCACGCCGTGGCCGACGCCGAGAATCCCGTGCCGTACGTGCCGCTTGCCGCTCGCACTCGGCGGTTTGGCGAACAGGATCGCCGCCAGCACCGTCACGAGCACCATCACCACCAGCGGGACGCTGAACAGTCGCTGACCCGTGCTGTCCGCCCAGTTCGCCGTCGCGCCCGCCATGGCCAGCATCAGCAGGGTGTGCAGGATGCCGAGCAGGGTGGTGAAGCCCGGATTGCGGAACGGCAGCCTCGGGAAGATGCCCCAGCCGTAGCGACGGGAGCGGGCCGCGTCCGGATAGCGGGCCACCAGGTCGTACGGCTGGGAAGAGCTGGCCCGGCGGGCCAGGGTGTCCCGCGGCGGCACCTCAATGCGCTCGGGCAGTTTGTGGGTGGGGTAGAGGTAGGCGCCGCCTCCGCCGCACGTGATCAGTTGCCGTTCCGGCCCGGAGTAGCGGGCGTAGTGGTGCAGGTCCCCGGAGATCAACAGCCGCACCCGCGCCCCGGTCGGATCGATGATCGTCCGGATGAAGTAGTCGATCGAGTCGTACGCCGTCGGGCTGTCGGCCGCCTTGACCCAGGTCGGCGCCGGCGCTGCGATGATCACCTTCGACTCCGGGCCGAGCCGTCGGGCCACCTCGTCGAAGTAGGCCAACTGCGGGTCGTCCAGGTACGAGCCGGACTGGTCGTCCACACCGAGAAGCCACCAGCCCGCCGGCAGCTCGACAGCGAAGTACGACCGGGACTGGCCGGTGCCCCACCCGGCGAAGTTCCGGTCCCGGGAGCGGACGAACAACCGCAGGAACGCGGTCAGACCGTCGTACCAGTCGTGGTTGCCCGGCACCGCGAAGAGCGTGGGCTTCTCGGGCGGCGGCACGGGCAGCGCGGCCTGGTAGGGCCCCTTGCACCGGTCCTCGTACGAGGCGTAGGCCGCCGACGGGTACACCTGGTCGCCACCCATCACCAGCGTCTGCGCCCGGGGCAGCCGGTGCCCGTCGACCGTCAGCTCGGGCTGCGCCAGCAGGTACGCCACCGAGTAGGTGGCGTTGAAGCCGTCGCCCAGGTCCGCCACGTAGTCCAGCCACAGCCCGCCGTCCGGCCCCACCTGGCGGAAGACACCGTCGTCGAACGCGTTCTGCAACTCGCGCTTGTCCAGGTACGCCCCGAACAGCACCGCCAGCAGCGTACGGATGCCGGTGCTGATCAGCAGGAACGGCGCCAGCCACGGAACCGGCTTGCGGGGCGTGAAGCCCAGCTCAAGCGGGTCGGTGCTGCTCGGCCGGTGGGCGGCGCGTTCGGCCGGTACCGGATCAGGGCGTTCGGTGGCGTCGTTCGGGTGGCCGGGGTGGTCGCGTTCGTCGCTCACCCGCCGCAGCGTAGTCCCGGTCCCGATCATCCGCTGTCTGGTAAACGTCCAGATAGCGATTGATGTCCGGTTGGTGCGCACGGACGGTGTGGGGGTATCCCGTTCGGCTGGCGACGTCGGGGTGCCGTACACTTGCTGATCGTTGCCGCCTTAGCTCAGTCGGCTAGAGCGACGCACTCGTAATGCGTAGGTCGACGGTTCGATTCCGTCAGGCGGCTCGGCACGGAAGCCCAGGTCATCGACCTGGGCTTCGCCGTTTCCCAAGGTCCACGACACCGCCGCCGGACGTGCCAGTCCGCAGATAGTCCGCATCCCGAGCCGCGACCCGCCTCGTCCAGCCGGTTGGCGACCGCGTCCAGGTCGTCACCGAATAGCCCGGCGTACACGTCAAGGCGGCCCGCAAGCGGGCCGCGCCGGCCCGGCCCCGGCCTGCTGGCGACCTTCGGCCGGCATCGGCCGGGCCTGCCGGCCACGCTTGGGGACGACAAGACCTCGGAAGACCTCGGGGCGCTGCTCCGAACCCCGACCCTCCTCAGAGATGCCGCCGCAGATCACCTCGCCGGGCACCACACGGGCTGCCAGCTTCCCCGGACGGGGCCAAGGTCGCACGTCCGGTAGGGCGCTCCACCTTGTCCCCGTCCGGGGAGGCTGGACGGTGTGGCGACTGACCGACGAGGAGATCTGCTCATTCGCCAAGAGCACTCGCTCACACTTCAACGCCACCAGCGCGGTTCCCGGATGGGGCGAAGGGTTATCCGGTGGTTTTCCGCGATCCAGCGGGCGAGCTGTGTCTCGATGACCAGGTGTTCGCTGGCGGCGTGTGAGACGCCGATCAGGGTCATACCGGTGGTGGCTGAGAAGGCATTTACGTCGGCGAACTTGCGGCGTCCGTAGTCGCCCTCTATGCGTACGTGCAGCTCACCGGTCAGATACGCCTGAGCGCCCATACGTTCGGCCAATGCCATCTGGTCGACGTGATCCCCGATGCCGCCGACTACCGCGACACGGGTTAGCGCGTCGTGGATTGCTCCCGCGACCTCGACGGTGTCCACGGCGAAGATTTCCCGGGCGCGGTCTACGAGAGCGGTGCTGCTGATCGTCGGAATGTCGGCGACGAGCCCGGCGTGGCCGTCGCCATACGGCCAGAACTGGTTGACGACAGTGCCGTTCAGTGCTTCAACGATGGCCGCTGCGGTGCCGACCCGCAGCGAGGTGTCCATCGGGGCGTGGCAGGCGTACATCGACAGTTCACGCTCGGCGATGGCCTTCAGTTGGGTCGCGTCGATCGGTACGAAGCCCTCTGCCCAGGTGTCGTCTTCGGGTGAGCCGTTACGCACGTCGATCGGATGGTGGGTGACCAGCAGGTCGCCGCGCCTGGCCACGGCCAGCCAAGCGTCGATGACTTCGGCCGATGGGAAGCAGGCACCGTACACGGTGCGAACTGTCGGGTGGCCGCGGCGCATGAGCCCGTTGAACCGTTGGGCGAAAAGCGGCTCGACGAACGCCCGCCAGTCGGTGCCGACCTCATCGAAGACCCGGGGTAGGTGCCGGCTCATCGCGGTGTCGGGTGCGGACGCGTTGAGGGCGAACAGCTCATCCAGGGCGGCGACGATCCGATTGAGATCCACAACCATCCGCGGAGCCTACGACGTCACCGGGGCGGAGAGCACCTGCAGCCCGGTAGGCGTCGGACCGCACCGATGTCGGTGTACCCAACCGGTCCGGTGGCCGCGATGGGCCATCCACGGGCCAGTAACCGTGGCGCACCGCGGTCATGAGCGGGCACGAGCGGCATTCGGCTCTGCTGCCGATCGCAGGCGTTTCGGGCATCACGGCCCGTTGAGCACGCTATTCCAAACTGACGCTCCGCCGCCTGACCTGCAGTCCGCATCTAGTCGGCAGGAGGCCGACCGAAAGCGGGGGAGTGGTGTGAGATGTCGAGAGGTGTTTCCGCTGCTAGGCCGCCATGTACCGAGGTCGGAGGGCGGGCACGCGCCTGGGCGAGAAGGACGCTGGCCGTCAATCACCGACCGAAGATGACCGGAGACGACCAGTGGCACCCGAAGGAACAGCAGGGTCAGCCGTCAGGAAACGGCGGCTGACCTGGTGGGCGACGGACGAGTCGACCTGTACGCCGGATTCTCTTCGCCGCAGGTCACTGCGGATCGGGGTGGTCGTCCCCGAGGGTGCGGCGGCGTCGGTTGAGGGTGTCTTCGTTGAGGGCGCGGGCCTGTTCGTGCTGGCCGAGCTGGCGCAGGTCGACGGCGAGGTTGTGGGCGGAGGTCAGGGTGTCGGGGTGGTCGTTGCCGAGGGTGCGGCGGCGTCGGTTGAGGGTGTCTTCGTTGAGGGCGCGGGCCTGTTCGTGCTGGCCGAGCTGGCGCAGGTCGACGGCGAGGTTGTGGGCGGAGGTCAGGGTGTCGGGGTGGTCGTTGCCGAGGATGCGGCGGCGTCGGTTGAGGGTGTCCTCGTTGACGGCGCGGGCCTGTTCGTACTGCCCCAGCTCGGCTAGATCAACGGCGAGGTTCTGGGCGGAGGTCAGGGTGTCGGGGTGGTCGTTGCCGAGGATGCGGCGGCGTCGGTTGAGGGTGTCCTCGTTGACGGCGCGGGCCTGTTCGTACTGGCCGAGCTGGCGCAGGTCGACGGCGAGGTTGTGGGCGGAGGTCAGGGTGTCCGGGTGGTCGTGGCCAAGGCGGCGGCGTCGTCGGTTGAGGGTGTCTTCGTCGAGGGCGCGGGCCTGTTCGTGCTGGCCCAGCTCGTCTAGATCAATAGCGAGGTTGTTGGCGGAGGTCAGGGTGTCGGGGTGGTCGTTGCCGAGGATGCGGCGTCGTCGGTGGAGGGCGTCTTCATCGAGGGCGTGAGCCCGCTGGTGTTGGCCGAGTTGTCGGTGGGCGTAGGCGAGCATGGTTGAGGCGAAGAGAGTGGTGTCGTCGTCCGGGCCATATCGGTCGGTCCATTCGGTATGCAGGTGGTGGGCCAGGGGCAGGGCGGTGCGGGCGTCCCCGCGGGCGAGCAAGTGCCACACGGCACTGCAGGCGAGATAGCGCAGTTGGATGTTGGTGGTGGCGGCAGGGTCGCTGGCGAGGATGTGGGGCATCAGCCGGGCCCAGCGGGGCCAGTGAGCGGGGTCGGTGCCGTCGTCGGGCCGCGCGGCGATGAGCAGTTGGTCGACCTGCTGGCGGTAGGTGGTGCGCTGTTCGGGGGTGAAGGTATCCCTGAGGATGGTTTGGGTGAGGCGGTGCAGGATTGGCCCGTCGGCGGTGGGGCGGGCCAGGCCGTAGCGGGTGATGTGTCCGACGGTCCGGTCTAGGGCGATCGCGCTGCGTGCGGTGGTGGCGAGGGGCTCGGGCAGGGCTTGGTCGGGGACGTCGCGGAACAGGTGCAGGGGAACGGGTTCAGGGGCGAGGAACGCGCACAGCGTCAGCAGTTGCCCAGCGGCCGGGTCTTCCCGGTTGAGGCGTTCTGCGGCGACGCGTATCGCGGCGCCGAGGGCGACCGGGTAGCCGACCGGTGGCCGGTCTCGGAGCAAGTCCGCGGCGTGCTCGTCCAAGGTCTGGAGATAGTCCGGAACGGGCAGGCCGGTTTCGGCGAGCAGCTCGGCGGCCTGCGCCACCGCAAGAGGCAGATCGCCGAGGGCACCGGCGAGTTGTTCTGCCTCCGCTTCGCCCACCTGTGGCAGGTGGGTACGCAGCAGCGCCATCGACTCCGACCGGGCGAACACATCCACTCGGACCGGTTGAGCAACGCCCGTCCACACCGGACTTCGCGAGGTCACCACCACATGACCCGAGCCGCCCGGTAGCCACGGGTCAATATCCTCCCGGGCCTCGACGTTGTCGAAGACCAGTAGCAGTCGATCGGCCGAGCGGAGAAAACCCTTGACGCTGGTGACCGCAGATGGGACGTCGGTGTCAGCGTCGGCGACGCCGACGGCAGTGGCAAGCGCGGCGAACTGCTCGCCAATGAGCTCGGGCTGCTCGCTGGCGATCCACCACACCAACTCGTACTCACGAGCGAACCGGTACGCGTACTCGATGGCCAACTGGGTCTTACCCACCCCGCCCATGCCCTGCAGGGCGTAGACAACGGCCCGGCCGCCGCTGACCAGCGCCTGCCGGAGGTCGACAAGCATCCGATCCCGGCCGGTGAAGGCGGGGTTGCGAGGGGGCACATTCCATACCGATGGCAGTGAGCCGGGCAGCCGGTGAGTCTCGGTAAAGACGGGAAGGGTCTGAGTCAAGCCGTGTGGCTCCCTGGCCGCTGCGACGGCATAAATGATTGCCTCGGCTGTCGAGCCCAAGTCCGTTGGGTCGACGGTAAGGCCTTTGATACTGCCGAAGAATCCGGGTAACGCGTCTCGCCGGGCGCCGGGAAGATAACACGGGATCAACAGCCGCCGGGCATCGTCGTCGAGGGTCTGGCGGAAGAATTGCGCAGGTATCGTGAAGTTGGCCTTGTCGCTGTGGCTACCGACCAGCGCCACCATGTGCCGGGACTGGGTCAGCGTTTCTTCGATTGCCTCGGTCCAACTGTCGTCGTTGGAAGCCATTTCGGCGTCGAAGATGACCCGTAGGCCACCCCGGTTTCTCAGTTCTGTCACCAGCTTTCGGGCAACTGCACGGTCGGCCGCAGAGCTGCTGACGAAGACGTCGTAACTGACGTTGCCGTGCCGCAACAGCCCTTCCCGTTCGGCAGCCGCGATATAGGACTCGCGACTGGTGTCAAGGAGATCCGTCCGGTCGAGATTGTGCGCGATAAGCGCGGCGATAACCTCAAAAGAATAGGAAATCTGCCGAGGTGTCGGCTCTCGCTCGCTCAATGCGGCGAGCCCTTCACCGAAAGACCAGGCAGACACGTACGGCACTGTCGTGTAAGAAAGCACCTTCTCGACGGGCATATCCCGCCAGAGCCAGCCCGAGTACAGACTCGCTAGTTGCGTTTGGAAGCGGTCCTTCCACTCCACCGCTCGGTCGTACTCCTCGGTCTCGTCGAATCGCGCAGGGACGGGAACGATCGACAGGCGAGCGCGATCATATGGCAGGCCGTTGCGTGCCTTTTCAACCCGCTTCGCTACGTCCAAAGTGCCGTCCAGGCTCTGCCGATTCGCCGTGAAGAGCATGACGAGCACGTCAGGCAATTGAGCGGTACACACTGCGCCGATGTCGGTGATTCCGGTGCGGCTGTCGATGAGGACGAAGTCGTACTCCGCCGACCAGTGTCTGCGACGGGCCTCCAGGAAGCCACCGAGATCGCGCTCCTCGTAGAGCCATGACCAATTCAAGGACTGCGCTGAGTCGATATAATCGGGCCCCGAACTGCCAGCTGGCAATATGTGCAGGTCGCCCCGGATGTCGGGCAGGCAAACGTCGATGATGTGCTGGTCATGGTCGCCGATGCCCCCCCGCTCCCACTCGGAGATCATATCCACCACGCCGCCCAGCGGTGGTCGTGACAGCCAGTCACGGAAGTAGTAGGTGAGACCGGGCGCGTCGAGGTCCCAGTCGATGCAGAGCACCCGGAATCCCCAGCGGCTGAGGATGGCGCCCACGTTGGCCAGCGCGAAACTGCGGCCGACCCCGCCCTTGTACGAGTAGAACGTCACGACATTGCCGGCCATCAGGCACCTCCTAACCAAGACTTCGGATCCGTGGCGGCCGGTGCCGGCGGCACCGACGCCGGATCGGGAATCCTGACTGGCCAATCCTGCCATGGCGGAACCCATTCCAGCCTCTGGGTTACCAACTCCGCTAGGCGCCTAATGCATTCTTCAAAAGTCAGAAAGTCGGCGGATTGGGCGAACGCCGGGCTGACGCGGCACCACTTCTGCACGTTGGTCTTTGTGCGCGTCCGAGCCTCCGCGTCGAAGTAGTTGCCGTCGGCGTAGTGCAAGGGAAGAACCAATCCGGCAGGGTTGGTCGGGCCGGCGTGGGAACATATCCGCTCCCGCTCCTGCATGGAATACCACTCCGCCAAGCACCATGGTGAGGAGAAATAGGGTGCGTTCCAGACGGCGATCATCAGCTTTGAGCGAGACAAGCCACGACGGAGATGGTCAGGCCACCGCTCGCCGGTCTCCATTTGGGCGTCGAGATAAATCCTTGGCCGGTCCGGCAACAGGTCGCCAAGGAACTTTTCCAGCAGCTGTGCGAAGTACTCGGTAACCCACTCGGCCGCACTGCCGCTGCGCCGGCAGTAGCTGAGGAAGACGTCGTACTCGTAACATCCCTCCATCGGCGAGGACGGTGCACCGCCGATGGTCTGCTCGTTCTTTACCGACACGAGCTCGCCGGGCTGGCGGTCGTGAACACTCACGGCTGGGATGGGGTAGGGATGGCCGCACCTAGAGCCGGCACACCACAGGCCGCAGCCAGTAGGCCGGCGTAGGCGGCTAGGTGCTTCCAGGTCGTGTCGAGTGCGGCGCGCAGCTCGTCGGTACGGTCCCGGGCCCGCTTGTGATCCAGTGGCGAGACACTCCGGTCGCGACGATTCTCCGGATGCCGGTAGAACAACACCGGGCGGACAGCATAGTTGAGCATGACTACGACTAGGTAGCCGAGGTTGCACTCTTTGCCGTGTTTTGGCTCGGCGACGTCGGGGTCGTAGCGGCGCAGCGCCTCTCGCGAGATGCCGAACAGCGAGTACAGGCTAGTCATGGCTGCGCGAAGCAGCCCACGCTGCAGCGGGGCAACCCCGGCCCGGGTGATTAGCTCCACGTGCAGCCACGCCGCAGCCCGTTCGGTGTTGTTCAGCTCCCACGTCCCGGCCACCGAAACCAATTCCAGGTCGAGCTGAACCTCGACACTCTCGGGCGGACGAACCATCACCAATCCCATCCTCATGCCGATGCGACGTACCCATCATGCCGACGCCCTGCCAGGGCAGCGCGGCACCTCCCGGTTTCCGTGCCGCGCCGTCCATATTCGCCCAATTCGCCGAGGTGGCGGCGTAACAGCAATGGCCGCTGGACGGCTGCCCTTAGTGAAGCCCGCCATGGGTTAGGCAGCCCACGTTACGCATTGTCCTTCGTGGAAGGCCACCGGGCTTATCTCCTGCGCTGACGAGGCGGCCACGGACCGGGACGGAGTGGTGCCCGATTGCGGCACGAGCAGCCAAATGAGCAGCCGAACCAGCGGCCACCAGCGGACGACCGCGTACCGCCGTCCCGGGTCAGGGTTCGCGTCTCCCGAAGATGATCCCTCCGAGTTTGCTCTCGGGTGAGGTGAGGGTCGTCTGCGACTCCACCCGGAAGCCGCTCGTCCGCAGCCGGGCCGCCATCTGGTCGGGCTGGCGACGGTGCACGTCGACACTCATCGGGTGGCCGCCGTAGCCCTCCGTCTTGCGGGTCGTCTCGTCGCCGACGTGGAAGCCGAGCAGCAGCGGGCCTCCGGGACGCACCACCCTGCGGAAGTGCGCGAGCACCGCGCCGAGCTGGTCGTCCGGGATGTGGATGAGTGAGTACCAGGCGATCAGGCCGGTGACCGAACCGTCGGCCAGGTCGAGGTCGGTCATCGAGCCGACCTCGAACCTCAGGCCGGGATGATCACGGCGGGCCACCGCGATCATCCCGGGTGAGAGGTCGATCCCGAAGGCGTCGACGCCGAGCGTGTGCAGGTGGGCGGTGATGCGCCCGGTTCCGCAGCCCACGTCGACGACCGACCCGCCTCCGGCCGCGTCGACGAGTTCGGCGAACAACGCCAGAGCCGCCCGTTCGTGCGGTGACTGCGCCAGGAGGTCGCGTAACAGGTGCGCGTAACTGACGGCGACGGTGTCGTAGGAGGTTCGGGTGTCGGACAGCCAGTCGTCGACGCTCATGCCTCAGCTGGCCCGAGCAACGAAAGGCCCGGACCCCGTGGGGAAATCCCGGCGCTTGAGCTTCGCCATCCGGCCGTCCGGGTGGTGCCAGACCACGCCTTCCCAGCCCGGGTGGCCCAGCAGCCATTCACGCAGCCCGTCGTGGTCCAGCGGCGCCTCGCTCAGTTCCTCGACGTCCCCTGGAGCGGAGAAGCCGTGGCGGACGAGCTGATGGCCGGTGGCCTTCTCCGGGTTGCCGTTCACCTTCGGCCCGACCAGTTCGTAGGTGGCGCCTGGCTGTGGGCCGTCGAACTGGTCGACGATGGCGCCGAGGGCCTCGGCGTGGAACGCGGCGAAGGCGGACTGCTCGATCGGCTCCCAGCCGACGGTCTTGCCGGTCACGTCGTCGGTCATGACCGGCTGGTACCCAGGCGGCGTGGCCCTGCCCGGCTTGACCTCACGCCGGGCCCACCAGCGTTCGCCGTCGTACATGACGCAGGTGCCGTCGTACTTCCGGGTGGCTACTCCCTCGCCGTCGAGCACCCACCGGCAGTCCGGGTGGACGTCTGACGTCACCCGGCGCATGTCCTCCGGGTCACGTCGAAACAGGGTCGGGATCTTCCGCACGCGCCTGCTCCTTCCTGCTGCGCTGGTGCCGCACAGCATGAAGGAGCGGTGGTGCGCACTGCCACGGCTTATTGCGGTTCGGCAGGTCGCCGCCGGCGCCGACGTGGTCACCGAGCCGACAACACAACCCTGGGGGTACGCGGGAGCCTTCGCCGATCCGGACGGTCACCTGTGGATGGTCTCGGTCGACTCGGGGTCCTGAAAGCGTCGGTGGTGGTGGATACGGTCCACCGGTGACCGTGACCACTGATGCCCCTGGCACGTTGCCCACCCCCGCCGACGAGGCCCGCTTGTGGGCGCTCATCGAGTCGGCGTGGGCCGAGTTGGGCGCGGAGCCTGCCGCGCTCCGGCAGGCCCTCGTCGAACGCGACCCGACCGACGACGACGATGACGATGGCGACCCGTCCTACGCGATCGACGACTGGCTCGACCGGTTTCTCGACCGGCTGAAGCACCTGTGTGCCGAGCTGACCGGGCCGGAGTTGACCGACCTCGACCGGGTGGTGGAGCGCAAGCTGTACGACATCGATCGGGAGGACATCCACGAGGTGACCGACGGGTCGGACGACGGCTTCCTCTACTGCCGCGGGTTCATCGTCGCGCTCGGTCGGGCGTACTACGAGACAGTGCGCGCCGACCCCGCCATGGCCCTGCCGGACGCCGAGTGCGAAAGCATGTGTTACTTCTTCGCCCATCTGCACAACGACCGGTTCGGTTCGTGGCCGGAGACCGGCTCCGGCATCTCCCGGGAGTCGTTCGGCAACCCCGCCGGTTGGTCGACCTGACCCGGCCGGGCGATCAGACGTAGATCTTCTTGGCGTACTCCGGGCCGTAGTGCCGTTCCAGGTCTTCGAGGCTCTCCGCCGGTGCCTCCACCTCCTTGATCAGGCGTGCGCGGGACGGCAGCAGGTCGGGCTGCCAGGTGTCCGGCTTCCACAACGCGGAGCGCAGGAACGCCTTCGCGCAGTGGTAGAAGATCTGCTCGATCTCCACCACCACGGCGAGCACCGGCCGGTGCCCCTTGACCACCATGTCGTCGAACCACGGCGCGTCGCCGACCAGGCGGGCCCTCCCGTTGATCCGTAGCGTGTCGGTCCGCCCGGGGATCATGAAGAGCAGCCCGACGTGCGGGTTGTCGATGATGTTGTGGTAGCCGTCGGCCCGCTTGTTGCCCGGCCGCTCGGGCAGCGCGATTGTCGTGTCGTCCAGCACCAGGGCGAAGCCCGCCGGGTCACCCTTGGGGGAGACGTCGCAGCTGCCATCCGCGCCGGCCGTGGCCACCAGGCAGAACGGTGAGGCGGCGAGCCATTCGCGGTCCAGTTCGTGCAGGCGGGCGCGTTCCTTGTCGGCGGCTCGTGCGTTCGGCGTACCGAGCAGGTCGCGTAACTCCTCGTGGGAAGTGATCTCCACCGTCACGTTGCTCCTCCCTCAGGCGTTGACCCGTTGGCGGGTAGCACCGTTCGCCAGCCTAGGCCGTCCTGACCAGCGCGAGGTTTGCGCCAGGTCGCCGGGGGTACGGCCCGCCGTACGAGCCGTCGCGCAGTGAAGCCGACCAGTGGAGGCCGGGAGATGGAGAGCCGACTCAAGGTGCTGGGTCATCCAGTCCACCCGATGCTGGTCATGTTCCCGGTCGCGCTGCTGGTCACGGCGGTGCTGTTCGACGTGGTCGACACCGTCGGTGGTCCCGACTTCCTGGGCGAGGTCGCGTACTGGAACATCACAGTGGGCCTCATCGGGGGTCTGCTCGCCGCGGCCGCCGGGTCGTTCGACCTGCTGGCGATCCCGACCGGCACCCGCGCCAAGCGGGTGGGTCTGCTGCACGCCGCCGCCAACGTCGCGGTGATCCTCCTCTTCGCGGCCGTGTGGGTGGTCCGCCTCAACGCCGACTCCCGGGCTGCCGGCGGCGCGTTGATCGCCATCGAGGTGGTCGCTGTGGCGATCCTCGGCATCAGCGCCTGGCTGGGCGGCGAGCTGGTCGACCGGCTCGGCGTGGGCGTCGACCGCGACGCCAACCTGGACGCGCCCAGCTCACTACGGCCGCCAGCGGCCGCACAGCGGATCGGAGACGTGTGATGAGCGAGCAGCAGACCGGCGGCTTCGGCCGGGGTTGGCGGGGCGGCCGACAGCAGGGCTGGGACCCGATGGGCGAGTTGCAGTCGCTGCGCGCCGAGCTGAGCCGGCTGGTCGGCGGTCGGGCCGGCGCGTCCGACGTCGAACTGACCGAGACCTCGGACGGCTGGGAGGTCGTCGTCCGGCTGCCCGGCGTGGCCCCGGAAGAGGTGGCGGTCGAACTGGACGACAGCGAGCTGTGCGTGCGGGCCCGATCCGAGGCGGAGGTCAACGCCGACCAGGGCATCCCCGGCGGTTTCGAGACCCGCGGCTTCGAATATCGCGTCAACCTGCCCGCCCGGGTCGACCCGGACGCCATCGACGCGGTCATGGACCACGGCCTGCTCCGGGTCCGGTTGCCCAGGGCGACCCGGCCCGCGCCGCGCACCATCACCGTCGGTCGCACCGGCCCGCGCTCCGGCTCCACGGGTACGCCGATGCCTGCCGATCCCGCCGCGGACCGGGAGTTGCACCGCCCGGACACCGTCGGCGAGATCGACCGGCAGTAGCGGGCTGCGTGGTCACCCCGTCCGTGCTCGGCCCGACCGCCGAGCGCCTTCCCGACGTGCGGCGGATCGCCGTGCTCCGCGCCAACGCACTGGGCGACTTCGTGTTCGTCCTGCCGGCGCTGGACGCGCTGCGCGCCGCGTACCCCTCGGCGGAGATCGTGTTGCTCGGCGCGCCGTGGCACGCGAAGCTCTGGCGCGACCGGCCGGGCCCGGTGGACCGGGTGCTGGTGGTGCCGCCGGCGCCCGGCATACGTACTCCCGACCCGGGTGAGCCGGAGTCGTCGATGGACGACTTCGTCGCCGCTGCCTCCGGTGAGGGGTTCGACCTGGCGGTGCAGATCCACGGTGGCGGCGCCAACTCGAACCCGCTGATGAGTCGCCTGGGTGCCCGGGTGACGGTCGGCCTGCGCGCCGAGGACGCGCCGCCGCTGGACCGGTGGCTCCGCTACGTCTACTACCAGCACGAGGTGATCCGCTACCTGGAGGTGGTGGCGCTGGTCGGGGCACCGGCGACCACCATCACTCCGACGCTGACCGTCACCGACGCCGACCGGGCAGAGGCGGCCCAGGTGCTCGGGTCGGCGAACCGGCCCCGGGTGGCGCTGCACCCCGGGGCCAGCGACACCCGCCGCCGCTGGCCCGCCGAGCGTTTCGCCGAGGTGGCCCGGGAGCTGCACGGTGACGGCTACGAGGTGCTGGTCACCGGTACGCCCTCCGAGCAGGACGTGGTGGACCGGGTCGTCGCGGCGGCCGGGGTTCCGGTCCGGCCGCAGGTCGGGACGCTCAGCCTCGGCGGGTTGCTGGGCTGCTACGCCGACTGTGCGTTGGTCGTCTCCAACGACACCGGCCCGCTGCACGTGGCCGCCGCGGTGGGCACGTCCACGGTGGGCATCTTCTGGGTCGGCAACCTGATCAACACGGCGAACCCGTTGCGGGGCCGGCACCGGCCAATCTGTTCCTGGACTGTGCACTGCCCGGTCTGCGGGGTGGACTGCACACCGGGCATCTACCCGCACCGCCCCGGGGACGGCGAGTGCCCACACCGGGACTCGTTCGTGGCGGACGTGCCGGTGGTCGAGGTGCTCGAAGCCGCGCGGGAGCTGCTCAGCGCCGAGTGACGGCGATCAGGCCGGCTGAGGGCTGTCCTCCTCGGCGAGGACGACCTCCCACGCCTCGACGTCCCGGTCGGTGACGGTGGTCGGCGACTCCAGGTGGTACGCGCCGCTGGGCAGGATGCCCGCCCCGCCGTACCGGACCAGCACGGCGAGCTGCGCGGCCACGTCCTCACCCTGGTGTTTTTCCTGCACCCGACGCCAGAAGTCGAAACCGCCGACGTCGACGAGCCTGGCCCGGTCGTAGAGCACACACCCGCCGATCCAGGACACCTTGTACGCCCGCCAGGCGCCCGGCGGCAGCGCCAACCGCTCGGTGACGTGCAGCAGGTTGGCCGCCGAGTGGATCCGGGCGCGGTTCCACTCCGGGGTGTCCGGGCGGATCCGCTCCGGCGTCGGAGGGCCGATCCACTCCTCGTAGTGCCCGTGCGACTCCGGCCGCACGTCGTCGGTGTACGACAGCCCGTGCACGCCGTTGCCGACGAACCCGCAGCCCAGCTCACCGATCGCCGTGACCAGCCGGTGCACCGCCCCCGGCTCCAACCAGATGTCGTCGTCGAGGTTGAGGACGTACCGGGCGGCCGAGGCGGCGAGCAGGTACGCCCGATGTTCGGCCAACCCCCGGCGGGGCAGCCGACGGGTCAACAGCACCGGGTGACCCCGTTGGCGCAGCGCCCGGACCATGGTGGCCGCGGCGGGGTGCGCGTACGCGGGCTCCCCGTCGGACTGGTCGCTGACCACCACCCCGAAGCCGGGCACCCCGTCCTGGGCGGCGAGCCCGGCCAGGGTGACAGCCAGTTCGGCGGGCCGGTTCCGGGTCGGAATCAGCACGTCGAGCAGCCGGTCGGCGCGGAACTCCTCCGGGTCGCCGAGGTCGAGGGGGCGGTTCACGACGCCTGGGTTCGGGTGCGCAGCGACTCGTCGGGCGTGTGGTCCGAGGCGCGCGGGGCCGGGTCCTGACTGTGCGTCCGGATCCGCTCGATGATCGCGGAGGTGGACCGGTCCGGCACATACCCGAGGGTGCGCACCTGCCCGCCCAGGCGACGCACCAGCGGGCCTTCCGGGACCAGCTCCGGCGGGTAGTCGCCGCCCTTGACGTAGACGTCCGGGCGGACCGCCTCGATCAGCGCGGCGGGCGAGTCCTCCTCGAAGACCACGACGTGGTCCACACAGGCCAGCGCGGCGAGCAGGGCACCCCGGTCCTCGACCGGGTTGACCGGGCGGTCCGGGCCCTTCAACCGTCGTACGCTGCCGTCCGAGTTGACGGCGACGATGAGCAGGTCGCCCAGGGCGCGGGCCTGTTCCAGGTAGCGCACGTGGCCGCGATGCAGCACGTCGAAGCAGCCGTTGGTGAACACCACTGACCGTCCCGCCTCGCGGTACTCGGCGACGATCGCGTCCAACTCGTCGGTGCCGACCAGCCCCGAGCGGTCCGTGCTTCCGGTCGGTTGGTCGAGCGCGGTGAGCAGGTCCTCCCGCCGGCACACGCAGGTGCCGGTGTCGGAGACGGTGATGGTCGCCGCGAGCTGGGCGAGCTGCGCGGCGGTGGGCAGCGGCGCGTCGGCGGCCAGGGCCAACGTCATCGCCGCCAGGTACGCGTCCCCGGCGCCCACGGCGTGACTGGCCGGGACCGGGGTGCTGTGGCTGCGTCGTGGTGCCCCGTCGGCACCGCCGACGACGGCACCCTCGGTGTCCAGGGTCACCGCGACCACGTCCGCGCCGGTGTGCGCGCGCAACTCGGCCAGCCGCGACTCGGCCAGTACGGCCCGGTCGACGCCCTCCCCGGCCCGGGTGTTCACCGTGACGCCGGTGCCGGTGACGCTGAGCCCGTCGCCGGTGAGCGCCACCCGGCCCTCGCCCCGGATCGGCTCACCGACCGGGCCGGTGCGGTCGGCGGCGTCGTCGGCACGTACCCCGCCCGGGGCCGCGCCCACTGTCATCTCCGAGGGCCCGTCAGCCGGGTCGATGTCCGGGTGTTCCAGGTGCAGGTCGGTCCCGCCCGCCGGCCGGGTCGTGCCACCGGCGCGGGCCAGCAGGCGGGTCGCCTCGGCGAAGCTGGGCGTGACGACCGTCGGGGCGAGCCCTCGCCAGTCGGCCAGATCGTGGGCGTCCAGCGCGACGGTGGCGTACCGCTCGCGTTGCTCGACCAGCCACGCGCGGACCGGCGCGGGCAGCGCGCCCAGGCCGTAGTCGCAGACCACCAGGGTCGGGGCCTCGCCGCCGGCGGCGGCGCGCAGCTCCTCGGTGGCGCAGGCCAGCGCGGTGAGCAGCCGGCTCACGCCCTCCGGGTCGAGGGCGTCGTCCGGGTCGCCGGAGTCCTCCCGCAGCAGGATCTGGTTACCGGCCAGCATCCGCCGCTTGACCGGGGTGGGTCGTCCCGGCTGGTTGACGGTGCGGTCCCAGACGCCGGCGCGGTCCAGACAGTCGTGCAGTTCGTCGCCGGCCACGTCGGCGCCGACCGGTGCCACCAGCACCGCCTTGCCGCCCAGCGCGGCGACGTTGACAGCGGTGTTCGCGGCACCACCGGCTGCGGAGATCCGTCTGCGCAGGGTCAGGACCGGAGCTGGTGCCTCCCGGCAGAGCCGATCGGAGTCGGCGAACCGCCATTCGTCCAACATGGCGTCACCGACGATCAGGACCGGGCGTCCGAGCCAGCTCTCCACGACGGTGGCGAGCCGGCGCTGTTCCGCTGCTGCTCCTGCCATGCCTCCCCGGGTCCCCACCGCCCCCCTGGCCAAACCTGGGCGACGGTCGGTCCCGCCGCTGGTCGTACGCCTTTCGGTGGTTCGTCACCGGTCGGGTCTGTTTCGGGCGTTGCGGGCGGGGAAGGGGATTGAGGTACCCCTTGGAAAGGAGATGTACCGACATGACAGCGGCATTGAACGGCAAGCGGATCGCCTTCCTGGCCACCGACGGCGTCGAGGAGGTCGAGTACGTCCAGCCGCGCGAGGCGGTCGAGAACGCCGGTGCGACGGTCGAGCTGGTCTCGCTGAAGCCCGGCACCATCCAGTCCTTCAACCACCTGGACCAGTCCAAGACGTACGACGTGGACGTGACAGCGGACAAGGCGGACGCCGCCGGCTACGACGCGCTGGTGCTGCCCGGTGGGGTGGCGAACCCGGACTTCCTGCGGGGCGACCCGGACGCGGTGCGGTTCGTGAGGGCGTTCTTCGACGCGGGCAAGCCCGTCGGGGTGATCTGCCACGGCCCGTGGACGCTCATCGAGGCGGACGTGGTGCGCGGTCGCCGGATCACCTCCTGGCCAACCCTGCGTACCGACCTGACCAACGCGGGCGCCACCTGGGTGGACGAGGAGTGCGTGACCGACGGCAACCTGACCAGCAGCCGCAACCCCGACGACCTCCCCGCCTTCTGCCAGAAGATCACCGAAACCTTCGCCGCCTGACCCCCACCCACCCCACCCACCCCGCTCCCGCTCTCATTGATCAAGAGGTTTGCGTCATTCCCGCAGTGTTTCCTGACGCAAACCTCTTGATCAACAGGGGTGGTGGGGGCTTTTTGGGGATTGGGCGCATGTTCCTCGGCTCGCCGGATAGAAGGCCACATGACCACCGAAGCCTCGGACGCGCCGATGCTGAACCGTCAGCAGATCCGACTGCTCATGCTCGGTCTGATGACCGGCATGCTGTTGGCCGCGCTCGACCAGACCATCGTCGGCACGGCCCTGCCGACCATCGTGGGCGAGCTGGGCGGAATCAACCACTACTCGTGGGTGGTGACCGCGTACCTGCTCGCCTCGACCGCGTCGACCCCGCTGTACGGCAAGATGGCCGACCTCTACGGACGTAGACCGGTTTTCCTCTTCTCGATCGGCACGTTCCTGGTCGGCTCGTTGCTGGCCGGACTGTCCCAGAACATGACCCAGCTGATCATCACCCGGGGCATCCAGGGCCTCGGCGCGGGTGGTCTGCTGACACTGGCGTTCACCATCATCTCGGACGTGGTGTCCCCCCGTGAGCGCGGGCGCTACCAGGGTCTGTTCGGTGCGGTCTTCGGAATCTCGTCGGTGGCCGGGCCGCTGGTCGGTGGTTACTTCGCGGAGACCGACTGGCGGTGGATCTTCTACATCAACGTGCCGCTGGCGATCCTGGCCATCGTGGTCTGCTACCACGTGATGCGGTTGATCCCGTTCGAGCGCCGGGAGCACTCGATCGACTGGCTCGGTGCCGGCCTGCTGGTCGCCGGGGTGAGCGCGCTCTTGCTCGCGCTGAGCTGGGGCGGCAACGAGTACGCCTGGGGTTCCGGCGTGATCATCAGTCTGTTCGTCGTCGGTGCGGTGCTGGGGGTTCTCTTCGTCGTCCAGGAGGCCCGGGTCGCCGAGCCGATCCTGCCGCTGCGGCTGTTCCGCAGCGCCACCTTCGCCCTGGCCAACTCGGCGCTGCTCATCATCGGTCTGGTGATGTTCGGCTCGATCATCTTCATCCCGCTGTACCTGCAGATCGTCAAGGGCGCCTCACCGACCCGCAGTGGTCTGCTGATGCTGCCGATGATGGCCGGCATCATCATCACCTCGATCCTGACCGGCCGGGCGATGACCCGGATCGGCCGGTACAAGTGGTTCCCGGTCGCCGGGTCGGTGACCCTCCTGGTCGGCATGTTCCTGTTCACCCGGCTGGAGGTGGCCACCTCGCTCTGGGTGGCCTTCGGGTTCATGGTGGTGATCGGCGTCGGGCTGGGTCTGTGCATGCAGTCGCTGATCCTTGCCGTGCAGAACGCGGTGTCCGTGCGTGACCTGGGGGCCGGCACCTCGTCGGCCACGTTCTTCCGGTCGCTGGGTGGTTCGTTCGGGGTGGCGATCCTCGGCACGGTGCTCTCGTCCCGGCTGACCGGCGGGCTCGCCGACCGGCTGCCCGGTGCGATCGCGCAGCTCCCGCCCCAGGAGCAGGCCGCCGTTGCGGCGAGTGGCGGCTCCAACATCTCGATCAACGATCCGGCGACCATCCTGGCCCTGCCGGCGCCGGTGCGCGCGGCCATCCAGGGGGCCTTCGTCGACGCGTTGGACATGGTCTTCCTGACCGCCGGTCTGATCGCGATCCTGGCGGTGGTGGTCACGCTGACGCTGCCCAACACCCAACTGCGCGGTGCCGGTCCGCAGGGCGCCACCGGCGGCGCCGACCCGCTCGGCGGCGAGGCGCCGGCCCCGGGTGGCAAGCCGCTGACCCGCGAATCCAAGGAGGAGGCCGCCGCCGACATGGAGGCCAAGTCCCAGACGATGATCTGATCGTGTCGACGTCGGCCGCCCCGGACCTCTCCGGGGCGGCCGACGTCATCCGGCGGCCGCTTCAGGAGGGGTTCTCCGCCGGGATGCGCCACCCGCAGTAACGCGGCCCGGCCGACCTACTTCAGGATGAGCCGGTTCGTCTGCTCGAAGACGTCCAGGTCGGCCAGGGTCTCCAGGACCGAGGTGGAGAGCGGGGCGGGGAACCGGTCCCGGGCGAAGAAGCCCGCGTCGGTGGTCTCGTCGGTGACCCGGGCCAGTTGCCCGTCCCACTCCTCCACCTTGAACGCCGTCGTGAAGACCTGGTACGTGTGCCCGTACATGTTGGTGCTGGTCCGGTCCGGCCCGGTGTAGAGGGCGAACGCGCAGACCCGCAACGCGCGCAGCCCGGTCTCCTCGCGGACCTCCCGGACGGCGCAGTCGGCAATCGACTCGCCCAGCTCCATCGCGCCGGCCGGCATGGCCCACTGGCCGTTGTCCGAGCGTTGGATCAGCAGGATGCGTCCGGCGTTGTCGTTGACCACGGCACGAGCGCCGACGAACATCAGCGTCCGGTCCCCGGCGATTGCGCGTAACTGCCCTACGTACGAGTCGGCCCAGGAGATGCTCACCTGCGACAACTTACGGGGGTTCCCAACGTGTGACCGGCGACACTAACTTGTTACCCATGCGTAGCACGATGATGGACGCCCCTCTCCAGGTCTCCCGGATCCTCGATCACGGCGCAGGAGTGCACGGCACGGCCGAGGTGGTGACCTGGACCGGTGCCGAACCCCGTCGGATGACGTACGCCGAGGTGGGCCGCTCCGCGGCCCGGCTGGCGCACGCGCTGCGTGACGAGTGCGGGGTGACAGGTGACGAGCGGGTCGCGACCTTCATGTGGAACAACAACGAGCACCTGGTGGCCTACTTCGCGGTGCCGAGCATGGGCGCGGTGCTGCACACGCTCAACATCCGGCTGTTTCCCGACCAGGTCGTCTACATCGCCAACCACGCCGAGGACCGGGTGGTGCTCGTCGACACCACGCTCATCCCGCTGCTGGCCCGGGTGATCGGCGAGCTGACCACGGTGCGGCACGTCGTCGTGGTCGGCGGTGGTGACCCGGCGCCGCTGGTGGCGGCAGCCGGCGACCGGATCACCGTGCACCACTGGGACGCGCTGCTCGCCGACCGGCCCGAGGTGTACGACTGGCCGGAGGTGGACGAGCGCGACGCCGCCGCGCTCTGCTACACCTCGGGCACCACCGGCAACCCGAAGGGCGTCGCCTACTCGCACCGCTCGATCTACCTGCACTCGTTGCAGGTTTGCATGCCGGAGGGCTTCGGTCTCGGGCCGACCGATCGGGAGCTGGCCATCGTGCCGATGTTCCACGCCATGTCCTGGGGTCTGCCCTACGCGGCCTTCCTCTCCGGCGCGTCACTGATCATGCCGGACCGGTTCCTCCAGGCCGCGCCGATCGCCGAGATGATCGCCGCTGAGCGGCCCACCCTGGCTGGCGCGGTGCCGACCATCTGGACGGATCTGCTGGCCTACCTGGACGGTCACGACGTGGACACCTCGTCGCTCACCGAGGTGATCGTCGGCGGCTCGGCCTGCCCGCCCGCGCTGATGCACGCCTTCGACGAGCGACACGGGATCGACGTCATCCATGCCTGGGGCATGACCGAGATGTCACCGCTGGGGTCGGTCTCGCGTCCACCTGCCGGGGCGTCCGGGGAGCAGGCGTGGCGCTACCGCTACACGCAGGGGCGGGTGCCGGCGGGTGTGCAGGCGCGGATCGTCGGACCGTCGGGCGAGCCGCTGCCCACCGACGGCACGGCCGTGGGCGAGCTGGAGGTCCGTGGGCCGTGGGTGACCGCCCGGTACGTCGGTGACGACACCCCGGACGAGGAGAAGTTCCGCGACGGTTGGCTGCGTACCGGGGACGTGGGTACCCTCTCGCCGGACGGGTACATCGCGCTGACCGACCGCGCCAAGGACGTGATCAAGTCCGGGGGTGAGTGGATCTCGTCGGTGGAGCTGGAGAATGCCCTGATGGCTCACCCGGCCGTCTTGGAGGCGTGCGTGGTGGGCGTACCGGACGAGCGGTGGGACGAGCGACCGCTGGCCACCGTCGTGGTTCGGGAGGGTGCCACGGTGACCGCCGAGGAGCTGCGGGACTTCCTGGCCGACTCGGTGGCGCGTTGGCAACTGCCCGAGCGCTGGGCGTTCATCGACGCGGTGCCCAAGACCAGCGTGGGAAAGTTCGACAAGAAGGTCGTCCGTTCGCGGTACGCCGACGGTGAGCTGACTGTCCGGGAGCTGACAGCCCCGTAACGTTTTTCCCGGCACTGTCGCCTGTTGGGGCAGGGGCAACTCCTGAAGATCCCTCCCCAGGGGGCGGCCCCGGCGTTCGCACCGCGCCGGGGCCGCCCGTTCCACGCGGATGACCCGCACCGTCATTGTTGCGAAAGTTCTTCGCTTCTGTCCTGATGACGCGGAAATCGGGTGGTCCGCGACTCGATCAGGCGTCGCTGGTGGTCACCAGCACCTTGCCCACCGTGGAGTTCTCCACCGCCTCGTGCGCCGCCGACGTCTCGGCCAGCGGGTAGTAGTGCAGAGGCAGACCGGCCTCCGCGCCGACCCGGAGCGCGCCCTGGCTGGCCGCCGCGGCCACGTCCTTCACGCCCTGCGCCTTGGCCGCCTTCGGCTCGGTGTAGACCAACACGAACTGCCAGCGGGCGTTCGGCGCCATCATCGCCCGGATCGGGATGCTCACCTCACTCCCGCCGTTGTCCGCGTACATGCAGACCGCGCCGCCGTGCCGCAGCACCTGCACGTCCACCGCCGCGTTGCGGGCCGGGGCCACCTCCACGATCGTGTGGACCCCGTCGGGGGCGATCCGACGGACCTCCTCGACCACGTCCTGCTCCCGGTAGTTGATCACGTGCGAGGCGCCGGCCGCCGCCGCGAGCTGCGCCTTCTCCGCACTGCTCACCGTCGCGACGACAGTGGCGTCGGCCCAGCGGGCGAGCTGGATCGCGGCGTTGCCGACCGCGCCCGCCCCGCCCTGCACCAGCACCGTGTGGTCCGCCAACGCACCGGCGCGCAGCGTGTCCGGCATGAACTCCCCGGCGGTCAGACAGCGGTGCGCGGTGAGGAACGGAATGCCCAGGGCCGCCCCCAGCTCGAACGGGGCGGCACCGAGGCGTACCGCCTGCCGGACCGGCACCAGCGTGTACTCCGCCGAGGTGCCCCACGGCCGCTGCCAGGCCGCCTCCCAGATCCAGACGCGCTCACCGATCAGGTCGGGGTCGACCCCCTCGCCGACGGCCTCCACCACCCCCGCACCGTCCTGCCCGGGAATCTGCCACCCGTCCGGGGCGGAATTGCGGCGGGACTTCCAGTCCGTCGGATTGACCCCCGAGACCGCCACCCGGACCAGCACCTCGCCCGCAGCCGGCTCCGGCACCGGCCGGTCGACCAGTTCCAGCACCGAAGGGTCGCCGGTCCGCTCGTACACGATGGCCTTCATTCGTGGTCTCTACCCCTCCCGGCCCCGGTCAACCCAGGCCGTCCACCACCTCCGGCGTCAGCTCACCGATCGCGCCCAGCGTCACGGTGGCCAGCCGGGCGGCGTCCGGGTCGAGAGGGTACGAACCATGCGGCACCGCCACCACCCGCATGCCCGCCGCGGCCGCCGAACGGACCCCGTTGGACGAATCCTCCACCGCCACGCAGCGGGCCGGGTCGACGCCGAGGCGTCCCGCCACGCTCAGGTACACGTCCGGCGCGGGCTTGCCGCGCTCGGTCTGCTCGGTGGAGAGGGTCGCGCCGAACGCGTCGGTCAGGCCGGTGGCGGCCAGCGCCGCCTCGATCAGCCGGGTCGGTGACGAGCTGGCCAGCCCCAGCGGCCAACGCCCGGCCAGCCGGCGGACGACCTGGTCGGCGCCGTCGATGAGGGGTACGTGGTCCCGGTAGCGCCGGGTCATCTCCTCGACGACCTCAGCGGCGACCTGCTCGGCGGTGCGGTCGACGCCCAGCTCACCGCTGAGGTAGTGGGCCCACTCGCCGGTGCTCATCCCCATCAGGCGACGTTGCGTGTCCGGCTGCCACGTCCCGCCGTGCGCCGCCACGTACGCCCGGCGGACCTCCTCCCACACCGGCTCGGAATCCACGATCACGCCGTCCAGGTCGAAGACCACCGCATCCGTCACGGCACCATCCTGCCCGACCGGTGGGCGCCCGGTCAGCCGGGCAGCGCGGGCAGGCCGACCGGGCTGCCCTCGGGGAGCAGCGTGTGGCCGGACCGGGCGATCGGCTCCAACAGCTCCCGGAGCCGGTCCGTCTCGTCCGGGGTGAGCGCCTCCCACGGGTGCCTGGCGGCCCGGTCGGTGGCCTCCTCGACGGCCTCGAACTCGACCCGGCTGTGCTCGGTGACAGTGCCGTCCGCCGCCAGCCAGCCCCGCTGCGTCAGCCGCTCGCGGGCGGCCTTCCACTGCTCCTCGGACCAGCCCCGGCCCAGCAGGTACTGCGGCGGGGAGCCGTCCATCGCCACCCGCCAGGTCAGCGTCTCGACCGGGTCCAGCCCGGCGGCCACCAGCGCCGCCACGTGCCCGTCCCCCCGGTGCTCGCGCAGCGTCGTGGCGGCCTGCCAGAGGCGGGCCAGCGGGTATTCCCCGACCGGCAGCGCCGCGTTGGCCGCGCCGAGCACCCGGCCGGCGGTCTCCACCGCCAAGGCGGCCCGCTCCAGCAGGTCGGCGGCCTCGGCCAGGTGGGCTTCCGGCAGCTCGTAGGTCAGCTCGGCGAGCGCCTGCACCGCGCCGGTCAGGCGGGCGCGGAGCGCCTCCTGCGGGGTGGCCAACCGCCAGACCGCCGGCAGCGCCCGGGCCACCATCGGCGGCGCGAAGTTGAAGAAGGCGGCGACCACCGGGGCCGCCTCGGTCGCGCCCAGCGGTGCGGCCCGGCCGGCGAAGTAGCCCCGCCAGTAGCCGCGCAACCCGACCGCCTCGTACGCGGCGCGGGCCCGGGGATGAAGGTAGGTGACCGCGTGCACCGGCTCGAAGTACGCCCACATCACGCGGGCCGTCCGTCCAGCCTCGTCCAGCGCCGTCACACACACCTCCGCGTCCCGGTTACGGATGCTCACCCCGGGCGGTGGACCGCCCGGGGTGACGCCGAACCTACTGCCGGTGGGTGACGGGCCGGAAGCCCCATGTGAACAACTCCATCGCGACCGGTGGACAACCGGGGCGATTCGGTCAGGTCACTGGGCGGCGAGGACGTCCACCACGAAGCGCAGCGGACCGGTCGGGCGTCCGCCGGCGTTCGCCTCGTCGTTGCCGTACGCCAACTCACCCGGGATGTCGAGCTGCACCCGGCTGCCCACGTTCACGCCGACCAGACCCTGGTCCCAACCGGGGATGACCTGACCGACACCGATCGGGAAGGTGGCCGGCTGCCCGGCCTTCCAGGACGAGTCGAACTCCTTGCCGTCCTTGTAGAACACCCCCACGTAGTTGGTGGTGATGTTCTGGCCCTTCTGCACCGCCGGTCCGGTGCCCTTGATCAGCGGGGTGACGGTGAGCTTCTTGAGGTCACCAGTGCCCGGCGTGACGGTCGGCTTGGTGCCCAGCGCCGGGTCGGCCCCCTCGGGAAGCTGCGGGGCGGGGGGAGCGCCGGCCGCGTCGGGGGCCGGAGCGGAGGCGGACGGGGTCGCGTCGGCCTGGTTCTTGGGCTTGTCGTCGCCCCCGCCGATCGCCACGAAGACGGTGATCAGCACCCCGACCACGGCGACCGCGGCGAGGCCACTGGCCCACGCGTTGCGCTTCCGCCTCGCGTCGGCTGCCTTCTTCGCCGCCAACTGGGCGGCCAGTCGGCGCCCCGACTTGGTCGCCGGGCTCTGGTCCGGGCCCGTCTGCTGCGTCCGCTCGCTCACGTCGTCGACTCCCTGCTGCGAAGTGTGGCCGGCACCCGGTGCCGGGGGGAAAGCCGACGCACACGGTACCCGCACCACGGCCCACCGTGCCCGCCGCGCACGCCTCGGATCGCCCGGCGAGGCACTTCCGGGACCTTTCCCGGCGTTATTCCGGGACGACCATGAAGTCGGTCACGAACGAGGTGACCCGTCCGTCGGCGGTACGGCCGATCCAGGTGCCGTAGCAACCGTCGCCCCACCCGGTGGCCACCGTGACCACGTTGGCACCACTGGCCTCGTCGAGCACAGCGGTGACCAACCCGCGCACCGGCGACATGGGCAGCTCGTCCGGGACGAAGACCTCCTCGATCCGGTCCTCGTCCCAGCCTTCCAGAGCGGCGAGCGCCGTCGGGTCGGCCAGGGTGCCGGCGCCGGCGTCCACCCCGTACCCGAAGTAGTCGTCGGCGCCGAGGGTGGCGACATCCTGGTCGCCCGCGACGGCCAGCTCCCAACGACTGGTGGGCTCGGCCGAGACGACCAGCTCGAACGCGGCCACCCGTCGGTCCACCTCGGTGTCCTCGCGGAGCACCACGGCCACCCAGGCGCGAGCGGGATACCGCCCCGGCGGCACCGTGACAGTGAACGGCTCGGCCTCCGGGCAGACCAGCGGGTCACACCCGACCACCCGACCGGTCGGCAGCACGACGTCGTCCACCGGGTGGGCCTCGATCAGGTACGCGCCGTGCTGGTCGGTGAAGCGGGCTCCGGGCGTCAACAACCGGTCCAAATCAGGGGTGTACGGCATGGGGGCTCCTCCGGTGGCCAGCGGCCGGCGGAGCGTACCCGGCCCGGCGGACACCGCCGCCGCTGCCGTACCGGTCAGGCGCTCTTGCGGGGTGCGGTCTTGCGGGCGGCCGTCTTCTTCGCCGGCTCCGCCTTCTTCGCGGGCGTCTTCTTGGCGGCGGTCTTCTTCGCCGGCTCGGCAGTCTTCTTCTCGGCGGTCTTCTTCGCCGTGGTCTTCTTCGCGGGGGCCTTGGCGGCCTTCTTCTCGGCCGCCTTCTGGGCGGACCGGGCCGACGAGATGGGCGTCGGCTCACCGCCGCCACCGCCACCACGGGCGGGTTGCTCACCACGCGCCGCCTTGGCGCGTTCCACCGACGCCTTCAGCGCGGCCATCAGGTCCACCGCGGCGGCCGGTGCCTCCTCGACCTCCTCCGGCTGGACGACCTCGCGACCCTCCACCTTGGCGTCGATGACCTCCTGCAACGCGGCCCGGTAGTCGTCGGTGAAGACGTCCGGCTCGAACTCGCCGGTCATCGAGTCGATCAGGGAGCTGGCCATCGCCAGCTCCGGCGGGCGCACCTTGAGGTCCTCGTCGAGGAAACCGAAGTCCGGGGTACGGATCTCGTCGGGCCAGAGCATCGTGTTGAGCAGCAGCACACCCTCACGGACCCGCAGCGTGGCCAACTGCTCCCGTTGGCGCAGCGCCACCTTGACGATGGCCACCCGCTCCGAGTCGATCAGCGCGTCGCGCAGCAGCACGTACGGCTTGGTCGCCGCGCCCTCCGGCTCCAGGAAGTACGCCTTGTTGTAGAGGATCGGGTCGACCTGCTCGGCCGGTACGAACTCCAGCACGTCGATCGCGCGTGAACTGGTCAGCGGGAGGTCGGCGAAGTCCTCGTCGGTGAGGATCACCATCTCGCCGCCGCCGATGTCGTAGCCCTTGGCGATGTCGTCGTAGGTGACCTCCTCGCCACAGACCGAGCAGGTGCGCTTGTAGCGGATCCGGCCGCCGTCCTCGCGGTGCACCTGGTGGAACCGAATGTCCTTCTCCTCGGTCGCGGAGTAGAGCTTCACCCCGATCGAGACGAGCCCGAACGACACGGCTCCCTTCCAGATGGCACGCATCTTGCGCTCCCTTCCCCGGTATCGACCATGCTCGCATCCGAAAGAACCGGACGCGAGGTGTTCGGCCTGCTACTACAGTCGGGTCGTGCCCGGCGCGCCGCTCAAGCCGATGCTCGCGATGACCGGGCCGCTCCCGGCGGGTGACGGCTGGGCGTACGAGTTCAAGTGGGACGGGGTCCGCGCGCTCGCCGACATCTCCGGTGGTGGTCAGCACCTGTATGCCCGTTCCGGCGTGGAGATCACCGCCGCGTACCCGGAGTTGGCTACACTGCCCGAGCAGGTCGACGACGCGCTGCTCGACGGCGAGGTGGTGTTGCTCGGCGAGGGCGGGCAGCCGTCGTTCACCGCGCTGGCCGAGCGGATGCACGTGCGGGACCGCAACAAGGCCGCCCGGCTGGCGGCGGTCATGCCGGTGACGTACATGATCTTCGACTTGTTGCGGCTCGACGGCGACGACCTGACCGGTTGGTCGTACGAGCGCCGCCGGGAGGCCCTGGACGGGCTGGGCCTCGGCGGTCCCCGGTGGGCGGTGCCGCCGATGTTCGCCGACGGGCCGGCCACCTACGAGGCGGCCGGTGAGCACGGCCTGGAGGGCGTGATGGCCAAGCGGGTCGGTGCCGTCTACCGCCCGGGGGTGCGCTCACCGGACTGGGTGAAGGTCAAGCTGGAGGTGACCGGTGACTTCGTCGTGGGTGGCTGGCGACCGGGCGCGCGCCGGATCGGCGGCCTGCTGGTCGGTGTGCCCGGCCCGGACGGCAGGTTGATCTACCGGGGTCGGGTCGGCGGCGGAATCGGCGCGGCCATCGAGCGGCAGCTCCTCGCCGAGTTGGAGCCGCTGCGGTCCGGCGCGTCGCCGTTCGCGCCCGGTGTGCCGCGCGAGGATGCGCGGGGAGCCATCTGGGTAGAACCCCGGGTGGTGGTGGAGGTGAAGTACGGCCAACGCACCCCCGACGGTCGGCTGCGCTTCCCCCGGGTGCTGCGGTTGCGCCCGGACAAACCTCCCGAGGAGGTCGACGATGCCGGCTGAGCGGCTACGGGTGGACGTCGAGGGCCGCCCGCTGGAGCTGTCCAACCTGGACAAGGTGCTCTACCCGGCGGCGGGTTTCACCAAGGGCGAGGTGATCGACTACTACACCCGGATCTCGCCGGTGCTGCTGCCGCACCTGCGGGACCGGCCGGTGACCCGGATCCGCTTCCCGAACGGCGTGGACGACAAGTCGTTCTTCGAGAAGAACACGCCGGCCGCGACCCCGGACTGGGTGCGCGTGGAGAACCTGCCCGCGCCCGGGTCGACGAAGGGCCGGGAGACCATCGACTACGTGGTCGCCGACGACCTGCCCACACTGGTGTGGTTGGCCAACCTGGCCGCGTTGGAGCTGCACACGCCGCAGTGGAAGGTCGGCGAACACCCGGACATGATGGTCGTCGACCTGGACCCGGGGCCGCCGGCGGGGCTCGCCGAATGCTGCCCGGTGGCGGTGCTGATGCGGGACCGGCTCGCGGACGACGGGATCGAGTCGTACCCGAAGACCTCCGGCAAGAAGGGCATGCAGCTCTGCTGCCCGATCGCGGGCACCCAGTCGTCCGATCTCGTCTCCGACTACGCCCGACGGATCGCCCAGGAGTTGGAGAAGGCCCACCCGAAGCTGATCGTCTCGAAGATGGCGAAGAACCTCCGCCCGGGCAAGGTATTCATCGACTGGAGTCAGAACAACGCGGCGAAGACGACGGTGGCGCCGTACTCCCTGCGGGCCCAGTCGGTGCCGTCGGTGTCGACGCCGCTGACCTGGGACGAGGTCGAGGCCGGCGCCCGTGGCCGGAAGCCCGCCGTCCGCCAGTTCACCGCCGCCGAGGTCCTGGCCCGGGTCGAGGAGTACGACGACCTGCTCGCCCCGCTGCTCGACGGCGGCCCGGAGTTGCCAGGCTCACGCTAGGTAATAACGAACGCCCAGATGGCCCGCAGGTTGCTATCAGCAACAGAGTGTTACGGACCGCGGTGTCCCGCCCACATCACCCGCCGCCTTTGCTCTGCATACCTATAGGCGACACCGCTGTGACCTGGTACTTCACTGATGGCCGTGCAGTTGGGGGATGGAACCCTCCTCGCGGAGCGTGTGCGTCGCACATAGGTATGCAAAGCAAAGGCTGTGAGGTGGGGGTGGTGGCCCCGTGCCGAGATCACCCGATGTGATCGGCCGGCGCCCACCGCGAGGGTGGACGCCGGCCGTCGGGGACTGGCGGTGGGTCAGTTGCGGCCGAAGACCTTTCGGCTGGAGCCGAGCCGCAGGAGCACCGTCTCGCCGGTGGCGTCCTGCACCGCGTCGTTATCGGTGATCGCGTACACCTCGCCGTTGCCGGCCACCGTCAGACCCTCGAGCTTCTCCTGGGTCCAGCCGTTGGTGGCGCGCAGCGCGGGCAACACGTCGACGGCGAGCGTCTTCGGCAGCACCGTCAGCGGACCGGTGGCCGCCGCACCCGGCAGCGGCACCGTGTAGATCCGCTTGACCGTGGCCGCCGGGCCGTTCAGCTTGTCCCGCTCGATGACCGCCAACCGGTCGCCAACCACGGCGATCTCGGAGAGGCCCATCCAGTCGCCGGGCACGGTGGTGGTGCCCAACTGGTAGCCGAACCAGCTCCAGGTGCCCGCCGTGACGTCGTACCGGCCGAGTCGGACGACGCCAACCGGGTCGGTGCTCAGCTCCCGTTGCACGGCCACCCAAACAATCTCCCGGCCCTGCCGGTCGGTGGTCGCCGTGACGCCCTCCAGGCCCTGCTTACCGAGACCGGCGGCGACCTCGGCGGGCAGCGCCACGGTCTGCCGGGTCACCCCGGCCGCGTCGAGCCGGACCAGCCTGTTCTCCGCGCCCTTGGCGCCCTCGACGGCCAGCCAGAAGCCACCCTGCGGACGGGCGAAGACGCCCTCCGCGTCGTACCCGACGGGTGCGCCGGCCGCGTCCTTCACCGGCAGCGCGCCGGTGATCACGGCGGGCGTCCGCTTCGCGTCGATGCTGAGGATGCGGGTCGGGGTGTACGCCGCGTCGGTGATGCTGTAGAGCTGGTCCCGCTTGCCCGGTGCCGCGCTCAACGCGCCGAGCGCGCCCCAACCGATCGGTGCGCCGCCCCGGTCGGTGCCGGACACGATGCTCGGGAACGTCGGCGTGCCCTTACCGAGCTGGAAGAGCGACACCGACGCCCGGACGTTCACCGACGCGTCGTCCTCCTCGCTGGAGACCGCGAGCAGCCCGCGCGACGGGATCGGCAGCAGCCCCTCCGGCCCGTTGGTGGTCGGCAGAACCTGCTTGAACACCGGTCTGGTGGGGTTGGTCAGGTCGTACACGGCGACGAAGTTGCTGCGTTCCGAGCCGACGAACGCGTACCGCACACCGTCGTACTCGGCGACCGCCACGCCCTCCGGCTCGGTGCCCTTCTTGCCGGCCCGGTCCTCGTTGTGCAGCCCGTACGTGACGGCGAGCCGCTCGAAGGTGTTGCCGGCGTCCCAGGCGACCCGGCCGCTGCGGCTGTCGAAGACGGACCAGCCGCGGGTGCCGCCGTGCCAGTCACCCTCGTTGGCCGTGGCGAGATACCGGTCGTCGATCCAGGCCACCGCGTCCGGCTCGCGCGGGACGTCGGTGATGCTGCCGGTCAGGTCGATGACACCGTCCTTCCTGGTGTCGATCCCGCTGATCGTGGCGGTACCCGCGCTGAACACCCGGGTGACCCGGCCGGTCGGCAGGTCGACGAGGACGACGCCGTTGTTCTCCTGAAGTGTCACGGCCAGCTGGTTGCGGCTGTTGATCGAGACGTACTCCGGTTCCGGGTCGGTGGGCGCGGCCAGGCCCGCCTGGACCAACGCGGGCAACGCGCTGCCGTCGGCGCCGGTCAACGCTACCGGGCGCAGCCGCCAACCGGCCGGGGACTTCCCGGTCAAATCGACGATCTGCACGAAACCGGCGGGTGCCTGGGGCAGGTCGCCCTCCTCGCCGCCGGGCGGGGTGGCCTCCTCGTCGCGCTCGTTCTCGATCGCGATCGCGGCGTACCGCTTGTCAGCGCTGATCGCGATCGAGTCGGGCTGGCCGCCCAGGTCGAAGCTGGCCACCCGCTTGCGGCTGGCCAACTCGATCACGTCGAGCCGACCGGAAGGCTCGGTGAAGCTGCTGCTGGTGTTCACCACCACCAGCACGTACTTCCCGACCACGGCGACCGAGGTCGGCTCGTCCTCGGCGTCGCCGAGCTGCGCCAGGGAGAGCGTGCCGAGGCCGCGCGGCCGGTCGGCCCGGGAGATGTCCAGGAAACCGATCCGCTTGGCCAGCGCGTCGGTGTGGATCAGGGTGCGGCCGTCCTCGCTGACCGCCGAGATCTCGGCGACCGTCGCGGTCGCCGGGTCCTCGCCGGCCGGGCGGTTCTGGAACACCGGGTACGTGGCGACCCGGTCGAAGGCGAGAGACGCGCCCGGGTGGTGGTGTCCACCGGCCGACGCGGGGGTGGCCCCGGTCAGGCTGGCGGCGGCGACACCGGCGGCGGTGAGCGCGGTGAATGCTCTTCTGAGTGTCAAGGACTTCCTCCGTTAGGTCGTACCCGCACGGAGGCTGACACCTGTCGGGGAGCATCAGCTTGCGCCGACGTGAACAGCGGGCGAAGCACGGCGCAGCCGCCACCAGGCGCCGCCGACCAGGGCCACGGTGATGACGGTGACGGCGACGTCGCCGGCCAGGGCCGCCGCCGGGCTCGCCGGGGAGTAGGGCGGCACGAGGTACGCGAAGGCGGCGGCGGTGACCAGGCTCGCCGAGCCGGCGACGAGTACGTGCCGCTGCCCCCAACCGCTGCGCGACGACCAGTAGGCGATGGTGGCGCCCACGATGGCGGCGGGCCCCAGCGCGATGGCCACACCCGTCCAGCCCGGCGTGAGGTCGCTGCCGAAGCGGACGAGGACGACCAGCAGGCCCACCCACAGCGGATGCGGCACCCGGCGTGCGCGGCGCGGAGAGGGGCGACGCCAGCGCGGCAGCGCGGCCGTCGCGACGAGGGCAAGGGCCAGCGACGTCGCGAAGGTCAGTTGCAGTGGGCTGGCCAGGAAACCCTTGTCCCCGTGGATGTCCGAGAAGATGAACAGACTGCCGAGCAGGTAGACCAGACCGACGACGAGGAGACCTGGTCGACCCAGCCATGGCCGGAGTCGGCGGTCCGCCCCGAGGAACGACTCGATCAGCACGATCGGCGCGCAGATCGTCAGCACGATGTGGTTGCCCACGTAGTCGAAGGCCTGCCGGAGGCTGAATCCGAGCCCCGGCACCAGTGTCGCCTCGGCGGTGGCCCGGGTGTCGGCGTACTGGGTGTCGTCGAGGAAATCGGGGTTGAACAGCGACTGGTCGACCAGCCCGGCCTGGAGTACCCCGAACGCGGCGGCGAGCAGCACGATCGTCGGCCAGCCCGCGCCGAGGTGCCGGGCGGTCTCCCGGACCAGGATCGCCGCGCCGCCGTACATCGGACCCAGGAAGATCAGCACCGGGAGGAAGTCGTCGATGGCGAACCCACCCCACGAGCACTCGGCCGCCCAGGGCGCGAGCAGCAGCAACGCGACCACCGGCAGGAGTCGACGGTGCAGGGGGAGGCGGCCATCGGTGGCGGCACGGTCGGTGGTGACACGGTCCGTGGCGGAGTGCGGCGGGGCGGTGCTGTCGGCGGGGTCGGGCTCGGTCGGCATCTGCGCTCCTCGGCGGCGCGTCGGGGGTCGCCTGTCACCGTGCGGTGGCCACCCGGCCAGCCGCTACGGCCATCGGCCGACGACGGGAGCGACCAAAGTCGTTGAGTACTGTGGTGCCGACCTCGACCCGGGGAGCGTGGAGATGCAGCCAACCGTCACGGCCGACCTGTCGGTCCCGCCCGCCGACGCCCAGCGCCCGATGCTGAGCTACCGCGACGAGGCGACCGGTGAGCGCGTAGACCTGACCGCCCAGCAGGTCGGCTCCTGGGCTGCGCGCAGCGCCGGCCTGCTGCGAGACGGCTGCGGGCTCGGCCCCGGCAGCCGCGTAGCGGTGCTGCTGCCGCCGCACTGGCGTACCGCAGCGGTGTTGTTGGGCGCGTGGGCCTGCGGCCTGGCGGTGTCGTTCCGGCCCCGCGCCACGGCGGGCCTGCCGGTCCTCGAAGCGGGCGGCGACCGGCCGTTCGACGCGGTCCTCGTGACGCCGGAGCGGCAGGACGACTGGCTGGAGGACGTGCCGGACGCGCCGCACCGCTACCTCGTCGGCACCGGGCCGGGTCCGCTGGCCGATGTGCCGTTGGGCTGGTTGGACTGGTTCGCCGAGGTGCTCCGCCACCCCGACACCACGCCCGACCACACGGCCATCCACCCGTCGGACCCGGCCACCGCGGACGGCACCACCTACGGCCAGTGGGGCGCTGTCGCCCAGGGCATCGCCGAGATGCTGGACCTGCGTGCCGGTGATCGGCTGCTGGTCGACGCGGCCGAGCACGAGGAGCCGTTGAAGTGGTTGCTCGCGCCGCTCTCCGCCGGCGCGTCAGTGGTCATCAGCGCCAACCTCGACCCGGCGCAACGGGACGCGGTCGTCGCCGCCGAACGGGTGACCCGCGTCCTCTGACCGCCGAGGACGCACCTTTGCCTTGATCGACTCCAGATCGCCGAAGTGGGGCCATCGATCCGCTCGGACACCGCCACTTCGCCGAGGTGGTGCCTGTGGTGAACGCCGAAAAGCTCGGTTGATCAACTAACTGTTCACCCGTACACCGCCCGCCTCTCATCAGGCTTGGCTGGCACGTTCGCCCAGAGGCGGCAGGGTCATCCAACGGCCGCGCCGCCGGCGTGCCACCGCACCTGTGGACCGTGGCGCTGGCATGTCCTCGACCGCTCGCGTCCTCGCAGTCCCGTGGTGGATCTTTTCGCACGTCGGTGGCGATCACTGATCCGTCCACCAAGGAGAGACCCCGCCATGACGCACGAGAGACGTGCGCGTAGGAAGCGAACACGTGGACTCCTGTCCGCCGTGGCGCTTCTTCTGCTCGCCGGACCGGCGACCACCCTCAACCCCACCCTCGCCGGGGCGCAGGCGACCGCGACCAGTGGCAACACCCCGCTGATCAACCTCACCAACGGGCAGAACGTCGAGGGCAAGGTCCCCGTCGTCGTCGAGCCGGTCACCGAGAACGACTCGGTCACCACGCTCGCCGTCGACGGCGACAAGATCGACGCCGACCGGACCGCCGGCACCGCCCACTTCGCCTTCGAGATGGGCGGCAACGGCACCGAGGCCCGCTACCGCAACTACATCACCGTGAACGGCCGCACCGCCGAGGCCGACCGGGTCTATCTGCCGGACATTCCCGGCGGGCAGGTAGGCAGCCTCGACTTCCCGGGCGACTGGCTGCGGGTCGGGGCGAACACCGTCACCGTCCACGCCGGAGCGGCCTGGGTCGACACGACCACCAAGACCGCCGTCGGCTACGAGGAGTTGCCGAACGGCGAGGGCGGTCGCTGCCCCAACTACGACGACTACGCGCTGAGCAGCATCAGCCTCAGCCTGCTCGGGGTGGTCGCCGACGGCGAGCAGAACCTGTTCAGCTACAGCTTCGGGGACGGCACCTGCGGCAGCTCCGCGAAGCTGCTCAACCAGGACCTGACCTTCGTCATCTCCGGTGCGCCGGGCAGCACCTCCGGCCTGCGCACCGACCTCGACACCACCAGGCTCAGCAACGGTACGCACACCGTCAGCGCCACCACGGTCTCCGGCGCGAAGACGTCGGTGACTGTGGACGTCAACAACTCTCCGGCCGGCGCGGCGGCTGTCACTCCCGCCGACGGTGCCCGCGTACGCGGGACCCGCCCGGTGATCGCGGCGCTGCCCAGCGGCGGCAAGGAGCACGTCGAGTCGCTGGCGATCGACGACAGGCCCGCCGAGAACGCGGAGACACTGGCTGCCGGCACTGCCACCCTCGGCCTCACCGTCGAGGCCGGCAACTCGATCGAGGCGCGGTACCAGAACTATGTGCTGGTCAACGGCCACCGCGTCGACGTCGGCGGCGACTACGGCGCTACCGGCGTGGAGGACGTCAAGCTGGCGTTCCCCACCCGGTTCCTGCATCTCGGGGACAACGTCGTCGAGGTCCGCACCGGCGACTACAACGGCACGCTCAACGGTGCGACCTGCGCCAACCACGACGACTTCAAGCTCACCCGGGCCGCGTCGAGCCTCACGCTGAGCACGGCGGGCACCGTGACGGCCGGCAGTACGTTCGTCGTCACCACCAGCGGTACGACAGTGACGAAGGCGGAGACGACAGCCGCCTCGCTGGCGTTGGGCGACGGCACCTGCGGGCCCAACAAGGAGGCCGAGCTGCACTTCACCGTCGAGGGCGCACCGACGACGCGCACCGTCGACACCCTCGGCAGCGGGGGCGACGCGCACCTGAAGGTGTTCGTCGGTGGCAACGGCAGCGACAACGGGTACGACAACAAGGTGCTGGTCAACGGCATCCCGCTGGAGATCGGAATGTGGGAGAAGGAGGTCGCCGACCTCAGCTTCCCGAACGAGTGGCTGGTGCCGGGTGTCAACGCCGTCGAGTTCGTGGCGGGCAACGACCGTGGCAGCGCCAAGCCGGGCGGCTGCGACAACTTCGACGACTTCACGCTGCGGGACTTCCAGTTGCTGCCGACCGGCGCGAAGGCGACGCAGCTGACCCGGTCGATCGCGCAGACGACGGTCACCATCGGTTCGGCCAGCTACCCGGCCGGTTCCCAGGTGACCACGTACGTCGGTGACGGCACCTGCGGCAGCAGCTTCAACGGGGTGCTGACCAAGATGGTCATGTTCGACGTCACCGCGCCGGACGGGTCGGCGTTGCCGGCGTTGGGCAAGCGCGCTGACGTCGACACGACGACGATCGCGGACGGTGCGCACACCATCACGGCGGTCGTCGGGGACAAGACCTCGACGCGGCGCTTCACCAGCGACAACACCGCCCCGGAGATCGAGAGCAGCGTCCCGGCCGCCGGGCAGCGGCTGACGTCGACGGTTGCGCTCGACGTCCGGATCAAGGACGCCACCGGGTTGGCCGGGACGCCGGTCCTCACGCTGGACGGCGCGGCCGTCAAGCAGGGTGACCAGATCGGCCACGGCCTGCCCGCCGGGGAGCACACCATCGCGGTGACGGCGACCGACGCGCTCGGCAACACCGCCACCCGTGAGGTGCGGTTCAGCAGCGCCAGCATCCCGGACGTCCCGACCGAGCTGAACTCGACGGTCAAGGGCACCGACCCGCTCTCCGCCGAGTTGTCCGCCCGAATCCCCGGAGCGGAGGGTGTCGGGTTGACCGCCACCTTCACCAAGGCCGACGTGGTCCTGCCGACCGCCGGCTACCAGGGTGAGGCGGCCGACGTGCCGACCGCGCTCGACGTCCAGCACGACAAGACAGTGGACGTCACCTCGCTGCGTCCGCTCGACGGCGCGACGGTCGACAGCGCGTCCGGCCGTGGGGTGGTCTTCCAGCGGTACGACCTGCCGCTGGCGGCGGCCAAGCAGGAGCCGACGCTGCGCTGGTCGGGCACCATCGACCCGGCCCGGATCGTGGCGCTGCGGGTCTGGAACCCGGCCACGAAGAAGTGGGTCGTGCTGACCAGTTCCCGTGGCCAGGCAGGGCAGGACACCGTCCTGACCGCGCAGGTGGAGGCCGGTTACCGCGACGGTGGCGTCGTGCACGTGCTGGTCACCGGTGAGGACCCGTTCGCCGACGACCTGTCCCCGCGCGACTCGACGGCGCAGAACGACAAGGACCGCTTCGAGGACCCCGCGTCGTACGACTTCTCGCTGGCGCACTTCACCGACACCCAGTACATCACCGAGGGTGCGGCCGGCGGCACGTACGACGACTTTGACGGTAACGCCGAGCCCTCCGACGTCGAGACGGCCGAGGAGCAGGCGATCTGGTCGGCCGCCTACCGCGACCAGATGCAGTGGATCGCCGACAACGCGGACAGCCGCAAGATCGCATATACGGCCCACACCGGCGACATCATCGAGAACGACTACTACGACCCGTTGGCGAAGAACCCGGACGGTTCGCTGAAGCGGCCCGGCCTGCACGAGCAGGTGGAGAAGGAACTCGCCGTCGCCTCCGGCTTCCAGAAGATCCTCGACGACAACGGCGTCGTCAACCAGGTCATCGCCGGCAACCACGACGACCAGTTGGGCGCGGAGACCGGCCCGACCTCGCGGTTCAGCCGGACCTTCAGCGCCGACCGGTACTACGGCACGGCGAAGTCCTGGCCGAAGGGCACCGAATACCACGCGTGGGACGAGGTGACCAACGCCGACGGTTCCGTCACGCCGGGCACTGACAACCAGAACAACTACCTGCTGTTCTCCGCCGGTGGACTGGACTTCGTCGCGGTCGGCCTGTCGTACGGGGTGACGCCGGCCGAGGCCAAGTGGGCTGACTCGATCTTCAAGCGGTACAAGGACCGCAACGGGATCCTGCTCTCCCACGACTACCTGAAGCCGTCGGCCAACCCCGACGGGCGCGGGGCGGACTTCTCCGCGCCGGACGGCTCGCCGCTGTTCAAGCAGGTCGTGGAGACCAACGCGAACGTCTTTTTGGTCCTCGCCGGTCACGAGCACGGCGTCGGCACCAACCTGAAGTCGAAGATCGGCGTCACCGTCAGCCACGACGTCGTCGAACTGCTGGCGGACTACCAGTTCTACACGGTCACCGCCGCGGAGCTGTGGCCGAGCCAGGTCGCCCCCGACGGCACCATCGACGTCAACGGGGACGGCAGGCCGGACCACAAGGCCACCGACCGGTTGCAGTTCGGGGCGAGTTTCCTGCGCCTGCTCCAGTTCGACGTGGACCGCGCCGAGATGCACATCGACACGTACTCGCCGTTCCTCAAGAACTTCGGGGCGACCGAGTACGACATCCGCCAGGACGGCAGCCAGACCAAGCCGCGCTACAACGGCTCGGAGGACAACCTGACCCTGCCGGTGGACCTCAGCACCCGCAAGACGTCGTTCACCACCGACTCGCTCGCCGCGTACGTGCCGTCCGGCACGATCGGCACCGACGAGGTGACAGCGAACGGGGTCGCCACGACGACCTGGGGCAAGCTCCTGCCGGGCACCTCGTACGGCTGGATCGTCTCCGCGAAGAGCGCCGACGGCGGTGAGGCGGTGGCCCAGCCGGCCGTGTTCCGTACCGCCAAGCAGGTCCCGACGATGACCGTCACCGCCGCCCCGACCGCCTGGGGCGCCGCGGCGACGGTGACCGTCAAGGTAGCGGCCGGCAGCACGCCGGTCACCGGCGCGGTGGAGTTGCGCGAGGGTACGACAGTTCGTGGCTCGGCCACGCTGACGAACGGGACCGCCACGTTCACCCTGCCGGTGGGCCTCGCGGGCGGGCAGCACAACCTGACCGCGTCGTACCCGGGCAGCGACCACCTCACCCCGGTCGAGGCCAGCGCCACAGTGACGGTGAACCTGCCGGCGGAGTGGAACCCGTCGACCGTCTACAACGACGGGGACCGGGCCACCTACCAGGGTCGGGTCTTCCGGGCCTCCTGGTACACGAAGAACCAGAAGCCGGGCGCCGACGCCAACGGCGCGTGGCAGGAACTCGCGATGACCGAGGACGGCACCGCGATCTGGACCGCGTCGCGGATCTTCAACTCGGGCGATTTCGCCATGTACGACGGCAGGAAGTGGCGGGCCCAGTGGTACACCCGCAACCAGAAGCCGGGCGACCGCAACGGCTCCTGGGAGGAGATCGCGCCCACCCCGCCGGACAACAGCCCGGCAGCCTGGACGCTCACGAAGGTCTACAACGCGGGTGACCGGGTGTCCTTCAAGGGCCACGTGTACGAGGCCAAGTGGTGGACGCGCGGACAGGAGCCCGGTGACAAGAACGGCCCCTGGAAGCTGATCAAGTAGGCAGGTTCGCGATACGCCGGCCCGGGACCGCATCGGTCCCGGGCCGGTGCGTTTACCGCCTCACCCTTCCGGTGGAGTCGACAGGTTCGGCCGCTCTTCACGTTCTGCCTGCTCATACGCTTCGCCGAAGGCAGGTGCGTGGTCTTTCCACAGTGGCGGGGGCGATGGTGGTGTCGAGGCGTACACGTCGGGCTGTGGTTTCGATGGTGGCCGGTGCGTTGTTCGCCCTCGGGGTGGTCGCGCCCGGCCCGGCGGCGGCCCCGCTGCCCCGCGCGGCCCAGGCCGACGGCGACGTGACGCCAGTGCCGACCGAGCCGCGCCCACCGCAGTTGCCGGCGGACTTCCAGGGCACCGGCCGGTACATCGTGCGCGACCTCGGCATCGACGTGCCGTTCACCTGGCAGGGCCGCGACGGCAACAGCCAGATGGTCGCCGGCGGCCCGGAGCATCCGATCTGGTTCACCAACCTGATCTACGAGAACACGCTCTACACGCTCACCTACAAGTGGCCGAACATCCCGCTGTTCCCGCCGCGCGAGTGCAGCAAGGTCCCGGGGTTCTTCAACCGGCAGATCTTCAACGACAAGCTGAAGACGTCCCGTTTCGTCGGGCCCGAGATCCTTCAGGGGGACAAGGACCGGCACGTCGACCACTGGCGGGTCGGTGTCGTCGGAGGCTCCACCGTGCCGGGGGAGTTCTTCCGGTTCCCGCTCGCGCTCGGTGACATCTACGTCGACCAGCGCGACCCGACCCGGTGGTGGCAGGTGCTCCAGTTCGGCCTCCAGAACCTCTTCGACCCCGAGTTGGACGAGTGGTTCACGATGGACAGCTTCGACCACCGCCCCGGCCAGGTGACCCTCCCCGACCGCTGCCCACCCCCGACGCCCTGACACGGCCCGTCCGATCGACAGATGGACGGTGGTCGAGGGACGCTCGGGCACGCCCTCAGCGGGGTAGGCTGCCGCGGCACACCATCCCTGATCATCGTGGGGCATTCATGAAGAGAGCCGTTCGCTCCCTGCTCGCGCTCGTACCACTGGTCGGTGCCGCGACTCTGGTCGGGCCGGTGATTCCCGCTGCCACCGCGGCTCCCGCGCCCTCCTCCGCCTCGGCGGCGCCAACGTCCACCGGCTCGGAGCTTTTCGTCAGTGCGACGGACTGCGTGCCCAACGGCGACGGCAGGGCCGAGTCGCCGTTCTGCACCATCTCCGCGGCCGCGGCCGTCGCGCAGCCCGGTCAGACCGTGCTGGTGCAGCCGGGGCTCTACCCGGAGAGTGTCGCGGTCACCCGATCGGGCACCGCAGCGGCGCCGATCACCTTCAAGGCAGTCAACACCCGGGACGGCGTCGTCCGGGTGGGCAGGTACGGCGCGGACACCGGCACCGGATCGGTCTTCACCCTGCGCCAGGTGCACGACGTCGTCGTCGAGGGCTTCGCCGTCTACGGGCGCACAGAGGTGCCGGTCGTTGTCGACGGCGCGTCTCGGGTCACCGTCGACGGCGTTTCCGTCACCGGAACCAGCCGGCCCCTGATCAAGGTCACCGGTGGTTCCACCGATGTGACCATCAGCCGGAACTTTCTGAACTCCCCGGGTACGACCGCGCTTGCCGTCGAGGGCGACTCGACGGGCACGATGGTGATCGCCAACCAGATTCCGAACGGCGGGATGGATCTGACCCGGGCCGCGGGCGCCATAGTCACCAACAACACCATCCAGGCCGGGTGCGCTCCGGGCATCACGCTCGTCGCCTCGCCGGGTGTCACTGTCGCCAACAACATCGTCAAGCCCTTGCCGGACCAGAGGCTCTGCGAGGGCGAGCCGACGGTGAAGACGGCGATCATGGTCCTTCCGGTGGAGGTTCCGCAGACCACCGTCCACCACAACCTGATCGATCCGACCACCGGCTGGGCCCTCTACCGCTGGGGCGCGACCACGTACCGGACGCTCGGAGACTTCCAGGCGGCCACCGGGCAGGGCGCGTTCGACATCGTCGCCGACCCGCTGCTCGACCCCAGGTTCGAGGACCGCGGCTTCATCGCGCTGAAGCAGAGCTCCCCGGCCATCGACTCCGCCGACGCGAACGCACCCGGGGTGCTGGCCACCGACCTGATGGGCAACGCCCACGCCGACGACCCGACGTGGGCGAATACGGGCACGGGCAACGGCTACCACGACCGGGGGGCGGTTGAGCGGCTCGGGCCGACCACCCTCCGGGTCGAGCGCCTGCACCGGACGATCGGCGCCGGCCCCCTGGACACCACGCTCCGCGCCAGCGCCTCGACCCAGTGGACGACCGACGGGCCGATCGGATCCTTCGTCTACCAGTACGGTGACTCCCCGCTCTGGCGGGGCGGCACGCCGTCGCTCAACGAGAACCACCGGTTCCGTCGGGCGGGTAGCGCCTGTGTGCAGGTGCAGTGGAGCACGACCGGCTTCCGGTCCGCTAGTGCTAGCTCCCCGAGCTGCACGGTGCTCGGGGCGCACTACACGGCGGTGGCGCCAAAGCGGCTCCTGGACACCCGGTCCGCGGTCGGCGTGGGTACCAGCACTCCGGTGCCGCCGAAGTCCGAGGTGGTGGTGCCGGTCGACAGCATCGGCGGCGTGCCGGCGGCGGACATCAGCGCCCTGGTGCTGAACGTGACAGCGACCCAGCCGACGGCCGCCGGGTTCTTGACCGTCTACCCGGACGGCACGAACGCGCCGACCGCCTCGAACGTCAACTTCGTTGCGGGAGAGACGGTGCCGAACCTGGTGACCGTACCGATGAGCAACGGAAAGATCAGGATTCGCAACAGCAGCGGCGGCACTGTGCACGTGGTCGCCGATCTCCAGGGCTGGTACGCGGAGGCCGGCGACGGATTCGCCACCCAGCCGTTGACGCGGGTCCTGGACACCCGCACCGACGGCGGCGCGCTCGCGCCGAACGGCACGCGCACGCTCAACCTGGACCGGAAGGTCTCGCCGGGCGCGACGGCCGTCGTCCTCAACGTCACCGTCACCGCGCCGACGACCAGCGGCGTGTTGAAGGTCTTCCCGTACGGCTCGCCCGTGCCAACCGCGTCGAACCTGAACTTCGTCGCCGGCCAGACCATCCCGAACCTGGTGATCGTGCCGGTGACCGACCTCAAGGCGAACATCCACAACCAGAGCTCCGGCAGCGTCCACGTGATCGCGGACCTGGCCGGATACTTCGGGGTGGACGGGCAGCTCAGCTACGTTCCGAACGGGCCGTTGCGGATCGCCGACAGCCGGGACGCCACGGGCCTGCCCAACCGGGGAGGCGCGAAGCCACTTCAGCCGTGGGAGTCGGTGAACATCAGCCCGTACGTCGACAACCTGGCCTGCTGCGTGACGGCCGCCGCCGTGGTGGCGAACCTTACCGTCACCGCGCCGGCCAGCTCCGGTTTCCTCATCGCGCATCCGGGCGCCGAGGCGCGTCCGCCGGTGTCGAACCTCAACTTCGTGACGGGCGAGACATCGTCGAACCTCGCCATCGTGGGGACCAAGGGCGGACTGAACCTCTACAACAGCAGCTCCGGCACCGCCCATGTGGTCGCCGACCAGGCGGGCATCTTCGTCACCCCGCAGTACTGACCGTCCCGGCAGTGGCCGCGCCCCCGTCGGGGCGCGGCCACTGCCGATGTGTCTGGACGGAACGAGCCCGGCGTCGAAGTGGGTCACAGGGCGAACAGCAGCGCGGCGTTCAGGAGGACGACAACGGCCGTCGCGAAGTGGATGCCGAAGGCGACGGCCTTCGTTCCGCCGTTGCGCAGCACGATGACGGTGTCGCCCAGCGGAACGAGCGCGACGATCAGCATGTACCACGCGACCGCGTCGGCGGTCGTGAAGGCGATCAGCGCGAGGCCGAGCAACCCGAAGGTCAGGTCTTTCAGGCCCTTGACCGTCAGGTACGCGGGATCGCCGTCCGGCCGGGCCGGAACGCCGTACCCCGCTGCCGCCGCCTGGGGCACCAGCAGGAACCGTGCACCGATGAAGACGACGAAGAGGCTGAGGACGACGGCGAGCCCGTAGGCGAGGGGTGCCAGCATGGTCTGCTCCAATTCCTAGCGCTGCTAGATGCGAGAGCGACGCTAGCAGAGCATCGACAGCAACGCTAGCGGTGCTAGGGTTGCTGTCATGTCGACACAGGCACGCCGGGAGCGCGAGCGGGCTGAACGGGAACAGGCGATCATCGCCGCGGCACGCGACCTGGCATTGGCGGAGGGCTGGGACGCCGTGACCACCCGGCGACTCGCCGCCGAGATCGAGTACAGCCAGCCCGTCCTCTACAGCCACTTCAAGGGCAAGGACGCCATCATGGCGGCGGTAGCCGTCGAGGGCTTCGCCGAACTGGCGGCGGCGCTCGCCTCGGCCCGGACCTCCGCCGCCGATCCCCGCCGGGCGGTCGCCGACGTCGCGGCCGCGTACACCGACTTCGCCGAGCAACGGCCGGCGATCTACGACGCGATGTTCACCCTCGCCGTCGACCTACCGTTCGCCAGCCAGGACGTCCCGACCGACCTGGCCCGCGGCTTCGCCGAGCTGGCCGAGACGGTGCGCCCGTTCGCCGGCGACGGTGACCTGGAGACGTTCACCGAGACGTTCTGGAGCGGCCTGCACGGCCTGGTCACGCTGATGCGCAGCGGCAGGCTCCGCCGCACCGACCACGACCGCCGGCTGGCGGTGCTGGTGGACCGCTTCTCCCGGTGAAGATTCACTCCGTTGCGCCGAAAGTGCGGTATCGAAGCGTCTGGGATACCGCACTTTCGGCGATCTGGAGTGGATCAAGGCATCCGGGCGCAACCCCAAGGCGAAAAGCGTCAGTCGACGGTCGGCAGGGGCGGGCCGAGGACGTCGTCGGCGTCGACGATGGTGTACGCGTACCCCTGCTCGGCGAGGAAGCGCTGCCGGTGTGCCGCGTACTCGGTGTCGATCGTGTCCCGGGACACCACCGTGTAGAAGTGCGCCTGCCGGCCGTCGGCCTTCGGCCGGAGCACCCGCCCCAACCGCTGCGCCTCCTCCTGGCGGGACCCGAACGTCCCGGACACCTGGATCGCCACCGCCGCCTCGGGCAGGTCGATGGAGAAGTTGCCGACCTTGGAGATCACCAACGTCCGTAGCGAACCGGACCGGAACGCGTCGAACAGCCGCTCCCGCTCCTTGTTCGTGGTCGAACCCTGGATGATCGGCGCGTCGAGGTATTCGCCGAGCTGGTGCAACTGATCGATGTACGCCCCGATCACCAGCACCTGGTCCTCCGGGTGCCGATCGACCAGCGCCTTCACCACCGGCAACTTCGTGCGGGCAGTGGCCGCCATCCGGTAACGCTCCTCGGCCTCGGCCGTCGCGTACGACATCCGCTCCGCGTCGGTCAGGGTCACGCGTACCTCGGTGCACTCGGCCGGGGCGATCCAGCCCTGCGACTCGATGTCCTTCCACGGCGCGTCGTACCGCTTCGGGCCGATCAGGCTGAACACGTCACCCTCGCGGCCGTCCTCGCGTACCAGAGTCGCCGTCAGGCCCAGCCGACGACGGGCCTGAAGGTCCGCCGTGAAGCGGAAGATCGGCGCGGGCAGCAGGTGCACCTCGTCGTAGACGACCAGGCCCCAGTCGCGGGCCCCGAACAGGTCCAGGTGGGTGAACGCGCCACCGCGACGCGAGGTGAGCACCTGGTACGTGGCGATGGTGACCGGGCGGATCTCCTTACGCTCGCCGGAGTACTCGCCGATCTCCTCCTCGGTCAGCGACGTGCGCGCGATCAGCTCCCGCTTCCACTGCCGACCGGCGACCGTGTTGGTGACCAGGATCAGCGTCGTCGCCTTCGCCTCGGCCATCGCCGCCGCGCCGACCAGGGTCTTGCCGGCACCGCAGGGCAGCACCACCACACCCGACCCGCCGGCCCAGAACGCCTCCACGGCCTCCCGCTGGTACGACCGCAGCGTCCACGGCTTGCGGCCGTCCTTGCCGGCCTCGGCCAGCTCGATCGGGTGCGCCTCACCGTCGACGTAGCCGGCCAGGTCCTCCGCCGGCCAGCCCAGCTTGAGCAACGCCTGCTTGAGCCGGCCACGCTCGGACGGGTGCACCCGGATGGTGTCGTCGTCGATCTTGTCGCCGAGCATGCCGGCGAGCTTCTTGCTCTTGGCCACCTCGATCAGCACCAGCCGGTCGAGCGCGCGCAGCACCAACCCGTGCGCCGGGTCGTTGGCGAGCTGGAGTCGACCGTACCGGTCCATCGTCTCGGCCACGTCCACCAGCAGCGCGTGCGGCACCGGGTAGCGGGAGTACTTCAGCAGCGAGTCGACGACACCCTCGGCGTCGTGCCCCGCCGCGCGGGCGTTCCACAGACCCAGCGGCGTCAGCCGGTACGTGTGCACGTGCTCCGGCGAGCGCTCCAACTCGGCGAAGGGTGCGATCGCCATCCGGCAGGCCTGCGCGTCGGGGTGGTCGATCTCCAGCAGCAGGGTCTTGTCCGACTGCACGATCAGTGGTCCACCGCTCACGCCAGCGTCCTCTCCTCGGTCGGTCTTCGGCCCCGGCGGGTCACATACCCGCAGATGGCCGACCATCCAGTGTTGCACGGGGCGGGATCTCCAAAGAAAGTTGCTCACCAGGTGCAACCGTGACGGCACTCACGAACGTCTAGCAAAGGGGCGAATCTCTGGGGAGGTGCCATGAAGCGTGTCAGCGACACTTCCCGGCTGGTCGCCCTGCTGGTGGTCGTGCTGGTCGGTTCCGGTGCGTGCACGTTCGATCCGCAGTCCGGTGGGAGTGGTGGCGGGGGAGCCGCCCCAGCCGGTGCGGCGGAAAGGGCAACGGGGGCGAGCGGCGCGCCCGGGCCGGACCAGCGCGACCGACCCACGCCGGTCGCACCCACCTCCGCCACAGCCAAACCCAAGCCGAAACCCACTCGCACCGTCACACCCAAACCAACCCCCAGCACGGGTACGCCGACAGTCGCCGGCTGCCCGCAGGGCCAGCACCAGCGCCAGGTGGAGACCTACCTGGCCCAGTTGGGCGGGTTCGGGACGGTCACCGTGGACGGCCGGCAGTCCGCCGCGGACTGCGCCGCGATCAAGAAGTTCCAGAAGAGGTACGGCATTCGCCCCGTCGAGGGTCGCGCCGGACCGACCACCCTCGACGTGGCCCAGCGCCTCGCCACCACCGAGCCGAGCCGGTGCAAGGCCGGCACGGGCACCACGTTCTGCGTCGACCTGACCCGGCAGACCGTCTGGGCGATCCGAGACGGCAAGGTGATCATGGAGCCGACGGTGACCCGCACCGGCATGTCCGGCTACCGCACCCCGGCCGGCACGTTCACCGTCAACTTCCGCAATCCCAAGGAGTGGTCCGACCCGTACGAGGTGTGGCTGCCATACTGGCAGCACTTCACCCAGGGGATGGGCTTCCACGAGACCACCACCTACCTGCACGACAAGTCCATCGGCTCGCACGGCTGCGTCAACCTTCTGCACGTCGATGCGGTCAAGATGTGGGAACTCGGGAAGGTCGGAACCCGGGTGGTGCTGATCGGCCGCCGTCCCGGCACCTGACCGACACGGCCGCGAATCGGGGGTTTAACCCCTGTCCGACCGGTCCAACGAGTGTCACCCTGGGAGTCCAGGGCCAGACCGGGCGGGGAGGCTGGGCATGACGGTCGACCGTGACGTGATGACGGAACATGAGCAGGCGCCACCCGACGAGGTGTCCCGAGCGACGGTGATCGCGTACGCCGTCGCGGCGGCACTCCTCCTCGGGTGGTTCCTCTTCGGATGGCTGGTGCTGCGGCAGGGCTTCGTCGACTCGGTCGGGGAGTCCGCCGGCGCCGGCTTCGCGCTACTTCTGATCATCTCGGTGGTCGGCACCGTCCGCCGCAGCCGCCGCTGACCGGCAGCGCCCGCGGTGGCGCCGCCGGCCGGTCGTACCGAGCCGGTCAGTCCGCCAGCACCGCCGCGGTGATCCGGTGCAGCGCGAACGTGTGCAGCATCTCGGTCCGTTCGTCCTCGGCGCGCAGGTAGCCGGCGCCGATCGAGACCGGCTTTACCAGGCGGGACGCGGTCGCCCCGTGAGCATCGACGTAACCGACCCAGACCAGCGCCTTGTCCCGCACCGCCTGCTGGAGCACCGCCAGGGCCTCGCTGTGCGTGTGCGCGGGCACCGGCCCGCCGCCCAGCCCCGCCGCACCGCCACGCACCACCGCCGGGGCCCGCCGGGCCGCCCGCGCCGCCGCCTCACCCCTGCGGATGTGCTCCACCACACCGAGCAGCCGTGGCATGGGCAGCTTCGGGGTGACCAACGGGTCGAGCGTCCGGGTGGTCACCGACACCCGCGCCGGGGCCCGGCGGATCCGCGGCCGGGCCAGCACCGTGCCGCCGGTGCCGTCCTCCTGCACCGGGGCGTACCCGGCGTCGCGCAGCGCACCCAGCAACCGACCCACCTGGTACTGCGTGCACAGCACCGTCGGCGCGAGCCGACGCAGCGCCAACGACTCCAGCCGGCGGTCCGCCAGCACCTCGCTGAGCAGGGTCTCGTCGTCGCTGCGCAGGTACGCCCCGGCCAGACCGACCCGCAGCCCGCCGTGTTTACGGGCCACGTCGTCCACCAGGTAGGTGAGGCCCTGCGGCACCGGGGTACGCGACCGCCGCCGGAACACGTCGTGCAGGTCGTCGGCCGTGTAGCCGGAATCCAGCGCACGTCGCACGCTCGACGTGGTGACCCGGTGCACGCTGGCGCCGCCGGCCGACTCGAGTTCGGTCATCGCCTCCAACTCGACGGCGAGCGCCGGCTCGGGTGGGCCGGGCACCACAACTGTCAGGTCGGCCTGCACCAGGAAGTGGTCGACCGGTGCGGGCAGCAGCGCGTCCAACGCCCGGGCCGCACTGGACGGGTCGCCGCTCTCGACGTCCGCGTGCACGCCCAGCGGATCCTCGCCGCCCCGCTCGTCGGTCGACGTCAGGTCACCCAGCAGCAGCCGACCGTACGACGTGAGCGCGCCCAGACCTGTGACACCCAACTGCGCGGCCTCGGCCAGCACCTCCCGGTGCGCGGCGTCCCGACCCCGGCTGCGTCGGGGCGCCCGCCAGTCGAGCAGGTCCTGCACCTCGTCGGGGGTGGGTGCGGTGGCCGGCTCCAGGTCGGCGAGCACGCCGAGCACGGCCCGCCGGACGCCCGGGACACTCGCCCGTTCGGCCTCGGAGGACAGCGCGGTGATCGGTCGGTCCCGGTCGTCCCGGCGGCCGACCAGCCCCACCTGCCGGGTCATGGTCAGCCAGGCCCGGGCCAACTGCTCCCAGCGTTGGGCCAGTGAGGCGGCCCGCCACACCTCGTACCCGCCGGTCGGCAGCACCTGCTGATCGGCCCCGTACCGGCCGGTGGCCGCGCCCGGCATCTCCAACTCGCCGAGGAGCCCCGCCGCGTACGCCACCTCCAGCAGCAGCGCTGTCGTCGGTTCGTCCAGCCCGGCGGTGCGCGCCAGCCGCCGCAGGTCCCGTACGCCGATGCCGCCCGAGCGCAGCACCGGCGCGGGTTCGTCGGCGAGCTGCTCCAGCAGCCCTTCGGTGTTCCGGACCACCTCCATCGTCTGCCCGGCACCGGCCGAGTCGACGGCCTTCGGTTCGCGTGGCGCGCCGGCAACCGGCGGCGGGCTGGTGCGCAGCGGGCCGAGAGGGCCGCTGTCGCGGCGCAGCAGCAACCCGACCTCGCGGGGCAGCTCCACCGTGCCGCTGGCCGTCGACGAGCCCGTCGTCACGGGGACCAGCAGCCGGTTGTCGACGAGCCAACGCACCGGGGAGCCGGCCGGGGCACCACCGTTTGTCGGGTCGGAGAGCACCGGATCCTCCGCGCCGAGCGGTGGCGCCTGCAACGCGCCCGGGGGCACACTGCCCACCGGCGGGCCGGCAGCCAGCCGGTCCAGGATCGCCCGGGCCGACGGCGGGGCGGCGAGCAGCGTCCGGCGTAGTTTCGCCGGGTCCGCGCAGAGCGCGGCCGTGCGCGGGTCCAGCTCCGCGGCCGGCCGGCCGAGCCCAGCGGGGTACGGGGCGACTTCGTCGACGGCGGGCACCACCTCCAGCGCGTGCTCCGGGCCGTACAGCAGAAAGAGCGCGCGCAGCCGACCCACGGCGGCCCGGACGGCCGTCGGAGCCGGCGGGTGCGGCCCGGAGGTCGCCATGGCCAGGACGGCGTCGGTGGCCGTGGTGCCGTCGTCCGGGTTCCGGGTGAGGCGGGCGGCGTCGAGGATCTGAAGGGTGAACTGGTCCAGCCCGTCCAGCGCACGCGCCACCGAGACCCGGGACTGGGCCCGGATGGCCAGGGCGGAGACGTCGGCTGGCACGGGCACGACGAGATCGGGCCGCAGCTGGAGGAGCGCGGCCAGTGACTCGTCGGGCAGCGACCGCAGGTGGTCGGCGAGTGAGGTGGTCATCGTCTTTCCACGCTAGCCCGGCAGCGGGCTTCCGCGCCCCTCGGACGTTCGGCCGGACGGGGGTGGCCGGGTACGTTTTTCGGCATGCCCGCACTGACCGTCGGATTCGATCTCGACATGACCCTGGTCGACTCCCGCCCCGGCATCGCCGCGGCGTACCGAGCGCTGACCGCGAAGACCGGCGTGCCGATCGACGCCGAGCTTGCGGTGTCCCGCCTCGGGCCGCCGCTGCGCACCGAGATCGCGCACTGGTTCCCACCGGAGCAGGTCGAGTCGGCCGTGCTCGCGTACCGCGAGCTGTACCCGGCGTACGCGATCACCCCGACGCTCCTGCTGCCCGGCGCGCGGGAGTCCATCGACGCGATCCGTGCGCGGGGTGGGCGGGTGCTGGTCGTCACGTCCAAGATCGGCCGGCTGGCCCGGTTGCACCTGGACCACCTCGGTCTCGAGGTCGACGAGTTGGCCGGTGACCTGTTCGCCGAGCAGAAGGCGACCGCCCTACGCGAGCACGGTGCCACCCACTACGTCGGTGACCATGTCGCGGACATGGTGGCGGCGGCAGCGGCCGGGGTGCCCGGCATCGCTGTGGCGACCGGCCCGTGCTCCCGGGATGAGCTGCGCTCGGCCGGGGCGGAGGTGGTGCTGGATCGGCTCACCGAATTCCCAGCGGCACTCGACGGCATGATCCAGCTAGCCTTGGAGCAGTAGCGGCTCAAGTGAAGCAGGGGTTTTCAGGTGCCTACGGGTCGAGTGAAGTGGTACGACACGGCCAAGGGATACGGCTTCGTCACGAGTGACGAGGGCGGGGACGTGTTCCTGCCCAAGGGGGCGTTGCCGGCGGGTGTCACCGACCTCAAGGGTGGCCAACGGGTCGACTTCAGCGTGGTGGACAGCCGTCGGGGCGCGCAGGCCATGGGCGTCAAGCTGCTGGACGCGCCGCCGTCGATGGCGGAGTTGCGCCGTCGACCGGCCGAGGAGCTGCACGGCCTGGTCGAAGACATGATCAAGGTGCTGGAGGCCAAGGTCCAGCCTGACCTGCGCCGGGGCCGGTACCCGGACAAGAAGACCGCGCAGAAGATCGCTCAGCTGGTCCACGCGGTGGCGCGCGAGCTGGAGGTCTGAGGCACCAGGCCGGCGGTGGCGGCCCGGTCGAGCAGTGCCGCCACCGCGGCGAAACCGGCCTCACCCAGGTCTGCGGTGAACTCGTTGACGTAGAGACCGATGTGCCGGTCCACCACGTCGAGTTCCATCTCCTGGGCGTGCGCCAACACGTACTCCCGGCTGGCGGCCGGGTCGGCCCACGCCTGCCGGACGGACTCGCGGACCCAGCCGGCTGCGGCCTCCGGGTCGACGGCGCCGCGTCGGGCCAGGATCGCACCGAGTGGAATGGGCAGGCCGGTGTCGGCCTCCCACCACTCGCCGAGGTCGACGAGCGCGCTCAGGCCGTGCCGGTGGTAGGTGAACCGGGCCTCGTGGATGACCAGCCCAGCGTCGTAACGCCCGGCCGCGACGCCCGGCATGATCTCGTGGAACGGGACCACCTCGATCCGGGCCGGCGGCTGCCCGGCCGACCAGAGCCGGAACAGCAGGTACGCGGTGGTCCGGTCGCCCGGCACCGCCACCGTCGCGCCGGTCAGGTCGGGGCGGTCGCCCCTGGTCAGCACCAGCGGGCCACAGCCACGACCGAGTGCGCCACCGCAGGGCAGCAGGTGGTAGTCGTCGAGCAGCCAGGGCAGCGCCGCGAAGCTCACCTTGACCAGGTCGAAAGCGCCTCGCTCGGCCGCTGTGTTGGTGACGTCCACGTCCGCGTAGGTCACCTCCACCGGCGGTGCGTCGGGAACCCGACCATGCACCAGCGCGTGGAAGACGAACGTGTCGTTGGGGCAGGGCGAGATCGCCAGGGAGAGCGCCACGCCCCTCACGTTAGCCCTGCCCCCGCCCCGAGGCCCGTGCCCACCCCACCCACTGTGATCCGTGACGGGGTCTGGCGAAACGGGTCATGCGCCGTCTCGGGCTGCGCTGGTGTTGGTCGGGCCGCCCACAACCAGCGCGCCAGCCGCTGCCAGGAAGTGGGTCGCTGCCTGTAGAGCTGCCCCACCTGTGGGGCAGCGGGGGTCGGTGATGCGGCGGGGTCGGCGGTGTGGCGGGTCGGTGGTGTGGCTGGTGTCAGCGGCGTGGTGGTCTGCTCCGACCTTCGTCGGCATGCCCCATCTACGGGGCAGCTCTACAGGAGCCGAACGAGCTATGCACAGCGACAACGGCGTTATCCACAAGGTTGTCCACAGCTCGACCGCTGCCGTTGACGGCCGAAGGGGTCGCGGAAAAGCATGGACGTGTGACTAACGGTGGGGACGCCGTCGACGTGGGGGCAGCCCTTCGGGACCTGCGTCGACGTGTCGATCTGAGCCAACGACAGCTGGCTGAGCGGTCCGGCATACCCAAGAGCACCGTGGCCCGCATCGAGGCGGGGCAAGGCGCCAGCCCGTCCTTCCGGACGGTGGAGCGGCTCGTCCGTGCGGTCGGCGGCGAGGTCGCCCTCAAGCTGCCCGGTGACCACTGCTGCGTCCCGGCGAGCGAGACGGCGAGCACGGTGGCCGTCCCCGAGGAGGAGCGAGAGGCCGAGCTGCGGGACGAGGCAGGTCGGCGGTACCCGGCGCATCTCGACGTCCGCCGTGTTCTGACCCTCCGCGACTGGCCGGGGGCCTGGTGGGTGCACTCGTACACCCTCCCGGAACGGCTGTGGCCGGTGCGTGTCCCGGAGCTGAGCTATGACCTGGATCGCACGCGGCGGGACGAGCGACGGATGCGCCACCAGACAAGGGCCAAGGTGCGGTATCGGCGTGCGTCCGAGGGGCTGCCGGCCACGTCGTGGCGATTCCTCGCTGAGGTGCCCGGGGCGGGTCCGGTCGGTGAGTTGAGGGCTCATGAGCGGAGCTTGGATCTGCTCCTTGGCGAGGATTGGGGCGACCGGCGTGAGTTGGTGTTGGAAGGCGTCGTCGTTGCTCCCGGCCTACGAACCCTGGGCATCGGTCGTCAACTGATCGGGCTGCTGGCCAGGGAGATGGCAGCGGCAGGCATCCACACCGCACACGCGACCGCCGCCGGTGGCACCGTCGACTTTCTGCTCGCCTGCGGGTTCCAGCTACAGGCGGGTCGGCCCTCGGCGCTTACCCTCGACGTCCGTCCCGCCCGGCCGTAGTCAGCGCAGCGCCGGCGCTGCCGTGGTCAGGGCGGCGAGGGCTTCGCGTAGCCGCCAGGCGTCTCGGTCGCGCGGGCCGATCGGGTTGGAGATGGTGCGCAGCTCGGCGAAGGGCACCCCGGCCTGGGCGGCGGCGACCGCCACTCCGTACCCCTCCATGGCCTCGGCGACCGCCTCCGGATGCCGTCGGCGTAGCTCCCGGGTGCTGACCTCGGTGCCGGTGACCGTGCTGACGGTGAGCACCGGCCCGGTCGTGGCCGCCGGGAGTGCGGCCCGCAGTGCCGCCAGCAGGCTCGGGTCGGTCGGCACCACGCCGCCGACGCCCAGCATCGCCGGCGGCATTCCCAGTTCGTCGACGGGGATGAACCCGTCCGGTGCTTCGGCACCCAGATCGGCGGCGATGCTGGCGGTGCCGAGCACGGTGTCGCCGACCTCGGCCCGCCCGGTGAAGCCGCCGGCAACGCCCGCGCTGATCACCGCACGGTAGGGGCGGCCGGCGGCCTCGGCCAGCGCCAGCAGCCGGGCGGTGGCAGCACCGGCGACGGCCGGGCCAACGCCGACCGGTGTCACGGTCACGGTGTGGTCGGTCAGGCCGGCGCGGACCGCGTCCGCCTCGGCGGGGACCGCCGTCACCACCAGCAGACCGGTCACGAGACCGAGCCGGGGGATTCGCGGCGGGTCTCGTCGTCCGCCCCGCCACCCGGGCCGCCGACCGCCGAGGACGGACGGTAGATGTGGTAGCCGGGAGGAGCCAGGCTCGGGTCGTCGTACCGTGGCGAGCTGGCCTGGGTCGGAGCCGGCGAGGTGGGCGCGACATCAGTGGGCTCGTCGGCCGGCTCGTCCTCGGTCAGCTCGTCGTCACCGAGCGGCCGGCCGGCCAGCTTCTCGCCCCGCAGCCGGGCGGCTACCAGCACACCCCGGATCGCGGCCAGGACGCCGACCCCGGCGGCCACCGCGATGCCCATCCGACCGTTGAACGGGACCAGCCCCAGCCCTCCACCGGCGACGAAGGCGAGCATCAGCACCGTCTCCGAATGGGCGAAGGAACTCGCCCGCAGCCGCTCCGGGATGCGCTCCTGGATCGAGGCGTCCACGGCCAGCTTCGATATCCCGCTGACCAGGGCCGCGACCAGGCACAGCAGGGCGACCATCACCAGCGAGAACTGGATGACGGCGAGAACCGCCACGCCGGCCACGATGATCATGCTGCTGGACTGGATGGCGGCCGGCCGGTGGATGCGCAGACGGGTCCCGATGGCGGTGGCCAGGAACGTGCCGACCGCGAGCGCGCCGCCGACCGCCCCCAACGCCCACTCGGCGCCCAGATCCCGGCCGAACGCCACAGTGGTCAGGTCGCCCTTCTTGATCGCAAAGGCGAGGAAGAGCAGCAGGAAGCCGTACACCGCGCGGAGCGTCGCGGCGCCGATCAGCGTCGCGATCACCAGGCGGCCGGCGGGTCGACCCCGGCCCAGCGGTCGGTCGCCACGGTGACGGCCCAGCGCGCGCAATGGCCGGGGGACCCGCTCCGGTGGTTCCGAGTCGGCCTTCGGCGGCAAGCGCAGGGAGATCACCATGCCGACCAGGAAGATCACCGACGCGACGCGCAGCGGCCACTGCGGCCCGAACCAGAACGCGGCCAACCCGATGGGAGCGACGAGCGCGCCCGCGACAGTGCCGTAGACACTGGCCCGGGCTCCCACCTGGGACAGACCGAGCCCTTCCGGCAGCAACCGGGGCACGGCCGCGGACCGGGCCACGCCGTACGCACGGGACAGCGCGAGCACCCCGAACGCGGCCGGATAGAGCCCGAAGCCGTGGATGTAGTCGGAGATCAACCAGGCCAGGAAGGCGCGGCCCAGCATCGTCGCGGCCAGCGCGTACCGCCGACCGTGCCGGAAGTGGTCGAGCAGCGGGCCCACCACGGGGGCGAGCATGGCGAACGGCACCATGGTCACCAGCAGGTAGAGCGCGACCTTGCTGCGGGCCTCGCCCAGCGGCACGTTGAAGAAGATCGTCCCGGCCAGGCCGATGGCGATCAGGGTGTCACCGGCGCAGGAGAGCGCGTGCAGGTCGAACAGGCGCACCATGCCGACCTCGCCGCCGGCGCCCCGGGCCCGGGCCCGACCGGCCCGGCGGGTCACCCAGCGGCCGCCGCCCATCGAACCGCGGAACAGCAGACGAACGGCGCGGATGCCGGTGCCGACCGTACGCCCGAGGAGGGATCGCTCGGAGCGGGAGTACGACGGCATGTGCACCATCCTCGCCCATCTGATCCGAACGCGCCCACACCACTGCGCGGAAAGGTTCCCCGGGAGTCCCTGTCACCCCTGCGGGGCGCATGGGGAACAATGGTCGGGTGACCAGGCCCGCCTCCACCCGTGCCGCCCGTCTCGACCAGGTCTGCGCCGCCGCCGTCGAGGTGGCCCGCGCTGGCATCACCGAGGTCGACGCCGACGATGTCGGCGACCACCTGCAGGTCGTGGCCGAAGGTGAACGGCTGGTCACCCATTACTTCGAATGCCGCCTCGCCGGTTACCGGGGTTGGCGGTGGGCGGTCACCGTCACCCGGGTGTCGCGCAGCAAGACGGTGACAATCTGCGAGACGGTGCTGCTGCCCGGGCCCGACGCGCTGCTCGCGCCCGGTTGGTTGCCCTGGCAGGAGCGCCTCAAGCCGGGCGACCTGGGTCCGGGCGATCTGCTGCCGACTCCGCCGGACGACGACCGGTTGGTCCCCGGTTACCTGCTCTCCGACGACCCGGCGGTCGAGGAGACCGCGTGGGAGTTGGGCCTCGGGCGGGCGCGGGTGTTCTCCCGCGAGGGCCGCATGGAGGCGGCGCAGCGCTGGTACGACGGCGACCACGGCCCCGACGCTCCGATCTCCACCGCCGCGCCGGCCGCCGCCCGTTGCGGCAGCTGCGGCTTCTACCTGCCGTTGGCCGGTGCGATGCGGCAGGCCTTCGGTGCGTGCGGCAACTTCTTCGCCCCGGACGACGGCCGGGTGGTGAGCGCCGACCACGGCTGCGGCGCGCACTCGGAGACGCTCATCGAGGCGGCCGAGACCGCCGTCGAAGAACTACCCACGGTGTACGACGACAGTGCGGTGGAGGCCATGTCGGTCAGCCGTGCCCCGGGCTCCGTGGAGGACGCCGAGCCGGCGGAGCCGTACGGGCACCCCTGACCGTTCGCGGCGGGCGGCTCAGCTCGTGCGGCGTCGGCGTCGGTTGGCGTCGTGCCGCATCATCACGGCTAGCCCCGGGAAGCCCCACAGGAAACCGGCGAGGCAGGTCCAGAGCCAGTTCTGGTGACCGTTGTCGGTCAGCCAGCCCCGGAAGAAGATCAGAAGGACCAGCCCGGCGACCGCCCACGCGATCAACCCGGCGAGGGCGAACGGCACCATCGGCGGGTCCAGCGGTGCGGGCCGCGGTGGCTGCTCGTTCGGCATTCGGCAAGCGTACGCGACTGACTTCCCCTGCCCGTCGCTGATCTGGGACGATGCGCGCGACAACCGGAAGATCACCTGCGAGGACCTGATGGCAGTAGCGCCGCCCGAGAACGGCACACCTCCCAACCCCGCTCAACCGCGTAACGGCTTCGACCGGTTCTTCGAGATCTCCGCCCGTGGCTCGACGATGAGCCGCGAGGTACGCGGTGGCCTGGCGACCTTCTTCACGATGGCGTACATCGTGGTGCTCAACCCGCTGATCCTGGGTGGTGCCGTCGACGGTGACGGCAAGACCCTCCCGATTCCCGCGCTGGCTGCCGCGACTGCGCTGGTCGCCGGCCTGATGACCATTCTGATGGGTGTGGTCGGCCGGTTCCCGTTGGCGCTGGCCGCTGGTCTGGGCGTCAACGCGTTGGTGGCGTACGAGATCGCCCCCGAGATGACCTGGGCCGACGCGATGGGCCTGGTGGTGATCGAGGGTGTGATCATCGCGGTCCTGGTGTTGACCGGTCTGCGGACCGCTGTGTTCCGCGCGGTGCCGACGCAGATGAAGACCGCGATCGGCGTCGGCATCGGTCTGTTCCTGACCATCATCGGCCTGGTCGACGCGGGGTTCGTCCGGCGGATCCCGGACGACGCCAACACCACCGTCCCGGTCGGTCTGGGCATCGGCGGCAAGCTGGTGAGCTGGCCGATGCTGGTCTTCGTGGTGGGTCTGCTGATCACCCTGGTGCTGGTGGTCCGCCGGGTGCGGGGCGCGATCCTGATCGGCATCCTCGCCTCGACGGTGCTGGCGGTGATCGTGGAGGCGATCGGCAACATCGGCCCGTCGTTCGTCAACGGTCAACCCAACCCGAAGGGTTGGTCGCTGAACGTGCCGGAGTTGCCGAAGACGGTCGTGGACCTGCCCGACCTGTCGCTGCTCGGCAAGTTCAACGTGCTCGACTCGTGGGGTCGGGCCGGCTGGTTGGTCGTGTTGATGTTCGTCTTCACGCTGCTGATCACGGACTTCTTCGACACCATGGGCACGATGGTGGCCGTGGGCCAGGAGGGTGGCCTGCTCGACGAGAAGGGCACCCCGCCGCGGGCCAAGGAGATCCTGCTCGTCGACTCGATCGCCGCGGCGGCCGGTGGCGCGGCCAGCACGTCCAGCAACACGTCGTACATCGAGAGTGCCGCCGGTGTCGCTGAGGGCGCCCGGACCGGTGTGGCGAACCTGGTCACCGGCGTGCTGTTCCTGCTGGCGATGTTCCTGGCGCCGCTGGTGGTGATCGTGCCCTTCGAGGCGGCCTCGACGGCCCTGGTGGTGGTCGGTTTCCTGATGATGACTGCGGTGCGGACGATCGACTGGTCCGACTACGAGATCGCCATTCCGGCGTTCCTCACCATCGTGTTGATGCCGTTCACGTACTCGATCTCGAACGGGATCGGCGCCGGCCTGATCACCTTCGTGGTGGTCAAGTTGGCGAAGGGCAAAGCCCGCGAGATCCACCCGCTGCTGTACGGGGTGGCCGCGTTGTTCGTGCTGTACTTCCTGCGCGGGCCGATCGAGTCCCTGGTGCTCTGACGTCGTCCGGGCGGGGAGTCGAACGGGATTCCCCGCCCGGAAGTGCACCAATGTCCTCGTGAGCCTGGTCATATGAGATGTCGTTAGCCAGGCTCATTAGTTAAGCTAACTAACGTGATGGAGCGGACGGTGACGGCGGAACGCGTGCCACCGGCGCGACTGGCTCCCCAGTTGCGTGATGCGATCACCCGACTCAACCGGCGGGTCCGCCAGGCCCGGCCGGTCGGCGACCTCACAGTCACCCAGGTCTCCGCGCTCACCAGCCTGCGGCTGGCGGGCGCCCTGACGCCCAGGGAACTGGCCGACGTCGAGCGGGTGCAGCCACCGACGATGACCAAGATCGTCGGGAAGTTGGAGGACCGCGGCCTCGTGCGGCGGACACCCCACCCGACCGACGGCCGGCAGGTCATCCTCGCGGCGACCGAAGGGGGGCAGGCCGTGCTCGACCAGTTCGAGCGGGCCCGCGACGAATGGCTGGCCCACCGGCTGGCCGCGCTCGACGAGGACGAACGGGAGACCCTGCAGAGGGCCGCCCAGATTCTCCAGCAGCTCGCTCGCGCCTGAGCCGCGCCCGCGCCACCGGGTCCGTGCCGTCACCTGTCGATGACGCGTACGTCCTTAAGGAGGCGCACCAAGAGTGCAGGCCAAGCTGAGCACGATGTTCCAGTCCCTACAGGTCCGCAACTACCGCCTCTTCGCATCCGGGCAGCTGATCAAACTGATCGGCGTCTGGATGATGTTCATCGCCCAGGACTGGCTCGTCCTCGACCTCTCCGACAATTCGGCGACCGCGCTCGGCGTGGTGACCGCGTGTCAGTTCACACCGGTGCTGCTGCTCACCCTGTTCTCCGGCCGGCTCGCCGACCGGTACGACAAGCGGGTGCTGCTCTTCGTCGCCAACGCCTTCTGGAGCCTGCTGGCGCTCGGCATGTCCGTGCTGGTCCTCACCGACCTGGTGCAGCTCTGGCACGTCTTCGCCTTCGCCGCGCTGCTCGGTACCGCCAACGCCGTCGAGACCCCGGTCCGTCAGGCGTTCGTCTCCGAGCTCGTCGGCACGCCCCTGCTGCCCAACGCCCTGTCGCTGAACGCCGCCGTGTTCAACTCGGCGCGAATCGTCGGCCCTGCCGTCGCCGGCCTGGCCATCGCCGCGTTCGACGTCGGCCCGGTGTTCCTCTTCACGGCTCTCAGCTCCATCGCGCCGCTGGTCAACGTGGTCCGGATGCGTACGGCCGACCTCCACCGCGAGGCCCTGATACCCCGCGACGAGCGGGCGTCCGCGAAGGTGGTCGACGGCCTGCGGTACGTGTGGCGTCGCCCCGACCTGCTGCTGCCGATGGCTGTCATGTCGGTGATCGGCATGTCGTTGTTCAACTTCCAGCTCACCCTGGCCGCGCTGGCGAAGACGGTCTTCCACACCGGTGCCGCCTCCTTCGGCCTGTTCAGCACGGCGCTGGCGGTTGGCGCGCTCGGCGGTGCCCTCAGCGGCACCGGTCGGCGCAGCCGGCCGTCGGTCTGGCTGGTCCTCGGTGCGGCGATCGCCTGCGCCAGCTTCGGCACCCTGGTCGGTCTCGCCTCGACGTACTGGTTGGTCGTGGCCCTGCTGGTGCCGACCGGATTCTTCATGGTCTTCTTCGCCCAGGCCGCCAACCAGCGGGTCCAGTTGGGTGTGGACGCTGCCTTCCGGGGCCGTGTGATGGCCCTGTGGGTGTTGGTGTTCCTGGGGACCAACCCGGTCGGTGCGCCGCTGATCGGCTGGGTCGCGGAGCACTTCGGCGCCGGCGCCAGCATCTGGATGGGCGGGCTGATCTCGTTGGCCGCCGCGCTTGTCGCCCTCACCTGGCAGCTGCGCCGCTCCGGTGCCCGGCTGCGCTTCCGGGTGCTGCCGATGCCCCGCTTCTACGTCACGTCCACCGACTGCTGACGGGTACGAACGGCTTCCGCGTCATCCGCGTCGTCATCGGCGGATGGCGCGGATGCGCGCAAACCGCTGGCGAGGGGGCACGATGGGGCTTAGCGTCGATGTGTGGGAGTCGAGCGCGCGCTGATGCTGGCCCTGGCGCTCCTCGCCATGGCCAGTCTTCCGGCGATATTCGCCCTGCTCTTCTGCTACGACGAGATCGTCGACCGGGTGGTCTGCGGCTGGTCCGAGTGGCGTGAGCGGCGGCGGGAGAAACGGACGATCGCGCGCCTCGACCGCGCCATCGAGGCGGACGCGTTGACCCGGGACATCGACCTCAGCGCCTTCGACCGCGCCGACCGTCGGCCCCTGGAACAGCTCGCCGCCGACCTGCGGCGTCTGGGCGGCCAGCGGCTCGGTGGCCCCGGCCGACCGATGGTCTGGCACGGCGCGCTGCTCCAGGCGTACGACGATCGTCTTCGCCTTGCCTGCCGAGCCCTCGACATCACCGAGCACCTCGGCGAGTTGGACGGCGTCGACCAGGAGATCGAGCGGGTCCGGGTGGAGGGTGTGCTGCACGCCGCCGGGCTGAGCCTGCCGGCGGCGAGGGCCGGGCACTGGCAGCGACACCGCTGAGCGTGCGGCTGTTCGTCGCGGTCTACCCCCGTCCCGAGTCGGTCGACCACCTGGGCGCGCAGGTCGCGCGCCTACGGGTCGCTGCGGCGGCAGCGGCGGGTGTCAACGTCCGGCTCGCCGAACCGGCCCACCTCCATGTCACGCTGGCCTTCCTCGGTGACGTCGACGCCGCCCGGCTGGTAGAGGTGGAGAGCGCGCTCGGGCTCGCCGCGGAGTCGTTCCGGGACGACCGCAACGCCGCGCCCCGGTTGAGTCTCGGCGGCGGTGGTCGGTTCGGCCAGGATCGGTCCACGGTGCTCTGGGTGGGCCTCCGGGGCGAGGTCGAAGCCCTGCACGCGCTGGCCCGGCTGATCCGGTCTCGGCTGCGGCATGCCGGGCTGCCGTACGACGAGAAGCCGTTCCGCCCGCACCTGACCATCGCCCGGCCCGGCGACCGGATGACCCCGGTCGATGTCGAGGCCGACCGGGCGAACCTCGACGACTACCAGGGCCCGGAGTGGCCGGTGCCCGAGCTGCTGCTGATGCGCAGCCACCTCGACGCGCGGCCGGCAAGCTACGAACGACTCGCCGCCTGGCCGCTCTGACCGCCCCGAGATCGTGATCCACTCGGGTTGTCGGAAATCGGGGCCTCCTGCTCGCGTCGACAGCCCGGTTTCCGCGAAGCCGAGTCGATCACGGCCCTGCTGCCCCGCACTTCTGGCTGGACGGGTGGTGAACCACCACCCGTCCACGCGAAGCGTCAGGAGGACTCGCGCGCCGCCGGGCCGCTGCCGAAGAGAACGTCGTCCCAGCTGGGCAACCGCTTACGCGGCTTGCCGTTCGCATCGGTGGACTCGCCGCCGGCAGCCGCCGCCGCGGCGCCCGTCCGGCGGGGCCGCAGCACCGCCAGCGACGGCACGGCCGGCACCTCCTTGGGTGCGTCCGAGTCGTCGTCGAAGGCCGACCCCTGGCCGCCGCCGAGCAGCGCGGCAGCGCCCCCGCCGACCGGCCGCTGCCGAGGCGCGTCCGATCCGGCGAGAGCAGCCGGAGTGCGCGGCTCCAGACCACGGCCGGACGAGGCACCGAGTGGACGGTCCAGTGAGGCGAGCAGCGCGTCGCGGCCAGCACGGATCGGATCCCGGCCGGGACGCGGGTGCTCGGACGCCGCCGGCAACCCGTGCCCGCCACGGCTCGGCTCACCACGCGACGGACCGGGCAGGGCGTGCCCGCCCCGCTCCGGCGCGGGCTCCTGGCCGAGGATCGGCGTGGGCCGCTCGGCGCACAGGTATTGCGCCATGTCGTCGTGCGGGGCCACCGACTGCCGGGTCTTGTCGAGATCCCAGATGGCCTGCGCGGTGGCCTTGCCGGACGGCCAGGTGGCGATGATCCGCCAGGTGCCGTCGTCACGCCGGTACGCGTCCCAGGAGATCTTCTCGGTGTCGATGCCGTGCTGGCTCAACCGGCCGTTGACCACCTCGGCGAGCGGGGTCGGCTTCTCCGCTCCCTTGAGGCGGGTGCGGCGGGCGTGCTGCGCGAGCATCGCCCGCTCCTGCAACACCGGACCGGCGTATCGCAGCACCCGGTCGACCGGCACGCCGGCGATCCGGGCCACATCCTCGGCGGACTCACCGGAGCGGATGCGGGCCTGGATGTCCCGAGGGGACAGTGAGGGAGTCGGGTCGGCCGCGGTCGGCGCCACCACGAGCGGCGGCGCGCCCGGCTCGGCGTGCAGCGCGCCGGAGATCCGTTCGTCGATCGGCAGCGCGAGCAACCGCCCGACCTCGTCGGCGAGAACCAGGGCATGGCCGTCCTCGGAGAGGGCGACGAAGCGTACTGGGCGCATTGCGTTGCCTCCGTCCCGCTTCGCTGGCCGCACGCCACGAGTCGGCCACCCAGGCGTCTCCGACCACCGTACGCGCATCTGCCTCGGGGTGGGGGAAGCGACACCCCGCATGTCGTGACTGAGCTGCGGCGATGATCACGGTCGGTGTCCGTGGAGGCCGCCACGGACACCGACCGTGACGAAGCTCAGAGTCGCTCGACCACGTAGTCGATGGACGCGGTCAGCGCCTCGACATCGGCCGGCTCGACGGCCGGGAACAGTGCCACCCGGAGTTGGTTGCGGCCGAGCTTGCGGTACGGCTCGGTGTCCACGATGCCGTTGGCGCGCAGCGCCTTCGCGATGGCCGTGGCGTCCACCCCGTCGGCGAAGTCGATCGTGGCGACCACGTTGGAGCGCAGTGCCGGGTCGGTCACGAACGGGGTGGCCACCGTGGAGCGTTCCGCCCAGCCGTACACCGTGGCGGCGCTCTCGGCGGTGCGCTTCGCCGCCCAGGAAAGGCCGCCCTGCGCGTTCATCCAGTCGGTCTGCTCGGCCGCCAGGAAGATGGTGGCCAGCGCCGGGGTGTTGTAGGTCTGCTCCAGCCGCGAGTTGTCGATCGCGGTGACCAGGTCGAGGAAGGCGGGGATGTAGCGCCCGGACGCCTTGATCTCGGCGGCCCGGTCGAGCGCGGCCGGTGACATCAGGGCCAACCAGAGGCCACCGTCGGAGCCGAAGCACTTCTGCGGGGCGAAGTAGTAGACGTCGGTCTCACCGACGTTGACCTCCAGGCCACCCGCGCCGGACGTCGCGTCGACAAGCAGCAACGCGCCCTCGTCCGCGCCGGCCACCCGGCTGATCGGGACCGCCACACCGGTCGAGGTCTCGTTCTGCGGCGTCGCGTACGCGTCCACGCCGGACTCGGCGACGAGGGTCGGCGCGCTGCCCGCCTCGGCCTTGCGGACCGTCGGCTCGCCCAGGAACGGCGCGTCCTTCACCGACTTGGCGAACTTGGCGCCGAACTCGCCGAAGCTGGCGAACTGGGCCCGGTCGCGGATCAGGCCGAAGGTGGCGACCTCCCAGAACGCGGTGGTGCCACCGTTGCCGATCACGACCTCGTAGCCCTCGGGCAGCGAGAAGAACTCGGCGATGCCGGAGCGCAGCCGGGCCACCTGGTCACGGACCGTCTTCTGCCGGTGCGAGGTGCCCAGGTAGCTGGTCGCGACCTCGGCCAGCGCGGACACCGCCGCGGGACGGACCTTGGACGGGCCGCAGCCGAAACGTCCGTCGGCGGGCTTGATCTCATCGGGAATCCGGATGGTCGGTGCGTCAGCCACGGTCTTCAAGATCCTTCCACAAGGGCGAGGGCGGGCCCGGCGACACTGCCGGCCCCCATCCTCGCACCCGGACCGATCGGTGGAAGCCGGGCCCCGGCGGGCAGGTCTGAGGCCTTCGCCACACCTCGACGTCACCTCCGCCCGGCGTAAAGCAAAGGGCCCCCGGTCGACGCTCGGAGTCGACCGGAGGCCCTTCCACAACTCAGACGCCGTGCGGGACCGCGCCCCAACCCTCGACGTCGGACGGCTTGCGGGTCTCCGGGCCGACGTAGCGGGCGGACGGGCGCACCAGCCGCTGGAGGCGCTTCTGCTCCAGGATGTGCGCGCTCCAGCCGCCCATCCGCGCGCAGGTGAACATCGAGGTGAACATGTGGGCAGGCACCTCGGCGAAGTCCAGCACCACGGCCGACCAGAACTCGACGTTGGTGGCCAGCACCCGGTCCGGGCGGCGGGCCTGCAACTCGGCGAGGGCGGCCTTCTCCAGCGCCTCGGCGATCTCGAAGCGCGGCGCGCCCAACTCCTTGGCGGTGCGCCGGAGCACGCGGGCACGCGGGTCCTCGGCCCGGTAGACGCGGTGGCCGAAGCCCATCAACCGCTCGCCACGATCGAGTACGCCCTTGACGTAGCCCTCCGCGTCGCCGCTGCGCTCCACCGCCTCCAGCATGCTGAGCACCCGGGACGGGGCGCCGCCGTGCAGCGGGCCGGAGAGGGCGCCGATGCCGGAGGAGATGCAGGCGGCCGCGTCCGCGCCGGTCGAGGCCACGATGCGAGCGGTGAAGGTGGACGCGTTCAGGCCGTGCTCGGCGGCCGAGATGAAGTACGCGTCGACGGCCTTCACGTGCCGCGGGTCGGGCTCACCGCGCCAGCGCTTCATGAACCGCTCGACGATGGTCTGCGCCTTGTCGATCTCCTTCTGCGGCACCGCCGGCAGGCCGAGGCCCCGGGCGGACTGGGCGACGAAGGAGAGCGCGGTCACCGAGACCCGGGCCAGATCCTCGCGGGCCTGCTCGTCGGAGATGTCCAACAGCTGGCTGAGCCCCCAGTACGGGGCCAGCATGGCGACCGCGGACTGCACGTCGACGCGGATGTCACCGGAGTGCACCGGCACCGGGAACGGCTCCGCCGGCGGCAGGCCCGGCCCGAACCGACCGTCGACCAGCAGCGCCCACACGTTGCCGAACGACACCTGGCCGATCAGATCCTCGATGTCGACCCCGCGATAGCGCAGCGCGCCACCCTCGCGGTCAGGTTCGGCGATCTCGGTCTCGAAGGCGACGACGCCCTCCAGCCCGGGTTTGAAGTCGGCCATGTCGCTCTCCTGGATCTGGTCGGTGCGCCCGAACAGCTCATCCGGCCTGGTCGGCCGAGCGCCTTAGGCGACCCTCAGGGATGTGTTCGGAACATCTTGCCTGCTGAGTAAGGGATACGCGACCCGCTGCGACTGTGCCGCACGCGACATCCCCGGGCGCGCAATCTCCGCTGGACTCGGTGAGACTGGGCAGTGCGGGCTGGCCAGCGCGGGAGGGCGCCGGCGAGCGCGCCGAGAAGGAGTGGGGACGTGACGGGTGACACACCCGCCCCGGCTGCGATGCGTAACGAGTACGCCGCGGACCTGGGCCTGACCGAGGCTGACCTGGCCACCGACTGGCACACCCAGTTCGACGGGTGGTTCGCCGACGCGGTGGCCTTCGGGCTACCCGAACCCAACGCGATGGTGGTGGGCACCGCGGACCCGGCCGGTCGGCCGAGCGGCCGCACGGTGCTGCTGAAGGGGTACGACAGGGAAGGCTTCGTCTTCTTCACCAACCACCTGTCGCGCAAGGGCGTCGAGGCGTCCGCCAATCCGTACGCCAGCCTGGTCTTTCCGTGGTTCCCCATGCAGCGTCAGGTGGTGGTCGCCGGGCGGATCGCGCCGGTCGACCGGGCGACGAGCGAGGCGTACTTCGCCAGCCGGCCGCGCGGCTCCCAACTGGGCGCCTGGGCCAGCCCACAGTCCCAGGTGGTGTCGGGCCGGTCGGTGCTGGAGGAGCGCTACCGGGAGGTGACCGAGCGGTTCGCCGGCGCGGCGGAGGTCCCGACCCCGCCGCACTGGGGCGGCCTGCGGGTGCACCCCGAGTCGGTGGAGTTCTGGCAGGGCCGGTCCGGCCGGTTGCACGACCGGCTCCGCTTCCGCCGCCTCGACGAGGGTGGCTGGGTCGTCGAGCGGCTGGCGCCGTGACAGGTGTGCAGGAGGCCCGGCCGCGCGGAGCGCGCCGCTGGGCGATCGACGTACGGCCGCTGCGCGTGCCTGCGTACCGGCGGCTGTGGCTCGGCAACACGGTGGCGATGTTCGGCTTCCAGTTCACCGCCGTCGCGGTGCCGGTGGAGATGTACGCCCTGACCCGGGACTCGTTCTGGGTGGGTCTGCTGGGCGTGGCGGCCTTCGTACCGTTGCTGGTCTTCGGGCTCTGGGGCGGTGCGGTCGCCGACGCGCGCGACCGGCGTGCCGTGCTGCTCGGTGGCTCATTGTTGCTTTGGGCATCCACTCTCGGGCTGCTGCTCCAGGCGGTGCTGGACGTCGGCAGCCCGGTGCTGCTGTTGGCGCTGATGGCGGTGCAGTCGGTGGCGTTCGCGATCAGTTCGCCGGCCCGCAGCGCGATGCTGCCCCGCCTGGTGCCGCAGGACCTGGTGGCGTCCGCCACCACCCTGAACTACACGACCTTCACCGCCGCCTCGGTGGCCGGGCCGCTCGCCGCCGGCCTGATCCTCTCCGCGTCGCCGGACACCGCCGTGGTCCTGCCGATCGCGTACGGGTTGGACGCGGTGCTGTTCACAGCGATGCTCTGGGCCGCGCTGCGACTGCCCAAGCTGCCGCCCGAACCGGCCGAGGACGGTCAGGTCCGCCGGGCCGGCCTGGCCAGCGTCGTCGACGGATTCCGTTACCTGGCCAGCACACCCGTGCTGCTGCTGTCCTTCGGTGTGGACCTGATCGCGATGATCCTGGCCATGCCGAGGGCGCTGTTCCCGGAGATCGCCAACGAACGGTTCGGCGGCGGCGGGTCGGTCGGCCTGCTCTACAGCGCCATCGCGATCGGCTCGATGCTCGGCGGCCTGACCTCCGGCTGGATCGGCCGACTCCGCCGGCAGGGCGTCGGCCTGGTGCTCGCGGTGGTGGGGTGGGGCCTGGCGATCGCCGCGGCCGGCCTCGCCCACCAGCTCTGGCTGATGGTGCTCCTGCTCGCCGCGGCCGGTGCCGCCGACCTGATCAGCGCGGTGCTGCGTCAGTCGATGCTGCTGGTGTACGCCCCGGACCGGATGCGCGGCCGACTCCAGGGCGTCAACACGGTGGTGGTGGCCGGTGGTCCACGCCTGGGTGACCTTCGGGCCGGCACGATGGCGGCCGGTTTCGGCGGCGGGGTGGCCTGGGTGGCTGGCGGGCTCGCCTCGGCGGTGCTCGTGGTGGTGCTCGCCGTCGCGTTCCCGGCGTTGCTGCGCTACCGGGCGGCGACGGCGTCGAGCGGCGACCGGACGTGACCGGTTAGGGTCGCCGACATGGAAAGCCCCGATCAGCGCCCGTTCTCCGGCGCCCAGTGGACCATCTCCGCCGCCGGCCACGAGGCCGTCATCGTGGAGGTGGGCGGCGGGCTCCGGACGTACCGGCACGACGGCGTCGACCTGGTCGACGGATACCGGACCGACGAGGTCAGTCCGGGCTGCGCCGGACAGGTGCTGGCGCCCTGGCCGAACCGGATCCGCGACGGCCGCTACTCGTTCGGGGAGCGGACGCACCAGCTGCCATTGACCGAGCCGGAGCGGCACGTGGCCATCCACGGCCTGGTCAACTGGGTGCCGTGGCGTCTGCTGGAGCAGTCCGAGGACGCGGTGACCGTCGGCTACGACCTTCCGCCGCAGCCCGGTTACCCGTGGCCGCTGCGGCTGCTCAGCCGGTGGAGCGTCGGCGCGGACGGGCTGCGCGTCGAGCACGAGGTGACCAACACCGGCGAGGAGGCCGCGCCGTTCGGCTTCTCCGTGCACCCGTACCTGCAACTGCCGGGCGTCGCGGTCGACGACCTGGTCATGCGGCTGCCGACCCGTACCCGAATGCTGGTGGACGGCCGGTTGCTGCCGGTCGGCGTGACACCGGTGGCCGGGACGGAGTACGACTGGACCGGCCCGCGCCGGATCGGTGCCGCCGAGCTGGATCTGTGTTTCGGTGAGGTGATCCGTGACGCCGACGGCGGCTCGTCGGTGAGCCTGGCCGCGCCGGACGGTTCGGCGGGGGTCAGCATCTGGGCGGACGCCGAGTTCGGCTGGTGGCAGGTGTTCACCGGGGACGCCCTCGTCGGTGACCGGCACCGCCGCTCGGTGGCGATCGAGCCGATGACCTGCCCGCCGGACGCGTTCCGCTCGGGTCGGGACCTGCTCACTCTCAAGCCCGGTACGACCTGGCGGGGTGCCTGGGGCATCCGGCCCGGGGCCTGATGGAGTTCGCCGAGGTCGTCCGGCGTCGGCGGATGGTGCGCAACTACGACCCGGACCGCCCGGTCCCGACCGACGTGGTGGACCGGCTGCTCGACCACGCGGTCCGGGCACCGTCGGCCGGCTTCGCCCAGGGCTGGGGTTTCCTGGTCCTGGACGAGCCCGCCGACCGGGAACGGTTCTGGGCCGCCACCACACCCGAGGGCGGTGGGCGGGAACGCTGGCTGGTCGGTATGCGCCGGGCGCCGCTGATCGTGGTGCCGCACGCCAACGAGTCGGCCTACCTGCGGCGGTACGCGGAGCCGGACAAGGGGTGGACGGACCAGTCCGTCGACCGCTGGCCGGTGCCGTACTGGCACGTGGACACCGGCTTCGCGGCGCTGCTGATGCTGCTCACCGCCGTGGACGAGGGGTTGGGAGCCTGTTTCTTCGGCATTCCGCCGCAGCGGTTGGCCACCTATCGTCAGGCGTTCGGCGTGCCGGAGGAGTACCAACCCGTCGGTGCCGTCACAATCGGTTACCGAGCGGCCGACCATAGGTCACCATCGCTGCGTCGGGGACGTCGTCCGATGGACGAGGTGGTGCGGCGCGGCCGGTGGAGCTGAGCGCGCCGTCCTGTTTGTCCGCTTGAGGATCGGACGACCGGTAGTGAAACTGACATCAGGGAGCGAAACGCAGCGTGCGGTGGGCGGCTAGGCTGGCACGGTCATCGGTGCCGCGCCGCGCGGTGCCCGCCGCGGCCCGGCTCGGCGCCGTCGGTCGGCCCGGCCACGGGGAGGGGAGCGTGCCGTCGTGATCTTCAGAGCGGTCCGGGACGGGCGTCCCTATCCGGAGCACAATCTGACGCTCAAGCAGTGGGCGGAGATTCCGCCCCGGCCACTGCGCCTGGACCAGATGATCACCACCAAGCGTGAGCTGGCGCTCGACAAGCTGCTCGCCGAGGATTCGACCTTCTACGGTGACCTCTTCCCGCACGTCGTGCAGTGGAACGGTGGGCTCTACCTGGAGGACGGGCTGCACCGCGCGCTGCGCGCCGCCCTTCAACAGCGCAACCAGATCCACGCCCGGGTGCTGGTGCTGTCCGAGCCGATCGAGTGACGAGCCCTTCTGTCGCGCGCTGAGCCTTCGTTAAGGTGGCGTCCATGACCGCTCCGCTGGACCTGCTCGACCTGGACCCGTCGCTCACCGACGAAGAGCGGCAGATCCGCGACGTCGTCCGCCAGCTCGTCGACGACCGGGTACGCCCGCACGTCGCCGACTGGTACGAGCAGGGCCAGGTGCCGGCCCGCGAACTGGCCCGGGAGTTCGGCAAACTCGGCCTGCTCGGCATGCACCTCACCGGCTACGGCTGCGCGGGCGCCTCCGCCGTCGCGTACGGGCTGGCCTGCCAGGAACTGGAGGCCGGCGACTCCGGCCTCCGCTCGCTGGTCTCGGTGCAGGGTTCGCTCGCCATGTACGCCATCTGGCGCTACGGCAGCGAGGAGCAGAAGCAACGCTGGCTGCCGTCGATGGCCACCGGCGAGGCGATCGGCTGTTTCGGTCTGACCGAGCCGGACCACGGCTCCGACCCCGCCTCGATGACCACCCGGGCACGACGCGACGGCGACGACTGGGTGCTCACCGGCGCCAAGATGTGGATCACCAATGCGCCGATCGCCGACGTCGCGGTGATCTGGGCGCGCACCGACGAGGGAGTGCGCGGCTTCGCCGTACCCATGGACACGCCCGGTGTCACGGCCCGCGAGATCCGCCGGAAGATGTCGCTGCGCGCCTCGATCACCGGCGAGATCGCGCTCGACGACGTCCGGCTCCCGGCGGACGCCCGACTGCCCGAGGCGAGCGGGCTCAAGGCACCGCTGAGCTGCCTCACCGAGGCCCGGTACGGCATCGTCTGGGGCGCTGTCGGCGCCGCCCGTGACTGTCTGGAAACCACACTGGCGTACGCGGGCACCCGCACGCAGTTCGGCCGTCCGCTCGCCGGGTTCCAGCTCACCCAGGCCAAGCTCGCCGACATGGCCGTCGAGCTGGTGAAGGGGCAACTCCTCGCACTGCACCTGGGTCGGCTCGCCGACGCCCACCGGCTGCGGCCCGACCAGGTCAGCGTGGGCAAGCTGAACAACGTGCGGGAGGCCCTGGCCATCGCACGACAGTGCCGCACCATCCTCGGCGCCAACGGTGTCTCCGGCGAATACCCGATCATGCGGCACGCCAACAACCTGGAGAGCGTGCTGACGTACGAGGGCACGTCCGAGATCCACCAACTCGTCGTGGGACAGCGGCTCACCGGGCTCTCCGCGTTCGCCTGACCTGCCCGTTTGTGCTTTCCGGGCGCTCGGCGCGCGACTGTCGCACGGGGGCCGTACCGTCATTGACAGACGACGTGTCTGACAAGGACGGTGAGCGTGATGGCCCGCGACGCTGGCACCAACGAGCCCACGAGGGAGTTCCCCGGTTACCCGACCGGTGACAACCTCAAGGAGCGGTCGGCCGCGACACCCGAGCCGACCAGTGACACACCGGGCGACGGCTCCGGAGGCTTTGACGGCCCCGGCAGCCCGGCGCCTGGCGGCGGCGGTGGGGCGGCCCGAGGCCTGCTCCTGCTGCTCGGCGCCGCCGCGCTGGCCGTGGTGGTGCTGCTCGGCATCCAGGCGACCGGCTTCCTGCCGGAGTTCCGCAACCCGTTCGCCAAGGAGCAGACCGACCGCAGCCAGCCACCGCTGCTGAAGTCGATCCAGGACCTCAGCCGCTACGTCGCCGCCGAGGGCAACTTCCAGGTTGTGGTCGACACCCAGAACGACCGGCGCAACGTCCCCGACTTCCTGCTCAACGAGCGCACCCTGTTCGTCGGGGCCGGCAGCGTCGAGGCGTACGTCGACTTCACCAAGATCGGTGACGGGGCGATCGTCCAGTCGGCCGACGGCAAGTCCGTCGAGATCAAGCTGCCGGCGCCGCAGCTCGGCGAGACCAACCTCGACATGGACAAGAGCTACGTCTTCGCGGAGCAGCGCGGTCTGCTCAACCGGCTCGGTGACCTGGTCGGCAACGACCCCAACCGGCAGCAGCAGGTCTACAAGCTCGCCGAGGAACGGATCACCGCCGCCGCCCGCGACAGTGGTCTCTCCGCCCGAGCCGAGGAGAACACCCGCAAGATGCTGGAGGGGCTGCTCCGCTCTCTCGGCTACCAGCAGATCACGGTCACCTACATCGCTCCCTGACCTGCTCGACCCGCATCCAGCAGAGCGCCCGCCCCGACTCCCGTCGAGGCGGGCGCTTCCGCACGTTGCGCCCGCACCCCACGCCCCGCGCGCCTTCACGCCGCGCGCCCCGCGCCGCCCGTCAAGATCCGCGCAACATCAGGGATGTTGGTGCCTCGGGAGGCCGGGAGGCAGCAACATCCCTGATGTTGCTGCCGGACCCGGCGTCGGAGGGGTCTGGGGACGGATCAGTGGCCGGTGGAGGCCAGGTAGCGGTCCTCGTTCGGCATGAGCACCCAGAGGATCAGGTAGACGATCACCTGCGTGCCGGGCAGCAGCAGGGACAGCAGGAACAGCAGCCGGACCATCCCCGCGGACATGCCGAACCGTCGACCGAGGCCAGCGCAGACACCGGCGAGCATGCGCCCCTCGCGGGGCCGGACCAGTTTGCGACTCATCGTCGTACTCCCACTCTGCGGCGGTGCGCCGCGTCTGCAATCCACGGTAGAAGGGGGTGACCAGCTCGCCCTCGGTCGCGAGGAGGAGTGGCAACCCGTGGACCCGTAGGTGCATTACCCGGGCATCCCCTTGCTGACGCCTCCCGAGCCCACCCGTCGCCGGCCACCCGTCGCCGGCCACCCGTCTCGTGCGCGCCGCTCAACTGCACGGCCTCTCCGAACTGATCGCCCGGTCGTCGCGCCACGGGCCGGCGCCGAGTGCGAGCGTGTGCTTTGGAGTTGATGTCGCAAACGATTCAGCGTCTGGCAGGAAGATCGCGTTCGATCCTGGTTGTAGTGGCACCGACCGCGCGCTGACACCACCAGATCCTGGGTCGAGCACGATCTTGAAGGCGAGGGCGAGGGCGAGGGCGAGGGCGGAGGGCGGCAGGTGGCAGGTGGCGGGCCGGGCGGGCGAGTGAGTGACCGGGCGGCGACGAGGCGGGCGACCCGGCGACAAGGCGGCGAACCGGGCGAGTGAGCGGCCGGGCGACCGGGTCGGTGAGCGTGGGGCGGGAGATGGTGATCGGGCGTTCACGTCCCGGACCAGGTGGGCTGTGAGCTGGGCGGGTAGGCTGGCAGATCGGCCATCCACACCCCGGATGGCCGCAACCCACACCCCGGGCGGTCACGAACGGGGCCGCCTACCGGTGGCCACGACCCGGCCGGTTCCGTACGCCGGGACGACGGCGAGGAAGCGCAGCCATGATCAGTGTTTTCGACCTCTTCAGCGTCGGTATCGGGCCGTCCAGTTCGCACACCGTGGGGCCGATGCGGGCGGCGCGTACGTTCGTCGGCGGTCTCAAGGCCGACGGGTTGCTCAGTGACGTCGCGCGGGTGCAGGCCGAGTTGTTCGGCTCGCTGGGGGCCACGGGGCACGGCCATGGCAGTGGTCCGGCGGTGCTGCTCGGGTTGGCCGGCGAGTCGCCGGAGACTGTCGACACGGACACCGTCGGTCCTCGGGTCGAACGGATCCGGGCCGAGCGGCGGATCAGCATCCTCGGCGCGCACGAGATCGATTTCGACCCGGACCGGGATCTGACGCTGCACCGCCGCCGGTCGCTGCCGTACCACCCGAACGGGATGACCTTCGCGGCCTTCAATGCGGCCGGCGAGGAGGTCAGGACCCGCAGCTACTACTCCGTCGGTGGCGGTTTCGTGGTGGACGAGGCGGCGGCGGGCGCGGACCGGATCAAGCCGGACAGCACGCAGGTGCGGTACCCGTTCCTGACCGGGGCGCAGCTCCTCGACGTCACGTCCCGCACCGGCTTGTCGATCAGCGAGGTGATGCTGGCCAACGAGCGTTCCTGGCGCAGCGAGGCGGACATCCGGGCGGGCCTGTTGGAGATCTGGCGGGTGATGCGGGAGTGCGTGCAGCGCGGTTGCGAGCGCGACGGCGTACTCCCCGGGGGGTTGAAGGTCCGGCGGCGCGCGGCGGAGCTGCGGCGGGGCCTGGAGGCGGACGCCGGCACGACCGACCCGTTGCACGCGATGGACTGGGTGACGTTGTTCGCGCTCGCGGTCAACGAGGAGAACGCCGCGGGCGGCCGGGTGGTCACCGCGCCGACGAACGGCGCGGCCGGGATCATCCCGGCGGTGCTGCACTACTACAGCCGCTTCGTCGAGAACGCCGATGACGACGGCGTGGTGCGGTTCCTGCTGACGGCCGGTGCGATCGGGGTGTTGTTCAAGGAGAACGCCTCGATCTCCGGCGCGGAGGTCGGCTGTCAGGGTGAGGTCGGTTCGGCGTGTTCGATGGCGGCGGCGGGGTTGGCGGAGGCGCTCGGCGGCACCCCGGAGCAGGTGGAGAACGCGGCCGAGATCGGGATGGAACACAACCTCGGGTTGACCTGTGACCCGGTGGGTGGCCTGGTGCAGATCCCCTGCATCGAGCGGAACGCGGTGGCTAGCATCAAGGCGATCACGGCCGCCCGGCTGGCGCTGCGCGGCGACGGTGTGCACAAGGTGTCGCTGGATAAGGTCATCAAGACCATGCGGGAGACGGGCGCCGACATGAAGATTAAGTACAAGGAGACGGCGCGTGGCGGTCTGGCCGTCAACGTGATCGAGTGCTGAGCCCGGTCGATTCGGGGCATTCGTTCACCGACTGCTAACCTGGCGTCCGTTTCAGGAGGCGGGAGGCTGCGGTGACCTCTGGCGTCGCGGCCCTGTGGTCGCACCGCAACTCGCTGCGCATCCTGGTCAGACGGGACCTGGCGGTCAAGTACCAGCAGTCGGTGCTGGGCTACTTCTGGTCGTTGATCGAGCCGCTCGGCATGGGCGCGATCTACTGGTTCGTGTTCGGGGTGCTCTACTCCCGCGACACCGGTCGGCACCTCGGCGAGGCCGCCGAGTCGTACCCGTTGTTCCTGATCACCGGGATCTTCGCGTGGATGTGGACCAGTTCCGCGCTGAGTGAGGCGACCAACGCGCTGACCGGCCAGTCCCGGCTGATCACCACGATGAACGTGCCGCGTCAGGTCTTCCCGATCGGCCGGGTCACCGGCCGGTTCGCCGAGTACGCGGCCGGCCTGCCGATCCTGATCGCGATCGCGGTGATCTACGCGGCGCACGGTCGGATCCATCCCGGTTGGTCGTTGCTCTCCCTGCCGCTGGCGGTGCTGGTCCAGGCCGTCCTGCTGACCGGGCTGGCCCTGCTGCTGTCCGCGTGGAACGTGCTGATGCGCGACGTCGAGCGGTTGATGCGGTTGATCATTCGGGTGCTCTTCTACGCCACGCCGATCATCTACCCGCTCAGCCTGGTGCGGGAGTCCAGCCTGCCCGACTGGGTGAAGGTGGCGTACGAGCTGAACCCGCTGGTCGGGATCTTCCAACTGCACCATGCGATCTGGTACCCGGACGAGTTTCCGGACGCCCGGCTGCTCGCCACCACTGTTGTCGGCAGCCTGCTGGTGCTGACCGCCGGTTGGTGGTCGTTCCGTCGGTTGGAGCCCGCCGTGCTCAAGGAACTCTGACGTGGCCGCCCCGATCATCGAGGCCGACGGGCTGGGCATCCGGTTCGTCCGTAACCGTCGCCGTCAGCTGCGGCTGCGCGAGTTGTTCATCCATCGCGGGAAGCGCGGTGCGCTGCCCGGCCAGTTCTGGCCGCTGCGGGACGTGTCGTTCACCGTCGAGCCCGGCGAGACCGTCGGGGTGATCGGCCGTAACGGCACCGGCAAGAGCACTCTGCTGCGGTTGATCGCCGGGGTGCTCATCCCGGACGAGGGCGACATCCGGGTGCACGGCGCGGTGGCGCCGTTGCTGGAGTTGTCCGCCGGTTTCTCCAACGACCTGACCGGGCGGGAGAACCTGCACCTGGTCGGTGGGCTGCACGGGCTGTCGACGGGCTACCTGAAGCGGCACTTCGACGAGATCGTCGAGTTCGCCGGTGAGCAGGTGGAACGGGCCATCGACACGTCGGTGCGGCACTACTCGTCGGGCATGAAGGTGAGGCTCGGTTTCGCGATCATCTCGCACCTGCCGCACCCGATCCTGCTGATGGACGAGGTGACCGCGGTCGGCGACGCGGAGTTCCGCAAGAAGTGTTACGCAACGATTGATCGTCTGCTCGGGGAGGGGCGCACGCTCGTGTTGGTGTCACACAACGAAAAGGACCTGACCCGGTTCTGTCGTCGGGGGTTGTACCTCGACGCGGGCCGGTTGACGCTCGACGGCACCATCGCCGAGGCGCTCGACGCGTACCACGCCGCGGTCCAGCGGTGACGCTCGCGATCGTGCTCGCCGCCGGGTCGCCGGCGGCGGGCCTGACCACCGCGACCGGGGAGCCGCTGGCCGACCGTCTGGCCGCCCAGTTGCGCCAGGCCGGGGCGACCGACGTGCGCTTCGCGGCCACCCTCGACGAGGTGGGCACGCTGGTCGCCGACGCCAGCGCCCCGGTGCTGGTCACCGGCACCGACCTGGTGGCCCACACCGCCGTACTGCGGCACCTGGCCACCAGCCCGGTGGGGCCCACGGTGGCGCTGGTGCTCGGCGACCCACCGGTCCCCGGGCGGGCGGCCGTCCGGGAGGAACGCGGTCAGGTGGTCGACGCCGGCGCGCTGGACGCCCTCGACGGGGACGCCACGGGCGTGTTCGGCGGCGCGCTGCGGGTCGGCGTGGACGACCTGCCGACCCTCGCCGCCGCCGCACGGGCCGCTGCGGGTGGCTCCGGGGCCGCGGTGGACCGGCTCTTCGCGGGCCTCGCGGCGCTCGGCACCCTGATCTTCGCCCAGCGGGTACGCCTGCTCGTCGCCCGCCGGGTCGAGAGCGCCGACGAGCTGACCGCCGCCGAGGCGGCGGTCACGGCTGTGGACGAGGACCGGGCCGAGCTGCGGTTGTCGGTGAAGGAGAAGGACGACTTCTTCTCCACCTACTTCGTCAGCACCTGGTCGCCGTACCTGGTCCGGTTGGCGGCCCGGCTGCGGCTCACCCCCACCGGGGTGACGGCGATCTCGGTGCTGTTCGCGCTGGCCGCGGCGGTGCTGTTCGGGGTCGGTGGGCGGCCCGCGCTGGTCGGTGGCGCGGTGCTGCTCTACCTCGGGTTCGTGCTGGACTGCGTGGACGGCCAGTTGGCCCGCTACACGCGGAACTTCAGCGCCTGGGGTGGCTGGCTGGACACGATGGCGGACCGGGCGAAGGAGTGCCTGGTCTACGCCGGGCTCGGCTTCGGGGTCAGCCACGCCGGGTTGGGCAACGGCTGGGCCCTCGCCATTGCCGCGATGACCTTGCAGACCGTCCGGCACATGACCGACACCTGGTACGGGGTGCTGCACGACGAGGCGGCCCGCCGACCCCGGACGACGACGGGTGCCAGCGGCGGGATCGGTGACCGGCTCAACGCGGCGTCGACCCGGGTGCAGGCCGACACCGGGTCGTTGTCGTACTGGCTGAAGCGGACCGTGGTCTTCCCGATCGGCGAGCGGTGGGCGCTGATCGCGCTGACCGTGGCGCTGTTCAACCCGCTGGTCAGCCTGACCGCGGTGCTGGTGTGGGGGGTGCTGGCGTTCGCGTACACCGGGGCGCTGCGCACGTTGCGGGCCCGCTGGATGTGGGTGCCGGTGCTGGACACGGTCGACACCACCCTGCACCGCGACGACGGCCCGTTGGCCCGCCTGCTGCCGGTGGTCCGCCCGATGGGGCCGCTCACCCTGGCGGTGATCGCCGCGCTCGGCCCGGCGGTGCTGCTGGTCGCGGCGCTGCTGACGGACACTCCGGACGGGCTGCGCTGGGCGGTGCCGGTGGCGCTCCTGGTGCTACTGGTCGGTGGTCTGGGTGCGGGGGCGGCGCACAACGGTCCGCTGGACTGGCTGGTCCCCGCCGCGTTGCGGGCCGCCGAGTACCTGTTCGCCATCGCGGTCGGGGTGGTCGGCGGAGTGCCGGGTTGGCTGATCTTCGGGTACGTCTTCGTGCTCACCGTGCACCACTACGACCTGACCGCCCGGCTGGAGAAGCGGCAGGCGGCACCGCCGTTGCACGCGGCCACGCTGGGCTGGGAGGGGCGCTCGGCGCTGCTGGCCCTGACGGCGATTGTCGGCGTGGCGGGTAGCGGTCTGGCTACACTCGGTGCGTACCTTCTCGTGCTTTTCGTGGTGAGCGTCGTCCTGGCCTGGTTCGTGCGACCGGCCCGTAGCGCGCGGGCGTCGGTTACGCCGGTGGGCGCTGGAGGTGCCGCGCCGCGCTGACGGAGGGACGGCCGGATGACCCTGATCAGCTTCGTGGTGCCGGCCTTCCGCGTGCAGGGCTACCTGCGTGAGTGCCTGGACTCCGTCCTCGGTCAGCCGGAGACGGACATCGAGGTGATCGCCGTCGACGACTGCTCGCCGGACGCCAGCGGCGACATCATCGACGAGTACGCGGCCCGCGACCGGCGGGTCCGTCCGGTTCGCTTGCCGGAGAACGTCGGCCTCGGTCCAGCCCGCAACATCGGGTTGGACCGGGCCGTCGGCGAGTACGTGTGGTTCCTCGACGGCGACGACTGGCTGACCCCGGAGTGCCTCACCGAGGTCGCCGAGCGGTTGCGGGCGACCCGCCCGGACGTGCTGCTGGTCGACCACGTGCGCACCCACTGGAACGACACCGCCACCCGCAGCGCGATGGCCGAGGTGTTTCCGGAGTCGCCCGGCCCGGAGACGTTCCGGCTGCGGGACCGGCCGGAGGCGATGCACCTGCTGCACACCGCGTGGAACCGCCTGGTCCGCCGGGAGTTCCTGGTCGACCTGGGCCTGCGCTTCGCCCCCGGCTGGTACGAGGACGTCTCGTTCAGCTATCCGGTGCTGATGGCGGCGCAGCGGATCGGCGTACTCGACCGGGTGTGCGTCAACTACCGGCAGCGCCGCGCCGGCGCGATCACCCGGACCCGCGGTGACCGCCACTTCGAGGTCTTCCCGCAGTGGCATCGGGTCTTCCACCTGATGGACGAGTGGGGGCCCGCGACGGACGCTCTGCGGCCGGTGGTCTTCGAGCGGATGATCTGGCACTACCTGACGGTGCTCGGCAACGGTCAGCGGATCGCCCCGGAGCTGCGGGAGACGTTCTTCGCGCAGATCACCGCCGACTACGAACGGTGGTTGCCGCCGGGCGGCTATCCGGTGCCGGACGGGGTGGAGGGGATCAAGCACCGGCTGGTCGCCTCCGGCCGTTGGCGCACGTTCAGCGCGTTGCGGACCGCCAGCCGGGCGCGCGACGTCGCCCGCCGGCAGGCCCGTACCGCCCGCCGGCGGGTCGGCCCGGTCGCGCGCCGCGGTGCCCGGCTGACCCGCGACGGGTTGCTGCGTGAGTACTACCGGGCCGAGTTGCGACGGCCGGTCGATCCGACGCTCGCGGTGTACGCCGCGTACTGGTACCGCGGATACTCCTGCAACCCGGCGGCGATCTACGAGGTCGCCCGCCGGTTGGCGCCGGGGGTGCGCGGGGTGTGGATCGTGCGTCGGGACCGGGTGGACGCCGTGCCGGCCGGGGTGGAGTACGTGGTGGCCGGCACGCCGGCGTACTACCGGGTGCTCGCCCGCGCCCGGTGGCTGGTGAACAACGTCAACTTCCCGGATTTCGTGCGCAAGCGACCAGAGCAGGTGCACCTGCAGACCCACCACGGCACCCCGGTGAAGGTGATGGGCCTGGACCAGCAGCGCTACCCGATCGGCGCAAGCGGGATGGACTTCGCCGGGCTGTTGCGCCGGGTGGACCGCTGGGACTACAGCGTCAGCGCGAACAGCTTCTCCACCCAGATGTGGGACCGGGCGTACCCGGCCACGTACACGACGTTGGAGGTGGGCTACCCCCGCAACGACCGCCTGGTCACGGCCGGCCCGGAGGAGGTGCGCCGACTGCGCGCCGAGTTCGGCGTCGGTCCCGACGAGCAGGTCGTGCTGTACGCCCCGACGCACCGTGAACACCTCCCCGGCTACCGGCCGCCGTTCGACCCGGATCGTTTCGTGCGCGCGCTTGGTGACTCCGGTCGGCTGCTGATGCGCAGCCACTACTTCCACGACCGGGACCGGCGTCCCGGTCGGCCGATGGACTGGGAACGGGTTCGTGACGTCAGCGGTTATCAGCGGGTGGAGGATCTCTATCTGGTCGCCGACGTGTTGGTGACCGACTATTCGTCGGCGATGTTCGACTACGCGGTACTCGACCGGCCGATCGTGCTCTACGCCCCGGACTGGGAGGCGTACCGGTTGGCTCGGGGGGTCTACTTCGACGTGACGGCCGAGCCGCCCGGCGCGGTGGCCACCACCTTCGGAGACCTGGTCGACGTGTTCCGCAGCGGCGAGGTGCGATCGGACGCCGCGAGCAAGGCCCGCGAACATTTTCGCAGTCGGTTCTGCACATTGGACGACGGGCACGCGGCGGAACGGGTCGTGCGTCAGGTTTTCCTGGGGGAGCCGAGCGAGCGCTCTTCGCGCTGTTGATCGCTTGTGTCGTGTAATAGCAGCGTCATCAACCAAACATGAGACGTTTACCCGATGTGCGAATCGAATGATCCTGGTCACAGTCTCTGGGTCGGCAGGGACTAGCTGGGGGGGACGACGGTGAGCACCGTCACGCTCAAGGATGTCAGCAAGGTCTTCAGGGACGGCACACTGGCCGTCGACAGCATCAATCTCGATGTGAACGACGGCGAGTTCATGGTGCTCCTCGGGCCGTCCGGCTGCGGCAAGTCGACGGTGCTGCGGATGATTGCCGGCTTGGAGGACCCGACCCAGGGCGCGGTCATGCTCGACGGGGAACTGGCGAACGACCTGCCCCCACGGGACCGCAAGATCGCCATGGTCTTCCAGGACTTCGCGCTCTACCCGCACATGACCGTCGGCGACAACATCGCCTTTCCGCTGCGGTTGGCCGGGGTCGAGCCGGAGCCGAGGGGCGAGCGGGTCAGCGACGTGGCGAGTGCCCTGGGCATCGGTGACGTGCTGGCCCGCAAGCCGGGTCAACTCTCCGGCGGCCAACGGCAGCGGGTGGCGATGGGCCGGGCGATCGTCCGGCGACCCGGTCTGTTCCTGATGGACGAGCCGCTCTCGAATCTGGACAGCGGTCTCCGCGCGGAGCTGCGCGCGGAGATCTCGGGCCTGACCCGGGAGTTGGGCGTCACCACCGTCTACGTCACGCACGACCAGGCCGAGGCGCTCACCATGGCCGACCGGGTGGCCATCATGCGTCGTGGCGTGCTCCAGGACGTGGGCACACCCACCCAGGTGTACGGGCGGCCGGCGACGCTCTACGTGGCCGCCTTCCTGGGCAGCCCGCGGATGAACCTGTTGGAGGCGTCGGTCTACGTCCACCTCGACCGGTACGTCACGCTGAACCTCGGTGAGCAGTCGCTCTACCTGCCCTGGAACGACATCCGCAGCAGGGCGGTGGCGCACTACCACGGTGAGCGGATCGTGGTCGGCATGCGGGCCGAGGCGCTCACTCCGGTCTCCCCGGACAGCCCCGGCGACGTGCTGCGGGGGCGGATCCGCTACCTGGAGCACCACGGGCACGAGTCGTTGGCGTTCCTCGACATCGGCGCGACCGCGATCATGGTCGACGAGATGGGCGCACCGCTCGACCCGCCACCGGTCGGCCAGCGTGGTCTGCGCCGGTTCGGATCGGTGATGCAGCGGCTCACCGGCAAACCGGTCGAATCGCAGGCACCCGCGGTTGGCGGCGGCGCGCAGACCAGCGTGCTCCCCGACCCGGGCCGGCACCACCGTCGCCCGGCGGAGTTGGCGGTGCGGCTGGCGCCGTATCCGGCGGTCAGCGCCGGTCACCCGCTCGCCGTCTCGGTCCGGATGGACGCGCTGCACTTCTTCGACGAGCGCGGCGCCCGAATCGACGTGGGTTGGCGCTGACGACTCGCCGGGACGGGGTGGCGGGCCAGCCACCTGGTGTCCTACCGTCTGCGCACCCAGTCCACTGTGCAAGACCACCGAGAGGGGTGCATCCGTGTCGGGTGACCGTCCCAGTCCGCTCGTCATCGAGCGCATCCTGCGGGATCGCGCGGGCATCTGGCAGCAGATCGTGGCCGAGGGTGACCTCAACGCGCTGACCGGGCGGATGCTCGCCAGCTCCGCCATCGCGCTGGCCTGCTACGGCGCGGTGCTGGGGGCCTTCCACAGCCCGCTGATGGCGCTGACCTCGGCGCTGAAGCTGCCACTGCTGTTCCTGGTCACGCTTGCCATCTGCCTGCCCACGCTCTACCTGTTCAACCTGGTCTTCGGCGCCCGGCTCTCGGTGCGGCAGTCGTTGGCGCTGGTGATGGTGGCGATCACGGTCACCTCGATGCTCGCTGTGGCGTTCGCGCCGATCAGCCTCTTCTTCCTGATCACCGCGCCCGACTACGGGTTCTTCAAGCTGCTCAACGTGGCGATCCTGACCCTGTCGGCGCTGGTCGGGCTGCGCTTCCTGACCGGCGGGATGCAGGTGCTCAACGACCACGGCCTGCTCGCGCCGGAGGCCACCAGGACCCAGGCCGACGCGTACGCCCAGGTCAACGTCCCGGCCCAGGCCGTGCCCGCAGCCGTACCGGCCGACCCGGCCCCGACCGCGGCGCCGGTCGCCGTTCCGGCTGCCGAGCCGGTGGCTGTGCCGGCTGGGGCTGTGCCGGCTGGAGCCGCAACGGCCGGGTCGACCTCGAACGGTGCCGCGGCGACCCCGCCGGTTCCGGCGCAGCCGAGCGGTCAGCCGACCGTCGCCGCGATCCCGCCCGGCATGGTGCCCCCCGGCTACGGGCCGGTGCAGCGCCCGTGGGAGCGGCCGCCGGTGCGGCGCGGCGAGCCGACCCAGCGGCCGGCGAGCATGACCCTGCTCTACATCTGGATCCTGCTCTTCGGTTTCGTCGGCACCCAGCTGGCGTGGACGCTGCGCCCGTTCTTCGGTGACCCGGGCCAGGATTTCTCGTTCTTCCGCAGCATCGACGGCAACTTCTACGCGGAGATCCTGCGCACGATCGCCAACCTCTGACGAGCTGCCGTTACCGGGAAATCGCTGGTTGCCGCCCTGGTTACCGACGAGTAGCGTCAGGACATGACCATCGACTCCCGCCAGGTGGCGGCCGGCATGCTGCAAGCGGTGCCCTTCGCCCGTACGCTCGGCCTCGAGTTCGTCGAGGTGGCGCCCGAGGCGGAGGGCGGGGTACGAGCAGTCGTCCGGCTGCCCGACTCGCCAGCCACCCACAACCACGTCGGCGGCCCCCATGCCGGTGCCATGTTCACCCTCGGTGAGACAGCCTCCGGCGCGGTCGTCATGGCCGCCTTCGGGCAGTTGCTCGACCGGGCCGTGCCGCTCGCCGTCCGGGCCGACATCGCCTACCGCAAGCTCGCCATGGGCGCGGTGCTGGCCACCGCGCGGCTGGGCCGGCCGGCGCTCGAGGTGATCGAGGAACTGGAGTCCGGCCAGCGGCCCGAGTTCCCCGTGGAGGTGGAGATCGCGACCGAGGAAGGCAAGCCGACCTCGGCGATGACCGTGATCTGGACGCTACGGCCGAACTGAACCGAACCGGGCCGGGCGATTCTGGTTTGCGGGCCCAGCGGGGTGGATAGATTCGTACCGTGCTGGGCCTACCTGCTCACGTGACCGCCTGTCTCTTCGACCTGGACGGTGTGCTGACGCAGACCGCCCGCGTCCACAACGCCGCGTGGAAGCAGACGTTCGACGAGTTCCTTCGACAGTGGGCGACCCGCTCCGGTGAACCGTTCCAACCGTTCGACCCGGGCCCGGACTACAACCGCTACGTCGACGGACGACCCCGCGCCGACGGCGTCCGGTCGTTCCTCGCCTCCCGGGGGATAACGCTGCCCGAGGGCGACCCCGACGACCCGCCGGACGCCGACACCGTCAACGGCGTGGGCAACCGCAAGAACGTCCTGTTGTTGCAGCGCCTGCGCACCTCGGGCGTCGAGGTCTACCCGGGCTCGGTGCACTACCTGAAGGCCGCGAGCGAAGCCGGGCTACGCCGGGCCGTGGTGACCGCGAGCGCCAACGGTGGTGAGGTGGTCGCCGCCGCCGGGCTGGAACCACTGCTGGAGGCCCGGGTCGACGGGCTGGTCGCCCGCGCCCAGTCGTTGCGCGGCAAGCCGCACCCCGACACCTTCCTCGCCGGGGCCAGGCTGCTCGGCGTCGACCCGACACACGCCGCCGTCTTCGAGGACGCGCTCTCCGGGGTGGCCGCCGGCCGCGCCGGCGGCTTCGGCTACGTGGTCGGCGTCGACCGGGTCGGGCAGGCCGACGAGTTGCTGGCGCACGGCGCCGACGTCGTGGTGAAGGACCTTGCCGACCTGCTCGCCGCCGCCGACCCGCCGTCACCGGCCCGCACCGCCACCCAGCAGCCCGCCGGCGGACGAGGTCCCGCGTGATCCGGGAGCGGGCCTATCCGGTCGAGCCGTGGCACGTCCGGGAGACCCGGCTCGACATGGACGTGCTGGCCCAGTCCGAGTCGGTCTTCGCGCTCTCCAACGGGCACGTCGGCCTGCGGGGCAACCTCGACGAGGGTGAGCCGCACGGCCTGCCCGGCACCTACCTCAACTCGTTCTACGAGCTGCGTCCGCTGCCCTACGCGGAGGCGGGCTACGGCTTCCCCGAGTCCGGGCAGACGATCGTCAACGTCACCAACGGCAAACTGATCCGGCTGCTCGTCGACGACGAGCCGCTGGACGTGCGCTACGGGGAGTTGCTGTCCCACGAGCGGGTCCTCGACCTGCGGGCCGGCACCCTGCACCGCGAGCTGCACTGGCGTTCACCTGCCGGTCGGGAGGTCAAGGTCCGCAGCACCCGCCTGGTCTCGTTCACCCAGCGGTCGGTCGCCGCCATCAGCTACGAGGTGGAGGCCGTCGACGGCCCACTGCGGCTGATCGTGCAGTCCGAGCTGGTGGCCAACGAGTCACTGCCGGCACAGAGCAAGGACCCCCGGGTCGCGGCGGTGCTGGAGTCACCCCTGCAGGCCGAGGAGGAGCTGACCACCCCGGACGGCGGGCAGTTGATCCACCGCACCAAGGTCTCCGGGCTGCGGGTCGCCGCCGCGATGGAGCACGAGGTGCACGGCCCGGACCACACCACCATCGAGTCCGAGGGTTACCAGGACTGGGTACGCACCACGATCGCCTGCGTGCTCAAGCCCGGTGAGAAGCTGCGGGTGATCAAGTACCTGACGTACGGCTGGTCGAGTCGGCGGTCGCTGCCCGCGCTGCGCGACCAGGTCGGCGCGGCGCTGGCCGGCGCCCGCCTCGACGGGTGGGACGGCCTCCACCGGGAGCAGCGCAACTACCTCGACGAGTTCTGGGACGCGTCCGACGTGCTGGTCGAGGGCGACCCCGAGGTGCAGCAGGCGGTCCGCTTCGGTCTCTTCCACGTGCTCCAGGCCGGAGCGCGGGCGGAGCAGCGGCCGATCTCGGCGAAGGGGTTGACCGGTCCCGGTTACGACGGGCACGCGTTCTGGGACACCGAGATGTTCGTCCTGCCGGTGCTCACGTACACCCAGCCGAGCGCGGTGCGCAGCGCGTTGCAGTGGCGGTACAGCACCTTGGACTCGGCGAAGGAGCGTGCCGAGACGCTCAACCTCAGGGGCGCGGCCTTCCCCTGGCGGACCATCGAAGGGCCGGAGTCGTCCGGATACTGGCCGGCCGGCACCGCGGCCTTCCACATCGCCGCCGACATCGCCGATGCCCTGCGCCGCTACGTGATGGTCACCGGGGACACCCAGCTGGAACGGGAGATCGGCCTGGAACTGCTGGTGGAGACCGCCCGGCTGTGGCGCTCGATCGGCCACCACGACCGGCGCGGGCAGTTCCACATCGACGGTGTCACCGGCCCGGACGAGTACACCGCAGTGAAGAACGACAACGTCTACACCAACCTGATGGCGCAACGGAACCTGCTCAGCGCCGCCGACGCGGTGCTGCGCTACCGGGACGAGGCGTACCACCTCGGGGTCACCGACGAGGAGGCCGCGAGCTGGCGGGACGCCGCGACCTCCATCCACGTCCCGTACGACGAGGAGCTCGACGTCCACCAGCAGGTGGAGGGCTTCACCCGGCTCCAGGAGTGGGACTTCACGCACACGCCGGCGGAGAAGTACCCGCTGCTGCTGCACTACCCGTACTTCGAGCTGTACCGCAAACAGGTGGTCAAGCAGGCCGACCTGGTCCTCGCGATGCACTGGCGGGGGGATGCGTTCACCAGCGAACAGAAGCTGCGCAACTTCCTCTACTACGAGCGCCGTACCGTCCGCGACTCGTCGTTGTCGGCGTGCACCCAGGCGGTGCTCGCGGCCGAGGTGGGCCACCCGGAGTTGGCGCACACCTACCTGCGCGAGGCAGCGCTGATGGACCTGCACGACCTCAACGAGAACACCCGCGACGGTGTGCACATGGCGTCGTTGGCCGGTGCGTGGCTCGCCCTGGTCAGTGGGTTCGGCGGCCTGCGTGACCACGACGGCGAGCTGTCCTTCGCGCCCCGGCTCTCCAGCCGACTCGACAGGCTGGAGTTCTCCCTGCAGTGGCGAGGGCTGGCGTTGCGGGTGGATGTCCGGCCGCACCAGGCGACGTACTCGCTGCGCCACGGTGGCCCGGACGACGTGGTGGAGTTGCGCCACCACGGTCAACTTCTACGCGTGACGTGTGACGAGCCGGTGACGGTGCCGGTGCCGCCGGCCGAGCCGTCCGGCCCGTCGCCCGAGCAGCCACCCGGCCGGTCTCCGCTGATGCGGCTGCCCGAGCACGAAGAGTGACGGTCGGGGCGGAATGACCCGCCCCGACCGCCTCGCACCGATTGTCGGACCGGCCTCGCCGGTCCACCTGTCTCAGACCGGGGCGACGGTCACCGTGTCTCAGACCGGTTCGCCGGTGGACGGGCGCCCGATCGCGTCCCGGGGCGCCGCCGCCTTGGGATCGTCGGGCAGCCGCGCCGAAGCGGCCTGGTCCCCGAAGTCCTGGTTGCGCTGGGCGTCCTGTTCCCGCCGGGCCCGCTCGGTCTTCTGCTGCTGCTCGGAGATCTGCTGCTTGGCCATGACGATCCTCGCGATCCGTCGGGGCGCGGTTGCGCCGACACGGTCTGCGGTCGCTCGTCGCGTACCCGACGCCCCACTGGGCAAACGCGGCGTGCGACGCGGCCGGCGGGGTACGCGGGCGGTAGGCGATCACGCGGAGGTGGGGCATGGACGAACAGGCAGCGGTGACGATTCCGGTCGGGGACGCGGACCTGCCCGCCGACCTGATGCTGCCAGCCCAGCCGGCCGGTGTCGTCCTCTTCGCGCACGGCAGCGGCAGCTCCCGACACAGCCCCCGGAACGTGGCGGTGGCCCGTGCGCTGAACGGTCGAGGGCTCGGCACGGTGCTGGTGGACCTGCTCACCCCGGCCGAGGACGAGGTGGACGCGCGCACCGCCGAACTCCGGTTCGACATCGGGCTGCTGGCCAGCCGGCTGGCCGGGATCGTCGACTGGTTGGCGGTGGAACGGCCGGCCGGCGACGTGTCGATCGGGCTGTTCGGGGCCAGTACGGGAGCCGCCGCCGCACTTGTCGCGGCGTCGTCCCGCGCGAACCGGGTGGGTGCCGTGGTCAGCCGGGGCGGGCGACCGGACCTGGCCGGGAGCGCCCTGGCCCAGGTGCGTACCCCGACGTTGCTGCTGGTCGGTGGCCTGGACGAGGAGGTGATCACGCTCAACGAGCGGGCGGCGGCCAAGTTGGGGGACGTCGCCGAGCTGCGGATCGTCCCCGGTGCCACCCACCTCTTCGAGGAGCCCGGGACGCTTGAGCAGGTGGCCGACCAGGCGGGGGCCTGGTTCACCACCCACCTCAACCGATGATCACTCCGTCGGTACGAGGGCCGAGGCGGACCGGCGCTGCTGGACGGTGTCGATGACGCGCCAGAGCACAGCGGTGATCGGGACGCTGACGAAGGCGCCCGCGATCCCCGCGATTAGCGTGCCGGCGGTGACCGCCACCAGGATCACCGCCGGGTGCAGTCGTACCTGCCTCTTCATGACCAGTGGTTCCAGCAGGTTGCCCTCGATCTGCTGCACCGCGATCACCGCGGCGAGGGTGAGCAGTGCGGTGGTGGGGCCGTTCGCGGCCAGGGCCACCAGCACCGCCACCGCGCCGGCCACCGTCGCCCCGATGATCGGCACGAACCCGCCGAGGAAGGTGATCAGTGCCAGCGGCAGGGCGAGGGGCACCCGCAGCACCACCAGAGCCAGACCGATGCCGATCGCGTCGATCGCGGCGATCAGCATGGTGCCCCGGCTGTACGCGCCCAACGTCTGCCAACCGGCCCGGCCGGCCTCGGCCGCGACACTCTGGTTCGCGCCGGACACCCGCGACAGCACCCAGTGCCACATCGACCGGCCGTCCTTGAGCAGGAAGAAGAGCAGCACCAGGGCGAGCAGCGCGGAACCGAACACCTCGGTGGCCGTCCGGGCGCCCGACACCGGATCCGGCGAGCTGCCACTCAACCCTTCCCGGGCCTGGTCGACCAGTCGGTCCAGCTGCGCTTCGCTGACCGGCAGCGTCGACGTCACGAAGTCTCGGCTGCGCTCGACCCCCTGCGTCAGCTCCTGGCTGAGCTGGTCGAACTGGCTCGCCGTCAGGTTCCACACCAACGCACCGACACCGACGAGGATGCCGAGCAGCAACAACACAGTGCACAGCGCGGCCAGTGCCGCGGGCACCCGCAGCCGACGCAACAGGAGCAGTACCGGGTCGAGCAACGCGGTGAGGAAGACGGTGGCGGCCAGCGCGATGGCCAGCGGTGCCAGCAGGACGGCGATCTTGCCCAGCAGGTACAGCCCGGCGGCGATCACCACCAGGCACGCGCTCCACAGGACCGCGGTCCGGACCAGCCAGGGCAGAGCCGCCCAACTTTGCCGTGGGCCGGGGTCGCCGGGCCTGGTTCCGGGTTCCTCTGCCGCCATGTCGGTCCTCCTCGATGTCGGCGAGGTCGGTACCCAGCCGGGCGTGCGCCGACACCCGTTTAGCGTCGACTCCCCGTCAGCCGCTGCCCGCGCGGATCGTACGCCGGATCGGAACCCTCGGGGGCGTGTTCGCGGACCGGCGTTTGCGCTGTCCGCGCGAGGGAAGGCAATTCGGGAACCGGACCGAAGGGGGAGTGCCGTGGGTGACTTCATGGACAAGGCCAAGGACTTCGCGAACAAGCACGACGAGCAGGTCGACAAGGGCATGGAGAAGGCCGGTGACATGGCCGACAAGCGCACCGGCGGCAAGTACACCGACAAGATCGACAAGGGTGTCGACCAGGCGCAGGCGCGTACCGGCCAGGGCGACCAGACCCGTTGACCCACCGGAAGCCCCGGGTCGCCGTACCGTCGGCGGCCCGGGGCGCTCTCGTCGGACAGCGACGACGTTCAGCGTTGCTGCCGCTCGCGCAGCTCGTCCACCGAGGTGGGCCGCCCGCTCAACGCGTCGCGCAGCCGGTCGACCAGGCCGATGCCCGGAGCGAGCAGCTTGTTCGCCGGCGGGTGGTCGGGTGAGCCCGGGTGCGGCCGGGTCGGACCGATCCCCTTGACCGCCTCCACCTTGGCGGCCACGTCGACCAGTTCCTCCCGCGCCGTCGCCGCCCGGAGCCGGGGAAAGAGCTCGTTCTCCTCCTCCCGCACGTGGTCCCGGATCGTGCTCGTCAGGTGGGCGAGCAACTCGTCGAAGCGGCTGTCGGCCGGGTCGGTCGACTCCAACTCCTTCATGGTCTGCTCGGCCTCGGCGTGCTCCGCGATCTCGCGGTCGGCGATCTCGTTGCCGTCGGGCAGTGCCTTACGCGCGATCGGATACACGTACGCCTCCTCCGCCACCGAATGGCGGACGAGTTCGGCGATCACCACGTCGACGAGGTGGCGGCGGTGTTCGGGGGTGCCCTGCCGGGTTTCCAGCTCGACGAAGAGCGCCTCGACGGCACTGTGGTCGGCGACCAGGATGTCGACGACGTCACGGTCGTCGGTGGTCTGTGGGTTGGTCATCTCACGGCCCCTTACCGGTTGCGGATCGGTGGGAGGTGTGAGGCCCTGGTACCCCCACGGGGCTGCACAAACACACCGGCGACGATGCGTTGGACGGGGCCGGTGGTGCCCCGAGGGCGGGTGGTGCCGGACCGGCACGATTGCCCTGGCCCGGCCGGGGTAACCGCCGCCATGGCCGACGACCGCCCACCCGACGACCGGGATCGGTCGCGTCTCGACGAGGCTGCCGAGCGGAGCGGCCAGGCAGTCGAACGGGTGCGGCACCGGGGTGGTGAGGCGGGTCGGATCCGGGCCCGGCAGTGGGAGATCACCCTGGTGATCTCCATGCAGGCCGGACTGGCCGCGGCGATCGCCGCTCTGCTCGCCAAGAATCTGCTCGGCCCCGGGTCGCACGTCTTCGCCCCGGCCGCCGCCGTCGGAACGATCGCCACCGCCATCGGGCAGCGGGCCCGACGCACCTTCGAACTGCTGGGTGGCGTGTCGCTGGGCATCATCATCGGGGACACCCTGCGGTACCTGCTCGGCTCGGGTCCGTGGCAGACCGGCGTGGTCGTCGCGTTGGCCATCGCCGCCGCGCTGCTGGTGGCCGGCAAGGGTGGCGCGCTGGTCGGTCAGGCCGGCGGTACCGCGGTGCTGATCGCCACGCTGGCCCCGATGGACCGTGGTCTGGAGTTGCCCCGGATCTTCGACGCGCTCGTCGGCGGAGCGGTCGGACTGGTGGTGGTCGCGCTGCTGCTGCCGATCAACCCGATGCGGGTGCTGGACCGAGCCGCGGCACCGATCTTCGAAGTGCTCTGCGACCAACTCGCCGAGCTGGCGCAGGCCCTGCGGGAACGTGACGGCGACGGGACGCTTCGCGTACTGGGACGGCTCCGGGACACCGAGAGCGATGTGGGTCGGCTGCACGACGCGCTGAGCGGTGCGGAGGAGGTGGTGACGATCGCTCCGGCCCGCTGGCACCGCCGCCAGCAGTTCCACAGGTACGCCCGTAGCGCCGACCACCTGGAGCGTCTGCTGCTCGACAGCCGAGCCCTGGCCCGCTGGTCGTCCACAGCACTGCAGTACGGCGAGCCGATCCCGTCGGAGCTGCCGGACGCGATCGGTCGGCTCGGCCGGGCGGTCGTGGAGATGCGTACGGAGTGCAAGGTCGGTGAGGACCCGCAGGCCACCCGCCGGCTGGTCGAGGAGTGCGCCGAACTGGCGGGGCGTGCGGCGGTGAGCGGGGTCGGGTCGTTCGGCGAGTCACTCGTCACCGGACTGCGTACCGCGGCCAGCGACCTGCTCCGGGCCTGCGGGTACGAACCCGACGACGCCAACCGTATCGTGCGGCGGGCCGCCGGTGCCGGGGAGGCGGAGCTGCACCCACCGGCCCGGCGAACACTGCGCCGGCTGCGGCCGGCACGGGCCATCCGAGCGCGTCGCCGCGCACACCTCGCCTCCCGTGCCCGCGACGAGAGCCGGGCCGGCCTCCCCTCGAGGGAGAGACCGGCCCGGTGAAACCCGTCCAAGGTCAGGAGGAGTAGCCGCGCTCGGCGATCCAGTTGGCGACCTTCGGGAGGCTCACCCAGTACTCGCCCAGCGCCGGGTCGGCCGGGTCGGCGACCCGGATGGTGTCGCCACCGTCCCGGTAGCCGACGAGGGTCAGGTAGTGGCCGCCCTCGTACGAGTGCGGGTTGCCGTCGGTGTCGACGGTCGTGCCCTTGATGTTGGCGACCACCGGCCGGCCGGCGTCCACCGCCGCCAGGACGTCCCGACGCAACTGCTCGACCTGGTCGGGCCGGGCGACGGAGTCACTGATCTCGGTGGTCCGGTACTTGCCACCGGTCAGCTCGTTCAGCACCCGGGTGGTGTCCAGGGCCGAGGGAGTGCCCGCCTCGGTGGTGCCGAGCAGCTTGGCCACCTCGTCCTGGGAGAGCGCCTTGCCCTGGGCGGACAGCGCGATCCGGGTCGCGGCCGGGCCGCAGTAGTAGAAGTTGGGCTGGGCCTGGTAGTCGACGCCGAGGATCCGCTCGGCGGACCGCTGGGTCTGACTCTGCGACGTCTGTGTCGGGGTAGCCGGAGCGGCCGGGGCGGCCTGGGCGGCTACCGCCGGGCCGAGGGCGCAACCACCGGCGACCAGCAGGCCGGCAACGGACAAACCGCTCTTCTGGACGATCGGATTCATGGTCGAGTCTCCGTTCGGGGGTTGACGTCTCCGCGCAGCGGAGGACGCAGCACCGGGAATGGCGCTCGGCTCAACACGGGGGGCGACCAGCGGCGGGTTCGGCCGTGGCGCACCGGGGACGTAACGGCAGTGCTCCGGCGGACATTCCGCCGGTGGCGTGGTGCGGCCGTCGCGATCAGGTGTAACGGCGGGAGGCCGGGCGGGATTCCACCGGCCCCCGATCGTTCAGAGGCTCCCCAGCAGCCCGGTCACGGTGATCTCGATGACCACCCGCTCCGGATTCGGACGGGGGGTCCGATACCGCTCGGCGTAGCGGCGTTCCGCCTCCACCACGGAGGCGCGGTCCGACCGCAGCACCGCGCGGCCCTCGATGGTCAGCCAACGGCGGCCGTCCACGTGGCAGACCGCCACCGCCGCTCCCGCCGGACCCGCGGCGGCCACCTGGCGGGCCTTGCTGGACGTGCCGGAGGTGATGACCCGGGCCAGTCCGGCCGCCGGGTCGAGGGTCACCCCGACCGGTACGACGTGCGGGGTGCCGTCGGCCCGCAGGGTGGTCAGCGTGGCAAGGTGACGTTCCGCGCAGAACGCGACAACCCGCTCATCGTGTACGTCCAGCCGATGACCGCCCGCCATGCCCGCCCCCTGTCCGCCGCACCGGCCCCGATCATGGCACGCGGCGTGCGCGGTCCCCCTCCGGCAGGGCGTCCGGCTGACCGGGCAGGCGCCGACCGACCGCCCGACGTTTGTGCACGAGCCGGGTCAGGTAGATCAGCGCAGCGGCCAGGACACCCATGTCGTCCAGGTAGATCGGGTCCGGAAGCACGTCGACCGGGAAGATCGTGTAGATCAGCGCCCCGTAGAAGGCGACCTTTCCGCCCGCGCCGAGCCCGGTCAACATTCGTCTCGTACGCACCACGCGTACCGCGAGCACCACGGCGCCGACGAGTGTGGCGATCGCCAGGATGCCGGCGATCACCACGAGGACCCACGCCTGTCGGGACATGCCGTCACGCTAACGCACCGGACGGCAGGTGGCTCAGAACGCGGGCACCGTCGCACGACCGCGCGCCGTCACCCTGTTCTCCCGGGTCTGCTCGACGTTCTCCCGGGTCTGCTCGGCGGCCGACCGGGCCACCTCGCTGAGCGGCAACACCGACGGATCCGCGACCCGTCGCCCGGTGGCGGCGTGCGCCTCCTCGCGCAGACTGCGGGCCGCCGCCACGGCCAACTCCGCAGCCCGCCAGGCGACCTGCTCCTGCTCGCGAGCAGCGGCATGCCGGGCCGCCAGGTTGTCGCGGATCGCCCGTTGCAGCACCAGCTCCTGCTCGACCGGGTGCAGCCGCGGGTCCCAGCCGTCGCGGTGCGCGAACACCTCGCTGAGCTGCTCCACCGACAGCTCCCGCCGCCAGTACGCGTTCAGCGCCGCACGGTGCAGGTAGCGTTCGCGGTCCACGTACTCGGCGGGCGTCCGGGCGGTGTGCGGCAGTGGCATCGCGGCCGCTGCGGCGAGCCGGCGTACTGCCGCCTCAGCTGCCTCGTACGCCTGCCAGGCTGTCTCGACGGTCTCCTGCGCGGTCACCCACTCCGCGCGACGGCGCTGGGCGGTGGTGGTCGCCCGCTCCGCGGCCACCGCGACCTCCTGCGCGTACCGGCTCTGCTCGCGTTGTTCCTGCGCCTGTTCGAGCTGACTCGGCATGGCCGCGCGGCGGATCCGGGCACCCGGGTCGATGCGGAGCCGGCCGGGCCGCAGCAGAAGCGCGAAGACGATGACGCCGACCACCCCGAGCAGGCTCAGCCAGATGACGGCGGCGCGGGACAGGTCGGGCAGGGCGGCGGAGAGGATGGTCTGCATGATCAGCACCTCGCGGTCGAAGGCGGGTATCGACGGGTGGCAGGAGGAGCCCGACGGTGCCGGTCAGCCAGGTGATGGGGTCGCCCCGTCGGCGGAGAGTCGGTTGCCGGACGGACGACCCGGGACCGGGCCTCGGAAATCGCCGGAACTGGATCAGCGGGCGGGCGGGCCGCGCCGCGCCGGAGTGCCACGGCCGGGATCGATGGCCGGCGTGTGCTGCGGGCCCTCCGCGACCACAACGGGTGCGGTGACGATGTCGACCGCCTCGGTCGGCGGCGCGGCGGGCTGGCCGGCACGCTCAGTGGCCGGACCCGCATCAGGGCGGACCGTTGCCACCCGGCTGCTCACGGCGCTCGGCCCTAGCTGCGTCGGGGTGGGCGGCGGCGTCGCGGCGAGAGCGCCACCGAGGCCGACTGCCAGCACCAGCGCGGTGACCGCCAGTCGGGTCAGGTCGCGCAGCGACCGCAGCACAGCCCACCGGGCTGGGCGGACAGGGGCTGCGCACGACACCCGACCAACCTATCCCCCACCGCGGTGTACCGCAGCACGGCGACGGCCTGATCTGCCGTGACCACCACCACCCTGAGCACAGTGGACAGTGCCGACCTCGCCCGGAGGCGGCGGTGCCCCCGCCCGGATCAGGTCCGTTCGGGGGCACAGCCGTCGTTCATCGCCTGACTGCGGGGGCGACGGCACCCCGCGGCGGGGCCGTGGTCAGTGGCCGCCGCCGAGCACCGGCGGCGCGGCCTCGCCACCGTCGCGCCACACCATCTCATCCTCGGTCAACCAGGTCAGCCGCTCGTCGGAGTCGTCGTCCTGGGGTCGGCCCCGCCCGCCGAGCACACCGGAGTTGCCTCCGCCCGGCCGGCTGCTGCCGCCGGCCGTGGCCCGGCCGCCGCGCTGGCCGTCCATGCTGCGCCCGATCCCGCTGGCGGCGCGGCTCTCAGCCGGGGTGGCCCCACCGGCCGGGCGAACCGACGTGGTCGGCGTGCTGCCCGAACCGGCGAGCGTCGCGGTGCGGAGGACTCCGCCGGCCGGCGCGCCACCCTGCCCGCCGAAGAGCAGGCCGGGCCCGGAACCGGCGGCGAGGGTCGCCGTGCTCGGCCCGGACAGCCCAACCAGCCCGGCAGCGCCACCGGCGACCAGCGCCCCACCGACGAGTGGGTCGGCCCCGGCCAGCGTGGTGCTCCGCGAACCGGAGTCGCTGCCGGCGCCGATCGGACCGCCGGCGACGGCCGGCGCGCCACCGGTGCCCGTGCCGTGCTGACCAGGGACCGAGGCGTCGCCGACGCCCGGCGGCTCGGCGGCCCGGTCCGGCCTCGCGATGGTCGCGTCGCCGCTGCGCGCGCTGACACCGGTGCTGCCGGGCCCGGCACTCGCCTTGGCGACCGTCGGAACAGCCGACGGGGACGTCGGATCCTTGCGGACGGCGTCCGGGGTGTCCGGATGTGGCAGGCGGGCCTCGACGACCCGGTCGTAGGCGGAGATCTCGTAACTGCCGGCCAGCTCGGCCACCAGGTTCACCATCCGCTGGTGGGCCTTCTCCTGCTCTTCCTTGTCCTGCTGGTGGCCCGCGATGCCCATGACCAGGGCGCCCGGCAGACCGAACGTGGCGGCACCCTTCACCGCACCGGAGATCGCCTTGTCGTTGTCGTCGGTCTCCTCCGGGCTCTCGGCCTGCTTGCGGGCGGTCCGTAGATGGTCGGCCATCATGGTCAGCCCTTGCTTGATGCCGGCCATCCCGTCGCCCAAGGCGTCGGAGTGGGCGACGATCAGGCTGAGCCGCCGGTTGAACTCCCGACCCGCCGAACCCGTCCAGGTGTTGCTCAGCTTCTCCAGGTCGCCGTTCAACTCGCGGCCGAGACCGTCCAGGATGCCCTTGAGCTCGGCCCACTGGGCGGCCACACCCTCGATCTGCTCGGGCTGACCGGCCATGACGCCGTCATAGAGCTGCTGGTGGGTGTTGCCCTGGTAGCGCTGGGTATAGTCAGACACGCCCGTCCTCCTTCGGCTCGAACGCCCGATCGACACCGTTCAGCGCCGCTGTGACATCGGTGGCGTTGGCCGCGTTACGCGCCTCGGCGGTGCGGTAGTTGGTCAGGATCGTGCTCGTCGCCTGCTGTGCCGCCAGCACCGCCTGCCGGACCCGCTCGGCCTGGTCGACATAGGACTGGTGAACCTCGCTGTAGCGGCGCGCCTGGTCGGTGGCGTCCAGGAACGTGCCGAGGGCCGGCGGCCGGCACTGCATCTCGGTGTTGAGCTTGCGCAGCACCGACTCCACCTGACTCAGCCGCGAAGCCAGGTTCTGGTGGAAGTCCTCAAGGGACAACAGGTCGACTTCCGTACGCCCGGTCATGGCAACATCCCCGTCGTTCTGGTTGACAACCGACAGCGACATCCAGGTTAGTCCACGCCTACGACGCGGGGCGACCCGTCATCGCTGCTCAGCCATCCGTCCCGGTCACTGCCCCTCGGGTGAGAAGACCGACATCGCGGCGTCGCGGCTCAGGGTGGGCCCGGTCGGGATCAGCGAGAGCAGCGAGCCCGGCACCGCCAGCGGGGTGACCCCGCCGTAACCGAGCACCCCCAGCGTCGCCGCCGAGCCGAGCGGGTACCGGATGCCCTGCGGGCTGATCAGGTAGATCGTCGACCCGGCGGCGCCGGAACCGCTGGTCCCGGCACCGGGTGAGGCCTGCGCGATGACGCCCTTGCCGCCGGGCAGCAGCACCGCCTCGGTGGTCCGTACGGCGTCCCGCCTGGTTTGCGGCACCGGCACCGGGCCCGGATCGGCCTCGGTCAGCTCGGCCGGTGCCCGTTCGAAGACCTCCAGGGTGGTGGTCGGCGGCCCGCCCGTGCTGCTCGCCCGGTACGTCGCGCACAGCGCGGTCTGACCCGAGCTGGTCGGGTAGAAGCTGGGCATCGTCTTCGGCAGCCCCTCCTCCTCGACCCGCTGCTCGACGAACAACTCGCCAGCCTGGTTCGGCGTGATGTCAGTGATCCGACCGCCGCCGCCGACCATCAACAGGGCGGTGATCTCACTGATCGAGGCGAGCCCTTCCCGGGTGAGCACATAGAACCGCCCGGCGGCGCTGAACACCTGGCCCACGGTGGCCGGTCGGTCGGCCACCGTCCGCGTGCTGGACTCGCCCTCGCCGGGCAGTGTCGGCTTGCGCAGCGGCGGCCCGGCCGGAACGGCGTTGAGCAGTTGCTGCCCGACCCGGAGCGGCGCGGCGTCGGCCATCTTCAACGCCGTGATCGTCTGGTCCCCGCCGAGCACCTGAAGTCGGACATTGTTGGTGACCAGGTAGCGCTGGTCGTCCACGACGACGAGCGCCGCCCGGTCGCCCAGCGGGACGCCGCCGGGCAGCGCCCGGTCGATCACGACCCGGGTGCGGGAGCGCTGCGGGTCGACCGGATCGGGGACGTCGCAGACCGACCAGGGCAGACCGGTCAGCGACTTGCGGTCCGGCAGCGCGTCCGGTGCGCCGACGATGCCGAGGGTGAGCCCGCGTGGCCGGTCCCGCAGGGAGGCCTGGGACATCGTCCGCACCGTCGCGTCCGGCTGGTCGAGGATCAGACGCGCCGAGGCGTAGTTGAGCGTCGGGTGGAGCTGTCCCTCCAGGAACACGTACGTCGCGCCGGTCTCCCGTTCGATGACCAGGGTCTGGTCCTCCAACGGCGCGGTGTTCCCGGTGAGCTGACCGTACGCGCCGACCCCGCCGAGCACGACGGCAGCGGTGATGACACTGCCGAAGACAGCCATGCCGAGCCTTCGCATCGGCAGGTTGGTGGTCTCCGGGTCGCCCGACAGCAACGCGGAGACGATCCGGCGGGTGACGAAGCGGTACGCCTGCACCTGATCGCGGCGGGTCCGCATGACTTACCTCCGGCAGGATGGATCCGCGACGATCAGGTCGGGGCGCCGTCGCGGGCTTCCCTACGATAAGGGGCCGACCGGGGTTCCTTGGGACCACCGTTCGTGGCCGACGTCGGACCGACCCGGCGCAGAGCCGTACGTGCAGGAGGGACAGTCAGCGATGACGCAGGTTCAGGCACGACCCGCCCGAGCGGCCACGGACCCGTCCACGACCCGCTCGACGCCGCCGGGCGACCGACCCGGTGGGGGGCGGATCGGCCCGGTGCTGGTCGGGCAGCTCGTCGTGCTGGAGTTGTGCGTGCTGGGCGTCTGGGCGGCGTCGGCCGGGCCCGGTTGGCTGCTCGCCGCCGCGGGTGGCGTGGGGGCGCTCGTCCTCCTGGCCACCTTCGCCCGACGGGGAGGCCGCTGGTGGTTCGAGGACCTGCTGCTGCGTCGACGGCTGCGGAGCCGTGCTGAGCGCGCGTCGGCCGCGGTGGCCGGTGGCACGGCGACGGACCCACGGTTGGCCACTCTCGCCCCCGAGCTGAGCTTCATCGAGTTGACCGATCGGGGCACCCGGCTCGGCATCGGGCAGGACGCCCACGGGTGGTTCGCGGCGGTCGCGCTGCAGTCCGTCAGCGGCGCGACGGTCGGATCGGTGCAGGCGTCCACGATGGACCGGGCTCTGCGCGTACTCGCCGACTTCAGCGCCCCGGTGTCCCGGGCCCAGGTCGTCGCGCACACCCTGGTCTGGTACCCGGCGCCCGGCGCGCCGCCGGCCGCGCACCGGACCGTCTGGGTGGCGTTGCGCCTCACCGTCCGCGACGCGCGGGTCGAGGCGGTGAGCCGGGGCGGCGGGCTGCCCGGCGTGCACCGGACCCTGGCTGCCGGCATCGGTCGTCTCGGCAAGGCGCTGACCGGTGCGGGCCTGGCTCACCGGCCGCTGGGCCGGGAGGAGCTGCGCGCCGCCATCGTCTCGGCGGCCGGCCTGGACCTGGGGCCGGAAGCGCCGACGGAGACCTGGCGTGGGCTGCACGGCGGTGGATGGACCCACCGGTGCATGGCGCTGCGAGGCCGAACGGATGCGCCCCTCGGCCCGCTCGTCGACGCGATCACGGCGACCTCGGCGCCGTCGCACACGGTGGCCGCGACGGTGTCGATGGACGGCCGCGTGGCAGCACCGCTGCTCCGGATCGCCGCGATGGACGGTCACGTCGAGGCGCTGCTGAAGGTGGTCCGTGACGTCGCGCACCGGACCGGCGTGTCCACCCGACCGGTGGACGGTCAGCACGGGCCGGGCATCTACGCCAGCGCGCCGGTCGCGTCGGCGTTGGGAGCATCCTCCCGTTCGCGACAGCAGTGAACGGCAGGGTGGCGGTGGGCGGTCAGGGCCGGAGGTTGACGATCCAGCCGTAGAGCCCGCACACCCAGAAGGCGAGCGGGACCAGCGCGATGATCAGCAGGATCTCGGCGATGTCGAGAAGTCGGCCCCAGACCGGTGAGATGCGTTTGCCGGCAACGGTGAGGCCGTAGATCAGGCTGATCACGGCGGCCATCACCAGACCGCCGAGGACCAGACCGAGCTTGACCGGCAGTGACCCGTCGGTGAAGGTGGCTGCGGCGGCCAGGCCCAGCCCCACGGTCCCGGCGAGCAGCACCGGGGTGCGCTGGGCGCGGCCCAGGAGCGGCCGGGCCCGCAGCAGCGACAACAGCGCCAGCACCAGGCACAGCAGGACCGCCGACAACCGGCCGTCGAGAGCCAAAACTACCTGCGCACCCAGCACCAGAAGCGCGAACGTCCACAACAGACCGGTCAGGAACTGGTCGGCCCGCTCACTCCGCTGGAGCACCTGCCGGCCGTCCACCGACTCGGTGTCGGTCTTCAAATCCTCCGGACCGGTCGGGATCGACGGCACCGGCAGTCGCGCCAACCGGTAGGCGGTCATCGGCAGCGCCGGCACCACGGCGAACGCCACAGCGGCCACCACCGCGGCGGAGGCCGACGCGTCGAGGTCGAAGACCAGGCAGAGCAGCGCGCCGAGGCCGGTCGCGGCCGCCACCCCGATCGCGGCGAAGAAGAGCGGGTACCGGTCACCGACAGCCAACACGGCAACAGCACCGGCGACCACCGCGGCGGTCGCCGCCACCAGCACGTGCGGGCTGGCCAACTCGGTCAGCGGCCGGTCACCGGCGAGCAGCAGCAGACCACCGGTGGCGGCGTGCGTCAGGCCGACGATGGCCAGCACCGCACCGGTCTGACTGTCTCCGGCGGCTCGGGACAGCACTGCCGCGCCGACCAGTAACGCCACCGCTACCAACAGGGCGGCCAACGCGCCGGGCAGGTGTGGTGGGCCGGCGAACAGCGCGGCGAGTGCGCCGGCGCCGAACGCCGCCGCCGCGAAGACCACGGCGAAGGACCGGGTCGCACCGGCCTGCCAGGCCCCGGGACGTTGGTTGGTGGCGGTGGCCACCGCATCCACCACATCGTCGAAGACGATCTCCGGCGCGGCGGCGGACCGGGGGTTGAAGTAGAGCACCTCGCCGTCGCGGATGCTGAGCTGCGTGGCCGTGCGCCCGCCGTCCAGCGGCGCACCGCCCAACCGGGACAGAGCCCAGCCGCCGTGCCGCGCGCCCTCGTCGGCGAGGTCCTCGCCGGCGTAACGCAGCAGGGTGGGGAGCAGGTCCGCGATCGGCACGTCCGACGGCAGCGCCAGATCCATCCGGGTACGCGGAGCCACGATGGTGATCCGGCTCAGCCCACCGGTCGCCGTCTTCGTCGCCACAGTGGCCTCCAGGTGTGCGTTTGCGATCGGCTGGCCGCGATGCTGCGGTCCGGGTCCACCGCGCCCACGGCAGATTACCTACGATGGCGGGCACGTACGATGCCCACCCGCGGGCTCCGGTCCGCGACGGCACGTCATCAGGGCCGCTTCTGGGGAGGAGACAGCCGTGAGCACGGTGGTGTTCCGCCGGCTCCCGCGTCAGCCGGGACCAGCCCTACCTCGCGGGGAGGTGCTGCTGGAGTCGCCGCCCGAGCTGCCCGAGCCGACGCCTCGCGGCATGGGGCAACTGCTCATGATCCTGCCGATGTTCTGCGGGGTCGGTGCGATGGCCTTCCTCTACGCCGGCAAGGGCGGCGGCATGATGACGTACGTCGCCGGCGGGCTCTTCGGTGTCTCGATGCTCGGCATGGCCATCGGTTCGCTGGCCAACAGCGGCGGCAAGGACAAGGCCGAGTTGAACGCGGACCGCCGCGACTACATGCGCTACCTGGCGCAGATGCGTAAGCGCACCCGGCGCGCGGCCGAGCAGCAGCGGGCCGCAATGGCCTGGCGGCACCCGGAGCCCGACGCGCTCTGGTCGATCGCCGCGTCCCGTCGGCTCTGGGAGCGACGGATCACCGAGGACGACTTCGGCGAGACCCGGATCGCCCTCGGCCCGCAGCGACTGGCGGTCGAGATCGTCCCGCCGGAGACCAAGCCTGTCGAAGATCTGGAGCCGATGAGCGCCATCGCGCTCCGCCGGTTCGTCCGTGCGCACTCCACAGTGCCCGAGCTGCCGACCGCCCTGTCGGTGCGCGCGTTCAGCCGGGTGGCGCTGCGTGGCGACCGTGAGCCGGTGCTCAACCTGACCCGTGCCGCGCTCGGTCAACTGGCCACCTTCCACGCACCGGACGACCTGGTGATCGCCGTGGTCGCCGCGCCGGACCGGCAGCCGTCCTGGGGCTGGGTGAAGTGGTTGCCACACGCCCACCACAGCGCCCGCACAGACGCGGCCGGCGCACGCCGACTGGTCTTCGCCAGCCTGGCCGAGGCCGAGGCCGCGCTCGCCGGTGAGCTGGCCGCACGACCCCGCTTCGCACCCGAGGCGAAGCCGCTGACCACCGCCGCGCACCTGGTCGTGGTCATCGACGGTGGCGAGGTCTCGCCGACCTGTCAGCTGGTGGGGCCGGGGCTGCTCGGCACGACCGTCATCGACCTGTCCGGCACGGTTCCGCGCGACGCCGGTCGCTGGCTGCTCTGCCTCGACGTGGCCGACGGCAGCTCGCTCGACCTGGTGCGCGGCAGTTCGTCGTCGCCGTTGGGTCGACCCGACCAGCTCAGCGCCGAGGCCGCCGAAGGGCTGGCCCGACAGATCGCGCCCTACCGCCTGTCCCAGCAGCAGACCAGCAACGAGGAGCCGCTGGCCCGCAGCATGGAGCTACCGGACCTGCTCGGTGTGGGTGACGCCGCGACGGTGGACGTCCAGAACACCTGGCGTCCGCGCGGGCACCGGGACCGCCTGCGCATCCCGCTCGGTGTCGGCCCGGACGGCAACGTGGTCGAACTGGACTTCAAGGAGTCGGCGCACGAGGGCATGGGCCCGCACGGCCTGGTGATCGGCGCCACCGGGTCCGGCAAGAGCGAGTTGCTCCGTACGGTGGTGGCCGCGTTGGCGGTGACCCACTCGTCGGAGGAGCTGAACTTCGTCCTGGTGGACTTCAAGGGCGGCGCGACGTTCGCCTCGTTGGAGGCGCTGCCGCACACCAGCGCCGTGATCACCAACCTGGCCGACGAGCTGCCGCTGGTCGACCGGATGCGGGACGCGCTCGCCGGCGAGATGGTGCGCCGGCAGGAGTTGCTGCGGGCAGCCGGCAACTACGTCTCGCGCTTCGAGTACGAGAAGGCCCGCGCCGCCGGTGAGCCGCTGGCCCCGATGCCCAGCCTGCTCATCATCTGCGACGAGTTCAGCGAGCTGCTCGCCGCCAAGCCCGACTTCATCGACCTGTTCGTGATGATCGGCCGGCTGGGCCGGTCGCTCGGCGTGCACCTGCTGCTGGCCAGCCAGCGACTCGAAGAGGGCAAGCTGCGTGGTCTGGACACGCACCTGTCCTACCGGATCGGTCTGCGTACCTTCTCCGCTGTGGAGAGCCGGATCGTGCTCGGCGTGCCGGACGCGTACGAGCTGCCGAACGCGCCCGGCCACGGCTACCTGAAGACCGACACCAGCACGATGCTGCGGTTCCGGGCCGCGTACGTGTCGGGGGCGTACCGGGCGCCGGGGCAGCAGGCGAGCGCCTCGCAGGCGTTGGTGCAGCGGCGGATCGTGCCGTACGGCCTCGACTTCGTTCCGGCCCAGCTCCCGCAGATGCCGGTGGCTGCCGCTCCCGAGCCGGAGCAACCGGCCGACGGCAAGGCAGTGGCGATGCTCGACGTGCTGATCGACCAGCTCAAGGGCCGGGGCCGCCCCGCCCATCAGGTATGGCTGCCGCCGCTGGCCGATCCGCCGGGTCTGGGCGAGCTGCTCGGCGCGCTGGCCGTCGATCCGACCTACGGGTTGTGCACTGCGTCCTGGCCCGGCCGGGGCAGGTTGACAGTGCCGGTCGGTGTGGTCGACCGCCCGTACGAGCAGCGCCGTGACCCGATGATGGTCGAGCTGGCCGGTGCCGGCGGCAACGTGGTCATCGTCGGCCGTTCATTGAGCGGTAAGAGCACCATGCTGCGGACGCTGCTCGCCTCGCTGGCTCTCACGCACACCCCGCGTGAGGTGCAGTTCTTCTGTCTGGACTTCGGCGGAGGCGCGCTGCGCAGTCTGGAGCGGCTCCCGCACATGGCGGGGGTGGCCGGTCGACGCGACGTCGAGGCGGTACGCCGGACGGTGGCCGAGGTGGTGGCCGTCCTGGACGACCGGGAGACGCGGTTCGCCCAGCACGGCATCGACTCGGTGGCCAGCTACCGCCGTCGCCGGGCCGCCGGTGAGTTCGTCGACGATCCCTTCGGCGACGTGTTCCTGGTGGTCGACGGTTGGAACACGCTGCGCCAGGAGTACGAGGAGCTGGAGCAGACCATCACCACGCTGGCCAACCGCGGCCTCGGCTTCGGCGTACACGTGGTGCTCACGGCCGTGCGGTGGGCGGAGATCCGGATCAACATGCGGGATCTGCTCGGCACCAAGTTGGAGTTGCGGCTGGGTGACGCGTCCGAGTCGGAGATCGACCGCCGGGCGGCGACGAACGTGCCGGAGAAGTCGCCCGGTCGCGGCCTGACCCGGGACAAGCTGCACTTCCTCACGGCGATCTCGCGGATCGACGGTCGCCGGGACATCGACGACCTCAGTGAGGCCTCGGTGTCCCTGGCCGGGCACGTGGCGGCGAACTGGCCGGGCCGCCCGGCGCCGAAGGTGCGGCTGCTGCCCCGCCGGCTGCCGGTGGGCGAGTTGGCCCGGATCATCGACCGGTCGGCGCCCGGTCTGCCGATCGGTGTCAACGAGTCGGCGCTGGCACCGGTCTACCTGGATCTGGTCAACGAGCCGCACCTGACGGTCTTCGGCGACGCGGAGTGCGGCAAGACCAACCTGCTGCGACTGATCGCCCGGGGCATCACCGAGCGGTACACGCCCGCGCAGGCCCGCCTGGTGATCGCCGACTACCGTCGTGGTCTGCTCGGTGCGGTGGAGGGCGATCACCTGCTGGACTACGCCCCGTCCAACCAGGCGTTCGCGCAGGGGCTCGCCTCGATCCGCAGCGCGTTGTCCAACCGGCTGCCCGGGCCGGACGTGACCACCGCCCAACTGCGTGACCGCAGCTGGTGGAAGGGTCCGGACCTCTACATCCTGGTCGACGACTACGACCTGGTGGCCTCCGGTGGCAGCAATCCGCTCAGCGCCCTACAGGAGTTGCTGCCCCAGGCACGTGACATCGGCCTGCACCTGATCATCACGCGGCGGGTCGGCGGGGTGTCCCGGGCGCTCTACGAGCCGGTGCTGCAACGGTTGCGTGAGTTGGACTCCCCGGGCCTGCTGATGTCCGGCAGCCGGGAGGAGGGTGCGGTCTTCGGGACGCTGCGGCCGAGTCCACAGCCACCGGGTCGGGGCACCCTGGTCCGCCGGCGGGACGGCCAGCAGCTGATCCAGACCGCGTGGGCCGAGCCGGCGTGACCGACGTCTGTCGTTCGGTGGGATGTGCCGAGCCGGCTTGGTCCGATCCACCACCATCCATCGAGCTTCGGTGGTCAGGGCTGCGAGGGCTGGTCGGGTTCCGCTACGGTCTTCACTGGAGTGTCCGTCGGTGGGGTGTTGCTGCCTTGCCGCGGGGGAGGGGTGCGGCGAAGCCGCCACCACAAGATGACGGAGGGGTGTGAAGCATGGCGTTCGAGGTCGAAGCAGCGACTCTGCATACCGCCGCGAGTGACGTGCGGTCCACGCGCAGCGAGGTTGACGGCGAGCTGAAGAAGCTGTGGAACGTGGTCGACGACCTGGCGATGGCGTGGAAGGGCCAGGCGTCCACGGGCTTCCAGTCGCTGATGACGCGATGGAACGAGGACACCGTCAAGCTGCTGACGGCGATGGACAACATCGCCGACCTGCTCGACAAGTCGGGTACGACGCACCAGGTCAACGACGAAGAGCAGCAGCAGATGCTGGACAAGTTCCACTCTGCTCTCAACCCGTGATCCGCAGGCAGCAGAGGAGGAAATCGTGACGATCAAAGTTGACTACGCTGTCCTCGAGAGCAGCAACCAGCAGATGCAGGCCATCTCGAAGACCATCGACGAGAAGCTCGACACGCTGCGGTCGATGCTGTCCAAGCTGCACTGGGACGGCGAGGACCGGGTTGCCTACGAGCAGCACCAGGCCAAGTGGGACACGGCGGTCCGGGACATCAACCGGATCCTGAACGAGATCGGCGGCGCTGTCGGCATCGCCCGCGAGAACTACGTCTCCACCGAGATGAGCAACTCGAAGGTGTGGGGCTGAGAAGCCCGTTGGTGCGGCTCCGGTCCGGTCGATCCGGGCCGGAGCCGCATTGTTTCTGCCCCGGCGAGGTGCTGCCGACCCGGCGGGTCAGCCGGCGGTCGGCGCGTCGGTGCGTCGGCCCGGGCGCCAACCTCGTTCGCGGCCCCGGCTGACGATCGGTCGCCCGATCAGCAGCAGCGCGGCGATCAGCCCGCCGACCAGGGCCGTCCAGGTCGCGGCTGTGCGTTGCCAGCCGAACGGGTCGTCCGGTGCCATCGGCGCGGGGATCGCGCTGGCGGGCGGGTTCGTCCGGGTGCCCAGGATGCTCGACACCGCCCGGTACGGATTGACCATTCCGTAACCGATGTCGGCGTTGTGACCTTCCGGCGGGTTGTCGGCGGTGCGTTCCAGTCGTTCGGCGATCTGTTCCGGGGTGAGGTCGGGGTAGGCGGCCCGGACCAGCGCGGCGGCACCCGAGACGTACGCGGCGGCGTAGCTGGTGCCGCCGTTCGGCTCGGCGCGGTAGCCGGCCCCCCGCGGTGCCGGGCCGATGATGTTGAGCCCCGGCGCGGCGATGTCGACGTAGTCACCGCTGATCGAGGTGCCGACGTGACCGCCCTCCTCGTTGACACCGCCGACGGCCAGCACCCCCGGGTACGCGGCCGGATAGCCAGGCCTGCTCTGCTGCCCCTCCTGCTGGTTGCCGGCGGCGGCGACGAGCACCACCCGCTTGGCCAGCGCCCGGTCGACGGCGGCGGTGAGTTCCGGGCCGGGAATGGTCGTCAGCGACAGGTTGATCACGTCGGCGCCCTGTTCGACAGCCCAGTCGATCGCGGCGGCGATCTGCCCGGGAAGCTGCGGGTCGTCGGTGTCCTTGAGGTCCGGCAGGACCCGGATGGGGAGGATGCGGGCGGCCGGTGCGATGCCGCTGAACGGGACACCGGTGCCTTCCCGGCCGGCGATGATGCCGGCGATCATCGTGCCGTGCCCGACGAGGTCGCACTGGCCCTTGTTGGCCGGCAGGTCGTTGAAGTCACGACCGTCGAGCACCTGGCCGCTGAGCAGCGGGTGGGTCGCGGAAACCCCGGAGTCGATCACCGCCACCGTCACTCCGGCGCCGCGGGACAGCGGCCACGCCGATGCTGGTTCCAGACGGCGTAACGCCCACGGCATCTGTGCCAGGCCCTCCTCGCCCTCGGGACCGCAGGTGGGGGGTGCGGCGCTGGCCGGGGTGGGTGCCACCAGGCCGGTGCCGAGCAGAAGCGCCAGCATTCCACTGAGGACAGCGCGGGTGGCATGGCGGGACGAGGGGGTCGCGCTCGACGGCGGGCATTCGCGCACCCGCAGAGATTACCGCTGTGCCCGGTCGGGCAACGGCCCGGCGACGACGGTCAGGCCGGGGGGTCGACGTCCGCGGTGGGCGTCTCGGCGAACAGTGCGAGCAGCGCGCCGACCTGACGGTCGGCCTCGGCGGGGTGCCGGAACCGGCCGGCCGGGTTGAGGGTGTATTCGTTGCGCCTGCCGACGCGGGTCCGGTGCAGGTATCCGTCCGCCTCCAGGTCGGCGACGATCGCCTGCGCGGCGCGTTCGGTCACCCCGACCTCGGCGGCGACGTCCCGCAGCCGGGCGGTGGGGTCGCGGGCGATGGCCAGCAGCACGTGACCGTGGTTGGTGAGGAATGTCCAGTTCCGCCCGCTGCCGGTCGACGTGTTCGTCATCGTGTGACCGCCTCTCCGGATGCCCGCCCTCGGTGCGTCGCCCGCGGGTCGATTCGGGGTCAACGTATGAAATCTATATCACGCATCCCTTGACGCGTTTTTCGGTGCGTGTGACCGTTGACCCCGAGCCGGCGCCCGCCGCCGGCCCACCTGAAGCCGTTTGACCAGGTCAGATGCATCGAGACGAGGTGCGGGGATGAGTCATTCCGGAACTACCGGTGGGCAGCCGGGGCCGCAGCGGACCACCGACCGGGCAGCCGCGCCGAGCGCGCCGGCTCTGGCCTACACCGAGTTGGTCGCTGGCAACAGGCGCTTCGTCGACGGCTCTCCTCGCCACCCCAACCAGGACGCCGGCCGTCGGGCCGCCGTGGCCGACGGGCAGCACCCCTTCGCGGTGATCGTCGGTTGCTCCGACTCCCGCCTGGCCGCCGAGATCATCTTCGACCGCGGGCTGGGTGACCTGTTCGTGGTCCGGACCGCCGGCCACACCGCCGGCCCGGAGGTGCTCGGCAGCGTGGAGTACGCGGTGACAGTGCTCGGCACCCCGCTCGTGGTCGTGCTCGGTCACGACTCGTGCGGAGCGGTGCAGGCGGCCCGGGAGGCCGCCGCGACCGGCGCCCGACCGCCGGGGCACCTGCCCGCTGTGGTCGACGCCGTGCTGCCCAGCCTGCGCCGGGCCGACGCCGAGGGTGTGCAGGACATCAACGGCATCGTCGACATCCACATCGCACAGACCGTCGAGACGTTGCTCGGGCAGTCGCCCGTGCTGGCCGGCGAGGTGGCGCAGGGGCGGTGCGCGGTGGTGGGTGTGTCGTACCGGCTCGCCGCTGGAGAGGTGCGCCCGGTGGCCGCCGTACCGGCCGGCCTCACGACTCTCGACGCCGACCCGGCCGCGCCCGCCGCGGCCTGACGCGACGAGAGCCGCGTCGCTCCCGGCCTGACGCGACGAGAGCCGCGTCGCTCCCGGCCTGACGCGACGAGAGCCGCGTCTTTTGCGGCCCGATACGACGAGGGCCGTTCCGCGCGACGCGGAACGGCCCTCGACAAAGGTCCTGCGGGTCAGAGCAGCGACATGTGGACGTGGTCGGTGTGGTTCGACGGCCCGCTGTACGAACTCCAGCCGGTCGCCGGGAACCAGATCTGCCGGTTCCAGATGACGTAGTAGATGCCCAGTCGGTCGGCGTTGCGGATGAGGAAGGCGGCGACGTTGTTGCCGTACTTCCGGGTGTCGTCGTTGTGCCATGGGGCGAAGCCGCTCTTCTGCAGCGACCAGTCGCAGGCGCGGCCCTTGGGGTGCTCCCACGGCCCGCCGGAGCGGTAGCAGCCGACGAACCGGTTGAAGCCGGCCGCCTTGACCTCCTTGTACGCGTGCAGCGTGCGGGGGGTGACGCAACCCGACGTGGTCGGGTCCTTCTCGCTGCACGACTGCGGCTTCCAGTCACCGTCGGCGGTGCGACCCGGGCCGATCTTGGCGACCTTCGAGGTGGCGTCGACCAGGCCGCCGGTGAAGCCCTTCCCGCCGACGAGGGAGAGCGCCTTGTCGGCCTCGCTCTTCCGCTTCGCCATCACGGCGGTCTGCTTCTGCTGCTCGCGGACCTCCGCGTCGAGAAGTAGCTTGGCCTGCTCGGCGCGGGCCTTCACCGTGTTGACCTCGGCGAGCTTCTTCTCGTTGACCATGTTCATCTCGTCGAGCAGCGAGGCGCGCTGGACGAACGCGTCCGGGGCCTTGCTCTCCAACAGCATCGCGAGCGCGCCGATGCGGCCGGTCCGGTACGACTGGGCGGCGATCTGCCCAACCTGAGGGGCCAGCGCGTCCAGGTCGGCCCGGGCCCGATCGACCTCCTGCGCCAACTCGTTCTGCCGCTTCTTGGATTTGTCCAGTTGGGACTTCGCGGCGGAGTAGTCGCGGTTGGCCTGCTCGATGACGTCGGTGAGCAGCTTCGGCTCGCCGTCCTCCTCGTGCCCGGACGGGGTGGGGTTCGTCGGGGCGGCGTGGGCCGGGAGGGGCCCGGCGAGCACGGTGAGTGCGGCGATCACGGCCACCACGGGTGTCAACCAGCGGCGTAGGGGTGCCGTCACAATGTTCCCTTCCCTCGACCGCCGACCGGGTTAGCTGACGGGTTCGGGGCGGAAGTGGCCCCTACCGCTGACGCGGATTCACCCCACGTACCTGGGTCCCCGGCTCGCCGGTTGGCGATTGGGCGGTGGCACCGCAGACGCCGCTTCGCGCCTTCATCGGTGACCGGCAGCGAGGTTACCCGAGAGTCGACCGGGTGAGCTACGCCTGGATGCCGACCAAAAGCGTCATTTCGCCATAGCGTTGAGTGACCAGTGACGCGGTTCTCAGGGTGGAGGCCCGATCTGGTCACGCTGAGGAGTGTCACCATGTCGTATCCGTGCTCCTGTTCGGCTCCGGCCACCGGTCGGCGGCGGTAGATGGGGGTGGAGTCCGCGTCGGGTCCGACTCCTCGGGGTGACCCGTTCGCGGTGAGATCAGTGCGGCCAGTGCCTCCGCCCGGTCCGTCTGCGGTCGCGGGGCGGAAGCCCCGGCGGGCGACGTGGTGTCCGTGCGACCGGCGGCGGTGACCACCGCGGCCAGTCCGGTGGTCAGCGGCACGGCGGCGATCAGGCCGAGGGTGGCTACCGCGCTGCGGACGATCTCCTGGGCGAGGAACTCGCTGGTGAGGATCTGCCCGATCGGCCGCGCGTCGGCAGTGAGCAGGAGCAACAGCGGCAGCGACGCGCCCGCGTACGCCAGCACGATGGTGTTGACAGTGGACGCGATGTGCGCCCGACCGACCCGGGTCGCCGCGCGGTACAGCTGGAGCCGGGTCAGGCCGGGGTTGGCGTGCGCAAGCTCGGTGACGGTGGCCGCCTGGGTGACTGTCACGTCGTCAAGCACCCCGAGCGATCCGATGATGATTCCGGCGAGCAGCAGGCCGTGCAGGTCCACGTCGCCCTGGAACATCGACAGGGTGGTGGCTTCCTCGCTGCCGAAGCCGGTGAGGTGGGTCGCGGCCGTGGCGATGGTGGCGAGCACGCCGGTCAACACCAGGCTCCCCAGGGTGCCGAGCACCGCCACCGACGTCTGTGCGGTGACCCCGTGTGTCAGGTAGAGCACCACGAACATGATCAGGGCGGCACCGACCACCGCCACCAGCAGGGGTGACTTCCCCGCGCCGATGCCCGGCAGCACGAAGGTGAGCAGGATGGCGAAGCTGGCGGCCAGCCCGGCGAGCGCGGCGAGACCCCGCCACCGACCGAACGCGACGATCGCGGCGGCGAAGACGACGGCCAACCACAGCATCGGGGTGCCCCGCTGGTGCTCGGCGACGTTCCAGTTGCTGATGGTGGGATCGGTGGGGTCGGTCAGCTCGACCAGGATGACCTCGTCGCCGACCTCCACCCGGGGTGCGCCCGGCCCGTCGGGCACCGGCGTCTCGACCTGCTTGCCGGCCGACGGCCCGTCGTCCACGCGGACGTCGACGGTGCCACAGCGCCCGTCGCCGACGCTCGGTGTGCCCTCGGGGCTCGACGGCGACGGCGGGCACGGCTCCATCACCACCCGGGTCACAGTGCCGCTGTAGCGCGGCACGTCCGCGCCGCCGTCGGACTGCGGTGACCCGCCGCGTGGCCAGAGGAGTACGGCCGCGATCACGGTGGCGACGAAGAGGGGCACCACGGTCATGACGAGGATCCGTCGCACCCGGGGTGGGGCGGACGGAGCGGGACGGGCGTGGTCGGAACCCAAGGTGAGACTCCCAACGATCCGGTGCGGGGTACGTGTCAGTGGGCCGGTCGGTTCACCGTCACTGCGGAAACGTGGTTGGGGAACGCGGCGGTTCGCCGGCTGACGACCGCTCGGTCACGGACGGTCAGGGTCGGACCCGACCGGGCGGCCGCGACACCACCGCGCGTCGGCGCGGGTGCCCTTTCGTGCCTCGGTCTACCGGGGGTCATCGTGGGGAATGCTAACCAGCCCGGTCGGGGGACGCAGGTCGTGACGGAGTGTCGGTGGTGGAACCGCCCGCGTGGCGGTTCCCGGACCGGCATCGTGGAGACATGCCCGTGCCGTCACCGCCCGACCCCGGCCAGCACCCTCCGGCCGCGCCACCGCAGCACGACAAGCACGCCGGACACGACAAGCACGCCGGGCACGACAAGCACGCCGGGCACGATCCCGAGATGTTCCGTCGGCGCTTCTGGGTCTGTCTGGTTCTCACCGTCCCGGTGGTCCTGACCAGCCACCTGGTGTGGGAGCAGTGGGGCCTGGGCGGGGACGTACCCGGCCGATCCTGGGTGGGCCCGGTGCTCGGCTCGGTGGTGTTCTGGTGGGGTGGCTGGCCGTTCCTCGTGGGTGCGGTGCGGGAGGTGCGGGACCGCGCGCCCGGAATGATGCTGCTGGTCGCGATGGCGATCACCGTCGCGTACGCGGCGTCCCTGGCGACCAGTGTGGGCGCCTTCGACCTGGACTTCTGGTGGGAGTTGGCCGCGCTGGTCACCATCATGCTGCTCGGCCACTGGCAGGAGATGAAGGCCATCGGGCAGGCCCGGGGAGCGCTCGCGGCGCTGGCCGCGCTGCTGCCGGACGAGACCGAGCGCGTCGCGGCGGACGGACAGGTCGAGGCGGTGGCGGTGTCCGACCTGCGGGTCGGTGACGTGGTGCTGGTCCGTCCGGGCGGTCGGGTGCCGGCCGACGGCCGCGTCGTCGAGGGTGACGCCGAACTGGACGAGTCGATGATCACCGGCGAGTCACGGCCGGTCGCCCGGTCCGCGGGTGGCCGGGTGGTGGCCGGCACGGTGGCCACCGACTCGGCGATCCGGGTACGCGTCGAGGCGGTGGGTGAGCAGACCGCGCTCGCCGGCATCCAGCGGATGGTCGCGCAGGCCCAGGGTTCCGGCGGGCGGGCCCAACTGCTGGCCGACCGGTTCGCCGCCGCGCTGTTCTACGTCGCCACCGGCACGGCCGTGCTGACCGTGCTGGTCTGGGCCGCGCTCGGTCGACCCGACGAGGCGGTGGTCCGCGCCGTCACCGTCCTGGTGATCGCCTGCCCGCACGCGCTCGGTCTCGCCATTCCGCTCGTCGTCGCGCTCTCCACCGCGTTGGCCGCGCGGTCCGGGATCCTGGTGAAGGACCGGTTGGCGTTGGAGCGGATGCGGACCGTGGGCGCGGTGCTCTTCGACAAGACCGGCACGCTGACCCGGGGCGAGCACGTGGTGACGGACGTGGCGACGGTGCCGGGCACGGAACGGGACGAGGCGCTGCGGATCGCGGCGGGCGTCGAGTCGGACAGCGAGCATCCGCTGGCCCGCGCGATCGTGGCGGCGGCCGGGTCCGCCGGCCCGCTCCCGGCCGCCGGGTTCCGGTCGCTGCCGGGCCGCGGTGTGCGGGCGACAATCGACGGTACGGAGTACGCGGTGGGCGGTGCGGCGCTGCTGCGGGAACTGGGTGTCCCGCTCCCGTCGGAGCTGGAGCCGGCGACCGGCCGGTGGTCGGCGCGGGGCGCCGCGGTGCTGCACCTGGTGCGGCTGCCGGAGGCCGTGCTCGGCGCGTTCGCGCTGACCGACGAGGTGCGCCCGGAGGCCCGGCGGGCTGTCGACGAGCTGCGCGCCGAGGGTGTCCGGACCATCGCCATGATCACTGGTGACGCCCGCCCGGTGGCGGAGGCGGTCGCGGCCGAACTCGGCTTCCGGCCCGGCGTCGACGAGGTCTTCGCGGAGGTGCTGCCGGCCGAGAAGGACGAGCGGGTGGCCGACCTGCAACGGCGGGGGTTGACGGTGGCGATGGTCGGCGACGGGGTCAACGACGCGCCGGCGTTGGCCCGGGCGGACGTCGGCATCGCGATCGGCGCGGGCACCGACGTGGCGATCGAGTCCGCCGGGGTGGTGCTGGCGTCGTCGGACCCGCGCGGGGTGGGCGCCGTGGTCCGGCTGTCCCGGGCGTCGTACCGCACCATGCGTCAGAACCTGGCCTGGGCGGCGGGCTACAACGTGATGGCGCTGCCGCTCGCGGCGGGGGTGCTGGCGTGGGCGGGTGTGGCGTTGAGCCCGGCGGTGGCCGCGGTGCTGATGTCCGCGTCCACCATCGTGGTGGCGCTCAACGCGCAGTTGCTCCGTCGGGTTCGTCTCGACAGTGACTGAGGGTGTCAGCCGCGCTTCATCAGCCGGCCGACCGCCGCCATCATCTCGGTGGCCATCTCGTCGGCCCGGCCCTCGGCCGCCCCTTCGTGCATGCAGTGCCGGGCGTGCCCGTCGAGCAGTCCGAGCGCCACCTTGTCGAGGGCGGCCTGGATCGCGGATATCTGGGTGAGCACGTCGATGCAGTAACGGTCGTCGTCGACCATCTTCTCGATGCCCCGGACCTGCCCCTCGACACGGCGGAGTCGCGCGAGCAGTTGGTCCTTGCTGGCGGTGTACCCCCGGATCGGGGCGGGTGTGGTCATGCCGGCAAGGATAGCCTACCCCCGGGGGGTATGGTACGGTCGCTTCCTGTGGGGATACCCCCACCCCGTACCGGTAAGGAGACGTTCTGATGGTCAACACGACGTACCAGGTGCAGGGCATGACCTGTGGGCACTGCGTCAGCGCGGTCACCGCCGAGGTCGGCGGCATCGCGGGCGTCCACGACGTCCAGGTCGACCTCGCCACCGGCCGGGTCACCGTCGACAGCGACCAGCCGTTGGACACCGAAGTCGTCCGGGCTGCCGTCGACGAGGCCGGCTACAACCTCGTTGACGCGTGATCGGAGGGCAGCCATGCGCACCGTGACGAAGTTGGCCGGGTTCGCCGTCGGAATGGCGGCGGTCTTCGGCACGACGTACGGGATCGGTCGGGTGGTCGACAGCGCCCCGGCGGCCGAGAGTCGACACGACGACGGCGCTGCTCCCGCGACCGGCGCGGGCGGGACCTCCGATCGCCTCCCCGGCGGTCTGCTCGTCTCCGACAATGGCTACACCCTCGAAACTGTCGACGCGCCGGCCGACGAGTTCGCCTTCCGGATCGTCGGGCCGGACGGACGCCCGGTGACCCGCTACGACGTGGCGCACGACAAGCAGATGCACCTGATCGTCGTCCGGCGGGACCTCTCCGGTTTCCGGCACGTGCACCCCGAACTGGCGCCGGACGGCACCTGGCGGGTCGACACCCCGCTGGCCGGCGCCGGGCAGTGGCGGGCCTTCGCCGACTTCGCCCCGACCGGGGCGGAGCCACTGACCCTCGGTGTGGACGTGACAGTCCCCGGCGAGTTGACCGAGCGACCACTGCCGGCACCCGCGACCAGCACCACCGTCGACGGCTACACGGTGACCCTGACCGGCGCGCCGCAGCCCGGCAGCACGTCGGAACTGACCCTGACCGTGAGCCGGGACGGTCAGCCGGTCACCGACCTGGAGCCCTACCTGGGCGCGTACGGGCACCTGGTGGCGCTACGTCGAGGTGATCTGGCGTACCTGCACGTGCACCCGGACGGGACACCGGGGGATGGGCGGACCCGACCCGGCCCGGCGGTCACCTTCCTCGCCGAGGTGCCGTCGGCCGGCAGCTACCGGCTCTACCTCGACTTCCGGCACGGTGGGGCGGTGCACACCGCCGAGTTCACGGTCGTCACCGATGGCACCTCGACCGGGGTCGTTCCCAGCCCGAGCGGACCCGCGCCGACCGGGGGCGCCGACCACGGCACCCCCGGGCACGGGCACAACTGACGGGACCAGACGATGACCACCACCAGCAGCAGACCGCTACCCGAGGCACCCAACCGGATCGAGTTGGCGATCGGCGGGATGACCTGCGCCGCCTGCGCCGCCCGGATCGAGAAGAAGCTCAACCGGATGGACGGTGTGAGCGCCACCGTCAACTACGCCACCGAGAAGGCGACGGTCCGGTACGTCGACGGCGTCACGCCGGACGACCTCATCGAGACAGTGCAGAAGACCGGTTACACGGCCGCGCTGCCCAGCCCGCCGACCGAGGAGCAGGCGGTGGACCCGCTGAAGGGTCCGCGTACCCGGCTCTGGGTCTCGGTGGCGCTGAGCGTGCCGGTGGTGCTGCTGGCCATGGTCCCGGCCTGGCAGTTCGACTACTGGCAGTGGCTGTCGCTGACCCTGGCCGCCCCGGTGGTGGTCTGGGGTGGCCTGCCGTTCCACCGGGCCGCCTGGACCAACCTGCGGCACGGCGCGGCGACGATGGACACCCTGGTGTCGCTCGGCACCCTCGCTGCGTTCGGCTGGTCGCTCTGGGCGCTGTTCCTCGGTGACGCCGGCGTGCCCGGGATGACGCACCCGTTCCGTTTCGACATCACCCGCACCGACGGCGCCGGCAACATCTACCTGGAGGCGGCCGCCGGGGTGACGGTGTTCATCCTGGCCGGGCGCTACTTCGAGGCCCGGTCCAAGCGCACCGCCGGCGCGGCCCTGCGTGCCCTGCTCGAACTCGGCGCCCGCGAGGTGGCGGTGCTGCGCGACGGGGTGGAGACCCTGATCCCGGTGGACCGGCTCGCCGTCGGTGACCGGTTCGTGGTCCGCCCCGGGGAGAAGATCGCCACCGACGGGGTGGTCGACGAGGGCACCTCCGCCGTAGACGCCAGCATGCTCACCGGTGAGTCGGTGCCCGTCGAGGTCGGCCCCGGGGACGGCGTCGTCGGTGCCACCATCAACGCGGGCGGGCGGCTGGTCGTCACCGCGACCCGGGTCGGTGCGGACACCCAGCTCGCCCGGATGGCCGACCTGGTCGAGCAGGCGCAGAGCGGCAAGGCGGCCGTGCAGCGGTTGGCGGACCGGATCTCCGGTGTCTTCGTGCCGATCGTCATCACGCTCTCCGTCGGCACCCTCGGCTGGTGGCTCGGCACCGGAGCCGGGACGACCGCCGCGTTCACCGCGGCCGTGGCCGTGCTGATCATCGCCTGCCCCTGTGCGCTCGGCCTGGCCACCCCGACGGCGTTGCTGGTCGGCACCGGTCGGGGCGCCCAACTCGGCGTCCTGATCAAGGGGCCGGAGGTGTTGGAGTCGACCCGCCGGGTGGACACCGTGGTGCTGGACAAGACCGGCACTGTCACGACCGGTCGGATGACGGTGACGGACGTGGTGCCCGCGAGCGGGGAGGACCGGGCCGAGCTGCTCCGGCTCGCCGGCGCGGTGGAGGCCGCCTCCGAGCACCCGATCGCCCGGGCGGTCGCGGCGGGTGCCGCCGAGGCCGGCGCGCTGCCCCCGGTGACCGGTTTCCGCAACCTCGAAGGATTGGGCGTGACCGGCACCGTGGACGGGCGGGTCGTGCTGGTCGGCCGGGCCCGCCTGCTGCGTGAGCGGCAGATCGACGTGCCGCCGGAGGTCGAGTGGGCCGTCAGCGAGGCGGAGGCCGCGGGTCGTACGGCGATCGTGGCCGGCTGGGACGGACAGGCCCGGGGTGTGCTCTCGGTCGCCGACGCGGTCCGGCCGACCAGTCGGGCGGCGGTTGCCCGGCTGCGCGCGCTGGGGCTCACACCGGTCCTGCTGACCGGGGACAACACCACTGTGGCCCGGTCGGTCGCGGCCGAGGTGGGCATCGACGAGGTGATCGCCGAGGTGTTGCCGGCTGGCAAGGTCGACGTGGTGAAGCGGCTCCAGGCCGAGGGGCGGTCGGTGGCGATGGTCGGTGACGGGGTCAACGACGCCCCGGCGCTGGCCCAGGCCGATCTCGGGTTGGCCATGGGCACCGGCACCGACGTGGCGATCGAGGCGTCCGACCTCACTCTCGTCCGGGGTGACCTGGACGCCGCCGTGGACGCCATCCGGTTGTCGCGACGCACGCTCGGCATCATCCGCGGGAACCTGTTCTGGGCCTTCGGCTACAACGTGGCGGCCCTGCCGTTGGCCGCCGCCGGACTGCTCAACCCGATGATCGCCGGCGCGACCATGGCGCTGTCCTCGGTCTTCGTGGTGGCCAACAGTCTGCGACTGCGTCGGTTCCGGTCGGCCACCGTCGATCGCGGACTGTGACGGCGGTAATGGTTGGACCGGTGACGACGGGGGTACTGCAGATGTCGTAGCGACGCTTGCGATGGAGGTTGGCAATGGGTTTCGACGACAAGATCAACAACGCCACCGAGGACGCGGCCGGCAAGCTGAAGGAAGGCGCCGGTCGGGCCACCGACAACGAGCAGCTCGAGGCCGAGGGTCGCGCTGACCAGTCGACGGCCAAGCTCAAGCAGGCCGGCGAGAAGATCAAGGACGCCTTCAAGAGCTGACGTACGACGTACCCGCGACGCCGGGCCGGTGATCTCACCGGCCCGGCGTCGCTGTGTGTCCGGGTGTTGTCCGCCCGCCCCTGAGATCCCCCTGATTCCGCCGTCGCTCCCCACCGCCGCGCGCCCGGACCTGCTAGCTTCTTTTTGCATGTGCGAGGGCTTGTTGTGAGCAGCGCTCCACCGCCGACCGGCGACGACCTGGTCCGGGTGCTGGCCGCCCTGGCCAACCCTCATCGGCTGCGGATCGTCGCCGCGCTGTCCCGCGAGCGCGCGTACGTCAGCGGGCTGGCCCGGCAGCTGGGCATCAGCCGAGCGTTGTTGCAGGTCCACCTACGAAAGCTGGCGGCGGCCGGGCTGGTCACCGCTCGCCTGGAGTTGTCGGAGGACGGGAAGGCCATGAACTACTACGAGGTGGAGCCGTTCGTGCTCACACTCACCCCCCGGGTCGTCGCGGCAGCGGTCGAGACGCTGACCGTGCCCGACTCGGCCGAGCAGCCGGGAGCGCAGCGATGAGCGGGATGAGCGACCACGACTGGACCGAGGTGGTCGGCGCGATCGGCATCTTCGCCCTGATCATCAGCGTGTTCACGGTGACCGTCGTGCAGTTCTCGAAGACCCGGCGGGCCCGGTACGAAGCGGCCCGCGCGGACGACTACCGCCAACTCGCCGAGCAGGCCGCTCGGGCCCAGGCGGAGAACGCCCGACTGCTCGCGGCGATGGAGGGTCGGCTGGGCGGGATGGAGACCCGGATGACCACCGTCGAACGAGTCCTGACCGAGGTCGACTGACCCGGCTGCAGGCCCCGGGCCGTCGAGCGGCTACTCGACGGCCCGGGTGGAAGAGCGTCACCCCGCCCAGTGGGCGGGTTTCACCGGCAACGCTCCTTCGAGGAGAGGACAGCACCTCATGCTGCGCGTACGCAAATCCGCAGTCGGCTGGGCGGTCGCAGTGGCCCTCACCGCCACCGGCCTGACCCCGGCGAGCCCCGCCGCCGCCCGACCACAACCCGCCCCGACGATCGACTGGCGGCCCTGCGCCAAGGACGCCACCGCCGAGTGCGGCACAGTGTCGCTGCCGGTCGACTGGAACCGACCACGGGGTGAGCGCTTCGAGCTGGAGTTGGCCCGTCGGGTCGCCGACCCGGCCGCCCGGGAAGGGGTGCTGTTCTTCGGTCCCGGCGGGCCGGGCGACAGCGGCGTCGACCGGGTGGTGGACGGCAGCTCCCGGTTCAGCGCCGACCTGCGCCGCCGGTTCGACATCGTCAGCTTCGACCCGCGCGGCACCGGACGCAGCCATCCGGTGGTCTGTTCCCGTGACCTGCTCGGCCGGCAACCGCAGGTGATCGCCGACCAGACCCAGTTCGACGCCACACTGGCCAACAACGCACTGCTGCGCGCCGACTGTCGGACCCGTACCGGGGCGCTCTACGACCACGTGGACACCACAAGTGCCGCCCGTGACCTGGACGCGGTGCGTGCCGCGCTCGGCGAGCGCCAGCTCACCTTCCACGGCAGCTCGTACGGCACCCTGCTCGGGCAGCGGTACGCCGAGCTGTTCCCCGGTCGGGTCCGGGCCATGGTGCTGGAGGCCGCCATGGACCACAGCCTCGACACCCGCGCCTTCCTGGACACCCAGGCCGCCACCGCGGAGGACGCGTTCGACGAGTTCCTGGCCTGGTGTGCCCGCTCCGCCGACTGCGTGCTGCACGGTCACGACGTGCGGACGCTCTGGGCCGGGCTGCACTCCCGGGCGGAGCGGGGCACACTGACCGACCCGGACCGGGGCGGCGCGGCGCTCGCCCCGTTCGAGCTGAGTCGCCTCGCCCACAAGCAGCTCTACGACACGTGGCGGTGGCCCGGGCTCGCCGAGTGGTTCGTCCGGCTGGACGGCCCGGCCCCTGCGCGCGTCAACACGACGGCGGACGAGGCCGTGGCTCCGTACCCCTTCGCGGTCTTCTGCCAGGACTGGAGCCTGCCGGTCCGCGACTACCGCGAGTACGCCGGACATGTGCGCCGCAGCGGGCAGCTCGCTCCCGACCTGCGCTACCCGCCCGCGCTCTTTGCCCTGGTCACCTGTCTGGGCGCCCCGACGCCGGTCGCCAACCCGCAGCACCGGTTGCGGGTCCGCACCGCCGTGCCGCTGCTGATCGCCGCCACGGTGCACGACCCGGCGAGCGGGTACGGCTGGGCTCGTAACGTGGCCCGGCAGTTGGGCCGGCACGGGGTGCTGCTCACCTACCAGGGGTGGGGGCATGGCAGCTACACCACCAGCCCGTGCGTCGAGCAGATCGTCGACGACTACCTGATCGACCTTGTGGTGCCGGCCCCGGACGCCAGTTGCCCGGCCGTCGAGCCCGAGGTCTGAGCGCCCTGCCACCGGCCGTCGGGGGATTCCCGGCGGCCGGCGGTGTGGTCAGCTGCGCCGGGTGGCGCGTACGACGACGTCGTGCAGCGTGTTCTCGTGCCCGCCGGGTCCGGTCACCGTGCGGTGGTGCTCCGCCGCGGTGGTGACCTCCCACCCGGTGTCGTCCAGGCGCGCGGTGATGTCGGTGAGCGTGACCGATGCCTCGGCGGGCGGGTGGTGATCGTGCCCGGTGGCACCCGACGCGTGCAGATGCCCGACGACGAGGAGGGTGCCGCCCGGTGCCACCCAGGCGGCGATGCGGTCGTAGAAGGCCAGCTGCGGCATCGCGGGATGCGCGTAGTGGGTGGTGACGAGATCGAACCGGGCGCTCGGCTCCCAGACCGTCAGGTCGGCCTCCACGAACCGCACCCGGTCGGACAACCCGCTGGTCGCGGCACGGTCGGCGGCGCGGACGAGAGCGGCGGAGGCGAGGTCGACACCGGTCACCCGCCAGCCGTGCGAGGCGAGCCAGACCGCCTCCGCGCCGGTGCCGCACCCGGCGTCCAGGGCCGTGCCCGGCGTCAGGCCGGCGGTCTCCCCGGCCAGGTACGGGTGCGCGAGGTTGCCGGTCACGGCGTCGGGACGCTCGTGGTGCGCCTGATGCCAGTGCCGGTCCCAGTAGTCCTTGTCGAATTCGTGCCGCTCGGTCATGTGTCGCTCCTCCGCGTGTCGCCACCGACTGTGACCGGCACCGGAACGATCCGCAAAGCATGTTGCCGAATGGCAAAATGAGGCATGCCCGAGAACCACGACAGCACCCTCGACGCTGTCGGCCCCCGGTTGAAGCACCTCCGGCTCCGCCGCGACAGCACGCTCCACGAGCTCGCAGCGGAGACCGGCATCTCCGCCAGCACGCTGTCCCGGCTCGAAGCCGGCCTGCGACGCCCGACGCTCGAGCAACTGCTCCCGCTCGCCCGCGTCCACGGCGTGACACTCGACGAACTCGTCGGCGCGCCGCCGACCGGCGACCCCCGGATCAACCTGCGCCCCATCGCCACCAGCGACGGGTCGACAGTCCTGCCCCTGACCCGCCGGCCCGGTGGGATCCAGGCCTACAAGTTCGTCCTGCCGACCGGGTCCGACGACCGCGTACCCGACCTGCGCACCCACGAGGGCTACGACTGGGTCTTCGTCCTCAACGGCACGTTGCGACTCGTCCTCGGCGAGCACAACCTCATCCTCAAGGCAGGCGAAGCCGCCGAGTTCGACACCCGCACCCCGCACTGGTTCGGGGCCACCAGCGCCGGGCCGGTCGAGTTCCTCAGTCTGATCGGCAAGCAGGGCGAACGCGCACACGTCCGCGCCGCCCCGAAAAATTAGGGGGCGCGTCGTCCCGTCAGGCGGGCCGCCCGCAACTCCAGGTAGCGCTGCTCGGGCAGGCTCGTGGTGCCGCGTGCCGCCGCCAGATACGCGTCCCGCGCCTTCGCAGGCTCACCGGCCAGTTCCAGCAGGTGCGCCCGTACGGCGGCGAGCCGGTGGTGCCCGGCGGTGCGCTCGTCGGCGTCCAGCGCGGTGAGCAGGCCGAGCCCGGCCTCCGGCCCGTCCACCATGGCCACCGCCACCGCCTGGTTGAGGGTGACCATCGGGTTCGGGGCGATCCGGGCCAGCAGCCGATAGAGCGCGACGATCTGCCGCCAGTCCGTCTCCGCCGCCGTCGACGCCTCGCCGTGCACAGCGGCGATCGCCGCCTGGAGCTGGTACGGGCCCGGCGGCGACCACGTCAACGCCTCCGTGATCAGGGCGATCCCCTCCGCGATGGCGGCGGCGTCCCACCGGGTGCGGTCCTGCTCGGCCAGTGGCACCAGCTCCCCGTCCGCGCCGACCCGGGCCGCCCGGTGCGCGTCGGTGAGCAGCATGAGTGCCAGCAACCCGGCCACCTCACCGTCGTCGGGCAGCAGCCCGTGCAGGATGCGGGCCAGCCGGATCGCCTCGGCGGTCAGGTCGGCCCGGTGCAGATCAGGTCCGCTGGACGCGGTGTACCCCTCGTTGAAGATCAGGTAGAGCACCCGCAGCACCGTCCGCAGCCGCTCCTCCCGCTCAGCCGGCGCGGGCAGGTCGAATCGGGCACCGGCGGCCTCGATCCGCTGCTTGGCGCGGCGGATCCGCTGGCTCATCGTCGCCTCCGGCACCAGGTGCGCCCGGGCGATCTGGGCGGTGCTGAGACCACCGACCGCGCGCAGCGTCAGCGCCACCTGCGCCGATCCGTTCAGCGCCGGGTGGCAGCAGAGGAAGAGCAGGGTCAGCGTGTCGTCCGCGTCCGGCACCGCCGGCTCCTCATCGGCCGGCGGCGACACACCGGCGTACGCCGGCTCCCGCAACGCCACCGTCACCTCGCGGTCCCGGCGGGCGCTCTCGCTGCGCCAGTCGTCGGTGAGCCGGCGGGTGGCGACGGTGAGCAGCCAGGCGCGGGGATTGTCCGGTACGCCCTGCCCGGGCCACTGCGTCGCGGCGGCCAACAGGGCCTCCTGGACCGCGTCCTCGCACCTGTCGAACTGGCCGTGCCGGCGCACCAGCAGGCCGAGGACCTGCGGCGCGAGCGTGCGCAGCAGGTCCTCGACCGTCCGGTCGTCGGTCACATCTCCGCTCCGGAATCGTCCATGATCGGCCGGACCTCCATCACGCCGCCGAACCGCACGTCCGGCCAGCGGGCGGCGATCTCGGCGGCCCGTTCCGGGCTGTCACAGTCGACCGCCAGGTACCCCGCGAACTGCTCCTTGCTCTCCATGAACGGCCCGTCGACGACCTCGGCGGCGCCGTTGACGAGCCGGACCGTCCGGGTCTGCGACGGATTGGCCAACGCCTGACCGCCGACCAGCTCACCGGTCTCGGTCAGCTCCTTCATGATCTCGTCGACCTCGCCGAACAGGGCGGTGCGGTCCTGCTCGGTCAGCTCCTCGGTGAAGCCGGGCCGGTTCCAGATCAGCAGCATGTACTTCACAGTGGTGCTCTCCTCAGGCCTCGGTCGCACCCCGGTCGGGGCACGGCTCACCGGAGGGTCGGAGTCGTCGCCCCGTTCCCTACGGCTCAGCGAAGAAAATCGCAGAAATCCCTGCCGGTGGTGCTCCCACGCCGGTCGAGCCGGCGGTGGTGGTGGTGGTGCTTCCACGCGGGTCGAGCCGCCAGTGGTGCTCTCACGCCGGTCGAGCCGGCGGTGGTGGTGCGGTCAGCGCCGCCCGGGTGGGCGCCGGTCGGGCCCGCCGGGCACCTGCCGGGGCTTCCGAGCGCCGCCGACGTCCAACGACGCCCGGTCGGCGGCCGACGTGCCGGAGGACCAACCCTCGGCGTCCCGGACGCTGAGTCGATGCCGGGTGACGCCGGGGAAGAGCGTGTCCAGCCGCTCCCGGACCGCCTCACCGCGCGCGGCGAGCACCGGCAACAGCCGCTCCGCCCCGGCCGTCTCGGCCGCCGCCCGGTCCGCCGCGTCGGTCGCCGCCTCGGTGGCCGTACGTAGCCGCTCGCCGATCCGCAGCGCGAACGCGTTGAGGAACGACTCGTCCCACACCTTCGTCCGCCGTCCCGACCCCGAGCGCCGCTCGGCGCGCCCCCGCAGCATCGCGGCCGTCGCCTGCACCAGCAACGAGGTGTAGAGCAGTTCCACCGCCACCAGATCCGCCGGCCACCCCAGCACGGTGGTGAAGCCGAGATCGTCCGACCAGACCGCCTCGCACCGGTTCGCCGCCGCCACCTCCTGCACCAGCAACGCCTTCGCGCCCGCGTACGGGGTGTCGGTGCTCAGGCGTACCCCACCGGGCTGGTCGCCGCGCTCCGCTCCGGCGGCCAGCAGCGCCTCGTCGATGCTGTGCCGGGCAATCAGCTCCTGCGCCTTGGCGGTCAACGCCTCCGCCTCGGCCGGGAAGGTCGTCGACTCGGCCTTGGCCAGCAACGCCCGTACCCGGTCGAGCATCGGTGACCCGCTGCGGGTCGCTCCCGCCGGTCGGGCGGTCACCGCGCCGGTGGTGCCCGGCGGTGGACGCAGCACCGCGATCGGCGGCAGGCTCTCCACCAGCGCGAGAGTGTCCACGGCGGTGCGGAGCGCGTCGGCCCGGTCCAGGCCCTCCGCGATCGTCCAGGACGCCAGCACGTCGTCGTCGCTGACGTCGGCGGTCAGCGCGCGTAGCTGGTCGTCCCACCAGGCGGGGACCGGTTCGGCCTGCGTACGCCGTTGGGCGGCCATCGCCGCGCGGACCAGCAGTGCCGCCCGGCCGCCGAGCCGCCGGTTGGCGATCCGGTCCACGTCGGCCGGCTGCCAGCCGCGCGGCCACAGTCGGCTCAGACCGCGGACCAGGCGGCCCACCAGCGCCGCGTCCACCGCCGTGGCGCCGTCCGCCGCGCCGGTGCCGACCATCAGCTGGTCCAGCTGCCGTTCGGCCTGCCGTACGTCGGTGCCGCGCACCGCCGCGAGCGCGTTGGCGACGAGTTCGTCAGCGTCCGGCACGGGCACCTCCTTCACTGGCTCTGACCTCCGCTGCCCCTCCAGGCTCAATGATCATGCCCCGCTGGGTGCCGGAGTCGCGAAACGGGCATCTGTCCGGCCCGGCCTGGCCTGGCCCGGCCCGGCCTGGCGTGATCCACATCAGGTCCCCGAAGTGGCGGTATCCCGGACAGATGATCGCCCCACTTCGCCGATCTCGTATTGACCTTGGGCGCAACACCTGCTGCTCGGCATGCCGGCCCGCTCAGGCTGGTGCCCCGGTGCCCCGGTGCCCCGGTGCCCCGGTGCCCCGGTGCCCCGGTGCCCCGGTGCCCCGGTGCCCCGGTGCCCCGGTGCCCCGGTGCCCCGGTGCCCCGGTGCCCCGGTGCCCCGGTGCCCCGGTGCCCCGGTGCCCCGGTGCCCCGGTGCCCCGGTGCCCCGGTGCCCCGGTGCCCCGGTGCCCCGGTGCCCCGGGCGCGCCAGGCCGGCGGTGCGGATCGGCGCGCTGGTCGGGGGCGGCCGGTCACTCGGTGCTGGCCACGTACCTGGACGCGAACGCCGGTCCGCCGCCCAACGCGGTTGATCAAGACGTTTGCGTCACCAGAGGACGGCGGGTTCGACCGGTCCGTGCAAGTGATCGTTGATCACGGTACGGACCGGTCGAAGGAGTTTGGGTGGCGCGAGCGCATGTGTTGACTGCGGGTCATCGGCAGGTGATCGAGCATCTGTGGGGTCAGGGGTCGACGTTGACGCAGATCGCAGCGGCGATCGGGGTGGGACTGTCGTCGGTGTGGCGGGAGGTGCAGCGGGGGAACTCGTCGCGGCATGGGGTGAAGAACCCGCTCGGTGCGGTGCGTGGTGGCTTGTATCGGTGGGGGTATCAGGCTGACTGGGCGCAGCGTAAGGCCGATGCGCGGCGGCGCCGGCCGAAGCCGCGGGTGTTGAGTCAGCCTGGGCCGTTGCGCTCGACGGTGGTGCAATGGCTGGGTGAGCGCTGGTCGCCGCGGCAGATTGTCGCGCGGTTGCGGCGTGAGTTCCCGGACCAGCCGGAGATGAGGGTGTCCCACGAGACGATCTATCAGTCGATCTACCTGCGGGCGCGGGGCAGCCTGCGGGAACTGGTCGATGACGCGTTGCGCAGCCGACGGCAGCAACGTCGTTCACAGTCGCGCGCGGCGCAGGCCGCCCGCCGGGCGATCCGGGGGCGGCCGTGGGTCACCGAGGACGTTCACATCAGTGCCCGGCCTGCCGAGGTGCAGGACCGGGCGGTGCCGGGCCATTGGGAGGGCGACCTGCTGATCGGCCGTAACGGCACCTCAGCGATCGTCACTCTGGTCGAACGCACGACCCGTTACGCGCTGCTCGGTGCCCTGCCCGTGGACCGGACCAGCCCTGAAGTACTGGCCGTGGTCCGCGCCCAGCTCGCCCAGCTGCCCCGACACCTGGCCCGCTCGCTGACCTGGGACCAGGGCGCCGAACTGGCCGAGCACACCACCTTCACGCTGGCCACCGGCTGCGCCGTCTACCTGTGCGATCCGCACAGCCCGTGGCAACGGGGCAGCAACGAGAACACCAACGGCCTGCTCCGTCAATACTTCCCCAAAGGCAAGACCGATTTCCGCACCATCAGCCAGAGCGACCTCGACACCGTCGCAATCCAACTCAACCGCCGCCCCCGCCAGACCCTGGGATGGGACACTCCCGCAGAAGCCCTTGATCGGCTACTGCTTGCACCGACCCCCTGAACCCGCCCCGGATTCGTGACGCAAACCTCTTGATCAACTTGAGGGTGGGCGCGCGGGCCAGCCGGTGAGGATGTCCGCTACCTGTTGGGTGTCGCGCTCCGGGTCGGGGGCTGGGGTGGGGCGCGTCGTCGGCGTTCGGTCGAAGCGCGGCGCCGGCGCGGGTTGGATCTCCCCACCCACCTCCACGAACGTGTCCCGGGCGGCGTTGTGCGGGTGCCGGTGCGCCTCGCCGGGAGCGAGCACCGGCGCGACGCAGGCGTCCAGGTCGGCGAAGACCGCGGTCCACTCGTCCCGGGTGCGCTCGGCGAACCGCTCGGTGAACCGTCGCCGCAGCTCGTCCCAGCCGCTCGGGTCGTACTGCGCGGGCAGGTCCGGGTCGTCGGCCAGGTCGAGGCCGGCCAGGAGTACGGCGTAGAAGGCCGGTTCCATCGCGCCGACGGCCATGAATCCACCGTCCGAGGTGGCGTACGTGTCGTAGAACGGCGCCCCGCCGTCGAACATGTTGTGCCCGCGCGGCGCTGCCCACAGACCGGTGCCGAGCAGCCCGTGCAGGAACGAGGTGAGCAGGGCCGAACCGTCCACCATGGCGGCGTCGACCACCTGGCCGACGCCGGAGCGTTCCCGTTCCAGCAGTGCCGCCAGCACCCCGACGGCGAGCAGCATGCCGCCCCCACCGAAGTCGCCGAGCAGGTTCATCGGGGCGTACGGGCGCTCGCCCGCGCGTCCCAGCGGCTCCAACGCCCCGGCGACAGCGATGTAGTCGATGTCGTGCCCGGCTCTGGCCGCCAGCGGGCCGTCCTGACCCCAGCCGGTCATCCGCGCGTACACCAGTCGGGGGTTGCGGGTCCGGCACACCTGCGGGCCGAAGCCGAGCCGCTCGGCCACCCCCGGCCGGTACGCCTCGACCAGCACGTCGGCCCTGTCGACCAGACGCAACAGGTCCGCCACCCCGTCGGGGGTCTTCAGGTCCAGTGCGGTGATCCGCCGGCCGCGCTGCAACGGCCCGCCGGTCGGCGCGGCCAGCCGGCCCGCTCCCGGTGCGCCCGGCCGGTCCACCCGCACCACGTCCGCGCCCAGGTCGGCGAGCACCATGCAGCCGAACGGGGCCGGGGCGAGGCTGGCCAGTTCGACAACGCGTACCCCGGCCAGCGGCCCGCCGCGTCCTCCGGTGCCCAGGTCGTCGGCCGCCGCATTTCCGCCAGGGCTGGGCCAGGGGGCCGTCACGCGACGCCGGCCGGTTCGGCGGGGCGGGCGGCGAGCCGGTCGACCAGGTCGGCGGGCGGCGTGAACCGGTCGCCGTAGCGGTCGGCCAACTCGGTGGCGCGGGCCGCGAAGCCGGCCGGGCCGCCCGCGTACTGCCGGACGTAGCGGATCACCCCTCCCGTCCACGCGGGGAAGCCGATGCCGAAGATCGAGCCGATGTTGGCGTCGGTCTCGGTCCGCAGTACGCCCTCGTCGAGGCAGCGCAGCGCGTCGAGTGCCTCGGCGAACAGCATCCGCTCCTGAAGGTCCGTGAACGGCACCGCCCTTCCCGCGTCGGTGGTCAGGTCCGCGAGGCCGGGCCACAACCGGCCCCGGGTGCCGTCGTCGTACGAGTAGAAGCCGCGCCCGGCGGCACGGCCCGGTCGGTCGTACGCGTCGACCAGCTCGTCCACGAGCCGGTGCGCCGGCAGCGGCAGGAACTCCCCGCTGGCGGCCTCGAACTGACGGCGGATCCGCTGGATCAGGGTGAGGCTCACCTCGTCGGCCAGCGCGAGCGGCCCGGTCGGGTAGCCGGCCTGCAACGCGGCCTGCTCCACCGACGCGGCGGGGACGCCCTCGGCGACCATGCCGATCGCCTCGTCCATGAACTGGCCGATCACCCGGCTGGTGAAGAAGCCCCGGCCGTCGTTGACCACGATCGGGGTCTTTCCGATCCGCCGACCCAGGTCGAACGCGCGGGCCAGCGCGTTGTCGCCGGTGCGCTCACCGACCACGATCTCCAGCAGTGGCATCCGGTCCACCGGCGAGAAGAAGTGCATGCCGATGAAGTCGGCCGGCCGGTCCACCCCCTCGGCCAGCCCGGTGATCGGCAGGGTGGACGTGTTGGAGGCGATCAGTGCGCCGGGCGCCAGCACCGGCAGCACCTCGGCGAAGACGGCCTTCTTCAGCGCCGGGTCCTCGAAGACCGCCTCGATGACCGCGTCGCAGCCGGCGAGGGCGTCCACCTGGTCGGTGGTGGTGATCCGGTCCAGCACCGCGCGGGCTTCCGCCTCCGTGGCCCGACCCTTGCGTACCCGACGGGCCAGCAACCGTTCGGCGTGCTCCCGGGCCCGTCCGGCGGCCTCCGCCGTGACGTCCCTGACCACCACGTCGATGCCGGCGCTGGCGCAGGAGTACGCGATGCCCGCGCCCATCATGCCCGCGCCGAGCACCGCCACCCGCCGCACCGGCTCGACGTCCACCGACGGTCGGGCGGCACCGCCGTTGACGGCCTTCAGGTCGAAGAAGAACGCCCCGATCATGTTCTTGGCGACCTGCCCGGTCAGCAGGCCGATCAGGTGCCGGGTCTCCACGGTGAGCGCGGTGTCCACGTCGACCTGCGCGCCTTCCACGGCGGTGGCCAGGATCGCCTCCGGTGCGGGCAGCCGGGCACCCTTGAGCTGTTTGCGCAGGGTGGCCGGGAAGGCGGGCAACTGGGCGGCCAGCGAGCGGCTGGCCGGGGTGCCGCCGGGCATCCGGTAGTCCGGCCGGTCCCACGGCTGCTTCGGGTGGGGGTTGGCGGCGATCCAGGCACGGGCGGAGTCCAGCATCTCCGCCTCGGTGGCGACCACCTCGTCCACGATCCCGGCGGCCAGGGCGTCGGCCGGCCGCATCCTCCGGCCGGTGAGCAGCACAGTGGTCAGCGCACCGGCCAGGCCGAGCATCCGTACCGTCCGGGTCACCCCGCCGGCCCCGGGCAGCAGACCCAGGGTCACCTCGGGCAACCCGAGCCGACTGTCGGACACGTCCAGCGCGATCCGGCGGTGGCAGGCGAGCGTGATCTCCAGACCGCCACCGAGCGCGGAGCCGTTGACCGCCGCGACCACCGGTCGGCCCAGCGTCTCCAACCGGCGTAGGTCCCGTTTGATGGTGCCGAGCAGGTCGGCCAGCGCTGGCGCGTCAGCCCGGGTGGCCTTGATCATCTCCGGCAGGTCACCGCCGGCGAAGAACGTCGACTTCGCGCTGGTCACGATGACCCCGACAAGGTCGGGCTCGGCCTCCAGCCGGTCGAGGGCGGCGCTCATCGACGCGGCGTACGCCCGGTTCATGGTGTTCGCGGACTGGGTCGGGTCGTCCAGGGTGAGCGTGACGATGCCGTCGGCGCCGCGGTCGTACCGGATGGTGTCGGTCATTGTCGTCCTCCGGGTCAGCAGCGCTCGAGAACGGTGGCGACGCCCATGCCGCCGCCGATGCAGAGGGTCACCACGGCGCGGCGCAGGTCGCGACGCTCCAACTCGTCCAACGCGGTGCCGAGCAGCATGGCTCCGGTCGCGCCGAGCGGGTGGCCGAGAGCGATCGCGCCGCCGTTGACGTTCACCCGGTCCGGGTCGAGCCCCAGGTCACGGACGTACTTCAGCACCACCGCGGCGAACGCCTCGTTGATCTCGAACAGGTCGATGTCGTCGACTGTCAGCCCGGCGACGGCGAGCGCCTTGTGGGTGGCCGGGATCGGACCGGTCAACATCAGCGTCGGGTCCGCCCCGGTGACCGCCGCGCCGACGATCCGGGCGCGTGGGGTGAGGCCGAGGTCGCGGCCGACCTGCTCGGAGCCGATCAGCACCAGCGCCGCACCGTCCACGATGCCGGACGAGTTGCCGGCGTGGTGGACGTGCTCGATCGCCTCCAACCAGTGGAACTTCTGCAACGCCACGGCGTCGAAGCCGGCTGCCTCGCCGATCGTGGCGAAGGACGGGGTGAGCCGGGCCAGCGCCTCCCGGGTCGTCTCCGGGCGCGGGTGCTCGTCGACGCTGAGGATGTCCAACCCGTTGCCGTCGCGGACCGGCACCACCGAACGCGCGAAGTGCCCGCCGGCCCACGCCTTGGCGGCCCGTTCCTGCGACCGCACCGCATAGCCGTCGACGTCGTCGCGGGTGAAACCCTCAAGGGTCGCGATCAGGTCGGCGCTGACGCCCTGCGGCACGAACGACGTGGCCAGCGCGGTCTGCGGGTCGGTCGCCCAGGCCGCGCCGTCGGAGCCCATCGGCACCCGGGACATCGACTCCACACCGCCGGCCAGCAGCAGGTGCTCCCAACCCGAGCGGATCCGCGCGGCGGCGGAGTTGACCGCCTCCAACCCGGACGCGCAGAACCGGTTGAGCTGCACCCCGCCCACCTCGTCGGGCAGACCCGCCAGCAGCGCGGCGGCCCGCGCCAGGTCGCCGCCCTGCTCGCCGACCGGGGTGACGATGCCGAGGAGAAGATCCTCCAACCGGCCCACGTCCAAGCCGGGGTTGCGCTCGCGCAACGCGTCGATCAGGCCGACCACCAGCGAGATCGGCTTGACCCCGTGCAGCGCGCCGGTGTCCCGGCCGCGTCCGCGCGGGGTGCGGACCGCGTCATAGACGTACGCCTCAGAGGACACGGGCGATCAGCTCCTTCATGATCTCGTTGGTGCCGCCGTAGATCTTCTGCACCCGGGCGTCGGCGTACATCCGGGCGATCGGATATTCGGTCGTGTAGCCGTAGCCGCCGAAGATCTGCAGGCACCTGTCGATGACCTCGCACTGCCCGTCGGTGAGCCACGACTTCGCCATTGCGGCGGTAGCCACGTCCAGGTCGCCGCGGCTGTGCCGGACGATGCAGTCGTCCAGGAAGACCCGGCTGACCCGGGTACGGGTGGCGCACTCAGCGAGCACCATCCGGGTGTTCTGGTGGCCCATCAGCGGCTTGCCGAAGGCGGTGCGCTCCTTGGCGTACGCGACGGTCAGCGCGACCGCGCGTTCCATCGCCGCGACCGCGCCGACACCGATGACCAGCCGCTCCTGCGGGAGTTGCTGCATGAGCTGGATGAAGCCCATTCCCTCGACGCTGCCGAGCAGGTTGGCCGCCGGCACCCGGAACTCGTCGAAGAACAGCTCCGCGGTGTCGTTCGCGTGCAGCCCGATCTTGGACAGCAGTCGCCCCCGGCGGAACCCCTCCGGGTCGCCGCTCACCTCGCAGACGAGCAGCGAGACACCGGCCGCCCGCTGCTCGGGGTCGGTCTTCACGGCCACGATGATCAGATCGGCCAGGCCGCCGTTGGTGATGAACGTCTTCGCGCCGGTGACCAGGTAGTCGTCACCGTCCCGGACCGCCCGGGTACGCATCGCCTGAAGATCGGAGCCGCCGTCCGGCTCGGTCATCGCGATAGCGCCGACCAACTCACCGCTGCACAGGCCAGGCAGCCAGCGCCGCTTCTGCTCCTCGCTGCCGTACGCCGCCAGGTAGCCGGTGACGATCCCACTGTGTACGGCCAGCCCGAGGCTGCTCTCCCCGGTATACGCCTGCTCGTGCAGCAGCACGGCCTCGTGGGTGAAACCGCCGCCCCCGCCGCCGTACTCCTCCGGCACGGACAGGCCGAGCAACCCCAGCTCACCGGCGCGCCGGTAGTGCTCGCGGTCCGGGTGGCCCTGCGTCTGCAGGCGCTCGTCGTGTGGCAGTACCTCCTTGGTGAAGAAGGTGCGGGCCAGGTCGGCGAGGTCGTCGTGCTCCGGCTGCCGCCAGGGCGAGGGTGGACCGTCGAGTGGGGGCGTCGGCATGAGCACCACCCTCGCGCCCTGTTGGCGGCGTGTCAATAAGCCCGCGACGCCTTGATTGACTCATGTTCCGTGAAGTCGGGCCGTCCACCCGAGCGGGACACCCCGCCTTGCAGGACATCGAGTCGATCAAGTAGCCCGCCGGATCCAACCCGCACACGACGCGGATCGTCGCCCCGACTGTGCCGTGACGGGCGAGCTTCGTGCCATGAGAGCAACGCCGCCGGCCCTGCTCGACGGAGCCCGGGTCACGCTGTTCGCCAACCTCGCTCCGGGGCGGTCGCCGACCGGGGCGACGCGGCGCTCCGTCAGCAACTTCGCGGGACGTCTCTGGAGCGTGATCCACTCCAGATTGGCGATGTGGTGGTATTGAGGCGATCGGATACGCCCAGGTCGGCGATCTCGTGTGGATCACGCCGGACAGGTGCTACTCGGCCTCGTCGCCGTCGGTCGGGCGCGGCGGGCGGTGCTCGGCGATCCACGCTTCGACATCGGCGCGCAGCCACACCTTCATACCGCGTAGTTCCTGGTATGGCTTCGGGAAGCTCGGCCGCATGGCGATCTGCTGGAACCGACTCCGGGAGACGTTGAGTCGCTGGCCGATCTCGTACGGCCCCATCAACTCACCCGGCCCGCTGTCTGCCACATCTTGAACCTAGGCACGTTTGCCCATCCCCAACCAGGGGTCCCCGATTGGGGATCCCCGAAAGGGTTGACAGTCAAGGAGAAGTAGCTGAATGTGGCCAGAGGGTTTCGCTGCGCTGTTTAGGGGGCAGCGTGGGCGTGGTCGGAGAGGGGGTGCTCATGGATCAGGCGACGGAGTTGGCGTGGTTGCGGGAGCGGGTCGGGGGTCTGGAGGCAGCGCTGCACTGTGCGCGGAGAGAGTTGTTCGATCTCCGTTGTCGGCTGACGTTGATCGGCCGGGTGGTCCAGGACGTCGACCGGGTGCAGCGGGCGCCCGGGGCCGCCGTCGGTGCGATCAACGCGGCGCTCTACTCGGAGGCGTCCAATCTGCGTCACCTGGGACGGCACGTGGTTCGGCGTCGCCGAGGCGCGCGGTGATCAGGTGATGAAAAGTAGGTCCGGAGCGGCTTCCACAGCTCTTTCTCATCACATGATCAAGGTGCGGTGGCCCCTGACACCGAGGGCGATGCGGTGAGCTGCCGATAGGGTCGGGCAGATGAGTGTCGAGACGGCTCCCCGTCGCCGCCGATTGGAGCCGGACGCCCGACGCGGCCAGATCCTGGCCTGTGCGGTCCGGTTGTTCGGCGAGCGGCCGTACGCGGACGTGTCGACCACCGACGTCGCCCGCGAGGCCGGTGTCGCCCGGGGCCTGGTCAACCACTACTTCGGTACGAAGAAGGATCTCTACCTGGAGGTCGTCCGGCTCATGGTGACCATTCCGGAGGTGGCAGTGGAGCGGCTGCCCAAGGGAGACCTCCGGACCCGGGTCGACGCGAGCGTCACCTGGTTCCTCGACGTGGTGTCCCGGCACAGCACGTCCTGGTTGGCGGCGGTCACCGCGCGGGGGATGGGCGGGGACGCCGACGTGGAGCGGGTGCTGGCCGAGGCCGAGGAGGTCGCCGCGGACCGCATGCTCGTCGCCGTCGGGCTGGCCGGCGAGGCGGCGCACCACGAGGAACTTCGCGGCATGGTCAGGGCGTACTGCGGGTTGGCCACGTCGACCGCCCGGGAGTGGCTCCAGCGTGGCGTGCTGACCCGCGCCCAGGTGCACCTGCTGCTCACCACCACCCTGCTGACCATCGTCGAACAGGTCGTCCCGCAGGTCCTCGCCGACGACCCGTCCTGACCGGGGTCGCCCGCGCGTCTGCACTCGTGTTGGCCGCCATTCGGTCAAACGGGCGTTTCCGCAGTTCAGGGCTTTGACAACTGGCAATCTGATCGCCAATCCTCAATGTCGAATTGGTTACGTTCGAGGGGATTGGTGAAGAAGTGAGAAGTTTACCGATCGGGTTGACCGTCGCGGCGGTCCTGGCCCTGACGGCAGCGCTGGCCCCGGCGGCATCGGCCGCCCCGATGCCACAGCCCGACCACGCGACCACCCGGGTCAGTGTGTCCAGCGACGAGGTCCAGGGAAACGCGCGCAGTGCCGCCAGCAGCGTCTCGCGTACCGGTCGATTCGTCTCGTTCGAATCGGGTTCCACGAACCTGGTGCCGGGGGACACCAACGGCACCTTCGACATCTTTGCCCGGGATCGACTCCTGGGCACCACAGCTCTGGTCAGCCTCTCCAACACCGGCACCCAGGGCAATGACGTGAGCTTCGGCTCTGCGACCAGCGGCACCGGCCGCTACGTCGCCTTCATCTCCGCCGCCTCCAACCTGGTGCCGGGGGACACCAACGGCGCCCTCGACATCTTCGTTCGGGACCGCCTCCTGTCGACCACCAGCCGGGTCAGCCTTCCCGCCGCGGGTGGGCAGGGAAACAGTGAGAGCACCGTGCCGAGCATCAGCTACGACGGGCGCTACGTCAGCTTCACCTCGTACGCGACAAATCTCGTCCCCGGGGACACCAACGGCGTGCCGGATGTCTTCGTCCGCGACCGGCTGCTCGGGACGACCACCCGGGTCAGCGTCTCCAGCTCGGGCGCACAGGGCAGCGGGCCGAGCGGGTTCACCTCGACGATGATCAGCGGTGCCGGCCGCTACGTGATCTTCTACTCGGAGGCGTCCAACCTGGTGCCGGGCGACACCAACGGTGTCGCGGACATCTTCGTCCGGGACCTGCTGCTCGCCACCACCATCCGGGTCAGTGTGTCCTCCGCCGCTGCCCAGGGCGACGGCGACAGCAGTGGGCCGGCGATCAGCGCCGACGGCCGCTTCGCCGCCTTCAGTTCCTGGTCGTCCAACCTGGTGCCGGGCGACACCAACGGCTACGAGGATGTCTTCGTCCGGGACCTGCTCACCGGAGTGACCCGGCGGGTGAGCGTCGCCTCCGATGGCGCACAGGCCGACGGCCACAGCAACCAACCTGCGCTCAGTGGCGACGGCCTCCGAGTCGCCTTCGTCTCGACCTCGTCCAACCTGGTGCCCGGGGACACCAACTTTGGCGAGGAAGTCTTTCGGCACGAATGGCCCACCGGCACTACGACCCGGTTGAGCGTGTCCGCCGCGGGTGAGCAGGCCAACGACCGGAGTAACGACCCGTCGATCGACTACAGCGGCCGGTTCGTTCCCTTCACCTCGTACGCCACCAACCTGGTGTTCGACGACACCAACAACAGCCTGGACGTGTTCGTCCGGGACGCGGGGCAGGCCAACACCCAGCCACCCCCGGGCTGAACGTTGTCTTCGGGGTGGAGGCTGCGGCGGGACCGTCGAAGCTCAGGCGGCGCGGCGGTCGCCGGCCCGACGCGTGGCCTGACCTGCACGCGCCGCCGGGGCGGCGAAACGGTCGGCGGCCTGGGCGGGATACGACTCGGGGCGGACCACCCGCAGCGGACGCTCCACCTCGTCAGTGCCGAACCGCCAGCGTGACGGCGTCGGCTGCCGCTGCGGCGCGGGCCCACCGGGGCGCAGGCCGGGCCGGGACAGCAGCACGGTGATCAGGTAGCCGACCACCAGGAAGCCGTGGCTGACCAGTCGTTCCCCGCCCACCGAGCCGGTGGCCAGGTCGTTGACCGAGAGCAGCAGCAGCGTGCCGACGAACGCGCTGAGCATCGGCAGGAGCCCGGCCGGCGGGGTGCGGCGTACCGCCACGAAGAGGAAGCCGGCACCGACCGCCACGTTCCAGGCGGCCGACTCGTGCCACAGGTGTTGGCCGGTGGGGTGCAGGTGGTCGGCGGTCGCGCCCCGGCCCACCTGGGCCAGGCCGAGCACCAACTGCACCGCGCCGAGCAGGCCGAGCGCCGCACGTAGCCCGGCGACCAGGGGGCCACGCCCACCCAGGCGCCGCCACCACGACCGCCGGGGCGGTGGGGCCGCCGCGGTGGCGGCCAGGATCGCCGCGGTCCGGTCGGGTACGTCGGTGACCAAACGGGTACGAATCCGACGCGTCACCGCAGCCGCCGCCGTGAACCAGGCCCGGCAATCGGCGCACCCGTCAAGGTGCCCCTGCGCCGCCGCCCGTTCGGCGGCGGTCTCCTCCCCGTCCAACTGCGCGGACAGGACCTCCCGCCACTGCTCACACCCCATGTACCGGTAGTCGCTCCGACGGCCGCTCCGGTTCCCGGCGACCGTCACCCGTTGTGGAATACTCGCCGGACCATGACGCGCTACGGCCTGCTGATCCTGCCCGCCACCAACCGGGTGTACGCCCGCTCCGCCGTCGACCTCACCCGAGCCGAGCTGCAGATCTTCGGCGGCTCGGCGCTCGACGGTCGGATCGGCGACCTGGACACCGAGGTGGTGGGTGGGGCGTCCTACGTGACGTTCACCGGCGACGGGCTGACCGAGCGTGACCTGGCCGTCCTGGGCAATCTCTCCGCCGGGTACGCGCTGTTCGAGATCGTCGGCGAGTTGCTGCGTCCGGTCGAGTGGAGCCGGCTGGACCGCTACGACGACGACCTGCTCACCATCCAGAAGTACCCGGGCAAGACCAACGAGCAGTTCACCAAGCTGCTGCTCAACGTCACACTGCTCGCCTCGGACTGGGCCACCGAGATGACCAGCCGGCGGTTCCGGGTGCTCGACCCGCTCTGCGGCCGGGGCACCACGCTCAACCAGGCGCTGATGTACGGCTTCGACGCCGCCGGGATCGAGCGCGACCAGAAGGACGTCGAGGCGTACCGGGCGTTCGTCACCACCTGGCTGAAGCAGAAGCGGCTCAAGCACCGGGTGCTGGAGTCGGGGCCGGTGCGCCGGGAGCGCAAGGTGGTCGGCCGACGGGTGCGGATCGAGTTGGCGCCGACCCGCGAGGAGCACAAGGCCGGCCAGACGCAGTTGTTGGACGTGGTGAACGCCGACACCGCCCGGTCGGCGGAGTTCTTCCGCCCGGAGACGGTGGACCTGGTCGTGGCCGACGCGCCGTACGGCGTACAGCACGGCAGTCGTACCGCCGATCAGGGTCTGTCGCGCGACCCGCTGGCGCTGCTCGCGGACGCCGCGCCGGTCTGGGCGCGGTTGCTGCGCCCCGGCGGTGCGCTAGGTATCTCCTGGAACACCCATGTCGCCAGCCGCGACGACGCTGCGGCGGTGCTGGCCGACGCGGGCCTGACAGTGGTCGACGACGAGCCCTACCGGGCGCTGCGGCACCGGGTGGACCAGTCGATCATGCGAGACGTGCTGGTGGCCCGCCGCCCGGTCTGACCCGGCCTCGCACCTCCGCTCCCGCCACCCCATGCGCGGCCCCGTCCGGGCCGCGCATGCCTCTCGCGTGCCCTTTGCTCTGCACCCGCGGAGGCACCAGCTACAGACCGTGAGCGTCGCCTCCGCAGGTGCAGAGCAAAGGGCGGTCGACCAGTCCTGACCAGGCGGGCCGTCGCGGGTTCTGTGCCCCATTTCACCTGTTCGGGGTGCGGATGTGAAAACCACGTCAAGAAAAGGTTCGCCGCCGTCATGGTCGCGTTATGACCCCTGCCGTCCGGCGGGTGGTGGGGCTTTGATTGCCCGGCGCGATCGGAAGGCGGTCGCGACGAACCTTTCCGCTATGAGGAGTCAGCGTGTCTGACGTGGTGTTCGTGGTCCTGACGGTGGCGCTGTTCGCAGTGCTCGCCCTGGTGGTCCGGGCGGTGGAGAAGCTGTGAACGCGGTCAACGCCGTCGGTCTGGTGCTCGCGATCGTCCTGGGCGCGTTCCTGGTGTTCGCCCTGCTGTTCCCGGAGCGCTTCTGATGACCATGACAACAGCGGGCGTCATCTTCGTGCTGGCGCTGGTGGCGGCCCTCGTCGCCGTCTACAAGCCGTTCGGCGACTACATGTTCCGGGCGGTCTCCGGCACCAAGCAGTCGCGGGTCGAGCGGGGCATCTACCGACTCGTCGGGGTCAACCCGGCCGCCGAGCAGACCTGGGGTGTGTACGCCCGCAGCGTGCTGGCGTTCTCAGCGATCTCGATCCTGTTCCTGTACCTGTTCCAGCGGGTGCAGAACCACCTGTGGCTGTCCCTGGGCCTCGACCCGGTGGTGCCGCACGGTGCGTGGAACACGGCCGTGTCGTTCGTGACCAACACCAACTGGCAGTGGTACTCGGGTGAGTCGACGATGGGCCACCTGGTGCAGATGGCCGGTCTGGCCGTGCAGAACTTCGTGTCGGCGGCGGTCGGCATCGCGGTGGCTGTCGCGCTGGTGCGCGGCTTCGCCCGCAGCCGCACCGGGCAGCTCGGCAACTTCTGGGTCGACCTGACCCGGATCGTGCTGCGGATCCTGCTGCCGATCGCGGTGCTCGGCGCCATCGCGCTGATGATCGGCGGGGCGGTGCAGAACCTCTCCGGTGGCACCGACGTGACCACGTTGACCGGCGGCACGCAGACCATCACCGGTGGTCCGGTCGCCAGCCAGGAAGTGATCAAGGAGCTGGGCACCAACGGTGGCGGCTTCTACAACGTCAACAGCGCCCATCCGTTCGAGAACCCCACCACCTGGACGAACTGGCTGGAGATCTTCCTGATCCTGCTGATCCCGTTCAGCCTTCCCCGGGTGTTCGGCCGGATGGTCGGGCAGAACCGCCAGGGGTACGCCATCGCCGCGGTGATGGGCATCCTCGCGGTCGCCAGCGTCGCCCTCACCAACATCTTCGAGCTGACCGGTCACGGCACTGTGCCGCAGGCGGTCGGCGCGGCGATGGAGGGCAAGGAGGTGCGGTTCGACGTGTCGAACTCGGCCACCTTCGCCGCCGCCACCACGCTCACCTCGACCGGTGCGGTGAACTCCTTCCACGACTCGTTCACCTCGCTCGGCGGCATGATGACGATGGTCAACATGATGCTCGGTGAGGTCGCGCCGGGTGGCACCGGTTCCGGTCTGTACGGCCTGCTCATCCTCGCGGTGATCACGGTCTTCGTGGCCGGCCTGATGGTGGGCCGCACCCCTGAGTACCTGGGCAAGAAGATCGGCTCGCGGGAGATCAAGTTCGCCTCGCTGTACTTCCTCATCACGCCGATCCTGGTGCTGGTCGGCACGGCCGCCGCGTTCGCCACCGGCAACAACTCCACAGCGCTCAACGTCGGCCCGCACGGCCTCTCCGAGGTGCTGTACGCGTTCACCTCGGCCAGCAACAACAACGGCTCGGCCTTCGCCGGCATCACCGTCAACACGCCGTGGTGGAACACCGCGCTCGGGTTGTGCATGCTGCTGGGCCGTTTCCTGCCGCTCATCTTCGTGCTCGCGTTGGCCGGCTCGCTGGCCCGCCAGGCACCCACCCCCGCGTCCGAGGGCACCCTGCCGACCCACCGACCCCTGTTCATCGGGATGGTCGTCGGCGTCACTGTCGTCCTCGTCGCGCTGACCTTCCTGCCCGCGCTCGCGCTCGGCCCGCTGGCAGAGGGGCTCTGACCATCATGAGGAACGAGGACATGTCCGTCACGTCCGCCCCGACAGAGCAACTCCCCGGCACACCGGCCACCCAGGGCAACCGGATCGGCGGGGGCCTGCTCGACCCGAAGCAGCTCATCCGGTCCCTGCCGGACGCGGTACGCAAGCTCAACCCGACCACGCTCTGGCGTAACCCGGTCATGCTGATCGTGGAGGTCGGCGCGGCCTTCACCACCGTCCTGGCGGTGGTCGACCCGTCGGTGTTCGCCTGGGCGATCACCATCTGGCTCTGGTTGACGGTGCTCTTCGCCAACGTGGCCGAGGCGGTCGCCGAGGGCCGGGGCAAGGCCCAGGCCGCGACCCTGCGGCAGGCGAAGAAGGACACCATCGCCACTCGGCTGATCGACTGGAAGCCCGGCGCGCGCGCCAACACCTACCGCGACGAGGCGGTGCCCGCGCCCGAACTCAGGCAGGGCGACATCGTGCTCGTCGAGGCGGGCGGCATCATCCCCGGCGACGGGGACATCGTCGAGGGCATCGCCAGCGTCGACGAGTCGGCCATCACCGGTGAGTCGGCTCCGGTCATCCGCGAGTCCGGCGGCGACCGCAGCGCGGTGACCGGCGGCACCAAGGTGCTCTCCGACCAGATCATCGTGAAGATCACCCAGAAGCCGGGGGAGAGCTTCATCGACCGGATGATCGCCCTGGTCGAGGGCGCCAACCGGCAGAAGACCCCGAACGAGATCGCGCTGAACATCCTGCTCGCCGCGCTCACCGTCATCTTCCTGCTGGCCGTGGTGACCCTCCAGCCTTTGGCGATCTTCTCCAAGGCGTACCAGGCGGCAGCGCCGGACAGCGGGGCGATCACCGGTTCCGGTGTGACCGGCGTCGTGCTGGTCTCGCTGCTGGTCTGCCTGATCCCCACCACCATCGGCGCGCTGCTGTCGGCCATCGGCATCGCCGGCATGGACCGCCTGGTCCAGCGCAACGTCCTGGCGATGAGCGGCCGGGCCGTCGAGGCGGCCGGCGACGTCAACACCCTGCTGCTGGACAAGACCGGCACCATCACCCTGGGCAACCGGCAGGCCGCCGAGTTCGTACCGGTCGAGGGGGTCGACGCCGCGACAGTGGCCGACGCCGCGCAGCTGTCCAGCCTGGCCGACGAGACCCCGGAGGGACGCTCGGTGGTCGTCCTGGCGAAGAACGAGTTCGGGTTGCGCGAGCGTGAGCCGGGCGTCATGCCGCACGCCACGTTCGTGCCGTTCACCGCGCAGACCCGGATGAGCGGCGTCGACCTCACCCCGGACAGCAGCGTGGACGGCGGCGCGGTGGGCACGGCCCGCCGGGTCCGCAAGGGCGCCGCCGCAGCGGTGATGAAGTGGGTACGCGAGAACGGCGGTCACCCGACCGAGCAGGTCGGCGAGATCGTGGACGCGATCAGCGGCACCGGCGGCACTCCGCTGGTGGTCGCCGAGCACGTCGACGGTCAACCCGCCCGCGCCCTGGGAGTCATCCACCTCAAGGACGTCGTCAAGTCCGGCATGCGCGAGCGGTTCGACGAGATGCGCCGGATGGGCATCCGCACCGTGATGATCACCGGCGACAACCCGCGTACCGCGAAGGCCATCGCCGACGAGGCCGGGGTGGACGACTTCCTGGCCGAGGCGACGCCGGAGGACAAGCTCGCGCTGATCAAGCGGGAGCAGGAGGGCGGCCGGCTGGTCGCGATGACCGGTGACGGCACCAACGACGCCCCGGCGCTCGCCCAGGCCGACGTCGGCGTGGCCATGAACACCGGCACGTCGGCCGCGAAGGAGGCCGGCAACATGGTCGACCTCGACTCCGACCCGACCAAGCTGATCGAGATCGTGGAGATCGGCAAGCAGTTGCTGATCACCAGGGGTGCGCTGACGACGTTCAGCATCTCCAACGACATCGCGAAGTACTTCGCGATCATCCCGGCCATGTTCGCCGGCCTCTACCCGAGCCTGGACGCGCTGAACATCATGCGCCTCGCCAGCCCGGAGTCGGCGATCCTGTCCGCCGTCATCTTCAACGCCCTGGTGATCATCGCGCTGATCCCGCTCGCCCTGCGTGGCGTGCGGTACCGGCCGGCCGCCGCGTCGAAGCTGCTCAGCCGCAACCTGCTGGTGTACGGCCTGGGCGGCATCATCGTGCCGTTCATCGGGATCAAGCTCATCGACCTGCTCATCCAGTTCATCCCGGGGATTTCGTGATGCGCCTACCCACCTGGATCGCCCAACACCTCGCCGCTCTGCGCGCCGTACTCGTCTTCACGGTGCTGCTCGGCCTGGTCTACCCACTGGCCCTGGTAGCGCTCGGCCAACTGCCCGGCCTCAACCACAAGGCCGACGGCTCGCTGATCACCGTGGGCGGCACCACCGTCGGAAGCGCGCTGATCGGCCAGTCCTTCACCGACGCGGACGGCAACCCCGTCGCCCGCTACTTCCAGTCCCGCCCCTCCGCCGCCGGCGACGGCTACGACCCGACCTCCACCTCGGCCAGCAACCTGGGCCCGGAGAGCGTCGTCGACACCATCGCCACCGACCCGGAGGAGTCCAGCGAGAGCCTGCTCACCCAGGTGTGCGGGCGCAGCAAGGCCGTCGGCGAACTGAACGGCGTCGACGGGCGACGCCCCTTCTGCACCGACGACGGGGTGGGTGCCGTGCTCGCGGTCTTCCGCGCCGACGGTCTCACCGGCACTGTCACCCGGGTGGTCAGCGTCAACCAGACCGCCCCGGCGACGCCGTTCGTCAGCTCCTACCAGGGGGTCACCGTGGAGCTGGCGAAGCCCGGCGAGGACTACGTGGCCGCCGGTGGGGTGGTCACCCCGATCCGGGGCGACGCGCCGGCCGACCCGGCGGTGCCCGCCGACGCGGTAACCGCCAGCGCCAGCGGCCTCGACCCGCAGATCAGCCCGGCGTACGCCGAGTTGCAGGTGAACCGGGTCGCGCGGGAGCGCGGCGCGGACCCGGCGGCGGTCCGCAAGCTGGTGCGGGAGCACACCGACGGGCGGTCCCTCGGATTCATGGGTGAGCCCAGCGTCAACGTGCTGGAACTCAACCTGGCCCTCGACAAGCAGTTCGCCGCGCGCTGAGCACACCGCGGGCGGGGCCGTGCCGACCGGCACCGCCCCGCCCGCCACTCTGACCAGGGAGGATGGTCCCCGTGCCACGCGGAGAACTGCGCATCTACCTCGGAGCCGCCCCGGGCGTCGGAAAGACGTACGCCATGTTGGAGGAGGCCCAGCGGCGAGCCGCGCGCGGCACCGACGTGGTGATCGGTTTCGTGGAGACCCACGGCCGCCAGCACACCGCCGCGATGCTCGGCGACCTGGAGCAGGTGCCGCGCCGGGCGATGGAGTACCGGGGCGTCGAGTTCACCGAGATGGACCTGGACGCGGTGCTGGCCCGCCGGCCGGAGATCGCTGTGGTGGACGAGCTGGCGCACACCAACGTGCCCGGTTCCCGGCACGACAAGCGCTGGCAGGACGTCCAGGAGCTGCTCGACGCGGGGATCGACGTGCTGTCCACTGTCAACGTGCAGCACCTGGAGTCGGTCAACGACGTCGTCGCGCAGATCACCGGCACCACCCAGCGGGAGACCGTGCCGGACGAGATCGTCCGCGCGGCCGAGCAGGTCGAGCTTGTCGACATGACCCCCGAGGCGCTGCGTCGGCGGATGGCGCACGGCAACATCTACCGCCCCGACAAGATCGACGCCGCTCTGGGCAACTACTTCCGGGTCGGCAACCTCACCGCGCTGCGCGAGCTGGCGTTGCTCTGGCTGGCCGACAAGGTCGACGAACAGCTCGACCGCTACCGCAGCCAGCAGGGCATCGCGGCCACCTGGGAGGCCCGGGAACGCGTGGTGGTGGCGTTGACCGGCGGCCCGGAGGGCGAGACGCTGATCCGCCGGGCTGCCCGGGTCGCCGCGCGCAGCAAGGGCGCCGACCTGCTCGCCGTGCACGTGGCCCGCAGTGACGGCCTGGCCGGGGCCGACCCGGCCCAACTGGCCCGCCAGCGGGTGCTGGTGGAGAGCCTCGGCGGCACGTACCACCAGGTGCTCGGCACCGACGTGCCGGCCGCGCTTCTCGACTTCGCCCAGGGGGTGAACGCCACCCAACTGGTGCTCGGCGCCAGCCGTCGGGGCCGTCTCGCGCAGATCTTCGCCCGGGGTGTCGGGGTGACCACCACAGCGCTCTCCGGGTCGATCGACGTGCACCTGGTCACCCACAAGCAGGCCGGCAAGGGCCGCCGGGCGGCTGCCGTGCCGGCCGCGCTGTCCCGACGTCGACGGCTGCTCGGCTTCGCCCTGGCCGTGCTGGGCATGCCGCTGCTCACACTGCTGCTGAAGACACTGCCCGACCTGACCCTGACCAACGACATCCTGCTGTTCCTCGCCGGGGTCGTCGGGGTCGCCCTGGTCGGTGGGGTGTGGCCGGCCCTGGTCGCCGCGCTCGGCGGCTCGCTGCTGCTCAACTGGTTCTTCACCCCGCCGTTCCGCACGTTGACCATCGCCGAGGCGGACAACCTGCTCGCCCTGGCCGTCTTCGTGGGTGTGGCGTTGGCGGTCAGCTGGGTCGTCGACGTGGCCGCCCGGCGTACCCGGGAAGCCGCGCGGGCCGCCGCCGACGCGCAGACCCTCGCCGCCATCGCCGGCGGCGTGCTGCGCGGCGAGCGGCCGCTGCCCGCACTGCTCGAACAGCTCCGGGAAACCTTCGGATTGCGCGCCGTGAGCGTGCTGGAGTTGGCCGAGGAGGCCGGTGGCCGACCGGAGCGGGCCCGCGAGGAGCACGCCTGGAACGTGGCGGCCAGCGTCGGCGAGAACGCGCCCTGCACCCCGGAGAGCGGTGAGACGTCCGTCCCGGTCGATGACCAGATCACCGTCGTGCTCTGCGGTCGGCGGTTGGAGGCCGCCGACCGGCGCATCGTCGAGGCGTTCGCCGCCCAGGCCGCCGTCGCGCTACGCCAGGAACGGCTCGCCGAGGAGGCCGCCACCGCCCGACCCCTCGCCGCCGCGGACCGGATGCGCACCGCGCTGCTCGCGGCGGTCAGCCACGACCTGCGTACGCCCCTGGCGTCGGCGAAGGCGGCGGTGACCAGCCTGCGCAGCCACGACATCGAGTTCGACGAGTCCGACCGAGAGGAGCTGCTGGAGACCGCCGAGGAGTCACTGGACCGGCTCGCCCGGCTGGTCGGCAACCTGCTCGACATGAGCCGACTCCAGGCGGGCGTCCTCGGCATCTCGGCGACAGCGATCGGCCTGGAGGACGCCGTACCCCTGGCGCTCGACGAACTTGGCCCGGCGGCCGCGACTGTCGGCACCGACATCCCGGCCGACCTGCCGGCCGCCACCGCCGACCCGGGCCTGCTGGAACGGGTGCTGGTCAACATCGTCGCCAACGCGTTGCGCTACAGCCCGCCGGACCAGCCGCCGACGATCACCGCCAGCGCGCACGCCGGTCAGGTGGAGCTGCGGGTGATCGACCGCGGTCCGGGTATCCCGGAGGACCAGTGGGAGCACGTCTTCCTGCCGTTCCAACGCCTCGGCGACCGGGACAACCAGACCGGCGTCGGTCTCGGTCTCGCCCTGTCCCGGGGCCTGGCCGAGGCGATGGGTGGCAGCATCACCCCGGAGACCACCCCGGGCGGTGGGCTCACCATGGTGCTGCGGCTGCCCGCCGCGCCCGCCAGCTCGGAGGGGCCGCAGGAATGACGCGCATCCTGGTCGTGGACGACGAACCGCAGATCCTGCGTGCCCTGCGGATCAACCTGCGCGCCCGCCGGTACGACGTGGACGTCGCCGCGACCGGGGCCGCCGCGTTGAAGGCCGCCGCCAGTCATCCACCCGACCTGGTGGTGCTCGACCTCGGCCTGCCCGATATCGACGGGGTGGAGGTGATCCGCGGCCTGCGCGGATGGACCGCCGTGCCGATCATCGTGCTCTCCGGCCGGGCCGGCAGCGAGGACAAGGTGGCGGCGCTCGACGCCGGTGCCGACGACTACGTCACGAAGCCGTTCGGGGTGGAGGAGCTGCTGGCCCGCATCCGTGCCGTCACCCGCCGGCTCGGCGCGCCCAGCGAGTCGGTGCCGGCGCTGCGGATCGGCCAGCACACCGTCGACCTGGCCGACCACAGTGTGCGGCGTGACGACGGCACCGAGGTGAAGCTGACCCCCACCCAGTGGAGCGTGCTGGAGAAGCTGCTGCGTCACCCCGGCAAGCTGGTCAGCCAGCGGCAACTCCTCCAGGACGTGTGGGGGCCGGAATACCAGAACGAGACCAACTACCTGCGGCAGTACCTGGCCCAGCTGCGGCGCAAGCTGGAGGACGACCCGGCCCGCCCCCGGCACCTCATCACCGAACCGGGAATGGGCTACCGCTACCGCCCCTGACCCGTTGACACCCGTCAGCGGACATTGAAGAATTTCGCTAGCAGTGGCAGCGGCGTGCTTCTGTAACCGTCCCCTCCGGTTACCCCCTGGGAGTGCGCCGTGTCAGTGCCCCTGTCCCGCCGTCGACTGCTGACCGCCGGCGGTGCCGGTCTCGTCCTGGCCGGTCTCTCCGACCCGTTCCGGGCCGGTCCCGCCCGAGCCGCCGTCACGACCGCCGACCTGGTCGTCTACGGCGCCACCTCCGGTGGGCTGGCCGCCGCGATCACCATGCGCCGACTCGGCCACACCGCCGTCGTGGTCGAGCCCACCAGCCACGTCGGCGGGCTGAGCACCGCCGGGCTGGGCGCCACCGACACCGGGGTCCAGGCGTCCATCGGCGGGCTGGCCGCCGAGTTCTACCGCCGGGTGTACGTGAAGTACCACGGCGGAACCCTCACGCCGACGTCCCCGCTGCGGATGACCTTCGAACCGCGCGTCGCCACCGCCGTCTTCGCGGAGATGCTGGCCGAGGCGGGCGTTCCGGTGGTCGTCGACGCCCGGCTGGCCAGCCTCGGCCGCAGCGGCAACCGGATCACCGAGCTGCGCACCGAGGACGGCTCGGTCTACTCCGGCGGGGTGTTCGTCGACGCCACCTACGAGGGTGACCTGCTGGCCATGGCCGGGGTGGGGTTCACCGTCGGGCGGGAGTCCAACGACACCTACGGCGAGACGATCAACGGGGTGCAGTCCCGTAACACACACCAGTTCGTCTACCCCGTCGACCCGTACGTGACGGCCGGCTCGCCGGCGAGTGGTCTGCTTCCGGGCATCTCCGCCACCCCGCTCGCCCCGCCGGGCAGCGGCGACGACCGGATCCAGGCGTACTGCTTCCGGATGTGCCTCACCCAGGCGGCCAACCGGATTCCGTTCGGCCGGCCGTCCGACTACGACCCGATCCGGTACGAGCTGCTGCTGCGCCACATCCAGGCGGGCTACACCGGGCCGTACTTCACCACCCACTCGATCGGTGGTGGGAAGACCGATTCCAACAACAACGGCGCGGTCTCCACCGACCACATCGGCTTCAACCACGCGTACCCGACGGCGAGTTGGGCCGTCCGGGAGAGCATCATCGCCGAGCACCGCAGCTACCAGCAGGGGATGATGTGGTTCCTGGCCAACGATTCACGGCTGCCCGCGTCGGTGCGGGAGTCGACCGCCCGCTGGGGTCTGCCGGTCGACGAGTTCACCGGCACCGGCGGCTGGCCGCCGCTGCTCTACATCCGTGAGGCCCGCCGGATGGTCTCCGCGTACGTGATGACCGAGGCCGACTGCCGGGGCCGGGTACGCGCCACCGACTCGGTGGGTCTGGCCAGCTACACGATGGACTCGCACAACTGTCAGCGGGTGGTGGTCGACGGGAAGGTCCGCAACGAGGGGGACGTGCAGATCAGCGTGCCCGCGCCGTACCCGGTGAGCTACCGGGCGATCGTGCCGCACCAGGCGCAGTGCGCCAACCTGCTGGTGCCGGTCTGCCTGTCGGCGAGCCACATCGCGTACGGGTCGATCCGGATGGAACCGGTGTTCATGATCCTCGGGCAGGCCGCCGCCACGGCCGCGTCGCTGGCGCTCGCCGGGAACGTCGCCGTGCAGGCCGTCTCCGTGCCCGCCCTCCAGACGCGGCTGCGTCAGGACGGCGCGGTGCTCGAATGGGGGTCGACGAGCGAGGTGATCCTGGACAACGCGGCGGCCAGCGGAATCACCCGGGCCGGTACGTGGCTGCGCAGCACCAGCATCGGCGGCTACTACGGCCCGGACTACGAACACGACGGCAACACCGCCAAGGGCGTCAACCGACTGCGGTTCCGCCCGACACTGCCCACCTCCGGATCGTGGACCGTGCACCTGCGCTGGACCGCCGACCCCAACCGGGCGAGCAACGTGCCGGTGGACATCGCGTACTCCGGCGGGCTGACCACCCGGACCGTCGACCAGCGGCAGTCCGGGGGCCAGTGGGTGTCGCTGGGCACCTACCCGTTCACGGCGGGCACCGACGGGAGCGTGCTGATCCGCACCGAGGACACCAACGGCCACGTGATCGCCGACGCGGTGCGCTTCGTCCGCGCCTGACCGGCCAGGCGGGCGGCGGTCTCGGGCCGGGCGGCGGTCTCGGGCCGGGCGGCCGGCCTCGGGTCCAGCGGTGGTGCCACCAGCAACGGGTCGACCTGGATCACATCGATGCCGAGCGGCCGCAACATGCCGCGCAGCGCCGACTCGCAGAGCTCCTCCCACGGCTGATCCGTGCCCATCGCGGTTACCAGCAGCTCGGGCCGGGTGAAGGCGATTCCCACCCGTTGCCCCTGCGGTGAGCGGCCGGTGCGAACCGTCCGCACCATCCGTCCCGGCAGGTCGCGCACCGGAACGGCGTAGATTATCGGGCCCTCGTCCATCGTCGGGTTTGTCCTTTCCACACGTGGTGCCGGGGTAGCGGTCATCGGCTGAATCGTTCGAGGTCGCGGGCGAAGCGGCGGATCGTCGCTGCCCGCGCCCAGGACGGCGCATCCGCCGGCACGCTCAGGTCGAGCGCGCGCAGGATGTAGTTGGCCTCCGCCACCTCCACCCCGGCCCGCAGGCGCAGGTCGGCCACAGCGCGGTGCAGCACCGTGACGCTGTCGGCGGCGAGACGGATCACCGCGTCGACGTCGGCGGCGATCCACCACGCGTCGACGGCGCACTGTTCGCGCCGCAGGTACTCCACCAGGTGACTGCCGGGCGCGGACCGGCCGAGCCGCACGCTGACCAGCGCCTCGTGCCGCCGCTGCGGCCCGTCCGCGCTGGTCGCGGGCTCACCGCTGTCGCAGTCGGCGCCGGGTGACAGGTCTCCGCGTTCCCAGCGTGTCATCCGCCAAGGACTCATGAACCCATCGTCGCCACCGGACGACCTCGAAGCGCCCGCCGATACGCCGTTTCCACGGGCCACCGCCTTTTCTTGACGCCGCGTTCACACGGCTGCCCGCCGGGCACGCCGACACGACGAGTAGCGTTCTGGACAGACCAAGATCGGCGTACGAGGAGGCGTGGTGCAGACGACGACGGTGGACATCCCGACCGGCGACGGGATCGCGGACGCGTCACTGACCCGACCGGACGGCGACGGACCGTTCCCGGCGGTGCTGCTGTTCATGGACGCCTTCGGGCCGCGGCCCCGCCTGGTGGAGATGGCGGAGCGGATCGCCGCCCAGGGCTACCTGGTGCTGACTCCCCACCTGTTCTACCGGGCCGGCCGGGCACCCCTGTTCGACCTGTCCCGGCTCGGTGACCCGGACCAGCGCGGCGCCCTGTTCGAGCAGATCATGCCGCTGATCGGCGCGCTGACCCCCGAGGTGATCAGCCGGGACACCGCCGCCTACCTGGACTTCCTGGCCGCTCGGGACGACGTCCGGCCGGGCCCGGTCGCGATCACCGGTTACTGCATGGGCGGCACGAACGCGTTGCGGGCGATCGAGGCGCACCCGGACCGCATCGCGGCCGCCGCGAGCTTCCACGGTGGGCGGATCGTCACCGACGGGCCGGACAGCCCGCACCTGGGCGTCGGCTCGATCACCGGCGAGGTGTACTTCGGGCACGCCGACGCCGACCAGTCGATGACACCCGAGCAGATCGCCACGTTGGAGAAGGCGCTCGACGCCGCCGGGGTGCGCTACCGCTCCGAGGTGTACGAGGGCGCGCACCACGGTTACACGATGGCCGACACCCCGATGTACGACGAGAAGGCCACCGAACGGCACTGGGTCGCCCTCTTCGACCTCCTGCACCGCGTCCTGCCCGCCGCCTGACGACTGCGGCCCGCCGCCTGACGGCCGGCGGCTCCCTACGGTGCAGTGATCAAGTGATGAAAAGTAGGTCGGAAACGATCCGGAGACCTACTTTTCATCACCTGATCATGATCATGGTGGGCGCGGTGCCCATGTGGTGCGGTGGGCGCGGTGCCCATGTGGCGCGGTGGGCGCGGTGCCCATGTGGCGCGGTGGGCGCGGTGCCCATGTGGCGCGGTGGGCGCGGTGCCCCGGCGGGGCGCGGTGCCAGGATGGGCGCGGTGCGCCGGGTGGTGGGTGCTCAGCGGCGTAGCAGCACCGGGCCGGCGTCGATGCGGGTGCGAAACAGCGCGTACGGCTTGCGTCGCAGGTCCTGACCGCGCTGGTACTGCGGTTGCCGGTGCAGTTGGTTGGCCGTGACGTAGAGGTGCCCGTCGACGGCCACCGACATGGTGTCCGGCCAGAGCAGCCGCGGATCGTGGACCAGCGTCTCGTACTCACCGTCCGGCAGTCGGCGCAACACCGCGTTGTGCTCGTACGAGGTGAGGTAGAGCCGGCCCGCGTCGTCGCTCTCCAAGCCGTCCGACGCGGTGCCCTTGTCGCCCTCGTCGACAACCGTCGCGGCGGCTGCCTCCTGGGTGACGCCCGGGTCGGCCAACGCCTCCGTGGAGACGCTGTACCAGCGTCGGGACGCCAGCGGGCAGTAGTGGAGCCGGCTGCCGTCGGCGGAGATCGCGATGCCGTCGGAGCCCATCCCCACCGGCTTCGGCGGCCCGTCCGCCGGCCGTTCGAGGAACGGCCGACCCTCGACCACCGGGCGGAACGTCGTCAACGGCTCCGCCTTGGTGGAGGGGTGGTCGTGCAGCCGCCGCCAGGAAGCCCCGCTGGCCAGGTCCACCACGATGATCCCGTTCGGCCCGGAGTCGGCCGAGTCGGTGATGTACGCGACGCCGGACTCGCCGCGGCGCAGGTCGAAGCGGACGTCGTTGAGGTACGTCGTCGGCAGTGCCACGTCGGCCGGGAAGGTGATCACCTGGGCGACCGTGTCGGTGTCCAGGTCGACCCGGACCAGTTTCGGGCCACCCGGCTTGGTCGGCTGGAACATCGGGCTGCCGGTGTCCAGCACCCAGAGCCGGTCGGCCGGGTCGACCACGATGCTCTGCACCGACACGAACGCGCCCGCGTCGTCGTCGCCGGACGGGTCGTTCCACGCCTGGTCGGGGTAGGGCACCTCCTGACCGTCGCGCAGTTCGACGACGGTGGCCGGCACCTCGTCGCCCCACTTGGGGAAGTTGACGAAGATCCGACCGGAGTGCGAGACGCTCACTCCGGTCGGCATCGGGCCGGTGAAGGTGTGCACCAGTTCCAACTCGCCAATCGGCTCGTCGCCGACCGGCCCACTCATGACGCCCGCCCCACGATGCTCATCGCCCGCCCCCTGCCGATCCGCCGGATGCCCTGCTCCACTGCTGCTATTCCCGCCCGGACGTCCGATATGCGTGGCCGGCCAGCGAAGCCGGGAGGACGGGCCGGGAGGGGGCGGTGAGCCGGGAGGACGGGCCGGTCCGGGTCCCGGTCAGGTCACCGGCGCGGCGGCCCTGGCGGCCGGCAGACCGGGGACGGGGACGTCCACGGCGAGCAGCGCTCCGTCCTCCGGGCCGGGCGTGGTCAACCCCACGCGGGCGGTGCCGATGAAGAGTCGGCGCAGGTCGGGGCCGCCCAGGCAGATGCCGGCGGGCTGCTTCGCCGGCAGCCGGATCTCCTGCTCCAGGGTCCCGTCCGGCCGGTAGCGACGTACCGCCGAACCGCCCCACAGCGCGATCCAGAGGTGACCGGCGGCGTCGACGGTCATGCCGTCCGGGCCGCCGTCGGCGGTGGGCAGCCGAACGAACGGCTCCCGCCCGCTCAGCTCCCCGGTCGCCGGGTCGACGGTGAACCGGTCGATCTCGCCGCGCGGCGTGTCGGCGAGGTACATGGTGGTGCCGGTGGCGTCGAACGCCGGCCCGTTCGGGATGGTCAGTCCGGTCACCGCGGTCACCGGCGCCGCGCCGGGGGTGAGCCGGAACAGCGTGCCCTCGCCGGGCACCGCCGCGTACGTCATGCTGCCGGCCCAGAAGTGGCCGTGCGGGTCGGCGACCGCGTCGTTCATCCGGGTGGGCTCGGGTGCGTCGGCGACCAGGTCGGCGACCGGCCGGGGGTCGCCGGCGGCGGGCAGCACCGTGAGGCCGGTTCCGGCGGCGGCCAGCCAGTCACCGGGCCGGCCGGCCACCGGGGCGACCGCGCCGAGCGGAACGTCGAGACGGCGTACCTCCCGCAGTGGGGCGGGGGCGTCGCCGTCGGTCTCCAGCAGGCGTCCGGCCAGCAGATCGACGAGGACCAGGCGATCGTCGACCCAACGCAGCCCTTCGCCCAACTCCAGCCGGTCGGTGCTCCAGACGGTCGGCTCGGTCAGCTCCATCTCGCTCCTCCAAACGATCTGCGGGGCGGCGGCGGGCGGGCCCGACCGCCCGTCACCCGGTCAGCGGACCGTACCGCCCGGCTCGTGGTCCAGCAGCGTCAGCTCCGCCCGGTCGGGCAGGCCCTCCCAGTCGCCAGCGGTCGCCACCGCGAACGCCCCGGTGGTGACGGCCCGGTCCAGTCGGGCCGGGGCGTCGACGCCGTCGAGCCACCCGGAGAGCAGCCCGGCCACGAAGGCGTCGCCCGCGCCGACGGTGTCCACCACCGGCACCGTCCGAGCTGGACGGTGCAGTGCGCCGGCCGTGCTGTGGCTGGTCGCCCCACCCGCACCGTGCTTGACGACGACCTCGGTCACCCCCGCGGAGAGCAACGCCGTGACCGGGTCGGAGGCGTCGGTCAGCACGGCCAGCTCGTCGTCGGAGGCGACCACCAGGTCGATCGAGGGCAGCAGCGGCCGCAGCGCGGTGGCGGCCTCGGCGACCGACCAGAGCCGCTGCCGGTGGTTGACGTCCAGGCAGACGGTGCTACCGGCCGCGCGGGCTCGTCGCACGGCCTCCACCACCGCCTGGTACGGGTCGACGCCGAGCGCGCAGGTGATGCCGGTGACGTGCAGCAGCCGGGGCGGCGACCCCTGCGCGTCGAATGCCCGGGTCACGTCGGCCGGGCGCAGCCGGGAGCCGGCCGACCCGGTGCGGTGGTAGGTGACCCGGTTGATGTCGGCGACCCGGTTCTCGAAGAGGATCAGCCCGGTCGGAGCGGTCGGGTCGACCCGGGACCAGCTCAGGTCGACGCCCTCGGCGCGCAGCGTACGGCGGACCAGCTCACCGGGCTCGTCGGCGCCGGTGACGCCGACCCAGGCCGCCCGGTGGCCGAGCCGGGCCAGCCCGATCGCCACGTTCGACTCGGACCCGGCGACGGAGATCCCGGCGGTGCCGCCCAGCCGCAGTGGGCCGGTGGTGCGGAACGCCGCCATCGTCTCGCCGAGCGTGAGCACGTCGGTCATCGCCGCACCGCCGCGCGGAAGGAGGTGGCGCGCTCGCGCAGCGCCGCCGGGTCGCCGCCGCGGACGGCGTCGCCGAGCAGGGGGGAACCGACCCCGACCGCGAGCGCGCCCCGGTCCAGGTAGCGTCGTGCGCCCTCGGCATCGACCCCACCGACGGGTACGAACGCGGCGCCGGGGAACGGGTCGCGCAGCGCGCCGAGGTAGTCGGGCCCGCCGAGGGAGGCCGGGAAGAGCTTGATCGCCGTGGCCCCGCCGCTGGTGGCCTGCACCACCTCGGTGGGCGTGAGCGCACCGGCGAGAACCGGCAGCCCGAGCCGGCAGCCTTCGGCGAGGCTCGGCGCGAGCGCCGGAGTGACCAGGAAACCGGCGCCCGCGTCGGCCGCGGCCCGGGCGTCCTCGGCGCTGAGCACGGTGCCCGCACCCAGGGCGTAGTCGGGCCCGAGGGCGACCCGGGCACGCCGGATGACGTCGAGCGCGTCGGCGCTGGTGAGCGAGACCTCGACCAGCGCGACGCCGCTGTCGGCCAGGGTGAGCACGGCGCTGAGCGCCGCCGCCGGGTCCGGGCCGCGGACGATGGCCAGCAACCGGTGGGTACGCAGCTCGTCGAGCAGGTTCATCGCGGTGTCCTCAGTGGATACGGTGGGCGGAGATGGTGAGTCGCCAGGCGACCTCACCGGTGGCGGGTACGACAGCAGCGTCGGCCGGTCCGGCGTCGGCCAGGTCGAAGGCGGCGCCGAGCATCGGCTCGACCCCGATGCTGCGGTACGGGGCGACGGCCGGCCAGCCGGCCAGGTTGCGCCAGAGGGCGGTGCTGCGGGGTTGCCCGTCGCACTCCAGCTCCACTGTCAGCCGGTCGGCGTCGTCGACCACCTGGACCCGGGGGCAGTCGAGCAGCACGGCGCCGATGGCCGTGCCGTCGTCGGCTCCGAGGGTGTCCAGTGTGAGGCCGGCGGGGGATGGCCACGGCCCGGTGAGCCACGGGGAGTCCCCCGGCCAGGTGCCTGGTGGCAGCAGCGCGGCGGCCTCCGGATGAAGCCGGGTCGGTCTGCCGACGGGCGCGACGAGGCGTGCGTCGGGTGAGAGGCCGAGCAGGGCGTGTGCGGCCCAGACGAAGCGGTACCCCGGGTCGGCGGTCAGTCGGTAGTCGGCCACCACCACACCGCTGTCATCGGCGATGCGACGGGTCAGGACGAACGTCGGGCGCTGGATGACCACGGTGCCGGGCCCGGCGGTGCGCCAGGGGCGGGACCACACCTCACCGTGGTCGGGTCGACCGCGCACTGTGGGCAGGCACTCCTCCAGACCACCGGCGTCGACGAACGGGTCGTCGGGGCGTACCCCGTGGCGGCCAGGCTCCGGGCCCCGCCACAGCCACTCCCGGCCGCCGCCGTGCAGGCTGGTCCACCGACTGCCGTGCGCGGCGTCGTACGCCACCCGCAGCGGCACCGCCGTCGTGGTTGTCACCATTCCGCGAACGACCCGTCGGCGTGCTGCCAGACCGGGTTGCGCCAGGCGTGCGGGGTCTCGGCGGCCTTGCGGACCGCCGCCTCGTCCACTGTGATGCCCAACCCGGGCCGGTCGAAGCGGGCGATGTGCCCGTCGACGAACCGGAACGGCTCCGGGTCGACCACGTAGTCCAGCAGCTCCGAACCGACGTTGTAGTGGATGCCGATGCTCTGCTCCTGGATCAGGAAGTTCGGCGTCGCGAAGGCCACCTGGAGGCTGGCGGCCAGGGAGATCGGGCCGAGCGGGCAGTGCGGGGCGAGCAGCGCGCCGTACGTCTCGGCCAGCGCGGCGATCCGGCGGACCTCGGAGATCCCACCGGCGTGCGACAGGTCCGGCTGGATCACGGTGACCCCGGCCTGCAACGGTCCGAGGAACTCGTGACGGCCGTAGAGCCGTTCGCCGGTGGCCACCGGGATGGGCGTGCTGGCGACGATGTCGCGCAGGTGGTGGGCCTGGTCGGGCAGGACCGGCTCCTCCACGAAGAACGGGCGCAGGGGGGCCAGCTCGGGCAGGATCCGGCGTACCGCGGCCAATCCGGCCCGGCCGTGGAAGTCCAGCGCGATGTCCCGGTCGGGGCCGAGCACCTCGCGGGCGGCGGCGACCCGGCCGACGACGGCGTCCACCTCGGCGGAGGTGGGGATGGCCGACAGCCGCCCGGACGCGTTCATCTTGATTCCGGTCAGGCCGGCGGCGACCTGGGCGGCCGCGGCGTCGGCGATCTCGTCGGGCTCGTCTCCGCCGATCCAGGAGTAGACCCGCACCCGGTCGCGGACGGCACCGCCGAGCAGAGCGTGCACCGGTGCCCCGTACGCCTGCCCGGCGATGTCCCAGAGCGCCTGGTCCAGGCCGGCGACAGCGCTGGAGAGGATCGGGCCACCCCGGTAGAAGCCGCCCTTGGTGAGGATCTGCCAGTGCTGCTCGATGCGGAGCGGGTCGGCGCCGATCAGGTACTCGGAGAGCACCTCGACGGCGCTGCGCACCACCTCTGCGCGGCCCTCCACCACCGGTTCACCCCACCCGACCAGGCCCTCGTCGGTCTCCACCCGGCAGAACAACCACCGTGGCGCGACGAGGAAGGTCTCGATCCGCTCGATCTTCACTGACTGCCCCTCTGTCCCCGTGCCTTTTCGACGTCGCGGACGGCCTTGTCCAGCAACTCACGCATGGCGGCCTCGGCCGCCGTCTCGTCCCGGCTGCGCAGCGCGTCGACGACAGCTCGGTGGCTGGGCACCGGGTCGTCGTGGGGGGCGCCGCCGTGCACCAGCCGGTCCCGCTCGGCCAGCCCGGTCTCCATCACCACCTCCATGCGTTCCAGCAGCTCGTTGTGGGTGGCGGTGAGCAGCGCACGATGGAAGGCGAGGTCGGCGGCGATGGCGGCGGTGGGATCTCCGTTGGCCTCGCCCATCTCGACCAGCGCCCGGTCGAGGGCGGCCAGGTCGTCTCCGGTGGCACGGGTCGCGGCCAGCCGCGCGGCGGCCGGCTCGATGATGGCGCGTACCTCGTGTAGTTGGTCGAGGAGCCGCTGGTCGGTGCCCTCGGCGAACTGCCAGCGGATCACGTCACCGTCGAGCAGGTTCCAGTCGGAGCGAGGCCGGACGAAGGTGCCACGCTTCTGCCGGGCGTCCACGATGCCCTTGGCGGTGAGGACCTTCAGCGCCTCGCGGAGCGCCGTGAGGCTGACGTCGAACTCCTCCTGCAACGCGACGATGTTGAGGGTCGCTCCGGCGGGGATCTCACCGGTGAGGATGCGGCGGGCGATCGCTTCGACGGTTTGTCCGTGGATGCCGCGGCGGGCGTACTGTGCCAATGCTCCTGGCCTTTTCGCTGGTCGGTATCGATGTCTCAGGCCGAGGCTTTCACCGCTGTCCAGCCACCGTCCACCACGAGGCTCGCGCCGGTGATGTAGGCGGCGTCCGGTGAGGCGAGGAAGGCGACTGTCGAGGCCACCTCGTCCGGGGTGCCGAAGCGCTTCGCCACGGTCTCCGCGACACTCTGCCGACGGTCCTCTTCGGAGACGTCGTCCCAGGCGGCGGTGAGGATCGGCCCGGGCAGCACGGTGTTGACGCGCACCTGCGGGCCGTACTCCACGGCGAGCTGGCGGCCGAGTGCGACCAGGCCGCCCTTGGCGGCGGCGTACGCGGGCCGGCCGGGCAGCCCGACCAGCGCGTGCACCGAGGAGATCAGCACCACCGCGCCGGAGCGGGCGCGCAGGTCGTCCAGGCAGGCGCGGACGCCGAGGAAGGAGCCGGTGAGGCTGACGCCGAGCTGGTGGTCCCAGGACTGTCGGCTGGTTTCGTGCGCCGGAGCGACCCGCACGGCGTACGCGGTGCTGACCAGGATGTCGATCGGGCCGAGGCCCGCTCGAACGGCCGACACCGCAGCCGCCCAGTCGTCCTCCTCGCTGACACTGCCCATTACGGACAGTGCTCGGTAGCCGGAGGTGGTCAGCTCGTCGGCCAGCGGAGCCGGATCGTGCACGTCGAGGAGCGCGACAGCGGCTCCCTCGGCGGCCAGCCGCCGGGCGATGGCGGCACCTATTCCACCCATAGCGCCGGTGACCAGCGCGTTCTTGCCCTCAAGTCGGCGCATAGGCTGATCCACCTGACCCTCACCTTGGTCTCATCTAATCATTAATTACGAAGATATCTTGACAGTCGCCAACGGCCGATGCAACCTTCTGGTCACAGCATTCACATGGACGACACATCGCGCGGTGACGCTCCGTGTCGTAGAGGAAGGGATACCTCCGTGAGCGACTTCGACCCCGGTCGCCGGCGATTCCTTGGTCACCTAGGGCTCGCCGGCCTGGGTGCACTCGGCGCCAGCTCGTTCCTCAGCGCGTGCGCCAGCTCCGCCAGCGGGCCGACGACGAGCGGCGGCTCCGGCGCGGTCACCATCCAGTCCAACCTCTCCTCGCCGCAGGCCAAGGCAGCGATGGAGAAGCTGATCGAGACCTTCAACGCGCAGGGCAAGGGCACGGCGAGCCTCAACACGATCGCCTCGGAGACCTTCCGGACCCAGCTCCCGACCTACCTGACGTCGGCCAACCCGCCGGATCTCTACACCTGGTACGCGGGCTCCGTCGCCAACGACTACGCCAGCAGGGACCTGTTGCTGGATGTCTCCGACGTCTGGAAGTCGATGGGCGACTACCCCGAGTCGCTGCGCACCCTCTCCACCGCCGCCAGCGGCAAGCAGGTCTTCGTGCCGATGAACAACTACTGGTGGGGCTTCTTCTACCGCAAGTCCAACTTCGCCAAGTGGGGCGTGCAGGAGCCGAAGACCTGGGCCGACTTCCTGGCGCTGTGCGAGACGCTGAAGAGCAAGGGCATCCCGCCGATCGGCATCGGCCTCGGCGACACCCCGTGGGTGGCCTCGGCCTGGTTCGACTACCTGAACATCCGGATCAACGGGGCGCCGTTCCACCGCGAGCTGCTCGCCGGCAAGCAGCGCTTCGACGACCCCAGGGTCAAGGCTGTCTTCACCCGCTGGCGCGAGGCCCTGCCCTACTTCGATCCCAAGGGCAAGGCGTATCCGTTCCAGGAGGCGACCACCGCGCTGCTGGCCGGTAAGACCGGCATGTTCCTGATCGGCACCTTCTTCGCCGACGCGGCACCGAAGGACGCCCTCGGTGACCTGGACTTCTTCCGGTTCCCGATCATCGACCCCGCGGTGCCGCTGGCCGAGGAGGCCCCGACCGACGGCTTCTTCGCCAGCGCGAAGACCGCCAACCCGACCGGCACCAAAGCCCTGCTGACCTACCTCTCCGGGGTCGAGGCCCAGGAGGCGTACGTCAAGGCCAGCTCCGGCATCGTGCTGCCGGCCAACCCCAACGCCAAGGCGTCCGACTCGCCGCTGGTGGCCAAGGGCAAGGCGATGCTCGGCGAGGCCAAGGAGCTGACCCAGTTCTTCAACCGGGACTCCAGCGACGCGCTCCAGCCGACCGCGGACACCGCGCTGACCAAGTTCATCGACAAGCCGGACCAGATCGACGCGATCCTGCGCGAGTGGCAGGCCGGCGCCGAGAAGGTCTTCAAGGGCTGACGTGACAGCAACGATCTCCACGACTTCGGTCACCCCCACCCGGCGGCGACGGTCGGCTCGACTGTCGCCGCTGCTGGTGGCGTTCGTCCTCGTGCCGTTCGCGGTCGAGAGCATCTGGGTGTTCTGGCCCGCATTGCAGGGCTTCTGGTTCTCGCTCACCCGCTGGGACGGGATGTCGCCGCCGACCTTCGTCGGCGCGGACAACTACGTCGAGTTGGCCGGTGACGCCACCTTCCGGGGCGCGCTGGTCAACACGGTGATCTGGCTGGTGCTCTTCGGCGGTCTCTCCGTCCTGGGCGGGTTCGGCATGGCGCTGGTTCTCCAGAAGGAGCGGCGCGGGGTCGGCTTCTACCGGGCCGCGCTGTTCACGCCTGTGGTGTTCTCGCTGGTGGTGACGGCGCTGGTCTGGCGGGTCTTCTATCAACCCGACGGCATCGCCGACACGCTGCTGCGGGCCGTCGGCCTGGAGCACCTGATCCGGCCCTGGCTGGCCGACCCACAGACCGCCCTGTACGCGGTGATCCTGCCCGCCCTGTGGCGGCAGATCGGGTACGTGATGGTGCTGTTCCTGGCCGGACTCAAGGCCATCGACCCGGCGCTGCACGAGGCCGCCCGGATGGACGGCGCCAACTCCTGGCAACGGCTGCGGCACGTCACGATTCCCCAGCTCAAGGGGGTGAACGCGGTCGTGCTGTCGGTCATCGTGATCGACTCGCTGCGCTCGTTCGACATCGTCTGGTCGCTGACCAAGGGCGGCCCGTACCACTCGTCGGAACTGCTCAGCACCTACATGTACTCGACCGCGTTCCAGAGTCTGCGGCTGGGTTACGCCTCCGCCATCGCCGTCGTGATCTTCGTGCTCGCGCTGGCCGTCATCCTCGGCTACCTGGTCCGCGCGTTCCGGGAGGAAGCGTGATGAACAAGCTCCGTACCGGGGCCTTCCACACCGGCATGATCCTGCTCTCGATGCTCTGGCTGGGTCCGGTGCTCTGGGTGGTGGTGATGTCCACCCGGTCGTTCGACGACATCGCCGCGCACGGCGTGGGCAGCCTGCCCCAGTCGTTCACGCTGGACACCTACCGGCAGGCGTGGACCGACGGCGGTGAGCTGCGTGCCCTGGTCAACAGCATGCTGGTCACCATCCCGTCGGTGGCGTTGAGCCTCGGGTTGGCCGCGATGGCCGCGTTCGCGCTGAGCCGCTTCCGGATCCCCGGCCGGCGGACCATCCTGCTGCTGATGCTCGCCGGCAACCTGCTGCCACCACAGATCCTGCTCATCCCGGTGGCCAAGTTCAGCGAGCTGACCGGCCTGTACGACACGCTCTGGGCGCTGATCACGGTGCAGGTCGGTTTCGGCCTCGGCTTCTACACGTTCGTCCTGCACGGCTTCATGCGGGACCTGCCGGGCGAGATTCAGGAAGCGGCCACCATCGACGGCGCCGGCACGGCGCAGATCTTCACGAAGGTGATGCTGCCGCTGACCCGGCCCGCGCTGGCCGCCCTGGGGGCGCTCTCCTTCACCTGGATCTTCAACGACCTCCTGTGGGCGATCACCGTGCTGCGAACGGACGACAACATGCCGGTCACCCCGGCGCTCCTCGCCCTTCAGGGGCAGTTCGTCTCGTCCTGGAACGTCATCGCCGCCGGTACTGTCATCGCGGCCGTACCCACCGTCGCGGTCTTCCTGCGCTTCCAGCGGCACTTCGTCTCGGGCCTGGCGCTGGGAGCGGTCAAGTGACCGGGCAGCGGTGGACGCTGCGCGGCGCGCACACCGAGTACACGGTGACAGTGCCGGCGCACGGTCGCTGGTTGGAGCTTGTCGCGTGGGGCCCCCACGGCGTCTCGGACGGGCCGTCGCCGGTTGCCTACGACGGCCCGGTGCCGTTCCTCACCGCCGGCGACGCGGCCCCCGTCGAGTACGCCACCGACGCCGACCGCCCGTTCACCGGCGCCGACCTGGTGATCGAGACCTCGAACGGGCAGCGCCGGGTGGGCTTCGTCCACGCCGGCGAGCGCGTCGACGCCGACCAGCGGGAGCTGGCCGTCGACTTCGCCGACCCGGTCACCGGGCTGCGCGCCGCGGTGCACTACCGCGTGCCCGCCGGCACCGACGTGGTGCAGCGGTGGGTCGAGCTGACCAACGACGGCACCGACGCGCTGCGGGTGGTCCGGGCCGGATCGGCCGGGTTCTGCGTACCGACGCCGCACGGCGCGCTGCTCAGTCACCAGTGGGGGCAGTGGGCGCAGGAGTTCCAGCTCTCCCACGTGGAGTTGGGTCACGGCACGTTCAGCATCGGCAGCTCCCAGGGCGTACCGGGCCATCTGCACGTGCCCTGGCTGGCCGTGCGGGACACCGCGGACCCGGCCGGCTCGGCGTGGGGGGTGGGTTTGGCGTGGACCGGGTCCTGGGAGATCAGCGCGGAGCGCGACACCGGTGGCCTGACCCGGGTCCGGGCCGGCCGTCACCTCGTCGACGGCCCGTTGGAGCTGACGTCCGGCGAGTCGCTGACCCTGCCGGTGGTCACCGGCGCGTACAGCCCCGACGGTCTGGGCGGGCTGGCCCGGATCTGGCACACCCACCAGCGGTTGCTCGCCGGGGAACGGCTCACCCCGCGTCCGGTGCTCTACAACTCCTGGGAGGCCACCTACTTCGCCGTCGAGGCGCAGAGTCAGCTCGCGCTGGCCCGGATCGCCGCCGAGCTGGGCGTGGAGACGTTCGTGGTGGACGACGGCTGGTTCGTCGGCCGCAACGACGACACCGCCGGACTCGGTGACTGGACGCCCGACCCGGCGAAGTTCCCGGCCGGGTTCGACGCGTTCATCGCCGACGTGCGCGCGCTCGGGCTGAACTTCGGGCTCTGGGTCGAGCCGGAGTGCGTGAACCCGAAGTCGACCCTCTACGCCGAGCACCCGGACTGGGTCTACTCCGTCGACGGTCGACCCATCACCCCGGTCCGCAACCAGTACCTGCTCGACCTGGGCCGGCCCGAGGTCGCCGAGTTCGTCCACTCCACTGTCGACCGTCTGCTACGCCGGTACGACATCGACTACCTGAAGTGGGACTTCAACCGGCCACGTACCGAGCCGGGCCGTCCCGGCGGGATCGCTCCGCTCGACCTGGACGGCGCGCACGTCGCCAACCTGCACCGCATCTACGAGCGGTTGCGCCGGGACCACCCCGGCGTGCTGATCGAGGCCTGCGCCGGCGGTGGCGCGCGCACCGACCTGGCGATGGCCGCCCGGGCCGACGTCTTCTGGCCCAGCGACAACACCGGTCCCCTGGACCGACTCGCCATCCAGTACGGCTTCCTGCACGCCAACGCACCGCACCTGCTGAGCTCCTGGGTCACCGACGCGCCCGGTCTGTTCGATCCCCGACCGCGATCGCTCGCGTTCCGGTTCGTCCTCGCGATGGCCGGTGTGCTCGGCGTCGGCGCGGACGTCCGCGCCTGGACCCCCGACGAGCGGGCCGAGGCGGCCGACTGGATCGCCCGCTACAAGGAGATCCGGGGCGTCGTCACGCACGGCGAGGTGCACCTCATCGGCGGCCCCGACCAGACCCGCTGCGCGGTGCAGTACACGGCCCCCGACGAGCGTCGGGTGGTCGTCCTCACCTGGCACACCGGCCGCCTCGACGGCACCGGTCTGCTGCCGTCCCGCCCGGTGCGGCTGCCGCTGCGCGGCCTCGACCCGACCGCCCGCTACCGGCACGGCGACCAGGCCTACTCCGGCAGCCACCTCGCGGCGGTAGGCCTTCCCGTGCAGTGGAGCCCGACCCATGACGCCGACCTCATCGTGCTGACCCGCGACTGAGGCCGGAGCACCACCACCCCACCCCCGAGGGACAGGAGTACCTCCATGCGCCTGAACCGACCACTGACCGCCACCCTGGCCGTCCTCGGCCTGGGGCTGGTCAGCCCCACGCCGGCGATGGCCGGCCCACCGCAGCCGACCCCACCGCCAGCCGGCACCTCTCCCGCCGGTCCGCCGGTGGCCGGCCGGCCCCCCGCAGGCCCGCCGCCGGTCGCTTCCGGCCCGGGTCGCCCCGGCCACGCCCCGGCCGACACCGGCGCGGAGGACCAGGGCGCGCCCACCTACTTCAACAGCGGTCTCGCCCCGACGCCCTACCAGGGCTGGAACACCTACTTCGGCCTCGGTGGCGACCCCACCGAGGCCGAAGTACGGTCCGTCACCGACTTCATGGTCCACAGTGGCCTCCGCGACGCCGGCTACACCTACGTCTGGATCGACGGCAACTGGGCCGCGCCCACCCCCCGCAACGAAGCCGGCCAGCTCGTCGCCGACCCGGCCCGCTTCCCCGGCGGGATGGCCGCGCTGGCCGCGTACATCCACAGCAAGGGGATGAAAGCCGGCATCTACACCGACGCCGGCCCCTATCTGCCGGGGCAGTGCGGGCTGGGCAGCAACGGCCACTACCAGGCCGACGTCAACCAGTTCGCCGGCTGGGGCTTCGACGCGCTCAAGGCCGACTGGCTCTGCGGTCGAGCTGCCGGCCTCGACCCGGAGGCCACCTTCCGTGAGCTCGCCGAGGCGGTACGCCAGTCACCGCGCCCGATGCTGCTCAACATCTGCAACCCGGTCAGCTCCGACTGGGGTGGCGGCCCGTACACCCCGGAACAGCTCTCCACCTGGAGCTACACGTACGCGCCCACCATCGCCGACTCCTGGCGCACGTACACCGACGTGGGGCTCACGGACCCGACCCCGCAGTGGGCGTACCCGTGGGTGCTGCGCAACATGGACGTCAACGCGTACCACCCGGCGGCCACCGGGCCGGGGCACTACAACGACCCGGATTACCTGCTGCCGATGCGCCCACTGCCCGACGGCGGGTACGAGTTGAGCCTTGACGAGTCCAAGACGCAGCTCGGCATGTGGGCCATCATGGCGGCGCCGCTGGTGATCGGCTCCGACCCGCGTGGCCTGCCGAAGGAGATGATCTCGGCGTTGACCAACCCGGAGATCATCGCCGTGGACCAGGATCGGTTTGTCCGACAGGGCGTCAAGGTCGCCGACACCGGCACCAACGCGCAGGTCTGGAGCAAGGTGCTGAACGGCTCCGGCAAACGGGCCGTCGCGCTGCTCAACCGCCACGACAGCGCCCAGCGGGTCACTGTGAACTTCGCCGACGTCGCGCTCGGTGGCGCGGTCCGCGTCCGTGACCTCTGGTCCCGCGCCGACGTGGACGCCCAGCCCGACACCGCCGGAGTCCAGCCGTTCACCGGCTCGTACACCGTCGAGGTGCCGGCACACGGGGTGGCCATGCTCGGCCTGACCGGCACCGACCAGGTCGCCGGCGTCGACCTCGGCGGCACCGCGAGCGCCAGCCCGGCGCTGGTCCGGGTCGACGACACGCACGCCACCGCCTTCGTGCGTGATGCTTCCGGCGCGCTGGCCGTCAACACCCGCACCGGTACGACGTGGGGAAGGAACTGGACCTCACTCGGTGGCCCGGTCGGCGGCCGGATCCTCGGCCAGCCAGCGGCGTACGCCTCCGCCGGTGGACGGCTCGACGTCTTCGTCCGCGGCACCGACAACGCGGCCTGGCAGCGCAGCTACACCGCCGGCACGTGGGGACCGTGGCGCAGCCTCGGTGGCACGTTGACCGATGCGCCGACGGTGGCCTGGACCAGCCCGACCCAGTGGACGCTCGTCGGTCGTGGTGCCGACGGCCAGCTCTGGACGCGTACCCCGAGCACCGGCTGGACCGGCGTCGGAGCACCGGAGAACCGGCCGTTCTACGGCCGGCCCAGCGCTGTCGTCGACGACGCCGGCGTCCTGCACGTGGCGGTCCGCAGCCGCACCGACGAGGTGTGGTGGAGCAGCCGCACCGGCACCACCTGGTCGGCCTGGACCAACCTGGGCGGCACCACCAACGGCAGTCCGACCCTGCTCGCCACCTCTGGCCGGGTCTACCTGTTCTCGCTGGCCGCCGACAACCGGCTGTGGCAGCGCAACATGACCGACGGCGCCTGGGGCGGCTGGTTCCAACGTGGTGAGTTCGCCACCGACGCGTTCCGGGGTGCGCCCGGCGCCGCCGCCGGTGCCAACGGCAGTGCCTGGCTGGCGGTACGCGGGGTGGACAACCGCGTACACCAGGTCGTCCTCTGATCCGCGGGTGGCGGGCCGTCGACCAGGTCGCGGCGGCTCGCCACCTCGGGGCGTTGACCGGCCAGTGACGGAGGTCGATGATGGGAGGCGGTCACCCTCCGTCCACCCCGGGCGGGTGGGGCCACCGGGGACGGAGGACATGCGATGCCACGCACCCGCCGCTTGACCGCATTGACGCTGGCACTCGTACTGCCAATGCTCGCGCTCGTCGGCGCCGCACCGGCGGCCGCCGCCACCCCCACCCTGGAGATCAACTCAGTGACCCTGGTGGCCAAGGGCGCCGGTGTGCGTCTGGACTACCAGGTGACCTGTGACGAGGGCTCCTACGGCAGCCTGCTGACTGCCACGATCACCCAGGCCGTCGGCAACCGCATCGCCTACGCGTCCGAGCCGCATCCCGGCGGCTGGACCTGCACCGGCCAGCCCCAACCGTTGTGGGCGCTCTTCCCGGCCGATGTCGCTGGTGTTCCGTTCCGTACCGGCGAGGCGCTGCTGCTGGTGTGGCTCTCCGCCTGCCCCGGCGCGAACTGTGAGTACGGCCGAGCTGAACAGGTGGTGCGGATCGTCCGCTGACACCGGGTAGACCGCTGGTGCGCGGCGCCGGCTCAGGCCGGGACGAGGTCGCGGCATCGACCCAGGGCGGCCCGGGCCAATGGCGTGTCACGGCCGGCGATCCCGGCTTCCAGTTCGGCGACGGCCGCCGCGGCCCGGGCCGGTTCACCCGCCGCGGCTGCGGCCTCGGCCAGCACCAGCACCGCGTCGGCAGCCCACGCCAGGATGCCCTTGCCGCGCACCACTGATAGCGCCTCCGTCGCGTGCCGGACCGCCTCGTCCGGTCGCCCGACCACGGTCAGTCGGGCCAGCGCCGAGAGTGCCTGCACCAGCGGCCAGACCGCGCCCACCCGGCGGGCGTCGGCGACCACCTCACGCAGCGCCCGCTCGGCCGACTCCACCTCGTCGCGACCTCTGCCGCTGTCGCCGAGCCCGGCGCAACCCTGGGTGCTGCTGTCGTGCCCCCCGGTGCTGCCAGCTCGTCCGGCGATGGCGGTGAGCGCCAGCACGGTGGCCAGTTCGGCGCGCGCGTCCAGCAGGGTGACCGGCATCCGTTCGGCCGTGGTGACCAGCCGGGTGAGCCGCTCGGCCAGCCCGTCGAACCTCCCGGCGGCCCGGCTCAGCGACAACTCGGTCGCCTCCACCAGGGCGGTCAGCCGCTCGTACCCGGTCTCGTCGACCAACGCCCGACCGGCGGCCAGGAGCGTCTCGGCCTGCTCCGGATGCCCGGCGTGCAACGCGCCCTGCGCCCAGTTCAGGCAGGCTCGGGCGTGCTCCCTGGGTCGGTCGGCCAGCTCGGCGGACGCGCGCAGCTCGGTGATGATCGACCAGGCTGCCGGGTCGCCCAGCTCCAGCAGCAGCGACGCTCGGGCGATCCGGGCCGCGAGGTGTGCCGCCGGGTCGCCGCTGGCCGTCGCGGCGCTCTCCGCCTCCGTACACCTGGCCAGGTGGTCGTCGACGTGCCGGCCGACGACGGTGTCCGGGGCCGCCAGCACCGCGAGCGCCGGGGCCTTGCGGCGCGGTGCGCGCAGGTACGGCACGGCCCGCTCGATCTCGGTGTACCCCCGCAGTGCCTCGCCCTGTTGACGCAGCATGCGCCCGAGCACCAGGCCCAGTTCGCCCCGGGCGCCGGGCGGCAGCCGTCGGTCGGCGAGCAGCCGCTCCAGCACCGGGATCGCCTCCGCCTGGCTGAGCCCGTCGATGGCCGACCGACCCAGCTTCGCGGCGAGCCGAACCCGCACCGGTCGGGGAAGCTCGGCGACGTCCATGGTCTGCAGCAGGAAGCTGGCGGCGGTCGCGTCGTCGCCGCGTTCGGTGGCCAGGTCGGCGGCAGCCTCCGCGTTGCGGACGAAGTCAGCCCCGCTGCCGGCCAACCGGTAGTGGTGCGCCAGTTGGGCGACGGGCCTCGGTAACTCCTGTTCCAGCACCCGTGCGACCCGCAGGTGCAGCCACTCCCGATTCGGCCGGGGGACCAGGTCGTACACCACCTGTCGGGCCAGGTCGTGACGGAACCGCAGACCGTCCCCGCCGTCGTGCAGCAGTCCCGCCCGGTGGGCGGCGGTCATCGCCGAGCCGACAGTCACCCGGTCCAGGTTGAGTGCCGAGGCGAGAATGCGCTGGTCCGGTGCCATCCCCAGCACCGCGGCGGCCCCGAGCACCTCCCGGGTGCCCTCGTCGAGCGGGCGCAGCCGCCAGAGCAGCACGTCGCGCAGGACGAACGGGACGCTGTCGTCCGCCAACGGGTCACCGCCGCGCTCGGCGAGCGTACGCAGCACCTCCTCCACCACGAACGGGATGCCCGCGGTCCGGTCGAGCAGAGTGGCGGTGAGCTGCTGCGGAGGGTCGTCGAGCCGCAGGGTCCGGGCGGCCAGTCGGCGTACGTCGTCGGCGTCCAGTGGACCGAGCGGAACCCGGGTGACGCTCCACGGTGGGGTCCGGGCCAACGCGTCGTGGATGGGCGTACTGCCTCCGGGCGCCGCCGTGCGGGCGGTCAGCACCACGGCCAGCCCGTCCACCGGGTGGGTGGCCAGGTAGCCGAGGAACTCGCAGGTCGCCGGGTCGGCCCAGTGCAGGTCTTCGAGGAGCAGCGTGGCGGGGCTCAGCGCGGCGAGCACCGAGGCGACGGCCCGGATCAGCCGGTGTCGTTCGGCCGCCGGATCGGTCAACGGGGGCGGCGCGGCCGGAAGTACGTCGGCCAGTTCGGGGAGCAGGGGCGCGAGAGCACCGGCGACTGGGCTCACCGCACCGAGCCGGTCGGCGCTGCCCCGGATCGCGTCCAGGAGTACGCCGAGCGGGAAGGGTTCCGGTACGTCGTCGCACTCGCCGACCACGTGGTGCCCGGGAAGTCCGGTGAGCAGTTCGGCGACCAACCGGCTCTTGCCGATCCCGGGTTCACCCTCCAGCAGGATCAGGCACGGTGGGGCTTCGGCGAGCCGGCGGAGCTGGGCCAGTTCGGCCGTCCGGCCGACGAACTCGACGGGTCCACGCAGACGTTCGGGGCGGACGGGAGTTGGGCCCCCGCCGCCCCGCGTCTTGTCATCGTCGCCGTCGATCACCGTGCGCCGAGCAGATCACCTCTGCGGATGGCGCCGATGATCCGGCGGACCGGCGGTGACCTGGGTCACACGCCGGTCCGCCGGGTGGGGGAGCGGTCAGGACTGGATGGTGACGGGCACGGTCTTCAGCGAGCCGTCACCGTTGCGGAACTCCACCACACCCACGTAGCGCTGCCCCGGGGCGAGGTCGACCCAGCGCATTGTCAGGTTCGCCGTCGCGCCCGGTTGCACGGAGCGCTGCTTCGGGTCGACGGTGAACCGGCCGGTGGACGTGCCGGGCGCCCCCGGCAGGTAGCTGGTGATGGTGTACGCGTTCGCACCGTCCTTGATGTTCTCGGTGAACTCCTGCTCCACCACCACGATGTAGTCACCGGCACCGTCCGGCAGGCTGACCTTGGCGCCGATCCGGGTGCTGGCCGTGGCGGTGACGAACTTCCCCGACGTGTCGTAGACGTTGAGGCTGAACTCCGTGCACTCCATCACGCCCTCCTCGTCCTCCCAGTCGATGTGGGAGCAGGTGGGTCGTGCCGACGTCACGTGGATCTCCGGGCTGCGGGTGCCGGCCGGTACGTGCAGGGTGGTCCTGCTGATCGACGCGGGCAGCGGCACCGGCAGGTTGTTCGACGTGCTCCAGTCCCAGCTCGGCCCGTCACCCTTCAGGGTCACCGCGGTGCTCGTACCCGAGGTCAGGCCGGAGACCTGGGAGATCAGCTGACCCTTGTAGCCGACCTCGGCGGGGATCCGGACGCTACCGAAGGTGCCCTTGCCGGTGATGGCGTCGGGGGTCACCAGTCCGGAGTTGTGCACGACCAGCGGGCTGCGTACCTCGTGCTTGAACTGGTCGCGCCAGGTCAGCGAGCCGTCGGCCCAGGTGTCGAACGCGCCGCCGGTGTTGGTGACCTCGACCGTGAAGCGGCCGCTGTGGCCGGGACGGATCTTCATCTTCGCCGGCGTGACAGTGACCTTGTAGCCCGGCGGGGCCTGCACCGACGAGGTGTAGGTGCTGGTCTTGTCGCTGACGTTGGTGACCGTGCGGGTCACACTCTGCTTGCCCACCATCCGACCCAGCGAGATGGACGGGTAGTTGAGCTGGGCGGTGTCGATCGCGCCGATCGTGTCGCAGCCCTCCAGGTCGCCGAGCCCGTAGTCGCTGCCCCGGTCGGCGGACACCCCGCAGAGGTACTTGATCCAGTCCTGCTGGTTGGAGTCGTAGACCAGGCCCGGGTCGAAGGCGCTGCCCGGCTCCACCTGCCCGGCACCGTAGTTCAGCGGGGTCGCGTCGTACGTACCGATCTTGATCGGGTTGCCCTTGTCGGTCTTGTCGACGGCGCTGGTCATCAGCGCCGAGCGGACCGCGGCCGGCGACCATCCGGGGTGCTTGGCGAGCAGCAGCGCGGCGATACCGGCGATGTGCGGCGCCGCCATCGAGGTGCCCGACTCCAGGGCGAAGTCGTTGCCGCCGATGGACGGGGAGAATGCGGCAACGATGTCCTGACCAGGCGCGCTGATGTCCGGCTTGAGGAGTTCACCGGCGTTCAGGTTCGACGGGCCCGCCGAGGAGAACGCCGCTACGGCGGGGGCCTCGACGGTCTCCAGCCTGCTCGGTGAGATGGTGGCCGTGGCGTTGCCAGTGGCGACGTACGCGGTGACGGTGGCCAGGTCGACCTCGTTGATGTGCACCGTCGGCACCGTCTGCACGTCGGCGTTGAGGGAGTTCAGTTCCTCGTTGTAGAGCACCATGCCGACCCCGCCGGCCCGCGCCACCTCGATGCTCTTGTCGGTGCGGGGGATCTCCCCGCGTACGCAGAGCACGATCGCGCCCTTCACCTTGGCCGGGTCCAACGTGTCGTCGGCGCAGAGGCCGGCACCGTAGGCGCCGTCGGGGTCGAGCGCGCTGTCCTTCGCGAAGACCAGTCGGGCCGGGCCGACACCGGTCTCGCCCATGCCCACGCCGGCGATGGTCGTGCCGTTGCCGAGGGTGAGCTTGCGGGTGTTCTGCCGGTCGGTGGTGCTCGCGGCCACAGTGGTCAGCCAGGGCGTCGAGTTGTCGACGGTGTTGGCGAACGGTCCGGAGTTTCCCGCGGCGGCGGCGACGAACACCCCGGCGGCGGCGGCGTTGAAGAACGTCGCGTCCACGGCGCCGAACTGCTCGGTGTCGTCACCGATCGAGTAGTTGATCACGTCGACACCGTCGGCGACCGCGTCGTCGATGGCGTGCACGATGTCGATGTCGGTTCCGGTCGCGCCACCGGCACCGTTGTCGTACAGCGCCTTGTAGATCGCGAGCCGGGCAGCCGGCGCCATGCCGGAGATCATCCCGAGGTCCTGGGTGCCCGACGTCGCCCGTACGCCGTGGATGCCGGCCGCGGTGCTGGCGGTGTGGGTGCCGTGACCGTTGCGGTCGCGGGGCGAGGAGTAGTCGTCCGGGAAGGCCTCGGCGATGCCGCTGTCGTTGTACCAGCGGGCACCGATCACCTTGTTGTTGCAGGTGACAGGCGCCTCGACACCGACGTCGCAGGTGCCCTTCCACTTGGCGTCGATGATCGCCTGGTCGGGGCGAGGGCTGGGCAGCGGCGCGAAACTCGCGCTCTCCGGCCAGTAGCCGCTGTCGATGACCCCGATGATGACGCCCTCGCCCGCACGGGAGTCCCCGCCGAACTCCTTCTTCCACACCCCGCCCTTGCCGGTCAGGCCCAGGTAGTCAGGGGTGTGTGAGGTGGCCGCGTGCACCTTCCGGCTCTCGTACACCGCCCGCACACCGCGCGTGGCCCGTAGCCGGGCGGCCTGCGGCCCGGTCAGGTCGGCGGCGAAGCCGTTGAAGGCGGTCTCCATGGTGACGCGGGTGCGCTCGGCCGGCACGCCGACGCGGTCCAGCACGGACGTGCGCTGCTGGCGCAGGTGATCGCGGTACGCCTTCGCGCTGCCCGATGTGCGGTTCAGCTTCGCGCCGTCGGTGGGCTTGGTCGCCGCGATGCCCGGAACACCACCGGTGTACGTGGCCAGCGGCTCCTCGTCGAGCTGGACGAGGTAACGGGCGGTCGGTCCGCTGTTCGTCGGTGCGGCCGCGGCGCTGTCGGGCAGACTGGTCAGGCCGGCTGCGGTCAGCGCCACGGCAGCCAGCATGCTGACCCCGCGCCTGGCCCGTCCGGTCCGATGTGCGTTCGTTTGTGGCACGTCGTTTGCCTCCACGTTCGGTGCCGGCCGCCACGACTGATGACGGTGGCCGAAACCTAGGAGCGGTAACGATCATCGAGAAGCACCCGCAACCTGGCCGTAACGTCGGAAACAATCTCGTAACACAACGGGTACTTTGCGCGTCATTTGGGAGCTGATTCGCGGTGGGGATGCGTCGGATGTCAGTGCCGTCGATCGAGGCGGCCTTCGTCGTCTTCGATGCCCAAGGCTCCGGGTGTCGCTCCTACGGCGTCGAAGAGGCGGGCCAGCGCTGGTTCGTCAAGACAGCCACCACGGCCACGGGCCGCGCGTCGCTGGACCGTGCCTGTGCGGTGCACGCCGCGATCCGCCACCCGGTGATCGTTCGTCCAGTGCGGACAACCCACGGGCCGGCCGGTCCGACGCTCGTCTACCCCTGGTACGACGGTGACGTCCTGAACCACGCCACGGCCCACGGTGCCGACCGCAGAGGGCTGGCCCGTTTCCAGCAACTGCCAGTGTCACAGGTGGAGGCGGCGCTCGACGCGATCCTCGACGCCCATCTCGCCGTCAGCGCCGCCGGGTTCGTCGCTGTCGACCTCTACGACGGCTGCTTCCTGTACGACTTCTCCACCGGTCGGATGCGCCTGATCGACCTCGACGAGTACCGGCCCGGGCCGTTCGTGCTCGACGCTGACCGCCTTCCCGGCTCTCGCCGCTACATGGCGCCGGAGGAGTTCGTCAGTGGCGCGGTGATCGACGAGCGGACCACAGTGCACCTGCTCGGCCGCACCCTGCACCACCTTCTCGACTCTGCGAAGGGCTGGCGGGGCAACAGCGAGCAGCGCCGGGTCGTGGAACGGGCAACCAGAGAGATGCCCACCGCTCGTTACGCCGACGTGCCAGCACTGGTCCGCGCCTGGCGCTCGAGGGCATCCTGACGCCCTCGACTGTGCGGCTGCGCTGGCCTGCCGAGCTGGCCGTCGGTCTCGGGGCTCCGGCGGTCGCCGAGCGGCCTACGTCCGTCGGTGGTAGTGGTTGCGGCGGGGAAGTTGGTCGGGGTCGAGCCAGGCCGGTGGCACGAACTCCGGTTTGCCGTCGTCGCCGAGGCGGATTGTCCACTTGCTGTGGTGGATGTGTCGGTGGTGGTGGCCGCAGAGCAGGACGGAGTTGGTGAGGTTGGTGGGGCCGCCGTCGGCCCAGTGGCGGATGTGGTGGGCGGCGCACCAGCGGGGTGGGCGGTCGCAGCCGGGAAAGGCGCATCCGCCGTCGCGTAGCACCAGCGCCCTTCGCATTGGGCCGGTGAGGAGTCGGCGTTGTCGACCGACGTCGAGGACCTGGCCGGCGCCGCCGAGGACGGCGGGCAGGATGGCAGCGTCGCAGGCCAGCCGGCGCACGGTGTCGGGGGTGAGCTGCAGGCCGACGTCGAGCGCGCCGGAGCCCAGTTGCTGGGTCAGGGCGTCGTAGCTGGTGGTGACGACGATCTGGGCGGGGTCGCCGCCGTTGTCGGGCAGCTCGCCGGTGCGGAGGGCGAGTCGGCAGATGTCGGCGAGGGCGTCGTGGCGGCGTTGCCCGGACGATCGTGTGTCGTCTGGGCCGGTGGGTGCGGTGAGTGGGTCGATGGCGGCGCGCAGCAGGCCGGCGGTCTCGGCGTCGAGGATGCCGGTGAGTCGCAGGCGACCGTCGGTTTGCGTGGAGAGGGTGAGGTGTCGGTCGCGGGTGGCGCGGGCGTCGTCGGCGGCGAGGGCGGCTGCTGCGGCGGCGTCGGCGAGGTCGGGGGCGACGTGGTCGAGGATCCGGGTGCCCATGCGACGCAGCATGGTGGGGTCGAACTGCCCCGCCCACTCGACGAGCACGCCGACCGCCTTGTCGGCGGTTTCGGCATCAGCTGTCCTGTGCACGGTGGTGGCAGTGTCGGCGATGACGCGGGCCTGGTCCAGGCTGATGGCACCATCGGCCAGCGCGTGCCGGATGCCAGGGTGGCCGGTGTCCAGGGCGGTGGCGAGGTCGACCAGGCGGCGGGCGGCAGGAACGGTCATGCGCAGGCGTTCGCGTAGCCACACGGCGGTGGTGGAGGCGCCGTGGGCGCGGGCGGTGCCGCGGCCGTCGATCTCGCGGACCAGGGTCAGGGTGACGGCGGCGAGGCGTTGCTGAAGGCGGTGCGCGGCGTCGAGCGCGGCGATCAGGTCGTGCTCCGGCAGGGACCAGGCGGCGGCGTCGACGCAGGCAGCGACCGCGTCGTCTGCCTGCGCCAACTCCTCGACCATGACCAGAGACTAGAACAGGTGTACGACAAAACTCAGTCGTCAAGATCGATGCGTGGTGGCAGTGGTCGAGGCGGCGGCCGCCCGATTGGTTGCCTACTGGTAGCAGTCGCGCGGCTGGGACTGCTGGCGGAGGCCGGGGCGTCGCTCACCCTGATGGCCGCCGCAGGGTGGGCCGCCGCGTCAGACGCGTCGGATTGCTCCGGGTCCGGCGTTGACGTCGATGTCGCTGCTTTCCACCTCGTGCCCTGCTGCGCAGCGGAGCACCGCGCGTATCGGCTCTCCACAGTCGTGGTGGGTGGAGGTGACGGACGGACCGGCCTCGTCGGCGGCCCAGGTGTCGCCCCAGTTGCGCAGTGCGGTGATCACGGGCAGGAGTTCGCGGCCCTTGCGGGTAAGTTGGTACTCGTGGCGGGTGCGCTGCCCCGGCTCCCGGTAGGGGATCCGTTCGAGCAGGTTGGCGGCGACCATCTCCTTGAGGCGGGCGGCCATGGCGGGCTCGCCCACGCCGACCCGCCGGACGAAGTCGTCGAAGCGGCGTGTGCCGAGCAGTGCCTCACGCATGATCAGGACGGTCGACCTGCTGCCCACGATGTCCATCGCCCGGGCCACCGAGCAGTTCGCAGTCGACCAGGAGTCGCGATCTTCCCGTAGGTCTTCCATGTGGTTCAGCCTACCTGACTTGCGTCGGCACTAGCCAGGTGCTTCACTGGGACGCTGCTGGCTTATGCAGATGCAAGTCAGCCCGACCAGCACCGAGGACGCCAGTGACCACCAACACCACGGCCCCGATCGCGGCCACGCCAGCCATCGCGCGGCCGTCGCTCCGCGGCTCTCGCACGATGACCCTGATCGCCACGTGTCTGGGCGCGATGATCACGTTCCTGCAGATCACCGCGACCGTTTCCGCCCTGACGACCATCCAGCGTGACCTTCGGATCGACCCCACCACCGTGATCTGGATCCCCAGCGCCTACACCCTCGTCGTGGCGAGCATGGTGCTGTCCGCCGCCACGCTGGGCAACCGCTACGGACGGCGGCGCATGTTCGGCACCGGCGTCATCGCCATGATCGTTGGCGGCGCCGTGGTGGCCGGTGCCCCCACCGCTGCCTGGGTGATCGTCGGGCAGTTGGTCGCCGGCCTCGGCGGGGCCCTGATCCTGCCCAACAGCCTCGCGATCCTCGGCGCGACCTTCACCGACCCGCACCGGCGAACCGAGGTCATCACCGCGTGGTCCGCGGCTTCCGGCATCGGCCTCGCGGTCGGCCCGCTCATCGCCGGCGCGCTGCTGCAGCACTACCAGTGGCACAGCGTCTACCTGTCGACGATCGTGCTGGGTGTGGTCACGCTCGTCGTCGCCGCCATCGGAGTGGCGGAGTCCCGGCCGAGTGCCGCCCGACTCGACGTACCCGGCCTGCTGCTCGGCACCGTCGCCATAGCCGCCGCCGTCTACGCGATGATCCAGGGCGGCAAGGACGGCTACACCAGCCCGGCGATGGTGGCCGCCTGGGTGGTGGCGGCCGTGGCGCTCGTCGGGTTCGTGCTGGTCGAGTTGCGCACCAGCGCGCCGATGCTCGACGTACGGCTGTTCCGGTCCGGTTCGTTCAGCGCCGTCATGGTCGTCGCCGCGGTGTCGTTGTTCGGCTTCACGGGCGTGGCCATCCTGCTGGTCCTGTTCCACGAGCGTGCGCAGGCACTCAGCCCGCTGGACACCGGCTGGCGGATGCTGGCGCTGTTCGGCGTCTACGCGGCTGCGGCCTTCGGCGCCGGGCGGCTGATCCGCCGTACCGGATTCAAGGCGCCCCTCACCGCCGGTCTCGTCCTCGGTGCCGTGGCCAGCTTCGGGCTGGCCGCTCAGGGTCCGACGACCTCGTTCGGCCAGCGTTGGCCACTGCTCGCGCTGTTCGGCGCAGCCAGCGCGCTGGTGGTGGCCCCGGCCACGGCGGCGGCGTTGGCCAGCGTCGCACCCGCTCAGGCGGGCATGGCCTCCGGCGCGGTCAACGCCGCCCGCCAGGTGGGCTCGGTGATCGGCTCGTCGCTGCTGGGGACGCTGCTCACCACCACGATGCTGGCCGACCTCCCGGACCGGCTCGCCGCCCACCAGGTGGGTGAGCCGACCCGGACGGCCGTGCAGGCGGCGGTGGCCGCTGGCGCCACCGGCGACCAGCCACTGCCCGATCCGGTCCGGTCGGCGCTGGCCGAGGCGCTGATTTCTGGTGTCCAGGCGGGCCTGCGGATCAACGGCATCGTCTTCCTGGTGACCGCCGTGCTCGCGCTCGCCGTGATCCGCAACCGGCCCCACGAACACTAGGGCCTGTTTCATAAGAACTGGCCGGCCTGCGGCGGGCCCGGACGACGCCCGGCGGCGTTGCGGTTTCGTCCGGATACAACACCGGTATCCGGACGAAACCGCGCCTTGCCGGATGGCCGCCCGGACTCCGCCTCGGCTCGACCGCCCTTATGAAACAGGCCCTAGAACCGGCTAGGCGGCGACCGCGTCCAGTTCCTCGATCGCGTCGGCCGGCAGCTTCAGATCGGCGGCGGCGATGTTCTCCCGCAGGTGCGCCACGCTCGACGTGCCGGGGATCAGCACGGTGGTCGGGGAGCGCTGGAGCAGCCAGGCCAGGGCGACCTGCTGCGGCGAGGCACCCACTCGGGCGGCAACGCCGTCGAGCGTGTCGGACTGCAACGGCGTGAACCCACCGAGCGGAAAGAACGCAGCGAACGCGATGTTCTCCGCCGCGCACCTGTCGACCAGGGCGTCATCCCGGCGGTTGGCGAGGTTGTAGAGGTTCTGCACAGTCACCACCGGTGCGATGGCCTGGGCCTCGGTGAGCTGGTTCAGCGTGACGCCGCTGAGCCCGAGGTGCCGGATCAGGCCCTGCTGCCGTAGTTCCGCCAGCGCGGCGAACTGCTCACCGAGGGGCGCGTCAGTGGTGCTCTCCGACATGCCCACCCGCAGGTTGACGACGTCGAGGACGTCCAGGCCGAGGTGCCGGAGGTTGTTCTGGACCTGGACCTTCAGGTCCGCCGGCTCCAGGGCCGGGATCCAGGAGCCGTCGTCGCCGCGCCGCGCGCCGACCTTGGTGACCAGGTGCAGATCTTCGGGGTACGGGTGCAGCGCCTCCCGGATCAGTTCGTTGACCACCACCGGGCCGTAGAAGTCGCTCGTGTCGATGTGCCGGACACCCAGGTCGACGGCCTCACGGAGCACCGCGAGCGCCTGCTCACGGTCGCGGGGAGGGCCGAAGACCCCGGGGCCGGCCAACTGCATCGCCCCGTAACCCATCCGGCTCACTGTGAGGCCGTCGGCCAGGGTCAGCGGGCCGCCGGGAAGGTTCTCGCTCATGTCGTCCTCGATCCGTCATCGCAGTGGATAGCTGCGACTGTGCGTCGGCGGCCGTTCGGCCGGCAGGGCGAGTTGTTCCTGGTAGTGACACGACCAGTCACCGGTCGGCGAAGCGGCCTACCGTCGAGGACATGGACGCGACCAACCAGCTCGGCGACTTCCTGCGTGCCCGTCGGGAGCAGATTCGACCCGAGGATGTCGGGCTCGGTCCGGGCGTGGGTCTGCGTCGGGTGCCGGGGCTGCGGCGCGAGGAGGTGGCGATGCTGGCGGGCATCAGCGCCGACTACTACCTGCGGTTGGAGCAGGGGCGCGAAAGGCACCCCTCGGTGCAGGTGCTCGATGCGCTCGCCGGGGTGCTGCGGTTGGAGCCGGAGGCGACCGCGTACATGATCGGGCTGACCCGGGTGCGTTCGCGTCGGGCGGCCCGGCCGTCCGCCGAGCGGGTGCCGGCCAGCATCCTGCACCTGGTGCGGCAGCTTTCCATGCCGGCGTTCGTGCAGAACCGCTATCTCGACATCTTGGCCTCGAACCCGATGGCGAGGGCGCTGTCGCCGAATCTCGCCCCGGGGGCCAACCGGCTCCGCGCGGTGTTCCTGGACGAGGCCGAGCAGAACCTGTTCCGGGACTGGCGGCAGGCGATGCAGAGCGTGGTGGGGCAGATGCGTGCCGACTCGGCCGGAGACGCGGACGACCCGCGGCTGGCCGCGCTGGTGGGGGAGTTGTCGATCAAGAGTGAGTGCTTTCGCCGGTTGTGGGCACGCCACGAGGTACGTCGCCGCGAGGGCGTGGTCAGCCGACTCCACCATCCGGAGGTGGGGGACCTCGACCTGTACTGCGACAAGTTGGCGGTCGCCGGCGCCGACGGGCAGCTGCTGGTGATCTACCACGCCGAGCCCGGTACGGAGTCGGCGCGCTCGTTGGCCCTGCTCGGCTCGATCGCCGCCAGCAGGGCCGACGACGTCCCGGACAGCCTCCGGCCCGGCGATCCGGCCCGTCTCTACCCGCTGGAGTGAGCGCGGCCGTCGAGGACACCCCGGCCGCTCCTGCGCAACGCGCCTGAGCACGGGCTTGACGAGTCGTTGTTTGTGAGTGCACACTTACAAACATGCGATCGACCGCCGAGGCCCGCCGGGTCACCGTCCTGAACGCCGCCGTGTCGGCGTTCGCGCGCACCGGCTTCCACGCCACGCCGGTCACCGCCGTGGCCGCCGCCGCGGGCATCTCCGAGGCGTACGTGTTCCGGCTCTTCTCCGGCAAGCTCGGGTTGTTCGTGGCGGCTGCCGGTGCGTGCTTCGAACGGATCGCCACGGCGATCGAGGCGGGGGCGGAGCGCGCCGCGGGTGGCAGCCCGGAGGAGGTGCTCGACGCGATGGGCGGTGCCTACGCCGAGCTGATCGCCGACCGAGATCTGCTGCTCTTCCAGGTCCAGGCGCAGGCCGTCACGGACATCCCCGAGATCGCCGAGGCGGTCCGCGCCGGCTACCGCCGGGTCGCGACCTTCGTGCAGGACCGGGCCGGTGCCAGCGACGCGCAGGTGCAGCAGTTCTTCGCGTACGGGCAGCTCTGCCACCTGATCGTGACCGCAGGTTTGGAGCAGGTGCCGGAGCCGTGGGCTCGCGCTCTGACCGCCGGCATCCGTCACCCCTGATCCGACGCTCGACAGTGGGCCGCGCTGGCGGCCCGTTTTTCGGATTTCAGAAGTGTGTGAGTGCACACTTACAAACAAGAGGAGAAGCCGATGACCACCGACACGACGATCACCGAAGTGGTGCTGCCCGGCGTGGTCGAGCCTGACGGGCTCCAGCTGCACCGACGCGCCATGCCCGTACCTGCTCGGGGGCAGGCCCTCGTCCAGGTCGAGGCCACCGGCATCTCGTTCGCCGAGCAGCAGATGCGCCGGGCCCTCTACCCCGGCCAGCCGAAGTTCCCGTTCGTTCCCGGCTACGACCTCGTCGGCACGATCCGGGCCGTCGGCCCCGGAGGTGACGACTCACTGGTCGGCACCCGGGTGGCGGCGGTCACCAAGACCGGCGCCTGGGCCACCCACGCGCTCGTCGACGTCGACGTCCTGACCCCCGTACCGGTGGATCTCGATCCCGCCGAGGCCGAGACCGTGGTGGTCAACGGGGTGACCGCCTGGCAGATGCTGCGCGGCGCAGACCTGCGGGCCGGGCAGACCATCCTCGTGCACGGCGCGAACGGTGGCGTCGGAACCGTGCTCGTCCAACTCGGCCGCCACCTCGGCCTGCGGGTCATCGGCACCGCCGCCGCGCGGCACCACGCAGACCTGCGCGACCTCGGCGTCGAACCACTCGACTACCGCGATCCGGACCTGGCCGCACGGGTCCGTGAGTTGTCGCTGGGCGGCGTCGACGCGGTCTTCGACCCGGTCGCCGGGCCCGGTGTCCGCACTTCCTACGGCCTGCTCGCCCCCGGCGGCAAGCTGGTCGTCTACGGCAACGCCGCCGCGGTGGGCACCGGCCAGTCGGTGCTGTGGGTCTTCGTGAAGCTGCTGACCCGCCTCTACACCTGGAACGCGTTGCCGAACGGCCACCGGGCCGGCTTTTACAACTTCTGGGCCGGCAGCCTCACTCGACGCGCCTCGTTCCGGCGTCGTCTGCGCGGCGACCTCGGCATCGTGCTCGACCTGCTGCGGCAGGGAGTGATCGTGCCGCAGATCGCCGCCCGGTACCCGCTCGGCGAGGTCTCCAGCGCACTGGTGTTCGCCGAGACCCGCAGCCGGGCCGGCAAGGTGGTGCTCGAACCCTGACCCGAGTGCCTGTCGAGGGCGCTGGTGCGGCAGCCCGCGCCGCCACGGCTACTGTCGGCAGGCGACGGGCTGTCGCGCTGTTCGCCGCGACCGGGTCGACCGCCGGTGACAGGGACGCCACCGTGCTCCTACGGTGGGGTACGACACGGGGGAGGTGGGCGTGGCCGACGTCGGCGAAGTGGTGCGTTGGCTGCAGCTCAACGCGCCCCGAGGTGGGCCGGACGAGCTGTCCCAGCTGGTCGCCCGGGCAGCTCCCTCCATCAACGCCAGTGAGATCGTCATCTATCTGGCCGACTACACGCAGTCTCTCCTCGTGCCCCTGCTCGGCAACGGTCTGGTCCGAGCCGAGCAGTCGGTCGAGACGACCCTCGCCGGCCGGGCCTTCACCACCCTCGACATCCAGCGCGCGCCCGACAACCCCGATCGGATCTGGGTCCCCCTGTTGCTCGGGTGCGAGCGGATGGGTGTGCTGGAGATCGTCTCGCCGGAGGCCGCCACCGATACGATGGACGGCCCCGCGTGGGAGGTGGCGGTCAACGTCGCTCAGATCCTGGTCAACCGCCGGCTCTACGGTGACGTGGTCGAGCGGATGCGGCGCCGTCTCCCGATGCAGGTGGCAGCCGAGATCGTGTGGGGCCTGCTCCCGCCGCTGACCTTCGCGACCGACGACCTGGTGATCACCGCCATCCTCGAACCGTGTTACGACGTCGGCGGCGACATCTTCGACTACGCGCTGAACGACGACGTGCTCAGCGTCGGGCTCTTCGACACGTGTGGGCACGGCATCAAGGCGAGCACGCTCGCCTCACTCGTCGTCAGCGCGTACCGCAACGCCCGCCGGAGTGGCCTCGGCCTGGTGGACACGGCGATCAGCATCGACAGGTGGGTGCGATCCGAGCACCCGAACTTCTTCGCGACCGGGTTGCTCGCCGAGCTGGACCGCCGGACGGGCCGCCTGAGCATGATCAACGCAGGTCACCCCGGCGCGATGCTGTTGCGCGACGGCAAGGCCATTCGCGAGCTTCCGGGGCCGACCGCGCTGCCGCTCGGCCTGGGCCACCTCTCACCCCGTCGTCCGAGGGTGCACGTGGAGGACCTGCACCCGGGCGACCGCATCCTCGGCTACACCGACGGCATCACCGATGCGCGCAGCGCCGACGGGGAGCAGTTCGGGCTGGACCGGCTGGTCGACTTCGTCAATCGGGCCCTGAACGACCAGTTGCCCAGCCCGGAGACGATGCGTCGGCTGGTACGCGCCGTCGTCGGATACCAGGACGACACGCTGGAGGACGACGCCACGGCTCTCTTCGTGGAGTGGCGACCGCCGCACCTACCGTTGGCGCACCTGCGCGACCTGGCCGCCGAACGCTCCTGACCGAGCGAGTGGGATTTTGCACTCGCAGTGCACTTGTCTCCCTTCGTGGTCGTGTCTAGCGTCACCTCATGGCCGACTCATGGACCTTCGCGGTGACGCGTGACGACCTCGGGCAGACCACGCTCGTCGACGGTGCCGCGCCGGTCGCGGCCGACGGCGAAGCCGTACTGCGGGTGGATCGCGTCGGAGTCACCGCCAACAACGTGACCTACGCGGTGCTCGGCGACGCGATGCGCTACTGGGAGTTCTTCCCGCCGTCTCCCCGTGGGCTCGGGCCGCAGTGGGGCCTGCCGCCGCTCTGGGGTTTCGCCGAGGTGGTCGACTCGACGGTTCCCGGCGTCGAGGTGGGGCAGCGGGTCTACGGATACCTGCCACCCGCGGGTCACCTGCTGGTACGTCCCGACCGGGTGGACGTCTCCGGCTTCCGCGACGTCAGCCCGCACCGGGCCGAGTTGCCGTCGCCGTACAACGCGTACCGGTCGACCAGCGGGGACCCGGCGTACCGGCCCGACCAGGAAGACCTGCTGATCCTGTTCCGGCCGCTGTTCTTCACCTCGTTCATGCTGGCCGACCAGGTCGTCGACAACGACTTCTACGGTGCCGAGTCACTGCTCGTGTCGTCGGCGTCGAGCAAGACCGCGTACGCCGCCGCGTTCGAGCTGCGCGGTCGCGGGCCGCGCCTGGTCGGGCTCACGTCGCCCGGCAACCTCGCCTTCACCCGGTCGCTGGGCTGCTACGACGACGTCGTCTCGTACGACGACATCGACGCTGTCGACGCCGTCCCGACCGTCTACCTCGATCTGTCCGGCGCGCCTTCGACCCGTGCCGCCCTGCGCCGGCACCTCGGCGACCGGCTCGTCCGGGACATCGCGGTAGGGCTCACCAACCAGACACCGAACGCCGACGCCGCCGAGGAGGTGTTCTTCGCGCCGGTCCAGATGCGCAAGCGCAGCCAGGACTGGGGCCGCGACGGTCTCGACAGACGGTTCACCGAGGCCTGGCAACGCTTCACCGCCGTCGTGGGCGGGTGGCTCGACGTCCAGGTGGGGGTGGGTCCGGAGGCCCTCCGCGAGGCGTGGCTCGACGTGCTCGCGGGCCGTACGCCGCCGCGGGTGGGCCGCGTCGTCCAACTCTGAGCAATCTCAGGAGGCGCTGTCGTCGGACAGGTGGCGGCGCAGCGTGGCCAGCGATCGACTGATCAGTCGGGAGACGTGCATCTGCGAGACGCCGATCTGGTCGGCGATCTGGGCCTGGGTCAGGTTGCCGTGGAAGCGCAGGCTCAGGATCTCGCGTTCCCGCTCCGGCAACGTGGCGAGGGCCGGGCCGAGGGCGACCCGGATCTCGACGAGGTCGAACTCGTGGTCGTCGCCGCCGAGGGTGTCCGAGAGTTCCCGGTCGCCGTCCACCCCGATCGGGGTGGACAGTGACGTGGCCCGGTAGGCGCGGGCGCCCTCCAACCCCTCCAGCACGGTCTCCTCGGAGAGGTCGAGGTAGGACGCGATGTCGGCCACCGTCGGCGAGCGGCCCAGGGTCTGGGTCAGCGTGCTGTTCGCCGCGCTGATCGACAGACGTAGCTCCTGGAGGCGGCGGGGAACGCGCACTGCCCAGGTGCGGTCGCGGAAGTACCGCTTGATCTCGCCGATGATCGTGGGGATGGCGTACCCGGTGAAGTCGATGCCCCGGCTGGGGTCGAAGTTGTCGACGGCCTTGATGAGCCCGACCGACGCGGTCTGGGTCAGGTCCTCGTCGGCGGCGCCTCGCCCGGCGTAGCGGCGGGCCAGGTGGCGGGCGAGCGGCAACCACGCCTCGATGACGTGGTCCCGCAGGGCTGGGCGGCGAGGGTCGTCGGCCGGGGTCGCCGCCATGGTGGCCAGCAGGTCGTCCGGGCTCTGGTCGCCGCCGCGCTGACGGAGGAGGGTGCTGGTCGATGTGCCGACGATGCTGGACATGTGCTGGTCCTTCCCGCAGGCCCGTCGATCGGGGTCGACCGGAAAGGATCTCCGAACCGGTTCTCACCGGGGCGCACGTGCGGGCGGGGGTGCGCTGTCGTAAGGCACGATCACGGGCCTCACCACCGCGTCATGTCGTTCACTTGATGGCGTGAACGCTACCCGAAAGACCTATTAATTACTAGCCGAAAGTACGATGCCCCTGCGAGCGGGTCTCCATCGATCCGCTGCTCACGGCCCTGGGTGGTCCTCGGCCCGTCGGCGGACCGACAATTCTGTAATCCGACCCCACGCTGCCAGTCTCCGATCCTGAGGGCGGTCAACGCGCAGCGTGGGCGCCGCGCGGACGAGCACACGAGGAGTGACGCAGATGTCGCCAGCCGGTCGAGCACTACCCGATGCCGGGTTGGTCGTCGCGGCCCGACAGGGCGACCAGCGCGCCCTCGACGACGTCGTCGCGGCCTCGCTACCGCTGGTCTACAACATCGTCGGGCGTGCGCTGCGCGGTCACGCCGACGTCGACGACGTGGTCCAGGAGACGTTGGTACGGGTCATCAGGTACCTCCCCGCGCTCAACGACCCGGCGGCGTACCGATCGTGGCTGGTGGCGATCGCCATCCGTCAGGTGCGCGACTGGGAACAGCGCCGACGCGTCGCGCTCAACCGCGACGCCGGGCTGGACGCCATCCACAACGTGCCCGACCCCGCCTCCGACTTCGCTGGGATGACCATCCTGCGGCTCGGCCTCACCGACCAGCGGCGGGAGGTCGCCGAGGCGACCCGTTGGCTCGACCCGGACGACCAGGAGTTGCTGTCGCTGTGGTGGCTGGAGGAGACCGGCGAGATCGCCCGTAACGAGGTCGCCGACGCGCTCGGACTGTCACCGGGGCACGTCGCGGTGCGGATCCACCGGATGAAGGAGCAGATCCAGAGCGCCCGTGGCGTCGTACGCGCGCTGCGTGCCCGGCCGGGCTGCCCCGACCTGCAGGCAGTGACCGCCGAATGGGACGGCACGCCCAGCCCGCTGTGGCGCAAGCGACTGGCCCGACACGTCCGTGACTGCGCGGTGTGCGGGCAACTCGGCTCCACGCTGCTGCCGATCGACAGGTTGCTCGCCGGCCTGCCGATGCTGCCGCTGCCGGCGGGCCTCACCGCCCACTTCCCGGGCACGGCCGCGCCGACCGCCGCCGCGCAGGTCGTCGGGCCGCCGAGTACGACAGCCGCACCCGGTGCCGGGCCGACCCCACCCTCCGACGCGGGCGGCGGGCCCAGTGTCGTCGACCTCGCGATGAACCGGCCCCGTGGCCTCGTCCCATCGCTGGCCGCGGGCGTGGCCGCGGCCGTCCTGGCCATCACCATGGCGGTCGTGATCCTGCCGGACGATCCGTCCGCACCATCCTGGGCCGCTCCGCCGTCCGCGGCGCCGACCGCCGCCGCCCCGCCGAGCGTCGCTCCGTCGCCGAGCGCGCGGCCCTCGTCGAAGGCCCCGGTCGCCCCGGCCGTCAGCTCCGCTCGCAAGGGCGTCGGAGTGTGGAACTTCGCCGGGGCCAGCCAGGCGCTCGCGGCCTCGAAGGCCGGCTGGTACTACACCTGGGGCACCCAGCACCCGGGGATCAGCACCCCGAGGGGTGTCACGTTCGTGCCCATGATCCGCAGCGCGGAGAACGTCACCGCCCCGGAACTGGCCAGGGCGAAGGCGGCGGGGCCGGATCTGCTCACCTTCAACGAGCCGGACATGCCCGAGCAGGCCAACATGACCGTCGAGCAGGCACTCGACCTGTGGCCGCAGTTGATGGCGACGGGCAGCAGACTGGGCAGCCCGGCGGTCGCCGTCGGCGCGCCCGATCCGCAGGGTTGGCTCGACCGGTTCATGACCGGCGCCCAGGCCCGCGGTCACCGGGTGGACTTCATCACCGTGCACTGGTTCGGTGCCGACTTCGCGACCGCCGCAGCGGTCGACCAGCTCCGGCAGTACCTCCAGGCCGTCTACCAGCGGTACCGCAAACCGATCTGGCTGACGGAGTTCGCCCTGATCCGCTTCGACGGCGGCGGTGCGCAGTTCCCCGGCCAGGAACAGCAGGCGGCCTTCCTCACGGCGGCCACCGCCATGCTCGGTCAGCTCACCTACGTGCAGCGCTACGCGTGGTTCGGCCTGCCGGCCACGGACAAGGACCGGTCCGGGTTGTTCAGCAGCGGAACCCAGACGACAGCGGTCGGCCGCGCCTTCCAGGCCGCCCGTTGAGCGGGCCCGCGCCGGTGGAGTCGCCGGTCACCGCCGGACGCTCCGGGGTCGACGGCCGTGTCTGGCGGATCGTCGGTGTCGTCGCGACCCTGGTCGCGACGACGCTGGCCGTCGGCCTCAGCCAGGGTTGGGGCAGTGCCGACCGAGCGGCGGACCGGTCGGCTGCCGTTCCGCCGACGGCGGCCGCCTCGCCCGCCGCCGTGCCGACCGTGCCCGTGGTGCTCAACGGCACCGACGACGCCTTCATCCAGCTGCTGATCCCGATGAACGAGGGTGCGCTCGCGCTGATCGACCACCTCGACACCCGGCCGACGGGGGCCGACCCGTCACTGCGGGCCCTCCTCGACGACCTTCGGCAGGCGCACCAGGCCGAGTTGCGGGACCTGCGCGGGATCCTCGCCGCAGGCAACGTTCCGGAGCTGAACATCCACGAGGGGCACCAGATGCCCGGCATGGTCACCGCTGCCAGTCTCGACGAGTTGCGAGCCAGGCCCGACGCCGAGGTGCCGTCCCGGGCGGCTGCCCTGCTGCGGGCGCACCTCGCGCAGACGGTGGTGCTGTGCCGGGGCGAGCAGACCGCCGGCGGTAGCCCCGAGCTGAAGGCGCTCGCCGGCCGGATCCAGCGGGCACGGGCCACCGAGCTGAGCGCTCTGGACGGCCAGACCGGCGCTCCGCGGGTCGACTGAGTGTCTGACCTGCACGCCGTCGTCCGTACCCCGACCCGGGTGCCACCGGCGGCCCACCGTGCCGAGGTGTCGCCGGTCGTCCGTCCAGCCCGGCGCGCGGCACACCGTACCCAGGTCTCCTCGCCACGGCGTGCGGTCACGACGGCGACCTCGGGGCCGACCGCGCGGTGGCGGGGTGGTCATCGCCGCGCCGCCGGGCGGAGCGCGATCGTCACCTCGATCCTGACGATGAGTGCCGGGTGGTTGTTCGCGATCCTTGTCGCGCCGCACCTCAGCCTCTCGCCGGGTTGGCGGATGGTCGCCCTCTTCTGCCACCTGACCTGCCTCGTGGTGGGCTTCGGCGCGGTGCTGACGGTGGACTGGATCAGCCTCCGCTGGCTGCTCCGCCGGGAGTCGCTCGGGAACGTGCTGACCGCCGCACGCGGCGTGCACCTGCTCATCTGGCTGGGTCTGGTGGGTCTCCTGGTCAGCGGCGCGGCCCTGGGCCCGGACACGTCGTCCGGGCTGGTCTGGGTCAAGCTGCTCGCGGTGTTGGCGGTGGGCGTCAACGGGTTGTTCCTCGGTCGTGTCCGGGACCGACTCACCGCCGTGGACGGCCCTCCGCCCTGGTCGGCTCTGCTCGCCGGCGTCGTCGCGGCCACCGTCTCCCAGGTGGGCTGGTGGACCGCGACCCTGATCGGCTTCTGGAGCGCCAACAGCTGACGCCCGCCGCTGAGGGTGCTCAGGCCGGTGCGGGGTGGTCCGCCTCGAACCGGTCGCGCGTCAGGAACGCGAGCTGGGCCCGCTTGTCAGGCATGTCGATCTCCGAGTCGAAGGTGAACCCCTCGATCTCCAGTCGGCGTAGCGCGAGGTGGTTGCGGACGTCCGGCTCGACCACGATCCGCTGGGCGGACGGGTCACGGAACAGGAAGCGGGCGAGGGCCGGGCCGACGACGTTGGTGAGGCCGCGGGCCAGGCGTCGGTCCGGGCTGAGCAGCAGGTGCATGCCCACGTCGCCGGGCTGGACGCGGTAGCGCTCGCCGACCGGGTCCGCCTCGGGCTGGTAGGTCTGGAAGAGGCCGACCGGCTCCGCATCGACCATGATCAGGTACGCGTGGTGCGTCGGCAGGCTGTCCACGAAGGCGTAGATATCGCGCACCTCGTCCACTGTGTGTGACCCCATGCCCCAGAACGAGTTACGGGGAAGGGTCACCCAGCCGTGCAGGAGTGCGGCGTGGCGGTCGGGGTCCACGGTCACCAATGACAGCTCGCCGAGACCGGCGACTTTCTCCAGGTACGTCATCGCGGGCGCTGTCCTCTGTTCCTTCCAGGACGCAACTTAGGTTAACCTCCCCTAACCAAGGATGACCTTACCTGGAGGGGTGCGTGAAACGGAACTGGGAGGCCCTGGTCCTCAAGGCCATGGGCGGCCGGGACTTTCGGTTGACCGTGCTGGGCACCGAGTCGATCGACGGTCACTACCAGCGACTGCTGCTCGACGGCGGCGGCCTGCTGGAGGCGTGCGGGGTGCACCCGACCATGTGGATCCGGCTGTGGTTCGACAACGACGGTCGGGCGCACCAGCGGGCGTACACACTCGTCGACCCCGACCCGGTCACCGGCCGCTTCACACTCGAATTCGCCATCCACGACGGCTGCGCCGCCCGCTGGGCCACCACCGCCCAGATCGGCGACACCATCACCGCGACGGTCCAGGGCAGCGCGTTCGAGCTGCCCGACCCGGCGCCCGAGCACCTCTACCTCGTCGGCGACGCGGCGTCCCTGCCCGCCGTGAACAGCCTGCTCGACGCCGGTGCCGACATCCCGGCGACGGTCTGGCTGGAGTACGCCCACGACGGCGAGAAGGCTCTCGCGCCGCGCGCCCGAGCGCACCACGACGTCACCTGGGTCCCTCGGCGTGACGGGGGCCAACACCTCGTCGACACGGTCTGCGCGGCACTGCCGACCGGCGGCGAGGGGCACTACTGGGTGGCCTGCGAGGCCGCGACGACCCGTGGCATCACCCGGCACATCCGGCGGACGTTGGGAGTCGACAAGGACCGGGTGACCTCCCTCGGCTACTGGAAAGCGGCATGAAGGGCCGGCTCGGCACGCTGACCGCGCTGTACGTCACGCAGTACCTCGGGGTCGGCTTCATCACCGTCGGTCTGACCGCCATCCTGCGCGACGGCGGCACCTCGCTGGACACCCTGGCCCTGCTGCAGATCGTCGGCCTGATCTGGCCCGTCAAGTTCCTGTGGGCGCCGATCCTGGACCGCTACGGATCGCGGCACCGGGGTCACTACCGGTCCTGGCTGCTCGTGCTCCAGAGCGCCCTGGTGCTCGCTCTGCTGGCGCTGCTGCCGTTCTCCGACCCGGCCGACGCGCTCGGCCCGATCGTCGCGATCTGCGCCGCGTACGTCTTCTTCTCCGCCACGCAGGACATCGCCGTGGACGCCGTCGCGGTCCGGATGCTCGCCGAGTCGAGCCGGGGGACCGGTAACGGGATCCAGGTCGCCGCGAGCTACCTCGGCAACCTGCTCGGCGGCGGAGCCTGCGTCCTGGTCTACGACCAGTTCGGCTGGGTGCCGGCGATCGGCCTGCTGGCCGCGATGACGGCGGTCGGCCTGCTGGTGGTCTGGCGGTTCCGGGAGCCACCCCGCACCGATCGGGTGGCCGGGATCGGCACCGCCTACCGGGCGCTGCTGTCGGTGTTCGGCCAGCCGGGCTGCCGGTGGTGGACGTTCGGGGTGGTGCCGCTCGTCTACGTCGGGGCGGGGATGGCGTACGCACTGGTCACGCCCGCCCTGGTCGACGCCGGATGGTCGCTGGGCCGGATCGGCGTCGTCACCGGGGTGGTGATCAGCGCGCCGGCCATCGTCGCGGGTCTGGTCGCCGGTCTGGGCATCGGACGGTTCGGGCGCGGCGGCGTCCTCGTGGTCGGCGGCGCGGCCCTCACGGTGTCGACGCTGCTCCTGCTGCCGCTGATGAACGGTCGCGCTCCGTTGGGCGCGACGGTCGCCGCGCTCTGCTGTTTCATGGTGGCCTACACGATCGCCAACGTGGTGCTCTACACGGTCAACATGGACTACTCGCGCCCGGACACCGGCGGCACCGACTTCACCGTCCTGTCGTCGTTCGGTCTGGTGTGCTCGTTCGTGGCCGCGTCCATCGGCCTCGCGGCCGCCGACCGGGTCGGCTACCCGGCGGTGGCGGTCGCCGCCATCGTGCTGGTGGTCGCCGGGGTCGTCCTCGGTCTGGCCCACCAGCGGCGGTTTCCGCCCGTTCCCGGTGCCGCCCCCGAGTCGGCGGAGCAGCCGACGGCGGACGGTGTGAAGGCCGTGGCGTGACCACCGTCGGCGGTCGACGGAGGCGTCGTTGCGGCTGTACCTGACCGCGCTCAACCCCACCGACGCCGTGGTGGAGGGGCTCCTCCCGGCGGCGTCGGCGCTCGGGCTCCCGGCCACCGTGCTGACCGACCGGCCCGCCGAGTGGCCGGCGGACGTGCCGGTGGCGCTCTGCGCGGTCCGTGACCCGGCTGCGGTGGTCGCGGCGACCGCACCGAGCCGACCGGTGGCGTTACTGTCCAATAGCGACCACCTCCAGGAGGCCACCGCGATCGCCGCCCGCCAGCTCGGCCTGCCCGGCAAGGACCCCGACGCCGCCCGTCTGTGCAAGGACAAGGCCGCGGCCCGCCGGGCGATCGCGGCTGCCGGGCTTGACCTGGTACGCACCGTCACCATCGATCCCGGTGCCGTGCCGGAGGTGCCGGCCGGGATGTTCCCGGCTGTGGTCAAGCCCCGCGCGGGGGTGGCCAGCGAGGACGCGTACCTGGTCGTCGACAGTGCCGAGCTGGTCGCCCGGGTCACCGAGATCCGTGGCCGGAGCCCGGAGGTGGCCCTGATCGTCGAGGAGTACCTCGCCGGCGAGTTGCGGACCTTCGAGACCCTCGGCGACGGCAACGAGCTGGCCTCTCTGGGCGGTTGGCGTACCGGCCTCGGGCCGCCGCCGACCTTCACCGAGGAGAGCCTTTCCTGGTCGCCCCCGGCGGAGCGGGAGAGCGCCCGGTTGCGGGCGTGCCTCGACGCGCTGGGGGCGGGATTCGGCGCCTGCCACACCGAGTACGTCGTCTCCGACGGCCAGGTCCGGCTGATCGAGGTGAACTACCGGCTCATCGGCGACCGGATGGACCTGATCCTCGCCGAGCTGCTCGACGTGCCGTTGTTCGAGCACGTCATCCGTTTGCACCTCGGCGAGCCGTTGGCCGCGCTCGACCTGCCCGCCACCGTCGACAGGTACGCCCAGGTCGAGTACGTCTGCGCGGACCGTCCCGGCCGCCTGGTCACCGCACCGGGGCGGGTGGAGGCCGTGGACGGTGACGTCCGGCTGGCCTGCCATCCGCTGCGCGAGGTGGGCCGCGTCGCCGACCACACCGGGACGAACCGTGACTACCTCGCCGTACTGCACGCCGTCGGCGGTGACGAGGGCACCGTGCGGCGGTCGCTGGCAGCCTTCCGCAGAGACCTCCACTGGACCATCGTCGCGTGACCGACGACTGCGAGCGGGAGCTCTTCGCCCGGGTGCTCGATGCCCTGCTGCGCGAGGACCACCTCGGCCTGCTGAGCACCGGCGGCCCGGACGGCCCCGGCTGGTGGCAGGTGCCGCATCCTGCCGGAGTGCTGCGCGTTCCGGTGCGGGCGGACGGGTTCCAGCAGGCCCTCCGCAGTGCCGCGCCGTTGGTGCTGCTGCTCGACAGTGACGGCCACACCCAGCGCACGGATACGCTGGAAGGGCTGTTGACGCTGCTCGCCCCGAGCGACAGTCCCGACGCCGAGGCCGGCTGGCGGGACTTCGGCGTCGAGTGTCGCGCCGACCTGCGGGCCCGGCGGCTCGCCGCCCGCAACCGGCCACGGGCGCTCGCCCAGGTGGCCGCCGACCGTGCGGTCACCCCGACCGGTCTGCCGGCGGCGCTCCTGGACGACGTGCTCGCCGCCCACCACGGTCACCCGGTCTACCCCACCGACCGGTGCCGGCACGGCCTCGACGACGACGAACTACTCCGGTACGCCCCGGAACACGCCCCACGTCTCACGCTGCGGTGGCACGCCGCCCCCGCCGAGGACGTCCGGCTCAGCGGCGAACTCCCGTCCTGGTGGCCGCCCGCGCAGAGCCCGGACCGGGTCCTGATCCCGGTGCATCCGATCACGGCGACACGTGACGCGCTACCGGTGACGGACCTGCCGACGATCACCGTACGACCCACCCTCTCCATGCGGACCGTCGCGCTCGACCGCGACCCGTACCTGCATCTCAAGCTGTCGTTGCCGACCGCGAGCCTCGGCGCCCGCAACCGACGCACGCTGCGCCCTGGCTCACTCGCGGACGGCGCGGCCGTCGCCGCGCTGCTCGACCGGATCGCCGACGCCGAACCCACCTTCGCCGGGCGGATCCGGCACGCCGACGAGGGCACCTGGGCGCACGTCGACGGGGACGAGCGGCGCAGCTTCCTCCTGCGCCGATTCCCGCGCGACCTGGCGGACGTGCACGTGGTGCCGGTCGCGGCCCTCGCCGCGACCGACCCGGTCGCGGGAACTGTCCTCCAACGAATCCGCCCCGAGCAGCCGCTGACGCTGCTGGAGTCCTACCTGGACCTGCTGCTCGACTGGCACGTCCACCTCTGGCTCCGGCACGGGATCGCCCTGGAGGCGCACCCGCAGAACATCCACCTGCTGGTGCACCCCGACGGCACCGTCGGGCTGCTCTACAAGGACAACGACGGGGCCCGACTCGACGCGCGGCACGGCGGCCCGGGCGGGCTCGTCCTCGACGACGACCGGATGTGGGCGCGCGACCCGCAGGAGCTGGCCGACGTCTTCGTCACCATCACCCTGCACCTGGCCGCCGCCGCGCCCCTGGTCGCGCTGGCCGCCCGAGGGCTGCCCGTGCCGTCGCCCGCCGAGGCGCTGGCACCCCGGCTCGCCGCCGCCCGCGACCGGTGGGGTGACGGGCCCGCGGCGCGAACCTTCACCGAGCGGGTCCTGCGGGCCGCCCACCTGCCCGTCAAGGCGATGCTCACCGCCGGCACCCTGCTGCCCAAGCAGCGGCTCGGCTGCGCCGACATCAACAAGTACTACCTGCGTACCGGCCCGAACTACCTCCGGGAGACACGATGACGGGCGCCCAGCTGCGCTCCCGGCCGGCCACCGACACCGGCCGGATCGCCGACCTGGCCGCCGCGCACGCCGTCTTCGGCTGCCTGATCCGCGAGCTGGCCCCGCCGGACAGCACACCCACTCTGGTCGACGGTGCCGCACACCTTCTGCTCCCGCACCTCGACGTCACTGTGCGCTGCGAGGTCGCGCGGCACTCGCCTCTCGGGGCGCACCGCTACGTCGGCCCGGTGCAGCGGACGACCGACAGCGGCCGGTGGGCGGACCTCGACGCCGACGGGTTGGCGCGCCTGGTCGCGGCCGAGCTCACGACCCGTACCGCCCTGGTCAACGACGAGTTCGTGGAGCAGGTCCAGGCCAGCCGGGACACCGTCGCCCGGCTGCTCGCGGACCGACCGGCGGAGAACCCGGAACCCACCGGTGAGCCCGCCATCGACGCGTACGTCGACTCCGAACAGTCGCTGGTCTTCGGCCACCCGCACCACCCCACCCCGAAGTGGCGCAGCGGCGAACCCGACCGCTGGCGGGCGTACGCGCCGGAGCTGCGGACGTCGTTCCGGCTGCACTGGCTCGCCGTACCCGACGATCTTGTCGTCGGGGCCGGACCGTTCGACGCGCTCGTGGCCGCCCTCGATCCGCCGCGAACCCCGGCCGGGCACCGCGCCCTGCCGGTGCATCCGTGGCAGCTGTCCCTGCTCCCGCCGACGCACCCGCGTCTGCGCGACCTGGGCGAGGCCGGTACGCCGGTGCGACCGACGGCGAGTGTCCGCACTCTCTACGCCCCGACGGCCGACCTGTTCGTCAAGACCAGCCTGCACGTGCGGATCACCAACTGCCTGCGCAAGAACGCCCGCTACGAACTCACCGGGGCGGTGGCGTTGACCGACCTGCTGGCAGGGGTGCCGATGCCGGCTGGCGTCGGGCTGCTCACCGAACCCGCCTACCGCACCGTCGACGTTCCCGGCCCGGACGAGGCGTACGGGACGATCCTGCGCACCGGCCTACGCCCGCACCTGCGTCCCGGGGACACCCCGATGCTGGCGGCGGCGTTGGCCGCCGCGCCGCTGGTGACACCGGACCCGGTGGAATGGTGGCGCGCGTACCTCGGGTTGCTGGTGCCGGCGGTGCTGGGGTGCTGGCTCCGCCACGGCGTCGTGCACGAGGCGCACCTGCAGAACGTGGTAGTCGTGCTCGACCGCGACCACCGCCCGGTCCGCATGCTGTTGCGTGACCTGGAGGGGGTGAAGCTCGACGCCGACCGGCTGGTCGGCTGGCCCGACGGTGTCCCACAGCAGGTCCGTTACGGATCTCGGGACGCCCGTCGCCGGATCGTCTACTGCCTGTTCGTGAACCACCTCGGTGGCATCTGCGGTGCACTGGCCGACGCGCGGCCCGGGATCGAACGGCGGCTGTGGCAGGAGCTACGGACCGTCGTCGAAGCGGTGGCGACCGACCTCGACGATCCACCCGAGCTGCGCGCGCTGCTGAACGGGGAGCCGTTGCTCGCCAAGGCGAACCTCCTGGTCCGGTGGCGGCGTGACGCGGACCGAGCCGCGCCCTTCGTGCCGGTGCCGAATCCGATGGGCGGGCCACGATGACGCGACCCGTCTACGTTCACGACCTGGACGCGCTGGCCACCCAGGCCCGCGCCATCCGGGCGGCGCTGCCTCGGGAGGTGGAACTGCTCTACGCGGTCAAGGCCAACCCGGATCCCGGTGTGCTGCGTACCCTCGCCCCGGTCGTCGACGGGTTCGAGGCCGCGAGCCGAGGCGAGCTTCGGAGGCTGGCCGAGCTGCTGCCGGGCCGGGCCCCCGCCGCGTACGCCGGGCCGGGCAAGACCGACGCGGACCTCGCCGCCGCACTCGCCGCCGACGTGCGCCGCATCCACGTCGAGTCACCCGCCGAGCTTCGGCGGCTCGGCGCGCTGGCCGCCGCCTCGGGCACCTCGGCCCAGGTGCTGCTGCGGGTGAACCTGCCGGTCGCCGCGCCGGGCGCGAGCCTGGTCATGGGCGGGGGACCCAGCCCGTTCGGCATGGACCCGGCCGACGCGATCGAGTGCGCCCGCCGCCCGCCGGCCGGCATCCACGTACGCGGAATCCACGCCCACCTGGCCAGCGGCCTGGACGCCTCCCTCGCCGGCACGGTCGCCGCCGCCGTCGTCAGATGGGCCGTCACCGAGGTCGGCGCCACCGAGGTCGACGTCGGCGGGGGCATGGCCGTCGACTACGCCGACCCGGCAGCCCGATTCGACTGGGTCGGCTACGGCCGGGCACTGGCGGACATCCTCGACACCTACCCGGACGCGCGGCTGCGCATCGAGCCAGGCCGGTCGGTCACCGCCTACTGCGGGGCCTACCTCACCGAGGTCGTCGACGTGAAGCGCTCCTACGGCGAATGGTTCGTGGTGGTGGCCGGTGGGACCCACCACCTGCGCACCCCGGCGGCGAAGGGCCACGCGCAGCCGTTCAGCGTGCACCGACGACACGACGTCGACGGCCCGCGTACCGACGGCGGGCCGGTCACCGTCGTCGGGCAGCTCTGCACCCCGAAGGACGTGCTGTCCTTCTCGGCCACCGCCGGGCCGATCGGCGTGGGCGACGTGCTGGCCTTCGCCATGGCCGGCGCGTACGCCTGGAACATCAGCCACCGCGACTTCCTGCTGCACGAGCCTCCGCTGTTCCGGACGGGCGACCCGCAGAAGGTGGCCGCGGAATGGGTGACCAGACCGCGCTGCTCATGACGTCGTAACCCTTTTCACGGGCCCGATCCGTCCCGCCTGTTATCGATAACATGCTATCTTTCACCCGGGAGTGAAGGGCACGCTCCCGGTCACCTCAACAGCCGGCGAAGACAGGCCGAGGGCACGTCTCTCCCGCCACCTCTCCGGTCGGTGACCAGTCCGGGCCCCGTCGACGTCACGCGACCGCGGTTGATCGCCGGACGATTCCGCCCGGTCGCACGCCCAGCTCCGAAGCCTCACCACGGGCGACCCTCCGACGCCGACGGATGGCGGACGCACACACGCTGCGCCGCTGCCGAGTCACGAGCACCAGACGCCCACCGGCAAGGAGCCAAGCAATGCTCAAACGTAGGCACCTCTTCCCATCCATCGCGGCCGCGGCGCTTCTCCTCGCGGCCACCACCGGCGGAGTGCTCAGCGGTGGCCTCGGCGGGGCCGCGGTGGCCTCGACGTACGGCACCCTTGCGGCGACCGCCGGCTGCGGCAAGGCCCCCACGCTGACCAGCGGCACGCGCACGATCCAGAGCAGCGGGCAGAGTCGTACCTACAACCTGCGGATCCCGGACGGGTACGACAGGAACCGCCCCTACCGACTGATCTTCGGCTTCCACTGGTTGAACGGCTCGGCGAACAACGTCACGTCGGCCGGCTACTACGGGTTGCAACCGCTGTCGAACAACAGCGCGATCTTCGTCGCTCCGCAGGGTCTCAACGCCGGCTGGGCCAACACCAACGGTCGGGACCTGACCCTCTTCGACGACATCCGTCAGCAGGTCGAGAACGACCTCTGCGTCGACACCACCCAGCGCTTCGCCCTGGGCTGGAGCTACGGCGGGGCCATGAGCTACGCGGTGGCCTGTGCCCGGCCCACGATCATCCGCGCGGTCACCGTCATCTCCGGTGCCAACCTCAGCGGCTGCAACGGCGGGACACAGCCCGTCGCCTACTTCGGCATCCACGGCATCTACGACAGCGTGCTGAACATCTCGCAGGGTCGGCAACTGCGCGACACGTTCGTGCGGAACAACGGCTGCACCGCGCAGAGCCCTCGCGAGCCGAGCCGGGGCAGCCTCACGCACATCACCACCGCCTACTCCGGCTGCCGAGCCGGGTATCCGGTGCAGTGGGCCGCGTTCGACGGCGACCACACGCCCAGCCCGGTCGACGGGTCGGGCAGCCCCAACGACTCCCGGACGTGGACCTCGGGCGAGATCTGGAGGTTCTTCAGCCAGTTCGAGTCGACCACCCCGCCGACGACGCCGCCGCCCACCGACCCGCCGCCGACCACTCCGCCGCCGACGACTCCGCCGCCCACCGGTGAGCCGGGCACCTGCACCGCCACCTACCGGGCGCTGAACACCTGGCCCGGCGGCTTCCAGGCCGAGGTGACGGTGGCCAACAACTCCACGGCGGCCCTGAACGGCTGGACCGTGGGCCTGACCCTGGCCAGCGGACAGGCCATCAGCAGCCTGTGGAGCGGTGTCAACACGGGCACCACCGGCAGCGTCACCGTCCGGAACGCCCCCTACAACGGCGCAGTGGGTCCGAACGCGTCAACCACCTTCGGATTCACCGCCACCGGCAACGGCGCCACCGCGCCCAGCAACGTCACCTGCACCAGTTCCTGAGCGAGGGCACGAAGGAGGGCCCGGAGCCGCGTGGCTCCGGGCCCCACAGGTGCGGAAACGACGAGGGTACGCGAGCCGCGACCCGTGACGCGGCGTCTGTCGCATCGGCAGGTCTGCACACCTTGGCAGCGGCCCGCGCCTCCGCTACCGTCCATGGGAACGCTCCCACAAACTTAGATACGTCAATGTGATCAGGAGGAAACACGTCGTGGCTATCCTCTCCCCGCTTCGCAGCAGATCGGCGGCCATCAGTGTGGCGGCCATCGCGGGCACCGTGGCCGCAGGCGTCTGCTTCGCCGTCAGCGGCGCGTCCGCCGGCACGGTGTCCGGATCGCTCTACCGCGATCCGAGTTCGGCAGTCGTCCGCTGGGTCGCCGCCAACCCCGGCGACTCGCGTACCGCAGTCATCCGCGACAAGATCGCGAGCCAGCCGCAGGCCCGTTGGTTCGCCAACTTCAACCCGTCCACGGTGCAGGCCGAGGTCTCCGAGCACATCGGCGCCGCCAACGCGGCACAGCAGATCCCGGTGCTGGCGGTGTACGAGATCACCAACCGGGACTGCGGCGGAGCCAGCGCGGGTGGCGCGCCGGACCTCAACCAGTACCAGACGTGGGTGTCCAACTTCGCCAGAGGACTGGGCAACCAGACCGTCCTGATCATCCTGGAGACCGACTCGCTCGCCCTGCTGACGTGCCTGAACAGCAGCGAACTCGCCGCGCGCAACCAGGCGATCTCGACGGCCACCCGGACCATCAAGTCGGCGAACCCCAACGCCAAGGTGTACCTCGACGCCGGCCACTCCACCTGGAACAGCGCGGGTGAGACGGCCAACCGGCTCCGGGCGGCCGGCGTGCAGTACGCCGACGGCTTCTTCAGCAACGTGTCGAACTACAACTCCACCTCCAGTGAGGCGAACTTCGGCCGGGCGGTCATCTCCTCCCTCAACGGCATGGGCATCTCGGGCAAGCGCCAGGTCATCGACACCAGCCGTAACGGGGGTGCCAGCGGTGACTGGTGCGGCGACGACAACACCGACCGACGCATCGGGCAGTACCCGACGACGAACACCGGCGACGCCAACATCGACGCGTACCTGTGGGTGAAGCCACCGGGGGAGGCGGACGGCTGCCGCTACACGGCCGGTTCGTTCCAGCCCGACCTGGCCTTCAGTCTGGCCAACGGCGCGCCCAACCCGCCAACGACCACGCCGCCTTCCACGACCCCGCCGCCCACCACCACCCCGCCGACGCCGCCGGCCGGTGACGGCTGCTACGCGAACGTGGCGATCAACCAGTGGGCCGGCGGGTTCACCGCGAGCGTGACGGTCACCGCCGGGCAGTCGGACATCAGCGGCTGGACCGTGACCATCGTGCTGCCCAGCGGCGCCGCGGTCACCGGCACCTGGAACGCCCAGGCCAGTGGCACCAGCGGAACCGTCCAGTTCCGCAACGTGAGCTACAACGGACGTGTCCTCGGCCGGCAGTCGACCAACTTCGGCTTCCAGGGCACCGGCACCGGCCCGGGTGCGCAGGCCACCTGCGTGACTGCCTGACCCCAACCGGTGTGGCGGGTCCGGCGCGGAGGACGGTTCTCCGCGCCGGGCCCGCTGCCGTATCCAACCGCCTCGGGGGCCATGCACGAGGCCGTCGATGCGTCCGCTTCGGATCCGGGACCGGACCTGTGCGACCGCGGGGGCGAACAGGTCAGCCGATGCCGTCGACCGCTGCCCGGAGTGCGTTGATCGACGGGTCCCAGCTGAAGTTCAGGACGGGGATGCCGGAAGCGGCGGCGTTGCTGTCGCCACCGAGGACCACTGCCCGCGGCTTGCTGGTGCCCTGAGGGACCACCAGGTACCAGTTGCCCCTCACGTTCGCGATGAACACGTCGTCTACCTCCTGGTCGGGCGGGTTCGGGTTGGTGACGTCTCCGACGTAGGTCTCGAAATCCACTGTCGCGCCGAAGTTCGTCGGACTGCCGGTGCTCAACCACAGGCTCGTGTGCACGTGTGGCCCGACACCGGAGTTGCTGCCGTGCGCGGAGGCGCCGGAGTACGCGATCGTCTGGCCCCGCGACACACGTTGACCGGTCGAGACGGTGATCGAGGACAGGTGCAGATGGCGGGTGTAGTTGCCGTCGTCGTGAGCCATCCCCACGACACGTCCGGTCGCGGTGGAGGTGTCGGTCTTCACGTACCGGACCGTGCCGTTGGCCGCAGCCTGGACAGGAGTGCCGATCCCGACCGCATAGTCGGTGCCCGGCTCACCCGACGGAGGCGTCCGGTTCCGGTGATCTTGCCACGAGCTGGAGATCCGGACGTTTCCGCACGGTCGCAGGTAGCTGCCGGCAGCCTGGGCGGAGCCGGGCAGCAGACCGAAGGCGGCCGACACCCCGGACGCCGCCAACGCGGCGCTCGTGAGGAAGCCCCGCCTGGATAGCCCTCGCAGGTACGCGATGCCACCGAGGTCCTCGGGCCGCAGACCGCCGTGGCTGACGTTTCGGGGAGGCTCCTCGTTGAGGATCATCGATGAAACCTAAGGCCACTTCCCATGAAGGGCAAGAGTTTCAGGACGGCGGCACCATCCCGAATGGTGACAGCAGATCCCCATCGGTCAGGGGTGCCCGAAGCGGAAACCGACACCACGCACCGTCACGATCCAGTCCTTGCTGCCGAGCTTGCTCCGCAAGCTGCTCACGTGCGTGTCCACCGTGCGCCGCGACCACGAATTGCCCCACACCTGCTGCATGATCCGCTGCCGAGCCATCACCTTGTCCGGGTTCGAGGCAAGCAGGCAGAGTAGATCGAACTCCTTGCGCGTAACGTCGAGGTCGCGGCCGCCGAGGTTGACCTTGCGCAGTGCGACGTCGATCCGCAGCGGACCGTGCGAGATCACTTGCGCTGCGCGAGGTCGGCCCAGCGCCCGGCGCATCACCGCCTCCATCCGGGCCGTCAGCTCCCGGAACGCGTACGGTTTGGCGACGTAGTCGTCCGCGCCGGCGTGCAGGGCCAGGACTCGGTCAAGCACGGCGCCACCGGACGTCACGGCGATCACCGGGACATCGCCGCAGGCCCGGATCGCGCGGCACACCTCCAGACCGTCGAGGTCGGGCAGCTCCATCTCCAGCAGGATGAGATCGAACTTCTCGCAGATCCGGATCGCCACACCGCCGCTCTGAGTGCACTCCACCTGAAGGCCGTGCCGCCGCAGCCGGCTCGCGAGCTGCTCCATCTCACGGCTGTCGCTCTCCACCAGCAGGACGTTCCACGATGCCGCCAGCGCCCCGGGCCCCCCCGTCAGCACCGCCGCAGGCGAACCGCCATGCTCCATTGTGGCCGTCATATGCTGGTCCATGGCATCCCCCGAAACCTAGATCAACTATAGTCAATGCCGCAAAGTGGCGTCAAAGTTACAAACCCTCGCACCACAGTGTCAAAGAAATTCTGTGTTACGCGAACTGTGGGACCTCCCCTGCGGATGGTACGTCTCAGGGGCTACCGGGAAACTGCTTGAGTGTTTCAGTTGGCAGCAATGATTATCTATGTAAGATCTTCGATAGTGGGCATTGCCGCCAGGGTTGGTGTGTGTGATTAAAGTCGCGTCACCCGGCTTATGGGCTCGCTGACCAGGCGATTCGCTGAGTCGAACGTCAAGCCCGAACATGTCAACGGGCCGGGGCCATCAGGATCTAATCCTCTGGATGTTACCGCTGGGTTTCCTGCCCGATGCGGTCGAATTCACGACTTCCTGCTGTTGTGAGGTGATCAGTCCTCGGGATGGTCATCCTGTGGCCGAATGTCTTCCAAGTTTCCTTGGCTGCCTTTCCGTTTGGTCGCCGTGCCCGTTCATCTCCCTGCACGCCGGCGTCCTCGCTGACCGGCTGAACCGGCGCCGCCACGGTGGTGGAGGACTGTTGGGTCACCGTGGCAGGGGTCGGACCGACGGCTAGCGCACGGTGCGATGCCGACGAGTGTTCCGGCAGAGGGCGGCACAGGGCGTGCTCGGCGGTGTCGACCAGGTTGGCGGTGACGGCGTCGACGGACAGGTTCCGGCCGGTGAACAACAGGTCGAAGCTGACGAAGCTGGTGAGGAGCCACAACACGTCTGCCGCATATCCGACGGTGGCGCCGTCGCGCAGCGCGTGCTGCTCGTGCAGGCGTCGAGCGAGGTCGTTCATGCCCTCGGCGCGGCCCTGTTCCAGGCGTTGGACCGCCCCGCCGACTGCGTCGGCGTCGAGCTCGGCCATGGAGAACAGAGTGCGTAGGGCGTCGCGGTGGGCCGCGTACATGTGCACGTTGCCGCGGATGCCGTCGCGCAGGCCCTGCCGGGCGTCGGGCTGCAGGACGGCATGGACCATGTCGGTGAAGCCGCCGCGATGGAGTAGGTCCATGCCGAGCGCGCCGAACAGACCCGCACGGGACCCGAAAACCGTGTAGATCGTCGAGCGGGCCACCTCGGCAAGCTTGGCGACCTTGTCCAGGCTGACCGGTTCGGACGGCGCCTCGACGAGCTGCTGGTAGACCGCGTCGAGGATGCGGCGCTTGGTGTCCACGGCGGCCCGGGCGCGTAGTCGCTGCTCGTACTTCCGCGTCGGGGGCATGAACCCGACCCTAGCATTCGTTTGACATACCGTCTTATGGAAGACATGCTGTCTTACGAAATGCAGGTTGTCCGATGAAAGTGGCTCTCAAGCACATCGAAGGAGCTGGGCGTGCGGGTGCTGATCCGTTACACGGTCAAACCGGAGCACATACAGCGCAGCATCGAGTTGCTGCGCATCGCCTACGCGGACCTGGAAAGCACCAGGCCGACCGGGCTGCGCTACGAGACTTTCCAGCTGGAAGGCACCGGCCAGTTCCTGGCCGTCATCGAGTCCGACCAGGGCCCGGGTGAGGCCGCACACCACCGGCTCGCCTCCTTCCAGCGTTACCGGGCCGAGCTCAACCACATCTGTGTCGAGGGGCCGACGGTCGCCAACCTGGAGACCGTCGCCGCCTACCCGCCCCGCTGACCGCACCCACGACTGCAGCAAGGAGACACCTTCCGTGATCCGCATCGCCGTCATCGTCGGCAGCACCCGTCCCGGCCGCCGGGGCGAGTCGGTGGCCAACTGGGTCGCCGACACCGCCGCAGCACTTCCCGCCGTCGTTGACGGCCAAGCCGCCGTCGAGCTTGTCGACCTGGCGGCCTTCGACCTGCCGATGCTCGACGAGCCGGTCCCGGCCGCGTTCGCCAGCTACGCCCATGACCACACCCGCCGTTGGGCGGACACCGTTGCGGGATTCGACGGTTTCGTGTTCGTCACCCCGGAGTACAACCATTCCTTCCCCGCGGCGCTGAAGAACGCGATCGACTTCCTCTACGCCGAGTGGCACCACAAGGCCGCCGGGTTCGTCGGCTACGGCATCCACGGCGGCACCCGCGCCGTCGAGCATCTGCGCCACGTCATGGCCGAGGTGAAGATCGCCGACGTGCGCACCCAGGTGGCCCTGTCGATGTTCGTCGACTTCACTTTCACCAACCCGGCCGATCCCACTGACCCGGGAACCTGCACGCCCGGCCCACAGAACGTCGCCGCCCTGGGCACCATGCTCGACGAGATCGTCGCGTGGTCGGCGGCGCTCAAGCCGTTGCGTGCCCCCGCGGAGGCGCTGTCCGTCTGAGCCGACGCGCGGTCGGGCGGTGGCGAGACAACGCGCCCGCTGCCCGACCGAGCGGGTCAGCCGGCAGTGGTACGGGTCAAGCCCGTCAGTTCCTGGTTCGGCCGGCCTGTCAGCCGGCGGCCGTCCAGCGGCGCGGTCCATGAACAGGCCGCCCGAGGCCGGTGCCCGGGCGACCGCTGTTGCGGTGGCCCGGACACCGGTGGCGACCTGTGAGAATCGACCTGCTTGAAGGCGCTCGGTGACCGACAGGCTCAGGGCACGATTTCCATCTGGGCCATCATGCCGATGCTGGAGTGCTCGAGGAAGTGGCAGTGGTAGGGGTAGCGGCCCAGGTACCTGGCGAAGGTCGCCTGTAGCCGCACCGAGGATCCGGGCGGCACCAGCACCGTGTCCTTTAGCCCGACATCGTCCGCGGTCATCGGCGCGCCGCTGCGGCTCAGCACTCGGAAGTGCGTCATGTGCAGGTGAAAGGTATGAAGGATGCTGGGCTCCGTGTCGTCGTTGTAGACAGTCCAGATCTCGGTGGTGCCCCGCTTGATGGTGAAGTCGACTCGGTCGGCGTCGAACTGCTTGCCGTTGACCAGGGCGAGGGGCGGGATTCCGTTGCTGAAATCGAATGAGAGGCGCACGTCGCGCTTCACGGTGGCAGCGGGCAGCGCGGGCAGATCACGCAACTTCTTGGGCAGCTCCCTGGTGTCCGTGGCCGTGAAGTTCACGTCGAAGCGCATGATCGGGCCCTTGACGGCGTCGCTGAGTACCACCGAGGAGCCCTTCGGAAGTCCGGTGAAGTCGACGACCACGTCGACCCGCTCACCAGAGCCGAAGGCGATCTCGGGGCGGGCCACGGGTGCCGGCAGCAGCCCTCCGTCGGTGCCGATCTGCCACATCGTCGCCTTGTCGAGGGTCAGCTTGTAGGTGCCCTCGTTCGTCGCGTTGATCAGCCGGAACCGATATTTGCGGGTGGCCACCGGCAGGAACGGCGTTGCCTTGCCGTTCACCAGCACGATATTGCGCTCGATCGCTTTCGGGGGCTCGTAGATGAGCGCGCCGGTGGAGTCGATCTTCACGTCGCTGAGCATGATCGGAATGTCGTACGCGCCGGTCGGCAGCCGGAGGCTTGCCTCGGCCGGGTCGTCGACGATGTAGATGCCGTGCAGCCCGCGGTAGGTGTGCTCGGACTCGTCGTTGTGCACGTGGTCGTGGTACCAGAGCGTGGCCCCGCGCTGGCTGTTCGGGTAGTCGTAGGTCCGCGAATCCCCCGGCATGATCATGTCCATCGGATGCCCGTCGTTGACCGCCTCCACGTGGCCACCGTGCAGGTGCACGTTGGTGTGCACGTCCAGAGTGTTGCGGAAGGTCACCTTCACCGGACGGCCGGTGCGGCCCCGGATCACCGGGCCGACCCAGCCGCCGCCGAAGGTGAGTGCGTCGGTCATCAGGCCCGGCACCAGCTCGAGCTGAGCCGGCTGCACGTTGATCTCGTACTCGTCGTAGTAGGGACCGCGTCGGATCGGCACCGCCACCGGCGGCATCGGCATCGGGGTCTGGAACGGCGTGGCGCTCGGCGCCTCCGCGCCCGCGACAGCGCCCCCCGGCTGCCGCGCAGGCGAATCGGCCAGGGCCACTGCCTGCCGGCCGAGCAATACGCCACCAACAACTGCTCCCCCGGCAATAAACACAGAGCGTCTCTTCACGTAACTACCCCCCGGTTTAGGTCGTGAACGGGAAGACTGTATAGACCGTGGTCCTGCTGTGTCAATGACTTTCGTCGCTGCCCACGGCATTCTCCCGATGTTCACCGAGGCGACCATTGTCGAGGCGGTGAGATTGCTGATTTCGCCGATCCCGCTCGGACCCGACGACTGTCTGGTTTCGGGTCTTCGGCGAGATTCGTCGCCTGCGGCGGGGAGGTGCTCGTGCACTACCGGATCTGGCGTTGCCATCCCATCGTACCTGGTCAGAGCTTGTTTCTCTTGCTCGTGTCGTCGGTCCGTGCGTGCCGCTCGACACCCGACCGCGAACGAGGCAGCGGCCATGCCCTCCATCGGTGAGCTGCACTTTTGGCATTCCCCTGACGTTTCTCTGGGTATTCCGTGTGATTCCTGCCTGGAATTGTGGAAGCTGACTCGATGTTGCATCCGAGATTCTTGCAATGGCGGTGAGCGCCGTCCACGATGGTTCACGGAGGTGGAGGGACGAACCTTCGAGATTCCTAGCGAATCAGGAGACCGCCAGTCGTGCGTAAGGTACTCATCGCCAATCGAGGCGAAATCGCGGTGCGCGTAGCGCGTGCTTGTCGGGACGCCGGAATCATCAGCGTGGCCGTGTACGCCGAGCCGGACCGGGACACCCCGCACGTACGGGTTGCCGACGAGGCGTACGCGCTCGGCGGGGACACCCCGGCCACGAGCTACCTGGCCATCGAAAAGGTGCTGGGCGCCGCCCGGGAGTCCGGCGCGGACGCGGTCCACCCGGGGTACGGCTTCCTCTCCGAGAACGCTGACTTCGCCCAGGCGGTGCTGGACGCCGGCCTGATCTGGATCGGCCCCCCACCGCAGGCGATCCGGGACCTCGGTGACAAGGTGGCCGCCCGCCGCATCGCCCGGCGGGCCGGTGCACCGTTGATAGCCGGTACCCCGGATCCGGTGGCGAACGCGGACGAGGTGGTCGCGTTCGCCCGCGAGCATGGTCTGCCGGTCGCGATCAAGGCCGCGTTCGGCGGCGGCGGCCGTGGCCTCAAGGTCGCGCACACCATCGAGGAGATCCCGGACCGGTACGAGTCCGCGGTGCGGGAGGCGGTCGCCGCGTTCGGCCACGGTGAATGCTTCGTCGAGCGGTACCTGGACAGGCCCCGGCACGTGGAGACCCAGTGCCTGGCGGACGCGTACGGCAGCGTGGTGGTCGTCTCCACCCGGGACTGCTCGTTGCAACGCCGGCACCAGAAGCTGGTGGAAGAGGCCCCGGCGCCGTTCCTGACCGAGGCGCAGCGGGCCGAGCTCTACCGGGCGTCGAAGGACATCCTCCGGGAAGCCGGCTATGTCGGGGCCGGCACCTGTGAGTTCCTCATCGGCAGGGACGGCACCATCTCGTTCCTGGAGGTCAACACCCGGCTGCAGGTCGAGCACCCGGTCACCGAGGAGATCACCGGCATCGACCTGGTCGGCGAGATGTTCCGGATCGCCGACGGCGAGCCGCTCGGCTACGACGACCCGCCGGCGCGAGGGCACTCCATCGAGTTCCGGATCAACGGCGAGGACCCCGGGCGCGACTTCCTGCCGGCGCCGGGCACGGTCAGCGTCTTCGCCCCACCGACCGGACCGGGCGTCCGGCTCGACTCCGGGGTCGAGCCGGGCAGTGTGATCGGGCCGGCCTGGGACTCACTGCTGGCCAAGCTGATCGTCACCGGGGCCACCCGGGAGCAGGCGCTACGGCGGGCCCGTCGAGCACTGGCCGAGTTCCAGGTCGAAGGGCTCGCCACCGCGCTGCCGTTCCATCGGGCGGTGGTCACCGACCCGGCGTTCACCGGCTCGCCGTTCACGGTGCACACCCGGTGGATCGAGACCGACTTCCGCAACGTGGTCGACGCCTATGCCGGGCCCGGTGTCGACGCGGAGGCCGCGGAGGACGTCCGGGAGACCGTGGTGGTCGAGGTCGGCGGCCGGCGGTTGGAGGTATCCCTTCCGCACTCCCTGGGCGGCGCGTCCTCGGCGCGCAAGGCGGTGCGCGGCGGGCGTCCCCAGCGTCGGCCGGGCCGGGCCGGGGGCGGCGGTGTCACCGGCGACACGCTGGTCTCGCCGATGCAGGGAACGATCGTCAAAGTCGCGGCCGAGGACGGGCAGAAGGTCCGGGAAGGCGATCTGATCGTCGTTCTGGAGGCGATGAAGATGGAGCAACCGCTCCACGCGCACAAGACCGGAACGGTCAAGGGCCTGGTCACGACGGTGGGTGTCGCGGTCCGTTCCGGCGCGGTCGTCTGCGAGATCAAGGACTGACATCTCCGTGCGCCTCAGGCCATGTCGGATCCATCAAGTCGGCTTCATGAGAAGGAAGAGACGCATGCACAGCACTCTGATCGTGGCGCGCATGGAGCCCTCGGCGGGCGCCGACGTCGCCCAGCTGTTCCGTAGCTTCGACGAGACCGAGATGCCGCACCTGATGGGCACCCGTCGCCGCCAGCTCTTCGCCTACCGCGGGCTGTACTTCCACCTGCAGGACTTCGATTCGGACGACGGCGGAGAGCGGATCGAGGGCGCCAAGACCGATCCCCGGTTCGTCGCGATCAGCGCGGACCTCAAGCCGTTCATCGAAGCGTACGACCCGGCGACCTGGCGCTCCCCGGCGGACGCCATGGCCACCCGGTTCTACTCCTGGGAGGCCTCCTCGTGACCGGCCGGCGTGTGGTCATCACGGGTGTCGAGGTGCTCGCCCCCGGCGGTCTCGGCCGCAAGCACTTCTGGGACCTGCTCAGCGAAGGGCGGACGGCGACGCGCGGCATCACCTTCTTCGACCCGGCGCCGTTCCGGTCCCGGGTCGCCGCCGAGATCGACTTCTCGCCCGAGGAGCACGGCCTGAGCCCGCAGGAGATCCGCCGGATGGATCGCGCCGCGCAGTTCGCCGTGGTGGCGGCCCGCAGCGCGGTCGCCGACAGCGGCATCGTGCTGGACTCCTACGACCCGTACCGGATCGGCGTCACGGTGGGTAGCGCGGTCGGCGCCACGATGGGCCTGGACGAGGAGTACCGGGTGGTCAGCGACGGCGGCCGACTGCACCTGGTGGACCACCGGTACGCGGTCCCGCACCTCTACAACTACTTGGTCCCCAGCTCGTTCTCGGCGGAGGTCGCCTGGGCGGTCGGCGCGCAGGGACCCAACACTGTCGTCTCCACCGGCTGCACCTCCGGCATCGACTCGGTGGGGTACGCGGCCGAGCTGATCCGCGAGGGCTCCGCCGACGTCATGGTGGCCGGCTCGTCGGATGCGCCGATCTCGCCGATCACGATGGCCTGCTTCGACGCGATCAAGGCGACCACCCCAAGGTACGACGAGCCGGAGCGGGCCTCCAGGCCGTTCGACGGCACCCGCAACGGATTCGTGCTCGGCGAGGGCGCGGCTGTCTTCGTCCTGGAGGAGTTGGAGTCCGCCCGCCGACGCGGGGCCCACCTGTACGCCGAGGTCGCCGGCTACGCGACCCGCAGCAACGCCTATCACATGACCGGGTTGCGACCGGACGGCGCGGAGATGGCGGAGGCGATCCGCGTCGCACTGGACGAGGCGCGGATCAATCCTGACGAGATCGACTACGTCAACGCGCACGGCTCGGGCACCAAGCAGAACGACCGGCACGAGACGGCGGCGGTCAAGCGGAGTCTCGGTGAGCACGCGTACCGGACCCCGATGAGCTCGATCAAGTCAATGGTCGGGCACTCGCTCGGTGCGATCGGTTCGATCGAGATCGCCGCCTGCGCGCTCGCCATGGAGCACAGCGTCGTGCCGCCCACCGCGAACCTGCACACCCCCGACCCGGAGTGTGACCTGGACTACGTACCGATCACCGCCCGAGACCAGATGGTCGACACGGTGCTGACGGTCGGCAGCGGCTTCGGCGGCTTCCAGAGCGCGATGGTGCTCGCACGACCGGAGAGGACGCTGGCGTGACCGATCTCGCGAGCGAACCGATCGGCTCGGTCCGCGCCCCGGCGCGTCCGTCTTCACGCTCCACGGTCGTGGTGACCGGCCTGGGCGTGGTCGCCCCGACCGGCCTCGGTACCGCCGAGCACTGGGCGGCCACCCGCGCGGGCCGCGCCGCGATCGGTCCGGTGACCCGATTCGACGCCACGGGCTATCCCGCCCGCCTCGCCGGCGAAGTGCCCGGCTTCACCGCCAAGGATCATCTGCCGAGCCGGCTGCTGCCGCAGACCGACCACATGACCCGCCTCGCACTGGTGGCCACTGACTGGGCGCTCGCGGACGCCGGGGTACGCCCGGGCGACCTGCCGGAATTCGACATGGGTGTGATCACCGCGAGTTCGTCCGGCGGGTTCGAGTTCGGCCAGGGGGAGTTGCAGGCCCTCTGGAGCAAGGGCAGCCAGTACGTCAGCGCGTACCAGTCGTTCGCCTGGTTCTACGCCGTCAACAGCGGGCAGATCTCGATCCGTAACAACATTAAGGGCCCGAGCGGCGTCGTGGTCAGCGACCAGGCGGGTGGCCTGGATGCGGTGGCCCAGGCTCGGCGTCAGATCCGCAAGGGCACCAGCCTGGTCGTCACCGGCGCGGTGGACGCCTCGATCTGCCCCTGGGGTTGGGTCGCCCAGCTTGCCGGGGGGCGGCTCAGCGGCAGCGACGACCGGGACCGTGCCTACCTGCCGTTCGACAGTGACGCGGCAGGCCACGTTCCGGGCGAGGGTGGCGCGATCCTGATCCTGGAGGACGCCGAGGCGGCCCGCCGGCGCGGTGCGCGCAGCTACGGCGAGATCCGCGGATACGGCGCCACCTTCGACCCGGCACCCGGCAGCGGCCAGGAACCGGCCCTCCGCAGGGCGATCGAGATCGCGCTGGCCGACGCCGGTCTCGCCCCGGCCGATGTGGACGTGGTGTTCGCCGACGCCGCGGCCCTTGCCGACCTGGACCGGGCCGAGGCGGACGCGATCACCGCGGTCTTCGGCCCGCGTGGCGTGCCGGTCACCGCGCCGAAGACGATGACCGGCCGGCTGTACTCCGGTGCGGCCCCGCTGGACCTGGCCACCGCGCTTCTCGGAATGGCCGAAGGGTTGATCCCGCCGACCGTGAACGTGCGCCCGGCGGCCGACTACGCCGACCTGGACCTGGTCACCGAGGCGCGAACCGGCGCCTGTGACACCGCACTGGTGCTGGCCCGGGGCCAGGGCGGCTTCAACTCCGCGATGGTGCTGACCCGCACCAGCGACCACGCTCACTGACCGGAAAGGACAAAGGCCAGCCATGGCTGACATCCAGTTCACCCTGGACGACCTGAAGAGGATTCTCACCGAGGGGGCCGGCACCGACGAGGCGGTGGACCTGGACGGCGACATCCTGGACCGCACGTTCCAGGAGCTCGGCTACGAGTCGCTGGCGCTGCTGGAGACCGGTGGCCGGATCGAGCGGGAGTACGGCGTCGCGCTCGGCGACGACCTGCTCCTGGACGGCTCCACCCCGCGCAGCCTGGTCGGTACGGTCAACGACCTGCTCGACCTGGCCACGGAGCCGACCCGATGACCGCCGGTGAACCGCGGGTCGCGGTCGTCACCGGAGCCACCAGCGGCATCGGCTTGGCGGTGACCCGGCTGCTGGCCGGTACCGGCCACCGGGTCTTCATCGGTGCCCGCACCGCGGAGAACGTCACCGCCACCGTCAAGCAGTTGCAGGAGGAAGGGCTCGACGTGGACGGCGGCCCGGTGGACGTCGGCTCGCCGGAGCAGGTCAAGGCGTTCGTCCAGGCCGCGGTGGACCGGTTCGGCAGTGTCGACGTGCTGGTCAACAACGCCGGACGCAGTGGTGGCGGGGTGACCGCGGACATCGCCGACGAGCTCTGGTTCGACGTGATCAACACAAACCTGAACAGCGTCTTCCTGGTCACCCGCGAGGTGCTCACCACCGGTGGCATGCGGCACAAGGACCGCGGTCGGATCATCAACATCGCCTCCACCGCGGGCAAGCAGGGAGTGGTGCTCGGCGCGCCCTACTCGGCGTCGAAGCACGGCGTCGTCGGCTTCACCAAGGCGCTCGGCAACGAGTTGGCCCCGACCGGCATCACCGTGAACGCCGTCTGCCCGGGATATGTGGAGACCCCGATGGCACAGCGGGTTCGCGCCGGCTACGCGCAGGCCTACGACACCAGCGAGGACGCGATCCTCACCAAGTTCCAGGCGAAGATCCCGCTCGGCCGGTACTCCACCCCGGAGGAGGTCGCCGGGTTGGTCGGTTACCTGACCTCGGACACCGCCGCGTCGATCACCGCGCAGGCCCTCAACGTCTGCGGCGGCCTGGGCAACTTCTGACCACGGATCGCCTTCCTTCTACCCCGTCACGAGTGAGCAGGAGCAGCACATGGCAGAACCCGGATCGCGTGAGGTGGAGCACGAGATAACGGTCGAGGCTCCGGCCCCGACCGTGTACCGCCTGATCGCCGAGGTGGAGAACTGGCCACGGATCTTCCCCCCGACGATCTTCGTCGACTACCTGAGCCGGGGTGAGCGCGAGGAACGGATCCGAATCTGGGCCACCGCGAACGGCGAGGCGAAGAACTGGACCTCGCATCGCACCCTGGACCCGGACGCCCTGCGCGTGACGTTCCGGCAGGAGGTCTCCGCACCGCCGGTCGCCGCGATGGGTGGCACCTGGATCATCGAGGCGCTCTCCGAGACGTCGTCGCGGATCCGGCTGTTGCACGACTACCGGGCGGTCGACGATGACCCCGCCGGACTCGCCTGGATCGACCAGGCGGTGGACCGTAACTCCCGCGCCGAACTCGCCTCCCTGAAGACCACCGTCGAGCTGGCGCACGCCGACACGGAGCTGACGTTCTCCTTCGAGGACTCGGTGCGGATCGCCGGTGCGGCCAAGGACGTCTACGACTTCATCAACGAGGCGGACCGGTGGCCGGAGCGGCTGCCACACGTGGCCCGGGTCGGCTTCACCGAGGAGACGCCGGGCCTGCAGACCCTGGAGATGGACACTCGGGCCCGGGACGGCTCCACCCACACCACCAAGTCGTACCGGGTCACGTTCGCGCCCCGGCGGATCGCGTACAAGCAGGTCACCCTGCCCGCCCTGATGACGCTGCACACCGGGATCTGGACGTTCGCCGACGACAGCGACGGTGTCGTGGCCACCTCGCAGCACACCGTGGTGCTCAACGCCGGGAACATCGCGGCGGTGCTGGGGCCGGAGGCGACCGTCGCCGACGCCCGAGAGTACGTGCGCGGCGCACTGAGCACGAACAGCCGGGCCACCCTGGAGCACGCGAAGGCGTACGCCGAGGCGAGGCGCTGACCGTGCGAGCGTCCGTGATCGTCGTCGGCGGCGGCCCGGTCGGGCTGATGCTCGCCGGTGAGCTGCGCCTGGGCGGCGCGGACGTGCTGCTGCTGGAGCAGCGGCACACGGTGACCACCGAGTCCAGGGCCTCCACACTGCACGCCCGCACGATGGAGATCCTGGACAGCCGAGGGCTGCTGGATCCGCTGGGCGGCCCGCCGAATCTGCCGCGTGGGCACTTCGGCGGGCTGCCGATGGATCTCACCCTGCCCGGGAGCCACCCGGGCCAGTGGAAGGTGCCGCAGGCCCGCACCGAGGAGCTGCTGGAGAAGTGGGCGGGCTCGCTCGGCGCCGGGATCCGGCGCGGGTACGAGCTGGTCGCTCTGACCACGACGGAGCAAGGGGTCGAGGCGGCGGTCACCGGCCCGGACGGCGTGCCGCGCACCGTCCGCGGCGACTACCTGGTCGGCTGCGACGGCGAGGAGAGCACGGTCCGCCGTCTGACCGGGGCCGCGTTCCCCGGGCACGACGCGGTTCGCGAGCTGCTGCGCGCCGACGTGGCCGGCATCGACATCCCGGACCGGCGGTTCGAGCGGCTGCCCGCCGGCCTCGCGATCGCGGCTCGGCAGCCCGGCGGCGTAACCCGGGTGATGGTGCACGAGTTCGGCCGTACGTTCGTCGAGCGCTCCACGCCGCCCGAGTTCGGTGAGATCGCCGAGATGTGGCGGCGGGTCACCGGTGAGGAGATCTCTGCCGGCACACCACTCTGGGTGAACTCGTTCGGCGACGCGAGCCGGCAGCTGACCCACTACCGGCACGGCCGGGTGCTGTTCGCCGGTGACGCGGCGCACCGGCAGCTCCCGGTTGGCGGGCAGGCGCTCAACCTGGGCCTGCAGGACGCGGTGAACCTGGGCTGGAAGCTGGCTGCGGTGGTGCTCGGGCAGGCCCCGCAGGAGCTGCTGGACACCTACCACGACGAGCGGCATCCGGTTGGCCGGCGGGTGCTGGCGAACATCGAGGCGCAGGCTCGGCTGCTGCTCGGTGGCGTCGAGGTGGAGCCGCTGCGCGCGGTCGTCGGCGAACTGCTCGGCTACGACGACGTCCGGCGGCACCTGGCCGGCGCGATCTCCGGCGTCGACGTCCGGTACGACCTCGGCGTCGCCCCGGGCGCCCACGAGCTGCTCGGCCGGAGGGTGGCGGACGTGCCGCTGACCGTCGCCGGGGCGCCGGCCCGCCCCGCCGAACTGCTGCGCGCCGGTCGCGGCGTCCTTCTCCTGCTTGCCGATCCGGCGCTCAACAGCGCACTCACGGTGCTCGCCGAGGCGTGGGCGGACCGGGTGGACCCGGTGACCGCCGAGACGCCGGCGGACGGCCCGCTCGGTGGCACAGCCGCGCTCCTGATCCGGCCGGACGGGCATGTCGCCTGGTGCGCCACCGGCCCGGACGACCCGCGGGCTGCGCTGCGGCGCTGGTTCGGCCCGGCCGGTACCCGACCCTCTCCCTCGTCTGAAAGGTAGTCCGACCATGCCATTCCTCGCACCGAACGACGGGTTCGTCAACGTATTCAACCTCTTCGAGATAGCCGAACCGGAGGGCCAGCAGCGGGTCGTCGACGAGATGAAGAAGATCGTCGACACGGCCGACTACCCGGGCTGGATCTCGTCCACCGTCCACGAGGGGCTGGACACCCCGGGCACGCTCAACTGCGTCCAGTGGCGCAGCGTCGAGGACCTGCGCGCCCGGTACGCCGGCGAGAAGTTCAAAAAGAAGACTGTGCCGCTGTTCGACCAGATCGCGACCAGCACCCGGCTGCTGCAGACCGAAGTGGCGTTCAGCCAGGTGCACCCGTCCCGGGGCGACGTCGTGGAGATTTCGCCGGACCGGGACGACTACACCGTCTTCATCGTCCTCGGCGTCGACCCGGAGCAGCAGAAGGAGCTGTTGGAGACGGTGGCGCAGCCGGAGCCGTGGCTCTTCGACGTACCCGGCTACCGCTCGCACACCTACCTGCGCGGTCTGGACGGCACTGTCGTCTGCAACTACGCGCAGTGGGACAGCAAGGAGCTCTACGACGCGTTCCACACCATGCCCGAGGAGCAGCGGCCGTCGGACGTACGCGCCGCGCGGGTGCGGGCCCGGGCCCTGGCCACGTCGCGGTTCGCCAACACGTTCCGAGCTGTGCACACCCGGTCGGCGGGCTGAGCCGTGGAGACTGATGTCATCGTGGTCGGGGCCGGACCGACCGGCCTGATGCTCGCCGGCGAGCTGCGTCTCGGCGGAGCCCGGGTGATCGTCCTGGAACGGCTTGCCACACCGACCGGGCAGTCGCGGGGGCTCGGTTTCACCGCGCGGGCGATGGAGTCGTTCGACCAGCGCGGTCTGCTGCCCCGGTTCGGGGACCTGGAGACCAGCCCGATGGGGCACTTCGGCGGCGTGCAGTTCGACTACACAGTGCTGCCCGGTGGGCACTTCGGTGCCCGCGGGATCCCGCAGTCGCAGACCGAGGCGGTGCTGGAGTCGTGGGCCGCCGAGTCCGGCGCCGACATCCGCCGTGGCTGGGCGCTGCGCGAGCTGACCGACGAGGGCACCGGCGTACGGGTCAGCGTGGACACGCCGGACGGCGTACGTGAGCTGACGGCCGCCTACCTGGTCGGGTGCGACGGCGGGCACAGCACGGTCCGCAAGCTGGCCGGCTTCGACTTCCCGGGCACCGCGGCCACCCGGGAGATGTACCTCGCGGACGTGGTCGGGTGCGGGCTGAAGCCCCGGTTCCTGGGCGAGACCCTGCCCGAGGGAATGGTGATGGCCGCACCGCTCGGCCCGGGCGTGGACCGGATCATCGTCTGCCCGCACGGCACGCCGCCACGGGACGCGACCGAGCGCCCGCTCACCTATCAGGAGGTCGCCGACGCCTGGCAGCGGATCACCGGCGAGGACATCCACGGCGGCTCGGCGCACTGGGTCAGTTCGTTCACCGATGCCACCCGGCAGGCGAGCGAGTACCGGCGCGGGCGAGTGCTCCTCGCCGGCGACGCGGCGCACATCCACCTGCCCGCCGGTGGTCAGGGCTTGAGCACCGGGGTGCAGGACGCCGTGAACCTGGGCTGGAAGCTCGCTGCGGTGATCCGTGGCAGCGCACCGGACGGCCTGCTGGACACGTACCACGGGGAGCGGCACCCGGTTGGTGAGCGGCTGCTGACCACCACCCGGGCGCAGGGGATGGTCTTCCTGGGCGGCGACGCGGCGGCACCGCTGCGCCAACTGCTCACCGAACTGGTCGAGTACGACGACGTCAAGCGCCACCTGGCCGGCATCGTCAGCCACCTGGCGGTCCGATACGACCTCGGCGAAGCGGGCGGTCATCGGCTGGCCGGTGCCCGGATGGCCGACCGGGAGCTGCTCGGTCCGGCTGGCCGGAGCGGCACTACCGCCCTGCTGCGTATCGCCCAGGGTGTCCTGCTCGACCTCGGCGACGACCCGGCGGTCCGGGACCTCGCGGCCGGCTGGAAGGACCGGGTGATCACCGTGACCGGCACCCTGGCACCGATCGACGGCGACGATCCGGTGGCCGGCGCCACCGCGGTGCTGATCCGTCCGGACGGCTATGTGGCCTGGGCCGGTGCGCCCGGCGAGGAGTCGCCCGGCTCGCTGCCGGCCGCGCTGCGCCGCTGGTTCGGCGTACCGGGGACGGACGCGTCCTGATGACACCGGCGCTGTCCCCGCGAGTACGCCGAATCACCCTGGACGGTGCCGGCGTCACCCTCTCCGCGCTCCTCAGCGAGGCCGACCCGGCGGAGGATCGCGACGCGGCCGGAACACCCGGTACGGGGCCACGCGCCACGGTGGTGGCGTTGCACGGCGGCGGGATGAGCGCCGGATACTTCGACGGGCAGGCCCATCCGGATCTGTCGCTGCTCACGCTGGGCGCCCGGCTCGGCTGGACGGTGCTGGCGGTGGACCGCCCCGGCTACGGGGCGTCCGCCGCCGCCCTGCCGGACGGCCAGACCCTCGCCGCCCAGGCGGCCACCCTGCGTGCCGGGCTGCGGGACTTCGCGAGCCGGTTCCGCACTGGGGCCGGGCTGCTCCTGCTCGCCCACTCGTACGGTGGCAAGCTCGCCCTGACCTGCGCGGCCGACCCGGACGGCCTGGCTCTGCTCGGGCTGGACATCTCCGGCTGCGGCCACCTCTACGCCACCGACATCAACGACGTCACCGAACGGGGTGGCGCATGGCGGCGCAACTGGGGAGTGCTGGGTCTCTACCCGCCGAACGCCTTCCGCCTGAGCGAGTCGCTCGTGTCGCCGATGCCCGACCGGGAGCGCCGCGAGGCGGCCCGCTGGCCGGAGATCTTCCCCGACCTGGCGGCCCGGATCCGGGTGCCGGTGCGGCTGACCTTCGCCGGGCACGAGTACTGGTGGCGGCACGACAGCGAGGCGATCGCCGACCTGACCGCCCGGCTGAGCGCCGCGCCCCGGGTCGAGGTGGACCGCCAGCCGGATGCCGGCCACAACATCAGCCTCGGCTGGGCGGCGCGCGCGTACCACCTGCGCGCCCTCGCGTTCGCCGAGGAGTGCCGTGCCGGTCTCGACATCAACGTGAGGAGGGTACCGACGTCATGCTGACCGATCCGCTGGAGCGATTGCACGAACTGCGAGCGGTGGCTCGGGCCGGCCCCGATCCGGGCGCCGACGCCCGGCAGCACGCGAAGGGCAAGCTCACCGCGCACGAACGGATCGCGCTCCTGCTCGACAAGGGCAGCTTCACCGAGATCGAGTCGCTGCGGCGGCATCGCGCGACCGGTTTCGGTCTGGAGGCGAAGCGACCGTACGGCGACGGCGTGGTCACCGGGTGGGGCCTGGTCGAGGGCCGGCCCGTCTTCGTCTACGCCCACGACTTCCGGGTCTTCGGAGGTGCGCTCGGCGAGGCCCACGCGCAGAAGATCCACAAGCTGATGGACATGGCGCTGGCCGCCGGGGCGCCGTTGGTGTCGCTCAACGACGGCGCCGGTGCCCGGATTCAGGAGGGGGTGAGCGCGCTCGCCGGGTACGGCGGGATCTTCCAGCGCAACACCAGAGCCTCCGGCGTGATCCCGCAGATCTCGGTGATGCTCGGCCCCTGTGCGGGCGGCGCCGCCTACTCGCCGGCCCTGACCGACTTCGTCTTCGCGGTCCGCGGCATCTCACAGATGTTCATCACCGGGCCCGACGTAGTGCACGCGGTCACCGGGGAACGGGTCACGCAGAACGAGCTCGGCGGTGCGGACGTCCACGCGTCCCTCTCCGGTGTGGCCCACTTCGTCCACGACGACGAGGAGAGCTGCCTCGCCGACGTGCGGTACCTGCTCTCCCTGCTGCCGCCGAACAACCGCGAGCTGGCCCCGGTGGTGCCGACCGACGATCCGGCCGACCGGAACCTGGACGCGGTGCTGGAGCTGGTGCCGGCCGACGGCGGACAGGCGTACGACATCCGCGGGGTGATCGAGGAGATCGTGGACGACGGCGAGCACATGGAGGTGCACGCCGCCTGGGCGCCGAACATCGTCTGCACGCTGGCCCGGCTCGACGGCCACAGCGTCGGCGTGGTCGCGAACCAGCCAGCTGCGCTCGCCGGGGTGCTGGACATCGCGGCGAGCGAGAAGGCGGCGCGCTTCGTGCAGTTCTGCGACGCCTTCAGCATCCCGCTGATCACGCTGGTCGACGTGCCGGGATTCCTTCCCGGGGTGACCCAGGAGCACGACGGGATCATCCGGCACGGCGCCAAGCTGCTCTACGCGTACTGCAACGCGACCGTGCCGCGGATCTCCGTGGTGCTGCGCAAGGCGTACGGAGGCGCGTACATCGTGATGGACTCCCGGTCCACCGGCGCCGACCTCGCCCTGGCCTGGCCGGGCAACGAGATCGCTGTCATGGGTGCCGAGGGCGCGGTGAACGTGCTGTTCCGCCGGGAGATCGCGGCCGCGGAGGACCCGGACGCGGTGCGGCGCGACCGGATCGAGGAGTACCGGGAGTCGCTGGTGCATCCGTACTACGCGGCCGAGCGGGGCCTGGTCGACGAAGTGATCGACCCGCGCGAGACACGGGCAGTGCTCTGCCGGGCGGTGGCCATGCTCGCCACCAAGCACGCCGACCTGCCGCATCGCAAGCATGGGAATCCACCGCAATGAGGGAGGCATCTCGATGGATGGCGACGGGACACGACAGGTGATCCGGGTGGAGCGCGGCGCCGCAGGAGCAGAGGAACTTGCCGCGCTCGCGGCGGTGCTGCTGACCCGCACCGCGCCGGCCGACCCGGCCGATGGCGGCCACGGGACCCGCCCGACGGCCCGGTGGCGGCGTTTCGACCGGCCGGTTCAGTTCGGCGGCGCGCGCACCTGGCGCTTCTGACCACTTTCGACGACCGGAAAGAATCCATGACTGACGACATCACCGCCCTTGCCGCCCAGGTCCGACAGCTCAGCGACCGAGCCGCGATCACCGAGCTGTGCGACCGCTACGTCCTGCACCTCGACAAGGATCGCCACAACGACGACTGGTTCGGTGCGGTTTTCACCGACGACTGCCACCTCACCTTCCCCATGGGTGAGTACAAGGGTTTCGACGGCCTCGCCGCCTTTCAGCAGATGGCTCGCAAGACCTTCGAGACCACGCACCACATCGGCTCCAACTACACCATCGAGCTCGACGGTGACCACGCCGACATCCGGGCCCATTTGACCGCTGTTCACGTGAAGCGTGGCGCGGAGCCGGCGACCCATTTCGACATCGGCGGCCACTACGAGGCCGTGGCGGTGCGCACCCCGGCCGGATGGCGGATCCGTCGCTTCGTCTTCGACCTGGTGTGGGCGGCGGGCGACCCGAACTTGCGGCACTCCTGACTGCCCTGCCCGTCCCGCCACATTCAGCCCCTGACTGAGAAGAGTAGGAAATGACCAAGATCGCCGTCATCATCGGCAGCACTCGTCCCGGCCGTCGCGGAGCCAACGTGGCCCAGTGGGTGCAAGACGCCTCGAACAGCCATGAGGCCATCAAAGCCGGTGACGCCGCCGTCGAGATCGTGGACATCGCAGAGTTCGGTCTTCCGCTGCTCGACGAGGCGATGCCGGCCGCGTTCGGCCAGTACCGCAACGAGCACACCCACCAGTGGTCGCGGACGATCGCTTCCTACGATGCCTTCGTCTTCGTGACCCCGGAATACAACCGTTCCGTGCCGGCTCCGCTGAAGAACGCGATCGATTTCCTCTACCACGAGTGGTCGAACAAGGCCGCCGGTTTCGTCAGCTATGGCACTCAGGGCGGAGTCCGCGCCGTCGAGCACCTGCGGACCTCGCTGGCAGAGGTGAAGGTGGCCGACGTGGCGACCGCGGTCGGTCTGCAGATCTTCACCGACTTCACGTTCTCCGACCCCACCAACCCTCTCGACCCGGGCACCGTGACCCCCGGCCCACACCACGAGCCGGCACTGCACAAGATGCTGGACGAGCTGATCGCGTGGTCCGGTGCCCTGAAGCCGCTGCGCGCCGAGGCCGCCGCGCACTGACTTGCTGTCGAATGGTCCCGGTTCCGCGCCTCGCGGTCGCATCAGCCCTCCGCCCGTTCAGCGACCCGCCACCGGCGTGGAACCACTGATTCGAAATCAGATCGCTGAACCAGTTCCAGCGCTTGCGTTCTGGCAGGAAATAGCTGACTGCGCTCCCCTCCGCCCACCAGTCAATGGAAGTGAAGAGATGGCTGTCTTGCTCGCCGACAAGGTGCTCAGGCTCTCCCTGACCACTTTCCCGATCATCAACGCGTCGCAGTTCTTTCCGGCCCTCTCAACCTACCGGGTCGAGAGGACTTTCGACCTCGCCGAGTTCGAGCAGGCCGTGACGCACTTCTTCTCAGGCAATCCGTTCTTCGCGAAGTGTCACCTGATCGAGCTGACCTTCGACACTCCCGAGGAATTCCCCCTCTCCTCCTTCCAGGAGCTCCTCGCCGAGAGGTACGAAGACTTCTACGACAGCTTCCTGCTCGCTTCGGTGACCTACCGCTCCGACCCGAACCGGCAGGGGATCTTCACGTGCATGCCGTTCCCGCTGCAGGACGGATACAAGGTCTTCCGCTTCCACCAGGCGCTGATGAAGACCCTGAAAACTCGGGAGGACGCCTTCCAGATCGCACAGAACCTGAAAGAGTTGGGGATCCGCCCAGATGAGCTGGCGGACTTGATGCCGCCGGTCGAGAAATCGCCCTCCGGCGCTGACAAGAAACTCCCCGTCAAGTTCGCCGAGAGCTGTACCTCACCCGCCAAGATCGGACCCTTCCTGGACAAAATGAGGGCCGACTTCATCAAGCGCGACTGCAAGAACATGTTCGTTCTCAAGAACAGTCTTTACTCGCCCAAGCTGACCCTGGGTAACTCGCTTCAGTTCCTGCCGTTGCCACGAAACGTGGTTGAGCAGAGCTCTGGCATCCAAATCCGCGACTACTATCGCGACGAGGAGCGGCGGCAGATGGATCTGCTGTCCGGCGTCGAGCGGCGAGATGACTTCATCGAGGCCGGCCGGACCCGGATCGGGTGGATGAGTGCCACGCCCGAAATCTTCGCCGTCAACAATTACGGCAATGTGTCGGCGCACGACGGCTCGGACGTGAGTGCGGACCAGGGCGTGCTGGTGAGATACGAGTGGCATATGCCGAGCATCGTGTTGGAACTCACGGCGGGCGTCTCGTGGACAGTCACCATTCGCGACAAGGCGTTCAACTTCGAGACGGTCCGAACTGCCTCTCACGATGGGTCGGTTGCTCATCACTGAATGATCGGCAGGCCGATGTCGACACGCCACCCGACCACTCATCTGCGGTTCTGACCATCAGCTGGCGCTACTGCTTCTGTGAGCGTCAACTACGACGGAGGGTACATGCTGGCGCCGGATCAGCTTCTCACTACTACCAGGGCCGTCCGCAATCGGCTCGATCTATCCCGCCCGGTCGATTCGAGCACGATTGAGGAATGTCTGCGCATCGCGTTGCAGGCGCCGTCACGGGCCAACGTGCAACCGTGGCACTGGATCGTCGTCACCGATCCGCGGCAACGTGCCGCAGTGGGGTTCTGGTATGCCCGCGCCTGGCGGGAACGGTTCGAGGCGAACCCCGACCCCTATCCGGCTGCCACCATCCGCAGTGCTCGGCACCTCGCCGACCATATCGCCGACGTGCCGGTCCTGGTGATTCCTTGTCTGGAACTGGAAGCCCTGGAACTACCTACGGGAAATCAGGCCAGCCTCTGGGGTTCCCTGTTGCCCGCAGTGTGGAGCTACATGCTCGCTGCGCGCGCTCGAGGGCTCGGCACCGCTTGGACCACAGTGCATCTGGCGTACGAGCGTGAAGTGTCGGCGGTGTTGGACCTGCCGGATCACATCCGCCAGGCGGCGCTGATCCCCACCGCGCACGCCATCGGCACGGAGTTCCGTCCCGCCCGTCGTCGACCACTGGAAACAGTGCTGCACCTGGACCGCTGGTCGCGTAGCGATGGCGGGCGTTCCGAGCAGGAAGGGCTGAGTGCGAGATGAACTATCCCTCCACCATCGTCCAGCCCGCTGCGGACAGCGCCGCACTACTGGACGCCGTCCGGCGACACGACGACGACGGCTACCGGTGGACAGCCGACCTGCGCGTCGACCCGTCGGATCCGTTCTTCTTCGATCATCCCCTCGATCATGTGCCGGGAATGCTGCTCTTCTGCGCCGCGTGGGATCTGGCCCGGGCCGGTGCCGCAGGTCCGGCTGCCCACCGGCTGCGTACCGCGCTGACCTTCCGTCGCATCTGTGAACTCGCACCCGCCCCGGAGCTGGAGGTGGTCGGCGGCGCCGGCCGGTACGACGTGTACGTCCGGCAGGGTGGGGCGGTAGCGGCCGACGGCTGGTTCGCGTTCGAAGCCGCAGGCACCGTCACGATGCCACCGGCGGCACCCTTACGCCCGCGGCCGGCGGAGGCGCTGCTGGTGCACCGGGTCCGCGCGGAGAACATCATGATCGGTGAACCCGAGCAGACGGACGACGGGTTGAGGGCTCCGGTACTGGTGCCACCGGCCGGGCATGCCCTGACGGGCCGCGGTGGCGACACCCATGCGGTCGAATGCCTGATCGAGGCTGCCCGCCAGTTCTGCACACTGCTGGTGCACCGGGTGGGTCGCTGGCCGCAGGACACCCAGATCATGTGGCTGGGGGTGACCGCCGATCTGCCCATCGACCTGCCGGACACGTCCGGTTTGGCTCTGCGCTGGCGTAACTGCCCGCTCGGAACCGGTCGGACATGGTGTGACTTCGACCTGATCGGTCCCGACGATCGGGCCCCGGTGCTGGGCACGCTGCGCTTCCACGTCAAGATGCTGAGCGCGCACGCCTACGACCGGTACCGACGCGCCACCGGTGGCGTCGCATGACCCAGCGGATGACCGTCGCCTGCCTGCACTTCCTCCTGCCGGCCGCCGTCGTGGCGTTCGTCATCGGGATCGGGGGTCACCTGCGCCGGCCGGACGAGCCGGTGCACCTGGCTGCGGCGGCCATGGGTGGTGGGTATCTCCTGTGGCTCCTGAGCGAGGCCCGGATCACGGTGCGTCACCCCGACGAGCTGGCCGCCGAGAACCACACGCTGCTGCCGTACGCGCTGGCCAGGATCGGGACCGGCGTGTCGGCGATCCTGGGGCCGGTGCACCGGGAGCACCTGTCGCCATGGCTGGCCGTCCCGGCGGTGGTGTTCGTCGCCGCGGTGGTGCTGCGCCTGATGGCGATTCGTACCCTGGGCCGGTTCTACTCGCACCACGTCGTTCGATACCGCGACCACTCGATTGTCACGTCCGGGCCGTACCGGTTCGCCCGGCACCCGGCGTACACCGGGATGCTGCTGGCCAATACCGCCTTCGTGGTCTTCTTCGGCAATCCGCTGAGCCTGCTCCTCCTCATCGCGCTCGGTGCGGTGATCGTGTGGCGGATCCGGGTCGAGGAGCGGGTGCTGTTCACCGTTCCCGGTTACCCCGTGTACGCCGGTGGCCGTGCCCGCCTCGTTCCCGGGGTGTGGTGAGCGATGCGGCTCGTCCTTTCCGGGCCGGCGTTGGCCGACCCCACGCTGGTGGGATTCAAGTTCTCTCGACAGGACGTGATGCGTCGGGCCGGGCTCGAGGTGCCCGGGTTCTTCTGCCTGACCGGGGAGGCGTTCGGTGCGGTGGTGCCGGCGCCGACCCCGTTCCCCGGCCCGGACGCGGAGACATCCGAGGTGCTCAGGTGGGCGGAGACGAACCGGGCCCGCGTCCGCGCCGCCGGGGTGCCGACCAGCCTGGCGGAACGGCTGCTCGCCGCGTTCGACGACCTGGCCGGGCCGGACGGTCTCGTCGCCGTGCGGGCCTGCGTGGTGGCCGCCGCCGACGGCACCGGCGAGGACGGCGCGCAGGAGCCGTTCGCGGGCATGTCCGACAGCTTCCTGTACGTCAACCGGGCCGCCCTGATCACCCGGGTCGTGGACTGCTGGGCCTCGGCGTACAACTCGGAGGCGACCGTGTACCGGCTGCATCGGGGGGTCGACCCGGCCGCCGTGCGGATCGCGGTCGGCGTCCAGCGCATGGTGCCCGGTGTCCGCTCGTTCGTGGCCTTCACCCGCGACCCGCGGACCGGCACGGACCGTCGGGTGATCGCCGCCGCGCACGGCATCGGCGAGGGCATCGTGCAGGAGAAGGCCGACATCGAGCACTACTTCGTCGACGGGGCGACCGGCGCGGTGCACGCCGACACGGTCACCAAGCGCACGATGGTCGGGCTGGACCCGGCGCGGCCCGACAACGGTCCGGTCGGCCTACCGGTCCCCGCCCGGCTGGCCGAGCCACCGGTGCTGAGCGACGTCGAGGTGCACGAGATCTGCGCCCTCGCCGCCCGGGTGGAGGGCCTCTTCGGCGGTCCCCAGGACATCGAGGGCACCCTCACCGCCGACGGGCGCGTCCACCTGGTGCAGGCTCGACCGGCGGTCATTCCGACTGCTGCCGTCGACGGTGTCCGGCCAGACCACGCAACCGTGCCGTGGACCAACCACAACCTGACGGAGAGCTTCCCAGGGTTCACCGGCGCCCTGACGTACTCGCAGGCGTGCGTCTTCTACCAGGTGGGCTTCGCGGACTTCTACCGGCGGATGGGGGTGCCGGAACGCTCCCTGCGGAGGCACCGTCATCATCTGAGCCGGATGGTGGGCTACCTCGAGGGGCGGGTCTTCTACCGGCTCGACGCCTGGTTCGCGCTGCACGGGCGGATTCCCGGCTTCGCGCTGATGCGCCCGCTGTGGGAGCGTTCGCTCGGGCTGACCGAGCGGACCGGGATGCCGCCCGAATCGCCAGGCCGGGCGTGGCGGGAGGTGCTGCGGGCCGCCCCACGGCTGGCGCTGCTACTCGCCCGCCAGCCGGCAGAGCTGCGGGCATTTCTGCGCTGGTGGGACGCGCTGGTGGTGGAGACCGGCGGGCTCGCCGACCGTACCCCGGACGAGCTGATCGACCGCTATCGCCAGATATGGGCCGAGGTCGAACGCCGGTGGGGGACCACAATGGTGAGCAGCTACTTCGGCCTGGCGGCGCTGGGCGCCACCACAGTGCTGTTGCGGCGCTGGGTGCCGGATGGGGAAGCGCTGCTGCCCCGCCTGGTGGCGGGTGGCCGGCCGAACCGGACCCTCGCCGCGGTCCGGTCGGCGATCGGCCTGGCGGAGTTGGTCAACGCCGTACCGGAGCTGCGGATGGCGGTGCTTCAACGACCGGAGCCCGAGGTGTGGGCAGAGATCACGGCCGGCCGGTACGGCGCGGATGTCGCGTCCGCCTTCGTCCGCCACCTGGACGCGTACGGGGACCGGGCGCTGCACGACCTCAAGCTCGAGGTGCCCACTCCCCGGCAACGCCCCGCGATGACTCTGGCCACGATCCGCCCTTTCGTCACCCAGGGACTGACCGTCGCCGGCAGCCTCGCCGATGCGCGCCGGGCCCGGAACGAGGCTCGGCAGGAGTTGCGCTCCGCCTGCCCGAATCCGGCCCGGCGGGCGGTGCTGCGCGCCACCCTCGGTGTGCTGCGGTTCTTTCTCACCGCACGGGAGGACACGCGGTTCTGCCGCAGCCAGCTGTACGGGCTCTCCCGGGACGTGTTGTGGCGGCTCGCCGCCGCGCTCGTCGAGGCGGATCTGCTGGACACCGTCGACGACGTGGCCCACCTGCGGGTCGAGGAGGTACTCGGCGCCTTCGACGGCACCGTCGCGGACGCCGACCTGCGCGCCGTGGTGACGCGACGGAGGGTGGAGCTTGCCGTCGCGGCGGACCGTCCGGAACCGCCGGCGTACTTCACCACGCCGAAGGGCGTACCGGTTTGTCCCGGGCTGGTCGCCCGGTCCGGCACCGGGCCGACGCCGGTGGCCGCCGAGGGGGACACCCTGCGGGGTCTGGCCTCCAGCAGTGGCCGGGTCCAGGCCCGCGCCAAGGTGGTGTTGGATGCCGCGGTGCCGCCCGAATCGTGCGCGGACCGGATCCTCGTCGCGCGGGAGACAGACCCCGGGTGGCTGCCGCTGATGATGGCGGCGAAGGGCATCGTGGTGGAACGCGGCAGCATGGTGTCGCACACCGCGATCACCGGCCGGCTGTTGGGCATTCCGACGGTGGTCGCCGTCGCGGGCGCGAGCACCCGCATCCCGGACGGTGCGCTGGTGGAGTTGGACGGGGCTGCGGGGACTGTCCGGCTTCTCTCCGCCGAGCCGGTCGTACCCGGTGCTCGCGTGCCGGCGGGCGTCACCGACGGGGCGACCCCGTGAGGACACCGCAGCTGTACCTCGCCGGGCTGGCCAGTTATCTGCCCGCCTCCGTCGCGGCCGAGGACGCCGTCGCCGCCGGCTGGTACGACGAGCACGAGTGGCGCAACAGCGGCTGGACGGGCGCGGCGGTGGCCGGCCGGATCTCCGCCCCGGACATGGCGGTCGACGCCGCGAACCAGGCCCTGGCGCGGTCCGGGCTCGACCGTGCCGAGATCGCTCTGCTGCTGCACGCCTCGGTCGGTGACCAGGGCCCCGACTACTGGTCGCCGCACCAGTACGTACTACGGCACACGGTGGGCGGCAGCATCCCGGCGGCCGAGCTGCGCCAGGGCTGCAACGGGGCACTGACCGCGCTGGAGTTGGCGTACGGGTACCTCTGCGCCGGTCACCGGACCGCTGCGTTGGTCACCGGGGCCGACAACTTCGGTGTGCCGCGCTTCGACCGGTGGCGGTACGCCTCGGGCGCCAACCCCGGCCGCGGTTCCATCATGGGTGATGCCGCGACCGCCGCCGTGCTGTCCACCGTCGACGGCTTCGCCCGAGTGCGGGCGATGGCCTCCGTGTCGCTGCCCGAACTGGAGGAGATGAACCGGCCTGAGGGCCCGTTGTTTCCGCCGGCGCTCACCTTCGACCGGCCGGTGGACGTGGCCGGACGGCAGTTGAGTTTCGCCCGCCGCTTCCCGAAGGCGGCGCTGGCGGCCAAACAAGCGATCAGCTCGGCCCGGACCGAACTGGGCCTGCGGACCATCGCCGAGGCGGGGATCAGCCCGGCCGACATCGCCCGGGCAACCCACGTCTTCGCGGGCGGCGAGGGCTATCTGCGCAGCGTGCTCGCGCCGATCGGCATCGACCCGGCGCGCGGCATGCTCGCTTTCGGCCGTGACCTCGGCCATTTGTCGGTCAACGACCACTTCGCCGCACTGACCCACCTGGTGGTCACCCGCCAGGTCGCGCCGGGTGACCACGTACTCATGATCAGCAACGGGGTGGGGGTGTCGGTCTCGGCGGCCGTCGTCGAGATCCTCTCCCTGCCGGAGTGGGCCACCGGGCGTCCGGAGTCTCGAAGGGAGACGGTGTGAAGGTTCCGCAGTGGTGGGCTGAGGCCGAGGTCGGCGCCATCCGCCCGCCGATGCTCGGACGACCGTCGTGACCCGCGAGCCGGTACTCGCGCCCGTCACCGTCGGCCCCGGCGGTATCCCCGCGGGCCGCTGCCCGCACTTTCCCCTGCCGGACCTTCCGGGCATCGCGTTGGAGCCCGAGCGCCTGGCGCTGTTGCACGAGGAACCGCTGGTCCCGGTGCGGCTGGCCGGCGGGCAGCAGGTCCTGCTCGTCACCCGGTACGCCGACGTGCGCACCGTGCTGGCGGATCCCAGGTTCAGCCGGGAGGCGTGGCAGGGCGGCACGTTGTTCGCCCGCCAGTCCGCCAGCCTGGCGCTGGCGACCAGCGATGGTCCCACGCACGCCCGCCGCCGGCGCGCCGTCCAGGCCTGGTTCACCCACCGCCGGGCGGAGCAGGCGCGACCGCGCATCGCCGCCATCGCGGACGAGCTGCTGGACCGTGTCGAGGCGGCGGACGAGCCGGTGGACCTGGTCGCCGAGTTCACCACCCCGCTGGCGTACCGGGTCACCTGTGACCTGCTCGGGATTCCGTTCGGCGACCTGGACCGGCTACTGCCACTGGTGACGATCATGATGTCGGCCGGCCGGTTTCCTCCCGACGAGGTCGCCGCCGCCCAGAAGACGATGTACGGCTACGTCCGAGACCGGCTGGCCGAGCGCCGACCGGATGACGCCACCGCCGTCGCGGCGGACGGTGCCGACCTGCTGACCGCATTGCTGGCCGCCCGGGCCCAAGACCGGCTCAGCACCGAGGAGATCACGGTCTTCGCCGCCGGGTTGCTGATGGCGGGGGGCGAGACCACGGCGTCCCACCTGGCGATGTGCATCCTGGCGCTGTTGCGCCGGCCGGAGCTGACGGCGACGCTGCGCCGCGAGCCCAGCCTCATCCCGGCGGCTGTCGAGGAGCTGCTGCGGTGGGTGTGGTTCGTCGGCACCGGCGGGCAGCCGCACGTCGTCATGCAGGACGTGGAACTGGCCGGCCGAGTCCTCGCTGCTGGACAGGTCGTCATCCCGCTCACCGACGCGGGCAACCGCGATCGGGACGCCTTCCCGGACGCCGACCAGTTCCGGCCCGACCGGGACCCGAACGCCCATCTCGGTTTCGGCCACGGGCGGCATCTCTGCCTCGGCGCCTCGCACGCCCGGGTGGAACTGCAGGAGGGCTTGGCGGCGGTCCTTCGCCGCCTGCCCGGGCTGGAGTTGGCGGTGCCGGAGTCGGCCCTGCAATGGCGCGACCAGATGTTCATCCGGGGGGTCTGGGCCCTGCCGGTCCGATGGTCCGGACGGAGCGACGCTGCATGATCACGCGACTGACCCGGTTCGTGGCCGGGAGCTATCCGCCGGTGCCGTCGCTGCTGTTCGCGGGGGCCTGGGCGTACGGGGTGACCGGCTTGTTCGCCGCGATTGATCCCCGCGCCGCGCACTGGGCCCCGGATCTCGGCACCGCCGTGGCGGCGGTCACGCTGGCGGTGAACCTGCTGCTGATGCGGGCCCTCGACGACATACGAGACCTCGACTACGACCGTCGCCTCCACCCCAGCCGACCCTTGGCCGCCGGTCTGGTGCGCCGAACCGATCTCTGCGTCCTGTACGCCGCCGGTGCGCTGCTGCTGCCCGTGCTCAACGCCGGCAACCCGCTCGCCGCGCTCGTCCTGGCCGGACAGCTCGCGTACGGCGCCCTGGTGATCGCCGTCCATCACTGGCTGCGTTGGCCGTCGGCGGACAACCTGATGCTCAACCTCCTGGTGAGCTTCCCGGTGCAACTGCTGCTGCACCTGTATCTCTACGTCGGCTTCCTGCAGGGCACCGGGCTGACGCCAGGACGGCTCGGCGCTGTGGCGATCGCGGTGGTGGTGCTCGCGTCCGTCCACCTGGAATTCGCCAAGAAGATTACTCGAGCAGCCCGGCCGGGCGAGCGGACGTACGTTGCCGTATTCGGTCTCGGCGGCACCATCGCGCTCGCCGTCGCCGCACCGATCGCCTCGATCGTGCTGTTTCTCGGCGTGACGCGGCCATCAGGGTACTGGTGGGTGGCCGTGCTGTTGCCACTTTCCCTGGTGATGGTGGCGGGATGGCGCTTCTGGCATGCTCGCGAGTCCCGATGGTCGCCCGGTGCGGCCAGCTGGTACCTGCTCGTCAGCTTCGCCAGCTATCTGGTGCTCGGCCTGCGAGCATGACCTGACATCTGCGACGGGTCTGCCGCATCGATCCCCGCTCAGGCCTGCGGTGTGTGCTCCCCAGCGGATGCCAACCCGGGTGAACCGGCGCCAACGCGGGTCACCCGGCCGACCGCCGGTCGCGAACCGGGGTTGGTGTGCTCCGGGTGTGGCCCTGGGCTGGGCGAACGGCGGTCCGGGGAACGTGGGTGAACGTGGGCCACTCCCTGCCACCCCAGGTGAACCCCAGGTCGCTGGGGATGGAGCGTCGGTTTCCTAACCCGACGGTTCACCGGTGTCCGCAGGTCGATGACCTGCGGCTTTCTGTCTTCTGCCGTTGCGTGCCGGTCGCTTCGCGGGCTCGCTGCGATCGCTTGCCGAAGATCAGCAGGAATGTTGTGGGCCTTGTGGGCGTCCAGCGCTGGGGCCGGTGACGAGGTATTAAGCGAAGTCGTCGGGATCGAGCTGGGTGGCTTGTCCGAGGGCGTCGGCGAAGATGCGTGGGTCGAAGCCACGGTCGGCGCGCTGCGCGAGGGCGAGAAGGGCGTTGCGGCCGGCTGATGTCGGTCGTCCGCCGGACCTTCGGTCGTAGCGCCTGGCGGATCGTTTCCCGGCTGTATCCGGTGACCCGCTGCAGATCCACCGGCCGCCACCCGGCCGTGTGAAACGCCCGTAGCCGCTCGTCCCGCTCAGTCAACGCAGCCGCCCGCGTCGCCTCGTACCGGGAGACAGCCGCGTGCAGCTCATCCTCGGAGAACCCGCCCATGCCAGTCGGCCTGCCAAGCTAGGCCCAGCGTGCTGACTTCACGTATGCCCGGGCGTGCGGGTTCTCCCGCACCGGCCAATCTGTGGCGCGCGGCAGTCAGAAGCTTGTCGAGCCGCAGTCACGGTCTGCCGGTGGGAAGGACGACGCAAGGCCCGACTACGTCGTTTGCTGAGCCTTTGTGACGACTTGAACGAAGGCGCGTACCAGGGCATTCTCTCCGCCGTTGCGCCACACCGGCGCGTAGTGCAGCACCGGTCCGTCGGTGATGGGCAGGAAGGTGATGTCGCCTCGTTGCCGGGTGGCTGCCACGTCCGATCCGATCGGGGAAACGACGCTGCCGCCGGCGATCGCTCGGAAGGCCTCCTCGAGGGTGACGATGGCCAGCCCGCGCCGGATGGGCCGTCCCGCCGGGGTCGTGGACGGGGTGTGCGCCTCCCACACGTAGTCCGGAATGGGTCCCTCGGGGTAGACCACCGGATGATCGCCGAGATCTTCAAGCTCCACGCTGCCCCGGCCGGCCAGCGGATGACCGGCGGCCACCGCCAACACCAGCTCCTCCCGGTGCAGGATCGGCCCGACCGTGAGGTCGGGCTCGCGGATGGGCAGCCAGAGAATCCCGATGTCGACCGAACCGGCCCGCAGCGGCCCGAGCGGGTCGGTCGGCAGGATCTCGCGCAGGCGCAGCTCGCACTGCGGGTGCCGCTGCCGGAACAGGTCGAGGACGGCCTCGACCGACTGGTAGTGGGTGGCCATTGTGCCGATGGTCAGCGTGCCGGCTTGGCCGCGGGCGGTGGCGGTGGCCTCCTCGATGCCGGAGATGATCTCGCTGTAGCCGGCGCGGAGACGGTCGCGCAGCCGCTCGCCGAGCGGGGTGAGCCGAACAGCACGGCTCGTACGCTCGAAGAGGCCTCCGCCGATCCGGCGTTCCTGCTGTTTGATCGACTGACTGACCCGCGACTGGGACACGTGCAGACGCTCGGCAGTACGACCGAAGTGAAGCTCTTCGGTCAGTGTCAGGAAGATCTCGATATCGCGCAGCTCCACCGGACGGCCCTGTCTCCGATCATCGTGGCCTGGAACTGGGCAGTCTACGGCCGCGACGAGAACGGGCGGCGCGAGCGTGGCGCGGACCACCGGCCGTCGCCGGGCCCGTCGGCGATCGATCACCGCTGGCTAATGCGGCGATGCGATCTTCCGCGTTGATCGGCCGGGGCTGCCGGACGATGGTGGACGCATGAGCGAAAGCGTGATCGACATCGTGGCAGCGCCGGATCATCTCGGCACCCCACGCTGGCACGCTGTAACGTCGCCCGGTGCGGTGGCCGGGGTCGCCGACCTGCGTCCGGTCATGCCGTTCGAGTACGAGCTGCCGGCACCGACCGCCCCGCAGCCGGACACCCTCGAGCTGAACCTGTACGTGCAGCCGCAGTGGCGTCGTCGAGGGATCGGATCGCGGCTGCTGGCCGCCGTCGGCGCACACGCCGTGGGCCGGCGGGTGATCGTGGAGACCAGCCCGGGTTCCGCCGCGCGGTCATTCTGTGAACGGCACGGATTTCGGCGCATCGGATCCGGGAGCCATGAACTGCTCACCTACTGCGATGTCCACCATGCCTGGCTGGGTGAGTTGGTCGATGTCGAGCACCCCGGATACCGACTGCGTCACTGGACCGGGGATCCGTGCGGCGCGACCAGCGTCGAGCAACTGCTCCGGCATCCGAGCAGGCCCGGTGCCGCGGTGGTGAGCGCCGCCGAGGCGGACGGCGGGGTGGTCGCCTATGTCGTGGCGATGACGGGTGCACTGCCACAGGTTCGCGCCCACCAGTACGGCCCTGCCGTGCTCGTCGGTCATCGCGGCCGGCGGCTGGGGCTGTGGGTCAACGCCGCTCTGCTCACCCGACTACGCGAGATCCATCCACACGTCGAGGAGATCGAGACCCGCACTGCCGACGGGGACTCCGACCTGGTCGCCCTGCGTCGACACCTGGGCTTCCGCCCATTCGGGCGGCGTCTCCATTACGAGCTCACCCTGCCGTAACCGGCGGCCCTGACTCCGATCCAGTGGCACGTCCGGGCCGACCCATGCCCGATGAAGAGAGGTTCGTCATGAAAGGTCCTGTCCGCCTCCGGACGTGGGCCGCCCCGGTCGGGAGCCCGAGACCCGCCCGGTGACCCCGGGCCGCCACCCGCCGGTCGCCACCTGCCCACGTCAACATCAAGGAGCTCACCACCGTGTCCGTCAACCTTTCCACCCAGGACAAAGTCACGCTTCGCACGGCCGCGTACGGCGCGGTCACGCTGCTGTCGGCCGCCGGAGCCGCCGGCGGCTCTCCCCACAGGATCGCCACCGATGGGTCCATCGCCCTGGCCTCGGCAACCGGCCTGGTCGGGCACGTGCTCGCGGAGAAGTCCACGGGCATGGACCTGAGTGGCGGCTCGGTGGCCCAGATCGCCGATCGCGTGTTGCCCGCCCTGACCGAGGCAATGCGCCTGCTCGCCGAGCATGCCCCGTCCGAGGTGGACAACTTCCGCCGCACCGTCGTCGTCGCCCTCGACGCGGCCGTCCGTACCCGGCAGGGCGCACCCGCTCCCACCGTCGCCGACATGACCAACAAGATCATCGCAGCGCTCGATGCCGCTGCGGCAAACCCGGAGGTGACCACGTGACCATCCCGGCGATCTCGGTCTCGGGCCTGCCCAAGGCGTACAAGGACAAGACCGTCCTCGACGGCATCGACTTCGACGTCCACGCCGGTGCAGGCCGACGGCGGCACCGTCCGTGTCGCCGGCCACGACCTTGCCACCGACGCCAGGGCGGTCCGCGCGGCCATCGGCGTCACCGGCCAGTTCGCGGCCGTCGACGAACTACTGACCGGACGAGAGAACCTCCAGCTGATGGTGGACCTCAACCGGAGGGTCGCCGGCGGCGGCCCGCGGATCGTCGCGGACCTGCTGGACCGGTTCGAGCTGACCGCCTCGGCGGACAAGCCGACCTCCACCTACTCCGGTGGCATGCGGCGCAAGCTCGACCTGGCGATGACGCTGGTCGGCGATCCGCGGATCATCTTCCTCGACGAGCCGACGACGGGGGCTGGACCCGCGCAGCCGCCGCACCATGGTCGATCGTGCGTGACCTGGTCGCCGACGGCGCAACGTGATCGCCATTGCGGCGCTCGTCGGAGTGGCCTTCCTGCTGGGGTTCAGCCCGGAGGCGGGCCTGACCGACTGGCTCGCCGTGGGTGGTGTCGTCGTTCTGCTCGCGTTCGCGGCGGGCTGGTTCACGGTCGCGCTAGGACTGTCGGCGAAGTCGCCTGACACTACCGACGCGGCCGTCGTCGTCGCCTGGCGCGTGGCCATCGCCCTCGCCGGCTACCTGTGGGCGCGTTCCGCCTTCACGAAGCGGGCGTGAGCCCGGCCGGTGTGCGGCGCCACCTCGGTGAACGTAGCCCAACGAGGCGGCGCCGCAACCGGTCGAGAGCCCTCCGTCGGCACCCGGCTGTCGCGGCCGAACGGCCGTCACCAACATGTCCTTGTCCACCTGCCAGATCAGGGGGCGTCTTGCTCGCGTCGCAACTCTCGTTGCATGACATCATCCGCCGCTACGACGAGCGCACCGTGCTGGCCGGCGTGTCCTTCAGCGTCAAACCGGGCGAGAAGGTCGGCATCATCGGCGACAACGGTGCCGGGAAGTCGACCCTGTTACGCCTGATCGCCGGAGTGGACCGACCCGATAACGGAGACCTGACGGTGATCGCCCCGGGAGGGGTCGGCTACCTGGCCCAGTCGCTGGCGCTGCCGCCACATGCCTCGGTCCAGGACGCGATCGACCTCTTCCTGGCCGACCTCCGCGAGCTCGAGTCGCTGATCATGCACACCGAGGCCGGACTGGACGGTTTGTCGAGGGCTGAGCTCGTCGCCGGCCTGGACCACTACGCCGGGCTGGTCTCCCGTTACGAAGCACGGGGCGGGTACGGGGCGGACACCCGGGTTGAGAGGGCGTTGCACCGGCTCGGCCTGCCGAATCTGGACCGTACGCGGGCGCTGGGCATCCTGTCCGGTGGGGAGCGCTCTCGGTTGGCGCTGGCTGCCACGCTGGCCTCCGAGCCGGAGTTGCTATTGCTCGATGAGCCGACCAACGACCTCGATGATCAGGCCGTGGGCTGGCTGGAGGCGCGCCTGCGGCAGCACCGCGGCACACTGGTCGCGGTCACCCATGACCGGGAGTTCCTCAGCCGGGTCACCGACACGATCCTGGACGTCGGTCAGGGCACGGTGACACGCCACGGCGACGGCTACGACGGGTACCTGACCGCCACGGCCGCCGAACGCCGCCGTCGGCTACAGGAGTACGAAGACTGGCGCCACCAGCTGGTCCGTAACCGTAAGCTCGCTGCCGCCAACGCGTTCCGTCTGGAAGCGATCCCGCGGAAGGCGCCGATGGCCAAGTTCGGGCACGGCGCCTTCCGTGCCCGCGGCCGTGATCACGGTGCGATGGGACGCATCCGCAACGCCAAGGAGCGCATCGAGCGTCTCACGGCAAACCCCGTCGCGCCGCCGCCCGACCCGCTGGTGTTCTCGGCCAGCATCACCGGCGTCGACAAGGACGCCCCGGAGACGGTTGCCGAGCTCATCGAGGTTCGCGTCACCGACCGGCTGTACGTGCCGTCACTGCGGATCGGCGGTACGGACCGGCTTCTGGTCACCGGGCCCAACGGTGCGGGCAAGTCCACCCTCATCCGGGTCCTGGCAGGAGAACTGCGCCCGGACCATGGAACGGTACGCACCCAGGGCCGGATCGGTCACCTGCGGCAGCAGATGACGCCGTGGTCGCCGAACCTGACCGTGTTGGAAGCGTTCGCCGGCGGGCCGGCTGGTGACCCGGACGAACTGCTGTCGCTGGGCCTGTTTCGGCCGACTGACCTGCGGTTGCGGGTGCGGGATTTGTCGTACGGACAACTCCGCAGGCTCGAAGTGGCCCGCCTGGTCAGCAAGCCGGTCGACCTGCTGCTGCTGGACGAGCCGACCAATCACCTCAGCCCTGCTCTGGTCGAGGAGTTGGAGCAGGCACTGGTCGACTACCCGGGCGCGGTGGTCGTCGTCACCCACGACCGTCGGATGCGGGCTCGGTTCGCCGCCGCGCACCTACAGCTACGTGCCGGCCACGTGGAACAACTCAGCGAGCGGACCGGCTGACGCCGGCACCTGCCACGACGGCGGTGCCACGAGCAAGAGAGAACCTCAGAGGGGAATGGCGAGTAATGGAGACTGACGTAATCATCGTGGGCGCCGGTCCGGCGGGCTTGATGTTGGCCGGGGAATTGCGCCTGGCCGGAGCCCGAACGGTGGTGCTGGAGCGCCACCCGCAGCCGGGAGACATCCCGAAGGCCAGCGGCCTCGGCGGGCGGATCCTGGACCTGCTACGCCATCGGGGAATTCTGGCGCGATTCGAGGAGGCCAGCAGCAATCCTCAGGTGGCCCCTCGATTTCCGTTCGGCACCATGCACCTGGACTTCACGCACCTGGCAGATCCGCCGATGCGGGCGATGCCCATTTCGCAGCGGGAGGTCGAGCGACTGCTCGAGGAACGCGCGCGGGAACTCGGCGCCGACGTCCGGCGTGGACACGACGTGGTCGACGTGACCCAGGACGACGCCACGGTGACTGCGGACGTGCGTGGGCCGGACGGGCCTGACCGAGTGACCGCTCGATACCTGGTCGGTTGCGACGGCGCGCGTAGCCGGATCCGCGACCTCGCGGGGATCGCGTTCCCCGGCGTGACTTACCCGGAGGTCAACAGGCTGGGTCAGGTCACCGTGCCCGACTCGGTGACGGTGCTCGACAACGGCGACATCGACGTTCCCGGGCTGGGCCGGATCCGCCCAGGATTCACCCGGACGGACCGCGGTGTGTTCGCGTTCGCGATCACCGCCGGCGTCCTGTTCATGCAAATCACCGAGGACGAAACCACCGAGTACGACGACGACGAACCGCTGACCCTGACCGAACTCGCGGAGAGCGCTCGCCGTGTGCTCGGCGCGGACCTCCCCCTGGGGGAACCGATCCGGCTGTCGCGCTACACGTTCAAGGATCGGCAGGCCGAACGCTACCGCCACGGGCGGATCATGCTGGCCGGCGACGCAGCCCACCTGTTCCCCGCCACCGGTACGGCACTCACCGTCGGCATGCTCGACACGGTCAACCTCGCCTGGAAGCTGGGCGCCGACATCCACGGCTGGGCGCCGGCCGGCCTGCTGGACACGTACCACGACGAGCGTCACCTCGCCGGCGCACGTGCACAGCTGCAGACCCGAGCCCAGGCGGCACTGAGGCGCGGACACGACCCTGCCGCGGAAGCGCTCCGGCAGGTCTTCCAGGAACTGGTCATCGACGAGCCGGCGCTACGCCGGATGGGAGCACTCGTCGCTCATGCCGACGTCCGCTACCCGATGCCGGGTGCCGGCCACCACCCTCTGACCGGCGCCTTCGCACCCGACCTCACCCTGCACACCGATCGGGGCATCACCAGCGTCGCGGAGCTCATGCACACCGCGCGGCCCGTCTTCCTCGACCTTGCCGACCGCCCCGAGCTGCGCCAGATTGCCGGCGACTGGGTCGCTCGCGTCGACATCCGCACCGCGAAGACCGACATCCGGCCAGCAGACGCCCTCCTGATCCGCCCCGACGGGCACGTCGCCTGGGCCGCGACGCTCGACGAACCCACCGCCACCGCTGGGACGACCTTGCGAGACGCGCTCTCCCACTGGTTCGGCACACCGCCGATGAGCGGGGAAGTGCCGGCTGTCGAGTACGGCTGCTCGGACGGGCAGGCGTCGTGAAGGCGCTACGGACACCGAAGGTGCGGGGACAGCGGGGGCGCGGTTACAGGCGCCAATCGCTCTGTTCCACCCGGCACCGCGCGAGCGGGTCGAGGGAGGTGCCGGATGACCTCTGACCTGCGGAGGTTGCCGGTCGGGTTCGGGCGGCTGTGGGCTGCACAGACGGTGTCCTCGCTCGGTGACGGGGTGTCGCACGCCGCGCTGCCGCTGCTCGCGTTGTTGGTGACGCGGGACCCGATGGCGCTCGCCGTCGTCACGGCCGCCGGGACACTGCCATGGCTGTTCTTCGGGGTGCTCGGCGGTGCGCTGGTGGACCGCTGGGACCGCCGACGCACGATGTGGGTCACGGACGCGGCGCGTGCGGTGCTGCTCGCGATACCGGCCGCAGCGGCCGCGTTCGACGTGCTGAGTATTCCGTTGCTCGCGGCCGTCGCCTTCCTGCTCGGCCTCGGTGGACTCTTCTTCGACACCGCCGCCAGCGCCTACCTGCCGGATCTGCTCGGCCGCGACCCTGCACTCCTGGAGCGAGCCAACTCTCGCCTGCGTGGCGCGCAGACCGCCATGTCCGGCTTCGCGGGCCCGCCCGCGGGCAGTGCGCTGCTCGCGCTCGGGCGAGCGGTTCCGCTGCTCGCCGACGCGGTGTCGTTCGCACTCTCCGCACTGCTCGTACGGTCGCTGCCCGCCGTGTCCCGGCCCATGCCGGAGGCCCGCGAGTCGCTGCTTCGGCAGGCGCGGGCCGGCGCGTCGTACGTCTTCCAGAACCGGTTGCTGCTCGGGCTTGCGCTCCGCCCGGCGGTCGGGAACATCGCCTTCCTCGCCGTGGGCACCGTCCTCGCCATCTTCGCGCACGACCGCCTCGGCATCGACACGTACGGCTTTGGCCTGCTCCTCACGGCGGAGGCCACCGGCGGCCTGCTCGGTGCGGGCATCGCCGTACACCTTGGCCGACGACTCGGCACCGGCACCGCGCTGACCTGCACAGCCGCCGCCGAAGGGCTTGCCATCCTGGGCCTGGCCGCCGCACCGAACCCGTACGTGGCCGGGCTCGCGCTCGCCGTCTGCGGGACCGGCATGGGCGCCACGATGGTGCTCGCACCCTCCTTGCGGCAGGCGATCGTCCCCGCCCACCTGATGGGTCGGGTCACCTCCACCTCCCGCATGCTGGCCATGTGCGCCGCCCCCATCGGGGCCATCCTCGGCGGCTGGCTGGCCACCACCTTCGACGTACGCACGCCGCTCTACGCCGCCGCCGGCCTCCTCCTCGCCATGACCGCCGTCACGTCGACCATGACCAGCAACCGCCGGGTCGAGGCGGCGCTCCGTGGCTCTTCCGACCGGGAGAGCCAGATCCAGGACAGCCGCCCCGCCGACGCGGTCATCGCTGCCTGAACTGCCGGAAAGGCATCAGATGCTCTACTCGACCGCACGCGTCGTCACCGACCGCCCCCACCGCTATCTCAAGCAACTGGTCTCACACATGGGGCGCAAGGTGCCCACCGAAATCGACGAGGAACGCGGGTCCATCACGTTCAGCGTCGGCAGCTGCCTGCTCGTGGCCTCGACCGCCCACCTCGACCTGATCGTCAGAGCCGGCGCGGTGGACGACATCGCGGCGGTGGCGGACACCATCACCCGCCACCTGCTGCGATTCGCGACCAGGGACCCGCTCACCGTCGACTGGCTGCCCCTGGTGCGACCTGCCACAACCGAGGACGACGCCGCTCTCCTCACCCTCGACCGTTCGGCGTGGACCGTCGGGTCGGAACTACCCTCCACCCGCGCCGAGCAGCGAACGGCCTACTTCAACGAACGACGGAGGCCCGAAACGCACCTGGTCGCCGCGCTCGGCGGCCAGGTAGTCGGCACCGTGAGCACCCACCGGGCGGGGCCGTTCCCGGAGGGGGCTCACGTTTTCGGCCTGTGGAATTTGATGGTGGCCGAGCAGGCCCGTCGTATGAGCATCGCTTCGGCCCTGCTCTCGGCCGCCGAACGTCTCGCCGGCTCACACGGTGCGAAGAAAATCGGACTGCGCGTCCTGGGGACCAACACCGGCGCCATCCGGCTCTACGAACAGCACGGTTACGCCGTCGAAGGCCGACACGCCGACGAGTTCCTCATCGACGGCACCTACGTCGACGACATCAGCCTGGGCAAGTGCCTGACGCCGTCCTCGCGACGGAGCGTCTGAGGTAATGAGCAGACGCGCCAGCCGGGCGTTCTTCGCCCGTAGCCGCTCCACCTCCCGGCGAAGATCGACGAACTCGGCCACCGCATCCTCGCGCATCGAACTCCGAGCACCCCGACGCCGGTCCGCTATCCTCCGCCGATGGCCTCGAAGGGGACCGCCGTGCTGAGGCGATGATCGAGGAGGCCACCGTCGACAGGGACAGTTTCGACGAACAGCTCAGCCGGCCTTTTCACCATGATCGAGCAGCATCTGGCGGTGCCGTTCACCGGCCAACCCGGGCCAACCGGTGCCAACGCGGGTCACCATGGTCGACCTCCGGTCGCAAACCAGGGTTCGTGTGCTCGGCGTGTGGTCCTGGGCTGGGAGAACGGCGGTCCGGGGAACGTGCGTGAACGTGGGCCACTCCCTGCCACCCCAGGTGAACCCCCAGGTCGCTAGACTGGGCCCTCGCGCCCCCGTAGCTCAGGGGATAGAGCATCGGTTTCCTAAACCGTGTGTCGCAGGTTCGAATCCTGCCGGGGGCACCTCGAAGATCAGCTAATGGCCGTCGGACCAGCGGATACTCGCCCCGTCGACCGTTGCGGTGGTATGCCACCCAGCGCTGATGTCGGTGCCGGATCACCAGTGGTAGGCGAGGTTCACCGCCAGCGCGGCGATCGACGTGGCGAAGAAGACCGCCCATCCCACGAGTTTGCGGGAGCCGACCCGCAGGTGTGCGACGAGCGCGCCGACGAAGTACAGCACAAGGCCGGCGGCGGCGAGTGTTCCGATGAGTGGAACGGCGAACCCGGCCAGCAGTCCCAGGGAGCCGGCGGCCAGCGCCGCGCCCAACCTCGGTAACCAGGAGTGCGGCACCCGCTTCATGTCCGCCTGGGCCTTCGGGTAGTCGTGGCCCATCAGGTAGGTGACGGCGGCGATGCCGGTGAAGACCGAGGCGAGGATGGTGACGGTGACGTACGTGGCGAACATGTGCCCTCCCTTGTGGCTGTCTGCCTCAAGGACGGGGTGGCGCGCACTGATGTTACGTACCTCGGCGTGACCTGCGACACACTGCGGGCTGCGGGTACCCGCAGCCCACAGTGCCAATCGGTCAGAGGAACTTGTACATGTCCTCGGCGGCGGCCTCGGTCTCGCCGGCCGGAGGTGCCTCCACCGTGACGGGCCTGCCGAAGTCGCTCATCCGCATCTCGGTGACGAGGTCACCGAGGGTCTTCGTGGCGATCGTGTACGAGAGGGCGGTGAGGCGACCGTCGGCGTCGATTGTCGCCTCGAACGGGATCGCCTTCGCGTCCTTCGCCAGCTTGGCGGTCGACTCGAGGCCGGCGCGCATTCCGCCGTCCGTGTTGGCGGCGGCAGCGGCCTTCTCCAGGTCGGCGACGCCGGTGTAGCGGCCGCCGCCCACCTCCTGCGCGGAGACGACGCCGCCGATGAGGCCGGTCTGCGCCTTGAGGTCGAAGGACTGGCGCAGCGAGCTGTTCGGCCTGAGCTTGGTGAGGTCGATCTTCATCCACGGCTTCCCGCCGTCGCCGGAGTCCGACTTGATGTAGGCGGTGTCGCCGATGATCCGTGCCTCGATCGGTTCCGGGGCCTTGCCGGTGGCCTGGAGGGTGCGGGCGGCGGTGTCCATCTTTCCGGTGATGGTGACCGACTGGTTGCCGGCCTTCACCGAGGCGTCCATGGTGAGCGTGCCGGCGAGGCTGCGGTCCATGCCCTGCCGGATGGCGGCTACCGGCTCCAGCTTGGACGCGCTGGGCGCGGCGGACGATCCTGATGCCGCGGGGGTGCCGGAGTTGGTGTTGCAGCCGGCGACGAGGGTCGCGGCGAGGGCAATCGAAATAGCTGGGATCAGTCGACGCATAGACGTGACCCTAACCGGCGGCCGCTACCCGATTTCGCGAGCGGCAGCCGCCGCGCGTCGAGGCCAGGGCGGTAGGTGCCGGATTCAGACGGTCGTCAGCTGCTCGGCTCGGCTGAGCACATGGTCGACGAGGCCGTACTCCCGCGCCTCCTCGGCGGTGAACCACCGGTCCCGGTCCCAGTCGCGCTGGATCTCGTCGAGCGTCCGTCCACTGTGTTGGGCGATCAACTCCTGCATCGTCCGCTTCACGTGCAGCATGTTCTCCGCCTGGATGGTGATGTCGGAGGCGGTGCCGCCCATCCCGCCGGAGGGCTGATGCATCATGATCCGCGAGTGTGGCAGCGCGTACCGCTTGCCCGCCGCGCCCGCGCAGAGCAGGAACTGCCCCATCGAGCCGGCGAACCCGAGCGCCAGCGTGGCCACGTCGTTGCGGACGTAGCGCATCGTGTCGTAGACCGCCATCCCCGCGCTCACCGAACCGCCCGGCGAGTTGATGTAGAGGTAGATGTCCGAGTCGGCGTCCTCGGCGGCGAGCAGCAGGATCTGCGCGCAGATCTGGTTGGCCGACTCCTCCGTCACCTCCGTGCCGAGGAACACGATCCGCTCCCGCAGCAGCCGCTCGTACACCTGATCCCCGAAGGACGGCTGTCCGCCGTCCCGCATGGTCGTGTCGTACCAGATCATGTGCCGCCACCCTCCGCCGTGCCGGCGGGCGACGGGACCGCCCGGGGAACCGGCTCCTCCAGCGTGCGCCCGGCGGCGGTCGCGGCCGAGGGATTCTGCCGGCGGCAGATCGGCTCAGGGCAGAACCCCGGCCTGCCTACGCCCGGGTCAGCCGCCGCCGGCCGGTCCGGGCCCGGCGGCAGGCCAGCATCTTGGAGGTACGCGGACCGGGGTGCCCGGCCGGTGCGGAGGCGATCAGTCGAACTCGCAGCCCCGCTCCTGAGATGGTCGACCCGATGGGGTCGGCTGGACCGCCGACGTGCAGGATCGGCCCGCCCAGCCGCAGCACCGGTCCGGCCGGCTGCCGTGCGGGGGCACCAGCGGCGGCCACGGGTGGCGTCGCCCCACCGCGCTGGAAGCCGATGCGGAGTGCGGGGCCGGTCTCGTTGCGTGGGGCGGGCACCTGCTCCAGCCGGCCCAGAGCGGCCCGGGGCCCGGCGGGGATGCGACGTTCGACCCGGCGCAGGTCGTCGCGGGCGGCTTCGAGCAGGTCGGAGAGTTGGATGCCGAGCGCCCGGCAGATCGCCGCCAGCACCTCCGAGGAGGCTTCCTTTCGCCCCCGTTCAACCTCGGACAGGTAGGGCACCGACACCCCGGCGGCGGCGGCCACCTCACGCAACGTGCGGCCCTGACTCTGGCGTAGTCGGCGCAACACTCCGCCGATGACTCGTCGCAGCAACGACATGCCGGCCTCACTTTCGCGGTCGTCGTCGGGAACACCCTCATCATGCCTGTCCCCGGCGGTCCGGGCCGACCCATGCGGGACCGCGTTGTTTCGTCCGGCGCAACCCGGACGTGCGGCTGGCGTCGTACCCGCTATGTTGTGGGCGTGCAGGCGACGGCGGGGGAGCAGGTTCGACGGTGATCCATTTCCCCGCGCAACGTCGGGGCCCACTGAGCGCGCTGAGCCTACGGCTCGCCGCTGCCCTGGGCCTGGTCTTCGCCGTGGTCGCCGCGGTCTACCTCGGCCGGGACGGCTACCGCGATGTCAACGAGGACGGCCTCACCCTGCTCGACTGCTTCTACTACGCGGTCGTGTCGCTCTCGACCACCGGGTACGGGGACATCACGCCGGCCACGCCGTCGGCTCGAATGGTGAACGTCCTCTTCATCACCCCGGCCCGAGTGATCTTCCTGATCATCCTGGTCGGCACCACTCTGGAAGTCTTGACCGAGCAGTACCGGACCGGCCGTCGCCTGTCGCGGTGGAGGAGAGCCGTGAAGGACCACGTCATCATCTGCGGCTACGGCACCAAGGGGCGCAGCGCGGTCTCCGCCCTGATGGAGAACGGTCTGGACCGCTCTCGGATCGTGGTGGTGGAGCGCAGCGCCACCGCGCTGCGGCAGGCCACCTCCGCCGGTCTGGTGGCCATCGAGGGTTCGGCGACCCGCTCGTCGGTGTTGAACGAGGCGCACGTCAAGAGCGCCAAGGCCGTGATCATCGCGACCGACAGCGACGACGCCTCGGTCCTGGTCGCGTTGACGGTTCGACAGCTCACGGCCGGGCAGGTCCGGATCATCGCGGCAGCGCGGGAGGCGGAGAACGCCCCGCTGCTCAAGCAGAGTGGCGCGCACCACGTGATCGTCTCCTCGGCGACCGCGGGGCGGCTGCTCGGTCTGTCCACCTCGGCTCCGCCGCTGATCGACGTGGTGGAGGACCTGCTCACTCCTGGGCAGGGCATGGCGCTGGCGATGCGCTCGGCGGAGCGGGACGAGGTGGGCCGCTCGCCTCGTGAGCTGGACTCACTGGTGATCGCCCTGGTGCGCCGGGGCAAGGTGGTCACCCTGGCCGATCGCGCGGGTGCGGTGATCGAGACGGGCGACATGCTGGTGCACGTACGCGACGACCGCCCCCAGTCGGCCACGACCGCCTGATCGTCATCCGCCGCCCTGGCGTCGCGGTGGCCTCGACGGCCCGCGGTCAGAGCGATTCGTCCCCGGCGCAGATCGTCTCGGTGCAGTTGACCGTCGTGCCGGCGGAGGCCCGGCTGAGCAGCTCGTAGAGCGTCTCCCGTTCGTCGGGGCCCAGCGCCCCCAGCACCTCGTCCTCGGCGCTGGCGAGGGCGCATTCCGCCTCGCTGAGGCGTTTCGCACCGTCTTCGGTGAGTTCGACGACATGTCGGCGGCGGTCCTCGGGTGAGCGGCGCCGCTCGATCAGCTGCTTCGCCTCCAGGTCGTTGAGCAGCCCGACGATGTTGGTGCTGTCCATTTCCAGGATGGTGGCGAGCGCCTGTTGACCGGTGCCGCCGCCGGCGCGCAGCACGGTGAGCGCGACCAGGTGCCGGGGGCGTAGCCCGAGCGGTGCCAGCACCGACTCCGACCGCAGCCGCATGCGCCGGGCCAGGTGGTCCAGGAGTGCGCCCGAGCGGTGCTCCGAGGTGTCGAGCGGCTGCGCGGACATGTGACCCAGTCTACCGACTCTCAGGAACATCGGCCTGCTATAAATAGTTGGTGCTGCACAGACGATCCTTGGAGGAGGAATAATGCATCTGCTGCATATCGACTCAAGCATTCGGGGTGACTGGTCGGTCAGCCGGAAGCTCACCGCCCGCGCCGTCGCCAACTGGCGCGCGGCTCACCCGGGCGGCACTGTGGCCTACCGAGATCTGGGCAAGGACCCGCTGCCGCACCTGGACGCGGATGGTGGTCTGGCTCGGATGACGCCCCCGGACCAGCACAGCCCGGCGCAGCGCGAGTCCTGGGAGCTCAGCGAGCGGCTGGTCGACGAGGTCAAGCAGGCCGACGTGGTGCTGCTCGGGCTTCCGCTCTACAACTTCGGCGCGCCCAGCAGCGTCAAGTCCTGGGTCGACCACCTGATCGTGCCCGGGTTGGCCTACGACCCGACGACCCAGCAGGGCCTGCTCGGCGACCGCGAGTTCGTGGTGCTGGCCACCCGGGGTGGCGGCTACGGCGAGGGCACCCCACGAAACGGCTGGGACCACGCCGAGCCGTGGCTCCCGCACGGCCTGTCCATGACCGGCATGCAGCCACGGTTCATCAGCGCCGAGCTGACCCTGGCGCCGTCGGTGCCGGCGATGGCCGAGCTGATCCCGCTGCACGAGGCGAGCCTCGCGGCGGCCGAGAAGGAAATCGACAACCTCTGGCTGCCGGCCTCCGCCCAGCGCTGAGCAGGCGTCGGTATGACGAGAGCGGCCGCCCCCGAACCGGGGACGGCCGCTCTCGTCATGAACGACTGATCAGAGGATCGTCCAGGTGTCGCCGCTGCCCAGCAGGCCAGCGAGTTGCTGCTCGGGTGTCTCGGTGACAGTGGCCTTGGCCGCCGCGAGCTGGCCCTGCACCACGCTGTCGTAGGACGGCCGGTCCACCGAGCGGAACACCCCGATCGGGGTGTTGCGCAGGTCCAGTCCGGGCAGCCGGGACAGCGCGAACGCGTACGCGGGGTCGGTCACCGTCGCGTCGTGCACGACGATCTCCTCCGGGCTGACCGAGCTGGTCTCCCGGACCTCCAGGCCGAAGCCGCCCGGCGGGTGCACCACGCAGAACCGCCCGTCGGCCCCGAAGGTGATCGGCTGCCCGTGCTCCAGGCGGATCAGGTAGTCGTCCCGGGTGGACGGGTCCTTGAGCTGGTCGAACGCCCCGTCGTTGAAGATGTTGCAGTTCTGGTAGATCTCCACGAACGCCGAACCCTCGTGCTCGGCGGCGGCCCGCAGCACCGACTGCAGGTGCTTGCGGTCGGAGTCGATGGTCCGGCCGACGAAGCTGGCCTCCGCGCCGAGCGCGAGCGAGAGCGGGTTGAACGGCGCGTCCGCCGAGCCGGCCGGGGTCGACTTGGTGATCTTGCCGACCTCGGAGGTCGGAGAATACTGACCCTTGGTCAGACCGTAGATCCGGTTGTTGAACAGCAGGATCTTGAGGTTGACGTTGCGCCGCAGGGCGTGGATCAGGTGGTTGCCACCGATGGAGAGCGCGTCACCGTCGCCGGTGACCACCCAGACCGACAGGTCCGGCCGGGACACCGACAGGCCGGTCGCGATCGCCGGGGCCCGACCGTGGATCGAGTGCATCCCGTACGTGTTCATGTAGTACGGGAAGCGGGACGAGCAGCCGATCCCCGAGACGAAGACGGTGCGCTCCCGGGGGATGTTCAGCTCCGGCATGAACTGCTGGATGGCCGCCAGGATCGCGTAGTCACCGCAGCCGGGGCACCAGCGCACCTCCTGGTCGGACTTGAAGTCCTTGGCGGTGAGCTTGAGGGCGACGGGCTCAGACATTCTTCAGGACCTCTTCCAGCGTCGTCTCCAGCTCGGCGGCCGTGAACGGAAGACCGCGGACCTGGTTGTAGCTGATCGCGTCGACCAGGTAGCGGGCCCGGATGACGTGGGCGAGCTGACCCAGGTTCATCTCCGGGATGACCACCTTGTCGTACGAGCGCAGCACCTCACCGAGGTTGGCCGGCATCGGGGCCAGGTGCCGTAGGTGCGCCTGGGCGACGGACAGCCCGCGCTGGCGTACTCCGCGGCAGGCGGCGCCGATCGGCCCGTACGTGGAGCCCCATCCGAGGACCAGCACCCGGGCGTCGCCGTCCGGGTCCTCCACCTCGATGTCCGGTACCGGGATCGTCTCGATCCGAGCGGCCCGGGTGCGCACCATGAAGTCGTGGTTGGCCGGGTCGTAGGAGATGTCCCCGGTCTTGTCGGCCTTCTCCAGACCGCCGATCCGGTGCTCCAGCCCCGGGGTGCCGGGGATGGCCCACGGGCGGGCCAGCGTCTCCGGATCGCGCAGGTAGGGCAGGAAGGTGCTGCCGTCCTCGCCGTTGGGTTTGGTGGCGAACTCGACCCGCAGGTCGGGCAGCGACTCCACGTCGGGCAGCAGCCATGGCTCGGAGCCGTTGGCGACGTAGTTGTCGGACAGCAGGATCACCGGCGTGCGGTAGGTCAGGGCGATCCGGGCCGCCTCGAGCGCCGCGAAGAAGCAGTCCGACGGTGAGCGGGGCGCGATGACCGCCACCGGCGCCTCGCCGTGCCGACCGAACAGCGCCATGTTGAGGTCGGCCTGCTCGGTCTTGGTCGGCATGCCGGTCGACGGGCCGGCGCGCTGCACGTCGACGATCACCAGCGGCAGCTCCAGCGCCACCGCCAGCGAGATCGTCTCGCTCTTGAGCGCCACGCCGGGGCCGCTGGTGGTGGTCACGCCGAGCGAACCGCCGTACGAAGCGCCCAGCGCCGCGCCGACCGCCGCGATCTCGTCCTCGGCCTGCACGGTGAGGACGCCGAAACGCTTGTGCTTGCTCAGCTCGTGCAGGATGTCCGACGCGGGCGTGATCGGGTACGCGCCGAGGAAGACCGGCAGCCCGGACCGGACGCCGGCGGCGACCAGCCCCAACGACAGCGCCGCGTTGCCGGTGATGTTCCGATACGTGCCCGGCTGCATCTTGGCCGGCTTGACCTCGTAGCGGACCGCGAAGTCCTCGGTGGTCTCGCCGAAGTTCCAACCGGCCTTGAAGGCGGCGACGTTCGCCGCGACCAGCTCCGGCCGGGACGCGAACTTGCGCTCCAGGAAGCGCAGCGTCGACTCGTAGGGCCGGGAGTACATCCAGGAGAGCAACCCGAGGGCGAACATGTTCTTCGACCGTTCGGCGTCCTTCTTGGACACCGCGAACGCGGCGAGCGCACCGACGGTCATCGAGGTCAGCGCCACCGGGTGCACGACGTAGCCGGCCAGCGACTCGTCGTCCAGAGGGCTGGTCTGGTAGCCGACCTTGGCGAGGTTGCGCTTGGTGAACTCGTCGGTGTTGACGATGATGTCCGCGCCGCGCGGAAGGTCGGCCAGGTTGGCCTTGAGGGCCGCCGGGTTCATCGCCACCAGCACGTTGGGCGCGTCGCCCGGGGTGAGGATGTCGTAGTCGGCGAAGTGCACCTGGAAGCTCGACACGCCGGGCAGGGTGCCGGCGGGGGCTCGGATCTCGGCGGGGAAGTTTGGCAGCGTGGAGATGTCGTTGCCGAGCTGCGCCGTCTCCGAGGTGAACCGGTCGCCGGTCAACTGCATGCCGTCGCCGGAGTCACCGGCGAACCGGATGACCACCCGGTCGAGTTGACGGATCTGCTTGGTCACTGTGCCACCTTCGTTCGCGACTGCGGGGCTCTCGCCTTGCCCGGCCACGGAACCTCCTCGACGCAACGTCTCACCGCACCGCCCCAGGCTGGTCCGGCCGTTGTCGTACCTCACCTCAGAGCCTACTTCTAAGGGAGCCCTAACAATCCCCGGAGGTCCGCCGACTGGGACCAGACTCGATGGAGTATTGACCCAGTTTGCGGGCTTACGCCCCGGCCGCCGTAATTCAGATCACCACCGGATCGCTTCGGTGGCCATGTCCCGCTCGGCCGGGGCCACCCCCGTCGATCAGTCGACCGGCTCGGGCGCCGGCCCGGGTGCCGGGCCGTTGAGCCGACGCCGCAGCGAGGTGGTGGCCAGCGTGAGGGCAAGCACCACCAGCAGCGCCGAGACCACGATCAGGATGATCGCGGTGCGCTGCACCGAGGTCGTCCCGCCTCTGTCGCCGGCAGCACCCCCCGGGAGTACGCCCTGGGAGCCGGTCGGCGCGGGCGGCGAGACCACCGGTGTGGCCAGAGCTGCCGCCGCGGTGATCCGGAAGCTCATCTGCACCTGGCGGGTCGCTCCACTGCGCGGGTCGAGTTGACCGATCACCGCGCCGGACAACGGCGCTTCCCGTTGGGCCTCCGGCGTCGCCTCCACCGGCAACCGCAACTCGGCGGTCCGGCCCGCCGCCACCACGCCCGCGTCGCAGCGGGTCCGCGTCGGGTCGACCGCCACGCAGCCGTCCGGTGGAGTCGGAACCGTCACCCCGGTCGGCAGGACGACCTCCACCTGTCCGGCGGCGTCCACCGACCCGGTGTTGCCCAACCGGAGCACGAGGGTGCTGGCGGCGCCGCTGATGTCGAACGTCACCTCGTCGGCCGCGAGGGCGATCCCGGGCACCGGCGGGCCGGGCGGGAAGAGCACGGCGAAGCCCTGGTCGTCGGACGCCTCGCCGGGCAGCCCCGGCGCGTCGGCGACGACCTGGACGGAACCGGCGAGCGGCATCCGCCTCCACGCGTCGCCGTCGACCCGCAGGCGGATCAGCGCGCTGAAGCGCGCGCCCGCCTCGGCCGTCCAGGCCCCGCAGCCGTACGTGCCGGCACCGGCGGCGGTGCAGCCCTTCGTCCCGGCGTCGGAGAGCCCGGCCGGCAGCCGGTACGAGAGGCGGATCCGCTCCGCCGTCGTGCCGGTGTTGTGGATGGTGACCTGCAACGTGGTGGCAGTGCTGGCCGTGTTCCAGTACGCCTCGTGGAGGGTGACGTCCTGGGTGGTGACCTGGACGCCCAGTGGACTCGGCGGCGGCACCGGACCGGAGGCGGGCGGGCGGACCGGAGGCACCGGCGGCACGGGAGGCGCCCCCGTGGTCGGTCCGCCCGGACCGGGTGCGGCGGTCGTCGGCGCCGGCGGCAGGTCAGGGGCGGTGGTCACCGGTGCCGGTGGGGTCGTCTCGGGAGCGGGGGCGGTGGTCTCCGGCGCCGGTCCGGGCGGCACCGGATCGGTCGGCCCCTCGGTCGGGGGCGGCTCCTCGGACGTGGTGGCCTCGGGCTCGCTGACCGGACCGGTGGCCGCCACCGGGTCCGGCGTCGCCGCGTTGGCCCAGGCCGGTCCCACGGCGAGTGCCGTGAGTAGGCCGAGCGCGAGCGCGGTCGCCAGCCAGGGTGCGGTACGCCGCCCCTCGGCCCGGAGACCGGGCGATGCCTTCAGGCGGGCCATCTGTCCTCCGGTGCCATGGGTGGGGGTCCAGTATTCGGTAACAGTTGCCTTGGTGCACTAGTCCCACCTGGAAACAAATTCGTAACGTGTTTGGGACGGCACTTCCGGCCGGGCGGTAGGCTCCCGAACTGTGACCGGATACCTGGGCTCGTACGCGACGCTCGGGCTCTTGCTGCTCGCCAGCGTCCTGTTCTTCGTTACGGCGTTCTCGGCCAACCGGGTGTTACGTCCGGCACGTCCGGCCGATCCGCCGGGCAAGCGGGCCAGCTACGAGTGCGGGCTCGACCCGGTCGGTGCGGACTGGGCGCAGATGCAGATCCGCTACTACGTCTACGCGTACCTGTACGTGCTGTTCGCGGTCGAGGCGGTGTTTCTCTTCCCCTGGGCGGTGGTCTTCGACCGGCCGGGCTTCGGTCTGGTGACGGTGGTGGAGATGGCGGTGTTCGTGGCGGTGCTCGCGCTCGGCATCCTCTACGCCTGGCGCAGGAACATCCTCCGCTGGACCTGAGCGTCGCGACCTCCGGCGATCGTGCCGGTCGGCCCGACCGTTCGCTGTCGGTTACGGCGACGACCGGTCAGGCGAGGCCCCGGCGGGTCGTCGCCGGCGGCCGGTCACCCCGGATCGAGGCCACCATGTCCAGCACCCGACGGGTCGGGCCGACCTGGTGGGCCCGGAAGACCCGAGCGCCCAGCCAGGCCGACACCGCCGTCGCGGCGAGCGTCCCCTCCAGGCGCTCGGCCACCGGCAGGTCCAACGTCTCACCGACGAAGTCCTTGTTGGAGAGCGCCACCAGCACCGGCCAACCGGTCCCGGTCAACTCGTCCAGCCGGCGGGTGATCTCCAGGGAGTGCCGGGTGTTCTTGCCGAAGTCGTGTGCCGGGTCGACGAGGATCCCGTCGGGGCGTACCCCCTCAGCGACAGCGCGCTCGGCGAGCCCGGTCACCGTCGCGACCACGTCGGCGACCACGTCGTCGAAGGCCGCCCGGTGCGGCCGGGTCCGCGGCACCAGGCCGCCGGCGTGCGAGCAGACCAGCCCCGCGCCGGTCTGCGCGGCCACCCGGGCCAGCGCCGGGTCGGCACCCGACCAGGTGTCGTTGAGCAGGTCGGCGCCGGCGGCCACGGCCTCCGTCGCCACCTCGGCGCGCCAGGTGTCGATGGAGATCACCACGTCCGGAAACGCGGCCCGGACGGCGGCGATGGTGTCCACGGTGCGTCGGATCTCCTCGGCGACGTCGACGTCATCGCCGGGCCCGGCCTTGACGCCGCCGATGTCGATGATGGCCGCGCCCTCGTCCACAGCCCGCTCGACCGCGCGCAACGCGTTGTCGGCGGCGAAGGTGGCGCCCCGGTCGAAGAACGAGTCGGGTGTGCGGTTGACGATCGCCATCACGACCAGCTCGCCGGGGGCGAACGTGCGCCCACCCAGTCGAAGCGCCCCCGCCATGCCCGCCTCCTGAGAGTCCGCGCCGTCGCCGCGGCGGCCGAACCCGACGCTAGTCGGTCGTCGGAGGGGAACCGTGCGCGGGCGTCGGTACGGATCATGATCGGGACGGGTGGCGGGGTCGCTCCCGGCCGGTTGCCGTGCCACGATCAGTGCATGGGTCAGCTTCTGCTCCTCCTGGTCGTGGCATTGACTGTCGCGGCGGTCGTCTTCGGCGTGACGGTGCTGGTCAGCGGTCGTGATCCCGGCCTGGTCGCCGTCGAACCGGATTCGCAGGCCGTGGCGTTGCCCGGCACACGACCGCTGCGCGAATCCGACGTGGGGGCGGTCCGTTTCGACACCGGGTTGCGCGGGTACCGGATGGCGCAGGTCGATCAGGCGATGCGCCGCGCCGCCTACGACATCGGCTACAAGTCGGAGCTGATCGGCGTGCTGGAGGCGGAGGTCACCGCGTTGCGTGAAGGTCGCACCGACGACGCCGACGCGCTGCGTCAGGCCCGCGAGCAGTCCGCCAGCAAGGTGACGGACGCGGACGCGGCGAAGCCGGACGGGGATGTGCCGCTGGACGGCGACGCCGGCTCCGGTTCGGCGCCCGTCGGCTCGGCCGGCGCGGCGGAGCTGCCCGCCGCCACCTCGTCGCCGGCGGACTCCGACGGCGTGGCACCGGCGGTGGCGTCGGGCGACGGCGAGCCGGCAGATCGTGAGCAGACCGCCGACGGTGCCGGGCAGCGAGACGCGGTGGTCCGGTCGGAGACGGCGTGACCGACCCCGGAGGCGTCGACGATCTCCGGGAGGCGGCCCAACCCGGCGCCGGTGAGGTGACCGCCACGGTGATCGTCGCCGCCCCGGCGGAGCAGGTCTTCGCCGCGCTGCTCGCCTGGGAACGCCAGTCCGACTGGATCCCGTTCACCCGTGTGCGCGTGGTCGAGGGTGACGGGCGCGAGGGCAGCCGGATCGAGGCGGTGACCGCGCTCGGCCGGGCCACGCTGCGCGATGAGATGCGGGTCGTCCGCGTCGACGAACCGTACGAGATAGGCGTGGTGCACCACGGTCAGTTGCTGCGCGGCCCCGGTGTGCTGCGCTGCACGCAGCTGGGTCGGGCCCGCACCCAGGTGGTCTGGCACGAATGGTTCCACCTGCCCGGTGGTCGGGCCGGTCGGGTGGCCTGGCCGTTGCTCTGGCCCGGCTCCAAGATCGGTCTCACCCAGGCGCTGAAGAGGTTCGCCCGTCTGGTCGAGCAGGGCCGGCTGCCCTGACCACGCCCGGTGCCGGCTGCCAGCCCGGCGCTCGGAAGAGATAACCCGCCCGATGCCGCCACGTCACTGCGGCGCGGAGGTCCCGGGCGATCGAGGCGTACTCGTGGAAGGCCACCCGGACCGGGTTGTAGCTGCCCACGTTCTTGGTGAGGCCGTACACGCAGCGCTCCCGCTCCGGCGCGAACGAGCCGAAGAGCCGGTCCCAGACGATCAGGATCCCGCCGAAGTTGCGGTCCAGGTAGCCGCCCTGCGAGGCGTGGTGCACCCGGTGGTGCGACGGGGTGTTGAACACCGCCTCGTACCAGCGCGGCATCCGGTCGATGCGCTCGGTGTGGATCCAGAACTGGTAGAGCAGGTTGATCGAGCCGCAGAACGCGACCACCGCCGGGTGTACGCCGGCCAGGATCAGCGGGATGTAGAAGACCCAACTGGTCAGCCCGGTCCAGGGCTGGCGCAGCGCGGTGGAGAGGTTGAACCGCTCCGACGAGTGGTGCACCACGTGCGAGGCCCAGAGGATCCGGATCACGTGGTGGCCGCGATGTGACCAGTAGTAGAAGAAGTCCTGCGCGAGCAGGATCACCGGCCAGGTCCACCAGATCTCGGCCACCCGCAGCGGGGTGACCGCGTAGAGCAGCGCGTACGCGGCGGCGATCGGCACCTTCCACAACAGGTCGGTGACGATGCTGCCCAGACCCATCGCCAGGCTGGTGGCGGTGTCGGCGCCGCCGTAGCCGACCTCGTCGTCGTCGCGGTGCAGCAGGTAGGAGACCCGCTCCAGCACGATGAGCAGCACGAAGGCCGGGATCGACCAGGCGATGACGTCCGGGAACTCCTTCATCGCGCGGCCTCCGCTCGCCGTCGCCGGTCGGGACGCGCCGCTGGGCGACCCCGAATTACCGGTCGGTAACAAGCACCATAGGCAGCCGAGCGGCAGGTGGCAATGGGGTGTCGGTGCGATGCCCTAGCGTGTACGACGTGACGGACCTGGTGATCGGTGTCGACGGGCTGGCTCGCTGCGCGTGGGGGTCGAGCACCCCCGACTACGCCGTCTACCACGACACCGAGTGGGGCCGGCCGCTGCACGGCGACGACGCGCTCTACGAGCGGATGACGCTGGAGGCGTTCCAGTCCGGGTTGTCCTGGTTGACCATCCTGCGGAAACGCCCCGCGTTCCGGCTGGCCTTCGACGAGTTCCACATCCCGACCGTCGCCGCATACGACGACGCCGACGTGACCCGGCTGCTCGCCGACGCCGGCATCGTCCGCAACCGGGCCAAGATCGAGGCGGCGATCGCCAACGCCCGCGCCGCCCTGGAGCTGCCGGAGGGGTTGTCCGCCCTGCTCTGGTCCTTCGCGCCGGAGCGCCGGCCGGCCCGTCCCGCCTCGTTCGCCGAGCTCGCGCCGATCACCGCCGAATCGACGGCGATGGCCAAGGCCCTCAAGAAGCGCGGCTTCCGGTTCGTCGGGCCGACCACGGCGTACGCCCTGATGCAGGCGACCGGCATGGTCGACGATCACATCGTCGGCTGTCACGTCACCCTCCCACCGGCGACATGATGGGATGGCAGGCATGACGACCGAGACCGCCTACCGGGCCGACGGATCCGGCCGAGCCGACGGGGTGGGCACCTGGGCCGTGCTGCTGCCCGCCGAGCGGTACGAAGCCGAGCGGCTCGTGCACCACGACACGTTGGAGCTGACCGGTCTGGCCGACGTCGCCGGGCCGGGCCCGGGGGACCAGGTGGCCGTGCTGGTCGACGCTCCGCCCCGGCTGGTGGCCCTCGGCCGGGTCGCCGCCCCGGCTCGCCGTCACCGGGAAGACCCGGACGACCCGCAGTCCGGCGTCGAGCCGGCGGAGCTCGTCGTGTCGTACACCCGTCGGGCCTTCGACGAGCCGGTGCCGGCCGAGCTGCTGACCCTCGACGGGCCGGTCAGCCCACTGGAGCCGGCGGCCTTCCGGGCACTGGCCGACCAGCTCGGGCCGCCAACGGCACGCCGCACCTGGCTGGTCAGCCTCGATTTGCCGATCGAGGCCGGCTCGCCGGCCGAAGCGGTCCGCCTGTTCTGGTCCTACGTGCAGGAGCTGGGCCCGCGTGAACTGCCGGCCTTCGTGTCACCGGCCGGCGACGAGCTGGCCATGCAGGCGTTCGTACTGGGCGCCGAGGCCAACCAGGACCCGGAAGAGGACGACTAGAGGAGTTTGTCCAGCCGTCCCTTCCAGTCGGCGAGGACCGGGCCCGGGTCGGTGTCCAGCACGCGTTCGAGCAACGTGGCGTAGACGTCCCGGAAGTCGGTGGTGAACTTCAGGTCGCCGTCGTCGAGGTCGGTGAGGCTCGGCGGTGCCCCGTGCCAGCCCCCGCGTACGCCCGCGCCGAGCAGCAGCACGTCGGAGGCGGTGCCGTGGTCGGTGCCGTCGGAGGCGTTGGCCCGGACGCGGCGGCCGAACTCGGAGTACACCGCCACCACCACCTTCCGCCCCGCCTCGGTGCGACTCATCCGGTCGGCGAAGCCGGTCAACGCCCGATCCAACTGACCGAGCAGGACGGCCTGCAACTGTTTCTCGTCGGCGTGGGTGTCGAAGCCGCCGAGCGACACCGAGAAGACCCGGGTCGACACTCCCGCCTCGACGCACTGCGCGACCAGGTCCAGTTGGGCGTCCAGCGGTGTCTTCGCCCCGCCGGTGGCGGTCGCCGGGGCCTGCTCGCCGTCCGGGTCCGCCAGGTCCGGATCGGCGGAGTCGCGGACCTCACGGATCATCTCGTCCACCGATCGCAGGTCGGCGAAGCAGGCGGCGGCCCGGGCTCGCGCCGCGGACTCACCCGGCTCGGCGGCCTCGAACGCGGTGAGCGTCTGCGCCGGCAGCCCTTTGGCCGTCTTCCGGTCGGTCACGGGCACCGCGGCGCCGGCGCTCTGCGCACCGGCCAACAGCGGTGGCAGCGCCGGTTCGAAGGAGACCGCCAGCCGGGGGTCGCCGCCGACCCGGTCCAGCCAACGCCCCAGCCACCCGGTGTTGCCCGGCCGGTCCGGCTGCGCGGTGTGCCAGATGTCCATCGACCGGAAGTGGCTGCGGTCGGGCTTCGGGTAGCCGACCCCGCGCACGATCGCCAGCCCACCCTTCGACCAGCGCTGGTGCAGACCCTCCAGCGCCGGGTTGAGACCGAAGTCGTCGTCCAGTCGCCGTACCTCCCCGTCCGGGTACGCCAGCTCGGGGCGGGCCGCCCGGTAGGCCGGGTCGCCGTACGGGATGACCGTGTTGAGCCCGTCGTTGCCGCCGTACAGGGTCACCAGCACCAGCGTGCGGGCCTGCGGATCGCGGTCCCCGCTGGTGTCCAACAGGTCCCGCATCGTGTACGCGCCGGCCCCGGCGGCCAGCGCGCCCGCGCCGACCACACCACTGGTCAGTAGGAACCTGCGTCGGGTCACCGTGTCCATGTCGACTCCTCCGCTCAGCTGACTGTGTATTCGGGGCTGACCAGACCGGCGGCCAGCAGTTTGCGGGGCTCGTCGGCCAGGGGCGTGAGCGCGGCCCGGGTACGCGGGCCCCAGCCGTCGACCACCAGCAGTCGGGCCAACGCGTCCGGCCGGCCGGCGGCCGGTGCGGCGGTCAGCCGGGCCAGCACCGTCGGTGCAGTGGCGGCGGCGAGCATCCCGGCCGTCCGCAGCCGGGCCTGCAACGACGAGGTGGTCAACCAGGCCGCGCCGGCCGGCCAGCCGCCCACGCTCGGGGGTCGCAGCGGCACCTGGTCCAGCGCGTTCAGCCCACTCATCAGTTGCTTGCGCTGCTGCTCGGGCAGCTCCTTCGGTCGGATGCCGAGCTGCCGTAGCGCGCCCACCAGCCACTCCACCGGCTGCTTGACCAACGTGCCCCGGGTCTGCGCGAAGGCCGGTGAGGAGAAGATCGCGCGCATCGTCGCCACGGTGTCCGCGCCGGCCAGACCGTCCGGTGCCGGGATCTCGCCGCCGGCGTAGCGGAACCAGAGCCGCCCGGCCACGAACGCCGCCGCCGCGGGTTGGGCGGCGAGCAACCCGGCGTACGCGGGCGCGTCGAACCGGCCGCTCTGCCCGAGGATGGTCTTCTCGCCGGGGTCGTGTCGCTTGGCCTCGAAGCGGGCCACGCCGGTCCGCCGGTCGACAGTCCAACCGGTCAGGGCGCGCGCCCCGGCCTTCACGTCCGCCTCGGTGTAGTTGCCGATGCCGAGGGTGAACAACTCCATCAGCTCGCGGGCGAGGTTCTCGTTCGGTGCCTTGCGGGTGTTCTTCTGCCCGTCCAACCAGACGATCAGAGCGGGGTCGCGCACCATCGCGGCGACCAGTGGGCCCAGCGGCCCTCGCCCGTGGCGACGAAGGGTGTCCAACTGACCCAGCATCGTCCGCGCGGACTTGACCTTCTGGGCGCTGGTCGCCCAGTGCCCGTGCCAGAAGAAGAGCAGCTTCTCGGTCAGCCCGTCCTCGGCGGCCACCATCCGGTCCAGCCACCAACCGGTGACCTGCTGGAGTTGCTCGCGGCGCTCGGCGTTGGCCTTCTGCCGCTGCTCCCGGGTGGAATCCTTGGTCAGCGCGGCGTACGGGTCCGGGGCCAGCGTCGGCGGCGGTGTGGCCGCCGCTCCCCGGTCGTCCCGTGCCGGGTCGAGCAGGCGGTCCAACGCCGCTGCCGGCCCGGCCCGCTCTGCCGCGTCCACCTCGTCGGCGGTCGGCCCGAAGGTGGCCCGGCGCAGCAGGTGCGCCACCGCTTCACGATCGCTCATGACGGCCGACGCTAGGCGGCTCGTGTTCGAGGACGGTAAGGGTGGCGTCCGAATCGCGTTCAGCGTCCCTCGAAGACCGGTTTCTGCTTGCTGACGAAGGCGAGCGTGGAGGCTCGGTGGTCGGCGGTGGCACCGCAGATCGACTGGGCCTGCGCCTCGGCCGCGAGGGCGTCGGCGAGGGTGCCGGCGTCGGCGATGGAGAGCTGCCGCTTGATCGCCCCGTACGCGACGGTGGGGCCGGCGGCGAGGCGGGCGGCCAACTCCTGAGCTGCCGGCAACACCTGCTCGTCGTCGTCCGTCAGCCGGTTGAGCAGCCCGAGCCGGCAGGCCTCCTCGGCGCGGACCGGCTCGGCCAGCATCAGCAGCTCCACCGCCTTGGCGTGGCCGACCAGTCGGGGCAGCGTCCAGGAGGCGCCGGTGTCGGCGGCGAGGCCGACCTTGGCGAAGGCCATCAGGAAGCTGGTGGTGGGGCCGCCGATGCGGATGTCGGCCAGGAACGCCAGCGACGCGCCGGCCCCGGCGGCCATCCCACGGACCGCGGCGATCACCGGTTTGGGCAGGTTGGCCAGCCGGGCGGCGATCGGGTTGTAGTGCGCCCGCACGGTGCCCAGAGGGTCGTTCGCGGAGCTTTCCAGGGTGTCCACGTGTTCGCGCAGGTCCTGACCGGCACTGAACGACCCGCCCGCCCCGGCCAGCACCACGGCGCGGCAGGACCGGTCGGTCTCCAACTGCGCCAGGGTGTCGCGCAGCGCCTCCTTGAGCGGCACGTCGAGCGCGTTCATCGCGTTCGGCCGGTTCAGCGTGAGGGTCACGACGGCGTCGGTCCGGTCGACCAGCAGCGGTTCGGTCACGTGTCTAACGACCCTTCTGTCGTACGAGGCGGTTGCCGGCGTCGAGGCACTGTTCGACGTACCGGTCGGCGGCCGGACGCAGACGTGTTGCGTGCCGGTCGAAGAAGCTGGCCGCGGCGGTGCCGGGCCAGCGCTCCGGCAGCAGCGCCGGGGGCAGTTGCGGGTCCCGGAAGAGGAACGTACGCCACGCGTGCACGAGTCGGAACCGCGTCGCGTACGCCTCCTCGTCGCTGCTGCGCACTGTGACCGCCGCGAGCAGTGGGCGTTGGTCGGCGACGAACTGCTCGTAGGCGCGACCGATCTCGGCCAGGTTCCACGCCCGCCGGACCACACCCATTGCGCCGGGGGTGCCCGAGTGGTGCGCGGCGGTGAACCGCTCGAACCGGATACCGGCCTCGGCGAGGAGCAGGTCCACGTCGTCGGCGGGGCGGGTGGCGACCCAGGTCTGCTCGTCGAGCGTGCCGTAGCCGAGGAAGCTCAGATTGGAGGCGAGCCGTTGCCGGTCCCGTCGGGAGCCGGGGGCCTCCAACACCAGCAGATCGAACCGGCCGTCCCAGGTGACCCGGCCGGTCCGGTAGATCCGGGCGGCCGCCTCGTCGAGTCGTCGGGCTGCTTTCGGTGTGATCGAATATCCCGGCCCGGAGACCAACCGGAGAGGCTCGAGCCAGCCCTGGCGCACCATCCGCGACACGGCGGTGCGAACGGCGGGCGGCGCGATTCCCAGCGGTGCCAGTAGCTTGACCAGGGCAGCGACCGGTGCCCGGCCACCCCTCGGACGGAGGTGGTCGCCGTACAGGTCGAAGAGTGCCGACCGTGCCTGCATGACCGCACATTGTGACAGGCCTTCTCAAGATAAGCTAGATGCTGTTACATCAATGCTGCTCCGGTTTGGGTCCGGCGGTGTTCATCAGGGAAAATCGTTGGTCGACGCCCCCGTGACCGTTGCGGGTGGTCGTGACGAAGTGGCTGTGGGGCAACCCACCGACCCTGGTGTAGGTCTGAGGGGAGACAACATGGCGGCGATGAAGCCGCGGACGGGCGACGGTCCGCTGGAAGTCACCAAGGAGGGTCGGGGCATCGTCATGCGGGTCCCGCTGGAGGGCGGTGGCCGGCTCGTCGTCGAGATGACTCCCGACGAGGCCAACGCGCTTGGTGACGCGTTGAAGGCAGCGGCCGGCTGAGTGAGGAGTGGTCCGGGCGGCGCAGGCCGCCCGGAGCGTTCTTTCTGACCCTGGGCCACCGGTACCGCCGGTGGCTCAGGGTCTTCATCCGCGCGGGCAGGCGGGTTCGGCTCCGCTCCGCGAAACTCTCCTGGAGGTACGGTCCCGCGTGCTCGCCATCCGTCTGATCGCCGAGCCCGACCGGCTCGACGTCCTCGTCCTGCCCGTTCGTGCCGCCGATTCGGCCGAACTCGTTCCGACCGCGGTGACGCCTCTGGACGGCACGGCCGACGAGGCCGCCGCACTGGTGCCGGCGGCCCGACTGACCGGCCGGGCCGGCGAGATCCACACGCAGGTGCGCCCCGGGCGTACCCCCGGTCGGATGCTCCTGCTCGGCGTCGGTGACGGTGACGAGGCGGCCTGGCGGACGGCCGGCGCCGCACTGGCTCGCGCCGCCATGGATGAGACGCATATCACCATCGCGCTGCCGGTCGAGGTGACTCCCGCCGCAGTCCGCGGGTTCACCGAAGGGCTGCTGCTCGCCCCGTACCGGTTCCGTTTGACCGAGGCCGGCACCGCACCGACGCTCGACAGCGTCGACCTGCTGCTCGCCGACCCGACCGCGTTCGAGACCACCGTCGCCACCGCCCGAACCACCGCGGCGATGACGCGTCTCGCCCGTGACCTGACCAACACCCCCTCCTCGGTGAAGAACCCGCAGTGGTTCGCCGACCAGGTGGCCGCCGCCGCAGCCGATGTTCCGGACCTGCGGCTGCGGGTCCGTGGGCCGGCCGAACTCGCCGCCGAGGGCTTCGGTGGCATCCTCGCCGTCGGCGGAGGCTCGGCCAGCGGTCCCCGGCTCGTCGAGCTGGACTGGCACCCGGCCGACGCACGCACCCACGTGGTGCTGGTCGGCAAGGGCATCACCTTCGACACCGGCGGCATCTCCATCAAGCCAGTGCCGGCGATGAAGCTGATGCGCAAGGACATGGCGGGCGCGGCCGCAGTCGTCGCCGCCACCCTGGGAGCCGCCGAGCTGCGGCTGCCGGTGCGGATCACCACGCTGGCCCCGCTCGCCGAGAACATGGTCAGCGGCGCGGCGTTCCGGCCCGGCGACGTCATCCGCCACTACGGCGGCACGACGAGCGAGACGACCAACTCCGACGCCGAGGGCCGCCTGGTCCTCGCCGACGCGTTGGCGTACGCGGTGCAGCAGCTCAAGCCGGACCTACTGGTCGACCTCGCCACGCTCACCGGCGCCAACGCCGTGGCCCTCGGCAAGCGCACCGGCGCCCTGTACAGCGAGAACGACCAACTGGCCGCGGACGTGCTGGCCGCGGCCGAGGCGGCCGGTGAGTCGGCGTGGCGGATGCCGCTGCACAACGACTACGCCGAATACCTGGGCAGCGAGATCGCCGACCTCTACAGCGCCCCGGCCCAGGGTGCCGGTTCGGTGCTGGCCGCGCTCTACCTGCGGGAGTTCACCGGCGAACTACGGGACCGATGGCTGCACCTGGACATGTCGGCCCCGTCCTGGGCCGACGGCGACCACGCCGAGGTCAGCCGAGGCGCGACCGGCTGGGGCGTCCGGTGGCTGCTGCGCTGGCTGGCCAGCGTCGACTGACCGGGCCGGCGCTCAGCACTTCACAGCGGCGAGCAGCCCATGCCCGACCGGGAGCAGCGCGGGAATCCAGTGCTCCGACTCCCGGACCGCCTTGATGGTCTCGCGGACCGTCACCGTCTCCGCGTCCCGAGCGGCCGGGTCACCGATCCGGCCGCTGGCGAGCACACCGTTGAGCGCGAGCACGCCACCCGGCCGCAGCAGCCGCAACGCCGCCTCCACACAGGCGTGGAAACCGGTCGCCTCCGCGTCCACGAACACCAGGTCGTACGCACCGTCGGCGAGCCGGGGCAGCACGTCGAGCGCGCGACCGGTGATGATGCGCGTGCGACCCGCGGCGAAACCCGCCTCGGCGAAGATCCGTCGGGCGATCCGCTGGTGCTCCACCTCCACGTCGATGGTGGTGAGCACCCCGTCCGCGCGCATGCCGCGCAGCAACCAGACCCCGCTCACCCCCGTGCCGGTGCCGATCTCGACCACGGCGCGTGCGTTGCCGGCGGCGGCCAGCAGCCGCAGTGCCGCACCCGCACCGGGGGTGACCGCGTCGAGGCCCACCTCCCGGGCCAGGCTGCGGGCGGTGCGCATGACGAGATCCTCGGTGACGTACGACTCGGCGAACTGCTGAGCCTGGGCCGTCGAACTGCCGGAACCGGCGACCGTGGCGATGGGGCACCTCCGGGGGCGGTGCGTGGTGCGGGGGCGGGTTGGCACTGTGAGCGTAGAGGCGACCGTCGTGGAGCGCAGCCGCGCCTCCGCCTGTCGCGATCGCCGGGGCAACCGGTGACTCCACCGCGTACATCCGTGCAATCCTGGAGGCGGTATCCCGTCAGCCGCGACCGCACCGGCCCGTGGCCGGGCGACGCGGCGCGGGATCCGGGGACGGACTGGGAGGCACCGACGTGACCGACGGCTGGGACTGGCGCCGGGGCGGTGAGACTCCGGCGCGACCGCCCGGGGCGGGGAACTCTCCGGCCGGGCCGCCGACCACGCCGGAGGCGGGCAACGCGTCCACCGTGCCGTCGGCCGGGCCGGCGCCGGGGCATCCGCCGGCGGCCGGTGCGCCGTCGCCGGGTTGGCCGGCACCGGGTTATCAGCCGACGGCCGGTGTGCCTGACGCCGGGTCGGCGCCGAGTTGGCCGGCACCGGGTTATCCGCCGGTGGCGGGTGTGCCCGGCGCCGGGTCGGCGCCGGGTTGGCCGGCACCGACAGCGGGCGGGGTGCCTGGCCCGGCCGGGGTGTCGCCCTGGTGGTCGGACGCGCTCGCCGATCCGTGGCGGGACCCGGCCGCGCCGACCGCGGTGGTGGTGCCCGGGGCGGTCGCGGCCGGCATCGAACCCGAGGCGGTCACCGACCCGGACGCGCCAGGCCGACCGACGCTGCGTCACCTGCTGCTCATTCCCGTGATCACCGCCCTCCTGGCCGGCACCCTCGGTGGCGCGCTGGGTTACGCGTTCGCGGTTCGCGGCGGTGCGGGTGGTGCGGTCCTGGGCGGTGCGCCGGTAGAACCGCCGGCGCTGGCTCAGCGCAAACCGGAGTCGCTGGCCGGTGTCGCCGAACGTGTCCTGCCCAGCGTGGTCACCGTCCGGGTCAGCAGTCTCGGCGGGACCAGCGAGGGCTCCGGCTTCATCGCCACCGCCGACGGCCATGTGATCACCAACGACCATGTGGTGGCCGGCGGCACCGGCAAGGCCTCGGTGGTCTTCAACGACGGCAGCAGCGCGCCGGCGACCATCGTCGGGCAGGACCCGGAATCCGACATCGCCGTGATCAAGGTGAGTCGTCCCGGGCTGCGTGCTGTGGAATTCGGGGACTCGGACGCGTTGGCCGTCGGTGACCCGGTGCTCGCCATGGGTTCCCCGTTGTCGCTGGCCAACACGGTCACCGCCGGCATCGTCAGTGCCCTGGACCGGACGATGCAGGCGGGTGAGCCGGGCGGGCCGGTGCGCTACTACGCGGCCATCCAGACCGACGCCGCTGTCAACCACGGCAACTCCGGCGGCCCGTTGGTCGACGGCGCCGGGCGGGTGGTCGGCGTGAACTCCACCATCAAGTCGCTGGTCGCCGAGGGGCAGGAGGCGGGCAACATCGGCCTCGCCTTCGCCATTCCGATCAACCAGGCCAAGCGGGTGACCCAGGACATCATCGGCACCGGCAAGGCCCGGCGTACGGTGATCGGCGCCCGGGTGGACGGCCCGAGCGGAGTCGCCGGGGGCGGCCTACGCCTGGCGGAGGTGGAACCCTCCGGCCCGGCGGACGGCGCCGGATTGAAGGTCGGCGACGTGATCCTCAAGATCAATGGACGGCCGATGACCGAGCCGACCGACCTGACCGCCCTGGTGCGCAAGTACGCGCCGGGCTCGGTGGTAACCGTCGAGTTCCGGCGAGGCTCAGCCCGGCAGAACACGTCGGTGAGACTCGCCGCGGACGCGAAGTGAACAGCGGCTCACCCCTTGCCCGAAGGTCGCCCGGCGTGCGTAGTCTTGCTGCTGACGCCGAGAGGGGGCCAACGGGATGCTCGACAACCTGAACTGGTGGGAGATCGGAGCGCTGCTGCTCCTGGCGCTGCTGATCTTCGGCGACCGGCTGCCCGCGGTCATCACCGACGGCCTGCGGTTGGTGCGCAACCTGCGCAACATGGCCCGCAACGCCACCGGCGACCTGAGTCGCGAGCTGGGCACCGACATCCAGCTGGAGGATCTGCACCCCAAGGCGTTCATCCGCAAGCACCTCCTCAGCGAGGAGGACGAGGCGGCGATCCGCAAGCCGTTGCAGGGCGTCTACGACAACCTCCGCGCCGACGTCAGCACCGTGCACGACGACCTGAAGGACGTGGCCAACGCCGCGGACCTGCGCTCGGGCGGTTCCCGGTCCAGCACGGCCACCAGCAGCCCCTCGGCGCCGGCCCCCCGCGCCAGCTACGACGACGCCACCTGACCGACCCGCCGTACCGCCCGGCCTCCTGCCACGTCGTCCTTCCCGTCAGGGACCACGACAGGTCCACGCAGACCTGGCAGCCACCCCGCGCGGCCTTGCCGCGCCGCGCCGTCCTCTCCTGCTGCGCCGTGTTGCCGGGCTGCCCCGTGTTGCCAAGCTGCCCGATGTTGGCAAGCTGCCCGATGTTGCCGGGCTGCCCCGCCTTGCCGTGCCGTTCTCGCCGTGCCACCCGACGCGGCTTACGGTGCCCTTCGGCCTCTCCCGCCGTGATCAACTCGGCTCCAGGGAGCAATCTTGGACAGTTACCGTCATCGGCGAACGGAAACTGTCCAAGATTGCTCCGGGTTGACTCCGCGACCGGTAAGTCGGCGTGTCAAAAGGAGCGGGTTGCCCCAAAATTCTGAAAGCCGAGCCGATCACCCGGCGGCCTGCCACCCCGGCGGCCTGCCACCCCGGCGGCCCGCCACCCCGCCGCGCCTGGCCACGCCATGGCCCGGCGACGGCCAAGGGGGCCGCGCGCAACGACGGCTCAGCCCGCGGCCGCGCGCAACGACGGCTCAGCCCGCTGGCCACGCACAAGGAGGGCCGCGGTGAGGCCGCGCGCAACGACGGCTCAGCCCGCTGGCCACGCACAAGGAGGGGCCGCGGTGAGGCCGCGCGCAACGACGGCTCAGCCCGCTGGCCACGCACAAGGAGGGGCCGCGGTGAGGCCGCGCGCAACGACGGCTCAGCCCGCTGGCCACGCACAAGGACGGCCGCGGTGAGGCCGCGCACAAAGACGGCTCAGCCCGTCGACCGGTGGCCGACGGGCTGTGCCGGAGGTCAGCGGCCGGCGGGCTTCAGGCCGAGCGGCTTGCCGAGCAGCGACTCACGGCGTACCGCGAGCCGGTCGGCGATCGTGCCGAGTGCCGTCGCGGCCGGGGACTCCGGCTCGGCCAGCACGATCGGGTTGCCCGCGTCGCCGGCTTCGCGGACCCGGGTGTCCAGCGGGATCTGCCCGAGCAGCGGCACCTGGGCGCCGATGGTCCGGCTCAGCGACTCCGCGACGGCCGTGCCACCGCCGGCGCCGAAGATCTCCATCCGGGAGCCGTCCGGCAGTTCCAGCCAGGACATGTTCTCGATGACGCCGACCACGCGCTGGTGGGTCTGCAGGGCGATCGCGCCGGCCCGCTCCGCCACCTCGGCGGCGGCGGCCTGCGGGGTGGTGACGACCAGGATCTCCGAGTTGGGCAGCAACTGGGCCAGCGAGATGGCCACGTCACCCGTGCCCGGGGGCAGGTCCAGCAGGAGCACGTCCAGGTCACCCCAGTAGACGTCGGCCAGGAACTGCTGCAACGCCCGGTGCAGCATCGGGCCACGCCACACCACTGCGGCGTTGCCGGCGGTGAACATGCCGATCGAGATGACCTTCACGCCGTGCGACTGCGGCGGCATGATCATGTCTTCCACGCGGGTGGGACGGCCGTCCGCGCCGAGCATGCGGGGCACCGAGTGGCCGTAGATGTCGGCGTCGACCACCCCGACGGAGAGCCCGCGCGCGGCGAGCGCCGCCGCCAGGTTGACGGTCACGCTGGACTTGCCGACGCCACCCTTGCCGCTGGCCACCGCGTACACCCGGGTACGCGAGCCGGGCTGGGCGAATGGGATGACCGGCTCCTCGGTGGCACCGCCGCCGCGCAGCTGGGACTGCAACGACTGCCGCTGCTCCGGGGTCATCACCCCGAAGTCGATCTCCACCCCGGTGACGCCGGGCACCGCGGCGACGGCGGCGGTGATGTCCGTACGCAGCTTGTCCTTGAGCGGGCACCCGGCGACGGTGAGCAGCAGCTCGACGCGTACGACGCCGCTGGCAGCGATCGTGGCGGAGCGGACCATGCCCAGCTCGGTGATGGGCCGGCGGATCTCCGGGTCGTTGACGGTGGCCAGGGCGGCCTGGATCGCGTCCTCGACGGTGCTCACGGGTGCTGACATGCCCGCAATGCTACGTCGCGGGGCATCCCCTGCCGCCGCTGCCCGGTGTGGTGTGAGCCAATCGATGGCCCACCGGTCAGCCCTCCGACCGGCGCGGCCCGGTGCCGTCCGGACGGGTGTCGCGGGCGAAGTCACCGTCCAGGTCGTCGCGGGGTTCGTCCAGGCTGACCCCGTCGGTCGGTCGCTGCCCGCGCCGCTCCTGTTGACGCCGCTCCAGCCGCTGCCGGCGCTGCCCCACCTCGTCCAGCTCCTCGGCCAGCCGGGCCAGCTCGGAACGGAGGAAGTCGCGGGTCGCCACCTCGCCCAACGCGATCCGCAGCGCGGCGATCTCCCGAGCCAGGTATTCGGTGTCCGCCTTCTGCGCGGTGGCTCGCCGCCGGTCCTCCTCCGCCGCCAACCGGTCGCGGTCGGCCTGCCGGTTCTGGGCCAGCAGGATCAGCGGCGCGGCGTAGCTGGCCTGCAACGACAGCACCAGGGTCAGGAACGTGAAGGTGTACGGGTCGAAGCGCAGGTCCGCCGGGGCCAACGTGTTCCAGAGGAACCAGACCGTGATCACCACCGTCATGACGACGATGAAGTTCGCGGTCCCCATGCCCCGTGCGATGCCCTCCGACCACCTGCCGAACGCCTCGGCGTCGAAGCGGGGCAGTTTGATGCCCCGGGGCTCGCGGGGTTGGTCCAGCCGTTCGGTCCGTCGCTGCTCAGCCATCCACGCCATCCAATACGGCGTCGGTGGACCCCGGGGCGGGCAGGGCGTCCCGGTCCCGCCAGTCCCGGGGTAGCGAGTGGTCCAGTACGTCGTCGACCGTCACGGCGCCGACCAGCCGGTTGTTCCGGTCGATCACCGGCATGGCGACCAGGTCGTAGGTGGCCATCCGGCGGGTGATCTCCGGCAGCGGTGTGGTGGGGCGCAGCGGATCGATGTCGTTGACCACCACCTTGCCGAGCAGGTCGGCGGGTGGTTCGCGCAGCAGCGCCTGGAAGTGCACCATGCCCAGGTAGCGGCCGGTCGGTGTGTTCTGCGGTGCCCGGGTCACGAAGACCTGCGCGGCGACGGCGGGGGAGAGCTGCGGCTCCCGGATCCGGGCCAGCGCCTCGGCGACGGTGGCGTCCGGCGGCAGGATGACCGGCTCCGAGGTCATCACGCTGCCCGCCGTGCCCGGCGTGTACTTCAGCAGCTGACGCACCGGGTCGGCCTCGTCGGGCTCCATCAGGTCGAGCAGGACGTCCTGTTCCGGTGGGGGCAGTTCGTTGAGCAGGTCCGCGGCGTCGTCCGGATCCATCTCCTCGAGGACGTCGGCGGCCCGTTCCCGGCCCAGGGCGGCGAGGATCTCCACCTGGTCGTGCTCCGGTAGCTCGCTGAGCACGTCGGCCAGCCGCTCGTCGTCCAGCGCCGCCGCTACCTCGTTGCGCCGCGCGTCGGGCAGGTCCTGCAGGGCGTTGGCCAGGTCGGCGGGGCGCATGTCCTCCAGGACGGCGAGCAGGTTGGCCGTACCCCGGTTGTCGGCGATGCCGCTGAGCCCGCGCACCCGGTCCCACTCGACCTGGTGCAGGTGACCGCGGCGGGTGAGTCGACCGGTGTGCTCCCGGACGGCGACCCGGGTCAGTGACCACTCGCCGCCCCGGGAGCACTCCATGGCGACGTCCACCACCGCGCCGGGCTGGCCGCCGGGGTCGAGTTGCACCCGCCGGTCCAGTAGTTCCTGGAGCACCAGCAGCTCGTTCGGGCGCTTCTCGAACCGGCGGAGGTTGAGGGTGCCGGAGCCGAGCACGACGGCGTCCGCGTCGATGGAGGTGATCCGGTTGATGGACAGGAAGATCCGACGACGCATCGGCATCTCGGCGACCAGGCCCACCACCTCCGGCGGACGTTTCGTCGCCCGGAGCCGCGCCACGGCGTCACGCACCCGGCCCACCTGGTCACCGTTCGGATCGAAGACGGCGACTCCGGCGAGACGGGCGATGTAGATCCGGGCCGGCGTGCTCACGGGCACCAGCCTAAGCGCCTAGTGTTTATCAACATGTCGACCTTGGCCTACGAGATCGTGGACGTCTTCACCGACCGCCCCTTCGCCGGCAACCCGCTGGCCGTGGTGTTCGGCGCGGAAGGGCTGGCCACCGAGCAGATGCAGGCACTGGCGTTGGAGTTCAATCTCTCCGAGACGGTGTTCGTGCTGCCTCCGACCCAGGTCGGCGTCACCTACCGGGCACGGATCTTCACTCCGGTGGAGGAGTTGCCCTTCGCCGGACACCCGAGTGTCGGCGCGGCGGTCACCGCGAGCCGGCGGGGCATGTTCGGTGTGGGGTCTGTCACCCAGGAGTGCCACGCCGGGGTGCTGCCGATCGAGGTGACCGCCTCCGGGGCGACGCTGACCGGTGGCACACCGACCCTCGGGCCGGAGCTGGATCCGGAGCCGCTGCTGGAGATCGCCGGGCTGACCGCTGACGACCACGTCGGCCCGGCGCCACGCGTCGCCGGCTGTGGCTTGGAGTTCCCGTACCTGCCGGTGCGCCCGGAGTCGGTGGCCCGCGCCACTGTGAACGCGGCCGCGGCGCAGCGGTACGGGGTTTCGCACGTCAGCGTCTTCTCCTGGGACGGGGCGACGCAAACCGCGCACGCCCGGGTCTTCGTGCCCGGCATCGGCATTCCGGAGGACCCGGCGACCGGCTCGGCGGCGCTCGGCCTGGGTGTCTGGCTGGTGGCGACGGGCCTGCTGCCGGGCGAGGGGCTGTCCCGTTACGCGGTCCGTCAGGGTGTCGAGATGAACCGCCCGTCGGCCCTGGCCTGCACTGTCACCGCGGCGAACGGCGTGGCGGTCGGCGCGACGGTCGCCGGTCAGGTCATGCCGGTGGCCCGGGGTGAGATCGCCGTCCCGCCGTTCGTCGGTTGAGCCCGGACGCCGATGCGGGAGGATGCGAGGGTGACTGACGACACGCAGGGCTCGACGCCGCTGGTCGACGAGGCGATGAAGAAGGCCGCGGTGGCCTGGGTGAGCGTGTCGGGCGGGCCGGCGCTCGCGCTCTGGTGCGCCCCTCTCGAGGGCGCGCTCCTGGTGGTCAGCGGGCCGGGCGAGCAGGCGGCGCCGGGCCTGGCCGACGCGACCGAGGCGCAGGTCTCCCTGCGTGGCGATCACGGTGGTCGGATCGTCACCTGGCCGGCGAGGGTGAGCCGGGTGCGGCCGGGCACCGAGGAGTGGGACACCATCGCGCCGCTGGTGGCGGCGAAGCGCCTCAACGCGGCCGGTCCGATCGCCGACCTGGTGGCCCGCTGGGCTGCCGAGGGGTGCGCGGTGAACCGGCTCGCCCCGGCGGGGACACCGCTGGCCGGCACGGAGCTGCCGGCCGACGCGCAGGCCGAGCCACCTCGGGCCACCCCGGCGGTCCGGGCCACGCGCAAGCCGTTCCGCCTGCACCGGGTTCGTCGTCGCTGATCAACTCGTCATGCCGCCCGGCCGCCGACCCCCACCACCTCGGCGTCGCTGTCGACGAGGGCCAGCACCTCGCCCAGGGTGGCGAGCGTCGGCCCGCGCCAGTCCAGGTCGGCGTTGAACACCATGTGCGTGGCCAGGTCCGGGGCGGCGAGCCGGACGGCCGTCATCCCGGCCCTCTCTGCGCCGGTCAACTCCTGGCTGCCGCCGTCGCCGACGTACAGGCAGTCGCCGGGCGTGAGCCCGAGTCGCTGGCAGGCGGTCAGGTAGAGCGCCGGATCCGGTTTGCACCGTCCGACCTGCACCGAGAAGACCCGCACGTCGAGCAGGGGGGCGATGGCGAGCTGTGGCATGAAGGCCGGCAGTTCGTGCGTACAGTCGCTGATCACACCGGTGCGCAGGCCACGCTGGCGTAGGGCCGCGAGCACCGGCACGGCGTCGGCCCGTAGCCAGGTGTCCGCGCGGACCGCCCGGTGTCGGGACGCCACGGCCGCCCGCACCGCATGGTCGCTGGGGTGTACGCCGGCCTGGGCGCACACCCAGCGAAGGGTCGCCTCGGCGTTGCCGAGCAGGCCGGTGGCCCGTTCGTAGTAGGTACGGTCCAACACCTCGGTCAACGTGTCGGTGTGACAGCCGAGCAGCTCGGCTGTGCTGGCGTGCGCGACACCGCGCTGCACCGAGCGGGTCAGGGTGCCGAAGAAGTCGAACAGCACCGCCTGGTAGGTGGGCATGGGGGAGCGCCTCCGGGCGGTCGAGGGTCGCCGGCGCGGACGCGCGTGATCGTAACGGAGTGATGACCCTCCGTGCTGTCCGTCATACGTGTGAGGATTACGTCCCGTGCCCCCACCTTCACACCGGCCGTCACTGGATCCGCTGACCACCGGCGCGGTCGGCCTGGCCGTGGTCGCGGTGTCGTCGTCCGCGCCGCTGATCGCGTACGCCGCCGCGCCCGCGCTGGCCATCGCGTTCTGGCGTAACCTGCTCGCGGTCGCCGTGCTGGGCCCGTTCTCGCTGGCCCGACGCCGTGCCGAGTTCCGCCGGCTCGCTACCGGCGTGGGTCGGCGGGAGGGGCTGTTCTGCGTCCTGTCCGGTGTCGCGCTGGCCGGTCACTTCGCCACCTGGGTGCCGAGCGCCCAGCTCACCACCGTCGCCACGTCCACCGCGCTGGTGGCCACCCAGCCGGTCTGGCAAGGGCTGATCGCCCGCGCCCAGGGGCGTCGGCTGCCCCGGATCGTGTGGATCGGCATCGCCGTGGCGGTCGGCGGGGCGGCGGTCGCCACCGGCGTGGACGTGGGGGTCTCCGGCCGGGCCGTCCTCGGCGACGTGCTGGCGCTGGCCGGCGCCATGTTCGCCGCCGTCTACACCGCCTTCGGCGAACGGGCCCGGACCAGCATCAGCACCACCACGTACACCACTATCTGCTACGGGATCTGCGCGCTGATCCTGCTGGCCATGTGCCTGGTCGGGGGCGTACGGCTGACCGGGTTCGACGGACGCACCTGGCTGGCCATCCTGGCCCTGGTGGTCGGCGCTCAACTGCTCGGGCACTCGATGTTCAACTACGCCCTGCAGAAGATCCCGGCGACCACTGTGAGCGTGCTGATCCTGCTGGAGGCGCCCGGTGCGGCACTGCTCGGGTGGGCCTGGCTGGGTCAGGTTCCCCGCCCGTACGCGCTGCTGGGGATGGCGTTGCTGCTGGCCGGTGTGGCGGTGGTGGTGTTGGGCGGTGCCCGCGCCGGTCGCCGTGCAGCCGCGCCCACCGCTCTGCCCACCGACCCGACCCCGCTCGACGACTGATCGCACGACACGAGGAATCTGGGCGGTGATTCCCTCCGTGACGGACCCGCCGCGCGTCTATCCCGGTGAGGAGGGCGATCCGTTGACGACTGAGGACCGCACCCGGGACGGCTTCGCCGACTTCGTCCGGGCCGAGACCGCCGGGCTGACCCGGCTCGCGTACCTGTTGACCGGTGACCGGCACCATGCCGAGGATCTGGTCCAGGTGGCGCTGGCGCGGGTCGCGGTGCGGTGGGAGCGGATCGCCGACCCGCGCGCCTACCTGCGTCGGGTGCTGTGCACGCAGGCGGCCAGTTGGTGGCGCTGGCGGCGGGCCCGCCCGCCCGAGCGGCTGGACGGGGCGCTGCCGGAACGCGCCGGACCCGGTGACGACACCGATCTGCGGCTGGTGCTGTCGGCGGCGTTGGCCCGGCTGACCGCGCGGCAGCGCGCGGTCCTCGTGTTGCGCTACTACGAGGACCGCACCGAGACGGAGACGGCAGCGCTGCTCGGCTGCCGGGTCGGCACTGTGAAGAGCCAGACCCGGCACGCCCTTCGCCGGCTGCGGGTGCTCGCCCCCGAGTTGGCCGAACTCGTCGGCCAGAGCCCGCAGGAGGTGACCTCCCGATGACCGCCCGACTCTCCGAGGCGCTGCGCCGTCTCGCCGCCGACGTGCCACCCGCGCGCGTACCGGACGGGCTCTTCGACGCGGCGCGGACCCGGCACCGTCGTCGCCGGGCCGCCGTCGCCGGCGCGCTCGCCGTCCTGGTCCTCCTCCTCGGCACCGGGTACGCGCTGCACCCGGTGGCCCTGCCCCTGCCCGCCGGCCCGCGTCACGACGCCCCCGGCCTACCGACCAAGCTGGTCGATCCGCCGCTGCGGACCGCCTCGGTGGGTCACTCGGCACCTGGGGTGGCGGCGATGCTCTTCGGTGGTCCCGCCGTGCGCACCAACTGGTTCGAGACGCGGATGGGTGTGGTGGCGGCGGACGACGACCGCTACCGGGTGCTGGACGGCGATCCGGCCGTCGCGGGTTTCGAGGCGTTGCTCTCCCCGGACGGCCGGTACGTGTGGGTGGGCGACTCCCTGGTCGACCTGACGTCCGGGAAGAGCACCCCGGACCGCCCGGACGGCTACCCGCTCGCCTTCGCACCGAACGGGAAACGCCTGGTCTACGCCGACCCGGACACCACGTTCACGTCCCCGAACACCTACTCCACCCCGTACGTCGGCGTCTACGACCGGGATCGCGGGACGGACGTGCTGCGGGTGCCTGTCGACACCGCCTGGATCCCGCCGGGGCGCACGGCCGCGCTGTCGCCGGACGGCGGTGACCTCGCCCTCCAGGTCCGCGACGAGGTCTGGCTGACCCGGGTGGGTGACGCGGGCGCGGATCGGCTCGCCGAGCCGTACCGGAAGTTGCCGCTGGTCGGCGGGCGGCTCGCCGGGGCCGGCTCCTGGCTGCCGGACGGCCGGTCGGTGGCGGTGCTGGGCCGGTCCACCTGCACCGACTGCCCGGTGCCGTCCTACCGGCGCACCTGGACACTGGACCTGCGGTCCACTGCCGACGGCACCCCGTTGGCCGGCACGGCGTTCCCACCGGTGCGTTCCCGCTCGTTCGTGCAACTGCTCGGTTGGCGCTCGGTGGACGAGGCTGTCGCGTTGGTCGGCGTGCCGGGGCCGGAGGCGCAGGACCTCCCGGAGGAGCACGACATCGCGTGGGGGCCGTATCACGAGGTCGGCACGGAGGCCGTGGAACTCGTGGTGCTCCGTCGGGGCGCGACAGCCCCGGACGTGCTCTTCCGGACCCCGGAGGGGATCACCGACCTGTCGGTCGCCGCCGACCTCGCGATCAGCGGGGCGGTACGCGAGTCCGGCCGCCCCCACTACGGGCCGCCGCCGTTCTGGGCGCTCGCTGTGGGTTTCATCCTGGTGGTCCTGGTCGCGGTGCCGGTGCTGTCGGGGCTGCGACGTCGGCGTGACCGGCGACGGGCTCGTGTACCTCGATGACCCGGGTGGTCGGGGCGGCCGCACCGAGCGCGCTCCGTAGGGCCGCCCGGTCCGGGTCGGCGAGGAACGACTCGTACCCGGCCCGGGAGTCGAACCGGATCACGTGCACCTCGGTCCGGCTGTCGGTGCCGTGTAACCGCCGGTCGAGGTGGCCGCCGTGTCGTTCGAGCAGGGCCAGCACGGCGTCCTCGTAACGCTGTCCGGCCGTCTCGGCACCGGCGGCGAACTCGACGATCGCGACGAGTGTCAGCCCGGCGTCGCTAGTCATCGATGCCCACCGCCTTGGCGCTGGCCTCCCAGAGCCGGGCCGCGAGGTGCGGGTTCGTGGCCTTCCGGTACGGCCGACGCGGCCGACGGTCGACGTAGTAACCCCCGTCGACCAGTCGGGAGCGATCCTGGTTGGCCAACCACACCAGGGTTTCGGCGCCCTTCTCCGGGCTGCGGAATGGCATGAACCGCATCCCGATGGCCACCAACCTGCTGTCGTTGCCGAACCGGGTACGCACCACCCCGGGGTGGAAGCTGTACACGGACATGCTCGGCCAGCGCCGGGCCGCCTCGACGGTGAACAGGACGTTCGCCTGTTTGCTGGTGCCGTACGCGCTCGTCGGCCGGTAGCCGCGCAGTGGCGCGTTCAGGTCGTCCGGGTCCAATGCGCCGAACCGGTGCGCGCCGGAGGCGGTAACCACGACCCGCTTGACCCGGTCGGCAAGCAGATTGGTCAGCAGGAACGGAGCCAGGTGGTTGGCCTGGATGGACATCTCGAAGCCGTCGACGGTGGTGAGCGGTTGCAACGCGATCGCCCCGGCGTTGTTGGCGAGCACGTCGATCCGGTCGTACGTCGCCCGTAGCTGCTCGGCGAGCCGGCGTACGTCGTCGAGGATCGCGAAGTCGGCCCGGAACAACTCCGGACGCTCACCGGAGTTCTCGCGTACCCGTTCCGCTGCGGCCTGGAGTCGCGCCGGGTCCCGTCCGACCAGCACCACCTGGTCACCCCGGCAGGCCAGCCCCACGGCGGCTGCCAACCCGATGCCGGAGCTGGCCCCGGTCACCACCACCAGCCGACGCCCAGTGAGATCTTCCACAGGTCCATTCACCCCGGTCATGGCGCGAGGTTACCGTGGCGTCACAACGCCCTTTGGGATCGTTAAGGTCTCGGATCTGTCGTCAGGTGGCGTCGGCATGCCCGCCGGACGCTGGAAGGAGCGCATCCATGGCCGTTGTCGGTCGCCCCCGCAGGTCCTGCCTCGCCGTCCCGGGTTCCAGCGTCAAGATGCTGGGCAAGGCCCAGGGTCTCCCGGCCGACCAGGTCTTCCTCGACCTGGAGGACGCCGTCGCCCCGCTGGCCAAGCCGGACGCGCGCAAGAACATCGTGGCCGCCCTCAACGAGGGTGACTGGGCCGGCAAGACCCGGGTGGTCCGGGTCAACGACCTGACCACCCCGTGGACCTACCGGGACGTCATCGAGGTCGTCGAGGGGGCCGGCGCGAACCTGGACTGCGTCATGCTGCCCAAGGTGCAGAACGCCGCCCAGGTGCAGTGGCTGGACCTGACGCTCACCCAGATCGAGAAGACGATCGGCCTCGAGGTCGGTCGGATCGGCATCGAGGCGCAGATCGAGAACGCCGCCGGACTGGTCAACGTGGACGCGATCGCCGCCGCCTCGCCGCGCGTGGAGACGATCATCTTCGGCCCGGCCGACTTCATGGCGTCGATCAACATGAAGTCGCTGGTGGTCGGCGGCCTGATCCCGGACTACCCGGGCGACCCGTACCACTACATCCTGATGCGGATCCTGATGGCCGCGCGGATGCACGACAAGCAGGCCATCGACGGCCCGTTCCTGCAGATCCGGGACGTCGACGCGTTCCGCGAGGTGGCCAAGCGTTCCGCGGCGCTGGGCTTCGACGGCAAGTGGGTGCTGCACCCGGGCCAGATCGACGCCGCCAACGAGGTGTACCAGCCGGCGCAGGCCGACTACGACCACGCCGAGCTGATCCTCGACGCGTACGAGCACTACACCTCCGAGGCCGGTGGCAAGCTGGGCGCGGTGATGCTCGGCGACGAGATGATCGACGAGGCGTCCCGCAAGATGGCCCTTGTCATCTCCGCGAAGGGTCGGGCCGCCGGCATGAGCCGTACCTCGTCGTTCACCCCACCGGCGGAGTGACGCGTACCGGGCCGGGTCGACAGCCACCGGCCGTCGACCCGGCCCGGGTGGTACGCCGACCCGGCCGCCGCTCTCAGTAGCTGCTGCTGCCGCTGTCGCCGGTCGTGATCGCGAAGATGATCGCGGCGACGTAGAAGGCGATGCCCAGCACCATCAGCGCGGTGATGATCCAGCCGACGATGATGCCGGCCTTCGCCATCCCCTCACCGCCCTCGCCGCTGACCCGGATCTGCTTCTGCGCCACGTGACCGAGGATCGCCCCGATCGGCGCGGTGACGCCGCAGGTGGTGACGCCTACCAGGGCCAGCACCAGCGAGGCGATGGCCAGCCCGTTGGTCTTCGGCTGGGGCGGGTAGCCGTATCCGGGGTGCTGCGGCGGGTAGCCGGGCGGTGGCCCGTACGCCGTCACCGGCTGCCCCGGCGGCGTCTTCGCACCCGCGTACGGGTCGCCCGGCGTGTACGGATCCACGGGCGCGTACGGGTCACCCGGCGCGTACGGGTTGGCGGGGCCGGGCTGGGTGGGTACCGGCTGACCGGCCACCACTGTCGGGTCCGGTGCGGGGCTCGACGGCTGAGCCGACCACGTGGGGTCGCTCCAGCCGCCGGGCGGCGGGGGATTTGTCATACGAACTCTCCGTCAGGTCGGGTGCGGCATCAGGGTAGCCAGCACCGCCCAAACCCGACGCCCCCGCTACCGGGTGCCGCGTTGCTCGGGCAGGTCCCAGCGGGCAGGATCCCTGGCATGGCATTCGACGCGCGCGCCGCGGACCGTTCCGGCAGCCGACCCCGACGGGACGTTAGCCGCCCAGGCGTCGCCCGGCGTGCCCGTGCGGCAGCGCCGACGGGCAGTTCCGGTTCCGAAGAGCCGGTCGCACTCGGGGATCCGGTGACCATGCGGCTCGACGGCCGCGTCGCCCTGGTGACCGGGGCGGGCAGTCCGGACGGCATCGGGTACGCCACCGCCCGCCGTCTCGCCGACCTGGGCGCCCGCGTGGCCATCGTCTCCACCACCCGGCGCATCCACGAGCGGGCCGGTGAGCTGGGGGTGACCGGTTTCGTCGCGGACCTGACCGACGAGTCCGAGGTCGGTGCGCTCGCCGACGCGGTCGCCGAGCAGTTGGGCGACGTCGAGGTGCTGGTCAACAACGCGGGCCTGGCCAGCCGTGCCAGCCAGGGCGTGCTGCGGCCGGTCGCCCAGCTGACCTACGACGAGTGGCGGGGCGAGATCGACCGCAACCTGTCCACAGCGTTCCTGTGCAGCCGCGCGTTCATCGGGGGCATGGCCGAACGGGGCTGGGGTCGGATCGTCAACCTCGCGGCCACGGCCGGCCCGGTCAACGCCCTGCCCACCGAGGCCGCGTACGCGGCGGCGAAGGCAGGGGTCGTCGGGTTGACCCGGGCGTTGGCCATGGAGATGATCGCCGACGGGGTGACGGTGAACGCCGTCGCGCCCGGCACGATCTACACTGCCGCGTCCACGATGGCCGAGATCAAGCAGGGGTTGGGCACTCCGGTGGGTCGACCGGGCACCCCGGACGAGGTCGCCGCGGCGATCAGCTTCCTCTGCTCGCCGGCTGCCTCGTACATCACGGGTCAGATGCTGGTGGTGGACGGCGGCAACAGCGTCCGCGAGGCCCGGTTCCGCTGACCTCGGTGGCCCGGCGGTCAGTAACTTCCGCCGTCACCGTTGTTGCTCAACACGACGAGCGCCAACCAGCCGCAGCAGGCCAGGACCGTGAGCCCGGTGAAGACGTAACCGAGGATCAGGCCCCAGGTGGCGAGCTGGTCGCCGTCCTCACCGCTGGTGCGGATCTGCCGCTTGGCCACGTGGCCGAGGACGGCGCCGGCCGGCGGGAACACGAACGCGAACACCAGCGACAGGATCGCGAGGATGTTGGTGCCCCGGCCCGGGCCGCCAGGTGGCGGGCCGTACTGACCGTAGGGTCCCTGCGGAGGGTACGGCGGCTGCTGGCTCCAGTGCGGCGACTGCTGCGGTCCCTGGTGCGCGTACGGCGAGGGGTCGTCCGCCGGTGGCCCGTACGGTGAGCGTTCCGCCGGTAGCTCGAACGCCGGCTGGTCCGACGGCGGCTGGCCGGGTGGTGGCGGCGCGTACGGCGACTGGTCCCGTGGTGGCTCGTAGGGCGACGGTGGCGGCTCGTCCCCTGGTGGTCCCGACGGCGGCGGGTAGCTCACTGCTGCACTCCTCCTGCCGGTGCCGGAAAAGTCCCTCTTGCCGGACGCTACCCGTAGCGGTGAACCTTTTCACAGCGGTTGTGTGGACTGGTCACCTTGGCCTCGTCGGTCCCCGAGGTCGATACTTACCCGGCGTTCAGTTACCCATGAGTAGTGCGCGGATCCCCGGAGGCTGAGATGGCCCGACTCGCCCAGACGCCCGGCCTGACCGATGTGCAACAGTCGATCCTGGAGACCGTTCGGGACTTCGCCGACAAGGAGATCATCCCGCACGCGCAGCGGCTGGAGCACGCCGACGAGTACCCCACCGACATCCTCGACGGCATGCGCGAGATGGGGCTGTTCGGCCTCACCATCGACGAGGAGTACGGCGGTCTGGGCGAATCGTTGCTCACCTACGCGCTGGTGGTGGAGCAACTGTCCCGAGGCTGGATGTCGATCTCCGGCATCGTCAACACCCACTTCATCGTGGCGTACCTGATCTCCCAGCACGGCTCCGCCGAGCAGAAGGCCCGCCTGCTGCCGAAGATGGCCACCGGCGAGGTCCGCGGCGCGTTCTCGATGTCCGAACCGGAGACCGGCTCCGACGTCTCCGCCATCAAGTCCCGGGCCGTCCGCGACGGTGAGCACTACGTGCTCAACGGACAGAAGATGTGGCTGACCAACGGGGCGTACTCCTCGGTGGTGGCCACCCTGGTCAAGAGCGACACCGGCGCCGACTCGGTGTACGGCAACATGAGCACCTTCCTGCTGGAGAAGGAGCCGGGCTTCGGCGAGACCGCCCCCGGCCTCACCATCCCCGGCAAGATCGAAAAGATGGGTTACAAGGGCGTCGAGACCACCGAGATGGTCCTCGACGGGGTGGCGGTGCCCGACTCCGCGATCCTCGGCGGCGCCGACCAGGTGGGGCGCGGCTTCTACCAGATGATGGACGGCATCGAGGTGGGCCGGGTCAACGTGGCCGCCCGCGCCTGCGGCATCTCCATCCGCGCCTTCGAGTTGGCGGTCGGTTACGCCCAGCAGCGCAAGACCTTCGGCCAGCCGCTCGCCAAGCACCAGGCCATCGCCTTCAAGCTCGCCGAGATGGGCACGAAGATCGAGGCAGCGCACGCCCTCATGGTCAACGCCGCTCGCCTCAAGGACGCCGGCCAGCGCAACGACGTCGAGGCCGGGATGGCCAAGCTGCTCGCCTCGGAATACTGCGCCGAGGTCGTCCAGGAGGCGTTCCGCATCCACGGCGGCTACGGCTACTCCAAAGAGTACGAGATCGAGCGGCTGATGCGGGAGGCCCCGTTCCTGCTCATCGGTGAGGGCACCTCGGAGATCCAGAAGACCATCATCTCCCGCGGTCTCCTAAAGGAATACAAGCTCTAACCCTCGCCCCCCTGCCCCCTGCCTCGTCGATCATGGAGTTGTGGTGGGTGACAAAGGCGGCTAATCGCCACAGATCGGGCACCGCAACCCCATGATCGACCAGGTGGAGTCGGGCCGGGGTCGGGCCGGGGTAGGGCCGGGGCTTGGTCAGGGGAGGCGGGTCAGGTCGCCGGCGGCGCGTTCGACGATGAGGCACCGGTCCTCGACGTACTCCATGCCCGCCTCCTCGGCGATCCGCCGCGCCTCGGCGGAGACGATGCCCAGTTGCAGCCAGACCGCCGGGGCGCCGATCGCCGCCGCGTCCCGAACCACCTGCACGGCGTCGGCCGCCGGCCGGAACACGTCCACCAGGTCGACCGGGTGCGGGATGTCGGCAAGCGTCGGGTACGCCCGCTCCCCGAACAGTTCGTCGACAGTGGGGTTGACCGGGATGATGCGCCAGCCGTAGCGCTGCATCTGCAACGGCACGGAGTGCGCGGCCTTCAACGGGTCGCGGGACGCACCCACGACGGCGATCACGGCGGAGTCGGCGAGGATCTGCTGAGCGGTACGCACCCGCCGACTGTAGCTCCGAGCCCGACTGGGCCGTGTGTCAAAGCTCTTGGCCGCCCGGGCCCCGCCTCAGGTCGACCTCGGTCTTCGGCGTCGACCTAGACGAGTAAGTCCGGGGACCCCGGCTGAGGCTGTACACGCAGCCAGCGGCCGTCGGTGACCGTCGGTTACTCCGCCGGGTGTCGGATGCGGAGCGAGCGATATACCTCAGAGTCATATTTATACCTCTGAGGTATATCGCTCAACAGCACATCGACATGGCCGACCAGCTGAAGCTGGTGGCGTGCAGCACCCGTCGCCGCGCCCGCAGCCCCGGCTCGGTCAGAGACGTACTTGTCTAAAGCAGGGTCAGTTGCTCGGCTGCCGAAGGTGGCGGTGGTTCGGGCAGGTTGCGGTTGTCGCCTCGTTCGCCGCGGTGCATCCCGTGCCGGCGGGCAGCGATCCGCACCCGTGCGGTCACCTCCCGCTGGTAGGCCTGCGGGGCGTACGCGCCAGCCCGGTACAGCTCGCGGTAGCGGGGCACCAGGTGTGGGTGCTCCCGGGCGAGCCAGGGCGCGTACCACTCCCGTGCGCCGGGGCGCAGGTGCAGAGGCAGCGCGGTCACGCTGGTCGCCCCGGCCGCAGCGATTGTTCGTCGACGAACCCCACCGAGAACGAGATGCCCACGCTGGTGACCTCGGCGGCTTGGCGCAGCAGGGGCAGGTCGCGCAGGATCAGCGTGCCCTTGGTCAGGATCGAGAACGGGTTGGCGAAGTCCCGTAGGGCCGCGATGATCTGCGGCATCAACCGGTAGCGACCCTCGGCCCGCTGGTAGCAGTCGACGTTGGTGCCCATCGCCACGTGCGCGCCGCGCCACTTCGGCGCGGCAAGCTCCCGCCGCACCAGCTCACCGGCGTTGACCTTGACGATCACCTTCCGGTCGAAGTCCGCACCGGCATCGAGGTCGAGGTAAGTGTGAGTATTTCTCGCGAAACAATATCGGCATGCATGAGTGCATCCACGGTACGGGTTGATGGTCCATTCGAAGGGCACGCGCGACTGCCCGGGCACCCGGTTGAGGATGGACTTGGCCTGCACCTCGTAGAAGGTCATCCCGGCGAACTCGGGGGTGTCGAAGGTGCGGGCGACGGCGCCGGGCAGCGCCAGCGGCAGGGGTGGCGTCGCTGGCGCTGCCCGCTCGGGGTCTCCCTCAGCCGGGGGAGCGGTGAGGTTGTCCCAGCGCATGGGCATTATTCGAACACGTGTACGAGCACGGCGCAAGTGACCCGCCGTACACCGGTGGGCGTCCGGGTGGTTGGTGAGGGGAGGATGGACGCATGGAGACGTCGACCTTCGTCTACGACGGGGACTGCGCGTTCTGCACGCAGTGCGCGGATTTCATTGCCCGCCGCATTCCGACCGGCGCACGGGTGGTGCCCTGGCAGTTCGCCGACCTGGACGCGCTCGGCCTCACGGTGGCCCAGTGCGAGGAGGCCGTGCAGTGGGTCGGTGCGGACGGCGTACGCGCCGCCGGCCCGGATGCCATCGCGCAGCTGCTGGCCGGCAGCGGCCCGGTCTGGCGGATGGCCGGTGCGGGTCTGCGGTTCCCGCCGGTACGCGTCGCGGCCTGGCCGGTGTACCGCTGGGTGGCCCGCAACCGGCACCGCCTGCCCGGTGGCACGGCTGCCTGTTCGTTACCGCAGGAGGCCCGCGAACGGCTCTACGGCCCGGCTGGACGCCCCACCACCGAGGCCTGATCCCCGAGTGGCTCCGGTGTCGGATCGGCGTCCGGTGAGGCCGGTTCCACGGCCGACCCGTCGCCGGACGGCCCGGAAGCATCGCGACGGAGGGCGTCGCGGCCGACGAGCCGGCGGGCCCAGACCACCGGGCGGACCCGTTCCAGCGGCAGGAAGCTGGTCATCGCGGCCAGGTGCGGCGCGAACGAGATCGTGATGGTCGCGATGGTGACCGCGTGGAACGAGTAGAAGAAGCCGACCATGGCGAGTCGCCAACGGGGTGGCAGGAAGAAGACCACCGGGCTGAGCAGCTCGAACGCCACGATGCCGAACTGGGCGACGATCAGCAGGTACGGCACCTGGGCGATGAGGTCGGCCAGGTCGGTGCCGCGCCGGATGATCGCGCGGGCCAGCACCGAGCCGGTGAGCCAGTCCAGGCCGCCGAAGCGCAGCTTGGCGAAGGCGGCCAGGAAGTACGTGCAGATCACCGCGATCTGGGTGACTCGCAGAGCCCAGCCGCCGGCCTCGGTGCGGGTGGTGTCGCCGTGCCGGGCCCGGCCGGCGGTGGGGAGCACGGCCAGCGCGACGAGCAGCCCGAACCGGTCGTGGTCGACCTTTCCGTAGCTCATCGCGATGATCATCCACTCCAGGTAGAGCGCGCAGACCGCCCAGCCGAGCAGACGGGGGGCTCGTCCGGTCGCGGCGAGGAGGGCGAGCGCCAGCAACGCCCAGAAGATCACCGTCACCAGCGTCTCGGTCGGCGTCGGGAGCGGGATCAGACGACCGATCAGCAACGGCTGGTAGAGGTCGCCGGGCACGCTGACCCTGGTGCGCACCCAGGGAGTGAAGATCACCAGGTCGGCGGCGACGAAGAGGTAGATCAGGGTCCGGAACGCGGCCACCCGGCCCCGGGGGACGGCCTCGGTCAGCCAGCGGGTCATCGGGTCGCCTGCCAGCTGACGACTGTCTGGTCGGTGTGCTGCCCGGTCGGCCGGCCGGCGCGGATGCCGTGCCAGCGGATGACGATGCGGACCTCGACCAGCGCGGGGGCGTCCGGGTGGCGTTCGGCGTACGCGTCGGCGACCTCGGTGAGCAGCGTCGGGTCGGCGGCGTACCGGGCCTGTTGACCCTCGATCTCGGCGCGACGGATGCCGGTCGCGTCCTGGTCGAGGTCGATCACCGTGCCGGCGCTGTTCACTCCCTCGACGCGGGTGTCGGGGGCGGGCGCGTTCGGCGGGTTGGAGGTGGAGTACATCCGGAACGGGCCGAACGGGAAGTCGTCGTCGCTGCCCCAGAAGGTGCCGACCAGTAGCAGGGCGAGGCCGAGTGCGGTCGCGCCGAGCCGGGTCACGCGCCCGCGGGTGGTCAGGGTCTCCATCGGGTCGTGACGATACGGGATGTACCGGCCGTGCCGGGTCCCACCGACGGTCAGTTCGGCCTGCCCGGGTAGGTGATCATGCAAATGCTTCCGCGAGTACGACGAAGGCCGGGCCCGCACCGGGCCCGGCCTTTCGTGTCGTACGACGACTCAGTGGTTGTGCTCGGCCAGCTGCTTACGGACGTCGTCCATGTCCAGGGCCTCGACCTGCTCGATCAGGTTCTCCAGCGCCGACTCGGGGAGGGCGCCCGGCTGGGCGAAGACGATGACGCCGTCGCGGATGGCCATGATCGTGGGGATCGACCGGATGTCGAACTTGGCGCCCAACTCCTGCTGGGCCTCGGTGTCGACCTTGCCGAACACGATGTTCTGGTGCTTCTCCGAGGAGCGCTCGTAGACCGGGGCGAACCGCTTACACGGACCACACCAGTCGGCCCAGAAGTCGACCAGGACGATGCCGTCGTTGCCGGTCACCTCGTCGAAGTTCGCCGAGGTCAGCTCAACGGTTGCCATTGCACTCTCCGATCACCGCGGTTTGTCTACGACCCGTAGAACCCGGGCTGACCGTATCGAATTCCCGGGGGGTGGGTCACGAAACGTGCCAGGTCCTGCCAGGGGGCCGGGGACCATCGACCCGCGTCTGTATCCCACCGTCCTGCGGAACGCAAATGCACGACGCACTTGCGTGACCTGCGGTGATGGGAGCGTTTCCAGGGAGATCCACCCGATTGAGCTGTACGAATCGGTAACTTGGGCCGTGACAAGGAGGTATCCGGCCTGCGGAGATCGCTGATCAACCTCTGAATCGTCACCGAGAGTAGTGTTACAAAAAGATAAATGTGACGCCGATCTCTGTCGAACCTACGCTGTCGTAGGGCAGACTTCTCGGCATCAGAGCGTGGGCGGCGGGTGCCGGGGAGGGCCCCGCCGCTCATTGCGTCTCCCCCCGGGTTCCACTGGCCGGTGTGACTTTTCCACCGCCGACGCGCCCCGCCAGTCGCCTTAACCTTCGGTAAGGCATGCTGTGCCGAACTCCATCGCCGCCCGTCGAAGGGGACCAGGATGCAGTTCGGCCGCTACTACGAGGAGTTCGAGGTCGGCGCGGTCTACCGGCACTGGCCGGGCAAGACCGTCACCGAGTACGACGACCACCTCTTCTGCCTGCTCACCATGAACCACCACCCGCTGCACATGGACGCGCACTACGCCGAGACGGCCAGCCAGTTCAAGCGCAACGTGGTGGTCGGCAACTACATCTACTCGCTACTGCTCGGCATGTCGGTGCCCGACGTGAGTGGGAAGGCCATCGCCAACCTGGAGGTCGAGTCGCTGCGGCACGTCGCGCCGACCTTCCACGGCGACACCATCTACGGCGAGACCACTGTGCTCGACAAGCGTGAGTCCGGCTCCAAGCCCGACCGGGGCGTGGTCTCGGTGGAGACCCGTGGCTACAACCAGGACGGCACCATGGTCTGCGTCTTCCGGCGCAAGGTCATGGTCCCCAAACGGGAGTACGCGGCGAGCGCCGTGCCCGACGGGGTGGATCCGGAACGGCCCAGCTTCCCCGAGCCGCGGTGAGCGGTACGGCGGGCTGACCGCCGCGGACTCCGGGGCCCTTCCCGCAGCGCGTTTGCCGCGGAAGAGGCCCCGCTCCCGTGCGCGGGGCATATGCTGACGCCGGAGGTTCCGATGAGCCACTCCGTCGCCGGAGAGCCGCCCTCTGCCGGCCGTCGAGCCGCACCGTCGACCACGTCTGCCTACTCCGCCGCCGAGTGGGACCTGCTCACCGGTCTGCCCGGCCGGGTTCTCGTGGCTGCCACCGCCTCCGGCCCTGGGCGCGCCGAGCGGGGGGTCATGGCCGGTCTCGCCGGTCTGGACGCCGTGGCCGCGGGCCGAGCCTTCGACAGTGATCTCGTCCGTGCGGTGGTCGCCGCGATCTACGCCCGGCACGACGGCACTCCACAACCCACCGAGCAGCTCACCGATCTGGTGGACCTGTTGGCCGCCTGCCGGGCGGCGAACCGGGTTCTGCGTCGACGTGCCGACCCCGCCGACTCGGCCGCGTACCGCCAGTGGGTGCAGTCGGTCGCGGCCCGGGTGTGCCGTGCGGTGCCCAGCCCCGGCGAACGTCGGGTGGACCACCTGGCCACCCCGGCGGACCGGCGCTTCCTGGACCGGCTCGGCGCCGCCCTCGGACTGCGGTGACCCGGCAGGCCGCCGCAGCGGGTGCCGCCGTGGCCCGTACCCTCTGATGACCGTGACCGAAGACCAGCTCGAGGTGGGTGTGGGTCCCTGGCCGGGGGACCTGCCGGACGACCCGCGTTACGACAGGCAGTTGCTGGCCGAGGGAGACCGGCGCAACGTCGTCGACCGCTACCGCTACTGGCGGCACGAGGCGATCGTCGCGGACCTGGACCGGCACCGGCACGGTTTCCACGTCGCCATCGAGAACTGGCAGCACGACTTCAACATCGGCACCGTGGTCCGCAACGCCAACGCGTTCAACGCCGCCGAGGTGCACATCGTCGGACGGCGACGGTGGAACCGGCGCGGCGCGATGGTCACCGACCGGTACCAGCACGTGCGACATCACGAGACGATCGAGGAGTTCGTGGCCTGGGCGGACGAGCGTCGGCTGCCGGTGTTCGGCATCGACAACCTGCCCGGGGCGCGTCCGCTGGAGACCGGCACCCTTCCCCGGAACTGCGTACTGCTGTTCGGTCAGGAGGGCCCCGGGCTCTCCGGGCCGGCGCGGGCGGCGTGCGCTCAGCTCTACTCCATCGCCCAGTACGGCTCGACGAGGTCGATCAACGCGGGTGTGGCCAGCGGTATCGCGATGCACGCCTGGATCCGCGCCCACGCCGGCCCGCCGCCGGACTGATCCGCGCCCGGACGCCGAATTGGACGTTCCCGCTTGACGTGCCGACGGTACGGGGTGACGGTGGGGATGTGAGTGTCGCGGTGAGTTGTCCGAGATGCGGGGGCCCGGTTCGGGCGCCGGATCTGATGCACACCGACTCGAGATGCGTGCGTTGCGGCCCGGTGCCGCCGCTGCACGTGCCCGAGCACATCGGAGCGGACATCGTGGCGAGCGTGGTGGAGCGGATCACCGCGACCGCGGATCCGCCGGTGACGCCGCTCTGGTGCCCGTGGCCGCTGCCGACCGGCTGGACGCTCACCGGCGTGGCGTACGCGGGGGACGACCGGACGGGAGTGCGCGCGACAGCCGTGGCCTGCGCGGGCCCGGCGCCCCTCGGCGGTGGTCCGGCGGACCTGGTCTTCGTGGCCGAGGAGCCGGGCGTCGGCCTGGGCACCCGGCTTGCCGGACTGGCCGGGCCGGACCCGGGTCCGGAGCTGGTCGATGCGTTGACCGACCCGGGGCCCGGTCATCCCGACCACGTCGGCCAGGCCAGGATCAGGGTCGCCGGGCACCCCACTCCACTGTGGTTGGTGAATTCTCCGACGGATCGAAGCGCGTACGCGGGCGAAGCTCGGGGAATGTGGCTCCATGCGATAGCCTGGCCGGCGAGTGCGGGTCACCTGCTCGCGGAAGACGTCGTGCTACACGACCTGACCGAGTGGACTCCGCCCGAGCTCGTGTACGGCGCACCGTCCCCGTACTTACCCGGGAGACCTTGACAAGTCTGCCGGTTTGACGGAGAACGGACGCAGATATTCACTGTACGACACCACACTGATACTCTGGGTGCCGCTGCGGTAATGGGACCCGGCGCCGCGCGAGAGGATGGCCCGCCATGGTCAAGAAGGTCCTCACCTGGGCCGGAATCGCATTCTTGATCTTCTTCGTCGCCTACCGGCCAAACTCAGCGGCTGACGTGTTCAAGTCGCTCGGCGGCGGGATCATGGATATTGCGCAGGGGTTCGGCGACTTCTTCACCAGTCTCGTCGCCTAGCCGCCGATGGGTAGCCCCTCCGGTCCACCCTTCGACCCGGACGACCCTGACCGGGAGCGCCGCGAGCGCGACACCGAGCCGATCCCGCGGATCGGGCCCGATGACGGCCCGGGCTACGGTGCCGGGCCCGGCCTGTCCGACGGTCCGTCCCTTTCGGACGACGTCGGCTACGGCGACGGGCCCGGCTATGCCGGCCAGGGGCGTTCCGGTCGTGGGTGGATCCGTGATCCGGAGGCCGGCTACCAGCCGCCCCAGATCTCCGAGGACGAGCTGGCCGGGTTGCGTGCCGACGCGACCGGCTCGACTCCTCGCCGGGTGCTGCCTCTGGAGGACGAGCCCAGCTCGCTGGTGGCTCGCTACCTCTTCCCCACCGAGCGCTACCGGGGTGAGTGGAAGCGGCACTGGATCCACCTCACCAACCCGCTGTTGATCGGCATCGCGGCGACCTTCGTGCTCGGCTACCTCTCCGGCTTCCTCGCCGGGCAGGACGTCGGCGCGTTGACCACCATCGCCGTGCTGCTCTGGTTCGCCGTGATGGGCTGGGTGGCGTGGAAGGTCGCGGACTGGTGGTATGACCGTTTCATCCTGACCAACAAGCGGGTCATGGTGGTCAACGGCATCGTCACCCGCAAGGTGGCCATGATGCCGCTGGTCCGGGTCACGGACATGAAGTACGAACAGACCCCGACCGGGCGAGCGCTCAACTACGGCACCTTCGTGTTGGAGTCCGCCGGCCAGGAGCAGGCCCTCCGCGAGATCAAGAATCTGCCCAACCCCAACGAGCTCTACCTGCGTGTCGTCGAGGAGATGTACGAGCCGCAGGCGGTCGAGGCGCGGCTCGGCAAGGAGGCCGACGAAGCCAAGGCCGACGACGGGGCATGAAGCTTTTCGACCGAACATCGGAGTAAGTGCGCACCTTTCGTCATGGACCGGAACGCCTCTGACGTGGCACTCTGCCAGGACGACCGGGGTGTGGAGGTGGGCGGTGACGAGCAGGGACTTCCTGGAGGAGCAGTTCCGCGAGTTCGTCGCGGCACGCTCCGCCGCGCTCCTGCGCACCGCTTATCTGCTCACCGGCGACTGGGCCACGGCCGAGGATCTGCTCCAGACAGCGCTGACGAAGACGTACCTCGCGTGGAAGCGGCTCGGCGGGATCGAGGCCGTCGAACCGTACGCCCGGCGTGTGATGGTCAACACATCCACGAGCTGGTGGCGGCGGCGCTGGCATGGTGAGCGCCCGACCGAGGTGCTGCCGGAACGGGCCGGCGTCGACGAGATCGAGCAGCAGCTCGACCGTGACCTGCTCTGGCGGCATCTGAGGCAGTTGCCCAACCGGCAACGGGCGGTGCTGGTGCTGCGCTACTACGAGGACATGTCGGAGGCGCAGACCGCCGCGATGCTGGACATCTCACCGGGGACGGTGAAGAGCCAGACGTCCCGAGCCCTGGCCACGCTGCGCCGGCGCATGGGAGCCGACGCGGCGCAGCTTCCCGCCGCAGCCAATGCTGCCGGTCGGTCGGCCGCAGCCGGTGTCGTCCGCCCGACCGCCTCGGGCGCCCCGAACGGGCAGCTCCCGGCCACCGGCGCCGCCGCACCGCCGCGACCCCGGCAGACAGCCCGCCCGGCCGCACCCCGCCCGGCCGTCCCGCAGGTCGTGTTGCCCACCGCCCCGGCGGCCGTGCCCGTCGGCACGGGCTCCGGGGAGCAGCAGTGAGTGGATTGCCAGGCCGGCCCGACAACCTGACGGCCGGGTCGAAGCGTTCATACGAGGTGCGGCCTGACGAGCTGGAAGGTGCGGTGCGGGAGAGCCTCTCGCACCAGGTGACCCTTGCCCGGCCGCTGCGCGCCGACCCCGCCGGCCAGGCGATTCGACGTGCGAACCGGATCCGGCGGCGGCGGGCCGGGGTCGGGCTCGCGCTCGCGGCAGCCGTCACCGTGCTGCTGGGCGCCGGCATGGTCCAACTCGGTGCGGGGACCGGGCGGGACGCTACGCCGATCGTGGTGATCGGTGATCCGCACCAGTCCAACCGGCCGGTCCCCACGGCCAGCGTTCCCGGTGCCGAATCCTCGTCCCGGCCGTCCGCCTCCCTGCTCGTGAGCGAGACGCTGGTCAACCCCGACGGGCAGCGGCTGGTGCTGCGCGACATCGGGCCGGCCGAAAATGCCCAACTCCTGCCCGGTGGGGGCGGCTGGTTGGTGGTCAGCACGCCGACCACCGCAGGCCGCACCCTCTGGGTCGTGCAGGACGACGGCCTGGTGCAGGTGCTGCTCGCCGGTGCGGGCTCGATCGTCCTGGCACCGGACAGCCGACAGGTCGCCTGGCGCGACGGCGGTGACCTGTTCGTGGCGGGGGTGGTCGGCACCCAGCTCATCGGCGCGGCGCGCACCCCGGTGCCGGCAGCCGCGCAACCCATCCGGTTCGTCGGTGACAGCGTGCTGGTCCGGCTCGACCCCGCGAGTGCCGGTCACACCCTCTGGCGGCCGGGCGCCGGGCAGTTGCCCGCAACTGTCGACCGGAAGACCCTCAACGTCTACGGAGAACTGCCCGACGGGCGGCTGGTCGGCCAGACCGTCGCGACGGACCCGGGCGGCACCTGCCTGGCCGTCCTCGATCCGACGCGTCACCTGCAGCCCGTCGAGTCCGGCTGTGCTGCGGACCTCACCCAGGACGGCGTGGGCGGGGTCTCCACCGACGGGCGGTGGCTGCTGGTGAACGGACGGGTGGGCAAGGCCAGCCAGGCGCTCCTGATCGACCTGCGACGACTCGGGCCCGCGCCGACCGCCGTTCCGGCCGGGCCGCCGATGTCCGGCGCGATCGTCTGGAGCAACGACACCCAGGCCGTGTACCTCGACGGCGGTGGTGACCTGGTCCGGGTCGACGTCGGCCGGGTACGGGCCGGGAAACCGGCGGCCCCCGAGCCGGTGCCCGACGTGCCAGCCGGGGATCGGCCCGTCCTGGTCCGCAGCTTCTGATCCACCCGGTCGGAACGACCTCCGCGAGTCAGACTCGGTGCCTCCTCGGTAGCGTCATGAGGTGACCTCGCGTACCGGTGCCCCGCGGATCGACCTGCACACCCACTCGACGGCCAGCGACGGCACCTTTACCCCGGTCGAGCTGGTCCGGGCCGCCGGAACGGCAGGGCTGGACGTGTTGGCGATCACTGACCACGACACCACCGCCGGCTGGGCGGCGGCCGTCGACGCGTTGCCGCCCGGGCTGCGCCTGATCCGAGGTGCGGAGCTCTCCTGTCGCTGGTCCGGCACCGAACCCGCGGTGCCGCTGCACCTGCTGGCGTACCTGTTCGACCCGGACCACCCCGAACTGGTGGCCGAGCTGGCCCGGGTGCGGGCCGCCCGGGAAGATCGCGGCGAACGGATCGTCGCGCTATTGCGCGCCGACGGCATCGACGTGAGCTGGCCGGAGATCCTCGCCGGTGCGGACGGAGGGACCGTGGGCCGGCCGCACATCGCACAGGCGCTGATCCGGGCCGGCCTGGTCGGCAGCACCCGGGAGGCGTTCGGCTCGGACTGGCTGGGCGAACGATACCGGTTACCCAAGGACGACATCGACGTGTTCCAGGCGGTCCGGCTGGTGCGATCGGCCGGCGGGGTGCCGGTCTTCGCCCATCCCCGGGCCACCCGCCGTGGCCGCGTGGTGCCCGACGAGCTGATCACCGAGCTGGCCGCCGCCGGGCTGGCCGGGCTCGAGGCCGACCACGAGGACCACAGCCCCGCCGAGCGTGCCCACGTCCGAGGGCTCGCCGCCGACCTGGGCCTGCTCGTCACCGGCTCCTCGGATTTCCACGGCACGCACAAGACCGTGCAGCTCGGTGCGTTCACCACGGGCGTCGAGGCGTACGAGCGGATCGTCGCCGAAGGGGTGACCGAGGTCGCTTCGGGCTGATCCGCGTTTCGGCGTGATTCGGCGCGGCTAGGTTGATCACGTGGATCTGAAGCTGTTCGGCGAGGTTTTCGTGACCCTGCTGGTGATCACTGACCCCCCGGGCATGATGCCGATCTTCCTGGCGTTGACCGGTCCGCTACCCGCCCGCGACCGCAACCGGGCAGCCTGGCAGGCCGTCGCGTTGGCGTTGGGCGTGATCGTGATCTTCGCGGTGGCGGGTCAGACCCTGCTGGACTACCTGCACGTGGACCTGCCGGCGTTGCAGGCGGCCGGTGGGCTGTTGCTCGTCCTCGTCGCCCTGGAGTTGCTCACCGGCAAGACCGACGGTCCCAGCGCGGACGCCACCTCGAACATCGCCCTGGTGCCGCTGGGCACCCCGCTGCTGGCCGGCCCGGGGGCCATCGTGGCCACGATGCTCTTCGTCCAGCAGGCCGACGGCCTGGGCGACTACACCGCCATCGCCGTGGCGATCCTCGCCGTGATGGTCGCCGTCTGGATCGTCCTGCGCTTCTCCGGCGGCATCGTGAAGATCCTGCGGCCCGGCGGCATCGAGGTGCTGACCAGGATCGCCGGTCTGCTGCTGGCCGCGATCGCCGTGCAGCTCATCGCCGACGCCGTGTTCGCCTTCGTCACGCACTACGTGAACATGACCTGACCGGCACACCCACGCTGTCGGAGGTGGATGGCAGGATCGCAGGGTGCGACGATCCTCATCAGCGGGACGGCCGGCGGCCGGCGGCCGGGCCCCCCGACAACGCGACGGCGGTGCCGAGCAACTCGGCTTCGAGGGCATGCCGGAGCGTCTGTTCGTCTGCACACCGAGCAAACTCGGCACGTTCGCCGACTGCCCGCGCCGCTACCGCTACTCGTACGTCGACCGGCCGGCACCGCCCAAGGGTCCGCCGTGGGCGCACAACTCGCTCGGCGCCAGCGTGCACACCGCCCTGAAGAACTGGTACGCACTGCCCGCCGACCGGCGTCGCCCCGAGGCGTTGGCCACCCTCCTCAAGGGCACCTGGGTCCGCGAGGGCTACCGCGACGACGAGCAGGAGCGATCCGCCTACCGGCGGGCGTTGGGCTGGCTCGAGGCGTACGTCGAGACGCTGGAGGCCGACGCCGACCCGCTCGGCGTGGAACGGGTGGTGGCGGTCAAGACCGCCGTGCTGGCGTTCAACGGCCGGGCCGACCGGATCGACTCGCGGCCCGGTCCGGAGGGGCCGGAGCTGGTGATCGTCGACTACAAGACCGGTCGCAGCGGGTTGGACGCCGACGACGCGCGAGGTTCGCAGGCGTTGGCGCTCTACGCGTACGCGGCCGAGCGGGTGTTCCGCCGACCGTGCCGCCGAGTGGAGCTGCACCACCTGCCCACCGGCACGGTCGCCGGCCACGACCACACCGTCGAGTCGCTGGCCCGGCAGTTGACCCGTGCGGAGGAGACCGCCCGCGACATCATGGCCGCCGAACGGGCGGTCGCCGACGGGGCCGACGCGGACGAGGCGTTCCCGGTGGCGCCCAGCCCGCGCTGTGGCTGGTGCGACTTCCGCCGGCACTGCCCGACGGGGGCGCAGGTGCCGGGCAAGGAACCGTGGGCAGCCGTGGACCGGCACGCCGACGGCTGACCTGTCGCGCGGGCAGTCGGGTCAGCCGGCCAGCGAGGTGGCGGCGTGGCGCGCGGCCCGCTCCTTGGCGGCCTGTATCAACGGCCCCTCCAGGTAACGACGGGGCACGGCGGCGAACCCGAGCCGCAGGGCCCGCACCGTCAGATCCGCCGACAGTGACGTGGTGGGCAGACCGAGCCCGCCGTACATCCGGCGCGCCCACGCCGGCAGCAGTCCGAACGCGGTGCCGGCGATCCCCAGGTACGCCCAACGCGGCGGGCCGAGGGTGAGGCCCAACCGGGCCGGCAGGCTGAGCTTCCACGGCACCGGCGGAGCGGTCAGGAAGACCGCCGTCTCGGCAGCCTCACGGGTCATCCGCAGCTCCGGCCGTACGGCCCGGTAGTACTCCGCGACCTCGTTCGCGGTGCCGGGCACGGTGGCCGGGTCCAGGCCGACCAGAGCGGCGGACCGGCGTTGCTCCGTGTAGTAGCCGTCCACCTCGTCGTCGGTCAGCGGCAGCCCGGCCCGACGGGCCGTGCTGAGGAACGACTCGACCTCGGTGACGTGCACCCAGCGCAGCAGGTCCGGTTCGTCGATCCGGAACGACTCCCCGGTCACCGGGTCGGTGGCCCGCAGCCGGTCGTGCAGTCGGCGCAGCCGCGCGCCGGCCGCCTCCGCCTCGGCGGTGGTCCCGTAGACGGTGGTCGCCACGTAGGTGGCGGTGCGGACCAGACGGCCCCAGGCGTCGGTGCGGTAGTTGCTGTTCTGCGCGACCCCGGCCATCGCGCGGGGATGCAACGCCTGGAGGTAGAGCGAGCGCAGGCCGGCGACGATCAGGATCGGCTCCTCGTGCACCTTCCACGTGACCGAACCCGGACCGAAGAGGCCGAGGTCATCGGAGTCCACCGCCCAAGAGTGCCACGGTCTGCCGGGCCTCGCCGGACACGTCCGGCGCTGCCGTCGGATCAGACGTCGGCAGAACGGCGAGCCCGGCAGCCCGGGCAGAGACCCCAGAAGGTCACCTCCGCCTCGTCCACCTCGAAGCCGTGCGTCACGTTCGGCTCCAGGCACGGCGCACTGCCCACCGCGCAGTCGATGTCGGCGATCTCGCCGCAGCCCCGGCAGACCACGTGGTGGTGGTTGTCGCCGACCCGTGCCTCGTAACGGGCGGGACCACCGGCCGGTTCGATCCGGCGGGACAGTCCGGCCCGGGACAGCGCGCCCAGCACGTCGTAGACCGCCTGCGTGGAGACCGAGTCGAGGCGTTCACGGACCTGCCGGGCGATCTCGTCGACCTCCAGGTGGCCACCACCGCCGAGCACGTCGAGCACCGCGAGGCGGGGCCGCGTGACACGCAGACCCTTCGATCGCAGCAGCTCCTCGGCACCGGACACTGGCCAATGACAGCACGCGCGACCAGCATCGACAACCGTCGCCGGGTGCGGGTGGCCACCGACACAGCCCCGGGAAGATCGGGATCGGGCCCGAGACGGTGAACCCGATCGTTGAGTTACGCGTGTGTCCGGTCGGAAGCCTGGGGGCGACCGGCGGAACGTACGCTGACCACCCCCGACCGTGATCCACCTGGAGGGTTCGATGTTCGAGGAGATCCTGGGCCTACCGGTACACGTCCTGGTGGTCCACGCGGTCGTCGTGTTCGTGCCGCTGCTGGCGGTGCTGGCCATCGCGTACGTGGGTCTGCCCCGGTGGCGACACCGGCTGGACTGGGCCGTGGGTCTCCTCGCCGTGGTCGCACCGGTGACCGCCTTCGTGGCCGTCAAGTCGGGTGAGGTGTTCACCGACGCGCTGGTCGCCCGGGGCTTCCAGGGGCAGATCCTCGACCAGATCTTCGAGCACTCCCGCTACGGCGACATCCTGTTCCGCATCGTGGTGCCGCTCGGGATCGTCGCCATCCTGCTGCTGGTGGCGACCAGCGGGCACCCCCGGGTGCCGCAACTGCCGGGGCTGGTGACCCCGGTGCTGGCGGTGGCGACGGTGGCGCTGTCCATCGCCGCGCTCGTCTACGTCTACCTGACCGGCCACAGCGGCGCCGAGGCGGTCTGGGGCACCACCCTCTGACCCGCTCGCCCGAACGTCAGAAGATGACCCGTGAGCAGAGCAGACAGACCAGGAACACCAGCACCACTCCCGCCGCCGCGCCGAAACCGTAGGTGACCCGCTGCGAGCGCTGCTCGGCCGCGTCCAGGCCGGCCATGTCCTGCGGCGGCAGCCGCCGAGGTGGCGCCGGTTGCAGGTGTACGGGTGGACGCCAGCCCGTCGGCGGCGGCACGCTCGGCGGTGGGCCCGCGTACCCGCTCGCGGCTGGGGCCGTGGGCGCGGTGGGAGGCTCGTTCGCCGCCGCGTCGGCGCCGGGCCGTCGCCAGTAGTCGTCCGGGGTGCTGCCACCGCTGGGGGTCGTCACGCCGTCCGACGCTACCAACGCGGGCGGCGGCTCGGTCGCCTCTTGCCGGCGCGGCACTGTCGGCGGAGTCTCCCGGAACCGTCCCGACGCGACCTCGGGACCCGCCCGCGTCGGCGCGGTGGAGGGGCCGGGTTGCGCTAGTCTTGCCGGTCGTGAGCACCGAGGACCCCGGCGAGCAGGGCGTACGCGGCGACGATGACCGGGCCGTCGACCTGAGCGAAGATTTCGTGGTGCTGCCCGAGCAGACCTCCGACGACACCGACCGTGGTTGGGGTGAGCAGTCCGGCGGCAACGACGACTGGCTGCTCGCCGAACGCCCCCCGCACTGGGACTGACTCCCGCCGCGAGGCGGCGGCTGATCAGCCGCGGACGACGACGGCGAAGCGGGTGCCTTCGGGGAGCCCGACGGCGCGTTGCGCCTGGTCCGGGCGAAGGGCCAGGTAGAGCGCGGTGGACCCGTCGGTGGTGTCGCCGCCCAGGACGCCCAGGACCAGAGCTGCCGGTGCGAGCAGCGCAGCTTCGGCCCCCGCCCGGTCGGGTGGCGCGGCGAGCAGGTCGACCCGGGTGCCGGGACGGGCCACCACCAGCGCGGCCGGCTCGGCCAGCCGGATCGGCACCCCGACAGCGCCGCTGGGCAGCGGCAGCGGTCTGACCGAGCCGTCGTCGGCGGCGGTGCTGCCTTCTCCGGTAGGGCCGGCCGACGGTGGCCCGCCGGTCTCGGGTGCGTCGGGACCGGGTGAGCCGCCTCCGTCGACCTGGCCGGCGGCGTCGTCCGACCCTGCCGAACCAGGGGAGGACGAGGCACCGGGCGGGCAACTGGGCGGGGCGTGCAGGACGGCGGCGGCGAGGCCGAGCAGCGCGGTGACCAGCACGGCCCGGAGCAGGGTGCGCCCGCCGGGCATCGTGAGCCGGCGTAGAGGATGCAGCGCCCGCACGGAGTCTGGGTCAGCCATCGCCTCTGCCGCCTCCCGTCCGAGGATGTCGCAGCGACACCCTCGGCGGCAGGCTAGGCCGTTCCAGCCGTGGTTCGCCGACCGCCGGCAGGCACCTGTGGATAACCCGCCGGCCTGTGGACAACGCCCGTCGGTCGGGCCGGGTGTGCTACGCCCGCAGGGAATCGATCCCCTGGGTGCCCGCGGACGTCAGGAGGCGGAGCTGGCCGCCGGGGCCTTGCCGCCGCTGGACCCACCCGAGGACGACCCTCCGGAGGACGATCCGCCCGCCGACGACCCGGAGGACGAGGACGACCCGGACGAGGAACCGGACGACGATGACGAGGAAGACCCGGACTTGTCTCCGGAAGACGACTCGGACTTCGCCGGCTTGCTGGCCGTGCCGCCGGCCGTCGTCTCGGAGCCGGACGCCCGCGAGTCGGTGCGGTAGAAGCCCGACCCCTTGAAGACGATTCCGACCGAGTTGAAGACCTTGCGCAGCCGCCCCTGACACGCCGGGCACTCGGTCAGCGGCTCGTCAGAGAAGGACTGCACCGCCTCGAGCTGGTGACCGCACGTGGTGCAGGCGTACTGGTACGTGGGCACGTTCTCCTCCGGATCTGGGCTCGGCCAGTTGGCACTCGACGTATTCGAGTGCCAATGGTGCGTCATTCGCCCCGGGTTCGTCCAGCGGACGTGTGGGGCGCGACACCGTGCGCCGCACCCGGGCCGCCGTCAAGCGTACGCACCCCGTCGGCGGGGGTGACGACCGCGCGGACAAGCCGGTCGTGCGGCTCCGCCGGAAGCGCGTCGACCAGCTCGCCGTCGTGCAGGGGCACCACTGTCAGCGTCGCCTGGGGCACCCGGGCGAGGGCCCGGTCGTAGGAGCCGCCGCCCCGCCCGAGCCGCCGACCGTGGTGGTCGACCGCGAGGGCCGGTACGACCACCAGCTCCGCGTCCGCAACGGCGTCCACCCCGAGGCGGGCGCCCGTCGGCTCACGGATGCCCCGACCGGCGGCGATCACGTCCGCCGGCCCGGTAAACGCCGCCCAGTCCAGATCGAGGTCGGCGAGGAGCACCGGCAGCAGCAACTCGGCGTCGGCCGGCAACGCCGCCCGCAGCACCTCCGGCAGGTCGGCGCCGCCCGGTTCGGAGCCGATCGGCACGTACGCCGTCATCCTGCGTGGGCGCAGTCGGCGTACCAGTGTGACCAGCTCAGCCTGCACGCGCGCGGCGGCGGCGGCCCGGGTGGATTCGGGCAGCGACCGGCGGCGGGCGAGTAGTTCCACGCGGGCGTCCCGCTTCGCCACACGCGTCACTTCCGCTTCATCAGAAAATTCCGGCACGCAACACTCCTGACGCAACGCCTCTCCCACGGTTGCTCTGTGTCAGCATCGCAAGCAACGGAGGCGGAACTTCCGGGGGGACCGAGTGACGCTACGCGGGCGGTTGACGGCAGCCTTCCTCGTGGTGGTGCTCGGGCCGGTCCTGCTCGGCACGCTCTTCGTCGCCTCGACGGTCGCGGCCGTGGACCGTAGCCGCTCCACCGAGCGGCTGGCGGTGGCGGCGTCCGCCGTGCGTACCTCCGTCGACGCGCTCTGCCAGCAGTTGCGGGCCACCGCCGACGCGGTGGCCCTCACCGCCGATCCGGCCGTCGCGGCGGCCCAACTGGTCGGCCGTGGCCTGGCCGCCGCTGTACTGATCACCGACGTGACCGGCAAGGTCAGCTACGTGTCGCCCGGCGCTCCGCCGGCCCCCTGGCGGGACTGCTCCGGCCCGGCCAACGGCGGGACCACAGGCCCGGCCAACGGCGAGACCACAGGCCCGGCCAACGGCGAGACCGATGGTTCGGTCAGCCCGGTCCGTGCGCTGGCCGCCCAGGTCGACCTCCGCGACCGCTCCGGAACCCTGCTGGGCACGGTGAGCGCCGCGCACCTGGTCGACCCGGCCTTCGTGGCCCGGCTGGCGGCGGTGACCGGAGTGGCGGTCACCCTGCTCGACAGTGGCGCGAGCGCCGCGCGGGTCACCCACACGACCGAGTCCCGCGAGGTACGCGACGCGGTGCTGGCCGCCGCCAGCACCGTCGACGGCGAGCGGGTCACCGAAACCAACGACGGCCGGTACGTGCGGAGGATCGGGCCGTCCGACGCGCAGCCACTGCCCCTGGTGCTCTCCGTTCCCAGCGAGCAGCCGCCCGGGCTGCACGCCACGCTTGCGGGTGTGGTCGTCCTGGCCGCGCTCCTCGCCGTCCTGAGCGCCTGGCGGTTGGCCCGGGTCACCACCCGGCCGCTCGTCGAGTTGGCCGGCGCGGTCGACCGGGTGGCCCAGGGCGACCTGACCGCCCGGGTGCCGGTGCGCAGCCGCGACGAGCTGGGCCGGCTGGCCGCCGCCTTCAACCGGATGACCCGGGAGACCGGCTCCTACGTCGCGGCGTTGACCAGCAACCGGGACCAGCTCCGCGGGCACCTCGGGGTGCTCGGTGACACCCTGGCCAGCACGCACGACCTGCAACGCATCCTGCGGGTGATCCTGCACAGCGCCATCGGGGCCACCGGCGCGCGCGCCGGCGCCGTGTTGCTGGTGGAGGCGGGCGGGGTGCTCGTCGCACAGTGCACCGAAGGGCTGGACGGACGGTGGCCCGAGGACGACCCGGACGGGCCGTCGACGCTTCGGGTGCCGGTGGGCGTCGGCGTGGTCGGGGCTGTCGCCGCCACCGGCGAACCACAGCGGGGGAGGGTGGAGCCGGCTGAGGCTCCGCCGGGTGAGCCGCGCTGCCGTACCTATGTCGCAGTCCCGTTCGCCGCCCCGGGCGGCGGCGCTGCGGCTCCCTCCGCGTCCTCGACGCCGACCGACGACACCAACGCGGCGGCGGCGGCACTCGGGGTGCTGGCCCTCTACGACCGGCTGGGCGCCGACGAGTTCGACGACGACGACCTGGTCACCCTGCGCACCTTCGCCGGTCACGCCGCGGTGGCCGTGGACAACGTCCGGGTGCACGAGGAGGCGCAGCGGCTCTCGCTCACCGACCCGCTCACCGGGTTGTGGAACTACCGCTACCTGCGCGAGTCGATCCGCCGGGAGGTGGAACGGGCCAGCCGGTTCGGGCGGATGCTGAGCATCCTCGCGCTCGACCTCGACCGGTTCAAGGACGTCAACGACACGTACGGGCACGCGGCGGGGGACACCGTGCTGGCCGAGTTCGCCAGGCGGGTACGCGGCGAGATCCGCGAGGTCGACCTGGCCTTCCGACAGGGTGGCGAAGAGTTCGTACTGCTGCTGCCGGAGACCGATGCGCGGGGCGCGGCGATCGTGGCCGAACGACTCGGCGCCGTGGTGCGCGAGACCCCGATCGCCGTCGAGGCGGACGCCGGACCGGTCCTGGTGACCGTGTCGGTGGGCATCGCCGTCTATCCGGACAACGGCAGCACCGGACGCGAGGTGCTGGAGGCCGCCGACGACGCGCTCTACGCCGCGAAGGCGGCCGGCCGCGACACGTACCGGGTGGCCGAGGTACGCCCGGACGTGGCGACCCGGGAGCGACCGGTGCTCGCCGGTGCGGTGACCCCGTCCGACGGGCTGCCGCGTGCCGGCCAGCACGTGCAGGTCAACCGGGAGCCGGGCGGCTCCGCCCGGTCGGAGTCGGCGGTGTGCGTACCCGAATCGTCGCCCGCGGGCCCGACGCACGCCCGGCCGGAGCCGCCCGCCGACCCACCGGACAGCGCGGGAGCCGGCCCGGACGCCGCGCGGCCGGGGTCGGGTGGCGGCGCGTCTTCTGGGCCACACCCGCCGCGGCAGAGCCGTGGCCGATAGTCTCGCGGCATGTCGGAGCACTCAGCGAACCCCTCATCGACGGCCGCCGCAACCGGCCGTCCCCTGGCGGTCAAGGCCGTCATCCCGGCCGCCGGACTGGCCACCCGGTTCCTGCCGGCCACGAAGGCGGTGCCCAAGGAGCTGCTGCCGGTGGTGGATCGGCCGGTTCTGCAGTACATCGTCGAGGAGGCCACCCAGGCCGGCATCGGCGATGTGTTGCTGATCACCGGTCGGGGTAAGACGTCGATGGTGGACCATTTCGACCGTCGCCCCGACCTGGAGGCCAGGCTGGAGGAGAAGGGCGACGCCGAGCGGCTGGCTGCCGTGCGTGGGCCCAGCGAGTTGGCCGAGATCTACACCGTGCGGCAGCCCGAGCAGCTCGGGCTCGGCCACGCCGTCGGGTACGCCGAGTCGCACGTCGGTGACCAGCCCTTCGCGGTGCTGCTCGGCGACGAGTTCGTCAAGCCGTCGGAGCCCCTGCTGCCGGCGATGCTGGAGCTGCAGGCCCGCACGGGCGGCGTGGTGCTCGCCTTCTTCGAGGTCGACCCGGCCGAGACCAAGCGGTACGGGATCGCCTCCGTCGAACCCGCCGAGTCCGAGCTGACCGACATCGGCGAGGTCGTCAAGGTGACCGGGATGGTGGAGAAGCCGCAGCCGGAGGACGCGCCGAGCAACCTCGCGGTGCTCGGCCGCTACGTGCTGCCCGGCAAGATCTTCGACGCGATCCGGCGGACCAAGCCGGGCAGCGGCGGCGAGATCCAGCTGACCGACGCGATGGAGCTGCTGCGCACCGAGGGCACCCCGGTGCACGCGATCGTCTACCGCGGCACCCGCTACGACACCGGCATGCCGCTGGGCTACCTCCAGACGGTGGTGCAGATCGCCGCCGAGCGCGACGACCTGGGTGGCGAGTTCCGATCCTGGCTGGCCGACTTCGTCAAGGCCGACGCGGCAGGCGGATCTGGTACATGACCGCGACGGCCGACGCCGAGGCGGCCGCGAACGAGTTGACGCCGCTCGCCGACTACCTGGGCAGCGTGCTGCGCAGGTTACGCGCGCTGCCGCCACTCGACCTCGACCTCACCCAGGCGCACGGCAACGTCCTCGCCGAGGACGTCGTCGCGCCGCACGCCTTCCCGGCCTTCGACCAGGCGGCCGTGGACGGTTACGCGGCCCGCTGGGAGGACATCTCCGGAGGGGGTCGGGGCCCGAGCTACGTCCCGGCCCCCTCCGGCAAGCCCGGTGGGCGGACGATCCGGCTCAACGTGGTGGGCGATCTGGGCGCCGCGAGCTGGCGGCCGGTCCGGCTCACCCCGGGTTCGTGCTTCTCGGTGGCCGCCGGGGCGCCGCTGCCGGTCGCCGCGGACGTGGTCGTCCCGGTGGAGTGGACCGACCAGGGCATGGCCGCCGTGGAGATCTTCCGCACCCCCAAGCGGGGGTACGGGGTCCGCCGCGCCGGTGAGGAACTGCCCGCCGGCACCCTGCTCGCCCGCGCCGGCACGTACGTCTCCCCGGCGCTGGTCGCGGTCTTCGCCGCCACCGGCATCGGGCACGTGGTCGTCCGACCCAGCCCTCGGGTGGTCATCGTGGCCACCGGTGACGAACTCGTCGACGTGGGTCGGGGGAGTCAGCCGGGGCAGGTGGTGGACGCGAACTCCCACGCGTTGACCGCCGCCGCGGCAGAGGTGGGCGCCCTGGCGTACCGGGTGGGGATCTGCGACGACGACCCGGAGGGGCTGCGCGGGCTGCTGGAGGACCAGACCCTGCGCGCCGACCTGATCATCACCACCGGTGGCACCGGCACCGGCCCCGGCGACATGGTGCGCCGGATCCTGTCCCGCCGCGAGGGCGGCCGGGCCGGGCCGGTCACCTTCACCGACGTGGCGCTCTATCCCGGCACCGCGCTCGGGTTCGGCACTGTCGGCGCCGAGGAGGTGCCGGTGGTCTGCCTGCCCGGCGACCCCGGCGCCGCGTTGATCGGCTTCGAGGTGCTGGCCCGCCCCGCCATCCAACTGCTCGCCGGCGCCGAGCCGGTGTTCCGACCCAGTGTGCGGGCACACCTCCTGGAGACCGTGTCGTCGCCGGCAGGGCTGCGCGAGTTCCGGCCGGCGCACGTCGCCGAGCGTCGGGGCGGCGGATACACCGTCCAGCCGCTGCGCGGTGGGCCGTTCACCCTCTCCGGGCTGGCCGAGGCGAACGGGCTGCTGGTGCTCGGCGAGCGGGTCACCACGGCCGCCGCCGGATCCACAGTGGACGTCCTGCTGCTGGACCGTCGCCGGTGACGGTCTCCCGATCGAGCCGCAGGGGTTCCACTCGGGAGTCGTGCGGCCGTCGGGTCGTCGCGGTGGGTCGGGTTGTCGCGGTGGGTCCACTTGCGCGCGACACGGTCCCGCGCGGGAGACTGTGTCGGTGAGTCTCTTCGGACCCCCGCGGGCACCGGGCTGGCCGGTGGAGTTGGCGGACGGCCCGGTGTTGCTGCGGCCGTACCGGCGCACCGACGCCACGGCGTGGTCGGAGATCCGGCGGGCCAACCGGGCCTGGCTGGCACCCTGGGAGTCGTCGTTGCCCGGTGCCTGGGACGACATGAACTCGCCGGCCGCGTTCCGTTGGGTGCACCGTGACCAGCGGCGTTCGGCCCGCGAGGGCGAGGGCATGCCGTTCGCTGTCTGTCTGCGCGAGGCCGACCGGGACCGGTTGGTCGGTCACATCAACGTGGGCAGCATCGTGCGGCGGGCCCTCTGCTCCGGCTACGTCGGGTACTGGGTGGACGCTCGGGTCGCCGGGCGAGGAGTGATCCCCACGGCGCTCGCCCTCGCCGTGGACCACGCGTTCGGCCCGGGCGGGCTGCACCGCGTGGAGGTCAACATCCGGCCGGAGAACCGGCCGTCGCGGCGGGTGGTCGAGAAATTGGGTTTCCGTGAGGAGTCGTACCACGTGCGCTACATGCACATCGACGGCGCTTGGCGGGACCACATCGGATACGCGATGACGAGCGAGGAGATCGCCGCCGAGGGTGGCCTGCTGGCCCGATGGCACCGGGTACGCGCCGACGCCCGGTAGGGCCTCGCCGGGATTCCGGAGGCGGGCCGGAATTTCCGACCTATGACCACGCGTCCCACGGACGGGATCGGCGCGGCGCGGTGGCAACCCGGTCGACGCGCCGTAACCTCAAGTAACTGCAAGCTGCGGCAAGCGCTCCCCGACCGGACGATCCACGTACGCAGGCGGGATCTGTGGAAGATCCTGCGGTCGGAGAGCGGTTGCTTCGAATTCGGTGACGGGAGGGGTGAGGGTGCCGACCTCGGTGCTCCTCGCCGTCCTCGCCGCCGCCGGCCTGCTCGCCCTGGCCCCGGCGCTGGTTCGCCGGTACGACGCCACCGAGCGGTTGGTGGCGGAGCGGGCGCAGTCGACGGCGCGGGTGCTCCAGCGCCGTCGGCGGCGCCGCACTGTGCCGGGACGGCGACCCGTCCACCCGCCGCGCTCACTGGTTGTCACCCTCAGTGAAGACGCGACTACGGGAACGCTGGCCGCGCCGGTCTCCGCGCCGCCCGCCGCCCGCCGCAGCGGCCGGCTACGCGCCGTGCCACCCGCGCCGAAGAAGTCGCGCCGCCGCCCGCCGCCCCAACGGCAGCACACCCCCGCCGTGTACCGGCGGCGTCGGGTGCTCGCCGCCCTGCTGCTCCTCAACGTCGTCGAGCTGATCGGCGTGGTGTTCGTCAGCCCCGGCTTCTGGGTCAGCTTCGGGGTCACCTTCCTGCTGCTGGCCGTGTACGTCGTCCACCTCCGCCGCCGGGCCCTGGCCGGCCGCCGCCGTCGCCGCGCCCGGGCCCGGGAAGCCGCCTGGCTCGCCGACCGGCAGGCCGAGGTGCGCCGGGAGCAGGCCCGCCGGGCAGCGGCCCGCCGTGAGGCGCAGCGCCGCCTCGCCGCCCAACGCGAGGGGGTACGCCGCGCCGCGATGGGCCTGGACCGGCCCGGCGACCTGCCGGCGGCGGTCAACGGCGGGTCGGTCTCCTACCGGCGTTCGGGTGGGCTACGCGGCCGCCCCTACGAGGCCGGCCGAGGCGCCTGACGGGCCGCGCCCCCGGCGGCGCTGCCGGGCGTCGGCGGCGCTGCCGGGCGTCGGCGGCGCTGATCGACTCGGGTTCCTGGAAGTTGGGGTGTCGGAGCGTCCTGGATGCCCCGGTTTGCAGCAACCCGAGTAGATCTCCGGGGCGAAGCGCCGACCAGACGAGCGTTCATCCACTCCAGCTCGGCGATGTGGCGGTATCAACTCGGCCGAACACCCCCAGATCGGCGATCTGGAGTGGATCTCTGGGCGGGTGCGACGCCGCACCGGGGGCGGATTCGCGGTGGGGGCGGGGGACCTGTTAGCCTTGCTGCCGGCCCGCCCGGTGTAAGCCGGGTGGGACCGAAGCCGGTTCGCCGGTGGGGGGCTGTGGCGCAGACTGGTAGCGCACCTCGTTCGCATCGAGGGGGTCAGGGGTTCAAATCCCCTCAGCTCCACTTCCCAAGGCCCTGACCAGGGAGAGTGTCGGTCAGGGCCTTAATTCTGTCTATGAGTTCATCCCCCGAAAACGCCTCGGCGCGGCCGCTCTCCGCGATCGCGGTCTTCTGGGCCAGGTACACGAGGGGCGTTGCCCTGAGTCAGGATCGCTCGGTCGTCACCCGTTGTCGGCAAAGGCGCCCGAGGAAGCCCCGGGTAGCTTCGTCTTATCTGGCCAGCCCATCTCCGGCGCCGCTGACGTCCAGTCCGCCCAGGAAGCCCTTGGCGACCATGCCGTGTAGGCCGCGTTCGGTGGCTTCGATGTCCAGTCCGGCCCGGTGCGCGACCGCACGGGTCGTCCGAACGCCGTCGCAGGCGGCGAGCAGGTCCGCCAGCCTCGACGGCAGCCGGTACGTCCGCACCAGGCCGGAACGGCTCGTGGCGTGCAGCAGGTAGTGGGTGGTGCCGCTCGGCAGGCTACCGGCCGCCCGTCCGGCGACGACGATCCGTTGGATCTCCGCTATCGGGCGATCGAACGTCGCGAGCAGGACGCCCGGCCGCAGCGCGGGCGGGCCGGCCGGCGGTTCCACCCCGCCGGTGCCGACCCGTGCCTCGTACCAGAGGGTTTCGAACGCCACGATCTCGCGGAGCAGCCGGATCCGGGCGGTGCCGGGCAGCGTGGCGACGGCTGCGGCGAGCTCGCTCCCGACCGCCAGGCTGTCCTCGGGCCGGCTCAACGACCGACGTCCCAGTACGGGGCGCAGCAGGGTCTCCTCCTCGGCGGTGTCGCGGAGCAGGGCGGCGCTGCCGGGGAAGGCGGCGGTGAACCTCGCCTTGCGTTTGAGGCTGGTGATCGAGGCGGTGAGCCGGAGGCCGGGCAGTGGCACGGCGGCCAGTCGCCGGGCCAGCTCGGGGTCGGTGCCGTGTCGCCGGGCGAACCTGTCGGGGTCGGCGTGCAGTTCCTCGGCGAGCGACCCGTCGATCAGGAGCCTGGCCAGCAGCGCCTGCCCGCCAGCGGGAAGGGTGTCCTCCGTGCTCATCGGGCACCGCGGGAGACGCTGCCCGCCGTGAGGGTGGCACGGACCCGGTCCAGCTCGTCGACAAGTTCGGTGAAGTCGTCGGGGAAGTGGCCGTCCCGCTCGATCATGGTGGCCCGGACGTGCTGGCGGCTCTCCAGGTGTTCGAGCAGGGCGAACACGTCGTCTCCCACCGGGGCGTCGTGGCCGTCGACGAGTGGTACGCCACCCTGGCCCAGGTTGCCCGCCAGGTGCACCTGGACGACACGGTCGAGCGGCAGTGCGTCGAGGAAGTCGTAGGGGTCGAACCCGTGGTTGGTCGCGTTGACCACGACGTTGTTCAGGTCGAGCAGTAGGCCGCAGTCGCAGCGGTCGAGGACGGCGGTGATGAACTCGGCCTCCGTCATGCCGCCCGGCAGGTCGAGGTAGTAGGTGATGTTCTCCAACAGGAACGGCCGCCCCAGCCGGTCCTGCACCCGCTGCGCGTTCGCGGCTATCGTCCTGACCTTCTCTTCCGTGCGGAGCACCGGCGTCAGGTTGTGCAGCTCGACGCCGTCCTCCCGGGTGAAGCAGAGGTGGTCGCTGACCCAGGGTGCGTCGACGGCGTCCGCCACCGCCGCGACGGCGTCCAGGTACTCCGGATCCACCGCGGAGTCCGAGCCGATCGACATCTCCAGGCCGTGGGTGACCACGACGAAGCGGTCCCGGAGAGCGCGCAGCAGCTTGTTCTGCGCCGGATCCACCAGGTAGCGGTCCGTGACGATCTCCAGCCAGTCGATCGCGGCCGGGTGGGCGAGGATCCCGTCGTGCAGCTCCTCGCGGTAGCCGAGCCCGACGCCCAGGTCAGGCGGGGCGGAGATGGTGGTACTGAACATGACGTCTCCTCGTGGTCGGTACGGCTCGCTCAGGTCGTCCGCAACGGCAGTTCCGGTGCATGACGGGGCGGTTCGGGGTGGTGCGGCTCGGGGTGGGGTGGTTCACGGCGGGCCGGCCGCGCCACCGGTTGTGCCGCGAGCAGGCTGGCGTAGGCGCCGCCGGCCCGGCTGAGCAGCGCGTGCGTGCCATGCTCGGCGACCCGTCCCCGGTCCAGCACGATCACCCGGTCCTGTGGTTCCATCCGGGGCAGGCGGTGGGCGATGAGGACCAGGGTCTTGTCCCGGCAGTGCTCCCGCAGCGCCTCGGTGACGCGGTCGGCGGTGTGCTGGTCGAGAGCGCTGGTCGCCTCGTCGACGACGAGCATCCGGCAGTCGGCCAGCAGGGTCCGTGCGATGCCCAGGCGCTGCCGCTCCCCGCCGGAGAGTTGTAGCCCGTTCTCGCCGATCGAGGTGTCCCAGCCGTGCCGCGACCCGGTGATCAGCGAACCCAACCGGACCGTGTCGAGTACCCGGTCCAGCTCGGCCTGGGTGACGCCGTCCCGGGCGAACAGCAGGTTGTCCCGGATCGTGCCGTGCAACAGCGCGGTGTGCTGCGGGATCAGGGTGGCCGCCGCACGGGGGAGCGCGGAGCCACCGTCGACGCAGACGGTGCCGGTGCCCGGGGAGAGCAGGCCGGCCAGGACGAGTCCCAGGGTGCTCTTGCCCGAACCGGTGTGGCCGGTGACGACGGTCACCGAACCGGCGGGGAAGTCCAGGTCCACTCCGGCGAGGGCGGGGGTCGGTGACCCCGGGTAGCGGCAGGAGACAGCGCGCAGCCGCACCTCCGCCGGCCCGGCCGGTGTGCGGCGGGCCGGCGCGACATCCCGCTCCGGGGCGTCCATGTCGAGGTACTCCAAGACCCGCTCGAACATCACGACGGACGCCTGGACACCGCCGCTGAGCCGCAACAGGCTCTGGATCGGCTGGGACAGTCTGGTCTGAAGCATGACCAGGACCACCACGGCGCCGACCGACACCGTCGGGGTGAACGTGCCGTAGGCCCAGAAGATCAGCGGTGGCACACAGGCGAACGAGACCCCGATGACCGTGTACGCCGACATGCCCGCGATGCGCTGCCGGAACGTCACGTCCCGGATGTCCTCGGCGACCTCCACGAAGCGGTCGCGTTGGGTCCGGGTGCGACGCAGGGTGCGGCCGAGTAGCACCCCGGAAAGGGACAGGTCCTCCGAGACGTACCGCAGAACTGTTGTCAGCAGCCGCTGTCGCTGCCGGAACAGCAGGCGCCGCCGCCGGGCGAAGCGGTTGTTGAAGAGGCTGAGCAGCGCGGTCAGGGCCAGTGAGACGAGGGCCAGCGGCCAACTCAGGATGATCATGGCGATCCCGACCGCGACCAGTGAGGTGAGCGCAGACAGCGCCTGGTGGACCGTACTGGTGAGGAAGCGGTCGATGCCGTCGATGTCGCTGACCAGGCGGGCCTGGATCTGTGCCTGGCCCTGCTCGCTGTAGAACCGCAGCGGCTGCGCTCTGGCGCGGTCGTAGACGTCGACGCGCAGACGTGCCGCGACGCGCTGGCCGGTCCAGTTGGTAAGCGCGGTCTCGGCTACGCCGAGGAGGCTGCCGACCAGACCGAGGGCCATCATCAGGCCGCACAGCACCGCGAGCAGTGTGGTGTCGTGCCGGGGCAGGGCGTCGTCGATGATCCGCTGGAGCAGCAGCGGCGCCGTGGTGCTCATCCCGACCGTGATCAGGACCAGCAGCGCCGAGCCGACTGTGTGCCAGCGGTAGGGCCGGTAGCGCACGGCCACGCGGCGCAGCACGAGCCAGGTCGTGACCTCCACCTGCGCCCGCCCGGACAGCCGGGCCTCGTCGGTGGACCGACCGTCGGACGGATCGGCGGTGGAAGGATCGGCGGTGGACCGATGGGCGGTCGGCGGTGCCATCTCGTCAGCCGACCGCGGGGGCTGGGTGTCCGAGCGCGACGGTGAACAGATGCCGCGCCCCCGGCCGGAGCCCGGCCGCCTCCCGCCGCACCAGGTAGTGGCCGGCGCCGAACACCGCGCACTCCAGACCGTGGGTGCGCGCGGCCAGCCAGATGGCGTAGCCGAGCGCGCCGATCCGGACCAGCAGGCCTCCGGCGGCCTCCCGCCCCGTCCCCGCCGGTGAGCCGCAGACGAGTGCGAACACCGGCGCGTCGGCGTAGACGTCCGCCAGATCGTCGAGCCAGTCCGGAACGCCGAGCGGAAGAAGGTTGCCGGCGGGAGCCGGCGTGAACAGGCCCCGACCCGGGCCGTCGGCGCGGCGGACCGCCAGCAACAGCCGCAGGCCCGGGTCCGGGTGCCGGTCGATCGGCCACTGGTCACGCTGAGCCCGGGTCGCCCGGTGCAGCACCGCGCGCAACGTCGCCTCGGTCACCGGCGTCTCTGTGAACTCCCGCACCGACCTACGGCCTTCGAGGACCGCCGCAAGTGGTACGCCGTCGGTCACGGGCTCGGCCGCCCCGTCGTCCGGCGCGTACCTTTCGATGGCGCGGGGGAACGGGGCGCGATGGCGTACCAGGTTCGCCAGCGCCTCGGCCGGTACGTCCATGGGGATCAGTGGCATGTCTCACCTCGGTGTAGGCCGGCTACCACGGTCACGTACCGGCCGGTCGGTTGCAGGTCGAGCAGCTCGGCCAGGCTCTCGTCCCAGCGGGTCGCGAACTCCGTGCGGAGCCCGTGCGCGGTGGCGACGGCGGCGAGCTGGGTGACGGCGCAGCCCGCGTCCAGGTGGGTGAGCCGGTACGCGAAGTCCTGGTACTTTCCCGCCACCCGGTCGTGCGCGGCGGTGAACACCAGTGCGGCGTCGAGACGGTCGGCGGGAAGGTCGGTGCCGGCCAGCGCGTCGGCCAGCGGCACGGCGTCGGCGCGCAGGGCGATCAGCGCGTGGTCCAGGTCGTCGTAGCGGAAGATCGTTCCGGGTAGGTCGGCGACGCCGGTCTCGGTGACGAGGTGGAGTTCCACCGACCCAAGCTGCCCTCCGGACGGCACCCAGCGCTGCGACGGGTTGTCGGCCTCGCCCCGCCGTCGGCCCGCCACCCGGGCGAGCAGGTCGGCGACTAGCGCCTGGTGCAGGCTTCCGGGTGCGGCCCGGCGTACGCCGTCGCCGAACGTCCCCGGCAGCGGCAACCGTTCCGCCGGCAGCCCGCGCCGGGGGTGGGCGTGGTGGGCCGGACGCTCGTCCGCCAACTCCCGCCACTTCCGCCGGACGGCCCTCGACGGGGGCCCGGCCCGCAGGGCGGCGGGTACCACCCGCTCGGTCATCCAGAATCCGACGTCCACCAGGTCCGGCTCCGGCCCGTCGCCACCGGCGTCGTCGCACGGGCAGTCCGGGTACGGCACGACGACGTGCTGGCCGGTGTCCCAGGCGTCGAGGTCGATCCTGGTCAACGTCGTCGGAGCCCGCAGGGACGCACCGGAGACGATGCCCAGCACCTCGGCCGTGGCCAGCCCGGCGAGCGTCTCCCCGGCCGTGGCATCAGCGAGCCCGGCCGTCTTCCCGGCCGTGGCATCGGAGGTCGCCGCACCCGGCCAGCCCGCCTCGGCCCGGCCACGGCGCAGGCATCCGGGGCAGGCGGTGAGACCGGGGACGAAGCACGGCCCGATCTCGAGGTGGGTGCGATCGGCGGCAACCCGGAGCACGGGCACGGCGTGCGGCGCACACAGTCCGGCCGCCCGCTCGACCGCCGACGGGTCCCGGCTCTCCTCGACCACCACCACCAGGGACCGCTCGGCTCCGGAGAGGGCCTCGACACCGGTTTCGGTGAGTGGCCCGCAGGTGACCTCGCCCACGCCGCACTCGCGCAGGTCCGCGGCGACCGCCCTGGTCACCTCGGCCGGCCCGACGACGTGCACGGCGACCACCGCGAGCGCGTCGAGCAGGGCACCGGCGCCAGGATGGCCGCCGTTGCCGTCCAGGCTGCGTGAGTGGTAGTCGACGACGTGCTCGGGGGCCCCACCCCGGCGGGGTGGCGCGGCGGATTCCAGCAGTCCACGCTGGTCGAGCAGGGCCAGTGGTCGGTCCAGGCGCTCCGGCGGCAGGCCCAGTTCGGCGGCGATCTCCTGCCGGTCCCGGGAGCCGTCGAGGAGGGGAAGAAGTCGCGGCAGCAGCGTGCTGGCGGCTCGACCCCGGAACACGTGGCGCGGCCCCGAGCCCTGCACGACGAGGGACTCCTCGGTCGGCACCACCGCGAGACCACGGCACAGCCGTACCCGGACGTCATCGGACACCGGCGTCCTCCCTCTTCTTGAGGCGCAGCAGGGTGCGCAGATCGCGTTCGGGCAACGGCCGGCCGCAGCGGGGGCAGCCGTGGCAGGCGAGCACCGGGTCCTGCCGGACGGAGACCCCGCGCAGCGGTACGGAGATCACCCGACCGGCCGTCACGTCGGGGCGGCCCAGGACGCGGAGAGCCAACCCGGCCGCGGTCCGCGCGTGCTGCGGCAGGAAACCGGCCGGCCCGCAGGCCGGGTTCCGGTCGTAGGCGGCGTACAGGGCTGCGGACCCCGGCCAGTGCGGATCGTGTTGGGCCCGGCGTTCCTCGAAGCAGCCGTGACACGGCCCGGCTCCCGGCACCACCAGCGGTCCGATCCGCAGGTGCGAGGGCTCCAGCACGACCGGCAGCCAGGGGACACCGGTCGCGTGGGAGCGTTCGTCGATCCGGTCGCACAACGCGGGCGACGGGCGCCACAGGGCCACCACCAGCGCGCTCGGCGTACCGGCGAACGCGGTCTCCGGGGCGTCGTCGGGCGGGACCTGCGTGCCGTACGTCATCCGGGCCAGTAGCCCGGTGACCCGGCGGCCGAACGGACCGATGCCGAGCAGGGCCGTCTGATCCGGGACGATCGCGGCGGGGGTGGTTAGGCGAACGGCTGTGGCCATGGATTCAGCTCCTCTTCGGGCAGCACCCGGTAACCCATCCGGGCAGGTGCCTCGGACAGCCGTGGATGTGCGGTGAACTGGGCCAGCGGGTGGAGGCTCAGCGGCTGGAGGTCGGGAATGACGACGTGCACCGCGGTCAGCCCCACGTCAGCCAGTTCCCGCGTGGTCCGGTCGACCACGACGGGCCGGGCTCCGGCGGCGGCCAGCCGCTCGACCAGCGCCGCGAGGGCCAGGTCCGGATCGGCCGGCAGTTCCGGGAGTCGGGGTGACGGCGGCGCGACGGCATCGGTCAGCAGGAAGTCGAATGCATCCGCCCGCTCCGGTGCCCCCATGAACCGGGCACCGTCGTGCACCGCCGCGGACCCCACGGGACCGCCCGGCGGGCTGGTGCCCTCGCTCAGCAGTCCGGTCAGGGCGACCGCCTCCTCCAGAGCCTTGGCCGCCGCTCCCGACAGGGTCCGACCGGTGCTCGCCGCCGTCCAGTTCCGCAGTCGCGGGTCGTGCACGGCGCTCAACAGGCAGTAGACGGTCGGGACACCGAGGTCGGTCGTCGCGTCGAGCAGGCGTACGTCGACGAAACGGCGCCGGCAGCAGTCGACGAGGTGGCGCGTCGACTCGGCCAACTCGCCCGGCGCAACTGTGGCCAGGGACAGCCGTTGCAGCCAGAGGATGGCGACGGCGTCCCGTTCGATCACCTCCAGAGCGCCGCGGACGACCGCCTCCACCGGATCGGTGTGCACCGCGTGGCCGGTGGAGAGCCGGTGTACGAAGCGTTCCGCGTCGTCGACCGGGGCCAGGTCCCGGCAGGCCATCACCGCCGGTACCCGGACCGGCGCGGCACTGCACAGGTCGAGTCCGGTGACCCACCTGATCGGCGCGGCCGGGTCGAACGGGCGGACCGGGCAGCCGGGGGTGGCCAGTTCCCGTGCCGAGCAGCGCGGATAGCGGAAGGGTTCGAGACACTCACCGGCCAGCTCGTCGGCGGTCGCCCGCAGAATCTCCCGGCGGTGCGGGGGCAGCGCCATCGCGTACCGCTCGGCACCCTCGGCGATGGCGACGAACCGGGCCAGTCGCGGGTCGGCCCAGCTCCGCCCACCACCGCCCAGCCGACCGGTACGGCGACGGGTGTTCGCCGGACCCGGCGTGCCCACCTCGGCCCCGCACGAGTAGAGCCGGTCGCAGATCCGTGACGGACGTGCGTCGGAGACGGCCGACACCACGCCGTAGGGGGACACCAACTCGTCGAGAGACTCCGGATTCACCATGCCTCCCCGGGCCCGCCCGCCGTGCTCGCGGCACGACGGGCGGGCGGTCGTACTCCGTCGAACTACCCGCGCCGGTGGCTCAGGCGCACATCGGGTAGTTGCACTGGACGTTCGAGCTCTGCGTCACGCCGCACATCGGCACCTCGCCGAACGTGCCGTACTCCTCGTAGTCCTCGACGTCGAGGTCGAGGTCCGTGGTGCTGTCTTCAGCCGCCATCTCGTTCTCCTTCCGGTGAAATCGGGCGTGGACCACCCTGTCGGTACCGTCCGTCGCCGGGCGGTCGGCGACCGGTCGTCCGGCGACCGGTCGCGGACCGGAGGCACTGCCAGGCTGTGGGCCCGACGAACGCGAGTGGGCGGGGCCGGAGAGGGGACTGGACGTGCGTCACCGGGATCGACCGAGGGACCTGACATCGCTCGACGGCCTGGTCTCGCCCTACGGGCTGGTCTCCCGGGTCGGAGCGCTGGCCACCCCGGGCCTGCCCGCCGACTTCTGCTACTGGAAGTCGGAGGCGGGTGCACCCGGTCCGGTCCGCCGGCTCGGTCACCAGGAGAATCTCGTCGGCTCCGGCCAGGCGTGGGACGATCCGGGTCTCGCGCGGTTCGTCGCCATCGCCGAGGTCGCCGAACGGTACGCGGGTCGCGACGTCCTCGCCGAGGAACGGATCTGGGCGACCGCCGAGGAACTGGGCGACGAGTGCCTGGAACCGGAGCGGTACCCGCGGTGCGCGGAAGCCGAGTACGCGCATCCGGACTGCCCGATCGTCCCCTTCGATCCCCAGGCGGCGATCCGCTGGACGTCCGGGCTCGACCTGGTCACCGGCGAGCCGGTGTGGGTACCGGCCGTGCTGGCCTGTTACGGACTCACCGAGACCGTGACGGCGGAGCACTTCAGCTGTCGGATGTCGACGGGCTTCGCGGTCCACACCGACGCGGTGGAAGCCGTCGTCCGGGGGCTTTTCGAGGTCGTCGAGCGGGACGCCAACGCTGTCGTCTGGCTCCAGCGGCTCGCTCTACCGCCGGTGGATCCCGACTGCCTTGACGAACGGCTGCGCCGACTGGTCGGGTGGTGCCGTGAGCGGTTCAAGGAGGTCCACCTCTTCGACGCCACCTCCGACCTGGGCGTGCCGACGGTCTACTGCGTGGTCGCCGCCGAGTACGACCCGCGGGCGCACCGGGTGGTCGGCGCCAGCTCCGCCCGGGATCTGACCGGGGCCGCGCACAAGGCACTCCTGGAGGCGCTGGGCGTCCCGCAGTTCATCCACTTCGTGGATCCGACGGCGGAGCCGGTGACGCGGGCGCGGCTGCGGGCCGTGGGAGACACCACCCGTTACATGGGCCGGACGGAACACGCCCACGCGTTCGACTTCCTCCTGGACGGTGCGGATCGCCGCACGTCCACGGCTCGGCCGTCCCTGCCCGCCGACCCGTCCGAGGCGCTGACCGAGGTCGTCGGCCGGCTCGCCGGGGCCGGGATGCGGCCGGTCGTCGTCGACCGCACCACCCGGGAACTGGCCGACGTCGGGCTCACCGCGGTGAACGTCGTCGTCCCCGACCTCCAGCCGATGAGCGTCGAGCACCTGATCCAGTTCACCGCACATCCGAGGCTGTACGAGGCACCGGCTCGGATGGGCTATCGTGTCCTGCCCCCGGCGAAACTGAACCCGTGGCCGCAACCGATGGCCTAGCTGGCCGGGCCGCAGCCGATGGCCCAGTCTGCCCGGCCGGGCGGTTTCCGAACGACGGCTCCCTCGGATACCGCGACGAAGTGCTACAAAGCGGCGGGTCAGGGCGCGGCTCGGGAGAACCCCGGGTTGCGCCGGAGCAGTCGCTGGTGCGTCTGCCGCAGGGCCGGTCCCGGCTCGTCGCCGAGCTGCTCCACGAGTCGGGCACGGATGCCGGCATAGCGTTCCAGCGCCTCGGCCTGGTGACCGCACCGGTGCAGCGCCTCCATCAGCAATCCCGTGATCGCCTCGTCCAGCGGATGCTCCTCGGCCAGATGTACCAGGTCCGGCACCAGTTCCGCGTGCCGCCCCGCCGCCAGCCAGGCGGCAGCTGCGGCCGTCCGGGCCGACAATTGCTCCCGACACAGTGCCGCGCGTGCCCCGTCCGCCCACGGGGAGTCCACGTCGGCCAGGGGCGCCCCGGCGGGCAACCGCAGGGCGCGGTCGTAGAGGCAGGCGGCGGCGTTGTCGTCGACGGCCAGCCGCGCCTGCCGGACCAGCTGTCGGAACCGGTGCAGGTCGATCCGCTCGGGATCCACGTCCAGCAGGTAGCCGCCCCGCAACCGCACCAGTTCGCGCTCGGCTCCAGCGGCCTCCGCGAGGGTACGCCGCAGCCGCTTGGCGCAGGTGTAGAGCGCGTCTCTCGGGTCGACGGGCATCTCCTCGCCCCAGATCCGCGAGATCAGCCGCTCGTCGGGCACGAACTCGCGCGGCTGCCAGGCCACGGAGGCGAGCAGGCTCCGGACCCGACCAGAGGACGGACGGACCTGCCTGCCCCCGCTGACAATTGCCACCGCGCCCAACAGCTGGAACTCCACCTCTGCTCCTCGCGACGAGATGCGAACATGCCAGGCCACAACGTCGCACCCGGCCGCATGATCTCCGCTCCGATCGCGCATGGCGCCGTCGGCAGTCCTCGACAGGACGCCCGATTCTCGTGTCAGCCGAGCAGCGCGGCGGTCTCCGCCTGACGTGGAATGTCGAGTTCGACGAAGTGTCGGTGCGCCCGGACCCACACCGAGCGGGAGGCCCGCTCGGCACCGGTGAGTCGGTACGCCCGCCCGAGCGGGACCAGCGCGTTGGCGTACCCGAGCGACTGCCCGGTCCGCCGGAAGACCCGCAGGGCGTGTCGGCACGCGGCGACGGCCGCGGGTCCCTCGCCCAGTGCCACGAGAGTGGCCCCCAGGGTCGCGTACGCCTTGCCCAACACCAACGGGCTGCCCTGAGCGGCGAGGCCGAGCGCCTCGGTCGCGTGTTCGCGCGCCTGGCCCGGCTGACCGCCGGCCAGAGTCACCCGGGCCAGCCCGACCAGCGACTCGACCCGGCCGGCGTGGTGGCCGGTGCGGTCGGTGATGGTGACGGCCGCCGCCAGCCGCCCCAGCGCGGCCTCGATCCGGCCCTCTCCCGTCGCCGACTCCGCAAGTCCGATCAGCGCATCGACCTGGCAGTTGAGGTTCTCCGCCTGGCAGGCGCCGCGTAGCGCCGCGCGGTGTGCGTCGGCCGCCAGCGACCAGCGGCCCGCGTCGTTGTGCACCCGACCGACAGCCTCGAAGCTGATCGCCTCGCCGTAGGGCAGACCGGCGCCCCGGGCGACCGCCAGGGAGCGCTCCAGCCAGTGCAACGCCGCCGCCAGGTGTCCCCGTTCCTGCCGGACGAGCCCGAGGTTCACCAGGACGATCGACTGCATGTTCAGGTCTCCGATCCGTTCGGCCAACGGAAGGGAGGCGGTGAGGCATCGCTGGGCCGGGCCGAGTCGGCCGAGGGCGAGATGGGCCGAGGCGAGGTTGTTCAGCCCCGACGACTCACCGCGTGCGTTGTCCAACGAATTGTCGATCCGGATCGACCGGCGATACCGGGCCAGAGCCTGCCGTGGCCTGCCCAGCTGCTTCAGGGTGACGCCGATGCCGCGCAGCGCGTCCGCCTCGCCGCGCCGCCAGTTGGCCCGCCGGGCGAGCGCCAGGGCCCGTTCGTACTCCGCCCGGCCCGCGACCAGCCTCGTCATCCGCCAGTTGGCGTGGCCGAGCGACAGTCTCATCGCGGCCTGGCCGCCCAGGTCGCCGGCGCGTTGGGCCGCCGCCAACCCGATGGTCGCCATCCGCACCGACTCGGCCAGGGGCCGGAAGTGGTGGAGATAGTCCTGAAGGGCGATCACCAACAGGCAGGCCATCGGCCTGGAGTCGAGGTCGGCCGAGAGGTGTACCGCGGCAGTGATCTCCTCCCACGTCTCGTCGAGCCAGGCCAGCGCGTGGGACCTGTCCCGGAAGGACTCCGGCGTGACGTGGGGCGGGACCGTGTCCGGCGGGGACGAGATCAGATAGAAGCCGCCCGCTCGTGCCGTTTCCACAGCCGAGTAGAGGTAGTACGCCATCAGTCGCCGTACGGCCTGTCGCCGCTCGGTCGGGGAGTCCTCCTCGGCAACCCGCTCCGCGGCGTACTCGAGCAGCAGGTCGTGGGCGGCGAACCGGTTGACGCCGACCTCGGTCACCAGGTGCACCCGGGCGACGCTGTCCAACAACTCCTCCGCCTCGCCGCAGTCCACCCCGGCCAGCGCCGCCGCCGAGGCGCTGGCCAGACCGCCGCTCCGAGCCAGCGACATCAGCCGGAACATCCGGCGGGCCGGCGCGGGCAACGCCTGGTAGGAGAGGTCCAGTGTGGAGCGCACCGCCGTGTGTTCGTCGCCGTCGACCCGGAGCCGACCCAGCCTGCCCCGGTCGGCCAGCTCCGCGACGTAGTCGCCGACCGTGTGGCAGCGCTGCTCGGCCAGTCGCGCCCCGGCGATCGAGAGGGCCAACGGCATGTGGCCACACTGCGCCGCCAGCCGCGCCGCGGCCTCCGGCTCCGCCCGCAGTCGTTCGGTACCGGCCCCGTGTGCGAGCACTGCCTGCGCCTCCTGCGGCTCGAGCGCCGCCACGACGAGCCGGCTCGCTCCCTCTCGCGCCACCAGGCCGCCGAGACGGTCCCGGCTGGTCACCACGACCAGGCAGCCGGCACCGCCGGGCAGGATCGGCCGGACCTGGTCCGCGGTCGCGACGTTGTCGAGCACCAACAGGACGCGTCGGTCCGCGAGCAGTGACCGGTAGAGCGCCACCTGGGCCTGAAGGTCCGCCGGGATGTCCCGGGGGGCCTGCCCGAGGGCCTGGAGCAGCAGCGGCAGTGCCTCGTTGGGGGACATCCGCTGCCCCGGGTCGAAGCCGCGCATGCCGAGGAACAGTTGGCCGTCGGGGAAGTCGTCGGCGGCCCGGTGGGCCCAGCGCACCGCCAGGGCGGTCTTCCCCATGCCGGCGGGACCGACCACCAGCACGATCCGCTCCGCCCCCGAGGCCAACCAGTCGAGCTGCTTCAGCTCCGCCTCCCGGCCGACGAACCGTCCGATGTCGGCGGGCAACTGCCGAGGAATCCGCGCCGATTCCGGCGGGAACGGACCGGCCGGCTCCAACGTGCCCGCCAGTACGCGTTGGTGCAGACTCCGCAACTCCTCGCTGGGCTCCAACCCGAGCTCCGCAATCAGGCGGGTGCGGAAGTCGCGGTACACCTTCAACGCCTCGGCCGCCCGGCCACCCGAATGCAGTGCGAGCATCAGCAGCCGTTGGGATCTCTCCCGTAGCGGGTCCTCCGCGACCAGCCGGGTCAGCTCGGCCACGGCCTCGTGCAGCCGACCCAGTGCCAGCATGGCCTCGGCGCGTCCCTCCAGGGCCGCCGTCCGGTGTTCCGTGAGCCGTACCGCCTCGGCCTCGACATGCGGCCCTCGTAGTCCGGCCAGCGGCGCACCCCGCCACAGGGTCAACGCCGCGTCGTAGTCGGCGACGGCCTCCGCCGGACGACCCTCGAACGCCGCCCGGCGCGCCGACTCCACCCGTTCGACGAACAACGCCGCGTCCAACTCCCCGTCACCCACCCGCAACAGGTAACCCGGGCTTCTGGTCTCGACCAACGTCGCACCCTGCGGCCCACAGGCCCGACGAAGCTCCGCCACCAGGGCTCGCACCCTGGCGGCGGCGGAGACGGGCGGATCATCTCCCCAAATCCGGTCGGTGATCCGTTGTACGGACACGACGTGATTGGCCTCCAGGATCAGTACGCCGAGCAACGCCTGCTGCCTGCCGGTCAACTCGACCGGCCGTCCCGCCACGGTCAGCCCGACCGGGCCCAGCAGACTGACCTGCGTACCGCTCACCACCATGGAAGTGGACCGTAGATCAGAAACCGCCCATCGCGCGAACGGACCGGATGGCGACTCAGAGGGCCGCCGCCGCGGTATCCGGCGACCGTGCGCCTGGCGGCCGGGCTGTGCCGGCCGCCAGGCGTCGACGGGTCAGGATCGGGTGAGCTTCACCATCGTGGTGTCGCTCACCCTGACGTACTCGTCGTACTCCGTGTCGTAGCCGCTGGCCTCGGTGACGGCCTCGGCCAGGCCCTTGGCGAACCGGGTGGTGCCGCCCGGGACGGCTTGGGCCGTCCAGGGGGTCGGGCTGCCGGGGGTGCAGGTGACGTCGGTGGAGAAGCTGCCGCGAACGATCACCTTCTTGACGACCTGGGTGACCATGCCGTCCATCGTCACGGAGGCGGGCACGTTGCAGGTCACCGTGCCGTGCAGGACCGCGTTGCCGTTCACCCGGTGGGCGATGCCATCGGTCGCCACGGCGAGTTCGAGCTCCAGCTGCTGGGGCGGCGGCGGGTTGGCGATGTGCACCTCGCCGCGGGCGGCTGCCGTCCCGCTTTCACAGTGCTGCTCGAAGGTGGCGTCGAAGGTCTGCGCGTAGCCGTTGGGGCCGAACACCGCGTTGATGACCGTGAAGGTGCCGGTGAGCTCGTTGCAGCCGCGCCCGTTGCCGGACAGGTCGAGGCCGGGGCCGGCCCCGTTGAACGGGTAACGGGTCGCTGCCTCGTAGGTGCCCGGAGCCAGCGCCGCGCTGCCGGGCGCGTCGAAGTTCACGGACCACCAGTCGCCGTTGTAGCCGCTGATGCTGACCGACACGCGGCTGTTGTCGACCGAGCCGTTCGTCGTGAGTTGGTCGCCGCCGTCGGTGGAGTACGAGTAGGAGTCACCGCCGGTGATGTAGTCGCCGGGATCGTCGCTGAAGGAGACCGAACCGGACTCGACGATCTGCGCGTGCGCGGGTGCCGCCAGGGCCAACCCACCCGCCACACCGACGATCGACAAAGCGGCTGCGAGCGCGCCTTACGTAAGGATCCTTGCATCCCCGTTGCTCTCTGAGAAACGAGACAGCGCGGGCGGCTGCCCGATGATTGCTGTCGGTCAATTAGTGCACGTATGGACGCTTGATTGGCCGGAGCGACAAATCGTCCAAAGTGGAGCGTGCCGCCTTGGTCGATCAGTAGTGGTCGTCGATCGGGCGGCGTGCCTCGTCGAACAGCGCCGGCCCTTCGTAACGCACCGGAGGCAGTGCCGGGGTGGCCGGCTTGACCTCCTCGAACTGCTCGGAGGACAGGGCGTACACGACCCGGCCGAGGCCGGAGCGGTCGATCGCGGTCGCGCACATCGGGCAGGGCTGGCAGCTGGTGTACATGGTCGTGCCGGCGGCCACGTCCGGGGCGAGTTCCCGGGCGGCCCACCGGGCCAGCTTCAGTTCCGGGTGGGCGGTGATGTCCGAGTCGGAGACCACGGTGTTGTGGTCCTCGATCAGAACGGTGCCGTCGGCGGCGGCGAGCAACGAGCCGAACGGCCGTTCGCCGGATGCGCCGGCCTCGCCGGCGATCTGCACGGCACGGCGGAGAAGTCGTTCGTCGTCGGGCGTCATCGGTCCTCCTGGTTCTTCGCGTACGCGGCCACGGCCGCGAGAGTTCGCCAGGCACGTTCGGGCTGGCGGATCTCGCTCAGGTCGTCGTTGAAGGGGTCGAGCACCACCGTCTCCGCGCCGAGCAGGCGGATCCGGTCGAGGTCGGCGGTGATCTGCTCGATGGTGCCGACGCCGGCGAGCCGGCCCGGGTCGGTGACCGGTTCGCGGGTCTCCTGAAGGGCGATGCGCGGCATCAACGCGGGCTTGGGAAGGCCCAGGTCGGCGGCGACGACGTCGAGGCGTCCGGCCGCGTCCGTCAACTTGTCGGGCGTGAGTCGTAGCGGATGCCAGGCGTCTCCCAGTCGTACGGCGCGACGCATGCCGGCGTCGCTGTTGCCGCCGACCCAGAGAGGGATGGGTTCCGTGTCGTAGTCGTCGGTGTTGCGCCAGGCGTCGCGCATGGCTTGTAGGTACTCGTCGGTGAGGGCGCCGCGCCGTTGGTACGGAATTCCAAGCGCCTCGAACTCCTGCCGGGCCCAGCCGACGCCGACGCCGAGGACGAGCCGGCCCCCGCTGAGGCGGTTGAGGTTCGCCGCCATCCGGGCGGTGAGCAGCGGATGCCGGTAGGGGACGATGAGCACTGTCGTGCCGAGCCGGACCCGGTGGGTCACCCCTGCCAACCAGGACAGCGTGGTGAACGGCTCGTAGAACGGTGCTGGATACTGCTCGGCCACGTCCGGGGTCACCGCGATGTGGTCGGAGACCATCAGCAGGTCGAAGCCGAGACCCTCGACTGTCTGGGCCCACTGCCGAAGCACCTGGGGATCGGTGCCGGGGGCGAAGTTGGGTACGTTCACGCCAATCTGCACGGGATCGAGGCTAGTCAGTGTCGATCATCTTGGGAACCGGTACGGCTGCCGGCGATCACCGTGCGCGGAGCGGATCGGCGGTCACGGCCGCAACCGTAGCGAGGAGCGCCGCAACCGTGGCGAGGAGCATCGCCCCCGGAGGGGCTAGCATCCGGGTCTCGACGTGAGGAGCGCACATGGATTCCACCGCGCAGACCCGGTTCGGCCTCGTCGGCAGTGGCTGGCGGGGTGAGTTCTTCCTCCGTCTGGCACGACTCCTGCCGCAGCGGCTGCGGGCGACCGGGGTGGTGACGCGTACCGAATCACGTGGTGCCGAGGTCGCTGCCGCCTGGGACGTGCCGACCTTTCGCACCACGGCCGAGCTGCTCGCCCACGAGCGACCGGACGTCGTCATCGTGTCGGTGCCGTGGCCGGTGACCCCCGACGTGACCCGGGAGCTGGTCGCTGCCGGCGTACCCGTGCTCGCCGAGACGCCGCCCGCGCCGGACCTGGCGGGGTTGCGCGCGCTCTGGGCCGACGTCGGCGGCAGTGGTCTGGTGCAGGTCGCCGAGCAGTATCTGCTGATGCCCGGGCACGCGGCCCGTCTGGCGCTGGTCCGCGCCGGGGTTCTCGGCGAGCCGACCTCGGTGCAGATCTCCTCGACGCACCTCTACCACGCGGTCTCGCTGATCCGTGGCCTGCTCGGGGTCGGGTTCGATGCCGCCGAGGTCAGTGCGCGTGCCTTCACCGCGCCGCTGGCCGACCCGTTGTCACCGGCCGGCTGGAGTGGTGACGACACTCCGCGGCAGCTCTCCACCACGCTGGCGACCGTCGACTTCGGTGGGCGGATGGGTCTGTACGACTTCACCGACAACCAGTGGTGGAATCCGCTGCGCGGACGCCGGCTGGTGGTGCGGGGGTCGCGCGGTGAGCTGGTGGACGACCGGGTCGTCCGGCTGGTCGACCCGACCACGCCCGTCGAGTCGTCGCTGGTGCGTCGGCAGACCGGCCTCGACCTCAACCTGGAGGGGCTCGACCTGAAGCACATCAGCTTCGACGGCGACGTGGTCTATCGCAACCCGTTCGTCGGCAGTGGAATGTCCGACGACGACATCGCGGTCGCCGATCTCCTCGTCCGGACCGGTGCCTGGGCGCGACAGGAGGGCCCGGCACCGTATCCGCTCGCCGAGGCCTGCCAGGACCACCTGATCAGCCTTGCCATCGGAGAGTCCGTCCGCACCGGCCGGGCGGTCACCACCACCGCCGAGGCCTGGGCGCTGTAGTCTCGCCTCTGTTCCTGCCCCGACACACCGCAACCGCGAGGTCGGCTCGCCGGTGGTTCCCGTATCGACCGACGCCCGGAGCACCCGGGCCGACACGGGGAGCACTGATGATTCGAAGCACTCGACGCAGGATGATCGCCGGCGCCGCCGCCACCGCCCTGCTGGTCACCTCTCTCGGGATGGCTGTCTGCGGCCCGGCGAGCGCCGCGCCCGGCGCTGCGGCGGCGCGTACCTGCAAGATCAGTACGCTGCCGTACCCGACCGGCACCTACCGCGCCGACGCGAACGTCATCGACCCGACGGGTCGTTACGTCGCCGGCACGGCTCTGCGGGTCGGCGAGGTCGACAACCAGTACCTGCTGTTGTTCTGGGACGGGCAGCAGGTCACCGAGGTCGAGGTGCCGGGAATGGCCGACCCGGTCGACGTCAACGCCGACGGTGTGGTGATCGGCAACGGTTCGGCGCCGGGCACCGGCATCGGGCAGCCGTGGGTCTACCGCGACGGCAGGATCGAGCAGCTGCCGGTGCTGCCGTCCAGCGGCATCTTCGTCAGCGCCATCAACGACGCGGGCGACATCGTCGGCTACGGCTCGGACATCGTGCCCGGGGAGTCCGTCGCCCTGCGGTGGCCGGCCGCCCGTCCGGGCACTGTCGAGGTGCTCAAGGCCCCGGCCAACGCCCTGGCGAGCGGGATCACCGACAACGGGACCATCGTCGGTAGCGCCGGGCCCTTCGGAGACTGGAACAGCTGGGTCCGCCGGCCGAACGGCCGGATCGACGCGCTCACGTTCCCCGGTGCCGAATGGAGCACGGCCAGCGCGGCGGCGGGCCGCTGGGCGATCGGCCTGGCCTGGCTCGACGGCAACAGCGCGAAGGTTCGGTGGGACCTCCGCAACGGCTCGCACACTCTGCTCGACCAGGAGATTCCCGCACTGGCGGACGTCAACGCCAAGGGGGTCGTGGTCGGTGGTGACCGCGTCGGCCGGGGGTCCACCTCCCGGGTCCTGCCCGGCGGCGGCGAGGGGGTGGCCGTCGGTGCGCGGTCCATCTCCGACACGGGGACCATCGTCGGGTTCCGCAACGTTCTCGCCGACCGGGTGAGCCCGGTTCGCTGGACGGGCTGCTGACACTCCGACAGGCGCAACGGTGTGGGGCCGGCCCGTCTGGGTCGGCCCCACACCGCGTCAACGGATCACGGCTTCCAGGAGCCCGCGGTCTCGAACATCGGCTGGTACTCCAGCACTCCCGAGGTGTCGTGGACGTCGAAGACCACGCTGCCGGTGCGCCTGGTGCCGGCGGTCAGCTCCTCGGCGGACGGCATCGGCTTGCCGCAGCCGGAAAAGGCCCCGGCGATCGCGTTGGCCTGGCTGCCGTCGGCGGCGACCCAGTTGAAGAAGAGAGGGTTCGCCGAGGCGGTGCCCTTCGTCACGGTGAGCGTCACGTCGGCGATCACGTACATGCCCTCGTCGGGCTTGAGACCGTAGGCCTTGCAGGGCTTGGTGGCGGTGCTGAACTTCGTGACGGTGATCTCGATGGTGCCCTCGTCGCCGTCGACGACCAGGGTGTCGCCGGGCGACATGTTGCGGGTGCCGTCGGCCGGAGGCGCCGACGAGGGCGTCTTCGCCGGCGGCTGGGCCACCCCTCGGCTGACCCCGGGGGCGGGGCCCGCATCGGTCACGCTGGTGGCGGCCCGATTGGCGCCGATGACGACGGCCACGATGCCGCCGGCGCAGGCGAGCAGGGTGAGTACCGCCGCGCTGACCGCGACGACCACTACCGTCTTCTTCGACCCCTGCGCCGGCATCGGCGGTGGGACGGCGAGGGGATAGCCGGAGCCACCGACCACCGGGTGACCTCCGCCGGTCGCCGGGTACGCGGGACCCGAGAACGGCGGCTGCGACGCGCTCCCCGCTGCCGACCACGGGCTGGGCGGCAGCGGTGTCTGCGGGACCGCCGGGCCCCCGGCCGGCTGCGGCGGTGTCGTCGAGGACGGCTGCGTCGGCGATTCCTGGTTCGGCTGGTGGAGGTCCTGCGGCCCGGCGGAGGGCTGGGGGTGGGTCACCGTGCTCCTTGACGCCTCGGTACGTGTGGTTCGGGGAACTTGCCGACGCTACCGTGCGTGGTGAATCGCCCGGTCGTTGCGCCGAACCCGTCCCAGGGCCCGAGTCCCGTCGGGCCGGACAACCTGGACGGTCGTCAGCCGATCGTTATCGGCCATGGTGGACGCGGGAAGATCAGCGCAGCGGCAGCACCGCCGAGGTGCGGACCAGCCCGTCGGCGACCGCGAACCGGCCGGCGATGGTGGCCGGTGGATCCTCGACCGTCGCCTGGTTCAGCCGGGCCGGTGCGATGCGGGCGGTGAACGTACCGGCGTCCGGGTCGATGTCGAGCTGGGCGTCGAGGAAACCCAACCACGTTCCGACGACCGGATACCAGACCTTGTAGACGGTCTCCTTCGCGCTGAACACGACGACCGGCCAGGACGTGCCGCCGGGCAGCCCCGCGCAGAGGGCCTCCTCCTCGGGCAGCAGCACCATTCTGCGTACCCCCGGGTTGATCTCCTGGTGTTGCTCGGCGTCCAATCCGACGGACCGGACGTCGGTGGTGAGCGCGGTCGCCGCGGCGCAGTAGCCGGTGGTGTGGGTGATGGCGCCGACCACCCCGGCGGGCCAGATGGGCGAGCGGTCGGCGGCGGCCGGCACGGCGGCCGGTGGCAGGCCGAGATCGGTCATGGCCCGGCGGGCGCAGGACCGGCCGGCGGCAAAGTCCCGCCGACGGGTCTCCACGGCCCGTTCACCGAGGCATGCCTGCTCGGCGGGGAGGAGCTCGCCGAGCCAGTCGTCCGGCCCGGCGACGGCGACGGCGACGGTCGAGGGAAAAATGTCACGCATGGTGTCGGCCTACTGATTGGTAGTAGTGGAGCATGCGGTCAAGCGTCAAATTTCCGACTCCCACGACCGGAGAAGGTACCGCAAAGATGTAACACCGGAGGGACGTGCAGCGCCCTCTCTGATGGCTCCGGGGGGACCACCATCAACAACGCGCCGGGCACGGTAGTCGCCCAGCCCCGTGGACATCTGGAAGGACGTGCGATGACCGATGGTGCGGAACGGTCGGGGGTGCGGGTCGACGATCATGCCCCGAAGACCCCCTGCTGGAGCTGCGGCTCCTGCGGTGACGAGTGGCCGTGCGCGACGAAGCGCAGCCGGCTACTGGCGGAGTACGGGGGTGACCGGGCGATGCTCAGCGTCTACCTGGGTTCCTGTCTCGCCGCCGCCGCTGAGGATCTGCGAACCGCGCCGGTGATGTCGCTCCAGGACCGGTTCATCGGCTGGTTGCCACGCCGTTCCCGACGCGCCTGAACCCCTGGTGGCCCCGCTGCGGGCGGGGCCACCAGGGGGGCCGGCCGGTTCAGCGACGCCGGGGCCGCCGGGTCACCGCGAAGCCGAACACGCCGGCCACCGCGGCGAGCACGCCGCCGACGCCGGTCCAGACCCAGCGCGACCCGAGGTCCGGCAACCAGTCCGTGAGCGAGTCGGCGTCGTCGGCCTCCGGCTCCGCCACGGGTACGGCGTTGAGCACGGTGCCCGCCTTGGTGTTCGGCACCAGGGGTGCGGCCAACTCGCCGTCGTCGGCCGACGCGCCCCGGTCGGCGACTTCGCCGACCAGCAGGTCCACGTCGACAGGTGCTCCGAGATCCGGTTCCGGCAGGTCGGTCACGGAGAGTCGGATGACGTACGAGCCGGGCAGCGGGTCCGCCGACCAGGGCTCCGCCCACGGTCGCACCTCGCGCAACGTGCAGCCCAGCGTCACGCTGGACGCCTTGGCGTCCACTGTCGGGGTCTGCGCCCCGGCGGTGCACGCCTGACGGCGGCGCAGCCCGTCGAAGACGTCGACCGTCCAGGTGGAGGCGCCGCTGCGTTCCTTCGGGAAGGTGACGGTGGCGGTGATCTCGTGCACCTGGCCGGCCGTCGCCGAGAACGCCCAGTAGAGGTGGTCGCCGATCGAGGCGTCCACCCGCACCGGCTGCCCGGCGGAGATCGGGGTCGCGGTGAGGAACGACGTGCCGGCCCGGTTCACCGGTGTGGCGCCCGGCGAGGGGGTCGGAGCGGCGACGGCGGCGGCGGGGACCAGGGCGGCCCCGCCGACGGCGACGAGCGCCGCCAGTGACCGGAACAGTGCGGTACGCATCAGTTCTCCCTCCAGGTGGCGACCCACCAGCGGGTGAGCAGTCCGACGACCAGGCCGGTGATCAGCCCGGCGACGGTGAGCAGGGCGAGCAGCACCCAGCCCCGACCGAGGTCCGGTCCGTCCGGAGCGGGCGCGGCGGCGACCACGTCGATGGTCAGCTCCACCGGCATGCCCGGGGTGGCCGCGGTGCCGGGGCGAGGGGCGAACGAGTTGCTCACCACCAGGCAGACGGTGGTGGGTTCGACGACCGGAGCGGAACTCTCCGCGGTCTCCGCGGCGTCCTCGTCGTCGGCGGTGGCCGACCAGCGCAGCCCGGCGGAGAGCACGTCGGCGCGTCCGCTGCCGGCGTCCGCGCCCCGGACCAGTTCCCGACCGTCCGCCGCGGTGGCCCGCAGCAGCACCCCGTAGTCCCGGTTCACGGGTCGGTCCAGCGCGATGCTCACCGACGCCCGCAGCTCCTGCCCGGGGCGTACCGGCACCCGGTAGTAGCGGTGTTCGGAGAACGCCTCCCGGTCGGCGTAGACGCCGGGGGCGAGCAGTGGGGCCGAGTCGCAGGCGTTCGCGCCGCCGACCACCGTCGGGGCGCGGGTGTGCGTGTCGCCGGCCCGCTCGACGAGCTGTTTGATCCGGCCCGTCAGTTCCTCGGCGCTCTGCGCGGCGGTGTAGGTGCCGCCGGTCGCGCTGGCGATGCAGAGCAACTGCCGACGGACCTTCTCGTCGGGGGCCAGGCCGAGGGTGTCGACGACCAGGCTGGTGCCCTGGGCGGCCAACTCCCGGGCCACCTCGCACGGGTCCGGTGGGGCGCAGGTGTCCTCGCCGTCGGTGATCAGCACGATTCGTCGGGTGGTGGCCCCGCTGCCCAGGTCCTGTGCGGCGGAGCGCAGCGCGAGGCCGACGGGTGTGAACCCGGTCGGCCGTAGTGTCGCCACCGCAGCCTTGGCCGCGGTGCGGTCCACCGGGCCGACCGGGACGATCTGCTGGGTGTCCTGGCAGCCGACCTTCTTGTCCTTGCCGCGGTAGGTCGCGCCGAGCACGCGGATGCCGAGCTGGGTCTCCTCCGGCAGCGCGTCCACCACGTCGTTGAAGGCCTGTTGCGCGACGGAGATCCGGCTGCGTCCGTCGATGTCGGCGGCGCGCATCGAGCCGCTGACGTCCAGCACCAGCTCGACCCGGGGTGGTTCGGGTGCCGGCTCCTCGTCGGCCCACGCCGGGGCGGGCCCGGCCAACGCGGTGGTCGCCAGCAGTCCGAGAAGGACAGCCGTCGATCGTCTGAAGTTGATCACGGCCCGCAGTGTAGTGAGATCCACTTTGGATGATCGTCTGGGTGCCGAAGATCGAGATCCGGCGCCGCCGGCCGGGTCGGCGACCGCCCCTGACCGGGCGATTCGGCGCTCTGGGTCCACGTCAGGTCACCCTCGGTCAACTGGCGAAGGGTAGGTGTCGGTCCGGTCATCGTCCGTCGGAAATCTGACCCAAGTCGACCCGTTGTGCCGGTGGTGCGCGGTGGTTAAGCTCTTCATGCGCGCCCCAATCGCCCGCTTCCCCCGTGGCAGGCGATCGGGGCGCGCGTCTTTGTCAGAAAGGCCCGCACGCTTCGGCGTGCGGGCCCTTCTCGTCGCGCTGTGCGGCGCGTAGCCTGTCGGCGCCTATATCCACCGACCGTCGAGCCACATCCGGGACAGCCAGTCCGAGTACGGAATCACAGTGCCGACGAAGATCGGATAGAAGTACGCGAAGCAGAGCCCGACCAGTAATACGTACGCCCCGGCCGCGATGCTGCCCACCAGTCGACGTTCGTAACTCGGATCGCCGGGCACCAGCGGCACCACCTCGCCCACGTCGCCGCCGTCGGGAGCGATCAGCGCGCCCAACACGTACACCACGGCGAGCACCAGGAACGGCACCACCGGCGCGGCGTAGAACGAGAACATCGTCCGGCCGTCGAGAGCGAGCCAGAACCACGGCAGCAGCCCGGCCGCCACGGTCAGCAGGATCGCGCCGGCCCGCCAGTCCCGACGGGCCAGGCCCAGCCAGGCCAGCGCCACCAGGGCGGGCAGGAACGACCACCAGAGCAGCGGAGTGCCGAGCAGCAGGATCTCGGAGGCACAGGTCGGCGCGCCACAGGTGCCGTTGCTGGCGTAGTGGAACGCCACCGGACGACCGAGTAGCAGCCACTGCCACGGCCAGGACTGGTATTTGTGCGCGTCGTCGAGTTGGGCGTGGAACCCGTAGGCCGCGCGATGGTATTCGTAGAGGTTGATCAGCGGGCCGATCACCGGGCGATCACTCAGCTTGTCGGTCGCGTACTGCGTGGACGTCGCCAGCCGGTAGTAGCCGTCGTCGGTGACCAGCCAGCCCGTCCAGGTGAGGAGGTAGGTGCCCACCATGAGCACACCGGCGAGCACCACCCAGGGCAGCTCGTCGAGCACTGTGTCCCGCCAGGGCCGGCGGACCCCGGCCGAACGGCGGACGCCGACCTCCCAGAGGAGCACCAGCAGCGCGAAGGCCGGGACGAAGTACAGGGCGCTCCACTTCACCGCGCAGGCGCAGCCGAGCAACACCCCGGCGGCCAGCCGCCACCACGGCCAGGTGCGCCAACCGGTCGCCGGTCGGCCGGCGCGGCCCGGCTGGCTCGGGTCGAGCCCGTCGTCGAGGGCCCGCGCCCAGCGGCGACGGCGGGCGTCCCGGTCGAGCACCAACGCGCCGAACGCCGCCAGCACGAAGAAGAGCAGGAAGATGTCGAGCAGCGCCGCGCGGGACAGCACCAGGTGGAAGCCGTCCAGGGCGAGCAGCAGGCCGGCCGCGCAGCCGAGCACCGTCGAGTGGAACATCCGTCGACCGATGCGGACCAGCAGCAGCACCGACAGCGTGCCGATCACGGCCGCCGAGAACCGCCAGCCGAACTCCGGCGCGGTGGTGATCAGGTGGCCGGGCACGGAGACCTTCGACTCGGCGTCCTGGTAGCCGAAGGCCCACTCGCCGAGGCCGATCAACCACTTGCCCAGCGGTGGGTGCACCACGTACGACGGGACGTTGTCCTTGTAGTTCCACTCGACGGCGCGGGTGATCAACCCGTAGCCGTCCTTGGCGTAGTACGTCTCGTCGAAGATCTTGCCCTTCGGGCTGGACAGCCCGACGAACCGCAGGATCGCCGCGATGGCCACCACCACCGCCGTGGCCAGCCAGGAGAACCGGTCCAGTTTGGTGTCGACGGTGGCGAACCTCCGCCTGACCACGGCGGACACGCCGCCGCCATCGGCACTCGGTGCCGTCGGCTCCTGGTTGGGGCTGGGCTCGCCCGTCACCTCGACCATCTTGGCAGGCTCGGCGCTCGGGCTCTGCGCTGTCGACGCACTCGTCACCCGGCGATCGTAGGCTGCCAAGGTGTCCGGTGGCGCCCGTCGTCCCTGATACCGGTATTCACTGTCGATGAAGGAGACGAATCTGTGGGTGAAATGTCCGAGACTGGGCGCCTGGTCCTGCTCGGTGCCCCCCTCGGCAACCCCGCCGACGCCTCGACCCGCTTCCGGGAGGTGCTGACCAGCGCCGACGTGGTCGCGGCCGAGGACACCCGCCGACTCACCCGGCTGGCCCGCGACCTCGACATCACCGTCGGCGGTCGCATCGTCTCGTACTTCGAGGGCAACGAGGAACGACGCACCCCCGAGCTGGTCGAGGTCATCCTCGGCGGGTACGTGGTGGCGCTGGTCACCGACGGGGGGATGCCGAGCGTCTCCGACCCCGGCTACCGGCTGGTCCGCGCCGCGTTGGACGTCGGGGCGCCGGTCACCGTCGCCCCGGGGCCGAGCGCGGTCACCACCGCGTTGGCCGTCTCCGGGCTGCCGTGTGACCGGTTCTGCTTCGAGGGCTTCCTGCCCCGCGCCCCCGGCGCCCGCCGGTCCCGGCTGCGCGCGCTCGCCGCCGAGGAACGCACCCTCGTCTTCTTCGAGGCCCCGCACCGGATCGGCGCGGCTCTCACCGACCTCGCCGACACGTTCGGCCCGGACCGGCCCGCCGCGCTCTGCCGCGAGCTGACCAAGACCTACGAGGAGGTGCTCCGCCGTCCGCTCGGCGAGCTGGCCCGGTGGGCCGCCGAGGCGAACCCGCGCGGAGAGATCACGCTGGTGGTGGCCGGAGCGCCGGCGACCGCCCCGGAACGCCCGGCCGACGACACCCTGCGCGCGGCGGTCGCCGAGCGGGAGGCCGCCGGCCGCTCACGGCGGGACGCGATCACCGATGTCGCCACCGAGTACGCGCTGCGCCGCCGGGACGTCTACACGATCGTGCACAGCTGAGCCGCACGCGGATCCTGGCGGCCTCGCCTACCAGGCGGCGACCAGGAAGCCGACGGTGATCAGCACGGGGCCGGCGACGGCGGCGGTGACGGCCCAACGGCGGCTCCGACGGCCCGGCAACCGGGCCGACCCGGTCCACCGGACGATGCCTGCGGTGCAGCCCAGCACCACCAGCAGACCCGGCAGCCAGCGCAGGTGCCGGCCCACGCCGGTGTCCGCGTACGCGGTGGTGGCGTCCGGGCCGGTCATCCGCGCCGACAGCCGCGTGCCGCCCGCGTTCGCGACGGCGGGCACGCCGGTAACCCGTACACCGTGCGCGATGAACCGTCCGTCCTGTGCCGTGAACGTCCCCCGGCACCGTTGGGTGAGCCCGTCGCCGGTGCAGCCGTCGAGCACCACGGTGCCCACCCGGGCGTGCCCGACCGCGAGCCAGAACGGGCCGGCACTGACCCAGGCGAAGAAGGCCGCGACCAGGCTCAGCGCCACCAGCGCGGCGAGGCCGGGCAGCGGATCGGGCGGCGGGGCCGTCCGGCTCGGCGGTCGGCGCCGCATCGGGCGGAAGTCCAGGTCCCGGTCCGGCGCCGGATCCTCGCGGACCGGGGTGCCGTCCCAGTGCACCTCCTCGATCGGTGCCCAGAAGGCGTCGTCACCGTCCGGGGCGTCACCGTCGGCCCGCCGGCCCCGGTGCCGGCGGCTCTGCTGCCGGACGGGCACCCGACGCGGTACCGCGTCCACCGGCGCGCCGGTGGTCGGCTCCACCTCGACGGTCTCCGCGGCGGCGACCGTCGAGCCGGCGGTCGGGCCCGGAGGGCCCGGCCGGGCCGGGCTCGGCGCGGGCGCGGCAGGGGTCGGCCGGGCCGGGGTGGGTGTCGGGGCGGCCGGCGTGGGTCGGGCCGGCGTGGCGGCAAGCTCCGCGGGCCTGATCTGCTGCTCCTCAGGCGGGTCGGCCCCGGCCCGCGTGGTCGGACTCGGTCGCGGGCTGGGACCCTGTCGCGCCCCGGTGCCGGGGCCGGACACCAGCCGGGGCTGGGGGGCGACGCCGGCACTCCGGGGCGGAGCCGGATCGGAACCGGGGTCGTCGTCGACCGCCGGCCCGGTGGGCCGGTCCTCGTGGTCCCGTGCCGCTCGTCTGCCAGTCACGACGTTCATTGCACACCCCTGCGGGGGGCGGAACGCGCAGCTCGACCGCGTGTCGGCGACAAATCGGACCAATGGTGGAGGTGGTCGGCCCGGTCCGCTGGCGCGGCACCCCCCATTGGTTCGCGGGCGCCCCGGACGGGTCACTAGGCTTGCTGCTCATGAGTCACGTTCTCGCGGCAGTGGCCTGGCCGTACGCCAACGGCCCCCGCCACATCGGCCACGTCTCCGGTTTCGGCGTTCCCTCCGACGTCTTCGCCCGGTACATGCGGATGGCCGGCCACGACGTGCTCATGGTCTCCGGCACCGACGAGCACGGCACCCCGATCCAGGTGCAGGCCGACGCCGACGGGGTCACCCCGCGCGAACTGGCCGACAGGTACAACAGGGTGATCGTCGAGGACCTGCACGGTCTCGGCCTCTCCTACGACCTGTTCACCCGCACCACCACCCGCAACCACTACGCCGTGGTGCAGGAGTTGTTCGAGGGGATGTACCGCAACGGCTACATCGTGCCGAAGACCACCATGGGCGCCATCTCCCCGTCCACCGGGCGCACCCTGCCCGACCGTTACATCGAGGGCACCTGCCCGATCTGCGGTTACGACAGCGCCCGGGGCGACCAGTGCGACAACTGCGGCAACCAGCTCGACCCGATCGACCTGATCAACCCGAAGTCGCGGATCAACGGGGAAGCCCCGAAGTTCGTCGAGACCGAGCACTTCTTCCTCGACCTGCCCGCCCTGGCCGAGGTGCTGCGGCAGTGGCTGGACACCCGCGAGGGGTGGCGGCCCAACGTGCTGCGGTTCTCCCGCAACCTGCTCGACGACCTCCAGCCCCGGGCGATCACCCGTGACCTGGAATGGGGTGTGCCGATCCCGCTGGACGGCTGGCGGGACCGGTCGGACAAGCGGATCTACGTCTGGTTCGACGCGGTGATCGGCTACCTGTCCGCCTCGATCGAGTGGGCCCGCCGCTCCGGCGACCCCGAGGCGTGGCGGAAGTACTGGTCCGCCGACGGAGATGGTAAGGACGCCCGGTCCTACTACTTCATGGGCAAGGACAACATCGTCTTCCACTCGGTGATCTGGCCGGCGCTGCTCTCCGGCTACTCCGGTGAGGGCTCCCGCGACGGTGAGCCGGGCGAGCTGGGTCGGCTCAACCTGCCCACCGAGGTCGTCTCCAGCGAATACCTGACCATGGAGGGTCGCAAGTTCTCCTCCTCCCGCAAGGTGGTCATCTACGTCCGCGACTTCCTGGAGCGGTACGACGCCGACGCCCTGCGGTACTTCATCGCCGCCGCCGGCCCGGAGAGCAACGACACCGACTTCACGTGGGCCGAGTTCCTCCGCCGCAACAACGACGAGCTGGTCGCCGGCTGGGGCAACCTGGTCAACCGGTCGGTCTCCATGGCGGCGAAGAACTTCGGCGCGATCCCGCCGGTCGACCCGGCCGGGCTCACCGAGGCCGACGAGACGCTGCTCGCGGTGGCCCGGGCCGGGTTCGCCACGGTCGGCGACCTGATCGGCCGGCACCGGCAGAAGCAGGCCATCGGCGAGGCCATGAAGGTGGTCGCCGAGGCCAACAAGTACCTGTCCGAGCAGGCACCGTGGAAGCTCAAGGACGAGGCGGACAAGCCCCGGATGGGCACCATCCTGCACGTCGCCCTCCAGGTGATCAGCGACGCCAACACGCTGCTCACCCCGTTCCTGCCGCACTCCGCGCAGCAGGTGCACGAACTGCTCGGCGGCACCGGCGTGCACGCGCCGATGCCCGTCATCGAGCAGGTCGACGACCTGGACGGCGGCCCGGCGTACCCGGTGCTCACCGGTGACTACACCGTCGGCGCGCGCTGGGAGTCGGTGGCGATCGAGGCGGGTCGGCCGCTGGCGGCGCCGAAGCCGGTGTTCCGCAAGCTCGACCCGTCGATCGTCGACGAGGAACTGGCCCGACTGGCCGGCTGACAGTGTGACGCGCGGCGGCAGGCGTCCTGCCGCCGCGCGCCGTCACATCGCGTACCGGGTGTCCATCACCTGGTCGTCGGTCACCTCGGTGCCCAGCGCCCACGCCTCGTAGACGCCTCGTTCGTGGCACTGCGCACCGGTCGCCACCACCGCCTCCGGGTTCGGGAAGCGCAGACGCACCCGCAACCAACCGGCTTCCTCGCGCAGCACCAGGCAGGGCACACCCCGCCACTGGGCGAACCGGAGTCGGCGGGCCACCGCCTCCACCGGGTAACGGGCCGCCCGGGTCATCGCCAGCACCCGGAACCCGCCGGGCAGGTCGGCCACCGCCTCGTACTCGGTGTCGCCGTAGAGACCGACCAGCTGGGTGGAGCGCGGCGCGTCCCCGTTCGGCACGTACTCCTGGTCCGGCGACAGGCCCGGCACCCCCGCCAGCAGGTGTCGCCACTGCGGGCCCACCATCCGCAGCCATCCGCGCTGCTCGGCCTGGTAGGTGTAGAGCACCACCTCCACCCCCTCCGGCGGGTACGCGATCAGGGCCGCGTTCGCCGGCATCGGCAGGTCGGCGAAGTCCCGGGTGATGAACTCCGGGATGAGCTGACCGTTGCTCGGCACGAAGCCCGTGCCCAGCACCGGGGCGCCGAGCCGGTCCCGGGACGGCAGCGCGGTCAGGCCACGGTGCGCCTCGCCCACCGGAACGTCGTAGTCGCCCGGGTCGGACGCCCGCCACCGCAGCGCGTACGTCACATCCGGCCCCTCCCGGCCGACGTCACCGTCGCTGCGCAGCACCGTCGTCGTCGCCGGCGTACGCAGGTGCGCCACGTCGTACTCGCGGTAGCAGAAGCCGTGCGGCAGCCAGCCCCGCACGTAGCCGGCGAGCTGCTGGGCGGAGAGCACCTTCACCATCCGGGTGCCCCGCCGGACCGCCGCCGACGCGCGCGCTGCCGCCAGCACCGGGTCACCCGCCGCGGACGGCTGCTGGCTGAGTTGGTGCAGGTACGCCCAACCCCGCTCGCGGTGCGCGGGCATCATCAGCGGCAGCTCCGGCTCGTCGGCCGGCTCGGTGCCCCCGTGCACCGTCGTCACCTCGCTGACGTGCACGAACCGCCGCCACGGCAGCGCGCTGCCCGGCCGTGGCGCCCACTCGAAGCCGGTCACCTCGTCGGCGCTGAACAGCTCGTACGCGGCGCCCCGGGCGATCTCCTCGGCCGGGTACACGCCGCCGCCGAACGCCACATGCAACCCGGTACGTTCGCCGGCGCTCCCGCCGGTCTGGGGGATGACGCTCATGCCGCCGTCTCCCTCTCCCTCGACGAGATGCCCTGCGACCCGGTTCGCTCGCTCCCCGGCGACGGTAGAGTCGCGCGGCGTAGTCGAGGTGAACGTCGGGTGGCGGGCAGATGGACAGGCCCGGTGTGTGATGCTGTCGCTGATGAGCGAGCCCACTGAATCGCGCCGAGAGCGCGCCGCCCGGCGGGCCGGAGAGTTTCCGCCCGCCCCCGAGCCGCTGCCCCGCGCGGTACTGGACAGCCACACCCACCTGGACATCACGGTCAGCGAGGCCGGTGTGCCCGGTGGCGGGACGTCCGACGACCCGGTCGGGGTGGCCATCGAGTTGGCCACCAAGGTCGGTGTGGACCGGCTGGTCCAGGTGGGCGTGGACGTCGACTCGTCCCGGTGGGGCGCGGACACCGCCGAGCGGTACCAGGCGGTGCTGGCCACCGTGGCGCTGCACCCCAACGAGGCACCCCGGCTGACCGACCTCGACGAGGCGCTGCGGCAGATCGAGTCGTTGGCCGCCCGCGAGCGGGTCCGGGGGATCGGCGAGACCGGAATGGACTTCTTCCGGACCGGCGACGAGGGGCGCGCCGCGCAGGAGGAGAGCTTCCGGGCGCACATCGCGATCGCCAAGCGGTACGGCAAGGCGTTGGTCATCCACGACCGGGACGCCCACGCGGACGTGCTGCGGATCCTCGACGACGAGGGCGCGCCGGACCGGGTGGTGCTGCACTGCTTCTCCGGTGACGCCGACTTCGCCAGCGAGTGTGTCCGCCGCGGTTACCTGCTCAGCTTCGCCGGCACCGTCACCTTCGGCAGCGCCACAGCGCTGCGGGAGGCCGCCGCGCTCACCCCCGTCGACCAGATCCTGGTGGAGACCGACGCCCCGTACCTCACCCCGACGCCGCACCGTGGCCGGCCGAACGCCTCGTACCTGATCCCGCTCACCGTCCGGGCGCTCGCCCAGACCACCGGCACCGACCTGGACGAGCTGTGCGCGGCCATCTCCGCCACCGGCGACCGGGTCTTCGGCCCGTGGTGAGCCCGGCCCGACGGTCGACCCCGACCCCGTCGCTACGCTTCCCGGCATGACCGGTCTCCTCGGCCCGGCGGAGATCCGGGAGCTCGCCGCCCGGCTGGGCGTCGCGCCCACCAAGAAGCTGGGCCAGAACTTCGTACACGACCCGAATACCGTGCGCCGGATCGTCACCGCCGCCGGCCTGACCCCGGACGACGTGGCGCTGGAGGTCGGCCCGGGGCTCGGTTCGCTGACAGTGGGGCTGCTGCCGATCGCCGGGCACGTGCACGCCGTGGAGATCGATCCCGTGCTGGCCGGGGCGCTGCCGGAGACCGCCGCGCGGTACGCCCCGGCGGACGCCGACCGGCTCACCGTGCACCGCGCGGACGCCCTGCGCGTCGCCGCCGCCGAGTTGGCCGATCCGCCGCCGACCGCGCTGGTGGCGAACCTGCCCTACAACGTGGCGGTGCCGGTGGTGCTGCACCTGCTCGCCGTGCTGCCCACCCTGCGGCACGGCCTGGTCATGGTGCAGAAGGAGGTCGCGGACCGGCTGGTCGCCGGTCCCGGCTCCAAGGTGTACGGGATCCCGTCGGTCAAACTCGCCTGGTACGCCCACGCCAAGAGCGCCGGACGGGTGCCCCCGAACGTGTTCTGGCCGGTGCCCAACGTCGACTCCGGCCTGGTCGCCTTCACCTGCCACGAACCGCCCCGCTCCGACGTACCCCGGGAAAGGGTGTTCGCCGTTGTCGACGCGGCGTTCGCGCAGCGGCGCAAGACGCTGCGCGCCGCGCTGGCCGGCTGGGCCGGTAGCGCGGACCGGGCCGCCGCCGCGCTCACCGCGGCCGGCGTCGACCCCGGTGCCCGTGGCGAGTCCCTGACCGTCGAGCAGTTCGCCGCCATCGCCGCGTCGGCTCCGGCCGGTACGCCGGCCGCGAAGTAGGCTGACGCCGTGCCCGCCGAGGAGGTGTACGAGTGACCGCGCAGCCGATCGAGCCCGCCGCCCAGGGGATATGGGGTCCGGATCCCGTCCGGCAGCGACTGGCCAACCACACCATCGAGGACGTGCTGGCCCTGCCCGACGACGCCCCCCGCGTCGAGCTACGTGACGGAGTCCTCGTCGTGGTCCCTTCCCCCACCTATGACCACCAGAACATCAGCAGCCTGCTCTGGATGTGGCTGCGACAGCACGCCCCGCTGGATCTGTCGCCAGCTACCGCCGTCGGAGTGGCGATCAACCACCGCAACACCCTTGAGCCGGATGTGGTGCTGCTGCGCCGCCCACTCGTTGGCACGAGCCACTACTTCGATGCTGAGCAGGTCGTGCTGGCTGTCGAGGTCGTCTCGCCCGGCACCCGACGGCGGGACCGGCTCGAGAAGCCGGCCGACTACGCCGATGCCGGGATTCCGCACTACTGGCGGATCGAACAGAATCCGGTGCATGTGTACGCGTACGACCTGATTGACGGCCGGTACGAGCTGATTGCCGACTCCGCCGAGGAGCTGATCGTGGCCAAGCCGTTCGACATCCGCCTGCGCTTGCGGGATGTCACCCCGTGACCGAGGCCTGGCGTCCGGACGACGAGGACGAGCGACGCGGGGCCATCGGGCCGGTGAAGGTCCGGGTGCCCGCGAAGGTCAATCTGCACCTCGGGGTGGGCCCGCTGCGCCGGGACGGCTACCACGAGCTGAACACCGTCTACCACGCCATCTCGATCTACGACGAGCTGACGGCCCGTCGGGGCGACACCCTCGCCCTGACGATGGAGGGCGAGGGCACCGGCGAGCTGGCCCTGGACGACTCCAACCTGGTGATCCGCGCGGCGCACGCCCTCGCCGGGTACGCGGGCGTGCCGCCGCACGCCCGGCTGCACCTGCGTAAGCAGATCCCGCTGGCCGGCGGGCTGGCCGGTGGCAGCGCCGACGCGGCGGCCGCGCTGGTGGCCTGCGACGCGCTGTGGGGCACCGGGCTGTCCCGTGACGAGCTGGCCGGGATCGCCGCCGACCTCGGCTCCGACGTGCCGTTCCTGATCTACGGGGGCACCGCGTTGGGCACCGGCCGGGGTGAGGCGATCAGCCCGGTGCTGGCGCGTCCGACCACCTGGCACTGGGTGGTGGCGATCGCCGACGTGGGCCTCTCCACTCCCGCCGCCTACCGCGAGTTGGACCGGCTGCGCGACTCCGGTGCCGCCGGTGCCCCGCTGGGCCCCACCGACGCCCTGCTGGGGGCGCTGCGTCAACGCGACCCCCGGGTGCTCGCCCGCACGCTCGGCAACGACCTCCAGGACGCCGCGCTGGCCATGCTCCCGGCGCTGGCCGACACCCTCAAGGCCGGCGAGGAGGCCGGCGCGCTCACCGGCATCGTCTCCGGCTCCGGCCCGACCTGCGTGTTCCTCGCCGCCGACGCCGCCGACGCGGAGCGGATCGCCGCCGAGCTGAACGCCGCCGACGTGTGCCGGGAGGCGCGGGTCGCCCACGGTCCGGTCGCCGGCGCCCGCGTCGGCTGACGGTACGTCCCACCGGTCCCACGGGCGCGCGGCGCGGTCGCCAGTGGCGTCCGCGTACCCTTGACGCAGGCGTCCAGGTGCCCGCCGGCACCGGGACGCCTTGATCATGAAGGGTGGATCGTGGCGAACATCGTCAATCTGGACCGGGTGTCCAAGGGGTACGGCGCGGCAGGGCGGCTGCTCACGGACGTCTCGCTCGGCCTGGACGACGCCGACCGGATCGGCGTGGTCGGCCTCAACGGTGCCGGCAAGTCCACCCTGCTGCGCCTGCTCACCAAGCAGGAGGGCCCCGACGACGGCCGGGTGACCCACCGTCGCGACCTGCGGGTGCTGTGGCTGCCGCAGCAGCTCGCGCTGGCCCCCGACGCCACCGTCCGGGACGTGGTGCTCGGCACCGCCTGGCTCGACGAGGGCATGGGCGCCGAGCACGAGTGGGCCGGTGACGCCGGTGTGCGTGCCATCCTCGACGGTCTCGGCATGCCGCACCTGGGCCTCGACCAGCCGGTCGGCCCGATGTCCGGTGGCGAACGACGCCGGGTGGCGCTCGCCGCGCTGCTCGTCCGCGACTCCGACCTGCTCATCCTCGACGAGCCCACCAACCACCTCGACGTCGGCGGTGTCGACTGGCTGGCCCGCCACCTGGTCGGCCGCAGGGGCGCGCTCGTGGTGGTCACCCACGACCGGTGGTTCCTCGACGCCGTCTGCACCACCACCTGGGAGGTCGCGGACCAGACCGTTCGGGCCTACGAGGGCGGCTTCGCCGCCTGGACCCTGGCCCGCGCCGAGCGCGAGCGCGTCGCCGCCGCCACGGAGGCCCGCCGGCAGAACCTGCTCCGCAAGGAGATCGCCTGGCTGCGCCGTGGTCCGCCGGCCCGTACCTCCAAGCCCCAGTTCCGTATCGACGCCGCGAACGCGTTGATCGCCGACGTGCCGCCGGCGCGGGACACCATGTCCCTGCAACGCATGGCCGTCTCCCGGCTCGGCAAGCAGGTGTACGAGCTGGAGAACGTGGAGCTGCACGCCGGCCCCAAGGAGATCCTGCGCGACACCACCTGGCTGGTCGGCCCCGGTGACCGGATCGCCATCCTCGGGGCCAACGGCGCCGGCAAGACCACGTTGCTGCGGATGCTCGCCGGCATCACCCGCCCCGACGGTGGCTGTCTCGGCACCGGTTCCACCGTCCGGCCCGCGTTCCTGTCCCAGGAGCTGACCGAGTTGCCCGGGCACCTGCGTGTGCTCGAAGCCGTCGAGGAGGTCGCCCGCCGGGTCCAGCTCGGCGACCGGGAGGTCTCCGCGTCCCAGCTCGCCGAGGTGTTCGGCTTCGACGACCGCCGCCTCTGGACGCCGGTCAGCGACCTCTCCGGTGGGGAACGCCGCCGGTTGCAGATGCTGCGGCTGCTGGCCGGGGAGCCCAACGTCCTGCTCTTCGACGAGCCCACCAACGACCTGGACACCGACACCCTCGCCGCGTTGGAGGATCTGCTCGACTCGTGGCCCGGCACGATCATCGTGGCCAGCCACGACCGTTACCTGATCGAGCGGGTCACCGACACGGCGTACGGCATGTTCGGCGACGGTCGGCTGGTGCACCTGCCGGGCGGTGTGGACGAGTACCTCGCGCGGACCGCCGAGCGGGCCGGCTCACCTCGGGTGGGCGTCTCCTCGACCTCCGCGCCCGCCGCCTCGTCGGGAGCCGGCATGTCCGCCGCCGAGGTCCGCCAGGCCCGCAAGGAGCTGACCCGGCTGGAACGGCAGCTCGGCAAGCTCGACCAGCGCGAGACCACGCTGCTCGATCAGCTGGCGGCGGACGCCACCGACTACGCCCGGGTCGCCGAGTTGGACGCCCAGCTCAAGGATCTGCGCGCCGAACGGGAGCGGATCGAGGAGAGCTGGATGACCCTCGCCGAGGACCTGCCGGAGAGCTGAACGTTCCGGCCGCGCCGGCCCGGGCCCCGTGTGCGGCGTCACACCACCACATGCGAGACAATCGTCGGCGACACCTACCCCACGGCGTTGGAGACACAGACATGGCACACACCCCCGTCAACCACCCCGCGCGGCCGATCTACCGGGCGATCGGCGGGCTGACCGGTCTGTACCTGGTCGTCTTCGGTGTGCTCGGCATCATCGCCAGCACCGGCAACGAGATCCTCGCCCAGGACGACACCCGGGTCCTCGGTCAGGGCACCAACCTCGGCTTCTCGCTGCTCAGCGTGCTGCTCGGGATCGTCGTGCTGGTCGGCACCGTGCTCGGCCGCAACATCGACGTGGCGATCAACCAGTGGCTGGCGTACGCCCTGATGGTGATCGGCCTGGGTGGTCTCGCCTTCATCCGCACCGACGCCAACATCTTCAACTTCAGCATCACCACCGTTGTCGTGGTGCTGACGGCGTCCCTGGTGCTGCTCATGGTCGGCATGTACGGCAAGGTCGGCACGGACGAGGAGGCGGAGGCGTTCCAGAAGGCTCGCCTCGTACTCTGAGGTTTTTCTTCGGTCGCTGTTGGGGTTTTCGCCGGAGTCCGAACTGCTCCGGGCGGTCAGGCTTGATCCCTGCGCAGCTCGGGCTCCGGCGAAAACCTGACCTGGTCCAGCCTTCGGCGGACCCTTTCGGCATTGTGGTTCTTCGGACAGTCGGCTTGGCCTTGGGCGACAATTCCCCTGAAACGGTCATTCAGGGGGTCTCGGGTATGCCGCATTTTCCGGTCAACCATCCGGCACGGCCGCTGTACCGGGTCCTCTCCGGTCTGGTCGGCGTCTACATCCTGGTCTTCGGCGTCTGGGGCGTCGCCGAGACGATCGGTGACCCGCTCTTCGCCCGGAGCAGCACCTGGGCCCTCGGGCTGCGGACCAACCTGGCCTTCTCGCTCGCCTCGGTGGTCTTCGGAATCGTCCTGATCATCGGGGCGTCGCGGCGCAGCAACCTCGGTCACTACATGAATCTGACCGCGGGTGTGGTGTTCCTGGTGACCAGCATCCTGATGATGTCCGTGCTGCAGACCGACGCGAACTTCCTCAACTTCTCGATGTCGACGGTCGTGGTGTCGATGCTGTTCGGCCTGATCCTGTTCGGCACCGGCCTGTACGACAAGGTCGGCCCGGCCGAGCACGCGGAGGCGGAGCTGGAGCGCCGTAAACACCCGGTCGCCGACGCGCACCGCCGCTGAACGGGCGCAGCGGGCGGTGCGTGGTCGGCCGGCTCAACGGCGGCGCGCGGTGATCAGGGTCGGCTTCGCCTCCAGGTGCGACAGCCCGTTCCAGGCCAGGTTGACGAGGTGCGCCGCCACCGTCTCCTTGCGCGGCTTGCGGACCTCCAGCCACCAGCGCCCGGTGAGGGCCACCATGCCGACCAGCGCCTGCGAGTAGAGCTCGGCGAGCTTGGGGTCGTACCCGCGGCTCTTGAACTCGGCGCCCAGGATGTGCTCGACCTGGTGCGCCACGTCGTTCATCACGCTGCTGAAGTTGGCCGTGCCGGACATCAGCGGCGACTCGCGGACCAGGACCCGGAAGCCGCTGGTCTCCTCCTCGATGTAGCCCAGCAGGGCCAGCGCGGCCTGTTCCAACAGCTCCCGGGGATGCCCGGCGGTCAACGCCGTGGTGATCCGGTCCAGGAGGGCGCGGACCTCCCGGTCCACCACCACCGCGTACAGCCCTTCCTTGCCGCCGAAGTGCTCGTATACCACCGGCTTGGAGACCTTGGCGCGAGCGGCGACCTCCTCGATCGAGGTGGCGTCGAAGCCACGCTCGGCGAACAGTTGCCGGCCGGTCGCGATCAACTGCTCCCGTCGCTGGGCCGCCGACATGCGCACCCGGGAGGTGGGTTTGGCCTTGGGCGGGGCCGGCGGGACCGCCCGCCGGCTGCCGACACCGTCACCGTCACTGACCTCGGGCATGTCGCCGCCTCGCTGGCGCTCGGTGACGCCCTGCCGTGGGATGGTGCCTCCGCTGTGCCCGTTCACGTCGTCGCCTCACTGTCGGGCGGTCCGACCCCGCCGCGCCGTCCGACCGTATCCGGATCGAGCCCGGCTCCCCGTCGGCCGAGCCGTCCGGTCCCCCCGCGTGGCTCGGTCATCTGGGCCATCCTGCCAGGCGGCCCTCCGGCGCACCGCCCGGTTTTACCGGGGTGCGACCGGCTTCACCAGCTTCGCGGCGAGGCGTTCCGGCTTCGGCCAGCGCACCTGGGTCGCCGCGCCGACCTTCTCGAAGAGCCAGATCACCCGGGCGGAGATGTCCACCTGGCCGCGCAGGACGCCGTGGCGGGCGCTGGTCGGGTCGGCGTGGTGCAGGTTGTGCCAGCTCTCGCCGAACGACAGGATCGCCAGGGGCCAGAAGTTCGACGCGCGGTCGCCCTGGCGCATCGCGAAGGGTCGCTCACCGTAGACGTGGCAGACCGAGTTGATCGCCCAGGTGACGTGGTGCAGCAGGCCGATCCGGACCAGCCCGGCCCAGAAGAACGCGGTCAGGGCGCCCTGCCAGGACCATGTCACCAGGCCGCCGATCAGCGCCGGGCCGAGCAGGGAGACGGCCACCAGCGCGGGGAAGAGACGGTCGACCCGGCTGATGTCGCGGTCGGCGATGAGGTCCGGTGCGAAACGCTCGCGGTTGGACAGCTCGCGGCGGAACAGCCAGCCCACGTGCGCGTGGAACAGGCCGCGGGTCAACGCCCAGAAGCTGGTGCCGAAGCGCCACGGCGAGTGCGGGTCGCCCTCCAGGTCGGAGAACGCGTGGTGTCGGCGGTGGTCGGCGACCCACTGGATGATTTCGCCCTGCACCGCCAGCGAACCCGCGACCGCCAGCGTCACCCGCAGCCAACGCTTGGCCTTGAACGACCCGTGCGTGAAGTAGCGGTGGAAGCCGACGGTGATGCCGAGCCCGGAGACGACGTACCAGACCAGACCGATGATGACGTCGGTCCAGCCGAGCCAGCCGCCCCAGGCGACCGGCACGGCGACCAGCAGGGCGACGAAGGGGATCACTACGAAGGCCCACAGGGCGGCCAGGATGCCGGGGGACTGGCTGCCGTCGGTGAGGGGTTTGGGGCCGGGCGCGGCGGTGTTGGGATCGAGCAGGGCAGTGGACATGGGACCTCGCAGGGGGATGGTGACGATCACTAAGTTACGCCTACGTCACCGTAACTTACGGCACCGTAGATCGCACGGGGAAGTTTCGAACGACCCTCGGATATCCGCAAGTACCAGCAGGTCAAGGCACTGCGAGCGGTGGTAGGCCGCGGTGTCGCCGCAGGTGCCGGGAGTGCGGAACAGGGGGCGCCGGCGGCTGGCCGGGAAGCGGGTTCGGCGGAGCGGGGCGGAATGAGCGATGGCGTCCGACGCTCGGGACGCTAAGGTGTAGCCGGCGGGGTGCTCGTCCCCCCGGATGCGATGTGCTCGCATCGTTGATCGGCCGTGGTGTAACTGGCAACACCCGGGTCTTTGGTACCCGTATTTCAGGTTCGAACCCTGGCGGCCGAGCTGTCCATCTGCGCCCGTTTTAGGGTCCGGTGGGGGTAAGAGGAAGACGCGACAGACCCCGCAGCTAGCATGGCCGCGAGAGTGTCCGCCGTCCCGACGGGAGCCACGTCGTGCCCCAGCCCCACCTTCGTACCGTCGTCGTACTCGCCGCCGGTGAGGGCAAGCGGATGAAGTCGACACTGCCCAAGGTGCTGCACCCCCTGCTCGGCCGGACGCTGCTCGGTCACGTGCTGAGCGCCGCCGCGCCGCTCGCCGCGGAGCGCACCGTCGTCGTCGTCGGACACGGCGCCGACCAGGTCCGGGGGCACCTCTCCGAGGTCGCACCGGACGCCACGCCCGTGCTCCAGGCCGAGCAGCTCGGCACCGGCCACGCCGTACGCATCGCGCTGGACGCCGTCCCGGACGGAGCCGGCACCGTCGTGGTGATCAACGGGGACGTGCCGCTGCTGCGACCCGAGACGGTGGGCGCGCTGGTGACCGCGCACGAGGAGGCCGCAGCGGCGGCCACCGTGCTCGCCGCCGAGGTGCCCGACCCGACCGGCCTCGGCCGGATCGTCCGCGACGCCGACGGCCGCCTGGAGCAGATCGTCGAGGAGCGGGACGCCGACGCGACGCAGCGGGCGATCCGGGAGATCAACGCCGGCATCTACGCGTTCGACGCGGTGCGACTGCGCGATGCGCTGGGCAAGCTGTCCACCGACAACGACCAGGGCGAGGAGTACCTCACCGACGTCTTCGGCCTGCTCCGCGCGGCCGGCGAGCCGGTCGCGGTGCACGTGGCCGTCGACCACGTCGAGACGTTGGGCTGCAACGACCGGGTGGAGCTGGCGACGCTGCGCCGGCTGCTGCGCGACCGGATCAACGAGGCGTGGATGCGCACCGGGGTGACCCTGCTCGACCCGGCGACCACCTGGATCGACGTGACGGTTGCCCTGGACCGCGACGCCGTGGTCGACCAGAACACCCAGCTGCGCGGGGCCACGGTGGTCGGCGCGGGCGCGCTGGTCGGGCCGGACGTCACGCTCGTCGACACTGTCGTCGGCCCCGCCGCGTCGGTGGTCAGAAGCCACGCCGTCGGCGCCGAGGTGGGAGCCGGCGCCACCGTCGGGCCCTACGCGTACCTGCGGCCGGCCGCACGGCTCGCCGAGAAGGCGAAGGTCGGCACGTTCGTCGAGGTGAAGAACACGCAGATCGGCGCGGGCTCCAAGGTGCCGCACCTGACGTACGTGGGTGACGCGACGATTGGTGAGCACACCAACATCGGCGCGGCGTCGGTCTTCGTGAACTACGACGGGGTGAACAAGCACCACACCGTCATCGGCAGCCACGCCCGCACGGGGGCGGACAACATGTTCGTGGCACCGGTCGAGGTGGGCGACGGCGCGTACACCGCGGCCGGCTCGGTCATCGTCGACGATGTGCCGGCGGGTGCGATGGGCGTCGCCCGGGCCCGCCAGCGCAACATCGAGGGTTGGGTGGTGAAGCGCCGCGCCGGCACGGCAGCGGCCGAGGCGGCGCAGCGGGCCGGCGAGGCGAAGGGTGCGCAGCGAGTCGGCGAGGCGAAGGGTGCGCAGCGAGTCGGCGAGGCGAAGGGTGCGCAGCGAGTCGGCGACGCGAAGGGTGCGTCGGCAGCACCCGGCACCGCAAGCGACAGTGAGGCAATCCACGGCGTGACCGAGACGGTGGGCGGCGCGTCCGGCCCGGGAGATACTGCAACCGAATAGTCCCCGACCCACCACCACCGGGCCGGGTACCGCCGACAAAACGGGAGCAGACGGGCCCATGGGCAGCATCGTCGCCGAAAACCGCAAAAGCCTGATGCTCTTTTCCGGACGTGGCTTTCCGGAGTTGGCCAAGGAGATCGGCGAGGTGCTCGGCGTCGCGCCGACCCCGGCCGACGCGTACGAGTTCGCCAACGGCGAGATCTTCGTACGGTTCAAGGACTCGGTGCGTGGTTCGGACGCCTTCGTGGTGCAGTCCGTCACGCACGGAGTGAACACCTGGGTCATGGAGACCCTGATCATGGTGGACGCGCTGAAGCGGGGGTCGGCGAAGCGGATCACCGTGGTGCTGCCGTTCTACCCGTACGCGCGTCAGGACAAGAAGCACCGGGGCCGGGAGCCGATCTCGGCACGCCTGGTGGCGGACCTGTTGAAGACCGCGGGCGCGAACCGCATCCTCACCGTCGACCTGCACACCGCGCAGATCCAGGGCTTCTTCGACGGCCCGGTGGACCACCTCTTCGCCATGGACATCCTGGCCGAGTACGTGGAGCACAAGTACGCCGGGCGGCCGATGACAGTGGTGGCGCCCGACTCGGGCCGGGTGCGGGTGGCCGAGCGGTGGACCGACCGGCTGGGCGGTTGCCCGCTGGCGTTCATCCACAAGACCCGGGACCCGATGAAGCCGAACCAGGTCGTGGCCAACCGGGTGGTCGGCGAGGTGGAGGGTCGGGTCTGCCTGATCGTCGACGACATGATCGACACCGGTGGCACGATCGCCAAGGCCGCCGACATCCTCAAGGAGCAGGGCGCGGCGGAGATCGTTGTCGCGTCCACCCACGCTCTGCTGTCCGACCCGGCCACCGAGCGGCTGAAGAACAGCTCGATCAGCGAGATCGTGGTGACCAACACGTTGCCGCTCCCGCCGGAGAAGCAGTTGGACAAGCTGACGGTGCTGTCGATCGCGCCGCTGCTGGCGCGGGCGATCCGGGAGGTCTTCGACGACGGTTCGGTGACCACCCTCTTCGGTGGCCTGAGCTGACCGTCCAGCCCCGTTTCCGCCACTTGGCATGCCGGTGGGGGCGGGGCTGTCAAACTGGTGGAAACGGGGCCGGCGCGTTGGTGGGAGCACCACCGACGCGCCGGTCTGGAGCCGTGAACGGGGACTGCCGCAAACCCTGGAAACAGCTCGGGTAGACTGGTGCGGTTGCCACGGCGAGGGTGCCCGGCGGGCCGCTGAAAAGCGCCGCACGGAGGCACCGTCATCGACGCGGTGCTCCGGGCAGTCGTTCAAGACGCATGAGCCCCAGCGAGCCCCTCGCCCCAGCACCGCCAGACGACAAGCCGCCGCAGCGAAAAGCATCAGGAGTTTCCCCGTGTCCGAGGTAAAGATCAGCGCCGAGCCCCGCACCGAGTTCGGCAAGGGTGGTGCCCGTCGTACCCGCCGGGCCGGCAAGGTGCCCGCCGTGCTGTACGGCCACGGCGAGAAGCCCAAGCACATCGCGCTGCCGTCGCGGGAGTTCGCCGCCGCGATCCGCAAGGGTGGTGCCAACCAGCTCTTCGCGATCGACATCACCGACGGCACCCAGGTGCTGGCGCTGCCGAAGGCGATCCAGCGCGACCCGATCCGGGACACCTTCGAGCACGTCGACCTGCTCCTGGTGCGCCGGGGCGAGAAGGTCACCGTCGAGGTTCCGGTCCAGCTGACCGGCGAGGCCGCGCGGGACACCCTGATCGTGCACGACCACGACACCCTCTCGGTGACCGCCGACGCCACCAAGGTTCCGGACCACCTCGAGGCCTCGATCGAGGGCCTGGAGGCGGGCACCCTGGTGACCGCCGGTGACGTCGAGCTGCCGTCCGGCGTCGAGCTGGCCGCCGACTCCGACCTCACCGTCGCGTCGGTGACCGCCGCCCCCACCGCCGAGCAGCTCGAGGCGACGCTGCCCGAGGTCGAGGTTGCCACCGACGAGGCCGAGGCCGAGGTCGGCGAGACCACCGAGGGCTCCGAGGACGCGGACGCCCCGGCCGCCGAGGGCGACGAGAACTCCGAGGCGCGCACCGAAGCCTGATCGGTTCGTACTCTGCGACAGGCGTCCCCGGATGGTCGGGGGCGCCTGTCGGCGTATCGGGAGACGGTGGATGGGCGTCGGGAGGGACAGGTCGTGACGGACGAGGCGGGGCCGTGGCTGGTGGTCGGCCTGGGCAACCCCGGTCGGGAGTACGCCGGGAACCGGCACAACGTCGGCTTCATGGTGGCCGACCTGCTGGCCGGCCGGGTCGGCGCCCGGTTCGGGCGGCACAAGCGGGCGGTGGCCGAGGTGGCCGAGGCGCGGCTGGGGTTCGGTGGACCAAAGCTGGTGCTGGTGAAGCCACTGACGTACATGAACCTGTCCGGTGGGCCGGTGGCGGCCCTGGCGCAGTTCTACAAGGTGCCGGCGGCGCAGGTGATCGCGGTGCACGACGAGCTGGACATCTCGTACGGCCAGGTGCGGGTGAAGTTCGGCGGCGGCGAGGGTGGGCACAACGGCCTGCGGTCGATGTCGAAGTCGTTGGGCACGAAGGACTACGCGCGGGTGCGATTCGGCGTCGGCCGACCGCCGGGGCGGCAGGATCCGGCGGATTACGTGCTGTCGGATTTCGGCGCGGCCGAGCGTAAGGAGCTGGATTTCCTGGTGGACCGGGCCGCCGACGTGGTGGAGTCGGTGATCGTCAAGGGCGTGGAGCCCACACAGAACCTGTACCACGGCAGTTGAGACCGGGTCGAAAGGCCCGACTCGGGGCCTCTTGACCGGGTCTGGCCGGGCGAGGCGTACCGGATCGGAAACGGTGGGCCGGTAGTCTGCGCCTTTCGGCGGGCCGCGACCGGCGACGCGGGTCGCGGCGGATCGGCCTGTGCGGGCACGGGTCGCGGCGAGGCGACGGGAGCGGGCAGATGAGCAGTCCTCCGATGATCGATGGCGCGTTCGCCCGATGGCTGGCGTCCCGGGCCGGGCAGGCGTTGCTCGACCTGCGCACGGAGATGGGTTTCGCGGACTCCGGCGCGCTGAAGTCGGCCGGGGACAAGGTGTCGCACGACCTGATTCGCACGGAGCTGGCGAAGTGGCGACCGGGCGACGCCGTGCTCTCCGAGGAGGACGAGGGCTCGCGGTTGGCCTGGGCGGCCGAGGTGAACACCGGGGCGGTGTCGCGGTTGACCGCCGACCGGGTGTGGATCATCGATCCGTTGGACGGCACCCGGGAGTTCTCCGAGGAGGGCCGCTCGGACTGGGCGGTGCACGTGGCGCTCTGGGCGCGTAACGCGCCGAGCCCGCACGGGCTGGTCGCCGGGGCGGTCGGCCTGCCGGCGCAGCACCGGGTGCTGGGGACCGACTACCCGCCGGCGTACCCGCCGATGACCGTGGAGGCGGCGACGGCCGGCGAGCGGAAGATCCGCCTGGCGGCGAGCCGGAGCCGGCCGCCCGTCTTCCTCACCGACCTGGCCGAGGACGTCGGGGCGCACCTGGTGCCGATGGGTTCGGCCGGAGCGAAGATCGCTGCCGTGGTCACCGGCGAGGTCGACGCGTACATCCACGCCGGTGGGCAGTACGAGTGGGACTCTGCCGCCCCGGTCGCTGTGGCGACGGCCACCGGACTACACGCTTCCCGGATCGACGGATCTGCGCTGAGATACAACGAGGCGGATCCGCGCCTGCCGGACCTCCTGGTCTGCCGCAAGGATCTCGCCACCCGGTTGCTTGCAGCGCTGCAGAGACATTCCGGGTAGCCTGAGCGCACTTTCTTGACATGTCCGACCGGAAAGGTCTGGAAATCGGATGAGCGAGCGAATCGAGTCGGTGTCATGACCACCCCGGCGGCGTACCGGGTCTCCCACCTGGACGCCCTCGAGGCGGAGAGCATCTTCGTGATGCGCGAGGTGGTCGCCGAGATGGAACGCCCGGTGCTGCTCTTCTCCGGCGGCAAGGACTCGATCGTCATGCTGCGGCTGGCGCAGAAGGCCTTCGCCCCGGCCAACATCCCCTTCCCGGTCATGCACGTCGACACCGGGCACAACTTCCCCGAGGTTCTGGAATACCGCGACCAGCGAGTCGCCGAGTTGGGGTTGCAGCTCGTGATCGCGAGCGTGCCGGAAGCCCTGGCGAGCGGGATGGTCCGGGAGTCCGGCGACGGCATGCGCAACCGGATCCAGACGCCGGTGCTGTTGGACGCCGTGGAGAAGCACCGCTTCGACGCGCTCTTCGGTGGGGCTCGCCGGGACGAGGAGAAGGCCCGCGCGAAGGAGCGGGTCTTCAGCTTCCGTGATGAGTTCGGCCAGTGGGACCCGAAGAACCAGCGGCCGGAACTGTGGTCGCTGTACAACGGCCGGCACCACCCCGGCGAGTCGATCCGGGTCTTCCCGCTGTCCAACTGGACCGAGCTGGACGTCTGGCACTACATCGCCAGGGAACGCATCCCGCTGCCCTCGATCTACTATGCGCACGAGCGTGAGGTGATCGAGCGGGACGGCATGCTGTACGCGGTCAACGAGTTCTTCCGTCCGCGGGCGGGCGAGGAGCGGTTCAAGGAGCAGGTGCGCTACCGCACCGTCGGCGACGCCTCCTGCACCGCCGCCGTCCGTTCTGACGCGGACACCGTGGAGAAGGTCATCGAGGAGGTGGCGGCCACCCGGATCACCGAGCGCGGCGCCACCCGTGGTGACGACCGGGTCAGCGAGGCCGCCATGGAGGACCGCAAGCGGGAGGGCTACTTCTGATGACCACCGAGACCATGGCGAATGCGGAGGACCGGGCTGCCACCGGGGCCGGGCCGGAGGCCCGGGCGATGGACCTGCTGCGGTTCGCCACCGCCGGCAGCGTGGACGACGGCAAGTCGACCCTGATCGGTCGGCTGCTCTACGACACCAAGTCGCTCTTCACCGACCAGTTGGCGGCGGTGGAGGCGGTCAGCGCCGCCCGCGGTGACGAATACACAAACCTGGCGCTGCTCACCGACGGCCTGCGTGCCGAACGGGAGCAGGGCATCACCATCGACGTGGCGTACCGCTACTTCGCCACCCCACGGCGCAAGTTCATCATCGCCGACACCCCCGGGCACATCCAGTACACCCGGAACATGGTCACCGGGGCGTCCACCGCCGACCTGGCGTTGATCCTGGTGGACGCGCGCAAGGGCCTGGTCGAGCAGTCCCGCCGGCACGCGTTCCTGTGCTCCCTGCTGCGGGTGCCGCACCTGGTCCTCTGTGTCAACAAGATGGACCTGGTGGACTGGTCGCAGGAGGTCTACGAGCAGATCGCCGACGAGTTCACCGCGTTCGCCGCGAAACTCGACGTACCCGACCTGACCGTGGTGCCGATCTCCGCGCTGCGCGGTGACAACATCGTCGCCCGGTCGGAGAACATGCCGTGGTACGAGGGCCCGTCGCTGCTGCACCACCTGGAGCGGGTGCACATCGCCAGCGACCGCAACCTGGTCGACGTCCGGTTCCCGGTGCAGTACGTGATCCGTCCGCAGTCGACAACCGTGACCGACTACCGCGGCTACGCCGGCCAGGTCGCCTCCGGCGTGCTCAAGCCGGGTGACGAGGTGATGGTGCTGCCGTCCGGCTTCACCAGCCGGATCGCCGCCGTGGAGACCGCCGACGGTCCGGTCGCGGAGGCGTTCCCGCCGATGTCGGTGACGGTACGACTGGCCGACGAGATCGACATCTCCCGGGGTGACCTGATCTGCCGGCCGAACAACGCACCGGCGGTCGCCCAGGACATCGAGGCGATGGTCTGCTGGATGGACGAGACGGCCCCGCTGCGGGTCGGCGGTCGGTACGCGATCAAGCACACCACCCGCTCGGCGCGGGCGATCGTGCGTGGGCTGCACTACCGGTTGGACATCAACTCGCTGCACCGCGACGAGTCGGCCGACGAGCTGCGACTCAACGAGATCGGTCGGGTGCGGCTGCGGACGACGGTGCCGCTGCTGGCCGACGAATACCGGCGCAACCGCACCACCGGTGGTTTCGTCATCATCGACGAGACCACCAACCGCACGGTGGGCGCCGCCATGATCGTCGAAGCCGGCTAACCCCCACCCCCGCCCGGTTCAAGGCTCCCGCCCGGCCCCGGCCCGCCCCGTGATCAAGAGGTTTGCGTCAATTCGAGCCGGAATTCTGACGCAAACCTCTTGATCACCTGCGGCAGGTCAGGGTCAGGGTCAGGGTCAGGGGAGGCGGGTGGCGCCGGGGGAGGGTAGGACGGTCACGGTGCCGGGGGTGGTGAAGCCTCGTTCGGCGTACGCGGCCCGGACGGCGGCGGCGACCTCGTCGGCGCGGTCCACCTCGACCAGGGCGAGGACACAGCCTCCGAAACCGCCGCCGGTCATCCGTGCGCCCAACGCGCCGGCCGCCAACGCCGCCTCGACCGCGGTGTCGATCTCCGGCACGGTGATCTCGAAGTCGTCGCGCATCGAGACGTGCGAGGCCGTGAGCAGCGGGCCGATGTCACGGACCCGGGCGGCGCGGAGCAGCGCCACAGTGTCCAGCACACGCTGGTCCTCGGTCACCACGTGCCGGACCCGTCGCCTGGTCTCGTCGTCGTCGAGCTGTGCCAGCGCGGCGTCGAGCTGGTCGACGCCGACGTCCCGCAGCGCGGCGACGCCGAGGGCGCTCGCCCCGGCCTCGCAGGAGCGGCGGCGGGCAGCGTATTCGCCGTCCGCGTGCCGGTGCGGCGCTCGGCTGTCGACGACCAGAACCGCCAGCCCGGCGGCGTCCAGGTCGAACGGGATGTGCTCGACCGACTCGTCGCGGCAGTCCAGGAAGAGGGCGTGCCCGGCGCGGCAGCGGATCACCGCGGACTGGTCCATGATGCCGGTCGGCGCACCGACGTAGACGTTCTCCGCCCGCTGTGCCAGCCGGGGCTGCCGCTCCGGGGCCAGCTCCAGCCCACCGAGGTCGAGCAGGGCGGCCAGCACTGCCGACTCCAGTGCGGCCGACGAGGAGAGCCCGGAGCCCAGTGGAACGTCGGAGGCGATCGCCAGCCGGGCGCCCGGCACCTGGTGGCCCGCCTCGCGGAGCGCCCAGACCACCCCGGCGACGTACGCGCCCCAGCCGGTCACCCGTCCTGGCTCGGCGACGTCGTCCGCGCCGAAGGTGATGGTCTCGTCGGAGAGCTCGGACCAGACCGTCCACTGTTCGCCGTCCTGCCGGTCGGCGGCGACCACCGTCCGCAGCGGCAGGGCGAAGGGCAGCACGAACCCCTCGTTGTAGTCGGTGTGCTCCCCGATCAGGTTCACCCGGCCGGGAGCCGCCCAGCGGCCGGCCGCCTCGCCGCCGTACTGGTTGGTGAAACCCTCGGCGGCCCGTGCGACGACGTCGCCGTTCGGGCTGGTCATGACTGCCCCAGGATGTGCTTGCCGTAGAAGGCCCAGGCGTCGCCGACCATGTCGTGCAGGGTCGGCTTCTGCGGCGTCCAGCCCAGCTCGTCGTGGGCCAGCGCGGAGGAGGCGACCAACTCGGCGGGGTCGCCCTCGCGGCGTGGCGCCACCTCGACCGGCACGGGTCGCCCGGTGACCTCGCGGACCACGTCGACGACCTGGCGGTTGCTGAAGCCGTTGCCGTTGCCGAGGTTGTAGATGCGGTGCTGGCCAGCGGTCGCGGCGTCCAACGCCAGCAGGTGCGCCCGGGCGAGGTCGGCGACGTGGATGTAGTCGCGGACGCAGGTGCCGTCGACGGTCGGGTAGTCGTCGCCGAAGAGCTGGAGTTTCTCCCGCCGACCGGCGGCGACCTCCAGCGCGATCGGGATCAGGTGCGTCTCCGGGTCGTGGCGTTCACCCAGCGAGACCTCACCGTCGAGGTGCGCGCCGGCGACGTTGAAGTAGCGCAGCGAGACGGCGGCGAGCCCGTGCGCGACGGCCTCGGAGGTGAGCGCCATGTCGGCGGCGAGTTTGGTGGCGCCGTACGTGTTGGTGGGTGCCTTGACCGCCGTCTCGGGGATGGGCAGCTCGGTGGGGTTGCCGTAGACGGCGGCGGTGGAGGAGAAGACCATCCGCGGCACCCTGGCGGCGCGGACCGCGTCGATCAGGGCGAGCGTGCCGACCGTGTTGTTCTGCCAGTACAGCTCCGGCTTGACCATCGACTCGCCGGCGGCGATCAGGGCGGCGAAGTGCAGCACCCCGTCGAAGCCGGCGTCCGCGGTGACGATGCGGGCGGCCTCGTGGATGGGCGCCTCGACGTGGGTCGCGTCCGGGGCGAGCGCCTCCCGGTGCCCGGTGCGGAGGTCGTCCAGAACGACCACCTGGTGGCCCGCGTCGAGCAGCATCCGGGTCACCACGCTGCCGATGAAGCCGGCGCCCCCGGTGACGAGCAGTTTCACGTCGTTGCCTCCCTGCCTGGCCCGCCCGGGACGTGGCCCTTCGGTGATCACCCTAAGGCGGTGGTCGACATCGTCGCCGACACCGCCAGCATCCCTATCTCACCATAATCTCTCACGATTAAACAGAGCCGAACATTCACGGCCCTGTCCGTGCGATCTCCGGTGCGACGAGCGAACGGTGTCTACCATCTCTGTCATGCGGGAAGCGGCCCGTACCGGGCTTCGGCGACGCGTGCGGGTGCCGCCCCGCCGCGATCCCGGTCCGCTCGCCCGAGCCGTCGCCCGCGTACTGGTCCGCGCCGCCGATGGTGCCACCCGCCTCGTCACCGATCTGCTCGGGGCGGGCCCGGCGGCAGGCCGCGAGCGCATCTCCGAGGCCGACCTGCGGGACCTGGTCGCGGCGAACACGGTGCTCGACCCGGACGAACGGCGAATCATCGACGAGGTCCTCGTGGCCGGCGCCAGCCTGATCCGCGAGGTGATGATGCCGCGCACGGAGGTGGTCTTCCTCCCGGCGCGGTTGACCATCGCCGAGGCCGCCCGGCTGGTCCGCGCCGAGACGCACACCCGTTACCCGGTCACCGACGGCACCCACGACGACGTGGTCGGCTTCGTGCACCTCCGTGACGTGCTGCTGCGGCCGGACGCCGACAACTGCGTCACCGTCGGTGAGTTGGCCCGCGAGGTGAAGCGGCTCCCCGGCAGCAAGCGGGTGCTACCCGCGCTGACCGAGATGCGCCGGGAGGGCCAGCACCTCGCCGTGGTGGTCGACGAGTACGGAGGCACCGCCGGGATCGTCACCCTCGAGGACCTCATCGAGGAGTTGATCGGCGAGATCCACGACGAGTACGACGCCGCTCCGGACCCCGTACGCGCCGGTCTGCCCACCGTGGTGGACGGCCGCCTCAACCTCGCCGACTTCGCCGAACGGACCGGAGTGGCGCTGCCCGCCGGCCCCTACGAGACGGTCGGGGGGTTCGTGATGGCCGTGCTGGGTCGGTTGCCGGTGGTCGGCGACGAGGTGCCGGTGCCCGCTGAACCGGACGAGGTCGCCGAGCCCGACCCGGCCGGACCGCCGGGCGGCTGGCTGCTCCGGGTGCTCGCACTGGACGGCCGCCGGATTGCCCGGCTCGCGGTGTCCGCCGTCCGACCGTCGGAGCAGCGCCGCGAGGACAACGCCGAGCAGCGCCGCGAGTCCGTTCGGGGAGTCGGCCCCGGACAGGTGCGGGAGTCGATGGCGGGGCAGCAGCGCCGATCTGTGGTCGGACCGACGCGGTGGGTCGACGCGGGCGAAGCGCCCGAGGTCAGCAGCCCGACACCGGCGGGGCGCAGCCGACCCGCCGGCCCGTCATGACGGACCCGGTCGCTTGCTGACAGAATTGTCGCCATGTCCGACGTTCCCGCCCGCCCCCGCGTCTTCTCCGGCATCCAGCCGACGGCCGACTCGTTCCACCTCGGCAACTATCTGGGCGCGGTCCGGCACTGGGTGGCTCTCCAGGAGACCCACGACGCCTTCTACTGCGTCGTGGACCTGCACGCCATCACCGCGGGGCACGACCCGGCGCTGCTGCGTCAACGCAGCCGGGTGGCCGCCGCCCAGCTCTTCGCGGTCGGGCTCGACCCGGAACGCAGCACCCTGTTCGTGCAGTCGCAGGTGCCCGAGCACCCGCAGCTGGCCTGGGTGCTCGGCTGCATCACCGGCTTCGGCGAGGCCAGTCGGATGACCCAGTTCAAGGACAAGTCGCAGAAGCACGGCAACGAGCGGTCGAGTGTCGGGCTGTTCACCTACCCGATCCTGCAGGCCGCCGACATCCTGCTCTACCAGGCCAACGCGGTGCCGGTCGGCGAGGACCAGCGCCAGCACCTGGAACTCTCCCGTGACCTGGCCCAGCGGTTCAACGCGACGTTCGGCCCGACGTTCACGGTGCCCGCGCCGCACATCGTCAAGGACACTGCGAAGATCACCGATCTTCAGGACCCGACGGCGAAGATGTCCAAGTCGTCGTCCTCACCGGCCGGCATCATCGACCTCCTGGACGACCCGGCCCGCTCCGCGAAGAAGATCCGGTCGGCGGTCACCGACACCGGTCGGGAGATCGTCTTCGACACCGAGACCAAGCCCGGTGTGTCCAACCTGCTCACCATCCACTCGGCGCTCAGCGGGCGCGGCATCGACGAGCTGGTGGCCGCGTTCGCCGGCCGCGGCTACGGCGACCTGAAGAAGGAGCTGGCCGAGGTCGTCACGGACTTCGTCCGGCCGATCCAGGAGCGCACCCGCACCTACCTCGACGACCCGGCGCAGTTGGACAAACTGCTCGCCGGCGGTGCGGAGAAGGCCCGCGCGGTGGCCGCGACGACCCTGCGGTCGGCGTACGAGCGGGTCGGATTCTTCGCGCCCGTCCGCGGCGAGTAGCTCCACGGACAGGTGGGCGGGTTGGTGGCCGGAGGGGCGGCGCGAAGCGTGGATCGCAGTGGCGGGGTTTCGCCGACCGGTGACACCACCCAGATCGGCATCGCGGTGGACATTCCCGAGCCGTGGGGTGGTCGGCTCACCCGTCGGCGGGTTGAGGCCGGCGACCCGCTCGCCGTTCCCGCGCACGTGACGCTGCTGGGGCCCACCGAGATCCAGACGGCCAACCTACCCGCGGTCGAGCAGCACCTGGCCGCCGTCGCCGCCGCGCACCTGCCGTTCACACTGCACCTGCGGGGCACCGGCACGTTCCGCCCGGTCACCCAGGTGGTGTTCGTCGCGGTGGCCGCCGGCATCAGCGAGTGCGAGTTGCTGGCCGCCGCCATCGCCGCGGCGCCGGGCCTTCATCGCGAGGCGCGCTTCCCGTACCATCCGCACGTCACCGTGGCACAGGACGTGGCGCCGGAGGCTCTGGACAAGGTGTACGAGGATCTGGCCGACTTCTCCGCGATGTTCGAGGTCGACGCGTTCACCCTGTTCTCGCACAGCGGGCAGGCCCGGTGGCAGCCGCGTCGGGATTTCCGCCTCGGCGACTGACCCCCGTCGGCGACGCGCCGGCCGGCGAGCATCAGGAGCCGGTTGCCACCACAGCAGTGGGAGATCGGCGAGGATGATCGCGTGAACGTGATCGGCCGGATCGAGGCGGGCATCGACCGCTGGGTGAGCGCCGCGCGCCACCGGTCGGGGCTCTTCGACCACGTGTGGCGGGCCGGCGCGCTGTACGCCGAGGTGCTGGCCGGGAGGCTGGCGGCGGCGATCGCCTACTACGGCTTCTTCGCGGTGTTCGCTCTCGCCCTCGTCGCGTACTCCGTCTTCGGCGCGATCCTGGAGGACAACGACGAGGTCAGCGCGGCGGCCGCCGACTTCCTCAAGGACAACCTGCCGTTCCTGGACGCCCAGCAGATCGCCAACTCCAGCAACACCGTCGGTGTGGTCGGTCTGGTCATCCTGGTCTTCACCGGCATCGGGTGGGTGGAGGCGATCCGGTCCTCGCAGCGGTTGATGTACCAGCTCAACCAACAGCCGGGCAACCTGGTGATCCGACGGCTGGTCGACCTGGGCGTGATGATCGGCGTCTTCGTGCTGCTCGGCGTATCGGTCGCGGCGGTGGACGCGCTGGAGTCGCTGCTGCGGTTCCTGCTGCGCAGCACCGGTTCGGTCGGCCTCACCACGATCAGCGCCGTGCTCAGCGTGCTGGTCAACGCGGTGCTCGCCACCGCGTTGCTCGTCGCGGTGCCCCGGCTGCGGATGAGCAGGTCCCGGTTGCGTCCGGTGGTGTTGCTGGTGGCGGTCGGCATCACGTTGCTGAACACGGTCGGGCGGTACTACGTGGTGCGCACCGAACGCAATCCGGCGTACACCGTGGTTGCCGGCGCCGTCGGTCTGCTGCTCTACCTCTACCTGCTCAACCAGTTGGTGCTGTTCGGCGCGGCGCTCCTCGCGACCTCATCGAGTGGGCGGGTGGTGGACCTGGCGGAGGCCGCCGCCCCGCCGAGGGACGTGGACGAGGACACCGATCCGGGTACGCCGGGCGGTGCGGGCTGATGACGGAAGGTGCAGAGGTGCTGATCTCGGTCGACCCGGACTCGTCGGTGCCCCCGTACGAGCAGGTACGCGGGCAGCTCGCCGAGCTGATCGGTGACGGCCGGTTGCCGGTGGGCAGTCGACTCCCCACCGTCCGGCAACTCGCCGCCGACCTGCGACTGGCCGCGAACACTGTCGCCCGGGCGTACCGGGAGTTGGAGGCCGCGGGGCTGCTGGAGACCCGTGGGCGCAACGGCACCTTCGTCGCGCCCGGCCGGGACGACGCCGTCGACAGGTTGCAGCGGGCTGCCGCCGGGTACGCGGCCGAGGCGGCTCGGCTCGGCGTGGCGCCGGCCACCGCGCTCGCTCTGGTCCGTGCGGCCCTGGACGCCGCCCGCCCTGGCTGACCGACCACGGATAGGCCGCCGGACGGGCGGTAACTGCGCCGAAAGGCATCGTGAACCGTGTTCGCGGACCATGATGAGCCGGTGGGCGCACTCATGACACTGGACCTGCCGGGGGACTCACCGCTCCTCGGCCTGCCGTGGATCATCACCTTCGGTCCACTCGGTGACCTAGACGAGTGGGAGCCGGTGGTCTGCGGGCCGTACGAGCGGCCGCACGCGCTGGCGTTGGCCGAGGCGGTGGTCGCCGAGGAGCAGTTGATGGCAGTGGTGGAGCCGCTGCTGCCGGCGCTGTCGGCAGACGAGATCCGCAGTGAGATCGCCGCCGCGCAGGTCGCCGCGGAGGACGAGGCCCGTCAGGTGGAGGGGGCTGACCTCTACGGTGACTTCGAGGACGTGATCGACGAGGAGTTGGACGCCGCCGCCGACGAGGCGGGGCACGGCGAGCCCGCCGAACCGCCGAACGAGGCCGAGGTGCGCGCCGGATTCACCCGGATCGCCGCCCTGCTCACCGCGAAGTGACGGCCCGGACGGGCGTGGACGGACACCGGCGCCACGCGGAGTCGAATCCGCGTGGCGCCGGTACCACCTCGCCCCCCACCACAAGGGGCCGGTAGCCCAGTCGCCCGTCGGCGCGGGGCACGACGGACGACCAGGTCGAGAACGAGTTACCCGCTCAGCGTCGTTCCAACCAGGCTGCCGCGTCGACGGGCAGCAGAAGACCGGCACCCTGCTCGGCGAGCGACTCGCTGGCGACGATCGGCTCGCCGTATCCGTCGATCGGGACCGGCGCGCCGCTGAGGTTGACGATGCAGGTCAGTACGGTTTCACCGGCCGTGCGGGAGAAGGCCAGCACGTCCGGGTCGCTCTGAAGCCAGGTCACACCTGATGTGTCGCCAGCCAGCGCGGGATGTGCACGCCGGATGCGCAGCGCGGCGCGGTACAGCTCCAGCGTCGAGCCCGGCACGCCGGTCTGCGCGGTGACGGAGATGGCCTGCCAGGTCGCCGGGGCCGGAAGCCAGCTCAGCTCGCTGCCGGCCGGTCCGAAGCCGTACGGGGCCAGTTCACCGCTCCACGGGATCGGCACGCGACACCCGTCGCGGCTCTCGCCGGTACGCAGGAACGCGGGGTCCTGGCGCATCTCGTCGGGCAGGTCGAGGACCTCGGGCAGGCCCAGTTCCTCGCCCTGGTAGAGGTAGGCGCAGCCGGGCAGGGCGAGCATCAGGAGGCTGGCCCCGCGTGCTCGGCGCAACCCTTGGGCGCCGTCGCCGTAGCGGGTGACGTGCCGCTGCTTGTCGTGGTTGGACAGCACCCACGTGGTGGGTGCACCGACCACTGCCGACTCGGACATGGCGGTGTCGATCACCTTGCGGAACGAGTCGGCCGACCAGGTGGCGTCGAGGAAGTCGAAGCTGAACGCCTGGTGCAGCTCGTCCGGGCCGATGTAGCGGGCCAGGCGTTGCGGGGTCTCGGCCCACGCCTCGGCGACCGCCATCCGACCGCCCGGGTAGCTGTCCAGGATGGGCCGCCAGGCGCGGTAGATCTCGTGTACCTCGTCCTGGTCGAAGTAGGGCAGGCGGCCCTTTCCGAGCAGTTCGACCTGACGCTGGCCGGTGGTCATGGTGCTGAAACCGACGTCCGGCAACCCCTCGGCCTTGATCATGCCGTGGGCCACGTCGACGCGGAAACCGTCCACGCCCCGGTCCAGCCAGAACCGCAGTACGTCCTCGAACTCGGCGCGGACCTCCGGGTGACGCCAGTTCAGGTCCGGCTGGGCCGGGTCGAACAGGTGCAGGTACCACTCACCGTCCGCGACCCGGGTCCAGGCAGGGCCGCCGAAGATGCTCTCCCAGTCGTTCGGGGGCAGCTCGCCGTGCTCGCCCCGGCCTTCGGCGAAGAGGTAGCGGGTCCGTTCCGGTGAACCGGGGCCGGCGGCGAGGGCGGCGGTGAACCATCGGTGTGCGCTGGAGGTGTGGTTGGGCACCAGATCGATGATGATCCGCAGCCCGAGGGCGTGCGCGTCGCCGATCATCGCGTCGAAGTCGGCGAGGGCGCCGAACATCGGGTCGACGTCGCGGTAGTCGGCGACGTCGTAGCCGCCGTCGATCATCGGCGAGGTGTAGAAGGGGGTCAGCCAGAGGGCGTCCACTCCGAGGTCGTGCAGGTACGGCAGGCGCTGCCGGATGCCCTGCAGGTCACCGATGCCGTCGCCGTTGCTGTCGGCGAAGCTGCGCACGTAGACCTGGTAGACGACCGCGGAGCGCCACCAGTCGTCGTCAGTGCGGGGCGGGGCGGTGGTGCTGACGGTCATCGGTGGCGTTCCCGTGTGTCTCGAGCCGGCGGTGAATGGGCACACGCTGCGGTGCGGTCGGTTACCCGCTGGGTGCTTGAGCAATATGCCCGCACGGCACTGCAAGAGTCAAGCAGATCTTGCGCAAGGAATGCTGGCGATAGCGCCGCTCAGGCGGGAATGACCAACGCCGACGTGCCGGGCCGGTGCGGATTCGAGGTGCCCGCACCGACGTGCGCGCCAGCGGGCGCGACCGCCGTGGAACCGCGCACCACCAGCTCCGGACGGAACAGGTACTCCGAGTGGGGGGCGGCGTGGCCGTTGATCTCGTCCACGAGGGCTCGGACGGCGGCCACCGCCATCGCGGTGACCGGCTGCCGCACGGTGGTCAGTGGCGGATCGGTGAAGGCGATCAGCGGCGAGTCGTCGTAGCCGACGACGGAGAGGTCTTCGGGAACCCTGAGGCCACGCTGCCGGGCAGCCCGGATCGCACCGAGAGCCATCAGGTCGGAGCCGCAGACCAGGCCGGTGACGCCGCGGTCGAGCAGGCGCCCGGCCGCCGCCTTGCCACCCTCCACACCGAACAGCGTCAGCTCGGCGAGCGGGCCGAGATCGACCTCGGCGACGCCGGCCAGCCGGGTCATCGCCGCACGCCATCCGGCTACCTTGCGCTGCACCGGCACGAACCGGTCCGGGCCGGTGATCAGGCCGATCCTGCGATGCCCGAGTGCGACGAGGTGGGCCACGGCCAACTCGGCGGCCTCCCGGTCGTCGCAGGACACGAAGGGCGCGCCAATGCCCGGCACGTACCCGTTGATCATCACAACCGGCAGTGGCCGAGCAATCAGCGCCCGGTAGCGGTCGTGGCTGGCGGCGGTGTCGGCGTGCAGACCGGAGACGAACACGATCCCGGAGACCTGCCGGTCCAGCAGCATCTCCACGTACTCGTCCTCAGTGACGCCGCCGGCGGTCTGGGTGCAGAGCACAGGGGTGAACCCACTCTGCGCCAGGGTCGATTCGATGACCTGTGCGAATGCGGGGAAGATCGGGTTGTCCAGCTCCGGCACGACCAGACCGACCAGCCCGGCGCTGCGCTTGCGCAGCCGTGCCGGGCGCTCGTAGCCGAGAACGTCGAGGGCGGTGAGGACGGCCTGTCGGGTCTCCGGGGCAACGCCGGGGCGATCGTTGAGCACCCGCGACACCGTGGCCTCGCTGACTTCGGCCTGTTGGGCGATGTCGGACAGTCGAGCGCGCATGGCGGCACTTTAGCCCACGGGCAAGTTCTTGCGGCGACCTTTGCAAGCTCTTCCAAAACCTGCAACCTCTTGCTAACGTGCCCGCAACATGCGAGAGCAGCAGCGCAGGGTCTCTGCGCTGATCAGTAAGAAATTCCAGCGGTTCCACTGGCGGGTCGCCCTTCCCCCGGCGAACCCGCCATGACGACAGGAGTACCGATGCGCATCCGTACCGCGGGTGTGGTTGCCGTTCTCGGCTTGGCGCTTGCCGCCTCCGGCTGCGGTGGTGACAGCGACGAGCCGGCCACGAAGGAAACCCCCAAGGCCGCCGGCGGCAATCTGGTGATCTGGGCCGACGACAAGCGGACCGCCGCCCTCAAGCCGTTCGCCGAGAAGTTCGGACAGGAGAACGGCGTCACCGTCGAGGTGCAGGCCGTCCCGAACGAGGACCTCCAGAACAACTTCGTGACCGTGTCGAGCCAGGGCGGCGGCCCGGACGTGGTGATCGGCGCACACGACTGGATCGGCAACCTGGTCCAGAACGGTGCCATCGAGCCGGTACAGCTGCCCGACGAGCAGAAGGCCGCCTTCAACGAGACCGCCATCAAGGCCGTCACCTTCAACGGCCAGCTCTACGGCGTGCCGTACGCGCAGGAGAACCTGGCGCTGATCCGCAACACCGAGCTGGCCCCCGATGCGCCCGCGACGATCGAGGAGCTGGTCGCCACCGGCAAGCAGCTCAAGGCGCAGAAGAAGGTCACCGAGACGCTGTGCCTGCAGGTCGGCCAGAAGGGCGACGCGTACCACATCTACCCGCTGTACGCCTCGGCCGGCGGTTACCTCTTCGGCACCACCGCGAACGGCGACTACGACCCGAAGGACCTGGGTGTGGGTAAGCCGGAGTCGATCGAAGCGTTCAAGAAGATCGCCGCGCTCGGCGAGAAGGGCGAGGGCGTCTTGAAGCGCTCGATCGCCGACACCAACTCGACCGCCACCTTCACCGGCAAGAAGTGCGCCTTCCTGGTCTCCGGGCCGTGGGCGACCGCCGATGTGAAGAAGGCCGGCATCACGTACGACGTCTCCGCCGTTCCCGGCTTCGCCGGTGGCAAGGCGGCCGCGCCGTTCGTGGGCGTGCAGTCCTTCTACGTGGCCGCGAAGGGTAAGAACAAGGCCCTCGCCCAGGAGTTCGTCGTCAACTACGTCGCCAAGCCGGAACTGGCCGTGGCGCTCTACCAGGCCGACCCGCGCCCGCCGGCGCTGACCGCCGCGCTGGACCAGGTCAAGGGCAACGATCCGGACCTGGCCAAGTTCATCGAGGCCGGCAAGAACGGTCAGGTGCTCCCGGCCATCCCGGCCATGGCCGCGATCTGGGACCCGTTCGGCAAGGCCGAGGCCGCTGTCATCGGCGGCGCCGACCCGACCAGCACGGTCACCGCGGCCGGCAAGACGATCGCCGGCTCGATCAAGTAATGAGCACACCGCTGTCCGGCCCGGGGTCTGCCCAGCAGGCCCCGGGCCGGGGGCCCGTCCGCACCGGGTCCCCGCGCACGTCCCGTACCGCGCGGAACCACGCGCCGATCACCGTAACCGGCCTCGCGGCGAAGGTGATCCTGCTCGGCCTGGTGGCCGGGACCGCGATCTGGGCGGCCTTCCCGCTGGTGGAGGCTGAGCAGTGGGTCGGTCTGGCCGTGCTGGTGCTGACCACTGCCACGCTGTTCTATCTCTACCTGGGCCGTCGGCACGTCCCGGCGAAGTACCTCGTCCCGGGCACGCTCTTCCTGATCGCCTTCCAGATCGTGCCGGTGCTCTACACCGCGAGCACGGCCTTCACCAACTTCGGCGACGGGCACCGGGGCAGCAAGGACGACGCGATCGTCGCGATCCAGAGCTCCTCGGTGAAGCAGGTCCCGGGTTCCACCCAGTACCCGATGACGGTCGCCACCACTGGCGACCCGGCCACCGGTGCCCTGGTCTTCCTGATCACCGACCCGCAGACCGGTGCGGTCTCCGTCGGAGACGCTCGGGGTCTGCGCCCACTCGATCCCGGCGCGGCCACCGTCGCCCTCGGCGGGAAGGTCACCGCGGCCGACGGCTACACCGTGCTCAACGTCGGCCAGGCCAGCGCCCGCAGCAAGGACGTCACCGACCTGGTGGTGCCGACCGCCGGCGGCGCGCTGCGCTCGTCCGGCCTGTCCCGGGCGTACGAGGGCAAGGCCGTCCGAGCGTACGACGCGGGCTGCGACTGTGTGAAGGACAGCGACACCGGCCAGACGTGGACCGCGGACGGCGACGTCGGCGCGTTCGTCTCCGCCGACGGTGAGCGGCTGGCCCAGGGCTGGAAGGTGAACGTCGGGTTGTCCAACTTCACCCGGGTGCTCACCGACGAGCGGATCGCCGGGCCGTTCCTCGCCACGCTGGTCTGGAACTTCGCCTTCGCGATCGGCTCCACCGGCGGCACGTTCATCCTCGGCATGCTGATCGCGCTGGCGCTGCACTCGCCCCGGATGCGGGGCACGAACCTCTACCGGATGTTGCTGATCCTGCCGTACGCCATGCCGTCCTTCGCGATGCTGCTGGTCTGGCGGGACATGTTCAACACCGACTTCGGGCTGATCAACAACCTGTTCGGGCTCGGGGTCGACTGGTTCGGGCAGGACTGGTCGGCCCGCGCCGCGGTGATCCTGGTGCAGCTCTGGCTCGGCTACCCGTACATGTTCCTGGTGGCCACCGGCGCGCTACAGGCCATCCCACGGGAGTTGACCGAGGCCACCTCGGTCGACGGGGCGTCGCCCTGGCAGTCGTTCCGGGCGGTCACCCTGCCGCTGCTGCTGGTCGCGCTCTCGCCCCTGCTGATCTCGTCGTTCGCGTTCAACTTCAACAACTTCAATGCGATCTACCTGACCACCGAGGGGGCGCCGTTCCCGGCGGACAACCCCAGCAACGGTGCCACCGACCTGCTGATCACCTACACGTACCGGCTGGCGTTCGGCGGGCAGGCCGCGCAGTTCGGCTTCGCCGCGGCGATCTCACTGTTCATCTTCACCATCGTCGCGGTGGTCTCGGCGGTCAGCTTCCGGCGGACCCGCCAGCAGGAAGAGGTGTACTCGTGACCACGCTCACCGGCGCGGACCGCACGGCGGCGGTCAACCACATCATGGGGAGACGGAGGAACCGCTGGTTCGCCCAGGTCGGCTGGCGGCACCTGGTCGGCCTGCTCGGCGTACTGTTCAGTCTCTTTCCGCTCGTGTTCGTCGTCTCGGCGGCGCTCAATCCGCTCGGCACCCTGTCCTCCACCGAGTTGGTGCCGACCGGCGGGGTGTCGTTCGAGAACTTCGGGGATCTGTTCGCGCGCACCGAATTCGCCAACTGGTTCCTGAACTCGCTGCTCATCGCAGGAGGCGCGTCGTTCGCCTCGGTCTTCCTCTCCGCGCTCGCGGCGTACGCCTTCTCCCGGATGCGGTTTCAGGGGCGACGGGTGGGGCTGCTGTCGCTGCTGTTGATCCAGATGTTCCCGCAGTTCCTGGCGATCGTGGCGATCTTCCTGATCTTCGGCACGATCACCGATCTGTGGCCGGCCATCGGTTTCAACACCTCGTGGGGCTTGATGCTGCTCTACATGGGTGGCGCGCTGGGCGTGAACACCTGGCTGATGAAGGGCTTCTTCGACACCCTGCCCCGGGAGTTGGACGAGTCGGCCACCATGGATGGCGCCTCGCACGCCCAGGTCTTCTTCCGGATCATGCTGCCGTTGGTGGCGCCGATCCTCGCGGTCACCGGGCTGCTCGCCTTCATCAACACCATCAACGAGTTCCTGATGGCGAGTGTCTTCCTCACCGACACCGACGCCAAGACCCTCGCGGTCGGCATGCGCGGCATGTTGCAGGGCGGCGAGCGGAACACCAATTTCGGGATCTTCGCCGCCGGCACCCTGCTCACCGCGATCCCCACCGTGCTGGTGTTCCAGTTCCTCCAGCGCTTCATCGTCTCCGGCCTCACCTCCGGCGCGGTCAAGGGATGAGTCGTCGACGCGCCGACCGGTCGACCCCACTACTACAAACCGTCGTTCATAGGAGAGGATGAGCGGCGTGGAAGCACTTCGACTAATCCTCCTCTATGTCCATCTGATCGGCTTCGCTCTGCTGCTCGGCGGCTCGATCGCCCAGTACGTCAGCGGTCCGATCCGGATCAACCAGGCCATGCTCTGGGGGGCGGCGATCCAGCTGTTGACCGGGCTCGGACTCTCCGCCCCGCTCCGCGACGGAGACGAACCGGCGCCGGCGAAACTTGTGACGAAGCTGGTCATCGCTCTGCTGATCTTCGTCATGGTCTTCTTCTCCCGGAAGCGGGACGCGGTGAACCGCGGCCACTTCCTGGCAATCGTCGGCCTGACCCTGGTCAACGCGGCGGTCGCGGTCTTTTGGCGGTAACGTCCGGGGAGGGGGCCGCCCCCCGAAAAACGGACGTTGCGGACGCCCAGGCGCTTGCTTACCAGCACGAAGAGTGACGTGCCCCACGCAAGGGTTACACCCGGGTAACAGGCGCTCAACAGTCGTGCACGATTGTCGGCCGGTGGGTGGGCGCGGGCGTACGCTCCCGTCCGTAACGTGGGACAGCCGGCGGCACACCCGCAGGCCGGCTGATGGGCTGCCACCGCACAAGGCGCGGTGAGCAATGGGAAGGAGACGTCTTGCGCTCGGTGCGTGGGATGCGGATCGCCTCGATTATCGCGGTGGGTGGGCTCGCGCTCACCGCCGCCGCTTGTGGCGAGGCCCCCGAGGATGACAACAACGCCGGCAGTGGCGCCAAGAAGTTCAGCGCCTGCATGGTGACCGACGTCGGCGGCATCGACGACAAGTCGTTCAACGCCTCAGCCTGGAAGGGTCTGCAGGAGGCCAAGGCCGCCAACGACAACATCGACATCAAGTTCGTCGCGTCGAAGGCCGAGGCCGACTACGAGCCGAACCTGACGCAGTACGTCAACCAGAAGTGCAACTTCATCCTCGCGGTCGGTGGCCTGATGGCCAACGCCACCTCGAAGATCGCCAAGGCGAACCCGAACCAGGAGTTCGGCATCGTCGACGCGAACCCGGGTGACGCCAACGTCTACCCGATGCAGTTCGACACCGCCCAGGCCGCGTTCCAGGCCGGTTACCTGGCCGCCGGGATGAGTAAGTCCGGCAAGGTGGCCACCTACGGCGCGCTGCCGATCCCGCCGGTCACCATCTTCATGGACGGCTTCGTCGACGGGGTGGCGTACTACAACACCACCAAGAAGAAGAACGTCCAGGCGCTGGGCTGGAACAAGGAGACCCAGAAGGGCTCCTTCACCAACGACTTCGCCAAGCAGGACGAGGGCAAGAAGGTCTCCGACGCGCTGGTCGCCCAGGGCGCGGACATCATCATGCCGGTCGCCGGCGGCTCCGGCCTCGGCACCACCGCCGCGGCCAAGGCCTCGGGCGGCAAGTACAACACCATCTGGGTGGACGTCGACGGCTGCGAGAGCACCCCGGACTGCTCCGCGATCATCACCACGGTGGTCAAGAACATCCCGGAGGCCGTCAAGGAGGCTGTGGTCAAGGCCGCCGCCGGCGACAAGCTGCCGGCCAAGCCGGGCTTCGTCGGCACGCTGGCCAACAACGGTGTCTCGATCGCTCCGTACCACGACTTCGACAGCAAGGTTCCGGCCGAGCTGAAGGCCGAGGTCGACAAGATCAAGGCGGACATCGCCGCCGGCACCATCACCGTCACCTCGAAGGCCCAGCCGACCAAGTGACAACCGGCCGGCCCCTCCGGTGAGATCATCGGTGGGGGTCGGCGGGGACAGGTACGACCGATCGGCCGCTTCGGCCCTGCGGGTGACCGTGGGGTCGGAGCGGCCGATCGCGCACCACGTCGGCCGGGCCGTTCCGGCCGGGTTGACGGCAGCTAGGCTGCACCATCGCTCGCACTCCAGGAGGTTGCGCTGAGACTCGAACTGCGCGGCATCACCAAGCGGTTCGGTGATCTGGTCGCCAACGACCACATCGACCTGACGGTGGAGCCTGGAGAGATTCACGCCCTGCTCGGCGAGAACGGCGCGGGCAAGTCGACCCTGATGAACGTGCTCTACGGGCTCTACCAGCCCGACGAGGGCGAGATCCTGGTCGACGGCAAGCCGCTGAAGCTGAAGGGCCCGTCCGACGCGATCGGCGCCGGGATCGGCATGGTGCACCAGCACTTCATGCTGGTGCCGGTCTTCACCGTCGCCGAGAACATCATGCTCGGCGCCGAGCAGACCCGGGGCGGCATCGCCGGTTTCCTGGACCGGCGGCGCGCCCGGCGCGAGGTCGCCGAGGTGTCCGAGCGCTACAACCTGCGGGTCGACCCGGATGCGGTGATCGAGGACCTGCCGGTCGGCATCCAGCAGCGAGTCGAGATCGTCAAGGCGCTCACCCGCGACGTCGACCTGCTCATCCTGGACGAGCCGACCGCGGTGCTGACCCCTCAGGAGACCGAGGAACTGCTGACGGTCATGCGGTCGCTCAAGGCGGCCGGCAAGTCGATCGTCTTCATCACCCACAAGCTCGGCGAGGTCAAGGCCATCGCCGACCGGATCACGGTGATCCGACGCGGCAAGACCGTCGGCACCGCCTCACCGGAGGCCAGCCGCGACGAGTTGGCCGCGCTGATGGTCGGGCGCAACGTCCGGCTCACCGTGGACAAGGCCACGGCCACCCCGGGCGAGCCGGTGTTGGAGGTGGCCGGCCTGGTCGTCGACGACGACCGGCAGATCCGCGCGGTCGACGGGGTGGACCTGACAGTGCGCGCGGGTGAGGTGCTCGGCGTCGCCGGCGTGCAGGGCAACGGCCAGACCGAGCTGATCGAGGCGATCATGGGTCTGCGGCCGGTGCTCGCCGGCACGGTCAGCCTGGCCGGCGACCGGATCGACGGTTGGAAGCCCAAGAAGGTGCTCCGGGCGGGCGTCGGTTACGTGCCCGAGGACCGCAGCGTGGACGGCCTGGTCAAGGAGTTCAGCGTCGCGGAGAACCTGGTGCTGGACATCTACGACCGTCCGCCGTTCGGTGCCGGGCTCGCGCTCAAGCCAGACGCGATCGCGGCCTCCGCGAAGGAGCGGATCGAGCAGTTCGACGTCCGCACCTCATCGGCCGACGCGGCGGTGGGCACCCTCTCCGGCGGCAACCAGCAGAAGGTGATCGTGGCCCGGGAGCTGTCCCGGCCACTGAAGCTCTTCATCGCCGCCCAGCCGACCCGTGGCGTCGACGTCGGGTCGATCGAGTTCATCCACAGCCAGATCATCCACGAGCGGGACATCGGCACCGCCGTCATGGTGGTCTCCAGCGAACTCGACGAGGTCATCGGTCTGGCCGACCGGATCGCTGTGATGTACCGCGGTCGGATCATCGGCATCGTCGGTCCGGACACTCCGCGCGAGGAGATCGGCCTGTTGATGGCCGGCATCAGCCCGGACGCCGCACACGAGGCCGTCGCGGCACCCGCCGCCGACGAGCCCGACGCATCGGCCGCCGACAGCGAGCCCGACGCGGCAGACGGGCACCCGGCGAGCGACGCAGGCTCCGCGAGCGAGGACAAGGCATGACCAACCCTTCCAACCCGCAGTCGGGCTCCCCGGACAAGGAGCCGGCGAGCGAGGCGCAGGCCGCGCACAACGCGCTCGGCAACACCGAACGGGCCGAGGTGGCGACGCAGCCGGACCGCTCCGCCGCGAAGCCGGAGCAGGGTCCGGAGCCGAAGCCGAGCCTGGGCCGTTTGTTCCTGGACAACCTCTGGGCGGCCAACACCTTCACTGTGACGTTGCTGTCGCTGGTGCTGGCGATCGTGGTCGGCGCGGTGCTGATGATCATCTCTGATCCGGCGGTGCTGTCCACGTACTCGTACATCACCTCGCGCCCGTCGGACGCGATCACCTCCAGCTGGACGTTGGTCAGCGAGGCGTACGCGAACCTGTTCAAGGGCTCGGTCTTCGACCCCGAGGCGTTCACCGGCTGGTTGAACGGCACCAACGGGTGGCAGCCCGTGCTCGCGCCGATCTCGGAGACGCTCACCTATGCCGCGCCGCTGGTCTTCACCGGTCTGTCGGTGGCGCTGGCCTTCCGGGGCGGCCTGTTCAACATCGGCGCGCAGGGTCAGGCCACGATCGGCGTGATCATGGCGGCGCTGGCCGGCTTCCTGCTGCCGCTGCCGCCCGGCCTGCACCTGCTGGTGGCGGTGCTGGCCGGCGCGCTGGGCGGAGCGATCTGGGGGTTCATCCCCGGCATCCTCAAGGCCCGCGCCGGCGCGCACGAGGTGATCAACACGATCATGCTCAACTACGTCGCCACGTACTTCCTCACCTGGCTGATCGTGCAGAACGGCGTGCAGGACCCGACCCGTACCGACGCGATCAGCAAGGCGGTCGACACCTCCGCCCAGCTGCCCCGACTGCTCGGCGACAACCTGCGGGTGCACGCCGGCATCCTGCTCGCCGTGCTGGCCACCTGGGCGGTCGCCTGGCTGCTGAACCGCTCGACCCTCGGCTTCGAGCTGCGGGCGGTCGGCGCCAACCCCGACGCCGCACGCACCGCCGGCATCAGCGTCACGCGGACGTACATCCTGATCATGGTCTTCGCCGGCATCCTGGCCGGTCTCGGCGGCTCGAACATGGTGCTCGGCTCCACCGCCAGCGCGTTGACCCCGCTGGTGGTCGCGCAGATCGGCTTCGACGGCATCCTGGTGGCGCTACTCGGACGGGTGAAGCCCTGGGGGGTCCTGCTGGCCGCGCTGCTGTTCGGGGCGTTGCAGGCCGGTGGCAACCGGATGCAGTCGTACTCCGGGATCTCACTGGAGCTGGTGACGGTGCTCCAGGCGCTGATCGTCATCTTCATCGCCGCGCCGGCCCTGGTGAAGGCGATCTTCCAGCTCCGGGCCGCACGTGCCGCCCGGTTGCAGACGAGCCTGGCGAAGGGCTGGTAACTCATGTCCACCATGGCTGTCCCCGACATCGCCGTCGCTCCGGTCGACGAGGGCTTCTGGACCCGTAGCCGCAAGGTCGGCCTCACGCTGCTGGGGCTCGGTCTGCTGGCGGCGGTGCTCTTCGGTGCGCTCGCCACCGACCAGCAGGCCCGGTTCACGCTCAGCGACGACGCGGCCGGTGCCGCACTGGAGATCAACGGCACCATCGGGGCGATCCTGTTCGGGATCATCACGATCGCCGCCGGCGCGGCGCTGCTCGCCGGTGTGCCGAAGCGGTGGTTCCTCCCGGTGCTCGGCGTCGGGCTCGTCGCCTTCGTGCTCTCGTTCCTCTGCTGGCAGGTGTCCGCCGCGCCGGCCGGACAGAACTTCATGCCGCTGGTCAACATCATCCGGGGCACGTTCATCCTGGCCCTGCCGTTGATCTTCGGTGCGCTCGCCGGGGTGCTCTGCGAACGTTCCGGCGTGGTCAACGTGGCCATCGAGGGCCAACTGCTGATGGGTGCCTTCAGCGGTGCGTTGTTCGGCAGCATCTCCGGCAGCGTCTGGGTGGGCCTGGTCGCCGCTGCCATCGGCGGCGCGTTCATCTCGCTGCTGCTGGCTGTCTTCGCCATCCGCTACCTGGTCGACCAGGTCGTCATGGGCATCGTGCTGAACCTGCTGGCGGTCGGCGTCACCGGCTTCCTCTACGAGCGGCTGATGCAGACCGACGCGGCGAAATACAACAGCGCGCCCCGCTTCAGCAACTGGGAGATCCCGCTGTTGAAGGACATTCCGGTGCTCGGGCCGGCGCTGTTCCGCGGCAACATCTTCCTCTACCTCGGGCTGCTGCTCGTGCTGGTGATCCACATCGGGCTCTTCCGTACCCGGTGGGGTCTGCGTACCCGCTCGGTCGGCGAGCACCCGATCGCCGCCGACACGCTCGGCGTCAAGGTGCTGCGGGTGCGCTACCGCAACGTGTTGCTGGCCGGCGTGGTCGCCGGTATCGGCGGCGCGTCGTACACGCTGGCGCTCTACTCGTTCACCAAGAACATGATCGGCGGTAAGGGCTTCATCGCGCTGGCCGCGCTGATCTTCGGTCGGTGGAACCCGACCGGCGCGCTGCTCGCCGCGCTCTTCTTCGGCTTCGCCGACCAGCTCGCCACCTACCTGGGTGCGATCAGCAGCTCGATCCCCAGCCAGTTCCTGGCCATGCTGCCCTACCTGGCGACCATCCTGGCCGTCGCCGGGCTGGTCGGTCGGGTCCGCGCACCGGCCGCCGACGGCAAGCCGTACATCAAGGGCTGACCCGCTCGTTGTGCCCGGCGGGCCTTTCCGCCGGGCACGCTCCGTACGCCGTCCAGCCCTTCCCACACGTTCCATGGTCAAGTGATGAAAAGTAGGTCTCAGGGACGTCTCACGCCTACTTTTCATCACTTGATCACGAAAGTGGGAGCGGTGAGCCGAGCGGGGGCGGGAGCGGTGAGCCGAGCGGGAGCGGTGAGCCGAGCGGGGCGGAGCGGGAGCGGGGCGGCAGCGGGGCGCGACGGGAGCGGCAGGTGTCGGGGCGGGAGCCCTGCTCGCTCCTGACCTGGGCTACCTGGGCAGAATGGCGGCATGAGCGACATTGACTGGGCGCGGTTGCGCGCCGCCGCGACCGACGCCATGCGGCACGCGTACGCGCCGTACTCGACGTTCCCGGTGGGCGCCGCCGCGCTGGTCGACGACGGCCGTGTGGTGGTGGGTTGCAACGTGGAGAACGCCGCCTACGGGGTGACGCTCTGCGCCGAGTGCGGAGTGGTCTCCAGCCTGCACGCCACCGGTGGCGGTCGACTCGTCGCGCTGTCCTGCGTCGACGCCACCGGCGAGCCGTTGATGCCGTGCGGTCGCTGCCGGCAGCTGCTCTGGGAACACGGCGGCCCGGAGTGCCTGATCGAGACCAAGGGCGACCCGCTGCGGATGGCCGAGCTGCTGCCGCACGCCTTCGGCGTCGAGGACCTGGAAGCCGTCACCGGGGAGACTCCGGTGCCGGTGGTCCCCGAGCGGCTTGCCGCGTGGCGCGGGCGCGGCACCGTCTTCGTGCACGCGGACATGTCCGCCGGCCAGCAGGTCTGGACGGCGTACTGGGAACGCTCGGCCGGCGACGACGCGGGCGCCGAGACCGGGGTGCTGGAAGAGGCGCCGAGCTGGGACGACCCGGCCGAGGCGATCACCTGGGGGATGGCACGCACACCCCGGGTCGTGGTGGTCGACGAGACCGGCACCATCTTCTGGGCCGGCGAGGGGGAGCCGCCTGCGGAGATCCCTGTTCGCTGGGGTTGAGCTGTGGTTGCGGTTTGGCACGGTCGGCCCCGGCCCTGACGTGGTCACGGGCCGTGGATCGGGATCTGCAACAGACTAGGAAAGATCTTTGATGAGTGGGTTTGCTGCTGTTGACGTCATTCGGGCCAAGCGGGACGGCGGGGTGCTGTCGGACGCGCAGATCGACTGGGTGGTCGACGCGTACACCCGGGGGGCTGTCGCGGACGAGCAGATGTCCGCGCTGGCGATGGCGATCCTGCTCAACGGCATGACCGGTCCGGAGATCGCCCGGTGGACCGCCGCGATGATCGCCAGCGGTGAGCGGCTGGACCTCTCGGCGGTACGCCGGCCGACAGTCGACAAGCACTCCACCGGCGGCGTCGGCGACAAGATCACGCTGCCGCTCACCCCGTTGGTGGCGGCCTGCGGCGCGGCGGTGCCCCAGTTGAGCGGCCGGGGTCTCGGGCACACCGGCGGCACGTTGGACAAGTTGGAGTCCATCCCGGGCTGGCGGGCCACGGTCAGCAACGACGAGTTCATCGAACAACTGGACAAGGTCGGCGCGGTGATCTGCGCGGCGGGCGCCGGGCTCGCCCCGGCGGACCGCAAGCTGTACGCGCTGCGCGACGTGACCGGCACCGTGGAGGCGATCCCACTGATCGCCAGCTCGATCATGAGCAAGAAGATCGCCGAGGGCACCGGCGCGCTGGTCCTCGACGTCAAGGTCGGTTCGGGCGCCTTCATGAAGTCCGTCGACCAGGCCCGTGAGCTGGCGCGCACCATGGTCGAGCTGGGCGGCGCGCACGGCGTCCGCACGGTTGCCCTGCTCACCGACATGTCCACCCCGCTCGGCCTGGCGATCGGCAACGCCGTCGAGGTGACCGAGTCGGTCGAGGTGCTGGCCGGTGGTGGGCCGGCCGACGTGGTGGAGCTGACACTCGCGCTGGCCCGGGAGATGCTCGACGCCGCAGGCCTGCCGGACGCCGACCCGGAGGCGGCGTTGCGCGACGGTCGCGCGATGGACTCCTGGCGGGCGATGATCCGGGCGCAGGGCGGCGACCCGGACGCGCCAATGCCCGAGGCCGCCGAGGTCGAGGTGGTCCGCGCCGAGCAGGACGGGTACGTCGCCGCCGTCGACGCGTACGCCATGGGGGTTGCGGCGTGGCGGCTCGGCGCGGGTCGGGCCCGCAAGGAGGACCCGGTCAGCGTGCCGGCCGGTGTGGTGTTGCACAAGCGGCCGGGTGACCCGGTGCGGGCCGGTGACGCCCTCTACGAGCTGCGTGCCGAAGACGCGACGCGGATCCCGGCGGCGTTGGCGGAGGCCGCCACGGCGGTGCGTGTCTCGTCGACCGCTCCGGCGTCGACGCCGCTGGTCATCGAGCGCATCGGCTGACCGAACAGGGGTCGGGGTGGGCATGGTGCCGAGCACCTGGGAGCGCTATTGTCGCAGGCCAAGGGGGGATCACCGGCCCTGCGCCGGCGCGAGCAGACAGGAAGACCCGCCGTGACCGTTGCTGCCCCCGACCCACGTGAGGTGCGCGAGGCGAGCCTGGAAGAGCTGTCCCGGCTCGGCCTGCCTCTGCCGCCGGCCCAGTTCCCGCTGGTGTGGGAGCCGGGTGACGAGATCGACCTGCGCCCGACGGGGGAGATCGAGGCGCGGATCGCCGTCCTGCACCTGATCCTGGCCCGGTGCTTCGGGATGCCCCCGCAGGCGGCGATGAGCTGGCTGCTCGGCTCACACCTGGTGGAGATGGTGACCCCGCCGGAGTGGCAGTTCGTGATGGGTGGCAAGGGCGACCACCGTTCGTTCGTGCTGCACCACGACGCGCTCTTCGCGCTGGCCTGGGTGCTCGGGTTGAGCAAGCAGCTCGACCCGACGTTGGCCGTCGACGAACGGCTGGTCGAGCAGCTGCCGCACATCGCCGGTGGGGAGACCTTCCCGCACTGGCGCTCCCGGATCCTCACCGCGCCGCAGCACCCGGCCGACGCGGCGGCTCTGCTCGACCTGCACTACTGCCTGGACTGGGCCTACCTGGAGACCGAGCGCGACGGCCGCAGGGCACCGGGCCTGGTCGACGCGAACGCGATCGGGCAGCGCCGCTGGGCACTGGAGTGGGCGGTGATCCTGCGCGGGCCGTACCACGACGAGCCCCCGGGTTGGGAAGAGGTCGACCTCTCCACCTGAGGTCAGCGGGGTCGGTACGCGGCCACCCGCACCGCTACCGTCACCCGGACGGGCTCGGGCAGCGCGGCCAGTCGCTCGGTGCGGGAGACCTGATCGGTGTGCCACGCGCTCGGGCCCATCCCGACCAGGCTGGCGGCCTCGGTGCGGGTCAGGGCCAGCTCCGCCCGGTGCACAGTGGAGCTGACCGGCGTGAAGTGCCCGCCCAGGCTGCTGGTCACCCGGTCCGCCTTCTCCGGGTCCACCCGGAGCAGGTCGAGCGCGTTCACCAGTTCGGCGAGGTGGTCGGCGTCCGGCGTGACCACGAGCAGGGTGCCGGCCGGATCGAGCACCCGGTGGAACTCCGGGCCGTTGCGCGGAGCGAAGACGTTCAGCAGCACGGCCGTCGAGGCGTCGGCCAGCGGCAGCCGCTGCCAGGTGTCGGCGAGGGCGGCGGCGGCCCGGGGATGCGCGCGGGCGGCGCGACGCAGCGCCGGCTTGGACACGTCCAGGGCCAGACCCACGGCGTCCGGCAGCGCCGCCAGCACCGCGCCGAGGTACCGGCCGGTGCCGGCGCCGGCATCCACCACCAGGGGGTACGCGCCGACGTCGGGCGTCGAGGGCTCGGATCGTACCCCCGCTGTTGGGTCCTTTGCTCTGCTTACCTCCAGGCGACACCCCTGGTCGGAGACCGGTGCCCCGGTGGGTGCAGAGCCCGGGGGGCGCGACGCGTCGAGACGGCCGACGGCCTCCGTGGCGGCGGTGGCGAGCGCGGCGGAGATGACGTCGTAGTGACCGGCGGCCTGGAAGTCCTCCCGGGCCGCGATCATCTCGGCGGTGTCCCCGACGTGCGGGGCGCGACCGGCGAGCAGGTTGACGTAACCCTGGCGGGCGATGTCGAAGCTGTGCCGGCGCGGGCAGCGTAAGGCTCGGGCGGTGCCGGCGGTCGTCTCGCTCAGCGGTTCGCCGCAGACCGGGCAGCGCATCCGGTGCAGGATCCGGGGATCCACGTCAGGCCGCCGGCTCGTGCCGTGGGCGGGGCTGCCGACCAGCCAGGTGGTCCACCACCCGGTGGGTGAGCGCGCCGAGTGCCTCGATCTCGGCGGGGGTGAGCAGGTCGATGAGGTTCCGGCGGACGGCGGCCAGGTGGCCGGGTGCCGCGGCCTCGATGGCCTCCCGGCCGGCCGGGGTGAGCACGACTATCGAGCCACGGGCGTCGTCCGGGCACTCCTCCCGGGTCACCAGGCCGCGTTGCTGCATCCGGGTGAGGTGGTGGGAGAGCCGGCTGCGGGACCAGAGCATCCGGTCGGCCAGGTCGCGGAGGCGCAGACGTCCCTCCGGTGACTCCGAGAGGTCGGAGAGCACGTCGTAGTCGGGCTCGGAGAGACCGCTGTCCTGCGTCAGGTCCCGGGCCAGCTCCAGGTCGAGCAGGCGACGCATCCGGCGGTAGCCCCGCCAGGCGCGGTCCTCCCGCTCGTCCAACCACCGTGGCGCGTCCATGCCGCCAGCCTACCTGGATCGTTGACATGTCATCGATTCACCCCCTACGGTCGATGACATGTCAACGAATGACCTCTGGCAGCTCTTCGGCGAACGCGGGCGCGGGGTGCTGGTCACCCTGCGCCGCGACGGCCGACCCCAACTGTCGAACCTCGACTACCTGGCCGAGCCGGGGCTCATCCGATGCTCGACCGTCGGCGACCGCGCCAAGGCCCGCAACCTGCGCCGGGACCCCCGGGCGAGCTTCCACGTGACGACCAGCGACGGTGGCGCGTACGCGGTCGCCGACGCCACCGCCACCCTCACCCCACCCGCCGCCACCGAGGACGACGACACCGTTCAGGAACTGGTCGAGGTCTACCGGCGCATCCGCGGCGAGCACCCCGACTGGGCGGAGTACCGGGCCGCCATGGTCGCCGACGGTCGGCTGGTCATCCGGCTCAGCGTCGAACGCGTCTACGGCTGGCCCGGATGAGCGGCCTGCTCGGATGGCCGGGGGCTGGCTGACTAGGGTCTGAGCATGGTCGCAACAATCCGGTACGAGGACATCGTCAAGGTCCCGAAGGCACTGCTGCACGACCACCTCGACGGCGGGCTGCGGCCGGCGACAATCGTCGACCTGGCCGCCGAGGTGGGCCACGAGCTGCCCGCCACCGATTCCGAGGCACTGGGACGCTGGTTCGCGGAGGCGGCCGACTCCGGTTCCCTGGAGCGCTACCTCGAGACGTTCGCGCACACCGTCGCGGTCATGCAGACCGCGCCGGCGCTGCGGCGGGTCGCCCGCGAGTGTGCCCTCGACCTGGCGGCCGACGGGGTGGTCTACGCCGAGGTGCGCTTCGCCCCGGAGCAGCACCTGGAGCAGGACCTCAGCCTGGACGAGGTGGTCGAGGCGGTGCTGGCCGGGTTCGCGGAGGGCACCGCCCAGGCCGTCGAGGCGGGCCTGAGCATCCGGGTGGGCACCCTGCTCACGGCAATGCGGCACGCCGCCCGATCCCAGGAGATCGCCGAGCTGGCCGTACGGCACCGGGACGCCGGGGTGGTCGGCTTCGACATCGCCGGCGCCGAGGCGGGCTTCCCGCCCACCCGGCACCTGGACGCCTTCGAATACCTGCAACGGGAGAACTTCCACTTCACCATCCACGCCGGCGAGGCGTTCGGGCTGCCGTCGATCTGGCAGGCGATCCAGTGGTGCGGAGCGGACCGGCTCGGCCACGGGGTACGGATCGTCGACGACATCGCCCCCGACGGCGCGCTCGGTCGGCTGGCCGCGTACGTCCGGGACAAGCGGATCCCCCTGGAGCTGTGCCCCTCCTCGAACGTGCAGACCGGTGCGGTGTCCTCGATCGCGGACCACCCGATCGGCCTGCTGCGGGACCTGCGCTTCCGCGTGACGGTCAACACCGACAACCGGCTGATGAGCGGCACCTCCATGTCGCGGGAGATGTCGCTGCTGGTGGACACCTTCGGCTACGGCTGGAAGGAGTTGCAGTGGTTCACCATCAACGCGATGAAGAGCGCCTTCATCCCGTTCGACGAGCGGCTCCGGATCATCGATGAGGTGATCAAGCCGGCGTACGCCAAGCTGCTGGCCTGACCGCCTCAGCCGTGCGGGTGGCCGGCGAGCAGACCGGCCACCCGGCGCAGCACCTCGCGGGCGCGGGCCGCCTCCGCGCCCAACCCGGTCTGCCGCGCCAGGACGGCGGGCTCGGCCCGGAGCAGCGCCACGCCCCGCCGGACCAGCACCCGGGGAGCCTTGCGCTGCTCGGACAGGTCACGGGCCAGCCGGCGGAGGAAGGTCGCCCCGCGCGGACGACGCAGCGCGTACGCCCCGGCCAGCAGCCCACGGCGACGGCACTCCTCGACGATCTCGGCGGCGAAGATCCCTTCGGCCACGAAAAGTGGCGATCCGTCGACATGGAATGGCCGGGTGGCTACCCGTCGGTCCGCACCGATCGCATAAACCGGCACATCGGCTCGGCCTTCACGGGCGAGTTGGGCAATGATTTCCACCGCTGTCGAGGCGTCCCAGGACTGCGGGGATTCCCAATCCACCTGGCCGTTTCGTCGCGGCAACGTAGGGTCATCGCCGTCTTTGTAGAAGTCGTCCAAACACAGCACCGGTAACCCGGTTTGCTGCGCTATGTACGACTTTCCGGAGCCCGAAGGGCCAGCGAGCAGGACAACGCGGTGCGGATGTTCCATTACCTTCAGTTACTCCGGCCAGACGGACTGCTATCAAATCGCATCAACATCTCATCACACCTTCGGTCGGGGACAACCTGGGCTTTCTTCTTGCCGACCGGCGTGATGGAATCTCGGGGGTCCGACCCGCCGGGTCGGTCGCTGGGCGTTGCCCTGGGCAACGCGTTGAAGCTGTAATCGCGAGGGCGGTGTTGTGAGCAAACGGCCAAAGATGGCGGGCTCCCTCCTGTCGCGGCTGCGCCAGCCGGCCAGCCGGCTCGGGGACATGCCGATCTGGTCCAAGCTCGGTCTAATCATGATCGTGCCGACCATCGCCACGGTCGTGGTGGGCACCAGTGGTCTGGTCGACCACGTGGAGACGCTCAACAATGCCAACCGGGCCGGCGACCTGGCGAATCTGTCGAGCTATTCAGGTGACCTGGTCGACAGCCTGCAGGACGAGCGCACCGCCGCCGTGCTGCTGCTGGGCGCGGACGGGACGCAGCCGACGGCCCAGTACCAGGAGGCCTACAACCGGGTGAACTCCCGGGTGGACCAGGACGCGATCCCCTACCGGCAGCAGCGGGCCGACATCGAGGACCTGCCGAGCAGCCTGGACGGTCTGCTCGACGGCATCGACCAGAACCTTCAGGACCTCTCCGGCATCCGCAGCCAGGTCTTCAACGGCAAGCTCGCGCTCACCGAGACCGTGCAGGCGTACGAGGGTCTGATCAGCGACCTGCTCGCCATCCGTGACTCGGCCACGCAGCTCGCCGGCGACAACGACCTGAGCGACCGGATGCGCGCCGCCGCGGCGGTCGCCCGGGAGAAGGAGTTCCTCGCCGTACGCCGGGTCGTGGTGCACCGCGCGCTGGGTGTCAAGGGCGGAAAGCGCCTGACGCCGGCGCTGCGCACCGACTACATCGCCAGTGGCACCGGCCAGCAGCAGGCGCTGCAGAGCTTCAAGGCCGTCGCCACCCCGGACGACGCGAAGTTCCACGACCAGACCGTCGCCGGCGGCGACCGTCGGCAGGCACAGAACTACACCGGCTGGATCGACGGCAACACCACCGGCGACATGCGTGGCGCGCCGTTCGGGCCGGACCAGTGGGAAGCCGCCATGACGGCCAACGCGAAGCTGATCCGCACCGTCGAGACGCAGCTCGACAGCGAAGTCGTCAAGGAAGCCGACGCCCTCCGCTCGGACGTCCAGCGCCAGGTCTTCCTGGAGACCGGCCTGCTGCTCAGCATGCTGCTGCTGGCCATCCTCTTCGCCTACCTGGTCGCCCGGTCCATGGCCCGTTCGCTCCGCGAGCTGCGGCAGGGTGCCCTCTCCGTCGCCCAGTACGGCCTACCGCAGGCGGTTGCCCGACTGCGTGACCCGCAGGTCGTCGGGCAGCTCACCCCGGTGCAGTTGGCGAACCAGATCGCCGAGCCCCTGCCGGTCCGCAGCCGTGACGAGTTCGGCCAGGTGACCGAGGCGTTCAACGCCGTCCACCTGGAGGCCGTCCGCACGGCCGCCGAGCAGGCGGCACTGCGTGCCTCCGTCGCGACCATGTTCGTCAACCTGGCCCGCCGTTCACAGATCCTGGTCGACCGCCTCATCGGGCACCTCGACCGGCTGGAGCGCGGCGAGGAAGACCCGGACCGCCTGGCCGAGCTGTTCCAGCTCGACCACCTGGCCACCCGAATGCGCCGCAACGACGAGAACCTGCTGGTGCTCGCCGGTGCCGACTCCACCCGCGTGCAGCGGGAGCCGGCCGCGCTCATCGACGTGCTGCGCGCCGCGCAGTCCGAGGTCGAGCACTACACCCGGATCGAGTTCGGCGTCATCGACCGTGACATCGAGGTCGCCGCGCACGCGGTCAACGACCTGGTGCACCTCGTCGCCGAGCTTTTCGACAACGCCACCGCGTTCTCTCCGCCCGACTCGCAGGTGATGGTCGAGGCCCGCCGGGTCGGCGACCGCGCCTCGCTCTACGTCGAGGACCGCGGCATCGGCATCAGCGCCGACCAGCTGCACGACCTCAACGAGCGGCTCGCGACGCCGCCGCAGGTGGACGTGGCCGTGTCCCGGATGATGGGCCTGGTCGTGGTCGCCCGGCTGGCCTCCCGGCACGGCGTCCGGGTCGAGCTGCGCCCCGGCTCCGACCGTGGCACCGTCGCGGACGTCACACTGCCCACCTCGGTGCTGGTGCCCCGGGCGCTCTCCGGTCGGGTGCAGCAGCCCCCGGCTCTCCCGGCGGCCGGCGGCCCCCAGCAGAACGGGCCCGCCCCGGCCTTCGGCGCGCTGCCGGCGTTGGGCAACGGCCCCCGTCCGAGCGAGTCAGGCAACCAGGTCACCCTCGGTGGTCGTCCGTTCGAGCCCGCTTCGCGCAACGGATCCGGCACCCCGGCCAACGCCGGCGGCTACCGCTCGATGCCGGCCTGGTCCGATCTGACCGGTGCCGCCGGCGCGAACGGCGTCAACGGTGGCGATGGGTTCACCCCGCGGCCCGCCAACGGCCAGGGCATCGACCCGCTGCCGCAGCGTCGTGGCGGGGACGACGGGCCGAGCACCGGCCAGCAGCCGTCCATTCCTCGGCAGTTGCCGAGCAGCCCTGAGACGCAGCCGTACTCGGCGCCCCCGGTTTCCGCGCAGCCCTACTCCGGCGCGCCGGTCTCCGCCTCGCCGGCCTCCGGTCAGCCCTACTCCGGCCAGCCCTACTCGGGAGCTCCGTACACCGGTCAGCCGGTGTCCGCAGCCCCGGCCTCGGGCCAGCCGTACGCCGGTCCGCCGGTGTCCGCCTCGCCCGTGTCCGCGTCGCCGGCGTCCGGTCAGCCGTACTCGGGTCAGCCGTACTCGGGTCAGCCGTACTCGGCGCCGCCGGCCTCCGGTCAGTCGTTCAGCGGGTTCACGCCCCGATCGGCCCCGCCCGCGCCGGCTGCCGGTGCTCCGGCGCCGCCGGCCTGGCCGCCGGTCCCGAACGGGGACCGGGACGCGGCCACCCCGCCGGTGCCCGAGCGGCTCGCCGCCGCCCTGGACATGACCACCGAGCTGCCGCGCGTGCCGCGACCCGGCGAACAGCCGTCCGCCGCAGCCGCCCAGCCGCCGGCTCCGGCCCAGCCGCCGGCTCCGGCTCCGGCTCCGCAGCAGAGTCGGCCGGCTCCGCAGCAACCGCAGGCCCAGAACCGCCAGCGGTACGCGGACGAGACGATGGAGCTGCCGATCTTCCGGGAGCTCGAGTCGGCCTGGTTCCGTACCCGCCGCCCGGGTTCGGAGGAGGGCGCCGCCGGCGCCAAGCCGGCGACGAACGGCGACAACGCGACCCAGCAGTTCGCCACCGTCGAGGCCACCGGTCAGGCAGTCCACAAGACACCACCCGGGACGACAGGTAACACACCGATGGCAGACACTCCGACGGCCGGAGGGCTGCGGGGCAACGGCTCCACAGCGAACGAGGGCGGTCGCCCCAGCGTCGCCGAAAGCCTGCCGAACCGCCGGCCCCAGCCGCAGACCAACGGCTGGCAGACCGCGGCCGACGACGGCTGGCGTGCTGCCTCGGCGGCGGCTGACACGGTGCCGGTGAGCGAGACCACCACGACCGGTCTGCCGAAGCGCAAGCCGATGGCGCAGCTGGTGCCGGGTGCCGTGGAGAAGCCCACCACCTCGGTCCAGCGGCGCTCCCCGGAGGCGGTCCGTGGCCTGCTCTCCGCCTATCACCGGGGCGTGCAGCGAGGGCGTAGCACCTCGGACAACCCGACCAACCCGGAGGCGACTTCGGGTGGGCAATCCTCGCAGTCTGGCTCAGGCCCGGTGGCCGGGAGCGGGCAGAAGGAGCAAGAAGGATGACAACTACTCAGGATCTTGGTTGGCTCTTGGCCAACTTCGCCGACCGGGTGCCCGGTGTCGCGCATGCGGTCGCCGTCTCGGCCGACGGCCTCCTCCTGGCGTCGTCACGGGACCTGCCGCGCGACCGGGCCGATCAGCTCGCCGCGATCTCGTCGGGTCTGGTCAGCTTGACCCAGGGGGCAGCCCGCTGCTTCGAGGGAGGCGCGGTGTTGCAGACCGTCGTGGAGATGGACAATGGCTTCCTGTTCCTGATGTCCATCTCGGATGGCTCGTCCTTCGCCGTGCTGGCTGCTCGCAGCTCCGACGTGGGCCAGGTCGGCTACGAGATGGCGCTGCTGGTCGACCGGGTCGGTGACGCTCTGACCCCGCAGCCGCGTGCGGCTGCGGGAATGCTGGGTTGACGCCTCGCCGATCGATGAGGTCGGCACAACTGCAACGACAACAACGACGGGTTTCACCGGTGGGAGCCGGTAACGGGTGCGAAGGAGGTGAGCGGCGAGATGGCCGATCGTGACGAACCGACCGGAGCGTTGGTCCGTCCATACGCCGTGACCCGTGGTCGCACCCGTCCCCGGCTCGACATCGCGCTTGAGGCGCTCGTCGAGACGACGGTGCGCGGTCGGGCCGCTGCCAATGGCAACGGCGGCCAGGGCCGCGAACACCAGTACATCGCCGCGCTGTGTGACGGACGCGTGCAGTCGCTCGCGGAGATCGCGGCGCGGATGCAGCTCCCGCTCGGTGTGGCCCGGGTGCTCATCGCCGACATGGCGACGGACGGCCTGGTCGCGGTCCACGAGCCGACCATCCTGGACGACTCCGACGACGCGGTGGGCACTGAACTGCTGGAGAGGGTGCTGAGTGGACTTCGCAGGCTCTGACATGTCGCACCGCCCGCCGAACCCGGGCGGCCGCGTGACGTCGGCGAAGATCGTTATCGCCGGTGGATTCGGCGTCGGTAAGACGACGCTGGTCGGCTCGGTCTCGGAGATCACGCCGCTGACCACCGAGGCCATCATGACCTCGGCTGGCGTGGGCGTCGACGACACCCGGCAGGTGCCGGGCAAGTCGACGACCACGGTGGCCATGGACTTCGGCCGGATCTCGATCGACCGTGACCTGATCCTGTACCTCTTCGGTACGCCGGGTCAGACCCGATTCTGGTTCATGTGGGACGAACTGGTTCGGGGCGCGATCGGCGCGGTCGTGCTGGTGGATACTCGCCGGCTGGCCGACTGCTTCGCGGCGATCGACTTCTTCGAGCACCGACGCCTCCCGTACCTGGTGGCGATCAACTGCTTCGACGGGATGCAGTACCACGACCCGCAGGACGTTCGGGACGCCTTGGCGATCTCCAGCGACGTTCCGGTGGTGGCCTGTGACGCCCGTAACCGGGAGTCGACGAAGCACGTGCTGATCTCGCTGGTCGAGTACGTGCTCACCATGCGCCGTACGCGCGCCGTCGCCCCGGCCTGATCGGGACGCAGCACGCCCGGTGGTGGCTCCGGCCCCCACCGGGCGCGGCACTCTGCGCGCCCCACGCCGCTTCCAGAGAGCCTTGGAGCTTCGACCGCCGGCACCCTGTGGCCGACAGCTCTCCGGGCTCCTCAGGGGGCGGCGTCGTCGCGTCCTGGCCTCCCTTGCCCCCCACCACACAAGCGACAGCGCCCCCGGTCGACTGACCGGGGGCGCTGTCGTGTGTAGAGAGGGTCAGGACTGGTAACCGGCGGAGCGGTACTCGTACTCCCGGTCGTCGTCACGGTCCCCGTGGTCGCGGCTGAAGTCCCAGCCGCCGGCCGCCTCACGACCGGGCCGACCACCCACCGCGAAACCGCCGATCTCCTGGCCGCGACGCCAGCCACGGAAGTAGCCGGTGGTGTTCTCCGCGAGGCTTGCCGCATCACGCACTATCCGCAACGGACGCTCCTCACGCAGCGGCGAACCCGGGACCAGATTGGCCTGAGGCACACGCTTCGGCAGCCCGGCGTTGGTCTCGGCGCCCACGGCGGGACGGGCGGCCTGCTCCGCGGCCTGCCAGCCGGTGTCGGCAGTGGTCGACCAGTCCAGATCGGACTCCTCGGCCTGACCGACGAACCAGGCCGACTTGGCCTGCGCGAAGATCAGCAGGTCGCCGTCGCCTTCGTCGGCGACCGGCGGTGGCCGGTGCTCGACCGGCGGCGGCCGGTGCTCCATGGGTGGCGGCCGGTGCTCCATCGAGGGCAGCGGCCGGTGCTCGGCGGCACGGTCGGCGCGAGCAGCCGCGCGTCCACCCCGAGCAGCCTGCTCCCGGTCGACCAGCCGTAGCGGCGGCGTCTCCAGGTGCGGCTCCGTGGGCGGGTTGAGCCCTTCCCGGAGCGCCCGGTCGGCCAGCGGTGGTGGCTCCACCAGCCGCAGCATGGGCGGCTCCTGGGGCAGGTCGTCGGCCAACCAGGGCGGCGTGACCCGACCGTCGGCCCGACCCGGATCGGTGGGGGCGTCGATACCGCGCCCACCGCCGTACGGGTAGGCCACCGGGTTGTTCGGCGAACTGTCGGCCGGGTCCTCCGGGTTGTTGACCAGCGGCCAGTTGGCCCGGGACCCCGGGGGCGCGGTGTCCTGACCGGGCCTCGGGGTCGGCACCGGAATGCTGAGGTCGGTGGCGCTGAACCCACCCGTGGGCGGCTCGTCGACCGGGCGTTGCAGGTGGCTCGACCGTTCGCCGTTGGTCTTCGGGCGGGGCGGGATGACAGTACGCTGCCGTTCGGCCCGCGCGCTGTTGATGGCGGCGGTGGTCAGCGTCGGCCGGAACGGCTCGCCGGCCTCGGCCGGAGGCACCGTGCCACGCTGCGCGGGGGCGATCGGGGTGATCCCCGGCGGCGGGGGTGGTGGCGAGGAGACCGGTCGGTTCGTCGGACCGTCGATCCGGCTGGGCGCCGGCTCGGTGCCGCGGTGCGGAAGCGTGGACGCCGGGGGCTTGGCCATCGCGGCCGGTGCCATCGGTGCGGGCGCGACTGGCGGCGGCGTGACCGGAGCCGGCGCCGTCGGAGGCGGCCCGAGTGGGCGGGGCGACGCCACCGGTGCGTTGCCGGGGATCGGCTCGGGGCGGCTGCGACGCCCGACGGCCGGTGCGGGCTCGGCGGGCGGGGTGGGGCGGACCGAGCGCAGCCCCGCACCGGTGGCGGTCATCCCGGTCAGTTCGCCGACCGGCTCGCCACGGCGGGCTGCGGCGCGGCGGCCAGGCGCCTGGGCAGGCGCGGTGACCCGTGAACCGAGGGCACTGACCAGTGCCTCACAACCCGCGTCGCAGGCCCGTACGGAGGCGACGGCCTGCCGGACCGTCTCGGCCACCGCCGAGGTGAGTGCCCGGTTGACCGCGGCGCGCCGGGGCGTCTCGGAGATGGCGACCCGCAGGGCGGTGACCGCCTCGTTGATCTCGTCGGCGTCGGCGACCCCGTCGGCGGCCAGATGCGCGGCGATGGCATCGGCCGCGACCGACACCTCGCGACCGCGGGCCACGGTGCCGCCGAGCATGCCCGGCTCGGGCAGCGCGTCGAGCACCGCCAACGAGACCGGCTCGGCCGGGTCCGGGTACGCCCGCAGGGCCGCCGGGTAGAGCTCACGGAGGACCTCGCGCAGCGCCACGGCGGCCGAGTGTCGACCACTGGCCAGCGCCGCGTGCGCGGAGAGCACCTGCTTGTAGCCGGCCAGATCCCGGGGTGCCGGGAGGGTGACCGCCGACAGCGCGCCGGCCTGCAACGCGCGGGCGAGGCCGACGGCCCGTCGTTCGGCCGGAGGTGACTGCATCTCCTCAAGGGAGTCGTCGTCGGCGAACCGCTCGGCGAAGTCGTCCACCGAGTCGTCGTCGGCGATCGCCAGAGGTCGACCCGCCGCGCTCAACAGTGAGATGACCGTGTGGTCGTCGCTGTCGGCGGCGATGGCCGCTCCGCTCGGCCCGCCCGACCGCTCCACGAGCAGCGCGACGAGCTGGGCGTAGCCAGCGGCGTCGTCGCTGATCTCGCTGACATGCAGCAGACGGCCTGCGTCGTCGACCACAGCGGACGTCAGCGTCGAGCCGGCGGAGGCCGGTCGGTCAGCCGGATCCGCCGAGGCCAGACCGCAGTAAACGCGCACGAGCGCCACGGCGTCGTCCTCCTCCCGGGACAGGTCTTTCCTCTGCCAGCAACTGATGCTCCCCGGTACGGGTCAGTCGCGCCAGTCCACCACCGCAGAGATCTTGCCGACAATGGTGCGCCAACCCAAACTCGCGGTCTGCGCACCGATCTTCTTCAGCCGTCGCCGACCCATGAAAGCGCCGATGCCGCCGTTGGCGGTGGCCCGCAGCGCCTCGTCGAGGTCGTCGAGACTGGAGCCGGCGGAGAGCATGTCGAGCACCGCAGGCAGCCGCAATGCGTACGAAAGGTCACGAGCGACCTCGCCGGCCTCGATCAGCAGGGTCGAATCCCAGGTGTCGTGGCCGCCGCGCAGGTTCTCCACGACGAGGTCGAGCTCGTAGGTGTCCTCGTCGAGCGGCACGATATCTGCCGGCTCCACCCGTTCGGCCAATTCATTCCAGCTGTCCAGTTGGGACAGATCGTTGGGAGCACCGGACCGGATGAAACTGACCAACGACTCGGGGGTCTTGAACAGCAGCAGCTTGCCCTTGTTGCTGAGGAAGACCGGCACCTCCTCGTCGTCCGCCTCATCGGTGGTGTCCTCGGCGGCGGTCTCGGTGTCAGCGGCACCGTCGCTGCGGCGGCGCGTCGACTCGTCCTCGTCGCTGTCGGCGAACTCCTCGGCCAGTTCCTCGTCGAGGATGACGACGGTCTCGTCGTCCTCTTCCTCCTCGACCACCTGACGGCGGGCGAGGAACGGGTCGTCCAGGTCGCGCTCGGTCACGTCGGTCGGGGTCAGCGAGCTGGCCGGCCGGTACGCCCGCAGCGTGAAGCCGGTGCCGGCGGGGAGGGCGATCTCCACGGGATCGATGCGCAGCTCGTCCCAGAGCGCACGGTCGATCGGGCCCGCTGGGCGGTCGATCTCCTCGATCTCGTCTGGCTGGGCCGCGCCGGTGGTGTCGTCGAGCTCGGGCTCGTCGGCGTCGGGCCGTTGGGGCGACTGGCGGGCCACGCTGACCTCCGTGTGCTTCGGGTTGCCCACCCGCCGGGGTCTCCGACCGACGAGTGACTCTGGGCACATACCCTAGTCGGCGGACCTGGGTGACCGGTGCCCGCACCCCGGTGGCCGCTCGGCGCACCAATTCGGCCTGCTGGCGGCGGGCGCTGGCGAACCGACCGTTCGACAAGTAGCGTAGCTACGCATGAAGGCCCAGGCGTTGCACGGCCACCTCGACGCTCTGCTGCTCGCCGTTCTCGAACAGGGCGCGCTGCACGGCTACGCCATCATCGAGGCCCTACGCGAGCGCAGTGACGGCAGCCTCGATCTGCCCACCGGCACCATCTACCCGGCGTTGCGGCGGCTGGAGCGCGCCGGGCACGTGGCGAGCACCTGGAGCACCGTCAACGGCCGGGAGCGGCGGACGTACGAGCTCACCGACTCCGGCCGGCGGGCGCTGGCCGGGGAGCGCGCCGGCTGGCACGACTTCCAGCTGACCGTCGGCCGGTTCCTGGACCCGGGCAGTCCACCCACCACCCCGGCCTGACCCGCAGCGGGCGGGCGTCGGCTCAGCGGGCGACAGCCAGCAGCCAACCGCGCACCGCGCGGGTCAGCGAGAAGTAGGCACCGCCGACCAGCACCGCACCGATGATCATCGGGGGCCAGTGCAGCGCGGCGTCCCAGAGGTTGACCGACCAGCCGAAGAGGGCGCACCCGGCGAGGATGGACAGCGCCAGGATCCCGGTCAGGCCGGCGCCCACCGCGCGCTGCAACCGGGCCAGGCCCGGCCGTGGCGCACGGGCGCTGGCCGCGACCACCAGCAGACCGGCCACCGCGAGCAGCAGCGCACCCACCCAGATCCAGTCGACCGAGTTGGAGAGCAGCAGGTAGCCCGCCGGAGGGCGTGGGCCGTCGGTCCAGCTCGCCCCACGCCAGGTCAGATCGCCGGCGGCCATCCCCACCCCGGCTACCGCCAGCATCCGTAGGGACAGCCCGCGCAGCGCGCCCACCGCCAGCTCCGCCTGCCAGGCGGGAAGGAGCTGCGCCGGTGAGCCGAACTCGACCACGGCCCGGCGCTGCGCCTCGGTGGGCGGCAGCCCACTTTCGCGGTACGCCTCCACGGCGTCCAGCAACCCGTGCCGGGCCTCGGTCAACAGGTCGGACTTGAGCCGCGCCGGCCCCTGCAACCGGGCGGCGAACTCCCGCAGGTGCTCGTCGACCAACACGTCCTCACGCTGCGGCATGGCACCACAGTGCCACGGAATCCCGACGACCGACGTCGGGGAGAAACCCTGGTCCGTCCCCGAGCCCGGTCAGGGCGCGAGCGCCAGGTAACCCCGTTCGGCGGCGGCCTGGAGCATCCACTGGTCCCGGTACCAGCCCGGCACGGCGACCAGGTCGGCGTGCCGACCGCGCTGGATCACCCGACCGGCGTCGAGGACGACGATCTCGTCCAGCTCGGCAAGCCCGCTGAGCCGATGGGTGATCAGCAGCACCGAGTGCCCGGCGGGCGTGGCGGCGAGAGCGGACGCCAGCACCGCGTCCGCCGCCGCCGGATCCAGGCCTTCGGTGGGTTCGTCGAGGACCAGCACCGGTGGCGCGGCGAGCAGGGCCCGGGCGAGCGCCAGGCGCTGCCGCTGGCCACCGGAGAGCTGCCCGCCCTCCTCGCCGACCAGCGTGTCCCAGCCCGCCGGCTGCGCGAGTACCCAGTCCAGCAGCCCAGCCGCCGCGGTGGCCGCCGTCAGCTCGTCCTCGCTCGCCCCGGCCCGCCCGAGCAGCAGGTTTTCCCGAACCGTGGCGTGAAAGACGTACGCCTCGGCGAGCAGGCCGCCGACCGCCCGGGGCAGTGCCTCCTCGGCGTACGCCGAGAGGTCGTGACCGTCGACTGTGACGCGGCCGGACACGGGCCGGACGGTGCCGGTCAGCACAGCCGCCAGGGTGCTCTTGCCAGCGCCGCTCGGGCCGACCACGGCGATCCTCCGCCCCGCGGGCAGGTCCAGGCTGACATCGTCCAGGGCGGGTGCCGCGCCGACCCGGTACCGCACCGTCACGTCGACGAAGCGCAGCTCGTGCGGGCCGGCCAGGTCGGCCGTCGCGTCGGTGGGCGGGGGAGTCGGCGTGTCGGCATCCAGCAGGACCGCCACCCGGGCCAGGCCGGGCCGCAACTGCGTCCACTGCCGCGCCGCCGAGACCAGGGCGAGCGTCACCTCGACGGCGGCCAGCGCGCCGACGGCCAGGACACCCACCAGCACCCCCGACACGTCGGCGGCCAGCGCGGCCAGCACCACGGCCGCAGCGGTCAGCCCGGCGGTCAGCACGCCGGCCGCGTCCACCGCGAACCCGGTGGCGGCCAGCCGTCGTTCCAACCGGGCCAGGTGGTCGGCGCGCTGCTCGGCGGCGCGCAACGCGACGTCGGTCGCTCCGAACGCGGCCAGGTCGGCAGCGCCGTGGGTGAGGTCGATCGCGTCGGTGGCGAGTGCGCCACGCAGAGGCGCCACCTGGGCGGCGCTGCGGCGGGTGACAGCGGTGGCCAGTGCGGGCAGCGCCACACCGGCCACCAGCACCCCGACGGCGAGCGCCCCGGCGGCGGGCGGTGAGATCAGCGCCGCCCCAGCCACCGCCAGGACACCGACCACTGCCGCTGCCGAACCGGGGACCAGCACTCGCAGCAGCAGGTCCTGGACGGCCTCGACGTCGGAGACCAGCCGACTCAGCACGTCCCCCGAGCGGTGCGCGGCGTCGCGGCGGGCCGCGAGGGTGGCGAAGACCCGGGCCCGGACATCGGTGATCATGCGGAGCACCGCGTCGTGCCCGGCGAGCCGTTCGGTGTAGCGGAACACGCCACGGCCGATCGCCAGCGCCCGTACCGCGACGATCGCCACGGTGAGCCGGTCCAGTGGGGGCTGGCCGGCGGCGCTCATCAACAGCCACGTGGCGGTGGCCATCAGGGCGAGACCGGCGAACTCGGTGGCGGCGGCGAGCAGCCCGGCGCCGACCAGGCGACCGAGGTAGGGGCGGGCCAGCCGCAGCACGGCCCGCTCGGCGGCGGCCCGCCCGGCCGGTGTCGCGTCGGCCACCGCCGGCGGGTGTTCCCCGGTCATCGGGCGGCCCTTCCGGTCGGTTCGGGCGTCAACTCGGTGACCCGACCGTCCTCGATGCGCAGGATCCGGTCGGCGTCGGCGAGCAGTGCCGGCCGGTGTGCCACCAGCAGCGCGGTCCGTCCGGCGACCAGACGGCGGGTGGCGTCGAGCACCACCGCCTCGGCCGCCGTGTCCAGGCGGGCGGTGGGTTCGTCGAGCAGCACCACCGGGGCGTCCCGCAGGAACGCCCGGGCCAGCGCCACCCGTTGCCGCTGCCCGCTGGACAGCCCGTGGCCGCGTTCGCCGAGCAGAGTGTCCAGGCCGTCCGGTAGGCCGGCCACGACGTCGTCCAGGGCGGCGTCGCGCACCGCGGTGGCGAGTGCGTCGGGCGGGGTGTCCGGTGCGCCGAGCCGGATGTTGTCGGCCAGCGAGGCGGCGAACAGGTGCGCCCGCTGCGGCACCCAGGCGAGCTGCCGGCGCCACGCGTCCGGGTCGGCGGTGGCGAGGTCGACCCCGTCCACGGTGACCCGGCCGCTGGTCGGGGTCACGAAGCCGAGCAGCAGGCCGAGCAGCGTGCTCTTGCCGGCACCGCTGGGGCCGATGACGGCGATCCGTTCGCCGGCCCGGATGGTCAGTGTGACGTCGTGCAGCGCTGTGGTCCGCTCGTACGCCACCGTCACGTTCTCGAACCGGATCTCGCGCCCGGCGTCCGGCACTGTTGCGCCCTCGGCGGCCCGGGGCGCGACGGGCGCGGCCGAGACGGTCAGCGCCTCGTCCAGCGCGGCGAGGCCCTCCATGCTGGCGTGGAAGCGGCTGCCGGCGGCGCGCAGCGGCAGGTACGCCTCCGGGGTGAGCAGCAGCACCAGCAGCGCGGTCTGCAGGGCCAGCCCGCCGCCGAGCAGCCGGATGCCGACCGGCACGGCGACCAGTGCCACCGAGAGGGTGGCGACCAGTTCCAGCACCAACGCGGAGAGGAACGCGATGCGCAGCGTCTTCATGGTGGCGACCCGGTGGCCGTCGGCCATCCGGCGTACCACGCCGGTCTGAGCCCGGGCCCGCCCGAACGCCCGCAGTGTGGGCAGCCCGGCGACCATGTCCAGGAAGTGCCCGCCGAGCAACGAGAGCCGCCGCCACTGCCGTTCGGTGGCGGCCTGTGCCTGCCAGCCCAGCAGCGCGCCGAAGACCGGGATCAGCGGCAGGGTCAGCGCGATGATCACCGCCGAGCTCCAGTCGGCGAAGACGACCCGGGCCAGCACCGCCACGGGGACCGTGACGCTGAGCACGAGCTGTGGCAGATATCCGGTGAAGTACGCGTCCAACGCGTCCAGACCGCGCCCGGCCAGGGTGGCGACCTGACCGGCCCGCTGCCCGGCCACCCAGCCCGGCCCGTGTCGGCCGACCGCGCCGAGCAGGTCGGCCCGCAGGGTGGCCTTGACCGTGGCGGCGACCCGCGCCGAGACCGTGCCCTGGGCCCAGACCAGCGCAGAGCGGGCGGCGACCGCGATCACGAAGGCGCTCAACGCCGGCCGGTCGAGCCGGCCGTCGAAGGCGCCGGCCAGCACCGCCGCGAGGGCGGTGGCCTGCGCCACGATCAACCCGGCGGCGAGCACACCCAGGAGCGCGAGCACGGCAAGGTCGCGCCGGGCCGCAGGGACCCGGCGCAGCAGACGCGGGTCGAACGGACGGCGTTTCACCAGTACACCGGTGCCCTACCGTCGGTCCGTCCTCGGAAAACCCACCAGCACATCGCCTGGAAGCCTAGTAGGGCCGGAAGTAGCGGCAGCGCCACCCAGCCGAGCAGCCGTAGCGTCGGTGCGCTCGCGGCCGCGTCGGCGACGCTCAGTGAGGCGCCAGGGTCGGTCGTGGACACCAGCACGTAGGGCCACAGAGCGGCGCCGACCAGCACCACCGGCAGCGCCAGGGCCGCGCCGGTGGCGGCCAGAGCCCACCCCGGCCGCCGCCGCGCCAGCGCCGCGTGGGCCGCCAGCAGCGCCGCCACGAGCAGCACCGGCAGGAGTACGGCCACCGCCGGCCGCTGGATCGCGTCACGTACCCGGGCGGAGAGCAGGCCCACGGCGGTGGCCAGGGCGACAGCGGTGAGCGCCACCGGCACGAGGCGGCGGGCCGTGCGGCCGACCACGGCGGCGGCCTCGACCGGCAGGCGTAGGGCGAGGAACGTCGCGCCGTGCACCGCGACCAGCGCGACCATGGCCAGCCCGACGGCTGCGGCGAACGGGGTGACCAGGTGCGACACCCCGGCGACGTGCCCGTCGGCCTGTCGGGGAACGCCCTGCAACAGCGCGGCGAGCACCACACCCCAGCCCAGTGCGGCGAGTGCGCTGCCGGCCATCACGACGCGGTCCCAGCGCGCGCGGATCCGTTCGTCGTCGGGTCGGCTGCGCAGTTGCACACCGACGGTGACCAGGATGACGCCGACCAGGGCACCGACGACGGCCGGATAACAGCCGGAGAGCAACTCGCCCTCCAGCATCGGGAACGCGCCGAAGAGAATGCCCACGGCTGCCACCAGCCAGACCTCGTTGCCGAGGAAGAACGGGCCGAGGGCGGTGAGCGCCTCCCGCCGCCGCGCCGCGTCGCCGCCTCGGGCGAGCAACAACCCGACGCCGTAGTCGTAACCGGCGAGCACCAGGTAGCCAGCGAAGAAGAGGCCGAGCAGGGCGTACCAGGCGAGGTCCACGATGTCTCCTCAGGTGCTCAGACGAGGGCGGGTTCGGGGTGGGCCGACTCGTTCGGGGGCGAGGGCGGGCGGCCGAGCGCCGGGTCGGCGGCGCCCCGGGCCGCGTGCCGGGCGAGCAGCACCCAGTTGGTGACGGCGAGGGTGCCGAGCAGCAGGCTGAAGCCGATCAGCGAGGTGAGCATCACGGGCGCGCCGACCGGTGAGACGGCCTGCTCGGTGGGGAGCAGCCCGTACGCCACCCAGGGCTGGCGGCCCACCTCCCGGGCGATCCAGCCGAGGATCACCGCGACGAACGGCAGTGGCAGGGCGAGCAGGATCAGCCAGAGCGGGAAGCGCAACCGGATGACCCAGTCGCGGAAGAGCAGGGGAAGCAGGAACCACACGCAGCCGAGGGTGAAGCCGATCAGGATCATGAAGCCCAGCCCTACGTTGGCCAGCACCGGCGGCGTGTAGTCGCCGGGGCCGAACCGGGTGGTCCACTCGGCGATCAACGCCTGGCCCTCCGGGCCCTGGCCGAACTTGGTGGGCTGCACCGCACCGACCGGGCCGAACTGGGCGAAGCCGAAGCCCTGCACCATGGTGATCGCGAACGCCGCGGTGACCAGGCCGACCCGCAGCGAGGTGCGGAAGAGCGCGAAGTCGGGAGTACGCCGGATCAGGTGCCAGGCGCTGACCGCCGCCATCAGCATCCCGCCGACCAGCAACGCGGCCGAGACCACGTGCCCGAACGCCATGCCGAGGCTGGGATTGGTGAGCAGCGCGCCGAAGTCGGTGAGGTGGGCGATGCCGTCGCGTACCTCGTAGCCGACCGGGTTCTGCAACCACGAGTTGGCCACCATGATCCAGAAAGCCGAGGCGTACGCGGTGATCGCCACGCCCCAGAGCAGCGCGAGGTGGACGCCTTTGCCGAGCCGGTGCCAGCCGAAGATCCACATCCCGAGGAACGTGGATTCGAGGAAGAACGCCACGAGTGTCTCGATCGCGAGTGGCGCCCCGAAGACGTTGCCGACGTAGCGCGACAGGCCGCTCCAGTTCAACCCGAACTGGAACTCCATCACGATGCCGGTGGCGATGCCGAGCACGTAGTTGATCACGTAGAGCTGGCCCCAGTACCGGGTCAGCCGCTCCCACTTCGGATTGCCGGTGATCACCCAGGCGGTCTGCATCGCGACCAGCAGGGTGACCAGCCCGAGCGTGACGACCACGAAGAGGAAGTGGATCGAGGTGGTGGTGGCGAACTGCAGGCGGGCGAGGAGCAGGGTGTCCATGGCCGGCTCTCCGTAGTGTTGGCTCCCTTGTCGTAGCCACCCTACACGTAGCTTCGCTACATGTCTGTCTACTACGTCATGTCGTAGACAAGTCTACGACATGACGTAGTAGTTGTGGGGCGGGGAGATCGCGCTCGATCCTGGGTGGAGTGGCCTCGTCCGCCGTGGGATGCCGCTCGTTCCTGGATCCAGCGCGATCGTGGGATCGCCAGGCGGGCGACGTGGGGTCCCGGCGTTGCTGCGCAGGGGCAGCGCGCCGGGCTCAGGCCACGGCGACCCCGCGCGAGGCCGCTCGGGTCAGTTCAGGACAGGAACAGGGTGATCGGGAGGGCGACCAGCGTGCTGGCCACCGCCAGCGCGGTGGCGCCGAGCACCCGCGGCGGGCGGTCGCTCACCAGCAGCCGCTGCACCCGTACGTCGAGATCCCGGTCGCCCACACCCAGCGCACCGGCCGGGGTGACCCGGTGACCGGCCGCGGCGAACCGCCGTAGTGCTCCCGCCAGCGGCGCATCCGCGTGCAGCTCACGGGCCTTGTCGTCGGCGCGCATCTCGACCAGCAGGGCGACCCGCTCGTGGGCGTCGCGGACCCAGCCGAACCAGGGCAACGCCCGGCACAGCGCGGTGAACGGCAACAGCACCAGATCGTGCCGCTCGTGGGCGTGCGCGCGCTCGTGGCTCAGTACGGCGGCCAACTCCGCGCGGTCCAGCAGACTCAGCGTGCCGGCACTGATGACGACCTGCGGCTTCACGCCGGGTAGGCAGTACGCGGCAGCACTCGGATGGTCCAGCACGAGCGCGCCGGGTGCGGCCGGGTCGTCACGGGCCACCAGCGAGAGCAGGTCCCGATGCCGGCGCTGGGCGCGGACGGTGCCGTGGATGCTGCGCACGGTAGTGGTGACCAGGACCGCGCCGATGCCGAAACCGACGCCCACGCCAGCGAGGTGGAAGGTGCCCAGCCCGACGGGCAGCGTGCCGTGGACCAGGTCGTCGGCCAGTGCGAGCAGTGCGCTCCCGGTCGGCCGGCCGTACCCGCTCAGCCCGAGCGCCATGGGCAGGCCCATCGCCGAGAGCCCCAGCGCCAACCCGACGGCCTGCCAGCAGACGATCGCCACCCGGGGGCTGCGCCACGTCCAGGTGGAGCGGGCCAGCACCTGGGCCGTCAGATAGCAGGCCAGGATGGTCGCGGCGAAGTGCACGGCGTAGGCCACGGCGTGCGCCCTACCGCTCCGCTGCCTCGCCGGCGGGCCGTCGGCCCGCCGGCCCGTCCACGCGGTCGGTCAGCCCGGGGCCGTCGTCGGCGGAACCCGGCCCGGTCAGGCCGGCTTCGCTCCCCAGCGCTGCCCGCAGGACCTCGGCCTCGGTGCCGGTCACCGAGCGGGCGAACCGCACGAGCGCGGCGTCCCGGCTGCCTCCCAGGTCGAGGGCGTCGAGCATGAGCTGGGCGATGTGCGCCTCACGGCTGGCCGCCGGCCGGTACCGCCAGGCCCGGCCCTCGCGCTCCCGCTGCACCATGCCCTTGCCGGCGAGGCGGTCGAGCACTGTCATCACCGTCGTGTACGCCAACTCGCGGCCGTCGAGCGCGTCGGCCACCTCGCGCACGGTCACCCCATCCGACGTGCCGGGGACCACGTCCCACAACACGTCCATCACCGCACGCTCAAGATCGCCCAGCCGAGTCACGCACCAATCCTACCCCCGGTAGTAGACCCCCAGCTCACCCCCGCCCAGGAGCACCCCAAGATCCGCACAAAAACAGGGATGTTGCTGCCACAGAAGCTCTGGAAGCAGCAACATCCCCAAAGTTGCGCAGATCAGCGCGGGAACCCCGTTGACCGGCAACCCGACCCGACGCAAGACCCGTGAGCTGACCCACCCCGACGAACCCGGCCCACGTCAGGTTTTCCGGGGGGAGCCCGCCCACGCAGGGATCAAGCCTGACCGCCCGGAGTGGGCGGGCTCCCCCCGGAAAACCAAGAGGCCGAGCCGACAGATCACACCCCCTTGGGGTGCCACACCGTCTTGGTCTCCAGGAGCGCGGTCATCGGTGCCAGGCCCGGGTCGCCGGACCAGTCGTGGTCGGCCGGCGCCGGCCGGAGCACCCGCTTGAGGTTCTCCGCCGCCTTGACCTCCAACTCGGTGGCGAGCGAAACGTCGGTCACCCCGGTCAGGTCGAGCGCGTTGACGTCCATGTGCGCGGCCAACGCCGGCGTGGTCTCGGTGATCGCGCCGGTGAGGATGTTGACCACCCCACCGGGCAGGTCGGAGGTGGCCAGCACCTCGGCCAGCGTCACCGCGGCCAACGGTTCGGTCGGGGAGGCGGCCACGACCACAGTGTTGCCGGTCACGATCGCCGGGGCGATCACGCTGACCAGGCCGAGCAGCGCCGGGCGCTCCGGGGCGACCACCGCGACCACGCCGGTCGGCTCGGGCGCGGAGATGTTGAAGTACGGGCCGGCGACCGGGTTGGCGCCGCCGTACACCTGGGCGAGCTTGTCGGCCCAGCCGGCGTACCAGACCCAGCGGTCCACCGCCGCGTCCACCTCGTCGCCGGGGATGCCCAGGGCGACGAACTGCTCGCGGCGGCCCTCCAGCATCTCGGCGACACGGTAGAGGATCTGACCCCTGTTGTACGCGGTCGCGCCGGCCCAGCCCTTCACGGCGGCGCGGGCGGCGACCACCGCGTCCCGGGCGTCCTTGCGGGAGGCCAGTGACACATTCGAGGACTGCACGAGATACGACCGTCCCGACTCGCTGCGCGGGAACTTCCCGCCGATGAAGAGCTTGTACGTCTTGCGTACCGCGACCCGCTCAGACATTGAGGTAGCCCTCCAGCCCGTGCCGGCCGCCCTCGCGACCGTAACCCGACTCCTTGTAGCCACCGAACGGCGAGGTGGGGTCGAACTTGTTGAACGTGTTGGCCCAGACGACCCCGGCGCGCAGCCGGTCGGCCGTCCACAGGATCCGGGAGCCCTTGTCGGTCCAGATGCCCGCCGACAGCCCGTACGGCGTGTTGTTGGCCTTCTCCACGGCCTCGGCCGGCGTGCGGAACGTGAGCACCGACAACACCGGGCCGAAGATCTCCTCGCGGGCGATACGGTGGGCCTGGGTGACGCCGGTGAAGATGGTGGGCGCGAACCAGAAGCCGCGGTCGGGCAGGTCGCACGGCGGCGACCAGCGCTCGGCGCCCTCGGCGGAGCCGGCGTCGGACAGCTCGCGGATCCGCTCCAACTGGGCGGCGGAGTTGATCGCGCCGACGTCGGTGTTCTTGTCCAGCGGGTCGCCGACACGCAGGTGGGCCATCCGTCGCTTCAGCGACTCCAGCACCCGGTCGGCCACGTTCTCCTGGACCAGCAGGCGGGAGCCGGCGCAGCAGACGTGCCCCTGGTTGAAGAAGATGCCGTTGACGATGCCCTCGACGGCCTGGTCGATGGGTGCGTCGTCGAAGACGATGTTGGCGGCCTTGCCGCCCAACTCCAGGGTGAGCTTCTTGCGGGTGCCGGCGACGGATCGGGCGATGGCCCGACCGACGTCGGTGGAGCCGGTGAAGGCCACCTTGTCGACACCGGGGTGCTCGACCAGGGAGCGGCCGGTGTCGCCGGCGCCGGTGAGGATGTTGACCACGCCGGCCGGCAGGTCGGCCTGCTGGCAGATCTCGGCGAAGAGCAGCGCGGTCAGCGGGGTGGTCTCGGCGGGCTTCAACACCACTGTGTTGCCCGCGGCGAGCGCCGGGGCGATCTTCCACGCGAGCATGAGCAGCGGGAAGTTCCACGGGATGACCTGCGCGGCAACGCCGATCGGCTGCGGGTTCGGGCCGAAACCGGCGTGGCCCAGCTTGTCGGCCCACCCGGCGTAGTAGAAGAAGTGCGCGGCGACCAATGGCAGGTCGACGTCCCGGGATTCCCGGATCGGCTTGCCGTTGTCCAGGGACTCCAGGACGGCCAGCTCGCGGGAGCGCTCCTGGATGAGGCGGGCGATCCGGTACAGGTACTTCGCCCGGTCCCGGCCCGGCATCGGACCCCACACCTTGTCGTACGCCTTGCGGGCGGCACGCACCGCGCGCTCCACGTCCGGCGCGCCGGCCTCGGCTACCTCGGCCAGCACCTCCTCCGAGGCCGGGTTGATCGACTTGAAGCTGCCGCCGTCGGTCGGGTCGACGAACGCGCCGTCGATGAACAGCCCGTACGAGGGTTTGAGGTCCACCACCGAGCGGGACTCGGGGGCGGGGGCGTATTCGAACATCGGCTATCAGTCCAGGGTGAAGTAGTCGGGACCGGAGTAGGTGCCGGTCGTCAGCTTGGTGCGCTGCATCAGCAGGTCGTTGAGCAGGCTGGACGCGCCGAAGCGGAACCAGTCCGGGTCGAGCCAGTCCGGGCCGACGGTCTCGTTGACCATCACCAGGTACTTGATGGCGTCCTTGGTGGTCTTGATGCCACCGGCGGGCTTCACGCCCACCTGCCGCCCGGTCGCCGCACGGAAGTCGCGGACCGCCTCCAGCATCACCAGGGTCACCGGCAGGGTCGCCGCGACCGGGACCTTGCCGGTGGAGGTCTTGATGAAGTCACCACCGGCCAGCATGGCCAGCCAGGAGGCCCGCCGGACGTTGTCGTACGTGGCCAGTTCGCCGGTCTCCAGGATCACCTTGAGGTGGGCTGCCGGGCGCCCTTGGCGACCGCCATCAGCAGGGCCGCAGGCTTCCTTGACCGCGACGATCTCGTCGTAGACCTCCTTGTACCGCCCGGCGAGGAAGGCACCCCGGTTGATCACCATGTCGATCTCGTCGGCGCCGGCCGCGACGGCGGCCCGGGTGTCGGCGAGCTTGATCTCCAACGGTGCCTGGCCCGACGGGAACGCCGTGGCGACGCTGGCCAGGTGCACGTTGCTGCCGCGCAGCACCTCGGCGACGTACGGGACCATCGCCGGGTAGACGCAGACCGCGCCGACGTGCGGGCAGGACGGGTCGGCCGGGTCCGGGCGCAGCGCCTTCGCGGCCAGCGCGCGCACCTTGCCCGGGGTGTCCGCCCCTTCCAGGGTGGTCAGGTCGACCATCCGGATCGCCAGGTCGATCGCCTGGGCCTTGGCGGTGGTCTTGATGGATCGGGTGCCGAGCTGTGCCGCCCGCTGCTCCGCGCCGACCTGGTCCACGCCGGGCAGGCCGTGGAGGAAGGTCCGCAGAGCGGTCTCGGATCGTCCCAGCTCGGAGAGCTCCGACCGGGCCGACGTCGTTGTCGCCGTCATGCCCCGAAGTCTACGCACCGGAACGGCGAGTGATCTTGCTCACGATCGGCCGGCGGGCCCGTGTGACGTGAGCGGCGTCGCTGGTCCTACCGCACCCGCACCACCGCGCGCTACGGAGCGGTAGGTTGAGCGATCGTGGATGTACACGTCATTGACCACCCGCTGGCCCAGTCCAGGTTGACTGCCATGCGGGACGCGCGCACCGATTCCTCGACGTTCCGGGCCGCGCTGCACGAACTGACCACCATGCTGGTGTACGAGGCGGCGCGCTCCTTCCCCGTCGAGCGGTACCCGGTGCAGACGCCGGTCACCGGCACCGAGGGCACCCGGCTGGCCAATCCGCCGCTGCTGGTCCCGGTGCTGCGGGCCGGTCTCGGCATGGCGGACGCCGCACTCGGCCTGCTCCCCGAGTCGTCGATGGGCTTCGTCGGTCTGGCCCGCGACGAGGAGACCTACGAACCGCGCGCGTACATGGAGTCGTTGCCCCGGGACCTGGCCGGGCTGCCGGTGCTGGTGCTGGACCCGATGCTGGCCACCGGTGGCTCGCTGGAGCACTCCTGCCGGTTGCTGGCCGACCGTGGCTGCACCGACATCACTGTGCTCTGCGTGCTCGCCGCCCCGGTCGGCATCGAGCGGCTGGAACGCTCCGGTCTGCCGATCCGCCTGGTCACGGCCTCGATCGACGAGGGGCTCAACGACAGCATGTTCATCGTCCCCGGGCTCGGGGACGCCGGGGACCGTCAGTTCGGCGGCATGCCCCGGTTCTGAGGGCTCCACCCGGTCGGTGCCGGGTCCGGCGGGTCCGCGCGCGGTGGTGCGCGGACCCGCTACCGTCTGCGGCCATGACTGGTGTTGCGCTCGCCGAGGAGTTGCTGCTCCTCGCCTACGACGACTCGACCGGCAAGGCGACCATGCCGCGGATCAGCCTGGACCTCGGCATGGCCGCCGCGGTGCTGGTCGAGCTGGCCATCGCCGGCCGGATCGCGTACGCCGACGGGTCGTTGACCGTGGTCGACCCGACGCCCACCGGCGAGCCGGTCGCCGACGAGGTGCTGGGCCGGATCGCGGCCGACACCCCGCACACCCCGGCCTCGTGGGTGCAGCGCCTGCGCCACGGCCTGCGCGACAAGATCCTCGGTGATCTGTGCGCCCAGGGTGTCGTCCGCGACGTGGACGAGACCGAGCTGGGCTTCATCCACGTGCACCGTTATCCGGTGGTCGACGCCTCCGTCGAGGCGGAGACCCGCCAGCGGTTGACCGAGGCCCTGACCGGCGCGGCGGCCCCGGACGAGCGGACGGCCGCACTGGCCACCCTGGTCGTGGTGCTCCGGATGGAGACCGCGCTGGGCGTGAGTGGCGAGGAGGTCGCCACCGCTCGCCGACGCCTGGAGGAGATCGCCACCGGCGCGGGCTTCTCCGGTCAGGTGAGCAGCGACGACTCGGTGGTCCGCCCGTCGGTCGGCTTGGTCGTCGCCGCCCTGGCCGGAGCCGTCGACGCGGCGCTGGGCAAGCGCGCCTGACCGTCGGACCCGTCGCCGCCCGGGCCGGAGCGGTCGGCGCGGCGCGGCGCGGCGCTTCGCGGCGCGGACTGTCTGACCGTCGGCCAACCCACACCCTCCTGGCCGTCCTTTGCTCTGCACCCGTGGATGCACCACCCCCGGGCAGGCCGCCGTTTGGCGCGTCCGTGGGTGCAGAGCAAGCGCGGTGCGTCCGTGGGTGCAGAGCGAGCGCTGGCGCGTCCGTGGGTGCAGAGCAAGCGCGGTGCGTCCGTGGGTGCAGAGCGAGCGCTGGCGCGTCCGTGGGTGCAGAACAAGCGCGGTGCGTCCGTGGGTGCAGAGCAAAGGGGGCGTGGCGGGTGGGCGGGGGTCCGCGAGGTCAGATGCCGAGGGCGGCACCGACCTCCGCGCGCAGCCGCGCGACCGCCGCGCCGGCTCGGCTCCGGGCGGCGGCGACATCTCCGTCGGCAACCGGTTCCACCACCTCGAGGTACGCCTTGAGCTTCGGCTCGGTCCCGGAGGGGCGGATCACCACCCGGGCCGACGCGGTGCGCAGGATCACCACGTCCGACTCCGGCAGCAGGTCCCGGACGCTGTCCACCGGCTGCCCGAGCAGGGACGTCGGAGTGGCCGCGCGGATCCGGGCCATTGCGTCGGTGATCACCCGCAGGTCGTCCACCCGGACGGAGAGCTGGTCGGTGTGGTGCACGCCGAACTCGGCGGCCAACTCGTCGAGCCGGTCGGTCAGGGTGCGGCCCTGCGCCTTGAGGCCGGCGGCCAGCTCGGCCACTGTCAGCGCGGCCGTGATGCCGTCCTTGTCCCGCACGTGCCCCGGCGCGACGCAGTAGCCGAGCGCCTCCTCGTAGCCGAAGACCAGGGGTGCGCTCCCGCCGCCGGCCCGCACGATCCACTTGAAGCCGGTCAGCGTTTCGTCGTACGGCAGGCCCCGGGCGGCGCACATCGCCCGCAGCAACGACGACGACACGATGGTGGTCGCGTAGAGCCCGGTCACCCCCCGGCGCATCAGGTGGTCGGCGAGCAGCACACCCACCTCGTCGCCGCGCAGCATCCGCCAGCCCTGCCGTTCTTCGCGGACCACCACAGCGCACCGGTCGGCGTCCGGGTCGTTGGCGATGGCCAGGTCGGCGCCGGTGGCGTCGGCCAGCGCGACGAGCCGGTCCACCGCCCCCGGCTCCTCCGGGTTGGGGAACGACACGGTGGGAAACGCCGGATCCGGTTCGGCCTGGTCGGGGACCACGCCGGGCACCGGGAAACCGGCACGGGCGAAGGCGGCGGTGAGCACCGCCGCGCCCACCCCGTGCAGAGGGGTGTACGCCACCGACAGGTCCCGTGGCCCGTCCGGGTCGATGACGGCGGTGGCCCGCTCGACGTACGAGGCGACCAGGTCGTCACCGAGCACCTGCCCGGGTGGGCCCAGTGGCACCTGGGTCAGCGGGCCGACCGAACGGATGGCCGCCTCGATGCCGGCGTCGGCGGGCGGCACGATCTGTGCGCCCGCGCCCAGTTCACCGCCCAGCTCCGCGCCGAGGTAGACCTTGTAGCCGTTGTCCTGCGGCGGGTTGTGGCTGGCCGTGACCATGACACCGGCGACTCCGCCGAGCTGGCGCACCGCGTACGCCAGCACCGGGGTGGGCAGCGGGCGGGGGAGCAGCAGCGCCGGCCGGCCAGCACCGGTGGCCACCTGGGCGGTGCGCTCGGCAAACTGCTTGGAGCCGTGCCGAGCGTCGTACCCGATCACCAGGGGGCCGGTGCCGCCCTGGGCGGCGAGCCAACCGACCAGGCCGGCGGCGGCCTGGGTGACCACGGCGAGGTTCATGCCGTTCGGGCCGGCCCGCAGCGGGCCACGGAGGCCCGCGGTGCCGAAGGTCAGCGGGCCGGCGAACCGGTCGGCCAGCTCCGGCGCGCTCGCCGGTAGGCCGTCGAGCACGGCCGTCAGCTCGTCCCGACTGGCCGGGTCGGGGTCGTCCGCCAGCCAGCGCCGGGCTTGCTCGCGAATGTCGTCGATGTCAGTGCTGTCCGCCGCCATGCCCCTTGATAGCACGGCGGCGGATCACCGCTGCGGGTTCCCTCCGGCTCAGCCGTCCCCGGTGAGCTGGAACGTCCGCACCATCTCGTCGAAGATCGGCTTGCTCTCCGCGAACTTGGCGTCGGTGGCGGTGAGGTAGAAGGAGTACGCCTTGCCGCCCTCCGCCACACCACGCCAGACACCGTGCCGCATGGTGTCGCCCTCGCCGCACGTGTATTCGAATTCGGCGGCCGGCTTGCTGGCCAGCTCGGTCTCCGTGGAGCTGACCTGCTGGTACGGCTTGACGCAGGAGGTGCTTCTGGTCTTGAGGCCGTTCTCGGCGGTCTCCGCCCAGCGGGTGGAGTCGGTGGACCACTTCTCGGTGATGATGCGCACCTTGCGGCCGCTGTCCTCCGGGTCGATGTAGTCGGTGTAGGAACCGCCGGTGGCCTTCTTCCAGCCCTTCGGCACCATGACCTGGATGCCCCGGGCGGCGTGTTCCTGCATCTCGACAGTGGGCGCCGCCGGCGCGGACGGGGTGGGCTGCGCCGCCGGGGTGGTCGGCGGGGCGTCGTCGCCGCTGGAGAGCGCCACGGCGGTGATCAGTAGCACCACGACCAGGCCACCGGCCGCGGCGAGCTGCACCTTGCGCGGCCAGCCCTTGACCGTGCTGACGAGCTGACCACCTGCGGCGCGGACCTTGTCCAGGGCGCCGCCGCCCGAAGCGCCGCCGCTCGAGGCCTGTGGGGTGGCCCAGGGCTGGCCGGTGCCCGGCACCGACCACTGGTTACCGCCGCCGTAGGTGCCGCCGATGCGCTGGGTGGCCTCGGGCGCGCCGCCGTAGCCGACCTGCTGGGTGGCGTCGGCCGGGGTGCCGTAGGTGACCCGCTGGGTGGCGTCCGGGTGCGCGCCGGCGTCCACCCGCTGGGTGGCGTCCGCGTTGCCGCCGTAGGCGCGGCCGGCGGTCGCTCGGCCGGGTGGGGGCATCGCCCCGGTGGGTGTGTGCAGCGGGCCGGCCAACGCGTCGGCGCTGGTCTCGTCGAGCCCGGTGGCGTCGGCCGTGCCGGCGGGCGCCGGGCGTTCGCCCCGGTTCAGCGCCGCCAGCCGGTCGGTCAACGACTCACCGGGGGCCAACATCGCCGGGCCGCCGATCTGGCTGTCCGGCTTCGGCTCCGGCGCAGGAGGCGGCAGGACCGGCACCGGGCGCTGCTGGACCGGCACCACGGCGTACGGGTCGGTGACCGAGTGCACGGCAGTGGCGGTGCTGCCCAGCGGGCCGGCGAGCAGCTCGCGCAGCATGGCCCGGGAGGTGTGCACGTCCAGTCGCCGGGCCGGGTCCTTCTCCAGCAGGCCCATCAGCACGCGGGTCAGCGGCCCACTGCGCTGCGGCGGCGCGGGTGGGTCCTCGACCACGGCGTGCATGGTCTCGATCGGGTCGCCCTTGTCGAACGGGGGCCGCCCCTCGACCGCGGTGTAGAGCGTCACACCCAGCGAGAAGAGATCGCTCGGTGGCCCGAACTCCTGGCCCATGGCTCGCTCGGGCGAGATGAAGTGCGGTGAGCCGAGCACCATGCCGGGCGTGGTGAGCTGCACGTCGGTGGGCATCCGGGCGACACCGAAGTCGGTCAGCACGCAGCGCCCGTCGGTGCAGATCAGCACGTTGGCGGGCTTCACGTCACGGTGCAGCACACCGATCGCGTGCGCGACCTCCAACGCGCCGAGCAGCGCGATGCCGATCTTGGCGACGGCACGGGGCGCGACCGGCCCGTCCTCGATCACCATGTCGGCGAGGCTGCGGGCGTCCAGCAGTTCCATCACAATCCACGGCCGGCCAGCCTCGGTGACCACGTCGTACACCTGAACGACCGCGGGGTGCTGGATCGCGGCGGCGGCGCGGGCCTCGCGCAGGGTGCGTTCGTACATGGCGTCGCGGTCGCTGGGGGCCAGCCCGGGAGGTAGGACGACCTCCTTGACCGCCACGTCACGGCGCAGCAGCGTGTCTGTGGCGCGCCACACCGTGCCCATGCCGCCGTTGCCCACCGAGGACCGCAGCGAGTACCGGCCACCAATGGTGGTGCCGGGCGCCGCTCGTCCGTTGGCGGGACTGACTGGTCCGCCGCTCCACGTCGGGATCTGAGTCACAGAAAAGCCACCGGGGGAAATCGAGGGGGGCTGGGACACAACCCCCCTATCTTGCTGGTTCCGACGCCCGATGCGAAAGCCGACGCGACGGACGTTTATCGAAGTCGACAGAACGTGCCTTGTCGTTCACCTCGTGTCGACCGGTCGGGACGCACTGTGCGGTATCCCTCACGCGACGGCGTGGCCAGGCGTCCTACCATCCGGGGATGAGTGAACGGCGGTCAAGCGAGTCCGGTTTCCCGATCAACGGCGTCTACACGGAGGCCGACCTTCCGGAGGACCTGGGCTCCCGGCTGGGCGGCCCCGGCGAGTTCCCGTACACCCGGGGGGTCTACCCCACGATGTACACCTCCCGTCCGTGGACCATGCGCCAGTATGCCGGCTTCGGCACCGCCACCGAGTCCAACGCGCGGTACCACCAACTGTTGCGGGCCGGCACGATGGGCCTCTCGGTCGCCTTCGACCTGCCGACCCAGATGGGCTACGACTCCGACGAGCCGATCGCGCACGGCGAGGTCGGCAAGGTGGGTGTCGCCATCGACTCCATCGAGGACATGCGGCTGCTCTTCGCCGACATCCCGCTGGACAAGGTCTCCACCTCGATGACGATCAACGCGCCCGGTTCGGTGCTGCTGCTGCTCTACCAGCTCGTCGCCGAGGAGAACGGGGTGCCCGGCTCGGCGCTCAACGGCACTATCCAGAACGACATCCTCAAGGAGTACATCGCCCGGGGGACGTACATCTTCCCGCCGAAGCCGTCGCTGCGGCTGGTGGCCGACACCTTCGCGTACTGCCGCGCCGAGGTGCCGAAGTGGAACACCATCTCCATCTCCGGCTACCACATGGCCGAGGCCGGCGCGACTCCCGCGCAGGAGATCGCGTTCACCCTGGCCAACGGCGTGGAGTACGTGCGTGCGGCGCTGGCCGCCGGGCTCGCCGTGGACGACTTCGCCCCCCGGCTGTCGTTCTTCTTCGTGGCCCGCACCACGCTGCTGGAGGAGGTGGCGAAGTTCCGCGCCGCCCGGAAGATCTGGGCCCGGCTGATGCGCGACGACTTCGGCGCCAAGGACCCGAAGTCGATGATGCTGCGCTTCCACACCCAGACCGCGGGCGTGCAGCTCACCGCGCAGCAGCCGGAGGTGAACCTGGTCCGGGTGGCGGTGCAGGGGTTGGGTGCGGTGCTCGGCGGGACCCAGTCGCTGCACACCAACAGCTTCGACGAGGCCATCGCGCTGCCCACCGAGAAGGCGGCCCGGCTCGCGCTGCGTACCCAGCAGGTGCTGGCGTACGAGACGGACCTCACCGCCACCGTCGACCCGTTCGCCGGTTCGTACGTGGTGGAGGCGATGACCGCCGAGATCGAGGCCGCCGCCGTCGAGTTGATGGAGCGGGTGGCCGACCACGGTTCCGCGGTGGACGCGATCGAGGCCGGTTTCCAGAAGCGGGAGATCGAGCAGTCCGCGTACCGGATCGCCCAGGAGATCGACTCGGGTGAGCGGGTGGTGGTCGGCCTCAACCGGTTCACCGTGGACGAGGAGGAGCCGTACGAGCCGCTGCGGGTCGATCCGGCGATCGAGGCGGTCCAGGCCGAACGGCTGGCGCGGCTGCGCGCCGAGCGGGACGCCGACGCGGTGACGCGGGCGTTGGCCGAGCTGCGGGCCGCCGCGGACGGCGCGGACAACGTGCTGTACCCGATGAAGGCGGCGCTGCGCGCGCGGGCGACCGTGGGCGAGGTCTGTGGGACGTTGCGTGAGGCGTGGGGGCTGTACCGGCCGACCGACCGCTTCTGACCTACCCCTGACCGCTGGGCGCGGTGTGTCCGTCACGCTCAGCGGGTACCCCCTCGGTTGAGCGCGAACGCACACCGTGTGCGCCCGTGGTGGATGCCTGCGTGTGAGCGTCCTTATCCGGCTCGTTGCGGAGTGTGGTCGGCTAATTGTCGGAGTGTCAGTTCACCACCCCGACTAATGCGACAATTTGCAACAGGGGTCCCCTGAGTTGCGCCGGTTTCGTGACTGCCACGACCGGTTACGCGTTGTAGGAGGTGAGGGGCGGATGGCGGCGTTCGAGCACGATCTACCTGCTGTCCCGCACATCTCCGAGCGCCCTCAGCAGGGCATACGTGACGCTACGCGGTCTGATCATTACCGTAACGAGGTTGCGCAGCGTCACCGCCGGAGGTCTAGGCTGTCTGCTGTCCCCGATGATCCATCCATCTCTAGTGATCGAGAATTCGACGTGACGAGTGCGTTGACGCTGCCCACTGAGGGCCAGCTGGCGTCGTCCTGGCTGGAGACGCCGCCCGGGTCCCAGCCCCTGCCCCGCGACTTGGACCACCTCCTCGCGCTCCGCGTACCGGGGTTGATCGCTACGCGCCGTCACCTCCACTCGCACCCCGAGCTGTCCGGCAACGAGTTCGAGACGGCCGCGCTGATCGCCAGGGAGCTGTCGCTGGCCGGGCTGAACCCGCGTCTGCTGCCCAAGGGCAACGGTGTGATCTGCGACGTCAACGGCAGGCCGGACGGCCCGGTCGTCGCGCTGCGCGCCGACATCGACGCCCTGCCGCTCGACGACCCCAAGGACGTGTCCTACCGGTCGACCGTGGAGGGCGTGTGCCACGCCTGTGGCCACGACGTGCACACCTCGATCCTGCTGGGCGTCGGCATGTTGCTGGCCCAGCTCGCCGACCTCGGCGAGCTGGACGGGCGGGTCCGGCTCATCTTCCAGCCGGCCGAGGAGATCCTGCCCTGCGGGTCGCTGGAGGTCATCGAGGCCGGCGGCCTGGACGACGTGGTGCAGATCTTCGCGCTGCACTGCGACCCGAACCTGCCGGTGGGCCAGGTCGGCCTGCGGGTCGGCCCGATCACCGCGGCTGCCGACAACGTCACCGTCCGGCTGTCCGGCCCGGGCGGCCACACCGCCCGGCCGCACCTGACCGTCGACCTGGTCGACGCGCTCGGCCGGTTGATCACCGAGGTGCCCGCCCTGGTCAGCCGCCGGGTGCCGGCCAACAGTGGTTTGCTGCTGGTCTTCGGCCACGCCTCGGCCGGCACCCGGTACAACGTCATCCCGTCCGAGGCGAGCGCCTCCGGCACCCTGCGCGTGATGGACCGCGACACCTGGGAGCAGGCTCCCAAGATCGTCGCTCAGGTGGTCCGGGACGTGATCGCGCCGACCGGCGCCACCGTCGACCTGGAATACCTGCGCGGCCGGCCGCCGGTGTGCAACGACTCCCGGGCCATCCAGGTGCTGACCGCCGCCACCGCGGCGGCGCTCGGCCCGGAAGGGATCGCCGAGACGCCGCAGAGCATGGGCGGCGAGGACTTCTCCTGGTATCTGGAGTACGTCCCCGGTGCCCTCGCCCGGCTCGGTGTGGGTCGCTCCGGTCCCAACGTCGACCTGCACCGCGCCAGCTTCGACGTGGACGAGCGGGCCATCCCGGCCGGCGTACGCGTCATGGTGCAGACCGCGCTGCGGGCACTGGCGGCGGCGCGCTGACCGGTGCGGCCGGGCCTGCCGTCTTCTTCCGCCGACGCAGCACCAGGAGCAGCACCGCCACCGGCACGCCGAACGCCACCAGCCAGGGAAGCAGCGCCCCCAGCACGGTGAGCATCACTGTCAACGAGGCGACGAACGCCTTCCAGCCGCCCCGGAGCCCGACCAGGAAACCGGTCTCGTCCTTGTCGTCGGTGGCCTTCTTCGCCGCAGGCCCGGCCAGCGACACGGTGATCGTGGAGAGGGCCGTCAGGTCGGCCAGCCGACGCTTCTTCGCCTCCAGCGACGCCAGGTCGGCCTCCCGGCGGCCCAGCTCGTTCTCCAACGTCACCAGGTCGGTGATCGAACTGGCACGGGACAGTAGACGCCGGGCACTGTCCACCCGGGCTCGCTGACTCGTGATCCGGGCGTCCAGGTCGACGGTCTCCTCGGTGACGTCCTGAGTGTTGATCTCCCTGCTCTGCTGCTGGCCGAGCTCCGAGATCTCCTCCACCACGGCGGAGAACTTCGGTGCCGGCACCCGCAACTGCAACTCCGCCACCGCGTCCTCGTCGGCGCTGCGGCGCTGGTCGCCGCCGACGAAGCCACCGGCCCGGGTGGCCACGGCGACGACCTCACGGGCCTTCGCGTCCACATCGTCCACCTGCACGCGCATCGTTCCCGTGTAGATGATCGCCCGCTGGTCGACCCGCAGGTCCGGTGCGCCGGCACCGGCCGCCTCCTGCGTCCCGCCCTTGGCGGCGTCCCTGGCCGCCTCGCCGCCGTTCGCCGCCGCCGGTGGCTCGGCGGCCGAGCCGGCGGTGTCCTGCGCCCCGCTGTCGCCGGCACTGCAACCCGTCAATACCAGCGCCGCCGCCAGTGCTGCTACCGCCAGCGCTGTGCCGCTGCGTCGTACCGTCCGTCCATCCATCCCCGCTCCCATCATCGTCGTCCGGTGTGGCGATAGCTCGGACGCGGCGCACGCGTCGGCTGGTTCCGGCAGACTGCGCTGAGGACGTCACGATTCGATAATCGAGGAGTCACGATGCGGCTCACCAAGTACGCCCACTCCTGCCTTCGTGTGGAGCACGACGGCGGAGTGCTCGTCGTCGATCCCGGGGTGTTCAGCGACCCGACGGTGGCACTGGACGGTGCGGACGCGGTGCTGATCACCCACGAACACCCGGATCACCTCGACCTGGCGGCGCTCCGCCTCCAGCTCGACCGGCGGCCGTTACCGATCCACGGTCCCGCCTCGCTCGCCGAGACCCTGGGTGACGCGGCCGAGGCCCTGCACCCGGTCACCGCCGGCCAGTCGTTCACCGCCGCCGGGGTCGCCGTGCGCGCGTACGGCGGGCGGCACGCGGTGATCCACCCGGACATCCCGGTGATCGACAACCTCGGCTACCTGATCAACGACGTCGTCTACCACCCGGGGGACTCCCTGGTGGTGCCCGACGAGACTCCCGTCGACACGCTCTTCGCCCCGATCCACGCCCCCTGGTCGAAGTTCTCCGAGGTAGTCGACTTCATCCGGGCGGTCGCGCCGCGCCGCGCGTACGCCCTGCACGACGCCCTGCTCAACGACAACGGGCTGGGGGTGCTCGACCGGCAGTACGCGGCCATGTCCGGCACCGACTACCAGCGTCTGGAGCCCGGCAGCCGGGTGGACGTCTGACCCGATGCCCGGCCCCTCGACGGAGCTGGTGCAGCAGCTCTACCGCACCCCACCGGACCGGTTCGTGGCCGCCCGGGACGCCGCCGTGGCCGAGGCCCGCCGTGCCGGGGACGCGACCACCGCCCGACAGTTGGCCCGGCTCCGTCGTCCGACGGTGGCCGCCTGGCTGGTGAACCTGCTCGCCATCAGGCGCCCCGAGTTGGTGGCCGACCTGGTGCAACTCGCGGACGCGCTCCGCACCGCCCAGCGGGAGCTGCGCGGACCCCGGCTGCGGGAGCTGTCCGCGCAGCGCCGGGCGGTGGTCGGCGCACTGGTCGTCGAGGTCCGCAAGCTCGCCGCGGCGGAGCCGGAAGCGCCGCCGGCGGGCCGGCTGCCACTGGCCGAGGTGGAGGCGACCCTCAATGCGGCGTTCTCCGACGCCGAGGTCGCCGAGCAGGTACGGGCAGGCCGTCTGCTCCGGGCGGCCAGTTACGCCGGGTTCGGGGAGGTGCCCCGGCCACAACTGCGGCTGGTCACCGGCGACGAGGAGAAGGAGGAGGAGCGTCCGGCCCGCCGCCCCGGTACCCAGCGGGAACGCCCCGAGGCAGCCTCCCGAGCGGACCGGACGACCTCCCGCACCGACCGGACGACATCCCGCGCGGACCGGGCAGCCGAGCGCGCCGAGCAGGCCGAGCGGGCTGCGCAGCGGGCGGCCCGCGCCGAGCGGGCTCGGCAGCGCCGCGCCCTGGACCGGGAACTGGGGCGTGCCCAGGCCGACCAGGAACGCGTCGAGGCCGAGCTGACCGAAGCCACCGCGCAGGAGCGGGACGGTGCTGCCGTACTCGACGGAATCGAGGCCGAGCTGGCCGAGCTGGAGCGGCGGCGGGCCGTCGCCGAGCAGGATCTCAGCCGGGCCAAACTCGCTCGGCGCGCCGCCGAGCGAGCTGTCACCTCGGCTCGCCGGCGTGCGGGTGAGGTGGAGGCGGCGATCGAGGCGTTGGTGGCCGAAGAGGGGGATGCGGACGCGGGCGACGGCGCGGCAGACTGACCATCGATGGACGACGACGAGTACGTGGAGCGTCCACGGCGGGTGACCCCGGGTCGGGGATTCGTCGTGGGTGACGGGTCGGGTTCTTCGAGGACGCCCCGGCCCCGCAGGCGATCCCGGTGGGCGGCGCTCGGATGACACCGGAACAGGCCGCCGCAGCCAGCAAACCCGTCGTGCTCGACCTGGGCGACGCGTTCAGCCGGGACCCGACGACGCTGCGCCGGGCCCGGTTGCTCGGCATCTCCGGCTGGGCGTTCTACATCGGCGGCCGAGCCGGTGCCCTGGGTGATGTGCGCGCCGAGACGGCCGCCGCCGCCCTCGGCTTCCTCGCCCCGGACGCCGTCGCCGACGGTTGGGACGCCGCAGGCCGGGTCGTCCCGCCGATCGAGGTGGCCGCCGCGAGTCTCGCCGAATGCTGTCGATGGGGGGCTCAGCAGCTCGGCGCCCTGCCCGACACCGAGCGCCTGGCCGCGCTCGTCCAACGTGCGGTGGTAGCCGCGGACGCCAGCGGAATGCCGCTCTTCGCCGCCTGGCGGGCCATGCCGCTGCCGGATCTCAGCCCGGGTGCCCGGACCGCCGCCGGGCTGCGGTTGCTCCGCGAGCACTTCACCGGTGCCTACCTGTTGGCCGTGCGGGCCGCCGGGATGACCGCGCTGGAGGCGGTGCTGTCCGGGCCGGAGGGGGAGGCCGGGGCGGTGGCCTGCGGCTGGCCGCCGCCGTACCCGCCGATCGGGCCGTTGGTCCGCCGGCGACTCTGGGCCGAGGCCGTGACCAACAGGCTGGCCGCGCCGGCGTTCACCGCCCTCGGGCCCGCCGACTGCACCGAGTTGGTGGAGCTGCTGCACCGCACCCGGGCCACCCTGCTCGCCCAGCGCGAGCGGCCCGACTGAGCGGAAAAATGAGGGGCGCCGACGGCGGTGCGCTGTCAGGATGCTCTGCCGTGACCCTTCCCGCTGGTTGGACAACGCGCAGGCCCACCCTCGCCGACGTGCCCGCGATCCTCGCCGTGGTGCACGCCGCCGACACCTTCGCCGTCGGCCATCCCGACTTCGACGCGGAGGACGTCGCGGCGTCGTTGACAGCCCCCCACTTCGACCCGACCCGGGACTCCTGGCTGGCGGTCGACCCGGACGGTGCCGTGGTCGGCTGGGCGACGGTCGACAACCCGACCGGCGTCGGCCGGGAGTTCGTGGAGATCTACGTCGACCCGGCCCGCGCTGCCACCGTCCGGGCGCCGCTGCTGGCCCGACAACTGGACCGGGTCGCCGAGCGTGCCGCCGAGCGAGGGCTGCCGGCGCTCACCGTCCGCTGCGCGGTCTTCGCGCCGGAACGCGCCTGGGAGCGGGACCTGATCGAGGCCGGGTTCACAGTCGCCAAGCGGTACGTCCGGATGAGCCGCCCGCTGACCGACCTGCCGGACGAGCCCGCGCCGCCGCCCGGTGTGACGGTGCGACAGGTACGCCCCGACGACGAGGCCGACCTGCGGGAGTTCCACCGGATCTACGACGCCGCCTTCGCCGACACCCCGGACCACGAGCCGGTGTCGTACGACCGGTGGCGGGCTCGGATCGGCGACCTGACCGCCTGGGACGAGTGGTTCGTCGCCGAGGTGGACGGGGTGCCGGCCGGCGTGTTGCAGTCCTCGGACCAGGCGCTCGACCAGCAGCAGGGCTGGGTGAAGAGTCTGTCGGTGCGGTCCGCGTACCGCCGGAGGGGTGTGGGTGCGGCGCTGCTGCGCCGCGCCTTCGCGCGCTACGCCGAGAAGGGTCGGCAGTCGGCCGGTCTCGGCGTCGACCTCAGCAACCCGACCGCGCCGCTGTCGCTGTACGAGTCGGTGGGCCTGCGGGAGGTCCTGTGGACCGACATGTACGAGCGTTCGGTACCGGCCGCCGGTGTGTGATTGACGACCCCGGTCGGGCCCGACCGGCGATCCGCTCGGCACCGGTAGCAGACTGGTGGCGTGCGATACGCGCTGCTACGCCGACGCGGTGCCGGTGGGGCGGGACCGCAGCTCGGTGACGTAGTCGTCCGGGGCGCCCGCCTTCTCGGCGGCGTTCGCGATCTCGGACAGGTACCACGACGTCGGCAGGCCGCCCTCGTACCCGTTGAAGACGTAGATCCACGCCGTCACGTCGCCGTCGAGGGTGGAGACCCGGACGTGCAGCTTGCGGTACGTGCCGGCGGCGACGCCCTCCAACTCGTCGAGCTGCTCGGCGTCGTACGGGTGGATGTCGTAGAGCGCCACGAAGACCCGGTCACCGGGAGACTCGACCAGGGTGCTGACCGCACCCTCCCAGCCGATCACGTCCGCACCGGCGAAGGTCAGCCGCCAGCCTTCCAGCCAGCCGGTGCCCACCATCGGCGAATGCGGACAGTAGGCGCGCATCCGGGCGGGGTCGAGATTTGAGCCGTAGGCGGCGTGATGACGCACGGCGATGACGATAGCCCGGCGGACGGGTGGGGGAGAATACGACTGTGCGTGTCGAATGCGCCCAGGAGAAGAAAGTCACTGTGAGCATGGACGAAGGGCGAACGCTGTGAGCCGGATCGTGATCATCGGCGGAGGGCCGGCCGGGTACGAGGCGGCCCTGGTGGCCGCTCAACTGGACGCCGATGTCACGGTGGTGGAGGCGGACGGCGCCGGTGGGGCCTGCGTGCTCTCCGACTGCGTGCCGTCGAAGACCTTCATCGCCAGCTCGGGGGTGGTCACCGGTTACCGGGACACCGAGGAGTTCGGGGTGCACTCGGACGGCCTGGAGGCGGTCACCGTCGACGCGCGGGCGGTGCACGAGCGGGTCAAGCGATTGGCCCTGGCGCAGTCCGCTGACATCCACGCCAAGCTGCTGAAGGCGGGTGTCACCTTCGTGGCCGGCACCGCCCGGCTCGGGGAGGACTCCCTCGGGCACACCCACCGGGTCGTCGTCACTCCCGCCGACGGTGGGGAGGAATACTCCATCGACGCCTCGACCGTGCTGGTCGCGACCGGTTCGACACCCCGCCAGCTGCCCACCGCCGTACCGGACGGTGAGCGCATCCTGACCTGGCGTCAGGTGTACGACCTGCCTGAGCTGCCCGAGCACCTGATCGTGGTCGGCTCGGGTGTGACTGGTGCGGAGTTCGCCAGCGCGTACCTGGCGATGGGGGTCCAGGTCACCCTGGTCTCCAGCCGGGACCGGGTGATGCCGCACGAGGATGCCGACGCCGCGTCGGCCATCGAGCGGGTGTTCCGCAACCGGGGCATGGAGATCCTCAACAACTCCCGGGCCGACGCGGTCCGGCGTACCGCCGACGGCGTCGAGGTGGAGCTGTCCGACGGCCGGAAGGTGACCGGCTCACACGCGTTGATCACCGTCGGCTCTATCCCGAACACCGCCGACCTGGGTCTGGCCGAGTACGGGGTGGAGCTGGGCCGGGGCGGCTACATCACCGTCGACCGGGCGTCCCGGACCAACGTGCCCGGCATCTACGCTGCCGGTGACTGCACGGGGGTGCTGCTGCTGGCCAGTGTCGCCGCCATGCAGGGCCGGATCGCCATGTGGCACGCCCTCGGCGAGGCGGTCCGTCCGCTGCGTCTGCGTACCGTCGCGGCGAACGTCTTCACCGATCCGGAGCTGGCCACCGTGGGTGTCTCGCAGGACGAGGTGGACGCGGGCAAGGTGCCGGCCCGGCAGGTGATGTTGCCGCTGTCCGGCAACGCCCGGGCGAAGATGGACGACCTCGCGGACGGCTTCGTGAAGCTCTTCTGCCGGCCGGCCAGCGGTCAGGTGATCGGCGGTGTGGTGGTCGCCCCGAAGGCCAGTGAGCTGATCCTGCCGATCACCATGGCGGTGGAGAACAATCTGACGGTCAACGAGCTGGCCCAGACCATCACCATCTACCCGAGCCTGTCCGGTTCGATCACCGAGGCTGCCCGTCAGCTCATGCTCCACGAGCTGGAGTAATCGTTGTCGATCATGGACTTGTGGTGGGCGGTTCACACTGTCACACCCCTTTTGCGGGGCACCACAACTCCATGATCGACGTGGACGGGGCGGGCGGCGGGGCGGGCCCCGGCGGGCGGGTCGGCGGCCCGAGTCTGCGTTAGGGCGACTGTCGCCAGCACCGCTACCTCGGTGAGGATGAGGAGGCGTTCGGCCAGGCCGATCAGCAGGCGGTCACCGGGGTAGGCGGACCAGATCATCGCCACCGCCAGGGCCAGGCTCAGCACGACGAGGGCGCGTAGCGTCCGGGCGGCGGGGGCCAGGTCGGGTCGACGTGCCAGCAGCCAACCGGCCGCCGGCAGGGCGAGGAAGGCGACCACCGAGGCGTACCGGTGCACGTACGCCGCCGTGGTCATGGCGGTGCCCGGCTCGTTCGTCGGCACCAGCGCGGCCAGCAGCAGCCCGGACACCCACGCGCCGAGCAGCCACTCGACCGCGTGACCGGGCTGTGCCGGGCCGGTGCGGCGTAGCCCGTACAGCAGCGACACTGTGGCGAGCGCGAGCACCACCATGGCGACGTCGATGACCCCGCCCCGGTCGGAGACCGCGAAGTCGCTGACGGTCAGCGCCCACGGGTTGAGGTCGTCGTTGACTTCCAGGTGGCCGATCACGGTGCGCAGCGCCGCCACGGCGATCCCACCGAGGGCAAGCACGCCGGTGTTCCGGGTTCCAGGCATGCCTCAGCCTGTCGCCGGAGGCACCCGAGCCGAATCCGGGACGCCCACCGAGTTGACCCCCCGAAACGACCCCTAGAGGTACGTCCGTCGCGGCAATCTTGGACAGTTTCCGTCAACAGCTGACGGAAACTGTCCAAGATCTCCGAGTTCTGCGGCCCGGAACGCTGGGCGACACTCAGTCGATCGGGATGTTCGCGGCGGCTGCGGCGCGGGCGTGGCGGGCGCTGACCAGTGTCATCGCCCATCCGGCCGCGGCGAAGCCGACCGCCGCGGCGGTGGCGATGATGGCCAGGCGCCACGCCGATTCGGTGAGGGCGGTGCCGCCGAGATGCCCCACCAGCGCGCCGTACGTGGCCCAACCCAGCGCGGCGACCGCCTCGTACAGCATGAACAGCCGGTACGGGTAGCGGCTGCGGCCGGCCGAGAAGCAGGCCGCCATGCGCCCACCGGGCACGAACCGGCACAGCAGGATGACCATCGGTCCGGGTTGTCGGAGCCCCTGGGTGACGCGGCTGGCGACCCGCCGGGCCCGGCTCAGCTCGGCGTGCCGGGGTGGCCGCCGATCCGGTGCGCTCCGTCCGAGCAGGTAGCAGGCCAGGTCGCCGACGAACACGCCGAGCGCGCCGACGGCGATGGTGACCGGCAGGCTGAGCCCGCCGTAGACGGTGAGCGCGCCGCTGGTGATCATGACGATCTGGGTGGGAATCACCGGGACGAAGGCGTCCGCGATCAGCAGGGCGACCAGCACCAGGTACGCCCAGGTCGGCGAAGCAACATTGGTCAGTAGTTCGGGCACGCCTGCCACCTCGCCGGATGCGGCCGATTGGGTGTCTTGAGCCTGACGGCGTGTCCGGCGTCACGGTGGACAACCCCGGCCCGTCGTGACGGTCGACACGGCCAGGCCACCCGGGGTCCAACGAGGCGAACCGGTTCCGGGTGACGGTTTCGGTGGCTGTTCCACCCCCGCCGGAGCGGTCGGCGGATCGGCGATCGTCGGCGTACCGTTGTCCGCGCGGCCACGCCCGTCGGGTCCCCCGTTCCTGACGAATTCGGGCCGCCAGGGCCGCCGGCGGGTCCCGCGCCGGCGGCCCGCCCCCGTCCGCGTCCTGACAGTCGTAATCCAGGTGCGTCCTCGATGGTTCGACGGATAGCGTCCTCACATGCGCAGTGCGGTAGTGGTGACCACGACGCCGGGTGTCCCCGGCGCGCCGCTCTGACGTAACCACCGTCGACCAGGCCCCGGGGCGATCCGCCCCCGAGGGCCGCGCGGCGTTCGGTGTCCTGGTCGCCTCCGGGTCGTACCCGATCCAGGAGCCCGACATGATCGACCACCGTAGGCTCGGCCGTGAGCTGGACCTCTTCGTCTCCGATCCGTTGGCCGGCGCCGGCCTGCCGATCTGGCTGCCCGCCGGCGCGGCCGCCCGGCACGCCGTCGAGGAGTACGTCCGGGAGCTGGAGCGTCGCTCCGGCCACCAGCACGTCTACTCGCCCCCGCTGGGCAAACGTGAACTCTTCGAACTCTCCGGCCATCTCGGCTATTTCGCCGACGACATGTTCCCGCCGATGCGGCTGAGCGCCGACGACGAGTTCGTGCTCCGGCCGGCGCTCTGCCCTCATCACGCGCTGGTGTTCCGGGCCCGGGGACGCTCCTACCGGGAGTTGCCGCTGCGGGTCGCGGAGCTGGGTGGGATGTACCGCTCGGAGCGTTCCGGGGTGCTCGGTGGGCTGTCCCGGGTACGCGCCATCTCCCTTAACGACGCGCACACCTTCTGCGCGCCCGAGCAGGTTGGTGCGGAGGTCGCCGAGATCCTCGGGCTGATTCGGGAGGCGCACGCCGCGCTGGGCGTACGCCCGGCCGGGTTCCGGCTGTCGCTGCGCGGGCCGGGCGAGAAGTACGTCGGTGACGACGCGCAGTGGGCCCGTGCGGAGGACCTGCTCCGCGCCGCGCTGAGTGGGATGGAGTACGTCGAGGCGCCCGGCGAGGCAGCGTTCTACGGGCCGAAGATCGACATTCAGATCGTCGACGCGGCCGGTCGGGAGTCGACCATCTCCACCATCCAACTCGACTTCGACAAACCCGAGCGGTTCGACCTGTCGTACACCGACTCCGACGGCAGTCGGCGTCGACCGGTCATGGTGCACCGGAGTCTGGTCGGCAGCATGGAGCGGTTGTTCGCGTACCTGATCGAGGTGCACGAGGGCGCGTTCCCGGCCTGGTACGCACCCGTCCAACTGGTCCTGCTGCCGGTCGACGACGGGCAGGTCGACGCGGCGGCCGACCTGGCCCGGCAGGCCGTCGACGCCGGCCTGCGGGTCGCTGTCGACGTCGCCGGGTCGCTGGGCGCCCGGATCCGGGACGCGGCCCGCCGCCGCGTCCCGTACCTCGGCGTGTTGGGGCCCCGGGAGGTGGCCGGCGGACGCCTCGCGCTGCGCCTGCGCGGTGGTCGGTCCCTGGCCCCGATGCCGGCCGCTGACGCGCTCGCCCTGATCGGCGGGCAGGTCGCGGCCCGCTCGGCGGATCTGCTCCCCCCGGACTGACACGTCAGACCGACGCCGGTTGGGCGGCGGTGGCCGGCTCCTCGTCGACCACCGCCCCGGTGAACTGCGAACGGTAGAGCCGGTGGTACGCGCCGTGGGCGGCGAGCAACTGCTCGTGGGTGCCCTGCTCGACGATCCGGCCGTCCTCCATCATCAGGATCAGGTCGGCGTCGCGGATGGTGGAGAGCCGGTGCGCGATGACGAAGCTGGTCCGGTCGGAGCGCAGCGCGGCCATCGCCCGTTGGAGCAGCACCTCGGTGCGGGTGTCCACCGAGCTGGTGGCCTCGTCGAGGATGAGCAGCGACGGTTCGGCGAGGAACGCCCGGGCGATGGTGATGAGCTGCTTCTCGCCGGCGCTGACGTTGCTGCCCTCCTCGTCGATGACCGTGTCGTAGCCGTCGGGCAGGCTGCGCACGAACCGGTCCACGAAGGTGGCCCGCGCCGCCGCGACGATCTCCTCCTCGGTCGCGTCGGGCCGTCCGTAGCCGATGTTGTCGCGGATGGTGCCGCCGAAGAGCCAGGTGTCCTGGAGCACCATGCCGATCCGTCCGCGCAGGTCGTCACGGCGCATCGTGGTGATGTCCACCCCGTCGAGGGTGATCCGGCCGGCGTCCAGCTCGTAGAACCGCATGACCAGGTTGACCAGTGTGGTCTTCCCGGCACCGGTCGGGCCGACGATCGCCACCGTGTGCCCCGGCTCGGCGACCAGCGACAGGTCGTCGATCAACGGCTTGTCCGGCTCGTACCGGAACGAGACGTGCTCGAACTCGACCCGGCCGTGCGGGTCGGTGACCCGGGCCGGCTCGACCGGGTCGGGGGTCTGCTCGTCGGCGTCGAGCACCGCGAAGACCCGCTCGGCGGACGCCACACCGGACTGGAGCAGGTTGGCCATCGACGCGAGTTGGGTGAGCGGCTGGGTGAACTGGCGGGAGTACTGGATGAACGCCTGCACGTCACCGAGGCTCATCGTGCCGGAGGCGACCCGCAGGCCACCGACCACGGCGATCGCGACGTAGCTCAGGTTCCCGATGAACATCATCGACGGCATGATGATCCCGGAGATGAACTGCGCGCCGAAGCTGGCCCGGAACAGTTCCTCGTTCTTCGCGTGGAACGCGGCCTCCACCTCGCGCTGCCGACCGAAGACCTTCACCAGCTCGTGACCGGTGTAGGCCTCCTCGATCTGACCGTTCAACTCACCGGTGTGCGTCCACTGTGCGACGAACTGCTTCTGCGAGCGCTTGGCGATGCGCTGGGTGACCAGCACCGACAGCGGCACCGCGACCAGCGCCACCAGGGCCAGCAGCGGCGAGATCCAGAACATCACACCCAGCACGCCGACCACCGTCAGCAGGGAGGTGAGGAGCTGACTGAGGGTTTGCTGGAGGCTGGTGGAGATGTTGTCGATGTCGTTGGTGACGCGGCTGAGCAGTTCGCCCCGGGGCTGCCTGTCGAAGTAGGGCAACGGCAGCCGGTTGAGCTTCTCCTCCACCTCGGCGCGCAGGCGCAGCACGGTGCGCTGGACCACCCCGTTGAGCAGCCAGCCCTGCCACCACGACAGCAGGCTCGCCGCCAGGTAGAGGCCGAGCGCCAACAGCAGCACCCGGCCCAGGGCGTCGAAGTCGATGCCCATCCCGGGCACCACGTCCATCCGGGCCAGCATGTCGGCGAAGCTTTCGTTGCCGCCGGCCCGGGCTGCGGCGATCGCCTGCTCGGCGGTGGTGCCCGGCTCCAGTCGCCGGCCGATCACGCCGCTGAAGATGATGTCGGTGGCGTGGCCGAGGATCTTCGGCCCGGCCACGCTGAACCCGACGCTCACCACGGCGAGAGTGATGATCGCCGCCAGGTGCAGGCGGTGCGGGCGCAGCCGGCCGAGCAACCGCCGGGCCGACGGCCCGAAGTTCATCGACTTCTCGGCGGGCATCCCGGCGCTCATCCACCCCGGGCCGCCACCCGGGCGACCGGGAGGCAGCCGCTTCGGCGTCGGCGCGTCGCCGCCGGGTCGCGGCGCGGCGGCGCCAGGTGTCCGCCCGTCGCCGGCCGGCTTCTGACTGGGTACGGCCGCGGTGCGCGGCTCGTCGTGCTCGCTCATGCCGTCACCTCCGTCGTCTGCTGCGAGGCGACGATCTCGGCGTACGTCGGGCAGGTCTCCAACAACTCCGCGTGTCGTCCCACTCCGACGACCCCTCCGTTCTCGAGCACGATGATCTGGTCGGCGTCGACGATCGTGGAGACCCGCTGGGCCACGATCACCACCGCGGACTGCGCGGTGATCGGCCGCAACGCCGCCCTCAGCCGCGCGTCGGTGCCGAGGTCGAGCGCGGAGAACGAGTCGTCGAACAGGTAGATCTCCGGTTGCCGGACCAGGGCGCGGGCGATGGCGAGGCGTTGCCGCTGCCCGCCGGAGACTGTGGTGCCGCCCTGCGCGATCGGGGCGTCCAGCCCGCCGGGCATCTGCGCCACGAAGTCCCGGGCCTGGGCGATCTCCAGGGCCGCCCACAGCTCCTCGTCGGTGGCGTCCGGGTTGCCGTAGCGCAGGTTGCTCGCGATCGTCCCGGTGAACAGGTACGGCCGCTGCGGCACCAGGCCGATGCGTCGCCACAGTTCGTCGGGTGCCAGCTCCCGCACGTCGACACCGTCGACGAGCACCGCGCCCGCGGTGACGTCGACCAGGCGGGGGATCAGTGACAGCAGTGTCGTCTTGCCGGCGCCGGTGCTGCCGATGATCGCCGTGGTGGTGCCCGGGGTGGCCCGGAAGGAGATGTCGCGCAGCACCGGCTCGACCGCTCCCGGGTACTGGAAACGCACCCCGCGCAGCTCCAGCTCCGCCCGGGTGGACAGGTCGGTGACCGGCGCGGCGGCCGGAACCACCGAGGAGTCGGTGTCCAGCACCTCGACGATGCGTTCGGCGCAGACCGCCGCCCGGGGCACCATCATCAGCATGAAGGTGGCCATCATGACCGCCATCAGGATCTGCATGAGGTACGCCAGGAAGGCCGTCAGCGCGCCGATCTCGATCGCGTCGGCGTCCACCCGCTGCGCGCCGAACCAGAGCACCGCCACGCTGGACACGTTCAACACCAGCATGACCACCGGGAAGATCAGCGCCAGCAACCGGCCGGTACGTAGCGCGGTCGCGGTCAGGTCGGCGTTGGCGACGGCGAAGCGGTCCGTCTCGTACGGCTCGCGGACGAAGGCACGGACCACCCGGATGCCGGTGATCTGCTCACGCAACACCCGGTTGACGGTGTCGATGCGGGTCTGCATCAGCCGGAAGCCCGGCACCATCCGGCGGATGATCGCGCCGAGTGCGATGGCCAGCACGGGCACGCTGACCAGCATCAACCAGGACAGGCCGATGTCCTCGCGCAGCGCCATGAAGACCCCGCCGACGCTCATGATGGGTGCCGCGACCAGCATCGTGCAGCTCATCAGCACGAGCATCTGCACCTGCTGGACGTCGTTGGTGTTGCGGGTGATCAACGAGGGTGCCCCGAACCGGGCCACCTCACGGGCGGAGAACCGGTTGACGTGCCCGAACAGTTCGGCGCGGACGTCCCGGCCGAAGCCCATCGCGACGCGTGCGCCGAGATAGACGGCGGCGATCGAACAGACGATCTGGACCAGGCTGACCAGCAACATCCAACCGCCGGTGCGGACGATGTAGTCGGTGTCGCCCCGGGCGACGCCCTGGTCGATGATGTCCGCGTTGAGGCTCGGTAGGTAGAGCGAGGCCATGGTGCCCACGAACTGGAGCAGCACCACCGCCAGCAGTGGTCGTTGGTAGGTGCGCAGTTGGTTGCGCAGCAGTCGGATCAGCACGCCGGATCCTTCGGTTCGGTGAGGCGTCCGGTCATCCGCGGGTCGTCCCCGCTGCCGATGACCTCCAGCAGGAACTCGCGGATCACGGCGGCCTTCTCCGGGTCGGCGTCGACCGAGGTGAGCGGGCGTCCGGAGTGCATCAACGCGCTGAGCGCAGCGGCCCGCTCCCGCCCGGCGGGCGTGAGGGCGAGTCGGATGCTGCGCCGGTCGCTGTCGTCGCGCTGCCGCTCGACCAGACCGTCGCGTTCGAGCGTGTCCACGATGCCGGTGAGGGTCGCCGGGCGGACGAAGCCCTTCTCGGCGACCTGCCGGTGGGGCAGCTCGCCGTGTCGGGCGAGCGTCATCAGGGTGATCATGCCGGCCTGGGTGAGGCCGTGCTCCTCGGCGAGGTAGCGGTTCCACCGCTGCCCGACCAGGTGCCCGGCCACCACCAGCAGTCGGCCGAGAGGCACGTCCTGGAGGGTCACGAGTTCCACGACAGTAGGTTAGCCCCCTGATAGTCAGGGGCCAAACGAAATAGCGACGGCCGCCGCGACGAAGACCAGTTGCAGCGCGGTGCGCTGCGCGAGCGGGGTGACCGGGCGCCCGGCGAGGGTCAGCCTTCGGCGTGCGGCCGAGACGTTGGCCGGGAACATCGCGAGCATCAGCAGGGCGAGTCCGGCCGCCACGACGCGGGCGGTCGCCGGCACCAGCAGGCCGATCGCGCCGACCAGTTCCAGCACTCCGGTGGCGGTGACCAGCAGGTCCGGTCGGGGCAGTCGGGGCGGGACCATCGCGATCAGGTCGGCGCGCCGCCGGCCGCCGAAGTGCGCGACGGCGGTCAGCGTGAACATCAGGGCCAGCCCGACGCGCAGAGCCGGGTGCCATCCGTCCAGCGCGGAGAGGCCGGCCAGACCGGCGAGGCGGGCCAGGGCGCTGCCGACGAGCAGAGCGATCAGGGGTGCCATCGAAATCCTCCTCGAAAACTTGTCGGTGACAAGATTGCGAGTCGAGGTGGCATCTTGTCAATGGCAAGATACGATCCTGACGTGACCGACACGCGTGCGTACCACCACGGGGACCTCCGCCGTGCACTGCTCGCCGCCGCGCTCGAGGCCATCGAGGAGGTCGGGCCTACCGCGTTGAGCCTGCGCGACCTGGCCCGCCGAGCCGGCGTCTCGCACGCCGCGCCCGCGCACCACTTCGGAGACAAGGCGGGCCTGCTCACCGCGCTCGCCGCGCAGGGCTTCGACCTGTTGGCGCAGGCGCTGGTCCGGGCCGGTGACGACCTGCTCGAGGCCGGCGTCGCGTACGTGGACTTCGCCGTCCGGCGCCGCGCGTACTTCGAGGTGATGTTCCGGCCCGAGCTGCACCGGACGGACGACGCCGAGCTGACCGCCGCCCGGGAGCGCGCGGGTGCCGCACTCCGCTCCGAGGTGGCCGCCCTGCCCAACGGTGGCGCGCCCGCCGACACCGACCGGGACGCGCTCGCCGCCTGGTCGATCGCCCACGGTTTCGCCACCCTCTGGCTGGCCGGAGCCCTGCCCGACCGGGTGGGAAACAACCCGAGCGACGCCGCCCGCGAAGTCCTCCGCCGCCTGACCCCGTAACCCCCTCCCAGCGTCGATCATGGAGTTGTGGTGGGCGGTTCACCCGTCGATGCCCGTTCTGTAGGGCACCACAACTCCATGATCGACCCGGGTGGGGGCTACCAGCTGGTGGGGAGGGGCATTCCTTCGGTGAAGCCGGCGGCACTCTGGACGCCGACCAGGGCGCGGTCGTGGAACTGGGTCAGATCCCGTGCGCCGGCGTACGTGAACGCGCTGCGCACCCCGGCGATGATCTCGTCGATCAGGTCCTCCACGCCGGGGCGGGCCGGGTCCAGGTACATCCGGGCCGAGGAGATGCCCTCCTCGAACACCGCCTTGCGGGCCCGGTCGTACGGGCTGTCGTCCGCGGTACGGGCGCTGACCGCCCGAGCCGACGCCATCCCGAAGCTCTCCTTGTACCGCCGACCGTCCGCGTCCGTGTAGAGGTCACCGGGGGACTCGTAGGTGCCGGCGAACCAGGAGCCGATCATCACGTTGGACGCTCCGGCGGCCAGCGCGAGCGCCACGTCGCGTGGGTGCCGCACCCCGCCGTCGGCCCACACGTGCCGGCCCAGTTCGCGGGCGGCCGCCGCGCAGTCGAGGACGGCGGAGAACTGCGGTCGGCCCACGCCGGTCATCATCCGGGTGGTGCACATCGCGCCTGGTCCGACGCCGACCTTGATGATGTCGGCCCCGGCCTCGACCAGGTCGCGTACCCCCTCGGCGGTGACCACGTTGCCGGCCGCCACGGGCACTCCCGGGTCCAGCTTGCGGACCGCCTGGAGGGCGGAGATCATCCGCGCCTGGTGGCCGTGCGCGGTGTCCACGACCAGGGTGTCCACCCCCGCCTCCAGCAGTGCCCTGGCCTTGCCGGTCACGTCACCGTTGATCCCGACGGCCGCCGCGATACGCAGTCGACCACCGTCGTCCACGGCCGGTGTGTAGAGGGTCGCCCGCAACGCTCCCTGGCGGGTCAGCACCCCGACCAGTCGACCGTTGGCGTCCACCACCGGGGCGAGCCGGCGACGTCCCGCCGAGAGCCTCTCGAACCCGGTCCGCGGGTCCGCGTCCGCCGGGACCGTGTGCAGCTCCGTCGACATCACGTGACGCAGCTGAGCGAACCGGTCCACACCGGTGGTGTCCGCCTCGGTGACCACGCCCATCGGCCGGCCGTCGTCGTCGACCACGATCACCGCACCGTGCGAGCGCTTGGGCAGCAGGTGGATGGCGTCGCCGACGGTCTCGGTCGGCCCCAGGGTGATCGGCGTGTCGTAGACCAGGTGCCGCTGCTTGACCCAGGCGACGACATTCGCCACCACCTCGATCGGGATGTCCTGCGGGATCACCGTGATCGCGCCCCGGCGGGCCACCGTCTCCGCCATCCGCCGGCCGGCGACAGCTGTCATGTTCGACACCACCAGCGGGATGGTGGTGCCGGTGCCGTCGCTGGTGGAGAGGTCGACGTCGAGCCGGGAGCCCAGGTCGGAGCGGGCCGGCGCCATGAAGACGTCGGTATAGGTCAGGTCGTGCGCGGGAACCGCGCCGTGTAGGAACCGCACCCGGCCATCATTCCCGCCTCCGGTCGCCATCGCCCACGTCGGTGCCGCAAACCACCCCTGCCGTACGACGCTCCGTCCGACAAAGCGGACGGGAAGGCCCTCCGACCGTCAGGCGATGGTGCAGATCGCGGCACCGGCGGTGATCACGGCACCGACCTCGGCGGCGAGCCCGCTGACAGTGCCCGCCTTGTGGGCGTGCAACGGCTGCTCCATCTTCATCGCCTCCAGCACCACCACCAGGTCGCCCTCGGCCACGGTGTCGCCGTCGGCAACAGCGATCTTGACGATGGTGCCCTGCATCGGCGAGGTGAGCGCGTCTCCACCGACCGGGGCGCCGGCCTTCGCACCGCCACCGCGCCGAGTCGGCTTACGGGAGGCGGGTGCCGCGGTGGTCGTACTCCCGCCGAAGCCGGCGGGGAGGCTGACCTCGAGGCGCTTGCCGCCGACCTCGACCACGACGGTGTCGCGCTCGGCCGGCGCCTCGGCGGCGCCGGCGGCGGCGGTGAAGGGCGGCACCGTGTTGTGGAACTCGGTCTCGATCCACCGGGTGTGCACGCTGAACGGTTCGGCGGTGAACGCCTCGTCGCGCACTACCAGCCGGTGGAACGGCAGGGCGGTGGCCATGCCGTCGAGGACCATCTCGTCCAGCGCGCGGCGGGCGCGTTCCAGGGCTTCGGTCCGTGTCTCACCGACGATGATCACCTTGGCGAGCAGCGAGTCGAAGTTGCCGCCGATCACGTCGCCGGCCGAGATGCCGGTGTCCACCCGCACACCCGGGCCGCTCGGGAGCCGCAGCGCGGTGACAGTGCCCGGGGCGGGCAGGAAGTTGCGGCCCGGGTCCTCGCCGTTGATCCGGAACTCGATGGCGTGCCCGCGCGGCGTCGGGTCCTCGGTGATGCGCAGCTTCTCGCCGTCGGCGATCCGGAACTGCTCGCGGACCAGGTCGATGCCGGCGGTCTCCTCGGTGACCGGGTGCTCGACCTGGAGTCGCGTGTTGACCTCCAGGAAGGAGATCGTGCCGTCCCTGCCGACCAGGTATTCGACGGTGCCGGCGCCGTGGTAGCCGGCCTCGCGGCAGATCGCCTTGGCGCTGTCGTGGATCTGCGCCCGCTGGGCGTCGGTGAGGAACGGCGCGGGGGCCTCCTCGACGAGCTTCTGGTGCCGGCGTTGCAACGAGCAGTCCCGGGTGCCCACCACGATCACGTTGCCGTGCTGGTCGGCGAGGACCTGCGCCTCGACGTGGCGGGGCTGGTCCAGGTAGCGCTCGACGAAGCACTCGCCCCGGCCGAACGCCGCGACCGCCTCCCGGGTGGCCGACTCGAAGAGCTGGGGGATCTCCTCCATCGTGCGGGCGACCTTGAGGCCGCGACCGCCGCCGCCGAAGGCCGCCTTGATGGCCACCGGCAGGCCGTGGTCGACGGCGAACGCGATCACCTCGTCCGGGCTGGCCACCGGGTCCGGGGTGCCGGGGACGAGCGGGGCGCCGGCCCGCTGGGCGATGTGCCGGGCGGTGACCTTGTCACCAAGGTCGCGGATCGCCTGCGGGGTGGGACCGATCCAGGTCAGCCCGGCGTCGATGACCGCCTGGGCGAAGTCGGCGTTCTCGGAGAGAAAGCCATAACCCGGGTGTACGGCGTCGGCGCCGGCCCGGGCGGCGACGTCGAGCAGCTTGTCGATGCGCAGGTACGTCTCGGTCGCGCTGTCGCCACCGAGCGCGTACGCCTCGTCCGCGAGGGTGGCGTGCAGGGCGTCGCGGTCGGAGTCCGCGTAGACGGCGACGCTGTCCAGGCCGGCGTCGCGGCACGCACGGATCACCCGGACGGCGATCTCGCCGCGGTTGGCGATGAGTACCTTGCGCACCTTCGTGGCTCCTCCCGGGCAGGTTACTGACGGGGAGTGTATCGGCCACCCTGGCGGCCCTAACGATCGCTCAGTGTGGGATGCGGCACTGCGCCACCCCCACTTAGTCAAACTTGGCTATTACGCTTGTTGGGTGTCTGCGACTCGAATGATGATCCTCGGTCTGGTGCGGTGGATGCAGCCCGTGCACGGCTACGACGTACGCCGTGAGCTGCTGAGCTGGAGCGCCGACAAGTGGGCCAACGTGCAGCCCGGATCGATCTACCACGCGCTGCGCAAACTCACCGAGGAAGGGCTGCTCAACGCCGTCGCGACCGAGCAGGTCGGTGCTCGTCCGGCCCGGACCACCTACGAGGTGACCGCCAAGGGGGAGGACGAGTTCGAGACGTTGCTGCGCAACCTCTGGTGGAACCTCAGCGAGCCGCCCGACCCGTTCACGGCGGCGTTCTCCTTCCTGCCGGCGATGCCCCGTTCGGAGGCGGCGGCGGCCCTGCGCAACCGCGCCAACCTGCTCCGCGCCAACGTCGCCTCGATGCGTGCCTCGCTCGAGTCGGACTGGGTCCGCAACGCCAAGCCGGTACATGTCAGTTGGATGGTCGAGCTGTGGTCCGTCCGGGCGGAGGCGGAGGTCGGGTGGTGCGAGCGAATCGCGGAACGTGTCGAGTCAGGTGTGTCGTACCTGCCTGCTGAGCTGGAGAACGCGGATGGTTGGCCGGGGTGGCGGGACGGTGAGGAGCGGCCCGCGCCCGACGCGAAATAATCAATGTTGACTAGAAACGTTATATCGCGTTAGCCTGCTGACGGCACAGCGGGGGAGTGCGCCGTCCGGCGTCGTCCCAATCGGCGGCCGGCTCGACCGGCCCTACTCGATGGTCGGCTCGGCCGGCCCGAACGATCAGGAGCAGAGATGATCGAGACCAGGGGGCTGCGGAAGTCGTTCCGCTCCCGCGCGGGTCGAGAGACGAAGACCGTGGACGCCGTGCGGGGTGTCAACCTCGAGGTCGCCGAGGGCGAGATCTTCGGCTTCCTCGGCCCGAACGGCGCCGGCAAGACCACCACGCTGCGGATGCTCGCCACGCTGATCGAGCCGGACGGCGGCGAAGCCACCATCGCCGGCGCCGACCTCCGCAAGGACCCGGCCGAGGTGCGCCGCCGCATCGGCTACGTCCCACAGGGCGGCAGCACCTGGGACGAGTCCACCGCGCGCGAGGAGCTGGTGCTGCACGCCCGCATGTACGGCATCGGCAAGGCCGACGCGCAGCGCCGCGCCGTCCGCGCGCTGGACGCCTTCCAACTCACCGAGTACGCCGACCGCAAGTGCAAGACCTACTCCGGCGGTCAACGCCGACGGGTCGAGATCGCGCTCGGCATCATCCACGAGCCGAAGATCGTCTTCCTGGACGAGCCGACCACCGGCCTCGACCCGCAGAGCCGCGCCCACATGTGGGACGAGATCCGCCGACTGCGCAGCGACGGCATGACCGTCTTCATCACCACGCACTACCTGGACGAAGCAGACGCGCTCTGCGACCGGATCGCGATCATGGACAACGGCGAGGTCGTGGCCGAGGGCACCCCCGCCGAGCTGAAGCGGGAGATCTCCGGTGACGTGGTGCTGGTCGGCCTCGACCTGGCCGCCACGCCGCAGGCCGCCAAGGCCCTCGACGGCGAGCTGTTCGTCAACAAGCTGGAGACCGTCGACGAGGGCGGCCTGCGCCTCTACGTCGACGAGGGCGCCACCGCCATCCCGCAGGTGCTGCGCCGACTCGACCACGCCGGCCTGGAGCTGCGCTCGATCGAGCTGCACCGGCCCAGCCTGGACGACGTCTTCCTCACCAAGACCGGCCGCTCGCTGCGCGAGTCCTGACCGTTCGTTCATCGCTCGCTGCGCGAGTCCTGACCACTCGGAGACCACTCATGAAATTCGCCCGTGACACGTGGCTGATCTTCCAGCGGCAGACCCAACTGCTGCTGCGCAACCCGGTCTGGGTCTTCGTCGGCGTGTTCCAGCCGGTGATGTACCTGCTGCTCTTCGCCCCGCTCCTCAAGCCGGCCCTGAACGCACCCACCCAGGCGGCCGCCTACAAGATCTTCGTACCCGGTCTGCTGGTGCTGCTGGCCATCTTCGGCGGCCTCTTCCAGGGGTTCGGCCTCATCGCCGAACTGCGAGCCGGGGTCATCGAACGCTCGCGGGTCACCCCGATCAGCCGGCTGGCCCTGCTGCTCGGCCGCTCACTGCGCGACGTGGTGTCGCTCCTCGTGCAGGCCGTCATCATCACCCTGCTGGCGCTCCTGTTCGACCTGCGGGTGTTCCTCGGTGACCTCCTGCTGGCGTACCTGATGCTCGCCCTTATCGCCCTCATGACCTCGGCCGTCTCCTACGGCGTGGCGCTCAAGGTCAAGAGCGAGGACGCGCTGGCCCCGCTGATGAACACCGTGGCGCAGCCCGTGCTGCTGCTGTCCGGCATCCTGCTGCCACTGACGTTCGCCCCGGGCTGGTTGCAGGGCATCGCCGACTGGAACCCGTTCTCCTGGGCGGTCGACGGCACCCGTGCGCTGTTCGCCGGCGACCTGGGCAGCGACAAGGTCTGGCAGGGCCTGAGCATCACCGCGGTGCTCGCCGTGCTGGGCGTCGTCTGGGCAGCACGACAGTTCGCCCGCAGCGTCCGCTGACGCCGTGGCCGCGGCCGTGGTCTGGCCGTGGCCTGGCCGTGGCCGTGGCCGGGCTTGATCGACTCGGTTTCTGGAAGTCGGGGTGTCCTGGCGCGTGGGATGCCGCGACTTCCAGGAACCCGAGTGGATCAGCTGCTCAGCGCACCCGGGCGAGGGTGAGACCGTCGGCGATCGGCAACATCACCGGGTCCACCCGCACGTCGGCGAGCACCTCGTCGTTGAACGCGGCGATCGCCCGGTCGCTGACGTCCCTCGGCGCGATGACCCTGCCGCCGCGCAGCACGTTGTCGACCGCGATCACCCCACCCGGACGCATCCGGGGCACCAACTCCGCCCAGTAGATCGGGTAGCCCGTCTTGTCCGCGTCGATGAACGCGAAATCGAGATAGCGCTCCTGCGGCAGCTCCCGTAGCCGGTCCCCGGCCGGGCCGATCCGCAGGTCGATCCGGTCCTGCACGCCGGCCCGATCCCAGTAGCGCCGGGCGATGCCGGTGAACTCCTCGGAGATGTCGAAGCAGGTCAACTGCCCACCCTCGGGCAGACCACGGGCGATCGCCAGCGACGAGAGCCCGGTGAACGTGCCGACCTCGACAGCCTGCCGCGCGCTGAGAAGCCGGGTGAGGAAGGTCAGGAAGGCCGCCTGCTCCGGCGCCACCTGCATCGTGGCGTGCTCGGGCAACACCGACCGGGTCTCCTCGGCCAGGTCCCGGATGATCTCGTCCGGCGGGGAGCCGTGCGCGACAAGGTAGGCGTGCAACTCGTCGGTGAGCGGGATCGACTTGGTGGTCATGACCGGACGTTACCGAGTGGCTCGACGGTCTGGCCGCCCGGCGCGACCTTCGTCCACAGGTCGGTGATCCGCAGGTCAAGCTCGGCGAGAAGGCGGCGCAGCAGCGGCATCGACAACCCGACCACCGTGCCCGGGTCACCCTCTATCCGCTCCACGAACGGCCCGCCCAGCCCGTCGATCGTGAACGCGCCGGCCACGGCCAGCGGCTCGCCACTGGCTACGTACGTGGCGATCTCGTCGTCACTGATGTCCGCGAAGTGGACAGTCGTCGAGGCCACCGCCTCCGCGCGCCGCCCGGCAACGACGTCGATCAGGCAGTGCCCACTGTGCAGAACCCCGCTGCGCCCCCGCATTCGCTGCCACCGCCGGGTCGCGTCCGCCGGGTCCGCCGGCTTACCGAGAATCTCCCCGTCGAAGGCCAGCACCGAGTCGCAGCCGACCACCAGCGTCCGCTGATCAGCGGCCGGGCTCAACCGGGTCAGCACCGCCTGTGCCTTGAGTCGCGCCAACTCCAGGCACAACTCCTCGGCCCGGTCGGCCATCACCAGGGATTCGTCCACCCCGCTGACCAGCACATCCGGCTCAATGCCGGCGGCCTGCAGGAGCTTGCGACGGGCAGGGCTCGCCGATGCGAGCACAAGGCGGAGCGGGAGAGAGTCAGACACGAACCTGACGTTACCGGCAACCCAGTCACGGCGTCCGCCACGCTAGATCCAGCCCACGCATAACCCACATCCCCTTGATCCACTCTCCCCTTGATCCCCTTCCATCTTGATCCACTCCACATCGCCGATAACGGCCCATCCACCCCCGACCGACACCGCCACATCGGCGATATGGAGTCGATCAGCCCGGCCTACCCCTCGGCGACGCTCGCCCTGCCCGGAAAACGCGGTATCCGATGCCGCCAGACACCCCGGTTTCGCGAAACCCGAGACGATCAAACTCGCTCGCGCTCTCAGCGGCTGATCCTGGGCGGCGGATCATCACCACGGCGACGGCGCCGTGCCACCACCGCCCATCCGACCCCGGCAGCCAGAATCACACCCAGGGTGGCCAGGCCACGTGCCGTAGCGCCGGTGTCGCCATCACCCTGCCGTTCGCCGGCCGCCGTCGAAGGGTCGGCGTCGGCGGGAGCGCTCACCGATTCAAAACCCAGCGGCGGTACGTCTGCCGTCAGCGCCGCCACGAGATCGATCACGCCATAGCCGTACTCGTCGTCACGCCCAGGCGGGCCCTTGTCGATGGCGGTGGCCGTGAGCCGATGCGCGACCTCGCGCGCGGGCAGGTACGGGTACTTGGAGCGAATCAAAGCCGCCGCCCCGGCCACAATCGCCGTCGCACTCGATGTACCGGTGCCCTTCGAGTACTTTCCGCCGTAGCTAGTGCTGTAGATGTCCACCGCAGGAGCGACCACGTCGATTTCCGGCCCGGTGACCGAGGTGGCAGCGTGTTGTCCAGCGCGATCGACACCACCAACCGCGATCACGCCCTCTTCGCTGGCTGGGTAGGAAACGGGTTCGTGGGGAGTGTTTCCTGCTGCTGCGACAATAACAATATTTGCGGCTATGGCAGCGTTCACTGCCTGTACGAGACGCGGCGTTGATGCTCCTCCAGAGGAGATGCTTATAATTTGGGCCCGAGTTGAAATGGCGTATTCAATGGCCTCAGCGAGATCGTCGGCTTCCCCAAGATTCTGCGAGGTGGACGCCAGTATAGGGATTATTTTGGACTGCGGCGCAATTCCGAGGGCTCCTAGGTTGCCAGCTTGACCGTGGGCCGCGATCAATCCCGCCATACTTGTGCCGTGGCTGTTCGAGTCTTTCTTGCCGTCGCCGGAGCCGCCAGCGATCGTATCGGTTCCCGTCAACAAGTTATTTTTCAGGTCAGGGTGAGGGTCGACGCCGGTGTCGGGAACGGCAACGATGACCCCATCGCCTTGGCTGATTGCATGCGCTTGGAGGGCCTTCAAGAACTCGAGGTGCCACTGATCTTTACGAATTCTTTCGGCTGCCTCAGGTGTCGCTGCGGTCTGACTAATAATCGATGGAACTTCTGGAGCAAGCCCAGTGCTTAGAGTCTGCAATAACAGCAGGCCGATAGTGGCCTTGGCTCTGGCATTAATCATCTATTAAGGCCGATGGCGGGGCCGGGATCAATCGGCCCACCGTCGTCGGGCGGGCGGACCACCGGCGCTACTCCCGCATCGGTTTCCCATGGATGGTCGGGATCCCAACGGGAGGGTTTGATGCTGTCCTTCCGTTGGTCGCTCGGGCGGACCGAAGTCGACTGAAAGCCCGGGGGAAACGCCGACCCGGGCGCTCCGCCCATCGGGGCCATGCCTTGCGTCGATGAAAGGCCACGTCCCGATCCAGGCCGAGAACCCGCCCCGCCGCTCGGCGCTGTGCCTGCCCCGCCGCCACCGATTACACCGCCGATTGGGTTGACCCGGCGGGGTGAACTCTGAGTTGGGCCAGGTTGGCTGAGGCCCATGCCTGGTGTGCCCCCGATAAGGCCTCCTGGTGCCATGGGGCGAATGGATGCCGGTGGTGTTTGGCGCTGCGCAGGATTTTCGGTACCGGCTGGTGGCCTGGCACTCGCGGACTGCCGTGGCGGCAAACCGCCGACAGGTCCGATTGGAGCCCCGGCTGGCACGCCGGAAGAAGTGGCAGCTATCGGTCCTGCCGGAGGTAATCCTGATCCTGAGAAGTTTGGATTCGTCGTGCCGGGCACTAAAGTGGAACCCGTTCCACCCAGCACTGGCCCCACTCCGTTGGGCACCTGCGCACGCATAGGCTGCGACGACGCTACGTTCCGGGCCTCCGTCGTTGCTGAGGCTGACCTAATAGGTACTGGAACGATAGGCGGGATTACCGGGGTCTGTGCGGTGCTGGCATAAACGTCAGGGTCGTTCGGCTGGTGACCTACTCGGGGTGGGGGTGGGGGTGGTTTTTGGAGTGTTGCTTGGGCGTGTTGGAGTTCGCCGCTGAGGCCGAACATCATGCTCCTGGCCTGCACGTTCAGCTGTTCCAGTTCCCCATCCGCGACCGGCGGCGTCGTCACCCGGTTGCCCATCACCGCTTTCGGGTCGGCGGCCATCGAGTCGTACGCCTGCTTCTGTTGGAGCTTGGCCGCGTACACCTCGTGGATTTTGCGGAGCGCGGCGCGGGTGGTGCTGATGGCCTGGGTGGCGGCGGACAGCGCGGTGTAGTTCGCGGCGGCGGCGTCGTGGGTGCGCTGGACCTTGTCGATGAGTTCGTCGAGTTCGGCGAGGTACGTGCTGGAGGCGGCGCTGGTTTCTGGTGGCCAGGCGGCGGCGAGCCCGCGCCGGTATTCGTGGAGACGGCCGAGGTGGGTTTGTGCGAGGTCGCAGACCTTGCGCCAGCCGGCGACCTGTTTCCAGTGGTTGGCGGTGTCGTGGTCCTGTAGGCAGGCCCACATGCTGTTGACGTCCATCAGCTGCCAGTCGGTGAGGCCGGAGGTGCGGCCGGTGCCTCGTTCGATCACGGCAGGACCACCGGCCCTTCGGTGTCGGGCCTGGTGGGGTCGGTCAGCATCGGCGTCGGCCCGCCGGGTAGCAGGCTGCTCGGGTCGGCGAGGGCACGTCGGACGTCGACCACTCGGGCGGCGGTGAAGGCGTCGCTGTCGGCGTAGTGGGTGGCGACTCGATCGGCGGCGGCGGCGAGGTGGCCGGTGGCGCCTCGGACGGCGTACACCATGTCGGCGGTGGCCTGCTGCGTCTCGTGGTGCGCGTGCAGGAACGTGACCAGCTCGACGAAGGCGTCGCACGGGTTGGGCAGTTGCGCGGACATGTCTTCGGCGATGTACGGCAGGTGGGGCGCGTAGTTGCTTTCGACTTCCGCGGCGAGCCGGTCGGCGAAGTCGCGGAGCTGGCTGATGTCGGCCTCGATGCCGCCGTATCCGCGCAACCAGGGCGCTGGCCGGCCCTCCTCAGGGATCACGGATCCTCCCTACGTGTAACGGCACCGCTTCCCTGAGTGAGGGTAACGGCTCCGCGTGCCCCTGGCAGCCCCCACCTGGAGGGGTCGGGTCAGCGGGGCAGGCCGGCGGCCCGCCACCCGCCAGGGCCGGCGGGGCGCCCGCTGCGCGCCCAGGCGGAGGCGGTCTTCGGGGCGGGGGCCACGGCCGGGCGGGAGCGGACGACGAGCGCCCCGACGAGAGCGGCCAACTCCTCGGCGGTGGGGACACCGCGGACGACCCGGATCAGCGGCTCTTCGGCAGACATGCCGCCAGGGTACGCGGCGCGAAGTTGCGGGAAGCGGACAGTGGCGTGCCGGCGGTGTGAGCGTCGGCGGCTCCGGGTACCGTCTCAGCGATGTCGAACGCGCTTCCCCAACTTGTCGCTGACCGATACCGGCTCCTGTCGCCGCTCGGCCAGGGCGGCATGGGCCGGGTGTGGAAGGCGCGCGACGAGGTGCTGCACCGGGACGTCGCCATCAAGGAGTTGGTGCCGCCGCCCGGTCTCACCGACGAGGAACGCCGCGAGATGCGGGAACGCTCGTTGCGGGAGGCCCGGGCCATCGCCCGGCTCAACCACGCCAACGTCGTCCGCATCTTCGACGTGCTGCGCACCGACGGCGATCCGTGGATCGTCATGGAGTACGTGGCGTCGAAGTCGTTGCAGGACACGCTCGCCGAGGACGGCCCGGTGTCGGTGGCCCGCACCGTGGAGATCGGCCTCGGTGTGCTGGGTGCGCTCAGCGCCGCGCACAAGGCCGGCGTCATGCACCGGGACGTCAAGCCGGGCAACGTGTTGCTCGGCGAGGACGGCCGGGTGGTGTTGACCGATTTCGGCCTCGCCACGATCCCGGGCGACCCGAACGTGACCCGCACCGGCATGGTGCTCGGTTCACCCGCGTACATCTCCCCGGAGCGCGCCCGCGACGGCACCGCCGGGCCGGAGGCCGACCTGTGGTCGCTGGGCGCGACGCTGTACGCGGCGGTCGAGGGCAAGTCGCCGTACGCCCGGCCGTCGGCGATCGGCACCCTGGCCGCGTTGGCCACCGAGCCGATCCCGCCGCCGAAGAACGCCGGCCCGCTCAAGGCAGTGCTCAACGGGCTGCTGCGCAAGGACCCGAACGAGCGGATCACCGCCGAGGTGGCGGAGCGGTTGCTGCGCCGCGCCGGCGGCAAGCGGTCGCGCGGGATTTCGCTGCTCGATGGCGTACGCCGGCCGGGGCCGAACGGTCCGCGTGAGCCGCGCCCGCCGTTGGTGCCGGCGCCGCGACCGGCTGAGAGTGTCGACCGGCCGGTGTCGCCGCCGCCGGCCGCCGCCGCTGCGTCTGTCGCCGCCGTGACCCCGACCGCCGACGCGGCACCGGCCGAGGCCGCCACGCCGGCGGCCGACGCCACACCGACGGCCGACGCCACACCGACGGCCGTGGTGTCGTCCGGTGTGGACGCCGACCCGGCGGCGGCGGAGCCGACCGCCACGATCGACCGACCGGCCCCGGCCGACGCCGACCCGACCGCGATGGTCACGGCGACGAGCGCCACGACCGGCGACGATACGACGACCACCGACGACGACGAGCCGACCGTCGTCGACGGTCCGCCGGTGGCACCGGTGCAGCGCAAGCCGTCGACGCCGACGGCGCTGATGCCTCCGGTGGGTCCCTCCGGTCGTGCGGCGGTGCCGTTGTCGGACGGCATGAAGCCGAACAACACTCGCCGCAACGTGCTGGTCGGTGCCCTGGTCGCGCTGCTGCTGATCGGCCTCGTGGTGATCGTGCCGATGCTCACCAAGGACGACGACAAGACTCCGCAGGCCAACCCGACAGGGGCCGCCGCGACCTCGGGGGCTGCCCCGACGTCCGCTGCCGCGCCACCGCCGCCGACGACGGGTGCGCCCACTCCGTCGGCCTCGGCGACGCCCTCGGCGGACCCGAACGCGCTACCGGCAGGCTGGAAGCTGCACAAGGACCCGACCGGTTTCGCCCTGCCGATCCCCGACGGCTGGGTGCGTAGCCAGGTCAACAGCAACACTGTCGTCTTCAACCAGTCCAACGGTCCGGGAAAGCTGCTTGTGCAGTGGACCGCCAGCCCGAAGAAGGACGCGGTAGCGGACTGGCAGGAGCAGGAGCCGAACCGCAAGCGGCTCGTCAGCAACTACCAGAACCTCGGCATCAAGTCGTGCGACTTCTGGAAGACCTGCGGCGACTGGGAGTGGCTGGAGACCCGGGGCGGGCAGCGGATCCACGTCCGCAACCGGGGGTTCGTGACGGCCAGCAACCGGGGGTACGCCCTGCGGTGGGAGATCGCCGAGAAGGACTGGCAGGCCAACCTGCCGAACTTCGACCGGATCGCCAAGGGTTTTGTGCCCGACCGTCAGGACTGAAACTCATTCGCATGACCTTCCGTCGTCCTGGGTAATTGACCTTCGACGACGGAGGGAGGCACGACATGGGTTACCGACGGAGGGACACCCGGCCTCGGATGGCACTGTGGATGCTCGTCGCGCTCGGCGACGCGATCCTGCTGCTGGTCGCCGTGGGGGTTCCGGTGCTCATCGCACTGCTCAGTGTCGTGATCGTTGCCGGCTCGGGAGTGACTGCCTGGCGGTTGTCCCGCAGGGGCGCTCTGGCCCGCGAGGAAGCTGTGGTGCCGGCCCTGAGCCGGCGTCGAGCCTGACCTGAACCGACTGTGGTGGCGGCAGCCGGACCGATTGTCGACCGTGAGGTGACCGTCGATCCCGCTGCCGCCAACGGCACTGTCAGGTGTTGTTCGCCAGGGCGATCAGGCGACTCCGGTCGCCGTTCCAGTAGTTGCGGTCCACGTTGCCGCTGATCCCGGAGACAGCGCCGGTGCTGGTGTACTGCCAGAAGCTCCACACCGACGCCCCGGCCGGCAGGGCGCCCGGCGTGCTCGCCCAGCGGGCCAGCCAGAGCGGGTGGTTCGCCCACGGGCCGGTCCAGCTGCCGGTGCACTGGTTCCACCAGCTCGTGGTGGTGTAGATGACCGCGTACCGGCCGGTGCGGGAGCGGTAGGTGTTCAGGAAGTCCTGGATCCAGTTGCGCATGCCTGTCGTGCTGAGGCCGTAGCAGTAGCCGCCGCTGTACGGGTTGCCCTCGATGTCGAGTGCCGCCGGCAGGGTGCGGCTGTCCGCCGACCAGGCGCCACCGTTGGAGGCCAGGTAGTTGGCCTGGGTGGAGCCGGCGGAGATGTTCGGCCGGGCGAAGTGGTACGCCCCGCGGATCACCCCGGCGTTGTACGCGTTGACGTAGTTCGCGTTGAAGTTCGGGTCCTTGTAACTGGTGCCCTCGGTCGCCTTGATGAAGGCGAACTCGACGCCCGCGTTGCGGACGCTGGTCCAGTTGATGGTGCCCTGGTAACGGGACACGTCGACGCCGGCTGTGGTGGCCGCGGCCGCCGGTCCGGCGGTCGCGACCAGGGCCGCCGCCGCGGTGGCGAGGACGGTGAGGCCGGCCGCGAGCGCGCGGCGCAGCGATGACGGGGTACGGGCCATGAGTGCCTCCAAGAGGATCGCTCTATCGACAACCATCTTTGGAGGTTAGTGCCCAAGATCGCAAGTGTGGCTGAAGAAAGCTTCATCGATGGTTCATGAAGGTCCGCTGCCCACGGAAGGGCGGTTCAGCGCAGCGCAGCCGGGTCGAGCTGCCAACGGAACGGCTCGACGACTGTCAACGTCTCGCCGGCCTTGGCGACCTGGTCCTCGACGTAGTGCTCACCGTCGAGCCGGTACAACCGCAACGAGTGCCCGTCCCCGTCCTGCTCGACAAGCAGGTACCAGGGGATTCGCGCGATGGCGTAGAGCTGCATCTTGACGAGCCGGTCGGCCGCGGCGTTGCCCGGCGAGACGATCTCGCAGACCAGCACCACCTCGGCGGCCTCCACCGCCGTGCCCTCGTCGTCGGTGTCCGCGACAACCACGTCGGGAATGACGATCCGGTCCGGCCCGAGCCGAACGTTGACCGCCTCGAAGACAAGGAGGGGCTGTGACGTCACCGCTCGGCGCAGACTGTAGACGAGTTCCCACGACACCAACTGGTGCCGCTTGCTCGGGGCAGGGCTCACGATCAGGCTCCCGTCGAGCAGCTCGATCCGGTCCGGGGTTTCAGCCAGGGCGAAGTAGTCGGCCTCGGTCCAGAGCCCGACGTGATGTCCCAGGGGTTCCGCACTCATCGGCGCTCACCTCCCGCTTCAGTCGCCACCCGATCAGTCTCACAGGATACGAGCCGGTGCCTCCGGAGCGACACGGAACACCGCCGGTAGGCTCGCGCCCCATGATGTCGATCGACGGGCTGGGCGACCTGTGGGACACGCTGTTCGGCGCGCAGCCGGACCCGCCCGCGCCGCTGGTGCTGATCACCGCGGCCGTCGCGCTGGTGGTGGTGTCCACGCGTCTGCCCTGGCGGATCGCCCGGAACGCCATCACCATCGCGCACGAGGGTGGGCACGCCCTGGTCGCCCTGCTCACCGGCCGTAAGCTGCGCGGGATCCGACTGCACTCGGACACGTCCGGGCTGACGCTCTCCGCCGGTCGTCCCACCGGACCGGGAATGATCCTCACCCTGCTCGCCGGGTACGTCGCCCCGCCGTTGGTCGGCCTGGCCGGTGCGTGGCTGCTCGGCGGCAACCGGATCACCCTCCTGCTCTGGGTGGCGGTGGCGCTGCTGCTGGCCATGCTCGTCATGATCCGCAACGTCTTCGGCGTGGTGTCACTGCTGGTCACCGGTGCGCTGGTGTTCGTCGTCTCCTGGTACGCGTCGCCGCAGGTCCAGGCCGCGTTCGCGTACACCGGGGTGTGGTTCCTGTTGCTCGGTGGGGTGCGGCCGGTGGTGGAGCTGCAACGGCTGCGCTCGCGAGGCCGGATGCCCGCCTCCGACGCCGATCAGCTCGCCGGGCTGACCCCGTTCCCGGCGATCTTCTGGGTAACGGTCTTCGCCCTGATCAACCTGGCCGCCCTGGTCGCCGGCGCGCTCCTGCTGGCCGGCCCGATCCTCACCAACGCCGGCCTGACAATCTGACCCCACCCCACCCCACCCCACCCCCGCCCGCCCCACGGTCGATCATGGAGTTGTGGTGGGTGACAAAAGCCGCGAAAAATACCGGCCCGGACACCACAACTCCATGATCGGCGGCGCGCAGGGCGACGGGAGGGTGGTGGGAGGGCGGCGGGATGGCGCGTGAGGGCGGGCGTGAGGGGGCGGCGGGCAGAATGAGGGCATGCGATACGTGATCATCGGGGCGGGTGCGGTCGGGGGAACGATCGGCGTGCGGTTGGCCGAGGCCGGCCGGGATGTGACGCTGGTGGCCCGTGGGGCGCACCTCGACGTGATCCGGGAACGGGGTCTGACGCTGCGGCAGCCCGACGGCGGGGTCACCGCCCGGCTCGCCGCGACGGACGGGCCCGGCGACGAGCCGCTGCCCGCGGACACCGTGCTGGTCCTCACCGTCAAGTCGCAGGACACCGCCGGCGCGCTGGCCGTTTGGGTGGACGCGCCGGTGGCTGGCGGTGGTACGGCCGGTGAGCGGCTGCCGTTGGTGACCGCCCAGAACGGGGTGGCAAACGAGCGGGCCGCGCTGCGCCTCTTCGCCGACGTGCACCCGGTCTGCGTCTGGCTGCCCGCCACCCACCTGGACCCGGGCATGGTGGTGGCCAACGGCTACCCACATCCGGGGATGCTCCACATCGGTCGCTACCCCAGCGGCGCCGACGACACCGACCGGGCGATCGCCGCCGACCTGGACGCCGCCGGCTTCGTCGCCCCGGTGCGCGCGGACGTCATGCGCTGGAAGTACGGCAAGCTGCTCAGCAATCTCGGCAACGGTCTGCAGGCGTTGCTCGGCGGGGACATCCCGGACGAGTTGGCCGAGCGGGTACGCGCCGAAGGCGTCGCCGCGTTCGCCGCCGCCGGGATCGCGCACACCACACCGGAGGAGGAGAAGGCCGAGCGCGGTGACCTGGTCGGGCAGCGCCCGGTCGACGGCGAGGCGCGTTCCGGTGGCTCGACCTGGCAGAGCCTGGCCCGGGGCACCGGCTCGACCGAGGTCGACCACCTCAACGGGGAGGTCGCGCTGCTCGGCCGGCTGCACGGCGTACCGACGCCGGCCAATGTCGCCGTCCAGCGGGCGGTACGCCGGGCGGTCCGGGAGCGGATCGTGGCCGGCGCGTTCCCGCTCGCCGAGCTGGAGAAGTTGATCGCCTGATCGGGGCAACCGACGGCCCTGTCCCGTGCGTGTTCCCTGCGACCGACACGGGGAGGTAGCGGGTGCCGGACGTCGACGGGTTCGACGAGTTCTACCGGGGGAGCCGGCAACGGCTGCTCGGGTTCGTCTACGTGCTCACCGGCGACCGGGGCGAGGCGCAGGACGCCGTGCAGGAGGCGTACATCCGGGCGTGGCAGCGCTGGTCCACGGTCAGCGGCTACGACGACCCGGAGGCGTGGGTGCGGGTGGTGGCCAGCCGGATTGCCGTCAGCAGGTGGCGCAGCCTGCGCAGCCGGGCCCGCGCGTACCTGCGGCACGGCGCCACCGAGACCGTCCCCGGTCCGGGCACCGACACCGTCGAGGTGGTCGCCGCCCTGCGTCGGCTGCCCGAGGAGCAACGCGTCGCCATCGCCCTCTACTACCTGATGGGTATGCCGGTCGCCGAGGTGGCCCGGGAGACCGAAGCCCCGGTGGGCACCGTCAAGGCCCGACTCTCCCGGGGGCGTGCCGCGCTCGCCGGGCTGCTCGCCGTCTCTGACCTGGAGGAGGCCACCGATGCGTGACGACCTGACGTTCGTCGAACAGGTCCAGCGGGACCTTCAGGACGTGCGCTGGCCCGGTCCGGAGGAGATCCGTGCCCAGGCCCGCCGCCGCAGCCAGCGCAGGATCGTGGCGGCCACCGCCGTACTGGCCCTCGCCGGGGTTGCCGGCGTGGCAGTCGCGGCTCCGCGGAACTCCCCGTCGCCGGCCCTGCCGGTCGCGTCCGCCTCGCCGACCCGGCACGAGATCACCACCGACGCCCTGCTCCAACCGGCCGACCTGACGCGCCCGATCGAGGTGCAGCTCAGCCAGGCGGGCATAGGGGAGCCGGTCCGGGTCGACCCGATGCTCGAACAGTGCCGGGCCAACCTGGGGCTGCCGGAGGGGTGGCGGTTCTCCCGCGTGTCCCGCTCACAGACCCTGCTTCGGGCGCGTCCCGCCGGAACCGAGCCCGGCAACGCCGACGTCCTCGTGATGCAGGACGTCTACCGGATGGCAACACAGGACGAGGCGACGTTGGCCCTCGTGACCCTCCAGGGTCTGGTGGACCCGTGCGAAGAGTGGCGCAGCCGCGGGCCGTACGAGCGGAAGGGGCAGACCGGTACGGCGGAGGCGGTGCACCGGTGGCAGGTCCGGCCGCTGGACTCTGGGGGGCAAGGCGGCGTCCTGCTGACCCACACGGTTTCCCAAGCCCGGGACCTGAACACCGGCGCGACGCTCAACGACGAGACGCGCCCGACCAACACTGCGGTGGTGCAGGTCGGCGATCTCGTCTCGGTGCTCAGCCTCGGTCGCGACGGCACCGAGGCGGAACTCCAACAATTAGCCCTCGCGGCCGTGGCGCGCCTGTGCGCGAACGCCAACGCCCCACCCCCGAACTGTTGAGGACGACGCGGTCGCGGTTGTCTGCGAACCAGGAGCATCGCGCCACGTCAGGAGAAGTGTTCCCTCCGGACAGTGCGAGGCGACTCTCCGCCTGACGTTGCGCGGATCGAGAAAACCGGACCCGCGTCACAGCGGGATGTTGCCGTGCTTCTTCGGGGGCAGGGTCTCCCGCTTGGTGCGCAGGACGCGCAGCGCCCGCACGATCTGGGTCCGCGTCTCGTGCGGCGGGATCACCGCGTCGACGTACCCGCGTTCGGCGGCCACGTACGGGTTGGCCAGGGTGTCCTCGTACTCGGCGATCTTCTCGGCCCGGACCGCGGCCGGGTCGTCCGCGCCGGCCAGCTCGGAGCGGTAGAGGATGTTGACCGCTCCCTGCGCGCCCATCACGGCGATCTGGGCGGTGGGCCACGCGAAGTTGAGGTCCGCGCCGAGGTGCTTGGAACCCATCACGTCGTACGCCCCGCCGTAGGCCTTGCGGGTGATCACGGTGACCTTGGGGACCGTCGCCTCGGCGTACGCGTAGATGAGCTTGGCGCCACGGCGGATGATGCCGTCCCACTCCTGCCCGGTGCCAGGGAGGAAGCCGGGCACGTCCACGAAGGTCAGCACCGGGATGTTGAACGCGTCGCAGGTGCGGACGAACCGGGCGGCCTTCTCCGAGGCGGCGATGTCCAGGGTGCCGGCGAAGTGCATCGGCTGGTTGGCGACCACGCCCACCGGCCGTCCCTCGACCCGGCCGTAGCCGACCACGATGTTCTGCGCGTAGAGCGGTTGGACCTCGAGGAAGTCCCCGTCGTCGAGGACGTGCTCGATCACCGTGCGGATGTCGTACGGCTGGTTGGCGGAGTCCGGGATCAGGGTGTCCAGCTCGCGGTCCTCGTCGGTGACCTCAAGATCAGCCGGCGCCTCGACCACCACCGGCTCGTCGAGGTTGTTCGACGGCAGGTACGACAGCAGCGCCTTCACGTAGTCGACAGCGTCGTCCTCGTCGCTGGCGAGGTAGTGCGCGTTGCCGCTGCGGGAGTTGTGCGTACGGGCTCCGCCCAGCTCCTCCATGCCGACGTCCTCGCCGGTCACCGTCTTGATGACGTCCGGGCCGGTGATGAACATGTGCGAGGTCTGGTCGACCATCACCGTGAAGTCGGTGACCGCGGGGGAGTAGACCGCGCCACCGGCGCAGGGCCCCATCACCAACGAGATCTGCGGGATGACACCGGAGGCCCGTACGTTGCGGAAGAAGATCTCCCCGTAGAGGCCGAGCGAGACCACGCCCTCCTGGATGCGTGCGCCGCCGGAGTCGTTGATGCCGACGACCGGGCAACCGATCTTCATGGCCAGGTCCATCACCTTGACGATCTTCTCGCCGAAGACCTCGCCGAGTGAGCCACCGAAGACCGTGAAGTCCTGTGCGAAGACGCACACCTGCCGGCCGTCCACCGTGCCGTAGCCGGTGACCACACCGTCGCCGTACGGGCGGTTCTTCTCCAGCCCGAAGGCCGTGGACCGGTGCCGGGCCAGCTCGTCCAGTTCGACGAAGGAGCCCTCGTCGAGCAGCATCTCGATCCGCTCGCGGGCGGTCCTCTTGCCGCGCGCGTGCTGCTTTTCGACAGCGCGGGCCGACCCGGCGTGCACCGCCTCGTCGACCCGGCGCTCCAGGTCCGCCAGCTTGCCCGCGGTGCTGTGGATGTTGGTCCCGGTCTCGGTAGTCACCCAGGGAATATAACGATGGTTCAGGTGGGTGCCGCTGTGCAGTACGCCTCAGTGCCGACGGGACCACCGCCGTAGGCTGACGGGATGTCGGGCTCCCCGTACACCAATCTGGATCGCCCGCCGCTGTCGGCGGCCCGGCTGCGCCGCGCGTTGGTCGCGCCGAACGGGCCGTGGGCCCGCCTGGAGCTGCGCACCGAGACCGGGTCCACCAACGCCGACGTGGCCGAGGCCGCGCGGGTCGGCGAGCCCGAGGGCCTGGTCGTGGTCGCCGAGCAGCAGACCGCCGGGCGTGGCCGACGCGGTCGGGTCTGGCAGTCGCCGGCGAGGGCCGGCATCACCACCAGCGTGCTGCTGCGGCCCGGGGAGGCCGTGCCGGACCGCGGTTGGCTACCGGTGCCATCCACGGGGTACGGGTGGCTGCCGTTGCTGGCCGGCGTGGCGCTGGTGGAGGCGGTGGCCCGGTTGGCCGAGCTGGAGGCCTCCCTGAAGTGGCCCAACGACCTGCTGATCGACGACGCGAAGTGCGCGGGCGTGTTGGCCGAGGTGGTGCCCGGCCGCGCACCGGAGGAACCGGCGGCCATCGTGCTCGGCATCGGGCTCAACGTGACGCTGCGCGCGGACGAGCTGCCGGTGAACCCGACCGGGCTGCCGGCCACGTCGCTGCAGTTGGCCGGCGCGGCGGCCACCGACCGGGACCCGCTGCTGCGAGCGCTGCTGCGCTCGGTGGCCGAGTGGTACGACAGGTGGCGCTCGGCGGGCGGCGACGCGGTGGCCAGCGGCCTGCGGGAGGCGTACCTGGCAGCGTGCTCGACGGTCGGTCGTGAAGTGCGGGTCCTGCTTCCCGACGGTGAGGTGTTGACCGGCAGCGCGACCGGGGTGGACCGGGACGGTCAACTCCAGGTCGCCACCGCCACGACCACCCGCACCCTGGCCGCGGGTGACGTCCTCCACCTGCGCTGATCTCACGACCGGCGTCGAACGCGCGACGGGCACCCACCTTTCAAGATCGTGAAGAGTGGGGTGGGGCCGCGTGGCGGATGTTGTGGTGGGCTCTGGGGGGTTTACCGTCTGCGCGTCGAGAAGATGGCGTTGGAGGTTCCCGTGGCGTTTCCCGAAGACGTGCTCACCAAGGACGAGCATGTCGTGCTGCACCTACATCCGCACTGGAAGGCGCTGATCCGGCCGATCGTGGTGCTGGTGCTGGCGATCGCCGCGGTGGTGGTCGGCGTGCTCCTGCTGCCCGAGAGCAGCGGCGGTTCGATCGCGCTGGCCGTGATCGGCGTGATCGCCCTGGTAGCGGTGCTGTGGCTCGGTCTGTGGCCGTTCCTGGTCTGGCGTACCACCCACTACCTGTTCACCAACGAGCGTGTGCTGTTGCAGCAGGGGGTTTTCTCCCGGGACCGGCGGGACCTCCCGCTCACCCGGATCAACGACCACTCGATGAACCAGCACTTCTTCGAGCGTCTGCTGGGCTGCGGCACGCTCACCATCGAGTCGGCCGGCGAGCGCGGCCAGTCGGTGCTGGCCGACGTGCCGGGGGTCAGCCGGGTGCAGACGACCCTCTACGAGTTGGTCGAGGCGCAGCACGACAAGCACTCGCTGGGCGACGGGGAGATGCGCGACATCCTGGCCGACATGCGCGAGGGTAAGCCGCTGCGCGACACCACCACCTGATCGGCCGGAACTACCGAGACCCGCCCTGGCCGAAGTCGGGGCGGGTCAGTCGTGTGGTTCCACAGTGGGCGGGGCGCTCGACGGCCCGTCCGCGCTGGTCGCCGACGTCGGGTCGGCGGGCACCTCGGTCGCGGTCGGACCCTCGTCGGGCAGGTCGGCGGTGGATGTGCCGGCTTCGGGCAGGTCGGCGGTGGGAGGGTCGCCCTCGGTCGGTCGCGCGGCGAACCAGCCACGGAACCGGGTGCGCAGCACCTCCTGCTCGGGCCGGTCGTCCGGGCCGAGGCGGAGCATGGTGCCGGTGAGGCTGACGGTGCCGAGCCCTGGCCGGGCGGTGGACGGTCGGGCGCCCATCACGTCGACCCGGACGGCGAGCCGGTCGCCGGCGCGTACGGGAGCGAGCCAGCGCAGCTCCTCCAGGCCGGGAGAGGCATCCGCAGCCGCCCGGGACAGCAGATGGTCGACGTAGGCACGCATGAACAGGCTGACCGTGTAGAAGCCGCTCGCGATCAGGCCGCCGTGCCGGCTCGCCCCGGCCAGCTCGGGGTCGACGTGGTACCACTGCGGGTCGAATCGACGGGCGAAGGCGACCATCTCGTCGCCGTCCACGGTGACCACGCCGAGATCGACGGTGAGCCCGGGGACGAGATCCTCGAAGTACAGCTCGGCGGGTTGCCCGGTGCCGGAGCGCGCGGCGGGTGGCGTCACCGGCGGGGCGAGCGGCGGGTGCCGACGTGCAGCTCTGCGGCGAGTTCCGCGTCCAGGTCGGCGGCGGGGCTCACGCTCAGCCGTGCGGACCTTCCCTGCGGGGGAGCGCCGGGCGGTGGGTCGCCACGGCGGGCGGACTCCGCCTCCTCCAGCTCGGAGACGGACTCGGCGAGCTCGGCTACCGGGTCCATCTCGGCCATGGTGTCCCACTCGTCGCGGGGGAGGCCGTGCCAGGTGGAGTCCGACTTCTTGTCGTCCTCGACAGCGCTGACCGGCTGGAAGACGAAGGTCCGGTAGGACCAGAACCGGAACAGCGTGGCGAGCAGGACGCCGACGGTCTTGGCCACGTTCAGTGCCAGCAGGCCGTGTATGCCGAGGCCGTACTTGGCCGCGGCCACCGCACCGAGTTCGATGAGTAGGCCAGCGCCATTGAATAGGAAGAAAAGGACGTACTCGCGCTGAAGCGCCGATTTCGGACGATCCCGGTACGTCCAGTGCCGATTCATGAGGTACGACGTGATCGTGGCGACGATGGTCGCGATCACTGTTGCCTTCAACTGACCGTTGACGAAAACGGTCAGTGCAAGGGCATTGAACACCGCGTAATTGATGACGGTGTTGATGCCGCCGACGATGCCGAACTTGAGCGCCTCGTGGATGAACTTCTGCCAGCGCTCAGGCAGCAGACGGACAAGACGCATGCGAAACACCTTAGGGCAGTCGTGGCGGCCGGCGATCGCCGGCCGAACAGGATGGGCGGCAGGTCACGCCCCGTGGTCACGGTCGGGCATGACCTGCGGAACGGTCCGGGTTCCCGCTTCGACGAAGACGAACCGCCGGTAGGACCAGAATCGGAACAGCGTGCCGAGCCCGGTGCCGACGATGTAGCTGGCCACGTTGTCGGCCAGGCGCGTCTCGAACACGGCCGGCCAGACGCTGCCGAGGCCGTACCGACTGATCGCGAGGCAGGCGACCGCTATGCCGAGGCCGACCGCGTTGAAGAGAAAGAACAGCGCGTACTCCCGCGCCGGGTTGTTGCGCTGACGGTGGCGCCACGTCCAGAACCGGTTGCCCAGGAAGGCGACGGAGGCCGCGATCACCGTGGAGATCGTCTTCGCCGTCAGCTCTTCCATGCCGCGACTGATCGTCAGGTAGTTGAAGAGCGCGAAGTCGATGAGGAAGGCGACGCCGCCCACGGTGGCGAACTTGCTCATCTCGCGGACGAGGTGACCGAAACGGTCCAGCAGTCTGCCGACCAGACCCGGTCGGGTCTGCCGGGGACCCGGTTGCTCCCCGGTCATCGTGGCGGCCACGGGGCGAGCCTACCGGCTGTGGCCCGGTCAGCGGGGTAGCAACGGGCGAGCGGGTGTGGTCGCACGCGGGGGCCCAGCGCCGTGTGCGGAACGGTTGAACGCAGCGTAACCAATTGGGAGGACTGTCGCGGCCCGGAACGGGAATCCACGCACCGGTCGGCGGGGCATGTCCACGGCCCGACCGCAACAAGAGTCCGCCGGGGGTGCACAACAAGATTTGCGTGAAACTGCTCGGGAAAGCGGGTATTAGCTCGTGATGCGGCAGCGTAGCCATAGCTTGTGCAGTTCTTCACAACCAGTCCCACTGACTCGGAAGGCTGTCCGGTTTACGCTGAGGCCAATCCCAGGTTTCCACGAAGGCGACGCATCGCGCCGCTGAGTCTCGTGCATCCCATAGATCGGTCAGCGTCGACCACAAGGAGATGTGTCATGGTTGCTCCGGCTGTTGTGCGGGGTATCGATCAGGCCCCGACGTCCCACCCGAAACTGCTCGCCTGGGTCCGTGAGGTCGCGGAACTGACCACCCCCGACCGTGTCGTCTGGGTGGACGGGTCCGACGAGGAGTGGCGCCGGCTCACCGATGAGCTGGTCGAGGCCGGCACGCTGGTCCGGCTCAACCCGGAGAAGAAGCCCAACTCGTTCTACGCGCGCACCGACCCGACGGATGTCGCCCGGGTCGAGGAACGCACCTACATCTGCTCCGTCGACGAGGCGGACGCCGGCCCCACCAACAACTGGATGGCGCCGGCCGAGATGAAGCGGACGATGACGGACCTCTACCGGGGCTCGATGCGCGGTCGCACCATGTACGTCATTCCGTTCGTGATGGGTCCGGTCGAGGCCGAGTCTCCGATGTTCGGTGTCGAGATCACCGACAGCGCGTACGTGGTCGCCTCGATGCGCATCATGACGCGGATGGGCACCCGTGTCCTCGAGGCGATGGGTGACGACGCCGACTTCGTGCACGCTCTGCACTCGATCGGCGCGCCGCTCGCCCCCGGTCAGCAGGACGTCGCGTGGCCGTGCAACGAGACCAAGTACATCTCGCACTTCCCGGAGACCCGGGAGATCTGGTCGTACGGATCGGGGTACGGCGGCAACTCGCTGCTCGGCAAGAAGTGCTACTCCCTGCGGATCGCCAGCGTGATGGGCCGGGACGAGGGCTGGCTCGCCGAGCACATGCTGATCCTCAAGATCACCTCGCCGGAGGGTCGGGTCTACCACATCGCCGGCGCGTTCCCCTCCGCCTGCGGCAAGACCAACCTGGCCATGGTCGAGCCGACCATTCCGGGGTGGAAGGTCGAGACCATCGGTGACGACATCGCCTGGATGCGGTTCGGCCCGGATGGTCGCCTGTACGCGGTCAACCCGGAGTACGGCCTCTTCGGTGTCGCGCCCGGCACCGACTGGAAGACCAACGCCAACGCCATGCGCACCCTGGACCGGGGCAACTCGGTCTTCACCAACGTCGGCCTCACCGACGACGGCGACGTCTGGTGGGAGGGCATGGGCGAGCCGCCGGCGCACCTGATCGACTGGAAGGGCAACGACTGGACGCCGGAGAGCGACAGCCTCTCCTCCCACGCGAACAGCCGGTTCTGCACCCCGATCACCCAGTGCCCGATCCTCGCCGACGAGTACTTCGACCCGAACGGCGTGCCGATCGACGCCATCCTCTTCGGTGGTCGCCGCAAGGACACCGTCCCGCTGGTGACCGAGGCCCGCGACTGGGTGCACGGCGTCTACATGGGTGCCACGCTCTCCTCGGAGACCACCGCGGCCGCCTCCGGCGCGGTCGGCGTGGTCCGCCGTGACCCGATGGCGATGCTGCCGTTCATCGGCTACCACGCCGGGGACTACTTCCGGCACTGGATCGAGATGGGCAAGGGCGCCGACGGCGACGCGGCGAAGCTGCCGAAGATCTACTACGTCAACTGGTTCCGTAAGGACCCGGACGGCTCGTTCCTCTGGCCGGGCTTCGGGGAGAACTCCCGGGTGCTCAAGTGGATCGTCGAGCGGATCGAGGGCTCGGCCGACGCGGTCGAGACCCCGGTGGGCATGGTCCCCGCGCCGGACTCGCTGGACGTCGAGGGTCTGGACATGACCCCGGAGGACGTCCGGATCGCTCTGAAGGTCGACCCGGACGAGTGGCGCGACGAGCTGCCGATGATCACCGAGTGGTTCGAGAAGTTCGGCGACAAGCTGCCCGGCGTGCTCTGGGCCGAGCTGGACGCGCTGCGGGCGCGCCTGGATGCCGTCCAGCCGCAGCGCTAGGTGTGAAGACCGCCCGCTGCGGGCATCATCGGATCCCATGAGGACGGCCGCCGAGACCCAGGTCCGGCGGCCGTCCGCCGTCCGGGTCCTCACCATCCTGCTCGCGACGACGGCGGCGGCGACCGTCGTGGTCGAGCTGCTCAACTGGTGGTACGCCCCGGAGCAGGGCTTCGGGCTGGCCGTACGCACCGGCTGGGCGATGCTGCGCTCGTTCGGCTTCCTGTTGCTGATCGGGCACGTCCGGCGGGGCCGCACGGTGGCCCGCCCGTTCGGGTTGATCCTCGCGGTCACCACGATCTTCGCCGTCGGTCGCCTCATCGTGCCCCGGCAGGGAGTGCCGCCGCTGCCCGGCCTACTCGGCTTCGCCGCGCTCACCGCGCTCTGCGCCGCTGTGGTCTGGCTGCTCTACCGCTCGTCGGCGCTGGCCGGGCACCTGGTCCGGCACCGGCCCCGGCTCGTCATCGACCGGGCCGGCATCTCCTGGCGGGAGACCCCTCCGCGCCGACCTCAGGCCAGCGCCTGGCTGTTGACCAGCCGCGTGGCGGCGTTCACCTACAGCCCGTTGATGCTGGTGCCAGCCCTGGTGGCCGGAGGGTCCATCCTGGACGGGCGGCTGAGCGCGGTACCGGCAGTGCTGTTCTGGTTCGGGGCGGGCATCGCCGCCAGCTACGCCGTGCTGTTCTGCACCGCGTTCCTGATGCGGGGCAAGGACTGGGCCCGTGGCCTGCTGGTCGGTGTCACGGTCGCCGTACTCGCGGTGGACCTGCCGCTGTGCTGGTGGCTGCTGGGCGTGGACGGCCTGGTCCGCGACGGCGGCCCGCTGGTCGCCGCCGCGGCGCTGGCCTTCTACGGCCTGCGCCGGGCCGCCCGCGCCCCCGACAGCGGCCGACCCGAACGTCAACAGTGACCACGGCGCTTTCGCGCCGACGCCGCTGGATGCCGACCCGTCGGCCGACCACGCCCCAACCCTGCTCATTCCCCCTCCGCTGCCCTCCTTTGCTCTGCATCCCTATATGCACCGGTCGCGGACGGTAACCGTCGCCTCCGCGGGTGCAGAGCAAAGGGGGCGGGTGAGACCTGGCGGGCCGGTGCGGGAGCGGTCGTCAGGGGCGCACAGGGGGCAGGATGGCGGGTGGCGTCGGTCACAGCGGTCGGCGTCGGAGCGGCTGCGGAGATTGTCGGTCCGGCCGATCGCAGGGCCGACTGCGTCGGCAGCGGCAGCGCCGGGTCGGACTGGAGGGAGGCGCGGTGAGCGACGAGTTCGACGTGGTGGTGGTGGGAGCCGGACCGGCGGGGGCCGCCGCCGCGCTGACCGCTCGCCGAGCGGGTGCGAGCGTGCTGCTGCTGGACCGGGCCGACTTCCCCCGGGACAAGGCCTGCGGCGACGGGATCGCCGCGCACTCGGTGGACGTGCTCGCCGAGCTGGGGGTGAGCGAGGCGGTGGCGGGTTACGCCCCGCTGCCCGCGTTACGCATGATCGCCCCGGGCGGCGGTGCCGTGGCCCGGGCGCTGCCGCGACCCGCGTACACGGTGCCGCGCGAGGTCTTCGACGCGCGTCTCGTGGCGGCTGCCGTGGCGGCCGGCGCCGAGCTGCGCCGGCACACCGTGCGTCGGGTCGAGCCGCGCGCCGATCGGGTGGTGCTCGACGGGGAGCTGTCCGGACGGGTGGTGGTGGGCGCGGACGGCGCCGGGTCGGTGGTGCGGCGCGCCCTGGGGCACCCACAGAATCCCGACCGGCACCTCGCGCTGGCCATCCGGGGGTACGCCCCGGCTCTGCCCGGCCCGTCCGAGCAGCTCATCGTCACCTCGCAGGCGCGCTGGCCGGCGTACGCCTGGTCGTTTCCCATCGGTGACGGACGGGCCAACGTCGGGTACGGGGAGGTGCTGCGCGGTGAGCCGCTGAGCCGGTCCTACCTGCTGGACCGGCTGACCGCGCTGCTGCCCGGCACCGACCTGGCGACGGTGACCGCGTTGCGGGCCCACCATCTGCCCCTGTCCACCCATCGGCCGGCTCCGGGTCGAGGTCGCACGCTGCTGGCCGGAGACGCCCTGTCGTTGATCAATCCGTTCACCGGGGAGGGCATCTTCTACGCGCTGCTCTCCGGTGCGCTTGCCGGCGCGGCGGCGGCCCGGGCACCCGAGGAGGCCGCCGCCCACTACGCCCACGGACTGCGTCGCCGCCTCGGCACCCACCTGCGGCACAGCTCGTTCGCCGCCTGGCTGGCGCGGCGACGGCGGGTGGTGGACGGGGCGGTCCGGGCGGCCCGTCGGGACGACCGGGTGTTCTACGACGTGGTCGAGCTGGGTCTGGGTGACGGGCGTCTCAATGCGCGCACACTGGCGCTGATCGGCATCGGTCTGGCCGGGCGAGGTGGGGCTCCGAGGCAGTGATGTGGGAGGAGGGTCGCTACGCTGCAAGGTGATGACGCTGCGGAACCTTATCTACTCCGTGTACGAGCGCCGGCTCACGGCGAAGCTCGCCGGTAAGCCGGTGCCCCGCCACGTCGGGGTGATGTGCGACGGCAACCGCCGATGGGCGAGGGAAATGGGCTTCGTCGACCCCAACGACGGGCACCGGGTTGGCGCGGCGAAGATCAAGCACGTTCTCGGCTGGTGCGACCAGGCCGGCGTCGGGCACGTCACCCTCTATCTGCTGGCCACCGACAACCTCCGCCGTCCGGCCAGTGAGCTGGACCCGCTCCTCAAGATCATTGAGGACCTGGTGGTGGAGCTGGCGGAGGAGGGCAACCCCTGGCGGCTGCGCATCGTCGGGGCGCTCGACCTGCTGCCGGCGCAGACCGCGGCGGCGCTCAAGGGCGCCGAGGAGCGCACCCGCGAGCGCAGCGGCGGCGCGGAGGTCAACATCGCGGTGGGGTACGGCGGTCGCCGGGAGATCACCGACGCGGTCCGCTCGCTGCTGCTGGAGCATGCCGCCTCCGGCGGCACGCTGGAGGAGCTGGCCGAGGTGCTGGACGTCGAGCACATCTCCGAGCACCTCTACACCCGTGGCCAGCCCGACCCCGACCTGGTCATCCGCACCAGCGGTGAGCAGCGACTGTCCGGCTTCATGCTCTGGCAGTCCGCGCACTCGGAGTTCTACTTCTGCGAACTCAACTGGCCGGATTTCCGGCACATCGACTTTCTGCGGGCGCTGCGCTCGTATGCCACCAGGCAACGCCGCTACGGCGCCTGAGCGGGCCGCGACGACGAGACCGTCACCACCGGCCTGGCGGGGTCACCCACCAGGCCGGTGGGGTCAGGGCAGGTGGGTCAGTGCCCGGGTGAGGAAGTCGCCCAGGGCCGCCGGCGACTCGATCGTCAGGTCGGCGGCGTTGGCCACCTCCTGACCGGTCTCCGGGTTGGCCACCGCCACACAGACGCCGAGGAAGTCCGGGTCGGCGGCGGCGCGGGCGCGCAGCGCGGCGAAGGCCTTGATGTCGGAGACGTCGTCGCCGAAATACCAGGCGCCGGTGGCACCCTTGATCGCCTCGCCGATGACCATGCCCTTGTCCCGGTCGACAGGCGGCTTGAGCTCCAGCACCATCCGCCCGGCCTGCACCCGCAACCCCAGCCGGTCGGCCTGCGCCTCGCCCCACTGCTGCACGGTGGAACCGAGCTGCGGGGCGGTGCGCCAGTGCAACGCGACGGAGAGCCGCTTGTATTCGACGAGGGTGCCGGGGGGCAGCTCCGCCCGGGCCTGGTCGGCCAGCTCCTCCATGGTCGGCACCCAGGGCAGCGCGGCCGGCTCGGTGACCGTCTCCCCACCGGAGTGGCTGTGCTCCAGCCCGTACAGGCCGTAGAGGTCCACGCCGGCGAGCCCGCCGAGCTGATCCCGGAGGAACTCGACGGGTCGGGCGGACACGATCGCGACCCGCTGCACGACCGGGGCCAACGCCTCGATCGCGGCCAGCGCCTTGGGTGCCGGGCGAACCGCTGTCGGATCGTCGTCGACGGGCGCGAGCGTGCCGTCGAAGTCGAAGAAGAGCACGGTCCCGGCGGCCCGGCCGGCGGTTGTCCGCCAGACCTGGTCGGCGTTCAACGGGGTCCTCGGCTGCTGATTGCCCAGATTCAACGGCGGCACGCGCGTCAGCGTACCCCGGCGATCGGGGCTCATTCCTGGCCGAGCGGACCCGTTCGGCGGTACGCGATCAGCGTTCGGCGGCTCCCCGTCCGCGCCGGCCGAACGGCACCACCGCCGCCTCCTGGCCGTGACTCAACAGGTAGCCCTCCACGAACCCGGTGTTGCGATCACCGGTGTGGTTCTCGATCTCGTTGAGCCGTGCCACCAGGAACTCGGTGAGGGCGGTGATCCGATCGTTCAGGCGCTCGTGCAGCTCAGCGACGACGGCCAGGACGACCGCGGTGCCGGCGGCGATGAGCACGAAGAGATTGACGACCAGCGGAAGTTGCCCGCCGTCGACTGCGAGAGTCACCGCGTTGCCGGTCGCCCACAGTGTCATCGACACTGTCGCGACCACGACTGCCAACCATTTCAGGGTCATGGACAGACCCCTCCTTCTGTCCCGCAGGGCTAGGTTCGGCCTTGTCCCGTCCCCCCGCCGATGACGAGCCCAAGCAGTACGAATAGGGACGCTAGCGTGCCCGTTCCTGCCCCGGAGGTAAACGAATGAACCTGACCAGGCGTTCTTTCGCTATCTGAGGAACTACCCGGCCTGATTGCCTCTTTTTCGGACATCGACCGGCAACGTTGGGCGGTATGCGAGGTATCTAATGGTTTCGCGGATGTGGAACTTCTCCGCGTCCGACACGTTCGGATCGACGAGTCGGCGCAGCAACGCCTCGACGTCGGGGTCCATCGGAGGGGCGGGCTGACCGGTGCGATGACCCGTCGCGGCGCGGTCCCAGCCGAGTGCGGCGAAGGCGGCGGCCGGATTCAACCCCAGGCCCTCGCAGAAGGCGACGACCCGCTCTGCCTCCGGGTCGCTGGCCCAGTCGCCCCGGACCCACCGGTTGATGGTCTGTCGGGACACGCCGGTGCGCCGGGACACCTCGGTGCCGCTCCAGGCCCGGGTCGCCCGTGCCTCGTCCAGGGCGCGCCGCACGAAGGTGGCGAACGCGATCTTCCGCGCATTGGCCGTCTCGGTCACCCCGTGACCGTACGGCCAGCCGGAGGCGAGTGCCCGCCCCGGCTCGCTACTGTCACGCGGACGTGACGGGATCTTCGGATTTCCGGTAAACGATTCGATGTCACTGTCGAGGGGTGTCACGCGGGCAGAATAGATGCCCGTAGTGGTCAACGTAAGGGGACGAAAAGCTGATACTGTCACGCCCATGGGACAATCTACGGTGTGTCACGTGCATGAGACGATTGGTGCTCACATGCGTCACGCCCCCGGTGCCGAGGGGGTGTGGTGACCGAGCTCGCCACCCGCGCCCAGGCCTTCGGGCTGATCGCCGAGGGGGTGGCCGCGGGGCTGACCGCCCCCTGGCGCCTCTACCTCGCCCGAGGCTGCCGTTACCTGTCGCTGAGCGTCGGCGATCGCGCCGAGTGGAACGCCTGGCGTACCCATCTCGGCTGCCCTGAGCTGAGCGTCCGGGTCTACGACGCCGGCGGTGAGATCCGCCGCTCCTCGGTGGCCGAGGTCGTGCTCGACGGCTGCCGGATCAGCGTCGAGTTGGTCGAGGAGGTCAGCACCGACGACCTGGACCGGCTGCTCGTCGCGGATCCCACCACGATCGAGCCGGAGGAGCGATGACCCGCCGTCCGAGCGGGGTCGGAGCTGCCCGATGAGCCCGTTCCTCGCGGTCTTCCTCGTCCTGGTGCTCGGTGCCACCAGCTACGCCGCCGGCCGCCTGCACGGCCAGCTCAGTTATCGCATCGGCTACCGCTTCGGCTACCGGCAGGGCTACTTCGACGGCGACCGGGGTGCCTGGAACAGACGTCGTCGGGACGCCCAGGCGGCAATCGCCTCGGCCCTGTCGGTCCCGCCGGCGAGCGTGGCCCGTTCGGCGGGCGCCGTCGCTCCCCGGCCCGGCACCACGTACACCGGCTCGTCGTTCGCCGCGCCGGCCGCCCCGATCACCGGGCGGCACCCGACCGGCACGCTCGTCCGACGTACCGGTTGAGGTCGGCCCGGCGGGTGCCGTCCCGCCGACCGACGCCACGAACGCGGTGCGTCGTCCGCGGCGGACACGCACCGTCGGGGTCACGTCAGACCGGTGACGGTGGCCCCACCGGCCGGGGTGCGCGCAGGGGGCATGCATCCCGGCCGGTTCCGCCGCAGTGTCTTCGGGCTGGCAGGCACCGCGGTGAAGGGGGGTTCACACACCCGTCTTGGGAGATCCACGTCCGACCTCTAGCCGAGAGGGTCCGGCGGGGCTAGCGTCTAGGCATGGCACGGGGTTCTCCCGAGCCAGCCGGTCCGCCCGGATCTGCGACCTCGCGCACGGGGTTCCGCATCCGACCCCGTGTCCCCGGGCACCGGAGGAGGCGGAACACGGGTGGCGGGTGCCCATCCGTCGGAGCAGGCCTGTGACGACTCGCCGTACCACCGCCGGTGCCGACCAGACCCCGGCCGCGACTGCCACGACCCGCCGCGCCACCAGGAGCCGCCGTACGGCGGCCGCCGCGCCGGCCGACCCCAAGGAGCCGCGACCAGCCGGCCAGGCCTTTGTCCTGGACACGTCCGTGCTGCTCTCCGACCCGGCGGCGTTCCACCGGTTCGCGGAGCACGAGGTGGTGCTGCCACTGGTGGTCATCACCGAACTGGAGGGCAAGCGGCACCATCCCGAGCTGGGCTGGTTCGCCCGGCAGTCGCTGCGAATGCTCGACGACCTGCGCGTCCGGCACGGTCGGCTGGACACGCCGGTGCCCGCCAACGACGCGGGCGGCACCCTGCGGGTGGAGCTGAACCACACCGACGACGGCGTGCTGCCGCCCGGCTTCCGCAACGAGAGCAACGACGCCCGGATCCTCTCCGTCGCGCTCAACCTCGCCGCCGAGGGGCGGGAGGTCACCCTGGTCAGCAAGGACATGCCGCTGCGGGTCAAGGCGGCCTCGGTCGGTCTGCGCGCCGACGAGTACCGCCACGGCCAGGCCAGCGACCCCACCTGGACCGGCATGTCCGAGATGGAGTTGAGCGACGAGCAGATCGGCCAGTTGTACGGTGGGGAGACGCTCGACCTCGACGAGGCGTCCGGGTTGCCCTGTCACACCGGTCTGGTGCTGCACTCGGGGCGCGGTTCGGCGCTCGGCCGGGTGCTGCCGGACAAGTCGGTGCGTCTGGTTCGGGGCGACCGGGAGGCGTTCGGTCTGCACGGCCGTTCCGCCGAGCAGCGGATCGCTCTCGACCTGCTGCTCGACGAGTCGATCGGGATCGTCTCGCTGGGCGGCCGGGCCGGCACCGGCAAGTCGGCGCTGGCGCTCTGCGCCGGGCTGGAGGCGGTGATGGAGCGTCGCCGGCACAAGAAGGTGATCGTGTTCCGCCCGCTGTACGCCGTCGGCGGTCAGGAGCTGGGCTACCTGCCGGGTTCGGAGTCGGAGAAGATGTCGCCCTGGGCGCAGGCGGTCTTCGACACGCTCGGCGCGGTGGTGCACGAGAACGTGCTGGAGGAGGTCACCTCTCGGGGCATCCTCGAGGTGCTGCCGCTGACCCACATCCGGGGGCGCAGCCTGCACGACGCGTACGTGATCGTGGACGAGGCCCAGTCGCTGGAGCGTGGGGTGCTGTTGACGGTGCTGTCCCGGATCGGGCAGGGCTCCCGGGTGGTGCTCACCCATGACGTGGCCCAGCGGGACAACCTGCGGGTCGGCCGGCACGACGGGGTCACCGCCGTCATCGAGGCGCTCAAGGGGCACCCCCTCTTCGCGCACGTCACGCTCAGCCGTTCGGAGCGGTCGCCGATCGCGGCAATGGTGACCGATCTCCTGGAGGACATCCCGATCTGATGACTTTCTGGGGGCTTTTGTCTATATTTTAGACGTGGCGCAGATCACAAACAGGTCGGTTGGTTTCCCAACGGCCTCACTGTGCGCAATCGTGTCCCACGAGCGTCCACGCACCACGAGCATCGCTGATGATCGTTCGTCCCGAGCGGAACGACATCGGCGGCGGTCGGTGCGTCGGAGCGGCCGGCAACCGGTCGGGGCGCTCGTGGCACGGTTGACGGCCCACCTGCGGTCGGCATCGGGCCGCGTCCTTGCCCCCGACGAAGGGACCACTTCGTGAGTCGGCTGTGGAGCCGGTTGGGTGCCCGTACGGCCGCCGTGGCGCTGCTCTCCGTGGGCGTAGCCGGTGGCTTCTACCTGGGCGAAAACCGGGAAACCCAGCAACAGGGCCTGGCCGAGCAGGTCAGCCACGAGGTCGACCGGGCCGATCTGGCGTACCAGCGCGAGCGGCAGGCCACGAACCAGGTCAAGTTCGCCCAGCAGCGGGCCGCCGAATACCAGGCCAAGCTGCGCGCGGCACAGGCCGCCAAGGAGGCCGCCGAGCGGGCCCGCCGGGCCGAGGCGGCCGCGGCGTCCCGCAAGCGCGAGCGCGACGCGGCCAACGCACCCGCGAAGCCGTACGACGGGCCCATCCCCGCGTCCTGCGAGGAGTACAGCGGCAACCGGAAGATCGGCTGCGCGCTGATGATCGACAGCGGCTTCGGCATCGCCGAGTTCCCCTGCCTGGAGAAGCTCTGGAACAAGGAGAGCGGCTGGAACCACAAGGCCCGCAACTCCTCCTCCGGCGCGTACGGCATCCCGCAGGCGTACCCGGGCAACAAGATGAGCGCCTTCGGCGCCGACTGGCAGACCAGCCCGGCCACCCAGATCAAGTGGGGGCTGAGCTACATCAAGGGCAGGTACAAGACGCCCTGCGGCGCCTGGACCTACTTCCAGAACAACGGCAGCTACTGACGGTTCGACGGCGGGGCGGGTGGGAAGCCACCGCCCCGCCGTCGCCCGTACACCGGTCTGCTCGAACGGGACGCGAGTGGCGGTCGCCCGCTTTTGCTGATAGCAGTTGTAGCGTGACCCTGCACCCGTCAAGTGACGACCCCTACCGGTTCGGCACCGAGTCGTTCTACGCCTCGCTCGGCCGGGCCTTCGTCGCCATGTGCGCGGTGGTCCCGTTCCTCTTCCTCATCGAGGCCGCCGACCAGGGCCTCGCGTTCGGCCTGGACGCCACGGCCGGCATCATCCCGCAACGCATCGAAGGGCTGGACGGTGTCTTCTTCTCACCGTTCCTGCACCACGGCTTCGACCACCTCTACAGCAACAGCATCCCGCTGATCCTGCTGGGCACGTTCGTCCTGGCCGCCGGAGCCCGCCGGTTCCTGTGGTCGACGCTCGTCATCATCCTGGTGAGCGGTCTCGGCGTCTGGTTCACCGGCTCGCCCAACTCGGTGGTGGTCGGCGCGAGCGGCGTCATCTTCGGCTACCTCGGCATCCTGCTCACCCGGGGCATCGTCGAACGGAGCTGGTGGAACTTCGCCGTCGTCCTCCTGGTCGGCCTGCTCTACGGCTGGCAACTGGTCGGCATCCTCCCCACCGACGAGCGGATCTCCTGGCAGGGCCACCTGTTCGGGCTGCTCGGCGGTGTCGTCGCGGCGATCCTGTTCCGGCGACGGCGGCCGACCGTCGAGGGTCCGGACTACTCCGGCTCCACGCTCAGCCTGCCCTGACCGATTCCTCGGCGCGCCTCTGGGACGTCCTTGCCCGACCGCCGCCGTCCGCCTACGGTCGAGATCAGCAAGCGTTGATCCGTAAGCGGAAAGCGACGGTACGCCATGCGTGAGGTCGATGTCGCCGTGATCGGGGCCGGTCCGGCCGGTCTCTTCGCCGCGTACTACGCCGGGTTCCGGGGTCTGTCGGTGGCGGTGATCGACGCGCTGCCGGAGCCAGGCGGTCAGGTCACCGCGATGTACCCGGAGAAGCTGATCCTCGACGTGGCCGGTTTCCCCGCCGTCAAGGGCCGCGACCTGGTGGCCAACCTGGTCGCCCAGGCAGCTCCGTTCAGTCCGCAGTACCTGCTCGGCACCCGAGCGGAGAAACTGGCGTACTCCGATGGTCGTCCGGTGCTCGGCCTGGCGGGCGGCGAGCAGCTTCAGTGCGGAGCGGTCGTGATCACCGGCGGGCTCGGCAGCTTCAGCCCTCGGCCGCTGCCGTGCGCCGACGGCGCTCCCGGCACGGGCATCGTCTACTTCGTCACCGATCCCGCCGCGTTGGCCGACCGGGACGTGCTGATCGTCGGTGGCGGCGACTCGGCCTTCGACTGGGCGCTGGCGCTGCAACCGTTGGCCCGTTCGGTGACCCTGGTGCACCGGCGGGAGAAGTTCCGGGCCCACGCCTCGACGGTGGCCCGCGTGCTGTCGCTGCCGGTGCGGGTGGTGGTCAACGCCGAGATCAGCCGGCTGCTCGGGGACGGCACGCTGACCGGCGCCGAGGTGACGGTGCGCGGCGGCGCGGTCGAGACCCTGCCGGTGGACGTCGTGGTCGCGGCCCTCGGCTTCACCGCCGACCTGGGCCCTCTCGCCGAGTGGGGGCTGCACCTGGACCGCCGGCACATCCTGGTGGACAGCGCGATGGCGACGAACCTGCCGAGGGTCTTCGCGGCGGGTGACATCACCGAATACCCGGGCAAGGTCCGGCTGATCGCGACCGGCTTCGGCGAGGCAGCGACAGCCGTCAACAACGCGGCCGTGGCGATCGACCCGAGCGCACACCTCTTCCCCGGGCACTCCTCCGACGCCGGTTGACCGTCGGTACCGGAAGCAGACCGGTCCGTAGCCGGACCGAGACGCGCTCACCGGACCCTGAGGGGATGACCGGTCTCGCGGCACGGCACGACGGCGCACCGACGACACTGTCCTGGCTCTGCCACCCCACCACGCTGCTCGCCCTGGTCCTGCTGGTCGTCAACGACCACGTGTTGAAGCCTGCCTTTCCCGGGCTGCTGACCGGCAAGCTGAGCGACGTCGCCGGGCTGGTGCTCGCTCCGCCGCTGGTCGCGGTGCTGCTGACCCTCCTGGTGCCGCGGCTGCCGGCCCGGATCGCCGCGGTGGTCGGCCTGGTCGCGGTGGGCGCCGGGTTCGCGGTCGTCAAATCCAGCGGGTACGCGGCCGAACTGGCCTCCTCTGCCTGGACGGTGCTGGCCGGGCCGTCGCTGGTCCGGGCCGACTGGACCGACCTGCTCACAGTGCCGGCCCTCGGACTGGCCTGGTGGAGTTGGACGCGGGCCCGCGAGCGGCCGGTGCGGCAGCGGGCCGCGCGGTTGGCCCGAATGCTCGTGGTGCTGCCGCCGGCGGTGCTGGCCGTGGCCGCCACCAGCGCCGTCTACTACCCCTACGCCGTGGGCGCCACGACGCTCGACGGAAAGCCCGCGATCTCGGTCGGCAGCGGCTACAGCATGTCGGACTGGCCGACCAGTCCACTGGACGGAGAGTGGGCGGTCAGCGACAGCGGCGCGGCGACCTGGCGGGCAGCCACCCAGGACGAGAAGCAGCGGCTGAACAATCAGGACTCGCCGCGTCGGCAGGCCTGCGCCCCCGACCAACCCCGCCGCTGCTACCGGGTGGTCACCGGGCACCTGCGGGTGGAGCGGAGCGACGACGCCGGTGTCACCTGGCGGGTGGCCTGGGAGGTGCCGGACGGGCAGCGCGAGGCGCTGGGCCGCCAGTCACCGAACCCGGGTGACATCGGTCGCCACTTCGCCTCCCGTGAGCTGACCGTCTATCCCCGTCTCGGTGGCGGCCACGAGGTGCTGGTCGCCAACGGTCGGGACGGGTTCCTCCGCAGCCTGCCGAACGGGGAATGGCAGCGAGACGGCTTCCTCTTCGAGGAGGGCAGACCCGCCATCCACTGGGAGGATCCGCCCAGCCTGGACGGCAGCAGCCCCGGCAACCGGCAGATGGATCTGCTGCTCGCCGTCCTGCTCGCGTTGACTCTCGGAGCGGCGGTCACCCTGGTCGCCAGTGCTCTGGCCATCCGCCGCGCCGTCGGCGAAAAGTCGTGGGGGATCGTCGGCAGCCTGCCGATGGTGCTCGCGGGGCTCGTGTTGACGGCTCTCTGGCAGCGGTCCGACGACTTCCTCGCGGGGCCGTTCGTGTTGTTCGCCCTCCTGCCGCTGGGCATCCTGCCGGCCATCGTCCTTGCCGTCCGCGCCTGGTACGCGGGCGCGACGGCACGCTGGGTTGGCTGGATGCTGGGTGGCCTCGTGCTCACCGTGCTCCTGACCGGAGTGCCGCTGATCAGCTGGTTGTACGGCAACCCGCCGCAGACCCGCTGGGCGGTGTCGTTGGCCCTGCTGGCCACCGTGCCGGGCCTGCTGTTGGCCGTCCGGACCTCCGGGCTGGTCGACCGGACCCTGCCGCGCGGCCGACGGAACAGGCCGTACTACCTACCCACTCCGCCCTACCCGCCGTACCCGGCCCAACCGCACCAGCGGGTGCCGCCGCCCTGACCCCGACCCCGACGGTCGGTGGTCAGCGGCGGGCGGGTGGCCCCAACGCGGCGACCAACACGGCCACCATTGTCAGAGCCGCCCCGAGCAGGGTGTTCAGGCCGGGGTGCGAGGCCGCGGTGGGCAGCAGCACGTCCAGCAGCACCGCGCCCACGATCTGCCCGGCGATGGTGGCCAGGCCGAGCAGCAGCACCCCGGTGAACCGCACGATCGCGGCGGCGATCGCGATGAACACGATGCCGATCGGGCCGCCCAGGTAGAGCCACGGCTCGGTGGGCAGGTGCCCGGTGGGCCAGCCGCGTACGGCGGTGTCGATCGCGAACGCCACGAGCAGGGTGACAGTGCCGACGCTGAAGTTGACCAGGGTGGCGGTCAACGCGCTGTCGGCCGCCGCCCGGACCTGTCCGTTGACCGCCTGCTGCCAGGCGATGGCCACCCCGGCGAGCAGGGGCAGCAGGGCGAGCGCCAGCATGCCGGGGTCTTCGAGCCGGTCACCGACCGCCAGGAGGACCGCCAGCACGGTGAGCACCGCACCGGCCAGCCGCTGTCGGGTGACCGGCTGCCGGCCGGTCGGCCCGATCCCCGCCCGGTCCACGGCGAGGCTGCTGCCGGTCTGACCGGCCACCACCGCCACCGTGAAGACGGCCACGCCCAGCGAACCGATGGTGAGGCCCTGGGTGGCCACCAGGAACGCCCCGCACATCCCGCCGAGGCACTGCCAGGGCCGCAACGCACCGCTCGCGAGCGCACGCCGCAACGCGACCAGGCCGCGCCGCCCGCCGGGAGTGGCGGGCACCAGCACCAGGAGCACCACCAGGCCCACGCCGAAGGACACCACAGCGGCGGCGAAACCGTCGGCGAGGCGTACCCCCAGCTCGCCGTTGATGCGTGACTGCACCGCCACCGCGACCCCGGAGATCGATGCCAGCGCGACACCGGTGATCCGGCGGGTGGCCGACAGGACCTGCGGGGCCGCCGTGTCGGCGTTCGTCACTCCTGCTCGGCCAACGGGCGGCCGTCGAAGTCGACCGCGGAGTAGAGCGCCAACTTCTCCAGCCGGTGGTACGAGTCGATCACCCGGATGGTGCCGCTCTTCGAGCGCATCACGATCGACTGGGTGTACGCGCCACCCGCCCGGTAGCGCACCCCGCGCAGCAGATCCCCGGAGGTGACTCCGGTCGCCACGAAGAAGCAGTTGTCACCGGTGACCAGGTCGTCGGTGCTGAGCACCCGGTCCAGGTCGTGCCCGGCGGCGATCGCCTTCTCCCGCTCCTGCTCGTCGCGCGGCCAGAGCTTGGCCTGCATCGCGCCACCCATGCACTTCAGCGCGCAGGCGGAGATGATGCCCTCCGGGGTGCCGCCGATGCCCATCAGCACGTCGACGTCCGACTCGCCCCGGGCGGCGGCGATGGTGCCGGCGATGTCGCCGTCGGAGATGAACCGGATGCCCGCCCCCGTTCGGCGGATCTGCGCGACCAGGTCGTCGTGGCGGCTGCGGTCCAGCACGCAGACCGTCACCTCGGAGACGTCGGTGCCCTTGACCTTGGCGATCCGGCGCACGTTCTCGGCCACGCCGGCGTTGATGTCGATCACGTCGGCGTACGCCGGACCGACGGCGAGCTTCTCCATGTAGAACACGGCGCTGGGGTCGAACATTGCGCCCCGCTCGGAGACGGCGAGCACCGCCACCGCGTTCGGCATGCCCTTGCTCATCAGGGTGGTGCCGTCGACCGGGTCGACCGCGACGTCCACCTCCGGGCCGGTGCCGTCGCCGACGTGCTCGCCGTTGAAGAGCATCGGGGCGTTGTCCTTTTCGCCCTCGCCGATCACCACCACGCCGCGCATCTGGATCGAGTTGATCAGCTTGCGCATCGCATCGACGGCGGCGCCGTCGCCGCCCTCCTTGTCGCCCCGACCCACCCACCGGCCGGCGGCCATCGCCGCTGCCTCGGTGACCCGTACCAGGTCGAGGGCGAGGTTTCGGTCGAGATCCTGTGGGATCCGCGTCCTGGTGTTCGTCATGACGGTTGCTCCTCCTCGCGACGGTGCGGGGACGACCGGTAGCGGGGCGGTCCCCGCTGTCGGCTTTGTCGCTGATCCTCACACGATGGCCGACCCGGCGTCGGCGCGGGGCGGTGATGGCCCGGATACCGCCGGTCGGGCTGCTGCGAAGATGGAGGGGTGGAACCCGCACAGCCAGCCGACCGCGCCCCCGCCGACAGCACGCCGCCCGACGGTCAGCCGCCGGTCGACGTCCCCGCCGACCCCGGTGGTGAGCCTGCCGCGACCGATCCGACGCCGCCGCCGCGGATGACGTCCGGCAAGTCCGAGCGCTCGCCGAAGGACATGGCGATCTCGCTGCTTGTGCTGCTCGTCCCGATCGCGCTGCTGCTGGCGTTCTACCGGGGCTTTCTCGGTGGTGACCAGCCCACCACAGTCGATCCGGCCCCGGCCATCGAACAGGCCCGGTCGGCGAACGTGTTTCCGGTGAGCCAACCGGAGGGGCTCGGCTCCGACTGGTCGACGGTCAGCGCCCGCTACCAGACCGTCGAGGGCGGCGCGAACCTGCGGCTCGGCTACCTAACCCCGGAGGGGCGGGGAGTCCAGCTCCTGCAGAGCAACGTGCCGGCGGAGCGACTGCTCCCCGCCGAGTTGACCGACCGGGCCCAGCCGCAGGGGCCCACCGAGCTGGCCGGGCGCAACTGGCAGCGCTACACGGCCCGGGACAACCAGCAGGCGCTGGTGCTGCTGGAGCCGAACCGTACGGTGATCGTCGTCGGCGATGCCCGGGACAACGAACTGCGCGAGTTGGCGGGCTCGCTGCGCTGACCGCCCCTGGTGGGCAGCGAAAATGGGCAACCGGACAGAAGGGTGATTGTCCGACGCGTCAAGCGGGAACAAAGAGAGGGTGACCCGGGCGCGTTGCTCGGCCCGGGTCGCGCGGCGCAGCCGACGGTGCTGCTGCGTCGCCCGGTTTCCGGCGCCGCCCAGGTCGTCGGGTGACCCTCTTGGGAGACACGTATGACTGTCCGACGACTCGGCGCCGGCCTGGTGGCCGCCGCATTGATCACGCCCGCCCTGGCCGCCTGCGCCAGCGGTGGCACCGGCACCGCCGGCTCGACCGCGACCCCGACGGTGACGGCGTCCGGCACGGCGAGCCCGACCGGAGCCCCGGTCGCGGGTGACGCCAAGCAGGCACTGCTCGACTCCACCAAGGAGATCAGCACCGGCAACTTCCGCTTCGCCCTCACCGGTGTCGGTTCGACAGTCGAGGGGCAGGTGCACCAGCCGAGCCAGAGCGCGGCGATGAAGATCGCCATCGGCGGCCCCTCGTCCGACCTGGCGATGAAGCTCGACGTGATCCACTTCAAGCCGGACAGCTGGGTCAAGCTGGAGCTGAGCGGCGCGAGCGCCAACAGCCTGCCCGAGATCAAGCAGCTCAACCTCGGCAAGTACCAGCACCTGGACCAGGCCCGGATCAAGGGCAACCGCAACCTCGGCTTCGACTTCGACAAGGTCGACCCGGCGGGCAGCGCGGTGCTGACCCAGGGCATCACCGAGGTACGCAGCACCGGCACCGGCGCGTACGCCGGCACCATCGACGTCACCAAGGCCGCCGAGGCCGGTTCCCTGAACGCCGCGACGATCGCCGCGCTCGGCACCCAGGCGAAGACGGTGCCGTTCACCGCGAAGGTGGACCCGCAGGGTCGGCTCAGCGAGCTCGTGCTGCAGTTGCCGGCCGCCGGGCAGACCGCCGCCCAGGAGATCAAGATGACGTACTCCGACTACGGCGCCGCCACCGCCGCGCAGAAGCCGCCGGCGGACCAGGTCGTCGAGGCCCCGGCCGAGCTGTACAAGCTGTTCAACTGACGTACGCGGATGGGGCGGCTCCGGCCGCCCCGTCCGGTCGCTGGTCGCCAAGGCCAAGATCCGCGCAACGTCCCTGATAGTGCTGCCTCCCACCAGCGGGAGACACCACCATCCCGGATGTTGCGCGGATCTTGGCGAAGCAGCCAGCGCCAGCCGGCGGTCAGGAATTCTGCTCCTGCCGGGCGGCGTCGATCCGTGCCCGCGCGCCGTCCAGCCAGCGTTGACAGATCACCGCCAGCGCCTCGCCACGCTCCCAGAGCGCCAGGGACTCCTCCAGCGAGGTGCCACCGGCCTCCAGCCGCTCCACCACCGAGGCCAGCTCGGCGCGGGCCTGCTCGTAACTGAGCCGCTCATCCGGCCCGGCCTTCGTGTCGTCAGTCATCGCATCCATCTCAACACACCGCTCCCCGGGCCACCGTGTCGCCACAGCCGGTTCCATCGCGCTGCCGCGCGCTTGCTCCGTCGGGTCACTGCTCGGTCGTTCCGTCGCGTTCCCGCTCGCCCGTCCGACTGGGTCGGCGCTTGGCCGTCGGCACCGGCTCGCGGCGCTCGGCCGTTGCCACCGGCTCGCGGCGCTCGCCCGTTGCCACCTGGTGGGCGCTCAGCCGTCCACCGTCGCGGCCAGTTCGCCGTCGGCCAGCCGTACCCGCAGAGGGTCGCCCTTGCCGACCTCCACCGCCGCGCGGACCACGTGGCCGTCGGCGCGCTGCACGATCGCGTACCCCCGGTCGAGGGTGGCGGCGGGGGAGAGCGCGCGCAGCCGCGCCACCGTGTGCCGCAGGTCGTCGTCGGCGGCGGAGAGTCGGTGTTCCAGGCATCGGCCGGCCCGCTGACGCAAGGCGGTCAGCTCGGTCGCCCGTTGGTCCACCATGACCTGCGGTCGGGCCAGCACCGGCCGGGACCGCAGCCCGTCGAGCCGGTGCGTCTCCCGGTCCACCAGGTTGCGGACCGCCCGTTCGAGGCGGTGCCGGGCCTGGCCGATGAGGCGTACCTCCTCGGTGAGATCGGGGACGACCCGCTTGGCCGCGTCGGTCGGGGTGGAGGCGCGGACGTCGGCGACGTAGTCGATCAGCGGCGCGTCGGTTTCGTGGCCGATCGCGCTGACCACCGGCGTACGGCAGCCGAACACCGCGCGGCAGAGCGCCTCGTCGGAGAACGGCAGCAGATCCTCGATGCCGCCACCGCCCCGGGCGATGATGATCACGTCGATGGTCGGGTCGGCGTCCAGCACCTTGAGCGCGTCCACGATCTGGGGCACCGCGGACGGGCCCTGCACGGCGACGTTGACGGTGCGGAACTCCACGGCGGGCCAACGCCGCCGGGCGTTGGTCAGCACGTCGCGCTCGGCCGCCGACGCGCGACCGGTGATGAGCCCGATCCGACCGGGCAGGAACGGCAGTCGGCGCTTGCGAGCCCTGTCGAAGAGCCCTTCGGCGGCGAGCAGCTTCTTGAGCTTCTCCAGCCGGGCCAGCAGCTCCCCGAGCCCCACCTGGCGGATCTCGTCGGCCCGCAGGCTCAGTGTGCCCCGGGCGGCGTAGAACTCCGGCTTGGCGTGCAGCACGACGCGGGCACCCTCACGCAGCTCCGGCGCCCCGGCGTCCAGTACGTCCCGATTGGTGGTGACGGTCAGACTCAGATCCGCCGACGGGTCACGCAGGGTGAGGAACACGGTGCTGGCTCCGGGGCGACGGCTGATCTGCGCGACCTGCCCGTCCACCCATACCCAGCCCAGCTTGGCGATCCACGCCCCCACCTTCTGGCTGACCACCCGCACCGGCCACGGCTCCTCGGCACTGCTGGCCCCGCCGCCCACCCGTCCACCCTCAGTCACCCGCCCACCCTACGGACCCTCCCGGTGATCAAGAGGTTTGCGTCAGCTTCGGGCGCGTTTTTGACGCAAACATCTTGATCACCGGCTCCGGGTGGCGGGCCGCGGCCCGGTGGCGGGTAGTGGGACGGCACGTAGGATGGGCGGGTGACTGAGGCTGAGGCGACCCCCCGGACCGGCAAGCGCGTGCTCCTGGCGAAGCCCCGCGGTTACTGCGCTGGCGTCGACCGCGCGGTGCAGACCGTCGAGGAGGCGCTCAAGCTCTACGGTGCCCCGATCTACGTGCGCAAGCAGATCGTGCACAACAAGCACGTCGTGCAGACCCTGGAGGCCCAGGGCGCCATCTTCGTGGAGGAGAACGAGGAGGTGCCGGAGGGTTCCACAGTCATCTTCTCCGCGCACGGCGTCGCTCCCGAGGTCTACGAGCAGGCCAAGGCCCGTTCACTGAAGGCGATCGACGCGACCTGCCCGCTGGTCACCAAGGTGCACCACGAGGCGAAGCGGTTCGCCGCCGAGGACTACGACATCCTGCTCATCGGTCACGAGGGGCACGAGGAGGTCATCGGCACCGCCGGTGAGGCCCCCGCCCACATCCAGCTGGTGGACGGTCCGGACGGCGCCGACAAGGTCACCGTCCGTGATCCGGAGAAGGTGGTCTGGCTCTCCCAGACCACGCTCTCGGTCGACGAGACGCTGGAGACGGTGGCCCGACTCAAGCAGCGGCTGCCGCTGCTGCAGTCCCCGCCCAGCGACGACATCTGCTACGCCACCTCCAACCGGCAGCACGTGGTCAAGGAGATCGCCGCCGACTGCGACGTGGTGATCGTCGTCGGCTCGACCAACTCCTCCAACTCGGTTCGCCTGGTCGAGGTCGCCCTGGACGCGGGCGCCCGTGCCGGTCACCTGGTCGACTTCGCCCACGAGATCGACGACGCCTGGCTGGAGGGCGCCACCACGGTCGGCCTGACCTCGGGCGCGAGCGTCCCGGACGACCTGGTCCAGGACGTGCTGGCCCACCTCGCCGCCCGGGGCTTCGGGGACGTCGAGGAGATCACCACCGCCAACGAGCGGCTCACGTTCTCGCTTCCGCAGGAGCTGAAGCGGGACATGAAGGCCGCCGCGGCTCGCGGCTGAACGCGGGAACGAACCCGACCCGGCGTACGTCGAATCCGGCATGAGGACTCTTCGGCTCGCCGTCTCCGCGCTGGCCGTCTGCGTGGCGCTGAGCGCCTGCGGCAGCCAGGACGCCGGAGGCGGCACACCCACTCCGACCCCGACGGGAGCGCAGCCGGTGAGCAGCCCGCCCACGCCCGACCCGACCGCCTCGCCGTCGACTGTCGATCCCACTCCGCCCGCCGGCTCGAAGACTCCACGGGCCCCGAAGCCGGGCGGGCCCAGCACACCCCCGGGAGTCGGCGCGACCACCCTGAGCGGCACCGTGCAGGGCGGCGTGGAGCCCGGCTGCGTACTGCTCGACGGTTACCTGCTGCTCGGCGGTCCCCGTGACGTGCTGACGCCCGGCGCGCGGGTCGAGGTCACCGGTCGGGTCGAGCCCGGCATGATGACCACCTGCCAGCAGGGCACCCCGTTCGTCGTGTCGGCCGCCCACCGGTCCTGACGTCGTCGGGGCCGGCCGGCGCAACGACCAGCAACCCCTCGCTCTGACGGACAGGAGCCCGCCCCCGGATCCGGGGACGGGCTCCTGTCCGGTGTTACGGAGTGATCAGTTCACGGCGCCGATGGAAACGGTGCCGCGGCCGACGACCGCGCCCTCGGTGGTGACGATCGCCAGCTCACCGGAGAGCTGCCGCCCGTCGGCCGGAACGGCCACCGCCGTCACCGTGCCGGTGATGGTGGTCGACTCGCCGTGCATCAGCGGCACCGCGGTCGCCGGGGCGGTGATCGTGCCCAGCGACGCGGACGCGAACGCGTCGTAGTAGTCGTAGGCGGTGCTGGTGCCCGGCCCGTCGACCCCGTACGGCTCCACCACCACGCGGTAGGTGCCCGCGGGCGGGTTGGTCAGCGTGACCGCCTCCTCCGAGTCGCCGTCGGCGGCCCGGCCGACCTCGACGTCACCCCGGTAGACGAACAGGTCCAGGTCGGCGCCCGCGTTGGCGGGGTTGCCGATCCGGGCGGTGAACGTCGACGTGCCCGCCGGGATCTCGACGGTCCACTCCTGGTTGGGGCCGCCCTCGGTGATGGTCGGACGCTCGGTGCGCACACCGGTCAACGCGCCGCTACGGCCGCTGACCGAGACCGGACCGAAGACGTTCGTCACGTCCCAGCTCACGTTGGTCGGCTCACCGGCCTCGACGCTGGGCAGCTCGACCAGCGCCGGCTCGACCGCCAGGCCCTGCACCCGCACCTGGAGCTTGAACGGGTTGTTCAGCGCCGGGGAGGTCCGCCGCGACTCCACCTCGATCTCCCAGACCCCGGGCAGCGGGTTCTGGTAGTCCCGCTCCTGCGGCTTGCAGACGTTGACGTCGGAGAAGTTGGTGTAGCAGACGGTGCTGGTGGTGGCCTCCACCGGCACGCCCAGCGGGTTGATGGCGATGAACCGGGTCTGGGAATCGGTGGCGATGCCGGACAGGTTCACCTGAAGCGCCTTGGCGCCCTCCGGCACCGTCACGAAGTACGACGTGAAGCCGTTGCGGTCGACGGAGCCCTCGTTGGCGTACGCGAAGGTCGGCTTCTTCACGTCGTTCGAGGCCACCACCACTGTGGAGACCTCGAAGTCGACGACGTTCGTGGCCGGGTCGTCGATCCGCATGATCGCGCCGTGGGCGCCCTCTGCGGTCGGCTTGGCGGTCACGTTGACGGTGACGGCCTTGTTGAGCGGCAGCGCGACGGTCTTCGGTGCCTTGAACGTGCCGTCGTCGCCCTGCAACGTGACGTCGTGTTTGATGGTGCCGGCCGGGCCGCTGGTACGGGTGATCTTGACCGGGTAGGTCTTGCCCTGCCCGACCTTGTGACCGCCGTCGGAGGCGGCACAACGGTTGTAGACGCCGGTGCCCCGACCCGGGTTCGGCACGAACTTCACGCCGTTCCAGATGGTCAGCTGGTCGGCCAGCGGGCTGCAGACCGCCGCGTCGGAGACGTACGACCGGGTCTCGACGCCCTGACGGAGGAGCTGCCAGGCGCCCGGCACGTTGACCATGCCGTAGCCCTGCGCGTACGTCGGCACGTCAGCGATCGGCTTGGCCGAGGTGAACAGCGCGCGCCGCAGCGCGGCCGGGCTGACGCCCCGGTCGGTGGCCTTGGCGGCCGACAACAGCAGCGCGCCGGCACCGGCGGTCTGCGGGGACGCCATGGAGGTGCCGTTCAGCATCGCGTAGCCCGGGGGCAGCGCGTAGCCGGCCTCGGCAACCGGTGCCCCGAGCTGCCAGGTCGGCGCGGTGGAGATGGCCGAGCCGGGGGCGGCGATGTTCGGCTTGAACCCGCCGTCCTCGCGCGGGCCACGGGAGGAGAAGTTGAACAGGGCGTTCTTCTTCCGCACCACCGAGCCGTAGTTGGCCAGCCAGGTGTCCTTGCTGATGCTGGCGGCGACGCTGATCACGTTGCTGGCGACGGACGGATCGCCGACGGTGTTGAGACCCGGACCGGAGTTGCCGGCCGAAATCACCAGCTGCACGCCGTACGTCTCGATCAGTTCGTTGTAGAGGTTCGTCCGGGCGTTGTTGCCGTCGTTCAGGCCCGGAAGGCCGCCGATCGACATGTTGACGATGTCGACCCCACGGTTGGCCACCAGGTCGATCATGCCGGTGGTGAGGGCCGCCGCGGTACAGCCGCCGCCCCACGAGCAGGCGCGGGCGGAGACCAGCTTGGCACCCGGGGCCGCGCCGTCGAAGACGTCGTTGCCGAACATGTCGTTGGCGGCGGTGATGCCGGCGACGTGGGTGCCGTGGGTGCTCTCGACGATGCCGATGTTGACGTAGTCCCAGAGGCCCGGAAGGCCGATCGGCGCGGTGTTCACGTTCTTGCGGAACTCGACGACGAAGGGCTGCCGCTCGGCGACCGCTGTAGCCGGGTTGTCGGTGCCGAAGTAGCCGATGTCGTACTTCTCCTTGTACGGCCGCATCATGGGGTCGTCGGTGAAGTTGCGGTTCTGGTTGGCGTCGACCCAGATGTTGTTGGTGGCCGGGTCGTAGAGCACACCCCAGGTGTCGGTGGTGTCGCCGTCGCGGTTGACGTCACCCCGGGCGTCGCTGGCGGCCGTGACCGACTCGCTGAACAGGTTGAACCGGTACGTGCCGGCAGGTGCCGTCCAGGTGCCGCCCGCGATGGTGAACGACGGGCCGGTGACCTCGGCCTGCATCCGCCGCCACGTCGGGTCCTCCAGCGGGTCGGTCGCGGTCACCCAGTCGACGATCTTGCGCTCGCCGGTGGTGGTCTGCTGCAACGCCGGATGGGCCAGGTCGACACCGGAGTCCATGATGCCGATCGTCACGCCCCGGCCGTCCCACTCCGGGTGGGCGTCGGTGAACCTGACGGCGCCCGTCTCGTTGGTCGGCATGTACGGGTTGTCCGCCCTGGTGGCCTCGCCCGGCGCCGCGACAGCGGCCTGCCGTGCGCCGGCGGTGCCGGTGGGGGTCTTCTCCGCGGCCGGGTCGGGCAGTTGGATGACCTCGTCCAGGTCGACGGCCGAGACACCAGGCAACCGCGCCGCCGCGAGGGCCTTGTCGGTCGGGACCTTGGCCAGCACGAAGCCGACCTTGTCCTGCCGCTGGCTGACGGTGCCGCCGAGCTTGGTGAGGCTGTCGGCGACGTCCGCCGCCTCGCCCTTCTCGGTGGAGACGATCAGGGTGACGGTCGGGGCCTTCTTGGCTCTGGCCTCGCCGAGCAGTTTGGCGTCGTGAGCGCCCAGCGTCTCGGCGGCGGTGGCCGGGGAAGCGTCCGGTGTGGTGACGGGGGCGGCGGCCGCGGTGGCGGCACCACCCACGACGGTCACGGCGCCAGCCGCCAGGACCGACGCGAAGAGCGCGGCGGAGGTACGCCGACGCAGATCTCGGGGTTTGCTCACGTTCTCTTTCCTCCAGAGAACAGGGCCCTCAGGGACAAGGGCGCATGGGTGAGCAAATCTTTCGGTGTATCGATGAGCACTGTCACTACTGGTCAGTCCCTTGTGACCACTTCGTGACATGCATGGATACGCACTGTCACATGGTTTGCCGGCTGGTCGGGACCTCGTCGTCGGCCGGGTCCACCAGCTCGGGCGCCTGCGGCTGCCGGGGCGCCAACTCGACCTGCGCGGGCGTCGCCAACTCATCGTCCGAGACGCCCAACTCGGCGAGCTTGCGGGCGCTGACCAGCACCCGCGCCTCCAACGAACCCACCGCCCGGTTGTACGCGGTCACGGCACCGGCCAGCGACGACCCGAGTTTGCCCACGTGGTCGCCCAGGGTGGAGAGCCGCCCGTACAGCTCGCGGGCGAGAGTGTGCACCGCGACGGCGTTGCGGGCCAGCGCCTCCTGCCGCCACGAATAGGCCACGGTGCGGAGCAGGGCGACGAGCGTGGCCGGCGTCGCCAGCACCACGTTGCGGGTGAAGGCGTGCTCCAGCAGCGTCGGGTCACGCTGGAGCGCGACGTCGAGGAACGGGTCGGCGGGGACGAACAGCACCACGAACTCGGGTGAGCTGTCGAACGCCGACCAGTACGACTTCGCGGCCAGGGCGTCGACGTGCCCCCGCAGGTGCCGGGCGTGCGCGTCGAGGTGGGTGTCCCGGCCGCGCTCGTCGCGCGACTCCATGGCCGTCAGGTACGCGTCGAACGGCGCCTTGGCGTCCACCACCACGGATCGGCCGCCGTGCAGCCGGACCACCAGGTCCGGTCGGACGACCTGCTGGTCGGTGGCGGCGGTGACCTGCTCGGCGAAGTCGCAGTGCTCCAGCATCCCGGCCGCCTCGACGATCCGGCGCAGCTGGTGCTCACCCCAACGGCCCCGGACCTGCGGTGCCCGCAGCGCCGCCACCAACTGCTTGGTCTCGGTGCGCAACTCACCGGAGACGGTGCTCATCGAGCGGACCTGCTCGCGCAGCTCGGCGTACGCGTCGACCCGGTCGTGCTCCAGCTCGGCCACCCGCTGCTCGTAGCGGCGCAGGGTGTCGTGCAACGGGGCGACGGCCCGGGCCACCGCCTCCTGGGACTGCGCGGTGGCCTCGTAGCTGAGCGCCCGCATGGACTGCTCCAGCCGGCCCTCGCCCTCACGGGTGGCGGCCAGGGTGGCGTCGAGGCGCGCGATGTCGGCCGCCGACCGGGAACGCGCCGCGAGCCAGCCCACCGCCCCGCCGGCACCGAGGCACACGATCACCAGGAGCAGGGTGGAGACGTCCATCACCGGAGCTTGCCAGACGGATACGACGTGACACCCGGGGGTACGTTCGAGTGCATGGAAGCTGTCCTGTGCCTCGCGGTCATCTTCATCGGCGTGGTGGGTGCCGGCGTGCTCGCCAGCACGAGGGCCAACGCTCGTCGACGCACCGCGCTCGGAGACGCCCGCGCCGACGCGCAACGGTGGTACGAGCGCCTCGGCGGTCAGTTGATCAACCTGCACGGTGACGACCCGGCCGTACGCCAGGCACTGGCCGACGCCGGTGAGCGGTACAACGCGGCCGGCTCACAGTTGGAGCAGGCGCGTACGCCGCACCAGTTCGGGCTGGCTCGCGAGACCGCGCTGGAGGGACTGGCCTACATCCGGGCGGCGCGTACCGCGTTGGGCATCGACCCGGGCCCCGAGGTTCCGGCGTTGGCCGCCGCCCGCGGCGTGGGCCAGCTGACCAAGGAGCGCGAGGTCGACGTGCAGGGGCAGACCTTCCGGGCCGGCCCGCAACCCGGCCGGGAAACGCCCTACTACTACCCCGGCGGGCGTTATCAGGGCCGGCCGGTGCCGGCCGGGTGGTATTCGACGCCGTGGTGGAAGACGGCGCTGGGCGCCGGCGCCGGCGTGCTCGGCGGCATCCTGATCGCCGACGCGCTGTTCTCGCCGGCCTTCGCCGACCCCGGTTACGGCTACGACGCCGGCTACCAGGAGGGCTTCGGCGACGGCTTCGACCAGGGCGGCGACCAGGGCGGTGACTTCGGTGGCGGCGACCAGGGCGGTGACTTCGGTGGCGGCGACTACGCCGGTGGTGACTTCGGCGGCGATTTCGGTGGCGGCGATTTCGGCGGTGGCGATTTCGGTGGCGGCGATTTCTGACCCCGCCCAGCCCGTCGATCATGGAGTTGTGGTGGCCGATTCGCCCCTGTAGGCGGCGTTTGTGGGGCACCACAACTCCATGATCGACCGGCCCGGTCGGGGCACGGCCGGGCCCGGCCTGGCCGGGCGGGGGGTCAGCCGGTGTTGCGCATTCCGGCGGCGATGCCGTTGACCGTGGTGAGCAGCGCACGCTCCAGGGCGGTGCCGTCGCTCGGTGCTCGCCGACCGCCCGGCGCGGTGGCCACCGCCCGTCCGGCGGCACCGGACTCCCGGTACTGCCGCAGCAGCGCCACCTGGAGGTGGTGCAACGGCTCCAGGTAGGTGTCGCGGACGGCAAGGGTGCGCTGGAGGACCGGCGAGTTGTCCAGCAGGGCGGGTGAGGCGGTGACCGCCAGCAACTCCCGCTTGGTCAGCTCGTACTCCTGCTCGATCTGCTCGAAGATCGGGTGCAGCTTCTTCGGAACCAGCGTCTCCACGTACCGACGGGCGATGTTCAGGTCGGTCTTGGTCACCATCATCTCGACGTTCGACAGGAACGTGCGGAAGAAGTGCCAGTTGCGGTGCATCTCCGCCAGCACGTCGGCCAGACCGGCCTCGCGCGCGGCGGCCAGCCCGGAGCCGACACCGAACCAACCCGGCACGATCTGTCGGGTCTGCGTCCAGCCGAACACCCACGGGATCGCCCGCAGACCGGACAGGCCAGCGCCGGTGTTCGGGCGCTTCGCCGGCCGGGACCCGATGTTCAACGCGCCGAGCAACTCGGTGGGGGTCGACGCCCAGAAGTACGCGGGCAGGTCCGGCTCCTCGACGAGGGACCGGTAGGAGCGGAACGCGGACTCGGAGACCACGTCCATCGTCGCGTCCCAGCGTTCCAACATCTCGGCGGGCTGCCGGGGCGCGGTGTGCAGCAGGGTCGCCTGGAGCACCGCGGCGAGGGTGAGTTCCAGGTTCTCCCGGGCCAGGGACGGCAGGGTGTACTTGTCGGAGATCACCTCGCCCTGCTCGGTCACCTTGATCGCGCCGTCCATCGTGCCGTACGGCTGGGCCAGGATCGCCTCGTGCGTCGGCCCGCCGCCGCGCCCGACCGTGCCGCCCCGGCCGTGGAACAGCCGCAGGTGCACCCCGTGCCGGGCGGCCACGTCACGCAGCGCCCGCTGGGCCCGGTGGATCGACCACTGGCTGGTGGTGATCCCGGCCTCCTTGTTCGAGTCGGAGTAGCCCAGCATCACCTCCTGCACGTCGCCCCGGGCCGTCACCAGCGCCCGGTACGCGGGCAACGACAGCAGCTCGTCGAGGAGCTCACCGCCGGCGTTCAACTCGGCCGGGGTCTCCAGCAGCGGCACGAACCCGACCCGGGCCCGCCCGCTGTGCACGTCCACCAGGCCGGCCTCGCGGGCCAGCACCACGGCGGCCAGGACGTCGTCGACACCCAGGGTCATCGAGATGATGTACGACTCGATCACCTCGCCGCCGAACCGGTCCTGTGCCTCCCGGATCGTCCCGAACACGTCGAACGTTTTGCGGGCCGGCTCCGTCAGCGACGTGTCGACGGTGGACAGCGGCCGGCGGCCGGTCAGCTCGTCGGCGAGCAGCTTGGTGCGCTCCAGCCGGGTCAGCGCCGGGTAGTCGGAGACCTCGCCGACCGCCTCGTAGAGCTGGGCGAGCACCGCGTGGTGCGCCTCGGCGTGCTCCCGGACATCCATGGTGGCCAGGTGCAGACCGAACGCGGAGACCGTACGGATGGTGGAGGCCAGCCGGCCGACGGCGGTGAGCTGCCCGGAGTTGCGGGCCAGCGAGGCGCGCAGCAGGTCGAGGTCGGCGATCAGCTCGGCGGAGCCGCGGTAGTCCCGGCCGGGGACGTGCGCGGTGCCCTGGCGTAGCCGTTGCCGGGTGTTGGCGAGCTTCGCCTTCACGCAGCGCGCCTTGAGCCGGTACGGCTCCTCCGCGTTGACCCGACGGAACCGTGTCGCCACCTCGGGCAGCGCGTCCAGGTCGGCGGCGAGGCTGGCGGACAGGTCCAGGGACACCCCGCGCAGCCGGCGGGAAACCGAGACCTCGTTGATGAGGTGGTCCATCGCCTTCTCGGTCGCGGCGATGCCGTGCTCGTGCTGGATGGTCAGCACCTCGCGGGTGACCGACGGGGTGACGAACGGGTTACCGTCGCGGTCGCCGCCGATCCAGGTGCCGAAGCTCAGCGGCCGGGCCGTCGGCGAGGTCTCCACGCCGAGGGTACGCAGCGTGTCGGCCAGGTCGTCGAGCACCTGAGGGGCGGCCTCGGCGTACAGGTCGCGCAGGTAGTAGATGGCGTTGCGCGCCTCGTCGGTCGGGTCCGGCCGGTCGAGCCGCAGCTCGTCGGTCTGCCACATCAGGTCCAGCAACTCGGCCAGTCGGCGGTTGGCGGGGCCCTCGTCGCTGGCGCCGTAGAGGATCGCGTTGGCCGTCTCGGTGTCCAACTCGTCGGCGATCGCCCGAAGCTTGGACAGGATCGAGCGGCGGGCCGCCTCGGTCGGGTGCGCGGTGAAGACCGGACGGACCGCCAACCGGCGTGCCGCGTCGGCGATCTCGTCGGCCGGAACCCCACGCTCGGCGATCATCTTGGCGGCCTGGTCCAACCACCCGCCCTGCACCGCGCGGCGTCGGCGCAGGTCCCGCGCACGGTGCACCTGCTCGGTGATGTTGGCCAGGTGGAAGTAGGTGGAGAAGGCGCGGGCCAGCTTGGTGCCGGTGGTCACGTCGAGCCCGCCGAGGCGCTGTGCGGCCGCCGGGGCGTCGGTGCGGACCTGGGCGCGGATCTCCTCGACGAGGTCGAGCAGCGGACGACCCTCCTGGCGGGCCAGCGTCTGCCCGAGCAGGGTGCCGAGTCGACGGATGTCGGCCCGCAGTGCGGCGTCCGGGCCGTCGTGGTCGTGCTGATCGGTCACGATGCGCTCCCTTACGTGGTGACGAAGGACAGCGCTGTCCGACTTACTGGATGGTATCCGCGTGCACCGGATGTGCGGAGGGCCCCCGGGTGATCCACTGGCTCCGGGTCGGCGTTTCCGGCGTGATCTCAGCCACCGTGGTCGCTCATTGAGGGGCCGGAGCGTGCCGTTCCGGGGTGGCGGCGGCGGTCCAGCCGCTCATTGAGGGGTCGGAGCCTGCCGTTCGGAGGTGGCGGCGGTGGTCCGGCGACCGCGTACGAGGCTCGCGGTGACCAACCCGACGATGCCGGCCACCGCCCAGAGCGCGAGAGCGATCGCGGGCCAGCCGGCGGACCGCCAGTCGAAGTAGACAGCGGCCTTCGTGAGGTCGTTGGCGAGCCCGGGGATGTTCCACCGATGCATGCCACGCAGCACCCCGGGCAGGAACTCCGGCGCGTAGATGCCGCCGGACCCGGGGTTGCCGAGCACCACCAGCAGCAGGATGACCAGCGCGGTGCCGGCGACACCGAGCCACCCCTGGATGGCGCTGGCGAACATCGCGGCGGCGAAGACGGCCAGCGCGCCGATGGCGGCGATCGTCGGCACGTCGTGCTGCCAGATGTTCAGGACCGGCCCGACCACGACCGCGCCCGCGATGCCGAGCAGCACGCTGTAGACCGCCAGGGCGGCGATGCGTAGTCCCGCCCGCCGCGCCGACCGTGGGGTCGTGCCGGCGGAGATCCCGAGCACTGTCGAGGCGAGGTAACCACCGAGCACGTACCCGACGTTGAGGTAGAACGGCACCACGCCGCGCGGGTCGTCCGGAGTGACCGGCACTCGGTCGACGATCTGCAACGGGGTGCCGGAGCGGGTGGCGGCGGTGCTGAGGACCTCCTTGATCGCACTGGTGGCGGAGGGCCCGGAGGCGCTCGCGACAGTGAGGAGCAGGCCGTTGTCCGGGCCGGTGCTGAGCACCGCGTACACGGCACGGCTGAGCAGGCCGTGCTCGGCGGCGGCCGTGTCGTCGTACTCGATGGGTTTGAGGATGGTGGTCTGGTCGCGGACGGCGTCGAGCGTGGCCCGCGCGCGTTGGTCGCTGGTGACGACGCCGGTCGGCAGGTCGCGCGGTGTGGGCTGGTGCAGTGCACCGACGTAGGCCGCGATGAACGCGGTGGCCAGCGCGAGCGTGCCGATGAGCAGCCCGATGCTGCGCGGCGCCCAGTCACGGTCGCGTCTTTGCGGTGCTTCATCCACATCGAGAGCCTAATGTCCGATCCGCGAGCGGCAGGACGGAAACCGGTTGGCCGGACGGTTAGCCTTCGATCATGGGGACGCCGATCTATCCACCCAAACCGCAGCCGGGCGACCGGGTCGCTGTCGTCTCACCCTCCGCCGGGCTGCCGGGCCTCTTCCCCCACGTGTACGAGTTGGGGCTGCGCCGGCTACGCGAGGAGTTCGGCCTGGAGCCGGTGGAGTACCCGACCACGCGGATCATGGGCGCGGACCCGCGCGACCGGGCCCGCGACCTGACCGCCGCGTTCGCCGACCCGAGCATCACCGCGGTGCTCGCCACTGTCGGCGGCGACGACCTGATCACGGTCACCCCGCACCTCGACGACGACGTGCTCCGGGCCAACCCCAAGCCCTACTTCGGGTACTCGGACAACACGAACGTGCTCAACCACCTGTACCGGCTGGGCATCGTCGCCTACCACGGTGGGTCGGTGCTGGTGCACCTCGGCCGGCCGGGCGCGCCGCACCCGTTGACGTTCGACTCGCTACGCGCCGCGCTGTTCACCACCGACTGGTACGAGTTGACGCCCGCTCCCACCTGGGGTGACCGGCCCAACCCGTGGACCGAGCCCGAGACGCTGGCGTACGAGCCGGAGATGCTGCCCGGCGAGGGCTGGCGCTGGCAGGGGCCGCAGCGGGTGGTGCGGGGGCGCACCTGGGGCGGCTGCCTGGAGATCCTGCACTGGCTGATGGCTGCCGACCGGGTACCGACCGCCGACGAACTGGCCGGCTCCGTGCTGCTCTTCGAGACCTCCCAGGAGATGCCGAGTGCGCAGGAGGTGTTCCGGATCGTGCGGAACATGGGGGAGCGGGGCCTGCTCGCCGCCTTCGGAGCCGTCGTCGTCGGGCGCCCCAAGGCGTGGGACTTCGACAAGCCGCTGTCCGCGCCGGAACGGCAAGCGTGGGGCGAGGCCCAGCGGGAAGCGATCATGCGGGCGCTCACGCCGTACAACCCGGAGGCGGTGGTGGTCTTCGACGTCGACCTTGGTCACACCGACCCACAGTTGATCATCCCGTACGGCGGGGAGATCCAGGTGGACGCCGTCGCACGCAGAATCTCGGTGCGCTACTGATCTCGGTGCGCTACTGACGCGCGGGCTCCAGGCGTACCGCGTCAGGGATTGACGACTGCGAAGGCGCGGACCGGGAAGGTGCCCATACCGGCCACCATCGGTGGGGCCGCGGTGAACCGGAAGCCGGTCGGCGGCAGCGCGTCCAGGCCGGTCAGGTGTTCCACGATCGGGATGTCGGCGGCGAGCAGAGCGCTGTGCGCGGGACGTAGACCTCCAGCCGCCGGGCTCATGTCGTCGATGTTGATCGAGTCGATGCCGACCAGTGCCGCACCCGCGTCAACCAACGCCTGAGCGGCGTCCCCCGTCAGGTACGGCGCCTCCGGCGCGGCGTACTGCTCGGTGCCGAAGTGCACATCCCACCCGGTGTGCAGCAGCACCGCCCGACCACTCACCTCGTACGGGGCGAGCATCAGCCGGTCCACCACCCGGACGCCGGCCGGCACCCGGACCACCACGCCGGGCAGGTCGGCGAGGCGGTCCAGCGGGACGCCGCTCAGGTCCGGCCCGTCCGCCCAGCGGTGTGCCGGCGCGTCGAGATACGTACCGGTGTTGGCGATCATGTCGATTCGGGAGACGTGGAACTCCACGCCCGGGGCGTACCGCTCCCGGGACGCCTCGCGGGTCAGCCAGTCGGTGATCCGGGGTGCCGGCCAGTCGGGCAGCGTGGACATGCCGTCCCTGATCACATGGCTCAACTCGACGAGCCGACGGCCAGCACGGGGCTCGGCGGCCACGCCCCGGCCGCCCTTGTGCGGCTCCTCGATGATCGTCTTCGCGCTGATTTGCACCTCGGCGACCATCAGCAGCCCGAGGTGGCGGACGAACAACGCCGCCAGGTCCTCATCGCTGATGTCCTGACCCGGAATGTCCAGCCGAAACCCCTCGGTACGCAGCCCGCCGCCGTTGGCGAAACTCACCTCCGCGTCGAACTGCGCCCGCCACTGCTCACCCATCCACAAACCCGACCACGTCGGCCGGTGACGGTCAAGATCCGCAGGACGCCCACGGCAGACCGGGTGGCCGCTCCCGCGCGGTGCCGGCGCGGTGCTCGCGCGGTGCCGGCGCGGTGCCGGCGCGGTGCCGGCGCGGTGCCGGCGCGGTGCTCGCGCGGCGCCCGCGCGGTGAAGATCCGCGCAACATCAGGGAACAGGCTGCCTCGGGGCGCCGTGACCCACCACTTTCCCTGATGTTGTGCGGATCGTGCGGCGAACAACGTGTGTGGGATCGGCGCCGTCTGTGCCGGAGGTCTCCACTCTCCAAGATCGCGCAAAATCAAGGATGTAGTGGTGTCGGCGGGTCGGTGAGGCCCCTACATCCTTGTTCGAGCGTGACCTTGGCGGCGGTAGGTCGCCCCAAACCTCGCCCCGGTCCCCTGGGAAGGTCAAGATCCGCGCAACATCGGGGATGTTGGTGTTTCGCGCGCGTGGGAGGCAGCAATATCGCCGATGTTGTGAGGATCTTGGGCGCGGGGCGCGGGGCGCGGGGCGCGGGGCGCGGGGCGCGGGGCGCGGGGCGCGGGGCGCGGGGCGCGGGGCGCGGGGCGCGGGGCGCGGGGCGCGGGGCGCGGGGCGCGGGGCGCGGGGCGCGGGGCGCGGGGCGCGGGGACCTGCGCGGAAGCGGGTGTCTGTCGGTCGACGGAGATAGGCTTGCTGTCGTGCACCCCCCGTCCGGCTGGACGCGGGGCCACCGTCGTGTGCGTCGACTCCCCTGGAAGGATTCCCTTGCTCACCGGTCTGTTCACCGCCGCCCTGGCCGACCCCGGGCTGGCCCGGGCGCGTGACCTGGCGCGCTCCGGTGCCGCCCAGGTCGACGGCCTCGACATCACCGCCCCGGCGGCGCTGCGTCCGTTCGCCGTCGCGGCGGTCGCCGCTGACAACGAGGGCGCCGGGCGGCCCGTGCTGGCGGTGACCGCCACCACCCGGGAGGCCGACGACCTGGTCGCCGCCCTGGGCGGGTTGCTGCCCGCTGATCAGGTGGTCGTCTTTCCCTCCTGGGAAACGCTGCCGCACGAGCGGCTGTCCCCACGCTCGGACACTGTGGGTCGACGGCTGGCCGTGCTGCGCCGGTTGGCGCACCCGGAGGCCACCGACGCGCACGGCGGCACGGGGCCGCTGCGAGTGGTCGTGGCCCCGGTCCGTTCGTTGCTCCAGCCGCAGCTCAAGGGGCTCGGCGATCTGGAGCCGGTGCAGCTCGCCGCCGGTGCGGAGGCGGACCTCGAAGAGGTCGCCCGCCGGCTGATCGACATGGCGTACGCGCGGGTCGACCTGGTCACCAAGCGGGGCGAGTTCGCCGTGCGCGGCGGGATCCTGGACGTCTTCCCGCCCACCGACGAGCACCCGTCGCGGGTCGAGTTCTGGGGCGACGAGGTGGAGGAGATCCGCACCTTCGCCGTGGCCGACCAGCGGACCATCGAGCAGGTTCCGCTGCTGTGGGCGCCGCCCTGCCGGGAGCTGCTGCTCACCCCAGCGGTCCGTGAGCGAGCCGCCGCGCTCGCCGAGCAGCACCCCGAGCTGGCCGAGATCCTCGACAAGCTGGCCGAGGGCATCCCGGTGGAGGGGATGGAGTCGCTGGCGCCGGTGCTGGTCGGCCCCGACTCGCTGGAGTTGCTGCTGGACGCCATGCCGTCCGGCACCCACGTGCTGCTGTGCGATCCGGAGCGGATCCGCACGAGGGCGCACGACCTGGTGCGTACCTCTGAGGAGTTTCTCCAGGCCAGCTGGGCCGCCGCCGCGGTCGGCGGCCAGGCGCCGGTGGACGTCGGCGCTGCCGCCTTCCGCACCCTCGGCGAGGTACGCGCGGCCGCCGGCAAGCTCGGCCAGCCGTGGTGGACGCTGTCCCCGTTCGGATTGGTCGAGGGGGAGACCGCCGAGACGCGGCAACCGTGGGAGGACGCGCCCGAGGAGGCCGCCGTCACCCCGGACGACGCCATCGCGGTGACCCTCGGCGCTCAGCCGGCCCCGCTGTACCACGGCGAGACCAGCCGGGTGGTCGACGATCTGAAGCGCTGGGCCGGTGAGGGCTGGTCGATCGCGCTGGTCTTCGAGGGGCACGGCCCCGCCCAACGGGCGGTGGAGGTGCTGCGCGACGCCGGGCTGGGCGCCCGGTTGACCGAGGAGGTGCCGACCGCGCCGGTCCCCGGCGAACTGGTGGTCACCTGCGGCGCGTTGGGCAGTGGTTTCGTCGACGAGGCGTCCCGTTTCGTGCTGTTGACCGGCAACGACGTGACAGGTGGTCGGGGCACGTCGACCCGGGACATGCGCAAGATGCCGAGCCGGCGGCGCAACACCATCGACCCGCTGGAGCTGAAGGCCGGCGACCATGTGGTGCACGAGCAGCACGGCATCGGCCGCTACGTCGAGCTGGTGCAGCGCACCGTCAACGGCGCCAGCCGCGAATACCTGGTGATCGAGTACGCGGCCAGCAAGCGTGGGCAGCCCGGCGACCGCCTCTTCGTGCCGACCGACCAGCTCGACCAGCTCTCCCGTTACGTGGGCGGCGAGCAGCCGACGCTGCACAAGATGGGTGGCTCGGACTGGCAGAAGTCCAAGGCTCGAGCCCGCAAGGCGGTCCGGGAGATCGCCGCGCAGCTCATCCAGCTGTACGCGGCGCGTAAGGCGTCCAAGGGCCACTCGTTCGGTCCGGACACCCCGTGGCAGCGCGAGTTGGAGGATGCCTTCCCCTGGCAGGAGACGCCGGACCAGCTCGCCGCGATCGACGAGGTCAAGCGCGACATGGAGCAGACCGTCCCGATGGACCGGCTGATCTGTGGTGACGTCGGCTACGGCAAGACCGAGATCGCGGTACGGGCGGCGTTCAAGGCCGTGCAGGACGGTAAGCAGGTGGCGGTGCTGGTGCCGACCACGCTGCTGGTGCAGCAGCACTACAACACGTTCGCCGAGCGGATGAGCCAGTTCCCGGTGCAGATCCGGCAGCTGTCCCGGTTCCAGACGGCGAAGGAGACCGAGCGGACGCTGGAGATGGTCGGCGACGGCACCGTCGACATCGTCATCGGTACGCATCGGCTGTTGCAGACGGCGACCCGCTTCAAGCAGTTGGGGCTGGTGATCGTCGACGAGGAGCAGCGCTTCGGTGTCGAGCACAAGGAGCACCTGAAGACGCTGCGCGCGTCCGTCGACGTGCTGAGCATGTCGGCCACCCCGATCCCGCGCACCCTGGAGATGGCGATCACCGGCATCCGGGAGATGTCCACGATCGCCACCCCGCCGGAGGAGCGGCACCCGGTGCTCACCTTCGTCGGCGCGCAGGACGACCGGCAGGTGGCGGCGTCCATCCACCGCGAGTTGCTGCGCGACGGGCAGGTCTTCTACCTGCACAACCGGGTCGAGTCGATCGACCGGGCGGCGCGGCGGCTGCGGGAGCTGGTGCCCGAGGCGCGGGTCGCTGTGGCGCACGGCCAGATGAGCGAGGAAGCCCTGGAGAAGGTGATGGTCGGCTTCTGGGAGAAGGAGTTCGACGTCCTGGTCTGCACCACGATCGTCGAGTCGGGCATCGACATCCCGAACGCCAACACGCTGATCGTGGAGCGGGCCGACCTGCTCGGTCTGGCCCAGCTGCACCAGATCCGGGGCCGGGTCGGCCGGGGCCGGGAGCGGGCGTACGCCTACTTCCTGTACCCGCCGGAGAAGCCGCTCACCGAGCACGCCCACGAGCGGCTGGCGACGATCGCGCAGCACACCGAGCTGGGTGCCGGCATGTACGTGGCGATGAAGGACCTGGAGATCCGGGGCGCCGGCAACCTGCTCGGCGGTGAGCAGTCCGGGCACATCGAGGGTGTCGGCTTCGACCTGTACGTGCGGATGGTCGGCGAGGCGGTCTCCGCGTTCAAGGGCGAACGTCCGGAGGACGATGTCGATGTCAAGATCGATCTGCCGGTCGACGCGCACCTGCCGCACGACTACGTCAGCGTGGAGCGGCTGCGCCTGGAGATGTACCGCAAGCTCGCCGAGGCGCGCGACGAGGAGCGGCTGGGCGAGGTGATCGCCGAGATGACCGACCGGTACGGCGAGCCACCGGCACCGGTGCAGAACCTGGTGGAGGTGGCCCGGTTCCGCCTGCTGGCCCGCCGCTACGGCCTGACCGACGTGTCCATGCAGGGCAAGCACGTCCGGTTCGGTCCGCTGCCGCTGCCTGATTCGAAGCAGTTGCGGCTCAAGCGCTACCACCCGGATGCCGTTTACAAGCAGGCCACCGACCAGGTCAGCGTGCCCCGACCGACCACCCGCCGGATCGGCGGCGAGCCGTTGCGCGACCAGGCGCTGTTGCAGTGGTGCGCGCAGTTGCTCTCCGATGTGCTCGGTGCCCCCGCAGTGGCGGCGGGGGCGTCGGCCTGAGCCGGGCATCGGCCGGCGCCCCGGGACGTGGCGGCGGGGGCGTCGGCCTGAGCCGGGCATCGGCCGGCGCCCCGGGACGTGGCAGTGGGGGGCGTCGGCCTGAGCAGCGCGTGTGGTGGGGGGCGTCACAGCGGCGTGCCCCGCCGTGAGAGAGTGACCGTCATGCGTGCTCGCCGTCTTGTCGCCGTCACCAGCGTGGCGGTCGGTCTCATCGCCCTCTCCGGATGTCGTGCCGAGCCCGGCATCGCCGCCTACATCGGTGACCACCGCATCACCGACGAGCGGGTTGCCGCCGTGCTGAAGGACCTGCGCGACAAGAACCCGGAGTCGCCCGCCGCGAGTCAACCCGGCCAGGCGGCGCCGAAGCCGACCGGCCCGGCCGACGTGGCCAGCGTGCTGGTGCTGAGCGAGGTGTGCAAGCAGGTCTCCGCCGAGAAGAACTACCAGCCGCGTGGCCAGGTGGCGTCCGACCAGGTCGCCCAGGCGCTCCAGCTGACGGCTGACACGGAGTACGTGCAGCAGGTGTCCGCCCTCTACACCTGCCTGTCCGGGGTGCCGTCCGAGTCGGTCGCGCCGACCGAGCAGGAGATGAAGACCCTGATCGCGGTCGGCCGCGAGGCGGGCCAGATCCCGGCCGGCACGAGCGACCAGGAGGCCGCCAGCCAGCTCGACGGCGACCAGTTGCGTGGTGCGCTGGCCACCCGACGGTCGCTGGTCGAGGCGGTCGAGCGCTACGACGTGACGGTCAGCCCCCGGTACCGCCCGCTGGAGTTCCCGGTGCTCAGCTTCCCCGGTGACATCCCCGCGGTGAGCGTGCCGCTGGGTGAGCCGGGCTCCGACATGGTCACCGACGTCACCACCCCGGAGTCGGTCGACGAGGCCGCCACCCCCGACGACGAGGGCACGGCCAACTGACCATGACGGCACGGATCGTCCTGCTGGTCACGTCGCCCCGGCTACCGGCCGGTCTGCTGACGGCGGCGGCCTGGGACGTCGTACGCCGGCATCCGGTGCTGACCGGCGCGGAGAGCGAGTTGGTCACGGCGGTGCGCCAGGCGGGTGCCGAGGTCGCCGTGGTGGACGGCCCGGCGACGCAACGGCTGCTGGACACCGTCGCGGAGCACGGCACTGCGGTCTGGTTGGCCGGCCCGGCCGGCGACGAGGCCCTTGCCCGGGAGTTGGGCCTGCGGCTGGCCCGGGAGCCGGGGTTGGCCGAGATGGAGCTGATGTACGGCTCGTGGGACCCGCCGGGCGCCCGTCTGCTCGACGCGGTGGCGGTGCTGGACCGGTTGGCCTCGCCGGGTGGTGACCCGTGGAAGCGTGCGCAGACGCACCGCAGCCTCGCCGGTTACCTGCTGGAGGAGAGCTACGAGGCGTACGACGCGATCGACGCCGACGACACCGACGCGCTCCGGGAGGAGTTGGGCGACGTTCTCCTGCAGGTGGTGTTGCACGCGCGGCTCGCCGAGGAGTTGCCCGAGGGTGAGCGGTGGAGCATCGACGACGTGGCCGGTGGCCTGGTCGACAAGATGATCCGGCGCAATCCGCACGTGTTCGCCGGTGCCGAGGCGGGCACGCTGGAGGAGATCACCGAGAACTGGGAGCGGATCAAGCGCGCGGAGAAGGCCCGGAAGTCGGTGCTGGACGGCATCGCGTTGAGCCAGCCCGCCCTGGCCCTGGCCACGCAGATCCTGGCGCGTGCCGCGCGGGCGGGCATGAGTGTTCCGCCGCCACTGGCCGACACCCAGGTGGACGCCGAAGCGAGGCTGGGCGCGAGCCTCCTGGCAACGGTGGCGGCTGCCCGCGAGGCGGGCATCAACCCGGAAGCGGCCCTGCGGCGCACGACCCTCGCCTACGCCGAAGCCCTCCGCACTGCCGAAGTCGCCGTCGAACCCCCACCCGGGGACCCGCTTCGACAATGAGGTTGTTGCCACGACACCCCGGGGCGGACGACGACAACCTCATGATCGACGGGCGTGGGAGGGGCATCGACGGGAGCCTGCGGAACCGGCGGCGTCGTCGGGGGTGATCGGTAGGGTGGGCCGGGTGGAAGCCTTTGGGGTGCTGGCCGAGCGGGTTGTCGAGGCGTTGCTGGAGTCGCGGCCGGGGGTAGCCACCGCCGCCGGAGACCACCGGTTCGACGACCGGCTTCCTGATCTGTCCCCTGACGGGCTCGCGGCCGACCGGGCGATGCTCTCCGACGCGGCCAACGCGCTGTCCGAGCTGGACCCGGATTCGCTCGACGTCGACGAACAGGTCGACCACGCGCTGCTGACCTCCTTCGTGGACCGGGAGCTGTTCGAGCTGACCGAGATCCGGTCGCACGAGTGGAACCCGCTGTGGCACAACCCCGGATCGCTCCTGCACCCGTTGCTGACTCGCGCGTACGCCCCGGCGGAGGTGCGACTGACCCAACTGGCCGGTCGGCTCGCCGCCGTACCGGACGCCCTCGCCACCGCCCGCTCGACGCTGCGCGACATGCCGCGGATCCACGCGGAGACGGCGGTCGGGCAGTTCGCCGGCACGGCCGCCTTGATCCGCGACGAGCTGCCGGCCCTGCTCGCCCAGGCGCGGAGCGCCCTCGACCGGGTCGAGCCGGCGGCCACCGCGGCGATCGCCGCGATCGAGGAGTTCGTCGCGTGGCTGCGCGCCGGCCTGGCCGCCGACGCGGGCCCCGGACGTGACCCCCGGCTGGGCCGCCGCCGCTGGGAGGCGCGGCTGTGGCACACCCTCGACACCGAGTTGGGCGCCGCCGAGATCCAGCGCCGTGCCTGGGCCAACCTGGACCGGGTCACCGCGGAGATCCGCGAGGCGGCCGTCGAGCTGGTCGGTGGCCCGGCCGACGACGCCGCCGTACGCAGGGCGCTGGACCTGCTCGCCGCCGAGCACCCGAACGACGCGACGATCGTCGAGCTGGCCGCTGTGACACTGGACGAGGCGACCGATTTCGTCCGCGCCCACGACCTGGTCACCCTGGTCGACGACAGGTGTGTGATCCAGGAGATGCCGGAGTTCGCCAGGGGTGTCGCGGTGGCCTACTGCGACGCACCCGGCCCGCTGGAGACCGCGGCGGTGCCGACCTTCTACTGCATCGCGCCCACCCCGGCGGGCTGGCCGGCGCAGCGGGTCGAGTCGTTCTACCGCGAGTACAACGACCACATGATCCGCAACCTGACCGTGCACGAGGCGATGCCGGGGCACTTCCTCCAGCTCGCCCACGCGCGCCGCTACGTCGGCGGCACCCGGGTCCGTGCGCTGGCCGAGTCCGGCCCGTTCATCGAGGGCTGGGCGGTGTACGCGGAGGAGTTGATGACGGGCCTCGGCTTCGGTGGCCTGCCGGTGCGGTTGCAGCAGCTCAAGATGCAGCTCCGGATGACCATCAACGCGCTGCTCGACCAGTTGGTGCACGCCGAGGACCTGCCCGAGGCGGAGGCGATGGCGTTGATGACCGGGCGTGGCTTCCAGGAGGACGGCGAGGCGGCCGGCAAGTGGCGTCGCTCGTTGCTCACCTCCACCCAGCTCTCCACCTACTTCGTCGGCTACAGCGAGGTCGCCGAGATCGCCGCCGCCCGCCCGGACGGGGTGTCGGTGCGCGACTGGCACGACGCCATGCTGTCCCACGACTGCCCGCCCCCGCGCCACCTGCGTACCCTGCTCGGCGTCTGAGAAGACGCCGAGCCCGCGCGGTTCAGCGCCGCGCGGCGGTCACTGTCGCGTCGATCAGCCAGCGCGAGATGGAGTACGCGGGCGGCAGTTCCGCCGGCAGCGCATCCACGCCGAACCACTGAGCGTCGGTCAGCTCCCGGCCGTCGACCACCGGTTCGGCGTGCGGGTCGGCGGCACGGGCGGTGAAGCCGGCGAGCAGCACGCCGGGGCCGGAGATCGCCCACGGCTGGCTGCCGAAGTACGCCAGGCGGTCGACGGACAGCCCGACCTCCTCGCCGACCTCCCGGTGCGCCGCCGCCTCCAGCGTTTCGCCGGCCTCCACGAAGCCGGCCACGAGTGCCCACAGCCCGGTCGGTCCGGTGGCGTGCCGGACCAGCAGCAGCTCGTCTGCGTGACCGGCCGGGCCGGGGCGGGTGATCGCCACCAGTACGGCGGCGGAGAGCTGCATCGGGACGTACAGGCCGCAGCCGGGGCACCGCCGCGCGGTCTCGCCCGGCTTGTCGGTCAGCTCGGCGCGGCAGGCGCCACACCACCTGTGGGTACGCCGCCAGGTGATCACCGCCAACGCCCGGCTGGCGAGCGCGGCGTGCGGCTCCGGCACCTCGGCGGCGAGGGACGCCCAGCCGCGTGCCCGGCCGGGGAGGGTGCCGGCGGTGGTGAGATCGGTGGCCCAGGTGGGCACCCCGTCGAGGGTGCCCAGCGGCACCCAGTCGGTGTCGGCGGGCAGGTCGGCGACGCGGAGTGGTCGGCCGTCGGCGCCGGTCAGCAGCTTCGCGCCGGTCACCGGTAGGGCCAAGTCGCCGGAGGCGGGTAGCCGCCCCCGCTCGGCCCCGGGCTGGAAACCGGCGGGTCGTGCCGCGGACGCGGGTGCGTAGGGCCCGGCAGCGGCGGCCGAGTCGGTCACGACCCTCCCGGGCGGCTGTCGACGACCCCGGCGCCGGCCGGCGGGTCGAACGCGTCGTTGTCCACGGTCGCGGAGTAGCGGCTCAGCGCCAACTCCATCGGCTTGCCGTCGACCGGTCCGGTGAAGCTGCCGAGCACACCCTCGGTGGTCACGCAGGCGGTGAAGTCACCGGAGGAACTCTCCACGTCCACACACGCGGCGTGGTGTCCGGCGATCGTGGTGTCGCTCTGCTTGATGACCGCCTGCGGGTCGAGTGCGGCGGTGGTCAGCAGCCCGACCACCACCGGCGGTGTGACAAGCCCCTGCTGGTTGGCTTCGCCGAAGAGCGTCACGGTGGGCTTGCTGCCCGGGGTGGGCGGGGTGGCGAGGGTGCACTCCGGCCGGGCGCCGGTGGTCGTGCACCGGGTGATCGCCTCCGGTGTGACGGTGAGCCGTCCGCCCGGATAGGTGTACGCGGAGCGGGCCGGGTCCTGCGCCTGCACGATCGCGGCGCTCTGGCCGCCGGGCAGCTGGTAGTCGGCCGAGTACGTCAACTCCAACGCCCGGTCGAGTCGGGCGGCGAGGTCGTTGACGAGTTCCGAGCGACCCATGGCGACTCCGGCGTCCTCGAATGTCTGACAGCCAGTGACCGTGAGCGACGCGATGACCGACACGGCGAGCATGCGGAGGGTGGTCGAGGCGGCGGGCATGCCGACCAGCCTGGTGGATCTGGTCCGCGCAGCGCAAACCCGTTGCCGGTTGACGCCCGGAAATCCGGGAATGTCCGTCAGTGCGGGGCGACTCGGGTGCGCGGGCGACGCCGTGCCGTTTCCCGTGGCCCGATACGCTGCGTTCAACACCTGCCTCAGCCGCACCGTCGCGGCCCACCCACGGACCGGATTACAACAACGAGGAGCGACTCAGTGGCAACCATCGAGGGAATCGTCGCCCGGGAGATTCTCGACTCGCGGGGCAACCCCACTGTCGAGGTCGAGGTCGGCCTGGACGACGGCACGGTGGCTCGCGCCGCGGTGCCCTCCGGCGCCTCCACCGGCGCGTTCGAGGCGATCGAGCTGCGCGACGGTGACGCCGACCGCTACCAGGGCAAGGGCGTGGAGAAGGCGGTCTCCAACGTCGAAGACAAGATCGTCGACCAGATCATCGGGTACGAGGCCAGCGAGCAGCGGCTCATCGACCAGAAGATGCTCGACATCGACGGCACCGACAGCAAGTCGGAGCTGGGCGCGAACGCCATCCTGGGGGTCTCCCTGGCGGTGGCGAAGGCCGCTGCCGGCAGCGCCGAGCTGAGCCTCTTCCGCTACCTGGGCGGCCCGAACGCGCACCTCCTGCCCGTGCCGATGATGAACATCCTCAACGGTGGCGCGCACGCCGACTCGAACGTCGACATCCAGGAATTCATGATCGCGCCGATCGGCGCGCCCACCTTCCGGGAGGCGCTGCGCTCGGGCGCGGAGGTCTACCACGCGCTGAAGTCGGTGCTCAAGAAGAAGGGCCTGTCGACGGGCCTCGGTGACGAGGGCGGCTTCGCGCCGAACCTGCCGACGAACGCGGCGGCCCTGGACCTGATCGCCGAGGCGGTCGAGAAGGCCGGCTACCGGCTCGGCACCGACATCGTGTTCGCGCTCGACGTGGCGGCCACCGAGTTCTTCGACAACGGCACCTACACCTTCGAGGGTGCCGCGAAGTCCGCCGAGGACATGAGCACCTACTACACCAAGCTGGCCGACGAGTACCCGATCGTGTCGATCGAGGACCCGCTGGCCGAGGACGACTGGAGCGGCTGGCAGACGCTGACCGCCTCGATCGGCGACCGGGTGCAGATCGTCGGTGACGACCTGTTCGTCACCAACCCGCAGCGCATCGCCCGCGGCATCGCGGAGAAGTCCGCGAACGCGGTCCTGGTCAAGGTCAACCAGATCGGCTCGCTGACCGAGACCCTGGACGCGGTGGACCTGGCCCACCGGGCCGGCTTCAAGTGCATGATGAGCCACCGCTCCGGCGAGACCGAGGACACCACCATCGCCGACCTGGCGGTCGCCACCGGTTGTGGCCAGATCAAGACCGGCGCGCCGGCCCGCTCGGACCGCGTCGCCAAGTACAACCAGCTGCTCCGGATCGAGGAGGAGCTGGCCGACGCGGCGCGCTACGCGGGCGCCGGCGCGTTCCCGCGCTACCGTTCGGCCTGAGACGCTGCCGGGAAGCCCCGCCGCGGGGCTTCCCGACAAACCCTGTAACGCACGAAGCCTCGGGGGAGGGGTGTGACGATGCAGCAGCGCCGCACACCGGGTGGTCAGCGTCCCGCCCGTCGGCCGGGTCAGTCCGGTCGGCCGGGCGGAGGCCGCTCCACGCGGGGATCGGTGCGGGAGGCCGGCGTACGCGCCGAACCCCGTACCGCCGCTGGTCGGGCACCGGGCGCGGCCCGGGGCGCCGAGGGTGTGCGCTCGGCGAATCGTCCGGCCGCCGCTCGGCGTACCGCCGCCGGCGGGTCCGTCAAGCGGCTCGTCGCACCCCACCCCCGTCGCTTCACCGGCCGGGCCACAGTGCTGTTCGCGGTCCTGATCGCGCTCGCGCTCGCCTACACGTACCCGGTCCGGGTCTACCTGGACCAGCAGGCCGACATCGAGCGGATGGAGGCGGCCCAGGCGGCGCAGGAGGCGGAGATCGCCAAGCTCACCGCCGAGGCGGCCAACTGGAAAGACCCGGCGTACATCAAGACGCAGGCTCGGGAGCGGTTCTTCATGGGCGAGCCGGGCGAGAAGATGATGGTGGTGCTGTACGACCCGGAGGGCGCGGCCCGGGACGCCGGGAAGTCGGCCGGTGCAACGCCACCAGCCGGGCCGACCACCTGGTACGACACGCTCTGGTCGAGCGTGCAGGCGGCCGACAGCGAGCAGCCGGGCAAGTGAACCACCGATCAGCGCACCAGGAGAGATGGGCACCGTGACTGTCGTACCACCGTCGGAGCCGGCGGCGGACTCCGTACCCCTGCCGCAGCGGGAGCCGGCGACCGAGGCCGACCTGGCCGCGGTGGCCGCGCAGCTCGGCCGCACGCCCCGGGGCACCCGGGCGGTCGCCCACCGGTGCCCGTGCGGCCTGCCGGACGTGGTGGAGACGACCCCGCGCCTGGCCGACGGCACGCCGTTCCCCACGCTCTACTACCTGACCTGCCCCCGGGCGACTGCGGCGTGCAGCCGGCTGGAGTCGGCGGGGCTGATGAAGGAGATGGCGGACCGGCTGACGACCGACCCCGAGCTGGCCGCCCACTACCGTGCCGCGCACGAGGACTACCTCACCCGCCGGGAGGCGATCGGCGAGGTTCCGGAGATCGCCGGAATCTCGGCCGGCGGCATGCCGGGCCGGGTGAAGTGCCTGCACGTGCACCTGGGGCACGCGCTGGGCGCCGGCCCCGGGGTCAACCCGTTCGGCGACGAGACGTTGGAGCTGGTCGAGCCCTGGTGGGCGGCCGGCCCGTGCGTGGACGTGCCGGCGGACGAGTGAGCGCGCAGACTGCGGATCAGATCACGGTCCGGCGGGCCCGCACCGGGGACGTCCGGGGCATCCGGCGTCTGGTGGACACCTACACCAACGACCGGCGGCTGCTGAGCAAGGCCACCGTCACCCTCTACGAGCAGGTACAGGAGTTCCGGGTCGCCGTCCGCGCCGAGGACGACGTCGTGGTGGGCTGCGGCGCGCTTCACGTGATGTGGGAGGACCTGGCCGAGATCCGCACGGTCGCGGTGGACCCGTCGTGTCGCGGTCAGCGGATCGGGCACCGACTGGTGAGCGAGCTGATCGACGCGGCCCGGGAGCTGGGCGTGGCGCGGATCTTCGTGCTCACCTTCGAGACGCAGTTCTTCGGCGCGTTCGGCTTCCGGGAGATCGACGGCGCACCGGTGCCGCAACCCGTGTACGAGCAGCTGCTGCGCTCGTACGACGAGGGTGTCGCGGAATTCCTGGACCTGGAGCGGGTCAAGCCGAACACGCTGGGCAACACCCGGATGCTGCTGCGCCTGTAGTAGGCGTCGTCAGCTCGACGCGGACGCTGCGGAGGTCGGGGCCGACGAGGGTTGCCCCCGCTCAGCACAAGCTGCAGCCATGACGGTGAGGCAGAGCCCCGTCAACACTGCCACCGTCGGCCGCACGTCGGCCATCCCCCGTCGACCCCGCCGTCCACCCTGGAGGTGGCCGACTCGGGAAACAACCCTTTCGGTCCTGGGCGAAGCAGGGCAGGCTGTCTCCCATGCTTCGCCTCCATCTCGGGTCGGCGGATCTTTGCCGGGTGCGCTTCGGCGACCGGCTGCACCCCGTCGGCACCGCGCTGCTGGCCGGGCAGTGGTTGCGCGACCCGACGGTCGCGACGATGGCGCCGGCCCTGGCCGAGCGAGCGGCAGCCGTCGAGAGCACCGGGACCGCCCAGGCGGCGACCGCGATCCTGCGACACCTGCTGCCGGCACGGGGGCGTCTGCCGGATTTCGTCACGCCCTTCGACGGTGTGGAGTCGCTCACCGCCGGCTTGGAGGCGATCCAGGCCACCCCGGCACGGCGGGTACGCGAGGAGGTCGTCGCCGCGTACGGGGACGTGGCGACGACCCCGCTGCGGCGACGGTTCGCGGCGGCCGACCCGGAGGTGCTGGACCTGTTCGGCGGGGCCGTCCGCACCTGGTTCGACGCCGTCCTCGCGCCGCACTGGTCCGAGCTGGTTTCCGCGTACCGCCAGCAGGTGACCTGTGCCAGCCGGCGGCTGGCACGACACGGCCTGGCCGGCCTCTTCGCGGACCTGCATCCGGCGATCAGCTGGCGGGAGCCGGTGCTGGAGATACGGACGTGGTGGGACGGGGACCTGCCCGGCACCGGTCACGGGCTGCTCCTGCTGCCCTCCCCGCTGGCCGGGCCCCGACCACGGGTCCTGGTCGAGCCGGGTCGCCCCATCCTGCTCGTCTACCCGTCGGCGATGCCCGCGCGTCCGGCCACCGCCGACGGCGACGCCCTCGGCCGGCTGCTCGGCGTCACCCGGGCGCTGGTCCTGCGCCGACTCGCGACCGAGGGTGGGTTGACCACCACTGTGCTGTCGCGGGCGGTCGGCATCAGCCTCTCCTCGGCCTCGGAGCACGCCAGCGCGCTGCGGGCGACCGGTCTGGTGGTCAGCGAGCGGGAGGGTGGGGCCGTCCGGCATCACCTGACGACGCTCGGCGCGAATCTGCTGCGGGGCCTGTCGGACGACCCGCCCGCGACGTGTCCGCCGCCGTGCCGACCCGCCGGATGGTCGTCCGGCCTGCCGTAAGGTTGCTGCCGTGACGACGCGTGTGGCGGCCATCGACTGCGGGACCAACTCGATCCGACTGTTGGTCGCCGACCTGCCCGACGACTCGGCCGGCCCGCCGGCGCCGCTCGTCGACCTGACCCGACGGATGGAGATCGTCCGGCTCGGTGAGGGTGTGGACCGCACCGGTCGGCTGGCCCCGGAGGCGATCGAGCGGACCCGGGTGGCGCTGGCGTCGTACGCCGCCGACATCGAGAAGCTGGGCGCGGAGCGGGTCCGCATGTGTGCCACCTCCGCTTCCCGGGACGCCGCCAACGCGGCCGACTTCACCGAGATGGTGCAGCGCACCCTCGGCGTCGCGCCCGAGGTGGTCACCGGCGACGAGGAGGCCCGGCTGTCGTTCACCGGTGCGGTGCGCGGGCTGCCGGCCGACGCGAAGGCGCCCTTCCTGGTGGTGGACATCGGCGGCGGTTCCACCGAGTTCGTGGTCGGCGACCGGGAGGCCGGGGTGCGCGCGGCGATCTCGGTGGACATCGGCTGTGTCCGGATGACCGAACGGCACCTGCCCGATGACCCTCCGACGTCCGAGCAGGTCGCCGCCGCGCAGGCCGACATCGCGGCCGCCGTGGACCGGGCGCTCGCCGCGGTGCCCGGCCGGGAGGCGGCCACACTGGTCGGCCTCGCCGGGTCCGTCACCACAGTGGTCGCCATCGCACAGGGCCTTCAGGAGTACGACCCGGAGCGCATCCACCACGCCCGCGTGTCGTACGAGGCGGTCGCCCAGGTGACGGCGGACCTGCTGGGTCAGACCCGTGCCCAGCGGTTGGCGACCCCGGTGATGCACCCGGGCCGGGCCGACGTGATCGGCGCGGGCGCGCTGGTGCTTCGCGTGATCATGGAGCGGGCCGGGATGCCCTCGGTGGTCGCCTCGGAGCACGACATTCTCGACGGCATCGCCTGGAGCCTCCAACCAGCCACCCGCTAGCCGCTTGTCGCCCGCTAGCCACTTGTCGCCCGCTAGCCACCCGCTAGCCGCTTGATCGACTCGCCTTCGCCGAAGTCGGGGTATCCCCGTCACCACGACACCCCAACATCGCCGAACCCGAGTCGATCTCGCCGGTCGCGCCCGCGCGCCGAACCCGCGCGCCGAACCCGCGCGCCGAACCCGCGCCGCGCCAAGATTCGCGCAACTTCCCTGATGTTGCTGCCTGCGGCGCGCGGGAGACAGCAACATCCCCGATGTTGTGCGGATCTTTGTCGTTGATCTCGCCGCACGCCCCAAGATCTCGCTCGATCATGGAAGTAGTGGTGAACCTGCGGCGCCGAGGCCACTACATCCTTGATCGAGCACGATCAAGGAGCGTCCGCTCGGCGCTCGGCAGCCCGCGCCGAGGTCCTTGTGCTTCGTGGTCGGCCGTCGCGCCGCGCCGTCCGGGCTCGGCTGTTCGCGCCGCGCCGCCCGCCTTGCGCCGCGCCGCCCGCCGCCCGCCGCGCGCCGCTCCGCTTGGCCGTCCGCTCCGTGTCGCGTTTTCCGCTCGCTGCGCTCAGGTCGGCGTGTTGGGGCGAGATCGTTGACGCTACTTCGCATTGCACACTAGTCTCCAATGCGTGGACACCACACAGTTACTGAAGGGCGTGCTGGACCTGGCCGTCCTGGCCGTGCTCCGGGAGGAGGACGGCTACGGGTACGACATCCTGCGCCGGTTGCGCGAGGCTGGCCTGGAGGAGGTCGGTGACGCCTCGGTCTACGGGACGCTTCGTCGCCTCTTCGCCGCCGGCCTGCTCACCACCTATGTCGTGCCGAGCGAATCCGGGCCGCACCGTAAGTACTACTCACTCAACGCCGCGGGGCGTGACCAGTTGACCCGCTCCGGCAAGCTCTGGCGCTCGTTCGCCACCACAATGGACACTCTGCTCGACGATCGGGGGCTGGCGGCATGACCGTCACGGAGCAGGAGATCACCGACTACGTGGCGCGGGTCCGGGCCGCTCTGGCCGACCTGCCGCCCACTCAGCGCGACGAGCTGACCGAGGACCTCGCCGACCACCTCACCGAGGTTGCCGCCGAGTCCGGGGGCACGCTCGTCGAGCGGCTGGGCGAGCCCGAGACGTACGCCGCCGAACTGCGCGCCGCTGCCGGCGCCGCCAGCGTCAGTGGACGCAACCTCGACCAGCGGGTCGCCACCGCCATGGTCCGGGTCCGCACCCGGCTGCGCGCGATCGACGTCCGACTCGGCCCAGCGCTCGGGTACGAGACGGCGAGCGAGTTCCTCCGATTGCTGCGACCCGCCTGGTGGGTGCTGCGCGGCTACCTGGCGGCGATGCTGGTGACGATGATGAGCACCAACGGAAGCTACGGGCTGCTGCCCCGGTTCGGCGGAGAACTGCTCGCCGGCATGGTCATGCTCGTCGCATTCGTGCTCGCCTCCATCTGGATCGGTCGCCGATCCGCCCGGTTGGCCGGCTGGCCACGATGGGCGCTGCATGGCGGCACGTTCGTCCTGGTGGTGTTCGCCCTCGCGGCACTCGGCCACGTGGAGGACCGCCTCGACCGCGACTACTACTACGACCAGACCTCGGTCGACAGCCAGTACAGCCAGATCCGGGACGTCTACGTTTACGACCGTGAGGGTCGTCTGGTGGAGGATGCGCGACTCTTCGACCAGAACGGCAACCCGATCCGCCTGGGCTATCCGGACTGCGGGAGCCAGATCGACGAGTACGGCAACCCGCTGCTGCGGCCGTACCCGTACTGCCCGGAGCAGGCGCCCTTCGGGCCTCGTGCCCCGGGTGCGACAGTGCCGCTCACGCCACCGGCCGCGCCGGCGACGACGCCGACCGCCACTCCTGGCGGCGGCACCACGACGGACCCGAGCGCCAACGCGGGTACGCCCGGTGCGCCGCAGCCGAGCGAGACGGCCTCCGGCGAGCCCTCGGTGGGCTCCACCGGGACGCCGAGTGGCACACCGACACCGACCGCGACGAGCTGAGTAACGGTGTGAACTGGATCATGCTGATGAAGCTGGGAAATAGCTGAACGGACGAGGCGAGCGGGACGGCACCGGAAATCAATGATCGTTACGGTGTCGTCTGCTCATCAACCCCTCGGAAGGAACCACAGTGCCAGAGCAGGTCGCACCCCCCTCCGCGCCCGACGCCGCAGCACCCCAGCCGGCCGTCGAGACGCCGCAGCCGACGCCGGCCGAGCCGGAGACGGCCAAGCCGGCCGGAGCCGAGCCGGATGCGGCCGCGCCGACTACCCCCGCGCCCGATGCGGCCGCGCCGAACACCCCCGCGCCCGATGCGGCCGCGCCGAACACCCCCGCGCCCGACGCGGCCGCGCCGACCACTCCCGCGCCGGATGCGGCCGCGCCGACCACTCCCGCGCCCGACGCGGCCGCGCCGAACACCCCTGCGCCGAACACCCCTGCGCCGGACGCGGCCAAGCCGGAGGCGGAGAAGTCCGGTGGCAAGAAGGCGCTGGGCATCATCGGCGCGATCCTCGCGGTCGTCGTCATCGCCGGTCTGAAGTTCGGCATCGCCTCGGCGATCGGCAACTACTTCAACAAGGACGAGACGGCTGACGCCAAGGTCGGCGACTGCATCGCCGAGCTGCCCGAGGTCACCGGTACGGAGCAGGAGGAGGTCGACGGCGCCAAGGTCGTGTCCTGCACCTCCACCGACGCCGCGTACACGGTGGTCGGTCGGGTGAACGACCAGAGCCAGGCCCAGGCCCAGGCCGGCACCGCCTGCGACCAGTTCTTCAAGGAGGGCGAGGAGGGGTACGTCTTCTCCAGCATCGAGCCGGGCAAGACCGGCTACGTGCTCTGCCTGACCAAGAAGGCCTGACCAGCGAGGAAGACCACCATCGACGGCGGCGGGAGGGATCCCGCCGCCGTTGGCGTACCCGCGGTCACCGGCTAGCGAACAGGAGGTGAATGCCACTGTTCCGGCGTCTTCCCGAGGGCCGCGCGGCGTGGCAGGCTACCGGCACGTAGGACCACTGGGCGACCAGCCAACGATGACTGACCGCTAGGAGGACGGCCCATGGGCGAAATGGTGAGCTACCGCAGCAACGGGGGCACGAGCGAGGGGTATCTCGCGATACCCGCCAGCGGAATGGCCAGCCCTGCCGTCATCGTGATCCAGGAGTGGTGGGGCCTCGTGCCGCACATCCGGTCGGTGGCGGACCGGTTCGCCGAGGCCGGTTTCGTCGCCCTCGCGCCGGACTTCTACCACGGCGAGACGACCAGCGAACCCGACGAGGCGCAGCGCCTCCTGATGGCGATGCGGATGGACGAGGCGGCGAAGGACATCGCCGGCGCGGCCGACTATCTCGCCGGACGGCCGGAGGTCACCGGTAAGGTCGGTGCCGTGGGCTTCTGCGCCGGTGGCAGCCTCGCCCTCTGGTCGGCCACCATCTCCGAGCGGATCGTCGCCACCGCCGGCTTCTACCCCGTGCTGCCGTGGGATTCGATGCGTCCCGACTGGGCCGACTACGCCGGCAAGGCCGCTGTCATCCACTGCTCCGAAGAGGACGGCACCTCGGCCGCCGAGGGCGTGCAGACCGCCCGCCGGGCCATCGAGGAGGCCGGCGGCGACTGCCACCTCTACGACTACCCGGGCACCTCGCACGCTTTCTTCAACGACGACCGGCCGGAGGCGTTCGACCAGCGCGCCGCCTCCACGGCCTTCGCCCGCACCCTGGAACTCTTCCGGGCCAAGCTTGGCTGAGTCGCGTACCCCGGAACAGGTGGTCGCCCGCGCAGCGCGGGCGGCCGACCTGGCCGACCTCGACGCGGGTGTCAGCGACTGTTTTGCCTGCCCCCGTCTGGTCGAGTGGCGGGAGGAGGTGGCCCGCACCCGCCGGGCCGCCTTCCGCGACCAGGAGTACTGGGGTCGGCCGGTGCCCGGCTTCGGCCCCGCCGACGCGCGGATCGCGATCCTCGGGCTGGCACCCGCGGCGCACGGCGGCAACCGCACCGGTCGGATCTTCACCGGCGACCGGTCCGGTGACGTACTGTTCGCCGCGCTGCACCGGGCGGGGCTGGCCAACCAACCGACGAGCGTCGCCGCCGACGACGGGCTCACCCTGCGCGACATCCGGATCTTCTCGGCCGTCCGATGTGCGCCGCCGGACAACAAGCCGACCCCGCAGGAGCGGGACACCTGCGCACCCTGGCTGCACCGTGAGGTCTCGCTGATCCGGCCCACGCTGCGCGTCGTGGTCGCGCTCGGCGCATTCGCCTGGGCTGCGTGGTGGCCGGTGCTGCGTCAGGTGTACGGGCTGCGACCGCCCAGCCCGCGACCGGTGTTCGGTCATGGGGCACACTGGTCCGGCACAGCCGCTCCGGACCTGCTGGGCAGCTACCACGTCAGCCAGCAGAACACCTTCACCGGGCGGTTGACGCCAAAGATGCTGGACGACGTCTTCGACCAGGCTAAACAGCTGGCCGGGGTGGACTGAGAACGCGTGGGGCGGTGGCGATGACAGACGGAACACGCCCACCCGCGCCGTCACCGGCTGCCGAGTCCGGTGCGTTGCGCCCGGCGTTGGGACTGCTTCGCAGGTGGTGGCCGGTCGGCGCGGTCGCCGCGCTGCTGGCCGGTGCCGCGCTGGCGTCCGCCCACTCGTCGCTCGGGACCAGTCGGATCCCACCGGCGGCGGAGAACGTCCCCTGGGTGCCCGAGTACCCGACGGTCGAGCCGTCCCCGTCCATCCCGGTGGAGCCACGCGAGGCCGGCGAGGCCACCCAGGCGCACATACCGCAGTGGATCGGCACTGTGGCGATGGTCCTGCTGGGGCTCGCCATCCTGGCCGCCCTCGGCTACCTGACCTGGGTCCTGATCCGGGGCGCGTTGCGCCGTACCACCCGGACGTTGCCGGCGCAGCGGGCCCGGCGTACCGCCGAGGGCACCGCCCGCGAGGTGGTCGCCGCCCTCGACGCCGGCCTGGTGGAGTTGGACGACCGGGACACCGACCCACGGGTGGCGGTGATCGCCTGCTGGGTGCGCCTGGAGGAGGCCGCCGCGGCGGCCGGCGTGCCACGGCTCACCGGGGACACCCCCACCGACCTGGTCAGCCGGCTGCTGCGCGGAGACCCGGCGGCCGGTGTGCCGGCGATCGTCAGTGCCGACGTGCTGGCCGAGTTCGCGCACGTCTACCGGGAGGCCCGGTATGCCACCCGTCCGGTCGACGAACGCACCCGCGACCAGGCCCGCGCCGCGCTGCGCCGGCTGCGCGGCGAGCTCACCACGGCGGTGACGACGGCATGAGCAGCACCAGCATCGACGACCTGCTCGCGTTCGAGGAGGAGGCGACGCCGTCCGGTCCGCCGGAGCGCCGCTCCCGGCTGGGTCCCGTGCTGCGCGCGCTCGCGGGGGCCGCCGCGCTGGTCGCGGTGCTGCTCGTCGGTCTCCGCGCGGTGGGTCTGCAGATCTCACTGCCGGTACTGATCGCAGGGGTGCTCGCCGTCCTGGCGGTCCGCCGGGTCACCGCCCTGCTCGCGCCGCCACCCCCGCCGCCGGCCGGTCCCCGGTCCGCGCCGGGCGAGGAGGACGGCAGCTACAACTGGGGTGCCCGGGATGCGCTGCGGAGCGCGATCAACCGGTGGGAGTGGCCCCTGGACTGGTCCGCGACCCGACCCGAACGGTTCACCGGGACGGTTCTGCCCCGGATCGGTGAGCTGGCCGACGAGCGGATGCGCCTGAAGCACGGCGTCACCCGGGAGTCGGATCCGGCCCGTGCCCGTGCCCTGCTGGGTGACCGACTGTGGACGTTCCTGGATACCCCGCCTCGCCGCACCCCGTCGCCGCGCGACCTCGCGGTGATCGTCGCCGAACTGGAGAAAATCTGATGAAGGACGTGGACCGGAGCATCGCCCCCGCCGAGGTCGGCCACCTCGCCCGGGCCGTCCTGGATGCGGTCGGCACCGTCGTGGTCGGCAAGCGGGACGCGTTGGAACTGGTCCTCGCCGGCATCCTCGCGGGTGGGCACGTCCTGCTGGAAGACCTTCCCGGGTTGGGTAAGACGCTCACCGCGCGCTCGTTCGCGCAGGCGCTCGGGTTGGACTTCCGCCGGTTGCAGTTCACCCCCGACCTGCTCCCCGCGGACGTCACCGGTTCGTTCCTGTACGACCAGCGCAACGGCGACTTCGCCTTCCGGGCCGGCCCGGTGTTCACCAACCTGCTCCTCGCCGACGAGATCAACCGGACTCCGCCGAAGACCCAGTCCGCGCTGCTGGAGGCGATGCAGGAGAAGCAGGTCTCGGTGGAGGGTGTGACCTACAAGCTGGACGAGCCGTTCCACGTGCTGGCCACCGCCAACCCGATCGAGTACGAGGGCACCTACCCGCTGCCCGAGGCGCAACTGGACCGTTTCCTGCTGCGGGTCTCGTTCGGCTACCCGCACCACGAAGAGGAGTGGGAGGTGCTCCGCCGTCGGATGGGTCGTCGCCGCGAGGAGGCGGACATCAAGGCGGTGGTCGACGCGGCCACGCTGCGGGCCATGCAGGCCGCTCTGGAGGACGTGGTGGTGGAGGACTCCGTCGGCCGGTACATCGTGGCCCTCACTGCGGCCACGCGGGAGCACCCGTCGGTGCTGGTCGGCGCGTCACCGCGCGGTTCGTTGGCGCTGCTGCTGCTGGCTCGGGTGCGTGCCGTCTTCGCCGGACGGGACTACGTGGTGCCGGAGGACGTCAAGGAGGTGGCCGCGCCCGCGCTGGCCCACCGGATCACCCTGCGCCCGGAGATGTGGTTGCGTCGGGTCGACCCGGCGTTCGTGGTCGGCGAGGTGCTGGAGGGCACCCCGGCCCCGGCGAGTGGCGCGCTGCCCAGCTACGCCGCTGGCGGGCCCCAGCGCTGATGACCGCACCGACCGAGTCGAGATCCACCGAGCCGGAACCGGCCGCCGGCTGGGCGCCCACCCCGGCGCTCGGTCGGGCGGTGCTGCTCGCCGGTCTGCTGCTCGTGGCGGGGGTGCTGCTGGGGCGGGTCGACCTGATCGTGCTGGCCGCCCCGTTCGCGCTGGGCACCGCGTACGCGCTGCGTCGACGGCCGACGGCGCTGCCGCAGGTGTGGATCACCACGGGTGACGACGGGCCACTGGTCGAGGGCGGTGCCGCGACGGCGGCCGTCAGCGTCGGCAACCCGGACACCGTCGACTACGACCTGGTGGTGCTGCGTACCCGGGTCTCGCCGTGGCTGCGGATCTTCCGGGCCGGCTTCGCCCGGGACGAGGCCGTCGCCGACGTGCCGCCGACCGGTGGGGAGGGTCCGGCGGTCAGCGGCGCGGGTCGTTCCGTGGCCGACCGGCCGTTCGTGACTTCGGTGCCCGTCGGATCGGCTGTCGACCTGGAGTTGGCCGGGCGTGCCCTGCGTTGGGGCCGACATCCGGTCGGCCCGGCCGGCGCTCGGGTCGCCACGGCAGGGGGCCTGCTGGTTTCCCGCGCGGTGATCGTCGAGCCGGTTCGCGTGCGGGTGTACCCGCGTACCGAGCCGTTCGAGGCGGTGGAGGCGATGCCCCGGGCCGCCGGTCTGGTCGGGGCGCACCATTCGCGGCGGCCCGGTGAGGGCGGCGAACTGGCCGGCGTGCGGGTCTTCGCCCCCGGGGACCGGTTGCGCCGGATCGACTGGCGGGTCTCGCTGCGTGCCCGCCAACTGCACGTGGCCTCCACCCTCTCCGACCGGGACGCCGAGGTGGTGGTGCTGCTCGACGTGCTCGCCGAGGCGGGTCGTTCCGGCGGGGTGAACGGTGCCGCCTCGGTGCTGGACACCACCGTCCGGGCCACCGCCGCGATCGCCGAGCACTACCTGCACCGCGGTGACCGCGTCTCGCTGCTGGAGTACGGGCCGGCAGCCCGCCGGCTCCGTCCGGCGGCCGGACGACGGCAGTACCTGACGGTCCTGGAGTGGCTGCTCGACATCCGCGTCACGTCGTCCTCGCACGAGCCGTACGACCAGGTTTTCGGCCCGCAACTGCTGTCGTCGGACGCGCTGGTGGTGGTCCTCACTCCGCTGCTGGACGAACGCTCCGCGCAGATGCTCGCCCGGTTGGCCCGCGCCGGCCGGTTCGTGGTGGCTGTCGACACGTTGCCGACCGACCTGGCGTCACCGAAGGACCGGGGGTGGGCCGAGGTGGCGTACCGGCTGTGGCGGTTGGATCGTGAGGTCATGATCGGGCAGCTCCGGGAGCACGGCGTACCGGTGGTGCGCTGGGCGGGCGCCGGCAGCCTGGACCTGGTGCTGCGGGATGTGGCGAGGTTGGCGACGGCCCCAAGGGTGGGTGGCCGGTGAGCGCGAGGAGTGAGCTTGCGAGCCCCGCAGTCGCGAACGAAGGGCGGGCTCGGTGAGCGCGAGGAGTGAGCTTGCGAGCCCCGCAGTCGCGAACGAAGGGCGGGCTCGGTGAGCGCGAGGAGTGAGCTTGCGAGCCCCGCAGTCGCTAACGAGCGGAGGCGCAGATGATCGACGCCGTGTCCGGGCGGGTCCGGGCGGTCCAGCACGCTGTCACCCGGATCAGCGTCGCTCCGCTCCTGGTGCGGTGTGCGATCTTCGTCGTCGTGCTTGCCGGGTTCGCCCTCGCCTTTCCCTCGGAGGTGCTTGCCGGGCGACCGATCCTGTTCCTGACGGTTGCCGCGTTGTTGCCCGCCTTCGGCCCGCGTCGGGTCTGGGCGACCTTCACGGCGTTGGTCACCGTCGGCGGCTGGTTGCTCGCCACCGACGGGTACGGCCGCCCTGTTGCCCTCTGGCGGCTGCTCGCCCTCGCCGCCCTGCTCTATCTGGGGCACACCCTGTGCGCGCTGGCCGCGCTGCTCCCGTACGACGCGGTGGTGGACCCCGAACTGATCACTCGGTGGCTGCTGCGCTCGGCGGCGGTCCTGCTGGGCACCGCCGTGCTGGGGGTGCTGTTGTTGCAGGCCGGGGGCTTGGGTGGGGAGACCGGTTATCAGTGGGTGACGGTGCTGGGTCTGCTGCTCGCCGTGGGCACGGCAGCGTTGCTGGGCTGGCTCCTGCGGCGGCGGTGACCGCTGCTACGGGAGGGTTACGCAGGTCACAGGGGTTGTGCTCCGTCACAGATGGGGGGCGCGAGCGGGATTACCTGAGCCGGCCGGGGAAAGATAGACAACGTGAATCCGAAGCGGATCCTTGTGGTTGGTGCCGGGCACGTCGGTCTGTACGCGGCCCTGCGCCTGTCGAAGAAGCTCAGCTCCCGTGAGGCTGAGGTCATGGTGGTGGATCCCCAGCCGCACATGACCTATCAGCCGTTCCTGCCCGAGGCGGCGGCGGGCAACATCTCCCCGCGGCACTCCGTGGTGCCCCTGCGGCGGGAGTTGAAGCGCTGCAAGATGGTGGCCGGCACCGTCACGCGGATCGAGCACGACCGCAAGGTGGCGACCGTGCAGCCGATCAGCGGCCCGGCCCGGGAGATCACCTACGACCACGTGATCGTGGCTCCGGGCTCGGTGTCCCGCACCCTGCCGATCCCCGGCCTGCACGAGCAGGGCATCGGGTTCAAGACCATCGGCGAGGCGATCTACCTGCGCAACCACGTGCTGGACCGGCTCGACGTGGCCGCTGCCACGCCCGATGCGGACGTCCGTCGCGCAGCGCTGACCTTCACCTTCGTCGGCGGTGGGTACGCCGGCATCGAGGCGCTCGCCGAGATGGAGGACATGGCTCGCGACGCCCTGCGCTACTACCCGGAGTTGAAGCAGGACGAGGTTCGTTGGGTGCTGGTCGAGGCCACCCAGCGGGTGCTGCCCGAGGTCGACCGGGACATGGGCGCCTACACCGTCCAGCAGTTGATGAAGCGGAACATGGACATCCGGCTGGACACCCGGCTCGAGTCCTGCGTCGACGGCGTGGTGAAGCTCTCCGACGGTGACAGCTTCCGGTCCGACACGATCGTGTGGACGGCCGGCGTGAAGCCCTCGCCGATGCTGGATTCGACGGACTTCCCGCGTGACGACCGTCGGCGGATCACCTGCCTGCCCACGCTCCAGGTGGTCGACGGCGATCGGGTGGTCGAGGGCGCGTGGAGCGCCGGTGACTGCGCCGCGGTGCCGGACCTGACGAAGGAGCCGGGCAACTTCTGCTCGCCGAGCGCGCAGCACGCGGTGCGCCAGGCCGCCCGGATGGCCGACAACATCGCCGCCGTGATCCGGGGCCGCGAGCCGGTGGACTACAAGCACAAGCACGTCGGCAGCGTCGCGAGCCTCGGCCTGCACAAGGGCGTCGCCCAGGTGTACGGGATCAAGATGACCGGCTGGCCGGCCTGGGTCATGCACCGGACGTACCACATGAGCCGGATCCCGTCGTTCAACCGCAAGGTCCGCGTGGTGGTGGACTGGACGTTGGCGTTCGTCCTCAAGCGTGAGGTGGTCGCCCTGGGGCAGCTGCACGACCCGCGCGAGGAGTTCTCCGAGGCGTCCCAGCCGGTCGGCGCCCCGCGCGTCTGATCAGCAGCTCGCGAAAGGGCCCCTTCCGTCGGAAGGGGCCCTTTCCGCATGCCTGGGCAGACCGTCAGACCCGCCAGACCCAGGCGTCGGCGATTCGGGTGGCCGGGCCGTAGAGCTGTTCCAGGGTCGCCCGCAGGCTGTCCGCGTGCGGGGCGTCGTCGGCCAAGGCCACGCAGGAGGCACCCCAGAACTCGACGTCCCGGGCGGCCTGACGGCGCTGCTCGTCGCCGATGGCCGGTTGGTCGCCGCGTCGGGCGACGTCGGCCAGCAGAGCGGAGGTGGGCTGCTTGAAGGTGCCCATCGCGGCGCTGCCGCCCCGTCCGTACGGCCCGATGAAGAACCCCTCCGGCATACCGAAGGCGGCGTCGGCGGCGGTGGCCCAGCGCATCGGCCAGGGCTCCTTGGGCGTGGGTAGTGGCACCGGGACCAGCACCCCGCCGGGGCGTACGCACTGCCGCCAGTGTCCGCCGGTGACGAATTCCGGCACGGCGGGTCGGTCGGCGGTCGGCAGCGGGGTCGGGAAGATCGGCAGCAGCGCCGCGCCGACGGCCAGGGGCACCAGCCGTCGTGCCCGACCGGCGCTGCGCAGAGCCCGGTCGACCGCCAGCACCAGCAGTGTCGCGATGATCGGCAGCACTGCCAGCGCGAACCGCATCGGCAGCGCGCCGTCCACCACCGGCAGCCCGCTGATCAGCGCGTACGGGCCGGGAATCGCTGTCTTCGTGCCGCCGAGCACCACTTCCGGGCCGAGGGAGAGCGCACCCATCACCAGGCCCGCCACGACGCAGGCGAAGACCAGTCGACGTCGCCCGACCCACATCGCGCTGGCGGCGGCGACCAGCAGCAGGGGCCAACCCAGGAAGGTGTTGTACTCGGCCGGTCCGGTGGTCAGCCGGGCCGACTCGTCGCTGCCGGCGACCGACAGTGGGGAGAGGGTCCACCAGCTGCTCAGGTCGGCGGAGAAGTAGGCCGGCGTGAACATCCCGTCGGCGACTCCCTGCGGGCCGGCGAACTGGAACCACAGCGGGTAGCCGAGCACCAGCAGGGCCAGCCCGGCGGCGATGGCCAGCCCGCCGGCGAAGCCCGGTAGTGCCCGCCGGGCCAGGTCCCGGTCCGCCACGGCGTAGCTGATCGCCATCACCAGCAGGGTGATGGCGGCGAGGAAGAGCACCTCCTCGCCGACGAAGACCTGCGCGGTGACAGCGGCGGCCAGCCCGACAGCGGAGGTGATCATCCGTCGGCGGTCCGGGCCGGCGGTCAGGTCGCGACGCGGACCGTCGGGTGTCGGCCCCGGGTCGGACGCCCGCAGCAGCCGGACCACTAGCCACACGATCACCGGTACCAGCCACTGGGCGGTCATGTGCAGGTGGCTGTTGGTCTGCGAGACCATCCCCGGGCCGAACCCGCACAGAGCCCCGCCGAGCACGGCGGCGAGCCGGCGGGCCCGGAGGGTCCGGTGGAACAGCAGGTACCACGCGAGAGCGGTGCCGGCGAGGTTCGCGGCGGCGAGCAGCGCGAAGGTGACCGGAGCGCCCAGCAGCAGGGTGACCGGCGCGAAGGCGATGCCGAGCGCGATCACCGTGGTGTTGGCCATCAGGTTGACGCCGTCGGGTGCGTTGAGCCGGTCGCTGAGCAGGTCGAAGTCGCCGAGCAGCGCGCGGGCGTCGACAGCGAGGAACCACTCGTAGAGGGCCTGGTCCTCCGGGTTGAGCGACAGGATGCGGCCGGCGGGGTCGGGCCACAGCCCGTGGGTGAGCCAGCCGGCCAGCACGGCCCAGAGCAGAGCGACGAGCACATCGCCCCGGTGTCGGCTGACGGCGGCCAGCAGCCGGGTGGTCCGAGGCCGGCGGTTGACCTGATCGGCGAGGCGGAGGGCCTGCTCAGGGGCCGCGTCGGGGGCCGTGGGGGCTGCGCTGCTCACGACATCGACCCTAATGTGGCCGACCCGTCGGGGTACGCCGGGTCGCCGGAGACCGGCTACGGTGACACTGCACTGTGCGTGTCGGAGCGCCGGTGCCACCCGCCCGGGTGGTGGAAAGGCAGACACGGCCGCCTTAAAAGCGGCTGCCGAAAGGCGTGCGGGTTCGACCCCCGCCCCGGGCACCTGTCACTCAGACGCATTCTCATACGTGATCACCAGGACTTGGCTGCGCCGTTTACTCTTGGAGGGCACGTTCACGTGCAAACGACCCCCTGAGGGAGGCCAGACAGTGAAGACCTCGAACCCGGTGCTCGCCCGGCTCGGCCAAGCGGCCGAGCGGGAGCGCTCCGCCGGGTACGCCCCGGCCGGGCCGTACGGACAGCCCGGCATTCCCCAGCAGTACCCGTCCCAGGCCGGTTACCCGGCCGCGCCCCCCACCGTGGCGCCGATGACCGTCGACGACGTGGTCGTCAAGACGGTCGCCCTCCTCGGCATCCTCGGCATCACCGCTGCGGCCGCCTGGGTGCTCGTGCCCGACGCGCTGGTCGGTACCGCATGGATCGGCGCGGCGGTGGTCGGCCTGGTCCTGGGCTTGATCATCTCGTTCTCCCGGATGGCCAACCCGGCCCTCGTCATCGCGTACGCGGTCGTCGAGGGTGTCTTCGTCGGCATGGTCAGCAAGGCGTTCGAGACGGCGTACGACGGCATCGTGCTCCAGGCCGCCGCAGCCAGCTTCGGCATCTTCTTCCTGATGGCGATGCTCTACAAGGCGAAGGTCATCCGGGCCACCCCGGCGTTCGTCAAGGGCATGATCGCGGTGATGGTCGGTCTCTTCGCCGTCATGATGATCAACCTGGTGCTGGCGCTCTTCGGCGTTAACACCGGTCTGCGCGACGGCAGCCCGCTGGCGATCGGCTTCAGCCTGGTCTGCATCGTCGTCGCCTCGCTGAGCTTCGTGCTCAGCTTCAAGGAGATCGAGGACGGCGTCCGGATGGGCCTGCCGCAGCGCTACTCCTGGGTGGCCGCGTTCGGCATCCTGGTCAGCCTGGTCTGGCTCTACATCGAGATCCTGCGCCTGCTGAGCTACTTCCAGGGCGACGACTGACCTCGTCCGCCCTGCCGAACGGCGCCCGTCCCCGCTCCGGTGGGGGCGGGCGCCGTCGTCGTCCGCGCCGTTTCCCCGCCGCCGCCGGTCCGCCCGGGGCAGAGTGACTGCAAGGGGTACGCGGGTGAAGGAGGCGGCGGTGCGCAGCAACAACCCGGTACTCAACCGGTTGGACGAGGCCGGCCGGGTGGAGGCCCGGGTGCTCGGCTCCCGCGACGTCGAGCCGATGAGCGTCGACGACGTGGTGGTGCGTACCGTCGGGTTGCTCCTCGTTACCGGAGCGTCGGCGGCGGTGTCCTGGGCGGTGATCCCGGACGCGGCGTGGCTGGGTGCCGCGCTGGCCGGCAGCGCGCTCGCCTCGATCGCGTTGGTCCTGGTCATCTCGTTGCGCGCGATCACCAACCCGGTGCCGATCGTCGGCTACGCCGTGCTCCAGGGTCTGCTGCTGGGGGTGGCGAGCCGCGCCTTCGAGCAGGTCTATCCCGGCATCGTGGTGCAGGCGGTGGCCGGCACCTTCGGCGTCTTCCTCGGCATGGCGGCGCTCTACCGGGCCCGGGTGATCCGGGCGACGCCCCGGTTGGCGCGTCTGGTGATCGGCACGCTGCTCGGCATCGCCGTGCTCAGTGTGGTCAACCTGGTGTCGTACCTGATCTCCGGACGGCCAGGGCTGGCGGTCTACAGCGTCAGTGGCGAGGTCGGCTGGTTGCCGTACGTCTTCTCGGTGGTCGCCATCATCGCCGGGGCGTTCAGCTTCATCCTCGACTTCGATCTCGTCGAGCGTTCGGTGCGGGACGGGCGACCCCGCCGGTTCGCGTGGCTGAGCGCGTTCGGCCTGCTCACCGGGTTGGTCTTCCTCTACTGGCAGCTGCTGCGGCTGCTCAGCTACCTGCGCCGCTGACCCGCATGACCGACTCGGTTCCGTAAAGTCGGCGTGTCCGAGCCGCAGTGATGCCCCGATTCCCCGGAGCCCGAGTCGATCTCCGCCGTGGCGTCGGTCGGCCGTAGACTCGGCGGCGATGAGCGCAGCGGAATTGGACAAGGCCGTGACGTTGCTGGTGCGACAGGTCGTGCACTGGCAGCAGCCGCGCTGGGCGGCGGCTGCGACCGCCGGCAACGTGTCCCGCGCCGACCTGGTGCACCGGCTGGTGCAGGAGATCGCCAACCTGGCCGCTGACGCCGAGGGGGAGCCGCGCCGGACGGTGCCCCGGCTCGACAACGACCTGGCCCTACCCGACCAGGTGCGGGTGGTGGTGGCGGACCTGGTGGCCGCCGGTGCCGACGACGAGGTGCTGGCGCGGGCCGCCGCCGAAGTGACGGCGACCCGCAACGCGCTCTGAGGCTTCCTCCGTGATCGGCGGGTGCGGCCAGCGGCGGTTCAGCTCAGGCGTTCGAGCACCATGGCCATGCCCTGGCCACCGCCCACGCACATCGTCTCCAGACCGATGGTCTTGTCGTGCCACTCCAGGGCGTTCAGCAGGGTGCCGGTGATCCGGGCACCGGTCATCCCGAACGGGTGGCCGACGGCGATCGCACCGCCCATGACGTTCAGCTTCTCCTCGGGGATGCCCAACTGGCGGTAGGAGGGGATGACCTGCGCGGCGAACGCCTCGTTGATCTCGACGAGGTCGACGTCGTCGATGGTCATCCCGGCGCGGCGTAGCGCCTGGCGGGACGCCTCCACCGGCCCGAGACCCATGATCTCCGGCGACAGGGCGGTCACACCGGTGGAGACGATCCGGGCCAGCGGGGTGAGCCCGAGTTCCTCGGCCCGCTGGGCGCTCATCACCACCACGGCGGCCGCGCCGTCGTTGAGCGGGCAGCAGTTGCCGGCGGTGATGCGGCCGTCCGGGCGGAACACCGGCTTGAGTCCGGAGACCGCGTCGAGGGTGACGCCGGCACGGGGACCGTCGTCCGTGCTCACCACTGTGCCGTCCGGCGTGGTGACCGGGGTGATCTCCCGGGCCCAGAAACCGTCGGCGATGGCCTTCTCCGCGAGGTTCTGGCTGCGTACGCCGAACTCGTCCATGTCGGCGCGGGTGACGTCGTACACCTGGGCCAGGTTTTCCGCGGTCTGCCCCATGGTCAGGTAGATGTCGGGCAGGTCGCCCGTCTCGCGTGGGTCGGTCCACACCTCCGCGCCGCCCTGCGCGCGCTGCTTGGAGCGCTCGCCGGCCGCACCGAAGCGGGGGTTCTCCCAGCCGCCGCCGACCAGGGCCTGGGCCTCGGAGGGCAGCCCGTCGGAGCTGCCCCGGGCGTAGCTGGACACCATTTCCACGCCGGCGGAGACGAACACGTCGCCCTCACCGGCCCGGATCGCGTGCATCGCCATCCGGGTCGTCTGCAACGACGAGGCGCAGTAGCGGGTCAGCGTGGCACCGGGCACGGTGTCCAGACCGAGCAGCGTCGACACCACCCGGGCCATGTTGAAGCCCTGCTCGCCGCCGGGCAGGCCACACCCGAGGTAGAGGTCGTCGATGGTGGTCGGGTCGAGCGCGGGGATCTTGTCCAGGGCCGCCTGGACGATGGTCGCGGCGAGGTCGTCGGAGCGGACGTCGCGCAGGGACCCCTTGTGCGCCCGGCCGATGGGGGAGCGGGCGGTGGCGACGATGACGGCGTCGCGGGACGACTCAATCGGCATGAACCAACGTTAACCCGCCGGTAACTTGGCGCGGAAGGCGCAGGCGCGGCGGGAAATGTCACCCCCGCCGGGCCGGTCTAGCGCCGGGTGGCGACCGTCGCGGCGGCGGCGACGGCGGGCAGCAGCGCGTGCGCCCAGACCCGGTAGCCGTCGGCGGAGGGGTGGAAGCCGTCGTGGCAGAGCGTCCCCGCGTCGGCCCGGAACACCGGCCCGGTCTCGGTGGCCAGGTCGACCACCGAGCCGCCGGCGTCGAGCACGGCAGTGGTCTGCGCGCGGGCCATCCGCCGGCCGGACCAGCCGACCACCTGGCGCAGCGGAGGGGCGATGGCACGCACCGCGCCGAGATCGGGGCAGGTGCCGACGACCACCTCGACCCGCGCCTCCCGCAGCCGGTGCACCGCCGCTCCGAGGTAGGCCGCCGCGTCGGAGGGCCGGCGCAGCCCGGTGGCGTCGTTGGCGCCGATCAGGATCAGCGCCACGTCCGGCCGCTCACCGAGCAGGGACCGGGCCACTTGGGTGGCCAGGTCGGTCGAGCGGGAACCGGAGACACCGACGCTGGACAGGTGCACCCGCCGGCCGGTCGGGCCCTCCGCGAGCAGGTGTGCCAACTGCCCGCCGATGGTGTCCTCGAGACGGTCGACGCCGACGCCCAGGGCCGACGAGTCACCGAGCAGCACCAGCCGCAGCGGCGGAGCCTCGGCCCGGCCGATCGTGGCCCGCAGGGCCAGCCCCAGCTCCGGCTGGGCGTACCGACGGTGTCGGGCGACGAACGCCTCACCGGCCAGGACGGCAGCGCCCCCCACGGTGCCGGCGAGCAGCGAGAACGCCGCCGCCCGGCCCACCCGGCCGGCGACGCCGGCGGTCACGCCCCGCACTGTGCGCTCGTTCATGCCAGTCCCTCCACTGTCGAGGTGTCCGAGGCGGACCCGTGCTGCGGCGCCGCGCCCACACCGAAGAACGCGCGGCGACGCAGCTGCGCCCACCTGCCCGCCGGCCCTCGGTCGCGGCCCCGGACCCGGGTGGCGCTGACCTCCGTGCCGGCGTGCCGGGCCGCCTCCTGCGCGGCCTCAGGCAGCGACCGTACGCCCTCGCCCCGGGTCGGCGTAACCCGTCTTTCCTGCGCAGCGCCGAGCGCGGACAGCATCGTCGGCAGGAGGGCGGCGGCGGCCATCGCGTAACCCTCGGCGGAGGGATGGAATCGGTCCCAGGCGAACATCCGGGTCGGCTCGGCGGTGAACCGGGGGCCGAGCAGGTCACCGAGGGAGACCGTCCAACCGCCCGCCTCGACCACGGCTACCGTCTGGGCGGCGGCGAGCTGCCGGCTCCACCGGTGCGCCAACCATCGCAACGGCGGTTGGATCGGACGGATCGCGCCCAGGTCGGGGCAGGTGCCGACGACCACCTCGCAGCCGGCGTCGCGGAGGGTGTGCACCGCCTCGACCAGGTATCGCACCGCCAGCCCGCGCGGCGTGCGGTTGGTGATGTCGTTGCCGCCGATGAGGATCACCGCGATGTCGGGTCGGCACTCCAGCGCCGCCTCCACCTGGTGACGGAGCGCCGCCGAGATGGCACCGACCACCGCGAAGCGGTGCAGCCGCACCGGCCGTTGCAGGCGACGGGACAGACCGGTGGCGAGCAGTGCCCCGGGTGTCTCCCGGCGGCGGTGCACCCCGTAGCCGGCCGCCGACGAGTCACCGAGCACGACCATGGTGAGCGCGGGGCCGGGGAACTTCGCGCCGTACATGCCGTCGCAGCGCGGGGGCGGCGCCTCGGCCATCGGGATGGTGCGTCGAGCCTGCCGAGCCTGGCCGAGCAGCACCCCGCCGGTAGCCACCGCGGCCGCCGCTGTGGCACCCGTGCCGATGGCCACCAGGCGGGCCACCCGCCGGGCCTGTCGCCATCTCGCACCAGTGGGTACGACGGAATCAGCCACCCCCATACCGCGACATTATCGCGCCGGGCCGACACGCCGCTGTCGTCGTGACGGCAGCCGGGTGCCTGGAAACCGACGCGACGGGGTATCTGTCCAGGAGAGGCCGGCCGACTTGCGCGGACCCGCCACGCTGATCCGGCGGAGAGGAGCACGACGATGGGGAAGACACTGAAGCGGAGCGCGGCGTTCGCGGCACTGGCGCGGGCACTGGCGTCCGGGGCCCGGGGTGGGCCGTCGTTGGGCACCCGCCTGGCCGCGCTGCCCCGGATGATCCGGGCCACCACCAAGGGGGAGTACGACGGCGGCCTCCGGCTGGCCCTGATGACAGCGGCCACGGCGTACATCGTCTCGCCGATCGACCTGCTCCCGGAGATCCCGCTGGCCATCTTCGGGCTCGCCGACGACGCGGTCATGATCACCTGGTTGGCCGGCAGCGTGCTCGCCGAGACCGACCGCTTCCTGGAGTGGGAAGGCCGCCGCAGCTCCGTCATCCCCGGGGGGCTCGTGCCCTGACGGCACGTACGCTGGGCGCGAGTAAACGTCTGCCCGGCCGCCGTCGCCGGCGCCGCAACGAAGGGCACACCGTGCAGTACTACGACAACGTCGTCGACATGATCGGCAACACCCCGCTGGTACGTCTGCGTAACGTCACCGAGGGCATCCAGGCCACCGTGCTTGCCAAGGTGGAGTACGTCAACCCGGGCGGCTCGGTGAAGGACCGGATCGCGCTGCGGATGGTGGAGGACGCCGAGGCCGCCGGCCTGCTCAAGCCCGGCGGCACCATCGTCGAGCCGACCAGCGGCAACACCGGTGTCGGGCTGGCCCTGGTGGCCCAGCTCAAGGGCTACCGGTGCGTCTTCGTCTGCCCGGACAAGGTCAGCCAGGACAAGCAGGACGTGCTCCGGGCGTACGGCGCCGAGGTGGTGGTCTGCCCGACCGCTGTCGCCCCGGAGGACCCGCGCTCGTACTACAACGTGTCCGACCGGCTGACCCGGGAGATCCCCGGCGCCTGGAAGCCCAACCAGTACAGCAACCCGGCCAACCCGCGCTCGCACTACGAGACCACCGGCCCGGAGCTGTGGAAGCAGACCGAGGGTGGTCTCACCCACTTCGTGGCGGGCGTCGGCACCGGCGGCACGATCTCCGGCATCGGGCGGTACCTCAAGGAGGCGTCCGAGGGTCGGGTCCGCATCATCGGGGCGGACCCGGAGGGTTCGGTCTACTCCGGCGGCACCGGCCGTCCGTACCTGGTGGAGGGCGTCGGCGAGGACTTCTGGCCGGAGACGTACGACCGGGGTGTCGCGGACGAGATCGTCGAGGTCTCCGACAAGGCGTCCTTCGAGATGACCCGGCGGCTGGCCCGCGAGGAGGGGCTGCTGGTCGGCGGCTCCTGCGGGATGGCAGTGGTCGCCGCGCTGGAGGTCGCCCGCAAGGCCGGCCCGGATGACGTGGTGGTGGTGCTGCTGCCGGACGGCGGCCGGGGTTACCTGTCGAAGATCTTCAACGACTCGTGGATGGCCCGGTACGGCTTCCTCGACAACTCGGGCGCGGAGCCGACGGTGGCCGACGCTCTGGCCAGCAAGCCGGGCGGGCTGCCCGAGCTGGTGCACGTGCACCCGACCGAGACGGTTCGCGACGCGATCGACTACATGCGCGAGTACGGCGTCTCGCAGCTGCCGGTGCTGAAGGCCGAGCCGCCGGTGGTGACCGGCGAGGTCGCCGGCTCGATCGCCGAGCGGGACCTGCTCGACGCTCTCTTCACCGGCCAGGCCCACCTGCACGACACGATCGAGCGGCACATGGGCGACCCGCTGCCGATGATCGGTGGTGGTCAGCCGGTGAGCGAGGCGGTCGGGCTGCTGGAGAAGTCCGACGCGGCCCTCGTCCTGGTCGACGGCAAGCCCAAGGGTGTCCTGACCCGCCAGGACCTCCTGGCCCACCTGGGAGCCCACTAGACGAGTACGTTCCGGCCCTGGCCACGGCTGTGGTCACAGCCGTGGCCGGCGGTGACCGTCGGTCACGTTCGCCGGGGGCGGATGCAGCAATGAGCGATATACCTCAGAGTCATACTTATGACTCTGAGGTATATCGCTCAACAGCACATCGACCCGGAAACAAGCCCTGTCTCCGCCACTGCTGTGCCCGCCCGCTGGTGAGGACCGGGCACCCTACGTCGGCCCGCTGCCGGGTCGGGCAGTTCAGAGGGGACGGGTGTAGCGGACCTGCGGGGTGAGGGCCGTGCCGATGTGTTCCTCGCGCTCGATGCCCGTGGACGTCCAGCCGCCGCGCTCGTAGAAGGAGCGGGCGTGGGTGTTGTCCCGGAGCACCCAGAGCACCGCGCGACGCCAACCTCTGGCCCGCATGGCGTCCAGGGCGTCCACCATCAGCGCGCGACCGACGCCCCGGCCCTGCTCGCGCGGGTCGAGGTGGATCGCGTTGAGCAGCCCGGTGGCGGGGTCGTCCTCGTCGTCCGGGCCCAGGTGGCTGAACCCGGCCAGCACCCCGGCCCGCTCGGCCACCGTCATCCGGTGGGTGTCCCGTTCCCAGCCCCACCGTTCGACCCAGTACCGCCCCATCGCCTCCGGTGTCGGGTCGGCCAGGGCTTCGACCGGGAGGAAGGCGGAGTACGCGGCGACCCGGGAGCGCTGGTGCAGGGCACCCACCGCCATCAGGTCGTCGCCGGTCGCGGAGCGGAGCGTGACGGTCACCCGGCCGAGGCTACCCGGCGGGGTGGGAGCTGCACCGTGGTCAGATCCTCCGCGATGATCAGGTCACCGTCGAAGTGCTCGCGTGCCTCGTCGTGGAACCGGCGCGGGTCGGGGTAGCGCTGGGAGAAGTGGGTGAGCACGAGCCGGCGTACCCCGGACTCGGTCGCCACCCGGGCAGCCTGCGCCGCGGTGAGGTGGCCGACCTCGGCGGCGAGCGCGGCCTCCGACTCCAGGAAGGTCGACTCGATGACCAGCAGGTCGGCGTGCTCGGCGAGCGCGTACACCCCGTCGCAGAGGCCGGTGTCCATCACGAACGCGAAGCGCTGCCCGTGCCGGGGTTCGCTGACCTCGTCGCGCGTGACGCGACGCCCGTCGAGGTCCAGGTGGCCGACGCGGATCAGCTCACCGACGGCCGGCCCGGCGATGCCGTACGCGGCCAGCTTCTCCGGCAGCATCCGGTGGCCGTCCGGCTCGACCAGCCGGTAGCCGTACGTCTCGATGGGGTGTCGTAGCCGGCGTGCCTCCAGCGTGCCGCACGACAGGGCGATCCGTTGCCCGTCCGCCTCGATCGGTTCGACCCGCAGTTCGGCGGTCTCGTAGAAGGAGGTCGCGTGCCGCAGCCGGGCGAAGTATTCGGCGCCCCCGGCGGGAAAGTGCACAGCGACCGGGTGCGGCACCCGGTCCAGGGAGAGGCGCTGGATGGTGCCGGGCAGGCCGAGGCAGTGGTCGCCGTGGAAGTGGGTGACGCAGATGCGGGTGAGGTCGCTGGCGGTGACCGTGGTGTGCAGGAGTTGACGCTGGCTGCCCTCACCCGGGTCGAAGAGGATCACCTCGTCGTCCCAGCGCAGCACGTACCCGTTGTGGTTGCGTCGCCGCGTCGGTGCCTGGCTGGCCGTCCCCAGCACCACCAGTTCGCGCATCGACATCGGCGGGCCTCCGGAGATGGAGCGACCCCCGGGGCGCTCCGCGCTCGCGCACGGGCCGGCTGGACTTGGCCGGCACCCCGGGGGTCGGGTGGCTGTCTGGAATTCGCCGCACCGCTGCCACACGGTCTCGACGATGGTGCTGGTGCCCGCCTGTTGGCGGACCGATCACTGTCGAGGACAGCGGCTAGCTGACAGCCACCTCACGAGTCCGATTGCTATACAAGTCTGGACCACCTCCTTTCACGTGTACGGCCACGCTATCGAGTTCTCGCCGCCCTCGGCAACGGATTTCGATCACAGGGCCGAACGGGAATGACTGGCCAGCTCAGCGAAGCGCTCACGGCGGCGATCAGGCGGCGCTACCGGTGCTAGGCCTGGCCGAGGACGAGTCAGCGCAGGCGGCCCCGGTCCAAGCTAGGGTGCCGGGCGTAGCGACGTCCGCGCGCAGCGTTCCTGGTGGTCACCGACGACTTCGGCAATCTCGCCGGGTGTGGTGGCTGTGTCTATCCGTAGCGCCCGCCAGCATTTGCCGCACGTAACTCGGCCGGTGACGACGACGCTCCATGTCGACACCTCTAGCTCAATGGGCACCCGCACCGGCTGATTGCCCTCTGCCCGCGCACTGAACATCGCTACTCCTTGCCATATGAGGGGCGCCCACATGATCGGCGAGACCGGCGGACGCCCCTTGGTGCAGCGACAGGCACCGATCCCAGATCCACTACCCACCGCGCAGATTCGACAGTAGTGCCAGTAGTGCCAGTAGGGCAATGGGTGTAAGTAGTCTCTGCTGTGGGTAGGCGCAGCCTGTGTGCGTGCCGATACCCCACACCGCGCATGAGATCGAAGCTGATCTGCTGCGTCGCATCGGCGCTGGCGAGTTTCCGCGCGGGCAGCGCCTCCCGACGTACGACGCGCTGGCCGATGAATATGGCTCGGCCCGGCGCACTGTGGCGCGCGCCGTCGAGGGGTTGAAAGCGCGGGGGATCGTGGTCGGCGTTCGGGGGTCGGGCGTGTACGTCGCTGAGACGTAGAGAACGCTGCCCGGACTATCGTTGCCCGATGGCAGGCGAGACGCGCGCAGAGCGGCTGACGATCATTTCCGAGGTGAGCCCGGGCGGCGGTGCGCCGCTGGTTTTGCGGCGGCCCGTGCTTGTCCAGCCGGGGCAGCGCTACTAGCTTGACGCGGACGCCTCGGCGCTCATCGTGGAAGACGCGACCGGTGGTAGATGCTCGTCTCCCTGCGCGTACGAGACCGGTCCAGACGCACGACGCTGACGACCACCGCCACCGAAACGAGAACAAGGCCACCGGGTGCGAAACCCAGTGGCCTTGCCAGGTGACGCAATGGTGGTCAGCCGCCGACGCGCGCCACACCGACCGGGCAGCTCAGCCCGTTCGGGCCGTGGTTGCAGTACCCGTTCGGGTTCTTGGTCGGGGCGAGGTACTGCTGGTGGTAGTCCTCGGCGAAGTAGTAGCTGCCGAGCGGGGCGATCTCGGTGGTGATCTCACCCTTGCCGGCCCGCGTCACGATCGGCTGGAACGCGTCCCGGGACGACTCCGCGATGGCCCGCTGCTCGTCGGTGGTCGTGTAGATCGCCGACCGGTACTGGGTGCCCACGTCGTTGCCCTGGCGCATGCCCTGGGTCGGGTCGTGGTTCTCCCAGAAGACCTTCAGCAGGTCCTCATAATTGATCTTGCTGGGGTCGTACACCACCTGGACGACCTCGGCGTGCCCGGTGCGGCCGGAACACGTCTCCTCGTACGTCGGGTTCTTGGTGATGCCACCCGCGTAGCCGGCGGAGGTCGTGTAGACACCGGGCAGCGTCCAGAACAGCCGCTCGGCGCCCCAGAAACAGCCCATACCGAAGACCGCAACCTGGAGGCCCTCCGGGAACGGGCCCTTCAACGGGGTGCCCAGCACCTCGTGGCGGTCAGCGACCGGCATGGCGATCGGACGGCCCGGAAGGGCCTGGTCGGGCGAAACCATCTCGGCGTTCATACGGCGCAAAAACACGTGGGGATCTCCTCTCGTACCTCTCGCAGCGTGCAACACCGGTGGGTCCACCTTCCTTACCCGCGCGAGTGTGAGTCAGGCCGCGCCTCAGAGCGCGGCGGCGACCCGCCCCGCGTAGGTCTGGGCCTCGGTGTCGTCCTCGTAGCGGGTACGCGGCCAGAAGAATCCGCGCAGCCCGTCGCCCCTGGTCCGTGGCACCACGTGGGTGTGCAGGTGTGGGACGGACTGCGACACCTTGTTGTTCATCGCCACGAACGTCCCGCCAGCCCCCAGACCGGACTCCACGGCCAGCGCCAGGCGTTGGACCAGCGCGAAGTAGCCCGGCAGCAGGTCGGACGGCAGATCGGTCAGGGCCACCAGGTGCACCCGGGGGACCACCAGCACGTGCCCCTTGAACACCGGTCGGGTGTCCAGGAACGCCACCCCGTCCGTTGTGTCGGCCACCCGGAACGCCGGGACCTCACCCGCCACGATCCCGCAGAACACGCAACCGCTCATCGGCACAGGCTATGCCGCTACCTCGCGGGACACGCTGCCCCCTACGTGCGGCCCGACTGTGGTACCCATCTACGTGAATCGATCAGCACGGGGGGACGTGCTGTGGCGAAGCTCCGAAAGGACGAACCTTGCACCTCAGAAGAAGCATCAGTCTGGCCGCGGCGGCGTTGACCGCCGGTCTGCTCACCGGCGGGGTCCCGGGGCAGGCCCTGGCCGCCGCCGCGCCGACCGCGACCCCGCTGCCGCTGCCGCTGAGCACTGTGGCGGACGTGGTGTCGGCCGGTGACCGGGTCTTCGTCAGCGGCGGCCGTTTCGCCACCGACGTCGTCGTGACCAGCGCGGCCGGCGTGATCGTCGGCACCCTGTCCGACCTTCCCGGCCCCACCGACCTGCTGCTCAGCGCCGACCGGCGGACCCTCTACGTGGCGCTGCCGACAGCCAACGCCATCGCCGCCTTCGACACCGGTTCGCTCGTCGAGTCGGCCCGCTACGACACCGGCGAGGGCGAGTGCCCGTCGTCGCTGGCGCTCACCGGGCGCTACCTGTGGTTCGGCTACGGATGCGACCAGTGGGGTGGCAACATCGGCCGGATCGACCTGGGCCGTCAGCCGGCCCGGCTCAGCACCGGGGTCGCGGACGAGGACTTCTACAACGCGCCACTGCTGGCGGCCGCCAGTCAGAACCGGTCGGTGCTGCTCGCCGGGCAGGCGTCGCTGAGTCCGGCGTCGGTGTACGCCTACGGCATCAGCACCGCCGGAGCACTGACCCTGCTGCGGACCAATCAGTTCTCGGCCGTCGGCAGCAACCTGCGTGACATCGCCCTGGACCCGACCGGCGCCACCCTGTACACGGCTGCCGGCTCCCCGCCGCTGGTGCAGGCGTTCCCGTTCGCCGACATCACCAGCCCCACCGCGACGTACGCCACCGGTCCCTATCCGCGTGCCGTCGAGGTGTCGCGTACCGGCACCCAGATCGCCGCCGGCGCCGATGCCGCGTACGACCCGGACGTCTTCCTGTTCAGCGTCGACGGCACCGAACTGGCCCGCTACGAGTTGGGCGACGAGCTCAGCGCCGGAGGGCTGGCCTGGTCCCCGAACGGAGCCCGGGTCTACGCGGTCACCTCGGACTGGACCGGGGCACGTCCGGCGACCCTGCACGTCCTGCCCGTCCCGGCCGCCTGACCGCCTTCCCGAGCGCGGGGCCGGGCCAGACGGTCCGGCCCCGCCCGGGAGCGCGGGTTCCGTTCCAGCCCTCGGGACGGGGCACTAGCCTCACACCATGAACCACGGCTTCGAGACGCTCGCCATCCACGCCGGCCAGGACCCTGAGGCCCGCACCGGTGCGGTGATCCCACCGATCTACCAGACCAGCACGTACGCGCAGGACGCCGTCGGCGCGCCCCGGCTCGGCTACGAGTACAGCCGCTCGGGCAACCCGACCCGTGACGCGCTCCAGGAGTGCCTGGCGGCGCTGGAGGGTGGGCCGGTGGGGCTGGCCTTCGCCAGTGGCCTGGCCGCGGAGGACACCCTGCTGCGGGCCGTGTGCCAGCCCGGCGACCACGTCGTGATCCCCGACGACGCGTACGGCGGCACCTACCGGCTCTTCGCCCGTGTCGCCCAGCGCTGGGGCCTGGAGTTCACCCCGGCTAAGGTCTCCGACCCGGACGCGATCCGGGCCGCCGTCCAGCCCGGCCGCACGAAGATCGTCTGGCTGGAGACGCCGACCAACCCGTTGCTCGGCATCGCCGACATCGCCGCCCTGGCCGCCGTGGCACACGACGCGGGCGCGCTGCTCGTCGTGGACAACACCTTCGCCTCGCCGTACCTGCAACAGCCGATCGCGCACGGCGCGGACGTCGTGGTGCACTCCACCACCAAGTACATCGGCGGGCACTCCGACGTGGTCGGTGGGGCGCTCGTCGTCGCCGACGCCGGGCTCGGCGAGGAACTGCGCTACCACCAGAACGCGATGGGCGCGATCAACGGCCCCTTCGACGCCTGGCTCACGCTGCGCGGCATCAAGACCCTCGGGGTACGCATGGACCGGCACTGCGACAACGCCGAGCGGCTTGCCGCGTACCTCGACGGGCACGCCAAGGTGGCCCAGGTGATCTACCCCGGGCTGCCCTCGCACCCCGGTCACGAGGTGGCCGCGAAGCAGATGCGCCGGTTCGGCGGCATGATCTCGTTCCGCGCCTCCGGCGGTGAGGACCACGCGGTCGAGATCTGCAACCGCACCAAGCTCTTCGTGCTCGCCGAGTCGCTGGGCGGCGTGGAGTCCCTGATCGAGCACCCCGGCCGCATGACACACGCAAGTGCTGCCGGCTCGCCGCTTGAAGTTCCCGGCGATCTCGTGCGACTGTCTGTCGGCATCGAGACGGTCGACGACCTGCTCGCCGATCTGGAGCAGGCACTGGGCTGACCGCTGGGGAGGATGGCCGTGCAGGACATCATGGCGACCTGGGTCGGGGCGACCGCCAAGCAGATCGCCCGGGGCGTACGCCGGGGTGACGTCTCGGCCACCCAGGTCGTCGCCGATCACCTCGAGTACATCTCCCGAGCCGACCGTGAGCTGGCCGCGTTCCGGGCCGTTCGCGGCGGCGAGGCGATCACCGAGGCGGAGAAGGTCGACGAGCAGGAGGACCTCGCCAACCTGCCGCTGGCGGGGGTTCCGGTGGCGGTGAAGGAGAACACCCCGGTCGCCGGTCTGCCCACCTGGAACGGGTCGACGGCCGCCCGCACCGACGTCGCGGAGGCCGACCACGAGGTGGTGCGTCGGCTGCGCGGCGCGGGCGCGGTGATCCTGGGTGTGACCCGGATGCCGGAGCTGGGGCTGTGGGCGCTCACCGACGACGACAGCGCGGTGACCCGCAATCCGTGGGACAGCACGCGTACCCCCGGTGGCTCCTCCGGCGGCGCAGCCGCCGCGGTGGCCGCGGGGCTGGTGCCGATCGCGCACGGTAACGACGGTCTCGGCTCGATCCGGATCCCCGCGGCCTGCTGCGGCCTGGTCGGGCTCAAGCCTGGTCGGGGCGTGGTGCCCTGCCAGCTCGGTGCGGACGACTGGTTCGGCCTCACCGAACACGGCATGCTGACCAGCACCGTGGCCGACGCGGCGGTCGGCTTCTCGGTCCTCGCCGGTCGCCGTCCCGAGAAGCTGGTCCCGCCGCAGCGGCTGCGGGTGGGCGTCTCGTTGCGATCCCCGGTGCGGGGTGTCACACCCGACGAACCCAACCGCGACGCGGTGGCCGCCGCCGGCCGGCTCCTCGCCGCCGCCGGGCACGACACGGTGCCGGCCGATCCGGTGTACCCCACCGCCCTCGGCCTGCAGGGCATCGCCACGTGGTTCGCCGCGGCCGCCACCGACGTCCGGGCGTCCGGGCTGGACCGGCGTGGCCTGCAACGCCGTACCCGGCGGCACGTCGCGCTGGGCGAGTGGGCGCAGCGCCGCGGTTACGTGCGGGAGGCCGACCGGGCGGCGTGGCGGCAACGGTCGGTCGACTTCTTCGGCGACCACTCCGTCGACCTGCTCCTCACCCCGGCGTTGGCCACCGCGCCGCCGGAGGCCGCGCGCTGGTCCGAGCGGTCGTGGCGGGCGAACATGACGGCCAACATCCGGTACGCCCCGTACGCCGCACCGTGGAACGTCGCCGGCCTGCCGGCGGTGGTCGTACCAGTGGGTCGGCGCCCGGATGGTCTGCCGGTCGCTGTGCAACTGGTCGGTCCGCCCGGCTCGGAGTTGCTGCTGCTCGGTGTCGCCGGCCAGTTCGAGATGGCCGCCCCCTGGGCGCGTCACGCTCCCGGCTACCCCCGGATCGGAACGGGGTCGCCGGCCGTCGCATGATCGGCCGCCCCGCCTGATGATCGACTCGAGATCGCGGATGTTGCTGTATCGAGGTGGGATGTATACCGCCACATCGCCGATGTCGTGGTGATCGGGCCGGTGTCGCCGCCGAGGGCTCCGAGGGCGGGTGGCACGATCGGGGCATGACGGAACTGGTCGGTCTCGACGACGTGCGCGCCGCACGGGAGTTGCTCGCTGGCGTCACCCGGACCACCCCGCTGGAACCCTCGCGTCCGCTGAGCGCGGCGCTGGGCGGGCCGACCTGGCTGAAGTGCGAGAACGTGCAGCGTGCCGGCTCGTACAAGGTGCGGGGCGCGTACGTGCGGATCTCCCGCCTGTCGGCGGCGGAGCGGGAGCGCGGCGTGGTCGCGGCGAGCGCCGGAAACCACGCACAGGGCGTGGCCCTCGCCGCCGGCCTGGTCGGCACGCACGCCACCGTCTTCATGCCGATCAACGCGCCGCTGCCGAAGGTGGCGGCCACCAAGGGGTACGGCGCGCAGGTCGAGTTGGCAGGCAACACCGTCGACGAGTCGTTGGTCGCCGCCCACACGTACGCCGAGCGGACCGGCGCGGTGCTGATCCACCCCTTCGACCATCCGGACGTGATCGCCGGCCAGGGGACCGTCGCGCTGGAGATCCTCGAACAGTGCCCGGACGTGAAGACGATCATCACCGGGGTCGGCGGCGGCGGTCTGATCTCCGGCATGGCGGTGGCCGCGAAGGCGTTGCGGCCGGAGGTGCGGATCATCGGCGTCCAGGCGGCCGGTGCGGCGGCGTTCCCGCCCTCACTGGTGGCCGGCGAGCCGGTCCGGCTGCCCACCTTCGCCACCATCGCCGACGGCATCGCTGTCGGCCGGCCGGGGGAGATCACCTTCAACCACGTGCGCAAACTGGTCGACGAGGTGGTCACGGTGTCCGAGGAGGACATCTCCCGCGCCCTGTTGATGTTGCTGGAACGCGGCAAGCAGGTTGTCGAGCCGGCCGGGGCGGTCGGTGTCGCCGCGCTGCTCGCGGGCGTCGTCGAGGTGGAGACGCCGACGGTCGCGGTGCTCTCCGGTGGCAACATCGACCCGTTGCTGATGATGCGGGTGATCGAGCACGGGCTGGCCGCCGCGGGTCGCTACCTGCGGGTGACGGTGCGCTGTTCGGACCGGCCGGGGCAGCTCGCGTCGTTGCTCAGCCAGATCGCCGAGCACCGGGCCAACGTCGTGGACGTGGAGCACCAGCGGGCCAACCCCCACCTCGGCCTCGGTGAGGTGGAGGTGGCGTTGTCGGTCGAGACCCGTGGCGTGGAGCACTCGGACACGCTGATCAGCGCGTTGCGGGCCAGCGGCTACCAGGTGGTCTTCGCGGCCGAGGCGTGACACCTGTGGGTGTCACGCTCGGGAAGTGCGCGTTTGAGGATCGGCCGGCGACGTCAGCCGGAGAACGGCTCGAAGCTGACCACTGTCACCTTGATGTCGGCGCCACTCGGTGCCGTGTAGGTGCAGGTCTGCCCGGCCCGGCCGCCCAGGATCGCCTTGCCCAGCGCCGACTCGGGGCTGTAGACGGTCAGGTCGGTGGTGGCGGCGATCTCCCGCGAGCCGAGCAGGAAGGTCTCGGTGTCGTCGGTGTCGTCGTCGAAGTAGATCGTCACGACCATGCCGGGGGAGACCGCGTCCGCCGTCGGCGCCTCGCCGACCTTGGCGGTGCGCAGCAGCTCCGTCAGGTAGCGGATGCGACCTTCGGCCTTGCCCTGCTCCTCGCGGGCGGCGTGGTAGCCACCGTTTTCCCGCAGGTCGCCCTCCTCGCGCCGCGCGTTGATCTCGGCGGCGATGGCCGGACGGTTGGCGATGTGCTCGTCGAGCTCGGCCTGGAGGCGGTCGTACGCGTCCTGCGACAGCCAGGTGGCGGGCGCCTCGTTGCCAGTGGACACAGGCGTTCTCCTCAGTTGTGCGTGGCTGGCTGACAGGTGAACTACCAAGTTACCAGTGCGGTACGACACAGCGTGCCGGCCATCACCGCCGGTGCCTGGATCCGACACGGCGCGTAGAGGGGCCGCTGCCGCTGCGGAAAGGGTTGTTTCCGCAGTTCAGGCCGGGGGACGGCAGCGCAGGACCTCGCCGATGAACGGCCGTGCGGTGGTGGCGAGGCGGTGTCGGGTCGTCACGTGCCGGTCGCCCGGCTGGGCGGTCACCGTGACCTCTTCCCGGGCCACCTCGGCACCCGCGCGGTCCCGCGCACGTAGGACGCAGACCGCCGATCCACCCGACGGCACCGTCACCCGGAAGTCGACAAGCACCTGGTTGTCGGTGATGTCGGTATAAGTGATCACCTGGGCGTCGTAGACCGGGTCGCCGTACTGGCGGTAGAGCCGTACGGAGATCACGGTCAGCGTCCCCACGAGCGCCAGCAGCACCAGTGCGGCCAGCAGTGTGCGTCGCCGCCGTCCGCCCGGTGCCCGGCGACGGCCGTAGCGCCCGGCCGGAAAAACCGGCGCGCCTGATGAAATTGTGGCGTGCGTCTCGGTCACCGGCGGGTATCTCCTGGCGTTGTTGTCGGCGGCATCGGCAAGAATGGCAGAGTCCCATCCTCCCACCCGGTCCAGCGGCAGGAATGGCAGGTCATGCACGGGCTGCTGACCGGCGACAAGGGTGCGGTGAGGAAGATCCCGGCAGGTCAGCCGGTCGAGCCCGGTCGGGTCCACCGTCCGGCACAGACGAGGAGCGCCGAAGTTGGCAGAGCAACTGCGTCTCATGGCCGTGCACGCGCACCCGGACGACGAGTCGAGCAAGGGCGCGGCGACGACGGCGAAATATGTCGCACAGGGGGTGGACGTCCTGGTCGTGACGTGCACGGGCGGCGAGCGCGGGAGCGTGCTCAACCCCAAGCTCGACCGACCCGACGTGTGGGCCAACATCGCCGACATCCGGCGTGCCGAGATGGACGCCGCGCGGGCGATCCTCGGCATCGACCAGGCCTGGCTCGGCTTCGTCGACTCCGGCCTGCCCGAGGGTGACCCGCTGCCGCCGCTGCCCGAGGGTTGTTTCGCCCTGCAGGACGTCGAGGTGGCCGCCGGGCCCCTGGTGCGGTTGATGCGCGAGTTCCGTCCGCACGTGGTCACCACGTACGACGAAGAGGGCGGCTACCCGCACCCCGACCACATCATGTGCCACAAGGTGAGCGTGGCTGCCTTCGAGGCCGCCGGCGACCCGGAGCGCTACCCGGAGCTGGGCGCCCCCTGGCAGCCGTTGAAGCTCTACTACGACATCGGGTTCTCCAAGGGCAAGATCATGGCCCTGCACGAGGGCATGCTGGCCGCGGGCTTGGAGTCGCCGTACGAGGAGTGGCTCAAGCGGTGGGAGGACCGGCCCGACAAGGGTCCCCGGATCACCACCCGGGTCGAGTGCGCCGAATACTTCCCGGTCCGCGACGACGCGCTGCGCGCCCACGCCACCCAGGTCGACCCGGACGGCTTCTGGTTCCACGTGCCGATGGAGCTCCAGAAGCGTGCCTGGCCGACCGAGGACTACGAGCTGGCCCGCTCGATGGTCGACAGCCCGCTGCCCGAGTCCGATCTCTTCGCCGGGGTGCGGGAGACGGCGCACGCACGCTGATTCCGGCCGGGTCTACCCTGGTTACCAACCGCACATCGGAGGAACGCCATGCTGACCGCTGCCCAGGTGCTCGCGGAGAACAACTTCGGGGACACCCGCACGGGTGGTCTGGCCGGCCCGATGGGCCTGTTCCTCATCCTGCTGCTGGCCACCGCGACCATCCTGCTGATCCGCAACATGAACTCTCGGTTGCGTCGCCTGCCGGACCAGTTCCCGCGGCAGACGGGGTCGACCGACCCGACCAGGGCCGATGCGTCAGTCGTCGATCCGACAGACGGGACCGGGGGGCGTGATTCATCCACGCCCGCTCCCAACGGGCACCAGCAGCACCGGAACGGATAGTCGCCCCATGAATCACGCTGAACCGGGTGGTCGCCCCCTGTTGCGACCACCCGGTTTGGCTTAGCCTTCCGCCGGGGGACCAAAAGTCTCCGAGCCGTGTGCGGGAGGGGGCGCCGATGACCAGCACAGCACCGGCCGCCCGCCGCAACCTCGGTCGGTCGGCTGACGGGGGAGGTCGATGACCTCCGGTCCAGCCAACGACTCGTTCGACCGGCTCGGGGTGCGGGGCACCCCGGGCCGGTTACTCGTGCTCACCGCCGCCGTCACGCTGACCGCCGTCGTCGCCGCCACGGTGGGGTTGAGCCTCCCGGCCCGGCTACCGGCCGACGACCCGCTCGGCGGTCCGGCCCGCTTCGGCATCGCGGTCGCCGTCCTCGGCCTCGCCCAGCTGGCCCGGCTCCGGTTCCGTTCGGCCGCCGGCATGGTCAGCATCACCTGGGGTGAGGCGGCGCTGATCGTCTGCCTCTATCTGACCCCGGCCGGCTGGCTCCCGTCCGCCACACTGCTGGGCACCGGGCTGGCCTGGACGGTGCTCTCCCTGCACAACGACCGCCGCCCGGTCCTGGAGATCGTCCGGATCGCCGCGTCGCTGACCGCCGCGTCAGCGCTGGCCGTCTCCGTGACCACGGCGCTCGGGCGGCCACTGCTCTCCCCGCCCACCCCGATGCTGGCGCTGGCTGTGCTCGCCGGGTCGGTGACCTATCTGCTGGTGACCGCCTGGCTCGGAGGGGTGACCCTGGGCCTGCGGCACGGCCTGCCGATCGGGCCGCCGCTGCTCGCCGCGTTGCGCGGCAAGCTGCTGATGTTCGTCGGCAACGTGGCGGTCGGCCTCGTGGTGATCGCTCTGCTGGAGCTCGACCCGCGCTGGTTGCTGTTGCTGCCGCCGCTGCTCTGGCTGCTCCAGCAGACCTACCGTTACCGGTTGCGCTCCGATCTGGAGCGCCGCACCTGGAGGGCCTTCGCCGAGGCCACCGCCGCCCTCAACCAGCTCGACGAGCGGGGGGTGGCGAGCGCGGCGGTCACCGGTGCGCTGACGCTGTTCAACGCCGAACTGGTGGACGTCGACGTGGCCCGGGCCGACGGCCGGTGGCACCGGTACCGGGGCGACGCCAGCGGTCAGACGGCCGACCGTGAGACGGACCCACCGGAGGAGACGGAGCCGGACGAGCACGAGCTGATCCGCGAACTGTCGGTCGGCGCCGCCCCGGTCGGTCGACTGCGGGTGCGGTTTCCCCGCTCCGCCCCGCCCGCCGCCCGGGAACGCGACGCCGTGGCCGCGTTCGGCGACGCGCTCGCTGCCGCCCTGCACGACGCCGCGACTCACCGGGAGCTGCGGTTGGTGACCGCCCGGTCGTCGTACGAGGCGGTGCACGATCCGCTCACCGGGTTGGTCAACCGGGCGGCGATGCTCGGCAAGGGCGACCAGTCGCTACGGCAGCTCGCGCACGATCACCCGGTGGCGTTGTTGCTGCTGGACATCAACCAGTTCAAGGAAGTCAACGACACCCTCGGTCATGCGGCGGGCGACCAGTTGCTGCGGCTGACCGCGAACCGGCTCGACACGCTGGTTCGCCCCGGCGACCTGCTCGGCCGCCTCGGCGGTGACGAGTTCGCCCTGCTCCTCACCGCGGTGCCGGTGCTCGGCGACCGGGCCGCCCCGATGGCCCACGCGTTGCGCCAGGCCCGGGAGATCGCCGAACGGCTGGCCGCGCCGACCGAGGTCGCCGGCGTCCGGATGTCGATCGAGGTTTCCGTCGGTGTGGTGGTGGCCGACGCCGGCACCGCCGACCTGACCGAGCTGCTGCGCCGGGCCGACATCGCGATGTACCAGGCCAAGGAGGGCGGCGGCAACGTCGCCGCGTACGACGGCAGCCGCGACGCGGCCAGCACCGACCAGCTCGCCCTGCTGGCCGAGCTTCGCGAGGCGTTGACTGTCGACGACCAGCTGGTGCTGGCGTTGCAACCGGCGGTCGACCTGACCACTGGTGCGCCGACCGGCGTGGAGGCGCTGATCCGCTGGCAGCATCCCCGGCGTGGGTGGCTGAACCCGGCCGACTTCATCCGGCCGGTGGAGAACAGCGAGCAGCTCGGCACCTTCACCCGCTACGTGCTGGACAAGGCGCTCGGTGTGGCCGCCGGCTGGGCCCGGGAGGGGTTGGACGTCCCGATCTCGGTCAACCTGTCGGCACGCAGCCTGCTGGACCGCCGGCTGCCCTCGGAGATCGCCGACGCGCTGCGCCGACACCAGGTGCCACCGCACCGGCTCGTCCTGGAGATCACCGAGACGGTGGTGATGAGCGAGTTGGAGGTCATCGACGAGGTGCTGGCCACTCTCCGGTCGATGGGTGTGCAACTCGCTGTGGACGACTTCGGCACCGGTTTCTCGTCGCTGACCTTCCTCACCCGGATCGCCGTGGACGAGTTGAAGGTGGACCGCTCGTTCGTGATCAGGATGGCGGATTCGCCGGAGGCGGCGGCGATCGTCCGCACGACGGTGGGTCTCGCCCACGAGTTGGGGCTGCGCGTGGTCGCCGAGGGGGTGGAGACCGCCGAGCAGCGGATGGCCCTGGCCGAGCTGGGCTGCACCTCCGCGCAGGGCTACCACTTCTTCAAGCCCATGCCGGCGGACAAGATCGGCGCGGTGCTGGGGTCGCTGCGCGACTCGGCGGAGTCGAACGTGTTCCGCCTCCGCGCCGACGGCGCCTCCTGACCGCCGGGCACGCCCGAGCGGGGGTGGTTATGGTCGTCGGGTGAACCGACTCGCCGACGCCACAAGTCCGTACCTCCTCCAGCACGCCGACAACCCGGTCGACTGGTGGCAGTGGTCCGATGAGGCGTTCGCCGAGGCGAAACGGCGCGACGTCCCCGTACTCATCTCGGTGGGTTACGCGGCCTGCCACTGGTGTCACGTGATGGCCCACGAGTCGTTCGAGAACGAGCAGGTCGGGGCCTTGCTGAACGACAACTTCGTGTCGATCAAGGTGGATCGCGAGGAGCGCCCGGACGTCGACGCGATCTACATGACCGCGACCCAGGCGATGACCGGCCAGGGCGGCTGGCCGATGACCGTCTTCGCCACCCCGGACGGCACCCCGTTCTTCTGCGGCACCTACTTCCCGAAGGCCAACTTCGTCCAGTTGCTCCAGTCGGTCACCACCGCCTGGCGGGAGCAGCGTGAGGCCGTGGTGCGCCAGGGCGCCGCCGTGGTCAAGGCGATCGGCGGCGCGCAGGCCGTGGGCGGCCCCACCGCCCCGCTGGACGCGCCGCTGCTCGACGCCGCGGCCGGCCAACTGGCCAAGGAGTACGACGCGACGAACGGCGGCTTCGGCGGTGCCCCGAAGTTCCCGCCGCACATGAACCTGCTCTTCCTGCTGCGCCACCACCAGCGCACCGGTGACCCAGAGAGCCTGGAGATCACCCGGCACACCGCCGAGGCGATGGCCCGGGGTGGCATCTACGACCAGCTCGCCGGCGGCTTCGCCCGCTACTCGGTGGACGCGCACTGGACGGTGCCGCACTTCGAGAAGATGCTCTACGACAACGCGCTCCTGCTCCGTCTCTACACGCAGCTGTGGCGGCTCACCGGTGACCCGCTGGCCCGCCGTGTCGCCCGGGACACCGCCCGGTTCCTCGCCGACGAGCTGCACCGGCCGGGCGAGGGCTTCGCGTCCGCGCTGGACGCCGACACCGAGGGCGTCGAGGGCCTGACCTACGCCTGGACGCCCGCGCAGCTCGTGGAGGCGTTGGGCGAGGAGGACGGTAGGTGGGCCGCCGATCTGTTCGCGGTGACCGACGAGGGAACCTTCGAGAAAGGCATGAGCGTGCTGCGGCTCGCCCGGGACGTGGACGACGCCGGGCCCGAGGTCCGCGCCCGCTGGCAGCAGGTGGTGGGACGGCTGCTCGCGGCCCGGGACACGCGCCCGCAGCCGGCCCGCGACGACAAGGTGGTGGCCGCCTGGAACGGGCTGGCGATCACCGCCATCGCCGAGTTCCAGCAGGTCGCCGCCCTGTACGCGTCTCCGCAGGACGAGGACGCCAACCTGATGGACGGCGTGACCATCGTCGCCGACGGGGCGATGCGTCAGGCCGCCGAGCACCTGGCCACCGTGCACCTGGTGGACGGCCGGCTGCGCCGGGTCTCCCGGGACGGCACCGTCGGCGAGCCGGCCGGTGTCCTGGAGGACTACGGCAGTGTGGCCGAGGCCTTCTGCGCGCTGCACCAGCTCACCGGCGAGGGGCGCTGGCTGACGCTGGCCGGCGAGCTGCTGGACACCGCGCTGGCGCGCTTCGCCGCACCCGGTGGCGCCTTCTACGACACCGCCGACGACGCCGAGCGGCTGGTCGCCCGACCCGCCGACCCGACCGACAACGCCACCCCCTCCGGCCGGTCGGCGTTGATCGCCGGGCTCGTCGCGTACTCGGCCCTGACCGGGGAGACCCGCTACCGGGAGGCCGCCGAGGCGGCGCTCGCCACCGTCGCGCCGATCGTCGGGCGGCACCCCCGGTTCACCGGGTACGCGGCCATGACCGGCGAGGCGTTGCTCTCCGGGCCGTACGAGATCGCCGTCGTCACCGAGGACCCGACGGGCGACCCCCTGGTGGCCGCTGCCCGTCGGTACGCCCCGCCCGGGGCGGTGGTGGTCGCCGGCCGCCCGGACCAGGCCGGTGTGCCGCTGCTCGCCGACCGTCCGCTGGTCGACGGCCGGTCCGCCGCGTACGTCTGCCGGGGTTTCGTCTGTCAACGGCCGGTCACCTCCGTCGAGGGGTTGGTCGCCGAGCTGGGTAGCACCCGGTAGTCGTCGGTGCGCCATGCCGGTGTCCGGCCGGGGCGCCCGCCGCAGGGTCGCCCAGCCCTCCGGGGAGGCGTGCCGAGGGCCCGGATAGGCTGGCCGCGCTATGGATTCCCGTACCGGACTGCCTGTTGTCGGCATGGTGGGTGGCGGCCAGTTGGCCCGGATGACCCACCAGGCCGCGATCGCCCTCGGCCAGTCACTGCGTGTGCTCGCGACCGCCCCTGACGACGGCGCGGCGCTGGTCGCCGCCGACGTCCAGTACGGCGATCACACCGACCTGGCCGCCCTGCGTACCTTCGCCAAGGGCTGCGACGTCGTCACCTTCGACCACGAGCATGTGCCCTCCGAGCACATCCGCACGCTGGCGGCCGAAGGGGTGACCCTCTACCCGCCGGCGGACGCGCTGCTGCACGCCCAGGACAAGCAGGTGATGCGGGAACGCCTCACCGAGCTGGGTGCTCCCAACCCGGCGTGGCGGCCGGTGGCTGAGCCCGCCGACCTGGTCGGTTTCGGCGAGCAGGTCGGTTGGCCCGTGGTGCTCAAGGCCGCGCGCGGCGGGTACGACGGCCGGGGCGTCTGGATGGTCGACGACGCCGCCCAGGCCACCGAGCTGGCAGAGACCCTGCTGGCGGGTGGCACCCGGCTGATCGTCGAGGAGCGGGTGCCGCTGCGTCGGGAGTTGGCAGTGCAGGTGGCCCGGTCGCCGTTCGGTCAGGTGGCCGCGTACCCGGTGGTCGAGACCGTGCAGCGCGACGGCATCAACGTGGAGGTGCTGGCCCCGGCGCCTGACCTGGACGAGGAGCTGGCGGTCTCCGCGCAGCAGCTCGCCATCGACCTGGCCACCGCGCTCGGTGTGATCGGTCTGCTGGCCGTGGAGCTGTTCGAGGTCCGTGACGACGCCGGTCGTCCCGCCATCGTGGTCAACGAGCTGGCGATGCGCCCGCACAACTCCGGGCACTGGACCATTGAGGGTGCCCGGACCTCCCAGTTCGAGCAGCACGTGCGGGCGGTTCTGGATTACCCGATGGGCGACACGGCGCTGACCGCGCCGGTGGTGGTGTCGGCGAACGTGCTCGGCGGTGAGCCCGGCGGGATGTCGATCGACGAGCGGTTGCACCACCTTTTCGCCGCCGAGCCGGGCGCAAAGGTGCACCTCTACGGCAAGCAGGTGCGACCGGGCCGGAAGATCGGGCACGTCACGGTGCTCGGCGATGACCTGGAAGACCTCCGGGCCCGGGCGGCACGCGCCGCACGCTGGTTGCGCGAGGGCCACGAGTGAACGGGAACGAGGAGAGGGCCGCGGTGAGCACCGTCGGGTTGATCATGGGCAGTGACTCGGACTGGCCGACCATGCGGGCCGCCGCCGAGGTGCTTGACGACTTCGGCGTGTCGTACGAGGTGCGGGTGGTCTCGGCGCACCGGACGCCGGTCGCGATGATCGAGTACGGCCGCGACGCCGCCGACCGTGGCGTCAAGGTGATCATCGCCGGGGCGGGCGGTGCCGCCGCGCTGCCGGGCATGGTGGCCTCGGTGACGCCACTGCCGGTGATCGGCGTACCGGTGCCGCTGAAGCACCTCGACGGCATGGACTCGCTGCTGTCCATCGTGCAGATGCCGGCCGGGGTTCCGGTCGCCACCGTGTCGATCGGCAACGCGCGCAACGCCGGCCTGCTCGCCGTACGGATCCTCGGCGCCTCCGACGAGGGGTTGCGCACCAGGATGGCGACCTACCAGCGGGAGTTGGAGGAGCTGGTAGCCACCAAGGAAGCAGCCCTCCAAAAAACCCTCCGCTAACCCGTCGCCTCCACCGCGGCCGGCCCGCGAACCGCGCCCGCTCAGCCTGCGTCGTCACCCACCCCGCCGTGACCCTCCGGTCTCATCTCATCTCATGCCGCGCAGCGCCGTCTGTAGGCGTTCCTGGGCGCGGCGGCGGCGTTCGTTGCTCGCCCCGAGCACGAGCAGCAGGATGCCGACCGGGATGAGCGCCAGCCACGGGCCGAGGCTCACCAGCGCGTGGATCGCGGTGATCGCGGTGACCGTCGCGCCGACGATCACCGGGGCCTGCTGCCGGGTGGACGAGCCGAAGATCAGCACCGCGACCGCGCCGAGCAGCAACAGCATCTGCCGCAGGGTGCTGGACTCGGTGGCCAGCACGATGGCCAGGGTCGGGACGAAGGCGGTGACCAGCGCCGGCCCGTACGCCACCCAGCTGCTCAGATCGGGTCGATGACGCAGTTCGAGGACTCCGACGAGCAGGGCCAGTGCGGCGAACGGCAACGTGTATGCCTCGGGCAGCGCGACGTCGGCGACCCGCATCAGGATCCACCAGGCGGTGATCTCGCAGACCACCACCGCCCAGAACAGGATCCGGCGTTCCACCGGCCGGCGACCGGGCCGGGTCGCTGCCACGCCGAGCACCGCGCCCCAGGCGGCCAGCAGGGCGGCGATGTGTCGGGGCGAGTCGAAGGCGAGGGCCAGGGCGATGAGCGCGGCGGCGTAGCCGCTCCACTGCACCGTGGAGGCTTCCCGCTGCGCCTCGGGTTGCCGCAGCCGGGGCAGGACCGCGGCGAACACCTGGAGGACCGCACCGACCGCGAGCACCCCGAACGCGGACCAGACCGGGGCCAGCCCGGCGACCAGGCCGGCGGTGAGCACGAAGAGTTGCGCCATCAGCGACGCGAAGAGCCAACCGAGGATGCGGGCCCGCTGGGTGGTGCCGAACAGGGCCGCCACCACGCCCACGCCGACCGCACCGCCCAGGGTGAACAGGGTCAGTTCCCGGGCGGCGAGGCTCCCGGCGAGCCCGGCGCCGCCGGCGGCCAACCCGATGACGAACACCAGGACCCGGGCCAGCCGCAGCGAGCGGGCCCGTTCGGCCAGCGGCGGCGGTGGGGTCAACGCGAGGCCGAGCATCGCGATGGTGAAGACGGAGAGCGCGGCGAGAGTGCTCGCCGGCCAGCCGCTGCCCAACGCGATAGGCGTGATCAACAGCGTGACGGCGGCACCGGGGAGCACCACCGGCACGGCTCGGGAGCGTCGTCCACCGCTGAAGCCGGTGGCCGCGAGCGCGGCGGTCGCGGTGAGCAGCAGCGCGGTCAGCACGTGGGTGGGGTCGACCACGTCCGGGGGCGGGGTGAGCAGCTCCGGCGGCGGGCCGTCCCAGATTCGGCTCAGTGTGCGGTGCGGCTCGACCAGCGCGGCGACCAGCGCGGGAGCGATCGAGGCGAGGGCCAGGGCGGTCGGGAGGGCCGCAGCGGCCAGCGCGCCGGCTGCCGGGTTGAAACGCCACCGCCGTCGTTCCGGGTCGTCCGGCAGCCGGCGTAGGGCCCCGTCGAGGCGTACCGCCCAACGCCGGACCGGTTGGGCGGCGCCGGTGGGCGGCACGGTGGCCGCTCGGATCAGCTCGGCCAGCACGCCGAGCAGTGCCGCGGCGGCCGCGTAGACACCTGCGGCGAGGCCGGTGGGGATCGCGGCGAGGGCACTGATGGTGGCCCCGCCGACCACGGCGGCGCTGACCCAGGGCAGGTATTGCGGCACCTGCCGGCGGACCGCCGCCACGGCGGCCAGGCCGAGGCTGGACGCGGCCAGCGCCGCGGTCAGCACCACCTGCGCCGAGTGTTCGAACTCGGCGGCCAGCGCCGCCACCGCACCGGGAAGGGCCAGCAGCGCCGCGCCGAGGGCCGCACCACCGATCTGTGCCAGGTGCGGTGGCATCCCCTCGGTGTCGATGTCGGTCACCTGCGGGCCGGCCAGGACGCGTGCCAACGTGGCCACCACCACGCCGATGAGCGCGATGCTGCCCAGGGCCAGCGCTGTGGTCCACGGCCGGACCAGGCCGGCTCCGGCGGCGTGCAACGCGACCACTCCGGCCACCGTGGCCCGGGACAGCCCCGCGCGGGCCTCCTCGGTGGCGACCGCGGCGATCCCGAACACTGTGGCGACCATGCCGCCGACCAGGACCGGCGACCACCAGGCCAGGTCGAACGCGGCGGGTGCGCCGATCGTGGCGAGCACCGCCGCCACGCCGGACGCGTCCCAGCGCCAGGGCGGCGGGAGCAGGATGCCGGCGGCGAGGGCCAACAGCGCCAACGCGACGGGCGCCTGCCAGGTCGAGCCGCCGACGGGAGCGGCGGGCCAGCCGCTCAGGTCACCCCTCCAGATGGGGCCGGGGGTGGCGAGTACGCCGACCCCGCCGCGCACCGCCGACCAGCCGGCGAGTACGCCGATGAGGAGGCCGCCGACGGCGAGGCCGAGGATCGGCCCACGTCGCCACTCCTCCGGCATGCTGCGCGCGCCGACCGCGACGACCAGGACGAGGGCGGCGGCCACCGCCAACTGCCCGCCCGGTGCGAGCACCGCTCCGATCCGCACCAGTGTGGCGACCAGCGCGGTGGTGACCGCGGCGGCGGCCAGGTCGGAACCGTCGAGGGTGAGGTCGGCGCGACGGCCGGCGTCGATGGAGGGGGCCAGGAAGAGCAGCACCGCCGCGACCAGCAGAAGCGCACCGACCCAGGCGTCGGCGACGGTGGCGCCGGGCGCGCCGAACGCGGCGGCGGTGACGAGCAGCGCGCCCAGCCCGGTGCCGACCGACAGCGGCGCGGGGATGCGGCGCTGGGAGACCTGCACGATGGCGGCGTAGCCGAGAGTCACGCAGACGGCCAGGAAGCTGGCCGCCAGGACCGGGACGGTCACCTCCCGGAGACTTGCCGGGGTGGGAGTCGGGTCGACCGGCATGGTGGCGGTCACGAACGCGGCCACCGCTCCGGGCAACGCGAACGCGGCACCACCGGCGGCCCAGGCGGTGACCGTGTCGGAGGCCGCCGAGGCGATCCGGATCCGGGGTGCCAACGCGAGCAGGGTGCCGGCCACGAACAGGGTGAGCAGGACGGCGGCGGTGAGGGTGGGGCGGCTGAGACTGGCACCGGCACCGAAGAGGCCCACCACCGCCGCGCCGACGGAGTGTGCCACCGCGGCGCGGTCGGTGCGGGCGGAGAGCCCGATGACACCGATGCCGATCGAGGTGACCACCATCGGCCAGGGGGCCGCCGCCCACCCGAGACCCAACGAGGCCGGGACGGCGAGCGCGGTCAGGGCCGCGCCGGCGACCGCGAACTCGCGGCGGATCTCCGGAGGCAGCGCCAGCACCGCGGCGATGGTGAGCAGGAACGCGGCACCCGCGAGCTGCCAGGTGGTCGGGCCGACCGCCGCCGCGAGTTCGGACGGGTAACGGTCGAGGTCGGCACCCCAGGCGGGCAGCGCCGCCCGGACCGGCGCGACCCCGGCGCGTAGTGCGCCACCGGCGACGACCAGGCCGCTGACCGTCAACGCCACCGCCGAGGCGATCTGCGGCCCACGGCGGGCGGCCTCGGGGACCGCGCGGACCGCCAGCCCGGTCACCGTGATGACCAGCGCGATCAGCAGCAGCGCCCGGCCGGGCAGCGCCACCGAGACGATTCGGCTGAGCGCACCGATCACGGCCAGGGTGACGATGCCGGCCGCGACGTCGGGCAACGGCGGTCGACGCAGCACCAGCGCGCCCGCCAGCCCGACCGTGGCGGCCAGCAGCAGCACCATCCCGGCGCCGGTGGCCGTCGGCACGGTCTGTGCCCGCAGCAGGGCGGTGACCGCGTACGCCAGGGCGACGGCGACCGCCACCGCGTGCAGCAACCAGGTCAGCTCACGAAGCCCGGGCACCGGGCGGGCGGGCCGAGGCTCGGCGGAGCCCGCATCGGCGTCGATCAGCTCGGCGGCCTCCTCCGGGTCGCCCTCCGGCCGGCTCTCGGCGTTGCGTTGCCGGGGCGGCGACGCGGCGTCCGGCAGTGGCACGTCCTGCCGGACGGGGCGTTCCATGACCACGCCGGAGCGGGCCAGCCAGAGGTCGACGAGGGCGACCAGGGCCAGCACCAGCGCCCAGCCGCCCGGGCCGGTGATCCGGTCGTACGCGAGCAACGGCAGCACCGGCTGTGCGGCGAGCACTGTGGCGAAGCGGGGCGCGCGTAGGCCCGTCCAGCCGGCGTACCCGAATGCGACGCCCGCGGTGACCGCGAAGATCACCCCGCTGAAGACGGTGGCGGAGACGCCGCCGGTGCCGATCCGGTCCACCGCCCAGAGGGCGTTACCGGCGAGTGGCACGAGGAGGAGGCCGACCGCGGCGATGGTCTCGGCGGTCGAGGTGAGCCCGCGCCGGGCCAGCACCGGCGGTGCGAGCAGCATCAGCACGGTCGCCAGGAGCAGGATGCCGAGCCGGGCCACGGCGTCCATCGAGCTGGTCGCCACGGCGGCGAAGACCACAGCGGCCACGCCGAGCAGCAGCGCACCCAGCCCGAGGGGGATGTTCTGCACCTCGCGCGACGAGGCCTCCGGCGGGTGCTCCGGGTCGTCCGCGTCGAGCCATCGGGGCGGCGGTGGCGGGTCGTCCGGAGTCGGCGGGGTGTTCTGGCGGGGCACCCGGGGAGGCGCGCCGGTGGTGGCGGTCGGTGGCCGCCGGCCGGGGCGGCGGCGCAGCACCCGACGGGGTCGGGTGGCCTGCTTGACCCGCTCCTCGCCGGCGTGGGCGAGGATGTCCCGCTGGAAGAGCGCGGCCTGCATCTTGGCGGCGATCTGCCGTTGCTCACGGGCGATGGCGGCGTCGCGCGCCTTCATCTCCGCTATGGAACGCTCGATGTCCGCCAGGTGTTCGACCCACTGTGGCTGGTCGGCCCCACAGTGCGGGCATCGGACGGCCGGCTTGATCTCCCGGCCGCACGAGGAGCATTGAAAGGTCGCCACGACACCCCTCCACCCGCACTGTGGACTCCCACTGTCGCAGCATGCCCAAAGCTGGCGCGGATTTCGACTCTTGTCGGCGGGTCCGGGGCAAACAACGCCACCGGCCGGCCCCCGAGATGCTCGGTGGCCGGCCGGTCGAAGCGCGTTCGGTCAGGGGCGACCCATGCCCCGGTACTCCCAGCCGGCCTGGGTCCACAGTGCCGAATCCAGGCAGTTGCGGCCGTCGACCACCTTGCGCCCGTTGACCAGTTCGCCGAGGGCGACCGGGTCGGCGTTGCGGAAGTCGGCCCACTCGGTGAGGACGCAGACCAGGTCGGCGCCGGTGACCGCCTCGTTGATGCCGTTCTCGTAGGTCAGCTCGGGGACCGCGCGGCGGGCGTTGTCGGCGCCCTGCGGGTCGTACACGTGCACGTCGGCGCCGGCCTTGTGCAGCAGCGCGGCGACGGCGAGCGCCGGCGCGTCGCGGACGTCGTCGGTGTTGGGCTTGAAGGTGGCGCCGAGCACGGCGATCCGGGTGCCGGAGAAGTCCGGCCCGGCCGGCCCGGAGCGGCGGCCGAGCAGATCCGCGGCGAGGTTCAGCACCCGGGTACGACGGCGCAGGTTGATCAGGTCGACCTCGTGCAGGAAACGCAGCGCCTCGCCGGCGCCCAACTCCTGGGCCCGGGCCTGGAACGCCCGGATGTCCTTCGGCAGGCAGGCGCCGCCGAAGCCGAGGCCGGCCTGGAGGAACCGGTTGCCGATGCGCGGGTCGTAGCCGATCGCGCGGGCCAGTTGGGTGACGTCGCCGCCGGAGGCCTCGCAGACCTCGGCCATGGCGTTGATGAAGGAGATCTTGGTGGCCAGGAAGGCGTTCGCGGCGACCTTGACCAGCTCGGCGGTGGCGAAGTCGGTGACCACCAGGGGCACCTCGCGGTCCTCGGTGGCGGCCAGGTCGAACACGCCCTTGTGCGCGGCGTAGAGCATGCCGTTGGCCCACTCGCTCTTCACGCCCACGACGATCCGGTTGGGGCGCAGGACGTCGTCGACGGCGAAGCCCTCCTGGAGGAACTCGGGGCTCCACGCCACCTCGACGCCGAGGTCGTCGGGGGTGTGCTTGCCGACGAGCTGCTCCACCCACTCGGCCGTGCCGACCGGCACGGTGGACTTGCCGACGATCAGGGCCTTGCGGGTCAGGTGCTGCGCGAGGCTGGTGACCGACGCCTCGACGTACGACAGGTCGGCGCCCATCCCGTCGGCCCGCTGGGGGGTGCCGACGCAGATGAAGTGCACGTCACCGAAGTCGGCGGTCTCGGCGATGTCGGTGCTGAACCGCAGGCGTCCGGCGGCGAGGTTGCGCCGGAGCAGCTCGTCCAGGCCGGGCTCGTGGATCGGCACCTGACCGGCGTTCAGCATCGCGATCTTGTCCGCGTCGACGTCGAACCCGAGCACGTCGTAGCCCAGCTCGGCGTAGCAGATGGCGTACGTCGCACCGAGGTAGCCGGTCCCCAGGAACGTCACCCGCGGCCGAGGCGCGCCCGAGGGCGGTGTCACCGCGGCGATGGCGGGGGTCGGCTGGATGGTGGGGTAGGGGATCGTCACGCCTGTCTTCTCCGCTCGCACTGGCGGCGCGTCGTCGCGTCGCATTCCGCTGCGGCGCCTGGGCGGGGCACCGGAGGGTGGCTCACTGTCTGCCCTCCATCATTGCCCAGCGGCGTGGGTGCACCCTCATGCCCATGCCTACGCGCCGGTAACATCTCCTGAACTGCAGTCGCTAGTCTTCAGTCTGCTCGGTCAGCGGTCCGGAGTCGTCACAGACTGCGCATGATAGCGGTGAAGGGGAGGGGCCGACATGGCCGCAGGGGAGTCGTTCGACGTCTACCGGTTGCCCGATGAGCACCAGGCGATCCGGGACGCGGTCCGGGAGGTCTGCGCGGCGAAGGTGGCCCCGCACGCCGCCGAGGCCGACGAGACCGGGGAGTTTCCCAAGGCGTCCTACGACGCGCTGCGGGCGGCCGACTTCCACGCCCCCCACATCCCCGAGGAGTACGGCGGGGCGGGCGCGGACGCGCTGGCCACCGCGATCGTGATCGAGGAGGTCGCCCGAGCCTGCGCGTCCTCCTCGCTGATCCCGGCGGTGAACAAACTTGGCACGATGCCGTTGCTGTTGTCCGGTTCCGAGGAGATCAAGCGCCGCTATCTGACGCCGGTCGCGGCGGGTGAGGCCATGTTCTCGTACTGCCTCTCCGAGCCGGAGGCGGGTAGCGACGCGGCGTCGATGACCACCCGGGCGGTGCGTGACGGGGATCACTGGGTGCTCAACGGCGTGAAGCGCTGGATCACCAACGCCGGCGTGTCGGAGTTCTACACCGTCTTCGCCGTCACCGACCCGTCCGCGCGGTCCCGGGGCATCTCGGCCTTCGTGGTCGAGAAGTCCGACGCCGGGGTGAGCTTCGGCGCGCCGGAGAAGAAGCTCGGCATCAAGGGCTCGCCGACCCGCGAGGTCTACCTCGACAACGTGCGGATCCCCGCCGACCGGATGATCGGCGCGGAGGGCACCGGCTTCGCCACCGCGATGAAGACCCTGGACCACACCCGCGTCACCATCGCCGCGCAGGCCGTCGGGATCGCGCAGGGCGCGCTCGACTACGCCAAGGGGTACGTGACGGAGCGCCGGCAGTTCGGCAAGGCGGTCGCCGAGTTCCAGGGCATCCAGTTCATGCTCGCCGACATGGGCATGAAGCTGGAGGCGGCCCGGCAGCTCACGTACGCGGCCGCCGGCAAGTCCGAGCGGGGCGACGCGGACCTGACCTACTTCGGCGCGGCGGCCAAGTGTTTCGCCTCGGACGCCGCCATGGAGATCACCACGGACGCGGTGCAGTTGCTCGGTGGCTACGGCTACACCCGGGACTACCCGGTCGAGCGGATGATGCGGGACGCCAAGATCACCCAGATCTACGAGGGCACCAACCAGGTGCAGCGCATCGTCATGGCCCGGCAGTTGCTGGCCGGCGTCGTCTAGGGCGCACCCCGCGCCCAGGTGTCCCGCCCCGCCCCAAGATCCGCGCAACTTCCCGGATGGTGCTGCCTCGGCAACGCTGGAGGCAGCAACATCCCTGCTCTTGCGCGGATCTTGGGCGAGCACGGGGCGCGGGCGGCCGCTACGTACGGTGGTACGTCACCGGTCCGGGGCCGTCTCGCTGGCGGGTCGGAGCGGGCCGCCACGCAGCGCGTACGCCAGCAGACCGGCCACGGCCAGCACGGTGGCGCAGGCGGTGGCAGCCGTGGTGCCGGCGGGCTGGGTCAACCAGCTGGCGACCTGGACCCGCACGTCACTGCTCGGCCCCAGGAACGGCAGGACCGCGATGAGGGTCCAGGTGAGCGGGGCGATCCAGGACAGCGCGGCGCCGAACAGGGCGGTGCCGAGCGCGGTCAGCCCGAGCAGGCCGGCGGTGTTGCGCAGCACGAGGGCGAGCGGCTCGTACCGCACGTCGGTGAGTGCGCTGAGCGACAGCAGGGCGGTGATCACGGCGGCGGCGAGGAGCAGGTGCCCGGCACGGCGTAACGGCCAGTTGACCGACCCGGTGTGGTCGAGGGCGTCGTCGGCGCCGTTGAGGGTGGCCCCGAACGCGACCACCGCCAGCATGATGGTGAGGCTGGCCGTACGGGCGTTGATCGTCGTCGAGGTCGTCCAGGTCGACGACATCACCCACGCCAGCACGATCACGGCGGTCGCGACACCCAGGGCGAGGGGCACCCCACGGGAGCGCAGGTACAGCTGGAGCCATCTCACGGCTTGTCCTCGGGCAGGAGCGCCAGCAGGGCGTCGTAGCGGCAGTCCAGCGCTGCCTCCCGTGCCGCCGCCATCCGTTGCCGCTGTTCGGCCTGCGGCAGGCTCACCAGCGCCTGGTAGGCACGTTGTGCCCGCTCGGCGTCCGCGCGATCCCACCAGGACTCCAGTGTCGGTGGCTGGTCGGTCAACCAGGCGGCGGCGACTATCCGGGCGAGGGGCTCGTCGTCCCGCTCCGACCCTTCGCCGCACTCCTGCTGCCAGGCGGCCCGGAGCAGGAACGGCCGGAAGTAGTCGTCGGACAGGTCGGCGCCTCCGGAGCTGGTGATCGTCGGGGCTTCGAAGACGACAGTGTCGGCGGGGTGCCGGGGCGGTGACAGGTCGGGTGAGAGTTGCGCCCAGTAGGCGACCTGTCGGGTCTCCACCGCCCGGACCGGGGCATTGGGTAGCTTCGCCGCCATCACGGCCAGGGCCTCCCGGGCCGGGCCGACGACGTCGGGCAGCACCCCGGCGTGTGCGCGGGTCACGCAGACCTGCGGGCCGTCGTTGTCGCAGACCAGCTCGACGGCGACCGGGTCGGCGGCGACCGCGCCGCGCGTTCCGCCCACGGGCAGCAGCGGCACGGTGACGGCGGCGCCGAGCACTGCGGGGAGCACTGCCAGCGCGATGGCCCGACGCCGGACCGCGCCCAGGAGCAGTAGCCCGGTGGCGGCGAGGGACACCAGCCACACCATCTGGAGCAGGCTGACCCGGTTGACGACCGTCTGGAAGTCGTCCACGCCGCCGCTGAAGACCGGGATGAGCAGCACCGCCGACGGTTCCGGCCGGGACCTGGTCAGAGTCGAGGCGGTGTCAACCATCATGACCAGGTCCGGTACCAACCCCACCAGGACGAAACCAGCCACGGCGAGAACGGGTGCGGTGATCAACCGGGGCACGGCCCGGCCAGCCGCCATGCCCAGCCAGGCCGCGGCGACCAACGCCGGGACGCCGACCGCTGTCACGACGATCGCGGCGACCGGGAAGTACGCCGACGTCCGCACCACCCACCCGGCCGCGATGAGGAACACCAGGAGGTACGCGGTCACCACCGAGATCGCGAGAGCGCCGGCGGTCGGGCCGACGCGTTGCCACCGTGGCCGGACGGTGCTGGCGAACAACTCGTCGACCCGGCAACGGGCGTCGCGGCGGCCCAGCAACGCCCCGCCGGCCAGCGCGAGTGGCAGCAGCACCATCAGCATCGTCCGGGTGGTGACGGCCAGTTGCATCCAGCGCCCGGCGAAGAACTGGGTGGCGGTGAGCAGCAGCACCGTGCCGGTCACCAGCATCAGCAGGGCGATCGCCACCGCCGCCGAGCGGCGTAGTTCGATGCGCATAATTCGTCCGGTCACGCCGACACCCGCCCACGGTAGGCCCGCAGCACCGACGAGTAGCCGCGTTCGGTGGCGCTGTCGCCGGCGTCGTCGGCGCCGCCCTGCTCGGCCAGCTCACCGGTGCTGCCCTGCCACACCAGCCGGCCCTCGCTCACCAGCACCACGTCGGTGCAGGCCACGGCGACGTCCTCGACGAGGTGGGTGGAGACGAGTACGCAGCTGTCCAGGCCGATCTCCCGCAGCAGCTCACGGAAGTCCAGGCGTTGCTCCGGGTCCAGACCGACCGTCGGCTCATCGAGCAACAGCACCGCCGGGTCGTTGACGATCGCCTGGGCGATGCCGGCGCGGCGCAGCATCCCGCCGGACAGCGTCTTCATCCGGGAGTCGGCGCGGTCGGCCAGACCCACCCGTTCGATGGCCCGTTGCACCGCACCTGGGATGACCGATTTCGGCATCTCCTTGAGCCAGGCCAGGTACTCGACGAACTCCCGGACCGTGAAACGCGGGTAGAAGCCGAAGTGCTGCGGCAGGTAGCCCAGGCCACGTCGTACCCGGCGCAGGTCCGCGCCGGCGGTGACGTCCTCGCCGAGCAGTGTGAGTCGACCGGCGGACGGCTTCACCACTGTGGCCAGGGCCCGCATCAACGTCGTCTTACCGGCGCCGTTGGGGCCGAGCAGCCCGTGTACGCCGATGCCCAACGCCAGGTCCAGACCGTTGACCGCCAGGTGCCGGCCGGCCTTCACCTGCAACGTCTCGGCGTGCACGGACCACGGGTAGGTGGACGGCGCGGTCTCCGCCACGCTGACCGTACGCATCATCATGTCTCCGTATCTCGTCATCGGAACGTGCTGGTGGGTAGCTGCGACCGCCATCGGGCCTGGACGAGGACCACGGCCAGCAACAGCACCGTGATGAGCGCCCAACCGGTCAGGCTGCTGCCCGCGAGGACGGCCGGGAGGCGCCCGCCGACCAGGCTCGGGGCCACCACACCCACGGACCAGGTGAGCGCCAACGTGAGTGCGGCCCGGTCGATCCCGACCACGGTGCCGAGCGCCAACGCCCCGGCGGTGAAGCCCAGGGCCGGCAGCAACCAGAGACCGGGGGAGTGCCCGGTGCCCCAGCCGGCCACCGCCAGCACCGGCAGGACCGTGAGCAGCACCCCCAACGTGCGGCGCATGAGGAGCGGCAGGCCGGTACGGGGTGTGGTGGCCGCCAACTCCCAGGCCGGGTCGACGCGCCGGCTCCAGACGGCGGCCACCGGCAGCAGCGGTGCGACCGGTGCGACAAGCAGCACCAGTGACGGCAGGGTGGCGAAGGTCTTCTCGAACAGGACCGCGGCCAGCATCAGCCCGGCGGCGGTGGCGAGCCACGGCAGGATCCGGGCGGCCACCCCGGTACGCCGTAGCCGCCGTCGTCGTACCGGCCCCGGACCGTTGGCGATCCCGGCGGCGACGGTGTCGGCCACCCGGTCGAGCAGGTCACGCGTGCCGGGGTCGACAGCAGCCGTCAGCAGCGCCCGGCAGTCGGCGCAGGTCTCCAGGTGCGCCTCCACCGCCCAGATGGTCGCGTCGTCGACGCCCACGCCGCCCGAGGCGTAGTGGGAGATGAGCGCGGGTGCGGGGTGAGTGGTCATGACAGCGCCTCCCGGAGTGCGATTCGGGCCCGTCGCGCCCGGGTCTTCACGGTTCCCTCCGGCATGCCGAGCAGCAGCGACGTCTCCCGGGCGGTCAGCCCGTCGAGGACCATCGCGCGGAGCACCTGTCGTAGCTCCGGGGGCAGCGCGTGCAGGGCCTTTTCGAGGTTGGCGTCCAACCCGCCGGCCAGCGCCTCCTCCTCGGCGGCCGGGGCGACCGTCTCGAAGGTCTGCACCGTCGGGATCCGCTCGCGTCGAGCCCGGTGGCGGAACGCGTCGACCAGCCGGTGAGCGGCGATCGTCCACAGCCAGCCGACGGCGCTGCCGGACGCGGAGGACGACTGCGCCTGACTGCCGGCCGACCGCCACACCGCCAGGTACGTCTCCTGCAACACCTCGGCCACCACGTCCTCGTCGGCGCAGCGCCGACGCAGGCGTGCGGTCAACCAGGGGGCGGTACGCCGGTACAGCGCGTCGAACGCGCGTCGGTCGCCCCGAGCGACCCGGCGGAGCAGTTCGCCCTCGTCGAGCCCGTCCAGACTTCGTCTCACGAAAGGCAAGACGACGCGTACCCCCGCTTCGGTTCTCGTTCTGCCGTGACCGCCGTCACACCCGGCATCCGTCGGCGTCGAACCGTCGGGGCGTGACACCCCACACACTGGGAACGCCGTACGCCTTCCGGGCGTTCACCTCCACCACGACCCCTGCTCGTCATGTCCGTCACCATGCCCGCTGCTCCCGCGGGTGCGGGGACGCCCCGCACCACGTGTGACGACACCCGCTTCCGCAGAGAGATCGAGATGATGAAGCAGTCCGTGGAAGAGACCGGAGCGGGCACCCTCACGGCAGAGCCGACGATCACCGAGGGCGTCCTGCCCGGCGATCTGATGACCAACCGTCAGCGGGTGCAACTCGTCCTCGTGCTGGGCGCGTTGATCGCGATCGGGCCGCTGACCATCGACATGTACCTCCCCGCACTCCCCGCCATCACGGCAGGTCTCCAGACCACCGAGACCGCTGTGCAGCTGACGCTGACCGGCACGCTCGTCGGTCTCGCCCTGGGTCAGCTGCTGATCGGCCCGCTCTCCGATGTGGTCGGACGGCGGATTCCGCTGCTGGCCGGGCTGGCCGCGCACATCGTCGCCTCCGTGCTGTGCGTCTTCGCGCCCACCATCGCGGTGCTCGGCACACTGCGGGTGCTCCAGGGGCTCGGCGTCGCGGCCGCCACAGTGGTCGCCACGGCCGTCGTCCGCGACCTGTTCAGCGGGGCGTCCTTCGCCCGGATCTTCTCGCGGTTGATGCTCGTCATGGGTCTCGCGCCGATCCTCGCGCCGACGCTGGGCAGCGGCCTGCTGCGCTGGACCGAGTGGCGGGGCGTCTTCGCGGCGCTGGCGGTGCTCGGCGCGCTGCTGATCGTCGTTGCCGCGCTCCGGCTCCAGGAGACCCTTCCGGTGACGCGTCGGCGGCACGGAGGGGTGGCTGCCACAGTGCGCGACTACCGGGGGCTGTTCAACGACCGGGCGTTCGTCGGCCTGGTGCTGGTCGCCGGGCTGGCGATGGCAGCCCTGTTCGCGTACGTCTCCGGGTCGTCCTTCGTCCTCCAGCAGGAGTACGGCCTCGACGAGCAGGAGTTCGGCCTGGCCTTCGGGGCCGGTGCGGTGGGCCTGATCGCGGCCACCCAGTTCAACGTTCGGCTGCTGCGCCGCTACACCCCGCAGCAGATCCTGGTCAGCGCCCTGATCGCCGGCACGGCGGCCGGGTTGCTGCTGGTCCTGTTCGCGGCGACCGGCTTCGGTGGTCTGGGCACCCTGCTCGCCGCGCTGTGGCTCGTGCTGGCCGCCGCCGGGCTGGCCCTACCGAACGCCCCGGCGTTGGCCATGAGCCGGCACAGCGAGGCGGCGGGCACCGCCGCGGCGCTGCTCGGCGCCGTACAGTTCGGCATCGGCGCGTTGTCCGCGCCGCTGGCCGGTCTGTTCGGCACCGGAAGCGTGCCGATGGCGATCGTCATCGCGGGCGGTATGGCCGCCGCCCTGGTGGTCATGCTCGTCGTCGTCCCCCGTGCCAGCCTCGGCACCGTCGACCCGGACCTCGCGGTCGCGGTGCACTAGGGCCGGGTTCTCGGTACGAGACAGCGGGCGGGCCGGGTGACCGGCCCGCCCGACGATTCAGCGGATCTCGGTGGTGTCCTCCGGGCGCGGTTGACCGCGCGGCGGAGCGGACCAGGGCGACTCGCCACCGACCCGCCGCGGCAGCGGCTCGGTCGGCGTCGAATCAGCCGGGTAACCCAGAGTGAGGGGCGCGGTGTCCCGATCCGCCGGCGTGGCCGGCGGCCAGTCGGTGAGGGTGAAGTCGTCGTTGCGGGGGCCTCCGTCCGGCACGGGGGCCGGAGTCGCGGCCGGCTCGGTCGCCGGGTTGGGCCACTGCCGCCACCGCTGCATGCTGAAGGTCGCCATCAGCAGCAGCAGACCGACCAGGAAGAGTGTGCCGTTCTCCACCGGCAGTCGCAGCGGCAGCGGATCGCCGAACACCTTCCACTCGTGCGGGATCGCGTCCCGCACCGTGAAGGGCGCCACGAACATCCCGATGTACGGGGTGACCAGCAGCAACCCGGCCACCAGCGGGCCCAGCGGTGAGAAACGCAGCGTGCCGAGCAGGCCCAACAGGACACCACCGACAGCGAGGTACACGGCCGGCTCGATCAGGTTGGCGGTGTTGAACGTGCCGATCTCCACCCAGCGGTCGACCGTCCGGCTCGACCCGTCCTGCCCCAGTGTGACCAGCACCCAGGTGATGGGCGCCACCACCAGCCCGGCGAGGAAGCTCCAGAGATGTCGCATCCGCGCACCGTACCGTTTTCGACATGACTGAGCACCTCTCCGCCGCACCGGTCGGCAAGCCGACGTCGTACTCGCGCGTCACGCTGAGCAAGATCATGACTGCCGTGGACGTGAACCTCTACGGCACCGTGCACGGCGGGGTCCTGATGAAGTTCGTCGATGACGTGGCGGGTGCCGCAGCGGCCCGGCACAGCGGAGGCACGGCGGTGACCGCCGCGATCGACGAGATCGTCTTCTCCGAGGCGGTCCGGGTCGGTGACCTGGTGCACGCGCACGCGCAGGTCAACTGGACCGGCCAGACCTCGATGGAGGTCGGCGTGCGGGTCGTCGCCGAACGGTGGGACTCGGCCGAGGACGCGGCGGTCCGGGTGGCCACCGCGTACCTGGTCTTCGTCGGCGTGGACGTCGGCGGGGCGCCGCGGGCGGTCCGCCCGGTGCTGCCGGAGACCGCGGAGGACGAGCGCCGGTACAAGGAGGCGGAGATCCGCCGGGCGCACCGCCTAGCCCGCCGCCGCGCCATCCAGGCCCACCGCGCGGGCTGACCCACACAGGTCGGCGGGGTGGAGTGTGGGACGGGCACGCATCGGTCGGCGTACCCGGTGCGCAGAATGGCGCTTCGAGGTAGGGCAAGATGGCGCCACGGCCCATTCACAACGTCGTGCCGGGCCAGGGGAGGGTGGACCAGTGGGTGACATGCTGTGGGCGCCGCCGGCGGACGTACGCGAGCGGTCCCGGATCGGCGGCTACCTGCGCTGGCTGCGGGAGCACCGGGGGCTGGACTTCGCCGACTACGACGCGCTGTGGCGTTGGTCCACCACCGATCTGGACGCGTTCTGGCGCTCCATCTGGGACCACTTCGAGGTGATCGCGCACACCCCGCCGACCGCCACCCTGGCCGAGCGGGGGATGCCCGGGGCCCGCTGGTTCCCCGGGGCCACGCTCAACTACGCGGAGAACGTGCTGCGGATGCCGGGGCGGGTCGACGACGACCCGGTGGTGATCGCACACGGGCAGACCCGACCGCCGGTCACGCTGACCGCCGGGGAGTTGCGTGAGCAGGTACGCCGGGTGTCGGCAGGGCTGCGCCGGCTCGGCGTCACCGCCGGTGACCGGGTGGCGGCGTACGCCCCCAACATCCCGGAGACGTACGTCCTCCTGCTGGCCACCGCCAGTCTGGGCGCGGTCTTCTCGTCCTGCGCGCCCGAGTTCGGCACCCGCAGCGTCACCGACCGGTGGCAGCAGATCGAGCCGACCGTGCTGGTCGCCGTGGACGGCTACCGCTACGGCGACAAGCCGGTGGACCGGCGCGCCGAGGTGGCGGCGATCCGGGCCGCCCTGCCGTCGCTGCGGCACACCGTCAGCATCCCCTACCTCGACCCGCAGGCCACGCCGCCGGACGGCACGCTGGGTTGGGCCGAGCTGGCCGCGCCGACCGACGAGCCGTCGACGTTCACGCCGGTGCCGTTCGACCACCCGCTGTACGTTCTCTACTCCTCGGGCACCACCGGGCTGCCCAAGCCGATCGTGCACGGCCACGGCGGCATCCTGCTGGAACACCTGAAGATGCTCGCCCTGCACCACGACCTGGGCCCGGCGGACCGCTTCTTCTGGTTCACCACCACCGGCTGGATGATGTGGAACTTCCTGGTCTCCGGCCCGGCGGTGGGCGCGACCATCGTGCTCTTCGACGGCAACCCCGGGGTTCGGGCGGAGCCCGACCGGCCAGCTGAGCCCGACCTCGGTGGGCTGTGGCGGCTGGCGGCGGAGACCGGCACCACGTACTTCGGCACCTCCGCCCCCTTCCTGCTGGCCTGCCGCAAGGCCGGGCTGGTCCCCCGGGAGATCGCCGACCTGTCCGCGCTGCGCGGGGTGGGTTCCACGGGTGCGCCGCTGCCCGCCGAGGGCTTCCACTGGGTGTACGACACCGTCGGCGACCATCTCCAGCTCCAGTCGCTCTCCGGTGGCACCGACGTGTGCACCGGCTTCGTCGGTGGGGTGCCGCTGCTGCCGGTGTACGCCGGGGAGATCGCCTGCCGTGCCCTGGGCGCGAAGGTGGAGGCCCGCTCCGCCGACGGCACCCCGGTCATCGGTGAACTGGGCGAGTTGGTGATCACCGAGCCGATGCCGAGCATGCCGGTGGGCTTCTGGAACGACGCTGACGGCGTCCGCTACGCCGAGGCGTACTTCGACGTCTACCCCGGGGTGTGGCGGCACGGCGACTGGATCACCATCAACGAGCGCGGCGGCTGCGTGATCACCGGACGCTCCGACGCCACCCTCAACCGTGGTGGGGTGCGGCTGGGCACCGCCGAGTTCTACTCGGTGGTCGAAGGGCTGGACGAGGTGCTCGACTCCGTCGTCGTGCATTTGGAGGACGACGAGGGTGGTGCTGGCGAGCTGCTGCTCTTCGTGGTGCTCGCCGAGGGTCTGACCCTTGACGACGCGATGCGCGCGACGATCTGTCGCGAACTGCGCACCGCCCTCTCGCCCCGACACGTGCCCGACGAGATCCACCAGGTGCGTGCGGTGCCCCGCACCCTGTCGGCGAAGAAGCTGGAGGTGCCGGTCAAGAAGATCCTCACCGGCACGCCGGTCGACCAGGCCGCGGCCAAGGGCGCGCTGGCCAACCCGGAGTCCCTGACCGCGTTCGCCACCTTCGCCCAGTCGAGGACCTCCGCCTAGGGCGGCTACCGGTCGGGGTCGCTCGCCGTCGGGCCGGCTACCGGTCGGGGTCGCTCGCCGTCGGGCCGCTCGCCGTCGGGCCGTTCGCCGTCGGGCCGTTCGCCGTCGGGCCGGCTGCTTGTCGGGGCCGTTCGCCGTCGGGCCGGCTGCCCGTTGGGGTCGCTCGCCGTCGGGCCGGCTGCCCGTCGGGGTCGCTCGCCGTGCCTGACGCTCGGCGCGAACGTCGCCCTGCACGGGCGTCAGGGCGTGCTCGTACGTGATCCACTCCACATCGGCGACCTTGGGGTATCCGGGGCGGGCGGTTTCAGGTGGCGGTTGCAACCAGGTGTTGGTGGAGTACCTCGGCGGGATTCTGCCAGTCGAGGGTTTGGCGTGGTCGTCCGTTGAGTTCGCGGGCGACGGCGTCGAGGTCGTCTTGGGTCCAGGTGCGGAAGTCGGTGCTGGAGCGGGGGAAGTACTGGCGCAGGAGACCGTTGGTGTTCTCGTTGCTGCCGCGTTGCCATGGGCTGTGGGGGTCGCAGAAGTAGACCTTGCAGTCGGTGGCCAGGGTGAAGATGGGGTGGTAGATCATTTCGATGCCCTGGTCCCAGGTCAGGGTTTTGCGTAGCTCGGCGGGTAGGCGGCGCATCAGGGCGGTGAGGGTGTCGATGACCTGTTCACTGACCCGCGATTCGGGCAGAGCGCCGAGCATTACGTATCGGGTGGCCCGTTCGACCAGGGTGATGATCGCGCTGGAGCCTCGGGCGCCGATGACCAGGTCGCCTTCCCAGTGCCCCGGCACGGCCCGGTCGGCGACCTCCGCCGGGCGAGTCGAGATGTGGAAGTCCCGCACCCACGGCCGGCCTCGGGCCGCGCTGGCCTGACGCGACTGCGGCCGGCGACCAGAACGCCCCGAGCGCAACGCGACCTGCCGGGCGAGTTCTTGGCGCATCCCACCCCGAGCCTGAAAGTAGATCGCCTGGTAGATCGTCTCGTGTGACACCCACATCTCCGGCCTGTCAGGAAACTCCCGCCGCAACGACCGGGCGATCTGCTGCGGCGAGTGCCGCTGGCTCAGGCGATCCTTGACCGTCTGCCACAACGACGGCCACGCCCGCCCCCACCTCGGACGCAACTTCCCCTCACGAGGACGCCGCGCCCGCCCGTCGGCCTTGCCCTGAGCGTTGCGGTGACAGTACTTCCACCGATACACCCCACCCCACCCCTTCGGGTAACCCACCCCCGCCACATACCCCGGAGCCGCACCATGCGGATGCCGCCGCCCCGACGGCACCCGACCCCCAGTGCCACAGTGATTACGCGACAACTCCCGCCACACCGTCGAACGATCCCGCCCAATCACCACCGCGATCTGCGGACAGTTCAGTCCCTGACCGAACAACACCTCAATCTGCGCCCGCTCCGCGCACGACAACCTCTGCCCCGGCATGACCCCTCATCCTGACGAGAATCCACCCCGTTGCAACAACCACTTGAGCCCAAGGCGCGGGATACCGCCAGATCGCCGATGTGGAGTGGATCATGGCGCAAGCCCCGTCGGCCTGACCCCGAGCCAGCCGCGCCGACCCGTCCGTTCCGCCGGGCCTCCCGCCCCGCCGGGCCTCCCGCCCCACCCCTCGCGGCCCTCACGCCGGTCGATCATGGAGTTGTGGTGCTCCACAAAAAGGGCATGTCCACAAGAAATCCCCACCACAACTCCATGATCGACGGGGCTGGGGCTGGGGCTGAGGGGTGGGGGTGTGGGGGTGGGGTTACGGGAGGGGGTGGGTGACTTTTTCCGTGGTTACTCGGGCGTCCAGGCGGGCTGGATCCTGGTTGGCGCAGAGGACCACTGTGGCGGCGCGGGTCAGCGGGGCCAGGAGCCAGTCCACCGGGTCCGGGTAGCGGGTGGCGTCGACCAGGACACGCGCCCCACGCTCGATGCCCAGTTCGTCGGCGCGGGCCTCAGCCCGGGTCAGCAGACGCTCGTCGGCGGGGCCCGGACCGGGCTGCGGCGTGAAGTGGTCGCCGTGCCGGCGTACCTCCACCACGTAGTCGGCGAACCCGGGCGGCACCTGCCGTAGTGGGGCGGCGAGCGGGGCCAACCCGAGGGCGTACCGCTCGTCGGCCGCCCAGGACTGCGCCTCGTCGAACTGGTCGACGGCGGCGAAGAGCACGTCCACGTCTCCCGGCGTGTCGACGACGTTCAACTTGGCCGACCAGCAACCCAGCAGCACCGCCGCGGCCTGCCAGTGCGGCGGCAGCAACACGCCGGCCGGGGTGCCCGGGGCGAGGCCGACCTCGTCGACAAGAAGATTGGCGGTCTTCGCCACCCAGTTCGCCAGGGTGGCGCCGGACAGTTCGGTGCGGTCCCCGCTGGCATCGTCGTACCAGGTGAGCAACGGTCTGGTCGGGTCGGTCGCGATCGCATCGGCGAAGACCCGGGCAATATTGTCGGCCATCGGCGCGAACGATACGCCCCTGCCGGCCGTACTCGATGGCGATGACAAGTCGGCGTACCGTCGGGTCGCAGTCAGCGCCGCCCCCGCGCTCGGGCGTAGGCTTGGCCCCCGGAGTGTTTTTCCCCACAGACCCGCCAGTGCAAGGAGTCGCCCCGTGACCGCCGGTCGCCCGCCCCGCGTGCTCATCGACGCCACGAGTGTCCCCGCCGACCGTGGTGGTGTCGGTCGCTACGTCGACGGTCTGCTCGGTGCCCTCGGCAAGGTGTGCGGGTCGGGGGTGGAGCTGGCGGTGGTCAGCCTCCGCACCGACCTGGAGCGTTACACCCGCATGCTGCCCGGCGCGGAGATCATCCCCGCCCCGGCCGCCGTGGCCCACCGCCCGGCCCGGCTCGCCTGGGAGCAGACCGGCCTGCCGCTGCTCGCCCAGCAGGTCGGTGCGGAGGTGCTGCACTCGCCGTTCTACACCTGCCCGCTGCGGGCCGGCTGCCCGGTCACCGTCACCGTGCACGACGCGACGTTCTTCACCGAGCCGGAGCACTACGACAAGTCCCGCCGCACGTTCTTCCGCAGCGCCATCAAGACCTCGCTGCGCCGCGCCGACCGGGTGATCGTGCCCAGCAAGGCCACCCGGGACGAGCTGATCCGCCTGCTCGACGCCGACCCGACCCGGATCGACGTGGCCTACCACGGCGTCGACCAGGCTGCCTTCCACGCTCCCACCGAGGAGGAGAAGGCCCGCGTCCGCGCTCGGCTGGGGCTCGGCAACAGCAGCTACGTCGCGTTCCTCGGGGCCAAGGAGCCGCGGAAGAACGTACCCAACCTGATTCGTGGTTGGGCGCGCGCGGTGGCCGAGCGGTCCGACCCGCCGGCCCTGGTGATCGCCGGCGGGCAGGGGCACGACGACGACATCGACCGGGCCGTCGCCGAGGTTCCGTCGCACCTGCGCCTGCTGCGCCCCGGCTACCTGCGCTACGGCGACCTTCCGGGCTTCCTCGGTGGCGCCCTGGTCGCCGCCTATCCGTCCTACGGCGAGGGGTTCGGCCTGCCGATTCTGGAGGCGATGGCGTGTGCCGCCCCGGTGCTGACCACTCCCCGGCTGTCGCTGCCCGAGGTGGGTGGCGACGCTGTCGCGTACACCTCGGAGGACCCGGAGCAGATCGGCACCGACCTGGCCGCCCTCCTCGACGACGAGCAACGACGGTTGTCGCTGGCGAAGGCGGGCTTCGACCGGGCGAAGGAGTTCACCTGGGCGACCAGCGCCGAGGTGCACATCGCCGCCTGGAGCAGGGCGCGATCCTGAGTCTCCGACCCAAGTGGTGACCCGTGCCACTCCGGGCAGGCTCGTCGGGCATGATGTGCGGATGCTTTATGCGGTCATTCCTGCAGGTGGCAGCGGCACAAGGTTGTGGCCGTTGTCTCGTGCCGGCCACCCCAAGTTTCTCCATCCGCTGACCGGCACCAGCGCCTCGCTGCTGCAGGCGACCGTGGAACGGCTCGCGCCGCTGACCACACCGGACCGCACCCTTGTGGTCACCGGTGCCGCGCACGTCGCGGCGGTGGCCCGGCAGCTGACCGGTCTGCCCGAGGAGAACATCCTGGTCGAGCCGTCCCCTCGGGATTCCTGCGCGGCGATCGCGTTGGCGGCGGCGGTGATCGCGGTACGCGACCCGAAGGCGGTGATGGGCAGCTTCGCGGCCGACCATCTGATCCGCGACCCGGACAGCTGGGTCCGTACGGTCCAGGAGGCGGTCCGCGGGGCCGAGCAGGGCATGCTGATGACCGTCGGGATCACCCCGACCCGGCCGGAGACCGGCTACGGCTACCTTGAGACCGGCGAGGAGACCGACGGCTCGCCGTGGCGGCAGGTGGCCGAGTTCAAGGAGAAGCCGGGCGCCGAGGTCGCCGAGGCGTACGTCCGTTCGGGCCGTCACCTGTGGAACGCGAGCATGTTCGTGTGGCGGGTGGACGTCTTCCTCGCCGAGTTGGCCCGTCAGCAGCCGGCGTTGCACGCGGGCGTCGTCGCGATCGCCGCCGCCTGGGGCACCCCGGAGCAGGACGAGGTTCTCGGCGCGATCTGGCCGACCCTGCCGAAGATCTCGGTGGACTACGCGGTGATGGAGGGCGCGGCCACCGCGGGTCGGGTGGCGACGGTGCCGGGCGACTTCGGTTGGAACGACGTCGGCGACTTCCACACCCTGGGCGACGTGCTGCCGGCCGACGACGCGGGCAACGTGGTGCTCGGCACCGACGCGAAGCCCGGTGTGCTGCTGCGGGACAGCAGCAACCTGGTCGTCGTGCCGCAGTCGGGGCGATTGGTGGCGGTCCTCGGGTTGCAGGACCTGATCGTGGTGGACACCCCGGACGCGGTGCTGGTCTGCCCCCGCGACCGGGCGCAGGACGTCAAGGCCCTGGTCGACGAGCTCAAGGAGCGAGGCGAAGAGGGCTACGTCTGAGGGCGGCGAGGGCCGGCGCGACCAGTTGCACGGTCCCGCCGGCCAGCGGCTCGGGCAGGTTGTCCGGCGGGAACCAGCCCAGATCCTCGGCCTCGTCGCTGACCTGCTCCACCGCCCCGGGCGGGGCGAGCACGGCGAACCGGACGTCGTGGTGCAGGGAGCCACCCTGGCACTGCACCGGGTGCACGTCCACGTCGATCGGCACCGGGTCGATGCGCAGGTCGGCGATCCCGGACTCCTCGGTGGCCTCGCGGAGCGCCGCGGCCACCAGAGTCTGGTCGACCGGCTCGCAGTGCCCGCCGAGTTGCACCCACCGCCCGAACTTGCCGTGCAGGCAGAGCAGCACGCGCGAGCCGGTGGCGTCGAGGACCAGCGCGCTGGCGGTGATGTGCCCGGGGCGGTGCTGCCTACTCATCGCGATCGGGCCGGCGTCGAGCAGGCGGAGGGTGCGGTCCCGTGCGCGCGCCGCGTCCGGGCTGGTGGGCTGCCAGTCGGCGAGCAACGCGGTGGCGTCGGCGTGCAGCGCCGTGAACGTCGCGGCATCGGTCGGGTGAGCGGTCGGTCCGGGGATCGCGGTGTCAGGCACCCCGTCACTGTACGAGCGTGTGCTCCGTAGGCTGGCTCGGTGACCCTGCGACTCGTCGAATTCGTGGTGGCCGGCAACGAGGCCAGCGACCTGCTGCCGGTGCGGTCGGTGGCCCTGCTTCGCGCGTACGGCGCTCGGCGGGGCTTCTGGACCGTGCTGGACGAGGGGCCGGTGGAGCGCTGCCTCGCGTTGCTGCTGGAACTGGACGACGGCCAGTGGACGGCCCGGCACGTGCTGGCGGACGCCGGTGCGGAGAACGGGCGGACCGAGGACGGTGAGGCGCTCGCCCACCACGACGGCTGGGTGTACGTCTTCGGCTCCCACTTCGGCTCGAAAGGTGGCCCGCTGCGCCCCCGACGTGCCTTCGTGGCCCGGTTCCGGGAGGACGAGGCGGCGGCCGGGGCGCTTGCGGTGCACGTGGTGCGCAACTCGTTCCGGCTGCACCGGGCAGTGAACGACGCCCTCGCCGGGTCGCCGCTGGTCCTGTTGCCCCCGGGGGAAGGGGTGCGGGCCCGGTTCATCGTGGAAACCCTGGCCAGGGGCACCGCCCGGGAGAAGAGCTGGGTGAGTCGCCTCACCCCGGATGACCTGCCGTTGAACGTGGAGGCTGCGGCCTTCACCCCGGGTGGGACGGTGCTGCTCGGGCTGCGTTTCCCGGTCACCGAGGCCGGTGAGCCGATCCTGGTCGAGGTGGCCGACGTGCCGGGCATGTTCACGGCCGAGCCGGCGTGGCCACGGGCGGTGGGCACGTACGTGTTGACCGGGGTCACCCCGCCCGGAGAGCTGACCGGCTTTCGGGCGATCAGCCCGACGGCGGACGGCGGGTACGCGGCCGTGATCGGCTCGATCGACGCGCTGGGCAAGGGATCAGTGCTGCTGGACGACCACCCCGGCGGGGGTGATGTCACCTCCCGACACGTGCGTTTCCGACTCCCGAACGGTAGGTCGGACGACGCGTGCCGTCTCGGCGGGGAACTGGTGGCGGATTTGGCGCCGTTCCACCACGTCGAGGGGGTGGCCGAGCTGGACGGGCGGCCGTTCTACGTCACGGACGAGGACCACCGGGTCGCGCTCTGGGTCGGCTGAGTCGGGCGGGAGGATGCGTGGGTGGGGTGACCGGGCGGCACCTCTGCGGAGCAAGGGCCGCAGACCCTCGTGGTGCCGCCCGATCACCGGGGCCTCCCCGGTCCCGGTGCCCTGGGGCCGGGATGTCGAGGACACGCCGGCGCCCTGTGTTCGAGCACTGGAAGCATGCCGAACCGGCCCCCGGGACGTCGAGGTTTTTCAGCTCAGGCTTAAAGATGGAGATTAGTGCCGTCCAGGTAGAGTCGAACGGTCAACCGGCACCCCCCCTGCCGGCGACACGGGAGCGCACCATGCTGAAGATCCATTTTTCTGGGGAGGACATCCTCCGGACCCGGGTGGCACCGGCTGCGGACCCGATCTGGGAGCTGGTCCTCAGCCTGCACGTGCTCCAGGGCCGAAACCGCGATCCGTTGACGGCACACTGGCGTCGCACCGTGTCCCGGGGGCTGCGTCAAGACGTCGCCTCCGAACAGCTCCGGTTGCTGTTCGCGCTCAACCCGCCACGCGGCTACTTCCCCGACTTCCTCACCCCGTACGCCAGCGTCGACGGTTTCGAGTCCGGGCTGGACGCGCTCCGCCGAACCCCCACCTCGCTCCTGCATCGGGACCTGAGCGTGCTGGCCGCCGAGAACCAGCTGCCCTCCTCGGCCGCCGCGCTGGCCCGAGGCGAGGTGGCGGTGCTGCATCACCTCGCCGAGTCGATGGAGCAGTACCGGTCGTTGGCGATCAGCCCGTACTGGAACCGGATCCAGGCCGCGGTGGCGGCGGACCGGGCCCGCCGGGCCCGAGCGTTGCTCGACGGCGGTGTCGAGGGCCTGCTCACCAGCCTCCGGCCGGCCATGCGCTGGGAGGGCGGGGTGCTCGAGGTCCGGGACTACCCGCACAGCCGGGAGATGCACCTGGACGGTCGAGGGCTGCTGCTGGTGCCGTCGTTCTTCTGCGCGAGCACCCCTGTCGCGCTACTCGACCCGGCGTTGCCGCCGGTGCTGGTCTACCCGGTCGACCGGCTGGGCGGGCTGGCACCGGTCGACGGCATCGGGGCAGCCTCTTCCAGCGCTACCCGCGACTCACTCGCCGCGCTGCTGGGCCGCACCCGCGCGGCGGTGTTGCAGGCCAGCGACGAGGGCTGCACCACCGGCGAGGTAGCCCGCCAGCTCAACATCTCTCCCGCCGCGGCGAGCCAGCACGCCACGGTCCTGCGCAATGCCGGCCTGCTGGTCAGCCACCGGGAACGCAACAGCGTGCTGCACACGTTGACGCCGCTCGGCCGGGCCATGCTGGACGCCTGACCCGGCCGGCTCTCACAGGGCGAGCGCGGCGCCCACCGTGCTGACCCGGCCGGCTCTCACAGAGCCAGCGCGGCGCTCGCCGGGCTGCCCGGCGGTGGCGGCAACAGAGTGGACTCGACACCCTCGGCGGCCAGGGCGACGCGCAGCCGGTGCAGGTCCGCGCCGAAGCGGACCAGACCGATCGGCTCGACCGGCGTCGGGGCCGAGCCCAGCAGCAGAGCCGCTCCCTCTGGCCATCCCGGCATCTCGGCGACCAGTCCGGCGCGTACCTCCGCCTCGTCGACCAGCGTGAAGACCGTGCCGGGGGCGACGACATCGGCGATCGCGTCGATCGCCCGTCGCACCGCGTCCAGGTCCGCGGGCGTCGAGCCGAGCGCGTCGCTCAGGGTGGCGGCGTCGGCGAGCCCGGCGGCCCGGGCCTCGGCGGTGCCGAGCGAGAAGAGGTCCTGTGCGGCGTCGCGGACCAGCGCCCGCGCACCGGCGGTGTCCTCCGGGTCGGTGTCGGACAGGTAGCCCCGCACCACAGCGACCGGAACCTGGTCGCACTTCCCCTTGATCAGCTCACCGGCGCCCGCCAGCTCGTCCACCACGGCCATCTGGGTCAACTGCAGCTCGTTGCCGTACGGGTCGATCTCGCCCCGGTGGTCACGGATGGCGGGCATCCCGGCCACGCCGAGCGCCACATCGGTGAGCCCGTTGCGCCAGGGTCGCCCCATGGTGTCGCTGATGATCACCGCGACATCCAGCTCGTAGCGCTCCCGCAGCGCCTCGCGCAACGCCCGCGCCGAGGCGTCCGGGTCGACCGGCAGCAGCACCAGCTGGGTCTTGTCCACGTTCGACGCGTCGATGCCGGCCGAGGCCATCACGAAGCCGTGGTAGGTCTGCACGATCCGGGTCAGCCCGCGACTGGCGACCACCCGTGCGGTCTCACCGGCCAGCACCTCGTCGCGTGCGGCCAGCCTCTCCGGCCCGTCCGCCGGGACGTCGACCAGCCGCCCCTCCGCCTTCGAAACGATCTTGCTGGTCACCACCAGCACGTCGCCGTCCCGAAGCCACGGTGCCGCCGTCGCGATCATCGCCGGCAAATCGTCACCCTCGGTCACGTGGCCGATGCCGAGCACCGGCAGGATTTCCAGCCTCACGTCAACTCCACCGCGGCGCGGACCATTGCCGCCGTCGCCGCCTCGTCGGTCATCCGCAGCGGCACCGCGCGGACCGTCACATCGGGCACCAGCGTGCCGGCGTCCTCCTCGGCCACCAGCCACCCGTCCAGCAGGCCGCCGTCCGGCCGGCCTCCGTACAGGCGGCCCACCCCGGCGGCGCTGCACTCGACGCCGAGCACGTCGAGGCACCGGTCGGCCATCCCGCGCACCGGAGCGCCGCCGATGATCGGCGAGACACCCACCACCGGCGCCGGGCCGTCCACGACCGCCTCGCGCAGCCCCGGTACGGCCAGCACCGGCGCCACGCTCACCACGGGGTTGCTCGGCGCGACGAGCACCAGATCGGCCGAGCCGATCGCCTCCAGCACCCCGGGTGCCGGCTTCGCCGTCTCCGCGCCGACGAACACGAAGCGCCGCGTCGGGATGTCAGCCCGGTACCGGACCCACCACTCCTGGAAGTGGATCGCCCGCTGCCCCTGCTCGTCCTCGACGACAGCGTGGGTTTCGAGCCGGTCGTCGGTGGCCGGCAACAGGCGTACCCCCGGCTCCCAGCGGGTGGACAGCGCCTCGGTGACCGCGCTCAACGGGTAACCGCCGTTGAGCATGGTGGAACGCACCAGGTGTGTCGCGATGTCCTTGTCGCCGAGGCCGAACCAGGTCGGCTGCGCCCCGTACGCGGCCAGCTCGTCCTTGACCGTCCAACTCTCGCCGACCCGACCCCAGCCCCGTTCCGGGTCGGCGCCGCCGCCGAGCGTGTACATGACGCTGTCCAGGTCAGGGCAGATCTTCAACCCGTGCAGCCACAGGTCGTCGCCGACGTTGACCACGGCGGTCACCTCCGCGCCGACGTCCCGGGCGTACGCCCGGACGCCGAGCAGGAACCGGGCGCCACCAATGCCGCCGGCCAGAACCACGATGCGCATGTCGACCATCCTCGCTCACGTGACGCCTCCGGTCGGCCAGTGGCTCTAGAGACTAGGCTCACGTGCGCCCTGTTCGTTCCTGCCCCGAGGGGGAGCTCGTGACCAGCCCCGCCGAGCCCGCGTCGACCGACGCGAAGCAGGCCCGTCAGCTGACCAAGCCACTACGCGAACTCGCTGCGCTCGCGCTGCTCGGCGCCAACGCCGTGTTCCTCTTCGTGGGCCTGCTCCGCCTGATCGCCCCGAACGACTACAGCTCCTTCACCGACCGGGCGGGCAGCGCGTTCTACTCGTTCGTCGGGGTGGAGGCGGTGGCTCTGCCGCTGCTGGCCGTGCTGCTGGCCACGCACATCTCGCCGGTGCTGCCGAAGGCGAAGCTGATCACGCAGGTGGCCCTCGTCGAGTACGCGGTCAGCGCCTTCTTCGGCACGTTGACCATGCTGATCTGGACGGTCGGACGCCTGGCCCAGGCCGAGATCCTCGACGCGCTCCTCGGGGTGCTCACCCGGTTCGCCTGGATGGTCGTCTTCGCGGTCGCCGCGTGGGTGGTCTACACGGTCTGGCGTGCCCACTACTACGTGCCGCGTCCCAAGCCGCAGCCCGGCGTCTACGGTCAGCCGCAGCCGGGTCAGCCGCATCCTGGTTGGCCGCAGCAGCAGGGTGGTTGGCCGGCGCCGGGGCAGCCTGGTGGCCAGCCGCAGGGTGGGTGGCCCTCCGCCGGGCAGCCGGGTGGCTACCCGCCGTCGCAGTACCCGGGCCAGTTCGGTCAGCCGTCGCCGCCGTTCCAGGCGCCCCAGTCGGCACCGCCGCACCCGCAGTCCGCGCCGCCGTTCCAGGCTGCTCCCCAGTCGGCGCCGCCGTTCCCGCAGTCCGCGCCGCCGGTCAACCCCGCGCCGCCGTCTCCTGCCGCGCCGCCGTTCGGGCAGCCACCGTCGGCGGATCCCACGCAGGCCATCCCGCGTCAGCCCGCCGACTCGGCCGCCGCCGACCGGACGCAGGCCATCGCGCACCCCGCCGACTCGGCCCCCGCAGACCCGACCCAGGCGATCACCCGTCCCGCCGACTCGGACGACGACCGCACCCAGCACATCAAGCCTGGAGAGCACCCCGACCAGCCCCGCTGAATCGGCCTCCATGATCAGGTGACGAAAAGTAGGTCCACAGCCGCTCTGGCACCTACTTTTCATCACCTGATCACCAGGTTGGCGGATCACCGGCACCCGGCGCGGCGAGATCAGCGCGCACTGTCACCACGCCGGTGGATCGCCGACGTGCTGGCGCAGCGGGATGACCGGGCACTGTCGCCCCCGCTGGTGCCGAGCCAGGCGGGAGGCGAGGTGGGCCGTTTCTCACGGTGCGGGCACTGGTCGGTCGAACGGGCTCGCGCTGCGCATAGGCTGAGCGAATGGTTGATCGCATCCACTCCGGGCCGAGCGGCGACTCTGGCCCGAGCGGCGACTCTGGCCCGAGCGGCGACGCCGGGCCGAGCGACTCTGGCCCGAGCCGCGACGCCGGGCCGAGCGACTCCGGCCCGAGCCACCGCTCCGGCCCGAGCGACGCGAGCGTGCGGCGGGCCCTGGGCCGGGCCGCCACCGGGCGGGCGTTGGATGTCGACGAGGCGACCGCGCTGCTGTCCGCCCGCGGTGACGCGCTCGACGAGCTGCTCCGGGTGGCCGGGGGGATCCGGGACGCCGGGCTACGCGACGCCGGGCGGCCGGGCGTGGTCACGTACTCGAAGAAGGTCTTTATCCCGCTGACCCGGCTCTGCCGGGACCGCTGCCACTACTGCACGTTCGCGACGGTGCCGCACCGGCTGCCCGCGCCGTTCCTGGACCGCGACGAGGTGCTGGCCATCGCCCGGGAGGGTGCCGCGCAGGGCTGCAAGGAGGCTCTGTTCACCCTGGGTGACCGGCCGGAGGAGCGGTGGCCGGCGGCGCGGACGTGGTTGGACGAGCGCGGCTACGACTCCACACTGGACTACTTGCGTGCCTGCGCGGTCGCGGTGTTGGAGGAGACCGGGTTGTTGCCGCACCTCAATCCGGGGGTGTTGTCCTGGTCGGAGCTGCAACGGCTGAAGCCGGTCGCGCCGAGCATGGGCATGATGTTGGAGACGACGGCGACGCGGCTGTGGTCCGAGCCGGGTGGGCCGCACTTCGGTTCACCGGACAAGGAGCCGGCGGTCCGGTTGCGGGTGCTGGACGACGCCGGCCGGGTGGGGGTGCCGTTCACCACGGGCATCCTGATCGGCATCGGGGAGACCCCGGCGGAGCGGGTGGACGCGCTCTTCGCGATCCGCCGCGCCCAGCGGGAGTACGGGCACCTCCAGGAGGTGATCGTGCAGAACTTCCGCGCCAAGCCGGACACGGCGATGCGCGGCATGCCCGACGCGGAGCTGCACGACCTGGCCGCCACGGTGGCGGTGGCCCGGTTGCTGCTCGGCCCGAAGGCCCGGATCCAGGCCCCGCCGAACCTCATCGTCGGCGAGTACGACCTGCTGCTGCGCGCGGGCATCGACGACTGGGGTGGCGTCTCCCCGCTCACCCCGGACCATGTCAACCCGGAGCGCCCGTGGCCGCAGATCGAGGAGTTGGCGAAGCACACCGCGCTGGCCGGGTTCACGCTGCGGGAGCGCCTGACGATCTACCCGGAGTACGTGCGCGCGGGTGACCCGTGGCTGGACCCGAGGCTGCTGCCGCACGTCATGGCGCTGGCCGACCCGCAGACCGGGCTCGCGGTCGAGGAGGCCCGCCCGGTGGGTCACCCCTGGCAGGAGCCGGAGGAGACGTTCGGCGGGCGGGTCGACCTGCACGCCACCATCGACACCACCGGTCGGACCGACGACCGGCGGGGTGACTTCGACAGCGTCTACGGGGACTGGGCCGAGGTGGCCGGCAAGGTTGCCCCCGAGGCGGTCGCGCGTCGCGCGGGCGTACCCCCGACGCCGGCGGGGAGCGGCGCGGACCGTGACCTGGTGGCCGGGCTGCGGCTCGCCGCCGACGACCCGGCGGCGCTGCTCGACCCCCGGCACACCGACGCGGCGTTGGCGTTGTTCGGCGCGGACGGGCGGGCGCTCGACGAGTTGTGCCGTCTGGCCGACGACGTGCGTCGGGACGTGGTCGGCGACGACGTGACCTACGTGGTCAACCGCAACATCAACTTCAGCAACGTCTGCTACGTGGGTTGCCGGTTCTGTGCCTTCGCGCAACGTGAACGGGACGCCGACGCGTACCGGCTCTCCGTCGACCAGGTCGCCGACCGGGCCGAGGAGGCGTGGGCGGCCGGCGCCAGCGAGGTGTGCCTCCAGGGCGGGATCGACCCGAAGATGCCGGTCACCGGGTACGCCGACATCGTGCGCGCGATCAAGGCTCGGGTGCCCGAGATGCACGTGCACGCGTTCTCGCCCATGGAGATCGTCACTGCCGCCGCGAAGGCCGGCGTGCCGGTCCGCGAGTGGCTGACCCAGCTGCGGGAGGCCGGGCTGGACACCATCCCGGGCACCGCCGCCGAGATCCTCGACGACGACGTGCGCTGGGTGTTGACCAAGGGCAAACTCCCGGCCGCCGCCTGGGTCGACGTGGTCAGCACGGCCCACGAGCTGGGCATCCGGTCCAGCTCCACGATGATGTACGGCCACGTCGACCATCCCGGGCAGTGGCTGGCGCACTTCCGGGTGCTGGCCGGGGTGCAGGACCGTACCGGCGGGTTCACCGAGTTCGTGGCGCTGCCGTTCGTGCACACCAACGCCCCGATCTACCTGGCCGGGATCGCCCGACCCGGGCCGACCTGGCGGGAGAACCGGGTGGTGCACGCGATGTCCCGGCTGCTGTTGCACGGCCGGATCGACAACATCCAGTGTTCCTGGGTGAAGTTGGGAGACGAGGGCACCGTGGCGATGCTCCAGGGTGGCTGCAACGACCTGGGCGGCACGCTGATGGAGGAGACGATCTCCCGGATGGCCGGCTCCGGTAACGGTTCGGCGCGTACCGAGGAGCAGTTGCGGGCCATCGCGACAGCAGCCGGGCGTCCGGCGCGTAAGCGTACGACCGCGTACGGTCACGCCAGATCCTGACGTCGAACCTTTCCCCGCCTCCGGCCGTACCACGCGATGCCGGCGGCGGTCGCGGCGAGGACCGCCGCCGGTGTCCCTTCGGGGCCCGGCGTCGCTGGACGGCACCGGACCCGTCCGTCCTCGCGGGCGCGTTCGCGCCTCCGCCGGAAAGGTTGCCCATGACCAGTGATCAGCGGAAGCGACAGTGGCCGCGACTGACCCGTCGGCAGACGTTGACCGCCGCGGCCAGCGCCACCCTCGGGGCCGCCGCGCTCACCGTGCCGGGCCTGTCGGCCGCGCAGAACGCCCCCGGCGCGGCCGGGCGGGCCGACGAGCCGATCGTCGTGCATCTGCGGGACGCGAGCTCCGGAACGATGGACGTCTTCGTCGGTGAGACCCGGATCGAGGTACGCGACCGCGGCCTGGCGGATCGACTGCGGCGCGCCGCCCGGCGCTGACCCGACATCCCGCCCTGCCACCCTGTTCCCGCTCAGTGAGGTTGGTTCGCCATGTCTTCCCACCGCGAGGCCCCGGAGATAGCCAAGGATCCGGTCGCCGACAGCTCCGACCTGTACGCGTTCGTCAGCCCCGACAAGCGCGACACGGTCACGTTGATCGCCAACTACGTGCCGTTGCAGCTTCCCTCCGGGGGTCCGAACTTCTTCGAGTTCGGCGACGACGTGCGCTACGAGATCCATATCGACAACGACGGTGACGGCCGCCCGGATGTCACCTACCGGTTCGAGTTCACCACCGAGATCACCAATCCGAACAGCTTTCTCTACAACACCGGTCCGATCGATTCGCTGGACAGCGAGACCTGGAACCGGCGGCAGTTCTACAGCCTGACCCGGGTGGCCGACGGCCGGGAGCACCGGCTGGCACACAAGTTGCAGTGCCCGCCATGCAACGTCGGCCCGCTGTCCACCCCGAAGTACGCCGAGCTGGTGCGACAGGCCACCTACTCGCTGTCCACCGGGGAACGGGTCTTCGCCGGTCAGCGCGCGGACGGGTTCTTCGTCGACCTGGGGGCGATCTTCGACCTGGGTACGCTGCGGCCGTTCCAGCAGCTGCACGTCGCCGGCAAGAAGATCTTCAAGGCCGAGGGCGAACCGGTCAACGCCACCGACCGGATGAACGTGCACAGCATCGCCGTCCAGGTGCCGCTGGACCGGGTGCGTCGGCGCGCCAACCGGTACGGCGCAGGTGACCGGGCGTCGGTGATCGGGGTGTGGACGTCGGCGTCCCGCCGGCAGGTGCGGGTGCTCGGCGACCGGGGTGCGGCGGACACCGCCACCGGCCCGTTCACGCAGGTGTCCCGGTTGGGTAATCCACTGTTCAACGAGGTCATCGTGCCGATGTCCAAGAAGGACCAGTGGAACTCGCTGCCACCGTCGGAGGACAAGCGGTTCGCGCAGTTCGTCGAGCAGCCGGAGCTGGCCGCGTTGCTGCCGGCGCTCTATCCGGACGTCTTCCCGAACCTGGACAAGCTCACCAAGGCCAAGAAGGCCCGCGCCGATCTGGTGGCGATCCTGCTCACGGGCGTACCGGCCGGGCTGATCGACGGCTTCACCAACGCGACCGGCGACGTGCAGGCGGACATGCTGCGGCTGAACACCGCGATCCCGCCGACCAGGCGGCCGGACCGGTTCGGCGTGCTCGGTGGGGACCTGGCCGGGTTCCCGAACGGGCGGCGGGTCGGTGACGACGTGGTGAGCATCGCGTTGCGGGCGATCGCCGGGCTGACCGTCCCGCTGGTGGACAAGACGTTCCGTCCGGACGCGGCGGCTGCCGCGGTAACCCCGGGGCTGAGCGCCGCGGATGTGACGGCGCCGTTCCTCGGGAACTTCCCCTACCTGGGTACGCCGTACGACGGGTTCAACAACCCGCCGGCGGGGTCCTGATCGGCGCGGGGGAGAAGCGGATGCATGATCACGCGTACGGGCCGTCGGAGACCGGGAGTGTCGTCCTCGATCTGGGCGGCGACACCGGTGCGTTGATCGTCTACACCAGTCCGGATCTGCACGGTCGGGAGATTGAGATCAGTCGGGAGGAGGGCGGGCGGGTCCACTCGGCGGTGCGTGAGCGCCGGGTGCGGGACGGCTCGTTCCACAGTGCGGTCTATCCCGACCTGCCAGCAGGATTTTATACCGTCTGGTGGGACGAGAAGACCTCTGCCGGGACGGTTTCCGTCCATGGTGGAGGGATAGCCGAGTTTGTCTGGCCCAGCAGCGGTTTCGGGGTCGCCAGCTGACGTCTCGACACCGATTCGCACGTCGCGCCCCGTCCACATTGTGGACGGGGCGTACGTGCTGTCCACTGCTCGACGGGCAGTCTGTGCCGCGCCGCGTTAACCTGTCCCCCACCAAGATCAGCTTGGCGATGGAGGTGTCTCGTGCTGTCCCGGGGGACGGCCCGTCGGGGGAGCGCCACGGCAGAAAAGTCGAGCGACTCGCCGGAGAGGGCGTTACTCGGCCGGGGTCTGAATCGATAGGGCAGGTTGCGAGGCTGGACGGCCTGGACGGCCGGCCGGGGGTGTCGGGAGGGCGACTCCATTATCAAGTTTGGCTTGACGGCGCACGTATTACACACGTGTAATTTGAATGGGGTTGTTCGCACGGAACGCAACAAAACGGGACCGGACGGACAAGCACGCCTTTCGCGTGGGGGGTTGCAGCGGCGATGACGCCGGTGCGCGACAAGGAGGCATTTGATGGACGGCCAGCTTGAGGTGGCCGACCTGCTCGGAAACGCGCCGGAGTGGCAGGAGCGAGCACTGTGCTCGCAGACCGACCCCGAGGCGTTCTTCCCCGAGAAGGGCGGTTCCACCCGTGAGGCGAAGAGGATCTGTGGGCGCTGCGAGGTCAAGACCGAGTGCCTTGAATACGCTCTGGGTCACGACGAGCGGTTCGGCATCTGGGGTGGGCTCTCCGAGCGGGAGCGGCGCAAGTTGAAGCGGCGGGCCGCCTGAGCGGTGCGAGGTCGGGGCGGTGGGGGCCGCCCGACAGCACACCGGATGGCAGCTCTAACGGAGCAGGGTCCGGCCCGCGGGGGGTCGCTCAGCGCGGCGCGCGGCCAGGTCGCTCAGCGTGGCTTGGTGCGCTCGGCGTGGCGCACGGCCGGACTGCTCAGGCCAGCTCTTCGGGGTCCACCCCGAGGAGGTTCGCCACCTGCTCGATGATCACGTCGTGGACGAGATCGGCGAGGTCCTCACGGTCCATCGCCCGGAACTCCAGCGGCCGCCGGTACAGCACAATCCTCGGCGGCACCTCCTGCCGGCCCGGGCGACCGGGCAGCAGTCGGGCCAACGGGACCTCGCCGTCCTCCAGGACGTCGGAGTCGTAGACGTTCAGATCCGGTGGGACGTCCTCGACCGCGAACTCGACACCGGCCAACTCCTTGGCGAACCGACGCTCCAGCGTCTCCACCGTGTCCAGGACCAGGTCGTCGAAGACCTCGGCCTTGGTCCGCGCCAGCGGCACGGTGGCCGGCACCAACCGCCCGCGCAGGCCGCGCCCGTGCCGGTCGCGGTGCGCACGCCGGCCGGAGCCGGGGCGGCGGTGTTCCGGACTCGTCATGAGGCAAAGGGTAGCGCCCACGTCGGGCTGGTCAGCGGCAGCGCCGCTCCCGTGGCGCGGCGCGCCCGCAACGGTCAACTGTGATCACCATGACGGGCGTGTCGCAACGCGAAGCGATGCGCCGGACCCGGTAATGGAGATACCCTGCCGCCGTGAGGTCACCACGGCGCTGCTCCCGTAACGGCTGCCCCCGGCAAGCGGTCGCCACATTGACCTATGTCTACAACGAGTCGACAGCAGTGGTGGGGCCGCTGGCGGCGTTCGCCGAGCCGCACACGTACGACCTGTGTGAGCCGCACGCCCGCAGCCTGACCGCCCCGCGGGGCTGGGACGTGGTCCGGCACGAGGGCGAGTTCGAACCGCCGCCGCCCACCACGGACGACCTGGTCGCACTCGCCGAAGCGGTCCGCGAAGCCGCCCGCCCGGCCCCCCGCCCGCCGGAGGAGCCCCACGACCGGTCGCACTCCGACCAGTCCCACTCCACCGGCCGCCGAGGCCACCTCCGCGTAATCCCCCCCAACCACTAACCGCGCCCCTTCGGGCCGCCCACGCCTCTCCGGCTGCGCCCGCCCCCCTTCGGCCGCGCCCTCCTTCGAGCTGCGCGCCCCCTTCGGTGTTGATCAAGAGGTTTGCGTCAAGAACGCGCCGGTGGTTGACGCAAACCTCTTGATCAACAGGCGTGGGCGGGGTGAGGGCGGGGCGGGGTGGGGTTAGGCGGATGATCCACACCTGATCGGCGATGTGGCGGTGTCAGGGACGGTTGATACCGCCTTATCGGCGACGCGGAGTGGATCAGCCGCCACGGGCGGCGGGGAGGTCGAGTGGATCGGCTGCGACGGCTGGCGGTCAGGTGGAGTGGACCGGTCGCGCCACGGGTGGCGGCGATGTGAGTGCGGGTCGGTCGCCGCGGGCGGCGGCGGGGCCTGGTCGGGGACGTTGGTGGGGCACCTTCGGGGCGTTCAGTGAGCGTTCTGAGAGTGCGCCGACATGTCTGACCGCCACACGCCGGTAGACCGCAGACATCGCCACGCAGCGTGATTACCATCCGCCGCAACGTGCATCGAGCCAAGTCACGGTGTGCGCCTGGCGGGCGGGAGGCTCCAGTGGCGAACGAGGCGTTGCGGGTGGCGATGGCAGAGGCGGGGGAGACTGTCGAATCGCTGGCGGAGAAGGTTCGCGTCCACCCCAAGACGACCGCGCGGTGGCTTGCCGTGGGGCACATCCCGCATCCGCGTACCCGGCTCGCGGTGGCCAAGATCCTGTGCCGGGACGCGGCCGACCTCTGGCCGGAGCCGTTCCGTCGCCGTGACCTGCCGTGGTTCCGACCGTGGGCCGAGCTTGAACAGGACGCCATCGGCATTCGGTGGTACGAGCCGCTGCTGGTGCCAGGCCTGCTGCAAACCGAGGGGTACGCCCGCGCGGTGCTCAGCACGGGTGGGCTGGTCCCACCGTCCGAGGTGGATCTGATCGTCGCTAGTCGTCTCGAACGGCAGGCGGTCCTCGGCCGCGATGCCCCGCCGCAACTCGTGACGGTGATCGACGAGGTGGTGCTGCGCCGCCTGGTCGGCGACCCCGCCGTGATGTCCGGGCAGTTGGCCCACCTGGCGGCGGCAGCCGAGTGGGAGCACGTTCAGGTCCGGGTCATCCCTGCCGACAGTCCGTGGCACACCGGCCTGGCCGGCCCCTTCGTGCTGGGCCGCCTGCCCGACGGGACGGAATTGGCGTATCTCGACAACCAGCTCCGCGGTCAGATCGTGACCGATCCCGTCGACGTCGCTAGCCTGGGACACAGGTGGGAGAGCGTCACAGGTGAGGCGCTACCCCAACGCCGTTCGATCGAGCTGATCAGGGAAGTGGCCACGACATGGACATGACCGACGCCCGCTGGCGCACCGCTACCCGCAGCAGCAACAACGGCGGTGCCTGCGTCGAGGTGGCCGACAACCTGCCCGGTCGGGTGCTGGTGCGCGACAGCAAGGACCGCGACGGCGGCACCCTGGCCTTCGCGCCGGCCGCCTGGTCGTCCTTCGTCAGAGATGTCCGTCGGCCCGGCCGCTGACCCCCGGCCGCTGACCCCCGGCCGCTGGCCCCCGGCCGCTGATCCACTCGGGTTTGGAAAGCGCGGTGTCACGGCGCGAAGATGGCCCGGTTTCCCGAAAGGCGAGTGGATCAAGCCTTCCCGACGTCGCGTGGACCGCGCCTTCCGACGTCGCGTGGACCGCGCCTTCCGACGTCGCGTGGACCGCGCCTTCCGACGTCGCGTGGACCACGCTGAGCGTGATGGGCGGCTGCACGGGCGGTGATGCGCTGGCCCCGATGCTCTTCTGGCGCTGCGGGTTTGTCATCGTGTCAGGCGTCCACGGCACCGACCCTGAGGAAAACTGATGCGCGCGCCCCTCCGGCCCCTCTCCCGGCGTGGACTACTCACCGGCACTCTGGGCACGGTCGCCCTGCTCACCACGGGCGGCAGCCTCGCCGGCTGCGGCACCAAGGGCGCCCAGCAGACCGAGGCCGGTTGCGTCAGCGAGGACCTGTCCGGCACCGAGAAGAAGCTCGCCTTCTCCAACTGGCCGCAGTACCTGGACGTGGACGAGACCGACGAATCGAAGCGGCCGAGCCTGGACGAGTTCGTCGCGAAGACCGGCATCGAGGTCACCTACACCGAGGACATCAACGACAACAACGAGTTCTTCGGCAAGGTACGGAACCAGCTCGCCGCCTGTCAGAGCATCGACCGGGACATCATCGTGCTGAGCGACTGGATGGCGGCCCGGATGGCCCGGCTCGGCTGGGTCCAGAAGCTCGACCCGGCGAGGATCCCGAACGTGCGGGCCAACCTGCTGCCGTCGTTGCTCGACCGCTCCTTCGACACCGAGAACCGGATCTCGATCCCGTGGCAGTCCGGCCTCGCCGGGTTGGCGTACAACGGCAACGTCACCAGGGAACTGCGGACCGTCGACGAGCTGCTCACCCGCCCCGACCTCAAGGGCCGGGTGACGGCGCTCAGCGAGATGCGCGACACCATGGGTCTGCTGCTCTCCTCGAACGGGCACGACCCGGCGAACTTCACGCCCGCCCAGTTCGACGACGCGTTGAACAAGCTCAGGAAGGCCGTCGAGTCCGGGCAGATCCGCAGGTTCACCGGCAACGACTACGCGCCCGAGCTGGCCAAGGGTGACATCGCCGCGTGTATCGGCTGGTCCGGCGACGTCATCCAGCTCGCAAGCGCGGACGAGAAGGTCAGGTTCGTCGCGCCCGACTCCGGCGTGATGCTCTACAGCGACGACATGTTGGTGCCCAACAGGGCCACCCACAAGTCGAACGCCGAGCAGCTGATCAACTACTACTACGAGCCGGCGGTGGCCGCGAAGCTCGCCGCGTACGTCAACTACATCTGTCCGGTCCGGGGCGCCCAGGCCGAGATGGAGAAGATCGACCCCGAGTTGGCGGCCAACCCGCTGATCTTCCCCGACGAGGCGCTGCTGTCGAGGTCCACCGTGTTCATGACCCTGGACGAGAAGCAGGAGAAGGAGTACGAGGGCAAGTTCCAGCAGGTCATCGGAGCGTGACGAGGATGGCGCGGGAGACACCGGCTGGCGACCTGCGCCTGGCCGACCTGACCAAGCGGTTCGGTACCCGTACCGTTGCCGACGCCCTCGACCTGACGATTGCCCAGGGCTCCTTCTTCGCGCTGCTCGGCCCCTCCGGCTGCGGCAAGACCACCACCCTCCGGATGATCGCCGGTCTGGAGGAGCCGACCAGCGGCCGGGTGCTGCTCGGCGACCGGGACATCGGCCGGCTACGGCCGCACCAGCGACCGGTCAACACCGTCTTCCAGAGCTACGCGCTCTTCCCGCACCTCGACGTCTTCGAGAACGTGGCCTTCGGGCTGCGTCGGCGCGGCATCCGCCCGGTGGATGTCGAGGTCAACCGGATGCTGTCGCTGGTGCAGCTCGACGGTTACGGCAGCCGCCGTCCCGCCGAGCTGTCCGGCGGTCAGCAGCAACGGGTCGCGCTGGTCCGTGCGCTCGTCAACCGGCCGCAGGTGCTGCTCCTGGACGAGCCGCTGGGCGCGCTCGACCTCAAGCTGCGGCGGCAGATGCAGATCGAGCTGAAGCGCATCCAGACCGAGGTCGGCATCACCTTCGTGCACGTCACCCACGACCAGGAGGAGGCCATGACCATGGCGGACACGGTCGCGGTGATGAACGCCGGCCGGATCGAGCAGCTCGGCGCACCCGCCGACCTCTACGAGTTCCCCGCCACCGCGTTCGTCGCGAACTTCCTGGGCCAGTCCAACCTGCTCGCCGGCGAGGCCACCGGCGTCAGCGGCGGCGACGTCGCGGTGACGGCGCACGGCGCGCGCTTCTCGGTGCCCGTCGGCCGCTCACGGGCCGACCACGGGCCGGTCCAGCTGGGGGTACGCCCGGAGAAACTGCAACTGGTCGGCTCCGCCGCCCAGGTGCCCGTGGGGCATCAGCACGTCGCCGGGGTGGTCACGGACGCCTCCTACGTGGGGGTCAGCACGCAGTACCTGTTGCGTACCGGCTGGGGCGCCGAGCTGTCGGTGTTCGTGGCGAACAGCGGAACGTCGACGCGGGTGGCGGTCGGCGGGGCGGCGGTGGCGCACTGGGATCCACGGCACGCGTTCCTGCTGCCCGCGTCGTCGTGACCCGGCTGACGCGGCGGCGACTCCTGCCGTACCTCCTGTTGCTGCCCGGCGTGGCCTGGCTGCTGGTGTTCTTCGCTGTGCCGCTGGCGCAGCTCGCGGCGGCCAGCCTCTACGACCCCAACGGCTCGCTCACCACCGGGTACGCGATGACCTGGGCTTTCGGCAACTACTCGGACGTGGTGCAGGCCTACTGGCCGCAGTTCCTCCGCTCATTCGGTTACGCCGGGTTGGCCCTGGTGCTGGCGTTGCTACTGGGCTACCCGCTGGCGTACGCGATAGCGGTGAAGGCCGGCCGGTGGAGGAACCTGCTGCTGGTGTGCGTGGTCGCACCGATGTTCACCAGCTTCCTGGTCCGCACGCTGGCCTGGAAGACGATCCTGTCGGACAACGGGACGCTCGTCGGCCTGCTGCGTGACGCGCACCTGCTCGCACCGGACGGACGGCTGCTGGCGACCCCGTTCGCGGTGGTGCTCGGGCTGACGTACACCTTTCTGCCGTTTTTGGTGCTGCCGCTGTACGCGAGCCTGGAGCGGTTGGATCCCCGAATGCTGGAGGCGGCCGGCGACCTGTACGCGAGCCCGGCGCAGGCGTTCCGTCGGGTGACGCTGCCGCTGTCCATGCCCGGTCTGGTCGCCGGGACGCTGTTGTTCTTCATTCCGGCCAGCGGCGACTACATCAATGCGGAGCTGCTCGGCACCCCGAACGAGTACATGATCGGCAACGTCGTCGACTCGGCGTTCCTGGTCCGGCTGGACTATCCGCAGGGCGCCGCACTGTCGGTCCTCCTGATGGCGGCGATCCTCGCCGTGGTTGTCGGATATCTCCGCAGGGTAGGCCGGGAGGAGGTGCGGTGAGGATCGCACGGTGGCTGGCTGACCGTTGGGTGCTGATCGTGGCGCTGCTGGTGCTCGGTTACCTGGCGCTGCCGAACCTGGTGGTCGCGGCGCTCTCGTTCAACCGCCCGTCGAACCGGCTGTCCTACGACTTCGACGAGTTCACTGTGGACAACTGGCGTCGGCCGTGTGCCACCTCGGAGATGTGCGACGCGGTGGTCCGCAGCGTGCAGATCGGGTTCCTCGCCACTGTCGTCGCCACGGTGCTCGGTACTCTGATGGCGTTCGCGCTGGTCCGCCACCGCTTCCGAGGTCGGGCCGGGGTCAACGTGCTGGTCTTCCTGTCGTTGGCCACCCCGGAGTTGGTGATGGGCACGTCGCTCCTGGCGCTGTTCGTGTCCGCCGGAGTGCCACAGGGCTTCTGGACCGTCGTGATCTCGCACGTCGTGTTCTGCGTGTCGTTCGTGGTGGTCACCGTGAAGGCGCGGCTGGCCGGGATGGACCGGCGGCTGGAGGAGGCGGCGATGGACCTCTACGCCAGCGAGTGGCAGACCTTCCGGCGGATCACCCTGCCGCTGGTGCTGCCCGGCATCGTGGCCGCCGCGCTGTTGGCCTTTTCGCTGAGCTTCGACGACTTCATCGTCACGAACTTCAACGCGGGCACCACGGTCACCTTCCCGATGTACGTGTGGGGCGCTGCCCAGCGGGGCATCCCACCACAGGTCAACGTCATCGGCACCGCGATGTTCGCGATCGCGCTGCTGCTGGTGGGGCTCACGTCGCTGCGCGGCCCGCGGGCGTCGCGGGTCGCTCGGACGCCGACGTCGCCCTGACCCCCTGCTGACGGCATCTCGACACCATCCCGGCTGTCCGTCGACTGTCGAGCGTGTGAGGGCGCGGCGGGCGCCGATTTGCGAAGCTTGTTGGCACATGCGGCCGCACGATCGGCCCTGGCCGACCGGCCTGGAGGGTTGCCGCAGGTGACGTCTCGTCGTCCGGGAAAGCGCCCACGGATCATCGGTGCGAAGCGAACGGCGCAGGTGACGAGCGCGACGGATGATATTGCGGACGGTGTTTGCGACGACACTCATCGCCGTGACGATGCAACCACCACAGAACCCGGGTCCGCCGTACCCGTTGCCGTTCGGTCAGGCGCCCCGCCCGAACTGGTTCCGTCGGGCCAGCCCTGCCCGCCGAACCGCCGTGATCCTCGGCTCGGTGACCCTGTCGATCCTGCTGCTCTGCTGCACCGGCACCGCCATCATCGGCGCGCTGGCCGGCGAGCCGGAGCCGACCAAGACCGGCACGGCCGCCGAGCAGGCGCAGCAGCCCATCGTGGCGGCGCCCGCCGACCCGACCGAGGAGTCTCCCGCCCGGGTCACCGAGCCGGTCGCGACGCCGACTGCCGCTCCGGACGCCGTCGCGCCCCCGGCAACGGCCTCGCCGACCCCGTCGGCTGCCGCGACGGTGCCGGTCGTGAAGGTGACGACCGAGACGGAGCAGGCCACCGTCCGGTACGCCGAGAAGACCGTCAAGGACGCGTCCCTGGCCGAGGGCAAGCGGGTCGTGCGGACCAAGGGCGTCAACGGGGTACGAACCCTGACGTACGAAGTGACCACCACGAACGGGGTGCGGACGTCCAAGAAGCTGGTCAAGTCCACGGTGACGAAGCAGCCGGTGACCCAGGTCGTCGCCGTCGGCACCAAGAAGCCGCAGTCGTCGAACTGCGACCCGAACTACAGCGGCTGTGTCCCGATCGCCAGCGACGTCGACTGTCTTCCCGGCACCGGCGACGGGCCCGGTTACGTTCGTGGTCCTGTCAAGGTCATCGGCAAGGACATCTACCGCCTCGACAACGACAAGGACGGCTACGGCTGCGACTGACCCGTGTGGCGGCCCGAGACTGGGTTGCCTGGCGGTCCGTTCTCACGCGGCGTCACCTCCCAGCGGGAGGCCATGACAGGAGGCGGTATACCTCTGAGTCATAAATATGACCCAGAGGTATATCGCTCATCAGGCTGCACGCCCCGCGATTCTCGGTGACGCAGCTCACTCCCGATCATCAACCGCCCGGTCGTTCGGGACTACCGGCACAGGCGGCCCGGTACGGGCACGAATCCGACGGCCCCGCAGGTCACGATGACTTGTCCCTGGGGCAATGCCGTGGACGATGGCTGTCGGCGGGTGCTTACAGAACCCTTAACCCGGGCCTGCAACGGTATGCCGGGTAAGCGGAACTCGGGGGAGCGGACGACGTGCGGGTGCTGGTGGCGGACGACGAGCGGTTGTTGGCGGACACGGTGGCCCAAGGGCTGCGCCGCCTGTCGATGGCCGTGGACGTCTGCTACGACGGTGACGGTGCGTTGGAGCGGATCGGGGTGAACCGGTACGACGTCGCGGTGCTGGACCGGGACATGCCCGGGCACACCGGTGACGAGGTGTGCCGCAGCATCACCGACGCCCAGGTCGGCACGCGGGTGCTGCTGCTGACCGCGGCGGCCGGCATCCGGGACCGCGTGGAGGGTCTCGGCCTCGGGGCGGACGACTACCTCACCAAGCCGTTCGCCTTCGCCGAACTGGTCGCCCGGGTACAGGCCCTCGGCCGCCGGTCCACGCCGGCGCTGCCGCCGGTGCTCGCCCAGGAGGGCCTGGTGCTCGATGTGGGTCGGCACACGGCCGCCCGGGACGGCCGCCCGCTCGCGCTCAGCCCGAAGGAGTTCGCGGTGCTGCACGTGCTGCTGCGCGCGGACGGCCAGGTCGTCAGCGCCGAAGAGTTGCTGGAACAGGCCTGGGACGAGTTCGCCGACCCGTTCACCAACGCGGTACGGGTCACCGTCATGACTCTGCGCAAGAAGCTCGGCGACCCGGCGATCATCCACACGGTTCCGAAGGCCGGCTACCGCATCGGTGGGGCGGCGTGACCTGGACGCCCCGACGTCGGGTGTTGCTCGTGGGTCTGCTGGCCCTGCTGGCCGGGCCTGCGCTACCGACAGCGGGCAAGTTGCTGACGGGGATGACCTGGACCTGGGGGCAGCAGTTCTGCGATCTGCCGATACCCGGGCTGTACACGGTCTGCGCGGACGTGCGCCCGGGAGCGTTCGTGCTGCCGCTGGTGGCCGTCCTGCTCGTGACGGTGGCCGCGCTCGTGGGGGTCTGGCTCGGCGCGGTGTGGTGCCTGCGTCCCGTCCGTGACCTGACCGGCCCCATCGAGCATCTCGGCCCGCAGAACCTCGGTCACCGGATCCGACCGCGGGGGCACGACGAGCTGGCCCAGCTGTCCCGGGCGATCGACGCGATGATGGAACGCATCTCCGCCGGGTACGACGGGCAGCGGCGGTTCGCCGCCAACGCGTCGCACGAGTTGCGTACGCCCCTCGCCGTGCAGCGGACGCTCATCGAGGTCGGCATGGCCCAAGCGCTCAGCGGCGAGCAGTTGGAGTTGCTGACCAGCCAGCTGCTGGAGACCAACGAGCGCAACGAGCGGCTGATCGAAGGTCTGCTCGCGCTCAGCGAGAGCGACCAGGGCCTGCGGTCGCGGATACCGCAGCGGCTCGACACGATCGTCGAGGCGGTGCTCGCCGGTTACCAGGACCGTGCCCGAGAGGCCGACGTCACCATCGACACCTACCTCGCGCCCCGGGTCGTCGTCGGCGAACGGGTGCTGCTGGAGCGCCTGGTCACCAACCTGGTGGAGAACGGGATCAAGTACAACCGGCGCGGCGGCTCGCTCACCGTCACGGTGAGCGGCGAACCCGCGCTGTCCGTGGTCAACACCGGTCAGCCCGTGCCGGCCGAAGCGGTGGCCGGTCTCTTCGAGCCGTTCCGCCGGCTGGCCCGGGACCGCACCTCGCAGGGCGGGGGCGCCGGCCTGGGCCTGGCCATCGCCCGCTCGATCACCCAGGCGCACGACGGCATCATCGCGGCCCGGCCCGCCGAGCACGGCGGCCTGAGAGTCGACGTCCGACTACCCAACCCGCACTAACGCTTCCACCACACCGCCGGGGTCCGCGTACCGCTGGACCCCACCTGCGGCGTGCCCGAAAGGAGAAACGATGTCACGCACCGTTGGCCAGGTCCGGGTCGATGTCGAGGAGGCCGCCTCCTGGCTGGCCGGTCGGGTGGTCCGCACTCCCGTGCTGCGGTCCTCGGTGATCGACGATCTGGCCGGGGCGCGAATCCTGCTGAAGGCGGAGAACCTCCAGAACGGCGGCTCGTACAAGATGCGGGGCGCGCTGCGGGCCGTCGGCCGGCTCGCCGCGGCCGGCCACACCGGTGTGATCGCACAGAGCACCGGCAACCACGCGATAGCTGTGGCGTTGGCGGCCCGGGAGCACGGGCTCGCGGCGACAGTGGTGCTGCCGGTCGACGCGGCACCGACGAAGGTCGACCGGGCCCGTGCGGCGGGGGCACGTGTGGTGCTCGCCGGCACCGACGTCGAGGAACGGGTGGCGGCGGCCAACGGGCTCAGCGACGAGAGCGGTCACCCCGTCGTCGACGCGTACGACCACCCGGACGTCATCGCCGGGCAGGGCACGGCCAGCCTGGAACTGATCGAGGAAGCCGAGTGCGCGGGCACACCGCTCGACGCGCTCGTCGTACCCGTCGGTGGTGGTGGTGGGGTGGCCGGCGCGTGCCTGGCCGCGGCCGGCAGGGGCATCGAGGTGTACGGCGTGGAGCCCGTGGGTTGTGACTCGCTCGCCCGCAGCCTGGCGGCCGGTGTACGCGTCCCGGTCGCGCCGGCGCCCACCATCGCGGACGGGCTGCGGCCGTCCTGCGTGGGCGAGCTGCCGTTCGCCATCGTGCGCGACGCGCTGCGCGGGGTCGTCTCTGTCGACGACGACGAGATCAGCGCGGCGTTCCGGCTGATCCTGATGGAGTTCAGGGTGCTCGCCGAGCCGTCCGGTGCGGCCGGCCTGGCCGGTGCGCTCCGGCTCTCCGGCGACGCCGGCGTGGGTTTCGGCCGGCGACGGACGGTCGGCGTGGTGCTGACCGGCGGGAACGTCGAGGCGTCGCTCCTGGCGCGGTTGGTGGTCCAGCGGCCCATCGCCGTGACGGCGGCGGAAGGGGTGGCGGCGTGAGCGCGCCCATTCGGATCGGCATCCTGTTCGGTGGTCCGTCGGCCGAGCACGACGTGTCCTGCGCGTCCGCGCTCGGGGTGGCCCGGGCGCTCGCCGGCAGCGGTTACCGCACTGTCGCCATCGGCGTCACCAGTAGCGGCGGGTTCCGTTTGATGCCCGACTCGGTGCTGGCCGAGTTGCGCGACCGGCCGGCCGGGGAACGGGCCATCGACGACAAACTGGTGGTGACCGGCCCGGCCGTCGAGCTCCGGAGTGGTCCGTGCCCGGGAGTCGTGCAGGTGGCCGCCGGCAACGCACCCGGTGCCGTGCACGCCGAGCTGGACGTGGTCTTTCCGGTGCTGCACGGGCCGTTCGGCGAGGACGGTGTGGTGCAGGGGCTGTTGGAGTCGCTGAACGTTCCGTACGTCGGGTGCGGCATCCTCGCCTCCGCGGTGGGCATGAACAAGGTGGCGATGAAGCGGGCGCTGCGCGCCGAGGGCATCCCGGTCACCCCGTACGTCGCCTTCGACTCGCACACCTACCAGGCCGCCGACGACCCGGAGGACCTGGTCGCCGGGCTGTGCCGGCCACTCTTCGTCAAACCGGCCAACATGGGTTCCTCGATCGGCATCACCCGGGTCGACGAGGGCGACGACCTGGCCGCCGCCGTGGAGGAGGCGCTCCGCCACGACCAGCTCGTCATCGTCGAGCAGGGAGTCACCGGTCGTGAGCTGGAGTGCGCGGTGCTCGGCGGCGCGCGTCCCGAAGCGTCGGCGGTCGGTGAGGTGCGGGTCGCCGGGGGCTGGTTCGACTACCAGCAGAAGTACTTCGGCGACGCCGACCCGATGATCGTTCCCGCCGTCCTGCCGGACGACGTGACCGAGTGGATCCGTGACCTGTCACTGCGCGCGTTCGCCGCGATCGGTGGATGGGGTCTGGCCCGTGTCGACTTCTTCTACGACGAGACGACCGGTTCGGTGTACGTCAACGAACTGAACACCATGCCTGGTTTCACCGCGCACTCGATGTATCCGAAGGTGTGGGCCGCTGTCGGTGTCGGGTACCGGGAGGTGGTGGACCGACTCGTCGAGCTGGCCCGCGTACGGCACGCCGGGCGGCCCGTCACGACGGCGGGGAGCGTCCGATGATCCTGCTCTCCGATCCCCGGGTGGCCGCCGTACCCAGCTCCGACGACGGCGACCCGCTGCTCGACCTACGGGCGCTGCCCGAGTTGCGCCTGGACGGCCGCGCAGCCGACCCCGCCGGGGCGTACGCCCGGCTGCGCGCCGATGTCGTGGACCGACTGCTGGCCGCGCAGCGTGCCCTGCCCGCCGGGCTGCGTCTGCTGGTGGTCGAGGGTTACCGGCCGTACCGGTCGCAGCTGAGGATCTTCACCGGTTACCGCGACGAACTGCGTCGCCGGCACCCGGACTGGTCCCCGGAGCGGCTGCACCACGAGACCACCAAGTTCGTCTCACCGGTCGAGGTGGCCCCGCACAGCACGGGCGGGGCCGTCGACCTGACACTGTGCACCGACGACGGCGTGGAACTGGACCTGGGCACGGCCATCGACGCCACCCCGGAGGACAGCGCCGACGCCTGCTTCACCGACGCGCCCACCATCAGCGCGACCGCCCGCCGAAACCGCCAGATCATGGTGGACGCCCTCGGCGGCGCCGGGATGGTGAACTACCCGACCGAGTGGTGGCACTGGTCGTACGGGGACCGTTACTGGGCGCTGATCACCGGGGCGCCACGCACCCGGTACGGGCCGGTGGACCTGACCGTGGCCAGATCGATTCCCGTGCCGGCTGAACGGTAGGCCCGCCCCGTCCGTACCAGGCGGTGACGGAAACACCGAGGACGGGAGTGACGGCGATGAGGGTGCAGCGCAAGCACGTGCTGGCGGCGAGCGTGGCGGTGCTCGCCGCAGCGGGTGTGGCGGTCGGTACCAACCTGGGGTTCGCCGACACCTCCCCGACACGGTCGTCCGTCTGCTCCGGCTCGGTCACCTTCTCCGCGGAGGGCGGGGCGCCTGCGGCGACCAGCGACCGCTTCCCGGTGGGTACCCGGCTGCGGGTGACGAACCTGGACAACAACCGGGCGGCCACGGTGACGGTGACAGGCCCGTCGGGCAGTTGCGTGCTGCTCAACGCCGCCGCCATGGAGCTGGTCCGGGAGCCCGGGAAGAACGTCATCCGCCGCAACGTGGTGGAGCGCCTCGACGGTGCCGCGCCGCCGGCCGCCGCGCCGGCGCCCGGAACGGTACGCCCCGGTGCCGCATCGCCCGCCGCGTCCGGCCCGGCACCCCGGTCGGCGTGCTCGGGTGCGATCACCTTCTTCGAGGAGGCCGCCGGACCGGGGGCCACCAGCGGACAGTTCCCGGTGGGTACCCGGCTGCGGGTGACCAACCTGGACAACAACCGGGCGACCACCGTGACGGTGACCGGCCCGTCGGGCAGTTGCGTGCTGCTCAACTCGGCCGCGATGGAGCAGATCCGCGAGCCGGGCAAGAACCTGGTGCGGCGCAACACGGTCGAGGTGCTTCGCTGATCTCGGAGGCGGGGCCCCGTGCACCGGGCCCCGCCCTAGTCCGCCTGCCAGGTGCCGTCGTCGCGGACGCGAGCCGGGGCACGCCCGAGCAGCAGAGTGGTCAGTGCGGCGTCGATGGTGTCGCCGAGGAACCACTCGCCGGCCTGGTCGAGCGCGAAGACCCGCCCCCGCTCGTCGACGGCCAGGATGCTGTCCTGCTGCTCGGTGCCGATCGGGAAGAGGCGTACGCCGAGCACCGCGCCGAAGTCCGCGAGCGTGTCGGCGGTGTGCGCGATCATGTGTGGCCGGATGTCGAACCGTGAGATCCACACCTGTTCGCCCCGGCCGCGCCGGGCACCGACCAGGCTGGGAAACGCGGTCAGCGCCTCCACTGCCGCCGGAAAGACAGTGTGCTGGTGGGTCGCCCCCGACACCGCTGTCACGTCCCGCACGGCTGCGGCGGCCATGATCTGGTCCCCGATGTGCGGTCGCCAGCCGGCCGCGACCAGCGCGTTGGCGACCTCCGCCGGGAAGCGACCAGGGTCGGGATCGGTCGCCGCCGGAGCACGCCAGGTCTCGGTGTACGCCCGGGCCGACTCCGGCAGGACGTTGGCCCTGATCAGGAAGGTGATGCACGATTCGCAGGGCAGTTCGGCGGGGCCACCAGCCGGATCGCCGGGCTCCCGGATGCGGAAGATCTCGAACCGGGCGCCCTCCAACAGCGCCGCCGCCTCGGCCCGGCCCATCGGCGCGATGCCTTCGGCGGCCCGGCGGTGGTCGTACTCGTGCAGCACGTCGGAGACGACGATCAGCTCGGCGTGAGCCTCCCCGCCCCGGACCAGATCGCCCGGAGGCAGCTCGTCCAAATAGCTGCGGACCAGCGGGTGATGATTCAGCGGGACGTCGCCCTTCGCGCCCTCCGCCGTCCAGATCCGCCCGTCGATGGTCAGGTGCGCGGCCGTGTTCGGGGTGGCCACTCGGTGGATCTGCCGGACCAGCAGGCTCGACGGATCGACGGTGCGGGGAGCGGTCGGGCCGGACGGCTGGCTGCGCCGGTACAACTCCGCCACCACGTCGCTCGGCACCCGCGGCCAGGTGGTCACCGTGCCGGTCTGCTTGTCGATCACCGTCGTCGGCAGGTCCCCGGGGACCGTCCGCACCTCGGTGGCCACGACCGACGTGACGACGTAGCCGAGGTCGAACTCGTCCACCATCGCTGTGCACTCGTGGCCCAGGCGCCGCGAGTCGCGGCGGGCCCAGGTGGCGGCGAGCTGTTCGGCCTGCTGGCGGTCGATCACGCTCTGAAACTACCGGACTACACGGATCGATGGCAGCCGGTATGGTGCGGTTCTACCGACGGTGACGGGAGGAGCGGCGGTGAGCGAACAGGTGGACCGGCACACCAACCGCGAGCTACGAGCCCGATTCGACGACGTGTACGGGCAATACCAGCAGCTCAGGTCCGGTTTGGACAACCTGCAGACACGGCTCGCCGAGCTTCGGGTGACCCGACGGTCGGCCGACGGTCAGGTCACCGCGACAGTGGGCGCCCGCGGCGAGTTGGTCCAGGTGGAGCTGGCGTCGACCGTCTACCGCGAGCGCGACGCGGGGGCACTCGGCCGAAAAATCACCGAAACGGTCCGGGCCGCCGCGACCGCCGCGGTCGAGGCCACCCGCGACCTCGTCGCCGAGAGCATGCCGGCCGGCTCCGGCTCGGTGGACTTCCTCCGCACCGGCGACTACGCGGCTCTCCTCGGTCGAGCCGACGCGGTGCTCGGCAGGCGTGAGGTGAAGGAATGACCGACGGTCAGCTCTGGCTCGATCCGTCCCGGGCGCGTCGGGGTGGCGCCGACCTGAGGCTCGCCGGTGAGGCGGTGACGGCCCGCCGAGCGGCCGAGGGTGGTGCGATCGAGACCGCCAGTGGTGCGAGACCGTGGGGCCGCGACGACATCGGCGCCGCGTTCGAGCGCAACTACCGCGAGATCGAGCAGACCGTCATGCGGGCCTGGGCGGGTGTCGGGCACCGGCTCACCGAACTGGGTGGCGACGTGGTGCGCGCGGTCGACGCGAGCGTGCAGACCGACGGGGCCAACGCCGCCCGCTTCGGCCGGCTCACCGACCAGCCCTGACGGCCCGGGACACCCGATGAGCGTGCTGCCCAGCCCGATTCCGCACCCACTGGACCTCGCACTCTGGGACGTTCCAGGCTGGATCTACGAGGCCCTCGACTGGGTGGTCGGTGTGCAGTGGCCGGAAGGCGACGAGCGGGCCGTCTGGGACGTCGCCGACCGGTGGTACGACGTCGCGTCGGTGCTCGCCGGCCCGCAGACCGACGCCGCGGCGGCCGCCGTCGAGGTGCGCAACGGCTACGGCGGCGTCGGGGCCGTCGACGCCGCATTCGAGGCTGCCTGGCGAGGCATCGCCGAGAACCCCGACGCCCCGCTGCCCGTGCTGCTCGCGGTCGCCGCCGACCTCGGCCGACTGGTCGAGGAATGCGGGTGCGACATCGAGGGCGCCAAGCTCGAAGTCTGGATCGAACTGGGCATCCTGGTCATCGAGCTGCTCTCGGTGGCGGTAGCGGCGGTGCTGACCGCCGGCGCCGCCACCCCGGCCGCCGGCGCGGCGATCGGCGCGACGCGGCTGCTGGTCCAACAGATCATCAAGCGGCTGATGGGTCAACTGGCCAGCAAGTCCCTCAAACACGGGCTCCGGGAGGCCGGCGAGCGAGCCGCCAAGGAGGTCACCCGGGACGGGGTGCGAGGGCTCGCCAAGCGGGCCGCCCGCGAAGGGCTGGAAGAGGCCGCAGAGGAGAGCGGCGTCACGCTGGCCACGCAGGCGTACCAAAACTCCACCGGGCGGGCGCACGGCCTGGACCTGACCGACCTCGGCGCGTCGGCGGTCGGCGGGCTCGCCGGCGGGGCGGTCGCGCCGCTCGCCGGGCTCGGCCGGCACGCGACGGGGCGAGCGGCCCGAGTCGGTGAACACCTGGGGCGGGAGATGACCGGCGAGGTGCTCGCCGACAGCGCTGCCAGCCTGGCCACCGGCCAGGGTCTGACCTCGGTGGAGGACGTCGCACGCGCCGCCGCGTCCGGGGCCACCGGCTCGGTTACCGGCCAGACCGACCACGCGCTACGCGCCCGGCTCGACGCACAGACCAACGCCCTCGCCGGGGCCTCAATCGTCGGCCCGTCACTGCCGTCGGTGGCGGCGCTCGGGTCCTCCCCTTCCTCCGGGGCGAGTGCGGCTGGAATGTCTCCGGTCGTTCCGGTGCAGGCCACACCGACGAACGATGTGGCCCCGCTACGCGCCGACCCCTCGGCTGTCGCCGACGTGCACGTCTCGACGTCACCGACGGAGGATGCCAGTTCCGGCGTAGATCGCGTCGACGGTCCGCTGCGCGCACCTTCCCTTGCGGACGCGGCCGTCACACAACCGGTATCGGCCGGTCAGACACTGTCGGCGGTGGCTGCTGATCCGACACTGTCGGCGGTGGCTGCTGATCCGGCGCTGCCGGCGGTGGCTGCTGATCCGGCGCTGCCCGCGGTGGCTGCTGACTCGGTGCTGTCGGCCGTGGTTGCTGATCCGGAGCCGTCGTCGGCGGCCTCTGATCCGGCGTTGTCGTCGGTGGACGCCAGCCGGTCGTCGCAGGTGCCGGCCGAGTCGTCGCCGTCCTCGATGGACTCCGGCTCGAAACTGCCGCAGGTGGCAACCGATCCGACGCTGCCACCGGTGGCCACTGATCCGATGCTCTCGTCGGTGGCGACCGATCCGAGGCTGTCGTCGGTGACCGGTGATTCGAGGCTGTCATCGGTGGCCGCTCCCGTGGTAGGCACCGTCGAGCCGGTTGGTCAGCCGGCGACCGGTGTCCCGCCGGGCCAGCCCACGAGCCCACCGCACACCGCCGGACCGGTCGCCTGGTCTCCGTCGACCGGCGCGTCCACACCGACCGCCGCCCCCGGCGCGATGCTGCCGGGTGCCACCGCTGCCCCGCTGGTCGGGACGACTCCGGGCCGTTCCGCCGTACCGTCCCGCGCAACCACACCACCCGTGCGCACACCGGTCCCGGCACCCGAGCATCCGGCCCGGGGCAGGGCGTCGATCCCCGTCGACCTGGTCTTCGGCGACCCGGTCGTGTCGGCAACCGATACCGACGACTTCTACGCCGCGCAGTGGGCCGCCGAGGCCGAAGCCGCCGAGCGGCGGCGGTACCAGGGCCACTACGAGTCGCAGCGGACCGGCTACGAACGCAACCGCCGCCGGGCGGAGGCAACCCGACTGCGTGCCCGGGCCGCGGAGCACGATCGCAGGGCAATCGAGTACGCCACCTACGCCCGACAGTTGCACCAGGCAGGTCACCGGCAGTGGGCCGACGGCTGGCAGCGGGCCGCGAACGACGAAGCACGCGCGTACGCCCAATGGCGTGACCTGGCAGACGCGGTGCTGGCCGGCACCACGGCACCGCCGGTCGTGGACATCGACGCCGCCACCTTCGAACACGCCAACCGGGACGTGGGCGCGCTCGCGCTCGGCGCTGTGGAGACTTCCGGCCCGTCCCGGCTCACCGGTGACGGCAATCCTCCACCGATCGACGACTCCCGGCCGTACGGGCAGCCGGGAGGGCTTCGCCCGCCGCTCGCCCTGCACCAGGTCGACGTGGAACGGCAGATGCCCCGCGAGCCGGACGGCACCATCACCCGCACCGCCGACCCCCGCCGGGGCGGTTGGTTCCGGCTCCTCAACGACGGAGGTCCCGCCGCCGACGCCACCCGGGGCATCAACTGCCTGGACTGCACGCTGTCATTGTTCGAGACCTGGGTCCACGGGCGGCCCCGGGTGTCCGCTCCCCGCACCTTCGACGGCTACCTGGACGGTGACATCCGTCGACCCATCCGCGGCGAGGCCGGCGGCCCAGGCCGCGTCGAGGACATCACCGGAGGGCGCTTCCAGCAACTCCTCGCCCCGGCCGGCCAGCGCACGTACGCCGAGCAGGCACGGCAGGCGGGCGACCGCGGGTACCGCAACCTGCGGGACCAACTGCTCCTCGGCGGCCACGGCAGCTACGCGTTCCTGGTCACCGAGTGGGCGCACGGCGGTTCGCACGCCTGGGTGGCGCTCAACCAGAACGGCACGGTCCTCTACGTAGACCCGCAGACCGGGCTGGTCCGGGACCGGCCGTTGTACCCCGACGTGGTCGGCATCGACGCGCTGGTGCTGGGCGGCGACGGCCGACCGATGCCGCTCGGCGGGCTGCCCCGGGGCCGGTTCAGCGAGCGGCCGGACCTCCCGGACCACCCGCCGACGCGTGACAACGGAGGCTACGGCGACCCGTACGTCAATCGGATGTACCTCCTCCTGGACGGCCCTGGCTCAACGGGTGTGGGTGACAGTGCGGCGACGTCGGGCCACTCGGACCAGGAACCGACCGACCTCAATCTGCTCACGGCCGCGGAGTTGGCTGCGCTTACCGAGCTTCGCGAGCGGGCCCGCGGAGCCGCTGATCAGGTCGAGGATGCCCTGGCCCGGGTCGGGCGAAGTGTGGCTGACACGCTCGGCCTCGGTGAATCGATCCGACTACGGGGTCGAAGGTCTCGTGTCAAAGGGCTGAAATCTCTGGCACGGAAGTATCTCGACGAAGCCCGCCTCGCCGAGATCGATGTGATCGAGTTCGCGTCCGAAGTCAACGACGCCCTGAGATTCTGTTTCGAGATGCCGTCGGGTGAGCACTACACCGAAGCTGTTGAACTGGTCCTGGCTGGGCTGGTAGAGGCTGGTTTCTCAGTGCCAAGTTCAACATGTAAGAACTTTTGGCGGCCGGGGAACCGCTTCTATGGCTTGAACTGCACCCTCCGGTCGCCCGACGGGATGCTGATCGAGTTGCAGCTGCACACCCCGGCATCACGAGAGGCGTGGTTGGCAACCCACGAAGAGTATGAGGTCGTACGACGGCCGTCGCACAGCCCGGATCGGCGGATCCATGCGTTTCTGCGGATGCTTGTCGCGAACCGCGAGCGTGGCCTGCCGGATGTTCTGCCGGCCGGGCTGGACCTCCGTCTCCGCCCGAAGGACGCCACTTTCGCGAAATGGATCAGCCAGAACCCTGACGCTTGGCGTGAGTATCGCGGCTGGCTGAGTCGGCACGGGACAAGCTTTACGCAGGTTGTGCGGGAGTTTGGGCTAGGGTCTCGTGACTTCCCGGTAGCACCGCACGTCGCCGAAGAGTTGGAGCGGGAGATTGTTGAGCTACTACGTGATCTACCGGACTGATGAGCAAGGAGAGCCGGCGGGTCTCTTCGTCATGGACGCGGGGCACGGACAAGCCGTTCTCTGGGATCATCGCGCTCGCGCCTGGGCTTATGACCCTGGTCTCGTTGTTCGCTTCCTCGACGACTACCGGAATTTTGATCGCTACAGGAACGTGAGCCGCGCCGAGGCTGAAGCTGTGACCGAGACGGTCACCGGCGGCGAGAAGTTGCCCGCCGAAGGCGAGCTACGCGCCATCTTCGAAAGCGGTGCCGGAGCTGACCGTTGAGGCCGACGCACGGCGATCTTCACTACGACTGTTGATCGGGACTCGGTCCACGCTGAAGGCTTGGGCGAGGCCCCGGACATCCTGGCGTATCTGGCGACGGGGATCGGGAAGCCGCCCGTGAGTTACTTGACGAGGCGGCCGGGGCTCGCGGCCGGCAGTGGTGCCCACGGGGTCGGCCGGTGAATCGAGGCGGCCCGCAACGAGTTGGGCCTGACCTGATCGGCGGTCTCCGGTGGCGCGGTCAGCGGGCAGGGTGGGCGTGGACGTTGGTCTGTCCGAATAAGATCGACGCATGGTGAGATCCGGCTCGAAGAGCACCTGGTCCACTCTCTGGGCGTGGCCGGTTGGCATAGCGATCGGTTTGGCGATCGGCATCCCCGTGTTCGGCGCGAAGGGTGGGGTGGCGTTCGGCGTCGCCTTCAGCCTTGCCTTCGCGGTCGGCCTCGACCTGTTGAGAGGTCGAAAGTCCTCCGTCGAGGCTGCCCCGGGAGGGTCTCCCGCCCAGGGCGACCAGCGTGATGACCCGGCGCAGGGTGCGACGGACGGCAGTGCCACCAGCGTCGCCGCGGACGGCCCGTACCGGCCGTGATCGACTCCGTTTCCCGGAACATGGGGCATCCAGCGCTCGGGGATAGCCCCACTTCCGTGAAGTCGAGTGGATCACGCCCGCCGGCGGCCGCGGGGCCGGACATCAGCCCAGGGCGGCACAGCAGCGCGCGGCCGGGCATCGGCACCCAGCCGGCGGGGCCGGGCAGTGTGGCGGAGGCGGTGGCCGTACAGGAGGAGTTGCGGCCGCTGGTCGACCTGGTCGGGCCGGGGCCGAGCGCACCTGCGACGGTGGCCGGCCTGGATGTCGCGTACTCCCAGGGTGGTGACCTTCTGGCGGCGGCCGTGACGGTGCTGGACGCCCGGACGTTGGAGGTGGTTGATTCCGCGGTCAGCGTGGGACGGCCCGCGTTCGACTATGTGCCGGGGTTGTTCGCGTTCCGTGAGTTGCCCGCGCTGCTCGCCGCGCTGGACCGTCTGACCGTGGTGCCGGACCTGTTGGTCTGCGACGGGCACGGGCTGGCCCATCCGCGTCGGTTCGGTCTCGCCTGTCACCTCGGGGTGGTCACCGGGCTGCCCGCGATCGGGGTGGGGAAGACGCCACTGGTCGGGACGTGGGACCCGCCGGCCGACCGGCGGGGTGCCTGGTCGCCGCTCCGCGACGGCGGCGACGTCGTCGGCCGGGTGCTGCGGACCCAGGACGGCGTGAAGCCGGTCTTCGTCAGCGTCGGGCATCGAATGAGCTTGGAGAACGCGACCGCGCAGGTGCTCGGGTTGACCCCGCGCTACCGGCTGCCGGAGACCACCCGCACCGCCGACCGCCTCAGCCGCGACGCCCTCGCCGAGGCCCAGGCCCGACAGGTCGACTGACCCTGCCCGGGCGCCCTCCACCTGCGGCGAACCGCGGCGATGCCGACCCTCTCCGCAGGTCCACGGGCCGGGTCGCAAACAGGGTCGTAAACCGTAACGCCGCGCACATCCGGGCCGCTCTATGACCGGTGGCCCTGATGGGCCGGTAGTAGCCTGTCCCGCGGACCCCACCCGGGGAGAACGGCGAGGTGATCATGACGGTGCGTCGACGCACGACGCGACTCGCGGCGGTCTGCGCTCTGGTGGGCGGCCTGGTGCTGCTCGGCGCGTCGCCGGCGTCCGCCGACAGCGACGTGGTCCGGGTCGGTGCGGCCAGCAGCTTCGCCGCCGGTGGTTCCCCGCAGGGGGTGAACGTCGCGGTACGCAAGCGCACCGACGGGTGCGTTCTGCTGCGTACCGCGTTGGGTCTGCGTCTCGAAGGTCTTCAGCCGGACCAGGTGACCGTCGAGGTCGCCGCGGACGGGCGCTGGCTTCCGGTGGGCGTGTCGGGCGCCAGTGGGACGGTGCAGACAGCGCAGACGTCGCCCGCGAAGCCGAGGCTGTGCAAGGGCAAGGGGATCACGGTGCGGTACCGGGTGGCGATCGCCGCGGGCGCCCCCGGGGGTCGGCTCGTCGTGACCGGCGTCGGCCTCAGCGCCGAGGGGCAGACGTTGGGTAGCCACAGCGACGCGGCCCGGGTGACCGGTGCGCGGGTGACCCCGTCGCCGACGCCGTCGAAGACGGCATCGCCCACCCCGACTCCCAGCGAGGTCGCGACGGTCGACGAGGCGGTGAACCCGGCAGCCCTGGTGTCCAGCGCGCCCGACACCAAGCCGGCTGCCGCGCAGTCGTCCGGCGGAGGGTCACCGGTGATGTTCTTCGGCATCGTGATGGTGGCTGTCGGTCTGCTGCTCGTCGTGCTGCTGTTGCGTCGCTCCCGGCAGGACCGCAAGCCGTCGGACGAGTCGCCGGACGCGCTGCCGGGCAACCCCGGGGGCACCACCTACCGGGCCGGTGGTGGGCTCCCGGCCGCGCCCGGTCGCCCAGGTCAGGTGTACGGCCAGCAGCCTCCAGCCCCGGGTTGGGGGGCGGTGCCGTCGCCGCGACCCGCCACCGGTGGGGTCTACGGTGCACCGTCGGCCGGTGCCGGTGCCGTGCCGGAGGCGACGCAGCCGATGCCTGGCGCGCCGCAAACCGGGAAGCCGCCCGCCGACGAGGGCGGCCACACGGTCTTCATTCCTCGGCTCCCCGACTGAGCGAGGCACGAACCGGTGCCTCCGTTAGGCTCAGGATCGGTGTCCAGTTTGCGGCCAAGGAGTGGAACACGTGTCTGATCTGTCCCAGATCGTGAAGGCGTACGACGTTCGAGGGACGGTACCGGACCAGTGGGACGAACGAGCCGCTGAGGCGCTCGGGGCGGCGTTCACCCAGCTGCTCAACTCCACCGACGAGCCGGGCGACGCGGTTGTCGTCGGGTACGACATGCGGGCCACCTCACCCGGGCTGGCCGCCGCGTTCGCCGCCGGCGTACGCGCCGAGGGGCGCTCGGTGATCGAGATCGGGCTCGCCTCCACGGACCTGCTCTACTTCGCCTCCGGCTCGCTCGACCTGCCCGGTGCGATGTTCACGGCCAGCCACAACCCCGCGCAGTACAACGGCATCAAGATGTGCCGTTCCGGTGCCCGTCCAATCGGCCAGGAGAGCGGTCTGGCGGAGATCCGGGACCGGGCCCAGGCCCTTCTGGACTCCGGCGAAGCGCGACCGGCCGGTGAGCCGACCCGGCCGGCCGAGCGGCGTGACCTGCTCCCCGACTACGCCGGCTACCTGCGCAAGCTGGTGGACCTCTCGGGCATCCGGCCGTTGAAGGTGGTCGTCGACGCCGGTAACGGGATGGGTGGCTTCACCGTCCCGACCGTGTTGGGTGACGCCGCCCTGTCGCCGCTGCCGCTGGAGATCGTGCCGCTCTACTTCGAGTTGGACGGCAGCTTCCCCAACCACGAGGCCAACCCGTTGGACCCGGCGAACCTGGTCGACCTCCAGCGCGCGGTTGTCGAGCACGGCGCCGACATCGGGTTGGCCTTTGACGGCGACGCCGACCGGTGCTTCGTGGTGGACGAGCGGGGCGAGCCGGTCTCACCGTCGGCGATCACCGCGTTGGTCGCCGCGCGTGAGCTGGCCAAGCACCCAGGTTCCACGGTGATCCACGGCCTGATCACCTCCAGCGCGGTCGCGGAGATCATCCGTGAGCACGGTGGGCAGCCGGTGGTCGCCCGGGTCGGGCACTCCTTCATCAAGGCGGAGATGGCCCGCACGAACGCCGTCTTCGGCGGCGAGCACTCCGCGCACTACTACTTCCGCGACTTCTGGTTCGCCGACACCGGCATGCTCGCGGCGATGCACACCCTGGCGGCGTTGGGCGAGCAGTCGCTGCCGCTGTCCGTGTTGGCCGGAGAGTACGAGCGCTACATCGCCTCCGGCGAGATCAACTCGACGGTGACCGACCAGGCAGCGGCGGTGGCCGAGGTGCGGGCCGCGTACCCCGACGCGGTGGCCGACGAGATGGACGGGCTGACCCTGCGTTTCCCCGACGGCGCCTGGTTCAACCTGCGTGCGTCCAACACCGAGCCGCTGCTTCGGCTCAACGTCGAGGCGCCCTCCCGTGATCGGATGGTCTCGCTCCGGGACGACGTGCTCGACCGCGTTCGCCGATAAGATCGCCTGCGCCGGTCGGCACCGCCGTCGGTGAAGCCGCACACGTGGAAGGAGCCGTGCCATGGCCCTGGATCCGCAGTTGCTCGAGATTCTCGCCTGTCCGGACACGCACCACGCCCCGCTCACCTACGATGCCGAGGCGCAGACGTTGACCTGCACGGAGTGCGGCCGGATCTTCGAGGTCCGTGACGACGTGCCGGTGCTGCTGCTCGACGAGGCGCGCGGCGGCCCTGGAGGGCAGCCCTCATGATCGACGGTACGGCCGGGGTCAGCGGACGTCGCGACGCCGACGAGGCCCTGCTCGACAATCCGGAGGCGCTGGCCGAGCACGACCCGGGCGGCATGCTCCGGCACACGGCGTCGGCCGGCGCGCAGGTGCGCGAGAGCGCCGCGCTGGCCGCCGAGGCGAACCTGTCGGTGCTCGCCGACGACGGGCGGCCCCGAGCCGTCGTCATCGCCGGCATCGGCACGGCGGGGCGTACCGGTGATGTGCTGGCCACTGTCGCCGGACCTCGCTGCCCGGTCCCGGTCATCGCGCACCGCAGCGCGGGCGTGCCCGGCTGGGTGGGCGCGGCCGACGTGGTGATCGCGGTGAGCGCGTCGGGCCGTAGCCCGGAGGCGCTCGGTGCGGCGGAGGCCGCGCACCGGCGCGGTGCCCGACTGGTCGCCGTGGGCGCCCCCGACTCGCAGTTGCAGTCGATCGCCGAGCAGGCCCGGGCACCGTTCATCCCGGTGCCCCGGCGTGCGCCGGCGCGAGCCAGCCTCTGGGCGCTCACCGTGCCGGTTCTGCTCGCCGCCCGTTCCCTCGGGCTCGTGAAGGTCAACGAGGCGGACCTGGCGGAGACCGCGGCCCGACTGGACGCGGACGCCGACCGCTGTCGGTCCGCCGCGGAGTCGTTCGTCAACCCGGCCAAGTCGCTGGCCCTGGGGCTGGCCGGGTCGATTCCGATCGTGTGGGGTTCGTCCCCGCTGGCGACGGTGGCCGCCCGGCGGTTCGGCGACACCCTGTCCGCCAACGCCCGCTACCCGGTGGTCACCGGGGCGCTGGGTGAGGCCGGTCGGGGTCGGGTCGGGCTGCTCGACGGTGTCTTCGGCGGCCTGGCCGAGGGGGAGCGCGACATCTTCGCCGACCCGACCGACGACGACGGCGACGGCACCCGGCTGCGGTTGGTGCTGCTGCGTGACGGCGGGCTCAACGCCGAGGACGACACCGACGAACCCTTCGCCGTCGAGGAGCGCCGCGCGGACGCGGTGCAGACCCTCGCCGAGCGTCGCGGTGTGCGGTGCGACGTGGTGACCGCCGAGGGTGGCTCCGCGCTGGAGCGGTTGGCCTCGCTGGTCGCGGTCCCGGACTTCGCCTCGATCTACCTCGCTCTGGCGCACGGGTTGGACCCGATGGCCGTTCCGGCCATCACCGAAATGAAGGAGCTGTCGAACCAGTGAACGGACCTCGGGGGCGGCGCGTCATGCGCGGACCGGTCGGCTTCGTGCGGCGAAGCGGAGCGGCGGCATGAGCGCCAACGGTGGGACGAAGGCGATCGTCGCCGCCCTCCTGGCCAACGTCGGCATCGCCGTCACCAAGTTCATCGCGTTCCTGCTCTCCGGCTCTTCGTCGATGTTGGCCGAGGCGGTCCACTCGGTCGCCGACTCCGGCAACCAGGGTCTGCTGCTGCTCGGCGGGAAGCGGGCGAAGCGGGCAGCCACCCCGGAGCACCCGTTCGGGTACGGCCGGGAGCGCTACATCTACGCGTTCATCGTGTCCATCGTGCTGTTCAGCATCGGTGGCCTGTTCGCCCTGTACGAGGCGTACCACAAGTGGCACGACCCGCACGGCATCGAGTCCTGGCACTGGCTGCCGGTGGTGGTGCTCGTGGTGGCGATCGCCATGGAGTCGTTCTCGTTCCGGACCGCCATCAAGGAGTCCAACCACATCCGGGGCAACCAGTCCTGGGTGCGGTTCATCCGCCGGGCCAAGGCGCCGGAGCTGCCGGTGGTGCTCCTGGAGGACTTCGGCGCGCTCATCGGTCTGGTGTTCGCGCTCTTCGGCGTCACCATGACGCTGATCACCGGCAACGGCGAGTGGGACGCCGCCGGCACCGCGATGATCGGCATCCTGCTGGTCGTCATCGCCGTCGTGCTGGCCATCGAGACGAAGAGCCTGCTGCTCGGCGAGGGTGCTGAGGCGCCTGAGTTGGCCGCCATCGAGCGGGCCGTCACCGACGGTCCGGAGGTGGAGCGGATCATCCACATGAAGACGCTCTACCTGGGTCCGGAAGAGCTGCTGGTGGCTGCCAAGATCGCCGTGCCGGAGTGGGAGAGCGCCCACGACCTGGCGCGCGGCATCAACGCCGTCGAGGCGCGCATCCGCGCGGCGGTGCCGATCGCCCGGGTGATCTACCTGGAGCCGGACGTCTACAGCGTCGCGGCGGCCAACGCCGGCACCGGCGCTGCCGCCGACACCGCAGTGCCGCAGGTCGACGGTGCGTCCGGCGAGGCGGCCGGGCGGGCCGGAGGCTGACCCGTGGAGCCGCTGTACGGACCGATCCGCGACTACGCCTGGGGTTCCCGTTCCGCCATCGCGCTCCTTCAGGGGCGGCCGGTACCCAGTGAGGGGCCGGAGGCCGAGCTGTGGTTGGGCGCCCACCCGGGCGCCCCGGCCCGCGTGGCCCGTGCCGGCCTGCAGGTGAGCCTCTGTGACCTGGTGCGGGACGAGCCGGGGCAGTGGCTCGGCCAGCGGGTTTCCGAGCGGTTCGGCAGCCGGTTGCCGTTCCTGCTCAAGGTCCTCGCGGCCGACGCGCCGTTGAGCCTCCAGGCACACCCGGACGCCGAACAGGCCCGGGCCGGTTATGCGGCGGAGGAGGGGCGCCCCGAGGGGGAACGCAACTACTCCGACCCGCACCACAAGCCGGAGTTGCTGGTCGCGCTCACCCCGTTCGAGGCGCTGTGCGGTTTCCGGGACCCGACTGAGTCGGCCGAAGCGCTCGCCGCGTTCGGCGTACCGGAGTTGACGCCGGTGGTCGCCGCGTTGCGTACCGGGCCGGCGGGGCTGCGGACGGCGGTGCGGACGCTGCTCGGCTGGCCGGTCGCCGAGCGCGCAGCGTTGTTGGGTTCCGTGCTGGCCTCGCCGGCCGACGGCCCGGACGCGGAGCTGGTCCACCGGTTGGCCAAGGCGTACCCGGCGGACCCGGGCGCGCTGGTGGCGCTGTTGTTGCACCACCTGCGTCTGGTGCCGGGGGAGGGGATCTGGATGCCGGCCGGCAACCTGCACGCCTACCTGAGTGGCTGTGGTGTGGAGATCATGGCGGCCAGCGACAACGTGTTGCGCGGTGGTCTGACCCCGAAGCGGGTGGACGTCGACGAGTTGCTGCGGGTGCTGCGCTTCGAGGTGCTCGTCGATCCGGTGCGCGCCGCGCAGCCGGTGGGCCCGGGTGTGGCCTGGTGGCCCGTGCCGGTGGACGACTTCGCGCTGCACCACGTACGCGTCGACGCGGCTGTGCCCACTGTCACGCTGCCGCTGCCCGGTCCTCGGGTGGTGCTCTGCGGTGGTGGTTCGGTCACGGTGGACGACGGTGCCGGGGCGGTGACGCTCGTGTCCGGCCAAGCGGCGATCGGCACGGCGGCCGGCGAGCCGCTGCGGATCAGCGGCGTCGGGGAGGCGTACGTGGCGACGTCGGGGCTGAGCTGACGACGCAGGGCCCCGACACAAGTCCGACTTTTCCGGAATAGCTTGACGCCGCCCTGCCCGAGTGTGACTCTATGAGTACGCAGCGTTATCGCGACGACGGTCCGAGAACGTGCGGGGGAACCAAACCGGGGGGATGCACGGGGCGGGCGGGACGTGGGCGGCTTGGTCTGTCCACCACCGACCGCCCCGTGCGCTGTCCGCGACCGGTCCCCCGGATGCCCGTCGCCAACGCGCGTAAGGTGGAGGGTCGGCGCAGACATCGTTCGACAGGAGCTTTCATGACCAGCACCCTCCCGGCGGCCGCCAGCGGTACGCCGTCCGAGGCCCGGCCGAGCACGCTCGCCGACGGCGACTTCAAGGTGGCGGATCTGTCGCTCGCGGAGTTCGGGCGCAAGGAGATCCAGCTCGCCGAGCACGAGATGCCCGGCCTGATGGCGATTCGCCGAGAGTTCGCCGAGGCGCAGCCGCTCGCCGGCGCGCGGATCACCGGCTCGCTGCACATGACCATCCAGACCGCCGTCCTGATCGAGACGCTCGTCGCGCTCGGCGCGCAGGTGCGCTGGGCGTCGTGCAACATCTTCTCCACCCAGGACCACGCCGCCGCGGCGATCGTCGTCGGCCCGGACGGCACGCCCGAGGCTCCGGCCGGCGTCCCGGTGTACGCGTGGAAGGGCGAGACCCTCCCGGAGTACTGGTGGTGCACCGAGCAGGTGCTCGCCTGGCCGGACGGGCAGGGCCCGAACATGATCCTCGACGACGGCGGTGACGCCACCCTGCTGGTGCACAAGGGCGCCGAGTTCGAGAAGGCCGGGGCGGTCCCGCCGGTCGAGTCAGCCGACTCCGAGGAGTACGCCGTCATCCTCGGGCTGCTGCACCGCTCGCTCGCCGAGGACGGCCAGCGGTGGACCCGGATCTCCGCCGGCATCAAGGGCGTGACCGAGGAGACCACCACGGGCGTGCACCGGCTCTACGAGATGCACCGGGCGGGCACCCTGCTCTTCCCGGCCATCAACGTCAACGACTCGGTGACCAAGAGCAAGTTCGACAACAAGTACGGCTGCCGGCACTCGCTGATCGACGGCATCAACCGCGCCACCGACGTCCTGATCGGCGGCAAGATGGCAGTGGTCATGGGCTACGGCGACGTGGGCAAGGGTTGCGCCGAGTCGCTGCGCGGTCAGGGCGCCCGGGTCGTGGTGACCGAGGTCGACCCGATCTGCGCGTTGCAGGCCGCGATGGACGGTTACCAGGTCGCCACCCTGGACGACGTCGTCGAGCAGGCGGACATCTTCATCACCGCGACCGGCTGCTTCGACGTCATCACCAACGAGCACATGGCCCGGATGAAGCACCAGGCCATCGTCGGCAACATCGGCCACTTCGACAACGAGATCGACATGGCCGGTCTGGCCAAGCGTTCCGACGTGGAGCGGATCAACATCAAGCCGCAGGTCGACCTGTGGCGCTTCGCCGACGGTCACGCCGTCATCGTGCTCTCCGAGGGGCGTCTGCTGAACCTGGGCAACGCGACCGGCCACCCGAGCTTCGTGATGTCGAACTCGTTCGCCAACCAGACGATCGCCCAGATCGAGCTGTTCACGAAGACCGAGGACTACCCGATCGGCGTGTACGTGCTGCCCAAGCACCTGGACGAGAAGGTGGCCCGGCTGCACCTGGGCGCGCTCGGCGCCAAGCTGAGCACGCTGACCAAGGAGCAGGCGGCCTACCTGGGCGTTTCCCAGGAGGGTCCGTTCAAGCCGGATCACTACCGCTACTGATCGACGGTTTTCCGGACCGGGTCGGCTGTTCGCAGCCGGCCCGGTTCGTCGTATCCGCCGACCGTTCAGCCGGAGCGGGGGTCGCGTCGGGTGGGGCGGAACCACGTCCAGACGCACCAGACCAGCCACCCGACCGACACGATGGTGGCGAGCGCCCGCATGCGCAGCGCGCTGAGCAGCAGCACCACGGCCAGCACCGTCAGCCACGGCAGGAATCCCTTCACGGCGGGATCCTCCCACAGCCGACTGAGGGCGATCTGCCTCGCGCGGGGCGAACAGGCTGGTCACGGGGTGAGTGAGCTTGTCGTGAACGACTTGACGCGAGCCTCGCGCGAGAGGAAGGTATGCCTGCCCTAAGTTAGTTGAGGCGTGCCTAATCACTCGGAGCCCGGATGTTCGCCACCTACCTGATCGGCCTGCGGGAAGGCCTGGAAGCCACCCTGGTGGTCAGCATCCTCGTCGCCTTCCTGGTGAAGTCGCAGCGCCGGGACCGGTTGCCCCAGGTCTGGGCGGGCGTCGGCCTGGCCGTGGCGCTCTCGGTGCTCTTCGGCTGGCTGATCGAGTACACGTCGACCTCGCTGCTGGCCCGTTCCGAGGACCGGGAGCTGTTCGAGGCGATCACCTCCGTCGCCGCCGTGGTCTTCGTCACCTGGATGATCTTCTGGATGCGCCGGGCCGCCCGGACCATCGCGGGCGAACTGCGGGGCAAGCTCACCGACGCGCTGGCCGTCGGGTCCCTGGCAGTCGCCGGCATGGCCTTCCTCGCGGTAGTCCGCGAAGGGCTGGAGACGGCGCTGATCTTCTACTCGGCCGCCCAGGGAGCTGTCGGCGACAGTGGCCCGCTGCTCGCGTTGATCGGCGGCGTCGTCACCGCCGTGGTCCTCGGCGTGCTGCTCTACGCCAGCGCCGTACGCATCAACCTCAGCACGTTCTTCACCTGGACCGGGGCCCTGCTGATCCTGGTCGCCGCCGGCATCCTCAAGTACGGCGTCCACGACTTCCAGGAGGCCGGCGTCCTGCCCGGCCTGAACGACCTGGCCTTCGACATCACCGGCGTGCTCGACCCGACCACCTGGTACGCCCACCTGCTCGCCGGCATGTTCAACGTGACTCCCGCCCCCACCGTGCTGGAGACGATCGCCTGGGTCGCGTACGCCGTACCGGTCCTCCTGCTCTTCCTGCGACCGGCCCGGCGCAAGCCGGCACCCGCCGCCACCCCCACCGTCACCGAGCGCGGGGCCGACACCGGCACCGAGGCCGAGGCTGAGGCCGAGGCGGCGTCCACGTCGCCGCGGGCCTGACCCACGAGGAGAGACAGCTCAGATGCGTACCACCCAGTTCTTCGCGCTGGCCGCCGCCGGCGTGCTGGCAACGGCCGGTCTGGCCGCCTGTTCCGACTCCGACAAGGGTGACCCGGCCGCGGCCGGCAGTGCGATCGTGGTCAAGGCCAGCGACACCGCCTGTGAGGTCGGCACGACCGACCTGGGCGCCGGCACCGCCACCTTCAAAATCACCAATTCGGGCGCGAAGGTGACCGAGTTCTACGTGTACGCCGACGGCGACCGGGTGATGGGCGAGGTCGAGAACATCGCCCCCGGGCTCAGCCGTGAGCTGCACGTCGAGCTGCCGGCCGGCACGTACCAGACGGCCTGCAAGCCGGGGATGAGCGGCAAGGGCATCCGGGGAGCGCTCAAGGTCAGCGGGTCCGCCCAGCCGCTCACCGCCGACGCAGCGTTGAATGACGCCAGCGCCAACTACCAGCGCTACGTGAAGAGCCAGACCACAGCGCTTCTCGCCAAGACCGAGGAGTTCGTCGGCGCGGTGAAGGCCGGTGACGTCGCGAAGTCCAAGGCGCTCTACCCGGTCGCCCGCACCTACTGGGAGCGGATCGAGCCGGTGGCCGAGATCTTCGGCGACCTCGACCCCAAGATCGATGGCCGCGAGGAGGTCATCGAGGAGGGGATGGAGTTCACCGGCTTCCACCGCATCGAGAAGGACCTCTGGCAGTCCGGCGACATCAGCAAGGACGGCCCGATCGCCGACCGGCTGCTCGTCGACGTGAAGGAGATCGTGGCCAGGGCCAACGCCGAGAAGCTCTCCCCGCTCCAGCTCGCCAACGGTGCCAAGGAACTGCTCGACGAGGTGGCCAGCGGCAAGATCACCGGTGAGGAGGACCGCTACTCGCACACCGACCTGTGGGACTTCGCCGCCAACCTGGAGGGTTCGAAGGCCGCCGTGTCCGCCCTCCGGCCCGCGTTGCAACAGCGTGCGCCGGAGCTGGTCACGCAGCTCGACACCGAGTTCGCCAACGTGGAGGCGCTGCTCGGCAAGCACCGCGACGGCGACGGGTGGAAGCTGCACACCGCGTTGAGCAAGCCCGAGCTCAAGGAGCTCTCCGACGGGATCAACGCGCTCGCCGAGCCGATCAGCAAGGTCGCCGCGGCCGTCGCGAAGTGACCGGATCTCAGGGGGACAGATGAGCGGGAGAGGGTTGACCCGGCGGCGGGCGATCACGCTCGCCGGCGCCGGGGTGGCCGGGGTCGCCGGTGCGGCGGTCGGCGTGGGGGCGATGGTCAACGACTCCCACGGCCCGGCCGCGGCGAGCGACCACCCGGCCGGGGCGGTGCCGTTCCACGGCGAGCACCAGGCCGGCATCGTCACCCCGGCGCAGGACCGGCTGCACTTCGTCGCCTTCGACGTGATCACCAAGGACCGGGCCCGGCTGGTCGAGCTGCTCGAAGAGTGGACGGCCGCCGCCGCCCGGATGACGGCGGGCCAGGACGCCGGGATTCTCGGCGCGGTCGGGGGGATGCCGGAGGCCCCACCGGACGACACCGGTGAGGCGCTCGGTCTTCCCCCCTCGCAGCTCACCCTGACCATCGGCTTCGGCCCGACGCTGTTCCGCGACGCCGACGGTCGGGACCGCTTCGGGATCGCCGACCGGCGGCCCGCCGCCCTCGCCGAGCTGCCGAAGTTCCCGGGCGACGCGTTGCAGCCACAGCTCTCCGGGGGCGACCTCTGCGTGCAGGCCTGCGCCAACGACCCGCAGGTGGCCGTGCACGCGATCCGTAACCTGGCCCGACTCGGCATGGGAGTGGTCAGCGTCCGCTGGTCGCAGCTCGGCTTCGGCCGTACCTCGTCGACCTCCCGGGAGCAGGCCACCGCGCGCAACCTGTTCGGCTTCAAGGACGGGACGGCGAACCTCAAGGCCGAGGACACCGACCTGCTACGCGACCAGTTGTGGGTGCAGCCGGGCGACGGGCCGGACTGGATGGCCGGGGGCTCGTACCTGGTCACCCGCAAGATCCGGATGCTGGTGGAGACCTGGGACCGTACCCCGCTGGCCGAGCAGGAGGAGATCGTCGGGCGGAGCAAGGGCAGCGGTGCTCCGCTCGGGCGGACCGACGAGTTCGACGAGCCGGACTTCGCCGCGCGCGGCGCGGACGGCAAGCCGGTGATCGCCGAGCACGCCCACGTCACGTTGGCCCATCCGAGCCGCAACGGTGGCGCCCAGTTGCTTCGTCGCGGCTACAACTTCGTCGACGGTTCCGACGGCCTCGGACGGCTCGACGCGGGTCTGTTCTTCATCGCCTACCAGCGCGATCCGCGTCGCCAGTTCGTGCCGATCCAGACCCAGTTGGCGCGGCACGACGTGATGAACGAATATCTGCGGCACGTCTCCAGCGGTGTGTTCGCGTGCCCTCCCGGGGTACGTGACGGCGGGGACCACTGGGGGCGGGCACTCTTCGGCTGACCGCCGTCCGGTTGGCGACAGCGGAAACGGCCGGGGCTGCGGTGGCGCCGGGTGGCGTCGAAGGGGGATCATGTGACAGGCAGGCAGACGCCGGTCCCACCGAACTGAATGAGGATGCAATATTAATCCCATGAGAGCCCGCGTACTGGTGGTCGACGACGACCCCGCGCTCGCCGAGATGCTCGGCATCGTGCTGCGTAGTGAGGGTTTCCTGCCCTCGTTCGTGGCGGACGGCGAGCGGGCGTTGGCCGCATTTCGTGACAGTCGTCCCGATATCGTGCTGCTTGACCTTATGTTGCCCGGAATGAGCGGTATCGACGTTGCCCGGTCGATCCGGGGTGAATCCGGCGTGCCGATCGTCATGCTCACCGCCAAGAGCGACACCGTGGACGTCGTGCTCGGCCTGGAGTCCGGTGCCGACGACTACGTGGTCAAGCCGTTCAAGCCCAAGGAGCTGGTCGCCCGAATGCGGGCCCGCCTGCGCCGGGGCGAGGACGTGGCCCCCGAGATGTTGACCATCGGGCCGCCCGACAACCAGATCTCCATCGACGTGCCGGCGCACACCGTCAGTCGCAACGACGAGGAGGTGAAGCTCACGCCGCTGGAGTTCGACCTGCTGGTCGCGCTCGCCCGCAAGCCCCGGCAGGTCTTCACCCGTGAGGTGCTGCTGGAGCAGGTCTGGGGTTACCGGCACGCTGCCGACACCCGGCTGGTCAACGTTCACGTGCAACGGCTGCGGGCCAAGATCGAACCGGACCCGGAGCGCCCGGAAATCATCCTCACCGTGCGGGGCGTGGGCTACAAGGCGGGGACCGGATAGCCTGGTCGCACTGTGTCGACCTCGCCGCCCACACCCTCCCCGAGCACGGCCGCCCGCCGGCCCAGCGCCGGCGGGGAGGTCTGGCGTGCGGTGAGCGGCCGGGTCGCCCGGTTGGTGGCCCGGGTGCACCAGACCTGGCGCCGCTCGCTTCAGGTCCGGGTCGTCACCATCACGCTCGTCGCGTCCAGTCTGCTGGTCGGCGGTTTCGCGTTCCTGATCGCCGACAAGATCACCACCATCCTGCTGGACAACGCCCGCAGCGACGTCCGGCAACGGGTGACCAGCGGCGCCAGCTACGCCACCAAGCAGGTCTCGCTCTACGGCCAGCCGCAGGAGGCGCAGCTCCAGGAGACCATCGACGACACTGTCAACTACCTCGCCGGTGGCGACCCGCAGCAGACCAGCGGGGTGGTGGTGGCGATCACGGCCAACGGCTACCCCGACCAGATCCAGACGCGCACCGCGCCCGCCGCGAACGTCCGACCGTTGATCAGCCCGGAGCTGCGCGCCGCGATCGCCGACGGCAAGGTGGCCAGCCAGATCCGCACCGGGCGGCTCACCGGCGAGACGACCAAATATCTGGTGTACGGCTCACCGGTGCCCACCCGCTTCGGCCAGATCGAGATCTACTACCTGGTGCCGTTGACGCGGCAGGACGTCACCGCCGCCGACGCCCGGGCCACAGTGGTGGCCACCGGGGTCGCCCTGGTGATCCTTCTCGGGCTGCTCGCGGCGCTGGTCACCCGCCTGGTGGTCAACCCGGTCCGGGTCGCCGCGCGGACCGCCCAGCGGCTCTCCGCCGGCCTGCTCGACCAGCGCATGGTGGTCAACGGCGAGGACGACCTCGCCCTGCTGGCCGCCTCGTTCAACCAGATGGCCACCAACCTGCAACGGCAGATCCTGCGCCTGGAGGAGATGTCCCGGTTGCAGCGCCGCTTCACCTCCGACGTGTCGCACGAGCTGCGTACGCCGCTGACCACCGTCCGGATGGCCGCTGACCTGATCTTCGCCGAGCGCGACGAGTTCGACCCGGCGGTGGCCCGCAGCGCGGAGCTGCTCCAGGCCGAGTTGGACCGGTTCGAGGAGTTGCTCACCGACCTGTTGGAGATCAGTCGGTTCGACGCGGGCTTCGCCATGCTGGATTCCGAGCCGACCGACCTGGTGCCGGTGGTGCACCGGGTGGTCGACCGGCTGGCTGGTCTGGCCGAGCGGGTGGGCGTCCCGATCGAACTCGACCTGCCGAGCGCCCCGGTGATCGCCGAGGTCGACCCGCGCCGGGTCGAACGGGTCCTGCGCAACCTGGTCGGCAACGCGGTCGAGCACGGCGAGGCCCGTCCGGTGCTGATCACCCTCGGCGTCGACGAGACCGCCGTGGCGATCACCGTCCGCGACCGTGGGGTGGGGCTCAAGGTGGGCGAGGAGAAGTTGGTGTTCAACCGGTTCTGGCGGGCGGACCCGTCCCGGGCCCGGCAGACCGGTGGCACCGGGCTGGGCCTGTCGATCAGCCTGGAGGACGCCCGGCTGCACGGCGGCTGGCTGGAGGCGTGGGGTGCTCCCGGGCAGGGCGCGCAGTTCCGGCTCACCCTGCCGGCCCGCGCCGGTGACCGGCTGACCACCTCGCCGCTGCGACTGGTGCCGGCCGACGCCGCGCTGCCCTTCGGCGGCCCCCGCGACGGTGGCCCGCTGGCCATCGGCCCCGGCACCGGTGGTGCCCTGGCCATCGGCCCGGGCAGCGGCGGAACGTCGGCGGGCGGCCCGGGTGGAGAGTCGGCCGGCGGCCCGACTCAGACCGGTGACGAGCAGCGGGCGGAGGTGCGCTCGTGAAACGACAGTCCCTGCTCGGAACACTCGGAGTGGTGGTGCTGCTGGGCGCCGGCTGTGGCATCCCGGCCGGCTCCGACGTGCGGGTGGACGGCAAGGGCGGTGCCGCGACCGGGGCTGGCGTCGTCGACCTGCGCAGCGGCGAGCCGCCGAAGCGGACGTCCAGCGGCAGCGACAACGAGATGTTCGTCCGCAACTTCCTGTCCGCCGCCGCGGGTGAGCCGGACCGGGCCTACGAGCGGGTCAAGGCGTTCGTCGCCCCGGAGTCGAAGTCCCGCCTGCAGGACAAGAAGGGCAGCGAGGTCGCGCTGAACGTGGTCCGGCTGGGCGAGGCGGTCTACACGCTGAACAGCGACTCCACCACCACCGTCAAGATCACCGTGCAGCAGATCGGTGTGCTGCGGGCCAACGGCGTCCTCGCCCCGCCCGTCGCGACCGAGACGGAGTACGAGTTCCGGCTTCGGAGCGCGGCGCTCGACGGCGGTGCCAACGACGAGCGTGCCGGCCTCTACGTCGTCGACCCGCCGAACGTGCTGCTGCTCAGCGACGTCGCCCTCAAGCAGTACTACCAGGACGAGTCGATCTACTTCTGGAGTTCCGACCGCAGCCGCCTGGTGCCGGACCAGCGCTACCGGCCGCTGGCGGTGCCCAGCGAGCGCCGGGTCAACGAGGTGGTGAAGTGGCTGGTCGGAGGGCCCTCCGACTGGTTGCGTCCGGGTGTCGTCGGGCTGCCCGACCGCACCGAGCTGATCAACAACGCCACCGGCGCGGACAGCCGGTGGGAGGTCAACCTCGACATGTCCGGTGACGACCGGAACGGGATCGACCAGCTGATCACCCAACTCGCCTGGTCGCTCGGTGACCTGCCCGGCGAGCTGGAGCTGAAGATCCGCAACAACCCGCAGCCCGTGCAGGACCTGGACGAGCGACGAACCGCCCAGCAGCTCTACCCGAACGCCGACAGCCCGCAGCGGTTCGGCGTGTACGAGGGCGCCATCCACCCGCTCGACTTCCAGGGCGAACTCAGCGGGACGGTGCCGCTGGCGCCCGAGGTGAACCGCAACATCGTCTCCGCCGACCTCGCCGTGGCCAAGGACCGGCGGATCCTCGCCGCGATGATCACCGCCGGCAGCAGCGACGGCCGGTACCGTCTGTCGGTCGGCTCGGGCGCCGCGCCGGTCACCGGCGTCAGCCGCAGCGACACGGAGCACACCTCGATGAGCCGCCCGGTCTGGCTGCGTACCGCCGACACCCGGGCCGGTCGCGGCCTGGTGGTGGCCGACGGGCAGCTCTACCGGTTCGACGAGGCGGCCCGCATGTACCAGGTGCCGCTCAACCTGCCCTCCGGCAACGTCACAGCGGTGGCCGCCGCGCTGGACGGCCAGCGCGTCGCGCTGATCGCGGGCGGGCGGCTCTACGTCGCCGCGGTCAACCTCGACGGCGGCGGTGTCTCGATCGGGCCGCCCCGGCAGGTGGCTACCTCGCTCACCGGCCTCACGGCTGTCGACTGGGGCCGGGAGGACCGGCTGGTGGTGGCTGGGTCGGCGGGCCAGCAGGCGATCTACGAGATCAGCGTCGACGGCGCCCTGGAGACACCGCTGCGGACCGACGTGGGAGCCAAGGTCAACCACCTGACGGCGTACCCGACGAACCGGACCGTGCGGGCACCCAGCGGGGCCTACATGTACGAGGCGAACGGGGTGGCTTACCGGAGCAGCCCGTTCGAGCGGATCGAACCCGAGCGCGTGCGGGACATCGCCCCGGTGCCGACCGGAGTCCGCCCGAGCAACCCGTCGGCCCCGTTCTTCCTCTACTGACACGGTGAGCGGGCTCTGGGCGGACCTCGCCGACCTGGTTCTGCCCACCACCTGCGCGGGCTGTCGGGAGCGGTGGCCCGGCCTGCGGCACGGGGTCTGCCCGGCCTGCGTCACCGCGCTGGAGGCGCTGCGGCCACTGTCGGTCCGGCCCACACCCGCCCCACCGGGCCTGCCGCCCTGTGTCGCGCTCGGCCCGTACGCCGGCCCGCTGCGCGAGGCGCTGCTGGCGTACAAGGAACACGGCCGGCACGGGCTGGCCCGCCCTCTCGGCGCGCTGCTGGCGGAGGTCGTCGCGGCGGCGGTCGGCGAGGCCAGGCCGCTGGCGTTGGTCCCGGTCCCGGACACGGCGGCAGCGGCCCGGTCCCGGTACGGGGACCACCTGGACCGGCTGGCCCGGCACTGCGCTGCCCGTCTCACCCGGAGCGGCTGGGCGGTGCGGGTGCACCGCCCACTGCGCGCGCTGCCCCGACCCGACTCGGTCACCCTGGACAGCACCGGTCGGGCGGCGGCGGCCGAAGCGGCGTTCCGGCCGCGCTCCACAACACCGGACCGGGGCCGACCCGCGAGCGGGGCGCCGGTCGTGGTGTTGCTCGACGACATCGTCACCACCGGCGTCACCCTGGCCGCCGCGGCCCGGGTGCTGACCGCCACCGGGTGGGCACCGAGTGTGGCCGCGGTGCTCGCGGCGACCGAGAAAAGACACCACTCGTAACCGATCGTGTTTCCGTTTCACCCATTGGTGTACGAGCTGCGAAAAATCCTGGGCTGTCTCGGCAACATGGGGTGACTGTCGAGCAAACAGGAGTTAGCGTTTCGCTGTCGGGGGTAGGAGGTCCTTCCACCCGCCCCTGGCGGTGAGAGGAGGCGTAGCCGTACCAACCGGTCGACGCCAGCGGGTCTCCCCACGGCGCGCGACCGGGCTAACCGGATCGAAGACCGTCCGAACAAGGGAGGTCACGTGGACATCGTGGTCAAGGGCCGAAACGTCGAAGTGCCGGACCATTACCGGGTGCACGTAGCCGAGAAACTCGCAAAGATCGAACGCTACGACCACAAGCTTATTCGTGTCGATGTCGAGCTGTTTCACGAGCGCAATCCGCGCCAGGCCGACCACTGCCAGCGGGTGGAGATCACCTGCGTTTCCCGGGGCCCGGTCATTCGGGCCGAGGCCTGCACGAACGACTTCTACAGCGCGCTCGACGCGGCCATCGCCAAGCTCGACACCCGGCTGCGTCGCGCGGCCGACCGTCGCCGCGTACACCGGGGCCGGCACGCGCCGATCTCCGTCGCCGAGGCCACCGCGGGCCTGCCCGTCGCGGACCTGGTGGCCCCCGCCCTGAGCGCGCCGGCCGACGGTGCCCGCGCCGGCACCGCCGTCGCGGAGCGGGTCGAGGAGGAGTACGACGACCAGCAGCCGTGGCACATCGCCCGGGAGAAGGTGCACCCGGCGGAGCCGATGACGATCGACGACGCGCTGTTCGAGATGGAACTGGTCGGGCACGACTTCTACCTGTTCCAGGACAAGGAGTCCGGCCGCCCCAGCGTCGTCTACCGGCGACACGCCTACGACTACGGCATCATCTCCCTCGCCACCTGACCGCCCCCTGACCGTCTCGATCAGGGAGTTGTGGCGGGTCGAGTCCCGCCACAACTCCCTGATCCGGTCTCAGCGCAGATCGCCGGGCAGCAGCGCGAACGTCAGATCGTCCAGACGGGTGCCGTCGAGGCCCGGCAGGCGGCCACGCTGCAGGCCCTCACCATGGAACCCGACCCGCTCCAGCACCCGGTGCGACGCGATGTTGTCCGGCACCGTACCGGCGCTCAGCCGAGCGACGCCGACCACGCCGAACGCCCAGGCCGCGAGCAGCCGGACGGCCCGCGTCGCGTACCCCCGGCCGCGCCAGTCGGGCAACAGGGCGTAGCCCACCGACGCCTCGCCGCCGGCCACATCGGTGTACGACAGCCCGCAACTGCCCACCGGCTCCCCGCTGGACACGTCGGTGATCAGCAACCGGGCGATCTCGCCGGTCAGCCATCCGCTCTCCGCGAGACGGCAGCGCCGCTCGATCGCCTCCCGCGTCGGCGGCACGGGCGGCGCCTGGTTCGCCACCACCTCCTGTCGACTGTGCAGCCGGTACATCAGCTCCGCGTCGCCCGGCGCGAGTCGCCGCAGCGCCACCACCTGATCGGTGAGCACCCCGTCGGGCAGGTCGGGCAGCAGCCGGGCGACCGGGCCGGGAGGATCGCCGGCGAGGCGTACCCAGGCCAGCAGATCGTGCCGACCCCCGTCGCGGGCGCTACCGGCGGACCGGCGCGAACCCTCGTAGCGGAAACCGGCGGCCAGCGCGACCCGCTGGCTCGGGCCGTTCTCCACGGCGGTGAGCAGCTCCAGCCGAGCCGTCCCGGAGGCGAACGCGTGCTCGGCGAGCGCCCGGGTCGCCGCCGTGGCCACGCCTCGTCCGCGCGCTGCCGGCCGCAGCCAGTAGCCGATCTCGGCCTGCCCCCGCGCGGGCACGGGGTTGGACAGGCCCACGGTGCCGAGCAGGCGGTCCGTGGCCGGGTCCGCGACGGCATACGCCGCGCCGCCGCCGGTCCAGGCCGCCGGGGCGCCCTCGTCGATCCACCACCGGGCGTCGACCTCGGTGTACGGCGACGGCAGGCCGGTCATGAACCGTTGGCTGACCGGGTCGGCCAAGCCGTCGACCACATCGGGGACGTCCTCGTCGCGGAACGGCCGCAACCGCACCCCGTGCGCCTCCACGACCTGCTCGAAGCTCACGTCAGGTCCTTGGCGAGCAGCGCGCCCACCCACACGTCGACGCGCTCGCCCCGGTGCTGCACCCCGGCCCGGGCGGTCCCCTCGACGGTGAAGCCCGCCTTCTCCGCCGCCCGGCGGGAGGAGGTGTTGCCGACGTTCGCCCGCCACTCGATGCGGGCCAGGCCCAACGTGCTGAACCCCCAGGCGCTGAGGGCGACGAGCGCGGCCGGCAGGTATCCCCGGCCACGGGCCTCGGGGGCGGTCATGAACCCCACGTCCGCCAGCAGCGGGTCACCGGAGGAGAGTCGAAGGTCGATAGTGCCGACATACCGGTCGTCGGGGTCGGCGAACACGAAACAGGCGGCGTCCCCCCGAGCCCAGGCGTCCCGACCGTAGGCCAGGTAACCCTGCGCGTCGGCGCGGTCGTACGGGTCCGGCACCGTGGTCCAGCGGATGCTCTCCGGGTCCTGGCAGGTATGTACCACGGCGTCCAGGTCCTGCTCCTCCATGGGCCGAAGCCGCAGCTCGCCGGCTGCGTCTGCGTCTGCGGCGGCGGTGGCGGTGGCGAACAGGACAGGCTGCGGGCGGCCGAAGACGGCGGCCCGCCGGGCGGCCAGGGTGCCCGGACCGGCCGGCCCGGTCGACCCGGGCGCGGGCACCTCACCGGGCAGCAGAGAGCCGATCCAGCCGTCCGCGGCGCCCTGCAGCGGCGAGTGGGCCAGCCGCAGCCGCCCGTCGACCCGGAAGCCGGCCCGCAGCGCGACCAGCCGGGAGGCGTGGTTGCCCACCTCGGCCTGCCAGATCAACCGGCGCAGCCCCAGGCTGTCGAAGGACCAGCGGGCCACCGCCCGGGTGGCCCGGACCATCACCCCCCGGCCCCGCGCCCACGGGGCGGTCCAGTAGCCGATCTCACCGGTGCCGGCCGGGTCGATGGAGATCAGACCGCAGGAGCCGAGCAGGTCGCCGGTCGCCGGGTCGCAGACCGCGAACGGAGCGCCGCTGCCCTCCGCCCAGGCTCGTCCGCTCACCTCGGTGACGAAACCGAGCGCGTGTTCCGGCCGATACGGGCGCGGCACTGTCGTCCAGCGCTGAATGTCCGGGTCCTGGCAGGCTCGGTGCACGGCCTCGGCGTCCGCCTCCCGCCAGGGTCGCAGCAGCACGCCGTCCTCGATGATCTCCACGGGCTCCACCCGTGCATCCTGCCGCAGCGTTCGCCGACGGCGTAACCGGATAACGTTTGAGGCGTGTGCAGGGCGCGAGTTTTGTCGGGTTCGGCGGGGTCGAGCACCGCCACCAGTGACCATCGGGCCGATGGAGCGCCTACGATGGTTCGAGACTGTCTAGGGGAGCGTTGATCCGTGTCGATTCTGGAAAAGGTCCTTAACGCGGGCGAGGGCCGCATGGTGCGCCGCCTCAAGGCGATCGCCAATGCCGTCAGCTCGATCGAGGACGACTACGTCAACCTCACCGACGAGGAACTGGCCGGCATGACCGAACAGTTCCGAGAGCGGCTCGACGAGGGCGAGACCCTCGACGACCTGCTGCCGGAGGCGTTCGCGGTGGCCCGCGAGGCGGCCGCCAGAGTGCTCGGCCAGCGCCCGTACGACGTCCAGGTCATGGGCGGCGCGGCGCTGCACTTCGGCAACATCGCCGAGATGAAGACCGGTGAGGGCAAGACGCTGACCTCGGTCATGGCCGTCTACCTCAACGCGCTCTCCGGCAAGGGCGTCCACGTGATCACGGTCAACGACTACCTCGCCCAGCGTGACGCGGCGTGGATGGGTCGGGTGCACGAGTTCCTCGGGCTGACCGTCGGCGTGGTCCTGCCCAACCGCCCGGCCAGCGAGCACAAGGCCGCCTACGAGTGCGACATCACCTACGGCACCAACAACGAGTTCGGCTTCGACTACCTGCGCGACAACATGGCCTGGTCGAAGGACGAGCTGGTCCAGCGCGGCCACAACTTCGCGGTGGTCGACGAGGTCGACTCCATCCTCATCGACGAGGCGCGCACGCCGCTGATCATCTCGGGTCCGGCCGAGCACTCCGCGCGCTGGTACGGCGAGTTCGCCGGCGTGGTGGCCCGGCTCCAGCCCGGCACCGACGGCGAGGGTGACTACGAGGTCGACCACTCCAAGCGCACCATCGCGGTGACCGAGCGCGGTGTCGCCAAGGTCGAGGACCGGCTCGGCATCGACAACCTCTACGAGTCGGTCAACACCCCGCTGGTCGGCTACCTCAACAACGCCATCAAGGCCAAGGAGCTCTACAAGCGCGACAAGGACTACATCGTCAGCGACGGTGAGGTCCTGATCGTCGACGAGTTCACCGGCCGCATCCTGCACGGCCGTCGCTACAACGAGGGCATGCACCAGGCGATCGAGGCCAAGGAGGGGGTGGAGATCAAGCAGGAGAACCAGACCCTGGCCACCATCACCCTCCAGAACTACTTCCGCCTCTACACGAAGCTGTCCGGCATGACCGGTACGGCGCAGACCGAGGCGAGCGAGTTCAACAAGGTCTACAAGGTCGGCGTCGTGACCATCCCGACGCACCGCCCGATGGTCCGCGAGGACCGGCCCGACGTCATCTACAAGACGGAGAAGGCCAAGTTCAACGCCGTCATCGAGGACATCGCCGAGCGGCACCAGATGGGTCAGCCGGTGCTGGTCGGCACCGTCTCGGTGGAAAACTCCGAGATCCTCTCCCAGTTGCTGCGCCGACGCGGCATCCCGCACAACGTGCTGAACGCCAAGTTCCACGCCCGGGAAGCCGAGATCGTCGCCCAGGCCGGGCGTAAGGGCGCCGTCACCGTCGCCACCAACATGGCTGGCCGTGGCACCGACATCCTCCTCGGCGGCAACGCCGAGTTCCTCGCCGCGAGCGAGCTGCGCCAGCGCGGCCTCGACCCGCTGGAAAACGAGGAAGAGTACGCCAAGGCGATGGAGGAGGTCCTTCCCACCTGGAAGCAGGCCTGCGACGCCGAGGCGGAAGAGGTCTCCGCCGCCGGCGGTCTGTACGTGCTGGGCACCGAGCGGCACGAGTCCCGCCGGATCGACAACCAGCTGCGCGGTCGTGCCGGCCGGCAGGGCGACCCGGGCGAGTCCCGGTTCTACCTGTCCCTCCAGGACGAGCTGATGCGACGCTTCCGGGCCGGTGCGGTCGAGGCCGTGATGGAGCGCTTCAACATCCCGGAGGACGTGCCCATCGAGTCGAAGATGGTCACCCGGCAGATCAAGAGCGCCCAGGCCCAGATCGAGGGCCAGAACGCCGAGATCCGCAAGAACGTCCTCAAGTACGACGAGGTGCTCAACAAGCAGCGCCAGGTCGTCTACGCCGAGCGACTCCGGGTGCTCAACGGCGAAGACCTCTCCGACCAGGTCCGCAACATGATCGACGACACCGTCGAGGCGTACGTGCGGGGCGCCACCTCCGAGGGCTACGGCGAAGACTGGGACCTCGAACAGCTCTGGTCCAGCCTGAAGCAGCTCTACCCGGTCGGCGTGACGATCGAGGAGCTGGAGGAGGAGGCCGGCGGTTCGCGGTCCGGCATGGACGCCGACTTCCTGGTCGCCCGCCTCAAGGAGGACGCGAACGCCGCCTACGACCGGCGCGAGGAGCAGCTCGGCCCCGAGGGTGTGCGTCAGCTCGAGCGGATGGTGCTGCTCCAGGTCATCGACCGGAAGTGGCGCGAGCACCTCTACGAGATGGACTACCTCCAGGAGGGCATCAACCTCCGGGCGTACGCCCAGCGCGACCCGGTGGTGGAATACCAGCGCGAGGGCTTCGACATGTTCGCCACCATGATGGACGGCATCAAGGAAGAGACTGTCGGCTTCCTCTACAACATCGACGTCCAGGTGACCGAACCGGAGCCGGAGGAGGGGGCCGACGAGGTCACCCTGCTCGACAAGCCGGTGGAGATTCGTGCCAAGGGCCTCAACCAGGCGCCGCGGCGGCAGGGCCTGCAATACTCCGCCCCCACCATCGACGGTGAGGCCAGCCCTGGCGCCGTCGCCGTCGAGCAGGCCGAGCAGCAGGCTCCGGCGCTCGGCGTGGGCCGACCGTCCCCGAACGCTCCGGCGGCACCGGGGCAGACCGCCCCGTCCGCGCCGCAGCGACCCGCGTCCGGACTTCGTGGCCCGGCGCTCCCGACGGCCGGCTCCCGTCGCCCGGCGCCGAACCAGGCGGAGGCGAGCAACGGCCCGTCCCGCAACGCGCCGTGCCCGTGTGGGTCGGGCCGCAAGTACAAGCGCTGCCACGGTGCCCCCAACGGCGGCAACTGACCAACAGCACCTGACGAACGGGTCCCGGCCACCAGGCCGGGACCCGTTCGTCGTCAACGGCCCTTCTCGGGCCGATTCCGTCTACCGTCTGCCGCCCGCCGCCCGCCGCCCGCCGCCCGCCGCCCGCCGCCCGCCGCCCGCCGCCCGCCGCCTGCGGCTCGCCGTCCATTGCCCGGGCTCGTCGTCCGTCGCCTGCGGCCCGCCCTCTGCGTTCGCCGTTCGCGGCTCGCGCTCCTGGTGATCGACTCGGTTTGCAGAAAGCCGGAGTGTCGTCGGCAGGTTGATGGCCCGACTTCCAAGAACCCGAGTCGATCAAGCCCGGCCGGCACGGCTCGACCTGGAGTGGGGCGATCTGGCGGTCCTGGCCTGGTCTCACTCTGGCCTCGCCGTGCCTAGTCCCCGGCCGTGCCTGGTCCCCGGCCGTGCCTGGTCCCCGGCCGTGCCTCGCAACGGCCGGCCTCGGCTCGGGCGCGTTTGTCAGAGGACGTGCAGGGCGGTGCAGAGCCAGCGGCCCCGACGGTGTTCCAGACGGAGCGCCATCGCCCAACTGCGACCGGCCGCGCCGGTGAGGACGGCAGCCGCCTCCACGGCCGTGTCCCGAGGCTCGCAGACACGGAGGCGTAGTAGTCGGACCGCCGGTCGGGATGCCCGGCGGCGAGGTGCGCCGGTTCGCGCGGATGCGCGGGCCAGTTCGGCCAGCAGGTCAGTCGCTCGGGGTGGGTCGAGCAACGCGCGCACCTGTGCCGGTGACCGGTAGCCGTTGATCACTTCCAGGCAGGTGCCGACGAAACGGTGCGCGGCTCGGGCGGACTCCGGGGCGGTCGCTCCCGGTAGCGAGGCGACCGGGTGAGCGGTGGGCCGAGTGGGCACCGGTCGGAGGGCGGCCCGGCGTTCGGGAGGTCGGACCGGGTCCCGCCGTGTCGAGGCGAACAGGTCGAGGGCGAGCTGGCCGTGGGTGGGCACCGGCCAGTACGACCCGTCGGTCTCGTCGACGTACGGGGGGTCGACAGGTGGGACGGGGCGCAGCCGCACGGGTGGTCGGGAGGGGCCGGGTCGCGCCTCGCTCATCATGCCCCCTTGATCTTGCGTTTGCTTTCGTTTGCCTCCGACAAGGCCAATTTTCGACGACGATGCGGCCCCGGTCAATGCCCGAGGAATGAGTTGGGCTGGGGCAAAGCATGATCCACTCCACTTCGCCGAAGTGGGGGTGTCGCTGCGACCTGATACCCCCACGTCGCCGACATGGAGTGGATCAACCGGTTGCGGCGCCCTCGGGGGAGTGGCGCTCGTGAGTTAGGCGCAGAATGCCGTATTCGACCGACTCGCCCACGCTGGGGCAGCAGGGGGGACGTCGAGCCGAGGAGGACGGGGAGCGCGCCGAGGCGAGGAGGACGGGAAGCGCCTCGAGCTGAAGAGATCGGGGAGCCTGCCGGCCGAGGATGGCCAGGGGTGCGTCGGGACGAGCAGGCGAGGCGAGCAGGGCAAAAGGCTGGGACCGGCCCGAAGGGTGTTCGCCCCGACACGGCCGGTGGGCAGCTACTCCGGGTCGCGGTCGATCAATGGATTGCTCTGCACCCATTCTGCTGTCTCATGGTATTTGCGCGCTATGTAGTCCTCCAGTCGCGCGCGTTCGACGCGCCACTGTCCGCGTCCGCCGATCTTGATCGCGGGCAGTTCGCCGCTGCGCACCATGTGGTAGACCTGCGAGTCCGACACGTTCAGCTCGGCGGCGACGTCGGAGAGCAGCAGGAACCTCGGCTCCACAGGAACTCCCGGTGTTGATGACGTTTGGCTCAGTTTGCCACCGACAGCTCTTGCCGCCCAGCACCCGCCTCCCGGCGGTAGGTCGGACCGGGCGAGGACACACCGGCCGGAAACTTCCACCGGCCGGAGGCGGGGTGTATGACGGTCACGGCGTGCGGCATGATCTGCGCCCGTGCCGGCGGCCGCCGGCGGTGGACGAAGCGGGGAGACGACCGGTGACCGACGAACTTGTCCGGGTGTACGTGCCGGCGACCGTACCGATGCTGGCCCGGTTGCGCGCCGAGGGCCTGGCCGCCGACGAGGCTCATGCCGTGACCCCGGCGCTGCGTGAGTGGTACGCCGAGGGTGACGAGGAGGAGTTGGAGTACGTCGCGTTCACCCGGGCCGCCCAGGACGCGCTGCACCTGCTCCGGGCCGACCCGGACGCTCCCCGTCGCCGTGTGGTCGTCTCGGTGGACCTGCCGGCGGGCGCGGTCGGGCGGGGCGACGGTGAGCTGGGTTCCAGCATGGTGACGTTGGCTGACCCCGTGCCGGTCGGTGCCATCGCGGCCATCCACGTGGATGGCGCGGACGCGGTCGAGGACGTCAGCGCGGCGGCTGACGTGGTGGCCGAGGCGGCAGCTGGCGACCCCGACGCCCAGTTCGCCGTCGACGGCGCTGAGGACCACGAGCTGGAGTGGTACGACGTGACGGAGCTGGACCAGCTGCTGCGCGCGGCAAGCTGAGCAGAAGACCGCCGCGAGGTACGACCCACCTGCGGCAAGCCGGACGCCGCGAACGGTGCGCCAGGACTACGACCGGCGAAGCCGGACCCAACGACAGGGCGCCGGCAAGTGCCACCCGACCGCGGCGAGCCGGACGCCGACCGACGTCAGCGGGCCGGGTCGGCCTTGGCCGGGTCCGTGTCGAGCCTGTCGAACGCCTCGGCCGGGTCCGTCTCCTCGGTGGTGACCGGGTCCGTGACGGACTGCGGGTTGTCGGCCGGTTCGTCGTCGTTGTGCGAGGGGCCGAGCGTGCGGCCGAACGCGATGAGCGCGGTCAGGGCCCCGACGAACAACACCCAGATGCCGTTGTCCACCCGGGAGGTGCCCAGCGACGTCTGCGCCACGGCGTCCGCCTCGCTGAGCGCGCTGGCCAGGTCGAGCAGCGATCGGCCACCGACCCGGATGATCACCTCGGCGAGCAGCAGGAACAGCCCTGGTCCGGCGCCGGCGAGCAGGTACGCCGGCCAGCGCAGTGCCGGAGCCTCGGGGTCGTGGCGGAGGGTGCGACGTCGCGACCAGGTCAGGTAGGCGTAGGCGAGCAGTCCGGCAAGCAGTCCGGCGACGAGCGACTCGGTGCGGGACACCCACTTGGCCGCGTCGACCACCGACTGTTGGCTGTCGCCGGCCCCGAAGAGGTCGAACAGCGGGTCCCGGGCCTGGCTGAACGCGACCACGAAGAGGAGCGTGCCCAGCGCGGCGGCCACCACCGCGCCGACCGCCGGGGCGGTTCGCGCAGCGGCCACGGCACCGCCGATGATCGCGGCGGCCGCCGTGGTGCCGGCGATCACGTTGGTGGTCGAGGTGTCGAAGTAGGTGAGGTTGATCGCCAGCGCGGCGCCGAGACCGACGAGCATGCCGCCGCCGATCGCACCGGTGAAGCGCAGGGTGGCCCAGTCGCCGTACCGGCGGGACAGCAGGTTGGCCGCCGCCAGCGCGACGGCCGCCCCGGCCACCAGCGCGGCCGAGATCACGCCGGGCAGGGCGAAGGCGGAGAGGCTGATCGCGGTGACGCCGGCCGCCGCCGAGGCGATGGCCTCCCGCGTGGACCAGAGCATGGCGGTCAGCCACGCGAGCGCCAGCAGCGCGAGGACCGCGGCGCCGGGTGCGGGCGGCGGCCCGCTGCGGGGGCTGGCGGCGTCGGCAGCCGGGTCGTCCGACTCCGCGGCCGCGACGCGGCCGGGCTGCTTGGTCATCGTCTCCCCTTCGAGGCGGCAGGTCACCGACCATTCAGGGTACGCGGGCCCGCTGGGTCGCCCGCCGCCCCGGGAGGGCCGGAAGGGGGTACGCGTCGGGCGGGCGGCCGGCCCAGCGGTCGCGGCGCCGGATCGAGCCCGATCGGTAAGGGGAGAAGGGGTACGCCGGTCCTTGGCCGAAGACGGTGGCGGAGGTGGGGCGCGCAGCTCTCCATGGGAGAATCACGGGAGGTCCCGCCGCTGCTCGGCCCCCCCGGGTGGCGTCCGGTGTCCGACCGTCCGGTCGGTGCCTGCGGGTCCGGTTTCGCCACTGCTGTCGAGATCGCCAGGAGCCTTGATGGATGCCGTGTTCTCCGTTCCCGAGCCGCGCAACGAGCCGGTTCGCAACTACGAGCCGGGCAGCCCCGACCGGGACCGGCTCCAGCGGCGGCTGACCGAGCTTGCCGCCGAGCGCATCGACCTGCCGATGACCATCGGTGGTGAGCAGCGGATGGCTGGCGGTGACTCGATCGACGTGGTGCAGCCGCACAAGCACGCGCACGTGCTGGGCGTGACGGGTCACGCGACCCACGACGACGCCAGCGCCGCGATCAAGGCAGCCAAGGCAGCTGCCCCGATGTGGCGGGCGCTGCCCTTCGAGGAGCGCGCCGCGATCTTCCTGCGCGCCGCCGAGCTGCTCGCCGGCCCCTGGCGCGACACCCTCAACGCCGCCACGATGCTGGGCCAGTCGAAGACCGCGATCCAGGCGGAGATCGACTCGGCGTGTGAGTTCATCGACTTCCTCCGGTTCAACGTGCACTTCGCCCGCCGCCTGCTCGAGGAGCAGCCGGCGTCCGCCCCGGGTGTCTGGAACCGTTTCGACCACCGCCCGCTGGAGGGCTTCGTCTACGCGGTCACCCCGTTCAACTTCACGGCCATCGCCGGCAACCTGCCGTCGGCGCCCGCGTTGCTGGGCAACACGGTGATCTGGAAGCCGGGCCCGACCCAGCAGTTCGCCGCGCACTTCACGATGCGGTTGTTCGAGGCCGCCGGCCTGCCGCCCGGCGTGATCAACATGGTCACCGGCCGGGGCGAGGAGGTCTCCGACGTCGTGCTTGCCGACCCGGATCTGGCCGGCATCCACTTCACCGGTTCCACCAAGGTCTTCCAGCAGTTGTGGCGGACCGTCGGCGACAACATCGCCCGTTACCGGGGCTACCCGCGCCTGGTCGGCGAGACCGGCGGCAAGGACTTCGTGGTCGCGCACACCAGCGCGGACGTGGACGCCCTGCACACCGCGCTGATCCGCGGCGCGTACGAGTACCAGGGTCAGAAGTGCTCGGCGGCCTCGCGGGCGTACGTGCCACGGTCGATCTGGGAGGGTGGGCTGCGTGACCGGCTGGCCGCCACCACCGACTCGTTGACCTACGGCGACGTGGCCGACTTCGGCAACTTCGGCGGCGCGGTGATCGACGACAAGGCGTTCGCCCGGCACACCGCGGCGCTGGAGCTGATCAACGGTGACGACTCCTGCCGGGTGCTGGCCGGTGGCACGGCGGACGACTCGGTCGGCTACTTCGTCCGGCCGACACTGTTCGAGTGCTCCGACGCCGCCCACGAGACCTTCACCACCGAGTACTTCGGGCCGATCCTGGGCGTGCACGTGTTCGACGACGCCCGCTTCGACGACGTTGTCGCGCAGGCCGAGTCGATCGCCCCGTACGCGTTGACCGGCTCGGTGTTCGCCAACGACCGCCGGGTGGTCGACGCGGTCGCCGAGCGCATGCGGTACGCGGCCGGCAACTTCTACATCAACGACAAGCCGACCGGCGCGGTGGTCGGGCAGCAGCCCTTCGGCGGTGCCCGGGCCAGTGGCACCAACGACAAGGCGGGCTCCTGGCTGAACCTGGTCCGTTGGCTGTCGCCGCGGACGATCAAGGAGACCTTCGTGCCGCCGACGGACCACACGTACCCCCACATGGGCTGACCGACGACGACCGCCGGCGGCGCGTGGCGCTGCCGGCGGTCGGACGTCCTGCCGCAACCCATCGATAGTCCTCAACGGACAGTCTGCCGCCGACAGTGCACTTAGGAAGTCCTGTTGGGTGGCAAACTGGCAAATCCTGGACGCCGGGTGCGCAAAGTGGCAGCGTAGTGGGCATGGCGGAATCCGGAGTCAACCCTACGGCGGCGGCCCTGCTCGGCCTCCTCCACGAGGGCCCGATGACAGGCGGTCAGTTGATGGCCGCCGCTGAGCGCCGTCTGGCGCCGTACTGGTCGATGACCCGCAGTCAGGTCTACCGCGAGTTGCCGGTGCTGGCCGAGCGGGGTTACGTGCGTCTCGGTAAGCCGGGGCCGCGGATGAGCCAGCCGTACGCACTGACTGCCAGTGGGAAACGGACGTTCTCCCGCTGGCTCGCGGAGAACCCGGGGCGGGACACCATCCGCAACCCGATCGCGCTGCGGATGGCCTTCGGCAACCTGCACTCGGCGAGCCAGTTGAAGGGCCTGTACGCCTCGGCCAACGAATACCACACCGAGGCCCTCGCCCAGGTCCGGGAACAGGTCAAGAACGCCAAACGGGACGGGGAGACGTACGACGCCAGCGCGCTGGAGTTCGCCGTCGCTTACCACAAGGCCGCCCTGTCCTGGCTGAAGTCCGCCCCCGTCGGGTGACGTCCGGCAGATTCGCCGACAGCAAACGAGCTGCTCCGGCAGCCTGGGCGCAGGGCCGATTTGGCGCGGAACTGCGGGGCTCGCAAGCTCACTCCTCGTCCGCGCAGTACGCTTGTCTGTCGTGACCGCTGCCGATTACGCCGAACAGCTCAAGGAACTCGACGCGACCCTGCGAAACATCGAGGCCGTCCTCAACATCGACCGGCTCCACGAGGACAAGGCCCGCCTCGAGCAGGAGGCCTCCGCCCCTGATCTCTGGGACGACCAGGCCAAGGCTCAGCAGGTGACCTCGCAGCTGTCGTACGTCAACGGCGAGATCAGCAAGCTGGGCACCCTCCGCTCCAGCCTCGACGACGCCCAGGTGCTGCTGGAGCTCGCCGAGGCCGAGTCCGACCCGGGCGTGCTGACCGAGGTCGAGTCGGAGATCACCGGGTTGACCAAGGCCATCCAGGAGATGGAGGTCCGCACCCTGCTCTCCGGCGAGTACGACTCCCGGGAGGCGCTGGTCGCCATCCGGGCCGGTGCCGGTGGCGTGGACGCCGCGGACTTCGCCGAGATGCTGCTGCGGATGTACCTGCGCTGGGCGGAGCGGCACGGTTACCCGACCGAGGTCTACGAGACCTCGTACGCCGAGGAGGCGGGCCTGAAGTCGGCCACCTTCGCGGTGAAGGTGCCGTACGCGTTCGGCACGCTCAGTGTCGAGTCGGGCACCCACCGCCTGGTCCGGATCAGTCCGTTCGACAACCAGGGCCGCCGGCAGACCAGCTTCGCCGGCGTCGAGGTCCTGCCGGTCACCGAGCAGACCGACCACATCGACATCCCGGAGAACGAGGTACGCGTCGACGTCTACCGTTCCTCCGGCCCCGGTGGGCAGAGCGTCAACACCACCGACTCAGCGGTCCGGCTGACCCACATCCCGACCGGGATCGTGGTGACCTGCCAGAACGAGAAGTCGCAGCTGCAGAACAAGGCCTCCGCGCTGCGGGTGTTGCAGGCCCGCCTGCTGGAGCGCAAGCGCCAGGAGGAGCAGGCCAAGCTCGAAGGTCTCAAGGAGAACGCCGCCGGCTCCTGGGGTGACCAGATGCGCTCCTACGTCCTGCACCCGTATCAGATGGTGAAGGATCTCCGAACCGAGCAGGAGACCGGCAATCCGAGCGCCGTCTTCGACGGTGAGTTGGACGGTTTCATCGAGGCGGGCATCCGTTGGCGCAAGCAGCGGCAACTCGCCGACGACGGTGCGTAACCGCGCGTAGGCGCAGCGCGTCATCGATCTCCAGGTGGGAGCCCGATTCGACGACTCGCGACGGATCGGCGGGGCGTGGGGCTTGGCTCAGTTGTTACACCGCGTAGACTCACCACCCGTGATTCAGCTTGAGCAAGTGACGAAGACGTACCCGAAGGCGTCCCGGCCTTCGCTCGACAACGTGTCCGTCTCGATCGAGAAGGGCGAGTTCGTCTTCTTCATCGGTCCATCCGGCTCCGGCAAGTCCACGATCATCAAGATGCTGCTGCACGAGGTGGCCCCCAACAAGGGGCGCGTCGTCGTCAACGGCAAGGACGTCACGTCGATGCGTTCCTGGAAGCGACCCCACTTCCGGCGCTCGATCGGCTGTGTCTTCCAGGACTTCCGGCTGCTGCCGAACCGCACCGCCTACGAGAACGTGGCGTTCGCCCTCGAGGTGATCGGCAAGACGAAGGCGGTCGCCCGCCGGGTCGTGCCGGAGGTTCTGGAGCTGGTCGGGCTCGGTGGCAAGGAGCACCGTTACCCGCATGAGCTCTCCGGTGGTGAGCAGCAGCGGGTCGCGGTCGCCCGGGCGTTCGTGAACCGTCCGCTGATCCTGCTGGCGGACGAGCCCACCGGAAACCTGGACCCGGACACCTCAATCGAGATCATGCGTCTGCTGGACCGGATCAACCGCACCGGCACGACCGTCGTGATGGTCACCCACGACTCCAACATCGTGAACCAGATGCGCCGCCGCGTCGTCGAGATCGAGAGCGGTCGCATCGTGCGTGACCAGGCCCGCGGCGTCTACGGGTGAGCCGACGCTCCACCCTTGCCCAGCCTGACGACGAACACCTCATGCCGGAGACCCGGAGGAAATCCCGATGCGCGTGAAATACGTCCTGTCCGAGGTACTGGTCGGACTGTGGCGCAACGTGACCATGTCCATCGCGATGATCATCACGATGGCGGTCTCGCTGACCATGCTCGGCGCCAGCGGTCTCATGTACCGCCAGGTCGACGACATGAAGGACCTCTACTTCAAGAACATCCAGGTCGCGATCTTCCTGAACCAGGAGGTGAGCGAGCAGGAGCGCACCGATCTGCGGACCAAGCTCGACGGTGACCCCCTGGTGAAGGAGGTCATCTACGTCGACAAGGCCCAGGCGTACGAGCGCTTCAAGACGATGTATCAGGACGCTCCGGACCTGGTGAACGCGGTCAAGCCGGACCAGCTGCCGGAGTCCTTCCGGATCACGTTGAACAACCCGGAGCAGTACAAGAACATCTACGACCAGTACAAGGAGACCGGGGGCGTCGACGAGATCGTCGACCAGAGCAAGCTGCTCGACAAGATCTTCAACATCCTCACGTCGATCCAGAACATCGCCCTGGCCGCCGCCATCGTGATGGCGATCGCCGCCCTGCTGCTCGTCGCGAACACCATTCAGGTGGCCGCGTACAGCAAGCGGCGTGAGGTCGCGGTCATGAAGCTGGTCGGTGCGTCCAACTGGTTCATCCAGGCGCCGTTCGTGCTGGAGGCCGTGGTGGCCGGCCTGATCGGCTCGCTGCTCGGCCTGGTCGCTCTGATCGCGGCGAAGTATCTGCTCTTCGACGGCTCGTTGAGCGCGTTGCAGGGTCTGCTCTCGCCGATCACCTGGGGCGACATCCTGTTCATCTTCCCGCTGATGGCCGGCGTCGGTGGTCTGGTCAGCGCGGGCACCGCCTGGATCACCCTGCGCTTCTACCTGCGGGTCTAGGCACCGTACGGGTCGCCCCGTCGTCTCCCGAGGACCCTCCCGCAGCCGGAAATATATGGCGCGGGAGGGTCCTTGTGATTGAGGCTTATTCGGGCGGTCCTCACGATGGCACGAGCTGCCCGACGGCCAGAGCCCGAATAAGCCTCATTCGGGTAGCATGATCGGTTGTCCGGCCGGGGTGAGCCCGGCCACGGACGTCGGAGAGGGGGTGGCACCGATGCCACGGGAAAAGGGGCGCAAGGTGGTCGCCTCCAACAAGAAGGCGCGCCACGACTACGCCATCCTCGACACCTACGAGGCGGGCATGGCGCTGACCGGCACCGAGGTCAAGTCGCTGCGGGCTGGTCGCGCGTCGCTTGTCGACGCCTTCGCCCAGGAGCGCGACGGCGAGTTGTACCTGCACGCCATGCACATCCCGGAGTACACCCAGGGCACCTGGACCAACCACGAGCCCCGGCGTACGCGCAAGCTGCTGCTCAACCGGGTTGAGATCGACAAGCTCGTCGGCAAGACCCGCGAGGGTGGTCTGACGATCGTCCCGTTGCAGGTCTACTTCTCCGACGGCTGGGCAAAGGTCGAGATCGCCCTGGCCAAGGGCAAGAAGGCGTACGACAAGCGTCAGGACCTCGCCAAGCGGGACGCGGACCGGGAGATCGCCCGGGTGTCCGGTCGCCGGGGCAAGGGCATGGACGACTGATTCATCCTGTTTGTCCGGGTCGGCGCGCCGGCCCGGGGCTCGGGATGAAAGCTGTTGCGGCAGGCGTTAGTCTTGTCAGTGCCGCCACATCGGTGGCCTGTCGAGGGGGTGACTGGTTTCGACTTCGTACGCAGCGACAGGGGAAGCGAGCCGAGGAAGCCGACGTCGTCTCGAGAATCGATCGTCGGAAACTTATAAGCGCCGATAACACTCGCGCTGACTTCGCTCTCGCCGCCTGAGGCGAGTAGCTAAGTCTGTCGGCCTGGGAACGCCTTCGTCCCAGTAGCCGGCATCAGCTAGAAGGCTGGCCAATCGGACCCGGTCGCGGGGTCCGTGCGGCGAGATCAATCAGCGACTGGGCCCGTCACACCAACTTGCTCGCGTGAGCGGTGGGGCCGAGTAGAGGCACAGCGAGCTGCGCTCGGAGAAGCCCTGACAAACCGGCGAAGGACCCGGGTTCGATTCCCGGCACCTCCACCACCTCGATCGAAGCGCCCCGGCCCACCGGCCGGGGCGCTTCGTCGTGTCGAGGTCTTACGCTGCCTGCTGTGACCCACCAGGAGCTGCGCCTGTCGGTAGGCGCGTCACCCGCCCAGCGCACCGTGGCGGTGCTGTCCGGCGTCTTCCTCGCGACCCTCGGCGTGGCATTCGTGGCGCTGCCCCTGCTCGCCGGCGGACTGCTGCGTCGGCTGACCGGCCCGGGGGACGCGTTCGCCTCCTACGAGGAGGCCCGCGACCTGCCGCCGGGAATGCTGCCGCCCGCGTTGAGGGACTCCGCCGGCGGCGCGGACCAGTCCGGCTCCGTCCCGGTGGTCGGGCTGTGCGGCCTGCCGTTCGTCCTGCTCGGCGTCTACCTCGTGCTGCGGGTGCTCCGCACCGCCGCGTGGCTGGACGGCAGCCGGGTACGGGTCCGGGGCGCGTTCCGTACCCGTTCCGTCGACCTCGCCACCGCCCGGATCGACGCCGACGGGGTGTCGCATCGCGGGGACGATGCCCCGATGGTCGGGCAGCGGCTGCGCTCCACCGTGGTCGCCGTCGACCGGTCGGGCGCGCCGCGGGTCGTCATCCCGCTGCGCGGTATGGGTCTGGACAGCCTGCCCCCGTCCGAGCTGCGCGCGTTGGCGGACGCGATCACGACCGGCCGACCGGCCGACGGGCGCGACGACGCCGCACACGCCGTCGCCGACCACCTGAACCGCCTGGCGACGCACCCTCGCTAGGCCGCCTCCGCCTCGGGACCGGTGGCCCCTGGTGCGGATGGGGCTGTTGTGGTGAACGGGGCAGATGAGCCACTGGGCGACCCTGGACAGAGCCCTCCGGTCAGCCTCACCATCGCGGTATGGGATAGCAGCTTTCGCGCGGGAGGTGCCAATGGTCACCGGTCCGGTCCAGCAGCCGTCACTCGTCGCCCGTCCGCGTGCCGCGCATCCCGTCGATCCCCATCCCATCGGACTACCCGGTGAACCGCGCCCGGCCGGGCTCGCCGGAGACGTGCACGCGTTCGGTCGGGCCGTCGCCGTCGCCACGACCGAGCCGCGTTGGCGGGAGGAGGTCCTGCTGCGGCTGCGTCCGGTGCGGCAGGGCTTCGCCGAGCACGTCCGGGCCACCGAGGGGCCCGCGGGCCTCTACCGGGAACTGCTCACCCAGTCGCCGCGGCTGGAGCACGGGGTGCGGTTGCTGACCCGGGAGCACGCGGCGATCGTGGCCGCGCTCCTCGCTGTCCAGCGGATCGCCGAGCAGACCGACGTGTCGCCGGACGAGCTACGGCATCGAGCCGGGCACCTGCTGCGGAAGCTGGCCCGGCATCGACGACGCGGCTCCGACCTGCTCTGGGAGGCGTACCAGACGGATCTGGGTGGCGAAACCTGAACCCCTGCCGGGGAACCGGGTCGTCGGTGGCCGCGTCGAACCGTTCATGCGTCGACCGGCCCTGCTGCTCGTACTCCCGTTGCTTCTGGTGGCGGGCTGTGCCGCGACCGATGCCGGCCCGTCGGGCGACCCGACGCAACCCGGGGAGGCCTTCGACCAGAGGGCGGCCCAGGTCGCCGAGGCGTGGCAGCCCGGAACGGCGTGGCGCACGGGGTACGTGCCGCTGGAGGGGCCGACGGTGCTCACCGGTGACCCGCGCTTCACCCCCGACACCGAGGCGGCGTTCCGGGCCGGCTGGTACCGGACGCAGGTTCCGATGTACCCCACCAGGGTCGGCGGCGAGATCCGGTTCCCGGACGGTCGGCTGACGCTGCCGTTGGTCAGCGCCGCCGAGGCGTACCGCCAGCTCGACCAGGGTGACCCGATGCCGTGCCCGGGGCGACCGAAGCGACCGGGCCTGCCCTCCCCCGGCGGCCCCACCGTCGAGCCCGGCCCGGACGGTTGGGCCACCAGCTCGACGCAGACCGCCTGCCTGTCGCTCACCGTCACCGGGGTCACCCTCGGCGCCGTGCCGGTCCGCACGAGCCGGGGTGAGGCGCAGGTCCCGGCCTGGCTGTTCGACGTCGAGGAGCTGGCCGCCCCGGTCGCCCAGCTCGCCGTCGCGCCCACGGCGGTGGGCCGGGTGCCCGAGCCCTCCGCGCCGGCCGGGCCGCTGCCGGCCGGGCTGGTGGCCGCCCAGAATCTCGCGGCGGTCGACGGCGCCCGCGTGACAGTGCGGCTCGGCGTCGGTGCCTGCGACACCGGGATCACCCCGTTGGTGTGGGAACGGCCGGACGTCGTGGTGGTTGGTGGACGCGTCACCCGAGCCGCCGGCGAGTGCATCGACGTGTTGAAGGTGGAGCCGGTCACCGTCACCCTCGCGACGCCGCTGGGCGCTCGGCCGGTGCTCGACGTGTCCACCGGCGCTCCACTGTCGATGGCGCCGCGCTGAGCGACCCGGGCGCAGCCGCGCTGAGCGACCGGGCGCAGCCGCGCTGAGCGGCCGGGCTCAGAGGATGCTGGGCACGTCGGTGCTGATCGGCACGGGCAGCACCGCGGGTCGGTCGGCGCGCAGCCCGGTGGTGAGCGCGACACCGAGCTGCTCGGGGGTCTCCACCACCTCTGTCGCGCAGCCGTAGCCGGCCGCGATCGCCACGATGTCCAACCCCGGGAGATCCAGGCCGGGCACCCCGGGAGTGTCCTTCAGCTCGGCGAACGCCTTGAGGATCGCGTACTGCTGGTTGACCGGGACGACGACCACCACCGGCAGCGCGAGGCGCGCGGCGGTCCACAACGCCTGCACCGAGTAGTGGAACGAGCCGTCGCCGATCACCGCGACCACCGGTCGCTGACGCCCGGCGTCCCGTTCGGCGAGGGCCACGCCGATCGCGGCCGGCAGGCCGTAGCCGAGGCCACCGCTGGCCATCGTGAAGTACGACGCCGGGCGGTTGACCTTCAGCTGGCGGCGCAGCGCGGACAGGTTGGAGGGTGACTCCTGGACCAGTACGCCGTCCGCCGGCCAGTGCGCCGCCAGCGCGGCGAACAGGGCGTCGGCGCTCAGCGGAACGGTGATCTCGGGCGCTGCCGGCGCTTGCCGGGGCGTGGGCGGTGGCCGGTCGGCCAAGGGCACCCGTTCGGTCAACGCGGCCAGGGTCAACCCCGGGTCGCCGAGGAGGCTGTCCCCGACCGGGGCGCGGGCGGCCTCGTCCGGGTCGTCCGTGACGTGTAGCAGCCGGGCCCCGTCGGGCAGGTGCCCGCCCGGCACGTACGGGTAGTAGCGGAACACCGGAGCGCCGACGACCAGCACGGTGTCGTGCCCACGTAGGGCCTCGGCCAGCGGGCCGATGGCGTACGGCAACACGCCGCGAAAGTGGCTGTGGTCCTCGGGGAACACGGCCCGCTCGGTGGCGGGAGCCGACCAGACCGGTGCGGCCAACCGCTCGGCCAGCGCGACGGCTGTCGACCAGCTCCCGGAACGGTCCACCCCGGGTCCGAACACCAGCACGGGGTTGCGGCTGTCGGCGAGGACCCGGGCGAAGTCGTCCAACCGGTCCGGGTCCGGTGCGAACCGGGTGGCCACCGAACGGGGCGCGGGCGGTGGGTCGGCCGGCTGGGCCCAGTCGTCCATCGGTAGCGAGAGGTAGACCGGCCCGGCGGGTGGTTGCACCGCCGTCGCGTACGCCCGCAGGAACGCAGCGGGGATGTCCTGCGCCCGGGCCGGCTCGTAGGCCCACTTGACGTACGGCTGGGGAAGCTCGGTGGGCCGCCGGTTGGCCAGCCGGGGTTCGAGCAGAAGCATCTCCCGGGTCTGCTGGCCGGCGCTGACGATCAGGGGGGTCTTGTTGTGCCAGGCGGTGACCAGGTTGCCCATGCCGTTGCCGGTGCCCGGGCCGGTGTGCAGGTTGACGTGGGCCGGGGTGCCGTTGGCCTGGGCGTACCCGTCGGCCATCGCCACAGCGGTCGCCTCGTGCAGCGCGTGGACGTAGTGGAAGTCGGCGGGGAAGTCGCTGAGGAACGGCTCCTCGGTGGAGCCGGGGTTGCCGAAGACCGTGGTCATGCCGAGGGTGCGAAGCACGTCGTATGTCGCATCCCGGACCGTTGCCATCGCCACCCGCCTCCGTGTCGCGGGCACAGACGACCACTGTCACCCTCCCGATCAGCCGAATCTATCGGGATGTGACGGACCTTTCGGGCGTTTCTGCACCGACAGTGGCCAAGAGCATCGATCACCAGGAAGTTCGTCGTCGGAGCTGTCGAATCTCCGTCTCAACTGTCCGATCACCTGCCGGTCAGACCTTAGCCAGCACCGGGGACGCAGGCTATGGTGCCAGGCATGGCGTTGACAGCGCGGCCGATCCCGGCGCACCGGTCGGATCCGGCAGATGACCGATCCCCGGCGCGGGCTCACGGTTGATGGGTGTGTGGGATGCAGGGAGAGGGCCAGGCGATCGGCGGACGAGCGATGGAGTCGATGACCGGGCGACTGCTGGTCGCGACTCCGGCGCTCAAGGACCCGAACTTCGACCGTACGGTGGTGCTGCTGGTCGCCCACGAGCCGGGCGGTGCGCTCGGCGTGGTGCTGAACCGCGCCACTGAGGTGCCGGTGGCCGACGTGCTCGGCGACTGGAGTGACCTGGCCCGCCATCCGGCGGTGCTGTTCGAGGGTGGCCCGGTGCAGCCCGACTCGGCCATCTGTCTCGCCCGCATGCGACACCCGATGCGTCGACTCAAGGGTTTCCACCAGGTCTCCGGAGCGGTCGGCACGATCGACCTCTCGGTCGACCCGGAGCGGCTGCGGGAGGGCATCGGCGGCATCCGGGTCTTCGCCGGCTACTCGGGCTGGGGCGGGGGCCAGTTGGAGCAGGAGATCGCCGACGGTTCCTGGTTCGTGCTGGACGCGCTTCCGGGCGACGCCTTCGTCGACCGACCCGACGACCTGTGGCCGATGGTGCTGCGCCGGCAGGGCGGGATGATGGCCGCCGTCGCCCACTTCCCCCCGGACGTGGCGCTCAACTGACCCGGCACGGCGGGGGACCCCCGCGAGATGACCATGCCGGCCGGTCTGTGTATAGTTTCCCAGTGCCCGGGCGACCGGGACGACAGCAAGGGGCCGTGGCGCAGCTGGTAGCGCACCACACTGGCAGTGTGGGGGTCAGGGGTTCGAGTCCCCTCGGCTCCACCTTGTTGCACCGCAGGTCAGCGGCTTAGTCGGAGATCATCCGCCTGGGCCGCTGATTTTTTTCGACCAGGGCTGCCTGGTCGATGTGCTGGTGAGCGATATGACTGCCAGTCATAAATATGACCAGGAGTCATATCGCTCATTGCCGCATCCGCCCTCCCGGAGGTGACTGACGGTCACCGCCGACCGCGCCCACAGCCCTCGTCAGGGTCGGGACGTCGCCGCGCGGGGGCCAGCCGCTGCGGATACCCGGGACGGAATCGTCGGTAGGCGGACGGTGAAGGTCGCCCCGGCGCCCGGTCGACTGTCGGTGGAGATCGTCCCGCCGTGGCTGGTCACCACCTCGCGCAGGAGGGCCAGGCCCAGACCGAAGCGCCGGTCCTTGGCCCCGGCGCCGCGGTGGAAGCGGTCGAAGAGGCGTGTCGCGTCGGCGGGGTCGAAGCCGGCTCCGCTGTCCGTGACCACCAGGTCCGCGTCGCGGCGGGAGGTGCGCAATGTGACGTCGATGCGGCCGCCGGACGGGGTGTGGGTGAGGGCGTTGGCGAGCAGTTCGCCGACCACGCGGCGCAGGGCCGAGGCGACACCGGGGACCAGGACCGGAGTGTCCGGGACGGTCAGGTGCACCTGGACGCCCTGCTCGGCGGCGCGGTCGGCCTCGCAGTCGACGGCCTCGGCAGCGAGGCGGGCCAGGTTGACGGGTTCGGAGGGTTGCTGTTCGGCCGGGGTGGCGGCGAGGCGGGCGGAGAGCAGCAGTTCGTCGACGATCTCGCCGAGGCGTCGGGTGGTCTCGATCAGGCGGTCGTAGTCGGCGCGGTCGGTGCCCGCGCGGCGGGCCAGGATCTGGGCGCGGGTGTGGACGTGGGCGATGGGAGTGCGTAGCTCGTGGCTGGCGTCGGCGACGAAGCGGCGTTGCCGGCTGAGCGCCTCGGCGAGCGGTGCCACCGCTCGGCGGCCCACGACGATGCCCGTGAGTACCGCCGCCGCGAGGCCGACCATCGCGGCGAGGAGGAAGGCGGCGAGCAGGTGACGCCGGTCGGAGAGCTGGAAGCGGGCGTCGAACACCGCTTGCACCACGCCGGTGCCGCGCGGCTGGGTGCGGACGTAGTAGGTGGTGCCGTTGCGGTCGACCCGGTCGCTGCGAGCCTGCCGGTCGAGGGCCACCGCGTCGATGGCGGATCGCATTGGGAAACCGGGGGGTGGCGGGTTGCGGCCCGAGTCGATGGTGCCGCCGTCGTACAGGATGATCCAGTTGCAGCCCGGCGGGCCGTCGATGGTGCCGTGGACCGCGCCGTAGGTGAGCTCCCGTTCGATCTGTTCGTGCTGACTGTGCAGCAGCGCGACGTAGGAGATGGCGGCACCCAGGGCGAGCAGCGCCGTGACGGTGAGCCCGACGAGCATGCTGACCCGCACCCGGGCCCGGCGCAGCATGGTGTCCTCGAAGCTCACAGCGTCCCCAGCCGGTAGCCGAGGCCGTGCACGGTCCGGATCACCGAGCGACCGAGCTTGCGCCGCAGGTAGTAGACGTACGTGTCGACCAGGGACGCCGCAGCCGCCTCGTCGAAGACCCGGCTGCGCAGCTCAGTTCGGGAGTGGACGGTGTGCGGTCGGGCCGCGAGCACCCGCAGCAGCTCGAACTCGCGTGCGGACAGGGCGACCCGGGTGCCGTCGGGCAGGACGACGTCGCGTACGGAGAGGTCGAGCTGGCCGGACCCGAGCCGCAGCACCTCGGTCGACTCGGAGGTCCGGCGGCAGAGTGCCCGGATACGGGCGCTCAGCTCGTCCAGGTCGAAGGGCTTCGTCAGGTAGTCGTCGGCGCCCGCGTCGAGGCCGGCGATCCGGTCCTGGACGGTACCGAGCGCGGTCAGCAGCAGCGCCCGGGCGACCACCGCCCGGGAGCGCAGCCGGACGACCAGGTCCAGCCCGTCGAGGGCGGGGAGCAGCCGGTCGATCACCATCACGTCGTACGGCCGGGTGAGCCCCAGGTGGAGGCCGCGCTGGCCGTCGGGGGCCTGGTCGACGACGTATCCCTCGTCGGTCAGGGCCTCAGCCACCATCCCGCGTAGCTCCGAGTCGTCCTCGACGAGCAGGAGTCGAGTCATACAAGGATGGTGACATAGATAACACTCTATGTGTTGTGAAACTTGTCTCCTCAAACAATAAATCTACGGGGTTCCGGCGGGAACGAGCGACGGTGTAGGAGCGGGAGCGCGTGCCTCGCGCCGCTCGATCCAACTGAGCAGCGGCGTCGTCATGAGGGTCGTGACGAGCGCGACGAGCACCAGCACGGTGAAGAGCGACGGGTTGACGATGCCCGCCTCCAGCCCCACGTTCAACGCGATCAACTGCATCAGGCCCCGGGCGTTCATGAGGGCGCCGACACGCAACGCGACACTGTTCGGCTCGCCCATCAGCCGGGCCGTACCCCAGCAGGCGCCGAACTTCCCGATGATCGCCACCGCCACGCACGCGGCGGCGAAGCCGAGCACGGCCGGGTTGCCCAGCAACGCGAACTCGGTACGCAGCCCGGAGTAGGTGAAGAACAGCGGCAGGAACACCGTCGCGGCGATCGGCGTCAACGTGTCCACCACCTTGTCGGTCTGGGCCGAGTGCGGCATCACCACGCCGACCGCGAAGGCGCCGAAGACCGCGTAGAGGCCGATCTCGTCGGTGTACCAGGCGACGAGGAAGAGCAGCGCCACGGTGCCCAGCAGCCGCGCCCGGTCGCCCGGGAGCCCCATGACGTAACCGGTCACCCGCCGCCCGCCCAGCCACAGCACCACCGCGAACAGCACCGCCCCACCCGCGGTGACGAAGGCCGGGCCGACCGCGCCCGAGGCGAACGCCAGCACCACGGCCAGCATGATCCACGCGACCATGTCGTCGATCGCGCCGCTGGCCAGGGCGAGCAACCCGAAGCGGGTGCCGGCGAGACCGCGCTCGGTGATGATCCGGGCGAGCATGGGAAAGGCCGTGATGGCGAGCGCCACACCGACGAACGCCGCGGACACCCCCAGCGAGACGCCGTCCGCGCGGATCGGGACGAAGCCCGCCATGCCCGCGACCAGTAGGACTCCCAGCACCAGCGGAACCGTGACACCCGCCAACGACACCGCTCCCGCCGTGCCCGCCAGCCCGGTCACCCGGTGCGAGGTGAAGGCGTACCCGGCCTGGAACATGAACAGCACCAGACCGACCTGGCCGACCACGTACAGGATCGGCAGCAGTGGCGCGGGGAACAGCGCGGCCTGCGCGCCCGGCCACAGCAGGCCCAGCAGTGACGGGCCGAGCAGCACCCCGGCGAGCATCTCGCTCACCACGGGCGGCTGACCCACCCTGCCGAGAAGCCAGGAGACCAGCTTGCAGAAGAGCAGAATGACCGCGACCGCGATGAAGAACCGCGGGGCGAGTTCGGTGGGGGTCACGCGCCTGCCTCCTCGAAGAATCGGGTGCACAACTTCTGTCGCCGGGCGTCGACGACCATCCAGGTGCCGCAGACGAGCTGCTTGACCGACCGCCCCACGTCGAAGACCCGGTCGCGCTGCCGCATGAGGGCGAGCCGGTTGCGGCCGGGACCGGCGAGTCCACGCGGCGTGAGGTACGCGGGACCGCGACTCGGCAGCGAGCGGGTGTGTGCCACCGACGAGCTGACCGAGAACCGCCGCAGCACCTCCCGTGTCGCCGCCCGTAGTTGGACGGGGGCTGCGCCGCGCGCCGGACAGGCCCGGTTGGCGGTGACGCCGTACGGGATGAAATGCGCGTCCTGCCGACGCAGCGACAGCCAGCGGTCCGGGTTGAACTCGTCGTCGGCCGCGGGGCCGGTGCGCTGGTAGGCCAGGTAGTTGAAGAGCAGCACCGATCCGGTGGGGAGGACGTGATCGCCCACGGAAATGGGCCCGGAGGTGATCCGGTGCGCGATACCGAACAACGGGTACACCCGGAGCGTCTCGTCGATGACCCGGTCGAGAGAGCCGTCCGACGTGTCCTCGACGGACCGTGCGCACAGCAGGATGTGCGTCATGGCCTCCGACATCTGCACCACGGCCGTGTTGAAGAACGCGCCCTGGAGGTACCAGGCGGTCTCCAGGGCGGTGAAGGGCGGTGGCAGCACGATCGGGCAGGTCCCCGCGTCGATCCGGTCCAGCAGGTAGCGCGTCAGGCGGTCCCGTCGGGACATGTGCCGCAGACTCATCCCCTTCAGCGCGGTGACCACGTCGTCCGCGTTCGCCACGATGAGCTCCCGCACGTCGCGCGGGCAGGATCCGCCGAACACCAGCTCGTACGAGACCTCGGCCCAGATCGGCATCATCAGGTCCCGTAGCCGCACGTGACTGGTCCGGCGGGTCGGGAGTGTGTCGAGGATCCGGCGGGTCGCGGCCGTCGCGAGTTCGTCGGAGCGCGCGTGTGGGACGGCCAGCACCTGACGTGTCGTCCGCGCTACCGTCCGGTACGACTCGCCGGGCTCCAGGTGCTCCTGATGCATCTGCGGACCGGGGGCGAGCCAGTACCAGAACAGGTCCGACAGCCCGGCCCCGCGGCTGCGCCCGTCGGCGGCCGGATCGCCGTAGACCCGCTCGAAGTCCTCCGGCCCCACCATCGGCCCGGGAACCGGAATGCCCTCGGTCCCGTTCACCCTCTCGAAGATCCACTCGCGGAGGTCGACCACCGCCTTCACCGGGTCACCACCTGGTCGGGCGTCAGATCGGCCGGTCGCCGCGCTCCGGCCAGGGCGAGGGCCTGGTCCAGCTCCGTGGTCAGTCGTTCGAGCGCTTCCCGTACGCCCACCGCCCCGCCCGCCGCGAGCCCGCGCACCACCGGACGCCCCACCAGCACCGCCCGCGCCCCGAGAGCAAGCGCGATCACCACGTCGGTGCCGCGGCGCACACCCCCGTCGAGCAGTACCGGGATCTGCCCGTCCACTGCCGCCACGACCGCGGGTAGCGCGTCGAGCGTGGGAATCGCCCCGTCGAGCTGACGTCCGCCGTGATTGGACACGACCACACCGGCGGCACCGTGCTCCACCGCGAGGCGGGCATCCGCGGGATGCAGGATGCCCTTGAGCAGGATCGGCAGCCCCGTGACGCCGCGCAGCCACGCGATCCGGTCCCATCCCGCCGTCGCGTCCATCGCGATCGGGCGCACCCGGCCCGTCGCGTCGCGCATGTTCTCGCAGGCGTAACCGGGCGGCAGGTCCGTGAAGCCGTTGCGCAGGTCACGCTCGCGCCGTCCGAACACCGGGGAGTCGACGGTCACCACGAGCGCCCGGCAACCCGCCGACTCGGCGCGCTTGACCACGTACTCGGTGAAGTCGAGGTCGGGTTGCGGGTACAGCTGGAACCACAGCGTCCCGCCCGCCGCCGCGATCTGCTCGACCGGCTGGGTGGCGGCCATGCTCACCACCATCGCGGTGCCGGCCGCCGCGGCCCCCCGGGCGGTGGCCGTCTCGCCGTCGGGGTGCGCGAGTCGATGAAAGGCCGTCGGTGCGACCAGGACCGGGGCGGCGAGCGACGTGCCGGCCACAGTGGTCCGCAGGTCCCGATCACCGGTCGCCCGCAGCACCCGTGGCACGATCCACCGCCGCTCGAAGGCCCGCTCGTTGGCGGCCATGGTGCGTTCCCGCCCGGCGCCGCCCTCGAAGAAGTCCTGGTGGACCGGGTCCATCTCAGCCCTCGACGCCGGAGAGGCAGCGCCCCAGGAACTCCTGTAGCGGCCGCACGTGGACCTCGGGCCGGTCCCACCGGTTCTCCAGGTTCTCGGCGAGGTGGTGGGTGCTGATCAGCCGGCCCGCGCTGTGGTAACGGACGACCGGGTGCAGGTACGCCGCGTCGTGCGCCTGCCCCACGACGTCCTGGGCCACACGGGACACGGTGATGTCGAACGGGTCTACCTGGTCGTGGTCGGGGCCGTACTCCAGGGTGATCACGAATGCCCGGTCGTGGTCGTGTTCGGCGGTGCGTAGGCCGGTCGACACGAAGTAGTCCACCGGCACCTCCTCGTGGTAGCGGGCCTCTCCTCCGGCAACGGTGAGCACGTCGGCGAGGAACCCGAACTGCTGCCACAGCGCGGAGGTGCGGTTGACCCGCTCGATGACCGCCGCGGTCATGGCCGCCGGATCGGCGGCGAGCCTGCTGGACGGCCAGTCCGTGGCGTCGTACCGACGGGAGAGGATCCTGTGCAACGCGCGCACCGCGTAGCGGAAGCCGTGCACGAAACCGCTGGTGGACTTCTTGAAGTCGCGTACCTGTGAGATCGTCCCGGCGAAGAACAGCCCGGGCACGTTCACCGACTCCCATTCCTCGGTCTGTGCCGGGAAGCGGTCCTTGATGGTGAGCTGTGGCCGCGCCGAGGCGTCGAAGATCGAGTCGTCGAAACGGAATCCCGTGCACGCCAACACCCGGTCGTAGTGCAGTTCCTTCACGACCTCGTTGGCCCTGGAGAAGCTGAACGCGACCTTGTAGCCCGTACCGTCGCGCTCGATGCTCTTGATCGTGCCGTCGAGGATCGCGTTTGCCGACTTGAGCTGGTAGGTGTCGAGGAAGTTGTTGTTGACCGCGCGCAGGTGCCCGACGTAATGGGTGCGCCACGCCATCCGCACCGAGCTGGGCCCTGCCACGTGGATCAGGGTCGTGGTCTCCATGAGGTTCTCGGCGGTCTCGAAGGCGGAGTTGCCCTTGCCGATGATCAGCACCTTCTGGTCGAGATAGTCACGCGGATCGACGCTCATCACGTCGTACCCCTCGGCCAGCTCGAATCCCGCGATGTCCGGCGAGTAGGTCTTCGAGACGCCGGTGGCGACGATCACCGCGCGGGCCTCCCAGCGCTGGTCGCCGGCCTCGACCGTGAACACGTCGTCGTGCTTGGACACGCGGGTCACCCGGGTGCCGTAACTGACAGTGACGCCCGTCTTCGCCGCGAAGTCGGCGAGGTATCGCACCATCACGTCGGCGTCGGGGAAGTACCGCTCGGTGTACTGCGTGAACAGCAGCGCTGGATCGTCGGTGAGCAGTGAGTTCCAGTCGAGCCGCAGATTCAGCTCGGGGTCGTCGGTGCCCGTGTGCGGTTTGTTGATCGAGATGAGTTGGCGGTGCCGCGGATAGGTGGCGAAGAACGCCCCCGGCCCGTCGGCGCCCTCCAGCACCAGATAGTCGCGCGTGCCGTCGGCCTCGAGCAGGGCGGCGAGCTGAAGACCGGCCGGACCGGCCCCGATGATCAGGTAATCAAGCGTCACGGCGCTCACCGTACGAGCCGGAAATCAGAGAGATTTCAAGCTCTTCCAGAATCGCGACCGCCCTTCGTACGTCTCCGTCGAGCGGCCGGTCCGGGTCGATCGCGGGTATCTCCTCCAAGGCTCGAAGGATCCGGTCACAGCCCGCCGCCGTGGGCCGGCGCGCCCCCACGTGCACCGCCTGGCGCAGCCCGAGCCCGAGCGAACCGGTGATCAGGCGCAGCAGTTCCGCCTGGTCCAGGGCGCGGAAAGCGGCTTGCGTGCCGAGCGGGATGACGTCCTGGTTGTGCAGGTTGGTGGGGAGGCTCTGCAGGCTCGCGGGCACGGAGTCCCGCCTGATCTCGGCGATGAGCGCCGTCGACGCGAGCTGCACGCCCTGCAACCCGTGTTGCTGACCCGGACCCGCCGCGAGCATCGGTGGCAGTCCGCCGTTGCGCCCCGGGTCCACGAGCAGGTCGAGTTGGCGCTCGGCGAGGTTGCCGACCTGGGCGATCACCATGGACAGGACGTCGGCGGCGAACGCAGCGGGTTGGCCGAAGAAGTTGCCGCCGTGCACGACCTTGTCGTCGGCCGGGAAGAACAGCGGGTTGTCGCTCACCCCGCCGAGGTCCGCCGTCACGACACCGTCGACGTAGCGCAGGGCGTCCTCGGCCGCGCCGAGCAACTGTGGCGCGCAGCGGATGCTGTACGGCTCCTGCAACGGTCTGGTGCCGGACCTCTCCAGCCCGGCGGCTGTCGTTCGCATCGCGGCGCCCACCGCGATGGTGCCCGGGTGGGCGTACGCCGCGAGGAGGGCCGGATCGAGGAACTGCGGATCGCAGCCGAGCAGGTCGGCGAGCAGGCAGCTCAGCGTCTGCACCACGCGGTGCGAGGTGCGGACCCGGCCCAGGGCGAGGGCCAGCGCCGCAGTGGTGAGCGAGGTGCCGTTCACCAGCGCCAGCGCGTCCCTGCCGTCGAGCGGCAGCGGCTCCAGGCCGGCCTTCGCCAGGGCCTCGCCGGCGGGCATCCGCACACCGTCCACGTAGGCGTGCCCGCGACCGCGCAGCGCCTGAGCGGCGGCACCGAGCGGGATCAGGTCGCCGCTGGCCCCCACCGAGCCGAGCCGGGGCATGGCCGGTGTGAACGTCGTGCCGAGCATGGCCGCGAGCGCGTCGATCACGTGCGGCGAGACCCCGGACGCGCCCCGGGCCAGGGACCAGGCGCGGACCAGCAGCGTCGCGCGCACGACATCCGGTGCGAGATCCGGGCCCTGCCCCGCCCCGAGGTGGGCGAGGGTGTTGTCGGCCTGGTCGCGCTGGTCGGCTCGGCCCGTGTACCCGACGAGCGCGCCGAACCCGGTGGTGGCACCGTAGATCGCCCGGTCGTCGCCGAGTGCCTTCCCGAGGAATGTGCGGCCGGTCGCCACCCGGTCGCGCACCTTGTCGCCGATCACGACAGTGACCGGTACCGCTGCGGCGCGCAGGTCGGCGGGGCGCAGCGGTGCTGCCAGATCCACCTCAATCGTCATGGAAGCGGATGCTAGAGACAGCTTCTCAGAGCGTTCTGAAATCGCCTCAGTAAATTGCGCCGTATGACGCACGATTGCCTGATCATCGGAGCCGGGCCGGCAGGTCTGCAGCTCGCGGCCCTGCTCGAACGCGACGGTCACGACTACCTGGTGCTGGAGAGCGGCCCGCGGCCGGGCACATTCTTCGAGACCTATCCCCGGCATCGCCAGCTGATTTCGATCAACAAGGTATGGACCGGATCGGAGGACCCGGAGTTCAATTTACGGTCGGACTGGAACTCGCTGTTGACCGACGATCCGGCGTTGCTCTTCAAGAACTACAGCACGCGCTACTTTCCGGCCGCGGACGATCTGGTGCGTTATCTCGCCGACTTCGCGCGGGGCCTGCGCGTCAGTTACGACACCCCGGTGACCTCCGTGTCGAAGACCGGTGACGTGTTCACGGTGCGGGCCGGCGACGACGAGTGGACGGCACGGAGACTCGTCGTCGCCACCGGCGTCTCCCAGCTCTACGTGCCGCCGATCGAGGGCGCGGACCTGGCCGAGCGTTACGACACGGTGAGCGTCGACCCCGCCGACTTCGTCAACCAACGCGTGCTGATCATCGGTAAGGGCAATTCGGCCTTCGAGACCGCGGACGCGCTCGTCGAGACCGCCGCGACGATTCACGTCGCCGGGCCGCACTCCATCAAGCTGGCCTGGCAGTCCCATTACGTCGGGCACCTGCGCGCCGTGAACAACAACTTCCTGGACACCTATCAGCTGAAGTCGCAGAACGCCGTCCTGGACGGCACTGTGGAGCAGATCAGCCGGCGGGAGGGCGGCGGGTTCCGGGTGCTCTTCCGGTACGCCCGGACGGTCGAGAATCTGCGCGAGCTCGAGTACGACCGGATCATCCTCTGCACCGGATTCCGCTTCGACGCGTCCATCTTCGCCGAGTCCGCGCGGCCGGAGCTGGTCATCAACGATCGGTTCCCGGCGCAGACGCCGGCCTTCGAGTCGGTGAACGTCAGCGGTCTCTACTTCGCCGGCACCCTCAGCCAGCAGCGTGACTTCAAGAAATCCACAAACGGCTTCATCCACGGCTTCCGCTACGCCACCCGCGCCCTGCACCACATCCTGCGCGAGCGGCACCACGGGCAGCCCTGGCCATCCCGGCAGATCGCCCTGACGCCGGAGGCGATCGCCGACTCGATACTCGCCCGGATCAACGTGACCTCGGCGCTGTGGCAGCAGTTCGCGGTGCTCGGCGACGTCATCACCGTCGAGGGCGACGCCGCCTGCTACCGCGAGGAGGTGCCGGTCGCCTACCTGCGGGAGGCGCTGCCGGACGTGTTCGCGTTCCTGGTCACCCTTGAGTACGGCCCCGACCACGACCAGGTCGACCCGTTCGACATCACGGTGCCGCGCCCGGCCGAGAACGACGCGAACGCCGCGCACGACGCCAGCTATCTCCACCCCGTGGTGCGGGTGCTGCGCGGCGGGCAGGTCGTCGCCGAGCACCACCTCGCGGAGAACCTGGAGAACACCTGGAACCTGCCGACAGTGCACCGGCAGCCCCTCGAGGTCTTCGTCAAGGGCGTCCTCGCCGATGCCCGCTGAGCCGATGCCCGCTGACGTCTGGCCGCAGCCCATCCTCGACCTCCTGGCAACGGGCGGGGACCGGCCGGTCTTCGAGGACGGGCCGGTCGTCACGACCGCCTCGGAGATGGCGGGTCTCATCCGGCGCATCGCGGCCGGGCTGCGCTCGTCCGGCGCGGGGCCCGGAGTCGGTGTCACGCTCGATCTGCCGGTCACCGCCGCCGCCTTCGCCGCCACCATGGCCGTTTTCGCCGTCGGGGCGCGGGTGTCCGGGTGGCGTGCCGACCTGAGCCCGGCGCAACTGTCCGGCTCCCTCATCGTCGACTCGGCCCAGCTGGCCTCGCTCGCCGAGCATCCCGACGACGGGCTGCCACTCGTCGCGGCGGGACGGGCCGACGATCCCGCGCGGATCACCTGGACCAGTGGCAGCACGGGAACGCCGAAGGGCGTGGTCCAGACCTATGCGGCCATGTCTGGGGCCTGGGTTCCGTACCCGGAGCGGTGGCCCCCGGCCATCGTCGAACTGGCCACCCGGATGCGGCGCTACCTGGTCTTCGGCTCGCTGGCCAGTCAGGTGATGCTGGAGTACGGCGTCCTCGCCCTCGCGGCGGGCGGCACCCTCGTCGTGGCGCCCCGGCCGGTCTTCCCGGATGCCCTGGTCGAACATCAGGCCACGGCGAGCGTGATCACCGTCGGCAAGCTGCACCAGCTGATCCGGGACCAGCGCGCCAACAGGGTGGACCTGCGTCACCTGGGGGCTCTGATGGTCTCCGGGTCGCCACTCGCGCCGGGCCGACTCGCGGAGGCCCTCGACGTGCTGGGCCCGGTGATCTTCCACGGATACGGGCAGACCGAGACGTCGATGATCGCCATGGTGACCCCCGCCGAGATGCTGACCAACCCCGCCACGCTCGCCACTGTCGGCCGTCCGGCAGTGGACGTCTCCATCCGCGACGGCGAGATCTACGTCCGCACACCCACGCAGGCGTCCTCGTACTGGCAGGACCCGGACGAGTCGGCCGAGGTGTTCGTGGACGGGTGGGTGCGTACCCGTGACCTGGGCGAGCTCGACGCGAACGGATACCTGCGGCTGCTCGGACGTGCCCGGGACGTGATCATCGTCAACGCTCAGCTGGTCCATGCCGGACCGGTGGAGCGGGCGCTCGCCGCCGACGCCGCGGTCGGCGAGGCGTACGTCGTCGGGTGCCCGGACGAGATGACCGGCGAGGCCGTGCACGCCTTCGTGGTGCCGGTGGCCGGGAGGACGCCCGATCCGGATGTGTTGCGCACGCTCGTGGCCGCACAGGTGAACGACCTCGCGGTGCCCCGAACCGTCACCGTCATCGACCGGGTTCCGCTCGCGCCGAGCGGCAAACCGGACAAGAGGCGACTCGCGCAGCTCCGTGCCGAGCCGTGACGTCCGGGCGACATGCGAACCGCCCTGACCGGAAGACCCGGTCAGGGCGGTTGTCGACTGTATGTCCGATGCGGGCCGGGGTCAGCCCTGGCGGCTCTTCCACTGCGGGTTGGCGCGGTTCACCACGACCGTCCGGCCGCGACGGCGGACCACCACCGAACCCGGCTTCTGCTTCAGCGCACGCAACGAGCTACGTACCTTCATCTCTGCCTCCTCGGTGCAAGCGGTTCCGAGTATCGAAACGCCACGCCCACCCCGGGGATTCCCGCCCCCTACGCTGATGGTTGACGATGCGTGGGGAGGTGCCAGAGTGTGGCCCGGGGCCTTTGTGACTGTGGTCTACGCGTTCCTGGGTTGGCTCGTGGCGTTCACCGCCCGGGCCGCGCTGCGACCGACGGTGAACAGAAACCGCAGCCCCGGTGTACGGACACCCGCGACGATGCGCTCGGCGGAGCACTGGCACGCGGCGCACCAACGGGTCGCCCGCCCCCTGCGCCGCACCGGCATCCTGCTGGCGGCCGTGTCGCCGCTGCCGCTTCTGCTCGGGGCCGCCTTCGGTGATCCGCCGGTGATCGTGGCAGTGCTGGTGCTCGCCCTGCTCGTCGTGCCCTACCTGCTCTACCTGGCCTACCTCGCCGATCGCGCCGCGAGGTCCGTCGACGGGAAACGGTGACCGGAGCCGTCGAACCTTTGCCCCGCGCCGGCCGTACCAGTGGGCGGAGGTCGCCCCCATGCCCGTACGCCGGCTCTTCGCAGTGGTGCTCGTCGTCGCCGCGACTGTGCCCCTGGCACCCGCGCCCGCCGCCGCCCACGGCGCCCCCATCGACCCGGTCAGCCGGGCGGCGGCCTGCGGACCCGAGGGCCGGTACGCGACCACCAGCGCCTGCCGGGCGGCCGTGAAGGCGGGCGCGGCGGTGCGCGAATGGGACAACGTGCGCGTCGCCGCCATCAACGGGCGGGACCGGGAACGGATCCCGGACGGTGAGTTGTGCAGCGGTGGGCTGTCCGCGTACCGAGGGCTGGACCTGCCCCGCACCGACTGGCCCAGCACCGAGGTGACCAGCGGCGCCAGGTTCACCTTCCGGTACCGGACCACCATCGAGCACCGGGGCACCTTCCGGCTCTACGTCACCACACCCGACTACGACCCCAAGGCCCCGCTGACCTGGTCGGACCTGGAGGCACGCCCGTTTCTGACGCTGACCGACCCGCCGGTGCGGGCCGGGGCGTACCAGCTGGCGGGTCGACTGCCGGCGGGTCGTACGGGCCGGCACCTGATCTACACGATCTGGCAGAACTCCAGCACCCCGGACACCTACTACTCCTGCTCCGACGTGGTGTTCCGGGGCGTCAAGGCCACCGCCACCCCGTCGAAGGCCACCCCGTCCAAGGCCGCCACGAAGAGCGCGCCGCGTACCGCCGTGAGTGAGCCGGCGGCCAGCGGCTCGGCGGTGGCGGCGGCGGCCGACCCGGGCGTGCCGGTGGCGTCGGTGACCGATCTCGGCAGCCGATGGCCGGTGCTGGCCGGCGCAGCAGTCGTGCTGGTCCTGTTGCTGCTGTTCGGTGCGAGCCGGCGACGTCGCGGTGCCGCCGTGCCCGCGGGGAGCCGGTGCGAGGTCCGTAACCACCGGGCCGGGCGGCGTCGGATCTGGTGATCCGAGCCGCCCGGAACCTGGCGGTGCTCAGCCCAGGTGCTGCTCGATCTCGGCCAACTCGTCGGCGGTGAAGTCGAGGTTGTCGAGAGCGGCGATGTTCGTCTCCAACTGCTCGACGCTGCTCGCCCCGATGATCAGGCTGGTCATCCGCGGGTCACGCAGCGCCCAGGCCAACGCGAGCTGCGCGAGCGACTGGCCGCGCCGCTCGGCGACCGCTCCGAGGCCCCGGATGGTGGCCATCTTCTCGTCGCTCAGGTCGCTCTCGTTGAGGAAGACGCTGGTGCGCACCCGCGAGTCGGCCGGGATGCCACCCAGGTAGCGGTCGGTCAGCAGACCCTGGGCCAGCGGGCTGTACGCGATGCACCCCGCGCCGACCTGCTCCAGCGTGTCGAGCAGGCCGTCGGACTCGGTCCAACGGTTGAGCATCGAGTACGACGGCTGGTTGATCAGCAGCGGCGTACCCAGGTCACGCAGGATCGCGGCGGCCCGTGTGGTCTGCTCGGAGTTGTAGTTCGAGATGCCGACGTAGAGCGCCTTGCCGGAGCGGACGACGGCGTCGAGCGCGCCCATCGTCTCCTCCAGCGGAGTGTCCGGGTCGAACCGGTGCGAGTAGAAGATGTCGACGTAGTCCAACCCCATGCGGCCCAGCGACTGGTCCAACGACGAGATCAGGTTCTTGCGCGAACCCCACTCGCCGTACGGGCCGGGCCACATGAGGTAGCCGGCCTTGCTGGAGATGACCAGCTCGTCCCGGTACGCCTTCAGGTCGGTGGCGAGCATCCGGCCGAAGTTCTCCTCGGCCGAGCCGGGCGGTGGGCCGTAGTTGTTGGCCAGGTCGAAGTGGGTCACACCCAGGTCGAAGGCGCGTCGGACGATGTCGCGCTGCCGTTCGAACGGGCGGTCCGGGCCGAAGTTGTGCCAGAGGCCGAGGGACACGGCGGGCAGACGCAGGCCACTACGCCCGCTGCGCCGGTAGGTCATGGAGTCGTAGCGGTCATCCGCGGCGAGGTAGGTCACGATCATGAGCCTAGCTCCGGCAGGTGCTGGCGGGGATAGCGCGTGCGAACCAGGACATCGGGGTAGTTTCGACGCCATGCGTTTCATTGCGCTCGACACTCCCAAACCGCTGTCCAAGATCGGGCTGGGCACCTGGCAGTTCGGATCCCGCGAATGGGGCTACGGCCGGGAGTTCGAGCAGCAGGCGGCGCAGATCGTCCGGCGGGCCGTGGAGCTGGGCGTGACGGTCTTCGACAGCGCGGAGATCTACGGCTTCGGGCGCAGCGAGCGCATCCTCGGCGCGGCCCTCGGCGACGACCGGCCGAAGGTGGTGATCGCGTCCAAGATCCTGCCCGTGCTGCCGGTGGCCGCCGTGGTGCAGCAACGGGCTGTCGCGTCGGCGGCCCGGCTCGGCGTCACCAGCATCGACCTCTACCAGGTGCACTCGCCCAACCCGCTCGTCGCCGACCACACCACCATGCGTGGCATGCGCGTCCTGCAGGACGTCGGGCTGGTCGGCGAGGTCGGCGTGAGCAACTACGGGCTGCGCCGCTGGCAGGTCGCCGAGGCGGCACTGGGCCGCCGGGTGCTCAGCAACCAGGTCCGCTACAGCATGCTGGACCGCGCGCCCGAGCAGGACCTGCTGCCGTACGCGCGGGAGGCCGGCCGCGTGGTCATCGCGTACAGCCCGCTGGCGCAGGGCTTCCTCTCCGGCCGATACGACGCGAAGAACCCGCCGAGCGGCGCGGTCCGGCGGGCCAACCCGTACTTCCTGCCGGAGAATTTGGAACGCGGTGCGGTCCTGATCGACACAGTGCGCCAGGTGGCCGACGCGCACGACGCCACCCCCAGTCAGATCGCGCTGGCCTACCTCCTGCGCCACCCGAACGTGCTCGCCATTCCCGGGGCGTCCGGGGTGGAACAGATGGAACGCAACGCCGCCGCCGCGGACATCGACCTCGCCGACGACGAGTACGCCGCACTGGTCGAGGCCGCGAAACGCTTCCGCCCCGTCACCGGCCTCGCCGCGATGCCGGCGATGGTGCGCGCCCGGATCGCCAGCCCAACGCGAAAGTGAGCACAGTGGACGACATCACCGCACTGATCCTGGACGACCACGCCGCCTTCCGGCGTGGCTTCGCCCGCCTCGACGACGCCCGCGACGAGCAGGAGATGCTCGCCGTCTGGGACGCCCTCGCCCTGCACCTGGACATCCACGCCGAAGCGGAGGAGGCGATCCTCTACCCGCACCTGGTCAAGCACGGCGACGACGGCGAGGACGAGACCGCCGACGCGATCGGCGACCACAACAAGATCCGGGACGCCATCGCCGAGGCGAAGCTGCACCCCGTCGGCTCGGACGAATGGTGGGCGGCGGTCGGCACGGCCCGCCGGGAGAACAGCGAGCACCTCGCCGAGGAGGAGGACGAGGCGCTGCCCGACTTCCGCCGGCACGCCAGCTTCGAACTCCGCGCCGAGCTGGGGCAACGCTGGCTCACCTTCTACGGCGAGCACAAGAATGGTCGCAACCTGCCGTTCCGCGACAAGGACCCGCAGCAGTACGTCGCCGACCACCGCTGAGATCTCCCCGGCACGGGGGAGTCGCCCAGGCCCACCCGGCAGCAGAATGACGAGGTGACAGTCCGAGCGGCGCTGACCCCGCTGGTCGCCGGCACGACCTGGCGACGCGGCGTCTTCCTGCTGCTCGGCGGAGTGCTGGCACTGCCGTACGGGGTCCTCGCGGTGACCTTCGCGCAGCTGTTCGCCGACTCGGCGATCCCCCGACCACTGGTCTACGCCCTGCTGGTGATCGCGGCGCTGATCGCCGGGACGCCGTTGCTGCTGGACGGCAGTCGGGCACTGGAGATCGCCGCCGTACGGGCTCTGCTCGGCGTGGACCTCCCCGAACCGGTGCCCGGGCACCCCGGCGACCGGGAGACCCGGCTGCGCAGCGCACTCTGGATCGCCACCCACCTCGTCGTCGGCGCACTGGTGATGATCGCGCTGTTCAGCGCCCTGCCGATGGCGCTCGCCTTCATCGCCCAGCAGTTCGGCGTCGGCACCGAACTGATCAGCCGCGAACGGTTCGGGCCGCTGGACGGGCGCGACAGCGGCTGGCTGACAGTGAGCGGGGTGCTCCTGCTGGTCGGCCTCGGCTATGCGGTCGCCGGGCTCGGCGCGCTCGCCGGTTCGATGGCGCCGGTGCTGCTCGGGCCGGCCCCGGCGGAGCGGATCGCCGCCCTGGAGAGAGAGGCCCTTCAGCTCGCCGAACGCAACCGGCTGGCCCGGGAGCTGCACGACTCCATCGGCCACGCGTTGACCGTCGCCACCCTCCAGGCCGGAGCCGCCCGCGAGGTCCTGCACACCGACCCGGAGTTCGTCCGACGGGCGCTCACCGCCATCGAGGAGACCGGACGGACCGCCATGGACGAGCTGGACCACGTGCTCGGGCTGCTCCGGGAGAGCGGCAACGAACGCCCGGTGGTGGCGCCGCAGCGTACCCTCGCTGACCTGGACCGGTTGGTCGCCGACGCCCGCGCTGCCGGGCTGGCGGTGCACGCGCATCGCGTCGGCGACGCGGCGCGGGTCCCCGCGGCGGTCTCCCGGGAGGGTTACCGCATCGTCCAGGAAGGACTGACCAACGCCGCCCGCTACGGCGACGGGCCGGTGACGCTGCGGCTGGACCTGCACCCGGAGGCACTGGAGTTGGAGCTGGTCAACGCGATGAGCCGACCCGTGCGGACCCCGCTGGGCCACGGCGGTCGCGGCCTGGACGGCATGCGGGAGCGGGTGCTGCTGCTCGGCGGCCGGATCACCGTGGGACCGGACGGCGACCGGTGGCTGATCCGGGCCCGACTGCCCTACGAGGAGACCCGATGACCACCGGCGTGCTCATCGTCGACGACGACGAACTGATCCGGATCGGGCTGCGGGCCATCATCGACGCTCAACCCGACCTGCGTGTCCTCGCCGAAGCCGCCGACGGCGCCGAGGTGCCGCCGCTGGTGGCCCGGCACCGGCCCGACGTGGTGCTGATGGACGTGCGGATGCCCGGCATCGACGGCATCCAGGCCACCCGACACCTGCTGGCCACCTCCGCCGACCCGCCCCGGGTGCTGGTCGTCACCACGTTCGCCAACGACGAGTACGTCTACGAGGCGCTGCGTGCCGGCGCCTCCGGCTTCCTGCTCAAACGAGCCCGGCCATCCGAGGTGGTGGAGGCCGTCCGGGTGGTCGCGGCGGGGGAGTCGCTGCTCTTCCCGGCCGCGATCCGCCAGTTGGTCGGCGCGTACGGGCCGGCGGGCGGCGACCGGCTGCGCGCCGCGCGGCTCACCGAACGGGAGGCCGAGGTGCTCCGGTTGATGACCACCGGCCGGTCCAACCCGGAGATCGCCGCGCACCTGGTGGTCGGCGTGGAGACGGTCAAGACGCACGTCGGCAACGTGCTGGCCAAGCTGGGCGCCCGCGACCGCACCCAGGCGGTGATCGCCGCCTACGAGTCCGGCTTCGTCACCCCGTCCGGCTGACGGTTCCCTCGCCCGGGGGAGCGGGTTCACCGCTTGCCGGGAGGGAATCCGGCGGCTGTCCGTCGACGCTGGGAGCATGACGAAAACCGATGTCCTCCCGTCCCGGGCCGGCTCCCGCTGGCCGGACCGGCTCGCCCCACTGGCCGCCGGTTGGCTCGGCCTGTGGGGCGTGCTGGCCCTCGTCAGCATGCTCACCGACGCCGGCTACCCGCTCGGCCCGAACGACAGCAACGGCGGCGACGTCAGCCTGCTGCGCCTGGTGCCGGCCGAGGTGGCCACCCCGCTCTTCGCCGGCGTGCTGCTCACCGCCGCGGTGGCCGCCCTGGCGATGAGCTGCCCGGCGGCGCGCCCGCCCGGCCCGCTGCGGGCGCTGCTCACCGGCTACGGCTGGGCGGTGGCGTTCGCGCTCGTCCTGGTCGTGCCGGACGTCCGAGTACTGATCGTCCTCGGCTACCTGCCGATACTGATCGTCGGGGCGCCGTTCGGCTGGCCGCCGGTCGACTACGCCGACGTGTTCAACTGGGCGCTGTTCGCCCGGTTCGCGGCGCTGGCCGGCGGGCTGCTGCTGGCCGGTGCGGTGCTCGCCTGGCAGCGCCGTTCCACCGGGGCCTGCGTCGGCTGCGGTCGCGCCGACACCGGCCGGCGGTGGACCACCCCGGCCGCCGCCACCCGCTGGGGTCGGTGGGCCGCCGGCATCGCCGCGACCATCCCGCTGACGTACGCGTTGACCCGGTTCGCCTGGGCGGCCGGCATCCCGCTCGGCATCTCCCGCGAGTTCCTCACCGAGATGCAGGACACCGGCCTGGTCTGGGCCGGGTTCGGGCTGGCCGCGTTCGCCACCGTCGGTGCGATCCTCACCCTTGGGCTGGTGCAGCGCTGGGGCGAGCGGTTCCCACGCTGGATGATCGGTCTCGCCGGACGGCGGGTGCCGGTGAAGCTGGCCGTGCTGCCCGCCACGGTGGTCGCCATCTCCGTGACCGCGGCCTCGCTGGGGCTACTCAGCAACCCGAAGTTCTGGGAACTCACCGGCGGGCTCAGCCTCACCGGGGCGCCGATGCTGCTCTGGCCACTCTGGGGCGTGGCGCTCGGCGCGGCCACCTACGCGTACCACCTGCGCCGGCGTGGAACCTGCCGGCGCTGCGGTCGCGGCTGATCACACGTGTCGCCGTAGCCAGCTACCGGATCGATGGTCCTTCCCGTCCGGACGCCGGATTCTCCATGGACGGATGGCCGAGAACAATGTCTGCGGGCCGCACTGTGGCGTTGAACCGGATGACCCGCCCGACCCACCGCGCAAACAGCGTGCGGCCGCTAGGATGACCCGGTTCGTCGGCGGGGTCGGCGTTGTGACGGGTCTCGGCCCGGCGGCTTCCGCACAATTCATTGCTCACTCGGGCGCGAGTCCTTTTCGCGGGTGGACGGATCATGATGGATACGACCGATGGCGCACCTCAGGGCACCCTCGTGGATCTCAGCGAGGTGAGCCTCGCCGACCTCCAGGAGCTGGACCAGTCGGTGCTCGCCCACTCGCTACGCCGAATTCTCGACGAGATCGATCGCCCGCAGGAGGCGGTCGCCGGGTGGAACTCGGCGATGTGAGGATGCCGGGTGGCGGGCGCGGCTCGATGGGGGCCGCCACGGTAGCCGAGGGCGGCATGTCCACCCGCCCACGGCCCGTCCCGTTCTCGGAGTTCATCCTCAAGGTCCACAGCCGGTGCAATCTGGCCTGCGACTACTGCTACATGTACGAACTGGCGGACCGCAGCGCCCTCGCCGACCCGCTGCTGATGGCCCCGAACGTCTTCGACCAGGCCTGCGAGCGGATACGCGAACACGTCCACGCCCACCGACAGGCCGCCGTACGGATCGTCCTGCACGGCGGCGAGCCACTCCTGGTCGGTGCTCCCAACCTGGTCCGGATGGCGAGCCGACTCCGGGAGGCGATCGCCCCGTCGCAGGCCCAGATCACCGTGCAGACCAACGGCACCCTCCTGACCCGACACGCCCTCACCCTGCTCGCCGACGCCCGGGTGCGGATCGGCGTGAGCCTCGACGGCGACCGGACGGCGAACGACAGGCACCGGCGGTACGCGTCGGGCCGCAGCAGCTACGACGAGGTCGACCGGGCCCTGCGCCTGCTCGCCGAGCGGCCCGACGCGTACGCCGGCGTGCTCTGCGTCGTCGACCTTGCCGCCGACCCCCGACAGACCTACGAGGCGTTGCTGTCGTACCGGCCGCCAATGGTGGACTTCCTGCTCCCGCACGCCAACTGGGAGGCGCCGCCACCACGGCGAGGTGCCGACCCGAGCCCCTACGGCACCTGGTTGGCGACAGCCTTCGACGCCTGGTACGACACCTCGCCCCGGCTGACCCGGGTCCGACTCTTCGAGGAACTCATCAACCTGCTGTTCGGCGGGCGCAGCCGGACGGAGTCCCTCGGGCTGAGCCCCGTGGCCGCCGTGGTGATCAACACCGATGGGGCGTACGAGCAGGTCGACACGTTGCGCTCCACCTACCCCGGCGCGGTCGACACCGACCTGACCGTCTTCACCGACACCTTCGACGACGTGCTGCACCACCCCGCCGTCATCGCCCGCCAGATCGGGGTGGACGCGCTCGCCGCCACCTGCCGTACGTGCCCGGTGCACCGGGTCTGCGGTGGCGGCAACTATCCGCACCGGTACCGGGCGGGAAGCTTCACCAACCCGTCCGTCTACTGTCCCGATCTTCTGCACCTCATCGCCCACGTCGAGGGACGCCTCCGAGCGGATCTGGCAGCCATGCCCCGGGGGCGGTCGTGACGGGATACCACCGGCTCACCCCCGAGGACCTGGCGGCGCTCGCGGCCGGCCTCGGTGACCAGCGGACCATCCGACTGCTGCGCGACGGCCAGGTGAGCAAACGCATGCTCCAGTTGCGCGTCCTGCTCGACACTGTGGATTCGGCGGAGACCCGCCGGCACTTCGGGCTCTGGGCGACGGCGGCGGGCCGGTCACCCGAGGCGGGGCCGGCGGTGTTGGCCCTGCCGCACACCGGCGCCTGGTTGGCCGGCGCGCTCCGGCGACTGCGCACGCCGACACCGTCCGCTCCGGCGTCCGACGCGGCAGCCGGCCGTACGACCGGCGGGTTGGTGGTGCGGTCGGCGCCCGAATCGCCCGTCGAAGCCGAGTTGACGGCGCTCGGGTCGCTCGCCGCGGTGGCGGCCCTCCGGGCCGGAATGGACTTCGAGATCAGCGTCGTGCCGCACCACGGCGCCGTCTACCTGCCCACGCTCGGGCTGGCGCGGGTCGGGGACGCGCAGCGGGTGACCATCTCGCGGAAAGGGCCGCGACTCCTGATCGGGCCGGTCGAGGTGTCACCGGCTTCGCCGTCGGACCCGGGACCGGGCGCGGAGAGCGCCGGCTGGTCCGGCCTACACCGACTGCGCAGCACCGCCGACGGGCTGACGCTGCGGATCACCCTCGACGACCTCGACCCGTACCGGGACCGGCACCGGCTCTGCGCCGCCGAGCGGCTCACACCCGCCGAGGTCGCCGAGTGGCAACAGCTGCTCGACGACGCGTGGCCGATCCTGGTACGCCACCACCGCCGGCACGCCGAGGCGATCGCCGAGGGACTGGGCTGGCTCGTGCCGCTGGTGGCCGACTCGGTCAGCGCCGGGGTCAACGTCACCAGCATGGACGCGTTCGGTTCGGTCTCGATGACCCGTCCGATCGACGGGCAGGCGTTCGCGCTCGGCCTGCTGCACGAGTTCCAGCACGCCAAACTCGGTGCCACGCTCGACGTCGAACCCCTCTACGAGCGCGACGACAGTCGGTACTACTACGCCCCCTGGCGCGACGACCCGCGCCCCCTCGGGGCCGCCCTCCAGGGCGTGTACGCGTTCATCGCGGTTACCGAGTTCTGGCGGGGGCGTCGCGCGCTGCTCACCGGCGGCCCGGCCCGGATGGCCGAGGTGGAGTTCGCCCGTTGGCGCGACCGTGTGTCCCGCACCTGCGCGGACATCGAGTCGTTCGGCCGCCTGACCGCCGCCGGCCGCGAATTCGTCGCCGGCCTGCGGCGGGTCATCGACGACTGGCGGGACCCGGTGGATCAGGGAGCTGCCGAACTCGCCCGGGAGGCCGCCGAGGACCACTGGACGGTCTGGCGGCTGCGGAACCGCCGACCGGACCCACACGTCGTGAGCCAGCTCGCCGCCGCCCGCGCGGCCGGACTGCCCTGCCCCGCCGTCACCGTCGTGCTGCGGGTGGAGCCGGCCGACGGCCGTTGGCTGAGCCTCAGCCCGCGGCTCGACCTGGTCCGGCTGCGGTTGACCGATCCGGAGCGGTTCATGCGGCTGCGCACCGGCGCGGAACCCCTCGTGGACGCACTGCCCACGGCGTCCGACGGGGACCTCGCCCTCGCCGCCGGGGATGACCTCGCCGCACGCGAGAGCTATCGCCGGCAGGTGTGCGCCGACCCGGAACTGCTGTCCGCCTGGGTCGGACTGGCCCTCGCCGAGCAGCGGTTGACGGCGGCGCAGAAGACCGGCGGGGCCGACCCGGAGCTGTGCCGCGCGGTATACCGGCAGCTGCGTACGGACGGGCACCCGGAGGACCCGTTGGAGCTGTCCCACTGGTTAACGCCGGTGACCTGCGTGGCGGCACCGGGCATCGAACCCGACGGAGAACCGTCGGTCACGTCGGTGGCGGTTCCAGATCGCAGTTGAGGCGGTTCGCCTCGACCAGAGCCATGGTGTTCGGGTGCTGCTCACCCAGGACACGGCGGAAGAGAGGCATCACCGCGTCGCGCAGGGCGCGGGCGCCCCGGTGGTCGCCGGCGACACTCAAACTCGTGGCCAGGTTGTTCGCCACCGCCAGAGTGTCCGGGTGCGACGGGCCGAGGATGCGCTGGGCCCGCTCGTAGCAGTCCTGGTCGGTGGCGAGGGCCGCCGCGAACTCCCGGCGCCCGTACCAACAGTTGGCGAGGTTGATGTTCGCCGCCAGCGTGTACGGGTGGTCGGCGCCGATCTGTTCGGTGAACCGGTTGACGACCTCGTCGGACAACGCGAACGCCGCGTCCAGGTCCCCGGCCTTCCGCAGGAAGATGGCCAGGTTGTTGCCGTACGCCAGGGTGAACAGATGGTCCTCGCCCATCGCGTCCCGATACCAGCGGTACACCGGGCGCGCCCGGCGGAGCGCGCCCGCGTCGTCCTCCAGGGCTGACTCGTCACAGGCCAGATTCATCGCGGCGGCCTGCACGTCCGGATGATCGGGACCGTGCCGGCGGCGGGAACGGACCAGCACGTCCGCGCTCAACGCGTGGGCCCGCTCGAACTCGCCCAGCTTCCGCAGGGTCACCGCGTAGCTCTTGCTCACCCGTAGGGTCTCGCTGTCCTCCTCCCCGAGCACCTGCCGGTCCGCCTGCACGGCCGCCTCCAGGACCCGTCGGGACTCGGTGAGGTCGCCGGTGTCGCGGAGGTCCCTGCCGTACTGCCCCTCGGAGAAGAGGGTGAACGGGTGCATCGGCCCGAGGGTGTCGCGGCGGCGCGTCAACGTGCGCTCGTTGAGCCGCAACGCCCCGCGCAGGTCACCGACCAGACGCAGCGACAGGGCCAGGTTGTGCGCGGCGATCAGCGCCCGCGAGTGCTCCTCGCCGAACACCTCGCGGGCCAACTCCTCCGTCCGGGTGTCCAACTCGCGCGCCCGTTCGAAGAACCCCAGCGCGCGCAGGTCCGCGGCGAGACTGCCGGCCACGATCACCGTGTACTCGTGGTTCTCGCCGAGAGTGTCGGAGAGCCGCTGGTACACGTCCCGATCGATCTCGTACGCGGCCTTGTACTGTGCTTCGAGGCGCAGCGCGTTGGCGAGGTGGAAGCGCATCATCTGGGTCGGCGGGTCGTTCGCGCCGTGCTCCGCCCGCCACGCCTCGATCGCCTTCTCGGCCAGCTCCGAGCAGGTGGCGAAGTCGACCCGGGTCCACATGTAACGGGCCACGTCCAGCAGCAGTTGCCGAACCTCCGGCTGCGGTGAGTTGAGGGTCTTCGACGGCAGCAGGTGGGGCCAGAGATCGGCGTAGACCGACCAGTTGCGGGGCTGGTCGGGGTCCTTCGGGTTGGCGGCGGCCAGGATCGCGTGCACGTGCCGCCGGTTCTCCGCCTTGGCCTCGTCGGACAGAGACTCCCGGATCAGCTCCTGCACCAGTGGGTGCATGCGCAGGCTGGCCTGGTTGCCGTCGTCGCCGCCGTCCTGGGTGCGTCCGCGGACGTTGTCGATGCGGGCCAGTGAGTATCGGCCGACATCTCGCAACGCGCGACCCATGAGCAGAGGATCGCGTACCGAGGGATCGTAGGGGAGCAGCACGTTGACGAAGCTGTCGTCGTAGAGCAGCGACATCGGGATCGGCTCGGCGGCGAAGAACGCGCAGACCTCCAGCAGCTTCGCCGCCGCCGGGTTGCGCTCCCGCAGGCTCTCCAGCGAGACGAGCCACGGCTCCGCGCCGGTCTGCCGATAGTCGGTGGGCAGCTCGTCGGAGAGCATGCCGGGCAGGTAGCGGCGTAGCCGCCGCAGGTACTGCGTGGCCGACTCGCCGGTGGTCGCCAGCCACGCCCCGGCCTGTTCCACGGCGAGCGGCAGGTCGCCCAGGCGCGCGGCGACCATCTCCGCGTCGGCCAGGGGCAGGCGGGGGGTCCGCCGACGGAGCAACGTGGTGCTCTCCACCCGGTCGAAGGGGCCCACCTCGAAGTTGCGGGCGTGCCGCGCCCAGACGTGGTTGCGCGTGGTGACGAGCACGTGCCCGGGGCCCTGCGGCATGAGGTCGTGCAGCTCGGCGGGGTCGTCGGCGTTGTCCAGCACCAACAGCCACCGCCGGTACGGGTCGCCCCGACGCAGGGCGTCCAGCACCCACTGGACCCGCTCGGTGACGTTGCCCCCGAGTGGTGTGTCCGCCTTGGCGGCCAGCCGGTCGGCGAGCGAGGCCAGGGCGAGCCGCATCACGCTCGGCTGCTGTGCGGAGATCCACCAGACGACGTCGTACTCGGCGCGGAAGCGGTAGGCGTACTCCAGTGCGATCTGGCTCTTGCCGACGCCGCCCAGACCATGCAGCGCGAGCGGAGTGTGCCGGGCCTCGGCCGACGACAACCAGTCGCGCATCTCCTCCAGGAGCGGGCTGCGGCCGACGAACTGGACGTTACGCGGCAACGGCACCCGCCAGACCGGCGGTTCGTTGCCCGGGAAGCGTCGGCGTTGCCCGGCGCCCTCCGGGTCGGTCACCGGGCGGGCAGGGTGGTCCAGTGCTTCGAGCAACCGGCTGGCGGCCTCCTCCTCGGTGGCGCCCACCAGGTCCACCGGGACCCGCTCCAGGAACACCGCCGGCGCGCGGGAATTGTCCAGCCGGACGGGCACCAGGAAGGTGCCGCCGCTGCCCGCCTCGAAGGTGGTGGCCTGGGACCACAGCTCGCCGGCGTTCGGGGACTGCATGTATTCCTGGGACAGCAGCACCACCAGCCGGGTGGCGTCCTTGAAACCGACGGCCGTCGCCGCCCCGCCATCAGGGCTGGCCGGGAAGTCGACCTCCCGCATCACCGTGTGCAGGCCCGCCGACCGGAGCTCGTCGCGGATCCACTCGGCCCAGGACCGGTCGAGGGAGACATAGCTGATGAACACGTCGGGTGTCGCACCGGAGATGCGCTGCCGCTCGAACTTGGCCAACCACTGGCGGCGCAGCCGATCCACCATGGCTGGCAGGCTGTCGACAGCATCCTCGGTGATCGCCTTGGTCAACCGCTCGTAGGCGGCGAGCAGGGTGCCCTCGTGGTGGGCCCGGTCGCCGAAACCGGCCAGGATCTCCTCGTACGCGTAGTAGGGCTGGTAGGGAATCTCGATCTCGCCCCAGTACCTGTCGCTCTCCTCAGGTGAGGTGCGCGGCAGCAGCGGCGCGAAGCGGCGGCGCGCGTGGTCACGCCCCGCCTCCAACTTGAGTTGCTCGGCGTTGTCGACCCGCATCGGCACCGGCAGGATCCGGACCGGCCGGTCGCCGCGTTGCCGGATGATGGAACGGGTGACGCCGGCAGCTCCGTCGATGCTCTGGTCGTTGAGCGTGAACGACGTCACCACGGCATCGGGCAGTCGCACGGTGCAGATGCCGGCGCCGTCGCTGACACCGGTACGGCTGTCGATCAGCACGTAGTCGTAGTGCTCCCGCATGCTCGCGGCCAATGCGTCGAGGAAGCTGTTGCCCCCCAACTTCTCAAAGAACGCCTGCCAGTCGAACGTGCTCACGGCCTTGGTGTACGCCGTGTCCTGTCTGCCGGCCGGCAGGAGGTCCAGACTGCCCCGCGCGACCGGACCCGCGGAGGGCAGGACGGCAGCGGCGGGAGCGAGGAAGTCCCATTGCAGCGAGACGGCGTGGTGCAGCACGTCGGCCGCGCTGCCCAGCCAGTCCTCGTCCTCCGTCTCCTCCAACGGTCGAACGACAGCCTCGGCGTAGTCGCGGACCATGTCGATGACCCCGGTCGAGGTCCGCAGGTCCTTGTCGAGGAGGAACGGGTGAAAATACTTGTGCAGACCGGGGGATTCCAGGTCCCAGTCGACGGCGAGCACCCGGTACCCGTTGGACGCCAGGATCCAGGCCACGTTGGCGAGCGCCATGGTGCGACCGGTGCCGCCCTTGTACGAGTAGAACGTGATGATTCGACCCTCGACACCGTCGCCGGTGATGCCCGGGTCAGCGCTCGTCGTCACGGCCGTCCTCCGCTGCGGTGTCGTCGCCTTCCGCCCCCCAGGGCCCGTCGATGCGTGGTGGTCGGGAGTCGGTGGCGGGGCCCGGAGGCCGGTGCACCGCTCCTCGGCTGAACACCCGGTTACGGGCGACCTCCAGCACCTCCGGCAGCTCCTCCTGGAAGGCGCGGTGGGTGAGGATGTTGGATCGGTACAGCTCGTCGTCCGAGGCCAACTCGTCGAAGATCTCCCGACAGGCGCGGGACAGCGACTGCCAGTGCTCTCGGGTCTCGGTGTCGTCACGACTGCTCGGGATCAGCACCGCCGTGGTGCCACCGTCGCGCAGGGCGGCGGCGGCATGGGCGGTCAGCGAATGCCGCTGCTCAGGCAGGCGGGTGAGCCAGGCGTCCACGATCAGCACCATGATCTGGTTGTATCGGGCCGCCTGCTCGGCGCGGCGGGCCAGCTCGGTCAGGTCCACGATCGTCGACCGGTAGCTGTGGTCGGCGGCGATCTCACGCGCGTAGTCCACGACCGGGTCGGGGAACGGCGGTCCGTACGGTGCCCAGGCCAAGGCGCGGTCGCCGTAGGTGGTCACGTGCTGGCGTACCGTGCTCATCTCGTCCCGGTGTGACGCCGCGACGATGAAGTGGACCAGCATCGGCGCGAACTGGTCGACGTCGGCGGTGAGTGGCCCGGCGCCGGCGGGGCGGTGGAAGGCGCTGACGACGGACCGGAGATCGATGGAACGTTGGACGTCCGGCAGGGGGTGTTCCTCCACACTGGACACGATCTGGTTGGCCAGCTCGAAGAGGAACGTGCGGTAGTCGTCGCTGTGCCGCTGGAGCCGCATCAACTGCCGCACCCCCAGCCGCTGATAGAGGTCACCGAGGCTGTGGGAGGAATATTGCAGGGGGGACGCGACCGGATGGATGCGGCCGGGTCGGGCCGGAATCCACATCAGCGGTTTGAGGAGCGAGCTGTCCACGCCGTTCTGCTGGTCGAAGCGGGCAGTGCGGTCGGCGAAGATCTGCCATTCCTGACCGCAGGCCTCACTCTGGAAATACCTCGGGGTCATCAGAGCGAGGAACGACCGGCACGTGCTCAGCGCCTCGACCAGCCGCTGCGGCCACCGCTCGCCAAGCAGGATGGTCCGATCCACGAAACCGACCCGCTCGTCGCGGGGTAGACCCGCGATCAGCCGTACCTCTGCGCTGAGGTCCTCGTAAAGACGTTGGACCAGTGCGTCCTCGTCGCCCCTCGCGTAACTGAGGAAGAAGTACAGCACCGCACCTCCGCGCCGGGAGAGGTTGACCATCGGATGGCCGGGCCGTGACCCCGTCGGTCACGACCATTGTGCGGCGGTCGTGGCGGCGGAGCTAACCGTGAGTATAGGGGCGGAGACCACGTGCCACAGCCCACCGATCGGCGTATCCAGAGGGCGTCTCGGATATCACTTTCCGTATCGGCGTGGGTCGACTCCGACGTGAGCTAGCGTGGGTCGGGTGACTGCGCCTAACCAGGTAATCCCGGTTCCACCGGCCGACCTGCCCAGCACGCTCGGCGCGCTACGGGCGGCCGGTCACCAATATCGCACCGTCAAGCAGGAACTCCGCGACAATCTCCTCGCCCGGATGCGCTCCGGCGACGCCCGTTTCCCCGGCATCGTGGGGTACGACGACAGCGTGCTGCCCGAGGTCGAACGGGCACTGCTCGCCGGGCACGACATGGTGCTGCTCGGCGAGCGCGGTCAGGGCAAGACCCGACTGATCCGCTCGCTCGGCGCGCTCCTCGACGAGTGGACGCCGGTCATCCCCGGCTCGGTGCTCAACGAGCATCCGATGCACCCGCTCACGCCGGCCTCGCGCGCCCAGGTCGCCGAGGCCGGTGACGACCAGCCGGTCGGCTGGCTGCACCGCTCGATGCGGTACGGCGAGAAGCTCGCCACCCCGGACACCAGCGTCGGCGACCTGATCGGTGACGTCGACCCGATCCGGATCGCCCAGGGGCGCACCCTCGGCGACCCGGAAACCATCCACTTCGGGTTGGTGCCCCGCACCAACCGCGGCATCTTCGCCGTCAACGAGCTGCCCGACCTGGCCGAGCGGATCCAGGTGGCCCTGCTCAACGTGCTGGAGGAGCGGGACATCCAGGTCCGCGGCTACCAGCTGCGGCTTCCGCTGGACCTGCTCCTGGTCGCCAGCGCGAACCCGGAGGACTACACCAACCGGGGTCGGATCATCACTCCGCTCAAGGACCGGTTCGGCGCGGAGATCCGCACCCACTACCCGGTCGACCTGGACCTCGAGTTGGCGTTGATCCGGCAGGAGGCCGACCTGGTCGCCGAGGTGCCGGAGCATGTGCTGGAGGTCCTGGCCCGCTTCGCTCGGGCGGTGCGGGAGTCGCCGTCGGTGGACCCGCGCTCCGGCGTGTCCGCCCGGTTCGCGATCGCCGCCGCCGAGACCGTCGCCGGTGCCGCGCTGCGCCGCTCCGGCCTGCTCGCCGCCGTCGGCGACCAGGACGATCGCCCCGAGGCGGCGGTGGCCCGGGTCGGCGACGCCGTGTCGGTGACCAGCACCCTGCGCGGCAAGGTGGAGTTCGAGAGCGGCGAGGAGGGGCGGGAGATCGAGATCCTCGCGCACCTGCTGCGTACCGCGACCGCCGAGACGTTCCGGGCGCACCTGTCCGGGCTGGACCTGTCCGGTTTCACGGCGCTCGTCGGAGACGGGGCGGCGATCGAGACCGGCGAGCTGGTCGGCGCCGCCGAACTGCTGCGGCAGGTCGGCACGGTGCCCGGTCTGGCGAAGGTCCTCGACCGGCTCGGTTTGGGCGACGCGCCCACCCCGGAGGAGGCGGCGGCTGCCGTCGAGTTCGTGCTGGAAGGGCTGCACCTGACCCGCCGGCTCGGCAAGGACGTCACCGACTCCGGGCGCACCGTCTACGGCGGCCGGGGCTGACAGTGGCCGGCAACCGGTTCCGGTACGGGCAGTGGACCGGCGGGCCCGACCCGCTGGCACCCCCGTACGACGTGCGGGAGGCAGTGGACGCCGTCGGCGCCGAGGTGCTGGCCGGCGGCAGCCTGCGAGAGGCGTTGCGTGATCTGCTGCGCCGTGGCCCCAAGGGGCGGGGTGGGCTGGACGACCTGGCGGCGCGGGCTCGGCGGCTGCGCCGGGAGGCGCTGCGTCGCGGTGACCTGGACGGCGCGGTGACCAGGGCCCAGGCCCTGCTCGACCAGGCTCTCGCCGCCGAGCGGGACGAGCTTCGGGGCCGTGACGACGACGCCGCGCGGTTCGCCGAGTCGGTGCTGGACAACCTGCCCCGCTCGACAGCGCGGGCGGTGGAGGAACTGTCCGGCTACCAGTGGGCCAGCGACGACGCCCGCCGTTCGTACCAGCAGATTCTCGACCAACTCCGCGACGACGTGCTCGGTCAGCGCTTCGCCGGGCTGCGCGACGCCGTGCGGGCGTCCGCCGACCCGGCCGCCCAGCAGCGGCTCGCCGAGATGATGGGTGACCTGAACGACCTGCTGGCCCGGCACGGTCGCGCGGAGGACACCACCGACGCGTTCGCCGAGTTCATGCGTCGACACGGCGACTTCTTCCCAGAGAAGCCGGAGACCGTCGACGAGTTGATCGACGTGTTGGCCCGCCGTTCGGCGGCGGGTGAGCGCTTGATGAACTCGCTGTCCGACCGGCAGCGCGCCGAGTTGGCCGGTCTGATGCAACAGTCGCTCGGCGACCGCCTCGCGGGGGAGTTGTCAGCGCTCGACGAAAACCTCCGGGCGCTGCGCCCTGACCTGCGGTGGGGGCGTGGCGAGCGGGTCCGGGGCGAGCAACCGCTGGGCTACGCCGACGCGGCCGGAGCGTTGGGTGAGATCGGCGAGCTGGACGACCTGTTGGACCAGCTCGACCAGGAGCACCCGGGGGCGACCCTGGACGACGTGGACGTCGAAGCGGTGGCCCGCACGCTGGGGCGGGAGGCGGCCGACGACGTCCGCCGGTTGCGCGATCTGGAGCGGGAGCTACGCCGGCAGGGCTGGGTGAGTCGCGATGCGGAAGGGCTCACGTTGAGCCCGAAGGCGCTGCGCAGGCTCGGTGGGACGGCGCTGCGACGGGTCTTCAACGACCTGACCGCCGGGCCGCGAGGCCAGCACGACCTGCGCTCCGCTGGGGCCGCCGGCGAGGTCAGCGGCGCGTCCAGACCCTGGGAGTACGGCGACGAGCAGCCGTTGGACGTGGTCCGGACGTTGACCCGGGCGGTCAGTCGGGGCGGGGCGACGGTCCCGGTGCAGCTCGCGGTGGACGACTTCGAGGTGGTGGAGACCGAGAAGCGGGCTTCGGCGGCGGTGGTGCTCTGCGTCGACCTGTCGTACTCGATGATCTCCCAGGGTCGTTGGGGTCCGATGAAGCAGACGGCGTTGGCGCTGGCGCACCTGATGGAGACGCGCTTCCCGCAGGACGCCCTACAGATCGTGGGTTTCGGCCGGGAGGCGATGACGCTCACCCAGCAGGAGCTGGCCGCCGTCGAGCCGGACATGGAGCAGGGCACCAACCTCCAGCACGCGTTGCGGCTGGCAGGACGCCACCTGCGTCGGCATCCGGACGCCGAGCCGGTGGTGCTGGTGGTCACCGACGGGGAGCCCACCGCGCACCTGGACCCGGACGACGGGGAGGCCCTGTTCCACTGGCCGCCGCTTCCGGAGACGATCGAGGCGACGGTCCGTGAGGTGGACCGGCTGAGTCGGTACGGCGCGACGCTCAACCTGTTCATGCTCGGCGACGACCCGGGTCTGCGGCGCTTCGTCGACGCGGTGGCGCGCCGCAGTCGGGGCCGCATGTTCACGCCGGACACCGATGACCTCGGCGAGTACGTGGTCTCCGACTACCTCCGCTCCCGCCAATCCCGCCGCTAAGTCCCCGTGGGGCGGGTTGACTGGGGGGATGGCGGAGAGCGGGGGGTTGCGGCGGGCCTACGGGGCCTTGTTGGCGGAGGTGGATGCCGGTGGGTTCGGTCCGGCACCGGAGGGGCAGCTCAACGCTGAGCAGATCGTCGCCCATCTGGTCGCCAACGACGAGTTGATGATCCAGGCCACCGAGGCGTTGCTGGCCGGGTCGCCGTTCGCCTACTACGAGTTGGAGGAGGACATCCACCGTCCGCAGCTCGACGCGCTGGCCGCCGAGCAGGGGGGCCTGCGGGGTCTGACCGCCCTGCTGCACACCACCAGTGACCGCCTGTGCGGGCTCGTCGACCAGCTCGGCCTGGCGGCGGAGACCCCGGTCGAGACGCACCTCCGTGAGGGCTTCGACCTCGTCGTGGACGAGTCGCTGCCGTGGTCCCGCACCCTGGACCTGCACACCCGGGTCCACCTGCCCAAGCACCAGGCCCAACTCCGGATGCTCCGCGTCTGAGGGACCTGGCCCTGTTCGGCCTCGGCTGGTGGGTGGCCCGCCCCGTGCTCGGCTTCAGCCTTTGGGTCGACCGGTCGGGCCCGTCGTCAAGCGGAGCGGGCGGCCCCGGGGATTCGGTCTGATGAGCGATATACCTGTGAGTCATAGATATGACTCACAGGTATATCGCTCATCGCTGCAATGCCCGCTGTCGCGTCGATGCCAGCAGCATTCGGCGAGGGCAGCGCGGCCGGTCGTGCGGTGGGGTGGTGCCGCCGGATGTGGAGGCGGGGGACGGCCGCGCCGGTGGTGTGGCGGCAGCGCTCGCTCAGGTGTCGATCAGCTCGGGGCGGGGGTGGAAGGTGCGGCGGTAGGTCGACGGTGCCACGCCGATGCGTTGGTGGAGTTGCTGGCGCAGGGCGGCGGTGGTGCCGAAACCGGACCGGTGGGCCACCTGGTCGACGGTGAGGTCGGTCGTCTCCAGCAGCAGCCTCGCGTGGTCGGTGCGTTGTTGCAGCAGCCACTGCGCGGGGCTCAGGCCGGTCTCCGACCGGAAACGCCTGGTGAAGGTGCGCACGCTCATCCGTGCCTGTTCGGCCAGGTCGCGGAGGGCGATCGGCTCGTGCAGCCGCTGCCGCGCCCACTCCCGCGCGCCCGCGGTGCTGGTGTCGGCGACCTTCGGCACCGGCCGTTCGATGTACTGCGCCTGACCGCCGTCCCGCCAGGGAGGCATCACGCAGCGGCGGGCCGCCCGGTTGGCCACCTCGCTGCCGTGGTCGAGGCGGATGACGTGCAGGCAGAGGTCGATCCCGGCGGCGACCCCGGCCGAGGTGAGCACCGGGCCGTCGGCGATGAAGAGCACCCCCGGGTCGAGGTCCACCCGGGGGTGCAGGCGACGGAACTGCTCGGCGTACGCCCAGTGGGTGGTCGCCCGACGACCGTCGAGCAGCCCGGCGGCGGCCAGCACGAACGCTCCCGTGCAGATCGACACGATCCGGACACCGCGCTCGTGCGCGGCGCGCAGCGCCCCGGCCACCTCCGGTTCGAGGGTGCCCATGGTCAGGGCGTTGCCGGCGTGGATGCCCGGGACGATCACGGTGTCGGCGGTGTCGAGCAGCTCCAGGCCATGGTCGGGGACCACCTGGAAGCCGGCGGTGCTGCGGACCGGTCGCCCACCCGGGGTGCACACCCGCACGTCGTAGAAGTGCGTCTGGTCGGCGGACCGGGCGGTGCTGAAGACCTGCGACGGGGTGCCGAGGTCAAGGCCGACGACCTGATCCAGGGCGAGTACGGCGATCCGGTGCGGGCGAACGGTCATGGCCCGATTATTGCGCATGATGGCTTTCCGGCCACTCGTCGCCGCGGTGAACCCCGCCCAGACTGGTCCGGTGACCAAGAACCGCCGTCTGCATCCCGCCTGGCTGGTCGCCGCCGTCGCCTTCGTGGCGCTGGTCGGCGCGGCCGGCTTCCGCGCCACCCCGTCGGTGCTGCTGCACCCGCTGCACGAGGAGTTCGGCTGGCCACTGGCCACGATCTCGGCGGCCGTCTCGGTCAACCTGCTGCTCTACGGGCTGACCGCGCCGTTCGCCGCCGCCCTGATGGACCGGTTCGGCATCCGCCGGGTGGTGTCGGTGGCGTTGCTGCTGGTCGCCGCCGGAAGCGGCTTGACCGTCTTCATGAACGCCAGCTGGCAGCTCCTGCTCTGCTGGGGGGTCCTCGTCGGGCTGGGCACCGGTTCGATGGCGTTGGCGTTCGTGGCCACCGTCACCGGGCGCTGGTTCGTCCGCCGCAGGGGCCTGGTCACCGGGGTGCTGACCGCCGGCGGGGCCGCCGGGCAGCTGGTGTTCCTGCCACTGATCGCCATCCTGGTACGCGACCACGGCTGGCGGACGGCGGCGCTCGTCGTCGCCGGAGCGGCGCTGGCGGTCGTACCCCTGGTGGTGTGGTTCCTGCGCGAGCACCCGGCGGACCTCGGTCTGCCCGCCTACGGCGCGACCGAGGTCGTTGCCGCACCGCCGGCGACCGGTGGCGCGGCCACCCGAGCGGTCGGCGCGCTGGCGGCCGCGGCCCGGACCCGGCCGTTCTGGCTGCTGGCCGGCGGGTTCGCGATCTGCGGGGCGACGACCAACGGCCTCGTCGGTACGCACTTCGTGCCGGCCGCGCACGACCACGGCATGCCGCAGACCACGGCGGCCGGGCTGCTCGCCCTGGTGGGGCTCTTCGACATCGTCGGCACCATCGCGTCGGGCTGGCTCACCGACCGGGTGGACAGTCGGTTGCTGCTCGGCCTGTACTACGCGCTGCGCGGACTGTCCCTGCTCGTGCTGCCGAGCCTGTTCTCCGGCACCGCCGAGCCGAGCATGCTGGTGTTCATCGTCTTCTACGGCCTGGACTGGGTGGCCACCGTGCCGCCGACGGTGGCGTTGTGTCGGGAGTACTTCGGTGGGGCCGGCGCCGTCGTGTTCGGTTGGGTGTTCGCGGCGCACCAGTTCGGCGCGGCGCTCGCCGCGACCGGCGCGGGGCTGGTCCGGGACCGGCTCGGCGACTACGCGATGGCCTGGTACGTGGCGGGTGCGCTGTCGATCGGCGCTGCCGGCCTGTCGTTGCTGCTGCGTCGGCGACCCGGTCGGCCGGTGCCGGAGGCCGTGCTCGCCGCCGCGACCGCGCCGAGGGCGTGGAGCTTCCGAGGCTGAGACCGGGCCGTCAGCTCAGGGTCCACTGCTGGGCCGGTCGGCCGTCGCACTGCCGCTGCCGGACCTCGTCGCCCGCCTCGATGCCGTCGTCGTCGGCCTGCGCGCACTTGCCGCTGTGCACGGCGACAAGCAGCACCGGGCCGGTGCCGGTCGCGGAGAGTCGCCACTGCTGGTTGGCCTCGCCGTGGCAGGGGAACTGCAGGATCTGCGCACCGTCGTCCCGACTGCCGCCCTCGACGTCCAGGCACTGACCGTGGGCGGCGTTGGTCAACGTCACCACGTCCGCGCCGATCGGGTTGACCACCCACTGCTGTTCCGGGCCGCCACTGCACGTGGCCAACTGGGCCTCGGCCTCCTTACCGTCGCCGTCGAGCCCGAGGCAGAGCCCGGAGGCGACCCGGAACACCTTCGGCCCGGTGGGCGGCCCGGCCGGGGTGGTGGGTGACGGTTCGGCGGGTGCGGTCGGGCTCGGCTCGGCCGCCGGTTCGGTCGGCTCCGCCGCGGTGGAGGGCGTACCGACCGCCGCCGGGACAGGCTGCTCGGCGTCCCCGCCGAACACCCCGGTCGCGAAGACCACCCCCAGGAGCGCGCCGACCACCCCGACCGCCAAGGCGACCCGCAGCAGCGGGTCGGACAGCGGCCCGGGGCGCGGCGCCGGTCGCCCGCCGTAGACGGTGCCGGCGGGGTCGGGGCGTTCCTGGGGCGCGGACATACGCGCCATCCTCGCCCACGGCGGCGCGCCGGAGCCAGTCCGGCGGGGCCGTGCAGCGCTCAGCGGGCGGGCTGCGGGTCGGTGACGTCGGCGACGGTGGCGTCGAGGGCGACGATCGCGGCGTCGGCGTCCACCGCCACGGCGAGGCCACGAACGCCTGCCCCCAGACTGATCTCCCGGCCGCGCAGCCGCTCGTCGGCGATCACCGGCCAGGCAGTGCTCGCGCCGAACGGGGTGATGGTGCCGCGTTCGTAGCCGGTGGCGGCCCGTGCGCCCGCCGCGTCGGGCATGGAGAGCCGCTGCACCCCGAGCAGCGCGCGCAGCTTGGGCCAGGAGACGACCCGGTCGCCGGGGGTGAGCACGAACAGGTGATCGTCGGCACCGCGACGGACCACGATGGTCTTCACCACATCGGAGACGGCCACGCCCTGGGCCGCTGCTGCCTCCGCGAGACTGCGGACCTCACCGTGGCTGAGCAGCCGATACGGGAGTCCGGCGGCGTCCAGGGCGGTGATCGCGGGCGATGGCATGCCCGCCACGGTAACCGTCGGGCACCCTGCCGGACGGGAAACTGCCATCGTCGACATCCCACGGTTTTCGAAACGCGAGCGTAAGGTGATCACATGCGCGCTGAGCGTGTGGATCACCCCATTGACCATGATGAAGCGGTGGACACGCTGCGACGGTCGTACGCCGCGGTGCCCACGGGCGAGCCTGTCCGGCTGGCCAAACGCACCTCCAACCTGTTCCGCCCCCGGTCCGCTCCACGGACCCCGGGCCTCGACGTGAGTGCCCTGAACGGGGTGCTGTCGGTCGACCCGACCGGCCGCACCGCCGACGTGCAGGGCATGTGCACGTACGAGGACCTGGTCGACGCGACGCTGCCGCACGGGCTGATGCCGCTGGTGGTGCCGCAGCTGCGCACCATCACGCTGGGCGGCGCGGTGACCGGCCTCGGGATCGAGTCGACCTCGTTCCGCAACGGCCTGCCGCACGAGTCGGTACGCGAGTTGGACATCCTCACCGGCTCCGGCGAGATCGTCACCGCCCGACCCGACGGGGAGCACGCGGACCTGTTCACCGCGTTCCCCAACTCGCTGGGCAGCCTCGGCTACGCCACCCGGCTGCGCATCGAGCTGCAACCGGTCGGCCGGTACGTGGCGTTGCGCAACGTCCGGTTCACCCGACTGGAGGCGCTGACCGACGCGATAGCGGAGGTGACCGCGACCCGCTCCTGGGCCGGCGAGCCGGTCGACGCGATGGACGGGGTGATGTTCAGCCCCGGCGAGGCGTACCTGGTGTTCGCCACGTTCACCGACGCCGCCGATCCGCCCAGCGACTACACCGGCCAGGCGATCTACTACCGGTCGCTGCGCCAGCGCACCCGTGACGTGCTCACCGCGTACGACTATCTGTGGCGCTGGGACACCGACTGGTTCTGGTGCTCGGCGGCGTTCGGCGCGCAGCACCCGGTCGTCCGCCGGCTCTGGCCGGCCCGCTACCGGCGTAGCGACTTCTACCACCGGCTCGTGCGACTCGAACACCGACACCAGGTGGCGGCCCGGATCGACCGGCTGCGCGGCCAGCCGGCCCGGGAACGGGTCGTGCAGGACGTGGAGATCCCGCTGAACGAGACGGCGGACTTCCTGCGCTGGTTCGCCAGCACAGTGGGGATGAACCCGGTGTGGCTCTGTCCGTTGCGACTGCGTGAGCCGGCGGGGCCCGGTTCGGCGCGGTCCTGGCCGCTGTATCCACTCCGGCCGGGGCAGGACTACGTCAACATCGGGTTCTGGGGGAGCGTGCCGATCGCGCCGGGCGCCGCCGACGGCGACGTCAACCGCACGATCGAACGCAGGGTGTCGGAGTCGGGCGGGCACAAGTCGCTCTACTCGGACGCGTACTACGACCGGGACGCCTTCGACCGCCTGTACGGCGGCGACACGTGGCGGGCGGTGAAAGACCGCTACGACCCGGACCACCGGCTGACGGGACTGTACGAAAAGGCGGTAGCACGAGCATGAGCCTGACCGACAGAGATCAAGGGGCGGCGAGCGTTCCCGCCACCCCGCCGGCGGGGGGCCGGCACACGGGTCCGACCGTGGCGGATGTCGTCCGCGCGGTCACCACGGGACCACTGCCGGTGCGGATCACCGGGTACGACGGCAGCGCCGTCGGCCCGTCCGACGCCGGCATCACCCTGGCGATCCGTTCCGAGCGTGGCCTGTCGTACCTGCTCACCGCCCCTGGCGACCTGGGCATGGCCCGGGCCTACGTCAGTGGCGACCTGGCGTTGCAGGGGGTGCACCCGGGCGACCCGTACGAGGCGTTGCGGGTGCTCAAGGACGAGCTGCGGTTGCGCCCACCGTCGCTGACCGACGGGGTGGCGCTGGTCCGTGGGCTGGGCTGGGAGCGGCTGATGCCGCCGCCGGCACCGCCGCAGGAGGCGCTGCCCCGGTGGAAGCGGGTGATGAACGGGCTGCGGCACTCCCGGGTCCGGGACAGCACGGCGATCTCGCACCACTACGACGTCTCCAACGCCTTCTACGAGAAGGTGCTCGGTCCGTCGATGACGTACACCTGTGCGGTCTACCGGTCCCCGGACGACACGCTGGAGCAGGCCCAGGCGGCGAAGTACGACCTGGTCGCCGGCAAGCTGGCGTTGAAGAAGGGGATGCGGCTGCTGGATGTGGGCTGCGGCTGGGGCGGCATGGTGCGGCACGCCGCGCGCGAGTACGGCGTGAAGGCGCTCGGGGTGACCCTGTCGAAGGCGCAGGCGCAGTGGGCGCAGGCGGCGATCGAGCGGGAGGGGTTGACCGGGCTGGCCGAGGTGCGGCACATGGACTACCGGGACGCGCCGGCGGAGCAGTTCGACGCCGTCTCGTCGATCGGGTTGACCGAGCACATCGGGGTGCGCAACTACCCGACCTACTTCGGGGCGCTGCGCAGTCGGCTGCGGCAGGGTGGGCGTCTGCTCAACCACTGCATCACCCGCGCGGACAACCGGGCGCCGCACCGCTCCGGCGCGTTCATCGACAGGTACGTCTTCCCGGACGGCGAGTTGGCCGGCCCGGGCCGGCTGATCAGCGAGATCCACGACGCCGGGTTCGAGGTGCACCACGAGGAGAACCTGCGCCAGCACTACGCGCTGACGCTGGCCGCCTGGTGTCGCAACCTGGTAGAGCACTGGGACTTCTGCGTGTCCGAGGTGGGCGCGGGCACCGCCCGGGTGTGGGGGTTGTACATGGCCGGGTCGCGGATGGCGTTCGAGCGCAACGGCATCCAACTGCACCAGGTGCTGGCCACGCACAACGGCCCGGACGGGGTGAACGGCTACCCGCTGCGACCCGACTGGTTGCCCTGACCATCCGCTGAGTGCTGCGGGAAGCCGCGTCGAGAACGTCGGCGCGGCTTTTCGCGAAGCGATTGACAAACAAGTTTTGTACGTACAAACTGATTTTGCCATGAGAGACGTCCTGTACCTGGAGCAGATCGAGCAGGCCGAAGTCCTGCTCAAGCCGCAACGCGTCGAGGTGCTGCGGCAACTGGCCGAACCGCGCACCTGCACCGAGGTCGCGGCCCGACTCGACCAGACGCCGCAGCGCGTCTACTACCACGTCAAGCAGCTCGTCGCGGCCGGCCTGGTCGAGCTGGTCAACGAGCGCAAGGTCCGCGGGATCACCGAGGGCATCTACCAGGCCGCCGCCCGGTCCTACTGGCTGTCCCCACGGCTCGTCGGCCGGATCGGGCTGCGCCGGGCCCGCGACGAGCTGAGCCTGGGCTACCTGCTGGACCTGATGGAGGAGGTCCAGGCCGACGTCGCCGCCCTGGACCGGGCCGCACCCGAGCTGCCCTCGATCGGCGTCTCCGGCGAGATCCGGGTGCCGGCCGAGCTCCGCCCGCAGTTCCTGCACGACCTCCAAACCGCACTTCAGGACCTGTTCACCCGCTACGGCGGCAGCGAGGGAGATGCCTTCAAGCTGGCCGTCGCCTGCTATCCGAAAGGAAACGACAATGAGTGAGCCGATGAAGGTTCAGGCCCGCCTCTCCGCGCCGGTCGGGCGCGTCCGCAAGGCTCTTACCAACCCGGCCGAGCTGCGTCTCTGGCTGGCCGAGCACGCCGAGGTCGAGCTGCCCCAGCGGTACGAGTTCTGGGGCCGCTACACGCCCGAGGGTGACGCCCCGCACCAGCGGCTGCTGCACGCCGACGACGACACGCTGCGCTTCAGCTGGCTGCTCGACGGGGTGGAGACCACCACCGAGTTCCAGTTGACCGCCGAGGGCACCGACAGCACAGTGCTGACGCTGACCCAGAGCCACTTCGACTTCGCCGAGGCGATGAGCGGCTCCAGCATCCGGGGCGTGCTCCAGACGTACTGGGCGCTGTCCATCGCCAACCTGGCCGCCCACGTGGAGGGCAAGCCACTGCTGCCCCGCACCGACTTCACCTCCGCCGACCTGCGCGGTGAGCTGGTCATCGCCGCCCCCGCCGACAAGGTGTGGGAGTCACTGACCGACTCCGAGCAGGCCAGCGCCTGGTTCGGCTACCCGATCGGCATCGAGCCCTGGGTCGGTGGTCGCTACGCCATGGGCGGCTTCGAGACCGGTTACGCGGCCAAGATCGTCGACCTGGAGCCCGGCCGGCGGATGTCGGTCGACTGGGGGCCGACCGGCGTCACGAACTGGGAGCTGGCCGAGTCCGACGGCCGGACCACGCTGACCTTCGTGCAGAGCGGCTTCGACGAGGCCAACCCGCCGTACGGGGCCTGGAGCGGCTCGGTTGCCGGGCTGTTCGAGCTGCGCCGCTTCCACGAGGTGCCGAACTGGCAGCCGATCTGGATCGCCGAGGAGATCCCCGGCCTGGAGCCCCAGCCGACCAACTGAGCCGCCCCACCCTCGGCTCACGTCACGCGAGCCCAAGATCCGAGCAACATCGGGGAAACTGCTGCCTCCAGCCGCGCGGAGGCAGCAGTTTCCCCGTACTTGCGCGGATCTTGTGACGATCCAGCGGTGGGATCTGGTGACTTTTCGCGATGGAGTGGGTACTGGCGGGCGATGTTCTTCATCTTTGGTCTGCGTACCAAGGTCGACCGGTCCGGTGTCGTGCAGCAGGTGTGCCGACACTGCGGCAACCACGCCGCGCAGGTGATCACCCGACGAGCGACGAAATTCACGCTCTTCTTCATTCCGCTCATCCCCATCCGCACCCGGTACGCGCAACAGTGCACGTTCTGCGGTGCGGAGTACGAGATCGCCAAGGCCGATGCCCAGCGCCTCCCGGTCGGCTGATCCGTCGATGGAACGCTTCCTCTGCTGGCTGATCGGTCGACCGACGCCCCCGGTCGACGTGGCGGTGCACACTGTGGCCCGTCCGCCCTGCACCCCCGGCCGGCGCAAACGCCGTCGGGCACGCCGCCCTCAGGCCGGCACCACACTGCCCCGCTCACCCTGGAACCGCTCCGCCGGCCGCTGACCGAAGAACGTCGCATGTGGCCGGAGGGCTACCGCACCTTCGGTCATCAACAGGCCTGCCGTTCGGCCCTGGCGGGCCATCCGGCCGCTGACTAGGCTTTGCGAGGTTTGCCGGGACCGGTCCTCAGCGTCGAGGGTGCACCACGAGAGAGAGCCGGAGCGTTCGCCGTGTCACCACAGGACGTGAGCCAGGCCGTCGTGGTGTCGACCGCGTCGGCACCGCCCGCGCGTCCCGACCCCGCCGACCGGCGCGCGTCGACGAGCCTCCGGGCGGGCCGTTTCGGTCTGCTGGTCGCCGGCACGGTTCTGGCCGTGGAGGCAGCCTGGTTGGTCGCCGCCCTGCCCGCGGCCGCGCTGGTCAGTGACGTCGGCGCGTTGGTGGTCGCCGGTTGGGCGACGCTCGCGTGCATCGGGGTTGCCCGTCGGCATCCGGCGCCGCTGCGCAGGTTCTGGGCTCTGCTCGCCGGCACCATGGCGCTCGCCGCTGTGGGCCGGGCGATCTGGACTGTGCAGCGGCTCGTCGGCGACGACCTGCCGCACACGCCGGTGGTCGGGGTGGTCTTCACCGCCGGCATCCTCACCGGCACGGCCGCGCTGCTCAGCTCACCGTCGGCGCCCCGCTCGGCGGTGGGGCGGGCCCGTACCCTGCTGGACGGGATCATCGTCGCCCTGGCCCTGGTGCCGATCGCCTGGGTGCTGGTCTACCGCGGGGTCGCCGCCGCCGAGTTGGCCGACTCGGCGCGCACGTTGGGGCTGCTCTACCCGATGTTCGACCTGATGCAGCTCACCATCCTGGTCGCGGTGTCCGGCCCGGCCCGGCCGATGTGGCAGCCGATGAGCCTGCTCGCGGGGAGCCTCACCCTGCGGGTCGTCGCCGACGTCGTCTACGTGTCGCTGGTCGCCCGCGCCGACTACGCCGCCGGTCACCCGATCGACCTGTGCTGGCCGCTGAGCTACCTGTTGATCGGCCTGGCCACCCGGAAGCCACCGCCGCCGGACTGCGACGGCACCGACGACACCGCCGAGTCACCAGTGCCGCCGTGGTGGCGCGGGGCGTTGCCGTACCTGCCGGTGGGCGGGGCGATCATCGCGGTGGTGCTGGCCCGGCGGCCCACCGGGCAGACCCCGCAGCTGGTCTTCGTGACGATGATGGTGCTGCTGGCGGCGCTGGCCGTGCGGCAGGGGTTGGCCGCCAACGAGAACCTGCGGCTGGTGGCCCGGCTGCGCCGACTCGCGTACGCCGACCAGCTCACCGGGCTGCCCAACCGGCTGCTGTTCAACAGGCGACTGCGCCTGGCCCTGCGCGACGACCGACCGGTGGCTGTGCTGCTGCTCGACCTGGACGGGTTCAAGCAGGTCAACGACCGGTTCGGGCACGCCACCGGGGACACCCTGTTGACCGGGTTGGCGGCCCGGATGCGGGATGCCGTGGACGGCGACGGGACGATCGCCCGGCTGGGCGGCGACGAGTTCGCCGTGCTGGTCGACGGCGACCGTCCCGTCCCACCGGAGCGGCTCGCCGAACGGCTGCTGGACGCGCTGCGGCCCTCCGACGACGAGGAGGACGTCGGGGTGCACCCGTCCGCGAGCATCGGCATCGCGGAGTTCGGTCCGCAGCACGCCTCCCACACCGACCTGCTGCGTGACGCCGACATCGCCATGTACGCGGCGAAGGCGGCCGGGAAGTCCGCGTACCGCACGTGCACCCCGGCGCTGCGCGAGTCGGCCGTGTCCCGCGCCGAGCTGATCGCCGACCTGCGCCGGGTGGTGGACGAGGACCAGCTGCACCTGGAGTTCCAGCCGATCGTGGACCTGGGCACCGGCGCGGTCCGCAGCGCCGAGGCGTTGGTGCGGTGGCGGCATCCTCGCCTGGGGATGCTGCCGCCGTCGAAGTTCCTGCCGTTGGCCGAGGAGACCGGGTTGATCCTGCCGATCGACAGGTGGGTGATCCACGAGGCGTGCCGGGCCGCCGCCACCTGGCGGGGCCGTGCGCCGGAGGCGACCGTCGCGGTGAACATCGCCGCGGCGCATCTGCGTCGCCCGGATCTGATCGCCACTGTCACCTCGGCGGTGAGCGCCGCCGGGCTGGCCCCGCGGGCGTTGACCCTGGAGTTGACCGAGTCGGCGTTGATCGAGGGCACCGAGACGGTGCTGGAACGGCTGCACCAGCTCCGCGAGTTGGGCATCAAGATCGCGATCGACGACTTCGGCACCGGCTACTCGTCGCTGAGCTACCTGCACCGGATCCCAGCCACCGAGCTGAAGATCGACCGTTCGTTCGTGGCCCGCCTGGGGTCGGACGACCGCGCGTACGCCACGGTGGAGATGGTGACCCGCCTGGCCGGCGCGTTCGACCTCGCGGTGGTCGCCGAGGGGGTGGAGACCGAACGGCAGCACGAGGCGGTCGCCGCGATCGGCTGCCCGCGCGGTCAGGGCTATCTGTACGGGCGGCCGGACAGCCCCACGAGGGTGGGCCAGAATCGGGCTTGACCCTGACGTAACGGCAGGCGGCAGCCTGGTTCCCGGAAGGGAGGGGGACCATGGCGTACACGGTGGGTCAGGTGGCGAAGCTGGCCGGCGTGACGGTTCGGACGTTGCACCACTACGACGAGGTCGGGCTGCTCTCGCCGAGCGGGCGGACCTCGGCCGGTTACCGCCGCTACGACGACGCGGACCTGCAACGGCTGCAACTCGTCCTGTACTACCGGGAGCTGGGTTTCCCGCTTGAGGAGATCACCGCGATCATCGACGACCCGGCGGCCGACCCGGCCGCGCACCTGCGCCGGCAGCACGAACTGCTGACGGTACGGATCAAACGGTTGCAGGAGATGGTCACGGCGATCGAGTTCGCGATGGAGGCGAGCAAGTTGAACATCCAACTCACTCCCGAGGAGCGGTTCGAGGTCTTCGGTGACTTCACGCCGGAGGAGCACGAGGCCGAGGCGGAGCAGCGCTGGGGCGACACCGACGCGTACCGGGAGTCGAACCGGCGGGCCTCGCGCTACACCAAGGAAGACTGGCTGCGGATCAAGGCTGAGAACGAGGACTGGGGCCGGCGGATCGTCGCGGTGCTGGCCTCGGGCGCACCGGCGGACGGACCGGAGGCGATGGAGTTGGCCGAGGAGCACCGGCAGCTCATCAGCCGCTGGTTCTACGAGTGCTCGTACGAGATCCACACCGGGCTGGCTGACATGTACATGGCCGACGAGCGGTTCACCGCGCACTACGAGAACATCGCCCCGGGGTTGGCCGCGTACCTGAACGAGGCGATCCACGCCAACGCGATCAGCCGCTCCTGATCGACCGGGAGGGCGGTCCGGCTAGTCTGGCCGGACCGCGCCGCCCCCGGGGAGTTGACAGTGCAGAAGCCGAAGCTGATCGCCGCTGGTGTCATTCTCGCGGTGGCCGTCGCCGCCGGGGTGTGGGCCCTTGTGGGCACCGGGGACGAGCCCGACGCGGGTCGCCCGGTGGCGTCGGCGGGTCCGACCGACCCGGTCGGTGTGCTCAAGACCGCCGCCGGGAAGGTCGACCAGCAGACCTACAAGCTGACATTGAGCAGCGGCGGGACGACGGGCGGGGACGGCACCGTGGTGCTCTGGGACCCGAGGGCGAAGCGTGGTCTGGAGACCACCTCCCTGAAGGTGCCCACCGGTGAGGTGAAGATCGAACGGCTCACGACCGGGCCGGACGTCTACGTGCGGGTCAGCGCCCCGGACCGGCGTGTTCCGGTGTGGGACGGCAAGACCTGGTGGCACGTCGGTGCTCCGGGTTCACCCCCCGCCAACAAGGGGCTGGACAACACCAGGTTGGCCGGCACGCTCAGCACGGCGACCGCGGTGCGGCAGACCGCCACGCGGGAGTACGCCGGGACGCTGGACCTGCGCGAGAGCAGCGCGGTGCTGGGCGAAGGGGTCGGCAACGTGCTCGGTGACCGGGCCGGGGCGGTGCCGTTCACCGCTGCCGTCGACGAGCAGGGGCGACTGGTCCGCTACCGCATCGAGTTGGCCAGCAAGGAGTCGCAGACCGCCCAGCTCGACCTGACGTACTCGGACTTCGGGCTGGCGGTGTCGGCGGACCCGCCGGCGGCCGACCTGGTCGGCGAGGACCCGCCGGCGAACATTCCGGGCGCCTGACGCCGGTTCATTCCTCGACCGCCCCGTCGACGGGGGTGACCAGGAAGTCGTAGACGGTTCGGGCCATCCGGCGGACTGTCTCGTCGCCGCTGGCCATCGGTCCGGCGGTGAGGAACGCGACGGCGGTTTCGGTGCCGGGGATCAGGTAGTAGCCGACGTCGTGGGAGGCGTCCGGCAGGTCACCGGTCTTGTGGGCCACCGGCACCCCGGGTGGCAACGCGGCCGGGATCTTGGTGTTCAGGGTCTGTTCCCGCATGAATCCGATCATCAGGTCCCGGGAGGCGGGGGTGAGGATCTCGCCGTCCCAGACCGCGCCGAGCAGGGACACCACGTCGTCGGGGCTGGTGTAGTTCTCCTCGCCGCGCTGGGCGGCGGCGCTGTCGAGCATCCGGCGGGCCAGGATGGTGGACCGCTGGTTCATCGAGTCGATCAGCGCGTTGACCGGGGCGAACCCGCCCAGGTAGGTGATCAGCACGTTCGCGGCGACGTTGTCGCTGTACTTGATCAGATACTGGGCGAGCCGGTGCAGGGTCACCACCTGCGGGAACGTCTCGAACTGCAACTGGCCGGTGCCGCCCACGATGTCCTCCGGGGTGACCAGCACCCCGTCGTCGAGGGAGACCTGTCCACAGTCGACGCGGCGGAGCAGTTCGACGAGGATCCACAGTTTGATCACGCTGGCGGCCTTGGGCCGGAGCGAGCCGTTGACGGCGATCTGCTGGTCGCCGTACCGACCGGACAGGTCCCGGACGGTGGCGCCGGCCGGGTTGAGGCTCGCGTCCGCGACCACCCGGGCGAGCTGCCCGCTGAGCGGGAAGAGCCGGGCTCCCGCGACCGGGTCGGTGGGCGGCTGCGGGCTGGTGACCACCACACCGGTCAGCTCCACCGGCGGGCGGTGCGGGGGGATCACCTCAAGGGCGCCCTCGCTGCGCCCGACCAGCGGCACCCGGTAGCGGTAGGCGACGCCCCCGACCACCACCGCGCCGCTGGCCACACCCGCGGCGACCCGCATGTTCGGGTCGGCGACCCGGCCGGTGTCGCCGTCGCAGGCGCGGTAGCGCACCGTGTGCCCGAGCGAGTCCACAGCGAACACCCCGCCGGGAAACGACAACCAGGACACCTCGCTGGTCGGCGCCCGCTCCGGCGTCGGGTCCAGGCCGGGCTCGTGACCCTCGCTGTCCGCGTACCCCGGCTCGGTCTGCTGCGTCGGGTCCGCGACGGGCCCGTGGTCCGGGCCGTCCGCGGTGGCCGGCCCGGTCGTCGCGACCACGGCGAGCGCGACCGCCGCCGCCAGCCACTTCAGGGGTACGCGGACAGAGCTGTCGCTTTTTCTCACGTTTGCACGATATGAACCGGCGGGGGCAGGTGGGGTCGCTGGGACGGGGTGTCATCCGTCCGGGCGGCAATGTCCTCGTGAGCGTGATGCCACAGCGGAATCAAGATGCCACAGCGGAATCAGTGTCAGTGGTGACACTGCCCCGACGTCACCTCGGCTTTCCGTCCGACGGTTCGGGTTCGGCGGGTAGGCCGGGTGCCATCCGGCGGATCGAGGTGAAGGCGGGCACCAGGGCGTCGTACAGCTCGGCGAAGAGCGGCAGCAGCCCCGCGTAGGTGGCGGAGGTGGCCGGGTCGGGGCGGATTGTCTCCTCGATCCGCACCAGGTCGGCGGCGACGTCGATGCTGGGGATCAGCCCGAGCGCCTCCATGCCGAGCAGCGCCGCCCCGAAGCTCGACCCCTCGTGGGCCGCCGGGAAGCTCACCGGCATGCCGAGCACGTCGGCGAGCATCTGCCGCCACAGGCCGCTGCGGGCGAACCCGCCACCGGCCCGGATCTCCCGGACCTCGTTGCCGGCGGCCCGCACCGAGCTGAGCACCAACGCGAGCTGCTGGCAGACCCCCTCCAGGGCAGCTCGGACCAGATGCTCACGACGGTGCCCGTGGGTCAGCCCCACGTACGCCCCGCGCGGCAGGGCGCTCCAGTGTGGTGCCCGTTCGCTGTGCAGGTACGGCAGCATGAGGAGCCCGCCCGAACCGGCCGGCGCGCGGGCGGCGAGGGCCACCAGGTCCTCCTCGGAGTGCTCGCCCAGATCCGGGGCGAGCGCCGCACCGGCCCACTTGAGCACGATGCCGCCGTTGTTGATGGCACCCCCGACCGCCCAGCGCTGCTCGGTCAGCGCGTAGCAGAACACCCCACCGAGCGGGTCCACGCCGGGCCGTTCGACCATCACCCGCATCGCGCCGCTGGTGCCGATCGAGCAGGCCACCATGCCGGGGTGCACCGCGCCCAGACCAAGGTTCGCCAGCGGCCCGTCGCCGGCGCCGACCACCACCGGCGTGCGCTGCGGCAGGCCGGTCTCGGAAGCGGCCTGCGGCGTGAGGTCGGGCAGCACGGCGGTGGTGGCCACCAGTCGGGGGAGTTTGTCAGCGGTGATGCCGGCGATGCTCAGCGCCTCGCTGTCCCACTCCAACCTGTGGATGTCCAGCAGGCCGGTGGCCGACGCGATCGAGTGGTCGGTGACCAGCGTGCCGCAGAGTCGCAGCAGCACCCAGTCCTTGATGCCCACCCAGTGCGTGACCTTCTCGAAGAGTTTCGGCTCCTGCTCGGCGAACCAGAGCAGCTTGGGCAGCGGCGACATCGGGTGCATGGGCGTGCCGGTGCGCCGGTGCAGGGCCAGCCCGGACGGCACCGCCCGCAACCGCTCGGCCTGCCGCGTCGAGCGTGAGTCGGCCCAGGTCACCGACGGGGTGAGCGGGTTGCCGTCCGAATCCAGCCCGATCAGGCTGTGCATGGCCGAGCTGAACGACAGCCCGGCCACCGGCTGGACCAGCTCCGCCACGACGATGCTGATCGACCTGAGCACCGCGTCGAGGATGAGTCGCGGGTCCTGCTCGGCGTAGCCGGGTTGCGGGTTGTCCAGCGGGTAGCCGAGCGAGTGGCTGCCCAGCTGTTTTCCGTCGGTGTCGTACGCGACGGCCTTGGTGCTGGTGGTGCCGATGTCGACCCCGATCACGACCCCGGGCGCGGTGACTGGCGGCACGACCGTCACCTCCTCGGGAAACGTGAACGCCGGAACCAGTATCGCCCTATCGTGCGGGATGCTCCGCCGATCGGGTAGTTTGCCCGTTTCGGCGTGTCCGAGCGCCACGCCGCCCCGGTTAGACCTGGTGACAACCCAGATTGGTGGTCTGCGCGGCGAAGGAGTCGGCGTGGCAAAAACTGATTCGACGGGTTCCACATGGCGGTACCGGTGGGCGCACCGGCAGAACGTGCGGCGGGTCAGCACGTACCGCGGTGCCGAGGCGGCGTGGCGGCGGCGTGCCGACGAGTTACGGCGACTACGCGCCCTGGCCGCCGACTTCCAGGGCTCGGCAGCGGCCGGTGCCGGCCTGCCCCTGGAGTTGGCCGCCGACGAGGTGGTGCTCTGGGTGCTGCCCGCCGCGCAACTGATCGAGGTACGCCACACCACGGTCCTTCCCGCGCCGGACCTCACGATCGCCCGACCGGCCGGGCCGCTACGCCCGCGCCGCCCCGACGGCGTACGCGTCACCGACGCCGGCATGGCCGTGATCACCAGCCGTCGACTGGTGCTGCTCGGCGGACGCGGCCGGCGCGACTGGGCGTACGGCCGGATGACCGGCCTGGCCCACGACCCGGCGGCCCCGGTCACCCTGATCCAGGTGCTCGACCGGCGGCACACCTCCGGGTTGCTGTTGCCCGTCGACGCCGCGGCGGATTTCCGGTTCAAACTGACCCTGGCCTTCGCCGACGCGATCGAACAACGCGCGGCGGTGCTCGCCCAGCTCGACGAGTTGATCGCGGAGCACGCCCAGCTCAAGCCGTTCCGCCCGGCGGCGGCCACGCCCGGGCAGGCCCGGCTGTCGTCGTTCGTGCCCGGCGGCCGGCGGACCCTCGCCGTGGCGGCGGCCATCGCGTTGCTGGTGCCGGCCGCGCTGATCGAGTCGGACCCGTCCGACCCGGCGGAGGTCGCCGTCGCCGCCACCCCCGCGCCCACGGCAAGCGTGACGCCTCCACCGAAGCGCCCGGCGACTCCGGGGCCCGCGCTCAAGCCTTCGTCGCCGAAGCCGACGAAGTCGCCACGCCCGTCGCCCAGCACCACCCCCCGGGGGCCGCGCTGCGGGGCACCGGAAAACCCGCTGGGGTACGACTTCTGCGGCGGTACGCGGATCCGCAAACCGGCAGCCGAGGTGTGCGACTGGTTCGACTGCGTACCGCAGTTCTGGGCCGGTCGGGGTTACCTGGTGCAGTGCCGCGACGGTTCGGTCAGCCTGGCCGGCGGTCAGCCCAAGGCCTGCGCCGACCACCAGGGAGTACGGCGGACCGTCACTAAATGACCTGTTTGTCCTCCGGAATCCTCTTCGGTCGGCCAGAATGATCGAGTGGAGATCCGGTCTGACGATGGTGCCCGGGTGCGGATACGCCCCGTCGGCTACCAGCCCGGCATCGACCCGCCCGACGACCCCGAAGGGGCGACGCCCGGCTGGCACGACTGGCTGCTCATCGAGGTGGACGCCCGCACCTCCGACGGTCAGACCTGGTCCCACCACTACCCGAGCCTGATGGTCGAGGAGGCCCGCGCGCTCGGCGGCTGGCTGCACGGGCAGGCCACCGCCGCCCTCGGGCTGAGCGCGCCACCGGCACTGGTTCGCTTCACCGAACCCAACCTGGCCCTACGCACCCGGGTGCTCCGCCGCCGGCGGCTGGAACTCATCGTGGAGTTCTCCGCCGAGTCACTGCCCCCGTGGATGCGCCGCCCCGCCAGCGCCATCTACCCGCTGATCCTCACCGTCTCCGCGGACGCCCTCGCCACCGCCGCCGAACACTGGGCCGAGCACTGCGAGGCGTACCCACCGAGGGCCCGTCACGGTTCCCGGTCCGCGACCCGATGACCGACCGCCGCCGCGCCGGCTGATCACCTGCAATTCTCTCCTTTCGGGCGCAACGGGATGCATCGATCCCGGTCGCGTTGCCTGTCACGTACGTGAGCGGTTGTAACGCATGTGACCGTGACCTCTGTGGCCTGTGCCCCCTGGCGGATCGCCTGGGCCGAGCGCGAGAACGAGCGCCGGCAACGCGCGTACCGCGACGCCAGCGACGCCTGGCAGCGCCGCGACGACCACCTGGCCCGGCTCCGCGTCGAAGCCGCCGGCTTCCTCGGGTGTACGCAGCCCCGCACCGGCCTTCCGGTGGACCTCGCCGACGACGAACTCGTCTTCCGCGTCCTCCCCGTCGCCACGCTGGTCGAGGCCGAGGCGCGGCACGTCCCCGGCCTACCCACCCCGGGCGGCGCTTGCTCCTACGCCGATGCCTGGTCTGAGGCCCTGCCGCCGGGCCTACGGGCCGTCGACACCGGCATGGCCGTCGTGACCAGTCACCGGGTGGCCTTCGGCGGGCGTGAGCACCGGCGCGAGTGGCGGTACGCCGACCTGGTCGGCCCCGCCCACCACCCCGACACCCCGTTCACCCTGCTGCCCGACCACAGTCGACTCTCCGGGCTGCTCGTCCCCGCCAACGCCGTGGTGAACTTCCGCTTCTACCTCACCCTCGCCGTCGCCACGGATCGCACTGCCGTCCTGGCGCAGGTCGACGCGCTGCTGGCCGCACACCGGGCGGCCCGGCCCGCGCCTATCGTGCTGGCGGAACCCGACGACGCACCCCTGACCGCGGTACGCCCCGACCGGCGGGCGCTCGGTGCCGCCGCCATCGCGGCTGTGGTGTTCGCGACGGTCGGCCCGGGCGCACTCGGCCCTCGCTCGTCTGGCGTGGAGTTACCGGTGTCGGTGCAGCGGGCCGAGATCGCCGCCCTGGACGTGCCCAGGGTCGCCCCTGTGGCGTTGCCTCCCGTCGGGCCGGTGGCACCCCGCTCGCGCGTCGGTACGGCCGCCAGTGCCGTCTGGAGCCCGCCACACACCCCGGCCGTCCGGCCGTCGACTGCCGCAGCCGTCTCCCGAGCGGTGTCACCTGCCGTCACGGTGGCCGAAGCGCCGGCAGTCACCCCGTCGGCCGTCCCTGCTCCGTCGCCCACCTCGGCGCCGACCCCTGGGCCCACGACGGAACCGTCCACATCACCCGTTCCGACGCCGCCCGTCGCGTCGACCTCCCCGACTCCGACCCCCACCGAGACGCCGTCGCCGAACTCGCTGCTGGCGGTCTGCCTGGATCCGCTGCAACTGCCGCTGCTGGACCCGCTGCTCTGCCCGCCTCCGACGCCCTGATCCGTGTGCGTGCCTACGCAGCTCAGCCCATTGCGCTGAAGTCAGGGACGGTCAGGGTGCCGTCGTCCGCGAGAGCGAAGCCGGGATTCCACGCGATCTCCCAGACGTGCCCGTCCGGGTCGGCGAAGTAGCCCGCGTAGCCGCCATAGAAGGTCTCCCGGGCCGGCTTGGTCACCGTGGCACCAGCCTTGGTCGCCGTGGCGATGACCTCGTCCACCTCCTCGCGGGATCGGACGTTCTGCGCGAGAGTCATCCCACCGAAGCCGTCCGTGCCTGGGTCAGTGATGCCGGCGTCGTCGGCGAGTTTGTCGCGGCCCCAGAGGACGACGGCCAGGCCGCCGGCCTGGATGAAGACCGTCTCCTCGACCTCCTGGCCCCGCCAGCCGAGCTGCTCGTAGAACGCCTTCGCGCGGGCTACGTCCGCGACTCCCAGGGTGACGAGACTGATCCGCTGCTCCATGGACCTCAACCTAACGCGTCTGACCTCTTCCGCAGCTCGATCCCATAGCATCGATGCTATGAGGGGACGTGTGATGAGTGATCGCGTGGATTGGAACGACCTGCGTGAGCGCCGGATGGCGGAGCCGGGAGCATCCGAGACCTACGAAGCCACCCGGATCGCCTTCGAGCTTGGGCAGGAGGTACGCCATCTGCGCGAAGGGCATGGCTGGAGTCAGAGCCAGTTGGCTCGCGCCGCCGGCATGACTCAGTCCGCGGTGGCCCGCTTCGAAGCAGGCGGAACGGTGCCGACGCTGCCGGTGCTGGAGCGTCTGGCCCGGGCTCTGGACCGGAGGCTAGACGTCAGGTTCACCTCCGATGCGGACGCGGCCTGACCGCATCCGAAACAGTGGTTGATCTAGCATGCTGAGGCATGCGGGGGTTCTTCACAGTCGGCGGTCTGAAGCTTTCCTACCTCGACTTTGGCGGGCCGGGCACTCCACTCCTGGCTCTGCACGGGCACTACAACGAAGCGTCGGCCTTCGCGCCGCTGGCGGAGGCGTTGGCGGCGCGGTGGCGGGTGATCGCGCTCGATCAGCGTGGGCATGGTGAATCCGACCGAGCCGAGAGCTATGAGCGGGACGACTACGTCGCCGACGTCGACGCCTTCCACAGGCATCTGGGAGTCGGCCCGGTGGCCGTGCTGGGCCACTCGCTCGGCGGAGTGAACGCCTACCAGTACGCCAGCCGGCACCCGGACCGGGTCACCGCGCTGGTCGTCGAGGACATCGGCGCGGTCGTGAACTGCGACTGGTCGTTCACCACCCGACTCCCTCGCGATGCGCCATCACGCGAAGCGTTGGCCTCGGCAGTGGGTGCGGCGGCTCCCTATCTGGAGTGCTCTTTCCGTCAGTCGAAGGGCGGCTGGGGCTTCTCGTTCGACATCGATGACACGGTGGCGTCCCAGAAAGCGCTCAACGGCGACCACTGGAACGACTGGGTGTCGGTGACCTGCCCGACCCTCCTGATCCGCGGAACGCGCAGTGACGAGCTGACGGCCGCTCACGCGCGCGAGATGATCACCCGTCGCGACGATCGAGCGACGCTTGTCGAGCTGCCAGCTGGTCACGTCGTGCATCACGATGCGCAAGCGGAGTTCGCCGCTGTGGTCAGCGCCTTTCTGTTGGACACCGAGTGAATCCTTAGGCGGCGATCGTTCGGGCGGTGGGGTACACGTCGTCGGCGAGCCTGTCGCGGCCCCAGCTGAAAAGCACGCGCCTGACACTCCCGCGCGTCCGAAAAGGATTAGGTCGTGACGGTACGCTGCACATCGGTAGCGCAGGGTGGCGATCGGTATCCATGGCCGCCTCGCCACCAGACGTCGGTTGTGCCGGACACACGGGGGGAACCATGTTCGAGCGGCTGGGCAGATTCGTCGTGGGCAGAGCGTGGTGGGTGATCGCCGGGTGGGTGGTCGCGGCAGCCGCCATCATCCTCACCACACCGTCCCTGAGCGACATCACCTCCGCCGACCAGGAGAGCTTCCTGCCTCGCTCGTACGAGTCGGTGCAGGCCACCGAGCTGGGGCAGAAGGCGTTCCCGCAGCAGGCCACCGCGACGGCAACCATCGTGGTCAAGCGCACCGACGGGCAGAAACTCACGTCGGCGGACGAGGCGAAGGTGGGCCAGCTCGCCCAGTCGCTCAAGGCCAAGAACATCCCGCGTACGTCCGGCTACCTGACCGGCCCGCCCGCGGTCGCACCGGACAAGTCGGTGCAGATCATCAACGTCGGGCTCGACGCACCCACCCCCGACGACCCGGCACTGCTCGACGCCGTGCGCGACCTGCGCGCGGACATCGGCCCGGAGCTGGCGAACAGTGGGCTGACCGCGGGCGTGGCCGGTGACGTGGCGAGCTTCGTCGACAACGAGGACACCTTCAACAACGCCTTCGCCGTGGTCGGCGTCGCGACGATCATCCTCATCATCGGACTGATCCTCGTCATCTTCCGCAGCCCCATCGCGGCGCTGCTGCCCGTGGTGGTCGTCGGCGTCGTCCTGAGCATCACGACGGGTCTCGTCGCCGCCGCCGGCAAGGCATTCGACCTCAGTGTCAGCCAGGATCTGCAGACGATCCTGCTGATCGTGCTGTTCGGCATCGGCACCGACTACATCCTGTTCCTGCTCTTCCGCTACCGGGAGCGGCTGCGCGCCGGCGACGACAAGCGCACCGCGATGATCGTCACCGTCCAGCGGGTCGGCGAGGTTATCACCTCGGCCGCCGGAGTGGTCATCGTCGCGTTCCTCGTGCTGCTCCTCGCCTCGCTGGGCTTCTTCGGCTCCCTCGGTCCAGCGCTCGCGATCGCGGTCGGCGTCATGCTGGTCACCTCGCTCACCCTCATCCCGGCGGTCGTCTCCCTGCTCGGCCGGTACGTCTTCTGGCCCTCGAAGGCGTGGCAGCGTGCGCCCAAGGCCACCATCTGGCACCGGCTCGGCAACACCGTCGGGCGCCGTCCGGCGCTTGTCGCGGCGGCCTCCGGTGTCCTCCTGGTCGCGCTCGCCGCAGGCGTGCTCGGCTACAAGGCCGACTACGACTTCAGCGCCGGCTTCCCGCAGGACACCGAGTCGGCGAAGGCCGCACAGGACCTACAGCGCGGGTTCGCCGCCGGTGCGCTCGCCCCTACCGAGGTCTACCTGACCACCAGCAACGGGTCGCCACTGAACGAGCAGCAGGTCAACGACTTCGCGGCGGCCGTGGCGAAAGCCCCGGGTGTGGGCCAGGCGCAGCCCCCGGAGCGCAGCACCGACCCGAGTGTGGCCCGGGTCAACCTGCTGCTCAACGAGAACCCGGTCTCCAACAAGGCGATCAACCTCGTCCGCGACGACCTGCGCGATGCCGTGCACACGGCGGCCCCGCCGGGCACCCGGGCGCTGGTCGGCGGGACCACCGCGATCTTCGCGGACATCAACTCGGCCAACAACCGCGACCTGTCGGTGATCCTGCCGGTCGCGGCCGGCCTGATCGCGCTCATCCTCGCGCTGCTGCTGCGCAGTCTGGTCGCGCCGATCTACCTCGTGATAGCGGTGCTGCTCAACTTCGCCGCCACGCTGGGCGCCACTGTCTACCTCTTCCAAGGGCTGCAGGGCGAGCCCGGCGTCACCTTCCAGCTGCCGATCATCCTCTACCTCTTCGTGGTGGCAATCGGGACTGACTACAACATCCTGATGATCGCCCGACTACGCGAGGAGGCGCGGGAGGGCAACGAGCCGCACCAGGCCGCCGCCATCGGGGTCGAACACGCCGGCCCGACGGTCGCGGCAGCAGGCTTGATCCTGGCCGGGACGTTCGCGGTGCTGCTGCTCGCTCCGATCTCGTTCCTGCAGCAGATGGGCTTCGCGGTGGCGATCGGCATCGTGCTGTCGGCGTTCGTCATGTCGATGTTCTTCGTGCCAGCGCTGACCGCGCTGATCGGGCACAAGGCGTGGTGGCCGGGCCACGGCGACGAGCGACCAGCCGGCGGGCCGCACGTCCCGCCGGAGCCGGAGGCCGTGGCGAAGGGGTAGCCGGGCGAGCGGACGGACGGCCGATATCAGGCGGCGATGGCCCGAGCTGCGGCGTACATGTCGGCGGGCAGCGCGTGGTGCAGCTTCCAGAGGATGCGCATGGGTCGGTCGCCGGTGTGCTCCTGGTACGTCATCGGCCCGGCGTACAGGTACGGCGGCGCGCCCAGGTCGCGGTCGGGAATCCGGGTCTCCCGGACGAAGAGGTGCACTGTCGAGCCGCCCGACGCGTAGCGCTGCCCGGTCGCTGACGCCGACGAGGTGGTGCTCTGCGGCTCCCACTGGAAGAGGGTGTCGGTGATGGCCCGGTCGGCGTACATGGTGGTGGGGGAGTAGTGCGCCTCCGACTTCACCAGCGTGACGAAGAACAGGTCGGCTTGGGCGTCGGGCAGCCACTTCACCCCCTCGCGCAGCGACCCGGGGTTGGTCATCCCGAAGGCGGCACATGCCTCGTTGCGGCTGTACCGGGCGTGCACCCGCAACGGCACTGCACCGGGAGAGACGGTCGGCGTCACCCGGTGGATGCGATGCCGCAACACCTCGGCGACCTGCCGCAACTCCGCGCAGCGGTTCCTTCCACAGCCGTGCCAGCCGCTCATCGCGCTTCGTGGCCGCCAGCACCGGTCGGCGGCCACCCGTGCGCGCTGGTCTCGTGCACGGTTCGATCGCGGATCTCGCGGACGTCGAGCACGGCGGGTAAATGGAAGGCCAGCCTGTACTGAGTGGGCTGCCGTCGCTCTTATCGGAGTGCGACCCCCGCAGCGAGAGCGGTTAGGGCTGATGGTTGGGGGCGGTCGAACAGGGCGATTGCCGGGCGTCGCGGCTGGCCCCAGCAGCCCGGTCGATCTGCGGCTGGCGCAACAAAACGATGCTGCCGGCCTGGCAGCACCGACGTAGCGTTGTCGGATACCGGACAGACCTCCAAGTACATCGGGCCGCCGTTGACGTTCTCTGGCGGTGGTTCGGCCCACGAGGCAGGGAGCCGGACGCGGCGATGACCAGCGAGGACGCGTCACACCCATGACTGATTGTCTTGGGGCAATATCGACAGCCGGGGTAGTTGACAGCGCAAATAGGCCAGCGTGGACCGGCTGAACAGCCGAGTACTTGGGGTCCCGCTAGCAGGACTCAGGGCGATAGGGTCCGAAAATCGTCAGTGGAAGTGGGGTGGCGGTGCTTACTGAGCTGGCGCTGCCGCATGGGGTGAAGGCAGAGTGTGTGGACGCGGTGGTCCTTGCCGACCCGCGTTCGCGGGTAACCGACGGGCACTCAGGGTGGGCTCGACGCCCGGGCCAGCAGGGGCCCTCGATCTGCCCGACGGTGGGGCTAGCCGTCATTGGCCACCCTCTGATCGTGATCGAGATAAACGAAGAGGGCGACGGCCATGCGGCCAAGGTCCTCGGTTCCGACGTGGCCGACCGGTCGGCTCCGCTTCTTGACGGCTGAGATGCCGACGAGTCGGTGCTCACTCCCCTCTACCAACGAGCTTTATGTAGGCGGAAAGATGAACCCCACCTCTGTCTCCGGCAACCGTTCACCCATCGCCGCACACGGTCCGGCGCACAGCCACCTACCGTGTCGTGCCCACTCATCGAGGTCAGCCACGCCTTCAGGTGGGGTGAACAATGAGTGAGAGCCGTGATTGGGGACAGGTCGATCCCGGACTCGCCCAGTGGATAGACGATCATCGTCGTCGGGTCGTGAAGGCATACAGCGCCAACCCTCTCTTGATCCCTGAGCACGCCAATCAGGAGGACAGCTATCGAACCGGTGGGTACGCGCAGCGTCAGCTGCTGGAGCTGGTCCAGAACGCTGCAGACGCCCTGCATCGCAGCGGCGCCCGAGGGCGGGTCGAGCTCCGTCTCTCAGGCGACTCGCTCTACTGCGCGAACGAAGGCGAAACTTTCACGCAGGCGGGGCTCGAGGCCATTTGCCATGCCTTCTTAAGCGCGAAGCGGGGCGAGGAGATCGGCCGGTTCGGGCTGGGCTTCAAGTCGGTCCTCGGCGTCAGCCGGAAACCTGCCGTCTTCAGTCGGTCGATCTGCTTCGACTTCGATGCAGCGAGGTCACGAGCTGAGCTCCTCGCCATCGCGCCGGACGCCCCGCGGTTCCCTGTTCTGCGTCTTCCGTCGCTCGTTGACATCGAGCACGAGATGCAGATGGACGAGACTCTGCGGGATCTCGCTTCCTGGGCTCAGACAGTGGTCCGTCTCCCGCTGTCGAGCGACCGCACTCGCCTCGAACAGGAGATGCGGGACTTTCCCCGCGAGTTCCTGCTCTTCGTGCCTAACGTGTCCGCCCTGCACCTTGTGATCGACGGCGGTGTCGAATCGAGGTTCGAAGTCGAGCACAAATGTGTGGAACTGCCATCCGGTGACCTGCGTCTGGAAGGCGAAACCGGGCAGCAAGCCGACTGGCGGGTGTGGCACCTTACTCACCGTCCATCGGACGAGGCGTTGGGCGAAGTCGGCGAGGCTGTGCGGCGCGAGGAGGTCCGCATCTCTTATGCGGTTGCGTTGGCGGACGCGCAGCAACTCGGGCGGTTCTGGGCCTACTTTCCATTGGCGGATGAGACATCGGCCCGCGGAATCATCAACGCGCCGTGGCGAGTCAATGACGACCGCACCAACCTTCTCACTGGAGTCTTCAACAACGAGCTTCTCGACGTCGCTGCAGAGATGATCGTCGCTGGCCTGCCCACTCTGACAACAGCCGAGGATCCGGCCAGGCACTTCGACTACCTCCCTGCACGTGGGCGGGAGGCGCATAACGACGCAGACCGTTACCTGACCGAGCGGGTACCGCGCATAGCTGCGCGGACGCGCTGCGTGCCGGACGCGGACGGGCAGCTGCAACTCCCGGGCAGTCTGCGCTTGCCGCATTTCGATCTGCGTCTGGAGCTCCCTACACATCGCGCGTGGCATGAGGCCCCGGGCAGGCCGGCGCAAGTGCCGCATTGGTCCTGCTACCAGACAGCCACACGACGTGCCCGACTGCGCTCGCTCGTTCGAGTGGAAGACATAAAGGTCTCAGACTCGGAGGTCGGGGCAGACGAGTGGCTCGAGTCGATCGTGCCGGACGGAACGGACGAGCAGTGCAAATCCGCCCTACAGATTTTGGCGACCGTCAGGGATGACCTGACCCGCCGAGACATGCAGGCTGCGAGAGTCCTACCGGATACCTCCGGTCGCCTGCGGCGACTCGACGAGACGGACCAGGTCTTCCTGCGAGGCCACGTGCTGAGTTCCACCGCCGGTCTCAGCCTGGTCCGCGGATCGTTCTTAGACTGCCGGGGCGTAGAAGATGCCTTACGCAACCTCGGATTCCGCGATGTCGACCCGACGCTGGAGCTGCGGAAACTCCTTAAGAAATCAGGGAGAGGCTGGGGCGACTACGAATGGACCGCATTCTGGAGGCTCGTCGATGAGGTGTCTGTCGCCGACGCGCAGCGCCTGCTGGAGGAACACGTTGCCCTCGGCGGCCGCCTCTGCGTTCGTTGCCTGGATGGGTCCTGGCATGTGCTGGGGAACGTCGTCGATCCTGCGATTGTGGAACCCCGCAGGGCATCGCTCGCCCTGGACACCGAATTTCATGATTTGCATCTGGCTATTCTTCGCGCGGTTGGCGTGGATGCTCGGCCGACCGTTACCCGCGCGGCGCTTCATGACCCGACGTACATGGAGTACGTGCGAACCGTGCGAGAGCAGCATCTGCGTGACTTGCCGCCTCTGGGGCGCCCTGACCCGGGCCTGCTGCACTTCGATGACGAGGCGGTCGGTCCCCTGCACATGCTTCGACGCTTCGCCGACACGGATGATCCGGCGTCTCAGGAAACGTGGACGCGTGAGCTGCTCAATGTGGACGCGCCGGAACGCGCACGCTTGAGGCACCGTAACCACCGCCTCTTCCCTAACGTACGGGAGGTACAAGCGCCCCATCTTTGGGCTGCAAGGACATACGGTCTTTTCGCCACCGACTGGGGACCCCGCCGGGCGGAGGAAGCCGTCGGCAGAGGGCTGGCCGGGTATTCGCCTCTACTTCCGGTCGTGCACTGGGAGTCGACGGCCAAGCTTTCGCTGCCAAAGACGCTCGTCGACGTATCCGCAGTTGTCTGGCGCGAGTTCCTCACACGCGCGCCTGTCGAGGCTGACCCATGGGGCCTCGGTCAGTTGCTGACCGAAGCCGCGCGGTGCCTCGTCGGAGAGACGCCCTTGCAGGTGCCCGCGCTGTCCGAAGCGTCAGGGGTACTAGCGGCGCCTGACGAGGTCCTCCTCGCGCGCACAGAGGAGGAACTCCGTGCGTTGTCGGGACGTCGCTTGCCGTACGTCGCCGTAGCAAAGGACGAGGATGCTGATCTGCTGATCGACAGATGGGGTTGCCGGGAGGCTTCCGCGCAACTTCGCGTTGAGATTGTTGCGGAGATGCCCGGGGAGCCGGTGGTTCTCCTGGACCGGTTCAGGGCCCTGCGCGCCCTCGCCGGTGGGGTTCTGGACGGGGTTGAACTCGTCGAGTGCCAGGGCCTGGCGAGGGAGATAACGGCCGCGGGTGGCATCGATCGCGAGCCTATCGACGTCGCACAAGACGGACACACAGTATTTTACCTGGCGAGCCTCGAAGACGAAGAGCTTCTGGAGAGGCTCGCGGGAGAGTTCGATCTACACCTCACGACAATGAGCATCGCGCGGATCCTCAGCGACGCGCAGGACGAGCAGATCAGGTCACGCATGGCGACGTGCCGGGTCGAGCGCGATCCCGCAATGAAGCTCTTGACGCTTGTCGATCCGCGCGTTCTGGAGTCGAAGCTGCCCACCGGCCTGCTTCAAGCCGTCCGGCACCTCGGGGACAACGGAGGCGATTACCAGCTGGCGGAGCTTCTGCTCCGCGTGCATGGGTATGACGTCCTGCGCGAACTCCGCCACGAACTGCAGGAAGCGGGGTTCCCGGTCCCGACGCAGTGGGCAGGTTCGGCTCCAGCTATCAGCTTCGTCAGACAACTTGGCTTTCCCGCCGAGTACGCTGGCGAGCGCGGGCAGCGACTTGAAGCTGACCTCACTGTGCCGGGCCCACCCGACTTGAACCCCTTGCACCCCTACCAGGAGAAGTTGGCTGGGGAGATTCGGCAGCTGATCAAGAATCCCGATCGGGCGCTGCTGTTCCTGCCGACGGGGGCCGGGAAGACACGCGTCACGGTTCAGGCCTTGGTGCATGCCTTCGTCGAAGACGGCCTGAATGGACCGGTGCTGTGGATCGCGCAGAGCGAGGAACTCTGCGAACAGGCAGTCCAAACCTGGAGCGTGGTCTGGAGGCAGTTCGGCGACCGCAGGCCGCTTCGACTTTCCCGTCTATGGGACCGGAACGAGGTGGCCCCCAGTGACGACGAGGTCATGGTGGTGGTCGCGACCGACGCTAAGCTCGCGATCTGCCGGGACAAGGACGACTACGACTGGCTGAGTCAACCGTCCATGGTTGTGATCGACGAAGCCCATGTGACAACGGGGAAGGACTACACCGCGACGCTGAAATGGCTGGGGCTGGACCACCGCAGAACAACGCGTCCGCTCCTCGGCCTGACGGCGACTCCGTTCAAAGGCACAGGCGGCGAAGAAGCCAACATACGGCTGGCCGCGCGGTTCAACAGGCGTCTGTTGGACGCACTCGGGGAAGACCCGTATGCCGCACTACAAGCTCAGGGCGTCCTCTCGCGGGTAGAGCACCGCATTCTCGACGGCGCGAACCTAGAGCTCGATGCGCAAGAACGGGATTACGCTCTCAGAACCCGGCAGCTCCCGCAGGGTGCGCTGGATCGATTGGGCAAGGATCAGGCTCGCGCACAACGGTTACTGGAGGACATCGGGTCATTGCCCGACGATTGGCCCATCCTGGTCTTCACCGCGTCGGTGTTGTCGGCACAGATCCTCGCCGCGCTGCTTCGTGTGCGCGGCATTGGCTCGGCAGCCGTCAGCGGGGCGACCCGTACCCAGGAGCGGCGCCGTAGCATCGAGGGGTTCCGCGCGGGCGACATCAGAGTTTTGACTAACTGCAATGTGCTCACTCAGGGATTCGACGCGCCGAGTGTCCGGGCTCTATACATCGCCCGGCCCACGTTCAGCCCGAACGCCTACATCCAGATGGTCGGACGTGGCTTGCGAGGACCAGCGAACGGCGGCAAAGAGGAGTGCTTGGTCGTCAATGTCGCAGACACCTTCGGCCAGTTCGGTGAACGCCTGGCCTACCAGAAGTTCGACTACCTTTGGGAGCGGCAAGGGGGTCGGCGTTGGTGAGGCTGATTCCTGACCTCGACCGCCTCGGTAGCGTCGGAAGTACCGCGGAGCTTCGCCTTGCGAAGCTGCTCGCACAGGCCGAGTTGCCGGAGCCGGCGACGTGCCTGTACTCGGTGCATCTGCCTGCCCATGAGTACAAGCGGATGTCGGAGGTGGACTTCCTAGCCGTGTGGGACGACACAGTCCTAGTGATCGAGGTCAAGGGTGGCCGGCTGGGGCGACACGGCGGGACGTGGACCGTGACGGATCGGTACGGCGAGGTAACAGAGAAACGCGAAGGGCCGTTCGAGCAAGCGCGTTCGGCGATGTTCGCGCTGGAAGCACGGTTGCAGGAGCGGATCCCCGCCTTGGACGTCGCGTTCGGTTATCTGGTCGTCACACCGGATCAGGAACTTGGGGATGATCTCGAGTGGGATCCTCAGCAGCACGTGGGTTTCCGGTCGATGACCGTCTCGGGCGTCGAGAAGGCCCTCGAGGAATCACGCCGTTTCTGGAAGTTGCGGGCCCGCAGACCAGTCCGCGGGGGAGCGTACCGAGAACTGCTGAGGGTGCTACGTCCCGACTTCGACCGTCTCCCGACCCTGCGAAGCAGCATGGTCAACCTCGAGAGTGAGTACGTCCGGCTGGCCGATCGGCAGTACGACCTGTTGTTGGGCGCCGAGCGCAATCGGCGGGTCCTGTGCATCGGCGGGGCGGGCTCGGGCAAGACTTTGCTGGCGGTCGAGACGGCCCGGCGCGCGGCCCGTCAGGGCTATCGTGTGATGCTTACCTGCCGCTCCGAACCACTCGCGCGGATGCTCAGGGAACAGCTCCGCGACACGGACGTCATCTGCGTTTCCTTCGACGACGCACTCGGCGGTGGCACCGTCGATATGCTCGTCGTCGACGAGGCGCAGGACATTCTGAACGTCGAGTCGTTGCTGGAGCTGGATGAACTGGTCGATGGCGGCTGGTCCGGCGGACGATGGCGCGTCTTCTGCGACCCGAACAACCAGGCGAACGTGGACGGGACGTTCGACCGTGTCTGCTTCGACGAGCTGGCAGCACTTTCGTCGGTCGTCGAGCTGCCGTTCAACTGCCGGAACACGGCGACCGTCGTTCACCAGACGCAGATGGTTACGGCCGCCGACCTGGGGGTCGCCCGGGCGGGCGAGGGCCCACCCGTGGAATACAAGCGGTGTTCGGACAAGAGAGCCGTTGCAGCTGTGCTCGACGCACAGCTCAAGCGCTTGCGAAAGGACGAGGTCGACCTGGCTGAGGTCGTCGTCGTGACGATGTGTGACAGGGTCTCCGACAGTTCGGCTACGGCCAGCAAGGCCTACCGGACCGGGCGACTCGTCGCGGCGGCGGGAGGCTTCGAAACGACCGCAAACGCGGCGCTTCTGGTCACCGCTGCCGAGATCAAGGGGCTGGAAGCCGCACATGTTTGCATCGTCGACGTCGACGACGTCCACGACCCCGTGTCCAGGGCGCGGCTGTACGTCGCGATGACCCGACCACGAATCAGCCTCTGGCTCGCGCTGTCGGACCAGGCTTGGCGACAAATTGCGGAGGGCCCGACCTCTGGAGGAGCAAACTGATGCATGCCTACGACCCCGTCGCAGTCCGGGACGACCTGGTGCAGTACCTCCGAGAGCAATACCTCGGGCCGGCGAGCGGAGAGGAAGAAGTCGTTCAAGGGCGGCCCGACCGGATTTATCTCGTGGGCACCCTCTACCCCCGCGGCCGGTCCGCAGAGCGACCTGACGGCAGTGTCTTGGGCGACGAGTCACACGACGAGGAGCTGGACGAGCCCGTCGAGCTCGCCAACGCCTGGCACCCCGCCTCCGCGGCCATCTCGTTCCTCCACAACGCTGCCACTCTGCGATTCACCGTCAAAGCAGCGGTCTACGAGCCGGACGTCACCGACGGTGGCGAAGGTGGCACGGATCGCTGGCGACGACGAAGGTTGGTTCAGGAACCGGTCGAGATCTCGGCCGATGCTGGTCCGTCGGTCAAGAAACAGAACGTCCTGGAGGATCGGGCCCGACTCGTGTCGGTGTGGAGGCCCGTCGGTGAACGGTGGCTCGTGACCGTGGCACTGGAGAACCGGGCGGAGCATGACGAGGCCGACTCCCCGCCGGCTACCGAGCAGTGCCTTTTCCAGGTCGACGTGCGGTGCGAGGCCGTGGGAGGCACCATTCTGCCCTATCCGAGCAGCCAGGAGCTCAGCACCGACGAGGAAGACGAGGAGCTCCGTCTGCTGTATCGCGCGCGCCGCGCGTACGGTGTCGGCCACGGCTGTTCGGTGAATTGGGAACCCGGGCCCGACGGCACCGCCACCGCCGTGTCGACGGACATGCTTCCAGCGACCGTTGTTCCCGCCGTCAGGGCAAAGGGTCTAAACCTCCCGATCCTCACTCTCGCCCGTATGGCCGACGAGACCTTGCCGGTCAGACGCCTGTGCACCGAACTGAACGACTTTGTCCTCGCCTACGAAGAGTGGATCGGGAAACAGCAGACAGAGGCGAAGGGGCTCGAGGACCGATACCAGCCAGCCGCCGAGCGCTTGCTGGAACGGATGCGGCGCGCTGCCCACCGGATGCGGGAGGGCATCCAGCTGCTGGGCGACGATAAGGACCAACGTCCGTTGCTTGCCTTCAGGCTGGCGAACGCCGCGATGCGCGAGCAAATCCTGCAGAGCGGCCACGTGAGGAGGTCGCCGGGCAGTCGTGGTGCTCCGCTGCCGGTGCGGCAGCTGCCCGCCGCCGAACCTGCCTGGCACCCGTTCCAACTCGGATTCCAGCTGCTGGCTCTTGCTTCGACCGCCCTGACTGGGCATGACGACCGGGAAACCGTCGACTTAATCTGGTTCCCTACGGGTGGCGGCAAGACGGAGGCCTACCTCGGCCTCGCCGCATTCGAGATGATCCGGCGCCGTCTGTATCGGGGGATCCACGGCGGGGGCACGGCCGTCCTAACCCGGTACACCCTGCGCCTGCTGACCGCCCAGCAGTTCCAACGCGCTGCGACACTGATCTGCGCCTTAGAGCAACTGCGTGAGACGAGGCCGGAACTTCGAAACACACCACCGTTCAGCATCGGCCTGTGGGTGGGCGGCGAGACCACGCCCAACAGCTTTGAGGACGCCCACCAGCTCACGACCGAGCTGAGAAAGGCTCAGGAACCGGAGAGCCCGTTCCAAATCCAGTCCTGTCCGTGGTGCGGCACCCCGATCCTGCCGAGCACCAAGCAGCAGGACTCGGGAGCGTACGGCGTTCGGACGACCAAGCACACCTTCGAGCTGTTCTGCCCTCACGCTGAATGCCCTTTCCACGATCTTTTGCCTGTCAGTGTGGTCGACGAGCAGATGTTCCAAGAACCTCCGACGCTGCTCGTCGCGACGGTGGACAAGCTGGCACGTCTCCCCTGGGTCTCGGACGCGGGATCGCTGTTCGGTCTCGCTAACGTCCCCTACGACCCGCCCAGCCTGGTGATTCAAGACGAGTTGCACCTGCTGTCCGGCCCCCTGGGCACGACGGTGGCCCTCTACGAAGCCGCCGTTCAGAGCTTGATTGGATGGCAAGGTTCACGCCCCAAGGTCGTCGCATCCACCGCAACGATTCGGGCGGCTGATCACCAGGTGCGTGGGCTCTTCGGCTCGAAGGTTGCTCTTTTCCCGCCCAGCGGCCTCACCGCCGACAACAGCTTCTTCGCCGAGACTGATCACGACGTCCCGGGGAGGCTCTACCTCGGTCTCATGCCGCAGGCGCACACACAGGCCTTCGCGACTGTTCTCACCTGCGTCGCGTTGCTGCAAGCACCGCGCTACCTCGGCCTAGAAGATGATTCGCTCGACGCATATTGGACGGTCGTGGCTTATCACAACAGCCTGCGCGAGCTCGGCCGTACCGTGACCATCGCTCGGGACGACGTCGAGAGCATGCTCCGCGCCCGGGACAACCGAGACCGTCCGTCCCGTAGCCTGCGTCGCGACGGGGTCGTCGAGCTCACGAGCAACGTGCCCGCCAACCAGCTTCCCAAGCTTCTGGCGCGACTGGAGCGGCCGGTCCAGCACCCCGAGGCGATCGACCTCGTTGCAACGACCAACATGCTGTCGGTGGGTATCGACATCAGCCGGCTGGGGCTGATGCTCATGAATGGGCAACCCAAGACCACGTCCGAGTACATCCAGGCGACCAGCCGCGTAGGGCGGGCGAACGTGCCCGGACTCGTCGTGACGCTGCTGAGAGCAAGCAAGCCCCGCGACCGCTCGCACTACGAGGCATTCCGCGCGTACCACCAGGCGCTCTACCGCTACGTGGAGCCGACGAGCGTGACCCCCTGGTCCTTGGCATCACGCCGCAGGTCGCTTCCGGCGGCGCTCGTTCTCCTCGTCAGGCATGGCGCAGGCTTGCGCCGAAACGAGGACGCCGGCGACTTCCGGACCGGTGATCCCCTGGTGAGGGCAGCTGTCGAGAAGCTTTGCGTCATTGCCCGCAAGGCCGACCCTGAAGAAGCGCAAGAGGTCGAAGCAGACGTGCAGCAGCTGGTCAACGATTGGGAGCACCGTAGCCAGAGGGCAGAGGAAATGGGCGAGCGGCTGAAATATGACTCCAAGACCGGCCCAGCCCTGCTCAAGGACTTCGGGGAGCAGCGGGACGGATGGGCACTGATGCACTCGATGCGATCGGTCGATCGGCAGGTCCGGGTGGTAGCCGTGGGGGAGTCGCTGTGACGAAGCGGGGCAGGTCCAATATGAGGACGGTCAGGCTCAGCCAGGTCGTGTCTCCGTTCGGCGTGGGTGCTGTCTTCGACGTCCTCGGCGAATCCCTGATGGGCGTTGACATCAGCGGGTGGGCCTACAACAAGAGCGCAAAGGTGGAGTCACCACGGCTAGAGCAAGCTCTTGGCGTAAAGGAGCTACGCTCGCCGCCGAGCGTCCCGTCTTACCCGTCCAAGCACACTCCCGGGATTCCCTACCAGCGCTTTCCGCGTTGGCTCTTCTGCCAGGATTGCCGACGTATGCGCTACATGCGTAGTGCTGAGGAAACCGGTGAGGCGCCGAAGTGCGCGCACTGCGGTGCGCACATGGTGCCCATGCGATTCATCGCGGTGTGCGCCAAACGCGGCCACGCGATGGACGTTCCTTGGGACCGATGGGCGCACTCGCAGTCCGAGACTGAGAACCAGAGGCGCTGCCGCAAGCAAGAGCTGCGCTTCCAAACGAGGAGCGGCGGATCCGAAGGGCTGTCCAGCCTTGTCGTGCACTGCATGACCTGCAACGCGTCTCGGCACCTCGGCGAGCTGCCGAGCCGGGACTCCCTAAAGAGAATCGGCGTGCGGTGCGCAGGAACGCAGCCGTGGCAGCGGGGCAGCTTTTCGTGCGACGAACGGCTCGAGGTCCTCCAACGTGGCGCCACAAACGTCACGCTTCCAGAGGCGACTACGGCGTTGGATATCCCGGAACCGACCTCTCCGGCCCGAGACCTCGAGGCTGACATCCGGCAGCACCGCAACTTCGACGACGTTCGCACCGCTCCCGACGGGCCGCGGGCTACTGTTCTCATCGAATTGATCGCCGAGGATCTGGGGGTGTCCAAGGACCTCGTATTGCGCGTCGCGCGAGGTGGCGGTGGCACGGACTCGGCGGAGGGTTTGCGCGAAACCCGGGCAGGCTTGCTCAACGATGAGTGGCGGGCATTCATGCAGGCCACCGACGCTGACGGTGAGGCCATCGGGACTCCGAACTTCATCGTGTCTTCCACAGAGCTGGTGGCGGGCGCGGGTAGCGACGTACACAGCGTGCTCGACGAGAAGGTCCAGGACGTCGTGCTGGTACACCGTCTGAGGGAGGTCCGCGTCCTCCATGGGTTCCGCCGGTACGACCTTGCGGCGGACGTCGTTCCCGTCGACCTCGGGCCCCGCGGACGCGAGCGCTGGCTGCCAGCGACCGAGTCATTCGGAGAGGGCATTTTCCTGTCGCTCGACCAGCAGAAGCTTGCCTCCTGGGAGCAAATCGATGCCGTTGTCGACCGCGCGGAACTCCTCGAGCGACGCCGCCGCGACAGCCACATTGGATCACGATTCGCGGAAGTCTCTCCGAGGTCGGTTCTCCTTCACACGCTCGCACACCTGCTGATCCGTCGTCTGGCCTTCTCCTGCGGCTACTCGGCGGCCTCTCTGCGCGAGCGCATCTACGCCGGCGTCGGGCCGGACCCGGAAGCCGGGTTTTTGATCTACACGGCGGCGGGCGATGCCGAGGGCACCCTTGGCGGACTCGTCCGGCAGGGCGAACGTCCCCGTCTTGCGCAAACGCTGCTATCCGCACTCGAGGAAGCGGCTTGGTGCTCCGCCGACCCGGTATGCCGAGAAAGCCGAGGGCAGGGGCTGAACAGCTTGAACCTCGCCGGCTGCCACGGCTGCTGCCTCACCGCAGAGACGTCGTGCGAGCGATCGAATGTGCTGCTCGACCGGGTCCTGGTAGTCGGTGACGACAAGACACCAGGATTCTTCAGCGATGTAATCGAAGCCCTTCGAGCTGCCTCCGTGGCGCAGATATGAGGGCCGCGGAGGAGCCAGCCCGCGAAGGCCATCGGACGGGCCCACTGGCGAAACGACTGGAGGACCCCCGACAAGTCGAGCTGGCACCCTGGCAGCTCGACGCTGTCGAGACGTGGGCCGGCGGCGGCGATGGACCCGCGTACCGCGGAACGCTGGAAATCTTCACAGGTGGAGGTAAATCCCTGATCGCGGTGGAGTGCATCCGCCGCGCGGCGCTCCTCGAACCGCAACTCCACGTCGCCATCGTCGTGCCGACGCTCGCACTCGCCCGGCAGTGGCACGACGTCGTGCTACGACACACGGCGCTGGACCCACGGGACGTCGGCCGGCTCGACGGCGAGCACAAGGATGACCTGCAATCCAAGAGAATTCTGATCAGCGTCCTCAATACGGCCGCCGAGCGGCTACCCGAGCTGGCAGCAGCTGCCGCATCCCCGCTCATGCTCATCGTCGACGAGTGCCACCGAGCGGGAGCGCCTCGTTTCTCGCGCGTGCTGGAAACCAAAGCGCCGTTCCGGATCGGCCTCAGCGCCACCGCGGAGCGCGACGACGTCGATGAGCAAGGCCTGCCGATCCAGTACGACGACCACATACTCGGTGAGAAGCTCGGCCCCCTGGTCTACCGCTTCGATCTCCGTGCCGCCCGGAAAGTCGGATGGCTTCCCGAGTACACCGTGCACCACCACGGGGTCGAGCTGACGTCGGAGGAGCGCCGCCGCTACGAACAGCTAACACGGCGTATCGACGACCTGTCGGACCGGCTCGACGACTTGGGTGTGCCGAGTTCCTTGGCGCGGCAGGCGTCAGGGCGGCCTGGTGAAATGGGGGCGCTGGCCCGTAGTTATGTAGGGATGGTGGCGCAGCGGAAAGACCTGCTCTACCGAGCGGGCGAGCGTGCACGTGTTGTGGCAGAGGTTCTGTGCCGCTTGGTCGACCGGGCGGACACACCGCGCGCCCTGTTGTTTCACGAGCGCATCGACGAGGCGGTCGACTTGCACCGCCGGCTGACGGAAGTCGGCCTTGGATTCCCGATCGGTCTGGAGCACTCCGGACTGCCCGAGGCGCAACGACGGGGTGCCCTCGCACGCTTCGCACAAGGCTCGACGCCCGTCCTTGTCAGCGTCAAGTCGCTCATCGAGGGCATTGACGTGCCGGACGCCGACGTCGGCATATCCGTCGCTTCGTCATCGAGCGTCAGACAGCGGGTGCAGGCACTCGGTCGGGTCTTGCGAAGGCGTTTCGACGGCGGCAGCAAACACGCGGAGATGCACATCATCTACGTCCACGACACGGTCGACGAGGCCATCTATGCCAAGGAGGACTGGTCCGACCTGACCGGGGAGGCCGTCAACCGGTACCGACTATGGCGGGTCGGAGCTGCAGCACCGGAGGAACGCCAGGGGCCGCCGAGGACGCCCCGACCCACCGAAGATCAATTTTGGGAGAGCCTCGGCCGCACAGTGCCTCCGGAGCCGGTGTTGTGGACACCTGACCTGCCGGTCTTGGAATGGAGCCTTGATTCCCGCGGCACCGTGACGACGGTGACCGGCACGTTGGTGGCCAACGCCCAGCATGTGGCCCAGCGCGTCGCTCTAGTCAAGAGCGGCGGTGGAAGGTTCCGTGTTTCGAGTCGGCACCGATTGATTGTGGTGCCTGATTTTGAAGGCGGCGAGACGCGAGCCTGGCTGGTCGGTCAGCTCGACAAACCGTTCGAGCTGACCGCATCCGCGGACGCGGAGATTCAGACTGCTCCGACCGACGAGCCCGAACCCGGGGCTCCATATTTCGGTCCGAGCGACCGGAAGGGCGGGAGTTACCACGTCCGGCAGAAGGCTGGCGGCGTCATCGAGCGGCGGGTTGCCGGAGGCCGGGAATGGGCTGCGGTCGACCAGTCCGACGGTCCGGCTGAACTGGTCGACAACGCTGTTCGGCTGCTACGTGCTTGGCGCCGAGTGGGTGAGAGCGGCCTGCAGTTCCACCTCAACCAAGCTGGCGACGCCTACTACGCGAGCGGTGGACAACTCCGCTTTCTTGCCCGAGTTCCCGGCGGTTTCGCCTGGCCCAGTTAGCAGCAAATTCAAACCCAACTACAACTGAAGGTGACAGTGACGGTACCCAAGCAACGGCGGGTATACCCCTGGCTCGAGCCGTCGTCGGCTAAGACCGACGCCAAATACCGGGTAACCGCCGACGGGCATATCCGACTCGTCTACGTATTCGACAGGCGGGAACGGGCTCTCCTGACCACGGACCAACACTCGCGACTCGTCGAGATGGTTGCCGAGGTCAAGGGAGAACATGGGGAGCCCCCTTCTGGTGTGTTCTACATCAACGAGTGGCGGCACGTGCTCGTCAAGGCCGGCGGAGGGACCTGGTACGGGGGGCGCTACGACCGGCTCTTGGAGTTCGATCTGGACGGGACGAGGATCTCCCCGGTCGCTCCCGGCCATCTATCTCCAGGCGACCGTTGGGTCGGTCCCCGTGTCGGCGTCAAGTACACCCTGAAGGCGTCCGGAGACGACATCTACTGCCGCCGACAGATCCGGCCTGGACGGCAGCGGGACGAGTACCTGTCGGACTACCTAGCGTCAGCCAGCGACGTCGTGCGCCGCTGGTCCAGGTACAAGAGGGCAGGGGGAAGCATTTACATCAACGAGGCCCGTGAGCTGTTCGCGCCGGTCGGCACGGACGTCGCCGCATACACCTACTTGGGACGTGTCTCGCTCGATAGCTGGTTTCCACAGCCGGACGTCTCCGACGAATATTGATGCGAACGATCATGGTCGGACCCGGCCGTGCCTTTGAGGCCGGATCGATCCACGGGGCGGGCGGCAATGAGCGCCCAAGACGGCGGCTGGCGCTATTGGTCTAGTAGTACTTTGTTAGGTCGGGGCGAGTTGGCGGCAGAGGGGGCAGAACCCGAGCCAGGTCGCGAGTAGGTATTGCAGTTCGCGGAGGATGGCGTAGAGGCTCAGGTCTGCCCCGTTGCTTTTGGGTGTGCCGTCCGGAGTTAAGTGAGGAACAGTTGAGCGGCTGCGGCGAGGGTGACGTGGCGGTGCCAGCCGATCCAGGAGCGGCCTTCGAAGTGGTCGAGGCCGAGGCCGGTCTTGAGTTCGCGGTAGTCGTGCTCGATGTGCGGGCCTGGCTGACCGAGCAGCTCGGCCACCCCGACGCTGTCCTGGTTATTGATGAGTCCGGCTTCCTGAGGAGGGGCAGGGTGCTCGGTCGGGGCGCAGCGGCAGTACTTGGGGCACTGCCAGTCGGGTCGAGAACAGCTAGGTCGGGGTGTTCCATAGCCGGTGGATCATCAACCGGAGCCCAGTCAGGCCGACGTACAGCTCGCCGAAGCTGCCCTGGCTGGGATGCGCGAGGGCGTCCAGAACATCACGGTGAACAGCGACACCACCGTCAACTGGTTCTCGATCGATATCGCCGGCAACGTGAGAGCAATTACACGCCGGACGGCGAAGGCAGCAACTACAACAAGCAGAAGGTAGCCGTCCAGTAGGCAGTTCGCTTGAACACCGGTGCCGCCGATCACAGTCGGCCGCCACAGCCTGTGAAGGCTGTACGGTGTTCCGGCCCCAGTTAGGGTGGCCGTTGATCAAATCATCCCAGCAAGATTTCGTCTGGTCGGCGGTAGGTGATGGCAACGTCGTAGTCTCCGATGATCGAGCTGAGGAGCGCACCGAGGTTTCCGTTGTGGTCGGCGGCTGCCATGCGGAGTACCTGCTCGGCTAAGGTCTTCCCGTCGATGAGAACAAGTGGATATTGATCATCTATAACTTCGACTTGAGCTTGCCGGGAGAACACTCCCGTTGTGACGAAGACTCCGATCCATCCGCGTCGCAGGCGGGCGACAACTCGTGCAACTTGGTCGGGGCTAATCGACGAAGAAGGAGCGACGCATTTCGCTTGGCCGAGGACCACCAGGGGAAGGTTGTTGGCGGCCGTGCCGACGTCGAGCCGGCCAACGAAGTCGACGCCGCCGTCGCCGCCCGGTCGGGTTAGCCAGCCGTCGTGGTAGCGGGTACCGGAGCGGCCCAAGATCTGGGCAGTGACCCGAGCGGCCAATAGCTCGAAAACATGTTTGCGTCCCTCGAAGTGCGTGTAGAGACGCTGAAGCAGGTCGGCCTCTGCAGATCCTGCAGCCGGACGCTGGTCTTCCGCCGACCGCACACGGGAGGACACGACGCGGCGGCGCACACGAGGGATCGCGGCTCTGCCGTCTCTGATCCAGCGCCGCCAAGCTGCCGGAGCATGTCGCGCCGCCTGCTCGGCGTCGAGCTGCGGGTGACGGCGGTCGTCGATCCAACGCATGTCAAGGGCGTCGCCTGTATCCGCAAGATCTATGACCGCCAGGTCAAGCACGAGATTGGGGAAGCTACGCCCGCTCTCGGGGTCACGTTGTACGACGTGTTCGAGCCGTTCGATGATTGCCGAACCGCAAAACTCGACGTGACCCTTCACGAGAGTGCGGCCACCCCTGTTGACCGTGATAGCCCGATAGATCATCAAGGGCGGGGCCTGAAGCCGTTCGTGTGGGTCGGTGGCAGCGTGGAGGGCCCATGCATCGAGCAAAGCGCGGTTGCCTGCCGTTGCACCCGGAAGGCCGATCGTGGTCGGTTTGTGGTCTCCGTAATAGCGGACGTGGCCGTGGTCAAGGTCGAACTCGTCATGCCAGGGGTTGGTGACGTGCCCTGCCTTCCAGGGACTTGACCGCAAACTGATTACCGGCCTGCGCCGTCTGTCAGGCGCCTCCACCATTGCTGCCACGTTGATACCCGCTTCGAGCATCAACCGTGGAGTGCCATCCACTTGAGGGGCGGCCGTCATGAAGTGATAGTTGAGGTAGCCGTCCAGCTCGACCTCGACTCGACTGGCGCCCTGGGCGTAGCGCATGATCTCGAGCATGGGGACGAAGCGTGCGTGATCCACATGCACATACTGCCCGGCCGCGGGGGCTGGCGATACTGCCCTCCGGCGCAGCCCTCCTCGCCGGGGGCGCGGATGCCGGACGGTGAGGTACCACTACGGGCGGCCGCGTGTCGGCCAGCCCCGCTGGCTAGGACCGGCAGGGCCGGCTAGGGTACAGCCCATGCCGAAGATCTTCCGTGTCGTGGACCTCTTCGCCGGATGTGGGGGACTCACGGAAGGCCTGCGAAAGACCGAGCGATACACCCCTGTCGGCGCAGTCGAGATCGATCCGGCGGCGGCCGCCACATACGCCGAGAACTTTGGCTCGGAGCACATCCGTCCTCGCGGCATCGCGGAGTGGCTGGACGAAGGGCATGTTCCGGATGCGGACGTCGTTGTGGGCGGACCGCCGTGTCAGGGGTTCTCGAACCTGGGCAAGCGGCTCGACGATGACCCCCGCAATGAGCTTTGGCGTGAGTACTGGCGCGCCCTCACCATGATCAAGCCGATGGTGTTCGTGGTTGAGAACGTCGACAGGTTCCTCCGCAGCCACCAGTACCAGCAGATGAGAGCTGCCGCAGGTAGCGGGGCACTTCGAGACTACGAACTCCGCGAAGACGTCGTCGTAGCTGCGGCCTTCGGTTCGTCGCAAGTCAGGCGCCGGGCAATCGTCATCGGTACTCACCGTGACCTGAAACCGATCGACATCCCGGTTTCCAGGTTAAATCGAGAGAACTGGAGGACCGTGGCAGAGGCTCTGGCCGGTGTGCCGCATGCCGTACCCCGAGATCAGCAGAAATTACCGCCGGGCTCCGTCACGTATTTCGGCAAGTCCATGCCTGGGCCGTTCACAAGCCGTTCACTTCACATCACGCGTCATTACGAGGGCATTTCTCTGGAGCGGTTCAAGGAAATCCCTGCTGGTGGCAATCGGTTCAATCTTCCCGATCGCCTTAAATCGCCCTGTTGGCTAAAACACACGACCGGCGCTATGGACGTCATGGGTCGTCTCAGGTGGAATCGGCCGTCGGTGACCATCCGGACGGAGTTCTTCAAGCCGGAGAAGGGCCGTTACCTGCATCCGTCGGAGGACAGGGCACTTACCCACTATGAAGCCGCGAGACTGCAAGGGTTCGATGACGAGTTCAAGTGGTGTGGCAACAAGCTCCAGATTGCCCGTCAGATAGGAAACGCCGTTCCTGTCGAGCTCGCGATGGCCATTGGGCAGCATGTGGCGGACGCGCTGGACGAACAGATCTGAGAGGCTGGCTGGCCGGGGATTCAGTCGAGAACCGGTGGTCTCGAGGCATCCCGGCTGGCTGCGTATGGGCGAGCAGCGCGACGCTCGCTCAGCCGATTCACGATGCATGCCACAGCGTCAGCGGGACTCTCGTGTTCCCAGATCCGAAGGACGGACCAACCCAATGCCTCGAGGTGGGCATTGGTCTCGGAATCACGCCAACGGTTCGTCTCGAGCTTATTCGACCACCAGTCGCTGTTAGCGGCCGGATTGGTCTTGTGCTGGGGACACGAATGCCAGAAGCACCCGTCGATGAAGATGGCCATTCGTGCCGCAGTAAACGCGATGTCGATAGTCCGTCGACGTAGACCAGGTATCGGCCACGCAACTCGGTAGCGATAGCCCTGAGCATGCAGCAACTGCCGGATCGACATCTCCGGCGCGGTGTCGCGGCGTCGCTGGCGGCTCATGCGTCTGGACACCTCGGACGAACTCGGGACGGGCAGTGGGGCCACCATGAGGCGAACCGTACCTGGGGCGCGTCGAGCAACAGCCAGCGGATTCAGGACCCAGGTTCCTCTAGGTCGGCCGCGTTGAGACCCGTTTCAGCGAGCAGGCGTCTCGACTCGCGGCGCTGTTCTCGGACGAGCTCTAAGAGATCTTGCTCGGGCATCCAGTCCAGGTCGAGGAAGGCCGTCAGTCGGAGAAGACGCCGCAACGAGTCACGATGCACCGCTCTGGCGGGTATTCCGTCATCACTCCGGCTGTCCTCGACGTGTGCCCGAACGATGGCGCGAATCAGAGCTGGCGTCGCCGCCACCGACCGGCGACGCGCCATGACATGATCCAGATCGGCCTCTCCTAGCCCGGCCAGCAGCTCGTACGGATCTGGCAACGACGGGTCATGGAGGACGTGGGCCCGCGTCCACAGCCTCCCGAGCGTGTGCCTGGTGAGGTCTGTTCCCTTGAATCGATCGGCGAGGTACACGCCATCTCGCATTGGGAATCGCCAAGCGGAAAGATGGGGTACCAGCACGAGCGCTAGAAAGGCCCACACCTGGCGTTGCGACGCCTCGCCCGCAAGCATGCCGGACCGCTCGTGCAGATGACGTGCGGTCATTCGGTCGAACTCGTTCCTGCCTGCTGTGGTCGGCGAGTGAGGGAAGCCGTTGGCGGTGGCGAGCTTCTCCAGGTCGGTCGCGAGAAGACGCAACTCGTCGCGGCTGATGCGGGTGCCACCCGTGGCGGCATATACGGCCCGATCCGATGCGACGTCCGCAAGACGTGCGAGTTCCTCGGGATGTCGACCGTGCAGACTTGCGAACAACCGCTCGGACTCGCTCGGTAGTAGCCGCGGGTACAGAGTGCTCATGACGTTCTGCCTCCCGGGAACAGCAAGTTGCTCTGCACGCTGGCGCGCAGCCGTGACGGGTCGCGCCGGCGTTCCTCCCGAAGACGGTCGGTGGCGTCCGCGAGCGTCTCGTTCGGCATCTTCAGGAACGCCCTGATCAGCCCATGTACCAGAGCCGCAGTCGTCACCTCCCAATCGTCCTTCACCTCCTCCTCCGAAGGGAATTCGTCGTCCTCCAACGCCCGACCGACCAGGTCGTACACCACGTCCACCGTGAGGGCGTCCCAGAGGACCACCGCCTGCGGGTCCTTCGGTTTCCGCACAGCCTCGCTGACTTGATCGTTGTCGTCATTGAGTAGGACGAGCAGGTTGCCCATGGCGGCGCTGCTCCACTCGGCCGAGTCGACGCTCACGTACCAGGCGGCTTGCTCCGGCAAGCCCTGGGTCTTGAAGCTGACCGGCGCCACCGGAAGAAGGCCGGCATTACCTTCTAGCCGAATCGAGGTCTGATCACGCCACAGCACACTGCCTGGCCTGCGCGCGACAAACGGGGGCGCATCTCCAACGCTTGCGGCCAGCACGATTGTCGTCTCCAGCGTGAGAGCGCCGGCGAGATCCGTGCCGGGGATCTCGACTTCGAGGATTGTCTCGATCTGTCGAGACAGATCGTCGTATTGCAGCGGTACGTGTGTTGCGGAGCGACGCACCAGCGAAGTTGAAGGCCAGTACCGTACGTTCATGGCGAGTGAGACGGGGCCGTCGAACCCGCAGGCGGTTAGGAGCGCGGTCATCTCGACGGTGACGCGCCGAGAGAAGTGCAGCAGCGTTCCGTAGTCCCAACTCGGTAGATGATCAGCCGCGGCGACCCCGTCGTCCGTGTGGACCCACGGGTCCGCCGACACATGGTTGCTGGCTGTGCGATACGGATACGCCCGCCCGCTCACTGCGGCATCGCTTCCACCGCAACATCCACAGCCGCATCCACCACAGGCACCACCAACAGTTCGCACTCCTTCGTGCCCTCGTCGACTTCCACGAGTTCACCGAGCGTCATGTTGCCATCCTGACGCCAGCCCAACACTTCAGGAACGGCACCTCCGGCAGGCCTGGTGGTTTCCAGCGATCCCTCTCCAGTAAAGACAGAAGCGGAGCCTCGGAGCATGGCCGGGCCGGACACCCGGACCTTCTGAACCAGGACGGCTCGTCCTGCGTGCGAGGCGAAGAAGGGAGATCCGACCAGGATCGGCCTGGATTGACGCCGAGGCGCTGAGGTTGTGCCGCGTCCGTGCTTGGGCGCTACAACGCCGGAACCATTGCCGGTAGGAGCCGCAGGGCCAGTTCCTGTCCCGCCTGAGATCGCACCACGGCTCGCCGGGTTCGACTCGGCGGCGCCGGTGCCGCCCACACCGGAGAGCAGAAAGCCCAGCCGCTGTGCAATGCTGCCGACCGGTACCGCAACGGCCGGTGAGCCGTGGGTCTTCGGCCCCGCGATGGCCGCGCACTTTTCCAGCATGCGCTTGCGCGCTACCCTGATGAACGTTGCGTCGCGCCCCGCTAACTGGACATCGACCCAGGCATCGTGCGTTGGTGGCTCCGACTTCGAGAAAATCGAGTCCAGGTCGTCGTTCACCTTGAAGACCGCGGCGTATCCGACGTCGGGATGAGCTTTGGTCGGACCCGGTAGGTACTGCACGACCAGATCCGGTAGTCGCAATAGGCAAACGTGATGAGGCGAACCGACAAGGCCCAGCTCGGCCGCGGCCAGTGACGTCACCGTCGCGCCGAACGTGTCCTGATGGCCGAACCGACCCAGCTCCTGTTTCGGCCTCATGCAGCACAGCGCCGTGGCGCGCTCGCCCATCGCCATCCGATATGCGGCGGCGAAGTTGGCTAGGACGGCGTCGTCGTGCTCGGAAGGAACGGGGATACGCACGCCGTGTGCCGAGACCGAGACGTGCATACGAACTGCACGGTCGGCAAGGGTCACGGGCCACAGGTTCCACGCTGCGACATCCGCCAGGTAACGTCCGGCAGACTCGGTGGACATTTCGCCGGCGTCGTCGTCGGGCAGCGAGGGGTCCGAAAGATCTGGATCGAGTACCACCACTGTCGTGCCGGTCTCGTTCTTCTCGAAACCAGGCAGCCCCAGACGACGCGCCGTGACGTCGGCATCCTGGCCGGACAGGGGCTCACAATGGTCTGGGCCGGGGAGGCCCCACCAGTGCCGACCGGTGTACGGCACACCGTTCACCGTCGTCGAGCTCAGCAGCGCCGACCCGATCAGCCGGGAATGCAACTGATCTCCCTCACGGAACCGCGTGTAGATGAGCACCGTCCCGACACGCGACGCGAGGAAGAACGCGCCCTTGCCGTATCCATACGTGCCGCCGCCACCGTCGACGTCCTGCCGCTCCCCGCTGTTCAGCACGAACGACAACCATCCGCGCTGGTTGGGCTCCGCGTAAACGTCCGATCGTGTCGGTCCGCCCAGTCCAGAGGTTCCTCGGTCCGAGACCGCGAGATACCGGATCGTGGATGTGCGGAACATGGCTGGGAGCGTCCGGGCGGCTGTGGGATCGCTTGGCGCAGATGGCGCAAGTAGCTCCACCCACGCTTGACGATGCGCCGGCGATACGGTGACCAGATCTAGCTTGAACGACACGTCGGCGGACGTTTTTGCGTCCCAACTGTTCTGGGCCGATTCACGAACCAGCACGGTCAACACTGACAGGGTCGGCCGCCCTAGCTGGTTCCGGAGGCCTTCCGCGGTTATGCCGCCGTCGGGCCGGAACGGTTGGGCGTACCAGCCGGGCCTCGTCACCGTGCCCCCAGAAAGTGTCTCACCGCTTGATGCAGGTCCCCGTCGAGCGACGGTACGGTATCAAGATCAACAAAGTATTCGATGCCGCTGACGCCTGCCGGAACCATCCCGGATGAGAATTTGGTAGGAGTGATGCTTGGGAACTCCTCGTCGACCTCGAACAGGCGTTGATCAATGAGCGAGAAGCTGGCCGCCCGGATCTCGGACGACGAGAGAGCTGGAAGCCCCAGTCGATCGAGGTGGGAAAGGATCGTGTGGGGTTCACCTGCTGCAAGGCAACGTTCCACGATCGACGGGATGTCATCCGCGGCACCTGGCGCCGCGGCCTCCAATCGAAACCAGACGATCCTCAGCGACCCCGCTGCCGGTCGCACGAGCTGCTCCAGTCCATGAACGCGGATCAGCCGGCCCTGGGCGGATGTCGTCGTCTTTACCTCGATCGCGTTTGGGTGGGTGCGGAAGTCCTGAGCAGCCCCGGTCGGGCCGGTCCAGGTGTCAGCCGCTCCTGGATCGACGGCCAGGAGGTGCTCCAACACCAGGAGCTCGCCATAAAGGCCGGCGAGCTGCTGTGGGGTCCACTGCGGCCGGCCGCCGAGAAGTTCACGCCATGCCTCCAGCGCTTTCGGCACAGCTTGTTCCGGCGCGGACTCCGTCCCGGCGATGACCATGCAGATGTCCGCCACCAGGCCAGTGAAGACGCCAGTGAGGGCCGTTCGCCTGCACTCCAGGTCGAGGAACCGGACCACTTCGTCGTCGGTTAGCAAAGTCCGTGTCGTGAGGTGTACTCCCAAACTCCGCCTGTCCTCGACATCCTTGGTTCCTTTTGTCACTGGCACCAGCAAGTGCGGAAGCCCGTACGAGTCCGACGCCAACCGCAACGGTCCGGCTGGCGTAGGAAGCGCAAGCTCAATACTCTGCAACGTCCTGTCGTCGCTGGTCGGCTGGCGTTCGGTGAGGTCCCTCCAGAGACCTTCCAGCGTCCGTCGGAGCGCTGCCTCTTGGCTGTTACGTAAACCTGTCACGGCGCAGACACCGGAACCTCGGTGTCCAGGTCCTGGTCGAGAACGGAAACGTCCTCCGGCTCCTCGTCGGTCGCTGCAGGGAAGACCCGTGACAGGTCGGCAGCCAGGTAGTCATACTCGACCTCGACGTCATGCCCGCCGATCGGTTTGGGAAACACCAGTGCCGCTCCCCACACGATGGCGGGACCGACAACGTTCAGGTCCGCGCGGTCCTGTTTCGTCGCCTTCGATTCCGGATCGATCGGGTAGAGGAGCACCAATCCTTTCTCGGGCTGTTGCTTGGAGCGCTCGTTCTGCAGAATGGTCCGATTGACGGCAGTCACCTTGTCGAGCTTGAGATCGAGACCCTCGTCGCGAGAACCAGTCAGCGTCTTGATGTCGGCAACGTCGTCGTCGCGATTGGCGGTCAACCGCGTACGCACCACGGTCCCGACAACATCACCTTCAGGGAGTTCCGCCTTCTTAGGACCCGGGCCTTTTTTCGATGCATTGGGCGCGGGGTCAACGCCGAGGACACCCACGTTCCAAGCCGTCAAACCTCCCGTATCCATCCGCTTCTCGATGTATGCGGCAATCAAGGCAGCCGAGGCGTCGGTTGACTTCTCGTGGAAGCGGTACGTTCGAACGAATCGAAGGATGTGATCACCGGGCACGTTGCGCCACAGCCGTCTGCCGCGAGGCGCTGACCCGTCCTGCCAGCCGTCCGTGCCGCTGGCTTGCAGAAGTTGCATGATCGCGTCGGTGTTGTTGGCGTGCCACTTCTCGGTCTCCTCGCCCTTGGCCGCGGGGAAGTACCGACTCTCCACCAGTGCGCCGCCGTACGCGGCGGCGGCACGGACTGCTGCCTTCTGTTTGCTCGGCGCCGTGACGCGCATCTTTGGATGGCAACGGATGCGGACCGCCATCTCGAGCGGTGTCTTGTGCTCGACCAGAAGGCGATCGATCTCACTCCGCATCTCGACCTCAACCGTCGCCAGGTGGGTGAACCACCGGCGCATCTCTGCGGGCATGTAGATGCGCGGCAAATCCTTGTAACCCGGACGGTAGCCGAACCATCGCCCCATTTGCAGCAGCGTGTCGTATACGTCGGAGGACCTGACGAACACGCTGACGACGAGGCCCTCCAAAGTGAGGCCACGCGAGAGAGTGTTGCCGCCGACTGCGATGACCGTCGCCGCACCGGATTCGTAGTCGAGCCGGTTGGTACTCCGGTAGTGGTCCATGATGATCTTGGTGTCGGCGATGACCTGCGGAAGGAGACCGGCCACGTCTTCGTAGGTCACGCGGTGCTCGCCGAGTTCGTCGGCAGGCACTCGGGCTGTCTCGATCTCCCACAGCGTGCGAAATTCCGTGAGCAACTCGTGGTCGTCGGCTGCAAGCTGCTTGCCCGTCTCAAGCTTGAGCTCTTCCAGCGGAAGCTTGTACGAGTCGTGCACCCTCGTGTCGGAGTGGGCATGGACAAGCATCGACGAATGCTCCGCTTTGCCGGAACGCGCTCGGCGTGCGGCGGTAGTCAGCCAGAACCAAAGGGCCGCCTTCCGCAACGACGGCGTCACCTCCGGTTCAAAGGTCGCGATGTCTGCCTTCCTCGCGGGCCGTAATGCGGCGACCTCGACGTCGGGGATTTCTCGGATCATGTCCAGCCCGCCCGGTACATCCGCAGGATTCTCGCCGTCGAGCGGTGAGCGTCCGAACAAGGTCTCCGGACCCTGGTATTCCTCGCTTCTGGGCAAACTAAGGATAAAGTCGCGTGGGTAGAAGTCCTCCCTGCCACCCGGGTCGGCGAGGAGATTCGCGAACGGGGTGGCCGTGTAACCCACGTAGCACACCCGCGGCAGTTGGCGGAGAACGTCGGCGATCAGCGGATTAATGCTCTTGGTTGCGATCGTCGCCTGATCGGCTTCGTCGTCGATCAGCAGTGCAGGGCAGTTCTTCAGATGCGCCCGAGCGCCTGCGAGCCACCGCCGCAGCTTGCGCAGCACGACAGCGTTCTTTTTCACCACAAGCAGCAGGTGCTGATCTTTCGCGGCAAGAAGGGCGGCGGGGTTCGGCGGCGGCGTGAAATCGTGCTCGGGCGTTGTGATCTGATGCCAGAGCGTGGGATTCAGTTTGACTACATCGCGGATCAGTCTGGTCTGGGTCTGACGTCGGAGGGAGTTGTGGACGCCGGAGAGCACGATGAACATCCGATAGCCACGATCTGCGGCCTTGCAGATGACGGCTGTGAAGTTGCTGGTCTTGCCGGACTGGACGTGGCCGACCACGAGCCCGCGCGAGTCGAACGCAGGGGTCGCCGGATGGTCCAACATGGCGACGACCTTGTCCGAGGCTTCGTCGATCTTGCCAACGGCGTCCTTGAGGTTTCTTTGCAGGTGCGCTTCGAACGCGGGCCAGTTGCGGTCACCCTTCCGCGGGCCTGCATACCACGGCGTGGTGTTTTCCCGGCCCAGCCCCAAAGGCTCCTTGAGCTCGAGGATCTTGGTTGTCTCTACCTCATGACGCTTGATGAGATCAGCGATGAGATCCTCGGGGACGGAAAGGCTGCGGAGCTGCTGCGTGACCTGGTGCGGCGGTGCGTGCTCCAGAAAGTTGCGATAGGTCAGCCACGCGCCGCTGATGCGAGGATCGTTCTCGGACATCAGGCACCTCGATCTGAGGAAGCACCCCGGCTCACCGGCAGGCCATCGAATACGTCGGCGTGATCGCTCGAGACGGGGAGAGCCACGATCACGCGCTTCCGTGACGTTGCCGTCGGAGGTTCTGAAGGTGGGGTGTTCACGGAACCCTTACTAGCACCTGGATCACCACCGCGGAAGACATGGCTATCTGATCGTCTGATGGACCTTGTCCGGACGTCCACTGCGCCGGGAGGTTGGCTCGAAAGTCGGCGCTGTCGGGTGGATTGTTTCGTGACCGATCAGGCACCCGCTTCGCGTCTGCAAAGGCGCTCTGACAAGAAGACCTGAGCCCGGCTTACGTGTTGCGAGGCAACCACGTTCTGGGTGAACACCAGTAGCGGGACGGCATCGCTTGCGGACGGAGGCCGCATCAGGACGCCCCACTACGCCGCAGGCCGCAAAAAGACGCGAAATCGCAGCGCCCGCAGCGCGAACGCGACCGCGCGGGCCGCGCCTCGGCTCGCCGCATGACCCTTGTCTGCGCTGGCCAGTGCGCTGCTCCGACGCCCACCAACCTTTCGCCGTAGCCGCTACATGTACGCAGGCATGAGGTGAGCAGTGAACCTGGGCCGTGTAGCAGTGGTGGGAGGACCAGGCAGCCCTGGGGTGGGTGCTGGACTCCGGCCGGTACGGACGCCCGGTCGTATCGGCCGCCCCCGCCCGCCTCGGTGCCGCAACAACCGTTCAAGGAGGGACATGGACTCGATCGACGAGACCCTCGGCGAACTACCCCTACCGCCGTACGTAATCGCCGAAGACGTCGGCTTCGCCGTCAGAGCCGTCACCGTGCACGCCGTCGAGCAGTGGCCGGACGGTTCCGCGGTGCCGCAACGACCGTGCGCCACACCCCTGCCGGCTGCACCGCTGGGGCCGCCGGGTCGTCGACCGACGCGGCCTCACCGACCGCCAGATCCGCGCGCTGATCGCCGAGCAGGAGGCGCCGCAGCCATGATCTACGTAACCGGAGAACGCCTGCACCCGCACCACGCCCGCGTCGCCTCCTTCGACACCCGCTGGCGCGGCCTCGACCCCGTCCAGGTGTACGACTACCTCAACCGGATGGCCGACGAACTCGAACGCCTGCACCGCGAGCTGACCACGGCGAACACCGAGGCTGAACGCATCCGTCAGGCGCTGCGGCAGTGGCAGTCCCGCCACACCGGCTACCGCCACACAGACCCAGGTTCACCGAACAGCCGGTGGCAGCGATGACCTCACCCCGGTGGATCATCCACCTTCCCACGACCCTCACCAGCCTCGACGGGGCCATCATCGTGGCCGCAGCCCTCCGCGACTCGCTCGGCCACGTCACCGCCATCGACTTCGACGAGACCACCCTCAGCGAGGAGGATCAGCAGTTCCTGCGTACCCGAATCTGGTGTGACGCCAAGCTCGACGGGGCCGGCCGCTGCCGACGCCGCGACCACCACGACGGCTCGTGCGGGGCCACGGATGAGGGCCCATGCCGGTAGCGTCCGGGCATGCCCGACACCGCGCACGACGACCTACTGGCCGGCTTCACGGCTCCCCAGCCGTACACCATGGAGACCGTCGCCGACGCTCCCCGCGCCCCCGGGGTGCACGTGGTCCTTGACGGCGACGTGGTCATCTACGTCGGCCGGACCAGGCGGGGTCTGCGGGATCGCCTACGGCAGCACCTGACCGGCAACCGCGACTCGTCGGTGCTGCACGACCAGGTCGGACAGCTCCTCGACACCCCGGGCACCGCAGCGTCGGCCGCCGACATCGCCGACTGGCTGGGCCGGCGCGAGGCCCGCTGGCAGGAGACCGACAACCCGGAGGTTACGAAGGAAGCCCTCGTCGTCGCCCTCAAGCCGCGCTTCAACCGGCAGGTGCCGAAGCCACTTGACGCGGACGGCGGCGAATAACCGAGCGGCGAGTGAGTGACTGCCCCAAGCCGGAACGGCTCTGGCCTCCGGCCTTCGGCGTAGATCGATCTCCATGCGGCTGAGAGGCCCTGTCGGGAATTTCCAAGCGTGCCTATGCTCGGGGCGTCGGGCGAGGTTGCGGTTAGGGGCCAGCCGCGCGGGGCGAGTTCGGTGGGCGCGCGTGGGATCCAACGTCGGTGACATCGTTGCCGTTCAAGCCGACCGCCGCCCGCAGCGCCTCGACGACCACGCCCCAACGTTGCGGCCCGTTCATCGAGTTCAGCGGCTTTCCGTCAGCGACGACCACCCCGGCAGCGCGCAGCACCGCCAGGTGACCCGCGTACGCCGGGTGTGCCGCCAACTCGGCCTTGGTATGCGGGAACGCGATGATGGGCAAGCCCGCACCCATCGATTCGTTGAGGACGCCGAGCGCCAGCGTGTCGTTGATGCCCAACGCCCATTTCGTCACCGTGTTGAACGTGACTGGGGCGGCCACCACCACATCCGCCGGTGGATGCGGCTCCGGGTCGCCGGGCATTCGCCACTCCACGCGTACCAGATAACCGGTCTTGTCTTGCAACGCCTGACGGTCGAGCCACGGCGCTGCGGTCGGGCTGACGATCATGCACACCTGCCACCCGTCAGCGATCAGCAGGTCGACCAGCTCGTCGATGTGTTCCGCCGGACCTGCGGCACAGACGACCAGATACAGCACCGGACGTTCCCTCATGCCCGCAGTCTGCCCGAGTCCGACGACGTGCAGTCGAGCGATGTAGAACCGAGCCGTCGTACCTCTCAGAGTTCGACGCCCACGTCGTCGATGTTGATGAGCTGCCCGGCACCGATGAAGCGACGGGCAACCAGCAGGCCGGCGTCGTGTGCGGCTTGTCCACCGTGACTGGCGGACGCGTCGGTCACGAGCCATGGCGTTAGGTCGCGTTCGAAGGCGTCAACCGCTGACTTCAGCACGCAACTCTCCGTGGCTACGCCGCAGAACACCAGGTCTGTCCACCCCTCCTGATCCGTCAACGCAGCACCCTCAGAGGAGAAGTACGAGTAGATCTTCTTGTCGATCACCGCTCGGGCCCGGCCCGCGTGCTGCGCCAGTTCCGGCACGATCTCCGTCTCGGGTGGGTGCTGAACCGAGGACCAGTGGATCAGTCGCTCGAACGGGCTACCGGGATAGTTGTGATAGCGGGTGAACACCACCGGCCGCCCGGTCGCCTCCCAGCGTTCGACCAGCTCGATAACCTTCGGGATGACACCTCGGCTGCGGTCGTTGATGAAGCCGTTCTGCATGTCGATGACGATCAGGGCAGCACGCTTCTCGCTCATGCGTCGACTCTGCCACTCAATGCGGCGGTCTCGTGGAGGGCGGCCTGGGCCTGCATCAGACGTTCCGGAAGGCCGCTTGTTGAGAGCGCCACCTCGCGCATCATGCAGTGCTGCGATGTCTCGCGTGCCCTGGCAGTCGTCAGCCGGGAGTGGGCAGCACGGAGGAAGCGCCAGCCGAACTCGGGTGGCATTGACGGGTCTCGTCCGTCCTCGACCTGACGCTGAATGTGACGGCAGTAGGCCCAGAGCATCTGCACGTCGACCTCACAGGACACCAGATCGTCAATCACGAGGGCCTGCTGAGGGGCGAGCGCGTAGTAGGCCAAGCCTGCCCAACTGGCGTAGCCCACGGAGAGTCCGCGCACGCCGAAGGACTGAATTGACGGCTGATCGAAGCCTTGGGCTAGAAAGCGGCGTTCGACGTGGTCGCTGACTGGTTTGGGCGAGGGGTGCGCTCGCCGGTCGACCAGTACAGACGGCAGGCTCATCAGCCGTAGGGCGGTCTCCAGTTCGGCACTGGTCCAGGCGGGCTCTTGCAGGACATACATCGACAGGACGTATTCGGGCGCGGCGTGATCGGAGGACGGGGCGGGCGAAAGTAGCCGCGCAACTTGATCGGCAGCCCAAGGTAAGTCCTGCTCGTAACTGGCGTACCGCCACGCGGCGAGCGCGGCCAACGTGCGGAAGTGCAGCTCCTGCCTGAGATGCAGCACCACGACACCGCAGGCGAAGACGTGAGCTGTACACGTCCCTTCCGGGTGAGGCACTTCAGCGATCGAGACCTCTAGCCACTCGTGTGGTCGCGGGTGAAAGCCGTCCTGCTTAGCGAGCTTCGCAGCCGCCGACACACCTACGTATGCCGGTATGAACTTGTGCGACTGGACTTGGTAGCGAGCGCCGACGCGGTTGTCATCGAGATCAGTCCTGCTAGTGGCCGCGACGAAGCGCTCTGCCGCCTCACCTGCGGCTCTGCTCAACGCGGTGTCGAGCGCAGCCTGCATTTCCGGCCGAGGCCGCACTGTGTCTCGGCCGGCTTCCCATTTGGAGACGGTCCGCTCACTAACGCCGAGGTCCTCCGCGAAGTCGCGAATGCTCATGCGGAGCGCTTGCCGTAGCGCACGGGTCTCGCGACCTGTCCACGCCTGGACAGTAGGCAAAGGTATCGCCCCCGATCGCATCGTGGCCGCTCCGGGCAGCTTAACGACTTCGATGCAGCAGAGGTACCGCGTAAGTACAGCGAGTAGTCATGTCGCGGTATCAGCTGCTTGAACAGGATGGACGCATGGCCCGGGGCGGGTGCTCGGTCCCGGAACTGCGCCAGCCCTCAACGGCACAGCTCCTCCCGCCCGCCCCGGTGCCAGCCCACGACTCAACGACTTGGAGCCGGCATGCCCAACCTGATCGATGACCATCCGGCCCGGGTGAGCCTGGCCGTCGCCTGGGAGTCGATCGACGACCGGGCTGCCGGCGACTTCTGGTGCACACTCGAAGACCGCCGGCCGGGCCTGCTTCCGCGCCGGGACGCGCTGCTGTTCTTCACCGCGCTGGGCCGTCTCGTGGTCGGCGGTGACGACCCGGCGAACCGGGCGGCGCTGCTCACGGTGCTCGGCCGCGCGTACCGTCACTTCGGCCTGTTCCCGCACGCCACCACCATCGGCGACGCGCTGCTCGCCACCATCGCCCGCCACGCCCACCCACCGTGGACGCCGCAGCTCGCCACCACCGCCGAGCGTGCCCTGCGCCACGCCACAGACGCCGTGCGCCGCGCCGCCGGGCAGGCCGGCGACGGCCGGGCCTGGTGGCACGTCCAGGTGATCGGCCACGACCGGCCGTCCCCCGACATCGCCATCCTGACGGTACGTCCCTGGCGGCGACTGCCCTTCCAGCCAGGTCAGGCCGTGCCGGTCTGCACACCCCGCCTGCCCGGGCACTGGCGCTGGCTCTCGCCGGCCAACGCCCCACGCGCGGACGGCACCGTCGAGCTGCACGTCCGCGCCGTGCCCGGCGGCACCGTCTCCCACGACCTGGTCCATCGGGTACGCCCCGGCGAGCAACTCTGGCTCGGCCCACCCGGCGATGCCGGTCTGCGTCTCGACCCGGCGCGCGCCGACGATCTGCTGCTCGTCGCCGGTGGCACCGGCCTGGCCCCACTGCGCGCCCTGGTCGAGCAGGTCGCCGCCGACCGGGCCGGCCGACGGGTGACGCTGGTCGTCGGCGCGCGCACCTTCACCGATCTGTACGACGCGATCGCCCTCGACAAGCTGCAATGCGCCCACGACTGGCTGACCGTCGTGCCGGCGTTCTCGGCTGACCCCTGTGCGGAGCCGGCCGAGCAGGGCGATGCCCTGACCGTCGCCCTCGATCATCACCAGCCAGGCCATGACATCTACGTCTGCGGGCCGCCGCCGATGCTCGCCGACGCGCGGCTGCGGCTGCTCGCCGCCGGAGTGCCCGGCGACCGCATCCGACTGCCGCGGCGATGGGCCGGCTGGGCAGGGAGGTCCCCGGTCCTGTGAACGCCCGCACACAAGTTGGCGACACCCTCAACTTAAGCCTAGTGTGGGATTTAGTTGAGGCAGCCCTCAACTTACGCCGTTGCTAGGGAGTTCCTGATGTCCAAGACCATCGCCGTGTTCGGAGCAGGCTCCGGCCTGGGTTCCTCGATCGCTCACCGGTTCGGCCGTGAGGGTTACCGAGTCGCGCTCATCGCGCGCCGACGCGCCCCCCTCGACGATTTGGCCGCCCGACTGCGGGCCGAGGGCGTCGAGGCCGACGTCTTCATCGCGGACCTGACCCGTACCGCGGAGATCCCGGCTCTGATCGGGCAGATCACGGACCGGTTCCGTGCCATCGACGTCGTCGAGTACGCCCCGATCACCACCGAGCCCTTCACCCCGGCGACGCAGCTGGACGCGGCCAAGGTGCAGCACTACGTGAACCTCTACCTGCTGACCCCGGTCGAGATCGTCCGCGCGGTGCTGCCCGGCATGCTCGATCGCGGTGCCGGGGGCATCCTCATCGGCCAGGGCGTCTCAGCCGTGCACCCGATGCCGTTCATGAGCGGTGTCGGCCCTGCCATGGCTGCCGCCCGCAACTACGTGCAGACCCTCAACGGCGAACTCGCCGACCAGGGCGTGTACGCGGGTGTCCTGCACGTCGCAGCGATGATCAAGGGGAGCGCCGGCTACGACGCCATGGTCTCCGGCGAGCTGCCCACCGGCATGGACGTCGCGCAGATCCCGACAGTCCACCCCGACGACCTCGCCGACACCATGTGGGCCATGCTCACCAAGCGGGACCGGGCAGAGGCGATCGTGCCGGCCCTCGGCGACGCCTGACACCTCACGGTGGGCAGCGGGTAGTTTGACCAGCTGGCACGGTGTCCACGTCCGAGGAGGGTGTCAGGTGTACGGACCAACTCGTGAGGCCCACCGGCCATGAGTGAGGCGGCGGCCCGGAAGCCACCACTGCGCAGCGACGCGCGACGCAACATCGAGCGGCTCACCGCAGCCGCCGCCGAGCTCTTCCACGAGCGTGGCCTCGACACTCCGCTCGAAGACATCGCGGCGCGGGCCGGTGTCAGCACGGGCACCCTGTACAACCGGTTCGGCAGCCGCGAGGCGCTCATCGACGCCGTCATGCCCGACCTTGTCGCCGCGAAGGTCGACACCGCGATCCGGCGGGCGTACGCCTGCTCCGACCCGTGGGAAGGGTTCGTGCTGTACGTGGAGCAGCTCTGCGAGTTGCAGGCCACCGACCCGGCGCTCAACGACGCGGTGTCGCGGCGGTTCCCCGACGCCGAGCAGCTGACCGCACTGTGCGACGCGCAGCTCGACAGCGCACGACAGTTGATCGTCAACGCCCAGCGGAACGGCTCGCTGCGGTCGGACTTCACGGCCGAAGATCTGCCGTACCTGTTCTGGTCCACCTCGATGATCGTCCGCGCGACCGGCGGCGTCGCCCCGGACGCCTGGAGACGCGCGCTCCATTTCTTCCTCGACGGCCTGCGTTCCGAAACCGCGCACCCCGCCCCGGTCGGCCCGTTGGAGCCCGCACAGATCCACCAGGCGATGCTCGGCCTCGGCGAGCGCAGAGCCCGCCCCTGACCAGGGGCCCAACAGAGGGCGAACGTGCCCGCTTATCAAAACTGGGCCGGACGGACGCGGCTCCCACCGGTCACCCGACGCGCGGTCAGGTGTTCGTATCGCCGAACTCGCGTACCCCGTCGACGTCCAGCGTGATCCGTCCGTTCTCGGTCCACTACCCGGTGGCGGCAAGCCAGCTCGGGTCGTCACCGGACGGTCGACGGGTGACGCTCGTCGTCGGCGCGCGCACCTTCACCGACCTTTACGACGCGATCGCTCTCGACAAGTTGCAGTGCGCCCACGCCAACCCAGCGGCATCGTCATTCCTGCGTCGCGGTGCGGAGAATGCCGTTGAGGCCCTCCTCGAACAGCAGGTCGTCGTCCCATTGGGCACCATCGAGGTGGCCCGAGGTATGGAGAGTCGGGTAGGCGTCGGCGTTCGCGGCGACGTGGGCGCGGGCTGCGGCTCTCGCGTCGGGGTCCGCGGTCTGGTGCCACGTGGCTTCGGTGAGCGCGGCGCCGATGACGTAGTTGGCCAGCATTCGCGTGGCGACCGCCAGCTGGAGTCCGGAGCAGCCGCCGCGCACCAGCGCCGATTGCAGGAACTCGGTACGGGCCAGGACGTTCGGTCCGAGCATCGGGCGTCCGATCAGCCTCGGTGCCCAGGGGTGGCCCAGCATGGCGGCGCGCCAGCCTCGGACGAGGACGCGGATGTCCTCCAGCCAGTTGTCGCTCACGTCCGGAATCGGTACGTCGCCGAAGATCCGGTCCACGGCCAGGTCCAGGACGTCGTCCTTCGTCCGCACGTGCCAGTACAACGCCGTCGCTGTCACGTCGAGGTGTTGGGCGAGGCTGCGCATGGTCAGACCTTCGACGCTGTGCTCGTCCAGCACTGTCACCGCTGTGTCCACGATGCGTTCGAGGGTGAGCGGCTGCTTGCGTCGTGGTCGCGAGGACTCCGCACGTAGCCAGATGGGCGGTGAGCTCATGGGAGCCAACTCTAAGCCAGTGGACAGGCAACTTAACATCGGTAAGGTAGTGGAACGACGGAAAGTCGGCCTTGACGGTTGGCGAGGAGGGCAGCCCATGCCTCTGCTGCGAGTCCACCTGGACAGCGACCGGAGCACGTCCCGTCGCGTCCTGCAACTGCATCAAGAAGGCAAGATCCATCACGAGTCGCGGGAAGCCGCTCGCGACCAGGTGTGGCGTCGGGGCCACACCCCAACCGGTGACCCGATCTTCGTCGGCATCACGAATGGCCGCCGGGACGTGCAACTGCTCTACGACGTCGAGGTCTACTCCGACACGGTCCCCTGAGCACCCGTCGAGCCAGCGCGCACTCGCCGGTCGGGGGTGAGGTCAGGTGTTCGTGTCGCCGAACTCGCGTACCCCGTCGACGTCCAGCGTGATCCGCCCGTTCTCGGTCCACTGCCCGGTGGCGGCGAGCCAACTCGGGTCGTCCCGCTCGTCGATGGCGCTCCAACTGTGCCGGTGGTGCCGTAGCTGGATCGGCCCTGTCGACTGGCCCGGCGCGAGCGTCCCACCGGTGAAGGTCAGCTCCACCCAGCCGGGGACGGCAGTGCCCGGCGGGGGATTCGGCGGTGCCGGCGTCGACATCGCGGACGGCGGCCCGCCCGGTGGGACGAAGAACTGCACGCTCTGGCGGATCCGGTTGCAACCCAGCGCCGCCCAGTCGCAGTTCGGCACCAGCGAGGTGTTGCCGCCCTCGAAGCGCAGGTGGTAGCGCACCTGCACGGTGCTCAGGTCGAGCGGCCCGGTGCCCGTGTTGGTGACCCGCAGGAGGTACTGAATTTGGTTGTTCGTCGGGGACCAGTCGAGGTTGAGGTAGCTGACCGTCGCACGACCGCTGGCCGTGCGCACCGTGGTGGCGGCCGAGGAGTCGGAGTAGCCGCCGAGCGCGCGGGCGGCAACCGCGATGCGGTACGTCGTGCCGGGCGCCAGGTCCGTCAACGTGATCGTGGTGTCCTCGGTGGTGGCGAGCCAGCGGTACGTGTTGGGGCCCAGCGGCACCTGCACCTCGTAGTTGATGGGCTGCCCGGTGCCCTGCCCGTCGACCCAGGCGGACGGCGTCCAGGTGAGCGTGAGCTGGTGAGGTTCGTTGACCACCACCGTCGGGCTGCCGGGGGTGCTGATCGCCGGGCCGTCGTCGGCATGGGCGACGTTGACGGCGAGCAGGCTCGCCAGCGCGGCGACGGCTACGACGGCGATGGCGCGGCGAGGGGACATGAGGCGAATGCTAGGGCCGTACCCGCAGAACTGATAGTTAATAGTCAATATGTGGGCTCGGGTTCGCGGTCCTGGTCCGCTACTCGACGTAGTCAGTTTGGGGATAATGCCTGGTCAGACGGCTACCTAACGTCAGCCCGTCATCACGAACGGCCTTGATGTCGGCGGTACGACACCCGCTGATCGGGCCTCAGACGGGAGAAACATATGCGTACCCAGAAACAAGCCCGCGCCGTCGTCATCGTGCTGGGTCTCGTCGTGGTCGCGGCGGTGGTCGCCCCGGCGAGCCCGGCGTCCGCCGCGGTCCCCGGCCTCGTGCGGGTCGCCGCGACCAGCGTCAGCGACTCGGCCGACTTCCACAGCGCCACGGCGACCTGCCCGGCCGGCAAGGTGCTCACCGGCACCGGCTACGAACTGAACGGCGTCACCGGCGAAGGCGTCGTCGACGACCTGCGCCCCAACGGTGGCCCGGCCACCGCCCCGACAGCGGTCACCGTCGGCGCGTACGAGACGGAGGCGTTCGCCGGGAACTGGTCCGTCACGGCGTACGCGATCTGCGCCAACCCGGTGCCCGGCCTGGTGCGCGTCTCCACTGTCGGCGCGAGCAACTCGACCGACTACCACTCCATCACGGCGACCTGCCCGGCCGGCAAGGTGCTCACCGGTACGGGCTACGAACTGAACGGCGTCACCGGTGAAGGTGTCGTCGACGACTTCCGCCCCAACGGTGGCGTCGCCGCCTCGCCGACCGCCGTCACCGTGGGCGCGTACGAGTCGGACGCGACGACCCTGAACTGGTCGGTCACCGCGTACGCCATCTGCGCCAACCCGCTCCTCGGCCTGGTCCGGGCGTCGACGGTGGGGGCCAGCAACTCCCTCGACTTCCGCAGCGTCACGGCCACCTGCCCGGTCGGGAAGGTGCTGACGGGTGCCGGCTACGAGCTGAACGGGGTGACCGGCGAGGGCATCGTGGACGACTTCCGCCCCAACGGCGGCCCCGCCACCGCCCCGACATCCGTCGCCTCCGGCGCGTACGAGGAGGACGCGTTCGCGGGCAACTGGTCCGACACGGCGTACGCCATCTGCGCCACGGCGTAGCAGCGCGCGATACGTGTGGCCGTCCCGCGACCGCGCGGGGCGGCCACGTCCGTGCCTGATACCGCGATATGCCGTCAGCGGGCGGTCGGGGAAGGGCCTCGGTCATAGCGTCCCGATGGAGGGCGCGATACGAGGGAGCTGACGATGCGCACACCAACGGGGTTCGAGGAGCATCCGGTGAACGTGAACGTCGACCGGTGGCGGGCGGGGCTGCCACCGGACGCATGGCCCGACCTGCTCCCGGTGAGCGGCGAGATGTGGCGGCGGGACGTCTTCGCTGTCGCCGACGTCTACCGGGCCGGCGATGTGGGTCCACGGCAACTGCTGACCGCCGTCCTGGCCTGGGCTTACGGGCCCATCGGGTACGGCCCGTGGCGTGCGGCCAGGTCGCTCGACGCCGATCCGGACGGCAAGCGCCTGGCGTACGCGCTGGAGGAGATGTCGGCATCCGACGAGGGCCAGCTGCGGTCGGCGTACCGCCGGTTCCTCGACCCCGACCAGGCGCGGCTGCCGTGGTTGGGGCCGGGCCTGTTCACGAAGGTGCTCTACTTCGCCGGCTACCGGCGTGGTGTTGGTGGTGTGCAGCCGTTGATCCTGGACCGCGTGGTGGCCGGCCTGCTGCCCGCCGAGGCTGGGGTAGCCCGCCGGAGCGGGTGGTCGTCCGAGGAGTGGCTGGCCTACCTGCGGTGGGCGGCGGAGCAGGCCCAGGTCAGAGGGGTCGAGCCGGATGCGGTGGAGATGGCGCTACCGCGCGGCGCGTAGCCGGGTGTCGAGCGCGTCGAGGTCGGGGACGAACCAGATCTGGCCGCCCTGATTGGCCTCGTGCACCAGGGCGCGGAGCGCCGAACTCTCCGCGAGGTGCGCCGAGATGTCGCCGACGACGGCCAGCCGCAACCGGTAGTTGACGAACTTCTGCATGACGTCGCCGGCGAAGCGGGTGCCGAGCGAGAAGAAGCGTGGGTCGAGTCGGCTGGCGGGCACGGCCACCACCTGGGCGCCGAGGAACGCCGCGCCGACCAGGTCCAGCGCGTCCTGCTCGGTGACCACCGGAGGGCCGGCCGGGTCGCAGACCAGCACCGGCACTCCGGCGCGTTCCTGGATCTCGTCAGGCATCGGGGCCCTCCCGGTCGAGCAGGCCGTTGTCGGCGTTGAGGACGGCGTCGAGCAGGCGCAGCAGTTCGGCGGTGGCGGCCGGGTCACCCAGGATGATGATCTTCAGGCGAAGACGTTCCTCGTCGTGCACGGTCTGCACCCGCAGCGGGTGGGCCTGGTCGTGGCCGGTGTTGGCGCCGGCGAGCACGAGCGTGCCGAGCCGGTCGGCGGCGGCCCGGTCAACGCCGTCGACCTGCACGATGCTCGACACCTCAACGTGCCCGCTCACGCGGGTGGCGGCCGGAGTCTGACCGGTGAGCGCGTCCAGATCACCGGCGGTGATCCGGTACTGCTTGCCGATCCGCACCGCCCGCAACCGGCCGGAGCGGATGTAGCCCCGCACGGTGCGCACATGCAGCCCCAGTCGGTCGGCGACCTGCTCGACCGAGTACATGTCTTCCTTCATCGCTCCCTAACCTACCCTCAAAAGGTCGATTAGGTAATAATGCAGTCTGATTCGTTTACGGCATCAGCTCCAAAAGACCCCCGACCCGGGTGCCTTACCTGCGGCTGCGCGAATAACCCGCCCGCCTTGTCGGAGGGTTCCAGTACCGTCTGGAAACCATGGACGCGCGGCGCGGCGACGCGATCATCGGGCGGGACCACCCCGTGGGTCTGCTGCGCGCCGAGATGGACCGGGCGACCACCAGCCACGGCGGCCTCGTCCTGGTCACCGGTGAGCCGGGCATCGGCAAGACGACACTCGTCACGGCAGCGGCACGAGAGGCTCGGCAGCGTGGCGCGCTGGTGCTCGGCGCCGCCTGCTGGGATTCCGACAGCGCCCCCGGTTACTGGCCGTGGGTGCAGGTGCTTCGCGGCCTGCGGCGCTCCGCCGACGACTGGGCGGTGGCCCGCCCCACCGCCGACCCAGCCCTCGCGGCCCTGCTCGGCGAGGCCGACACCACCGGCGAACAGGCCGGCCGCGCCGCCAGTTGGGCCGGCGTCGACACCGGCGGCGACGCCGCCGACCGCGAGGCGTTCGCGTTGTTCGACGCGGTGACCGCCGCGCTGGTCGCCGTCTCCGAGCACCGACCGGTGATGGTGGTCCTCGACGACCTGCACTGGGCCGACCCGGCCTCACTGCGGCTGCTGAGTTTCGCCGCCCAGCACACCTGGTTCGAACGGTTACTGCTGATCGGCACCTACCGGGACGCCGAGGTCGAGTCGGGCGAGCACCCGCTGCGCCCCCTGCTGATGCCACTCGTCGCGAAGGCCACCAGCATCACCCTCACCGGCCTCTCCCGCGACGAGGTCGCCGCGTTGATGGCACGGACCGCAGGGCGGCAACCCGACGCCGGTCTCGTCGACGAGGTGCACCGCCGCACCGGCGGCAACCCGTTCTTCATCGAGCAGACCGCGCGACTGTGGCACGCCGACGACGCGGCCGGCACCATCGCCCCCGGCGTACGGGAGGCGGTCCGACGACGCCTGGCCCAACTGCCTCCGGCCGTGGTCGAGGCGCTCACCGTCGCCGCCGTGCTCGGTCGCGAACTCCACCGTCAGGTCCTGGCGGCCTGCGTGGCGGCCCCGGTGGCGCAGGTCGACCGGTTGCTCGACCGGGCGGTGACGGCGCGGCTGATGGTCGCCCGGGGCGGCGGCCGGTTCGCCTTCGCCCACGACCTGGTCCGCGAAACCCTCTACGACGGGTTGTCCGACGACGACCGGCAGGCCCGGCACGCGGCGGTCGTCCGGGCGGTCGACCACCTGCGAGAGCTCAGCGACCAGTTGGTCCCCGCCGACCTGGCCCGCCACGCCTACCTGGCCGGCCCCGCGCTCGACCGGGCCCAGGCGGCCACGTTGCTGGTCGCCGCCGGGCGGGACGCGTTCATCCGGCTGGCCGCCGACGAGGCGGCGGTGCACTTCCGTCGGGCGCTGGAGGTGGTCGAAGACCCCGTGCAGCGGGTGCGCATCCTCGTCGAGTTCGGCGAGGCGCAATACCATCACGCCGGCCGGGAGGAGGCCACCCACCTGCTCACCGAGGCGGGTGTGCTGGCCCGCACACTCGACGATCCGGTCCTGCTGGCGCGGGTCGCCCTCATCGTCAACCGCGCCCGGCAGGTGGAGACCGTCCACTCGGTCGAGGCGGCCGAGTTGGTCCACGAGGCGTACCGGCGGCTCATCGGCGAACCGGCCGCCGACGCGTCCGTCGGCACGCTGGTCGCCGACCTGATCACCGCCACCGAGACCATCGCCCGTCGAGGGCAGGACGACGAGGCGCTCACCTTCAGCCTCTGGGCCCGCCACGACACCACCTGGGGCCTCGGCACCGCGACGGCCCGCGTCGCACTGACCGCCGAGATCCGGGACGTGGCCCGCCGCACGGGAGACCGGGAAACCGAACTGTGGGCCACCGCGCTGCGCTGGGTGGCGCTGCTGGAGTTGGGCGACCCGCGCTTCAACGAGGAGTTCACGACCTTCGTCGGAGCGGACCGGCCGGGCGACGACCGCAGCCGGCACAAGATGGCAGCGGCCGTCGACAGCGGGATCATCGCCGCCTTCCGGGGCGACTTCGCCGAGGCCGACGCGCGGTTCACCCACGTCATCGACGTCGCCGACCCGAGCCACGCCGAGTTCGGCTTCATGGGCCACCACCTGCGCTGGTCCCGGCTGCTGCTCCAGGGTCGGTTCGCGGAAGCCGACACTCTGCTGGACGGGCTGGCCCCGATCGACTACCCCTACCAGGAGTTGCTGCGAGCGATCACCGCCGCCGAGCGGGGCGACGGCGAGACGGCGACCCGGTTGACCGCCGGCATCGAAGCCGCCGCCATCCGGTACCCGCGTCCGGTGTCGCCGCTCTGGCTGCGGTTACGCGCGCAGGTAGCAGCCGCGTCCGCCGACCCGCAGCGCTGCGACGCGGCGCGAGCCGCGCTCGCTCCACACCGTGGCGAATGGATGGTCGGGCTCTTCGGTTGTGACATCAGCGGCCCCGTCGACCACTGGTTGGCGCTGGTCGACTGCGCGCAGGAACGGTGGGACGACGCCATCGCCGGCTTCACTGCCGCCATTGCCTCCGCCGAGCGGCTGGGCTCCCGGCCCTGGTCGCTCATCGCCCGCGCCGGGCTGGTGAACGCTCTGGCCGGCCGAGGCCACCCGGGCGACGCCGCGGCGGCCGCCGCGCTGCACGCGACCACCGCGTCGGAGGCAACCGCCCTCGGTATGACGCAGGTGCTCCACCAACTCCCCGGCAGCGCGGGGGCCGTGGTGGACGTGGCCGAGTCCGGGCACACCGTCACGGCAGGTCAGACCGTCGGGCTGGCCGAAGCCGTCAGCGCAGGCCAGGCCGTCAGCGCAGGCCAGGCTGTCAGCGCAGGCCAGGCTGTCAGCGCAGGCCAGGCCGGTGCGTCGGTCCAGGTCGCGCCGGCCATCGAGGGGTACGAGTTTCGGCGCGACGGGCCGGTCTGGCAACTCGCGTACGCGAGTGTCGTGGTGCACCTGCCCGACGCCAAGGGCCTGCACGACCTGCATCTGCTGCTCAGTCGACCGGGCCGCGACGTACCCGCCGTGGAGTTGCTCGACCCGGCCGCCGGGCCGGAGTTGGTGGCGGCCCGGCAGCTGGGTGCCGACCCAGTCCTCGACGACGAGGCGAAGGCCCGCTACCGGCGGCACCTGGCCCGCCTCGACGAGGAGATCGACCGGGCCGCCGCGCGCGACGACGACCGGAAGGTGGCCGCGCTGGACGCCGAACGGGGCGCGTTGCTCGACGAGCTGCGTGCGGCTGCGGGGCTGGCCGGTCGGAGCCGCCGGCTGGGCGACGAGGCCGAGCGGGCCCGCAAGACGGTGACCGCCCGGATCCGGGACACCCTGCGCAAGCTCGACGGGCGGCACCCCGCCCTCGCCGGCCACCTGCGCGACTCCGTCTCGACCGGCAGCACGTGCCGCTACCTGCCGCCCGAGCCGCTGCGCTGGCGGCTCTGACACGACGACGGGCGCCCCCACAGCCGTGGCGACGCCCGTCGTTTCGATCACTGTCAGCGGCGGTTGTACCGGTACATGGTCAGGGTGCCGAAGACGAGCAGGAAGCCGGCGCTCCACACCAGCAGCCACATGGTGGCCGACGGGTCCGATTCGCCGCTCATCGCCCCGCGGATCGCCGCGACCAACTGCGTCACCGGGTTGACCTTCACGAACGCCTGGAGCCACCCGGGCATGGTGCTCGGGTCGACGAAGACGTTGCTGAGGAACGTCAGCGGGAACAGCACCATCATGCTGACCCCCATCACCGACTTCTCACTGCGCAGGATCAGCCCGAAGAACGTCCACACCCAGGAGAACGCGAACGAGAAGACCACCAGCAGGCCGATCCCGGTGGCGACGCCGACCACACCGCCGTGCGGGCGGAAACCGAGCACCAGCCCCAGGCCCAGGATCACCAGGGCGGCGAGGACGTAGCGCAGCACGTCGCCGAAGATCATGCCGACCAGGGCGGACGGACGCCAGACGGGCAGCGTCCGGAACCGGTCGAAGATGCCCTTCTCGATGTCGGTGTTGAGGCCGATACCGGTGTACATGGTGATCATCACGACGCTGGTCACCATGATGCCGGGCAGGAAGAACTGCAGGTATTCGCGCGGGCTGCCGGCGAGTGCGCCACCGAACAGGTACGTGAACATCAGCACCATGATGATCGGGAACGCGGTCACGTCGAAGAGCTGCTCCGGCACGTGCTTGATCTTCAGCATGGCGCGCCAACCGAAGGTGAGCGACGCGCCCAACGCGCTGGGCCGGGGCGGCCGGGCACCGGGCGCGAGCACCGTCGCCAGCGCCTCGGCGGACGGGACGTAGACGGACGGCGCCCGTTCGGTGGCGGTAGTGGTGGTGGTGTCGCTCATCGGGCTGCCTCCAGCTCGTCGTCGCGGTCGTCGGTCGGCACGGCGGGATGGTCGGTCAGGGCCAGGAAGACCTCGTCCAGGCTCGGCTGGCCGAGCGAGAAGTTGTCCACGACGATGCCGGCGCGGGCCAGGTCGCCCAGCACCCGGGCGGCCTGGGCGCTGGCGTCGAGGTCGGTGCCGGCCTCACCGACGCGGGCCGTCAACGCCACCGGGTCGGCGGCGAGCTGCACCGGCACGTCGAGCGCCTCCCGGAGCACCCGCTCCGCCTCGGGGCGTTGCCCGGGATCGCGCAGTCGCAGTTGGACGGTGCCCGAGCCGATCGACGACTTCAGCTCGCCCGGGGTGCCCTCGGCGATCACCCGGCCGTGGTCGACGACCGCGATCCGCCCGGCGAGCTGGTCGGCCTCGTCCAGGTACTGCGTGGTCAGCAGGACCGTCGTGCCGTGCGACACCACCGCCCGGACGATCTCCCACACCTGGTTGCGGCTGCGCGGGTCGAGGCCGGTCGTCGGCTCGTCGAGGAACAGCAGGTCGGGAGTGTTGAGGATGCTCGCGGCGATGTCGATGCGCCGCCGCATCCCACCCGAGTACTTCTTCACCTGGCGGTCGCTCGCGTCGGTCAGACCGAACGCGGCGAGCAGGGCCGCCGCGCGTTCCCGGGCGGCCGGCTTGCGCAGGCCGAGCAGGCGGGCGAGGAGCACCAGGTTCTCCGTGCCGGTCAGGTCCTCGTCGACCGAGGCGTACTGGCCGGTGAGGCTGACCCGGGAGCGCACCTTGTCGGCCTCGGTGACCACGTCATGGCCGAACACCCGGGCCGAACCGCCGTCGGGACGCAGCAACGTCGCGAGGACCCGGACCGCCGTGGTCTTGCCCGCCCCGTTCGGCCCGAGCAGACCGTAGACGGTGCCGGCGGGCACCTGAAGGTCGATCCCGGCCAGCGCCCGGGTGTCCCCGAACGAACGAGTCAACCCCTCGGCCTCGATGGCCAGACCGGTGGTGCGTCTACTCATGATTCTTACCTTCCGTCGGACGTGTTCAGGAGACGTACGGCCGAGCCGCCCGACCGTCGCGCAGGGCCAGACCCCACCAGCGGAGCTGGTCGAGCAGGACGCCCGCGTCGCGGCGCAGCTCGTCGGTGCACTGCGGAACCGGCTCTCCGGCGAGCAGGTCGATCCCGACGACGTCGCGCACCGTCATCGCGTGCAGCGCGGTGAAGACAGTGCGCAACTGGTCGACGGCGTGCAGGCCGGTGGACCGACAGCCGTACGACACGAAGCCGACCGGTTTCGCCTGCCACTCGTCGTACGCGTAGTCGATCGCCTGCTTCAAGGGTGCCGGAAAACTGTGGTTGTACTCGGGGGTGACCACGACGAACGCGTCCGCCCGGCCCACCTCGCTGACGAACGCCCGGATGGACGCTGTCGGCTCGGCGGGATAGGTGGCCGGGAAGTCGTAGTCGGTCAGGTCAACGACAGTGACCGCCAGGTCGTCGTGCCGCGCGGCCTGGTCGACGAACCAACCGGCGACCCGGTCTCCGACCCGCCCTTCCCGGGTGCTGCCGACGATCACGGCGATCCGCAACTGTGTCATCGCCACCCCCTTCCACTCTGAAGGCGCGAGGTGACGGCCGGCCGCCCGCTAGATCCGATCTAGCGGGCGGCGTTTCGGAGCGGAATGTCGCACGGGTCGGCTTGACTGGTGCCGACGAACAGGGGATCGGAATGGCGCAGGCACACCTCGAACCGTGGCACGAGCGCGACCTCGACCTGCTGCGACAGCTCAACTCACCGGAGACGCGTAAGCACACCGGCGGGCCGGAGACCGACGAGCAGGTGCTCGCCCGGCACGACCGGTACGTGCACTTCGCCGACAGCGGGCAGGGTTGCATGTTCACGGTGGTGCTGCCGGACGGCGCTCGGGCCGGCAGCGTCGGCTACTGGGCCCGCGAGTGGCGCGAGCAACAGGTGTACGAGCTGGGCTGGGCGGTGCTGCCCGCGTACCGGGGAAAGGGCCTGGCCACCGTCGCGGTGCTCGCGGCCCTCGACGTGGCCCGCGCGCGACGGGACCGGCGCTTCGCGCACGCCTATCCGTCGGTCGACAATCCCGCCTCCAACGCGGTCTGCCGCAAGACCGGGTTCACGCTGTTGGGCGAGACGGGGTTCGAATACCCGCCGGGGCAGATGATGCGGGCCAACGACTGGCAGCTCGACCTGACCGCCCCGCCGACCGGGAGCTGAGGTCGGCGGGGCGGCTGGTGACAGGTCACCAGGGCAGCACGCCGTAGCCACCGCCGGCGTCCATCTGGAAGCCCCAGAGCAGGCCGCTCGGCCCGTCGGCGGGCAGCGTCGCCAGGTGCACGCTCACCTCGGCGCCCTGTTCGGCGGAGCGGAAGCCGCTGTTGCCGTTCAGGTCGGTGGCGCAGTAGCCCGGGTTCGCCGCGTTGACCTTGATCGGGGTGTCCCGCAACTCCTTGGCGTACATGGCGGTGAGCATGTTCAGCGCCGCCTTCGACGACGGGTACGGCACCGAGGTCAGCTCGAACAGCGCGCCGTCCGGGTCGGTCATCACGGTGATCGAGCCGACCTCGCTGGAGACGTTGACGATCCGTGCCCCAGGTGCCCGGCGAAGCAGCGGCAGCAGCGCGTTCGTCACCGTCACCACTCCGAAGACGTTGGTCTCGTACAGCCGGCGCATCGTCGCCACAGTGGTCTCGCTGGGCAACCCTCGCGCGCCGTCGGCGAGGACGATGCCGGCGTTGTTGACCAGTACGTCGAGCCGGCCGTACTCCGCCTCGACCAGCTTCGCGGCGGCGGCCACCGACTCGACGTCGGTCACGTCCAGCGCCACGAACCGGGCGTCCGCGCCGCCGTCGCGCAGCTCCCGCTCCGCTGTCCGGCCCCGCTCGGCGTCCCGCGCGCCCACCAACACTGTCATCCCGAGACCGCCGAGTTGACGGGCGGTGGCCAGGCCGATCCCCTTGTTGGCCCCGGTGATCAGGGCGATCGTGTTCGTCATGCGTCGAGCCTGTCCCGGCCGGTGACGTGCCAGGAGAGACGGGCCGAGGCTGGGACCGGCGGTACCACCCTGACCTGCCCCGCCCGGGGCATGCTGGGGGCATGACGAGCGGCGGCCTGCGGCGTGACGAACTGGCGGCGTTCCTGCGCACCCGGCGGGCCCGGCTGCGTCCCGCCGAGGTGGGGCTCCCCGAGGGCGAGCGCCGACGCACCCCCGGGCTGCGCCGGCAGGAGGTGGCCCAGCTCGCCGGGATGTCGATCGACTACTACATCCGGCTGGAGCAGGGCCGGGGGCCGCACCCGTCCCGGCAGGTGCTCGCCTCGATGGCCCGGGCGCTGCTGTTGAGCCGGGACGAGCGCGAGTATCTGTTCCGGCTCGCCGGGGAGAACCCGCCGCCGACCCGTGGGCCGAGCCGGGAGGTGCCGTCCGGCCTGCGGCACCTGCTCGACGCGATGACCGAGACCCCGGCGTACCTCGTCGACGCCGCGTACCACGTGCTGGCCTGGAACCGTCTGGCCACGTACTTCGTCGGGGATCTCTCGACGGTGCCCGACGCGGACCGCAACATGATCCGCTGGACGTTCCGGCAGCCGGTGACCAGCGGCCACTGGAATGACGCCGAGATACTCCGGTTCGTCCGCGGTACGGTCGCGGACCTGCGGGCCGCGTACGGCCGCTACCCGGCCGACCCGGCGATCCGTGAGCTGGTCACCGAACTGCTCGGCACCTCACCCCGGTTCGCCCAGCTCTGGGCCGAGCACGACGTGGCCGAACGTCGTCCCATCGTGAAGCGGGTGCCGTACCCCGAGCTGGGGCCGTTGGAGTTCGAGTGCCGGGTGCTGCACGTGCAGGAGACCGACCAGCGGATGATCGTCTATGTCCCCGAGCCCGGCTCGCCGACCCAGGCGGCGTTTCACCGGATCGCGGAGCGCGTCGGCCCGTGACCTCCGTGGCTCGTGCCCTCCGTGGCCGGAGGGGGCAACTGCCGCGAGCGTTATACCTCAGAGTCATAGTTATGACTCTGAGGTATAACGCTTGTTGGGCCATGACCCGCCGGACGGCGGGCCGGGGTCAGTTGGGCAGGTAGGCGAAGGTGTCCGGGTTCGGGCCCTGCCGCCCGGCCTCGCCCTGGTTCAACCCGGTGATCCGCTCCATGGCGGCGTCGTCCAGCTCGAAGTCGAAGATCTTGGTGTTCTCCTCGATCCGCTTCGGGGTGGTCGACTTCGGGAAGATGATGTCGCCGCGCTGCACGTGCCAGCGGAGCACCACCTGCGCCGGGGTCCGGCCGACCTGCTCGGCGAGGTCGACCACCGTCGGGTCGTCGAGCACCTTGCCCTGCGCGATGGGCGACCAGGCCTCGGTGAGGATGTTGTGCGCGCGACCGTAGGCGCGCACCTCGTCGTTGGTGAAGTACGGGTGCGCCTCGATCTGGTTCACCGCCGGCACGACGTTCGCCTCGTCGGCCAGCCGCTCCAGGTGGGGGACCTGGAAGTTCGACACGCCGATCGAGCGGGCCCGGCCGTCGCGCTGGAACTCCTCCAGCGTCTTCCACGTCGACACGTAGTCGCCGTCGTACAGGGTCGGCAGCGGCCAGTGGATGAGGAACAGGTCGATGTAGTCCATCTTCAGCGCCGCGAGCGTCGAGTCGAACGCCCGGCGGGCGTCGTCGGGGCGGTGGAAGGCGTTGTTCAGCTTGCTGGTCACGTAGACCGCGCTCCGGTCGAGGCCGGACATGCGTACCGCCTCGCCGACCTCGGCCTCGTTGCCGTACATCTCGGCGGTGTCGATGTGCCGGTAGCCCGTCTCCAGGGCGGTGGTCACCGCGGCGGCGGTGTCCTTCGGCTCGATCTGGAACACCCCGAAGCCGAGCTGCGGAATGGTGGTGCCGTCATTCAGGCTGATGTCGGGAATGGTGTTGGCCACTACGGCTCCTTCGCGTCATCGTCGTTGCCTGTCATCCATACCCGGGTGGCCTGTCGAATCACCGCACAACGCGAGGTGACGAGCGCAACGTCGGAATGGTTCACCCGGTCGTGTCGAAGAGCACCGGCCAGGGGCGTGCGGCCGGCGCCGACGTTCCGGCCGACGCGGGGGGCGGCGCGGGCTCGGCGTCGGCCAACACGTCGGCGGCGAGCTGCCCGAACATCGGGGCCGCCGGGTGCGCCGACCGGTCCGGCCAGACCGCCGAGGTCCGCTTCGCCACCGGTGCGTCGACGATCGGCCGCCAGGCGATCCGCGGCTCGCGGCGCGCCACCGACGCCGGTTCCACTGCCACCCCGCCCCCGGCCAGCACCAGCCCGAACAGGAACTCCGGGTTGCGGGCCGGGCGTACCCGGGTCGGCCGCCAACCGTGCTGTCGGCACACCGCCAACAGGTGGTCGTGCCAGCCGGGCGCGGTGGCCCGGGGCGCGGCCACCAGATCCAGACCGGCCAGCGACGCGAGCGCCACCTCCCGGCCGCGGGCCAGCGGCGAGGTCCGCGGCAGCAACACCCCCAGGGGTACGTCCACGGGGGCGCCGAAGCGCAGCCCGTCCGCCGCGACCGGGTGGTGCACGAGCCCCACGTCCAGGGTCCGCTCGGCGAGCATGCGTACCTGCTCGGCGGTGGTCAGCTCGTGCAGCTCCACGTCGAGGCCGGGTGCCCGGGTGGTGAGCCCGTCCAGCAGCGCCCGCAGCGTCACAGCGGGTGTCTCCGGCGGCACCCCGGCCCGGAGTACGCCCAGCTCACCGGCGCGAATCTGTCCCATCAGGTTGCGCAGCCGCCCCTCGCCGGCGAGCAACTCCTCCGCCTCGCCGAGCAGCAGCTCACCGGCGGTGGTGAGGCGTACCTGGCGGCGGGACCTGTCGAACAACTCGACAGTCAGCTCCCGTTCGAGCCGCTGGATCGACTGGCTCAGGGGCGGCTGGGCCATCCCGAGCAGGTCGGCGGCCCGGCCGAAGTGCAACTCGTGTGCGACGACCACGAAGTGCCGCAGGTGCCGGAGCAGATCCACTGCCCCGACCCTACGCCAGCCCCGACCCCGGGCCGCTGGATAGCGTGCTGGCGTGGACGTGGACGAACGCATCGAGGTGATCTTCGCCGCCGCCGGGGTGACCGCCAGCCTGCACGCCGTGGACCTGGACGCCGTGGACCTGCACGCCGAGGACCTGGACGCGGCCGGCGTTGCCCGGGAGGTCGGGGTGCGGGCCGACGAGCAGGTGGTGATCGCCTCCATCTTCAAGATCCTGCTGGTGCTGGAGTTCGCCCGGCAGGTCGAGGCCGGCCAACTCGACCCGACCGAACGGGTACTGGTCACCGCCGCCGACCGGCTCGGCGGATGGGGACTGGCCGGCTGCGTCGACGACGCCGAGGTGTCCCTGCGCGACCTCGCGTACTTCGCCATGTCCGTCAGTGACAACACGGCCGCCGACCTGCTGCTGCGTCGGGTCGGCCCGGACCTGCTCCCGATGCTCGCCGCCGAGTTGGGGATGACGCGTACCCGCATCCGGGGTGGTCCCCGGGAGCTGGTCGAGCTGATGCTCGCCGACGTGGGCGCGCGTACCGAGGCGGACTTCGCCCGGATCTTCCCCACGTTGCCGGCGGACCGGATCCGGGCGATGCGGGTGTTCGACCCGGCGCACACCACCTCCAGCACCGCGCGGGAGATCACCCGACTGCTCACCATGATCTGGCGGGACGAGGCCGGACCGGCGGCCGCCTGCGCGATGGTCCGTACCTGGATGGCCCGGCAACTGTTCTGGACGCGGCTGGCCGCCGGCTTCCCGTCCGGGGTGCGGGTCGCCGGGAAGACCGGCACCCTGCCCGGGCTGCATCTGGAGGCCGGGGTCGCGGAATACCCCGACGGCGGCCGGTACGCGATCGCCGTCTTCGCCAGCGCCGACCAGTTGGCGTCGCGGCGGATCGACGTGGACCTGGCGATGGGGGAGGCCGCCCGGACAGCCGTGGAGGCGCTGCGCGGCGACTGATTTCGTGCCCGTCGGCACGCTGGCGCACGACCACTGAGCAGGCCCGATATCCGGCGACGTATCGGAGCTGATCGCCTTTGATCTTGGACCGGAGCCCTGCCGCGCTGGTTGGCTCGTGCCGACCAATCGCCCGACCACGGGGAGTAGACCCGCATGCCCAGCCTCGACCGCCGACGCTTCCTGCGCGACACCGCCGCCACCACCGCCCTCGTCACCACCGCCGGGCTCGCCGCCGGCCCGATCACCCCGGCCCAGGCCGCGCCGCCCGCCGCCACACCCACCCCGTCCGCCCGCCGCAAGGGAGCGGTCAGCTTCCGCTGGTGGGGTACGGCCGGCTGGCGCGTCGACATCGGTGACCGCACGGTCCTCGTCGACCCGTTCCTCAGCCGGATCGACACCGGCCTGTTCAAGAACGCGTTCAACCCGGCCAAGGCGTTGACGGTGCGCACCGACGTGATCGACCCGCGCGTCGACCGGGCCATGACCGTCTTCGTCACGCACACCCACTGGGACCACTTCATGGACGTGCCGTACATCGCGAAGCGCACCGGCGCGCGGGTCTTCGGCACGCTGACCGCGTACCACCTGGGGTTGGCCTACGAACTGCCGTCGACGCAGCTCAGCGCCGTCAAGGGTGGGGAGGTGCTGGACTTCGGCGACCACTCCGTCGAGGTGGTCGGCTCGCTGCACAGCCGCAACCCGTCGTACTCGGTGGCCTTCCCCGGGGTGCGGGTCAGCCAGCCCGCGCAGCCGGCCACCATCGCGGACCTGCCGGAGGGCGACACGCTCGGCTACCTGCTGCGGGTCGACGGTGGCCCGTCGGTCTACTTCACCGGGGCCAGCGACGTCGCCGAGCGGAACCTGACCGGGCTCGCGCCCGACGTGGCGATGGTGGCCATGCAGAACGCCACCACGACCGGGGACTACCTGCCCCGCCTGCTGGAAGGGCTGGACTACCCGAAGGTCGTGGTGCCGGTGCACTACGACAACTTCGAGACGGAGCTGCGGAACCCACCGCCGGTCGCCGAGACCGACCGTGCCCGGCTGAACGACATGATCGCGGCGATCCGCCGGATCTCGCCGCGCAGCCGCGTGCTGGTGCCCGAGTACGAGACCGCGTACCACTTCTGACCGGCACCGGTGGGGGTCGCCGGGCAGCGGCCCCCACCGGATCAGCCGGCGGCCATCTCGGCCAGAGCCCGCACCGACTTCCAGTTGCGGGTGGTCGCCACCACGCCGAGCTTCTTCTCCAGGTACGCGTTGGTGAACTTCGACCGCCCGTAACCGCCGTCGACGTAGTGCAGGAAGACCTCCCGGCCGGTCACCGTGAACGACACGTTCTCCCCGCCGGGCACGGTCAGCGCATCCGCTGTGGACTTCTTCGGCGCGGTCGCCAGGAAGGCGACCAACAGCCTCGTCGGGTCGTCCTCCCGGTCGGCGTACGGGTTGCCACCGGCGATCGCCGCCAGCTCCCGGCCGCTGCGCACCAGCACCGGCACCGTCAACGCCAACTCGTCGGTCAGCGCACGCTTGATCCCGGCCGCCAGCTTCTCCGCGTCGCGCACGGTGCTGCCGAAGGCCACGTTGCCACTCTGCAGGTACGTCTTCACGTCCTCGTGCCCGAGCTCGGTGACGATCCGGCGCAGGTCGGCCATCGCCAGCCGGGTGGCGCCGCCGACGTTGACCCCGCGCAACAGGGCGACGTACCGGGTCATTGCTCCTCCTCGGGTGACGGCCAACCGGCTCAGCGTAGGCCGCCCGGCCCCACCAGGCCCGTCTCGTAGGCGACGATGACCAGTTGCGCGCGGTCCCGGACTCCCAGCTTGGTCAGCAGCCGACCGACGTGGGTCTTGACGGTGGCCTGGCTGAGACTGAGGTGCGTGGCCAACTCCGCGTTGGACAGACCCCGGGCGATCAACGCGAGCACCTCCCGCTCCCGTTCGGTCACCCCGTGAAGGTCACGGGGCAGCGGCCGGGCCGGCTCCGGTCGCCTGGCGAACTCGTCGATCAGCCGGCGGGTCACCGTCGGCGCGAGCAGCCCCTCACCGGAGGCGACCACCCGGATGCCGGTCAGCAGGTCCGCCGGTGGAGTGTCCTTGAGCAGGAAGCCGCTGGCGCCTGCGCGCAACGCGCCGTAGACGTACTCGTCCAGGTCGAACGTGGTCAGGATGATGACCCGGGTGCCGGCGGTCGCCGGGTCGGCGCAGATCCGTCGGGTCGCCTCGATGCCGTCCATCTCCGGCATCCGTACGTCCATCAGCACCACGTCCGGCCGGTGCTGCCCGGTCAACGCGACGGCCTCGACACCGGTGCCCGCCTCGCCGACAGTGGTGCAGTCCGGGGCGAGGTCGACCAGCAGCCGGAAGCTGCCGCGCAGCAACGCCTGGTCGTCGGCGATCAGCACGCGGATCACGCGGCCACCCGGTAGGGCAGGCTGGCCGTCACCGCGAAGCCGCCGTCCGAGCCTGGCCCGGCGCGGAACTCCCCGCCGTGCAACGCCACCCGTTCCCGCATGCCGATCAACCCGTGCCCCTCCCCGCCGGTCAGGACCGGACGTCGACCGTCGTCGGTCACCTCCACCCGTACCTCACCGGGTGTGACGGTCACCGTAGCCCGGCAGGCGGCCGGGGCCGCGTGCTTGACCACGTTGGTCACCGCCTCCTGCACGATGCGGTACACCGCCAGGCCCACCGACTCGGGGACCACGCTGCCCGGTGCCTCCCGTCGGACGTCGAGCCGTACGTCGACACCGCCGATCGCCGCCTGCCGCGCCAGCGTGGGCAACTCGTCCAGCCCGGGTGTCGGGGCGTACGAGGTGTCCTCGCGCAGGACGCCCAGCACCCGACGGACGTCGGCCAGGGCGTGACGGCCGGTCTCCTCGATCACCCGGAGGGCGGCGCCCGCCTCGCGGGGATCCGCCTCGGCGACGTGGTTGGCGACGGACGCCTTCACCACGATGAGACTCAGTGTGTGGGCGACCACGTCGTGCAGCTCGCGCGCCACCCGTAGTCGTTCCTCCGCCGTGGCCTGACGGACCAGATGGGCACTCTGCCGGGCGGCGAGGGCACGTCGCTCCCGGAGGAGCCACCCGATCACCCAGGCCGGCGCGATCATGACGACGGCGTAGACGACCCCACCCGCACGCGACCACAGGTCGCCCGCGGTCAGCACCAGCGCGACGCTCACCAGCGCGAGACAACCCGCCGCGCAAAGGATCGAGCGGCGGGTGGCCGTCGACACCGCGACCGTGTAGAAGGACAGGCCGATGGCGAGCGCCGGCGCGGCGGCGGCGAAGTTCGGGATCACCCCGGTGACCAGGGCAACTGTGGTGACGGCGCTGATCACGGCGGCCACCGTCATCGGCCACCGGCGTCGTACGGCCAGCGGCAGCCCGAGGGCCAGCCCGACGAGCACCGACACCCACAGCGGCTCGCGTACGCCGCCGTGCAGCGGTGACTCCAACGCCGCGTACGGGCAGAGCAGCCCGCCGACAGCCACGGCCAGCAGGACGTCCACGACGTACAGGTCCACCGGTCGTAGCCGTCGGGTCAGCAGGGAAGGGGGCACCCGTCCGACCGTATCGGCCGGCTGGCCGGTCCGCGTCCACCCACGGGCGGTCATCCCCGAGGACGACGTACCGGCCGTTGCGGACCTCGGGCTCCACCCGCGGGAGGGGCGGAAACTGTCCGCGCCGGCACGACGCGCGGCACCCACCGCAGCCGGCACTGTGTCGGCCATGACCACACACACGGTGACCCTGACGGGGCTGCGCGCGGTGTACGGCACCGGAACCCGGCGGGTGACGGCGCTCGACGGCGTGACGACGAGCTTCACGAGCGGGACGTTCACGGCGGTGATGGGCCCCTCCGGCTCGGGAAAGTCCACACTGCTGCACTGCGCGGCGGGGCTGGACAGTCCGACCGAGGGGACCGTCACGATCGACGGCATCCGCCTCGACCAGCTCGGCGAGGACGAGGTGACCCGGCTGCGGCGCGACCGGATCGGGTTCGTGTTCCAGGCGTTCAACCTGGTGTCCACGCTGACCGCCGGGCAGAACGTCGAGTTGCCGTTGCGGCTGGCTGGCCGCCGCCCACCGGCTCGGGACGTCACCGCCGCCCTCGACGCGGTGGGACTGGCCGACCGGGCCGGGCACCGGCCGAGTGAGTTGTCCGGCGGTGAGCAGCAGCGCGTGGCCGTGGCCCGAGCGTTGATCACCCGACCGGCGGTGGTCTTCGCCGACGAGCCGACCGGGGCGTTGGACAGCGCGGCGTCCCGGCAGGTGCTCCGGCTGCTGCGGGCGCTCGTCGACGACCACGGCCAGACAGTGGTGATGGTGACCCACGATCCCCATGCCGCCGCGTACGCCGATCGGGTCCTCCTGCTCGCCGACGGCCGCGTGGTCGACGAGGTGGACGGCGACATCTCGGCGGCGACAGTCGCCGCGCGGATCGCCGAGCGGGAGACGCCCCGGGAGCGGTCATGCTGAGTATCCGGCGGTCGACCAGCGCGTTCGTGGCTGTCGCCATCGGGGTCGCGCTGGTCGCGGCAGCCACGCTGCTGCTCGCCTCCGGCCGCCCGCAGGTGCCGGACCGACTGACCCGGGCGGCGGTCGTGGTGCAGAGCCCCGAGGCGGGTGCGTCGGCCGACCAGTTCGTGCCGACCCGACCGTGGTCCGCCACCACGGCGGCGGGACTCGTCGACCGGTTGGCCGGTCTGCCGGGTGTCGTCGCGGCGGTACCGGACCGGACCTTCTACGCCCAACCGCTCGTCGACGGCCGACCCTCCGCCGCCGACACCCGGCGGGAGGACGCGTACCAGGGGCACGGGTGGTCCAGCGCCCAGTTGGCTGGTCTGCGCCTCACCGCGGGTGAGCCGCCCGGCAGGCCCGGTGAGGTGGTGGTCGACAGCGCGCTGGGACTGCGTACCGGTGCGCCGGTCACCCTGCTGACGGCGGCCGGGCCGCAGGCGTACACCGTGACCGGTCTGGTGGACGCGCCCGGCGTGCACGTCGCGGACGAGGTCGCCGCCGCGCTCGCGCCCGGCGTCCGGGCCATCGGGTTGGTCCTCGCGCCGGGGGCCGACCCGGACCGGGTCGCCGCGTCGGCTCGCGGCGTCGTCGGCGGCGACGGACGGGTGCTGACCGGCGACGCGCGCAGCGCGTTGGAGCCGCGCGACGACGCCCGGATCCGGTGGATCGGCATGCAGGTGCTCACCGCCACGGCGGCCCTCGCCGGCTTCGTCACGGTGTTCGTGGTCTCCTCCACCTTCGCGTTCACCGTCGCGCAGCGCCGTCGCGAGGTGGGCCTGCTGCGCGCCGTCGGCGCCACCGGACGGCAGGTCCGCCGCATGGTGTACGCCGAGGCTCTGGTCGTCGGCGTCAGCGCCGGGCTGGTCGGCCTGCTGGTCGGTGCGGCGCTCACCCCGGTGGTGGGTCGACTGCTCGTCGATGTCGGGTTCGAGCCGGCGACCTTCCGGGTCCACTACGCCCCCTGGCCGGTAGCGGTCTCGCTCGCGGCCGGGCCGGTGATCGCGTTGCTGGCGGTCTGGTCGGCATCCCGTCGGGCCGCGCGGGTGCGCCCGTTGGAGGCGTTGCGCGAGGCGGCGATCGAGCAGCGACCGATCGGACGTGCCCGGATCGCCACCGGGGCGCTGCTCGTCGCGGCGGGGATCGCGCTGAGCGTGGGAACGGCGACCGCGGACGAGGCCCGGGTGGCGGCGTCGTACGCCCTGTACGCGGTGATGGCCCTGGTGGCCGGTGCCACAGTGCTCGCCCCGGTGGTGGTCGGGCCGGTGGTGCGGCTGCTGCGGTTCCCGGTGCGGCGGCCCGGTGGCGCGATCGGGATGCTGGTCCGGGGCGGCGCGTTGACAGCCACCCGGCGGACCGCCTCCATCGCCGCGCCGGTGCTGCTCACCGTCGCCTTCGCGGTGCTGGTGTCCGGGATGGTGCGGACCACCACCGCCGCGTACGCGGCGGGTCGGGCGGACAACGTGAACGCCGGTTGGATCGTCGTGCCGGACCGGGCGCCCGGTCTGTCGGACGCGGCCGTCGCCGCGACCGGAGGCACCGCACTCCTGCCGACCACAGTCTTCCGCACCGACCCCGGGACGCTGCCGGAGAACCGGCCACTGACCGCGCTCGGTGTGGACCCGGCGGGTTTCGCCGCCGCGAACCGGGTGCTCACCGTCGTCGCCGGCTCCCTGGACGACCTGCGCGGGAACGACACAGTCGTGGTCACCACCTCGGCGAACCTGCCGCCGTCCGCCCCGTACGAGCTGGTCTTCGCCGACGGGACGGCGGTGTCGTTGCGCGTCGTCGCGGTCGTCACCGACAACTCGCTCCCCGGCGACCTGCTCGTACCTCGGGCGGTGGTGCGGGCGCACGACCCGTCGGCGTTGACCTCCACCGTGTACGTGCGGGACCGGGTCGCCCCACCGGTGGGCGCGCGGATCGTCGACGTGGACACCTGGGCGGCCGAGGCGGACGCCGCCGAGGACCGTCTCGTCTGGCTGTTCACGCTGCTGCTGATCGGTGTGTCGGCCGGTTACGGAGCCGTCGCCGTGGCCAACACGTTGCTGCTGGCCGCCGCCGGTCGGGTCGCGGACCTGCGGCTGATCCGGTTGGCCGGGGCGACCCGTCGGCAGGTCCTCTGGCTGGTCACCGCCGAGTCCGCCCTGGTGGTCCTGATCGGCGCGCTGCTCGGTGGCGCGGTCGCCTTCGTCGGCCTGCTCAGCATCCGTGCCGGCCTGGCCGAGCAGGTCGGCGCGTCCGTCGACCTGGTGGTGCCCTGGTCGGTGATCGCCGGCGTGGTGGGGCTGTGCCTGCTGCTCGCCGTGCTGTCCAGTGTGCTGCCGACGTGGCGGTCACTGCGTCACCGCCCCGCGCGGACCCCGGTCAGCGTTGTCCGCCCCGCGCGGACCTCGGCCGACGTCGTCGGATGATCGTGCCCCCTGACCGGGCGCTCGGACCGCTACCGTCCACGGATGCGATCCGCGCGCCCGGTCGGGCTGCTCATCTCCACCGCCGCTGTTGTGCTCTGGGCGATCGGCGCGACAGTGTGGCAACCGCTGACCGAGCCGCTCGGCCCGTGGTCGGAGCACCTACCGGGCAACAACACCTACTGGGCACGGGACCTCCGGTTCATGGCCGTCGTCGCTGTGACACTCGGGCTGGTGGTGGCGGGCCGGGGGCAGGTGCGCTGGAGCGGCCCGGCGGTGGTGCTCGGTGGTCTCTGGATCGCCGCCGACGTGGCTGTCGACCGGGCCGACCCGGTCGGCGTGGAGGCGACAGTGCTGCTCGCCGTCGGCGGCTGCGCCGTGCTCGGAGTGTTCGCGGCGGTTCTGCTGTGGCTGGACCGCGGCACGCCTTCCGCCGCCGACCGGAGGGCGCTGACCGGCGCCGCCTGCGTGGCCGGGGTGCTGGTGGCGGTGGCCGCCGGTATCGAGTCACCTACCGACCGGGAGCCGGAGCTGAATCAGGGCGGCCTGGCCACCGCGGCGCTGCTCGTCGTTCTGGCGGTGGGTGCCGCGCTGGCGGCGGCCCCCGAGCGTTCCCGGGCCCGCGTCGGGCTGGCGGCGGGTCTCACCGTGGTGTGCCTGGTCGGCGTCGGGCTGGTCCGTGCCGTCCCGCCGGGCTCGCGGCTCCTGCCGGAGCTCGCCCTGTGGACGGTGCTGCTCACCGGTGTGACAGTGCTCGCCTGGGACTGGCCGGGTGGCCGTCCGGTCTGGCGGCACCACACACTGGCCGTGCTCGCGGCACTGGCGGGCCCGTTCGCCCTGTTGCTGGTCACCGCCGTCGCCATGATGCTCCTGCCGATCGGGGCGACGTTCACCGAGCTGGCCGGCAACAGCCCGATCAACTCCGCCGACTCCGACGTGCTGATCTCGCTGGCCGGGCTGCTGGCCGGGCTCGGGATGGCGCTCCTGCTGGCGTGGCCTCCCGCGCTCGGCCACCGCCCCGGCGCAGCGAAGTAGCGCCGCCTACTCGGCGACCGGCAGCACGACCTCGTTGCGGCGCAGGAACCACGGCTTCCACGGCAGGTCGAAGCGTGCGTACCGGACGGCACCGGTGGGTTGCAGCCCCGCCGCCGTCACCGACCGGCCGAGCATGGTGGCCCGCTGGCTGAACGTCTGCTCCGTCCACCGCCCGGAGAAACGCATCGCCGCCGCCAGTTGTGCCCGGACCTCGCGGACGCGCACCCGGGCGTCCACCGGCTCGGGCGCGGTCGCCGCGGTGAGGGCCGCCGGCAGAACGAACTGGATCAGGTACGCGCCCGGCCGCTCGCCCTCGATCTGAACCACCGGAACGGTCATGGCGATCTTCTCCGACCCGCCGGCCGCTGACGTCGTCGGCTCGGCCGCGCCAACCGGCTGTCGAGCCCGATTGGCGCCGCCGAGGTAGCCGGCCAGCGGTCGGAACGCCTCGATCAGAGCCCGGGTGAACGGGGCCTGGACCTGCATCTCGGCCACCAGGTGGGCCGGGTACCGACGCAGCTCGAACCCGGGGTGGCGGGACACTACCCGGTACGGCTGCTGTTCGGTCATCGCGCGGCTCCCAGGGTCTGCTGGAACAGACGCTACCGTCCGTTCGGCTCCCGCTCGGCCGAAGTCGACTGCTCCGGTCGTACGGTCACCGCCCGCCCGGTCAGCCGCCAGTACTGCCGCTTGCCCTCGTCGCGCAGCACCACCCCGAGCAGGCCCAACTCCCTGCGCAGCTCGCGGGCGTCGTCGCGGCGGTCCCGCTCGACCGCCCGCTCCCGGGCACGCAGCAGCGCGTCCGCGCCGGCCGGCAGCCCGGGCAGGTCGGGCACCCACAGCCGGTACGCCGACCGGTGCGGGTCGTCGTCCGCCCAACCCCAGCCGTGCGCCCGGAACGCCGCTGCCAGCTGCCTGGCCGAATGGTCGGTCGGTTCCCGGACCAGTTCCGCGCCGTCGCCGTCGAGCAGCACCAGGTGCTTGTCGGCGAGGAAGACCACCCGGGTGTCGACCCGGGCGACGGTCCGGTCCTGGTCGGAGCGGCGTAGCCGGACCTGCGCCGGGTCGACGGTGACGATCAGCCGTTCGGCGGTGCCGATCCCGGCCACGACCAGGCCGGCCACGACACCCACGGTGATGGTGCCGGCGGTGGCCTGCGGCTCGGGCAGCCGGTCCAGCCACTCGATGAGGTCGCTGAACGGCACCCAGGGCAGCCGGGTGAGCCAACCGGTCGCCGCCGCGAGGAGCCAGCCGACGCCCGCGCCGAGGAGCGGGAAGCCACCCCACAGGACCGCCAGCTCCAGCGGGCCACCACTGACCACGGTGCGGGGACGGTTGCCGGCGACGTCCATGGTCAGGACACCTCGCGGCGCAGCGTCCGGAACAGGCCGGCGGCCAGCGGAAGGACCATCCAGACGAGCAGCGACACCGCCAGCCGACCCCACTGCCCGCCGGTGACGTGGCTGGTGAACAGGGGCTCCATGGTCCGGCTGGTGTCCAGCCATTCGGCCGGGCCGCGCAGGGGTCGGACCAGTTCGCCGAGCACCGACCAGAGGGTCGGCAGCAGCAGGTAGCCGACGATGGCCAACGGCGGGTTGAGCAGCAGCAGGCCGAAGGCGGCACCCATCAGCACACCGGCGACCTGGACGATCGCCCCGTTCACGATCAGCGTCGCGTCGACCTGCCAGGTGCCCGCGCCGCCGGTGGCCGACGCCACGAGCGTCCCGACGCCGGCGACGGCAACTGTGACCAGCACCGAGGCGAGCGCGGCCAGCACCACGGCGATCAGCTTCGCGGCCACCACCCGCTCCCGCCGGGGCACCAGCGCGTACGTGGTGAGGGCGGTGCGCTGGGACCACTCACTGGTGATCGACAGGATGCCCAGCACCGGTAGGAGCACGTTGACGGGCAGCAGCGAGGTGACGAAGAAGGTGAAGAAGGTCTGTTCGGAGTCCTCGGCGTAGATCAACAGGAGGGTGACGATCGCGACGACGACCAGGCCGATGGTGATCAGCAGCCAACGGCCGGCCCGGGTGTCGACGAGTTTGCGCAGCTCCACACCGGTGAGCCGGAGCAGCGACGGTCGGCGTACCGGGGCGTGGTGCTGGGGCACGACGGTGCTGGCGGGCGCGGTGGTGGTGGTCATCGGACGGCCTCCTTGGTGGATTCGCCGGCGGTCAGGGTGAGGAAGAGCTGTTCGAGACCACCGCCGCCGGCGGGGCGCAGCTCGGCGAGCGCGACGCCGGCGTCGGCGGCGGCCTGACCGACCGCCTCGGCGTCGGCCTGCACGAGCAGGCCGTCGGAGCTGTCGGCCGCGGTCAGGTTGGCGGCGTCCAGCGCCCGGCGCAGCGCCGCGTCGTCGCGGGCCCGGACCACAGTCCCGCCACCGGCCAGCAGCTCGTTCTTGTCGCCCTGGGCCACGATCCGGCCACCCCCGATCACCACCAGCCGGTCCGCGACCGCCTCCACCTCGCGCAGCAGGTGGGAGGAGAGCAGCACGGTGCCGCCCCGGTCGGCGAAGTCGCGCAGCAGTCCGCGCATCCAGAAGATGCCCTCCGGGTCCAGGCCGTTGGCCGGCTCGTCGAGGATCAACACCCGGGGGTCACCGAGCATCGCCTGCGCCAGGCCGAGCCGCTGCCGCATGCCCAACGAGTACGCCCGTACCCGCCGCTTCGCCGCCACCGCGTTCAACCCGACCAGGTCGAGCTTCGCGGCGACCTCGCGCTTGCCCAGACCCATGGTGTACGCGGACAGGGTCAACGCCTCGCGGCCGGTCCGCCCGGCATGCTGGGCGGAGGCGTCCAGCAGCACCCCGACCTCCCGCCCCGGGTTGGGCAGCTCCCGGTACGGGTGCCCGGAGACGGTGGCGCGGCCGGCCGTCGGCGCGGTGAGCCCGCAGATCATCCGCATGGTGGTCGACTTGCCGGCGCCGTTGGGGCCGAGGAAGCCGGTGACGGTGCCCGGCTCGCACCGGAACGACACGTCGTCCACGGCCGGGTGTGGCCCGTATCGCTTGGTGAGGTTCTCTACGACGATCATGTCGCCGAGCGTGCCGGGGCCGCCCGGCCATCCGCTGCGGCCACCGGTCGGTGCCGCGTCGACCTTGGTCGACCGGCGGGTCTCGACTTTGGTAGCTGGTTGTCGGCCCCCGATGCTGCCTAGCATGGGCGGGTGACCAGCATGGCCGTTCCGGAGCACCCCTGGCTGTTGCCGGGGGAGCTGGTGGTGCCGGCCGAGCGCGTGCGTTCCCGGCCGCGCCGCACCACCCGGGACTGGGTGGTGGACAGCCTCGCGTTCCTGCTCGGGCTGCTCTGGGTGCTGTTCGCCACCTTCGACGCCCTGTCGCCCAACCCGGAGGCGGCGATCCCGCTGCCGCACGACTGGATGGTCGGCGTCGACACGGTGCTCGGGCTGGTCTGCTGCGGGCTGCTCTGGGTGCGTCGGCGGTGGCCCCTCGGGCTGGCAGTGGCCACCCTGCCGCTGAACCTGTTCTCGATGGCCGCCGCCATCCCGCTGTTGATCATCTACTTCACCGTCGTGGTGCACCGGCGGACCGCCGTCGCGATCGCGGTCACCGGTGTCGGGTTCCTCACCAACCTGGTCTTCAGTTGGACCCGTCCAGATCCCGCGATGTCGTACTGGCTCACCGTGACCTGGGGCGTGGTGATCACCCTGGCCGTGCTGGCCTGGGGGATGTTCGTCCGGGCCCGCCGGCAGTTGATCGTGTCGCTGCGCGAGCGGGCCGAACGGGCCGAGGCGGAGCAGCAACTCCGGGTCGCCCAGGCCCGCCACCTCGAACGCACCCGGATCGCCCGGGAGATGCACGACGTGCTGGCCCACCGGATCTCGCTGCTCAGCCTGCACGCCGGTGCGCTGGAGTTCCGCCCGGACGCGCCGGCCGACGAGGTCGCCCGCGCCGCCGGGGTGATCAGGGGCAGCGCCCACGCCGCCCTTCAGGACCTGCGCGAGGTCATCGGGGTGCTCCGGGCCGAGGACGGTGGCGACGACGCCCCGGAGCCGCCCCAGCCGACTCTCGCCGACCTGCCGGCCCTGGTCGCCGAGTCGCGGTCGGCAGGGGTACGGGTCAACGTCAGCGACAGCGTCGCCGAGGCGGAGAAGGTGCCGGCGGCGCTGGGCCGGGCCGCGTACCGGATCGTGCAGGAGGGGTTGACCAACGCCCGCAAGCACGCGGCCGGCGCGGCGGTGACCGTGGACGTGGCCGGCGGACCGGGCGACGGCCTGACCGTGGCGATCGCCAACCGGTGGCCGGTCGGCACACCGGCCGGCGGCACCCTGCCGGGTGCGGGCACCGGCCTGGTCGGCATCAGTGAACGGGTCACCCTGGCCGGTGGCCGGCTCGCCTACGGCCGGGACGACACCGGTGACTTCCGGCTGGCGGCCTGGCTGCCGTGGCCGGCGTGACCGGCCCGGCCGGCTCTTCGGGCGTGACCGGGTCTTCCGGTGCGGCTGGCCCGGTCGACGCGGACCGGCCTTCCGAGGAGGTCGGCGCTTCCGGTGCGGCGGGGCCGGAGTCGGTCGTGCCGTCGGTGCGCGTGCTGATCGTGGACGACGACGCGCTGGTCCGGGCCGGGCTGTCGATGATCCTCGGCGGCCTGCCGGACCTGACAGTGGTCGGCGAGGCGGCCGATGGTGGTGAGGTGCCCGCGGCCGTCGCCGCGTACGCCCCGGACGTGGTGCTGATGGACATCCGGATGCCCCGGGTGGACGGGCTGACCGCCACCGAGGCGCTGCGCGCCCAGCCGCACCCGCCGGAGGTGCTGGTGCTCACCACGTTCGACGCCGACGAGCAGGTGCTGCGGGCGCTGCGGGCGGGGGCGGCCGGCTTCCTGCTCAAGGACACCCCGCCGGCGGAGATCGTGCACGCCGTACGTCGGGTCGCGGCCGGTGAGGCGACGCTCTCCCCGACTGTCACCCGGACGCTGATCGCCCACGTGACCGGGGCCGTCCCCGGTACGGTCGGACCCGACCCGCGTCGGGAGCGGGCGGTGCGGTTGCTCGCCGGTCTCAGCGAGCGGGAACGGCAGGTGGCTGTCGCGTTGGGGCGGGGGCACACCAACGCGGAGATCGCCGGGGAGTTGTTCATGAGTGTGGCGACGGTCAAGGCGTACGTCTCCCGGCTGTTGACCCGCCTGGACCTCAACAACCGGGTCCAGGTGGCACTGCTGGTCCACGACGCCGGCCTCGTCTGACGCAGGCCGGTTGATCGACTCGGCTTCGTAGAAGTCGCGGTGTCCCGCCGTCGAGATGCCCCGACATCAAGGAATCCGATTCGGTACCGGAATTGAACTTTCGTCCGACGTCTCCCGTACCCATGGCCGAGGATGTCGGTGCGGTGAGTCCGCCGTACCGCTGCCGAGCTGCGGGAGGCCTGCCGTGCGAGTTGGTGAGCAGTCGACGGATCCCATCGACCAGGTACTGGGTGAGGTGCCAATGCCGGCACCACTGACCCCGGAGGATGTTCGGCTCGCGGTCCGGGCGGTGGTCGTGCACACCGCCGAGGAGTGGCCCACGGGGCCGCTGTGCCGCAACGACGGCGCCTCCTACCCGTGCCGCCTGCATCGTTGGGGGCGGCGCGTGTTGGAGGCACACGGGCTCAACGAACGACAGATCGAGGCGTTGATCCGGCACGGCAACCCGTTCGTGCACGTACCCTTCCCGTTCACGGCGACCGGGCCGTCTTCCGCGCGTACCGCCGGTGGGCGGCCGGCGACCACCGGATATCCGGCTCCGGCCGCGCGTACCGCCGGTGGCCGGCCGGCGACCACCGGATATCCGGCCCCGGCCGGGCGTACCGGCGGGTTGCCGGCGCGGCAGCAGGCCGCACGGGCCGTGCCACCGGGTGTACGACCCACCGCTGCCGGCCGGCCGGTGACTGCCCCCGTCACCGCGCCGCGCTGGCCCCGGGCGAGCTGAGCGCGCTACCCCTCCGCCCGCAGACCCGGGGCCGACACGACGTCGGCCCGACGCGGAGTTTTCCTCTCCGCGTCGGGCCGACGTCGCTCCGACAGGTGGCTCAGTCGTTCGCCGCTCCGATGCCGCAGTCCGGCGCCGACCAGCTCGTCGTGTTCGAGCTGCTGTCGTTGTTGTTCTCCCGACGGGAGTCGACGTGCACGTGGTCGTCGTGGTCGGGGTAGCCCGGCCCGTAGATTCCGCTGAACCCGTTGTTACGGGCGGCACGGGCGACCTGGCACAGGGACGACGTCCGTGACGTGACGTCGGCCGCGTTGCCGTAGAGGTGTTGGCTGTCCGACGCGCCGCCGACCTGGTTGTTGCAGGCCCGACTGCGGAAACCACTGGACACGTAGAGCGGCTTGTCGCCGAGGTTCTTGCGCAGCGCCTCCAGCTTCCACATGGTGCGCAACGCGTTCTGCTTGGTCTGCGCCGCCGACAGCGGGCCGCCGCTCCACCCGCTGCCACCGCAGCCGTTGTCCAGCTCGCTGTAGCTGAAGTGCGCGGGTGTGCAGTCGTTGTCCTGGAGTTGGTACAGCTTGGCGTAGGTCTGCGGGCCGGCGATGCCGTCGGCGCGCAACCCGTACGCCTGCTGGAACCGTTTGACCGCGGCGGCGGTCTTGGGTCCGTAGCGGCCGTCGTTCTCCACGATGTCCCGGTTGCCGGCCCACCCGGCGACCCGGATCTGCAACTGGCGGACGTCGTCGCCGGAACGTCCCTGGGTCAGGGTGCGATTCCACGTGTAGCAGCCGTCCGCATGTGCCGCCGGCGCGGCGACCACCGCGGCGATCGCTGCCCCGGGCAGTGCCAGGGCGAATGCGATGGCAGCACGCTTCAAGGTGTTTACGCGCACAGAAGTCCTCCCGATAGGAGAGCGATTGGGGTGGCCACGGGACATCGACCAAGAAGTCCCGCGATTTCCACCCTGACACTGATCGGGGCGGTTGGAGGCGATTAACGAGAATCGTCCTCACAACTCGTCGCTCCTGGGTATTGACTGGGAATTCGACTGATTTGCGAAACAGCCAATTAATGCCGCTCGGCCCTGTTCCGGTCAACCACACCGAACGTCGCAATCAGCCACACCGAGGGTGATGTTCCCTCGCCGGTGGCGGCCGGTAACGTCAGCCCCGGGCTGCGGACTGGCGGAGGTGCACGTGGCACGCGGTGGCGTCTTCTGTGTCGAGGGTCAATGGCACCGCGACCTCAACGAGCGGGGCTCCGTGCTGCCCACCCTGGAGCTGCTGGAGCGGCTGGGCAAGATCCGCTTCATCCACAAAGACGCGGCCACCCGCGACGAGCTGTTCTACTTCCTGGACCGCTGGCTGCTCAAGCAGTACGCCGACCACCGGGTGGGCTTCTTCGCCATGCACGGCGAGCCGAGCCGACTCTGCCTCACCGACTGGCAGTCGGTGGAGTTGAACGAGGTGGCCGACCTGATGGCCGGGCGTGCCGAGGGGCGACGACTCTATTTCGGCAGCTGCTCGGTCCTGCGGGCCTCCGACGCCGTGCTGCGCGAGTTCCTGGAGGTCACCGGAGCCGCTCTGATCTGCGGTTTCACCCGAGAAGTCGACTGGGTCGAATCGGCGGCCTTCGAAACCGTCCTCCTCGACGTACTCGCCAACGGCCAGCGACACAACGCCGCCGAGCTGCGGATGGGCTCGGCCCACTGGGCACCCCTCGCGTCGTACCTCGGGTTCCGGGTGATCTACGCCAACGGGCGAGCCTGGCGACCGTCCGGCCGCCCCCGGGTGCCCACCCAGGCGGTGCACCGCTCCACGGCCCGACCGCGCTGACCCGCCGCCGCCCCCGTACGCGCGCCTGGTAGGAACGACGCATGGCGCGCAGCATCGCACGGAACACCCGGGTCGACCGGGACGACCTGCTCGACTTCCTCCGGACGCGGCACCGCGTCGTACTGATGACCACCCGGGCCGACGGGCGACCGCAGTCCTCCCCGGTCTCCGCCGGCATCGACGGGCAGGGCCGGCTGGTCGTCTCGACCTACCCCGAGCGGGCCAAGGTGACCAACATCCGCCGAGACCCCCGGGTGTCGGCATGCGTGCTCAGCGACGACTGGAACGGCCCCTGGGTGCAGATCGACGGCACCGCCGAGGTGCTCGACCTGCCCGAGGCGCTGGAGCCGCTGGTCGACTACTTCCGCAGCATCTCCGGCGAGCACCCGGACTGGGACGACTACCGGGCGGCGATGGTGCGTCAGGGCAAGTCGCTGATCCGGGTCACCATCGACGCGTGGGGCCCGATCGCCACCGGAGGCTTCCCGGCCCGCCTCGCCGACTGACCGCGCACCCCGCTCAGCCCGCCCGCCCTCGCCAGGCAGGTGCGCTGTCGAGCTGCCCCGGATGTGGGGCGGGCGACGAGGGTGTCATCCGCCCGGATGTGGGGCGCGCGACGACGGTGTCATCCGCCCGGATGTGGGGCGGGCGACGGTGCCATCCGCCCGGATGCGGACGCGGATGCGGCGAGTGCCGGAGCACGGGTGCCGTGCTGTTGCCCGCGAAATGTGCTCTCCGGCCTCGCCGCGTCTGCCCCATATTTGGAGCAGCTCGACAGGGGACTGAGGGGTAAGTCTGCCCGACCGCCGACCGCCGACCGCCGACCGCCGACCGCCGACCGCCGACCGCCGACCGCCGACCGCCGACCGCCGACCGCCGACCGCCCCGCCGGTCAGTAGGCCGCGGTGAAGCGGGTGTTGAGGTACCGGGGCTGCTCGATCTCGTCGACGATCGCGACCGCCAGATCCTCGTAGGTGAGCACCGACCGGCCCTGGTCGTCGGTGACCGGCTCGTCGGTGCCCGTGCGGTAGTGCCCGGTGCGCTCGCCGGGATGGAACTCCAACGGCGGCGGCGAGACGTAGGTCCAGCGCACCCCGTCGGCCGAGCTGCGGTAGTAGTCCAGCGCGTCGGCCTGGCCCAGCGCCGAGTCCCGGTACTGCTCGGGGAAGTCCGGCTCGTCGAGGAAGCGGGTGCCGCGCGGGGTGAGCAGGGTGGACCCGCCACCCAGATGGATGATCCGGGGCGCGGCCGGCATGGACCGCAGGGTGGTCACCAGGGTCTCGGCGGCCGTACGCCAGAGCCCGCGCTCACCGCCGCCGATGGCCACCACCAGCGCGTCCGCGTCCGGTGCCAACTCCCGCACACTGCGCTCGCTGGTCGCGTCGCCGGTGACCGTCCGCACCCCGTCCGGCAGGTAGGAGGCCGCCTCCGGCCGACGGACCGCGGCGATCACCCGGTGCTCCCGGTCGGCCGCCTCGGCGACGACCCGCGATCCGGCGGTGCCGCCCGCGCCAAACACGACGATGGTGCTCACCAGCCCAGGCTAGGGCCGGCTCGCTCCGGAGATGCCGTTATGACGAACCCGGTCGGGGCGTTCGGAAAAGCGGCCGCAGCCGGCGGACCCCACCTCAGTCGGTCAGCGCCGCGTAGACCAGCTGGCGCAGCTGGGAGCGCAGCGGATAGGTGCTCGACGGCATCAGCTGGGTGAACAGCAGCGCGGTGATCTCCTCGGCCGGGTCCACCCAGAACGCGGTGCTGGCCACCCCGCCCCAGTAGTACTCGCCGACGCTGCTCGGCACCCGGCTGGGGACCGGGTCGTCGACGACCGCGAAGCCGAGACCGAAGCCGATCCCGTCCAGTGTCGTCTCGGCGAAGCCGCCGGCGGACAGGGTGCCCAGGTCCTGACCCCCGGGCAGGTGATTGCGGGTCATGAACCGCACCGTGCGGGGCCCGAGAAGCCGGACGCCGTCCAGTTCGCCACCGCGCAGCAGCATCTGGGTGAAGTGGTGGTAGTCGGCCGCGCTGGAGATCAGACCGCCGCCACCGGACAGCAGGGCGGGCTTGCGGAACGCCAGTGCGCCGAGGCTGTCGTAACGGACGGCCTTCCCGCTGCGCGGCTCCGGTACGTAGAGGGCGGCCAACCTGTCGGCCTCGTCGCCGTCCACCCACCAACGCGTGTCGGTCATGCCCAGCGGGCCGAAGATCCGGTCGGCGAAGAACGTGTCCAGGCTCTGCCCGGAGATCACCTCGACGAGCCGGCCGAGCACGTCGGTGGCGACCGAGTAGCCCCAGGCGGAGCCGGGCTGGAACAGCAGCGGCAGCTGCCCGAAGACCGCGCAGGCGCCGGCCAGGTCGACGTCCGCCGGTGGGTACAGGTCGTAGCCGGCGGCCCGGTACAGGCCGTCGACCACAGAGGTCTGCATGAAGCCGTACGTCAGGCCGGCCGTGTGGGTGAGCAGGTGCCAGACGCGGATCGGCTCGGTCGCCGGCACCGTGTACGGCTTGAGTACGGACCCCTTGGAGTAGACCCGTAGGTCGGCGAACTCCGGCAGCCAGCGGCTGATCTCGTCGGTCAGCTCGAACCGGCCCTCCTCCCAGAGCATCATCGCCGCGACCGAGGTGACCGGCTTGGTCATCGAGTAGATCCGCCAGAGCGTGTCCGCCTCGACCGGCGCCCCCGACTCCCGGTCCCGCAGTCCGTAGGTCGAGGAGTGCGCCACCTCGCCACGGCGGGTGACCACCACCTGCCAGCCGGCCAGGCGGCCGTCGTCCACGTACCGGCCGAAGTGCTCGTCGATCCGCGCCAACCGCGCCGGGTCGAAGCCGATCTGATCCGGGTCCTTGCTCCGCGCCACACTCACGTCGCCGAACCTACTCGCCGGTATGCCGGCGCCGGAAGGGGGTCGCCTCGGCTCGGCTGTCACCGCTGCGCACTAACCTGGGCGGATGCCGGAGCTGACCGAGGACGTGACCTTCCGCAACGAGGACTGGTACGGCGAGGAGTTGACCGACCGGCACTTCGTCAGTTGCGAGTTCTTCGACGTGGACCTGACCGAGGCGGTGAGTCGGGGAGCGGTCTTCACCGGGTGCACGTTCGGCAACGTCCGGTTCAACGCGTCCCGGCATGTCGACTCGGCCTTCACCCGGTGCGTCTTCCGCCGGTGCAACTTCTTCGAGGCCGAATTCACCGGCTGCAAGATGGTCGGCAGCACCTTCGTCGACTGCGACCTGCGCCCGTTGACCGTCGACGGCGGTGACTGGTCCTTCGTCACCCTGCCCGGCGCCGACCTGCGGGGCGTCCGGCTGACCGGGGTGCGCATGCGTGAGGTGGACCTGACCCGGGCCAACCTGACCGGCGCCACCGTCACCGGCGTCGACCTGTCCGGCGCTCAACTGCTCAACGTACGGCTCGGTGGCGCCGACCTGCGGGGCAGTGACCTCAGCGCGCTCGATCCGACGGTCGTCGAGCGGGCCGGCGCGATCGTCGACGTCGGACAGGCAGTGGTTATCGCGCAGTTGCTCGGTTTTCGGATCGGCTGACCCGAGCGGCGTTCGTGGCCTGCCGAAGTGCCCGCCCGCGTGGGCGCGACGTCGCGCGTCGTCCGGTTGCGGGGCTGGACACGTCCGGCAGTCCGGATCTAGCGTGTCGTCCACACCGGTACGAACGCGAAACGGCCCACAGTGGACGGTGTGATCCGCTGCGGTCGGCGGCGGCCGGGTGGTGGAGTTGGAGGGGTCGGTGGCGGACGAAGACCGCACGCGGACTGATTCGGGTGCCGAGGACGCATCGGCGAAGCACCGCTCGGGTGCCGTCACCTCCGGGCAGACCCGCGCCGCGCTGCGCCGGGTCGCCCGTGCCCGGCGGCGTCGGCGTTGGGCGGTGGAGGGGGTCGCCGTACTCGCCTGCCTGGCGGCGTTGATCTCGTACCTGAGCTTCCGGTCGGAGCCGGCGCCCGACGGCGACCAGGCGGGTGGTTCGGGCGCCGTGACCGGGGTCGTCGCCCGTTCTCCCGGCTTTCCGGCCACCGACGGGCGCACCGGTGACGCGGGGCCGGCGGAGCCCGGCCTGCGTCCGCGCCAGCGCCCGCCCTCGCCCGATCCGACACCGTCGACGACCGCGTCGGCCCCGCCGCCGGCGTCACCGCAGTCGGCGGAGCTGTCGGTGACCCGGGGGGAGATGCCCGCCGAGGTCAACCTGACCGCCGTCGGTGCCCGGGACTGGATGCACTGGGGGCAGCGCGGGGGCAACTCGACGGTCCGCAAGCGGGCGGGTTCCGGGGAGATCGCCGACGAGGGCGGCACCGGCACGCGGGTCGCCTGGGACGGCAACCAGGAGCACGTCCGGTGGTCCGACGGCTCGTCGCAGCGGTCCGCGCGGGACAGCTCAGAAGGCGTCTACACCTGCGGCACCGGCAACGGGTTCTCCCTCGCCGTCGCCGGAAGCGGTGAGTCGCGCACGGTCCTGCTCTACGGCGGCATCTGGATGGCCCGGGGGCGCCTGGAGGCTCGACTGTCCACCGGCGGGCCCACCAGCAGCGTGGTGCTGGAAGACCCGTACACGAGTCAGAGCGCTCAGTTCACCATCAAGTTCACGGTGCCGAAGGGCGCCCGACTGCTGCTGAGCTGGAAGGTCGAGAAGGTCTTCACCCCGCACTGCGGCAACGTCGGCCTCCAGGCGGTGGCGGTCCGCTGACCGACCAACCGCTGCGCGGCCACACAGCGGGACAGTTTGTCCGTCGCCGACGGTCGAGGAGGTCGTAGCTTTCTGCTGTCCCCAACCGACCATCCAGTGTGGAGGCAGCGGAGATGAGTAGTACCGCCCACCGCGTCCGTCGCGCCGCTTCGTCCGGTGCCGCCGAAGCGTCCGGGGAGGTGCTCCGCGACATCCCCCTGCCGCCGTACGTGACGGGCGAGGACACCCAGTTCGCGGTACGGGCGGTGGTGGTGCACGCCCCCCGGCGGTGGTCCGGGGGAGTGGTCTGCCGCAACGATGCCAGCCCGCACCCGTGTCGCCTGCACCGTTGGGGCACCCGGGTGCTGGCACTGCGCGGGCTGCGGGCTGCCGAGATCGCCGCCCTCATCGAGCGCGGCGACCCGACGGCGGTGGTCCCCCCACCGAAGCGTCCGGCCTGAGCGCGCGTCCGGCCGGGAGGCAACAGCCCGCGCCTCCCGGCCCCCCACTCAACAGGTGATCGGTTTGACCCAGGAGCATTCGACGCCCTCCGGGGTCCGGGGAGTCTCCGGCACCGCCGGCGGTGCCATCCGGGCGGTGCTCGCACCGTCCGCGCGAAAACCGGCCAGTGCCACGGCGATCTGGTCCTCCAACGGTTTGACCGACGCCGTGAGGTAGTTGTTCAGCAGGATGGCGAACGCCAGCAGTCGGCCGTCGGCGCTGGTGACGTAACCGGAGAGTCCGGAGACGCCGGTCAGGCTGCCGGTCTTCGCGTGCACGTTGCCGGCCGCGGGGGTGCCGGCCATCCGGCTCCGGAGAGTGCCGCCGACGAATCGTTCGGGTTGCCCGGCGATCGGCAGGGCCGCGTACCAGGTCTCGAACCACGGTTCGGCGCGGACGGCGTTGAGCAGGTCCACGAACTCCGCCGCCGGGACCAGGTTGCGCCGGGACAGCCCGGATCCGTCGCGTTGGCGTAGTCGTCCGGTGTCCATTCCGGTGTCGGCGACGTACTCGCTGATCGCGGTCATGCCGGCGGTCCAGGTGCCCGAACCGCTCAGCACCCGGCCGATCTCCTTGGTCAACACCTCGGCGTGCCCGTTGTTGGAGAGCTTGAGGAACGGTGTCATCAGCTCGCCGAGACTCATCGAGTCGTGCCGGGCCACCGGGTGGGCCGTCTCCGGGGTGGCCTGGCCCAGCACGGTGCGACCGATCACCCGGACGCCGTGCCTGTGCAACGCCGCCCGGAACACGTCGGCCGCGTAGCCGGTGGGTTCCCAGACTGTCACCCAGTCGCTGGCGGGCTCGTCACCGACGGCGATCTGGCCGGTCACCACCACTGTGTTGCCGCCGTGTTCGCGCTCGATCGAGATCGAGGTCTCGCCCTCGGCGACCGTCACGGCGCGGTTGTCGACGCGGACGTATCCGGTGGGTGGGGTGGTGCTGACCACCGGTGGGGCACCGGCCCGGCGGGCGGGTGCGGCCTGCACGATGACCGTCCCGGCGTCGTAGTCGGTGTCCGGGGCGACGGTCAGCGCGGAGACCTGCGCGGCGTAGTAGTAGGGCTCGTCGTCCCAGGTCCAGTCGGGGCCGAGGCGGGTGTGGTCGTAGCGGGTGTCGTCGGCGACCAGGTTGCCGGTGACCACCCGTACCCCGTCGGCGGCGACCTGGGCGGCGAGCGCGTCGTAGTCGGCGGCGAGCATCGTCGGGTCACCGCCACCGCGCAGGTAGAGGTTGCCGGTGAGCAGGCCGGCGCGGCGTTTGCCGCTGGTGTGCACGTCGGTGGTGAAGCGGTGGCCCGACCCGAGCAGCCCGAGGGCCGCGGTCGAGGTCATCAGCTTCGTGTTGGAGGCCGGGATGAGCCGGCGGTCGCCGTTGCGGTCGTAGAGCGTCTGCCCCGTGCTGGTGTCGACCACGACCACCGAGGCCTGCGCCCCGCCGAGGCGGGCGTCGGCGAGGACCGTGTCGATGGTGTCGTGCAGTCGGGTCGTCGCGGGGGTGGGCGACTCGGCTGTGGCGCCCGACGCGCCGGTGGTGGTCGCGGTGACGGCCAGGGTGAGCAGCGCGAGGGCCCGGACGAAATGACGGCGATGCATGCGCTGATGCTGCCACGAAGATAATCGCCGGAGAAGAGCACCACGCGAAAGTTACTGCCAATTGGACTACGTCGGTCGTCCCACCGACTTCTCGTGTCCACCCCAGTAGTGCCGCTGCGCCCCCATGACCAACGGTGCGACCAGGGCGGCGAGCGCCCCACCGAGCAGCGGGAAGACGATGAACACCCAGAGCTGCCGCAGGGCCACGCCGCCCTCGAAGACCGCCGGCCCGAACGCGCGGGCCGGGTTGACCGCCGCGCCGGTCAGTGTCAGACCGACCAGCTGGGTCGCGGCGAGGGCCAACCCGATGGCCACCCCGGCGGTACCCGGGTTCTCGCTCCGACTGGTCACCACCAGGACGACGAGGACGAACAGGAAGGTCAGCACGACCTCCAGCACGGCCGCGCCGCCCCGGTTGATGTGGGCACCGTAACCGTTCGTGCCCAGTGCCCCGGTCTGGTCCGCGACGTCGCCCCAGCGGGTCAGCGCCCAGAGCACGAAGGCGGCCACCGTCGCGCCCACGAACTGGGCGATCCAGTACGCCACCGCGCCGAGCACCGAGATCTTGCCGGAGAGCAGCACACCGAGTGTCACCGCCGGGTTGACGTGACTGCCGGACAGCGGGCCGATCGTGTAGACGAGAGCGAGCATCACGAACCCGAAGGACAACGCGACCACCACCACGCCGCCCTGAACACGTGCGGCGACGGCGCTGCCCACCCCGAAGAAGACGAGCAGCAGAGTGCCGAGGAACTCGGCCGCATACCGACGGAAGTCGCTCATCCACTCAGCGTAGGCGCAGGTCAGGAGGTCATTGCCGAAAATCTGTGATCGGGGCGACGGCCGAACGCGGGCACACCGGTGCCGACCACGGCGTTGCACACCAGGTGGACACCCACTCAGCGGACGTCGTGGTGATCGGCGCCGGTCAGGCCGGCCTGAGTGCCGGCTACCACCTGCGCCGGACCGGCTTCCCGCCCGGCGACGGCTTCGTCATCCTCGACGGCGACGACGGGCCGGGCGGGGCCTGGCAGCACCGCTGGCCGACGCTCGTCTTCGACCGGGTGCACGGCTTCCACGACCTGCCCGGGCTGCCCCTCCCGCCCGTGCAGCCCCACCGTCCGGCGGCCGAGCAGGTACGCGCCTACTTCGCCGCGTACGAGAGGACATTCGACCTGCCGGTACGGCGTCCGGTGCGGGTCCGTGCGGTGCGCTCCCGGCCGGACGGGCGGCTTGACGTGCACACCGACCAGGACCGGTGGATCGCCCGGGCTCTGATCAACGCGACCGGCACCTGGACCAGGCCGTTCTGGCCGCACTACCCGGGCCGGGCCTCGTTCCGGGGCCGGCACCTGCACACCGCCGACTACCGGGGACCGGCCGAGTTCGCCGGCCTGCGGGTGGTGGTCGTCGGTGGGGGCACCTCCGCCGTGCAGTTGCTCGGGGAGGTCTCCACGGTCGCGGCGGCCACCACCTGGGTGACCCGTCGACCGCCGGAGTTCCGCGACGAGGAGTTCGGCCCGGAGCTGGGCCGCGCCGCGGTGGCCCGGGTGGACGAGGCGGTTCGGGACGGCCGCCCACCGGGCAGCGTGGTGGGCGTGACGGGGCTGCCGGTCACGCCGGAGGTACGCCGGCTGCGGGAGCGGGGCGTCCTGGACCGGTTACCCGTGTTCGACCGGATCACACCCGATGGTGTGGCCTGGGCGGACGGACGGTTCGTACCGGCGGACGTGATCCTCTGGTGCACCGGTTTCCGCGCCGCCATCGACCACCTCGCCCCGCTGGGGCTGCGCGCGCCGGGCGGCGGTATCACGATGGCCGGCACCCGGGTGGTCGCCGACGAGCGGATTCACCTGGTCGGTTACGGCCCCTCGGCCAGCACGATCGGCGCCAACCGGGCCGGTCGCGCGGCGGTCAACGAGATTCGCGCCCGGCTGGCCCCGGCCCCCGCTCTCGACTGACCTGGCTCTATTTGACGGATCGGCGGTCAGCGGGCACGGTGGAGGTGGCGGGGCCCTCAGCTGCCCCGATTCGATGCGACGGCCATGACCGTTCGCCCCTTCTGTTCGCCTCCCAGATGCGCTCGTCCGCGGACCGATCAGCCGGTCTGCGAGGGTTTCGACCGGGAGCCGAGATTCCACGAGGAGTTCCACTCATGCTCACCATGACCGACAACGCCGTGCTCGTCATCCGTGACCTCGCCAACCAGCAGGACGTCGCCGAGGGCGGCGGAGTGCGTATCGCCGCCGACACCGAGGCCGGCTCGCTCTCGGTGGAGCTGGTGCCCGAGCCGGCGCAGGGCGATCGGGTGGTCGACAACCAGGGCGCCCGCATCTTCCTCGACGAGGACGCCGCCGAACTGCTCGGTGACGCCTCGGTGGACGCCACAGTCGACGACGAGGGCGTCATCCAGTTCGGCTTCACCGAGAAGCAGTAACCACCCGTCTCACCGCAGCGGGCGTCCGCGCTGTGGCGGACCGGGCCGGGGATTCCACCTCGGCGCGGTGTCGCCGTCCGGGCGCAACAGCGTGGCGAGCACGTACGCCAGGTGGTGTGAGGTGCTCCAGGCCGCCCAGTTGGCGGCCGAACCGGCGCCGGCGCCCCGGCGGGCCCGGCGGAGCAGCTCGTGGTCACCCCAGGAGAACGCCGCGCCGGTGCTCGGCCAGTGCGGCGCCGACACCAGCGTGCGGCACAGGTCGGCGAACCGCTCGTCGCCCCGGCCACCTCGCCGCGCCCAGCGGTAGATCCACCAGCTGCCGTCGTCGGTGTACCGCACCGTCGGCAGCCGGTCACCAGGATCACCGCTGCCGGGCACGGCCGGGTGGACGCCGTAGTCGCCGTAGTCGACACCGGTGTCGGCCAGCCGTTGCCAGAGCTGCCAGTCCCAGCGGTCCAACCGGATCGGCTCGTCGGTGGGCAGCCGGGACAACGTCGGGGGCATCCCACCCGCTGCCACGGTCACCGAGCGCCAGGCGTGCCGGCGCGCCCAGTCGAGCAGGCGGCGCACCCGCGGTTCGGCCGCCCGCACATCCGCCGGGCAGCACACGTCCCCCGCGTCCACCAGCAGGTCGCACTCCTCCGGAACGAGGTCGGTGGACCGCCAGACCCGTTCGGCGGCGGCGGTGCTGCCGTCCGGCCCGGCCCGGTCCTGGCCGGTCCGCAGGCGGATCAGCGCCCGCCGGCCGCACGCCCGTGCCGCCGCGCCGTGCGCGACCAGCCGGTGGTCGCTCTCCGTGAGACCGATGACCGGCACCAGGGGTACGCCCCAGCGGCTCAGCTCCGCTGCGCGGCTGTCGGGGAGGGCGCTGACGTCCACGGCCGGCAGGAGCCCGGCTGGTAGCCGGCGCAGAACGTCCACTGTGCTCCTGTCGACGGTGCCGATCTCCAGGACCGGGGCGACAAGTGCGGTGGCCGTGTCGTCGAGGTGGCTGAGGGCATCCAGCTCACCGCGCCGACAGGCGAGGATGGGGCGGTACACCGGTTCCGCCGCCCGGCTCCCGGGGGCGGGCACCATACTTCAATCTAGCCAGGCATGCGCATATGTCACAGCTCGTGGAGTCGGAATTCGGCTGCTCGACTGTCGTCTCGGCGACTACGCTCCTCCGATGCCCGAGCCAGCGCACCGATACCGTTCCACCGACGAGGACAGCGGCCGGTGGGCCGGATTCCGGTTCCGCGACGGCGACATCGTGATCAGCACCCGGTCCAAGAGCGGCACCACCTGGATGCAGATGATCTGCGCGCTGCTGGTGCTTCGCACTCCTGAGCTGCCGGCGCCGCTGAACGTGCTGTCGCCCTGGCTGGACTGGCTCGCCGAACCCCGTGACGCGGTCTTCGACAGGCTGGCCGCGCAGCCGCACCGGCGGTTCGTCAAGACGCACACCCCGCTGGACGGGGTGCCTCTCGACCCCCGGGCGCACTACGTGGTGGTGGCCCGGCATCCGCTGGACATGGCGGTCTCCCTCTACCACCAGGCGGGCAACCTGGACCGGGCGCGCCTCGCCGAGCTGACCGGCCAGCCGGCCCCGTCCGGGCCGGGCCGGAAGCGCGTGCCGGTGGAGCAGTGGCTGCGCAGCTGGATCGACCAGGAGGTCGACCCGCGCGCCGAGCTGGATTCGCTGCCCGGGGTGATGCTGCACCTGACCGACGCCTGGGCGCGTCGACACGAGCCGAACGTCGAGCTGGTGCACTACGACGATCTGTTGGCCGACCTGGGCGGTGAGATGCGCCGGCTCGCCGACCGGTGGGAGCTTCCGCGTCCGGGGCCGGAGCTGGTGGAGGCGGCGACCTTCGGCCGGATGCGGGAGCGCGCCGACCGGCTCGCTCCGGACACACTCGGTGTGCTGCGCGACCGCCGGGCCTTCTTCCGCCAGGGCGGCTCCGGCCAGGGCCGGAACATGCTGGACGCCGCCGCGCAGGCCGGCTACGAGGAGCGCGTAGCAGCGCTGGCCGAGCCCGACCTGCTCACCTGGCTGCACCGCTAGCCCAACCCCCGCCCCGGCTGCGTCGATCATGGAGTTGTGGTGCCCAGTTTGGTGGCATTGCGGCTGCTTTGTTGCCCACCACAACTCCATGATCGACAGGGCTGGGGGTGGGGGAACGAGCGCGCGGCGCCGTTGGACCGTGGTCGCAACGTCGCCGCGCTCTGGCCGTCTCCCACCACCGCAGCCGTTCGGCGGTACGCCGGCGGGGACCTGGCTCGACCGGCTGTTCGTGCCGGTCGGGTTGTCGATCCCCGGTACGTGCGGATCCAAACCCGCCGAACGTGGGGAATTCCACCATCTGCGAGTCCCGGCGTGGCGCACCGCCGAACGGGGTATGAGCGGGGGCATGGAGCATTTCACGATCGCGACCGTCGCCGAGAAGAGCCCGGATTTCCGGCGGGTGCTGTGGACGGGTGAGCACACCCAGCTGGTCATCATGACCATCCCCGCCGGTGGTGAGATCGGCGAGGAGGTCCACGAGGGCATCGACCAGATCCTGACGTTCGTCAGCGGCGTCGGCGAGGCCCAGGTCGCCGGTGAGAAGAAGAAGGTCGCCGCGGGTGACCTGGTCGTGGTGCCGTCCGGCACCAAGCACAACTTCGTCAACACCGGGCCCAACCCGCTGGTGCTGTACACCGTCTACGGCCCGCCGGAGCACGCCGACCAGGCGGTGCACCGGACCAAGGAGGAGGCCGACGCGGCGGAGGCGGCGGGCGAGGACGAGCCACCCACCGAGTGACCCGGCCGCCGGCTGCCTGATCCGACCCGATGTGGGTACCCGCGGCGGGTGGAGCAGCAGCCGGCGATCTCCGACTACGCATTCCTCTCGGACTCTCGTTCCGGTGCCCTGGTCGGCAAGGACGGGTCGGTCGACTGGTGGTGCCCGCACCGGTTCGACGGGGCGTCCGTGTTCGGGCGGCTGCTCGACGCGGGCGCCGGGCACTTCAAACTGGCGCCGGTGGGCGTCGGCGGAGCGGGTCATCGGACGGAGCGGGCGTACCTGCCGGACACCCTGGTGCTCCGGACGGTGCATCACACGCCGGAGGGCAGTGTGTCGGTCACCGACGCCCTCGCCGCCGAGGCCGGAGCCCGTGCGCACGAGCTGGGCAAGAACTCTCCCGCCGTACTGATCCGAGTGGTGCACGGGCTGACCGGGCGGGTGCGGATGGCACTGGACTTCGCACCCCGACCCGAGTACGGCCTGCTCACTCCGTACCTGCACGAGCAGCCCGACGGCGGTGTGCTGGCCGGCGCGGGCCCGGTGGTGCTTGTCTTGCGCGCCGACGATCTGGACCTGCGGGCGGACGTCGACCGGGTCACCCACGAGTTCGAGATCTCCGCGGGTCAGGTGATCGGGATGGACGTGGCGTTCGGCGAGACGTACGGCACCCCGCCGGCACGGATAGAGCCGCTGGCCGCCCTCGCCGAGACGACGCAGGCGTGGCAGGCGTTCCGTGACACGCACATCTACGAGGGGCGGTACCCCGAACTCGTCCGGCACAGCGCGACGGTCCTGACCGGCCTCACGTACTCCCGCAGTGGCGCGGTCGCCGCGGCACTGACCAGTTCGTTGCCCGAGCAGGTCGGCGGCGACCGCAACTACGACTACCGCTACTCGTGGCTGCGCGACTTCTCGTTGACGATGCGTGCGCTCTGGGTGGCGGCCTGTCCCGAAGAGACGTCGCGGCTGTTCGCCTGGGCGGCCCGCTCGATCGGCCGGTTCGGCGACGAACCCGTGCCGGTGCTCTTCGGATTGGAGGGTGAGCGGGACATCTCCGAGCACCACTGCAACCACCTGCGCGGATACCGCGACAGTCGGCCGGTCCGGGTCGGGAACGACGCCTGGCGGCAGCGGCAGCTCGACGTGCCCGGGGAGGTGATGTCGGCGGTGTGGCGGCTGCGCGACTATCTCGGCGCGAGGTTCGAGGGCGAGTTGCAGGAGATGGTGCTCGGGCTGGCCGAGCAGGTGGCCGCGACCTGGCGTCTGCCGGACCGGGGCATCTGGGAGACCCGGGACGAGGAGCGGCACTACGTCTCGTCGAAGGTGTCCTGCTGGCTGGCGCTGGACCGGGCGGTGGGGCTCGCCGACCGGCTCGGCGACCGGGCCGACCCGCACCGCTGGGCAGCGGTACGCGACGAGATCCGGGACACCGTGCTGCGCGAGGGGTGGAACGAGCGGATCGGGGCGTTCACCGGGGCGTTCGGGTCCCCGGAGCTGGACGCCTCGGTGCTCGCCATGCCGGTGGCGCGCTTCCTGCCGGCCACCGACCCGCGGATGCGCTCGACCATCGAGATGGTCGAGCGGGACCTGGGCACCGAGAGCGGATTGCTGCGCCGGTGGACGACCGACCCCGCCGGCTTCCTGCTGTGCTCGTTCTGGCTGGTGGAGTGCCTGGTGATGGCGGGGGAGCCGAAGCGGGCCGAGGCCCTGTTCGAGCGGGTGATCGGGTTCTCCAACGACGTGGGACTGTTCAGCGAGCAGATCGACCTGACCACCGGGATGCAGCTCGGCAACACCCCGCAGGCGCTCTCGCACATCGGGCTGATCAACGCCGCCTGGCGGTTGACGGAGCCGGACAGTTTCTGACCCGCCGGCTCAGTTCAGCACGGGTACGCCGGACACGTCGACAGTGTCCGGATACTTCAGTCCCGCGCCGGTGTTGAGCACCACCACCCGTTCGCCGGCCCGGATCCACCCGCCGGCGCGCAGGTGCCGCGCCGCCGTCAGACAGGCCGCGCCCTCCGGGCAGAGCAGCAACCCCTCCCGGCCGGCGAACTCCCGAAGGTCGGTCAGCAGGTCCGCGTCGTCGACCGCCACGGCGGTGCCGGACGACTCCCGCAACGCCGCCAGGATCAGCTCGTCGGCCAGCGGAGCCGGCACGGTGATGCCGAACGCCACGGTGTGCGCGTCCTCCCACGGCTCCGCCCGGTCGGCACCGGCGGCGAACGCCCGCACGATCGGCGCGCAGCCGGTCGACTGCACGGCCACCAGCCGGGGCAGCTTGTCGCCGACCCAGCCCAGCTCGCGCAGCTCGTGCATCGCCTTGTGGATGCCGATCAGCCCGACACCGCCGCCCGTCGGATAGATGATCACGTCGGGGGCCTGCCAGCCGAGCTGCTCGACGATCTCGTACCCCATCGTCTTCTTGCCCTCGAGCCGGTAGGGCTCGCGCAGCGTGCCGGCGTCGAAGATCGTTCCGTTCGACTCCGCGATCAGCTCGGCCACCCGCCGACCGGCGTCGCTGATCAGCCCGTCGACCAGGCGCAGATCCGCGCCGGCGGCCACGCACTCGCGTCGGCAGATACCCGGCGCCTCCAGCGGCATGACGATGGTCGCGCCGATCCCGGCCCGCGCGGCGTACGTGGCCCAGGCCGACCCGGCGTTGCCGTTGGTGGGCATGGCGATCCGCTCGACGCCCAGCTCACGGGCGCGGCTCACCCCGACCGCCGCGCCCCGTGCCTTGAACGAGCCGGTCGGGATCAACCCCTCGTCCTTGACCATCAGGTCGGTGATGCCGATCCCGGCGCCGTACGCGGGGGCGCGCAGCAGCGGCGTCCAGCCCTCGCCGAGCGTCGTGACGTGCCGTGGATCGCCGACCGGCAGCAGCTCCCGGTAGCGCCACAGGTCGGCCGGGCGCAGTGGAAAGCGTTCCGGGGTGACCGCCTTCGCCACCGCGGGCAGGTCGTAGCGGGCCAGCAGCGGTGAGCCGCACTCGCAGAGGTTCTGCAACTGGTCGGCGGCGTGCTCGCGCCCGCAGCGCGGGCAGTCCAGGTGGGTCAGGTACACGTCGCTCCTCGCCGTCAGACCGCGTCGACGCTCAGCCAGTGCCGACTGCGCAGCCCCGGCTCGTACACCGAGTCCAGCCGCTTGGCGACCACGCCCGGCAGGCCTTGCTCCTGCCCGGCGCGCAGGGCCTCGTCGCCCGCGCCGGGGAACCACGGCGGAGTCTGCCAGTGCGTACCCGCCAAGGCCAGCCCATCGAGCAGCTCCCGGCGTTGCGCGTACGGCACGTCGACGCTGCTCACGCCCTCCAGCCAGAGCAGGTCGACCAGCAGGTACTGGGCGCCGGCGGGAACCCGGCTGCCGGTGGACGGGCGGACCGGGCGCACCCGGCCGGTGCTGTCGATGCGCACCAGCACACCGTCGAGCACCGCCTCGGTGGGCGCGAGCGCCTCGGCCATCGCCCGCAGCCACTGATACCCGCCGGTGATCTCCTCGTCGGTCTCGGAGAGCAGCCGCAGCCGCCCACCGGAGACGTACGCCATCGCCCGGACCCCGTCCCACCGCAGCTCGTACCCCCAGGCGGCCCTGTCGCGGGGGAGCCTGGCGGCCGACGTGGCGTGCATCGGGCGGACCAGGTCGGGCATCGGCGTCCATCCCGGCGGCGGCGCGTCGGTGCGTCGGACCATCCAGTCCCGGCCACCGGTGGCGAAGAGGACGTAACGGCCGGCGGTGCGGTCACCGGAGAGCGTCACGATCACCTCGTCGTCGCGCCATTTCTCGCACCGGTAGGTGCCCCGGTCGTGGATCAGCATCCGGCCGCCGCCGTACTCGCCCGCGGGGATCTCGCCGGCGAAGTCCAGATATTCCATCGGGTGGTCCTCGGTGTGCACGGCGAGGTGGTTGCGGCCCGGGTCGCGGGGGAGGCCACGCGGCACCGCCCAGGACGCGAGCACCCCGTCGTGTTCCAGGCGCAGGTCCCAGTGCAGGCTGCGGGCGTGGTGCTGCTGGATGACGAAGCGGGCCGTGTCGCCGTCCGGGCCGGCGCCCGTGGGGCTCCGCTCCGGCACGGGCTCCGGTGTCCGGGCCGCGTCCCGTCGTCGCCGGTACTCCTCCAACCGGTCCGTCACACCCCGCATTCTCCGGCACGGCGAACCGTCACGCTGGACACCGGAGTGTCCGGTTCACTCGGCGGCAGAGGGCTCGGCGGGGTAGAACGGACCTCATGGACCTCACCGACCAGCCCGCCGCCCTGCTCCCCGGTGACGTGCGGATGCCCCTGCTCGGCTTCGGCACCTGGCAGGCCACCGGCCAGGCCGGCTACGACGCGGTGCTGGCCGCCCTCGACACCGGCTACCGGCACATCGACACCGCCACCGTGTACGGCAACGAGCGGGAGGTCGGCAGGGCGGTGCGGGAGAGCGGGCTGCGCCGGGACGACCTCTTCATCACCACCAAGCTCCCGCCGAACCGGGTGGGCCAGGAGCGCGCGACGTTGGAGGCCAGCCTGGAGGCGCTCGGCGTCGACCACCTGGACCTCTGGTTGATCCACTGGCCGCCGTCGTCGCCGGCGGACAGCATCCCGCTGTGGCGCGAGTTGCTGGCCGCCCGCGACGAGAACCTGACCCGGGCGGTCGGCGTCAGCAACTACAGCACCGGGCAGATCGACGAGTTGATCCAGTCGACCGAGGAGAACCCGGCGGTCAACCAGATCGAGTGGAGTCCGGCGCTGTACGACAGGCAGCGGCACGCCGAGCACCGGGACCGGGGAGTGGTGCTGGAGGGGTACAGCCCGTTCAAGACCAGTGACCTCAGCGACCCGGTGCTGACCAGGATCGCGGCGGCGCACGACGTCTCCCCGGCGCAGGTGGTGCTGCGCTGGCACATCGACCACGAGATCGTGGCGATCCCGAAGTCGGTGACGCCGGAGCGGATCACCGCCAACTTCGACGTCTTCCACTTCTCGCTGACGGCGGAGGAGATGCGCGACATCGACGCGCTCGGCGACGCCTGACACGGCGGTTTCCTTCAATCATCGCCCTGGCGATGAAGGGTATCGACATCGACGATCGTGACGGTATAGCGTGCCCGTCATCACGATCGTCGATCCGTTCGTGCCCGCCGTCGCTGGAGGATCGCCATGACCCGATCACCATCCATCCGTCTACGCCGCCGCGGGGTGCTCGGCATCCCCGCCCTGGTGGCCGCCGCGTTGACAGTCGTCGCCCGCCCCCGGCCGGCGAACGCCGCACCGCAGGCCGAGTGCCTCGCCGACCTGCTCCAGGACGCCTGATGGCCACCATTCCCTGGCTCGTCGACGTGCTGCGCGGCGCCGGGGTCCAGGTCGTCGTCGAGGGCGACTGGCTCAACCGGATGCGACCCGGCTCCTTCGACCCGATCGGTGTGCTCTGGCACCACACCGCCTCCACCAGCAGCGCCAGCAACCCGCACCCGGCGCTCGGCATCTGCATCAACGGTCGCTCCGACCTGCCCGGGCCGCTGTGTCAGGCGCTCGTCGACTACAACGGTGTCTTCCACGTCATCTCCGCCGGCCGCTGCAACCACGCCGGGGTCAGCGGTGGCAGCGGGCCGATCCCGTCCGGGGACGGCAACACCCTGATGATCGGGTGGGAGATCGACTACAACGGCGTCAACCAGGAGATGACTGCCGCGCAGTACAACGCGTCGATCGCCGCCACCGCCGCAGTGCTCACCCGCCTCGGCCGCGACAGCAGCTACGCCCGCGGGCACCGGGAGACCAGCACCACCGGCAAGATCGACCCCTCCTTCATCGACCTCAACGTGATGAGGGCCGACGTCGCGGCGAAGATGGCCGGCAGCGGCACGGCATGGTCGTCCACCGTGGACAACACCACGTCCGGCCGGTTCACCGCCAGTGCCAGCTGGGGTGTCTCGACGTACTCCAGCCAGCGGTACGGCGCCGACTACCGGTACGCCGAACCGGTCGCCGCCAGCGATCCGGCCTGGTACCGGTTCAACGTGCCGGCGGCCGGCAACTACCGGGTTGAGGCCTGGTGGCCGACGAACAGCGGCTACAACAGCGCCACCCCGTACATCGTCGCCACCAGCTCCGGCAACCGGACCGTCTACGTCGACCAGCGGGCGACCGGCGGGCAGTGGCGGGTCCTCGGCACGTTCGCGCTGCCGGCCGGTGACGCCAACCGGGTGGCGGTGAGCCGGTGGAGCAACGCCAGCGGTCTGGTCATCGCGGACGCCGTACGCCTCACCCGCGTCTGACCTCGGCTGGCCCTGCTCGAGCGGTTCGATTCGGTGAAGTCGGGGTGTCCCAGTCACCGGGAGGCCCCGACTTTCCGAAACCCGTGGGAAGGAACGTGCGCCACGACAAGGAAATGCTGTCCGAGAATCCCCGGCCGTACGGTGATCGATCCTGTTCGGCCTGGGCGGCCACGCCGTTTCCGGCTCTCCGGAATGAGCGTTCGGGCGCTCACTGGTCGCGTCGTTCGTGGATCGGACTGCGGCGGTTCGAGAGCAACCCGCCAGGTGGGAGCGGGTGTAACGGGTTGATGCGTTCGCCGTTCGGCGTGTCTGAGCGTCCCGGCGATCCACCATTGGCGATGTCATTGGCCGGGCGGGATCGTCCACGATCCGACCGCTTCCGGGGTGCTTCTCGCCGCCGTTGTCGCCCCAGCACGCGGCGGTCGATCAGGTTGACCCGACCCCGAGCAAAAAACTCGGCAGGCTCCACTGTGGGCCGTGTATTTCCACTGAGCAAGAGGGCGTTTTCGCTGCCCGAATCCCCGGCGCATTGTGATTGGCCCGGCGTTCGGGGACCGCTTCCCACCCATCCGCTCTGAGCAGGGAAAACTCCGCTGCGTGACCGGCGGCGGCGAAAGATACCAATTGCCCGCTTCATCCTCACCGTTTGTGACGCTACTTGTGCGTAGAGCGGCCTGCTCCCTACAGTCCCGATCGATATCTGAAAACACACGGGGGAGGGTTTCGTGGCAGGTCGAAAGACTGCCACCGTACGCGCATGCCTTGCGGCAGGTGTCGCTGTGCTGACGGCGGTCGCATTGGCGGGTATATCGGGCGAACCGGCGGAGTATTTCGCCGCCGGGCCCGATGGCGTGACGGGTGGCGTGGAAAACAGGTCCGACGAGGCGGTGTCCTCACGGACCGCCCGGAAGACCGGCAAACCGGTGCAGGTCAAGAGCCTCACCTCCGAGACCACCGAGGTGTTCGCCCTGCCCGACGGGCAGTTCCGGGCGGAGCTGTCGCTCGGGCCGACCCGGGTCCGCCGTGGCGACGACTGGGTCCCGATCGACCTCACCCTTCACCGGAACGCCGACGGCAGCGTCCGTCCCGCAGCACACCCCCACGACCTGTCGATCTCCGGTCCGCAACCGGACGGCACGCACGAGCTGGCAGCCGTGGGCAAGGGCGACGACCGGGTGGCGGTCAACTGGGCTGGAGCGCTGCCGGAGCCGCAACTGCGCGAGGACCGGGCGACCTACGTGAACGCCCTGCCCGACGTCGACCTCGTAGTGAGGGCGAGCCGGAATGGCCTCGAAACCCTGTTCGTGATCAAGAGCCCGTCCGCGCTGAGTCGCGTCGCGACGCTGACGCTGCCGCTGACCGGCCGCAATGTCGCCGACACCCAGCGCGGCGTGGGCGGGGACACCACCATCAGGGACGCGACGGGCCGCGTCATCGCAACGACCCCGGCCCTGCTGATGTGGGACGCGCGGGTCGACGCCCAGGGCGCGCCCGTCAACAAGGTGCCGGTCACCTCCACCGTCACCAAGGTCGCCAAGACCGCTGCGAGCAGTGGCATCGCGCTGACCCTCACGCCGGACCAGAAGTGGCTCAAGGCACCGGAGCGGCAGTACCCGATCACCATCGACCCGCAGATCAACCCGCTCTCCACCACGTTCGACACCTTCGTCCAAGCGAACGAGAGCGTCGACCGTGGCGGCGAGCCAGACCTGCGGCTCGGAAAGCTCGGCCCGACCGGCCCGATCACCCGCACGTTCGCCCGCTGGGACACCACCGCGCTGGTCGGCAAGCAGATCAACACCGCGACCATCTCGCTGTGGAACTGGTGGTCGGTGCAGTGCGCCGGGCGCTCCTGGGAACTCTGGACGACGGGCTCGATCTCCGACGGCATCGTGTGGAGCAACCAACCCGCCTGGAACCACCAGGAAAAGGTGACCACGGCCTCGGCCGGCTACGACCCGTCGTGTGACGACAACTGGGTCGGCGTCGCCGCCACCAGCTTCTTCCAGCGCGCGGCCAACGCGGGCGACACCCGCGCGGACATGGGCCTGCGGGCGACCGACGAAACCGACTCGACGTCGTTCAAGCAGTTCCGCTCCCGCAACTACTCCGGCACCTCCGAAGTGCCGAAGGCAAGCGTCACCTACAACTCGTACCCGACGGTGACCGCACGGGCGACGGTGCCGGCCACCAGCTGCGTGACCGGCTCCGCCCGACCCACAGTCAACACGGTGACGCCGCAGCTCAAGGCCACCGTCTCCGACGCGGACGCGACGGCCATGACGGTCGCGTTCGAGTGGTGGGCGATGAACGGCGAGACGCCGATCGGGTCAGCCACCTACACCAACGTCGCCAACGGGGCCACCGCCGCGGCCACGGTACCGGCCGGCGCCTTCGTCGACGGCGGCATCTACCGCTGGCGGGTCAAGGCGTCCGACGGCGTGAGCGGCAGCGACAGCTGGTCCTCGTTCTGCGAGATGCAGGTCTACACCACTGTCGCGCCGGTGACCGGCTGCGTCGGCGGCACCGAGAGCGACTTCAACGGCGACGGTGTCGCGGATGTCGCGATCGCCGACCCCGAGGCCCTGGTGAACGGCCAGACCCGTGCCGGGCAGTTGCACGTCAGCTACGGCGGTAGCTCCACCGTGGACACCCTGTACGAAGGTGTCGCCAAGGTGCCCGGCGCTCCCGAACCCGGTGACCGCTTCGGTACCTCGATCTCCTCGTACGACGCCAACAACGACGGATGCACCGACCTCGCGGTCGGTGTCCCGTTCCAGGACGTCTCCGGCCTGCAGGACGCCGGGGTCGTGCTCGTCCTGCTGGGCTCACGGGCAGGGCTGGCCAAAGGGCCGGACTCCCTGATCTACCACCAGGACGTCACCAACGTGCCGGACGCCGCCGAAGCACACGACTGGTTCGGCCACGCGGTCGCCGGCAGCCAGACGGCCAGCGGCCAGCCGTATCTGGTCATCGGTGCGCCCGGCGAAGGACTCGCCACGCCCGTCACCGGCATCGTCCACTACATCCGGGGCACCGTGAACCTGGCGCTCAGCCAGGGTGCCGGCATCCCCGGAGCAGCCGAGATCGACGACCGCACCGGGTACGCGGTGGCGGCATCCAAGTACCACTGGGCCGTCAGTTCGCCGGGTGAGGCGATCGGCACGGAGGTGTTCGCCGGCGCGGTGAACGTCTTCAGCCACGTCCTGACCAATGGGCTGCCGACGCTCGCCGCCGAGCTGAACCAGGACGCAGGGCCCGTCGCGGACACATCCGAGGCCAACGACAACTTCGGCAAGTCGATCGCCCTCGCGCCGTATCGGCCGGTCGGCGCGGCGCAGGGCACCCCCGACTCCCTGGTGGTCGTTGGTGTACCCGGCGAGGACGAACTGGGCACCCGCCCGATCGTCAACGTGTCGGACGTCGGTATGGCACATGTCTTCCATGTCACCGGAACCAACACCTACACGGAGATCAAAACCTTCTCCTACAACGGCCGGATGCCGAACCTGAGCAGCGGCGACTACCTGGGCGAAAAGGTTGTCGTGGTGAACACCAACCCGGCGGCCGAGAGCACCGCTTCGACGATGTTCGTCGGCCTGGGAGTCCCCGGTCAGGAGACCGTCTACACCGCGTCAGGGGACGGCGGCACCCAGTCTGCCCAGAGCGAGGGCGTCCCGATGGACACCGGTCAGGTGTGGGTCTTCTCCGTACTGGCGGAGCAGACCATCCCCACCCCGGTCAGGATCGAACGCAACGGTACGAGCCTGCCGGGCACCCCTCGCGCGAGCGAGATCGTCGGTACCTCGCTCGGTGCGACCTCGAAGCGGCTCCTGGTGGCCACCCCGTACGGCACCGATGCCGTCTACGGCTTCAGCTGGTCGAGCCTGGCCGGCGGGTCGGCAACGCCCACCGAGACCTGGCAGCCCGGTGTGAACGGCTTCCCGGCCAACGTGAGCACGTTCGGGGCGGCGGTCAACTGATGAAGAACATGAATTGGCGCAGCTCAACGGGGGAGGACCTGACGGTGATCCGTCGTACCAGAAAGCGGGGTCGGCTCTTCACGCTCGGCCTCACAGTGGGCCTCGCCGGCCTGCTGGCCGGCACCGCCTACGTGGCCGCTCCCGAGCCGGCTCCGCCGACCGCGCCGGTGGCCGCCGTCGAGACCGATCCGGTCCGGGACACCGAAGCCGAGGCGCTCGTCGCGGCGGCGGACCTCAACCAGCCCGTCGAGGTACTCGCCCAGCGGGGCGAGTACCGGGACGTCTTCGCCCAGCCGGACGGCACGCTCATCGCCAACGAGTACAACCAGGCGGTTCGGGTCCTTCGGGGTGGCACCTGGGTGCCGGCCGACGCGACGCTCGTCGCACAGGCGGACGGGACGATCACGCCGACCGCGGCGCTGATCGACATGCGGCTGTCCGGCGGAGGCACCACGCCCCTCATGGTGGTCCAGCGCGACTTCCGGGTCATGACGCTCACCTGGCCCCACGCTCTGCCCACTCCGACGATCAGCGGCGACCAGGCCACCTACCCGGAGGTCTTCCCGGACGTCGACCTGGTCGCCAACGTCACGGTCGAGGGCTTCTCCCACGTCCTGGTGTTGAAGACCCCCGAGGCCGCGAACCTGCCCGAGCTGCAGAACCTGCGGCTGGGAGTGACGGGTGAAGGTCTCGACATCGAGGAGACCGCGGAAGGTGGCGTTGTCGCGCTCGACCCCGCGACCAGCAACCCGGTGTTCGAGGCCGACGCTCCTACCATGTGGGACAGCGGCAACCAGGAGGGCGGCGGCGAGGCCCAGCGGAGGACCGCTGCGGCCGAGCCCACCGACCCGAACGACGCTTCGGCCCGGGGCCCGGGTGAGGACTCGCAGATCGGACAGGTCGGCCTCGACTACACCCAGGGCACGCTGAACCTCACTCCGGACGCCGCGATGCTCGCCAGCCCGGCCACCACCTACCCGGTGTACGTGGACCCGGTGTGGCAGGCCAGCACCAACAGCGCCTGGGCAATGGTCGACAGCGGGTATCCGTCCGAGGAGTACTGGAAGTTCGACACCAAGCGACACGAGCGCATCGGACTCTGCCCCAGCTCCTGCAACAACTCCAAGATCAAGCGAATCTTCTACCAGTTGGCCACGCCGTACGCCGGCAAGACCATCCTGGAAGCCAAGTTCCGGGTGACCCTGCAGCACGTCTACAACACCACCGCCCGCGCGGCGGCGCTCTATCTCATGCCATCCGGCATCAAGTCCACGACGAACTGGGGCAACCAGCCCGGCGGGTCGGGGTGGTCGGGTGCCACACACCTGGCCAACAACTCGCCGACCAAGGTGCAGTCGAGTTGCACCTCGACGAACCAGAACACCGAGTGGGAAGCCAAGGCGGCGGTCCAGACGGCGGTGAGCAAGGGTTGGAGCAGTGTCACTCTCGGCCTCCGTTCGGTGAGCGAGAGCGACTCCACCCACACCAAGCGGTTCTGCGACAACGGTGTGCTCTCCGTCCGCTACAACCGTGCGCCGGTGATCGCGAACCAGTCCGAGTTGACGATGTCGCCCGGTGGCGGCTGCGTGTACGGCTCGACCGCGCCCTACACGGACGTTCCGCCGCGGCTCAACGCCGTCCTGCGTGACCCGGACCACTCGTCTGCGCACACCGAGCAGGTCAAGGCCGAGTTCAAGGTCACCTGGACGCCAGCGGGTGGAAGTCTGCAGACCCGCAGCTACACCACCCCGCTGAAAGCCAGTGGCTCCCTGTTCAGCTACTACGTCCCGACCGACATCGCGCAGAACGTGCCGATCTCCTGGGAAGTGCGGGCGAGTGACGGCGTGAGTTGGGGACCCTGGAGTTCCGACGGCACGCGCGAGGTTTGCCAGTTCTTCTACGACAAGACCAGCCCGAGCGCCCCGGACGTGGACTCGCCGGAGTATCTGCCCGATGATGCGGCAGACACCACCGCCGACTGTCTCGACGACGACCAGTGGCGGGGCTCCATCGGCGTCCAGGGCAGTTTCACGTTCGACTCGGCGGCCACGGACGTCGTGGAGTACCAGTACAACTTCAACGACAGCGCCACCGTGTCGGTCAAGCCGACGACGAGCGGTGGCCCGGTGACGATCAAGTGGACGCCTGACAAGGAGGGGCCGCGCCAGCTCTTCGTCAAGGCGATCGATGTGGCGAAACGGTCCAGCACGATCGCGACCTGCACCTTCCGGGTGGGCAAGCGCCCGCCGGTCGCGCAGTGGCCGCTGTCGGACATCGCCTCGGCGAAGGCTGCTAACGACCAACTCGGCTCCCACGACGCGAAGATCGGTAGCGGCGTCAAGTTCGACATCGCAGGGTCACTCGGTCAGTGGGACACCGCCGCCATCTTCGACGGCACGTCCAACGCCTATCTCGTCACCCAGAACTCGGTGGTGAGCACCGCCCGGAGTTTCTCCGTCACCGGGTGGTTCCGGGTGGACGATCCCAGTCGCAGACAGGTGGCAGTCAGTCAGGACGCCACCGGTGAGCCGGGCTTCAGCCTGGGCGTCGATCAGGGCAGCTGGTTTTTCCGGATGCCCACGAACGATGTCATCAACCTGGGCGAGTGGAAGGTGAACGCGGGTCCTGCCACCACAGCCTGGACCTTCGTCACCGCTGTCTTCGACGGCCCGAACAACAAGATCTCGCTGCAGGTCGGCACGGGCGCTCCGGTGGTCAAGGACCGGCGTTCGCTGGTCGAGGCCCGTGGTGCCCTCCAGTTCGGCCGCCACACCTACAAGGGCGGCGGATACTCCGACTTCTGGAAGGGCGCGATGGCGGACGTCTCCGTTTTCGACCGCCCGGTCGTCAGCGAGGACACGGCCGGTCTGGAGAAGCACAAGCTGGACCGGAAGGGCTACTGGCAGTTCAACACCGAGACCTCGGGATTGAGCCCGAACTACGATGCCGGCGGTGAGGCGCTTCGACTCGGGAAGCCGAGCACTCTCATTCGGACCACCAACCCGTTCACATCCTTCATGGGCAACGGGTACCTGCAGTTCACCGGCAAGGCCGGCGAGTACGCCGAGACGGTCAGCCCGGTCGTCGACGCGGCGGGGAGTTTCACCATCGCCGCTCGGGTGCGGTTCACCAGTGGATCGCAGGGTCATCCGATGACGGCAATCTCCATCCAGGACGCCACCAACAACAGCGTCGTGGTCCTTCGGGGCAACACCGATGGGCGTTGGGAGATGGCCGCCGCCGGCACGACCCAGCCGGCCCGATTCGACAACTCCCCGTCAATATCTCCCAACAGCGACCACATCGCGCTGGTCTACAACGGGTATACCCGTGAGCTGCTGTTCTACCTCAACGGCAAGCCTATGGGAATCCAGTTGGACAAGCCGTTGCCCGCACTCCGCAACGTGCAGTTCGGCCGCACCCTCGACGCCGGGGTCGAGAAGGAGAACCTGTCCGGGGCGATCGACGACATCCGCATCTACAACGGCACGGCAGACAAGGTCAAGATCGATCGGGTCAGCCTCACCTTCGAGCAGCCCAACCTCTGACACCACCAGCGTCGGGGCCGTCCTACCAAGGGCGGCCCCGATGCCTCCTGCCTTTGTCCAACCAACCCTGGGGAGGGTGGATGTTCTCCCGACTTCTGGGCACATCCGGTGCGTTGCAGCGCCGGGTAGTGCGGCCAGTGTCCTGGGCGATGACCATTGTGATGGGCGCAAGCGTCATCCAGGTCGTCAACGCCCCCGCCTCGGCTGCCGCCGAGCGCAAACGTCCGACGGCGACCGACGTCGGCAAGACCGTTCCGAACCGCGCGCCCCTCGGCGTGAAGCCTCGTAAGACCAACCCGGGCGCGGCTCCCGCCACGACCACTCCGGCGGCTGTCACCTGGCCGGCGGCGGGCGCTACCGAGATTTCGGTGCCCACTCCGCCAGCCGGCGCTCAGGAGCAGGCTGGCGCGCGTACCACCGCTTCGTCACCGGCCGCGACCGGCAAGGCCGGTGGCCTCGGAGTGTCGGTGTCGGCCGCTGCCAGCTCAGCGCGGAAGGCGGGCGCTCCGCAGGCTTCCGTTCCGAGGAAGGTACGCGTCGAGGTGCTCGACCGTGCTGCCTCCGAGCGGGCCAGGGTCGACGGCCCACTGGTCCGCGTGAATCGTGCCGACGGCCAGCACGGTGCCGGCGACGTCCAACTGGGCGTCGACTACGGCGGCCTGGCCGGCGCCTTCGGCGGCGACTTCGGTTCGCGGCTGAAGCTGGTGAAGCTGCCGGAGTGTGCGTTGACCACGCCGGGCAAGGCCGGCTGTGCGGCCGAGCCGGTGCCAAGTGTCAACGACGGCGAGTCCCGCACGCTCTTCGCCACGGTCAGCGCGGCCGCGACGGGTTCGACCTTCGCGCTGGCCGCTGCCGAATCCTCCTCGCAGGGCGACTACGGGGCGACGAAGCTTGCCCCGTCGTCCAAGTGGTCGGTCGCGCCGTCCACCGGTGGGTTCTCCTGGAGCTACCCGATGCGGACGCCACCGGTTCCGGGTGGCGGGGCTCCGGGCATCACCCTCGCGTACTCCTCGCAGTCGATCGACGGTCGCACCGCCACGACCAACAACCAGGGCTCCTGGTTGGGTGAGGGCTTCAACTACGAGCCGGGGCACATCGAGCGCCGCTACAAGTCCTGCGCCGAGGACGGGCACGACCAGTACGCCGACCAGTGCTGGGCGTACGACAACGCCACCATTCTGCTCAACGGCAAGTCCACCGAGCTGGTCAAGAGCGGCAGCACCTGGAAGTTCGCCACCGATGACGGCTCGAAGGTGGAGCGGTTCACCGGCGCCGACAACGGCGACAACGACGGTGAGCACTGGAAGGTCACCACGACCGACGGCACGGAGTACTTCTTCGGCCTGAACAAGCTTCCGGGCTGGACCACCAACAAGGAGGTCACCGGGTCGACGTGGACGCTGCCGGTCTACGGCGACGACGCCAACGAGCCGTGCAACAGCACGTCGGGCGGCTTCGCCGCCTCGCACTGCAACCAGGCGTGGCGATGGAGCCTCGACTACGTCAAGGACCGCTTCGGCAACGTCAGCTCGTACTTCTACACCCCGGAGACGAACTACTACGCCCGGGGCAAGAACACCGACGCCAACGGTGTGCCGTACCACCGCGGCGGCTACCTCAAGCGGATCGACTACGGGCAGCGGCACAACGCGGTCTACACCACCAACGCTCCGGCGCGGGTGCGGTTCGACGTCAAGGAGCGGTGCCTCGCGAGCGGGTCCATCGACTGCGACCCGCAGGATCTGAACACGACCACCGCGCCGTACTGGCCGGACGTCCCCTTCGACCGCAACTGCAACAAAGACACCAAGTGCAAGCTGGACCAGATCACCCCCACGTTCTGGACCCGGGCCCGGTTGACCGACATCACCACCGAGATCCGTCAGGGCAGCGGCTGGGAACCGGTCGACACCTGGAAGCTCGACCACCAACTCCTCGACAACGGTGACGGCTCCCGCACCCTCTGGCTGCACAAGATCACCCACACCGGTCTGTACGGCACGGACATCGCCATGCCGTCGGTGGAACTGGGAAACCTCCAGCTGTCCAACCGTGTCGACCGGGACGACGACAACATCGGTCCGCTGGTCCGACCCCGCCTTGCCACCGTCTGGACGGACACCGGCGGCCAGATCGACGTCAACTACGCGGAACCGGACTGCAGCAAGACCGCGCTGCCGACCGAGGGGAACAGCACCAAGCGGTGTTACCCGGTCAAGTGGAACCCGTACGGCAGCGGGGATCCCATCACGGACTGGTTCTTCAAGTACGTGGTCGCCGCTGTCGTCGAGACCGACCGGACCGGCGGCGCGCCGGACATGGTCACCAGGTACGACTACCAGGACGGCGCCGCCTGGCGGAAGTCCGAGCCCGACGGGATCTCCGACCCGAAGGACCTCACCTGGAGTGAGTGGCGGGGCTACGGCAAGGTCGTCGTCACCGTTGGCAACGGTCAGACCCAGACCACCAAGACCGAGTACCGCTACCTGCGCGGCATGCACGGCGACAAGATGCCGAACAGCACCGACACCCGCGACATCCGGGTGAAGGACTCCGCCGGCGTCGAGCACGTCGACTACGACGAGTTCTCCGGCCACCAGCTGGAGAGCACCGTCTACGACGGCGCCTCCGAGGTCAGCCGCAGCATCGCCACGCCGTGGCGGCACAACACCGCCACCGAGTCGCACAGCTGGGGTGCCAAGAAGGCCTGGTTCACCAACACCTCGGTGACCCAGAACTTCGTCGCGCTCGCCGCCGGAGGCTGGCGCCAGACCAAGAACATCTCGTCGTTCGAGACGGACTTCGGTCGGGTCACCAAGACCGAGAACCTCGGCGACGTCGATGTCACGGGTGACGAGGCGTGCAACACCACCACCTACGCGGACAACCCCAGCCTCCACCTGTACAGCCTGGTGGCACGGACGGAGTCGTTGTCGGTGGCGTGCGGCACCTCGTCGGTGGACCGGAAGACCCAGGTCATCTCGGACACCCGCACCCTCTACGACGGCAAGGCCTTCGGGGTGGCGCCCACGGTGGGCAACCCGACGGCGTCGGAGCGACTGGCGAGCCACAACGGCACCACGGCCACCTACATCACCACTGCGTCGGGGACCTTCGACTCGTACGGTCGGCCGCTCACGGCGACCGACGCGATGGGGAACACGACCACCACTGCGTACACCGAGACGAACGGCCTCACCACCAAGGTGGTGGAGACCAACCCGTTGGGCCACGTCACCACCACCGAGTACGCCACGGCCTGGGGCAGCCCGGTCAAGCAGACTGACCCGAACAACCAGGTCAGCCAGTTGGAGTACGACTCGCTGGGCCGACTGACGAAGGTGTGGATGCCGGACCGTACCGGTGCGACGGGCCTGAGCCCGAGCATCAAGTACAGCTACCTGATCCGCACCGACAAGCCGGTCGCGGTGAAGACCGAGAAGCGGCAGAACGACGGCTCGTACAGCGTCGAGTACAAGCTGCACGACGGTCTGTTGCGCCCACGTCAGGTGCAGACCGAGGGGCCGAACGGCACCCGGATGATCGCGGACACCTTCTACACGGCGACCGGCAATCTCGACAAGACGTACGCGACCTACAACGCGGCCGGTGCCCCGACCGACGTCATCTTCCCCGCCCGCAACGGCGAGGTCGACGGTCAGACGCTCTACGTCTACGACGGCGCCGACCGGGTCAAGGCGGAGATCTTCGCGGTAGCCGGCAACGAGAAGTGGCGCACCAGCACCACGTACGGCGGCGACCGCGTGTCGGTCGACCCGCCGCAGGGTGGCACCCCCACTACGACGATCTCCAACGCGATCGGGCAGACGACGCAGCTGCTGCAGTACAAGGGCACCGAGCCGTCGGGGGCGTTCGACAAGACGGCCTACACCTACAACCGCTCCGGCCAGCTCGCGACGGTCACCGACCCCGCCGGCAATGTTTGGAAGCACGAGTACGACCAGCTCGGTCGGAAGGTCAAGTCGATCGACCCGGATGCGGGCACGTCGACGATGACCTACGACAAACTGGACCGGCTCACCAGCACCACAAACGGTGTGCAGCAGACGATCAGCACCACCTACGACGCGATCGGACGGACGACGGCCAGCTACAAGGGGACCGCCGAGACCGGCACGCTCCTCAGTAGCTGGATGTACGACATTCAGAGGCTCGGGACGCTCTCGATGACGAGCCGATGGATCGACGGGGCCGAGTACGCCACGTACTACACCGGCTACGACGTGTTCTACCGGCCGCACAAGACCGATTACCAGGTGCCCGCGCACGCCGGAAACGAAATCGCGGGGTTCTACAGCTTCGCGACCGAGTTCAACGAGGACGGCACCGTACGAGCGACGGGCATGTCCGGCGGTGGCGGTTTGCCGATCGAGAGCATCGCCTACACCTACGACGGTATGGAGCGGCTGACCGCGACCGAGGGCGCCGTGCCGTACCTGACCGACGTCGACTACTCGGCCACCAGTGAGGTGATCCAGACCGAGGCGAAGCTCGGCGACAACAAGGTCTGGTCGACCTACGGGTACGAGCAGGGCTCCAAGCGCCTCACCAACCAGCGGTTGGATCGCAGCGGTGCTCCGGTCATCGACATCGACGCCCAATACAGCTACGACGCTTCTGGCAACATCACCCAGATCGCCGACACGCCCTCGGGCACCCGGGACGTGCAGTGCTTCACCTACGACTACCTGCGCCGCATGGAGCGGGCCTGGACGTCGGCGAGCACCGCCACCGACCCGTGCGCCGGAGGCCCGTCGAGCACGGGTGTGGGTGGTGTGGCTCCGTACCACCACGCCTACACCTACGACGTGGTGGGCAACCGCAAGACCGAGTCGCAGTTCTCCGCCAACGGCACCTCGATCAAGGAGCGCGCCTACACCTACCCGGCCGCAGGCCAGCCGCAGCCGCACACCCTGCGCTCGATGACCGAGACGACGTCTGCGGGGTCGAAGCTCCACGAGTACGGGTACGACGCCGCCGGCAACACGACACGTCGGACCAAGGTCGGCGAGGACCAGACCCTGAAGTGGGACGCCGAGGGCAACCTCGAGTCCGTCACCGACGCCGCAGGAAAGAAGACCAGCTTCCTGTACGACGTCGACGGCTCCCGGATGCTCCGCAAGGAGCCGAACGCCACCACGCTCTACCTGCCGGGCATGGAGATCCGGCTCGACCACACCACCAAGGCGACAGACGGCACCCGCTACTACCCCCTGCCCGGCGGCGGCACGATCGTCCGCAAGCTCAACGGACTGCACTACGTCGCCTCCGACCACCACGGCACGGGCCAGGCGACTGTCGACGAGAACGGCGGCATCGTGCACCGGCGGACCACGCCGTTCGGTGAGAGCCGTGGCACGCCGCCAACACCTGGGCAATGGCCGACGGAGAAGGGTTTCGTCAACGGAAACCAGGACTCCACCACCGGTCTGGTGAACATCGGCGCCCGCGAGTACGACACGGTCACCGGTCGGTTCATCTCCGTCGACCCGATCATCGACAGCACCGACCCGCAGCAGATGCACGGGTACGCGTACGCCAACAACAACCCGATCTCGTACTCCGACCCCGACGGTCTCAAGGCGTGCTCCGACGACGCCTGCGGCCCGGGTGCCGACTACGAGGACATGTACGGCAACTACCACGAGGTCAAGGGACACAACGACGGTTGTGGTGGCTGCTCGGGCGCGTACGACCCGGACGAGCCGACCAAGAACGTCTGGAACAACCCCCGTGCCAGCGACGAGGACCGCCGGGCGGCGGCAGCGGCAGCAGCGGAGAAGGAGCGCCAAGCGCGCATCGCGCGAGCGAAGCAGAAGCTTCTCAATGCGGCCAAAGCCCTTGCCAAGATCATGATGGACGAATTGGGTATTACGGATGCCCTGGACTGCTTCATCAAGGGCGACATGGGCGGATGTCTGAACACTGCTATAAATGTGGCCAGTGCGGCAATCGGTGGCGCGCTGGGTAAGCTGGCGGCAAGGTACGGAGCCCCATGGAAGTGGAAAAAGTTCGCCAACCTTGCTAGTCGGGCAAAGGGTCTCTTGGGCGATCTCATTGACGGGGTTAAGACGGTTATTTCGTGCAACAGCTTTGCGTTGGGCACCATGGTTTTGATGGCCGACGGGTCTCGAAAAGAGATAAATGATCTACAGGTGGGTGAGATGGTGCTCGCCACAGATCCTGAAACCGGAAAGACGGCTGCGAAACCTGTCGTTGCCACCATTGTTGGGCAAGGGGAAAAGCATCTTGTGCGAATTGGTATCAACGCAGGCGGCGAAAGTGCTGACAAGGACCTGACCGAAACCGTCGTTGCGACGGCCGGGCATCCTTTCTGGCTGCCGGAGTCCCGTGAATGGGTGGATGCCGAGGACCTGAGAATCGGTCAATCCCTTTGGACGGCCGCGAATTCTCTCGCTTCCGTTGTGTCCGTAACGCAGTGGACGGAGCAGTCGACTGTATTCAACCTTACAGTCGATGACATCCACACCTACTACGTGCTTGCCGGTGAGGACTCGCTACTCGTCCACAACGTAAACCGTAAAGGCTGCGAATTTGCGGATTCGACGAAGCGGTTCGCGGTGGACGACAACCTGTTGCGCAATGGTGGTGAACTTCGCTGCGACTACTGCAATCAGGAAATTCAGATTGCTAATCAGAGCAAGCGTGGAGTCAAGCCTCCGGGCAATGACCTGGCCTACGACCACTTCAACCCGGTCAAGCGGGGAGGTAAGGGTGGTCGTGATAACATCGTCACCTCTTGCCGGGACTGCAACGGTGAAAAGGGAGATATGGCTCCGGAGGATTGGCTTGGCCGGTTGGCAGGCATTCCTAATACAGGTGCTGGTTCGGGCCTACGGAGCGCAACGCACCTAAATCTAATCAACTTGGGCTGAGCTGCAGCGTTCTGACCGGAGAAATGCATGAGTGTATCTGAAGTGGCGGCGCGGTTGCCGGGTATAGAGATAGTCCATACGCGATCAGTAGCCTTGGCGACATTGGATGCGATCCTCTCCGCTGACTGGGAGTCCAGGCGGTACTCTTTCGACGTCGAGTGGGGCCCGCAGGAGCAGCTTGGGTCGATGCGTAATGGCAGTGGTGACGAGTGCTCGGTTGTTTTCTTTCAGGAGGGCGCTTTCATCCGCGGTTTCGATCATGAATCGGAGATGAGCCCCTTGAAGCGGGATCCGGCGTCGCTCTGGCCTGGCTTGGTCGATGGCATTCCTCCGCCTTTCATGGAGTTTGTCGACGAACCCGCATTCTCGGGTAAGGATGACGCCCCTCTCATGACGGTCTGCCTCTGGCGTTCCCATCAAGATAAGGAATGGAGCTTCGGGGATCTTCAATACCCAACCGAAGGTGGTGCCGCCGACGGCTCCGACTGGCTCCTGGGGCATCTGGTGGACTGGTCGCCGCAGATTTACTTAGAATCAGCAGTTCAGTATTTCGAAGTAGAGTTGGAGTTGGCGGACGTTGCTGCTGTCTACCAGGGTGATCCGCTTGATCGCCAAAGGGTCCATCGCATGAATCCTGAACGGGATTGGGATGAATTGGTCGCAGAGGTAGCAACCTTTTCTTATCCAGTCGACGTTAACTAGACCCGAATCCATGGATTAGGAAAGAGGCGGGTGTGTGATTGCTCTCACACCCGCCTCTTGAGGATTCGATCGCCCGGCAATGTGAAACCTGACCCACTGGCCTTGGCTGGACGCCTTATGGTTTGCCGGTTTCCACGGGTGGGTGTGCCAACGCGTCCTCGGCCGTCACACCGGGCTGTCCTGGCCGTATGTCATCGCCTCCCTGGAGGTGCCGGAGGCGTTGTCGGGGCCCTGCGACCTGAACGGCCTCGACTCGGACACGCAGCTGCGGATGATCGACCGGATGCTGGCGCTCATCCGTGAGTTCGCGGACGCCGGTGACGTTTCCTCCAGGTAGGGCAAGCAAAAGGACAGGGGCGTGACCGCGAAGGTCACGCCCCTGTCCGGCGACAGACGGCAGGTCAGTTACGTGAGCAGGTTGCCCCGTTGAGCGAGAAGCTGCTCGGCGACGAGTACGCCCCGTTCAGCGTCCCCTGGTAGCCGAAGCTCGCCGTGCCACCGGGTGCAATGGACCCGTTGTGACCGACGTTGCGGGCGGTCACCGCGGAGCCGCTCTGGCTGACCGTGGCGTTCCACGCGTTGGTGACGGTCTGCCCGCTGGGCAGGTTGTAGTTGAGCGTCCAGCCGTTGATCGCGCTGGACCCGGTGTTGGTGACAAGCACGTCGGCGGTGAAGCCGTTGTTCCACGAGTTTGCCGTGTACTTCACCGCGCAGCTCGCGCCACCGCTCGGCGGCGGGGTGGTCGGCGGCGGGTTGGTGGGGCCGCCACCGCCGTTGACGTTGGCCGAGAACGACGTCACGGCGAGGCCGACGCCGCCCTGCCACGGCTCGAAGCCGGCCTGGATGCTGGTCAGGTACCAGGAGTTGGTGATCGCGCCACGGTTGCGGGTGTCGTTGATGAAGTCCAGCACGCTGAAGTTCAGGCTGGAGATCGCCGACTGCGCGACGTAGGAGATGACGTTGTTGGAGCCGTTGCTGCCCCGCCAGACCTCCCAGGTGCGGCCGGCGAGGTTGGTGGTGCCGACCACCGAGCCGATGGGCTGGATCGAGCCCTGCCGGTTGAGCCAGATCATGATCTCCATCTGGTTCACGCCGTCCCGCTTGGGCGACGGGTCCAACCAGATGTCGTACGACGCGTTGTAGGTGGCGCCGCTGACGTACCGGTAGGAGATGCTGCTGGTGGCGCTGCTGATCTGACTGACCTGCATCGGCAGGTTCGTGCCGGGGGAGCAGTTGGTGTAGTGACAACCGAAGAACACCGAGGGGTACGCCGTGGGCGCCCCGTTGGTGGGGCTGCTCCCGTTCAGCGTCCTGATCTCGAAGCCGTTGTTGGTGACGTTGATGCACTGCTCGGCGGTGGTGCCCCAGCGGTTGTTCTGTACCACGTAGCGGCCCTGGATGGTGGTCGAACCGTACTGCTCACAGATCAGGGTGTCGGCGGAGGCGGTGCCGCCGAGGGCCACGGCCACCAGTGAGCTGGTGAGGAGGAGCCCGGCGGCGGCCAGGGCCCGAAGTTGACGTTTCATGACGCTCCTTGACTCGGCGCGTGCCGGGCGCCGGATGTGGTGGGGTGGTGCGGGAGCGCTCCCACGCTCAACGACACATTTACATGCTTGAAACTAGGGCGCAACTGCATGCGTCAAACTGGCGAATTGTGAGGATTGCCACGCCCCACCGGACGGCTGTCACCCGACGGCCAGCTAAGTGCCGCGAACCGCCGACGGGAGCCACCGAGACGGCCGATTAGGGCCTGGTGTGGGGCAATCGCTCCGAGTAGCGTGTTGCCTCCAACGCGTTCCGCTCCCCCTCCGGAGGCGTACACCACCATGGGTGGCTCCCCCCTGCGCATCCTCGTCGTCGGCGCGGGCATCGCTGGCCTCGCCGTGGCCCGGGCGCTGCGCCTGGCGGGCTTCCGGCCGGACGTCACCGACAAGCTGCCGCCGGGGGAGTCCACCGAAACCGGCCTCTACCTGCCCGGCAACGCCGCCCGCGCGCTGCACCGGCTCGACTTGCACGACCCGGTCCGTCCGCTCGGGCAGGTGATCCACCGGCAGCACTTCTTCGACGCCGCCGGCGCGCACCTCTGCGAGGTCGACCTCGACGCCCTGTGGGCGGGGGTCGGGGAGTGTCGCGCGTTGCCCCGGGCCGACCTGCACCGGGTGCTGCTCAGCGGCGCCGGCGGGGCCGTCCGGCACGGCGCCGAGGTCCGCACCCTGGAACTGCTGCCCGGCGCGGTCGGCGTCACCTTCACCGACGGCACCACCACCGAGTACGACCTGGTCATCGGCGCCGACGGGCCGCGCTCCTCGGTGCGGGCGCTGGCCGCTCTCGGAGGGCCGCCCCGGCCGGTCGGGCAGGTGGTCTACCGGGCGGTGCTGCGGGACGGTCCGCCGGTCGCCGAGTGGACCGCCCTGCTCGGCCAACGCTCCGGTTTCCTGATGGTGCCGATCGGTGCCGGGCGACTGCACCTGTACGCCGACGAGGCCGGCACCGAGGAGCCCGCCGAGCCCCTCGCGCGGCTGCGGGAACTCTTCGACGACTATCGGGGCCCGGTGCCCGAGGTGCTGGCCGCGCTCGACGAGGTGCACGTCGGGATCACCGACGAGGTGGAGCTGGGCCGCTGGCACCGGGGGCGGGTGCTGCTGGTCGGCGACGCGGCGCACGCCACCGCGCCGACGCTCTCCCAGGGTGCGGCGATGGCCCTGGAGGACGCGGTGGTGCTGGCCGAGTCGCTGCGCGCCGCCAACAGTGTTGACGCGGCCCTGGTCGCGTACGAGAGTCGTCGCCGCCCGCGTACCCGATGGGTGCGGGACCGGACCCGGGACCGCAACCGGACCAGGGACGTGCCGCCGGCGCTGCGCGACCCCCTGCTGCGCGGACGCGGCGACCGGATCTTCGGGGAGCACTACCGGTTGCTGCTCGGCCCGCTGTAGCCCCGTTGTAGATCGTGTCACGCCACCCCACGCGGCGCTGCGACCTGCCGGGGACTATCCTCCTTGCGGATGACGGCCCGCCGATAACCAGCGTGTGCCGAGCGGGACAACCGAGAACCGGAGGCCACTCGTGACCACCGTCGCACCCAAGCCGGTCGTGACCCGGCCCTGGCCGGTCCGGGAGCCGGTCAAGGGGTCGGCCATCGCGCGGCTGCTGCGAACCACGGACGCGAAGCAGATCGGGATCATGTACATGATCACCGCGTTCGTGTTCTTCATGATCGGTGGCCTGATGGCCCTGATCATGCGGGCTGAGCTGGCCCGACCCGGGCTGCAGTTCCTGTCGCCGGAGCAGTACAACCAGCTCTTCACGATGCACGGCACGATCATGTTGCTGTTCTTCGCGACGCCGATCGTGTTCGCCTTCGCGAACTACATCGTGCCGATCCAGATCGGCGCACCCGACGTCTCCTTCCCCCGGCTGAACAGCTTCGCCTACTGGCTGTACCTGTTCGGCGGCACGATGGCGACCGCCGGGTTCATCACCCCGGGTGGCGCCGCCGACTTCGGTTGGTTCGCGTACGCGCCGCTGAGCAGCGTCGAGCACTCGCCCGGCGTCGGCGCCAACATGTGGATCATGGGTCTGGCCATCTCCGGTCTGGGCACCATCCTCGGCGCGGTGAACATGATCACCACGGTGCTGACCCTGCGCGCGCCCGGCATGACCATGTTCCGGATGCCGATCTTCACGTGGAACATCCTGGTCACCAGCCTCCTGGTGATCCTGGTCTTCCCGCTGCTGGCCGCCGCGCTGTTCGCGCTGGCCGCGGACCGCATCCTCGGTGCGCACGTGTACGACCCGGCAACCGGCGGGCCGATGCTCTGGCAGCACCTGTTCTGGTTCTTCGGGCACCCCGAGGTGTACATCGTCGCGCTGCCGTTCTTCGGCATCATCAGCGAGGTCATCCCGGTCTTCTCCCGTAAGCCGATCTTCGGTTACAAGGGTCTGGTCGCCGCGACCGTGGCGATCGCCGCGCTCTCGATGAGCGTCTGGGCGCACCACATGTTCGCCACCGGCCAGGTGCTGCTGCCGTTCTTCAGCTTCCTGAGCTACCTGATCGCCGTGCCGACCGGTATGAAGTTCTTCAACTGGATCGGCACCATGTGGCGGGGCCAGATCAGCTTCGAGACGCCCATGCTCTGGGCGGTCGGCTTCCTGGTCACCTTCCTCTTCGGTGGTCTGACCGGTGTGCTGCTGGCCAGCCCGCCGATCGACTTCCACGTGTCGGACTCGTACTTCGTGGTGGCGCACTTCCACTACGTGCTCTTCGGCACGATCGTGTTCGCGGTGTTCGCCGGCATCTACTTCTGGTTCCCGAAGATGTTCGGCCGGATGCTCGACGAGCGGCTGGGCAAGGTGCACTTCTGGCTCACCATGATCGGCTTCCACACCACGTTCCTGGTGCAGCACTGGCTCGGCAACGAGGGCATGCCCCGTCGGTACGCCGACTACCTGCCCGGTGACGGCTTCACCACGCTGAACATGATCTCCACGATCGGCGCGTTCATCACCGGTATCTCCACGCTGCCGTTCATCTACAACTGCTGGAAGTCGTACAAGACCGGCCCGGTGGTCGAGGTGAACGACCCCTGGGGTCACGGCAACTCGCTGGAGTGGGCGACCAGCAGCCCGCCGCCGCTGCGCAACTTCGACAAGATGCCCCGCATCCGCTCGGAGCGGCCGGCGTTCGACGCGAAGTTCCCGGAGCTGGCCGCCGGCGGCCAGAGCCTGGCCGGCCCGCCGGAGGGTGGCTCCAAGCCGCTCACCAGCGAGTCGGACGGCGGCGCGAGCTACCGCGAGGACACCGCCAGCGACATCGACAGGCACTGACGCTCGAACTCGGCAGTACGACGGGCGCCGCCCTCCGGGACCACCCGGGAGCGGCGCCCGTCGCCGTCACCAGCCCATCCCCGCTCGGCCTCCGCCCCGGCTCCGGCGTTGCCTTGGCCTCGGCGTGGCTCGGTGCGACCCGGGCCGGCTCGCCCCCGGTCCCTGCTCAGCCCAGCGCGCTGCGGCTCGCCCGGCTCGGCTCGTTATCTCCGCCTTGCTTTGTCCGGGCGGTGCTGCTTCTGAGCGCGATATACCTGTGAGTCATAAATATGACTCACAGGTATATCCGTTGTTGGGGCGCATGCCTCCCTCCGGCCTTCGTGGCAGCAGAGCGCAGCGATCTCACCGGGGCGGTGGTCGCAGTCGCGTTGGCGATGCGTCGGTGCGGCGGTCCGACGGTGGGTGTGGCCTTCGTCCGTCGAGGGGACGCCGCCGTCAGCGGGCGGCGGGGGTGAGGTCTGCCTCGACGGGCGGCGGGGTGGTTGCGGCCGCGCGGCGGCGGCGCAGCTCGATCGGGAGCACCACCAGGGTGACCAACGCGCCGAGTGCCCCGGTGACCACGAAGCCCCACACCGGCGAGCTGGCGTCGATCACCGCGCCGGCGAGCGGCGCGCCGATCGCGATGCCCACGGTGACCGCCGACCCGTGCAGCCCCATCGCCTCACCGCGTACCTGGGCCGGGACCAGGCGGCTCACCGCGTCGGAGCCGGCCGCGATGGTCGGCGCGCACAGCGCCCCGGCCGGGATCAGCGCCAGGCTGAGCAGCCACCAGTGCGCACCACCCAACCCGACCGGGATGGTGCACAGGGCCAGAGCGGCGGTCAACGCCAGTGGGGAGAACGAGCGGTGCACCGCACCGTAGGCGAACCCGCCGGCCAGCGAGGCGACTGCCCAGATGGCGAGCACCGCGCCGGTCCAGCCCACCTCGCCGCTGGCCCGCAGCACCGCGACCACCGCCACGTCCGTGCCGCCGAGCACCAGGGTCGCCGCGGCGCTGAGCGCCAGTACGGCGAGCAGTCGGGGAGTCAGCCACTCCCGGCGACGTACCGGCTGTGGTGGGCCGCTCGGCTCAGCGGTGGCCTCCCGGATCGGCGGGTTGACCACCCACAGGGCGATCCCGGCGGCGACGATGCCCCCGCCGACCAGGTACATGGTGGTCTGCGCCGAGATCGCGGTGACCAGGGCGACGGCCAACGCCGGGCCGATCATGAACGACAGCTCCACCGACATGGAGTCCAACGCGTACGCCGGACGGCGTTGGTCCTCCGGGACCAGCGCGGCGATCGACTGACGGACCACGGAGAAGATCGGCAGGGCCAGCGAGCCGGCCACGAAGGCAAGCGGCAACAGCAGGGGGTACGACAGCGACGGCGCGATCGACCAGAAGATGGCCTCGGCGATGCCGGTGAGCACCAGCACCGGGCGTAGGCCACGCCGGTCCACCAGTCGGCCGAGGATCGGCCCGCCGATCGCCGCGCCCACCGTGACGGCCGTGCCCACCAGGCCGGCGGCTCCGTAACCTCGACCAAGGTCGAACACCACGTGGAAGGTCAGCGTCACCCCGGTCGCGGTGAGCGGGATGCGGGCCAGGACGGCCACCACCAGCAGCGACCGCAGGCCGGGCAGTGCGAGCGCCTGCCGGTAAGGCTTCATGTTCACGTGGGTCCGTACCTCCGGCGACATCCTCGACGGGGGACGGCCCGATGGCCAACCATTTACGCCCTCATGCGGCAGTGATCACAGGATCCCCGTGCAGAGTCACCCCGGCGCCCTCCATCGCGCGCAGTGCCACGTTGGTGGTCGCCGGGGCGACGGCTGCGGTCAGCTCCAGCAGCACGGTGGTGGCGAACCCCTCCCGGGCGGCGTCCAGCGCGGTCGCCCGCACGCAGTGGTCGGTGGCGATGCCGACCACGTCGACCCGGTCCACGTCGTGCCGGCGCAGCCAGTCGGCCAGGCACTCGCCGTCGGCGGCGTGCCCCTCGAACCCGGAGTACGCGGCCGCGTGCTCGCCCTTGTGGAAGATCGCCTCGACCCGGGCGGTGTCGAGCTCGCTGTGGAACTCCGAGCCGCTGGTGCCGACCACGCAGTGCCGGGGCCAGGACTCCACGAAGTCCGGCGGATCGCCGAAGTGAGCGCCCGGGTCGACGTGGTAGTCCTTGGTCGCGACGACGTGTGTCCACCGGTCCGGCTCGTTGGCGAGCAGCCGGGAGATGCCCGCGGCCACCCCCGCACCACCCGCGACGGCCAACGAGCCGCCCTCGCAGAAGTCGTTCTGCACGTCCACGATGATCAGCGCGTTGGCCATCGGGGTTCCCTTTCCAGATCGATTGACGGGAGGGCTCAGTCAGCGGGCACGACGGTGACCGGCACGGCGGGGTCGCCGGCCGACAGCTTCAACCCCTCCCACGGGATGGAGATCAGGCATTCGCGCAGGTGCTCCCGCGACTGGTCGAGGGTGGGCAGCGACACCGGCTCGCCGCCGACCACGTACGAGTGCTGGAGCATGCGGTCGTTCGGCTTCCGGTCCGGCACGCCCTGCGGGACGATGATCTCCTCGGTGGCGGTGCCGGTCGGCTTGTGCCGGCGGACCGCCACCTTCCGGCCGCCGATGGTGGCCTTGTGCTCGGAGCGCTTCACCACCGGCCGCCCCTCGACCTCGACGAGCTTGTAGACCAGCCCGGCGGTCGGCGCCCCGGAGCCGGTGACCACCGCCGTGCCGGCGCCGTACATGTCCACCGGTTCGGCGGCCAGCGCGGCGATCGCGTACTCGTCGAGGTCACCACTAACGATGATCTTCGTTTCGGTGGCGCCCAGCGAGTCGAGCAGCTCGCGGGACTGCTGGGCGATCACCGCCAGGTCGCCCGAGTCGATCCGTACCGCCCGCAGGTCCGGCCCGGCCACCGCGATCGCGTTGCGGATGCCCTGACTGATGTCGTACGTGTCGACCAGCAGCGTGGTGTCCCTGCCCAGCGTGGCGACCTGCGAGGCGAACGCCGCCCGCTCGTCGTCGTGCAGCAGGGTGAACGCGTGCGCCGCCGTGCCCGCCGTCGGAATGCCGTAGCGCGCACCGGCGGCGAGGTTGGACGTGAACCGGAACCCGGCCAGGTACGCGGCACGCGCCGCAGCCACCGCGGCCTCCTCGTGCGCCCGACGCGACCCCATCTCGATGAGTGTCCGACCCCGCGCGGCGGTCACCATGCGGGCCGCCGCCGCGGCGACAGCGCTGTCGTGGTTGAGGACGGAGAGCACGAGTGTCTCCAACACCACGCACTCGGCGAATCCGCCGGAGACGGTGAGGATCGGTGAGCCCGGGAAGAACAGCTCACCCTCGGCGTACCCGTCGATGTCGCCCGTGAAGCGGTAGTCGGTGAGCCACGCGGCGGCCGACTCGTCGACCACCCCCGTCCGGCGGAGGAAGTCGACCTCGGTGGGGTCGAACCGGAAGTCGCGGATCAGATCGACCAGCCGACCGGTGCCGGCGACCACGCCGTACCGGCGGCCACTGGGCAGTCGGCGGCTGAACACCTCGAAGACACACCGGCGGTCGGCGGTGCCGTCCCTCAGTGCCGCGCTGACCATGGTCAGCTCGTAGTGGTCGGTCAGCAGCGCGGGTCGGTGGTTGCTCACCGCCCCAGCCTAAGGTTCAGCCCGCGTCGCCGCCCTCGTGGCCCGGGATCGAGCGCAGCGCGGCCCACAGCTCGGCGCGGCCGGTCACGCCGAGCTTGGTGTAGATCCGCTGGAGGTGGTTTTCCACGGTGCGTGCCGAAAGGTACAACCGTTCGGCGATGGCCCGGCTGGGCGCACCGTGCGCGGCGAGACGGGCCACCTGCCACTCCCGCTCGGTGAGCACCGGCGCGCCCGCCCGCAGCGCCGGCGTCCGGATCGAGTCACATCGCCCGAGCAGCCCGGCCAGGCGCTCCCGGGCGTCGTTGGCCGCCGGCGAGTGCTGCCGGCGCAACCGCTGCACGGCCTGGGAGGTGGCTTCGGCCGCGTACACGGTCAACTCCAGGGCGGCATAGTCGTCGGCGACCGCGAGCAGGTCGGTGGCGGAGTCGGTCACCGCGGCGCGGGCGTGTCGGGCCAGCAGCGGCGGAAGCACCCCGTCGACCCGTTCGGACAGCTCGGCGAGGCGCTGGGCGACCGTCCGGCGGCCACCGTCGGAGCAGGTGGGACCGACCGGCATGCTCGCCTGGTCCAGTCGCACCAGGTCGTGCAGGACGTGCACCTCGTGCCCGGCGAAATCGTCCGCACGCAGCCGGTCCACCAGGTCGCCGAGGTGCTTGACCGCGCCCGGCAGGTCGCCCGACGCGGCGAGGGCGGCGCCGCGGGCCTGCTCCAGCCACGGGTAGAGCACCGCCATGCCCGGCGCGTGGGTGCGGTCCGCCTCGGCCATCGCCGCCGTCGCCTGCGCGGCGTCACCGCGCAACGCCGCCGACTGGGCGCGCTCCGCCTGGGCCAGGCCGGCGTAGACCCGGCTGGTGGCCAGCACCGCGCACGCACCCAGGGCCGTCCGCATCGCCGCGTCGCTCTGCCCACGCATCCGGGCCGCGTACGCCTGGAGGATGGCGAGGTAGCCGGTGCCGAGCCGGAAGTCACCGGCACCGGCGAGGTCCGCGAACTCGTCGGCCACGATCGCGTCGATGCCGGCCAGGTCGCCGGTCAGCATGAGCTTGGTGCCCCGGGCCAGCTCCAGTGCCAACTGGAGGTACGGCATGTCGGTGCGCCAGTTTGCCGCCGCGGAGTGCACCTGGGCGATAGCCGTACCGCTGCGGTTGAGCTGGCCCTGCGCGGCCTGCACGTACGCGATGGTGGAACGCGCCAGCTCGCGGGCGGCGACGCCGGCGGCCGGCCGGTCCAGGACGCGTTGGCTGAGTCGCACGGCGGTTGCCGTGTCCATGCCGTGCAGACGCATGATCGCCTCGAAGGCGTGCACCCGGGACCGGTCCGCGGAGTCGCTGAGTTGCTCGACGCGGCTCGCGATCTCCTCCACCGTGGACTCTCGGCTCAACCCCCAGTAGCTGACCATCCCGCGCACTGTCAGCCAGCGGCAGAGCCGTCGCTCGTCGCCGGGCTCGGGGGTGACCGTGTCGAGGACCTCGATCGCCTCCTCGGGCCGGTCGGCGAACATCAGGATGGTGGCCAGCAGTTCTGCCGCGTCGGAGCCGCCGTCGGCGTTGAGCGCGGCGCGTGCCAGGCGGGTGGCCAACGGCACGTCATAGCGGGTGAACGCCTGGATCGCGGCATCGACCAGGAGCGAAGGGTCCTGGGCGGTGCCCGAGTCGAGTCGCCAGACCGCCACGCGCAGCAGGTCGTCGCGGCGGCGCTTGCCCACCTGTTCGAGTAGTTCCGCGAGGTTCGCCTGGAGGCGGCGGGTGCGGCTGACCGGGCAGCGGCGGCGCATCACCTCGCCGTAGAGCGGGTGGGCCAGCCGGACGTCGGTCCGCCGGTCGTGCTGGATCACGGTGATCAGGCCGCGTTCCTCGGCGGTCTCCACGTCCGCCTGGTCGGCGGCCTGTTTGAGCAGGTGCAGGCCGAGCGGTTCGCCGAACGCCACGAGCTCGACGACCGCACGGACGCCGTCGGTGAGCTTGCCGACCCGGGTGTCGATCAGGTCGGTGAGGTTGGGCGCCAACTCCAGTCGCCCGGTCCACTTCCAGATCCCGTAGGTGCGCTTCAACTCCGCGCTGCCGCTCGCCGCGTGCACCAACTCGCGGAGCAGCAGCGGGTTGCCCGCGGACAGTTCCCCGAGCCGGTCGGCGGAGCCGGAGTCCACCGGGCCACCCAGGATCGCCGCCAGCAGGCCCGCCGTTTCCTCCTGCGGCATCGGGCTCAGTTCGACGTGCTCGACCAGGTCGTCGGTCCAGAGTGCGCGGATCGGCAGCGGGATCTGCTCGCCGTCGCGCAGGGTGCCGAGCACTGTGGCGTTCTCCGCGCGGGCGACCAGGTGCACCAGCGCCGCCGAGGGCGGATCGAGCAGGTGGGCGTCGTCGATGGCGAGGACGATGCGTCGGCCCGCCGCCTGCTGTTGCAGCACGTTGAGCGCCCAGCGCAGGATGCCGGCGGGGGAGAGGCCCTGCGGCTGCTCGGCGGGGAGGACCTGCACCAGACCGCCGAACGGCAACGCGGCGGTGGTGGCGCTGGCCGCGATGGACCAGATCGCGAACCGGTCGGTGGGCAACGCGTTGACGCCCTCGCGCAGCAGTCGACTCTTGCCGATGCCCGCGCTGCCACTGAAGAAGAGCCCGCGGCCGGCCTCGCCGGTCACCGCCGCCAGCAGGCGGTTCAGCTCATCTGTCCGGCCGACGAACTCCCACCGACTCATCCGCGCAGCATATCGACCGGAATCCGTCCGCGCCCGTACCGTCACCGAACGAAGTTGAGTAGTCGCACAATTACCGATGAGTATCCGATGTGTTCCGCCCGGTCTCGGGGCCGCACGTACTGTTCGGGCATCCGGGTTGCGCACCGGATCTTCCACGCGACCGGGCAGCCGGTCACCTGCTACGGGAGGTCACCTGATGAGGCAGGGCCCTCTCCCCTCAGTCGACTCGCCGGACGACATGTCCGGCTCAGCCGACGTGCCCACCTGCGGCCCGCTGCCCACTCGGGTCGGCGTGACCGGCCCTGCCCCTGAGGAGCCGCTCGGCGTGGTCGCCGTCGGCCCGGCCGGCGCCGACCGGCGTGCCGTGCTCGCCACCCTGCTCGGGCTCGACCCGGTCATGCTCACCGTGCCGACCGGCAGTTGGCTGGTGGTGCGCAACGCCAAGGTGCCCACGCGGGCCGCGTTCGTGCCCGGTTACCGCCAGCCGCACTCCTACGGCGCCGACCGCAACGCTGCCGGACCCGCATTGGCCCGTCCGCCCCGGCGTGTCGAGCTGAGCGTGCCCGAGCCGCTGCTACGCCACTTCACCCTGATCGACAGCCCGGACACCGCCACGCTCGGCGTGGCCGGCACCCGGGTGCTGGTCGACGCGGTGGGCCGGGCCGGTGCGCTGCTCTTCGTGATCGCCGCCGACCAGGCGTTCACCGCCGCGGAGCTGAACCTGCTCACCGAGGTCGCCCCCACCTCGGTGGAGGTCGTCTTCGCGGTTACCCCTGGTGCGGCGGGTTGGGCCCCACCGGCAGACGGCGCGGCGACTACGGAGGGCGCGGGGGCGTCCGTCCCGCCGGCCGAGGGTGCGGCGACGGAGGTCGACTCGGCCTCGGTCACCGTGGCGGCACATCGCGCGGCGTTGCTGGCCGCGGTGCCCGCGCTGGCCGGCGCACGGTGGTTCCCGGTCGGTGACGCCGACGCCGCCGCCGATCTGCGGCGCGCGCTGGTGGGTTGGTCGTCCCGGGAAGGGCTGCAACGGGCCAGTGTCGACCCGCCCGTGTTGCCGGGCGGGCAGGGTCGCATCCCGGTTGCCGCCGACCCGGGCGACTGGTCCGAACGACTCGACCGCCACACCCGTTCGTGCGCCCAGCGGATCCGCCAGCACCTCGCCCTGGAGTTGGCGAACATCCACCTGCGGGCGGTCCAGGAGATCGTTTTCGGGGTCGGCTGCGCGGGCCTACCGGATCTACTGGACCGGGAGATGGCGGCGTTGTCGTTGTTGGCCACGGCGCAGTGCGACCAGGCGGTGCGCGGCATCATGGCCGACGTCGTGGGTCAGGTGCTCGCCGTGCCTCCCACCGAAGGCGTGCGGCGGCGGATCGCCACCGCTGTGCAGTACGGCCTGGTCGACGACCAGCCCGGCCACGAGTTGGACAAGGTGCTGCTGATCACCAGCACGGCCGGGGTCGCGACGTTGACCGGCGCGGAGGCGATCGACGCCCTCGCCAGCTACCCGGCGGCGGCCCGCGCCGAGGTGCTCCCGCCGGTCGCGGTGGCGCTCTCCGGCGGGTGCTGGCAGCAGTGGCGTACCCCCGGCAACGACGACCACAGTGCGGCGCGGGCCTGGTCCCAGCGGGCGGTGCGGGAGGTCGAGTTGGGGTTGTCCCGGGAGATCTCCCGGCGGTTCGAGGTGATCCGCCTCTCGCTGGGCGCGGTGCTCTCCGATGCAGTCGACCACGGCATCCTGCTCGCCTGACCGCGCGGTGGCACCTCGGTCCGGGTTCGTGTCACACCGCGCGTCAGACGGCGGGTGGGGTGCCTCAGGGGTGCCCGGGGTGGGCGATCCACGACGGGCCGGCGTTCCGGTTCCTCGGTTCCGGGAAACCGGTGGCACGATGGGGGGCATGGCGGCTCCGCAGGTTGCACCGGTCGAGACGCCGGCCACTGACGAGGTGCCGGCGTCCGACCGGCAGTGGGTGACGATCGTGTGGGACGACCCGGTCAATCTGATGACGTACGTGACCTGGGTCTTCCAGAAGCTTTTCGGCTACAGCCGGGAGAGGGCCGAGCAGCTGATGCTTGACGTGCACCACAAGGGCCGTGCCGTGGTGTCCACCGGTGCCCGGGAGCGGATGGAGCACGACGCGTCGCAGTTGCACGCGTACGGGCTGTGGGCGACGGTGGACAAGTCGTGAGCATGTTCCGTCGCCAGGCCGGCTGTTACGTCGCCACCTTCGCCGTGGACGAGGCGCGGGTGTTGCGCAAGGTCGCCTCCGAGGTGGTCGGCCTCCTCACCGATGGTTTCGACCACACCGACCCGGTCGTCGGTCGGCTCTTTCCGGCGGTCTATCCGCAGGACGCTTCGGGCACCGCGGAGTTCCGCCGCTACACCGAGGGCGACCTGAAGACCGCGAAGATCGACCAGGCGGGGGCGATCCTGGCCGCGCTCCCCGACGAGGCGGGCGGCGAGGTCCGGCTGGACGCCGAGGCGGCCGAGGCGTGGCTGCGGGCGCTCAACGACGCACGGCTCGCGATGGGTGTCCGGCTGGAGATCAAGGACGGCACGGATCTGGGCGAGGAGTTGGACGACGCGGTCGCGGAGGACCCGGCGTCCAGCCGGGTGTTCCAGCTTTCGGTCTACGCGTACCTCGGATACTTGCAGGAGTCGCTGCTCAACGCCTTGATCGACTAGGCGTGACCGGCACCACTTCGGCCCGTGCTCGTCAGGCGTTAGGCTGGTGCTCGTGCTGAGCATCGACCGGTCGATCATCGACGCGATCGTCGCCCACGCGCGCCGGGATCACCCCGACGAGGCGTGCGGCGTCGTCGCCGGGCCCGTCGGCAGCGACACCCCGACCCGGCACATCCCGATGGACAACGCCGCTCGGTCGATGACCTTCTACGAGTTCGACTCGATGGAGCATCTGCGGGTGTGGCGGGAGATGGACGACCGGGACGAGGAGCCCGTCGTCATCTACCACTCGCACACCGCCACCGAGGCGTACCCGTCGCGGACGGATGTCTCCTTCGCGGGCGAGCCCGGCGCGCACTACCTGCTCGTCTCGACCCGTGAGCCCGACTCGGAGGAGATCCGGTCGTTCCGGATCGTCGACGGCGTGATCACCGAGGAGCCGGTTCAGGTCGTGGAGGCCGGCGTCGACCCGCATGCCGTCCAGTCCTACATGTTCGGGCAGAGCCCGGCGACGGTCGACTACGAGTGTTCCGGCCGCTGATCCGTCAGCGTCCGACCCGTCTCGTCCCGTCACCGTAGGCACACCCGATCGAGGAGCTCGACATCATGGCCATTGAGGTTCGCATCCCCACCATCCTGCGTAGCTACACCGGCGGCGCCAAGGTCGTCGAAGGCACCGGCGACACCCTCGCCGATCTGCTCAACGACCTGGACTCCCGGCACGGCGGTCTGCGCGGCCGGCTGATCACCGAGGCGGGCACGTTGCACCGCTTCGTCAACGTCTACGTCAACGACGAGGACGTCCGTTTCCTCGGCGCGCTGGACGCCAAGCTCTCCGACGGCGACAGCGTCACCATCCTGCCGGCCGTGGCCGGCGGCGCGTTCGGCTTCGCCGCGGCAGCGGCGATCAGCTCGCACGGCGCGGCGGCAGCGGCGATCAGTTCGCACGGCGCCGCCGCGACTGCGGTGCGCGACGCCGTCGCGGTTCGCTGAGGTCGGCCGCCATGGCGCGGTACGACAGTCTGCTCGACGCGTGCGGGGGCACGCCGCTGGTCGGCCTGCCCCGGCTCTCCCCGACGGTGCCCGACGGGGCACCGCCGGTGCGGCTCTGGGCCAAGCTGGAGGACCGGAACCCGACCGGCAGCATCAAGGACCGCGCGGCGCTGTTCATGGTGCGGGCGGCGGAGGAGGCCGGCCGGCTGCGGACGGGTGACACCATCCTCGAACCGACGAGCGGCAACACCGGCATCTCGTTGGCGATGGTGGCCAAGCTGCGCGGCTACCGGTTGGTCTGCGTCATGCCGGAGAACGTCTCCACCGAGCGGGTCCAACTGCTCCGGATGTACGGGGCCGAGATCATCTTCTCGCCGGCGGCGGGCGGTTCCAACCAGGCGGTCGCCACGGCCAAGCAGATCGCGGCGGAGCACCCCGACTGGGTGATGCTCTACCAGTACGGCAACGAGGCGAACGCCCGGGCGCACTACGAGACGACCGGGCCGGAGTTGCTGCACGACCTGCCCAGCATCACGCACTTCGTGGCCGGGCTGGGCACCACCGGCACGTTGATGGGCACCGGTCGTTACCTGCGGGAGAAGGTCGACGGCATCCAGGTCGTGGCCGCCGAGCCCCGGTACGGCGAGCTGGTCTACGGGCTGCGCAACATCGACGAGGGGTACGTGCCGGAGCTGTACGACGCCTCGGTGCTCTCCCGGCGGTTCTCGGTCGGCACCCGGGACGCGGTGCTGCGTACCCGGCAGCTCGTGGAGGTGGAGGGCATCTTCGCCGGCTTCTCCACGGGTGCCATCCTGCACGCCGCGCTCGCGGTGGCGCACGAGGCGGTCCGCGACGGCCGTCGTGCCGACGTGGCCTTCGTGGTCTGCGACGGCGGATGGAAGTACCTGTCCACCGGCGCGTACGGCGGCACGCTCGCCGACGCCGAGGACGCCCTGGAGGGGCAGCTCTGGGCCTGACCGGTTGGGGCTTTCCGTTACGGGCCGTCGACGTGTGTCGGCGGCCCGTGCGTTGCCCGCCGCTCCGTGAGCAGGTGTCACGTTCGTGACAAGTTCCGTTGGATCATTCTTGCTGCCGGGTGCCCGGGCGTAGGCTGCGCAGCGTGACGCACGCGTCGGTAGAGATCATGGCTGGAGCGACGGCCGACATGAATGCTACTGACAGTGACAGCGAGACCACTCGATGCGACTGACCGTCCTTGGCTGCGCCGGTAGCTTCCCCGGCCCCGAGGCGCCCTGTTCGGCGTACCTCGTCGAGGCCGACGGCTTCCGGCTCCTGGTCGACTTCGGTTCAGGGTCGATGTCCAGCCTCCAGCGGTACGCGGGCCTGCACGCTCCGGACGCGATAGTGCTGACCCACCTGCACTGCGACCACATCCTCGACGCCGTGACCTACGTGGTCGTCCGCCGGTACGCCCCGGAGGGCCCCTACCCGGCGCTGCCCGTGTACGCGCCGTCCGGTGCACCGGACCGCCTCAGCGCCGCGTACGGCGACGACGGCACCGTCGAAGACGTGTACCAGTTCTACGCACTCGAGCCCGGGACCTTCCCGATCGGCCCGTTCACCGTGACCGTCGACCGGGTCAACCACCCGGTCGAGACGTACGGGGTGCGGCTGGAGCACGACGGCCGCTCGTTGTGTTACTCGTCGGACACCGCGCCCTGCGACGCGTTGCTGCGGCTGGCCCAGAACGCCGACGTCTTCCTCTGCGAGGCCAGCTACCTCGACGGGGTGGACAACCCACCGGACCTGCACCTGACCGGCCGGGAGGCCGGCGAAACGGCGACCAAGGCCGTGGTGGGTCGGCTGCTGCTCACCCACCTGGTCGCGGCCTGGGGCAGCGAGGCGCACACGTTGGAGTCGGCGGCCTCCGCGTACACCGGACCGATCGACGTGGTCCGTCCCGGCGCCAGTTACGACGTCTGACCCACCCCGTCCCGGTTGGGGTGGGCCGGGCAGCGGTGTTGTGCCGTACTGTTCGCCGGCCGGTCAGCGAACTGTCGTCTGCCGCACCCGTGGCACCCGCACGGTGTGGGCATGCGGATCGCCATCGTGACCGAGTCGTTCCCACCGGACGTGAACGGCGTAGCGCACTCAGTGGTGCGCACGGCGGAGCACCTGCTCGACCGGGGCCACGAGCCGGTCGTCATCGCACCCGCGCCGCCCGGCGCCAGTCGACGGGACATCGATCGGCTGCCGTACCCGGTGGTGCGCATCCCCAGCGTTCCGCTGCCCCGCTACCAGGGTTTCCGGTTGGGTGTGCCGACCACCACCCGGCTGACCGGGGCGTTGCTGTCGGCCGAGCCGGACGTGGTCCACCTGGCCAGTCCGTTCGTCCTCGGCGCACGGGCGGCCACCCTGGCCAGCCGACACGGGCTGCCGATGGTGGCGGTCTACCAGACCGACGTGGCCGCGTACGCGCGGGCGTACCGGGTGAGCTGGGGAGAGGCGGCGGCCTGGCGGCGGATCCGGGAGATCCACAACTCGGCGCAGCGCACCCTCGCCCCGTCCACCCGCGCCGCGGCCGACCTGATCGCCAACGGCGTACAGCGGATCTGGCTGTGGCGTCGTGGCGTGGACGCCGCGCGTTTCGACCCGGCCAAACGGTGTGCGGCGCTACGGCAGCGGCTGGCACCCGACGGCGAGCTGCTGGTCGGCTACGTCGGCCGGCTCGCCCCGGAGAAGCGGGTGGAGCTGCTGGCGGCGACGTCGCGTCTGCCCGGTGTGCGGGTGGTGGTGGCCGGTGACGGCCCGGCCCGCCGGCAGTTGGCCCGGGAACTGCCCGGGGTGACCTTCCTGGGTGTGCAGCACGGTGAGGACCTGGCCCGGCTCTACGCCAGCCTGGACCTGTTCGTGCACACCGGACCGCACGAGACCTTCGGCCAGACCATCCAGGAGGCGCTGGCCTCCGGGGTGCCGGTGGTGGCCCCGGCCAGCGGTGGCCCGGTCGACCTGGTCGACCCGGGCGTGACCGGGTCGCTGGTGCCGCCGAACGACGGCGACGCGCTCGCCGCGGCGGTGGCCGACCTGGCCGGCGACGCCGACCGGCGGCGGGCCCACGGGCTGGCCGCCCGCGTCGCGGTCAGTCGCCGTAGCTGGTCGGCCGTCGGCGACGAGCTGATCGGGCACTACCACGCGGTACGCGCCGTGGCCGCCACCGTCGGCCTGCCGGCCGCCTCGTGACCGGGGCTGCTGGCGGTCTGCGGATCGTGCGGCTCGCCAACTTCGTGACCGCACGCTCGGGCGGTCTGCGTACCGCACTGCGACACCTTGGCGAGGGCTACCGGGCGGCGGGACACGATCCGGTGCTGGTGATCCCCGGCAGACGTGCCGCCGACGAGTCGTACCCGTGGGGGCGGGTGATCACGGTGCCCGGCCCGGAGATGCCGGGCACCGGTGGTTACCGGTTGCTCGCCGGCCGGCGTCGGCTGGCCCGGCTCCTCGCCGACCTCGCCCCGGACCGGTTGGAGGTCTCCGACCGGTCGTCGCTGCGCTGGACGGGCAGGTGGGCGCGGGCGCACGGGGTGCCGTCGGTGATGGTCTCGCACGAGTCGCTGACCGGGTTGCTCGGCGAGTGGGGGGTGCCCCACACATTGCGCAGGCCGATCGCCGACCGGCTCAACCGGGCGACCAGCCAGGCGTACGACCGGATCGTCTGCACGACCCGGTGGGCCGCCGAGGAGTTCGACCGGATCGGTGCCGGCAACGTCGAGCTGGTGCCGCTCGGGGTGGACCTGGACACCTTCTCCCCGGATCGGGCCGACCAGCTGTTGCGCGCACGGTACGCGGACCCGGGCGAGCTGCTGCTGGTGCACTGCGCACGGCTGTCCCCGGAGAAGCGGCCCGAGTTGGCCGTGCAGGCCCTCGCCGAGCTGCGTCGGGCCGGCGTACCGGCGGTGCTGGTGATGGCCGGCGACGGCCCGCTGCGCGGCGCGCTCGCCCGCCGGGCGGAAGGGCTGCCGGTCACGTTCACCGGCTTCCTGCCGGACCGCGCCACCGTGGCCGCGTTGCTCGCGAGCGCCGACGTCGTGCTCGCACCCGGCCCGGTGGAGACGTTCGGTCTCGCCGGGCTGGAGGCGTTGGCCTGCGGCACCCCGGTCGTCGTCAACGCGGCCAGCGCCCTGCCCGAGGTGATCGGAGCCGCCGGCCTCGCCGCGTACGGCTCGGGGGAGTCGATGGCGGCGGCGGTGACCCGCCTGGCGGACCGGCCGGAGGCGCAGCGGCGACTCGCCGCCCGGGCGCGGGCCGAGGAGTTCGGGTGGCCGGCCGCCGTCGCCGGGTTCCTCCGCGTGCACGACGCGGACGCGCTCGTGGGCACCCCGAGCGAGGTGGATCCCCGCACCGCATAGGGTGCAGACATGGCGCGACCTGACGGGCGAGGGCCCTCTCAACTCCGACCGGTGACTCTGACCCGAGGCTGGAGCACCCATCCGGAGGGCTCGGTGCTCGTCGAGTTCGGCGGCACCCGGGTGCTCTGCACGGCGAGCGTCACCGAGGGGGTGCCCCGCTGGCGCAAGGGCTCCGGGCTCGGCTGGGTGACCGCCGAGTACGCGATGCTGCCCCGGGCCACCAACACCCGTTCCGACCGGGAGAGCGTCAAGGGCCGCGTCGGTGGACGCACCCACGAGATCTCCCGGCTGATCGGCCGTAGCCTGCGGGCCAGCATCGACCTCAAGGCGCTCGGCGAGAACTCGATCGTGCTCGACTGCGACGTGCTCCAGGCCGACGGTGGCACCCGCACCGCCGCGATCACCGGCGCGTACGTCGCCCTGCACGACGCCGTGGGCTGGCTTGCCGCCCGCAAGTCGTTGGCCGGCAAGCCGGAGAAGGTGATGCACCGGTCGGTGGCCGCGGTCAGCGTCGGGATCATCGCCGGTGAGGCCCGTCTGGACCTCTGCTACGAGGAGGACGTCGCCGCCGAGGTCGACATGAACGTGGTGTGCACCGGCGCGGGCGACTTCGTCGAGGTGCAGGGCACCGGTGAGGCGGGCGTGTTCGCCCGGGACCAGCTCGACAGTCTGCTCGACCTGGCCGTCGCGGGTTGCACCGAACTGGCCGAAGCCCAGCGGAAGGCACTCACCTCCCCGTGAGCGCGAGGAGTGAGCTTGCGAGCCCCGCAGTCGCGAACAAAGGTGATTCAGCATGAACAAGGTCCTGCTCGCCACCCGCAACCGCAAGAAGCTCGTCGAGCTGCAGCGGATCCTGGACGGCGCGCTCGGCGCGCACCGGATCGCCCTGCTCGGCCTGGACGACGTCGAGCAGTACGCGGAGCTGCCGGAGACCGGCCTCACCTTCGGTGAGAACGCCCTGATCAAGGCGCGGGAGGGGTGCCGGCAGACGGGTCTGCCCACCATCGCCGACGACTCCGGGATCGCTGTGGACGCGCTCAACGGGATGCCCGGGGTGTTCAGCGCCCGCTGGTCCGGCAAGCACGGCGACGACCAGGCCAACCTCCAGTTGGTGCTGGACCAGATCGCCGACGTGCCGGACGAGCAGCGGGCGGCCTCGTTCGTCTGCACCGTGGCGCTGGTGCTGCCCGGTGGCAAGGAGCACCTGGTCGACGGCCGGCAGTCCGGGCAGGTGCTGCGCGCTCCGCGCGGCGACGGCGGGTTCGGCTACGACCCGATCTTCCTGGGCGACGGGCAGGACCGGACCAACGCCGAGCTGACCCCGGCGGAGAAGGACGCGATCAGCCACCGCGGCAAGGCGCTGCGCGAGCTGGCGAAGCTGGTGGCAAAGGTCCTGCCGCCCGCCACCTGACGGGCGCGAGGTGCTGCCGCCCGCCAGCTGACGGGCGCGAGGTCCTGCCGCCCGCCACCTGACCCGTGGCGGGCGACAGCGACCCCGCTCGGGGTCAGCCCAGCGGGCCGACCTCCCGCTCGATGGCGGCGCGCAACTCACCTCCGGCGACGACCGCGCGGGCCGCCTCCATCACCGGGGCGAGGAACACGTCCGGGCCGGGCTCGCCGGCCGCCGGACCGAGCGCGGTGACGGCGGCACGGCCGGCCGGCGACGGCTCCAGCGGCGCGCGCAGTTGCAGACCGCGTACGCCGGCCAGCAGTTCCACCGCGAGCAGGCTGGTCAGGTTGTCCAGGACCGTGCGCAGCTTCTTCGCCGCCGCCCAGCCCATCGACACGTGGTCCTCCTGCATGCCGCTGGTGGGCAGGGAGTCCACCGAGGCGGGGGCGGCCAGGCGACGGTTCTCGGCGACGATCCCCGCCGCCGTGTACTGGGCGATCATCAGCCCGGAGTTGACCCCGGCGTCGGGGGAGAGGAACGCCGGCAGTTCCCGGGAACGGGTGACGTCGAGCAGCCGGTCCACCCGCCGCTCGGCGATCGCGCCCACCTCGGCGGCGGCGATGGCGAGGAAGTCCGCGGCGAAGCCGAGCGGAGCGCCGTGGAAGTTGCCCGTCGACTCGACCCGACCGTCCGGCAGCACCACCGGGTTGTCCACCACCGACACCAGCTCCCGCGCCGCGACGGTGCGGACGAAGTCCAGGGTGTCGCGGGCCGCGCCGGCCACCTGCGGGGCGCAGCGCATCGAGTACGCGTCCTGCACGGCGTGCGCCAGGTCGTCGCGGTGCGAGTCCATCACCCGGGAGTCCTGCAACAGCCGGTGGATGTTCGCCGCCGAGGCGGCCTGACCGGGGTGCGGCCGGATCGCGTGCAGCTCGGGCAGGAACGGCCGCTCGGAGCCGAGCATCGCCTCGATGGCCAGTGCGGCCGTCACGTCGGCCATGGCGAACAAATGCGCCGCGTCGTCGATCGCCAGCAGCAGCATGCCGAGCATGCCGTCGGTGCCGTTGATCAGCGCCAGCCCTTCCTTGGCGGCCAACTCGATCGGCTTGAGCCCGGCGGCGGTCAGCGCGTCGGCCGCGTCCTGCCGCTCGCCGGCCGGCCCGAGAACCCAACCCTCACCGAGCAGCGCCAGCGCGCAGTGCGCCAGCGGCGCCAGGTCACCGGAGGCGCCCAGCGAGCCGTGCTCCGGCACCCACGGGGTGATGTCGTTGTTGAGCAGGTCGACCAGGGCCTCGGCGACCAGCGGCCGAACTCCGGAGCGGCCCAGGGCGAGGGACCGGACCCGCAGCAGCATCATCGCCCGGACCACCTCGCGCGGCATCGGAGCGCCCACCCCGGCGGCGTGCGAACGGATCAGCGCGTGTTGCAGCTCGGCCCGCCGCTCCGGCGCGATGAAGGTGTTGGCCAGCGCCCCGAACCCGGTGGACACCCCGTACACGGGACGGCCGGACGACTCGATGCCGTCCACGATGGCCCGACTGGTCGCCATCGCGTCGATGGTGGCCGGGTCGAGGACGACAGTGGCGGTGCCGCGGGCCACCGCGAGAACGTCGTCGGCGGAGATTCCGGTGGGCTGGATGGTCACTGTCGTCATGGCGTTACTCCGTTGCGCATTACCTGGCGGATCAAGGGGACACCGGGCCGGTAGGCCAGGTGGAGGTACGACGGCGCGTCCAGGACGACGAGGTCGGCCCGCGCGCCGGGGGTGAGGACGCCGATGTCGTCGCGGCGCAGCGCCCGCGCGCCCCCGGCGGTCGCGGCCCACACCGCCTCCGCCGGGGTCATCCGCATCTCACGGACCGCCAGCGCCACACAGAACGGCATCGAGGAGGTGTACGACGAGCCGGGGTTGCAGTCGGTGGCGAGCGCCACTGTCACCCCCGCGTCGAGCAGCCGGCGGGCATCCGGGTACGGCGATCGGGTGGAGAACTCCGCTCCCGGCAGCAGGGTCGCCACCGTCCGGGTTCCCGACCCGTCGCTGCGGGCCGTGCCGGCCAACGCGTCCACGTCGGCGTCGCTGAGGTGGGTGCAGTGGTCGACGCTGGCCGCGTCCAGCTCCACACCGAGCCGCACCCCCGCTCCGGGGCCGAGCTGGTTGGCGTGGATACGGACGCCCAGCCCGGCGGCCTGGCCGCAGGCCAGGATGGCGCGGGCGTGGTCGACGTCGAAGGCGCCCCGCTCGCAGAACACGTCGACCCACTTCGCGTACGGCGTGGCGGCGGCGAGCATCGGCCCGCAGACCAGGCTCACGTAGTCGTCGGGGCGGTCGGCGTACTCGGCCGGCACCACGTGCGCGCCGAGGAAGGTGGTCTCGGTGCTGCTCTCGGCGGCGATCCGCAGCGAGCGGGCCTCGTCGGCGACGGTCAGCCCGTACCCACTCTTGATCTCCATGGTCGTGGTGCCCTGGCGCAGCGCCTCCCCGCGCAGCCGGCGCACGGTGGCCCGTAGCTCGTTGTCGGTGGCGGCCCGGGTGGCGCCGACGGTGGTCCGGATGCCGCCGCCGGTGTAGGGCTGACCGGCCATCCGGGCGGCGAACTCGGCGGCACGGTCCCCGGCGAAGACCAGGTGGGCGTGGCTGTCCACGAAGCCGGGCAGCACCGCCGCCCCACCGGCGTCGAGCCGCCGGTCGGCGGCCGGCGCGTACGCGGACGGCCCGACCCAGACCACCCGGCCCTCTTCGACCAGCACGGCCGCGTTGCGGCGGATGCCCAGCGGACCCTCGCCGGCACCGTTGGTGACCAACTCACCGATGTTGTCGACGAGCAGACTGCTCATGCAGAGCCTTCTTTCGTTCGCGACAGCGGGGCTCGCAAACCCGGCTCACTCCTCGCGCTCACCGGGGAGTCACCGCCTCGATGGCCGCCGACAACTCGGCCGGCACGTCGACGCTCAGGTGCCGGCCCTCGGCCACCACCAGTCGACCGTCCACCACGACCTGCTCGACGTCGGCGGCGGTGGCGGCGAAGAACGTGCCCACCGGCGGCACCCCGGCGGTACGCGCGCTGTCCAGCCGTACCGTGACCAGGTCGGCGCGCGCGCCGACGGCGATCCTTCCGGCGTCGGCCCAGCCCAGCGCGGCGTGCCCGGCGGAACTGGCCGCCGTCAACAGGTCCACCGGTGTGAAGTGGCCGCGTCGACGGGTACGCAGTCGCTCGTCCAACTCCACCGCCCGGGCCTCCTCGAACAGGTCGATCACGGCGTGACTGTCGCTGCCGAGGCTCAGCCGGATCCCCGCTTCGGCCATCAGCCGGGCCGGGCCGATGCCGTCGGCGAGGTCCCGCTCGGTGGTCGGGCAGAGGCAGACCCCCGTCCGACTGTCGCCGAGCAGGGTCAGGTCGGCGCTGGTCGGGTGGGTGGTGTGCACGGCTGTGGTGTTCGGCCCGAGCACGCCGTACTCGGCGAGCAGCGCGGTGGGCGAGCGCCCGTGCACGGCCCGGCACTCGTCGTTCTCGGCGGGCTGCTCGGAGAGGTGCACGTGCAGCGGTGCCTGCCGCTCGCCGGCCCACTCGGCGACCGTGGAGAGCTGGTCGGCAGGGACCGCCCGCACCGAGTGCACGGCAGCGCCGACCCGGACGTGGGCGTCCGTCGGCTGGAACGCCCCCGCCCGCTGCGCCCAGCGGGAGGCGTCCCCGTCGCCGAAGCGCCGCTGCGGGCCGGCGAGGGCCTGACCGTCCACCGTGGACGTCAGGTAGCAGGTGTCCAGCAGTGTGAGCCGGATCCCGGCGTGCGCGGCCGCCTCGACCAGCGCCGCGCCCATCTCGTTCGGGTCGTCGTACGCGCCGCCATCGGGTCGGTGGTGCAGGTAGTGGAACTCGCCCACGCACGTGACCCCGGCGAGCGCCATCTCCGCGTACACCGCGCGGGCCAGGGCCAGGTACGTGTCCGGGTCCAGGCGGTCCGCGACGCCGTACATCTGGTCCCGCCAGGTCCAGAAGTCACCCCGACCGCCGTGGGTACGCCCGCGCAGCGCCCGGTGGAAGGCGTGCGAGTGCGCGTTGGCCAGGCCGGGCAGGGTCAGCCCGGGCAGTGGTACGGCGTCCGCGTACACGTCGACGCCGGCGTCCGGTCCGTGTGCTCCCAGCAGCGGCGTCACCGCGGTGATCCGGCCCTCGTCGACCTCGATCAGCACGTCGGGCGTGGGTTCGGCGTGCTCGGGCAGCCAGGCGTACTCCGCCAGCCAGCGGGTGGTGGTCACCGACATGTCAGCTCCTCCAGCACCCGGGCCAGCGCTCGTACCCCGGCGGCGCAGTCGTCGTCGGTCGCGGACTCGGCGGGGGAGTGCGACACCCCGGTCGGGTTGCGTACGAAGAGCATCGCGGTGGGCAGGTGCCCGGCGAGCACCCCGGCGTCGTGCCCCGCGCCGGTGGGCAACACCGGCGCGTCCAGCAGCGTGGCGAGGCGCTTGGCCAGCCCACCGTCGAAGGCGACCAGCGCGGTGGCCGACTCCTCGGTGACAGTCACCGCCGTACCGTCGCGGCGGGCCCGTTCGGCGAGCTTGCCGCGTACCGCGTCCACCAGGCCCTCCAGCGTCTCCTGGTCGGCGGCCCGGGCGTCCAGCCAACCGGTCACCTTCGACGGGATCGCGTTCGTGGCGTTGGGTTCGACGGCGACGCGCCCCACAGTGGCGTGCGCACCGCGCAGCCGGGCCTCCTTGTTGGCGGCCAGCACCGTGAACGCGTAGGTCAGCATCGGGTCGCGGCGGTCGGCCATCAGCGTGGTACCCGCGTGGTTGCCCTCCCCGACCACGTCGAAGCGCCACCGGCCGTGCGGCCAGATCGCGCTGGCCACCGCGACCGGGGCGTCGGTGTCGACGAGCGCGCGGCCCTGCTCGACGTGCAACTCGACGAAGGCGCTGAACCGGCCCAGCACCTCCGGGCGGGCGCCCGCCGGCCGGTCGCCGAGCGCCTCGGCGAAGGTCACCCCGGCCGCGTCGCGCAGGCCCGCCGCGCGGTCGGGCGGCAGCGCCCCGGTGAGCAGCCGCGACCCCAGGCAGGGTACGCCGAAGCGCGCCCCCTCCTCCTCGACGAACGCGCCCAGCACCAGCGGCCGGTCCGGGGTTACCCCGGCGGCGCGCAGCTCGTCCACGGCGAGGAAGGCGCTGACGATGCCGAGTGGCCCGTCGTACGCCCCGCCGTGCGGCACCGAGTCGAAGTGGCTGCCGGTCAGCACGGCGTCCTCGCCCTCCGGGTCACCCCAGTGGGCGAAGAGGTTGCCGTTGCCGTCCTCGGTGACCGGCATGCCGCGACGCTCGGCCTGAGCGCGGAACCAGGTCCGCAGTTCCAGTTCCGGCGCGGTCAGCGCGTACCGCAGGTAGCCGCCGCTGTCGGCGTCCCGCCCGATCGGCGCGATCTCGTCCCACAGGGCCCGGAAACGGGCGGCGAGGTCGCCGGTCACGGCACCTCCGTTGTTCGCGACTGCGGGGCTCCGCTGCGCTGCACTGCTCGCGCTCACGGCATCTCCGCCATCGGGATGCGGACTCCGGTTCGGTCGGCGACCTCGCGGGCGCTGTCGTAGCCGGCGTCGACGTGCCGGATCACGCCCATGGCCGGGTCGTTGGTGAGCACCCGTTCGATCTTCTGACCGGCCAGGGCGGTGCCGTCGGCCACGCAGACCTGCCCGGCGTGGATCGACCGGCCGATGCCGACGCCACCGCCGTGGTGGATGGACACCCAGGACGCGCCGCTGGCGGTGTTGACCAGTGCGTTGAGCAGCGGCCAGTCGGCGATCGCGTCGGAGCCGTCGGCCATGCCCTCGGTCTCCCGGTACGGGCTGGCGACGCTGCCGGTGTCCAGGTGGTCCCGGCCGATCACCACCGGCGCGGAGAGTTCACCGGAGGCGACCATGTCGTTGAACCGCACGCCCGCCCGGTCCCGTTCGCCCTGGCCGAGCCAGCAGATCCGGGCCGGCAGGCCCTGGAAGGCGACCCGCTCACCGGCCAGCTTGATCCAACGGGCCAGCGACTCGTTCTCCGGGAACAGCTCCAGGATGGCCCGGTCGGTGGCCGCGATGTCGGCCGGGTCGCCGGAGAGCGCCGCCCACCGGAACGGGCCCCTGCCCTCACAGAACAACGGCCGGATGTACGCCGGCACGAAGCCGGGGAAGTCGAAGGCCCGCTGGTAGCCGCCCAGCTGCGCCTCGCCCCGGATCGAGTTGCCGTAGTCGAACACCTCGGCGCCGGCGTCGAGGAAGCCGACCATCGCCTCGACGTGCGTCGCCATCGACGCACGGGCCCGGTCGGTGAACTCGGCCGGCTTCGCCGCGGCGTAGTCCCGGGCGTCGGCCAGCTCGACCCCCACCGGCAGGTACGCCAGCGGGTCGTGCGCGCTGGTCTGGTCGGTCACGATGTCGATCTCGACGCCCCGACGGAGCAGCTCCGGGAAGACCTCGGCGGCGTTACCGACGACGCCGACGCTCAGGGCCCGACGGTCCCGCTTGGCCGCGAGGACCCGGTCGACCGCGTCGTCCAGGGAGTCGGCGACCTCGTCCAGGTAGCGGTCGTGCACCCGGCGGTCGAGCCGGGTGCGGTCCACGTCGACGATCAGGCAGACGCCGTCGTTCATGGTGACCGCGAGGGGCTGCGCGCCGCCCATGCCGCCGCAGCCGGCGGTCAACGTCAGCGTGCCGGCGAGGGTGCCCCCGAACCTCTTCGCGGCGACCGCGGCGAACGTCTCGTAGGTGCCCTGGAGGATGCCCTGCGTGCCGATGTAGATCCACGAGCCGGCGGTCATCTGCCCGTACATGGTCAGGCCGAGCTGCTCCAGGCGGCGGAACTCCGGCCAGGTCGCCCAGTCGCCGACCAGGTTGGAGTTGGCCAGCAGCACCCGGGGCGCCCACTCGTGGGTGCGCATCACCCCGACCGGGCGGCCCGACTGCACCAGCATCGTCTCGTCCTCGCGCAGGTCGGTGAGCGTGCGGACCAACGCGTGGTACGACGGCCAGTCCCGTGCCGCCTTCCCGGTGCCGCCGTAGACCACCAGGTCGTCGGGGCGTTCCGCCACCTCGGGATCGAGGTTGTTCATCAACATCCGCAGGGCGGCCTCCTGCTGCCACCCGCGGGTGGTGAGCTGGCTGCCCCGTGCGGCACGGATGGGCTTGGTCATCTCTGGCTCTCCTCCGGTCATCCGAGGAACAACTGTCGGCGGGCCGCCGAGGCTTCGAACGCCTCCAGTCGGCGCTGGGTGTCGGCCGGCGCGGCGTCGCAGATCGCCTGCAACAGCACCATGGCCAGGGTCATCGGTGCGGTGTGCAGGTCGAACACGAGCTGCGCGCCGACCGCGGCGGGCAGCACCACGTGGGCGTGCTCGGTGGCCGGGCTGACCGGTGAGTCGGTGATCGCCACCACCGTCAGCCCGGCGGCGCGCGCGTCACGCAGCGCGTCCAGGGTCTCCCGGGGATAGCGGGGGAGGACGAAGGCGAGCAGGGCGGACGCTCCGGCCTCGGCCGACTGCTCCAGCCGATCGGTGAGCAGACTGCCGCCGTCGTCGAGCACCCGTACGTCCGGGTGCACCTTGGCGGCGAAGTAGGCGAAGTACGCGGCCAGCGGCGCGGCGGCGCGTAGACCGAGCACCGGCAGCGGACGGCTCTCGGCGAGCAGCCGCCCGGTCTCGGCGATCCGGTCCCGGTCGGCGAGCTGACCGGCCAGCCGGTCCAGGTTGCCCATCTCCGCGCGTACCGCCTGCTGGAGTTCGTTGCCGGCGTCCGCCGACCCGCCCGTCGTGCCGGCGGTGAGGTCGCGCAGCCGGCGGCGCAGCGCCGGGTACCCGTCGTGCCCGAGTGCGACGGCGAACCGGGTGACCGACGGCTGACTCACACCGGCGAGGTCGGCGACCTCGGCGGCGGACAGGTACGCCACGGCGGGTGCGTGCTGCACGAGGCAGTGCGCGATGCGGCGCTGGGTGGGTGTGAGCCGCACCCCGTCGAACAGGTCGAGCACCTGATCCACCGATGCCGCCGTCGCTCCTTCATTCACTCCGCGACTCTATGCATCAAAACTTTCAGTCGGCAAGGGTTGGCGCAACCCCCTGTTCTCCTGAGCTGTCGCACGGCCGACCGGCGGGCCGCTGGGATGGCGTGGGCTCTGTAGGATCCGCTCGGCGGTTGAGCGGAGGAGTGGGATGCAGGCGGAGAGCCCATACAGGTATACGCATATGTTGGGTGCGTGCCAGGTTGGCAAGGCCTGGGCCGCGGTCGACAAGGAAGGCCAGTTCGCCACAGTGGCCGTGTTGGACGGCGCCGCCGCGGCCGACGAACGGTGGCGCGCGGCGTTCGGTGCGGCGGCCAACGCGTTGGCCCAGGCCGCCGGCGGTCACCCCTACGCGGATGCCGACCTGTCGGCAGCCCACCCCTGGGTGGCCTACCGGGCCAACGAGGGGCACGCCCCGCAGCGGCTCTTCCAGAGCCTCGGCCTGGACTACCAGCCGGTGCCCGACCTGCCGGTCTCCGCGCCACCAGCCTCGGCGCCGCCCGCCTCCGCGCCGCCGGTGTCCGGCGTGCCGCAGCAGGTCAGTGGGCCACCGACGCCGGTCTCCGGTACGCCCGAGCTGGTAGAGCACCCGCCGCAGCTTCCCTGGGCGATGCACGCGGCACCGGTCTCCGGGCAGCCCGTCTCCGCGTCTCCGCAGCCGGTCTCCGGCGCGCAGCCGTATTCCGCGCCGCCAACCCGGCCGGTCTCGGCCGCCCCGCAGTCACCGGCGTACGCCGGCAACGCCGCTCCGGTATTCGACCCGTTCCCCACCACCGAGGGCCGGCGGATCGCACCGGTGGCGCCAAAGCCGAAGCGGCCGAACTGGATCCTGATCTCCGGTGCGCTGGCCCTGGCGCTTCTCGCTGGAACCGCAGGCTTCTTCGTCGGTCGCAGCGGTGCCGAGGGGACCGCCCCGCCCTCGACCGAGGCCACCCTCGCACCGTACGAGGCGATGCAGGCGTCGATCAACCGGCCCCTCTTCGATGGCCTGCTCGCACCGTTGGCCGAGCCCTGGCTGCCACGGATCGGCGGCTGTGTGGTCTACAACGATCCGGGCGCACCGAAACTGTCGACCAACGAGGAGCGGCACGTCTACTGCCCCTACGGCGTGGTGTGGCTGCACTTCGCGCAGTTCCCGGGACGGAGGCAGAAGGACGCCGCACGCGACACCCGTCGGCAGCTCAACGCGGCGGGCGGCGCACTGGCTCCCGGGCTGCGCGAGGCGACCCATACGACGGGTGGCGTGACTGCCAAGCCCGGCACCTACATCGAGTACGCGTACAAGGGCGACGACGGCCGGACGATCTGTGGACTCTGGTGGGACCGGGACGATGTCGACGGCGCGTTCTACCTGGAGACCCCGTGTGACGGGATCGACAACAACTGGGACGCCCTACGCGACCTGTGGCGCCGAGGCAGCTGAGCAGGGCCGAGCCGGCCCGGTTCCGCGAACTGGCAGCCCCGGGCCGGTCACTTCTCTCTGATCAGCGCGACGGGCTCCACGCCCGCTGTGACCTCTTCCACGTGGTAGTCGACGAGTACCGATCGCCACGCCTCGAGTTCCGCGTCGGTGACGTGGGAGCGGATCAGCCAGATCCGGGCCCCGCCGCGCCGTCCTGCCAGCCGTAGCGCGTCGTCGAGGCCAGTACGGACGGCCGCCGCGTCGCGGCCCGGAACGACGACGACGTCTGACCGCGTAGGCATGGCGACCCACCAACCCACGGCATTTGAGTAGGGGGTGGTCAGCTCGACCGGGTCGTGTTCGGAGTAGTACGCGAAGCCGTACCAGGCAAGGTTGCTCATGACGACGACGTCGTTCCGGGAACGGTGCTCGGCCACGTAGCGCGTCGCGAACCGAATGTCAGTAACGGCGATCGCGGTGTAGTAGGTCTCGGGATTGTTTCCGTTGAACCGGTACCAGTGACCGTTGTGGACCGCGAACGACGCGAGCAGGACGGCGGTCATGGCCGCTGTCACCATGGTGGGCCGCGCCGCTGGCAACACGCGGTGGACAAGTGCGGCCACCAGTCGGGCGAGGCCGGCTACCCCGAGGCCGCCCGCCGCCGCCGTGCTGACCAGCAGGAAGTGGGACGTACGCAGGTCCAGCAGCGGATAGACCCTCGCGACCCCCAACGTCACCGCCGCGATCGGCAGCAGGACCACCGCGGTCGCGGACACCGGCCGCCCCTGCTTCGCGAGGGTCAGCACCCCGGCGACGAACAGGCCGAGGATCACCAGCCCGGAGGCGCCCATCCACGGGGTCAGATCCTCCATCTTCTGCGACAGATAGTCGGGCAGTTCACCGAGCGTCGGGAAGCTGTCGGCCCAGAACTCCTGCATCGCCTCGTTACGACCTCGAACGGAGATGGCCAGGTAGACGGCTGCGGCGGCAACCGCGCCACCGACTGCGGCTGCCACCACCTCACGGAAGCGGGACCACTGGCGCCGGATCGCGGTCACCACCAGCAGACTTCCGAAGACACACGGCGCGACGATGGCGGTCACGTGGCTGAACAGCATCCCGACGGCCACCGCTCCCGCGACGACCCCCAGCCGCCGGTACGACCACCGCTTCTCGGTCCAGGCGACCAGAGCGAGAAGGCCCACCGTGACGGCGGCATCGGCCGTGTACTGCTTCAGGTCGTGGCGAATCTGCTGGATCGGCAGGAGCAGAACGGCGGTTGCGCAGACCAGGCCCGCCACCGTTCCCATCCGGCGTGTCGTCCACCCCAGCAGGCGACCCCAGGCGTACGCGCCGACGAGCCCGAGGCCGTGGAAGGCGAGCGTCACCACCCGCAGGTAGTCGGGGTCCGGGACCAGCCGGAGGAGGAAGGTCCACCCGATGGGGGTCGACGACGTTGCTACCGGCAATTCGGCGAGCGGAAACCGTACGGACAACGCCACCCATGCCTCGTCGAGCCAGTACGGCGCGGAGAGCATCGTGCGGACGTCGTGCACAACCGGGATGGCGGCGAGCAGGACGGCGACGACGGCCAAGTCCGTACGGGTCGGTCGACGACGCTTCACCGGAGCCGGCAACGGGCCACGATCGCTCACGTTCCTGGTCATGAGTTGCGCGACCACGATGCCTCCCATCCTGGAAGTACGGACCATCGAGCGCTACGCACAATTCTGAGAGCTTGACGCGGTGACACTGTCCGCCGAGCCGGTTGCAGGAGCGCGGCCACCTTGCGGTGTCGTCATCTCATCGGATTGCTCACGCAGCCTGCGCGGCGCCCAATCCTTGAGGCGCAGCGCGGGCCGCTCCACCAGATGCCAGGAGAGCATCGCGAGTCCCACACTGACCAGGGTGCTGGCAACGAAGAAGCCGACCAGGCCGAGCGCCTGCACCCCGGTCTTCGCCATGACCTGCTGTACGACGAAGGAGTAGATGTACAACCCGTACGAGTAGTCGTTGTTGTTTCCGACCCGGTGCAGCGCCTTCGGCAGCCGCACGGCGAGCCAGAGAACGGCGTACGCGTAGGCGAGCAGCGCCGGGCCGAAGAACACCCCGTGTGCCGCGAGCCCGCCGGAGACCAGGACGGCAAGCACACCAAAGAGGTCGTTGATCAGTAGGCGGTCGCTATACAGCTCAGCTGTCCCGCCGGCGAGGAACATGAAGCCGTACCAGAGTAGAGAATCCTTTCGAAGCGTGCCGAGCATCGGCAGCGGTCCGATCTCCCCCGTCAGCCAGATGCCCGGCTCTGCGTTGCCATGACGGAACTGGTTCCAGCAGAGAACACCGAACATGGCTAGCAACGCAAGCAGTGGAATCCAGCGGAGTTGACGGCGGAGGATGGTGAAAACGGACAAGACGGCGACCAGCAGGTAACAGAAGATCTCGTAGGCGAGAGTCCACAATGACCCGTTGAGAGTGTTCCCACCCTGCCACCGCCAGTACGGCGTGTCGCCCTGCAACAGGTCGGCGATCCCGAACTGACGAAGGCCCCCCCACCAGTTCTGTCGCAGATAGTCGAAGGCCCCGTTGGGACTCCACCACAGGCCTGCGACCGTCCCGTGCCGTTCGAAGAAGAGCACGGGCGCGACAACCACGGCGGTGAAGAGGAGGCATACCCACAGGCCGGGCCAGATCCGCAGGGCGCGGTGCCACAGGAAGCGAGGAACCGAGCTGCGCCTAGCGGAACGGACGATCAGAAAACCGGAGATGGTGAAGAAGCCGGCCACTGCCACGGCACCAAGATCGACGCGCTGCATGAGCGGACGACCAAAGCCGAGAGCGGCCGAGTGGGACAACACCACGGCGAGCGCGAACGCAAGCCGAAGAGCGCCAAAGCTGTTCGCGCGCCTGTCGTAGGCCTCGGCGAACGGCCGCGACACCGTCGCACGCCGCACCGGGCCTGGTAGGAAGGAGAGCAACGAAGGTCGCCTGCGCTACCTGGCTCCTGTGGAGCTGGATGGCGAGGGCACCGGCTCACCCGGAACCCTTTGAGTTGGCACCGACGAGCCGATCAGGCGTGCCGCCTGCCGGTTGCGCCGCGAGGCCAGCGGCAGCCCGACGAGGAACTCGGGAAACATGCCGAAGAAGGTTCGGGCGCTCTGTAGTTCCAGCGTGTGCGCCCGAGACCACTGGAACGAGTTCGTCGCGCGCGCCCAGTGATGCGTCCACCGGACGTCGCCGGTCAGGGCGACAGGCATACCCTGTCGCCACGCCCGCAGCCCGAGCTCGTGGTCCTCGTAGTAGAGGAAGAACTGCTCGTTCCACCCGCCCATCGCCAGGAAGTCGGCGGTGCGGGCGGCGACTGCGGCACCCATGGCCCAGGCGACGTAGACCGTCTCGCCGGGCTGGGCCATCACCCGGTAATTTGCATGCATCCGGGACAAGGGCCAGATCTTCCGGTTGCCCAGCTTGGCGGTGGCGTAGGGGAACCCCCGGCCGTTGGGCTGGGGAGTCCCGTCGGTACCGATCAGCTGAGGAGCCACCAGGCCGCCGTGGGTGTCGAGGTGCTGCTTGAGCACGCTCATGCCGTCCGGGTCGATCTCCAGGTCGGGATTGGCGAACACGACGTATTCACCCGCGGCCTGGCGTACCCCGACGTTGTTGGCCTTGGAGAAACCCACGTTCTCCGGTAGCCGGATGACCCGGGCACCCAACTCCTCGGCCACGACGACCGAGTCGTCGGACGAGGCGTTGTCGACGACGATCCACTCGTAGGGCTTGGCCCCTCGCCAGCACCGGCGGAGCGTGTCCGCCGAGTTGTAGGTGACCGTTACGACAGTCCACTGGTGTGCTGGCATCATGCTCTCCGAGTTGTCAGGTAGCTGTAGAGGGACGCGAAGCCGAACCGCTCGCCGTTCCATTGCCGCCTGGCGGTCGCGCTCTCCATCAGTCCTCGCGCGATGCCGCGAAGGAACGGCCGGAGCAGGCCTTGACGGATGCGCCGGGCGGCGAGCGCGAGGTGCGCCAGGGCTAGTACCGGCATCGCGATGAGCATCAGCGGCCAGGTGAATACCCGGGCCGCGACCAGGAGCCGGTTTCGGGCCAGCAGGAAGGCTCGGAAGCCTTGGAGCTTGTTGTCACCTTCGACGCTGTGCCCACCCGCGTGCGGGAGGATGACGTCGAGTGCGCGGGTCCGCCTGCCTGATGCGTAGAGCCGGTAGGCCAGATCGGCGTCCTCGCCCCAGGCGAAGAGGTGTTCGTAGAAGCCGCCGAACTGATGGAACAGTTCGGTCGGGAAGACAGCTGCGCCACCCGACGGGCCCAGCGGTCCCCGCGTCACGGTGGATGTCCGGTCGATGAAGAGCGAGATCGGATTGACGTCGATGCCGACGTACTCGCCGCCGTGCATGGCCAGACCGACAGCGATCGGCGTGCCAGGGTCCTCCGCGATGGCGGCGCACACCCGTGCGAGTGCGTCGTCGGGCAGCCACACGTCGGGGTTGAGCAGCAGGACGTGGCTCGTCTTCGCGGCGGCCACGGCGCGGTTGCAGCCTGCCGCGAAACCGGGATTCGACGAGTCGGGAAGGTACTCGTACCGCCCGTCGTCCAGCCAACCGGCGATGACCTTCTCGCAGCCGTCCTCGGGCCAGTTGTCCGCGAAGATGAACCGCACCGGGAGCCCTTCGGCGCTGCGAACCCAGGTGGGCAGCGTCTGGGTCAACATGTCGTTCGAACGATAGAGAACGGTGACGACTGTCAGCGCTTCATCCACTCCGGGATCCACCTCATCGGTTTGCTAAGTAGGTACAGGGCAACAAGGCCAGGAGCGAGGGCCAGCCAGAACGGTTGGACCACCGGATAGAGCTCGTAGACGCCGAAGGTCGCGAAGTAGATGACGAACGCCCGGGTCAGGTGATGCGCGGGGCTCCAGGCGGACGCGAGCCGACGGTCGATGACGCCCACGCTGAGGCCCAGAAGACCGAGGAAGATCACGGCTCCGATCGGCCCGTAATCCAGTAGGGGTATGGCGACGAACGTCGCGGTGTTCATGTAGAACGGCTTGCTCAGACCGGCGGTGATGGCGTACAGGTCTGCCGGCCCGAAGAGCCGCTCTCCCACCGAGCCGGTGAAGGTGATGGTGTACCGCCCCCAGGTAGGCGGATGCTGCTCGCGCACTTCCCACAGCCGCCCGAACGTCTCGACGGAGCTGCTGAGCGACAGGTCCAGCGACCCGACGCTGGCGTAGAGCGGGCTGGCGCCGTACTGCGCCCGGAACTGGTCCTCGAACTGCCCCGTGCCGGCGAGCGTCCGTTGGCCGCCGAGGAAGACTGCCGCGCCTACCGCGACCGCTCCGATCATGAGCACCACGAGCGACACCCGCAGCCGGTTCTTCGGGCTGATGGTCGCCGAACGGCGCACCGAGAGTGCAGCTACCAGCGGGGGCACGATACCCAGCAGAACGGAGTTCTTGCTCGCGCCCAGAGCCGCGCCGAAGGCGAAGATGACGACGAAGACGACGTACGCCCACCGTCCCTCCGCCTTGCCGGTGAGCGCTCGGAGCAACGAGACCGCCAGCCCGATCCCCCAGAACTCCGAGAACAGCCCGGTGATCAGGTTGGATCGAAGTCTGACCGCCTCCCGCGCGGCGTCCGGGTTGTCGGCGAACAGCGGCGGTACGTCACCACGAAACTTCAACGCCGCGCCGATGACGGCGAGCAGGAGCAGGAAGAGCACGAAGACCCGGAGTCGGCTCTCGGCGGGCCAACGCAGTTCGGCACGTTCGGATTCGAGACCGGTACGGCCCTGAGCCGGGCGCGTCGTCACGGCCGGCATGACGACCGTCTTCGCGGTCGGCGTCGACTCGACCGTCTCCGCAGTCGGCGTCGGCTCCTCGGAACGACTCCTGGCTGCAGCGAGTCGACGGCCGAGATACCAGGCACCGAGGAAGCAGGCGGCGTAGAAGCCCAGGACCGGCACCGCGGCGGGGCCGGCCGGGGAGTCGTACGGCCCGGGAATGGTGAGGACGGCGAGGAAGACGAAACCCCAGGCGGCCGTGCAGATGGCGAGCCACATGTGATGGCGGAAGAGGAGGGCCGCCATCGCGAGGAATGCTGCCGCGACACCGAACTCGACGTCCCACAGGAAGACCGCCACGACGGCGACGACCGCTACGACCCACGGCACGAGTGCCGGGAAGCGGTTGGGTGTGACGGTGCTGGTCGTGGGGGTCACAGGAGGGACCTGTACAAACTCTGCCACCGCTCCACACACCTGTCGAAGGCGTACTCCTGGGCGTACCACTCGGCCACCCGCTGCGCCTCGTCGGCCGCGCGGCGACCGACGGCCTGCCGAATGGCGCCGGCCAGCGCGGCGGGCGCGAGGTCCGCCTGGAAGGCCAGCGTCCCCGTCGCGTGCCGGGTGACCTCGGCGAGGCCGCCGGCCCCGGTGTGCACCACGGGTACGCCGAGGGACAGCGCCTCCAAGGCGCTGAGCCCGAACGACTCGACCCGGGACGGCACCACGAGGCAGTCGATCTCCTGGAGGAAGTCCGCAGCCGTGACCCGGCCGACGAGTTCGAGGTTCGGCTGAGGGGTGATCGACACGGTGCCGGCGCCGGCGACCTTGAAGTCCAACTCCGGGAGGAGACCGGCGGTGTCGGACAGGAGGTCGACGCCTTTCTCCTTCTCCAGTCGGCCGAGATAGCCGACCACCGGCCGGCGACCCGGCTCCGGTGTGTGCGCGGGCTTCGGGCTGGGCCAGGTGACGGGCAGCGGGTTCGGGATCAGGTGGATGTTCTTGACGCCGCCACGGTCGCGCAGCTCGGAGGCCTCGAACTCGGAGACCGCCACCGTCGCGTGTGGACGGGCCCGACGCATGGCCAGGTCCAGCGTGATGTTGGACTGGATGAGCGCCTTCTGCTGGAACGACCCGGCGGTGTCCCGGTACTGCCACAGGCTGTTGTGCAGGGTGACGACGAGCGGGATCCGCCGGCGCCCCATGCTCAGCGCCGCCCGCGAGTGCATGGCGGCGGACAGCAGGTGGGCGCAGACCACGTCCGGCTGCACCTCGTCGACCAGGCGGCGGATCTCCCGCGCGTAGGCGAGGTCCACGCGACTGGTCGCGCTGAGCCCGATCCACGGCACCCCGGCCTCACGCAGCGCGTAGCCCACCTCGTCGTCGGACGTCGCGGCGATGACCTCGACGCCGGTACGGGCGTGCGCCGGGATGATCTCCGTCAGGATGCGTTCCGCGCCGCCGAGCTGCCGCCTGCCGGAGCCGCCCGTCGTGCAGACGAACAACACCTTCATCAGGGACGCAGCCCTTCGACGGCACCGCGTGCGATGGCGCGACGAACCGGGTTTCCGCCCACCGCCGCGCGCAGCAGGACGCCACCCACGTACGCCGTCGTGGCGATGCGGGCACGCCGCCCGCCCATGGTCCGGCTCGCCCGGATGAACTCCCGGGTGCGACGTTCCGAGATCTCCTCCTCGGACCAACGCCGCTTCGCGGTCGCGTCGTCCTCGTGCATGATCACGGCCTCCGGCACGTACGCCAGTCGCAGGCCCTGCTGCCGCACGGCCCAGCAGAGGCGCATGTCCTCGGAGTAGAAGAACGAGGTCTCGTCGACACCGCCGATGGCGTCGAAGGTGCTGCGGCGCATGGCGACGAAGGGCCCGGTCAGCCAGTCCGCCTTCTCCGGCGGCGCGACGATCCGCAGGTTCGGCAGCACCATGCTCAGCCCGGTGGCGTGGGCGAAACCGACACCCAGGCCCAGGAACCGTCCGCCTTCGGTCTGCGACACGCCCTCCGGCGTCACGACCCCCGGGAAGGCAGCGCCCACCTCCGGGTCCTCCAGGGCGGTCAGCAGTCGGGCCACGGCATCGGCGTGCACGATGATGTCGTTGTTGGAGAGGATGACGTTTGCCCGGCTGGTGTGCCGCACACCGAGGTTCATGCCCCGCGCGTACCCCAGGTTCGAGCCGGACTGGACGTACCGGACCCCCTGCTGGGCGCAGAACTCGCTCAACGACTCCTGAATGTGCAGGGAGCTGCCGTTGTCGACGACAACGATCTCTGCCTCCGCCGGCAGCGACAGGACACAGGCGCGGGTGCGCTCAAAGTCCTCCCAGGCGAGGACAACAATCGAGACATCCATGTCATACCGTCCCATGATTCGGCGACTGCGCTCGTCGCAGGCTTGCTCGGGAAGCGAAAGCGTGCACGGCGTAGGCGAGTGTCGAGGCGATGGCGGCCCCGACCACACCCGCCCACGGGATGATCGCAAAGTAGGCGGGAATCGCGAACGCCAGGGTGATCATGGCGACCACGGTGGTCGCCCGCTCACCCCGTCTCTTGAGCAGCAGGGCGCTCCAGCTCTTGCCGGCAGCGGTTGCCAGCGAGCCGGGCAGGAGGACGAGGCCGAGGATCCAGGCGTGCCGGTACTCGGGCTGGAGGTAACCCAGCACGCCGAGCCCGAGGACCGCGGCCAGGGCGACCGGCAGAGCCGCGGTGACCACGGCCCTGGTCGGGTCGGGCCCGTCGGTGCCGTCCCGGCTGGCCAGGATCCGCTGCGCCCGAACGACGGCACCGGCCTGCGCGAACTCCAGGGCGGCGACCGCCAGGGCGTACACACCGAGAGGACCGGCCCCGACGAACCGGGCCACCAGGATCTGGTTGAACCGGAGCGTCATCATCTGGGCGAAGATCCCGAGGTGGAGGTTGCCCACGGCGGCCAGGTCGGCGCGGTAGTCCAACGCGGTCGCCTCCGCCCGGGGCGCCCGCCCGATCCGGCGCAGCATGCCCAGCACCAGGCCGCAGACGGCCAGCGCGCTGACCCACTGGACGACGAGCCAAACCATGCTCCACAGGCCGCCGTCGAGGTAGCCGGCGAAGTACAGGGCGACGTAACCACCGACCAGGACCGCCCCGCTCGCCGCGCGCAGCGAGTAGACGGCCATGAAGCTCTTCTGCCGCAGCGCGATCGACGAGACCGTGTTGAAGATCGTCAGGCCCGCCGCGGACCCCACCCCGACCAGGTAACTGCCGATCCCGGCCACCGCAGTGAGAACGGCTGCGGCGACGACGGAGAGCAGCACCGAGGCCGCCAGCATCGCGAGGACCCAGGGGCGGCCCCGGGAGAAGACCCAGCCACCCGGACGGGACAGGAGGAACGTGTCCAGGGACAGACCACCGACGGCCGCGCCCAGGGTGGCGCTGACCATGTTCGCCGAGAGTTCACCGCGCTCCGCCGGAGGCAGAGCCACCGACAGGACCGCCGCCAGGCCGGTCAGGCCGAGCGCGCCCATGTAGAGACGCTCGGGGGCGATGAGCCGCCGCAGCAGCCCCACGATGCGGGGTTTCGGGGGTGGATTGGTGTCTGGACCCGGCGATGGCCGAGCAGCATTGACCAGCGACACGCTGTTCTCGCCCCCGTTTTTTCGACACGTTGCAGTACGACGAGTCACACGTCGCTGGCACTTTCTACCCGAACAGGATGACGCCTGCAATCGCCCGGGCGGCCCTATCCGAGGGTGCCAAAACACCTGCCGTCGTTGACGAACGGTCGGCGTAGACTTCCCGACCCGTGAGGATCCTCGTCACCGGCGGAGCCGGATTCATCGGGTCGGAATACGTTCGCCTGTTGCTGGGCAAGCCCCTCGGCAGTGCCGACGGCGTGCCGCCACTGGAGCCGACGGTCGTGACCGTGCTCGACAAACTGACCTACTCGGGCAACCTGGCCAACCTCGACCCCGTCCGCGACGACCCGCGGCTGCGGTTCGTCCAAGGCGACATCTGCGACCCGGTCGTGGTCGACGAGGTCGTCGCCGACCACGACGTGATCGTGCACTTCGCCGCCGAATCACACGTCGACCGCTCCATCGCCGGCGCCGCACCGTTCGTCACCACCAACGTGCTGGGCACCCAGACCCTCCTCGACGCCGCGCTGCGCCACCACACCAGCCGCTTCGTGCACGTCTCCACCGACGAGGTCTACGGCTCCATCGACGAGGGCTCCTGGACCGAAACCTGGCCCCTGGCCCCGAACTCCCCCTACTCCGCCTCCAAGGCCGGCTCCGACCTGCTCGCCCTGGCCTACCACCGCACCCACGGCATGGACGTCGTCGTCACCCGCTGCTCCAACAACTACGGCCCCTACCAATACCCCGAGAAGGTCATCCCGCTGTTCGTCAGCAACCTCCTCGACGGCGCCACCGTCCCCCTCTACGGCGACGGCGGCAACATCCGCGACTGGCTACACGTCCACGACCACTGCCGCGGCATCGCCCTGGTCCAACAGAAAGGCCGCCCCGGCGAGGTCTACAACATCGGCGGCGGCACCGAACTGACCAACAAAGACCTCACCGGCCGCCTCCTGGACGCCTGCGGCGCCGGCTGGGACCGCGTCGTCCCCGTCACCGACCGCAAGGGCCACGACCGCCGCTACTCCCTCGACATCACCAAAATCCACCAGGAACTCGGCTACAGCCCCAGCATCACCCTCGACCAGGGCCTCGCCGACACCGTCGCCTGGTACCGCGACAACCGCGCCTGGTGGGAACCGTTGAAGGCGGCCCCGACCGCATGATCTGACAGCGCCGGGGGTGGCGCCGACGGGTTACGAACCGTCGGTGCCACCCCCGGACTGTCTCGGTCTGCTCAGCGACCGCCGGCGCGGAAGACCTCCGAAACCGTACGGAGCACCACCTTGACGTCCAACCACAGCGACCAGTTCTCGATGTAGTAGTTGTCGAACCGGGCCCGGTCGGAGATCGGAGTGTCGCCGCGCAGGCCACTGACCTGAGCGAGCCCGGTGAGCCCGACAGGAACGCGGTGACGTGACGCGTAGTTCGGGTATTCGGCCGAGAACTTCTCCACGAAGTACGGCCGCTCCGGCCGTGGCCCGACGACGCTCATGTCACCGCGCAGGATGTTCCACAGCTGGGGCAGCTCGTCCAGCGACGTCCGGCGCATGAACCGGCCGATCGGACCGACCCGGTTGTCGTGCGCGATGGACCAGTTGGTCTGGGACTCCTGCTCGTTCACCGGACGCATCGAACGGAACTTGATGACCTTGAACGGCTTGCCGTACCGGCCGATGCGCTCCTGGTAGAAGAAGATTCCCCGGCCCCCGTCGATGAACGTGGCGATGGTGCAGAGCAGCAGCACCGGGCTCAACAGGATGAGGGCGATCGCCGCGAACAGGATGTCGGACGCCCGCTTGATGGCCCAGCGGGGGCCGGACAACGTGATGTCGCCGATCTTGACGATCGGGAACGCGCCGATGTGGTCGGGGTAGCCGCTGTGCGAGCGCGAACCCCAGAGCCGGGGCACGGCCCAGAGGTCACAACGCGAGCTGCGGGGCTGGAGCAGGGTCTCCATCAGGGTCAACTCGTGGCAGTCCGGGTCGGCAATGATCAGGACTTCGCACTCCGACAGCCGGACCAGGTGTTCCAGATCGGTCAACGTCCCGCTCAACTGGAGCACCCCGTTGTCCTGACGTGACGGAGCGTCGACACAACCCACGAACCGCAGACCGTACTGCGGGTAGCGGCGCAGCAGCCGGGCGAGTTCGATACCGATCGGCCCGCCGCCGACGATGATCGCGTTGTGTTCCGCCCACCGACGCTTACGGGACAGGACGGTGAACGCCCTGCTGGCCGCCCGCCCGAGGATCACCAGCAACGCCGACAGCGCGACGCCCCGCATGAATCCACCCACGTACGCCACCGAGGCGTGCCGCTCGGCCGCGATGATGGCCACCACCGAGGCGGCGGCCAGCAGTCGCCCACTGAGACTCGGCAACTCGTCGAGAATGCTCACGTGCCGACGCGGCCGGTAGAGGCCGCCGACGGCGAAGAGGAACACCGTCAGCACGGCGTTGGCGATGGTCCCGCGCCAGTAGCTCTGACTCAGCGCCAGCGGAACGAGCAGCGCCACGACGTCCACCGGAGCGACCATCATCCACGCCCGCAGCCACCGCGTCCGCGACGACGTGCGGGACCTGGCGTACGGCAGGACGGCGGTGGTGCCGAGGCCGGGCACCTCGGGCGCGGCCTCTGGCTCCCGGGACTGCGGAACGGGTGGGGCGCCGCCACCGTAGAGGCGGGCCCCGTCACCCGGCATGTCGAGTTGTCCGCCGCCGTACGGGGGCGTGGACGGATGGCTGGTCGCCGGCTGGCCTGACACTTGTGGACCTCCCCGTGAAAGCCCTCGGTCACGCGTCCCGACCAGAAGGGCGACCGAACTCTACGATCGGCCGAGGCGCGCCACCATGGCCGGCAAGACAGTTCCCGCTCCTACTTTGCGGCGGACAGGATCTCCGGAACGTTGTCGTTGCGGACTGCTTCGAACACCTTCGCGGCCTTCTCCTTGTCGACCAGGACCACGCTCTCGCTGCCCATCTGGCCGGTGCCCTTGACGGGGCAGGTGAGGAACGTCAGGTTGCCGCTGCGCAGGTCGCGCATCTCGGACGCGAGGTCCAGCAGGTTGAGCTTCTTGTCCACGGCGACCGCGTCGGCCGTGGCCTTGACGAACGAGTTGAGTTTGGCCGGGTTGGCCAGGGTGCCGCCGGAGGCCGCCTTGTCGAGGATCGCCTTGATGACCTGCTGCTGGTGCCGGATCCGGGCGAAGTCGCCGTCGGCGAAGGCGTGACGTTCGCGTGCGTAGTCGAGCGCGGCCGCCCCGTCCATCTTCTGCTTGCCGGCGTTGAACGTCCGGCTGCCGTTCAGCGCGTAGAGCGTGGTGAAGCCCTTCTCCACCTCGATGTTGATGCCGCCCAGCGCGTCCACGATCTCCTTGAAGCCACCGAAGTCGACGATTGTCACGTGGTCGACGCGCACGCCGGTGAACTTCTCCACCGTCTGCACCATCAGCGGAACGCCACCCCACGCGAACGACGCGTTGATCTTCGCGTCGCGACCGCCCCGGCCGGTGGACGACTTCGGCACGCTGACCCAGCTGTCCCGGGGGATCGAGATGAGCTGTGCGCTGGAGCGGTCCTTCGGGAGGTGGGCCAGGATGATCGTGTCGGTGCGGGAGCCGGACTCGTTCTCCGGGTCGCGGGAGTCGCTGCCCAGGATCATGATGTTCATCGCGCCCTTGGCCTCGGCGTGCACCTGCGGCCGGTCGGCCTCCGGTACGCCGTCGAAGGCGTCGACACGTTCGATGCCGGAGTTGATGGATCGGAAGTACAACCCTCCGCCGATCATGCCGATGCCGCCGAGCATCGCGATCACCACGAACGTGATCAGGGCGACCTTCTGCCAACGGGGGCGCTTCTTGCGCGCCTTCCTGGTTGGTTCCGATGGCTCCTGCGCCGCGATGAACTGGGTTTCGGGTTCCGCGTACTCCTGGCGATACTGCATGCCGCGATGCTACTGATTACGGGTTACGCTCACGTGCCCCCGCCTGGGCCGTACGGTTTCACATCCTGACCAAAGAAACTTTTTGCTCGGACGTTCGCCTGAACCTGGTATGAAGCAGCGGTGGACGCTACGCAGCTGCGCCGAGCCATCGCCCGTACCCCACTCGCACCCGTCGCCGCGTTTCCCAAGCGGCTCGCCCGGGTCGCCCGCCACGACGCCAAGGTGCTGCGCATCTCGGCCCGGTGGCTGGTCACCTCCCGGGAGCATCACAACTACACGTACGAGCTGACCAAGCTGAGCCGTCACCACCTGGCCTGGTTCGTCAGCATGGTCTGCGACCGCCCGGTCCAGCAGGTCCGGGGCTGGCTTGACGAGATCGAGTCCGACCAGGCGCTGCGCCACCACATCGAACAGACCACCGCCGGCGCGGCCCGCCGCGGTCTCGCCGACAAGAAGGTCCACTACGCCCGGCGGGTCGGCTGGTACGCGATCGTCCGGGCCACCCGCCCCGCGCACATCGTGGAGACCGGCGTCGACAAGGGGTTGGGCACCTGCGTCCTGGCCTCCGCCCTGCTACGCAACGCACAGGAGGGGCACCCGGGTCGGGTCACCTCGCTGGACATCAACCCCGAGGCCGGCTACCTCGCCGCCAGCGAGCCCTGGTCCGAGGTCGTCGACCTGGTGATCGGCGACTCGATCGCCTCGATCGGCGCACTGGACCGCCCGGTCGACCTGTTCCTGCACGACAGCGACCACAGCCGCGCCCACGAGAAGCGCGAGTTCGACGCCGTGGAGCCGAAGCTCGCCCCCGGTGCGCTCTTGCTCACCGACAACGTCACCAGCACCAACGTGCTCGCCGAGCACGCCGAGCGCACCGGCCGCCGGTTCCTCGCCTACCGGGAGAGCCCCGCCAACCACTGGTATCCGGGCGACGGCATCGGCGTGGCATGGTGACCGGGTGCGGCTGACAGCGATCCACACGTACCCCGTCAAGGGTTGTCACCGGCTCGACCACGACGGCGCGTTCGTGCAGCCGTGGGGCCTGGCCGGCGACCGGCGGTGGATGGTCGTGGACGCCGACGGCGTCGGCGTCACCCAGCGCAACACCACAAGGCTGGTCGGCCTGCGCGCCACAGTGCGTGACGGCGGTCTGACGCTGCACGCCGACGGGCAGCCCGACCTCGACGTGCCCGAACCGGCCGGCGGCGAACCGGTCCCGGTGCGAACCTTCCGCAGCCGTACCTTCCCGGTCCCGGCCCTGGCGGCCGGCCCGGCGGCCGACGACTGGCTCGGCGGGCTGCTCGGCCGACCGGTCCGGCTGGTCTGGCTGGCCCAACCGACCCGCCACCTGGCCGCCGGGACCCGCGAACACGACACCGGAGACCAGGTCACCTTCGCCGACGCCTACCCGCTGCTGCTGACGAACACCGCTTCCCTCGACGCCCTGAACGACTGGCTGACCGAGGCGGCCGAGGAACCGGTGCCGATGACCCGGTTCCGGCCCAACCTGGTGGTGGACGGGGCTCCGGCCTGGGCCGAGGACGACTGGGTGGGCCGGGCCCTGCGCATCGGCGACCTGCGCTTTCGTGCCGCCGGGCCGTGCGACAGGTGCGTGGTGACCACAACCGACCAGGAAACCGGGGTATGCACCAAGGAGCCGCTGCGCACACTCGGACGACACCGCAACGTCAAGCAGAAGCTCCTCTTCGGCCTCAACCTGGTCCCGGTCGACAGTGGACAGCTGGCAGTGGGAGACGCCGTCGTGATCGCACCCTGACCGAACCCGCTATCGAGACGCGCCGATCACCGTCCGTCGATGCTGTCTTAGCTTTGGCTTAGCGGGCTTGTCCCTCCGCGCCCAGGTCCGGCAGCATCGCCGTCGTGACGGACGTCAGCGCGGTCGACATCGACATCGACCTGGACCACGCTCCCCAGGAGCAGCAGGCGTCGTCGTCCCGCTCGATGCCCTGGCTGGTCGCCACCGGCGTCACAGTCGTCGCGGCGGCACTCGGACTCACCCTGACCCTGCGGTCCGGGTCCGCCCCGGCCTGCGCCGCCGGCCCCGCGCTCGCCGCCGCGCCACCCACCGGCACCGCCACGCACAACGGCAAGGCGACCTTCTACGACTCGAAGGGCGCCGGCGGCAACTGCTCGAACCCGGCGGCACCCGCCAATCGGCTCTACGTGGCCCTCGGCCCGACCGAATACGCCGCCGGCGCCGCCTGCGGCGGATTCCTCGACGTGACCGGCCCGAAGGGCACCGTCCGCGTGCTGATCATGGATCAGTGTCCGGAGTGCGCGCCGGGGCACCTCGACCTGTCCCGCGAGGCGTTCGCCCGGATCGCCGACCCCGTCCAGGGACTCGTCCCGGTCACCTACCGCGCGGTGGTCAACCCGCCGCTGCCCGGACCGCTCACCTTCCGGATGAAGGAGGGCTCGTCGCAGTGGTGGTTCGCCGTCCGCGTCGGAAACCACGGCAACCCGTTGCGGTCCGTCGAGGTCCGGCAGGGTGACAGCGGCGCGTGGCGGTCGGCCGCCCGGCAGGACTACAACTACTGGCTGATAACCTCAGGGGCCGGGCCCGGTCCGTTCACCATCCGCGTCAGCGACGTGTACGGCAACCGGGTCACCGTCGGCGGCATCCGGATGGCGCCAGGTCAGGTGCAGAACAGCACGGTCCGGATGTACGGGCGCGGCGCCGTCGCGGCCACGCCGCGCGCATCCGCGTCGCCCCGCCCATCCGGCAAGCGGCCCACCGTCGCGCCGACACCGGCCCGTCAGCCGGTCGAGGTGGCGAAGGCGAGCGCTTCAGCCACCGGCACGCCGACCGCCCAGCCCGCTGCGGCCAACGCCCGCTGGTGCGGCTGACCAAACCCCGACGCCCGCGAGCCGGTCACCCCACACCCACACCCACACCCGCGCGCCACACCCGCGCGCCACACCCGCGCGCCACACCCGCGCGCCGCGCCCGCGCGGCCAAGATCCGCGCGGCCAAGATCCGCGCAACTTCCCTGATGTTGCTGCTTCCGAACGGCGGGAGACAGCAACATCCCTGATGTTGCGCGGATCTTGGTGGCGGACTCGCGGCCCGGGCACGCGGCGCGGACTCGCGGCCGGGACTCGCGGCCCGGCCGGGCGGAGCGGCCTAACGCCCGGCCGCCGGTGCTTCGGGTGCTACTGCCGTTGCGGCGCCAGGTCCAGCCACATCAGGATCTCGTCCCGGTCGTCGCCGGGTGCCACCCGCAACGCGCCCGGCAGGCGGCCGATCTCCCGGTAGCCGAGACGGTCGTAGAACTTGTCCAACCCCAGCCCGTCGCGGACCGTGACGTGCAACGCCTCGTGGCCGAACTGCCGGCCCAACCGGGCCGCCTCCGTCATCAGCGCCGAGCCGTAGCCGGTGCCCTGGGTGTCCGGGTGGACCATCACCCGCTTCAGGACACACCAGTGCGCCTTGAGCGGGAAACGGTTGTCACCGAAGACCAGCATTGCCACGAGTCGGTCGCCCGAATACGCCACCAGCAGCCGGTCCGGCCCGTCGGCGATCCCGGCGAAGGTCGGATCGGCGAGGACGTGGACGTCAGCCGCCGTGACCGGCGGCACGAAGCCGACAGCGCCACCGGCGTTGCTGACGTCCGCCCAGAGGTCGACGATCTCGGTGCGCAGTCGTGGGGTCAGGTCGGGGTCGAGGACGAAGCGCAAACTCACGCCCGCCATCCTGACCCGACGACCAGGCCCGCGACCTGCGACAGTGACGCGCCCGACAATTGCGCGCTGGTGCGGGAAGCGTGTTGACCTGTGCGGGAGAGGGGATTCGAACCCCCACATCCTTCCGGATACAGGTTCCTAAGACCTGCGCGGCTGCCGTTACGCCACTCCCGCCAACTCGCTGAGTCTAGAGCGTCCGGGGCGGACGGTGTCGAGCCCTGCCTCCCCGGGACGCTCCTATGACGCGTCAAGTGGCTGGGGAGGGTTTTCGAGGCGTCGGTAGAGGTCTCGGGCGACGTAGCGTTTGAGGCAGCGTTTGATCTCGCGATCGGTTCTGCCTTGGGCGCGGCGGCGCTCGGCGTAGGTGCGGGTGGTCTCGTCGCGTTGTAGGCGGGTCAGGACGATGGTGTGTAGGGCGCGGTTGAGTTGGCGGTCGCCTGAGCGGTTGAGCCGGTAGCGGATGGTCTTGCCGGATGAAGCGGGGATGGGTGCGGCGCCGGCGAGCATGGCGAACGCGGCGTCGTTGCGGCAGCGTCCAGGGTGCGACCAGGCGGTGAGTACGGTGGCCGCGACGATCGGTCCGACGCCGGTCAGCTGCAGCAGGTCCGGGCGCCAGGAACGCACGATCGTCCGGATCGCCTTCTCGTGCTCAAGGGCTTCGGCTTCGAGGAAGCGGACGCGGCGGGCGAGGTCCCGCAACACGCTCAGGCAGGTGAACACGTCGACATCCGCGCTGGTGGTGGGGCGTAGTCGGGTGGCGGTCGTGAGCATGAGGCGGGTGCTCTGGCCACGGAAGCGGGCTCGCACCACCTCGGGGGCGGTGATCACCAACGCGTGCAGCTGCCGCTGGGCGTCCGAACTGGCTTCCACAGCTGCCCGGCGGGCGGTGAGTCGTGCCTGCAACGCCGCCCGCTCGGATCCCGTCTTGGGCTGCGCCAAGCGGGTGCGGGCCAGTGCGTCGCGGGCAGCCCGTTCGGCGTCGATCGGGTCGGACTTCGCCCCCGCGCGGCGCGCCGGTCGCACCGGCCGGTCCAGCTCTACGACCAGCTCACCGGCGTCGGCCAGGTGCCGGGCCAGGCCGGCGCCGTAGCCGCCGGAGCCCTCGAGGGCCCAGGCCCGCAGCCCTGAGTGCTGTCCGGCCAGAGCCACCAACTCGGCATAGCCGTCCGGGTCGGTGTTCACCGTGGCCCTGGCCAGGACACCACCGGTGCGGGTGTCGAGCACCGCGGCGGTGTGCGTATCTCGGTGCGTGTCGACGCCGATGACGACCTCGACCAGATCTGCCAGCATGGACATGCGTTCTCTCCTCACCGTGGGGACGCAATGGTCCGGTCCGGTGCGGAGATGGCAGGACTGTGATGAGACACGCCGCCGCTAACTGGCGGTCAAGCTCCTGATCAGGCCAAACGTCTCCCGCCGGGCCGGCGCAGGCAGCAGCAGACGGACAAGTCCGGTCAAGGGCACGAAGCCAGTCAGGCCAAGAGTCACGCCCACCGCTGCCAGCTATCAGCTCACCACTGCTGAACCGACCCCGCCATGCTCACAGTCAGTCCAGGCCGAGGTCGCGGCGGAGCTTGGCGACGTGACCGGTGGCCTTGACGTTGTAGAGCGCCCGCTCGATCTTGCCGTCGGCGTCGATCACGAACGTGGAGCGGATCACGCCGGTGACGGTCTTGCCGTACGACTGCTTCTCGCCGTACGCGCCGTAGGCGGTCAGCACCGACCGGTCCTGGTCCGACACGAGCGGGAAGGTGATCGCGTCGCGCTCGCGGAACTTCGCCAGCTTTTCCGGCTTGTCCGGGGAGATGCCGACGACCTCGTAGCCGGCGGCCTGGAGTGAGGCGAGTGAGTCACGGAAGTCGCAGGCCTGCTTGGTGCAGCCGGGGGTCATCGCGGCCGGGTAGGCGTACAGGACGACCTTGCGGCCTCGCAGGTCGGCGAGGGAGAGCTGGTCGCCGGTGTCGGTGGCGAGGGTGAACTCGGGTGCGGGGTCGCCGGGGGAGAGGCGGTCGGGCGCGGTCATGGCCCGACCATACCGCCGGGGTGGGACGTGCTGTCGCCGCCGGTGGGCCTGAGCTGCGCGTCCGTCACCTGCCGTAAAGGTGATCATCACCTCGCGTTGTTGCCAGACTATGGCAACAACGAGGCCTGGGAAATAGGCTGACCCACGCCGGCCCGCTCGGGCTTGCTGACGCGTGGGGAGGTCGCGTGGAGACACTGGCGATGCACATCTCGAACGGGATCATCGACGGTCCCGTCGCAGCGATCTTCGCTGCGCTCGCACTGGCCGGGCTGACCGCCTGCGTCCTGCGCGGCCGGCGTGACCTGGACGACCGGCTGGCCCCGATGGCCGGCCTCGTGGCGGCGTTCATCTTCGCCGTCCAGATGCTCAACTTCCCGATCTTCACGGCCGGCGTGAGTGGCCACCTGCTCGGGGGCGCGCTCGCCGCCATGCTCGTCGGCCCGTGGGTCGGCGCGCTCTGCGTGTCGGTGGTGCTGGTCGTGCAGGCACTGGTCTTCGGCGACGGCGGCGTGGCGATGCTCGGCCTGAACATCACCAACATGGCGCTGCTCGGCACCGCTGCGGCGTACCTGCTGATCGCCCTGCTCCTGCGGGTGCTGCCCCGGACGCGCGCCGGTCTGGCGGTGACCGCGTTCGTCGCCGCGATGCTCAGCGTGGTGGTCGCCTCCCAGGGCTTCGTCGTGCAGTACTGGTTGGGCGGCACCACCGACCTGGGCGGCAACCTGGCCGGCCTGGCCGGCACGATGGCCGGAACCCACCTGCTCATCGGCATCGGCGAGGGCCTGATCACCGCGACCACGGTGCTCACCGTCGCGAAGGTGCGACCCGACCTGGTGTACGCGCTGCGCTCCCTGCGTACCCCCGCCACCCCCGCCGTCCCGGTCTCCGGAGGTGTCCGATGAAGAACCGTTCCTGGGCCTTCCTGGCCGGCGGCCTGCTGGTCGCCCTGCTGCTCGCCGGTGTGGTCAGCAACTACGCCTCGTCCCACCCGGACGGGTTGGACTCCTCGCTGCTCAAGGGCTGCACCGTCGACGCCGACGACACCATCGTCGGCGGCAGCTGCCCGGCCCAGCAGGCGAAGGACCACGAGCTGGGGGACAGCCCGCTCGCCGACTACGGCGTGCGCGGTATCGAGAACAGCTTCGTCTCCACCGGCCTGTCCGGGGTGCTCGGTGTGCTGGTCACCTTCGCGGTCGGCGCCGGCGGCTTCTGGCTGCTGCGTCGCCGGGGCGGCACGCCGACCGCCGGTGACGAGACGACGGTCGACGGCGGCACGCCGACCGACCCGGACGGGACGACGGCCGCCGGCGGCGAGCCCACGACGTCCGACGACGACACCCGACGCCGCGCCGACGCGGCCAGCTGAACGAAGGAGTACGCGGAGATGGGTGCCGGTCACGGGCATGTGCTGTACCGCGAGTCCGGCTCGCCGGTGCACCGGCTCCCGCCCGAGGTCAAGATCGCGGCGATGGTGGTCTTCACCATCGCCGTGGTGGCCACCCCACGCGAGGCGTTCTGGGCCTTCGGCGCGTACGCGGTGCTGGTGGCGGTCGTGGCGGCGCTGGCCCGGGTCGGGCCGCGGTGGTTGCTCAGCCGCGCGCTGATCGAGGTGCCGTTCGTGCTGTTCGCCATCGCGCTGCCGTTCCTCGGCAGCGGTGACCGGGTCGAGGTGCTGGGTCTGCGGCTGTCCGAGGACGGGCTGCACGGGGCGTGGAACATCCTGGCCAAGGGCACCCTGGGCGTGCTCGCCTCACTGCTGCTCGCGGCGACCACCACCACCCGGGACCTGATCGTGGGACTCGACCGGCTGCACTGCCCGCAGGTGCTCACCCAGATCGCCACGTTCATGCTGCGCTACCTGGACGTGCTGGTCGGCGAGGCGCGGCGGATGCGGGTGGCCCGGATGTCCCGGGGTGACGACCCGCGTTTCATCTGGCAGTTGCGCGGCTTCGCCGCCGGGATCGGGGCGTTGTTCCTGCGCGCGTTCGAGCGCGGCGAGCGGGTCTATCTGGCGATGCTGTCCCGGGGTTACAACGGGCGGATGCCTGTCGTGTGGCAGGGCGAGGGCGCGGCGAGCGTCGGCCAGTGGTTGGTGGCGGCGACCGTGCCGGTGCTTGCGGCCTCCATCGCCGCCACCGCCGTCGTGCTGTCATGATCGGTGTCGTGCAGACCGCTGTCTCGCTGGACGTTCGTGGCGTCCGGTACGCGTACCCGGACGGGCACGTCGCCCTGCACGGGGTGGACCTGACCGTGCCGCGCGGGGACCGGGTGGCGCTGCTCGGGCCCAACGGCGCCGGTAAGACCACCCTGGTGCTGCACCTCAACGGCATCCTCGCCCCGGCCGAGGGCAGTGTGAGCGTCGGCGGGCTGACCGTCACGCCGGATCGGGCCACCCTGGCCGAGGTGCGTCGCCGGGTGGGCATCGTCTTCCAGGACCCGGACGACCAGTTGTTCCTGCCCACCGTGGCGGAGGACGTGGCGTTCGGCCCGGCCAACCTGGGCCTGCGCGGGGCGGAGTTGACCGCCCGGGTGGACGAGGCGCTCGCCGCGGTGGGGATGGGCGAGCACCGGGACCGGTCGCCGCAGCACCTCTCGTTCGGGCAGCGCCGCCGGGTGGCGGTGGCCACCGTGCTCGCCATGCACCCGGAGATCCTGGTGCTCGACGAGCCGTCCTCGAACCTGGACCCGGCGGCCCGCCGTGAACTGGCCGAGATCCTGCGCGACCTGCCGGTGACCCTGTTGATGGTCACGCACGACCTGCCGTACGCGGCGGAGCTGTGCGAACGGTCGGTGATCCTCGACGGCGGACGGATCGTCGCCGACGCACCCACCCTGGACCTGCTGACCGACCCGGCCCTGCTGGCCCGCCACCGCCTCGAACTTCCCTACGGCTTCACCCCGCGGCCGTAGCTTCGCGGGCCTCCCGCTCGGCGTCCTCGCCGCGCGGCGTACGGGCGGCGGCCCGCGAGGCGGCGTGCAGGCGCAGGACACCGGCGGCTGTCGCTCCGGCGCCGGTGATCAGCACCGTCGCCACCATGACGCGGGCGATCTCGGGCGACCACGGCACCGGCGCGATGGACCGGGCGAACACGGCGGCGTTCGCCGCGCCGGCGAAGAGCGCCAGGCAGGCCCCGGCCAGCGCCACCGGGAAGTCGGCGGCCGTGCGGCGGGCCGACGCGTACCACCCGGCGGCGATCGCGCCGAGCCCGGTGAGCAGCGACCAGATCTGCCCGGACAGCAGCCCGAGCACCACCCCGCCGACACCCTGGGCGCCGGCGTCCAGTTCCCGTCCCACCGGGTACACCACGGCGACCGTGCCGCCGACGACCAGCAGCGCACCCAGCGCGGACAGCGCTCGACCGCCGGCCTTCGAGGCGGCGGCGACCAGCCCCAGCGCCCCCACCGCGAGGAGGCCCACGATGGTCACCGTCCACCAGGTGTACGCGTCCGGCGGCGGCACCCAGTCGAGTGTGCCGCCGATGACCACCGGGTCCGCGCCGTCGCGCAGCGGGACAGTCCAGTCCCGCACCCGGTGTTCGCGGTCGGGCGCGGCGCGTACCGCCGCCGGGGGGCCCGACTCCTGCCACAGCGCCCGTTGGTCGTGCCAGCGCACCGTGGGCCCGTCGGCGACCCGCCGCCAGGACGGCGGTGCGGCCGGGTCGGCCTCCGCCGGCAGCGCGGTGTCCCCGGCCAGGGTGCGGTTCAGGTAGGTGGCGGGGGAGCGGCTGTTCTCGAACACCCCGTCCGGGCCGACCCGCAGGTACGGCTCGCCGGAGTAGCCGATCACCTCGACGGCGCGGCCGGTGCTGTTGGTCAGCTCCAGTCGGGCGCCCGCCTCGACGACGCGTACCTCCAGCCCGGGCCGCGCCGGCGTGACCCCGGTGGTCGTGGTCCGGTAGTCGGTGCCGTCCGGGGCGTCCGCGCCGTGTGCGGCGGCCGGCGCCGCCGTGAGCACCGTGGCCGCGCCGGCCGCGGCGACGACCACCGCGGCGCGGGTCAGCAGGGTACGGATCACTTGCCGGCCGCCGCCACGGCAGCGCTGAGGCCCTGTGGGCTGCGGTCTTCGAGCGGCTGGCCGTTGACCAGGATGGTCGGCGTGCCGGTGACGTTGCTGCGGCTGGCCTCGTCGGTGACGTGCTCGGTCCACGTCCGGTACGTGCCGTCCTTGACGCAGGTGGCGAACGAGCCCCGGTCGAGGCCCACCCCGACGCCGATGTCGATCAGCTCGTCGTTGTCGAGACCGGCGCTGCCCTCCGGCGGTTGCTTGGCGAAGAGCGCCGACGCGTACTCCCGGAACTTGCCGCCGGCCGCCGCGCAGCCGGAGGCGGCCGAGGAGCGGCTGGAGTATTCGGTGGTGGAGAACCGGTTGAGGTACGCCACCGGGTGGTAGACCACCTTGGCCTTGTTCTCGGTCGCCAGCTGGGTGAGCGTCGCGCCGCTGGTCTGCTCGAACTGGTTGCAGGCCGGGCAGAGGAAGTCCTCGTAGACGTCGACGGTGACCGGGCCGCCGCCGTTGACGATGCCGGTGCCGTCGGCGTTCGCGCCGGGCGGGGTGGTGAAGGTGTCCGAGCGCTGGCTGGACCAGATGGCCCATCCGGCGACTCCGGCGATGACCAGGACGACGGCGGCGGCGGCGGAGACCCATATCGTGCGCCGACGACGCCGCTCGCGGGCGAGCTGCTCGCGGACCACCCGGGCGGCGTCCCGCTGCCCCTTGCGACTACTCATCCTCGTCCTCCACAACGGGCTCGCCGGCCAACCACCCGTCCACCGACACCGGCGTACGCGGCCAGATCAGCAGAAATCCGGCCAATGCCAAGAATCCCAGGTCCCGGAGGATCTCCGGGAGATAACTGGGGGCCTGTCCCTCGGCCAACTGCCCGCCGCTGCCGAAGCAGCCGCAGTCGATGGCCAGCCCGCGCGCCCAGGCCGAGGCGATCCCCGCGATGAAGACCACCAGCAGCGCGGCGGACACCCCGGCGACGAGCCGGGTGGCCAGCCCCACCAGCAGCAGCACACCCAGCGCCAGTTCGACGAAGGGCAGGGCCGCGCCGATCACCGTCGCCACGTCGTACGGCATCACCTGGTACGCGTTGACCGCCCGCCCGGACGCGGCCAGGTCACCGACCTTCGACGCGCCGGCGACGAGCCAGACGGCGGCGAGGCCGAGCCGGGCCGCCGTGGCGAGCCAGGGCCGGAGCGCAGGCCAACGGCCGGGAGGTGCAGTCACGCTCATTTGTCGTTCCGTCTCCGCCGGAAGTTCCGGGATCAGCCGGCCAGGGCGTCGCCGACCGCCTCGACCAGCTCGTCGCGGGCCCGGGCCACCCGGGACCGGATGGTGCCCACCGGCACCCCCTCGACGGCTGCCGCCTCGGCGTACGACAGGCCGAGCAGTTGGGTGAGCACGAACGCGGATCGTCGCTCGGCGCTGAGTCGGCGGACCAGGTCGGTGGCGCCGAGCTGCCCGGACGGGTCAGGGTGCGGACGGTCGGTGTACGCGTTCGCCGTCAGGCGCTCGTCGAGCCGGCGGCGACGGATCACCGTGCGCAGGTGGTCGGCGCAGGCTCGACGGGCGATGCCGAGCAGCCAGGTGCGGGCGCTGGATCGGCCCTCGAACGCGGGCAGCGCCCGGAACGCGCGCAGGTACGTCTCCTGGGTCAGGTCGTCGGCGCTGTCCGGGTCGATCAGGGCGGCGGCGAAACGCCAGACCTCGGCCTGGGTCAGCCGGACGAACGCGGCCTGGGCGGTCGGATCGCCGTGGCGTGCGGTCAGCGCCCACTCGGTGGCCTGGTCCCGGGCGACACCGACCGGCTCCGTGGACCGGTCCCGGGCGACGTCGTCGGCCGGCTCGGCCGGACCGGCGGAACCGGTGTCACGCGGGACGGGGATCACGACAAACCACGATACGCGCCGCTCGGCTGAGCGTCAGGGTCCTTCGGCCCGTGGATGGTCTGCGCCACGTCGGGAACTTTTCCCCTCCGCGGGCCGACTACCTCCTCATGACACGCGATCCCTCACGCGCGGCGCTGGCGGCTGAGCAGAGTTGAGCCCTCTGCCCGACTCGGGTCGCCGAGATCCACACCTGTCGGCGACCATGGCTGGCATGACTGTCGCCCCCCGCCGCTGGCTCGCCCGGCTGGCTGTCGCCGCCGGCCTGCTGGTCACCGTCGGCGCTCTGCTGATCGCGCCGGCCACCTCCGCGAGCGCCCACGCGGTGCTGCAGAGCAGCAGCCCGGCTGCCTCCTCGGTAGTGCCGAGCGGGCCGTCCGAGGTCGTCCTCACGTTCAGCGAGTCGGTCCGGAAGGTGCCCGGCAAGATCAGGATCATTGCTCCGGACGGCTCCCGCGCCGACCGGGGTGAGCCGGCCTTCGACAACACCGTCGTGACGATCCCGGTGTCCCCGGATGCCGGCCGTGGCACCTATCTGGTCAGCTTCCGGGTGATCTCCGCCGACAGCCACCCGGTGTCCGGCGCGTTCACCTACTCGGTGGGTGCGCCGTCGACGCCGCCGGCCGACTCCGGCGGGGACGACAGCCGCGCCGACCCGGTGGTGAGCACCGCCGTGAAGGTGGCCCGGTTCCTCGGCTACGCGGGCCTGGTGCTGCTGGTCGGGCCGGTGCTGGTGCTCGCCGCGCTGTGGCCGCAGCGGCTCTCCCGGCGCGGACCGACCCGGCTGGCCTGGGCCGGCCTCGGCCTGGTGACCGTCGCCACCCTCGCCGACCTGTGGTTGCAGGTGCCGTACACGGGCGGCGGCGGTCTCTTCGAGGTGTCCGGCGAGGGGTTCGGCACCGTCTTCGGCAGCCCGTTCGGTGCCGCCCACCTGGTCCGGCTCGGTCTGCTGGCGGCCTCCGTCTTCCTGCTCCGGCCGATGCTGGCCCGGCCGGCCGGCCGCACCGACGCGATCATCCTGGCCGTGCTCGGCGTCGCCGCCCTGCTGACCTGGCCGCTGGCCGGGCACCCGGCGGCCTCCCCGGCACCGGCCGTCTCCGTCGTGGTCGACGCGGTCCACCTCGGCAGCATGGCGGTCTGGCTGGGCGGCCTGCTCATGCTCGCCGTGTTCCTGCTGCGTCAGGCCGACGAGCGGGAGTTGAGCGCGATCCTGCCGATCTGGTCCCGCTGGGCGGCGCTCGCCGTCTCGGCCCTGCTGCTCGGCGGCACCGTCCAGGCGCTGATCGAGGTGGCCACCCCGCAGGCGCTGGTCAGCACCACCTACGGCCAGCTGCTACTGGCCAAGATCGCGCTGTTCGCGGTGGTGATCGGCGTGGCCGCGTACTCCCGGCAGTTGGTGCGCAGCCGGGTCGCGGCGCAGCGTCCCGTCCCGGTCCGTCGGGCGGTCTGGGTGGAGTTGGCAGTCACGGCGGTGGTGTTGGGCCTGTCCGCGACGCTGGTGCAGACGCCGCCCGCCCGAACCGCCTCCGCCGAGTCGTCCGACGTCTCGGCCGGCCTGTTCAGCACCTCACTGACCAGCACGCTCTACACCATGCAGGTCGAGCTGAGCCCGGCCGAGCGGGGCAACAACTCGATCCACCTGTACGCGTACAGCAAGGACAACCTGCCGCTGCCGGTCAAGGAGTGGCGGGCGACAGTGGCGCTGCCCTCGGCCGGGATCGAGCCGATCGACGTCCCGTTGCTGCCGTTGACGGACAACCACGCCTACGGCGACATCAGCCTGCCGGCCGCCGGCGAGTGGCAACTGAAGATCACCGCCCGTACGACCGACATCGACCAGGCCACGGTGACCGCCACCGTGCCCATCCGTTAGAGAGGTCCGCGAAACCCATGACCCGATTCCGGCGTACCGCAACCGCCGCTGCCGCCCTGGCGATCACCGCCGCCGCCACCGCTGTGCTCGGCTTCGCCGGACCGGCGTCCGCCCACGTCACCGTGAACCCGAAGGAGGCGACCCAGGGCGGCTACGCGCGGGTGGCGTTCCGGGTGCCCAACGAGAGCGACACCGCCTCGACCAACAAGCTGGAAGTGGTGCTGCCGGAGAACGCCCCGGTCGGCTCGGTGTCGACGATGCCGGTGCCCGGCTGGACGGTGGCCACCGAGAAGCGCAAGGTGGACCCGCCGATCGAGGTGCACGGCAGCCAGCTCACCGAGGCGGTCTCCAAGATCACCTGGACGGCCACCGGTGACGCGGCGGTGAAGCCGGGGCAGTTCCAGGAGTTCCCCGTCTCGATGGGGCCGCTGCCGAAGGTCGACACGATGGTCTTCAAGGTCCTGCAGACCTACTCGGACGGCAACATCTCGCGTTGGATCGACGACCCGGCGCCGGGTGGCGAGGAGCCGGAGAACCCCGCGCCGGTGCTCACCCTGGCCGCCGCCGCGCCGGAGGGTGCGGGGGCCACGCCGACCGCTGCCGCCGTCGCGGCTCCCGACGACGACGATGACGACGAGGGCGACGGCCTCGCTGTCGGCCTCGGCGTGGCGGGCCTCGTCGCCGGCCTGGCCGGCCTGGTGCTGGGCGGTCTGGCGTTCACGCGGACCCGCCGGGAGCCGGTCGCCAAGGCCTGACCCCGCCGTATCCGCTGGCCCGCCCGGACCGCCGGGCGGGCCGGCGTGTTCTCGGGGCCTTCGGTGCTGCGCCCCGACGGGCGGGTGGCCCTCCGCGCTGCCGACGCGGAGGGCCACCTTCACCGGGGGAGCGGTGCTACCCGAGCGACGCTTGAGGTAGATGAGGCCAGATTAGCGCTGCTCGTGGCTAGTGGACAGACTTGTCCATTTGGCGCGATTTTCCGCCACGTGTCCCGAACGGATCGGCAGGGCCGCCAGCAGCAGCAGGCTGAGCAGTACGTAGGTGTTCTGCGCGACAAAGTCCGCCGGGTCATGAGTACGGATCACGCCCGCGCCCCATTTCTGGAACGTCACCACCCCGTAGACGATCACGGCGGTGGTGACCAGCGCGAGTGTGGCCGACCACCAGCGCCGACGTGCCTCGTCCGGCCGGTCGGCGCTCAGTGCCGCGTCGACGAGCAGCACCACCGCCGGCACGAACCAGTAGATGTGGTGGGTCCAGGTGATCGGGCTCGCCAATGCCCCCACCAGACCGGTCAGTGTCAGACCTGTCAACGCGTCACCGGCCCGGGCGGCGCGGGTGGCCCGCCACAGGCCGTAGACCGCGACCGCGGCGACCACCAGCAGCCAGAGCAGCCGGTCCGGCTTCTCCGGCGCGGTGAACCTGCTGAGCAGCCCGAACAGCGACTGGTTGCCGACGATGTCGGTGCGTCCGACCCGCTCGGTGGTCCACAGCTCGTGCGTCCAGAACCGCCACGAGTCGCGCGGGGCGATGGCCGCCGCGAGCAGCGTCGCCGCCGCCGCGGTCGCGCTCGCCACCGCCGCGGCCCGCCACCGCCGGGTGGCCAGCAGGTACACGATGAAGATGCCGGGAAAGAGCTTGAGCGCCGTCGCCAGCCCCACACCCACCCCGGCCCAGCGTCGCGCCTGCGGCACGGCGAACAGCAGATCGGCCAGGATCAGCACGACCAGCAGCATGTTGATCTGACCGAAGGTGATCGTCTCGCGGATGCTCTCCACGGCCAGCACCAGCAACACGGCGGCGACCAGCGTAAACGTCCGCGGCAGGCCGTGCCGGGCGATCACCGGCAGCACCAGCCAGCGGGTGGTGAGCACCACGGCCAGCACTGTGAGCACGGTGAAGATCGCCACGGTGGCGCCCAGCCTCAGCAGGCCGAACGGCCACAGCAGCAGCGCGCTGAACGGCGGGTAGGTGAAGTACAACTCGCCCTGCACCCGGTCCGGTTGGACGTAGTCGTAGAGCGGGTGTCCGACGCGCCACCAGTCCATGGCGGACATGTAGATCTTGAGGTCGAAGAAGTTGTGCACGAGGCCGGGCAGGTAGAGCGCCGGCAGCACGGCGAGCAGGGCCACCACGGCCACCAGGCGACGAACCGTACGGCCGCCGGGATCGTCGTCCGTGACGGCGGGCGGTGCGACGGGTTCTGCTGGCACCCCGAAACCCTAGCGGGCCCGTCCGCCGAGAGCGCGCAGCCGCGAGGCGTGGGCTGCGCGTAGTCTGTGCCGGTGGCTGATCTCCTTGTCTGGATCGACTGTGAGATGACCGGGTTGGACCTTGGCAGGGACAAACTGATCGAGGTTGCGGCACTGGTCACCGATCCCGACCTCAACGTGCTGGGTGACGGTGTCGACGTGGTGATCCACGCCGACGAGGCGGCATTGGAGGCGATGCCGGAGATCGTCCAGACGATGCATGCCAAGTCCGGCCTGACCGACGAGGTCCGCCGGTCGGCGGTGACCCTCGCCGAGGCCGAGGACCGGGTGATGGAGTACGTCACCAGCTTCGTGAAGGATCCGCGCACCGCGCCGCTGTGCGGCAACTCGATCGCCACCGACCGGGGCTTCATCGCCCGGGACATGCCCCGCCTCGACGCGCACCTGCACTACCGCATGATCGACGTGTCGTCGATCAAGGAACTCTGCCGTCGTTGGTATCCGCGGGTGTACTTCGGCCAGCCGCAGAAAGGGCTCGCCCACCGGGCGCTGGCCGACATCCGGGAGAGCATCCGGGAGTTGGAGTACTACCGGCGGACGCTCTTCGTTCCGCTCCCCGGCCCGGACGTGGAGACCGCCAAGGCAATCGCCGCCGAGCTCTGACCCCCGCTCGCGTCGAGCGGGGAACCCGCTGGACGTGCCCGGCTGCGGTGCCGCTATTATTGGTCCGCACCCCGCCCGGGGCGATCAACCGGGCGACGGCGGCGTGGTGGCTGTAGCTCAGTTGGCAGAGCACCGGGTTGTGGTCCCGGTTGTCGTGGGTTCAATTCCCATCAGTCACCCCACGAGAAGGCCCCCTCTTCGGAGGGGGCCTGACTCGTTGTAGGGGCGCGGTAGGGGACATGCGACGAGAGCCCCCTCCAAAGAGGGAGCTCTCGTCGTCGGGCTCAGGCGGTCGGCGTCGCTGACGGGGTCGCGCCGTCCGGGGTCGTCGGGGTGGTGTCCGGGTCGGCCGGAGGCTCGTACGGCAGGGCGCTGCCCTTGACGTACTCGTCCCAGCTCATGTTCCAGTCGGTCCAGCCGTTGCCGTTCTGCAGCTTGCGTTCGGTGCCCTTGACCGTGATCGGGTCACCGATCTGGGTGTTCTTGAACAGCCAGTCGCCGTTGGCCATGGACACGTTGACGCAACCGTGGGAGACGTTCGTGGTGCCCTGCTGGCCCTCCGACCAGGGTGCCGCGTGGATGAACTCCCCACCCCACGTGAGGCGCTGCGCGAAGTCAATCTTGGTGCGGTAGCCCTCCTCCGGGCCCAGTTCCTCGAACGTGTCGAAGACCGTCTTGCGCAGCTTCTCGATCACGACCATCGTGCCGCTGGACGACGGGGTGCTCTTCTTGCCGAGGCTGACCGGAATGGTCTTGATCACAGCGCCGTTGCGGGTGACCGTCATCCGCTTGGTCTTGTTGTCCACCGTCATGACCACCGCCGGGCCGATCTTGATGTCCACGTTCAGGTCGGCACGCCCGTACCAACCGTCACCCATCGGCAGACCGCCGGCCTGCACCCGGTAGGAGACCTTGCTGTCGGTCTTCCAGAACTCCTTGGGGCGGTACCGGACCTCGGTGGGGCTGACCCAGTGCCAGATGCCCTCCTGCGCGGGCGTCGACGTCACCGTCATGCGGCGCTGCACGTCGTCCCGGTAGTCCTCCGGGATGCCCCGGCTGAACTTCACGATCAACGGCATGCCGACCCCGACGACCTGGTTGTCACCGAGGAAGCTGGTCACCCGTACCTGGTTGCCCGGCTTGGCCATCGTGGTGAAGGTGCTGGTCGCGGTCGCCGGACGACCGTCGTCGCCGGTGGCGGTCACGGTCGCCGTGTAGGCGGTGCCGTACTCCAGCGCCCCGGCCGGCAGCCACGACTTGCCGTCCGCGGCGAGGGTGCCCTCGACCGCCTTGCCGGCCGCGTCCTTGAGTTCGACGGTGGTCTCCTGGGCGTCCTTCGTGGTGAAGGTGATGCCGGTGGAGGCCGGCACGTCCTTGGCGTCGGCAGCCGGCTCGCTGATGGTCGCCGCCGCCTTCGGCGCCGGGGCCTCACCGCCGCCGTGCCACGAGGATGGCTTGCCGCCGTCGCCGTCGGTGCACGCGGACGTGAAGGCCAGCGCCACGGCGAGGAGCCCCGCCGCGAGGACGCGGCGCCGCTCACCGCCCCTGATCAGCCGATCCTGGCTAGCTCGCATGATTCCCTCACAGTCGTGGTCGCTGCCCCATCGTCTCCTAATGACGCGCCGGAGCCGGCCCCGGTTGCCGAGGGTGAACCGAAACACGCCGTCCATGGTGCCGGATTTTTGCTACTATCCGGCGTTTCGTGAGCGGGATTCGTCTCCGTACCGGGACTGAGGGGTCGCTGCGGCGCCGTCGCGGGCGCGGGACTGCAAGAGTACGCGCCGGCCCGGCCATCGGCCGGACCGGCGCATAGACGTACGGCAACTCAGATCGCCGGACCTGCCCCACCACTGGGTACGGGTAGCGCGCTGCCCTTGATGAACGCCGACCAGCTCAGGCTCCACGCCGTCCAGCCGTTGCCGGCGGCGATCTTGCGCTCGGTGCCCTTGATGGTGATCGGGTCACCGATCCGGGTCTTCTCGAACAGCCACTTGGCGTTGACCATCGACACGTTCACACAGCCGTGCGAGACGTTCTGCCGTCCCTGCACGTGCTCCGACCAGGGCGCGGCGTGGATGTACTCGCCACCCCAGGTGAGCCGTTGGGCGAACTGGATGTCCGTGACGTAGCGGTTGGCCGGGTCCGGGTCGTCCCGGGTGTCGAAGACCGTGGCCTCCTTCTTCTCCATCACGACCATGGTGCCGCTGGACGAGGGGGTGCTCTTCTTGCCCAGGCTCACCGGGATGGTGCGGACGACAGCGCCGTTCTCGTACACCGTCATCTTCTTGTTGGCGTTGTCGACCTTCATCTCGAACGACCGGCCGATCTTCGCGGTGGCCTTGCGGTCCATGTCCCCGTACTTGCCGTTGCTCAGCGGCATCCCCGCGATGGCGATCCGCACGCTGATGGTCGTGCCCGGCTTCCAGTACTCCGGGGCCCGGTAGTAGGCCTGCGTGCCGTTGTCGACCCAGTGCCACGCCCCCGGCTGCGGCGGGTCGGTGCGGACGAACATCCGCTTCTGCACCGCCGCCCGGTCCTTCTTCGGAATGCCCGGGTGGAACTCGGTGACCACCGGCATGGCCACTCCGTAGCTCTTGTCGTCGAAGAGGTACAGGCCGGAGCCGATCGTCGACTTGGGCTTCGCCATCGTGGTGAAGCTGCTGGTGCCCTGACTGCTCGTGCCGTCGGCCCCGCTCGCCGTCAGCGTGGCGGTGTAGCGGGTGCCCCACTTCAGTGGAGTGGACGGCACCCAGGCGGAACCGTCGGTGCGCAGCTTGCCCTCCACCGTGCCCCCACCGTCCGCGGTCAGGGTGACCGCGGACACCTTCCCGCCGTCCGGGAGTTTCGCGCTGATCTCCGTGCTCACCGGCCGGTTCTTCGTGCCGTCGGCCGGGCTCAGGGTGAGCGTCGGCCCGCTCGGTGTGCTCGGCGTGTTCGGGTCCGGACTCGCCGACGAGCCCGGCGCGGCGCCCGGGTCGGCCGCCGACGTCCCACCGACGAATGCCGGCTTCTTCTGCTCGTCACCACACCCGGTCAGTGCCAGCGACGCAGCCAGAGTCAGAGCGCCCACCACCGCTCCGGCTCGCGTGAACCGTGCCATGCCCACCTCTGTTCTCGCGTACCTGGCGGACATCGTGCCGCATCGACGCCGCAACCCACGCCCCCGGCTTCAGTCGGTGTGGCAGTTTGGTGCATTTTGTCGGCAAAGCTCGACCGAAGGGGGGAGCCGGGTAACCGAATTGGAGCCCGGCTTGGAGGGGTGCTAATGTTCTCTCCGTTGCCGACGAGCGCCGCTAGCTCAACTGGCAGAGCAGCGGACTCTTAATCCGCGGGTTCGGGGTTCGAGTCCCTGGCGGCGCACCAACGATCAAGGCTCTGACTGGTGGTTACCACCTGGTCAGAGCTTTTTTCTTGTCCGGACCGTGGTTCAGCCTGGTCGGCGCCCAGACTCGCTGGGACCGGTCCCCGACAGAGCGGGCGAAGATCGGCCGTCGCGCCCCTACAGTCCGCACCATGAGGTGGACGGTGCGACTCGCGGCCACAATTCCCGTACTGCTGACCGCCCTGGCGGCCGGCGCGGTGAGCGCCGTCGCGGCGCCCGGCGACGGCGGCCTCGGTCTGGCCCTGAGGCCCGGCCAGGCCGACTACCGGGCCGGCGACCAGGTCCGCCTCGACCTCACCGTCACGAACACCACAGGTGCGGCGTGCGCGCTGCCGACCAGCGCCGTCGGCACCGTCCAGGTGACCGGGGTACGCCTCGACGGGCGCGACCTCACGCCGACGCTGGCCCGCAGTTTCCACGACGACGGCATCGGTGCCGCCGCCACCGCAGGCCTCGCCACTGTGGAACCCGGTGCGACCACCACTGTGAGCCTGGCCGGCGTACGCCTGCACGGCGGTGACACCCCCGACGCGGTGACGCTCCGCTCGGTGGCAGCGACAGCGGACGGCGGTGGCCTGGACACGTTGTGGCCGGTCGGCGCGCCCGGCCGGTACGAGGTGACCGCCGGCTACCTGCCACTGGCGGTGACCGGCACGACCGGCCTCTGCGCGGGCGGGACCACGCTGCGGACGACCACCTTCACCATCGGTGACGGCGGCAGCGGGACCGGCCAGCGCTGGCTGTGGCTCGCCGGCGGAGCGGTGCTGCTGGCGGTGCTCGCCGTCGCGCTGGTGGTGGTCCTGAAGCGGCGACGCCGCCGGCCGACCGCCGCCGCGCTGGCGCTGCTGCTGGTGGCCGTCGGCGCACTCGTCGTCGACGGGCCCCGACCGGCCCGGGCCGACTACGCGGTGGACCCGAACGGTGGCGTGCCGGTCAGCGGCGTCGACTTCCAGGGCGCTGTCGAGACCTGCCTGAAGGGGTTCGCCGCGCCTGGCGGGGACCCGTCAGGCCTGCTCCCACGGCTGCGGGACAAGAAGTCTCCCCGGGTGCGGATCATCCCGACCACCGGCGGCTCGGGCGCGTTCGAGACCCCCGACAGCCCCGACGGGAAGGGCTCCTCGACGGTCACCTGGAACCCGACCTCCGTCGAGCCGTACGGCGACGGCGTGGCCCGCGACCCCTGCGCCGCGCTCTACCACGAGCTGAACCACGCCGACGACATCTCCCAGAACAAGGTCCCGCAGGGCGACTGTGGCAGCACCGAAATCCGTACCGCCGAGGTGAAGGCGACACTCGCCGAGAACCGGTACCGGGCGGCGAAGGGCCTGCCACCGCGCACCGAGTACGACGGGAAGACGCTGCCGAAGAACCTCGACGAGTGCAAGAAACCGGCGAAGAAGAAGCCCCCGCAGAAGGGCCCGGTGAAGCTCTGCGAGGAGGGCGCCAACTGCGGCGGCAGCAACGGCGACCCGCACCTGGTCACGTTCGACCGGGTCGCCTACGACTTCCAGGCCGTGGGCGAGTTCACGCTGGTCACCGCCACTGGCGGCGACCCGCTGGAGGTGCAGGTCCGGCAGGCGCCGATGGCCGGCACCCGGACCGCCTCGGTCAACTCGGCTGTCGCGTTCCGGGTCGGCACGCACCGGGTGGCGCTCACGCTCACCGACGGCGGCACCCGGGTACACGTCGACGGCGCGCCGGTGGCCACGCCGCCGGAACGCACCGACCTGCCCGGCGGCGGCACCCTCACCCGCCGCCCCTCCGACACCGGACCCGCCGACGGGTACGACGTGACGTGGCCGGACGGCTCCGCGGCGGCGGTGGATCAGATCGGCCACTACGGCTACCGGGTGCTCGTCAAGCTCGCCGACGCCCGGGCGGGGAAGGTCCGCGGCCTGCTCGGCGACTTCGACGGCGACCCGGCCGACGACATCGCACCCTCCAACGGGACCGCGCTCACCCAACCGGTGCCGTTCACGCAGCTCTACCCCGCGTACGCGGACAGTTGGCGGATCACCGGCGACCGCTCGCTGCTGCACTACGACGACGGGCAGGACACCGGCACGTTCACCGACCGTGCCTTCCCCGAACGGGAGGTCACCGTCGGCGACCTCGACCCGGCTCGCCGCGCCACCGCCGAGCAGATCTGCCGGTGGGCCGGCATCACCGCCCCCGCCCAGCTCGCCGAGTGCGTCTTCGACGTCGCGGTCAGCGGCCGCCCCGAGTTCGCGGTGGCCGGCGCCACCACCGAGCGGGTAGCCCCGCCCACCGCCACGTCGATCACGGCCGTACCCGTCGCGGCGGCCAGCCTGACCCCCGGGGGAGCGCCACTGACGTTCCCCGGCCGGGCCGGTGACGCCGTCTTCGTCGACGCCACCGCGCCCGGGATCGCCAACCGCTGCTCGCCGTACGCGCTCACCGACCCGACCGGCCAGTACATCGGGGGCGGCTGCGCGATCAACGGCGTCGGGTACATCGACCGCGTCGACCTCACCACCACCGGCACGTACGCCGTGCGGGTCGCCGCCGCCCCCGGCGACACCGGACGAGCAGCAGTCCGGGTGTACGTGGCCCGGGACGTCGACGGCACGCTGCAAGCGAACGGCCCCGACGTCACCGCGACACTGGATCACCCCGGCGCGCGGGCCCGGTACCGGTTCACCGGGCAGCAGGGTGAGCGCGTCTTCGTCGAGGTGCCCACGAGCACACTTCCCAACCAGTGCTCGCCGTTGGAACTGCGCGACGCCGAGGACCGGCTGCTGAGCAGCGGCTGCGTGATCAACGGCGTCGGCGAGATCGACGGCACGCTGCTGCCCGCCGACGGGACGTACACAGTGGTGGTCGACCCGACCGGACGTACCACCGGCGCGGCCACACTGCGGCTGCTCAGCAGCCGCGACCAGGCGGCGACGATCGCCGTCGGCGGTCCGCCGGTCGTCGCGACCGTCGACCGACCCGGCGCGGTCACCACCTACCGGTTCACCGCCAGCGCCGGTACGTCGGTGAGCCTGACCGCGACCGCCTCGGACCTACCCGACCAGTGCGGTGTGGTGGAGCTACGCGCCCCCGACGGCACCCCCATCACCAGCGGCTGCGTGATCAACGGGGCTGGCGACATCAGTCCGACGGTGCTGCCGACCTCCGGCACGTACACAGTGGTGGTGGACCCGTCCGGGGTCGCGACCGGGCAGGTCACGCTGACGCTGAAGTGAGGCGGACCCCGCCCGTTCGGGGCGGTGTGCCCGACGTGCTAGCGTCTCGTCCCGTTGCCGGCGAGCGCCGCTAGCTCAACTGGCAGAGCAGCGGACTCTTAATCCGCGGGTTCGGGGTTCGAGTCCCTGGCGGCGCACCAACGAGCAAGGCCCCGACCTGGTGGTTCACACCGGGCCGGGGCTTTTTCTGTGCGGCGGTGGAGCAAGCATCGACCGTATGGGGTATCCGCTTCTGCCGAAGAGCGGTCATCGACTGGAAGTCCAGCGCATGCCCCGGATACCTGAATGCTGAGCGGCCGCCGGTGCTGCCCCGGTGGATGTGAGGGCCCGGCGTGGCCAGCCGTCGGCCTGCGGGCCGGAGCCTGCGCAAGACCTACATTTGCGATAGGTACCTTGCTGTGCCAAGGTAGAGGCATGCAGTCCGATCCAAAGCTCGTTGCGTTGCGGCGCGGCCTGCTCGAACCACTCGTACTAGCTGCCGTCGAGTCCGAGCGGCGGTACGCGGCGGAGATCCTCGCCGCGCTACAGGAGGCAGGCTTCCCCGCCCAGGAGGGGACGCTGTATCCGCTGCTGAGCAAACTCCGGCGAGACGGGCTTGTGCACCACGAGTGGCGTGAGTCGCCGTCAGGGCCGCCCCGGAAGTACTTCTCCCTCACGGATGCCGGCAGCGGCCAGCTCGCCGCGTTCCGCGAGTACTGGACCGAGTTGACCCGCATGATCAACACGATTGGACGATGACCCATGGACGAGCGGGTATCCATCCGCCTCACCGGGCATGTCGCGGCCTTTCCAGCCACCCGCGAAGCACGCGACGCCCTGCGGCAGTACCTCGATGATGCGCGACGCGCGCTGCGATCCGACCCGGACGCTGACGAGATCGCCCGAGACCTCGAGTCCGCGATTGGCGACCGTTTGAGCACTCTCACGGGCTCGGGCGACGACTCGCTGACCGGTGCCCAGATGGCAGAGATCCTGGCTGAACTCGGGCCGGTGAGCCCAGCACGCCCCTCGCCGCCTTCCGCCGAGGGGAGGCCGCGTGGCCGGTTCTGGTGCCGGATCAACGAGGGCAAATGGTTCGGCGGCGTCTGCCTCGGCATCGCTGCATACGGCGGGTTCCGCGTCGACTGGGTACGAACCGTCGTGCTGCTGCTGACCATGCTCACCGGTGGACTACTCGCCGTGGTGTACCTGGTCCTGCTGCTCGTGCTCCCCGTCGTCCCGACGGTCACCGACTATGAGCGCCAACGGGACGCACTGCGATAGACCTGAACCGAAGCGCATGGCGAAGCGGGACTCCAAGCTCCGCTGTTGTCGATCAGCAAGCCACCTTGCCACACCCCACCAGGCCTGCCAGCGGAGCTCACCACTACCGAACATGCACTCTTCTGCCGCCGACCGCGCGGTTGTGTCGATGAGTGAGCGGAGATCGAATTTCTCCTGGCGGCCGTCGTAGTTGGGGCACCGCAACCAGTTGTTTGGTGCGGTCCGCCCGCGATTGGGTGGCGCCGTGAGCAAACTGTGGACCGAACCCGAGGACGACCCCAGGACCTTCGGTCAGCCCGCCGGCGAGAAGGCGACCTACCGGGAGTACCTCGGCAACTACCGTCTGACCATAGAGATGAAGTGCGACGGACTGGACGCCGAGCAGCTCGGCCGACGCTCGGTACCTCCCAGCACCCTGAGCTTGCCGACCTCCTGCGCGAGTGCATCGACGGGCGAACCGGCCTGTGACCCACCGGGCGGTGGGGCAGCATAGGGACCGCCGCCAGCGCGGTAGCTATGCCCCATGACCTCCATCTTCTCGGGCCGAGAGCCCTCGCGACCATCCGGATCTGCCGCAGATCGCGCGGCTCGCTCCCCGCTCGGTACTGTCGTCCGCGAGGCCGGCGAGATGGTGGGTTCAGGTTCCCGAGCTGGCGCCGACGGAACGAGCGGCTTGCCGATGTCGGCCCTGCCTGAAAGTCCCCCGGTGGCAGAGGAGCTTTAGCTGACCTGGATCGGCCTGCCCTACGCTGACGCCGTGAGAAGACGGGGCGTGGCTCGAACTCCAGCGCTTGCCCTATCTGGCGGGCGCTGATGGATCCGCAGGCCGCGGTGCCGACTCACGTGGTTCCAGACGAGATCCGGGCTGACGTGGAGACGCTGTGGCGATACCACGACATGCGCCACGAGTTGCGCCCTTGCGACGTGGGCATCGGGTTGGGGAGCCATGACCTCGGCGTTGCGGTGATCGCAGCGCGGCTGTTTCAAGCAGGGCTGTTTCCATGGATCGTTTCACCGGAGCGAACGCGCCGACAACGATCGAGCGGTTCCCCCAAGGCGAGGCGGTGCACTATCGCGAGTACGCGATTGAGCAAGGTGTGCCGGCGCAGGCCATTCTCGTGGAGCCGCGTGCCACGAACACCGCCGAGAACCTGGAGTTCTCCCGTGCGCTTCTGACCGAACACCAGATCCCGGTGAAGTCGGTGCTGATCATGTCGCGGCCCTACCAGCAGCGCCGGGCTTATGCGACGTGCAGGCTGATATGGCCGGAGGTCGATGTGGTCTGTGCGTCGAACCCACTGGAACTGGACGACTACGTGGCCAGCATCGGCGATCCGCGGCGGGTAGTGGACATGCTGGTAGGCGACACGCAGCGGATCGAGGTGTACGCGGAGCGGGGGTTCGCGATCCCGCAGGAGATTCCGGACGAGGTGCGGACCGCTTTCGAGCGCCTGGTCACGGCTGGCTACACGGGCCGGCTAATTTGAGCCCGGCTACCAGCGCGGTTCGCCCGACCGGACGCCCATCCGGTCGCTGAGTTCGACGGCCAGTCGAGGCCGCCGCGGGCGGGCGAGGATGTCGCGGACAAGGTCGCGGGAGAGCTGGTGGTAGCGCACCTGGTCGGGGCCCATGACCTCGGCGTCCAGAAGCGCTGCGAGCGCGTCGTCGATGCGGTTCCACCGGGCACGGGCTCGGGCGGTTTCGATGGCGTGCCGAACCTGCCGTTCGACGGGCACGGTGCTGGTGTCGAGTGGGGCACCGATAGCGATGGCGCGTTGCACGTCGCCGAGTTCCATCGCCACGGTCGTCTTGTGGATCGACACGTTGGTCGGCCCGAACGCGGTCCACACGTGGTTGCCATCGACACCGAGCCGCTGAGCGGCGGCCTCGGCCTCGGCGATGTGGGTGTCGGCCGTGGCGCGGTCGTCGTCACGAGCGGCGGCCAGCGCGCAGACGAGGTGCAGGCTCCCGTATACCGACAACAGCTGCGCAGTGGGCGCACACCATCACCCTGCCCGCTGAAGGCCGCCGGACCCGGTACGGATTTTCCCGGTCCTCCGTACGCACCGCCCCTACGTTCAGTTCACCCCAGCTCACCGCCGCCTGTCGATGCCGATGTCGGGAAGGACTAACAGGGAGCTGCAGATGGAGGGATCGATGGGCAGCGCACCACACCACGGCTTGGGCCGCTGGCTGGGCTCGCCCTGGAACGAACTGTCTCGGTGTTCTCCCCGCTTGCGTACCGCCATGAGGGCTGCGTGGGTGGGTGACCGGCGGCCTACTTCCAGCCGCCGTGATACGGCGGCGGGCTCGCCATTCCCCCGGCGAGCCCGCCGCTCATCGTTCCTGGTGGGGGTGGAGGCATGACGGTGTACGTCTCGCGTAACGGATGGCCAGTCGGTTCCGGCGTTCCGAGCCGACACGCCCTGGTCGTGCACCCATCGTGAATGCCGCACCCGAGCAACTCGCCCGCCTCGGCGTCGAACCAGAGCGGCCGGTAGCGTCGATCGACGCAGCTAAGTTCCACAACCGCCCTACCTGGGTCAACAAGGGTAAGTTCGAGGAGGCATCGTGGTCGCTGAACCCACCGGCAGCCCGGACACGATCCTCGTCTGCATCCGGGGCAACTCCGGCTCGGGCAAGAGCAGCATCGCCCGCGAGCTGCGGCGCCGGCACGGCCGGGGCTGCGCCCTGGTCGAGCAGGACTACCTGCGCCGCATCCTGCTGCGCGAGCGGGACAAGCCCGGCGGCGCGGCACCAGCGTTGATCGGTCAGACGGTTCGGTTCGCGTTGGACCACGGCTATCACGTCGTGCTGGAGGGCATCCTGCACACCAGCCGCTACCGCAGCATGCTGACCGCCCTGCGGGACGACCACCGCGGCCGGTCGCTGTTCTGCTATCTCGATGTGTCCCTGGCCGAGACTCTGCGCCGGCACCTCACGCGCCCACAGGTCAGTGAGTTCAGCGCCGAGCAGATGAGCGGCTGGTACGCCGCCCATGACGTCCTGGGCTGGCCCGACGAACTCGTCCTACCCGAGACGACAGGGCTGAACGAGGCCGTCGAGGAAATCGCGGCTGCCGCCGGGCTACCTCAGACCGGACGCGACGACGACCTGCCACCGAACGTCCCGTCCCCGTAGAGCGGCTCAGCCGGCTACCGGTGCCGTTCCCAACGCTTGCCCCGGGCGATCGGGGCTGGCCGGCGACGGTCCGGGGCGCCTGGAACGGGGCTGTTCGTGCTGACTTGCGCGCGTAGGCTGCGAGCAGCGACGAAGGGAGCTGCTCCCGTGATCCCGACCCTCATCCTGTTCGGCCTGCTGTTCGGGCGCTGGTGGCGGCCGTCGCTGATAGCCGCCGCGCTGGGCTGGCCGATCCTGCTGGTCGCCGACGGCTCGATGGGCGTCGGGCCGGCGCTGCTCGGCGCGTCGGCGCTCGCCGTGGTGAACACCGCCGTCGGCGTGCTGGTGCACCAGGGAATCCGGCGGGCGGTCCGGACGACATCGTCCTGACTGCCGTCACTGCCCGGTCGGCAGGGTGTTCGTAGAATCTGCGGGTGCAGAGCAGTCAAGGTCGAGCCCTCGCCGGCATGTTGGACGCGGCCGAGGCGGCCTCGCCGGTTGAGGCGGTCGAGGCGGTCACCCGAGAGGTCGGCGTGGCGCTCGGCGCGTCGGCCGTCTCGTTCCTGATCGCAGATTTCGGTGGCCGGGCGCTGGTTCGGTTGGCGCATGTGCCGATCGACGACGCGGGCGGGAGCCGCCAGCACGGTGAGGAGGTTGCCACCGTGCTGCCGTTCGACGGCAGCGTGGCCGAGCAGGCGCTGCGTACGCAGAGGGTGCAGGTCGTTGCGGGCTCTGCCGGCTGGGTGGTGTTGGCGCCGGTGACGGAGCGTGGTGAGGCTATCGGCCTGTTGGAGATGGTGTTACCGGAAGAGCCGACCGCGCAGGGTTTGGGGGAGATCACGCGCACGGCGCACGCGTTGGCGTTCGTGGTGATCGCGAACCGGCGACACACCGACCTGTTCGAGTGGGGCCAACGAACGACCCCGTTCACGCTCTCCGCGGAGATCCAGCGCCGGCTGCTGCCGGGCGCGTTCACGTGTGAGGCCAGTGCGTTCACGTTGTCCGGTTGGCTGGAGCCGGCTGCCAGCATCGGCGGGGACACGTTCGACTACAGCCTGGCGCGTGATGTGCTGCACTTCAGCGTCACCGACGCGATGGGCCACGGCGTGGCGAGCGCCCTGACGGCCACTCTGGGTGTGGGAAGCCTCCGCAACACCCGCCGACGTGGCGCTGACCTGGTCGAACAGGCTGATGCCGCGAACGCCGCGGTGGCCGAGCACGCCGGCGTGCGGGGCAGTTACGTCACGGCGGTCCTCGGCCGCCTCGACCTGCGCACCGGGGTGTGCGCGATGCTCAACGCCGGCCACGTACCGCCACTGCTGGTGCGCCGCGGGGAGACCCAGCCGCTGCGGCTGCCGGGTAATTTTCCGCTGGGGATGTTCAGTGAGGTCGAGTTCCTCCACGAGGAGATCACCCTGCAACCCGGTGATCGCCTGGTCGTGGTCACCGACGGCATGTTGGAACGCAACGCCGCCGACCTGGACCTGCCCGCCGTGTTGGGCGCGATCAGCGACCTGCACCCCCGTGAGGCCGTGCGGGCGTTGGGCGACGCGGTGCTGGAGGTGGGTGGTCCGACTCTCGCCGACGACGCGACCCTCTTGATCATCGATTGGTACGGCGGGCACGGGGCGGACCGGCAAAGCAGCGCGGGTGCCGACCTCGAGCGGGCCAGCGTGGCCCTACCCGAGTGACTACTGCCCCCGGGGGACGCCACCGGAGGTGGAAATGTCGGTTTCTGCCGTGTGTACGTCGTCGTAGATGTCGATGACCCGGTCCACCGACGTGATGCTCAGGACGCGGCGTACCCCGGGCTGCACCGCGGCCAGGCTCAGCCGCCCGTCGACCTCGCCCAGCGACTTGAACATCACCACCAGCGTGCCCAACGCGCTCGAGTCGATGAACCGCACCCCGGCCATGTCGACCACCACCTGCCGGTCGCCGGAATCGATGAGCTGCTGCAGGTTGTCGCGCAGCTGCGGGGCGGTGGCCATGTCGAGCTCACCGCGCGCCTCGACCACTGTGCAACCGCGGCCCGGTCGAGCCGACAACAGCAGATCCATACCAGCCTCCCAGCGCGAGGGTCCGCAATCCACCCTATGCGCTCGACGTGCGACGGGCGGATGGGGCGGCGGCACCGCAACTGTGTCGCCGGCCTACCGCCGAGCTGCCGATCTTCTGACCGCCGGCGGGGCGGGGTAAAGAATCCGGTCGGGCACCAATCCGGCGCGCGGCACGCGACGAATACCTCCTGACCGCACCTGAGCATCAACTCGCCGTACCGGCGGAGACGGAGATTTGTTGTGAGACTGACCCGAGCCCTGCTCGCCGTGCCCGCGGCCGCGCTGATCCTCGCGTTTCCGGGCGTCGCGCACGCCGACGAGAGCGTGCAGGTCCAGTTGCAGGACCTCAACGAAACCGGCGCGACGGGAACCGCGACGTTGACGGCGACGAGCGGCGGTGACCTGAAGGTCATGATCCGGTCGAAGGGCATGACGCCGAACTCGCCGCACGCGCAGCATGTGCACGGCGCGGCCAACGGCATGGACTTCCACTGCCCGGACAAGTCCGCCGACGCCAACGGCAACGGCTACGTGAGCACGGAGGAGGGCCTCAAGATGTACGGCGACATCTTCATCTCGTTGACCACCACCGGCGACACGACGAAGGCGAGCGGACTTGCCGTGGACCGGATGCCGAAGGCCGACGCGAAGGGCAACCTCAGCTACGAGCGCACCATCCCGGCCGCCGAGCTGCCCGCCGGCACCATCGAGCACCTGAAGGACCTGCACGTTGTGCAGCACGGCATCGATGCCAACAAGAACGGCAAGTACGACATGGAAGCACTCGGGGAGTCGACGTTCGCCAAGTCCATCGGTGTCAACGGGATCCCTGCCGAGGCCACCGACCCCGCGACGTGCGGCATGGTCAGTGGCGCGGCCGCTGGCTCCGTACCCGCTGGTGGTGTCGCCACCGGTGACGGCAGCACCTCCGGTGGATCGCCGATGGTGATGTGGTCCGTGGGGGGCCTCGCCCTGCTCGGCGCTGCCGGTGCGGTCGTCGCACGCCGCCGGCTCGTCGGCGAGCGCTGAGCCGGGAGTGTCCGTGACAGACACCGGCGATGCACATGTGCCGGCCGGCCACCGTCGGGGGCGTCTCGCGCTCCTGGCGGTGGCCGGCATTCTCACAGTGACGGCGGCCGTGACGATCGGCTTCGCCGTCGCCGACCAGGGTGGCGACCCACCACGACCCGAAGCTTCCGTTGCGGCACCGGCCGCGAATATGTCGCCTGACCCGGCGACCAGGCCGGGCGAGTTGACCTCGGGCCCGCTGATGGCCAGCTCGCCACCGACGCGGGTGTCGATCCCGTCGTTGAAGGCCACTGCGGCGATCGTCGCCCTCGGCCTGCGGGCGGACGGTGCGATGCAAGTCCCGGACAGCGCCACCGACGTTGGCTGGTTCACCAGGGCACCGACGCCCGGAGCGCTCGGCCCGGCCGTGCTGGCCGGGCACGTCAACTGGAAGGGACGCCGTGGGACGTTCTTCGACCTGGGCAAGCTGCCCGTCGGTGCCGGGATCACCGTCGACCGTCAGGACGGAGGCATCGCCATGTTCACAGTGACCAAGGTCGAGCAGTATCCCAAGGACCGCTTCCCCACCGACGAGGTGTACGGGGCCACCGACCACGCAGCGCTGCGACTGGTCACCTGCGGCGGCGAATTCGACGACGCCACCCAGCACTACCGCGACAATGTGATCGTCTACGCGCGCCTCGCTCACGCTCATCCCGCCTGAAGCCGAGCAGACGTCGGCGGTGCTCCCACCGTCGCCAGCACAGGAGAGGACATGCCGAGAATGAGCGGCGACCCGGAACAGCCGAGGCGGTTGCGGTCGGTGCCGCCGGACACCGCGACCCCACCGACCGCCGACGAGCTGTTGCCACAGGTGGCGCGGGGTGACGAGGCGGCGTTCGCGGCGCTGTACGACGCCGTGTCGGGCAGGGTCCTCGGGTTGGCCCGCCGGGTCGTCCGCGATCCGGCGCAGGCGGAGGAGGTGACGCAGGAGGTGATGGTCGAGGTGTGGCGCACCGCTGGCCGTTTCGATCCCGGTCGCGGCTCCGCCTCGGCGTGGATCCTCACCATGGCGCACCGCCGGGCGGTGGACCGGGTGCGCGCCGAGCAGGCCCACACCAACCGGGACCGGCAGGTCGCCGCGACCGAGTCGCACGTCCCCTACGACGAGGTGGTCGAGGACGTCACCGCCCGGTTGGAGCGGGAACAGGTCCGCCGGTGCCTGGGCCGGTTGACGCCGGTGCAGCGGGAGGCGGTGACGTTGGCCTACTACGGCGGCCATACCTACCGTGAGGTCGCCGAGAAGCTGAAGGCGCCGCTGCCGACGGTGAAGACGCGAATGCGCGACGGACTGATCCGGATGCGCGACTGTCTGGGTATCGAGATGGAGGGACGGGCATGAGCGCCGACATCCACACCCTCGCCGGCGCGTACGCCCTCGACGCGGTCGACGACCTGGAGCGGGCTGCGTTCGAGCGGCACCTGGCCGAGTGCGAGCCGTGTCGTGTCGAGGTCACCGAGCTGCGGGAGACGGCCGCACGGCTCGCCGACGAGACGGCTGTCGAGGCGACCCCGCCCGGGTTGCGGGAGCGCACCCTGGCCCAGGTGGCCAGGACACCGCAGTTGCGCGTCACCGCCACAGGTGCCGGCGGCAGACGGCTGGCGAGCAGATGGCGACAGCTCACCGTGGCCGCCGCCGCAGCCGTCGTCGTGGCTGCCGGCGCGAGCGCGGTCACCTGGACCGTGAGCAACGATCGGGTCAGCGACGAGCGGGCCAGCAGCGACCAGGCCCGGCAGATCGCCGCCGTTCTGGACGCCCCGGATGCCCGGGTGTTCGAGCGGTCGTTGCAGCCCGGCGGTGCCGCGACAGTCGTGGTGTCCCGCGACCGCGACCGTGGGGTGGTGCTGCTGCGTGATCTGCCCGAACCCGGCCCTGGGCGGATCTACGAGCTGTGGCTCATCCGTGGCGCCGAGCCGGCCCGCTCGGTGGGGCAACTCCCCGAGGGGGTCAGGGCGTCCACAGTGGTCATCGGGCCGGTCGCCCAGGCGGGCACCTTCGGGGTGTCCAACGAGCCTGCGGGCGGCTCCGTCGCCCCCACACGAATCGTGGGTACGGTCGAGCTGAGTTGAGCGTGGGCCGGCCCCGGTTGCTGACCTCATCTCGTCACCCACCCATCCGTGCGACCTACCGCTCCGAATCACTCACATGGATGACGAGCTGCTCGCCGGCCGGTACCGCAGGCTCCTGCCTGTCGACGACACGGCCACCCCGGGACGCGTCTGGCTGGCTCGCGACGAGGTGCTCGGCCGGGACGTCGCGCTCAAGCAGATCGCGGTGCCGGGGTGGGCGAGCGACGCCGAACGGTCCCGGTTGCACGAGCGGACGCTCGCCGAGGTTCGTGGGCTGGCCGGGCTGGACCATCCGGGCGTCGTGGGGATGTGGGACGTGCTGAGCGCCGACGGGTACCTGTGGCTCGTCATGGAGCACGTGCCCTCCCGGTCCCTGTCGGAGGTGGTTGCCGCCGACGGCCCGCTGGCGCCGACCGAGGTGGCGCGGGTCGGGCTGCACCTGCTCGCCGCACTGGGTGCCGCACACGGGATGGGTGTGGTGCATCGGGAGCTCTGTCCGCAGAACGTGCTGCTCGTCGACGACGGGAGGGTCATGCTCGGCGGGTTCGGTCTGTCGATCTTCGACAGCCACAGCCCGGCGACCGTCAGCGCGGCGAGTCTGTCGAGGATCCAGTACGTCGCTCCGGAGCGTGCGCGCGATGGCAGGTCCACCCCGGCCTCCGACCTGTGGGCTCTTGGCGCGACTCTCTATCTGGCCGCGGAGGGCCGCCCACCGTGGGCCCGGTCCTCGACCCTGGCCACGCTCGCCGCTCTGGCCACCGAGGCGCCGCACCGGATGAGCGCCCTGCCGCTGGAACCCGCGATCACTGGTCTCCTGCTGCGCAATCCCCGTCAGCGCCTGTCCGGGCGGGAGGCCCGCGGCCTGCTGGAGCAGGTGGCCGCGGCGACCGTACCGATCGAGCCCGTGCCGATGCCCCGATCGCGTCGCTGGCAAAGCGTGCGCGCCACCCTGCGTCGTCCGACGCGGGACGCCGCCTCCCCGGTGGCTCCGATCCCGCAGGACGGGGTCGACACCGCTGTCATTCCCGTAGGTGCTCCAACGACCCGTGACCGGACGACCGCCTGGGCGTTCGCTGGTGCAGTGTTGGGTTTGCTGGCGGTCGGGGTCGTCGTCGTCACGGCAGCCGGCGCCGTGATCGGCGGCTTGGGCGGCCCCGACGACGCGTCGGTGGCCGAACCGGGCGGTGCGGCGGCCGGAGCGGTGGAGTCGACCGAGTCGGCGCCGCCCGCCCATCTCTGCCTGGACGATGCCGCCGCCAGCGATGCTGGGCCCTTACAGGAGCCCAGCGCGCCACCGCCGTACGCGTTGCCGGACGGGTGGGCGTGGCACCAGGACCCGGCTGGCTTCCTCCTGGCGGTGCCCGAGGGATGGATTCGGCACACCGAGGGCGGAACGGTCTGCTTCCGGGACCCTGTCGAGGTGCGGGCCATCGCTGTCGACCCCGCCGTCACGGTTTCCTCCATACCGTCGACTCGGTGGGAGGCCGCGGAGCGCGGCGCGCTGAAGGCCGGCACGCTTCCGGGTTACCAGAGGATCAGCATCGGGCCGGTCATTCGCCCGGGTGGCGCTGCGGAGTGGGAGTACACCTGTGACCAGGCCGTCGGTGCGAGGCTGCACGCCCGCCGGCTACTGGTGAACGAGAGCAGGACCCGTGCCTACAGCCTGTCCTGGATCACCCAGGACAGCCAGTGGAGTGCGACAGAGCCCCTGCAACGACTGGTCCTCGCCAGTTTCCGCTCCGACTGACGGTTCTCGGCGCGGTGCCGGCGCTCGAAGGCACCGGCACCGCCCCGTCTCAGTTGGCGTGGGTCAGTCGCGTGGTGATGCGCAGCCCGGTGAGGGTGTCGTTCAGCCACGGCACCCGCTCGCGGTGCAGACCGGCGGTCATCTGGTCCGCCCAGACCTCGTACCGCTGGGCCAGCGCCGTCGCACGCGACCGCGCGCTGGTGACCAGGCAGTCGCCGAGTGGGTCCCCGGGCAGGTTCGACGAGTCGACGGCGGGCTCGCAGGGCAGCTTGAGGCTGACCTGGTCGCGCAGCGGGCGGCTCGGGTCCGGCGAGCACGGTGCGGGGCCGCAGAGCGTGTAGTTCCCGCTGGCCTTCGCATACGCATTGCCGATCTTGGCGTCGGTCGGCATGTTCACCGGGATCTGGTACTGCCCGAACAGGTTCGCCGACAGCACGTCGTCCGAGTCGAGGGCGTTGGGCAGACCCAACCTGGTGTACGCCTGGAGCAGCCGCGCCGCCGTGTTCATCTTCTTCAGCGCGGCGGGCACCGGCCCGCTGACCTGGGTGCTCAGGTCCCGGATTCGGTCGTACATCGACTTCTGCCGAGCCTGGAGGAAACCGCGCAGTATCGGCGTCAGCGAGGTGTCCAGCGCCGTGTTGGGTACGGCCGTCGCCGCGCTCGCGAAGGTGTACCGCCCGGACGGCCACTTTTGGGTCAGCGCCTGTTCCGGGCTGGTCTCGCTGTCACAGTTGAAGAACTCGCAGTCGACCTGGTAGACCTGCTCGTCGGGCCAGGTGAAGTCGGCCGTCCGCGAGTTCTGCCAGGGCAGCGTCGAGTTCAGCCGGAACCGGCTGTGGATCTGCAACCGCAGCTTGCCGTAGTGCCGGATGACCCCGGTGCCGTAGCCCGTCGAGCGGGTGTAGACCCAGCTCGGCGTGTAGCAGTGGCCCACCTCGGGCAACTCCCGTACGCCGGCCGGCGGCTCGTCGTGCCGTGGCGTGTACGCGTACTGGAGCGTCCGTACGACGTTCGACATCAGGTCGTAGCGGACGTTGCTGGGTCGGTCGATCTGCCGGGTGCCGTCGCACGACGGCACTGTCGCCTCGTCGGTTCTCGCCGGTGCCGGGGTGAGCTGCTTGTCCGTGTCCCAGAACAGGTCGTAGTTCTTCGGCGTCTTGACCTGCACGCCGTTGGCGTCAGGCTCCCAGCGGACCTGGACCTCGTTGGTCCGGAACGTCCTCAGCGCGGCCGACAACTCGTTGGTGGCGCCGACGTACTCGTCGATCAGCCCGGTGATCAGGCTGTTGGCGTCGCCGTCGACCGGTCGGCCGAAGCTGGCCGCGAGGTCGGCGATGCGGGTGCCCTCCGCCTCGATCTGCGCCGCGCGGCTGGCGCTGACCTGGGCGGCGTACGTCGGGTTCTGGAGCATCAGCATGGAGTACGCCTGCGCGCCGAGGTTCCAGACCGTCGGGTTGCCGACCGGGGTCGCCGGTTCGAGCATCGACGGGTCGCGCCCGCTGGCCAACCGAGCCAGGTAGTTGATCGACCGGGCCTCGCCGAAGCTGTTCAGGACTGTCGTCGGGTCGAGTGCCGGGTTGTCCGCGTCGGTCTTCGGCACCACGAAGGCGGCACCGCCGGCCAGCTGCGTGGCGGTCAGGTGGAACTCGTTCTCCGGGCCGACGAACTCGTTGTACGTGGGGATCGGTTGGCCGAAGTTCTCCTGGTAGCCGATGTACTTGTTGATGTCGGCGCGGGCGTCGTGCAGGGTGGCGTCGCCGATCGCGGCCAGGACGGTGGCGGCGATGTCCTCCAGTCGCAGGCCGAGCTGGGCGACCTGCTGCTGGACGAGGGTGAGCTGCGCGGTGTTGCCGGCGATGGCCGCGTTCAGCTTGTCGAACTGGGCCATCATGTTCGCGTACACCGTGTTGATCTGCGCCTCGACCCGCGCGAAGCTGGCCCGCATCTCGTCGCCGAGGGCGCGGACCTCGTCGCGCAGTGCCTTGACCTGGGCGAGGATTTGCGCGTCCAGCGACGGCGCGCCGCCGCCGAAGAGCCCGACGATCGACATCACGGCACCGAAGATGTTGCCGGTCATCGCCAACGTCGCGGTGTTGAAGACCGAGCCCGCCAGACCGCGCCCGGTGATCGCCGCCGCGTACGTCGAGATGGCGCTGATCGTGGTGAGGACCGCCTCGCCGATCACCTTGGCCTTCTTGCCGGCGTCGGGGTCGGCGAACCCGATGAGGGTGGACACCATGCCCAGCCCGGCCTTGACGTCGGAGATCGTCTGCTGCCGTGCCTTGTCGCGGTCCTCGGCGGCCTTCTTGGCCGCCGCGGTGCACTCGGCGCTGGGTGGCCCCTCCGGTGGGCACTTGGTGTTGTTGGCACCGATCTCGAGACGGATCTCCACGCTCAGGCCGAGCAGCTGCGCGTGCAGGGAGGCGAGCTTCTGCTTGGCCGCCGCGACGTACGCCGCCGAGTCGCCCTGGAGGGCGAGGATCGCCGCGAGGTTCACGTGGGCCAGCCCGGGATCCTGCGTGAGCTGCTCGTAGGTGTGTGTCACGTCGACCCCGAAGGGCGCACCGAGGACGGCGTTCCACGCGCTGGCGACCGGCGCGTCGGCGGCCGCCGCCTGGCGGACCGCGGACCACACGGCGGCGAGGGCGTCGTCACGACCGCGCAACCACTGGGCGGTACGCAGCGCGCCGGAGGCGAGTTCCTCGCGGGTGTCCCACGGTTCGACCGTCTTGCCGATCACTGCCCCGACCAGGCCGGTGATCTCGGGCGAGGTCCGGGTGTCGCCGCCGGGGGTGCCGAGCAGGATGTCGACGGACCTGAGCAGCAGGTCCTGCTCGGGTACCAGGTGGTCGTAGGCGGTCAGCGAGTTGTCGAGCGTCTGCTTGCGCGCCGTCAGGTGGGTCTGCGCCTGTTCGGTGGTGGCGTTCGGGTGCAGCCGGTGCCACTGGACGAATTCGGCTGTCAGCACGACGGCCTTGATCCGGTCGGCGCCCTGGATGTGGATCTCGGCAACCTGGCCGAAGGCACGGTCGGTGAGCGCTGCCTGTGGGATGGGAACGGGGACAGGATCGGCCGACGCGGGTTCGCCGAACAGCGCGCTTGCCGCGGTGACGGCGATCATCACCACCACGGCGGTCCCGCGCCTCGTACGCGTGGAACGGTTGATTGTCATGCCGCGAACGTATTGAGCAGCCTGAAAGGGCGCTGAAACCGCGCTGATCTGCCCAGGTGCCGACCCGGGGACGGGTACCCGATCTAGAGCCGGCTCCGGTACGACGCCACCACCGACCGCCAATGCGGCGTCTTGAGGGATTCCAGGTCAGGCACGACGACCGGATCCTCACCCGGTGCGCAGATGCCGTAGACCTGCGACGCGATCGCCTCAGTCAGGATGTGGTCGAAGTGGAAGGACCCCTCGAAGGCCATCCACACCACACTTCCGCCCGCCGAACAGGCGGCTTTCAGACAGTCTCCGAGGTAGTGGCCAAGGTCGGCTGGCAGTACGTCGAAGACCAGGTCGAACTCGGTGACCCGGGCGTACGGGAAGGAGCCCGGTGGTTCGTCCTGTTCGAGCGAGTACGTCTGCACCTCGGCCGGTGCCGTGTCGCCGAACACGAAGTTCGGCGACACGGCGGGAGTGCCGGGGACGAAGACGCTGACGACCGGCTGTGCGGCGAAGCGCAGCCCGGATGCCAGGTCAGAAGCCACAACTACCCCACACCTCAGATCCTCCGGAGTGACGATCTGTGACGCTACCGGCGTGCTCGCCCTGCGTCGAGGTTGCCGATGTCGTTGCGGCGCCAGGGCGACCGTGATTCAACCGTCGGCTATCGGCGGGTCCACTGCTGGTTGGTCTGACCGGTGCAGGTCCAGAGGACGAGCTTGGTGCCGTTGGCGGTGCCCTGGTTCACGGGGTCAAGGCAGAGGCCGGACTGCACTCCGGTGATGGTGCCGTTCGCGTTGACGTTCCACTGCTGGTTGGTGCCGCCGTGGCAGTCGTAGATGGTGACCAGGGTCCCCGGGGAGGTGCCGTAGCCGGCGGCGTCGAGGCACTTGTTGCCGTACACCGTCAGGGTCTTGGCGCTCGTGTAGGTCCACTGCTGGTTGGTGCCGCCGTGACAGTCCCACAATTGCAGCTGGAGGCCGTTGGTGGTGGCCGCCCCGGGGACGTCGACGCACCTGCCGGACCGGGTGCCCACGATGGCGGTGGTCTGCCCGCCGCCGCTGCCCGGGTTGCCGATGCTGCCGGGCACCGACTGCAGGGCGCTGTACCAGCGGGCGGCCATCTTGTCGTAGCCACCGGCCGTGGGGTGTACGCCGTCGATCAGGTCGGAGGTGGTGAGGGCGCTGTGCATGTCGACCAGGTGCACCCGCTTGCCGGCGTTCACCTTGCTCTGCACGATGCCCGGGATCGCCGCGTTGAAGGTGCGGACAGCGGCTCCCTGGCTGCTGTTGGAGATCGGGATGAGCTGCGCCACGAACACCTCGGCGGTGGGCGCGGTGGTGGTGATGCGGTCGATCAGCGTGGAGAGCCGGTTCGGCGCGCTGCTCACGTTGTAGTTCTGCAGGATGTCGTTGGTGCCGATGTGCAGCAGGACGGTCTGCGGCCGTTGGGTGTTGAGCCAGTTGACGATGTTCGCGTCGATCTGGTCGATGCGCCAGCCTGGATGCCCCTGGTGGTCGTGGTCACCCAGGCTGGCCGGCCCGTTGAACTGCGACCCGACGAAGTCCACCGTGTACCGGCCGCCGACCAGTCGCTGCCAGAGCCCGATGCGGTATCCGCCGGGCACCTGGGTTCCCTCGGTGATGGAGTCGCCGAGCGGCATCACCCGTACCCCGCCGTTCGACTCCGCGCTGGCCGGACCGGTCGGGGTCAGCGCACCGGCGACCACGACGCCGAGCGCGGCGAGTGTCGCGAGCCATCTTGCCCTCGTTCGCATAGATCTCTCCTGCCTCAGCACTGGGACGAGTGTGAGCGTTAACAACGAAGATTGTAGATGTGGGCATTCGTCTCGGTCTACCCGTGCGCCCCGCGCCGCGCGCCCCGCGCCTTGCGCCGCGCGCCCCGCGCCCAAGATCCGAGCAACTTCCCCGATGTTGCTGCCTGCGAGAGGCGGGAGGCGGCAACATCCCTGATGTTGCGCGGATCTTGAAGGTGCGGCGTGCGGCGAGGTGGCTCGGGCTAGCGGAGTTGGGTGGCTGCCGCGGCTGTGGCGACCATGGCGGCGCCGGCTGCGGCGGCGAGTCGGACGCGGCGAGGTCGGTTCGTGGACAGGGCCGTCGTCAGCAGCCCCCACCCGGAGGCCAACGCGAGCGGCAGCCGCCCCTGCCGGCTTCGCGCGACCGCGGCGGCTGCCACGGCGGAGGTGGCGAGGAGCCCGACGGTGGACGCGGTGACCGTGCGCGGTGCGTTTGGCTGCGTGCCGGAGGCGACCGTGGCCGCGGCGATGTTGACGGTGCTCGCCAGGGCCGTCCATCCCAGCAGGAGGCCCGTGCTCAGTGGTGTGAGCGCGGTCCACCTGGTCGTGGCGGGGGTGCGCTGAAGGCGAAGGTGAGCGGTGGCGGCGAGGCCGGCGGCGACCGGCAGCAGGTACGGGGTGTACGCGAAACGATCGCTCTGCGCGGCAGCCGACCAGGCGACGTTCACCGCGTAGGCGCCGGCCAACGGCCAACCCACCCGGCGGCTCACCGGGTGGCGTCGACCCTGCGGCAGGCACTGACCGACGGTCGACGCGACGCATCCGGCGAAGATCGGCGCCCAGACGGCGAAGGCGTAGTCCGGCGGCGTGATGACAGTGTCGTAGCGGGCGGTCTGCTCCCCGTCGCCGACCAGCGCTCCGAGTACGGGCGTGGCGACGAAGGCCGCGCACGTGCTCGCAAGGGCGATCGATCGCAGGCCGTCGTCCATGTCGTCTCCGATCATCGCCGCGCGGACCGGTCAACCTGACGCCGACGCTACCTCAGGATCCTTCGCCCGGCTCGGGTCGTCGGCTGCTCGTCGCCGAGGCACACGCGCCCCCGCCGGCCGGGCCGGCCTTGTTCATCAATATATGCCCACCTATAGTTGCGCGAATCGCGCACCTTCCTGACCGTGGTGCCGCGGTGGGGTCGTCGAAGCGCTTCGATGATTCGTCGTTCAGGCCCGTCAGCCGGGTGTCGAGCCTGGCCAAGCCGGTCTTGGCGCTGAATCGCGCCTGTCGTACGACATGAGGAGAACCGCATGCGGAAGTGGCGCCTTCGGCGCGGAATCACCGCGCTCGCGCTCGCCCTGCTGGCCCTACCCGCCGTTCCCGGCACCGCGCTCGCCGAACCGAGCTACCCGTTCCGAGATCCCCACCTACCGGTGGGCGCCCGGGTCGACGACCTGCTCGGCCGGCTCACACTGGACGAGAAGATCTCCTGGCTGCACCAGTACCAGCCGGCCGTACCCCGACTGGGCATCGGCCTGTTCAAGACCGGCACCGAGGCCCTGCACGGGGTCGCCTGGTCGACCGACATCGACAACAACGGCGCGGTGGTGAAGGCCCGCGGCACGGTCTTCCCGCAGCCGGTGGGCATGGCGAGCACCTGGAACACCGACCTGGTCCAGCGGGTGGGTTCCGCTGTCGGCGACGAGGCGCGCGGCTACCACGCGCAGAACCCCCGGGTGTGGGGGCTCAACCTCTGGGCGCCGGTGGTCAACCTGCTGCGCGACCCCCGGTGGGGCCGCAACGAGGAGGGCTACTCGGAGGATCCGATGCTCACCGGCGCGATCTCCACCGCGTACGGCTCGGGCATGACCGGCGGCGATCCGGACCACCTGAAGAGCGCCCCGACCCTGAAGCACTACCTGGCCTACAACAACGAGGTCCGGCGGGACGTCACCTCGTCCAACGTGCCACCGCGGGTGCTCAACGAGTACGATCGCGCCGCCTTCAAGCCGGCCATCGCCGCCGACGCGGCGACCGGGATGATGGCCGCGTACAACCTGGTCAACGGACGTCCCGCGACCGTCGACCCGGACCTGGACACCGTGGTACGCGGCTGGACCGACCAGTCCCTCATGCACGTCACGGACGCCTGGGCGCCGAACAACCTGGTCAACTCCCAGAAGTACTACAGCACCCAGGCGGAGGCCAACGCGGCGATCATCAAGGCCGGCCTCAGCAGCTTCATCACCGACGACACCAACGCCCAGCCGACAGTCACCGCCGTCAGGCAGGCGTTGGCGAGCGGTCTGATCACCGAACGGGACATCGACGCCCGGATCCGGGACATCCTGAACATCCGGTTCCGACTGGGCGAGTTCGACCCGGGCGGCGGCCGGTACGGGGGCATCACCCCGGACGTCATCAACAGTCCGCAACACCAGCGCCTCGCCCGGCAGGCCGCCGGTGAGGCCATGGTGCTGCTGAAGAACTCCCGGCAGGCGCTGCCGCTGGACCCGGCCCGGACCCGCAAGGTCGCCGTGCTCGGTCCGCTGGCCGACACCCTCTACTCCGACTGGTACGGCGGGGACCTGCCGTACCAGGTGACGGCGCTCGACGGCATCCGTGAACGGCTGGGCGCCGCGTCCAGCGTCGACGGGCTCGACGGTGCGGACCGGATCGCGTTGAAGGACCCGGCGACCGGCCGGTACGTCACGGCCACCGGCACCACCGACGCCGACCCGGTCGCCGCCACCGGCGAGACGGCGTCGCTCGCCGCCCAGTTCGACGTGGTCGACTGGGGCCAGGACGTGGTGACGTTGCGCAACGCCGCCAACGGCCGCTACCTCGGCTACAACTGGGGGCCGTTCGTCACCCGCGACGAGCAGCCGAACGGCTGGTACGTGCAGCAGCAGTTCAAGCTGGAGCCGCAGGCCGACGGCACCGTGGTGCTGCGTTACGTCGGCTACGAGACGAAGGAGAGCTGGTTCGCCGCCGAGAGGTACGTGACGGTCGGCGACGACGGCGCGCTGAAGCTCGGCGCGTCCACGCCCGACGCCGCGACCCACTTCAGCCGTGAGCTGGTCAGCAGTGGCATCGACCGGGCGGTGGCGGCGGCGCGGGCGGCCGACACCGCCGTGCTGGTGGTCGGCAGCAACCCGTTCATCAACGGGCGCGAGGCGCACGACAGGTCCTCCACGGCTCTGAGCGCCGGTCAGGAGGCGCTGGTCAAGGCCGTGACCACTGCCAACCCGCGGACGGTGCTGGTGCTCCAGACCAGCTACCCGGTCAGCATCAACTGGGAGCAGGAGCACGTGCCCGCCGTGGTGTGGACCACCCACGCGGGCGCCGAGACCGGGCACGCCATCGCCGACGTCCTCTTCGGCGACCGCAACCCGTCCGGCCGGCTCACCCAGACCTGGTATCGCTCCGACCGGCAACTGCCACCGGACCTGCTGGAATACGACATCATCTCGTCCGGGCAGACGTACCTCTACAGCAACGCGAAGCCGCTCTACCCGTTCGGCCACGGACTGTCGTACACCCGCTTCCGGTACGGCTCGGCCCGCGTCGGTGCCGGGTCGGTCGCGGCCGACGGCACCGTGCGGGTCAGCGTGGACGTGACGAACGCCGGCGCTCGGGCGGGCTCCGAGGTGGTGCAGCTCTACACCCATCAGCGCACCTCCCGGGACAGGACCCCGATCCGGCAGCTCAAGGCGTTCGAGCGGGTGGAGCTCAGGCCCGGGCAGACCCGGACCGTGACGCTGCGGGTGCCCGCCGCCGACCTGGCGCACTGGGACGTCACCCGTAGTCGGTGGGTGGTCGAGTCTTCCACCTACGACCTGATGGTCGGAGCGTCCGCCGGAGACATCCGGGCCCGGGCCGCGGTGCGTGTGCGCGGGGAGACGATCCCGGCGCGTGACCTGTCCCGGCCGACCCGGGCGGAGAACTTCGACAGGTACGCGGGGGTCCGGCTGGTCGACGAGACGAAGGCCAGGGGTACGGCCGTCGGCGCCACCGAGGCCGGTCAGTGGATCTCCTTCGCGGGTTCCGCCCTGCGCCCCGACGCGCGCACCTTCACCGCGACGGTCGCCAAGGCCGGCGCCGGTGCCGGTGTGATCCAGGTCCGGCTGGGCTCGCCGACCGGACGGCTGCTGGGTACGGCCACGGTGCACAGCACCGGCGACGACTACCGGTACGTGAGCACCAGCGCCCAGTTGGCCCGGGCGGCCGGCAACCACGACGTGTACCTGGTGTTCGACTCCGCGCTGCGACTGGCGGACTTCTCGATCAGGTGACCGGAGGGTTCGGGGGTCGGGGCGGATGTCACGCCCCGACCCCCGACCTGTGGGTGTGGATTCATCTGATGATCAATCAGCGGTGTCAAGCGATGAAGGGTGATGCGCCCGAAAAGCTGGCATTAGCGCATAGATGTACTGCGATTCATGGTTGCATTCATCACACGTGTGACCTACGCTTCGGGAAGATTTCGTAGCGATTAACAAGAGAGTGCGGTCGGGTGACAAGCCCCACCGGTCCTTAATGGTGTCGCTGTTTCCGTACTCGTCGCTCGATACGCACGGGGCCCCTGTCGACGGCAAGTGAGAGGAACGTACGTGAGGTCAAACGTGTCCACCGCTCGAACGTCGTTGCTGGCCGTGGCGGCCCTCGTTGCCGCCACGCTGCCGGCCGTGCTGAGCGACCAAACACCGGCCGCTGCCGCGGTGCAGGCCACCTACTACGTCGCCCCCGACGGCAACGACGCGAACGCGGGAACCCTCCAGTCCCCGTTCCGGACCCTGCAACGCGCGCGGGACGTCGTCCGTACGGTGAATACGAACATGACCGGCGACATCAACGTGTTCCTGCGCGGTGGAAGTTATCCGATCAGCAGCACCGTCGAGTTCGGCCAGAGCGATTCCGGCACCAACGGTTACCGGGTCATCTACGGCGCGTACGCCAACGAGAAGCCGATCCTCGACGGCGGCGTCCAGGTGACCGGTTGGACCCAGCACAGCGGCAACATCTGGAAGGCGCCGCTGGACCGCGCCAACAAGCTGCGGGCGCTCTACGTCAACGACAAGCGCGCTGTCATGGCCACGAAGACGGTCAGCTCGGGCGGGTGCTACGGGACCTACAACATCACGGCCGGCCAGGCCGCGTGGGCCTGGGAGTCGGGGTCGCAGTGCGACGGCGCCCGCTACAACACGAACGACTTCCCGGCCATCGCGCGCAACCAGGACGACATCGAGATCGAGACGGGCACGACCTGGACCACCGCCATCGTGGGCGTCCGTCAGGTGACCACCGACGGCGGGAGCCGGGTGGCCCTGTTCCAGCAGCCGGGCGCGGCCATCGCCCAGGGTGCCTTCAATGGCAACGCGCAGGTGGGCGGCACCCACAAGCTCATGAACGCGTACGAGTTCCTGGACGCGCCCGGTGAGTTCTACTACGACAAGGGCGCGAAGACGGTCTACTACTACAAGGCCAGCGCCGACAACATGTCCACCGCGACGGTCTACGCGCCGAACAACGTGACCACCGTGCTGCGGGTCGCCGGCACCTCGACGACCAGCCACGTCCGCAACATCACGTTCTCCGGTCTGACGGTGCGGCACTCGGACTGGAACCTGTTCAACGTCGCCGGTTCGTCGTACAAGCAGGCGCAGCAGGGCAACCTCGGCGCACAGGCGTACGCCAAGGGCAACTTCCACGTCTACCACTACCGCAACGTGGACGTCAGCCCCGGCATCATCCAGATCCAGAACGCCGACGGCCTCCTGTTGCAACGCAACCGGATCGAGCACACCGGCGCCGACGGTATCAGCATGGTCAACGACGTGCAGGGCACCCAGTTGATCGGCAACGCCACCAACGACATCGCCGGGTCGGCCATCAACGTCGGCCATCCCCAGCACGTCTACATCGGCGACGGCACGTCGACCAACCGGGAGAAGTACCTTCCGCAGGTCGAGGGGCTGCCGAAGAACATCGACATCAAGAACAACTACCTCTACGACAGCGCCGTTCTGTTCAACGGGCACAGCCCCATCTCGGCGTACTTCGTCGACACCCTGACGATCCAGCGCAACCGGATCGAGAAGGCACCGTGGTCGGGCATCACCATGGGGTGGGGATGGTGGAACTTCGACGGGTCATCGGGCTCGATCCAGCCGAACCGACCCACCACGACGGCGCGGAACAACACCATCAGCCACAACCACATCATCGACACGGTGCAGCGTCTCAGTGACACGGCGCCCATCTACACGCTGGGCAGCCAGCCGGGGACGACGATCACCAACAACTATCTGCAGGGCGTCCCCTCCGGACACAAGTACGGCCTGCACCCGGACGAGGGGTCGGCGTTCATCACCTTCCGGGACAACGTGCTGAGCATCGACAAGAACGTCACCTGGATGATCAATTCCGACGACTTCGGGCGGAAGCACGACCTGAGCATCACGCAGATCTACGGCCCGATCAACAAGGTCTCGAACAAGAACCTGCCGAACAGCACCGTCGCGGACATCCTCGTCTCCTCCGACTATGTCTGGCCGGCGGCGGCCTACAGCATCGCGGCGAACTCCGGCCTCGAGGACGCCTACCGGGACATCGTTCCGGCGAGCACCTTCTCCTCGCCGAACTACGTGCTGCCGGCCAGCACGTTCGTCACCAGCGCCACGGCGTCGATCCCGATCCGGAGCACCGGCGACGCCACCAGGTCGGTCTGGCTGGCTCCGTCCGGCACGACCACCTTCACCGCCGGGGCGACGATGACCAGGGCGGCCGGCAACGCCACCACCATCGCCGTGCCGGCGACCCAGGGTGAGTACCGGCTCTACGTCGTCGACGCCCAGGGCAACCGGTCGGCGGAGTCGACGTGGATCGTCCGCCAGCAGCAGGGCGGCGGCAGCGGTACGGGGCAGGGGCAGCTCGTGGGCGGCCAGTCCGGCCGCTGCGTCGAGGTGCCCAACTCGTCGACCACCAACGGCACCCAGACGCAGCTCTACGACTGCGGCAGCGGCACCAACCAGCGGTGGACCCACACCAGCAGCAGGCAACTGACGGTGTACGGCAACAAGTGCCTGGACGCCTCCGGCAACGGCACTGCCAACGGCACCCAGGTCATCATCTGGGACTGCCACGGCGGCACCAACCAGCAGTGGAACGTCAACACCAACGGCACCGTCACGAACGTCCAGTCGGGGCTCTGCCTCGACGCCAACGGCGCCGCCACCGCCAACGGCACGAAGATCATCCTTTGGTCCTGCAACGGTGGCCCGAACCAGCAGTGGACGCTGCGTAGCTGACCCACCCGAAACCCCGGGGCCAGGCCGACACGGGCCTGGCCCCGGCTATTTCTGGTAGCCGTAGTTGTCGCAGGTCCGGCGCTGCGCCACGCAGTTCTTGGTGCGCTTGTTCATGGTGTCGACGTCCCACATCACGAACGCGTCCCCGTGCATCGACGAGGCGCTCTTCCCCTCCTTGTCGGAGGAGAGGTAGTAGCCCGCCGGGGTGCCCTTAGCCGGGTACTGGATGTCGAACGTGATCGCCGGGATCCGCACCGGGTGGCTGCTCGGGCAGCCGTTGCCGCTGCCGTACGCCACATGGTCCTTGTGGTTGGGGCTGTCCAGGTGCTTGCCGTCCCAGCAGTCGGGGAACTGCATCATGAAGTGCAGGGTCGCGTCCCCGCCGCAGATGGGCCAGTTGCCGTTGGTGCTGCGCGCGATGCCGTCGAGGTCCCCGGGGCCGTAGAAGGCGCAGTAGAACTGGCCGGTCGCGCCGCGCGGCGTGGGCTTCTTCTTCTTGGCGTCACCGGAGATCATGCGCAGGCCGTTGGGCATGGGCATCTGACCCGTCGAGTTCTTCGCCAGCGACCGGTAGTAGACCCGGAAACCACTGGTCTCCACCGGCTTGCCGGTCGCGTTGTCGTAGAGCGTGGGCACCCAGTAGGCGGAGTGGTCCTGGACCGGCTTGCAGGAGGTGGCGGTGAACTTCGTCAGGTCCCCGGCGACGGTGTCGGCGTCGACGGCCTTGTTCCCGACGAAGGAGTGCATGTGGGAGGCGCCCGGAAGGCCGGGGGCGACGATCGGGTCGTCCGGCAGGCGGTGGCTGTACTGGCAGTCCGCCCGGAACTCCGGGAGGTTGCCCACGCCGGCCGGGACGGGGTCGACCTTCAATGCCTGGTACGCGTCGGACTGGGCCTTCCAGGCGGCCCGGTCGACGGGAATCCAGCCGGTAGTGGGGACCTTCGGGGTGGCCGCTGTCGACGGTGTCGTGGACGCCGACGGGGTTGCGGAGACAGCCGGTGTCGCGGAGGTCGACGCCGCCGCCCCGGGTGACTCTGCCTGCCCGGCCGACGACGACGGGTATTCGAGGGCGTTGGCCGCGTTCGACGGCTCGGGCGTCACGTCGCCACTGCCCACGTACACGCCGGCGGCAGCGATGACCAGCGCGACGGCCGCGCCCGCGGCCATGCCCAACCTGTTGCGGGCGAACCAACTCGGCGGGCGGTGACGGGACGGCGGTTGGCTCGCGTCCGGTTCGGGCAACGAGGCGTACGACACGGGTCACTCCCAACGAGCAGACGACGGCGCTGACCCGGACGGCCACGGCCGCCGTATGGTAGGCGCTTCCCGATCACGCCCGACAGCTTCTTAACGCTTCTTTAAAGGATGTTGGTCGTTCCGCCTCGCGGAGGTGGGGCACCGACCGCGAAGTCCGTCGATCGGTGCCCACCCGGCGTCGTTACTTGGCGGCGCTCAGGGCGACCAGCGCCTGCGCGGTGCGGAAGTACGGGCTACGACCGAGGTCGCCCACGGTGGTGATGTTGAACGCCTCCTTGAGCAGCTTGGCGTCTCCGGCGCTGACGCCGGTGAGGGCGCTCACGGGGGAGTCGACCAGCTCGGCCAGGGTCTTGTCCTGGTAGGCCTTGACGACGAGCTTGCTGAAATCGGCGGTGACGCTCATGCGATCTCCTACGAGCAGCAGGTGGGACATCCCACCCGGAAGCGGATCTAGCGGCTGAATTAGATCATCAGCCGCGAGCGCCGTCCACAGTGGACGACGGCGCATCGCGCGGCGTGTCCGCGTCCTTCGGCAGCCGGTGCTCCAGATCGGTGATGATCGTGCGCAGCTGCGCCAACTGCTCGTGCACGGACGGCTCGCCGTGCCCCTCGCCGCCCTCTGGCCGGAGCGCGCGCAACGCCGCGGCGCGCTCTTCCTGATGGGCCTCGTCCAGGGCGTTCAGGACCACCCCGACCAGGAGGTTCGTCAGCAGGTAACAGGCGGCGACCATGTACGAGACGTAGTACAGCACCGCCCACTGCGTGACCTCCCGGCCAGCCTGGAGGGTGTCGGTGATGCCGTCCAACGACAGCAGCAGGAACAGCGTGAGCATCGCCTGCCCCACAGTGCCGTACCGCTCGGGAATCGCCACGCCGAACAACATCCAGCCGAGCATCGCGTACCCGTACAGCACGAGAACCGTGACCAGGAGGAAGCTGCCGAGCCCGGGAAGACTGCGCCGGATCCCGACGAGGATCACGCGCAGGCTCGGGAAGAGGCGGAACGCGCGGACGATGCGGGCCAGGCGCAGCAGTCTCAGCAGCGTGACGTTCTCGCGTACGCCCGGCATCAGTGGTGCCGCGATGATGAGCAGGTCGAATACGTTCCACCCGTCCCGGAAGAAGTCGCCGGGGCGGCGCAGGTGCGCCAGGAACCGCGCCAACAGCTCGACCGTGAAGTACGCCAGGCACGCGTACTCGATGGTGTGCAGCAATGCCCCGGCCCGGCCGTACGTCTCCAGGCCCAGTGCCACCGCGTTGATGGTGATCACGACGAAGCTGGCCAGGCTGAACCAGGGCGCGGTCACCAGCTCCTGGCACGTGTCGGCCAGGCGGTGTGTCCGACCGGGTGGTGCGCTCGTCATCGTTCCTCTTGGCCCGTTGGGGTGACTGGCGGCGGCCACCGGGTCGATGGCCGCCGTGCGACGTGGCGTCGCTCCGGGGTCACGCCTCCGGGGTGGCCTCGTCCTGCTGGTCCCCGCTCGGCGACTCCTCGATCTCGTCCACTGCCTGCCGGGACGCCGGCACGGTCCAGGAGAACTCGATCTCGACGGACAGCTCCGTCTCGCTCTCCTGTTCGATCTCCAGCTCGCAGCGCACGGTGTCCGCCACGGAGACGGAGCCCGCCGCGCCGTAGAAGATCCGCCCATCGGACTCCAGCTGGCTCGCCAGCTGACGCAACCAGGCGGCCAGATCCGAACGTGACACCGTACGGGCGTCCTCGTAGATATCCATGGCGGCCATGCTCGCATTCCACAAAGGACCGACGCGGTAAGGGCTTCGGCCGCGCGCGGGTCAGGCGCATGGTATGGATCTTGTGGGCGCAGGCGGAAAACTCGTCCGGGGAGGTGCTGTCGCGCCGGTCGCGGGTACTGGTGAGAGATGACGTCGACCTGGAAGCCCCACGAGAAGCACGGCGGCCTGACGGACAAGGACAAGCGCGAGCTGCCGGAGAGCGTTTTCGCGTTCCCGGCCAAGCGTAAGGAACCGATGACCGACGCCGGCCACGTCCGGAACGCCATCGCCCGGTTCGACCAGGTGCAGGGCGTCACCGACAAGGAGCGTGACCAGGCCTTCCAGAACATCCTCGCCGCCGCCGCGCACTACGACGTCGAGGTGGCGGAGACGAACTGGCGTCAACTCGGCAAACTACCGCACACCCCGAATCCGGCCCACTGAGGCGAGCCGACACGATTCCCTGTCGCTCACCGGATAGAACGGGTACCGCCGGGTAGACGGCGCGATGCCCGCAGAACAGGAGGCGGCAGCCGACACCGATCCGACCCTGACCGGCCGGGCGTTGGCCGGCCTGCGTGTGCGCGCGCGGTACGCAGTGCGCTCCCGCGTCTGGCGGATACGCCTCTACGGGCTGCTCGCCGTGCAGGCTGGCGTCGCGGCGTCACTCGCCTGGTTCGTGGTGTACCAGTTCCTGGGGAATCCCAGCCCGGTCTTCGCGCCCACCACCGCGGTGGGCATCGTGGCGGCCTCGATGGGGTCACGCCTGCGGCGCACCATCGAGCTGCTGGTCGGGGTGGTCCTCGGGCTCGCCGTCGGTGACACGCTCATGCCCTTGTTCGGCATCGGGCCCTGGCAGACGGGTGTGGTCGTCGTGCTGGCGATCATCGCCGCTGTGCTGCTCAAGGGCGGTGGTTCCCTGCTGACCCAGGCCGGCGCCACGGCGGTCCTCGTCGCCACCCTGGAACCACCCGTACGTGACCTGTCCATTCCCCGGTTCGTCGACGCCGCGGTCGGCGGGTTGATCGGGCTGGCGGTCGGCCTGCTGCTGGTGCCCATCCACCCGCAGCGGACGGTGCGGCGGCTGGCCGAACCCGTCATCGACCCGACCATCGCGGCCCTCCACGACCTGGCTGCGGCGGCCCGCCTCCGCGATCTTGGGGCCGCCGAGCGGAGTCTGGGCGCGCTGCGGGAGGTCAGTCCTCGGTTGAACAGGTTGAACGACGGGCTCGACGCCGCCCAGGAGGTGGTCCGGCTCGCGCCACTTCGCTGGCGTGAACGCCCATCGCTGGCCTTCTACACCGAAGCCGTCCGCCACATGGGACGCAGCCTGCACAGCTGTCGGTCCATCGCGAGGCGGCTCACCAAGGCGCTCCGGGACGACGAGCCGATACCCGAGGAGTTTTCCGAGGCGCTCGACCTGCTGGCAGTCAGTGTGCAGACCCTCAGATGCACGATCCGCACGCGGGATGATCCACAGGAGGCGCGCCAGCAGATTTTGACGGCCGTCGAGTTGGTCAGGAAGGCGGAGGGGGAGGCCGCGCTCGATCCCACCGGCCCGCACGTCCACCGGTTGGGCTATTCGGGAATGATCGCCGCCGGCGAGTTCCGTACCGCGGCGAACGACCTGCTCATCGCCAGCGGGCTCGACGCCGACGAGGCGGCAACGTTGGTGCGACGGACGTCGGATCCGGACGAATGGGAATGACCCAACTCACGTCGCCTGCCTCAGGTCGCCTTGGGCGCGGCGAGGATGTCGAGGTAGTGCGGGTTCCGCATGACGCCCAGCACGTTGCCGAACGGGTCGACGACCGACGCGGTCACGAACCCCCCGTCGCCGTGCGGGGTGATCGGCTGGTACTCCGCGGCGCCCAGCGCCAGCAGGCGGTCGACGGTGGCCTCCAGGTCGTCGACGTGCCAGTGCATGACCACACCGCCGGGCCCGGTCGCGGACGCCCCGGCCGGCGCGAACCGGCGGTCGATGATGCCCAGTTCAGCCTGGTAGTCGCCGACGCGGAACTCGGCGTACGCCAGGCGCCCGTCCGGCCCGGGGCGCGTGAAGTACGCCTCGACGCCGAGGAGGTCCGCGTACCAGGCGGTGGCCGCCTCCACGTCGTCCGCCCAGATGTTGAGTGTGGCAAATCCTCGCAGGCTCATCCGCGATCCTCTCGTCGCTGTGGTTGACGGAGACGTTATCGGCGATCGCGGACGGATCCCTTCCGCAATGGGCGTCGGGTCCGAAGATGTCGCACCACCGGTGGCTGCGGAATGGGGCCGAAACCCCCCGTGCCGGCCCCGGAATGGCGTGTGCCACGGCCTCTTTGCGGGTAGTCGCCGCCGTTGCCACGACGGATGGCGGGGGACAGTGTGGAGAGCTACCCGGCGGTCGAAGACCATGGCCTCATCGGTGACCTGCAGACGGCGGCGCTGATCAGCAAGGACGGCATCGTCGACTGGTTCTGCGCGCCCCGCTTCGATTCACCGAGCGTCTTCGGAGCGCTGCTGGACCGCCGAAAGGGTGGCTACTTCCAACTCGCGCCCGACGGCATCGACTACACGAGCAAGCAGCTCTACCTGCCCGGTACGCCGATCCTCATCACTCGTTTCCACAGTGCTGACGGTGTGGGTGAATTGTTGGACTTCATGCCCGTCACCGGTGAACGCGCCACCAACCGGCACCGGTTGGTCCGGCTGGTTCGCATGATCCGCGGCAGTATGCCGTTCCGCTTCGACTGCCAGCCCCGATTCAACTACGGACGCGACCCGTTCGAGCTCGAGGTGCACCCCGGGGGAGACGTGTTCCGGAGCGCGACGCTGAACCTCACCCTCACCCCCTTCAAAGATGGGCGACGGCTGATCGGCGAGGCGGACATCCACCGCGACGAGCAGGGCGTGTCGGCCAGTTTCACGCTGCACGCGGGAGACATCGGCGGGGTCGTCCTGGAGACGGCCCGGCCACACGCGCCCCGACCGCTCGACACCGACGAGGCATGCGAACTGCTCGCCGAGACCCGCGACTACTGGCGACGGTGGGTCGGCCGCTCCCGCTACACCGGTCGTTGGAGGGAGATGGTCGAGCGGTCCGCTATGACGCTCAAACTGATGACGTACGCCCCGACCGGCGCTCTGGTCGCCGCGCCCACCACCGGGCTGCCGGAGCAGGTCGGCGGGCAGCGGAACTGGGACTACCGCTACACCTGGATCAGGGACGCGTCCTTCTCGGTACACGCACTGCTGAGTATCGGCTTCACCGACGAAGCTCAGAAATACCTGTTCTGGCTGGACGCACGCATCCGGGAGGCCCGAGATCCCGACCTGCCCCTACAGATCATGTACCGGATCGACGGCTCACCGCACCTGCCCGAGGAGGTGCTGGACCACCTGGAGGGGTACCGGGGTTCGGCGCCGGTGCGCATCGGCAACGCCGCGTCGGGCCAGCTACAACTCGACATCCACGGCGAGGCGCTCAACTCCCTGGAACTCGCCGACCGCAATGGCCTCATCGCGCCGTACGAGGGTTGGCGGAAAACGACAGAACTGATGGACTGGCTCTGCGAACACTGGGACCAACCCGAGGACGGCATCTGGGAGACCCGGTCAGGGCGGCAGGACTTCACGTACGGGCGGGTGATGTCCTGGGTGGCGCTGGACCGCGCCATCCGCCTCGCCCAACGCCGTGGGCGCCCCGGTGACACCACCCGTTGGACGACCGAGCGCAACGCCATCTACGAGCAGATCATGACTCGGGGCTTCCACTCGGATCGGCAAGCCTTCGTGCAGCACTACCGCACCGACATCCTGGACGCCTCGCTTCTCGCCATGCCCGGGATCGGCTTCATCTCGCCGTTGGACCCGATGTGGGAGTCGACATTGCGGGCGATGGACGCCGAACTGGTCTCCGACAGCCTGGTCTACCGCTACGACCCGAACGCCTCGCCGGACGGTCTGGCCGGCACCGAGGGCACCTTCAGCATGTGCACCTTCTGGTACGTGCAGGCCCTCGCTCAGGCCGGTCGGCTCGACGACGCCCGACTGACCTTCGAGAAGATGCTCACCTACAGCAACCCGCTGGGCCTCTACTCCGAGGAGATCGCGCCGACCGGTGAGCAGATCGGCAACTTCCCGCAGGCGTTCAGTCACCTGTCGCTGATCAGCACCGCGAACCACCTCGACCGTCTGCTCGACGAGCAGGGCTGACCCGTTCAGCTCAGAACAGCGTCAGGGGTTCGACCGGGATCGGCTCGGGCAGCGGTTCGAGCGTGGGCACCTGGGCGCGTACCTCGTTGTGGAACTGGCGGGCGAGCGCGGGCGCGTCGGCGTTGTCCGGGGTGTGGACGAACATCGTCGGTGAGCGACCCTCCCGGAGCCACGTGGCGATCACGTCGACCCAGCGCTGCCACCCCTCGACGGTGCGCGCCGAATCGTCGCGGCCGAGGTAGCGGACGATCGGCTGATGGGTCAGCGCCGTCGACCGGAGCGGCACGCGTGGTTTCTTGGTCCAGGCGTCGCGCTCCGCGTCGCTGGTCGGCCGGCTCGCGAAGAAGGCGGTCGTGTCGAAGGGGATCCACTCGGCCGACGCGGCGGTGAGGGTCGCCTCCAGCAGCCGAATCGCGCGGTCGTCGGTGAAGAACGCCGGATGGCGGACCTCCACCGCGTACCGGTGGGATCGGGGGAGTCGGGTCAGGAAGCGGTCCAGGGTCGGTACGTCGGCGGGCGTGAACGAGCCGGGCAACTGGATCCAGAGAGCATGGGTACGCGGACCGAGCGGCTCGATCGCGTCCAGGAAGGCGCGCAGTGGTTCGTCGACGTCGGTGAGTCGACGTTCGTGCGTGACGACCTTCGGAAGCTTGGGGACGAACCGGAACGTCGGATCGGTCTGCGCGGCCCACGACGTCACGGTGTCCCGGGTCGGGGTCGCGTAGAACGTCGTGTTGCCTTCCACGGCGTCGCACCAGCTGGCGTAGTGCGCCAGTCGTTCCGCGGGCGGCAGCCGGTAGCCCGGCCACGACCGGTGACTCCACATCGCGCACCCCACGTGGAGACGCATGACCGCACCCTCCCACCGGTGACCGTGCTCGACGCCGCCCACCGTATACGGGCCGGCGCCGGGCCGGGGCGACGGTGCTGCCGCTAGGGTCCGGCGTCATGCGTGTGCTGTTCGCCAGTCTTGCGTCAGTCGGTCACACCTATCCGCTGATCCCGCTGGCGGTCGCCGCTCGGGACGCCGGTCACGAGGTGCACTTCGCCGCCGGTGAGGCGGTACACGAGCCGCTCGCCGCGAACGGTCTACGGCCGTTCCGTCCCGCCGACGCGTTCTACGAGGTGTACGCGGAGGACCTCGAACCGGAGTTGGCGCGACTGCGCCCGGACCTGGTGGTGCATGGGTGGGGGTCGCCGGGAGCCGGCGTCGCCGCTCGCCGGGCCGGCATTCCGAGCCTGTGGCACGGGTTCGGCCGGATGATCCCGGAGGGCGTCGGCCTCGAACTCCCCACCAGGAACACCGAGGTCGTCGGTCGTCCGCACGTCGACATCTGGCCACCCTCCCTCCAGGACGAGACGTTCCTCGCCACGCAACGTCGGATCGAGCTGCGTCCGGTCGCCTTCTCCACACCGACCCCGTTGCCCGAACGAGTGAGCCACCGGGCGTCTCGACCGTTGATCTACCTGACCCTCGGCACCGCGTTCGGCACATCCGAACTGCTCCGTACCGTCATCGCCGGTCTGGCGATGCTGGACGCGCAGGTGGTGGTCGCGGCGGGTCGGGTGCCCACGGAGCAGCTCGGCGAGATCCCCGACCACGTCATCGTGCGTCAGTGGGTGTCGCAGGCGGACCTGTTGCCGCTCGTCGACGCGGTGGTGCACCACGGCGGCAGCGGCACCACTCTCGGCGCGCTCGCGGTCGGCGTGCCGCAGTTGATGTTGCCGCAGGGTGCTGACCAGTTCGCCAATGCCGAGGTGCTCAGTGCCGCCGGTCTCGCCCTGCGGCTCCTCCCCGGCGAGGTGGACGCCAACGCCGTCGCCGAGCAGGCCCGCCGCCTGCTGTCGCGACACGCCACGCAGCGCGAGGCGGCCCGGGAGGTCGCCGAGGAGATCGCCCGGATGCCGTCGCCGGCGGTCGTCGCCCGACGACTGCCGGAGTTCGTCGACTGAACACGTCTTCCGCGTCAACTTCGGGTTGACGAAAGAGCTGGCGTCAACCTATGGTTGACGCATGACAGAACCTATCCGGATGAGCAACACGGTCAAGCTCGATGACCTGATCCAGGCGATCAAGACCGCGCACACCGACGCCCTGGACCAGCTCACCGATGCGGTCATCGCTGCCGACCACCTCGGTGAGGTCGCCGATCACCTGATCGGCCACTTCGTCGACCAGGCCCGCCGCTCGGGTGCCTCCTGGACCGACATCGGCCGCAGCATGGGCGTCAGCAAGCAGGCCGCCCAGAAGCGCTTCGTGCCGAAGGCCTCCACCGACGCCGCCGCACTCGACCCGAACGCCGGCTTCGGCCGGTTCACCCCCCGGGCCCGCAACGTGGTGATGGCCTCCCAGGAGGAGGCCCGCGCCAGCGGGAACGCCGAGATCGGGCCCGAGCACCTGGTGCTGGGCCTGCTGGCGGAGCCGGAGGCGCTCGCCGCCCGGGTGATGGCTGACCTGGGCGTCACACCCGAGGCATTGCGGGAGACGGTCGCCGCCGCCCTCCCGCCCCGCGTCGAGCAGGTGCCGGACCTGATCCCGTACGACGCGCGGGGCAAGAAGGCGTTGGAGCTGACCTTCCGGGAGGCGCTGCGCCTCGGGCACAACTACATCGGCACCGAGCACATCCTGCTCGCCCTGCTGGAGCAGGAGGACGGTGCCGGGGTGCTCACCAGCCTCGGCCTGGAGAAGGCGGCGGTGGAGGCCGACCTCGCCACCGCCCTCGCCGCCGCGGTCAGCGCCGCGTCGAAGAGTGGTGAGGCGGGTTAGGTAACCGCGATTCCGTTTCGAGCCGTCCCGCGAGTGGCGATGCCACTCCGGGACGGTGCGGTCGTCCGACCGCATGGGCAATCGGTGGGACAGTGGCCCATCCGTGCACGGTGGATACTGGCGGCCGGGGTTTCGATTCCCGTCGTCGCGAGGATGTGGCCGACATGCATGGCAACGCTGTGTCGATGGTGGAGATCTGATGGCCCGAGCAGATGTCCGAGTGGCCGGAATCCTCATGACGGTGGCGGCGCTGGCGGGGCTGACCGCCTGCTCCCCGGCGGAGAAGCCGGTGCTCGCCCTGCGCGTGGTCGACGGGCGACCGGCTCTGGTCATGGCGGAGTGTGCCGAGTTCACGGCAGACCGGATCAGCGTCTACACCGTCGACGTCACGCCGGCTCAGAGCTGGACCATCGACCGCAACGGTGGCGGCGAGGTGACGAACGTGACCTTCTTCGAACTGCCTGCGGGTTGGACGCCCGACGAGCAGACGCTCACCGCTTTCGAACCCGGCACCGAATACTCGGTCGCCGCCTACGGGGGCCGGCACAACGCCGTCCCCGTCCACTTCACGCTGGCCGAGGTGACCGGGCTCGGGCCGGATCGCGTCCTCGTGCACGAGGGCCAGACGCAGCGGAAGGCGGTCACCGAGACCGCCTTCCGCGACAAGGCGAAGAAGGCCTGCTGACGCCGTTGGGTCAGGAGACGTCGGGAAAGCCGTAGCGCAGGGCGTGCTCCGGGTCGGCCGGGTCGATCTGGCGCACGCCCGCGTCGGCGAGGCGCTTGTTGACCTCGTCGAGCTGCTCGCGTACCAGTCGGGCCTCCTCCTCGGTGACCCGACCACGGTGCGGCTTGCCGGCGTGTTCCAGCGTGCCGTAGTCGATCTTCTCGGCGCTCTTGCGGGCCTTGGGCGGCCGGACCCGCTCGGCCGTCTTCAGCAGTTGAGCCATCGGCACGTCGGTGGCCATCGCGTCGAACTCGCTGGCGGTCAACACCACCCGGCGGGGCTCGCCGCCGCCGTGCCGGTCGTGGATCTCGACCACCGCCACGTCCAGGGCGGCGTCGTCGATGTTCTCCACCTCGGTCGGCGTGGCGTCCAACTGCACGGGCCCGGCGACCAGGTCCGGGTGCTCCAGCACCACGACGCGGACCACCTCGTCGTCCTGCTGCAGAACCGTGCCGGTGAAGTCGGAGACGTGGATCGTCTTCTTGCCCATGCGCGGAGCTTCTCCTGTCGTAGGCCGGGATGCCGGACCACAAGAAATTACCCGACAGGTGTGCGAAAGCCGCCGCTGGACCTCCCCGGTGTGTCGCCCGCTTGAGAGGCTCAGAGGCTGCCCTTCGGTGCGACCCACTCGGTGGGCTGACCGGTCACGGCGCTGATCCGGTCGTAGTCGGCGTCGTAGTGCAGCACTGTGGCGCCATGCTGTTCTGCGGTCGCTGCGATGATCAGATCGGGTAGCCGGAAGTGACGGTGCTGACTGTCAGCCGCGAGGACGCGGTGGACCGCCAGGGCTCGGTCCATCGCTGCTGTCGACACATCCATCCAGCGGTGCCCCCGCAGTGCCTGCCAGAGGATTTCGTAACCCTTCGGATGGGGTGCGTTGTTGAGATATTCGAGGCTGGTCATCTGGCAGGCGGCCAGCCGTCCCTCGGCCAGCAGTGTCTCGAAGCGCCGCCGAACCGACGGGTGGCGACCCTGTAGGACGTAGACCGAGGTGTCGGCAAGGTAGATCTGCCCCGCCATCAAGCTGCCTCGGTGTCGCGTGCCTGTTCGGCGAGTGAGCCCAGGTCGCGGCCACCGCCGTGGCGCCAGGCGTCGATGGATCCGGTGAAGTCCATCTCCACCTGATCGAAGGCGGCGACGATCTCGCGAGCCTGCCGACGAATGGCGAACGCGTGCAGGGCGGCATTGATGGTGGCCACCTTGGTGTCAGTGCCAAGAACCTCCCGGGCGGCATCCAACCACTCGTCGTTCACGTCCACGGTGATGCGAGTCATGGGGCGAAACATACACCAGATCGTGCTGTGGCATGGCACCAACAGTGGTCCTACTTTGGTGCGTCAATGGCGGTTCAGGCGATGCCGGTTGGAGCTGCCGGCGGACATCTTGTCCAGCCCGCACCACGACAGGTCCCCGGCCCCCACCGCTCGGGGGTGGCGGTAGCGGGGCTGGGGCGGGATGCCGCCGGCGGTCTCCGCCGCCTGCCAGAGTCGCTCGGGGTCCTGTTGGTAGTTGTCGTTCGGCTGCATCGGCATGCGTTCACCGTCCCAAAGAAAGGTGACCAGGTATGGAAATAGATATGACGGTCGATTTGTTTGCCTGGTTCCGCCCACCCGCTGTCTGGACGGGCCCGCACGGTTCGTCCGCCCGGCCGCACCCTCCGGCGTACGGTGATCCACGACGGGTCGGGGACGGGGGGAGGTTTGCATGCTCGACCGGCGGCTCCAACTGCACCTGGCCACCTGGCTCGGCCAGTGGCCGGCCGGGCCGGGGTTGCACGTGGTCGCCTCGCGTCGACGGGCCCAACCGGCCTGGGACGGTCGACTGCGGCCCGCCCTCGCCGTGGACACCGGGCAGAGTGGTGTCCTCTCCGTCGCACCGGAGCGGGTGGCGGCGATCCGTTCGCTGATCCGGCGTACACCGGACCGGCTGCTCGCCGCGCTGCCGGAGGCCGTCGGAATGCCGGACTGGTGCGTGCACGACGGCTTCTTCCGGTGGAGCGTGGCTCCCGCCCCGCTCCCCGACGTGGGGGAGTGGACCGATCCGACGGCTCCCGGGCTGCCGCCCTGGTTGCGGCTCTTCGACCAGCCGGTGCTGGTGGTCCGCGACCCGGACGGCGCCTACCTGGCGGGTGCCGGCATCAAGCGGCACGACGCGTACGGGCACGAGTTGGCCGTCGGCACGGTGCCGGCCGCCCAGGGGCGTGGCCTCGCCCGTCGACTCGTGGCACAGGCGGCACGGCGGGTCCTCGACGAGGGGGCGGTGCCGACGTATCTGCACGAGCGGGACAACCACGCCTCGGCTCGGGTGGCCGAAGCCGCCGGTTTTCCGGATCAGGGCTGGCGGGCCTACGGGGTTTATCCGCGCTGACCGGCCAGCGGGCCGGTAATGGGCGCGGACCGTGGATCCCGGGCCGGATCCACGGTCCGCAACCTCCCCCCAGGTCCCGGTTCCGGTGCGCCGGCCACGCCATGCGCGAACCGGAACATGTCGATCACGCTACGTATCGAACAGCCGTGGAGCAAGGTTTGGGGTGTCGGTTCGGAGTGTCGAAAAGCGGACTTGACCTGCGGCTGAGCTGTTCAAGCCGTCCCTACCAACGGTGACGTAGCGTGTCATGCCGGGGTGGGTGTTCCGCTGTCGGGTCAAGCTATCGGGTCAGACCCAGCGCCTCGGCCGCCGCTCGCCCGTTGGCGTGGCTCGCACCGTAGGTGGTGACGAAGGCGCGTACGCCGGTTGGCCGCCACTGTGCCGGCCAACCCATCTCCACCACCGTCACGGCATGCTGGGCGGCCAGTCCGTTGATCAGTTCCGGGCCGCCGGGCAGCCGGTGCAGGTGCCGCCCGACCAGCACGATGGGTCGGTCACCGGCCAGCGCACGCAGGCTCGACGGGTCGGCCTCGGTGGCGATCACCCGGAGCTCCTGCACCCCGTCGAGGTGTGGGCCGAGGCCCCACGGGACGCGTCCCTCCGCAATCGTCGACTCGGTGTGCAGGTGCACCACAAGCGGCTGGTCCAGGCCGGTGAGGACGCCGTCGACCCGGACGGCGCGGCGGGCTGCCGCGTACCCCAGATCGGTGTCGTCGGTGGTCGGCGACCCGACGGCGGCCCGGGTCCAGGCGGCGAGTTCGGCGGTCCGGCCGGCGGCCTCCTCGACCCGTACGGTCGCCAGGCGGCCGTCGCTGAGCGCGTCGACGATCTCGGCGGCCACCAGCTCGACCAGCTCGGCGTCGACAGTGGCGCCGATGCAGAGCAGGTCGGCACCGGCAGCCAGGGCCCGAACGGCGGCCGGACCCACCCCGCCGGCGGCCACCGCCGCGCCCTTCATCTCCAGGGCGTCGGTGATGACGACGCCGGTGAAGCCGTACTCGGCGCGGAGCAGGTCGACCAGGACGGCCCGGCTGAAGGTGGCCGGGTCGCTGCCGGTCAGCGCCGGAACCCGGATGTGCGCGGTCATCACGGCCCGTGCCCCGGCGGCGACGACCGCGGCGAACGGCGGCAGGTCCCGCTGGCGCAGCAGGCTCAGTGGGGCGTCCACGGTGGGCAGCTCGTGGTGGGAGTCGGTCACGGTGGCGCCGTGCCCGGGGAAGTGTTTGGCGCAGGCGGCCACACCGGCAGCCTGCAGGCCGGTCACGGCGGCCGCCGAGTGGGCGGCGACCCGCACCGGATCCGCGCCGAAGGACCGGGTGCCGATCACCGGGTTGTCGTCGGCGGTGTTGACGTCCACCGTCGGGGCGAGATTGACGGTGATGCCGAGCGCGGCCAGTTCGGCGCCGATCGACTGGTAGACCCGGCGGGTGAGCGCCACGTCGCCGATCGCGCCGAGGGCGGCGTTGCCGGGGTACGGGCTGCCGGTGGCGTGTGCCAGCCGGGTCACGTCGCCGCCCTCCTCGTCGATGGCGATCAGCACGTCCGGCCGTCCCGCGCGCAGCGCGGCGGTGCTCGCCGCCAGCTGTGCGGGGTCGTGCACGTTGGTGCCGAACAGGGTGTGCCCGGCCAGCCCGTCGGCCAGCAGATCGACCGCCCAGTCCGGCGGTACGGGTCCCGGGTACGCGGCCAGCAACGTGCCCAGCGCCAGCCGGCGCAGTCCTGGATCCAGCCCCACGTGATCTCCCCCTTCGGTGCCCAGCGGGTACGAAACCTCGTACCGGTGGTGGTCTTGGCCCTGCCGGGTCGGCCGAGCGTCCCACCGTCGGGTGACCGTTACGCTACGGCTACCCGTTCGCAGGTCGGTTTACAGTTAGCAAAGTTTACTAAAACTAGAGGACGTGTCATGAGTGCGACCCGGCTACCCGGCACCCCCCGCCTGTTGCGGGCGCTCAACGACCGTGCCGCGCTGGAACTGCTCCTCGAACGCGGCCCGCTGACCAGGGCCCGACTCGGCGAGCTGACCGGGCTGTCGAAGGTCACCGCCTCGCAACTCGTCGAGCGGCTGGAGGAGCGCGGCCTCGTCACGCGGGTCGGCGAGCAGGCCGGCGGGCGGGGGCCGAACGCCCAGCTCTACGCGGTTCGTCCGAGCAGCGCGCACGTGGTCGGGGTCGACGTCGGGCCGGACCGGGTGGTGGCCGCCTGCGCCGACATCACCGGTGCGGTCATCGGTCGGGTGGAGCAGTCGACCCGGGACACCGACGATCCGGTGGGCGTGGTGCACAACGCCGTGGTGCAGGCAGCGAGCAGCGCCCAGGCGCAGCTGAGCAGCGTACGGCGGATCGTGCTCGGCACTCCGGGTCTGGTCGACCCGGGCACGGGCGACATCACCTTCGCCTTCAACCTGCCGCGCTGGCACAGCGGTCTGCTGGCCGCGTTGCGGGAGGACCTGCACACCCCGGTCGTCTTCGAGAACGACGTCAACCTTGCCGCGGTGGCCGAGGCGCAGTCCGGCGCCGCACAGGGTCTGGCGGATTTCGTGCTGGTCTGGGTGGGCGCCGGTGTCGGGCTGGCGATCATGCTGGGCGGGCGGCTGCATCACGGCAGCAGTGGAGCGGCCGGCGAGATCGGCTACCTGCCGGTGCCCGGCGCGCCCATCCCGCGTGATGTCTCCCGGCGTGCCAAGCCGGCCTTCCAGCAGCTTGTCGGCGCGGACTCGGTGCGGGCGGTGGCCGGTGAGCACGGCTACCCGGACACCGACGCCGCCGAGGCGGTCCTCGCGGCCGTCGCTGCCGGCGCCGACGGCGGCCCGATGCTCGACGAGTTGGCCCGCCGGCTCGCGATCGGCGTGGCCAGCACCTGTGTGGTGCTCGACCCGCCGCTGGTGGTCCTCGCCGGAGAGGTGGGTCGGGCCGGTGGCACGGCGCTCGCCGACCGGGTGCAGCAGGAGGTGGCGGCGATCACCCTGGTCCGACCGCGGGTGGTGCCGACCGGGCTGACCGAGGAGCCGATCCTGCACGGCGCGCTGCGCACCGCGCTGGACGCCGTGCGCGACGAGGTGTTCGGCTCCACCGTCGGCTGAGCCCGCTGCGGCGGTCATGTGAAGGAATATTTCACCGCGAGCCTGCGGGTTGCAAGCCCTTGCCGGACCGTCGGGCCGACCCCTGAGGGCCGGCCCGACGGGCCCCGGCTCAGATCAGGTCGCGGCGACGGAACACGGCGAACGCCGCCGCGGTCAGTCCGCCGGTGAGCAGGAGCAGCACCACCAGGGCCGGTCCCCAGGTCAGGACGTAGGAGCCGTCGCAGTAGGCCGTGCCCGAGCTACCCGGGCAGGTGTCCCAGAAATCCGCCTTGGCGGTGAGCCAGGCCTGGATGTGGCTGGAGAGCATGAACCGGTCCGGCCGTCGGGCGTCGATGATCTCCAAGACCAGGCGGCCACCCAACTCCCACACCACCAGGTACGCCGCCGCCGCCCCCAGCGCCGCCGACGTGTGCCGACCCAGTGTCGCGATGGCGAAGCCCATCGCGGAGGCCAGCAGCACCAGCACCACGCCACGGAGGTGCACCGCGCCGAGCGAACGCCAGAACTCACCGCTCAGCCGGCCGGGTAGCCCGGCGGTCTGCCCGATCACCCAGAACGTGGCGAGGTAGGCCACCGACGCGAGCAGGGCCAGAACCAGCACCACCCCGAGCAGGGTGCCCAACTTGGTCGCCAGCACCGTCAACCGGCGTGGTCGCCACAGCAGCAGGTTCACCACGCCACCCGAGTTCAGGTCGGCGCCGATGTAGGAGGCGCCGACCAGGAACCCGAACAGCACCAGGAACGCGATGAGGAAGTAGAGCAACGGCAACGCCTGGTTGGCGAAGCTGAACACCCCCGGCAGGAAGTCCGCGGCGATCGGCAGCCGATCCTGCCGGATCGGGTCGATCTCCGAGCAGTCCTTGGGGAAGTACTGGTCCATGTCGCTCTGCGGAAGCGTGCCGTTCTGTCGCGCCAGGCACTGCTGGTGAGCCAGCTCCAGCCCCTGCCGCGCCTCGGCGGCCTGAGCCCGCGCCGAGGTCATCTCGTCCGCGCTCGGCTTGTGGGAACCCGCGAGGGTGGTCGCCGCCGTGACAGCGAAGGCAAACGCCAGCAGGACGACCATGAGCTGCACGAAGCGACGGGCCGACAGCCGCTCCACCTCGGCACGGACCAGGTTCACGCGTCCACTCCCCGATCGAGATTGATCACAGCATCGCCCCGATCGGCGTACGACAGCGCCGCGTCGTCGACCTGCCGGGGCACCGACGGATGCTCGTACGCGCCCGTCAACTCCAGGAAGACGCTCTCCAGATCCGGCCGGAGCGGGGTCAGCTCGCCCACCCACAGACCCTGCTCGCCGAGCGTCCGGCTGACCACCGTCGGGTCACTCACCCCACTCACCACCAGCGCCTCGCCGTCGACGGCCGCCGTCAGCCCGGCCGCGTGCAGCAGCTCGACAGCGCGTTCGGCCTCGGCCACCCGCACCAGGAACTCGTGCCTGTCGTAACCCGCCAGCACCTCGTCCACCCGACCGGCCGCCACCCGACGCCCGTGCGAAATGATCGTGACGTGGTCGCAGATCAGCTGGATCTCACCAAGGATGTGACTGGACACCAGCACTGTCACCCCGGCCGCCGCCAGTGACCGCATCAGGTCCCGCATCTCCCGGATGCCCGCCGGGTCCAGCCCGTTCGCCGGCTCGTCCAGGATGAGCAACCGTGGGTCCTTCAGCAGCGCGGACGCCACCGCGAGGCGCTGCTTCATGCCCAACGAGTAGCCCTTCACCCGCTCGTCGCCCCGGTCGCGTAGGCCCACCAGGTCCAGCGCCTCGTCCACCCGCGAGACCGGCACCCCGCCGGCACGCGCCAACAACCGCAGGGTGCGGTAGCCGGTGAAGTTGCCGAAGAACTGCGGACTCTCCACGATGGCGCCGACCTGCCCCGCCACCCGGGGCAGCGACTCCGGCGACGGCGCACCCAGCACCGTCATCCGTCCGCTGTCGGCGCGTACCAGCCCGAGCAGGGCGCGCAGGGTGGTGGTCTTGCCGGAACCGTTCGGGCCCAGGAAGCCGTGGACCTGGCCCTCCTCGACCAGCAGGTCGAACCCGTCCACCGCCACCCGTCGACCGTTGCGCATGCTGTGGAAGGTCTTGCGCAGACCCTCGATCTCGATGACCGCGCTCATCCGCGCGGCTCCGTACCTCGACGGGGCATGGACGGTCCTTCAGGTTTGGTGATCAATGACACGGCGCTTCACCCTATGGCCGGGGCGCCGCCCGTGGGGGGCGCCGCGTCGCTGCGTGGTTGGATGGAGCGGTGACTGGTGACCTGATCCCCGGCGCCGCCGGCGCCGCGCCTGCCGCCGCCCCCGTCGACCCGGATCTGGTGGTCAGCCTCGACGGCGTGGGCGTACGCCGCTCCGGCACCGCCCTCCTACAGGACCTGACCTGGCGGGTCGAGCTGGACGAGCGGTGGGTGGTGCTCGGCTCCAACGGGGCCGGCAAGACGACACTTCTCAACCTGGCCGCCGGCCGACTGCACCCCACCACGGGTGTCGCGCACGTGCTCGGCGAACGGATCGGCCGCACCGACGTCAACGAGCTGCGTACCCGCATCGGGCTCACCACCGCCGCGGTCGCCGAGCGACTGCCCGCCGACGAGCGGGTCAGCGACGTGGTGGTGACCGCCGCCTGGTCGGTGGTCGGCCGCTGGCGGGAGAACTACGACCGAGGCGACGAGGCGCGAGCCCGGGCACTGCTCAGCCAGCTCGGTGTGGGCGGGCTCGCCGAACGCCGCTACGGCACCCTCTCCGAGGGGGAGCGCAAGCGGGTGCAGATCGCCCGTGCCCTGATGACCGACCCGGAGCTGCTGCTGCTCGACGAGCCCGCCGCCGGGCTCGACCTGGGTGGCCGGGAGGACCTGGTCGCCCGACTGGCCGAGCTGGCGTACGACCCGGACGCCCCGGCGATGGTGCTGGTCACCCACCACGTCGAGGAGATCCCGCCGGGGTTCACCCACGCGCTGCTGCTGCGCGAGGGCGGCGTGGTCGCCCAGGGCCTGCTCGCCGACACCCTCACCGGGGACAACCTCTCCAAGACCTTCGGCCTGCCGCTGGTGGTGGAGCGCTCCGGCGACCGCTACACCGCTCGGGCCGCCTGAGCGACGGGTCAGGGCGGAGACGACAGTGCCTCAGACCCGGGTCGCCGTGGTGGGCAGCGCCAACATGGACCTGGTCGCGATGGCGCCCGCGTTGCCGAGACTGGGCGAGACCATGCTCGGCACCGACTTCATGATGGTGCCCGGCGGTAAGGGAGCCAACCAGGCCGTCGCCGCGGCTCGGGCCGGCGCGTCCTGCTCCTTCCTCGGCGCCATCGGCTCGGACGCCTTCGGCGTCACCCTCAAGGCCCGCATCACGGCGGCCGGGGTGGACACCAGCCAACTGCGGGTGGTCTACGGCACCTCCGGCGTGGCGTTGGTGATGGTGAACGCCCAGGGCGAGAACGCCATCCTGGTCACCCCCGGGGCCAACGACGCGCTGGTCGGCCTCACCGAGGACGAGCTGGCCACGGTGTGCGCGGCGGACGTCCTTGTCGCCCAACTGGAGATCCCGGTGTCGACGGTGACGGCCGCCGCGGTGGCCGCCCGCGCCGCCGGCACCCGGGTCATCCTCAACGCCGCCCCGGCCCGCGACCTGCCACCCGAGCTGCTCGCATCGGTGGACCTGCTGGTCGTCAACGAGGGCGAGGCACGCACGCTCGCCGGTCGAGGTCGGGAAGAGCCCCGGGCACTGCTCGACCTGACCCCCAGGGCCGTTCTCACTCTCGGTGGTGAGGGTGCCTGGTACGTCGACCGGGACGGCACCGAGGTGCACGTGCCGGCGATCCCCGTCGACGTGGTCGACTCCACCGCCGCGGGCGACGCGTTCACCGCCGCGCTGGCCGTCGGCTGGGGCGAGGGACGCGACCTGGTCGACGCGGTGCGCTGGGCGTCGGCTGCCGGCGCTGCCTGCGTACGCAAGCTCGGTGCCTCGGTCGCGCTTCCGCAGCGCGCCGAGATCGACGAGCTGTACGCGCCGGCCTGAACCAGTCCGCGCTACGCCGGCCGGTCCGCGCCGACGCGGAAGGCCCTGCGGTACGCCGACGGTGAGGTCAGCATGATCCGGCCGAAGTGGTGCCGGTACGTGACCGGCGTGTCGAAGCCCACCGACCGGGCGACCCGCTCGACCGGGGCCTCCGTCTCCTCCAACAGGGGCAGGCTGGCCCGGATCCGCTGGTCGATCAGCCAACGGATCGGGCTGGTCCCGGTGGCCCGGGCGAAGTGCCGCAGATAGGTGCGGGGCGACATGTGCGCGTTCCCGGCGAGCTGGGCCACTGTCAACGGCTCGGCGAGACGGGCGAGTGCCCAGTCGATGCTGGCGGCGATCCGGTCGTCGTCCGGGTCGGCGGGCACCGGCGCCTCGACGAACTGGGCCTGCCCGCCGTCGCGGTGCGGCGGGATCACCAGTCGCCGGGCGACCGCGTTGGCGACCGCCGCGCCGTGGTCACGCCGGACCACGTGGACGCAGAGGTCCAGCCCGGCGGCGCTCCCGGCGCTGGTGAGCAGGTCACCGTCGTCGAGATAGAGCACGTCCGGGTCCACCTCGATCCGCGGGTACCGCCGCGCCAGCAGTTCGGCGTACCGCCAGTGGGTGGTGGCCCGCCGGCCGTCCAGCAACCCGGCGCCGGCCAGCGCGAACGCGCCCGAGCAGATCGACATGATCCGCGCCCCACGTCGATGTGCCCGGCGTAGCGCGGTCACCAGCTCCGGTGACGGGTCACCGGTCACGTCCGGGACACCGGGCACGATCACCGTCCGCGCACCCGCCAGGTCGGCCAGGCCGTACGGGGTGTGCAGGCTGGCGCCGCCGACCACCGGCACCGGTCCCGGTTGCTCCGCGCAGACCACCAGGTCGTACCACTCGACGTCGAACTCGGGCCGGGGCAGCCCGAACACCTCGGTGACGATGCCCGTCTCGAACACCGACATCCCCGGGTACGCGAGCACGGCGACGCGGTGCGCGGCTGACGCCCGTCGGGGCGCCCGGAGCAGGAGCGGGTCGGTGGACGTGGACCCGAGCGGCATGGCGGGATGTTAGCGCAGGACGTCCTATCCGCCACTCGTCCCGGCCCGGCGTACTGGCGAGGATCGGTGCATGACCTTCACCTTCGCCGTTCCGGCGGCCGACCCGGCCACCGCCGCCGCCCACTTCTCCGCCCGGCTCAGCGTCGAGACCGACGTGAGTGACGTGCACGCCGACCTGTCGGCCCGTACCCCCGCTCTGGTGGTGGTCGACACCAGGGGTGCGGCGGCCTGGACGCAGGGACATCTCCCCGGTGCGGTGCACCTGCCCACCGCCGAGATCGCGACCCGCGCGGCGGAGGTCGTCCCGGCCGGCTCGGCGGTGGTGACCTACTGCTGGGGGCCGGGCTGCAACGGCGCGACCCGGGCGGCGCTGGAGTTCGCCCGCCTCGGTTACCGGGTCAAGGAGATGCTCGGTGGGTTCGAGTACTGGGTGCGGGAAGGGCTGCCGGTGGTGACGGCGGGCGGGTTGACCCGTCGCCCGGTCGACGACCTGACGGCGCCCCGGTCGAGCATCACCTGCGACTGCTGACCCGGCGACGGCTCAGACGGCGTCGTCGCTGAGCTTCTCGCCGCGTCGGCGCAGCATGCCCAGCCCGGGGATGCCGGCCACGGCGAGCTTGAGGTCACGGGTCACGTCGAGCAGGTCGTGCAGGTCGGGCCCGACCCGGTCGAGGGTGGCCAGGATCGGCAGGATGTCCGCCGTCAGGTGTTGCTTGAGCTTGGGCAGCTCGTCGATCAGGTGGATCGCGGCGGTGATCTCCTCGTGGCTGAGCTGCTCGACGAACCGCTCGGTCATCGGCGCGGCACGCCGCAGCGCCGGCTCGTACGCCGCCAGCAGTTCGGCCGCGGTGGCGGCGGCCTCCGCCGCGGTGCCCACGGTGACGGAGGCCCGGCCGGCCACCCCCTCGGCGTTGGCGACCACCGTGGCGGCGGTCCGGGCGACGCGATCGGCGTCGGCGACCACCACGGCGGCGGCAGTGGCCACCTCGGTGGCGGTGTCGATGGCGGTGGTCGCGGCGGCGCTGATCACGGCCACCTCGCGGACGGCTGCCTCGGCGTCGGTCAGCACCTGGTCGGTCCGGTCCAGGGTCGTCTCGATCCGGTCGACCACGCCGTTGATCCGCGCCAGCAGCGCCTCCACCCCGTCCAGCACCGCGAACGCGCGGGTGGGCACGGCGGCGAACGAGGCGGCCGAGCCGAGCGCCTGGTCGAGAGCGGAGCGGGTCAGGCCGACCACGGCGGTCGGGGTGGGGAGGGGAATCGCCATGGGGTCAAGTGTGCGTCGGCCGCACCACAACCGCCCGACGGAGCTGGTCAGCGCGACCGTCGACCGGCTCCGTCGGCGCGGGACACCCGCAGGGCCCACCAGATCAGCGGCGCCTGCATCGGGACCCGGCCGTACGCGATCGCCCGCTTTGTCGGACGCCGGTGCCGCCAGTCCACCGCCATCTTCACGTTGGCGGGCAGCACGGCGACGAAGAGCGCGGCGGCAGCCCGACCTCCGGCTCGTCGGGTGGCCGGGTTCGCGACCGCCGCCGCCACCGCAAGCTCCGCCACCCCGCTGGCGTACGTCCAGAACCGCGGCGGTCCGGGCAACGCACGCGGCACGATCGGGTCGTAGACGCCGGGGCGTACCAGATGGGTGACGCCGGCCGCCGCGAGCAGCGCGGCCAGCGCGGCGGCCTCGCCACGGCGGTTGGTCATCGATGGTCCCCCTGCTGTTCGACGGCGCGCTGCACGGCCCGGTAGATTTGCCCGAACCGTAGCGCGTCCGGGGTGCGCAGCAGCAGATCCTCCCGACCGTGGTGCTGCACCCACAACTCGTGCACATGGCTGCCGCGCTCGTAGGAGCGGTCCAGCCAACCGAGGGGGATCTCCAGGAACGGCAGCGACACCAGGGCCCCCACCGCGCAGGCGGCGAGGATGATCAGAGCCAGCTTCCAGTTGCCCCGGTCCTGTGCCGACCAGGCCAGTGACAGCACGCAGACCACGGCGACCAGCGGCGGCAGCGAGAGCAGCAGGACCAGGACACCGCGACCCAGCACACGGCCGCGTACGGCGAGGGTCTTCTGCCCGCGCGCATGCCACACGAACGTCACGTCGGACAGGGCGATCACGTGACCGCCCGCCCGGATCGACTCGGATGTCACCTGCACCGCGTCGTCCCGGTAATAGAGGGTCATCACTAAGCCTAACCACCGGAAGGCAACCTTCGCCCGGGTCGGCCCCGGTCGCCAGGGCCTCGGCGACCCCCGAATCGCCGGCGTGCCGGCTAGCGGCGGGTGACGGGGCGGGCCGGTTGGCTGTGCTCGACCGCGCGCTGCACCGCCCGGTAGATCTGCCCGAAGCGCAGCGCGTCGCCGGTGCGCAGCAACCGCACTGGCTGACCGCGCCATCGGGCCCAGATCTCCAGTTGGCGGCTGCCCCGGGCGTACGAGCGGTCCAGGTGTTCGAAGAGGAAGTCGGCGACGGGCCCGACGGCCAGGCCGACAAGCACCGACGCGCCGACGATCGCGATCGTCACGGTGGGGGAGCGGTGCAGCCACACGGCCACGCCGATGCCGAGCACCGCCGCGACCAGCGGGCCGGCGAGCGCCGCGCCGATCGCGCCCCGCCCAGCGAGGACGCGCCAGGATCGGGTGCCCCGGCGGTGCCAGATCATGCTGATGTCGGACAGCGCGTAGGTGCGGCCATCGACCCGAAGGGTGGTGGAGGTGACCTGCACCGACCTGTCGTCGTAGTACGTCGTCATGGCTGGACTCCCGCCCACGGGGCTGACACCACACTACTTACCCAAACGAGCCGGGTCGTAAGGTTGGCACGCGACTTCGACGAGGAAGTGAGGGCAGCGTGGGCGAGTTCGTTCGGCTGGAGACCACTGACGGCATCGGCACGATCCGGCTGGAGCGGCCGCCGATGAACGCGCTCAACACCCAGGTCCAGGAGGAGTTGCGCGCCGCCGCGACGGCGGCCACCGCCGACCCCGAGGTTCGCGCCGTCATCGTGTACGGCGGGGAGAAGGTCTTCGCCGCCGGCGCGGACATCAAGCAGATGGCCGACATGTCCTATGTCGACATGGCGGACCGGGCCGCGAACCTGTCCAGCGCCCTCGGCGCGATCGCACGGATCCCCAAGCCGGTGGTGGCCGCTATCACCGGGTACGCGCTCGGTGGCGGCTGCGAGTTGGCGCTGGCCTGTGACTGGCGGATCGTGGCCGACGACGCCAAGCTCGGCCAGCCGGAGATCAAGCTCGGCATCATCCCGGGTGCCGGCGGCACCCAGCGGCTGGCCCGCCTGGTCGGCCCGGCCCGCGCCAAGGATCTGATCATGACGGGCCGGATGGTCGACGCCGAGGAGGCGCTGCGGATCGGCCTGGCCGACCGCGTGGTACCGGCCGCCGAGGTCTACGAGGCCGCTGTCGCCTACGTGAAGCCGTACCTGACGGGTCCGGTGCAGGCGTTGCGCGCGGCGAAGCTGGCGGTCGACGGCGGCCTGGACATGGACCTGAACTCCGGTCTGGCCTGGGAGAGTCAGCTCTTCGCGGCGCTGTTCGCCACCGACGACCGGCGGGAGGGCATGTCGGCCTTCGTGGAGAAGCGCAAGCCGGACTTCACCGGCCGCTGACACGGCTTAGCCGAGAACGGTTCACATTGTTCCTACCGGCCAGTAGCGTGGGGCCTCGGTCAAGAGGAACGAAGGGGAGCGGCGAATGACGGAGCGGATCGAGGGTCACGGCGGCGAGTTGGCGCTCGCGGCCCTACGCGCGCACAGCGTACGGGAGATGTTCACCCTCTCCGGAGGGCACGTCTTCCCGCTCTACGACGCGGCGTACAAGACCGACTTCCCGATCTACGACGTCCGGCACGAGCAGTCCGCGGTCTTCGCCGCCGAGGCGGTGGCCAAGCTCCAGCGTCGTCCCGGCCTCGCCGTGCTCACCGCCGGGCCGGGTGTCACCAACGGCATCTCCGGCATGACCAGCGCGTTCTTCAACGCCTCACCGGTGCTGGTGCTCGGTGGCCGCGCGCCCGCGTTCCGCTGGGGTTCCGGCAGCCTCCAGGAGATGGACCACCTCCCGCTGGTCGCCCCGGTCACCAAGCACGCCGAGACGGTGTTCAGCACCGACGACATCCCACGCGCTGTGGGTGCGGCGCTCAACGCCGCGCTCACGCCGCACCGCGGCCCTGCCTTCCTCGACTTCCCGCTCGAGACGGTCTTCTCGGTCGCCGAGGCGGACCTGCCCGCCGCGACCGCCGTCGACCCGATCGCACCGGACCCGGAGGAGGTCGGCCGCGCCGCCCTGCTCATCGCCGGGGCGCAGCGACCGGTCATCATCGCCGGCTCCGACGTGTACGCGGGCGACGCGGTCGCCGCGCTGCGCGAGGCGGCGGAGGCGTTGCAGGTCCCGGTCTTCACCAACGGCATGGGCCGCGGCTCGCTCCCGCCGGAGCACCCGCTCGCCTTCGCCAAGGCCCGCCGGGCCGCGCTCTCCGGCGCCGACGTGGTCGTGGTGGTGGGCACCCCGCTGGACTTCCGCCTCAGCTTCGGTGACTTCGGCGACGCCAAGGTGGTGCACATCGTCGACGCGCCCAGCCAGCGGGCGACGCACGTGCAGCCGGCCGCGGCTCCCGCCGGAGACCTGCGCCTGATCCTCTCCGCGCTGGCCGACCACGCCGGTGACCGGACCGACCACGCCGACTGGATCGCCGACCTGCGCGTCGCCGAGGACGCGGCGAAGGCACGCGACGCCGCCGAGATGGCCGCCGAGACCGACCCGATCCGTCCGGCGCGGATCTACGGTGAGCTGCGTCGGGTGCTGGCCCCGGACGCGATCACCATCGGCGACGGTGGCGACTTCGTGTCGTACGCCGGGCGGTACCTGGAGCCGTCGCAGCCCGGCACCTGGCTGGACCCGGGCCCGTACGGCTGCCTGGGCACCGGCATGGGTTACGCGATGGGCGCCCGGGTCAGTCACCCCGACCGGCAGATCTGCGTGTTGATGGGCGACGGCGCGGCCGGCTTCTCGCTGATGGACGTCGAGTCGCTGGTCCGCCAGAAGCTGCCGGTGGTGATCGTCGTCGGCAACAACGGCATCTGGGGGTTGGAGAAGCACCCGATGCGCGCGATGTACGGCTACGACGTGGCCGCCGACCTTCAGCCGGAGCTGCGCTACGACACCGTGGTCAGCGCGCTCGGCGGTGCGGGGGAGACGGTCGCCAAGGCGGCGGACCTCGGGCCGGCCCTGCAGCGGGCGTTCGACGCCGGAGTGCCGTACCTGGTCAACGTGCTCACCGACCCGACCGACGCGTACCCCCGGTCGTCGAACCTGGCCTGAGTCGCACCCGCCGTCGCTCCCTGCGGGGGCGACGGCGGTGCGCTCACACCTCCGGCCGGTCACCCTCGCGGGGCGGGTCACCGTCGCGACGGCGCAGGTCGTCCTCGCGGCGGCGCAGGTCCTCCTCCCAGCGGCGGAAGAGTTCCTCGTCCTGGTCCTTGGCACGCTCCTGAACCGAACGCAGGAACTCCGGGTCGTCGTCGGGGGCGACCGTGCGGGGGCGCTGCCGCTCGGGTGAGCCGGTGCCGCCCAGCCAGCCCTTGCGGGCACCGGAGCCGGCCTCCCGGCCGGCGAGGAACCAGGCGATCGAGCCGATCAGCGGGAAGAACAAAATGATCAGCACCCAGGCGATCCGGGGCAGGGCACGGATCTGGCCCTCCTCGGCGGAGAGACAGCTGATCAGCGCGCAGACCGCGAGGACGATCTGCACCAGGAAGAGGAGTACGCCAAGCCGGGCCATGCACCCATCATGGCTCACCGTTTCCCGTCACCACAGTCCGCGGAGCGCCAGCAGCACTCCCAGTAGTGCGAGGCCCACGGTGCCGAACGCGACCAGGGGTAACGTCCGGCCGCCGGTGCGGGCCGGGCCGGTGCCGGTGGCCCGGGGCCAGCAGAGCATCAGCAGGGCGCCCCACACCACCACTGTGACGCCGGCGATCAGCGCCCCGACCGGGTCTCCGGTCGACGCCAGCCGCACGGCGAGCGCGGTCACCACCGTCGCCGTGAGCAGGGTGCGCCGCCAGGCCAGCCGGGTCCGCTCCGGTTGCAGCCCGGGGTCGCGTCCGGTGCTCACCGGCCGCCGACGGCCCGGATCAGGACGGCGACGACCAGCAGCACCGCCCCGGCGCCGACGGCGATGGCGAGGATGGCGGGAAACCGCGACGCGGGCAGCTCCTCACCGAGCCGGATGGCCCGCTCGGTGCGCGCCCAGTGGTCCACGGCGCGGATCGCGACCACCCCGCCGAGCAGCAGCAGTGTCACCGCGATCACCTCCCGCAGGTGGCTCATCGGCAGGGGTGGCAGGAACTGTGCGGCGGCCAACCCGCCGCCGACCAGCGCCAGCCCGGTTCGCAGCCAGGCGAGGAAGGTTCGCTCGTTGGCCAGGGAAAACCGGTAGTCCGGAGTTTCACCGACCGAGCGCAGCTCCGCCGGGTCGAACCACCGCCTGATCGCCTCCCACACAGTGGGAGAATATCCACTTCCCCGGCCGCTTAGCCTGGGCCGGTGACTGATCTCGACGTAAAGACGCTGCGCGACGCCTACGACAACCAACTCCGCCCGGAGATCCCCGATCCGGTCCCGGCCGGGGTGACGGTGGAGCGGGACGGGCCGCTGGTCCGGATCCTCGGGCTCGACGCCGGCGGGTTCCTCACGTACCGCGACCTGGGTGGGCTGACCGGTGACGCGCTGGACGAGCTGATCGCCCGGCAGGTGCAGTTTTTCCGTGAGCGTGGCCAGTCGGTCGAGTGGAAGCTCAACGAGCACGACGAACTGGCCGACCTGGCGGACCGGCTACGCGCCGCCGGCTTCGTCCCGGAGGACCGCGAGACCGTCGTGGTCGGGCCGGTCGCCCCGCTGGCCGCCGCGCTGCCTGTCGTTCCCGAGGGGGTACGCCTGCGTGAGGTGACCGCCCGGGAGGACCTGGAGCGGATCGCCGCCATGGAGGAGGAGGTCTGGCAGGCGGACCGTTCGCACCTCGTGACGGGTCTGGCCAAGGAGATCGACGCCGACCCGAACTCGATCACAGTGGTGGTGGCCGAGGCGGGCGAGACGGTGGTGAGCGCCGGCTGGGTGCGGTTCCCGGCGAACACCGGCTTCGCCACGCTGTGGGGTGGCTCGACGCTGCCGCAGTGGCGGCGTAAGGGCATCTACCGGGGGTTGGTCAACTACCGGGCGCGGCTGGCCGAGCAGCGGGGTCGGACGCTCATGCAGGTCGACTGTTCCGAGGACAGCCGGCCGATCCTCCAGCGACTCGGTCTCGTCCCCGTCACCACCACCACCCCGTACGTCTACACTCCGTGATCATGGAGCAGCGGTTGACGGACGAGGAGCGCCTGACCATCAAGACCGGTGCCTTCGGTGCTGTCTTCCTGGTCTCCAACGCCGACCCGGGGGTGCTGGGGGTGATCCGGGAGAGCATCGCCGCGTCCGGCGCGCTCGCCGACGCCAGCGGGGCGATCAAGGAGGCGCTGACCACCGGCCCGTTGCCGAGGCTTCCCCGGGACTCCCAGTTGGAGATCGAGTCGGTGGTGCTGCCGGCGTTGCGTCAGGCCGTGCTGATCCTGCGCGAGAAGTCACCGCCGGACGTGGAGGCGTACCGCTCGGTGGTGCTGGCCGCGGCGGACCGGGTGGCCCGGGCGCACGACGGGGTCGCACCGGCCGAGGCGGCGGCCATCGACCAGATCCGGGTTGCGTTGGCCGAGCCGGCCTGATCGTCCTGACGTCGGTGAGCTGTGTCACTCTGTGTGCCTCGGGGGCGCAACCTACTGGCAGGTAACATTGCCTCGTGGGAAACCGCACAGCAGCCCGCGGTTGACCTGGCGTCGACCGACGCGCGACGCTGCGCCCCATACCGGGCGAGCGAATCGCAACACCACACAGGAGGGTCGTCGAAGCGCGATGAATATCGTCGTACTCGTCAAGCAGGTGCCTGATTCGGGCGCGGACCGCAACCTGCGCAGTGACGACAACACCGTCGACCGCGGTTCGGCGAACAACGTGATCAACGAGATGGACGAGTACGCCATCGAGGAGGCGCTGAAGATCAAGGAGGCGCACGGCGGCGAGGTCACCATCCTGACCATGGGTCCGGACCGGGCGACCGAGTCGATCCGCAAGGCGCTCTCCATGGGCCCGGACAAGGCCGTGCACGTGCTGGACGACGCCCTGCACGGCTCCTGTGCCGTCGCCACCTCCAAGGTGCTCGCCGCCGCGCTCGGTCAGCTCAACGCCGACCTGGTGATCTGCGGTGCCGAGTCCACCGACGGTCGGGTCCAGGTCATGCCGCACATGATCGCCGAGCGGCTGGGCGTCGCGGCGCTCACCGGCGCCCGTAAGCTCACCGTCGACGGCGCGACGCTGACCGTCGAGCGGCAGACCGAGGAGGGGTACGAGGTCGTCACCGCCTCCACCCCGGCCGTGGTCTCCGTCTGGGACACGATCAACGAGCCGCGCTACCCCTCCTTCAAGGGCATCATGGCCGCGAAGAAGAAGCCGGTGCAGACGCTCGCGTTGGCCGACCTCGGTGTCGCGCCCGCCGAGGTGGGCTTCGACGGTGCCACGAGTGCCGTGGTCGAGCACACCAAGCGCCCGCCGCGTTCCGGCGGAGCCAAGATCACCGATGAGGGCGAGGGCGGCGTCAAGCTGGTCGAGTTCCTCGCCACCGAGAAGTTCGTGTGAGAGCGGGTCTGGACATGTCTGAGGTTCTCGTCGTCGTCGAAGCCACCAAGGAATTCGGCGTCAAGAAGGTCACCCTGGAGATGCTCACCCTTGCCCGCGAGCTGGGCACCCCGAGCGCCGTGGTGCTCGGTGGCGCCGGCGCCGCCGAGGCGCTGAGCGGCAAGCTGGGCGAGTACGGCGCGGAGAAGATCTACGCCGCCGAGGGTGACGAGATCGACGGCTACCTGGTGGCCCCCAAGGCCACGGTGCTGGCCGAGCTGGTCCAGCGGGTGCAGCCGGCGGCGGTGCTGCTGGCCTCCGCCCAGGAGGGCAAGGAGATCGCCGCCCGCCTCGCCGTCAAGCTGGACAACGGCATCCTGACCGACGTGGTCGGCCTGGACGCCGACGGCACCGCGACGCAGGTCGCCTTCGCCGGCTCCACCATCGTCAAGGCCAAGGTCACCAAGGGCCTGCCGCTGGTCACCGTGCGACCCAACTCGGTCAACCCCGCCCCGGCGGCGGCCACTCCGACGATCGAGCAGCTCACCGTGTCGGTCACCGACACCGACAAGCTGGCGAAGGTCGTCGAGCGGGTCGCCGAGCAGAAGGGCTCCCGTCCCGAGCTGACCGAGGCCGGCGTGGTCGTCTCCGGCGGTCGCGGTGTCGGCAACGCCGACAACTTCAAGCTGGTCGAGGAGCTGGCCGACCTGCTCGGCGGTGCCGTGGGCGCGTCCCGCGCGGCCGTCGACTCCGGTTTCTACCCGCACCAGTTCCAGGTGGGCCAGACCGGCAAGACGGTCTCCCCGCAGCTCTACGTCGCGCTGGGCATCTCCGGTGCCATCCAGCACCGGGCCGGCATGCAGACCTCGAAGACCATCGTCGCGGTCAACAAGGACGGCGAGGCGCCGATCTTCGAGCTGGCCGACTTCGGCGTGGTGGGTGACCTGTTCAAGATCGTCCCGCAGGCCGCCGAGGAGATCCGCAAGCGCAAGTGACCCGGTCACTACCGAAAGTGGCCGCCCGTCGCGACGGGCGGCCACTTCCGTAGTAGGGAGCTGATCGGCGGGCCGGGGAGCTGAACCGGCCCACCGATCAGCCCGTCAGGGTGCCCCTCAACAGGCTGTCGCCGGAGTGGCGGGTGTTGTTGTCGTACTGCTCGGCGGAGACGTCGACCACCGAGTAACTCGTCAGGTCGACGTTCGGGGGCAGCGGCAGCAGGGCATCCGAACCGCTTCCCAGGGTGCCCACCGAGAACATCTCCATCGTCGTCGGATTGATGAGCCAGACCTCGTAGTACCCGGGGACGCGCGGGAGATTCGCCACATGCAGATGCAGTTGGCCGTCCTGGAGAACACGGGCGTCGCCGGTGGCCGTCGGCGGTGTCGATCCGTACGCCGCCAGCGGCGCGCTCGCCACCACCACCTGCGGCGGAGTGGTCGACGGGTCGTCCGGCCGTAGCACGGAGACGGTGCCCACCACACCGACCGCCGCGGCGGCTGCCGCCGTCACGGCGGTGGCCGCCCAACGGGACCAGCCGGAGCCCCGGCGGGACCGACGCGTCGGATCCAACCTGGTGACCGTCGACCCGGTGTGCGCCTCGTCGGCCCTCTCGGCCATGCTGCTGTCGGTCTGCGTGGGCACCTGCTGCCGACCGGGTGCCGTCGGCGACGGCCCGGCTTCCGCCGCCCTGACCTGGGCGATGATGCCCTGCCAGACGTGCTCCGGGGGGTCGGGCAGGTCGGTCAGGCCCTGCGTCTCGGTGCCGAGCCCCGCAACCCGTTCCAGGGTCGCCAGCTCCGCGCGGCAGTGCGCGCAGGTGCCGAGGTGGGTGCTCTCCCCGTTGTCCGCCTCGCTCTCACCGAGCGCCAGAAAGACCAGCCGGTCGTGGTCCAGGTGCTGCACCGTCCACCTCCCATCTGCGTTTCAAGCTCGCCATGCCGCGCCGGATGTGGCTCTTCACGGTGCCCAGCGGCACTCCGGTCACCGTGGCTATCTGCTGGTGTGTCAGGTCGTCGTAGAAGGCCAACTCCAGCATGCGTCGTTGGTCGTCCGGCAGACGGGCCAGCTCGTCGGCGATGACCAGCCGGTCCACCACCCGGTCCGGGTCCGGGTCGGTGGACGTCGGCTCGGGCAGTTGCCGGACCGTCTCCACCACCCGGGTCTCCCGGGCCGAGGCGCGCATCCGGTCGATCACCTTGCGTCGGCCGATGCCGAGCAGCCACCCGACCAGCGATCCCTTGGCCGGGTCGAAGGTGTCACGACCCAGCCAGGCGGCGACGAACGTCGCCTGGGTGACGTCCTCGGCGTCGCTGCGGTTGGCCAGCATGGAGCTGGCCAGGTGGTGCACGGCGCGACCGTACCTGTCGTACGCCTCGCGGAGGGCCACCTCGTCACCCGCGCGGAAGCGGAGGCCGAGGTCGTCCACCGGGGGGTCCGGTTCCTGTAGGGGCGCCGTCATCGGGCGGCTCGCCTTCGATGGGGCATGCCCGACTGTAGCTGCCACAGTCCCTGCCCCACTCTCCCGGTCGAAGTCATCTCACCAGCTCTTCGTCCCAGGGGCGTCGATCGGATGCAGGCGGGACCGAAAAAGAAAAGTGCCTCTCCGGCGCATCCGCCCGTCGAGGAGCCGGCGTAACCCGTTCTGCAAGCCAGGCCTGACGAATCAGCAGTTATCACCAGGAGGCAGACATGCAGCTCTCGTACTTCCGTCGGGTCGCCGCGGGTGGCGCGGTCGCCGCGTTGACGTTCGCCGGAGTCGGCGCGTTCACCGCCACCCCCGCGTACGCCGCCACGTCGAAGGTCTCCGTCGTGCACGGCATCCCGGACACGCCGGTCGACGTCTACGTCAACGGCAAGAAGACGCTGGAGAACTTCAAGCCCGGTGACGTCGCCGGCCCACTGAACCTGGAGGAGGGCGACTACGACATCGCCCTCACCAAGCCCGGCGAGCCGATCGGCAGCGCGATCCTCAAGGCCGACGACGCGGCGGTGCCCGGCGGGGCCAACATCAGCATCGCGGCGCACCTCGACGCCGCTGGCCAGCCGAAGATCACGCCGTTCGTGAACGACGTCTCGAAGGTCGCCGCCGGCAAGGCCCGGCTCATCGTCCGGCACACCGCCGCCGCCCCGGCGGTCGACGTACGCGCCGGTGGAACCCCGGTCTTCGAGGGCCTCACCAACCCGAACGAGGCCAAGGGCGACGTCGACGCGGGCAGCGTGAAGGCGGACGTGGTGCTGGCCGGCACCGACACCGTGGCCATCGGCCCGGCCGACCTCAACCTCAAGGAGGGCACCGCGACGATCGTCTACGCGATCGGCTCCGCCGAGGGCAAGACGCTCGACGTCGTGGCGCAGACCATCACCGGCCTGCACTCCGCTCCCGGCGGCGTGCCGAGCGGTGACGGTGGTCAGGCCGGCACGGGCGTGAACACCTGGTGGTACGTGCTCACCGGTGCCGGCGTACTCCTGCTGCTCGGTGGCGGGGTGCGGATGGCGACCGCGCGGACCGGTCGCAAGTGACGGTGCGCAACCGCGGCGCGCTGGCGGCAGTGGCCGCCGGCGTTGCCGCGCTCACCGTCGCCACCCTGGTGGCGTGCGGCTCGCAGCCGGCCGGGAACGTGGGCGCGGACGAGGCGACGGCCCTCGCCAGCACCCCACCGACCGTCGCCAGCGGCCCGTCGGTCCCGGTCACCGCCGGTGAGCTGCCCGCCGACGCGGAGATCGTCAGGCCGGTACGGCTCGTGATCCCGGAGATCGGCGTCACCGCCACCGTCAACGCGGTCGGTATCAACGAGCGGACCGAGGAGTTCGAGGTGCCGCCGAGCGTCGACCAGATCGGCTGGTACCGCCACGGTCCCGGCCTGGAGGCGGAGGCCGGATCGGTGGTCATCGCCGGTCACGTGGACAGCGCCAAGCAGGGAAAGGGCGCGTTCTTCCGGCTGCGGGAGCTGGACCAGGGCGACACGGTGACCGCGACCGGCAGTGACGGCGAGGCGCGGCAGTACCGGGTCGTGGCCCGGGAGGAGTACGACAAGACCAGGATTCCGCTGGACCGGTACTTCGCCCGGGACGGGAAGCCGCGGCTGACGCTGATCACGTGCGGTGGGCCGTTCGACGCCAAGGCTCGCAAATACCGGGACAACATCGTCGTGACCGCGGTACCCGCCTGACGAGGTCACGCCATGTGCCGGGGTGGGGAGTCCCACCCCGGCACGTGGCGTGAAGCCCCTCCGGCATCCGGCCGCAGACGTGTCGGCCGTACGCTGAACGGTGATGGCTTACCTGGATCACGCGGCGACGACTCCGATGCTCGACGAGGCACTGGAGGCGTACGTCGCTACCGCCCGCGAGGTCGGCAACGCGTCCTCCCTGCACGCGTCGGGCCGCCGTGCCCGCCGCCGGGTCGAAGAGTCGCGCGAACGGGTGGCCGCCGTGCTGGGCGCACGGCCCTCCGAGGTGATCTTCACCGGCGGTGGCACCGAAAGTGACAACCTCGCGGTCAAGGGCATCTTCTGGGCCCGCCGGGATGCCGGCGCCGACCGCCGCCGGGTGGTCTCCAGCGCGGTCGAGCACCACGCCGTGCTGGATGCGGTCGACTGGTTGGCGCGGCACGAGGGCGCCGAGGTCGGTCTGCTCCCGGTGGACGCCGTCGGTCGGCTCGACCCGGAGGACCTGCGCGCCGAGTTGTCGGCGCACGCCGACCGGGTGGCAGTCGTCACCGCGATGTGGGCGAACAACGAGGTGGGCACCGTCCAGCCGGTCGCCGAGCTGGCCGCCGTCGCCGCCGAACACGGTGTGCCGTTCCACACCGACGCCATTCAGGCGGTCGGTCAGGTGCCCGTCGACTTCGCCGCCAGCGGGGTCGCCGCGCTGACCGTCACCGGGCACAAGCTGGGCGGCCCGGCCGGGGTGGGCGCGCTGCTGCTGGCCCGGGACGTGGCGGCCACGCCGCTGCTGCACGGTGGCGGCCAGGAACGTGACATCCGCTCCGGCACCCTGGACACCGCGGGCATCGTCGCCTTCGCGGTCGCCGTCGAGGCCGCGGTGAAGGGCCAGCAGGAGTACGCGGCCCGGGTGGCCGCACTCCGCGACGACCTGATCGAGCGGGTACGCCGGGCGGTGCCCGAGGTGATCTACAACGGCGACCCCGGCGACCGGCTCCCCGGCAACGCCCACTTCTCCTTCCCGGGCTCCGAGGGCGACGCGCTGCTCCTGCTGCTCGACGCGCAGGGGATCGCCTGCTCGACGGGTTCGGCCTGCTCAGCGGGTGTGGCCCAGCCGTCGCACGTACTCCTGGCGATGGGTGCCGACGACGACCGCGCCCGTTCCTCCCTACGGTTCTCCCTGGGCCACACGAGCACCCAGGCCGACGTCGACGCCGTCGTGGCGGCCCTCCCGGCAGCTGTCGAACGGGCCCGCCGAGCGGCCGCCCTCCGCACCCCCCGCTAACCCCCGGACCCCCGCGCCGGGCCCCACCCCGCGACGCGTCGATCATGGAGTTGTGGTGGGTGACAAAAGGTGCCTTCTCGTCGTCTCCGGGCACCACAACTCCATGATCGACGGGGTGGGGCGGCTGGTGGATAGGGTTGTTCCGGGAACGGGGAAGGGAGTGGGCCGGTGAGGGTTCTGGCGGCGATGTCGGGCGGGGTTGACTCGGCCGTGGCGGCGGCGCGGGCGGTGGCGGCCGGGCACGACGTGACTGGTGTGCACCTGGCGCTGGCCCGCAACCCACAGACCTACCGGACCGGTGCGCGCGGCTGCTGCACCCTGGAGGATTCCCGCGATGCCCGCCGGGCCGCCGACGTGATCGGCATCCCCTTCTACGTGTGGGACATGGCCGACCGCTTCCACGAGGACGTGGTGGACGACTTCGTCGCCGAGTACGCGGCCGGCCGCACGCCGAATCCGTGCCTGCGCTGCAACGAGAAGATCAAGTTTGCGGCGGTGCTGGACCGGGCGGTGGCGCTGGGCTTCGACGCGGTGGTGACCGGGCACCACGCCCGGCTCGGCCCCGACGGGCTGCTGCGGCGCAGTGTCGACGTGGCCAAGGACCAGTCGTACGTGCTGGCCGTGCTCACCCGTGAGCAGCTGGACCGGTCGATCTTCCCGCTGGGCGACTCGACCAAGGAGCAGGTCCGAGCGGAAGCCGCCGAGCGTGGCCTGGCGGTCGCCGACAAGCCCGACTCGCACGACATCTGCTTCATCGCCGACGGCGACACCCGTGGCTTCCTGGCCGGCCGGCTCGGCGAGGCGCCCGGCGACGTCGTGGACGCGAGCACCGGCGCCGTGGTCGGCAGCCACACCGGCGCGTACGCGTACACGGTGGGGCAGCGTCGCGGGCTGCACCTGGACCGGCCCGCCCCGGACGGCCGGCCGCGCTACGTGCTCTCCATCACCCCGAAGACCAACACGGTGACCGTCGGCCCGGCCGAGGCGTTGGAGGTGTCCGAGGTCCGTGCCGTTCGTCCGGTCTGGACCGGCGGCGCGCTTCCGGACTCCCCGGTGGAGTGCGAGGTGCAGTTGCGCGCGCACGGCAGCGTGGTGCCCGCCACTGTCGCCCTCGACGGTGACCTGCTGCACGCCGAGCTGCGCCAGCCCGTACGCGGCGTCGCCGCCGGTCAGGCCCTCGTCGCGTACCGGCCGGACCCGGCCGGTGACGTGGTCCTCGGCTCGGCGACCATCACCGGCTGACCGCACGGCCCGGGTGCCAGCGGGATAGCCTTTCGGCCGTGACAGATCAGGCGTGGCCCTGGCCGGCGGGCTCGGCAACCGGGATCGGCTCGTTGCCCGGCACCGACATCGGCGAGGCCCAGAGGGTGGTCCTCGGTGAGCTTCCCGACCTGCCCCACCTGCCCGAGCTACCGGCCCGTGGCCCCGGCGCGGACCTGATCGGCCGCTCCGCCGGCCTGCTGGTCGACCTGCCCGTCGAGGTGTACGCCGGCCGATGGCGGGTCGCCCCGCGCCCGGGCCGCGACCTGCGCCGGGCCCTCGACCTGATGGAACGCGACCTGGACCAGCTCGCCGAGCAGGCCGAGGAGTACGCCGGGCCGATCAAGGTGCAGGCCGCCGGGCCGCTCACGCTTGCCGCCTCCCTGGAGCTGCCGATCGGCGGCCGTCTGTTGCGCGACGCCGGCGCGGTCCGCGATCTGACCGGTTCCCTCGCCGAAGGGCTGCGCGCGCACGTCGCGGCGGTGGCCCGGCGGCTGCCCCGGGCGTCGGTGCTGCTCCAGGTGGACGAACCGTCGCTGCCGGCCGTGCTGGCCGGACGGGTGCCGACCGAGAGCGGGTTCGGCGCGTACCGGGCGGTCGAGTCGGTGGACGCCGCCGCGCTGCTGCGCACTGTCGTCGAGTCGGTCGGCGTGCCGGCGCTCGTGCACTGCTGCGCCCCGGACGTACCGCTGGAGCTGATCCGCTCCACCGGTGCCGTCGCGGTCGCCCTCGACCTGGACCTCGTCACCGACCTGGACCCGCTGGGCGAGGCGATCGACGCCAACCTCGGGTTGCTGGCCGGCGCCGCGCCGACCCGGCCGCCGTCGGCCGGTCGCGCTCCGACCTCCGCGCAGATCGCCGATCGGGTACGCCAGCTCTGGGACCGCCTCGGCTTTCCCCGCCGGCAGCTCGCCCAGCAGGTGGTGGTCACTCCCGCCTGCGGTCTCGCCGGTGCCACGCCGGAGTACGCGCGGGCGGTGCTCGCGGCCTGCCGGGACGCCGGCCGGAGGCTCGCCGAGGTCTGAGGTTTCCTGTCGTACCCGCTGGGCAGGATGACGGTCATGATTGGACAGCTGCGTTCAGTGGTGATCGACTGCCCGGATCCACGGGCGCTGGCGGCGTTCTACGCCGAGCTGCTCGGCGTGCCTCTCGCCGAGGGTGAGATGGACGACGACTGGGTGGTGCTGGGCGGCCCGCCCGGTCACCAGCCGCGTCTCGCCTTCCAGCAGGCGCTCAACCTGCGACCACCGTCCTGGCCGGACCCGGAGCGCCCTCAGCAGTTCCACCTGGATGTGACGGTGGACGACATCGAGACCGCGGAGAAGGCGGCGCTCGCGCTCGGTGCCCGGCGACTGCCGGGCGAGGGCGAAGGTTTCCGGGTGTACGCCGATCCGGCCGGCCACCCGTTCTGTCTCTGCTGGGACTGACCTCGGCGTGGGTTGCGGCGGCCGGGCATGATGGCCGCCGTGATCCACACTCCCGCGCTGCGCGCCTCCGGTTCGCTCTACGGCCTCGCCTACGGTGACGCGCTGGGCAAGCCGACCGAGTTCCTGACCGTCGCCGAGATCGAGCACCGCTACGGTCCGGCAGGCCCCCGCGAGCTGTCCGGCGAGCCAGCCCTGGTCACCGACGACACACAGATGGCACTAGCGGTTGCCTGGGCGCTGCGCGAAGCGCCGTCGTTCACGCCGGAGGCGGTGGAGCCACTGCTGCGGCAACGCTTCCTGGCCTGGGCGATCAGCCCGGACAACAACCGCGCCCCGGGCATGACCTGCCTTAGCGCCTGCGCCGAGCTGAGCCGTGGGCTGCGCTGGCAGGAAGCGACAGTGGCCGGGTCGAAGGGCTGCGGGGCCAACATGCGGGTCACCCCGGTCGGCCTGCTCGACGTCGACCTGGACACCCTCGCCGGGCTCGCCCAGTTGCAGGCCGGGCTCACCCACGGTCATCCGACAGGGCTGGCCGCCAGCGAGCTGACCGCGTACGCGGTCTTCGCGCTCCGCGCGGGTGCCACGCTGCCCGAGCTGCCCGCGCTGCTCATCGAGCGGGCGCGGTCCCAGCGCCTGGTCTACCGGGAGCAGTGGCTGGGTGACCTGTGGCAGCGCCCCGGTTCGCGTTCTCCGGAGGAGTTCATCGCCCAGGGCTGGGACGAGTGCCTGGTGGCGCTGGGCCGACTGGTCGACGCGCTCGGGCGGCCGGACGACGGCGGTGACCCGTGCCGGGCCACCGGAGAGGGCTGGGTCGCCGAGGAGGCACTGGCCACCGCGCTGCTCTGCGCCGTGCGGCACGCCGACGACCCGGTCACCGCCCTGGCCCGGGGCGCGACCACCGCCGGTGACTCCGACTCGATCGCCGCCCTGGCCGGCGCGTTCGTGGGCGCGGCGCTCGGCATGGCCGCCTGGCCGACCGAATGGGCGGACCGCATCGAGTACGCCGACCAGCTCGCCACCCTCGGCGCGAGCTGGGACTGACCCGCCGCGTGCCGGGGTCTGACCGGCGTTTCGGGTGCAGCACGTCGGCGACGAAACCCTTGTCCGTGACCGCCTTGCCCGGCTGGGTCGCGTGCCGGTCCGCCTGCCCCGGCCGGCGCCTGTGATCGACTCGGGTTTCCGGAAGTCGGGGCATCGCGGGGCCGGTGATGGCGCGTTTCTCAGGAACCCGAGTGGATCAGGCCCCAGGGTCAGGGCTGGCGTGACGGGGTGGTCAGGCGGTGGGCAGGTGCCGCAGGCTGCGGACCTTCTTCCACAGGTCGGCGTCGCAGCGGCCGGCGTGGTCGGCAAAGGCGGCCGAGCTGAGGCGGATCGGCTCGGTCAGGCTGAGGTAGCTGTCGTGCTCCGCGCCGGGTTCCCAGTCCCGGGTGGGGATCCGCACGTGGTCGTCCCGGTCGCTCTTGTCCTGGCTGGTGATCTTCAGGACGTCGGCGCCCCAGGAGTCGGCACGAAGCACCAGGCAGGGGCGCACCTTCGATCCGGTGCCGTCGGCGTACGGCACGTCGGCCCACCAGATCTCGCCGGGTTCCGGGGCGTCGTGTCGGTCGGAGTCGCGCGGGCGGGGCTTGGCCGGCCGGTCGGTGCTGCGCGGTCGCGGCGGAGCCGGACGCCGACCGCCGGCGCGGTCCGGGGCGGAGCGGTCCGGGGCAGCGCGGTCCGGGCGGGTGCCCGGAGGGCGGGTCGACACTCGGTGCCGCCAACTGTTCCACGCCCAACCGGCGGCAACCGCCAGCAGGATGGCCACCGCCCAGAGCAGCGCCTCGGGCATCCGTACCTCCGCCTCTCGGCGACCCCGAGGGTCGCGCCGTCCGGCGATCCTCGCACGCCGCCGGCGGTGCCGCCCGCCGACGACGCCCGGCGTGCCGTCGTCGGTGCCACCCGCCGACGACGCCCCGGCGTGCCGCCGGTGGTGCTGCCCGTCGACGACGCCCCGGCGTCCCCACAGTCCGCGGCGCCCGCCGGACCAGTCCGGGCCCGGTGATCGACTCCGGGTCGGCGATGTGGGGGTGTCGGGGCGGTGGGAAGGCGCCACGTCGCCGATATGGAGTCGATCACCGGGCCAGCACGGAAAGCGGGTGAGGGCGGCGTCGCTTCCGGCGCGGGCGGACGCCGGATTGTCCCACCGGCCCGATACCGTGCCGGAGTAGCGTGATCAGGGAGGTCGCAGGCGTGTCCGAAGGTGGCGGTGTGTCCGAGGAGCAGATCGGTCAGCAGGTCAGCCCGGCTCAGGAGGCGGCGGCCGGGGCGGAGCCCACGCCGCAGGCCCGGGAGCGGCACGCCACGCTCAGCCAGGAGCTGACCGAGCACCAATACCGCTACTACGTGTTGGATTCGCCGACCATCACCGACGCCGAGTTCGACAAGCAGCTGCGCGAGCTGGAGGCACTGGAGGCGGAGTTCCCGGCGCTGCGGACGCCCGACTCGCCGACCCAACGGGTGGGCGGCACGTTCTCCACCGACTTCACCCCGGTCACCCACGCCGAGCGGATGCTGTCGCTCGACAACGCGTTCGCCGACGAGGAGTTGGCGGCGTGGGCCGAGCGGGTCGAGCGGGACGCCGGTGGCGCGGTGCCCTACCTGTGCGAGTTGAAGGTCGACGGGCTGGCGATCAACCTGACCTACGAGAAGGGTCGGCTGGTCCGTGCGGCCACCCGGGGTGACGGCCGCACCGGCGAGGACGTCACCGCCAACGTGCGCAGCATCCGCGACGTGCCCGGCCAGCTCACCGCGTCGGCCGACTTCCCGGACATACCCGAGCTGGTGGAGGTCCGGGGCGAGATCTACTTCCCGGTCGCCGCGTTCGCCGACCTCAACGCGGGCCTGGTGGAGCAGGGCAAGGCGCCGTTCGCCAACCCCCGCAACGCCGCCGCGGGCAGCCTTCGGCAGAAGGACCCACGGATCACCGCCTCCCGACCGCTGCGCCTGGTGGTGCACGGCATCGGCGCCCGTCGGGGGTTCCAGCCCACCGCCCAGTCCGAGTCGTACGCGGCGCTGAAGGCGTGGGGGCTGCCGACCAGCGACCGGTGGCGGGTCGTCAGGGATCTGGCCGGCGTGGCGGAATACATCGCCTACTACGCCGAGCACCGGCACGACGTCGAGCACGAGATCGACGGGGTCGTGGTCAAGGTCGACCCGGTGTCCATCCAGGGCCGGCTGGGTTCGACCAGCCGTGCGCCGCGATGGGCGATCGCCTTCAAGTACCCGCCGGAGGAGGTCACCACCAAGCTGCTCGACATCGACGTCAACGTGGGGCGCACCGGGCGGGTCACCCCGTTCGCCGTGCTCGAACCGGTGCGGGTCGCCGGCTCGACGGTCGCGCTGGCCACCCTGCACAACGCCCGCGAGGTCGAACGCAAGGGCGTGTTCATCGGCGACACGGTGGTGCTGCGCAAGGCCGGTGACGTGATCCCCGAGGTGCTCGGCCCGGTCGTCGACCTGCGACCCGCCGACGCCCGGCCGTTCGTCATGCCGACCACCTGCCCGGCGTGCGGCACTCCGCTCGCGCCGGCCAAGGAGGGCGACATCGACATCCGCTGCCCCAACACCCGCAGCTGCCCGGCCCAGCTGCGGGAGCGGGTGTTCCACCTCGCCGGTCGCGGCGCGTTCGACATCGAGGTTCTCGGCTACAAGGGTGCGGCGGCCCTGTTGGACGCGGACGTCATCGCCGACGAGGGCGACCTCTTCCAGCTCGACGCCGAGCAGTTGTCCCGGTCCCCGTTCTTCGTCAACAAGGACGGCACGCTGGGCAGCAACGCGGTCAAGTTGTTGGACAATCTGGCGGTCGCCCGGGAGCGTGACCTGTGGCGGGTGTTGGTGGCGCTCTCCATCCGCCACGTCGGCCCCACCGCCGCGCAGGCGCTCGCCCGGCACTTCCGCTCGATGGAGGCCATCGACGCGGCCAGCGAGGATGAGCTGTCCTCCGTCGACGGGGTCGGGCCGACCATCGCGGCCAGCATCCGCGAGTGGTTCGCCGTGGACTGGCACCGGGAGGTCGTCCGCAAGTGGGCCGAGGCGGGCGTACGGATGGCGGAGGAGGCGGTCGACGAGGGCCCCCGACCGTTGGAGGGTCTGACTGTGGTGGTGACCGGCACGCTGGCCGGCTTCTCCCGGGACCAGGCCGCCGAGGCCGTGCAGAGCCGGGGCGGCAAGCTCAGCGGCTCGGTCTCCAAGAAGACGAGTTTCGTGGTCGTGGGGGACAACCCCGGGTCCAAGGCCGACAAGGCGGCGAGCCTCAAGGTGCCGGTGCTGGACGAGGACGGGTTCCGGCTGCTGCTGGACGCGGGTCCGGACGCCGCACGGGAGGTCGCCCAGCTCGGCGAGTAATTCCGGCGGCACGGTTGCGGAGACGACTGGCGGCGTATACCAACTTAATTACGACTACGACCGATTCGTGACTGTCATACCGGGAAACCGGGGGCTGAGGGCGTTTCATTGGGTCACGGCGTACCGCAGCGGCACGCCGACGGTCGTCGGGAGGTGTGGTGGAGGCCGCCGATCCACGCAACTCGCTCCCCCCGGGGCGGGCGACGCCGTTCGCCACCTTCGTCGTCGGCATCCTGGTGGTCGCCGCGCTGACCGCCGCCGTGCCGCTGGCGAAGCTTCCCGGCGAGGTCTCCGGGCTGCCGGTGGCGTTCTGGACGATGGCCGTGCTCGCTGTGGTCTGCGACGCCCGGCCCTTCGTCCCGCCGGGGCGTCGGCAGACCTCGGCGGTGTTCCCGTCCACCTGCTTCACCTTCGCGATCCTGCTCGGCTGGGGCCTCGGGCCCGCCGTGGCGGTTCAGGCGGTCGGGGTGATCGTCTCCGGCTGGCGGATGCGACACGCGGCCTGGCGGACCGCGTTCAACGTCGGGCAGTACGCGTGCGCCCTCGCCGCCGCGTACGGGGTGATCCAGCTCGGCTCGGGCACCATCTTCTCCGGCGGTCGTCTGCACTGGACCGACGTGGCCGCTGTCGGCGGTGCCACGCTGGCGTGGTTCGTCGTCAACTACGGGCTGGTCAGTTGGGCGGTGCGGTTGCGTTTCGGCGACCGGTGGTGGCCGACGCTGCGCCAGGGCCTCGGCTTCGAGTTGCTCTCCACAGGGTCGCTGTTGCTGCTCGCCCCGGTGCTGGTCGCCGCGGCCCGGGTCAGCGCGGCGTTGATCCCGCTGGTGCTCGTGCCGCTGTTCGCGGTCTACCGGATGGCCCGGCTGACCGTCGAGCAGCAGCACCTCGCCGCCGCCGACCCGCTGACCGGGCTTCCCAACCGCAAGGCGCTGCTGGCCGAGGTGGCCGAGCAGGTGCACCTGCACGCCGAGCGGACCGCCCGTGGCGAGCCCGACGGTCAACTGGCCCTGCTCCTGATCGACCTGGACCGCTTCAAGAACGTCAACGACGCCCTCGGTCACGCGGTGGGTGACCGGCTCCTGGTCGAGGTCAGCGCCCGGCTCGCCGACGTGCAGCCCCGGCCGCAGATGATCGCCCGTCTCGGCGGCGACGAGTTCGCCATCGTGATGACCGGGCTGACCGACGTCGGTCAGGCACGGGAGTTGGCCGACCGGGTGGTCCAGGCGCTGGCCGAGCCGGTGCCACTCGACGGGCTGCCGTTGGACGTCGGCGGTTCGATCGGGATCGCGCTCTTCCCCGAACACGGCGAGGACTTCGCCACGTTGATGCGCCACGCCGACGTGGCAATGTACGACGCCAAGCACCGCAACGACACGGTGGCCGTATACGCCCCCGAGTCCGACCACAACTCCGCCGAGCGACTCGGCCTCCTCGCCGACCTGCGCCGGGTGCTGGAATCCAGCCCGTCGACGGACGAGCCGTTCGCCGCCGAGCGGGAGGGGCGGGCCACCGAGCCGTTCGACGCCGCAGGGGAGGGGCGGGCCACCGAGCCGTTCGCCGCCGGGCCGGCGGTGCACGGTTACGGCGACGCGCTGACCGATCAGGTCGACGGGAACGGCCGGGACGTCGTGTCGAGCGGCGTCGAGCAGGTCGACGTACCCCTGGGCACGAAGGCCGAGGTGCGCGGCGGTGACGGGGCGACGCTGCCCCTCGGGTCCCCGGCCGAGCCCGCACCACTCGCGGAGCCGGCATCGGCGGTCGCCACCGCGTCGCCGACCGGACCCCGTTGGTGGGGGCGTCGTCGGCGCGACGACGCCGAGCTGGTGCACACCGACGAGCTGATCAACCGGATCGCCACCGGTGCCGACCCGATCCGGGGCCGAAGCTCCCGTGCCTCGGTCGCCGGCACCCGCTCGGGTTCGGCCCGGGAGCGACGTGCGGGAGCGGGCAACGGCCGCCGGGCGTCGAACGCGGGCGTGCCGCCCGCAAGGGGCAACGGTGGTTCCTGGCCTCGGCGGGACACCGGGCCGGGCACGTCGGGGCAGGCGCCCGGATCGACCGGGTGGGCGCACGTGGACGGGGACGCGCCCGACGACGCCGGGGAAATCACGATGTACTACCAGCCGCAGATCGCCATCGCCACCGGTGAGGTGGTCGGCGTCGAGGCCCTGCTGCGGTGGCGGCACCCCCGGCGGGGCATGGTCGACCCGGAGGAGCTCATCCGGGTCGCCGAGCAGAGCGCGGTAATGCGTCTCCTCACCCGTCGGGTCGTCGACGACGTGGTGGAGCAGCTCGCCAAGTGGTCGGCGGCCGGCATCGGCCTGCGCACGGCGCTGAACGTGAGCGTGCGGGACCTGCACACCGGCGAGATCGCCGACCAGATCGCCGACCGACTGGCCCGCTACCAGGTGCCGCCCGAGCGGTTGCAGGTGGAAATCACCGAAGGTGCCCTGATGGCCGACCCGCGCCGGGTGCTGGCCACCATCTCCCACCTGCACCGGATCGGCGTGGCCATCGCGCTGGACGACTTCGGCACCGGCTACTCCTCCCTGCAGCACCTGCGCCGGTTGCCGCTGTCCGAGGTGAAGGTGGACAGGTCGTTCGTACTCGGTATGGCCGACGACGCCGACGACGCGGCGATCGTCCGGTCGATGATCGAGCTGGCCGGCGCGTTGGGGCTGCGGGTGGTGGCCGAGGGCGTCGAGGACGAGCGGACCTGGCGGATGCTGCACGCCGCCGGGTGCGACGCCGCGCAGGGCTGGTTCTACGCCCGGCCCATGCCGGCCGAGGAACTGGTCACCTGGCTGGCCCGGTACCGGCCGGTGCGCCCGAGCGGCCCCCCGCAGTCGGACACCGGTCGCCGGCCTACCCGCTGACCCGGCTGCCGGGAGGGGGAGTCGGGGACGCGGCACCGGAGCGGAACAATAGACTCGCTCCGGTCACCGCGCGTCACGCTCCACCCGCCGCGCGGCAGGCACACCGCCGACCAGCAGGACATCAGAAGGGGGCACGGATGGCCGCCATCTCCCGCGAGGAGGTCGCGCACCTGGCGCGCCTGTCGCGGCTCGCCGTCACCGAGGAGGAGCTGGACACGTTCGCCGGCCAGCTCGACGTGATCCTTCAGGCAGTCGCCCAGGTCGGCGAGGTCGCCGCTGCGGACATCCCGCCGACCTCGCACTCGGTGCCGCTGACCAACGTCTTCCGCGAGGACGTCGTCACGCCGTGCCTGACCCCGGAGGAGGCGCTCTCGGGCGCACCCGACGCCGAGGACCAGCGGTTCCGCGTACCGCGGATCCTGAGCGAGGACGTGGCCTCATGAGCGAGCGGCAGCGAGCGAATCATCGGTGCAGCGCCGTGGTGCCTCATGGCGTCGCGGAGCGAAGCGGAGTGACGGCATGAGCGAGCGGCAGCGAGCGAATCATCGGTGCAGCGCCGTGGTGCCTCATGGCGTCGCGGAGCGAAGCGGAGTGACGGCATGAGCGATTTGATCAAGATGACGGCGTCGGAGATCGCGTCCCTGGTCGCCGGGGGCGAGACCTCCGCCGTCGAGGTGACCCGGGCCCACCTGGACCGGATCGCCGCCGTCGACGACCGGGTGCACGCCTTCCTGCACGTCGACTCCGACGGCGCGCTCGCCGCGGCCCGCGCGGTGGACGAGCGCCGGGCAGCCGGTGAGGAGTTGGGCCCGCTCGCGGGTGTGCCGGTCGCGGTGAAGGACGTGCTCGCCACCCGGGGCGTCCCGACCACGGTGGGGTCGAAGATCCTGGAGGGTTGGCGCCCGCCGTACGACGCGACGATCGTGCAGCGTCTGCGTGACGCCGGCACGGTGATGCTCGGCAAGACCAACATGGACGAGTTCGCCATGGGGTCCTCCACCGAATACTCGGCGTACGGCCCGACGCACAACCCGTGGGACCTGACCCGGATCCCGGGCGGCTCGGGTGGTGGCAGCGCCGCCGCGCTGGCCGCGTACGAGGCTCCGCTGGCCATCGGCTCGGACACCGGCGGCTCGATCCGCCAGCCCGGCGCGGTGACCGGCACCGTGGGGGCGAAGCCCACCTACGGCGGCACCTCCCGCTACGGGCTGGTCGCCTTCTCCTCGTCGCTGGACACTCCCGGCCCGTGCGCCCGGAACGTGCTCGACGCGGCCCTGCTGCACCAGGTGATCGGCGGGCACGACCCCCGGGACTCCACCTCGATCCCGCAGCCGGTGCCGGACGTGGTGGCGGCGGCGAAGCTCGGCGCGACCGGTGACCTGACCGGTGTTCGGCTCGGCATCGTCAGCGAGTTCGTCGGTGAGGGCGCCGAGCCGGGTGTGATGACCGCGTTCCGCGAGTCCGTGGACGCGCTCGCGAAGATGGGCGCGGAGATCGTCGAGGTGTCCTGCCCGACGTTCGCGTACGCGCTGCCGGCTTACTACCTGATCGCCCCGAGCGAGTGCTCCTCCAACCTGGCCCGGTTCGACGGCGTCCGGTTCGGCCTGCGGGTCGGCGACGACGGCAACCGGTCGCTGGAGGAGGTCATGTCGCTGACCCGGGAGGCCGGCTTCGGCCCGGAGGTCAAGCGCCGCATCATGATCGGCACGTACGCGCTGTCGTCGGGTTACTACGACGCGTACTACGGGCAGGCGCAGAAGGTCCGGACGCTCATCACCCGGGACTTCACCGCCGCGTTCGAGCAGGTCGACGCGCTCATCTCGCCGACCACCCCGTCGGTGGCGTTCCCGATGGGCGCGCGGACGGCCGACCCGTACCAGATGTACCTGGCCGACCTGTACACGATCCCGACCAACCTGTACGGCGGGCCGGGCATCTCGGTGCCCTGCGGGCTCTCCGAGGGGTTGCCGGTCGGTCTGCAGGTGATGGCCCCGACGATGGCCGACGACCGGATGTACCGGGTCGCCGCCGCCCTGGAGTCCGCCATCGGCACGTTCACCCCTCCGACGCTGTAGCACCGTCGCGACCGGCCTCGACAGCACCATCGCGACCGGCTCCGACAGCACCGTCGCGACCGGCCTCGACGGATCCGTCCGTCGGGGCCGGTCGTTCGTCTGCGCCGGGAGGCGCGAGGGCGTCGTGGTGGCTGGCGAGATAGCGGCGGGCCTCGCGCAGGTCACGCCAGCGCAGGTAGCCCTGCACGGTCCAGAGGACGCCGAGCACCACGGCGACCAGCCGGGTCGAGGGGCGGGACGCGCCGACGAGCAGCAGCGCCTCGATCAGCACGCCGGCACCGAGGAGCCAGAGCACCCAGCGACCACGGATCCGGTGTTCGGCCTCCCGGCGCGCGAGGGAGTCGATGCGCGGGTCGTCGGCGTGTCCGGCGCGTAGCGCCTGGCGGACCGTCCGATCGGCGGTCCGGGCGGCCTTCGGATCGGGTAGCCGATGACTGGCCAGGAGAGCCATCCCCGCGCCGAGCGCCGCGAAGAGGAGAGTGAGCAGGAAGATCGTGAGGACGCCGCGCGGCGTGGTCTCGCGCCCGTCCAGGACGAACAGCGCCAACGTCAACGCCGGGAGCCCCACCACCAGACCTGCGGCTACCAGCACCGCACTCCGCTGTGGTCGGCGGCCGCCCGGCTGCCGCCTCGGTGTCACGCCTCCTCCCGGTTGCGGCGCGAGGCCGCCGCCCCGATCCCCCACGCGACGCTCAGGCCGATCAGGCCCGGGATGGCAAGCAGGACCACCAGCAGCCACAGGTCGTCCGGTTGTCGTTCGCCGCCGGCGACGGACCAGCCGACCACTGTGAGCACGGCCGCCACCACCCACGCGGCCAGCACCGCCAGGAGCACCTGCCTGGTGTTGTACCGTCGGCCCGGCCGGGCCCGGTTGGCGGATCGATCATTCCCCGTATTCGTCATGGTCGACAGGTACCCGGGTGTTGTCGCGGACACACCCGGCGACGACAGCTGTGTGTTGTCGAAACCCGCGCGAAGCTGGGAGCGGCAACCCCATTAGGCTGGACAGGTTCTGTCCGGATCGCGCCTGGAGCGTCTCATGACCACGACACTGCCCGCGTACGACGAGGTCGTCGCGCGCTTCGAACCGGTGATCGGCCTGGAGACCCACGTCGAGCTGGGCACGAACACCAAGATGTGGTGCGGTTGCCCGACCGACTTCGGTGGCGAACCGAACACCCGGGTCTGCCCGGTGTGCCTGGGCCTGCCCGGTTCGTTGCCGGTGGCCAACAAGGCGGCGATCGAGGCGATCATCCGGATCGGTCTGGCGTTGAACTGCTCGATCGCCGAGTGGTGCCGGTTCGCCCGGAAGAACTACTTCTACCCGGACATGCCGAAGAACTTCCAGATCAGCCAGTACGACGAGCCGATCTGCGTCGACGGTTACCTGGACGTCGAGGTGGGCGGCGAGACGGTGCGGATCGAGATCGAGCGGGTGCACCTAGAGGAGGACACCGGCAAGACGCTGCACGTCGGCGGTGCCACCGGCCGCATCCACGGCGCGACGGAGTCGCTGGTCGACTACAACCGGGCCGGCATCCCGCTGGTCGAGATCGTGACCAAGCCGATCACCGGCACCGGTGCGCTCGCCCCCGAGGTGGCCCGTGCGTACGTCGCCGAGCTGCGCGACGTGATCCGCACCCTCGGCGTCTCGGACGTGCGGATGGAGGAGGGTTCGCTGCGGTGTGACGTGAACACCTCGCTCAACCTGCCGGGCGCGGAGTGGGGCACCCGTACCGAGACGAAGAACGTCAACTCGTTGCGGTCGGTGGAGCGGGCGGTCCGCTCGGAGATGCTGCGCCAGGCGTCGGTGCTCGACGCGGGTGGCCGGATCACGCAGGAGACGCGCCACTTCCACGAGGACACCGGTGACACCACCCCGGGTCGCTCGAAGGAGACGGCCACCGACTACCGGTACTTCCCGGAGCCGGACCTGGTGCCGATCGCCCCGGACCCGGCCTGGGTCGCCGAGCTGAAGGCCGCCCTGCCGGAGCTGCCCCGGGTGCACCGGCGTCGGCTCCAGGAGCAGTGGGGCCTCTCCGACCTGGACATGCAGTCGGTGCTGAACGCCGGCGCGGTCGAGCTGATCGAGGCCACCGTGGCCGCCGGCACCACCCCTGCGGCGGCCCGCAAGTGGTGGCTGGGTGAGCTGTCCCGCCGGGCCAACGAGAGCGGTGTGGAGCTGGCCCAGATCGGTGCCACCCCCGCCCAGGTGGCCGAGCTCCAGGGGCTGGTCGACGCCGGCAAGCTGAACGACAAGATGGCCCGTACGGTGCTGGAGGGTGTGGTCGACGGTGAGGGCTCGCCCACCGAGATCATGACCAGCCGGGGCCTGGAGGTCGTGTCGGACACCGGCGCGCTGACCGCCGCCGTGGACGAGGCGATCGCCGCGAACCCGGGCATCGCCGACAAGATCCGCAGCGGCAAGGTCGCGGCGGCCGGCGCGCTGGTCGGCGCGGTCATGAAGACCACCCGGGGTCAGGCCGACGCCGCCGCCGTCCGCACGCTGATCCTGGAGCGCCTCGGCGTCCAGGGCTGAGACCCACCCGGAGTTGGCCGCCGCCGCGATCCGGCGGCGGCCAACTCCGTCATCCCCTGCCGACCACGCGGCCACCCCGCACCCCTCGCGAGGGCGTCAACGGCGACGCCTGGATGGAGCCACCGTGACCCAGCACGACCTCGATGTCCTCGACGAGATCCAGCGGCGGGTGCTCTGGCTCGCCACCCGGATCGTGGACGCCGCCAACCACGACCGGGCCACCGGTGACGGTGTGAAGGTCGGCGGCCACCAGGCGTCCAGCGCCTCCCTGGTCACGGCGATGACGGCGCTCTGGTTCGCGCACCTGGACGCCGAGGACCGGGTCGCCGTGAAGCCGCACGCCTCCCCGGTGTTCCACGCCATCCAGTACCTGCTCGGCAACCTGGACCGGTCCTACCTGCCGCGGCTGCGGGCCCGGGGCGGCCTCCAGTCGTACCCGTCGCGCACCAAGGACCCGGACGATGTCGACTTCTCCACCGGCTCGGTGGGCCTGGGCGCGGCGGCGCCGCTCTTCGCCGCCGCCACCCGGCGGTACGTCGACGCGCACTTCGGGGCCCGCCCGCACTCCCGGTTCGTGGCGCTGATCGGCGACGCCGAGCTGGACGAGGGCAACATCTGGGAGGCGGTCGCCGACCCGGCCACCACCGGGCTGGGCAACGTCATGTGGCTCGTCGACTTCAACCGCCAGTCGCTAGACCGGGTGGTGCCGGGCATCCGGATCAACCAGTGGCGCGGCCAGTTCGAGGCGGCCGGATGGCACGTCGTGGAGGTCAAGTACGGCCGTAAGCTCGCCGAGGCGTACGCCCGGCCGGGTGGCGAGGCGCTGCGCGACTGGATCGACGCGATGCCCAACGAGCAGTACCAGTCGCTGTTCGGGTTGGCCGGCCCGGCCCTGCGCAAGCAGTTCCTGGACGGGGCTCCGGCCGGGATCGCCGAGCTGATCGCCGACATCACCGACGAGGACCTCGGCCCGCTCGTCACCGACCTGGGCGGGCACGACCTCCAGGCGATGCTCGACGCGTACGCCCAGTGCGACGCGGTCACCGACCGGCCCAGCGTCGTCTTCGCGTACACCGTCAAGGGTTGGGGTCTGCCCATCGCCGGCAACCCGCGCAACCATTCGGCGCTGCTCAGCACCGAGCAGGTCGCGACGCTGCGGGCCGCGCAGGGCCTCACCGCCGAGACCGAGTGGGACCGCCTCGACCCGGCGTCACAGGCCGGCATCCGGGCCGGCGCCCGCCGGGAGGCGCTGTCCCGCGCGCCCCGCGAGCGGGCGTTGGGGGTCACCGTCCCGGAGAGCACGGGAGTACGCGCCAACAAGCCGATCTCCACGCAGGAGGTCTTCGGTCGGGTGCTGGTGGACCTGGCCCGGGACCGGGAGGTGGGCCGCTACCTGGTCACCACCGCGCCGGACGTGGCGACCTCCACCAACCTCGCCGGGTTCATCAACAAGACCGGGGTGTTCGCCCCCACCGAGCAGCGTTCCTGGACCGAGGACCGGATGCTGCGCTGGACCGAGAGCCCCACCGGGCAGCACATCGAACTGGGCATCTCGGAGATGAACCTGTTCCTGTTGCTGGGCCAGCTCGGCCTCTCCTGGGACCTGTCCGGGCAGCCGCTGCTGCCGGTGGGGACGGTCTACGACCCGTTCGTGCTGCGGGGCCTCGACGCGTTCCTGTACGGCACGTACTCCGGCTCCCGGTTCGTGGTGGCCGGCACCCCGTCCGGCATCACCCTGGCCCCCGAGGGTGGTGCCCACCAGTCCACCATCACCGCGTCGGTCGGCCTGGAGCTGCCCGGGGTGACCTTCCTCGAACCGGCGTACGCGGGCAGCCTCGACTGGTTGCTCTGCGACGCGCTCGGGCAGATCGCCGGTGGTGCGAGTCCGGCGGCGACGGCCGCGCCGACCGAGGACGGGGCGTACTACTTCCGGTTGAGCACCCGCCCGCTGGACCAGGCGCCGTTCGAGGCGGCCCGGGCCCGGCTCGGCGACGCGGTCCTGCGTCGGCAGGTGGTCGCCGGGGCGTACCGGCTGGTCGACGCGCACCAGGCGTACCCGCACCTGGTCGACGCCCCGGTGGTGCAACTGGCCGCCTCCGGCGCGGTGCTGCCCGAGGTGCTGGCCGCCGCGGCGGAACTGGCCGACGAGGGCGTCGCCGCGCACGTGGTGGACGTGACGTCGCTGGACCGGCTCTACCGGGCCTGGCAGCGCACCCTGCGACAGGGTGTGCGGACGGCCACGGTGCCGAGTGTGCCGGGCGCGCTGCGGTCCGCGTTCGCCGACCGGGTGCCGGTGGTGACAGTGCACGACGCGGCGTCGCACGCGATGGCCTGGCTCGGGTCGGCGGTCGGCGCGCCGGCGGTGCCGCTCGGGGTGGACGAGTTCGGCCAGTCCGGCACCGTCGCGGAGCTGTACGAGTTGCACGACCTGCTGCCCGGCAGCATCGTCAACGCGGCACTGGCCGCCATCGCCCTGCGCTGACCCCGGCGAGGAGCCCTGTCACTCTGAGTGAGGCTGCCCCGGAAGAGCGTGTTCGCAACTCAGTGTGATGGGGGGCCGTCAACAACACCGCCCCAATTCCTCCTTTGCTCTGCAGCCACCGATGCGCCACCAGGTTGACCAGCGCGAACAGACCGACTCAATGTCGGCGTGAACGTGGCCACGTGCACCGACAGTGACTGGTGCAGATTGGGCGGCAGAGCAAAGGGGGCAAGGGAGTGGTGAAGGGGTTCCGGTCTTTGTACTGTCCGTCGCATTCGAGGGGCGGCAGTCACCCCTTCGGCGTCGCCTCGACTCGGCTCAGCCGGTCGGCGTGGGCGTTGGTGTGGCCGGCACTCCGCCGGTCGGAGTGGGCGTGGTCGTGGCGGGGGCACCGGCGGTCGGGTTCTCCACCAGGCGTCGTTCCAGGTTGACCTGGGCCTGCCCGGTGCCGCCGACGGTGATGGTGTCGTACGCCTGGAGCATCTTCTGCTGGTCGAAGTAGAGCACGCTCATCGACAGCGGGGTGGGCTTCTCGCCCTCCAGGCCGCGCAGCCCGGCACCGCCGGTCGAGCCCTCCACCATCAGCGTGGTGGGCTGCTGCCCCGGTGCCTGCGGCAGCTTGGACACCTGCCGGGCGTGGGTGTGCCCGGCCAGCACCAGCGGGCAGGTGCCGGAGAGCGGGCCGGCCGATGCCGGGTCGTGCACGAGCGCGATGTTGACCGGTCGCGGTGCGGCGCGGACGGTCGCGGCGAGGTCGATGCCGGCGCCGACCACCTGGTCGGCCACCTGCGGGGTCAGCCCGCTACCCGCCGGGGAGGTGTTCTTGTCCGGGGTGAAGCGCGGGTCGCCGATGCCGGCGATGGTCAGGCCGGCGACTGTCGTCGTGGAGTTGTCCAACACGATGGCGTTCGACTGCCGGGCCACCGCGGCGGCGGTCTTGTCGGAGTCGTGGTTGCCCCGGATGAACACGTACGGCTTCTTCAGCAGGCTGATCGAGCCGACGAAGGACGCCTCCGGTTCGCTGCCCCAGTCGGTGATGTCCCCGGTGTCGATCACCACGTCGATGCCGAACTGCTCCACGACGGTGCGGATCAGCTGCCAACCGGTCGGGTTGAGGTGCATGTCGGAGACGTGCAGGACCCGGGTGGTGCCCGGGGCCGGCTCGTACACCGGTAGCGCCGAGACCGTGGTGTAGAGCTGGCTGACGTTGCCGACGAGGCGTTGCAACTGCTCGGCGTACTTGGTGTAGTCGTTGGCGATCCGACGGGCGTCACCGACGATGGCGGGAGCGTTGACCAGCAGCCCCTCGTAGCGCGGTTCCTCGATCGCCTGGGGGCGCAGGGTGGCCGCCGCCGTGCCGAGGCTGCCGGCGGTGAACAGCAGCGCCAGCCCACCCGCCCAGGCCGTCCGGCGGGAGTTCCGGAAGATCAACCCGGCCAGGATCAGGGTGACGAGCACCGACGCGCCGAGAGTCCGCAGGCCGAGCCGCATGATGCCGGAGCGGACGTCCTCCACGGCGCTCTGGCTCGCCCGGCTGATGCTGGCGGGGTCGTCGAGCAGCGCTTCGGTGCGGCCCTGGTCGAGTGCGCCGAGCCGCACGGTGAGGTGGGTCGGCCCGTCATGGCTGTCGAGCAGCAGCGCCCCGAGCGGCGGGATGTCGACGGTGGTGCCGCCGTCCCGGGCGGGGGAGATGCTGAGGTTGGCGCGGAACGGGCCGATGTCGGTGTCCACCCGACCGCCGGCCAGCACCCCGAGGGACGCCCCGACCAGGGCGATGGCGAGGACGGCGCCGATCAGCCCGATGCGCCGCAGCGGCCCGGCCAGCGCTGCCCACCGGCCGTTCGGGCGCGGCAGATCGCCGCCGGCAGCCGGGGTGTCCCGGTCGTCGGCGTCGTCGTGCTGCTCGTCGCGTTGCCCGTCCATGCTGAAAGTCTGACCTGCCCGTCGGAAGATCTTGGCAAACCTCAACGGATGGTGACGAACGTCAGCTGCGTCCGCCGTCACCGCCGGCGAAGACCACCCGCAGGAGTCGGTCGTCGTCGCCGGCCGGGTCACCCCGCCCGTCGTGGTTGGAGGTGCCCACCCAGAGCGACCCGTCCGGTGCGGCGGCGACCGCGCGCAGTCGGCCGTACCGGTTGGTGAGCAGATCGGTGGGCTGGCCGAGCAGCGTACCCGTGTCGGTCAACTCCATCACCCAGAGGCGCTTGCCCCGCAGGCAACCGGCGACCAGCATCTGGTCGGCGGCGGCCAGACCCGAGCAGGACGCGTCCGAGGTCGCCCACTGCGTGATCGGATCGGTGAAACGCTTGTCGCCGGCCCGCCCCTCGACCTCCGGCCAACCGTAGTTGCCGCCCTTGGTGATCTGGTTGATCTCGTCCCACGTGTTCTGGCCGAACTCGACGGCGTACATCCGCTTGGCCGCGTCCCAGGTGAAGCCCTGGACGTTGCGGTGGCCCAGGGACCAGACCGGGGATCCGGGGTACGGGTTGCCGGCGGAGGGTTTGCCGTCCGGAGTGATCCGGAGGATCTTGCCGCCGAGGCTCTTCACGTCCTGCGAGAGGGGTCGTTCGCCCGCGTCGCCCGTGCTGACGTAGAGCTGCCCGTCGGGGCCGAAGCCCAACCCGCCGCCGTTGTGCACGTTGGCCTTGGGAATGCCGGTCAGGATCGGGGTGGGCTGACCGCCGAGTTCCAGCCGGGCGACCCGGTTGTCCCGCGCGGAGGTGTAGTAGACGAAGACCGACCGGTCCTGGGCGTAGTTCGGGGAGACGGCGATGCCCAGAAGACCGCCCTCGCCGGCCGCCGCCACGTCGGGAATCGTCTGTGCCGGCCGGACCCGCAGCCCGTCCGGCCCGGACTCCGGGCCGACCTGGAGGATCCGACCGTTGTCCCGTTCGGTGACCAGCGCGCCACCGTCGGGCAGGAAGGCGATGCCCCACGGCACCCGCAGACCCTTGGCCAGGACTGTCGTCACCGCCTGCCGGGCGGCGCCGCCGGGGCTCGCCGACGCGGACGGCGTCGGCAGGTTGGGTGGCTCGCCGGCCGGGTCGGGCTCCGGCTCGCCGAAGCTGCAACCCGAGGTGAGCAGCAGCGCGGCGCAGGACGCCGCGAGGGCCACCCGGAGGCGACGGACGCGAGGGTACGGGGGACGGGCTCTCACCCGGCCCAGGGTAGCCCGCCGGACCGCCCGGTCGGGCCCGTCACGATCCGACGGGTGCCGGTGACCGGGTCGAAGGTCGCCGGTGGACCACTCACCGTGCCCGTACGGCCAACAGCGCGGTGTCGTCATCACGGCCGTGGACCGAGGTGAGCAGCAGGTCGCACACCTCGTCGAGGGGCAGCGTGTCGCTGCCGGTCAGCCGGCCCACCAACTCGGCCAGCCCTTCGTCGATGGACCGGTCCCGACGTTCGATGAGCCCGTCGGTGTAGAGCAACAGGGTGTCGCCGGCGGCCAGGCTGGTCGGCCTGCTGGTCCGCCGCGACGACCGGGCCAGACCGAGCAGCGGCTCCGGCGCCGCCTCAAGGACCTCCACCGCCCCGCCGGAGCGGACCACCACGGCCGGTGGGTGCCCGGCGTTGGACCAGGTCACCTCGTGGACGCCGGCGACCTGCGGGCAGATCCGGACCAGTGTCGCGGTGGCCGCGATCGGCAGCCGCAGGCCGCGGATCGCGGCGTCCAGGTCACTCATCAGCGTGCCCACGCCGTCGGGTCGGCCGAAGGCGTTGCCCCGCACCAGGTTGCGCAGCTGGCCCATCGCCGCCGCCGCCTCGATGTCGTGCCCCGCCACGTCACCGATGGTGGCGATCACATCGCCGTCGGGCTGGACGAAGGCGTCGTACCAGTCCCCGCCCACCTCCACCTGGTCGGCGGCCGGCTGGTAGCGGGCCGCCAGCTCCAACTGCGGCACGTTCGGCAGTTGGGGCAGCATGCTGTGTTGCAGGACCTCGGCGACGTGCCGCTGCTCGCCGTACATCGAGCTGTTGCCGACGGCCTGGCCGGCACGGCGGCCGATCTCGACCGCGGTGAGCAGGTCCCGGTCGTCGAACTGCTGACGCTCCGCGCTGTTGACGAGGGTGATCGCTCCGAGCACGGTGCCGCCGACGCCCCGTACCGGCACGCTCAGGTAGGAGGCGATGCCGAGACGAGCGGCGATCGACACCATCTCCGGGTCGGTGGTGCCCCTCGCCACGTCGGCCAGGGACGCCGCGCTGCCGAGTTGGGGCTGGCCGGTCCGGAGGACCGACCGGACGATCGACGCCGGGCTCAGCCCGGTGCGCAGCAGCTCACCGAAGCGTTCGACGTCGGCGCTGCGGGCCGGGTCGTGGTGCACCGAGACCACCTCGCGGGGCTGGCCCGTCGGCCCGACCAGGGTGAGCAGGCACCAGTCGGCCAGCGGCGGCACCATGCTGGCGGCGAGCCGGCGCAACGCGGTGCCCACGTCGAGTGTGTCGGCGAGCGTCTCGCTCACCCCCGCCACCAGCTCCAACCGTTCGTGCGCCTGCACGACCCGCCGCTGTGCCTCCCGCGCGCCGTCGAGGGCGATCCGCAGCCGCAGCTCCGACGAGCACGCGGCGGCCAGGTCGGCCAACGTCCGCAGTTGGGCGCTCGTCCACGCGCGGGGCTTGTTGTCGATGGCGCACAGCGAGCCGAGCACCCGGCCGGAGAGGTCGGTGAGCGGCATCCCGGCGTACGCGACCACACCGAGGTCGTCGATGGCCAGATTGTCCCGAACCCGCGGGTAGAGCCGGGCGTCCGGCAGCACCATCGGCACCTCGATGTCCACGACGTGCTGGCAGAACGAGTGGCTCAGCGGGGTCTGCCGGCGCTGCGACCAGGGCTCCGGCAACCCGACCGCACCCGGGAAGAACTGCCGGTCGGCGGAGACCAGGGAAACCAGCGCCACCGGTACGTCCAGCAGGTCGCTGACCAGCCGGGCGAACCTGTCGAACGCCTCGTCCGGGACGGCGTCCAGCCCGGTGTCGTGGAGCGCACGCAGTCGCGCCGCGTCGCCGAGCGCCGGAGGTGGCACGCTCGAACGCCGGGCGTTGGCGGGGGAGCCGTCGGTCATCGAGCACCTGTCTGCCGGGGCGGAGGACGACGGCCCTCCGATCCTTCGTTATACCTCTTCCCGGCCCGGATCCGACATCGCTGTGCCGAGTCTCGCTCGCTCCGACGGCCCGCGCCAGCCCACGGTTACCCGATCCCCGCCGCGCCCACACGGGCCGCCGCGTCGGGGACTATCGTCGGCGGACGTGAAGGTATGGATCCCGCACCAGGCCGGCCTGAACCTCATGGGCGAGCTGCCCCCGGACGTGACGGTGGAGGTGTTCGAGCACGCCGACCGGATGCCGTCCGACCCCGCCGACGTCCGCGTCTGGGTGCCACCCTTCCTGGGCGGCTCGGACGGGACGGCGTTGCTGCGGGAGCTGCCCGATGTGGCGGTGGTGCAGCTGCTCTCCGCCGGAGCGGACGCCTGGGCCGGCCGGACGCCGCCGGGTGTCACGCTCTGTGACGCCAGGGGAGTGCACGACCCGTCCACCGCCGAGTGGGTCGTCACGGCGATCCTCGCCCAGTTGCGGGCGTTCCCGGCGTTCGTCCGGGCGCAGGCCGAGCGACGCTGGGCGTACGACGGGAACACCCCCACCGACGAGCTGACCGGCAAGCGGGTGCTCATCGTCGGGGCCGGGTCGATCGGCACCGCGGTGCGGGACCGGCTCGCACCGTTCGAAGTGAGTTTCACGCTCGTCGCGCGGACCGCCCGCCCGGAGCAGGGGGTGTACGGCGTGGAGGAGCTGCCCCGGCTGCTGCCCGACGCCGACGTGGTGGTGGTGATCGTGCCGCTCACGGACCAGACCCGTGGCCTCATCGACAAGGACTTCCTCGCCGCGATGCCGGACGGGGCCCTGCTGGTCAACGCCGCCCGGGGGCCGGTGGCCCACACCGAGGCGCTCGTCGCCGAGCTGTCCACCGGTCGGATCGCCGCCGCGTTGGACGTCACCGACCCGGAGCCGCTACCCGCCGACTCGCCGCTCTGGGCGATGCCCAACGTGTTGCTCACCCCGCACGTGGCCGGGTCGGTGCGAGGTCTGCTGCCGCGCGCCTACCGACTGGTCGGTGACCAGGTGCGTCGTTTCGCCGCCGGGCAGCAGCTGATCAACACGGTGGTCGACGGTTACTGACCGGGCGTCTCGGCGGTGGTGTGCGGCAGCGCCTGGCCGGTGGCGGACACCAGCCGGGGCAGGTCCACGCCGCGTACCGCCGGCAGGATGACCTGCTGGCCGTCGTCGAGCCGGGCGACCGCCCGCCCGCGCTCGTCGGTCACCAGCTCGACGACCTGGTCCCAGGCGATCCGGCGCTGCCCGGCCAACGCCCGTACGCGCAGTCCGTCGGCGTCGGCGTCGGTGCCGGCCCGCCAGGCCCAGACCGCGACGGCGAGCGGCAGGAGCAGCACCGGCAGAAGGTAGGACCGGGCGCTGGCCAGCGGCAGGGCACCGATGAAGGCGATGATCGCGGCGACCAGGATGGCTTGGTTGTGCCGGAAGCGGACCGTGTCGGGCTTACTCACCCTCCGATGATCCCACCCCCGGCCGGTCCGGCTCGCGCCGGGCGGTACCAGCAGGGTGCGGTACGCCGTACAGTGACACAGGTCATTGTCTCCTCCAGGTGACCGGCACGTAACCGATCGGGCCGCCGATCGTTGCCACTTGTTGAGCACCGGACCCGCAACGTCCGATGCCCCGCACCGTCGTACCGCCCCCGTGCCCCCTCACGAAGGCGACCGCTGTGCTTCTCGCGTACCCGTTCCGCGTTCTCGTCCCCCGTCGGGCGGCGCCGGAGGCCGCCACGTCCACGGCGGTGACGCTGCTCCTCCTCGTCGGTGCCTTCGGCCTGGTTCCGGGCCCGGTGGTGATCGCGCTGGCTGTCGGTGCCGGTGCCACGGTCGCCGGCGTACGACTCTCCCGGCTGGCCGGCCGACACTCCGCCGGACCATCGCCGCGTGCGGCGAACGTGCTGCTCGACGCGGCGGTGGTGACCGCCGGTCTCACCGCCGTCGTGCTGCCCCTGACTGCCCTCGGGCTGAGCTTCGCCGTGCTGGTCGGGTCGCTGGTCGTGGCGGCCCTCTCGGTGTGCGGTCTCCGTCGCCTGCCCGGCCGGACGTGTCCGTCGCCCGGGGTCCGGCTGCGCCGGCTGGTCGAGTCGGGCGCCCCGGCAGTCGCCCTGACCCTCACCGGGTGGCTGCTGCTGCCGCACGACGGCGTGTCCGAGCCGGCTCGGCTGGTCACCGCGTTGGCGGTCGGCGGGCTGGGCATGGCCGCGCTGGACGCGTTCTCGGGGCCACGGCGACACTCGGGCGCGGCGGTCTGTCGGGGTGGTGCCCTGCTCACTCTGGGCGGGTTGGTGCTGCTGGCCGCGCTGCCGTCCGCGTCGGCGGGCCGGGCGGCCCTGCTGGCCGTACCCCCGTTGGTGTTCGGGATGCTGCTCGTCGCGGTCGGTGCGGAGGTCGCTGTGGACGCCGGTGCGGGGGAGCCGGCGCGGCCGGTGGCCGCGGCCTGGCCGCGGGCGGTGCTCCCGGCGGCGATGCTGCTGCTGGCGGCCGGCCTGAACCTGGCGGCCGGCCGCGCTCTGGACCGGACGAGCGTGGTGCTGGCCCTGGCGGCGGTGCCGCCCCTGATGGTGCGCGAGTTGCTGCGGGCGGGCGAGGCGGCCACCACCGAACGGCGGGCCGCGCACCGCCGCCGTGCGGGTCGTGGGGTCCGGCACCGCGCGGAGCAATCGCGCTGGCTGGGCAGGTCGGAGCCGCCGCCCGCGCGGGCCGACGACCCGTCCACCGCGAGCGGTGTCGGCGCGGCCTGGCAGCCCGGTGCGCCCTGGTCGACGCTCGATCGGCGGCCCGTCCCGGCCGGAGGCGGTGGCCCGGGTGACCGGGCGGCCCTGCTGGACGCTCTGGCCGCGATCGGTGACGTGCCGGTGCCGACCGGGGCGCTGCTGCTGGTGGACCTGCACGGCACCGACTCGATCGGCCCGACGGCCCGGGAGGACGTGCTGGCCGAGGCGGTGCATCGCGCCCGCGCGGTCATCGCCCCCGAGGACCTGGTCACCGGGTGCACGGGCACCGGCTTCGCGGTGGTCACGGCCGCCGGTCCGGTGCTGGCGTACGCGCTGGGCAACCGCCTGCTGAGCGCGCTCAGCCCGCCCTATTCGCTGCCCGCCGGCATGCTGCGCGTGCAGACGAGCATCGGGCTGGCCGAGGTGCGCGGGGCCGGGCCGGCGGACGTGCTCCGTCAGGCCGAGCTGGCCCGCCGCCGGGCGGTGCAGTTGGGCCGGGACCGGGTCGAGTGGTACGACGCGTTCCTGGAGGAGCAGCTGGTCCGCCGGCTCGACCTGGAACGCGAGCTGCCCGGTGCGGTGGCGCGGGGCGAGTTGGACCTCGTCTACCAGCCGGTGCTCGACCTGGCCGACGGGCAGCCGGTGGGGGCGGAGGCTCTGCTGCGGTGGCGGAGCCCGGTGCTCGGCACGGTGCTCCCGGCCGAGCTGCTGCCGGTCGCGGAGGACCTGGACCTGGTCGGCGAGCTGGAATGGTGGGTTCTGGACCGGGCCTGCCGGCAGTTGTCCAACTGGTCGGTGGGCGTCCGGGAGCTGTGGATGGCGGTGAACGTGACGACCCGGGAGCTGACCACCCCCGACTTCGTGCAGCGGGCGGCGGCCGTGCTGGCCGCGTACGGGGTGCCGCCGGAGCGGCTCGTGGTGGAGGTGAGCGAGCCGCGGGTCGCCGCCGACCTGTCGACCGTGGTGGCCCGGCTCGCCGGGCTGCGGTCCCTGGGCGTACGCACCGCGTTGGACGACTTCCGGGCCGAACACGCCTCGTTGGCGCAGCTTCGCCGGTTGCCGATCGACCTGTTGAAGGTGGGCCCGGAGTTGGTGGGCGCGCGGTCGGACGGGCAGCCGCCGTTGATCGACGTGGTGGTCAACGTCGGCGAGCGGCTGGGCGTGGAGATCGTCGCGGAGGAGTTGGAGTCGCCGACCCAGGTGGAGGGGGCCCGCCGGGGTGGCTGCCGTTTCGGGCAGGGGTTCGCACTGGCCCGACCGGCGACGGCCGAGCGGGTCGAGGCGTATTTCGAGGAGTTCCCCTCAGCGTCTCGCTGAACCGGTTCATCTCTCCCGGGGTGGTGCGGTGCTGCCGCGCGGCGTGAGGTGGGGCGTCTCGTCCTCCACCCGGCCGGCCGGCTCTCCGCCGACGACGGCGAGAAGGTGGCGTGCCGCGTGCGCCCCGTACGCGGCGATGTCCCGGCCCAGCGCGGTCAGCGGTGGGTGCACCAGGCGGCACAGCGGCGAGTCGTCCCAGGCCACGATGGACAGATCGGTGGGCACGGTGAGCCCCATCTCCTGGGCCACGGAGAGCCCGGCGACGGCCATCACGTCGTTGTCGTAGATGACCGCCGTCGGCCGCTGGGCGGAGCTGAGCAACCGGCGGGTGGCCCGGCCGCCCTCCTCGCCGGTGTAGTCGGACGAGACGGTGACGGCGTCGGCCAGGCCGAGTCGCCGGCAGACCGCCGTGAAGGCCTCCGTGCGGATCTCGGTGTGCCGCAGGTCGGGCAGGCCGCCGACCCGGGCGATCCGCCGGTGCCCGAGCGCGACGAGGTACTCCACCGCCTCGGTCAGCGCGGCGGCGTCGTCGGACCAGATGCTGGCCAGCGCACCCGTGCCGCCGGGGCCGCCGATCACCACCGCCGGCAGTTGCAGGTGCTCCAGCGCGGGGATGCGGCGGTCGTGGCTCCGCAGGTCGCAGACGAGCACCCCGTCCACCCGACGTTCGCCCCACCAGCGTCGGTAGACCGCGATCTCGGCGTCGTGGTCGGTGACCACCTGGAGGGTCAGCGCGTACGAGCGGGCGGAGAGTTCGGCCTCGACGCCGCTGATCAGCGCCATGAAGAACGGCTCAACCCCGAGTGTCCGCGCTGGTCGGCACAGGGCCAGACCGACCGCCCCGGCGGTGGCGGCGGAGAGGGCGCGGGCGGCGCTGCTGGGGCTGAACCCGATCTCCGTGGCGATGGTCAGGATCCGCTGCCGGGTGGCTTCGGAGACGCCGGGCTGGCCGTTGAGCGCGTACGACACCGCCCCCTTGGACACCCCGGCGCGTCGGGCGACGTCGGCGATTGTCGGCCGCTTCACCGGTGTGCTCCTTCGCTTTCCGGCCGTTGACAGCCCCAATTCCGGACCGTACGGTTTCTCAGCTTATCCGGTTCAGTAAACGTCTTTCGATGCAGAAGGTGCGGTGAAGTCGTGAGCCGACAGGCACTCTACGACGGTTGGACGCTGCGCGCGGCCCACGGAGCGGAGGTGCCGGCCGAGATCGCCGGACGGGCCGTGCCGGCGACAGTACCCGGCTGCGTGCACACCGACCTGCTCGACGCCGGGCTGATCCCCGACCCCTACCTCGACGACAACGAGTTGGCGCTGGCCTGGATCGGGCGCACCGACTGGACGTACCAGACGGCCTTCCGGCCGCCACCCGGCGACCACGACCGGGTCGACCTGGTCTGCGCCGGCCTGGACACCGTCGCCACCATCACCGTCAACGGGGTCGAGGTGGGCCGCACCGCGAACATGCACCGGGGCTACCGGTTCGACGTCCGATCGCTGCTGCGCGACGGCGACAACGACCTGGTCGTCAGGTTCGACTCCGCGTACCGCTACGCCGAGGGGCAGCAGGAGCGGCTCGGCGACCGGCCCAACGCCTACCCGGAGCCGTTCCACTTCATCCGCAAGATGGCCTGCAACTTCGGCTGGGACTGGGGGCCCACCCTGGTCACCGCCGGCATCTGGCAGGAGATCGGCCTGCACGCCTGGTCCACCGCAAGGCTGGCCAGCGTCCGCCCACTGGTCACCATGGACGGCCGTGACGGTCGGGTCGGGGTGCACGTCGAGGTCGAGCGGGCCGCGGACGTCCCCCTGACCGTCCGGGCCGCCGTCGCCGGCGTCAGCGCCGACGTGGTCGTCCCCGCCGGCCACCGCACGGCCGTGCTGACCCTCACCGTCCGCGAACCCGCGCTCTGGTGGCCCCGGGGGTACGGCGACCAGGCGCGCCACCCGATCGATGTGACACTGCACGGGCCGGACGGCGACACAGTGGACACCTGGTCGCACCGGATCGGGTTCCGCTCGGTGCGGCTGGACACCACGCCCGACGAGCACGGCACCCCGTTCGCCCTGTCGGTCAACGACGTCCCGGTCTTCGTCCGAGGGGTCAACTGGATCCCCGACGACGCGTTCCCCAACCGGGTCACCCGCGACCGGTTGGCCGAACGGTTCGACCAGGCGGCCGGGGCCAACGTCAACCTGCTGCGGGTCTGGGGCGGCGGCCGGTACGAGTCGGCGGACTTCTACGACCTCGCCGACGAGCGTGGACTGCTCGTCCAGCAGGACTTCCTCTTCGCCTGTGCCGCGTACCCGGAGGAGGAACCCTTCGGCACCGAGGTCGCCGCCGAGGCAGCCGAGCAGGTGACCAGGCTGACGCCGTACCCGTCGCTGGTGCTCTGGACCGGCAACAACGAGAACATCTGGGGCTGGCACGACTGGGACTGGCAACGGCCTCTCGCCGGGCGCACCTGGGGGCGCGGCTACTACCTCGACGTGCTTCCCCGGATCGTCGGCGACCTGGACCCGACCCGCCCGTACTGGCCGGGTAGCCCCTGGTCGGGCACCGAGACCATCCACCCCAACGACCCGGCGCACGGCACCACCCACATCTGGGACGTGTGGAACACCGACGACTACACCAAGTACCGGGAGTACGTGCCGCGCTTCGTCGCCGAGTTCGGCTACCAGGCCCCATCCGCGTACGCGACGCTGCGCCGGGCGCTGAGCGACGAACCCCTCGCCCACGACTCACCCGGTATGGCACACCACCAGAAGGCGGCCGACGGTGACGCCAAGCTCCAACGCGGCCTGGACGCGCACCTGCCCGCCCCGGCGGACTTCGACGACTGGCACTACCTGACGCAGCTCAACCAGGCCCGCGCGATCCAGCTCGGGGTGGAGCACTTCCGCTCCCACCGGGACGTCTGCGCCGGCACCATCGTGTGGCAGCTCAACGACTGCTGGCCGGTGACCTCCTGGTCGGCCGTTGACGGCGACGGCCGACGCAAACCCCTGTGGTACGCGCTGCGCCACGCGTACGCCGACCGGCTCCTCACCGTGCAACCGCGCGACGGTGGCCTCGCCCTGGTGGCGGTCAACGACAGTGGCACGCCCTGGCGGGCGTCGTCGTCGGTGACCCGGGTGACGGTCAGCGGTGAGGCCCGGGCGAAGAACTCGTTCGATCTCGATGTCCCGGCGTACTCCGCCGTGGTGTTGGCGCTGCCGGCGGACCTGGTCCGGCCGGACGACGGCCGCCGCGAGTTGCTGGTCGCGGAGGCCGGCGACACCGCCGAACGCGCCCTGTGGTTCTTCGCCGAGGACCGGGACGTGGACTGGCCGGCGGCGGAGTGGGACGCGACTGTCGAGCCGTTCGACGGAGGGCAGCGGGTCCACGTCACGGCCCGCACCGTGCTCCGCGACCTGACGCTGTTCCCGGACCGGCTGGACCCGTCGGCCACTGTGGACCGAGCCCTGGTCACCCTGCTGCCGGGAGAGTCGACGACGTTCACGGTCGGGGCTTCTGGTCCGTTGGACACCGCTGCGCTGCCCGCCCGGCCGGTGCTGCGCTGCGTCAACGACATCCGCAACGCCTGAGCCGTCCGCGCGGCACGGCGACCGCGCTGGCGGCCTTGATCATCACCATTTCGCCGAAATCGCGGTATCCACGCGTTCGGGATACCGCGACTTCGCCGACCTCGTGTTGATCTAGCGGGTGGACGCTGTGCGCCTCCCGGCGGTTGGCGTGACCGGGGACGAGGAGCCTCGGGCACGCCCACCGCTCGGCGACGCTCGGGGCGGGGTCAGGCGCGGGCGGCGGCGAGCACCTGGCCGACCAGGGCACCGGAGGTGCCGGAGCGCTCGTACTCGGGCCGGTTGAGGCTGCCGCCCATCAGCGGCGCCGGGTTGCGGTGCACGGCCGGGCTGTCCGAGCTGACCAGGGCCGCGAAGTGGTACTCGTCGGCGCCCGTCGCCTCGACGATCCGGGTGATGTTGCGCGGGGTGATGCCACCACCGGGCATGACGACGATCCGGCCGGCGGCACGGCGTACCAACTCGGCGATGAGCGGGGCACCTTCCAGCACGCTGACCTCCTGACCCGAGGTGAGCACCCGGTGCACGCCCAGCTCGATCAGCTGCTCCAGCGCCGCGTGCGGGTCGCGGGTCATGTCGAACGCGCGGTGGAAGGTGATGCTGGCGTCACCGGCGGCGGCGATCAACCGGCGGGTGGTCGGCACGTCGACGTCGCCCTCGGCGGTCAGCGCACCGATCACGATGCCGTGCGCGCCGGCTGCGACAGCCGCCCGTACGTCCCGCTCCATGGCCTCGATCTCGAACGGCGAGTAGATGAAGTCACCGGCGCGGGGCCGGACGATCACGTGCACCCGGATCCGGGTGACGGCGCGCAGTGTCGTCTCGATGGTGCCCAGGCTGGGGGTCAGTCCACCGTCGAAGAGCGCGGAGCACAGCTCCACCCGGTCGGCGCCGGCCTCCTCGGCGGCGACCGCCCCCTCGACGCTGTCGATGCAGATCTCGAATGTGCTCATGACTCTTCCTTTTCGGTGCGAGAGGAGGCCGCCTGCGTGCGAGACGACGCCGCTTGAGTGCGGGACGACGCCGCCTGAGTGGGAGAGGAGGCCGCCTGTGTGCGAGACGAGGCCGCTTCGGTGCGAGACGGTGCCGCGGTCCAATCGATGACGGCCGTGACGGCGCCGACCGGTTCGCCGCCGCCGAGCACCGGCACCTGGCGCAGCGCGTCGGCTCCGCCCACCGGTACGCCGACGGCGTCGAGTGCGGCGAGCGCGATGGCGGTGGTGGCCCGGGGTGAACCGTCGACCACCTTGACCGCGACGGCGTGACCGTCCGGGGCGGCCACCCCGAGCACGCCCTCGGCCCCACCCTTGGCCAGGACGCCGGGCAGCGCCCGCATCAGGTCGGTGTTCGGGTGCCCGTGCCAGCCGCCCACGTACTCCGGGTATTGGCGCATGGCCTGCGCGACCAGCGCCTCGTCGCTGCCGTCGGGTGCGGTGACCAACGCCTGGAACGTGCGGGCCAGGCCGGTCAGCGGCAGGCCGAACAGGGGTGCGCCGCAACCGTCGACGGCGTGGTGCGCGACAGGCGTTCCGGCCAGCCGGGCGACGGCGGCGGCGGTCTCCCGCTGCAACGGGTGCTCCGGGTCGAGGTAGTCGTGGGTGCTCCAGGACCGGGCGGCGCTGGCGACGAGCATCGCTGCGTGCTTGCCGGAGCAGTTCATCCGGATCCGGTCGCGCTGCCCGCCGACGCGGATCAGCCGCTCCCGGGTCGACTCGTCCTCCGGCCAGTCGACCGGGCAGCCGAGGGCGTCTTCGGTCAGGCCGGCGCCGGCCAGCATCGCCCGGACCACCTCGACGTGCCGGTCGTCGCCGGTGTGGCTGCCGGCCGCGAGCGCCAGCGCCGGGCCGGTCAGCTCGTCACCCGCCGCGACCCGGCAGGCCAGGGCCTGCACCGGCTTGAGGGTGGACCGGGGAAGCACCGGCTCGTCGGGTACGCCGGCGGCGAGGACGACAGCGCCGTCCGGTGCGAGCACCACGACGCTGCCGTAGTGCCGGCTCTCGACGAAGCCGTTGCGGACGACCCGAGCCAGTTCGGCGTAACGGAAGATGGTCACCGGGGGGTGGTCCCTTCGATGAGCGGTGGGGGCAGGTCGACGTTGCGTCCTCCACGCCGGCCGCCGAAGCGGCCGTTCCGCGCCTGGAGTACGCGGGCGAACTTCGACAGCGAGGCGTTGACCACGAGGTAGATCAGCGCCACCACCAGGAACGTCTGGATCAACAGATGGGTGTACGACGAGAGCACCTGCCCGCTGTAGAGCAGTTCGGTGTAGCTGACCACGAAGCCGAGCGAGGTGTCCTTGAGCAGCCCGACCAGTTGGCTGACCAGGGACGGGGTGAGTTGGAGCAGCGCCTGGGGCAGGACCACCAGCGCCATCACCTGTCCGCGGCGTAGCCCGACGGCGAGGCCGGCCTCGGTCTGCCCCCGGTCCAGGGCCAGGATGCCGGACCGGAAGATCTCGGCGAACGCCGCCGAGTTGGACACCACCAGCGGCACCACGAGCTTCCAGAAGAGCGGGAAGTTCATCCCGTACTGCGGCAGGGCGAAGAGCGTCACGTAGATCAGCAGCAGGGTGGGAACGGTCCGGAAGATCTCCACGTACGCGCCGGCCAGCCAGCGCAGCGGTCGGTGCGTGGAGAGGCGTCCGAGCGCCAGCAGCAGTCCGAGTACGGCGCTGAGCACGGCGGTCGCGGCGGCGGCCCGGACGGTGGCCCAGAGGCCGTTGAGCAGGTATCGCCAGATCGGCCAGGTGGTGAACGGCTCCCACCGGGCGGCGGTCAACTCGCCGTGACTGGCGAACTGGTGGACCGCTGCCACTGCGGCGCCGACCAGGAGGACGGCGCCCACCACTGTGGCGATCCTGATCCGCCGTTGGGCGCGCGGCCCGGGCTCGTCGAAGAGGATCTGTTGCGTCTTGTTCATCGGACGATCGCCAGCCTTCTTTCGAGCAGGCCGGTGACCTGACCGATGATCAGCGCAAGCAGCATGTAGGCGAGGCCCGCGCCGGTGAAGACGGCGATCGGTTGGGCCTCGACCAGGTTCACGTTGTTGGCCGCCTGGGTCAGCTCGACCACGCCGACGGCGGCGGCCAGCGAGGTGTTCATCAGCAGCGCGATGCAGATGTTGCCGATCGGCTGGATGACCGCCCGCAGTCCCTGCGGCAGGATCACGTGCCGCAGGGACTGCCCGAAGGTCAACCCGATGGCGCGGGCCGCCTCGGCCTGGCCGACGCCGACCGTGTTGATCCCGGCGCGGATCGCCTCGGCCAGGTACGCCCCCTCGTACACGGCGATGACGATCGCGGCGGACGTGAACAGCGGGAACGTGATGCCGATGGTCGGCAGGGCGAAGACGAAGAGCACCAGCAGAGCCAACAGCGGCAGGTTCTGGAACACCTCGACGTACGCCGTGCCGATGGCGCGCAACAGCGGGACGGGTGCGATCCGCAGGGTGGCGACGACGATGCCCAGCAGCATCGCGCCGACGGTGGTCACGACTGTCAGTTCGACAGTCGTGACCAGGCCGTGGCCGAGCTCGCTCAGGTGGGCGGTGAGGGCGTCCATCGGTACGGGAGGATTCTCAGGATCCGTCGGCGGAGCCGAGGGCGGGCGGGGTGGGCGCGCCGCCCTCCACCACCGAGCCGAGGGTGCCTTCCCAGACCTTCGCCCAGGTTCCGTCGGCCTGGATCTTCTTCAGCCAGTTGTTGACGAACTCCTTGAACTGCGCGTCCTCCCGGTTGAGGCCGATGCCGTACGCCTCGGTGGTGAACGGCTCGCCGACCACCTTCATCCCCGGGTTGGCCTTGGCGCCCGAGGCGAGCAGCGTGAAGTCCTGCACGTACGCGTCGCCGCGCTTCTGCAGCAGCGCCTGCAACGCCTGCGGGTCGGTGCCGAAGGCGATCTGCTTCGAGCCGGGAGCGGCCGACGGCAGCGCGGTGACCGCGGGGGTGTTCGCCCCGACGATGACGGTCTTGCCGGCGAGGTCCTTGACGCTCTTGATCGAGGTGTCGTCCTTGCGGACCCCGACCGCGAGGCCGGAGGTGAGGTACGGCCCGGCGAACGCGACCTGGGTGGCCCGCTGCGGGGTGATCGTGTAGGTCTGGAAGACCGCGTCGACCGACTTGGCCTGGAGCATGGCCTCCCGGGTCTGGGTGCCGATGGTCGTGGTCTTCACCTCGGGCTTGCCGATGATGTACTTCGCCAGGAGCTTCGCCATGTCGGCGTCGAAGCCCTCGATGGTGCCGCTCACCGGGTTCTGCTGGGCGAGCAGTGGCGCGTCCAGGGACCCACCGATGTTCAGGTAGCCGCGCTTGCGGATCGCGTCCATGGTCGAGCCGGCCGGGATGTCCGCGTCGGTGGCGACCGGCGCGGCGTCGTACACCGACTGGGCGACCACGCCGTCGCCACCGAGGCCGGGGTTGCCCGGCAGCTTCGGTGCGCTGCTGCCGCTGTCCCCGCCGCAGCCGGTGGCGGCGAGGGCCACCGCCACGGCGGTGGCGGTGAGGGCGAGCGAGCGCCGCCCGGTGAAGCTCATCTTGAGGATTGACATGACACCCTCCCGTTGGGGGCTAGTGCTGGAGGATCTTGGAAAGGAAGTCGCGGGCCCGCTCGGTGCGCGGAGCTGCGAAGAATTCGTCGGGGGCGCCGGATTCGACGATGCGGCCGTCGTCCATGAAGACGACCCGGTCGGCGGCGCGGCGGGCGAAGCCCATCTCGTGGGTGACCACGATCATGGTCATCCCCTCGCTGGCGAGGGAGACCATCACGTCGAGCACCTCGTTGACCATCTCCGGGTCGAGCGCCGAGGTCGGCTCGTCGAAGAGCAGCACCTTCGGTTGCATGGCCAGTGCCCGGGCGATCGCCGCCCGTTGCTGCTGTCCACCGGAGAGTTGGGCCGGGTGGTGGTTCGCCTTGTCGGCGATTCCGACACGTTCCAGCAGGGCCATCGCCTGCTGACGCGCCTCGGGTCGGGCGATCCTGCGGACCCGGGTGGGGCCGAGGGTGACGTTGTCCAGCACCGTCTTGTGCCCGAAGAGGTTGAAGGACTGGAAGACCATGCCGACGTCGGCGCGGAGCCGGGCCAGCGCCCGCCCTTCGGCCGGCAGCGGCTCACCGTCGATCTCGATGCTGCCCTGCCCGGCCGTCTCCAACCGGTTCAGGCAGCGGCACAGTGTCGACTTGCCGGAGCCGGACGGCCCCACCACGACGACCACCTCACCGGCGGCCACCGTGAGGTCGATGTCCTTGAGCACGTGCAGCGGGCCGAACCACTTGTGCAGGCCGCGTACCGACACCATGGGTCGGTCCGTGCCCGTCGTCTCCGGTGCCACCAGACGGCCCTACTTTCTTCGACATTCGAACTAAGTAAGCTTCATATCGAACCAACAGCGCCATCTAAAGGTAGCCAACAAACTAAGTCAACCGGTTGCTTGAACAAACTGCGGATGCTAAGAACCTGACGTGACGATTGACGACGCGCCGCGCGAAGCCCTCCGGGGTGGTCCCCGGGAGCTGCTGCGGTGGGTGGCCACCGGAGCCGCCGTCAGTCGCGCCGACCTGTCCCGGCTCTCCGGGCTCTCGCCCTCGACGGTCTCTCAGCGGGTCGAGGCGTTGATCAACCAGGGGTTGCTGGAGGAGACCGGCGCCGGGCAGTCCCGGGGCGGACGGCGACCGCGCCAACTCGCCGTACCCACCGGCGGTGCCGTGGTCGGTGCCATCGACCTCGGCGCCCACCACGCGCGCATCGGCACACTGGACCTGTCCGGGCGGGTGGTCCAGGGCCGCACCCTGCCGGTCCGCATCGAGGACGGCCCGGAAACCGTGCTCGGCACGCTGCTGGCCGAGGTCACCGCTCTGGCCGGCGGTGCTGCGTCAGTAGCTTCCGGCGGGGCGGCGGCTTCCGGCGGTGCTTCCGGTGCGTCGTTGGCCTCCGGCGGCGGGGCGACGGTGACCGGCGGCGCGGTTTCCGGCGGGTCGCCGGCCTCTGGCGGTGCGGCGGCGGGCGCGCTGCGGGGAATCGGCATCGGCATACCCGGTCCGGTGCAGCACTCCACCGGACGGATCGTCAGCCCGTCGCGGATGCCCGGCTGGAACGGTTTCGACGTCGCGGCCTTCTGCGCCGACCGCGTCGACGTGCCGGTCATCGTGGACAACGACGCCAACCTGATGGCGCTCGGCGCGCACCGCACGGCACACGCCGAGATGGACCACGCCGTCTACATCAAGGCCGGCACCGGAATCGGCTCCGGGGTGATCTCCAGTGGACAGTTGCACCGGGGCGCCCAGGGATCCGCCGGGGACATCAGCCACTGCCGGGTGGTGGCGGATCCCGCGCCGCTGTGCAGCTGCGGCAACGCCGGCTGCCTCGAGGCGGTGGCCAGCGGCGCCGCCCTGGTCACCGCGCTACGCGAGCAGGGCGTACCGGTCTCCGACCTGACCGGCGTGCTCCGCCTGATCGACGACGGCGACCGGCACGCCACGGCGCTCGCCCGGCAGGCGGGACGGGCCATCGGCGAGATCCTGGCCGTCGTGGTCAACTTCTTCAACCCGCAGGTGGTCGCCATCGGCGGTCGACTCGCCGACTGCGAACCACTGCTGGCCAGCATGCGGGCCACCCTCTACGAGCGGTGCCTACCGCTGGCCACCCAGACCCTGCTCATCGAGCGCGTCGTCACCAGTCAGGACGTCGGCATCACCGGCGCCGCCCACCTGGTCATCGACCACGTGGTGTCCGCGCATCCATGATCGACGCCATTTCGCCGATGTAGCGGTATCCGCGCCGCCCGGACACCGCCACGTCGGCGAACTCGTGTTGATCAAGCAGGGCTGCTACCCGCGTAGCGTCAGTGCCAACCGCCACACCGCGGTTGACGGGTTTGCGGCGCATGAACCCCAGAGCGTCCAGGCAGTTGGACTTACCGGAGGCGTTGGCACCGAAGACGCCGACCACCCGGACCGCCTGCTCGTGTTCGTCACTGCGGTAGGCTGGCGTGAGGTTGAGTTGTTGCTCGTCGCGGAACGACCGGTGGTTGGCGAAGCGAAAACTCAACAACATAGCTGTGCCCTCTGGTTTCCGGGCCTTACGGCCGTTCCCTGCGAGCAAACCACGCGGAACGGCCTGAGACGCCGGGCTCGCCAGGGGACATCTCTCTCGGTGGCGGTCAACCGTCGGACCTGCTGGCCTTGCCAGAGGGCATCAAACTCGGACCTGCCCTGGTGGCTGATCGACGGCGGTACGCACGACCCAAGGAGTTGGCCTGTCGGTTGTCGGGGGCACCCGCCGGGTTTGAGCCGGGCTGTCTGACGCAGACACCGCCATCACCGGTTCGGCCCCTGGTGGATGGTTCTGTCCGGTAGCTGACTGCTGCCGCTCGTTCTGTGGGATCAGGTGGTGGCGCGCCGACGCCCTACGCCAGACCGAAATCGCCTGATGCCGGGAATCCGTGGTGCGGCAAGTGGCGACTACGGTGATGCGGTACGGATACCTGGCCGCCGAGCACGAGGAGACAGCACCAAGCATGACCTATGACCGGACCGGCGCATGACTGATCGTTATGCACGGGCGTCCGCCGCCACCCATGACACGCTTCCCATCCCGCTCACCCTGCCGGAGTTGCAGCAGTATCTCGCCAGGGCAGCGGATCTGCTGCGCGGGAGCATCGACCAGGCGGACTTCAAGGCTTACATCTTCCCGTTGATGTTCTTCAAGCGGATCAGCGACGTCTATACCGAGGAATACCAGCGCGCGCTGGCGGAGTCAGGCGGCGACCACGAGTACGCGTCGTTCGCCGAGAACCACCGTTTCGGCATCCCCACCGGCAGTCTCTGGGAAGACGTACGCGCTCGCACCGAGAATGTCGGCCAGGCTCTGGTGACCGCCTTCCGGGCAATAGAGAAGGTAAACCCGGACGTGCTGTACGGAATCTTCGGCAGCGCCGCCTGGACGAACAAGGACAAGCTGCCCGACGCCAGGCTGCGCGACCTCGTCGAGCACTTCTCGACCAGGACGCTGAGCAACGCGGCCGTCCCGCCAGATGTGTTCGGGCAGGCATACGAGTACCTCATCAAGCGGTTCGCGGACCAGTCCAACAGGAAGGCCGGCGAGTACTACACCCCCAGGTCGGTGGTGCGACTGCTCGTCGACATCCTCGACCCGCAGGAGGGCGAGACGGTCTACGACCCGGCCTGCGGCACGGGCGGCATGCTCATTGAGGTCATTGAGCATGTGAAGCGCCAGGGCGGCCGACCGCAAACCCTCTGGGGCAAGCTCTACGGCCAGGAGAAGGTGCTCGCCACCTCCGGCCTCGCCAAGATGAACCTGCTGCTGCACGGCGTCGAGGACTTCGACATCGCGCATGAGGACACCCTGCGCACGCCGACGTTCTTCGACGGCCCGCGCCTCACTCAGTTCGATTGCGTAATCGCGAACCCGCCGTTCTCGCTCAAGAACTGGGGCGAGGTGGCGTGGGGCACCGACCAGTGGGGACGTAACCGGCTCGGAGGCGTGCCGCCCAAGGGGTACGCAGACTGGGCCTGGGTCCAGCACATGATCACCTCTGCGGCACCCGGCACGGGCCGAGTCGCTGTCGTGCTCCCGCAGGGTGCGCTGTTCCGTCAGGGCGCTGAAGGGCGCATCCGCGAGTTCGTGCTGAAGGCTGACCTGGTCGAAGCCGTGATCGGCCTCGCCCCGAACCTCTTCTACGGCACGGGCCTGGCCGCGTGCGTGCTGATCCTGCGCCGGCACAAGGCGGACGCCCGTAAGGGCAGAGTGCTGTTCGTCAACGGCGAGACGCTGTTCAAGCGCGGCCGTAACCAGAACAGTCTGGAACCCGAGCACGCGGACACCCTGCTTAGCACCGTCCAGGCGTTTGAAGACGCGCCCGGTCTGGCGGCGGTCGCCACACTCGACGACATCAAAGACAACATCTTCAACCTCAACATCCCGCTGTACGTCGCACCTGCCGACGACGGCGAACACCGGACGCTGGAGCAGGCCCTGACCGACCTCGAAGCGGCCCACGCCGCAGCCCGCGAGACTCGCGCCGCGTTGGATGCAGAACTGGCCAAGTGGGGCCTCAGCCCGAGCGAGGTGACGGCGTGAACGCCCGCATCACACAGCGCGAACTGGAGTCCTACCTGTGGGGCGCAGCCGTCGTGCTACGCGGCCTCATCGATGCCGGGGACTACAAGCAGTACATCTTCCCGCTGGTCTTCCTCAAGCGTCTCTCTGACGTGTACGACGAGGAACACGCCGCAGCATTGGCCGTCTACGGTGAAGACGAGCTGGCCGACCTGCCGGAGAATCACCGCTTCGCCATCCCCGACGGCGCTCATTGGCAGGATGTCCGCGAGGCCGGCAGCAATGTCGGTGCGGTGATCCTCGCCGCCATGCGGGCGATCGAGTCGGCCAACCCGGACACGTTGACGGGGGTGTTCGGTGACGGCGACTGGGGCAACAAGAATCTGTTGCCCGACCGGACCCTCAAGGAACTCATCGAGCACTTCTCGGCCAAGACGCTCTCGGTGGCGAACTTGCCCGAGGACGAACTCGGTCAGGGGTACGAGTACCTGATCAAGAAGTTCGCCGACGACTCGGGTCACACTGCCCAGGAGTTCTACACCAACCGCACCCTCGTCCACCTGATGACGATGATGCTCAAGCCCGAACCGGGGGAGTCGATCTACGACCCGACCTGCGGCACCGGCGGCATGCTTATCTCCACCGCCGCCGAGTTGCGCAGACAGGGCAAGGAGTGGCGGAACCTCCAACTCTACGGGCAGGAACTGAACTATGGGACGTCAGCCATCGCCCGGATGAACCTGTTCCTGCACGGCGTCGCCGACGGAGATATTGCGCACGGCGACACGCTTACCAAGCCGGCATTCCTCGACGGTGCCCGGCTGCGCACGTTTGACGTGGTGCTCGCCAACCCGCCGTACTCGATCAAGGCGTGGAACCGAAGCGCGTTCACCAATGATCCGTACGGTCGCAACATGTGGGGAGTTCCGCCGCAAAACGCCGCCGACTATGCGTTCCTGCAACACATCGCCAAGAGCCTCGATCCTGGATCGGGCAGGGCGGCGATTCTGCTGCCACACGGCATCCTGACCCGGGTATCTGAGGCCGCGGTCCGTCAGGCGATGGTTCGCTCGGATCTCGTCGAGGCGGTCATCGGCTTGGCGCCGGGCCTGTTCTACAACTCGGGGATGGAGGCGGTCGTGCTCGTCCTGCGATCCCGCAAGTCCGCTGAGCGTCGTGGTCGGGTCCTGTTCATCAACGCTGTGCGCGAGTTCACCCGCTTGCAGGCGCAGTCCTTTTTGAGCGACCGGCACCAGCAGCGAATCCTCGATTGGTACCAAGGATTCGAGGACGAAGAAGGCTTCGCGGCGGTCGCAAGCATCGAGCAGATTGCTGACAACGGCTACAACCTTGCCATTCCGCTATACGTCAAACCGCCGCGCGGTGGACGGGGAGCGACCACGAGCGACCAAGTCGGGGCCAAGGTCGCTACCTGGCGCGATGCCGCAGCAGCCGCCGACACTGCCGTCGATGATGTGTTGGCGCTCCTGCGTCAGGAGGTGAGCCAGTGAGTCTCAACCTCGACAAGAGCAGCTGGAAGCGGGTGCGGCTGGGTGACGTGATCCGTCGCTCGCGGACGCAGCTCGACCCGGTGAGTAGTGGTGTGGAGCGCTACGTCGCTGGAGGCCACGTCGACACTGAAGGCGTGACGATCGAGCGCTGGGGTCAGGTCGGCGACGGTCAGATGGGTTCCACCTTCCGGTACGCCTTCAAGCCGGGACAGGTGCTTTTTGTGTCGGCTCGGCCTTACCTGCGAAAGGTCGGGGTGCCCGACTTCTCTGGCGTTGTGGCTGACAAAACCTATGTCCTGGATGCTATTCCCGAGAACGGGTTGCTCCAGGAGTTCCTGCCATTCTTGCTTTCGTCAGAGCCGTTTGTCGATTTCGCAATTTCTCAAGCGACTGGTTCTATGAACCCCCGGTTGCTGTGGGGGCCGATGCAGCGCTATGAGCTTGAGCTGCCACCACCTGATGAGCAGGAGCGCCTGGCCGATCTCCTCTCGGCTATCGAACGCCACCGATTGTCGGTGGCGTTTCAGCAGGAGGCCGTGCAGGTCGCGCGAAAGCGTTGGCTTTCAACGGCGATTGATGGGCTGCTTGCGGAGAGGGTCGCTCCATTCGAAGCTACTTGGGCTGCTTCGCCTGAAAGTGGATGGTCCGCCTCGCCGGTGGACAACGTGACAGGGCGTTACGTGTTGTCCTTGGCGGCCTTGGGGCCCGACGGCTATCGAAGGGGTCAGCTGAAGAACGTCCCGGATAGCCCAGAGTCGCGATCCGCCACTCTGACTGCCGGCGATCTTCTGGTCTCAAGAGCGAATACTGTGGAGGCCGTGGGACGAGCTGGGATCTTCGACGAGCGGCGAGAAGACGTCTCCTTCCCGGACACCATGATGCGGCTCCGACTAATTAACGACGTTAGACCCAAATTCGCTGAAGCGGTTCTTTCGAGTTCGCATGGCCGTGCGCATATGCGACGTACCGCAGCGGGCAGCGCGACGAGCATGGTGAAGATTAATAGAAAGTCCCTTGCAAGACTTAGCTTTCCGATCGTGTCGATTGACAGGCAGGAACGGTTGCTTGCGAAGCTCTCGGGATTCGGCAGGGGGGTGGCATCGCTGGACAGCTTGCTGGCCGAGGTTCGAGCTCTGAATAGCAGTCTTTCCGCAGAGATTTTTGGAGGCTGACGATGATTTTCAATGAGGCCAACACGGTCCGGGATTTCGTGCGGGACCTCGTTTCGTCGCCTCACATTCAGTTCGCGCCCGGCAAAGAGCTGCCGCGCCGGGAGGATGAGGTGCTGCTGGAGGGGCTGGTCAAGGCGGCCCTGATCCGGCTGAACCCGGCAATCGAGGCCGACCCACGGCTCGCCGACGAGGTGATCTATCACCTGCGGGCGCTCATCTTGCCCGCTCGGCGTACGCCGAACCCGGTGGTGGCAAACGAGCAGTTCGCAGCGTGGCTGACCGGGCAGAAGTCGATGCCGTTCGGCCCGGCCGGAGAGCACGTCACCATCCGGCTCATCGACTTCGACAACCCCGAGCCGAGCGCCAACCAGTGGATGGTCTCCACGGAGGTGACGTATCGGGTAGGCCAGGTCGAGCGACGCTTCGACCTGGTGCTCTGGTGCAACGGTTTCCCGCTGGTCGTCGGCGAGGCGAAGTCGCCGGTCCGTCCCGCATTCTCCTGGATCGACGCGGCCGCTCAGATCAATGAGGACTACGAGGTCAACGTCCCGGCGTTCTTCGTGCCCAACGTCTTCAACTTCGCCACCGAAGGCAAGGACTTCCGGTACGGCTCGGTCGGTATGCCGGTCGACCTGTGGGGCCCGTGGCGGGAGGAGACCGACGAAGACGTCCCGGCGCGGACCGGCCTCGCGGTGGTGCGCGAGGCCGTCGAAGGCGTGCTGTCACCGGCGGCGGTACTGGACTTCCTGCGGTTCTTCACTGTGTTCGCCACCGACAAGAAGCACCGGAAAATCAAGATCATCGCGCGCTTCCAGCAGTTCCAGGCGACGAACCTCATCGTCGACCGGGCCTTGCACGGCGAGATCAAGCAGGGCCTGATCTGGCACTTTCAGGGTTCGGGCAAGTCGCTGCTCATGGTGTTCACTGCGCAGAAGTTGCGCGCGACGGCCGGTCTGGCGAACCCCACGGTGATCATCGTGGTGGACCGGATCGATCTGGACACCCAGATTACCGGCACCTTCAACGCCTCAGATGTGCCGAATCTCGTCTCGACCGACAGCCGCAAGGAGCTTCAAGTTCTCCTCAAAGCGGGCGCTCGGAAGGTCATCATCACCACAGTCCACAAGTTCGGCGAGGCGCCCGGGGTACTGGACGACCGCGACAATGTCATCGTCATGGTTGACGAGGCCCACCGGTCTCAGGAGGGTGACTACGGGCGCAAGATGCGGGAGGCTCTGCCGAACGCCTTCATCTTCGGCCTGACAGGTACGCCCATCAACAGGCGAGACCGCAACACCTTCATGTGGTTCGGATCCACTGCGGATGAAGGTGGCTATCTCTCGCGGTACTCGTTCCAGGATTCGATTCGGGATGGGGCGACGCTGCCGTTGCACTTCGAGCCGCGCCTGTCGGAGATCCACCTCGACGCCGCTGCGATCGATGCCGCCTTCGCCGAGTTGGCCGAGCAGCACCGACTCACCGAGGCCGACAAGACCACGCTCTCGAAGCGGGCCGCCTCTCTGGAGGTGCTGATCAAGGCCGACGAGCGTGTCCGCAGGATTGCCGCGGACATCGCCGAACACTTCCGCACCAAGGTCGAGCCGCAAGGGCTCAAGGCGCAGGTGGTCGTCTACGACAAGGCGACCTGTGTCGCATACAAGGCGGAACTCGACAAGATCCTCGGACCGGACGCGTCGACCATCGTGATGAGCGCCGGTGATTCGAAGGAGTGGAAGGAATACACCCCCGGCCGGGACGAGCTGGAGCGGATCACCACCCGCTTCAACGACCCCGCCGACCCTTTGAAGATCATCATTGTGACGGCCAAGCTGCTCACCGGCTTTGACGCCCCGATCCTGTATGCGCAGTACCTCGACAAGCCGCTCAAGGAGCACAACCTGCTCCAGGCGATCACGCGAACCAACCGCGTCTACCCGCCCACCAAGACGCACGGCCTGATCGTCGACTACCTGGGCATCTTCGACGATGTCGCCAAGGCGTTCGCCTTCGACGAAAAGAGCGTCCAGCAAGTCATCAGCAACATCGACGTGCTGCGGAACCAACTCCGCCCGGCCATCGAGGGCGCGCTGGCCTTCTTTCCCGGCGTCGACCGGACCGTGGGCGGCTATGAGGGGCTCATTGCCGCGCAGACCGCGATCAGCAGCGACGAGGCCCGTGACCACTTCGGCGAGGCCTTCAGCGTTGTCGCTCAACTTTGGGAGACCTTCAGCCCGGACCCGATTCTCTCGACTCATGCGGCCGACTACCGGTGGCTCACCGATGTGTACGAGTCGGTGCGGCCGTCAGACATCGCCGGTCGGCTGGTGTGGCATGCCCTCGGTGCCAAGACGTTGGAACTCATCAACGAACACGTCACCGTCGAGGTGCCGCGCAGCGACCTTGACATGATCGTCCTGGACGCCCAGGTTATCGAAGACCTCATGTCAGGCCGGCGGAAGGACGTCGACCCGATCGAGGTCGAAAAGTGGATTACCGCCCGTATCGGGAGGCACATCGGTAATCCTGTCTTCATCGAACTCGGCAAGCGGCTCACTGCCCTGCGGGAGAAGTACGCCCACTCCCAGCAGGCGAGCCTGGACTTCCTCAAGGAGCTGTTCGCCCTCGCCCGGGACACCGTGGCCGCGGAGAAGGCCGCCGCCGAGGTGCCCCGCGAAGACCAAGGCAGAGCGGCGCTGACGGAGCTGTTCCAGTCACTCAAGGGCAACGGAACCCCGATCATCGCCGAGAAGATCGTCGACGAGGTTGACGAGGTCGTTCGTGCGGTGCGGTTCACCGGTTGGCAGGACACCCGCGAGGGGGACCGCCTGGTCCAGCAGTCCCTCCGCAAGACGCTCTGGACCAAATTCAAGATCCGCGACAACGACGTGTACGACCGTGCCCTCGGCTACATCCGCGAGTACTACTGACGCCTTCGCGCAGGGGGTATGCGCTTCAGCCGAGGACGCTGATGTAGCGGCGTGCCGCCTCCGAACTGCCCTGCACGAGGGCCATGGCCTCGGCGAGACGCTGCTTGCTCTGCTCGCCCCGGGCGATGGCTTCGGCGATCGTCGGGTGCCCGGTGCCGGCGGAGATTGCCCGTAGCCGCGTCAACATCTGCTCAGTGTTCTCGGCGGCGGCCCGGATCTGGCTGATCGTGGAGTTGCCCTGCTCGGCGGCCTGCATCAACGCCGCCTTGACTTCATCAATGCTGGCCATGCCGCCCTCCGTCTGATGATCGCGCTAACGAGTTCACGTTTGCGTGGTCGGACGGACACTATCGGAGATAAAGGTGGCTTGCAGCCCTGCCGATTACATGTACTCGGCAGCCGTCTGCTCCACGTCGGCGATGAACTCCTCCAACTGCGCCTCGTTGGGGTCGCGGTCTTGCAGCAGCTTGCCGAGGAACACGATCTGCATCTGAAGGGCGGTCTCCGGGCTGAGATTGTCGATCAGTTCGACCTCACCGAGGGCCGCGCGGACAAGCCCTTCCATCTCCAGGGTGGGCAGCGACTCCGCGCCCGGAAACTGGGTGCGCGTGTCGGCGACGAAGCGAGCGACGTCGGTGGGGGAGTGGGCGGTGCCGAAGCGGTCGTTGACCGCGATGGCGAACGCTGCGCCGATTACCTGGTTCCCGCCGCGCCATCCGGAGGCCTCCAACCCGTCCAGGAGTTGGTCCACGGTGCCCCAGTCACGCCGTGCCATCGCGCGAATCAGGTCGCTGAACTCGGTCCGTACGCTCACGATCTCGTAACCTCGCTATTCCCTTGCGGATTGATTGAACGGAGCGGTGGACGGCGATGCTCGCCACCAACCCCACCACGACGAGGTGACCCGCCGCATCCGGTGCTTCGTTGAGGAGACGCTGCCCTACCGTAGGGCCGACCGTCGGGGTTGTTGTGCCGGCTTGTTGAGCCCCTGGTGGGCCCTGCGGACCCCGAATGATCGTGAACGCTTCCCTGGCCGCCGCCACCGACTTTTGGGTGTTCTCCTGGACGTCCTCGACCTTCCTGGTCATCGTACTCAGGAAGGAGGCGACGTTCCTTCGTGCGGAATCGCGCTCGACGGTCTCGGCGAGCAGATCCTCGCCGGACGGTGTGGCTGAGTCGGACGGTTGCGTGGTCGGAGCAGAGCCAGGAGCGACTGCATTGGAGTAGGCGCCTACGCTGTCGGCCGCCTCGCTGATCAGGCGGGCGAGTTTGCCGGCCTTCTCGCCAGCGGTCTTGCTCTCGGTCACAGCGCCGGTGATTTCGGGATGCGTGCTGCCCTGTGCTGCATGGGTGTAGTGCGTATTGGCCTGTTCCGCGTCAGCCTGAGCGCGTCGCGCGACAACGGCAGCGCTGTGGAGGGTGTCGATGGCGCTTCTCAGCTGGGCGACAACTTCGCCGATGCTTTCGCTCATCCGATGATGGCGAGGTAGGCGGCAGCATGGTCCTTTGCAGCCTTGATTCGGCGAAGCACCAACTCGACCTCGTCGGCAGCCTCACGGAGGGCCTTCCGGGACTGCCTCGCCTCGCCGCGTTCGCTGTCGTGCAGGGCTGCGATTGCCAAAGCGGTCGCGTCGGCGAGCTTGGCGTTGGCCTTCTCGATGCTCATCCGAGCTTTGTCGAGCGCTTGATCGCCCTTCCGGATCGTCACCTTAACATTGCCGATGGTCACTGCCGCACGTTAGCGAACCCCGCCACGTAGCGCAGCCCCGAAGGCGGGTGGGTGTCCGGGTGACTCCCGGGGCACCCACCGAAGCCTCAGCGGATGGTGTCGGTCGCTTGGACGAAGGTGGCCCAGGCGGCGGGAGTAAAGGTGAGGGCCGGACCGTGTGGGTCCTTGCTGTCGCGCACGGCGACGATGCCGGGCAGGTTGCTTGCAACCTCGACGCACTCGCCCCCATTGCCTGCGCTGCGGGTGCTCTTGCGCCAGGACGCGCCCGTCAGGTCAACCATGGTGAACCTCCCCGATGATCTTGTTGATCAGTTGGAACGATTGTCCCTCATCGAGGGTGAGTGACAGCAGGTTCGACCAGACCTTCTCGTAGGTCGCGAACTCGTGAGGACGGTCGAGGTAGAGGGCACCGGTGATCGCCTCGCTGTAGACCAACGGAGGCTCAGGGGTGGTTCGGTTCCCGAGCGGAAAGTCAAGGAGGACGAATTCGCCCGCAACGGTGCCGTGGTGCGGCCCTGCGATTAGCGGTAACACGCGAATCGACACGTTCGGCAGCCGGGTCATCACCAGTAGGTGATGGAGTTGCCTGGCCATCGTCTCCGCGTCGCCTACCGGCCGGAGGAGCACCGACTCGCAGAGCACCACCTGCACCTGCGGAGCCCGGGGCAGGCGGCGAGTCAGCAGGGACTGCCGTTGCAGGCGAAGCTCGACCGCGCGCTCCCGGTCGTCGTCGTTCATGTCGGGCTGGTCGATGTGGTAGATGCCCCGGGCGTAGTCGCGGCTCTGGAGGATGCCGGGCACGAGACTGTTCTTGTAGAAGCGGAGCCTGGACGCTGCGGATTCGAGGCCGACGTACAGCTCGAACCATTCGGGGACGGCATCGCCGTACGCGTGCCACCACCCCTTCGCTTTCGTCTCGCCAGCCAGTGAGGTCAGCGCCCGGGTCAGCTCGCCCGTCGCGCCGTACAGCTCGCACATCGCTCGGACGTCGACGCCGCGCACCGAGCCGAGCCCGCTCTCAATCCGCCACACCTTCTGGCGGCTGCACTCCAGCGCTTCGGCGACTGCGTCGAGGGTCGCGCCGGCCTCGGTGCGCAGGTCACGTAGCGCCCTGCCGAGCTGGCGTCGGGGCACCGTCGAGCCCATGTCATCGGCCACCCGGCTCTCCTTCCTGTTGAGTTTTGCAACATCCCGACAGCCGTTGTGCAACAGGGAAATGTTGCGCACAAATACCGGAACAGTGTGATTGGACATTCATTGCAATGGTGTCTCTGACCTTACAAGATGGTCCCGACAACGGCGATGGACGCGCAATTCCCACGCCAATGGACGTCGAACAATTGCGAGGAAGGGTGGTGCTGCTTCGTGCGCGCGTTTCTCCGTCAACTCCGGGCCGAGCCACCCCGGCCGGCGTTCTACCGGGCGGCCAACTACGTACCCCTGAAGCCCTGGCAGGTCCGCGACCGCAGCTTCACCCGACGTGGCCGCCGTGGGGTGGACGCCGTGGAGGTGGCCGAGTTCCTCGACCGCGTCGCCGATGATCTGGCCGAGGTGTACGCGGCGTTGGGCAGCAGCCGGAGGGAGACCGAGCGGATCAAGGACGCGTTGAAGTGCTGGCAGTCCCGGCGGGCCCGCGAGGATCTGGCGGCCCGCCGGTGAGCGCCCGCTGGGTGGCGCACCTGCCGTTCACCGCCGCCGATCTGCCGGCCGCCCGGCACTTCGCCGGCACCTTGGCCCGCTCGTTGAGCTTCCTGTCCGAGGTGGACGCTGGGGAAACCACGGTGTCCGCCGAGGACGCGCAGGGCGTACGCCATCGGGTGTTCTGCGACCTGCCGCTCGACGGCGGCCGGCGGTGCGTGCGGCGGGTCGAGCACGACGGTGACTGCGCCTCCCGGCGGTGTCGGTGACCGCCGCACCCGTCGTGACCTGCCCCGACTGCGACGGGCTGACCTTCACCCTGGACCCGTGCCGGTGCACCGGCTACGGCGACCGGTTTCTCGCCGATGCCGACACCGACGTGCTCGGGCCGCGCCGGGAGGCGTACCGAAGCTGCGAGCAGTGCCGCGGCACGGGCCGCGTCGCGTACCCCTGTTACCGCTGCGGCCGGCGCGGCCGGCGGCGGGCGCAGCTCGTGGTCTCCGTCGCCAACCTGGACACCGGCGCTGTCGCGTCCCATCAGGTGGTGCCCGGCGGCCTGCACCCCCACCGCGACCCGGCGGGCCGTTGGGTGGTCGACCTTGCTTACCGGGTACGCGAACTGGCCGCCACTGTCGGCGCGGTCGTGGCCGAAGCCGACGCGCCGTCGCTGTGGCTGACCAATGAGTGGCGACCCGACCTGCCCGCGACGCGACGACACGAGCTGGAGGCGCAGGCCATCCTGCGGGCCGACCACGCAGCCTGGCGGTTGGTGCTGGGCCGATCCACCGCCGTTCCCGCTGTCGACCCGGCCGCTCGGCTGGTTCGGCTCTGCACCGTGGCCGACCTGTTGCTGCTCGACCTGGTCGTCGAGGCCCGCCGGCAGGGCTCAGGGTTCGGCTGGGCCATCCGGTACGAGGTGCCCGGCAGCCCTATGCCCCCCGGCTTGCCCGGCTGGTGTCGAGACCTCCCGGAAGCGCTGACCAGCACCGACATGGCCGACGCGCTCACCGGCCTTGCCGAGCGCGGCCTGGCCGCCGCCGCCCGACTGCTGCGCCCCGACTCGCCGCGTCCACCCGCCGACCCGGCCGTGGACGTCGACCAGCTCGAACGCCGTGTACTCGCCGACTGCGTCGACCCGGCCGGCGGGGACGAGCTACCCGGCGCGCAGGCACTCTGGCGCGACGGCCGGTGGTGGCACACGACGCTGCGCGCCGGCGCACCGGTGGAGACCTTCACGGAGCAGCCCACCGGCCAGGTGGTGCGCCGGGTGCGGGTGCCGGTGACCCGTGGTTACGAGCCACCCGATCCGCAGTGGCTGGGTGACCCCGTGGACTGGCTGCCCTGCCCGGACTGCCGGCCACCCGGCCGGCTGCGCCTCTGCGACTGCCGACTCGGTGATCGCCCCGCCGACCCCGACTGCCCGCACTGCTGTGGCGCCGGCCTGCGCCCGTCCGCGCTGCGCTGCGTCACCTGCGGGGACACCCACCGCCTCCACCAGACCGTGTCGGTCACCGTCAGCGACCTGCGGCACCGGGTGGTGCACCTCGCCTGGGAGGCCGGTACGCCGGATGTCGCCCCGCTGGTCGCCACCCAACCCGGCGGCAAACCCGTCGTGCAGCTTCCGGCCCGCTACCGACTCGGCTCCTGGGCGGCCGTGCTCGGCGCGCGGCCCGACGACCTGGCCGACGCCGACGGCGGGCAGCAGATCGGCAAGGAACTGCGCGACGGGTACGTCACGCTGCCGTGGGCCGGAACTGACCCGGTTGCGGAGTACGTGCGCGACGCCAGTCATGGCACGGCCGCCGGTCGGCTGATCGTGGTGGCGGCACCTCCCGCCGCGCCACCGCTGCCCGAGCTGCTGCGGCTCACCCTCGGCCTCGATTTGGCCCTCGTGGTGGGCGTGTGCGACACCGACGCCCCGCTGCTCGCCGACGGCCTGAGCTGGTCGGTCAAGATGAAGCCGCGTGACGCGCCCGTCCGCCCTGACGATCTGCCCTACCGGCCGAGCCTGGCCGCCGCGCTCGCCTGGTGCCAGGAGTGCCTGACCGACGCCGTCGCCAGCGCCGCCCCGACCGACCCGGCGACATCGATCCCGGTGCCGTGGTCGGGGCCGCGCGATCTCGTCGCCAACCCCGAGCCGGACCTCCTGCGGCTCGCCTCCCGGCACGCCGGGCAGGTGGTCACCGTGCGCTTCACCCGCGCCGGCTGCGCCGTGCATCGACACGACGACGACGGCGTACGCCTCCTCGCCCAAGCCCTCGACCTGCGCGATCTTCGGTTGACCTGAGGGCTGAGGGAACATATGTTCGATCGTGTGGGGCGAAGTGATGTCCGCCGGGCTTCTCTGCCGGCTCCGCGTGGCCGGTGGGCCGGGCGGCCGGGAGTTGCCTCTACGATCAGGGGCATGGACCGGGTGACGGTGGAGCGGGCGGCGCTGATTGCGCTGCTGCGGCAGCCGGACCTCGGCTGGTCTGATGCCGTGCACGACATTCAGGAGGTCGGCACCGCGCTGGCAGTCCTGCGCCGGGTCGTCGGGCAGACCGACACGCTCTTTCCCGACACCCGCTCCGTCGACTCGCTGATCGAGACCGCGGCCGGCGAACTCGCCGGCTGGCGGGCTGAAGGCATTACAGTGCGAGCCTTCTTCGACGACGACTACCCCGCCCAGCTGCGTGACATCCGCGAGATGCCACCAGTGCTCTTCGCCCGAGGTGAGTCGCGCCCCGACGCTCGGGCCATCGCAGTGGTCGGCAGCCGCGAGGCGAGCGATCGAGGCGTCGAGATCGCCAGCTCGGTATCAGAATCACTTGCCCGCCGTGGTGTGACGGTCGTCAGCGGTCTGGCGAAAGGGATCGACACCGCAGCCCACCTGGCGGCACTCGCGGCAGGGGGACGCACCGTCGCGGTCATCGGGACCGGGATTCGTCACCACTACCCGACGGTCAACCGCGCGCTCCAGGAGCACATCGCAAAGGTCGGATTGGTGCTCAGCCAGTTCTGGCCCGATGCCGCCCCGACAAAGCAGAGCTTCCCAATGCGAAACGCGGTGATGAGCGGCTACGCCGCGGCCACCGTGGTCATCGAAGCCGGCGAACGCAGTGGAGCCCGGATTCAGGCGCGGCTAGCTCTTCAGCACGGTCGGCCCGTGGTGCTCACCAGTCAGGTGATGCGGCACGACTGGGCACGCGCCTTCGCCGCGCGGCCCGGCGTCCACGTCGCGCACGGGACCATGGACCTGGTGGAGGCGGTCGACGCCATTCTCGACCGTTCACCGGCTGCGGCCGAGTTGGAGGGCTTTCCTGACTTCGCCAGCCTCTGACCCGTGGGCCAGGGTCCGGGAGTACGTCGAGACCCAGCGGAACTTCCTTCGAAATCCCCTGCCCGCCCTCCCCTGGATCTGCCCGACGTGTCGCGGTGTCCGCACTCCCGGGTTCGACTACTGCTATCCCTGTCAGGAACACCAGACGGCGTCTGGTGGCCTGCTCGCCGACGTGGTCGTTCCCATCGCTTACTCGCCGCGTACCGGTCAACATCACCACCACCTGCGCTTGTACAAGTCCAAGCCGGGGTCGGCCCAGGCTAGGTGGAATCTGCTCGCACTGCTGCTGCTGTTCCTGCAGCGGCACCTCGACTGCGTCGCTGATCGGATGGGCGGTACTCCGACCCACGTGGTGGTCGTGCCGAGCACCCGGGGCCAGGCCCATCCGCACCCCCTGCAGGATCTGATCGGCGACCGTCTTGGACTGCCGTGGCTCGCGGCGCTGTCCAATCCCCGCCACGGATCTGAGACACGGACGTTCCAGCGCGACTGGTTCACGGTCCAGCTTCCGGTCGAGAGCGTCAGCGTTCGGCCGCTGGTACTCGACGACACTTGGACGACCGGTTCGCGGGCGCAGTCGCTGGCGTACGCGTTGAAGAGCGCTGGCGCGTCGTCGGTGGCGGTTGTGGTGCTCGGACGGCACGTCAGGCCGGAGCACGTGGCATCCCGACCGCTACTGAAGGCGATCGAGGATCCGATGTTCGACCCGGGTCAGTGCGCTATGGAGCGATAGGCGTAGATCTACCCAGTGTTGGACTCGGTTTCGGGGATTTAGGCTGTCCGCTCGCTCCCGGAAACGGCACTGCCCGGCCGGGCGCGTCTCCGCGCCGGCCGGGCAGTCCGTTATTACTGGTCAGCCAGTGGTCAGACCCTGCAGACCCTTGAGCATCTCGGCGAAGTCGAGGGTCTCCGCCGTCGGCGGCGCCTCAACCGTCACCGCCTTGCCGTAGTCGGTGTAGTCCATCAGCAGATCGCCCAACGGGCCCATCTTCATGGCCGCCCGGCGGGGCCGGTACTCCTCGTCGACCCACAGGTCCGTGGTGATCTCCTTGACGCCCATCTTGGTCATCTGCTGCTCGACGCCCGCCCGCAGCTTCGCGTCCATCTGCTGAAGGTAGGTCGCCATCGGGACGGTGACGGTGTAGTGGACGGTGGCCGCCCCGTTCACCGTCTCCTGCCCGACCACCTTCGTGCCCTCGGTGGAGAGCAGCGTCTTGACCTGCTTGGTCGGGTCGATGTCCTCGAACTGCTTGCCGAAGTTCATCCCGGCCTGCTCACCGGCGGCACCCAGGTCCATCTTCATCCAGCGCTTGCCGTCCATCTCCGCGCGGTCCGCCGCGGGGATCTCGACGTAGACGGCCGTGCCGACCATCCGGACGACGGTCGGCTCGCCCTTCGGGTCCTGCACCGTCATCTCGGCCTTGACCGGGTCGCCGAGGTCGATGACGCCGCGCATGTCGACCTTCTCGCCGCCGGCCGTGCCCGTCATGCTCACGGTCACCGAGTCACTCTTGGTGGTGGCCTCGGCGGTCTTCTGCAGCGACCCCTTCAGGTCGCTGGCCATCAGCTCCAGAACGCTGGGCTGCTTGGCGGCGTCGGACCCGTCGGACTTGCCGGACGTCGTGCCGCACGCGGAGACAGCGAGCGCGGTGAGCGCCGAGACCGCCACCGCCACGGACTTCTTGCCAAATGCCACGTACACGCCTCTTCCCCGCAGGAATCCGGGCTTCCCCCGAATTGATCGACGACACGCTAGCCCACACCACCGACATCCGGGGACCGCGTTTCGTCGATGTCGGGGTGTCCGAGCCAGTGGGACACCCCGACATCAGCGGGCGACTGTCACTCCGGGACGCGGCGGTAGGCGCCGTCGCTGGCCGAGGTGGCCATCGAGGCGTACGCGCGCAGCGCCGCCGAAACCGGGCGCTGCCGGTCGGTCGGGGTGTACGGCTTGTCGCGCTTCTCCTCCGCCACGCGTCGGGCCTCCAGCTCGTCCTCCGGCACGTTGAGGGAGATCGACCGGCTCGGGATGTCGATGACGATCTCGTCGCCGTCGTGGACCAGGGCGATCAGCCCTCCCGAGGCGGCCTCGGGGGAGACGTGCCCGATGGACAGGCCGGAGGTGCCGCCGGAGAAACGGCCGTCGGTGAGCAGCGCACAGGAGCGGCCCAGCCCGCGTCCCTTGAGGAACGAGGTGGGGTAGAGCATCTCCTGCATGCCGGGGCCGCCCTTGGGGCCCTCGTACCGGATCACCACGACGTCCCCGGCGACGACCTCCTTGGCGAGGATCGCCGTCACCGCGTCGTCCTGCGACTCGTACACCTTCGCCGGGCCGCGGAAGGTCAGGCAGTCGTCCGGCACGCCGGCGGTCTTCACCACGCTGCCGGCCGGTGCCAGGTTGCCGTGCAGGATGGCCAGCCCGCCGTCGGCGGAGTAGGCGTGTTCGCGGTCCCGGATGCAGCCACCGGCCGCGTCGGTGTCCAGCGACGACCACCGGTTGGTGGTGGAGAACGGTTCGACGGTACGCACGCCACCCGGCGCGGCGTGGAACAGCTCGACCGCCTCCGGCTTCGGGGAGCCGCCGCGGACGTCCCAGTCGGTCAGCCACTGCGCCAGCGAGGGGGAGTGCACGGCGTGGACGTCCCGGTTGAGCTGCCCGGCCCGGTCCAGTTCGCCGAGGATCGCGGGGATGCCGCCGGCCCGGTGCACGTCCTCCATGTGGTAGTTCGGGGAGTTGGGCGCGACCTTGGCCAGGCACGGCACCCGCCGGGAGATCGCGTCGATGTCGGCGACTCCGAAGTCCATCTCCGCCTCCCGGGCGGCGGCGAGCAGGTGCAGCACCGTGTTGGTGGAGCCGCCCATCGCCACGTCCAGGGCGACCGCGTTCTCGAAGGCGGCCTTGGAGGCGACCACGCGCGGCAGCACCGATTCGTCGTTGCCGTCGTACCACCGCTTGGCGATGTCCACGACGGTGCGGCCGGCCTCGACGAAGAGCGACTTTCGCGCGGCATGGGTGGCCAACGTCGAGCCGTTGCCGGGCAGCGCCAGCCCGATCGCCTCGGTGAGGCAGTTCATCGAGTTGGCGGTGAACATGCCGGAGCACGAGCCGCAGGTCGGGCAGGCGGAGCGTTCGATCTCGCCGAGCTGCTCGTCGGTGACCGTCTCGTTCGACGAGGCGATCATCGCGTCGATCAGGTCGATCTTGCTGTGCACCACGCCCTCGATCGCCATCGTCTTGCCGGCCTCCATCGGGCCGCCGGAGACGAAGACGGTCGGGATGTTGAGCCGCAGCGCGGCCAGCAGCATCCCCGGGGTGATCTTGTCGCAGTTGGAGATGCAGACCAGGGCGTCCGCGCAGTGCGCGTTGACCATGTACTCCACCGCGTCGGCGATCAACTCACGGCTGGGCAGCGAGTAGAGCATGCCGCCGTGACCCATCGCGATGCCGTCGTCGACAGCGATGGTGTTGAACTCCCGACCCACTCCGCCGGCCTCGGCGACCGCGTCGGCGACCAGGCCACCCATGTCCTTGAGGTGTACGTGACCAGGCACGAACTGGGTGAAACTGTTGGCGATGGCGACGATCGGCTTGCCGAAATCGTCGTCGGTCATCCCGGTGGCCCGCCAGAGGGCCCGGGCGCCGGCCATCGTCCGACCGTGTGTGGACGTCCTCGATCGCAGCTCAGGCATGCATACCAGCATGACACCGCCGCCGCGTCGAACCTCCCCGGTAGGCCCTGTGTCCCAACAGATGCACACCCAGCCCCCCACGGCGTGCGCGCATCCGGCACTCTTGGGGGCGTGCATTTCCCCCCGGGCATGGTCGCTGTCGCGGTGCTCAGTGGGCTCGTCGCCGCTGCGGCCGCCGGGCTGCTGACGGTGGTCGCCGGGCGGCGCACCGGGTCGCGCCGGCCGGCACACGTGCTGCTCGCCGCCGCTGCCGGGGGAGCGCTGGTCAGCCTGCTGCTCGGGGTCCTCGCCGCGCTCACCGCGAACGAGCACTGGGCCCACGAGCAGGGGCAGCGCACGGGCTGGGCGACGGTGGTGGCGATCGGCACGGCGGTGAGCGGCCTGCTCTTCGCCGCCGGTCTGCTGCGGCTGCCGGGGGTGGCCGCGACCGCGACGGGAACGGCCCGGCTCGCCCTGGACGGGTTGGTCATGGCCGCCGCGCTGTGGTTCGTCGGCTGGGTGCTCTTCTCCGAGCCCACCCGGCTGCTCGGCGCCGCCACCCCGATGGCCTGCCCGGCGATACTCGTCACCACGGTGAGCGCGGCGCTCGCCGCCGGCCTCGCCGTGATCGTGGTCTTCCGCGCCGCGAGCCCGCGTCGGCGACTCGCCGCGCTCAGTGCCGGCATCACGGCGGTGACCTGCGGCGGGCTGGGCCTCAGTGCCGGGCTCTGCCAGGCCGGGCCGACGATGGCGCTGGCCGGCGCGGCGGTGCTCGCCGCCGGCCTGGCGACCGTCGCCTTCGCGGTGTACCGGGCCGACCGGCCGGGGCAGGTCGATCTGGACCTGATCGGCCGCGACGGCGAGTACGCCGTCGCCCCGATGCTGGCGATGGCCGGCTCGGCGATGTACCACCTCGCCCAGGACGGCCGGTTCACCGCGGCGGGCATCGTGGCCGGCAGCGTGGAGGGCTTCGCCCTGGTGGCACGCCAGTACCTCACCCTCCGCGACGTCCGGGGGTACGCGGACCGCCTGGCCGAGCGGGAGGCGCACTTCCGTGAGCTGGCGCACACCGACCCGTTGACGTCGTTGGCCAACCGGCGCGGCCTGCTCCGCGCTCTGCACGACAGTGCCGCGGCGGGCACTCCCCGCGTCCTGCTCGGTCTCGACCTGGACGGCTTCAAGAACGTCAACGACATGCGTGGCCACGACGTGGGCGACGCGGTGCTGGCCGAGGTGGGCCGGCGGCTGCGTGGCAACCTGCGCCCCGGCGACGTGGCGGCCCGGCTGGGCGGCGACGAGTTCGCCGTACTCATGCAGGGCCGGCCGGCCGAGGCGGACCGGGTCGCCGAGCGGTTGCTCGGCGTGCTCAACCGGCCGTACGACGAGCCGGAGGGGCCGGTCTTCCTGTCGGTCAGCATCGGGGTGGCCGGTTGGGCCGGCGAACCGGACGTGGAGTTGCTGCTGCGCCACGCCGACCTGGCCCTGCGCTACGCGAAGCAGCGTGGCAAGAACCGCATCGAGCGCTACGACGCCGCGTACGACCAGCTGTTGCGGCGGCGCACGACGGTGGAGCACGAGCTGCGCGGTGCCGTCGACCGCGACGAGCTGAGTCTGGTCTTCCAGCCGGTGGCGTCACTGCCGTCGGTGCGTCCGGTCGGCGCGGAGGCGCTCCTCCGCTGGCACCATCCCGAGCTGGGCAATGTCCGTCCGGACGAGTTCATCCCGCTCGCCGAGGAGTGCGGGATGATCGCCCCGCTGGGTGCCTGGGTGCTTCACCAGGCCTGCTACCAGCTCTCCCGGTGGTTGGCGGACGGGCACGACGTCTGGGTGTCGGTCAACGTGTCCCCGCGTGAGTTGCACGCCCCGGAGTACGTGGTCCAGGTCGCCGAGGCGCTGCGCGCCCACCACGTGCCGCCGCAGCGGCTGGTGCTGGAGGTCACCGAGCACGCGGTCGCCACCGACCTGGACGAGCTGATCCGGCGGCTGACCGCGCTGCGGTTGACGGGTGTCCGGATCGCGCTGGACGACTTCGGGGCCGGCTACTCGTCGCTGGGTCAGTTGCGTCGCCTCCCGATCGACATCCTGAAGATCGACCACAGTCTGGTCGCCGAGCACGAGCCGGTCCGCCCGGTCGACCAGGACGGTCCGGCGTTCGCGCCGATGGTCGACATCGTCATGCGGCTGGGTCACCAGTTGGGGCTGGAGGTGATCGCGGAGGGAGTCACCACGCCGACCGAGTTGGCCGCCGTGGTGGCCGCCGGCTGCCGGTTCGGCCAGGGCGCGCTGTTCGGCTGGGGGGTGCCGGCCGAGCATCTGGAGGCGATGCTGGAGGCGGCGACCTCACCGGGTGCGCGGCCTGCCCAGGTGCCCGCGCCACGTCGGAATCCGGGTGGGTCGGCGCAGCTCAGCCCGGCTGCCGATGGCGCGTCGCCGGCCGACGCGCCGACGTCCGTTAACCAACATGTGGGATCAGTTGACTCATCGCGTGAGATGCGTCAGGCTTAGCCCCATGTCGTCGTACCGGTCGCTGCGAGTACTTACCTGAGCGCACTCTCCCTGATGAGAGTGCGCTGGCCCCGTGCATCTGCACGAGGGCCGTTTTTATTGCCATCGGAACCTGGCGAGGCGGGCCCCGCCCGTGTCGCAACGCTTGACTAGCCACCAGCCACTCCAGCCGAAGGCCAGAACCGTCATGACGAGACCCACGCCCGAGACCCTCGCCCACACCGCCCGCCGGGCCCGCGCGGCCGCCGACCCGACCGTCGACGTCGACCCGGCCGCCGCCCGCAGCGCGGCGACCCCGGCCGTTCCGGCGGTACGGCCCTCCGCCCCCTCCCAGGTCTCCGGGGCCGGCTCGCTCGTGCGGTCCCTCGAGGCGCTCGGCGTCGACGTCGTCTTCGGCATCCCGGGCGGCGCGATCCTGCCGGCGTACGACCCGCTCTACGACTCCACGGTCCGGCACATCCTGGTGCGCCACGAGCAGGGCGCCGGGCATGCGGCGACGGGGTACGCGCAGGCCACCGGCAAGGTCGGCGTCTGCATCGCCACCTCCGGCCCGGGCGCGACGAACCTGGTCACCCCGATCGCCGACGCGTACATGGACTCGGTGGCGATGGTCGCGATCACCGGGCAGGTGGCCCGCCCGTCGATCGGCACCGACGCCTTCCAGGAGGCGGACATCCAGGGCATCACCCTGCCGATCACCAAGCACAACTTCCTCGTCCAGACCGCCGAGGAGATCCCGCGGGTGCTGGCCGAGGCGTTCCACCTGGCCAGCAGCGGGCGCCCCGGCCCGGTGCTGGTGGACATCCCCAAGGACGTGCTCCAGGCGCCGACCACCTTCGCCTGGCCGCCCACCCTGGACCTCCCCGGCTACCGGCCCACCCTGCACCCGCACGGCAAGCAGATCCGCGAGGCAGCGCGGCTGATGGCCGGTGCCCGTCGACCGGTGCTCTACGTCGGTGGCGGGGTGCTCAAGGCCGGCGCCACCGACGGGCTGCGCCGGCTGGCCGAGTTGACCGGCATCCCGGTGGTCACCACGCTGATGGCGCTGGGCGCGTTCCCCGACTCGCACCGGCAGCACCTGGGGATGCCCGGCATGCACGGCACTGTCGCCGCGGTCTACGGCCTGCAGAAGTCTGACCTGATCGTGGCGCTGGGCGCGCGGTTCGACGACCGGGTCACCGGCAAGCTGGACTCGTTCGCCCCGGACGCGACTGTGGTGCACGCGGACATCGACCCGGCGGAGATCGGCAAGAACCGGCACGTGGACGTGCCGATCGTCGGTGACGCCAAGCACGTCATCGACGAGCTGATCGCCGCGGTGACGGTCGAGCGGTCGGCGGGGCGCACCACCGATCTGGGCGACTGGTGGACGCAACTGGACGACCTGCGCGACCGCTACCCGCTGGGCTACGACGAGCCGTCCGACGGCACGCTCTCCCCGCAGTACGTGATCAAGCGCCTGGGTGAGATCGCCGGCCCTGACACGATCTTCGTGGCCGGGGTGGGCCAGCACCAGATGTGGGCCTCCCAGTTCATCTCCTACGAGAAGCCGCACACCTGGTTGAACTCCGGTGGTCTCGGCACGATGGGCTACGCGGTGCCGGCGGCGATGGGCGCGAAGGTCGGCAAGCCGGACACCGTGGTCTGGGCGGTGGACGGTGACGGCTGCTTCCAGATGACCAACCAGGAGTTGGCCACCTGCGCCCTGGAGGGCATCCCGGTCAAGATCGCGGTGATCAACAACGGCAACCTCGGCATGGTCCGGCAGTGGCAGACGCTCTTCTACAACGAGCGCTACTCCAACACCGAGCTGGGCACGCACAAGCACCGCATTCCCGACTTCGTGAAACTCGCCGAGGCGTTGGGCTGCGTCGGCCTGCGGTGCGAGAACGCGGCCGACGTCGACAAGACCATCGCCGCCGCCATGGAGATCAACGACGCCCCGGTGGTGATCGACTTCGTGGTCGGCAAGGACGCGATGGTCTGGCCGATGGTCGCCGCCGGCACCAGCAATGACGAGATCATGTTCGCCCGCGGCGTCCGCCCGGTCTTCGACGAGGACGACATCTAGTCATGAACGAATGCACCGAGCGCAGCGAGGGCCGTGAGGGCATGAAGAAGGAGACGCAATGACCATGCACACGCTGTCCGTGCTCGTGGAGAACAAGCCCGGCGTGCTCGCCCGCGTCTCCGGCCTGTTCTCCCGCCGTGGGTTCAACATCGACAGCCTCGCCGTCGGCGAGACCGAGAACCCGGACGTCTCTCGGATCACCATCGTGGTCAACGCCGAGTCGTCCCCGTTGGAGCAGGTCACCAAGCAGCTGAACAAGCTGGTCAACGTGCTGAAGATCGTCGAGCTGGATCCTCAGGTGTCGGTTGCCCGGGAGCTGCTGCTGGTGAAGGTCCGCGCCGACCGCGCCGCGAGATCCCAGGTGCTGGAGACCGTCAACCTGTTCCGCGCCCGGGTGGTCGACGTCGCACCGGACACGCTCACCATCGAGGCCACCGGCACCCCCGACAAACTCGATGCGCTGCTCCGCGACCTCGAGGCCTTCGGCATCAAGGAGATGGTCCAGTCCGGGCTGGTGGCGATCGGACGCGGCTCGCGCTCGATCACCGCGGGTCCCGCGCTACGGGCCGCCTGACCGCCACCGGTCGGCCCCGGCGGGCCTCCCGGACCCAACCACAGAAACCACGACGGGCCGCCCCGGCCGTCGTACGAAAGGGAAGTTCTCATGAGCGTTGAGGTGTACTACGACGACAACGCCGACCTCGGCCTGATCCAGGCTCGGAAGGTCGCGGTGATCGGCTACGGCAGCCAGGGTCACGCCCACGCGCTGTCGCTGCGCGACTCGGGCGTCGACGTGGTGATCGGTCTGCCGGAGGGCTCGAAGAGCCGTCCCAAGGCCGAGGAGCAGGGCCTGCGGGTGCTCACGCCGGCGCAGGCCGCCGCCGAGGCCGACGTGATCATGGTGCTCGCGCCGGACACCGCCCAGCGCAAGCTCTACACCGAGTCGATCGAGCCGAACCTCGCAGCGGGCAAGGCGCTCTTCTTCGGCCACGGCTTCAACATCCGGTACGGCCTGATCAAGCCGCCGGCCGAGGTGGACGTGGCGATGGTCGCGCCGAAGGGCCCGGGTCACCTGGTCCGCCGCCAGTACGCCGACGGCAAGGGCGTGCCCTGCCTCGTCGCCGTCGAGCAGGACGCCAGCGGCAACGCGTTCGCGCTCGCCCTCGCGTACGCCAAGGGGATCGGCGGCACCCGTGCCGGCGCGATCAAGACCACCTTCACCGAGGAGACCGAGACCGACCTCTTCGGCGAGCAGGCGGTGCTCTGCGGCGGTGCCTCGGCACTGGTGCAGACCGGTTTCGAGGTGCTCACCGAGGCGGGCTACGCCCCGGAGGTCGCGTACTTCGAGTGCCTGCACGAGCTGAAGCTGATCGTCGACCTCATGTACGAGGGCGGCATCGCGAAGATGCGTTACAGCATCTCCGACACCGCCGAGTACGGCGACCTGTCCCGTGGCTCGCGCATCATCGACTCCCGGGTCAAGGACGAGATGCGCAAGATCCTCGGCGAGATCCAGTCCGGCGAGTTCGCCCGCGAGTGGGTCGCCGAGGACGAGGCTGGCCGGCCCAACTTCAAGAAGTGGCAGGCCGAGGGTGCGGCGCACCCGATCGAGGAGACCGGCAAGAAGCTGCGCGGCATGATGAGCTGGGTCGACCGCCCGATCACCGAGACCGCCTGACAGGTTCGACCCGCACCGGTGCACCGGCGGCCGGCGATCACGCGCTCTCCCCAGCGCGGGTCGCCGGCCGCCGGCCCTGTTTCAGCGGCTCTCGATCGTCTCGGCCTCACCGGCTGCCCAGGCGGCCTTCTCATGCAGCCCGAGAGCGTTGAGAGCGCCGGCAAGCGTGCGTAGCGCGATGACCAGCCGGGGCTGATACCGAACGGGGTCGTGCTCGGCCAGCCAGCGGTAGTGTCCGACGGCCTCCTCGGCCGCCGCCACGGCCGCATCCTGTTCGCGAAGCCCCAGGTGGGACCTGGCAATCACGAACAACAGATTGCCGAGCGTCGGCCGGAACCGCAGTGGCTCCAATCGGCTCATGAAGGTCAGGTCCTCGCGGGCACCCGTGGCCAGCGTCAGCGCTTCGGCCCACCGACGATGGGAGGCGAGGGAGTCCGCTAGCCCGCTTATCGCCTCGAGCCGGGCGGGCATGTACTTCAGCCGTGCCCAGAGGGGAAGCCGCCGGAAAATCTCGACCGCCTCCTCCCGGGCGGCGAGGGCCTCGGCCGGTTCGCCCAGCGTCGCCCGGCAGTAGCCGACAACGGTCCGGGACCGGGCCAGGTCCACCCGCTCCCGGGTGGTCAACGGCGTGCACAGTGAGAGCGTCCGGTGAGCCCGCTCGGCGAGTGTCAGGGCGTCGTCGGGAGCCTCGGCCTGGAGGTGCATCGCCATCATCAGCTGCGCGGCGGCCAGGACGGCCAGGCCGTCCCGGTCGGTGGTGTCCTCGACGTACCCGATCGCCTCCCGGCCCTGTGCGAGCGCGGATGTCATGGCCCGGTCGTCGGGGACCGACGCCTGCGCGACGAGCGCCCGGGCCAGCCCCACCTGGTGCCGGCCCGGCCGGTCGTGGACCAGCCGCCGGTAGAGCGCGACCGCCTCGTCGGCGGCGGCCGTCCGCCGGCGCACGAAGCTGCGTCGGATCCTCACCTGCTGGGATCGGGTGACCAACGCCTCAGCCAGCTTCGGCCCGAACCGCGCGAGATCGACGCGGCTGAGCTGCCGCAGCAGCACAACGCGTACGGCGAGCGGCACGGCGGCCTCCTTCGGCGGGGCTCCTGGATCCGTTTGTAGCGGGCCGACGCAACCGTTTCGGTCAGGTGAACCGCTGATGTCCGTCGCTCGACCGGGCGTGTGAGGGCCCTCACCCCGCAGACCGGAACATGCCGGGCAGCGCGGCCCCTACGATCGCCTGTAGGTGCAGCAGCCGGCACCTGACGGCCACGGCACGGATCAGCGCAGGGCGCAGTGCGGCGCCCCGCCGCCCGGGCCGATCGCAAACACGACCTCTACGAGGACCGATGAATCCTGTCGTACTGATCGCCGAAGAACTCGCCCCCGCCGCCATCGAGGTGCTCGCCCACGACTTCGACGTCCGTCACGTCGACGGCACCGACCGACCGGCCCTGCTCTCGGCGCTCTCCGAGGCCGACGCCGTCATCGTGCGCAGCGCGACCCAGATCGACGCCGAGGCGGTCGCCGCCGCGCCGCGACTCAAGGTGGTCGCCCGGGCCGGCGTCGGACTGGACAACGTCGAGGTGCCGGCAGCCACCGCCCGGGGCGTCATGGTCGTCAACGCGCCCACCTCCAACATCGTCTCCGCCGCCGAGCAGGCCGTCGCACTGCTGCTCGCCGTCGCCCGCAACACCGCGAGCGCCAGCTCCGCCCTGAAGGCGGGGGAGTGGAAGCGGTCGAAGTACACGGGCGTCGAGGTCCAGGGCAAGACCGTCGGCGTGGTCGGGCTCGGTCGCATCGGGGTGCTCTTCGCGCAGCGCATCGCCGCCTTCGGCACCCGGCTGATCGCGTACGACCCGTACATCCAGCCGGCCCGTGCGGCGCAGCTCGGCGTACGCCTGGTCGGGTTGGAGGAGCTGCTGCGGGAGAGCGACTTCATCTCCATCCACCTGCCGAAGACGCCGGAGACGGTGGGGCTGATCGGTGAGAAGGAGCTGGCGATCGTCAAGCCCGGCGTCCGCATCGTCAACGCCGCCCGTGGCGGGCTCGTCGACGAGCAGGCGCTCGCCGACGCGATCGCCGAGGGCCGGGTCGCCGGCGCCGGCGTCGACGTGTACAGCAAGGAGCCGTGCACCTCCTCGCCGCTGTTCGCCTTCGACAACGTGGTGGCCACCCCGCACCTGGGCGCCTCCACCCACGAGGCGCAGGACAAGGCCGGTCTCGCCGTGGCCAAGAGCGTCAAGCTGGCGTTGCAGGGCGAGTTCGTCCCGGACGCGGTGAACGTGCAGGCCGGTGGCGTGGTCGCCGAAGACGTCCGGCCGCTGCTGCCGCTGGCCGAGAAGCTGGGTCGGGCGTTCACCGCTGTCGCCGGTGGGATCGCCGCCAGCGTCACCGTCGAGGTGCGCGGCGAGATCGTCAGCCACGACGTGTCGGTGCTCAAGCTCGCCGCGACCAAGGGCCTGTTCAGCTCGGTCGTCGAGGAGCAGGTCACCTACGTCAACGCCCCGCACCTGGCGGCGGAGCGCGGTGTCGAGGTCACCCTGGCGACCCTGGCCGAGACGGCCGACCAGTCCACCCTGGTCACGGTGCGTGGCGCGCTGCCGGATGGTCGTACGGTCAGCGTCTCCGGCACGGTCACCCACTCCGGCGCTCGGGACGTCCTCAAGCTGACCGAGGTGGACGGCTTCGACGTGGAGATCGGCGCGGAGGGCATCCTGCTCTTCCTGCGCTACGCGGACCGCCCCGGCGTCGTCGGCACCGTCGGCACGCTGCTCGGCGAGTCGGGCATCAACATCGCGGCCATGCAGGTGGCGCGTCGCGAGGCGGGTGGCGAGACGCTGATGACGCTCACCGTCGACCAGGCGCTCGGCGCGGAGCTGCTCACCTCCGCCGCCGACTCGATCGGTGCCACGGCGGCCAGCGCCGCCGACCTGCGCGACGAGTAGTCGACGACACAGCACCATGGGGGCCCGGCGATCCGCTGGGCCCCTTGTCGTGTCCGGGGTGAGGTGACCCGGGTCAGCCGGGCATCCGGGCCGGGGGCGGGTAGACCGAGCCGTCCTGCGGGTCGAACAGCATGAGCCCGTGCTCGCCGGCCAGCCGCTCGATGTCCAGCAGCACCTGGTCCGCGCAGGTCGGGTGCAGGTTCAGCTCGACGTGGTCGTGCGCGGCGTGCAGTGGCGCCACCGCCCACGGGCTGTTCGGGCCGGGATGGCGGTCCGGATAGGAGGCGGTGATGGCCCGGTAGAAGCTGACCACCCTCGGGTCCGGGTAACGGTCCACGTGTCGCCCCTGACGGCAACCGTCGACCGCTGTCCGTACGTCCTCGGGCGTCGCCCCGTCCTCCAGGGCCCACACACTCAGATCGAAACTCACGGCGGACAGCGTGCCATCCGGCGTTCACCATGTCGAAACTGCCTCGCCGCCAGCCCAACCGCCGAATTCCGCAGGCTCCGGTCACGACGGTCCGGTGTGGAGACTCTTGCGTCGAGTTGCGTCGATTCGCTAGCGTACGTGCTGCGGTCACTGGCCGAGTCGAGGCGCCGGCCCGTCTTCGGGTGGCGCGGTCGACGTCCGGCCCGACCGGTCCGCACCCCTCGATTGTGCGAGCCACGCGCACTCGTCGCTGACCGGCCCCCACGGTCGTTGCCGAGATCGTGGGGGCCGATCGCAAGGCCCGACCGGCCGACCAGCGCCGGCGACGGGGTTCGCCGGCAGCGGAACCATCACCGGTTCACCGGTTGTGGGCGGCCGAGGTGCGAATCGGGCCGGAGCACCGCGGGGAGACGGGCTCGCTGCAACGACCTGCTGTTGCGTTTCGGTGTGCCTCTTCAGCGTCGGTGTGCGAAGAGCGCGCGATAGTCGGAGTCGCCACGGAACCAGGCCAGGCCGGTGGGCCCGGCCGCGTACAGCGCTGTGGCGTAGGCGTCGGCGATCGCCAGGTCGGGGCCCACGACGGTGGCGGCGACGAGATGGTCGGCCGGCTCTCCCGTGTGCGGATCCACCACATGTCCCTGCCGCCCCGTCACCCCGGAGGTGCCGACCGCGCCGGCGGTCATCTCCAACACCAGCGGCGCGCGCTCGGGGGCGGTCGGGTGGTGCACGGCGACCCGCCAGGGCCCACCGTGCGGCGCGTGCCCCCGGACGACGAGGTCCGCGCCGGCGAGTACGGCGTAGTCGTGGACGCCTGCGGCGCGCAGCCTCTCGGCGGCGCGCTCGACAGCCCAGCCGCCGAGCAGGCCGCCCGGGTCGAAGCCGCCGGGCACCGCCCAGGCGTCGAACCACCCGTCGGTGGCGGCGCGCATGGCCGTGCAGCGGTCCACCAGATCGGCGAGAGGTGGGTACGAGTCGGGGCTGATCTCGCCTCGACGCAGGCGGGAGACCAGGCTCTCCGGACGGTTGGGGCCGTAGGTGAGGTCGATGGCGCGAAGCTCCGCCACGCTGTCCCGTAGTGCCTCACCGACGCCCTGGCGGCCGAGCCAGGCGGGGGCGTTGAGGATGAGGGTGTATTCGGCGGTCGCGGTGCGGACGGTGTGCTGCACGGCGATCCGGCCGTCGGTGGCGGCGGCCGAGTCGATCCGCTGCCGGCGGCTGCCGAGTCGAAGGTCGGGCCGGCGGCTGCGGAACGCGGACGGGTCCGGCCAGCGGGTCCGTGGCTGCTCGTCGACGCGCATCGCATTCGTCCCCTCGCGCTTGGTGTCGCGTCGCCGCGACCCCGGTGGTCAGCAGGCCCCCGTGACCCACTGACCACCACGGTAGGCAGCGGAGATGATCGCCTCATGAATCTCAGCTGAGAGGGTGCTGTGCATCGGAGCATCCCGAATGCTGGAAGGCGTGTACCGGGAGGCGGGACGGCGACGTACCGTTGCCCGGTACGGAACCGTTGAGCAGAGGAGTGCGGTCGTGGCGCGGATCGCTGTGGTGGCCGGGGATGGCATCGGGCCCGAGGTGGTCGCGCAGGCCCGTAAGGTCCTCGACGCGGTGTTGCCCGGCGTTCAGGCCACCGAGTACGACCTCGGCGCGGCCCGCTGGCACCGTACCGGAGAGGTGTTGCCCGACTCCGTGCTGGCCGAGTTGGCCGGGCACGACGCGATCCTGCTCGGCGCGGTCGGTGACCCCACGGTTCCGCCGGGTGTGCTGGAGCGAGGTCTGCTGCTCAAGCTCCGCTTCGCCTTCGACCAGTACGTCAACCTGCGCCCGTCCCGGCTGTGGCCCGGGGTCGCCGGCCCGCTGGGCAGCGTGAAGCCGGGCGAGGTCGACCTGGTGGTGGTGCGTGAGGGCACCGAGGGTCTCTACGCCGGGGCCGGTGGCTCGCTGCACCGGGACACCCCCGCCGAGGTCGCCACCGAGGAGAGCCTGAACACCCGGCACGGCGTGGAGCGGGTGATCCGCGACGCGTTCGCCCGCGCCGGCCGCCGGGAGCGGCGCAAGGTCACCCTGGTGCACAAGACCAACGTGCTCACCCACGCCGGGTCGCTCTGGGCGCGTGCCTTCGACGCGGTCGCCGCCGAGCACCCGGACGTCGCCACCGAATACCAGCACGTCGACGCTGCCGCGATGTTCCTGGTCACCCAGCCGCAGCGCTACGACGTGGTGGTCACCGACAACCTCTTCGGCGACATCCTCACCGACATCGCCGCCGCCGTCACCGGCGGGATCGGGCTGGCCGCGAGCGGCTGCATCAACCCCGAGGGGGCGTACCCCTCGATGTTCGAGCCGGTACACGGCTCGGCGCCGGACATCGCCGGTCAGGGCGTCGCCGACCCGGTCGCGGCGGTGCTCTCCGCCGCTCTGCTCCTGGAGCAGCTCGGGCACGCCGAGGCCGCTGCCCGCGTCAACGCGGCGGTCGCCGCCGAGCTGGCCACCCGCACCCCGGGTACGGTGCTGCGGACCGAAGAGGTCGGCGACCGGCTCGCCGCCCACGCCGTAGCCTGACCACCCCGGCGTCGGCCTGCCCGGGCACGCCGTCCCGGCCGGACGGCGCTACCCGCTGAACGACCGTTCGGGGTAAGTTTCTGGCACAGCCAACTCGGTGTGCGGTCCCGCATGCCGTTGTCCCGCAGGGAGGTCAGCGCGATGAGCGGTGGTGACAAGCTCGACTTCGAGATCCGTCCGAATCCCGCGCCGGTATCCGCCGCCGACCGGGCCGCCCTGCTGGCCAACCCCGGGTTCGGCCGCGTCCACACCGATCACATGGTCACCATCCGCTACGCCGAGGGCAAGGGTTGGTACGACGCCCGGGTCGAGGCGCGGGGGCCGATCCCGATGGACCCGGCGAGCGCCGTCCTGCACTACGCGCAGGAGATCTTCGAAGGTCTGAAGGCGTACCGGACGGCCGACGGCGGCGTGACGATGTTCCGGCCGGACGCCAACGCCTCCCGGTTCGTCGCGTCGGCGCAGCGGATGGCGATGCCGGAGCTGCCGCCCGAGGTGTTCATCGACTCGCTGCACAAGCTGATCGAGATCGACCAGGACTGGATCCCCACCGACGAGGACGCCAGCCTCTACCTGCGACCGTTCATGTTCGCCAGCGAGGTGTTCCTCGGCGTCCGCCCGGCCAACGAATACCTCTACCTGGTGATCGCCTCACCGGCCGGGTCGTACTTCAGCGGTGGGGTCAAGCCGGTGACCGTCTGGGTCTCCCCGGACTACACCCGGGCCGCCCCCGGTGGCACCGGCGCTGCCAAGTGCGGTGGCAACTACGCGGCGTCGCTGGCGGCCCAGGCGGAGGCCATCGAAGCCGGCTGCGACCAGGTCGTCTTCCTGGACGCCGTGGAGCGCCGGTTCGTCGACGAGTTGGGCGGCATGAACGTCTTCTTCGTCTACGACGACAACACGGTGGTCACCCCGCCGCTGACCGGCACGATCCTGCCCGGCATCACCCGCGACGCGATCATGACGTTGGCGGCGACGGCCGGTCACCAGGTCGAGGAGCGGCCGGTCAGCTTCGCCGACTGGCAGGCCGACGCGGCCAGCGGGCACCTGCGGGAGGTGTTCGCCTGCGGCACCGCCGCGGTGGTCACCCCGATCGGTGGGGTCCGCTTCCCGGACGGCGAGTTCCTGATCGGTGGCGGCGAGCCCGGCCGGGTCACGATGTCGCTGCGCCAGCAGTTGGTCGACATCCAGCGCGGCAAGACCGCCGACGCGCACGGTTGGGTGCACCGGGTCCTCTGACGCTCGTTGCGAGGTTGGCCCGTCCGAGCGGGACGGGCCAACCTCGCTGGGTCTAGGCCTCGTCGAGCAGGTGGTCGCGGAGGGCGGCGAGCTGCTCGTCGGTCACCCCGGCGTGGCGCAGGTACGCCTCGATCGACCCGTGCCCGGCCCGCAGCTCGTCCAGGAAGATCTGCATCGCCTCGGCGGGGGAGGCCAGGAACGGCGCCGGCACGTCCACCCCGCCCGGGGTGACGGTGGCCAGCCAGGCGCTGTACCGGGCCGACGCCTCGGTGCTGAGCGCGTAGTCGGCGGTGATGTCCGCGTCGTCGACGCCGAGCACGGCGAGGGTCAACGCGCAGACGATGCCGGTGCGGTCCTTGCCCGCGACGCAGTGCACCACGACCGGGGCGTTGGCGGAGTCGGCGATCAGCCCGACCGCCTCGGCCAGCCCGGCGGTGCCGGTCTGGGCCAGGGCGGCGTAGCGGTCGGCGAGGTACCGGGCGAGGCTGGCGCCCTCCTCGTGCGGCGTACCCGACCAGTCGTCGTGCTCCGGGTGGATGTGCCGGTAGGTCAGCCCCTGGTAGGCCGGCACCCGGCCGTCGCGCTCCACCTCGCTGGGGCGGCGCAGGTCGATCACGGTGCGGACGCCGATCGCGGCGAACGCGTCGCGGTCTTGTTCGGTGAGGCGGTGCAGCGAGTCGGAGCGGTAGAGGCGGCCCCGGCGTACGGACCGGTCGCCGTGGCCGAGGTAGCCACCGACGTCGCGGAAGTTGAAGGTGGCCGGGAGGGAGATCTGGCGGCTGTCGTCGATGGCGTCCACGCTCACACGGTAACGGCCGGTGGGTCAGTGCCCCACCGGCCGTCGAGTCGAGCCGTCAGCGTGCCGTGCCCGGCGGAAGGGCGCCGTACGTCTCGTCGTAGTAGCCACCCAGCCGATCCCGGTAGCTCGGGTCGCTGTGGCTGGTCTCGTCGTACTCCGGGGCGGCCTTGATCTGGTCCCGGGTGCGGTCGACGGAGACGGTGCGCTGGTCGTGGTCGACCTGGTTGACGGTGCCGGCCGGCAGCATCACCTTCTTGCCGAAGATCCACGGCCCGGTGTCCACGACCAGGTAGCTGCCGTCCACCTCGTGGCTGGCGCTATCGATCTTGCCGACTCCGCCGTCGGTGGCCTCGACCTTGTAGCCGACCAGGTCGGCGTCGGCCACCCCGGCGTGATCCCGGTAGCGCCAGGGGTCGAAGGTGCCGGCGGGCGCACCGCCGGGCACCGCGCCCTGGTCGCCGCCGTGCAGCGGGTCCGGCCCGGCGTGGGTGGCGTGCGGATCGATCCTGTCCATGCCGTTCACTCCTGACTGTCGCCGATCGTCGCGGCGTCGGTGGGTGCGTTCCCCCACGGGAGCTACCCGGCTGTCGGGGGATGGAAACGGCGGGAGCGTGGCGGTGCTCAGGCGCAGGGCCGCGATGCTCGGGCGAAGCGTGCGGCTTTTCAGGCCAGGGCGGCCTCGGCGTCCAGGGTGACCGCCGCGGCGTGCACCACGGCGGAGATCCGCAGTGCCTCGTGCACCTGTTCTCCGGTGAAGCCCCGGTCGCGCAGCGACTTCTCGTGCAACTCCAGGCACACCCCGCAGCCGGCGATGGCCGACACGGCGAGGCACCACAGCTTGAAGTCGCCCTTGTCCACGCCGGGTCGGGCGACGACCCGCATCCGCAGCCGGGCCGGCATCGAGGCGTACCCCTCGTCACCGATGAGGTGCGTGGCCCGGTAGTAGACGTTGGTCATCGCCATGATCGCGGCGGCGGCCTTGGCTGCCTCGACACCCTCCGGCCCGAGGTGCCCGAGCGCGTCGGCCGCGACCTCCCGCAGCACCACCGGGTTCCGGGCCGTGACCGCGCACGCCATTGCGGCACCCCAGGCCTGGGCCGGGGTCAACAGCGAGGTGCCGATGGTGGCGTCCAGGTTGAGCGCGATGTCCCGGGCGTACTCGGGGAGGGCCGCCCTGATCGCGTCCAGGCCCACGGTCAGACTCCGGTGATCTCCGTCGGGCCGACGACTGTGACGTCGACCGACCCAACGGAGACCACACGCCACTTGCCCTCGTGGGACGCGTGGTTGATCGTCGTGGACGCGTTGGTGACGTCCAGCGATACCCAGGCGGTGAGGCTGTGCTCAGGTAAGCGGTTACTGACGGTGAGCACAGGTCCTCCTTGCCGATGGCTCGGTGGCCATCATCGGATCCGTTACCGATGCTTCCCCACCGCTGTTCACGCCGGTGAGCGGCCTGGTGGCTTGTGAAGCCGATCACGAGCGACCGTTCGCACTGAACGAACGCTCAGTAATCATCCCGCCATGTGGATTGTTCCTCCCAAATCCGGGGCGGGGTGGCAGAGTTGCGGTCGTGACCAGCACCCACCTGATTATTGCGACCTAGCGCGCCGGCCCCCCTCCGCCGAGCGCGCAGACCTCCCGCATCCGCGGGGGGTCTTTTTGTTGCTCCGAGAAAGGATCCTGATGACGTTCCAGGTCTACGACACGACGTTGCGCGACGGCGCCCAGCGCGAGGGGCTCACCTACTCGGTGGTCGACAAGCTGGCGGTGGCCCGGCTGCTCGACGAGTTCGGTGTCGGCTTCATCGAGGGCGGCTGGCCGGGCGCGGTGCCGAAGGACACCGAGTTCTTCCGCCGGGCGCGTACCGAGCTGGATCTGCGGCACGCCGTGCTCGTCGCGTTCGGCGCCACCCGCAAGGCAGGCGTCGCCGTCACCGACGACCCCCAGGTGCAGGCCCTGCTCGACGCGCAGACCCCGGCGGTGGCGCTGGTCGCCAAGGCCGACACCCGGCACGTCGAGCGCGCGCTGCGCACCACCGGCGCGGAGAACCTCGCGATGATCCACGACACCGTCAGCCACCTGGTCCGCGAGGGCCGGCGGGTCTTCGTCGACGGTGAACACTTCTTCGACGGTTACCGGCACGACCCCGCGTACGGCGCGGCGGTGGTGCAGACCGCGCTCGCCGCGGGCGCCGAGCGGATGGTGCTCTGCGACACCAACGGCGGCATGCTGCCGTCCCAGGTGACCGCCGTGATCGCCGACCTGACCGACCGGCTGGGCATCGACGCCGGGCTGCTCGGCATGCACGCCCAGAACGACACCTCCTGCGCGGTCGCCAACACGATCGCCGCAGTGGAGGCGGGCGTCCGCCACGTCCAGGGCACCGCCAACGGGTACGGCGAACGCCCCGGCAACGCCGACATCTTCGCGGTCGTCGCCAACCTCCAACTCAAGCTGGGTATGCCCGTCCTACCGGACGGCTGCCTGGCGCAGATGGTGCGGGTCTCGCACGCCATCGCCGAGATCGCCAACATCGCCCCCGACACCCACCAGGCATACGTCGGGGCTGCCGCCTTCGCCCACAAGGCGGGGCTGCACGCGAGCGCGATCAAGGTCGACCCGTTGCTCTACAACCACGTCGACCCGTCGGTGGTGGGCAACGACATGCGGATCCTGATCACCGAGATGGCCGGCCGGGCCAGCGTCGAGCTCAAGAGTCGTGAGCTCGGCCTGGACCTGGCCGGCAGCCCGGAGGCGCTGACCCGGGTCACCAAGCGGGTCAAGGAGTTGGAGGCGGGTGGTTGGTCCTTCGAGGCCGCGGACGCCTCCTTCGAGCTGCTGGTCCGCTCCGAGTTGCCGGAGGGCGGCCCGGCCCGACCGTTCACACTGGAGTCGTACCGGGTGCTGGTCGAGCACCGCGAGGACGGCGCGGTGGTCTCCGAGGCGACCGTCAAGATCCGGGTACGCGGTGAGCGGGTGATCGCCACCGCCGAGGGCAACGGCCCGGTCAACGCCCTCGACGAGGCGCTGCGGGTGGGGTTGGCCCGGCACTACCCCCAGCTGCGCGACTTCGAGCTGGCCGACTACAAGGTGCGCATCCTGGAGGGCAGCCACGGCACCGGCGCGGTGACCCGGGTGCTGCTGGAGACCGCCAACGGCGCCGGCCGGGACTGGACCACAGTGGGTGTGCACCCGAACGTGGTCGAGGCCAGCTGGCACGCCCTGGTGGACGCCCTCACCTACGGCCTAGCCCCCACTTCCGTCTAACCCAACCCCACCCCCCTCGCTCCCTGCCCCCTCGCTCCCCGCCCTCCTCGTTCCGTCGATCATGGAGTTGTGGTGGTGCACAAAAGGGTCTTATACCTGCAAGGCACCCACCACAACTCCTTGATCGACGAGAGCAAGAGGGGCGGGGCGAGAGCAAGAGGGGCGTGGGGTGGGTTAGGGGTGGGGGAGGGTGAGGGTGGTCAGGACGGGGCGGTGGTCGCTGCCGGGCAGGGTGAGCACCTTCACGGCGCGGACCGCTATGCGCCTGTCGACGAGCACGTGGTCGATGGCGACCGGTGGGATGAGGTCGCCGTCGTACGGGCCCCACGTGCCGGTCAGGCCCTCCCCGGTGGCGTCGGCGGCGTCGACGTAACCGGTGCTCAGTAGGGCCCGCAGCGGGCCGTGGTCGAGGGTGGCGTTGAAGTCACCGGCGAGAATCTGCAGGCCGCCGTCCGGGGTTGCCGGTGGTTGAGCCTTCAGGTCGGCACGCCACGCGCCGACCTGGTCCACCGCGTACGGCGCCGACGGGTGGGCCGACTCGACACGTACCGGGGGTGCGCCGGGGACGGCAACCGTGCCGTACGCCTGGGTGAAGCCCCAGCCGTTGCGGTTGTGCCGGAGTCCGACGTCGGTCAGCGGCCACCGCGAGTAGAGCCCCGAGCCGGGTGTGCCGATCTCCGCGTTGAGCTGCCGATGCGGTAGCAGCCGGTCGAGGCCGAGCTGATCCAGAGACGCCTGCGCCTGCGGTGTGAACTCCTGCACGGTGAGCACGTCCACCTCGTGCCGTCGGACCAGCTCGACGAGTGTCCGCGCGTCACCGGCGCCGGCGAGCAGGTTGGCGGTGAGCAGCCGCACTGTCGGCCCACCCGCCTCCGGCTGCGGCGAGGCCAGCGCCCGTGGCGTGACGACGCCGAGTAGTGCCACCGCCGCCAGGGCCGCGAGAGCCGCCGGCCACCAGCGCCGCAGGGCGAGCGCGAGGCCCAGGGCGAGCACGCTGAAGCCCGCGACGTACGGCGTGAAGGCGAGCGCCTGCACCAGCGGCCCGCGGTCCAGGCCGATCAGCCGGAGGGCGGCCCAGAGGGCGGGCGGAACGACGACCAGCCAGCAGAGCACCGTGCCGAGCGGAGCGCCGCGGTGCCGCCCCGACATCGGTGCGGGTACGGGCTCAGCGTCCACGATCATGGTGGTGATCATAGCGGCGACGCCGTGAGCGCTATTTTGTGAATGGCGCAGCGCTCACTTTTCACAATTTCCTGACGGCTGATTGACAGCTTGACAAAGTGAGATCAACTATTGACTCCCGGCTTTTTTCGGTGCTACGTTCCATCTGGCTCAAACGACGCAACTCTGAGTAGTAATACCAGCTCAGAGGGGGTAAAAATTGGTGAGGATTAGACCTCATCGAGGGTAGGTGAAAAGCTTTCCTTCGCCCTGCCGCCGTCGCCTCGCCTATTAGTGGGCAGTCATCCGTCCCGCCCCGCGGGTCGGCCGAATTCACCCGGTCACACAAGGGGGACCTGTCATGAGCTCATTCTTCCGACGTAAGGCGGCAGCGGTCACATTCGCTGTCCTGGCGCTCAGCCTGGCTGGTGGGGGCATCGCTGTCGCCCAACCGTCGGCGAAGGCGCCGCAGGAGGCCGTCCAGCCGGCGGCGCGCGGCACAAGCAACCAGCCGCCGGTCACGGCCGAGTCCGCACGGTCGGCGAAGGCCGCGCTGGCGGCGGGTGGGGTCACTACGTTGGCAGCCGCCAACTGGTACACCGTCGTCAACTCCAACGGCACCAAGGCGCGCGGCACCGGAACCGTGATCAAGTACGGCGCCGGTCAGTACGAGGTGCAGTTCGGCTACAACGTCTCGGCCGGCGCGTTCCTGGCCACCATTTCGCGCTCCGACTCCTGCTGCATCCCGCCGGCCGGCGAGATCTCGGTCGCCCCGCGGCTGGGCACGCCCAACGGGGTCTTCATCCAGACCCGCAACTCGGCCGGCACCCCGGCTGACCTGGGCTTCACTCTCCTCACCCACACTCCCTGACGAACCGAACCGGCATCCGGCCCCCACGCCTCGTGCGTGGGGGCCGGGCTGGTTCTGGTCGACTCGGCGTCCCGGACTCCGGGGTGTCCCGCTCAGGGGCGTCCCCGTCGTGAAGCCGAGTCGATCGGGCGTTCTCGCCCGGCTCGCGCCGGTCGTCACCCTTCCGCGCAGTTCATCCCCGTTCGGGTCACCCCGGGCCCTCCCGGGCCGCACAATCCGACGTTTGCCGGGCACCTGCCCGGGAAGCAAGCACCGTGACGGACATCTCGGACACCCTGGCCAGCATGCCCAGCGCGGTCGAACCCGAGCCGACCGGCGTCGAGCTGGAACAGACCCTCTTCGAGGTCAAACGCGTGATCGTCGGGCAGGATCGCCTCGTCGAACGCCTGCTCACCGCACTGGTCGCCAACGGGCACTGCCTCCTGGAGGGGGTCCCCGGCGTGGCCAAGACACTGGCCGCGCAGACCCTCGCCACAGTGGTTGGTGGCACCTTCTCGCGGATCCAGTTCACTCCGGACCTGGTCCCCTCCGACATCGTCGGCACCCGGATCTACCGGGCCTCCAAGGAGACCTTCGACATCGAGCTGGGCCCGATCATGGCCAACCTGGTACTGGCCGACGAGATCAACCGCGCCCCGGCAAAGGTCCAGTCGGCACTGCTGGAGGCGATGGCCGAACGGCAGGTCTCGATCGGCGGACGAAGTTGGCCCGTCCCGGCGCCGTTCCTGGTCCTGGCCACCCAGAACCCGATCGAGTCCGAGGGGGTGTACCAGCTCCCGGAGGCACAGCGCGACCGGTTCCTGATGAAGGTGGTGGTCGACTACCCGAGCGACGCCGACGAACTCGCCATCCTCTACCGGATGAGCACCGACCGGCCGACCCCGCGCCAGGTGCTCGACGCCGAACGGCTGCGGGACCTCCAGGCCCACGCGGAGAGGGTCTTCGTCCACCACGCCCTGGCCGAGTACGTGGTACGGCTGATCCTCGCCACCCGCGACCCGGGCCGGTTCGGGCTACCGGAGATCGCCCCGCTGCTGGCGTACGGGGCCAGCCCTCGGGCCACCCTGGGCCTGGTCGCGGCCGCCCGAGCGCAGGCCCTGCTGCGCGGACGGGAGTACGTGCTGCCCGAGGACATCCGGGAACTCGCCGTCGACGTCCTCGCCCACCGGCTGGTGCTCTCCTTCGACGCGGTCGCCGACGGAGTGTCGGCCGAGAGCGTGGTGCGCCGGCTGATCGAGGCGGTGCCACCACCTCGGCTGGCCCACGGGCAGCCACAGCAGGCGCCGGACCTGGCGGCGGCATGAGACGAGCGCACGTCGCGCAGGCCGACCCCGGCCTGGCCGAGCTGGCCCCCGACCAGCGGTTGCGTCGCCTGGAACTGACCGTCACCCGCCGACTGAACGGTCTGCTGCACGGCCAGTACCGGGGCCTCCTGCCCGGCCCCGGCAGCGAACCCGCCGGCAGCCGTGAGTACCGGCCGGGCGAGGACGAGGTACGCCGGATGGACTGGGCGGTGACCGCACGGACGACCGTGCCACACGTCCGGCAGGTCGACGCCGACCGTGAACTCACCACCTGGCTGCTCGTCGACGGCAGCGCCAGCATGGAGTTCGGCACCGCCGAGTTGGACAAGCGGGAGCTCGCGGTGGCCGCCGTCGCGGCGGTCGGTTTCCTGACCGCGGGCGTCGGCAACCGCCTCGGAGCCCAGGTGCTGCGTGCCGACGGGGTACGCCGCTTCCCGGCCCGCAGCGGACGTACCCATCTGCTTGCTCTGCTCCGCACGCTGCTCGCCGCCCCGCGTGCCACCGCACCCGCCGACCGGGCGGGGCGCGAGCTGGCGGTGGGACTGCCGGACCTGGCCGACGGACTCGACGCCCTGCACCGGATCGCCAACCGGCGCGGCCTGGTCGTGGTGGTCTCCGACTTCCTCGACGGGCTGCCCGACGACCCCGACCAGCAGGCGCCCTGGGAGCGGACGCTGCGCCGGTTGGCCGCCCGGCACCAGGTGCTGGCGATCGAGGTGACCGACCCACGTGAGCTGGAGTTACCGGACGTCGGCCTGATCACGCTCGTCGACCCGGAGACCGGCCGCCGCCGAGAGGTGTCCACATCGGATCGTCGGCTGCGTGAGCGGTACGCCCAGGCCGCCGCCGCGCAGCGCGAGCAGGTCCAGAAGGCGTTGCGTCGCAGTGGGGCGACGCACCTGCCGCTGCGCACCGACGGTGACTGGAGCGCGGACATCGTCCGGCACGTGCACGCCCAGCGTCGGCTCGCCGCCGCGCCGGCCGGCCAACGACGGGGAGGTGCCTCGTGATCTGGGAGTCGCCGCTGCGGCTCTGGCTGCTGCTCGGTGTGCTCGCCCTGGTCGTCGCGTACCTGGTGGTGCAGCGGCGACGGAGCCGGTACGCCGTCCGTTTCACCAACCTGCGGTTGCTGGACCGGGTGGCGCCGGAGCGACCCGCCTGGCGTCGACACGTACCGGCCGGGCTCTTCCTGGCCATGCTGGCGCTGCTCGTGGTCGGGTTCGCCCGACCCAGCGCGGAGGTCCGGGTGCCGCGGGAACGCGCCACGGTGATGGTGGCGGTGGACGTCTCCACCTCGATGCTCGCCACCGACGTGGACCCGGACCGGTTGGCCGCCGCCAAACAGGCGGCCCGGCGCTTCGTGGAGGGCCTGCCCGACGAGTTCAACGTGGGCCTTGTCGCGTTCGCGGGCAGCGCGGCGGTGCTGGTGCCGCCGAGCACCGACCGGGATGCCCTCGACGAGGGGATCGGGCGGCTCGCCGAGGGCATCACAGGTGTGCAGGGCACCGCGATCGGCGAGGCGATCAACACGTCCCTCGGTGCGGTCAAGAGCCTGGACAGCGAAGCCGCGAAGGAACCGCCACCGGCACGGATCATCCTGCTCTCCGACGGCGCCAACACCTCCGGAATGGATCCGATGGAGGCGGCCGCGGAGGCGGTGACGGCGGAGGTGCCGGTGCACGCCATCTCGTTCGGCACACCGTCCGGGTTCGTGGACCGCGGCGGACGCCCCATCCAGGTGCCGGTCGACGGGCAGACCCTCAAGGCGGTCGCCGAGGAGACCGGCGGCATGTTCCACGAGGCCAGCACCTCCGACGAGCTACGCGCCGTGTACGACGACATCGGCAGCTCGGTCGGCTACCGCACCGAACGGCAGGACGTCTCGGCCCGGTTCATCGGCCTCGGACTGGTGTTCGCCATGGGTGCCGCCGCCGGCTCGATGCGCTGGTTCTCCCGACTGCCCTGATCGCCGCACCACCGACGTCGACCGTGAGGAGTACGCATGGCAGTGCAGACCGGACTGGGCGAAGCGCGCGGCCCCTGGTTCATCTCACCGGAACTCGGCCCGGACGGGCGCGGCTGGTGGGAGCCGCCCGAGCGGGAACCGGGCGGGCGGCGATCCCGACGGCTGCTCGCCGCGCTGGCCGTGGTGGCGATCTCCACGGTGTCGGGTGCCGTCGCCGGTGGCGTGGTCGCCGGACAGTACGGGGATCCCGGTGCCTCCGCCGCGTCCGCCGCCCCGGTGCCGGCCGAACTGGTCACGGCGGCCGAACGGACCGTACCCGGGGTGGTGTCGGTGTTGGCCGGCGGTACGACGGCCGGTTCCGCGAGCGCTGGATCCGTCAACGGCGGTTCCGCCACCGGCTCCGGATTCGCCGTCGACGACCAGCAGCACCTGATCACCAACGACCACATCCTGGCCAAGGGCGGTGGCGGGCCGGTGACTGTGGAGCTGCCCGACGGCCGCCGCTTCGCCGCCGAGGTGGTCGGACGGGAGCCCCGCAGCGACCTGGCGGTGTTGAAGGTCCCGGCATCGGCCGGTCTGACCCCGTTGCCCCTGGCCAAACCGGGTGCGACCCGGGTCGGCGAGCCGGTCCTCGCGGTGGGTTCGCCGCTCGGTCTCGCCGGTACGGTCACCGCGGGCATCGTCAGCGCCCTGGACCGTCAGGTGCGACTGGGCAACAACCGGCACACCGCCGTGCAGACCGACGCGTCCATCAACCCCGGCAACTCCGGTGGGCCCCTCGTCAACGCCCGCGGTGAAGTGGTCGGGGTGAACACCGCCATCGCCACCATCGACGGCAACGGGTCGATCGGCATCGGGTTCGCCATCCCGATCGACCAGGTGCAGCAGACCGCCGACACGATCATCGGCAAGGGCGGCTGAGCTGCCCGGACGGCCTCCAGTGTCAGATATCCGGCCGGACAGCATCGGGCCATGGAAATATTACGGTCGGTATGGATACTGGCGGAGGTGGAGCGTCCTCTTCTCGCGGTCCTCCTGCTGGTGGGCCTGTTCATCGGATGTGCAGTGGGGTCGGCGTACGCCCGGGCACGACGCGGGTGGAACGATTACCAGACCGTCAAGAAATCGGTGCCGGGCGCCCGTCGAGGCGCCTGGTTGCTGATCCGTGGTGTCGCCGTCAAGGCCGGGGTGATCGCCCTGCTCCTCTTCGGCGCGGTGGCGTACGCGGCCGTCGGCTCGGACGAGGAAACCGCCGGGCCGGCACCCGGCCAGTCACCGACGCAGAGTGAACCTCCGCGCCGCTAGGCAGGCGTCCCGCGCCAGCCACGATCCGCGGCGCGCCGTGCCGGCCACGATCCGCACAACGTCCCCGATGGTGCTGCGTCCGCCAGGCGGGAGGCACCACCATCCCCGATGTTGTGCGGATCTTGGGGACGGGTGCCCGGCCTCGCCGTATAGCCTCAGGGCGTGGACGACGGACTGCGGGTGACCGACCGGTGGGTCGTCCCCGCCGGGGAACTGCGGGAGCGCTTCTCCCGTTCCTCGGGGCCGGGAGGGCAGGGAGTCAACACCGCGGACTCCCGGGTCGAGCTGAGCTACGACCTGGCCAACTCGCCGGCCGTGCCCGAGTCGCTGCGGTCGCGGGCGTTGGCGCGCCTGGCCAACCGACTGGTCGACGGGGTGTTGACCATCGCCGCCAGCGAGCACCGGGCCCAACTGGCCAACCGGGAGGCGGCCCGGGAACGGATGACCGCCCTGCTGCGGGAGGCCGCCGCGCCCCCACCGCCGGCCCGTCGGGCGACCCGTCCGTCCCGTGGGGCCAAGGAACGCCGGCTGGCCGAGAAGAAACGCCAGTCCCAGCGCAAGCGCGACCGCCGCGCCGACAGCGACTGACCCCTGCGCCGCCCACGGAGCGCACGTTCCAGGCTCGGGTCGACGCGATCGAGGGCGGCAGCCGCGCTGGTCGACGGGCAACCGGACAAGTGGCGCGCTAGTCGGCCGGGACGGCGGCGAGCAGCCGGGCGCGCAGCACAGCGCCCCGGTCCGCGAAGGCGCGTTGTGCCGCCGCGTACTCCGCCCGACCCTCCGGCGTCTCCACCCGCACCGGCGGGTAGCCGAGTGCCGCCAGGTCGTACGGGCTGGCCCGCATGTCCAGTGTGCGGATCTCCGTGGCCAGCTCGAACGCGTCGGCCACCAGCTCCGAACCGACCAGCGGGGACAGCTTGTACGCCCACTTGTACAGGTCCATGTTGGCGTGCAGGCACCCCGGCTGTTCGAGGGCGTGCTGCGTCTCCCGGGTCGGGGTGAGCAGGTTCAGCGGTCGGGCCGGCGCCGTGAAGAACCGGAAGGCGTCGAAGTGGCTGCACCGCACGCCCCGCTCCTCGACGACAGCGGCGGTCCGCTCCGGGCTCAGTCGCAGTGGCCAGGCGTTGTGCCGCAGCTCCGCCTGGGTCTGCCGGTAGACCATCGCCCACTCGTGCATCCCGAAGCAGCCCAGGTGTGGCGCCCGCCCGCTGGTGGCCGCCAGCAGGGAGCGGATCCAGGCGATCGACTCGCCGCGCCGTGCGCGTACCCCATCGGTGTCGAGGGTGACCCCGGCGGCGGTGGCGCGGTAGTCCCGGCCGAACTCGGCCGGATCGGCGCCGTGCAGCTCGACCCCGGCCCCCGGATGCCAGCGACGGAGCTGGGCCGGGCGGTGCGAGTAGTAGGTGAACAGGAAGTCGGCCACCGGATGCCGCTCGCCGCGCCGGCGGCGGGCCAGGTGCGGCGCCAGCCAGACGTCCATCCGCTCCTCGTGGGCCCGCCGACGGGCCTGCCACTCCGCCGCGTCGAGCACGGCGGGGGCGAGGACGGCGGTCACGCATCCCAGGGTACGACCGCCGCCCGCGCGCCCGGTCAGGGCATCTGCACCCGAACCCCGGCGGAGAACACTCCGCTGCGCAACTCCAACTGCTGGGGCGGGTCCCGGCCGTCGACGGTGAAGACCAGCGGGAGCACCATCCGGGTACCCGCCGCCATCGGGTCGGCGAAGACGTCCCGACCCAGGTTGGCCGCCCTGGTGGCCGGCTCGTCGGTGCTCACCCAACGCCCGCCGGGCAGGTACGCCCGTTGCAGCTGACCGTGCCAGGGCTGGTGGTCGCCGGTGACGTTGCGCACGCCCACGGTGGCCTGGCAGCGTCGGCCGTTGGCCGGTGCCGCACCGCCGTCGGTCCCCCCGGCGGAGCCGGGCGCGCCACACGCCATCCGGTACACGGTGAACTCGAACGCCGACTCCCGCAGCGGCACGCCCACCGGCCCGGCGACCCCGGTGCCCATCCACGCGCCGCTGGTCGGCTGCTTCTGCGTGTCGATCTGCGAGACCTGCCGGGTCGCCGTCCACCCGGCGGTGCCGACGACGCCCGCCAGCACCGCGACGGCGGCGCCCACCAACAACCAGACCGGTGGGGTACGCCGACGCCGCGTCGGCTTCGGAGTCGCCGGCCGCGGGTAGATCGTCCCCCGTCCAGCGCCCGGCCCACCGCCGTCGGCCAGCGCGGCGGCCGTCACCCGACGCCCACGCCGACGTCGCCACACCCACACCACTGCCGCGCTGATCAGCAGGAGCACCGCCAACCCGGCGAGCAGCACCGGGTACCGCCGCCAGGGCGGCGCCTCGGTGACCTCGGCCGCCGGTGCCGCAGCCGCCTTCCAGGTGGCCGTGGCGCAGTCGTACGGCCGGGTGCCGTCGCTGGTGAACGCACACGCCGGGGCGGTCAGTGGTTGGCCGGGCGCGGTCGCGGCGAGTGCCGTTCCCAGCGTGGTGGAGCTGTGCGCCGGCAGCCTCAACCGCCAGGTCACCTCGGTGGCGGAACCGCCGGCCCGGGTGGACCGGCCGCCGCCGCTGATCGCTGTCGGCGACGAGCCGGGCGGCAGTTCCTGGCGCACAGTGGTCTCCACGGGCGCGTTGCCCACGTTGCGGACCTGGATCCGGTACCTCGGTGCCGGGCTGTTCTCCGGCGCGACCGCGACGGTGACCTGTTGCGGCGGCGCCGACGCCGGTGCCCGCGACGGTGGTGCCATCGCCGGCGGCGCCGACGGCGGGGTGGGCTCGGTCACCCGCGCGACCATCGCCACCGGCGGTCGGGTGACGGCCGGCCCGGGTGTCCCCGTCGTGGACGCCGCCACGCTCGGTCGTGGCGTCGCGGGGCCGGCCGGGGGCGCGGCCGTCGAACGCGGCGCCGCAGCCGTCGGTTGTGGCGTGGCGGCCGGTGGTCGTGGCGTGGCCGCCGCCTCCGGTGCCGCCGCCGGCAGGGCCGGCACGGCGGCGAGGATGCCGAGGCAGTGTACGAACACTGCGAGGGCTCTGTGGTGTCGTGTCGATGCAGGCATACGAACGAACCTCCGGAGCCGACGGTAGGGGCGAGTCGCCTCCGTGCGGGTACGAAGTCCGGAAGACCGCCCCGCTCACCTCCTGCTCCGATAGGGTGCCGCGCGGTGACGGGTTGAGCACACCCGGCGGCCGGTCCTGGTCGGTCGGGGTGCGGGCGGGGCTAGATTGGCGGGGTGCGTATCGCTCGTTTCGCCCATGCCAAGGGAATGTCGTTCGGTGCCGTCGAAGGCGAACCGGAGGCCGGGCCGCAGGGCCTGACCATCGCCGAGATCGAGGGCCACCCGTTCGGCAATCTGACCTTCAGTGGGGCCCGTTGGGCCCTCTCCGACGTTCGGCTGCTCTCGCCGATCCTGCCCAGCAAGGTCGTCTGCGTCGGCCGCAACTATGCCGACCACGCCGCCGAGCTCGGCAACGACGTGCCCAAGGAGCCGCTGCTCTTCCTCAAGCCGTCCACCTCGGTGATCGGCCCCCGGGACGCCATCCGACTGCCGATCTTCTCCAAGCAGGTCGAGCACGAGGCGGAACTCGCCGTCGTCATCGGGGCGCCGGGCGCGCGCCGCGCCGACCGGGCCGCCGCCGAACGTGCGATCTTCGGCTACACCTGCGCCAACGACGTCACCGCGCGGGACCTCCAGCGCTCGGACGGGCAGTGGACCCGGGCCAAGGGCTTCGACTCGTTCTGCCCGATCGGTCCGTGGATCACCACCGGTCTGGACGTCTCCGACCTGGAGATCCGCTGTGAGGTGGGTCGCAACCCGGAGGAGATGGAGGTACGCCAGCTCGGCCGGACGAAGGACATGGTCTTCGACGTACCGGGCCTGGTGTCGTACATCTCGCACGTGATGACCCTGCTGCCCGGCGATGTCGTTCTCACCGGCACTCCGGCCGGGGTTAGCCCGCTCGTCGAGGGGGATACGGTCAGCGTGCGGATCGAGGGCATCGGCGAGCTCACCAACCCGGTGGTTCCCGTCGCCTGATTCGTCTGATGCCCCTGTTTCCGCAGCTCACGGGTGGTTCGGGGGGATCGGATTTGGCCTGCCGGCACCGGGAGGGTAAAGTTCACTCCCGGCGCCGCAAGGGGCCAATGGGGTATGGGGTAATTGGCAGCCCGACTGATTCTGGTTCAGTTAGTCTAGGTTCGAGTCCTGGTACCCCAGCGCTGCTGGAATTCGTAAGAATTTCAGACGCTGGATTCTGACGGAGTTCGACTCCGCTCCTCCGGGGGTGGAGTCGCCTCCGGTGGAGTGCAGCTCCTCCGCCCGCGTAGGGTGGGGGAGCGAAAGTTGTTCTGGCCCCGTCGTCTAGCGGCCCAGGACGCCGCCCTCTCAAGGCGGTAGCGCCGGTTCGAATCCGGTCGGGGCTACATTGTGCACAGCCCGTCTCACCTGGTGAGGCGGGCTGTTTCGTGTCTGCTGAGGGCGCGCCGAGGTGGCACCCACCCCGTGCTCACCCTCGCGGGCGGTGCCGCTAGACTACTGCCGCACCGCCCGCGAGGGTGGTGAACGGAAGAAGTTCTGGCCCCGTCGTCTAGCGGCCCAGGACGCCGCCCTCTCAAGGCGGTAGCGCCGGTTCGAATCCGGTCGGGGCTACAACGAAAAGGCTCGTCTCGCTGTCGCGAGGCGAGCCTTTCCCGTTCCCGTGGCGCCCGGCCTTTTGGCCCCCGCCCCCGGCCCGCCCCGCCCCCGGCGCCCCGCCCCCGCCCCCGGCGCCCCGCCCCCGCCCCCGGCGCCCCGCCCCCGGCCCCTGGCTCCCGGTGATCAAGAGGTTTGCGTCACGACACGCCGTAAGCGCTGACGCAAACCTCTTGATCACCGGAGGCGGCGGAGGTCCCACCGCTGAGGGCCGCACCATCGGGGATGGTGCGGCCTTGCGCGCGTCGGAGGCAGCAACATCGGGGAAGTTGCTGCTTCCCGCGCGTCGGAGGCAGCAACATCGGGGAAGTTGCGCGGATCTTGGTGCGGCGGGCGGCGGGCGGCGGGCGGCGGGCGGCGGGCGGCGGGCGGCGGGCGGTGTGCGGCGGGCGGTGTGCGGCGGGCGGTGTGCGGCGTGCGGTGTGCGGCGGGTGCGGGACTAGAGGCCGGACAGGCGTTGGCCTGCTCGGACGACGGCCATGGCGTGGCGTTCGCCGGGGCGGCGGCCCAGGCGCTCGATCGGGCCGGAGATGCTGACCGAGGCGATCACGCGGCCGGTGCGGTCGCGGATCGGGGCGGAGACGCTCGCCACACCGGCCTCCCGTTCGGCGACGCTCTGCGCCCAGCCACGGCGGCGTACCTCGGCGAGGGTCCGGCCGGTGAACTTGCTGCGCGGCAGCAACGGCATCACCGCTTCCGGCGGCTCCCAGGCGAGCAGGATCTGGGCGGCGGAGCCGGCCGTCATCGGTAGAACCGAGCCGACCGGAACCGTGTCCCGCAGGCCGCTGGCCCGCTCTGCCGCCGCCACGCAGATCCGCTCGTCCGCGCGGCGCAGGTAGAGCTGTGCGCTCTCGCCGGTGGCGTCGCGCAGCGCGGCGAGCAGCGGCTCGGCGGCGGTCAGCAGGACGTCCGGCGCCGCGTTGGCCAGCTCGCCCAGCCGGGGGCCGGGCCGCCATCGGCCCTGGGTGTCCCGGACCAGCATCCGGTGGATCTCCAGAGCCTGCGCCAGCCGGTGTGCGGTGGCTCGGGGCAGCTTGGTGCGTTCAACGAGTTCGGCCAGGCTGGCGCCGTCGACACAGGCGGCCAGGATGACCACCGCCTTGTCGAGAACGCCGACACCGCTCATACTGTGTCCCACAAGCCGAAACTTACCTCCCAGAATTTAGGATGTCCAGATGGTGGGAGTCACTCCTGAGCCGAGGACCCTGGCCGAGAAGGTCTGGGACGCGCACGTCGTACGGTCCGCCGCTGGTGAGCCGGACCTGCTCTTCATCGACCTGCACCTGCTGCACGAGGTGACCAGCCCGCAGGCGTTCGACGGGCTGCGGCTCGCCGGGCGCCGGGTGCGTCGTACCGACCTGACCCTCGCGACCGAGGACCACAACACCCCGACCGGGTACGCCGACCCGGCGTTCCGCCTCCGCCGTGGTGACCTGCTCACCATCGCGGACCCCACGTCGCGTACGCAGATCGAGACGCTGCGCCGTAACTGCGCCGAGTTCGGGGTGCGGCTGCACCCGCTCGGTGATGACAACCAGGGCATCGTGCACGTGATCGGCCCGCAGCTCGGTGTCACCCAGCCGGGCATGACGATCGTGTGCGGCGACTCGCACACCGCCACCCACGGCGCGTTCGGCGCGCTCGCCTTCGGCATCGGCACCAGCGAGGTGGAGCACGTGCTGGCCACCCAGACGCTGCCGCAGAGCCGGCCGAAGACGATGGCCGTGAACGTCACCGGCCGCCTCGCTCCCGGCGTCACCGCCAAGGACCTGGTGCTCGCGCTGATCACCCAGGTCGGCACCGGTGGGGGGCGTGGGCACATCGTCGAGTACCGCGGCGAGGCGATCCGGGCCCTCTCCATGGAGGGGCGGATGACCATCGCCAACATGTCCATCGAGTGGGGCGCCAAGGCCGGCATGATCGCGCCGGACGAGACGACCTTCGCGTACCTCAAGGGTCGCCCGAACGCGCCCCAGGGCGCGGACTGGGACGCGGCGCTGGCGTGGTGGCGGACGCTGCCCACCGACGAGGGCGCGCGCTTCGACGCCGAGGTGACCCTGGACGCCAGTCGGGTCACCCCGTTCGTGACCTGGGGCACCAACCCGGGGCAGGGTGCGCCGCTGAGCGCGCCGGTGCCGGACCCGGAGGAGTTCGTCACCGACTCGGAGCGTGCCGCCGCGCGCCGCGCCCTGGAGTACATGGACCTGCGTCCCGGCACCCCGCTGCGGGAGCTGCCGATCGACGTGGTGTTCGTCGGCTCCTGCACCAACGGTCGTCTGGAGGACCTGCGGGCCGCCGCCGACGTGCTCCGTGGTCACCGGGTCGCCGACGGTGTGCGGATGCTCGTGGTGCCGGGTTCCGCCGCCGTGCGGGAGGCCGCCGAGGCCGAGGGTCTGGACAAGGTCTTCGCCGACGCCGGGGCGGAGTGGCGGTTCGCCGGCTGCTCCATGTGTCTGGGGATGAACCCGGACACGCTGAAGCCGGGCGAGCGTTCCGCCTCCACCTCGAACCGCAACTTCGAGGGCCGTCAGGGCCGGGGTGGGCGTACCCATCTGGTTTCCCCGCCGGTCGCCGCCGCCACCGCCGTGGCCGGCCGGCTGGCCGCCCCCGCCGACCTGTAGAAGGGACTCCAGGAGATGGACAAGTTCACCACCCACACCGGCACCGCCGTGCCGCTGCGCCGGTCCAACGTGGATACCGACCAGATCATCCCCGCGGTGTACCTCAAGCGGGTGACCCGGACGGGCTTCGCCGACGGGCTGTTCAGCGCCTGGCGGGAAGACCCGGCATTCGTGCTCAACGATCAACGCTATTCCGGGGCGTCGATCCTCATCACCGGCCCGGAGTTCGGCACCGGCTCCTCCCGGGAACACGCCGTGTGGGCACTGCGGGACTGGGGCTTCCGCGCGGTGGTGGCGCCCCGCTTCGGCGACATCTTCCGGGGCAACGCCCTCAAGGAGGGCCTGTTGCCGGTCGAGTTGGAATTGAAAGCCGTCGAAGAGTTGTGGGATCTGGTCGAGTCGGATCCGACCACTCCGGTGACCGTCGACCTGACCGCCCGGCAGCTCCGGGCGGGGGAGGCCAGCTGGTCGTTCCCGCTGGACGACTTCAGCCGGTGGCGCTTGCTGGAGGGTCTCGATGACATTGGACTAACCCTCCGGCACGCCGCTGACATCGACTCGTACGAGGCGCGCCGACTGCCGTTCCTGCCCTCCGTGGCATAGCCGTACGGCCGCTCACACAGCGAATTTCACCCCCATCGGTCCAACCGGTGGGGGTGAATCCGTTGCGACACAAGGGCTTTTTTCTACCGAATGTTTGTGTCTAGGCAGCACAGGGCATAACGTGCGCGCAGAATGGCTCGCGTCGAGTCAGTTGCACAATCGGGAGGAAGTCGTGAACAAGGCCGAGCTCATCGAGGCGCTCGCCGTTCGCCTGGGGGACCGGAAGATGGCGACGGCCGCGCTCGACGCGGTCCTCACCGAGGTCCAGGCGGCGGTCACCAAGGGCGAGAAGGTGGCGATCACCGGATTCGGAGCATTCGAAAAGCGTGTGCGTGGTGCGCGAACAGCGCGCAACCCGCGTACCGGCGAGGCGGTGAAGGTCAAGAAGACGTCAGTCCCGACCTTCCGCCCCGGCGCCGGGTTCAAGGAGATGGTGGCCAGCGGCAAGGTGCCGAAGGCCACGGTGGCGACGAAGAAGGCCACCACGAGCACCGCCACGGCCAAGGCGGCCGGCACCAAGGCGGCGGGAGCCAAGGCGACCGGCACGAAGGCGGCGGGCACCAAGGCGACCGCGGCCAAGACGGCTGCCAGCAAGAAGACCGCCCCGGCCAAGGCGAGCAAGACCGCCACGGCGACCAAGACGGTCGCCAACAAGAAGACCGCCCCGGCCAAGGCGAGCAAGAGCACCACGGCGACCAAGACGGCCGCCAGCAAGAAGACGACCGCGGCGAAGAAGACCACCGCGGCGACCAAGTCGACCGCGGCGAAGAAGACCACGGCGGCGGCGAGCAAGAGCACGGCGGCAAAGAAGGCGCCGGCGAAGAAGGCTCCGGCCAAGAAGGCGGCCAGCAAGCGCTGACCGACCCACTACGAAAGGGCGTCCACCCGTTGGTGGGCGCCCTTTCAGCGTACGCGGACCGTTGACCCGTCCGGTCCCCTCGCGCAGAATCGCCGTGCCGGCCCCCTCCGCCGGCCCGTCGACGGGAAGTGGGGCGCCGGTGCGCTACCGCCAGCTCACCACCGGGACGCTCGCGCTGGGCGTCGTCCTCCTCATCGACGTGCTGCGGGTCTGGTTGCCCGGCATCATCACCATCTTCGGCCAGGCGGCGTCCACCCCGGCCGAGTTGATGGGCGCGTTCGCTCTCGGCTGGTTCGTGCTCGCGTTGGGCGCGCCCGCGGTGGTCCGCCGGGTCGGTGCCCGGCCGGTCGTGGTGGTCGCCGCCGTTGCCCTCGCCGTCGCCCGGCTCGCACTCACCGCCGCGCCGGGTGGGCGTACGCAACTCTGGTTGGCCACCGCCGGTCTGCTCGCCGGGCTGGTCTGGCTGGTCGGCGTCGCCGCCGACACCGACCGTCCGGTTCCGGGGCTGGCGTTGGGTTTCGCGGTCAACGCGGCCCTGCACGCGGTGTGGGACACCGTCGACGTGGTCTGGTGGGACACCTGGGTGGCGTGGTTGGTCAGCTCCGTCGCGGTGCTGCTGTTCCTGCTCGGCACGGCACAGCGGGCAGCGCGGGCCGGCGGCGGTGTTGACGACGGTGGCGGGCGGGTCGGTGCAGGTGGCGCGCGGGCCTGGCTGTTGGCCGGTCCGGCGCTGCTGCTGGCCGGAATGGTGGCACTCTCCCCGGCGCTGGCCCGGACCGGGATGTCGTATCTGTTCGCCGGCGACGGTGTGGCGGGCTCGCCGTTGTGCGGCCTGGCGCCGGTGCCGGTGGCGGTCGCCGCATTCCTGTTCACCGCGTCGACCCGGCCACCCCGGGGGTGGGGCCGCGCGTACGGGCCGGTGGCGTTGCTGGTGGGCGCGCTGCTGTTCGCCAGCGACCGGGGCGATTTGCTCGTCCCGGCCGTCCTGCTGGCCGCCGTCGGTCTCGGTGCCTGCCTCGCGCTGACCGACGACGCCGACCGCCCGGACGAGACGGCGGAGACCGGGCCGACGGGCAGGGTGACCGCGAGGGACGGCGCTGACGCGACGGCGGCCCGCCGGGGGTACGCGGTGGCCGTCGGCATGTTGGTCTTCGCGCTGGGGGCGGTCGGGTACTACTCCGCCTACGACCTCGGGTACCCCAACGCGGCGGTGCCCGTCGTGGTGGCCGGTCTGGTCGCGGTCGTGGCGTTCACCGCCCAACCCGTCGTCCAGTGGCTCCCAGGGCCGTTTCCGCCGCTACGGGCTGCCGCTGCGGTCACCGCGCTGGCGCTGCTGGCACCGGTGGTCGCCGACGAGGTTCCGGTGGCCAGCAACCGGGACGGCCCACCGGAGCGGCTCACCGTGGTGGCGTACAACATCCGGATGGGCTTCGGGTTGGACGGTCGGTTCGACCTGACCGGGCTCACCGAGGTGGTGGAGCGGCAACGCCCCGACGTGGTGCTGCTCAGCGAGGTGGACCGCGCCTGGCTGCTCAACGGCGGGCACGACACCCTCGACGTGGTGGCCGACCGGCTCGGCATGCCGTACGTCTTCGGGCCGGCCGCTGACCCCGTGTGGGGTGACGCCGTGCTCAGCCGTTGGCCGATGGACGACGCGCGGAGCATCCCGCTGCCCGCCGTCGGTGCGCCCACCGGGGCGCAGGCCCTCGGCGTGACGCTGGACCTGAGCGACGGGGTCCGTGTCGCGGTGGTCAGTACCCACCTGCAACCGCCGCCCGGGCAGGGCCCGGTGGTCCAGGCCCGCGCGGTCGCCGACTTCGCCGTCCGGTACGCCGCCGGTCGACCGCTGGTGGTGGCGGGCGACCTGAACACCGAGCCGGGGGACGAGGCGTTCGGGGAGTTCACGGCCGCTGGTCTGGTCGACGCGTTGGCTGCCGCCCGACCGTTGGCGACCAGCCCCGCCGACGACCCCCGCGAACAGATCGACCACATCTTCGTCTCGCCCGGTCTGACCCCCGGCGACCCGGTCGCGCCCCGCAGCACCGCCAGCGACCACCTGCCGGTCGCGGTGACAGTGGCCCTCCCGCCCCGCTGAGGGGCTCTACAAGCGGTCGGCGGCCAACAGACGGTCGGCGGTGAAGGCGAGCAGCCATCCGCCGCCCTTGGGCGTGCTGAAGTCCTCGTCGGCGCGGCCGGTCAGCTGCTCCAGGGCACCCGGCAGCACCTTGCCCTGGCTGCACACCGCGGCCTGGCCGCCGGCGGTGGCCAACTCCAGCAGCCGGGCGGCGGTGGCCAGGATCTGCTCGTCGCTCTGCTGGCCGGGCTGAGGCTCGTCGAGGTCGCCGCAGACCTCGATCGGCAGGTCGAGCAGCGCGGCGGCCGGGTCCAGGGTCTGTACACACCGTCGCGGTGACGCCGACACCAACCGGGACGGCCGGATCAGGGCCACCAGCCCGCCCAGCGCGGTCGCCTGGGCCCATCCCTCGGCGTCCAGGGGGCGCCCGACGTCCGGGCCGGACCAGGTGGCCCGCTTACCGGCGTGCGCGTGCCGGACCAGCGCGACGGTGGCGGTCACCGGCGGCAGCGCGGCGAACGCCGCCAGCACCTCGGCGTCGTGGGGGTAGCTGACCAGGCGGATCGCGTCGTCCACGGCGAGCCAGCGGATGTCGTCCACCTCGGTGCCCGGTTGGAAACCCCCGCTCGCGACAGCGAGCATCGACCAGTAGTCGACCAGCTTGGGCTGCCCCTCGCTGCGGTACCGCACCGACGGCAGCCGGACCTGCGGCACACCCCGCACGTCGGCCTCCTCGGCCACCTCGCGGACGGCCGCCGCCAGGGCGTGCTCGCCCGGCTCCAGCTTGCCCTTCGGCAGCGTCCAGTCGCCGTAGCGGGGGCGGTGCACCACGCAGACGCGGACGCCGTCGGCGGTCGGCCGCCAGGCCACCCCACCCGCCGCGCGGATGCCGGTCACGGCAGCCAACTCGTGCGCCGCCGCCGGGTGGCCCGGTGCCAGGCCGCCGGGAAGGACGACCGCATCCGGTGTACGGAGGCGCGTTCCCGCTCGGCGAGCCGACCGGCGGTGACGGCCAGCTCGTGGTCGTCCGGCAGCTCGGCGGCGATCTCCAGCCAGGTGTCCGCCGCGACCGCCGCGTCCTGGTGCTCGCCGAGCACGTCCTGCACCCCGGCCAGGGCACGGGCCAGCCGGCGCGCGCCCTTGCCGACCGTCGGTGCCACCGCGTTGACCGCGTACCGGGCCTGCTTGGCCTCCTTGCGAACGGCGTGCCACCTGTCGTCCGGCGACCGGGCGTCGAGCCCGTCGACGCCGTCCGGGCCGGTGAGCCGAGCCCAGGGGCGGGCAACCAACGCGGGCAGCGCCTCCGCCGCCGGCGCGGTTGCCCGGCGGGTGAGCCGGGGCGAGGCGGAGGCCAGCACCAGGGAGTCCACCAGGGCCAGGTAGCGGGGGCTGCGCAACGCCTCGTCGATGGCGGCCAGCGCCGATCGCTGCCGTGCGGCGAGCACCTCGTCCAGCCGGTCCACCGCGTCCCCGTCGAGCGGGCTGAGCGGATCCGCCTCGGCGGTGGTGCGCAGCCGGGCGCGCAACACCTCGGCGTCGCGGGCCGCGCCGAGGACACCGGCCAGCCACCGCAACTCGGTGCGCAGTGGCCGGGACCAGGTCGTGCGGACCAGGGCCTTGAAGGTGCGCAGGTCACTGCGGAGGCGTCGGCAGGCCACCCGCATCTGGTGCACACCGGTGTCGCCGCCGGCGCCCGGGGCGCGTAGTCGGACCAGCGGGTCGTGCGCCAGCAGCCGGCGGATCTCCTTACGGAGCGCCTCGGTCACCACGTCACCCGCTGTCGGCTCGACGGGCAGCCCGTCCGGCGCGACCAGGTCCGGATCGGCCTGTGCCGCCTCGCCCAGCGCCCGTACGTGCTTCGGCGTGAACGACCCACCCTGGGCGCCGGCCTCGCGCAGCACGGAGCCGATCCGGTCGAGCAGCGCCCGGTCGCCGTCCTTGCGCTCGACCTCCAGCTCGCGGAACGTGTCGGTGGTGGCGCCGGAGTCGTCCAGCACCGTCACCCGGTCGTCCACCACCTCGGCGAGAACCGTGCCCGCCTTGTCGCACACCTCGTACGCGTGCCGGACCGTCCGGACCACCGTCACCGGGGCCAGCGATGCCCCCCGGTGCAGGACGGTGACCAGCTCCACCAGCTCCGGCGGCGGCTGCCCCTTCGGCCCCGGGCGGGAGACCTCGTGCCGGACGCCTGGTGTGCCGGTCGGCAGTTTCACCGTCCAGGGCAGCTCGTCGCCCCGGCGGTGGCGTAGCGAGGCACCGGCGCGGGCCAGCCTGAGGTCGACGGTGTCGAGGTAGCGGGCGACGAGCGTCACCGGTGGCAGCGCCCGAACGCGGCCCCCGGACGGTGCCGTGGCGGCCAGGTCCGGCAGCACGTAGGCGTCGTCCACCTCGTACTTCTGCTCCTCCTCGACCATCAACCCAGCCTATGCGGTGATCGGTCAGCCGGCCGTGCCACCGACGCGGCGCAACAACACTTCCTGTAGATGCTCGCGGGTGTTGTCGTCGGCGCCGGTGTGCCGGGTCCAGCTACCGTCGCTGGACAGCTCGAACGCGTCCACGTCGGGGCTCATGGCGGCGGTCAGCACCTGGTCCAGTTCGGCGCGGGCGATCGGATCGCTGACCTGCACCAGTGCCTCCACCCGACGGTCGAGGTTGCGGTGCATCAGGTCCGCCGACCCCATCCAGAACTCGGCCTCGCCGTTGTTGCCGAACCGGAAGACCCGGGAGTGCTCCAGGAATCGGCCGAGGATCGAGCGCACGCGGATGTTCTCCGACAGCCCGGGCACCCCGGGCCGCAGCGTGCACATTCCCCGGATGAGCAGGTCGACGTGGACGCCAGCCTGGGAGGCGCGGTACAGCGCGTCGGTCACCCCCTCGTCGACCAGCGAATTGACCTTGAACTGGACCAGACCGGGCATGCCCAGGCGGACATGCGAGATCTCCCGCTCGATGCGCTCGATGAGGCCGGTACGGATGCCCTGCGGAGCGACCAGCAACCGTCGGTACGCGGTCTGCCGGCTGTAGCCGGTGAGCACGTTGAACAGGTCGGTGAGGTCCGCGCCGATCTCCGGGTCGGCGGTGAGCATCCCGAAGTCCTCGTACAGGCGGGCGGTCTTCGGGTGGTAGTTGCCCGTGCCGATGTGGCAGTAGCGGCGGATCTGGTTGCCCTCCTGGCGCACCACCAGCGCGGTCTTGCAGTGCGTCTTGAGGCCGACCAGGCCGTACACCACGTGACAGCCGGCCCGTTCCAACGTGCGCGCCCAGCCGATGTTGGCCACCTCGTCGAAGCGGGCCTTCACCTCCACCAGCACCACCACCTGCTTGCCGGCGGCGGCCGCGTCGACAAGCGCGTCGACGATCGGGGAGTCGCCGCTGGTGCGGTAGAGGGTCTGCTTGATGGCCAGCACGTTCGGGTCGGCGGCGGCCTGCTCGATGAAGCGCTGCACGCTCGTCGCGAACGAGTGGTACGGGTGGTGCACCAGGATGTCCCCGTCGCGCAGGGTGGCGAAGACGCTGCGCGGCACCTCGCCCTCGGCGAGCCGGGGGTGGGTGGCCGGCACGAACGGCGGGTCCTTGAGGTCCGGCCGGTCGGCCTCGCCGTAGACCTGCCACAGCGCGGACAGGTCCAGCAACCCGGGCACCCGCAGCACGTCCTGGTCGTCCATGTCCAGCTCGCGGACGAGAAGCTCCAACATGTGGTCGGAGATGGAGGCGGCCACCTCCAGCCGGACCGGCGGGCCGAACCGCCGCCGGGCCAGTTCCCGTTCCAGGGCCTGCAACAGGTCCTCGTCGCGGTCCTCGTCGACCTCCACCTCGGCGTTACGGGTGACCCGGAACAGGTGGCACTCGACCACCTGCATGCCACTGAACAGCTGCCCCAGGTGCACCGAGATCAGGTCCTCCACCGGCAACATCCGTACGCCCGGCTGGTCCCGGTCCACCCGGACGAAACGGGGGACGTTGTTGGGCACCTTCACCCGGGCGAACAGCTCGGAGCCGCCGTCGGGGTCACGAACCGCCACCGCCAGGTTCAGCGACCGCCCCGAGATGTACGGGAACGGGTGCGCGGGGTCCACCGCGAGTGGGGTCAGCACCGGGAAGATGTGCTCCCGGAAGTAGGTCCGTAGCCGCTCCCGCTCCGGGTCCCCCAGTTCGCCCCAGCGCAGGATGCGGATGTCCTCGGCCGCCAGCTTCGGCAGCACGTCGTCCACGAAGCAGGCGGCGTGCCGGGCGACCAGCGCTGCCGTGCGCTCCGCGATCAGCTCCAACTGGGTACGCAGGGGCAGCCGGTCCCCGCCGCGCACCGGCAGGCCGGCGGAGAGCCGCCGCTTCAGCCCGGCGATCCGCACCATGAAGAACTCGTCCAGGTTGCTGGCGAAGATCGCCAGGAACTTGGCCCTTTCCAGCAGTGGGGTGCTCTGGTCCTCGGCCAGGGTGAGCACCCGGGCGTTGAAGTCGAGCCAGGAGAGTTCCCGGTTGAGGAACCGGTCCTCGGGCAGCGGCGCGGGCGGTTCGTCGTCCTGCGCCGCGGCGGCGGTCGGGAGGTCGTCCGGCAGGACCTGGTGGGCGCCGGCGACGGCGGGGGAGTCCACCTCGTCGCTGGTCGGCGCGGGTTCGATGACCTCGTCCAGCCCGGAGGAGGCGGCCCCGGGGTCGTCGGCGAGGGTGTCGGCGCGGGCGGCGCCCGCCCGTTCGGCGCGGGACGGGCGGAAGCGGCCGTCGGTGCCGCGCGCGCGGGAACCGTTGCGGAGATCGGAGGAGGGCTGGCGGGCCGGGTTCTCGCGAGGGGTGCTCACCCGCTCATAATCACCCGATTACGGTGAACGCAAAATGAACTTGGGCTCGACGGTTCAGATCATCGTCGGCAATGTCACCCGGACGACCGTGCCGTCGGTATCCGTGTCGATGTGCACCCGCTGGCCGAGCCGGAGAAGCCGCAGCCCGGAGGCGTCGAAGGCCCGCGCGGGGAAGCGCATCTCGGTGCCGTCGTCGAGCAGCAGGACACCGCTGCGCGTCGCCGCGTCGTAGCTGGCCACCGTGCCCTGCATGCTGGCACCGTACACCCGCCGGGTCAGCCCGCGGTGCGGGCCGGGCGGCTCAGCCCGCGGTGCGGGCCGGGCGGCTCAGCCCGCGGAGCGTGCGGGATGACCGGCGGCGACGAGTGCCGCGGTGTGCGGCCCCAGCCCGAGCCTGATGGCGGTGGCCAGGTCCGTGGGAGTGTCCACGTCCCGGCGCAGGCTGGGCCAGTCCCCGGTCAGGGGCAGCGCCCCGCTTGCCGCGTGCGCGACCGCCGAGCCCACCCCGAAACGGGGGGCCAGCGGAACTCCGGGAGGGGCGGTGAGCAGGACCGTGCCGCTGCCGGGCGCGTCCGGCACGAAACGGCGTACCCCCGGTCGACCGTTCTGCGCCGCGAGCAGCGCGCCGGCCAGCTCGGCCGGGCGCAGCGCCGGCAGGTCCGCGGTGAGCCCGGCCACCCACCCGGCGGTGGCCCCGGCGGCGCCATGCCGGAACGCCGCGTTCAGGCCGGCGTCCGGCCCGTCGGGCAGTACCCGCGCGCCCGCCGCCCGCGCCGCCGCCGTCACCCGGGCGTCGTCGGTGACCACCAGGGCCTCGGCGACCGCCGGGCAGGCCAGCACCGCCCGGAGGGTGTCGGCCGCCAGGGCCAGCGCCAGATCCTCGTGGGGTACGCCGGACAGCGCGCCCCGCAGCCGGCTCTTGGCCGCGCCCAGATGCTTCACCGGCACCACCACGGCCCACCTCGGCTGACTCACGTCCGCAATCCTGCCAGCCGGACGACGGGACCCTCGCTGGCCGTACCGGGGGCGAGCAGGCATGATTTCCGCTGCGGGTGTCGCGGGCGGGGTTTCGCGGCGGGGTTGGGGCGCGACGAGGAGGCACAGTGGCACGGCGAAGGCTGGGATTCTGGCAACGGTTCGCCGTGGGGCTGGTCAAGCCCGTGATGACCGTGTGGACCCGCCGGACCTGGAGTGGCCAGGAACACCTCGGCGGCGACGGTGGCGTGATCATTGTGGCGAACCACCTCTCGCACGCCGATCCGCTGGTCTCCGCGCACTTCATCTACGACTCCGGGCGCTGGCCGCAGTACCTGGGCAAGGCCAGCGTGTTCCGGGTGCCGGTGGTCGGCTGGATCCTGCACCGGTGCCTGCAGATCCCGGTCGAGCGGGGCAGCGTCGACGCGGTCCGGTCGCTGGACGCGTTGGTCGGCGCGCTCGACAGGGGCGGTGCCGTGGTGATCTACCCGGAGGGCACCACCACCCGGCAGCCGGAGCTGTGGCCGATGAAGGCCAAGACCGGCGCGGCCCGGCTCGCCCTGGCCACCGGCGCGCCCGTCGTGCCGGTGGTGATGTGGGGGCCGGAGCGGATCTTCGACCCACGGACCAGCCGGGTGAGCCTGCGCCCCCGGATCCCGGTGACCGTCGTCGCCGGGGAACCGATCGACCTGAGCCGGTGGGCGGACTCCCCACCGACCCGGGCCACCCTCGAAGAGATGACGGACACCATCATGTTGCGGCTGCGGGACATGCTCGCCGAGATCCGTGGCGGCACACCGCCGCCGCTGTGGGAGCGACCGGCCCGGTCCTCCGCCGGCCGTGAGCAGCAGGGCGAAGCGGCATGAGCGAGCGAGGCAGCGGGCACGTCGCGGTGCTCGGCGCCGGTTCCTGGGGCACCGCCTTCGCCAAGATCCTGGCCGACGCGGGCCGGGACGTGACCGTGTGGGCCCGTCGTGCGCCGGTCGCCGAGAGCATCCGGGCCGAGCGCCGCAACCCGGAGTACCTGCCGGACCTGCTGCTGCCGGCCCGGGTCACCGCCACCGCCGACGCCGCCGAGGCGATCACCGGCGCCGAGCTGGTGGTCCTCGCGGTGCCGTCGCAGACCCTGCGGGGCAACCTCGCCGAGTGGGCCGGGCACCTGCACCCGGACTCCACCCTGGTGTCTCTGATGAAGGGCATCGAGCTGGGCACCACCAAGCGGATGAGCGAGGTCATCGTGGAGACCGCCGGCGTCGCCGCCGACCGGGTCGTCGTGGTGTCCGGTCCGAACCTGGCCCCGGAGATCGCCGCCGAGCAGCCCGCCGCGACAGTGGTCGCCGGAACGAACGGTCACCGTACGGCGCTCGTGCAGGCGTCGATCCGGACGCCGTACCTGCGCCCGTACACCAACGACGACGTGATCGGCTGTGAGCTGGGCGGTGCGGTCAAGAACGTGATCGCCCTGTCGTACGGCATCGCCACGGCGATGGGTTTCGGCGACAACACCCGGGCCATGCTGATGACCCGAGGGCTGGCCGAGACGGCCCGACTGGGCGTGGCGCTCGGCGCGGACCCGATCACCTTCGCCGGCCTGGCGGGCATGGGTGACCTGGTCGCCTCCTGCTCCTCCCCGTTGGCCCGCAACCGGACCTTCGGGGAGCACCTGGGCCGGGGCGAGACGCTGGAGCAGGCCCAGACCGCCACCCGGCAGACCGCCGAGGGCGTGAAGAGCTGCCTGGCGATCCGTGACCTGGCCCGCGCGCACGGCGTGGAGATGCCGATCACCGAGCACGTCGAGCGGATCTGCCACGAGGGGATGGACCCGCGCCTCGCCGTGGAGACCCTGATGAGCCGCACCGCCAAGCCCGAGTCGTACGAGTGAGGATCCGATGAGCGAGCTGGGAGACGGCACCCGCTGCGTACGCGCCGGCCTGCCGGAGGCGAAACCGGGCGACCCGTTCCTGCCGGGGCCGGTCTTCGCCGCGCCGTACCACCTCGACCCGTTCCAGGGCCCTGGCGCGTCGCCGAACGGCTACGGTCGCCCGGACAACCCGACCCGGCGGTTGCTGGAGGCCGCCGTGGGCGAGTTGGAGGGCGGTGAGTGTCGCGTCTTCGCCACCGGTCAGGCGGCCATCACCGGCCTGCTGCTGACAGTGCTGCGCCCCGGGGACACCGTGGTGCTGCCCACCGACGGCTACTTCCCGGTCCGGGCGTTCGCCACCGACGTGCTGGAGGCGATCGGCGTCCGGGTGCTCTTCGTGCCGACCGTCGGGCCGTACCCGTCGTTCGAGGGGGTCCGGCTGGTGCTGGTGGAGACGCCGGCCAACCCGGGCCTGGACGTGGTCGACGTGGCCGCCCTGGCCGAGAGGGCGCACGCCGCCGGCGCGCTGCTCGCGGTGGACAACACCACGGCCACCCCGCTCGGGCAGCGGCCACTCGACCTCGGCGCCGACCTGGTGGTCGCCTCCGGCACGAAGGCGCTCACCGGCCACTCCGACCTGCTGCTGGGTTACCTGGTCAGCAGGTCCGAAGAGCTGATCACCGCGGTGACGACCTGGCGGACGACCACCGGTTCGGTTCCGGGGGCGTTCGACGCCTGGCTGGCGCACCGGTCGTTGGCCACCCTCGACCTTCGGCTGGCCCGGCAGAGCGCGAACGCCGCAGCCGTCGTCGACCTGCTCGCCAACCGTTCGGATGTGACGGGCCTGCGCTGGCCGGGGCGGCCGGACGACCCGGCCTACCCGGTGGCCTCGACCCAGATGCGCCGGATACCGGGGGTGCTCTCGTTCGACCTGGGCAGCGCCGAACGGGTGGGCCGGTTCATCGAGGCCGCCCGGCTGGTGGCGGCGGCGACCTCCTTCGGTGGCCTGCACACCACGGCGGACCGCCGGGAGCAGTGGGGCGACGACACCGCGCCGGGCTTCGTCCGGCTCTCCTGTGGGGCCGAGGACACCGCGGACCTGGTGGCCGACATCGCCGCCGCCCTGGACGTGGCCGGGCCGGTCTGAGGCCGCCGGTGCCACCACCGTCCCCGACCGACCGGGCCGCTCTCGTGGGCCGGCTGCGCGCCGCCGGTTGCGTCTACGCCGAGGACGAGGCCGAGTTGTTACTGGCCGCGGCCGACTCCCCGGCCACGTTGGTCGACCTGACCGACCGTCGGGTGGCCGGTGAACCGCTGGAGTATCTGCTCGGGTGGGCCGAGTTCGCCGGCCTCCGGATCGCCGTCGACGCCGGCGTCTTCGTGCCACGTGCCCGGACCGCCCTGCTGGTCCAGGTGGCGGCCGAGGTCACCGTCCCGGCCCCGGCCGTCGTGGACCTCTGCTGCGGGTCCGGGGCCACCACCGTCGCGCTGGCACACCGACTCACGCCACGCTGGCTGGCCGCCGCCGACATCGACCCGGCGGCGGTGGCGTGTGCGCGGCGCAACGTGGGCGGGCTGAACGTCGAGGTGTACGAGGGCGACCTCTTCGCGCCGCTGCCGCCGCGGTGGCGGGGTCGGCTGGACCTCGTCGTCTGCAACGCCCCGTACGTGCCGACCGGGGCGGTGGCGCTGATGCCTCCCGAGGCGCGGCTGCACGAGGCCCCGGTGGCGCTCGACGGTGGGCCGGACGGTCTCTCCGTGCTGCGCCGGGTGGGCGTGGACGCCGCCGAATGGTTGACCCCGGGAGGGCACCTGGTGGTCGAGGCCGGCACCACCCAGGTGGACGCGCTCTGCGCCGCGTTCAGCGCCGCCGGCCTGATCCCCGGAGTGCGCCACGACGAAGACCTGGACGCCACAGCAGTGGTAGCCCAAAACCCCACCTGACCCCCGGCCCGGGTCGAACCGGTCGATCATGGAGTTCTGGTGTCCAGTTGGCACCACAGCACGGTGTTTGTCCCCCACCAGAACTCCATGATCGACGGGGAAGGGCTGGGCTCGGTGGCCGGGCGTGGCGGGGGAGAGAGCTTGGCACTAGCCTCGGCTCACACTCATGACGGCGGGAGGCGGTTTCGGTGGGCAGCGCAGGGGTGCCGGTGGTCGTCGGGTTGGACAACGGCGGCACGAGCAACAACGCCACAGTGCTGACGGTGGACGGCCGGTTCCTGGTCGACGGGCTGCTGGAGATCCCCAGCGAGGTGCAGGCCGGCCCGGACGCGGCGATCGAGGCGCTGGCCCGGGCGCTGGACGGGGCCCTGGCGCAGACCGGGGTGCCGCGCGAGCTGGTCCAGGCGGTCGGGTTGGACACTCCCGGCCCGGCCAGCGCCGACGGGGTCATCTCGTCCCGGGGTTCCACCAACTTCTCCCAGCCGGCCTGGCGGGGCTTCGACGTGCGCGGAGCGCTGGAACGACGGCTCGGCCTGCCGGTGATCTACCACAACGACGGCAACGCGGCGGCGCTCTACGCCCACCACGTGCACTTCGGTGCCGAGGCGATGACCCGGTCGTCGGTCTCCGCGATCGTCGGCACCGGCCTTGGTGGCGGCGTGGTGGAGAGTGGCCGGGTGATCGCCGGTGCGGCCGGCATGGCCGGGGAGCTCGGTCACGTGCACGTCCCGCTGACCGGGCTGCTCGGCCCGGGCCAGCCGGAGCCCACCTGTGCCTGCGGCTTCACCGGTGACGTCGAGAGCGTCGCCTCGCTGACCGGCATCGAGCGCAACCTGCTGCCGTACTGGCTGACCCGGTACCCGGACCATCCGCTCGCCGCCGAACCGGTGGCTCGGGCGGCGAAGCTGGTGCGCGGGTACGGCGAACGGGGCGACGCCCTCGCGCGGGATCTGTTCACCCAGCAGGCGATGGCGCTGGGGCGGCTGTTCACGGTGGCGGCGAACTTCACCGACCCGCACGCGTACTTCGTCGGTGGTGGGGTGGTCGAGGCGGCACCGGAGTTCCGTGACTGGTTCCTGGCGACGGTCCGCGAGCACACGGTGCTGCGCGAGGAGCAGGCGGCCGTGGCCACCTTCGCGCTGGTGCCGGACCGGGACATGGCCGGTGCCCGGGGTGTGGCGATCGCCGCTCTGGAGAGGCTGCGCGCGGCCCCGGAGCCTCGCCCGCTGGTGGCCTGAGCCTGCCCGCATCTGCCGCGCCAGCAGCCTGCCTTGTCGTTGGTGCCATTGGCCCGGGGGCGTGGTCCCGGGCCGCGTCTGGGTACGTCGCGTCCCGACCCGGCCCGCCGCGCCTGACAGGCGGCGCGGCGGGCGGTCGGCAGGTGGGTTGTCCGGTTCGGTGAGTGGTGTGTGGGGGTCTGGTCAGGGGCGCGGTGGCGCCTGGGCGAAGGCCGCCCACGCGGCCGTTGCGAACAGCAGGGCCGGGCCGGCCGGGTCCTTGGAGTCGCGGACGGCCACCAGCCGTGGCAGCGCGGCAACCTCGACGCAGGCGCCCTCGTCGCCGCTGCGGCTGCTCTTGCGCCACGCCGCCGCGGCCAAGGCCGCTGTGATTGTCGGTGTCATCGGTCCTACCGTCCCTTCAGGGCTGACAGGAGCATCTCGCGGCTGTCCGCCGGGCTGAGCGCCACGCTTCGGAGATGCTCCATGATCTTGGTGCAGGTACGCGTCTCGCCGGCCCGGTCGAGGATCATCTGACCTGCCACGGTCTCCACCGAGGCGATGATCGGATCCTCCGGGTCGGCGAACTCGAGGATGTGCAGTGAGCCCCGCGTGCCCCGGTGGTAACCGGCCGACAGGGGGATCACCTGGACGCTGATGTTCGGCAGCTCGGCCATCTTGACCAGGTGTCGCAGTTGCCCGTCCATCACCGACTGGTCGCCGACGGGGCGTAGCAGCGCGCCCTCATCGATGATCGCGTCGAAGATGGGCGGGTTCTCGCCGGTGAGGCGCTGTTGCCGGTCGAGCCGGATCTTGACCCGCTGTTCGACCAGGTCGTCGCCGAGGGTGTGCGGCCCGCCGCGCATCACGCCACGGACGTAGTCGGCGGTCTGCAGCAGGCCGGGCACCACCGAGGGCTCGAAGTTGGCGATGGCGGTCGCCTCGGCCTCCAACGCGATGAAGTCGATCGTGCGTGGATCCAGCAGGTACGAGTACGACACCCACCATCCCGGCTTGCGGGCGTCTTTGGCGAGTAGCACCGCTGCGGCCACCTCCTCGGCACTCACCCCGTACGACGTGAGCAGGGCGCGCACGGTGGCCGGGGTGATCAGGGTCTGGGCGTTCTCGTACCGGGAGAGGGTGCTGCGGGTGCTGTTGATCTCATCCGCCGCGGTCTCCAGCGTCAGCCCGGCGGCTTCCCGGTGTTGGCGCAGGGCGATGCCGAGCCGGCGGGCGCGGGCGGTCTTGGGGGCCATACATCGATGGTCGCACACATTTGCGGGAACGTCTGCATGAGAGAACGCCGATGAGAGTTGCATTCACGGCTGTACACGTGTCAATCTGTTATCGCGTCCTCACCGCCGGTTGTCGTGGCGACGGTGGTGGTGAGCGACCGGAGGGGATGGGGCGCGCGGCGATCGGGTTTCTCCCCCGTACCCGATCGTCGCGTGCCGCCCCTCCATCCCGGCCCGCCGGAAGGAGACGACGTGGGAACCTGCCCGCAGCCCCCCGCCGTGTGCGACGCGGGCGGCTTTCGATGACCCGCTTCCTCGTGGTGCTCACCGACGTACGCCCGGTCGAAGGCATCGAGCGCAACGAGCGGGTCGCGCCGGAGCGGCGTCGTCAGGTGGTCGGCGCCAACAGTCGGGAGGCCGCCGACCGGATCGCCGGAGCGTTCATGGCGTTGGGCATGGTGCGGGCCGGCCGACAGCGGGTCAAGGTGATAGCCGTCGGTCGGCGGCACTCCCGGGACTGAATAGGCCCAGGTCAGCGGCCTACGAGACAGCCACTGTCCCGTCACGCACCGTATATCTCTTGTTGACCGATTGCCGTGTCGTGCTGCGGCTCGCCGGGTATCGCCTCGCTCTGCCGCCACGCACAGTAAGGTCAACCGGGTGAGCGCCACCGGCGAGCACGACCAGCCGCAGTCGCGTACGAAGAGGTGACCGGAGTGACCACCCCAGGCAAGACCCGCGTGGCGATCGTGTTCGGCGGCCGCAGCCCGGAGCACGGCATCTCCTGCGTCAGCGCCGGCAGCGTGTTCGGCGCGCTCGACCCGGACGAGTTCGAGGTGGTGCCCGTCGGCATCACCCGGGCCGGCCAGTGGGTGCTGACCGACGGAGATCCCGCCCAGCTCGCGATCAACGCCCGCCAGCTGCCGGAGATCACCGCCGAATCCGGCGACGACATCGTGCTGCGCGCCGACCCCACCGGCAACGGGCTGATGGTGCTCGACCCCACCGAGGGTCCGCGGGTGCTGGCCGACGTGGACGTGGTCTTCCCGGTGCTGCACGGCGCGTACGGCGAGGACGGCACCATCCAGGGAATGCTGGAGATGGCCGGCATCCCCTACGTCGGGGCGAACGTGTTCGCCTCGGCCGCCGCGATGGACAAGGAGTTCACCAAGAAGCTGTGTGCCGTCGAGGGCATCCCGGTCGGCACGTACGCGGTGCTGCGCAACGGGATGACCCTCAGCGAGCAGGACAAGGAGCGGCTCGGCCTGCCGGTCTTCGTCAAGCCGTCCCGGGCCGGCTCGTCCTTCGGTGTCAGCAAGGTCAGCGACTGGGCGCAACTGGACGACGCGGTCGCCGCCGCCCGGAAGTTCGACCCGAAGGTCATCATCGAGGCCGCGATCATCGGCCGCGAGATCGAGTGCGGGGTCCTGGAGGGCGAGGCCGGCGGCGCGCCGGAGGCGTCCGTGCTGGCCGAGGTGCGGGTCGTCACCGACCACGACTTCTACGACTTCGAGGCGAAGTACCTCGACGACTCGTGCGAGTACGACATCCCGGCCAACCTGCCGGAGCGGGTGACCCGTCAGGTGCAGGAGTACGCCGTCCGCGCGTTCACCGCGCTGGACTGCGCCGGCCTGGCCCGGGCGGACTTCTTCGTCACGCCCGAGCTGGACGTCTACCTCAACGAGATCAACACGATGCCCGGGTTCACCCCGACGTCGATGTTCCCGCGGATGTGGGCGGCTTCCGGCCTGGAATACCCGAAGCTGGTCAACCGACTGATCCGTACCGCCCAGCGGCGCGGCATCGGCCTGCACTGAGCCGGCCGGCCCCGCCCGCGTACGTCAGCCGGTGCGGGGCCCGCTCAGCGTCAGCGCTGGCAGCCGGACGGGATGGCGCCGCCGGACGGCACCGTCGCCACGATCGTGCTGGAGATGGTCGGCACCCACTGCAACGGCTGCTCGTACGAGCGTGGGACCCGCACGGTGATCAGTGTTTCCCGGTCGACGGTGCTGAGCACTGCCGCGTCGGCCTGCTCGGCCAGGTGCCAGCAGACCCGGTTGACCGTCCAGACCTCGTCGGTGTCGGGGAACGTCGGCTCGGCGCCGCCGCAGGCCACCGTGAGCGCCGGGTCGCCGTAGGCGGCGTTCTGCTCGGGGCCGGCGGTCACCGGCCGCTGGGCCAGATCGCGGATGCTCGCCGGAAGCTGGGAGAGCAGAGCCCGGCAGACGGTGGCCGGGCGGGCGGCCAGCGCCGGGGCGGCCATCTGCACCGGAGTGGTGGACTGCACCCGGGCGCTGCTGGCGGACGGGCTCGGCGCGGCGGCCGGGGTGTCCGGGGCGAGTTTGGTGAAGGCCAGCACGGCCACCAGCAACGTGATGGGCAGCGCGATCACCGTGGCCAGCAGGGCGGCGCCGCGGATGGTCCGGTCCCGACCGGCCGGCGCGGCGGCGGCCGGGTCGACCGGTTCGCGGTTACCGTCAGCCGGCCCACCCGTGCCGTCAGCCGTCTCGCGCGTGCCGTCAGCCGTCTCGCGCGTGCCGTCGGCCGTCTCGCGCTTGCCGTCGTCGTCCAGAGCGGAGGAGGAGGTCGTCATCTCGTCCACTTACAGCCGCACCACCGAACACGTGAGGGTGCGGGTGATGCCGGGCACCATCTGCACCTTGCTGACGATGAGTTTGCCGAGCTCGTCGACGGTGTTCGCCTCGGTGAGGACGACCACGTCGTACGGCCCGGTCACGGCGTCGACCCGTACGACGCCGGGGATGTCCGCGATGAGACCCGCCACGTCACGTGCGCGGCCGACCTCGGTCTGGATGAGGATGTACGCCTGTACCACGACTCGACCTCCGTCCGTCGCCGCCCGGGAGCGGCCCGAAGGGTGAAACTACCTTACGGACCAGGTCTGATCCCTATCGGTGGTCAAGGAGCAGCGGTGAGCGAGCAGGGCGGGGCCGGGCGGCACGGGCGGAACGCCGATGGTGGCGTCAGCGTGTCCGGGATCGGGGAGTTCGGGCTGATCGGGAAGATCACCGCTCGACTGTCGTACGGGCCGACGACACTGCTCGGGCCAGGTGACGACGCGGCGGTGGTGACCGCGCCGGACGGCCGGGTCGCGGCCTCCACCGACGTGCTCGTGGACGGGCGACACTTCCGGCGGGACTGGTGCTCGGCCCTCGACGTGGGGCACAAGGCGGCGGCGGCCAACCTGGCGGACATCGCGGCGATGGGCGCGACGCCGACGGCCCTGCTGGTCGCCCTGTGCATGCCGGCGGACCTGGAGACCGGCTGGGCGGAAGGGTTGGCCGACGGGCTGTCCGCGGAGGCGTCGTCGGTCGGCGCGAGCGTCGTCGGCGGGGACATGTCCTCCAGCCCCACGCTGACCGTCGCGGTCACCGCCCTCGGCGACCTGGAGGGGCGTCCGCCGGTGCTGCGGTCGGGCGCCCGTCCCGGGGACGTGCTCGCCCTGGCCGGGCGCACCGGGTACGCGGCAGCCGGGCTGACCGTGCTCACCCGGGGTTTCCGCACGCCCCGGGTGCTGGTCGAGGCGTACCGGCGGCCGCAGGTGCCCTACCCGGCCGGTCCGCAGGCCGCCAAACTCGGCGCCACCTCGATGATCGACGTGTCGGACGGGCTGCTCGCCGACCTCGGGCACGTGGCGACGGCGAGCGGGGTGGCCATCGACGTACGCCGGGACGCCTTCGAGGTGCTCCGGCAGATGGCCGACGCCGCGCAGGCGCTCGGCGTCGACCCGTACACCTGGATCCTGGCCGGTGGCGAGGACCACGCGCTGGCCGCGACCTTTCCCCCGGCGGTGGCGTTGCCGCCTGAGTGGCGGCCGATCGGCGTGGTCACGCACGGTGCCGGTGTGACGGTCGACGGGGCGCCCTACGACGGCCCGACCGGCTGGGACCACTTCCGTTAGGGTCCGACGCCCGCCGTACCCTGGATACCGTGAGTGAGATCGAGATCCGGGTGGTGCGGTTCGACGCACCGGTGGCGCAGCAGTTGATCAAAGCCGCACTGGCCGACCTCGGTGCCCGCTACGGCGGCTCCGGCGACGAGACCCCGGTGGACGCCACCGAGTTCGAGCCGCCGGACGGCGCGTTCCTGGTCGCCTACCTGGCGGGTGAGCCGGTCGGCTGCGGTGGCTGGCGCAGCCACGGTGCGGACACCGCGGAGCTGAAGCGGATGTACACGGCGCCGGCGGCGCGGGGCCGGGGCGTGGCCCGCACGGTCCTGGCCGCCGTCGAGCGCTCGGCGCGTGAGCAGGGCCGCAAGCGGGTGGTCCTGGAGTGCGGGGACAAGCAGCCCGAGGCGATCGCCATGTACAGCTCCGCCGGATACGAGCGGATCCCGAACTTCGGCTTCTACAAGGACGCGGAGGGCTGCGTCTCCTTCGGCCGCACCCTTTGACCGCGAGCGGCCCCCACCACACGACTCAGCCGGCGGACCTCAGGGTCCGCCGGCTGAGCCGTACGAGAAAGTGGGTGCTACCGCGTCAGGCGCGGGTGACCTTGCCGGCCTTGATGCACGAGGTGCAGACCTTCAACTTCTTGGTGTTGCCGCCACCGGCCGGGGTACGCACCGACTGGATGTTCGGGTTCCAGCGGCGGTTGGTCCGCCGGTGCGAGTGGGACACGTTGTGGCCGAAGCCCGGTCCCTTGCCACAGACGTCGCACACGCTAGCCACGGGATACTCCTGGGATTGATACGTTCACGGGGTCGCCGGCAGGTGCTGCCCGGGCAACCTGGTCAGGTTACCCGATGACTCGCCGACCCGGCCAACCGGCCCGGTCCGGCGCTCGGTTGTGCTCCGGCTCTCACCTGGTCGCGGGCCCGTCCGCCCGAGAGTGGGCCGGCCCGGCGGCAAGGTTACCGGAGGGCCCGGGCCGCGTTGCGGTGACCGCCGGACCGGGACGCGGGGGACACGCCGGACGACTCCGGCGCGTGTCGGTGCGCGCCAGTAGGCTTCTGCCCGTGCTGGACACCCTCGACGCCGCCACGGTCCGCCGCTGGTGCGCGAGCGGGTTGGCCGCGCTCAAGCGCCACCAGGGCGAGATCGACCAGCTCAACGTCTATCCGGTGCCCGACGGCGACACCGGCACCAACCTGGTGCTCACCCTCACCTCGGCCCAGCAGGCACTGGCGATGGACCTGGACACTCTGCCCCACAGCGGGCCGACCGCACACGGGCACGCGCTGCGGTTGATGGCGCAGGGCGCGCTGCTCGGCGCGCGGGGCAACTCCGGCGTGATCCTCTCGCAGATCCTGCGGGGGTTCGCCGACGAGGTCGCCGTGGCACCGGTGGTGCGGGGCCGGGAGCTGGCCGCCGCGCTGCGCTCCGGCACCGCGGCCGCGTACACAGCTGTCGCCCGGCCGGTCGAGGGCACTCTGCTCACCGTGGTCGCGGCGGCCGCCACGGCAGCCGACCAGGCGGACACCGACGATCTGCCGGCGGTGGCCCGCGCGGCGGCCCGAGCCGCGACCGAGGCGCTCGCCCGGACACCGGAGCAACTGCCGGCCCTGGCCCGCGCGGGTGTCGTGGACGCCGGCGGCCGAGGGCTCTGTGTGCTGCTCGACGCCCTGGTCGCGGTGCTCACCGGCGAGACCGCAACCCACCCCGCGCCGACGCCGCGCTCCGCCCGTCCGGCGGCCACCGCCGCCCGGGAGACCGGTTCCGAGGAGTACGCGTACGAGGTGCAGTTCCTGCTCGACGCCCGGGCGGAGGCGGTCGACGGGTTGCGCCGGGCGTTGGACGCGTTGGGTGACTCCCTGGTCGTCGTCGGCGACGGGCGGGAGCCGGAGGGCACCTGGAACGTGCACGTGCACGTCAACGACGTGGGCGCGGCGGTCGAGGCGGGGGTCGCCGCGGGTCGCCCGTACCGGATCTCGGTGACCCGTTTCGCCGACCAGTCGGAGCCGCTCCCCGGGCCGGTGGCGACCGGTCGGGCCGCGGTGGTGGTCGCCACCGGGGGCGGCATCGCGGAGCTGTTCGCCGCGGAGGGCGCGACGGTGGTGCCGGGCAACCCGTCCACGGGTGAGTTGCTGGACGCCGTCCGCAGCACCGGCGCGGCCCGGGTGGTGGTGCTGCCCAACGACGCCAACACGGAGGCTGTGGCCAGCGCGGCGGCACGCGAGGCCCGCCGGCACGGCATCAGGGTGAGCGTGGTGCCGACCCGCTCGCCGGTGCAGGCGCTCGCCGCCCTCGCGGTCCGCGACGGCGACCGCCGCTTCGAGGACGACGTGATCGCGATGGCCGAGGCGGCCGGCGCGTGCCGTTACGCCGAGGTCTGCCATGCCAGCCGGGAGGCGCTGACAGTGGCCGGCCCGTGCCGGCCCGGGGACGTGCTGGCGCTGGTCGAGGGGGAGGTGCACCTGATCGGCACCGACCTCACCGACACCTGCGCCGCGGTGGTCGACCGGATGCTCGGCGGCGGTGGCGAGATGGTCACCCTGCTGGCCGGGCTGGACGCGCCGGCCGGGCTCACCGACGCCGTCCGCGCCCACGTCGAGAGTCGCTGGCCGTTCGTCGAGGTGCACGCGTACCCGGGCGGCCAGCCGTTTTATCCGCTCCTGGTAGGGATCGAATGAGCGAACCAGCCACCGTGGACACTCCGTTGAAGAAGCTGGTCGGGGACAAGACAGCCAAGGCGCTGGCCGCGCACCTCGACCTGCACACGGCGGGTGACCTGGTCTACCACTTCCCGCGCCGCTACGACGAGCGCGGCGAGCACACCGACATTCGTTCGCTGGACGTCGGCGAGCAGGTCACAGTGCTGGCCCAGGTGCAGCGCACCGCGGTGCGTCCGATGCGGCAGCGGCGGGGCAACCTGCTGGAGGTGACTGTCGGCGACGGCTCCGGCGGGGTGCTGACGTTGACGTTCTTCGGCAACCAGGCGTGGCGGGAGCGCGAGCTGCGTCCCGGGCGGTGGGGGCTGTTCGCCGGCAAGGTCACCGAGTTCAGGGGCAAGCGACAGCTCAACGGCCCGGAGTACGTGCTGCTCGGCGAGGGTGGGGAAGGCGAGGCGGCGGTCAGCGACGAGATCGAGGAGTTCGCCGGCGCGCTGATCCCCGTCTACCCGGCCGCCGCGGCCCTGCCGACCTGGGTGATCGCGCGGTGCGTACGGGTCGTGCTGGACACGTTCACCCCGCCGGACGACCCGCTGCCCGCCGACGTGCGCGCCAGCCGCAAGCTGGTCGGGCTGGGCACCGCACTGAAGGAGATCCACCGGCCGTCCAGCAAGGAGGCGCTGCACCGGGCACGGCGGCGGCTCAAGTGGGACGAGGCGTTCGCCGTCCAGCTGACACTGGTGCAGCGCAAGCACCGGGCAGCCGACTGGCCGGCCCGACCCCGCCCGGCCCGCCCGGGTGGGCTGCTGGAGGCCTTCGACGCCCGTCTGCCGTACGAGCTGACCGAAGGCCAGCGCGACGTGGGCGTGGAGATCGCCGAGGATCTGGCCGCACCCCACCCGATGCACCGCTTGTTGCAGGGCGAGGTGGGCTCGGGCAAGACGGTAGTGGCGTTGCGGGCGATGCTCCAGGTGGTCGACGCGGGCGGCCAGGCCGCGCTGCTGGCGCCCACCGAGGTGCTGGCGGCCCAGCACCACCGCGGCATGCTCGACCTGCTGGGGCCGCTCGGCAGGGCCGGTGAGCTGGGCTCGGCCGAGCACGCCACCCGGGTCGAGCTGGTCACCGGTTCGTTGGGCGCGGCGGCGCGACGGCGGGCGCTCGGCGAGGTCGCCAGCGGTGCCGCCGGCATCGTGCTCGGCACCCACGCCCTGCTGTACGAGGGGGTCGACTTCGCCGATCTCGGCCTGGTGGTCGTCGACGAGCAGCACCGCTTCGGCGTGGAGCAGCGCGACGCCCTGCGGGCCAAGGCCGACCAGCCGCCGCACGTGCTGGTGATGACGGCCACCCCGATCCCGCGCACGGTGGCGATGACCGTCTACGGCGACCTGGAGGTCTCCACCCTCTCCCAGCTGCCCCGCGGGCGGTCGCCGATCGCCTCGCACGTCGTGCCGGCCGCCGAGAAGCCGGCGTACCTGGACCGGGCCTGGCGTCGGCTGCGCGAGGAGGTGAACGCCGGCCACCAGGCGTACGTGGTCTGTCCCCGGATCGGGGACGGGCCGGTGTCCGACGAGGAGCCGCCACCCGAGGACGACAACGGCCGCCGGCCGCCGCTGGCGGTGACCGAGGTGGCCCCGCTGCTGGCCGAGGGGCCGCTGCACGGGCTGCGGATCGGGGTGCTGCACGGTCGCCTGCCGGCCGACGAGAAGGACGCGGTGATGCGCTCCTTCGCGACCGGCGACCTGGACGTGCTGGTGGCGACCACGGTGATCGAGGTCGGCGTGGACGTGCCGAACGCGACCGTGATGATCGTCCTCGACGCCGACCGTTTCGGTGTCTCCCAGCTGCATCAGTTGCGGGGCCGGGTCGGGCGGGGTGCCGCCGCCGGGCTCTGTCTGCTGGTCAGCGAGGCGGCCGAGGGCTCCTCGGCACGGGAGCGGCTGGATGCGGTGGCGTCCACGAGCGACGGTTTCAAGCTCGCCGAGCTGGATCTGGAGCAGCGCCGCGAGGGTGACGTGCTGGGCGCCACCCAGTCCGGTCACCGTTCACACCTGCGGCTGCTGTCGCTGCGACGGGACACGGATCTCATCCGCGACGCCCGCGCCGAGGCGATCACCCTGATCGAGGCCGACCCCGAGCTGACCCGCAACCCGGCGCTGGCCGCCTCGGTGGCCGCGCTGGTGGACGAGGACCGCGCGGAGTACCTGGAGAAGGGCTGAGACCGGCCCGCCTTCGGTGACCTCGATCCGAGCACACACCGCACATGGCTGAGGGCGCGTCGACCGGATGGTCGACGCGCCCTCAGTTGTCAGCGCGGGTTGTGTCAGGCGGTGAAGCGCACCCGACGACGACGCGCCATCACGAACAGGCCCGCACCAGCGGCGAGCAGCACGGCGGCACCGGCGATGATGCCGCCGGTCGCGGCGCCGGTCAGCGGCAGGGCCGGCTCGTCCTTGCCGCCACCCTGGCCCGGGGCGCAGTCGGCCGGCTGGACCCACTTGACGGCGTCGGCCGGGTCGGCCTCCTCACCGTCGACGCTCGGGGTGACGGTCAGCCCCTCGTACGCCTCGAAGGAGACCTCGGTCTTCTTGCCCGGGACCAGCTCGAGCTTCTTGACCACGTTCTTCTCAGAGGTCAGCACGACGGTCTCGGTGACACCGTCCGCCGGGTTGTCGGCGGTGATGACCAGCGCCTTGCAGTCGAAGACGATCTCGAACACCGGGGCGTTCGGCTCCTCCGGCACCAGCGGGCCGGTCGGCTCGCTCGGCTGCGGGGTCGGCACCGGGCTGGTCGGGACCGGGGTGGTCGGGACCGGGGTGGTCGGAGCCGGGGTCGTCGGCGCCGGGCTGGAGGGGGTCGCGCTCGGCGTCACCGGCGGCGTCGGCTTCGTCGGCGTGGGGGTGGCGGTCGGCGGCGTGGGGGCGCAGTTCTTGACGATCCGAGCGGTGCCGCTGGCGGTGTTGGTGTGCAGCTTGCCGTTGCGCGTCCACTCGGCGGTGATCTTCAGCTCGAGCGCGGCGCCCTTGGTGGTGTACTGCACGCCGAACACCTTGCCCTCGGAGGGCTTCGGCAGGTCGCGGCCCGCCGGGATGCCGACGACGGCGGTGCCGGACGGGGTCCACACCTTGGTGATCGTGCCGGCGAGGTCGCGCTCGCTGTTCACCACGGTCCACTCGACGCGGTACACGCCCTTGGTGTCCGTCTTGCAGGCGGTCCCGGAGATGGTGGTGTGGTGCGCGAGCGCCGGGGAGGCGACGGTCGCTACACCGGTGAGGCCGATCAGCGCGCCGGCGGCGATGGCCGCGATGCGCCGGAGCGGAGTCTTGGGAGGGTTCACGCAGGCTCCTGGTGAGGGGGTACGGATCACGTGCGGGAGGCCGGAGGGCTGGGTGACCTGGGGTCGCCTGCCGACTCGACGTCGCGCAGCGGGAGTCTGCTCCCGCGCGAGGCGGAAACAGAGGGTGACTGTACTGAGGGGGCATGAATGAGGGGAGCTCAGATCATTGCCACCGGGCAATGTAATCATTTTGTGATCTTGCTGAACCGCTGGTGGTCATCTCCTCACGGAAAGCCTCGCGGCAGTGGATCCACACCGGACGCTGGAACGCCGCGGGCGCGCCGACCAATGGTCGACGCGCCCGCGGGGTTGGCCAGGTCAGGCGGTGAAGGTCACCCGACGACGCCGAGCGATGACGAAGAGCACCGCGCCAGCGATCAGCAGCGCGATCGCGCCGGCGGCGATGCCGCCCGCCGCCGCACCGGTGACCGGGAGGCCCGGCTCCTCGCCGCCGGCGCCACCGCCACCGCAGTTGCCCTCCGGCGTGTAGACCGCTTCCATCTCCAGGTCGAGGTCAGGCAGCGCGACGAGAGCCGACTCGGCCTTGCTGGCCTTGAAGGTCACCGTCTCCGACTTGCCGGCGGCGACCGTGCGGGTCTCGTTCTTGTCGCCGTAGGTGAACGTCGCCTTGACCGGAAGACCACCCTCGGGGTTGGTCACGGTGAGGGCGAAGTCCTTGCAGTCGGCCTTGGTGGTGACGACCGGCAGCGGGCAGTCCTCGGGGCGCTCCCACGCGTACGTGCCGTTCTCGACCACCTTGCCGTCGACCAGCACCTCGATCTTGCCGGCGTCAGCGGCGGGCACGACAACGCTGGTGTCGGCCTTGCCAGCCGGGACGGAGACCTTCTTGGTGAAGCCGTTCTCGCCCTTGACCTCGAACTCGACGGCGTACTTGCTGATCTTGCCGTCGTTGCTCAGCGACACGGCGACCGAACCGTCGCAGTTGGACGCGAAGGTCGAGGCCGGGGTGGTGCAGCTCTTGTTGCCGCCGTTGTACCAGCCCTGCGGGCCCTTCGAGCGGTTGCCCGGAGCACCCGGGGAGCCGAGCTTCTTGTTGTCGTAGCGCTTGCCACCCTCGACCAGCTCGTCGATGACCTCGTCCTTGGCGCCCCAGATCAGGTCGACCTGCGTGTGGCAGTCCGGGATCTCGACGTTCAGGGTGATCTCGGTCTGGGTGCCGCCGATCCAGTTGCTGTCCGGCGTGCCGTAGACGTACTGCGGGGTGGCGAACTGCGGCCGGGGCGCGAAGTACGACACCAGCGTGAACCACTGCTTGCCCTCGCCGCAGAGCGGCAGGTCACCGTCGAGTTTGACGGTGGCGGTGCCCTTCGGGCCGTCGAACGTGTGGCTGTACTTGGCCTTGTCGGCGTCGACGCACTTCGGGGCCGGCGCGCAGGAGCTGTCGGCGGCCAGGTTGATGCTGCCGTCGTTGGTGGCTTCCTGCCCGTTCTTCTTCCACTTGCCGAACACGGTGAGCTTGGCGCTCTTGGTGTCGCCCGGCACGCGCTGGACGGCCAGCACGCTGCCGCCCTTGCGGATGACGGAACCCTCCAGCGGGACGGCCTTGGCACCCTCGACCGGCACGGTGACCTCGGTCGACGGGTCCGCGGTCACCTTCTTGAGGGTGACAGCCTTGTCGCGCTCGCTGTTCTCCACCTTCCAGGTGATCACTCGCTCACCGGTGAGCCGGTCACAGTCGGCTACGGCGGTGATCGTGGTGTGGTGCGCGCTGGCCGGGCCGGCCACCGCGACTGCCCCGGTGAGGCCGATGAGGGCGGCTCCCAGGATGGCCAGCGGTCGCTGTAGCGACAGCTTGGGACGGATCACGGGTACTCCTGGAGTGCTGAAGCGTCAGGGGTGTGGCACGGGAGTGACTGTGGACGGTCGCTGCACGTCCGATCGGAGAGGCGCCCTCCCGAGCCGTGGGCCGGTGGGTTGCCGCCGGCACCCGGCAGACCCTAGCGAGATCGCCTCACATGAGACAGCGTTGAGGATTTACTAAGACGGATGTTATGAACTTGAGATCATTGGTATACGAGAAGTGATCACGTGATCTTCGTGGCGGTACCGACCGTGTCGGCCGGCAGGTCCGAAGAGTCGCGTAGCGTCGCGGGCATGAGCAGGTGGAGACCATGACCCGGATCGTGGCCGGCGCGCTCGGTGGCCGGCGGATCGCCGCGCCTCCCGGTGCCGGCACCCGACCCACGTCCGACCGGGTTCGGGAGGCACTGTTCAGCGCCGTCGAAGCCGAGGTCGACCTCGACGGCGCCCGCTTCGCCGACCTGTACGCCGGCTCCGGCGCGGTCGGGCTGGAGGCGCTCTCCCGCGGTGCTCGGCACGTACTGCTGGTCGAGTCCGACCCCCGCGCGGCCCGAGTGATCCGGGAGAACGTCGCGACCCTCGGGGTCGGCCCGGCAGCCCGCCTGGTCGCCGGCAAGGTGGCGACGGCGCTGGCCGCCGGCCCGGACGGCGGCCCGTACGACGTGGTCTTCGCCGACCCTCCCTACGCGGTGCCGGACGAGGAGATCACCGCTCTGTTGGCGGCGCTGGTCGGCGGCGGGTGGCTGGCGCCCGACGCGCTGGTGGTGGTGGAGCGGTCCAGTCGCACCAGGCAGTTCGACTGGGTGGACGGCATCACCTCGGACCGCAGTCGCCGTTACGGCGAGACCACACTTTGGTACGGTCGCCGATCATGAGACGTGCGGTGTGCCCCGGTTCGTTCGATCCGGTCACCAACGGACACCTCGACATCATCGGGCGGGCCAGTCGGCTCTTCGACGAGGTGATCGTCGGTGTGCTGGTGAACCAGTCGAAGAGTGGTCTCTTCACCGTCGAGGAGCGGATCGACATGCTCCGCGAGGTCACCTCGTCGTACGGGAACGTGCGGGTCGAGTCGTTCCGCGGGCTGCTGGTCGACTTCTGCCGGGCCCAGCAGGCAAGCGTGCTGATCAAGGGTCTGCGCGCGGTCAGCGACTTCGACTACGAGTTGCAGATGGCCCAGATGAACATCGGGCTGGCGGGTGTCGAGACGCTCTTCATGCCGACCAACCCGCTCTACTCGTTCCTCTCGTCGAGCTTGGTCAAGGACGTGGCCAAGTGGGGTGGCGACATCTCCGCGCATGTTCCCGACCCGGTCCGTAAGGCTCTCCAGGCCCGTCTCGGCCCCCGTAGCTGATCCGCCCTCCGCCACGCAGCGCCCCTTTTGCCAGAAATCGAGGCAAGAGTGCGGGCACGGTGGGCGCCGGGTGACGATGTCGCGACGCGCCGGGTTGGGGCGGATGGGGCGCGGGTGGGGCGGGCACGCCATGATTGGTGGCGCGGGGAACGGCCGTAGCCCGCATCATGGAGGTCGGCCGAAGAACGACAGGAGTGAGGTACCGGTGGACCCGCTCGATCGCATCGACGAACTGATCGCCATGGTGGAGCAGGCCCGCTCCGTCCCGATGTCGCGCAACAACTGCATGGTCGACCGGGGTGAGACGATCGCGGCCCTCGACGAGATACGTGCGGACCTCCCCGCCGACCTGCGTCGCGCCGCCGCGCTCCTCGAGGAGCGGGACAAGATCATGGAGGCCGGCAAGCGTGAGGCGGACCGGATCATCAGCGAGGGTGAGGCAGAACACGCCCGCCTGGTTTCGGTGAACGAGATCACCGTGTCGGCCGAGCACGAGGGTGCCCGGATCATCGCGGAGGCCCGAGCCGAGGCGCAGCGCCTGCGTGAGGAGGTCGACGACTACGTCGACACCGCGCTGGCCAACTTCGAACAGTTCCTCACCCGGGCGCTGGCCTCGATAGAGCGCGGCCGGGACAAGATGCACGCCCTGCGGGAGATCGGCACGTTCGCTGGGGACGAGGCGGAACGCCCGCTACCCTTCTGAGCGGCACCTCACCAGCCGACATTCTCGCCGAAGGCGTCGCCCCCGGTTCGACGGTCCGGCGGTCGTCCAGGTAACCTTTTTTGTCGGCCTCTCACCGGCCGGAGTCTAACTATGCCCAAGCACTCGCCATCGACACTCAACCCCAGGTCGCCGCTGGTCCTCGACACGAGGGACCTGCCGCGCCGCCCTGGCGCGTTGCGTGAGGTCAAGCGGGTCGTGCCGGCACCGGCGGACCTCGGTGTGGAGTTGATCGGCGTGCCGGAGGGTGCGGATCTCGACCTCGATCTGAGGTTGCAGTCCGTGTCCGAGGGCGTGCTCGTCTCCGGGACCATCACCGGTCCCGTCAAGGGCGAGTGCGGCCGTTGCCTGCGCGAGATCAACGACTCGATGGGCGTGACGATCCAGGAGCTGTACGCGTACGAGGACAGCACCACGGACGCCACGACCGACGAGGACGAGGTGGGCCGGATGCAGGGCGATCTGATCGACCTGGAGCCGGCGCTGCGGGACGCGTTGGTGCTCACGCTGCCGACCAACCCGCTCTGCCGGGAGGACTGCCCAGGACTGTGCCCCGAATGCGGGGCGCACTGGGACGATCTGCCGGCCGACCACAGTCACCAGCAGATCGACCCGCGTTGGGCGGGCCTGTCGCAACTGACCGTTACAGAGGAGTAAGAACCGTGGCCGTCCCGAAGCGCAAGATGTCGCGCAGCAACACCCGGTCCCGCCGGGCGAACTGGAAGGCGACGGTGGTCGCGACCGTTGCGTGCCCGCAGTGCAAGTCCCCGAAGCTGCCGCACGCCGCCTGCTCCGTCTGCGGCACCTACAACGGCCGCCAGGTTCTCGAGGTCTGACCTGGACGCCCAGTGACGCCCCCGACCCCAGGTCGGGCGGCGCGCGCATCCTGGCATTCGCCCGGTGCCCCGGCTCCCGATGCCCGGCCGACTCCGGCCGGCGTTCCCGTGGAGCCGGGCACCGCGCGGATCGCCGTTGACCTCCTCGGCGGGGACGACGCTCCCGCCGTCGTGGTTGACGGCGCTCTGCGGGCCATGCGTGCCGACCCTGACCTGCACCTGCTCCTCGTCGGTCCGACCGAGGTCGCCGACGAGTTGATCGCTGAGCTCGATCCGGCGCAGCGCGTCCGGGTCGCGGTGCGGCCCGTGCGCGACGTCGTCGGCATGGCCGACCACCCCAGTGCGGCCCGCAAGGAGAGCACCGTCCGCGCCGCGGTCACCGCCGTGCGCGACGGCACCGCCGATGCGCTGGTGTCCGCCGGCGCCACCGGCGCCACCGTCACCGCCGCCGTTCTCGGCCTCGGCCGTTGGCCGGAGATCCGCCAACCCGCCCTGGTCGCCACCCTGCCCGCCGTGGCCGGGCCGGTGGTCCTGCTCGACGTCGGTGGCTCCCTGGAACCCCGCCCGGCCACCCTCGCCCGCCACGCCGTCCTCGGCGCCGCGTACGCCGCGGTGGCCCACTCGATCTCCGCGCCCCGGGTCGGGCTGCTGTCGGTCGGCACCGAGGCCGGCAAGGGCGACCGGGTCCGCCGGGCCACCGACCCGCTGCTCGCCGCCGAACAACTCCCCGCCGGGGCGCGCTACGTCGGCCTGGTCGAGGGGTACGACGTGACCCTCGGCGCGCGCGCCGATGTGGTCGTCACCGACGGGTTCACCGGTAACGTGCTGCTCAAGGCCATCGAGGGCGCGTACGCCATGGCCGGCGGCCCTCCCGCCGAAGGTGGCGCTCCCCGCGCTGCCGCCCTGCTGGGCGTGGCGGGGACGGTGGTCGTCTGCCACGGTTCCGCCCGCGCCGGCGACGTCGCCTCCGGCATCGCCCTCGCCGCTCACCTGTGGCGACGGCGCGCCACCGATCTGGTCTCCGCGTTGCTCGACGGCGACGCCGCGACGGACCGCGCCAACCGTTCCACCGACACCGAGGTACGCACATCATGAGCAACGACAAGAGGCGGCGGGTATCCGTCGGTCACCTGGAAGCCGCCTTCGGCGTGAGTCTCGAACCCGAGCTGCTTCAGCGGGCGCTGACCCACCGCTCGTACGCGTACGAGAACGGTGGGCTGCCCACCAACGAGCGGCTGGAGTTCCTCGGCGACTCGGTGCTCGGCGTGGTGATCACCACAGCGTTGTTCCACAACCACCCGGACCTGCCCGAGGGGCAGCTGGCGAAGCTGCGCGCCAGCGTGGTCAACATGAGGGCGCTCGCCGACGTGGCCCGTGGTCTGGGCCCGGACGGCCTCGGCGCGTACCTGCTGCTCGGCAAGGGTGAGGAGACCACCGGCGGTCGGGACAAGGCGAGCATCCTCGCCGACACGCTGGAGGCGCTGCTGGGCGCGATCTACCTCCAGTACGGCCTGGACACCACGGGCATCGTCATCCACCGACTCTTCGACCCGTTGATGGCCGAGTCGGCTGGTCGGGGTGCCGCCCTGGACTGGAAGACCAGCCTGCAGGAGTTGACGGCGGCGCTCGGGCTCGGCGTTCCGGAGTACCGGATCGAGGGCACCGGCCCGGACCATCTGAAGACGTTCACCGCGTGGGTGGTGGTGGCCGGCAACCGGTACGGCGGCGCCGAGGGGCGCAGCAAGAAGGAGGCCGAGCAGCGCGCCGCCGAGGCCGCCTGGCGGACGCTCGCCGAGCAGAACGGCCAGACTGGCGACGACAGCCAGACGAGCGGTGGCGGCCAGAACGGCGAGGCCGGCCAGAGCGGCGAGGCCAGTCGGAACGGCCGGGGCGGGCTTCTGGAAAGCGCCGAGCGGGCGGCCGAGGCCGAGCAGGCCGACCACCTGGCGCAGGCCCTGCCGGCCGGGGGCGCCGACGGCCACGAGACGGGGTCACGGCGTGCCTGAACTGCCCGAGGTCGAGACCGTCCGGCAGGGGCTGGCCCAGTGGGTGGTCGGCCGCCGGATCGTCTCGGTCGAGGTCCGTCACCCACGTGCGGTCCGTCGGCACGTGCCCGGTGACGTGCACTTCGCCGACGTGCTCGCCGGTCGGACGGTGCTCGACGCCCGCCGCCGGGGCAAGTACCTGTGGCTGCCACTGGACAGCGGCGACGCGATCATCGGTCACCTCGGCATGTCCGGCCAGATGCTGCTCCAGCCGACCGGCACCACCGACGAGACCCATCTGCGGGTCCGGTTCCGGTTCGCCGACGACGGGCCGGAGCTGCGTTTCGTCGACCAACGCACGTTCGGCGGCCTCTCGGTGAGCGAGGGCGGCGCCGAACTGCCCGACGAGATCGCGCACATCGCCCGTGACCCGATCGACCCGGAGTTCTCCGACGCGGATTTCGTCGCCGGGCTGCGCCGCCGACACACCGAGGTGAAGCGGGCGCTCCTCGACCAGACCCTGATCTCCGGGGTGGGCAACATCTACGCCGACGAGGCGCTCTGGCGTGCCCGGCTGCACGGCGGCCGACCGACCGACGTGTTGACCGCCCCGGCGGCGCAGCGCCTGCTCGGCCACGTCCGTGACGTGCTCGGCGAGGCGATCAGTCAGGGCGGCACCAGCTTCGACGCCCTCTACGTCAACGTCAACGGCGAGAGCGGTTACTTCGACCGGGCGCTGAACGCGTACGGCCGCGAGGGCGAGCCGTGCCGTCGGTGCGGCGCGCCGATTCGCCGCGAGGCGTTCATGAACCGGTCCTCGTACAGTTGCCCGCGCTGCCAACCGCGTCCCCGGGGTTCCCTTCGGGGATGACCCGGAGTCGACTCCGGGACGGCGTCGGCGGGTCGCGGCCTGTCGCTCCGGGCTGGACCCCGGTGTACGTCCGATTCGTGGCTGATGCCCGCCGCGCCGACCCCCGCCGACCAGCCCCGGGTTTCCGGGGCGGGCCGGGGCCGATCCCCGATGTGACCGCCTCGTCACGCTCCTAACGTCAGCTCCGTTGACTGGGGGGCGGACGTGACAGGGGGATTCGAGATGCGGAAAAGACCGGTGACGGTGCGGCTGGCGCGGTGGAGCGCCGAGCACCCGTGGCGGGCGATCGCGCTGTGGGCGGTGTTCGTCGCGGTGTGCTTCGTCGGCGGCAACGCCGCTGGTCTCAACGAGGCCACGAGCGGTGACCAGGCCATCGGGGAGGCGGGACGGGCCGGCCTGATCGTGGACGCCGCCAACTTCGACGACCCGGCCGTGGACAACGTCCTGATCACCTCTCGGGGCGGTGCGCTGGACCGGGCGACGGCGACGGCAGCGGCCGACGACGCGGCGGCCCGGCTGCGTACCGTCGTCGGGGTGGCCGCGGTGGGCCAGCCGGTCACCGCTCGGGACGGCTCGGCGTTACTGGTGCCGATCACCATGTCCGGTGACCCGGAGACGGCCTCGGAGCGGGTGCAGCCGTTGCGCGACGCGACCGCCGCCGTGCAGGCCGCACATCCGCAGGTGCGGGTGGAACAGGTCGGTGGACCGTCGATCGGCCAGGCCCTCGACGACACCCTGGGCAAGGACTTCGAGCGTGCCGAGCTGCTCAGCCTGCCGGTCACCCTGGCGATCCTGATCATCGCGTTCGGGGCGCTGATCGCGGCCAGCGTGCCGGTGCTCCTGGCGCTCTCGTCGGTCGCCGCCGCGATGGGTCTGTCCACCCTCGCCTCGCACCTGGTGCCGGCGACCGACACCACGGCCCCGGTGATCCTGCTGATCGGTATGGCGGTCGGGGTCGACTACTCGTTGTTCTACATCCGTCGCGAGCGGGAGGAACGCGCCAAGGGCCGCTCCGGCCTCGACGCCGTGGAGATCGCGGCGGAGACGTCCGGTCACGCGGTGGTGGTCTCCGGCCTCGCGGTGATGATCTCGATGGCCGGGCTGCTGCTCGCCGGCGACGTGGTCTTCTCGTCCCTCGCGGTCGGCTCGATCCTGGTGGTCGCCGTCGCGGTGACGGGCTCGCTGACAGTGCTGCCCGCCCTGCTGGCCCGGCTCGGCCGCTGGGTCGACCGGCCTCGGGTGCCGCTGCTCTGGCGGCTGACCGCGCCGCGCACCGGCCGGCACGGTCAGCCCCGCGCGCCCCGGCTCTGGCCCGCTGTGCTCCGCCCGGCGCTGCGCGCGCCGGTGGTGACGCTGGTCGTCTCGGTCGGACTGCTGCTCGCGTTGGCCGCACCCGCGCTCGGCATGAAGCTGAAGTTCCCCGGCATGGAGGACCTGCCCCGCACCACGCCGGCGATGCAGGCGTACGACAGGCTCACCGCCGCGTTCCCGAGCACCGGCACCAACCACGTGGTCGCGGTGCGGGCGCCGGCCGACCAGGCCGACCGGGTACGCGCCGCCCTCACCGACCTGTCCACCCGGGCGGCCGGCGATCCGCTGTTCGCCCCGGTCGAGGCGGACGGCCCGAAGATCGAGGTGTCGGCCGACCGGCGGGTGTCGGTGCTGGACGTCGCCACCCCGTACGCCAGCCGGGACGACCGGTCGGTGCAGTCGTTGGAGAAGCTGCGCGAGGACCTGGTCCCGGCCGGATTGCGGGGCATCCCCGGCATCGAGTACGCGGTCGGCGGCAGTGTCGCCGACAGCGAGGACTACGCGGCCCACGTGCGGGACAAGTTGCCGTTGGTCATGGGCTTCGTGCTGGTGCTGACCTTCCTGGTCATGGTGTTCACCTTCCGGTCGGTGGTGGTCGCGGCGAGCTCCATCGCGTTGAACCTGCTCTCCGCCGGCGCCGCGTACGGGCTGCTGGTGCTGGTCTTCCAGGGGGAGTGGGCCGAGGGGTTGCTTGGCTTCACGTCCATGGGCGCCATCGTGTCCTGGTTGCCGCTGTTCCTCTTCGTGGTGCTCTTCGGCCTCTCGATGGACTACCACGTCTTCGTGGTCAGCCGGATCCGCGAGGGGGTACGGGCCGGCATGCCCAACCGCGATGCCGTGTCGTACGGGATCACCTCGTCCGCCGGGGTGGTGACCAGCGCGGCGATCGTGATGGTCGGCGTGTTCTCGATCTTCGCCACGCTGAGCACGATCGACATGAAGCAGCTCGGCATCGGCCTCGCGGCGGCGATCCTGCTGGACGCCACGATCATCCGGGGGGTGGTGTTGCCGGCCCTGATGACCATGTTGGGCGACGCCAACTGGTGGGCCCCGCGCTTCCTGCGCCCTCGCCCGGCCGCCACGCCGGCCGACCCGCCGGCGCCCACCCCGGAGCTGGTGCCGGTGCCCTGACGTCGAGAGCGTCGGGCCGGGTCGCGACCGAGCGACCCGGCCCGACACCGGCTCAGGGCAGCGGGCAGGCTTCCCGGGACGCGTCCAACGCGCGGTCCTTCCGGATGGACGCGAAGCCGTATCCGACGGTGGTCACACAGAAGTCGTCGGTCGAGCCGGCGTACTCCACGTGGAAGACCGGCTTGCCGGCGTCGGCGAACGGCAGCAGCTTGGCGCACTGGGCCAGCCGGACGCACTCCTCGTTGACCACGAAGTCGAAATCCGGGGCCAGCGCGGCGAGCTGCGGCACGTCGTTGACCAGCCCGGGGGAGAGGCTCAGCGAGCGGGCCAGCTCGGCCAGCCGGCGGTTGAACAGCAGTTGGTCGTCGAAGTCGAGCGGGAAGCCGGTGCGGAACGCGTACCCGTCGGCGTCGGCGAGCGCGACCGCGCCGAACCCCTTGCCCCGGCACAGCCGGAACCGGTCGGCCAGCACCGGTTCGAGCGCGTCCCAGCCCCGCACGTCCAGCCACCGGCTGTCCGGCCGGGGCCCGGTCGAGCCCTGGACGACGTGCGGGAACCGGCTGGCGTCCGGGTCGGTGGAGCGGACCGACCCGACGTACACCTGGCAGATCAACCGGCGGTCCCGGGAGCGCAGCTCGGCGGTCTCTGCGGCGGTGGTGGCCACCGGGTCGAGCAGGAAGACGTCCGCCTGCACCGTCGGGTCGAGCGGCCCGCTGAGCTGCCACTGCCACTGCCAGTGACGGGACTGCCCGGTGGGCCAGGCGGTGGGCGCGCCGGGCGGGGTCAGCGCCGGACGGCACCCGTACGCCGGTACGGCCAGGAGCAGCGCGACGCCGGCCGACGCGACGCGGTGCAGTGGGCGTGCGGCGGCGCGTCGCCGTAGCCGTGGCCGGATCCGCATCGGCAGCTCCCGGGGCCGGGGCGGCCCGTCGCCGCCCTCACCGGTACGCCGGCCCCACGCTCGGCCCGACGTACCTCATCGGGTCAAACGAGCGCGGGGGCGCGGACGACGCGCGGTCAGCGCGGTGCGGCGAAGACCTGCGTCCAGTACGGCCCGTTGCTGTTGGCGATGCCGACGCCGATCTCGGTGAACGCGCAGTTCAGGATGTTGGCCTTGTGTCCGGAGCTGTTCATCCAGGCGTCCATGACCGAGGTCGGGGTCTTCTGGTTCCAGGCCACGTTCTCGCCGTACGTGCGCCAGGCATAGCCGACCCGGTCCAGCCGGACGCCGGCGTTGCTGCCGTCGCTGCCCGTGTGCGACATGTTCTGGTGGTCGGCCTGGTCCTGGCTGTGCTTCTGCGCGGCGGTCATCAGCTTGTCGTTGATGGTCAGCGCCTTGCAGCCGGCCTTGGCCCGCTCGGCGTTGACCAGGTCCACCACCTCGCGGGCCTGCGAGCTGACGGTGCCGCTGGCACCCGAACCGTTGGTCGTGCTCGGCGCGGTGCTGCGGGCGCGGCGCGACGCGGCGGTGGTCCGCGACGCCGCGGGGGTCGGCTTGACGACCTTGGTCGGCGAGGGGCTCGGCTGCGCCGAGCTGGGCGCGGTGGACGGGGAGGGCGCGGCCAGGGTGTCGAGGACCGGCGGTTCGGTCGGGGCCTGCGACGCGGCGAAGGTGTCGTCGACGGCGGTCGGCTGGTCGGCCCCGTCGCCACCGCCGGGCATCGCGAGCGCGCCGACGCCGAAGGTCACCACGAGGGTGGCCGCGGCAGCGGCACCGCCGATCATCATCGGCTTGCGCCAGCGGCGCGGGGAGCGGTGCCGTCCCTCGCCGGAACGGCCGGTCGCCCCGTCCCGGGTACGCCATTCGCCGGTGGTCGCGGGGTCACTGTCGGTGTGCCACCCGCCGGTGGTGTCCTCGACCGGGTGGCTGCCGCCCCAGTGGCCGCTGTCGCCGCCCGGGCGGTGGGCCGGCCAGGCGGCGGTGGGGGCGTCGGCCGGGGCGGCGGGCGTCGACCGGCCCGCCTGCCAGTCGTCGGCGGGCTGCTGCGGGTGCCACTCGTCGCCGGGCTGGTCGGTGTCGTCACCGAAGAGGTAGGCCGAGCGGGGCTCCGGGCGGTCGTGCAGCCAGGCCGGCTCGTCGGTCGGCCGTTCAGCGCGCCGGGGTGCGCCGTTCGGGTCCATCGGGTCGGTCCAGCCGTACACGCCTATGCCTCCAGAGGTCGGTTGCGGGCCGGGGTGACGCTACGGCGCGCCCGCGACCTGCGGCAACGTGGCTAAGGAAGAGTTAAGGGGAAGTAGGACGACAGGGGGCGGACTTCCGGGAATCCGGGCGTACAGTAAAGGTGTCCGGACAGAGCGTGTCCGTGCCGTGAAGGCAGCCCCCCGACAAGTGGACAGGTCGACGTAGAGATGATCTACGGCCTGCGAGAACTTGACGAAGGAGGGGTTTGCGGCTCAATATATAGGTGTCGCCAGTCGCGCCCGGTCATGCCCAGATACAGCCTGGAATGACAGCCGCGTACAAATGGGCGCGCGTTGGCCGGCCTTTCCGGCAGCGCATATCAAGGAGTCAGCATGGCGAAGGCCCTCTACGGCCACGTAGGTGCAGCGCCCGATCGGCGTCTGCTCGACGAGGTCACCCGGCTGCGTGCCAGGGTGCAGGCACTGGAGTTCGAGATCACGCGTCTGCGTGCCGACAATGATCGGCTCGCGGCGGCTGCGGCGGAGGCGGACGATCTGCTCCGTCTGGCCGAGCCGGCGCTGACCTGATCTCCAGGTCGACAAAACTGAATCGCACCATCGCAGAAAAGCGCGCCGACACGTCCTGTGCCGGCGCGCAACACTGTCCGGTTCTTTTCGGGGTCGACGATTTGTGATCTTGCGATCGGATGCGGCGGGAACCATCCCCGCCGCATCCGAATAACGCACCGGCGGATAAGCCGATCATGAACTGCTCTCGCCATTATCGCGACCGCCGGAACAACAGTGCGTGCGCGCCTCACGCCCTTGATGTGGCCGAGCCGGGGCGGGTCGCGTGCCGGCCCGCTTCCACCACCGGGTTAGTCTGCGAGTTCACCCAGGTCCCCAGAGCCGGGGCGGCCACCGGACGAGGATCGAGAAGGTGTATCTCAAGAGTCTGACGGTGAAGGGGTTCAAGTCCTTCGCCTCCGCGACGACGTTGAAGCTGGAGCCCGGGATCACCTGTGTGGTGGGCCCGAACGGCTCCGGCAAGTCCAACGTCGTCGACGCCATCGCCTGGGTCCTCGGCGAGCAGGGCGCCAAGGCGCTGCGCGGCGGCAAGATGGAGGACGTCATCTTCGCCGGCACCGCCGGTCGGGCGCCGCTGGGTCGCGCCGAGGTCACCCTCACCATCGACAACACCGACGGCGCGCTGCCGATCGAGTACACCGAGGTCTCCATCACCCGCCGGATGTTCCGCTCGGGTGAGAGCGAGTACGAGATCAACGGCAACTCCTGCCGGTTGCTCGACATCCAGGAGCTGCTGTCCGACTCCGGCATCGGCCGGGAGATGCACATCATCGTCGGGCAGGGCCGACTCGACGGCATGCTGCACGCCAAGCCGGAGGACCGCCGGGCGTTCATCGAGGAGGCGGCCGGCGTCCTCAAGCACCGCAAGCGCAAGGAAAAGGCCCTGCGCAAGCTCGACGCGATGCAAACCAACCTCAACCGCCTCACCGACCTCACCGCCGAGCTGCGCCGCCAGCTCAAGCCACTGGGCCGGCAGGCCGAGGTGGCCCGCCGCGCCGCGGCCATCCAGGCCAACCTGCGCGACGCCCGACTCCGCCTGCTCGCCGACGACCTGGCCACCCTGCGCACCACACTGGACCGGGAGATCGCCGACGAGACCGCGCTGCGGGAGCGGCGCGAACAGATCGAGGGCGAGCACGTCGAGGTGCAGGGCCGGCTCGGTGAGCTGGAGGCCGCACTGGCCGAGGACGCGCCGTTGCTCGCCGCCGCACAGGACACCTGGTACAAGCTGTCGGCCCTGCAGGAACGCTTCCGCTCGATCGAACAGCTGGCCCGGGAACGGCTGCGGCACCTCAGCGCCACCGGCGACGACGAGCGGCCCGGCCGCGACCCGGACCAGCTGGAGGCGGAGGCGGAGCGGGTCCGCGAGCAGGAGGAGGAGCTGCGCGCGGCGCTCACCGACGACCAGATCCGGCTGGCCGAGGCCGTCGAATACCGGCAGGAGCTGGAACGGCAGCTCGCCGCCGCCGAACGGGAACTAGTCGCCGCCGCCAAGGCCATCGCCGACCGGCGGGAGGGGATGGCCAAGCTGACCGGTCAGGTCAACTCGGCCCGCGCCCGCACCACCAGCTCCAGCGAGGAGATCGAACGACTCGCGGTCGCGCACGCCGACGCGCTGGGCCGCGCCGAGCAGGCACAGGCCGAGCTGGACGCGGTGGCCGCACAGTCCACCGAGGCCGACCGGGACAACGCGGACCTGGACGCCCGGCACGCCGAGGCGGTCGCCGCGCAGGAACAGGCACAGGCGACCGTACGATCGCTGGCCGACTCGGAGCGGGCGGCCGAGAAGGACGCCGCGACCTGGAAGGCCCGTGAGGAGGCGCTGGCGCTGGGGCTGCGGCGCAAGGACGGCGCGGGGGCGTTGCTCTCCCGCGCGGACGACGTACCCGGCCTGCTCGGCAGCCTCGCCGGACTGCTCACCGTCGCGCCGGGCCACGAGGCCGCGCTGGCCGCCGCGCTCGGCGGTCTCGCCGACGCCGTCGCCGTCAGCGGGGTGGACGAGGCCGTCGAGGCCATGCGCCTGCTCAAGATCTCCGACGCCGGCCGGGCCGGCCTGCTCGTCGGCAGCCCGGCGGGCCCGGGCATGACCGGCTCCGCCGACGCGCTGCGCCCGAAGCTGCCGGACGAGGCCCGGTGGGCCCCCGATCTGGTGGAGTGCAGCGCGGAACTGCGTCCGGCGGTGCACCGGGCCCTGCGGGACGTGGCGCTCGTCGACGACCTCGCCGCCGCCGCCGACCTGGTCGCCAGCAACCCCGAGCTGCGGGCGGTCACCCCCGACGGCGATGTGGTCGGGGCGTACGCGGCGGCGGGCGGGTCGGCCAAGGCGCCCAGCTTCATCGAGGTGCAGGCGGCCGTCGAGGAGGCTCGCGCCAACCGACTGACCGCCGAACGCGCCGGCGCGGAGCTGCGGGACCAGCTCGTCGAGGCCCGTGCCGAGGTGGCCGCCGCCAAGGAGGCCGTGCAACACGCCGCCGCCGAGAAGAGGGAGGCGGAGAGCCACCGCAACGCCGCCGCCCGCCGGCTGGCCGAGCTGGGCGCCGCGGCCCGCTCGGCGAAGGCGGAGACCGACCGGCTCGGCGAGTCCCGGTCCCGGGCCGAGGCCGCCCGGCAACGGGACCTCACCGCGCTCGACGAGCTGGAGGAGCGGCTGCGGCTGGCCGAGGAGACCCCTGTCGACGCGGAGCCCTCCACCGAGGAACGGGATCAACTCGCGGCCATGGTGCCGCAGGCCCGGCAGAACGAGATGGAGGTCCGGCTCGCGGTGCGTACCGCAGAGGAGCGGGTCTCCTCGATCGCCGGCCGGGCCGACTCCCTCGCGCGGCAGGCCACCGCCGAGCGGGCCGCCCGCGAACGCGCCGCGGCCCGGCGGGCCGCGCGCACCCGGGGCGCCGGCATCGCCCGGGCCGTCGCCGGCGGCGCCCGGGAGGCGCTGACCCGGCTCACCACCTCGATCGCGACGGCCGAGGACCACCGCGACGAGGTCGCCCGGGAGCGCGCCGCCCGCGAGGCGGAGCTCCAGGAGGTACGCGGCGCGGCCAAGCGGCTCGGCGCGGAGCTGGAACGGTTGACCAGCCAGGTCCACCGCGACGAGGTCGCCCGCGCGGAGCAACGGCTGCGCATCGAGCAGTTGGAGGCGAAGGCCGCCGAGGACTTCGGGCTGGACGTCGAGACGCTCGTCGCCGAGTACGGCCCGACGCAGCCGGTCCCGCCGACCCCTGTCGACATCGCCACTGCCGAACGTGACGGCCTGCCGGTGCCCGAGCCGGTCCGCTACGAGCGGCCGGTGCAGGAGAAGCGGGCCGCCAAGGCGGAACGGGAGCTGACCCTGCTCGGCAAGGTCAATCCGCTCGCGCTGGAGGAGTTCGCCGCGCTGGAGGAGCGTTTCAAGTTCCTCTCCGAGCAGTTGGAGGACCTCAAGGCCACCCGCCGGGACCTGCTCACCGTGGTGAAGGACGTGGACGAGCGGATCCTGGAGGTCTTCGCCAGCGCGTTCGAGGACACCGCCCGGGAGTTCGAGCAGGTGTTCAACGTGCTCTTCCCCGGCGGCGAGGGCCGGCTGATCCTCACCGAGCCCGACGACCTGCTCACCACCGGCGTCGAGGTGGAGGCCCGACCACCGGGCAAGAAGATCAAACGGCTGTCGCTGCTCTCCGGTGGCGAGCGGTCGCTGACCGCGGTGGCCATGTTGGTGGCGATCTTCCGTGCCCGGCCCAGCCCGTTCTACATCATGGACGAGGTGGAGGCGGCCCTGGACGACGTGAACCTGGGCCGGTTGATCACGTTGATGGCACAGTTGCGGGAGAAGAGTCAGCTGATCGTCATCACCCACCAGAAGCGGACGATGGAGATCGCCGACGCGCTCTACGGGGTCACCATGCGCAGCGGTGTCACCCAGGTGATCAGCCAACGGCTCAACAGGGCCGACGAGGACGACGAGCGGCAGGGCCGCGGCGAGGAGAACGGGTAGTGGCTCGGGAACGCGCGACGGCGCTCCTGCTGGATCTGGATGGCGTCCTGCGCCGGTTCGACCCGGCGGTGGCCGCCGGAGTGGAGCGGGAGTACGGCCTCGCCGACGGGGTTCTCCTCGAGATCGCCATGCAGTGGGGCCGGCTCCGGCCGGTGCTCACCGGCCAGGTCAGTCACGCCCAGTGGGTGGACAGCGTGGCCGATGCGCTGGCCGAGCCGGCCGGCGGCCCGGACCGTGCCCGGGCGGCGGTGGAGCAGTGGCAGCGCTACCGGGGCGAGGTGGACACCGAGGTGCTCGACTTCGTCCGGGAGGTGCGCGCCGCCGGCATCACCGTCGGCCTCGCCACCAACGCCACCGACCTGCTCGACGCCGACCTGGCGGACCTCGGCCTGGTCGGTGAGTTCGACGTGGTGGTCAACTCGTCGACGCTCGGTGTGCACAAGCCCGCCCCGGAGTACTTCCAGGGCGCCTGCGTGGCGCTGGCTACCGCGCCGGCCCGCGTCCTCTTCGTCGACGACGAGGACTGGGCCGTCCGGGGCGCCCGCGCCGCCGGGCTGTCGGCGCACCGCTGGGGCGGTCACGCCGACCTGCGCTACCTGCGGGCGGCCCTGGACTACTGAGCGCCGGTCACTCGCCGGTGACGCCGTCGATGCGTTCCCGGATCAGGTCGGCGTGGCCGTTGTGCCGGGCGTACTCCTCGATCATGTGCACGTACACCCAGCGCAGGTTGAAGGTGCGCTTCTTCGGGCCGACCTCGGTGAACGTCTCGTCGAGCGAGTGACCGGCGGCGGCCTCGCGGGCCAGTGCCACCTCCCGGTGGAAGACGGCGAAGTCCGCCTCGGCGTCGGCCTCGCTGACGTCGTGGTCGGCGTCCGGCGTCTCCGGGGTGAAGTACGGGTAGTCGACAGGCTGGGCGGCGAAGTTCTCCCGGAACCACCAGGCCTCCACCTCGGCCAGGTGTCGGACCAAGCCGAGCAGGGTCAGCCCGGAGGGTTGCACGCTCGGCGTCCGCAACTGCTCCTCGGTCAACCCGGAGCACTTGAGCAGCAGGGTCTGGCGGTGGTAGTCGAGCCAGCCGTCGAGCATGGTGCGCTCGTCGCCGACGTACGGTTCGGGGGTCCGGGTGATCTCCGGTGCGGTCCACGTCATGACGCGCATCCTGCCCGGCACGCCCGACATCCCGCGACGGGTTATCAGGGCACCACGACGACGGGCCAGCGACCGGCCCGCACCAGGCGGGTGGCGACCGAGCCGACCAGCCGGTGACCGGCCTGCTCGGACGCGCCCACCAGCAGCATGTCGGCCTGGAACTCGTCGGCCGCGGCGCACAACTCCCCGTACGCGTCGCCGCGCCGGCAGACGAAGGTCACCGGGATGCCCCACTGCTCGGCCCCGCGCCGGCACTCGCGGCGCAGCTCGTCGGCCAGCTCGTCGTGGGTGCGCTGGACCGCGCCGGCGTCCATCCCGGGCACCAGGGCGGTCAGGCCGCTCGCCGAGCTGACGAAGACCACGACCAGGGAGGCGCCCTGCCGGCGGGCCAGGCCTGCGGCGTAGGAGCCGGCCCGCTCGGAGGTGCGGGTGCCGTCGACGCCCACCATGATCACCCGAGGGCCGTCCGTGCCCCGTTCGAAGGGCAGCGGTCGGGTCCGGGGGCCGTACTCCTCGCGGTCCGGTGCTCCCACGCTCATGGCTCTACCTCACCTCTGCTCACCGGTACGGACAACGACCGCGCCGGCGCCGGCAGCGATTGTCGATTCCCGCTCGACCTCCGCCGAAACCGGGTCGCCGTTGTGCTGCCGCAGCGGCACCTCCTTGATGAAGGCCACAGCGATCAACGCGATCAGCGCGAAGGGCGCGGCGGTCAGGAAGATGTCGCCGGCACCGTGGCCGTACGCGCTCTCCACGACCGCCCGCAGCGGAGCGGGCAGGGTGTGCACGTCGGGCAGGGCGCCGCCGGAGCCGGAGCTGGACGCGGGGATACCGAGCTGGGCCAGGCCGTCGGCGGTGTAGTCCTTGACCTTGTGGGCGAGGACCGCGCCGAGGGCGGAGACACCGATCGCGCCACCGAGGCTGCGGAAGAACGCGACCACCGAGCTGGCGGCGCCGAGCTCGTGCGGGCCGACGGTGTTCTGGACGGCGAGGACCAGGTTCTGCATGGTCATGCCCAGGCCGACACCGATGACTGCCATGTAGACGCTGAGCAGGGCGAAGCTGGTGTCCGCGCGCAGCGTGCCCATCAGCGCGAAGCCGACGGTGAGCAGCGCCGAGCCGATCACCAGGTACCGCTTCCAGCGGCCGGTCTTCGTGATGACCCGTCCGATCACGGTGGAGGCGACCAGCAGGCCGAGGATCATCGGCAGGGTCATCAGGCCGGACATGGTCGGGCTCTGACCGCGGCTGATCTGGAAGTACTGGCCCAGGAAGATCGACGCGCCGAACATCCCCACGCCGACCGCGATGCTGGCGACGACGGCGAGGGTGATGGTGCGGTTGCGGAACAGGCGCGGCGGGATCATCGGCTCGGCGGCCCGGGTCTCGACCCGGATCGCCAGGGCGCCGAGAACCAGCGCGCCGAGGACCATGGCGGCGGTCTGCCAGGACGCCCAGGCGAACTGGTCACCGGCGAGCGAGACCCAGATCAGCAGCAGCGACACGGCCGCGGTGATCAGCGTGGCGCCCCACCAGTCGATCTGGGCCTTCCGCTTGACCACGGGCAGGTTCAGGGTCTTCTGCAGCACGATCAGCGCCACGATGGCGAACGGCACCCCGACGTAGAAGCACCAGCGCCAGCCGAGCCAGGAGGTGTCCACGATCACGCCGCCGATCAGCGGGCCGCCGATGGTGCCGACGGCCATCACGGCCCCGAGGTAGCCGCTGTAGCGGCCCCGCTCGCGAGGCGCGATCATCGTGGCCATGATCACCTGGGCCAGTGCGGTGAGCCCGCCGGCGCCGATGCCCTGAAGCACGCGGCAGGCGATCAGTTCGCCGGTGCCCTGGGCGAGGCCGGCCAGGACCGAGCCCAGCACATAGATGCCCAGGGCGAGCTGAACGAGTGTCTTCTTACTGGTCAGGTCGGCCAGTTTGCCCCAGATTGGGGTGGTTGCGGTGGTCGCGAGCAGGGCTGAGGTGACCACCCAGGTGTACGCGGACTGGCCGCCGTGCAGTTCGGTGATGATCCGCGGCAGCGCGTTCGAGATGACCGTGGAAGAGAGAATCGCGACGAACAGGCCCAGCAGCAGGCCGGAGAGTGCCTCCAGGATCTGCCGATGGGTCATGTCGACGGCGGTCGCCTTGGTGGGCGCTGTCGCCTGGCTCATCGTTGGTGCCTCCGAGTGGAGTCGATGTGGAACGGCGGCGGGCTGACATGCGGGCCGCCTGAGAGTTGCCTGGGGCAACCGTATGCTTGGTTGCCTCAGGCAACAACCGGGGGAGCAGGTGGCGTATTCCCCGTCACCCCGGGTTCAGGACCAGGAATCGTTGAGCCGACCGAGCAGCCGGGCGAGCTCCTCGATGTCCCGCTCCGGCCAGCCGTCCAGCGCACGCACGAACTCGCCCAGCCGGGCAGCCCTGGCGACGTCGAACCGATGCTGCCCCTCCTCGGTGAGGCTGATCTGCGCGGCCCGACGATCACTCGGATCCGGATCGCGGTGGACCAGGCCGAGGACCTCCAGGGCGTTGATCTGTCGGCTCAACGTCCCCTTGCCCACACCGAGGCGCGCCGCCAACTCGGTCAACCGGATCGAACCGCTGCGACGCAGCCAGAGCAGCAGCCCGTAGGTGTTCGGCTCCAGGTTCGGGTGCACCTCGCGGGCGATCTCCCAGGAGACCGCCCGCCCACGACGCAGGAGGGCGGTCAACTCGTGCTCGACCGCCCTGATCGGTTCCGGCAGGTGCTCTTCCACGCCGTAGAGACTACGGCGAGGTCGGTGGCGAGGCGGCCGACAGCCGACGCCGCATCACGGTGCGTAGGTGCCCGTCCTTCGTGGTGCCCTCGATGACCACGTCCGCCCCACGCCCCCGATGCGTCAGGGTCGCGACCGCGTTGCCGAAGTACGGCCCCGCCAGCTTGCGCCACCGCACGCTCGGTCGGCGCACACCGGCGGAACGCGCGAGCGCCCGGGTGGCACCGGCCGGACCAGCCGACCACCCCATCTTCATCAGCGGACGGATACCGGCCGGCACCTGGTTGTGGATCGGTGAACAGGTGAGTTGGTGCACAGGCGTGACCACCGCCGGGTCGCCGAACCGGGCCCGGGCCACGTACGAGTGGTGCACGTCCCCGGAGAGCACACTGATCGACGCAGGTGGGGCGTACGCCGGACCGGCGCCGATCCGCGCGCCGGACTCCCTCGGAGTGCCGGTGCCGATCCTGGCGAAGGTCTCCGCGAGCCCCTCGAAGGACCGCCGGAACGCCGCCCAGTGCTCCAGGTCCAGTGCGCGACGCAGCTTCTCCGCCCCGCGCGCCACCCACGGGCGACGCGACTCCGCCAGCTTCTCGTTCCACGCCTCGATGTGGTGGATGCCCTGCGGCAGCAGCCAGGGCAGCGAGGCGCCGACCACGAGGTGGTCGTAGACCCCGTGCGCCTGGTCCAGGAACCAGGACCACTCGCCCGGTGGCAGCATCGCCCGGCTGCCCGGGTCGAGCACCCGACTGCACCGGTTGTCGAGCATGACCAGGCGGGTACGCCCCAGGTCCAGTGCGTAACTCCACTGGTACTGCACCGCGCGCCAGCGCTCCGTGTCGTGCGCCACGTCCGACTCCTGGTCGACCCGGTGCCCGAACTCGCGCAGCACGCCCGTCGCGTCCTCGGCGGCGATCACCTTCGCGAAGACCGGGTCGGCGGTGATCTCGTCGGGGGAGAGGTTGCCCAGGTGCTGGTAGACCCAGTACGAGGCCAGCCCGCTGCCGATCCGCTCCTGCCACCACGGCTGCTCGCGGACGTCCGCCCGCCAGGCCGCCGAGGTGTTCCAGTCGTCGATGATCTCGTGATCGTCGAAGATCATCACGCTCGGCACCGTGGAGAGCAGCCAACGGATCTCCGGGTCACGCCAGGACTCCAGATAGAGCTTGGTGTACTCGTCGAAGCTCACCACCTGGTCGGCCGGGGCGCCCTTCGGACGCCGACGCCGCCGACGCAGCAACCGGCGCACCGTGGGCGAGGTGACGTCGGCGTAGACCTGGTCGCCGAGCAGCACCAGCAGATCCGGCAGCGGGTTCGACTCCGGGTCGGCCATCCGCCTTCGGGCGTACGCGTCCAGCGCGTCCGGCGGCAACTTACGGGTGGTGGCGTGCTGGGTGGTCTCCCGGCACGAGCCGAAGATCAGGCTGACCGGCTGGTCGCGGTCGTCGGCGGCCCGGGTGCGGATCACGCTCGGCGGGAAGCCGCTGCTCGACACCGGCCAGACCAGCTCGTCGTCGACCAGCACCTCGTAGGTGGTCTCGCTGTCCGGGGTGAGCCCCTCCACCACCACGAGCGCGTAGTGGTGGTCGTACGCCGAGAAGGTGGGCGCGCTGCCGGTGGCGCCGCCCGCGGTGCGGACGGTGACCACGGCGGGCGCGGCGGTCTCCACCCAGATGGTCGCTCGGGTGTCCACCACTCGCCGCAGGAGTGGGCCGATGAGGAGGTGTGCGGCGGGCATGCGGCCGAGCCTACCGCCGGTTTCCAGCACCGGCCGGATGCGGTGGCTGAGACCCCAGGCATCGCTCGGGACGCGGTGACGGAGACCCCGGACATCGCTCGGGGCGCGGTGACGGAGACCCCGGGCACCGCTCGGGGGGCGGTGGCGGAGACCACGGGCACCGCTCGGGGTGCGGTGGCTGGGACGCGGCCGCCCGCATCTGACAGGATTCCGGCATGGCCGAATATCTCGTCCTCGCTCTGGTCCTGCTCGGTGTGCTGATCGCCGGCACAGTCGGGCTGGTCGTCCCGCGACTGCGGCGGCGACCCGAGCCCCCGTTGCCGCGCACGGAGGTCGACACCAGGGCAGAGGAGGATCTCGCCGGCCCGCCGGTCGAGGCACCGGAGTCCGATCTGTCCACCGGCGTCCTGGTCGAGCCGCCGCCGGTCGTCGAGGCGCCCGTCGAGGTGCCCGAGCCGACCGCCGGGCGGCTGGTCCGGCTCCGCTCGCGGCTGTCCCGCTCGCAGAACGTCTTCGGCAAGGGCCTGCTCGGCCTGCTCGCCCGCGACCACCTCGACGAGGACGTCTGGGAGGAGATCGAGGACAGCCTGATCACCGCCGACGTCGGCGTCGACGCCACCCGCGACATCGTCGACCGCCTCCGCGAGCGCACCCGTGTGCTCGGCACCCGCTCGGCCTCCGAGCTGCGGGCACTGCTCGCCGCCGAGTTGGTCAACGCCCTCGACCCGAGCATGGACCGGTCGTTGCGGACCGCTCCGAAGGACGGTGTGCCGGCGGTGGTCCTGGTCGTCGGCGTCAACGGCGCCGGCAAGACCACCACCTGCGGCAAGATCGCCCGGGTGCTCGTCGCCGACGGTCGCAGCGTGCTGCTCGGCGCCGCGGACACCTTCCGGGCCGCCGCCGCCGACCAGTTGGAGACCTGGGGCTCGCGCGTCGGAGCGGAGACGGTGCGGGGGCCCGAGGCCGCAGACCCGGCCAGTGTCGCCTTCGACGCGGTCAAGCGCGGCATCGACACCGGCGTGGACACCGTGCTCATCGACACCGCCGGCCGACTGCAGAACAAGGTCGGCCTGATGGACGAGCTGGGCAAGGTCAAGCGTGTGGTGGAGAAGCAGGGCCCCATCGACGAGACGCTGCTCATCCTGGACGCCACCACGGGCCAGAACGGCCTGGAGCAGGCCCGGGTCTTCACCGAGGTGGTCAACGTGACAGGTGTGGTGCTGACCAAGCTCGACGGCACCGCGAAGGGCGGCATCGTGATCGCGGTGCAGCGCAAACTCGGCATCCCCGTGAAGCTGGTCGGCCTCGGCGAGGGCAAGGACGATCTGGCCCCGTTCGACCCGGCGCAGTTCGTGGACGCGTTGCTGGGGACCGAGGCCGCCGGACGGGACGCGTAGTCTCGGGTGTCCAGTGACAACCGCGCATACGCGGGCTGGCGCGAACCCGGCCACCCTTCGCAGCGCCTCGGGAGACCGTACGTGACTTCGCAGGAGATCCCGCTGCACGGCGGCAACGTGAGCACCGTCGTACGCGTCGGTGACACGGTCCGCCGCAACGCCGGGCCGTGGACACCGTCGGTGCACGCCCTGCTGCGGCACCTGGAGTACGTGGGCTTCACCGGCGCCCCGCGAGCGCTCGGCATGGACGAGCGCAACCGTGAGGTGCTGTCGTACCTGGAGGGGGAGTGCGGAGAGTACCCGCTCGCCCCGCACTGGGTGACCGACGAGGCGCTGGTCACCGTCGCCACGATGCTGCGGATGTTCCACGACGCGCAGTACGGCTTCACCCCGCCACCGAACGCGGTCTGGCGCTCGTTCGGCCCCCCGCCACCGGACACCGAGGTGATCTGCCACCACGACGCCGCGCCGCACAACGTGATCTGGCGGCCGGACGGCACCCTCGGGCTGATCGACTTCGACCTCGCCTCGCCCGGCGCACGGATCTACGACGTGGCGTACGCGGCCTGGACCTGGGTGCCGATCTTCGCGGACCGGGACTCGATCACGCTGGGCTGGAAGCACCCGGACCGGCCCCGCCGGCTCCGACTCTTCGCCGACGCGTACGGGCTGATCCCCCGGGACCGGCACCGGCTGATCCGGACAATCCGCAAGCGGATCGTGGACCACGTCGAGGGCATCCGCCGGATGGCCGCCGCCGGTGAGCCGGCGTTCGTCCGGATCGTGCACAAGGGCCACCTGCGCCGACCGATGCGCGATCTCCGGCTGCTCGACTACGAGCGGCACGCGCTGGAGAACGCCCTCCGCTGAGGGGCGACCGGTCGATGCTCGGGCGGTCCCGTCGGGCGATCCGGTCGATGGGTCGGGCCGGTCGGCCATCGACGTCCACCGTCCGGGCGATCCACCACCGTCCATGCCGCTGAGTGTGCGGACTTCGTGACACGTACGAAACAACCTGTCACGAACCGGAAACCCGCGCGGGACCCTGGGTGAAACAGCCGGCAACAAAGCTTCCGCGCAACCGGCCTACGGGCGACGCTGCCCCGGAAAGCCGCGAAGGAGGACTTCACCCTTTAGGAGGCCAGCGTGCCTGAAGCACCGACGATCGACGGCGCCAATACCACGTGGCTGCTGGTTTCGACCGCGCTCGTGCTGCTCATGACCCCCGGACTGGCGCTGTTCTACGGCGGCCTCAACCGGGCCAAGGGCGTACTCAACATGATGATGATGAGCTTCTCCGCCATCGGGCTCATCTCGATTCTGTGGTGGTTCTACGGATTCAGCGTCGCCTTCGGGACCGACGTGAACGGCTTCTGGGGCGACCCGGGCGCGTACCTCGGCACCAAGACCTTCCTCGCCGAGACCGACCTGTGGGGTGCCACCGCGGAGAACCCCAGCGGCATCGGGGTCCCGCTCTACGTGTTCATGGCCTTCCAGATGGTCTTCGCGGTCATCACCGTGGCACTGATCAGCGGCGCCATCGCCGACCGGGCCAAGTTCGCCGGCTGGCTGCTGTTCGCCTTCGGCTGGGCCACCCTGGTCTACTTCCCGGTCGCCCACTGGGTGTGGGGCGGCGGCATCATCGGCGGCGACATCCACGCGCTGGACTTCGCCGGTGGCACCGCGGTGCACATCAACGCCGGTGCGGCGGCCCTGGCCGTGGCGCTGGTGCTCGGCAAGCGGCTCGGTTGGCCGCGCGAGGGCATGAAGCCGCACAACATTCCGCTGGTCGCGCTCGGTGCGGGTCTGCTGTGGTTCGGCTGGTTCGGGTTCAACGCCGGCTCCGAGCTGACCGTCGACTCGGTCGCCGGCCTCGCCTTCATTAACACCCAGCTCGCCACGGCCGCCGCGGTGCTCGGCTGGATCGCCGTCGAGTGGATCAAGGACCGTAAGCCGACGATGGTCGGTGCCTCGTCCGGCGCCGTCGCCGGCCTGGTCGCCATCACCCCGGCCTGTGGTTTCATCGCGCCGTGGGCCGCCGTCCTGCTCGGCATCGTCGCCGGTGCCGTCTGCGCGCTGGCCATCAGCCTCAAGTACAAGCTCGGCTACGACGACTCGCTCGACGTCGTCGGCGTGCACTTCGTCGGTGGCTGGATCGGGTCGCTCTGGCTCGGCCTGTTCGCCACCAACTCGGTCAACGCCGCCATCAGCGACGTGGTGGGCGCCTCCGACGGGCTCATCTACGGCGGCGGCGTGACCCAGCTCGGGCGGCAGGCGCTCGCCGGCCTGATCGTCACCGTCTGGTCGTTCGGCATCGCCTGGGTGCTCGCCTTCGTCATCGAGAAGACGATCGGCTTCCGGGTCAAGGCCGAGGCCGAGGTCGAGGGCATCGACATCGGCGAGCACGCCGAGAGCAGCTACGACCTGTCCCCGGCCGGTGGCGGCACGGGCGGCGCGTTCGCGATGGCCGGCATCGGAACCACCGGTGGCGGTTCGACGAGTGGTGCCAAGCCGGAGGCGGAGCCCGCCGAGCCGGTCAGCGAAAAGGTCGCCGGTTAACGTTCCTGGGATGGAGGGGTTGGACATGAAGCTGGTGACCGCGGTCATCAAGCCGTACCAACTGGACGCGGTGAAGGAGGCCCTGCACGCCCTCGGGGTGGCCGGGCTGACCGTCAGCGAGGTTCAGGGGTACGGGCGGCAGAAGGGGCACACCGAGGTCTACCGGGGTGCCGAGTACACGGTCGAGTTCCTGCCCAAGATCCGGGTCGAGGTGCTCACCGACGAGATCGACGTCGACAAGGTGGTGGACGCCATCGTCGGGGCAGCCCGTACGGGCAAGATCGGTGACGGCAAGGTCTGGGTCACCGGTGTCGAGGAGGTCGTCCGGGTGCGTACCGGCGAGCGCGGCCTAGACGCGCTCTGACGACGACATGACCTCGTTGATCAGGAAGAACGCGTCAGGGCACGCCGCCGATGGTGACGCGAACCTCTTGGTCAACGAGGTCGTCGGCGTTACCGGGGGGATCGGAGAGGCTGCTCGACTCTCCCGGGCGGCGGCGTACGACGTGTTCCTGCGCGGCCTGCTCCCGGAGCGGGACGGGGTGGCGCTGCTCGCCGTCGGTGGGTTGGGTCGGCGACAGTGTGCCCCCTACGGCGACCTCGACCTCGTCCTGCTGCACGCCGGGGTGCCCGGCATCGACGAGGTGGCCGCCTCCGTCTGGTACCCGATCTGGGACGCGGGCCTGCGGCTCGACCACTCGGTGCGTACCGTCTCCGAGGCGCTGTCCGTGGCCCAGGACGACGTCAAGGTCGCCCTCGGGCTGCTCGACGCCCGCCTGGTGGTGGGCGACCAGGCGCTGGCCGACTCGCTGATCCGCACCGCCGCCGATCACTGGCGGCGCACCGCCGTCCGGCACCTGCCGGGCCTGCGGGAGGTGACCGAGGCCCGCTGGCAGGCCCACGGCGAGTTGGCCTTCCTGTTGGAGGGTGACCTCAAGGAGGCCGCCGGCGGTCTGCGCGACGTGGGGCTGCTGCGGGCGATCTCCGCCGCCGGCATCACCGACGCGTTGCGCCCCGCGGTGCGCGCGGCCCACCTGCGCCTGCTGGACACCCGCGACGCCCTGCACCAGCAGGTCGGCCGCCGGGTCGACCGGCTGGTCGCCCAGGAACGCGACGGAGTGGCACGCCTGCTCGGGCTGCGACAACTCCAGCCCGGTGTGTCTGACGCCGCGCGGCAGCCTGGCGCCGTGGTGGAAGACGGTGACGCGCTGCTGCGCCGGGTCGCCGGTGACGCCCGCACGATCAGCCACGCGTTGGACGACGCGTTCCGCGCCGCCGACCGGTTGCGCTCTGGGCGCTCCCGCAACGGTGGTGCGCGCCCCGTTCGCCGCCCGGTGGCCCGCGACGTGGTGGAGCACGACGGTGAGCTGGTGCTGGCCCGGACGGCGATCGGGGCACGGCCCGACCCGAGCCTCTCCCTGCGGGTGGCCGCCGCGGCTGCCACGACCCGCCTGCCGATCGCCCGAGCCACCTGTGAGTGGCTGGCGGCGTACTGCCCCCCGCTGCCCGCGCCCTGGCCGGCTGATGCCCGGGCCGCCCTGACCACCCTCCTCGGTGCGGGTCCCGGTCTGGTGCCCGCCTGGGAGACCTGCGACAGGTACGGGCTGATCGACAACTGGCTGCCCGAGTGGACCCGGTTGCGCAGCCTGCCGCAGCACAACCCGGTGCACCGCTACACCCTCGACCGGCACCTCGTGCAGACCGCCCACGAGGCCAGCCGGCACGCCCGTGACGTGGAGCGCCCTGACCTGCTGCTCCTCGGCGCGCTCCTGCACGACATCGGCAAGGGACTCACCGGTGACCACAGCACCGTCGGTGTGCCACTGGCCCAGGCGGTGGCGACCCGGATCGGTCTGCCTCCCGCCGAGGTCGAGCTGATCGGCATGCTGGTCCGGTTGCACCTGCTGCTGCCCGACGTGGCCACCCGCCGGGATCTGGCCGACCCGGTCACCATCGCCTCGGTGGCCGAGGCGGTGGGGGACACCAGCACCCTCGACCTGCTGCACGCGCTGGTCCGCGCCGACGCGGCGGCGACCGGGCCGGCAGCCTGGTCGGACTGGAAGGGTCGGCTCGTCGCCGAACTGGTCGCCCGGGTCCGCACCGCGCTGGACACCGGCGTACTCCCGGAGCCGCCCACCCCGGACCCGGCGCTGCTGGCCGGGCCGCTGCCGGTCGTCCACCTGACCGGCGACCAGGTGTCGGTCGCCGCGGCCGACCGGCGGGGCCTGCTCGCCACGGTGGCGGGCTGCCTGGCCCTGCACCGGTTGGAAGTGATCTCCGCGGACGCCTCGGTGGTGGACGGCCGGGCCCTGGTCGAGTGTCGGGTGCAACCCCGCTACGGCCTTCCGCCGGACCCGGTCCCGCTCCGCGCGGACCTGCGTCGGGCCGTCGCCGGCGACGTGTCGGTGACCCAGCGGCTGCGCGGCCGGGCGCTCGCCGCCCGGGGCAGCGGGGCTGCTCCCCGGGTCGTCTGGCACCGCGAGGCGGCCACCGACGCGGTGCTGCTCGAGTTGCGCGCCGCCGACGCCGCCGGGCTGCTCTACCGGGTGACGTGTGCGCTCGACGAGGCGGGCGCACTGGTCCGCGCGGCCCGGATCTCCACTCTCGGCGCCGACGTGGTCGACGCGTTCTACCTGGTCGGCGGCTGGCCGGACGATGCCACCCGGGCCCGCCTGGAGGCCGCGGTCCTCGCCGCCGTCTGACCGCGGTCGTTGCCGTCGCCGGCCGCGCGGGCCGCGCACCGGGCGGTTCCGGCGGCGACCGGCCGCGCGTCTGACGACGGCACGGCCGCCCGCTGGACGAGGGCGCGGTCGCCCGTGCGAGCTGGCTACCTCGATGGGCGATATACCTCGGAGTCATATTCATACCTGAGAGTCATATCGCTCATCGGAGTGTCCGCCGCCGGGCTCGCCGCCGTGACCCGGCGCGCGGAGAAGCGGCGGGCCCCGCTGGTGGCGGCCGATACGTCGGCGGACGTAGCGACGGTGCCGCCGCTGGACGCACGACGGGTGCCTCCGGCGCGGGCAGAATGACGGCCATGCGACCAGGTGGGCGGTGGGGATGGCCGGATGCGGTGCCGGCCCTGGTGCTGCTCGCGTTCGGGCTGCTCGCCACCGGGCTGGCCGGAGACAACCAGCCCGGGTCCAGGCCGGTGGACTCGCTCTGCCGGGTGCTGATCGCGGTCGCCGCGCTCGCCCTGACGGCCCGGCGGCGCGCCCCGGTGGCCACCCTCGCCGCGGTCACCGTGGCCACCTCGACGTACCTGGTGCTCGGCTACCCGTACGGACCGATCCTGCTCGCGTTCCTGCTCGCGGTGTACACGGTGGCGGCGCGACTGCCGGTGCGGTCGGCGGTGCTCGCGGCGGGCGGCGCGTTCGCCCTGTTGGTGCCGCACGTCTTCGTCACCCGAGGTCCGGCGCCGGGCTGGGCGGGAGTGCTGCCCGCGTCGGCCTGGGTGGTCGTACCGTTCGCGGTGGGCGTGGTGGTGCGGGTCAGCCGTGAGTCGGCAGCGCGTACCCGCGCAGAGGAGGCCCGCACCCGTGCCGAGCAGGCTCGGCGGCAGGCCGACGAGGAGCGGCTGCGCATCGCGCAGGAGGTGCATGACGTGGTGGGGCACGGGTTGGCCGCGATCAGCATGCAGGCGGAGATCGCCCTGCACCTGTTGCCGAAACGGCCGGAACAGGCGGAGACCGCGTTGACGGCGATCAGTCGGACCAGCCGGGAGGCACTAGACGAGCTCCGGGTCACCCTCGGCGCCGTACGGCAGGGTGCCGAGCGCGGGCCGGTGCCCGGCCTGGCCCGGCTCCCGGCGCTGCGCGACCGGCTCGCCGGTGCCGGGCTCGCCGTCGAGACGCGGGTGACCGGCGAGCCTCGGGAGTTGAGCGCACTGGTGGACCTGACCGCGTACCGGGTGGTGCAGGAGGCATTGACCAACGTGCTGCGGCACGCGGGGGTGACCAGCGCCGAGGTGACCGTCGACTACCGCGCCGACGAGGTGACAGTCGAGGTGACCGACCGGGGTACGGGCACCGGGACCGCGGTGTCGGACGGTGGGGACGGGCACGGTCTGGCCGGGATGCGGGAGCGGGTCGAGGCGCTGGGCGGGCGGTTGGACACCGGGCCGCGCTCCGGCGGCGGGTTCCGGGTGTACGCCCGGCTGCCCGCGGAGTCGACCAGGTGATCCGGGTGCTGGTCGCCGACGACCAGGATCTGGTCCGGCTCGGTCTGCGCGCGCTGGTGGAGAGCGAGGACGACCTGGCGCTCGCCGGTGAGGCCGCCGACGGGCTGCGGGCTGTCGAGCTGGCCCGCCGGGAACGGCCGGACGTGGTGCTGATGGACATTCGGATGCCCGGCATCGACGGCATCGAGGCGACCCGGCGGATCGTCGCCGATCCCGACCTGGCCGGCACCCGGGTGGTGGTGCTCACCACCTTCGAGCTGGACGAGTACGTCTTCGACGCGTTGCGGCACGGCGCGAGCGGGTTCCTCACCAAGGACACCCGTCCGGCCGATCTGCTGCGCGCGATCCGGCTGGTCGCCGAGGGGGAGGCGCTGCTGTCGCCGTCGGTGACCCGCCGGGTGGTGCGGGAGTTCGCCACCCGGCCGTCCCGGGTGCTTCGCCCGCACCCCCGGCTGGACGCGCTCACCGACCGGGAGCGCCAGGTCGTCGGCCTCGTCGGTGAGGGCCTGAACAATGAGGAGATCGCCGTCCGGTTGGTGGTCAGCCCGGCGACAGCGCGGACCCACGTCAGCCGCGCGATGGGCAAGCTGGGAGCCCGGGACCGGGCCCAGCTCGTCGTCTTCGCGTACCAGTCGGGGTTGGTTTCGGGGTGAGCCCCGGGCCGCCAGCGGCCTTGCGGGCGGGCGGTTACCCTAGCGGGGGCCGGACTCCGCAGTGCCGGCCGCGTTGTGCCCGCCGGAACACTGACAAACGGGATGTTCGCGTGTTTGACACCTTGAGTGACCGCCTGTCCGGGATCTTCACCAAGCTCCGCGGCAAGGGGCGGCTCACCGACGCCGACATCGACGCCACCGCGCGCGAGATCCGCCTCGCGCTGCTGGAGGCGGATGTCGCGCTGCCGGTGGTCAAGGGCTTCATCGCGGCCGTGAAGGAGCGGGCTCGCAGCGCGGAGGTCTCCCAGGCGCTGAACCCGGCCCAGCAGATCATCAAGATCGTCAACGAAGAGCTGATCAACGTGCTCGGCGGCGAGGGCCGGCGGCTCCAGTTCGCCAAGCAGCCGCCGACGGTGATCATGCTGGCCGGCCTCCAGGGTTCGGGTAAGACCACCCTGGCCGGCAAGCTGGCCCGTTGGCTCAAGGGCCAGGGGCATCAGCCGCTGCTGGTCGCCGCCGACCTCCAGCGCCCCAACGCCGTCGGGCAGCTCCAGGTGCTCGGTGGTCGGGCCGGTGTCGAGGTGTACGCCCCGGAGCCCGGCAACGGCACCGGTGACCCGGTGCAGGTGGCGCGCGCGTCGATCGAGCACGCCAAGCGCGCCGCCCGCGACATCGTCATCGTCGACACCGCCGGCCGCCTCGGCATCGACGCCGAGATGATGCAGCAGGCCGCCGACATCCGCGACGCCGTCTCGCCGGACGAGGTCATCTTCGTCATCGACGCGATGGTGGGTCAGGACGCCGTCCGCACCGCCGAGGCGTTCCGCGACGGCGTGGGCATCACCGGTGTGGTCCTCTCCAAGCTCGACGGCGACGCCCGTGGTGGTGCCGCGCTGTCGGTGCGCGAGGTCACCGGGCAGCCGATCCTGTTCGCCTCCACCGGCGAGAAGTTGGAGGACTTCGACGTCTTCCACCCCGACCGGATGGCCAGCCGCATCCTCGGCATGGGCGACGTCCTCACTCTGATCGAGCAGGCCGAACAGGCCTTCGACTCGGATCAGAAGGAGAAGATGACCGCCAAGCTCATGGGCGGCGAGCAGTTCACCCTGGACGACTTCCTCGACCAGCTCATCGCGGTGCGACGGATGGGCCCGATCGCCAACGTGCTGGCCATGATGCCCGGCATGGGGCAGATGAAGGACCAGCTCTCCGAGCTGGACGACAGCCACTTCGACCGGGTCACCGCGATCATCCGGTCGATGACCCCGGGCGAGCGGACCAACCCGAAGATCATCAACGGCTCCCGCCGGGCGCGCATCGCCAACGGCTCCGGCGTCACCGTGATGGACGTCAACCAGCTGCTCAACCGCTTCGCCGACGCGCAGAAGATGATGAAGCAGATGGGCGGCATGATGGGTCTGCCCGGCGGTGGCCGGCGCAAGGCGACCAAGTCTCCGAAGAACAAGCGCAAGGGCACCAAGGGCGGCGGTCGCCCGCGCACGGGCGCCGGCGCCGGGATGCCGGGCGGCTTCCCGGGTGGCATGCCGCAGCTCCCGCCGGGGATGGATCCGAACGACCTCGCCGGCGGCCAGGGCCTCCCGCCCGGCTTCAAGCTGCCGAAGATCGACTTCAACAAGCTCGGCAAGGGCGGCGACAAGGGCCCGCGCTGACGCGTGTCGGTGACGGCGGGCGACTGATCCGGCGCTTAGGGTGATGTCGCCCCCTGGAAGGAGATGTCATGACCGCGGCCCCGATCCTGCCCGAACGGCACGAGTGGACGGTCGACGACCTCGGTGACCTACCGAAGGACCTTCCGTACGAACTGATCAACGGAAGGTTGATCGTGCCGTCGCCGACTGCCGTGCACCAAGAGTTCTGCGTCGAGCTGCTGCTCACGCTTCGCGTCAACTGTCCGCCGGAATACCTGGTCAGCATCGACCTGTCGATGCGGGTCGACCGGCGCAACGAGCCGCGCCCCGACGTGGTGGTCATCCGCCGCACGCACGCCAACCGGTCGCCCGTACCGGTCGAGGACGCTCTGCTCGCCGTCGAGGTCGTCTCCCCGACCTCCAGCTTCCGCGACATGTACGACAAGGCGAAGGTCTACGCACACGCCGGGATCCGGTCCTACTGGGTGGTGGACCCGTCGCAGGAACGCGTCACGCTCACCGAGTACGCCCTCGGGTCGAACCGCGAGTACGAGCAGGTCGCGCACACCGAGGACCTGTTCGTCACCGAGCGGCCGTGGAAGGTCTCCGTCGACCTGCCGGCTCTGACCGCCCGCAAGAACGACCTGCTCGCCCCCGACGAGGAGTGATCGGGTAGGACTGTGCGCATGGCCCTTCATGTGCGTGGCGTACTGCTCCCCGACGACGAGGTCCGGGACCTCTGGATGGTCGGCGACCGGGTGACCTTCACCCCGGTGCCCGACGCGGAGACCGTCGTCGACGGCGGCTTCGTGTTGCCGGGGCTGGTCGACGCGCACTGCCACATCGGCATCGCCCGAGGCGGCGCCCCGATCACCTCACTCGACCAGGCCCGCGAGCTGGCCCGCCTCGACCGGGACGCCGGCGTACTGGCGATCCGCGACGCCGGCTCGCCGTACCCGTACCCCGAGCTTGACGACGAGCCGGACCTGCCGCGACTGGCCCGCGCGGGCCGGCACGTCGCCCCGCCGAAGCGCTACCTGCGCGACATCGGCGTGGAGGTCGACGCCACCGAGGTCGCCGCGACGGTGGCCGCCCAGGCGAGGGCCGGCAACGGGTGGGTGAAGCTGGTCGGCGACTGGATCGACCGTGGTGTGGGTGACCTGGCCCCGGCCTGGGACGCGGACACCCTCACCGCCGCCGTGCGGGCGGCCCACGACGCCGGGGTACGCGCCGCGGTGCACACCTTCTCCGAGTCCGCCGTCGAGATCATGGTGCGGGCCGGAGTGGACTCGGTGGAGCACGGAACCGGGCTCAGCCTCGACCTGATCGACGAGATGGCCCGGCAGGGCACCGCGCTCGTCCCCACAATGATCAATATCGCCACCTTCGGAGGCATCGCCGAACAGGCGCGCGGCAAGTTCCCTGGGTACGCCGAGCACATGCTCGCGCTGCGCGACGGCTTCCCCGAGGTGGTGCGTGCCGCGCACGAGGCGGGTGTACCGATCTACGTGGGCACCGACGCCGGCGGTGGCATCGACCACGGGCTGGCCGCCGAGGAGATGCTGCTGCTGCACGAACGGGCGGGCATGGCCCCGATCGACGTGCTCGCTGCCGCCTCCTGGGGCGCCCGGGAGTGGCTCGGCTTTCCCGGCCTGGTGGAGGGCGGCCTCGCCGACCTGACCGTCTACCCCGAGGACCCCCGCCTCGACCTGCGCGTCGTCCGCGCCCCGTCCCGCACGATCCTCCGCGGCCACGTCGTCCGCTGACCTCACGCGCCCCCCCGCGCGGGGTGCTGTGCACCGCGTGCCTCGTGCCCTGCGCCGCGCCCAAGATCCGCGCAACTTCGGTGAAGTTGCTGCCTCAGCGTGCGGCGAGCCAGCACTTTCCCCGATGTTGCGCGGATCTTGGGCGCGGGGCGCGGGGCGCGACGGGTCAGTGGGGTGGGCGGACGGCGGCGCTGAAGAGGTGTACGGCCAGGTCGGCGAGGGTTGTCGCGGTCTGGTCGATCGGGGCGCGGGGGAGCACGATGTGGCTCACCACGAGCCGGACGGTCGTGTCGGCGGCGAAGGCCAACGCGGCCTGGTCCGCTCCGGGCAGGTGGTCGCCGGCCCAGTCGATCAGCGCGCCGGATGCCTCGGTGAGCACCACCTCGGCCCGCGTGGTGAGGTACGGAAGCAGCTCGTCCGAGCCGCCTCGGGCGCTGCTCAGGATGGCCTTGACCAGGGGGTTCTCCGCCGCTGTGGTGAGCGTGTGTGCGATCGCCGCGTACGCGCCGGCACGGACGTCGGCGCCGTGCGCGAGCAGGGCGGCACGGACGTCGCCGACGAAGGTGTCCACTTCTCGCCGGGCCAGCGCCTCGGCCAGCCCGGCCTTGCTGCCGAACTCGTTGTAGACGGTTTGGCGGCTCACCCCGGCGGCACTCGCGACGGCACCCATCCGGACGCCGTCCCAGCCGGTCGCCACGGTCAGGGCCCGGGCGGCGTCGACGATGCTGTCCCGCACCGGGGTGGTGCCGCTCTGTCCAATCATGGTGGTCGAAGTGTAGGCGGTTCAGCGTACGTCGATCTGGTACTGCGCCTCGACCCAGAACCGCCCACCGTCGCTACCACCGAAGCTCAGTTCGTGCTGACCGGGGGCGGGCGGCGGCACCAGTGCCCACAGACCCCAGCAGGAGACCGGCCTGGGCCACGGCCACACGGTGACGACGTTGTTGAAGAAGCCGCTGACCGGGAACGACTGGGCCGAACCGGCTTCGCGTAGGGCGACGGCCACCCCGTCGAACTGGGCGTGACCGGTCGCGTTGTCCATGGCCTCCGCCGGTTCGTCGGTGCGACCGACCTGCCAGTAGCAGAACGTCGGGAAGAACAGCGGCCGTCCGGCGGGAACCACGCATTGACGTCGCGCAGAGCCACCGAACGTACCCGCGAGGAACCACACGTCGGTGGGTTGGTGGTGCCCGGCGTGCCGGCCGGACCCGTCGCCGATCGGATTGGCGGGTTGCCGGTGCCGGGCCACCCAGCGCACCCATCGGCTCGCGAGGTGTGCCAGCTCGACGGGGTCGGGCGTCGGGTTGAAGGCCGCGCCGGGGTGTGGATCGAGGGGGGTCATGACGGCAGATGCTAACGATGCCGCGCCCGACCGCACTGCCCCGACGAGCGGCGCATAGGATGTGCGGTCATGGCACGCGTGCTCACTCCCCGTGCGGAGGATTTTCCCCGCTGGTACCAGGACCTGATCGCCAAGGCAAAGCTGGCCGACAACGGCCCGGTCCGCGGCACCATGGTCATCCGACCGGCCGGCTACGCCATCTGGGAGCGTATGCAGGCCGAGATGGACGCCCGGATCAAGGCGGCGGGTGCGGAGAACGCGTACTTCCCGCTCTTCATCCCGGAGAACTACCTCAAGCGTGAGGCCGAGCACGTCGAGGGCTTCTCGCCGGAGCTGGCGGTGGTCACCCACGGTGGCGGCAAGCCCCTGGCCGAGCCGGTGGTGGTGCGCCCGACCAGCGAGACGGTCATCGGCGAGTTCATGGCCAAGTGGATCGACTCGTACCGGGACCTGCCGCTGCTGCTCAACCAGTGGGCGAACGTGGTCCGGTGGGAGCTTCGTCCGCGCATCTTCCTGCGTACCAGCGAGTTCCTCTGGCAGGAGGGGCACACCGCGCACGCCACCCGCGAGGACGCCCGGGCGTACGCGCGGCGGATCCTGCACGAGGCGTACGAGGACCTGATGGTCAACGTGATCGGCATTCCGGTGGTGGTGGGCCTGAAGACGGCCCGCGAGCGGTTCGCCGGCGCGACGGCCACGTACACCTGCGAAGGCATGATGGGCGACGCCAAGGCGCTCCAGCTGGGCACCAGCCACGAGTTGGGGCAGAACTTCGCGAAGGCGTTCGACATCACCTACTCCTCCAAGGAGGGCGGGCGGGAGCACGCCTGGACCACCTCCTGGGGCACGTCCACCCGGATGCTCGGTGGTCTGATCATGGCGCACGGCGACGACAACGGTCTGCGCGTGCCGCCGAAGCTGGCGCCGATTCAGGCGTACATCATGATCGTCAAGGATGGTGAGGGCGTCGCGGAGGCGGCGGCCAAGCTGCACGACGGCCTGCGTGACGCCGGTGTCCGGGTCGCGCTGGACGACCGGACCGACACCGCGTTCGGCCGCCGGGCCGTCGACGCCGAGCTGCGTGGCTATCCGGTACGCGTCGAGGTCGGCCCCCGCGACCTGGCCGTGGGCAACGCGACGGTGGTGCGCCGCACCGACGGGTCGAAGTCCCCGACGCCGGTGGCCGACGTCGTCGCCGCGGTGCTGGCGGCGCTGGAGACCGACCAGCAGGTGCTGCACGACCAGGCGCTGGCCAACCGCGAGTCGCGCACGGTGGAGGTCGCGACCCTGGCCGAGGCGATCGAGGCCGCCGCGACGGGCTGGGCCCGGGTGCCGTGGTCAGCGGTCGGTGTGGCCGGCGAGGCCGAGGCGAACGGCCAGGGCGTCACGGTGCGCTGCCTGGTGCGCGCCGACGGCTCGGTGCCGGACTCCGAGGACGAGCCCGACCTGGTCGCCATCCTCGCCCGCGCCTACTGAGGTGCCGTCGGGCGGGCCGGTGGACCACTTCGCGCCGGGTCGGTTGATCATGCACCGGAACGTGCGGCACGGTCGGATCGGATGGGTCCGGCCGGGCCGCGTGGTCAGCGACGACGAGCGGGGTCTGCTGGTGTGGATCGCCCGGGACTCGCCGGTGGCCCACGAGGTGACCGAGGCGGGCCTGGGCATGCGGGCGATGCCCTTTGCCCAGTGGGTCTCGTCGTCGTACCGGTTGGCGCACGGTCGCTGGAACGGCCCGCCGCTGCTGAAGTTCCTGCCGGCTGGCGCTGCGCACTCCGTCTGGTGGTTCCGCGACGCCCAGGGTCGGTTCGCCCACTGGTACGTCAACCTGGAGGAGCACGGTGTCCGCTGGGACGACGGCCCGGTGGCCGGCGTCGACGTGGTGGACCAGGACCTCGACGTGGTGGTGCGCCCGGACCTGAGCTGGGAGTGGAAGGACGAGGACGAGTTCGTCGAGCGGCTCGCCTTCGGCGACGACTACTGGGTGACCGACGAGAAGGCGGTCCGGGCCGAGGGGGAGCGGGTGATCGCCCTCGCCGAGGCCGGTGAGTTCCCGTTCGACGGCACCTGGTGCGACTTCACCCCACCGGCAGACTGGGACGTACCGGACGAACTGCCGCCCGGATGGGACCGTCCGCCGGTGCGCTGAGGGGTGTCTCCGGTCACCGGTGACACGGTGTCCGGGTCCGATGCGGGAGATCGGCATCGGATCTGGCAGAATGGGTCGCTGGTATCCGGCGCGCGTCCGGCGCCCTCTAACCCGGGCGCGTCGCCAGTCCACCGAGTAGTCTCCGGCCCAACCCCACTGTGCCGTCGGCGCTCACCCATGCACACCGCCCGTACGGGCCGGTGAGATCGCAACAGGAGCGAAACAACTGTGGCCGTAAAGATCCGGCTCCTGCGGATGGGCAAGATCCGCAACCCGCAGTACCGCATCGTCATCGCCGACTCGCGCACCAAGCGTGACGGTCGGGCGATCGAGTTTGTCGGGGTGTACCAGCCGAAGGAAGACCCTTCGATCATCGAGGTCAAGTCGGAGCGGGTCCAGTACTGGCTGTCCGTCGGCGCTCAGCCGAGCGAGGCGGTGCAGCGGCTGCTGGAGCTGACCGGTGACTGGCAGAAGTACAAGGGCCTGCCGGCCCCGCCGCCGCTGAAGGTCGCCGCCGAGCGGGCCGACCGTAAGGCCGCGTACGAGGCTGAGGCGAAGGCCGCCGCCGGGCTCGCCCCGGAGACCCCGGCCAAGCCGGCCAAGAAGGCCGCCAAGGCTGCCGAGGCTCCGGCCGAGGCGCCGAAGACCGAGGCTCCGGCCGAGGCCCCGGCTGCCGCTGCCGACGCCGGTGAGCAGGCCTGACATGCCTCTGCGTCCGGCGTTGGAGCACCTGGTCAAGGGCATCGTCGACCACCCGGACGACGTCCGGGTGCGGATGGTCGATTCCCGTCGGGGCAAGCGGCTCGAAGTCCGCGTGCACCCCGAGGACCTCGGCACGGTGATCGGGCGGTCCGGCCGGACCGCCAAGGCGCTGCGTCAGGTGATCGGCTCCATCGGCGGGCGCGGCGTGCGCGTCGACATCGTCGACTCGTACTGATGCAGCTCGTCGTCGGCAGGATCGGCAAGCCGCACGGTGTCCGCGGTGAGGTCACCGTGGAAGTGCGGACCGACGAGCCCGAAGCACGGTTCGCCCCCGGCTCAGTGCTGCGCACTGAGCCGGGGGCGACGCCCCCGCCAGCCAGCGATGAGCCGGGCGTGCCGTTCCGGGTTCCGGCGGAGCTGACCATCGAGGAAGCCCGTTTCCATCAGGGCCGCATGCTCGTCGCGTTCGACGGCATTCTGGACCGCAACACCGCCGAGGCGCTGCGCGGCACCCTGCTCGTGGTGGACAGCGCCGACGTGGACCCGCCGGACGATCCGGAGGAGTTCCACGACCACCAGTTGGTGGGTCTGGCCGTGGTCACCCCGGCCGGTGAGCGTCTGGGCGAGGTCGCCCGGATCGACCACGCCCCCTCCTCGGACCTGCTGGTGCTGCGGCGCCCCGAGGGGCGTACCGCGTTGATTCCGTTCGTGCGGGCGATCGTCCCCGAGGTCGACCTGGCCGGTGGACGTGTCATCGTCGACCCGCCGGCCGGCCTGCTCGACCTTTAGGACCACCCCGCATGCGCGTCGACGTCGTGTCGATCTTCCCGGAGTACTTCGCCCCGCTGGATCTGTCGTTGATCGGGAGGGCGCGGGCCAACGGCGTACTCCAACTCGCCGTGCACGACCTGCGGACCTGGACCCACGACGTGCACCGCACCGTCGACGACACCCCCTACGGCGGCGGGCCGGGGATGGTGATGCGTCCGGAACCGTGGGGTGCGGCGTTGGACGCCCTGGCGCCGGCCGAGGCACCGCCGCCCCGGTTGCTGGTGCCGTCGCCGGCCGGTGTCCCGTTCACCCAGGCCATGGCGTACGAGTTGGCCGCCGAGTCGCATCTGCTCTTCGCCTGCGGCCGGTACGAGGGCATCGACCAGCGCGTCCTGGAGCACGCGGCCACCCGGATGCCGGTGACCGAGGTCTCGCTCGGTGACTACGTGCTCTTCGGCGGCGAGGTCGCGGTGCTGGTGATGGTGGAGGCGGTCACCCGGTTGCTGCCGGGGGTGCTGGGCAACGCGGGTTCGCTCGACGAGGAGTCGCACGCGCACGGGTTGCTGGAGGCGCCGATCTACACCAAGCCGCCGAGCTGGCGCGGGCACGACGTGCCGGAGGTGCTCCGCTCCGGAGACCACGGCAGGATCGCCCGTTGGCGACGCGAGGAGGGCCTGCTGCGCACCGCCGCCCGCCGCCCCGACCTGCTGGCCGCACTGCCCGCCGATCGGCTCGACAAACGGGACATCGCGGCCCTGGACCAGGCCGGATTTCAGGTGCCGCCGGGGGATGTGGCAAAGTAGGGAGGTTGCCGTATCCGTCCGCGCCCGCGGGCGGCTGCGAGGATCCTCGACCGGGGTCGGCCCGCCGACCACCACCCGGGGATCAGAATCACCCACCCGCGCACCGAGTGACGGTGCGCCGTGAGCCTTACGAGGACGCAGCGATGAACATCCTGGACGCCCTTGACGCCCAGTCGAAGCGCACCGACCTTCCCGACTTCCGGGCCGGTGACACCGTCAAGGTGCACGCCCGCGTCGTCGAGGGCAACCGGTCCCGTGTCCAGATCTTCCAGGGCGTCGTGATCCGTCGCCAGGGTGACGGTCTGCGCGAGACCTTCTCGGTCCGCAAGGTCAGCTTCGGTGTCGGTGTCGAGCGGACCTACCCGCTCAACGGCCCGGGCATCGACCGGATCGAGGTCGTGACCCGTGGTGCCGTGCGCCGCGCCAAGCTCTACTACCTGCGCGAGCTGCGCGGCAAGAAGGCCAAGATCAAGGAGAAGCGGGAGAAGCAGCCCAGCTGACTTCCCGCTCGCCACGCCGCCTGAGCTGCGCGTATGCCGTACCGACCAGACCGCACTACCCTGGTCGTACGGGCGCAGCGAAGCGGCGGGTCCGCCCACGCGGCGGACAGCCGTTCACTACCGCCCGTGGAGCCTCGTCGAGGCTCCCGGGCGGTAGTGCTTCTGTGGACCGGGGAGTGGCGTGGTGCAGACGCTTGACGAGGACGGCACCGTCGATCCGTGGCGCCGGCGGGCTCGCCGTACCCGCCGGCAGATGCCCCTCTGGCAGGAGCTTCCGCTGCTGCTGGTGGTCGCGTTCTGCCTCGCCGTGCTGATCCGCACCTTCCTGCTCCAGGCGTTCTTCATCCCTTCCGGCTCGATGGAGGACACCCTCCTCGTCGGGGACCGGGTGCTGGTCAACAAGGTCGTCTACGACGTCCGTGACCCGGTACGCGGTGAGGTGGTGGTCTTCCGGGGCACCGACCGTTGGGCGCCGCAGGTCGACGAGCAGCCGAAGCCGGGCGTCGCGGGTCGGCTCGCCCGCACCGTGGGCGACCTCGTCGGCGTGAGCCGCCCCGGTGAGAAGGACTTCATCAAGCGGGTGATCGGCCTTCCCGGCGACCGGGTCGCCTGCTGCGACAGCCAGGGGCGGGTGACGGTCAACGGCACGCCCCTCAACGAGCCGTACGTGCTGCGGGACTCCCCGCTGGACCTTCCGCCCAACCCGCAGGAGTGCCGTTCCCGGCGCTTCGACGAGGTCGTCGTACCGCCGGGTCAGCTCTTCGTGATGGGTGACCACCGCGAGGTCTCCCAGGACGCCCGTTGCCAGGGCCCGGTGCCGATCGACAACGTCGTCGGTCGGGCCTTCATGGTGGTCTGGCCCTCGTCACGGTGGACCTCGTTGTCGGTGCCGTCGACGTTCGACGACGTGTCCGGGCCGGTCACGGCCTCCCCCGGAGCACCACCGGTGCGGCCGACCCCGCAGGGCGACGTGGTGCTGATGGTCCCGGCGTTGGTAGCCGCGCTGCGTGGTTCCCGCGCGTTCCGGACGGTGACGTCCAGCTCGGCAACGTAGGCTCCTTGGCGTGATTGACGAGCAGACCGACAAGCCCCGCAGCTCCTTCTGGAAGGAGCTGCCGATCCTGCTGGGTGTGGCGATCCTGGTCGCGGTTCTGGTCCGCGCCTTCGTGCTGCAGACCTTCTTCATCCCCTCTCCGTCCATGGAGAACACACTCAAGATCGATGACCGGGTGTTGGTCAACAAGCTGGTCTACGACTTCCGGTCGCCGCACCGCGGTGAGGTGATCGTGTTCAAGGCACCCACCACGTGGAGCGGCAACCCCGACGGTGAGGACTTCATCAAGCGGGTGATCGGCGTCCCGGGTGACCACGTGGTCTGCTGCGACCCGCAGGAACGGCTGATGATCAACGGCAAGTCGCTGGACGAGCCGTACATCTTCTCCCTGGACGGGGTGCGCGACAAGCCCGCCGACCAGGAGTTCGACATCACCGTGCCGGAGGGGCGGCTGTGGGTGATGGGTGACCACCGCTCGGCCTCCGGTGACTCGCTGGAGCACTGGCAGCAGTCCGGGCAGAACATCACCGAGGCCACGATCCCCGAGGACGACGTGGTCGGGCGGGCGTTCACCGTCTTCTGGCCGGTCAACCGGGCCACCTGGCTCACCGTGCCCGACTCGTTCGACGGCATTCCCAAGCCGTAGACCACCGGGGCGTGGGCGATCCGCCGTCGGTCTGGCAGGCTGGTGCGGTGAACGTGAGCGCGAGGAGTGAGCGTGCGAGCTCCGCAGTCGCGAACAGCAGCAGCCGTGTCTACACCCCTCGACGCGCGGCCCGCGTGCTGCTCGTCGACGCGGCCGGTCGGGTCCTGCTGTTCGAGGGCTTCGACCCGGCCCGACCAGGGCATCGATACTGGTTCACCCCCGGTGGTGGGCTCGATCCGGCGGAGGCCCCGGCGGCCGGCGCGGCACGGGAGTTGGCCGAGGAGACCGGGCTGCGGCTCGACCCGACGGCGTTGGGGGAGGCGGTCTTCTCCGACACGACCGAGTTCACCTTCGACGGCAACTGGTACCGCCAGGAGCAGGACTTCTTCCTCCTTCGGGTGCAGTCCTGGCAGGTCGACACCACCGGCTTCAACGACATCGAGCAGCGCAGCATCGCCGACCACCGCTGGTGGCTCCCCGACGAGTTGGTGGCCAGCGGTGAGCGGTTCTACCCGCCCGAGTTGCCTGCCCTGCTGACCAGGCTGGGCCGGTCGACCGCCGCGGGTCCGGGCGAGGCTCCGTGCTGACCCCGCCGCGCACCGTCGTGCGCCGGGAGGCCGGCCTCTACGCCCTGGAACGGGCACTGCAGCGGCGCGGGTTTCGGCACGTCGCCGGCGCTGACGAGGCGGGCCGGGGAGCGTGTGCCGGTCCGCTGGTCGCGGCCGCCGCGGTGTTGCCCGAGGGGCGGCGCGGCGAGATCGAGGGGCTGGCCGACTCGAAGCTGCTCACCCCGGCCAGCCGGGAACGGGTGTACGCGGAGGTCGTGGACCGTGCCCTCGCGTACGCAGTGGTGGTCATCCCCGCCGACGAGGTCGACGCCCGGGGGCTGCACGTGTGCAATCTGGCGGCGATGCGCCGGGCGCTCGCCTCGCTCACCACACGCCCGGAGTACGTGCTGACCGACGGCTTCGGCGTGGACGGCCTGGGCGTGCCCGGGCTGGCGGTGTGGAAGGGTGACCGGGTGGCCGCGTGCGTGGCGGCGGCCAGCGTGCTCGCGAAGGTCACCCGGGACCGGATCATGGTGGAGCTGGACGGGGTGTTCCCGGCGTACGGCTTCGCCGAACACAAGGGTTACATCACCCCGGAGCACTCGGCGGCGCTGCGGGAGCACGGGCCGTGCCGGGAGCACCGGTTCTCGTACGTCAATGTCGCGGCGGTCTCCGGCCGCGACGGTCGGCCGCCGCGTGCCCGACGGCCCGGCGGCCACGCCTCGGAAGAGCCGATGGAGCGCTCCTGGGCGTCAGGGGGTACCGTCGGCGTGGCGTTGGGCGAGCAGCCTCGGCCTCCGGCGCCGGTGGGGGAAGATGTGGCCATGGAAGGCGGAGTGCGATGAGCGCGGAAGATCTCGAGAAGTACGAGACCGAGATGGAGCTGCAGCTCTACCGGGAGTACCGCGACATCGTCCGCCAATTCTCGTACGTGGTGGAGACGGAACGCCGGTTCTACCTGGCCAACCAGGTCGACCTGCACGTGCGCAACTCCGACGGCGAGGTCTACTTCGAGGTCGAGATGCACGACGCCTGGGTGTGGGACATGTACCGTCCCGCCCGCTTCGTGAAGAACGTCCGGGTGATGACCTTCAAGGACGTCAACGTCGAGGAGCTGGAGAAGCCCGACATCTCGCTGCCCGCCGACTCCGGCTTCGGCGGCTGACCGCACCCCGCCACACCACGGGCCCCCCACCCGTGGCGTAGCACCTGCCGCCGATCACTCGGCCGGCACCACGACCTCTACCCGCTGCACCAGGTTGTTGGCGAAACCGCCACGGTTCCACGGCTGCTCGACCGGCTGGGTCCGCCCGGACGCGTCGGTCGCCCGGGCACCCAGCACGTAGTGGCCCGGGGTGGCGCTCCACTCGTACCGCCAGCGCCGCCAGGCGAAGTCCCCGGAGGCCGGCGGGTCCAGCTCGGCCGGCGCCCAGCTCTCCCCACCGTCGGTCGTCACCTCCACCGACACCACCGGGGCGTGCCCGGACCAGGCCCGACCGTCGACGGTGCAACGCCCGGGGCGCAGCACACGGCGGCGGGACATGAAGTCCGGGAAGCCGGGCGGGCGGACCAGCGCACGCGGCTCGATCCGGGTGACCGGCACGCCCGGGTCGTCGGCGTCCTGGCGTACCCGGTAGGCCACCGCGTTCTGGTACCCCTCGAACGGTTCGGTCCGCACGTCGATCGAGTGCAGCCACTTCACGTGTGCCATGCCGTACCAGCCCGGCACGATCAGCCGCAGCGGCGCGCCGTGCTGCGGCAGCAGGGGAGCGCCGTTCATCTCGTACGCCAGCAGCACCTCCTCGCGCAGCGCGTCGGCGACCGGCAGCGCCCGCTGGTAGTCCTGCTCCACCCCGCGCTCGACGCCGTGATCGGCGCCGGTGAAGACCACGTCCACCGCGTCCGGCCCGAGCCCCGCCTCCCGCAGCAGCGGAGCGAGGGGAGTGCCGGTCCACTCGGCGTTGCCGACCGCCTCGACCAGCCACGGCTGGCTGACCGGTCGGGGATGCAACAGGGCCCGGCCGTTGCCGGCGCACTCCAGGGTCACCTGCCGGGTGACCCGTGGCCGCTCACGCAGGTCCGCGAGGCTGACCGTCAGCGGCCGGTCCACCGCGCCGCCGACGGTCAGCGCGTGCGTCGCCGCGTCGACCTCCGGGATGTCGTAGTGGATCAGCAGGTAGTGCAGCCCGGCCGGGGTGACGTCGTAGCGCAACGCCTCCAACGGGATGCCGTGGTTACGCGCGGCGAGCTGCAACTCCTCGGCGCTGATCGCCTCGTCCGGCGCCGCGAGCCGGGACGGGTCGCTCACGTCCGCCACCGTCGGGCCGGAACCTTCGGCGCCGTCCGCGCGGGACGTCGTCCGGTCGTCGAGAGTGGTCATGCGGGCCTCCCCGGTACAGACGGCGGCACCCCGCCGTACGCGGCCCAGCTTAGGGCCTGTTTCACGAGGGCGGTCGAGCCGAGGCGGAGTCCGGGCGGCGATCCCGGCAGGGCGCGGTGTCGTCCGACGGATACCGTTGTTGGATCCGTTCGGCCGCGCGATCATCGGGGGCTGTGATGCTCACTGATGAGGACTTCTGGCGGTTCGTCGCGCTGCTCGGCGGTCGGCCCGAGATCCAGGACGACCGGCCGTACGAGCGGTTGACCGCCGTACTGTCGGAAGAGCCGGTGGAACGGATCGTCGGCTTCGCCGAGACGCTCGCGTGGAAGCTCTACCAACTGGACCGTCGGGCGCTCGCTCAGGCTGTCCCGCCGGGCGCGGACCACCTGTCCGACGACGGCTTCCTGTACGCGCGCTGCGCGGTGGTGGTGGCGGGTCCGACGGCGTTCGACGCCGTGCTGGCCGATCCGGCGGCGTTCGCGCGTTTCACCACCGTCGAGGCCGCCCACGCGGACTCCATCCTCGACGTTCCCTCCAACGCCTACCAGAAGGCGACCGGCAGGGAGTGGGAGCACGTCGAGGAGTACGACTACGAGACCGGATCCAATGAACAGTGGTGGTGACCTGGGCCGCTAGGTGTCGCGCATAGCAGATCATCGAGGGCGTCGGGTGGTCGTCCACAGCGCCGTCGGTTGTCCACAGGTTCACCGGCCGGGCTGGCGTACCACCCGACCGTGGCCGGAGGCTGCCGTCATGCGACAGCCATGGATCCGCTCGATCCGCCGTACCGTGCTGCTCTGCGCCGCCGTGCCCCTCGCGCTGACCGTGCAGCTCTGCGGTCTGGCGGTGCTCGTCGCGGCGGTGCCCGGCCAGCCACCGACGCCGACCGTGCCGGTGCCTGTCGCCGCCGTGGCGGGCGTCGGGTCGGAGCGCTTCCGCTGGCCGCTCGACGGGCCACCGCGACTGGTGCGCCGCTTCGACCCGCCACCCCGGCCGTGGCTGCCCGGCCACCGGGGCGTCGACCTGGCCGCCCCGCCCGGAGCTGTGGTCCGCAGTGCCGGGCCGGGCACCGTGCTCTTCGCCGGTCTGGTGGCCGGCCGACCGGTGGTCACCGTGGGGCATGCCGGCGGGCTGCGAACCACCCACGAGCCCCTGCAACCCGGGGTACGCCCCGGTCAGGCGGTCGCCACCGGCGCGCCGCTGGGCGAACTGCTGCCCGGCCATCCGGGTTGCCCGGCGGACGCCTGCCTGCACTGGGGCCTGCGCCGGGGCGAGGAATACCTCGACCCGCTCGCCCTGCTCGGCCTCGGGCCGGTGCGACTGCTGCCGGCCGGCGGGCCCTCCGCCGGTGTCGTTCGGTAGGCGGGCCTTGGCCGGTGCGTGCGGTCGCCGGGCCTTCTGCCGGTGTCGTTCGTTCGGTCGGTCGGCCTTGGGCCGGTGGGTGCGGTCAGCGCTGGGCGAGCAGCGGCGGCAACCGTATGGCCAGCCGTTCGTACTCGTCGGCGGTGTTGTAGACCTGACCGGTGAGCCGCAGCCACCCCCGGCTGTTCCAGCTCATCACCGCCACCTCGGCGGCGAGCCGCTCGCCGATCCGCGCCTGCAACGCCCGTGCGGCGTCGATCGTGGTGCCCGTCCCGTCCGGCAGCGGGATGAGACGCAGCGACACCCCCGGTCCGCCGGGGTCGGGCAGGTCGGCGGGCGGCACCCCCAGGGCGTCCCCCACCACCCGCTGGCCGTACGCGGCGAGCGCCGCGTTGTGCGCCCGCACCCGGTCCACACCGAGACTGCGCATCGTGAACAGACCTGCCGGGGCGGCCAGCCAGGGCGTGTAGTCGAGGGTCGCCTGCCACTCGAGCCGGGCCGGGAAGCCCGACTCCTGCTCCCAGGAGACCACCAGCGGCTCGATCCGGTCCCGCCACGGCGGTGCCACCGCCAGCAGGGCGGTCCCTCGCGGGGCGTACGCCCATTTGTGCAGGTTGCCCACCCAGAAGTCGGCACCGATGCTGGCCACCGTGGTGGGCAGCATCCCCGGGGCATGTGCGGCGTCCACCAGCACCGGCACGTCGTGTTCCCGGGCCACCCCGACGATCGCGGCGGTCGGGAAGAGCTTGGCGGTGGCCGAGGTGAGCTGGTCGACGACGAGCAGCCGGGTCCGACCGGGGCGCAGTCCGTCGCGGACGATCTGCACGAGCTGCTCGTCGGTGGCCGCCAGCGGAATCGGCAGGACCCGGCTGACCGCCCCGGTACGGCGGCACTCACGGTGGATGGCCAGGCTCACCGCCCCGTACCCGTGGTCGGTGCTGAGGATCTCGTCGCCCGGTCGCAGGCCCATCGACTGGAGCACAACGGCGACGCCGGTCGTGGTGTTGCCCACCAGGGCGCTGCCGTCCGGGTCGGCACCCAGGAAACCGGCGAGGTGCCGGCGGGTGTGCGCGATCCGGTCGACCAACCCCTGGGTGAAGAAGCGCAGCGGGTTGGCCTCCATCTCGTCGCGCAGCCGCTGCTGGGCTCGCTGCACGCCGATCGGGACCGCGCCGAACGAGCCGTGGTTGAGGTGACTGACCGCCGGGTCCAGGGAGAAGAGCAGGCGTGCGCCCGGGATCGGCTCAGGGGGCTGCGGGACGCTCACCCGATGATCGTAACCGCCGGGGATCCCCGCCCTCCGCCCCTTGATCAGGCGCGGGGATGGGCCTGGCGGTAGGCGGCTCGCAGCCGCTCCACCGAGACGTGCGTGTAGATCTGCGTGCTGGCCAGTGACGAGTGGCCCAGCAACTCCTGCACGGCGCGCAGGTCCGCACCACCCTCCAGCAGGTGGGTGGCCGCCGAGTGCCGGAGGCCGTGCGGGCTCGTCCGGGGCAGGCCGGCGGCCTCGGCGTACGCTCCGACGATCTGACGGGCGGTCGTCGGATTGAGCCGACCACCCCGGGCACCCAGCAGCAGCGCGTCCCCGGAGTGGGCGCCCACCATCGCCGGCCGGCCCTGACGCAACCAATCGTCCAACGCCCGCTGCGCGGGCACCCCGTAGGGCACCGAGCGCTCCCGTCCGCCCTTGCCGAACACCCGGATCACCCGTCGGCCGTGGTCGACGTCAGCGACGTCCAGCCCGCAGGCCTCACTGACCCGTACGCCGGTGGCGTAGAGCAGCTCCAGCAGCACCCGGTCGCGCAGCGGCACCGCGGCTTCGCCCGGCGTCGGCCCGGCCGCCGGGCCTGTGCCTGGGTGATGCGTGGGTGCCCGGTGCGTGTCCGGCAGGTCAGTGGGTGGCGGGTCGGTGGGCGTTACCCGCCGGGTCGGGCCGTCGACCAGAGCGGCGGCCTGGTCGGCGCGGAGCACACCGGGCAACTCCCGGTGCGCACGAGGGCTGGCCAGCGCCGCACCGACGTCGGAGGGAAGCAACCCGGCCCGGTGCGCCCAGGCGCTGAACGCTCGCGCCGACGCGGCCCGCCGCGCCAACGACGTACGCGCCGCGCCGGTGGTGCGTTGCCGCGCCAGCCAACTACGCAGCACCGACAGGTCCAGCTCGGCCAGGTCGACGCAGCCCATCCGCACGGCATGGTCGAACAGCGAGACCAGATCGGTGACGTACGCGCGGACGGTGTGCGTCGACCGGTTCCGCACCCGGGACAGGTGCTCGGCGAAGTTGTCGACCGCTTCGCGCAGGGCTGGCGGCAGTGCCTGGTGCATGGCCCGGGTGCTCCGGTCACCGCGGCTCATCGCGGACGCGCGGATCCGTCGGCCGGCCTGTCGACCCCGGCGCCCTCACTGGCTGCTGGCACACCCGTCAGCCTACGACCGATGGCTGCGCCTCACCGGTCACGGTGACGCCGATTCTCGGACCTCGGCTATCGGCGGTTGTTCCTCTTGGCCAGGAACACCAGGAGGCCCACGACGACTACGGCGGTCGTGACGAGAAGGCACAGGATGGAGACGTGCCACGGCTTGATTGCACCCATGACTGCGCACCGTACCGGTAACACCGACTGTCGGGATGCCCCAGCACTCACCCTGCCGTGACTGTCGTGCTGCCGCGTCTGGACGCGACCGGTGCCACGAGCGCGTAGCCGTCGTCGCGACGGACCACCATGGACAGTTCCTCCAACAGGGACAGCTTGCGCATCGCGGTGCGGACGTCGAGGCCGGCCCGGGTCGCGAGGGCGTCCACACCGCGGGCACCGCGACGGGGCAGCGCCTCCAGCAGTGAACGCGCGTCGTCGTCGAGTGAGTCGGCGGCCCGCTGCGGGCCCCGCGCCGGCGGCGCCAGGTCCGCGCCGATCCGGCCCACCTCCTCGAGCACGTGGGCGACGCCGGTGACCAGGCGGGTCTTGGGGTTGTCGCGGAGGAACTCGTGCGCGCCGACGGACATCGCCGAGGTCACCGGCCCGGGCACCACCATCGCCATCCGGTTGGTGTAGACGGCTCGTCGCGCGGTCTGGGTCGCGCCACTGCGCGCCGACGCCTCCACCAGGACGGTGCCCAGGGTGCCTGCGGCGATCACCCGGTTGCGGATCAGGAACCGGGGCCGTAGCGGCTCGGCGCCGGGCGGCCACTCACTGACCAGTAGCCCGGTGTCGGCGATCCGGTCGAAGAGAGCGGCGTTGCCCATCGGGTACGGCCGGTCCAGTCCACAGGCGAGCACCGCAACGGTCAGACCGCCCGCGTTCAGGGCACCCCGGTGAGCGGCGGCGTCGATGCCGAAGGCGCCACCCGACACGACTGTCCAGTCCCGTTCGGCCAGCCCGTACCCCAGTTCAGTGGCGACGTGCTGCCCGTAACCGGTGGACGCCCGCGCACCGACCACAGCCACCGAACGATCCAGGGCCTCGCCCAGCGGCCAACCTCCGCGTACCCAGAAACAGAGCGGTGGCGCGGTCTCACCGTCCACCCGGCGGGTGACGTCCGGCAGGCGCAGCGTGGCCAGGTCGGCAACCCGCGCCGGCCACTCCTCGTCGTCCGGCGTGACCAGTCGGGCACCGAGCCGGTCCGCGCGCTCCAACGCCTCGGCCGCCACCGCCCGGGCGTCACCGCCCGCCAACCGGGCCGCCACCGTGCTGTGCAGCCAGCCGTCCGGACTGCCCCCGTCCAGCAGCAGATCCAGGGTCGCCACCGGGCCGAGCCGTTGCACCAGGCGGTACACCACGCGGGTGCCCGGCTCGGCCAGCCAGGTCAGCGCGACCCGGGCCAACCTGCGCTCTTCGTCGGCGCTCACATCGCTTCTCCCGTCCGGAGTTGGATCGCTTCCCGCACGTCGTCCCGGTCCGGTCGATCTCGGCCGTCCAGGTCGGTGATGGTCCAGGCCATCCGGATCACGCGGTCGAAGCCGCGCGCCGACAGCGAGCCGGAGTCGAGCCGACCACGCAGTTCGGCGGTGACCCGGGCGGGTAGCCGCCAAGGCGGTCGACGCAGGTGCGGGCCGTCCACCTCGGCGTTGAGTCTTCGGCCGAGGCCGGCCCAGCGGGTAGCTGCCGCCTGCCGGGCCGCCGCTACCCGCGCGGCGACCGTCGCCGACGGCTCGACATCGCCGTCGGGTGCCATCAACTCCGCCGCCCGCACGGGCATCAGCCGCACCTGCACGTCGATCCGGTCGAGCAGCGGCCCGGACAGTCGGCCCAGGTAGCGGCGGCGGACCAGCGCGGTGCACTCGCAGTGCGAGTCGCCGGCCGGTTTCGCGCAGGGACAAGGGTTGGCAGCCAACACCAACTGGGTCCGGGCCGGGTACACCATGCCGCCCCCGCTGCGGCTCAGTTGGATGCGACCGTGCTCCAGGGGTTGGCGCAGCGCCTCCAACGCGCCCTTGCTGAACTCGGGCGCCTCATCCAGGAACAGGACCCCACGGTGGGCCAACGACACCGCGCCGGGCCTCGCCAGCCCCGAGCCACCGCCGACCAGCGACGGCACGGTCGCCGTGTGGTGCGGCGCCTGGAACGGCGGGCGGCGCAGCAACCGGCCGCCCGGCGGCAGCAGCCCTGCCACCGAGTGCAGAGCCGTCACCTCCAGCGCCGCTTCGTCGTCCAACTCGGGCAGGAGCGACGGCAACCGTTCGGCGAGCATCGTCTTGCCGGCACCCGGAGGGCCGAGCAGGGCGATGTGGTGCCCACCGGCGGCGGCCACCTCCAACGCGCGCCGGCCGACCTGCTGCCCGGCGACGTCGGCGAGATCCGGCCCACCGACGACGGGTGTCGGCGTGGCCGCCGGTGGCTCGATCAGCGGGGTGCCGTCGCGGACGAAGGCGACCAGCCGGTGCAGATGGTCGACCGCTCGCACGCGTACCCCGGGGATGACCGCGGCCTCGGCGGCGTTGCCGATCGGGACGATCACCCGCTCGACGCCGGCCTGGGCCGCGGCGGCGACCATCGGGAGCACGCCGCGTACCGGTCGGACCGTGCCGTCGAGCCCCAACTCGCCGAGGACCACCACACCCTCCAGGGGGAGCAGCGGCAGCTCACCCGAGCCACCCAACAGAGCTGCGGCGATGGCCAGGTCGAAGGCCGAGCCGAACTTCGGCAGAGCGGCGGGCAGCAGGTTGAGGGTGATGCGCCGGTTGGGCCAACGCTGACCGGAGTTGACCACGGCGGCGCGGACGCGGTCGCGGGCCTCGTGCAGGGCGGTGTCCGGTAGGCCGGAGATCACCACCGCCGGCAGCCCGGCGGCCAGGTCGGCCTCCACCTCGACCAGGTGGCCGGTCACCCCGACCAGACCCACACAGAGCACCTTCGCGTAGCTCATGACGCCGCCTTCGGAGTACGCATCTCAGAACGCGCCCTTGAGGTGGTCCACCCGCGCCGGGCCGGCCTCGGGGAGCCGCACCGACAGCACGTCGAACCGCACCTCCTCGGCGGTCGTGCCGGTCTCGGTCAGCCAGCGCGCGGCCAACCCTCGCAAGCGGCGGGCCTTGGCCGGCACGACAGCCTCGGCGGGGGTGCCGAAGGCGTCGCCCCGGCGGGTCTTCACCTCGCAGAAGGCGAGCACCGGCCCGTCCCAGGCGATGATGTCGATCTCTCCGGCCGGGCAGCGCCAGTTGCGGGCGATCGGCCGCAGCCCTGCCTCAGTGAGGTGTCGGACGGCGCACCGCTCCCCGTACGCGCCGACCGCCTGGTTCCGCTTCGTCATGGAGGCACGGTGCCCGCCGAAGTGCGCGCGCCGCGACCTCGCCAACAGCGGATCTGTGGACAACCAGTGACCTGTGGACAACCGGACGATCAAGCTCGCGCCGTGCTAGGGCCTGTTTCATAAGGGCGGCCAGTTCTTATGAAACAGGCCCGAGGGGCGACCTCCCGAATTCACCGCTGTCGGCCGCACCATGATCAGGTGATGGAAAGTAGGTCCCAGGACGGCTGTGGACCTACTTTTCATCACTTGATCAACGCTGGTGGTGGGCGCGAGGGTGGCCCGGCGCGTCTCCGCCGGCTTCCGTCCGCTCGCGCTGGCTGCCGTGCTGGCTGCCGTGCTGGCTGCCGCTGACCGCCGTGCTGTCGACAGCGTGGGTCGGGCCGAAATGGCGCGGGCGTGGCCGGTCGCATACGGTGCCTGACGTGGACGGACGACGGAGTTTTCCGGAAGATCAGGAGCCGCCGCGCTGGTACGCCGATGAGCGGGGTCGCGGTTACGGCGAGTCGGAGTGGCGCGGCGCGGGCGAACCGCGGTACCGGGACAGCGACGTCCCCGAGCAGCGTGGCCCCGACGAGAGCCACTCCGTCGAGGACACCGGCGTCGGCCGGCGCCGCGAGCCGGACTCCGGCCGCTTCGGCGCCGTGGACGCGGGCCGGTTCGGTGGTGCGGCGGAGTCGGATTCGGGTCGGCTGAGCGCCGTGGACACCGGCCGGTTCGGCAGTTCGCCGGAGTCGAACCCGGGTCGCTTCGGCGCTGTCGATGCCCAGTCCGGTCGGTTCGGGGCTGGTGAGCCCGACTCGGGACGGTTCGGCGCGGTCGACCCGTTGGGGGACGTTCGGCCGGAAGTCGACGGATACCGGGCGACCCGGTCACGGCGTGCCGACCGCGATCCTTCGGAGATCTCCGGGGAACTGCCCGGTCGTTGGGCGGCCCCGGAGCCGACCGGGGCGGGCGCGCCGCTCACCGTCCGGGATCCTTCGGAGACCTCGGGGGAGTTGCCTGGTCGTCGGGCCGCCCGGGAGTCGGCCGCGACTGACGCACCACTGACCGTCGGCCGCGAGCAGGCCGGCCGTTCGTCGACGCCGGCCGGCGAGACCCCGGCCGGCGCTGTCGCCGACCAGGCTCGTCCCGCCCCGCTCGGCGGTTACCCGATCATCGAGCCCACCCGTGGCGGTGGCGAGACTCCGCATCCGCTGGAGATGCCGACCGGTCCGATGCCGGGGATCGGCCCCCGTCCCGACCTGCCCACAACCGAGCCGTCGGTGTATCCGCCGGCCGCCGACGGCGTCTACCGGACCCGTCGGCCGGTGTTGGCCGTACTCTTCGCCCTGTTGGTGTTGATCTTCGAGGTGCCCGCGCTGCGGGTGCTGCTCGCGGGCGTCACCGGCGATCCGGTGGACGCCGGGAACGTCGTGGTGGGCATCGCCCTGGTCGCCGGGCTGCCGATCTTCGCGATCGGGCTCTACGGGCTCCGAACCGGAGGTCTGGCGCTTTCCGACACGGGTCGTGGCTGGTTGCGCCCACCGACGGCCTACCTGACCGTCGGTCTGGTGCTCTTCATCGCCGCCGCGCTCGCCGCCGGCTGATCCGCCGCGCTCGCCGCCGGCTGATCCGCCGCGCTCGCCGCGGGCGTGATCGACACCAGGTCGGCGATGTGGGGGTGTCAGGGCCGGGGGATGGCCCCACCTCGCCGATGTGGAGTCGATCATGGGGCGCGTCGGCGAGGTACGCGGTGGCGGAGCGGCGCACCCCGGGGCGGCTGAACGGGTGAGGGGCGTACACTGGCCAACTGGCGACCGCCTCGTGCGGTCGACCTCGCGTGCCCTCTTCACGAATCGTCGTGGAGCGACGGCCTCCCTGGTCCCGATCCTGATCGGGCCCACCATGGGCCGGCGACCAGGCGCCAGGACGCCCGGCCACCGGCCGGGCGTGACAACCAGGGATCTAGAGGAGTACCCCAACCATGGCCGTCGTGACCATGCGCCAGCTGCTGGAGAGCGGTGTCCACTTCGGGCACCAGACCCGGCGCTGGAACCCGAAGATGAAGCGCTTCATCATGACCGAGCGCAACGGCATCTACATCATCGACCTGCGCCAGACCCTCGACTACATCGAGAAGGCGTACGAGTTCGTGCGTGGAACCGTCGCCGAGGGCGGCAGCATCCTGTTCGTCGGCACCAAGAAGCAGGCCCAGGAAGCGATCGCCGAGCAGGCGACCCGGGTCGGCCAGCCGTACGTCAACCACCGCTGGCTCGGTGGCATGCTGACCAACTTCCAGACGGTGTACAAGCGGCTCCAGCGGATGAAGGAGCTGGAGGGTCTGGGTGACCTCAGCGGCACCGCCGCCGGTTACACCAAGAAGGAGACCCTGCAGCTCTCCCGCGAGAAGATCAAGCTGACCCGCACCCTCGGTGGTCTGCGGGACATGCAAAAGCTTCCCGCCGCGGTCTGGATCGTCGACACCAAGAAGGAGCACATCGCCGTCGACGAGGCCCGCAAGCTGGGCATCCCGGTGATCGCGGTGCTGGACACCAACTGCGACCCGGACGAGGTCGACTTCCCGATCCCGGGCAACGACGACGCGATCCGCTCGGCCGAGCTGCTGACCAAGGTCGTCGCCGCCGCCGTCGCGGATGGTCTGATCGCGCGTTCCGGCCGTCGCCGGGGCAACGACGAGAAGCCCGAGGGTGTCGCCAGCGACGAGCCGCTGACCGAGTGGGAGCGCGAGCTGCTCGAGCCGAAGAAGGCTGACGAGTCGACCGCCGCTGCCGCCGAGCAGCCCGCCACCCCGGAGCAGCCGGCGCAGGCCGCCACCGAGCAGCCGGCGGCCGCTACCGCGGAGTGATCGCACCGTCGCTGCCCCGCCGTCCGTTTTCGCGAACGGCGGGCAGCGGCGGTACGCCGGGCACGATCCGCCCGGATCCGGGTAACCGGCACCTCTGACCATCCACACGCCGTCTCAACACCGAAGAGAGAGCCATGTCCCAAATCACCGCCGCGGACGTCAAGAAGCTCCGCGACCTCACCGGCGCCGGCATGATGGACAGCAAGAAGGCGCTGACCGAGGCCGAGGGCGACTTCGACAAGGCCGTCGAGATCCTGCGCGTCAAGGGCGCCAAGGACGTCGGCAAGCGGGCCGGTCGTACGGCCGCCAACGGCTTGGTCGCCCACTCCGGCAAGGCCCTGTTGGAGCTCAACTGCGAGACCGACTTCGTCGCCAAGACCGAGTCGTTCATCGCGCTGGCCCAGCAGTTGGTCGAGCACGGTGAGCGCTCCGGCGTGAACACCGCCGAGGAGCTGCTCGCCAGCGAGCTCGACGGCAAGGTTGTCGCCGACCTGATCCAGGAGCAGTCGGCCAAGATCGGCGAGAAGCTGGTCCTCAACCGGTTCGCCAAGGTCGAGGGCACCACCGCCGTCTACCTGCACCGCAAGGCCCAGGACCTGCCGCCGGCCGTCGGCGTGCTGGTGTCGTACACCGGTAAGACCGACGAGGCCGGCGACGCCGACGCCCGTGGTGTGGCCATGCAGATCGCCGCGATGCGACCGAAGTACCTCACCCGGGACGAGGTTCCGGCCGAGATCGTCGAGTCCGAGCGGCGCATCGCCGAGCAGACCGCCCGCGAGGAGAACAAGCCCGAGGCGGCCCTGCCGAAGATCGTCGAGGGTCGGGTGAACTCGTTCTTCAAGGACTACGTCCTGATCGAGCAGTCGTCCGTCGCTGACAACAAGAAGTCGGTGAAGCAGGTGCTGGCCGAGGCCGGCATCGAGGTCACCCGCTTCGTGCGGTTCGAGGTCGGCCAGGCCTGAGCCGTCACCGGGCGCCCTGGGCGTCCGTGGGCAGGAGACGTCGACGAGGAGGCCGCCGGTGTACGTGACAGGCACCGCGGCCTCCTCGTCACATAGGGTCGGCAGCGGCAGGTTCGCGGTACGCGCCGCACGGGGCGTGCGCGTGGTGAAGGGCGGGGCGGATGACGCAGGTTGTGAGTGACCGGACGCTGGAGCTGGACGATCCGACGGCACCGCCGCCGGGGCGGGCCCGCCGGGTGGTGCTGAAGCTTTCCGGTGAGGTCTTCGGTGGTGGCGCGATCGGCGTCGACCCGGACGTCGTCCAAGCCATCGCCCGGCAGATCGCCACAGTGGTCCGCCGCGGTGTGCAGGTCTCCGTGGTGGTCGGCGGCGGCAACTTCTTCCGCGGCGCGGAGTTGCAGAAGCGCGGGATGGACCGGGCCCGCGCCGACTACATGGGCATGCTCGGCACCGTGATGAACTGCCTCGCGCTCCAGGACTTCCTGGAGAAGGAGGGCATCGAGACCCGGGTGCAGAGCGCCATCACGATGGCCCAGGTCGCCGAGCCGTACATCCCGTTGCGGGCGATCCGGCACCTGGAGAAGGGCCGCGTGGTCATCTTCGGCGCCGGCGCCGGCATGCCGTACTTCTCCACCGACACGGTGGCCGCCCAGCGGGCTCTGGAGATTCGGGCCGATGTGGTGCTGATGAGCAAGAACGGCGTGGACGGCGTCTACACCGCCGACCCCCGGATCGACCCCACCGCCAGCAAGCTCGACTCGATCACCTTCTCCGAGGTGCTGCGCCGCAACCTGCGGGTGGCCGACGCGGCGGCGTTCAGCCTCTGCATGGAGAACGGCCTGCCGATGTTGGTCTTCGGCGCGCAGGGTGACGACACCATCATCCGCGCGGTGGGTGGCGACAAGATCGGCACCCTGATCACCGCCTGAGCCCCGCCGATCGCGGCGGCGGCGGTCTGACGACTTTCAGCAGAGCCCACGACGAGCACAGAAGGAGGCGAGGAGACCGGTGATCGACGACACCCTCCTCGAGGCCGAGGAAAAGATGGAGCGTGCGGTGGAGCACGCCAAGGAGGAGTTCGGCGCCATCCGCACCGGTCGCGCCAACCCCGCCATGTTCTCCAAGGTCATCATCGACTACTACGGCACTCCCACGCCGTTGACCCAGATGGCGTCCATCGCGATCCCCGAGCCGCGGATGGCGATCATCAAGCCGTACGACAACTCGCAGATCAACGCCATGGAGAAGGCGATCCGCGACTCGGACCTCGGGGTGAACCCGAACAACGAGGGCAGCCAGCTACGCATCCTGCTTCCCCAGATGACCGAGGAACGCCGCCGCGACATGATCAAGGTGGCTCGGCACAAGGGCGAGGAGGCCAAGGTGGCGATCCGTAACGTCCGCCGCCGTGGCAAGGAGGAGCTGGACCGCATCGTCAAGGACGGTGAGGCCGGCGAGGACGAGGGCCGCCGCGCCGAGAAGGAACTCGACGACCTGACCCAGCGCTACGTCGCCAGCGTCGACGACCTCGTGAAGCACAAGGAAACCGAGCTGCTCGAGGTGTGACGGTCCGCCCGCTGGCGGGTGTGCTGTTCCGAGGCCCGTTCCCGACGTGGGAGCGGGCCTCGTGTCGTACGCCGAGGGCGTCCGGCTGCGGATTCCGTTGGCGATGCCGTACCGGCTGGGTGGGCGCCGCCGTCCCGCGGTCCGCCGACCAGGGCGGGGTCCGTCGGCGTGCCTCGTCCGCCGTGCCGATCCGGCGAGTGCAGTAGGCTCGGCAGGATTCCCGGCCACCGGGTGGTGAACCAGGGGAGTCGACCGACCGTCGAGGCGGTCAACCGGAGAACATCGCGCGTGTAGGGGATGCTTGTGGTCGTGCGTCATGTGGTGGTTCTCGCGCCCCGTCGCGGTGCGTGATGTCCCGCCCCGACCCCTACGGCAGCGAGCCTCGCGGCTGGGACCGCCCGGAGCGCCCGGTGGCGCTGCCCTGGCCCGACCAGGAGTTGGACGCCGGCCAGTGGAGCCGCGGTCCGACCGCCGGCCCCGAGCTGTACGCCGACCCGCCCACCCGGCCGTACGCCGAGCCACATCCGACGGGCCCGTACGACGAGCGCGGCCGTGCGGTCCGCCCGGACGACCGGGACCGTTTCGACGACCGTGACCGGCGCGATCGCTTCGACGACCGGGACCGGCGCGACGACGACCGAAACCAACCCGACCGGTACGACGACAGGGGCCGCTCCGGCTGGCCCGGTGATCGTGCGCCCGTCGGCCCGGACGGCGCCCCCACCCGCCCGGAGCGGTACGACGAGCCCGCCCGGTACGACGAGCCCGCCCGGTACGACGAGCCCGCCCGGTACGACGAGCCCGAGCCGTTCGACGCTCCGGTCCGCTTCGACGACGACACGTACCCGACCGCGCAGCTCGCGCCGATCGGTGCCGAGCTGTTGCCGGACCCGGAGCCGGTGGACGAGCCGGAGCCGCCGGCCGGTCGACGGACGAAGGGTCGGCGTCGGGCCAGCCTCGATCGACCGCCCACGCAGCAGGTCGGCAACGGACGGGCCGGCCGTAATCTTCCGGCGGCGATCGGGGTCGGGCTGGGGCTCGGCGCGTTGATCGTGGTGCCGCTGGTGTTCTACCCGTTGGCGTTCCTGCCGGTGATCGCCGGTGCCGTCGCCGTGGGCATCTGGGAGATGGCCCGCGCGGTCCGACGCAGCGGCGCCCATCCACCCTTGGTGCCGTTGATCGCCGGCGGGGTGCTGACCGTCGGCCTGGCCTGGTTCGCCGGCCCGGACGCGCTCAGCCTGGGGCTGCTCGTCACCGTGCTGGGCACGATGATCTGGCGGCTCGGTGACGGTCCGACCGGTTTCCAGCGGGACCTCACGGCGGCCACCCTGATCGCCGTCTACGTGCCGTTCCTCGCCGGTTTCGCGGCGTTGCTGGCGGCGGCTCCCGACGACGGTTGGATGCGGATCCTGGCCACCCTGGTCGCGGTGGTCCTCTCCGACACCGGCGGGTACGCGGCCGGCGTCTCGTTCGGCAAGCACCCGATGGCCCCGTCGATCAGCCCGAAGAAGTCCTGGGAGGGCTTCGCCGGCTCGGTCACCGCGGCGGCCCTGGGCAGCGCGTTGCTGCTGTGGCTGATGTTCGAGGTGGCTCCCTGGTGGGGTGCGCTGTTCGGGGTGGCGGTGTCCTGCGCGGCGGTCCTCGGTGACCTGGCCGAGTCGATGATCAAGCGGGATCTCGGCGTCAAGGACATGAGCAACCTGCTGCCCGGCCACGGTGGTCTGATGGACCGACTGGACTCGATCCTCTTCGCGGTGCCGACCGCCTACCTGTTGCTGGCCGTCCTGGTGCCGGTGGTGAACTGAGGCATGGATCACGGCGTTCCGGTCATCCGGCTGCGGGGGTCGCGGCCCGTTCGGCACCTCCGGATCGGCACCTGCCGCCGACGGCGTGACACACTGGACCAGCCATGACGAGCCTGCCGTTGATCCCCGCCATCTCGGATGCCCCCGCCGCGCGCCGGGCCTCCATGCCGCCGAAGCACCTCGCCGATCTGGACCTGGCCGGTCGCCAGGCGCTGGTCACCGAGTTGGGTGAGCCTGCGTTCCGCGCGAAGCAGGTGTCGAACCACTACTTCGGGCGGCTGGTCCGCGACCCGCAGGCCATGACCGACCTGCCGGCGGCGACCCGGGAGCGGCTGTCCGAGCAGTTGATGCCCAGGCTGCTCACCCCGGTGCGCGAGCTCGCCTGTGACGACGGCGCGACCCGCAAGGCGCTCTGGCGGCTGCACGACGGTGCGCTGGTGGAGAGCGTGCTGATGGGTTACCCGGACCGGGTCACCGTCTGCATCTCCAGCCAGGCGGGTTGTGGCATGGCGTGCCCGTTCTGCGCCACCGGCCAGGCCGGGTTGACCCGCAACCTGTCCACGGCGGAGATCGTCGACCAGGCGGTGTACATGGCCGGGGTGGCCGCCTCCGGCGTGGTCGCCGGGTCACCGCCGCGGCTGTCGCGTGTCGTCTTCATGGGCATGGGCGAGCCGCTGGCCAACTACAACCGGGTCATCGCGGCGATCCGTCGCCTGGTCAGCCCTGCTCCGGAAGGGCTCGGCCTGTCCCAGCGGCACATCACCGTTTCCACGGTCGGCCTGGTTCCGGCCATCCGCCGACTGGCCAGCGAAGACCTCTCTGTGACCCTTGCGCTGTCGTTGCACGCGCCCGATGATGATCTGCGCGACGAACTCGTGCCGGTAAACCAGCGCTGGAAGGTAGCCGAGGTGCTGGACGCAGCGTGGGACTACGCCGCCCGGACGGGCCGTCGCGTGTCGATCGAGTACGCGATGATCAAGGACGTGAACGACCAGCCCTGGCGGGCCGACCTCCTCGGACGGCTGCTGGCCGGCAAATTGACCCACGTGAACCTCATTCCGCTCAATCCGACGCCGGGCAGTCGCTGGGACGCGAGCCCGAAGCCGGTCGAGCGGGAGTTCGTCCGGCGGTTGCGCGACGCCGGGGTGTCCACCACCGTACGGGACACCCGAGGTCGCGAGATCGACGGCGCGTGTGGCCAGCTCGCCGCCGCCGAGGACAACGACACCAACACCGACCGCGCCGGAGAGGCACCGGCGTGACCGGGCGTGGCGAACGAGACCAGGAGACATAGTGGCGAGTCAGGGTCAGCGTTTCCGGCGCAAGGCGCTCCGCCGGGGATACAAGGTCGACGAGGTGGATGCCTTCCTCGACCGGGTCGAGGCGACGCTCGACGGCCGACAGGTCGGTGCGCCGGTGGCCTCCCAGGAGGTCCACGACGTCGTCTTCCGGGTCCGCTTCAACGGCTACGACGAGTGGCAGGTCGACCTTCACCTGGACCGGGTGGAGCGGCAGCTGGCCGAGTTGGAGGAGCGCAACAGCGGGCGCGGTGGCGACCCCCGGATGGCTGACCGGTTGGGCCCACCGGACCGGATGGGGCCGCCGATGCGCGACGAGCGGGGCATGGCTCCGCCGATGCCGCCGCGTCCGATGCCCGCGCAGGCTGGCCCGCCCGCCGACCGTTACGGCCGCTACGACGAGCCGACCGGCGCCTTCGCGGGTGGGTACGACGGCCCTCGCGGCGGTTACGACGCCCAGCGTGGCCCGGCCGGTCCCGGCCCGATGGGCCCCGGTGGTCCGATGGGCCCTGGCGGTCCGATGGGGCCCGGTCCGATGGGTGGCCACGGCGCTCCGCCACGCGGTCTCCCCGCCGGCCCGTCCGGCTACGGCCAGGACGACCAGCGCGCGCCGGGTGGTTACGGCCAGGACGACCAGCGCGCCCCGGGTGGTTACGGCCAGGACGACCAGCGCGCCCCCGGGGGGTACGGCCCGCCGGACGAGCCGCGTTTCGACGGCTTCGAGGCCGGTCGCCACGGCCGCACCGACATGACCGCCGAGATCCGGATGCCGGAGCGGGACCTGCGTGACATGCGCCGGGGCCCGGCTGGTCCGCCTCAGCTGCCCCAGCAGGGCATGGGTGGCCCGCCGATGGCCGGTCCGCCCGCTGTCGCCGGCCCTCCGATGGGCGGCCCCCCGATGGTCGGTCCGCCGATGGCCGGTCCTCCCGGCAGCGACCTGTACCGGGTCGACCAGATCCGCCGTAGCTTCCAGGTCCGTCGGTTCGGCAGCGGGTACGACCCCGACCAGGTGGACCGGTTCTTCGAAACCCTGCTGGGTGGGATGCAGCGCCGCAATCCGATGCCGGTCGACCCGAAGGACCTCGACACGCTGCGGTTCGGGCTGGTTCCGGGCGGCTACTTCGAGGCCGAGGTGGACGCCGCGCTCAAGGACGTGCAGGACATTCTCTTCGGGCGCTGACCCGACGCGTACGGACGAGGGCCCGTCCCCGGGTGGGGGCGGGCCCTCGGCGTACGTCGGCCGGTCGTCCGGCGGACGGTCGGGTCAGGAGCGCAGACCGCTGCGGCGCAGCACGATGTCGCCGATCACGATGATCAGCAGCAGTGCGGCCAGGCCGATCAGCCAGAGGTCCTCGACCCTGCCCTCGTGGTTGCCGCAGATCATCGCCAGCAGCGCCAGCGCCGACAGCACCGCGCCGATCTGCCCGGCTTTGCGGTGCCCGGGCTTGTGCTGGTCTGGCGACGTTACCGGCTCGCTTCCTGCCACTGTCGGTCCTTCCCTCGCGATCGGATCTTTGGTTAGTCTGGCACGCCTCCCGCTCGGGGCGGCGAGGTGGGGGTTTCCTGGCCATCAGGCTCTGTCTGCCAGGGCCGGACGGCACTACCGGCGTCGCGGGGCGACGGTCAGACTCACTCCGGTAGCGTTTGGCGTACACCTGATTGTCTGTTTGAGGGGGACTGTGCGGTGCGAGTGACCGGAACCGGGCACGCCAGCATGCGGATCGACACGGCCGCGGGCAGCATCCTGTGCGACCCGTGGGTCAATCCGGCGTACTTCGCCTCGTGGTTCCCCTTCCCGGACAATTCCCTGCTCGACTGGGAGAGCCTGGGCCAGGTCGACTACCTGTACGTCTCCCACCTGCACCGGGACCACTTCGACGCGAAGCACCTACGGGACTTCGTCTCGAAGGACGCCACCGTCCTGCTGCCCGAGTTCCCCACCTCGGAGATGGAGGACGAGTTCCGGGCGCTGGGCTTCACCAAGTTCCTGAAGGCGCCCAACGAGCAGGTCGTGGAGCTGCCCGGCGGCCTGAAGATCATGATCCAGGCGTTGACCAGCCCGACCGACGGTCCGATCGGCGACTCGTCGCTCTGGGTCGAGTACGACGGGGTGCGGCTGCTCAACCAGAACGACGCCCGTCCGACCGACCTGAGCGTCTTCGCCGAGCTGGGGCACGTGCACGCGCACCTGCTCCAGTTCTCCGGCGCGATCTGGTACCCGATGGTCTACGAGCTGCCGCAGGCGGCGAAGACCGCGTTCGGCAAGCAGAAGCGTGACCGGCAGTTCGACCGGACGTGGCGCTACATCGACGACCTGAAGGCCGACCACGTCTTCCCGATCGCCGGCCCGCCCTGCTTCCTCGACGACGAGCTGTGGCAGTTCAACGACATCCACGGCGACGAGGGCAACATCTTCCCCGACCAGTCGGTCTTCCTCAGCGAGTACGCGAAGGTCGGCGGCACCAACGGGATCGTGCTGCTGCCGGGCAGCGTCGCCGAGGTCACCACCGAGGGCGCGAGCACCACCCACCCGGTGCCGGTGGAGGAGTTCTTCGCGAACAAGGTCGCCCACCTGGAGGAGATGCGCGAGCGTAAGCGCCCGGTCATCGAGGCGGAGAAGGCGTCCTGGCGGCACCCCGAGGTGGACGTGCTCGGCGAGATGAAGCGTCGGATCGAGCCGCTGCTCGACGAGTCGATCTACCTGGCCAAGGGCGTGGGTGGTCCGGTCCGTTTCGACCTGGTCGGGTACGACGGCGAGAGCGTCGAGTCGATCGTGGTGGACTTCCCCGGCAAGGAGGTCCGGCCATACGCCGACGAGAAGGTCCGCTACCGGTTCCGGACCGAGCGGTCGTTGATCGAGCACCTGCTCTTCATCGACGAGGTGGACTGGGTCAACTCTCTCTTCCTGTCCTGCCGGTTCTCGGCGGCGCGGATCGGTCAGTACAACGAGTTCGTCTACGCGTTCTTCAAGTGCCTTTCGGAGGAGCGTCTCCAGTACGCCGAGGGCTGGTACGACGAGCACGAGCGCACCACCGACGCCGAGGACATCACGCTGGGCGACTGGGTGGTGCAGCGGCGCTGCCCGCACCTGAAGGCCGACCTGACCCGCTTCGGCATCGTCGAGGGTGACCAGCTCACCTGCCAGCTGCATGGTTGGCGCTTCGACCTGCCGTCCGGCCGCTGCCTGACCAGCGTCGGCCACAAGGTGCGCGCCCACCGGGTGGACGCGGAGACCCCGGCCCCGGCCGGGGAGGCGCTCAGCTGACCTGCCAGCCGGGCGCCTGAGGTGGCGCCCAGCCGATCCGCGTCCGCCCGACCCCCCGATACGCCACGATGCAGTGGAGGGCGGTGAAAGCCGCAGTCCGGTAGCTACCGGACACCATTGAGAGTGGGGCGGCGTGGCGGGCGCGGACGCGCGACAGGGTTCGTACCGGTACGGGCGCGGCCGGGAGATGGCCCGGGACGCGGCGCGGGTGGAGACGTTCAGCGACGGGGTCTTCGGGGTCGTCCTGACGGTGATGGCCGTCGAGCTGCTCCAGACCGGCCCGGCCCGGGTGGGCGGGAGGGAGCTCCCCGAGGCCCTCGCCGACGCCTGGCCGTCCTACCTGGCGTACGTGATCACCTTCGGGATCGCCGGTCAGGTCTGGATCGCCCACCACAACATCTGGCGGTACGTGGTCCGGGTCGACCAGATGCTGTTGGTGCTCAACCTGCTCGTGCTGCTCTTCATCGCCACCATCCCGTTCACCGCCGACCTGTTGTCGGACAATCTGCGGGGCAGCGCCACCGAGCAGCGGCTGACCGCCGCCCTCTACCTCGGCACCGTGCTCGGTGAGGCGATCTTCGTCAACCTGAGCTGGTGGTGGGCCCGCCGCGCCGGGCTGCTGCACGCCGACCTGGATCCCCGGCTGGCGCGGGCGATCGCCCGGCGGGTCCGGCTGAAGCCCCTGCTCTACCTGGTCGCGTTCGCCACCGTCTTCGTCAACCCGATCCTGAGCCTCTGCGCGTACCTCCTGTTGGTCGCCTTCTACCTCATCGGTGGCCCCGGTGACCTACGGCCGTACGCGTACCGGACCGAAGAGGCCTCAATGCCCTAGGGCCTGTTTCATAAGGGCGGTCGAGCCGAGGCGGAGTCCGGGCGGCGATCCGGCAAGGCGCGGTTTCGTCCGGATACCGGTGTTGTATCCGGACGAAACCGCAACGCCGCCGGGCGTCGTCCGGGCCCGCCGCAGGCCGGCCAGTTCTTATGAAACAGGCCCTAGGTCCGCGAGGATCCGGCGGGCGGCGTTGTGGCCGGCGGCGCCGATGACGCTGCCGGCCGGGTGGCAGCCCGCGCTGCCCGCGTACACGCCGTCGATCCCGGTGGCGTAGGGCATCCGGTCGGTGAACGAGACAGTGTTGTCGACGTGGTGGATGTGCCCACCGGTGATGCCGAAGTGCTCCTCGATGCCGGGCGGGGGCAGGGGCACGGCGTCGGCGATCAGGGCACCGGTGCCCGGGGCGTACCGCTCGACGATATCGACCAGCCGGTCGACGTAGCCGGGCAGTTCCGCGTCCCAGGTCGTGCCGGCCAGCTGGTAGGGGACCGACTGGACGAACAGCGCCGACGAGTGGTGCCCGGCGGCGTCGGAGAGCGACGGGTCGACGGTGGTGTGCAGGTACCACTCGATGGTCGGCTCGGCCGGCAGTCGTCCGGCCTGCACGTCCGCCCACATCGCCCGCAGCGCGGTCATCGGTGAGGTGGCCTCCCCGCCGACCAGCGAGGCGGAGCCGGGGAGCAGGTGGATGGTCGAGCCGAACGGGCTCGGCGTGCCGGCCGGCAGGCAGGAGAACCGGGGCAGTCCGGTGAGCGCCAGGTTGAGCTTGAGGGTGGTGCCGGGGCGGCGGACCGCCGCCATCCGTTCGCCGAGTGGCGCCGGGAGCGCGCCGTCGGGCAGCAGGTCCATCAGCCGGTACGGGTCGCACGCGCCGAGCACCACAGGGGCGGCGACCTGTCGGCCGTCGGCCAGTACGACACCGCTGGCCGCGCCGCCGTCCACCGTCACCGCGCTCACCGGCGTACCGGTCAGGATGGTCGCCCCTGCGGCGCGGGCGGCCTCGGCGAACGTCCGCGAGACGGTGCCCATCCCGCCCTCGGCGATCATCCAGGTGCCGCCCGAGCCGGGAAGTCGGCACATGTTGTGCACGAGGAAGTTGTGGCCGGTGCCGGGGTCGTCCGGGCCGGCGTTGAGGCCGGACAGCCCGTCGGTGACCGCGTACATGCTGACCAGCAGCTCGGAGCGGAACTCGAACCGGGCCAGGTAGTCGGCTACCGAACCCTGGACGAGGTCGACGAAGACCTGCCGCAGGGCCGGTCGGACGTGCCGCTCGGCGGTCTCCTGGGCGCTCAGCGGCTCGGCCAGCCAGGCCGGGGCGAGGTCCTCCCGCAGCGCCGCCAGCTCGGCCTGCATGGCGTCGTCGGCGGCCACGTCGGCGGGGGAGAAGAACTCGGTGAGCTGGGCCCGGGTCGCGGCGGTGTCACTGCCGAACAGCAGGTACGGCGAGCCGATGCCGCCCGGCGTGGGCAGGAAGTAGTGCGGGTCGCGGCGCAGCACCGGGATCCGCACGTCGAGGGTGGTGAGCAGTTCCGGGGGCATCAGCCCGAGCAGGTACGAGCCGGTGGAGTGGCGCAGCCCCGGCACCTTCGGGAACGGGTTCTCGGTGCGGGTCGCGCCGCCGAGCACGTCAGCGGCCTCCAGCACCAGGACGTCCAGTCCGGCGCGGGCCAGCAGGACTGCGGAGACCAGGCCGTTGTGCCCGGCACCGACGATCACGACGTCGGCGCGGGCCGGAATCTCACTGCTCATGCCGGGGCAGCCTAGTCCGCTCCGCCGGCCCCGGGCAGCCCAACGCCCGCCCAGCCGTCACCCCTCGTTCACCGGGCAGCGGCTGTGATCGATGCCGCTGCGGTCCTACCGTCGATGGGGCATCGACCACTCCGGGAGGTTCACCGATGGACCGTCGTACCGTCCTGCGCTCCGCCGTCGCCGGCGCGGCCGCCTTCTCCGGCAGCCTCTGGGCCGGCGCCGCCCTGGCCGCCCCCGCCCAGCCCGGCCCCGGCCCGTACGGGGACCTGCTGGCGGCCGACGTCAACGGCATCCAGTTGCCGGCCGGTTTCACCAGCCGGGTGGTCGCCCGGTCCGGTCAACGGGTCGCCGGCACCTCGTACCTCTGGCACTGGGCTCCGGACGGCGGCGCCTGTTTTCCCGCCGGCGACGGCTGGATCTACGTGTCGAACTCCGAGGTGCCGTTCGTCGGGGGCGCGTCGGCGGTCCGCTTCGCCGCCGATGGCTCGGTCGTCTCGGCGTACCGGATCCTCGGCGGCACGAACGTCAACTGCGCCGGTGGGGCGACCCCGTGGGGCACCTGGCTGTCGTGCGAGGAGGTGCCCCTCGGTCGGGTCTTCGAGACGTGGCCGGACGGCAGCCGGTCGGCCGAGGAGCGGACCCGGATGGGCCGGTTCACCCACGAGGCCGCAGCGTGCGACCCGGACCGCCGGGTGGTCTACCTGACCGAGGACGAGGAGGACGGCTGCTTCTACCGCTTCGTGCCGGACACCTGGGGTGACCTGCGTACCGGTCGGGTGCAGGTGCTCTGCGCGCCGGCCGACCAGGTCGCCGGGCCGGTCACCTGGCGGGACGTGCCGGACCGGGACGGCTTCCCGATCCCCACTCGGCTCCAGGTGGGCGCGGCGAAGCACTTCGACGGTGGCGAGGGTTGCTGGTACGACAGGGGTACCTGCTGGTTCACCACGAAGGGCGACAACCGGGTCTGGGCGTACGACGCGGTCGGCCAGCGTCTCGACCTGGCGTACGACGACTCGCTGGTGCCGGCGGGCGCGGCACCGCTGACCGGGGTGGACAACATCACGGGCACCGCCTCCGGTGACCTCTACGTCGCCGAGGACGGCGGCAACATGGAAATCGTTTTGATCAGTCCGGACGCCGTTGTCACGCCTTTCCTCAGGATCGTTGGGCAGTCGTCGTCGGAGATCACCGGCCCGGCGTTCTCGCCGGACGGCTCCCGCCTGTACTTCTCGTCCCAGCGCGGCACCTCCGGTGCGTCGGCCGGCGCCAACGGCATCACCTACGAGATCCACGGCCCCTTCCGCCGCTGACCCCGCCCCACCCCCACCCCCCACCCCGCCCCGGTGATCAAGAGGTTTGCGTCAGCAGACGGCGCGAAACTGACGCAAACCTCTTGATCAACCCGACTGGGGGGTGCGGGCGGTGCGGTTGGTGCGCCAGCGGGAGAGGGCCAGGGTGGCGGAGTAGCCGGCCAGGACGATCACATGGAACAGGTACAGCCAGAGGAGCACAGCGACTCCCGCGCCGATCTCGTCGAAGCCACCGAACGGCACCCCCAGGTCCAGGGGGAGCGAGGCGAAGAGTACGAAGCCGTGCAGGAAGCCGGAGAGGTTGGCCGCCGTGAACGACCCGATCGCGAGCGTGGAGAGCCAGTCCGGTGAGGCCGGCCCGACCACCCGGAACACCCACATCAGCACCGGCGTTAGCACCAGCCAGACCGCCAGGAACGACAGCACCACGCCGAGGACACCGAGCCAACCCCCCTGGCGTACGAGGCCGGTGGTGAGCGGGAGCGCCAGCAGGATCGACAGCAGCAGCGCGGGGGCCGGCGCGAGCAGCGGCAGCAGCAGCAGCCGGCCCCGCCAGCCGACCAGGTGCTCGTCGGTACGGGGCGCGGCGACCGACACGAAGGCCCGGCGCAGACCCTCGCCGTAGAGCGACGCGGGCAGCAGTGAGGCCAGCGCCAGCAGCGGGGTCAGCTCCACTCCGGCGTTGACCAGAGCGTCCACCGCCCGGGGCGCGCCGATGGCGGTGGGCAGCGCCTCCACGGCGTGCGAGGTGAGTCGGCGTACCCGATCGGCCCCGGCCATCAGCGAGGTGAGCCAGATCGCCAGGAGGGCGACCGGCACCACGGCGATCGCCCCGTAGAAGGTGATCGCGGCGGCGTGCAGCGACAGGTCCCGCCCGCGCACCGGGCGGAACGCGGCGCTGGTGATCCGCTTCGCCCGCTGCCATCCGTTGCCCATCGCCGTCTCCTTCCCCGCCGTCCGGGCCCTCACTCCTTAAGATCGCCGGTCATGACTGTTGTCACGACCGAACGCCTCATCCTGCGCGATTGGACCGATGATCCGGCGGACCTGGCCCGGATCTACGACATCTACTCCCGTCCGGACATCACCCGCTGGCTGGCCGTGTCGCCCGGCCTGCCGATGACCGACCCGGCCCAGGCGGCCGAGCGGCTGCAGATCTGGCGGGACCGGCACGCGGCCGACGACGGCCGGTACGGCACGTGGGCGATCGAGGTACGCGAGACCGGCCAGGTGGCGGGCACGGTGCTGCTCAAGCCGCTGCCGGGCATCGACGAGGCGGTGCTCACCGAGCAGATCGAGACGGGTTGGCACCTGCACCCGGACTCGTGGGGTCACGGGTACGCCACCGAGGCGGCCTCCGCGGTCTTGGCTCGGGAGTTCGCCGCGGGCGGTCCGGAGGTCCACGCCCTGGTGTCGCCGGGCAACGAGGCGTCGATGGCGGTCTGCCGGCGACTCGGGATGGCGCACGTGGGCCAGCGCACCGACTGGTACGGAGGCGAGCTGTTGGAGACGTTCGTGTTGCGGGCGCCAGATGCGTGATCGTTCCGCTACGGCCTAACGCAAGATCCGTGCAGGTTCGGGGAAGGTGTCGCCTCCAGTCGTCGGAGGTGGCACCTTCCTTCGCGTTGTCGACAGTCGAGAGTGGGCAACTCCGTCAATAGTTACAGCGGTCGAAGTGTTGACGCTCCCGTAGCACGTCAGTAACCTTTGGTCAAAGTAACGCAAGATTTCGACAAAGGCATGCACGGTTCTGTGCATGTACGCGGAAGATTCAACGGGCCTCCTGGGGAGGCCCGTTGATGCTCGGTACCCCCTCGGCGCCGGCCCACCTCACCGGCCGGCGACGCACCGCCGCTCACCCCCACCCGTGGTCACCCCCGCCCGCGGCAACCGTCCCCCGACGACAGGACAGTCATGAGACGAACGAATCTGTTCAGAATGGTCGCGGCGACAGCCGCGGCCACGCTGATCGCCACTGCGGGAGCGACAGCTGTCGCGAACCCAGCCGGCGCCGCCCGCCCCGCCGACACGGCGGCAGCGCCGAGCAGTGGCTTCGCCCCGGCCGCCACCAACCTCGCCCAGGGCCGTCCCACCCAGGAGAGCGGCCACGCCGACGTCTACGACTCGTCGAAGGTCGTCGACGGCGACGCCGGCAGCTACTGGGAGAGCGTCAACAACGCGTTCCCGCAGTGGATACAGGTCGACCTCGGCGCAGCGCAGAGCGTCAACCAGGTCGTGCTGAAGCTGCCGACCAACGGCTGGGCGACCCGGACGCAGACCTTGAGCGTGCGGGGCAGCACGAACGGTACGTCCTTCACCGATCTGGTCGGGTCGCAGACGTACACCTTCAACCCGGCGAGCGCCAGCACAGTCACGATCAACTTCAGTTCGACCTCCACCCGCTACGTGCGGATCACCGTCACCGCGAACAGTGGCTGGCCGGCGGGGCAGCTCTCCGAGCTGGAGGTGTACGGCAGCGGCGGCACCACCCCGGACACCACCGCGCCGAGCGTCCCGGGGACGCTGTCGCAGAGCACGTCGGGCAGCACGATCACGCTGAACTGGGGTGCCTCCACCGACTCCGGTGGCAGTGGCCTGGCCGGCTACAACGTCTACCGGGGCGGCAACCTGATCGCGACAGTGGGCACCGTCCTCACGTACCAGGACACCCAGCCGGCCACGGCCACCGTGTCGTACTACGTTCGCGCCCGCGACGGCGCGGGCAACCTGTCCGGCACCAGCAACACCGTCACCCGGACCGGCAGCAATCCGCCGGCCTGCACCAACGTGGCGCAGGGCAAGAGCATGACCGCGAGCGGCTCCACCTTCAGCTTCACCCCGGACAAGGCGAACGACGGGCAGCTCGGCACCTACTGGGAGGGCGCGGCCAGCTACCCGCAGAACCTGACGGTGGCGCTGGGCGCTAACCACTCGATCTCCGCCGTCACCGTCAAGCTCAACCCCGATTCGTCCTGGGGCACCCGTACCCAGACCATCCAGGTCCTCGGTCGCGACCAGGCGTCGTCGTCGTACACCAGTCTGGTGTCGGCGGCGGCCTACCAGTTCGTGCAGGGCGCCAACGTGGTGACCATCCCGGTCAGCGCGACCACGGCGGACGTGCAGTTGCGGTTCACCGGCAACACCGGCGCGCCGTCCGGGCAGGTCGCGGAGCTTGAGGTGTGCGGTACGCCGGCACCCAACCCGGACCTGGTGGTCAGCTCGGTGACCTGGTCACCGTCGTCGCCCAGTGAGGCCAGCGCGGTAACCCTGTCGGCGGTCGTGCAGAACATCGGATCCGCCGCCGCGGGGGCCACCACCGTCAACTTCAGCCTGGCCGGCGCGGTCGTCGGCAGCGCCCCGGTGGGCGCACTCGCCGCGGGCGCCTCGACCACCGTGTCGTTCAACGCCGGTACGCGGCCGATGGGCAGTTACGCCGTCTCGGCGGTGGTCGACCCGACGAACACGATCGTCGAGCAGAACAACGGCAACAACAGCTTCACCGCGGCGTCGCCACTTGTGGTGACGCAGGCGCCGGGCCCGGACCTCCAGGTGCTCAGCATCGCCTCGAACCCGCCGAACCCGGCGGTCGGGGCGTCCGTCACCTTCACCGTGGCGGTCCGCAACCGGGGCACCACAGCGACCGGCGCGACAACTGTCACCCGGTTGGTGGCGGGCAGCACCACGCTCAACACCAACACCGCCTCGATCGCGGCCGGCGCGACCGTCACCGTGGCCGTCAGCGGCAGTTGGACCGCCACCAGCGGCGGTGCCACCCTCACCGCCACCGCTGACGCCACCAACGTGGTCGCCGAGACCAACGAGACCAACAACGCGTTCAGCCAGTCCATCGTGGTGGGTCGGGGCGCGGCCGTCCCGTACGTCTCCTACGAGGCGGAGGCCGGTCGCTACTCGGGCACGCTGCTGGAGACCGACGCGCTGCGGACCTTCGGCCACACCAACTTCGCGAGCGAGTCCTCGGGCCGCAAGTCGGTGCGGCTCAACAGCACCGGTCAGTTCGTCGAGTTCACCTCGGCCAACCAGGCCAACGCCATCGTGGTGCGCAACTCCATCCCGGACGCGCCAGGTGGCGGTGGCATCGAGGCGACCATCAGCCTCTACGTCAACGACGTCTTCACCCGGAAGCTGACCCTGTCGTCCAAGCACAGCTGGCTCTACGGCAACACCGACGGGCCGGAGGCGCTGACGAACACCCCGCAGGCCGACGCGCGGCGGCTCTTCGACGAGTCGAACGCGCTGCTGGCGCAGTCGTACCCGGCGGGCACCCGCTTCAAGTTGCAGCGCGACTCGGGTGACACCGCCTCGTTCTACGTCATCGACATGATCGACCTGGAGCAGGTGGCAGGCCCGGCGAGCCAGCCGGCCGGCTGCACCTCGATCACGTCGTACGGTGCGATTCCGAACGACGGGCTCGACGACACCGCAGCCATCCAGCGGGCGGTGACCGACGACCAGAACGGTGTCATCGGCTGCGTCTGGATCCCCGCCGGCCAGTGGCGGCAGGAGCAGAAGATCCTGACCGACGACCCGCTGAACCGGGGTACGCACAACCAGGTCGGCATCAGCAACGTCACGATCCGGGGCGCCGGCATGTGGCACTCACAGCTGTACACGCTGACCGAACCGCAGAACGTGGTGGGCGGCATCAACCACCCGCACGAGGGCAACTTCGGCTTCGACATCGACAAGAACACCCAGATCTCCGACATCGCCATCTTCGGCTCCGGCCGGATTCGTGGTGGTGACGGCAACGCCGAGGGTGGCGTGGGTCTGAACGGTCGCTTCGGCACCGGCACGAAGATCAGCAACGTGTGGATCGAGCACGCCAACGTGGGTGTCTGGGTCGGCCGCGACTACGACAACATCCCCGACCTGTGGGGGCCGGCCGACGGGCTGGAGTTCAGCGGCATGCGGATCCGCAACACGTACGCCGACGGCATCAACTTCAGCAACGGCACGCGCAACTCGCGGGTGTTCAACTCGTCGTTCCGCACCACCGGTGACGACGCGCTCGCCGTCTGGGCCAACCCGTACGTCAAGGACCGCAACGTCGACATCGCCCACGACAACCACTTCGTCAACAACACCATCCAGTTGCCCTGGCGGGCGAACGGCATCGCCATCTACGGCGGCTACGACAACTCGATCGAGAACAACCTGATCTACGACACCGCCAACTACCCGGGCATCATGCTGGCGACCGACCACGACCCGCTGCCGTTCTCCGGCACGACGCTGATTGCCAACAACGGGCTCTACCGCACCGGTGGCGCATTCTGGAACGAGGACCAGGAGTTCGGTGCCATCACCCTATTCCCGTCCACCCGGGACATCGTCGGGGTGACCATCCGCGACACCGACATCATCGACTCCACGTTCGACGGCATTCAGTTCAAGAACGGCGGCGGCAACATGCCGAACGTCGCCATCACCAACGTGCGGATCGACAAGTCCAACAACGGCGCCGGCATCCTCGCGATGAGCGGCGCGCGCGGCAACGCCAACCTGACGAACGTGACAATCACCAACTCGGCCGACGGCAACATCGTCGTCCAGCCGGGCTCGCAGTTCGTCATCAACGGCGGCTAGTCCGCCGCTTGATCATCACCGTTTCACTGAAGTCGGGGTGTCCGCGGACTGCGGACACCCCGACTTTCATGAAGCCGAGTCGATCGCCGCAGCGCAGGGTCCGTCGTGGGCATCGCGCCGCCGGCAACGACCGGCGCCGTCGAGCCGGGCGTCACAGAACACTCGGGTACGCAGGAACTGCGCGTCCTCCTCGCTGAGCGTGATCTCACCGAAGTCGACGACGGTCAGGTGACCGAGCGAGTCGCGAAGCGCCACGGCCAGCGCGGTCACCTTGTCGAGGCTGGTCAGCGTGGTCGGCAGGTGGATGATCCACCTCGGCGCGGTCATCGCGGCCTCCGCTGTCGGGCGCTCCCCGACCTCGGTGGCTGGCTCATCGCGGCCGTCGGTTGTCGGGTGCGCCCCGCCCCCGGTGACTGGCTCACGGCAACGCCACCGTTCCTCCAGCGATCAACGTCCGCACCTGCTCATCGGTCAGGCCGCGCTGCTCCAGGACGCGACGGCCCCAGCGGTGCAGCCGGCACGGGTGTGCTGCCTCGTCCTTGCGGCAGCGCGCACCGTCGGACTGCTCGGGGGTGTGCACGGTGACCGTCCTCAGCGCCACCACGACGTCCTCCATGGTGACGTGGGGCGGCAGCGGTAGATCGTCGACAGAGCCCATGGTTCTCCCGTCCGGGCGGCGACCTCCCGACGAGCGTTATACCTCAGAGTCATAAATATGACTCTGAGGTATAACGCTCTCGGCGGTGACCGGCCCGATCTGTTGTCCGGCTGTCCACGATGGTCGTTTTGACTGCTGGCCGAACGCAATCTTTCGCGGCAGAATCCAGACCAAGGGGCGAGGTGTCTTACACGACGACAGTCAGGGAGATGACGTGGACGACTCCGGCAGCACAGTCCCACGGAGGCAGCTCGGCAGATATCTGAGAGAGCTTCGCGAAAATGCCTATGTGACGGTCACGGCGGCGGCCAAGGAATTGGAATGGTCGGCACCGCGAATCTGGCGCTACGAAACCGGCCAGGTCCCCATGCACCCGAACGACGTGGCGGCCATGTGCCGGGTCTACAACGCGTCGCCGGAGACGATCGAGACGATGCGGGCGCTGGCCAGGGAGACCAAGGCGCACGGGTGGTGGCACAGCTACGGCGAGGCGATCAAGGACTGGTTCAAGCTGTACGTCGGCCTGGAAGCCGCCGCAACCCGCATCCGCAAGTACGAGGCGGACCTCGTTCCCGGGCTGTTGCAGACGGTCGAGTACATGACCGAGGTGATCGCCACCGACCACCCGCAGATGGCCGAGGCGGATCGCCAGGCGAAGGTCGACGTGCGGCTTCGCCGTCAACGGCTGCTGGCTCGGGCGGTGCCCCGCGCCCCGCGCCTCGACGTCATCCTGAACGAGGCGGTGCTGCGCCGCCCGCTGCGCGACCGGTCGGCCATGGTCCGGCAACTGGAGTCACTTGTGGTGTCGTCGCGGCAGCCCACCATCGGCATCCGGGTGCTGCCGTTCGACGCGGGGCTGGTGCGCTGGGCGCAGGCCGGCACCTTCACCATGCTCGACTTCCCGTCCGAGGTGCGCCAGCCGGAGCCGACCACCATCTACATGGACGGGCCGTGCGGCGCGGTCTACCTTGACAAGACCCACGAAATCGAGATCTACGACGACGCGTGGCGCTCGCTCAGTGAGCGAGCGCTCAGCGCCGACGAGTCCCGTGAGCTGATCGCGGCCATAGCGAAGGAGATGACCGATGGAGCGTGACGGAGTCTGGCGCACGTCGACCCGGTCCGGCGGAGAGGGCGACTGCGTCGAGGTGGCGGGCTTCGCCGAGACGGTCGGCGTACGCGACAGCAAGGACCGGCAGGGGCCGGTGCTGACCTTCACCCCCTCGGCCTGGACCGCCTTCGTCACGTTCACGGTGGTCAGCCAGCCCACACGATGACCGCGCTCTGTCTCGTCGTACCCGCTCTGTTCGTGCTCTGGTTCTGGGGCCGACCTCTGCTCACCGGCCGCTGGAAGACTCCGGGCTGGTTCGTCGCGACGGCCGGGCTCTCGATCGTCGCCACCGCCGTCACCTGGTTCGTCGGCGCGTTCGCTGGTTCCTCCATGAACTCGGAGGAGTCCTGTCGACAGGCCGGCGTCAGCTACGACAGCGCCTACCGCGCAGCCCACTGGCGTGAGTCGTCGCAATGGTTCCCTCTCCACGACCGATGCAACGCCACCCACGACCTGGTGCCCGCCTGGGTCAACCCAGCTCTGGTGCTGCTGTCCCTGCTGGCCGTCCTCTGCGTCGGCGCAGCGGTCCGGCTGGCCGTCGTGCGCCACCCCGTCCTGGTCGACGACGTTGCGCGTGACGTTCTACCGATGGGGTCTAGGGGCGACGAACCCTTGTGACTAGCGGACCGGCACGCTACGAGACCCTTGATCGACACAAGGTCGGCGAGGTGGGGGTGTCGGGGAGCGGGGGATACCGCCAGGTCGGCGATGTGGTGTCGATCAAGGCAGGCCACTCGCTGCCGCCCGATCTACACAAACCACTCGTGCTTCTCGGTGCCCGTAGGGCAGCATGCCCGGGGTATCTCCGGGGAGGGGCCTGTCGTGATTGATCGCCACACCTACCTGAACATCCACTCCGGCTGCGGAGCGACCTTCGATCTGTCAGCCAGATTGCCTGCCCAGGTCTTCCGGGAGATCGAGGGTGAGTCACTCTTCTGCGAGTTCGACGCTGTCCTCGCCCCGGAGCTGTGGCCGGCCCTCTCCGCGATGGCGCGCCTGCATGGCGACGAGCACGTCGAGCTGCTGGTCCTTGAACCGGATTGCGATACGTACTACCTGTCGGAGTACCAGTCGTATCCGGCCCTGTCGTTGTCCGTCGACGCCAGCGAGGACGATTACTGGGCGCTCATCGGGCACGAGGCCGCCAGGGACATCTTCGGTTCGATCGCGATCTCGGCGAACGTCATTGCGGTGACTGGACCTTCGCGTAGGTGGGGATGCTGGGGTGAGCGGGATCCCGAAGTAGCGGTCTTCCGGGGGTTCCCCACCGTGGCCGCTCGCCGTGAATGGCAGGAGCAGTTCGCGCCGATGCTGGACGCACTCGGCGCGCTGCAGTCGTACCTGCCGCTGGCCTTCCGTGGCCAGACCGTTCCGGACGTGTGGGCCGCAACCCTGGCCACGAACTACGGCGACGGGGTCGTACCACCACCCCGGCTCATCGATCAGGACCAGTGCGGCTGACGTTCGAAGCTGAGGCAGCCGTAGCGCAACAACAGGCCGAGTGGGCCGCTGCACCTCCGACATCATCGCCGGTGCCAAGGGCCTCGGGATGTGTAGATCTCGATGACGGACTGGGTGTGCGATCCCGCGCATCGCGGGCTGCGGTGACTAGGCTGACCTGAGCAGGATGGTCCGCTGAGGGGGTGAGCCCGGATGGCCCAGGCCGCATTCGCGCCGGAGCCGGCGCCGCAGCACACCGAGCTGTCGTTCGACGTGCTGCGGTGGCACGACGAGCCGTGGACCGCGCAGCTCGCCCTCGACCTGTTGCCGGAGACCAACGGCCCCAAGGTTGAGGTCCTGAGCGGAAGCGTGATCGTGACACCACATGCCGGGTACGACCATCAGGACGCGGAGTTGGACCTCGCGTACCACCTCAAGCAGGCGGCGCGTCGCGCGAAAATGTGGCTCTATCTGGAGACGAACGTCGTCTCTGGTGAAGATCTCTTCATCCCCGACATCGTCATCCTCGACGCGCCGGGCGGCGGCCGGACGACGATGGACATCGGGCACGCGGTGCTGCTGGGCGAGATCGTCTCTCCGGGCAACCGACGCAAGGACATCATCGACCGGCCGCGCGAGTACGCCGCGGTCGGCGTGCCCTTCTTCCTCCGCGTCGACCTGCGCAACCGGGTGCCCACCCTCGCGCTGTACGAGTTGATCGAGGGGGAGTACCGGCCGGTGGCCGCTGCGGCTGCCGGAACGCGCTTCGTCATGCGAGAGCCGTTCGAGTTCTCCATCGATCCGGGCGATCTGCTCGGCGAGGAGGCGGCACCGACCGGGCCGGGGCCCGAGTCGGCCGACGAAGAGGCTTGATCGACACGGTTTCCTGGAAGTCGGGGTGCCGGGTGCTTGAGATGCCGCGACTTCCTTGCACCCGAGTCGATCATCGCCCGGCAGCCGGCAGCCGGCAGCCGGCAGCCGGCAGCCGGCAGCCGGCAGCGGGGTGGGCTGAGGCTCCCAGCGGGCTTGCAGCGGCCGTGGGGAAGAATGGCCCTGTGACTTCACCCCGCGATCTTGTTCTGCTCGGGTCCACAGGTTCGATCGGTACGCAGGCCATCGACATCGTCCGGCGTAACCCGGACCGGTTCCGGGTGGTCGCCGTGGGCGCGGGCGGTGGCAACGTCGAGCTGCTCGCCGCGCAGGCCCTCGAACTGGGCGTCGACGCGGTCGGGGTGGCGAGGGCGTCCGCCGCGCAGGATCTCCAGCTCGCGTTCTACGCCGAGGCGAGCCGGCGCGGGTGGGCCACCGGTGACTTCAAGCTTCCCAAGATCGTGGCCGGCCCGGACGCCATGGCCGAGCTGGCCCAGTGGCCGTGCGACATCGTGCTCAACGGGGTGGTCGGCTCGCTGGGCCTCGCTCCTACGCTGGCCGCGCTGAAGGCTGGTCGTACCCTCGCGCTTGCCAACAAGGAGTCGCTCGTGGCCGGCGGCCCGCTGGTCCGGGCCGCGATGACGCGGCCGGGGCAGATCGTGCCGGTCGACTCGGAGCACACGGCGTTGGCGCAGTGCCTGCGGTCCGGGTCGCGCCCGGAGGTACGACGGTTGATCGTCACCGCCAGCGGTGGCCCGTTCCGGGGCCGGAGCCGCGAGGAGTTGACGCAGGTCACACCCGAGCAGGCGCTCGCGCACCCCACCTGGAACATGGGGAAGGTCATCACGATCAACTCGGCCACCATGGTCAACAAGGCGCTCGAGGTGATCGAGGCGCACGAGTTGTTCGACGTGCCCTACGCCGACATCACGGTGATGGTGCACCCGACGTCGGTGATCCACTCCATGGTCGAGTTCGTCGACGGCTCGACCATCGCCCAGGCCAGCCCACCGGACATGCGGCTGCCGATCGCTGTCGCGCTGGGCTGGCCCGACCGGGTCCCCGGCGCTGCCGCCGCTGTCGACTGGACGACCTCGCACACCTGGGAGTTCGCGCCGCTCGACGACGAGGCGTTCCCGGCTGTCGCGCTGGCCAAGGCCGCCGGAGAGGCCGGGCGCAGCCGCCCGGCGATCTACAACGCGGCGAACGAGGAGTGCGTCGAGGCGTTCGCGGCGGGACGGCTGCCGTTCCTCGGCATCGTCGACACCCTCGAACGCGTGTTGGAGGAGGCTCCGGACTTCGGCGAACCAGGTACCGTCGAGGACGTGCTCGCTGCCGAGTCGTGGGCACGCGCGCACGCGCAGGAGATCATCGCGGGTTCGGTGGAAGGAGCTTGATGTCGTACCTGCTCGGGGTGGTCCTCTTCGCCCTGGCCATTCTCATCTCGGTGAGCCTGCACGAGGCGGGGCACCTGCTCACCGCCAAGGCGTTCGGGATGAAGGTCACGAAGTACTTCGTCGGCTTCGGCCCCACGATCTGGTCGTTCCAGCGGGGTGAGACCGAGTACGGGCTCAAGGGCATCCCCCTCGGTGGCTTCTGCAAGATCGTCGGGATGACCCCGCAGGACGACGATGTCGAGCCGGGCGACGAGTCGCGGGTGATGTGGCGCTACCCGGTCTGGAAGCGGACGATCGTCATGGCCGCCGGGTCGATCACGCACTTCGCGTTGGCCCTGGTCACGATCTGGATCCTGGCTGTCTCCGCCGGCCTGCCCAACCCGGACTTCCCGACCACCGACGCGCAGGCCCGCCAGGAGCCGGCCGTCATCCGGCTCAGTGACTGCGTGGTGGCGGAGAACTCGCTGCGCGCGTGCGCCCCTGGCGACGCCGCCAGCCCGGCCGCCCAGGCGCAGCTGAAGAACGGCGACCGGATCACAGCGATCAACGGCACGCCGGTCAACTCCTACGGCGACCTGCTCACCACACTGCGAGGGCTCAAGCCCGGCGACACCACGCAGATCGCGTACGTCCGCGACGGGCAGCCGGCCACCACCAGCACCGTGCTCGCGCAGACCCAGCGTCCGCCGCTGGACGACCCGAGCGGCACCGTCGCGCCAGTGGCCGCCCTCGGCGTCGGGCTCGTCCCCAGCACCCCCACCCGCGTGACGTACGGCCCGGTCGGCGCCTTCGGCGCCACCGCCGACTTCACCGGCCAGTTGGCCGTCGGCACCGCCCAGGCGTTGCAGCGTCTCCCGCAGAAGGTCCCCGCCCTGTGGACCGCCCTCACCGGCGGCGAGCGCGACGTGGACACCCCGATCAGCGTCGTCGGCGCCAGCCGACTCGGCGGCGAAGCGGTGGAGAACAACGCCTGGCTGGTCTTCTTCATGCTCTTCGTGTCGCTGAACTTCTTCATCGGCGTGTTCAACCTGCTGCCGCTGCTCCCGGTGGACGGCGGCCACATCGCCATCGCCTGGTTCGAACGCGCCCGCTCCTGGATCTACAGCAAGGTCGGCCGCGCAGACCCCGGCCGGGTGGACTACCTCAAACTGATGCCCTTCACGTACGCGGTGATCCTTATCGGTGGCGCGTTCACGCTGCTGACCATCGCCGCTGACGTCGTCAACCCGATCACGCTCTTCTCAAGGTGAGTGCCTGAAGTGACAGCTATCAGTCTCGGTATGCCAGCCGTGCCGCCTCCGCCGCTCGCTCCCCGTCGGGCCAGCCGCCAGATCATGGTCGGTTCGGTCCCGGTCGGTGGCGGTGCGCCGGTGTCCGTGCAGTCGATGACCACGACCCTCACCTCCGACGTCAACGCGACCCTCCAGCAGATCGCTGAGCTGACCGCGTCCGGCTGCCAGATCGTCCGGGTGGCCGTGCCGTCCCAGGACGACGTCGAGGCGCTGCCCGCGATCGCCAAGAAGTCGCAGATCCCGGTGATCGCCGACATCCACTTCCAGCCCAAGTACGTCTTCGCCGCGATCGACGCCGGCTGCGCCGCGGTCCGGGTGAACCCGGGCAACATCCGCCAGTTCGACGACAAGGTCAAGGAGATCGCCCGCGCCGCCGGGGACGCGGGGGTGCCGATCCGGATCGGCGTCAACGCCGGTTCGCTGGACAAGCGGCTGCTGTCCAAGTACGGCAAGGCCACCGCCGAGGCGCTCGTCGAGTCGGCGCTGTGGGAGTGCTCGCTGTTCGAGGAGCACGGCTTCCGGGACATCAAGATCTCGGTCAAGCACAACGACCCGGTCGTGATGATCCGCGCGTACCGGCAGCTCGCCGAGCAGTGTGACTACCCGCTGCACCTCGGCGTCACCGAGGCCGGGCCGGCGTTCCAGGGCACCATCAAGTCGGCGGTCGCCTTCGGTGCGCTGTTGGCCGAGGGGATCGGCGACACCATCCGGGTGTCACTGTCCGCGCCGCCGGTCGAGGAGATCAAGGTCGGCAACCAGATCCTGGAATCCCTCGGTCTGCGCGAGCGGGGCCTGGAAATCGTCTCCTGCCCGTCCTGCGGGCGGGCCCAGGTCGACGTCTACAAGCTCGCCGAAGAGGTCACCGCCGGCCTGGAAGGGCTGCCGGTGCCGCTGCGGGTCGCCGTCATGGGCTGCGTCGTCAACGGTCCCGGCGAGGCCCGCGAGGCCGACCTCGGTGTCGCCTCCGGCAACGGCAAGGGCCAGATCTTCGTCAAGGGGCAGGTCGTCAAGACGGTGCCCGAGGCGCAGATCGTGGAGACGCTGATCGAGGAGGCGCTGCGGATCGCCGACGAGATGGGCGCCGAGCTTCCCGAGGAGCTGCGCGGGCTGGTCACCGGCCCGACGGTCACCGTGCACTGATTCTCCACCTGGAAAAGCGGCCGTTCCCCGTGCGGGGAACGGCCGCTGTCGTCGTACCCGATGCGGTCCTGCTGCCGTGCGCGGCGCGGGTCGCGCGTGCCGGCCCGCGTCGTGCGGGCGTCGGCGTTTGTCGCGCTGGCCGTGCGGGCGTTGACGTTCGGGGCCGGCGTTGGCGTGCGGGTGGACGGTGACGTGCGGGTCGGCGTCGATTCGGGTCGGTGTCGGCGTTCGGGTCGACGGTGACGTGCGGGTCGGTGTCGGCGTTCGGGCGTGCGGGTCACTCGGATTCGGCGAGGATCGCGTACAGCTTGCGGCGCGTCTCGTCGAGCACCTGCGCGGCCCGCTCGCGTTGGTCGTCGGTGCCGTTCATCATGACCTGGCGCAGGGCGTTCATCGCCTGCGCGCCGGAGTCGCGGATGTCGTGCCAACTGGTCACCGTGGTCTGGGCGACGTCCGCCCAGGCCGGGGTCTGCGCGGCCTCGGCGGCCTCCGCCTGCCCGGCCTCGGTGACCGTGAACCGTTTGCGCCCGCCGCCGGACTCCTCCGTGCTGGCGACGATCACGCCCTCGTCCTCCAGTAGCTGGAGGGTGGGGTAGATCGACCCGGGGCTCGGCCGCCACGCACCGCCGGTGCGGGAGTCGATTTCCTGGATCATCTCGTAGCCGTGCATCGGCCGCTCGGTGAGCAGAGCCAGCACAGCGGCCCGGACGTTGGGGCGTCGACCTCGACCTCTGCCGCGACCTCGGCCGCCCCAGGGGCCGCCGTGTCCGTGTTCCTGCCCGTGGCCGGGCGGCACCGGCGGGAAGCCGAAGCCTCGCATCCGCGCCTCGTGCAGGGGGTGGTTGTGTCGATGGAACCTCATCAGGTTCTCCCTCTCTTCGTACTGTCGCTGATGCATCAACGATATATCGGCAATGCATCGTCGACAACCCTCGGTCTTGCAAACCGTACGTACGTCTTGCTAGCGTCCGACCATGCGCCTGCTTCCCCCACCCGGCCCGGCCCGGATCCTCACCCTCGGAACCCTGGTCAAGACCGTCGGGCGTGGCCTCTGGCTCGTCGCGAGCGCCCTCTTCCTCACCCGATCGGTAGGCCTGTCGGCGACCCAGGTCGGCATCGGGTTGACCATCTCGGCGCTCGTCGGGGTCCTGGCCAGCGCGCCGAGTGGCTACCTGGCCGACCGCGTCGGCCCGCGCGGCGTACAGGTCGGCGCGCTGTTCGTCGCCGGCACCCTCACCGTCGGCCTGATCGCCGTCCGGTCCTTCCCCGCCTTCGTACTGGTGGGTGCCGCCACCGCACTCGCCGACGCGGTCGAACGCGGCGCCCGGGGCGCGTTGATCGCCGGAGCGATCCCGGCCGACCAGCGGGTCCGCACCCGCGCCTACCTGCGCGCCACCACCAACGTCGGAATCTCCGTCGGAGCGGTCCTCGGCGGCTTCGCCATCGCCGCCGACACCCGGACCGGGTACGTCGCACTGATCCTGACCACCGCAGCGGCGTCCCTCGCCGCCGCACTGGTCTTCCTCCGACTGCCCCGCATCGCCCCGGTCGCCGCCCCGACGCACGGCCCCCGACTGATCGCCCTACGGGACCGCCCGTTCCTGGCCTTCACCCTTGTCGACGGACTGATGTCCATGCACTTCAGCCTGCTCACCATCGCCCTGCCGCTGTGGATCGCCGGGCACACCAAGGCACCCATCTGGATGATCTCCGCGTTGACGTTGGTCAACACCGCGCTCGTGGTCCTCCTCCAGGTACGCGCCGCGGGCGCCGCCGCCACAGTGCCCGCAGCCGCCCGCGCCGCCCGCCGAGCCGGCGTCGCCATCGCCCTGGCCTGCGTACTCTTCGCCGCCAGCGGCGCGCTCCCCACCGCCGGCGCGGTGGGCCTGCTCGGCGTCGGGTCGCTCGCCCACGTGATCGGGGAACTGTGGCACTCCGCCGCCGGCTGGGCGATCTCCTTCGGGCTCGCGCCGACGAACGCCCAGGGGCAGTACCAGGGGGCCTACGGCATGGGCTACGAACTGGGCAAGATGCTCGCCCCCGTCGTGGTGACCACCCTCGCCCTCGGTTGGGGCGTACCAGGCTGGCTGGTGCTCGGTGCGCTGTTCCTCCTGCTCGGAGCCCTCGTACCACCCGTCGTCCGGTGGGCCGAGCGGACCCGTCCCACCAGCGAGCCGGCCGAGCCGGTGCCGGCCTTGTCACTCGACCGGCGGAGCAGGGGGTCGATCTGGCAGGCTGGTAGTCGTGCTGACGGTGCCGGTACGGCAACTGGGGGAATCGGAGCGCCGCGCGGTCGAGCGACTACTCGACCATGACCCGTTCGCGGGCGCGCAGGTCGCCGAGCGCATCGCCGCGCGCGGCCTCTCGTGGTGGCGGGCCGAAGGCAGAATTCTGGGGTACGGCGCACGCCGCAACCTGGAATCGCTGTGCTGGCTCGGCGGCAACCTGACGCCGGTGCTGGCGAGCGACGCCGCGGTGGCAGCATTCGCCGACCTGCTCGCCGGCGAGGAACGGCTGTGCTCCTCCATCGTCGGGCGGGCTGACGCCGTGCTCGGACTCTGGGACCGACTCTCCGACGCATGGGGGCCAGCGCGAGACGTCCGCCCCAACCAGCCACTGCTGGCCGCCGACACCCTGCCATCCGTACCCGCCGACCCGGAGGTACGCCAGGTCCGCCCCGGCGAGGTCGACCGACTCTTCCCGGCGGCGGTAGCCATGTACACCGAGGAGGTCGGCGTATCCCCGCTGGCCGAAGACGGCGGACGCAGCTACCGCAGGCGGGTCAACGACCTGGTCCGCTCCGGTCGCGCGTACGCCCGCTTCGTCGACGGCACTGTCGTCTTCAAGGCCGAGCTGGCCGTGGTGACCAAGCGGACCGCGCAGGTCCAGGGCGTCTGGGTGGCACCCGAGTGGCGGGGCCGCGGTATCGCCACCGCCGCCATGGCAGCAGTGGTCCGCGACGCGCTGCTGCGGGTCGCCCCCACTGTCAGTTTGTACGTCAACGACTTCAACCTCCCAGCCCGCCGGGTCTACGAACGCTGCGGCTTCCAACCGATCGGCACCCTCGCGACGGTCCTGTTCTGACCCGTTGGGTGCCTGGCCGTCCTTGGTGTTGGTAGGCGCTGCGGGTCGAGCTGGCCCGTGGCGGTGGGGCGGCTCGTTGTGTCGGTCGCCGGTTCGCCGTGCTCGTGGTGGTTGCCCGCTAGGGCGTGTGTCAAAGTCCTCGGTCGAGCCGAGGTGGAGTCCAGGCGGCGGTCCGGCAAGGCGGAGATGGGCTCGGATACCGGTGTTGTATCCGAGCCCATCTCCAACGCCGCCGGCCGTCGTCTGGGCCCGCCGCAGGCCGGCCAGGGGCTTTGACACACGCCCGAGTCGTGCCCGTGGCGGTGGGGCGGCTCGTCGTGTCGGTCGCCGGCTCGCTGTATCGGTGGCGGTTGCCGGCTAGTTGTGCCCGTGGCGGTAGGTCGGCTCGCCGTTCAGGTGGCTGTTCGTGGGTCTAGTTGCCCCCCTGTTGGCTCTCCCGACGTTCAGGTCGCGTGCATGCCCATAGATCTTGGACAGTTTCCGTTCGGCGAGAACGGAAACTGTCCAAGATCTCGGAGTTGATGTGCCGCCACCGCCACCGCCACCGCCTTCGCGCCGCGGTGGCGGTGCTCGGCGTTGGCGGTGCGCGGCGTTGGCGGTGCGTGGTGGTGGCGGTGCTCGCTGGTGCCGGTGCCACCGCCTTTGCGTGTTGGCGGTGTTCGGTGGTGGATATGCCGCTGGCCGGCACCCGGGTGTGGGTGCCGGCCAGCGGTCGGATGGTTTCGGTGTGGGTCAGCTGTTCCAGTGCTGGGTGACGAGGTCGGTGGCCTGCTGCTCCCACTGGGCGTACGCGTCGGGGTAGGCGGAGACCTGCACGGTCTGCGCGGCCTCGGTCAGCGGCATGTCCTGCCACCCGTCGACCTGCTTGAGGCCCTTGAGGAACGCGGTGGTCGAGTAGGCCGGGTCGGTGATCTGCTCCGGCGTGCCCCAACCCGAGGACGGCCGCTGCTGGAACAGGCCCAGCGAGTCGTGGTCGTTGGCGTCGCCGAGGTGGCCGAGGTTCTCCAGCTTCGACTCCTGCAGGCTCGTCGCGATCGAGATCACCGCGGCGCGCTCGGGCAGGCCGGCCTTCTTCGTGGCGGCGATGATCGCCTTCACGTTGCCGGTCTGCTCGTCGTTGAGGGTGATGTGCGACTGCTCGCCCTGCGGCTTCGGCGCCGTCTGCACCGCGGCGGCAACGGGCTTGGCGTCCACGGTCGCAGTAGCGGCGTGGGCGGCGATCGGACCGGCGAACACACCACCGGCGAACGCCAGACCAGCAACAGACAGCACACTCTTACGCATGATCGTGTTCATGGGGGAAGCTCCTTCGGGGGTAAAGACACCCGCCCAGATCGCGCGGGTGTGAGCACCTCGTCCGGCGCTGCAATAAGGGGGAAAGTCTTGAGGGGGATTCGGTGACCGACAGGCCGGGGGGCGTGTCGCACCGGGGTCGGCGGCCTGCGAGCGGAGGCTCGCGGCGCCGGGTCCGTGTGTAACGACCCGGGGGCCGGGGTCATTCCCGGGGTCGGCCCATCCGTTGGCACCCGGTGGAGCGGGGTGCCGGTCGGGCCAGGGTCCGTGTACAACGACCCGGAGGCCCAGGTCATTCCCGGGGTCGGCCCATCCGCTGACACCCGGTGAAGCAGGGTGCCGGTCGGGCGGGGTCCAGGTGTAACGACCCGGGGTCGGGGGTCATTCCCGGGGCGGACCATCGCGCCCGGCAGGGGCGTGGTCCTGCGATCGTCAGGGTGTGTAACGACCCCGACCCGGCCATGATTCCGGCCGACACGTGCCCCCGACCACACGCCAATACCACCCACACGGAACAAAACACACGTCAGACGCCGACCTCAGGTGCCAGACCACCCAGGCTGGCGGGCAGAACACCCCAGCCCGCGCATGATCCACTCGACTTCGCCGATGTCGCGGTATCCCTGGCGGTCTGATACCGCGACTGCACCGAAACGGAGTCGATCATCCCCATTCGGGAGGTTTGGGCTGTGTTGCGCCCTCACGCGGGGTGTCCTGGCCGTAGACACGCAGACCGGGTGCCAGGGCCGCCTGGGCCAGCCCGACCGCGCAGGCGGGGGTTTGGGCGCCCTTGCGCTTTCAGGGGGTCGTGCTTCGGGTGGCGTTGCGGCAGCGCCGTTCGGGTGGTGCTGCGCCATGCGGGGTTTGGGCGGTTTCGCGCCCTCGGGGTCGTGCGTCGGGTGGCGTTGCGCAATCGGGGTTTTGGCGGGGTCTTGCGGCAGCGAGGGTCGGGGGTTCGGTCGGCGCTGCGGGGATGGTCCCTGAGAAGCGGCGAGCGCGCCGGCCCTCTGGGCGGCATCGCCGGATGGCGTCATGGAGGTGCCAGGGGCGCGGCGCGTCGGATGAGGGAGACCGTCGATGACCTGCTCAGAGACCGAAAAATCGGTTGAGACGACGTGTCGACGCCGGCAGGCTGAAGTCTCCGCCACCCCACGTCCGGAGGACTTTCCATGCGCCTGCTCCGAGATCTGTGGGGCACCTCGACACGTCGCATGACGATGGTGGCCATCCTGATCGTGCTCGGCGCCGCCGGTCAGGCCGGCGCCTCGGCGTTGGCCGGCGCGGTGCTGGTGCACCGATCGGCCGGTTTCTTCGCCGTGTTGGCTGCGGCGCTGGTCGCCGTGGTCCTCAGCGACCTCGCGGTGAGCCTGCTGATGGCCGGCCTGACCGCGGACTGGTCCGCCGACGTGCGTCGCCGGCTCTGCCGGGTCGCACTCGGGCAGGACCTGCCGACCTTGGAGACCACCCCGGTGGGCGAGTTGCTCGACCGGATCGACGGGGACGTCTACCAGGTGGCGTCGGCGATCCGTAACCAGGGCACGCGGCTCGCCCAAGGCCTCTGCGTCGGTCTGTTGTCGATGGTCGTGGCGCTGGTCGTGTGGTGGCCGGCCGGGGTGGCGATGCTGCTGCTCACGGTGGTGCTCGCCGTCAGCCTGCGCCGGCCCACGGCCCGGATCGGCCCGGCCCGGATGGCCGAGGAGGAGGCGTGGTCCGACCTGGCGGCGGTCATGGAGGAGGCGGTGCACGGCCAGGACGACGTCCGGACCAGTCTGGCCCGGCCGTACGTGCTGCGGCTGTACGCACGGCGGGCCGCGGCCGTGCTGTCCCGGGGTCGCCTGGTCTGGGTGCTGTCCGCCAAGGTGGCGTCGGCCGCCACCGCGACGATCCGGGCCGGCATCGGCGTGGTGGTGCTCGGCGGGGCGTGGGCGCTGGCCACCGGCCGGGTCGACGCCGCACGCCTCACCGCCATCTGGCTGTTGGCGTTGGCCTTCGGGGCCACCGCGGAGCATGTCAGTCGGATGGTGCCGGAAATCCAGGAGGCTCTCGGCGCATGGGCCCGGGTGCAGTTGCTCCAGCGGGCTCGGCAGGAACCCGTCGGCGGCGCCAGCCCGACCGAGGGTGACCTGCGCATCGAGGACCTGACGTTCACGTACCAGGAGGGCGGTCGGGGGGCGGCGTTGCGCGGGCTCAGCCTGACCTTCGCGCGCGGTCGCTCGTACGCGCTGATCGGGCGGACCGGTTCGGGTAAGTCGACACTGGCGAAGGTGCTCACCAGAGCTGTCGACGTGCCACCGGGAACGGTCTTCCTCGGCGACACCGACCTGGGTGACCTCGACGTCGAGCAACTGCGCCGCTGGGTGGCGCTCGTGCCGCAGCGTACGGAGATCCTCGCCGGCACGCTCGCCGAGAACGTCGCGCTCTTCGACAGGGACCTGCTCGACGCCGCAGCCCGGGCGCTCGACGAGTTGGGCTTGGCGGGCTGGATCGCCGAGCTGCCGGACGGTTTGGCGACGCGGCTGGGGGAGGGCGGGCACGTGCTCTCCGCCGGTCAGGAGCAGCTGGTGGCGTTCGCCCGCATCCTGGTCCGTGACCCCCATGTGGTGATCCTCGACGAGGCCACCGCACGCCTCGACCCGGTGACCGAGGCGCGGGTGCAGCGGGCCACCGAGCGGCTGCTGCGCGACCGGATCGGGATCGTCATCGCGCACCGGCTCTCCTCGGTGCGCCGCTGCGACGAGGTGGTGGTGCTGGCCGACGGTGCGGTGGTGGAGGCCGGCCCGTTGGAGACGTCGACGCGCTTCGCCGAACTGCTGGCCACCAGTCACGCTGCCGCCTACGCGACGGCGGCAACGGCCGGCCGCCCCGGCGGCGGCACCGACCTGCTGGTCGGTCCCGATCCGGCCCGTGAGTGGCCGGCCGACCCGACGAGCGCGTGGATCGAGCCGGACAACCCGACCGTGCGGGCCGTGCCGGGCAAGACCGTGCCGGGCAGCACCGTGCCGGGCAAGACCGTGCCGGGCAGCACCGTGCCGGGCAAGACCGTGCCGGGCAGCACCGTGCCGGGCAAGACCGTGCCGGGCAGCACCGTGCCGGGCAAGACCGAGCCGGACAGCACCGCGCCGGACAAGTGGATCGAGCCCACGACCACGCGGGCTGAGCTGGCCGAGCCGACACCCGCGACGTCCGGGGTGACCCGCGCCGACCCGCCGCCACTGCCGCCCGTGCCGCCGGCCCGGACGTTGCGGGAGATCTTCCGGCTCTGCCTCAACGACCCCCGGTACGGGATGGCCGCGATCGGGCTGTTCCTCGGGCTCAGCCTGCTGGGGCTCGACGGGCCGGTGCTGCCCTGGCTCTGGGCCGATCTGGTCGACGGCACCGGCAGCCCGTACCTGCCGGCGTTCGGGATCGTGGCCGGGTTGCTGGTCACCATGCCGCTGCCGTACTACACCCACGTCTGGTTCCCGGGCTGGTGGGTGCGGCAGATGCTGCGGATCGGTCTGCGCCTGGTGCACGGTCAGACCGGGCCGCGCCGGGTCAGCTCGCACACCCCGGCGGAGGTCGTGGCGCAGGGCGGCGACACCGAGCGGGTGGTTCAGCTCGCCGACAACGTGCTGGACCAGGCGGTCGCGCTGGTCCTGGTCGTCGCCATGACCGCGGTCACCGGCAGTGTCGTGCCGGGGCTGTTCTTCCTCGGCACGATGGTCGTCTCCGGGCTGGCGGCGACGCTGTTCGGGCCGAAGCTCGAACGTGCCGCCCGGGCCACTGTGGCGGCGCGGGCGGCCTTCGCCACGGCGCTGGTCTCCGCGCTGTCCGCAGCGCGAACGGTGAAGCTCGCCGGTGCGACCACGGCGGTGCTCCGCCATTTGGCCAGCCTGGACGTGGTGCGCAGCGATCGGCAGCGGCGGGAGATCTCGGTGCAGGTGTGGGCTCGTTCCACGCCCTCGATGGCCAGCGGACTGTTGCCGATCGGCGCGTGGGCGCTCTACCTGGGCGGTGGACTCTCCGCCGGGGCGGTGCTGGTGGCCGTCTCCACGCTGGGCGCGGCCCGCTGGTTCGCCTGGACCACCGCGTCGTTGATCTCGCAGCTGCCGTCGGCGCGGGTCTGGACCCGGCGCACGGCGGCGATGACCGGAGTGAGCGCGTACTCCGCGGGGGTTCCGGCAGTCGACCTGGCCGCCGGGACGGCGCCGGCGCCGACGCCGCCACCCCGGCATCCGCTGCGCCGCCTGGAGCTGCGCGACTTCGGGGTGGTGCACTCCGACGGTACGGTGGCCGTCCGGAACGTCGACCTGACCGTGCAGCGGGGGCAGTTGGTGCTGGTGGTCGGGCCGGTCGGGTCGGGCAAGTCCTCGTTGCTGCGGGCGCTGGCCGGGATCGTCCACCACACCGGTGAGTTGGCCTGGAACGGTGACCCGGTCACCGAGCCGGAGTTGTTCCTGCGCCCCAACCAGGTCGGCTACGTCGGCCAGTTGCCCCGGGTGCTCTCCGGCACGGTCGCCGAGAACATCGCGCTCGGGCACCAGGTCGACGCGGCCGGCGCGGTCAGCACCGCCCAGCTCGACCATGACCTGGTCGCAGCCGGCGGTGGGCTCGGTCTGCTCATCGGGCACAAGGGCACCCGGCTCTCCGGGGGGCAGTTGCAGCGGTTGGCGTTGGCCCGCGCGCTGGCACCGCGTACCGAACTGTTGGTCGCGGACGACGTGTCGTCGGCGCTGGACGTCACCACGGAGCTGGCGCTGTGGCAGGCGTTGCGCGATCACGGGGTGACAGTGGTCGGCTCGACCGCGAAGCGGGCGGCGCTGGTCCGGGCCGACCACGTGGTGGTGCTGCTCGGCGGCGCGGTCGCCGCCCAGGGCACCTGGCAGGAGCTGGAGGGCGACTGGTCGCACCTGGCCGGCTGACGGTCGGGCGGTTGCCGGGGTACGGCAGCCGCCCGACCACGTCAGGTGTCAGTAGGCGCGGGCGTACTGGTCAGGCCCGCTGTACGTGACGCCGAGCTTCGCGGCGGCCCGGCGCGGCCAGTACGGGTCGCGCAGCAGCTCCCGCCCGAGCAGCACCAGGTCGGCTTCGCCGCCGGCGACGATCTGCTCGGCGTGCTCGGGCTCGACGATCAGGCCCACCGCGCCGGTCGGCACGCCGGCCTCGCGGCGGATCTGGGCGGCCAGCGGCACCTGGTAGCCGGGACCGAGGGGGATGCGCTGCTCGACGCTGACGCCCCCGGACGACGCGTCGACCAGGTCGACGCCGACGCTGGCCAACTCGCCGGCCAGCACCACGCTGTCCTCGATCGTCCAGCCGCCCTCGACCCAGTCGGTGGCGGAGATCCGGGTCAGCACCGGCACGTCCTCACCGACCGCGGCGCGTACCGCGCGGGCCACCTCAAGGGTGAGCCGCATGCGGGCGGTCCGGTCGCCGCCGTACGAGTCGGTGCGGTGGTTGGTCAGCGGCGACAGGAACTCGTTGAGCAGGTAGCCGTGCGCGGCGTGGATCTCCACGGCGGTGAAGCCGGCGTCCAGCGACCGCTCGGCGGCGGTCGCGAACGCCTCGACCACACCGGCGATGCCGGCCTCGTCGAGGCTGGTCGGCGTCCGGTAGCCGGCGGTGAACGCCTCGGGGCCGGGCGCGACGGGCGTCCATCCGCCCTCGGCGTCCGGCACTCCGCCGCGTTCCGGTGCCCACGGCCGGTACGTGGAGGCCTTGAACCCGGCGTGCGCGAGCTGCACGGCCGGCACCGCGCCGTGGGCGGCGACGAACGCGGTCACCGGTCGCCAGGCGTCGACGTGGGCCCCGGACCACAGCCCGGTGTCCTGAGGGCTGATCCGGCCCTCGGGGAGTACGGCCGTCGCCTCGGTCATCACCAGGCCGGCGCCGCCGACCGCGCGACTGCCGAGGTGGGTGAGGTGCCAGTCGGTGGGCAGACCGTCGGGGCCGGACGAGTACTGGCACATCGGGGCCATGGCGATCCGGTTGGGCAGTGTGACGCCGCGCAGGGCCAGGGGGGTGAACAGGGAGCTCATGGGGGACATCCTCTCGAAACGGCAAAGGCGACGGGCCCCCGGGGAGAGGGGCCCGTCGCCGTACCGGGTGACGTGGTCAGGCAGGAACAGGGGTCAGGTCGGGCCGGGTCTCCGCGGCCGGCTCCGGCTCGGTCAGGTCGCGTCGACCGGCGGACTCGTACGCTGCCCGGTCGAGGGTGCCCTCGCGGGCGGCGACGACGGTCGGCACCAGAGCCTGCCCGGCCACGTTGGTGGCGGTGCGGATCATGTCCAGGATCGGATCGATGGCCAGCAGCAGGCCGGCGCCGGCGAGCGGCAGGCCCAGCGTGCTGAGGGTCAGGGTCAGCATCACGATCGCGCCGGTCAGGCCGGCGGTGGCTGCCGAGCCGACCACCGAGACGAAGGCGATCAGCAGGTAGTCGGTCAGGCCGAGTTGCACGCCGAACACCTGGGCCACGAAGATCGCGGCGAGCGCCGGGTAGATGGCGGCGCAACCGTCCATCTTCGTGGTCGCGCCGAACGGCACCGCGAACGAGGCGTACTCGCGGGGCACGCCGAGCCGCTCGACGGAACGCTGGGTCACCGGCATGGTGCCGACCGAGGAACGGGACACGAACGCCAGCTCGATGGCCGGCCAGGCGCCGGCGAAGAAGCGCAGCGGGTTGAGCCGGCCGGCGAGGATCAGCACCAGCGGGTAGACCACGAACAGCACGATGGCGCAGCCGACGTAGACGGCGGTGGTGAACTTGGCGAGGGGGGCCAGCAGGTCCCAGCCGTACGAGGCGACGGCGTTGCCGATCAGGCCGAGGGTGCCGATCGGGGCGAGGCGGATGACCCACCAGAGCGCCTTCTGGACGATCTCCAGCAGGGAGCGGTTCAACGCGACGAACGGCTCGGCGGCTTCGCCGACCAGCAGGGCGGCGGCGCCGACGACGACGGCGAGGAAGACGATCTGGAGGACGTTGCCCTCGACGAACGCGCCGATCGGGTTGGTGGGCACGATGCCGGTGAGGAAGTCGGTCCACGAGCCGGTCTTCTTCGGTGCGGCAGCGCCACCCAGGTCGAGGCTCACGCCCCGGCCGGGGTTGGTGAGCAGGCCGAGCCCGATGCCGATGCTCACCGCGATCAGGGCGGTGATGCCGAACCACATCAGCGTCTTGAGGGCGAGCCGGGCGGCGTTGGCGACACCGCGCAGGCTGACCACGCTGACCACGATGGCGGTGAAGACCAACGGCGGCACGGCCAGCTTGAGGAGCTGGACGAAGAGACTGCCGACGGTGTGCAGGGTGCTGGTCAGCCAGCTCAGGTCGTTGGTGCGGGCCAGGAAGCCCAGCGCGACGCCGAGCACGAGGCCGAGCAGGATCTGCACCGAGAAGGGAATCTTGCGCAGGCTGAAGGGCATGTTCTATCCATTTGTCCGGTCTGATTCAGGGCAGGCGTGAAAGCGCGGCTAGCCCGGACAGATGCCACTGGCCTGTAGTCGGAGATCGACATACAGGCGGACAGTGAGGCCCCAGACATTGGTCATCGTTCGCCGACGCTACGCCGATTTCCGCCCGTCGGAAGGAGTGGTCGGCGTGAGGCTCCTTACAGCGGTTGAACTTTCCGCTGCCAGGGCCAGTGCGGTGGCGGTGGCCACACCCCACAACACGGCGAGTCCGAGGATCAGCCGCTCCAGCACACCCACGAACGTGCCCCGACCGAGGACGAGCATCGCCAGCCCCACCGCGGCGCAGAGCGGCAGGGCCAGCGCGGCGGCCGGGCCGGCCAGTCGGCGTACCGCCGGGCCCGCCGGCCCGGACACCGCGAGCGTGACCATGGCGAAGACCACCGCCGCGGTCGCCGCGATGCTCGCGCCGCCGTGCACCAGATCCGCCACCGTCGCACGCTCGAACGGCGGCAACGGGCAGCCGGCGGAGCAGGTCACCGCCCCGGACACGGCGGTGAAGACCGCGCCGGTGGCGAGCAGCGCCGGCGCCGCCCAGACCCCGGGGGGCAGCGCCGCACCGATCAGCAGCAGCGCGGCGGCAAGAGCGAGGATCCCGATCCGGTACGTCAGGGCGTGCGCGCTGCCGGCGATGCCCGCCTCGCTGACGTACCCGGTGAACCCGGGACCGGGCCCGGCGACCACGGCGACCGCCACCGCCGCCGCACCGGCCACCGCGCACCCTGCGGCGGCGGACCCGGCGACCCGGCGGGCGACGTCGGCACGGACCTTCGCCGCGGTCGTGGTGCCGGGTCGACCCGGCTCAACCACGCCCGTGCGGCGTGCCCCAGCCGGACTCGTCCGGCCCGAGCGGCACGATCCCGGTCGGGTTGATCTCCCGATGGGTGGCGTAGTAGTGCCGCTTGATGTGATCGAAGTCGACCGTCTCGCCGAAGCCCGGGGTCTGGAACAGGTCCCGGGCGTACGCCCACAGCACCGGCATCTCGGTCAGCTTGCTGCGGTTGCACTTGAAGTGCCCGTGGTACGCGGCGTCGAAGCGGACCAGCGTGGTGAACAGCCGCACGTCGGCCTCGGTGATCGCGTCGCCCATCAGGTAACGCTGCCCGGCGAGGCGTTCGGAGAGGACGTCCAGTCGGGCGAAGAGAGCCCGGAACGCCTCGTCGTACGCCTCCTGGGAGGTGGCGAACCCGCACCGGTAGACGCCGTTGTTGACGTCGGTGTGGATCTCGGCCATCAGCGCGTCCATCTCGGGACGCATCTCGACCGGGTACAGGTCCGGTGCGTTTGGCGCGTGCAGCGACCGCCACTCCGTGGAGAAGTCGAGGGTGAGCTGCGGATAGTCGTTGGTGACCACCCGGCCGGTCAGAGTGTCCACCAGCGCCGGCACCGTCACCCGGCCGGTGTAGTCCGGGTCGGTGGCCAGGTACGCCTCGGACAGGAAGCTCACGCCGAGGACCGGGTCGAAGCCGTCCGGGTCCAGGGCGAACGCCCAACCCCGCTCGTCCCGGATCGGGTCGACGGTGCCCAGCGAGATCGCGTCGTCCAGCCCGAGCAGGCCACGCACGATTCTCGCCCGGTGCGCCCACGGGCAGGCCCGACACCAGATCAACCGGTACCGGCCGGCCTCCAGCGGCCAGCGGTCCTGCTCGTCCGGGCCGCCGCCCGGCGGCGATGTCGAGTCGGCGGTGACCCGCCCGGTGAACCGGTTGGGTTGACGCACGAACGCGCCGCCGCCGCTGGTCTCTGCGCTGAACTGGGCCCGGGCCATGCCGTCAACCTATCCGCTGGCGGCGCGGATATCCTGGCGGCCGGTAGCCCCCGCGACCCGGTGGGCGTGCCCCCACCCCCGCCGTCTGCACCCCCGAAGGACACGCGATGACAGTGGCATACCTGGTGGCCGGTGTTCGTACCCCGATCGGCCGGTACGCCGGCGCGCTGGCCGGCGTCCGCCCCGACGACCTGGCCGCGCACGTGATCCGCGAACTGGTCGCCCGGCACCCCTCGGTGGACTGGGCCCGGGTGGACGACGTCGTGCTCGGCTGCGCCAACCAGGCCGGAGAGGACAACCGCAACGTCGCCCGGATGGCGGCGCTGCTGGCCGGCCTGCCCGAGGAGGTGCCGGGCAGCACCGTCAACCGGCTCTGCGGCTCCGGCCTGGACGCCCTCGCCACCGCCGCCCGGTCCATCGTCGCCGGCGACGCCGAGCTGGTGATCGCCGGCGGGGTGGAGAGCATGAGCCGTGCGCCGTTCGTCATGCCGAAGGCGACGTCGGCGTACTCCCGGTCGGCGGAGGTGTATGACACCACACTGGGCTGGCGGTTCGTGAACCCGCTCATGCGCGACGGGTGGGGCGTCGACTCGATGCCGGAGACGGCGGAGAACGTTGCCGCCGAGTACGGCGTCAGCCGGGCCGAGCAGGACGCCTTCGCGTACCGCTCGCAGCAGCGCGCCGCCAAGGCGCAGGCCGACGGCCGGTTCGCCGAGGAGATCGTGGCGGTGTCGGTCCCCGCCGGCCGTCGGGAGACCCGGCTGGTCGATGTCGACGAGCACCCCCGCGAGACCTCGCTGGACAAGCTCGCGACGCTGCCGACCCCGTTCCGCGACGGCGGCACGGTGACCGCCGGCAACTCGTCGGGTGTCAACGACGGAGCTGTCGCCCTGCTGGTCGCCAGCGAGGCGGCGGTGCGACGGTACGGCCTGACGCCGCTGGCCCGGGTCAGCGGCGCGGCGGCGGCCGGCGTACCGCCCCGCATCATGGGCATCGGCCCGGTGCCGGCGACCCGCAAGCTGCTCGACCGGGTCGGCGTCGAGCTGGGCGCGGTGGACGTGGTGGAGCTGAACGAGGCGTTCGCCGCGCAGTCCGTGGCGGTGCTGCGGGAGCTGGGGCTGCCCGTGGACGCCGAACACGTCAACCCGAACGGCGGCGCGATCGCACTGGGGCACCCGCTCGGTGCCAGCGGCGCGCGTCTGGCGCTGACCGCCGCCCTGGAGTTGCGTCGTCGCGGCGGTCGCAGGGCTCTGGCCACCATGTGCATCGGCGTCGGTCAAGGCATCTCGCTGTTGCTGGAGTCAGCCGCCTAGAGTGGTCCACACCACACGACCCGCGGGTCCGCCGGTGGTCGCGCACGTCCGTCGACGCCGGTGGTGTCCCGCGCCGCGGCGACGAACTGGGGAGCACACCGATGCCCGACGGACTGCCGACCGAGATCGATCTGACCAGGCCGAGTGCGGCCCGGGTGTACGACTACTTCCTTGGCGGGGCGCACAACTTCGAGATCGACCGGCAGTTGGCCGAACAGATCGCGAGCATGACCCCCAACCTCGCCGCCACCATGCGGTCCGGCCGTGAGTTCCTGCGCCGGGCCGTCCGGGTGCTGCTCGACGCCGGCATCGACCAGTTCCTCGACATCGGCTCCGGAATTCCCACCGTCGGCAACGTGCACGAGGTGGCCCAGGGGGTCAACCCCAAGGCCCGGGTGGTGTACGTCGACATCGACCCGGTCGCGGTCGCCCACAGCCGGGAGTTGCTCGCGGGCAACGAGCTGACCGGGGTCATCCACGCCGACCTGCGCGAGCCGGAGCGCATCCTCGCCGAGACCCGGCGGCTCGGGTTGATCGACTTCAGTCGACCGATGGGGATCCTGCTGGCCGGGGTGGTGCACTTCATCCCCGACGGCGACGGGCCCGAGGAGATCCTGACCGCCCTGCGGGCCGCCGCCGCACCGGGCAGCTTCCTGGTCCTCTCGCACTCCACGTTCGAGGACCAGCCACAGGAGATGCTGGACGCCCAGCGACTCTCCGCCCGAACGGACACCGAGATCACCCTGCGCTCCCGTGCCCAGGTGACCGGCTTCTTCGGCGACTGGACCGTCCTGGAGCCGGGCGTGGTGCACATGCCGCTCTGGCGTCCCGACTCACCGTCCGACGTGGACGAGCATCCGGAGCGGTTCGGCGCCTTCGGCGGCGTCGCCCGGTACGACCAGCCCGCCGGCTGATCCCATGGCCGCCGTCCCGGATCCCGCCGGGATCGATACCGGCCGGGCCGACGCCCAGGGGTACGCCGCCAACTGGGCCCGTGCGGTACGCCGCCTCGGTTTCGTGCCGCTCAGCGCGGCCGAGACCGAGCGGCTGCTGCTGGTGCACACGATCCGGCTGGCGCAGGCGGTACGGGCGGAGCCGTTCACCGCCCGTCCCGCCGAAGAGGTCGGCGCGGCACTGGTGGAGGCGCACCTGACCGAGCCGCAGGCCCTGGACTGGACGGTGCACGCCCTCGGTGCGGACTTCCCGCACCGGGTGCTGGTGGCCAGCGACCGGCCGGCGGACCTCGCCGACCGGATGGCGGCGTTGCAGGGCGGGCTGGCCGCCGGATTCGCCCGGGCGCTCCGCGACCGCACGTTCAGCCAGCAGGAGCGGATCGCCCGTTCGGCCTGGCAGGCCCGTGACGAGGTCGAGCAGGCGCTGCGCGACAGCGAGGCGCGGTTTCGGGCCGTCTTCACCGGTGCCGCGATCGGGATCGGCATCGCCGACGTCGACGGTCGGATCGTCGATGTCAACCAGGCGTTCGCCGACATGCTCGGCTACTCGATCGAGGAGCTGTGCGAGACCAACGTGGCGGCGTTGTTCCACGCCGACGACGCCGTCGGCATGTGGGAGCTGTACCAGGAGCTGGTCGAGGGCAAGCATGAGTCCGCCCGGGTGGAGAAGCGTTACCACCGTAAGGACGGCAGCATGGTCTGGACCGACCTGGCCGTCTCGCTGATCCGCCACGACGACGGTCGGCCCCGCTACACCGTGGCGATGATCGAGGACATCACCCAGCGGTACGAACTCCAGCAGCGGCTGCGCTTCCAGGCGCTGCACGACCCACTGACCGGGTTGCCCAACCGGACGTTGTTCTTCGAGACGCTGGGTCGGGTCCTCGACGGCGCGGGCACCGGGCAGCGGGTCGGGGTGTGCTTCCTCGACCTGGACGGCTTCAAGGCGATCAACGACAGCCTCGGCCACGACCTCGGTGACCAGTTGCTGGTGATGATCGGCCGGCGGCTGAACGCGTGCGTGGCCGACCACGGCCATCTCGTCGCCCGGATGGGTGGCGACGAGTTCGTGATCCTCGTCGACGGAGGGGACGACGTCGACGACGCGGTGGCCGTCGCGGAGGCGGCGCTGGCGGCCGTCGCGGCCCCGGTGCACGTCGGCGACCACCAGTTGGCCGTCTCCGCCAGCGTGGGCATCGTGCAGTGCCCGGCGGAGGAGACCAGCCCGTCGGAGCTGATGAAGGCCGCGGACACCACGCTCTACTGGGCGAAGGCGGCGGGCCGGGGCCAGTGGGCGGTCTACGACCCGGAGCGCAGCGCCCGGGACATCGCCCGGTCGGCGCTTGTCGCCGGGCTGCCCGCCGCGCTGGACCGGGGCGAGTTCGTCCTGCACTACCAACCGATCGTGTCGCTGCTGGAGGGCAGCATGCTCGCGGTGGAGGCGCTGGTCCGGTGGGAGCACCCGGAGCTGGGCCTGATCGGACCGGACCGGTTCATCGGCCTGGCCGAGGAGACCGGCCTGATCGTCCGACTCGGGGAGTGGGTGCTCCGGCAGGCCTGTCACGACGCCGAGCGGTGGTGGCGGGAGTTCCCCGACGCCCGGCTGGTGGTCAGCGTCAACCTGGCCGCGCGGCAGGCCGACGACCCGACGATCGTGGAGACCGTGGCGGACGCCCTGCACACCAGTGGGCTGCCCGCGGACCTGCTCCAACTGGAACTGACCGAGAGCGCGGTGATGGGCAGCGCCGACGAGCCGTTGCGCAGCCTGTACCGGCTCGCCGCGCTGGGTGTCCGGCTGGCCGTCGACGACTTCGGCACCGGGTACTCCAACCTCGCGTACCTGCGGCGGCTGCCGATCCACTGCCTGAAGCTCGCCGGGCCGTTCGTCGAGGGCATCCGCGCCGACAGTGCTGCCGACCACCGCGACGAACGGATCGTCGACGCGCTGGTCCGGTTGGCGCACGCGTTGGAGTTGTGGGTGACCGCCGAGGCGGTCGAGACCGGGGAGCAGGCGGAACGGTTGCGGGCGCTGCGCTGCGACACCGGGCAGGGCCGGTTCTTCGGCGCCCCGGCCCCGGCGGGTGCGATCACCGCCCGGCTGCGTGGCGATGTGGTGGTGTGAGCGAGCGTCGCGGTTGAACCGGTGGTGCAGCAGCGTGGCGTGAAGCAGCGGCACGGAGCGGAGCGGAGTGCTGGTGTGAGCGAGCGTGGCGGGTGAACGTTGCGGGCTGACCGGCGGCAGGGCAAGGTGGCTGCGTGGACCTGACCGACTCGCAGACGGCGGTGACCGTGGTGGCCGGGTTGGCCATCCTGGCCGGGTTGGCCGGTGTGGTGGTGCCCGGTCTGCCGGCGCTGCCGTTGTGTTGGGGTGGCGTGCTGGTCTGGGCGATCTTCGGTGGCGCGGGCATGGCTGGTTGGGCGGTGTTCGCCGCCGCCACGGTGGTCGCCGCCGGTGGCGTCGTGATCAAGTACGTGTGGCCCGGTCGGAACCTGAAACACGCCGGTGTGCCGACGTCCACGTTGCTCGCCGGCGGGGTGCTCGGCATCATCGGGTTCTTCGTGGTGCCGGTTGTCGGGTTGGTGCTCGGCTTCGTCGGCGGGGTGTGGGCGGCGGAACGCCTCCGACTGGGCAGCAACCGCCTCGCCTGGCCGTCCACGGTGCAGGCGCTCAAGGCCGCCGGCCTCTCGATGCTCGTGGAGTTCCTGGCCGGCGTGATCATCGCCGCCGTCTGGGTGGCCGGTCTCCTCCTGACCTGACCCCCCTTCACCGTGTTGATCAAGAGGTTTGCGTCAGGCAGGAGCCGAAATCTGACGCAAACCTCTTGATCACGCCGGAAAGAGGGGAGGGCGCGGGGCACTTTTCGGGTACGGCGGGACGCCGTACGTGAGAGAGAGGTGTGCCCCGCGCCTCCGGGGTCCGGGCGGTCCGAGTGCCCGGGGTCGGCCCTGATCGGGCCTGGTCACGGGGTCAAGGATGCGCGTCGGGGTGGCTGGACGGCAACGCATTTAGCCCGATGGCGGTGACATTCCCACCGACCATGTATTGACCGTCTTGATCGGCCGGGATCACACTTTGCCCACTCGCACGCGGAACCACCTCAGGGAGGTGTGCAGTGGCAACGACCCCCGTGCCGACCGCCGAGCAACCGATGGACGACGATGCCCGACGGCTCGCCGAACTCGGCTACAAACAGGAGTTGCGCCGCAAGTGGAGCGGCTTCTCCAACTTCGCCATCTCGTTCTCGATCATCTCCATCCTGGCCGGCTGCTTCACCACCTTCGGCCAGGCGTGGAACAACGGCGGGCCGGTCGCCATCTCCTGGGGCTGGCCGCTGATCTCGCTGTTCATCCTCATCATCGGCTTCTGCATGGCGGAGCTGGTGTCGGCGTACCCGACGGCGGGCGGGATCTACTGGTGGGCGGCCACCATGGGTCGCCCGGTGCACGGCTGGTTCACCGGTTGGTTGAACCTGATCGGCCTGGTGGCGGTCACCGCCTCGGTGGACTACGGCTGCGCGACGTTCCTCAACCTCACCCTGTCGGCGCTCTTCGACGGTTGGGCCGGGACGCTGCGTCAGGCGTTCATCCTGTTCGTGATCATCCTGGTGCTGCACGGTCTGATCAACATCTTCGGGCACCGGATCATCGACGTACTCCAGAACGTCTCGGTCTGGTGGCACGTGGCCGGCGCGGCCGTCGTGGTGGCCATCCTGGTCTTCGTCCCGGACAACCACCAGAGCTTCCAGTTCGTGTTCACCGAGCGCTTCAACAACTCCGGCTTCGGTGACGGGGACGTCGGCGGGTTGACGTTCTGGTTCTACGTGCTGCCGCTGGGCTTCCTGCTGACCCAGTACACGATCACCGGTTTCGACGCCTGCGCGCACGTCTCCGAGGAGACCCGTGGCGCTTCGCAGGCCGCCGCGCGCGGGCTCTGGCAGTCGATCTTCTATTCGGCGGTCGGCGGTTGGATCCTGCTGCTGGCGTTCCTCTTCGCGGCCACCGACGTGGAGGCGGTCAATGCCGCGGGCGGCTTCTCCGGCGCGATCTTCGAATCCGCGCTGACCCCGGTCTTCTTCAAGATCGTCATCATCATCTCGACCATCGGCCAGTTCTTCTGCGGCATGAGTTGCGTGACCTCGATGAGCCGGATGGCCTACGCGTTCAGCCGGGACCGTGCGGTGCCCGGTTGGCGGCTCTGGTCAACTGTCGACCGCAACGGCACCCCGGTCAACGCCATCATCGGCGCCACAGTGGCCGGTCTGGTGCTGACCCTGCCGGCGCTCTACGAGAGTTCGGCGGGCATTCCGGTCGCGTTCTACGCGGTGGTCTCGGTCGCGGTGCTCGGGCTCTACCTGTCCTTCCTCATCCCGATCGCCCTGCGGCTGCGGATGGGCGACCGGTTCGTCCCCGGCCCCTGGACGCTGGGGCGCAAGTACAAGCTGCTCGGCTGGATCGCGGTGATCGAGATCGTGGTCATCGCTGTCTACTTCGTGCTTCCGATCGTGCCCGCCGGGGTGCCCGGCAACGACGGGTTCACCTGGTCGGCGGTGAACTACGCGCCGCTCGCCGTCGGCGGGGTGTTGTTGGTGGTCGCCGTCTGGTGGTACGCGTCGGCGCGTACGTGGTTCACCGGTCCGGTGCGTACCGTCGAGGAACCTGCCACCAGATCTCAGCCGGCGGTGGTCGACGGGTCGGAGTGACCCCGGCCGCGCACCCGGTCACTACCGGGCCGTGCCGGCACGACCGGCGGGCGGCGGTTGCCGCTCGCCGGTCGTGAAGCGCAGGACGCGATCGTCCAGCGGCATCGGCGTGCCGTTGTCGTCGCGGTTGCTGGTGGTCACCCACAGCGAGCCGTCCGGTGCCGCGACGACGGTACGCAGGCGGCCGTGGACGCCCACCAGTTCGGCGACCGGGGTGCCGACCTGCCCGGCGGCGCTCACCGGCACCGTCCACAACCGGGTGCCCCGCAGAGCGGCGACGAACAGCGTGCCGCCCGCGAAGGCGACGCCACTCGGCGACGCCTGCGCCGGAGGCCAGACGACGACCGGGGCGCGAAACCGACTGTCGACGCTCGGACCCTCCACGACCGGCCAACCGTAGTTGCCGCCCCGCACGATGACGTTGACCTCGTCCCAGGTGGCCTGGCCAAACTCGGAGGCGAACAGGCGACCGTGCGGATCCCAGGCCAATCCCTGCACATTGCGGTGGCCGTAGCTGAAGACCGGCGAGCCGGGGAACGGGTTGTCCGCCGGGATGCCGCCGTTCGGCCGGATCCGCAGGATCTTGCCGTTGCGGCTGGCCAGGTTCTGCGCGTTGGCGGGCATGCCGGCGTCACCGATGCCGGCGTAGAGCAGCCCGTCCGGGCCGAAGGCGATCCGGCCGCCGTTGTGCACCGACGCCCGCTGAAGGCCGCTGAGGATCACCTGCTGGTGCTGCGGGGCGCTCAGGCGGAACCGCGTGATGCGGATGTCGGAGGCGGTGGTGAAGCAGACGTACACCCAGCGGTCCTGTCGGTAGCGGGGCGAGACGGCCAGGCCGAGCAGCCCTCCCTCGCCGCCGGCGACCACGCCGGGGATCCGGGCGACCGGTACGGGCGACCGACCCGGTCGTATCCGCACCACGGTGCCCCGGTCGCGCTGGCCGACGAGGGCGCTGCCGTCGGGAAGGAAGTCCAACCCCCACGGAACATCCAGCCCGGTCGCGACGACGTCCGGGTCGGCGAAGTCGAAACCGCCGGCCTGAGACGCGATCACGGGCGCCGGTGCCGGCTGTACGCCCGCCTCCGCGCTCACCGTGCTCACGAGCGCGATGACGGCGGTGACGACGGTCAGGACTGCTCGAAGACGCATGCCAACTCCTCGCCTGGTTTGCCGCCGACCACTGCGGGGGCATTGACGGTGATCCGGATTGCCAGTAGACCTTGGTGATGGAGGCCCGCTGATGAGCAGAACGCCATTGACGCTGGAAGAGTTGCGGGTCGCCGTCGACGCCGGCGAGATAGACACCGTGGTGTTGGCCCTGGTCGACATGCAGGGCCGGTTGCAGGGCAAGCGGTTCCACGCGCCGTTCTTCCTCGACCAGGTGGCCGAGAACGGCAGCGAGGGGTGCAACTACCTGCTCGCCGTGGACGTCGACATGAACACCGTCGACGGGTACGCGATGTCGAGCTGGGAGCGCGGCTACGGCGACTTCGCGATGGTGCCGGACTTCGGCACGCTGCGCCGGGTCCCCTGGCAGCCCGGCTCCGCGATGCTGCTGGCCGACCTGACCTGGCTCGACGGCTCCGGTGACGTGGTCGCCTCGCCCCGGCAGATCCTGCGCCGCCAGCTGGACCGGCTGGCCGAGCACGGGCTGACCGCGTACGCCGGCACCGAGCTGGAGTTCGTGCTGTTCCGCGACTCGTACGAGGACGCCTGGCGGCGGGGCTACCGGGACCTCACCCCGGCGAATCAGTACAACGTCGACTACTCGCTGCTCGGCACCGCCCGGGTGGAGCCGCTGCTGCGCCGGATCCGCACCGAGATGGCCGCCGCCGGGCTGACGCCGGAGAGCGCCAAGGGTGAGTGCAACCTCGGCCAGCACGAGATCGCGTTCCGCTACGACGAGGCGGTGGCCTGCGCCGACCACCACGTCATCTACAAGAACGGCGCCAAGGAGATCGCCGCCCAGGAGGGCATGGCGATCACCTTCATGGCCAAGCCGAACGAGCGGGAGGGCAACTCCTGCCACATCCACTTCTCGCTGCGGGACAGCAGTGGTCGTTCGGCGATGCTCGGCGACGGGCCCGCCCACCTGTCGCCGACCGGGCAGCGGGTGCTCGCCGGGCTGTTGGCCACCATGCGGGAATTCAGCCTGCTCTTCGCCCCGAACATCAACTCCTACAAGCGTTACCAGCCGGGGTCGTTCGCCCCGACGGCGCTGCGGTGGGGGGTGGACAACCGCACGTGCGCGCTGCGGGTGGTCGGCCACGGGCAGGGGATGCGCGTGGAGAACCGGGTGCCCGGGGCCGACGTCAACCCGTACCTGGCGATCGCCGGGCTGGTCGCCGGCGCGCTGCACGGCATCGAGCAGGAGTTGGAACTGGGCGACGAGTGCACCGGCAACGCGTACGACGACCCGGAGGCCGAGCGGGTGCCCGGCACGCTGCGCGACGCCCTGGCCCTCTGGGAAAGCTCGGAGGTAGCCCGCGAAGCCTTCGGCGAGGAGGTGGTGGCCCACTACGCCAACCAGGCGCGGGTCGAGCTGGCCGCCTTCGACGCCGCGGTGACGGACTGGGAGCTGACCCGTGGCTTCGAACGCCTGTGACCCGCGGGTGATCGACGAGGCAGGGGCGGGGTGGGGGTGGTGACGCTTGTGGTTGACCCCTCTTCCGGGGTGGGGATTCGGGAGGTCTCCGGTGCCTCGGTGGGGGAGGTGGACGCGGCTGTTGCGCGGGCGGCTGCCGCATTCGAGGGGTGGCGGAAGGTCGGGCCGGGGGATCGGGCCCGGTTGCTGCGGCGGTTCGCCTCCGTCGTCGACGCGCATCTGGACGAGTTGGCCGCGCTGGAGGTCCGCAACTCCGGGCACACCATCGGCAACGCCCGATGGGAGGCCGGCAACGTGCGGGACGTCCTGGACTACTACGCCGGGGCGCCCGAGCGGTTGACCGGGCGGCAGATCCCGGTGCCGGGAGGACTGGACGTCACCTTCCACGAACCGCTGGGCGTGGTCGGCGTGATCGTGCCGTGGAACTTCCCGATGCCGATCGCCGCCTGGGGATTCGTGCCGGCCCTCGCCGCCGGCAACACAGTGGTGCTCAAACCCGCCGAGCTGACCCCGCTCACCGCTCTGCGGCTGGCCGAGTTGGCCCGCGAGGCCGGCCTGCCCGACGACGTGTTCACCGTCGTACCGGGCGAGGGGGCGGTGGTGGGGGAGCGCTTCGTCAGCCACCCGGCGGTCCGCAAGATCTGCTTCACCGGCTCCACCGAGGTCGGCACCCGGATCATGGCCGGGTGCGCCGCCCAGGTGAAGCGGCTCACCCTGGAGTTGGGCGGCAAGAGCGCGAACATCGTGTTCGCCGACGCGGACCTGGAACGCGCCGCGGCGACCGCGCCGGGCGCGGTCTTCGACAACGCCGGCCAGGACTGCTGCGCACGGTCGCGGATCCTCGTCCAACGGCCGGTGTACGACCGGTTCCTGGCGCTCCTCGAACCAGCGGTACGCGCGGTGCGGGTCGAGGACCCGTCCCGGGACACCGCCGAGATGGGCCCGCTGATCTCCGCGACCCAGCGGGACCGGGTCGCCGGTTACCTGACCGACGCGACCGTCGCGTTCACCGGGTCCTGCCCCGACGGCCCCGGGTTCTGGCACGCGCCCACCGTGCTGTTGGCCGACTCACCTGCCGACCGGCACTGGCGGGAGGAGATCTTCGGGCCGGTGGTCTCGGTGCTGCCGTTCGACGACGAGGCCGACGCGGTCCGGCTCGCCAACGACACCGAGTACGGCCTGTCCGGCTCCATCTGGACCCGGGACGTGGGTCGGGCGCTGCGCCTGGCCCGCGCCGTCGAGGCGGGCAACCTCAGCGTCAACTCGCACTCCTCGGTGCGCTACTGGACCCCGTTCGGTGGGATGAAGCGTTCCGGGCTCGGCCGTGAGCTGGGCCCGGACGCGCTGCACTCGTTCACCGACGTCAAGAACGTGTTCATCGCGACAGAGGAGTGATGCGGGTGCAGGGTCGATTGCAGGACCGGGTGGCAGTGGTCACCGGCGCGGGCAGCGGTATCGGGTTGGCCACCGTCCGGCGGTTCGCCGCCGAGGGAGCCCGGGTGGTGTGCGTCGACATCGACACGACGGCCGGCGCGAAGGCCGCCGAGGAGTGCGGTGGCGAGTTCGTCCACACCGACGTGGCCGACGAGTCGGCGGTACGCGACCTGTTCGACGGGGTGGCCGACCGGCACGGCCGGGTGGACATCGCGTTCAACAACGCCGGTATCTCCCCGCCCGACGACGACTCCATCCTCGACACCGGCCTCGACGCGTGGGAGCGGGTGCTGCGGGTCAACACGACGAGCGTCTACCTGTGCTGCAAGTACGCGATCCCGCACATGCGTCGCCAGGGCAAAGGCTCGATCATCAACACCGCCTCCTTCGTGGCGCTGATGGGCGCGGCGACGTCGCAGATCGCGTACACCGCGAGCAAGGGCGGGGTGCTGGCGATGACCCGGGAGTTGGGTGTGCAGTTCGCCCGCGAGGGCATCCGGGTCAACGCGCTCTGTCCCGGCCCGGTGGCCACCCCACTGCTGTTGGAGTTGTTCGCCGCCGACCCGGAGCGGGCCGCCCGCCGCCTCGTGCACGTGCCGATGGGCCGGTTCGGGCAACCGGAGGAGATCGCCGCCGCGGTGGCGTTCCTGGCCAGCGACGACGCCTCGTTCATGACCGCCGCGCAGTTCGTGGTCGACGGAGGCATCACCGGCGCCTACGTCACGCCTCTATGAGCGTGAGTTCGCCGCGGAGGCCGGTGATCGGGATCAGCGCGTACGTCGAGCCGGCTGGCTGGGCGGTGTGGCGGGACGTACCGGCGGTGCTGGTGCCGGAGGCGTACGCGCGGGCGGTGACGGCCGCCGGCGGCCGGGCCGTGGTCCTGCCGCCGGACGACGTGGACGGTGACGTGGTGGCGGTTCTGGACGGGCTGCTGCTGGCCGGTGGCGCCGACGTCGGTCCGGGGCGGTACGGGCAGCGGCCCGACCCGCGTACCGAGGACCGGCCGGATCGGGACGCCGGCGAGTTGACACTGTTGGCCGCCGCGCTCGCCGCCGGCCTGCCGGTGCTGGGCGTGTGCCGGGGCATGCAGTTGCTCGCCGTGGCATACGGCGGAACCCTGCACCAGCACCTGCCCGACGTGGTCGGTCATGACGCGCACCGTCCGGCGCCCGGTGTCTACGGCAGCCACCCGGTGCGGTTCGCGCCGGGAAGTCTGGCGGCGACGGTGCTGGCCGGGGTGGACCGGGTCAACTCCTACCACCACCAGGCGGTCGCCGACCCGGGCCGGCTGTCGGTCACCGGTTGGGCGGAGGACGGTGTGGTGGAGGCGGTGGAGGATCCGGCCCTGCCGTTCGTGCTCGGTGTGCAGTGGCATCCGGAGAACGATCCGGACCCGCGACCGATCACCGCGCTGGTGCGGGCCGCCGGGCGGCCGGTCGACAGCGCGTGTGACGCTCGTCGCCCCCGTGCGTTGGCGTCACCGGTGGGAGGATCGACGGATGGGCAAGGTCTATCCGGAGATCGACGGTCGACTGGGTGACTTCATCACGGCTCAGCCGGTCTTCTTCGTGGCCACCGCGCCGTCCGGCGCGGAGGGGCACGTCAACGTCTCGCCGAAGGGCATGCGGGGCACCTTCGTCATCCTCGGGCCGCACCGGGTGGCGTACCTCGACTATCACGGCAGCGGGGCGGAGACCATCGCCCACCTGCGGGACAACGGCCGGATCACGCTGATGTTCTGTGCCTTCGACGGGCCGCCGAAGATCGTCCGGTTGCACGGCCGGGGCACCAGCGTCGCCGTGACCGAGGAGACCTTCGCCGACCGGCTCGCCGAGTTTCCGGCGCCTCCGGACGTGCACGCCGTCCGGGCGGTGATCATCGTGGAGGTGGAGCGGGTCAGCGACTCCTGTGGCTACGCCGTCCCTCTGATGGACTTCCGCACCGAGCGTGATTTGTTGCTCACGTCACACTCCCGTCGTACGGCCGAGGATCTGGTGGCCTACCGGGCCACCAAGAACGCGGCAAGCATCGACGGGCTGCCGGTCTTCTGACTGGTCGGGGCGCTTCGACCACCGCTGTCGCACGCCGCCGCGTACCCGGGCTGTCCAATGTCCGACGTCTCGCGTGAACGTCAACAGCGTCCACCTGTCGTGATGCGTTACGTTGCTGGTCCGCTGGGGTACAAGTCCGAGCACGGCGGGAGAAGATCAACGGTCGAGGGGTACGGCCGGAGCGGGAGGCTGCATGAGCTCGGCCCAGGGGGGAGCGGACGAACGGCATCCTGCCGCGTCCGGCGGTGACACCTCCCCGATGCTGGCAGCGGCGTTCGCGGCGGGTGGTGAGTTGGGCGAGCGTCTGGCGAACTTCGACTGGTCCTCCGGCCCGCTGGGCACACCCGGTCAGTGGCCTGTCGCGCTGTCCAACGCGGTCGGCATGATGCTCGCCTCCAGCGCGCCGATCGTCATGTTCTGGGGCGACGACCAGCGCGCCTTCTACAACGACGCGTACCGGCCGACCATCGGTGCCAAGCACCCGCACGCCATCGGCCAGCCGGCCCGCTCGTACTGGGCGGAGACCTGGCCGGTGCTCGGCCCGCTGCTCGACGGTGTCCGGACCACAGGCCGCTCCTACCGGGGCGAGGACCACCCCTTCCTGCTGGACCGGCACGGCTTCGTCGAGCAGACCTACTTCAACGTCTCGTACGACCCGATCCGCAGCGCCGACGGTGCGGTCGGTGGCGTCTACTGCATCGTCAGCGAGACCACCGGACGGGTGCTCGGCGAGCGTCGGCTGCGGGCACTGGCCGAACTGGGCGCCGAGCTGAACGACATCGGCAGCGCCGCCGAACTCGGTCGAACCGCGGCCGAGGTGCTCGGCCGGCACCGGGCGGACGTGCCGTTCGCCCTGCTCTACCTGACCGACGACAGTGGTCAGCTCGCCCTGGCCGGTTCCACGGGTAGCGTCCCGCCGCCGCTCGACGCCGTCGCGCAGGTGCTGGCCCGGGTGACCGCCGATGGCACGCCCGCCACTGTCGAGGTGGCCGACCTGGTCGATTCGCCGCCGGTCGCCGCCGCCGACCAGGCCCTCGTTCTGCCGCTCACGGCCACCAACGAGACCGTGGGCGCGCTGATCGTCGGCGTGGGCCGTCAGCTACCGCTCGGCGACGACTACCGGAACTTCCTCGACCTGGTCGCCGCGCAGATCTCCCGTGCGGTCGGCACGCAGCGGGCGTACGAGCAGGAGCGGGCCCGGGCCGCCGAGTTGGCCGCACTGGACCGCGCGAAGACCAACTTCTTCGCCAACGTCAGCCACGAGTTCCGTACCCCGTTGACCCTGGTGCTCGGCCCACTGGAGGACATGCTGGCCGACCCGGCGCTACCCGCCTCCGGGACCGAGCGGCTCACCACCATGCACCGCAACGCGTTGCGCCTGCTCAAGTTGGTCAACACGGTGCTGGACTTCTCCCGACTGGAATCCGGGCGGCTCGCCGCCCGCTACCAGCCCACCGACCTCGCCGGCTACACGGCCCGGCTGGCCAGCACCTTTCGGTCGGCCACCGACCGGGCCGGATTGCGGCTGGTGGTGGATTGCCCGCCACTGCCGGCGCCGGTCTTCGTCGACCGCGACATGTGGGAGAAGATCGTCCTCAACCTGGTGTCCAACGCTGTCAAGTTCACCTTCGACGGCGAGATCCGGGTGCAGGTCCGGGCGGTGGACGGCGCGGCCCGGCTGGAGGTGAGCGACACCGGCATCGGCATCGTGCCGGACGAGATTCCGCACGTCTTCGAGCGCTTCCACCGGGTGCCCGGGGCGCGTGCGCGCACCCACGAGGGCACCGGGATCGGCCTGGCGCTGGTCCGGGAGCTGGTCGAGATGCACGGCGGCGAGGTGGGGCTGACCAGTCGGGTCGACGAGGGCAGCACCTTCACGGTCGCCATCCCGATCGGTGCGGACCACCTGCCGGCGGACCGGGTCGTCACGTTCGGTCACCTGCCCACGGCGGAGCCCGAGCAGGCCCGCCTCTACGTGGCGGAGACCGCGTTGTGGAGCGGCACCGGCCCGGCACCCGATTACGACAGCCGCCCGACCGACGGCACCCCGGCCGGCCGGATCCTGGTCGTCGACGACAACGCGGACCTGCGCGAGCACGTCACGCGGCTGCTCTCCCCGACCTGGGAGGTGGTCACCGCGAACGACGGGCTGGCCGCGCTGTCACTGGCTCGCGACGGTGGGTTCGACCTGGTGCTCAGTGACGTGATGATGCCCCGACTCGACGGGTTCGGGCTGGTGAGCGCGCTGCGCGCGGATCCGCGTACCCGGCATGTTCCGATCGTGCTGCTCTCCGCCCGGGCCGGCGCCGCGGAGGCCGTCGCCGGTCTCTCCGCCGGCGCGGACGACTACCTCACCAAGCCTTTCGCCAGCCAGGAGTTGATCGCCCGGGTCCGGGCCAACGTCGAGCTGGGCCAGCTCCGTGGGCAGATCATCCGACGGCTCCGGGCGCTGGCCGACGCGGCGGTGGCGGTCAACACCGCCCGGTCCACCGGGGACGTGCTCCAGGTCGCCGCCCGGCACGCGCTCAGCCTCGCCGAGGCCACCCGAGTGGTGGTCACCGCGGCCGGGGCCCGCGCCGAGGCGGACGGCGGTGGCACCACCGCCACGGACCCGTCCTTCGCCACCGAGCTGACCGGCACCGCCGGCGACGTGCTTGGTGAGCTGCGGGTCTGGCGGCCCGACGGCGACGACGCGCAGGCCGACGCCGCGCTGACCCAGCTGGCCCGGCTGGTCGGGGCGCGGTTGGAGAACGCCCAGCTCTACGAGGCCGAACACCGCATCGCCACCACCCTGCAACACAGCCTGCTGCCGCGAGCGCTGCCGCAGCTGCCCGGGGCGGTGCTGGCCAGCCGTTACCTGCCCGGCACCGCCGACGTCGAGGTCGGCGGTGACTGGTACGACGCCATCGCCCTCGACAACGGCGACCTGGTGCTGGTCATCGGCGACGTGGTCGGTAAGGGCGTCCAGGCCGCCGCCGCGATGGGGCAACTGCGCAACGCGCTGCGGGCGTACCTGCTGGAGGGCTACGGGCCGGGTGAGGCGCTGACCCGGCTCAACCGGCTGGTCGGGTCCACCGAGCGCCGTTCCTTCGCGACGGTGGTCTGTTTGTTGTTCGACCCGCGTACCAGCCGCCTGCGGTACGCCAGTGCCGGTCACCCGTCCCCACTGCTGATCAGAGGAGGCGACGTGGCGTTCCTGCACGTGCGCGCGCTCGGCCCGCCGGTCGGCGCCGTCCCCGACGCCACGTACGAGGCGGTCGAGGGCGAGTTGACGCCGGGCAGTCGGCTGTTGCTCTACACCGACGGGCTGATCGAGGATCGGCAGCTCGACATCGACGGCGCGCTGGGCCAGCTGTGCCTGGACGCCGCCACCCCCAGCGAGCACGTGACCGACCTGATCGACGCCGTGGTCGAGCGGGTCGACGGGCGGCCCCGCCGTGACGACGTGGCCGTCCTCGCCCTGCAGGCGGCGGAGCTGAACCGCTTCGCGTTGCGGCTGCCGGCGGACCCGACCCGGCTGAGCGTGCTGCGTAAGCGTCTGGAGGATTTCCTGATCGCACACGAGGTCGGCGAGACCGACGTGTTCGACCTGACCGTCGCGGTCTCCGAGGCCGCCGCGAACGCCATCGAACACCCGGTCCACCCCGCCGAGGCCACGATCAGCGTGGAGGTGGCGATCGAGAACCGGACGGTGACGGCGACCGTGCGGGACAGCGGGCAGTGGCGTGAGTCGACCGGTTCCGGGTTCCGGGGGCGTGGTCTGGCGCTGATCAGGGCGTTGGGTGACCTGTCGGTGCGGCGCACCGACGAGGGCACCGAGGTGACGCTGCGCCGGCAGCTACGGGACTGACCACGCGCCCGGCACGACCGTTCAGGTCGGGCTGAGCCAGCTCTGCTCGCCCAGGCCGGAGATGTCCAACACCCGACGGACCTGCCGGGACGGCAGGACGGTGAGCGTGCCCGGGAACTGCTGGGCGAGCCGGACCAGGGCGTGGATGGCGGCCGAGTCGAAGAAGGTGACAGTGCGCAGGTCGAGGGTGATCCGCTCGGCGGGCTCGCGCAGCGCGGTCTGGAGCATCGTGTCCGCGGTCGCCATGTCGACCTCACCGGCCACCACCACGCGGAGGTGGTCACCGTCGATCTCCGCGCTGGCGGAGAAGACAGGTGGTGCTCCCCCTTGATCCACGCAGACACCATGGCACAGCGACACTTGCAGGGCAACAACCACCTCACGGCAGCCGTGGCGCGGGTCACCAGCGCTGCCGGCGATAGGCTTGCGGCATGACCGTCCGCCCTCCGCTGACACCCGGCACGCTCTCCCCGCTGCGACCGGTGCCGGCCCAGATCGCCCGACCGGAGTACGTGGGCAAGAAGCGTCCGCAGGAGTGGCGTGGCTCGCACGTGCAGACGGCGGAGACCATCGAGAAGATGCGGGTGGCCAGCCGGCTCGCCGCCCAGGCGACCCAACTCGCCGGCGAGCACTGCAAGCCCGGCGTGACCACCGACGAGATCGACAAGGTGGTGCACGAGTTCCTCTGCGACCACGGCGCCTACCCGTCGACGCTGGGCTACAAGGGCTTCCCGAAGTCGTGCTGCACCAGCATCAACGAGGTCATCTGCCACGGCATCCCGGACTCCACGGTCATCCAGGACGGCGACATCATCAACGTCGACGTGACCGCGTACATCGGTGGGGTGCACGGTGACACCGACGCGACCTTCTGCGTCGGTGAGGTCAGCGAGGAAGCCCGACTGCTGGTCGAGCGCACCCACGAGGCGATGATGCGCGGCATCCGCGCGGTCGCCCCGGGCCGGCAGATCAACGTGGTGGGCCGGGTCATCGAGTCGTACGCCAAGCGGTTCGGCTACGGGGTGGTTCGCGACTTCACCGGCCACGGCATCGGCGAGGCCTTCCACAGCGGGCTCTACGTGCCGCACTACGACAGCCCGCGTCCCACCGACATCATGGAACCGGGGATGACGTTCACCATCGAGCCGATGATCACTCTCGGCACCTACCAGTACGACATGTGGGACGACGGGTGGACCGTCGTCACCAAGGACCGGAAGTGGACGGCCCAGTTCGAGCACACCATCGTGGTGACCGACGATGGCCACGAGATCCTCACCCTGCCGTGAGCGCGAGGAACGCAGCGAAGCGGAGTCCCGCAGTCGCGATCGAATGGCAAACACCGTGAGCGCGAGGAACGCAGCGAAGCGGAGTCCCGCAGTCGCGATCGAAGGGCAGGCACCGTGACCGACGCCCCAGCAGCTCTGCGCGAGGCGCACCACGCCGACGTCTCCGGCGGCTGGCTGCGTCCGGCCGTCTTCGGCGCGATGGACGGCCTGGTCACCAACATCGCCCTGATCGCCGGCGTCGGCGGCGGCGGGGTGTCGTCGCACAGCATCGTGCTCACCGGCACCGCCGGCCTGGTCGCCGGGGCGATCTCCATGGGCCTCGGTGAGTACACGAGCGTCCGGTCCGCCAACGAGCAGGTGGCCGCCGAGGTGGCCAAGGAACGTCGGGAGCTGGAACGCCATCCCGAGGCGGAGGCCCGCGAACTCGCCGACGCCTGGGTGGCCCGCGGCCTACCCCGGGACCTCGCCACCCAGGTCGCCGAAGCGGTACGCCGCGACCCGGAGGAAGCCCTGCGGGTGCACGTCCGCGAGGAGTTGGGCGTCGACCCCGACGACCAGCCCAGCCCGTGGGCGGCGGCGACGTCGTCGTTCCTGTTCTTCTCGCTGGGTGCCCTGATCCCGCTGCTGCCCTACCTGGTCGGCGCGACCGAGCTGTGGTTGGCACTCGCGGTCGGCGGGCTCGGCCTGTTCGCCGCCGGCGCGGTGGTGGCCCGCTTCACCAACCGGCCGTGGTGGACCGGCGGCCTCCGCCAACTGCTGCTCGGTGCCGCCGCGGCCGGCGCGACCTATCTCATCGGCACGCTGATCGGGGTGAGCGGCGGGCTGTGACGCCGGTCAACCCGTGAGCAGGTCGTCGATCGTCCCGTCGACCGCACGACCACGGGCGGCCAACTCCTCGGCCTGCCGGGCCAGCACCGCACCCACCTCGGTCATGTCCGCGCCGGCCAACCCGGTGCGCCGAACCGCGTCCCCCGGGTCCCGGAAGTAGGTGCGGCTCAGCAGACCCGTCACCGTGGCCGCCGCCAGCCGGGCCTCACCGAGCATCAACAGGGCCTGGTCGGTCTCGTACCACTCGGCGAGCCGGGCCGCCCGGGCGTGCGCCGCGCTGCCCCGGTACCAGGCCTGCCGGGCCGCGGTGCTGAACTCCGCCGGTCGAGCCCGGGCCAACCGGCCCAGATGCTCGTCGCGCAGCGTTCGCAACCAACCCGTCGGGTCGTGCAACGCCTGCGTGGTGACGTACCGGTCGGCGGTCAGCGGCCACAACGCCGAGATCACCCGGGCCTGCGCCAGGTAGTCCTCCGCACCGGCCACGGTCAGATCGACGAGCACCCCGTCCACCCGACGGGTCGCCGGCGGTGGGCCGGCACCGGACCGGTAGGTGACCACCAACATCCCCGCCTCGCGGTCCCCACCGCCGTCGTCGTCGCCGTGCGCCAGGGGCCCGTGGACGGCTACCGCGAGCACGTCGGCCGGGAAACGCCGCCGGACCGCCTCGGCGACCCGCTCCGCGACCGCCCAGCGTCCATCGTCGAGACCCCGATCGACACCGGTCTGCCCGCCGCTCGCGCTCACGGGGTCACCTTCCGCTACTGGGCTGCCGTCGCAGTTTAGCCAGCGGGCGGTGGGTCGGCGGGCGCGCCGCGCCCGGTCGGCACCAGCCGGAAGATGTGGATCTCCCGGCCGCCGGCCCGCTGCACGTACGTGTGGTACGCGGGCCACTCGGTGACCAGCAACTGCCACAGCCGGTCCCGCTCGGCGCCGGACGCCAGGTCGGCGCGCACCGGGATCCGCCGACCCTTCACGTCCACCGTGGCGGCGGGGTCGGCGAGCACGTTCATCGCCCAGCCGGGGTGGTGCGTCTGCCCCCAGTTGGAGCCGATCACCACGTAGGCGTCGTCGTCTCGCACGTACAGCAGCGGGTTGCTGCGGGGCTTGCCGGAACGGCGGCCGGTCGTGGTGATCACCAGGGACGGCATCAGGCCGAGCGCGACCACCCGGCCCCGGGTGAGCCGACCGATCATCCGGTCGGCGGGAACCAGCAGACGCGCGGTGGCGCCGAACCACCGGTGGTGACCAACTCGGCGGGTGAGATTTCCCAGCACTGACACGCGGATCAGTCTGCCGGTTGCCCGGCCCGCGCGGCACCCCCGCACGCGCCCCGATCGCCGACCGGCGGGCGGGGTGCCAACAGTCAGTCCAGTCGCCGCTCGATCGGCAGCCGGGCGCGGGTGAACAGACCGGCCCCGAGCATCGTCACCACCGGCACCAGCACGAGCACCCCGAGGGTGGGCCACGGCACCAGGATCGGGTACGGATCGGGTACCGGCCAGGCGCTGGCGTACTGCCGGTTGACCGAGAACAGCACGATCGCCGCGGTGCCCAGCCCGGCCACGATGCCGAGCACCGAACCGAGCCCGGCGATGACCCCGGCCTGGCAGATCGCCAGCGACCGGCGCAACGCCGGTGCCGCGCCGACGGCCGCCAGGGTGGTCAGTTCGGCGCGTCCCTCGGCGGCGGCGAGCGCCGTGGCGATACCGGCCGCTCCCACCGTGATCAGGCCGGCCGCCGCCGCGATGAGCAGGAGCAGCGGTGAGACGTCCCGGGGCGCGGAACCCTGCTCCACGTTCAGCGCGAAGGTCCCGAACGACGCCAGGGCGGCGGCGAACCGTGCCTGCTGCTCCTCGTCGGGCGGGATCGTGGTGCCGATCACCCAGCCGGCCGAGGACCAGTTCACGCCGAGTTGTCGGGCCGCGCCGGTGGACAGCAGCAGACGGGGATAGCCGACCGCCCGGGGCAGCGCGTACCCGGGCAGATCACGGAGCGCGGTCAGCTGATCCGGCCCGGTGTCCACCCGGCTGACGCGTACCGTCACCAGGTTGTCGTGCAGGTAGCGCGGGTCGGTCACCACCACGCCGCCGGCGCGTAGCACCGCCGAGGCCGCCGCTGTCGTCGTCGGGTCCGCGCCGGTGAGAAGTGGTAGCGCGCTGCCGTCGTCCACCTCGGGTTGCAGGTAGCCCTCGGAGGGGTCCGCCGCGCAGCGTGGGTCGGACCGCGCCTGCTGGCGGTGCGACGCGGGAAGGTCGTCATCGATCTGCCAGGGGCATTCCCGGCCCGGGGGGAGCACCGGCGCGATGTCGCAGTAGACAGCGCCCGCCGCGTCGCAGTCCGGCGTGTGGACGGTGGCCACGGCCCCGACCCCCAACTGATCCTGGGCGGCGTCGACCACCTGGGCCAGCGTGGGTTGCTGGCCCGACCCGTTCTGGTAGACCAGCATGTGACCGGTCGGCAGCATCGGCTGATAGGCGCGTGCGTCGCGGACGCCGTCACTGGTCAGGTACCCGCCGAGCGCCACGCTGCTGGCGACGGCGGCCATCACGGCGCAGATGGCCGGCACCGCGGCGGCTCGGTTGCGGCTGGCGTCGCGCAACGCGATCCGGGGCGCCAACGGCAACAGCCGGCCGAGACGGGCGAGCGTCGTGATCAACGTCGGCGTGCAGGACACCAGCCCCAGCTCGCCGAGGATCAGACCGGTGAGGATCACTGCGGGGGAGGTTTGGGCGGACCCGTACGCCGCCAGCCCTGCCCCGCCCACGACCAGTGCGAGGCCGACGACCAGCCACCGGCCCGGGGCCACCGGTGGGGTACGTCGCCCGGCGAGCCCGGCGCTGACATCCTGCCGGGCGGCCGTCCACGCCGGTGCCAGCGCGGCGAGCACCCCGGTCAGCACCGCTACCGCACCAAGCAGCACCAGGGCGGCCGGCCAGCAGCGGTAGCCGCCGAAGCGCACACCGAAGACGTACTCCTCCATCAGCGGGCGGCCGGCGAACGCCGCGCCGACGCCGACGACCAGACCGACGGCGGCGCCCAGCACGCCCAGCACCACACCGTCGGCCAGCACGACCCGGCGCAGTTGGGCGGCGTCCCCACCGGCCACCGCGACCAGCGCCAGATCCCGCCGTCGGCGACGGACGCCGACGGCGAAGGCCGGCCCGACCAGCAGGACGACCTCCAGCAGCCCGAGGCCGGCGATCAGGACGCCGGTGCTCAGGTCGTTGGCGTCGCTCGCCCCGATGAACCCGAACCGGGTCCGGTTCGATCCGCCCCCCGCGCCGTCCGAGTGGCGTGCGGTGACCACCACGCCCCGGTCGTTGAGCCGGGACACCAGCGCGGCGTCGACGGTCCCGGCTACGTCCGCCAACCAGACGCTGTCCGGCCCGGGACCGGTCTTCGGTACGGCTCCCGGGTGCAGCGCCACGACCGGACCGAGGTCGTCGGGGAACTCGACCACCCCCACCACTGTGTACGCCCTGCTCCCGTCTGCGACCGTGACGGCGTCTCCGAGGCGCAGGTCCAGGCGGCGCAGTGCCGCCGGGCTGACCGCGACCTCAAAGGGCTGCTGTGGTGCCCGCCCGGCCAGGAACCGCACCAGCCCCCTGGCCAACGGGTCGCCGAGGTCCAGCACCCGACCGGACACGTTCTCGTCGCGGTCCGGGCCGCGCAGGGTCAGCGGGGTGTACGGGCGCACCTCGGTGACCCGACTGCCCGGCCCCAGCAGCGCGGTCATCTGGGCTGCGGTGACCCTCGGAGGGGGCTTGCCGTCCTGCGTGTTCCAGCCCTCACCCCACTCGTCCTGTCCCACCGGGCCGTTGGCGACCCACTGCAACTCCGCGTCGGCGACGCCGAGTCGACGGTCGACACGTTCCTGCGAGGTCAGCTCGGCCATGTCGTAGCTCGCCGCGAGGAAGGCCAGCACGGCCACCGGCAGGGCGATCATCGCGAGGACCAGGGCGGTCCGCCCCCGGGCCCGGCGGGACTCGCGCCGCGCGATCCGCAGCGCGGTCCGCCAGGAGCCGGTCAGCTCGGCGATCCGTCGCCGGCCGACGAGGGCGGGTGGCTGGACCGGCGACGCCGGCACGGGGTCGGCCCGGTCCGGGGCCTGCTGCGGACGGCGGATGGTCACCGCTCGCTACCGGACAGCAGTTGCTCGACGCTGCCCAGCGGTGCCGTCGTGTCGACGAGCACGCCGTCGCGGAGGAACACCACCCGGTCCGCCCAGCCGGCGTGTCGTGCCTCGTGGGTGACCAGCACCCCGGCGGCGCCCGCGTCGATCCGGCGGCGTAGCAGGTGCAGCACCGCCTCGCCGGTCTGCGAGTCCAGTGCGCCGGTGGGCTCGTCGGCGAGTACCAGTCGCCGCTCACCCACCAGCGCGCGGGCGATGGCCACCCGCTGCTGCTGCCCGCCGGAGAGCTGGTCGGGGAAGCGGTCGCCCAACCCGGGCAGGCCCACCTCGGTGAGCGCGGCCCGGGCCAGCGCGCGGGCGCGGCGTCCGCTGGTGCCGTCGAGCTCCAGCGGGAGGGCCACGTTCTCCAGCGCGCTCAGACTGCCCAGCAGATTGAGCTGCTGGAAGATGTAGCCGATCCGGCGTCGACGCAGTTGGGCCAGCCCGCGACGGTCCAGGGCCCCGAGCGGTTGCCCCTCGACCCGGACCTCGCCGCCGGTCGGACGGTCCAGCCCTCCGGCCAGCGCCAACAGCGTGGACTTGCCGGATCCGGACGGTCCCATCACGGCGACCAGTTCGCCGGGCCGGACGGCCAGGCTGACGCCGCGCAGCGCGTGCACCGCCGCCGGTCCGGAGCCGTGGGTGCGGTGGACGGCGCGGAGCTCCAAGACCGCGTCGTCCGACCCGCTCACCGTCGGGCCTCCTCGCCGGCCCACCTCGCTGAGTCCTGCGCGTCGGGGTCCCCCACTCGAGGCACGGGAGGTGCCGGGCCGGTGGGTTGGTGCCGCACCAGACTGCTCTCGCAGTGGTCCAGCCAGCGCACCTCCGCCTCGGCCTGGAACACCATGGAGTCCAGTACGAGGCGCCAGGGGAGGTCCTCCGGCCGGTTGCTGCCGTACTTCAGCCGGGTCAGCTCCTGAAGGGCACGCATCGTCGCGCTGCGCTGGGCCTGCACCACCGAGCGGACGTCCACCCCGGGTGTGGTCAGCGCCAACGCCAGCTTGATGGCCAACTCGTCGCGGGGGCGATCGGTGCGGCTGATCGGGGTGGCGAACCACAACGCCAGGTCCGCCCGGCCGGCATCGGTGATCTCGTACGGGCGCTGCCCGGCCTCGCTCTCCGGCAGCGGGCGCACCAGACCGTCCCGTTCCAGCCGGGACAGCGTGGTGTAGACCTGCCCGATGTTCAGCGGCCAGGTCGAGCCGGTCGACTCCTCGAACGCGGCGCGCAGCTGGTAGCCGTACATCTGGCCGCGTTCGAGCAGGGCGAGCAACCCGTGACGGATGGACATGGCAACGGAGTATGCATACCTGGTATGCGCTCCGCAACCGAAGGGGGACCGTTCAGGCTGGTCGACCGGGAAACGGGACGGTCAGCGGGGTCGACCCGGCCGTCTTGCGCCACCGGGTGGCGCGTACCGCGTACTCCACCAGGGCGGCGAGGGCCTGGTCCCGGTCGGCGCCGGTGGTCGACGCCAATGCCGCCCGCCAGTGCGCGGCTGTGCGTTCCTCCACCTCGGCGGCGAGTCGCAGGGCGCTCGCCCGGTCGGTGACGGGGAACGGCAGCGCGTAGCCGGCCCGGTCCGGCGGTACGACGCCGCCGGCGGTGGTGAGCTGCACCACCAGTGTGTCGCGCCGACGTCGATGCGCGGCCTCCGCCTGGTGTGCCGCCTCCCGTGCCGCGCCGGTGAGCCGGACACCGATCCGCCCGTAGGCGTAGATGGCCGCGTACTCGGCGGACAGGGCGGAGGCGAGAGCCTCCCCGGCGGACGGCTGCCTCACTTCAGTGCCTCCTGGTGGGTGGCGCGGGCGGCGACGATCGACCCGAGCAGCGCGGCCCGCTCGGCGGGCGCTGCGGCGCAGGCGGTGGATGCTGACTGTTGGGCGGTCTTTTCCAGCGCGCGCAGTGCGGCGAGCGCGCCGGCCGGGTCGGCTGCCGGAGCGGTGGTGGGGGTGGTGGCCGCCGCCGAGGGCAGGGCGACGCCGATCACCCGGGCCAGCTCGGTGGCATGCGCGGTGTGCGCCTCGCCGATCGGGCCGAGGCGGCCGGCCAGGTCGGGGTGCGCGGCGGCGCTGCTCCGGTACGCCTCGGCCAGCGCGAGCGCCTCGTCCACCATCGGCCGCAGCGGGTCGGGCGGCGGTGCCGGCTTGTCGTCACGGTCGAAAAGATCACAGCCGGTCAGCGGTGCGGCGGCACCGCCGAGCACCAGCAGTGCCCCGCCACGCAGGAGCTTTCGCCGGGAATGCCCGGATGCCTGGTCGCGCTGTGTCGTTCTGCCGATCCCCACCGGGCAAGTCAACACCATGGGGGCCGGTCCAGGGGTCATCGGCGTCGGTGCGCCGCTCGGCCCGCCGCCGGGCAGGCGCGTTACGCTCTGCGCAGCCACCGGCGTGTCCGCTCCGGTGGCGTGCCGGCATGGCGGGAAGACCCACCACCGTCGACCAGGGAAAGGGTGCGGAGATGACGCAGCGTGGCCGTGCCACCAGGCCGACCGGTCGGCCCCGCGTTGCCGCGGGTCCCCGCGGTGGTGACCTCGCCGGGCGACGTGCCCGGTTGCGAGCCGTGATCGAGCCCGTCGTCAACGACGCCGGCTACGACCTGGAGGACCTGTCGGTCTCCCGGGCCGGTCGTCGGCACGTGGTGCGGGTGATGGTGGACGCCGACGGCGGGATCGACCTGGACGCCGTCGCGGACGTCTCCCGGGCGGTCTCGGCCGCGCTGGACGCCGCGGAGGAGACCGGTGGCGACATCGTGGCCGGGGAATACCAGCTCGAGGTCAGTTCGCCGGGCGTCGACCGGCCGCTCACCCTGCCCCGGCACTGGCGGCGCAACGTGAGTCGACTCGTCAAGGTCACCGTTCGGGGCGCGACCGCGCTGCCCGGCCAGCGCGGCGAGCAGGCCGCCGGCGACCGCCAGCTGACCGGCCGGGTGGTCGCGGCCGACGACGAGGGCGTGCAGCTGGAGACTGAGGACGGCCGGACGTCCTGGGCGTACGACCAGCTGGGCCCGGGTCGCGTGCAGGTCGAGTTCACCCGCCTGGCCGAGCTCGGCGAGCCGGACGACGAGTTCGACGACGCGGACGATTCAGACGAGTTCGACGATTCAGACGACATCGACGACGAAGATGATGTGGAGGACGAGGAGAGGTGAACATCGACCTCGCGGCGCTGCGCGCACTCGAGCGCGAGCGGGAGATCCCGTTCGACACGATTCTCGCGGCGATCGAGACCGCGTTGCTGACCGCCTACCGGCACACCGACGGTGCCGAGCCGCACGCCCGGGTGGAGATCGACCGCAAGTCCGGCGCAGCCCTGGTGTACGCGCAGGAGATGGACTCCGACGGCAGCCTGGTGCGGGAGTGGGACGACACCCCGCACGACTTCGGCCGAATCGCCGCCATGACCGCCAAGCAGGTGATCCTCCAGCGTCTGCGGGAGGCCACCGACGAGGTGCACTTCGGCGAGTACGTCGGCCGCGAGGGTGACCTGGTCACCGGCGTGGTGCAGGCGCACGAGACGCGTACCGAGAAGGGCATCGTCAGCGTCGACCTGGGCAAGCTGGAGGGCGTGCTGCCGCAGTCCGAGCAGGTGCCCGGCGAGCGGTACGCCCACGGTGAGCGGGTCCGCTGCGTCGTGGTGCACGTGGCCAAGGGCATGCGCGGGCCGCAGATCACCCTGTCCCGGTCGCACCCGGCGCTGGTCAAGAAGTTGTTCGCGCTGGAGGTCCCGGAGATCGCCGACGGCACTGTCGAGATCGGCGCGATCGCCCGTGAGGCAGGTCACCGTACGAAGATCGCGGTGCGCTCCACGACCCCCGGCGTCAACGCCAAGGGTGCCTGCATCGGGCCGATGGGCCAGCGGGTGCGCGCCGTGATGAGCGAGTTGCACGGCGAGAAGATCGACATTATTGACTGGTCGGACGACCCCGCCACCTTCGTCGGTAACGCGTTGTCGCCGGCCAAGGCGCTGCGGGTCGAGGTGGTCGACCTGGCTGGTCGGGCCGCCCGGGTGACAGTTCCCGACTTCCAGCTTTCGCTCGCCATCGGCCGGGAGGGGCAGAATGCCCGACTCGCGGCCCGTCTGACCGGTTGGCGGATCGACATCCGCTCCGATGCGGAGCAGAGCGCCCCGGCCGCGCGTGCGGGAGCTGATCACGTGCGGGAGCCGGGCGGAGCGATCTCCGGCGGCTAGGGGTAGACTTCTTCCAGTGGTACGACGCGCGCAGCCGGAGCGCACCTGTGTGGGTTGCCGGCAACGTGCGCCGGCCAGCGAATTGCTGCGGATAGTCGCGGTCAGGGACGAGGCTGGTCACAGCCTCCGGCCTGACCCGCTTCGCAGGCTGCCGGGTCGGGGAGCGAACATGCACCCGGATCCGGCCTGCTTCGCGCTGGCGGTGCGGCGCCGCGCCTTCGGGCGTGCGCTGCGCATCACCGAGGTCCTCGACCACGGTGTGCTGGCGGAGCACGTCGATGCGCCAACCACTACGTCCGGTCAGCCCGACCGGGCGAGGGTCGCTAGCAGGGTAGGACGACCGACATGAGCACACGATGAAGTCCCTGAAATGACCAGGCTTCAAGTGCACGAGTGAGGTCGCTGCGGGTGCTGCCCGCACGACCTCGGAGTGAGGAGTGCAGTGGCAGGCAAGGCCCGCGTACACGAGCTTGCAAAAGAGCTCGGGGTCGAGAGTAAGACCGTTCTCGCCAAGCTGAAGGAAATGGGCGAGTTCGTGAAGTCCGCGTCGAGCACCGTCGAGGCGCCCGTCGCCCGGCGGCTGCGTAACGCATTCGTCGCGTCCGCCGGTGCGCCGGCAGCGGCTGCCCCGTCGGCGCCCGCGTCGACGCCGGCTTCCAACCCGACCCCGACGACGTCCCCGACCCCGGGCGCGCCCCGGGTCTCGGCCAAGCCGATGCCGCCTCGGCGGCCGGCCGCGCCGGTTCCCGGCCCGAAGCCGAAGGGTCCGGTGCCCGCAGCGCCGCAGCCCGCGGCTCCGGTCGCCAAGCCGGCGAGCGCCCACGACATCGAGGTGGCGGCCGCGGAGGCGCGTGCCGCCGCGCTGAAGGCTGAGCAGGAGGCCGCGGTCAAGGCCGCGCAGGCCGCCCGCCAGCAGCAGCGGGAGAACCCCGTTCGCCGGGAGCCCCCGGCAGACGGCGGCAACCGTCCCGGCCCTCGGCCGGGTCCGGCCGCGATGCCGCCCCGTCCCGGTTCGCCGGCAGCTCGCCCGAGCGCGCCTGCTCCGGGTCCGGGTGCCCGACCGGGCGGTCGCCCGCCGGCGCGCGGCGCCGGTAACAACCCGTTCGGCATCCAGGGCGGCCAGCAGCAGCGGCCCCCGGCCGCTGGTGCGGGTGGTCCCCGGCCCAACACCCCGGCGGGTATGCCGCCGCGGCCGAGCCCGAACTCGATGCCGCCGCGGCCCAGCCCGGCGTCCATGCCGAGTCAGCGTCCGGCCGCCGGTCGTCCCGGTCCCGGTGGCGCTGGTCGTCCCGGTGGCGGCGCTGGTCGTCCCGGTGGCGGTGGCGGTGGTTTCCGTGGCGGTCCCGGCGGTGGCGCCGGTGGCGGTGGCGGTTACCGCGGCGGCCCCGGTGGCGGCGCGGGTGCCGGCGGTGGCGGTGGCTACCGTGGCGGTCCCGGTGGCGGTGGCGGTGCTCCCGGTGGCGGTTTCCGTCCGGGTGGTCCGGCCGGTGGCGGCGGTCGTCCGGGTGCGGGCGGTCGTGGCCGTGGCGGCGGCGCCGCGGGTGCCTTCGGGCGTCCGGGTGGTCGGCCGACGCGCGGTCGCAAGTCCAAGAAGCAGCGCAGACAGGAGTTCGACAACCTGTCGGCTCCGACCATGAGCTCGGGTGCTCCCCGGGGTCAGGGTCAGGTCGTCCGGCTGTCCCGCGGCGCCTCGCTGTCCGACTTCGCGGACAAGATCAACGCCAACCCTGGTTCGCTGGTCCAGGAGATGTTCAACCTGGGCGAGATGGTCACCGCGACCCAGTCCTGCTCTGACGACACCCTGCAGCTGCTGGGTGAGCACCTGGGCTTCGACATCCAGATCGTCAGCCCGGAGGACGAGGACCGCGAGCTGCTCGCGCAGTTCAACATCGACCTCGACGCGGAGGTGGCCGAGGAGCGTCTGGTCAGCCGTGCGCCGGTGGTGACCGTCATGGGTCACGTCGACCACGGTAAGACCAAGCTGCTCGACGCGATCCGCAAGGCGAACGTCGTGGCCGGTGAGGCGGGTGGCATCACCCAGCACATCGGTGCGTACCAGGTGCACGTTCCGCACGAGGGTGTGGACCGCGCGGTGACCTTCATCGACACCCCGGGTCACGAGGCGTTCACCGCCATGCGTGCCCGTGGTGCCCAGGTGACGGACATCGTGATCCTGGTCGTCGCGGCCGACGACGGCGTGATGCCGCAGACCATCGAGGCGTTGAACCACGCCAAGGCGGCCGACGTGCCGATCGTGGTCGCGGTCAACAAGGTCGACAAGCCGGATGCCAACCCGGACAAGGTCCGCCAGCAGTTGACCGAGTACGGCCTGGTCGCCGAGGAGTACGGCGGCGAGACCATGTTCGTCAACGTGGCGGCCAAGCCGGGCATCGGCATCGAGGAGCTGCTCGAGGCCGTCCTGCTGACCGCCGACGCGTCGCTGGAGCTGACCGCTCCGATCGACGGGCCGGCGCAGGGTGTGGCCATCGAGGCGCACCTGGACAAGGGCCGCGGTGCGGTGGCTACGGTGCTGGTGCAGAAGGGCACCCTGCGGGCGGGCGACTCGATCGTCGCCGGTGGGGCGCACGGCCGGGTCCGGGCCATGCTCGACGAGAACGGCAACCAGCTCTCCGAGGCTGGGCCGGCGCGTCCGGTCATGGTTCTGGGTCTGACCGCGCCGCCCGGCGCGGGCGACACCTTCCTCGCGGCGGCGGACGACCGCACCGTGCGGCAGATCGCCGAGCAGCGGCAGGCGCGGCGGCGGGCGGCGGCATTCGCCAACTCCCGTGGTCGGGCCACCCTCGAGACGCTCATGGAGCAGCTCAAGGAGGGCGAGAAGACCTCGCTCAACCTCATCCTCAAGGGCGATGTCTCCGGTTCGGTGGAGGCCCTGGAGGACGCGCTGTTCAACCTCGACATCCCCGAGGAGGTCCAGCTCAAGGTCCTCGACCGGGGCGTCGGCGCGATCACCGAGAGCAACGTCATGCTCGCGAGCGCGTCGTCCGAGCCGGTCACGATCATCGGCTTCAACGTGCGGGCCTCCAACAAGGTCCGTGAGATGGCCGACCGCGAGGGCGTGGAGATCCGGTACTACACCGTCATCTACCAGGCCATCGAGGAGATCGAGGCAGCGCTCAAGGGCCTGCTCAAGCCGGAGTACGAGGAGGCCGAGCTGGGCACCGCGGAGATCCGCGACGTCTTCCGCTCGTCCAAGATCGGCAACATCTCCGGTTGCATCGTCCGGTCGGGCATCATCCGGCGCAACGCGAAGGCTCGGCTGCTTCGGGACGGGACGGTCGTGGCGGACAACCTCACGATCACCTCACTGAAGCGGTTCAAGGACGACGCCACCGAGGTCCGCGAGGGCTTCGAGTGTGGTCTGACCCTGGGTGGTTACAACAACGTCCAGGTCGGCGACGTCATCGAGACCTTCGAGATGCGGGAGAAGGTTCGCGCCTGATCCGGCAGTGACACGCTGATCAAGGGGTTTACGCCGCAAGGCGTAAACCCCTTGATCATGCGGGGCGGGTTGGCGGTATCGTCCGGGGCGATGTTCACCGGAACCGCGGTCTTCGACCTGCTGCTGCCGGGCGACTCCCGGTCGCTCAAAGCCAAGAGATCATATGTACGGCCGATCGTGGCGGCGCTGCGCCGCTTCGAGGTGTCGGCCGCCGAGGTGGGAGCGCTCGACCTGCACGGTCGGGCGCAGATTGCGGTGGCCGTGGTGGCCGCCGAGACAGGGCACGTCCGCGAGGTGCTCGACTCCTGTGAGCGCCTGGTGGCCGGCCGTCCCGAGGTCGAGCTGTTGTCGGTTCGACGCCGGCTGTTCGGCGTGGACGACGACTGACCACGGTGCCGGCTGTGCCGGGCGACCGGTGCGGCCGCGAAGGTAGTGTTCGAGATGTTGGCCGGTCGGCCGGCGGCCTGCGGGTCGCCGGGTCGACCGGGAGCAGGACGCCGTGGAGGTGGCGAGATGTCTGATCCGGCCAAGGTACGCCGGCACGCCGAGCGGGTGCGTGAGCTGGTCGCGTCGGTGGTGCGGAGCCAGATCAAGGACCCGCGGCTCGGGATGATCACCATCACCGACGCCCGGATCACCGCGGACCTGCGCGACGCGACGGTCTTCTACACGGTGCTCGGCGACTCGGTGGCCCAGGCGGACACCGCCGCCGCCCTGGAGAGCGCCAAGGGGATGCTGCGCAGCACTGTCGGCAAGGCCCTCGGGCTTCGGCACTCGCCGACCCTGGCGTTCGTCCTCGACGACGTGCAGGACCAGGTCAAGCACATCGACGACCTGCTCGCCGCCGCCCGTAACGCCGACGCCGAGGTGCAGCGGCTCGCCGCCCAGGCGAAGTACGCGGGAGAGGCCCAGCCCTACCGGGTGGACGACGAGGACGACGAGACGGACGAGGCCGACGAGGCCACCGACGTCAAGGAGACCCCGCGGGGTGGGGAAACGCGGTGACCAGCGCCACCAGCGCCCCGCTGGCCGGGGCCGCCGGGGTTGTCCCCACCGAGGCGGACTGGGCTGCGGCCGAGGCGCTGCTGCGGGATCTCCCGGTGGGCGCCCGGGTGCTGTTGATCTGTCACGTCAACCCGGACGGCGATGCCCTGGGCAGCATGCTCGGCTTCGCTCTGGGCCTGCGGCAGCTCGGCGTACGCGAGGTGCAGGCGACCTTCCCCGGGCCGCCGGAGGTGCCGGAGCCGTTGCACGGGCTGCCCGGGCTGGAGCTGCTGGTCCCGCCCGACACGGCGGACCCGGCACCCGATCTGGTGATCTGTTTCGACGCGGCGAGCGAGTCGCGCCTCGGCGAGTTGGCCGGGCGTCTGTCGTCGGCGGGTGCGGCGTTGGTGCTCGACCACCATGCCTCGAACCCGGGCTTCGGCACCGTCAACCTTGTCGATCCGGGAGCAGCGGCGACGTCGGTGGTGGCCGAGCGGTTGCTGGCCCGGCTCGGGGTCGTGGTCGATCGGGAGATCGCCGAATGCTTCTACGTGGCACTGACCACTGACACCGGTTCGTTCCGGTTCGCGGCGACCACCCCGGCGGTGCACGAGATGGCCGCCCGGTTGCTGGCCACCGGCATCTCGCCGGGCGACATCTCGCGGCGGGTGTTCGACACCCGGCCCTTCGGCGCGGTCCGTCTCTTCGGTGAGGTGCTCGGTCGGGCCCAGTTGGAGCCGACCGCCGCAGCTGGCCGAGGGTTCGTTTGGACCTACGCGACCCTGGACGACCTGGCCCGCCACGACCAGCGGCCGTACGTGCTGGAGGCGTTGATCGACTCGGTGCGCTGCACCGCCGAGGCGGACGTGGGCTGTGTGTTGAAGCAGACCACGTCGGGCGAGTGGGCGGTGTCGATGCGCAGCAAGGGCGCTGTGGACGTCAGCCGGGTCGCGGTCGCGCTGGGCGGTGGTGGTCACACGTTCGCGGCCGGTTTCACCGGCCGGGGCACCGTCGAGCAGGTGGTCGAGTCGATCCGTGACCAACTGGACGGGGCGCTGGTCCAGCCCACGAGCTGACGCGACGCTCACCATCATCGATCCGCCATCTCGAAGATCAGGGTTAGCTCCGGGGAGTGTCGGTCTTCCCGCGCTCCGTGAGACCGGGAAGAATTGCGGGATGGAGCAGCCGCACGACCTCACCGTGGAGGCCCCCCGCGCCTGGGACCGGCCCGCCGTCTCCGTTCCCGTCCTGGTCTGCCTGTCGCTGGTCGGTGGTCGGTTCGCCTCCTTCTCCACCGAGGCGAATTTGTTCACCCTCGGCACCGGCGGGGTGCTGATCTGGCTCGGTCTGAGCAACCGCGTGCCCCGGCGACCGGCACCGCGCCGCCTGGGCGCGGGAGCCGTCTGGTGGGCGGTGCCGGTGGTGGTCTTCGGCGTCTTCGAGGGTGCGACCTTCGTGCTGGCCGCCGGTGACGACTTTCCCACCTTCTCCCGGCTCGCCGACCCTCTCCTGGAAGATCAGCTGACCCGTTCGGCGGCCTGGTTCGCCTGGCTGGCGGCCTTCTGGGGGTTGGTGCGGCGATGATGCGGGCGCTTGCGATCGGCGGCTTCCTGGCCGCGCTGGTGCTCTTCGCCGTGGTCGAGTGGATGGCCCGGCGGGAGGGCTCCCGGATCCCCACCCTGGGCGAGGTCTGCGCGTACGTGATGCGCTACGAGGTCGGTCTGGTGCCGGTGGGCCGGATCGGTCTGTTCGGGTTCTGGTGGTGGCTGGGATGGCACTTCCTGGCCCGTTGAGCCGGGTTGCCGACCGTCCAGATGGCGGGAACCGTGAGCAGCATGTGGACCTGAACGATAACTTGGGAGAGGGCCGGCGCCGCGTGGCGGTGCAGGTCATGGGTGGTGGTGCCACACCTCGTGCCGCCTCCCTCCAGGGTCGGACCGACCCGGGCTCACGCTGCCCAGGCGGCTGCTCCGGTAACCCCGGACCGCCGTGGGGCGCTCAGCAGGACCGCCCGCGAGGGCCACCGTGTGTCGGTGGCTCGCTCCCTGGAAGGACCACCACCATGCCGAACAAGCCCAAGCCCGAGACCACCACCGACGACGCCCGTGAGCAGGCTCGCCGCGCGCTGCAGACGTCGATGGACACCCGCCAGTGACCCGACCGGGCCGGCGCTGACCCCGCTGGTCGTGCGGTCGGAGCGGGTCGGACGCTCCCTGGTGCGCCTGTGGAGCTGAATCGTCTGCGGCATCACGCCCGGGGCCTGTTCCGGGTTTCCCGGCCGGTGTGATTCGTCTACGGCATCAGCTCCAAAGCCTCTGACCAGAGAGGCCGACACCCCGACTGCCTGCCCGCAGGTTCCGCACGGGGGAGTGCCACGACCCTGGCCGCCACCCGTTGGGGGAGCCTGCCGGCGAGGTAAGCAGTCGGTGGGATTGCGATCCTTACCAGGGTCGTGCCAGGATCGGCGGCGATGAGCCAGACCGTCACCACCGACCGATCCGTCTCACCGCGCCGGATCGCCAGCCTCGCCCTGCCGGCCCTCGTGGTGCTCGCCGCCGAGCCGCTCTACGTGCTTGTCGACACGGCGGTGGTCGGTCACCTCGGCCGGGTGCCGCTCGCCGCGCTCGCCGTCGGCGGCACGGTGATGACGCTCACCGCCTGGGTCGGCACCGTTGTCGCGTACGGCACCACCGGGCGTGCGGCCCGCCGCTTCGGCGCGGGAGACCGGGCCGCCGCGGTGGCCGAGGGCGTCCAGTCGTCCTGGTTGGCGTTCGCTGTCGGTCTGCTGATCGCGATCGGCATGCAGTTCGGCGGAGGCGCGTTGGCGCGTACCCTCGCCGGTGGTGGTGGCGACGTGGCCGACGCCGCCGCGCACTGGCTGCGCATCGCGGCCCTCGGCGCCCCCGGCCTGCTTCTCGCCGCGGCCGGCAACGGCTGGCTACGCGGCGTGCAGGACACCCGCCGCCCGCTGTACTTCGTGCTCGGCCCCAACCTGCTCTCCGCGCTGCTCTGCCCGCTGCTGGTCTACCCCGGCGGGCTGGGCCTGGTCGGCTCGGCGGTGGCCAACGTCGTGGCGCAGACCCTCTGCGGTGCGCTCTTCGCCGCCGCGCTGGTCGCCGAACGGGTGTCGCTGCGACCTCGGCCCCACGTGATCCGCCAGCAGTTGGTGCTCAGCCGGGACCTGCTGATCCGAGGGCTGGCGTTCCAGGCGAGCTTCCTCTCCGCGACCGCCGTCGCCGCCCGCTTCGGCGCCGCCGCCGTCGGCGCCCACCAGATCGCCCTGCAACTCTGGTTCTTCACCGCGCTGGTGCTCGACGCCCTTGCCATCGCCGCGCAGTCGCTGGTGGGTGCCGCGCTCGGTGCCGGCGACGACGCGGGCGCGCGGGCGCTCGCCCGCCGGATCGGGCTGCTCGGCGGAATCTGCGGCGTCGGCTTCGCGCTGTTCGTCGCCGCCGGCGCCGGCGTGGTGCCGACGTGGTTCAGCTCCGACCCGGGGGTACGCGAGCAGGCCATGGTCGCGTGGCCGTGGTTCGTCGTGATGCTGCCGCTGGCCGGTGTGGTGTTCGCCCTCGACGGCGTGCTGATCGGCGCGGGAGACGTGCGTTACCTGCGCAACCTCACCATCGTGGCGGCGCTCGGTGGCTTCCTGCCCGCCATCTGGCTGGCGTACGCCCTCGACCTCGGGCTGGGCGGCATCTGGGCCGGGCTCACACTGTTCGTGGTGATCCGGCTGGTCGCCCTGCTGCTGCGCCTGCGCAACGGCAACTGGGCGGTGGTCGGCGCGGTCCGCTGAGCACCCCCGCCGGTCGTCCGGCTCACGCGGGGCCTGCCCACGCATTCTCCGACAGCGGTCATCTGGCAGGCTTGGCCGACGTGAGCACCGATGGTCTGATCGTGGTCGACAAGCCCGGCGGCATGACGTCGCACGACGTGGTGGCGCGGATCCGCCGGCTGGCCAGGACCCGACGCGTCGGCCACGGCGGCACCCTCGACCCGATGGCCACCGGTGTGCTGGTGATCGGTGTGGGCCGGGCCACCCGCCTGCTGACCTACGTGATCGGCGCGGGCAAGAGCTATACCGGCACCATCCGGCTCGGCCAGGCCACCGTCACCGACGACGCCGAGGGCGACGTGATCGCCAGCACGCCGGCCGGTCATCTCACCGACGACGCGATCCGCTCGGCGTTGGCCCCGCTGCGCGGTGAGGTCGACCAGGTGCCGAGCGCGGTCAGCGCCATCAAGATCAACGGTCAGCGCGCGTACAAGCGGGTTCGCGAGGGGGAGAGCGTCGAACTGCCGTCGCGGCGGGTCACCATCTCCCGCCTGGAGGTGCTGGCGATCCGCCGTACCGAACCGGACCTGGTGGACGTGGACGTGGACGTCACCTGCTCCTCCGGCACGTACATCCGGGCCATCGCCCGGGACGCGGGCCTCGCGCTCGGTGTCGGCGGGCACCTGACCGCGCTGCGCCGGACTGCGGTGGGGGGTTTCACCGTCGCCGAGGCGGCCACCCTCGACGACCTGGAGCAGCGCGCCCCGGAGGTGGTGAACCTGCCGCTGGACGCGGCAGCCGACCGCTTCTTCGCGCGTCGGGAGGCCACGCCCGAGGAGGCTCGGGTGCTCGCCCACGGTGGGCCGCTGGACCCGACCGGCCGCACCGGGCCGTACGCCGTCTTCGGACCCGCCGGCGGTCTGATCGCTATCGTCAGCGAGCGGGACGGGCGGGCCCGCGCGGAGATCGTGCTCGCCCCGGCCTGAGGCCGGGCGACAGGGGAGGAACGGCATGCAGCGGTGGCGGGGGTACGACGCGGCGCCCGGCGGGTGGGGACGCTCGGTCGTCACCATCGGGGTCTTCGACGGCGTGCACAAGGGGCACCAGGCGACAATCGGGCACACCGTGGCCCGAGCCCGGGAGTTGGGCGTGCAGTCGGTGGTGGTGACCTTCGACCCGCATCCGGCCGAGGTGGTCCGGCCCGGCTCGCACCCGGCGGTGCTCACCGAACCGGCCCGCAAGGCCGAGTTGATCGAGGCACTCGGCGTGGACGTGCTCTGCGTGGTGCCGTTTACGCCGGAGTTCTCCCGGCTGCCGGCTGAACAGTTCGTGCACGATGTCCTGGTCGAGCACCTGCACGCGGCGTTGGTGGTGGTCGGCGCCAACTTCCGCTTCGGGCACCGGGCGGCCGGCGACGTGGCGCTGCTGGAGCAGTTGGGCCGTACCTTCGGCTTCGGCGTGGAGGGCGGCCCGCTGGTCGCCGAGGACGGCACCGTCTTCTCCTCCACGTACATCCGCTCCTGCGTCGACGCGGGTGACGTGGGCGCGGCCGCCGCCGCGCTGGGCCGCCCCCATCGCCTGGAAGGCGTGGTGGTCCGCGGCGACCAGCGGGGTCGGGAGCTGGGCTTCCCCACCGCCAACCTGCTCTGCCACCGGTACGCGGCGGTGCCCGCCGACGGGGTGTACGCGGCCCGACTGATCCGCCGCGGGCAACGCGAGGCCCTGATGGCGGCGGTGTCCGTGGGCACCAACCCGACCTTCTCCGGCCGGGAGCGGCGGGTCGAGGCGTACGCGCTCGACTTCTCCGGTGACCTGTACGGCGAGCGCCTGGCCCTGGACTTCGTGGCGCACCTGCGCGGCCAGGTCCGGTACGACTCGATCGAGCCGCTGATCGCCCAGATGGAGCAGGACGTCACCCGTACCCGGCACGCTCTGGCCTGATCGGCGGGCCCGGCGGCGGCCCTTGGCCGGGTGTTACCGGCGAGTGCTGGTAGTCTTGCCGGGACGTCGGGTGACCGGCGTGGGGCCTCGCGTGCCTGCTCGACGCCGCGGGTGCGAGGTACCGGTCCGTTCCCGGTCCATCGGGACGACGGACGACCTACTTGATCAACCCATCGAAACAGGGAGAACATGGCGCTCGACCAGGAAGCCAAGGCCAGCATCCGCGCGGAGTACGCGACCGCCGAGGGCGACACCGGTTCGCCGGAGGTCCAGGTCGCGGTCCTCACCAAGCGGATCGCCGAGCTGACCGAGCACCTGAAGGTGCACAAGCACGACCACCACAGCCGCCGTGGGCTGCTGCTGCTGGTCGGCCGTCGCCGTCGGCTGCTCAACTACGTCCAGAAGAAGGACATTGCCCGCTACCGGTCGCTCATCGAGCGGCTCGGCCTGCGCCGGTGACGTGACGGGGGAGTGACCGACCGGTCGCTCCCCCGTACCGCGTCCCCACCAGAAGAACCATGGGCCGCGCGACCACCCGAGAGGGAGCCGGTCAGCGTACCGGTCTCCGGTAGTGGCCCCCGGGAACCCCGGCATGATGCCGGCCACCCCGGGCGCTTCGATCGAAGACCGGCCGGCTGAGCAGCTCCCCGATGTCGTGGGCCCACGACGCGAAGGAGCACGACAGCACATGACCGAGACCAAACTCGGCACCGAATCCCGCACCGCCGTGATCGACAACGGGTCCTTCGGCACCCGTGAGATCACCTTCTCCACCGGCCGGCTGGCTCGCCAGGCCGCCGGTTCCGTCATCGCCCAACTGGGCGAGACGGTCGTTCTCTCCGCCACGACCGCCGGTAAGCACCCGAAGGAGCAGTTCGACTTCTTCCCGCTGACCGTCGACGTCGAGGAGCGGATGTACGCCGCGGGCCGCATCCCCGGCTCGTTCTTCCGCCGCGAGGGTCGGCCCAGCGAGGACGCGATCCTCACCTGCCGCCTGATCGACCGGCCGCTGCGCCCGTCCTTCGTCAAGGGCCTGCGCAACGAGGTCCAGGTCGTCGAGACCGTCCTCGCGCTCGACCCGCAGCACCCGTACGACGTCGTGGCGATCAACGCCGCCTCGATGTCGACCAAGCTCTCCGGCCTCCCGTTCTCCGGCCCGATCGGTGCGACCCGCGTCGCCCACATCGACGGCCAGTGGGTCGCCTTCCCGACCCTGGAGGAGCTGGCCCGGGCCACCTTCGACATGGTCGTGGCCGGCCGCACCCTCGAGGACGGCGACGTCGCGATCATGATGGTGGAGGCCGAGGCCACGCCGAACGCCGTCGCCCTGATCTCGGCCGGTGCCACCGCCCCGACCGAGGAGATCGTCGCCAGCGGCCTGGAGGCCGCCAAGCCGGCGATCCGTGAGCTGTGCCGCGCGCAGAGCGAGCTGGCCGAGGTCGCCGCCAAGCCGGTCACCGAGTTCCCGGTGTTCCTGGACTACCAGGACGACGTGTACGACGCCGTCGCCGAGTTCGCCCGTGGCGACGTGGCCGAGGCGATCACCATCGCCGGCAAGGCCGACCGCGAGGAGGCCCTGGACCGGGTCAAGGCCCGGGTCGCCGAGGAGTTGGGCGCTCGGTTCGAGGGTCGGGAGAAGGAGCTGTCCGCCGCCTTCCGCTCGCTGACCAAGTCCGAGGTGCGCAACCGCGTGCTGCGCGAGCAGGTCCGCATGGACGGCCGTGGCCCGCGCGACATCCGGGCGCTGACCGCCGAGGTCGGCGTGCTGCCCCGGGTGCACGGTTCGGCGCTGTTCGAGCGGGGCGAGACCCAGATCCTGGGCGTCACCACGCTGAACATGCTCCGCATGGAGCAGATGGTGGACACCCTGTCCCCGGAGAACCGCAAGCGCTACATGCACAACTACAACTTCCCGCCGTACTCGACCGGTGAGACCGGCCGGGTCGGCTCGCCGAAGCGTCGCGAGATCGGCCACGGCGCTCTCGCCGAGCGCGCGCTGATCCCGGTGCTGCCGACGCGCGAGGAGTTCCCGTACGCCATCCGCCAGGTGTCCGAGGCCCTCGGCTCCAACGGTTCCACCTCGATGGGTTCGGTCTGCGCGTCGACGCTGGGCCTGCTCTCCGCGGGTGTCCCGCTGAAGGCGCCGGTCGCCGGCATCGCGATGGGTCTCATCTCCGACGAGGTCGACGGCAAGACCCAGTACGTGACGCTGACCGACATCCTCGGTGCCGAGGACGCGTTCGGTGACATGGACTTCAAGGTCGCCGGCACCCCGGAGTTCGTCACCGCTCTCCAGCTCGACACCAAGCTCAACGGCATCCCGTCGGACGTGCTGGCCGCCGCGCTGCAGCAGGCGAACGAGGCCCGGCAGGTCATCCTCGGTGTCATGAAGGCGGCGATCGAGGCTCCGGCCGAGATGTCGGACTACGCCCCGCGCGTCACCACCGTCAAGATCCCGGTGGACAAGATCGGCATGGTGATCGGCCCGAAGGGTCAGACCATCAACGCGATCCAGGACGAGACCGGCGCCGAGATCTCCATCGAGGACGACGGCACGATCTACGTCGGTGCCACCAACGGCCCGTCGGCCCAGGCGGCCGTCGACCGGATCAACGGGATCGCCAACCCGACGCTGCCGAAGCAGGGCGAGCGGTTCCTCGGCACGGTGGTCAAGACCGCCGCGTTCGGTGCGTTCATCTCGCTGCTGCCGGGCCGCGACGGCCTGCTGCACATCTCCAAGGTGGGCGACGGCAAGCGGGTCGAGCGCGTCGAGGACTTCCTCAACGTCGGCGACCGGGTCGAGGTCGAGATCGCGGACATCGACGCCCGCGGCAAGATCTACCTGGACAAGGTCCGTCCGGAGGGCGCCGAGGCGCCGGCCGCCGGTGAGGCTGCCGGTGGCGACCGCCCCGCTGGTCGTGACCGTGGCGACCGGGCTCCGCGTGACCGCGGTGACCGCGAGCGTGGCGGCGACCGGGGCGGGCGTGGCCCGGAGCGCGGCGGCGAGGGCGGCGGCGGCGAGGGTGGCGAGGGCGGCGAGCGTCCGCGCCGCCGGACCCGGCACAGCTGACCAGCAGCACCTGCGACACCCACCCCTCGTCGAACCGGGAGCAACACGTGAGTCGGGCCTTCAGCGCGCCGTTTCCGCCGGATCGACGGGGGGTGGCTGCGTCTCGGGCCGCCGGGGTGGGTCGCTCCGGCGGCACCACCCGCGCGGTGACCCGGACGCTCAGCGACGACCCGCTGGGCGGCACGGTACGACGTACCGTGCTGCCCAGCGGCCTGCGCGTGCTCACCGAGGCGATCCCCGCGATGCGCAGCGTCTCGTTCGGCATCTGGGTGGCGGTCGGCTCCCGCGACGAGACCGGCCCGCAGGCCGGCGCCGCGCACTTCCTCGAACACCTGCTCTTCAAGGGCACCAACAAGCGCAACGCCCTGGAGATCTCCTCGCAGATCGAGGCGGTGGGCGGTGAGACCAACGCCTTCACCACGAAGGAATACACCTGCTACTACGCCCGCGTGCTGGACGAGGACCTGCCGCTGGCGATCGACGTGATGTGCGACCTGGTCGCCGACTCGCTGTTGGAACCGGCCGACGTCGAGACCGAACGTGGCGTGATCCTCGAAGAGATCGCCATGCACGACGACGAGCCCGGTGACGAGGTGCACGACCTCTTCGTCCAGGCGGTCTACGGCGACCACCCGCTGGGCCGGCTGATCTCCGGCACCGCGGAGACCGTCACGCCGATGACCCGACGGCAGATCCAGAACTTCTACCGGGGCCGCTACACGGCGCCGCAGATCGTCATCGCCGCCGCCGGCAACCTCGACCACGCCACGGTGGTCAAGCTGGTCCGCCAGGCGGTGCGAGGCACCCCTCTGGACAGCGACCCCGCCACCCCGGCGCCGTACCGTCCGGCGACCCCTGCGGTACGCACCAGGCCGGCGACCACCGTCGTGGAGCCGAAGGAGACCGAGCAGGCGCACGTCATCCTCGGTTGCCCCGGCATCGACCGCCTCGACGAGCGGCGCTTCGCTCTCGGGGTGCTCAACAACGTCCTCGGCGGCGGCATGTCCAGCCGCCTGTTCCAGGAGATCCGTGAACAGCGCGGCCTGGCGTACTCGGTCTACTCCTACGCGAGCCAGTACGCCGACACCGGCCTGTTCGCCGTCTACGCCGGCTGCGCGCCGGGCAAGGTGGACGAGGTGCTGGCCCTGACCCGCGCCGAACTGGCCCGGGTCGCCGCCGAAGGGTTGACCGAGGCCGAGGTGGCCCGGGGCAAGGGGATGAGCAAGGGCTCGTTCGTGCTCGGCCTGGAGGACACCGGGTCCCGGATGAGTCGGCTGGCCAAGGGCGAGCTGCTCTACGGCGACCTGATGCCGGTCGACGAGCTGCTCCGGCGGGTCGACGAGGTGACGGTGGAGGACGTGAACGTCCTGGCCGCCGAGTTGCTCAGCCGACCGATGTCGCTTGCCGTCGTCGGCCCCTTCGGCGAGGGCGACTTCGCGGTCTGAGCTCGCGGTGCGGCCTGGTCGTCGCGGGCGCCTTTCGGTCCGGTCGTCCGCGGCGCGGGCGTGCGGTGCGCGCGGAGCTCTTCCGGTCTGGTCGTCCGTGGCGCGGGCGTGCGGTGCGCGCGGAGCCCTTTCGCTCCCGGTCGTCCCGGGCGGTGGAGCCGACCGGATCCGGCCCGAGGGGCACGTCCCGATTGGGATAGGTTGTGCCCCGTGACTGACGAGCAGGAGAAGACCCCCGCCGGGCTGGTACGGGTCGGCGTGTTTGGTGCCCGCGGGCGGATGGGCGTCGAGGTCTGCAAGGCGGTCGACACCGCCGACGACCTCGCCCTGGTGGCGTCGATCGACCAGGGTGACGACCGTGCCGCCGTCGCCACCGCCGAGGTGGTCGTCGACTTCACCACGCCGGACGTCGTCATGGACAACCTGAAGTGGTGCATCGACCAGGGCATCAGCTTGGTGGTCGGCACGACCGGCTTCACCGAGCAGCGGTTGGAGCAGGTGCGCGGCTGGCTCGCCGACAAGCCCGAGGTGGGCGTGGTGATCGCCCCGAACTTCGGCATCGGCGCGGTGCTGATGATGCAGTTCGCCGCGCGGGCCGCCCGGCACTTCGAGTCCGTCGAGATCATCGAGCAGCACCACCCGCGCAAGCTGGACGCACCGAGTGGCACCGCCACGCACACCGCCCGGCAGATCGCCCGGGCCCGGGCCGAGGCCGGCCTCGGCCCGGTGCCGGACGCCACCAAGGACGAGGTTGCGGGTGCGCGCGGCGCCGACATCGACGGGGTACGCGTCCACGCCGTACGCGCCACCGGGCTCGTCGCCCACCAGGAGGTGCTCTTCGGTGGCACCGGGGAGACGCTGACCATTCGGCACGACTCGTACGATCGGGTGTCGTTCATGCCCGGTGTGTTGCTGGCCGTCCGCGCGGTGCGCAACCGTCCCGGTCTGACCGTCGGCCTGGACGCCCTGCTCGACTGAGCCTGGACGGGGTCCTCCCTCGTTGCTGGCGCAGATCTTGGACAGTTTCCGTCACGCGCTGACGGAAACTGTCCAAGATCTCAGGTCGCCTGTTGGGTAGCATCCGCCGATGATCAATGGTGGACACCTGGACCGGCAGGGGCGGCGAATCACGCTCCGCCCGGTCGACGACGACAACTGGCGGGCGGTGGCCGATGTCGCCCCGCACAACGACCAACGCCGCTTCGTGGCCGCGCTGGGCGCGCGTTACCTGCTGCTGAGCACCCGTTCCGAGGTGTGGAACTCCCTGGCCGTCTACGCCGACGAGACCGTCGTCGGGCACGTCATGTGGGGTGTGGACGACGACGGCTCGCACTGGATCGGTGGCATGCTGATCAACGCCGCCGAGCAGAACCGCGGCGTGGGCAGGGCAACGGTGCGGACCTTGGCCGACTGGCTGTCCACCCGGGAGGGCAACCCCCCGGTCCGTCTCTCCTACCACCCCGACAACACCCAGGCTGCCACCCTCTACACCTCCCTGGGCTTCCACCCCACGGGCCAGGTGGACGACGAAGAACTGATCACCGAGCTCCGCCGCTAACCCGGCGCGGCCCCACCCCACCCCACCCCCCGTCCCATCCTCTCCCGCGTCGATCATGGAGTTGTGGTGCTCCCCATAAGGGGCATTTGCGGAGTTAAAGCCCACCACAACTCCATGATCGACGGGGGCGAGGGCGGGGGCGGGTGAGCGGGGTGGGGAGGCGACGGGGTGGGACGGGTTGGGGTTAGCGGGGATGGGCTGGGGTGGTGGGGCGGCGTTGGGTGGGGACGGTCGGGGTCAGTGGGGTGGGGAGGCCGGTGACCGTGGCGTCGCCCGTGTGGTCGACCGTCACGGCCACTGAGGCGTCGCCGACGCGCAGGCCGTCGACGTGCAACGCGCCCAGTTCGGGCCCGGCCAGCGGGGCCAACCGGACCGTGCCGCCGGGCACGTCCGGGTAGAGGCCGGTCGCCGCCTGGAGCAGCAGCACCGCCCCGGCCGCGGCCCACGCCTGTGGGCGGCACGCGGCCGGGTACGGCACCGGGCGGTGCAGCAGTGACCGGTCGTCGCCGCCGTACAACTCCGGCAGCCGGTAGTCGAACGCCTCGGCCGCGCTGAGCAGCCCTTCGGCCAGGCCGAGCGCGGCCTCGCGGTGCCCGGCGCGGGCCAGACCGCCGAGCACGATCGCGGTGTCGTGCGTCCAGATCGAACCGCAGTGGTACGACAGCGGGCTGAAGCCGGTGTCGTCGGTGGCCATGGTCCGTAGCCCGAATCCTCCGGCGAGGGCGTCGGTGGTGAGCAGCCTGGCGATTTGCGCCTCCTCCTCGCGGTCGAGCAGACCGGTGCCGAGCAGGTGACCGATGTTGCTCGTCAACGAGTCGACGGGGCGCTTGTCCCGGTCGAGGGCGAGGGCGGGCTGGGGGCCGTACCGACCGTCGACCCAGAAGCTGTCCCGGAACCGGCGGACCAGTCCGGCGGCGTGTTCGCGCCAGCGGTCCGCGCCCGGTCGGCCGAAGGCGTCCAGCAGGGCGGCGCCGTTCACCGCCGCCTCGTGTGCGTACCCCTGCACCTCGGCCAGTACGATCGGCGCGCTGGCCAGGGTGCCGTCGTGGAAGCGGACGGCGTCGCCGGAGTCCTTCCAGCCCTGGTTGGACAGTCCGTGCCCGGTGGTGTCGACGTACTCGACCAGGCCGTCGCCGTCCGGGTCGGCGTGCTCGCCGAGCCAGCCCAGGGCCGCTTCCAGGTGCGGCAACAGCGGCTCGATCTGCTCGGCGGGCAGACCCCAGCGCCACGCGTCGTGCAGCAGGTTGACCCAGAGCATCGTGGCGTCGACGGTGCCGTAGTACGCGGGTGGGAGGCGCAGACCGTTGCCGGGCACCGTGAACTCGTGCCGGCGCAGCTCGTGCAGGATCTTGCCGGGGGCCTCGCCGGTCGCCGGGTCGACCCGGGTGCCCTGACGTCGGGCGAGCACGCGCAGGGTGCCGGCGGCGAGGTCGGTGCCGAGCGGCAGCATCATCCGGGCGGCCCAGAGGCTGTCCCGGCCGAACAGGGTGAGGAACCAGGGCACCCCGGCGGCGAGAAACACGTCGGTCGGCGCGCCGGGCTCGGCCAGCCGTAGGCCGCGCAGGTCGTCCAGGCTTCGGTTCAGCAGGCGGACCAGGCGGCGGTCGTCGGCGGTCACAGCGGGCCGGGACCACTCGGGGCCGCCGGCCGGGCCGACGACGACGGCGCGTGGGTCCTCGACGGTCAGCTTCCAGCTCAGCGTCGTCTCGCCGGCGGGGGGCAGGTCGACCGGCCAGGTCAGCCGGGGCGCGGTGGCGTGTTCGGCGGTGGCCAGCACCTCCGCGCCCGGTGCGCTGACGGTGACGGTGATCCCGGCTGCCGACCAGGTGAGCAGGCCCGGCTGACCGGTCTTGGCCTCCAAGGCGGTCGTGGTGCCACCGGATTTGACGGCCTCGATGGGTGCGAGGTCGCAGCCGAGGTCGACGGTGACGGTGGCCCGTACGCCGACAGTGGCGGTGGAGACGATCCGCAGCTCCTCGGTGAGACCGTTGCCGGTGGCCCGGCGGAGCCGCTCGACGCGGACGGTCGGGTCGGGCGTGGGGTCGCCGAGCCAGCGGGCCAGGCCGACGAACCGTGCGCCGTGCGGGCCGTCGTCGCCACGGGTCAGCCCTTCGAGTTCCCGCTCGTCGACGCGCAACTCGGCCCGCGAGAGCACCCGGGCGTCGGCGTGGAAGACGCCCTGGACGCCGGTCGGGCGGATCTGCCCGGTCGCGTCCCCCAGCGCGCTGGTCGGGGCGTGGACCACCCCGACCAATTCGTGCAGGAGGGGTTGCAGCTGGCGTTCGATCACGGTGTGGCTCCAGATCCTCGGGGTGCGGGGCGGACGTCTTGACATCGCGACCCTGGCCGTGCAAAGTGCGAAACATTCCAGAAACTTGAACGATCTAATCCTGCCTTATCCAGATTGGATCGTTCAAGATGGCGAGAGGGATTAAGTGGCCGAAAAGGTGACCATAGCGACGGTGGCCCGGCACGCCCGAGTCAGCCGGCAGACGGTGTCCAACGTCCTCAACAGCCCGCACATCGTGCGGCAGGAGACCCGTCAGCGGGTCCAGGACGCGATCAACGCGCTCGGCTACCGGGCCAACCAGGCCGCCCGACAGATGCGCACCGGTCGGTCCCGACTCATCGCCGCACGGATCGAACCGACCCGCGACGGCATCAACGGTTCCGTGCTCGACCGCTTCCTGCACGGTCTCACCGAGACCGCCGACGCTGCCGGCTACCGGGTGCTTCTCTACACCGCCACCGACCACGACCGGGAGATCGCCACCTACGACGACCTGCTCGGCACGTACGAGCTGGACGCCTTCGTGCTGGTCGGCACCACGCACGGCGACCCGCGTACCGCCTGGCTCGCCGACCGGAACGTGCCGTTCGTGACCTTCGGGCGCCCGTGGGACGCGCTCGACGCGCACCCCTGGGTGGACGTGGACGGCGCCGCCGGCACCGCCCGGGCCACCCGGCACCTGCTGGACGCTGGCCACCGCCGGATCGCCTTCGTCGGCTGGCCGGTCGGCTCCGGCGTCGGTGACGACCGGCGTGCCGGCTGGCAGGACACACTGCGCGCGGCCGACGTCGACCCGACCGGACTGCATCGGGAGACCGAGGACGGCATCGCCGAGGGCGAACGACTGATGCGCGACCTGCTCGACGCCGTGGCACCGACAGCGGTGGTCTGCGCCAGCGACTCACTCGCCCTCGGCGCGCTCCAGGCGATCCGCGGCATCGACCCGCCGGTGTCGGTGATCGGCTTCGACGACACACCGGTCGCCGCCGCGGTCGGGCTGACCAGCGTCAGCCAACCGCTCGGCGAGGCCGCCGCCCGCTGCGTGGACCTGCTCACCGGGGTCCTCGACGACGACCACCAGACCCCCACCCCCGTGCTGCTCCAGCCCGCGCTGGCGCTGCGGCACACCGCATAGTCCCACCCCCCCACCAGGAGAAACCCATGGCACCTCGAACCATCACCCGGGCGGCGGTGGCCGGCCTCGCCGCCGTCGCGCTCCTCGGCTCCGCGGCCTGCGGCAGCGGCTTCGACGACTCCTCCGGCGACACCGCCCAGTCCAGCGGCCCGGCCAACCTGCAGATCCTGATCGGCTCGTCCGGCGACGCCGAGACCACTGCGGTGCAGGAGGCCGCGGCGAAGTGGGCCGGCGGCTCGGGCAACACCGCGACTGTCACGCCGGCGCAGGACCTCACGCAGCAGCTCGGTCAGGCTCTGGCCGGCGGCACCCCGCCGGACGTCTTCTACGTGGACGCGGCCCAGTTCGCCGACTACGCCAGCGTCGGCGCCCTGGAACCGTACGGCGACAAGATCAGCAACTCCGGCGACTTCTACGAGAGTCTGCGCACCACCTTCACGTACGACGGCAAGCTCTACTGCGCGCCCAAGGACTTCTCCACGCTGGCCCTGCAGATCAACACCGACCTGTGGGCCAAGGCCGGGCTGACCGACGCCGACGTGCCGACGACCTGGGACCAGCTCACCACCGTCGCCCAGAAGATCAAGGCGAAGGGGCAGGTCCCGCTCGCCCTCGGCGACACCCGGGACCGGATCGGCGCCTTCATGGTGCAGAACGGTGGCTGGCTGACCAGCAAGGACGGCAAGCAGCCCACAGCCGACACCCCGGAGAACCTGGCCGCCCTCCAGTACGTCAAGACCATGCTCACCACCGGCCTGGCGAAGTACCCGAAGCAGCTCGACGCCGGCTGGTCCGGTGAGGCGTTCGGCAAGGGCAAGGCCGTGATGACCATCGAGGGCAACTGGATCAAGGGTGCCCTGCAGAACGACTTCCCGAACGTGAAGTACAAGGTGGTGGCGCTGCCGGCCGGCCCCAAGGGGCAGGGCACCCTGTCCTTCACCCAGTGCTGGGGTGTCGCCGCCAAGAGCAAGTACAAGGACCAGGCGATCAAGTTCGTCGAGGCGATGACCAGCGGCGAGCAGCAGATGGCCTTCGCAAAGGCGTTCGGCGTCATGCCGTCCCGACAGTCCGCGGGCGAGCAGTACACCAGCGCCTTCCCGGCCGACAAGCCGTTCATCGACGGCGCCGCGTACGCCCAGGGCCCGGTGAACGCCCCGAAGATGGACAGCGTCCTCAAGGACCTCGACACCGGTCTGCAGGGGTTGGCCAACGGCGACCCGAAGACCGTCCTGCAGAACTTCGACAAGAACGCCAAGGCGGCGCTCGGCGGCAGCTGAGGTGTGGGCGGGGCCCCGGCCGAACGCCGGGGCCCTGCCGCACGTCGGCCCGAGAGAGGGAGGGAGGAACGATGGCAACCGAGACACTGACCGCCGCGGCGACCACGCCCGACGCGGGGCCGCGCCGACGCCGAGGCGGCATCCGGAGCAACGAGACACTCGCCGGCTGGCTCTTCGTCGCGCCGGTGATCGTCATCCTGGGGCTGTTCCTGCTGCTGCCGATCCTGATGGCGCTCTGGGTCAGTCTGACCGACTGGAACGGGCAGGGCAGCCCCTTCACCGGCGACGTCCCGTTCGTCGGCACGGACAACTACACCCGTCTGTTCACCGAGGACGGGCTGGCCCGCCGCGACTTCATGACGAGCATCCGCAACAACATCTACTACGTGGCGATCGTGGTGCCGGCGCAGACCGTGCTCGCGCTCGGGCTGGCCCTGATCGTCAACAACCGGATGCTGAAGGGCAAGAGCTTCTTCCGCAGCGCCTTCTACTTCCCCTCGGTCACCAGCTCGGTGGCGATCAGCGTGGTGTTCCTGTTCCTCTTCGCCAACTCCGGTGCGGTGAACGCGCTGCTCGGCTTCTTCGGGATCGACGGGCCGGAGTGGTTCGCCGACTCCCGGGGTGTGCTGCACCTGCTGTTCGGCGCAGTCGGCGTCGACTCGCCGCCGGCGGCACTCACCGACGGCGGCCCGTTCGGGCTGACCTGGTGGGACTGGTTGTCCGGCCCCAGCGTGGCGATGATCTCGATCATCACGCTTGTCGTCTGGACCACGTCCGGCACGTTCATGCTGATGTTCCTGGCCGGGTTGCAGAACGTGCCCGTCGCGTTGGACGAGGCCAGCACCCTCGACGGGGCGTCCCGGTGGCAGCGGTTCCGGCACGTCACGCTGCCGCTGATCCGGCCCACCACCTTCCTGGTGCTCACCCTCGGCATGATCGGCTCCTGGCAGGTCTTCGACCAGGTGTACGTCATGAGCCAGGGCGACCCGGCCAAGACCACGCTCACCCCGGCCTACCTGTCGTACCGGACCGCCTTTCGGGAATTCGAGTACGGCTCCGGGGCGGCGATCTCCTTCGTCCTGTTCCTGATCATCATCGTGCTCACGCTGATCCAGCGCCGGGTGCTGGCCGAGCGGGACACCGACCGGCCGCGACGGGGCTGGCGGCGTCGGCGCGTACCGGAGAGGTCCTGAGATGGCCGTGCTCACCGACCGCCCGGCGGCGCCCGCGCGGCCCGACCACCGCGCGGCCCGCACCCTGGCCACCCGTTTCCTGGGGTACGCGACGCTCGTCTTCTTCGGGCTGGTGTTCCTCTACCCGTTCGTCATCCAGATCGGCAACGCTCTCAAGACCGAGCCCGACGCGGCGGCGAACCCCCTGTCGCCGTTCCCGGACCCGCTCACCCTCGCCGGCTTCGAACGGATCTTCGCCGGCACCAACTTCCCACTGTGGCTGGGCAACTCGCTGCTGGTGACGGTGCTGGTCACCGTCGGGCGGGTGTTCTTCGACTCGCTCGCCGGGTACGCGCTCGCCCGGTTGCGGTTCGCCGGTCGCGGCGGGCTGTTCGCCGCGGTCATCGCGGTCATGGCGGTGCCCGGCGTGGTGCTGCTGATCCCGAAGTTCCTGGTGCTCAACCAACTCGGCATCTACAACAGTTACGCCGGGCTGGTGGTGCCGTTGCTGGCCGACGCGGCGGGCGTGTTCATCATGAAGCAGTTCTTCGAGTCGATCCCGGTGAGCGTCGAGGAGGCCGCCCGCATCGACGGCGCGAGCATCTTCCGGACCTTCTGGTCCGTGGTGCTGCCGATGGCGAAACCGGCGCTGATCACGCTGACCATCCTGTCGTTCCAGGGCTCCTGGAACGAGTTCCCGCACAGCCTCGTGTCGGTGCAGGACCCGGACCTGTTCACCCTGCCGCGCGGGTTGGCCGACCTGGTCAGCGGCTCGCTCGGCAAGGGCACCCAGTACCCGCTGAAACTGGGCGCGGCGTTGCTGGCCACCATCCCGGTGGCGATCATCTTCGTGGTGTTCCAGCGGTACTTCGTCCGCGACGCCAACGACGGCTCGGACAAAGGCTGACCCGGCCCTGTCACTCGCCGGGGCGGTCCTCGGCGAGTGGCTCGGTCGGCACCGCCACGTGCAGGCGCACCTGCGGCACCAGCATGTCGTCGACGTCCAGCGCGCGAGCCGCACCGTCGGGCTCCCAGCCGGTGCTGGTGAGGAACTTCCGGGTCGCCTCGTCACCGTCGAACGCCCAGGCCACCGCCCGACCCATCCCGTCCTCCCGCCACAGGTCGACGGTCGCGGAGAGCAGCCTGCTGCCGTGCCCACGCCGACCCCACCGCGGCTCGACCAGCAGATCGGTCACCGCCGCCACGTCCGGGCCGAGCGAGTCGGCCGGCTCACCCGGGGCCAGGGCCTCGCTGTCGGCCGGGCCGGAGGCGGCGAACCCCACCAGATACGATTGCTCGGCCTGTTCGACGGCGACCAGCACCCGGTGCGCGCCGGAGGGCGGTTCCAGCACCGCAGCGCTCCACCGCCGGGCGAGGAACGCCTCGTCCAGGTTGTCGAGCACGTGCCGAGGCAGGATCCGGCGGTACGCGACCCGCCAGGTCGCGAGTTGGATGCGTGCGATCTCGCCGGCGTCCTCGGGACGCGCCGGGCGGACGTACCCGAGAGCCATGGGACGGAAGCCTACGCAGGGCGAGGGAGGCGACGGTGGCGCAGGGTGCCAAACGGACGACCGCGCAGGTCGTCGGGGTGGTGGTGCTCGCGGCGGCGGTCGCCGCGTTCCTCGCCGTCGCGGCCGTCCGACACGGCTTCTTCGACCTGAAGGTCTACTACGGCGCGTTGACGTGGTGGGTGCACGACGGCGGGGAGATCTACGACTACCTCAAACCGAACACCCAGTACGGCTTCACCTACCCGCCGTTCGCCGCACTGGTCATGCTGCCGATGGCGTACCTGCCGTGGACGGCCGCGATCGTGGTGAGCGTGCTCGCCAGCGTGGTCACCACGACGGTGCTGATCTGGTGGCTGGTCGACCCGATCGCCCGCCGCGCCGGCTGGACCCGGTGGTTCGCGCTCGCCGTGGCGCTCTGCCTTGCCGCCGCGTTCGAACCGATGCGCGAGACGGTCAACTTCGGCCAGGTCAACACACTGCTGCTCTTCCTGGTGGCGGTGGACCTGCTGCGGCTGCTGCCGACCGGCAACCGGTGGGCCGGGGTGGGCATCGGGCTCGCGACCGCGATCAAACTGACCCCCGGTGTCTTCATCGTCTACCTGTTGGTGACCGGCCGTTGGCGGGCGGCTCTCACCGCCTCCGGCACCGCCGCCGGCGTGTCGCTGCTGGCCGGTGCGCTCTTCCCGGACGCGTCCCGGGAGTTCTGGACCGAGGCGCTGTGGAACACCGGTCGGGTGGGTGAGCTGGCCTTCGTCTCCAACCAGTCACTGCGCGGGGTGGTCGCCCGACTCGACCCGCAGCACCCGAGCACGGTGCTCTGGCTGCTGCTGGTGCTCGGCACCCTTGCGCTCTGGGCCTGGCGGTCCCGGGCCGCCGTCGCGGTCGGCGACGAGGCGACCGGTCTGGCGCTGACCGGTGCGGTGATGTGCCTGGTCAGTCCCGTCACCTGGGTGCACCACCTGGTCTGGCTGCTGCCCGCGCTGATCCTGCTCGTCGACAACGCGATGGCCGCGCCGGCCGGCCGCCGACGGCGGTTCCTGCTGATCGCGGCGATCATCGGGTACGCGTTGCTGATCAGCCGCACCGTGTGGTTCTGGGAGAAGGACTTCACCGGCGTCGACGGCTTCGTGGGCAGCAACGCCTACGTGTGGATCAGCCTGGCGCTGGTGGCCTTCCTGCCCATCCGCCGCTGGCTCACCCCGGACGGGTCAGCCGTCGAGGCGTCCGGCGTACCGCAGCTCGACCAGCCCGACCGGCGGGACCCCGCCGGCCAGCGGCACCTGGTAGGTCGACCGCTCACCGTCCGGTGACAGGCCGGCGCGCTCGCAGAACCGGCGGGCTCGTCGGTTGTCCGCCAGCACCCACGCCCGATAGCCGGACCAGCCCCGCTCGGTGAGCCCGGCCCGGGCGGCGGACAGCAGCGCGGCGGCCGTCCCGTCACCCCAGTACGCCGGCTCCACGTAGATCGCCACCACCTCGCCGACCGTCGGGTCCAGGTCGTCCCGGTCCTGGTTGCGGCGGTACGGCCCGAAGGTGGTGAACCCGACGACCAACCCGTCCACCTCGCCGAGGAGGGTGGTGAACGGGTGCTCGGGGTCGGCGGTGCCGACGTCGCGTCGGCGTTGCGCCCAGGCGGCCACGTTCAGCCGCCGAAGCACCTCGTCGGGCATGAAGCCGGCGTAGCCCGCCTGCCAGCCGTGCACGTGCACCCGGGCGACAGCGTCGGCGTCGTCCGGCTCCTCCCGGCGGATGGTCAGCATTGCACCGTTCTATGCCCCGTTGGTCGTCACGTCCAGCTTCCCGCACCGGCGTCGTACCAATGAATTAGGGTCGCCGACGATGACCGCACCGGAATCACTCTCCCTCGCCCAGGCCCGCCGCGTGGCCCTCGCCGCCCAGGGCTTCGCCGACCCGGCGCCGACCGGCGCGCCCACCCGTCGACACCTGCGGCGGGTGCTGGGCCGGGTCGGGCTGATCCAGATGGACTCGGTCAACGTGCTGCAACGCGCGCACTACCTGCCGCTCTACAGCCGGCTCGGGCCCTACCCGACGACGCTCCTCGACCAGGCCGCATACCGCCGCCCGCGCGAGTTGTTCGAATACTGGGGCCACGAGGCGTCGCTGGTCCCGGTGGAGTTGCACCCGATGCTGCGCTGGCGGATGGCCCGCGCGCACAGCGAATCCTGGGGCGGCATGCGGCGGGTCGCCGAGGAGCAACCGGAGCTGGTCGCCTGGGTCCGCGACGAGGTGGCCGCCCGGGGGCCGTTGACGGCCGCCGAGATCGAACACGACGCGCCCCGGGAGACCGGCAACTGGGGGTGGAACTGGTCGGCGGTGAAGCGGGCTTTGGAGTTTCTCTTCTGGGCCGGCGAGGTGGTCGCCGCGGAGCGCACCACGTCCTTCGCCCGCCGCTACGACCTGCCCGAGCGGGTGCTGCCCACGGCGGTCCTGGCCGCGCCCACCCCGACCGACGCCGAGGCGTACCGCACGCTGGTGGCACTCGCCGCGCGGTCGCTCGGGGTGGCCGCCGAGCCGGAGTTGCGCGACTACTTCCGGCTGCCGCTGGCCGGTGCCCGACAGGCCGTCGCGGAGCTGGCCGAGTCCGGTGAGCTGGTGCCGGTCACGGTGGCGGGCTGGCGTCAACCGGCCTGGCTGCACGCGTCCGCACGGTTGCCGCGTTGGATCCGGGGCAACACGCTGGTCAGCCCGTTCGACCCGCTGATCTGGGAGCGGGCCCGCACCGAGCGGCTGTTCGACTTCACCTACCGGATCGAGATCTACGTCCCGGCGCCGCAGCGGGTCTACGGCTACTACGTGCTGCCGTTCCTGCAGGGCGACCGGTTCACCGCAAGGGTCGACCTGAAGGCCGACCGCAAGGCGGGGGTGCTGCTGGTGCCGGCCGCCTGGGTCGAGCCCGGCGTCGACCCGGGGGAGACCGCTGTGGCGCTCGCCGCCGAGTTGTACCGGCTCGCCGGCTGGCTCGGCCTGGACGCGGTGGCCCCGCCGGTGGCCGGCGACCTCGCCGGCCCGCTGACCGCCGCGCTGGCCGGCGTGGCCGGTGTACCGTGAGCGCGTGACGAGCCCTTCCGGACCGGTCCACGAGCCGCAGCCCGCCCCCGGGGCCGTGCACACGGTGCCGGCCGAGACGACCGGTGCGGTGCCGACCGACGCGATTTCGGCCGAGGCGGGTCCCGCCGGTTGGCCGCCGCCCCCGCCGGGTGGCTACCCGGCACCCGAGCCGGACCGGCTCACCCGGTTCGTGCTGCGGCTCTACGAACGCTCGCCGCGCTGGGTCGTGCCGCTGGCCGCGGTCGGCTGTGTCGCCATCGGGATGGGCTACGCGTTGCTCAGCAATCCGACCCACGCCGCCCCGGACGCCGCACCCACCTGTCTGCTCAAGTTGACCACGGGGCTGGACTGCCCGGGCTGCGGCGGCACCCGCGCGCTCTGGTACGTGCTGCACGCCGACCTGCCGGCCGCCGCCCGGCACCACTTCCTGTTCGTCTTCGCGCTGCCGTTCCTGGCGTACCTCTTCGTGGCCTGGGCGGGCAACCAGGCGTTCGGTTGGCGGCTGCCCGAGCTGCGGATCAGCTCGAAGGTCATCGGTGGGTTCCTGGGCGTGTGGCTGGCCTTCTCGGTGCTGCGCAACCTGCCCTGGGCGCCGTTCACCTCGCTCTACGTCTGAGCGCGCCGCCGTCCGACGTCTGCCGGCACCCTGGGGCAGGTTCTCAACGGCGAGGTAGGACCTTGCCGCGCCCCTGTAGAGCTGCCCCATATGTGGGGCGAGGGTTGGTCCGGACCTGTGGGCCCATCATCGCCAGGGCCGTGTGGGGTGTCCAGGACGGCGGCTGTCGCCGGTGTCGAGCTGCCCGGAAGGTGGGGCACGCTGACGGAGCTCCGACCTGGGAATGTTTGCCCCACATTTGGGGCAGCTCTACAGGCAGGCGGGAAGGTCCAAGAGGCCGACGTGGCCCGCGCGAAGTGGTCGAGATCTTGAACACCTACGGCCCCCGGTGATTCGGAACGAGGCCGCAGGCCACTACAGTCCCAGGAATGCCGGAGATGGTGCAGCCCCAGGTCAAGTTGATCGCGTGGACCCAGTTCGCGGCCCCGGACGATGTGCCGTGGTCGACCGACGCCGAGGGTGGTCAGGCGCTCGCCGAGTTCGCCGGCCGGGCCTGCTACCAGTCCTGGAAGAAGCCGAACCCGGCCACCGCCACGAACGCCGGCTACCTGGCGCACATCCTCGAGGTCGGGCACCTGTCGGTGCTGGAGCACGGGTCGGTCACCTTCTACTTCACCGGGGTGTCGCGTTCCTTCACCCACGAGCTGATCCGGCACCGGCACTTCTCGTACTCCCAGCTGTCGCAGCGGTACGTTCCCGAGCGCGACGCGGCCATGGTCGAGCCGGCGGTCATCGCCGACGACCCGGAGCTGCACAAGAAGTTCACCGAGGCCGCCGAGGCGAGCGTCCGGGCGTACACCGAGTTGTTGGAGGGCCTGGAACAGCGCTTCTCCGACGAGCCGAACCCGACGCTGCGCCGCAAGCAGGCTCGGCAGGCGGCTCGGGCGGTGCTGCCCAACGCCACCGAGACGCGGATCGTGGTCACCGGCAACTACCGGGCGTGGCGGCACTTCGTCGCGATGCGGGCCACCGAGCACGCCGACGTGGAGATCCGTGAGCTGGCCGTCGAGTGCCTGCGCCAGCTGCAGGGTGTCGCGCCCAACGTGTTCGCCGACTTCGTGATCTCGACGCTGCCGGACGGCACCGAGGTGGCGGCCAGCCCGCACGAGGCGTCCTGAGCCCTTCCCCGGCGGGCTCCGGCTGGTCGTCCGCTAGGTTGGAGGGTATGACGCACGACCACCTCGATGCCGCGGCCCGACCGGCGTCCCGCCCCTTCGGCCGGCTGATCACAGCCATGGTGACCCCGTTCACCCCCGACGGTTCCCTCGACCTCGACGGCGTCGCCAAAGTGGCGAGCTACCTGGTCGACGAGCAGGGCAACGACGCGCTGGTGGTCAACGGCACCACCGGCGAGTCGCCGACCACCACCGACACGGAGAAGGAGCAGCTGATCCGGGCCGTGGTGGAGGCCGTCGGTGACCGCGCGAAGGTGGTCGCGGGCGTCGGCACCAACGACACCCGGCACACCATCGAGCTGGCCGCAGCCGCCGAGAAGGCGGGTGCGCACGGCCTGCTGGTGGTCACCCCGTACTACAACAAGCCGCCGCAGGCGGGGTTGGTCCGGCACTTCACGGCCGTCGCCGACGCCACCGGCCTGCCGGTGATGCTGTACGACATCCCGCACCGCTCCGGTGTGCCGATCGAGACCGAGACGCTGGTCCGGCTCGCCGAGCACGGCAGGATCGTCGCGGTCAAGGACGCCAAGGGCGACCTGACCGCCACCAGCTGGGTGACCAGCCGGAGCGCCCTCGCCTTCTACAGTGGCGAGGATGCCCTCACCCTGCCGGCGCTGGCCGTCGGTTCGGTGGGCGTGGTCGGCACCTCCACGCACTTCACCGGGGCGCTGACCGCACAACTGATCGATGCGTACGACGCGGGGGACATGCCGACCGCGCTGGCGCTGCACCGGCGGCTGCTGCCGCTGTTCACCGGCATCTTCCGCACCCAGGGCACGATCCTGGTGAAGGCGGGCCTGGCAGCGCTGGACCTGCCGGCCGGCCCGGTGCGACCCCCGCTGGTGGACGCCACCGACGACGAGATCGCCCAGCTGCGCGCGGACTTCGCGGCAGCGGGCCTGGAGCTGCCCGAATGACCAAACGACACGACGGACGCCGAGTGACGGCGTCGCAGATTGAGGTGGACGCGTGACCGAGGCGCACATCGAGGCGGAGCTACCCCCGCCACTGCCGGAAGGCGGCCTGCGGATCATTCCGCTCGGCGGGCTCGGCGCCATCGGTCGGAACATGACCGTCTTCGAGTACGACGGCAAGTTGCTGATCGTCGACTGCGGGGTCCTGTTCCCCGACGTCGAGCAGCCGGGTGTGGACCTGATCCTGCCGGACTTCGGCCCGATCCTGGACCGGCTGGCCGACGTCCAGGCGATCGTGCTGACGCACGGGCACGAGGACCACATCGGCGCGGTGCCCTACCTGCTCGCCCACAAGCCCGACATCCCGCTGGTCGGCTCCCAGTTCACCCTCGCCCTGGTCGAGGCGAAGCTCGCCGAGCGGCGGATCCAGCCGTACACGCTGACCGTGCGGGAGGGGGGCCGCGAGCGACTCGGCCCGTTCGAGTGTGAGTTCTTCGCCGTCAACCACTCGATCCCGGACGCCCTCGCCGTGGCCATCCGCACCCCCGCCGGCCTGGTGCTGCACACCGGCGACTTCAAGATGGACCAGCTTCCGTTGGACGGCCGGATCACCGACCTGGCCGGCTTCGCCCGGCTGGGTGCGGAGGGTGTGGACCTGCTGCTGTCCGACTCCACCAACGCGGAGATCCCCGGCTTCGTCACCCCGGAGCGGGAGATCGGGCCGGTGCTCGACTCGATCTTCGCGAAGGCGAAGGGCCGGATCATCGTGGCCTCGTTCGCCTCGCACGTGCACCGGGTTCAGCAGGTCTTCGACTCCGCCGTCGAGCACGGCCGCAAGGTCGCGCTGATCGGCCGGTCCATGGTCCGCAACATGGGCATCGCCCGGGACCTCGGCCTGCTCAACATCCCGGCCGGCCTGGTCATCGGGATCGAGGAGGCGACCACCCTGCCTCCGGACCAGATCGTGCTGATGTCCACCGGTTCGCAGGGTGAGCCGATGAGTGCCCTGGGCCGGATGGCCAGCGGCGACCACCGGCACATCACCATCGCCCCCGGCGACACCGTCGTGCTGGCGTCCTCGCTGGTGCCCGGCAACGAGACCTCGGTCTACCGGGTGATCAACCGGCTGGCCCGGGCCGGTGCGGTGGTCGTGCACAAGGACGTGGCGAAGGTGCACGTCTCCGGGCACGCCCCCGCCGGGGAGCTGCTCTACCTGCTCAACGTCGTCCGACCGAGCAACCTGATGCCCGTCCACGGCGAATGGCGTCACCTGCGGGCCCACGCCCGGCTCGGAATCGAGTCCGGGGTCGCCGCCGACCGCGTGGTGATCTGCGAGGACGGCGACGTGGTCGACCTCGTCGAGGGCCGCGCCAGCCTGGTCGGGCACGTGAAGAGCCGGTACGTCTACGTCGACGGCCTCGCCGTCGGCGACGTCAGCGAGTCACTGCTCACCGAACGGCGGATCCTCGGTGACGGCGGCTTCATCGCCACCACAGTTGTCGTCGACTCCGTCACCGGCAAGGTCGTCGCCGGTCCGACGCTCTCCGCGAAGGGCTTCTCCGAGGACCCGGAGGCGTTCAACCCGGTGATCCCGCTGGTCACCGAAGCCCTCAACCGGGCCGCGGCGGACGGCATCACCGACCCGCACCAGCTTCAGCAGATCGTCCGGCGGACGGTGGGCCGGTGGGTCAACGACGCGTACCGTCGTCGCCCGATGATCGTGCCGACAGTGGTCGAGGTCTGAGCAACGTATGACGACGCCGGTCCACCTCCGACGGGTGGGCCGGCGTCGGCGCGTCCGGAGACGTCAGGGGAGCGCGGCGACCGCCTCGGCATAGGCGACGCCGGTGGCGACGGCGGCGTCCACCAGCACCGTGAGCTGCGCCGGAGCGACCCCGTGGGTGAGGTCGGTGGCCACGTCACCGGCCAGCACCAACTCCGCACCGAGGTCGTGCGCGTACGCCTTGGGCAGCAGCCGGTCGTGGTTCCACGCGTTGCAGAAGGCGTACGCCTCGGCGCGGCGGGTCGCCGGCAGCCGCCGAGCGGCCATGGACCGGGCGTGCAGCACCTCGCCACGTTCACCGGCCCGCCGGAACTGGATCACCACGGAACCCCAGCGGCCGACCACGGTGTCGCCCGACTCCACCAGGTACTGGTCGCCGCGCTCGTCCAGCACCTCAGTGATCATGTCGAGGGTCAGCGCCATCAGCTCGTCGGGCCGGGTCTCCTCGGCGGACCCGCCGGCGTCCGGCTCGTCGTACCCGCTCGGCTCGTCGTCGGGGGGCAGCGGGACCGGTGCCGCGAGCGGGCGCTCGGCGAGCCAGGCGGCCATCCGACCGGAGTGGTGGCCGGTGCCGTTGCGGGCGTCGAAGCTGCCGGCCAGGTCACCGGCCACCCCGACCAGCAGGGCGCCGAGAGTGGACACGTCCGGCTCGGTGGCGGGTCGTTCGCCGTACGCCGGGCGGGGCACGGTCCGTCCGCCCAGACCGGCCTCCTCGGCCAGCGCGCAGACCAGTGCGCCGGCGGCGGCGAACTCCATCGCGGCGAGGTCGTCGGTGGGCCGGTCCAATCGGGGCAGCTGCTCGGTCAGGATGGTCAGCCCGCGTTCCAGGTGCCCGCCGAGCGCACAGAACCGCAGGTGCGCGGCGAGGTGGGGGAACGCGGCACGTTCGCGCCGATGCCGGCGGTACGCCCGCACGTGTGCCGCCGCGGCCCGCTCCGGCTCGCCCCCGCGCAGCGCGGGTAGCAGAACGGCGACCAGGTCCCGTTCGGGTTGGTCGGTGCAGGCCGCCGGGTCACCGTCGGAATCGCGTAGCTCGTCGAGCGCGGCCCGCCACTCGCCCCAGCCGGTCAGCAGCTCGGCGCGTCGGGCGGAGGCGCAGCCCGGGCAGCCGCCGGACGGACCGGGCCGTTTGCCGGACCACCGCTCGTACCAGTGGCGGGCGGTGGGCTCGTCGCCCAGGTGGTCGGCGATCCGGCAGTGCAGCTCCGCGACGGTGGGCGTGTCCGGACCGTCCACACCGACCCGGTGGGCCAGGTCGTGCAGCAGGGACCGGGTCTGGTCCAACCCGACCCGGGGCGTGCCGAGCAGCGCCTCGACCGCGTACCGCTGGTAGCGCAGCAACAGCCCGGTCTCGACGTCGGTGAGCAGCCCGGGCCGGTGGTCGGCGGCGGCCCGACACCGTCGGACCGGCTCGACCAGGCGCCACCGTTCTCCGTCGAGCAGGTACGCCTCGATCAGCGCGAACCGGGCGTCCACACCGGAACGGACGTCCCCGGCGGCGTCGGCCCGCTCGGCGAGCCGTTCCAGGGCCACCTGCCGGGGTGGACCGTCGGGCAGGTCCCGGGCGTCGGCGAGCGCGGCCTCCAACGCCGGTAGGCGGCCCGGCGCGGGGCGGTCGTCCGCACCGGTGGGCGGTGTGCCGGGGCGGTGGCCGGTGAACTCGTCCCGCCCGGTCACGACGGCACCGCACCGGGCAGTCGGCGGACCGCCACGGCGAGCTGGCAGCCGGTGGTGATGCCACAGTCGAGCAGTCGGTCGAGCTGGTGCGGGGTCACCCCGCGTTCCAGGTCGGTGATCACCTCGCCGTAGACGCGGGCCCGACCGTCGTCGTCGACGTGGGTGAACGCCTTGGGCCAGAGCCGGTCGTGGTTCCACGAGTTGCAGAAGGCGTACAGGGCGGGCACCTGCTCGATCCCGAACGTGGTGGTGACCATGGTGCGGACCTGGAGCAGCTCCCCGTCGTCGCCGAGCAGGAGGAACCAGATCAGGTTGTCGTCGAAGCGGCCCACCAGTTCGCCGTCCACGCTCAGGCCGACGGACCGGCCCCGGGCGGCGAGCACCGCGGCGACCAGTTCACCGCTCAGTGGACGCAGCGCACCGGGGTGCCCGGCCAGCGGATCGTCCGGATCGCTCGCGATTTCCGGCGACGCCATGAGGGCATCCCTTCTGAGTCGGATATCACGACCGGCGGTGGGGCCCGTGTTGCGACGCGCGGACACGACCCGGAAAAGCGGGGATCTGCCCGGCCACACCGTTACCGTGACTCTATGGCGGGCCGTACCTCTCAGGCGAGCCGGCGACGCGGCGCGTCGCCGCGCGGTGGCACCAACAGTCGTGCCCGTCAACCGGCCAAGAAGACCCGGGCGCCGGTCCGGCGTCGCACCACGCCGGCCCGGCCCGGCCCGGCCGTCTACGTGGGCCGCGCGGTCGGCGCACTGTGGATGGGTCTCGCACACGGCATGGGTTGGGCGGTGCGGGCCGCCGGTCGACAGGCCGCCTCGGCCCGTGACCTCGACCCGGAGCACCGTCGCGACGGCGCCGGGCTGCTGTTGTTCGGTCTCGCCCTGCTCTCCGCCGTGGCGCTCTGGTTCTCCGGTGCCGGCCCGGTGGGCGCACGACTGGCCGACACGATCCGACTGTTCCTGGGCGCGATCTCGGTGGTCGTGCCGGTGCTGCTGATGATCGGCGCGTGGCGGCTGATGCGTCAGCCGGCCGACCCGGAGCATCGGGGTCGCGGGCTGATCGGGTGGGGTTCGCTACTGGTGTCGACCGCCGCGCTGCTCCAGATCGGTCAGGACCCGGTGGACACCGTGCAGCGGGACTACGCCGGAGGCCTGGTCGGCGCTGGTGTGGGCGGGATGCTGGAACGCGCGGTCACCGCCTGGGTCGCCGTACCTCTGCTGGTCCTGCTGTTGCTCTTCGGCCTGCTCGTGGTCACCGCGACGCCGATCAACAAGATCCCGGAGCGGCTGGGTCTGCTCGCCGGAGGGCTGGTCGCCGCCCCGGAGGCGGCCGAGGAGGCCGACGAGGAGGCGACGCGGCCCGCGCGCAGGCGGCCGGCGAAGCGGATGCCCCCGCCGATCGACCCGGACGACTTCGAGGACCTGGACGGCGCGGACCTCCAGGAGACCATGGTGCTGCCGCGCAAGTCGCCGGCGAAGGTGCCGGCGAGCCGAAAGCCGCCGGTCGAGCCGCCGGAGCACTCGCCCGCGCCGACCCGCGCCGAGCAGCTCGCGTTGACCGGGCTGGCCGGGGACTACACCCTGCCGCCGGCCAACATGCTCAGCAGCGGCGCGGCGCCCAAGACCCGCAGCAAGGCCAACGACGAGGTGATCGCCGCCCTGACCGGCGTGTTCGACCAGTTCGACGTGGACGCCGCCGTCACCGGCTTCACCCGGGGCCCGACCGTCACCCGCTACGAGGTGGAGTTGGGTCACGGCGTCAAGGTCGAACGCATCACGCAGCTGTCCCGCAACATCGCGTACGCGGTGAAGTCGCCGGACGTGCGGATCCTCAGCCCGATCCCGGGCAAGAGCGCGGTCGGCGTGGAGATCCCGAACACCGACCCGGAGAACGTCGCCCTCGGTGACGTGCTGCGTTCGCGTGCGGCGACCAGCGACCACCACCCGATGGTGGTGGCGCTCGGCAAGGACATCGAGGGTGGCTACGTGGTGGCCAACCTCGCCAAGATGCCGCACATCCTCATCGCCGGCGCCACCGGCGCGGGCAAGTCGAGCTGCCTCAACACACTGCTGGTGTCGATCCTCACCCGGGCCACCCCGGACGAGGTGCGGCTGCTGCTGATCGACCCGAAGCGGGTCGAGATGACCGGCTACGAGGGGATCCCGCACCTGGTCACCCCGATCGTGACCAACGCGAAGAAGGCAGCCGACTCGCTGGACTGGGTGGTCCGCGAGATGGACATGCGCTACGACGACCTCGCCGCCAACGGGGTCCGGCACATCGACGACTTCAACCGGAAGGTCCGCAACGGCGAGATCAAGGCCCCGCCGGGCAGCGAACGGGAGATGCGCCCGTACCCGTACCTGTTGGTGATCGTGGACGAGCTGGCCGACCTGATGATGGTGGCCCCCCGTGACGTGGAGGACTCGGTCGTCCGGATCACCCAGCTGGCCCGGGCCGCCGGCATCCACCTGGTCCTGGCCACCCAGCGTCCCTCGGTCGACGTGGTGACCGGTCTGATCAAGGCGAACGTGCCGTCCCGGTTGGCGTTCGCCACCTCCTCGCTCGCGGACTCGCGGGTCATCCTCGACCAGCCGGGCGCGGAGAAGCTGCTCGGCCGTGGTGACGGGCTCTTCCTGCCGATGGGGGCGTCGAAGCCGGTCCGCATCCAGGGTGCCTGGGTCACCGAGCGCGAGATCACCGACGTGGTGAAGTTCTGTAAGGACCAGCGCGAGCCGGAGTTCCGCAAGGACGTGCTGGCGCCGGCACAGGACAACAAGAAGAAGATCGACGAGGACATCGGCGACGACCTCGACCTGCTGGTGCAGGCGGTGGAGCTGGTGGTCACCTCACAGTTCGGCTCGACCTCGATGCTCCAGCGCAAGCTGCGGGTCGGTTTCGCGAAGGCCGGCCGCCTGATGGACCTGATGGAGACCCGCGGCGTGGTCGGGCCGTCCGAGGGGTCGAAGGCACGCGACGTGCTGGTCAAGCCGGACGAGCTGGACGAGGTCCTGGTCGGTCTCCGCGGCGACGGGGACTGACACCGGTCGACCCTGGACACGCGACGGGCCCGCCGGTATCCGGCGGGCCCGTGTCGAAGAAGTTGTGTCAGTTGCTGATCAGGGCACCGATGATCACCAGGCTGATGATCGCGGCGACGACGCTGGCCGCGGCGGCGTACCAGCCCAGGGGCTTGTCGCCGAGCACCGCGCCGACGACGCCCGCGATGACGCCGAGCACGCCGAAGATGATCGGGTTGAGCAGCAGCGCGAGGACGGCGAAGACGAAGCCCACGATGGTGAGGATGCGGGCGGCGTTGCTGCGGGGGCGGGCGGTGCTCGGCATGTCGGTCATGTCGTCCTCCAAATGAGAGCCTGTCGTGACGGATCGATCACTACCCACTGTGGGTGGCCGCCACTCCTGCCGACGAATGCCTCAGTGGAAGATCTTCAACCCGATCACGCCCGCGACCACCAGCACGAGGCAGAGGATCCGGGGCAGGCTCGCCGACTCGCCGAGCGCCAGCATCCCGATCAGGGCGGTGCCGACCGCACCGATGCCGACCCAGACCGCGTAGCCGGTGCCGACCGGGATCTCCCGGAGCGCGTACGCCAGCCCGGCCATGCTCAGGACCAGGGTCACCACGAAGATCGCGGACGGGACCAACCGGCTGAGGCCGGCGCTGCGGTCCAGGGCGATCGCCCAGGCCGTCTCCAGCAGTCCCGAGATCACGAGTACGAGCCAGGCCATCGTTCACCTCACGGTAGGCACCCGGGGCTGCCGCGCCGGGACGAGTCGAGTCTTCATCTCACGCGGGGCGTCTTGGCCTGACCGGGTACGCCCACCACTCGTCCGGAGCGGCCACGAGCATCCGGGGCCACCGCTGCCGACGCTAGCACCGGCGTCCGGGGGCGGGGTGGTGACGATCACCACCACGTGTTGACCTGTACCTGACTTCAACTTGCAGGATGGCAATCATGACCCTGCTCTACGCCGATCCTGAGGTCGCCGCCGCGCTGGACGCCGCCACCACGGTCGACGCCATGCGCGCCGCCCTCCTGGCCGCGTACGAGGGACGTCTGATCGCCCCGCCCCGGACCGCCGCCCCGCTGGGCGGTGGGCGGATGGTGCTCACCGCCGGGCACCTGGTCGGCGAGTGGTACGGCTTCCGCTCGTACGACACCTTCGGCCACCCGGAGGGGGAGCAGCTGGTGGTGCTGCACGACGGCCGAACCGGGGCGGTCCGGGCGGTGGCGGTGGGCGAGGAGCTGGGTTCCCGTCGTACCGGTGGATTGGGGGGTGTCGCGATCGACGCGCTGGCCCGCCCGGACGCGGCCAGCCTCGGGGTGATCGGCTCCGGCCGGCAGGCCTGGACGCAGGTGTGGGCCGCCGCCGCGGTCCGCCCGTTGCGGGAGGTCGTCGTGCACAGCCGCTCCGCCGCCCGGAGGGACGCCTTCGCCGCCCGGGTCCGCGCCGAGCTGGGTGTGCCGGCCCGCGCGGTGACCACCCCGGGATCGGCAGTGGCCGGGCGGGACGTGGTGGTGCTCGCGACCACCAGCCCGACCCCGGTGCTCCGCGCCGCCGACCTCAGCCCCGGCACGCACGTCAACGCTGTCGGCTTCAAGCAGCTCGACCGCAGCGAGTTCGGCACCGACCTGCTCGACGTCGCGGACCTGCTGGTCACCGACTCGCCGACCCAGGCGGCGGACTACCAGCCGCCGATGCTCGCGGCCACACCCCCGTACGCGGGGCGGTTGGTCGACCTGGGTGGCGTCCTGGCCGCCGCGGTCCCGGGTCGGACCACCGCGGACCAGGTCTCGGTCTTCTGCTGCACCGGCCTGGCCGGGACCGAGGTCTTCCTGCTCGACGCGCTGACCCGGGTGGGCGCCGCAGCACGCTGACCGGCCGACCGGCAGACCTGCCCAGTGACTCAGCACACCGAGGTGGGTTGAGGCCCGGCCGCCCGCGTGCGTGGGCCGCCCCGACTGGCCCGGTACCCTCGGATGGTGTCTGCCACCGCTCCTTCGCCTTCCGACAACGCCGAGGGCCGCCGCGTCGCCCTGCTGACCCTCGGCTGTGCCCGTAACGAGGTCGACTCGGAGGAGCTGGCCGCCCGGCTGCACGCCGACGGCTGGCAGGTGAGCACCGACGGCGAGGGCGCCGACGTGGTGGTCGTCAACACCTGCGGTTTCGTGGAGAAGGCCAAGCAGGATTCCATCCAGACCCTGCTCGCCGCCGCCGGCACCGGTGCCAAGGTCGTCGCGGCCGGCTGCATGGCCGAGCGGTACGGCCGGGAGCTCGCGGACAGCCTGCCCGAGGCCCAGGCGGTGTTGAGCTTCGACGACTACCCGGACATCGCCGCCCGGCTGAACGCCGTCGTCGCCGGTGAGCAGGTCACCGCACACACCCCCCGGGACCGGCGTGAGCTGCTGCCGTTGACCCCGGTGAAGCGGCGCGACAGCGCGGTGTCCCTGCCCGGGCACGGCACCGTCACCCGCACCGCTGTCGACACCGACGAGCACACCCCGGCGCACCTGCGGCAGGTGCTGCGCCGCCGGCTGGACACCGGCCCGGTGGCCTCGCTGAAGCTCGCCAGCGGCTGCGACCGGCGGTGCGCCTTCTGCGCCATCCCGGCCTTCCGTGGGGCGTTCGTGTCGCGTACGCCGGACGAGCTGCTCGCCGAGGCGGAGTGGCTTGCCAAGACCGGCGTACGCGAGCTGGTGCTGGTCAGCGAGAACTCCACCTCGTACGGCAAGGACTTGGGTGACCCCCGCGCCCTGGAGAAGCTGCTGCCGCAGCTCGCCGCGGTGAGTGGCATCGTCCGGGTGCGGGCGAGTTACCTCCAGCCGGCCGAGACCCGCCCCGGGCTGGTCGAGGCGATCGCCAACACCCCGGGTGTGGCCGCGTACTTCGACCTGTCGTTCCAGCACTCCAGCGAGCCAGTGCTGCGCCGGATGCGGCGTTTCGGCTCCACCGACCGGTTCCTGGAGCTGTTGGCGGGTGCGCGTGCGCTGGCCCCGGACGCGGGTGCCCGGAGCAACTTCATCGTCGGCTTTCCCGGCGAGACCCGCGCCGACGTCGACGAGCTGGTGCGGTTCCTGACCGAGGCCCGGCTCGACGCGATCGGCATGTTCGACTACAGCGACGAGGACGGCACCGAAGCCGCCGGGCTGCCCGGCAAGGTCTCCGCCGCGACGATCAAGCGCCGGTACGACCGGCTCAGCGCGCTCGCCGACGAGCTGTGCTCGCAGCGGGCCGAGGACCGGCTCGGCTCGACCGTGGAGGTGCTCGTCGACTCGATCACGGACGGCGTGGTGGAGGGACGGGCGGCGCACCAGGCGCCGGAGGTCGACGGCTCGACCACCCTGGTCGCGCCGGCTGACGGCGGGGTCGACCTGGCCGCGCTGCGTCCTGGTGATCTGGTGCGCGCAACGGTGACCGGCACCGAAGGGGTGGACCTGCTCGCCGTGCCGGATGAGATGATCTCGGCGGCGCCCGGCGCGGCACGGTGACGGCGGGCCCGAGCGGAGCGGGGGAGCCACGTGGTGCGGTGCCGGGAACGCCGCGGCAGCCCGAGCGGAGTGCCGCGGTGACCGGGGCGACGGAGTCGACGCCCGGCCCGGCGGTGGCGGCCGTGGTGCCCGTCCTCAACGCGGCCAACGCGCTGACCGCCCTACGGCTGGTTCTCGTGCCGGTCTTCGCCGCGTCGGTGATCGTGTCCGGGATGACCCACGCGGGCTGGCGGATGGCGGCCTGCCTGATCTTCGCGGTGGCCTCGGCGACGGACCTGGTGGACGGCTGGATCGCCCGCCGCTTCGGGCTGGTCACCTCCGTCGGCAAGGTGGCCGACCCGATCGCCGACAAGGCGCTCACCGGAGCGGCCCTGGTGCTGCTCTCCTGGTACGACCAACTGCCCTGGTGGGTGACCGCCGTGATCCTGGTCCGCGAGTTGGGCATCACCGGGCTGCGGTTCTGGGTGATCCGGCACGGCGTTATCGCCGCCAGCCGCGGCGGCAAGGTCAAGACGGCGCTCCAGATCCTCGCCATCGCGTGGTACCTCTGGCCGATGCCGGCCGCCCTCGCCGCCGTCGGCCCGTGGATCATGGGCGCTGCCGTCCTGGTCACGGTCGCCACCGGTTTCGACTACATAGCCCAGGCGCTTCGCCTCCGTCGCCCCCGCTGACCCCACCCGTTGCTCTCCGGGCTGGCGTGTCGGCAGGTCAACCTCATGATCTACGCGTTCGGGCCGGCAGGGTTGGGGATCGGTCGGTGGGGAAGGATTGGTGCGTGGGAACGGACGGGTCGACGCAGCGGGACGCTGGTTTCGGACGCCACGAGGTCGGTGTCTCGGACGACGCGGTGGCGGGCAGTGCGGCGGCGGCGGTGGTGCACCGGCTGGCGCAGCGACACGAGACCCTGGCCACCGTCGAGTCGCTCACCGGCGGTCTGCTGGCGGCCTCGATCGTGGACGTCGCCGGGGTGAGCGCGATCTACCGGGGTGGGCTCGTGGTCTACGCCACCGACCTGAAGGACAGCCTGGCCGGCGTACCCGCCGACCTGCTGTCCGAGCGGGGACCGGTGGACCCCGACGTGGCGGCGGCGCTGGCCGAGGGCGGGCGCGAGCGCTGCGGCGCGGACTGGGGGGTCGCCACCACCGGCGTCGCCGGCCCGGAACCCCAGGACGGCAAACCCGTCGGCCTGGTCTACGTGGCGGTCGCCGGGGCGAACGGCGCGGAGGTCCGTCAACTCGACCTCGACGGCGGCCGGGACCACGTCCGCACGAGGGCGGTGATCGAGGCCCTCCGGCTGCTCGCCGAGCGGATCTACGACGCCGACGCCCAGGCGGCGATCCCCGGCGCACCAGCCGCCAACCCCGACACCCCAGAAGTCGTACCCCCGGCGGAAACCTCGCCCACCCCGGACGGGACCACCCGGGGCAGGGCGGGAACGGCCGGTGCCGGCCACCGGTGACCCCCGCGCCGACGAACCGACGGGCGGGGCGGGATGTCGCCCGGGCTCGCAACGGGTACGGTTGCGGGAAGGCTCCGACGTTCGGGGTCGGCGCGGTCCCACCGCGACCGGCTGCCAGCGGCGAGCGCGAGGTATCCCTCAGGGGGAGGTGCGATGATCCTGCTACGCCGGGTGATCGGTGACGCACTACGAGCGCGCCGTCAGGGGCAGCAGCGCACGCTGCGTGAGGTCTCCACCGCCGCCAACGTCAGCCTCGGCTACCTCTCCGAGATCGAGCGGGGGCACAAGGAGCCGTCCAGCGAGCTGCTCGCCGCGATCTGCGACGCCCTCGGCGCCCGCCTGTCCGAGCTGCTGCGCGAGGTGAGCGACACGGTGGCGCTCGCCGAGCAGATGCCGGGTGTGCTCGTCTCGATGCAGGAGGAGCCGGCCGACGGCGCCGCTGCCGCCAAGAGCACCAGCCGGGGCGTCCGCCAGGTCACCTCCGATGGCAAGGTCGCCGTGTCGGTCCGCCAGGATTCGCCGCTCAAGGCCACGCTGCGCAGCGCGCGCGTACGCCCGACGGAGCGCGACCGGGACGTGGTCTGCGCGGCCTGACCCCATCCTTCCGGTTTGGCCGTGGGCGGGTTGGCCCCGGCCGCGTAGGGTGGCCGGCAGGAGCTGCCGGTGCAGTCGACCAACGGTAAGGGTGCCTTCGTTGGCGTTCGACTGGGACGATGGAGACCGGCCGGTCGTGGTCGGCCTGTCCGACCCGACCGTGGTGGAGCGACGCGACTGAGGGGATACCGCGGAGATGGCGAACCCGTTCGTCAAGGGTTGGAACTATCTGATGGCGCTCTTCGGTGCCAAGATCGACGAGCACGCCGACCCCAAGGTGCAGATCCAGCAGGCCATCGAGGATGCCCAGCGGCAGCACCAGGCGCTGGTCCAGCAGGCCGCCGCCGTGATCGGCAACCAGCGTCAGCTGGAGATGAAGCTCTCCCGGCAGATGTCCGAGGTCGAGCGGCTGCAGGGCAACGCCCGACAGGCCCTGGTGCTGTCCGACCAGGCCCGGGCCAAGGGTGACGAGGCCGAGGCGACGCGGTTCGAGCAGTCGGCGCAGACCCTGGCCACCCAGCTGGTCTCCGCTGAACAGGCCACCGAGGACCTGAAGACCCTGCACGACCAGGCGCTGGGTGCCGCAGCCCAGGCCCGCCGGGCGGTCGAGAACAACTCCATGATCCTCCAGCAGAAGCTCGCCGAGCGCACCAAGCTGCTCAGCCAGCTGGAGCAGGCCAAGATGCAGGAGTCGGTGGCCCGTTCGCTGGAGTCGATGTCGTCGCTGACCGCGCCCACCAACACCCCGTCGCTGGACGAGGTGCGCGACCGCATCGAGCGGCGCTACGCCAACGCGATGGGTCGCGCCGAGCTGGCCGGCAACTCCGTCGAAGGCCGGATGTTGGAGATTCAGAAGGCCACCATCGACTCGGCGGGTTCCGCGAGACTGGAGCAGATCCGGTCCAGCATGGCGGGGGAGCAGCTCGGCGGCGCGTCGCAGCGACAGGCCGTGCCGCAGGCCGAGAAGGCCGGCCCGGTCAACGATCCGGCGGCCGCCGCCCGGTTGGACGAGCTGCGCGCCAGCATGGCTCGCGAGCGGGGCACCGGCGACCCAACCGCCGCCGGCTGAACGAGCGGACCGAGGGGGTCAGGGTGGCAGACGAGCGGGCGCGATACTTCCGGAGGCTGGGTCGGCTGCGCCGGTCCGCCCGACGATGGAGTGTGCTGGCCGGTGGGCTCGGCGGTGCCGCCGCGGTGCTGACCCCGTACGCCGGCCTCGGTCTGCCCGACGCGGCCTGGGCCGGCGCCGCGGGCAGTGCGGTGGCGCTCGCCGCCTGGCGTTGGATCGACGTGCGTGCCCTGGCCGCCCAGCCGGCACCCCCCGCGCTCGACCCGGCCGAGGCCGCGGCCCGGTCGCGGGCCCGGTTGGTCGCCGCCGTCGAGCGGCTGCCGGTCGGCCCTGGTGTGCTGGCCGAGGTTCGCCGGGTCCGCTCCCGGATCGCCCTACGCGGCACCAGCGCGGGCGAGCAGTGGGCCCGCCTGGACCGAGCGGCCCTCACCCTGGCCGGGATGGCTCCCCGGCTCACCGGGCTGGCCGAGCCCGCGGTGCAGGAGGCCGCCGCCGCTGACGGTTCATTGCGCGACCTGGCGTCGCGGGTGGCCAGTGTCGAACGGGCGCTGCGGCTGGCCCCGGCCGACGCGCGGGCACCGCTGGCCGAGGCGCACGCCGTGCTGACCGCCCAACTGGAGGGCGGGGTCGCCGCCTACGAACGGTTGGTGGTCGCCGCCGCCGGTTACCTGGCCGAGGATGCCCGCCCGGAGACCGCCCACCCGGCCGCCGACCGGCTCACCGAGGCGACCGACCTGCTGCACGGTGTTGCCGGGGCGCTCGCCGAGCTGCGCGCCGTCGGCACACCTCTGCGCGCGCCCACCCGCTGAGCCGGGCCGCGCCGGCCGGTCACGGTGGGGTCGTGACCACCACCGGGCCGGTGTACGGCGAGCTGCCCACGACGTTGAACGACCGGATCCGGTAGTGGTACGTCACGCCCCGGGCCAGCCCGGTGTTGGTGAAACCTCTACCGGTCACCGTGAAGGTGGCGACCTCCCGGTCGAACGCCGGGTCGAGGGCCCGCTGCACGATGAACCCGGCCCCCTGCCCGGTGGGTGTGCTCGCCGCCCAGGCCAGGATCACCGTCGCGGTGTCCGGGCCGGGCGCGTTGGCGGTGGCGCTCACCTCGGTGGGGGTGCCCGGCGCGGGCGGTGAGGTCACCGTGGCGACCGTCGACCAGGCCGAGGCGGCGCCCAGGTACGTGGTCCGCACCCGGTAGTAGTACGTGGTGTCCGGCGCGACGGTGACGTCCAGGTGGTTGTCGGCGACCCCGATGGCAGTGGTGCCGGGGCCGCTGGTGAACGTGGGGTTGGTGGCCCGCTGCACGTCGATGCCGGTGGCGAACGAGCGGTTCGACCAGCGCAGTGCCACCCGCAGCGGTGCGGCCGGCGGGAGCGCCGCGACCAGGCCGCTCGGCGCGGCCAGGTGCACGGAGGCCGGAACCCCGTTCGACCAGGACGAGTAGCCGACGGCGTTCTCCGCCCGGATCCGGTAGTGGTACGTGACGCCGGGGGTGACCGTCGCGTCGGTGTACCGGGTGGCGGTGGCCGCGACGGTGATCGTGGTGACCTCGCCGCCGAACGTCGCGTCGGTGGCCCGTTGCAGCAGGTGGCTGGTCGCCGGTGGACGTCCGCCGTTGCCGGTCCAGGCCAGGGCGATAGCGGGTAGCGCGGTGGCCGAGCCGGACACCGGCGTGGCGGTCAGCCCGGTCGGTGCCTTCGGCGCCACCCGCAGCACCAGTGGCCGGGTCATCCCCGCGTCGCGGTGGCCGGCGAGCTGGCTGTGCCAGCGGTACTCCCAGCCCAGGTTGACCAGTTGGTTGACCACCATGGCGGGTCGCCCGTCCGCCGGGCTGACCGGGGTCGACCCGGTACGGGCCCCGGCCGGGCGACAGTGGTCGAGCAGTCGGACGCTGTCGCCCAACTTGAACGGCAGCGCCGGGGCGACCGGACGCAACGCCACCACGACGTCCTCCCGGGGGTTGACCCGGACGGTGTCCTTCCAGCCCAGCTCGTTGCCGTGCGGTGGCCGCACCGTGCCGTCCCAGCCGACCCGGTTGACCACCTGCACGTCGCAGCCACCGAAGTGCAGCGGCTCGGTCTGCCGGACGTTGCCACTGATCCGCCAGAGTTGGGTGCCGTCGCCCGGCCCGCCCACCGGCACGGCGGCGTCGGTGGCGAAGAGCACCTCGGTGACCGGGTCGGTGGGGCCCAGCGGCAGCGTCGTCGGGTTGAGCGGCCCGGCGTGCGGGTGCCCGACGCCGAGCCGCCCGGCCAGCCGGCCGTGGTCCGGCTCGAACACCTGCTGGGCGGCCTTGACCGTGATCGGCAGTGTGACCGGGCCGGCGCTGCCCGTCGGGGTGAACGTCACGGTGCTGGCGTGCACCGGCACCGTCGTCGGCGACCCGGTACGCGTGCCGAACGCCGCGTCGTAGGCCGGCTGCGGCACGATCGGCGGGCGTTGGCTGGCCGCGTACGCCACTGGCAGCCGCTCGCGCAGCCGTTCCAGGTCGTACGGCTGCACCGGCTCCCCGCTCACCCGGAACTGGAGCAGGGTGCGGGTGTTCGGGCCGTACCCCGGTTCGGTGGGAGGCGGGCCACCCTCGGCGGTGCGGTCCGGCGCGTCGGTGTGCTGGTCGTAGCGGGGGTCGTAGCCGGGCAGCGGTGCCGGCGCGTCGTTGTACAGGATCAGGGTGCTGCCCGGCGGTACGGCGGAGAAGTCGACGAGTACGTCGGCCCGCTCGCCCGGGGCGAGCAGCAGGGTGTGCCCGTCGACGTTCAGCACTGTCGGGTCGAGCCGGTCGTAGCGGTAACCGATCGGTCGGTTCGGCAGCACCACCGGCGCGGGCAACAGCCCGGCCTCGTTGCCGATCTGGACGAACTCGGGCCCGGCCGCGCGGGGGTCGGGCACCCCGCCGTCGCGTCCGTCGGTCGGCCAGCCCGGCGGACGGTCCGCCGCCCGCACGGCGGGCACCATCGGGACCTCACCGGCGTCCTCGTCGGCGAGCGCGCCGTCGGCGGTCCACATCGCCCCGTCGGAGCGGGCCCGGTAGAGCTGGAGGTTCAGGTTGCGGTCCAGGCAGGCGTTGAGGATCCGGAACCGGTACGCGCGCGGTCGGACCTCCAGGTACGGGTAGGCGACGCCGTTGACGAGAGGGGTGTCGCCGTACGCCTCGGGGACCGCGGACGGGTGCGGCAGGTCGGGGCTCAGCGGTGGTTCGTCCGGCGCGTCGACCGGGTCGTGGTGGGGGTTCGGGGGCCAGCCGTCGGTGTGGACGCTGTCCGGTGTGGGGTTGTGCGACCAGGGGCCGTAGTCCCACCGGCCGGTCGGGTTGCGTCCGCCGGACCGGTACGGGTTCTGCCGGGGCTGGTACACGTGTGGGTGCCAGAGGCTGCCCCGGGCGCCCCAGCGTTCCCGGTCCCAGGTCGGGTCCTCGGCGGCGAGTTGGGTGTCGTCCGGTACGAACGTCTTGTCCTCGATCACGAGGGGGAGCTGGTCGGCCGGGAGTACCCCGTCGGCGACGAGCTGGTCCTCGGCCGGGTCGGTGAGCAGGTAGAGGGCGAGCTGCCCACCGTAGACGGTGAGCCGGGCCAGACCGGCGGTGTTGTCGTGCCACCACAGCAGCCGGCCGCTCTGGTCGTTCGGGTAGTACAGCGTGGTGGCACCCGCGCCCGGCGCCGGCATGTCCGGCACGTGGGTCACACCCACCCCGGTCGGGTACGGGGTGATCTCCCCGGCCGGGGTGATCCACTGCCCGGGGTTGCCGGCGCTGGTCCAGCCGGTCTGCGCCCCGGCCAGGTGCAGCACCGCCCGGTTCTGCGGGTACGGCGCCGGTCCGTCCAGCGGGCCGAGACCGGCGCCGGCGATGGTGTCGTCCACTGGCAGGAACAGCTCGCCGGCCCGGCCGGTGGGGAGCTGGTTGATGAACTTCACCCGGACCGGTCGGCCCCGGCGGGCGAGGATCATCGGGCCGAGGTGCCACGGCCGGTCGGGGGGCGCCACCGTGTTGTGGCCCGTCGGATCGGTGCCCAGGTTCAGCTGCCGGTAGCCGCGCAGCCGGGTGGCCGGCAGGTCCCGGTGCAGCCGCTGCGCGTACTCCTGTAGGCCGATCTCGTAGTAGTCGCAGCCCGGGTAGCTGATCGTGTCCGGCGCTGCCACCGGCAGGTGGCTGCCGAGGTCGGTGCGGCAGTGCCGGCCCGGAGCGGGCAACGGGTCGACGAACTTGCGCAGCCCGGTGCCGGGCACCACCCGCCCGTCGGGATCACGCCTCGGGCGGGGGCTGTGGGCGAAGTTGGGCACCGGGCCGAAGCATCGCGGCACCACGGCCGGGTCCAGGCTCGGGGCCGGAGCGCTCTCCTCGGCGGTACGCGCGGCTGGCACGGACGCCGTCCGTCCGCTGGCGGTGTCGCCCGTGTCGCGGGTCGGCCGCTCGAAGAAGGTGGAGCGGAGTCTGCGGAACATCGCCATGACTCTCCCCGGGGTCGGGGCACGACGTCCGCCACCCCGACGTGGCGGACCTCGGCACTCTGCTGACGGTCGGTGAGGGTTCAACCGCAGCATGCGACTCCGGCGGCCGGATAGGAATTACCCAATCGTCCGTTTCTGGGAGAACATCGCGCTGGTCAGCCCGGTGCGGGTGGGCCGGGGTGTTCGGGTTGGCACACCGGGCACCAGTAGGTGACCCGGTCACCCAGCTCCTCCTTGCGGATCGCGGTGCCACAGCGGCGGCAGGGCTGGGCGCGGCGACCGTACACGTAGCTGGTCTGCCCCCGGTGCAGCGAACCGGTGCTGCTCTGCGTCCACCGGCCACGGTTGGCGGCGAGCAGCCGCTGCGCCAGGGTCACCATGCCGGGCAGGTCCGGCACCGCGTCGACCGGCGTCCACGGCGACACGCCCCGCAGGAACAGCACCTCGCACTTGTAGAGGTTGCCCACCCCGGCCAGGTTGCGTTGGTCGAGCAGCGCCTCGCCGATGGTCTGCTCCGGGTGGTCGGCGAGCCGGCGGACGGCCTCGGCCGGATCCCAGTCCGGGCCGAGCAGATCGGGCCCGAGGTGACCGACCAGCCGGTCCTCCTCGGCGGTCGGCACCAGGGCGATCTCGTGCAGGTGGTAGCCGACCGCGACGGCGCCGGGGCTGCGCAGCACCACCCGGATCAGGTGGGCGGGCCGCCCGCTCCAGCGTTCCCCCGGTGCGTACGCCCGCCAGGCGCCGTCCATCCTCAGGTGCGAGTGCAGGGTCCAGGGAGACTCGTCGGGGGCGCCGAGGCGCAGCAGCAGGTGCTTGCCCCGGCTGGCCGATTCGCGCACGGTCCAGCCGCCGAGGTCGGTGGTCGCGAGCTGCGGCACGCGGAAGTCACTGCTGGTGATCCGCGCACCGGCGAGCGCGCGGTGCAGCACGCGCGCGGTGTTCCAGACGGTGTCTCCTTCGGGCACCCTGCCATCCTCCCTCTTTCGAGCAGAATTCGCATGTTTCGCTATTTGTAGTCAGGTTCCTCATGATCTCCCGACATGCGAGGGTCAAGGGGTTCTGAGGAGAATGCCCATGACGCGACCTCGTTGTCGTATCCCGTCCGCCGCCCTCGTCGCCACGTCCTCCCTCCTGCTCACCGCAGCGCTCCTACCCACCGTCGGCGGCGTCGCTGACGCCGCACCGGACAGTCCGCTCGTCCTCGCCGCCGCCCCGAGCGGCGAACTGTGGGACGCCGACCTCTCCGTCGTGGACCGCGACGACGTCAACGTCCGACGAACCGCAGCCGGGCTACGGCTGCGCGAGACCCGGGCCACCGGACACCGCGCGCGAAGCCCGCACAGCGCCGTCGCCGAAGGGATGCTGCTGACCACCTCCCGCACCCTCGCCCGGCCGGCCACCCGGGTCCGCGCCGAGATCGACGCGTCGGTCCCCAGCGGCGCGACAGTGGAGGCGCAGGTCCGCGGCTGGCGGACCCTCGGCTGGACGGAGTGGCGGACCGCGACCGCCGGCGCCGTCTTCGACAGGTCGGTCACCCGGGTGCAGACCCGCGTGGTGCTCACCGCGACCAACGGCGGTGCCACCGCGACGGTACGCGGGGTGCGGCTCACCGCCGACGCGACAGCCGCCGTGTCCGCCGCCACGCCCGGCCGCACCTACCGGGTGTACGCCACCCGCGTCGGACTGGTCGGTGAGCTGACCGCCAACGGCCGTACCGTGCAACCCCGGGACCACTTCGTGGCGCTGCCGTCGCGGCGCGGCCTGTCCCCGCTCAACACCGGTGACTACACGGTGCGGGTCTGCACGACCAACGGCGCCCGCTGCGAGTACGCGCCGGTCTGGGACGTCGGGCCGTGGAACACCCGCGACGACTACTGGAACCCGTCATCGGTACGGGAGAACTGGAAGGACCTGCCGCAGGGCCGGCCCGAGGCGCAGGCCGCGTACCAGTCCGGTTACAACGGTGGGCGGGACCAGTTCGGGCGTACCGTGCTCAACCCGGCCGGCATCGACCTCGCCGACGGCACCTTCTGGGACGGCCTCCAGCTGACCACGAACGCCTGGGTGGACGTCGCCTACCTGTGGACCGGTGGCGGACCGCGGGGCGTGGTCGGTGACGGCCCACTCAACATCCGTTCCGGGGCCGGCACCTCGTACGCCGTGCGGGGCCTCGCCGCCCGGCTGGCCCACGTGCCGATCCAGTGCTACGTCACCGGACAACGGGTGGCCGGGCCCTACCGCACCACCACCCGCTGGAACCGCCTGGCGACCGGGCAGTACGTCAGCCACGCCTACATCTCCAGCGTGTATGGCGGCAGCGTGCCGGTCTGCTGAACCGCACACCGCCCCGTCGAGTGCTGAGTCAGGGGCGCTCGTCGGGGCGGGCCTGCCGCACCATGTCCTGGTAGCGCGGGTGGCTGGCACCGTAGACGGCGTAGTTGAGTCGGGCGTGCGAAAGGCTCAGGTCGCCGTTGGGGCCACCCCGAACCGCGTCGGCGTCGGCGTCGGTCTGGCCGTCGTCGGTCCAGAAACAGACCGGGCAGGTCCCCCCGCCGGTCCGTGAGGCGCAGCAGGGACAACCCACGGGAACCACTTGTTCACCCACCGGGGCAGCATTCCACAGTCGAATATCAGCGGGAAACCCGCAGGACGTCACCCGGGGCAACCCGGAGGAGGTCCACCGCCCGCCCGCCGTTGACCGCGACCGCCACCAGATCGGCCGAGTCGACGTACACCACCAGACCATCGGCCGGTGCGTCGGCGAACGTTCGGCCCCGCACGGCCGGTCGGGTCGGCTCCGCACCGGGCGGCCCGACCCGCAGCGCCGCCGGAAGCGGATCGAGCAGCCGCGCTGGTGCGGCCAGCTGGACGTTGCCGAAATGGTCCACTGTCGACACCTCGGCGGTGAAGCCCTCGTCGTCCACAGTCAGCGTCGGCGCCGGCAGCCGGACCAGGTCCGCCGGATCGACCGGCGGCCCCGCCTCGGCCAGCGGCACGCCGAGGGCCAGCCGGGCCGCCGCCGGTGCGAAGAGGTCCCGCCCGTGGAACGTGCTGGACACCTGATCGGCCAGCCAGCGCGGTTCGGTCAGCTGCACTGCGGCGGTCACCCCACCGAGAGCGGCGGCGGCGTCCGGCAGCAACCCGTTGTCCGGGCCGACCAGTAACCCACCGGGGGTGGCCAGCGCGACTCCCCGTCGGGCGGTACCCACCCCCGGGTCGACCACCGCCACGTGCACGCCAACGGGCAGGTGCGGCACCGTCTGCGCCAGCACCGCCGCGCCCCGACGGACGTCCGCCGGTGGCACCAGGTGGGTCACGTCGATGACCCGGACGGCCGGCGCGAGCCGGGCGATCACCCCGTGGCAGGCGCCCACGAAGCCGTCGGTGAGACCGTAGTCGGTGGTCAGGGAGATCCAGGGCGTAGCGGCCATGCCCGCAGGTTAACCGCGTCCCGCGCCCCGCGTCCCACGCCCTGCGCCCTGCGCCCTGCGCCCAGCGCCCAGCGCGCCCCGTGCCCCGTGCCCCGTGCCCCGTGCCCCGTGCCCCGCGCCCCGCGCTCCGCACCCCGCGCCCCGCGCCCCGCGCCAAGATCCGCGCAATATCCCTGATCGTGCTGCCTCCGACGCGTTCGAGGCAGCAGCATCCCGGATGTTGTGCGGATCTTCGGGCGGAGGGCGGTTGGCGGAAACGGGACAGCGCGGTGACCGACCGGCCCCTCGCGCCGTCCCGCGCGGTTGGGCAGACTGCGGTGGTGACACTTCGGAGCCTGCCCGCCGTCGGAGCCCTGCTGGTCGTCGTCGCCGTCACCGCTGGTTGCGGCGGTGACGACGACGCGGGCCCGTCGAGCGCGGCCCCCAGCGTCTCGTCCTTCTCGGCCCCGGCGGCCACCGGTCTCCCGGGTGCGCCGACACCCTCGGCTGCCCCGCCCAGCACCGACGGGGTCGCACCGCCGACAACCCCAGGATCCGGCGCGCCGTCCGTCCCGCCGCAGGGGCCCACGCAGCGCCGGCCGACCAGCCCGCCGCCGGTGGTGCTGCCGCAGCGGCCGGCCGGGGCTCCGGGCGCCACGCAGGTGGTTGCCGCGTTCAAGGCCGCGGGCCTGAAGGTGTCGAACCAGAAGGACCGCTCGGTCGACTGTGGACCGGACGGGCTGGGCCTGGGCTGCTCCGAGATCGTCGCCACCGACGCCGTCACGGTGTACGTGTTCCCGGACGAGACCAGCGCCAGCGACATCGCGGAGACCTGGGGCGGCCAGTCGTACCGACGGGGAGCGGTGGTGCTCAACTACCTGGCGGCGAAGACCCCGTCAGCCGACCGGCTGCGATACGAGAAGGTGCTCAACGGCCTCGGCTGAGCGCGGTCAGCCGCGCAGGCGCAGACCACGGGGGGTGGCCCGGAAACCGGCGGCGGTCAGCGCGTCGCGCAGCGGCGAGGAGTGCACCGCCTCGCCGTCGGCCCGCTCCACCGACATCGCACCCAACGCGCCCGAGTGGACGGCATCCGCGAGCGCCTTGCCGGCCGCGGCGAGGGCGTCGGCGTCGTCGCTGAAGGAGAGCAGCGTCCGGCCGCCACGTTCCACGTAGAGGACGAGGTCACCGCCGACCTGCACCACCAGCGCACCGGCCTTGCGGCCGGCCCGGTGCCCGGTCGCCGGGGCGGCCCCGTCACCGGAGTCGAGCACCCGGTCCGGCCAGGGCAGCGCCGCGCCGTACGGGTTGGCAGGGTCGGTGGCGGCGAGCACGGTGGCCGGTGTGCCCCGGCCCCGTGCGCCGTCGGTGGGGTCGGCCAACGCGCGGAGCCGGTCCACTGCGCCCGGCACCGCGAACTGCGCCGCGCCCAGCCCTTCGACGAAGTAACCCCGGCGGGCCGCGCCGCGCTCCTCCAAGGCCGACAGGACCGGGTATACCGCCGAGAAACCGCCGACCACCTGCTCGGCCATCACCGCGCCGCGGGTGACCACGCCGTGTCGTTCGAGCAGGACGTCGGCGAGCGCTGCGGCCCGTCGGGTCGGGTCGACGTCGCGCTCCGGCAGGCGCGACCACCGACCGGCGACGGTCGGCGGACCACTCCGGCTGGGCAGTGCCACCCGACCCGGCCGTCGGTAACGGGTGCGCGGCGCGGACGGCCGCGAGCGGTGGGCACCGCCGGCGCCGAGCACCGCGCGCAGCGGAGCGAGGGTGTCGTTGGTGAGGTGCCCGGCCCAGACCAGGTCCCAGATCACAGTGGTCAGCGCGGCGTCGTCGGTCGACCCGACCCGGTCGGCCAACGCCCGGAAGAACAGCGCCTGCCCGTCACCGAGCGCGTCGAGGACCGCGTCATGCAACGGGGTACGGGTCAACGCCTCGTCCGGCGGCGGGAGCAGCAGCGGTGCGGCATCCGCGTACGCGAGGGTCACCCAGCCGTCACCTCCGGAGATCGCGCCGGAACCCGCCCACAGCACCTCCCCGCTGGCGCACAGCTCGTCGAGCTGGGCGGGGGAGTAGTCGGCGACCCGACCGGGCAGCACCAGCCGCTCCAGGGCGGACGCCGGCACCGCCGCGCCCTGCAACTGCTCCACCGTCGCGGCGAGCACCTCCACACCTCGGGCGGAGGAGCCGACCTGCTGCCAGCGGGGCAGGAACGTGGCGAGCGCCCGGGGCGGCACCGGCTCGATCTCCCGGCGTAGCGCCGCGAGCGAGCGGCGGCGCAGCATCCGCAGCACCTCGGCGTCGCACCACTGGGCGCCGGCCGAGTCCGGGGTGAACTCCCCGGAGACCACCCGTCCGGTCGCGCCGAGCCGGCGCAACGCCTGCTCGACGACGAACACGCCGAGCCCGAAGCGGGCCGCGCAGCTGGCTGCCGCGAAGGGCCCGTGGGTGCGGGCGTAGCGGGCCACCAGATCACCGAGCGGATCGGCCACCGGGGCGAGGTACGCCTCGGCCACCCCGACCGGCAACGCCACGCCGAGAGCGTCGCGCAGCCGGGCGGCGTCCTCGACACCCACCCAGCGCTGCTCACCGGCGATCCGGACCCGCAGCACCCGGCGGGTGGCCTCCAGCTCGGTCAGCCAGGCCTCCGGCACCCCCCGCTCGGTCAACTCGGCGTCGCTCAGGTCACCGAGAACCCGCAGCAACTCGACGACGTCCTCGGCGTCGCGGGGGTGACGTTGCTCGGTCAGCCACCGCAGCTGCCGATCGGTCTCGGTGAGCACCGCCGGGTCGAGCAGCTCGCGCAGGTCGACCCGGCCGAGCAGCTCACCGAGGAGCGTGGAGTCCAGGGCGAGCGCGGCGGCGCGACGCTCGGCGAGCGGCGCGTCGCCCTCGTAGAGGAACGCGCCGACGTAACCGAAGAGCAGCGACCGGGCGAACGGGGACGGCGCGCTGGTCTCGACCTCGACGAGCCGCACCTTGCGGTTGGCCAGGTCCCGCATCAACCCGGCCAGCGCGGGCTGGTCGAAGACGTCCTGGAGGCACTCCCGAGCGGCCTCCAGGGTGACCGGGAAGTCGGCGTACTCGCGGGCGACGTCGAGCAGTTGGGCAGCACGCTGCCGCTGCTGCCAGAGCGGTTGGCGGCGGCGCGGGTCGCGGCGGGGCAGCAGCAGCGACCGGGCGGCGCACTCCCGGAAGCGGGCGGCGAAGAGCGCCGAGGTGCCGACCGACTCCTCGACGAGCTGGGCGATCTCGTCCGGCTCGAAGACCACCACGTCGGCGCCGGGTGGCTCGTCGGCGGTGTCCGGCAGGCGCACCACGATGCCGTCGTCGGAGGGCATCACCTGGGCGTCCACCCCGTACCGCTCGGCCAGCCGACGACCGACCGCGAGCGCCCAGGGCCCGTTGACCCGGGCACCGAGGACACTGTGCACGGCGAGCCGCCAGTCGCCCAGCTCGTCGCGGAACCGTTCGACCACGATCGTCCGGTCGTCGGGCAGCGAGCGAGTGGCCTCGCGCTGGTCGCGCAGATAGGCCATCAGGTTGCCGGCGGCCCAGTCGTCCAGGCCGCCGTCGCGCAGCGCGGCCAGCGCCGCCTCGTCGCTCTGCCGCAGCAGGGTGCGCACCCGGGCGCCGATGGCCCGGCCCAGCTCCACCGGCCGGCCCAGCTGGTCGCCCTTCCAGAACGGCATCCGCGCCGCCTGACCGGGGGCGGGCGACACCAGCACCCGGTCCGGGGTGATCTCCTCGATGCGCCAGGAGGAGGAGCCGAGCAGGAAGACGTCGCCGACCCGCGACTCGTAGACCATCTCCTCGTCCAGCTCACCGACGCGGGCGGCCCGCTCCGCACCGGCCAGGAAGACCCCGAACAGGCCCCGGTCGGGAATCGTGCCGCCGCTGGTCACCGCGAGTCGCTGCGCGCCGGGACGGCCGGTGAGCAGGTCGGTGGCCCGGTCCCACACCAGTCGGGGACGGAGTTCGGCGAACGCGGTGGACGGGTAGCGGCCGGAGAGCATGTCCAGAACGGCGTGCAACGCCGAGTCGGGCAGCTCGGCGAAGGGCGCGGCCCGGCGGACCAGCACGGCCAGGTCGCCGAGCGGCCACGGCTCCAGTGCCACCATCGCGACGATCTGCTGGGCCAGCACGTCCAGGGGATTGCGCGGGTAGTGCAGCTCCTCGATCGCGCCGTCGGTCATCCGCTCGGCGACCACCGCGCAGGACAGCAGGTCGCCGCGGTGCTTCGGGAAGACCACCCCACGGGAGACCGCCCCCACCTGGTGCCCGGCCCGGCCGACCCGTTGCAGACCGGCGGCCACGCTCGGTGGCGCCTCGATCTGCACCACCAGGTCGACCGCGCCCATGTCGATGCCCAGCTCCAGGCTGGAGGTGGCCACCACCGCCGGCAACTGGCCGGACTTGAGCGCCTCCTCGATGTGCTTGCGCTCCTCGCGGGAGACGCTGCCGTGGTGGGCGCGGGCGATCACCGGCGCCGCGCCGCTGGCCTCGCCGGGCTGGGCCATCACCTCGGCCGGTGGCCGGTTGCGCAGCGGACCCGCGGGGCCACCCCACCGCTGCGCCCCGGACGCCGGATCGCGGTCGCCCGCCAGGTCGTCGTCGGCCGACAACCCTTCCGGTACGCCGTTGGCGCCCTCGGCCGCCTCTTCGGCGGCCAGCTCGTTGAGCCGGGCGCAGAGGCGCTCGGCGCTGCGGCGGGAGTTGGTGAACACGATCGTCGAGCGGTGCTGCCCGATGAGGGTGAAGACCCGTTCCTCGACGGCCGGCCAGATCGAGGCACGTCGTGGCCCGGGGCCGCCGAGGTCGTCCTCCGGTGGCTGCTCCTGCTCGTCGAGGCGGGTCATGTCCTCCACCGGGACCTGGACGCTCACCTCGATGGTCTTCGGGGTGGCCGGCTGCACCACGTCGACCGGGCGGGCACCGCCGAGGAACTGCGCGCAGGCGTCGATCGGCCGGACGGTGGCGGAGAGGCCGATGCGTTGCGCCGGGGCGGGAAGCAGCTCGTCGAGGCGTTCGAGGGAGAGGGCGAGGTGGGCGCCACGTTTGCTGCCGGCCACCGCGTGCACCTCGTCGACGATCACCGTCTGGACGCCGCGCAGCGAGTCACGGGCCGCGGACGTGAGCAGCAGGAACAGCGACTCGGGTGTGGTGATGAGGATGTCCGGTGGGGTGCGGGCGAAGGCCCGTCGCTCGTCGGCCGGTGTGTCGCCGGTGCGCATGCCGACGGTGATGTCGGGCGGTGCGACACCCAGACGGGTGGCCGCCTGGCGGATGCCGGCCAGGGGGGCGCGCAGGTTGCGTTCCACGTCGACGGCGAGGGCCTTGAGCGGGCTGACGTAGAGCACGCGGCACCGCTGGCGGGCCTCGGCCGGCGCCGGCTCACGGGCCAGCCGGTCCAGTGACCAGAGGAAGGCGGCGAGCGTCTTGCCCGAGCCGGTGGGGGCCACCACGAGGGCGTTACGGCCGGCCGCGACGGACCGCCAGGCGCCGGTCTGGGCGGCGGTGGGCGCGGCGAAGGCGGCGTCGAACCAGGCGCGGGTTGCCGCGCCGAACCCGGCGAGCACCGCGCCGGCGTCTGCGTCTGCCCCGGTCACCGGTCCATCGTGCCCCGTCGGTACGACATCCACGAGCGAGCCGACGCGGAATGTGCCCGACTAAAGCAAAAAGCGTGGAACGTGCGCTTAATACGTTAAGTCTCACTTAACTGCTTGCTTCTGAGGAGCAACATAAAGTAACTTCACTCGCAACGCGAACCGGGGTGAGGGGATTTGATGGCCGGCGAGCAGCGCACCGTCGAACCGGGCACCGACGTGCTGATTCGCAAGGTTGACAGCCATCTTGCCGCCCTCCGTGGCGGTCTGCACGGCCCCGAGCTCGAACTCGCCGAACGCCTCGCGCGCTGCCTGCGGGAGCTGGTCCGCTGCACCGCCCAGGCGAGCGCTGCCGATCGCGGCCAGGTCCGCGTCGCCGTCCACTACTTCGTGCTGCGTCGCGAGAGCCGTGGCCGGCTGCTCTCGGTGCGGTCGCTGGCAGCCGCCGAGAGGGTCGTCGACCGGGTCGCCCGTCAACTCGGCCGGCTGGATCTCCTGGCCGAGCTCCACCGCGACCGCCCCGCCCCGGACGACACCAACCCGCTCAACAACGCCCTCCTGCACTAACCCCCGCCCACCCCCCCGCCCACCCCCGCCCACCCCCGCCCACCCCCCGCCCACCCCCACCCACCCCCCCCGCCCCACCCTCGGCCCCACCCCCCGCCCCACCCTCGGCCCCACCCCCCCCGCCCCACCCTCGGCCCCACCCCCCCCGCCCCACCCTCGGCCCCACCCCTCCGTCGGGTCGATCATGGAGTTGTGGTGGGTGACAAAGGCCCCTTTCGTGACCGAAACGGTCACCACAACTCCATGATCGACCTGGCCGAGCCGCCCGCAGGACGCCTTCCAGCGTGGCCTCGGGCCTGGTGCTGGGCGGTGGACTGCGGACGAATTCCGGCAAAACCGCCCGGAGGGCGATGAACTGTCGTCTGATCGCTGCTAGGCGCCACCGCTGCACGGGCGTCGGCCACCTCGATCGGGAGCGCAGGTGCTGGTACTACTAGTCCTCCACCTCGCGGCGGCTCTCGCCGCACCGCTGCTCGTCCGGTGGTGGGGTTCCAGCGCGTGCTACCCGCTGGCGCTGGCGCCGGCCGCCGCGTTCTGCTGGGCGGTTGCCCGCACCCCGGACGTCGCCGACGGCGGGGCGGTGGTCGAGACGTACCCGTGGATCCAGCAGTTGGGTCTGGACATCGCGCTACGGCTCACCACGCTGTCCTGGCTGATGACACTGCTGATCGGCGGCGTCGGCGCGCTGATCCTGGTCTACAGCGCCCGCTACTTCAGCACCGGCTCCACCGGGATGGCGCAGTTCGCCGGGGTCCTGGTGGCCTTCGCCGGCGCGATGCTCGTCCTGGTCTTCGCCGACGACCTGCTGCTGCTCTACGTCGGTTGGGAGCTGACCACGATCTTCTCGTACCTGCTGATCGGGCACAGCACCGAACGGCGGTCCAGCCGGTGGGCGGCGGCGCAGGCGTTGACGGTCACCACGCTGGGCGGGCTCGCCATGCTGGTCGGGTTCATCATGCTGGGCGAGCACGCCGGCACCTACCGGTGGTCGGAGATCACCTCCCAGGAACTGCCCGGCGGCGGGTACCTCGTCGGGGCCGTGCTGCTGATCCTGGCCGGCGCGCTGTCCAAGTCGGCGGTACTGCCGTTCAACTCCTGGCTACCGGTCGCGATGGCGGCCCCCACGCCGGTCAGCGCGTACCTGCACGCCGCCGCGATGGTCAAGGGCGGCGTCTACCTGGTCGGGCTGCTCGCGCCGGTGCTCGCAACGGTCGGCCCGTGGCGGCCGGTGGTGCAGGTCGCCGGCGTGGCGACGATGCTCGTCGGCGGTTGGGCGGCGCTGCGGCAGACCGATCTGAAGCTGCTGCTGGCGTACGGGACGGTCAGCCAGCTCGGTCTGCTGATCGCGGTCACCGGCTCGGGTACCCCGGACGCGGCCCTGGCCGGCGTGGCGATGCTGCTGGCGCACGCGCTGTTCAAGGCGGCGCTGTTCCTGGTCGTCGGCATCATCGACCACAGCGCCGGCACCCGTGACCTGCGCGAGTTGACCGGGCTGCGGCGCTGGTCCCGGCCGCTGTTCGTGGTGGCGGTGCTGGCTGCGGCGTCGATGGCCGGTGTGCCGCCGCTGGTCGGCTTCGTGTCCAAGGAGGCGGTGTTCGCGGCGTTCACCGACCAGCCGGTGCTCCTCACCGGTCTGGTCGCCGGGACGGTGCTCACCGTCGCGTACAGCGCACGCTTCCTCTGGGGCGCGTTCGCCGACCGGCCGGGCGTGGAGCCGGTCCGACCGGGACCGGTCGCCGCGTCGATGCTGGTCCCGCCGGCGGTGCTCGCCGGGGTAGGCCTGCTCGCCGGTCCGGCCGCGAGCGTGCTGGACGACCTGCTGCGTCCGTACGCCGATCTGCTCGGTGGGGTGGACGCGCACCTGGCGCTCTGGTCCGGGCCGACGCCGGCGCTCGGTCTGTCGGTGGTGGCGCTCGTCGGCGGTGGCCTGCTCTTCGCCCTGCGCGGGCCGTTCGCCCCGGTGGTGGCCCGGCTGCGCGCGCCGGTTACCGGCAACCAGGGGTACGAGTGGATCGTCGGCCGGTTCGACCGGCTGGCCATCGAGGTCACCGGCGCGACCCAGCGTGGCTCCCTGCCGCAGTATCTGGGCATCATCCTGGTCGCCCTGGTGCTGGTGCCCGGCACGGCGATGCTCTCCGCCGGCCCGTGGCGGGCTCGGCTCCCGCTCTGGGACAGCCCGCTGCAACCGGTGGTCGTCGTGGTGATCGCGGTCGCCGCGGTGCTGGCGGTCGGCGCCCGTCGGCGCCTGACCGCGATGCTGCTGGTGGGAATGACCGGCTACGGCACCGCGATGCTGTTCGTCCTGCACGGGGCACCAGACCTGGCGCTCACCCAGTTCCTGGTGGAGACCGCGACGATCGCGATCTTCGTGCTGGTGCTGCGTCGGCTGCCGGAGCGGTTCTCGGCCCGCCCGCTGCGCCGCACCCGCTGGATTCGTCGGGTGATCGGGGTGGCGGTGGGTGTGGTGGCCGCCGGGCTGGCCCTCACGGCCGCCGGTGCCCGCCGGGCACCGGACATCTCCGCCGTCTTCCCGGACCTGGCGGTGGTCCAGGGGTACGGCCGCAACGTCGTCAACGTGACCCTCGTCGACATCCGGGCCTGGGACACCATGGGGGAGTTGGCGGTGCTGGTGGTGGCGGCGACCGGGGTGGCCAGCCTGATCTTCGAGCGGTCCCGCACCGGGCCGCGTCCGCGCCGTCCGGAGTCGGACCAGCGGCTGAGCGAGTCCGGTCGGTCGGTGTGGCTGCGCGGTGGCCCCACTCTCTACGCGGAGCGCCGCTCGATCGTGTTGGAGGTGGTCACCCGGCTGATCTTCCACACCGTTGTGCTGTTCTCCCTCTTCCTGCTCTTCTCCGGACACAACGCGCCGGGCGGTGGTTTCGCGGGCGGCCTGGTGGCGGGTCTCGCCCTGGTGGTGCGCTATCTGGCGGGTGGCCGGTACGAGCTGACCGAGGCTGCTCCGATCGGCGCCGGCCCGATCCTCGGTGCCGGGCTGGCCGTTTCGGCGGGCACTGGGGTGGTGGCGTTGCTGGCCGGTGGCGCGGTGCTGGAGAGCGCCAAGCTCGACCAGACCCTGCCGCTGGTCGGCGACCTCCACCTGGTGACGTCTCTCTTCTTCGACATCGGCGTGTACCTGGTCGTGATCGGGTTGGTGCTGGACATCCTGCGCAGCCTCGGCGCGGAGGTGGACCGGCACATCGAGGCCACCGGGGAGGCACCTGGTGGCCTGGCCGTCGACAAGGGGGACCGGCCGTGAGCGCGAGGAGTGAGCCGGTTTTGCGAGCCCCGCAGTCGCGAACAAAGGGGGACCGGCCGTGACCGCGAGCGACGCTGGGCCGACGTTGGTGCAGGTGCTGGCGGTCGCGGTGCTGTTCGGGTGCGGGGTGATCCTGCTGTTGGAGCGCAGCCTGACCCGGGTCCTGCTGGGTGTGATCCTGCTCGGCAACGGGGTGAACCTGTTGATCCTGCTGGGTGGGCGGTCGGGCGGGGCGCCGATCGTCGGCACCGGTCCGGTGGATCGGATGAGCGACCCGCTGCCGCAGGCGATGGTGTTGACCTCCATCGTGATCACCTTCGGGTTCACCGCGTTCCTGCTCGCTGTGGCGTACCGCAGCTGGTATCTCTCCGGTGACGACGAGGTGCCCGACGACCTGGAGGACCGGCAGATCATCCGCCGGGCCGGGCGCAACGAGGTGGGTGCCGTCGACCACGGCGGCGAGGGGCCGAACGGTGACCCGGAGCAGGTCGATCCGGAGCCTGCCCGTCGTCGGCTGCGGCGCGGGGACGAGGCGTGATGGGCGCGTTGGTGCCGTTGCCGGTGGTGGTGCCGCTGTTCGGTGCGGCGTTGACCCTGCTGCTGGCCGGGTGGCCCCGACTTCAGCGGGCGATCAGTGTGCTCTGCCTGGGCGGCACGCTCGTGGTGGCGTTGGTGCTGCTGGTGCAGGCGTACCGGCACGGGCCGGTGGTGGTGGCGGTCGGCGGTTGGCCGGCGCCGGTCGGCATCGTGCTGGTGGCCGACCAGTTGGCAGCGCTGATGGTGGTGGTGTCGTCGGCGGTGACCCTCTGCGTGCTGCTGTACTCGATCGGTCAGGGTCGCAGTGAGACGAGCGAGTCCACGCCGGTGTCGATCTTCCACCCGACGTATCTGGTGCTCACGGCGGGCGTGACCAACGCGTTCCTGGCCGGTGACCTGTTCAACCTCTTCGTCGGTTTCGAGATCCTGCTGGCCGCGAGCTTCGTGTTGATCACGTTGGGCGGCACCGAGACCCGGATCCGGACCGGGTCGACGTACGTGGTGGTCAGCATCCTCTCCTCGATGATGTTCCTGACGGCGGTGGGCCTGGTGTACGCGGCCACCGGCACGCTCAACCTCGCCCAGCTCGCCCAACGCCTCGACGACCTGCCGGACGGGGTCCGGCTGGCCCTGGAGTTGACGTTGCTGCTGGCCTTCGCGATCAAGGCGGCGGTCTTCCCGTTGTCGGCCTGGCTGCCGGACAGCTACCCCACCGCACCGGCCCCGGTCACCGCCGTCTTCGCGGGTCTGCTCACCAAGGTGGGCGTCTACGCGATCATTCGCACCGAGACGTTGCTGTTTCCCGGTGGGCAGGCGGACACGCTGCTGATGGTGGTCGCCGGGCTGACCATGGTGGTCGGCATCCTCGGTGCGGTGGCCCAGTCCGATCTGAAGCGGCTCTTCTCGTTCACCCTGGTCAGCCACATCGGTTACATGATCTTCGGGGTGGCGTTGAGCACCGCCGCCGGGCTCTCCGGCGCGATCTTCTACGTGGTGCACCACATCACCATCCAGACCACGCTGTTCCTGGTCGCCGGTCTGGTCGAGGAGCGCGCCGGCAGCACCGACCTGCGCCGGATCGGCGGGCTGGCCCGGGTGGCTCCGCTGCTCGGTGTGCTTTTCTTCGTCCCGGCCATGAACCTGGCCGGGGTGCCACCGTTTTCCGGGTTCCTCGGCAAGCTCGGCCTGCTCCAGGCCGGGGTGGCGGCTGGTGGGCCGCTGCCCGGGGTGCTGGTGGCCGCCGGCACGATGACCAGCCTGCTCACCCTCTACGTGGCGTCCCGGGTATGGAACATCGCCTTCTGGCGTGCGCCCCGGCTGGCCACCGGTGAGCCCGTCGTCCAACTGCCGAAGCTGATGGTCGGGGCCACCGTGGCCCTGGTCGCGCTCGGGCTGGCGTTGACGGTGCTGGCCGGTCCGCTCTTCGACGTCACCGCCGACGCGGCGGCCGACCTGCGCCTGCGTACCCCGTACGTGCATGCCGTGTTTCCGGGCGGTGAGCCGTGACCGGCTCGTCCGGGGCCGGTCCGGACGCCTCCGGCCGCGAGGTGTCCGGACGCGGCCGGCTCGGGCGCTGGCGGGACCAGGTGGTGGCGCTCGGGTGGCTGGTGCTGGTCTGGAACCTGCTCTGGGGGGACGTCAACTGGGCGAACCTGGTCGGCGGCCTGCTCGTGGGCGGCGCGGTGCTGGTCTTCTACCCGCTGCCGGCGGTGAGCTTCGGTGGCCGGCTGCGGCCGGGGGCGCTGCTGGTGTTCGCCGGCCGGTTCGCCGTCGAGCTGGTCACCGCGAGCCTGCACATCGCCCGGATCGCCGTGCAGCCCGGCTACCGACCGCGTGGGGCGATCATCGGGGTTCGGCTGCGGGTTCCCAGCGACCTGAACCTGGCGCTCACCGCGGAGGCGGTCTCGCTGGTTCCGGGCACGCTGATCATCGAGGTGGACCGGCAGTCCGCGACCCTCTACGTGCACGTGCTGGACACTCATCGGCCGTCGGACCTGGCCACGGCCCGGAAGCGCACGCTCGCCGTCGAGCGCCGGATCATCCGCTCCGTGGGTTCCGCCGCCGAACTGCGGCTTGTCGAGTCCCGACCCGTCGAGGAGGAAACCGAACCATGAGCACCTTTCTGGCCGCCGTTCTCACCGTCCTGCTGTCGGTGACCGCGCTGCTGGCACTGGCCCGCCTCTACCGGGGCCCGTCCCTGATCGACCGGGTGATTGCCGCGGACATGCTGCTCGCCACCATGGTCGGCGCGGTCGGCGCGGAGGCGGCGGTGAACCGGCACGCCACCACGCTGCCGGTGCTCGTGGTGCTCTCCCTGCTGGGGTTCATCGGTTCGGTGTCGCTGGTCCGCTTCGCCGTCCGGGAGCAGGTGTGATCAGCACCGTCGCTGACTGGCTCGGCGCGGCCTGCCTGATCGCCGGCGCGCTGCTCGCACTGGCCGCCGCGATCGGCGTACTCCGTTTCCCCGACGCCCTGTCCCGGATGCACGCCGCCACCAAGCCGCAGGTGCTCGGAGTGCTCCTGCTGCTGATCGGCATCGCGCTGCGTCTGCGTTCCGGATCGGACCTCGGCATGCTCCTGCTCGTGGCTGTGTTCCAGCTCGCCACCGCGCCGGTGGCGGCCCAGATGATCGGGCGGGCCGCGTACCGATCGGGGCGCCTCGACCGGAGCCTGCTCGACGCCGATGAGCTGGCCGACCGCGGACCGGGCGGCGGGTCGGGAGGCCAGGCGTGACGGCCCCGGGCAGGCCCGGTGAAACGGACTATCCGCTCCTTCGGCCCACCCTCAGCGGAGTTCCAGCCAGCGCCGATAAAATGGCGGCATGATCGACTCTTCTGCCCAGGAGGGCAGCAGTAGCCAGCCGGGTCGTGCCCGGCATATTCCCGTACCGACGACCCCGGGAGCCCTGAGCGACCCGTGTTGATCGTCGTTGGTCTCCTCTTGATCATTGTTCTCACTGCCGCCACCGGCTACTTCGTGGCGCAGGAGTTCGGCTACGTCGCCGTGGACCGGGGCAAGCTGCGTCAGCTCGCTGATGACGGCGACCAGGCCGCTGCCCGGGCCCTGACCGTCACCAGCCGGCTCTCCTTCATGCTCTCCGGTGCCCAACTCGGCATCACCGTCACCGCCCTGCTGGTCGGTTACGTCGCCGAGCCGTACCTGGGTGGTGGCCTGGCCGACCTGCTCGGCGTGGCCGGCGTCAGCGAGGCGGTCAGCCTGCCGCTCTCGGTGGCGTTGGCCCTGGTCATCGCCACCATCGTGCAGATGGTGCTCGGTGAGCTGGCGCCGAAGAACCTGGCCATCGCGCGCGCCGAACAGTTGGCCCGCGCGCTGAGCCGGTCCACCCTCATCTACCTGGCCGTCGCCGGGCCGCTGATCCGGCTCTTCGACCGGGCGTCGATCCGGCTGCTCCGGCGGGTGGGCATCGAACCCATCGAGGAGCTGCCCAGTGGTGCCACCCCTGCCGACCTGGAGCAGATCATCGCCGAGTCCCGCGAGGAGGGCAGCCTGGACGCGGAGATGTCCACGCTGCTCGACCGAGGTCTGGACTTCCGCGAGCTGACCGCCGGGGAGGCCATGGTGCCCCGGGTCGACGTGCACACCGTACGGGCGCACGAGCCGGTCAGCCGGGTGGTCGAGCTGCTGGACACCGGCCACTCCCGCTTCCCGGTGCGCGGTGCGGAGGGCGTCGACGACCTGATCGGCGTCGTCGGCATCGCCGACGTGCTCGGCGTACCCCCGGGGGAGCGGGCGACCACCCCGGTGAGCGCGGTGGCGGGGCCGCCGTTGCTCGTACCGGAGACGTTGCCCCTGCCCACGGTGCTGGACCGCCTGCGGTCCGGTCACCGGCAGATGGCCTGCGTGGTCGACGAGTACGGCGGCTTCGCCGGTGTCATCACCCTGGAGGACATCGCCGAGGAGTTGGTCGGCCCGATCCGGGACGAGGACGACCCACCGGAGCGGGCACCCGCCCGACAGGACGACGGGTCCTGGGTGGTGCCGGCGCGCTGGCGGATCGACGAGGTCGCCGACAGCACCGGAATCGCCCTGCCCGAGGCGCCGGAGTACGACACCCTGTCCGGTTTGGTGATGCGGGAGCTGGGCCGGGTGCCGGAGGTCGGTGACCGGCTGGAGATCAGCCTGCTGCCGGAGGGCGCGGACGGCGAGGTCAACGACGCGGAGCCCCGCGCGTTGGTCGAGGTGCTGGCCGTGGACCGGCACGTGGCCGACTCGGTGCGGTTGCAGCTGACCAAACCCGAGGTGACGGCATGAGCCCCGGAATCGCGTTGTTCAGTTCGGTGATCCTGCTGGCGCTGAACGGGTTCTTCGTGGCCGCCGAGTTCGCCCTGGTGGCCAGCAAGCGGTACCGCCTGGAGCAGGCGGCGGCGAACGGCGGCCGGGCGGCACGCGCCGCGTTGGACGGCGTCCGCGAGCTGTCGCTGATGCTGGCCGGCGCGCAGCTCGGCATCACGCTGTGCACCCTGGGTCTCGGCGCGCTGGCCGAGCCGGCGATCGAGCACCTGCTCAGCCCACTGCTGCACGCTGTGGGCCTGCCGGACGCGGCCAGCCACCTGATCGCTCTGGTCTTCGCCCTCGGGGTGGTGACCTTCCTGCACCTGGTGGTGGGGGAGATGGCGCCGAAGTCGTGGGCGATCACCGACGCGGAGCGCTCGGCGACGCTGCTCGCGTTGCCGTTCCGGGCCTTCGCCCGGGTGTCGCGGCCGGTGCTGTCCGCGCTCAACGCGCTGGCCAACGCGATCCTGCGGCTGTTCGGGGTCAACCAGCAGGATCAGCTCGCCCAGGTGCACGGCCCGGACGAGCTGCGGATCCTGCTGGAGCAGTCCCGCGAGCACGGGCTGCTCGGCGCGGAGCAGCACCAGCTGCTGACCAGCATGCTGGAGTTGCAGGGCACGTCGGTGGCGCAGGTGATGGAACCGTTCGCCACCATGGTCACCGTCCGCCGCAACGATCCGGCCGGCCGGATCGAGGAGGTCAGCCGGGACAGCGGCCGATCCCGCCTGGCGGTGCTGGACGAGCAGGGCGACGTCTGTGGCCTGGTGCACGTCCGCGAGGCGGTACGGGTGGTCACCACCGGCCGCGCCGCGACCGCCGGGGAGTTGATGACTCCCGCGTTCACCCTGCCCGCGACGTCCTCGGTCACCGAGGCGGTGGCGGCGATGCGGGCCCGGCAGTCGCAGCTCGCGTTGGTGCGCAACGGCGGCGGCCCGGCTCGACCGATCGGATTCGTCGCCCTGGAGGACCTCCTGGAGGAGGTCATCGGGGAGTTCGACGACGAGACCGACACGGTCCCGCGCGGACGCCGCCTGCGCTGACCCGCCGACCCGGCCGCGCCGATGTGCGCGGCCGGGGCGGCGCTGCGGGCTTGAGGTCACGCCGACCGGGTAGGCGCGCCGGGTGGGGCCGACGGGGCCCTGCCGGGAGGGGGCGCGCGGTGCGGCTGACGGGAGTGTCCCGGGAGTCCGGTTGGACCGGCCTGTCCGTGCAGACCACGCTCCCCAACCCGAGCACCCGGCCGGGTCTGCGCCTGCCGGGACGGGTGACGGTCGCGGCCGGGCCCGAGGACGTGCTGGTGCGGCACATCCGGCTCGGTCTGGTCACCACTGTCGAACCGGACGACCCGTCCGCCGCCCGGCGACTCGTGCAGTTCCACCAGGTGCCGATCGCCGGTCGGTTCGTCGTACCGGCCGGGCGGCGCAGAGCCGTCGACTTCGCCATGCCGTTGCCCTGGGAGACCCCGGTGACGACCTTCGGTGGGGTGCCGCTGCTGAGCCTGCGGATGGGTCTGCGGACCGAGGTGTCCGTCGACCCCGACCTCGACCAGGGGGCGATGGTGCCCGTCTTCGTGCATCCGCTCCCCACCCAGCAGCACGTGTTCGCGGCGTTGGACACGCTCGGCTTCGCGATCCGCCAGGCGGGTTTGCAGCAGGGTGAGCTGCCCGGGGTGGAGCAGACCCTGCCGCTGCACCAACGCTGGGGTTTCTGGGTGGGGCCGCTCTACGCCGGCCCGATCACGGAGCTTGAGGTGATCTTCGTGACCAACTCGGCGGGCCTGGAGGCGATCCTCTGGATGGATCGCCGGCTGGCGCTGGCCGGCATCACCCACCAGAGCATCAGCAGGTTCCGGATCTGGCACGAGGACGCCGACCGGCGGGACTGGGTCGCCACCGTGGACGGCTGGCTCCGTCAGGCGATCAACCGGCACGCCGCCGCTGCCGCCCACGCCGACTGGTCCGCGCAGATCGGCGGGTCCGCCCATGTCAGCCGACACCCCGACGAGCCGATCCGCCCGGGCTTCGGGCTGGGCGGCACCGCCGGCGGCGCTGGCGTCGGCGGCGGAGGATCCGGTGGCGGCGACGGCACCTGACGGCCGGGGTCAGCCGGCGGTCGCGGTGGCCAGCTTGAGGCTGAAGGCCAGGAACAGGGCGGCCACGGCGGTGGTGCCGCCGGCGGCCAGGCGGCGACGTTGCCGGAACTGGGCGGCCAGGAAGGTGCCCGCGAAGATCAACGCGGTCAGGTAGAGCGCGCTGGTCACCTGGGCGATCAGGCCGAGGAGCAGGAACGACAGCGCCGGCCAGGCGTAGCCGGGGTCGACGAACTGGATGAAGAACGAGATGAAGAACAGGATCGCCTTCGGGTTCAGCAGGCTGATCACCAGCGCCTTGCGGAACGGGCTGCGCATCGCCGCCGGCTCCGCGGCGTCGATGAGCCGCGGCGTGTTCGGGTCGTTGCGGTCGCGCCAGCGCCGCACCGCGCCGAGCAGCATGGTCACCCCGACATAACCGAGGTACGCGGCACCGGCGTACTTGATCACCAGGAACAGCGGCGGGTACGCCTTGAGCAACGACGCCACCCCGGCGGCGGAGAGGAACATCAGCACCCCGTCGCCGACGAACACGCCCGCGGCGGCCCGGTAGCCGACCGCCACCCCTCGTTTGGCAGCGGTCGAGAGCACGAAGAGCGAGTTCGGCCCAGGCAGCAGGATGATGGCCACGGTGCCCAGCACGTACGTCCAGATGTCGGTGATCCCCAGCACGCCCGCCATCATCACGCCACCGGTGCCGTACGGCGAAGTCTTTCCCGCAGCCTGGCCTGTGCGTTCGGCCACTCGTCGACGGTCATCGCGTACTGGACGGTGTCCCGCCAGGAGCCGTCCGGGCGTTGCCGGTGCATCCGCAGGACGCCTTCCCGGGTCGCGCCGAGCCGTTCGATGGCCGCCTGGGAGCGGACGTTGCGGATGTCGGTGTGCCAGGCCACCCGGACCGCGCCCAGGTCGTCGAAGGCACGGCCGAGCAGCAGCAGCTTCGCCTCGGTGTTGATTCCGGTGCGCCACCAGGGCCGGCCGAGGAAGGTGTGCCCGATCGCCACCGCCCGCCGCTCCGGGTCGATCTCGTAGTAGGACGTGCTGCCGACGACCGCCCCGGTGGCCGCGCACCGCTGCACCCAGGCCACCCGTTCGCCCCGGTGGTGGGCGGTCAGGGCGGTGCCGATCACCTCGGCGGTCTCGGCGGGCGTGCGGGGCGGTGCGACGCTCAGGTGCCGCCACACCTCCGGGTCTGCGGTGGCGGTGTGCAACTCGTCGGTGTGGGCCAGGTCCAGCGGCTCCAGCCGGACGTGTTCGCCGTGCAGGGGCACCGGGTCGTGCCACCGAGTGCGGGCCGTGCGCAGGAACGCCGGCAGTGGTGCGGTGACCCCGGCGTCCGGCTCGGGTTGTCCGGCGGTCAACCGCAGCGGCAGCACGCCGGCCCAGTGCGGCAGGTGCAGGTCATCCTCGTCCTCGCGTACCCCACCGCTGCGGGCCCGGACGGACACCTCGCGCAGGGGCAGCGCCAGCACGGCGGTCTCGGCCAGCTCCCGTCGGCTGGGCGGGCGGGTGTCGGTGCTGCGTCCCGGGCCGACCTTCTCCACCAGCGCGGTGAGCATGGCGAGCTTCTCCCGCTCGTCGGTGACCAGTCGGGCGGTGCCGTGCGCGACGACCGAGCGGTAGTTGGCGCTGTGGTGGAACTGGGAACGGGCGAAGACCAGCCCGTCGAGCACCGTCACCACGACGCAGACCGGCAGCCCGTCGCCCCGGGCGGCCAGCAGCGGCCGGCTCCCCGTGGATCCGTGCAGGTAGAGGGTGTCGCCGATGCGTACGTGCAGGGTGGGCAGCACCCGTGGCTGGCCGTCGACGGTGAACCCGAGCGCGCAGTCGTACGCCTCGTCGAGCACGGCGTGGGCGGCGGCCTCGTCGTAGCTCATCCTGTCGCGGGAGCGGTGGGGTGTGGTCCGGGCGGTGGGTGGATACATGCGCGCGCCCCTTTGTTCTAGTACAATTTCTTATTTGTGTCAGCACGCTATCAGCTCAGTGGTACGACGGCCGTCGAGATTTCGGCCGGCATCGAGTCGGGCATCCGTACCGGCGCGCTGTCTCCGGGGGCCGCGCTGCCACCGGTGCGGGCGCTCGCCGCCGACCTGGGTGTCAGCCCCGCCACCGTCGCCCGCGCCTACCAGGAGCTGCGCCAACGTGGCCTACTCGTCACCGCCGGACGACACGGCACCCGGGTCCGCCCTCGCCCCCCGGTGGCCGCCCGCCGCTCCGCGCTACGCCCGCCATCACTGCCCGGGGCCCGGGACCTGTCCCGGGGCGAACCCGACCGCCGGCTGCTCCCGCCACTCGGCCCGCACCTGGCGGCGCTCGCCGCCGGCACCGGCCCGTCGGTCAGCTACTCCGAGGCCGGCGTGCTGCCCGAGCTGGCCGAGGCCGCCCGGGCCCGACTGGACGCCGACGGCGTGCCGGCCGAGGAGCTGACCATCACCGGCGGCGCGCTGGACGGCATCGAGCGGCTGCTCGGCGCCCACCTGCGCCCCGGCGACGCGGTCGCTGTGGAGGACCCGGGCTGGGCCAACCTGCTCGACCTGGTGGCCGCGCTGGGGCTTCGCCCGATCGGCGTACCGGTGGACGACGAGGGGCCGATGGTGGCCGGGGTGGCCGCCGCGCTCGCGGCCGGAGCGCGGGCGCTGGTGGTCACCAGCCGAGCCCAGAACCCGACCGGCTCGGCCGTCTCCGCCGAGCGCGCCGAGGCGCTGCGCACGCTGCTCGACGGCCGGCGAGACCTGCTGCTGGTCGAGGACGACCATGCCGCCGAGCTGGCCCGCGTACCCCTGCATCCCCTGGCCGGGGCGACGGCGAGCTGGGCCTTCCTGCGGTCGGTGAGCAAACCCTTCGGCCCGGACCTGCGGCTCGCGGTGCTGGTCGGCGACGAGACGACTGTGGCCCGGGTGGCCGGTCGGACCCGGGTCGGGGCCGGCTGGGTCTCCACGGTGCTGCAACGGCTGGTCCTCGCCCTCTGGAGCGACCCGGCGGTGGACGAGCTGGTGCGGCGGGCCGCGCAGAGCTACGAGCAGCGACGCGACGGGCTGCTGACCGCGCTGGCCGAGCACGGCCTGCGGGGGCACGGCCGCAGCGGCATCAACGTCTGGTTGCCGGTCCCGGACGAGACCAGCGCGGTCACCGCGTTGCGCGACGCCGGATGGGCGGTGGCCCCCGGCGCTCTCTACCGGATCGCCGCCGCGCCCGCCGTGCGCGTCACGGTCAGTTCGCTGCACACCGACGACCTGGCCCCGTTGGCCGCCGCCCTGGCCCACGCCGCCAACCCCACCCCGCCCCCGGGGTTCCCCACCTGACCGGCAGCGCTCCGCCGCCGTGCGCCCGGTGTCGGCGGGACTTACGGTTCGCGCAGAAAGTAGGAGGTTGCGAGGATTCGGGGTTAAAGGGCAGGGTATGCGGGCCGCCGGAGGTGGGACCATGGCTTCTCCCGGAGCACGCAAGGGAATCTGGATCGTGGTGGCGCTGGTGATCATCATCATCGTCATCGTGCTGATCGCTATCGCGTCCGGTGGTGACGGTGGCGGAAACGGTTACTGACGTGGTTCGACCGGCGGGCGTACCCGGCACCAGGCATCGAACGGGTATATAACAGTCGGCATGGCCGAGCAGACCGGGAACGCCCCGGGCGCCCAGCGGTTCATCCCGCCCGACGCCGACACCATCGACGCCCTGCGCACCGCCGCCGGCGGCTGTCGGGGCTGCGAGCTGTACCGGGACGCCTCGCAGACGGTCTTCGGCCGAGGCGACGAGAGCGCCCGGGTGGTGCTGGTCGGCGAGCAGCCGGGCGACATGGAGGACCAGAAAGGGCTGCCCTTCGTCGGCCCCGCCGGTCGGCTGCTGCGTCGCGCCGTCGACGACGCCGGGCTGGACCCGCGCCACCTCTACCTGACGAACGCCGTGAAGCACTTCCGTTTCGAGCTGCGCGGCAAGCGGCGGATCCACCAGACCCCCGACCAGGTGCACATCACCGCCTGCCGACCCTGGTTGGTCGCCGAGTTCGCCCGGCTGCGCCCGGAGATCGTGGTGGTGCTCGGCGCGACCGCCGCCAAGGCGCTGCTCGGGCCGTCCTTCCGGGTCACCCGGCAGCGGGGCGAGTTGCTGCCCTGGCCCGCCTCGGCCCAGCACCCGGAGGACTTCCAACGCGTGCCGGTGGACAACGCCGGTAAGCGGGCCGACGCGCCGCAGGCTCGCCTGCTGGCCACCATCCACCCGTCCGCGGTGCTGCGCGCCGACGACCAGGACAAGGCGTACGAGGGCCTGGTCGCCGACCTCACCGTCGTCACCCGCGCCCTGCCCGACTGACGCCGAATCGTCCACGATCGACAGTGCGCCGAGGGATTGCGCCGCGGTCGTGGGTGGGTAACGAGAGTCGATGGACCTTGACAGCGACGCACGTCGTGCCGATGCGCCTGCCGGGGGCGGGGAGGGGCGGCGGCGGTTCCTCGAACGGGCGCCCGGTCTCCAGCTCATTGCCGTCTACTGGGTGCCGGTCACGGTGTTCGTCGGGCTGCCGGTTCGCTGGCTCTTCGACCGGCAGGAGTCGCTGGTCGATGCCGTGCTGGGCGGTGCCTGGAACGCCGTCTGCATCGGTCCCGCGATCTACATCGGCCGGCTGGCCGCCGGCGAGCAGGCCGCGCGGCGGGACCCCGAGGGGTACGCGCTGCGCGAGGCACTGCGCACCGGCACGGTGCCCGAGGATGAGGCCACCCGGGCCGCACTGCCCGGCTACCTGGCCGGACAGCGGCGGGCCACCTGGGCGGCGCTGCTGGTCATCCTCACGATCTGTCTCGGCCTGTTCCTGCTGGCTCTGCTCGCCGCCGACAACGAGGGCTCCGTGGTCCTCTCCGGGGCGGTAGCCGTCGTCAGTGTGGCCGTCGCCGTGCTGACGCTGACCCGAATTCGCCGGCTCGCATCCCTGCTGGTGGCCGACCCACCGAGGTCGCCCCGATAGACACCGCGCTCAGCGCCTCATTGTGATCTTGCTGAACGTCCCCGTTCCCGCCGTCGGCGTGCCCGGCGGCCGCGGACGAGCCGATACCTACCGGAAACGGCATCGCGCGATTCACGAAACAGCCTCTCTGCAAACTCATGCAAGTCGATCTTGTAGGGGAGGCGCGATGAGCGGTCAGACACAGTCGACGGTGAGCCGGCGTGGGTTCCTGCGGGCGGTGGGAGTCAGCGGTGGTGCCGGCGCGATGCTCGCCACGATGGGCGCGATGGGCCTCGCACCCAGTGCGGAAGCGGCGGTCACCCCCGCATTCCGGCCGCCCGAGCGGTCCGACTTCACGCTGACCGGGCGGCCGGGTGCCAGTGTGGTCATCCTCGGAGGCGGCATCGCCGGTCTCACCGCCGCCTACGAGTTGGGCAAGGCGGGTTACCGCTGCACGATCCTCGAGGCGCGGCACCGGGTCGGCGGGCGCAACCTGACCATCCGTGGCGGCGACGTCGAAACCGACCTCGATGGACGGACGCAGCGGGCGGGCTTCTCCGACGGGGTCTACTTCAACGCCGGGCCGGGCCGGATCGCGCAGTGGATGGTGACCATGGACTACTGCCGGGAACTCGGAGTGCCCGTCGAGGTCTTCACCAACCAGAACGCCGACGCCTGGATCTACAACGAGTCCGCCGGTATGACCGAGCCGGTCCGGTACCGCACGGCCAAGGCCGACGTGTACGGCTACGTCTCGGAACTGCTGGCGAAGGCCACCGACCAGGGCGCGCTGGACGCCCAGCTCACCGCCGAGGACCGGACCCGGCTCCTGTCGTTCCTGCAGAGCTTCGGTGCGATCGGCGGACGCACCAACGGATGGGCGTACACCGGGACCAGCCGTCGGGGCTTCGCCGCCTATCCGGGGGCGGGCAACGACGTGGGCAGTCCTCTCGGTGCGCCCCCGGCGCTCTCCGACGTCTTCGCCAGCAACGTCGGCCGGTACTTCTCCTTCGAGTTCGGCTACGACCAGGCCATGCTGATGTTCCAGCCGGTCGGCGGCATGGACCAGATCCCCCGGGCCCTGGCCAAGGCGGTGGGGCCGCACCGGATCCGGCTCGACGCCGAGGTGACCGGGGTGACCGACCGGGGCGGCGCCGTCGAGGTGACCTATCGGCAGGGCTCCCGGCAGGCGCAGATCACCGCCGACTACTGCGTGGCCACGCTGCCGCCGCACCTGATGGCCCGCGTACCGCACAATCTCGGCACGGCGGTGACCGCCGCCCTGGCCGACTTCCCGGTCACCGCCGCCGGCAAGATCGGTCTGGAGTACCGCAGCCGCTGGTGGGAGGCCGACCAGCGGATCTACGGCGGCATCACCGAGACCGACCTGGACCTGTCGCACATCTGGTACCCGTCGCACGGCTTCCACGGCAAGCGCGGCCTGGTCGTCGGCTACTACAACACCGGTGCGAACGCCCGGACGTACAGCGGGCTCACACCCGAGCAGCGCAGGGAGCGTGCGGTCGCCCAGGGTGTGAAGATCCACGGTGACAAGTACCGCAGCGAGCTGGTCACCTCGTACTCCCACGCCTGGGACCGGACGCCTTTCATCGAGGGCGCCTGGACCTCACCTCGCTACGGCACGGCCGGGTACAACCTGCTGCTCCAGCCGGCCGGGCGGGTCTACTTCGCCGGGGACTGGCTGAGCCACGAGGTGGCCTGGCAGCACGGCGCGTTCGTGGCGGCCCGCTCGGCGGTGTCGTCGCTGCACCAGCGCGTGATGGCCGGCTGACCGACCCGGCCGGCCGGGCGTATCCGCCCCGCGCCCCGCGCCCCGCCCCGCGCCCGACCGCCCCGCGCCCGACCGCCCCGCGCCCGACCGCCCCGCGCCCGACCAAGATCTGCGCAACTTCGGGGAAAGTGCTGCCTCCGGGCACCTTGAGACAGCAACATCCCTGATGTTGCGCGGATCAAGCGAGGGCGAGGGCGAGGGCGAGGGCGGGGCGGCGCCGGGCGCGGGGCGATCGGGCGCGGCGCGGGGCGCGGCGGGTGCGGGACGCGGTGGCGCGTGGTGCGGGGCGGCGGGCGGCGGGTTGGGTGCGCGAGGATGGGGACACCCACTTCGTAAGGAGCGTCGATGGCCACCGACCTGACCGCGCCGGGCACCGCCGCTCCCCCCGACATCGCGTCGATCCAGCGCCGTACCCTGCGGCTGCTCTTCACCACCCAGATCGTCGGCGGTGTCGGCGTCACCATCGGCATCGCGGTGGGCGCGCTGCTCGCCGCGCGGATCGCCGGCACCGCGGTGGCCGGTGTGGCACAGAGCGCCGGGGTGGTCGGCGCGGCGTTGCTCGCCGTCCCGGTCACCCGGATCATGGCGCGGCACGGCCGGCGACCAGGGCTGGTGGTGGCGTACGCGATCGGTGCCGTCGGCGGCGTGCTCGTGGTGCTGTCCGCGATGACCCACTGGATCCCGCTGCTCTTCCTCGGCATGTTGCTCTTCGGCGGGGGCACCGCCGCTAACCTCCAGGCCCGCTACACGGCCGTGGACCTCGCCGAGCCGGCCCGTCGGGGGCGGCAGCTCTCCCTGATCGTCTGGGCGACCACCATCGGTGCGGTGGCCGCGCCGAACTTCGCCGCCCTGGCCGACCGGGTCACCACCGGCTGGGGGTTGCCCCCACTCGCCGGCCCGTTCGCGTTCAGCTCGGCAGCGTTCGTGCTGGCTGCCGTCGTACTCCTCGGGTTGCTCCGGCCCGACCCGCTGCTCACCGCGCGGCGGCTCGCGGCGGCCGACACGCCAGTCGTGCCGCCGACCGACGCCGCGCCCACGGCCGCGGTGGCGGAGGCACCGGCCGCCGCGCCGGTAGCGGTGCGCGCGCCGCGCGGCGCGGGGATGCGGGCGGCCTGGGCGGTGGTACGCGAACGGCCCGCCGCCCGGCTCGGCATCGCCGCCGTGGCCGTCGGTCACCTGGTCATGGTGGCGGTGATGGCGATGACCCCGGTCCGGCTCGGCGAGTCGCACGCCGACGCCGACGTGCTGCGCCTGGTCGGCATCGTGCTGAGCCTGCACATCGCGGGCATGTACGCGTTCTCCCCGGTGGTGGGGTGGCTCACCGACCGGCTCGGTCGGCGGGCCGTGATCCTCGGTGGGGTCGGGTTCCTACTGGCCGCCTGCGCGGTCGCCGGCACCGCCGGGCACCACACCCCCCGACTCTCGGTGGGTCTCGTCCTGCTCGGGCTGGGCTGGTCGGGGACGATGGTGGCCGGCTCGACGCTGCTGTCCGAGTCGGTGCCGACCGGGGTGCGGCCGAGCGTCCAGGGGTTCTCCGACCTGGTCATGGGGTTGGCCGGGGCCGCCGCCGCCGTGGTCAGCGGGTTTGTCATGCAGTTCGCCGGTTATCCCGTGCTCACCCTGCTCGCGGCGGTCGCGGCGGCGCCCCTGGTGGCGCTAGCGTTGCGCCCGGTGCCGACCGGGGCACCGGACGAGGAGGGCTGATCACGTGCGGCTGACCGACTTCTGGGCGCGCTTGGAGGAGGCGTTCGGGCCGGGCTACGCGGCGAGCATCGCCCGCGACCAGGTGCTGTCCCAGCTCGACGGACGGACCATCGAGCAGGCGTTGGCGGCGGGTGAGCGGACGAACGTGGTGTGGCGGGCGGTCTGTGCCGCGTACCCCGACCGAGTGCCCGCCCGACTACGCTGAGCAGCCTTTTCGTCACTTCCGCGTGTCGCTTGTCGAGTCGTACACCTGTTCGGCTATTGTCCACAGCGGGGTGCTCGTCCACAGCTCGCGGCCCGTCGGCTGGTTTTCTGTCGGACCTAGCGCCTAGCGTGTCCGCGTGACGCGAAGCTCAGCAAAGACGCCGGCGAAGGCAGGGGTGGCAACCATGGCAGCAGGGCCTGACCGGGAGAAGGCACTCGACCTTGCTCTCGCTCAGATCGACAAGCAATTCGGCAAGGGCTCGGTGATGCGGCTGGGGGAGCGGCCCGTCGTCCAGACCGCCGTGATCCCGACCGGCTCCATCGCGCTCGACGTGGCGCTCGGTGTGGGTGGTCTGCCGCGGGGTCGGGTGATCGAGGTCTACGGCCCCGAGTCCAGCGGTAAGACCACGGTGGCCCTGCACGCGGTGGCCAACGCCCAGCGCAATGGCGGCATCGCCGCCTTCATCGACGCCGAGCACGCGCTCGACCCGGAGTACGCGAAGGCCCTCGGTGTCGACACCGACGCGATGCTGGTCTCCCAGCCGGACACCGGCGAGCAGGCGCTGGAGATCGCGGACATGCTGATCCGCTCCGGCGCGCTCGACATCATCGTGATCGACTCGGTGGCGGCCCTGGTGCCGCGCGCCGAGATCGAGGGCGAGATGGGCGACAGCCACGTGGGTCTCCAGGCCCGGCTGATGAGCCAGGCCCTCCGGAAGATCACCGGTGTGCTCAGCAACACCGGCACCACGGCGATCTTCATCAACCAGCTGCGGGAAAAGATCGGTGTCATGTTCGGCAGCCCGGAGACCACCACCGGTGGTCGGGCGCTGAAGTTCTACGCCTCGGTCCGGCTCGACGTGCGACGCATCGAGAGCCTCAAGGACGGCACCGACGTGGTCGGCAACCGCACCCGGGTCAAGGTCGTGAAGAACAAGGTCGCCGCGCCGTTCAAGCAGGCCGAGTTCGACATCATGTACGGCAAGGGCATCTCGCGTGAGGGCTCGCTGATCGACGTCGGCGTGGAGCAGGCGATCATCCGCAAGTCCGGAGCGTGGTACACGTACGACGGCGACCAGCTCGGTCAGGGCAAGGAGAAGGCTCGGGAGTTCCTGAAGGAAAACCCGGACGTGGCCGCCGAGATCGAGAAGAAGATCCTGGAGAAGCTCGGTGTCGGTGTCGGCGCGGGTGACGCCGCCGGTGGCCCGGAGCTGCCGCCGGTCGACTTCTGACCGGTCGCTGACCCATGGCAGGACGACGCGCCCGTACGGGGCGGGGCTGGGATGCCAGTCCGCCCCGTACGGGCGACGCCGCTGACCCACCGCGTCCCCGTCGGGGACGCCGGGCCGAGTCGTCGGCGGACGAACCGGCGCCCCCACCGCGCGACGAGTCCGAGGTGGCGCGCGAGATCTGCCTGCGCCAGCTCGCCGTCCGGCCACGCACCCGGGCCGAGCTGGCCGGGGCGTTGGCCAAGCGGGGCATCTCCGAGCAGGTGTCGGCCGAGGTGCTCGACCGGTACGACGAGGTCGGCATCATCGACGACGCCGCGTTCGCCCGGGCGTGGGTGTCCAGTCGGCACACCGGTCGCGGGCTGGCTCGCCGTGCCCTCGCCAACGAGTTGCGCCGTAAGGGCGTCGACGGTGACGTGGCCACCGAGGCGTTGGGTGAGTTGGACGAGGAGACCGAGGCGGACACCGCCCGTGGTCTCGTGGAGCGCAAGCTGCGTACGGCCCGAGGCGAGCCCGATGCGGTCTTCCGCCGGCTGGTGGGCATGCTGGCCCGCAAGGGCTACCCGCCGGGGGTCGCGATCCGGGCGGTAAAGGACGCGCTGGCGGCGCAGAGCGCCGAGGCGGCCGAGTTCGCCGAGCAGATCGACGCCGACGCGCTGGCCGACGTCGAGGGTGATCTGGACCGCGACACCCGCGCGGTGGAGTGACCGGCCCGCAGGGCTGACGGGGCTCGACGGTGACGGCGGGCGGCGGCTCGGTGGCGACGTCATGGTTGTCACAAAGTCGGCTCTGCTCACTGGGTCGTCGTGCCTGAACAGGTACGACATGTCAATCGCGCCTGCCAGGTCGCCGTTTTTGTCACCCTGTGTCCGCAACGACATCAGCTTTGGGTGACGATTCAACTTCTCTCCGTTCGGGGGGTTTGATCATGAGTCCTTGACCAGAGCACCCCCGGAGACCTAGCCTCGCCATACAGGCTCACATTGCCCGACCATTGCAGGCTAAGCGCACAACATAGATCGCGTAACAAGACAGCATCACTTTGGCCGACTCCGCGGCCTTTGGCGGCAGCTCCGGACTGGCCGGTCCGGGACGCCGCGACAACTGCACCCGGTCGCCGACGTTGCCCGCGGGCACCGCCGGCGGAGAGAGCTACCCACGGCCAGCCGCTCCGGTCGGGCGTCCACAGCCGCAGGAGTGTGCCCCGGCACGGTCGCTGCGGTCTCGACGTTAGGGGAGGCGGCCATGGCGGGGCGGCGGCACAGGTTCACCGGTAGACCCGACGGGGTCCCGGCATGAACGCCTTCGATGTCGTGCTCCTCGCGGCCGTCCTCGTCCTCGCGGTGGTCGTGATCGGGGCCGTGCTGGTGGGCATCCGGACGATGCGCCGGATGGGTGCCGGGCCGGCTCCGGAGGATCCCGCCTTCATCGCCGAGAAGGATCGTCAGGAGCAGTCGCTCGCTGCCCTGCGAACGGCGGCCGACGAGGCGAACAGCACGATCGACGTGGCGAAGTCCGCGGCTGCGGCAGCCCGTACCGAGGCGGCGGCGGCGAAGGCGGAGGCGAAGGCGGCCCGCGCCGAGGCGCGTCGGGTGCTCGACGACGCCCGCGCCGAGGCGGACACCGTCCTGGAGCGCGCCCACAAGCAGGCCGAGGCGGACGCCGAGCAGCTGCGGACGGCAGCGCGGCGCAGCGGCGAGCGGGAGGTCGCGGTGCTGGCCGCCACCACCCGGGAGCAGGCCGCCGAGGTGGAACGCCGGGCCGCCCGGATGGACGAGCGGGAGCGGATGCACACCGAGGAGGTGGAGCGGTTCGCCGAGCGGGAGCGGCAGCTCACCGCCGCGAAGGCCGACCTCGCCGCCCGGGAGTCAGCGCTCGCCCAGCGGGAGGTCGAGCTGGCCGAGTCGGAGGAACTCCGGCGCCGGGAGTTGGAGCGGGTCGCCGGGCTCACCGCCGAGTCGGCCCGACTGGAGCTGGTCGAGGCGATCGAGACGTCCGCCAAGCGGGAGGCGGCACTGCTCGTCCGGGACATCGAGTCCGACGCGCGCAACACCGCCGAGCAGCGGGCCCGACACATCGTGGTGGACGCGATCCAGCGGGTCGCCAGCGAGCAGACCGCGGAGAGCGTGGTCAGCGTCCTGCACCTCCCCGGTGACGAGATGAAGGGGCGGATCATCGGCCGGGAGGGGCGCAACATCCGCGCCTTCGAGTCGGTGACCGGCGTCAACCTGATCATCGACGACACCCCCGAGGCGGTGTTGCTCTCCTGCTTCGACCCGGTCCGCCGGGAGGTGGGCCGGCTGACGCTGGAAAAGCTGGTGCTGGACGGGCGGATCCACCCGCACCGGATCGAGGAGGTCTACGACCTGGCCCGGCAGGAGGTGGAGGAGCTCTGCCTCCGCGCCGCCGAGGACGCCCTGGTCGAGGTCGGCATCACCGAGATCCACCCGGAGCTGGTGACCCTGCTCGGCCGCCTGCGCTACCGCACCTCGTACGGGCAGAACGTGCTCAAGCACCTGGTCGAGACCGCCCACATCGCCGGCATCATGGCGGCCGAGCTGCGGTTGGACGTGCCCATCATCAAGCGGTCGGCGTTCCTGCACGACATCGGCAAGGCGCTCACCCACGAGGTGGAGGGCAGCCACGCCATCATCGGCGCGGACCTGGCCCGTAAGTACGGCGAGCACGAGGACGTGGTGCACGCCATCGAGGCGCACCACAACGAGGTGCCCCCGCAGACCATCGAGGCCGTCCTCACCCAGGCGTCCGACGCCTGCTCCGGCGGTCGGCCGGGCGCGCGTCGGGAGAGCCTGGAGGCGTACGTCAAGCGGCTGGAGCGGATCGAGGAGATCGCGGCCGGCAAGCTCGGCGTGGACAAGGTCTTCGCCATGCAGGCCGGCCGGGAGATCCGGGTGATGGTCAAGCCGGACGACGTGGACGACATCGGGGCTGCCGTGCTGGCCCGCGACGTGGCCAAGCAGATCGAGGAGGAGCTGACCTACCCGGGTCAGATCCGGGTCACGGTGGTCCGCGAGTCCCGGGTCACCGAGATCGCCCGGTAGTCGCAATAGGGAAAGGGGCCAGCCCGGTTTTCCGGGCTGGCCCCTTTCGTGCGTGCTGAGCGTCAGAGTGCCTGGGTGTCAGATGCCCGTGCCGTGGCTCTCTGCCTGGGACATCAGCGCCGCAGGCGGCGGGTTCTGTGCCGGGGTGCCAGCGGTCTTGCGGCCCTTGGCGAGCCGGTGCTGGACGTACTGGGCGAGCTTCGACAGCGAGTAGTTCACCACGATGAAGAGCACGGCGATCACGACGTAGACCTGGATCGGGTTGCTCAGCGCGCCGATGATCTGCTTGCCGATGTTCAGGGTCTCCTCGTAGCTGATGATGAACCCGAGCGAGGTGTCCTTGAGCACCACGACCAGTTGGCTGATCAGGGCCGGCAGCATGATCCGGAAGGACTGCGGCAGCAGGATCATCCAGGTGGTCTGGAGCGGGGAGAGCCCGATGGCGGAGGCTGCCTCCCGTTGACCCCCCGGCAGCCCTTCCATGCCGGAGCGGAGGATCTCGCCGATCACCACCGAGTTGTAGATGGTGAGGCCGATGACCAGATACCAGAGGTTGTCGAAGTAGAGGCCGAACTCGGGAAAGCCGCGGGCCACGAAGAAGATGGTGATCACCACCGGCAGGCCGCGGAACACCTCGACGCAGACCCGGGTGATGGCCGACAGCAGCGTGCTCAGCCCGCGCAGCAGGTACGCCAGCGGCGTGGCGAGGCCGGTGAACCTGCGACCGGTCAGGCTCTTGAGCTGGATCCGCAGCACCGCCAGGAGCGTGCCGACCACCAGCGAGGCCACGATGGCCATCGCCGCCGCGATCAGGGTGTTCTTGAAGCCGAGGCCGATCCGTTCCCACACCAGGGAGAAGTTCTCGTTGGAGGGGTCGACGAGCGGCCCCCACAGCTCCATCGACAACTGGCCCTTCTCGTCCAGCGGTCGGTAGATGAGGAAGTACGCCCCGACGAGCAGGACCACCCCGGCGACGATGCTGCTGAGCAGGGTGATCCGCCGCTGCCGCGGCCCGGGAACGTCGTAGAGGACGCTGGTCTGCTGACTCATCGGGCCACCGCCTGTCGCTTCTCGATCCGGTCCAGCAGTGCGCCGAGCGGCACCGTCATGATCAGGTAGCCGATCGAGATGCCGATGGCGACCGGGATGAAGGCGTACCCCTCAGCGCCGGTGAGCTGATCGGCCGTGGCGGACAGGTCACCGACGACTCCGAAGAAGCCGGCCAGCGCCGAGTTCTTGATCATCGCGATGATCACCGAGCCGAGCGGCACGATGGAGGCCTTCCACGACTGCGGCAACACCACGTACCGCAGGTTCTGCCCGAACGTCAGGCCCAGGGAGCGCGCAGCCTCCGCCTGGCCGGCGGGCACCGCATTGACCCCGGACCGCAGCGCCTCACAGACGAACGCGGCCGTGTACAGCACGAGGGCGATCAGCGCGAACCGGAAGTACGGCAGATCGGTGCCGAGCCGGGTGAACAACGAGTCGACCACCGGGATGCGGAGGAAGTCCGCGTTGGAGCCGAGCGCCGGCAGGCCGAACGCGGCGAAGAACATCACCACGGTCAGCGGCATGTTGCGGAAGACGTTCACGTAGGCGGTGCCGAGAGCGCGTAGCGGCGGCACCGGCGAGATGCGGAGCACCGCCACGATGGCGCCCAGGATGAGGGCGCCGATCGCGGCGAGGACGCAGATCTGGAGGGTGAGCCAGAAACCACCCGCAAAGACGTCGAACTTGTCGATGAGCACGTTCACGGGTCGGTGTTCCTCCCCACCCTCCAGATCGAAGGATCAGATCAGTAGCGGTTGATGGTGGGCGCCGAGCCCAGTTCCGCGCCGAACTTGCCGGCGGTCTCGTCCCAGGCCTTCTTCCAGCTGCCGTCGGCGACCGCCTTGTCCAGCGTGTCGTTGATGAAGCTGCGGAAGTCCGCGTCGTCCTTCTTCACGCCGATGCCGTACGGCTCCTTGGTGAAGTTGCTGCCGGCCAGCTTGAAGGAGGCCTCGTCCTTGGCGATGTAGCCGAGCAGGATGACGTTGTCAGTGGTCACGGCGTTGACCTGGCCGCCCTTGAGGGCGTCCCGGCACTTGTCGTAGGTGTCGAAGAGCACCAGCTGGGTGCCGACGTCCTTGACGTACTGCTTGATCGTCTCGGCCGGGGTGGAGCCGGTGACCGAGCAGACCTTCTTGGTGCCGTCCTTGAACGAGTCCGGACCGGTGATCGTGGTGTCGTCCTTCTTGACCAGGATGTTCTGGCCGGCCTCGTAGTACGGGCCCGCGAAGGCGATCCGCTCCTTGCGCTTGTCGTTGATCGTGTACGTCGCCGCGACCAGGTCGACGGTGCCGTTGACGATGACGTCCTCGCGGACCTTCGAGGGGGCCTCGACCCACTCGATCTTGTCCTCGGGGATGCCGAGCTCCTTGACGATGATCTTGGCGATCTCGACGTCGAAGCCCTCCGGCTTGCCGGAGAGGCCCTTCAGGCCGAAGCCGGGCTGGTCGAACTTGGTGCCGACCTTGATCTTCTGAGCCTTGTTCAGCTTCTCCATGGTGCTGCCGGCGGCGAAGGACTTGCTGCCAGCGCCGGTGCCCTCCCCGCCGTCGTCGCCACCGCAGGCGGTGAGGCCGAGCACCAGAGCGGCGACCGCGGCGACTGCCGCAACGCGCGTGATACGCATACTCTTCTCCTTCTTCGACGGAGCCCACCGAGTGCGGCGCGCTCCACTACGGACGCCTAGTGCGTGAGGATCTTGGAGAGGAAGTCTCGGGCCCGCTCGCTGCGCGGGTTCGCGAAGAACTCCGCGGGCGGGGCGTCCTCTACCAGTTGCCCGTCGGCCATGAAGATGACCCGGTTGGCGGCGTGCCGCGCGAACCCCATCTCGTGCGTGACCACGACCATCGTCATGCCGTCGCTGGCCAGCGAGGTCATCACGTCCAGCACCTCGCCCACCATCTCCGGGTCCAGGGCGCTGGTGGGCTCGTCGAAGAGCATCGCCTTGGGCTGCATGGCCAGCGCCCGGGCGATGGCCACCCGCTGCTGCTGGCCGCCGGAGAGTTGGGCCGGGAACTTGTCCGCCTGGTTGGCGATGCCGACCCGGTCGAGCAGGGCCAGGCCGCGCTCACGGGCGGCGGCCGGCTTCTCCTTGCGGACCTTGATCGGGCCGAGGGTGACGTTCTCCAGGATGGTCTTGTGCGCGAAGAGGTTGAAGGACTGGAAGACCATCCCCACCTCGCTGCGCAGCTTCGCGAGGGGCTTGCCCTCGGCCGGCAGCGGCTGGCCGTCGAAGGTGATGGTGCCGGAGTTGATCGGCTCCAGTCGGTTGATGGTGCGGCACAGCGTCGACTTGCCGGAGCCGGACGGGCCGATCACCACGACCACCTCGCCCCGACCCACCGACAGCGAGACGTCGTCCAGCACGTGCAGCGGCCCGAACCACTTGTTGACCGCGTCCAGCACGATGAGCGGTTCGCCCGTCGTCACGTCGTCCACCGTCCCCTGTCGTCTCCCGGATCGGGGTCGGTTGACCCCCGGTGCGGCCACTGTAGGCGGCCTGATGTGGCGGAACGCAACTCAGCGGGTCACGGAGCGGTAACACCGGTCACGATCGTCGTCGCGGGTCCGATTTCGGTCACCGTCTGGGCGGCCGCGGTAGCGATCGTGGCGCGTTGTCGAGATCATGAGGGAATGACCGAACCGGTACGGCTGACTCGTTACGCCCGCGGCGGTGGCTGCGCCTGCAAGATCCCTCCGGGCGAGTTGGAGATCATGGTGGCCGGTCTCGGCCCGGCGACCGGCACCGCCGAGTTGCTGGTCGGGCTGGACCACGGCGACGACGCGGCGGTGGTACGCCTCGACGAGCGGACCGGCCTGGTCAGCACCGCCGACTTCTTCACTCCGGTGGTCGACGACGCGTACGACTGGGGTCGGATCGCCGCGGCCAACGCGCTCTCCGACGTGTACGCGATGGGCGGCACCCCGCTGGTGGCGCTCAACCTGCTCTGCTGGCCGCGCGACGTGCTGCCGATGGAGTTGGCGGGCGAGGTCCTGCGCGGTGGGCAGGACGTGGCCCGGGAGGCCGGCTGCCACCTGGCGGGCGGGCACAGCGTGGACGACGACGGCCCGAAGTACGGGCTGGCGGTCACCGGCACGGTCCGGCCCGAAGAGATGATCACCCTGGACGCCGGGCGGGCCGGCTTGCCGTTGTCGCTGACGAAGCCGCTCGGGGTGGGTGTGTTGAACACCCGGCACAAGAACACCGGTGAGAGCTTCCCGCAGGCGGTGGCGTCGATGAGCGCGCTCAACCGGGACGCCGCCCGCGCGGCGGTCGCCGCCGGCATCCGGTGCGGCACCGACGTGACCGGGTTCGGTCTGCTCGGGCACGCCTCGAAGTTGGCGCGGGCCAGTCAGCTCACGGTGGCCATCGACACGGCGCGGGTGCCGTACCTGGAGGGCGCCCGGGAGGCGTTGCGCGACGGCTACGTCAGCGGCGGCAGCCAGCGCAACCTGGCGTGGGTGACGCCGTGGACCGATTTCGGCTCTGCCGGGGCGGACGAGCGGTTGCTGCTGGCCGACGCGCAGACCTCCGGCGGCCTGCTGGTGGCCGGTGAGGTGCCCGGCGCGCCGGTGGTGGGCGAGTTGCTGCCGCGTGGCGAGCACCTGGTCGTCCTGCGCTGAATGATCCGTAACACCTGGCCGGGGCCCGCGAGGAACGTGAGGACACGCGGTGGCGGTGGTGCGGCGGGCGCACCGTACCCGATAAACTGTCACCTTCCCGCTACTCCGAGCAATGCCGCTCAGGGAAATTTTGCCCGGAATGGTCACAGACCGGTAACTTGCGCCCGGCTGGGGTCAAATGCCCTCCACCATCGTCAGTAAGGCCCGATCCGGAGGCCGGTGGGGACGAACGCAGCGAGGAGGCGAAATGACCGAGCTGTGGAACTGGAGAATCGACGGGGCTCAACCCGTCCAGGTCTACCCGGCGCTGGCCGAGGCCATTGGTCGGGTGGTGATGCCGTTGGCGGTGGCCGATCCGGCCCGGCTGCCGGCGTACGCGGTGGTGTGCGACGTCTGGGAGGCGCCGGGCGAGTTCGCGACGGTGGTGGACATCTACGGGGTGCCCGAGCGGCTCCCCGAGCACGCCAGCATCGCCGCGCTCGCTCGACTGCTCGGCCGCAACTGCCTGTTGCGCGACGACACGCTCGACGCGGGCCGGCACCTGCTGGTGGCCCCGGACGGCACGGTGCGTCCGGTGCACTTCGACGTGCGGGACACCGACGACGGTGAGGTGCTCACCCGGAAGCGGCTCTGCACGTTGGGCGACCCGGGTTGCCGGGGATGGTCGCAGTGTCACCGCTCGCGCTGGGCGCCCGACACCATCGCCCCGGCGCTCGCCGCGGCCTGACCGCGTAAACGCGCCGCGGCCTGACCTCGTAGAGAGGTCGGGCCGGGCGACCCGATGGTCAGTGGGACGCGGCGGCCGGCCGGTCCGGGGTGCCCGAGCCGGCACCCCGCACCACCAGCTGGTCGAGCAGCGTGCGCGTCGCCTCGGCCACGGCGGCCACCGCGGCGTCGAACGCGGCGGCGTTGTGCGCGGCGGGCGCCCGGAAGCCAGAGATCTTCCGGACGTACTGCAACGCCGCCGCCTCGACGTCCGCGTCCGTCACCTGCGGGGTGAACGGCTCGCGCAGCGTCTTGATGCTCCGGCACATGTGCGCTCCTCCTCTGTCGGGCCCGGCGGTCTGCCACCCGTGGTGCCGGCGACTGTACCGACGGTGACACTTGGTCGATATTTGTCTATCCTGGTCACGGACCAGAGCCTTTCGAGCCATTGTCGTCGCTCGCGCTCCCAGCGCCCCGGGCCCCCGGAGACTCATTGTGGACCACGCCCCCACCCGATCACCCCGTCCCGACCTGGATGACCTCACCCGCAGCCTGCACACTCCGCTGGAGCGGATTGCCGTCGAGCACGCCGATCTGGTCGAGGCGGTCCGCAGGCGCGTCGTCGCGGGCCAGTCCGTGGCATCCGGCAGTGTCGCCGTCGCCGCCTTCAACTCGTCCATCTGACAGATGACCTGCCGGTGCGGTGCACCCGGAGCGGATGGATCCTGCCGGCGGATCAGCCAGTTCGTGCTGAAGGTGCACAGCCGGTGCGACCTCAGCTGCGACCACTGCTACGTCTACCAGCACGCCGACCAGACCTGGCGGGACCGACCGCTGCGGATGTCGGCGGCCACGGCCCGTTCCGCCGCGCGGCGCATCGCCGAGCACGCCCGCGAGCACGGGTTGCCGACCGTGCACGTGGTGCTGCACGGGGGTGAACCCCTGCTTCTCGGTGCCGCCGGGCTGCGCGAGGTGCTGGCCGAGCTGCGCACGGCGATCAGCCCGTGGACGCGACTCGACCTGCGCATGCAGACCAACGGCGTACTGCTCGACGAGGACCTGTGCCGGCTGTTCGTCGAGTACGGCGTACGGGTCGGCGTGTCGTTCGACGGTGATCGCACGGCGAACGACAGGCACCGGGTCTTCGCCCACGGCGGCAGCAGCTACGACCACGTTCGGCGGGCCCTGGCCCTGCTCCGGCAGCCCGGGTTCCGCGGCAGCTACGCCGGCATCCTGTGCACCGTCGACGTCCGCAACGACCCCGACCGGGTGTACGAGGCGTTGGTTGCCGAGAGCCCGCCCCGGGTCGACCTGCTGTTGCCACACGCCACCTGGGACGATCCGCCGCAGCGGCCCGGTGGTGCCACCCCGTACGCGGACTGGCTTCTCCGCGTCCACAGCAGGTGGGTGGACGACGGGCGCCCCGGGTCCTTCCGGCTGTTCGAGGCGCTGCGGCCGGGCGGCGGGGGCACCGAGGCGTTCGGCCTCGCGCCGGCCGACGTGCTGGTCATCGAGGCGGACGGCAGTTGGGAGCAGGTCGACTCGTTGAAGACGGCGTACCACGGCGCGGCCGGCACCGGGTTCGACGTGTTCGCGCACTCGGTGGACGAGGCCGCCCGGCACCCCGGTGTCGCCGTCCGCCAGGAGGGCGTGCAGGGGCTCTGTGCGACGTGCCGGGCCTGCCCGGTGGTCGACCGGTGTGGTGGCGGTCTGTACGCCCATCGCTGGCGCACCGGCTCCGGCTTCGACAACCCCTCGGTCTACTGCGCCGACCTGCTCCGCCTGATCGAGGGTGTGGACGCGTACACGACGCCCGCCCACGAGTGGGCCAGTCCCGCACCGGCCGACGAGATGCTGGACGACCTGGCGACCGGGCACGGGTCGCCGCAGACCGTCAGACGGCTCGCCGACGACCAGGTGGCCATCACCCGGATGTTGGTGACCGCCTGCCGGGAGATGTTCGGCCCCACGGCCGCATGGGAGGTGCTCGCCGACCTCGAGGTGACGGCGCCGGCGGTGGTCCGAGCGGTCCTGGAACACCCGTTCATCCGTCCGCGGCTGGTGCGTCGTCTCGACCCGTCGACCCGATCCGATGTCCGCCAGGCCGTCGACCCGCTGCCGGCCATCGCCGTCGCCGCTGCCGTCCGGGCGGGCGTACCCGTCACAGTGGACGTTCCGGTGCGGCCTGACGTGATCACGGTGCCCACGCTCGGCAGTCTGGTGCTGCCCGGTCTGGGGGAGAGCGCCGAGGTGACCGTCCAGCCCGGGGGTTTCCGGGTCCGGGGTGGTTCGGCGGCCCGGACGGTCCACCTCGACTCGGGTCAGCCGTCGGCCGGTTGGCGACCGACACGCGACGTGCTGGTGCCCGGTGGGCGGCTGCTCATCGAGGACGACGACCCGTACCGGGACTGCTACGGCCAGTCGGTCGCGCCCGGCCTCACGACCGCGGCGGTGCGGGCGTTGGGGCGTACCCTCGCGGAGGCATGGAAGGTCGTGCACCGCGATGTGCCGGCACACGGGGCGGTGCTGGACGGCAACCTGCGGGCCGTCGTGCCGCTGATGCCTGATCCGGAGCGCCCCCTGCGGAGCGCGACCGCCCGGCACGCGTTCGGCGCGGTCGCCGTCACCCCCTACACCGACGCGGAGACGATGGCGGTGTTGCTCGTGCACGAGTGGCAGCACGCGAAGCTCGGCGCGGTGCTCGACCGGTACGACCTGGTCGCGCCGGGTCAGGGCGCGGCGATCCGGGTGCCCTGGCGTCCCGACCCGCGGCCACCCGAGGGCGTCCTCCAGGGGGTGTACGCCCACCTGGCCGTCACCCAGGTGTGGCGGTCCCGGGCGGCGACCGAGGGCGGGGACGCGTCGGCGCACGCCGCCCGCTACCTCGCGTGGACCCGGGCCGGCGTCGACGCCCTGCTGGCCAGCCGATCGCTCACCGCCGCTGGTGAGCGGTTCGTCGACGGGTTGCGCCACGCGCTGGAGGAGCCCCGTGTCGGGTCCCGATGAGCGGCCCTGGCCGATTCTGGGGCGGCCCCGCCTGGCCGACGACCTGCGGGCGCTGGGGGTCCGGCCGGGTGTGTGCCTGGTGGTGCACTGCGGGCTGCGACGGGTGGGCCCGCTCGAGCACGGCCCGGCGACGCTCGCCGGGGCCCTGCGGGACGTTCTCGGTCCCGCCGGCACGCTGCTGGTGCCCACCCACAACGACGGCAACTCGACGACCTCCCGGGCCCACCTGGCGGCCGTCGCCGGCATGGACGGGGCGCAGCGCGACCGCTACGAGGCGACGCTGCCGGGCTGGGACCGCCACACCCCCTCGCAGCGGATGGGCGCCCTCGCCGAGTACGTCCGCTGCGCGCCGGGCGCGGTGCGCAGCGACCACCCGCAGACCTCGTTCGCCGCGCTCGGCCCTCGGGCCCGTCAGCTCACCGACGGCCACGACCTCACCTGCCACCTGGGGGAACGGTCACCGGTGGGCAACCTGTACGCGGCCGACGGGCAGGTCCTGCTGCTCGGCGCGGGCTACGAGGCGTGCAGCGCCCTGCACCTGGCCGAGTACCGGCTGCCGGTGCCGCCGCCGGAACGCGACTACCACTGCTTCCGGCTCGTCAACGGGCGGCGGGTCCGTCTCGACTTCCACGCGCTCGACCTGGACGACACCGACTTCCCCAAGGTCGGCGCCGCACTCGACGAGATGCCCTTCGTCCAACGCGGTCGGGTCGGCCGGGCCGAGGCTCGCCTACTGCCGGCACGGGCCGTTGTGGACTTCGCCGTCGGCTGGTTCGCCGCGAACCGCTTGGCAGCGCGGCGTTGACGCGGGGACTACGCTGATGGTCCGGCCGCGTGGGGAGGGCGGAGGGGTTGCGGTGAGCACAGTGGACGCACCCTCCAGGACGCGCGCCCCGCTCTTCTTCATCAGCTATTCGCGGGCGCCCATCGGCCGGGCCACCGGCAAACCCGCCGAGTACGTCTCCCGGTTCTTCGAGGACGTCTCCGTCCACGTCAGCGAGTTGGTCGGCCCGGTGACCGGTGTGGACGCCGGCTTCCTGGACACCTCCATCGCCGGTGGCGAACGGTGGAGCCCCGAGCTGCTCCAGGCCGCGGGCACCTGCCAGGTGTTCGTCCCGCTGGTGTCCAGCGCGCTGCTCGGCAGCGAGTGGTGTGGTCGCGAGTGGGACGCGTTCTCCCGCCGACGGATCGTCCCCCGGCACAGCTCCGCCTCGCCGCACGAGACGGCGATCGTGCCGGTCACCTGGTCACCGACGAACGGCACGGCACTGCCCCGGGTGCTGCGCGACATCCAACGATTCACCCCGACCGCCATGCCGGATCCCGACATCGCGGTGCACTACCAGCGGGATGGGGTCTACGGCTTGCTGACCATGCAGTGGGAGAACGCGTACCGGGCGGTGGTCTGGCGGCTCGCACAGCGGATCGTGGCCATCCACCGGTCGTACCTGGTGGAGCCCTGGGTGCCGACGAGCGTGGACGAGCTGTGCAACAGGTTCGCCGAGGAGCCGGGATGAGCCCGCCGGCGGACCGGCGTCGCCAGGCGTCGCGAGGGACGTACTTCTTCCTCAGCTACGCGCACTCGGCGCCACCGCCGGGTGCCCGCGCCGACGCCGACGTCTGGGTCGGCAAGTTCTTCGCCGACCTGACCGCCGAGGTGCGTCGGCAGGCGCGACCGGTGGCGGGGATGCGGATCGGTTTCTTCGACCAGCAGATCCCGCTGGGGGCCGACTGGAAGGCCGCTCTCGCCGAGGCGCTCGGCGACGCCGAGGTCTTCGTGCCGCTCTACTCGCCCGGCTACTTCAGCCGACCGTGGGCGTTGGGGGAGCAGGAGTCCTTCCGGGCCCGGCTGGCCGCCGCCGGGTCGGCCCGGGTCGCCACCGGCCACCTCGTTCCGGTGCTGTGGATTCCGTTCCCCCCGTGGGAGGCCCATCCGGAGCTGGACGGCGCCCTGGACCTGGGCCGTGACGTCCCGGAGTACGCCGAGGACGGCCTGCGCGCGTTCTGCATGCTGGCCCCGTACCGGGAGCAGTACGAGCTTCTGCTGAGTCGCCTGGCCAGCCGGATCGTGCACACCGCCGAGCGGCGGCCGCTGGGCCCGTCCCGCGCGCCGGGCCTCGACGAGGTCGTGCGGCCGGGGACGACCGACCCGGACTTCGTCGTCGCCGTCCTGGCCCCGACCCGGGACCATCTGCCGTCCGACCGCGACCCCGCCGGCTATGCGGCCAGCGGCCGGCTCTGGCGGCCGTACGGGCGTCGCCAGGAGCTGCCCGCCGCCGAGTACGCGGCCAGCACCGCCGAGCGGCTCGGGCTGTCCGCCCGTACGGCCGACTTCGCGCAGGCCGCCGGGCTGCTCGGCCGCCGGCCCGCCGTCCTGCTGGTCGACCCGTGGATCGCGGCGGCGCCGGACGGGGCGGAAGTCCTCGCCCGGATGCTGCACGGTCTGCGCGAGTGGGTCGTTCCGTTGGTGGTCACTGACGACGACGACACCCAGGACGCCAGCCGGTGGGCGACCGAGGTCACCCAGCTGCTGCACGACGCCGGTCTGCCCCAGGTCAAGCGCGCGTGCACAGTGCCGGAGTTCGTCGAGTTGATGCCTGCGCTGGTCACCGAGGCCCGCCGTCAGTTCCTCAAGTACGGCCCGGTGGTCCCCTTCGAACCACCGCCGGAGCCGGTGCCCAGCCTGCGTGACGGCCTGTCCGCCACCGGCCCGGCCGCTCCCACCGACCCCGCGTCCCCGCCCGATGAACCGGCCCCATTGCGTCCCCACGGAGATAACCGATGAACAACGATCGCGAAGGCCAGGTCGTCACCTTCTACTCGTTCAAGGGTGGGACGGGCCGGACGATGGCGCTGGCCAACGTGGCCTGGATCCTGGCGGCCAGCGGCCGGCGGGTGCTGGTGGCCGACTGGGACCTGGAATCGCCCGGCCTGCACCGCTTCTTCCACCCGTTTCTCGACGCCGAGGCGATCCAGGGCACCAGCGGTGTGATCGACATGATCCGCGACTACGAGTGGGAGACCACCCGGGTCGACGACCGACCAGACCGCTGGATGGAGCAGTTCGCCCGGGTCGGTCGACACGCGTTCTCGCTGCGCTGGAACTTTCCCAACGGCGGTGGCCTCGACTTCCTCTCCGCGGGCCGGCAGAACAGCGACTACGCGGTCTCGGTGAGCGGGTTGGACTGGGACAACTTCTACAACCGGCTGGGCGGCGCGCAGTTCTTCGAGGCGTTGCGCGCGGACATGAAACGTCAGTACGACTTCACCCTGATCGACAGTCGGACGGGGTTGAGCGACGTCGCCGACATCTGCACCCTGCACCTGCCGGACACCCTGGTCGACTGCTTCACCCTCAGTGACCAGGGCATCGACGGCGCGGCGAGGGTGGCGCACTCGGTACGGGACCGGTACCGGCGGCGTGACATCCGGGTCCTGCCGGTCCCGATGCGGGTCGACCAGGCCGAGAAGGAGCGGGCCGAGGCGGGACGTCTGCTGGCCATGCGCCGGTTCGCCGGGTTGCCCGCCGGCATGACCGAGGCCGAACGGCGGCGGTACTGGGCGGCGGTCGAGGTCCCGTACCGGCCGTTCTACGCGTACGAGGAGACGCTTGCCACGTTCGGCGACCCGCCCGGCTCGCCGACGTCACTGCTGGCCGCGTTCGAGACGTTGACGGGGATCCTCACCGACGGCGCGGTGACCGCACTGCCGGTGATGGACGAGTCGGTACGGGAGCGGGGCAAGGCCCGTTTCCGCCGGCGCACCGAGGCGATCGACGACCAGATCGTGCTGCGCTGCGCGCCGGAGGACGCCATCTGGGCGGAGTGGCTGGAACGGGTGCTCAGCTCGGCCGGGCTGCGGGTGGTCGACCCGACGACCGCCGTCGGGTCCGCCGGTACGCCGGCGCCGCGCACGTTGACGGTGGTCTCACCCGCCTATGTGGCGACGCCGTCCGGTGGTCTGCCCGATCGCGACACGAGCACCGGCTCGACGGCGCTCGCGGTGTACGTCGCCGACCTGCGTCCGCTGACGGAATTCCCCTCGCAGAGTTCCACCAACCTGGTCAACGTGAGTGCGGCGACCGCCGTGGAGCGGGTGTTGCGGCTGGTCGGCAGACCGGTGCCGTCGTCGGCGGACGGGCCGGCGGGCGGCAGCGCCCGGTTCCCCGGCGCCGAGCCGCTGATCTTCAACGCGCCCAACCGGAACGCCCGGTTCACCGGCCGGGAGGACGACCTGGCCCGGTTGCGCTCGCAACTGCAGAGCGGCGGGAGCGCTGTGGTGCTGCCGGTCGCCCTGCAGGGCATGGGCGGCGTCGGCAAGACCCAGGTGGCTTTGGAATACGTGCACCGGTTCAAGGCCGCGTACGACGTGGTGTGGTGGATCGTGGCGGACCCGCCGCAGTTCGTCGACACCGCCCTCGCCGACCTCGCCAGTCGCCTCGGCATCCTGGCCGGGCCCACCCTGCCGGACACGGTCCGGTCCGTGCTGCAGGTCCTCGGCCGGGGCGAGCCGTACGAGCGGTGGCTCGTCGTGCTCGACAACGCCGAGGAACTCGACCAGATCGAGCCCTTCCTGCCGCAGGGCCCCGGGCACGTCCTGCTGACCTCCCGCAACCGCGCCTGGGGTGACCGGGCGAACCCGATCCAGGTGGACGTCTTCGACCGCACCGAGAGCGTCACGCACCTCGCCCAGCGGGTGCCCACGATCAGCGCCGAGGAGGCCGACCGGGTGGCCGAGGCGCTCGGCGACCTGCCGATCGCGGTGGCCGCGGCGGGCGCCTGGCTCGCCGACACTGGCACGTCGGTCGGCGACTACCTGCGGCAGATCGAGCGGCACGGCCCGAGCGCCCTCTCCGTCGAGGCCACCTGGGACCTGTCGCTGAACCGGCTGCACGACCAGGCGCCCGCCGCGTACCGGCTGTTGCAGCTCTGCTCGGTGCTGGCCCCCGAAATCTCGCTGGAACTCATCTACAGCGACGAGATGGCGGCGGCCCTCGTGCCGTTCGACCCGTCGGTGTCGGAGCGGCTCGTGCGCGGTGCGCTGGTCCAGCAGATCAACCGGCTGGCGCTGCTCAAACTCGACGTCCAGGGCGGCCGGGTCCAGGTGCACCGGTTGTTGCAGGCGGTGGTCCGCGACCGGATGACCGAGGACGAGATCGACGCCGCCCGGCACCAGGTGCACCTGGTGCTTGCCGCGTCCCGGCCGCGTGGTGACGTGGACGACCCGACCACCTGGGCCCGGCTACGCATGCTCTGGCCGCATCTGGAGGTGTCCGAGGCGCTGACCTGCCCGGACGAGTCGGTGTGCCAGCTGCTGATCGACCGGGTTCGCTATCTGTGGCAGCGCGGCGGTCTGGACCAGGCCGACGTGTTCAGCCAGGAGGTCGACGGCACCTGGGCGGCGCGGCTCGCCGACACGCGGGACGAGGCCGAGGCGTCGGCGTTGGGCCGGCAGTTGCTGCACCTGAGGTTCAACCGGGCGAACATCCTGCGCAGCCTGGGCCGGTTCGAGGAGGCCCGGGACCTGGACGAGGCGGTGCTGGCCGAGCAACGCCGGTTGCTGGGCGCTATGCACCCGCACAGTCTGATGACCGCCGGCAGCCTCGGCGGTGACCTGCGCGCGCTCGGCCGCTACGCCGAGGCCCTGGAACGGGACAGGTCCACCTACGCCTCCTGGCTCCAGGTGTTCGGCGAGGACCATCCCCGGACGTTGAGCGCCGCCAACAACCTTGCCGTCTCGTACCGCCTGGTCGGCGACTATCGGGCCGCCCGCCGGTGGGACGACGAGGTGCACCAGCGGCGGCGGCTGGTGCTCGGCCCCACCCACCCGTACACCCTCGTCTCCGCCGTGCGGCTGGGCAGCGACCTGCGGGAGGCCGGCGAGTACGAGAGGTCGGCGACCCTGCTGCGCACCGTCTACGAGACGTACTGCGAGGTGCTCGGGCCGGACGACGGCCAGAGTCTCGCCGCGCAGGTCAACCTGGCGGTGTCACTGCGCAGCGCGGGCCGGGGAGCGGAGGCCGCGCCGATGTTCGAGACGGCCTACCGGGAACTCGACGAACGGTTCGGCCCGGACAACCCGGACACCGTGGCGTGCCGTTCGAGTCGGGCGGCGAACCTGCTGGCCGTCGGCGACGGTGCCCGGGCGCTGACCGAGATGACAGCGGTCCGGCAGTCGTACGACGAGCAACTGCACCTCGGTGCGGAGCACCCGCACACGTTGGCGACGTTGAGCAACATCTCCGCCGCCGAGCGCTCGGTCGGGCGCAGGTCGGACGCGCTCGCGTCGGCGGCCCTCGCGGCCGGTGAACTGCGCAAGGTACTCGGCCCCGACCACCCGCACACCCTCGCGGCGGAGGTGAACCACGCCGTGTGCCTCGCCGAGGAGGGGGAGTGGGAGATGGCCCGCGACCGCCTGCGGGAGACCGCCGGTCGTCTGGCCGCGGTGATCGGCGCGGAGCACCCGGACACGCTGCGCTGCCTCGGTGATCTCGCCCTGGTGTCGAGGCGGGTCGGTGGTGAGGCGGCGGGCGAGGACGTCGGCGACGTGGCGGACCGGCTGGCGGAGGTGATCGGCCCGGAGCACCCGACCGTGCAGACCCTGCGGGAGCGGCGGTTCGTGGTCCGGGTGATCGACCCGCACACGATCTGACGGGCTGGTCGGCGGCCGGGTCGGGTTGTCGGCCCGGCCCGCCGGTCAGAGTCGAGGGCTGGTCGCCAGGTCCGGTCGGGCCAGCCAGCTCAGGGTCTGCGGAAGGATCTCCACCGCACCGAAGTGCGCGGCGCCGGGCTGCACCTGGACCTCGGCGCGGGAGATCCGCGAGGCGAGCCAGTGGGAGTGCTCCACCGGGGAGAAGCGGTCCTGCTCGCCGTGCCAGAGCCGGACCTCGGCACGGATGGCACCCAGGTCGAAACCCCAGCCGCGGCGGATGGCCAGCACGTCGTCGATCCAGCCCTCGGGGCCGTGCCGCAGCGCCTCGGAGTACATGTCGGTCAGGAGCCGGCGGATCGCGACGTCGTCGACGACCCGGATGTCCGCCTCCGGCAACTGGGGGCGGAGGAACTCCAGCAACGTCATCGGGTCCCGGCGGGCTTCTTCGGCGCGCACCTTCAGGTTGAGGGTCAGCTCGGCCAGGTCCTCGTCGGCCTGCCCGTAGTCCTCCACGTTCGATTCCGCCATGCCGGCGTACCAGTCCAGGTCGGGTGCGCCGGCCGGGGCGAGCCCCACCAGCACGGCGGCCCGGGTGACCCGGTCGGGCAGCAGCGCCGCGCAGGCCAGGGCGTGTGGGCCGCCACCTGATCGACCCACCACCGCGAACCGTTCGATGCCGAGGTCGTCGGCGATCGCCGCCACGTCGGCCGCCGCGTCGGCCACCCGCCGACCCTCGTGCCGGTCGGAGTCGCCGTAACCGGGCCGGTCGTAGCAGACGAGGTGTACGCCGAGGCGGTAGACGACGATGCCCCGTGGACGGGGGCCGCTGCGACTGCCCGGGGTGCCGTGCAGCAGGAAGACCGCGGGCCCGTCCGGGGAGCCGGAGGTCTCCACCGCGAGGTGCCGCCCGTCCGGGGTGGTGACGGTGCGCTGTGCCGCATCTTGTCGCGTCACGGTTGGCCTCCCGCGGGTCGTCATGTGCTCCCCCGTGAACGGAGCCGCGCATCGTCGGCGCCGAGTGCAAAGCCCCCGAAATCGCCCAGAACACATTCTTGTTGTGCAGCGTACTGCCCGTCGTGGATGCCCGCTATGGGCCGCCGGGTCAATGCCGGTGGGTAGGTGCCGCCGAACGGGTCGCTACCCTGGTAGCCCGAGGGGAAGGGGCACCAAGAGGGTGGCTAGGACCTACAACGTCGTGACGTACGGCTGCCAGATGAACGTGCACGATTCTGAGCGCATCTCCGGGCTGCTCGAACAGGCCGGCTACGTGCGCGCGGTGCCCACCGACGACACCCCGGACATCGTCGTCTTCAACACCTGCGCGGTGCGGGAGAACGCGGACAACCGGCTCTACGGCAACCTCGGTCGCCTACGCCCGGTGAAGGACAAGCACCCCGGGATGCAGATCGCGGTCGGCGGCTGCCTGGCCCAGAAGGACCGGGGCGACATCGTCCGCAAGGCGCCCTGGGTCGACGTGGTCTTCGGCACCCACAACATCGGCGCGCTGCCGGTGCTGCTGGAGCGGGCCCGGCACAACGCCGCCGCCGAGGTGGAGATCCTCGAATCCCTCGACGTCTTCCCCTCCACGCTGCCCACCCGCCGCGAGTCCACGTACGCCGGTTGGGTGTCGATCTCGGTGGGGTGCAACAACAACTGCACCTTCTGCATCGTGCCGGCGCTGCGCGGCAAGGAGAAGGACCGGCGGCCCGGCGACATCCTCTCCGAGGTGCGCGCCCTGGTCGACGAGGGTGTGCTGGAGGTGACGCTGCTCGGCCAGAACGTCAACTCCTACGGCGTCGAGTTCGGCGACCGGTACGCGTTCGGCAAGCTGCTGCGTGCCTGCGGCGACATCGACGGGTTGGAGCGGGTGCGATTCACCAGCCCTCACCCGAAGGACTTCACCGACGACGTGATCGCCGCGATGGCCGAGACGCCCAACGTCTGCCACTCGCTGCACATGCCGTTGCAGTCCGGCTCCGACGACGTGCTGAAGGCGATGCGCCGGTCCTACCGCTCCGAGCGCTACCTGGGGATCATCGAGAAGGTGCGGGCGGCGATGCCGGACGCGGCGATCACCACCGACATCATCGTCGGCTTCCCCGGCGAGACCGAGGCCGACTTCCAGCGCACCCTGGACGTGGTCCGCGAGGCGCGGTTCTCCTCGGCCTTCACGTTCCAATACTCGAAGCGGCCCGGCACCCCGGCCGCGACGATGGACGACCAGTTGCCCAAGCAGGTCGTGCAGGAGCGCTACGAGCGGCTGGTCGCAACCGTCGAGGAGATCACCTGGGCGGAGAACAAGCGCCTGGTGGGCGAGACCGTCGAGGTGCTGGTCGCCGTCGGCGAGGGCCGCAAGGACGAGCGCACCGGCCGGATGTCCGGTCGGGCCCGCGACGGGCGGCTGGTGCACTTCGCGACCGAGGGCCCCGGCGGGGAGTCGCTCGCCGGCCAGATCCGCCCGGGCGACATCGTGCACACCACCGTCACGTACGCGGCACCGCACCATCTCAATGCCGACGGGGCGCTGGTGGCACACCGGCGTACCCGGGCCGGCGACGCGGCCGAGGCGGGGCGCTCTCCGCGTACCCCCGGTGTGTTGCTCGGTCTGCCGACGGTCGGCGCGCCGCCGGTCGCGCCCGCGCCCACCGCGGGCTGCGCCGCGCACTGACCGCACGGAAGGGCCCCTCGTCGAGGGACCCTTCCCCGGTCAGACGGTGATCTTGCCGGCGCCCGCGCCCGCCGTCACGATGGACTTGACGGTGCTCGCGGTGTCCAACTGGTACGAGTACGGGATGCTCGCCACGCTGCCGCCGGCCTGGCCGGTGGGCGAGTTGACGAAGTGGTTGTTGCGGGCGACCAGGCCGCCGGGCCCGGAGTCGCCCTCACCACGGTGGTACGGGTCGTCGACGTTCTCGAAGTAGTTGCCCTCGACCAGCACGCCGGCGTTCTCCGTTGACGCGACGCCGTAGCCGCCGTTGGCCCGGTAGTAGTTGTTGTAGACGTGCACCGGGTTGCCGAAGCGCACCCGGGGGTTGCGCTGGTTGCTGCCGTCGAAGTAGTTGTGGTGGTAGCTCACCCGCAGGTGACCGACGTCCTGACCGGCGTTGTCGTCGCTGTGGCCGAGCAGCATGGTCTTGTCGTGGCTGAAGACCCGGTTCCACGAGACGGTGACGAAGTCCGAGCCGCGCTTGATGTCGACAGCGCCGTCGTACCCGTTGCTGAAGGTGTTGTGGTCGATCCAGATGTTGGTGGCCGACTCCTGCACGTTGATCGCGTCGTCGTCCCAGTTGCGGAACGTCAGGTTGCGGATGATCACGTTGCGGTCGCCGTTGATGTTGAGACCGCAGCCGACGATCGTCGCACCGTAGTTGCCGATGATGGTCTTGTTGGACCGGACCCGCAGCATGCCCGAGCAGGTGATGGTCCCGGTCACCCGGATCACCGCGGCGCCGGTCGCGTTCAGTGCGCTGGTCAGGCCCGAGGCGTTGCTGACGGTGGTGGTGCCGGCGTTGCCGCCGCCGGTGGTGCCGCCGTTCTGGGTGGCCCAGCCGACCAGGTTCGACGGCTGCTGGCCGGGCGGGGGAGTGCTCGACGGTGGCGGGTTGCTCGGCGGTGGGGTGCTGGTCGGCGGGGTGGTCGGCGTGGTGCTGCCGGTGCAGGCGACGTTGTTCAGGGTGAAGCTGGTCGGAGCCGGGTTGCTGGAGTTGTTCCAGCTCGCGTTGAAGCCGAACGAGGCGGTGCCGTTGGTCGCCAGGTTGCCGTTGTAGTCGACGTTCGTCGCGGAGACCTGGCTGCCGCTCTGTGCGACGGTGGCGCCCCACGCCTGGCTGGTCTGCTGACCGGCCCCGTACGACCAGCGCAGCGTCCACCCGGAGACCGGGTCGCCGAGGTTGGTGACTGTGACGTTGCCGGTGAACCCGCCCGGCCACTGGCTGGCGACCGAGTAGGCCACCTGGCATCCGGCGGCGGCCTGCGCGGACACGGAGGTCAGCAGACCGGCGGTGACCAGGGTCGCGGTGGCTGCGGCGGTGGTGGCGATCAGCGTCGTTCGACGCCGTCCTGTGCGCATGCTGCTCCCTTTCGATGAGGCGGACGGACCGTCGCGTCGCCCATGCCCGTGGACGGCGAGGTCGGCCGGGACCGGTGGTCCTCGGGCCCGCCAGTGCAGGTTCGTGAAGGAAAGCGGCTCCCGCGCTTACGCCCGCCGACAGTGTGAGGCAAGCGCTTTCCCGATGAAAGCATAGAAGGGCATCCATGTAAATGGCCGGGACGGCCGATGCGTCGCGCACCGGCCGTCCCGACAGCTCAGCAGCGTGCGCCGCCCAGTTCCCTACTCAGCAGCTCGCGCCGCCGAGCTTCACGGTGCCCGGTGCGCTGGCGGTGCCGTTGGCGGTGAAGCCGACGGTGACCGACCCGCCCGCCGGCAGGGACGGGGCGTGACTCGGAGCGGTGGCGGTGACCGTCGTGCCGGACTGCGTGACTGTGGCGTTCCAACCACTGCCCAGCGTCACCCCGGACGGCCACGTCCAGGTGACCGACCACGGGTTCACGGCGGCCGAGCCGGTGTTCTTCACCGTCAGCTCACCCTGGAAGCCACCCTGCCAGGCGTTGACCTGCCGGTAGGTGGCCGTGCAGGCGCCGGGCGGCGGGTCCGTCGGCCCACCCGTCGTCGGTGGGGTGGTGCCGCCGCCGGTCGGCGGGATCAGGTACGGCTGGAGGATCGCCTGCTTGGTGGTGTTGACGTTCGTCCAGTCGTCCAGCGCGATGCCGCCGGTGTCACCCGAGTTGGGGTTCCACGACCAGTAGGTGAAGGACATGCCCGTCACGCCGGTGCCGGTGTACGCCATCAGCCTCTCCAACCACACCCGGTCCTTCGGGTCGGCCAGGGTGCTGCCGAACTCACCCATCATGATCGGGGCGATGTTCTGCTTGTACAGGTAACCCCAGTACTTGTCCCAGATCGCCGGCATGTTCGCCGGGTAGTCCGGAGCGTCGAACCAGGTCTGCCGGTACACCGACGTGGCGTACTCGTGCGGCGAGTAGACCAGCCGGTTCGGCACGCTCAGCCGTACCGGGAACTGACCGGCCTTCGACAGGTTGCCACCCCACCAACCGCAGTCCTCGTCGTTGCTGGGATCGTTGTCCCACACGTTGGAGAGGCCACCACTGGGGCAGCTCACCCCCTCCACGAAGATCAACCAGTTGGGCTGGACACCGAGGATGGCGTTGCCGGCCCGCTCGGCGGCCAGCCGCCAGTCCCGGGCGGTGTCACCACACCCCCAACACGCGCCGGTCGCCGCCGGGTTGGTGCCCTCGGCGTGCGGCTCGTTGTGCAGGTCCGCGCCGATCACCGTGGGGTTGCCCGCGTACCGCTGGGCCAGCATCTTCCAGTCGTTGATCCAGGTCGCCTCGGAGACCGTCGACGTGTACCACAACGGCGACTGCCCGGCCGACGTCGGCCGGTGCCGGTCCAGGATGATCCGCATCCCCTTGCTGCCGGCGTAGTCGATCACCTTGTCCAGGATCTGCAACGGCGACAGCCCCACCAGGTCCGGGTTGACGAAGTCGTTGATCCCGGTGGCCGCCGCGCCCGGCTTCAGCGCGTCGTTCGAGTACGGCACCCGCAACGTGTTGTAACCCAACCGCGCCATCGTGTCGAGCTGCCCCCGCCACGGGTTGTTCGACCACAGCCCGTGGAAGGTCTTGTTGTCGGTCTCCATGCCGAACCAGTTGATACCGGTCAACCGGACAGTGGCACCGGTGCTGTCCACGATCTGGTTGCCGTTGGTGTGCAGGTAACCCGTACCGGTGCCGGCGGCCACGGCCGGACTGCTGCTGACGGCGGCGGCGAGGAACACGCCGGCCGCGACGGTGGCGAGCGCGGTGACCGCGCCGCCGAAAGCTTTAGGACGGAACATTCGAGCTCCACTTCGGAGGCCAGGTGGCCGTCCGCACGTCACGCTCCCCAAGGGGTACGCGGACAGTGCGCGACGGCCCATGTCACGCGGACGTGTCACTCGCGGAAGCTCACCGGCGACCCACGACGGCGGTTGTTCCGCCTTCGTCGCCCTCGTCCCGGTGGCCCTACCTGACTCCGTGGCTCATTCTGATCACCCCACGTCAATGCGTCAACCAGCCCCGCCAGCCCCAAGCCGACCTCGGGGACGCGCCGTCGCTGGGTGCGGCGGGGCGAGCGCCGGGGTGCCGGTGCGCCTGGATACGTGGGAGCCCCCGGTCCCCGTGAGGGGGCCGGGGGCTCCGGGAGACGTCAGCTCAGCCGGCCTGCTCGGCGAGCTGGAGGAACTGCCGCTTGGAGGCGAGCGCCTGCTCGGCTTCCTTGATCCGGCGTGCGTCCCCGGCGCTCTGCGCCCGGGCCAGCCGGTCCTCGGCTTCCGCCACCTGTGCCCGCATCTGGGCGAGCAGCGGGTTGTCCTCCTTGGTGGTGCGGCGCCACGCCGAGTCCATCACGTCGCGGACCTTGTCGTCGATGGCGCGCAGCCGGCGCTCCAGCCCGGCCGCCGCCTCGCGGGGGACCCGGCCGGCCTCGTGCCACTGCGCCTGGATCTCGCGCAGCTTGGCCTGGGCGCCCTTCGGGTCGGCGTCGATGTCCAGCGCCTCGGCTTCGGCGAGCAGGGCCTGCTTGCGCTCCAGATTGCCGCGCTGCTCGTTGTCCCGGGCGGAGAAGACCTCACTGCGTCGGCTGAAGAAGGCGTCCTGCGCACCCCGGAATCGTTCCCACAGCTTCTGCTCGGCCTCCTTGGAGGCGCGCGGCGCGGCCTTCCACTGGGTCATCAGGTCCTTGAGCTGGTTGGCGGTGGCGGCCCAGTCGGTGGACTCCTGGAGCTTCTCCGCCTGGGCGACCAGCTCCTCCTTGGCGGTCTGCGCCTGCTTGCGCTGCGAGTCCAGGGAGGCGAAGTGGGCACCACGACGTCGGGTGAAGCCGTCCCGGGCGGCGGCGAACCGCTTCCACAGCTCACCGTCGGCCTTCTTGTCGACCCCGCGGATGGTCTTCCACTCGTCGAGGATCTCCTTGAGCCGGTCGCCGGCGGTCTTCCAACCGGTGGATTCGGCGGCGAGCTTTTCGGCCTCCTCGACCAGCGCGGTCTTGCGGGCCAGGGCTTCGCCGCGAGCGGCGTCCCGGGCGGCGCGCGCCTCGCCGGCCTTCTCCTCGGCGAGGGTCGCCAGCTTGTCCAGACGAGCGGTCAGGGCGTCGATGTCGCCGACCACGTTGGCCTCGGGCAGCGTGGTGCGGATCCGCCGGATCGTGCTCAACGAGTGCCCGGCATCCGCCGCACCCGACTTGAGCCGTGCTTCGGTCAGGTCCACCTCGGTGACCAGATCGGCGAAGCGGCGCGCGAAGTGTGCCAGCCCTTCCTCCGGCGCACCCGCCTGCCAGGATCCGACCACCCGCTCGCCCTCGGTGGTCTTGACGTACACGGTGCCGTCCGCGTCCACCCGTCCGAAGGCAGTCCAGTCGCTCATGTGCCCATCCTCGTTCTCCCGGCGTCGAGGGAACGAACCCCCGTCGCCGCCACGGCGCAGCCAAGTTACTTCCGGCATTGTCACAGGTCTCACCCGGTCCGCGTCGAGCGCCTATCGCCGACCGTGACCATACGGTGTCCTAGGGGCCGAATGACCGGATCGGCGCGGAGACGCACCGGGGATTCCCGCTACGGTGAACGGGTGCCACTGGTCGCCGCCGCCGTCTGCCCGCATCCGCCCCTGCTCGTGCCGGAGGTGGCGGGCTCCGCGGCCCCGGAGTTGGACGACCTTCGGGCGGCCTGCGACACCGCCGTGCGCCGATTGCTGGCCGTCGGTCCGGACAGCGTGGTGCTGCTCGGGACCGGCCCGGCGACCGGGCTGATCCGGACTCCGGCCACGGGCTCTCTACAGCCCTGGGGTGTCGACCTGGACGTGCCGCTGGTTCCCGGGCAGCCCGACCGGGGTGCGGTTCTGCCGTTGAGCCTGACCATCGGCGCGTGGCTGCTGACCCGTCACGAGACGCCGCCGGCCAGCACGGTGCCGACCAGCACGCCGCCGGTCGGCACACCGTCGGCCAGCGCCACCTCGAGCAGCACACCACCGGTCGGCGCAACGCCGGCTGGCGCGACCTCGGGCGGCGCAACGCCGACCAGCCCGACCTCGGCCGGCGTGCCGGCGGTCACCGCCATGCAGGTGGCCGCCGACGCGGGCCCGGCCGAGCTGGCGGTGCTCGCCGACGAGGTCGCCGCCACTGGTGACCGGGTGGCGTTGCTGGTCCTCGGGGACGGGTCGGCGTGCCGGGGAGTGAAGTCACCCGGGTACGACGACCCGCGCGCCCTCCCGTACGACCAGAGGGTTGCGGCGGCGCTGGCCGACGCGGACCTGGACGTCCTGCTCGACCTGGACCCGGTGGTGTCGGCGGAGCTGAAGGCCGCTGGTCGTGCGCCCTGGCAGGTGCTGGCCGGCGCGGCCCGGAGGGCTGGCGGCGGGTGGCGCGGAGAGTTGTTGCACCATGCGGCCCCCTACGGTGTCGCCTACTTCGTGGCGTCCTGGGAGCGGGTGTGACGGGCGGTACGGTCGTTGCGGTGGTCGGCCCGACCGCGGCGGGTAAGTCGGCGCTGAGCATCGCGTTGGCGCACGCCCTGGGCGGGGAGGTGGTGAACGCCGACTCGATGCAGCTCTACCGGGGCATGGACATCGGCACCGCCAAGCTGACAGTCGCCGAGCGCGACGGGGTGCCGCACCACCTGCTGGACATCTGGGAGGTCACCGAGCCGGCGAGCGTCGCGGAATACCAGCGGCTGGCCCGGGCGGCGGTGGACGACATCCTGTCCCGGGGGCGGGTGCCGCTGCTGGTCGGCGGGTCGGGGCTGTACGTGCGGGCGGTGTTGGAGCGCTTCGAGTTCCCGGGCACCGACGCGGCGCTGCGGGAGCGACTGGAACGCGAGTTGGCCGAGGTCGGCCCGGCCCCGCTGTACGCGCGGCTGCGTGCCGCCGACCCGGTCGCCGCCGACAGCATCCTGCCGGCCAACGGCCGGCGGATCGTCCGGGCCCTGGAGGTGATCGAGCTCACCGGAGCGCCGTTCACGGCCTCGCTGCCGCAGCCCACGCCGTACTACCCGTCGGTGCAGCTCGGCGTCGACCTGGACACCGGCGTGCTGGACGAGCGGATCGCGCTGCGGGTCGACCGGATGTGGGCCGACGGCCTGGTGGCCGAGACCCGCGAGTTGGTCGGCCGCGGGTTGCCCGAGGGGCGGACGGCGAGTCGGGCGCTCGGCTACCAGCAGGTGTTGCGGATGCTCGCCGGTGAGCTGACCGAGGCGCAGGCGCACGACGAGACGGTCCGGGCGACCCGCCGCTTCGTCCGCCGGCAGCGGTCCTGGTTCCGGCGGGACTCCCGGATCCACTGGCTGGACTCGGCGGAACCGGACGTGATCGGGGCCGCCCTGCGTCTGGTGCCGGCCGAGACGCGATAATGGGGGCGTGGAGTTCACCAAGGGCCACGGCACCGGCAACGACTTCGTCATCCTCCCCGACGCGGACGGTCAGCTCGACCTGACCCCGGAGCTGGTCGCGGCGCTCTGCGACCGGCGGAGGGGCATCGGCGCGGACGGCGTGCTGCGGGTGGTCCGCGCGGCCAAGCACCCGGACGGCGCGGGGTTGGCCGGCGAGGCCGAGTGGTTCATGGACTACTGGAACGCCGACGGTTCGTTCGCCGAGATGTGCGGCAACGGCGCCCGGGTCTTCGTGCGCTACCTGCTCGACACCGGCTTGGCGACGCCCGCCGGCGCGGCGTTGCCGGTGGCGACCCGGGCCGGCGTCGTGCGCGCGCTGGTCGAGGGTGACGCCGTGTCCGTCGAGATGCGCCGCCCCCGGGTGTACGACGAGTCGGCCGCCACCCTCGGCGAACTGACACTGACCGGCACGGCGGTGGACATCGGCAACCCGCACCTGGTCTGCGTCCTGCCCGCCGGTGTGGAGTTGTCCGAGCTGGATCTGACGAAGGCTCCCGGGTACGACCCGGAGGTCTTCCCGAGCGGGGTGAACGTCGAGTTCATCGTGGCGGGCGACCCGGTCGACGCCACCGACGGGCACACAGTGATGCGGGTGTACGAGCGCGGCAGCGCCGAAACCCTGTCCTGTGGCACCGGCGCCTGCGCGGTGGGTGCGGTGGCCCTGCGCGACCTCGGCCGGGACACCGGAGTGGTAGCGGTCGACGTGCCTGGTGGTCGCCTGACGGTCACCGTGACGGCGGATTCCTGCTGGCTGTCCGGCCCGGCCGTCCTGGTGACGACCGGCGAGATCGACCCGGCCGCCCTGCTCCGCTGACGTGGGCCCGCCGCCCCACCAGTGTTGATCAAGAGGTTCGCGTCAGGTTCCGCTATCTTCCTGACGCGAACCTCTTGATCGACGAGGGCTTGGCGCGTTACGGGGTTGCGCTGGCGGTGGCGGCGATCTCCGGGAGGTCTGCCGGGCCGGGGTCGGCGGCCGGCCGCGGGCTCGGGTTGTGCGCGGCGGCGCGGACGGCGGCGGCGACGGCCGGTGCGACCCGGGAGTCGAAGACGCTCGGCACGATCACCGTCGGGTTGATCTTGTCTTCGCCCACCACGTCGGCGATGGCCTGGGCGGCCGCGATCGCCATCTCCTCGGTGAACTCCTCGGCGTGCGCGTCCAGCATGCCGCGGAACACCCCGGGGAAGGCGAGCACGTTGTTGATCTGGTTCGGCTGGTCCGAACGGCCGGTGGCGACCACCGCGGCGTACTTGCGCGCCTCCCGCGGGTCGACCTCCGGGTCGGGGTTGGCGAGGGCGAAGACGATCGCGTCCTTCGCCATCTGGGCGATGTCGTCCCCGGTGAGCAGGTTCGGCGCGCTCACGCCGATGAACACGTCGGCACCCCGGATCGCACCGGGCAGGTCACCCGAGTAGTTCTCCTTGTTGGTGTTCTCCGCCAGCCACTGCCACGCCGAGTTGAGCCCGGTCAGCCCGCGGTGCAGGGCGCCCTGCCGGTCGTACGCGATGATGTCGCCGACGCCCTGACGCAGCAGCAGCTTCATGATCGCGGTGCCGGCGGCGCCGGCGCCGGAGACGACCACCCGCACGTCCTTGAGTTCCTTGCCCACGACCCGCAGCGCGTTGGTCAGCGCGGCCAGCACGCAGATCGCGGTGCCGTGCTGGTCGTCGTGGAAGACCGGGATGTCCAGCGCCTCGCGCAGCCGGGCCTCGATCTCGAAGCAGCGCGGCGCGGCGATGTCCTCCAGGTTGATCCCGCCGTACGCGGGCGCGATCGCCTTGACGATCTGCACGATCTCGTCGGTGTCCTGGGTGTCCAACACCACGGGCCAGGCGTCCACCCCGCCGAAGCGCTTGAACAGCGCCGCCTTGCCCTCCATCACCGGCAGCGACGCGGCCGGGCCCAGGTTGCCCAGGCCCAGCACCGCGGAACCGTCACTGACCACCGCGACGGTGTTCCGCTTGATGGTCAGCCGCCGGGCGTCCGCCGGGTTCTCGGCGATCGCCATGCAGACCCGGGCAACCCCCGGGGTGTACGCCCGGGACAGCTCGTCGCGGTTGCGCAGCGCGACCTTCGACGTCACCTCGATCTTGCCGCCGAGGTGCAGGAGGAACGTCCGGTCCGACACCTTGCGCACGTCCACGCCGTCCAGCGCGGTCAGCGCCTCGACGACCTGGTCGGCGTGACCGGCGTCGGCGGTGTCGCAGGTCAGGTCGACGATCACGTTGGTGGGGTCGGAGTCCACCACGTCCAGCGCCGTGACGATCGCCCCGGCCTCGCCGACGGAGGTGGTGAGCCGGCCGATCGAGGAGGCGTCCGCGGTTACCGCGATCCGGATGGTGATCGAAAATCCGGCGCTGGGCAGTCGGGTGATGGCCACGGGATCCCTCCGTAACGGCTGTGCGGCCGTTCGGCCGCCGCCCGCATTTCTACCGGGTTGTCGACCCCGACCAGCATTCGGCCCCACTTTTGGCGACCTTCACCATGGGCATATAGCAGGTGCGTTCGGCGTTGTGTCATGTCAGGATTACGTTCTACTTATCAAAACGGACAGGAGAACCGCTTGCGGAACCAGGAGAGCTTCGTCCCCGTCGAGGACGAGTTCGACGACGTCACCACCGGCGAGCTGGACCTGTCGGAGCGGCAGTCTCTCCGGCGCGTCCCAGGCCTCTCTACCGAGCTCAGCGACGTCACCGAGGTGGAATACCGCCAGCTGCGGCTGGAGCGGGTGGTCCTGGTGGGTGTGTGGACCGAGGGCACGGTGACCGACGCGGAAAACTCCCTGACCGAGCTTGCCGCGCTGGCCGAGACCGCCGGTTCGCAGGTGCTCGAAGGGCTCATCCAGCGCCGTACCCGCCCCGACCCGGCCACCTACATCGGCCGCGGCAAGGTCGACGACCTCAGCTCGGTGGTGCTGGCCAGCGGCGCCGACACCGTCATCTGCGACGGTGAGCTGTCGCCGTCGCAGCTTCGCAACCTGGAACAGCGCACCAAGGTCAAGGTCGTCGACCGGACGGCGCTGATCCTCGACATCTTCGCCCAGCACGCCAAGAGCAAGGAAGGTAAGGCGCAGGTCGAGCTGGCACAGCTCGAATACCTGCTGCCCCGGCTGCGTGGTTGGGGTGAGACGCTCTCCCGGCAGACCGGTGGTTCCGGCCGGGGTGGCGGCGCCGGTGGCGGTGTGGGTGTTCGTGGTCCCGGTGAAACCAAGCTGGAGACCGACCGGCGGCGTATCCGCCACCGCATCTCCCGACTGCGGCGCGAGATCAAGAGCATGCGCACGGTACGCGTCACCAAGCGCGCCCGACGCACACGCAACTCGGTCCCCGCCGTGGCCATCGCCGGTTACACCAACGCCGGCAAGTCCAGCCTGCTCAACCGGCTGACCGGTGCGGGTGTGCTGGTGGAGAACGCGCTGTTCGCGACGTTGGACCCGACCACCCGCAAGGCGACCGCCTCGGACGGGCGGCTCTACACCCTCTCCGACACCGTCGGCTTCGTCCGGCACCTGCCGCACCAGATCGTCGAGGCGTTCCGCTCGACGCTCGAGGAGGTCGCGGAGGCGGATCTGGTGGTGCACGTCGTCGACGGCACCCACCCGGATCCGGAGGAGCAGGTCCGGGCGGTCCACGCGGTGCTCGCCGAGGTCAGCGCCGACCGGCTCCCCGAGCTGTTGGTGGTCAACAAGACCGACGCGGCCGACGAGGACACCCTGTTGCGACTCAAGCGGCTCTGGCCGGACGCGATCTTCGTGTCCGCGCACTCGGGTCGGGGCATCGACGGGCTGCGCGCGGCGATCGAGGAGCGGCTGCCGCGTCCGGCCGTGGAGGTCCGGGCCGTGCTTCCGTACGACCGGGGCGACCTGGTGGCACGGGTGCACCGCACGGGTGACGTGCTCAGCACGTCGCACCTGCCGGAGGGCACGCTGCTGCACGTCCGGGTCGGCGCGGAGCTGGCTGCGGAGCTGGCGCCCTTCGAGGTTCAGCGGGAGAGTCAGGTGGCCGGCGTCCGCTCCTGAGCGACCACGGCGTCATCCACCGGAAACGCGCGGCATGCGACACTGGCCGAATGCGCCGCGTTGTTTCCTCGGTCACGGTTGCCCTCGGCCTGCTCGGGGCAACCGTGGCGCTCTCCGGAGTCGCAGTGGCGGCTCCCGCCCCCGGGATGTCCGCCGCCGCCTCCGGGCAGAAGCGGTGCACGATCACCGACGAGCGCCTGCGGGAGCTGTCCGGGCTGGTCGCGACCAAGAGTGGCTACATCGTCGTCAACGACGGCACCGAGAACGCGGCACGTAAGCGGGTCTTCTTCCTCGACAGCAAGTGCAAGATCTCGAAGGAGCCGGTCCGCTACTCGGGGCAGGGCCCGGCCGACACCGAGGACCTTGCTCTCTCCAAGGACGGCAACACCCTGTGGATCGCCGACATCGGCGACAACGCGGACTCGAAGACCCGCCGCACACGCGTCGCGCTCTGGTCGATGCCGGTCAGTGGCAACAAGCAACCAACGTTGCACCGGCTCGCCTATCCCGAGGCGAAACCGCACGACGCCGAGGCCCTGCTCATCGGCGACGACGGCAAGCCGTTGATCATCACGAAGGTGACCAGCGGTAAGGCCGAGATCTACACCCCCACGGCGGCTCTGAAGAGCGGCGACACCGAGCCGGTGCCGATGAGTAAGGCCGGCGACATCGCCCTGCCGAAGACGCAGACGGAGAACCCACTCAACACGTTCGGCCGGATCGCCATCACCGGCGCGGCCCGGTCGCCGGACGGTTCCCGGGTGGTTCTGCGCACGTACGCGGACGCGTTCGAGTTCGACGTGAGCGGCGGTGACATCGTCGGCGCGCTCACCACCGGCAAGCCCCGGGTGACGGCGTTGGCCGACCCGTTCGGCGAGGCCATCAGCTACACCCCGGACGGGAAGTCGTTCCTCACGGTCTCCGACGCCACCCGGTTCGGCGAGGACGAGCCCCTCGACATCCTCAGCTACACACCGTCCAGCTCGACCGCGGCGCCACAGGCACCGGGCGGCGGGGCTGCCGCCAAGCCGGCCGCCTCGAAGTCGTGGACGGCCGGGCTGAGCTTCGACGACATCACGTACCTGGTCGGCGCGGTCGGGTTGCTCGGTCTGCTGCTGGTCGCCGCCGGCATCGTCGGCATCGTCCGGGCCCGTAAACGGCCGCCGGCTGATGACTCCGACTCGTCGGACCCGGAAGGTGAGCCGTTCGGCCCGCGCGGTGGCCGTTCCGCCGATGATCCCCGAGCGTCCGCCGACCGTAAGGGCGGTGTCTACGGTGGCGGCGCGGCGGCGGGCGGTGCGGTCTACGGCGGTGCCCCGGGTCGTGGCGGTGCCCCAGGTCGTGGCGGCCCGGCGCCGGCAGGTGGTGCGCCGGGGCGCGGTGGCGTCGCCCCGGCAGGTGGTGCCGTGTACGGAGGTGCCCGCCCGGCAGCAACGGATGGCGGCTACGGCGGGGCACGGTCGGATGGCGGCAACGGCGTCTACGGGGGCGGACGGCCTCCGGCGGGTGGCGGCGGTCGACCACAGGGCCCCGGTGGTCGCCCGCAGGGCGCTGGTGGTGGCGGTCGACCGCAGGGTGCCGGTGCAGGTGGTCGTCCGCAGGGTGCCGGTGGCGGTGGTCGCCCCCAGGGTACCGGCGGTCGTGCACAGGGTGGGAGCGGTCGCCCGCAGGGCGGAGGCGGTCGGCCTGGCGGCGGCGTGTACGGCGATGGTGGCGGCCAGCCTGGCACCGGCCGTGCGGAGCCGCCCCGGCGTGGCGGCCAGGAGCCCGACCAGCGGGGTCAGCGGCCCGGCCGTCGGCGCGACGACGACGCGCCTGTCGATCCGTACGGGCAGTATCCCGGGGGCGGTCGCGGCTATCGGGGCGACCGTTACTGAAGGCTCTGTCGGTGCCCACCCGCCCCTGACGGACTGATGCGGGTGGGCACCAGGTGCGCCCACCCGCCGATCGGTCAGATCCGGCGGAGCACCGCCACGACGCGACCCATGATGGTGGCGTCGTCACCGGGGATGGGGTCGAAGGCCGGGTTCTGTGGCATCAGCCAGACATGCCCGTCGCGTCGACGGTAGGTCTTCACTGTCGCCTCGCCGTCGAGCATGGCGGCCACGATCTCGCCGGAGTCGGCGGTCGGCTGTTGCCGGACGACGACCCAGTCGCCGTCGCAGATCGCCGCGTCGAGCATCGAGTCACCCTTGACCTGGAGCATGAAGACCTCGCCCTCGCCCACCAGCTCGCGCGGGAGCGGGAAGATGTCCTCCACGGCCTGCTCGGCGAGGATGGGGCCACCGGCGGCGATCCGGCCGAGCATCGGCACGTACGCCGGCGTCGGCCGCTGTGCCCGGGACAACTCGTCGTCGATCGCCTCACTGGGAGCGCGAACGTCGACCGCGCGCGGCCGGTTGGGGTCGCGACGCAGGAAGCCCTTCTTCTCCAACTCCTTGAGCTGGTAGGCGACGCTGGACGGCGACACCAGGCCGACAGCCTCGCCGATCTCGCGGACGCTCGGCGGGTAACCGTGCCGCTCGACCCAGGTGCGGATGAACTCCAGGATGCGACGCTGGCGGGCCGTCAGGTCGACAGCTGCCGGGTCGGGGAAGGCGCTGACCACCGGGGTGACCGGGCGCACGGCGGGCTGGCCCGTCCGGCTGCGCGCGGCGCTGCGGCGTCGGGTGGCCGGCGGGCCCGCCTCGGTGATCTGCTGCGGGCTCTTCGGCCGGCTGGCCCGGTCCTCGGTCACGTCCGTCCTCCCTGGTCGGCGCTGGGTGCCTCGTCGGCTCGTGGTGCGTGCGGGGGTGCCACGTTGTTCATGACCGTATAGGTGAGATCAGTCATTTTCAAACATCTGTACGACCTCTCACCGGCGTGTCGGGGTGAAAAACCACTCCGGTCGTACGGATGTTCTGATAAATGGTACGTCAGGTAGCACTGGTGTTCGATCCTCGGCCGTTTTCCCGGTCGGTCCGGCCTGTCGGCCGGTAACTCGGGCGAGCGCTCGGCGTTGGGTCTTCGGGTGTGCTGATGGTCGCGGATGACCGGATGGTCCGTGACGCGCCGGACACGCCTGTCAACTTGACCCGGCCTCCCCAGCGACATACGGTCAACCCCTAGATGTAGTAGTGACACGGGCGTAAGTTGCCCACAGGTTGGGTCCGACTACCGACCGCACTCCCGTAAGGTCGACCACGGCGGGCGTCGTCCGAGGACGGCACCGTCGCGGTGAGCCGTGTCCGGGGGTGTCCGGTGTGGGCGCAGTTGATCATTTTTTGGAGGTGGGCGATGCGGTGTCCGTACTGCCGGCACGCTGACTCCCGAGTGGTCGACTCGCGGGAGGCCGACGACGGCCAACTCATTCGACGGCGGCGGTCCTGCCCGGAGTGCGGCAAGCGGTTCACCACCGTCGAGGAGGCGGTCCTCGCGGTCGTCAAGCGCAGCGGGGTGACCGAGCCGTTCAGCCGCACGAAGATCATCGGCGGGGTGCGCAAGGCGTGCCAGGGCCGGCCGGTCGACGACGACTCGCTCGCGCTGCTCGCGCAGCGGGTGGAGGAGTCCGTCCGGGCCAAGGGGGCCGCCGAGATCCCCAGCCACGAGGTGGGCCTGGCGATCCTGGGCCCGTTGCGCGACCTGGACGAGATCGCCTACCTGCGGTTCGCCAGTGTCTACCGCTCCTTCGACTCGCTCGCCGACTTCGAGCGCGAGATCGAGACGTTGCGGGCCGCAGCGCGGGCCCGGGAGCAGGGCGGGGCCGACGCGGTCGAGGCCGCCGGCCGTACCAGCTGAATCTTCACTGTTTTTCGAGCGATTGGGACGCGCGGTGGGTGACCGCGCAGACGAGGGGGGCGACGGCGTGACAACTAGCCGTTCACGGAACAAGGCAGGCGCGGGGCTGAAGATCGAGCGGGTGTGGACGACCGAGGGGGTCCACCCGTACGACGAGGTCAGCTGGGAGCGCCGCGACGTCGTGATGACGAACTGGCGGGACGGCTCGATCAACTTCGAGCAGCGGGGGGTCGAGTTCCCCCAGGCGTGGAGCGTCAACGCGGCCAACATCGTGACCACCAAGTACTTCCGGGGAGCGGTGGGGACCCCGGAGCGGGAGTGGTCGCTCAAGCAGTTGATCGACCGGGTGGTCACCACCTACCGCACCGCGGGTGAGGAGTACGGCTACTTCGCCAGCCCGGCCGACGCCGAGATCTTCGATCACGAGCTGACCTGGATGCTGCTGCACCAGGTGTTCAGCTTCAACTCGCCGGTCTGGTTCAACGTCGGTACGCCGTCGCCGCAGCAGGTCAGCGCCTGCTTCATCCTGGCGGTCGACGACTCGATGGACTCCATCCTCGACTGGTACAAGGAAGAGGGGCTGATCTTCAAGGGCGGCTCCGGCTCCGGCGTCAACCTGTCGCGGATCCGTTCGTCGAAGGAGCTGCTCTCCTCCGGTGGCACCGCCTCCGGCCCGGTCAGCTTCATGCGCGGCGCGGACGCCTCGGCCGGCACCATCAAGTCCGGTGGCGCGACCCGTCGGGCGGCCAAGATGGTCATCATCGACGTGGACCACCCGGACATCGAGGAGTTCGTGGTCACGAAGGCGCGCGAGGAGGACAAGATCCGCGCGCTGCGGGACGCCGGGTTCGACATGGACCTGGGCGGCTCCGACATCGTCAGCGTGCAGTACCAGAACGCCAACAACTCGGTCCGGGTCTCCGACGAGTTCATGTCGGCGGTCGAGAACGGCAAGGGCTTCGACCTGCGCGGCCGGCTGGACGGCTCGGTCATCGACACCGTCGACGCCAAGAAGCTGTTCCGGACGATCTCGCAGGCCGCCTGGGAGTGCGCCGACCCGGGCCTGCAGTACGACGACACGATCAACGACTGGCACACCTGCCCGGAGACCGGGCGGATCACCGCGTCGAACCCGTGCTCGGAGTACCTGCACCTGGACAACTCCTCGTGCAACCTGGCCTCGCTCAACCTGATGAAGTTCCTCCGCGCCGACGGTGGCTTCGACGTCGAGAAGTTCGTCAAGTCCGTCGAGTTCGTCATCACCGCGATGGACATCTCGATCTGCTTCGCGGACTTCCCGACCGAGAAGATCGGTGAGACCTCCCGCGCCTACCGGCAGCTCGGCATCGGCTACGCCAACCTGGGCGCCCTGCTGATGGCCTCCGGCCTGCCGTACGACTCGGAGCAGGGCCGCTCGGTCGCCGCGGCGATCACGTCCCTGATGACCGGCACCGCGTACCGCCGCTCCGCCGAGCTGGCCGGCGTCGTCGGCCCGTACGACGGCTACGCCCGTAACGCGGAGCCGCACAAGCGGGTCATGCGCAAGCACGCCGCCGCCAACGACGAGATCAAGCCGACCAGCCCGGTGGCCACCGCGATCGTCCGCGAGGCGACCAAGCAGTGGACCCAGGGCAACAAGATCGGTGACAAGTTCGGGTGGCGCAACGCGCAGGCGAGCGTCCTCGCCCCGACCGGCACCATCGGCTTCATGATGGACTGCGACACGACCGGCGTGGAGCCGGACCTGGCGCTGGTCAAGTTCAAGAAGCTGGTCGGCGGCGGCTCGATGCAGATCGTCAACCAGACGGTGCCGCGCGCCCTGCGCAGCCTCGGTTACCCCGAGGAGCAGGTCGAGGCGATCGTCGAGCACATCGCCGACCACGGTCACGTGGTGGACGCCCCGGGCCTCAAGCCGGAGCACTACGCGGTGTTCGACTGCGCGATGGGGGAGCGGACGATCGCTCCGATGGGTCACGTGCGGATGATGGCGGCCATCCAGCCGTTCGTCTCCGGCGCCATCTCCAAGACGGTCAACATGCCGGAGGCGGCCACCGTCGAGGACGTCGAGAAGATCTACTTCGAGGGCTGGAAGCTCGGCCTCAAGGCGCTGGCGATCTACCGGGACAACTGCAAGGTCGGCCAGCCGCTCTCGGTGGCCAAGAGCAACAAGGCCGCCGTCGAGACCGCAGCCGCCGAGCCGGCCGCCGTGGAGAAGGTCATCGAGTACCGGCCGGTGCGTAAGCGCCTGCCGAAGAAGCGCCCGTCCGAGACGGTCAGCTTCTCCGTCGGCGGTGCCGAGGGCTACCTCACCGCGTCGTCCTACCCGGACGACGGCCTCGGCGAGGTCTTCCTGAAGATGTCCAAGCAGGGCTCGACCCTGGCCGGCGTGATGGACGCCTTCTCGGTGGCCATCAGCATCGGCCTCCAGTACGGCGTGCCGCTGGAGACGTTCGTCAGCAAGTTCACCAACATGCGCTTCGAGCCGGCCGGTATGACCGACGACCCGGACGTGCGGATGGCCGCCTCGGTGATGGACTACATCTTCCGTCGCCTGGCACTGGACTTCCTGCCGTACGAGCGCCGCGCCGAGTTGGGCATCTTCACCGCGTCCGAGCGGGCCGCCCAGCTGCGGGCCGAGGCCGACGCGGAGGCCGCCGCGACCGGTGCGGACCTCACCGCCATGGCGTCCTCCGCGCCGGTCGAGGCTCCCGCCAAGACCGAGGCGGTCGCCCAGCCGGCGCAGGAGATGGCCGACGTGGCCGCCGCCAAGCCGGCACCGAGCGTGGGTTCCAGCACCGAGTTGCTGGAGGCCGTGATCGGCAAGGCCGCCGACGCACCGCTCTGCTTCACCTGCGGTACGAAGATGCGCCCGGCCGGTAGCTGCTACGTCTGCGAGGGCTGCGGCTCCACCAGCGGCTGCAGCTGACGTACGCGCAACACAGCGCTGCCCCGGCCTCCCTCGCGGAGGCCGGGGCAGCGCCGTTTGTGAGAGCGCCGAGGCGGCTCGTCCGGCGCGACCGGCCGATCCGCGGCGCCTGTGGCCGGTCCACAGCGCCTGGGCAAGATCAAGTGATGAAAAGTAGCTCAGAGATGGCTCTGAGGCCTACTTCTCATCACTTGATCATGGGAGTTCGTCGGTGACCCGGCTCAGGTATGCGGCCAGGGGACGCCAATGAACCGCTTTGTGCGGGGTGGCGGGAGTCGTCTCCGCACCTGATGGAAACCACCTTGCCCCTGAGTCGGCTGTCCCGGGAGGATGCCGAAATGATCAAAAGAATCGAACCCGCCATCACCTGGTGAAGCACCCCGAAATGTGGGTGCTGGGTGCCGGGCCCTTCCGAGAGATCGGCCAGCCTCGCGTCACCGCCACCTCTCCCCACGGTGATCTGATCGCGGTCGGTGGCAATCTCGGCCCATTGCAGTGGCACGGCCGCGACGTCTCTCGCGGCACCGGGTCGCACACACTGGCGGTGTACCGGACCGACGACCTCACCTGCGTCCACCAGATCGCCGTTAGTTGGCCCGTTCAGTGCGTCGCCTTCCACCCGACTCTGCCCCTGGTGGCGATCGGCACCGGCTCGTACGACGGCGGGTGGTCCTACGACGGCGAGTTGCTCCTGCTGGACCTGACGACCGGCACCGCCGTCTCGTTGCTGGACTACCCCCGCGAAATACGACAGATCACCTGGCGTAGCCCTCAGACGCTCGACCTGGTGTTGGCCATTCCGTGTGACGAGGACGAGCAGCGGTTCGGCACGACCTCCCTGGCATGTTCCATCAGCCGGGATGACTGGGACCGAGCCGTCGTCGGGATGCTGCGGATGCCGTACGGCGAAACCCCAGTCCCGGACGAACCTCCGCCCGATGCGGCTGCGGCAGTCGCTGCCGTCTCGCAGCTCTGCCGGCAGCGCGGCCAGGTGTGGGTAGCACGGCGGGGCGTGTGGGCGGTCGAAGGGCTCGCGGATGGGCGGATCCTCACCGCGTTGGAGGGTGTCGGCCTGGAATGTTGGTCGGGTTCCACTGGGAGATTGCTCTGGCAGGTGCCGGTCGACGGCACGGGCTATCAGATCCGGGTGCTGCCGGGCGGTCGGACAGCCCTGGTGTTGACGCAGGTGTCGCCCCGGTACCGGGATGGGTGGTGGACCCAGGACCCGAGTGTCGTGCTGGAGGTCGACCTGGACGACGGCGCGGTCCGGAAAACCCACCGATCGTCCTCTCCCGCAGTACTGGTCAGCAGGACCGATGGCTCGTGGGCGCTTCGCGACACCGACTACAACAGGCGCAGCAGCACGGCCGGAGAAGTCGCCTTCGGGCCGCCCGCTGACGGTGCGACCACCATTCCGCTCGGCCCATACGATCTCTTCAATCACTTCTTCGACATCAGGTACGCGCCGGAGCTGCTGTTCCTCCAGGGCCAGAGAGACGAGCCCTGGCGCGACAAATGGGTGGTCGCCGTCGACACGCCGACGGGTCGGGTCCGGCGGCTCTTCCCGCTGGAATGGGACGCGCCGAGAGGTCGTCGACTGTTCGGCGGCAGCGGTGCGTACCTGGACGACGGAGCCGGGCCGGCGCTCGTGCACAGCGGCGCGGTTCACTCCGGAGCGGGACCGCTGCCGGGAAACGCTTTCGTGGTCCGCCGCAGATATCCGATCGGTGAGCCGCAGTGGATCTTCACCTCCGACCGTGCGGCGGCCGCCCTGGACGCCGACGACACCTTCGTCTACGTCGTGTCCACCTCAGGAGAGCTGATCGTCCTGAGGGCCGAGGACGGCGTTGTGCACGCTCGACAGGAGCTACGGATCGCAGGTCGTCCTGTTGTTCCACTATCGCTGGCCCGGGTGGGTGACGGCCGCCTGGCGATCGGCACTCTCGACGGCCAGGTGCTTGTCGTTCCCGTCACTGCCTCGGCTGATGCTCCAACGACGGAGGGATCGTCGGGGCCGGAGCCAGGAGGGCTCAGTCAGTCGGCAGGAGCGGGCGCATGAACGTCCGCTCGTACCGCACGACACAACCCGATTCGTCGCGGATGCGGTCCGCCGCGACGAACTCCGGGTCGTGGCCGAACCGTGCGCGGTAACGCTCGTAGGCTGCCAGGCTTTCGAAGCTGAACAGCGCCTCGGCCTTGTCGCTGGCACCCTCGGCGGGCAGGAAGTAGCCGTGGTGCACCCCGCCGTGCTCGGCCACGAGCCGCATCCATGCTCTCGCGAAGTCTTCGAACGCCGCGATCTGCGCGGGGTCGATCGTGTAGTGCACGACGCACGTGATCATGACCCCACCCTACGACCGGCGCCGGGCTCCATGGTCGACACCAGGTCGCCGAAATGGGGTTGTCCGTCAGCTCGGATACCCCCACATTCCCGACCTGGTGTCGATCACGGCGGAAGGCAACCCGGTCAGGGTTGGGCGAACAACGGCCCGTAGTTCGACCGGAACATCTGCTCGCCGAGGCGGCGCATCACCAGGTCGCGCAGGGCGGGCGGAAGCCCGGTGGCCTTGTCCCGGCGGTGCGTCTGGCTGAGCACCCAGTTGGTACGCGGGCGTCGCCGCGCCTCGTAAGCCCGCAGCGCCTCGGCGACGGAGTCGGCGGCGGTCAACGACGACGCGAGCACGACCGCGTCCTCCAGGGCCATGGCCGCGCCCTGGGCCATGTTCGGTGAGGTGGCGTGGGCGGCGTCCCCGATCAGCAGCACCGGCCCTCGGGACCAGGAGTCGAGCACGACCTCCTGATTCGGGCCGGCGTGCAGGGAGCTGTCGTCGTGGTCGAGGGCCTTGAGCATGATGGTCGCCGGCTCGGTGAACGACGCGGCCACGTCGTCGCGCCAGCCCGGCCGGTCGACCACCGGGCCGTCGTTGTAGTAGCAGTACGTCTGCTCGGCGCTGATCGGAATCGTCAGGAACTGCCTTCCGCGCCCCAACTGCACCGACCAGAACGGCTCGTCGTCGATGCGGGGAGCAACCCAGCGGTACGCGTACTGGCCCAGGTCGCGGGCCGCCTGACCGTCGAAGGCGAGCCGGCGCACCGTCGAGTTCACCCCGTCCGCGCCGATCACCAGGTCGTACCGTTCGGTGCTGGCGTCGTCGAACTCGACGGCGACCCGGTCGCCCTCCTGAGAGAGGACGACCGGGTGGTGTCCCCAACGGATCGGGGCGTCTCCGACGCCGGCCAACAGGGCCCGGTGCAGCTGTGCCCGGGGCAGCGACACGCACGGGCCGACGCCCTGCCACAGCGCTGTCACGTCGATGTCGAAGAGGCGGCGCCCGCGCTGGTTCGCGCTGCGCTGGCGGGTGATCTCCACGGCGACGTCGGCGACCGGCTCCCGCAGACCGAGGACGTCGAGCATGCGGGTCGCGTTACCGGTGAGGTAGATGCCGGTGCCGGAGTCGGTCGGCCCCGGTGCCCGCTCGGTCACGTCGACGTCAGCGCCCCACTCGCGCAACGCGGCGACAGTCGCCAGCCCGGCGATGCCCCCGCCGACGATGAGTACCCGGACATTGTCACCCCGCACGACACGTTCCTTCCCGTAGCTCAGGCCGGCTGAGCTGCTGCTCAACGATCCGGCCGCCGCAGAACTCTAGAAGGCGGGTGAGCCAGCCCACGGGTACGGGGGCTGAAATTCCGAGGTATGGGCTGCGACGATGACCGCATGACGACCGCCGAGGCGTACGTCGAGTTCGGCAGCCGTGAGGCGCGCGGGGTGTCACTCACCTACGAGCGTCTGTCGGCTGCCGTCGCCCGCGACGAGTCCCTGCTCGATCTGCTGGACGAGGTTCCGCCGGCCAAGCGGCAGCCGAACCTGTTGTTCGGTGTCGTCCGTTGGCTCGGCGGTCCGGTCGGCGACCCGGCCGCGTTCCACGACTACGTGCTGACGCACTGGCCCGCCGTCAAGGCGGAGCTGCTCACCCGGGCCACCCAGACGAACGAGACCGGCCGGTGCGCGGTGCTGCTGCCGGTGCTTGCCGCGCTGCCACAGCCCCTCGCCCTGCTGGAGGTCGGCGCGTCCGCCGGGCTCGGCCTCTACCCCGACCGGTACGCGTACCGCTACGGGGAGCACCAGGTCGGTGCCGGTGAGCCGGTCCTGGAGTGCGCGGCCAGCGGGTTGGTGCCGCCGGCGGACGTACCCCGGGTGGTGTGGCGGGCCGGCCTCGACCTGAACCCGCTCGACGTGACCGACCCCGCCGACGTGTCGTGGCTCGATGCGTTGATCTGGCCGGAGCACGCGCACCGGCGGGCCCGGCTGCGTGCGGCGGCTGCGGTCGCCGCGGCCGATCCGCCGCTGCTGGTCCGTGGCGATCTGGTGGACGACCTGCCGGCGCTGGCGGCCCGCGCTCCCGCCGACGCGACGCTCGTGGTCTTCCACACGTCAGTGCTGTACCAGGTGCCGTCACCGCGCCGGGACGCGTTCGTCCGGCTGGTCGGTGAGCTGCCCGGCCACTGGATCGCGAACGAGGCGCCGGAGGTGCTGCGGTACGACGGGTTGCCCGACCCGCCGACCGACGCGCTGCACAACGTCCTCGCCCTGGACGGCCGCCCGCTGGCTTGGACCAGGGGCCACGGCCAGGCGATGACCTGGTTCGGCTGAGGCGGCTCAACCGACCGGCTCGGGCATGCGTGCGCGCAGGGCTCTGATGAACCAGTCCACCGCCGGTGCCGTCGCGTCGCCGGTCGACCAGCCGTTGAGCACCGCCAGCAGGTCGAGGTAGCGGTCCCGACGGGGGTCGTTGGCCGGAACCAGCCGGTCGAGCAACCGCCGACGCAGGTCGGCCTCGTCGGAGTGACCGTGCAGGCTCGCGTACCGGCTGGTGACGGCCGCGACCACCGGCTCGGCATCCGGGCTGGTCGGGTCGAGACCCGCGGCGAGGGCGGGGGCCACCGCGTCCCGGACCACCGCGACGGCGTCCGGGCGGGGCAGCCCCGGGACGTCGTGGTCGGCGGCGTGTTGCCGCACCAGCCGCCGCATCCGGGCCCGGAACTCCGGTTCCCGGGACAACTCGGCCAGCTCCAGCCACGCCTCGACCTGCTCGGTGCTGGGGTCGTCGGGCAGTTCCGGTGTCATCGAGACGATCACACCCGGGTACCCGGGCTGGTCGCCGAGGCCGGCGAAGACGCTGTTCAGGAAGTCGTCCACCAACTGCCCGCGTTCACGCGTGGTGAGCTGGGCCAACCGGTGCAGCTCGTCCACCTCGGACGGGCCCGACCCGCGCCTCGCCGCCACGCCGAGCACCGCCTGGCGCAACCGCAGCACCCTGATCTGCACGGCCAACGCCTCGGCGTGCGCGGCGGCCACCTCGTGCAGGGGCACCTCGTGGTCCACGACCCGCCGGATGGTGGCCAGGTCCAGGCCCAGGTCACGCAACGTCCGGACCAGCTCCAGCCGGGCAACCGCCTCGGTGCCGAACAGGCGGTAGCCGGCCGGGCTCCGGTCGGTCGGCGGGACGATCCCGCTGTCGGCGTAGTACCTGATGGTCTTGACGCTCAGGCCGGTCCGCCGGGCCAGGTCGCCGATCGTGGAGAGCGTCTCGTCATCCATGTCCCCACCCTGCCGTCTCCCCCCGCTGGAGACTCAACCCCACCTCAGCGGCAGGCGGACATTGAAGGCGGGTCGCGCAACCCGTCCGGACAGGGCATAGTGGCTCGCGGCGTCATCGATCGATGTTGCCTGCGCTTGCCGAAGGTGGTGGGAAGTGACGACGCGCTTTGGTGTTCGGTGGACGCGAGCGGCCGCACTCATCACGCTCGCAATGGGTGCGCTCGCTGTGTCGGCGACACCCGCGGCGGCCGCCCCGGAGACCGTCCGCATCCTGAGCGTGTCGGCGGAGAACGTCAAGCCCAACGAGACGGTACGCGTGCGGTACACCGTCACCAACAACGGACGGAAGGCCGAAACGGCCATCGTGGTGGTCGGCGGCGGCCTGCGCTGCACCTCCGGATGCCGGGTGGAGCCGAAGCTCGGGCCGGGCCGGAGCCAGACCTTCGACACGACGCTCGTCGCCCCCGACGCTCGCCCGGGTGAGATCACCGGCCTCAACATCTCGATCGGCGTGCGGCTCGCTGAGGAGAACAGTTATGCCCACAAGAGTGTCTACGTCCACGGCCCGGGCGCGCCGTCGCCGGGCGGGGACAAGCCGGCTTCCGGGGTGAAGGGGGTCTCCGGTCGGATCCGCGATGCGGGCGGAAAGGCGATCAGCGGCGCGAACCTGACCATCCAGGACAGCGCCGGCCACGAATACCGGACGACCAGTAGCCGCACCGGCCAGTTCTCGATCACGTCGAGCGCCGCTAAGACGATCGCGGCGGGTGTCATCACCGTCCGCGCGTCCAAGGACGGCTACGGCACCGCCCGCACGACGGTACGAGGGGCCGCCGGTGACGTCGCGACAGTGGGGCTGACCCTGACTGCTGTGGCAGCGCCCACCACGGCGTCGGCGTCGCCCACCGAAGAGGCGGAACCTGTCGCCGCGGCGGACGAGGGCACCGCCGAGGCAGCACCGCCCAGCCTCAAGGCCGTCAGCGACGAGGGAGGCAGTTCGATGCCGTTCCTTCTGGGAGGTCTGCTGGTCGCCGTCGGCCTGGGCGCGCTCGCACTGGTGGTGATGCGCCTGAAGAACACACCGGAGGCGGCTGGTCCCTCGACGCCTCAGCTGTTGGTGCCGGCCGGGGGGAGCATGGCCGACGCTCCGACCGCAGTACTGCGCGCCGTGCCGGAGGGCGGGTTCCCGGGTTCGTACGGCGCGCCCCCGCAGCAGAACAGCTACCGAGGCTGAAAGCGCAGGAACGTCGAGACCGTGGCAGTGAACTTGTCGGCGTCGTCAAGCCACGGGTAGTGCCCCGCGCCCGGCTGCACGGCCAGCTCGGCGCCCGGTGCCAGCTCCGCGATTTGGGCGACCAGGCCGGGCGGGGCACCGAGGTCGGTCTCACCGGCCAGCAGCAGCACCGGACCCCGGTGTGCGGCGAGCGCAGCGCGGGTCGCCGGCGGATCGAAGGCGCCCTCGGCACCGAAGACCCGGGCCGCGTCCTGGTTGCGCTGGCCCGGCTCCGCCGCCTGGTGCGCGCGGGCGGCCGCGTCCCACCGTCCGTAGAAGAACGGTGTGATCGCCTGCCAGGCATCCGGGGTCGCTCGACCAGACACCATCGAGTCCAACGCGGCCACTGCCGCCGGGTACCACGGCTCGCCGGCTCGGGCCCGGGTGACCTCCCGGCGCAGCGTGGCGGTCGCCTCCAGTCCGAGAGCCCGCGTGCTCGGTGTGATCAGCGCGAGCCGGCCGATCCGCTCGGGATGTCGGGTCGCGTACCCCAGGGCCAGGTTGGCGCCGGCGGAGTGCGCGAGCACGTCAAGTCGGTCGAGGCCCAGGTGTCGGCGCAGCGCCTCGACGTCGTCGACCATCTGGTCGCAACGGTAGGTGGAGACGTCGGCCGGCACGGCCGACCGACCGGTGCCCCGCAGGTCGAGGACGACCAGTGTCCGGTACGCGCCCAGACCGCCGAGATCACCGAGGTACGCCGAGTCCCGCATCGGCCCGCCCGGCAGACAGACCAGCGGGTCGCCTGCGCCGATGCTCCGGTACGCGAGTGTGGTGCCGTCGGACGCGGCGAAGGTGGCCATGAGAACAGCCTGCCAAAGCTGTTGGCACGTGTGGAGCCGGCCCTTCGAGGTGGGTCGACGGGCCGCTCGTGGCGGGTGCTGCGGTTCCCTAGACTGCGGCGGTGACCGGAGAGCGGAAACCACTGGCCGGCCGGCCGCTCACCGAGCCGCACCCGTCCCGGCTGTCGCCGGAGCACCCCGACCGGGCCCGGATCCTCGCCGCGCACAACGCCGCGCTCGTCGCCGACCAGGCCGGCTACCTCGACCCGGCGAGCGGGTTGTTCGTGCTCAGCGCCGGCTTCCTGGCCCGTCGGGGCACGTGCTGCGGGCGGGGTTGCCGACACTGCCCGTACGTGGACGATCCACCGTCCGGATAGGCGGGAACGAGGGCTTCCGCCCGACCCGGACACCCCGTACGGTTTCCGACGGACATCCGGCGGGGCGCCTTCCGCCGTCGGTCGGCGAGAGGGTGGAACGTGCGCGGGCTGATCGTGGTCACCGGGATGGCGGGGCTGCTGGTGAGCGGGTGCGCCGCCGAGGCCGAGCCGGTGGCGGTGCCGCCTCCGGTGCCGATCGCTGTCGACGTGGCGGCCGCCTCTTCCGGTGGGGCCTGCCGACTGCTGGACTTCGCGGTGATCGAACAGCTGTTCAAGGTGCGCTTCGACGTGGCCGCGGCCAGCCAACAGGGCGACACGCACACCTGTGTGGTCCGGTCGGCGGGCGCGGCCCTACCGGATCTGACGTTGAGTGTGTCCAAGACCACTGTCGACAAGACCACCTTCGGCGCGGAGGTGGTGCCCGACAAGGCGGCGAAGGTCACCGGGCTGGGCCAGCAGGCGTACCGGCGTACCCTCGCCGCCGGGAGCGGACGCGGACCGGTCGCCGAGGTGGGCTGGCTGGCCGCCGACGGGCGCTTGGCCACGGTGAGCTGGACCTCGGCCCGGGGCAGCGAACGCTCTGCCGTGGAGGAGCTGACCGGCGACCTCACCACACTGGCGAAGAAGGTGGACACCCGGGCGTTGTGACGCCCGGGCGCCTGCTCGGTCAGTTGGCGGCGACGAAGACCCGCGAGGCGACCTCGCGGGGCAGTCGGACCCGGTCCCCAGAGCGGTCGATGGACACCCCGTCGCGCTCCTGCGCCACTGTCACCGTCGCGCCCGGGTCGACACCGGCGGCGTGCAGTTGACGCAGCACGTCACCGTCGGTCTGCACGCTCTCGCAGATCCGGCGGACCACGACCGGCCCGGAGAGGCCCGGGAAGGCCAGGTTGCGCTCACCCTCGGCGACCTCGGTGGCTTCCGCCTCCGGTGAGCCCAGCTCTTCCAGACCCGGGATCGGGTTGCCGTACGGCGAGCGGGTCGGGCGGTTGAGCAGGTCGTAGACCCGCTTCTCCACGGCGTCGCTCATCACGTGCTCCCAGCGGCAGGCCTCCTCGTGGGCCTCCTCGTAGGGCATCCCGATGACGTTGACCAGCAGCAACTCGGCGAGGCGGTGCTTGCGCATCACGGACACCGCCGTGCCGCGACCCAGCGCGGTGAGGGTGAGGTGTCGGTCACCTTCGACGGTGAGCAGGCCGTCGCGCTCCATCCGGGCGACGGTCTGGCTCACTGTGGGACCGCTCTGCCGTAGCCGCTCGGCGATACGGGCACGCAGCGGCGGCACCCCCTCCTCTTCGAGTTCGAGGATGGTGCGCAGGTACATTTCGGTCGTGTCGACCAGGTCGTGAGACTTCATAACGTCAGCGGCCCTCCGATGCACGATGGTACCTCGGTGAACGACTGACGACCGCCGCCGAACCGCGTGCCGTCGACACGGATGGTGTTTGATGGTCGCCATGTCCGGTCCCCAGGAGCCGTTGGTCGAGGTCGACCGGCTCGCCGCGGCGCTCGACGACGTCGATCCGCCCACCCTGCTCGACGTTCGCTGGCGGCTCGTCGGCGCGCCCGGTCGTGACGACTACCTCGCCGGCCACCTGCCCGGCGCGGTCTTCGTCGACCTTGACACCGCGCTCTGCGGCGCGCCGGGTGCCGGAGGGCGACACCCGCTGCCCGACCCGGCGGCGTTGCAGGCCGCGCTCCGGGCTGCCGGCGTCCGCGCCGATCACCCCGTGGTGGTGTACGACGGCGGCGACGGCATGGCCGCCGCGCGGGCCTGGTGGACGTTGCGCTGGGCGGGGCACCGGTCGGTGCGTGTGCTGCACGGCGGTTACCCGGCCTGGGTCGCCGCCGGTCTGCCCGTCTCCACCGACGCGCAGTCCCCGACCACCGGCGACGTCGTGGTGCGGCCCGGTGGGCTTCCGGTCCTCGACGCGGCGCAGGCCGCCACCGTCGCCGCCATGGACGACGCCGTGCTGCTCGACGTACGGACTGCTCCCCGCTACCGGGGCGAGGTGGAGCCGATCGATCCGGTCGCCGGGCACGTGCCGGGCGCGGTCAACCTGCCCGCCGGGGAGTACGTCGGTCCGGACGGGCGCTTCCCGGCCGCCGACGTGTTGAGCGAGCGGTTCGCCGCCGCCGGGGTGATCGGAGCGGGTGCCGTCGGGGCGTACTGCGGCTCCGGGGTGACCGCCGCGCAGGCGGTGCTGGCGCTGCACCTGGCGGGCCGCACGGACGCGGCGCTCTACGTTGGATCGTGGAGCAACTGGGTGGCCGATCCGGCTCGTCCGGTCGCCGTCGGGGAGACACCTGGCCGTTGACCAGCGCGTGCGGTGGGCCGGCGGCGGTCCCCGTGCGACGATGGGCTCATGTCCGACGACACGGTGGTGGTGTGGGACGAGTCGCTGCTCGCCTACGACATGGGTGACCATCCGCTCGACCCGGTCCGGGTGGAGTTGACGTTCGCGCTCGCCCGTGAGCTGGGCGTCCTGGACCGTCCCGGGGTGCGCGTGGTCAAGCCGGAGATCATCGCCGACGACTCGGTGCTCACCCGGGTGCACGACAGTGCCTACCTGGCCGCGGTGCGGGCCGCGCCCCGTGACCCGCTCTTCGCCGGTTACGGGCTGGGCACCTCGGACAACCCGGTGTTCGAGGGGATGCACGAGTCCAGCGCGTTGATCGCCGGGGCGACGGTGGCCGCCGCCGAGGCGGTCTGGCGCGGGGACGCGCGGCGGGCGGTGAACGTGGCCGGCGGCCTGCACCACGCGATGCCCGCCCGGGCCTCCGGCTTCTGTGTCTACAACGACCCCGCGGTGGCCATCGCCCGTCTGCTCGACCTCGGTGCCGAGCGGATCGCGTACGTGGATGTCGACGTGCACCACGGCGACGGGGTGCAGCAGATCTTCTGGGACGACCCCAGGGTGCTGACGGTCAGCCTGCACGAGACCCCGCTGGCGCTCTTCCCGGGCACCGGTTTCCCCGACGAGACGGGTGGGCCGGGTGCGCAGGGCACCGCCGTCAACATGCCGCTGCCCCCGGGTGTCGACGACACCGCCTGGCAGCGGGCCTTCCACGCGATCGTGCCGTCGGTGTTGCGTGCGTTCCGGCCGCAGGTGCTGGTCAGCCAGTGCGGCGCGGACGGGCACCGACTGGACCCGCTCGCCGACCTGAACCTGACGGTGGACGGGCAGCGGGCCACCTACCTGGCGATGCGGGCGCTCGCCGACGAGCTGTGCGACGGCCGGTGGGTGGCCACCGGCGGCGGCGGGTACGCGCTGGTCGAGGTGGTGCCCCGGGCCTGGAGCCACCTGCTGGCCGTGGCCACCGGCGCCCCGATCGATCCGGCCACGCTCACCCCGCCCGGGTGGCGGGACCTGGTCGCCTCCCGCCGTCTGGGCCGGGAGGTGCCGTTGCGGATGACCGACGACGCCGACCCGTCGTACGAGCCGTGGCAGCCGACCGGCGAGCCCAACGCGGTGGACCGGGCGATCGCGGCCACCCGCAAGACGGTCTTTCCGTTGCTCGGGCTCGACCCGCACGATCCGCGGGACTGAGCCGGGCCGTTCCGGTGACGACCGTGGACCAGCCGGTGGACGTGCTGCTCAGCGACGGCAGCACGGTCCAGTTGCGACCGATCGACCCGGCCGACGCGCCGGGCATCGTGGCGATGCACAGCCGCTTCTCCGAGCGCACCCGCTACCTGCGCTACTTCTCGCCGTACCCGCGCATCCCGGAACGGGATCTGATCCGTTTCGTCACCGTCGACCACCGCGACCGGGAGGCGTTCGTGGTGCTGGCGGCCGGGCAGATCGTCGCGGTCGGCCGGTACGAGCGGCTGGGCCCGCAGGCCCCGGAGGCGGAGGTGGCCTTCGTGGTGGAGGACGCCTACCAGGGCCGGGGCATCGGCTCGGTGCTGATGGAGCACCTGGCGGACGCGGCCCGCCGCAACGACATCATGAGCTTCGTCGCCGAGGTGTTGCCCGCCAACGGGACGATGCTGCGCGTCTTCGCCGACTTCGGCTACCAGGTCCAGCGCGAGTACGCCGACGGCGTGGTGCACCTGAGCTTCCCGATCGCGCCCACCGAGGCGACCCTGGAGGTGCAGCGCGGTCGGGAACACCGCACCGAGGCCCGCTCGATCGCCCGGCTGCTCGCCCCTCGGGGCATCGCCGTCTACGGTGCCAGCGCCACCGGTCAGGGCGTCGGCGCGGCGGTCCTCGGGCACCTGCGCGACGGCGGTTTCACCGGCTCGGTGGTGCCCGTGCACCCGAGTGCGTCGACAGTGGCGGGCCTGCCCGCGTACCCCTCGGCTGTCGACGCCGGCACGCCCGTTGACCTGGCGGTGGTGGCGGTGCCGCCGGAGGCGGCGACCGCTGTGGTCGCCGATGCGGCCGCGGCGGGGGCGCACGGCCTGGTGGTCATCTCGGCCGGCTTCGCCGAGGCCGGGGCGGAGGGCGCGGCCACGCAACGGGCGCTGGTCCGCGCGGCGCACGCCGCGGGCATGCGGGTGATCGGCCCGAACTGCCTGGGCGTGGCCAACACCGACCCGACGGTACGCCTCAACGCCACCCTCTCCCCGGCGCTGCCGCCGGCCGGCCGGGTGGGCATCTTCAGTCAGTCCGGCGCGTTCGGGGTGGCGTTGCTCGCCGAGGCGGACCGGCGTGGCCTCGGGCTGTCGAGTTTCGTGTCGGCCGGCAACCGGGCCGACGTCTCCGGCAACGACCTCCTCCAGTACTGGCAGGACGACAGCGGCACCGACGTGATCATGTTGTACCTGGAGACGTTCGGTAACCCCCGCAAGTTCGCCCGGCTGGCCCGGCGGATCGGTCGCGCCAAACCGGTCGTCGCGCTCGCCTCGCCGGCCCGCCCGGTCGGGGTCGGTGACACCGCCGGGCCGGACGAGGTGGCGGTGGCCGCCCTCTTCGCCCAGTCCGGGGTGATCCGGGTGGACACCGTGCCGGAGCTGCTCGACGTGGGTGTGCTGTTGGCCAACCAGCCGCTGCCGGCGGGCGGGCGGGTCGGCGTGGTCGGCAACTCCTCGGCCCTGACCGGCCTCGCCGCCACCGCCTGCGTCGGGCAGGGTCTCACCGTTGCCGACGGTTATCCCCGCGACGTCGGGCCGAGCGCCGGTGCCGCCGAGTTCGCCGCCGCTCTCGCCGAGACGGCCGGCGACGAGGGGGTGGACGCCCTGGTGGTGGTCTTCGCCCCGCCGCTGCCCGGGCAACTGACCGCTGTGGACGCCGACGTGGGCGCCGCGCTACCGGCCGCTCTGGCACTGGGCAAGCCGACAGTGGCGACGTTCCTGGTCGGACGACTGCCACCGGGCGTGCCCGCGTACGGCGGTGTGGAGGAGGCGGTGCGCGCCCTCGCCCGGGTGCACCGGTACGCCGAGTGGTTACGCCGTACGCCCGGGATCGCGCCCGAGCTGCCCGCGGTCGACCGGGCCGCCGCGCAGGCCGCGCTCCGCGCCGACGGCGCCGACCCGGGTGCCCTGCTGGCCGCGTACGGCATCGACGTGGTGGCCTCGGCGACCGTCGACTCGGCCGACGCGGCTGTCGACGCGGCGGCGCGGCTGGGTTTCCCGGTGGCGCTCAAGGCGGCCGCCCCCGGGCTGCGGCACCGGCTCGACCTCGGCGCGGTCCGGCTCGACCTGCCCGACGAGCCGACTCTGCGCCGCGCGTACGCCGAGCTGGCGGGGACCTTCGGCGCGGAGGCGCTGGTCCAGCCGATGGTGCCGCCCGGCGTGGCCTGCGTGGTGGAGTTGGTGGAGGATCCGGCGTTCGGGCCGGTGGTCGGCTTCGGCCTCGGCGGGGTCGCCACCGAGTTGCTGGGCGATCGGGCCTGGCGGGCGGTTCCACTGACCGACACCGACGCGGCCGAACTGGTCGACGAGCCCCGGGCGGCGCCGTTGCTAAGCGGGCACCGGGGTGCCGCACCGGTCGACCGGGCCGCCCTGGCGGACCTGCTGTTGCGGGTGGGTCAGCTCGCCGACGAGCAGCCCCGGGTGCGCTCGTTGACCCTCAACCCGGTGCTGGCCCGCCCGGGCGGCATCTCCGTCCTGCACGCCCAGGTGCGGGTGGGCGGCGTCGCCGCACGCCCGGACACCGGCCCCCGCCGCCTCTGAACGCGGCCGGTCAGGCCCGGCTGGAGATCTGTTGGACGGCCCACGAGTTGCCGTCCGGGTCACTGAAGAAGACGAAGCCGACGTTGTCCAGCGGGTGCGGTACGGGTCGCGGGTTGACGCCCAACACCTGGACGTCGCTGACCTGCACGCCACGGTCGACCAACTCCGCGTGGGCCTGCTCGATGTCGGGCACCACCAGTTGCAGGCCCTTGAGCGACCCCGGCGGCATCTCCGGGACGGCACCCTTGCCGATCACGATCGAGCAGCCCGAGCCGGGCGGAGTCAACTGGACGATGCGCGCCTCGTCGCTGATCACGGTGTCGTGATCGACGGTGAAGCCGAGCTGGTCGGCGTAGAACGCCTTGGCCCGGTCCAGGTCGGTGACCGGCACGATCACCACTTCCAGCGTCCAGTTCATCGTCGTTCTCCTCGCGTCGCCCAACGGTTCCCCAGTCAACACCCGCGCAGCGGGGAAGGCCCCGGCGAACCGCCGAGGCCTTCCTGTCGATGCGGGTGCGTCAGCAGGCGTACGCCTCCAGGCGCTGGGCCCGCTCCGGTGCGCGCAGCTTCAGCAGCGTCACCTTCTCGATCTGCCGGATCCGCTCCCGGGACAGGCCGAACTCCCGGCCGACCTCGTCCAGGGTGCGCTGCCGGCCGTCGTCCAGACCGAACCGGAGCCGGATGACCGCCTGCTCCCGCTGGGACAGGGTGGCCAGCACGATGCTGACCTCGTTGCGCAGTTCGCCCTGGGCGGCGGCGTCACCCGGCTCGGTACGCGGGTCCACCGAGGCCACGAAGTCACCGAGGGCGCTCTCGCCGTCGTCGCCGACGGCCTGGTCCAGGCTGACCGGCTCCCGGTCGTAGGAGATCAGCTCGATGACCTGGATCTCGGGGATCTCCAGGGCGCGGGCGACCTCGGCGACAGTGGGCTCGCGACCCAGCGTCACCGCCAGCTCGCGGCGGGCACGGACCATCCGGTTGACCTGCTCGACCATGTGCACCGGGATGCGGATGGTGCGGGCCTGGTCGGCCATCGCGCGGGTGATCGCCTGCCGGATCCACCATGTCGCGTACGTGGAGAACTTGTAGCCCTTGGCGTAGTCGAACTTCTCCACCGCGCGGATCAGACCGAGGTTGCCCTCCTGGATGAGGTCCAGGAACGCCATACCGCGACCGGTGTAGCGCTTCGCGATGCTGACCACCAGCCGCAGGTTCGCCTCAAGCAGGTGGTCCTTCGCGGCCCGGCCCTCCGCGACGATCAGCTCCAGGTCGGCCCGCAGCTCGGCGGAGACCGGGGTGCAGGTCGCGAGCTTCTCGTCGGCGAACAACCCGGCCTCGATACGCCGGGCCAGGTCGACCTCCTGAGCGGCGGTCAGCAGCTTCGTCCGACCGATCCCGTTGAGGTACGCCCGGACCAGGTCGGTGGAGATGCCACGCTCGTCGGTGGCGTCCAGGTCGGTGAGGACCTCGGAGGTCCCGTCGGTGTCGGTCGTGGTGGCCGGACGCGTCCGGTGTTCCGTCATCTGCAGGACCATCTCTGTCTCTCCCCGTTTCCACGTCTGTGCCGTGTCTCCGGCCCAGCGGTGCCGGTGTGAGACACAGCTTGGCGGGCGGGGCGTAAAACGGGAGTGAGGCGATCGGGCACCCGACAGGAATCAGGTCGGGTCGCTGGTGCGGTGTGTCGTCCGGGTGTGCGGTTGCCCGCCACGGTTACGTTGCGGACGGACGGACGGACGGTTGGACGGCCGGCCGGCTCGGGTCGGCGCGGACGACAGATGGAGGACGGCGTGGTCTTCAAGCGGCTCATGCAGGCGATGGGCGTCGGCGGTCCGTCGGTGGAGACGGTGTTGGCGGACCCGAACTGCCGCCCGGGCGGCCAGTTGGAGGGGCGCATCCAGGTGGTCGGCGGCGACCACCAGGTCGACATCGACCAGGTGAGCCTCGGCCTGGTCACCCGGGTCGAGGTGGAGAGCGGCGACGCCGACTACGACACCACCCAGGAGTTCCACCGCCAGCAGATCACCGGCGCGTTCCGGCTGGAGCCGGGGCAACGCCACGAGATCCCGTTCCGCTTCGCCGTGCCGTGGGAGACACCGGTCACCGAGCTGTACGGGCAGCACCTGCACGGCATGACGATGGGTCTGCGTACCGAGTTGGAGGTCGCCCGCGCGGTCGACAAGGGTGACCTCGACGCCGTGTCGGTGCACCCACTGCCGGCGCAGGAGCGACTGCTCGACGCGTTGCTGCGACTGGGCTTCCGGTTCGCCCGCGCCGATGTGGAACGTGGGCACATCTACGGCGTACGGCAGACGTTGCCGTTCTACCAGGAGATCGAGTTCAACCCGGCGCCGCAGTACGCCCGCTCGATCAACCAGCTGGAGGTCACCTTCGTGGCCGACGCGCAGCAGATGCAGGTGATCCTGGAAGTCGACAAGCGCGGCGGCGTCTTCAGTGAGGGCCGGGACGCCTTCGGTCGCTTCACGGTGGACCACGCCACCGCTGACCGCACCGACTGGACCGCTGAACTCGACAACTGGCTGCGCCAGTCCCTGTCCCGCCGAGGCCTCTTCTCCTAACCCACCCAACCCCCGCCCCACCCACGCCCCTCTTCGCCCCGGTGATCAAGAGGTTTGCGTCAAACATCGGGGGCGGGTTCAGGGGGTCGGTGCAAGCAGTAGCCGATCAAGGGCTTCTGCGGGAGTGTCCCATCCCAGGGTCTGGCGGGGGCGGCGGTTGAGTTGGATTGCGACGGTGTCGAGGTCGCTCTGGCTGATGGTGCGGAAATCGGTCTTGCCTTTGGGGAAGTATTGACGGAGCAGGCCGTTGGTGTTCTCGTTGCTGCCCCGTTGCCACGGGCTGTGCGGATCGCACAGGTAGACGGCGCAGCCGGTGGCCAGCGTGAAGGTGGTGTGCTCGGCCAGTTCGGCGCCCTGGTCCCAGGTCAGCGAGCGGGCCAGGTGTCGGGGCAGCTGGGCGAGCTGGGCGCGGACCACGGCCAGTACTTCAGGGCTGGTCCGGTCCACGGGCAGGGCACCGAGCAGCGCGTAACGGGTCGTGCGTTCGACCAGAGTGACGATCGCTGAGGTGCCGTTACGGCCGATCAGCAGGTCGCCCTCCCAATGGCCCGGCACCGCCCGGTCCTGCACCTCGGCAGGCCGGGCACTGATGTGAACGTCCTCGGTGACCCACGGCCGCCCCCGGATCGCCCGGCGGGCGGCCTGCGCCGCGCGCGACTGTGAACGACGTTGCTGCCGTCGGCTGCGCAACGCGTCATCGACCAGTTCCCGCAGGCTGCCCCGCGCCCGCAGGTAGATCGACTGATAGATCGTCTCGTGGGACACCCTCATCTCCGGCTGGTCCGGGAACTCACGCCGCAACCGCGCGACAATCTGCCGCGGCGACCAGCGCTCACCCAGCCATTGCACCACCGTCGAGCGCAACGGCCCAGGCTGACTCAACACCCGCGGCTTCGGCCGGCGCCGCCGCGCATCGGCCTTACGCTGCGCCCAGTCAGCCTGATACCCCCACCGATACAAGCCACCACGCACCGCACCGAGCGGGTTCTTCACCCCATGCCGCGACGAGTTCCCCCGCTGCACCTCCCGCCACACCGACGACAGTCCCACCCCGATCGCCGCTGCGATCTGCGTCAACGTCGACCCCTGACCCCACAGATGCTCGATCACCTGCCGATGACCCGCAGTCAACACATGCGCTCGCGCCACCCAAACTCCTTCGACCGGTCCGTACCGTGATCAACGATCACTTGCACGGACCGGTCGAACCCGCCGGGTGAAATCTGACGCAAACCTCTTGATCACCGCACCGGGGTGGGCGGGTGCGGTGGGGTTGGGGGCAGAGGGGTGGAGTTAGAGGTCCAGGATGAGGGTTTGGGGGCCTATGTTGACGCTTTCCACGAGCATGTGGGCGCGGAAGCGGCCGGTCTCCACCTTCGCTCCTCGTTCGCGCAGGGCGTCGACCACGGCTGTCACCAGGGGTTCGGCCACCTCGGCGGGGGCGGCCGCCGTCCAGCTCGGACGGCGACCCTTGCGGGCGTCGCCGTAGAGGGTGAACTGACTGACCACCAGGATCGGCGCTCCGGTGTCGGCGGCGGACCGCTCGCCGTCGAGGATGCGCAGCTCGTGCACCTTGCGGGCCATCGTCTGAGCGGTCTGGGCGGTGTCGGTGTGGGTTACCCCGAGCAGCACGAGCAGGCCGTTCTCGATCGCGCCGACGACCTCGTCGTTAACTGTCACGCTGGCCCGCCCGACGGTCTGCACCACGGCCCGCATCAGGCGGGCACCCGCTCGATGAAGCCACGCTCCACCAGGTGCGCCACGATCGGGCCGGCGGCCTCGGCCATCTCGTCGGGCTCGACGTCGTGCGCGGCTGCGAGCAGGGCGAGCTGGTCACGCAGGGGTAAACGGCCGTCGGCGCCACCGACCAGCGCCAGCACCAGCGGGTCGATCTCCTCGGTCCAGCGCAGGCCGTTCGGCATCGCGAGGACCTGCCGGTCCACCCCCCAACCCTCATCGCCCATGGTGGCCTCCTGCCGCAGCTGGAGGCCCTCGGCGGCCCGGTAGCGCTCGGCGAGCAGCGCCTCCGTGTCGCGTACCCGGAGAAAGTCCTGGCGGTCGAACCACGCCGCGATCTGGTCGCCCAGCGGTGGCTGCACCCGCTGGCGCAGGTCCTCCACCCGGACCACCGGGTCGGCGTGACCGCCCCGGCGCAGCGACACGATGCCGAAGCCGACCCCCTCCACCTTGTGCGCGTCGAACCAGTCCAGCCAGGCGGCCATCCGCTGCGGGTCGGCGGTCTCGCCCACGTCGGTGAGCCACAGGTCGACGTACGCCATGGGGTCGGCCACCTCCCGCTGGATGACCCAGGCGTCCAGGCCGGTACCGGCGAACCAGCCGGCCACCCGCTCGTCCCACTCCTCACCGGCGACGTGCACCCAGTTCGCCAGGTACTGCATGGTGCCGCCCTCGGTGAGCAGACCCGGGGCGGCGGCGGCCAGCTCGGCACCGATCGCGTCACCGACCCGGCCGGAGTCGCGGTAGACGTGCGTGGTGGTACCCGGGCCGACCACGAACGGCGGGTTGCTCACCACCAGGTCGAAGCGCCGGCCCGCCACCGGGGCGACCAGGTCGCCGCGCAGCAGTTCCCAGTCCTGACCGTTGAGGGCGGCGGTCGTCGCGGCGAAGCGCAGGGCCCGCTCGGAGAGGTCGGTGGCGGTGACCGAGTCGGCGTGGGTGGCCAGGTGCAGGGCCTGGACGCCGGAGCCGGTACCCAGGTCCAGTGCGGTGCCGACCGGCCGGCGCATGGTGGCGCCGATCAGGGTGTGGGTCGCCCCGCCGATGCCGAGCACGTGCTCGGCGTGCAACGGGCGACCCGGGCGGGCGCTGGACGGCACGTCGGCGAGCACCCACCAGTCGTCACCGTACGGTTCCAGGTCCACGCCGGCACGCAGGCCGCCGCCGTACCGCTCGACCAGCCCGCCGGCCAGCGCATCCTCCAGGCTCAGCGGCGTCAGCGCGGCGGCAACCGCTGCCTCCGACTCGGTCTGGTCGCAGATGAACACCCGGATCAGGGTGCCGAGCGGGTCGCCGTCCTCGGTGGCGCGCAACGCGGCGCGATAGTCGTTGCGGGCGACCGCGGCTGTTGCCTGCGCGCCCAGCCTCTCGGCGATGCCGTGGCTGGTGAACCCGGTCCGGGTCAGTGCGGTCCGCAGCGCGTCGACACCGGCGGGGGAGAGCAGCATGTCGTGTTCGTCCACGCAGCCATCCTGCCTTCCGCCGCGCCGCCGGGCGCGGCCACCCGCCGGATCGAACCCGGAGCGTCGGTGGTCGTCCGCAACCGGCGGCCGGGCAGGATGGTGCCATGACGCTCGTACTCCCCATCGACCCCGAGGCCAACCGGCTGCTGGAGCGCAGCCCGCTGGCCCTGCTCCTCGGCATGGTCCTCGACCAGCAGGTGCCGATGGAGAAGGCGTTCTCCTCGCCGTACGTGCTGACCCAGCGGCTCGGTCACGACCTGGACGCGGCGGAGCTGGCCGGGTACGACCCGGAGGCGCTCGTCGCGCTCTTCGCCCAGCCGCCCGCGTTGCACCGGTTCCCGAAGGCGATGGCGGCCCGGGTGCAGGAGGTCTGTCGGGTGCTGGTGGAGCGCTACGACGGTGACGCGGCGTTGCTCTGGTCCGACGTCGCTGACGGGCCGGAGCTGCTGAGCCGGGTGTCCGGGCTGCCCGGCTTCGGCAAGCAGAAGGCGCAGATCTTCGTGGCCCTGCTCGGCAAGCGGTTCGGGGTGACCCCGCAGGACTGGCGGCAGGCTGCCGGCGGCTACGGCGACCCGGGCGCGTACCGGTCCGTGGCCGACGTCACCGACGTGGATTCGCTGCGTCAGGTGCGGGAGTACAAGCAGCAGATGAAGGCCGCGGCCAAGGCCGCGGAGGGCTGACGCTCAGGCGGCGGTGGGGTGCGCCAGGGAGGCCAGCGCGCGCCGGACGTCGGCGAGCGAGACGGTCGCCGAGTCGTCCAGGTCGGCCAGGCCGGCCTCGATCCACTGGCGCATCAGGGTGGTGACCCCGATGCCCCGGGCGTCGGCGGCGGAGCGCACCCGCTCGTAGGTCTCCAGCGGCAGCCGGACCGACCTGCTGACCATCGGCACGTCGGTGTCGGGGGTGGGGAGGTCCACCGCCGGGCTCTCGTCGATCAGCTCGGCGATCCGGTCGTCGCCGCTGTGGAACTGCTTGGTCGCGTCGTTCCGGTGCATCGTCACGGCCTCCTCATCGGCGAGATCTCCGCACGGCCTCGTCGTAGCGCTTGGACTCGGCGTCGCTCAGCTCACGAGCGGAGAGGATGTCCCAGTCGTTGTCGGTGCCATCGGCCTCGGCGAGCAGCACCGCCAGTCGGCGGCCCCGACGGGCGGCGGCGTAGACCACCATCACGTCGTCGCCCAGATGGCGGATGACCCGTCGGGCGCTGTGCAGCGCCTCCCAGACTTCCCCGGGCGTGACGTCGTAGACCCTCAGGTTGGCCAACGCCTCGTCGGTGAAGCTGAACCTGCTGCCCACGCCCGGAGCGTACCACGCACGTAACACGTGCCGGGATGACTCGAAGTTCGCTGATCACGGCCTCACGGTGACAGGATGAGGGGTAATCCCCTCGTAGGAGGTCCATGGTGAAGCGTCAGGCGTACCAGCCGATTCTCATCACCGACGCCTCGCGCAGCCAGGACGATCAGCTCAACAGTCGCCAGCGCCGCTATGTCCTGATGATGGGCATCCGGGTGCTGTGCATCGTCGTCGGCGCGATCCTGGTCGGTGCGAACGCCCCACTGCTCTGGCTCTGGTTGCCGCTGTGCGGCCTCGGCATGGTGCTCATCCCCTGGCTGGCCGTGCTGCTGGCCAATGACCGGCCGCCCAAGGAAGAGCACCGGCTCGCCAACCGGTTCCACCCCCGCCGGCAGGACGACACGCCGCCGATGAGCCTCACCGCCGAGGAGCGCCCGCACAAGGTCATCGACGCCGAACCCTGACCCGCGAACGGGCCAGGGTTCGTACCGTCACGACTGCGGACGCGCGCCCGCGGTGGAGACGGCCATCGCCCCCAGGTCGGTGGCGCGGGCCAGCGCCGCGGCCGGGGTGGCGCCCGCGAGCCACGCGGTGAGCAGGCCGGCCGCGAAGGCGTCGCCGGCTCCCGTGACATCCACCACCGCCGTCCGGCGGGCTGAGGCCACATGGACCGCCCCGGTGCGGTCCACCCAGACCGCGCCGGCCGCCCCGCGCTTGACCACCACCCGCCGCGCCGTCGCCGACAACACCCGCCCCTGCGCCGCCGGGTCCAGCCCGCCGGCCAGCGCCGTCGCCTCGTCCGCGTTGACCAGCAGCAGGTCGATGTCGCGTACCCAACTCAGGAACACCGCCGGGCCGACCCGCCGCAGCGGCGCCGCGGACGCCGCGTCGACGCTGATGGTGAGCCCACGCTCGCGCGCCGCGGCCAACGCCCGCAGCCCCGCACCGCGCGACCCGGCGTCCAGCAGGGTGTACGCGGACAGATGCAGATGCCCGGCGTCGGGCGCCGCCGCGACGGCCCGCTCGACGTGCGCGCCGCTCAGCCGCAGGTTCGCGCCCCGCTGGCTGACCATGGTCCGCTCGTCGTCGGCCGCCAACACGATCACCGTGCCGGTGGGTACGCCCTCGATCCGCTCGACGGCGCAGTCGACGCCCGCCCGGGTCAGTTCGGCAACCCGGTCCCGCCCCTCGTCGTCGTCACCGACCGCGCCGACGAGCGTGACGTCCACCCGTTGCGCGGCGACCCAGGCAGCGGTGTTGGCCGCCTGACCGCCACCGCCGAGACTGATCTCCGCCCCGGTGTCCGAGCCGGCCGCGAGGGGCCCGGACAGCACGGCGACCACGTCGGTGATCACGTCGCCGACGACGACCACCCGGGCCGGTCGCGTCACGCCGGGGCGGTGGTGCTGCGGGCCGCCGCGGCGACCGCGATCCGCGCGGCCAGGTCGGCGTTGCGCAGGATGATCCGGACGTTCACCGCCAGGCTCGCGCCCTCGGTGGCCGAGTGGAAGTGCGCCAGCAGGTACGGCGTGACGGCCTTTCCGGTGATGCCGTCCCGATCCAGCAGGGCCAGGCCCTCGGCGAGGGTCCGGTCGTGCAGTTCCGGGTCGAGCTGCTCGTCGACCGGCAGCGGGTTGGCGACGAGCAGCCCGCCGGTGTGTACGGCGTGCTCGTCCCGCGCGGCGAGCACGGCGGCGACCTGCTCCGGCGAGTCCACCGACCAGTCCAGGTCGAAACCGGCGTCGGTGAGGTAGAAACCGGGGAACCGGCGCGTGCGGTAACCGACCACGGCGACGCCGAGGGTCTCCAGGCGCTCCAGCGTCGCGCCCACGTCGAGGATCGACTTGACCCCGGCGCAGACCACAGCGATCGGGGTCTGGGCCAGGGTGGTCAGGTCCGCCGACTCGTCGAAGGTGTGCGCCGCCTCCCGGTGCACCCCACCCAGCCCGCCGGTGGCGAACACCCCGATCCCGGCCGCGGCGGCCACCGCGCTGGTCGCGGCCACTGTCGTCGCGCCGTCCGCGCCCGTCGCCGCCGCCACCGCCAGGTCGCGGACGGAGAGCTTCGTCACTCCGTCGACGGTGGCGAGGCGGGTCAGCTGCGCGTCGTCGAGGCCGACCACCACCCCGCCACGGATCATCCCGATCGTGGCCGGAACGGCCCCGGCGTGCCGAACCGCCTGCTCGATCTCCCTGGCCACCCGGAGGTTCTCCGGCCGGGGGAGGCCGTGCGAGACGATGGTGCTCTCCAGGGCGACGACGGGTCGGCCGTCGCGCAGGGCTTCGGCGACCTCGGTCCCGTAGCTGATGCGAAAGTCAGTCACATTGGCACCGTACGGGGTCGGGTGTCCGCCGGGCTCAAGTGGACCCGGCCGTGATGACCTGCCAAACTTGACGGTCGGAGGTGCAGACGTGAGCACAGAGGTTCTCGAGCGTCCGGAGCTGAAGGACGCCGACACCGGTCCCGAGATGTTCCACTACGTCCGCAAGGAGAAGATCGCCGAGAGTGCCGTCATGGGCACCTTCGTCGTCGCGCTCTGCGGCGAGACGTTCCCGGTCACCAAGGCGGCCAAGCCCGGTTCGCCGGTCTGCCCGAAGTGCAAGGAGATCTACGACTCGTACCGCGAGTGAACGCGGGCCGGCATCCCGGCCGGCGACGTAGCCTGCGGCGGTGACCACCTCCACCCCTCTGCTCCTCGCCGACCTGGCCGGGGTGGCGGTCTTCGCCGCATCCGGGGCCTCGGCGGCGGTGGCGAAGCGACTGGACCTGTTCGGCGTCGCCTTCGTCGGTTTCGTCGCCGCCCTCGGTGGCGGGATCCTCCGGGACCTGGTCATCGACGAGGTTCCGCCGCTGGCCTTCGCCGACTGGCGCTACGCGGCCACCGCCGCGATCACCGCGCTCGCCGTCTTCTGGCTGCACCCCCAACTGGCCCGACTGCGCACCACCGTCCTGGTGTTGGACGCGGCCGGCCTGGCGCTGTTCACCGTCACCGGCACGCTCAAGGCGCTCGACGCCCAGGTGCCGGCAGTCGGCGCCTGCCTGATCGGCATGCTCACCGCGATCGGCGGCGGGCTCGGCCGCGACCTGCTCACCGCCGAGATCCCGGTGGTGCTGCGCCGGGAGATCTACGCGGTGGCCGCACTGGCCGGCTCGATCCTGGTGGTGGTCCTGTACGCCAGCGACCAGACCGGGCCGGTGCCGCTCACCGCCGCCGCCGTCCTGGTGTTCGGTCTACGCCTGATCGCACTGCGACGACGGTGGTCCGCCCCGGTGGCGACACTGCGTCCCCCACGCACCGGTGACCCCGAGTGGTGAGGCCCCCTCCGCCGGGGTGACAGATGTGACCAGCGTGGCGTCGCCTGGGACGTCGGGCCGACGCTGGTTATGCTGAGTCGGCCTTCGCGGCAGCTTCTGCGCGGAGGCGTTTTCATGGGCGGCGGTCACCGTGGCCCTCGCCCCGGATCCGCCGTCGTGCGGTCGGAGAGGAGCTTCGCGTGGCAGCCCGGACGCCGGTGCTCGAGACGTTCCCGGCGCTACGCGCCTGGCAGCGTAAAGCCCTGGTCGAATACCTGCGCCGGCGTACCGAGGACTTCACCGCGGTCGCCACCCCCGGCGCCGGTAAGACCACCTTCGCCCTTCGGATCGCCGCCGAGCTGCTCGCCGACGGCACCGTCGAGGCGGTCACCGTCGTCGCGCCGACCGAACACCTGAAGAGCCAGTGGGCCGACGCGGCGGCCCGGGTGGGCATCCAACTCGACGCGGCGTTCCGCAACGCCGACGTGCACTCCGCGGCCGACTTCCACGGCGCGGTGATCACCTACGCCCAGGTGGGAATGGCCCCGCAGGTGCACCGACGGCGCACCATGACCCGACGCACCCTCGTCATCCTCGACGAGATCCACCACGCGGGCGACTCCCGGTCCTGGGGAGACGGGGTGAAGGCGGCCTTCGAACCCGCCGTACGCCGGCTGATGCTCACCGGGACCCCGTTCCGCTCCGACGACAACCCGATCCCGTTCGTCAGCTACGAGCGGGGCGGGGACGGGCTGCTGCGCTCCCGCGCCGACTCGGTGTACGGCTACTCCGACGCCCTCCGCGACGGCGTGGTCCGGCCGGTGCTCTTCCTGGCGTACTCCGGGGAGACCCGCTGGCGGACCAACGCGGGGGAGGAGCTGGCCGCCCGCCTCGGTGAACCCATGACGCAGGATCTGGTGGCGCAGGCCTGGCGTACCGCCCTGGACCCCGCCGGCGACTGGATGCCGCAGGTCCTGCGGGCCGCCGACGCCCGACTCACAGTGCTGCGCAACGCCGGCATGGCCGACGCCGGCGGGCTGATCATCGCCACCGACCAACAGACCGCCCGCTCGTACGCCAAGCTGATCGAGCAGGTAACGGGCGAGAAGGCCGCCGTGGTGCTCTCCGACGATCAGGGCGCATCCGCGCGGATCGCGACGTTCGCGGCGTCCGACCAGCGGTGGCTGGTCGCGGTGCGGATGGTGTCCGAAGGGGTCGACATTCCGCGACTCGCGGTTGGTGTCTACGCCACAAGTGCCAGCACGCCGCTCTACTTCGCCCAGGCGATCGGCCGGTTCGTCCGGGCCCGCCGGCCCGGAGAGACCGCGTCGGTGTTCCTGCCCAGCGTGCCGCACCTGCTCGGGCTGGCCAGCGAGATGGAGACCGAGCGGGACCACGTACTCGGCAAACCCAAGGAATCCGACGGCTTCGACGACGACCTGCTGGAACGAGCGCAGCGCGACGACCAGGCAAGCGGCGAGTTGGAGAAGCGCTTCGCCGCGCTCTCGGCCACCGCCGAACTGGACCAGGTGATCTTCGACGGCGCGTCGTTCGGCACTGCGGCGCAGGCCGGCACACCCGAGGAAGAGGAATATCTCGGCCTGCCCGGTCTGCTCACCGCCGATCAGGTGTCGCTGCTGCTGACCAAGAGGCAAGCCGCGCAACTCGCCGCCCAACGCCGCCGTACCGCCGACGGGCCCGCTCAGACGGCCGCTGCGCCCACCGCAGCGCCGCCGGCACCCATGAGCGCCGCCCAGCGGCGCGTGGCGCTACGGCGGCAACTGAACGCTCTTGTGGCGGCACGACACCACCGCACCGGCCAACCGCACGGCAAGATCCATGCCGAGTTGCGCCGTCTCTGCGGCGGCCCACCCAGCGCCCAGGCCACCATCGAGCAGCTCGAGGAACGCATCGCCACCGTCCAGACCCTCTAGACCCACCAACCGCACCGACACCGTCCGCCCCGGCCCGACACGCGCTCGGCCCCGGCTCGGTCTGGCCCGGCCCGGGCTTGGTCTGGCCCGGGATTGGTCTGGCCTGGCCCGGGCTTGGTCTGGCCCGGCCCCGGCCCGGCCCCGGCCCCGGCCCCGGCCCCGGCCCAAGATCGTGCTCGAACGTGGTTGTAGTGGTGTCGGCACGCCTGCGAGGCCACTACTTCCTGGTTCGAGCGCGATCTTGGGGCCTCGCGCCCAAGATCCGCACAACGTCGGGGATGTTGCTGCCTCGGAGGCCCGGGAGGCAGCAACATCCGGGAAATGCGCGGATCTTGACGGACGTTCCGGCCTTGGCCCGGGATGCGCCGTTCCGGCGCCGCGCAGCGCCGCGCCGCGCCCCGGGTAGGGAGCGCGGCGCCGGAGGGCGAGAGCGCGCGGGGGCGCACGGCGGCGGCTTGAGAGCGAAGAGCCTGAGAGCGAAGGACTTGAGAGCGTGGGCCTGAGGGCGCGTGGCATGCCGGGGCAGGGCGAGGCGTGTGGGCGCGGAGCGTGAAACGGCCAGGCGTTCGGTCGCCCGGGACCGTGCGGGTCTGGGTACGAAGAAGCCGGCCGGAGACACCCTCGGGGTGCCTCCGGCCGGCTATGTCGGTTTGCGGATCTAGTTCGCCATCAGATCGGCGCCACGCCAGCTGAAATCGGGCTCCGTCGCGAACCGCTCGGTGATCTTCACGAGATCCTCCGCGTACTTGTTCGCATGGTGCCCGCAGAACACCAGCTCGCTCCCACCCGCCAGAGTGATCCGGAGCTTCCCGGCAGCATTGCAGCGGTCGCACCGTTCATCGGCGGCTGGGGGCGCCACCGTCTCGGGCGGCGGCGTGAGGGTCGGGGTCATCGCCTTCCTCCTCTGGTCGTCACCGATGAACAATCTCTTCGGTCGTTGCTCACCTATGGTGCAACACCCTTACTAGGCACTGCCTTCCCTGTGTGCCCGCGGGGGACCGAGGTCACACCTGGCAGGGACAGTGTGCCGTGCACCCAGGGTGCCACGTCAACGATCACATTCGTGCATCCGGACGATCACCATCTGGTGTTGCACACCAGGTGGTCAAAACGACACGTTCGGTTGACGAAACCCGGTCAGTCCAGGTAATCCCTGAGGACCTGCGAGCGTGACGGGTGGCGCAGCTTGGACATCGTCTTGGACTCGATCTGCCGGATCCGTTCCCGGGTCACCCCGTAGACCTGGCCGATCTCGTCCAACGTCCGTGGCTGGCCGTCGGTCAGGCCGAAGCGCAGCCGTACCACACCCGCCTCACGCTCGGAGAGCGTCTGCAGCACCTGCTGGAGCTGGTCCTGCAGGAGCGAGAACGAGACCGCGTCCACCGCGACCACGGCCTCGGAGTCCTCGATGAAGTCACCGAGCTGGCTGTCGCCCTCGTCGCCGATGGTCTGGTCCAGCGAGATGGGCTCCCGAGCGTACTGCTGGATCTCCAGCACCTTCTCGGGTGTGATGTCCATCTCCTTCGCCAGCTCCTCCGGGGTGGGCTCACGGCCCAGGTCCTGAAGCAGCTCGCGCTGTATGCGGCCGAGCTTGTTGATGACCTCGACCATGTGCACCGGGATGCGGATGGTGCGGGCCTGGTCGGCCATCGCGCGGGTGATCGCCTGCCGGATCCACCAGGTCGCGTACGTGGAGAACTTGTAGCCCTTGGTGTAGTCGAACTTCTCCACCGCGCGGATCAGACCGAGGTTGCCCTCCTGGATGAGGTCCAGGAACGCCATGCCGCGACCCGTGTACCTCTTCGCGAGGGACACCACCAGTCGGAGGTTCGCCTCCAGGAGGTGGTTCTTGGCCCGCTCGCCGTCGCGGGAGATCCAGCCCAGGTCACGGACCATCTCCCGGACGAGCTTCTCCTCGCCCTCGTCGGCGGCCCGCAGTCGCTCGGCGGCGTAGAGCCCGGCCTCGATGCGCTTGGCCAGCTCCACCTCCTGCTCGGCGTTGAGCAGCGGAACCTTACCGATCTGCTTCAGGTACGCACGGACCGAGTCGGCGGAGGCGGTGAGCTCGGCGTCGCGCCGGGCCTGCTTGAGGGCCTCGGACTCCTCGTCGTCCCACTCGAAGTCGTTGTCGGTCGCCGAGGCGGCCGCGTCGGTCTCGGCAGCCTGGGTCAGCTCGGCCGGCTCCTCGACCACCACGTCCTCGATGGCCGCGGCCAGCTCCTCCGGGTCGATCTCGCCCTCGGCGCCCTCACCCTTGGCCTTGGTGCCGGCCTTGGCGCCGGCGGCGGCGACCGTCGCCTTGGTGGCGCGGGTCGACTTGGTGGCCTTCGCCGGTGCGGCAGCGCCATCGGCGGGGGTGCCGGTGGCCTTGCGTGCGGCGACCTTGCGGGGGGCCGGCGCGGACGGCGTGTCGTCGGAGGCGGGCGCCTGCTTCGGGGCGGGCGCGGCGGCCTTCTTGGTGGTCTTGGCGGTGGTGGCCCGGGACGCCGGCGTGGTCGAGCGGGCCGCGGCGACGCGGCGGCGGGTGCTCGCCGAGCCGTCCACCACCACCGTCACTCCCGCCTCGGAGAGTGCCCGCAGAATCTTCTTGGCCTGGGCCGGAGTCACCTCGGCGGACTCGACGGTGCGCGCGAGCTGGGCCGACGTGAGCTGACCGCCGGCGCTCTGCGCGTGGGCGATCAGGGTGTCGGTGAGCGAGCGAACGTCGGCGCCGGTCTGGCGGGGTTCTGTCACGAATGACCTTCCGGAGGCGAAGAGCGGGCACGGCCGGGTCGTCCGGCACAGCGAGGGGCAACCGGGCCGGGCGATGTGGTTGAGGGACCCTCGTGTCTCGGATCGGCCGGTGGTCGGCGGTCCGTGGCGCGTGGGCAGGGTGAATTGTAACGCCGTCTGCGGCGATCATCCTGCGCCGCACTGCGTAACGGCGTGGGACCGCCGATTCGGCGCTGATGTGGACTTTGTAAGGATGATACTCGCGCGGGGCCCCGAACGCCCCGGTCGTGCGGGAAGGGGACGTGGGGATGCACCGTTCGGCGCCGTCACCTCGGGAACTTCTGGCGGTCGCGCTCGGCGTCGCCCGGGACGCGGCGGCCACCGCGTACCGGATGCGGGTCGAGGGTGTTTCCGTGGCGGCGACCAAGAGCACCGTCACCGACGTGGTCACTGCGGCCGACCGGGCGGTCGAGCGTCAGGTGCTGGACGCGCTGCGGGAGTTGCGACCCGACGACGCGGTGCTCGGCGAGGAATACGGTACCCGCGACACCGGGCCGGTCGCCCCGGGCGGTGTGCGGTGGATCGTCGACCCGATCGACGGGACCGTCAACTACCTCTACGGGCTGGCGCACAGCGCGGTCTCGTTGGCGGCGGAGGTGGACGGGGTGGTGGTCGCCGGGGTGGTGCGCAACGTGCACACCGGCGAGGAGTGGACAGCCACGGTCGGGGGTGGGGCCTGGCGCGACGGCGTCCGGTTGCGGTGCTCCGGCGAGGTCGACCTGGGGCAGGCGCTGGTCGGCACCGGTTTCGGTTACGACGCGGGTCGTCGCGCGCACCAGGGCCAGGTGGTCGCCGGGCTGATCGCTCACGTACGGGACATCCGCCGCCTGGGTGCCGCCGCCCTGGACCTGTGTCTGGTCGCGGAGGGCCGGCTCGACGCGTACTTCGAGAAGGGTCTCGCGGCCTGGGACCTGGCGGCGGGTGGGCTGGTGGCCGCGGAGGCGGGGGTGCGGGTCGGCGGCCTGGCCGGTGCGCCGCCGGGGCCGGACCTGGTGGTCGCGGCCCCGCCGGCGCTCTTCGGGCCGCTGCACGACCGGCTCGCGAAGCTGGACGCCGCGGGTGGCCCCTGACCGGCCGGTCAGACCGACCCGGCCGTCACTTGGCGACCGGGGAGGGGCAGGAGCCCTTGGGAGCCTGGGGTGCGCCGATGTCGCCCAGGGACTGGTTGACCTCGGTGGTGGTGGCGAGCTGCTGGAAGCCGCTGCCCAGCACCACGTCCACGGTGTCGTCGGTGCGCTTCGGGTCGTAACCCGGTTCGGCGTTGTTCAGGAAGTACGCCTGGAGCAGATGCGCGGAGCCGACCCCCTTCGGGCCATACCGCAGCACCGCGACGTCGTCGATCCCCTTGCGCTCGTTGCCGACCTTCTGCACCTGGAACTTGCGGTTGCGGAAGTCGTCGGCGACGCTGCCGGCCCGGCCGGGCTCGTCGGTCGCGTTGAACACGTTGATCTTGACGTCCTTGGGCTCGTGCAGAGTCACGTCGGCCAGCGGCCAACCCTCCGGGCAGCCCTCGGCAGTGCCGGCCTTGCCCTGGGTGTCCCGGATGATCGCGGTCACCACGAATGCCAGGGCCAGCACCCCCAGCAGGCCGACGACGACGAGTGCTCGCACCCGCGCAAAACTCATCTGAGCACTCCCGGGACCTCAGGTGGATGACGGCGGCCGGCAGCGATCGGACTGGCCGCCGGCCGTCGAATACGCCGCTGAGGTTAACGGTTGTCCGGCCGTCGCGTGGAAACAGCCCGACATGCCGGCGCGCCGACGGCGAACCGGGTACTACTACCCCTATCTTCGTGTCGCCTGAATCACATTGGGAACAACTTCGCGTGCGGGGGCGTACAACTCAGCCGCAAGGGCGGTATACATGCCTCGCCCAAGGGGGGGTAAGGTTCCGCGCTCGCAGGGGAGTCGCCCCAGCGAGCTCGACCCGTTCGGTCCTCGGGTCGGGTGCCCGACACAAGTGGTGGCCGGCCAGCGGAACCGAAACAGCGTCGTCCGGCGTTACAACCGGAAGCGACAACATCGATATGGGAGAGTGAAACCGATGGCCACCGACTACGACGCCCCGCGTCGCGACGAGGTCGACCTCGGCGAGGACAGCCTGGAAGAGCTCAAGGCACGGCGCGTCGACTCACAGTCGGGCGCGGTGGACGTCGACGAGGCCGAGGTCGCCGAGAGCTTCGAGCTGCCCGGTGCCGATCTGGCCGACGAGGAGCTCACGGTCAAGGTGCTTCCGATGCAGCAGGACGAGTTCCGGTGCGCCCGCTGCTTCCTGGTCCACCACCGTAGCCAGCTGGCAGTCGAGCGAAACGGCGAGTTGATCTGCCGCGAGTGCGTCTGACAATCACGACATCGGCGGCGGCCTCCTGAACGGGGCCGCCGCTGCCGGTGTAGGCATGCGCCACGGGTGGGTACCTGCTTGACTCGTAGCGGGTAGCCACAGCACCGGGAGGTCCGATGAGCGATCGAGGCGGCACCACCGACGGCGGCGCGGGTGACCTCGGCGCGGCGAGTGGCGTGGGCGAGCCCGACGGCGCGGGCAACCCCGCTGCCGCCAGCGCGGACGACCTCGGTGCCACCGTCGCGGCGTTGACCGCCGACGACATCGCGCCGGCCCGACGCCGTCAACTGCTGACCCGGATGGTCGGGCAGGCCCGCGCGCGGGGCATCTCCGACCTGTTCAAGCCGCGTGCCGCCGTGCGCTGGATGGTCGACACCGTCGCCGAGATCGCCCCACACGTCCCGGTACGCGACCTGGACACCCTGCGTCGGCACTTTCCCGGTCTGGACGACGCGGCCCTGGCCGACCGGCTCGTCCGTAACGCGTCCCGGACCACCGCCGCGATCGGCGCGGCCGGAGGGGGAGTCGCCGCCGTCGAGTGGACTGTCGCACCGACCCTGCTCTCCGCGCCGGTGCTGCTCGCCGCCGAGACCGTCGCGGTGGTGGCGGTGGAGCTGAAACTGGTCGGCGAGCTGCACGAGATCCACGGGGTCGCGCTGCCGGCCGCCGGCAGCCAGCGGGCGGTCGCCCTGGTGCACTCCTGGGCCACCCAGCGGGGGGTCAACCCGATGGTGCCCGGCGTCGGAGTGGGCGCGGTGCTCGGCACCGCGGCGCGCAAGGAACTGCGCGAGATGCTGCTGCGGCGGTTCGGGCGCAACCTCACCACACTCGGTCCGTTCCTGACCGGCGCGGCGGTGGCCAGCTTCCTCAACCGGCGGGCGACCCAGCAGATGGCCGAGCAGCTTCAGGTGGACCTGCGGCGGCGGGGCATCGCCCGGCCCGCGCCACCGACCGCCCTGCCGGGCCCACCGACGGGCACCTGAGCGGGGTCGGGTCAGCCCTGCTCGTTGACGGGGCCGGAGAGCGTCAGCGCGTCCCGCGCGGCCAGCACGGCCTCGGCCAACTCGACGGGGTGCCGCGTGCTCACCACCCAGAACGGGGTCGGGTCGGCCGGATCGTCGAGCACCACCTGCACGGCGCCGCCGACCCACGGGCGTTGCACCACGAACGCGAGCGGGTCCGCGCCGACCCCGAGCACCTCACGGCGGCCGGCCACGTCCAACGGCACCACGTCGGCCACGAAGCGGACCGGCAGGCGTGCGTCGTCCACCCGCAGCTCGGAGCCGACCACACCGACCCGGATCCGGCCCAGCCACCACAACCCGACGGCGGTGAGCGGCAGTAGCACGGCGAACGGCAGCCAGGAGCGGACACCGGGCGCGCCCATCCAGATCTCGACGGCCAGCAGCGCGGCGGCCACCAGCCCGGCCAGCCACAACCACCAGGGCAGGTCCAGCCGTTCGGTGTACGCCGTGCGGGCGTCGACCGGCGGCTGATCGGCGGACGGAGAGGGCGACATGCTCACTCCTGCGAGGGTACGGCGCACGGCGGCCGGTCGAACCGGCAGGATGGCAGGGTCACCCCGCGAACCGGACGGAAGAGGGGACCAGTGACCGACGTCGTACCCGTGCCCGTGCAGCTGCTCGACTCCGAGCTGCCGCTGCCCACGTACGCCCATCCCGGCGACGCCGGGGCCGACCTGGTGGCGGCCGCGGACGTGGAGCTGCCACCCGGCGGACGCGCCCTGGTGCCCACCGGAGTGGCCATCGCGTTGCCGGAGGGGTACGTGGGCCTCGTCCACCCCCGTTCCGGTTTGGCGGCCAGGCTCGGCGTGACGGTGCTCAACGCGCCCGGTACGGTCGACGCCGGCTACCGGGGTGAGATCATGGTCAACCTGATCAACCATGATCGGGATGTGCCGGCGAAGATCTCCCGCGGCGACCGGATCGCACAGCTCGTGGTCCAACAGGTCGCGCGGGCGCGGTTCGAGCCGGTGGTCGAGTTGTCCGCGTCCCGGCGTGGCACCGGCGGGCACGGTTCCACCGGCGGGCACGCCGGGCTGGTGCCGTCGCCGACGGGCCAGGACCGGGCCGATCGACGGCCGGACGAGCCGGGCCGCGGGCAGACGGAAGAGATGGCAGGGTGAGTGTGAACAGCGGAGGGTGGGCGCAGTGATCTTCTCCCGAAAGCGGGCCGATGCCGAGCGGCAGACCCGTGACGAGCGGGCCACCCAGGTCCCGGACCAGGGCGACGCGGCGCCGTCGTTGGAGCGCGGCCCGTACGACATCTCCGAGAGCTACGACGACGTGCAGCGGCTCGACCTGGGCAGCCTGCACATCCCGGCGATCGCCGACGTCGAGGTGCGGGTGCAGGCCGACCCGCAGGGTGTGATCCAGCAGGTCGTGCTGGTGCACGGCGACAACGCCCTCCAGTTGGGCGTGTTCGCCGCCCCCCGGTCCGAGGGGATCTGGGACGAGGTGCGCGAGGAGATCCGCCAGTCGCTGCTGCGCGACGGCGCGAGCGCGCAGGAGGTCGACGGCGAGTACGGCCCGGAGCTGCACGCCCAGGTGCGTACCCCGGATGGCCCGACGAACCTGCGGTTCGTCGGCGTCGACGGACCGCGCTGGATGGTCCGCGGCGTGTTCCAGGGTCCGGTGGCCACCGACCCGGCCCTGGCCGGGCCGCTCGTGGAGTGCCTCGACGGCCTGGTGGTCGACCGTGGCCAGGAGGCGAAGCCGGTCCGCGAGCCGCTGCCGCTGCGCCTGCCCAAGGAGGTCGCCGACCAGGCGGGCGACGCTGCCGCCGAGCCGCGCCAGGTCTGACCCGCGCCCACCGGCCCGCCGGAACCGGCCCCGTCGGCGTACGCTGGCGGCACGGTTCCGGCGCAGCCGGGGACGGCGAGCGTGGAGAGGGTGGCGCGGAGGTCATGATGACCGACGAGGGCAGGGTGTCGCTGCGGCGACTTCTGCAACGGTTCACCGCCAGCGAGGCCGAGATCGACGCGCAGGAGCTGCGTCGGGAGAGCGCCGAGTGCGGCGGCATCCCGGCCCAGATGTGCTCCCGGGGCCAGTTGGTGTCGGTCGCCGGCCGGCTGCGCACCGTGGTCTACACGCCGCGCACCAATCTGCCCACCCTCGAAGCCGACCTGTACGACGGCAGCGACGTGGTGACCCTGGTCTGGTTGGGTCGACGGCACATCGCCGGGATCGAGCCGGGTCGGCACCTGACCGCCCGTGGTCGGGTGGCCGTCCGCGACGACCGCAAGGTCATCTACAACCCCTACTACGAGCTGGACTCGCCGAAGTGACGGCGCTGCGGACGGAAGGCCGGCGATGACGACGGGACAGGACCGGGCGGCGCAGCCGGAGATCGATCCGCAGGACGACGAGTCGCTGCCGACGATCGCCGAGCAGATGGCCGACCAGCTCGGCGGCTGGCGGGGCCTGGTCGAGTCGAGCATCCCGGTCGTGGTCTTCGTCCTCGCCAACATCATCGGCGAGTTGCGGCCGGCGGTGATCGCCTCGGTTTCGGTCGCGCTGCTGATCGCGGGGGTGCGGCTGGCCCAGCGTCGGCCGATCCGGCACGCCGTCAACGGCCTGTTCGGCGTCGGTGTGGGCGCGGCCATCGCGTGGCGCACCGGGGACGAGCGTGACTTCTACCTTCCCGGCATCCTGTACGGCATCGGGTACGGCGTCGCCCTGTTGATCTCGGCGGCGATCCGGCAGCCCCTGGTCGGCTGGATCTGGTCGGTGCTGGTCGCGAAGGGCCGCTCGGAGTGGCGCGACGACCCGAAGCTGGTGCGCACCTTCACCCAGCTCACCGTGCTGTGGGGCGTGGTCTGGCTGGCCAAGGTTGGCGTGCAGGCCGGGCTCTACCTGGCCCACCAGGACACCGCGCTGGGCGTGGCCCGGCTGGTGCTGGGCTACCCGCCGTACGCGCTGCTGCTGCTGATCACGGTCTGGACGGTGCGCCGGGTCACCCGGGAGGCTCCGCCGACCCCGGTGCCCGGCGCCTGAGCGCGGCGGCTGCCTGTCGGGTCAGCGGGAGCTGCGGGTCCGTTCGACGCTGTCCGGCCCGAGGATCACCACGCGGACCTGGTCCTCCACCTCGGCGGTGCAGACGAAGATCAGTTCGTCGCCGGCCTCGATCGGGTCGTCCGGGCTGGGCACCAGGACCCGCTTGCCGCGCAGGATCGCCACCAGGGCGGCGTCGCGGGGCAGTGGCACGGCGTGGATGGGCTGACCGACGTACGGCGCGGTCGGCGGCAGGGTGATCTCGACCAGGTTGGCCTCACCCTGACGGAAGGTCATCAGCCGGACCAGGTCGCCGACGGTCACCGCCTCCTCGACCAGCGCGGCCATCACCCGTGGCTTGCTCACCGCGACGTCGACGCCCCACTGCTCGGTGAAAAGCCACTCGTTCTCCGCCCGGTTGACCCGGGCGACCACGCGGGGCACCGCGAACTCGGTCTTGGCCAACAACGACAGCACCAGGTTGGTCTTGTCGTCGCCGGTCGCCGCGACCACCACGTCGCAGCCGGCGACGTTGGCCTCTTCCAGGCTCGCCACCTCGCACGCGTCGGCGAGGACCCACTCGGCGGCCGGCACCCGGTCCGGGCGCAGCATCTTGGGTTGGCGTTCGATCAGCATCACCTGGTGGCCGTTGTCGATCAGCTCCTGGGCGATCGAGCGGCCCACGTTGCCCGCGCCCGCGATGGCGACCCGCATGGCTCAGTGCCCCCCTTCCGGCGGCGCCGCCGCCACCGACGTGACAGTCGCCACGATGTCATCGCTGACCAGCATGAACACCTGGTCGCCCTCCTGCACGACGGTGGAGCCGGTGGGCAGCGTGCCGATACCGAAGCGGATCAGGTAGGCCACCCGGGCGCCGGCCGCGTCCTCCAGGTTGCGCACCGACCGGCCGATCCAGTCCTTGTGCACCGGCACCTCGACGATCGACACGGTGCTGGTGGGGTCGCGGAAGATCTCCACGTTGCCCTCCGGCACGAGGTGCCGGAGCATCCGGTCGGCCGTCCAGCGCACCGTCGCGACGGTGGGGATGCCCAGCCGCTCGTAGACCTGCGCCCGGCGCTGGTCGTAGATGCGGGCGGCGACCCGGGACACGCCGAACGTCTCGCGCGCCAACCGGGCCGAGATGATGTTGGAGTTGTCGCCGCTGGACACGGCCGCGAAGGCGTCCGCGCGCTCGATGCCGGCCTGTCGGAGCACCTCGCCGTCGAAGCCCGCCCCGGTCACCGTGATCCCGGCGAAGTCGGGGCCGAGCCGACGGAAGGCGTCGGCGTCCTGGTCGATCACCGCCACCGAGTGCCCTCGGGACTCCAGGCTGTGGGCGAGGGTCGACCCGACCCGGCCACATCCCATGATCACGACGTGCACGCTGTCCCTCCCAAGGTGCGTACCGCCCCCGCTGCCGGTGGCCTTCCGAGTGCGAGCCTGCCACGTTCCGGTGGGGAGCGGGGACCGACCGTACCCCGTCGTCGCGGGCAGCGGTGATCGCCCACCCCCGCGTTCCCGCCGTGGTGGTCGTACCCTTGGCGTTCGTGGCCAGTCCCACCTCGCTGGTGAAGCGACTTCTCCTCGGTCGACCGTTCCGGTCCGACCGGCTGCAGCACACCCTCCTGCCGAAGCGCATCGCGCTGCCCGTGTTCGCCTCCGACGCGCTGTCCAGCGTCGCGTACGCGCCCGACGAGATCCTGCTGACCCTCTCCATCGCCGGGGCCTCCGCCTACGTGTTCTCCCCGTGGATCGCCCTCGCGGTGGTCGTGGTGATGCTCACCGTGGTGGCGAGCTACCGGCAGAACGTCTACGCCTACCCCTCCGGTGGCGGCGACTACGAGGTGGCCACCGTCAACCTGGGTCCGAAGTTCGGCGTCGGGGTGGCCAGCGCGCTGCTTGTCGACTACGTGCTCACGGTGGCGGTGTCGGTCTCCTCCGGGGTGGCCAACCTCGGCTCGGTGGTGCCGTTCGTGGCCACCCACAAGGTCCTGATCGCGGTGAGCGCTGTGGTGCTGTTGACCGCCGTCAACCTGCGCGGTCTGCGCGAGTCGGGTACCGCGTTCGCCATCCCCACCTACGGCTTCGTGATCGTGATGGGTGGGATGCTGTTCACCGGGCTGTTCCGGGTGTTCGTGCTGGGCGACGAGCTCCGCGCGCCGAGCGCCGACCTGGTGATCCAGGCCGAGCACAGCGTGACCGGTTTCGCGCTCGTCTTCCTGCTGCTGCGAACGTTCAGCTCGGGTGCCGCCGCGCTCACCGGTGTGGAGGCGATCTCCAACGGAGTGCCGGCGTTCAAGGCGCCGAAGAGCCGCAACGCCGCCACCACCCTGCTGCTGCTCGGCACCATCTCGGTGAGCATGCTGGTCGGGATCATCTGGCTGGCCCGGCTGACCCACCTGCAGTTCGTCGAGGACCCGGGTCTTCAGATCATCTCCGGCCCCGACGGGTACGTGCAGAAGACGGTCACCACCCAGCTCGGCGAGACGGTCTTCGGCTCCGGCTCGATCCTGCTCTACGTGGTGGCCGGAATGACCGCCCTGATCCTCTTCCTGGCCGCGAACACCGCGTTCAACGGTTTCCCGGTGCTCGGCTCGATCCTCGCCCAGGACCGTTACCTGCCCCGCCAGTTCCACACCCGGGGTGACCGGCTGGCGTTCTCCAACGGCATCAGCTTCCTCGCCCTCTTCGCGATCGTGCTGATCGTCGGCTTCCAGGCCGAGGTGACGAAGCTGATCCAGCTCTACATCGTCGGGGTCTTCGTCTCGTTCACCGTTTCCCAGGCCGGCATGATCCGGCACTGGAACCGGCGCCTGCGTACCGAGCGGGACCCGGAGGCGCGCCGCCGGATGTTCCGCTCCCGGGCGATCAACACCTTCGGCGCGGGTCTGACCGGTACGGTGCTGGTGATCGTCCTGATCACGAAGTTCCTGCTCGGCGCGTGGATCGCGATCGCCGCGATGGCGGTGATCTACGTGCTGATGCTCGCCATCCGCCGGCACTACGACCGGATCGCCGTCGAGTTGACCCCGCCGGACGAGGGCCGGGCCGTGCTGCCCGCCCGCAACCACGCGATCGTGCTGGTCAGCAAGCTGCACCAGCCGACGCTGCGGGCGATCGCCTACGCCCGGGCCACCCGGCCGGACACGCTGACCGCCGTCACCGTGAACGTGGACGAGAACGACACCCGGGACCTGCAGGCCGACTGGGAGCGGCGGGAGATGGCCATCCCGCTCACCGTGATCGACTCGCCGTACCGGGAGATCACCCGGCCGATCCTGGACTTCGTGGCGTCCACCCGCCGCAAGTCACCCCGGGACGTGGTCACCGTCTTCATCCCCGAGTACGTGGTCGGCCGCTGGTGGGAGAACCTGCTGCACAACCAGAGCGCCCTGCGCCTCAAGGGCCGGCTGCTCTTCGAGCCGGGGGTGATGGTGGTCAGCGTGCCGTGGCAGCTCGCGTCGACGGCGAGCAAGAACCTGGACCGGCTCGACGCCACGCTGTCGCGGACCCCGGCACGCGGGCCACGCGGCACGGTGCCGCCGGTCTCCGACCCGCCGCCGGTCTCGGCGGCACCGGTCTCCGCCCCGCCCGGCGCGGGCGGCCCGGCGGGCGGCCCGGCGGGCGGCGGGACGGGAGACGGCGGCCGTGACTGAGCCCAGCGAGCGTGGACTGGCCGAGGCGGAGCGGGTCGAGCTGACCGTCGACGCGGTCGCCCCCGGCGGGCACTGCGTGGCCCGGGTGGACGGGCAGGTGGTCTTCGTCCGGCACGCGCTGCCCGGTGAACGGGTGATCGCCGAGGTGACCGAGGTGCACCGCGGGTTCGTCCGGGCCGACGCGGTGACGGTGTTGGACCCCTCACCGGATCGGGTCGAGCCACCCTGCCCGTACGCGAAACCGGGTGCCTGTGGTGGCTGCGACCTGCAACACGTCGCCCCGGACGCACAACTGGCCTGGAAGACCGCAGTGGTGCGCGAACAGCTGGTCCGCCTCGGCGGGCTGACCGACGTCGAGCTGGACCGGCTCGACGTCCGGGTCCGGGCGTTGCCCGGCGGGCTGCTCGGCTGGCGCTCCCGGGTCCGCTACGCGGTGGACGCCGCGGACCGCGCCGGTCTGCTCAAGCACCGTTCGCACGAGGTGGTGCCCATCGACCGCTGCCGCATCGCCCACCCGGCCATCCAGGAGCTGCCGGTGCTCACACCTACCGGCGCGCGCTGGTCGGCCGCCGAGGCGGTGGAGACCGTCGCCAGCACCGGCGGCGACGTGACCGTCACGGAGATCCGCGCGGGCGTACCCGCCCCGGTGAGCGGGCCGGCCGAAGTCCGCGAGGTGGCCGCCGGACGGGACTGGACGCTGCCCGCGTCCGCGTTCTGGCAGGTGCACCCGGCCGCGGCGAGCACCCTCTCCACCGCGGTGCTGGAGCTGCTGGACCCGCAGCCCGGCGAGATCGCGTGGGACCTGTACGGCGGCGCGGGGCTGTTCGCCGCCGGGTTGGCCGAGCGGGTCGGTGCGACCGGCCGGGTGACACTGGTCGAGGCGGCGGGGCAGGGCGTCGCCGCGGCCCGGGAGAACCTCGCCGACCTGCCCAGCGTCGAGGTCGTGTCGGCCCGGGTGGAGACCGCGCTGGCCCGTCGACGGATCACCGGCCCGGTCGACGTGGTGGTGCTCGACCCGCCGCGCTCCGGCGCCGGCGCCCCGGTGGTGCGCGCGCTGGCCGCTGCCGGCCCGCGGGCGGTCGCGTACGTGGCGTGCGACCCGGCGGCCTTCGCCCGGGACGTCCGCACCTTCACCGACCTGGGGTGGCGGTTGGCCGCGTTGCGGGGCTTCGACCTGTTCCCGATGACGCAGCACGTCGAACAGGTGGGGTTGCTGCTCCCGCCGACCTCCTGACTAACCTGGCCCGATGAAGATCGTCGGGTTGATGTCCGGGACGTCGTACGACGGGGTGGACGTCGTCGCGGCGGAGTTCGAGGTCGAGGGGGACACCCTCTGGCTGCGGCCGTTGGGGCACCGTGGCCTGGACTACGACGAGGAGCTGCGCGCCGAGATCGCGGCGCTGCTGCCCCCGGCGGCCACGACCGTCGAGGCCGTCTGCCGGCTCGACAACCGCCTCGGCGAGGTGTTCGCCGACGCGGCGGCGGTCGGCCTGGAGCTGGCCGGTGGGCGGGCCGACGCGGTGGTCTCGCCCGGTCAGACGGTGTTCCACTGGGTCGCCGACGGGGTGGCCCTGGGCACCCTGCAACTGGGCGCGGTGGCCCGGGTGGCCGCCCGGGTCGGCGTACCCGTGCTCAGTGACCTGCGTTCGGCGGACATCGCCGTCGGCGGGCAGGGCGCGCCGCTGGTGCCGGCCTTCGACGCGTTGCTGCTCGACGCCGCCGCCGGGCCGCGCGCGGCGCTGAACCTCGGCGGCATCGCCAACCTCACCGTGGTCGCCCCGGGGGCGCCGGTCCTCGGGTACGACGTGGGCCCCGCCAACGCCCTGCTGGACGCTGCCGCCCGCCGCTTCCTGGACCAGCCGTGCGACGTCGACGGCGCGCGGGCGGCGGCCGGTCGGGTGCACACCGGGCTGCTCGCCGCGCTGCTGGCCGAGCCGTACTACGCGGCGGCCCCGCCCAAGTCCACCGGCAAGGAGCTGTTCCACGCCGGTTACCTGGACCGGCACCTGACCGCGCTGGGTACGCCGGTGCCGGTGGACGACCTGCTGGCCACGCTGACCGAGCTGACCGCACGGGTGGTGGCCGCCGAGTGCGACAGGCACGGCGTGGCCGAGGTGATCGCCGCCGGCGGTGGTGTGCGCAACCCCACCCTGCTGCGGCGGCTCGCCGCCCTGGGCGAGGGCCGGTGGCGGCTGCGCGGCACCGACGAGTTGGGCGTGCCGGCGCAGGCCAAGGAGGCGTACGCCGTCGCGCTGCTGGGGTGGCTGTCCTGGCACGGGGTGCCCGGATCGATTCCGTCGGTGACCGGCGCCACCCGCGGCGCGGTGCTCGGGTCGTGGACACCCGCCGGACCCGCGTATTCGGGCCGCCCGACCGAGCCGCCCCGCCGGCTGCGGATCCGCCCCTGATCAGGCACTCAACTCGCGGGGGTTGGTGTGACGGGCTCGGCCCGGGCTGCGGAGTACCACAGGGCCGATAGACTCTCCGGTCATGAGTGTTGAAGAGGACACGGCCAACCACGGCCGGCTGCTGGGGACGGTACGCGGTCCGCAGGACGTCAAGCGGATGTCCGGCGAGGAGCTGGACGTCCTCGCCGCCGAGATCCGGGACTTCCTGATCGCCAAGGTCTCCCGCACCGGTGGGCACGTCGGGCCCAACCTCGGTGTGGTCGAGCTGACGCTGGCCATGCACCGCGTCTTCGACTCGCCCCGGGACCGGCTCCTGTTCGACACCGGCCACCAGGCGTACGTGCACAAGATCCTCACTGGGCGTCAGGCCGGCTTCGACAAGCTCCGCCAGCGCGGTGGCCTCTCCGGCTACCCCAGCCAGGCCGAGAGTGAGCACGACCTCATCGAGAACTCGCACGCCTCCACCGCGCTCTCCTACGCAGACGGCCTGGCCAAGGCGTACGCCCTGCGCGGTGAGCAGCGCAGCGTCGTGGCCGTGGTCGGCGACGGCGCGCTCACCGGCGGTATGTGCTGGGAGGCGCTGAACAACATCGCCACCGCCGGCAACTCGCTGGTGATCGTGGTCAACGACAACGGCCGTTCCTACTCGCCCACCATCGGCGGGCTGGCCGACCACCTCTCCTCGCTGCGGCTCAACCCGGGCTACGAGAAGGTCCTCGACACGGTCAAGGACGCGCTCGGCTCCACCCCGCTGGTCGGCAAGCCGATGTACGAGGTGCTGCACGCGGTCAAGAAGGGCATCAAGGACGCCGTCGCCCCGCAGGCGATGTTCGAGGACCTCGGCATCAAGTACGTCGGCCCGGTGGACGGGCACGACGTGGCGGCCGTCGAGGCGGCGCTGCGCGCGGCGAAGAACTTCGGCGGCCCGGTGATCGTGCACGCGGTCACCCGCAAGGGCTACGGCTACCGTCCCGCCGAGGAGGACGAGGCCGACTGCCTGCACGGCCCCGGCGGCGCCTTCGACGTGGAAACCGGCGCGCTGTTGGCCGCCCCGGCCGTGAAGTGGACGCACGTCTTCGCCGACGAGCTGCTGGCCGTCGCCGACGAGCGCCCGGACGTGGTGGGCATCACCGCCGCCATGGCCGAGCCGACCGGCATCGCGAAGCTGGCCCGCAAGTACCCCGAGCGGGTGTACGACGTGGGCATCGCCGAGCAGCACGCCGCCACCTCGGCGGCCGGGCTGGCGCTCGGCGGCCTGCACCCGGTGGTCGCTGTCTACGCCACCTTCCTCAATCGCGCCTTCGACCAGGTCCTGCTGGACGTGGCGATGCACAAGCTGCCGGTGACCTTCGTGCTGGACCGGGCCGGCATCACCGGCCCGGACGGCCCCAGCCACTACGGCATCTGGGACATGTCGGTCTTCGGGGTGGTGCCCGGGCTGCGGATCGCCGCCCCCCGGGACGCCGCCACGCTGCGCGAGGAGCTGCGCGAGGCGCTCGCCGTCGACGACGGCCCGACCGTCGTGCGCTTCCCGACCGGCACCGTCGCCGCGGACCTGCCGGCGCTGCGCCGGGTCGGCACCGTCGACGTGCTGGCCGAGTCGGCGCGTACCGACGTGCTGCTGGTCGCCGTCGGCTCGTTCGGCCAACTCGGCATGGAGGTGGCCGCCCGGGTCGCCGAGCAGGGCTACGGAGTCACGGTCGTCGACCCGCGCTGGGTGCGTCCGGTCCCGGCGGAGCTGGTCGACCTGGCCGCCCGGCACCGGCTCGTGGTCAGCGTGGAGGACGGCGTACGGGTCGGCGGGGTGGGCGACGCGCTCGCACAGGCGATGCGCGACGCCGACGTCCGGGTGCCGCTCAAGGACCTGGGCGTACCGGCCGACTGGCACCCGCACGGCACGCGGGCGCAGATCCTCGCCGACCTGGGCCTGACCGCGCAGGACGTGGCCCGCGACGTCACCGGTTGGATCTCCGGCCTGGACGCCACGCCGGACCGCCTCACGCCGAGCGACGCGGCCGCCCAGAACTGACCCGACAACGAACGGCGGGCGCCCCCTCCCGGGGACGCCCGCCGTCGCGTTGTGCGGGTCGAGGTGGGGTCAGTCGGCTGGTTGCACCGAGCGGTAGTGGGTCTTGTCGGTGTTGGCGAGGCTGTAGGTCTGGGAACGGGACGGGCTGGGGACGACCGCCAGACCGGGTCGTTCGACCAGCAGGGGAGTGCCCGGTGGCACGGACAGGGAGCTGTCCCGGGTGGGCCGCCAACTGAGCACCACAAGCGGTTGGCCGGGCACCGGCAGTTGGTACGCCTGCAACGGGGTGGCCCGGTCGGCGGGCGAGACGACGGGCGCGCTCCCGTCGGCGGGCCGGTAGACCACGGCGGTCATCGCGCCGGCGTCGGTGTCCCAGCTGAGCTGCTGCAACTCGGCCGCCTCGCCGCCTCCGAGGGCGACCTCGCCGAGCGAGCGGACGGTGAGTTTCGCCATCGGCCAGGACGTCGGCACCGAACGCGGGGCGTCCCGGTCGCCGATCCGGCGGGGGATGCTGCCGAACGGACCTCTGTCGCCGGCCAGGACGCAGGTGTCCAGGCCGGTGAGTGCCCGCCGCCCCGTGCCCGACTCGTCGCGGACCAGCGGGTAGCGCGGATCGACGGTGCCGGTGCCCAGGTCGAGCAGTCGGTCCGCGGCCCGCCCCCGGGGGAGTGACTCGGTGGTGCGCAGGGTCGCCGTCACCCCGACCGCCGTGCACGACGGCACGTCCACCGGCGCGCTGAGGCCGTCCGCGACGGTCAACGTCCGATCCTTGGGCCCGACCAGCGTCTGCACCCGGGCGGAGACCAGGTAGCGCCGGCCGGCGGCGGTCTGCACGGGCAGCACGTCGGAGTAGACGAGGTAACCCGGGTCGGTGTACTCGGCGGCGCGGGTCACCGCGTAGCGGTCGCCGTCGCGGGTGAGTTGCAGCAGCCAGGAGGCACTCTCGCCGGGCACGTCGGCGGCGACGAGAGCAACCGGGGCGCCGTCGACCCGACCGGAGAAGAGGATGCCGGACGAGGGCAGGTGCGCCCGGTCGTCGTCCGGTGAGCGCCAGTCGCGGACGGCCCGGGTGACAGCTGCCGTCGCCGTGGCGTCGGTCGACAGGTCACCCCGGGGCGGCCACACGGCCAACGACCCGTCCAGACTGTCGTACCCGACCCGCAGGTCCTGCGACTTCCTCTCGGCCACCGGACCGCAGGCCGTGCTGGCCAGCAGTGCGCTGAGCAGGACGGGGAGCGCCCTGCCGTACCGACGGCCTGGAGTCACCTGGCCCGCCCCCGATCGCCTCGCCGTCGCTGTCGGAAAGCGCCATAGTACGAGATGTCCGACGCGAGGCCCCAGTTGCCCGCCGCTGTTCTCACCACATTGGACCACACCGGGGCTTTAGTGCGTTTTCGTTGCTCCGGTAGACTCCGCCGACTGTGACGCCTGCCGAGTCCCGCGCCCTGCCCGCGCCGCGCCCGGAGGCCGCAGCCGGCCCCGACGAACTGGTGAGCTACCGCACACCGGTCGGCATCCTCGCCGGCCCCGCCGCCCTGACCGGAAGGTCGACCGCCCCGGCCGACTCCCAGAACACCGCCGGCGGCGCACCCGCCGCCCCAGCCGACGCCACCGCACCGGCCCCCACCAAGACGCCAACCGAGCCGGATGCGCCAACCGAGCCGGACGTGCCGGTCGAACCCGCTGGGCCGGACGCGCCGGACGCGCCGGCTCAGGACGCGGCGCCGGTCGAGCCCGAGACGGCTGCCGACGACGCGGAGGCGGCACCGACCAAGCGGTGGTGGCATCGTCTGCCCCGGCGGAGGCAGCACCTCGCGGTGGGCGGATTGTTCCTGCTCGCCGCGCTCTGGGTCACCAGCCGTATCTGGCTGGACCCGTCCGGCCGGGTGGCCTCCCTCTACACCGGTGACCCGGCCCAGGTGCAGTTCTTCCTCGCCCACTCGGTACGCGTGGTGCTGCACGGGGAGTACCCGTTCTACACCGAGCAGTTCAACTACCCGGACGGCGTCAACCTGATGGCCAACACGGCCGTGCTGGCGCTGGGCATTCCGATGGTCCCGGTGACGCTGCTCTTCGGGCCGGCGGTCTCCTTCGTGGTGCTGGTGACGCTCGGCCTCGCCGGCACCGCGATGGCCTGGTACCTCATGCTCTCCCGCCATCTGGTGCGTACCCCGCTCGCGGCGGCCGTGGGCGGCTGGTTCTGCGGTTTCTCGCCCGCGATGCTGTCGCACGCGAGTTGGCACCCGAACATCATCAGCCAGTTCCTGCTGCCGTTCATCGTATGGCGCGTCCTGGTCCTCACCCGGTCCCGTCGCCCGGTCCGGGACGGGGCGTTGCTCGCCCTGCTGGTCACCGCGCAGGCGTTCATCAACGAGGAGATCCTGCTCTTCACGGCCCTGGCCTGCGGGGTGTTCCTGCTGGCGGTGCTCGCTCAGGAGCCGGCCCGCTGGCGGGCGGCGTGGCGACCGCTCGGCGCCGGCGTGCTGACCTGCGCGCTGCTGGCCGGGGCGCTGCTGGCGTACCCCCTGTATGTGCAGTTCGCCGGGCCGATGGCGTACCACGGCCTCAGCGACGCGGTGCGGGACTACGGCAACGACATCGCGGCCTTCTTCGCCCAGGGCTCGCCCACGCTCGGCGGCAACCAGCGGGCCAACATCAACCTGGCGCCGAACTACTCCGAGGAGAACGCCTTCTTCGGCTGGAGCCTGTCGCTGATCGCCATCGGCATCGTGGTCTGGCTGCGCCGGGAGTTGATCGTGCGGGCGCTCGCGGCCACCGGCGTGTTCTTCGCCGTGCTCTCCCTCGGCGAGCGGGTCTCCTGGTGGGACCGGGAGTTGTTCACCGGGCCGTGGCAGTGGCTGGTCCACCTGCCCCTGCTGGACGCGGTGGTGCCCACCCGGTTCGGTCTCATCACCAGCGTGGTGATCGGGCTGCTGCTCGCGCTCGCCGTCGAGCGTGCCTGGGCGCTGCGCCCGGCCGACCGGCGCACCGTACGGACGCTCACCGCCGCGGGGCTGGCGTTCGCGCTGCTGCCGGTCGCTCCGATGCCGCTGCGGATGGTCTCCCGACCGCCGGTGCCGGACTTCATCACGGCCGCCCGCTGGCGGGCGTACGTCGGGCCGGACCAGACGCTGGTGCCGATCCCGGTGCCCAGTATGGGCAACACGCACGGCATGCGCTGGGCGGCGGCCACGAACCTCGACTTCAAGATCCCCGGCGGTTACTTCCTCGCGCCCCGCAACGGCAACACCGGTGACGCGGGCCGGTTCGGCGGCCGACCCAGCGGTGTGGGTCAGATGCTGGAGGAGGTGGCGACCACCGGGCGTACGCCGAAGCTCGACGACCGGCAGCGCCGCCGCTTCAGCGACGAACTGCGCCACTGGCGGGCCGCGATCCTGGTGCTCCCGGTCCGTCAGCAGAACTCCGAACCGCTGCGACGTGCCGTCGAGGACCTGGTCGGCCCCGGCCGCCAGGAGTTGGACGTCTGGGTGTGGGACGTGCGGGCGCTGACCGACCGTTCGGTCTGATGACCGTCGGGACGACGTCCCCGACCACGTCGCCTCCGGCGACGGTCCGCCCATCCCGTTCGGGCCGGCTCCGGGACCTGCTGGTGGTGGCCGGTTACCTGGCCCTGGCGGCCGTGCTGACCAGTGCCCAGTGGGGGCACCCGTGGCGGCTGTTCCACCAGGCGGGCGACCAGATCCTCTTCGAGTGGATGCTGGCGCATGCGGCGCACGCCGTCGCCGACGGGGAGAACCCGCTCTTCAGCGCCGGGTTGAACGCCCCCGACGGGGTGAACCTGATGGCGAACACCTCGGTGCTCGGCCTGGGCGTCCCGTTGACCCCGGTGACTCTGCTCTTCGGCTCGCAGGTCGCGTTCTGCGTGGCGGTCGTGTGCTGCCTCGCCGGCACGGCCACGGCCTGGTACGCGTTGCTGCGCCGCCGCCTGGTCGCCACCCGGTCGGCAGCCGCTGTCGGTGGCCTGATCTGCGGTTTCGCCCCGGGCATGATCGCCCAGGCGGGCGCGCACCTGCACATCGCCGCGCAGTTCCTGGTGCCCGCGATCCTCGCCCTGGTGTTCCGGCCAGCCCCGGAGGCGGCGCACCGACTCGCCGGAGTGTGGCGACCCGGCGTCGTCCTCGGGCTGCTGCTCGTCTGGCAGGTCTTCATCGGCGAGGAGGTGTTGGTCTTCCTGGCGCTCGCGGCCGGCGTGTTCGCGCTCGGCTACGCGCTCGCCGACCGGGGGGCCGCCCGGCGGCTCGCGCCGGCCCTGTTCGGCCGGCTGGCGGTGGCCGCCGGAGTGGCGGGCGTGCTGCTGGCGTACCCCCTGTGGTTCCAGTTCTTCGGCCCGCAGCGCTACTCCGGGATGGCGTTCGCCGCGCACGCGTTCCAGTTGGACGCCGCGTCGTTCACCGCGTCGGCGAGGCAGACCGTCCTCGGTGACGACTGGCTCCCGGGACTGCTCTCGCCGAACCCGACCGAGGAGAACTCGTTCTTCGGCCCGGGGTTGCTGGTGCTCGCCGTGGTGATCGTGGTCTGGCTGTGGCGGCGACCGTTGGTCCGCGCGCTGGCCGGCTGTGGGCTGGTGTTCGCGCTGCTGTCCCTCGGCACCGAGCTGCGGGTCGACGGCACCGCCACCGGTATCCCCGGGCCGTACCGGCTGGTCGCCGGGCTGCCCCTGCTCGACCTCGCGGTGCCGGCCCGGTTCGCGCTGGTCTGCGTACCGGTGCTGGGGGTGCTGGTGGCGCTCTCCGTGGACCGGGTGTGGGCGGCGCGCACGCTGTCGGCCGTCGCCGGGGTGCCGGTGCGGTTGCTGTGGGCCGGAGCGGTGGCCGCCGCGTTGCTGCCGCTGGTGCCGACGCCGATCCGGGTGGTGCCGGTCATGCCGGTGCCGGGGTTCGTCGCGGACGGCGGGTGGCGGTCACTGGTGCCGCCGGGCCGGACGGTGGTCGCCGTACCCCCGGTCACCGGCGCGGCGCGGAGCCCGGTGATGCTCTGGTCCGCCCGCACGGGAATGGCGTTCACCGCGCCGGGCGGCTACTTCATCGGTCCGAGCGGCCCGGACGACCCGGCCGCCCGCTGGGGCGCGCCGGACCGCCCCACGTCCGTCCTGCTGCGGCGGGTGGCGGAGACCGGTGCGGTGCCGGTGCTCACCGACGCCGACCGCCGTAGCGCCGTCGAGGACCTGCGGCACTGGCGGGCCGCCGTGGTGGTGCTCGGCCCGCTGACGAACGGCGACCCGGTCCGTCGCACTGTCGACGACCTGCTCGGTCCGGGCCGCCCGGTGGACGGCGGTTGGGTGTGGGACGTCCGGGACCAGGTCGGCTGATCAGCCCACCAGGGCGCGGACGTCCCAGACCCAGACGTCGTCGACCCGCTGCGGCGGCCCGATCAGGCCGGTGACCAGCTCGCGCAGCACCGCCTCGTCGGGGTTCGCACCGAGCACCACCACCGACGCCCGCCAGAACCGCAGGTCCTCGACGGCTTGCCGGCGGTTCTCGTCGGTGAGCGCCGGGACGGCGTCCTTGTCCATCGTGGAGTAGATGAGGGTGCTGGTGGGCCGGTTCGGCGCGCCGAAGACGCCCTCGCCGACCTCGTTCGGGCCGATGAAGTAGCCGCCCGGGATGGGGAACTCCTGCCCGGTCAGCGCGCTCCAGCGCAACGTCGGAAGACCGTGCACGTTGCTCGGGATCGGCACCGGCACCAGGGTCCGGCCCGCCGGCACGTACGGCCGCCAGCCACCCGCGGTGATGAAGTGCGGTGGCGGGTCGATCTGCTGGGCGGGCAGCGGCCGGGGGAAGAGCGGCAGCACGGCGAGGGCGACCGCCGCGTACCCCACCGGGCGCAGCCACCGGCGACGCGCCGCGACGGGCGCGGGCTGGTCCGACGCCGCAGGCTCGTCGGCGACCGCCGGGGCCGCGTCGCCGGTGCGTTGCGCCGGCACCCGCGGCTGGTCGACCACCGGCCGTCCCTGACGGTGCGCGGCGTCCCAGGCGAGCGCGAGGAGTACGCCCACCGCGGCGCCCACCACCAGCGTCAACCGGGTCGGCATCATCATCTCGACCAGCGGCAGGTCGTCCGGCACGTACGACCACGGGCCGCGCACGCCCGTCTCCACGCCGTTGAAGCGGACCAGTGGCCCGATCGACGCCACGGTGAAGACGACGATCAGCACCGCGGCGATCCGGGCGGGAAGCGAGCGCCGGACGAGCAGCACCAGGGCGACCACCGAGAGCAGCACCAGTGGCCAGCCGAACCAGGTGTTCTGCTCGGTCAGCCCGATCGTCTTCTCCACCGCCGGGTCACCGGCCCAGGTGTCGCGGGCGAAGGTGACGAAGGCGACCAGGTCCTCGCCCCAGTTGTGGAAGACGCCACCCTGTAGGCCCCGGTAGGACTGCGGACCGTTGAACTGGAACCAGATCGGGTACGCCGCGAGCGCCAGGGCCAGCCCGCCGGCGACGCCGAGCCCGGCCAGGAACGTGCCGGCGGCGGCCCGGGTGGCGGCCGGGCGCTGCACGGCGTACGCCAGCACGACGACCAGGCAGGCCAGGGCGGTGAGGAGCAGCATCTCCTCGTTGATGAAGATCTGGTACGTCACCAGCGCGCCGAGCACCAGCCCGTTGCGCAGCCACCGGCCCGGCTCACCGAGGCGCAGCACCCGCACCACGATCAGCGGCAGCAGGAAGTTGGACACGAAGTTCGGTTGACCGTTGGCGTGGTGGATGATTCCCGGCGCGAAGCCGAGGAACGCGCCGCCGACGAAGGCCGCCGCGCGGGAACGCACCAGGTGGCGGGAGAGCATCCAGTAGCCGGTGCCGGCGGTCGCGGCCAACGCTCCACCCAGGTAGAGCGCGTACATCACCTGGGGGCCGAGCACCATGGTCAGCGGGGCGAGCGGCAGGGTCACCCCGAGCAGCGAGGTGTTGGCGATCATGTTCACCCCGTCCGGGGCGTTCTGCCGGGCCGTGAACAGCGGGTTCTCCAGGTGCCGCACCGAGTACGCGCCGTGCGCGAACAGCCATTCGAACCAGCTGTGGTCGGTGGGCAGGTGCGAGGAGACCCGGCCGTTGATGTCACCCCAGTAGTTGAGGCAGACGAATACGCCCAGCAGCACATAGGCTCCGAGGGCCAACAGGTCGGCTCGGGCCGGACGGCGTCGAGGCCGTCGAGTCGACTCGGCCTCGGCCGGGTCGGCGTCGGTCAGGGAATTCAGCGAGGGGTCTACCACCGGCACGGCCACGACGGGCCATCGTACAGGCGCGGTTCCGTCGCTTTTGCCGGCCCGGTGCACACACGGCCGGTTTGCCGGACGGTGACCAGCGGTGACGGAAGGACGATCGTTGTCGATCATCGAGCTGGGCGAGGTTCGGGACGAGCCCGCGTCGACGCCTGCGGCTCGCCGACCGAGCGCCGCCGGCCGACCCCTGCGCAGCGCGGTGGTGCTCGTCCTCGCCCTGGTGGTGCTGAGCGCCGCGGCACCGCAGCCGCAGCGGGCGGTGAGCGTGGTGCCGGCGTTGCGGACCGCAACCGCCTACCTCGGCGGGGACAGCGTCTTCGTGGTCGACCCGCCGGCACCCGAGGGGGACCGGTTCCTCACCGCGTACGCCCAGCCGTCCCCGAGCGGCGCCGGTGTGCGCCGACGGTGGCAGGCCCCGCTGGCCCGCCTCGGTGACTTCCTCGACGTCCGGGTCGAGCGGGGGCTGGTGCTGGCGATGACTGTCGACGCTCCGGGCCGGGTGTTCCAGACCATCGCTTTCGACATCGATTCGGGCGAGCGACGGTGGCAGCTTCCCGGCGCGCCCCAACCGACCGCCGACGACGGTCTGCTGCTGACCGACGTCCGGGACGACGGGTCGGGCACGCTGAACCGGATCGAGCCCGACACCGGCCGGGTGCTCTGGTCGGTGCCGATTCCCCCGGCCGCCAATCCCTCCTACCACCTTCGGGAAGGCCGGGTCGACGGGTTCGTGCTGCTCCTGCCGACCGGCGAGGTGCAGGTGTACGACGTCGGCACGGGCCGCCTGCTGCGCAGCGTCGACACGCTGCCCGGTGACCGGGAGGCGTACCAGCGGGTGCAGGTCGTCGACGACCTGCTGCTGGTCGTCCCACCCGGCAGCACCCGGCTGGTGGGCTACGGGCTGACCGAGTTGAAGCCACTGTGGACGGCGGAGGTGCCGTTGATCTCCTACGTGGTCAGCTGCGCCGGCCTGCTCTGCGCGGTGCCGCAGACCGGTGGCCTCCAGGTGCTCGATCCGGCCACCGGCGTCGTACGGTGGTCGGACTCCGGTCCGGACAATGTGGCGGACGTCCGGCACGGTCAGTTGCTGATGGCCAAACCCGGCCGAGGGTACGAGGTGTGGGATGCGGCGACCGGTCAGGTGCGTACCGAGTTGGGTGGGTGGGCTCTGATGCAGGTGGTCGGCCCGGGCGGCCCCCTGGTCGGGACGCGGTCGGGTGACGACGGCCGGAGGGTCGTCGCCGAGTTGGATCTCGTCGCCCGTCGGACGCGGATCGTCGACGTGTTGCCGGGCATCGCCGGCAGCTGTCAGGCGGCGTTGCCGATGCTGCTCTGTCAGCGCCTCGACGGCACCACCGCGCTGTGGCGGTTGACCCGGTGAGCGACTCGGTGATCGACCTCGGTGTGCTGCGGCACGGCCCGGACCCGGACCCGTTGCCCCGCCCACCCCGCGCGAATGGTCGGCAACTGCGCGCCGCGCTGGTCGCGCTGCTCGCGCTGCTCACCCTCGCCGCCGCCGGCGCGCCGCCGCCCCGGCGGACCGTGGTGACGCTGCCGGTGCGGTCCGGCGCCGACGTGCTCGTCGACGGTGACCTCGCCGTGGTCATCGAACCGACCAGCACGTCCAATCCGCAACAGCGACGCCTGGCGGCGTATCGACTGCCCGGCGGCGAGCCGGCCTGGCAGGCGCCGCTGTCGGCGGAGGCCCGGTACTGGGGGGTCTTCCCGCTGGGCGAGCTGCTGATCCTCACCGGCTACGAGATCGGCCCGCAGGGCCGGGACATGACGACCATCGCGGTGGACCGGGCCACCGGCGCGTACCGGTGGCAGCAACCGGGGAGCGCCGACAGGCTGGTCGACGGCAACCTGCTGCTGCGCTCCGGCGGCGAGAGCGAGCCGAGCGTGCTGCGGGTGGTCGACCCCTGCTGCGGCACCGTCCGCTGGCAGTTGCCCGCCACCACCGCCGGAATCATCCCGCGCGAGACTGAGCGCGGGCTGGATCGGCTGATCCTCAACCCGCCGGACGGGCCGGTCGAGGTACGCGACGCGACCACCGGTGCGGTGCTGGCGCGCGCCGACCTGCTACCGGACGACGGCGGGCGATTCGGACTGGAGGTGCTGGACGACCTCCTGCTGGTCATCGACCGAGGCTCGGGCACCGTCACCGCGTACGGCCTGGACCAGCTCGACCGGCGCTGGATCCGCCCCAACGTGACAGTCGACTTCGCGATGAACTGCGGCCCCGTCCTGTGTCTGCGCACCGGTGCCAACCAACTGCAGGCTCTCGACCGGGCCACCGGCGAGGTGCGCTGGAGCAGCAATCGTTGGGGGTGGGCGTGGGGGGTCGAGGACCGGCTGCTGGCCAACGTGTTGAGCGGCGGGGCCTCGCCGGAGCGCTTCGTCGTGCTGGACGCGCTCACCGGGCAGGAGGTGGCCGTCCTGGGTCAGTGGGAGCTGTACCGGCGGGATCAGGGCGATCCGCTGACGGCCATCCGCAAGCACCCCGACGGCGGGGTGGTCGTCGGTGAGGTGGACATGCGAGCCGGGACGGTACGCGTCCTCGACGCGGTGCGCGATGCCACCGGGGAGTGTCAGGTGGTCGACTTCCACCTGCTGTGCGTGACCCCCGACACCTACCGGCTGTGGCAGTTGCGCCGCTGACTACCAGTTCGCCTGAGGCGGCGGCGGGGGCAGCGGCACCGACGGGGGTCGCAGCACGTACGCCACGCCGCCACTGCCGCGCTGCCAGACCGCCTCGAACGGCTGCCGGGGCACGGTACGGCGGACCGCGTCGTCGTCCGGGGCGTACGGATCGTTGAGCACCGGGTCGCCGTCGGCGGTGAAGCCGACCAGCACCATCAGGTGCCCCTTGGTGTCGTAGGGGAGCCCCGGCACCTCGTCGGCGCGGAACGCGGCGGACACGATCAGCGGGATGCCGGCCGCGACGAACGCCTCCGCCTCGGCCAGCGACCGGAGCCGGGTGACGAACGCGTCCACCCCGAACCGACCGGCGTACGCGGTGTTGAACGGCCAGTTGCCGGCCCCGGCGTACGCGTGGTCGTAGCAGTGCCGGGCGGCGTGCACCACCACCGGGCGCGGGCCGGGCGGCTCCACCCAGGCGTAATGCTCCTCCGTCGGCCCGAGGCCCCAGTAGGCGAGCACCATCGAGGTGCAGGTGGGGCTGCACCAGGAGTCGCCGCCCCCGCCCCACTGCGGGTACTGGCCGGCGTGCAGCCGCTGCGAATAGCGGGGGACGTCCAGCACCCGCCCACGGGCAGTGGACGAGGCGGGCGCCGGCGCGTCGGTCGGGCCGGTCAGCGCGGGGCCGGTGGCGACAGCGCCGAAGCTGCGCAGCATCGGGCCGCTCGGGCTGCCGGCCGGTCGGCACAGGATCACCCGCGCCTGCCAGCCGGTGACGGTCGCCCCGTTCACGATCAGGGTGTCGGTGTCGACGGCCGCGTAGCCGTCGCGCTGCCCAGGTAACGAGGTGCGTCGTACCGCCCGGTCGTCGGCCGCCCAGCGGGCCAGCCGGTACCACTCGGTGGCGGGGGCGTCGTCGTGCCAGCCGCGCAGCTCGACCTCGATCCACGTGCCGTCGGGAGTGTCGGCGGTCCAGGACGGCACCACCTCGGCGACGGTGAAGCCCACCGGCACCGGAGGTGACGTCCAGGTGCTCCGCCCGTCGACACCGCCCTCGTCGCTGTCGAGCGCGCCGTCGGTCGACCGGTGGAAACCCCGGTAGGCGATGTCCCGGCGGGTGGGTGGTGCCGCGATGGTCATTGCAGGTCCGTCCGTCGCTCGGTGCCGGCGGACAGCATCGCGTACGCCGGCCGGGCCCGCAACGCCGACCGGCGCGTGCGGCGAGGGACGATGGTTGCCGGCCGGCACTAGGTTGTCGGTGGTCAGCAGCGAGGAGGCCGGGATGCGGGTACTGGTGGTCGAGGACGAGCGCAACCTCGCCGACGCGATCGCGCGCGGGTTGCGCAAGCGGGGGATGGCCGTCGACGTGGCGTACGACGGCGACGCCGGCCACGAGGCGGCGTTCGTCACGCGGTACGACGTGGTGGTGCTCGACCGCGACCTGCCGGGCGTGCACGGTGACCAGATCTGCGCCGACCTGGCCGCCTCCGGCGCGCTGACCCGGGTGCTGATGCTCACCGCGAGTGGCACGGTGGCGGACCGGGTGGAGGGGTTGCAGCTCGGTGCGGACGACTACCTGCCCAAACCGTTCGCCTTCGACGAGTTGGTCGCCCGGGTGCAGGCGTTGGGCCGGCGGGCCACCCCGGCCGCGCCGCCGGTGCTCGAACTGGCCGACCTGGTGCTCGACCCGGCCCGGCGGGTGGCCACCCGCGCCGGCGTGCCCGTCGACCTCACCAACAAGGAGTTCGGGGTGCTCAGCGAGCTGCTCAAGGCCCGCGGCGCGGTGGTCTCCAGCGAGGAGCTGCTGGAACGGGTGTGGGACGCCAACACCGACCCGTTCACTACGATCGTCCGGGTCACGGTGATGACGCTGCGCAAGAAACTCGGGGACCCACCGCTGATCGAGACGGTGGTCGGCGCGGGTTACCGCACCGCCGAGGTGAGCGCATGAGCGCGAGGAGTGAGCCGGGTCTGCGAGCCCCGCAGTCGAGAATCGAGGGCGCACTGTGAGCCGCCGGTTGCGGCCCACGCTGCGACTGCGGCTGACACTGCTCAACGGGGTGCTGCTGGTCGGCGCGGGGGCGATCCTGGTGCTGCTGGCGTGGCTGCTGGTCCGGGACGCGCTGCGCCCCACCGACGAGTTGCTGCCCGGCACGACGGTGGTGCTCGCCGACGGGACGTCGATGGACGCCGCCCAGTGGCAGCGGCAACTGGTCGACGCCGCCTCCGGGGAGCTGCTGGCGAAGGGCCTGGTCGCGCTGTTGGCGGTGAGCGTCGTCGGGGTGGCCGGCGCGTACGCCGTGGCCGGTCGGGCGCTGCGCCCGTTGCACCAGGTCACCGCGACCGCGCAGCGGCTCGGTGAGGCGACACTGGACCAGCGGATCGGCTACTCCGGCGCCGACGACGAGGTGGCCGAGCTGGCCAAGACGTTCGACGCCATGTTGGACCGGATCGCGTCCGCCTTCGAGGCGCAGAAACGTTTCGTGGCGAACGCCTCGCACGAGCTGCGTACCCCGCTCGCCGTGATGCGGACCGAGATCGACGTGACGCTCAGCGACGACGACGCGGACGCCGCCGAGTACCGTCGGATGGCGACAGTGGTCCGGGACGCCTCGGAACGAGCCAACGGCCTGGTGGACGCGCTGCTGGTGCTGGCCCGCAGCGAGGCGCAGGCCGGGCGGCAACTGGGTCGGCGGACCGAGTGTGACCTCGCCGCCGGCACCGTCAACGCGTTGTCGGCGATGCGCCGCGAGGTGGAACGGATCGGCCTGCGGGTGCAGACGTCACTGGAGTCCGCGCCGGTCGTCGGTGATCCGGGGTTGCTCGACCGGCTGGCCGGGAACCTCATCGAGAACGCGGTCCGCTACAACCACCTGCACGGCCGGCTCTGGGTGCGGACCGGCACCGACGGCGTCCGGTCCTGGTTGGTGGTGGGCAACACGGGCTTCGAGGTGGACCAGGCCGACGTGCCGGGGCTGTTCGAGCCGTTCCGGCGCGGTGGCCGGGAACGCACCGGTGCCCGCGGCTCCGGGCTGGGTCTGTCCATCGTCCGGGCGGTCTGCACGGCGCACGGCGGGACGGTACGGGTGATCGCGCAGCCCGGGGGTGGTCTGGAGGTGACCGTCACCCTGCCGTCGGCGGACGCCCCGGCGGTGTCCGGGTCGGTGTCGACAGCAGGCTGATCGGGGTTGCGGGCGGCGTCCAGCCGATGGCAAGATCACCGGGTCAGCTCGGAGAGTGAAGGGGGGTGCGTCGATGTCCACCAGTCAGGGCTCCGCACCCCGGGTCTTCGCAGGCTGACCCCGGGCGGCGGAGCGTCCCCATCCGACGATGGATGGACCACCCGTGTATCCACGGATCCGCACCATCAGTTTCGACTGCCACGACACGTACACCCTGGCCGGCTTCCGGTCGGCGGTGCTCGTCGGGCGCTGCGTGCTCCGCAGCGCCGGGGAACGTGTCGCCACCACCACTGTGGAGGACCACCAGTGAGTTCGATCATTCACAACATCAGCATCGACTGCCACGACACGTACGCCCTCGCCGGCTTCTGGGCGCAGGTCTTCGACTGCCCCCGGCAGCCCGACGACTTCCCCGGCGACCCGGAGGCGATGCTCCTGCCGCCGGGCGGCCCGGAGGTGCTGTTCATCGCGGTGCCCGAGGGCAAGACGGTGAAGAACCGCCTGCACCTCGACCTGCAACCCGCCGACCGTACCCGGGCCGAGGAGGTCGACCGGCTGCTCGGCATCGGCGCGACCCTCGTGGACGACCGGGTCAGCCCGACCGGTGGCGGGTGGGTGGTGCTCGCCGACCCGGAGGGCAACGAGTTCTGCGTACTCGGTAACAAGGCCGAGCGGGCGGCGGCCGCGGCGGCACGGGCCGCGGCGCAGGGCCACGACTCGGCCTGATCGTCGGTGTAGAGCACGAGGCCCCGGCCACCCTCGGGTGGTCGGGGCCTCGGTCGTGGACGGTCAGGAACGCTGCTCGACCTGGCCCCGGATCGTGACGAACTCGGCCTTCGTCTGCTCGGCGGTCTTGTAGTAGATGACCACCATGCCCAGGCTGCCCCGGTCGGCCCACACGCAGACCCCCAGCGGCACGCTCTCGGCCTTGCCGTCGCCGCACTTCGCGTCACCGCCGAGCGGACCAGGATCGACGGTCGCCAGGTTGGTCAGCGTCAGCTCGGTGGAGAGCCCGTTGATTGCGTCGTCCAACTCCTTCTTCGGGTCCGTCAACAGGCCGGAAGCCCCAACGATCATCACGAGGTCCTGCTTGTCGGGGTCGCCGTAGAAGGCGCCGACGGTGCTGGTCTCGTTCTGCACCTCCGCCTTCATCTCGGTGATCATCTGGTCGGCGGCCGCCTGCAACTCCGGCTCCGTGATCTTCGGCCGGCCGGCGAGGGTGGCCGGCGCGACGAGCCGGGTCTTGGTGGCGTCGACGACCTCGCCCACGTCGTCCTTGACCGTGAACCAGATGGCCACCGCTCCGCCGAGGCAGCACACCAGCAGCACGGCCAGCACGATCAGGACGATCTTGCCGACGTTCGACTTCTTCTTAGCCGGCGGCGGGCCCGCGAACTGGTGGGGGTCGCCGTACGGCTGCTGACCCGGCTGCGCGGGCGGGAAACCCTGCTGCTGCGGGGGCGGCCAACCACCGGGCTGCTGGCCCGGCTGCTGCGGCGGATTGGAGGAATCGTGCGGCGGGCCGTAGGGACTGGCCGGCGGCTGGGACATTCAGTCAGCTCCAAGATGGGGGTGCAAAAGCGCGTGATCCTAACCCGCTGAGGAACACGGTGTTGTCCCTGCTGGAGGCACCCGCAGCCGTGATTGATCACAAACGGTCGCGGTGGCCGGCCCGCCCGGATTGGACGGTCCGACCACCGCGACCGGTGGTACGGCGATCGTCAGGCCGGCAGGCTCGCCGCCCCGCGCGGCAGGAACCGCTGACCGGTGACCCGCTCGGACGTGCCGGTGCGGTCCAGGTACGGCGTCACACCACCCAGATGGAACGGCCAACCGGCGCCCAGAATCATGCACAGGTCGATGTCCTGCGCCTCGGCGACCACACCCTCGTCCAGCATCAGCCGGATCTCCTGGGCGAGCGCGTCCAGCGCGTTCTGTCGTACCTGCTCGGCGGTCAACGGCTGGTCACCGACGACGAGCAGCTTGGCCACCTCGTCGTTGACCTGGTCGTCGACCACGATCGGCTGCCCCGAGTCGGCGATCCGCTTGAGGTTCTCGCTGACCCCGAACCGGTCCGGGTACGCGGCGTGCAGGGTGCCGCCCACGTGGTACGCGACGGCCGGCCCGACCAGCTGGAGCAGAGCGAGCGGGCGCATCGGCAGACCCAGCGGGTCCAGGGCGCTGTTCGCCACGTCCAGCGGGGTGCCCTGGTCGACGGCGGCGAAGACGGTGCCCAGGAACCGGGTGAGCAGGCGGTTCACCACGAACGCCGGAGCGTCCTTCACCAGCACGCTCGACTTCTTGAGCTGCTTGCCCACCGCGAACGCGGTCGCGAGGGTGACGTCGTCGGTGCGCTCACCCCGGACGATCTCCAACAGCGGCAGCACCGCCACCGGGTTGAAGAAGTGGAAGCCGACCACCCGCTCCGGGTGCTCCAGCTCGGCGGCCATCTCCGTGATCGACAGCGAGCTGGTGTTGGTGGCCAGCACCGCCTCCGGGGAGACGATCTTCTCCAACTCGGCCCAGACCTGCTTCTTGACGCCCAGGTCCTCGAAAACCGCCTCGATGACGAAGTCGGCGTCCGCGAAGGCGGCCTTGTCGACCGAGCCGCTGACCAGCCCGTACAGCTTGGCGGCGGTGTTCTTGTCCATCCGGCCCTTGGTGACGGCCTTCTCGATCTGGGTGTGCACGTAGCCGACGCCCTTGTCCACCCGGGACTGGTCGAGGTCGGTCATCACCACCGGCACCTGGAGGCGGCGGGCGAACAGCAGCGCCAACTGGCTGGCCATCAGGCCCGCGCCGACGATGCCGACCTTGGTGATCGTGCGGGCGAGGCCCTTGTCCGGCGCGCCGGCCGGCCGCTTGGCCCGCCGCTGCACCAGGTCGAACGCGTACAGGCCGCTGCGCAGCTCCTCGGAGAAGACCAGGTCCGCGAGGGCCTCGTCCTCGGCGGCGGTGCCGGCGGCGAAGTCGCCGTCCTTGGCCGTCTCCAGCAGGTCCAGAGCCTTGTACGCGGCCGGAACCGCGCCGTGCAACCGCTGGTTGAGGGTCTCCCGGGCGAAGTAGAGCACGCCCGCCCACATGTCCTTGTCGACCTCCGGCCGGGTCACCGTGACCTGACCCCGGACCACCGCGGCGGCCCATTCGAGAGACCGCTCCAGGAAGTCGGCCGGCTCCAACAGGATGTCCGCGATGCCCAGCTCGGCGGCCTGCTTCGGCTTGAGCATCTTGTTCTGCATCAGCGGGTTCTGGATGATCACCTGAGTGGCGGCGGGGATGCCGATCAGGTTCGGCAGCAGCTGCGTGCCGCCCCAGCCCGGCACCAGGCCGAGGGAGACCTCGGGCAGGGCCAGCGCCGCAGCCCCACCGGACAGCGTCCGGTAGTGGCAGTGCAGGGCCAACTCCAGGCCGCCGCCCATCGCCGCGCCGTTGACGAACGCGAACGTGGGCACGGTGCTGTCCTTGAGCCGGGCGAAGACCCGGTGGCCGAGCCGACCGATCTCCAGCGCCTGCTCCCGGTCGGCCAGCTGCGGCAGGCCGACGATGTCCGCGCCCACACAGAAGATGTACGGCTTGCCGGTCACCGCGATGAACGCCGGGTCGGCGGCGAGCGCGGCGGTGATCGCCTCGTCGAGGCTGGCCAACCCGCCGGGGCCGAAGGTGTTCGGCTTGGTGTGGTCGAAGCCGTTGTCCAGGGTGATCAGGGCAGCGGGCCGGTCCAGGCCGGGCACGTTCACCTGACGCAGCAGCGCCCGGGTGACGACCTCGTTCGGTGCCTTCACAGTGCCATCTTCGGTTCGCGACTGCGGGGCTCGCAGGCCCGGCTCACTCCTCGCGCTCACTTGTCGCCACCTTCCCAGTTCGGGTTCTCCCAGATGACAGTGCCGCCCATGCCGATGCCGATGCACATCGCGGTGAGGCCGTAGCGGACCTCGGGGTGCTCGGCGAACTGGCGGGCCAACTGCGTCATCAGCCGCACGCCGGAGGAGGCGAGGGGGTGACCGATGGCGATCGCGCCGCCCCACCGGTTGACCCGCGCGTCGTCGTCGGCGATGCCGAAGTGGTCGAGGAACGCGAGCACCTGCACGGCGAACGCCTCGTTCAACTCGAACAGGCCGATGTCGTCGATGGTGAGCCCGGCGAGACGGAGCGCCTTCTCGGTGGACGGGATCGGGCCGACACCCATCACTTCCGGCTCCACCCCGACGAACCCGAACGACACCAGCCGCATGGCGATCGGCAGCCCCAGTTCGCGGGCGGTGGCCTCGTCGGCGAGCAGGCTCGCGGTGGCGCCGTCGTTCAGGCCGGCGGCGTTGCCAGCGGTCACCTTGCCGTGCGGGCGGAACGGGGTCTTGAGGGTGCCGAGCTTCGCAAGCGAGGTGTCCCGCGGGGCCTCGTCCACGGTGGCCAGGCCCCAGCCGCCCTCCGCGTCGCGGATCGACATCGGCACCAGGTCGTCCTGGAGCTTGCCGTTGGCGTACGCCTTGGCGGTCTTCTGCTGCGAGGCGAGCGCGAACGCGTCGGTGCGTGCCTTGGTGATGTGCGGGACCAGGTCGTGCAGGTTCTCCGCGGTGGCGCCCATGACCAGCGCGGACGGGTCGACCAGCTTCTCCGCGATGATGCGCGGGTTGGGGTCGACACCCTCACCCATCGGGTGACGGCCCATGTGCTCGACGCCCCCGGCGATGGCGACGTCGTACGCGCCCATCGCGATGCCGCTGGCCACAGTGGTCACCGCCGTCATCGCTCCGGCGCACATGCGGTCGATGGCGAAGCCGGGAACGGTCTTGGGCAGGCCGGCCAGTAGCGCTGCGGTGCGGCCGATGGTGAGGCCCTGGTCGCCGATCTGGGTGGTGGCCGCGACGGCGACCTCCTCGACGCGCTCCGGGGGCAGCTGCGGGTTGCGCCGCAGCAGCTCACGGATGCAGCGGATCACCAGGTCGTCGGCGCGGGTGTTGGCGTACATGCCACCCGCCTTGCCGAACGGGGTACGGACGCCGTCGACGAAAACGACATCCCGAACTTCACGGGGCACTTGAGCCTCCTTCTCGACCACCAATCGGCCCCCGCGCCGCTGGGGCGGCGCTCCGGACTGAACGAGGGTCGGCCAACACGGGCACGTTCCCCCGAATGCTACTCGCCAGTAACCAACCCGTCCCGGCCCCCCGCTGTGGCCCACCCCACACCGCGACCCGCTGGAGCCCGCGCCCCCTACGGGGTGGGGTCCAGGGCCTCGGTCAGGTCACGGACGAGCAGACCGATCTGCCACTCCCGGGCGTTGAGACCGCGCAGGGTCTCCGCCACCGACGCCTCGGTCATCTCCTCCGGCGGGGTCCAGGCCAACCGGCGAACCGAATCCGGCGTGATCAGGTTTTCCGGCGGCAGGTTGTGCTCGCCGGCGATGCGAATGACCACCTCCCGGCACCGGGCCAGTCGCCCGGCGGCCACCGGGTCCCGCTCGGCCCACCGGTGCGGTGGGGGCGGGCCCTCGACGGTGGGGGAGACCGGCAGTAAATCCTCCGCGAGCTGCCGGGCGTCGTCGAGAGCGGCGAGCCAGGTGCGGGCCAGCCGCCGCACCGACCGCCCGCCGAAACCGGGCAGGGTCAGCAGGGTCTTCTCGTCCTTCGGATCCAATTCGGCGGCGGCGATGATCGCCGAGTCGGGCAACACCCGACCGGGGGCGGCATCCCGCCGGGCCGCGATCTGGTCCCGGGCGTACCACATCGAACGCACCCGGGCCTGGGCCCGCGCCCCGCGCAGTCGGTGGATGCCGGACGTACGCCGCCACGGCTCCGCGCGCACCCGCGGCGGGCGCGCCCCGGTGCGGACCAGCGCGGCGAACTCCTCCGCGGCCCAGGCCGACTTGCCCTGCCGGGTCAACTCGGCGTCGAGAGCGTCGCGTAGATCGGTGAGCAGCTCCACGTCGAGAGCGGCGTACGTCAACCACGACTCGGGCAGCGGCCGGCTCGACCAATCGGCGGCCGAATGGTGCTTCTCCAGCGTGAACCCGAGCAACTGCTCGGTGAGCGCGGCCAGCCCGACCCGCTCGAACCCGGCCAGCCGGGCGGCCAGCTCGGTGTCGAACAGCCGGCGTGGGCGCAGCCCCACCTCGGCCAGGCAGGGCAGGTCCTGGCTGGCCGCGTGGAGCACCCACTCGGCCTCGCCGATCGCGGCGTCCAGCGTGCTGAGGTCCGGCAACGGCAGCGGGTCGATCAGCGCGGTGCCCGCACCGGCGCGGCGGAGCTGCACCAGGTACGCGCGTTGGCTGTAGCGGTAACCGGAGGCCCGCTCGGCGTCCAGGGCGACCGGGCCGGTGCCGGCCGCGAAGCGGGCCACCACCTCGGCGAGCTCGGCCGGGGTGGCCACCGGTTCGGGAGTGCCGTCACGCGGGGCGGTCAGCGGAACGGGCCCACCGTCGGCCGGGTCGGCGCCCTCGCCCACCAGCTGCGGCGGGGCCGACGGCGGGTGCTCGGGTGCGTTTCCCGGAAGGTCTTCGGCGGGCCGACGGCGCAGGGGTGGTTCGTCGGTCACCTGCCAACCCTAGTGCGCGTGGAGATCGAGCGGGTGCAGCCGGTCCGGCGTGTGTCGATCACGTGTCCAAAGGATGTACGAGCGCACCCGCCCCGGCGCGGTCGATCATGGTGTTGTGGTGCCTCACAAAAGCCGCGCCGAGGGGTAATCCACCCACCACAACTCCATGATCGACCCCCAAGGAGGGGGCGGGAGGAGCTAGGCGGCGCCGGCGGGGCGGCGGTCGGACAGGGCAGTCACACCGGGTGGGGGGAGGCCGGCGGTGTCGGCCAGGAGGGCGCACCAGCCGAGCAGGTGCGCGGTGAGGTCGTCGTCGACCGGCGTCCAGGAGGCGCGGATCTCGATGTCACCGACGGTCGGCGGGCCGGCGAGGTCGCCGAACCGGGTCGACATGGTCTGCGTGACGGTGCCACCGATAGCCCGGTGGCCGGCGTCCTGGGCGTCCAACGCGTCGGTCAGCCACGTCCAGCCGACCCCGGGCAGCAACGGGTCGGCGGCCAGGTCGACCTCCAACTCGGCGGTCACGTAGGTGACCAACCGCAGGGTGCCCTGCCACGCCTCGTGCCCGGCCGGGTCGTGCAGCAGGATCAGCCGCCCGGTCGCCACCTCGTCGCCGTCGCGCAGCACCGTCGCGGCGAGCGCGAACGCGTACGGGGCGAGTCGTTGGGGCGCCCCGACCTCCTCAAGAGTGATCTCCGGGCGGGGCGTCGCCGATCGCAGCCCGGCGACCGCGCGGGCGAACGCTTCCGGGAGCGCGATCGGGGGGGCCATGTCGGCAGCCTATGCCGCCGTCCGTCGCCCGCTTCGACGGCGCGCCGACGCTCATGAAGGGCACCGGGGGTAAGGAACGGTGCCCTTCCTCTCACCCCCACCCGGTTTCCGGTGGTGGGCGTGGCACGATTGCGGCGATGACCACGGACACCACGGGCACTGTCGCCCGAGACGGAGAATCCCGCCCCGGCGGACCGGCCGACTCGCCCTTCATCAGGGCCTGCCGACGCCAACCGGGGCCGCACACCCCGGTCTGGTTCATGCGCCAGGCCGGCCGCTCCCTTCCGGAGTACCGGGAGATCCGGGCGACAGTGCCGATGCTGGAGTCGTGCCGCCGTCCGGACCTGGTCACCGAGATCACCCTCCAGCCGGTGCGTCGGCACGGCGTGGACGCGGCGATCCTGTTCAGCGACATCGTGGTGCCGGTGGCCGCCGCCGGGGTCGACCTGGACATCGTGCCGGGCACCGGCCCGGTCGTCGCCGAGCCGATCCGCAGCGCCGCCGACGTGCAGCGGATCCGCCTGATCACCCGCGAGGACGTGTCGTACGTCGACGAGGCCGTCCGGCAGTTGGTGGTCGAGTTGGGCGACACCCCGCTGATCGGTTTCGCCGGCGCGCCGTTCACCCTGGCCAGCTACCTGGTCGAGGGTGGTCCGTCGCGCACCCACGCGAAGACCAAGGCCCTGATGTACGGCGACCCGGACCTGTGGCACGCGCTCTGCGGCCGGCTGGCCGAGGTGACACTGGCCTTCCTGCGGGTGCAGATCGACGCGGGCGTGTCGGCCGTGCAGCTCTTCGACTCGTGGGCGGGTGCCCTCTCCGAGGCCGACTACCGCCGTTTCGTGCTGCCGCACTCGACCGCCGTGCTGAGCGGGCTGGCCAGCGCCGGTGTGCCGCGCATCCACTTCGGGGTGGGCACCGCCGAGCTGCTCGGCGCGATGGGCGAGGCCGGCGCGGACGTGGTCGGCGTCGACTGGCGTACCCCGCTGGACGTGGCCACCGGTCGGATCGGCCCGGACAAGGCGGTGCAGGGCAACCTGGACCCGACCGTGCTGCTCGCGCCGTGGCCGGTGGTCGAGGCCGAGGTGCGCCGGATCCTGGAGCAGGGCAAGGCGGCCCCCGGGCACGTGTTCAACCTCGGCCACGGGGTGCTGCCGGAGACCGACCCGGAGGTGCTGACCCGGGTGGTCGCGCTGGTGCACGAGGTGTCCAGCCGCCGGGCCGACCAGGGCTGAGAAGGCGATGCGGCGGCCCTGGCGGGTGGCGGTGGTCGGCGGCGGGATCGCCGGGCTGGCCGCCGCGGTCCGCCTGCGCGACGGCGCGCCGGCCGACACCGAGATCACTGTGTACGAGCAGTCCGGCGCGTTGGGCGGCAAGCTGCGCACCGGTGCGTTGGCCGGCCAGCCGGTGGAGTTCGGCGCCGAGTCGTTCCTGATGCGCGACCCTACGGGCGCCGAGAGCGCGGCGGTGGCCCTGATCCGCCGGCTCGGGCTGGCCGAGAAGATCGTGCACCCCACCGTGGGGCAGGCGGCGCTCGTGGTCGACGGGGGGCTGCGCCCCATCCCGGGCGGCACGCTGGTGGGCGTACCCGGGGATCTGGATCGGGTGACGACTGTCGCCCGCCCGCTCGCGGACGCCGACACCGACGGTGGCCGGCCGCTGATCGGGCCCGACGCGGACGTGTCGGTGGGTGCGCTGGTCCGGTCCCGCTTCGGCGACGAGGTGGTCGAGCGGCTGGTCGACCCGATGCTCGGCGGTGTGTACGCGGGCCGCGCCGACGACCTGTCCCTGGTCACCACCATGCCGGCGCTGGCGCGCACGGCCCGGGTGGAGCACACCCTGACCGGCGCGGTCCGGGCCGCCCAGGCCGCTGCGCCACGGGCACCCGGCGCTCCCGTCTTCGGCACCCTGGTCGGTGGGCTGAGCACCCTCGTCGAGGCGGCGGTGACGGCCAGCAGCGCGACGATCCGGCGCGACGCGGCGGTGCGCGAGGTGACAGCGACCGGCTCCGGCTGGCGGCTCACCGTCGGCCCGACGCGAGACCCCGAGTTCGTGGACGTGGACGCCGTCGTGTTGGCGGTGCCGGCCCGGCCGGCGGCGCGGTTGCTCGCCGGCCCCGCCCCGGAGGCCGCCGCGGCCGTCGGGAAACTCGACTACGCGAGCGTCGCGTTGGTGACCCTGGCGGTGCCGCAACCCCGACTGCCCGAGCTGTCCGGCTTCCTGGTGCCCAGCACCGAGGGTCTGCTGACCAAGGCCGCCACGTTCTTCACCACTAAGTGGGGGCACCTGCGCCGGCCGGACGGTGTGGCGTTGCTGCGCGCGTCGGTCGGCCGGTACGGCGAGGAGGCGCACCTGCAACGCCCCGACGCGGACCTCGCGGCCACCGTGCACCGGGAGTTGTCGGCGGTGCTCGGCACCCCGCTGCCCGCCCCGGTCGACGGGCACGTGCAGCGGTGGGGCGGGGCGCTGCCCCAGTACGCCCCGGGGCACGCCGGCCGGGTCGGCGCCGCACGCGCGGCGTTGCGGGCCGCGCACCCCACAGTGACCCTCGCGGGCGCCGGTTACGACGGCGTCGGCATCCCGGTCTGCGTCCGCTCCGGCGAGACCGCGGCCGAGGAGATCATCACAGCACTGGGAGGATCGGCGAGATGACCGAGCAGACCAACGCGGCCCGGTTGCGGGAGCTGAACGACAGCATCCGCTACACCATGTGGTCGGTGTTCCGGGCCAGCTCCCCGCTGCCGTCGCTGCGGGACAACGTCACCGGTGAGGTCGTCTCCCTCTTCGACGAGCTGGCCGGCAAGGACGTGGTGGTCCGGGGCGTGTACGACCTCTCCGGTCTGCGCGCCGACGCGGACCTGATGATCTGGTGGCACTCGGCGTCCAGCGACGCGTTGCAGGACGCGTACCTGCGGTTCCGTCGCACCACGCTGGGTCGGGCGATGACCCCGGTCTGGTCGCAGATGGCGTTGCACCGGCCGGCGGAGTTCAACAAGAGCCACATCCCGGCGTTCCTGGCCGGCGAGGAGGCCCGCCCCTACATCTGCGTGTACCCGTTCGTCCGCTCGTACGAGTGGTACCTGCTGCCCGACGCCGAGCGGCGCGAGATGCTCGCCGAGCATGGGAAGATGGCCCGGGGCTACCCCGACGTACGGGCCAACACGGTGGCCTCGTTCGCGTTGGGCGACTACGAGTGGATGCTCGCCTTCGAGGCCGACGAGCTGCACCGGATCGTGGACCTGATGCGGGACCTGCGCGCCTCCGGCGCCCGCCGGCACGTCCGTGAAGAGGTCCCGTTCTACACGGGCCGCCGCCGCTCGGTGGCGGAGATCGTCAACTGCCTGGTCTGAGTCGACCGTCTCGTCCGAGTCCCGCCGTCCGGCGCCGCACCCCCGCCCGGGTGCGGCGCCGGCCGGGGATCAACTGGTCGTCGTGCAGGTGACCAGTGGAACCGGGTTGCTGCCGTTCCACGAGCCGAGGAACCCGAAGGTGGCGCTCGCTCCGGCGGCAAGACTGCCGTTGTGGTTGACGTTACGTGCCGTGACCTGCGTGCCGCTGGTGCTGACGGTGGCGTTCCAGGAAGACGTGACCTGTTGGCCGTTGCCGTAGTTCCAGCCCACCGACCAGCCCTGGATCGGTGAACCACCAGCGGTCACCTTCACCTCACCCTGGAAGCCGCCGGACCACTGGCCGGTGACCTGGTAGGTAGCCGTGCACGCCCCGGCCGGCGGCGGCGTCGTCGGGGGCGGGGTGGTGGGCGGGGGAGTCGTGGGCGGTGGGGTGGTCGGCGGCGGCGTGGTCGGCGGCGGAGTGCTCGTTCCCCCGCCGAAGTCGACGTCGCTGCACAGGTAGTACGACTGGTCGAAGTGGCTGGCCTGCCAGACGGTGTAGACGATGTGTCGTCCGGTGCGTCCGGGCGCGCTGACCGGGATCTGGATCGAGACGCCGCCGGTGTCCTTGTCCCACTGCGAGGCCGGGGTGTTGCCGATCTGGCCGGCCAGCTCCAGGTTGCCCCAGCCGAGCGGTTGGGTGGCCGCGTTGAAGCCCTGCTTGGTCACGTACACCCGGATGTAGTCGGCGCCGTGACTGGCCTGGTCGAAGAAGCGGAGCCGGAAGTTGTTCGACACCGCTGTGGTCTTCCAGGCGCCGACCGTGTCCAGCGAGTTGTAGCGGGGGCTCTGGGTGCGACCGCCGCTGCACAGTTGGCCGTCGGGGACGGCGGCTTGGTGGTTGCCGCCCACGCCCTCCCGGAACAGGCCGTTCCAGTTCCACATGGCGGCCGGGTCGGCCTGCCAGGCCTGCCAGCACATCGGGTCCTCGGTGGCCATCCGAGGGTTCTGGAAGTCGCCACCCCAGCGCTGCCAGCAGCTGTAGTTGCGCGAGGCCGGGTCGACGACCGAGCCGTGCGCGGAGGCGGGCTGAGCCACGATCGTGGTCAGCGCTGTGGTCAACAGGAGCACGGCGGCCGTCACGACGGCGAACAACAAGAACACGCGCCGTGATCGGATGAAAGTGGACATGGAGCCCCCGGGGGGATGAGGTCGGACGACGACACCCGGACCGACGGGAGTTGCCCACTCCCGTGCCTACTCGCTGGCTCCTGCGATGGCTCTACCCGGCACCATGCCAGCTCGATCGTCAGGCGTCAATGGTTGAGGTCGTCGGCGCGGTGCCCGCGCCACGCCGCATCGGCGTGTGCGGGATGCCGTCCTCGACGTACTCCGGGCCGCTGACCGTGAAGCCGTGCCGGCCGTAGAACCCGACCAGGTGCGACTGGGCTTCCAGCACGCTGGGCCGGTCGCCCACCGCCTCCAGGGCAGCGGTCATCAGCCGGCCGGCGTATCCGCCGCCGCGCGCCTCCGGTGCCACCACCACCCGACCGATCCGGGCGGTGCCGTCCGGGTCGGCCAGGATCCGCAGGTACGCCAGAGGCGCGCCGCCGTCGGTCAGCCAGAGATGCCGGGTGCCCGGCTCGACGTCGCGACCGTCGAGTTCCGGATACGGGCAGTTCTGCTCCACCACAAACACGTCGATGCGCAGCTTGAGCAGGTCGTGGAAGGTGCGGGTGTCCAGGTCGGCGAAGGTGGCCGTCCGGATGTCGGTGGTCTGCGAGGGCACCCGACGATCCTAGGCCGCGTCATCCGGTGCCCGTCCGAGGTGCCAGGTAGGTGGCGGCCACGGCGCTGAGCAGCAGGACGCCGCCGACGACCACCGGAAGCGGCAGCGGCTCGTGCAGCAGTGTCACCGCCAGCACCGCGGCGGTGAGCGGTTCGAGCAGGGTCAGGACGGCGGCCACGCTCCCCGCTGTGGTGCGCAGCCCGGCGTAGAACAACGCGTACGCCACCGCTGTGGTGATCACGCCGAGGTGCAGCAGCAGCGCCACGGTGTCGGGGCGTACCGGCACGCCGATTCCGGACACCAGGGCGAACGGTGCCAGGGTGAGCGCCCCGACCACCGTGGAGATGGTGGTCAACGTCATCGGCGTGGTGTGCTGCGACGCGTGCCGGCTGATCAGGGTGGTCACCGCGTACCCGAGGCCGGAGCCCGCCGCCGCGAGCAGGCCGAGCAGCGGTGCGGGTGTCGCCGCGCCGGGGTCCGCCGTGGCGGTGGTGATCAGGACGAGACCGGTGACGGCCGCGACCAGCGTGCCGAGTCGCACCGGGCCGGGCATCTGGCGCGCGCGTGCCGACTCCCAGGCGGCGGCGAGCACCGGGGCCACGCCCAGGCTGACGACGGTGGCCACGCTGACGCCGGCCCACGCCACGGAGGCGAAGTAGAGCGCCTGGTACAGGCCGAGGCCGACGCCGGTGAGCAGCAGCGGTACGGGTGCCGCGCGCAGGGCGGCCAGGGTCGTGCGGAGTCGACCGGCGGTGCACGCCAGGAGGACGAGCGCGGCGATGGCGAGGCGGTGGAAGCCGATGCTCACCGGGCTGAGTCCGGTGCTGTCGCGCAGGAGTTGCACCGCCACGCCGGTGGTGCCCCACAGCACGCCGGTGACGGTGATCTGGATCAGGCCGGTGCGGGCCTGGTGGACGACCGGCGCCGGGGCGGCCGGGCGCGCGGTTCGGGAAAGGGACACGAGGGCGCTCCGAGGGTGAGCCGTTGACGGGGACGACGTCGACGGAGCGCGTACGGCGGGACGGCCGACGGGGTCAGTCACCCGGTCGGCGAGAGCGCGGCGCTCCGTTCAGGAGCGCGGCGGGGGGAGGACGCCCAGCAGTGGCCGCATGGCGACGACCGTACCGCAGGAGGGCGGCCGGGACTGGTTGGCGCGGTCAGGCCGGGCGTGCCCCGACGGCGTCGCGGATCTCGGCGCCGACCTCGCCCTCGACGGCGCGGGCGCAGTGGCCGCAGCAGAAGAAGCGGCCGTTGACCTCGACGCCGTGTCCGACGATCTTGATCTGGCAGTGCTCGCAGATCGGTGCCATCCGGTGGATCGCGCATTCGAACGAGTCGAAGGTGTGCACGTCGCCGCTGACGGTGCGCACCTCGAACGCCATCCAGTAGTCGTTGCCGCAGACCTCGCAGGTTGCCACGAGAAAACCCCCATATCAGGACACGTGCCTACAGGTTGCTCCTCAGTCGGTGCGATGGGTGGCGAATTGTCGATGTTCAGGTCGATGGGCGGCGTGTCGGTCTCGGCGTGTTGTCCGTTGTGCCGGGTGAACCGCCGCGACCCCCGGAGGATCACGTGATCAAGCGCAACAAACTCTTCGGCAACCAGACCCGGGTGACCTTCTGCCTGCCTCGGAATGCCCCGCCCGGGCCGGTGAGCGTCGTCGGCTGCTTCAACGGCTGGGAGCCCGGCCGGCACGAGCTGGTGGCCCGCCGCGACGGCACCCGGACGGTGACCGTGAAGTTGCCGCCGGGGGAGTACCGGTTCCGCTATCTCGCCACCGGTGGCGTCTGGCTGGACGACGAGACTGCCGACCAGGTCGACGATCGGGGCAGCCTGCTCCGCCTCTGACAGAGAAAACTGCCGCCATCGATGCATTTATCGATGGGAGTCTTTACTGTTAACAATGTTTAAATTACCTTGAGGGCACCCACCGGACCCCGGAGAAGGAGCTGCCCCATGCGTCGAAGAATCACCGTCCCGCTGGTGGCGGCAGGTGCCGTCGCCGCCACCCTCACCGTCGCCGCCCCCGCGCAGGCCCACGGCTACGTCTCCGCCCCGCCGAGCCGGCAGGCGCTCTGCGCGCAGGGTCGGGTCCCCGACTGCGGGCAGATCAAGTACGAGCCGCAGAGCGTCGAAGGCCCCAAGGGCCTGCGCAGCTGCAACGCCGGAATCTCCGGCTTCGCCGTCCTCAACGACGACAGTCGGGGCTGGCCGGCCACCTCGGTCGGCAGCTCGCTGACCTTCACCTGGGTGAACACCGCCCGGCACGCCACCGCCAACTGGGAGTACTGGATCGGCAACACCCGCGTCGGCGTGGTGAACGGCAACGGCCAGCAGCCGGGCGCCACCGTCTCGCACACCGTCAACCTCGGTGGCTTCTCCGGTCGGCAGAAGATCCTCGCGGTGTGGAACATCTCCGACACGGCGAACGCCTTCTACTCCTGCATCGACGTGCAGATCGGCGGTGGCGGCTCGAACCCGACCCCCACGCCGACCCCGACGGCCACCCCACGACCCACCCCGACCCCCACGCCGACGACTCCGCCCGCGCAGGGCGGCACCTGGGCGAGTGGCCGGGCGTACCAGGTCGGCGACCAGGTCACCTACGGCGGAGCCACCTACCGCTGCCGGCAGGCGCACACCGCCATTCCCGGCTGGGAGCCGCCGAACGTACCGGCGCTCTGGCAACAGGTCTGACCGTGCGGGTGCGGCCCTCGGGTCGCACCCGTCGCCGCCCCCCGCGTGAACGGAGCACCGGCATGCCCCGTACCCCTCTGGTGTCAGTGCTCGCGGCCCTGCTGCTCACCAGCGCCTGCGCCGGGTCACCCGACCCGGGCGGGCCGCAACCGGCGCCGGCGCCCCCGGCCGGCTCCACGGTCGCCGGTTCGGCCGCCGTGGGTTCGGCCGCCGTGGGTTCGGGCTCCGTGGGTTCGGCCTCCCTGGGTGAGCTGAGCGGCATCGACGTGGTGTTCCTCAGCACGATGGTCGGGCACAGCGAACGCACCCTGCAGATCGTGCGGATGTCCCGGGACCGGGTGCGCGACGACGCGCTGCGCACCCTGGCCGCCGCCATCGAGGCCACCGAGGCCGACGAACTGGTCGCCATGCGGGGCTGGTTGCCCACCACCGGGCCGGGCGCCAGCGCCGCCGCGCACCATCACGAGGGGCACGGCGACGACGCGGCGCTCGACCGGCTGCGAAACGCGCCAGCCCCGGACGTCGACCGGGTGCTGCGCGAGGTACTCGGCGACCACCAGCGGTCGGCCGCCGACCTGGCCCGGGCGCAGATCGGCGTCGGCCGCAACGAGCGGGTCCGCGACCTGGCCCGGCGGATCGAGCAGTCCCGGACCGCCGAGGTCGACCTACTCGGGGGTACGCCCTGAGTGGCTCTCCGGCTCCGTGGTGCTCGCTCGGCTCCGTGGTGCTCGCTCGGCTCCGTGGTGCTCGCTCGTGCTCAGCGGGGTTCGAGGCGGACCGAGATGGAGTTGACGCAGTGCCGGGTGTCCTTCGGGGTGAAGCCCTCACCGTGGAAGACGTGCCCGAGGTGACTGTCGCAGCGGGCGCACCGGATCTCCGTACGCGCCATGCCGAGGCTGCGGTCCTCGATTTCCTTGACCCGGCCCGGGATGGCGTCGTCGAAGCTCGGCCACCCGCAGTGCGAGTCGAACTTGGTGTCGCTGGAGAACAGCTCCAGACCGCAGGCGCGACAGTGGTAGACCCCCTGGGTCTTCGTGTCCACGTACTCGCCCGTCCAGGGTCGTTCGGTGCCGGCCTCCCGCAGGACGTGGAACTCCTCGGGGGTCAGGCGGACGCGCCACTCGTCCTCGGTCTTCGGCAGGTCGTTGTCGTCAAGACTCACCTGTCAACGGTACGTCGAACGTCGGGGGCGTGGCATATGGTCGCGAGATGGCGGGCACCAAGGCGGCGGTCACCGAGGTCGAGGTGGCCGGGCACAGCGTACGGCTGAGCAGTCCGGACCGGGTGATCTTCCCCGAGCGGGGGTTCACCAAGGCGGACGTCTTCCACTACTACCTCGCGGTCGGCGACGGCATCATGCGCGCCCTGCGGGACCGGCCCACCACGCTGCAACGCTTCCCCGAGGGCATCGGTGGTGAGGCGTTCTTCCAGAAGCGGGTGCCCACCCGGGGGGTGCCGCCCTGGGTCACCACCGCCGAGATCACCTTCCCGAGCGGTCGGAACGCGGCCGAGCTGTGCCCGGCCGACCTGGCGCACGTGGCCTGGGCGGCGCAGATGGGCACCATCGTCTTCCACCCCTGGCCGGTGCGCGCCACCGACGCCGACCGACCCGACGAGCTGCGCATCGACCTCGACCCGCAGCCCGGCACCGACTTCGCCGACGCGGCCCGGGCCGCCGGTGAGCTCCGGGCGCTCCTCGACGAGCTGGGCGTCCCCGGTTGGCCGAAGACCTCCGGCGGTCGGGGGGTGCACGTCTACCTGCGCATCCAACCCCGCTGGACGTTCACCGAGGTGCGTCGGGCCACCATCGCGCTCGCCCGGGAGCTGGAACGCCGCCACCCCGACCTGGTCACCACCGCCTGGTGGAAGGAGGAACGCGGCCGCCGGGTCTTCGTCGACTTCAACCAGATGGCCCGGGACCGCACGATCGCCTGCACATACTCGTTGCGGGCCAACGCGCGGGCCACCGTCTCCACCCCGGTCACCTGGGACGAACTGCCCACCGTCGACCCGGACGACTTCGACCTGCGCAGCGTCCCGGCCCGGCTCGCCGAGCGCGGCGACCCGCACGCGGGCATCGACGACTCCCCGTGGGACATCACCCCGCTGCTCGAATGGGCCGAACGCGACGCCGCCGCCGGCCAGGGCGACCTGCCGTACCCCCCGGACCACCCGAAGATGCCCGGCGAACCCAAGCGGGTGCAGCCCAGTCGCGCCAAGCGCACGCCTGACGGTCCCTGACCGACCTTCCGCGTTCACGAGCGCGGCTGGGCCGTGCACGCTGTCACGGGCGCTGCTGGGCCGTGCACGCCGTCACGGGCGCGGCTGGGCGGTCCACGCCAGAAACCTGTCGAACAGCTCCCGTGGGTCGGGCGCGGGCTCGGGGTTGAGCGCGAGCAGGTCGGCCGTCGCATCGAACAGTTGGCTGGCCGTGTAGATCGACAACGCCACCCGGTCGGTCCCGTACTCCACCCGCAGCAACATCCGCGCGCACGCGCACGGCCAGGTCGCCGCGCATACGCGGCACAGCCATGACGGCCGACGCGGCAGATGCTGATGCACGGGGTGCAGGTCGCTCAAGGGCGCGCGATCGGCGCTGTTTCCGTTCGACTTCGACATGCCCTTTACGGTGACCGGTAAGTTGCCCCGGGTCAAGGAGTCAGGTCAACTGTCTACGGTCCGCCATATGGAGCTGGTAGGTGCTGCGGAGATTCGCGTGATGCTCGGTGGCATCAGCAAGCAGCGGGTCTACGTGATCACCAGCCACCGGAACTTCCCGGACCCGGTGGCCGATCTGGTGCAGGGCAAGGTCTGGCGGAAGTCGGACGTGGTGGCCTGGATCCGGGAGTACCGCCCGGAGCTGGCGGAAGATTGACAAGGTCTTCCAGGGGTGGCTCGTCCTGCTGCGGCGGTGCTGGCTGATCACTCGTTAGGCGACGCGTGCACAGCTCGCCCGCCGGCCCTGCTGTGCGTCCGCCTCGACCCGATGCCGCGCCCAAGATTCGTGCAACTTCCCGCATGTTGCTGCCTCCGACGCCTGGGAGGCAGCAACATCGCTGATGTTGTGCAGATCTTGGCGGTGGTTGCTTTCGGTGGGCCGTCGCTTCGGTTTCTGCTTTTCGCGCGGCCGATTTTTGTCGTACACCTGTTCTAAGATTTGCTTGTGATCGATGAGTTGACGCGGGCGGACAGTGCGGTGGCGAGCTGCGCCGACGCCGCTGCCTGGGCCCTCTCCGAGCGTGAGCTGATCGCGGCGCTCGACGCCACCCATCGCTTGCAGCAGCGGCTGGCGGCGGTGCAGTTGGCGGTCGTCCGGGAGTTGGACGGGCGGGGCACCGCAGTCGCGCAGGGCGCGTCCTCGACGACGGTGTGGCTGCGTCATCGCCTGCGGCTCGACGTCGCCGCCGCGCGTCGGCTGGTCGGGCTCGCGGCCTCGGTCGACGTCGCCCCACCTGCGGTGCGGGAGGCGTTGGCGGGCGGGATGGTCAGTGCGGAGCAGGCGCGGGTCATCGCCGACACGGCAGCCACGGTGACGGCGTCGGCGGGCGTCGAGGTGGCCGACAAAGCGGTTGGCGTGCTGGTCGAGTGGGCCGGGCAGTTCGACCCGACCCTGCTACGTCGCATGGGCACCCGGATCCTCGACCACGTCGCCCCCGACCTCGCCGACGCCGCCGCAGCAGCAGCCCTGGCCGCCGACGACGCCCGCGCCACCCGCGACCGACACCTCACCCTCTCCACGCAAACCGACGGCCGCCTGCGGCTCACCGGCATCCTCGACGCGGAGGCCGCCGGTCTGCTGCGCGCCGCCATCGACCCACTCAGCGCACCCACCGGCCCGGACGACACCCGCAGCCCGGGGCAACGCCGCCACGACGCCCTCACCGACGTCTGCCGACTCGCCCTCCGCACCGGCGAGCTGCCCGACAGCGGCGGCGAGGCCGCCCAGATCGTCGTCACCACCGACTACGACACCCTCACCCAGCAACTCTGTGCCGGGGCGCTCGACATCGGCCTCCACCTCACCCCTGACACGGTGCGCCGGCTCGCCTGCGACGCGGCCATCCTGCCCGCCGTCCTCGGCGGCGCCGGCCAGGTCCTCGACGTGGGTCGACAACGCCGGCTCTTCACCGGCACCCTGCGGCGGGCGCTGGTGCTGCGTGACGGCGGCTGCGCGTTCCCGGGCTGCGACCGGCCGCCACGCTGGTGCGCCGCTCACCACATCCGCCACTGGGCCGACGGCGGCCTCACCAGCCTCGACAACGCCGTCCTGCTCTGCGGCCACCACCACCGACACGTTCACCACAGCGATTGGGTGATCCGGCTCGGCGACGACGGGCGACCCGAGTTCGTGCCACCGGCCTGGCTCGATCCGAACCAGCTCCCGCGCCGCAACCACTACCACCGGCGAACGTAGCCAACTGGTGAGGGTTGCTCGGCACGGGCTGGCCGCCAATCACGTCGTGGCCGTGGCCTTCGCGTGCGCCTCGGTTTCCCGCCACTCGGAGGCCAGCCGCTACCAGACCTGGACGTCGGGTCGCGCGCTGCTGGGTCGCGCGCTGCCGAGCCGCGCGCCGTCGCGTCGCGCGCTGCAGGGCTGGAAGGCCCGCCCGTGAGACGCCGCCACGGTGCATGCCGAGTCGTCGCGCCGCCGCCGCGCAGCGCTGGTGGGGCGGACCGCGCTGGTTGCGCTGGTTGGCCCGGGGCCGTGTCGATGTGGCGCTCGCGGTGATCGACGTTGTTGACTTCCTCGATACCCTGCGGGGGTCGGTCGGGGAGAGGTCGCTGATGCTCAAGGACGTCACGTCGGTACGTGTGGTCGCCTACTTCCCGTGTCAGCTGTCCACGGAGACCGGATCCGAACGTGACGTGCCGGTCGGGTGGAACGTCACTGACGGCCTCGACGACCTGGCGTTGCAGCCCTACGGTCAACGGCTCCTCGACGAACTGCTCGGCAGCATGCCACGGCCAACCATGGAGATCAGCGGCGGCCACGAGATCCTGCGGGTCGCCGAGGAGGAGATCGACGCGTCTCTGCTGCCCACGACGGCCTCTGGTGCGTGGCAGGTGCTCGCCGCGCGGGTGAGCCTCTGGAACGTCGACTGCGGTCTCCTGTGCGTCACGTACCAGCTGCCGGACGGCATCGTCAGTGGCACCGGGGACGTGGTCGACGAGGTCGCCCCGCCGGTGCAGCGGATGGTGCCCGCGGTGACCCGGCTCCTGCGCGCCATCCTGCCCGCGCCGGCCGGTGCGGACGAGGTGTTCGTGCTCTGGGCCAACACCACCTTCGCCGTCCGGGTGGACCCGGACTGCGATCCGGCGCGGCGGCGCGCCATCGCCGAGGAGTTCACCCCGGACGGTGTGGACTGCACGCCCGACGGAGCCCGGGGTGGCGTGCTGCGGGTCGGCTCGCACACCACCGCCGTGGTCAACGACTTCGGGTCGCGCCCGGCCCTGCTGTTGGCGCGGTTGACCGGTGTGCACCACGTCTGCTGGGCTGCGGCCCTGCGCTACGACGCGGTGCTCTCGGCCGAGCTGTCCCAGATCGACCCGGGGCGGGCGGACCTGTCGATGAGTGCTCTCGAAGACCAGGCCAAGCGCATCCTGCGCGGCTACCACCGCATCCGTCTGTTCCGGCTCGGCTATTCGTCGGTGGAGGCGCATCTCGACGCGGCCGGCGGCACCGTCTGGAACGCGCTGGAGCAGCAGTGGAAGTTCCGGCTCGTCCTCACCACGTTGGACGAGCGGCTCGACTTCGTGCGAACGCTGCACCAGCAGTTGGTCGGTCGACTCCAGGACCGTCGTTCCCGCCTGCTCAACGAGCTGGTGCTGGGTTTCACCTTCCTCAACATCTTCTCCATCGTGCTCGCCGCACTGACGTTCGTGGCACTACCGAGCCTCGATGTGGGGCTCCTGGCCTCGGTGATCGGGGTGGTGATGCTGCTGGTGAACCTGAGCGGGTACCTCGCCTTCCGGCGGCAGATCAACGACCCGGGTCGAAACCCGAGGGCGTCGGCCCGCCCGTGACCGGCCGCCGCCACGAACAGGGTGCGGTACGCCGGGTCACTGCGTCATCAGGCGGTAGACGATCGCCCCCGAGAAGAGCGCGAACAGGGCGAGCGCCACCCACCAGTCGGGGAGACGGCTGCGCGAGCGAGGCGGGCCGTCGGCGGTCTGCCGCTCGTCGGCGATCGCGCCGAGGCGGTCGACCAGGTGCTGACCTCTCGATCCTCGGGTGCCCAGCAGCGAGTCGGACAGACCCCACACACGGACGCGCTCCCCGGAGGCCACTGTGATGCGGACCGAGAGCAGATCGCGGTCGATCGACGCCACGTCGCGGTAGGCGATGCGCTCGTCGCTCAGCGGGTTGACCACCTCGAAGTGATCGCGCCGGGCCATCAGCCGCACGCGGAAACCCATCCGGAAACAGAGCCAGCCCAGGATCGCGAAGAAGGCCGCCGCTCCGACGTCGAACGGCAACCCGGCCAGGCTCGGCCCGGACATCTCCCTCGGCAGGGCCACCACCAGGAACAGCAGGAGCAGCCGTCCGATCCAACGATCGGTGCTGTCGGAGAAGACCAGGTCCCTGCATTTGCGCCCGATCGGGTCGACGGTCACGCGCAGCCTCCTCCCGTCGCCGTGGTGGCCGGCCTGGATGTGTCCTTCGGGCCCGCCAATGTGGATCATCCCGTACTACTGTCTGCCGCATGGCCTTGCGACCGGACGAGTTCTACGACCACGCGCTCGCTGCCGCCGACGGCGAGCAGCGGCTTCCGTTGGCACGGATGACGGGTTGGGACATCAGCCCGTTCGAGGCGGACGGGCTTCGGGTGTCGCCGTTGCGGCCGCCGGTGCTGCCGGAACCGGCCCGGCACGGCGAAGACCCGTCGGACTGCGATGCCTGCCGCAACCGGAACGAGGGGATCTGGTTCAACGAGCGCTGGCGGCTGATCCGGATCAAGGGCGTCGGCGTCCCGCTGGTGCTCATGCTGATGCCGCTCGAGCACCACGACATGGAGGATCTGCCCGACGAACTGGCCGCCGAGCTGGGGTTGTTGAGCACCCGCATCGCTCGGCACGTGCAGGCGCTGCCGCACATCTCGCGGGCCCACGTCTACCGCTTCGGTGACGGCGGCGCGCACCTGCACATCTGGTTCTTCGCCCGGCCGGAGGGGCAGGCCCAGTTGTTCGGGTCGTGGCTGGTCGCCTGGGACGACCTGCTGCCGGAGTACCCGTCGGACGTGGCCGACGCCGACGCCGACGCGGTGGCGGACGCGTTGGTCGCGTCGCACGGTGGCCGCCGGCTGTCGGACCCGGGGGATAGCCTGCCGGCATGACGAGCGCCGAGCTGGCTGAGTTGGTCGTGGCGGATGCCGACGGGTTGCGCACCTGGTTGTCGGCCAACCACACCTCGTCGCCCGGGGTCTGGTTGGCCCTGACCAAGAAGGGCGGCACGGTCACGTCGTTGACCTGGCAGCAGGCGGTCGACGAGGGCCTGTGCTTCGGCTGGATCGACGGGCAGGCCCGCAAGCGGGACGAGGGGTCCTCGTGGATCCGGTTCACCCCGCGCCGGCCGCGCAGCTCCTGGTCGCAACGCAACGTGGCGAACGTGGCCCGGCTGGAGGAGCAGGGGCGGATGACACCGGCGGGGCGTGCCGCCGTGGAGGCGGCGAAGGCGGACGGTCGGTGGGAGGCGGCCTACGCCCCGCCGTCGGAGGCGGAGGTGCCGGCCGACCTCCTCGCCGCCATCGCCGCCGAGCCCGCCGCGCAGGCGATGCTCGACGTGCTCACCAAGGCCAACCGGTTCGCCCTCATCCACCGCCTCAACGCGGTGAAGCGGGTGGAGACCCGCGAGCGGAAGATCGTGGAGTTCGTTGCCATGCTGGCCCGGCACGAGACGTTCTACCCGCAGAAAGCGAAACCGTCGCCGGCGGATGACGTCGTCGCGTCAGGGAGCGTCGGCGAACGAACCGATTGACTTTCGATAGGTAACGAGCGAAACTCGATGCATGGTTACAGAGCATCGAGCGGTAGCCGCTCTCAGAGTCTTTCTCGTGGTGCTGTTCGGGGTCCTGGTCGTGTTCCAGACCCTCTCGCTGCCCGGTCAGTTCGCGTACATGGCCGAACAGTCGCCGGAGGACGCACACCTGCGCTGGCCGGCGACCGCCGTGACGGTGTTCTGGGTGTTGTGCGTCCAGGTGGTCATCGTCGCGACGTGGCAGTTGCTCAGCCTGGTCAAGAACGACCGCATCTTCACCGAGGCGTCCCTCAAGTGGGTGGACGCCATCGTCTGGGCGATCGCCGCCGCCTGGGTGGTGCTCGTGGGGGTCTTCCTCTGGGTCGGCTTCAACGCGGACGACCCGGGATTGCCCCTCCTCCTGTTCCTCCTGACGGTGGGCGTCACCGTGCTGGGGCTCCTCATGGTGGTGATGCGTGCGCTGCTGCGGCAGGCCACCACCCTGCGGACCGACATGGAAGCGGTGATCTGATGCCCATCGTCGTCCGCATCGACGTCGAGTTGGCCAAGCGCAAGATGAGCGTCGGAGAGTTCGCCGAGCGCGTCGGGCTCACGCCGGCCAACGTGGCGGTGCTCAAGAACGGCCGCGCCAAGGCGGTCCGCTTCAGCACCCTGGAGGCGATGTGTCGGGTGCTCGAATGCCAGCCCGGAGACCTGCTCGAATGGGTGGAGGAGGAAACCCCATGAGGTACGCAATGACCGCCGTCGCGCTTGTCGGGGTGGCGCTCGGCATCGCCGCCGTCGTGCTCGGGGGGGCCGACGACTCCCCAGGCCTGCAGGGCATCGGCGTCGTGCTGGTGATCGGCTCTGTGGTGTTCGGCATCCGCACCGTTCGAAGCGGCAGGTAGCCGCCCGACCCTCCCGTAATAACGATCAAGTAACGGGCGCGAACCTTTCCCGGTGGGTGGCCTGTCTTGATGGTCGTCGGCCCGCCAGGGCCAGGGGAGGCGTCGGATGAAGCTGGTGTGGAGGCGGGCCCGCGAGGCGCGAGGGCTGCTGGTTGCCGCGGTGATCGCCGCCCTCGTCGCCGTCGCGTTGGTCACCGGGCTGTCTGACTACAACCGGCGGGCGGTGGACGCCGGGCAGCGGGCCCTCGTCGCCGCCTCGCCGGCCGAGGAGCGCGGGCTGCTGGTCAGTGGGTCCGGTGGACGTGACGCGGCGGAGTTCGCCAACCGGGACAGGGCGGTCCGCGCGGAGTTCGCCGACGGGCTCGCCGGTGCCCCGGTCACCGTCGCCGCCGGCAGGTACGGCACCGGCCGGGAGCTGACCGGCGACCTCGGGCAGGTTCCCCGCCCGGACGACGAGCCGGTCTTCGCGAACCTGGCCACGCTCGAGGACCTCGCCGCCCACGCGGAGTTGACCGCCGGCGCCTGGCCCCGCCCCGGCGCGAACCCCGTCGAGGTGAGCCTGCCGGAGCGGGTCGCCGGGACGCTCGGCCTCACCGTCGGCGAACGCATCCCGGTGCGCGACCGGGCCACCGAACGACGCGGTGAAATGGTGCTCGCCGGCACCTGGCGGCCCCGCGACCCGACCGACACGTACTGGCTGCTGGCCCCCGGAGTCGGAGCGGGCAGCGCCGGTTCCGGCACCTCGTACGGGCCGTTCACGCTCGACCCGGCTGACTTCGTCACCACGTTCCCGGGCTCGGTGTCGGCGTCCTGGCTGGCCCAACCGGACCTCGGTGCCGTCGACACCGCCGACCTCCCTGCCGTGCGGAAGGCCCTCACCGAGGCGACGACCGCGGTGCCCGAGGCAGCTCAGCTCGGCAGCTCCGCGCAGGTGGCGACGAAGATGGAGACGCTGCTGGACCGGATCGGCCGCGCCGACCTGGTGGGTCGTTCCTCGCTGGCCACCCCGTTGCTGCTGATCCTGGTGCTCGGTGGGTACGCGCTGGTGCTGGTAGCCGCGCTGCTGAACGAGGACCGCCGCCCGCAGACCGCGCTCCTGCGCGCCCGTGGCGCCGCCCGCCGGCAGCTGGCCGGCCTGGCGGCCCGGGAGGCGACCCTGGTGGTCGCCCCGGCCGCCGTCCTCGGTCCGCTGATCGCCGGTGAGGCGCTGCGGTACATCCGACCCGGCGGGTCAGCGTCCCTCTACACCGCCGGCGGCAACACCACACTCCTCTGGGCGGCAGCGGCGGCCACCGCGGCCGGCTGCCTCGTCGTCATGGTCCTCCCGACGCTGCGGGGCGCCGGCACGTACGTGGCCGACATGGCGTCCCGGTCCCGACCGAACCGGTCGGCGAGCGTCCAACGCGCCAGCGTCGACCTGGTGCTCGTGGCGCTCGCCGTCCTCGCCTGGGTGCAGCTCCGCCGGTACGCCTCGCCGCTGGCCGGATCTGGCGGCCAGCTCGGGCTCGACCCGCTGCTGGTCGCCGCCCCGACGCTCGGCGTACTGGCCGGTGCCGTGCTGGCGCTGCGGGTGCTCCCGCCACTCACCCGGTTCGCGGAGCGTTTCGTCGACCGACGTCCCTGGACGGCCACCATGTTCGGCATGTGGCAGGCCGGTCGGCGTCCGCACGCCGGCCCGGTCCTGCTGCTCGCCCTCGCCGTGGGTGGCAGCACCCTGGCCTGGTCACTGATCAGCACCGGCGAGCGGTCCCAGGTCGAGCAGGCCGGATACACGGTCGGCGCCGACGTCCGGATCACCGAACGGGCCGGTGTCGCCCCGCCGAACAGGGCCGCGCAGCTCGCCGCGCTGCCGAGCGTGGACCGGGTGCTGCCGGCCTGGCGGGACGAGGTGCGGGTCGGCCGGCAGAACCTGCCGGCGACAGTGATCGGTGTCGACCCGGCGAGCGCGCCCGGGACAGTCCGCCTCGCCGACCGCCTCGCCGACGGGCCGGTCTCGGAGCAGTACCAGCGGATGGTCGACGCGCGGGCAGCAGCCGGGGGCGTCGAGCTACCCGAAGGCACCCGCACGATCACCGGCACCGTCCGTACGCCGGTGGGTAACGCGTACGAACCGCACCAGATCGCGGTGGCGCTGCTGGTCACCAGCACGGAGGGCCTCGCCTTCCGGCTGCCGGCGGTCGCCGCCCCCAGCGACGGGCGGGCCACCCGCTTCACGGTCCAGCTACCCGACGTCGGGGGAGCACGGCTCCGGGTCGCCGGGTTCGAAGCCGACGGCGGGCGGGTGGCCGGCGACTCGTACGGGTTGCAGCTGACCGACCTGAAGGTGGTCGACGCGGCCGGTACGGCTCGTCCTGCCGAGCTCACCGGTGAGTGGGCGGCGACCTGGGCCCGTGGACCGCGCCTTCCGGTGACGGTGAGCGGCAGCGGATTCGTGGCCGCCCGTCCGGTGGAACGGCAGCCGGAGTGGGGGCGCATGGACCAGGAATCGACCCGGTTCGTGGTCGTGCCGGCCCCGAAGGCGGCCGTACCGGTGCTGATGACCCCCCAGGTACGCGAGGCGCTGAGCCTGCGCGTCGGCGACACCGTCGACCTCACGCTCTCCGGGGCGACGTTGCCGGTGCGCCTGATCGGTGAGCTGAGCGCCGTGCCGACCACCACCGCGGCCGGTGTTCTGCTGGACCTGCCCGCGGCGGTCGACACGCTGATCCGTACCGACGGGACGGTGCGACAGGTGCCGGAGTGGTGGATCGGGGCCACCGACCCGACGGCCGCCGCCCGGGCGGCCAGCGAACTGCCGGGCGTCACGGTGCTCAACCGGGAGGCGGTCATGGAGGCGGCCGCCGACGACCCGTACTGGCAGGGCTCGCGTACCGGCATGCTCGCCGCCGCGCTCGGCGCGGTGCTGCTCGCCCTCGTCGGCCTGATGGTGGACGTGTGGGCCACCGCCCGTCGGCGGCTCGGCGAGTTCGCGGTGCTGCACACCCTCGGCGCGACGCCCCGGCTGATGGCCCGGGCGCTGCTGGCCGAACAGACCTTCCTCGCCGGAATCGGCGTGGGAGTCGGGTTGCTCCTCGGTGCCGGGGTCGGCGCGACCATGGCCCCACTGGTCATCCTCACCCCGGCCGCCGGCCGACCGATTCCCCCGGCGACGTTCGTGTTGCCCTGGGTTCCGATCGGTCTGACCGCGGTCGGTCTGCTGCTGGCGGCGCTCGCCTTCAGCGCGTTCATCGCCACCGGCATCCGTCAGCGGGTGGCGGCGGTGCAGCTGCGAATCGGGGGAGAACGATGAGCGTCGGCGCGGCCGTCCGGCGGGTCCGGACGTACGGCGGGCAGTTCCTGCTCCTGGCGGTGCTGACCCTGGTGGTCACGCTGCTGATCAGCGGGGTGCCCCGACTGGTCAACCGTCTTGCCGAACAGGGGCTGCGGGCGCAGCTGGTCAGCGAACCGGCTGCCCGCCGGGACCTGTCGTACAGCACCGGGGTGGTCGACGCTCCCCCCACGGCGACGGTCATGGGCAAGGCCCGGGAACGGTTCGACGCCCTGGCCGCGACGATGCCGTCGCAGGTGCGTTCGACGGTGTCCGAGCGGTGGTACAGCGCGGACATCACGCCGGCCCGGATCGTCGGACCGGACCTCAAGGCCCGCAACCTGATGGTCGACCTGGGCCTACGGACCCTGCCCGACATCCAGAACGCCAGCACACTCGTCGACGGGGCGTGGCCGAGCGAGACGTACGTGCCGGACCGGCCCATCGAGGTGGCGCTCGACGTCGACGTGGCCCGCAAGCTCAACCTGCGGTCCGGCAGCCAACTGAGCATCGGCAACACCGACGACAAGGGCAGATTCCTCAACGGCACCCCGCTGGCGGTGTCCGGGCTGTTCCGCCCGGTCGATCGCGCGAACGGCATCTGGGACGGTCTGCCGCAGCTGCTCCAGATCATCGAACCGGTCGGGGACGGCCAGCCGTTCACCATCGTCGGCGTGGTCGCGCAGTCGACCCTCAACAAACGCGCCGCCGAGGGCTGGCCGGTCCAGTCGAACTGGCGGTACCGACCGGGCGTCGACCAGATCGACGCACAGAACCTGGACCAGATGATCGACGGTTTGCAGCAGATGCAGCGCGAGAAGCCGGCGGACCTCACGTTGACCCAGGGCATCGACGTTCCGTTGCGCGCGTTCGCCGCCCAGATCGACGCCGCCCGGACCCTGCTCGCGGTGATCGCGGCCGGCGTACTGGCCACCCTGGCGGGACTCATCGTGCTCGCCGCCAGCCTCGCCATCCGCCGGCGCCGCTCCGAGTTCGTGCTGCTGCGTGCCCGTGGTGGCGCGGCCACCGCCGGCGCCCGCCGCAGCCTCGCCGAATCGGTGCTGGTGGTGCCCATCGCCGCCGCGCTCGGCTGGTGGCTGGGCAGCCTGGTCCCCGGTGCCCCGGACCCGACCGCGCCGTACATCATCGGGGCGACAGTGCTCGTCACGCTCGCACTGCCGCTGGCGACGTTGGCCGTACCGGCCGGCGGGGCGTCCCGACGGGACCTGATCCGGGTACGCCCGTCGGCCCGTCGGCTCACCGTCGAGGTTTCCCTGCTGCTGCTCGCCGGACTCGGCGCGGTGCTGCTGCGCCGGCGTGGCCTCACCCTGGGTGAGGTGGACCCGCTGCTGGTGTCGGTGCCGGTGCTGCTCGCGATCGCCGCCGCGGTGCTCGCGCTGCGGGCGTACCCCTGGCCGTTGTTGCTGGTCAGCCGGCTTGCCGCGCGGACCAGGGGCAGCGTCGCCTTCCTCGGCACGGCGCGGGCCGGTCGCGCGGCGGTCGCCGCTCCGCTGGTCGTCGTGGTGCTGGCGATCGGCACGGCCGCGTTCTGCGCGGTCGTCGCCGCCGGAGTCGACGCGAGTCGGGACCGGGCCGCCGAGCGGATCGTGCCGGCCGACGCGGTGATCCGCGGCGAGCGCTTCGCCCCCGACACGATCGACGAGCTGGGTCGCCTGCCCGGGGTGCGGGCCGTCACCCGGGTCGTCTACCAGGAGGACGAGCGGCTGGCGTCCGACGAGGTCGGCACCGACGCGCGGCTCGCCCAGACGGACGTGCTGCTGGTCGACGGTTCGGGACTGGACACTGTGGCCCGCGAATCCCAGGTGGACCTGCCGGTGCCGGACGCGGTGCGCACCGCCCGACCCGGCCCGGGGCCACTGCCCGCGATCGTCTCACCGGCGGTCGCCGCCGACCTGGCCAAGGCCGGGCTGGGCGATTCCGCCTTCATCTCGGTGCAGGGGCAACGGTACGAGTTCCGGGTGGCCGGCACCGAGGACGATTTTCCGCTGGTCTCGGACAACGCCGACCGTTTCGTGATCCTGCCCTGGCAGGCACTTCCGGAGCGGATCACCACACCCGCGCCGTCCAGCCTGCTGATCGCCGGCGACTCGCTCGACGCGGAGGCGCTGCGCCGGGCTGGCGACCAGGGGCAGGAGCGCTATCAGCGCAACGGTGCCTTCAGCGGTCGGGACCGGCTGATCGGGGTCACCGTGAACACCAGGGCGGACGTCCGCCGGGATCTCGGTGACGGCGGGGCGAACGGCGTGCTGGCGTTCGGCTTCGTGGCCGGTGCCGTCGGCGGCAGTGTGCTCGGGCTGCTCGCCATCGCGTTCACGGTGCTCGCCGGAGCGCGCGCCCGGGGCCAGGTGCTGTCCCGGCTGCGGACCCTCGGCCTGTCCCGCCGACAGTGGCGAGGGCTGCTGCTGGTCGAGTTGGCCCCGCTGGTAGCGGTGTCGGTGCTGACCGGTGCGCTGGTCGGCGCGGTGCTGCCCCTGTTGCTCAACCCGGTGCTCGGCCTGTCCGCGTTCACCAGTGGTGTGCCGGTGCAGGTGGCCTTCGAGCCCAGCCTGGTCGCCGCGGTGCTCGCGCTCGGGGCGGTCGCCCTCGGCTTCGCGGTCGCCGTCGAGGCCCTGAACAACCGCCGGTTGCGCCTCGGAGAGGTGCTTCGGCTCGGAGAGGAGAGCTGAGATGACAGCTACCGCCCAGACTCCACTGGTGCCGGACCTGGCCGCCCTGCAACAACGGGCAGCGCTTCGCGCCGCCGAGCGGGCCGGCGGGCAGGACCGACTGCGTGGCCACATCGTCTGCGACGGCCTGGTGCGCATCTTCAAGACCGAGGGGGTGGAGGTGGTCGCCCTACAGGGGCTCGACCTGGTCATCGACCGGGGTGAGCTGGTGGCGATCGTCGGTGCGTCCGGCTCGGGCAAGTCGACCCTGCTGAACATCCTCTCCGGTCTGGACACACCGACCGCCGGCATCGCCCGGGTGGCCGACTACGACCTGCTCTCGCTGTCCGCCAAGCGTCGGCTGAGCTACCGGCGGGAGCTGGTCGGGTTCGTCTGGCAGCAGACCGGTCGGAACCTGTTGCCGTACCTCAACGCGCGGGAGAACGTCGAGCTGCCGATGGAGTTGGCCGGCAAGCTGGGCCGGAAGGCCCGCCGGCAGCGGGCTGCCGAACTGCTCGACATGGTCGGCGTGGGCTACTGCGCCGACCGGCGGCCGGGGCAGCTCAGCGGCGGCGAACAGCAGCGGGTCGCGGTGGCGGTGGCAGTGGCCAACGACCCGGAGGTGCTCTTCGCCGACGAGCCGACCGGCGAGTTGGACGAGGCGACCGGCGCGGACGTCTTCGGGGCGCTGCGCACCATCAACGCCGAGCTGGGCGTGACCATCGTGGTCGTCACCCACGACCACGCCGTGGCCACGCAGGTCCGCCGGACTGTCGCGATCCGCGACGGTCGGACGGCCTCCGAGGTACGCCGGACCGCCCGGATCGGCGCGGACGGCAACACCGAGCTGGTCAGCGAGGAGTACGCGGTGCTGGACCGCAACGGCCGGATGCAGCTACCGGCTGCGTTCGTCGACGCGCTCTCGCTGAAGGAACGGGTTCGGCTCGACCTGGAGCCGGACCATGTGCAGGTACGGCCCGGTGACCGGGCTTCGGAGGAGCGGGGGGCACGGGCATGAGCGGTCGGGACGTGGTGATGACCGGCGCGGGCGGCTTCGGTGGTGTGCCCTCGGAGCACCCCGGCGAGGTGGTCCGGGTCAGTGGGGTGAGCCGGACCTTCGGCCGGGGCGAACGCGCCGTGCACGCGGTGCGGGACGTCTCGTTCACGGCCAACCGCGGCGAGCTGGTCGCCGTCCGGGGCCGGTCCGGCGCCGGCAAGACCACCCTGCTGAACATGGTCGGCGGGCTGGACCGGCCGGACAGTGGTCAGGTGGTGGTGGCCGGGCACGACGTCACGGCGGCCGGTGAGGCGGAGCTGCTGCGACTGCGTCGAGGCACCGTCGGGTTCGTCTTCCAGACCTTCGGGCTGGTGCCGATCCTCTCCGCCGCCGAGAACGTGGGCGTGCCGTTGCGACTCGCGCAGGTGCCGGCCGCCGAGCGGGAGGAGCGCGTCGCGGTGCTGCTGGAGCTGGTCGGTCTGGGCGGACACGCGGCGCAACGCCCGTACGAACTGTCCGGCGGGCAGCAGCAGCGGGTCGCGGTGGCCCGCGCGTTGGCCAACGAGCCGGACCTGCTCATCGCCGACGAACCCACCGGTCAGCTCGACTCGGAGACGGGCCGGTCCATCATGGACCTCTTGCGCGCGGTAGTGCACGCCCGTGGCATGACGGCGCTGGTCGCCACGCACGACCCGGCCCTGATCGACCTGGCCGACCGGGTGCTCGTCCTGCGCGACGGCGGTTTGGTCGACGGCTGACCGCTGCGCCCTCAGTCCGCCGTCGCTCCCGGGCCGTGGGCCGTGGGCCGTCGGCTGCGGGCTTGGTCAGGGGCGGCTGTAGGGGTGTTCGCTTCCTGTAGAGCTGCCCCAGATATGGGCCGCTCGGTGGGCGGGTGGCGAATCGCCGGTGGGCGCTGCCGTAGGCGCGATTCGCTGCCCCACATCCGGGGCAGCTCTACAGGTACTCGAGGTGCGACGCCCGGCGCCCGAGGTGCGACGCCCGGCGCCCGAGGTGCGACGCCCGGCGCCCGAGGTGCGACGCCCGGCGCCCGAGGTGCGACCGTGTGGCGCGTCGTGCGATTGGGCGTTTCGACGGTCGTTGCGATCACGGATGGCCGGCGGTGGCTGATGGGCGGCGGGCCGGTGAGCGGCGTCGGCACAGCGGTTGGACGAGGCCGTCCTCAATCGGCCCATGCCTGAGCTGCAGGGTATCGGCGCGGATGCCGCGCTATATGTGGTTGTGCGGGTTGGTTGTGCGGGTTAATGGTCGGGTTCGGCGGCGGTGCTCAGCTTCTTGTCGTCGGGGAGGGCGCCGGCGAGCGGAATCAGCAGACAGCCCAGCAGGGCCAGCAGAGTGCCGACGCCCGGCCCGGTGCCGAGGAGTTCATCCTCGACGTAGGGGTCGTTGGCTTCGAAATACCAGAACACCCCCGTGAGGCTGCCGCAGGCGAGCACGTTGGAGACGAGCATGCCCAGGCTGGCCTGCCGCCACACCCAGCGGGCCGGACCGACGTTGGCCAGCGACAGCACCGCGAAAACGGTGGCGATCACCGCGAACGGCAGCGCCCAGCCGATCACCTCGGTGCCCGGGGTGACATCGGTCCGTCCCGGGTAGACGCTGCGCCAAGCGGGCAACCAGAACGACACGACGACCAACAGGACGCCGACCGCCAAGAGCGCTGAGCCAGTCAGTCGCCGTGGCGGGCGCGACGGTGCGGCGCCAGGCATCGTCGGCCTGCTCATGGCAACGACCGTAACCCGGTCGGGGCGACGCCCGCTGCCCCCGCCGGGCGGGCGTGACGGTGGTCAGAGCGCGAGCTTCATGCCCTCGTGGCTGGCCACGAAGCCCAGGCCCAGGTAGAAGCGGTGCGCGTCCGCGCGGGTCTTGTCGGTGGTGAGCTGCACCAGGGCGCAGCCCCGCTGCCGGGCCTGGTCGATCGCCCACGCCATCAGGCCGCGACCCAGCCCCTGGCCGCGACGGTCGGAGCGGATCCGGACCGACTCGATCAGCGACCGCTCGCTGCCGTGCCGGCCGAGCCCGGGGATGTAGGTGATCTGCAGGCAGCCGACCAGTTCACCGTGCTGTTCGGCCACGATGAGCTGGTTGCGCGGGTCCGCGGTGATGTCGGCGAACGCCTTCTCGTAGGCCTCGTCGACAGCGGTGAAGTCGCGGGCCTTGCCCAGGACGTCGTCGGCGAGCAAGGCGATGACGGCGGGCAGATCAGCCCGGCCCGCCTCCCGGAAGATCATCTCGGTCATGCCGGTGAGCTTGGCATACCGGTCACTTCGCCGGGCAGCGCAGCCCCTCCCGGGGGACGGTCAGGTCGAGCAGGTACGCGTCGACGGCGTTGGTGATGCAGGAGGTCTGCGGGTAGGCGGTGTGCCCCTCACCCTCCCAGGTGAGCACGCGGCCGACGCCCAGCATCGAGGCCAGGCGCGGGGTCTGCTCGTACGGCGTCGCCGGGTCGCCGGTGGTGCCGACCACCACGATCGGGGGTGCGCCGTTCGCCGTGCCGGTCGGGTACGGGTCACGCCCGCCCGGCCACTCGACGCAACTCAGCATGCCTACCGCCAGAGCCGGCCCGAACAGCGGATATTTCCCACGCCACTCCGACTGCAACTGCCGGATCTGCTCCCGGCTCGGCTTCTCCGTCTCGTCGGCGCAGTTGATGGCCAGGTTGGCGTCGAACAGGTTCGAGTAGTGGCCGTCGTCCTCCCGGCCGGCGTACGAGTCGGCGAGCCGGAACACGTCCTTCGGGTCGCCCTCGCCCAGCCGGTCGATCGCCTGGGCCAGCTCCTGCCAGCCGGACTCGGTGTAGAGCGACGAGATGACCGCGTAGAACACCCAACCGGCGGTGGCCTCCCGGCCGTCGCTCCCGCGTACCGGAGAGACCTTGGCCTTGTCGATGGCCGAGGTCACCGCGGCCCGCGCGTCCGGCGCGACCGGGCAGCGGCCGGCGTTCGCCGTGCACCAGCGGCTGAAGTTGGTGAAGGCCCGTTCGAAGCCGCGGGCCTGGCTCTCCGAACCCTCCACCAGCCGCTGCTGCGGGTCGACCGCGCCGTCGAGCACCAACGCCCGCACCCGCTGCGGATAGAGCTGGGCGTACGTGGCGCCGAGCAGGGTGCCGTACGAGTAACCGAGGTAGGTGAGCTTGTCGTCGCCCACCGCGGCGCGCACCGCGTCCATGTCGCGGGCGGCCTGCTCGGTGCCGTACAGCGGCAACTGGTCGCCGTACCGGTCGCCGCAGCCGCGCCCGATCCGCTGACTCAGACCGACGAAGTCGTCGAACGCCGCCTGGCTGGACGGGTCCGGGTCGAAGCCGAAGCTGGCGTCCAGGTCGGCGTCGGAGATGCACTTCACCGGGCTGGACCGGGAGACCCCGCGCGGGTCGAAGCCGACGATGTCGAAGCGGTCGGTGATCGAGGTGGGCAGCCCGCCGAACTGGGTGCCGAAGGACAGGTAGACGGCGGTGTCGACGCCGGACCCGCCCGGGCCGCCCGGGTTGACCACCAACGAGCCGACCCGGTCGCGCTGCTTGGTGGACCGGGCGCGCAGCAGGGCGATCTCGAAGGTCTGCCCGGCACCCGGGCCGGCGGTCGCCCCGGCGCCGGTGCCCCAGTCGCGTGGCACCGCGATGCGGGCGCACTCGTAGCGCATGTCCGGAGCGCCGCGCCCGACCAGCTCGTCGGGCACCTCAGGGCAGGGCCGCCAGGTGGGCGCGCTGCCGGTCGGCGCGGCTTCGCCCTGCACCTCGGTGCGCGGCGCGAACGCCGGCAGAGTGCAGCCGGCGGTGAGGAGCGCGGCGACGACGAAGGCGGCAAGGGTGCGCCGGGCCGGGCGACGAGACGCCATCCGAGAGCGGTCGGCGGTGCGGGTCACGTGATCCTCCGAGGTCGGGTCGACGGCCAGGCTACGCCGAGCCGGTGGCGGCCCGGTCCACGGTGGCCGTCGGATCGCCGCGTAGCACCTGGTCCACATCGAAGCGGACCGGGCGGTCGAGCTGGTCGTAGCGGCAGGATCGGGGATCGCGGTCCGGGCGCCAGCGGACGAACTGGGCGGTGTGCCGGAACCGCTCGCCCTCCATCGCGTCGTAGCCCACCTCGACCACCAGCTCCGGGCGCACCGGCTCCCACTCCAGGTTCTTCGTGCCGGTCCACCGGCTCACGCCACCCGGGATGCGTTGGCCGCGTTCGTGATCGCCGTGCACCCACGGGTGCTCGCCGTCGATGTCCCGGTAGGGCGCCAACTCGTCGAGCAACTCGGCCCGGCGGGCCATGCTGAACGACGCGCTGACCCCCACGTGATGCAGGACCCCGGAGTCGTCGTAGAGGCCGAGCAGCAGCGAGCCCACCACCGGGCCGGACTTGTGCCAGCGGAAACCGGCCACCACGGCGTCGGCGGTGCGGGCGTGCTTGACCTTGAACATGAGCCGTTTGCCCGGCTCGTACGGCAGGTCGGCCGGCTTGACGATCAACCCGTCCAGCCCGGCGCCCTCGAAGACGTCGAACCACCGACGGGCAGTGTCCGGATCGGTGGTGACCTGGGTGACGTGCACCGGCGGCCGCACCCCGGCCAGCGCCTCGACCAAGCGCTCCCGGCGGCGCGGGTAGGGCTGGTCGAGCAGCGCCTCGTCACCGATCGCCAACAGGTCGAACGCCACGAAGTCGGCCGGAGTGGTCTCGGCCAGCATCTTGACCCGGGACGCGGCCGGGTGCACGCGCTGCGCCAGCAGTTCGAAATCCAGCCGGGGCTGACCGCTCGGCCCGTCGCGCCGGATCACGATCAGCTCACCGTCGACAGCGCACCGCTCGGGCAGCTGCCGTCGGGCCTGCTCGACCACCTCGGGGAAGTAACGGGTCATCGACTTGCCGCCCCGGCTGGCCAGCTCGACCTCGTCGCCGTCGCGGAACACGATGCACCGGAAACCGTCCCACTTGGGCTCATAGGTCACCCCGGGCGTGGTGGGCAGCTTGGGAACGCTCTTGGCCAGCATCGGCTCGACCGGAGGGTTGATCGGCAGGTCCACGGCGACCAGTCAATCAGACGGTACCGACAGCCGTGAGGCAGATCACCGTGGGTCGCGGGGTGGCGTGTCCGCCGTTGCGCCTCCTCGTCCTGCCCGACCGAATCGAATAACCGCAGGTCAGAGCTACTTTCGCGTGGTGTCCGAGTGGGTCTGTGACTGCTGCGGGCGGTGGCGGGTGAGCGTCGAGCTGATCCGGGGCCGCTACCGCTACCGACTGACCCGCCGTTACCCGGAGCGGTTCGGCGGCGGACGCAACGTGCTCGGCGAGGTCGGTTCGGTGCCGGAGCTGGAGGAACTGCTGCGTCGGCGTACCCCGTTGAGCCTGGCCGACCTGCGCGAAGCCGCCTGACCCCACCCGCCGGTGGTCCGACGGCCTGGCGGATGACCGACCACCCGACGGATTCCGGCGTCACGATCCACCCGGCAGCCTCGTCTGCATGCGGGGCGGGCGCCGGGCGGCGCCGCCGGGGAGGGGACGCGATGCGGTTCGAGGCCGATACGGAGATCGACGCCGACGTCGAACAGGTCTGGGCGGTGCTCGTCGACGTGCCACGCTGGCCGGAGTGGACGGCCTCGGTGTCCCGCGCCGAGCGTGGTGAGCCGGGACCGCTCGCCGTCGGCGCGACCGCACGACTGACGCAGCCGAAGCTGCGGCCGGCGGTGTGGCGGGTCACCGAGCTGACCGAGCGGCAGGGGTTCGTCTGGGTCTCCGACACGGCGGGCGTGCGGACCACGGCGGAGCACCGGCTGGTGCCGCTGCCCGACGGGCGCACCCGCGTCGAACTCGCCTTCGACCAGTCCGGGCCGCTGGCCGGCCTGATCGGCTGGCTGTACGGCGGGATGCTCCGCCGCTACGTGCGGATGGAGGCCGACGGGCTCAGGCGTCGGAGCGAGCGGGGCTGACCGCCGCCGACCGGCGGCCCGGCCACGCCGACCGTACGCTGGCGGTGTCCGGTCGAGGTCGAGGGGGAGTGGTGGCCGAGCTGACGTACCCGCAGGTGGGAGCGACCCGGCACGGGCCACTGCCTGGCGGCTACCACCACCTGCGCTTCCGGTGCCCGTTGCCGGCCGGCTGCTTCGAGACCGCGGCGCACGCGGTGCTGAGCTGGCGGCTGCACCGCGCCGCCGGCGTCCGGATGCGTACCGACGCACCGCGAGCCACCGAGGGAGTGCTGGTGACCGCCGGTCTGGGCGTCGGCCCGGCCCGCCTCTGGGGGCCGTGCCGGGTGGTCTGGAGCGAGGACTCGGCCACGCTCGCCGGCTTCGGCTACGGCACGCTGCCCGGCCACCCGGAGCGGGGTGAGGAGGCGTTCGTGGTCGGCCGCGAGGACGACGGCACGGTCTGGTTCGAGGTACGCGCGTTCAGCGTGCCGGACCGGTGGTTCACCCGTGCCGGGGGTCCGGCCGTCCGGTTCGTGCAGCACACGTACGCGTGGTGGCTCGGCCGCACCCTGCGCCGCCTCTGCGCGGGCCGCTGACGCACCACGCCGGGACGCCCGGTGTCCGCCTCAGTAGCGGGCGAACGAGCGGATCGGCGCGCGGGGGCCGTACTTCGGGGCCTGGATGCCGGCGGCCTCCAGCAGCAGACACACCCGACCCCGGTGGCCCCGGAACGGCTCCAGCAGGGCCACCATCCGGGCGTCGTCGCCCCTCGGTTCCCCGGCGAGCGCCCAGGCGACAGTGTTCGGGATGTGGAAGTCGCCGACGCTCACCGCGTCCGGATCCCCGTACGCGATCCGGACCACCTCGGCGGCCGTCCACGGCCCGATGCCCGGGATGGCGGTCAGCCGACGGGTGGCGTCGGCGGCGTCGGCGCTGCGCTCCAACCGGTCGGCGAGCGCTGCGGCGCGCCGCAGCGTGTCCGCCCGGCGCTGCTCGACCCCGAACGGGTGGAACACCCAGTACGGGGTGGCGGCCACCGCGCCGGCCTCGGGTGGCAGGAGCAGCGGCTGCAACGGGCCCGGTGCCGGTTCCCGGAAGTGCCGCACGGTCGCCGAGTACGCCCGGTACGCCTCCTTGCCGGTGACCTTCTGCTCGAAGATCGCGCGCAGCAGCCGGGGAAAGACCTGCCCGGTCGTCGGCATCCGTAGCCCCCGGTGCTCGCGGGCCAGACGGGCGACCAGGGGATGCGCTGCGGCCAGTTCGGCGAAGCCGGTCAGGTCGTCACGAAGCCCGGCGATCGCGTCGGCGCGGTCCAGCACGTGCTCGGCGCCCGGCCCGTAGGCCTCCGCCAGCAACTCGCCACCGGCGGACCGCAGGGCGAGGGTCGCCGGGCCGTCGGGAGTGCGGGTGGCCCACCAGAAGGTGCCGGCGGCGACCCGGGCGCACGGGTCGTACGGGCTGAACGTGAGCGCACGGACCGAGGCTGCCAGCCGGTATCCGACCGGGGGGTGAAACACCCTGGTCGCGGCGGGTTCGGTAGCGGTCACCCGCCCACTCTGCCATGTGCCGGACGGGACGTCGGCACCACCGGTATGCCGACGTCCCGCGTACGACCGGTGGCCGGCCGCGCCCTCCCCGGCGACGACCGACCACCGTGACTCGTGGTGTGGGTTCTAGTACGAGTAGCCCGAACCCCCGGAGTCGCTCGCACCGCTGTCCGACGGCGGGGCGACCGGCTTCGGCGTGGAGGTGGGCAGGCAGCTCAGGTTCTTCTTGCCGTCCGGCTGGACCACGAACCAGGTGCCACCGACGGCCTGGCCCTTCCACTGGCCGGGCTTCTTGTCGCCGATGTAGCGGTAGACGGGCCAGCCGCCGATGGTCAGCTGCCGGGTGCCGTCCTGGCGGGTCACGCTGCTGACCTTGTCGTCGGAGACGCCGGTGAGCTGCGGGTTGCCGTCGGTCAGCGCCGGGGGCCACACCTCGGCGCACTTGTCGACGCAGTTCGACGACGGCGGGTCGGCGGTGTCCTTGTCGAAGCGGTAGAGGATCCAGCCGTCCTCGTCGGTGACCACCTTGCCCATCCGGGCGACGCTCTTGCCGGTCAACTTCTCGGTCAGTTCGACGTTCGCGGGCGGCGCGTCGGCGGCCGGCGCCTCCACGGACGCCGAGGCCTCCGGTACGACCGACGCGGTGGGCTCGGCCGCGGCGACGGCGACCGGCTCGACCGCGCTCGAGTTCGCGGGGTCGTAACCTGCGGGAGCGCAGGCCGTAAGTGCGACCATCGCGCTCGCGACGATGACGGACCGCTTCATCTGTGCCACGTGCCCTCCTCATTCTTGGCAGTTCACCCATAGGTACGGGATCTGGGCTGTCAAGGTTGAAGAAGTAACAGTGGTCAATTTCACGTTCTTTGATTGAACCGGATCGGAGGGAAATCCGTACGCACCTGCACGCAGGTGGTCCCACAACGACAGATCGGCACCGGTCATTGTGGAAATGACCGGTGCCGATACGGTACGCGAAACTACATGGGCACGGTGACCAGCGGACTCGCCACACCGTTGGCGTCGACCGACTGCACCTGGAGCTGCTTGATGTCAGCCACCACAGCAGACGTCGAGGCGCTCAACTCAAGACCCTGCGGGCGCGCGTTGGTGCCGTAGCCACCCTCCGGAACCGACCAGGTCGAAACCACCTCGGGGTCGGCGTTCTTGCGCACCACCACCAGCCGGCAGACACGCGGGCCGGGCAACTTCCGCAGGCTGAAATTGATGCGGGTGCCGTACTCCCGCTTCACCAGGAACACGGTCGTCTGGACACCCGTCGTCGGGTCGGTCGCGTCGACCTGGTCACCCTCCTCCTCGGTGCCACCCACACCCGGCCCACTCGGCGGAGCCGTCGGCCCACCCGTCTGCGGGTCGCTCGGCGCACTCGGCGTCGAATCGGCGAGCACCCCCGGCGCCGGATCGTTGTCCGTCACGCTGACGAACCCGTACCCGGTCAGACCGCCGAAGACCACCACCGCCGCGGCGGTCGCCAACATCTGACGGAACCGGGTACGCCGACGGTCGGCCCGCACCGCGCCCAACGTACGGTTCAACAGCGCCGGGTCGGTGGCGGTCTGCTCCATCGCCATCATCGTCTCGCCGTCGATGTCGGAGAGCAGCCCCACCACCGGAACCATCGTCTCCAACTCCGCCGCGCACGCCCAGCAGGTAGCGAGATGCTCCTCGAACCGCTCGGTATCCTGCTCGTCGAGCACACCGAGCGCGTACGCCGCGACGTCCATGTGGTCCGGCCGGCTCATTCTGTCACCCCCCGCTCCTGCAGAGCCGTACGCAGCGCGCGCAGCGCGTAGTAGACCCTCGACTTGGCCGTGCCGAGCGGCAGCCCCAACTCCTCGGCGGCCTCCGGCACCGTCCGCCCCCGGAAGTACGTCGAGATCAGGATCTCCCGGTGCGACTGACTGAGCGTACGCAGGGCGTCCGCCACCGTCATGGTGCGTAGTACCCGGTCGGTGCTGTCCGCCTCGGCGAACGCGGTGAGGTCCCGGTCGTACGTCTCCGGCGGCCGGGCCTCCTGGCTGCGGTGCTCGTCGATGGCGATCCGTCGGGCCACCGTGACGAGCCACGGTCGCAACGAGCCCTGCCCCTGGGTGCCCAGGCGGTGCGCGTTGCGCCACGCCCGCAGCAGCGTCTCCTGGACGATGTCCTCCGCGCGCTGCCGGTCCCCCCCGGTGAGACGCATGACGAACATCAGTAGTGGACCAGCATGCTCCGCGTAGAGCAGCTTGATCAGTTGGTCGGAATGGCTGGCCTCGGTTGTCGTCGCCTGATGGCGTCCGGGCGCCGGTCGCGGCGTCACCGGACCATTCTGGCGAGACGTCGCGCGCGCGTCGACCCCCCGGGCAGACGAGGTCGGCCGCGACGAGGACCGCGCCGACAACCAGTCAGCGCGTACCGCGTCGCCATGCCAGCCGGCCGCCACCGCATGCATGCAGACCTCCGGGGGTTTCCGTCACCAACGTCGGCCCACGAGGCGGGCCGCCCGGTGGTACGCACCGCCGCCCCGAACGGATCAACGAACCGCGGAAAAAATTCTGCGCCGCTGTCGGAGCGCGCGGTCAGCGCGCGGCAGGCGGTCAGCGGCGTACCGAGAACAGCCCCGGCGGAGGTGGATCGGAACCTGTCGCGTCGGCGTCCCGGACAACCTGAGCGCCGCCGGCGAAGCGGTCCAACTCGTCGCCGGCCACCACCCGACCCGGGAACCAGTCTCCTGCAGCGCGCCGGGTCAGCTCCGGCACCGGCGGTGTGGTCCGCCCGGCGACCAGCACCAGATTGCCGTACCGCCGGCCACGCAGCACCGCCGCGTCCCCCACCAGACAGGCCTGCGGCAGCACCGAACGGACCGTGGCGACCTGCCCCCGCGCGTGCCGCAGCGGAGGACCGTCGGCAAGGTTCGCCAGATACCAACCCGTGGGGCGGAGCACCCGGGCCACCTCCGCCGCGTACTCCACCGACGTGAGATGAGCAGGGGTACGCGCACCGGCGAACACGTCGGCGACCACTACGTCGAAGCTGGCATCCCGGGTGGAGGCCAGCACGTCCCGGGCGTCCTGCACCCGGACCCGCAGCCGCCCGTCGGACGGCCACGGCAACGCCCGGCGCACCAACTCCACCAGCGCACCGTCCACCTCGGACACCCGTTGGGTCGACCCCGGCCGGGTGGCGGACACGTACCGGGGCAGGGTCAGGGCCCCGCCACCCAGGTGCAGCACCCGCAACGGCTCACCGGCCGGCGCGATCAGATCCACCGCGGCGGCGAGCCGCCGGACGTACTCGAACTCCAGATGGGTGGGATCGGTCAGGTCCACATGCGACTGCGGTGCGCCGTCCAGTAACAGCGTCCACGAACCCGCCCGGTCCGGGTCCGGAACGAGTTCCGCCTGCCCGGTGTCCACCTGCTCGACCACGCGGTCAGCGGCCCGTTTACGTCCCATCGCGACAGGTGCCCGTCTACCGCGCCGCGCGGGCCGCGGCGGTCAACGCGCGCTGCAACAGCCGGGAGTCACCGAGCAGGGCGCGCAACCGCCGTTCCAGACCGGCGATCGGGATCAGGTTCTGCGGAGCCCGCGGATCCTTGTACGGCGTGGAGGCGAAACGCGGCAGGGTGACCAGCGACAGGTCGGCCAACTCGATAGCCGCCTCGACCGGCAGGTCGGCCGAACACTCCACCCGCACGATGCCCGCCCACGGCGCGCCGATCGCCACCGGCAGCCGCAAATACCACGACCAGCCACCCCAGGCGGTGCCGAGCCGGAACACCGGCGAACGCTCACCCGACGCCAGCCCGACCACCACCGCCGTCAGCCGAGCGTCGAGGTACTGGCTGTGCTGGGTCTTGATGTAACCCAACGTGCGCGGCAACTGCCGACGACTCCGCAACGGGCCGTCCACCACCAGCAGGTCACCGTCGACCCGTGCGGCGTCGGACACCGCCACCTCCAACGCCGTCAGCGGACCCTGCACCGCCGCCGGTAACTTGCCCAGCTCACCGGTGCCCCCCACCCGGTGCACCGGATAGCGGATCGCACCCGCCACCACGTCCTGCGCCGACGGGCTCGCGGTGAACAGACCCCGGCCGACCCGGGTACCGGCCAACTGCGCCGCCCCCCGACCCAGGTCGCACCGCACCACCCCGGCCGCGTAAGAGGCGGCCAGCCCGGGAAACGACCCGCCGTCCTCCTCCGCCGTCCAGATGCTCGCGTCGATCCGGCGAACCCCGTCGACCAGCAGCACCACGTCGGGCGCGCGGACCCCCTGGCGGACCCCGATCGCCCGCCAGTCCACTGCGGGCAGCTCCACGTCCGCGTCGACCTGCGCGCTGCTCGGCGCGGCAGGCCCGGCGGCGGACGCCTCGAACGACGCCCCGTACGCCGGATCCCACGAGTCGACGAAGAACGCGGCGTCGCCCCGCACGTTCACCGGCCCGTCCGCTCTATTCGCGACGAGCGCGCATCCTTACGCACCTCGAAGCGGACCGGAATCCGCTCGGCCAGCGCCGGCACGTGGGTGACCACACCGACCATCCGGTCGCCCCGCGCGGCCAGGTTCTCCAGGGTGGCGGCCACCGTGTCCAGGGTGGCCGCGTCGAGCGTGCCGAAGCCCTCGTCCAGGACGATCGACTCCAGACTCGCCGCCGTCGTCGACATCCCGGCGAGCTGCTCGGAGAGCGCCAACGCCAACGCCAACGACGCCTGGAACGTCTCACCGCCGGACAGGGTGCGGACGCCCCGGCGCAACCCCGCGTCGTGGTGGTCGACCACGAGGAACTCGCCCTTGTCGTGCACCAGCTCGTACTGGCCGGACGACAGCTCCCGCAGGATCCCCGACGCGCCGTCGACGAGCAGGTCCAACGCCTCCGCCAGCAACCAGCGCTCGAAGTTGTTGGCCCGCAGGTGCCCGGCCAGCGCACGGGCCACCTGCGCCTCGCGCTCGTGCACGGACCGCTGCTCGCGCAGCGCCCCGGCCTGCTCCCGCCGCTCGCGCAGCCGTCGCAGGTCGGCGTCGGCCCGCTCCACGGCGACCGTCGCGGCGTGCACCGGATCGTCACCGACCGGCACGTCGACGGCCGCGAACCGGTCGGCGATGTCGCGCTGCACGGCGCCGGCCACCGCCTCGGCCTCCGTCACCGCCGACGCCCGACCGGCCCGGTCGGCACGGCGGCGGTCCGCCTCCGAGGTCGCCCATCCCGTCAACGCGGCCCACGCGGCGGCAACGTCCTCCCGATCGGTTGCCGGCGGGCCGAACCGGGCCAACCCGTCGCGGGAGGTGTCGAAGGCCCGCCACGCCGCCCGCAACCGCTCCTCGGCGGTGTCCACCCCCGCCCGCGCCTGGCGCGCGGCCTCACGGCCGGCCCGAACCGCCGTCGCCGCCTCCTCCAACGCTCCCCGCAACCGGGCGTGCTCGGCCAACTCCCGGCGCAACACGGCCGGCTCCGCCGCGCCGTCGAGCTGACCGTCCAACTCGGCCAACCGGGCATCCACCTGCTCCTGCCGGGCCCGCGCCTGCACCAGCAGCCGCTCCAGGTCACGCGCTGCCGCGTCGCGCTGCTGCACCGTCGCCTGCGCCGCCTTGGTCGCGGCCCGCGCCGCCTTGCCCGCCGCCGTCGCGGCCGCCACCGCCGAATCGGCCGGCACGTCCGGCACCCGCGTCACCGGCTGCTCGCAGACCGGGCAGGGCGCGTCGGCGTGCAGGTGCACCCGCAAGCTGACCGCCAGATCGGTGGCCTTGGCCTCCTCGTGCGCCCGGAACGCCGCCTCCAACTCGGCGTCCGCCCGCTCGGCCGCCACCCGGGCCTCGGCCAGCGCGGCCACCGCCGCAACGTGCTCGTCGTTCGCCGCGCCCACCGCCGCGCGGACCGTGTCCGCCTCGCCGGACAACCGGTCCCGATCGTCGTACGCCCGCAGGAGCAGCCGCGCCGCGCTCTCGTCGCCGACGCCGGCCAGCTCCCCTCGCAGCTTCTCCTCCCGCTCCTCCGCCAACGACACGGCGGTCGCCGCCGCCTCGGCCTCCGCCCGCGCCGCGGTGACCGCGCGCGCCACCTCGGCCACCCCGCCCGGCGCGCGTACCCCGGTCAGCACCCGCAGCTCGTCGTCGAGGGCGGTCAGCGCCGCCGCCGCCTCCCGCGCCGCGGCCCGAGCGGCCGTCAGCTCCGGCACCGCCGCCGTCACCGCCGCCGCCAGCTCCGCCATCCGCTCGACCCGGGCCTCGGCCGCGGCCAACGCCTCGTCGTCCACGCCGGTGAGCCCGGCGAGCACCTGGTCGACCGCGTCGAGTTTGGCGTCCGCCTGCGTGGCCCGCGCCGTGGCCCGCTTCTGCACGTCCTCGTAGACGCCCAGGCCCAGCAGGTTGACCAGGATCTGCTGCCGCGTCGCCGGCTTCGCGTGCAGGAAATCGGCGAACTGCCCCTGCGGCAGCACCACGCAGCTGGTGAACTGCTCGTACGGCAGCCCCACCGCGTCCAGTACCGCCTGCTCCATCTCGGCGGGGGTGCCCGCCACCACCTCACCGAGGTCGTCCGGGCTCAGACCGGTGTCCAGTTTGGTGACGTCGAAGCCGGCCGGCATCAACTGCAACCCGGCGTTCGCGGTCTTGACGTTGCCCCTGCCGTCCCGGCGGACCACCCGGGTCGCGACGTAACGGGCCCCACCGGACTCGAAGACCAACCGCACCCGCGCCTCGGTCGCCGACGGCGCGAGGGCGTTGGCCAACCCCCGTGCGCCACCCCAGCGGGGCACCATGCCGTAGAGCGCGAAGCAGATCGCGTCCAGCACCGTGGACTTGCCCGAACCGGTCGGGCCGATCAGGGCGAAGAAGTCGGCGTCCGTGAAGTCGACTGTCGTCTCGTCCCGGAAGACCGTGAAGCCGGCCATGTCCAAGCGCATCGGACGCATCAGTGCTCGACCTCCTCGAAGAGTTCGTCGAAGAGTTCCTGGACGCCCTCGTCGGCGTGACCACGGCTGTCCAGATAGTCGGCGAACAACTCCCGGGGCGAACGCCCCGACCGCTGGGCGATGCGGGCGCCGCTGCCCGGCGCGGCCAACAGCTCCGGGTCGATCCGGATCTCCAGCGCCCGGGGCAGCAACTCCTGCACCTCCTCGCGCAGGCCGGCGCGGGGTTGCTCCCGCACGTACACCCGCAGCCAGGCGTCCGGCGCCTCGATCTCGGCGAGTTGGGCCAGGGTGCCCCGCACCGTCCGCAGCGCGCTCGCCGCGGTCACCGGCACCTCCCGCACCCGGGCGGCGGTGCTGGCCGTCACCTCGACGATCGTCACCGACGGGACGTTCTCCTGCTCGCCGAAGTCGACAGCGAGCGGGCTGCCGCTGTAGCGCACCGGGCAGGGGCCGATCACCCGCTGCGCCCGGTGCAGGTGGCCCAATGCCACGTAGTGCGCGGTCGCCGGGAAGACGGTGGCCGGCACGGCGTAGCCCAGCACCGTGTGCGCGTCGCGTTCGCCGCCACCGGTGGACGCGCCCGTCACCGTCAGGTGCGCGGTGACCAGGTGCACCCGGTCCGGTTCGGTGAAACCCTCGGTCAGTCGCCCCAGCACCCGGCCCAGGTGGTCGGCGTACGTCTGGTTGGTCTCCGCAGCGGTCAGCTCGTACATCTCCAGCGCGCGCACCGCGTACCGCTGGGACAGGAACGGCAGCGCGGCCAGCCGCCACCGCTCGCCGCCGGCGGTGGTGCCGTCGATGACGTGCTCGTCCGGGTTTTCCCGCACCCCGCCGCGCAGCGTGATGCCGGCGGCCTCGGCCCACGGGCGCAGTGCGTCCAACGCGGGCCCGTTGTCGTGGTTGCCACCGATCGCCACCACGTCCGCGCCGGTGCGGCGTAGCGCCGTCAACGCCCGGGTGACCAGCCGGGTCGCCTCCGAGGTGGGCGCGGCGGTGTCGTAGAGGTCACCGGCGACGATCACCAGATCCGGCTGCTCGGCACGGGCGATGTCGATCACCCCGGCCAGCACGGCCTTGTGCTCCTCGGCCCGGGACTGCCCCTTGAGCACCTTTCCCACGTGCCAGTCGGAGGTGTGCAGGATCTTCATGGGTGTGCCGGCCCTCAGCTAGAACGGGATGTCGTCGTCGGAGCTGCCGCCGCCGGAGCCCACCACGGCGAACGGGTCGGCGGACTGGGTGATCGAGCGCAGCGTCTCCGACGGCGCCCGACCGGCCTCGGAGACCCGGGTGGCCCAGGCCGGGAACGGAAACTCCAGGCACAGCGGCACCGGGATGTCCGGCTGGTTGACGAACATGGTGCCCGGCTTGGCCAGCAGCGCCCGCTGGCGCTGGGCGGGCGGGAGGAAGCCGTACTCCGGGCGGGACGCCTCGGCCGGGTCGAGCCGGCCGACCACCCGGATCGCCGAGTTCGTGACGATCCGCCGTTCCACCTCGCTCGCCGTCTGCTGCGCGCCGATCAGGATCACGCCGAGCGAGCGGCCCCGCTCGGCGATGTCGAGCAGCACCTCCTTGATGGGGGAGGAGCCCTCCCGGGGGGCGTACTTGTTGAGCTCGTCCAGGACGACGAAGAGCAGCGGCTTCGCGGTGCCGGCCTTCTCCTTGCGTTCGAACTCGCTCTTCAACGTCACACCGACCACGAACCGCTGCGCCCGGTCCGGAAGGTTGTGCAGGTCGACCACTGTGACCTGCGCGGACTCACTGGTGTTGATCGAGTGCGGGCGGCGGGTCGCCAGGTCGCCACGGATCAGCCGGGCGAGGTCCTTCTTGCTGCCGATCAGCCGCCGGGCGAACGCGTTGACGGTGCCCAGGCCGACCGCGCTGCCCGCCCAGTCGGAGCGGGTCTCGTCATCGTTGAGCTGGTCGACGATGTGGTCCACCAGATCGCCGTAGGAGCCGAGTCGGACCCCGTCGATGCTCACCCCGCCGTCGGCCGGCTGGGCGTAACGGGCCAGGTGCGCCGCCACCGAGTGCACCACCATCGTGTACTGCTGGCGTTCGTCGTCGGCGTCGGCGAAGACGTACGGCAGCAGACGGTCGGTGCAGAACTCGGCGAGCGTCCAGTAGAAGCTGTCCACCCCGGTGAGCCGGCTGCTCACGTCGGGAGTGCCCGACGAGTCGCCGGGCCGCGGCGGGGCGTACACCCGCACGTCGGGGAACGCGCCGGCGCTCAGCCCCAGCTTGGCGTACGCGGCGCGGGTGGGCTCGTCCAGGCGGGTGTTGGGGTGGTCGAGGAAGAGCAGGTCCTCGCCCTTGACGTTGAAGATCAGCGCCTTGGCGTTGACCGCGTCGCCCCCCAGCACCCCGGAGCGGAACACCGAGTAGAGCAGGAAGGTGGCGAAGCTGGTCTTGGTCGCCACACCGGAGATGCCGGAGATGGAGACGTGCGCGCCGCGGCTGCCGTCGAGGAAGTCGGCGTTGAGGTAGACCGGGACGCCATCGCGGCCCATTCCCATCGGGATGCGCCGCTCCATCCGGTCGAAGTGCAACGCGCGCGCCCGGGCGTCACCCTCGGCCCGGTGCACCACCATGCCCGGCGTCGGCGGAACGTACAGCTCCGGGTCGACGCGCGTGGTGGTGATCTCGGCCGCCTCCTGCACCTGCGCGGGCAGCGTGCCGTCGGCGATGGCGAAGACGTCCGAGTCGAACTGGGCGCCCTCGTGCCGGGCGCGGACCTGGGTGACCACCCCGGCGATGGTGACGGGCTCCCGGTCCGGTAGCTCCCGGCGGGTCACCACCACGTCGTCGAGTTGGAGGTAGCTGCCGGGCGCCACGGCCGTCCAGAACTGCAGCGGGGTGGCGTCGGCGGTGCCCAGCACGCGCCCGACCGCCTCGCCGGGGCTGTCGAGGTCGGCGTCGGTCATCGGGCGACTCGGGTCGCTCGGTCGGGAAGCATGCTGTGCATCCTGCCCGAGGAGTACGACAGGTCGCCACGCGACGCGGCGGACGACACCATGCGCCGTCACACTCATGACGCTGGGTGTTCGATCGGACGCGCGTGGTGGAGGGAGTCAGGTCGGCGAGCCACGCGCGGCGAGCAGCGCCCGGACGCCCGGGCTGCACACCGGTTGAGTCGGCGCGTCTTGTCCGATCGAGAGCAGATGCCCGGACGGTGAATCGATCCGGGCGGTGGGCTCGTGTTGGATCGGATCGGCGCGCGGAGGGTATCGCGGGCTGAAGCCGCCGCCCTTCGCGAATCCATTGCATTCGTTCACGTCGTTGCGGATGTCGCCAATTGCGCCGCCCTGCCGAGATCTTAGCCCGTTTCGGGGCATTCGTATAGGCAAGTGCGACATGGGATTGGGGGCATGGCGGGCCGTCTGTCTCCCGTATTCTCGGGTCGCCGTGATCACAGTGTTTTGGGCTGGGGGTCTTGTCGATCCGGTATTCCGATAACTCGTCCTGGCGAAGGGTGGGCCGATGGCTCCTTCGGTAAAAACGCAGATCGCTGTGGCACCTGATGGTCGGAGAGTCACTGTCTCCTGCCGCGCAGAGCGCCTTCAGGAAGAGTGGTTCTGGCATGCGCGGTTGACAAGTAAGACCTTTGCGATTTCGGTGGCAGTCGGACGGCCGCAGTACGCGGCTGACAGCGTCGCTGCCGGTGGCTATCAGCTCAGGGAGAGGGTGAGCTACGGGGCCCATCCGCTTACGGTTTCCGTCTCTCCCGAGGGTGAGGGGTATCTGGTCACCTGGGAGTCGACTCATCACAGCCTGGTGTTCGGAGGGCCGGGTCAGGCTCCCCGGCTGCAGGACATCATCACCCTTCTCGACGAGCTCAGGCCGCAGGACGGCGTCGATGGCCTGCGGCTTCGCCCAGCGCCGGGGAGCGAGACCGTCATGTGGGGTCTTTTCGGCGTTAAGTTCACCGATGCTGGGATGGTTTCCTTCTATCCGCGGCAGGAAGCGACGGGACTGGTGCCGGATCAACCGGGGCTCTCCGTGCCGGCCGGCGACCTCTGGCGTAAGACGATGGGCTCCCCTGACGGCAGTGCGGGTCAGAGCAAGTACATCCTCGCGAACGATAGCTCCGTGGCGGTGCTCGACGACGACTTCGGTCGTGCCGCGACCATCACGCAGGCTGCTCAGGAAGCCCTGCTCTCCTCCCTCTCCGTGAAGTGGTCGTAGGTCGTGACCTCGATCCTGGCGGCGGCTCTCGTGGCCGCGTGGGCGGCGATTGTGTTGCTGTTCCTCGGATACAGCGCCCTACTGGGGCAAATCAGGGAACTCAAGAGCGGGCAGCCAACCGGAGGCGGCGTCTCGCACCCGGAGCTCGCGGCGCCGTCGGCCGTCGGCCGGACAGTCGCCTTGGTCGTCGGTTCTGGATGCGCAACGTGTGCAGAGGTGTTGCCGGCATGGCTGACGCTGGTGCCCCAGCTCGCCGACGCCGGTCATCGGCCGGTACTGCTGAGCATCGACAACTCCACGGGTTGGGCCGAGCACGGCGCTGAAACCTTCATGCTGGGCTCGGAGTTGTCCGCGCCATTACTGCTGGCGTATCAGCCAGCTCTCCTGCTGTTTGACGAGTCCGGAGCGATTGTGTCTGCCGAACCCGTCGGTTCCGCACTCGGGCTGCAAGAGTATTGCGCACCGCTACTCGGGCTCGTCTCCTCCTGACCGCGGCTGTCCTGAAGAAAGGCTCTCGACATGTCCTCTTTGTTGGACCGGATCCCGACAATCGAATTTCAGGCCGAAGCAGGAGGCGTGGGTTCGGGTGCCACGCCGATGTCCAGTCGCCCACCGGCTACACCGTCGCAGCCCGTCCCGGCCCGCTCGACGATCGAACGACGCTCTTTTCTTCGCGCGGTGGTGGTCGGGGGAGGTGCGCTGGCTGTGACGATGTTCGGTTGGGTTGGCGAGCGCATCCCCGCCTTCGCAGCGAAAGGTGACCGGGTCACGCTGCATCCGACCCACTGCATGGGCACGAATACCAGTGGCGATGTGCCCTGTTGGGGGCGGCAGTACATTGGTGGGACCTACTGCGGCTCGGACGGCCGGCACCGCACCGACACCGTCAACATGGGCACCTATGACCGGCTCTACAGTTGGGAGGCCGCCTGCGGCGGCTATGCGGGCTGGTACTGGGTCAATGACCGCGACGTCCAGACTCGCTGTTGGGACGGGCGCTACTACACCATCGTGCATGCGACCGGCCTCAAGAGCGGCCCCTACACCACCTGCTGCAAGAAGACGGTGTAAGCGACGATGACCGCCCCGGTACTCGGTGGACTCGGCAAGTTGGCATCACCTCTGCAGATGGCGTACGTCGTCGTGGCAGGAACGATCGCGCTGGCGGTCGCCTCGCTGCTGTCGCCGTTCGCCGTCGGAACTGTTCTGATATCTGCCTGCGCGGTTGGGGTGGCGGCCGGATACTCGACGTCCGGATCTGTTTGAAGCCACAACTCAGCCGCGTTGCTGACCTCGTCGGTCTGGCGGGGAACGAAGAATGTGAACTACTTCAACCACGGTCTCCTTCTGGGAGGCACCGCGTCCGGCCTGTTGTTGCTGCTGCCAGCCGCGGCTGTGCAGCTGCTTCCGCTGGTCGTCCGGGAGGTCTCCCTGGTGATCGTGGTCGTGCTGGCGGTTCTTTGTGAGGTTCGGATCGTGCCCTTCCGGCTTCCGCAGAATGCACGCCAGGTGCCGAGCTCGATCATGGTGCGGGCGGACGGCAGCGGTGCCCTGCAGTTCGGCTTCGAGATGGGTACTGGACTCCGTACGTTCGTCCCGACCCAGTTGCCGTACCTGCTGGTCGCTCTGTCCCTCCTGATAGCGCCGTGGTGGGCGGCGCCGATGATGGGTACCTGCTTCGGATTCGGCCGGACCCTCATGGTCCGATCGGCCGTCAGTTCGGGTGATGCCTCGCAGTGGGATGCCCGATTCGCCAGCCATCGCAGGACGATCGTCGCGCTGTGTTGGATCGCTGCTCTGGGGGCTCTGACCGTCATCGTCGCCGTGCTCCCCGATTCGACGCTCGTCGCTTCGCTGCCGTTCCGGTAGCCGCCGTCGTGGGCCAGTTGCCGCTCCGAGCAACTGGCCCACGGCCCGAGAGTTCGAGGGCAATCGCTGACCGCCGGGACTCAACTTCCCGGGCGGCGGTCGCGTTACTTAGGTATGGAGCACCCATGAATGACGACTTCGGCACTTTCGTCGCGACGAGCGGCCCTCGACTGCTCCGCTTCGCCGTTCTGATCACCGGGCAGCGGGCCGATGCCGAGGATCTGCTGCAGGAGGTGTTGGAGCAGGCATACCCCCGCTGGCGGGCGGTCCGGCAGCGGCAGCCGGAAGCCTATCTGCGCCGTGCCATGACCAACCGGCTGGCCAGCCGATGGCGCTCACCGTGGAACCGACGTCGGGTGGCGCACCTGCCGGATGCGGCGGCGCAGCCGGACGAGATGGCTCGGGTCGATGACCGGGAGGTGCTTCTGGCGGCGATGCGGGAACTTCCGCCGCGGATGCGGGCCGTTGTGGTGTTGCGGTACTGGCTGGGTCTCTCCGAGGCGGAGGTAGCCGCCGAACTGGACTGTTCCACGGGCTCGGTGAAGAGCCAGGCTTCCCGTGGGCTGCACCGCTTGCGAGCTCGGCTGGAAGCTGCCGGTGTGACCCCACTCGACCTCGACCTTGCGGAGGACAACCATGCGTGAACACGAGGTGGCTGACCTGCTCGACAGCGCTGTCGCGTCTGTCGAACTGCCGTCCGGTCTCGCCGGACGGGTCGTTGCCGGAAGCCGGGCGCGTCGGCGCCGGCGCCTGCTGGCGGTCGGTGCGGTGGCGGTTATGGCCGCTGCGGGGGCACTGCTGCTTCCGCAGGTGGACCCGCTCGGCCGCGATGGCGGCAGCGACGTCGGGGGCGCCGAGCCCGGCGCGCCTGCCGACGTCCCGACCGGGATCCTCGGTGCCGACGGTCGAGCGGTGACAGAGGCCCAGATTGTCGCCGTCGGTCGGGCCGGGTCGGAGACGCTTGTACTGGTCAACCGGGAGCCACGTGCCGAGGAGCGGTCCGTCGGGGGGAAAGCGGCCGAGGTGTGGGTCGCCCCGTACGGGGGCGGTGCGCGACGGTTGCACGACTACCTCTCGTACGATCTCGCGTGCGTCGACGGTGACGCGGTTTGTGCAGCCGTCCGGTCCACGGGCAGCGGGCTGGGCGTGGCCGTGGCCCGGCGCTCAGGTGGCCGGCTCTACGTGCTGGTCCAGGCCCCGCAGGGGCGTACCGTCGAGGTCGTGGCCGACGGCGTGCCGCACTCGCTCGGCCCGGCCCCGCGCGGCGCGGTGACGGAGGTGGTCGCCATCGAGCCGTACGACGAGGTGCAGGTCTGGGCGAGCACCGCGGACGGCCAGCGCTACCGGATCCCGTGGGCTCCCGGCGCGGTCCTGAACGACTGAGCCCCGGCACACCGGGACGCCTGCCGCAGCCCTCGCCGACCCGAGCGCCGCAGCCTGTGCGGGCATGCTGGGCGGGTGGTGTCGATGTCGGTCGCCCTTCGACGAGCGGGTCCTACCGCCGGGCGTGGCGGAGCATGAGGACGCCGTCGTCGGCGGCGAGCACGTGGCGCAGCGGCAGGCGCCGGGGCGGGGCGGTGTCGCCGGCGGTGATCCGGCCCGGTCCGGGGCCGGCGAGCAGGGGCGAGACGGTCAGGCACAACTCGTCCACCAGGTCGGCGGCGGTGAGCGCGCCGAACAGGTGCGGGCCGCCCTCGCAGAGCAGTTGGGTGAGCCCGCGCCCGTGCAGCGCGGCCAGGCCGGCGGCCAGGTCGACCCGGTCGGTGCCGCAGCGCAGCAGGTCGGCGACGTCGGTGAGGCCGGGCGGCGGGTCGGCGTCGGCGTGGGTGAGGACGATCGGGCGGGTCGGCGCGTCGGCGAAGGCGGCCTGCCCCGGGTCCAGGTCGAGGGAGCCGGAGACGACCACGAGTGTCGGATACTCCGCGAGCCCGTTGGCCCGACGCCAGGCGCGGCGGGTCTCGTTCAGGCGGACCGCCCGGTACGCCTCGTGGCGAAGCGTCCCGGCGGCCACCACCAGCGCGTCGCAGACCATCCGCAGCAGGCCGAACACTCGTTTGTCCGGCTCCCCGGAGAGCCCGGCGGAGTAGCCGTCCACGGTGACCGCGCCGTCCAGGCTGGAGACGAAGTTGACCCGCAGTCGGGGCTGGTCGGAGCGGCCGTAGAGGGCGGTCAACGCGGCATCGTCGAGCGGCTGCGCCGACGGCTCGGGCCAGAGCCGTCGGATCGGAATTCCGACGGTCATTCGCCGGCCGGACCAGTGACCGGAGGGGTCGGTTCGGCGGTACGGTGCTGACAGTCGCACCAGTTCCGGCCCGGGCAGTCGTCGTGTCGCCGGGCCCGGCACGCTCCGCAGATCATGCTCGCAGCCTAAGCCGCGGGAGGACAGGACAGCATGCCGCGTCAGATCTTCCAGCTGAAGATGTCCCTGGCCAGCGTCCGCCCACCGGTGTGGCGGCGGGTCCTCGTGCCGGCCGGCTACACGCTGGACCGGCTGCACCGGGTGGTGCAGCACGCGATGGGGTGGCGGGACTGCCACCTGCACTCGTTCGAGATCGACGCCGTGCAGTACGGCGAGCCCGACCCGGACGGCGAGTTGGGGCTGCACGACGAGTTGGACGCGCGGTTGGACGCGGTGCTCGGCAAGGGCAGCAGGTTCTCCTACACCTACGACTTCGGCGACTGGTGGGAGCACGACCTGGTCGTGGAGGACGCGCTGACCGTCGACCCCGACGAGCGGTACCCGGTCTGTCTGGCCGGGGAGCGGGCCTGCCCGCCGGAGGGCATCGGCGGGCCGCTGGGTTACCGCGCGCTCCTGGTGGCCATGGACGACCAGGCGGCACCGGCCGATCTCGCCGACCCGCGCCTGGCGTTGCTGCGTGACTGGGCCGGTGCCACCTTCGACCCGTCCCGCTTCGACGCCGACCGGGCGACCACGCTCCTGCGCCGCTTCTGCTGAGCCGACCCCCGGGCACCGTCTGGCGTCGTCTGCCCTGTCGATCAAGAGATTTGCGTCAGCGAGACGGCGATTTCCGACCGAAATCTGTTGATCACTTTGGGTTATGGGGTGGTCAGAGTGGGTGTGGCCTGGGGCGGAAGGGGCTGCCGGGGCGCGCGGTAACGATCTGGGAACGCTCCCAACGTCCTATTGACACTCCCGTTACCCGACGGCAATCTCATGGGAGCGCTCCCGGAGGTGGCATGGGTCACTCACGCTCCCCGGCCTGGCGCGATGAGCACACCCCCACCACACCCATCAGCCTCACCACCGGAAAGAGGGGTCAGCGAATGAGTGTCACCACGCGGCGTACCCGCCTGGCGGCCGCTGCCCTGGCCGCGATCACCGCAATCGGCGGTCTCGCGGCCTGCGGCAAGGACGACGACAAGCCGGCTGCCGGCGAGAAGCCGACCAAATTGGTCGTCGACACCTTCAGCGAGTTCGGCTACGACGAGCTCGTCAAGCAGTACGAGAAGGACACCGGCATCAAGGTCGAGCTGCGCAAGACCGCCCAGCTCAGCGAGTACCGGCCGAAGCTGGTCCGCTACCTGGCCACCGGCAAGGGCGCGGCGGACGTCACCGCCCTGGAAGAGGGCATCCTCAACGAGTTCAAGGCCAACCCGCGCAACTGGGCCGACCTCAACCCGCTGATCGCCGACCACTCGAAGGAATACCTGCCCTGGAAGTGGGAGCTGGGCAAGGCGCCCGACGGCCGGCTGATCGGTCTGCCGACGGACGTCGGCAGCCTCGGCGTCTGCTACCGCAAGGACCTGTTCCAGGCGGCCGGCCTGCCCACCGAGCGCGACCAGGTGTCGGCGCTCTGGTCGGACTGGAAGGGCTTCCACGAAGCCGGTCTGAAGTACAAGCAGGCCACCGGCAAGGCGTTCGTCGACTCGATCACCGCCGTCTCCAACGGTGTGATGTTCCAGGGCAACGGTGATCTGTTCTACGACAAGGAGAACAACATCATCGCGGACACCAGCCCCGCGGTGAAGAACGCCTGGGACACCGCCACCTCGATGGCGGACATCTCCGCCAAGGCGCAGACCTGGTCGCCGGAGTGGTCGGGTGGCTTCAAGCAGGGCACCTTCGCGGTCACCTTCTGCCCGTCCTGGATGCTCGGCATCGTCTCGGACAACTCCGGCCCGGCGAACAAGGGCAAGTGGGACGTCGCGTCCGTGCCGGGTGGCGGCGGTAACTGGGGCGGCTCCTGGCTCGCGGTTCCGGAGCAGAGCAAGTACCCGAAGGAGGCGGCGAAGCTCGCCGAGTACCTCACCAACGCCAAGAGCCAGGTGGAGGCCTTCAAGCTCAAGGGCCCGCTGCCGACCAACCTGGAGGCGCTGAAGAACGAGGCGTTCCTCAGCTACACCAACGAGTACTTCAGCAACGCGCCGACCGGCAAGATCTTCGGTGAGAGCGTCGCCAAGATCCAGCCGACCCACCTGGGCCCGAAGCACCAGGCGGTGAAGGAGAACGCGTTCGAGCCGGCGATGCGGGCCTTCGAGAACGGCCAGCTCGACAAGGCGAAGGCCTGGGAGCAGTTCACGAAGGACGCAAAGACTCAGGGTGCCTTCTGAGTGATTCCCTGCCGGTGGCGTTCGGGGTTTCCCGGACGCCACCGGCCGGTCCCCTCCGCGTAGCGCCCTGCGCGAGGGCCCCCGGGCCTCGCCGGAAAAGGAAATTCGTATGAGCCTGTCGGCCACGACGGCACCGCCGTCGCCAGCAGCACCGCCTTCTCGCGACGTCTCTTCCCGACGTAATCGGGGAAGGTTATTCAACCGTCTCGACGTCAAGTACTCGCCGTACCTCTACATCGCCCCGTTCTTCGTGATCTTCGGCGTGTTCGGGTTGTACCCGATGGTGCGTACCGCCTGGATGTCCCTGCACGACTGGGACCTGATCGGCGACCACTCGTTCATCGGCTTCGACAACTACACCCGGCTGGTCAACGACGAGTACTTCTGGAACGCGCTGGTCAACACGTTCGGCATCTTCGCCCTGTCGACCATCCCGCAGCTGTTGCTCGCCCTCTTCCTGGCGAACCTGCTCAACCGGACCTTCCTGCGTGCCAAGACCTTCTTCCGGATGGCCATCTTCGTGCCGAACGTGGTGTCGGTGGCCGCGGTCGCGATCGTCTTCGGAATGCTGTTCCAGCGGGAGTTCGGCCTCTTCAACTGGCTGCTCAGCCTCGTCGGCGTCGACGCCGTCGACTGGGACGGACAGCGGTGGAGCTCCTGGTTCGCCATCTCCTCGATGGTCAACTGGCGGTGGACCGGGTACAACACCCTGATCCTGCTGGCCGGCATGCAGGCGATCCCGAAGGACCTCTACGAGGCCGCGGAGATCGACGGCGCGAGCCCGTGGCGGCAGTTCTGGCAGATCACCCTGCCCATGCTCAAGCCCACCTTCATCTTCGTGGTCATCCTGTCCACGATCGGCGGCATGCAGCTCTTCACCGAGCCCCTGCTCTTCGCCAACGGCAACATCCTCGGCGGCAACCAGCGGGAGTTCCAGACGCTGGCCATGTACATGTACGAGATGGGCATCGAGAACCTGAGCACCGCCGGCTACGGGGCCGCGGTCGCCTGGGCGATCTTCATGATCATTGTCGTGGTGTCGCTGTTCAACTTCCTACTCGTCCGCCGTTCGGCGAAGTGAGGAGCGAGCGATGACTTCGGCTTCCCGGCGCCTGTGGCGCACCAGCCCGCTCACCTACGTTGCGCTCGTCCTGGCGGCGCTGCTCTCGATCTACCCGTTCTACTACATGATCGTGATCGGCACCCGCAGCCTGGACTCGATCAACGACGTGCCGCCGCCGTCCACGCCCGGTGGTGCGTTCGGTGACAACTTCCAGCGGGTGCTCGACAACGACGCCGCCAACTTCTTCACCGGCATGATGAACTCGATCATCGTCTCCTCGGTGGTCACCGTCTCGGTGGTGCTCACCGGTTCGCTGGCCGGGTTCGCCTTCGCCAAGCTGCGGTTCCGGGGCAGCAACGCCCTCCTGCTGGCGATCATCGTCACCATGATGATCCCGACCCAGATGGGGCTCATCCCGCTCTGGAGCATGATGCAGGACCTGGGGTGGTACGACACCCTCTACGCGGTCACCGTGCCGTTCCTGGTCAGCGCCTTCGGCGTGTTCATGATGCGGCAGTACGCCAGCCAGGCGATCTCCGACGAGCTGATCGAGGCCGGTCGGGTCGACGGGGCCAGCACGTTCCGGATCTACTGGAACATCGTGTTGCCCGCGCTGCGTCCCGCCGCCGGTGTCCTCGGTCTGCTGACCTTCATGGAGACCTGGAACTCGTTCCTCTGGCCGTACGCCATCCTCACCCCGGAGAACCCGACCCTCCAGGTCTCGCTCTCCTTCCTCTCGTACGCCTACTACACCGACTACTCCCAGGTGTTCGCCGCCACGGCGATCGGCACCATCCCCCTGGTCATCGTGTTTCTCGTGTTCGGCCGCCAGATCATCGGCGGGATCATGGAAGGTGCCGTCAAGTCGTGAGCAACCCCGCCAGCCCGCCCGCCGTCGACGTCCTCGACGAGCGCCCCGGGCTGACCTTCCCACCCGGATTCCTGTGGGGAGCCGCGACCGCGGCATACCAGATCGAGGGGGCTGCGGCCGAGGACGGCCGCACCCCGTCGATCTGGGACACCTTCAGCCACACCGACGGTCGCGTCGTCGCCGGGCACACCGGCGACGTCGCGTGCGACCACTACCACCGGCTCGGCGGCGACGTCGCGCTGATGGCCGAGCTGGGCCTCAAGTCGTACCGTTTCTCGGTCTCGTGGTCCCGGGTGCAGCCCGGCGGCGTCGGCGCGGCCAACCCGAAGGGGTTGGACTTCTACCGGCGACTCGTCGACGAGTTGCTGGCCAACGGCATCGAGCCGTGGCTGACCCTCTACCACTGGGACCTGCCGCAGCCGCTGGAGGACGCCGGCGGCTGGCCGGCCCGGGACACCGCGGCCCGCTTCGCCGACTACACCACCCTGATGGCCGACGCGCTCGGCGACCGGGTGCGCTACTGGACCACGCTGAACGAGCCGTGGTGCTCGGCGTTCCTCGGCTACGGCTCCGGCGTGCACGCGCCGGGCCGCACCGACGGGGCGGACGCGGTTCGCGCCGGGCACCACCTGATGCTCGGTCACGGCCTGGCCGTGCAGGCGTTGCGGGCGGCCCGGCCGGCTGCCGAGGTGGGCGTGACGGTCAACCTCTACCCGGTCGACCCGGCCACCGACGCCCCCGCCGACGTGGACGCGGCGCGGCGCATCGACGGGCTGGCCAACCGGTTCTTCCTGGACCCGCTGCTGCGCGGGTCGTACCCGGAGGACCTGGTGGCCGACCTCGCCACGGTGACCGACTTCGACCACGTGCAGGACGGCGACCTGGCGACCATCTCCGCGCCGCTGGACCTGGTCGGGGTCAACTACTACAGCCGGCACGTCGTGGCCGCGGCGGTCGAGGGCGACCCGGTTGACCCGTCCCCGTCGTGCTGGCCGGGCAGCGAGGACGTCCGGTTCGTCACCCGGGGCGTCCCGGTCACCGACATGGGCTGGGAGATCGACGCCCCGGGCCTGCGCGAGACCCTGAACCGGGTGCACGGCTACACCGACCTGCCGTTGTACGTCACGGAGAACGGCTCCGCGTTCGTCGACTCGGTGGTCGACGGGGAGGTCGACGACGTCGACCGGCTGGCCTACTTCGACGCGCACCTGCGCGCCGCGCACGAAGCGATCGACGACGGGGTGCCCCTGCGGGGATACTTCGCCTGGTCGTTGATGGATAATTTCGAGTGGGCCTGGGGTTACACCAAGCGGTTCGGCATGATCCACGTCGACTACGACAGCCAGGTTCGCATCCCCAAGTCCAGCGCCAAGTGGTACGCCTCGGTGATCCGGCGCAACGGTCTGGCCGCACAATAGGCTCGGGCCAGCCATCAGGACGGGTCCCGGCGTCCACCTCACGCAGGTGGCGCCGGGTCCGCCCGCCGTCGGAGGAGCACACCATGACAACGCAGCGCACCCGGTCGCTCGGGCGCCCGACCCTCGACGCGGTCGCGGCGCGTGCCGGCGTCGGCCGGGGCACGGTCTCCCGCGTCGTCAACGGCTCGCCCCAGGTCAGCCCGGAGGCCCGGGCCGCTGTCCAACAGGCCATCGCCGAGCTGGGGTACGTGCCGAACCGGGCCGCCCGTGCGCTCGTCACCCAGCGCACCGACTCCGTCGCGCTGGTGGTGTCCGAGTCCGGCGAGCGGGTCTTCACCGAACCTTTCTTCGCCTCGATCGTGCGGGGGATCAGCTCCGGGCTGCTGGAGACGCCGATGCAGCTCTGGCTGGCCATGGCGCAGTCGCCGGTGGAGCGGGAGCGGGTCGAGCACCACCTGACCAACCAGCACGTCGACGGCGTACTGCTGCTCTCGTTGCACGACTCCGACCCGCTGCCGACGTTGCTGGAGGAGCGGGGGCTGCCCGCCGTGCTCGGTGGTCGGCCCGCCCGGATGTTGCAGCCGGGCGCGCAACCGGCGTGGTTCGTCGACGTGGACAACGTTGGCGGGGCCCGGCAGGCGGTCGAGTACCTGACCGGGCTGGGGCGCCGGCGCATCGCCACCATCGCCGGACCGCAGGACATGGGTGCCGGCCTGGCCCGTCTGGCCGGCTACACCGAGGCGGTCAAGGCCACCGGGGTCGGGGTCAACCCGGACCTGATCGCGTACGGGGACTTCAGCGAGGGCAGCGGCACGGCCTGCATGCGCCGACTGCTGGACGCCTGCCCGGATTTGGACGCGGTCTTCGTCGCGTCCGACCTGATGGCGTTCGGCGCGTTGCGTACCCTGCGCGAGGCCGGCCGGCGCGTGCCCGAGGACGTCGCGGTGATCGGCTTCGACGACGCGACGATCGCCCTCCAGGCGGACCCGCCACTGACCACCGTCTTCCAGCCGGTGGAGGAGATGGGCCGGCAGATGGCACGTCTGCTGGTCGCCCGGATCCGTGGCGAGGAGCTACCCACCTCGCACATCCTCCTGGACACCCAACTGGTCCACCGAGCCTCCGCCTGACCGCCCGCCCCGGGCCCGGCCCGGGTGGGGGGTCAGGAGGCCCAGCGGCGGAGTTCGCGCTTGGCCAGGGAGTTGCGGTGGACCTCGTCGGGGCCGTCGGCCAGGCGCAGGGTCCGGGTCTGCGCCCAGAGGGCGGCCAGTGGGGTGTCCTGGCTGACGCCGGCGCCACCGTACCCCTGGATGGCTTTGTCGATCACCCACTCCGCCATCGCCGGGGTGCCGATCTTGATGGCCTGGATCTCGGTGTGTGCGCCCTTGTTGCCGACGGTGTCCATCAGCCAGGCCGTCTTGAGCACCAGCAACCGGGACTGCTCGATGCGCACCCGCGACTCGGCGATCCACTCCCGGACGACGCCCTGCTCGGCGAGCGGACGGCCGAACGCGACCCGCTCGTTGGCCCGCTTGCAGAGCAACTCCAAGGCCCGCTCAGCCATCCCGATCAACCGCATGCAGTGGTGGATCCGGCCCGGACCGAGTCGGGCCTGGGCGATGGCGAAGCCGGTGCCCTCGGCGCCGATCAGGTTCTCCGCCGGCACCCGGACGTCGGTGAAGTCGATCTCGGCGTGGCCGCCGTGGGATCCGTCGGTGTAACCGAAGACGGTCATACCGCGGCGGACGACCACGCCGGGCGTGTCCCGGGGGACCAGCACCATGCTCTGCTGACGGTGCCGTTCGGCCGACGGGTCGGTCTTGCCCATCACGATGAAGATCTCGCAGCGCGGGTCCATCGCGCCGGACGACCACCACTTGCGCCCGTTGATCACGTACTCGTCGCCGTCGCGGGTGATCCGGGTGGCGATGTTGGTGGCGTCGGAGGACGCGACATCCGGCTCCGTCATGCAGAACGCGGAGCGGATCTCGCCCTCCAGCAGGGGCATGAGCCAACGCTGTCGCTGCGCCTCCGAGCCGAACTCGGCCAGCAGTTCCATGTTGCCGGTGTCCGGTGCCGCGCAGTTGACCGCCTCCGGCGCCAGGTGCGGGCTGCGCCCGGTCAGCTCGGCGAGCGGAGCGTACTGCAGGTTGGTCAGGCCGGCCCCGTAGCGCGGATCGGGCAGGAACAGGTTCCACAGACCGCGCTTGCGGGCCTCCGCCTTCAGCTCCGCCAACACCGGGGTACGCGACCACGGGTCACCCGCGGCCACCTGCTCGGCGTGCACGGCCTCGGCCGGGTAGACGTGCTCGGTCAGGAACCGGGTCAGCTCGTCGCGCAGCTCTTCGGTCCGGCTGTCGTATGAGAAGTCCATCACCGCTCCCTGGCGGCGGTCAGCCCGTGCGCGACCAGCGGTGCCACCATCTCGCCGATCCGGTCGAAGCCCTCGCCGAGCGTCTGCCCGAGCGTGTGCCGGTAGTGGATGCCCTCACAGATGACCGCGAGCTTGAAACAGCCCAGCGCCACGTGCCAGTGCAGTGGCCCGACGTCCACGTCGCTGCGCCCGGCGTACCTGTCGATCAGCTCGGCGCCGGTGGGGAAGCCGGCGCGCGGGCCGAGCCCGTCGGCGACCGGGTTGCCCGCCGCGGTGTCGCTGTCGCCCAGCACGTCCCAGTACGTCAACAGCAGCCCGAGGTCGGCGAGGGGGTCGCCGAGGGTCGCCATCTCCCAGTCGAGCACCGCGTGCACGGCCACCGGGTCGGCCGAGGCGAGGAGATTGTCCAGCCGGTAGTCGCCGTGCACGATCCGGCCGGCGTTCGCCCCCTCCGGGGCGGTCGCCGCGAGCAGGTCACGCAGCTCGTCGATGCCGGGCAGTGGGCGGCTGCGCGAACGGTCGAGCTGCCCGGCCCAGCGGCGGACCTGCCGGGCCAGGTAGCCCTCCGGGCGGCCGAAGTCGCCCAGCCCGACACGTGACGGTTCGACGCTGTGCAGCGCGGCGAGGGTGTCCATCATCGCCATGGCGAGGGCTCGACGGCGCTCGTCGCCCAGCGGGTCGGTCTGCGCGCGGGTGCGGAACACCTCGCCGGGCATCCGTTCCATCAGGTAGAACGGCGCCCCGATCACCTCCGGGTCGGTGCAGAGCAGCAGCGCGCCCGGGACCGGCACGTCGGTGGGGGCCAGCGCCGAGATGACCCGGAACTCGCGGGCCATGTCGTGCGCGGTCGCCAGCACGTGCCCCAGCGGGGGACGGCGGAGCACGACCTCGCGGTCACCGAGGCGCAGCAGGTAGGTGAGGTTGGACTTGCCGCCGGCGATCAGCTGGGCGCGCAACGGCCCGACGAGCAGCTCGGGGCGGTGCTCCGCGAGGTAGTCGCGGAGGCGGTCCAGGGCCAGCCCGGCGGGGGAGGTGGAAACGGCCTCCGGCCGCGACGCATCGACGGCCGGATCGCTCATCCGACTAGTTGATGGCAGCCCGCTCACGTTGTCAAGGTCAGATTTTCCCCTCGGGACATGGCCCTGCAACAGGGACGAAATGGTCATCTACCAGGCTGGGACCAGCCTGCCGGCCGCGTCTGGGCCGGCCCGCCGAGCGGAGGGACAGACATGTTGCTGCGAGTTCGGGTCACCCTGCCGGACCGTCCGGGCACGCTCGGCCAGGTCGCCCGCACGCTGGGCGTCTCCGGCGCGGACATCGTCCAGGTGGTGGTCCTCGAACGTCTCGGCGGGCGCGCGGTGGACGACTTCACTGTGGTCTGGCCGGGCGCGGCCCGGGTGGAGCGACTGCTCGCCGGCCTGGCGGCGATTCCGGGGGTGCGGGTGGACGGTGTGTGGCGGGCGATCGGCGCGCCCACCACCACCGGTCAGGACGCGGAGCTGCTGGCGCAGGTCGCGGCCAACCCGGCGGACGGGCTCGCCACCCTCGTCGACGCGGTGCCGGGGCTGCTGGCAGCCGACTGGGCCGTCGCCGCCGTGGTGCCCGTCGACTGGGCCTCGCGGACCGGGGGCGGCGGGGCGACAGTGGGGCACGCGAGCTGGCGTACCCCGGTGCCGTTGCGGTTGCCGGAGGTGACTCCGCTGCGCGGTCGGTCGATGACCACGCCCGACGGCACCCACCACGCGGTCGCGCCGTTCGGCCGGGCGGGCCTGGTGCTGGTCGTGGCCCGCGAACGCACCGAGACCCTGTCCGCCGCCGCGTTCCACAGCACCGAGGTGGACCGGCTCACCCAGCTCGTCCGGGCCAGCACGGTGATCCTCGGTGACCGGCTCGACCTGGTCGGCGCGCCCCCGGTGGTCGCCGGCCCCTGAACGGGCCGAGGAGTTCCCGGCTCGACACCGCCGAGCAACCGGGCGGCAACAGGCGGGGGTGAGGCTCTTACCGGGGAAGGGAGCCAACCATGACGTTGTGGCGGATCCGAGCGACAGTGGACGACCGGCCGGGTTACCTGTCGGTGCTCACGGCCAGCCTCGCGCTGCGCGGGGTCAACATCCTCACCGTTCAGGTGCAGCCCACCGAACAGGGCGCGGTGGACGACTTCCTGGTCGACGCGCCGGACGCACTCGACGAGGCCGAGCTGGTCGCCGCCGTCGAGCGAGGCCGGGGCCGGGACTGCTGGGTGGCGCGCAGCGAGGCGCGCGGCCTGGCCGACCAGCCCACCCGGGTCCTCGGGCTGGCCAACCGGCTGGTGCGGGACCCGGACGCGACCGGTGAGGCGCTGCGGGCGCTGCTCGGCGCCGACTCGGTCAGCTGGCGACCGGCGTCGGTCGGCGTCGACCGGGGGATCGCCGGCGCGAGCATGACGTTGGCGGACCCGGCGGGCGGCTCGTTCGCGCTGCGCCGGGCCGCGCCCGCGTTCACCCCGGCGGAGTACGCCCGGGCGCAGGCCCTGGTCGAGCTGGCCGCCACCGTGGTCCGTCGGGCCGCCGAGCAGGTCACTCTGGTGCTGCCCGACGGTGCCGAGGTGGCGGTGCGACCGGCCTGCGCCGACGACCTGCCCGGCGTACGGGAGCTGCACGAGCTGTGTTCACCGCGCAGCCGGCACCGGCGATACCTGGGTGGGGCGGCGCTGCCGCGGCCGGACCGGCTGCGTCGGTTGCTGGAGCCGAGCCGAGGGCTGACCCTGATCGCCACTGCCACCGACGACGGCGGTGCGGAGTCGGTTGTCGCGCTGGCGAACCTGCTCGGTGAGGGCGACGAGGCCGAGGTGGCGCTGCTGGTGCGCGACGACTGGCAGCGGCGGGGGCTCGGGTCGGCGTTGCTGCGCCGGTTGGTCAAGCACGCCGACGACGCCGGGTACGCGGCGCTGGTGCTGCACGTCCAGGCCGAGAACACCCCGATGCTGCGTACCCTGCGCCGATTGGGCCGGCCGGACTCGACCGACCGCGACGGCCCGTTGCTCACGGTGACCGTCCCGCTCATCCCGCAGAGGGAGGGCTCCCTGCTGACCCCGAGGGGGTAGCAGGGGCCCTTCCGCGCCTCGCGTCAGGTGGCGGGGTAGCTGCTGTAGTCGGGGAAGTTGCCGTAGAGCCGACCGCTGCCGCCGACGGTGACGGCCTGGACGAGGAGGTCGCCGCCGACGAACGCGCCCTTCCAGGAGGCGCCCCGGCCGCCGAACGGTTCGTCCCGGTCACCGCGTGAGCGCGGCTTGTTGATGCCCACCTTGAAGGCCTGCAGGTCCACGGCGAGCTTGCCGGCCTCCTCGGTGTCGTCGCAGGCCAGCGACGCGACCAGCGCGCCGTTGGACGCGTTCATCGCGGCCAGCAGTTCATCGGTGGTGTCCACCACGACGATCGTGTCGACCGGCCCGAAGGGCTCGGCGTGCATCAACCGGGACCGGCCGGGCGGGGCGAGCAGCACCGACGGTGCCACGTACGCAGAGGTGTCCTGCCCGGGCAGGAACGGGGCGCCGGTGAGCTTGCCCCGGTGCAGGGGCACCGCGCCGCCGCGTACCGCCTCGTCGACCTTGCGGTGCAGCTCGTCGGCCTTGGCCGCGCTGATCAGTGGGCCGAAGTCCAGCTCGGGCAGCGGGTCGCCGGATGCCCAGTCGTCGCCGACGGCGAGCGGGTGGCCGAATCGGACCGAGCGGACGACCGGCAGGTACATGTCGAGGAACTCGTCGACGAGGTCGCGCTGCACGACGAAGCGGGGGTACGCGGTGCAACGCTGCTTGCCGTACTCGAAGCCCTTCCTGAGGTGGGCGGCGAGGACGTCCCACTGGGAGAAGTTCCAGATGCCCCAGGCGTTGAGGCCCTCCTGCTCGATGAAGTGCCGCTTGTCGCTGTCGAGCAGCGCGGCGGCGACCTTGCCACCGTTGGAGCGGCCGCCGACGAAGGCGACGGCACCGATCTCGGGCGCCCGGACCAGCACCTCGGACAGTTCCTCGCCACCGCCGCTGACGAGGGTGGCGGGCAGACCGGCGCGGCGCAGCAACGCGTGCGCGACGGTCAGACAGACCGCGCCGCCCTGGGACGGGGTCTTGGCGATGACGGCGTTGCCGGCCAGCAGCTGCACCAGCTCGGCGTGCACCAGGACGCTCATCGGGTAGTTCCACGACGCGATGTTGCTGACCGGGCCGGGCAGTGGCTCGCGGCCGTCGGCGAGCATCCTGTCGATCTCGCCCGCGTACCAGCGGACGCCGTCGAGCGCCCGGTCCACGTCGGCGCAGGCCAGCCGCCAGGGCTTGCCGATCTCCCAGACCAGCAGCATGGCGAGCAGGTCGCGGTGGGCGGTGAGTGATTCCAGCGCCTCGCCGACGCGGGCCTTACGGTCGGCGAGCGGGGTCAGTGCCCACTCCCGATGTGCGGCGGCGGCGTGGGAGACCGCGGCGCGGGCGGTGTCGGCGTCGAGTCGGGACAGGTTGACGACGACGGTGTTGTCCACTGGGGTGCGGACCGGGGCGGGCTGGCCGTCCGCCCGCCATTCGCCCTCGATCAGGTTGTGCAGAGTGGTGACACCGTCCACCTCGGCGCCGAACGCCTCCGGTGTGGCGGCCACCGCGCGGGCCAGAACCTCGGACCAGGCGGTGCCGTCGGCGAGTCGTAATGCCATCGCTTCTCCTCAGGGTCGACCGGGAACGGCGGCGTCGATGGCACCGCTGATGGTCGTACTGTCTCGCGCGAAGTAGCAGGTCGGCAACGGTGTGTCCCCATTTCTGGGGTCGCCGCCCCGGGTGCCTGGGGGAGTCCGAGACCGCCTCGCGGACCGTGGGGGTGGGCCGGTCCACGTGCCGGCTCTTCCCAACGTCGCGGCCGGCAGCTAGATTGACGCTCATCTGTGGGAGCGCTCCCGGAGCGCGTCCCGGCTCCACCACCACCGCCGCCGGGCACCCGAAGCAACCCGAAGCCGTCCCGCCTCGGTCGGGCTGCCCGGCGGCGCCACCGACAGGAGTCCGCGATGTCCTACCCGGAACGGATCCGCCGGCGGTCTGCTGTGCAGCCGGTGCGAGACCAGCCCTGGCCGCGGCGGCTACTGGCCGCCGGGGTGGCCCTGCTCACCGGTCTGTCCCTCGTGGTCACCGGGCCGATGTCGTCGCCGGCCTCGGCCGCGCCGGCGACCTACAACTACGCCGAGGCGTTGCAGAAGTCGCTGCTCTTCTACGAGGCGCAGCAGTCCGGCCGGTTGCCGGACTGGAACCGGGTCTCCTGGCGCGGCGACAGCGCGCTCACCGACGGCGCCGGCGCGGGCCTGGACCTCACCGGCGGCTGGTACGACGCCGGTGACCACGTCAAGTTCGGGTTCCCGATGGCGTTCAGCGCGACAATGCTCGCCTGGGGCGCGGTGGAGTACCGCAGCGGCTACGCCTCCTCCGGACAACTGCCGCACCTGCTGAACAACCTGCGCTTCGTCAACGACTACTTCATCAAGGCGCACCCGTCGGCAAACGTCCTCTACGGGCAGGTCGGCAAGGGCGACGACGACCATAAGTGGTGGGGTCCGGCCGAGGTGATGCCGATGGCGCGGCCCGCGTACAAGATCGATGCGAGCTGTGGCGGCGCGGACCTGGCGGGGGAGACGGCGGCGGCGATGGCCGCCTCGTCCATGGTGTTCCGACCCACCGACGCGACCTACGCGGACAAGCTGCTCACCCACGCCAAGCAGCTCTACACGTTCGCCGACACGGTACGGAAGTCGTACCACGAGTGCATCACCGACGCGACGAGCTTCTACCGGTCGTGGAGCGGCTGGCAGGACGAGCTGGTGTGGGCCGCGATCTGGCTGCACCGGGCCACCGGCGAGGCCAGCTACCTGGCCAAGGCCGAGAGCGAGTACGACAAGCTCGGCACCGAGAACCAGACCACCACCCGCTCCTACAAGTGGACGATCGCCTGGGACAACAAGCAGTTCGGCGCGTACGTGCTGCTGGCCAACCTGACCGGCAAGCAGAAGTACGTCGACGACGCCAACCGCTGGCTGGACTACTGGACGGTCGGCGTCAACGGGCAGCGGGTGCCCTACTCGCCGGGCGGGATGGCGGTACTCGACTCCTGGGGCGCGCTGCGCTACGCCGCCAACACCTCGTTCGCCGCGCTGGTCTACAGCGACAAGACCACCGACGCGACCCGCAAGGCGCGCTACCACGACTTCGCCGTCCGGCAGATCAACTACGCACTCGGCGACAACCCGCGCAACTCCAGCTACGTGATCGGGTTCGGGGCCAACCCACCGAAGAACCCGCACCACCGCACCGCGCACGGCTCCTGGTGGGACAGCCAGACCGTGCCCGTGGAGACCCGGCACACCCTGTACGGCGCGCTGGTCGGCGGCCCGTCGTCGGCCAACGACGCGTACAGCGACAGCCGGTCGGACTACGTGATGAACGAGGTCGCCACCGACTACAACGCCGGCTTCACCTCCGCGCTGGTCCGGCTGACCTCCGAGTACGGGGGCACGCCGCTGGCGAACTTCCCGGTCGCCGAGACGCCGGACATCGACGAGCTGACCGTGGAAACCACAGTGGCGCAGGCCGAGCCGCGGGCCACCGGACTGAAGGTGATGGTCTACAACAAGTCCGCGTTCCCGGCCCGGGCGCTCACCGACGGGAAGTTCCGGTACTACTTCCGGCCCGACGGCACCGGCCCGGTGCAGGTCACCGCCGGCTACACCCAGGGCTGCCCGTCCCCAACCACCGCGAAGCAGTACAGCGGTGACATCTGGTACGTCGAGGTCGACTGCACCGGCTACACCATCGCCCCGGCCGGTCAGTCGCAGCACCGGATGGAGGTGCAGTTCAAGGTCGGCGTGCCGGAGGGCGGCACCTGGGACCCGACGAACGACCCGTCGTACCAGGCCACCGCCGGCCCCAACCGCAAGGTGCCGCTGTACTCCGGCACCACCCGCGTCTGGGGCGAGGAGCCGGGGCCGGTAGTGCCGGACACCACCGCGCCGACCGTCCCGGGCACCCCGGTGGCGTCCGCCCTCGGGCCCCGCACCGTCACCCTGACCTGGGCGCCGTCGACCGACAGCGGCGGCAGCGGCCTGGCCGGCTACGACGTCCGCGAAGTCCAGGTCAACAGCGACACGGTAGTGGTCCGGCCGGTCACCGGCACGACGTTGACCATCACGACGCTGCTGCCAGCGACGTCGTACGAGTTCACCGTCGTGGCCCGCGACGGCGCCGGCAACACGTCGGCCGCCTCGCCGAAGCTCACCGTGACCACGCCGCCGGCCGGCACCGCCGACACCACGGCGCCGACCACGCCCGGCACGCCTGTCGCGTCGGCGGTCACCGCCACCGGGCTCACCCTGGCCTGGACCCCGTCGACCGACAACGTGGGCGTCACCGGGTACCGGGTCTACCGCGAGGCCGGCGCGACCGACGCGCTGGTCGGCTCGCCGACCGGCACCACGGTCGCGGTGACCGGGCTGACCGCCTCCACGGCGTACCAGTTCTACGTGGTGGCCGTGGACGCGGCCGGCAACACCTCCGCGGCGTCCGCGCCGGTCGCGGTGACCACCGCGGCCCCGCCGGTCGGTGGCACCTGCTCGGTGGGGTACGCCACGACCGACTGGAACACCGGCTTCACCGCCACCGTGACGATCACCAACACCGGCACCACGGCGATCAACGGCTGGACCCTGCGGTTCAACTTCACCGGCGGGCAGACCGTCAGTCAGGGCTGGTCGGCGGCGGTCAGTCAGAGCGGCGCGGCGGTCACGGCCACGAACCTGTCCTACAACGGCACGCTCGCGCCCGGAGCGTCGGTGAGCTTCGGCTTCAACGGCGCGCACAGCGGCACCAACCCGAAACCGGCGGCCTTCACAGTGAACAACACCACCTGCGCCATCGTCTGAGACACCGGTTCCACGAGATCTTGGACAGTTGCCGTTCGCGTTGGACGGTAACTGTCCAAGATCTCGCCGGCGCCCGGGGATAACCTCCCGGCATTGCGGGCAAAGGCAAACCCGTGGGGGAGTTGCTGACCGTCGGGCACGGCACAGCCGACCGGGTGCGGCTGGGTGAGCTGCTGACCGCCGGCGGGGTGGCTCTGCTGGTCGACGTCCGGCGGTACCCGGCCAGTCGTACCAACCCCGACGTCCGCCGCGAGGAACTCCAACGGTGGCTACCCGAGTACGGGATCGACTACCGCTGGGAGCCACGCCTCGGCGGACGCCGGCACGTCCCGGCCGGAGAACCCGAGCCGGACACCTGGTGGAAGGTCGAGGCGTTCCGGGCGTACGCCGCGTACACCCGCACGTCGGAATTCGACACGGCGCTGACCGAGGTGCTGGCCGACGCGGCAGGGCCGACCACGGCGGTCCTGTGCAGCGAGAGCCTGTGGTGGCGCTGCCACCGTCGGCTCATCGCCGACGTCGCGGCGCTCGGTCGCGGAACACCTGTGGCGCACCTCATGCCGGACGGGCGGCTCAGCCCCCACCAGCCCGCCGAGGGCGCCCGCCGACTGCCCGACGGGCGCCTCTGCTGGGACGGTTGACCCGCCCGCTCACTCCACCAGGTCGTCGGCGAGCAGATCCATCAGCAGACCGTCGTGCCACCGCCCGTCCTCGCCCCGCTCGTAGCGGCGCAGCACCCCCACCGGACGGAAACCCACCTTGGCGTACGCGCGGATCGCGGCGCTGTTCGCCGCCGCCGGGTCGATGGTGAAACGGTGATGGCCGTACTCGTCGATGAGGTGCCGGGCCAGGGTGCGGATCGCGTCCACGCCCAGACCGGCGCCGCGCACCGCAGGGTCGAGGAAGACGTCCAGGCTGGCGTGGCGGTAGTCCGGGTCGGCCTCGGCGTACCACTGGATCGCGCCGACCACCCGACCGTCGTGCTCGATCGCGTACACGTGCAGGTCGTCGTCGCCGAGGTCGGCGCGTACGGCCCCGGTCAGGTCGTCGCTGCCGCGCCACCACCGGCGCACCTCCGGGTCGGCGCGGATCGCCGCGAGGGCCTGCACGTCCGCTGCCGTCGCCGGTCGCAGGGTCACCGCCCGCCCACGCAGCATCGGCGTCAGCCCCGCACTTCGCCGTGCTCGACGCAGATCGCCGACCAGCCCACCGGCAGCACCTGGACCTTCATCCGTCGTCGGCACCGGGGGCAGAACCGGGGCGGCTCCAGCTGACGGGCCGTGGCGCAGGCCGGGTGGGCGGCGGCCGTCGCCGGCTCACCGCACCTGTCACACCACAGCCCGGTCGTCGTCATCGTGGTCACAGGGTGGCGGAGAGGGCCTTGACCGGCATCTTCAGCTCGTCCAGCAACTCCAGGTCGGCGGTCGCCGGTCGACCCAACGTGGTCAGGTAGTTGCCGACGATCACCGCGTTGATGCCACCGAGCAGACCGTCGCGGGTGCCCAGGTCACCGAGGGTGATCTCCCGGCCGCCCGCGTACCGCAGGATGGTGCGCGGCATGGCCAGCCGGAACGCGGCGATGGCCCGCAGCGCGTCCTTGCCCTCCACCACCGGCCGGTCACCGAGCGGGGTGCCCGGGCGCGGGTTGAGGAAGTTGAGCGGCACCTCGTGCGGGTTGAGTTCGGCGAGCTGCGCGGCGAACTCGGCCCGCTGCTCGACGGTCTCGCCGAGGCCGAGGATCCCGCCGCAGCACACCTCCATGCCGGAGTCGCGGACCATCCGCAGCGTCTCCCAGCGCTCCTCCCAGGAGTGCGTGGTGACGACGTTCGGGAAGTAGGAGCGGCAGGTCTCCAGGTTGTGGTTGTAGCGGTGCACACCCATGTCGACCAGGTCGTCGACCTGCTCCTTGGTGAGCATGCCCAGCGACGCGGCGACCTGGATGTCGACAGCCGCCTTGATGGCGGCGACGCCCTCGCGCATCTGCTTCATGAGCCGGGCGTCCGGACCGCGGACCGCCGCGACGATGCAGAACTCGGTCGCCCCGGTCGCGGCGGTCTGCTTCGCCGCCTCGACCAGCGACGGGATGTCCAGCCACACCGAGCGCACCGGGGAGGTGAACAGGCCGGACTGCGAACAGAAGTGGCAGTCCTCCGGGCAGCCGCCGGTCTTCAGCGAGACGATTCCCTCGACCTCGACCTCCGGGCCGCACCAGCGCATCCGCACGTCGTGAGCGAGTTGCAGGGCGGCGGGAAGGTGCTCGTCGGGCAGATTCAACACGGCGAGGATGCCGGCCTGGTCGAGGCCGACACCGTCACCGAGCACCTGGGTCCGGGCCTGGTCGAGGATCTCTGGCATGGCTCGTACCCTACAAGGCGGCCCGACCGGCCGGAATGACCTGGCAGCCCCTATACCTGCCGGCGAGTGGGATCGGTCGGACGTCGGCGGCGGGTGGTAATTTCGCCCGGCGGGTGTCGGGCTGACCGGCACGGACGGCGGTGAAGGGGTGACGTGGCGGACTGGCTGGCGGCGCTCGACCGCCGCGCGGATCTGCGGGCGAAGGCTGGGCTGACCCGGCGACTGCTTCCGCGTCCCGCCGCCGACGGGATGACCGATCTGGCCGGCAACGACTACCTCGGCCTGGCCACCCACCCGGAGGTCACCGCCGCGGCCGCGGCGGCGTTGTCGGCGTACGGGCTGGGGGCGACCGGGTCGCGCCTGGTGCGGGGTTCCACCGACGCGCACGAGGCGTTGGAGACCGAGCTGGCGCAGTGGCTGGGCACCGACCGCGCTCTCGTGTTCTCCTCCGGTTACCTGGCGAACCTGGGTGCGCTGCGGGCCCTCGTCCAACCTCGGACGCTGCTCGTCTCGGACGCGCACAACCACGCCTCCCTGATCGACGGCTGCCGGATCTCCGGTGCGGAGACGGTGGTCACCCCGCACGCCGACGTGGACGCGGTGGCCGCCGCGCTCGCCGCCGCCCCGGGGCGCCCGGCGGTGGTGGTGACCGAGTCGGTGTTCTCCGTCGACGGTGACCTCGCCCCGCTGACCCGGCTGCACGCCGTGGCCCGCCGTCACGGCGCGCTGCTGCTGGTCGACGACGCGCACGCGCTGGGTGTGACAGGTCCGGCCGGCGCCGGTGGAGTGGCGGCGGCGAAGCTGGCCGGCGAGCCGGACGTGGTGGTCACCGCCACCCTGTCCAAGGCGCTCGGCGGCGCGGGTGGCGTGGTGGCCGGCCCGGCGGAGTTCGTCCGGCACCTGATCGAGACGGGGCGTACGTTCATCTTCGACACGGCCCTGCCCCCGGCGGTCGCCGCCGGTGTGCACGCGGCGCTGCGGCTGACCCGGGCCGGCGACGACCTGCGCGTGGAGCTGGCCGACCGGGTGGCGTTGGCGGTCGGCCGACTGCGGTCGGCGGGGCTGACGGTCTCCGCGCCGGACGCGGCGGTGATCTCGGTGACGGCTCCCGGCCCGGAGGCGGCGACGGCCTGGGCCGCCGACTGCCGGGACCAGGGTGTCGCGGTGGGATGCTTCCGGCCGCCGTCCACCCCGGACAGCCGGTCCCGCCTGCGACTCACGGTCAGCGCCGGGGTGCCGCGGGAGGCGTTCGAGCGGGCCCTGGAGGTCATCGTGGACTCTGCACCCGTGAGCGCGAGGGGTGAGCCGGGTTTGCGAGCCCCGCAGTCGCGAACAAAGGTCGCGCAGTGACCGGGTGGGAAGGGGCGGTCCTGGTCACCGGGACCGACACCGAGGTCGGCAAGACGGTGGTGACGGCGACGATCGCTGCCGCCGCGCAGGCCGCCGGGTTGCGGGTGGCGGTGGTCAAGCCCGGTCAGACCGGTACGGCGGGCGGTGAGCCGGGCGACGTGGACGCGGTCAACCGGCTGGCGGCCCCACTGACCGGGCGGACCCTGGCCAGTTATCCCGATCCGCTGGCTCCGTTGGCTGCCGCCCGGGTCGCCGATCTGCCGCCGTTGGAGCTGTACACGGCGGTGGACGCGGTGCGTGACGAGGTCGACAAGCACGACCTGGTGCTGGTCGAGGGCGCGGGTGGGCTGCTGGTGCCGATGGGGCTGCGTCCGTCGGGGGAGCCGTGGACGATGGCCGACCTGGCGGTGTCGTTGGGCGCGCCGGCGGTGGTGGTGGCCCGTGCCGGGTTGGGGACGCTCAATCACACGGCGCTGACCCTGGAGGCGCTGGACCGGCGTGCCGTGCCGGCCGGTGTGGTGATCGGCGCCTGGCCGGCGCGGCCGGAGCTGGTGCACTGGACGAATCTGACGGATCTGGTGCCGAACCTGCTCGGCGCGGTGCCCGACGGCGCCGGTGCGATGGACCCGGGGGTGTTCCGGCGGTCCGCCCCGGGTTGGCTCACCCCGGCGCTGCACGGTGTGCTCGACGACTGGCGGGTCTGGGCCGAGGAGAGCGGCTGAACACCTGACTTTCGTCGGTGTCCGCGCAGGTCGGGCGTGGGTAGCCTGACCGCCGTGCGGATCCTCGACTCCTCGTGGCCGGGCTGGCTGGACCGGCGGCGTCGCCTGCTGTCGGACCTGCTGCTCTGGGCGGTGGTGGCCGCCCCGGTCGGTTACGCCGGGTTCAGCCCGCCTTACGCGCCGCACGCGGTGCCGCTGACGCTGGCCAAGGTGTCGCTGCTCGGCGCGGCGGTGGTGGCGAGTCGACGTCAGCCGTTGCTCGCCCCCGTGCTGGTGGTGCTGGGGTCGGTGGTCGACGGCAACTTCGTGTTCGCGATTCCGGTCTTCAGTTACCTCGCCGGGCGGCGTGCCGCGTCGGTGGGGCCGGCGGCCGGTGTCTTCGTCCTGATCGTGGGCGGCGGCACGGCGCTCAACCTGGGGCTGCTCGGCACCGGCGCGGCCACCTGGTTCCTGCTCGCCTCGGTGCTGCTCTTCGCGGCGGTGTTCCCCTGGTTGGTCGGCCGGTACCGGCGTCAGCAGCAGGAGTTGGCGGACGCCGGTCGGCGGCACGTGGAGGCGTCGACCCGCGAGCAACGCGGTGCCGCCGAACGGATCCGGCTCCGCGAGCGGGCCCGGATCGCCGGGGAGATGCACGATTCGCTCGGTCACGACCTCAGCCTGATCGCGTTGCGGGCCGCCGCCCTGGAGGTCGCCGCCGACCTCGACGACCGGCACCGGGCGGCGGCGGGGGAGTTGCGGGCCAGTGTCTCCGCCGCCACCGAGCGTCTGCACGAGATCATCGGGGTGCTCCGTGAGGAGGGGGGCGCGTCGGTGCGGCCGAGCGGGGAGACCGTCGCCGAGCTGGTCGAGGGTGCCCGGGAGGCCGGCATGGCGGTACGGATGGAGGCGATCCCGGCGGTCGCGGAGCTACCGGCGATGACCGGTCACGCCGCCCACCGGATCGTGCGGGAGGGGTTGACCAACGCCGCCCGGTACGCGCCCGGCGCTCCGGTCGAGGTGTCGGTGACCCGCGCGGGTGACCGGGTGGAGGTGGCCGTCGTCAACGACGCGCCGCCGGCGGGGCCGTTGCCGGCTCCGCCGTCGCAGGGCAGCGGGTTGCTCGCCCTCGCCGAGCGGGTCCGTCTCGCCGGTGGAACGTTGCACGCGGGCCCCCGTAGCGACGGTGGTTTCGCGGTGCGGGCGGCGTTGCCGGTCACCGGGCCGGTGGAGAGCGCGACTGGCACGGGCCCGGTGGGCCCGTCCGACCCGGCGCTGCCCGACCCGGCGCTGCCCGACGCGGCGCTGCTCGACGCGGCGCTGCCCGACTCGATGGGAGAGCCCGGCCCGTCGGAGCGGCCGGTGGACGCGGAGCGGCGTCTGCACGACGCCCGCCGACGGGTGCGGCGCAGTCTGCTGGTGGCTCTGCTGGCACCGGTCGGGTTCGCCCTGGTGCTCTCGCTCGTCTACTACCCGGTGGCGACGGCGGGCACGGTGCTGGACCGGGCCACCTTCGAGCAGATGCGTCTCGGTACGGCCCGCTCGGAGCTGGCCGGCCTGCCCCGCCGGCAGTTGGAACGCCCGACGACCGCCGACCGGGACGGCTGCGAGTACTACACCGACGGCAACTTCCCCCTGGCGCAGCCGACCTGGCGGCTCTGTTTCACCGACGGCCGGTTGGCCAGCAAGGAGTGGATCGCGCAGTGAACAGCGACACGGCCGGCGCGCAGCGGGTCCGGGTGGTCCTGGCCGACGACGAGGCGATGATCCGCGCCGGTGTCCGGGCCATCCTCGCCGCCGATCCCGGTATCGAGGTGGTCGCCGAGGCCGGCGACGGGCACGAGGCGGTGGAGCTGGTCCGCGCGCACCGACCTCGGGTCGCGTTGTTGGACATCCGGATGCCCCGGTTGGACGGTCTCGCGGCGGCCGCCGAGATTCGTCGGGTCGTGCCGGAGACCGCGACGGTCATGCTGACCACGTTCGGCGAGGACGACCACGTGGCGCGGGCGCTCGGGCACGGCGCGAGCGGCTTCCTGCTCAAGGCCGGCGACCCGCGTGAGTTGATCGCCGGGGTGCGCGCGGTCGCCGACGGTGGCGCGTACCTGTCGCCGACCGTGGCCCGCCGGGTGATCGAGCTGGGCGCCGGGCGGTTGGCCCGCCGACCCGTGGCGCGGGACCGTACCGCCGGATTGACCGAGCGGGAACGGGAGGTGCTGGCCCTGGTGGGGGCGGGGTTGTCCAACGCCGAGATCGCCCGCCGGCTGCACCTGGTGGAGGGCACCGTGAAGAGCTACCTGACCAGCATCTTCACCCGCTTGGACGTGCGCAACCGGGTGCAGGCGGCGATCCTCGCGTACGAGGCGGGGCTGGTCGACGGCTGAGCGAGGGCCGGGCAGCCCTCGCTCAGCCGCTGTCGTCAGGCGTCGCGGCGGCGCAGGACGGCCCGGCCCAGCAGGAGCGCGGCACCCGCCCACCCGGCGAGCAGGAGCAACCCGACCAGCCGTGGATACGGAGCGGCGTCGCCGGACATGAAGTGACCGCCGGCCACGCCGGGGAACACGTCGGCGATGCGGGTCAGCACGTCGATGTCCGGCTCCTGGAGGGACAGCGGCACGATCATCAGTGTCGCCAGGAGCACGGTGATCGTCAGGACCGCGCTTCGCAGCGCGGCGCCGAGACCCAGCGCGAGCACGCCGATCAACGCCAGGTAGACCGCCACCGCCACGATGTCGCCGATCGTGTCGGCGGCCGGGGCGCTGCCCCACTCGCCGAGCACCGGCCGGGCGACCAGGGCGCCGACGACGCCGAGCAGCAGACCGAGGGCGAAGGTGACAGCTGCGGCGACCACTGCCTTGCCCAGCAGTACGTGACCACGCGACGGGGTGCACTGCAACGTGCTCCGGATGGTGCCGCTGGTGAACTCGGAGGTGATCGCCAGCAGGCCGAGCGCCAGCACCACGTACTGGGTCATCTCGACCGAGTCGATCAGCACACTGCCGACGGTGACGACACCGGCGTCGTCGGCCGGATCGTCGTTGGTGTTGCCGTTGGCGACGTAGATGGCCAGTTGGCCGGCGCCGGCGGCCGTCACCAGCAGCCCGGCCAGAGCCGTCCACCAGGTGCTCCGCACCGAGGAGAGCTTGGTCCACTCGGCGGCCACGATGCCACCGCGGGTACTGGTGCTCATCGCGCGCCACCTCCGGTCGGTCCGCCCGCGTACTCGACGCTGTCGGCGGTGAGTTCCATGAACGCCTCTTCCAGCGACGCGCCGTGTGGGCTCAGCTCGTGCAGTCGTACTCCCAGGTCGTGGGCCAGGTCGCCGACCTGGTCCACTGTCGCGCCGGTGACGGTCAGCTCGTTGCGGTCGGCGGCCGTGACTGTCGCGCCGGCCGCGGTGAGGCGCGCGGCGAGGGCGGCCAGGCCGTCCGGGTGCGGGCTGCGGACCCGGACCGCGACGGCGCTGCCGGCGATCACCTCGTCGGTCGGCGCGTCGGCGAGCAGCCGGCCCCGACCGATCACCACGAGCTGGTCGGCGGTGAGCTGCATCTCGCTCATCAGGTGGCTGGAGACGAAGACCGTCCGTCCCTCGTCCGCCAGCGAACGCATCAGGTGACGTACCCAGCGCACCCCGTCCGGGTCCAGGCCGTTCACCGGCTCGTCGAACATCAGCACCGGTGGGTCGCCGAGCAGCGCGCCGGCGATCCCGAGCCGCTGGCCCATGCCGAGGGAGAGGGTCCGCCCGGGTTTCCGGGCGGCCCGCCCGTCCAGGCCGACGGTGTCCAGCACCTCGTCCACCCGGCGGGTGGGGATGCCGTTGCTGCGGGCCATGGCCAGCAGGTGCGCCCGGCCGGATCGGGTCGGGTGGATGGCCCGCGCGTCGAGCAGTGCCCCCACCTCGTGCAGCGGGCGGCGCAACTCCCGGTACGCGTGCCCGTCCACCAGGGCCTGCCCGGCGGTGGGGCGGTCCAGCCCGAGGATCATCCGCATGGTGGTGGACTTGCCGGCGCCGTTGGGGCCGAGGAACCCGGTGACCCGACCGGGCGCGATGTCGACTGTCAACGCGTCGACAGCGACCGTCGCGCCGAAGCGTTTCGTCAACCCACGTAATGTGATCATGCGTTGACGCTAGGCGAGCGGTGGGCTGTCGCACCGCGCCCGAACGGCACCTCCCGACCCTGACTTTCGTCGAGCCCGGCGGGCTCAGAGCACGTAGTCCTCCAGCAGCGCCGGGGTGAGCCCGGCACGGTGGATCGCCTTCAGCGCCGCGAGGAGGTCGTCCATCAGCGCCGGCCGGAAGTGCATGAGCAGCACGTCACCGGGTCGCACCACCTTCTCCGGGGTCTGGTAGCGCACCTTCCCCTCGTGGACGGTCTCGGTCCAGTGCACCACCGCCTTCGCGCCGCAGTCGTGGGCGGCCCTCAACGTGGTGCTGTCGTGTTCACCGAACGGTGGGCGGAACAGCGTCGCCCGTCTGCCGAACAGCGCCTCCAGCCGGTCCGCCGCTCCGCAGATCTCCCGCTTCTGGTAGTCGTACGACCGGCCGGCCAGCGAGTTGTGGTTGATGGTGTGGTTCTCGACGACCCCGCCCGCGACCTGGATCTGCCGGAAGTACTCGGGGTACTCCTCCGCCGCCGGTGAGTTCAGGAACATGGTGACCGGGATGTGCGCCCGCCAGACGAAGTCGGCCACCTCGCTCGGGCGGGCCAGGCCGCCGTCGTCGATGGTGATGAACGCGACCTTCTGGTCGGTCGGCAGGCGGTGCCAGAACGGGGCCGCGCCGGTCGTGGGCAGCGGCAGCGGCACCGGTTGCGGCGGCGGTGCCTCGGGGAACGTTGGCACCTGGGACAGGTACCAGTCCAGGCTGCCGGGAGCGGGCTTCGCCGTCGGGGACGGCGAGGCGGACGGAGAGGTGGACGGCACGAACGGCGAGGCGGACGGGGTCGGCTGGTGCGCGGAGATCCGCCGGGCGTGCGCCGGGCCGGTTGTGCAGCCACTCAGCACCAGCAGGGCCAGAAGCGTTACGGCGGCGAGGCTTCGACGAGCCGGGGTCGCTGACACGCCCGGAAACCTACCGAAGTGACGTCAGGCCGGTGTGACCGGTGAACGCCGGACGACGAAGGCGTCGGGCATCCGGAAGGTGAGGTTGTCCGGGCACCAGGGCGGACGGACCACCCGCACCCCGTCCAGCAGCGGCGTGGCCTCGGCCACCACCACGGCCGCCTCCATCCGGGCCAGCACGTCGCCGACACAGCGGTGCGCGCCCGCCCCGAACGCCAGGTGCCGACGTGACCCGCGCTGGCCCGGGCGGAACTCGTCGGGCGACTCCACGACCGCGGGGTCCCGGCCGGCGCGACCCAACCACAGCACGAGGCTGCTGCCGGCCGGCACTGCCGTCCCACCCAGGGTGCTGTCCGTCGCCGCCACCCGCCGCCAGGTGACGATCGGCGGCTCCAGCCGCAGCCCTTCCTCCACGACGTCGGCGACGGAGACCTCGCCGCTGCGCAGACCGGCCCGTACCGCCGGCTCGCCGGCCAGCCGGTGCAGCAGCAGGGTAAGGAACTGGGAGGTGGTCTCCTGCCCGGCGACCAGCAGGAAGAACAGCGCGCCGACCACCACGTCCGGCGGGTGCCCGGCCGCGCGCAACTCGGCCGCCAGGCCGCCGCCGGTGGCGGCGAAGTCCCGCAGTACGTGGTGGAACCGGCCCACCTCGGCGGCGAGCGCCACCTGCCGGTCGGCGTCCAGCGGTGCCCAGAACAACTCCAGCGCGGCGCGGGCGAACTCCTTGACCGCGCCGACCGGGGCGTCCGGCAGCTCCACCAGCCGGGCCAGCACCAGCAGTGGCAGGTCGGCGGCGAGGTCCGCGTACAGGTCGACCGACTCGTCGGCGTCGAGCGCGGCGGAGAGCCGGGCGACCCGGTCCCGCACCAGCGCGGTGAGCCACTGCCGTTGCGCGGCGACCCGGGAGGGGTGCAACGCGTCCGCGACGATCGTCCGGATCCGTGGATGGCTGACGCCCGAGTTGTTGGCGAGGGTCGGCGGTAGCCGGAACCGGTGCCCGGCGAGCACCCGCAGGGCGGTCACCGGCATCGGCGTCACCGCGTCCAGCGCGTTGTCCGGCCGGTAGGTGACCGGGTCGCCGAGGACCTGACGGACCAACGCGTGTCGGGTGACGACCAGGTGGGTGCCGCCGACGTGGTCCGGCACCCGGGCCACGTCCGGCCACGCGGGGTCGGCCACCTGCGCCCAGCTGCGGAACAGCACCCGGACACGCTAGCCGGAGGCCCCCGGCAGCCCGGCCCGCAGTCGCCAGACGGTGGTGCGCTTCACCCGGACGCTCTCCAGCACCTCCGGCACCGGCACGTCGTACACGGCCAGCTCGTCGAAGCGGTCCCGGGGCAGGAACGCCCGGTCGGGGTCACCGACGAGCACCGGTGCGCCGGCCCGGGTGGCGCGCAGCAGGAACCGCAGGAACCGGCGAGCCATCGCGTCGCTGTAGAAGACGTCGCCGGCCAGCACCACCTCGGCGTCCCCCGCGTCGCCGTCGAGGATGTCGCCGAACTCGGCGTCGACGCGTACCCCGTTGGCCTCGGCGTTGAGCGCGACGGCCGCGACCGCCAGCTCGTCGACCTCGACGGCCCGCACGGACGCCGCTCCGGCGCGGGCGGCGGCGATGGCCACCAGACCGGAGCCGGAGGCGAGGTCGAGCACCCGGCGGCCGGCGACCAACTCCGGGTGGTCGGTCACGTAGCGGGCGAGGGCCTGCCCGCCGGCCCAGGCGAACGCCCAGAACGGTGGCGGCCGGTCGGTGGAGAACTGGCCCTCGGTCAACTCCCACAGCCCGATCGGCTCGTCCGCCTGGTGCAGGCGAACCTCGGGGACGAACGCGACGGGGGTGAGCCGGGCATGCAGCCGGACGAACGTGCTGGAGAGCTCGGACACGTCACCGATTGTCCCAGCGGCCCGGCTCCGGGCGTGTCGCGGGGGAGTCGTGACCGGTTCACCACGGTCGGTGAAAACCCCTCCCGTCCTTACCGCCCGGTGCGAACACACCCGTCTGGTCGGCCCCTCGCGCGGCTCCTAGCGTTGCCCAGTGGAGGCGACCGAACGGAGGGCGGCGGTGGTGACGGTGTGGCGGTACGCGGTGCGGGTCGGGGTGGTGCTGGCCTGTCTGAGCGGGGTGGAGCTGGCAGTTGCCGCTCCGGCGCAGGCGGCGTTCACCACCGAACTGAGTGGGCTGCCGGCCCGGTTCACCGCCGGTGAGCAGGTACGCACGGTGTCCGCCGTCGTCTCCCGCACCGATCGGCGCGGAGGCTGCGTGAAGGTGCGCTGGTCGATGGTGCTGAGCGTGCAGGGCCTTCGACTCGACCAGGTCAAGATGGACCGGGTGGAGGAGGCCGGGGACTTCCCCCTGGACATCCGCACCGAGGGCGACGTCGCCCGGTTGACCGACCGACAGCTCGACCCGGGCACCCTCTGCCCGGGCCGCACGGTCACCGCCCGCTACCGGGTGGCCTTCGCCGAGGACGTCACCCCGGGACGGGTCACCCTCGCCGCCGAGGCGTACGACGCCAACTCGCGCCTGTTGGCGCGGCAGACCGCCACCCGTTCGGTGGTGGCCGCGGGTGGCGCCCCGACCAGCAAGCCGAAGCCGAGCGTCACCCCGACGGAGCCCACCGACCCGCCGAGCGAGCCGGCCGAGGAGGAGAGCACGGCCGGGGAGGAACCGGCCGCGGACTACCCGGTCGACGCCGCGCCGCCGGCCGCCGGCCGCCCGGTGTCGCAGTCCGGTGGGTTCGGTGCGGTGCAGGCCGCCTTCCTGCTCGGCGCGCTGCTGCTCTTCCTCGGCATGGGGTTGCTGCTGCGGCTGCGGCACCTGACCCGGGCTCCGGGCGACGAGGCGGACGAGGCCGACGGCCCGCCGGTGGACCGGCGGTGGGAACGCCCGACCGTCGACAGGTGGCGGCCGGCCCGCCGCTGATCGAGGACGTGGGGGCCGGCGACCTGCCGCCGGCCCCCACTGTGTCACTTCGAGAACGCCTGGAACTCGGCGATCCGGACCTGGGCACGGGCCGGGCTGGCCGTCGCGCAGTCCGTCGTCGTCGCCGGGTCGGCGTCCTGCTCGCCCGCGTACTGCGGGCCGCCGGTGCACTGGCTGGCCAGCACCTCCAGCCGCAGGTGGGTGGCGACGGTGGTGGGCACCGCGAACGTCCGCAGGTTGATGTCCCTGCTGTACGCCCGGTACGCCCCGCCGGGGAACGCGTCGTCCGCGCTGGTGTAGATGCGCTTCCACCGCGCCGGGTCCGCGCAGTCGGTGGTCGTCGCGTCGCAGGCGGACACCGCGAACGAGCGCAGCGCGCTGAGCGCGTTCTGGCTGCCGGTGTCGGCGTCACCGGTGATCGCCGGGCGCAGCATCGCGCTGACGTTCACCCGCTTGACAGTGTGCGGGCCGTCGCCCGGCAACGCCACGGTGAGCTGCCGGCCGGCCACCCCGTCCAGCGAGGCCCAGTTCGTCGCCTCGGTGTCGTCGCCGATCCGGTCCAGGTTGACCCCGTCACCGGTGATCGTCGCCCCGGACGCGGTGGACGCCAGGTTGCGGCTCATCCGCAGGTCGACGTAGCCCTGTTTGCCGGCCGTGGCGACCACGCTGAGCCGCTGGTGGCCGAAGCCGGGCGCGACCGCCAGCAGGTCGTACGTGCCGGCCACCAGGTCCACGGTGTCCGGGATCGGCGTGGCCGGGTCGGTGTCCGCGATCGGTGTGGCCCGAGCCTCGTACGCCCCGACGTACACCCGGATCGGCGCGTCGGCGCTGTCCCCGCGCGGGCGCAGGGTGAGCGTGGCGTTGCCGCCGCGCGGTGAGGCGAAGCTCGGCGTCGGGTCGGTGTCGCCGGCGCCGTTGGTGGCGGCGTCCTGGCCCATTCCGGAGCGGGCGAACTCGGCCCAGATCAGGTCCTGGTTGGCGCCGCCGAAGCGGAGCAGGTCGGCGGTGAGCATGTTGTCCCGCATGTCGAGCATGCTGACCTGGCTGGCGGCCTGGAGCAGGAACGAGTCGAAGACCAGCTGCGACCAGCGCCGGTTGCCCGGGCACTGGTCGGCGGCGACCTTCCCCTGTGCGCAGTCGAGCTGCCGCTGCGGGGTGCCGAGGCCGTACCGCTTCACCAGCGCGGAGCGGACCCGGAAGTTCGTGGCGCCCCAGATCTCCCCGTCGGCGTGCACGGCCGGTCCGCCGGTGTTGTAGCCGATGTCGGAGTAGTTCAGCGGGCTGCGGCTGAGGTCGTAGTTGCGGATGCCGCTGACCAGGTTGCCGGTGACGTAGCCGCCGGTGATGAAGGGCGTCTCGCCGGGTGCGCGCAGCCCGTGCTGGAACAGGTACTCGGCGGCGAGCAGGTCGCCCCACGACTCACCCATCGCCCCGCCCTGGTGGCCGCTGATGCCGCTGTCCGGGCCGGCGATCATCCGGTTGGTGATCGCGTGGGTGTACTCGTGGCCGATCACCGTCATGTCGTAGTCGCCGTCCACGCACGGCGGGTACGGCCCGCCGGCCTGCGGCTGCCACAGGTACATGTTGGTGGTCGGCGGCAGCCCGTCGCGCGGGGTGCCCTGGTTGGCGTTGTTGCGGTTGCCGGTCAACGCGCCCTGCTGGGCGCGGCCTTGCTCGGCGTCACCGCCCAGGCCGGACGGGGTGAGGTTGACCGCCTGGAGGTTCCACGCCGACTCGGTGAAGCCCAACTGGTACGACCAGTCGTGCATCCGGTTGTGCATGGCGAACAGGTTGGCGATCGAGGCGTCCGCGTCGTTGCGCTGGGCGGAGGTGAACACCTCCGGGTTGCACTTCGCCTGGTGCCACTGGTCGGTGAACGGGTATTCGTAGCGGCGTTCCGGGCTGGTGGGGGCCGGGACGACAGGGGTGTTCGCGCCCCAGGAGAGCACCGTGTTGGCCGAGTTGCCGCGCGAGGTGTACGTCGGCGTGCCGGTTGCCGCGTCGACGTCCCACGGCTGGCCGGTGGCCGGGTCGCGGGAGGCTGCCACACAGCCGGGCACCGGGTCGGCGCACCACCGCACCCGGGGGTCCTGCCCCGGGCCGAGGTCGCGGGGCGGGGTGGCCGGGAAGACCGCCCAGCTGGGGTTGTCGGAGTCGTAGTCGACGAGATCTTCGCGGACCAGCACCTGCCCGGTGGTGCCGTCCACGTAGGTGGTGAACGCGGCGGGGTGCTTGGTGTCCGCACCGATCATGGTGACCTCGTACGCGGCCCGTGGCCCGTCCACCGGGGTGGGTACGGCCACCGCCCGGATGGTGTGGCTGGCCACCGCGTCGGCGGTCAGCCCGGCGTCGACGAGCGCGGCCGCGTACGCCTGCTCGGGGGTGCGGGTGGCCGGGGCGGGGGTGCCGCCGTCGCGGGCCAGCGAGGAGCTGACCGAGAGCACCGTGCCGCCCGCGACCGCGAGCGTGACGAGGCCGTCCGGCCCGGCCGGCAGGTCGCCGAAGCGTTGCCGGAGGGTGACCACGGCGCCGCTGCCGATGGGCCGGACCAGCACGCGGTCCATGGCGGCCACCGAGGCGGCGTCCAGCCCGAACAGGTCGCGGTTGGCGGTCAGGTAGGCGCGGGCGGCGGCCTCGGGGTCGGCGGGCAGCCCGGTGGCGAGAGGGGTGCGACCGGGGCCGAGCGCCTGCGGGGTGCCGAGCCGGTTCCACCGGACGTCGGGGTCTGCGGTGCGGGCCAGGCCGCGCTGGCGGGAGTTGGGTGCCGCCGTACCGGTGCGGTTGTCGGCGTCGGCGGGCTCGTGGCCCTCGGCGAATGGTCCGGACGTGCGCTCGGCGGACGCGGCGTTGCCGGTGGGGGCCGCGGTGCTCACGCCGGTGGGGAGCAGCGCGGCGACCGTCGCCGTCGTCGCCAGGACGGCGATGAGCCGGCGTCGGCGCCGGCTCATCGGGGGTGACCACTCCGGTTGTGGCACGGGACCTCCTCGTGGGAGCGGGATGGCCGGCGGTCGCCGACCGTCGATGCGCGGTAACGCATGCGCATACGTGGATATCAGTCGATCGTGGTGGCGGCAAGGCCCGGGTAGGTCGGCAGGTCGCGGGATCACGGAAAGGCGAAGCCGCCCTCGGAGTGCCCCGGGGCGGTCGCGACGATCGGTGTGGGGAGGTGGGCCGGTGGTCGGCCGGCTACGGGTGCGGCGTGCTCAGTCGGTCGGCGCCCAGTCGGGGTCGCGGCCGAAGGCGGCCAGGAGGTGGTCCTGTTCGTCGGCGTCGTCGGGCACCCGTACCCCGGTGCGGACCAGGTTGTTGCGCCGGTAGTCGTCGATCTCCCCGGCGAACCACTGGGCGGCCACGTGCACCGCGTCCGGGTCGAGCCGAGGCTGGGCTCCGATCGCCACGGCCACGTCCCACCCGTGGATCAGGTGCTCGGCGAGGAGTTGCCGGAGGTATTCCGCGGCCGGTGTCTCGCCACCGGAGAGGTGTACGGTGCGGTCGATCGTGCCGGGGTGGGTGGCGGCGATCTCGGCCTGTGCGGCGGCCTCCCGTGCGGTCGAGATCGGGTCGCTGCCGAGCTGGTCGCCGTCGAGTCGGTCGCCGACCTCCGCGATGGTCCGGCCGGCGAGCAGCGGGACGCTCCACCGGGCCTCGGTGACCACGTGGTTGACGAGCGTGCGGACGTTCCAGTCCGAGCAGGGTGTCGGGTCGGACCACTGGCCGGGCTCGACCTGGTCCACCCGGTCGACGAACTCGGCCAGGCTCCGGCGGTACGCGTCCAGCAGATCCATGCTGCCGATTGTTCCGGGTCGGAGAGGTGGGGCGAGCCGTTTTGCCCGGCCTGGTTAGGGATTGGTGCTGTCTGCCCGGCTCAGTCCAGGTCGGCGGGGTCCAGACCGAGTTCCCGGGCGGTGACCAGCCGGACCCATTCGCCGAACTGCCGGCGGGAGATCACCCGGTCGTGCACGGCCAGTTGGACGGCGAGACCGTCCATGACGGCGCTGATCCGCCAGGCGGCCCCGTCCGGGTCGGCGCACTGGAAGGTGCCGTCGGCCACCCCGGTGGAGATCACCTCGGCGAGGTCCTGCCGCCAGCGCAGATCGAGTCGGCGGGAGACCTTCTCCAGCTCCGGTGTGCGCAGGGACTCGGACCAGCCGTCTATCCACATCGACCAGGAGGTTGCCCGCCCGGCCGGGGTGTAGAGCTTGAGGATCCGGCGGAGCTTGGTCAGCGGCGGGGCCGAGGAGCGGGTCACCGCGTCCAGTCGGGCCAGATCCTGCTCGACCGCGTACGCGAAGGCCTGCGCGAGCAAGCGTTCCTTGGTGGCGAAGTGGTAGAAGACCAGGGCCTGGCTCACGCCTGCCGCGTTCGCCACGTCCGCCGTTCGGGTGTTGGCCAGACCGCGCTCCACGATCACGTCGCAGGCGGTGCGCAGCAGGGCATCCAGGCGGATTTCGGCCGCACGTCTCGTCACGACCGTTACCGTAGCCCATCCGAGTGAACACGAACAGTTACGGCCGCCTGCTGAGCGGCGCTCGGTCAGTCGGAAGCCGGACACTTCCCCGGGGTGCCGTCGATCGTTCTGTGGGGGGAGCATTCACCGAGGTCTGCCGCCAGAAAGCGGCGTGTGGGCGTCCGCCGGTCGAGCTGCGACACGGTGATGACGATCGTTGCCTGGTGGTGTCGGAGCGTGACTGCCACCAGCGCGTCGAGGCGCCAGACCATCCTCCTAGGAAGCCTGCGGGGGATGGTGGTGATCTCGTCCACGAAGGGCCAGACGCGCCGAGACGACCCCGAGTTGGCAGTCGTTCGCCGGCTCGGCTAAAGTTCTCATCCGTCACCCGGGAACGTCCGGGGGCGTGCGGACGTAGCGCAGCTGGTAGCGCATCACCTTGCCAAGGTGAGGGTCGCGGGTTCGAATCCCGTCGTCCGCTCGGAGCTGCCGCCACGCATGACGGGGGCAACCTCGGTGGGGTGGCCGAGAGGCGAGGCAACGGCCTGCAAAGCCGTGTACGCGGGTTCAAATCCCGTCCCCACCTCGGCAACAAGCACGGGCGATTGGCGCAGTGGGAGCGCGCTTCCTTGACACGGAAGAGGTCACTGGTTCAAACCCAGTATCGCCCACCACAGAAAACGGCTCGTCACTGGAACACCCGGTGACGAGCCGTTTCGCATGTGGCGTCGGCAGATCAGTCCACGCTGAGCCGGTAGCCGATTCCGCGTACGGTCTGCACGCCCACTGTGGCGCCGGCGGTGCGCAGCTTGCGTCGCAACCGCTTGACGGCCGAGTGCAGGACCGACGAGTCGCCGAGATAGGCGCACCCCCAGACCGACTCGAAGAGCCTCTCGTACGTCCAGACTCCGACCGGCGCGGTGGCGAGTTGGGTGAGCAGGCGGTGTTCGAGCCGGGTCAGGGCCAGCGGCTGCCCCTGCCACGTAACCAGGTGGTCGAGGGGGTCGATCTCCAGGTCGCCGAGGGTGATCCGGCCGGAGGTGGGGGTCGGGGCCGTTGCGGGAGCGGAGACGTCGGCCGGAGGGGTGGCGGCGACGGTGGGTGCGGTCGCCGGGCCGACGACCGGGGCCGGTCCGCCGATCGCGGGCGGACCGATCATCGCCTGCAACGCGGCGAGGTCGGTGCAGATCACCAGGGTGCCGAGCCCGTCCAGCCGTCGCACCATCCGTTCGCGTACCGACACGTCGGCCGTCACGCAGAACACGAGGGACACGCCATCGATCACTGTTGTACCTCCCCAGGTGCCAGTGAAAGACAACGCTGTCTGAACCCCATAGTCAATGGTTTCCGGCAGGTAGTCATCGTGATCGACTTGGATCCGTCGACGTCGGGCCTTCCCGGCGCGGTCGGCGCGTACGGCTCAGAACGTCAACACGCGGAACTCGCCCACCGGCCGGAAACCGAGGCGGCGGTAGACCGACTCGCCGATCGGCGAGGAGGTGAGCGCGGCGGTGCGGGCACCCCGCTCGCCGGCCAGGCGCAGCGCCGCCCTGGTCATCGCCGCGCCGATACCCCGGCGCCGTTGCTCGGGCTGCGTACCCACGAAGTAGAGCGTGACCAGGCCGTGGCTGAGCCAGGCGACGGCCGTGCCGACGACCCGGCCGTCGTCCAGCCGGCCGGCCAGTCTGATCACCGTGCCGTCACCGGAGAACGCCTTCTCCCGCTCGATCGTCGCCGCCACGCCGTCCGCCGGGATTCCCGACACCCGGGCGTAGGCCCCGACGAACGAGGCCAGGTCGGTGGTCTCGGTGATGTGCAGGCCGGCGGGAGCCGGACCCTCCGCCGCCTCGTCGATCACCGCGGTCATGATCGGCAGGCGGGCGAACTCGACAGCCCCGAGGGAGACCAGGCCGTCGGCCGTGCCGGGGTCGCTGTCCGGGCCGACCCACCACACCCGGGGTACGCCGTGCAGGCGCTGCCGGGCCTCCAGGAGCGCGTCCTGCGGTGTGCGCCCGGTCACGCGCAGCACGCCGTTGAGGGTCGGGTGCGGTACGTCGCTGCGGTAGGTCGTCAGGTCCGGACCTCCGACCGGGCCGATGTTCCAACCGAGCAGGTACGCCCGGTGCGCGGCCAGCACCGTGTCCAGGGACTCCATGATCTGGATCGTAACGCGGTGCCGGACACCGCCCGACCAGCCAAAACGGCGGTGAGCGTCATCCGGTCGCGGAGAGCAGCGCCTCGGCGAGGTCGGTGCGGGCGCTGAGCAACGTGCGGCCCTGCCGGTGGGTCACCACCAGGCCGGCCGCGCGTAGTGCGGTGAGGTGTTGGGAGACCCCGGCGGGCGACATCTCGCTGCGCCGGGCCAGCTCGGTGGTGCTGACCGGCGAGGTCAGCTCGGTGAGCAGCCGGGCCCGCCCGCGACCGAGCACGGCGGCCAACGCCTCCGGTACGCCGCTCGGGCGTTCCCAGAGGGTGCCGAGCCCACGGGCGGGATAGGCGAGCTGTGGCGCGTCCCCGGCGGACACGCTCAGCACCGACGGCCACACGAAGACGGACGGGATCAGCACGAGGCCCGGGCCGTCCGTGACGTCCGGCGCCAGGCAGTGCCGCTGCGCGACGAGCAGGGTGTCGTCCTCCCACCGGACCTGCCGGTGCAGGTCGTTGAGGAGTACCGCCGCGCCGTCCTCGGCGAGGATGCGGGCGCGGGCGGTGACGTCCGCGTCGAGCAGCAGCCGCAGCCGGGACCAGTGCGGGGCCAGCGCGAGCCGCCAGTATGCCTCGATCTCGTCGGTCAGTCGGCGTAGCCCGCTCGGCGGGTCGGCGTGCAGGGCGGCGAGCGCCGGTGTGCGTTCTCCCGGGTACAGGTCCAGGTGCGCGCGGACCGTGGCGGCCGGTGTGGCGCGCAGCGCGGCCAGTTCGGCGGCCAGGTCGGGGGTGAGGCCGGTGGGCGGCGGGGTGAGGAAGTCGGCCAGGTAGCCGGGCGGGGCCGGCACGAGCTGCCACAGCAACCCGCCGTCCGGGCCGGCCAACCCGGCGTCGACAAGTGGCTGACGGACCCGGCGCACCCAGGGCAGGTGCACGGCGTGGTCCCCGGGGTCGCGCAGCACCCGGACGCTCGCGACGACCTCCCACAGGCAGGAGACGGCGAACCGGATGCGGGCGACCGCGCCCGCCGACAGGCTGATGGCGACCACGGCACCCCCGGTGGATTCAGCTGGGACTGAAACAATATCGCCGCGCCCGCGCGCGCCCGACACTTGCCGGGTGAGCGAACACCACACCCGAGCTGAACTGTTCCGATCCCTGCACACCCCCGGGTCGCCGCTGGTCCTGGTCAACGCCTGGGACGCCGCGAGCGCCCGCATCGTGGCGGCTGCCGGCGCCCGCGCGGTGGCCACCACCAGCGCCGGCGTCGCCTGGAGCCTCGGCGCGTCGGACGGCGACGTCCTCGGCCGCGACGCGGCAGTCGGCCTGGTCGGCCGGATCGCCGCCGCCGTGTCGCTGCCGGTCACCGCGGACATCGAGTCCGGGTACGGGACGACGCCGGCTGAGGTCGGCGCGACCACCCGCGCGGTGCTGGACGCCGGCGCCGTCGGGGTGAACGTCGAGGACGCCCGTCACGACGACGGCGGGCCGTTGCGGGACGTGTCCGACCAGTGCGCGCGGATCGGCGCGGTGCGGGCGGCGGCCGACGCGGCGGGCCTGCCGCTCTACGTCAACGCCCGGATCGACACGTTCCTCACCGGGGCGGGAGGCCTCGACGAGACGGTCGCCCGGGCCGTGGCCTACCTCGCGGCCGGCGCGGACGGCATCTTCGTACCGGGCATGGTCGACCCGGTGACCGTCCGCGCGCTGGTGGAGGCGGTGCCGGCGCCGCTGAACGTGCTCGCCGGACCGGGCGCGCCGTCGGTCGGGGAGTTGGCCGGCCTGGGGGTGGCCCGGGTGAGCCTCGGCTCGGCGGTCGCGGAGGCCGCGTACACGGTTGCCCGCCGGGCGGCGGACGAGGCGCTGGGCGCGGGCACCTACGGCGCGTTGGCGGATGCCCTCGACTACGGCACGCTCAACGCTCTGATGCGCTGAGCGAGCGCGCATTTCCCCCGCCCGAGCGTGACGGACCGGCCGCCCTCGTCGAGGTGGCCGGTCCGTGATCGCCTGACCTGCCGGCTGCGCCGGCGACGAGAAGTCGTCCTGTCACATCGGCGGGGCGATGTCCCGCCGCTCCTCGACGTGGCGGTACTCCACCGGCTGCTCGGTGGTCGTGACCACCTGGCGACGCCGACCCCAGATCATCGTGGTCATGATCAGGCCGAGCACGCCGGCGCCCATCAGGATCCAACCGACCACGTCGAGGTTGATGCCGCCGACGCTCGCGTCCAGCGCGAAAGTGAGGATCGCGCCGAGCGCGATCAGGAAGATGCTGGTGCCGATACCCACGACAGCCTCCTTAAGGGGGTGTGGTGCGCTGTCGAGTCCCTCAGTACCCCGGTGGCGACCAGCGCAATCGCTGACCGTCCAGGGTGCCGCGCCAAGCGATCTTGGCATCGGGTAGAGTTCACCTGTCGCCGACGCGAGTCGGGGACGTGCGGACGTAGCGCAGCTGGTAGCGCATCACCTTGCCAAGGTGAGGGTCGCGGGTTCGAATCCCGTCGTCCGCTCGCGATCTGCCCCACCGGGGCCTGACTGCCGGGTTCGGCGGTCGCCACGGGCGATTGGCGCAGTGGGAGCGCGCTTCCTTGACACGGAAGAGGTCACTGGTTCAAACCCAGTATCGCCCACCATCCATACGCGGATCAGCTGGCCCGTTACCGGACATCCGGTAACGGGCCTCGCCGTTGCGGCGGCCTGTCACTCACCGGCGCGGAGCACCTCGCTCAGCCGGTCGCGTCGCCGCAGCGCCGACTCGACAGGCACGACGGTGGTGGCCGCTACCAGCAGCACCGCGCTCACCAGGGCGAGCAGCCACCACGGCAGGACCGCCGCCGGGTCGGTGCCCTCGCCGGTGAGCAGCCGCAGGTCGAGCGGGCCGAGCGTCAGGTGGGCGAGCAGGGCCGCGAGCAGCGGACCGCAGACCGCGGCGACCACGACCGGTGGCAGCACCTCTCCGGCGGCGACCCAACGGGCGTCGCGTGGTCGCAGGCCGAGGGTCCGCAGGCGGGTCAGTGTCTGCCACCGTTGCGCCGCGCCGGCGGCGGCGGCGAGCGTGAGGCCGAGCAGCCCCAGAGCCAGCAGCACCACGGCGGCCGTCCACGCCAGCCGGAGGAGCCCTGCGGTCAGCGGAGCCACTCGCTGCGCCCGCAGGACGTCCGCGCGCAGCACGACATCGGCGGCGACGCCGCTGTTCGACACGGCCTGCGCCGCGCCGGGACCGGTCACCCAGACGGTGTTCGGGACGGCGGGCAGCCCGGCGTCGGCGAGGGCCGCGGCGTCCACGATGACGACGTCGGCGACGCCGCCGACGGAGGGAGCGGTGCCGACCGCGGTGAGACGGATCGCCGGTGCGCGGTCGCGGGGTAGCTGCAGCCGCGTGCCGGTCCGCAGAGCGCCGTCGCCCGATCGGACCAGCGCCGGGACGTCCCCGGGCCCGGGACCGGGTGCGGTGAGCCGGGCCAGCGCCGGCGCGTCCGGCAGCGGAGTGGTGGCCAGCAGGCGCTGGAACGCGGCGGTGTCCACGATGACCAGTCGTGGGGTGAGCAGTGTCGATTCGCTGAAGAGGCGCGCGGAATCGGTCACCTGCGCGACGACGACCTGCTCCACCCCGGGTGCGGCGGCGACGCCCTCGGCCAGCGCGGGCGTGGCGGCCGCGGCGTCGGCACCGACGTCGAGGCGGGCGTCGGCACCGACGGTGCTCCACGCGCCGTCGCCCAGACCCCGGGTGACGGTGGTGCCGAGGATGAGCGCGAACGACGCGAGCGCCGTGGTGCTGACCAGCACGAGCAGCGGCAGCGCGCGTCCGGCCGTCGTGGCCGCCTGGGCGGCGCCGAACACGGCCAGCGGGCGACGCGAGCGCAGGGCCTGGCGGAGCGTGAACCGCGCCGCGAGGGGCAGCAGCCGGAGCAGGACGAGCGCGCCGACGAGCGCGCCCAGGGCGAGGGCGCTGATCGGCAGGATCAGGTCGCCGGTCAGCTCACCGGTGTCGTCGTCGGAGGCGACGGGCAGAAGCCCGCGTTGGTGCAGTGTGACGAAGGCGGCGACCGCGACGATCAGGACAGCGGCTTCCACGGCGGCGCGGCGCAGTTGGCCGGTGACCCGGATCCAGCGCCGAGCGGCCGGGTTGGCGGGCTGACGTCGGTCGCGGCTGGCGCGGGCGGCGGCGAGGGTGCCGAACGCCGGCCCGGCGACGGTACCCGCCAGGAGCACGGGCACGGCCCAGGCCCAGGAGACGCCCGGTACGACCGCGCGGGCGAGCGCGAGCCCGACGGCGGTGGCCGACAGGGACACCACTGTGGACTCGACGACCAGTTCCGCGCCGAGGTCGGGTAGTGCCGCCCCACGCTGCCGGGCGACGCTCAGTGCCGGGGTACGGCGGCGGACCAGCAGATCGGCGGCGAGCAGCAGGACCAGTACCGTGGCGGACAGCACCCCGGCGAGCAGGACGGCGGCCTGTGCGAAGGCGGCGCTGATCTGCGTACGGGCGTCGCGCAGGGCCGTCTCCAGCTGCGACTCCCACCTCAGGGACTGGTCGCGGTCGCTCGATGCGCCGGAGGTGGCCTTCAGCGTGACCACCTGACTGGCGAGCGCGGCGGTGGTGTCCCAGGTCAGCGCGTCGGGAACGGGTGCGAAGTGGATGGTGCGCCGCAGTTGGTCCTCGTTCACGGCGAGCCGGGCGTCGGGTAGCGACTCGCGGGACAGCAGGCCGCCGAAGCGGGTGATCCCCACGCCGTCGACGCCGGGCGCCGGGCGCAGGAGCGCCGGGGCAAGTCGCCAGGCCGGGTCGTCGCTGTCCGCGGGTCGGTAGATCCCGCTGATCCGGACGTCCTTCTCACGGCCCTGGCTGTCCTTGACCGGGATTCGATCGCCGGGACCGAGGTCGAGTGCGGTGGCGTCCGCCTCGGAGAGACCCACCTGCACCGGCCAGGGCGGCCCGTCGTAGGGGGTCTCCACGTACTCGTCGACGACGGCGGGGCCGGGCGCGCTGCCGGCGATCCAGGTCACGTCCGGGCCGTCGCGGTCACCGGCCAGGTAGGTGAACTGGAAGGTCCGCGGGGCGCTGCCCTCGGTGACGGTGAGGATCGGGCCGTTGACGACGATGACCGGTGGGAGCAGCGCGGCGTCCAGGTCGGGCCCGAGCGCGGACGTCACCCGGGCGCGGAAGTCGTCGACGTCGTCGGCGAGGCGGGGCATCCGGACCCGTCCGCCGGTCGGCCCGTCGTCGCGTTCCCACTCGGCGTGCGCGAGGACGTTCGCGGCGGGGCCGGCGCGGCGGACCGTGTCCCGCACGGCGTCGTCGGCGGCGGCGCGGAGCAACGCCGGTGCCGCCCCGGCGAGCAGCGCGACGGTCGCGATGACGGCGGCGGTGAGCAGCAGCGGTCCGGCGTCGGTGCGGGCACGGCCACGGATGCTGGGCCAGTGCAGCGCCGGCAATCGGCGGATCAGCCGCCGGCGGGTCAGCCACCGGTTCACGGCGCCACCCGCAGGTGTGCGGCGTCGGCCCGGCGGACCTGGACGGTGACCACGACGGCGACCGCCAGCATGCATCCGGCCAGCAGCACGGCGAGCAGCGCGGCCTCGGCCGGCCACGGCCACTGCGGTTGGGCGGCCGGGACGGGCGCGGCGCCGGTGTCGGAGCGAACGAGCAGGGGGGCGACGACGCCGGTGGCGAGCGCGCCGACGGCCGCGCCCGCCGCGAGCAGGGGCAGCAGGACGCCGGCGTGCTGGCCGAGCAGGACGGCCCGGATGCCGCGCCGGGACATTCCCAGGCCGCGCAGCCGCGCCACCTCGACGGCGCGGACCTGTAGGTCACAGGTGACGTGCAGGACGACGCCGGCGAGCAGCAGCAGGGCCGCGGCCGGGACGATGAGCCGCAGCGCTGCCGGCAACCCGGCCTGGAGCGGGCCGCCGACGAGGCGGGCGGTCTCCGCTTCGCGGGTCGCGACGGTCCCCAGGTGCAGGGCGGCGGCCCGCTCGGCGGCACCGGACCCGGCCGGGTGACCGACCCACCAGGCATCGACCGGGAACGTCAGGTCGCCGGTGACGACGCGTGCGCGGGACAGCGTGTCCAGGTCGGCCAGGACGGCGACGGCGCCGGGGGCGGACGGTACGGTCGGCACGACCTCGGCGACGACGACCGGGACGGGCGTGATGCCGATCGTGAGGCTGAGTTGGCTGCCCCGGTCGGCACCGACGTCGCTGGCAAAGCGCTCGGAGACGGCGACGGGCACCCGGCCGGGGTCCGGGAAGGCACTGGCGACGAGGGTCCGGGCGGCGTCGTCGGCACCGCCGAGGTCGACTGTCGCGGCCATCCGCAGCGTCGTTCCCGTCGGCGTGGCGGATACCAGGGCGGTCGGGTCGGTCACCTTGCCCGGGACCGGCGGCGCGGACGTGGCGGTCCAGTCCGATCCGTCGGTGGACTCCTCCGCCGCCGCTCCGGCGGGCGGCACGGTGAGCGTGACGGCTACGGCGACGCGTCCGCCGACCGGTTCGGCGGTGACCGGCAGGGCGACCGCGACGAGGCGCAGCCCGTCAGCCGTCGCGCACGCGGGCAGCCGGACCTCCCGGCCGTCGAGCGGTACGGCGGGACCGGTGCAGGAGGTGCGGAGGCCGGTGGCGTCCTGCAGCAGCAGCCGGGGCGTCACGGCGAGCGGGGCGCCGCCGGTGGTGGTTCCGCTCAGGACGAGCGGAGCGCCGGTCGGGATGGTGACGCCGGTGACCCGTGTGCGTGGGGCCAACGCGGCGCCCACGTCCGCCCAGCCGCTGTCGCTGTCCAGCCGCCCGCGCAGCAGCGCGTCGGCGCGGGTGGTGTCGACGGCGACCAGGCGCGGTGCGTTGCCGGCGGTGCCGAGCCACTGACCGACCGAGGTACCACGGTCGAGGACCGGACTCACCACCCCCGCGGTGGCCGCGCCGACGACCGCGCCGTCTCCGGCCACCGGTGTCGTGGTGAGGGTGAGGGCGAGGTCGGTGCCGACGGAGACCGCGGCCTGGTCGCGTTGCGACTGGTGCCAGGTGGTGTCGAAGGCGAGGCCGAAGGTTCCGGCCGCGCAGGCCAGCCCGACGAGCAGCCCGGCGGCGACCGCCTGGGGCCGGCGGGCGGCCTCGGCGACCGCCAGCGGAAGCGCCAGCCCACGGGCGCGGTACGCCAGCCGGTCGACGCCACGCAGGGCGGGCAACACCACCCGGAGAGCAAGGGCGGCGCCTGCGGTGAGCAGCAACGCCGGCGCGAGCACCCGCACCGCGTCGGCGTGGGGACTGGCGGCGGCGGGCTGCGCGTACAGCTGCCACCATCCGACGGCGGCGAACACCGCGAGCATCAGGTCGGCGCCGGACCGGGCCAGCAGTGCGCGGCGGGTGCGCCGGTCGCCGGCCGCCGGGACGGGCCGGATCGCCAGGACGGTGAGTACGGCGGCGAGGACCAGCGCGCCGCCGGCGACCGCGAGGACCTGGGCACCGATGACGGCCGGCCGGACGGCCAGGCCGGCGCCGTCCAACGGCGGTAGGTGGGTCAGGCCGGCGTGCAGGGCCGACGAGGCCGGTATCGCGAGCGCGGCGGCGACGGTGGCGACGAGTCCGGCCTCGAGTGTCGCGGTGGCGGCGAGCTGGCGACGACTGGTGCCCAGGGCGGACCGCAGAGCGGTCTCGTCGGCGCGGAGGCCAGCGGTCAGCCGGCCGGCGAGGACGAGCGCCGTCGCGGCCAGGACACCACCGAGGACGGCGACGGCGAGCACGACGGTGGCGGTGACACGCCGTTGGTCGTCGGCGGCCCGCAGGGTCAGCGGCAGCTCGGAGGAGACACGGGCGAGCTGGACGCGGTCGCCGAGGGTGCCGGCCAGCCGGCGGTCGGCCTTCTCGACGGCCCGGGCCACGGCCGTCAGGTCACGGCGGTTGTTGTGGGACAGGTCCGGATGGGCGGTGATTTCCATCCGGTCGACTGTCGCTCCCGTGGTGACCAGGTCGGCGAAGTCGACGAGGAACGGGCCGTAGGCGTTGACCGGCTGCATGAACCGGCCGTCCCGGTAGCCGATGGCCGAGCCGGCCGCGGCCAACGGGTCGCGGTCCCAGCCGCGGCCCGGCAGCGGGCGTACGACACCGACGACTGTCACGTCGAGGGCCGGGACGGGCGGGTGGGCCAGCTCCGCGCCGAGTCGCACCCGGCGACCGGGGGTGAGGTCGAGCAGCTGGGCCGTGGACTCCAGCAGCACCGCGTCGCCCGGCTGTCGTGGCCAGTGCCCGGTGACCAGCTCGGCTCGGGTCGGCAGGTCGTCCAGCCCGGACAGGTACGCCTGGGCGCCGACGGTGGTGCCCGGGGCGAGCGTCGGCGGTAGAGCCCGCAGCACCGTCGACGCCCGCGCGGTCGTCGTCACCGGGAACGGTTCGAGCGTGGAGGCGACGGCGGTGCGGGTGTCGGCGGCGACGGACGACACGTTCGGGCCCTCGACGGTGCCGGTGTAGACGGTCACGTCGACGGCGGCGGGGGCGGCGCGGGTCATGGCGACCTCCAACGCCCGCTCGGCGGTGCGGGTGACCAGCAGGGTGCAGGTGCCCAGCAGCGTCGCGCCGATCGTGACGACCCCGAGGAGCGCTGCCAGCAACGGCCACTGCGCGCGGGCGCGCCGGCTGACCAGCCTCAGCATCGTCGTGTCACCTGACGTCCGGCACGGGCTGGTACGGCTGCCCGGCGGCCTGTTCGTCGAGGTGCCCGTCGTGGATGCGGATCACCCGGTCGGCCAGGGCCATCATCACCGCGTCGTGCGTCGACACCAGGACGGTGACGCCCTCGGACTCCACGATGCCGCGCAGCAGGGCCATCACCGACAGGCCCGTCTCGGCGTCGAGTTGCCCGGTGGGCTCGTCGGCGAGCAGGAGGCGGGGCGAGGCGGCCAGCGCGCGGGCGATCGCCACCCGCTGCTGCTGGCCGCCGGACAGCTCGGCCGGACGCTGCGCGGCGTGGTCGGCCAGGCCGACAAGCTCCAGCAGCAACGCGACCCGCCGCTCGCGATCGGCTGGGGCGACGCGGGCCAGCCGCAGCGGGGCGGCGACGTTCTCCGCCGCCGACAGCACCGGGATCAACCCGAAGCTCTGGAAGACGTACGACAGCTTCTCGCGCCGCAGCCGGGACAGGCCGTCCTCGTCGAGCGCGGTGACGTCGGTGTCGTTGACGTGCACGGTGCCGGCGTCCGGGCGGTCCAGGCCGCCGATGACGTTGAGCAGGGTGGTCTTGCCCGAGCCGGACCGGCCGACGAGCGCCACCATGGAACCGGCGGCCACGTCGAACGACACACCGCGCAGGGCGTGTACGACGGTCGGCCCGGTCTGGAAGCGCCGGTGTACGCCGCGCACGCTCAGCAGCGGCTCGCTGCTCATTCGCCGCCTCCCGAGTCGGGGCGGATCGTGATGTGGTCGGGTTCCAGGGCCAGCCGGACCCGTCGGGTCAGCGCCAGCGCTTGGCGGAACTCGCGGGGCACCTGAACCCGTCCGGCCCGGTCCATCACGGCGTACTCCTCGGCGATCGTGTGTTCGTCGCCCGCCGCGTCGGTGGTGGTGCGGCGCAGCACCTCGCTGCTGGTGCGCCCGTCCCGGATCGCGACGGTCCGTTCGACCTGGCCGCTGACCTCCGGGTCGTGGGTCACCACGACGACGGTGACGCCGTAGCGCCGGTTGACGTCCCGTAGCACGCCGAAGACCTCCGCTGACGTGGCGGCGTCCAGTTCGCCGGTCGGCTCGTCGGCGAGCAGGACCTGCGGCTGGTTGGCCAGCGCCACAGCTATCGCGACCCGCATCTGCTGGCCGCCGGAGAGCTGGCCGGGACGCCGATCGGCGCAGTCGGCGACACCGAGGCTGTCCAGCAGGTCGGCCGCGCGTGCCCGGCGCTCGTCCTTCGCGGTGCGCGCCGCCGCCATCGGCAGGTCCACCATCTCCCGTGCGGTCAGGTAGGGGATCAGGTTGCTCGCGGTCTGCTGCCGTACGAACCCGACGGTGTGCCGCCGGTAGTCGACCCGGTCCGCGCGGGACATCGCCAGCAGATTCCACCTGCCGACCCGGACCCGCCCGGCGGTGGGGGCGTCGATGCCGGCCAGGATGGACAGCAGCGTCGACTTGCCAGACCCGGAGGCACCGACGACGGCGACCAGCTCACCGCTCTCCACGGCCAGGTCCAGTCCCTGCAGTGCCTGCACCTCGATCGAACCGGTCTGGTAGATCCGCACCAGGTTCTCGCAGACGATGAGCGCGTCGCGGCCGAACTCGGGTGCCCGCGCGGATGGCTGTGGCAGGGACAGCGGTGTGCTGGACATGCCCTTCTCCGTCCTCGTGCCGACGTCGAGCCACCGCATGCGTCAAGCGCCTCGATTGCCCGTGCTGACGCAGATTGAAGCAGCTTCGCAATCGGCGACTTCGTTGACCATGCCCCCGGGCGGCTTTTCCTGCATCCTGGGCGGAGGCCCGCGGTTTCTGCCACGGGCAGATCCGCTACCGGTGAAACGGGGTGCCGCCCGCCGACCCGTGCCGGCAGGGTGGCCTGCATGAGACTGCTGGTGCTGGGCGGAACGGGCTTTGTCGGCGGCGCGACGGTCACCGAGGGCGTACGCCGTGGTTGGTCGGTGACGGTGTTCAACCGAGGGCTGCACGGGGTGGTGCCTCCTGGCGTACACCGGTTGCGGGGTGACCGCACCGCGCCGGACGGCCTGGCGGCGCTGGCCGGCGGTGACTGGGACCTGGTGGTGGACACCTGGGACGGTGCGCCGCGTGCCGCCCTCGACGCCGCCCGTGCCCTCACCGATTCGGTGGGCCACTACGTGTACGTGTCCAGCGGTTCGGTCTACCGCGACCCGTCGGCGCACGGGCTCGACGAGGACTCCCCGGTGGTGGACGCCGACGCGGACTCTGTCGACGGCGACTATCCGCAGCTCAAGGCCGGTGCCGAACGTGCCGTACGGGAGGTGTTCGGCCACCGCGCGCTCATCGCTCGGGCCGGGCTGATCCTCGGCCCGGGAGAGGACGTCGGTCGGCTGCCCTGGTGGTTGCGGCGGATCGAGCGGGGCGGCGACGTGCTCGCCCCCGGGCCGGCCGACCTGCCGGTGCAGTACATCGACGTACGCGATCTGGCGGTGTGGATGCTCGACGCGGGCGCCCGGCGACTGGGCGGCACATTCAACGCGATCGGTCGTCCCGCTCAGACCACTATGGGCGAGCTGCTCGGCGCGTGTGTGGCCGCCACCGGTGCCGACGCCCGGCTGTGCTGGACCGATCCGGCGCCGATTCTCGCCGCCGGTGTGGAGCCCTGGAGTGACCTGCCGATCTGGATGCCGATCGGCCACCCGTACCGGGGGTTGTTGGAGCGGGACGTCACTCGTGCCTTCGCCGCCGGGTTGACCTGCCGGCCGCTGGCCGAGACCGTCGTCGACACGTGGCGGTGGCTACGCGAGGTCGGTGACGTTCCGTCGCGCGCCGGGCGACCGCTGCACAGCTCGATCGGGCTGGACCCGACCCGGGAGGCCGCGGTGCTCGCCACCTGACTGTTCGCCGTTCAGGCCGGCACCACCGGCAGGTCCAGCACCTCGTCGACGCTGCGTCGGGGGGTCGGTCGGCCCGGTTGGCCGTACCCGATCCGCAGCACCATCTGTGGCGTGCCGAACCGCCCCAACGACAGCCGCAGCTGCTCCCGCGCCGTCGGCACCTCGATCGGTTGGGAGAGCATCGACACGCTGAGCCCGGCGTCGGTGGCGACAAGCAGCAACCGTTGCAGGGCCTGGCCGGCGATCACCTGGTCCACCGCCGTGTTGCCGAACGAGCCGAGCACACCGACGAGGGGCTCCGGCTCGAAGTCCCGCCCCGGGGCTCGGTCGCGCCCACCGAAGCCGCGCGCCGGTAGGACGTCCTGCGGCTCACCCTGCGGACCCCCGGCCGAGGCGGGTACGCCGTCCGGCGCCGGCTCCCGACGCGACCACCGCTCGCTCTCCGCCCGGTACGCCGGGTCCCGCTCCAGCACCCGGTGTGCGCTACGGGCGATCTCGCCGATCGCGGAGACCGCGCTCACCCCGATCAGCAACTCCAACCAGCACTGCTCGGCACGAGCCGCCTCGCCGAGGCGCCACCGGACGTCGGCCGGCACCCGGTCCGGCCAGAACGGCAGCCGGTTGCTGAACCGGCGGGGGATGGCCGCGTACAGGCTCTGCTCGGCGGGGGAGGGGCGGCGCGGGGCATCCGGCACCAGCCGGGCCAGCAGGTCCGGTTCGGCCGGGTCGGGGCGCAGGCGTACCCGCGCCGGGTTTCCGGCCACGGCCAGCGCCAGCCGCAGGTTGAACAGCGCCGCTCCGCAGGCGAGCCGGACACCCCAGCCGCTCGGGTCGGTCGCCGGCAGCCGGCGGGTCGGGTCGGCGAGCACCTCGATGCCGCCGTCGCGCAGCCGCAGCCGCCACGGCTGGGTGTTGTGCAACGACGGTGCCCGGACCGCGTCCACGGCGGCGGCCCGTAGCTGGGCTTCGGTGTAGCCGATGTCCATGGCGGTGCTCCTCTCCCGGCGCGTCGGCGGCTGACGGTGCCGCTGCGGCTGGCGTACCTCCACGGTGCGCCGTCGGGTCGGCCGGTGAGCAGGGCTGGACGTCCCGACCGGTCGGGCCGGATCGCCCCCGAACGTCGGCTCGACCCGGTCGGGACCTTCGGCCCGTGCGGCGCGACGGGGTACGGGGGTAGAAACGAAGGATGATCCGCGTCTTCCTCCTCGACGACCACGAGGTCGTCCGCCGTGGCCTGGCCGACCTGCTCCAGAGCGGCGGTGACATCGAGGTGGTCGGCGAGTCCGGCTCCGCGCAGGAGGCGGCGCGCCTCATTCCGGCGTTACGGCCCGACGTGGCGATCCTCGACGCGCGGCTGCCCGACGGCAACGGCATCGACGTGTGCCGTGACGTCCGCGCCGTCGACTCGTCCATCAGGGGCCTGATCCTCACCTCGTACGAGGACGACGAGGCGCTGTTCGCCGCGATCATGGCGGGCGCCGCCGGATACGTGCTCAAGCAGATCCGGGGCACCGACCTGGTCGACGCGGTGCGACGGGTGGCGGCCGGGCAGTCGCTGCTCGACCCGGCGATCACCACCCGGGTGTTGGAGCGCATCCGCAACGGGGTCGAGCAGCCACGCGAGCTGAGGTCACTCACCGAGCAGGAGCGACGGATCCTGGAGTACGTGGCGGAAGGGCTCACCAACCGGGAGATCGCGGCCAAGATGTTCCTGGCGGAGAAGACGGTGAAGAACTACATGTCCAGCGTGCTGGCCAAACTGGGCTTGGAGCGTCGCACCCAGGCCGCCGTCCTGGCCACCCGCCTGCTCGGCAAGACCCCCTGACCCGGGTCGCTCAGTCGCGCAGCGGCACGGACCAGATCACCTCGGTGCCGTGCGGCTCGACCGGGCGGATGGTGAAGGTGCCGCCGTGCCCCTCGGCGCGTTCACGCAGGTTGACCAGCCCACCCCGGGCGGCGGCCGGGTCACAGCCCACCCCGTCGTCGGTGACCGTCACGCTCACCCGCCCGGCGTCGACGCGTACGGCGACGGCCACCCGGGTGGCCTGCGCGTGACGGACCGTGTTGGACAACGCCTCGCGCAGCACCGCGGTGAGGTCCGGGCGGATGGCGTCCGGCACGGCGCTGTCCAGCGGGCCGTTCACCTCCAGGTGCGGTTTGAAGCCCAACGACTCGGCGGCCAGCTCGATCGCCTCACGGATCTCGGTACGCAGCGCGGCGGTCATCGGCGTCCGCAGCTCGAAGATCGTCCGGCGGATGTCCCGGATCGTGGCGTCCAGATCGTCGACGGCCGTGTTGATCCGCTTGGCCACCTCCGGTCGGCCCATCATCGGCGCGGCGCTCTGTAGTTGCAGGCCGGTGGCGAAGAGCCGCTGGATCACCACGTCGTGCAGGTCGCGGGCGATCCGTTCGCGGTCCTCCAGGACCACCAGCAGCTCCCGTTCCTCCTGACCGCGGGCCCGTTCCATGGCCAGCGCCGCCTGACCGGCGAAGCTGCCCAGCAGGGCCACGTCGTCCTCGCTGCTGACCGCGCCGCGATCCGGGCGGTGTGCCACGACCAGAACGCCGTGCAGCGTCTCGGCGGTCGCCAGCGGTGAGATCACCGCCGGCCCGGTGCGCAGCAGGGCCGGCCACGGCGCGGCGTGCGCCAGGTCGTCCACCCGGTCGTGGCGACCCTCGGCGACCGCCGCGCCGAAGCTGGTGTCGGCCACCGGCAGGACCGTGCCGACCAGTGCCTGGGCCTGCGCGTCGGCACCGTCGACCACCTCGACGGTGAACTGCGCGAGGTCGGCGTCGTAGAGCAGCACGAGCGCCAGCTCGGCCTCGGCGACCTCCCGGGCTCGGCGGGCGACAAGTGCCAACGCGTCGGTACGGCGTACCTCGCCGAGCAGCACCGAGGTGATCTCGGCGGTGGCGGCGAGCCACCGTTCCCGCCGGTGCGCCAGCGCGTAGAGGCGGGCGTTCTCGATGGCCACGCCGGCGGCGGCGGCGAGCGCGACGACGATCTCCTCGTCGTCGTCGGTGAACTGCGCGCCGCCCTGCTTCTCGGCCAGGTAGAGGTTGCCGAACACCTGGTCGCGGATGCGCACCGGCACCCCCAGGAAGCTGTGCATCGGCGGGTGGTTGGCGGGGAAACCGTAGGAGCGGGGGTGCTGGGTGATGTCCGGCATCCGCAGCGGTCGCGGCTCGTCGATGAGCAGACCGAGCACTCCCCGCCCGTGTGGCAGGTCGCCGATCTTCGCGTGCTGCTCCGGGGTGATGCCGTGCACGATGAAGTCGTGCAGCAGCCGGTCCGGGCCGAGGATGCCCAGGGCGCCGTACCGCGCCCCGACCAGGTCGCAGGCGGACCCGATGATGCGTTGCAGGGTGGTGCGCAGATCGAGGTTGCTGCCGATGCCGACCACCGCGTCGAGCAGGGCCCGCAACCGCTCCCGGCTGGTAACGACCTCACCGACCCGGTCCAGCATCTCCTGGAGCAACTCGTCGAGGTGGACCCGGGACAGTGGGCTCAAGCCGAGCGACGGGGTCGCCGAGGGCTCCTGACGAGGCGGCGGCACGCTGCTGGTCACCCGGGGATGGTAGCGCCGGTGACCTCGCCGGCAGAGCCCCTCAGCGGACGGCGGAGGTGTCGACCACCTGCGCGGCGGTCAGCCGCGGGGTGTGCGGTGGCCCCGCGTGCGCCGGGTCCGCGATGCCCAACCGGAGCACCAGGTACGGGAAGCCGATCCCGGAGAGCACCTGACGCAGGGTCTGCCGGGTGCCCGGCACCTCCACCACGGCGCTGAGCGGCACCATCGACACGCCGAGGCGGGTGGCGGTGAGCCATCCGGCGGACAGGGCCTCGCCCGCGCGCAGCCAACTGTCCGGTACGTCCTCGTCGCCGTGCAGCATCGCGTACGCCGCCGCCTGGTCGTGCCCGGGGCCGATGGGCAGGCTGCCGGAGCGGCCGAAGTCGCGGCCCGGCACCGTGGTCTGCGCGGGCTGCTCGGGCAGCACCTCCGCCGTCAGCCCGGTGCCGGCGCCGGCCCGGTACGTCCAGTACGCCAGTTCGGCGCGCAACTCTGGATCTTCCGCCTCGACAGCGTGGGCCTGTCCGGCGGCGGAGGCCAGCTCCAGCACCTGGTCGCGGTTGAGGATCTGCAACCGGCAGCCCTCGCCGGTAACCGCGCGGGTGATCTGGTCGATCGCGGAGGTCGGCACCGGCTCGTCGCTGACCGGCCGCCGGTCGGTGTGCCGTACCCGCATGCACTGCACGAGCCGCATGGCGTCCGGGTCGGCCGGGACGCGGCTGAGGTCGGTCAACCGGGCCAGCAGCTCACCGTCGTCCGGGTCGGGCCGCCGTTGCACCACGGCACGCCATCCCTGCGCGGCCAGCGCCACCCGGGCGTGGTGCAGGGCGGCGCCGCAGCTGACCGCGAGCAGCCGGCCCTCCGGGTCGGAGGCGGCGAGCTGCCGGTCGGCGACGGAGCGAAGTTCCAGCGCGTCGGGCAGCACCCGCCAGCGCCACGGCTGGGTGTTGTGCACCGAGGGGGCATGGCCGGCGGTGGCGGCGGCCTCCGCCAACGCGGTGGCCGGCTGGCTCTCCTGACTCATGGTCACGACCTTTCCGTCTCTGCTCATCGTGCCTCACGACGCGGTGCCGCGCGGGTGGGTTGCCGTTCCATCGTCGCGGCATCGGGCGTGGTGAGGCAGGGGCTGTAGTCCCGTCGCCCCGGGTCGTCCCGCCCACCCGGGACCGGCGCACGTCGGCGACGGGCTGACCGCACCCCGGTCGGCCCATACCGCCGGGCCGCCAGCGCACCGCCCACCAGCCCGCGCCCGGCCGCCAGGCGGCGGGCGAATCGGGCGGTATCCGGTCGATGTGACACTGTGGGCTGCGACGATGCGCACATGGCAGCGGAGTCGACCGAGTGCGTCGACCAGCAGCCGGCGCGCCGCCGCGTCCGGCGGTGGTGGGCGTGGACGCCGCTCGTCGGGCTCGGCGTCGCGGTAGTCGCCGGTGCCGCACTGCGGGTCGCCGGGCAGCGGGACGCGGCCGAGGTGATCTGGGCGGCCGTCACGGTGGCCGCGCTGCTCCCCGCCGCATGGTCGATGCTGCGCTCCTTGTGGCACCGGCACTTCGGCGTCGACGTGATCGCCGTGCTGGCCCTGGCCGGCGCGCTCGCGGTCGGGGAGTACCTGGCCGGTGCGGTGATCGCGGTGATGCTGGCGACCGGACGGTCGCTGGAGGCGTACGCGCAGCGCCGCGCTACCCGGGACCTGCGGGCGCTGCTGGCCCGGGCCCCGCGTACCGCCCGCCGACGCGGGCCGGACGGCGCGATCGAGGTGGTGCCGCTGGATCGGGTGGAGGCGGCGGACCGGCTGCTCGTGGGGCCGGGCGACGTGGTGCCGGTCGACGGGACCGTCGATGAGGCGGCCACCCTGGACGAGTCGGTGGTGACCGGCGAGTCTCGGCTGGTCCAGCGGGCGGCCGGGGAGTCGGTGGCCAGCGGCGTGGTGAACGCGGGTGCCGCGTTCGGGATGCGGGCGGTGAGGACCGCGGCGCAGAGCACGTACGCCGGGATCGTGCGGCTGGCCGAGGAGGCGACCGCGCACAAGGCCCCGATGGTCCGGCTGGCCGACCGGTACGCCGCCGCGTTCGTGCCGTTCACGCTGGTCCTGGCCGGGCTGGCGTGGCTGCTCTCCGGCGACGTGGTCCGGGCGGTCGCGGTGCTGGTGGTGGCCACCCCCTGTCCGCTGCTGCTGGCCACCCCCATCGCCATCGTCTCCGGGCTGTCCCGGGTGGCCCGGCGTGGTGTGCTGGTCCGCGACGGAGGCTCGCTGGAACTGCTCGGGCGGGCCCGAACCCTGCTGGTGGACAAGACCGGCACGCTCACCGCCGGCCACCCGCGTGCCGCCGAGACGGTGGTCGCCCCGGGCGGCGACCGGGACGAGGTGTTACGGCTGGCGGCCTCGGTGGAACAGCTTTCCCCGCACGTGCTGGCCGCCGCGCTGGTCCGGCAGGCCCGGGAGCGCGGGCTGGCGCTGTCCGAGCCGACCGACGTGACCGAGGAACCGGGCCGAGGGGTCAGCGGCCGTGTGGACGGCCGGTTGGTCAGTGTCGGTCAGTTCGCGGACGAGCTGCCGGAGTGGGCGGACCGGGCGCGGGCCCGCACTGAGCTGGCCGGCTGGTCGGCGGTGTGGGTCAGTGACGACGGCGGGGTGCTCGGCGCGATCCTGCTGGAGGACCCGGTACGCCCCGACGCCCGCCGGACCGTGCGCCGGCTGCGAGCGGCGGGGCTGCGGCGGATCGTGCTGGTCACCGGCGACCGTCCGGCAACCGCCGGGCAGGTCGCCGCAACCGTCGGCGTGGACGACGTCCTGGCCCGCTGCACACCGCAGGAGAAGGTGGCCCGGGTGCGGGAGGAGGCCGCCCGGGCGGTCACCGTCATGGTCGGCGACGGGGTGAACGATGCGCCGGCACTGGCCGAGGCGCACGTGGGTGTGGCGATGGGTGCCACCGGGGCGACCGCCTCGGCGGACGTGGCGGACGCGGTGCTCACCGTGGACCGGCTGGACCGGCTCGCCGACGCCGTGGAGATCGCCCGGTACGCCCGCCGGATCGCCGTGCAGAGCGCCACCGTCGGAATGGGGCTGGCCGTGCTGGCGATGCTCGTGGCGGCGGCCGGTCGGCTCCCCCCGGTGGCCGGCGCGTTCCTTCAGGAGGGCATCGACGTGCTGGTCATCCTCAACGCGTTGCGGGCCCTGCGGGGTGGATTGCGCCGTCGCGCTGTCGCACCGCGTACCCGGGAACTGCTCGCCCGCGCCGCCCGGGAACACCAGGCCGTACGCGGTGTGCTGGCCGGGCTGCGCGACACCGCCGACCTGGTCGCCACCGACCCGGCTTCGTCGAGGTGCCTGCCGGCGGTACGCGAGACGCACCGCCGGCTGACCGAGCAGGTGCTTCCGCACGAGGCCGCCGAGGATCGAGAGCTCTACCCCGCACTGGCCGAGCCGCTGGGCGGCGGCGAGGCGACCTCCACGATGAGCCGCGCGCACGTGGAGATCCGCCGTCAGGTCGACCTGCTCGGCGTGCAGCTGGGGCAGACCGACGACGGGCGGCTTCGCCCGGACCAGGTTCCCGACCTGCTCGCGACCCTGTACGGGCTGGACGCCGTGCTGCGCCTGCACCTGGCGCAGGAAGAGGAGGAGTTCTTCACCCTCGACCCGGCCGAACCGGTGCCGGAGCGGCGCTGACCCGGGCCGCGCTCGACGCGGGCGACCCTGTGCGGCTCAGCGTTCGCGAACCACGGCGACCGGGCAGTGGGAGTGCTGGATCAGTTGCTGGCTCACCGAGCCGAGCAGCATTCCGGCCAACCCGCCCCGGCCCCGACTGCCGACCACCACCAGCCGCGCGTCGCGGCTCGCCTCGATCAGCATCGACGCCGGGCTGCCCCCGACGAGGTCGACGGTGATGTCCAGTTCGGCGAACGTCCGCCGCCACGGCTCCAGCGCCGCCTCGACCGACGCCCGCTCGTCGGGGACCCCGGCGGCTCCGCCGGGGCCGGGCGTCCAGGCGTGCAGCACACGCAGGGGCACCCGCCGTTGCGCGGCCCGTTCGGCCGCGAAACCGAGCGCCACCAGCGACGCGTCCGAGCCGTCCACGCCGACCGCCACCGGGCCGTCCGGCCCGCCGGCCGTCCCGTCCCGGACCACCACGACCGGGCAGTGCGCGTGCGCCGCGACCGACACCGCCGTCGACCCGGCCAGCAGACCACCGAAGCCACCGTGCCCCCGACTGCCGAGCACCAGCAGGCCCGCCTCCGCTGAGCGTTCCTGCAACACCAGGGCCGGCGGCCCGTCGTACACCTCGCCGGTGACCGTCAGGCCGGGGTTCGCGGTGGCGGCGTCGGCCGCCGCCGTGCGGACCAGGTCGTCGACCTGCCGGCGGGCGGTGTCGTCGGGCCAGACCCCGGGTGCCACACCCGGACCGACCCAGCCGGCGACCGTCAGCCATTCGAAGACGTACGCCAGTCGCACCGGTCGGCCGCTGTGCCGAGCCTCCTCCAGCGCCCAGTCGAGGGCCACCGACGCATCGGTGGAGCCGTCGTAGCCGACCAGGATCTCCGCGTCGCGCACGTCGTCCTCCTTCAGGGGTTGGTCGGGTCGGTTTCGCGGACCCAGCGCCACTCGGCGACCTGGGGGTCGTCCTCGCCGTACTGGCGGGTGTAGTCGCGGGCCGCCTGCCGGGCGTCGACCATCTGCTGGCGCAGGTGCGCGGCGCGGGCGGCCAGGCCGGGCACCCGGTCGATGACGTCGATGACCAGGTGGAAGCGGTCCAGGTCGTTGAGCATCACCATGTCGAACGGGGTGGTGGTGGTGCCCTCCTCCTTGTAGCCGCGCACGTGCAGGTTCTCGTGGTTGGTGCGGCGGTAGGTGAGTCGGTGGATCAGCCACGGGTATCCGTGGTACGCGAAGATGACCGGCCGGTCCGCGGTGAAGATGGTGTCGAACTCCTTGTCGGTCAGGCCGTGCGGGTGCTCGGTGTCCGGTTGGAGTCGCATCAGGTCGACCACGTTGACCAGTCGCACCCTCAGATCCGGGAGGTGCTGACGCAGCAGTTCGACGGCGGCCAGAGCCTCCAGGGTGGGCACGTCACCGCAGCAGGCGAGCACCACGTCCGGCTCGCTGCCGCCGTCGTTGCTGGCCCACTCCCAGATGCCGAGGCCGCGTCGGGTGTGCTGGATCGCCTCGGTCATCGTCAGCCAGTTCGGCGCGGGCTGCTTACCGGCGACGACCACGTTGATGTAGTGCCGGCTGCGCAGGCAGTGGTCCATCGTGGCGAGCAGGGTGTTGGCGTCCGGCGGCAGGTAAACCCTCACCACTTCGGCTTTCTTGTTGACCACGTGGTCGATGAAGCCCGGGTCCTGGTGGGAGAAGCCGTTGTGGTCCTGACGCCACACGTGGCTGGACAGCAGGTAGTTCAGCGAGGCGATCGGCTGCCGCCAGGGGATGGCCCGGGTCACCTTCAGCCACTTGGCGTGCTGGTTGAGCATCGAGTCGACGATGTGGATGAATGCCTCGTAGCTGGTGAACACACCGTGCCGGCCGGTGAGGAGGTAGCCCTCCAACCAGCCCTGGCACAGGTGCTCGGAGAGCACCTCCATGACCCGGCCGTCGGGGGAGAGGTGGTCGTCGCCGGGCACCGTGGCGGCCACCCACGCACGGTCGGTCACCTCGAACGCGGCACCCAGCCGGTTGGAGGCGACCTCGTCCGGGCCGAACAGCCGGAACGTCTGCGGGTTGGCGCTGATGACGTCACGGATCCACGGCCCGAGCGCACCGGTGGCACCGGCCATCGGCTGACCCGGTTCGGGGACCTCCACCGCGTAGTCGCGGAAGTCCGGCAGGGTCAGGTCGCGCAGCACCACGCCGCCGTTGGTGACCGGGTTGGCGCTCATCCGCCGGTCCCCGCGCGGCGGCAGCGTCCGCACCTCGTCGACCGGCGCGCCGGTCGCGTCGAACAACTCCTCCGGTCGGTAGCTGCGCAGCCACCGCTCCAGTTCGGCCAGGTGGGCGGGGTTGTCGCGGACGCCCGCCAGCGGCACCTGGTGGGCGTGGAAGGTGCCTTCGACCTGGGCGCCGTCGACCTCACGTGGGCCGGTCCAACCCTTCGGCGTCCGCAGGACGATCATCGGCCAGCGGGGGCGTTCGACGACGCCCTGGGAGCGGGCTCGCCGCTGGATCTCGGCGATCTCGTCCAGCGCGCGGTCCATCGTCGCGGCGAGGATGCGGTGCACCTGGGCGGGGTCGTCACCGGCCACCACGTACGGCTGGTAGCCGGACCCGCGCAGGAGGTCGAGCAGGTCGGCCTCGGGGATCCGGGCCAGCACGGTCGGGTTGGCGATCTTGTAACCGTTGAGGTGCAGGATGGGCAGCACCGCGCCGTCGCGCGCCGGGTTGAGGAACACGTTGGAGAGCCAACTTCCGGCCAACGGCCCGGTCTCCGCCTCACCGTCGCCGATCACGCAGGCCACCACCAGGTCCGGGTGGTCGAACGCCGCTCCGTAGGCGTGGCTCAGCGCGTACCCCAGCTCGCCGCCCTCGTGGATCGAACCCGGCACGTCCGCCGCGACGTGGCTGGGGATGCCGCCCGGGAAGGAGAACTGGCGGAACAGCCGGGACATCCCGGCCTCGTCGCGCGCCACGTCGTGGTACCGCTCCGACCAGGTGCCCTCCAACCAGGTGTTGGCAACGATCGCCGGGCCGCCGTGGCCGGGGCCGGTGACCAGCATGGCGTTCAGGTCGCGCGCCACGATCACCCGGTTGAGGTGGGCGTAGATCAGGTTGAGGCCGGGGCTGGTGCCCCAGTGCCCGAGCAGCCGGGGTTTGATGTCGTCGGCGGTCAGCGGCTCGCGCAGCAGCGGGTTGTCGAGCAGGTAGATCTGCCCGACGGTCAGGTAGTTCGCCGCTCGCCAGTAGGCGTCCAGCCGGCGCAGTTCCTCGTCGGTCAGAACGCGGTGCGTGTCGAGAGCGGTATCCATGATGCTGCCTCTCGCAGTAGGGAGCTTCCGGGCCTCAGCCTCGCCGCCGCGGACGCCCGGGGTCAGGGCCGTTGGTCCCGCTTCGGGTGGGCGTCGGGCCCGGTGAGCGGCTTGTCGGCAAGGCCGCGGACGACGACGACCGGTGCCGGTGAGTGGTAGAGCAGGGACTGGGCGACAGCGCCCAACATGGCTCGGCCCGGTTCGTCGCCACGGGCGGCGACGAGCGCCACCTGCGCCGACCGGGAGGCGTCGATCAGGACCTCGGCGGGATCACCTCGCACGACACGGCACTCGACGGGCACCGAGCCGTGGCTGCCGACGTGCTGGGTCAGCGCCTCGTTGAGCTGTTCGGCCACCGCGTCGGTGTCCTCGTCGTACTCCACCGCGCGCAGCGCCAACAGTCGGCCGTCCCGGCGGGCCGCGCACTGCAGGGCCCATTGCAGCGCGAGGTGGGAGCTGGGGGAGCCGTCCACCCCGACCAGCACCGGGCCCTGCGGCGGTGGCTCGCGGCGTACCACGAGAAGGGGGCAGCCGGCCCGGGCGGCCAACTGCACGGCGGGGGTCTCGGCCGGCACGCACTGACAGCTGCCGGCCATCCCGCTGTCGCCGACGGCCAGCAGGAAGGCCGTCTCCGAGCGGCGGATCAGGGTGGGCAGCATGGCGCTCTCGACGATCTCGCTGCGGACGGTGAGCTCCGGCTCGGTCTGGTGCGCGAGCTGAGCCGCCGCGGTGATCAACTTTTCGGCCTCGTCGCGAGGTGCGGCGACGGTGTCGGCGGCGAAGGCCGCCTGCCAGTCGAAGGTGTGCAGCAGGTGCAGTGCCCGCCGATGCCCGGCGGCCTCCTGCGCGGCCTGTTCGACGACCGGGAGGTCGAGGGTCGACCCGAGGCCGACCAGCACCGCCGCGTCGGCGGGTACGGCCATCGACATCACCTCCCGGGCGTCGCGCCCGGCACGACCGCGCTGTCCCCGACCGAGGGTAGTCGGGTGAGCACGATGGCGGGCGGGATCGGTTGCCTCGGGGGTCAGGTCGGTGCGGACCTGAGGGTGTCCACGACCGGTCGCCGGGCGGCGACCATCGCGGGGATGGCGGTGAGCGCGGCGATGGCGAGCAGGACTCCGAGCGCGGTGGCGAGCAGCGAGGAGTGGGGTGGGTACTGGACCTCACCGGTGCTGACGAACGCGACAAGCCCGACGCCGGCCGGGATCCCCACGGCGACGCCGGGGATGGCGGGAAGTAGTTGCGCCACCGCCAGGCCCAGGCCGGCCTGCGCGGGCGTCGCACCGAGCGTCCGCGCGACGGCCAGTGGCTGCCGGGCGTCGAGGACTGCGGTCCAGGCGCTCACGACGGCGTTGATGAGCGCAAGGACGCACAGCACGACGGTCAGCACGAGCGTGGCCTGCTCGCCCCGTTCCACCCGGGGATTGGCGAGTTCGGTGTAGCCGAGGTCGAAGTGCACAGCCTGGGAGTTGACCATGAAAATGCCGACGAGGGTGGTCGTGGTGATCAGGGTGTTGACGGTGACCAGCCGGGCGCGGCGCGGCCGGCGCGCGTTGATACGCACCCCGATCAGCAGGGCGGTGGGCAGCCGCCGCGACAGCCAGATGCGCCACCGCCGGCGGCGCGGTGGCGTTGCGGCGTCGGCAAGCGCGTGAACGGTGCTGGTAGCTGCCGCGCGCAACACCGGCACCACGGTCGCCGCCACAGCGATCGCGAGGGCAAGGACCGTGACGGCGACCACCATGCGCAGCGCAGGTGGTTGGGCGTTGACGGAGCCGATGAGTCCGGCGCTGGGGCGGATCAGCGCGGGTGCGGCGAGCCAGCCCGTGACGAGGCCCGTCGCTGCGGCGGCAAGCCCGATCGCCAGATACTCGGCGAGGTGGACGGTGGCGATCATGACCGGTCCGGCGCCGACGGCCTTGAGTAGCCCCACTCGGCGACGCTGGCCGATGATCCGGCCCGCGACGATGCCGGCGACGCCGGCCAGCGCAAGGCCGTTGAGTAGCCAGCTGCCGACTAGCAGAGCGATCTGCGCGTCGCTGTACAGCCGACCGTTGAGGTAGCTGATCGCCTGCCAGGTGGTCAGTTGGTCGCCGATGGGGTACGTGCTGCTGGCCGCCGGGTCGGCGAGTCTGAGGTTGAGGGTGTACGACAGCGGCTGACCGCCTGCGAGCGTGGCGATGTCGCTCTGGTCGACCCAGACCAGGCCGCCGCGCTCGACCAGGACGCTGCCGGGGTAGTGCCACCCGGCGTAGGGGTACGTCGCTCTCGCGGCGGTGACCGCTGTCCCGAGCACGCGCAACAGATGGCCGCCGATGTCGACGGTGTCGCCGGTGCGGATGCCGAGGGCATCGGCGAAGGCGCGCTCGACGACTACGCCCCCGCGGCGTACCCAGGTGCCGTCGGTCACGGCTGGTCGGTCGATCGACGCGGGTGTGGCGTCCCGGCCCGCTACCACTGTGTGCGCGGACTTGCCGCGGGCTGTCATCGTCAGGTAGGCGATCGGGAAGGGGCCGCTGTGATCGGTGACGCCGGCCCCGGTGGTCAGCGATGCGAGCTCGTCCAGTGCCGCCTGACCGGTGGCCCGGGGTGTCACGATCACGTCTGGGCCGGCGGTGGCGGCCCGGGTCTGGTGGTACGGCCGGTCGGCGACTTCGTTGAGGGTGAGGCCGATGGTCAGTGTGGCGGTGGCGGCGGTGATCGCGGTCAGGAGCAGGATGGTTTCGGTTCGGCGGCGGCGCAGGTCCCGCATCAGCAGCCGGCAGACGAGCAGGAGGCGGCCGGCCATCTCAGCGCCGCCCGTCGTAGAGGGTGCCGGTGGCGGAGCCGGCAAGCCGGTTGTCGTCGACGAACGCGCCGTCACGCATGGCGATCACCCGGTCGGCGACCGCTGCGATGCGGGGGTCATGGGTAACCACCACCAGGGTCTGTCCTGCGGTGCGCAGCTCCTCGAACAGCCGCAGCACGTCCAGGGTGGCGGCGCTGTCCAGGTTGCCGGTGGGTTCGTCAGCCAGCACGACCAGCGGCTCGTTGCTCAAGGCGCGGGCGATGGCGACCCGCTGGCGCTGCCCTCCGGACAGCGCCGAGGGCAGGTGCCTGGCGCGGTCGGCCAGCCCCACCCGGTCCAGCAGGTACATCGCCCGTTTGCGGGCCCGCCCCGGTGACTGGCCAGCCAGCAGCGCGGCCAGCTCCACATTCTCCACCGCGGTGAGCTCGTCCATGAGCTGGAACGACTGGAAGACGAACCCGAGGTTGTCACGCCGCAGCCGGGCCAGAGCGCGTTCGCTCATCGTGTCGATGCGACGGTCGGCGAGCCACACCTGCCCGTCGGTCGGGCGTTGCAGCCCGCCGAGCAGGTACAGCAGGGTCGACTTGCCGCAGCCGCTGGGCCCCATCACCGCCAGCGACTGTCCGGCCGGCACGTCCAGATCGACCTCGTCGACCGCCCGGACCAGCGCTCGCTCGCCGCCGTACCGCATGCTCAGCCCGCGCGCCTGCAACACCGTCGACCCGGTCACGCCCCCGCCTTCCGCCTGGTCGGATCACACTCAGCCCACACGCGTTCACACGCCTCCAGCCATGCCAGGTCGGCCCGCAGCCGTAACACGACACCCTCCAGCAGCAGCCCGGCAACCGGATCCACCGACCGGTCCAACGCTGCCCGTTGGGCGTCGCGCAGCCGCCGCAGCACCTCACGCCGCTGCGCGTCGACCAAGGCCACCGGATCGGCCAGCCGGGCGGTCGCGGCAGCCACCAACTTGAGGTGAAACTCCGCGAGGTCCGGCTTCGGCCAGTTCACCTCGGCCAGCCAGGTGGCGACCCGCTGCTGCCCCGTCGGCGTCAGCGCGTACACCCGGCGTTCGGGCCGGTCCGGCAGGCCCTCGACCCGCTGCGAGGTCACCAGCCCCGCCTTGCCCAGGCGGGTCAGCGTCACGTAGATCTGCCCGGCGTTCATCGCCTCGCCCAGCGGGCCGAGCGCGGCACGCAGCCGGCTACGCAGCTCGTATCCGTGCGCCGGCTCCTTGGCCAGCATGGCCAGCACCACGTCCTGCACCAAGCACGTCCTTCGTCTAGATCGTTAATGGATAACGGCTAGCTATAGCGCTGTCAAGTAGGAGCGAGTGGAACCCGTTCGTCAACTGGAGTTGACACGACGGGCTCTGTCAACGTATGTTGACGGCATGAGTCAGGCGACAGAACTCGCGGCGGCAGCCGGCAGCACCGACCCCCGGGTCGGGCTGCGTGCCGTCCGCGCACTACGCCGGCTGCTCGAGCGGCTCGAGGTGGTCCAGGTGGACAACGCCCGACGACAGGGCTGGTCCTGGCAGGAGATCGCCGACGCGCTCGAGGTCAGCCGGCAGGCGGTCCACAAGAAGCACGCCGGGCGACCGGCGGTCAACTCATCCTGGGAGGCGTGATGTTCGAACGGTTCACCGACCGGGCGCGCGACGTGGTGCGGCGGGCGTTGGAGGAGGCACGGGTCGAGGGTCAACGGCCGGTCGGCACCGAACACCTGCTGCTCGCCCTCCTCGCCGACGACGCGGGCCTGGCCAGCCGGGTGCTCGCCGACGCCGGTGTGCGCGCCGACGACCTGCGCGAACGGGTACGCCGGCACACCACCACCGGTGGCGCCGGTCTCGGCGACGCCGACGCGGCGGCCCTGCGGGAGATCGGCATCGACCTGGCCGCGATCGTGGCGCGCATCGAGCAGTCCTTCGGCCCGGACGCGCTGCGCGAGGCGGTGCCGGCGCCGCGCCGACGCTGGGGGCGCAAGCGGTACCTCGGCGGTCCGTTCTCGCCCCGGTCGAAGAAGGCGCTGGAGTTGTCCCTGCGGGAGGCGCTGCGCCTGCGTCACAAGCACATCGGCACCGAGCACATCCTGCTCGGGGTGCTCCGGGAGGGGCAGGGGCTGGGCGCGTTGGTGCTCACCGAGTCAGGGATCGACCTCGATGACCTGCGCCGCCGGGTGGAGGTCGCGCTCCGGGCGGCGGCCTGACGGGTGAGCTCGCGTTGAAACCTGTCTGTGGCGCTTTCGACGTCGCCGGGTCGCCGGGTCGCTGAAGCCGTCCGGTTGCTGCACACTGGCGCCGTGGATGCTGGACACGACAGGCGGCCCTCGGGCGGCGACGGCGGGCTGCGCTCCGCGGTGGTGGTCAACCCGTCGAAGGTCGACGATCTCGACGAGCTGCGCCGCGTCGTCGACGACGCCCTCGCCGCGGCCGGCTGGCCCGCGCCCCAGTGGTACGAGACGACCGTCGAGGACCCGGGCCGGGGCCAGACCGAACAGGCCGTCAAGGACGGCGTCGACCTGGTCTTCGCCTGCGGCGGCGACGGCACCGTGATGGCCTGCGTCAGCGGGCTGGTCGGCACCGACGTGGCGCTGGCCGTGCTGCCCCAGGGCACCGGCAACCTGCTCGCCGCCAACCTGGGCCTCTCCACCGACCTGGCCGCCGGGTTGCAGGTGGCCGTCGAGCGGGGCCGGCGACTGCTCGACGTCGGCGCCGTCGAGGACAAGTACTTCACAGTGATGGCGGGCATGGGCTTCGACGCCCAGATGCTCGAAGCCACCAACGAGACCACCAAGGCCCGCATCGGCTGGCCCGCGTACGTGGTGGGCGCCGTCCGCCACCTGCGGGACCGGCCGATGCGGGTGCAGATCCGCGTCGACGACCGACCACCGGTACGCCGCCGGGCCCGCTCGGTCCTGATCGCCAACGTCGGCCGACTCCAGGGCGGCGTCACACTGCTCACCGAGGCGGAGCCGGACGATGGTTGGCTCGACGTCGCCGTGCTGACACCGCACAACCTGCGGCACTGGCTCGCGCTCGGCTGGGCGGTGGTCCGTCGCCGCGGTGAGGTGCCCCGGATGGAGGTGTTCCGCGGCAAACGCGTGGTGATCACCAGCAGTCGGGCCCAGCCGCGTGAGCTGGACGGCGATCTGATCTCCCCGGGCCGGCAGCTCCGGGCGGAGATCCGACCGGAGGCGCTCTGGCTGTGCGTCCCGCAGCCGGAGGACGCACCCGACCTGGCCGTCGACGCGCAGGGCGCCGGAGAGCGGGGCGAGCAGCTGATCGAGGAAGCGCGCCGTGAGTAGCACCCGGATCGTGCCGGAGACCCGGCTGATGGCCGACGAGGAGCTGTCCGCCGACGACGCCTGGCACACACTGCGCCGGGAGGGCGGCTGGCACCTGCTGCGCGACGCGTTCATCAGGTTCCGCTACGGCGACGGCTTCAGCCACTCCCGGGCGTTCGCGCTGCAACTCTGCCTCGCCGTGGTGCCGTTCCTGATCGCCCTCACGGGGCTGATCACCGAGCTGGGCGTCGCGGAGGGCGGCCGGGTCGTCGCCGACACCGTGCTGGCGCTCACCCCCGGTCAGAGCGCGGAGGTCGTCGGCGACCTGCTCGGCGAGGGCGAACGCGCCGAGGACGCCGGCGAGCTGGCACTGACCCTCGGTCTGCTCACCGGCCTGGTCGCGCTGACCACCACGATGGCCCAGATCGAGCGGGGCGCCAACCGCATCTACGGCGTCGAACGGGACCGCCCGGCGCTGCGCAAGTACCTGCGCGCCGCCGTGCTGGCCGTCACCGCCGGCCTGCCCGCGCTCGCCGGCTTCCTGATCCTCGTCGGCGGTGGCGCGATGGGCCGCTCCGTGCGGGAGCACTACGAGTGGGGCGCGCTCGCCAACGTCATCTGGAACGTGGTCCGTTTTCCCCTCAGCCTCGGGCTGACCGTCCTCGCCGTGGCGGTGCTGTTCCGGCACGCTCCGCGTCGCAACCAGCCCGGCCTGTCCTGGCTGTTCTTCGGCGCGGGCATCGCCACCGCACTCTGGTGGCTGGCCAGCCTGCTGCTCGCCGCGTACGTCAAGTTCAGTGACGGGTTCGGGCAGACCTACGGCGCGTTGACCGGCATGATGGCGCTGCTGCTCTGGGCCAACCTGACCGGCATGGCGCTCTTCGGTGGGCTGGCGTTCGCCGCCCAGCTGGAGGCGCTGCGCATCGGTGTCCAGGAGCCGGCCCAACCGGACCTGTGGGAGCCCGACACCGACCGTGCCGAACTGCTCGACACCGGGGACATGACAGCGCTGTAGCGACGCCCCGCGTGTACGCGTGACGCAGATCGGGTAAAGCGCCTCGCCAGAGCCGACAAGGGAGGTGCGGGGTGACCGCGGTCAAAGAGGTGGCACGGCGCCCGATCGGGCATTTCGCCGAACGGAGCATCGCCGGCCTGGTGGCCGTCACCGGCGCCGGGGTGGCCTTCGGGCTGCTGTTGCTGCTCGTGCGGGTGCGGTGGAGCCCTCTGCAGGACGCAGACCACGCCGCCGCCGAGTGGTTCAACGGTCTCGTCGCCCCGCACCACGCGCTGGTCACCGTCCTCCAGGCGGTGACCGACCTGGGTGGCCGCCCGATCCTCATCTGGTTGGTCACCATCGCCGTGGTCGGTCTGCTGATCCGGCGTCAGCCTCGCCTCGCCGTCTACCTGATCATCACCGGGGTCGGTGGCCTGATCCTGGACCCCTCCCTGAAGACGTTGGTCGGCCGGCTCCGCCCGATCGTGGACGTGCCGATCGCCAACGCCCCCGGCAACAGCTTCCCGAGCGGGCACGCGCTCGGCTCGTTCGTCGCGTACGGGGCACTGCTGCTGGTGTTCCTGCCGGCCATGGCGCCCCGCTGGCGTAAGCCGGCGATCGTCGGCGTCGGCGTGCTGGTGGCACTGATCGGTCTGACCCGGATCGCGTTGGGCGTGCACTTCGTCTCGGACGTGCTGGGCGGTTGGCTGCTCGGCGCGGCCTGGCTGGGCGTCACCGCGTACGCCTTCCGACTGTGGCGTCGCGAACGCGGACGACCGGTGCCGCCGCTCACCGAGGGCCTGGAGCCGGAGGCGGGGCACGACATCGCGCCCGCCCCGGCCGAGGAGCACGTGTTGGCCCACCCCCGCTCCGCGGTGGCCGAGCTGCTGGTCGGCTGGGTGCTCGTGTTCGGTGCGCTCTACGCCTTCGGCACCTACGTCAGCTACTACGCCAAGGGCACCTTCTTCGACACCCTCGACACCGACGTTCCGCGCTGGTTCGCCGAGCGGCACACCGACACGTTGACCGAGGTGAGCTGGTGGTGGAGCAAGTTCGGTGACACCCACGCGATCCTGCTGATCTCGCTGGTGTTCTGTCCGCTGGTGCTGGCGGTGTGGCGGCGTTGGCGGCCGGTGCTGTTCGTGGCGTTGGCGATGGTCGGTGAGCTGACCCTGTTCCTCGCGTCGGCCCGAGCCGTCGACCGGCCGCGCCCGGCGGTGGAGAACCTGGACGGGCAGATGCCCACCTCGTCGTTCCCGTCCGGGCACATCGCCGCCACGATCTGCGTCTGGTTGGCGATCACAGTCATCGTGTTCCCGCGTACCGACCGGTGGTGGCGTTGGATCTTCGTGGGGTTGGCGGTGCTCATGCCGGTCGGTGTGGCCACCTCCCGGATGTACCGGGGCATGCACCACCCGACCGACTTCATGGGCGCGATCCTGCTGTCCGCGCTCTGGATCGGGCTGCTCTACCTCGTGATCCGCCCGAACGAAGACCTGAAGGAAGGCAACCAGCCGGAAATCGAGTCGGAGGACGTGGGCACCCTCGACGACGAGCTGGCGCGGGCCGGCCGGTCGGACTGAGCGTCGCCGTGCTGCGGTTGATGACCTGGAACATCCGCACCGGCGGTCGGGACCACGGCGGCTCCGACCGGCTGGACCGGGTGGTCCAGGTCATCGAGGAGCAGGCACCGGACGTGCTGGCCCTCCAGGAACTGCGCGGCTTCGACCGCGACGGGCTGATGGCGGCGGTGGCGGACCGGGTGGGGATGACACCGCACCTGGCCAGGTCCTGCTTCGGGCAGCCGGTCGCGGTCCTGGTCCGTCCGCCGTACCGGGTAGTCGACGCGGGGACCCTGCGCCGGCCCTTCCACCACGCCGCCGCCCGCGTCGTGGTGGACACCCCCGCCGGCCCGTTGACCGTCTTCGGCACCCACCTCTATCCGTACTCCGGCGGACGGCGGCGGATGGAGGTCGACTGGCTGGCCGCCGCGATGCGACACAGCCGAGGGCCGTTGACACTGCTCGCCGGTGACCTCAACTCGCTCGACCCGACCGTCGACCACGCCGCTCGCCTGGCCGGCATGCCCATCCTCTATCGGCGGAGGCACCTGCGTCGGGGCGGGGGCGCGGTGGACACCCGGGCGATCGCCCGGCTGCTCGCCGCCGACCTGGTCGACCTGTGGCCGGCGTGCAACGTCGGTGTGCCGGAGCCCGACGGCCACACCGTTCCCACCGGGTTCGGCGGAGCCGAGTTCGCCGGGATGCGCCTGGACTATCTGCTCGCCACCCGGGCCCTGGCGGAACGGGTGCGCGACTGCCGGGTGATCCGCGGCGGAGCGGCGGACACGGCCTCCGACCACTATCCACTCCTGGCCACCATCGACCTGTGACCGGAGGGGCCCCGCGCGTGGCGCGGCACGGCTACCGTGCCCACCGTGACCGACCGCCCCACCGTCCGGCCGCCGCTTCCCGCCGATCGTCCGGTCGCGCCGACGGCGACGCTCGCCGCCCGCGCCCCGTCGGCCGTCCACACGGCCGAGCCGGCCACCGTCGCGTTTCCGCTCGTCGCGGCCGTCGCGCGCGGTGTCGCGCTGGTCTTCGTGCTGCCGGTACGCCTGCTCTGGGAGCTGATCGCGGCTGCCGGCCGGCTGCTGTACCGGCACCTGCTCAGCCCGGCCGGTCGGTTTCTGCGCGACTGGCTGGTGGCCCCGCTGGTCTGGGCCCTGCACCGGCTGCTGTGGCGTCCCCTGGTCTGGTGCGCGCGCACCCTGATCTGGCTCCCGTTGACCTGGGCAGCACGGCATCTCCTCTGGCTGCCACTCGTGTGGCTGGCCCGCGGTGTCGCGTGGGTGGCCCGTACCCTCGTCTGGTTGCCGCTGGTGTGGTTGGCGTACGCCCTCGCCTGGGTGGCCCGCACGGTGGTCTGGTTGCCGCTGGTGTGGTTGGCGTACGCCCTCGCCTGGGTGGCCCGCACGGTGGTCTGGTTGCCGCTGGTGTGGTTGGCCCGCCGAGGGCTGCGCCCGCCTCTCGTGGCTCTGGGGCGCGTGCTGGCCTGGCTCACCGAGCACCTGGTCCTGCGGCCGCTGCGACGGGTGGGAGCGGCACTCACCCCGGTCGGCCGCCTGTTGTGGCGTGGGGTCGGCATGCTCGCCGGGGCGTTGGGTGCCGCGCTCGCCGGGCTCGTACGCGGAATCCGTTGGGTCGTCGTGGGGTTCGGCCGGTTGGTCGTCGTCGCGGTGGTCGGTGCGTGGCGTACCGCCGGTCGGGTGCTGCGGCTGGTCTACCGACTGATCCTGCGCCCGATCGGCCACGGGTTGCGCTGGTTGTGGCGGCACACGGTGCGTCCGCTGCTCTCGGGCGTCCGCTGGGTCTGGTCGGTGACGGTCGTGCCGGTGGCGCGCGGCCTGCGAGCGGCCTGGCGGGCAACCGTCACGCCGGCGGCCCGCTGGACCCGCCGCGCGGTGCTCGACCCGGCCCGCGTGGCCTCCCGGGAGGTGCTCAGCGCTCTGGGTCTGCGCCGCTGACAGTGCCCTTACAGCACCAGGTTGACCAGGATAGTCAGCACCACCGAGGCCACGATCGAGAAGAGGATCATCAGGAGGCAGCCGATGCCACCACCGAGCGGGCGGATCTCCGTGTTACCGATGCGCATGGGGTTCACCTGTCCGTGAGTGCGGGCTGCGGTGCGAGGGGGTGGCTCACAGCTCGCGCAGTCGAGGCAGTAGCTGATCCTGCGCCCAGTCCAGGAACATCGGCTGGCTCTCCCCACCGACCTGGATGATCGCCACGTGGGTGAAGCCCGCGTCGACGAACTTGCGGAACGCCTCGACGTGCGCGTCCACGTCCGGGCCGCAGGAGATGCCTTCGGCGACGTCCTCCTCCCGGACGAACTGGGTGGCGGCGGCGAACGACTCCGGGCCGGGCAGGTCGGCGTTGACCTTCCACCCCATCCCGAACCAGCGGAACTGGTCGTGCACGATCTTGCGGCACTCCGCCTCGTCGGGGCCGTAGCAGATGGCCACCTGCCCGTAGCGGGGCTGGCCGGCGCCGCCGGCGTCGTCGTACATCTCGATGATGTGCCGGTCCGGTTCGGTGGAGATGATGCCGCTGCCGTACTCGGCCGCCAACGTGGCGGACTGGCGGCCGGACGCCGCGATGGCCATCGGCACCGGCCGCTCCGGCCGGTCCCAGACGTAGGCGTCGGGTACGTCGAAGTGGTTGCCGGAGAACGTCAGCGTCTCGCCGTTGAGCAGCGGCCGGATGATCTGCAACGCCTCCTCGAACATCTCGTGTCGTTGCTGCACGTGCGGCCAGCTGCCGACGACGTGCTCGTTGAGGTTCTCGCCCGCCCCGAGGCCCAGTGTGAATCGACCGTCCGAGAGTGCCCCGATCGTGCTGGCCTTCTGCGCGACGACGGCCGGGTGGTAGCGGCGGATCGGGCAGGTCACGAACGACATCAGCTGCGCGCGGGAGGTGGCGTGAGCGACCGCGCCGAGCACCGACCAGGCGTACGGCGAGTGGCCCTGGGAGTCCAGCCAGGGGTAGTAGTGGTCGGAGACCACGAGTTGGTCGAAGCCGGCCGCTTCGGCTCGGATGGCGTGGTCCACCAGTTGCTTGGGACCGGCCTGCTCGCTCATCAGGGTGTAGCCGACGCTGACCATCCTGGTTTCCCCTCTCCACCGACGGATCGTTCCCGGGATACCCAGGTCGACAGCCGTCAACCCTCCCGTCCGGTTCGGCTCCGGCGATGCTTGACGGATCGCGGCGACCTGCCTACCGTCGCTCTTAACCGGTTAAGAGCCGGATGTGGCGCACATCCTGTGGTGGGGATGATCGCCCCGTGACGGCCTGCGCCTGCGTGGGCCGTTGCGGCTGTCCGGGCCCAGAGCCTGCCTACTGAACCGGTTGCGACGGCCTATCCATCGCCCTACGCTGATGCGTGCGTTCCGGGAGCCGGGCGCGGCTGCCGGGCTGCAGCCGCCTTCCCCTGTCTCGTCCCACCCCTGTCGGGCACCGGGGGTTCTCCCTGAGGAAGGCCATGAAGACTCGACTCTCTGCCGTCGGCGCGGCGCTGCTCGCGTTGCTCGTCGCCGTGTTGGCGTTCGGCCAGCCGGCGCACGCGGCGGCCGGCTTCTCCGTCGCGGGCGGCAAGCTGTACGACGCCAACGGCACCGAATTCGTCATGCGCGGCGTCAACCACGCGCACACCTGGTATCCACAGCAGACCAGCTCGTTCGCCGACGTCAAGGCACTCGGGGCGAACACCGTGCGAGTGGTGTTGTCCAGCGGCGACCGGTGGACCCGTAACACCAACGCCGACGTCGCGAACGTCATCTCCCTGTGCAAGGCCAACCGGCTGATCTGCGTGCTGGAGGTGCACGACACCACCGGGTACGGCGAGCAGAGCGGCGCCATCACCCTCGCCCGCGCGGTCGACTACTGGCTCGGTCTCGCCGACGTCCTCGTCGGCCAGGAGCGGTACGTCATCGTCAACATCGGCAACGAGCCGTACGGCAACCAGAACTACGCTTCCTGGGCGACCGACAACGCCAACGCGATCAAGCGCCTGCGTGCCGGCGGGCTGACCCACACCATCATGGTGGACGCGCCCAACTGGGGGCAGGACTGGTCGTTCACCATGCGGGACAACGCCGCGTCGGTCTTCGCCGCGGACCCGGCCCGCAACACCGTCTTCTCGATCCACATGTACGGGGTGTTCGACACCGCCGCCGAGATCAGCGACTACCTGAGCCGTTTCCGCTCGGCGGGGCTGCCCATCGTGGTCGGCGAGTTCGGCTTCAACCACTCCGACGGGGACCCGGACGAGGACACCATCCTCGCGTACACCCAAGCCAACGGGATCGGCTGGTTGGGCTGGTCGTGGAGCGGCAACGGCGGCGGCGTGGAATATCTCGACCTGGCCACGTCCTTCAACCCGGCCAACCTGACCACCTGGGGTCAGCGGCTCTTCAACGGCGCCAACGGCATCCGGCAGACCGCCCGGGAGGCCAGCGTCTTCGGCGGCACCCCGCCGCCGACCACGCCTCCGCCGACCACGCCTCCGCCCACCACGCCTCCGCCCACCACGCCGCCGCCGACCACCCCTCCGCCGACGGGTGGCTGCTCGGCGACGTACACGGTGACCAACCAGTGGCAGGGCGGCTTTCAGGGTGAGGTCCGGGTGACCGCCGGCGCCGCCGCGATCACGGGTTGGACCACCCGGTGGACGTACGCCAACGGCCAGAGCGTCACCCAGGCCTGGAACGCGACGCTGACCAGCAGCGGAGCCACGGTGACCGCGCGCAACGCGGACTACAACGGCCGACTGGCCGCCGGTGCCAGCACCAGCTTCGGTTTCGTCGGCGGCTGGACCGGCAGCAACGCCCCACCGGCGGTGAGCTGCACCGCCGGCTGAGCAGGAAGAGTGGTGGTGGCCGGGTCCGTATGGGCCCGGCCATTCCGCCGCCGCGCGGGGACCTTCGATCCGGTCAGTGCTCCCCGGACAGGTTCACGATGACCACCCCGGCGATGATCAGCGCAATGCCGGTGAGTTTGGCCAGCCCGACCCGCTCGTCCAGGAACACCGCCCCGATCGCCACGATGGCTGCGGTGCCCAGACCCGACCAGAGCGCGTACGCGACGCCGACCGGGATCTCCTTGACCGCCTGCGCCAGCAGCAGGAACGCCAGCACGTAGCCGGTCAGGCAACCCACCGTCGGCCAGAGCCGGCTGAACCCAGCGGTGCTCTTGAGCAGGCTGGTCGCCAGCACCTCGGCGAGGATGGCGATCCCCAGCAGCACGTACGCCATGCGGTCCCCAGTCCTGAATGCTCGACGTTGGATGTCGGTGGTCAGGCTATCGCCGGTGTCCGGCGCCGCCCGACATCCAGGCACCCGGCCGCGAGCACGCACCGAGCCCACCGCGGCGTGGGTCAGTCCCTGGGTTGCACCGGTGCTGGTTCGGCGGCGAGCCGGGCCGCTCGCATGGTGAGGTAGCGCTGCTCGGGCAGGCTGTTCGTGCGCGCGGCGGCGGCCCGGTAGTCGACGATCGCCCGATCCCGGTCGCCGGCCATCTCGTGCAGGTGTGCGCGGGCGGCGGGCAGTCGGTGGTGTCCGACGAGTTGGGGGTCGTCGGCCAGCGCGTCGACGGCCGCGAGACCGGCTGCCGGCCCGTGCACCATGGCGGTCGCCACGGCCCGGTTGAGCGCCACCACGGGGCTGCCGGCGAGTCGTTCCAGCACCTCGTAGAGCGCCAGGATCTGCGGCCAGTCGGTCGCCTCGGTGCTCGGTGCCTCGTCGTGCAGCGCGGCGATGGCGGCCTGCACCTGGTACGGGCCGACCGGCCCACGCGGCAGAGCCCGGGTGACCAGTGCGACGCCCTCGGCGATCGCCGCCGCGTCCCAGCGGCTGCGGTCCTGGTCGGACAGGGAGATCAGCTCGCCCGAAGGCCCGGTCCGCGCCGGGCCGCGCGCCTCGGTGAGGAGCATCAACGCCAGCAGTCCGGCCGACTCGCTGTCGTCGGGCAGCAGCGTGTGCAGTGCGCGGGTGAGCCGGATCGCCTCGGCCGCGAGGTCGATGCGGCGCAGGTCCGGGCCTGTGGTGCTGGTGTGCCCCTCGGTGAAGATCAGATAGAGCACCTGCCGGACGGCCGTCAACCGACCGGCGCGCTCGGCCGGCTCGGGCATCCGGAACGGCAGCCCGGACGCGCGGATGCGCTGCTTGGCCCGGCTGATCCGCTGCGCCATGGTCGCCTCGGGCACCAGGAAGGCGCGGGCGATCTCGGCGGTGCTGAGACCGCCGACGGCGCGCAGGGTCAGTGCCACCGCTGACGTCGGGGCGAGCGCCGGATGGCAGCAGAGCATCAGCAGGACCACTGTGTCGTCCCGCTCGGCGGTCAACTCCTCGTCGGCGGCCGGCGCGTGCCGCTTGTCGTCCGGGTCGCGCCGGGCGACGAGATCCTCCCGGCGGCGTCGGGCCTGCTCACCGCGGACCAGTTCGATCATCCGGCGGTAGCCGACCTGGATCAGCCAGCCGCGTGGGTTGTCCGGCAGCCCCTCCGTCGGCCACTGGGTCGCGGCGGCCAGCAGTGCCTCCTGCACCGCGTCCTCGGCGGTGGCGAAGTCACCGAAGCGGCGGGCGAGCACGCCGAGGACCTGCGGCGCGAGGTCGCGCAGCAGGTCCTCGACGCGGGAATTGGTGGTCAGCGCTCACAGCTCCTGCGGTGGCGCGGACATCACCGGGTGCACCTCGATCGGCATGTTCAGCGGACGGCCACCCGGGCCGGGCGCGGTGGAGATGTGTGCGGCCAACTCCACCGCCCGCTGCGGGCTGTCGCAGTCGACGATCCAGAACCCGGCGAGGAACTCCTTCGTCTCGGCGAACGGCCCCTCGGTGACGACCGGCGCACCGCCCTCACCGGCGCGGACGATCCGGGCCTGCTGCGGACCGCCGAGACCCTGCCCGTCGACCCATTCCCCGGCGGCGGTGAGCTTCTCGTTGACCTCGCCCATGAACGCGATGTGCGCCTGGACCTCCGGCGGGGTCCAGGTGTCGATGCTCGGGAAGTCGGTCCCCGCGGCGCTGAACTGCATCAGCAGCATGTACTTCATCGTCTCGCTCCTCACACCTGCGCACCACCCTCGGTGCTCTCACAGTGAGGTAGAAGCAGGCCGCACCGTTCTCGACACCCCGATCGGAGTTTTTTCCAACCGGCCTCGACGACCTCCAGCACCAGGCTCTGCTCCGGGTGCAGCGCGGGCATCTGCAACCCCACCCGGGCCAACGCCGCCCCGGTCAGGACGACACCGTCCGCCAACCAGGCCAGCGTGGACCGGTCGATGCTCGCGGGTAGCGGCACGTCCGACACCGGCCGCACCCGGTAACGGCGCACGGGGTCCAGGCCGGGCAGCCGGACCGCGCCGGGGGACGGCGTGGCGGACGTGGCCAGCCGCGCCACCGCGTACACCCCCTGGGTCTTGTCGCTGCCGACCACGCCGTGTGCCCAGACGGCCGGGTCGGGGTGGTCGACCCGGACCACCCGGCCGCCGTGCAGCAGCGGGCGCAGCCGTTTGTGCAGTGCCACCCAGGCGGCCAGTTCGGTCTGCTCGGCGGTGCTGATCGAGGCGATGTCCCACTCGATGCCGTGGTGGCCGAAGAGCGCGGTGGCCGCCCGGAAGCCGAGGTCGTGGACGCGGTTGGTGGTGTGCGAGCGCTGCGGGCCGATGTGCGTGCCGACGAGTTCCGGCGGCAGCAGTAGCCCGGTCCAGCGTTGGATGCTGAGCCGTTCCAGGGCGTCGTTGCAGTCGCTGGCCCAGACCCGGTCGGTGCGGGCCAGGATGGCCAGGTCCACGCGGGCCCCGCCGGACGAGCAGCTCTCGATCTCCAGGCTCGGATGACGGGTGCGCAGCTGGTCGAAGAGCCGGTAGACCGCCAGGGTCTGCCCGTGCACACCGGGCCGGCCGTGGTGCCCGGCCTCGGTGAGGTCCCGGTTCTGGTCCCACTTGAGGTAGCTGATGCCGGGGTGTTCGGTGAGCAGGGCGTCGAGACGTTCCAGCACATAGGCGTACGCCTCGGGGCGGCCCAGGTCGAGCACCTGCTGGTTGCGCCATGCCGGAGGCAGCCGCCCCGGTACGGCCAGCAGCCAGTCCGGGTGCGCGCGGAACAGGTCGGAGTCGGGGTTGACCATCTCCGGCTCCACCCAGAGACCGAACTGAAGGCCCTGGCCGGTCACGTGGTCGATGAGCGGTTGCAGGCCGTCGGGCCAGACGCCTTCGTCGACGTACCAGTCGCCGAGGCCGGCGGTGTCGTCGCGCCGACCGCGGAACCAGCCGTCGTCGAGCACGAACCGCTCCACGCCGATCTGCGCGGCCCGGTCGGCGAGGGCCCGCAGCCGGTCCAGGTCGTGGTCGAAGTAGACCGCCTCCCAGACGTTGAGGGTCACCGGCCGGGGGGAGCGCGGGTGTCCGGGTCGGGCACGCAGATGCGAGTGGAGTACGTCGCTGAGCCCGTCCAGCCCGACGTCGGACCAGACGGCGTAGAGCAGGGGAGTCTCGTACGACTCGCCGGGGCCGAGCCGGACCTCACCGGGGGCCAGCAGCTCGCCGCCTCCGACTGTCGACTCGCCGGTGGGCCGGCGCTCGGCGAACGTGACGTGGTCGCCGCTCCACGCGGTGTGCACCGCCCACACCTCGCCGTGGCCGAAGCCGAACCCGGCTGTGCCGGCCACCAGCAGCAGCGTGGCGTCGTGCCCGGTCCGCCCGTGCCGACCCTCACGGACCCAGGCGCCCTGCTGCCACGGGTGCCGTTGCGGGGACCGTTCCCGGCACCAGCGGCCGGTGAGGTCGAGTAGTTCGGTAGCGACCGGCGGCACCGGCAGCACGGGGGTCAGCTCCCGCAGCTCGTACGCGCTGTCGCCGTCGTTGCGCAGCCGGTGCCGGACGGTCAGCAGGCCGTACCTGTCGAGCGTGACCTCGATGGTCAGGGCCAGCCCAGCGGCCGAGTCCGACGCCCGCACCGTCACTCGAGCCGCACCGTCGGCGGTGTGGTCGACGTCCAGGTCGTCGAGGCGGAACGCGGTGGACCAGTCCCGTCCGTCGCGGTGCCCGGCCAGACCTGGGCGACCACCCCAGCCGGCGCTCGCCTCCGGCAGCAGGGACAGGACGGGCGGCTCGTCGAAAGCGCTCGGCACCACCGGCGGCACTGTCGCGTCGGTGAGCTGCCGCAGGCCGTCGTCGTCGAGGTCGCCGACGTCGCCACCCCAGTGCACGACCCTGGGCAGCCCCGGGCCGCGCGCGTCGAGCACCAGGCTGGTCCGCGCGCGGCGCAGGTGCAGGATCGTCATCCCTTTGAGGCTCCCAAGGTCAGGCCCCGGACGAAGTGTCGCTGGAGCATGAAGAAGATCACGAGCGTGGGGATCGCGACGAGGACGCTGCCCGCCGAGACCAGGTTGTTGTCGGTGAAGAACTCGCCGCGCAGGTTGTTCAGCGAGCTGGTCACCGGGAACTTGTCGCCGGTGCGCATGAGGACGGTGGCCCAGAAGAACTCGTTGTAGATCCAGGTCACCTCCAGCGTTGCCAGCGCGGCCAGGGCCGGTCGGCACAGCGGCATGGTGACCTGCCAGTACTGCCGCCAGATGCTCGCCCCGTCGACCATCGCCGCCTCGTACAGGTCGCGGGGGAGCGCCTTCATGTAGTTGCTGAGCACGAAGACGCAGAACCCGCACTGGAAGGCGACGTTGATCAGGATCAGGCCCCAGTAGCTGTCGTAGAGCAACTCGGAGTCGCTCATGAACTCCGGCAGCGGCACCTCGGTGAACAACCGGAACAGCGGGATGAGCAACGCCTGTTGGGGCAGCAGGTTGGCCGCGGTGAACACCCCGAGCAGGACGATGTTGAGCTTCCAACTGAACCGGGCGATCACGAACGCCACGCAGGACGCGAGGAAGAGGGTCAGCAGCACCGCCGGCAGTGTGATGTACAGCGAGTTGAGGAAGTGCTGGCCGAACTCCGCCGTCCGCCAGGCGGTGACGTAGTTGTCGAAGGTCCAGCCGCCGAACGACACGTACCCGTTGGCGGCGGTGTAGTCGTACGAGCGCAGTGAGGTCAGCACCGCCCAGGCGATCGGGAAGAGCCAGGCCAGCGAGACGGCGATGAGGAAACCGTGCAGCAGCAGCCGTTGCGGGGTCAGCTTTCGCCGACGTACCGGAGTGTCGATGCTCATTCCCGGTTCTCCCTCATCACGGTGGCGAGGTAGATGGTGATGAAGACCAGCGAGACGACCAGCATGATCGTCGCCAGTGCCGAGCCGAACCCGATCCGGCTCGCCTCACCCACCACGTTCTGGGTGACCAGCGCGGAGAGCAGCTCCAACCCGTTGCGACCCTTGTTGACGACCCAGACCAGGTCGAACGCGCGCAGCGACTCGATCACGGTCACCACCAGCACGATGATGTTGATCGGCCGCAGCACCGGGAAGACCACCCGGAAGAAGGTGCGCGTCTCGGAGGCGCCGTCGACCGCCGCGGCTTCCCGCAGCGAGGGGTCGACGCCCTTCAGCCCGGCCAGGTAGAGCAGCATGATGTACCCGACGTGCCGCCAGCCGGAGGCGACCAGGACCGCCCAGATGTTGACGTTCGAGTCGCCGTACCAGTCGACGTTGCTGTTGAATGCGGCGTTGATCAGGCCCTGGTCGCGGGAGTAGAGCAGCTGCCAGACGAAGCCGATCAGCGCCAGCGACAGCACCACCGGCAGGTAGAGCGCGGTCTGGTAGAAGCGACTGCCGCGCAGTTCCTTGTCGAGCAGGACGGCGAGGAACATGCCGAAGGGCGTGGCGACCACGAACAGCGCCGCCAACCAGAGCAGGTTGTTCTGGACCGCCGGCACGAACGGCGGGTAGATGTTGACCACGTCGTCGTAGTTGCGCGCGCCGACGAACTCGATTTCGTTGAGTGGGCCGATGCCGTCCCAGTTGGTGCCGGACAGCAGCACGGTGGCTGCCGCCGGGAGCCAGACGAAGCCGGTGACGAGGAGCAGCGGCACGAGCACCATCAGCGTGATGACCACGCGGTCGGTGCGGGACAGGAGCCGTAGCCGCCGGCGGCGACCACCCCAACGGGTGGTCGCCGCCGGCGGCGGCACGGCGCGATCCGCTTGGATCAGGGGCAGGTCGGACACGATGTCCTCCCCCTTCCGCCGTCAGTCAGTGAAGATCGACTTCTTCTGGTTCTCGATGGACGAGGTGAGCCCGCTGATGTCCTTCGGGTTCTTGATGAACTGCTGGATCGCCGGGATGATCACCGTGGAGGCGAAGTCCGGCCGGGTGTCCCGGTCGAGGAACTGGGCGATCTCGGTGGCCGAGCCGACCAGTTCGGCTGCCTTCTTCTGCAGCGCGGTGTAGCCGCCGACGTTCGCGCCGCTGTTGGCGACCAGGACGGCCGGGTCGTTCTTGAGCGTGATGTCGGCGGACTCCTTGCCGCCGAGGTACTCCAGCAGCTTGCGCGCGTTGTCCTCGTTCTTCGGCTTGCGGGCCATCATGTAGCCGTCGATCGGGGCGTCCAGCGCCTTGGCGCCGATCGACGGGTCGATCTCCGGGAAGGTGAAGAAGTCGAGGTCGTCCTGCTCGTCGTTGCTGAACTGCTGGCCGACGAAGAGACCGAGCAGGTACATTCCGCTCTTCTTCTGCTGCAACGACTGGGCGGCTTCCTGCCAGGTGCGCCCGAGGCTGTCCGGCTGGTGCAGCGGGAGCAGGCCGGCCCAGGTGTCGAAGACCTTCTTGACCTTGTCGGAGGTCCAGGCCTCCTTGCCGGCCATCAGGTCGATGTGGAACTGGTAGCCGTTGATCCGCAGGTTGAGGATGTCGAAGGTGCCCATCGCCGGCCAGCCGTCCTTGTCGGCGAAGGCGATCGGGATCAGCCCGTCCTTCTTCATCTGCGCGCCGAGGTTGGTGAAGTCGGTGATGGTCTTCGGCACCTGGTAGCCGTACTGCTGCCAGACCGACTTGCGGTAGAAGACCGCCCACGGGTAGTACGTCGCCGGGACGAAGTACTGCTTGCCGTCGTCGCCGGTGGACGCCTTCTTGAACGCGTCGGAGAAGCCGGAGAGCTTGCTCCACACGTCGCTGATGTCGCCGGCCAGGCCCTTCTGGGCGAAGAAGCGCATCCGGTAGCCGGCGAACCAGGTGAACACGTCGTCCGGCTTGCCCTGAAGGTAGTTGTTGATGTTCTCCTGGAACGTGTTGTGGTCGACCGTGTTGATTCCCACCTGGACCCCGGACGAGGTCTTGAACCCGTCGGTGACCTTGACCAGCACGTCCTTGGGCTTCGGGTCGGACTGGTTCGAGCCCAGCGACACGTCCTTCGAGGACCCGCCGGAGCCGGAGTCGTCACCACAGCCGGCGAGCAGACCGGTGCCGAGCAGCGCTCCCGTGCCGGCCGCACCGGCCAGCAGCGAGCGTCGGTTGATGCCGGCGACGGAGGGCGGTACGAGCCGAGCCAGGTACTCGGCCTGGGATTGGGGACGGGACATCTGTGCCTCCTGCGGATGAAGAGGTGCTAGTCCAAGGGTCAGCAGAGGGTGGTGACGGTAAATCCGTCGTCGTGATCACTCATCGCGATCCACCGAGAATCCACATTGGCGAACACGAACGGCCATTGGGGCATCAAGCTACCCCTCCGTAGGCCTCTGTCAAGAGGGATGTTCGCCTCTGATAACCCAGTCGTGACAAGGCTGTTACGGGGTAAACGTTGGAAAGAAAGTCGATGTTGGAACCTGTTGACTTGCGTACTTCAGCCGGTGCACCCTCAGCTGTCATGCGGCGATGGCAGGGTGACGGCATCCATTTCGGCGGCGACTACAACCCCGAGCAGTGGCCCGAGCAGACCTGGTCGGAAGACGTCGAGTTGATGCGCCGGGCCGGCGTCAACCTGGTCTCCGTCGGGATCTTCTCCTGGGCACTGCTGGAGCCCACGCCGGGCCGGTTCGAGTTCGCTTGGCTGGACCGGGTGCTCGACCTGCTGCACGACGGCGGCATCCAGGTCGACCTGGCCACCGCCACCGCCAGCCCACCGCCCTGGCTGGCCCGCGCCCACCCGGAAACGCTGCCCCGCCGCGCCGACGGCGCGATCCTCTGGCCCGGTGGCCGACAGGCGTACTGCCCCAGCTCCCCGGTCTTCCGGGAGCGGTCGTTGGAGTTGGTACGCGCGGTCGCCGGCCGGTACGCCGAGCACCCCGCCGTGGTGATGTGGCACGTCTCCAACGAGCTGGGCTGCCACAACGTGCACTGCTACTGCGACGTCAGCGCCGAGGCGTTCCGCGGTTGGCTGCGGGAGCGCTACGGCGACCTGGACCGGCTCAACCACGCGTGGGGCACCGCGTTCTGGAGCCAGCGCTACGGCGACTGGGCCGAGATAAACCCTCCGCGCACCGCCCCGACCTTCGCCAACCCCACGCAGCAGTTGGATTTCCTGCGCTTCTCCTCCGACGAACAACGCGCCCAACTACGCGCCGAACGCGAGGTGCTGAAGACGTTGGTCCGTCAGCCGGTGACCACCAACTTCATGGTCGGCATGGCCAAGAACATGGACTACCACTCGTGGGCCGCCGACGTGGACCTCGTCTCCAACGACCACTACCTGACGGCAGCCGACCCGCGGGCGCACCTCGGGATCGCGCTCGCCGCCGACCACACCCGGGGCGTCGCCAACGGTGAGCCGTGGCTGCTCATGGAACACTCCACCAGCGCTGTCAACTGGCAACCGCGCAACGTGGCCAAGCTGCCCGGCCAGCTGCGCCGCAACAGCCTGACCCACGTCGCCCGCGGCGCGGACGGGGTGCTGTTCTTCCAGTGGCGCGCCTCCCGGGCCGGCGCCGAGAAGTTCCACTCCGCGCTGGTGCCGCACGCCGGACCGGACACCAAGGTGTTCCGCGAGGTCTGCCGGCTCGGCGCGGACCTCAAGGCCCTCGCCGAGGTACGCGGCAGTCGGGTGGACGCCGACGTGGCGATCCTGTTCGACTGGGAGGCCTGGTGGGGGGTCGAGTTGGATTCGCACCCCAGCGTCGACGTGACCTACACCGACCGGCTCAACGCCCTGTACGGCGCACTGTGGCGGGCCGGCGTGACCGCCGACATCGTGCACCCGTCGACCGACCTCAGCGGCTACCGGCTGGTCCTGGCACCGACCCTCTACCTGGTCCGGGACGCCGACGTCGAGGCCCTGCACCGCTACGTCGAGGGCGGCGGGATCGCGGCCGTCACCTACTTCAGCGGCATAGTGGACGCCGACGACCACATCCGGCTGGGCGGCTACCCCGGCGCGTTCCGGGCACTGCTCGGCGTACGGACCGAGGAGTTCTTCCCGCTGCGCGAGGGCGAGCAGGTCCGACTGGACGACGGGAGCACCGCCGACGTGTGGACCGAATGGCTGCACGCCGAAGGCGCGGAGGTGCTGGCGTCGTACACCGATGGGCCCTTGCCGGGTGTGCCGGCGCTGACCCGGCACCGGGTCGGCGACGGTGCCGCCTGGTACGTCGGCACGCGGCTGGACGAACCGGCCACCGATCGGCTGGTCGCCCGGCTCGTCGACGAGGCCGGCGTCCGACCGGCCGCGCCGGCGCCGACGGGTGTGGAAGTGGTACGCCGACGCGACGGCGACCGCACCTGGTTGTTCGTGCTCAACCACACCGACGCGGAGGCACGGCTCCCGGCGACCGGCGTCGAGTTGTTGACCGGCGCACCGTGTGCCGGTGAGCTGACGGTGTCGGCCGGTGAGGTGGCGGTCGTCCGAGAGGCCCGACCCGACGCCTCCACTGGGAAGGAGGTTCCCTGAGTTGCTCGCCCAGCAGCGGCAGACCGCCATCCTCGACCTGATCCGCCAACGCGGTGGTGTGCGGGTGAGTCAGCTCGTCAGCCGGTTCGGCGTGTCCGACATGACCATCCGACGCGACCTCGAGGTGTTGGCCGAGCGCGGCCTGGTGGACAAGGTGCACGGCGGCGCGACGCTCGCCGGGCCGGGTTCCGCCGAGGAGCCCGGCTTCGCGGCCAAGTCGATCCGGCAGCAGGCGGAGAAGCGGGCCATCGCCGAGCGGGCCGCGCGGATGGTGGAGCCGGGGATGGCCATCGCGCTCTCCGCCGGCACCACCACCGCGGCGCTGGCGACGTTGCTCTCCGACGTACGCGGACTGACAGTGGTGACCAACTCGATCCCGGTGGCCGACGCGCTCTACCAGAACCCGCGCGCCGATCAGACAGTCGTGTTGACCGGCGGCATCCGTACCCCGTCGGACGCGTTGACCGGCCCGGTCGCCGAGGCGGCGATCAGCGCGCTCAACGTCGACCTGCTCTTCCTCGGCGTCCACGGGCTCAGCCCGCGCACCGGCTTCACCACCCCGAACCTGTTGGAGGCCGGCGTCAACCGCTGCCTCATCGGTGCCGCCCGTCGGTTCGTGGTGCTCGCCGACCACACCAAGTGGGAGACCATCGGGATCGCCACCATCGCCCCACTGGAAGCCGCCGACGTCCTGATCACCGACGCCGGGCTGCCGGCCGAGGCCCGCACCACGATCGGCGAACAGGTCGGCGAGCTGGTCGTCGTGGAGGTCTAGACGCAGTGGCCCCGACCTTGATCGATTCGGTCCGGCCTGAGCCACGCGCGGTTGATCGACCCCCACATCGCCGATGTGGCGGTATCCGTCGCGCGGGACACCGCCACATCGGCGAGCTGACGGGCGGCCGGCGGCGACCTCGCGTGAGTACGCGGCGAGGGGCGATTAGTTGTCGTTCAGCATGAACAGCAGCGTGTGATGCTCCAGGTCGAGGAACGCCACCCGCCTGCGCGGAGACGGCTTTGTCTCGTTGTAGGTCTGACTGTGCAGCCACTGGGGCTTGGCCGGAAGGAACGCCACGAGGTCCGGTCGCACGTCCGTGGGTGTGTGCGAGTGGGTCAGCTCAGCCGGGTCGATGGATGCGAACGGCACGAAGTCGAACTGTTCGGCCATCGTGCGCGCGTCCTCGGGACGCAGGACGATGACGCCCTGGTATTCCCAGTCCGTCGGACCCGGCAGCCGTGAGCACGGGTCGCCCAACGCGCGCGCCTGCCAGTGAATCTCCGCGTACTCGCCGATGAGCGGAAGCTCCTCCGGCCACTCCCAGCGGCCGACAAGGACCTTCGCCTCATCGGCCTGTCGTTGCTCCTGGCATCCACGCGTCTCGTCCACCGCTGCCATGTCGCATCCGACCACCGCCAGCAGAACGACCGCCGCAGCGAGCGTGGCTGCACGTGCCCGTCTCCCCGTTTTCACCGCCACGAGGGTAGACGTCGGATCAGGGGTCGTCGACAGGCGAGCAGGCGTCGTCGTGGTCGGCCTGCCGCGCGCACCGGCGGCGGTCGGGCATGACCCGGTCGCAGAACACCCAATGTCGTACGTGCTGCGCGTCCTCGGCCGAGACGGTGCTGCCGCCGACGTCGACCTGCGACATCGAGGCCAGCGCGCGAGCAAGCATCCGGGCCAGGTGCAGGGCCCCGGCCAGGTCGTCGACCACCACCGGCAGATGAATCACGTACCGGGGCGTCGGCTCCGCCATGCCGGTGTACGCCTCGACGGCGAAACGTGGCAGCGGCGTGAAGAGCCCGCTGTACTGGTGCTCCCAGCCTGGGCTCATGCCTGACGCCGCGCGGACCAGGCGCTCTGCCAGTCGCGCAGTGCTCGCTTGATCCGTGCGTTCTCCTCGCTGAGCCGGGCGACATCGTGGTGCAGCGCCGCCAGCTCCAACGCGACACGGTGTAAGAATCGTCGTACCTCCCGGGGATCGAGACCCCGGCGGCCGAAGCCGTCGGTGGAGAACTGCCGGTCGCGCACCTGACTCGGGTGCAGTCGCGCCAGCCGCGTGCCGTCGTAGAGCGTGCCTCGGGTCATTCGTCACCTCGCGCGTCGTGAATCGGCGGGCGGGTCAGGGTCGCGCGAGCGCCCTTTCCCGTGGTAGTTATTCGTCAAGTCGGTTCGGAGCCGGGATTGATCCCGACGCTCCAGTTGAGACCCGACGAGAGCCGGTATGTGACTGCCACTCGCAAAGCCGTCTCTCGTCACCTTCTCGGCTGTTGGCACAGCCGCGGTTGCCGTGTTTGCACCGGGCTTTCCCGGGGGCCGGCGATCACCCTCACCCGCAGGCCACGTTTCCAGTGGCTTCGGCATTGGTGCAACGGCACCAACAAAGTTCGTCATGAGGGTTCGCGAGGAGAGGGAAACTATGCCGGCCAGACGTGAGGCGATCGTTCAGACACTGCGCGCACAGTGGCTCGGTCAGCAGATGCGACAGCTGCGAGAGCGACGCGGCATCACCCTCAAGCAGGCAGCGGAGTTCTTGGAGCGCGACTTCTCGTCCATCGCGCGGTGGGAGCGCGCCGAATGGCCGTTTCGGCGTGGAGTCGTGGTGTCCCTCCTCGATCTGTACGGCGAGTACGACGGGCGTGAGCGGAACCGTTTCATTCAGCTCGCCGAGGATGCCTGGCGGACCGACCGGTGGGACGACGACTATGACGAGTTGGTGGATGCCTCTTTCATCGACTTCCCCTGGCTGGAGACGCGAGCCGAGCAGATCTCGTCCTGGGATGCCTTTCTCATCCCGGGCCTGTTGCAGACGCCTGGCTACGCAGAGGCAGTGATCCGCAATGCCGAGGGGGAGCAGGCGACAGATTTCTCAGTCGCCAAGTGGCTGCAACTGAGGCTTGATCGCCAACGTGTGTTGAGCCGAGAGCCTGCCGTCCGTGTAGCCGCGATCATCGACGAAAGCGTTCTTCGCCGACCGGTGGGCCGCCCTGCCGTGATGCGCGCACAACTCCAACACCTGAGCGGCCTGCTCCAAAGACCCAACATCGACCTTCGCGTGTTGCGGTCGCAGGTTGGCCTGCACGCCGGCCTGGACGGCTCGTTCGTCCTCTTCCGGATGCCCAAGCCTTATCCCGAGGTCGCCTATGCCGAGACCCTGGGCGGGCGCCGCTTCATGGAATCTCCGAGGTCGAAACGCTACGCCCTTGCGTACCATCGGCTCCGAGATGTTGCGCTCAACCAGCGCGAAACGGCCGCGCTGATCGCCAAGATCACGGAGGACCTGCCATGAGCGAGGCTTTACCGGCGGTGGCCTGGCACATCAGCACGCGAAGCAACAGCAACGGCGGTAGCTGCGTCGAGGCGGGGCCGGTGCTGGATGGGTCTGGTCGGGTGGCGGTGCGCGACAGCAAGGATCGCGCGGCGGCCACACTCGTCTACAGCGCCGATCGATGGACCGCGTTCGTCGCCGGGGTGAAGGACGGCGCATTCGCCCCCACCCACCCCTGATCGACTCGGCTTCCTGGAAAGCGGGGTGTCCCGGTCGCTCGGACACCCCGGCTTTCGGGATCCCGAGTTGATCACGGTGAAAACGGCCCAGCCGTCGACAAGCTGGTGTGGCACCATCCGGCGGTGAAGTCGCACGAGGTGGCGGGGTTGTTCGACCAGGCGGTGCAACGGCTGCGTGGCGTCGTCGAGTCGGGCGACTCCGACGACGGGTCCGACCTCATTCGCCGCGCCGCCGAATCGGGCGCGGACGCCGTCGGGCTGGCTGTCGGCAAACTCTCGGATCCCGACCGGGTGGTTCGCGCGGCGGCCTGCGACCTGCTCGGCGCGACGAGCAGCCTGCACCTGGACCTGCGGGAAGAGGTCGCTACCGCCCTGATCCGATTGGCGGCGCACGAGTCCGACCCCGAGGTGCACTGGTCGATCGCACGCGCCCTCGGCGACACCTTCGACGCCCGGGCCCTGCCGACCCTGGTGGCCCTCGCGGGCAGCGGGGACACCGACGTGCGTTTCCAGGTCGCGGTCGCGGTGCCGGCGGTGCTGGACGATCCGCCGGAGGCGGCCGGCGAGGCGGTGTTGATCGACCTGTGCACCGATTCGGATCCGCAGGTCCGGGAGTGGGCCACATTCGGCCTGGGTTTCGTGAGCACCGCCGACGGCGAGGCCGTCCGGCAGGCGCTGTGGGACCGTACCCAGGACACCCACCCGGAGGTACGCGCGGAGGGCGCGCGGGGTCTGGCGCGGCGGCGGGACCCCCGGGCGCTTCCCCTGGTACGCGACCTGCTCGTCCAAGACGAGGTCCACACGCTCACCTTCCGGGCCGCCGCGTACCTGGGCGATCCGTCGCTGTTGCCGCTGCTGGACGGCTTCGACCCGGGCGCGGACGCTGTCGCCGAGGCGCTGCGCGAGTGCGACCCGCTGCTGCGCGCCCAGCGCGACGAGGCGGCGTGGTTGCTTCTGCACGCCGTGCACCGGCGACGACCCGACCTGGAGATCACGGTCTTCGGTGAGCGATGCGACCTCGGCCTCTACCTCGACGTCACCGACGGAGCCGACCTGTCCGGCCATTGGTGGGTCGACGGGTTGCTCAGGCGAGCCGGGAATGACACCGAGCGTGCGGCCGATCTGGTGATCGCAGACGTCACCCCGACGTGTGTACGCCCCTACGGGAGCTGTTAGGTGAGCGGCAGAGGAGACAGCACCGTGTTCGGCAACCAGACGGTGAATCCTGGCGAATACCTACTCTCGGACGGCGTCTGGCGGGAGGCTGACACCCGACGGTACGTCGAGGGTGGTTACGACTCTGTCTTCCTCGCCTTCGACGGCGACGTCGGTCGCAAGCTCGACCTGAGCTTCCTACGCGACCTGCCCGATCTGCGCAGGGTCGCGATCGAGGGTCCGTTGCGCGACGACACGCTCGTGTTCGAGCTCGAAGGCCTCCTCGGTCTGTCATTGATGACGCGGTCCAAGAAGGCGGTCCGGCTCGATCTGACGCCGAAGCTCGACACGCTCGTGCTGTCACAGCGACCGGGCCTGGAGACGATCGGCGGGCTGTCGGCCCTGCAACACCTGACGATCGATCGGTACACCGGCTCGGACCTGGCCCTGCTCGGTGTCAAGCCCGAGCTGGTGTACCTGCGGATCGAAGGGCACAAGACGTCACTGGCCCTGCACGGCGTCGAAGAAGCCCCCAAGCTGCGGACGCTCGAAGTAGTCGACGCCACAGTGCCTTCCCTGGGGCCGTTGGACCGCCTGGTCGAACTGCGGGAGGTGGTGGTCAGGCCCAATGCAAAAGGGGAGCCGGTCGAGCCGCTGCGGCTGGAGCCGGTGGCGGGTCTTCCGAACCTGCACACCTTGCGTCTCGGCGCGATCGCGTCGGCGTCGCCCCTCGCCGCCGCGTCCGGTCTGCGGCGGCTCGTGGTCGGCATGGTGATCGACGGTGACCTGCGTCCCCTGATCAATCTGCCCGAACAGGTGGTGGTCACGGTCCTGGACAACGCCGCCCAGGACCGTGAGGTGCAGCGGTCACGACCTTCGCGAGTGGGGCGTTGACGTGTCCGGTGCCGCTTCACAGCCATCTCACAGGGGTTCTGGATAGGGTGCGCGGTGAGTGAACGTCCGACTCCATCCTGGATCGGTCGGCTGTCGCACAGGAGTTCCGATGGTCTTCAAGAAGATGTTGAGCGCGTTCGGCGTGGGCGGTCCCAGCGTGGACACCGTGCTGACCAACCCCAACACCCGGCCCGGCCTGACCCTCGACGGGCAGGTCAACCTGGTCGGTGGCGATGCCGAGGCAGCCATCGAGCAGGTGGTGATCGGCCTGGTCACCCGGGTCGAGGTCGAAGGACACGACGCCGAGTACGCGGGCACGATGGAGTTCCACCGGATGGTGGTCAGCGGCCCGTTGCAGCTCGCCCCGAAGCAGCAGCTCTCGATCCCGTTCCAGCTGCCGATCCCGTGGGAAACCCCGATCACCGACGTGTACGGGCAGCGCCTGCATGGCATGACGATGGGTCTGCGCACCGAGCTGGCCATCGCCCGCGCCGTCGACAAGGGCGACCTGGACCACGTGGCGGTGCACCCGCTGCCGGTGCACGAGCGGATCCTGGAGGCGTTCCAGCGCCTCGGTTTCCGGTTCAAGAGCGCCGACCTGGAGCGCGGTCACATCAGGGGCGTGCAGCAGACGCTGCCGTTCTACCAGGAGATCGAGTTCTTCGCCTCGCCGCAGTACGCCAGCACCATCAACGAGGTCGAGCTGACCTTCGTCACCAACCAGTACGGCGTCGAGGTCATCCTGGAGTGCGACAAGCGTGGCGGCTTCCTCAGCGCCGGCCACGACGCGTTCGGCCGTTACCAGGTGTCGCACGCCGACGTCGACCGCGTCGACTGGGCGCAGGTCGTCGACGGTTGGCTGCGTGAGACCACGTCCCGCTACGGCAGCCTCCGCTCGCAGTACGGCCCGAGCCACGGCCACGGTCACGGCCGGGGCGGCATGGGCATGGGCGGCATGGTGGCCGGCGCAGCGCTCGGTGTCGCGGGCGGCATGATCGCCGGCGAGATGATCGAGGACGCGTTCGAGGGCGACTTCGGCGACTTCGGCGGCGACGAGTAGTCACCCCAGAAACGAGACGACAGTGGCCTCCGGGAGATTCTCCCGGAGGCCACTGTTTCGACGCGACGCGTCAGTGCCTGCTTCGCTCCTTGCCGGACCGGCGCGCGGAGCCGGCCTTCGACAGACCACGGCTGACCAGGTAACCACCGGTCAGGATGGTCAGGAAGAGCCACGCCTGGTTCGGGTTGTTGATGTTCAACCCGTTGGTGGCACTGCCCCGCCAGAACGCGGAGATCACCAGGAGCGCGACCGCAGCGGCGTAGACCCAGAACTCCGTCGTCAGGAACGCCTGCTTGGTCTCCGTGCCCGGCGACGGCATCGGGTCTCGGTGACCGTCCCGCATGGACGGCATCTGCTGGGTCTGCATGTCCCGCATCTGAGCGGGGTTCTGCGGGTCGTTCATGGGCCGGTTCATCGGCCGGGTGGAAGCAGCCTGCGTGCTCATCTGGTCCTCCTCAGGATGCGATGAGTCGTACCTGCCTTCCCTCGCCCCGCTACCGCGTTTCGGCCACGGCACGGTTCGCTTTCGTGGCGGGGACAACCCCCGACTACCCGAGGCCCTGGAGCAGGTAACACCGATCGCCGGCCGGAAAAATCCGGCCGGCGATCGGGTGTGCGTCGGGTCAGCGCAGGCCGTTGCGCACGGCCACGCTCACCAACAGGTCCGGGTCGTCGGTGATGATGCCGTCGACGCCGAGGTCGATGACCCGCTGCATCACCGCCGCGTCATCGACGGTGTACGGGATCACCTTCAGGTCGTCCCGCGTCTGAAGGGTCCGGACGTCCGGTCCCTGGAAGTATGCCGGGTTCTCCCGCAGGTACCAGTCGGCCGAGGCGACAGTGCCCTGCTTCGGGTCGTGCACCTGCCAGTTGGCCGACACCGTGCCGGCGCCGGCGGCCCGGGTCAGCTTGCCCAGGTCCCGGTACTTCCACCAGTCCAGCCCGCCGGTCCACGGGCTCTTCACCGACGGGTCGCCGTACGCCGCCTGCAACGAGCACTCGTCGGCGAGGGTCTTGCACTCCTCCGGCCCGTACTGCCAGACCAGCGCGACAGTACCGATCCGCCGGTCGAGCTGGCGGGCGTAGGTGATGGTGCGCCAGTCGAACGACTGGATGGTGGCCCGGTCGGTGAAGCCGGCGCGCTGGATCGCGTCGACCAGCTTGCGGGTGAAGCTGCGGTACGGCTCGGTGTCGTCCACCCCCGGGCTGATCTTCGTCTCGATGTTCATCCCGATGTCACTGCGGCCACTGGCCTTCACCAGGGCGAAGACCTCGTCCAGGGTCGGGATCCGGGCACCCGGCGCGGGCACCTGCGCGGGCAGTTCCGGCAGCGTCTTCGTGCCGCAGTCGACGGTCTTGAGCTGCGCCAGGGTCAGCTCGTGCACGGGCTTGCCCACGTACGGGAACATGCGGTCGCCGCGGCGCACCGGCTTGGTGTCGACGCAGTGTGAGCCGTTCACGGTGCGGTCGTGCAGCACCACGAGCTTGCCGTCGGCGGTCACGCCGGTGTCCAGTTCCAACGTCGAGATGGCCCGGTTGGACAGCGCGTTCGCGAACGCCGGCAGGGTGTTCTCCGGCCGGGTGGCCCGGCCGCCCCGGTGCGCCTGGATGTCGAACGGCGACGCGTACGCCTTCGGCAGCCGGTAGCCGCGCTGCGCCAGCAGGCCGCGCAGCCGGTCCGGGTAGTCGGTGATGATGCCGTCCACGCCGTCGTCGATGAGCTTGGCCATGGTCGGCACGTCGTCGACGGTCCACGGGATCACCTTGATCCCGTAGCGGTGCGCCTGGGCGACCATCGCCTTGGTGACGTACGGCTGGTAGCCGGGGTCGGTCACCGTGCCGTTCTGCGGCATGCCGTGCACGGGCGAGAAGGCGCTGGCGCCGAAGCTACGGATCGCCGCGATCGGGTCGCCGCCGAAGTCGTCGATGTCCAGCCCGCCCAGCCACGGTGAGGCGCCGGGCTTGCCGGTCTGGAGGAAGTCGTAGTTGGTCAGGGCGACCAGCGGCAGCTTCGGCTCGACCTGGCGCATGCGCATCAGCGCACCCCAGTCGAAGCTCTGGATGGTGACCTGCTTGAGCAGCCCGGCGGCGCGGATCTCGGCCGCGGTGACCCGGACGAACTGCTCGCGGGGCGCGGTCTCGGTGGGCGCTCCGGCCTCGACCTTGGTCTCGACGTTGAGCTTCACGTCCTTGGCCCGGTAGCGGTTGACCAGCGCGAAGACCTCACGCAGCAACGGCATCCGGGCGCCCGGGGCGGCGACCTGCCCCGGCTTGTCCGCAAGGGTCTTCGACCCGCAGTCCAACGTGCGCACCTGGGCGAGGGTGAGCGTGTTGATGTACTTGCCGACGTACGGGAACTCCGGGTCACCGGCCGTCACCGCTGTGGTGTCGACGCACTTGGCGCCGCTGATCTTCCGGTCGTGGGTGACGACGGCCTGACCGTCCTCGGTGATCTGCACGTCTAGTTCGAGGGTGGTCACCCCGAGTTGAAGGGCGTTGCCGAAGGAGGCGAGGGTGTTCTCCACCCGCAGCCCGAGGCCGCCCCGGTGGGCCTGCACGTCGAATGTCCGGTCCGGTCGCGGCTTCGCCTGGGCGGGCACCGCGAGCCCGGTCGTCACCGTCGCGGCCACCACAGCCGCGACGGCGGTACGGCGTACTGTGCGCACGCTGTCATCCCCTCCTGCCAGCGGGCATCTCCCACCGGTCGCCGGACAGCATGGACAGCTCGCGCGGCGGGAAGGCGGCCAGTGGACGGCGTACCGGTGAACCGCCGTGGACGACCCTTGCCGGTCAGCCCGGGTTTGGCCGGCCGGTGGCCGGGCACGCAGTCGGTTCCACAGCTTCTGCGAGGTGATGGACGTGCGTGAGGACGACATGCGGCAGAACGCCGCCCGCGAGGCCGAGGACCGGATCGCCGGCGGTGTGTACGGCAAGGGCGCCCTCGACGAGGTGACAGTGCCCCGCACCGATGTGGAGAGCCAGATCCAGCGCGACGACCCGTTCGACCCGGCGAAGGAACGGATCGACCCGCAGGTGTTGCGCGACGGCGGCCCGGTCGGCGGTCAGGGAGCGGTGACCACCACCGGTGGCACCGCCGGGCCGGCGAGCGTACGCCGGGTGGCCCGCCAGCCCGAGCGGCACCCGGGCACGGTGGCCCCGACGACCACCGGCGACGCCACCACAGGTGGGCTGAGCACCCCGAGGGGCGGCGGCACCAGCGACCAGTCCACGTCGGCGACCGGCCCAGCGAAGTCCATCAGAGACAAATCCACCGACTAACCCACCCACCCACCCTCTTGGGCGTGATCATGAGGTTGACGTGGCTGTCGGAGATCACAGTCCACGTCAACCTCATGATCGACCGGTGTGTTGGGCGGGGCGTTGGGCCGGGGGTCAGGGGCGGGGCTCTGTGGGGCGGAGGATGCCCAGGCGTTGGGTGGCGCGGGTGAGGGCCACGTAGAGGTCGCTGCGGCCTCGTGGGGACTCGGCGACCATCCGGTCCGGGTCGACCACCAGCACGGAGTCGAACTCCAGGCCCTTGGCCTGCGCGACGGTCAACACCACCACCCGGCTCTCCAACTCCGGATGCTCGCCGACGGCGGCCTCCGGCAGGGCGGCGGTGACTGCCGAGCCCAACTCGCCCACCCGTCCGGCCGGCACGAGCACGCCGAGTCGGCCGTCGGTCAGACCGGCGGCCTCGCGGGTGGCTTCGGCGACCAGTTCGGCCGCCAACTGCTCGTCGGGCACCGTCCGGTCCCACGGGGGTACGCCGCTCTCGCGCACCGAGCGCGGCGGACGCAGCGCCGGGTCGATCTCGGCCAACACGTCGGCGGCGACCGCCATGATCTCGGCGGGCGTGCGGTAGCTGACCGTCAACTCGGTCAACCGCCACCGCTGCGCGACGTACGGGGCGAGGGCGTCCGCCCAGGAGGGCGTACCGCTGAGCGCGCCGGTCTGCGCGACGTCACCGACGATCGTCATCGACCGGCTGGGGCAGCGGCGCATCAGCAACCGCCAGGCCATCGGTGACAGCTCCTGCGCCTCGTCCACGATCACGTGCCCGAACGCCCAGGTCCGGTCGGCGGCGGCCCGCTGCGCGGTGGTCAGCCGGTCAGCCTCCTCCTGCCGCTCCAGCAGCCGGTCGGCGTCGATCAGGTCGGTCACGCCGAGGATCTCACCGCCCTCGGCCTCGTCCTCGACGTCGATCGACCGGGAACCCCGGGCGATCTCCAGCACGCCCTCGGCGTACTCCCGTTCCATCATGCGGATGCGGTCCCGCCGGGCGGCGGCGGCCCGTTCGTCCTCGCCGAGCAGTTCGGCGGCCTCGTCCAGCAGCGGTACGTCGGCCGGCGTCCAGCCACCCGGCTCGCGCCGCAGCAGCGCGCGCTCGTCGTCGGTCAGCATCGGCGCGGCGGCGGCGATCCGGTCCGGGTCGGCGTACAGGTCGGCGAGCAGCCGCTGCGGGGTCAGCACCGGCCAGAGCCGGTCGAGCGCGGCCTGGATCTCCGACTCCTCCCGCAGCTCCCGCCGGATCTCGGCCCGGTCCGCCTCGTCGAGGAGGTTGTCCCCGCCCAGCGGGTCGGCGCCGATCCGTTCGGCCACCTGCTCGGCGAGCGCGTGCACGATCTCCACGTCGAACAGCGCACGGGCCAGGTTGTGCGGCCGGTCGGTCCGGCGTACCCGGTCCCGGGCGGTACGCACCGTCTCCGGGTCCAGGGTCAACGTCTCCCGCTCGACCTCGATCTCCAGCGGCTCGTCCGGCACCCACTGCCGGTCCCGCACGGCCAGCGCCAGCACCTCGGCCAGCACCGCCCGGCCCTTCAACGCGGCCGTCTCGGCCGGCTCGACGCGTTGCGCGCTGACCCCCGGAAAGAGGTCACCCTGGGTACGCAGCAGCACGCCGGTCTCGGCCAGCGTCGGCAGCACCTGGGAGATGTAGCGCAGGAAGGTCGCGTTCGGGCCGACCAGCAGCACACCCCGGCTGGAGAGTTCCCGTCGGTGCGTGTAGAGCAAGTACGCCGCCCGGTGCAGCGCGACGGCGGTCTTGCCGGTGCCCGGCCCGCCCTGGACGACCATCACGCCCGGCAGTTCCGCGCGGATGATCTCGTCCTGTTCGGCCTGGATGGTCTCGACGATGTCGCGCATCCGGCCGGTGCGCCCCGCGTTGAGAGCGGCGAGCAGGGACGCCTCACCGGTCAGCTCCTCGTGGCCACCGGGGGAGGCGGTGTCGATGTCGAGCACCTCGTCGTTGAGCCCGGTCACCTTGCGCTGCCGGGTGCGCAGGTGCCGGCGTCGGCGTACGCCCTGCGGGTTGGCGGCGGTGGCGAGGTAGAACGGGCGGGCGGCGGGAGCCCGCCAGTCCATCAGCAACGGGTCGTAGTCGCCACTGGTGTCGAAAATGCCGATCCTGCCGATGTAGTGGCGGGAGTCGTCGTCACCGTCGAGGCGGCCGAAGCACAGCCCGTTCTCCACGGCCGAGAACTGTTCGACCTGATCGGCGTACATCGCTACCGAGCTGTCGCGTTGCGAGCGGTCCTGGAGGGTCCCGCCGGTGTTGCGCAGCTCGGCGGTGAGCCGGTCGGCGGCCTGCTCACGCAACCCGTCCAGCCGGTCGTAGAGCATCGAGACGTACTCCTGCTCGCGACCGATCTCGTCGTCGAGCGGCAATTCGCCGGAACCGCCGGAGTGCCTTGACAAGCCGTCTCCCTAAAGATTAGAATCCTTTGCAGGAACGGCTTTCAGCCGTTCTTTTTTGTGCCCTCGAACTGTTGAAGATAGCGCGCCCCGCCGGTTCTCACCAAGCCGGTCGGGGCTGGCGCGCCGGTGATCGCGAGGTGGCGGCTGATGATCCTGCGGACCGGTCAACGGGTGGTCTTCATCGGCGACAGCATCACCGATTGTGGTCGACGTGACACCGCCGCGCCCTACGGAAACGGCTATGTCAGCCTCGTGCGCGCCCTGGTCGACGCACGGCATCCCGAGCTGCGGCTGGAATGGGTCAACCGGGGTGTGAACGGTGACACCGTACGGAACCTGGCGACTCGCTGGGATGACGACGCCATCGCCGAGCGCCCCGACTGGCTCGCGGTGCTGATCGGCATCAACGACATCTGGCGGCGCTACACCGACCGACCGGACCAGGCCGTTCCCATCGACGAGTACGAGCGCACCCTGCGCGACCTGCTGCGTCGGGCAGTTGCCGCCACCGGCTGCCGGTTGATCCTCGGCGACCCGTTCCTCATCGAGGCCGACCGCGACGATCCGCAGCGCGCCGACACCGACCGGTACGCGGCGGTGGTTTCCAGGCTGGCCGCCGAGTTCGACGCGGTGCACGTGGCCAACCAGGCGGCGTTCGACCGGGTGCTGGCGGTGAGCCCGGCGAAGCGTTGGGCCGACGACCGCGTACACCCGCACCTGCCCGGTCACGCGGTCCTCGCTGACGCCTACCTCGACGCCCTCGGCGCTACCACCACCTCCTGATCCGGGCAGCGGAACGCCGGGCCGACCGTCAGGTCGACCCGGCGTTGACGCCGCAGGGGATCAGCCGCGGGCGGCCTCGTACAGCCGCTCCGGAGTGACAGCGCCGGCGAGCACCCGGCCGTCGTCGGTGAGCAGCACGCTGAACAGCTTGCTGGTGAGGAGCCGGCCGCTGCCCCAGTCCCCGTTGACGGCAGCCAGCCCGCCGAGGAACGTCGACACGTCGATGTCCGGCACCGAGCCGCCGGCCGGCGCCGCCGGCTTGGCCGGGGCCTTCGCGCCCGCGAGCGGCCCGTCGAGGCGGGCGATCAGCACCGTCGTCCAGCCGGAGCCCACCGCGCGGACCTTCGGGTCACCCGCCGGGTCGCCGTGACCGGGCTTGCCGGCCGTCGGCGGTACGCCGTGGCCGGGCTTACCGGCCGTGGGCGCCTCGGCCTTCTCTTCGGTGACCGTCACGCCGGGCGGCGGGTTGAAGGTGAACTGGTCGGCGTCCGGGCGGCGGTAGTCCACCTCGGTGAAGGCCACCTCGAACGCCGGCCGGTCACTGCCCTTCGCGAGCACCTCGAAGCGCAGCGGCACGTGCCGCTCGGCGTCGATGGCGATCCGCAACTGGTGCACCAGTGAGGCCCGGTCGCGAGGCTGGAGCACCAGCTCGTACGCGTCCTGGCCGGCGACGGTGGCGGACCGGCCGACGCTGACCTCGGTGCTCGGGTCGACCGCTCCCAACGCCAGGTCGGCGGCCTGCTGCGGGGTTGCCGGGAGGTTGGCTGCCTGCTCGGGAGCCGGCTTTCCGGCCCCGAGATCTCCGCTCAGGGTGCGGTGGGTGGCGGTGTTGGTACGGCTCTGCCAGGTCCACAGGTCCCGGCCGTTGCGGATCACGTCCTGTTCGCCCAGGGTGTCCAGCAGCGCGACCCGCTGCTGGTCCGGGCCGGAATACCAGACCCGCAGGGTGTGCGTGCCGGTCAGCATGGTGGTCAGCTCGTTGCCGGGGACCAGACCGACGAGGGGCGGCAGGCCGAGGTCGGCGCGCTGCACGACGGTCCCGGACAACCCCTCCAGCCGGGACGTCTGCAGGTCGACCAGGAGTTGGGCCGCGGTGCGTGGTGGCAGGCTCGGCTCGGCTTCGGCGGCGAACGTGCCGACCGCCGCGCCACCGCCGATGACGGCGACGGCCGCGGTGGCGGGGACCAGCCAACGAAGGACGGGACGGCTCCTCAGGACGGACATGGTGACACCTCCTGCGTACATCGTGCCCTCTTGGTCCTGTGAGCGTGCTGAGGAAGCCGGACCGTCACGATTGACCCGGGTGGCACTCTTGGGTGGTGCGTTTGCTGGTGGTGGAGGACGAGGCCCGGTTGGCGGCCGCCCTGCAACGCGGCCTGCAGGCCGAGGGGTTCGCGGTGGACGTGGCGGGGACCGGCCCGGCCGGCCTGGACGCGGCCCGGCACGGCGGCTACGACGCGATGATCCTCGACGTGATGTTGCCCGGTCTCTCGGGCTACGAGCTGGTCCGGCGGCTGCGGGCGGAGCAGCACTGGTTGCCGGTGCTGATGCTCTCCGCCAAGGACGGCGAGTACGACCAGGCCGACGGCCTCGACTGCGGCGCCGACGACTACCTGACCAAACCCTTCTCGTACGTGGTGCTGCTGGCCCGGCTGCGGGCGCTGCTGCGTCGGGGTGCGCCGGAACGCCCGACGGTGCTGGCCGTCGGTGACCTGCGACTGGATCCGGCCCGTCGACAGGTGACCCGGGCCGACGCCGAGGTGGTCCTGACCGGGCGGGAGTTCGCGCTGCTGGACTACCTGATGCGCCGACCCGGCCAGGTCGTCTCCAAGACCGAGTTGCTGGACCACGTCTGGGACGCGAGCGTGGAGACCGCGCCGAACGCCGTCGAGGTGTACATCGGCTACCTGCGTCGCAAGCTCGGCCGTGACCGGCTGGAGACGATCCGGGGTGCCGGCTACCGGCTGGCGACGTGAGCAGTCCGGCGGGTGTCCGCCGGGCGGGGAACCGCTGGATGCCGGTGCTCGGTCTGCGGGGCCGGCTCATGGCGATCGGGGTGCTCGGCCTCACGGTCGGGCTCGCCCTGGGCGGGGTGGTGCTGCTCGGCGCGCTCGGCTTCGTGCTCCAGCGAACTGTCGACACCGAGGCGTTCCGGACCGCCGACGCGGTCGCTCTGCTCGCCGCCGAGGACGCGTTACCCGATCCGCTGCCGGTGGCCGGCGGTCAGGTGCGTGTCCAGGTCGTCGACGCGCAGGGGCGGATCAGGGCCGCCTCGATCGACGCCGACCGGCTGGTGCCGATGGTCCGCCCGGAGCGGTTGGACCACGACCGTCGGCAGCGACTGGAGGTGCCGGCGGAGCGGGTCGGGCTGGCCGGCCCGGTCCGGGTGGTCGCCGTACCCGTGGGCACCGCGGCGGACCCGCTCACCGTGCTGGTCGCCCGTTCGATGGCCGACGTGCGGCACAGCACCCACGTGGTCCGGACCATCCTGCTGGTGGCGTTCCCGCTGCTGGTGGCGGTGCTGGCCGCGGTGGCCTGGCGGGTGGTCGGCGCGACTCTGCGGCCGGTCGAGGCGCTGCGCCGAGGCGCGGAGGAGATCACCGGACGGGCTGGCGCCGGCCGGTTGCCGGTGCCCGCCTCCGCCGACGAGATCCACCGGTTGGCGGTCACCCTCAACGGCATGCTGGACCGGCTGGAATCCGCCCGGATCCGTCAGCGGGCGTTCGTCTCCGACGCCGCACACGAGCTGCGCAGCCCGTTGGCCAACATCCGGACCGAGTTGGAGGTGGCCGAGCGCCTCGCCGACCGGACGGACTGGACGGCGGTGACCGCCAACCTGCTCGCCGACACCGACCGGTTGAGCCGTCTGGTGGACGACCTCCTGCTGCTGGCCCGCCTCGACGAAGCGCCTCCGAGTCGGGGGGTCGGCCCGGTGGAGTTGGGCGCGCTGCTGGCCGAGGTCGCAGCCCGTTACCCGTCGCCACCGGTCCGGGTGGAGTCGCCCTCTGGCCCGCTCTGGACGACCGGCAACGCCGACGAGGTGCGTCGTGTGCTGGCCAATCTGGTCGACAACGCGGTCCGGCACGCGGACACCGCTGTCGTACTCGCGGCCGAGGCGACCTCGACGGCGAGGGCTGCGGTCGGGCCGGGTGTCGGGGCGTACCACCTGGTGACGGTGACCGACGACGGCCCGGGGATCCCGGTCGCGGACCGGGATCGGGTCTTCGACCGGTTCACCCGGCTCGACGACGGGCGGGCCCGCGACGACGGTGGCGCCGGCCTGGGGCTGGCGATCGTCCGGGAGTTGGTGCGGCGTGCGGGGGGCAGCATCGCCCTGGGCGACGGGCCGGAGCAGCGCGGGCTGCGGGTGCGCCTGCTGCTGCCGGCGGTAGCCGGCGCTGAGGACAGCCGTGGGCCACATTCGAACGTGCCGTGACGGCATTGACATTCCGTGACGCCGAGGGACTCCCCATCCACCCGGCGATTCCCCTTTGCTGTGCACCCGCGGATGCGACAGCTACATAGAGCGATGCTGGCCGTGTGTGTGCCATAGCGCCCGCCGCGCCATTCAACCTGCTCAATGCGGTGGTGCGTCTAGGTAAGCACAGCAAAGGCGGGTTGGGATGTGTGGCGGGGTGCGCTGGATGTGACGGGGCGTGACGGCGCGTTTGTCGGCGGGTGCACCACGCTCAGTGAGGGCGGCCGGGCGTGGTCGCGAGGGCGCGCCCGGCAGGCCATCGCTGGCGGGGCGCGGTGGGGCGCGGTTGGCGGGGCGCGGTTGGCGGGGGTCGCTGGCACGGCGCGGTTGGCGGGGCGTCGCTGGCAGAGCCGGCTGGTGAGGGCTGGGCTGGCGGGTCGGCGGCCGCCGGTGGGTGCGGCGGGGTCAGCGGCGGCGGGTGCAGACCTGCTCGGAGCTCGCGACGGTATCGGTGGACCAGACGACCGCCACGGTGAAGCAGTAGTCGTTGGTGCGGTTGAGGGCGTAGATCACGTAGTTGGTGGTGCCGGCGGGCAGGGTCGCGAAGACGTTGCGGTCCTGGCCGGTGCGACCACCCGCGATGACCACCGGGCCCTCGCTGCCGGTGGGGTAGGTCCAGTTCAAGACGATGCTGTCCCGGCTGTCGCGCAACGTCACCGTGCCGGGAGGACTGCCGATCGGCGCCGCGGCGGCACCTGACGTGGGCGGGGTGACGGTCGCGGCGGGTGCGGTGCTGGCCGGTGGAGCGGCGGTGGGGGAGCCCGTGGCCGGCGGCGGGGTCGGCTCGTCGTCGCCGCCGACCCGAGCCACCCCGGCGATCACCGCAGCCGCGCCGAGCAGCACCACGACCACGCCGGCCACCAACACCGGCACCAGCCGGTTGCGCTGCGTCGGCGGCGCGCGGTGCACCGGCACCGGCAACAGTCGGGACGGGGTGTACGGCTCCAGTGGCGCGTACGGGTCGGCCGGCGGGGGAGGTCGGCGCAGCCGGTACACCCCGGACTGCTCCTCGGTGCCGCCGGCCAGCCCGACCACCGACGGGGGCACCGGGGCTTCCGTGGGGTACGGCGTGGGCTCGCTCGTCGGCTCCGGTGGCCATCCCGCCGACCCGACGGGTTCGTCGGCTGGCGCTCGGGGGTTCGGCACCGCCCCGCCGGCCGCCATCGTCGCGGCGTGGTGTGGCGGAGGCGCTGGCGGATGGCCGGCCTCGGCCGGGTCGTCGTCCTGGGGTGGGACGCGGGCGGCCGGCACGACCGGAGTGTCCCGGGCGGTCGGCGGGTTGTCGGTGCACGCGTGGTCGGGATTGGCCGCCGCCCGGGCCAGGGCCGCCACCTGCGCCGCCAGCGGGTCGTCCGCCGGCAGGTGCTGCCGGCACAGCTCGCGGGCCAGCGCCAGGTTGTCGTGAGCCTCGGTGAACTGTCCGCAGTCACGCTGCATCGCCCCGAGGCGCGCCAGCATCTTGATGCCGCTGGGATGCCCGTCGCCGTACACCTCGCGGTGCAGTTCCCAGGCGTCCTGGAGCCGGTCACGGGCCACCGTGCACTGGCCGCGGGCGTACTCCACCGTGGCCAGGTCGGCGTGTGCGGCGAGCACCCGCAGGGACTCGGGGCCGTCCTGCGCGGTCAGCTCGATGATGACTTCCTGGTAGAGCCGGGCAGCTCGGGAATGGCTGCCGACCCGGTGCAGCACGGCCGCCAGGGTTGCCGCGGCGGCCACCGTGCGCGGGTCGGAGCGGCCGTGCAGCCGGGTCGTGGCCGCGTACGCGAAGGCTGCCCAGCCCCGGGCGGAGTGCGGCTCACCGAGGGCCACCAACACCCGCGCCTGGAGGCTCGCGGCCTCGGCCAGCTCCGTGGTGGCGTTGGCCGGGCGGGGGTCGGCGTCGGTGAGCGCGTCGGAGAGGAGCTGCTGCGCGCCGGCCAGATCGCCAGACGACACGAGGTCGTGCGCTTGATCAGTCAGTTCGCCGAAGCCGGAAGACACGCCCCATCGTGCTCATCCGACGACGGTAAGTACAAGACCCGCGCCGGTGTCGATTGGTCAGGATCCGGTCAGGTGCTCGGCCAATGTCTCGCTGATCCGCCGCAGCTGGTCCACCTGGGCGGGGCTCAACGCGTCGAACAGGTGCCGGCGTACCCCCTCGACGTGGCCGGGGGCAGCGGCCGCGAGGGTGGCGAAACCCTCGTCGGTGAGCAGCGCGATCTGCCCGCGCCGGTCGGTGGGGCAGTCCTCCCGGCGCACCCAGCCGGCGGTCTCCAGCCGGGACACGGCGTGCGAGAGACGACTGCGTGACGACCCGGCGGCCTCGGCCAGCTCGCTCATCCGTAGTTGCCGACCCGGTGCCTCGGAGAGGCGGACCAGGATCTCGTAGTAGGCGTGCGGCATCCCCGCGTCGCGTTGCAGCTCGCGGTCGAGAGTGTCCATCAGCGCTCGCGACGCGGTGAGGTACGCGCGCCACGTGCGCTGCTCGTCGGGGTTCAACCAGCGCGTCATGACCGCCATCATACTGCGGATAGTTGAACGCTCAACCAAATCCCGCTAGCATCGGGGCATGGGTATTCACCGGCTCAACCACGCGGTTCTCTACGTCAGTGACCTCGCCCGCAGCGTCGCGTTCTACAGCGACGTGCTGGGCTTCCGTACGGTGGCCATGACCCCCGACGGCTTCCGCGGCGCCACGTTCCTCCAGGCGCCCGACTCCACCAACGACCACGACCTCGGCCTGTTCGAGATCGGGGCCGGGGCCGGGCGGTCCACCGCCGGCCGGTCCACCGTCGGCCTCTACCACCTCGCCTGGGAGGTGGACACCCTCGACGAGCTGGCCGCCACCGCCGAGCGGCTCGCCGCCGCCGGCGCGCTGGTCGGCACGTCCGACCACGGCACCACCAAGAGCCTCTACGGCAAGGACCCGGACGGTCTGGAGTTCGAGATCGTCTGGCTGATCCCCGCCGACCTGCTCGACGACAGCGCCCTCGCTGCCCGCAAGCAGATCACCCGGCTCGACCTGGACGCCGAGCGGCAGCGCTACGGCGGGCAGACCAAGGGTGGGGTGGGGATCTCCGTCCCCGCCTGATCGGTCGTGCGGTAGAACGGACCGATGTCGACCGACCGCACCACTGACTTCCTCCGCGAGCTGCTGGTCCGCCAGCTGACGACCTGGCTGCCCGCGGCCCTGCACCGCTCCCGGCGGGCGACCGTCGCGATCGCGGGCACGGACGCGGGCAGCGCGGAGGCGGTGTTGCGCCTGGTCGCCGCGCACGGCGACCAGGTACGCGGCCGGCAGGTGACGGTGCTGGTGCTGGCCGACAGTGCGGCCCTGCCGGCCCGACTCGGCCCGATCGAGGCGGAGTTGCCCGCCGAGGTCACCGTGCACCTGCTCTCCGGTGATCCGTACCGGCTTCCGGTCGCGGTGAAGGCCGCCGGGGCGGCCGGCGCCCCGCTGTTCTCCTTCGTGGACCTGCCCGGCGCGGTGACGCCGAAGCTCCTCGCCGCCGCGGCCAACGGCCGCGCCGGAGAGCTGTTGCTGCACACCGGTGACAGCGCTCGCGACGCGCTCGTCTCCGCCGGCTTCCCCCTGGTCGCCGAGGTGGCGCCGGTGCTGCCGGACGGCGACGCCGCCGGTGTGATCGCGTTCGGCAGCCGCTCCGACCGGAGCCTGGAGGCCGTCCGCGACGCGCTCTGGGCGGTCGGCGCGGATCTCGACGTGCGCTACCGCGACCCGCAGGACCCGATGGGCGTCACTGTCGGTGTGGCCGGCGATCCCGAGCTCGAACCGCTGGCCCGGGAGTTGCTGGCCGAACTGCGCCGGGGCGGTTCGCGGCCGGTCACCGAGCTGCGCCGGCACACGCTCACCGCCACCGTCTACCGTGCCGCCGACGCCAACCGGGCGCTGACCCACCTGCTCGACGTGGGCGACGTACGCCGTGATCGCGAGTCGGGCAGGCTCGCCGGCGACGAGATCATCGCGCTGGCGCGCTGAGCGCGACGCCAGCCCGGTCCAGACGCCGAGCGGGGTGCCGGTGAATCACCGGCACCCCGCTCGACTCCCGGGATGCTACGACCGGGCCTTGTCCTGCTTCCACGACAGCGGACCCGGCAGGTCGACCCGGTGCGCCTTCGCCTTGGAGTTCCAGGACCAGCGCCCGATCTTGATGCTCCACGAGGAGAAGCCGTTCTCGGTGAAGTTCAGGATGATCGGTCCGTACTTCTTGCGCTTGCGAAACATGAGGCCCATCGGAGGTCTCCCCTCGTCACCGTTCCCTGCCGTGTCGAGATCGAACATTCCCGGACCGGCAACCTTTGAAACCCCTTCGCTGTCCGCCCTGGACAGTGCCGACCGTCCACCACAATCCCTATTCAACAGATAGGTGTTTCGCCGCGATAAACGCTGTTGAACGCGGTACGCGACATCGACGGCAACGCAAGTCTCACGTTCTGGTAGAGCGTTGACCGCTCGGTCCCGGCGCCGGCAGCATGAGGTCATGTCGCAGCGGAACGAGATCCTCCTCACCGCTCGTGCGCACGCCGACCGTGGTGGCGGCACGACCGCACCCACCGAAGAGGACCTGCTCGCGCTGGACCGCGCCGCACAGGACCTGCTGTTCCGGGAGGCCCGGACCGCAGACACGTTCGCCGACGAGCCGGTCACCGACGCGCAGGTCGCGGCGATCCACGACCTCATCCGGCACGGGCCGACCGCGTACAACGGTCAGCCACTACGGGTGCTTCTGCTGCGCTCGGCGGTGTCCCGGGCCCGACTGCTGCCGTACCTGTCCAGCGGCAACCGGGCCAAGACGGCCAGCGCCCCGCTGACCGCGATCCTCGCCGCCGACGTGGACTTCCACCAGCGGCTGCCCGAGCTCTATCCGCACCGCCCGCAGGCCCGGAACTGGCTCGCAGACCGGGCGGCGCGCGTCGAGCAGGCCCGATTCAACGCGACCCTGCAGATCGGCTACCTGATCGTCGGTGTGCGCGCGGCAGGTCTCGCCGCCGGCCCGATGGCCGGTTTCGACGCCGGGGGCGTCCAGCGGGAGTTCTTCCCCGACGGCCGTCACGAGGTGCTGCTCCTGCTCAATCTGGGGCGCCCCGGCCCGGACGCGGGGCGTGCACGGCTGCCCCGGCTGGACAACGGCGACGTGATCCGCACCCACGAGGGCGTTGGCCGAGCGACGAACGGTGACGTGCCCGAGCCAGCCGCGCCCGGCGTGACCAGCGCGGGTGGCGTCAGCGCGGTTCCCAGGCGTCGGGCATCGCGGTGAGCTTGCGGACGTGGGCGGGCAGTCGGCCACTGACGATCTCGGCGAGGCTCACCTCGTCGACGACCCGACGCACGGCGGCGCGCACCGCCACCCACAGGCCGGGCAGGTTCTCCGCCGCGCCCTCGTAGCGGGTCTCCTCGGGGCGCAGCCCGCGTACCCCGGCCAGCGGCCCCTCCACCGCGCGCAGCACCGCGCCGACGGTCACCTCACGCGGCGTACGGGCCAGGGTGTAGCCGCCCTCGGCGCCGCGCTGGGCACGCACGATGCCGGCCCGGCGCAGGTCCGCCAGGACCGCCTCCAGGAACTTGCGGGGCATGTCCTGCTCCGCCGCGATGGCCTGGGTGGACAACAGCGAGGGGTACGCGGTGGCGAGGCTCAGCGCTGCCCGTACCGCGTAGTCGCCGCGCGCGGAGATCTGCACAGTGCCATCATGCCCGGCCGGTGTCGCCCGTCGGTGCGCTGGGCGACCCGCGTCGCGTGGCGTGGCCGCCGTTCGTCGTGCCGACGGCGCGGAACCTGCCGCCGTTGGCGCCGGTGGGCTCGGCCGGAGGTCGGGGCCGGACCACCCGCGCGGCGGGTTGATCCCGGGCGGCGCGGAACGCGCCGGGGCTGACCCCGACCTCCCGGGTGAAGAAACGACCGAAGTTCGTGGGCTCGGAGAAGCCGAGGTGCCGACCGATCTGGGCGATCGGCTGGTCGGTCGCGGCGAGCAGCCGGCCGGCCTGCAACGCGACCCGCTCGTCGATCACCTGCTTGGCGCTGCGACCGGTGACGGCCAGGCACGCCCGGGTCAGGGTCCGCACCGAGCAGCGGAGGCTGGAAGCGTAGTCCTCCACCCGTCGGGTGTGCGGGTAGCCGTGCTCCACCTCCCGGCGGAACCTGTGGAACGTCTCGTCCTCAGGTCGGGGCGTCGACCGGTCGGCGTTCGCCAGGGCCAGCCGCAGCAGCAGCACTGCCAGTTGGTGACGAAGCAGCGCGCGGGCGGTGAGGCTGTCGGGATGGCGCTGACAGTCCACAACCAGTTGGCTCACCTCGCTGATCACCGCGTCCTCGTCCTCACCGGCCAACTGCCGCCAGGTCACCGGAGTGTCCAGCTCGACGCCGAAACCACGCAGCGCCTCGGGTTCCCAGGCGACCACTGTGGCGTCGAACTGCCGGCCGGCGCAGCGCAGCACCTGGCCGGCGCGGACCCGCAGCAGCGTGCCGGGCCGACAGGGGAGCAGGTGGAAGTCGAGTTCCGCGTCGCCGTGACCACGCGTGGTGAGGATCAGCAGCTCCCGTTCGACGATCACCGGTCGACGCCAGCCCGGGGAACCGGATAGGTCGGCCAGCGCGAACGTGGCAATCTCGTCGGGCACGGGTGACGCCGTTCCGATCGATGACGCGGGGGCGGGATCGGTGGAGACCATCGCCTGCGACGGTAGCCCGAACCGCAGGTCATCGCATCCCGGTCGGTCTGTGCGCCGCAGTCGGCGCGTCGGAGCGGGCTTGTCGTGGTCCCGCGACCGGGCTACGTTACCCGGCGGTAGCGCTGTTCGGTCCGCGGTCCGGCCGGCGCTCCGTCGGCCACCCCGACCGGCCGACGCGCTGTCGGTCGCCCGACCGGCCGGCGGCCCCGCCGACACGCGATGGGATGGGCATGACGCAACTGTTCTCGGTCGAAGGCAAGACGGTACTGGTCACCGGCGGGTCGCGGGGGATCGGCCTGATGATCGCCCAGGGCTTCGTCCGCGCCGGCGCGCACGTCGTCATCTCGTCCCGCAAGGCCGACGTGTGCGAGGCGGTCGCCAAGGAGCTCTCCGCCGAAGGTCGCTGCGAGGCCATCCCCGCCGACCTGAGCGACGACACCGGCGCCGAGGCGCTCGCCGCCGCCGTGCGGGAACGCTTCGACCGACTCGACGTGCTGGTCAACAACGCGGGCGCCACCTGGGGCGCGCCGCTGGAGAACTACCCGGAGGCCGCGTTCGACAAGCTCTGGGCGGTCAACGTCAAGGCCGTCTTCCGGCTCACCACCGCGCTGCTGCCGGCGCTCCGCGCCGCCGCCGACGCCGACGACCCGGCCCGCGTGATCAACATCGGGTCGATCGACGGTATCCGGGTGCCGTGGATGGAGGTGTACGCGTACTCGGCCACCAAGGCCGCCGTGCACATGCTCACCCGCAGCCTGGCCCACCAGCTGGCCGGCGAGCAGATCACCGTCAACGCGATCGCGCCCGGCCCGTTCGAGAGCAAGATGATGGCGTTCGCGCTCGACGACCCGGCGAGCCGGGCCGCCATCGAGGAGCAGGTGCCGCTGGGCCGCATCGGCCGCCCCGAGGACATGGCCGGCACCGCCATCTACCTCGCCTCGCGCGCCGGCGCGTACCTCACCGGAGCGGTCATTCCCGTCGACGGAGGCATCACCACGCACGGCTGAGCACCGGCTGACCCGGGTGAGCTTGTCCGCGTACCCCTTGGGGTGGGTGTGCCAGGGCCGCGCGGACTCGGCAGATCCGCGCGGCCCTGGGTTGGCCGGTGTTGCTCTTTCGGGCGGTCAGCGACCGGCGAGCAGCCGGTTCACCGCCGTGTCGACGTCCAGGTGCTCGGCCTCACGGCCGCGCGGGACGACGACGTACGTCCGTCGAAGGAAACGCACCAGGACGCTGCGCGGCACCTCGAAGAGGGCGTTGCCGTCCGGTGACGAGAGGGCCAGCGCGACGAAATCGCCGCGCGGTGTGGCCCAGGGCCAGACCCGCACATCCCCGATGCCGGCCGGCTCGTCCAGGCCGGTGACCAGAAGTTCGCGAGCGAACGACCAACTCACCGCCTCGCCCCCGGCCGATTCGGCATGGAACAGGACATGGACCGCATACGGGTCAGCAGGGTCGTAACGCAGACTGGCACGCACCGGCAAGGCGGTGGCGTCAGGCGCGACGAGCCTTAGCGACGTCTCGACCTCTACGGTCGTCGGTCGGATGACACTCATGGACGTTCTCCCCCCGGCACCGCTGCGGAACGCGCGTGTCCCGCTTTTCCCATACTCAGGTGCTACTCCTGGCTACGCTCCGCCATACGCTGACTTCACCCAGTGGTGGGAAGGGGGACGGAAAGACCGCGTGAATGTGAGAATTCATGTAGGATTTCCGGTTCTGCCCAGTGCGTGATCCCGCCCGGCATCGGGTGGCTCAGTCGTCGACTTACTCCGGTAACGTCCAGTCGGGCGTTGCAGTGACGGGCCCGAGCGACACTGGGGGGTGAAATGGTGGCGAAGCGATCCTCAGTGGATCCGGCGAGAGCGCCCGGCCCGCCGAACGTCGCGGTCCGAGTAGCCGAAAAGCGGGGGTACGAAGTGCCGATGGAGCAGCCCGAACGGGCCGATCGGCCGGGGCTCGATGCCGGCCGTGCCGGTGGGATCCTCGTCGTCGCGGAACGGCCGCGTCGACCACGCTGGCGTGAACGGATCTCGATGACCCTCGACCTCATCCGCGCCAACCCCACCGGCCGCATCGCACTCAAGATCTTCATTGCGATCGCCGGTGCGCTGGTGGTGACCATCGGCATCGCCCTCATCCCGCTACCCGGGCCGGGCTGGCTTCTGGTGATCGCCGGCCTGGGCATCTGGGCCGTCGAATACCACTGGGCGCGCCGGCTGCTCGGCTTCACTCGCCGACACGTCCACGGCTGGACACAATGGGTGACGCGACAGTCACTCGGGGTGCGAATCGTGCTCGGTTCTGTTGGCCTCGTCTTCGTCGCCACAGTGGTCTGGCTGTCACTCAAGTACAGCCTCGGCATCGACGTGGTCGCCGAGGCGATGCACTACCTCGCGACGCACTGACCCCCGGGTTTCCGGTCCGGTTCCACGATCGGGTAGAGTCAGTGTCGCTGAGGGCGATTAGCTCAGTGGGAGAGCGCTTCGTTCACACCGAAGAGGTCGCTGGTTCGATACCAGCATCGCCCACCCTTGGTTTGCGCAGGTCAGAAGCCCGTCACCGGATTGCCGGTGACGGGCTTCGCTGATGTGCGGGTTCCACAGTGCCGGGTCGCGCACCCAACGGTCGGTGCTCCGCCCGCCGTGACCGCCGCCACCTTCGCCGACTGCCTCGTCAGGGCACACTTGGGCCGTGGAACGTCACGAGTTCGGTGCCGCAGTGCGCCAGTTGCGGGAGGGCACCGCCCCGGAGAAGGTCGGCCTACCGGTCGGCCGTCGACGGACGCAGGGGTTGCGGCGGGAGGAACTCGGCGACCTCGCCGGGATGTCCGCGGACTATGTACGCCGGTTGGAGCAGGGGCGCAGCCATCCGTCGGCCGGGGTGGTGAATGCCATCGCCCGCGCCCTGCGGACCGGGCGGGCCGAGTACGAGCGGCTCTGCGCGCTGGCCGGGTACGCCGCCGCGGACGGGAAGGTGCCGACCGAGATCGGTCCGGGCGCGATGCGGCTGCTCGAGCGATTCACCGACACTCCGATGTTCGTCTCCGACGCGGCGATGAACCTGGTCGCCGTGAACGGAGCCTTCCTGGCCCTGGGGCACTGGCAACTCACCGGGGACCCGTGGGAGTGGAACATCGCCTGGCGGTCGTTCTGCGACCCCTTCGACGGTTTCCAGCAGTCCACGGCCGACGCGACCGATCACGAGGCGGTCCTGGTCGCCCGGCTGAGGAGCGCGCAGTTGCGCTACCCCGCCGACGCGTCGCTCGCCGCGCTGGTGGACGAGCTGCGGAGTAGGAGCCGCCGGTTCGACGACCTGTGGCGGGTGCCACGACCGGTGGCCGCCCACGAGAGCAGTGCCGCTTTCATCCATCCGGACGCCGGCGCGGTCACACTGGTCGGCAGCATGCTCGCCATCCCCGGGGACGACCTGGCGGCGCTGATGCTCACCGCGGCGCCCGGCTCGGCCGACGCGGCGCGTCTCGCCGAGATCGTCGACGCCGCCGGCGAACCGACCATCCTCAGGGTGGGCCAAGCCGGCCCAGGTTAACCGCGCCGGCTCCGGCCAGATTGGGTGACGTCCGCAAGCGACGCCCAACGGAAGCAGGTCCAGCGATGAAGGCAGTACGTTTTCACGAGTTCGGCGGTCCCGAGGTCCTCCGCTACGAGGATGTCGACCGGCCTACCCCTGGTGCCGGTCAGGTCCGCATCCGGGTCGCCGCGACGTCGTTCAACGGTGTCGACGGCAACATCCGGGCCGGCTTCATGCAGGGTCCGATCCCGGTCGAGCTGCCGCACACTCCCGGCCTCGACGTCGCCGGCACTGTCGACGCGCTGGGTGACGGCGTGGACGACGTCGCGGTCGGCGATCGGGTCGTCGGCTTCCTGCCGATGACGGGGACGGGAGCGTCCGCGGAGTACGTGATCGCGCCGGCGGAGATCCTGACCGGGGCACCCGGGAACATCCCGTTGGCCGACGCGGCGGCGCTCCCGCTGGTAGGCCTGACCGCATGGCAGGCGCTGTTCGACCACGGCAAGCTGACCGCCGGTCAGCGGGTGCTGATCAACGGTGCCGGCGGAGCGGTCGGCGGGTACGCCGTGCAGCTGGCCAAGGAGGTCGGCGCCCGAGTGATCGCCACGGCCAGCCCTCGCAGCGCCGACCGGGTCAGGAGCGCGGGCGCGGACGAGGTGATCGACCACACCACCACCGACGTGACCGCAGCGGTGACCGAGCCGGTCGACCTGGTCCTCAACCTCGCGCCGGTCACCCCGGAGCGGTTGGCCGCGCTGGTCACCGTGATCCGGGACGGCGGCACCCTGGTCAACACCACCGTCTGGATGCCCGCCCCTTCCGACGAGGGACGCGGCGTACGGGGTATCGACCTGTTCGTGCGCAGCGACGCCGATCAGCTCGCCGACCTGGTCGCCCGCGTCGGCACCGGTGAGCTGCGCGTCGAGGTCGGCCAGCGGGTGCCGCTGGCCGACCTGCCGGCCCTGCACGCGCGGGCCGCCGCGGGTGAGTTGCCGGGCAAGACCGTCGTCCTCGCGCCCACGGCCTGACCTCCCGAAGCCGCTCACCGGCGCTGCTCGACGTTCTCAGGTCGCTCTAACACGAAGCCCCGAAGGAGAAACCAGGATGATTCCCGACGACGACCCGTCCCGCACGCTGACCGTGGCCGATCCCGACGACCCCGGTACGACGTACATCTCGCTGGTGGGCAACACCTACGGCATGTTGATCACCGGTGAGCAGACCAACGGCAGGTACTGCCTGATCGACATGCGCGTCCCGGACGGCGGCGGGCCGCCACCGCACCGGCACGACTTCGAGGAGATGTTCACGATCCTGGAGGGCGAGATCGAGTTCACCTTCCGGGGTGAGCGGCACACCGTACGGGCCGGCTCCACGATCAACATCCCGGCCAACGCGCCGCACCACTTCCGCAACGTCTCGGGCGCGCCGGCCCGGATGCTCTGCATGTGCACCCCGGCCGGGCAGGACGAGTACTTCATGAGGATCGGTGACGTCGTCGCGGGCGCGGACGCGCCGCCACCGCAGCTAACACCGGACGAGCTGGTGGAGCGCCGCCGCCGTGCGGCGGAACTGGCCTCGACGTACCGCAGCGAATTCCTCTGAGACCCGTGCCCGACGACCCGACATCATCTGGCGGATGTCGGGTCGTCCCGCCGGGCGGTCAGGTCTGCACGTGGTCGTCAAGCTGCCCGTGATCGGCTGGCTTTCCGATCACGTTTTCGATCTTGGGACAGCGGAGTGACTCGCCCAGCGCTAGCATCGCGCTGATTCCCGTCCCCTATTACGGAGACCTCCATGCGCAAACTTGCCGCCGCCGCCCTCGCGGGCGTGCTCGTGGCCGTCCTCCCGGCAACGGCCGCGATGGCCGCCCCCAAGCCGGATATCGCGGTGACCTCCGCCGCCGACAAGGCCAACTACGCCGAGGGCGAGACCTTCACCATCACTGTCACGGTGAAGAACAAGAGCTCCGTCGACGCCAAGCGCGTCCACTACACCGGCGGCGACAGCGAGGGCGTCGACGGTGTCGCCTACGGTGTGCTGTCGACCGGCTTCGACGTCGCCGGCGGTGCCACCAAGACCGTTCAGATCACCGGCAAGACCAACAACGCGGCGTGGCGGTCCGGCTACGGATTCGTCGCCTTCTCGCTCGCCGCCGACAACGGCGAGGCCAACGACGCCGACAACAACACCAGCGTGCGGTTGCCGGTGGCGGGCGCCTTCGCCGATCTCAGCGGCTACGTCTTCCAGGGTGAGTCCGATGCTGCCGAGTGGACGCCCCGGACGCCTGGCGTCCCGGGTGTCAAGGTCGTCGCCACCAGTGCCGACCGCAAGACCAGGTACGCCGAGGCCAGCACCGACGCCAAGGGCCTGTTCCGTTTCACCCGCCTCCCCGCCGGCAACGTCCTGCTGACCTTCACCGCCCCGGCGGGCTGGAAGATCCTGGCCGGCGAGAACGGCGAGGGCGACGACACTCTGACGCAGGTGCGTGCCGGCGACCGCGACGAGCCGAGGGTCTTCGTGGTGGCGAAGAAGGTCGCCGTGAGCTCGCCGAGCGCCTCGCCGTCGGCATCGGCCTCACCGTCGGCATCGGCCTCACCGTCGGCATCGACGTCGACGTCGGCATCGGCGTTGCCCTCGGCATCGGCGTCGTCGAGCGCGGGCCCGGGCCTGCCGGTCACCGGCGACAAGACCATGCTGTTCGTCGGCGCGGCTGCGGTCGCCCTCGCGCTCGGTACGGTGCTGGTGCTCGTCGCACGGCGTCGCCGTGTCCGTCTGCAGGCCTGACCTGCCGAGATCGCTACAGCGGCCGAACACCCGCAGGCCGTAGCGTCCCCGTCATGCCGAGCAAGGCGAAGGGCGCCGAGGCTCCAGCACCACTCTGGAACCTCGGCGCCCTGACAACGCTCTCGACCTGCGCTCCGAGTGGGCCGCGTCCTGGACGGTACCGTCCCCGCCACGGTGCTGCGATCGACGCTCGTCGCACCTCGCGCCGCATTCGCCGTTCCCCGTAGCGGCGGCATTCTCCACCTTCGCCGTCCCGCACTTCTTCTTCCACCTGACCCAACTCGGCCGCGCGAGCCTCGGCGAGGCAGTGTTCCTCACTGCGGCCAACGCCGTCGTCGCGCTGCTCGGCCTGCTCGTCATCGCCCTGACGCTGGTCGAGACGGCAGGCATCGCCGGCATTCGGGCGACACCGCCAGCGGGTGATCGAAGCTTCGACGCTCGCAGGGCATCCTGCTGGGCGTCCGTCGCGCAGGCTGACCGTGGGTTGCGCAGAGACGCTGATCCAGGTGCCGCGGCCCGCACGGATACGAATCGGCGGTGACCCTCAGGGGGAGGGTCACCGCCGATTACGTGGTCGAACCGGTCAGGCGGCCGAGCAGGCGGTGTCCAGTTCCTTGATGGCGGCTTCCAGGGCCTTCTTGCTGGGCTTGGCGTCGGCGGACTTGTTGTACGCGTCGCTCAGGCTCATCATCTCGTTCTGGATCTTCTCGGAGGCGGCGGTGACTGCCTCGTTGGCGGACATCGAATGCGCCAGGATCGCGACCGAGCCGGCGGCCCACTGGGCACTGACCGCGAAGTGTCCGGCCGGCGGGCCGATCTTCTCGGCCTTGGCGATCTTAGTCGCGTTGTCCTCGATGTCCTTCTTGATGTCGGCGCAGGCCTTCACCGTGGCCGCGTCGCTGGCCGGGGTGCTGGCCGCAGTGCTAGCCGCGGTGCTGGTCGGGGCGGCGCTCGAGGCCGCCGCGGACGGTGTGGTTGCGGCACCCTCAGATGCGGGCTGCGGATCGCAGCCGGACACTGCGATCGCCGCCGCAACGGCCAAGCCAGTCAGGACGAGTCGAGTTCGGTTCATCGATGTTTCCCCCGTGATCTTCATGTTCGGCGCACGCTACCAGCCTTGATCGATGCGGTGGGATCAGTTATCGGGGGCCGACGAGTACCTAGCCGGGACCTCCTTCGGATGTGGACCTACTGTCGGAGTGAGTCGTTCGCGGCGGTCTACGCCCCTTATGGATCTGTTCGGCGACTGTGCTGACGTAGCAGCCAGACTGATTCCCGTCGCCTGCGATGAATGCCCAACGCCGCCAATGAGATCGGGCCGGTAGGTCGGCGTCGCGTACGCGCCAGGTCGGAGCGCAGGGCAGTCCGACCGGCGCGACGCGTCAGCGGAAGGCGGCGATGTTGCGCGTTGCCCAGTCGGCGAAGGGGCGTGGTGGTCGACCCAGCACCTCGGTGACGTCCGGGCTGATCCGCTGTTCGGAGTTGGTGGGCGTACCGAGGATCGCCAGCGTGCCCTCGACCACCGGTGGCGGCATGAAACGCAGCATCTGCTCGCGGGCTTCGTCGGGCGTCTGGTTCACGAAGCCGATCGGCTCGCCGAGCGCGGCGGCGAGGTCGGCGACCCGTTCGCGTGGCGTGCTCAGGGCCGGGCCGGTCAGTTCGTAGGTGCGGCCGTCGTGCGAGCGGTCGAGCAGGGCGGTGGCCGCCACTTCGGCGATGTCGGCAGGGTCGACCACGGGCAGGCCGACGTCGCCGAACGGTGCGGACACCATCCGCGAGCCCCGGATGGGTTCGGTCCAGGCAAAGGCGTTGGAGGCGAAGCCGCCGGGGCGCAGGATCGTCCAGCCGAGGCCGGATCGGCGGACGAGGTCCTCGATGGCGTGCAGGGGCGCGTGTGACGGCGAGTCCGGCCGTGTGACGACCGCCTGCGAGGACTGCAGCACGATGCGCTTCACTCCACAGGTTGCGGCGACCCGCAGGATCTCGCGCATGTCGAGATGGGCTCCGGCGCCCTCCACGAGCAGGTACAGCGCCTCGGCGTCGGTGAGCACCGGGCTCAGGGTTTCTGGCCGTTCGAGGTCCGCGCGGTGGTGGCGAACCCCTTCCGGCAGGGCGATCGGGCGTCGTCCCCGGGATACCGCCGTCACAGCGGAACCCGAGGCCGCGAGAAGTGACGAGAGCGTGCTGCCGACATTTCCGGTGGCTCCTACCACGACAAACATCTCTGTGTCTCCAGTTCGACCGCGTCGTTCGCGCGGTTGAGGGAGACGCTAGTAGCGCCGATATAGTAGGTACCTAGAGGATAGTAATGGCTTTGTGGCGGAGGGCACGTGCAGCACTCGACGGATCCCGAGCTGGCGTGCCCGGTCGCACCGGTCGTCGACATCGTGTTCAGCCGGTGGACCACACCAATCCTGTGGGCCCTGCACGAATACGGTCGGCAGCGCTTCGTGGAGCTGGAGCGCCGACTGACCAGCATCACGCCCAAGGTGCTCACGCAGCGGCTCCGCCAACTCGAACGCGACGGCCTCGTGACGCGCACCTACCACGCCGAGGTGCCCCCTCGAGTCGAGTACGAGATCACGGAATTGGGTGCCAGCCTCGGCCCGCTCTTCGCGCACCTGGCCACGTGGGCCGACGCCAGCCTCGGAGAGGTGGAACGAGCACGGCGTGCCTACGACGCCGGGCGATGAGGCCGCGCCGACGTGATCGAGACCTCCGGCAACGCCATCAACCTGCCGCCAGCCGACGCGCCACCGGTAACCCCGGTGTCGGCGTACCCGCTATGTCTCCTCGTGGAGGTGGCTAGGGCCTGTTTCATAAGAACTGGCCGGCCTGCGGCGGGCCCGGACGACGCCCGGCGGCGTTGCGGTTTCGTCCGGATACAACACCGGTATCCGGACGAAACCGCGCCTTGCCGGATCGCCGCCCGGACTCCGCCTCGGCTCGACCGCCCTTATGAAACAGGCCCTAGCTCGCCGGGGCGTCGGCCCGTTGACCGTCGACGAGTAGCTGGCGGGCGCCTCGGCGGACAGCGTCCCAGTCGGTCTCGGGGGAGCGGTCGAGGTTCCTGGCAAGCCAGTGCCGCCGGTCGTCGTGTTCCCGGCGCAGTTGGACGAGGTCGAGGTCCACGCCCGGTAGACCGCCGCGGCGTTCCAGTTCCTCGATCCGCTGCCCCATCACGTTCATCAGATCGCTGTGGAGGGCGTGCACGGCCGCACGGTATGCGCTGGTCGGGACGCTGAGCCGGACTGCGGGGTCGGCGGTGAAACCGATCTCGCCGTCGTCCTCGTGCTGCCAATCAATGGTGATCTCGTCGCGATCGCCGGATGTGGTACGCCAGAACCGGAGCCGGGGCGGGTTGCGTAGGTAACCGAGGTCCAGGTGGTGATCGCCGTACCAGGTCGCGGCCGTGAGGACCGGATGGTCGGGCGCGTCCGCGTCCCCACCGTCGGTGCGGTCCCCGTCCGGTTCCGCCACGAAATCGAGAGGGTCACACGCCCACTGCCCGGGGTGGGAGGCGATGAACGGCTGCACGTCGTCGGGCACCGGCTCCAACACCGCGGGTGTGAGGACGTTGACGTCCTCCCAGAGCCGGGCCAGATAGTGGTCGACGAAGGGATGCCTGTGCACCTGCCGGGTGCGGCGCAGCAGCTCCTGCCCGCCCGCTTCGAGCCAGTACCAGCCGTCGGTGAGCCCGAACCAGTGGAGCGTCGGCCGGTCACCGCCCCACGGCGACACCTCGTCCAGTGGGTACAGCTCGAACCGGAACCTGATCATCGAGGCAGTGCCCCGGTGACGTCCGGGCTGGCGTCGACGTTGGCGACGATCGGGGCCGGCAGCGGGTAGACGCGTTCGACAGGCAGGAGAGCCGCTGCCTGCTGTTCGTCGCCGCCACGCAGAAGGTCCCGGACGCGGTGCACGGTGGGGGTGATGTCCGTGACGGTCACCGTCCAGTCGTCGATGTACCGATCGACCGCCTCGCCGGACAACCCGACCTGTAGCGACCGGTATGGCAGCGCCGTGAGATGCAGGGATCGTTCCGGATCCCACTGAACCCGTACGGGGCTGGTCTTCAGGTGCCGGCCACCGCCGGTAGCGCGATCTGCGCGGGGTACGCCTGGTAGACGGTGATGGTGTCGGCCGAGTATCGGCCGCGGACCTGACGGGTGGGTACGGACACAGCTTGATCGTCACCGATCGGGACTCGACTGCTCAACCGGGATTCCGCCGTAGCGGTGCTCTAGGCTCGTGACGTGGCGGGGCTGATCGAGATCGTGTCTGTCATCGGCGCTGCTCCGACCGTCGTGTTCGACCTGGAACGTGATGTGGATGTTCATGCCGCGTCGCTGCCCGGTAGCCAGGAGACGGCCACTACCAGCACAGGTCGACGCCGCCTCGCGCTCGGGGACGAGGTCAGTTTCCGCGCTCGGCATCTCGGTCTGCGCTGGTGCATGACCAGCCGTATCACCGTCTACGAACGCCCGTACCGCTTCGTCGACGAGCAGACACAGGGTCCCTTCCGCGCCCTCCGCCACGAACACCTCTTCCGAGACGTCGATGGCGGGACGCAGATGATCGACCGAATGACCGTCACCGCGCCTCTGGGGCCGTTGGGGGCGCTGGTGACCCGCGTGCTCGTCGCGCCGTACCTGCGACGACTGCTCAAGCAGCGGGCAGCCCACATCAAGCACGTGGCGGAAGCCCCATGCTAGATCTCCAGCCGGAGCCCGGCCCACCGGTCGAGCCATCCCTTGGCCTTGACGCGGCGCTCGACCGTTGCCCGCCCGGCTGCGTTGTCGAAGGTCGGCGAGGGGCGGACCGCCAATCCCACCAGGTCGGTCAGGCCGTGGCAGGCCACCAGGCGAACCGAGTCGTCCCGCAGGGTCACCGCGACACAGGTCGCCGTTTCGGGCCAGCGCGATATCGCGTCCAGTGTGGACGTGTAGGGCTCCTCGCCGTTGCGTAGGTGCATCCGGGCCTGGTTGCGAATCTCCCACGGCACCTCGGGAGGACCACTGCGGCTCGGGCTTCGGCGCGGGCGTCCTCGCCCGGGTCGAGCTTCCCCGGGGCGAAGTAGGCGACATCCACGTCGCGCTCCGGCAAGGCGGGGAGGCCGCTGATGGTGTCCCAGACGCGGTTGCGTACGAAGCCGGCACCGATCCACCAGTCGGGTAGCCCAAGGCCGGCTGCGGCCCGGAGGACTCTCATCGCTGCGGGGTCTGACTCGATCACGCCCACCACGTCCCGCGCGCTCATGACCATCTTCGTCCCTTCGAGACACGCGTCAGCCGCGGAGCAACTGCTTCTCGGGTGATTCGGCGACCTGGCGGGCCACGCGTACGAAGGCCGCCACCGCGGGTGAGCGTGACTCGGCCGGCCAGGCCACCTTCAGCGTCACCGGATCGAGTTCCGGCACGGGGCGGAAGGCGGTGCCCGGCCGGGAGTACCGCCGAGCCACCCATTCCGGCAGGAACCACACGGCGGTGCCCACCTCGACCAGGTTGAAGATCTGCGCGAGGTCCAGCGGCCGCCGGTTGCCCACCATGCGGGCCTCCTCGGCCGGTGACCCGTCCGGGAGCCGACGGCCGGCCAGGTCGGCAAGGCGGATGGTCGTCCGCGCTGCCAGCGGGTCGGCGGCCGGCAGCGCCACCACGCTCGGCCCGGTCAGTAGCAGCTCGCTGTCCAGCCCGTCCTCGTCTTCGAGCGCCGGGATCAACGCCACGTCGGCACGCCCGTCGCGCAGCGCCGGCACCTGCTCGCCGCGTCCGCCGAGCAGCAGCTCGACCGGCATGACGTCGTACGCCTCCAGGATCAGCGGCAGGAGGCCGCCGTCGTAGTCGGCCTTGAGCGCCAACCGCAGGGCCGGCGTTTCCTGCCCGGCCCGGCGGGCTCGGCGCTGGGCGGCGCCGATCGCGTCCAGCGCCACCTTGGCGTCGGCCAGCAGGGTCTCGCCGGCCGGGGTCAACGCCACCTGCCGCGTGGTGCGGATCAGGAGCTGGACGCCGAGCTGCCGTTCCAGGTTGCGGATGGCGCGCGACAGCGGCGGCTGGGCCATGCCGAGCCGGTCGGCGGCCCGCCCGAAGTGCCGCTCCTCGGCGACCGCCACGAAGTAGCGGAGCTGCCGCGTCTCCAGATCACTCATATCACCACGGTATCAATCCAGAGGGAGACGGTCTTTCCGCTCCGCCGCGGATCCGCGTTGACTGGCTACGTCAGATTCCTCACCGAACAGGGATGAAAGCCATGATTGTGGTAACCGCTCCGACCGGCAACATCGGCGGCCGTCTGGTCCAGGATCTGCTCGACGTCGGCGCGCCCGTGCGGGTGGTGGCCCGTGACCCGGCACGGCTGGCACCGGGCGTCGTCGAGCGGGTCGAGGTCGTCAGGGGCTCGCACGGCGACCCGGCAGTCGCTGCCGAGGCGTTCGCCGGTGCCGCTGCCGTCTTCTGGCTGGTGCTGGCCGACCCGCTGTCGACAAGCCTGAACGAGGCGTACTCCGGCTTCACCCGCCCGGTGCTCGACGCGCTGGCCGCCGTCCCGCGCGTGGTCGGCATCTCGGCGCTGGGCCGCGGCACGCCGGCGGCCGGGCGGGCCGGGCACGTCACCGCGACGCTCGCGATGGACGACCTGATCGCCGCGACCGGCGTGCCGTACCGGGCCTTGACCATGCCGTCCTTCATGGACAACGTGCTGTGGCAGCTCGCCCCGATCACCCGGCAGGGCGTCCTGTACGGCCCCACCGCGCCGGACCTGTCCGCGCCCACGGTCGCCGCCCGGGACATCGCCGCGACGGCCGCCCGCCTGCTGCGCGACGACACGTGGACCGGCTTCGAGGAGGTGCCCGTGCTCGGCCCGGAGGACCTTACTCAGACCGAGATGGCCGCCGTCATCGCCGACGTGCTCGGCCGTCCCGTCCGCTACCAGCAGGTCTCCGGCGAGGCGTACAAGGAGGACATGCTGCGGGCCGGCCGCTCCGAAGCCATCGCGCAGGGCCTGCTGGACATGGCCGTGGCCAAGAACGAGGGCCTGGACAACGGCGTGGCCCGCACCCCTGAACTGAGTACGCCGACCACCTTCCGCCAGTGGTGTCTCGACGTGCTGAAGCCCGCCGCCGACGTCTGAGTGGCCGGCTGCCGCCGGGGTGGCGCGCAACCCAGGGTTGACATTGTCGCAAGTTATGACCCATCCTCCTGGTACAAACCTTGCGACATATGGAGGTGCGCGCATGCAGCAGGTGGATGACGCGGAGGCTGGGCAGTGGATGACTCGGCACGGCCTGGCCGACGTCGAGCCGACGCCACTGCTCTCGGCGCGGCTGGCGGCGCGGCGGCGTGCCAAGCTCGTCGACAGCATCCTGCTCGCTGGGTTCCTGGTCGGCGCGGCACTGATGCACGCATTGCGACTCACCTCTGCCGCGTCTCTCTGGCTGCCGCTGCTGGCGCTGACGGTGTTGGTGGTCGGGATGGTGCTGGCGCAGTGGCGGCTCGGCTGGTGGGTGCGGCGCGCCGATCAGAGGGCGGGCGAGCACCTGTCTCGACGTGTTGCTCTTCCGGTCGAACTCGGCTGGTCGGCGGTGCTGGGCTGGCCGTACGCCGTCTTCGCGACCGCCGCCCTCACCAGCGCCGTGCTGCTCGCGGTGAGCGTGCTCCGGGTTCCGGACTCCGGCTTGCGCTACGGTGCGGTCGTCGTGCTGATCGGCCTCGCCGGCAGCGGCGTCAGCACTGTCATGCAGCTGCGCCAGGTGCTGGCCAGCCCGGCCGTCGCGGAGGATGAGGCGTCGCTCACCGCCGATGTCATCATGCGGGTCGAGGACGTCCGCGCCCTCGTCACACCCAGCCTGGTGTGGTTGCTGCCGGCCATCTTTCTCTACGGGGAATCGCTCGGCTGGTGGAACGTGGTCTCGATTGTGCTCGTGGTGGCGGGCGTCGGTGCACTTGGCGTCATCCACGCCCGGACTGTCAATGCCGAAACGGCGGCACGGCGAGCCATGGCCATCCGATGATCGTCGTCGACGCGGCCTCGCCGACGCCGCCGTACGAGCAGCTCCGGGCCCAGCTCGCGAGGCAGATCCAGGACCGCTCCCTCACCGTCGGCACGAGACTGCCGACGATCCGTCGGCTCGCGGCCGACCTCGGTCTCGCCGTCAACACCGTCGGTCGGGCCTACCGGGAGCTGGAGGAGGCAGGCCTGATCGAGACTCGCGGGCGAGCCGGCTCGTTCGTCTCGGCCGCGGGTGAGCAGGCCCTCGAACAGGCCCGCCGTGCTGCCCGCGACTACGCGAAGGTCATCACCAGCATCGGCATCGATCCCGGTGAGGCGATCCGGATCGTCGCGGCGGCGCTGGGTCGTGCGGCGGCACCGTGAGATCGCGGGCGCCCATGGGCGGGTGTCGGCCGGCAAGCCGGTGCGGGCGGCCCGCGCTCGGCTTCGCCTGATGGCGGTCGCTCCGAGTGCGGGCCGGGATACGCACCGGTGAGGTCACCTCCTCCGGCGGTAGCGGGCGGGTCCTGACGTTCGTTGGGGGGTCAGGAGCGACCGGGCGCGGACCGCCGCATGATGCAGCCACGGGCGGGGCCAGCGATGCTCCCGCCCCAACGGCGGCCGACGCCCCGAGGATGTGCCGGAGTGGCCCGCCAAGAGGATCGGGTGCACACGACAGTGAACGGCGATCTTGTTGGGGGCAGGACCCTCGTTGGCGATGACGCGGAACGTCCGGTCGCCGATGCCGGAATCGCAGTGGACGCAGCCGAGTGCGAGCAGGGGAAGCCCCGCGCGCCCGGCGGGCCAGGGCGGCACGGTATGGGGACGCGTAGACATGATCTCTCCAAAGACCTGACGGAAGGCATGGGAACGAACCGACGGTGACGTCGGCAACCCAGGCGCGGGGAACGTGTCAGGTCTAGAGAGCAGGCGGTGTCACGCGGGGTGAGGTCCTCTCGTGAATGCGTCAGAAGTGGATACCTGATCGCACGGTAGGCCGGACCGGGTCGGCGAGGCCATCCATTTCGGTGCGGTGTCGGGCGGTCGCCGGCCATCGGCAGGCCCGTGACCGGGGCGGCCGGTGAGGGGAAATCGGCGAAACGTCGGCATTGGCGCGTGGTGAACGACGGGTATCCCAAATGGTGGTCGTGCGCCGATCATTGCCCGGAGATTGATATGAGTCATTCTCACCTCCCTGTGGATCGCCCGGGCGCGGAGGGCGAGACGTCGGCACCGTAGCCGGGCGATACCGAACGGCCCTGCTCCGCGTCCCCCGGAGGATCGCCATGCCCCGTACCGCTCTCCGTAACCGGCTCGCGGCGTTCACCGCCGCCACAGTGACCGCGAGCGTCCTGACGGTGATCTCGCCGTCTCCCGCCCTGGCCGCCACCACGTTCGCCGCCAACGACTACTGCCTCGGGCAGTGCGCCGACATCCTGCCCCCGGGGCAGAACGGCAACGCCACGCTCGTCGCCATCCTGGCGCACCAGGCGCTCGGCACCCGCCCGGCGCACTCCAGCGACCAACTCGACGAGTACGCGAACCTTGTCTACAACTACGCCGGGCTGACCGACGAGCAGATCGCCCACTTCTACAACGACGCCTCGTTCGGCGTCCCGGCCGCGCAGGTGGAGAGCACCGTCTCGCCGCGCGCGGACGTCACGATCGTGCGGGACAAGGCCACCGGCGTCCCCCACATCACCGGCACCACCCGCGGCGGCACGATGTTCGGCGCCGGTTACGCCGGAGCCCAGGACCGGCTCTGGGTGATGGACCTGCTGCGGCACGTCGGTCGCGGCAACGTCACCTCGTTCGCCGGAGGCGCGCCGGGCAACCGTGAGCTGGAGCAGAGCGTCTGGGCGAACTCCCCGTACACCGAGGCGGACCTCCAGGCCCAGGTGGAGGCACTGCGCACCAAGGGCGCGCGGGGCCAGCAGCTCTACACCGACGTGGTCGACTACATCGCCGGCATCAACGCCTACATCGACAAGTCGATCGCCGAGGACAACTACCCGGGCGAGTACGTGCTCGCCGGCGCCGGCAAGCCCAAGCACTTCACCATGACCGACCTGATCGCCACCGCCGGCGTGATCGGCGGCCTCTTCGGCGGGGGCGGCGGCAGCGAAATCCAGTCCGCCCTGGTCCGGGTCGCCGCTCGAGCCAAGTACGGCGCCACCGAGGGCGACCGGGTGTGGGCGGCGTTCCGTTCGCAGAACGACCCGGAGACCGTGCTCACCCTGCACGACGGGCAGAGCTTCCCGTACGGGGCGACGCCACCGGGTGCGACCAGCGCCGTGCTCCCCGACGCCGGGACGGTGGTCGCCGAACCCCTCGCCTACGACCAGACCGGTGGGGCAGCCTCCCGCGCCGGGGCCAGCACCGCCACCAAGGAACTGCTCGGCGGCCTGTCCAACCTGCGCGCACACGGCATGTCCAACGCTGTGGTGGTCTCCGGGCGGCACACCACCACCGGCAACCCGATCGCCGTGTTCGGCCCGCAGACCGGCTACTTCGCCCCGCAACTGCTCATGCTCCAGGAGTTGCAGGGGCCGGGGATCAGCGCGCGCGGCGCGGCGTTCGCCGGGTTGAACCTCTACGTGCTGCTCGGGCGGGGCCAGGACTACGCGTGGAGCGCCACGTCCGCGTCGCAGGACCTCACCGACACGTACGCGGTGCCGCTGTGCACCACCGACGGCAGCGCCCCGACGCTGCGCACCAACCGCTATCTCTATCGCGGGCAGTGCCTCGCCATGGAGGCGCTGGAGCAGCGCAACTCCTGGTCCCCGACGATTGCCGACTCCACCCCGGCCGGGTCGTACACGCTGCGGGCGCTGCGCACCAAGTACGGGTTGGTGGCCTACCGGGGCCTGGTGAACGGCCAGCCGACGGCGTTCACCAAGCTGCGCTCCACCTACCGGCACGAGGCGGACTCGGCGATCGGCTTCCAGGCGTTCAACGACCCGTCGGCGATGGGCGACGCGGCGGCCTTCCAGGCGTCCGCGGCCAGCGTCGGGTACGCGTTCAACTGGTTCTACGTCAACTCGACCGAGGCGGCGTACTACAACTCCGGCTCGAACCCGGTCCGTCCGGCCACCGCCGATCCGAACCTTCCCACGAAGGCCGAGGCGGCGTACGAGTGGGCCGGCTGGAACCCGGACACCAACGACGCCACCTACACCCCGGCGTCGGCGCATCCGCAGTCGGTCAACCAGGACTACTACGTCAGTTGGAACAACAAGCAGGCGCGGGACTTCGGGGCGGCGGACGGCAACTTCAGCTTCGGCTCCGTACACCGTGGTCAGTTGCTCGACGGCCCGGTGCGCGCCGCGATCGCCCAGCGCAAGCTCGGCCGCGCCGACGTCGTCAAGATCATGGCGGACGCGGCGGTGACCGACCTGCGCGGTCAGCAGGTTCTCGGCGACCTGCTGCGGGTGCTGGACAGCACACCGGTCACCGATCCGGCGCTGGCCGACGCGGCGGGCAAGCTGCGGGCCTGGCAGCAGGCCGGCGCCCGCCGGGTGGAGACCGCCCCCGGCTCCAAGGTCTACCAGCACGCCGACGCCATCCGGATCTTCGACGCCTGGTGGCCCCTGCTGGCCTCGGCGCAGTTCCGCCCCGGCCTCGGGCCGGACCTCTACGCCGCGCTGGTCGACGCCATCGAGGTGAACGAGGCGCCGTCGGGCGGCCAGAACGGCGGGCGCGACGGCACCGCGAACTGGGCGTTGCAGGGCCAGGCGCACAAGGGCTCGTCGTTCCAGTACGGCTGGTGGGGCTACGTCGACAAGGACCTGCGCGGCGTGCTCGGCGACCCGGTGGCCGGTGGGCTGGGCCGCTCGTACTGCGGCAACGGCAACCTCGGCGCGTGCCGGCAGGCCCTGCTCGACACGCTCGGGCAGGCCGCCGCGGTGCCGGCGACCACTGTCTACCCGGGCGACAAGTCCTGCGGGGCCGGCGACCAGTGGTGCGCCGACTCGATCGCCCACTCCGGGCTCGGCGGCATCACCCACCCGGTGATCGCCTGGCAGAACCGCCCCACCTACCAGCAGGTCGTCTCGTTCCCGGCGCGCCGGGGTGACGACGTCGCCAACCTGGCCCAGGGCCGCCCGGCCACCGCGTCGAGCACCCAGTTCCTGACCAGCAACACGCCGGACAAGGCTGTCGACGGCAGCCTGAGCAGCCGGTGGGCCAGCAGCTACAACGACAACCAGTGGCTGAGGGTCGACCTCGGCGCCGCCCGCAGTGTCAGCCGGGCGGTGCTGCGCTGGGAGGCCGCCTACGGCACCTCGTACCGCATCGAGGTCTCCGGCGACGGCAGCTCCTGGACGCCGGTGTTCACCACCACCACCGGCAACGGCGGCGTCGACAACGCCACCTTCGCCCCGGTCACCGCCCGCTACGTGCGGGTGTACGGAGTCAAACGCGCCACTTCGTACGGGTTCTCGCTCTACGAGTTCGAGCTGTACGGACGGTGACCGCACCCGGAGGGTCGGCGGACATCGCCCGCCGGCCCTCCGTGGTGTGCGTAATGTGCTTGTGGGTAAGGGCTCGGCCTGCCTAGCCTGCTGGCTGTGGACGCCTTTGAGTCTCCCTTTCACCTGGTGTGCCGGTGAGCGGTCGTCTTCGCGAGATCGCTCGGCAGACGGTGGCGATCGCCGAGTCGGGGCGTTATCGCAACGGCAGCGGCGCTGAGGTCGTCATCGGCGAGGCGGTACGCGCCGCGGTCGCCGGCACTCGTCACCACCTGCCGGACGAGGTGCTCGCGGTGCGGGACGTGGAGCCCGGCGTCGCCACTGTGGAGGTGACGCACGAGTCGACGTTGCAGGCGGCCCACCGGCTGGGGCCGGATGCCGCGTGTCTGGTGTTCGCGTCGGCGAAGAACCCGGGTGGCGGGTTCCTGGGCGGGGCGAAGGCGCAGGAGGAGAGCATCGCCCGCGCATCGGCGCTCTACCCGTGTCTCCTCGCCGCGCCGGAGTTCTACGCGTTCCACCGGGAGCAGGGGGACCTGCGCTACAGCGACCGGGTCATCTACTCCCCGCTCGTGCCGGTGTTCCGCGATGACAGGGGCAACCTGCTCGATCAGTCGTACCCGACGTCGTTTCTGACCGCCGCGGCGCCGAACCTCGGCGCGATCGTCCGCAACCAGCCCACGCACGCCACGGACGTGCCTGCTGTGCTGGCCCGACGTGCCCGGCGGGTGCTGGAGGTCGCGGCCGCGCACGGGCACCGGACGATCGTGTTGGGCGCGTGGGGGTGTGGGGTGTTCCGCAACGATCCTGCCACCGTGGCCGGCGCTTTCGCCGAGGCGCTCCAGGCCGTCGACCGATTCGACCACGTGGTGTTCGCCATCCATGACGGTCTGCCGGGCACGCCGGTGTACCGCACGTTCGTGGAACGCTTCCCGGGAACCGGTGCGGACTCGCCGCCAGCCTGATCCCCGCCGGCTGCCGTCGAACCCGGCGGGCCGGGCCGTGGTTCTACCCCGACGCCGAGCCCGATCGTCTGGCCCGGCCGAGAAGTCCGGATCTCCCGTCGCGGCCACCCGCTGCCTAGCATTAGCCCGTGATCGAGGACTTCGCGAGTCGGCTCCTGCGCGACATGGCCGGCCTCGACCCCTGCACGGCGGTCGTCGAGGCCGGTGAGCAGACCATCGACGGGCTTACCGACTACAGCCCGGAGGGCCACCAGGCCCGCGCCGACCTCGCAGCCCGCGCTCTTCGCGAGCTCGATCTCCGGGGCGACGCACTGCCGGCGGAGACCCCGCTGCACGCCCACCTCGCCGAGCGGCTGCACACGCGTGTCGCGTTCCACGACGCCGGGGAGGACCTGCGCGAACTGCACGCGGCGGCCACCGGTCCGCTCCAGCTCATCCGTCAGACCGTCGAGGCCACGGCCCCCGCCCGTGACGCCGAGGGCGCGGCCTTCGAGGAGGGCTCGGCTCGCGTCGGCGCACGCCTGGCCGCGATCCCGGCAGCCCTGGACGGGTACGCGCGCAGCCTTCTCCTCGCCGCAGAGCGCGGCAACGTGCCAGCGCGGCGTCAGGTGGAGCTCGTGACGCAGCGCTGCCGCACCTGGGCCGACGACGATGTCGCCCTGGTGGATCGCTACGGCGAGGGGCCTCAGCGGGCGTCGTTGCGGGCTGCGGTGACGGGCGCGGGCAAGGCGTACCGGAAACTGGCCGAGACGCTGACGGCGGACCTGGCACCGCGGGCCGTCGAGGAGGAAGCGTTCGGTCGGCAGCGGTACGCACTCTGGGTGCGCACGTTCCTCGCGGCCCAGCCCGACCTGCGCGAGCTGTACGACTGGGGCTGGGACGAGTTCCGAGCGACAGAGGCAGAGTTGATCGCGGAGGCGAAGGCCCTGGGTGGAAGCGTGTCGGAGGTGCTCAGCTGGTTCGGCAGCCCCGACGCACCCGGAACGCTGCACAGCAGGGAGGCGTTCGGCGCGTGGCTGCAGGAGCTGCTGGAGACCACCATCGAGCGACTGGATGGCGTCTACGTCGACATCCCCGCACCGCTGCGGCGCATCGAGTCGCGGTTGACCACGTCGTCCGGCATCGCCTACACCGGTCCGTCGCGGGACCTGACCCGGCCGGGCCGGGTCTCGTGGTCCCTCCCCGAGCACGCAACGAGTTTCCCCACCTGGTACGCCTACAGCACCGCCTATCACGAGGGCGTTCCCGGCCACCACCTCCACCTCGGCTCCGAGGCCTGGCGGGGAGGCCTCGGGCAGCGGCTGAACCTGCTCGGCGGCCTGTCCGGCAGCCAGGAGGGTTGGGCACTGTACGCCGAGCGGTTGATGGACGAGCTCGGGTTCTACGAACAGCCGGGTGCTCGACTGGGGTATCTGTACATGCAGCTCCTGCGGGCGGCCCGGGTCGTACTCGACATCGGCCTGCACCTGCGACTGCCGATACCGTCCGCTCACGGAGCACTGTGGACAGCCGACGCCGCGCTGGAGCTGCTGCGGGATCGCTGTTACCAGGGGCCGTACGCCTCCGCCGAGCTGGCGCGTTACCTGGGCCGGCCAGGGCAGGCGCTGGCCTACAAGGTGGGTGAGCGCGTGTGGCTGGCAGGCCGCTCGTCCTTCCCCGGCGACCGGCGCGCGTTCCATCGTCAGGCACTGGAGCTGGGTTCGCTGGGCTTGGATCAGTTGACAGCCGCCCTTCAGGGGTGAACGCGCAGAGACGCCTGGGCGGACGCGCACTGACCCGCCGGAGGGAGGCCACATCACCCTGGCGAGGGAGGCTGTGCACCCGGTGGCGGTGCGATCGTCAGGTCACGACCGATGGTCACCGCGGGGCGAGGACGACGCCAGGGCTGTGGCCGTGCAGGGGACCGGGGTGACGATGACGAAGCATGCTGTCCGGGCGGGACTGATGTTCGACGGCGAGCGGCTCGTGGACGGCGGGGTGCTGGTCCTGCTCGACGGCGGGCGCATCGTCGACGTGCGCAGCGGTCGGCCCGAGGCGCCGGAGGGTTGGCCGGTGCGCGAGGTGCCGGACGGCACGCTGCTGCCCGGGCTGGTCGACGCACACGTACACCTGTGCGCCGATGCCGGACCCGACGCGCTCGGCCGGCTCGCGGACCGCGCCGAGACGGACCTCGACGCTGTCGTCGAGGCGTCACTGCGCGCGCAGCTGAGGGCCGGAATCACGACGGTACGCGACCTGGGCGACCGACGTGACGCGGTGCTCCGATGGCGGGGGCGGGGCGTGCGTGACGACCTGCCGACTGTCGTGGCGGCGGGCGCGCCGGTCACCAGCATCGGCGGGCACTGCTGGGCGCTGGGGGGTGAGGCGAGCGGTGTCGACGGTGTGCGGGAGGCCGTGCGGCTGCGGGCGGCGGCCGGCGCCGACCTGGTGAAGATCATGGCCAGCGGTGGGGTGTTCACCCCCGGCACGGACACCACCCGGCCGCAGTTCACCGACCAGGAGTTGGCCGCCGCCGTGAACCAGGCGCACGATCTGGGCCTGCCCGTGACCGCCCACGCGCACGCGCTCAGCGCTGTGGAACAGGCGCTGGGCGTCGGGGCCGACGGCATCGAGCACTGCACGTGTGTGACAGCGACCGGGGCGCGCGTACCCGAGGAACTCGCGGAGCGGCTGGCCGCGTCCGGAATCGCTGTCTGCGCCACGCTCGGCACCGATCCGGCCGTGGTCACGCCGCCGGAGGTGGTGGAGATGGCGGCGCGGGCCGGTCTCAGCGAGGCCGCCCTGAGGGCCGGCACTGCCACCCTGCACCGGGCCGGGGTTCGTCTGGTGGCCGGTTCGGACGCGGGCCTCGGCCCCGCGAAGCCACACGGGATTTTGCCGGAGACGCTCGTCGAGTACGTGGCCTGCGGCATTTCCGCCACCGCAGCCCTGACCGCGGCCACCTCGGTCGGTGCCGAGGCGTGTGGCCTGGGCGGACGCAAGGGCCGCGTCCGACCGGGCTTCGAGGCCGACCTCCTGATCGTGCAGGGCGACCCGACGAGCGACATCACTGTGCTGCGCCGCCCTCTCGCCGTCTACCGCGCCGGTGACCTGGTGAGCTGAGGTGGGCGTGGCCGGATCACCGACGGCGGCGGGCCATCCACTGCCAGATGTGGGTGCCGTTGAGGCTCGGGTCGTTGCGGGCCACGTAGATCCAGGACCAGTGACCGGGGAACTGGTACCCGTCCCACACCACGTGGTCGTACAGGCTCATCAGTGATCCCGGGATGAGGTCGTGGGCGTGGACCGTGTTGGTCTCGGGTGGCACGGTGTCGTCGTCGCGCGAGGTGACCAGCCACGTCGGGGTGCGGATACCCGCCAGCTCCGCGTCGGTGATCAGCGGCGGCCCGTCCCCGCCGAGTGGCTCGACGATGCCGCAGATCGGCACGGACGCGGCGAACAGGTCGGGGTAGGCGACGGTCATCTCCAGGGACATGTAACCGCCGTTGCTGCAACCGGCCACGTAGATCCGGTCGGGATCGACACGCTTGCGGCGTACGAGGTCCTGGACGATCTCGCGGATCAGTGGGGCGAAGCGGGGGCCGTCCTCCATCCAGTACGAGGTGCTCTGCGGAGCGACGACGTACGCGCCGGAGAAGATCCGCTGGGCCTCCGGGGTGGCGAAGCCCAGCGCCCCGCGGTTGGCGCGCAGCGTGGTCTCGTTGTCGTAGTAGTCGTCGGGTAGTGACGCACCCTCACCTCCGCCGTGCAGCCAGAGGATCAGTGGCCGACGACCGTGGTGGGGTGAACGCTCGGGGGAGTACAACCGGTACTTCAGGCCCGAGCCCGAGACGTGGTGGCTGAAGACGTCCACCTCGGGGTTCGACAGCCGCCCCTGCACGAAGCGCGTGATGGTGAGCGGCGAGCCGTTGCGCCGGACGAGCGGGGTGTTCTGGGTGATGGTGTAGACGAGGTCCAGTTGGACGTTACGGCCCCTGCTCAGGATGTAGCCGAGGGTGCCACCACCGGGTTGACCTTCGGCGTGGCTCAACTCCAGCACGATGTTTCCGCGCCGGTCGAGCCGGGCCGCGGTCACCGTGCGGTCCAGGTCGTACTCGCTGAAGATCAGGTCGCCGGGAGCGATCGGGATCGGGCTGGTGGCCTTGGCGTGCACGCTGAACGTGCCGGGGGTGAGCCCGGCGGGGTCGATCGGCCCGAGCCGGCCGGTGTCGAGGGTGACCGAGGTGACCTGCTCACCGCCGTCGAGCGTTCTCGCGTCCAGGGTGAAGCTCACCCGGCTCTCGTGGTGGCCGCCAGCGAGGGCGGCGGAGCCGGGCAGCGCCAGGTCGATGGCGGCGCCGGCGCCACCGGCCAGGACGGTGCGGCGAGTGACAGACGCGGACATGCGGGGCCCCCGACCTAACGATCTCGATGGTCATCGATGGCTTTTCAACCTAGCCCGACAAAGATCCGCTGGCAACCGGGCGCTGCCCTGGGTGATCAGGGTGCCAGCACCTCGCCGGCGTTCTGCGCCTGCTCGTCTGCCTCGACCTGCCGACTGTCGACGTTGGCGGGAGCTGACGCTGAGACGTCCCCGCAGGCCGAGGCCGGCGGGGACGAACCGTTCGCAGCGAGGTGAGGTTACTGCTCTGCACCGACAAGGCTGGGGGAGTCGCTCTCTCCCGAGACCTTCGCACTCACCAGTGAGGTGAGCACCGACAGCACCGCGGCACCGGACGCGATGCCACCGGCCGCAGCCCAGTCCGCCTGCCAGGCGTTGAACACGACGTCGGCGCCCCAGTAGAGCAGCAGACCCTGCGCGGCACTCTTCACCGCGCGCTCGGCGGTGGCCTTCCAGAACTTCGTGGTGAACATTGTGATGCCTCCATGGGTAGGTTCCTCGGCTGGTCCATAAGCCAAGAATGCCTGCTCAGGAGGGGTAAGTGCTTGTCGTCTTTCCGGGCTCGCGGCTCGTCCGTCGGCGGGGCGCACCCCGCCGACGGACGTCACCGGAAGGCGAAGCGCCTACGGTTTGCGCGCGAGGAGGCCAACGAAGGTGTGATAGGTGTCGGTCTGCGTCGGAGCGGGCGCATCCGGCTCCGGACGCCACTCGGCCAGCGGCACCAGCCCTGGCTCCAGCACCGTCAGCCCGTCGGCGAACGAGAGGATCTCCTCGTCCGTACGCCAGCGGCCGGTGCCCAGCGACTCGTTGAAGACCCGCTCGACCTCGCGGGCCTTGCGGGAGCCCTCCGGGTCTCGCTCACCCGGGTCGCGGAAATGGGAGATCGCTACGTAACTGCCGGAGGGCAGCGCCTCGATCAATTCCGCTGCCACCGCTCGCGGGTCCTCGTCGTCGCCGAGGTGGTGCAGGATCGCGAAGAGCAACAACCCGATCGGCCGGTCGAAGTCGAGGAACCGACGTACGTCCGGGTGGTTGAGGATCTCCTGCGGCGTCCGGATGTCCGCCTGGATCACCGTGGCGGTGCCCTCCGCGGCGAGCAGAGCCCGCCCGTGCGTCAGGACGATCGGATCGTTGTCCACGTACACCACCTGAGCCTTCGGGTTCTGCTCGGTGGCGACCTCGTGCACGTTGCCCTGCGTGGGCAGCCCCGATCCGATGTCGAGGAACTGGTCGATGCCCGCCTCGCTGACCAGGAAGCGGATCACTCGACGCAGGAAGGCCCGGTTGGCCTGGCCGGCTGCCGGCCCGTCCGGCGTGATTCGCAGCGCGTGCTCGGCGACCTTCCGGTCGACCTCGAAGTTGTCCTTGCCACCCAGGAAGAAGTCATAGACCCGCGCCACGCTGGGAATGTTGGGGTCGATGCCGGGGGGGACCGCTTTGTCGCGGGTCACAGGCGTCTCCATTCGATTCGGACCAGCGCAGGCTGAGGTCGGTGGGGCGGCGGTGCCGGTGCTGCGGCGAGTGTAGCGATCGGACGGTCTGAATTTCCGCCCCGACTGGTACCGCTCCCAACAATCAGTTCCCTGCGCCGCGCACTCGCGCCCGGCTGACCGTCACGGTCGGGGTGGAGTGATCTTCGCGGCCACCGCGTCGAGCACCCACTCCAGGCCGGTGGTGAAGGACGTCTCGGCATCCACGTCCGTGCCGTCGTGCACAGCCCTGGCCAGCGCCGGGAAGCGGCCCGTGGCGAGCATCCTCGTCACATGGGGGCCGGAGGCACGTTGCCAGTCCTGCTTGGACAGACCCGTGGCGCGCTCGGCGCGCAGGTTCGCGACCTCGCGTCTGATCGCGCCGGTGAAGTAGGCGCTGACGGTTTCCACGGCCCGCATGACGGTGTCGATGTCGGCGAGCCCGTCGAGGGTGGCCAGCGTTGCCTCGGTCACGGCGAGGGCGTTCGGGCCGAGCGCCGGGCGACCGCCGAGCAGGTCGGCCAGCCAATTGTGTCGAAGGGCGGTCTGCCGCGTGCGGTGGGCGAGGACGCGCAGCGCCTCCCGCCAGTCGCCGGGTTGCTCCCCGGGAAGGATCTCGGAGTAGATCTCGTCGACCATCAGATCGAACAGTTCGTCCTTGGTGGCGATGTATCCGTACAGCCGCATGGGCCCGGCGCCCAGTCGGGCGGCGACCTTGCGCACCGACACCGCATCGAGGCCGTCCTCGTCGGCCAGCGCGATGGCGGCGGCGACGATCCGCTCCCGGTCGAGCGGCACGAGTCGGTTCGGCGGCTCCGGCCGGTCCCACACAGTCATGATCACACCCGTTCTGTTGCCAGGCATCGTATGGGCCGATACGGTGTATCGACATGAGACAGCGTATCGCCGTCGTCGGCGGCGGCCCTGGCGGCCTCGCCTTCGCCCGAGTCCTGCACCGCCACGGTCACCCGGTCGCTGTCTTCGAACGCGATCCCGCCCCCGATGCCCGTCCTCCCGGTGGCACTCTCGACCTGCACGAAGGGCTGGGGCAGCTCGCGTTGGACAAGGCGGGGCTGCTGTCGGAGTTCCGGGCGCTGTCCCGCCCCGAGGGGCAGGCCATGCGCATCCTGGACACCGACGGCACGGTCCTACGCGACTGGCGACCGCGTCCGGACGACCGGGCCAATCCCGAGATCGACCGCAGGCAACTCCGCGACCTGCTGCTCGGCCCACTGGACGTCCAGTGGGGTCGGGCCGTGACCCAGGTGGTGCCCGGGACCCGCGACGGCGTGGTGGTGCACTTCGCCGACGGACGACAGGAGACGTTCGACCTCGTCGTCGGCGCTGACGGCGCCTGGTCGCGGGTCCGCCCGGCGGTCTCGTCGGCGACCCCGCACTACACCGGCGTCACAGTTGTCGAGACCTCCCTCGACGACGTCGACACCCGCGCCCCCGCCCTCGCCCGGCTGATCGGCGACGGATCCCTGGGTGTGTACGGGGTGAACCGGGCCCTCGTCGCCCAGCGCAACAGCGGCGGCCACGTCAAGGTGTACGCCCAGTTCCGCGCACCGCTGGACTGGCACACGCACCTGGACCTGGTAGACGTCGAAGCCGTGCGGGCGAGCCTGCTGGCTCTGTTCGACGGCTGGGCCGCTCGCGTACTCGACCTCCTTCGCCACGGGACGGCGTTCGTCCACCGCCCCCTCTATGTCCTTCCCGTATCCCACACCTGGACCCACGCGCCCGGGGTGACGCTGTTGGGCGACGCCGCCCACCTGATGCCCCCGCTGGGGGCCGGTGCGAACCTCGCGATGCTGGAGGGTGCCGAACTCGCCGAGTCCATCGCCGCCGGTGAGGACCTGGACGAGGTCGTCCGCGCCTTCGAGGAGCGGATGTGGGTGCGGGCCGGCCGGTGGGCGACGATCACGGCGGCCGGCCTGGAACGCCTCGTGAGCCCGAACCCGGCCGCAGCCCTCGCCCTCTTCGACGAGGTCCAGCCCTCCTGACCTCTCGCTGCTGGTGCCTCTCCTGGACGCCGCAGGTCACAATGCCGGCATGGGTAGATGGCAGCGCCCGTACTCCCTGGATGCCGCGACCGCCTTCGCGATGATGGGCCTGGTCGGTGTGGTCGGTTTCGCCACGTTCCTGTCGATCATGTACGTACGCCAGCGACCGTTCCCTCTGCCCGTCGCGATCCTGTTGGGGGCGTGGATGGCTGTCTGCCTCGCCGTCGTCGTACGGCAGGCGATGCTCGGGGTCTACGTCAGCGCGTTCGGTATCCGGTCCAGGACCCTTCTGCGTACGACCACGGTGCCCTGGCGGTCGGTGGTGTCCATAGAAAGCGGCATCGCCACCATCGCGGGCCTGGACATGGGTCGTTCGGCGATCATCATCGAGCGAGCCGACGGCGTGCCGATCCAGACCGCGATCCAGCGCGGTGACCTGTTGCGGCCGTTCACGTTCCGACCCGAGTTGGGGCGGTTGGCCACCTGGCCGGAGCACTACGACGAGATCCTGGCGACGCTGCGGGCGCACCACGGTGAGGCGCAACCCCGGCGTAGCGCACAGATCGGCAGGTCCGTGCCGCCTCTCGCCGACGGTGCCGGAAAGACGAGGCCGCCCGGCGGAGTACGCCGACAGCGCGCCACCAGCGGTGTTGCCGGTGCTGATCGGCGGCGGGACATCCACGCGCTGGCTCGGCAGCATCAGCGTGGCGCGCTCACCGACGCCGAGTACGCCGCGGCGCTGGCGAAGATCCAGCGCGCGAACGGCTGAACTGCGACGCGCCCTACCGGCGGCGCCAGGTGCTGACGCAAAGTCACCGCGCCAGCTGGATCGACTCCGCCTGGCGTCGTCCTTCCAACGCGGCGGGCGTCGGCCGGACGAGTCGTTCGCCGAGGGCCAGCAGCAGCGCGACGAAGCCGAGCAGGGCGCCGATCAGGACCGCGGCTCGCACGCCGTGGCTCGGTAGGACGAGTCCGCCGACGAACGCGCCGGCGGTGATGCCGACGTTGACCGCGGCGGAGACCGTGGCGGCGGCGAGGTCGGAGCGCCCGGGCGCGACCTGGAGCACGAGGCCGCCGAGCGCCGCGGTGAAGGCGGTGAACGCCAGGCCGGCCAGTGCGATCAGACCGACGGACACCGAGGGTCGTTGACCGAATGCGTACAACCCGAGCAGTGCCGCCGACTGCACCGCGACGGTGATCAGCAGGGCGTTCCACGGGCTGCGGTCCAGCAGTGGGCCGATGGCCAGGATGCCGAGCACGCTGGCGATGCCCCGCGCGAACAGGATGGCCCCGACGGACGAGGCGGCGAATCCGCTGACCTCGGTGACGAACACTGCGACATAGGTGTACGCGGCGATGGCGCCGGCGGTCGCCAGGACCGCCACCGCCACCAGCAGCCAGAAACGTCGGGCGTCGGGCGCCGCACCTCGGGCGGCGTGCCCCTCTTCCGGCCGGGTCGAGGGCAGCAGCGCGGCCACCACGACGAGCACGACCGCACCGAGCCCGGCCACCGCCAGGAAGGAGGCTCGCCACCCGGCGCGCTCACCCAGCCAGGTGCCCGCGGGCACCCCCAGGGCCAACGCGACGGTGCCGCCGGCGAACACGACGGCGACCACCCGCCCGCGGAGCGCTGGCCGGAACAGCTCGGCCGCGGCCGGCACCACCACGGCCCAGAACAGCGCATGGGTGGCTGCGGTGACCATCCTGGCCGCCAGGAGCAGCTCGAAGGTGCTCGTGAGCATCGTGACCGCAGTGCTGAGGACGAAGCCGGCCAGGAGCGCCGACAGCAACCACCGGCGAGGGACCCGGCGGACCAGGGCCGTCAACGGGACCGAGGCGACCATCACCACCGCGCCGTACGCGGTCACGAGCATGCCCACCTGCGATGGCGAGACGGCCAGGTCCGTCGCCATCGGGAGCAGCAGCCCGATCGGCAGCGCCTCGGCGGTGGTGTAGAGGAACGTCCCGCCGGACAAGCCGACCAGCGCCCCCACTGCCCGAGCACGACCCATCAGACCCTCCCGATGTTACCGGTCAAACCGTCTACGATGGAAACAGGCTAGTGGTGTCCTTCGATGGCGGTCAACTGGTAAAGTGGGTTTCGATGGAAACACTTGCGGGCGTCACACGGATGCGCCTGGTGGGCGGCGACCTCGCCCTGGATTTCCTCAACACCCGTACCGGTCCGCCCGTCGGGCCTCCTGACGACGACGTGCTGACCGGCTACCCGGACCTGGTCGCCTGGGGCGTGTACGCGGGCGCGCTCAGCGAGCCGGAGGCGAAGGCGTTGCGCCGGCGGTCCCGCGACGATCCGGCCGGCGCTCAGGTCGCCTTCACCCGATCGCTGCGCGTCCGCGACGACCTCGACGAGGTGTTCCGAGCCGTGGCTGCCGACCGCGGCCCGAGCGCGGCAGTGCTGGCCCGGCTGCGAGACGACGAAGCGGACGCGCTCGGTCACGCACGGCTCGATCGAGGGCGCGCGTTCACCTGGACCTGGCGAGACGACAAGACCCTCGCCCGGCCGCTGCGGCCGGTGGTGCACGCGGCGGTCCAGCTTCTCACCACCGGTGCACTGGGCCGGATCAAGGGATGCGGAGGCTGCCGCTTCCTCTTCGTTGACGAGAGCAAGAACCGCAGTCGCCGCTGGTGCAGCATGGACGACTGCGGGACGTCCGAGAAGATTCGCCGCTACGTCGCCGCCCGGCGCACCCGCGCGACGGGCTGAGCTAATCCCGTGCCGTCAGGGCAGATGCCCGTTCGACGGAGATCCCGCTGGCGGATCATCGCGAGGGCGTCGCCCATTGTCGGGGCCCGAACCGTGCTCGCCCGTGCAAGCCTTACTTTCACAATCTTCGATGCCTTGGGCCCGGCTCGGTGTGGAGCCGCTGTGCGCTGTGGCAGTGACGTAAGGAGGTTCCATGCGCGGACGCAGATGGAAGACCCTGTTGGTGACGATGGCGCTCGCACTGGGTGGACTGGTCGGAGCCGCCGCCACTCCGGCTGCGGCGGATCCCCCGGGCGGCACGCTGCGCGGCGTCTACTACGACGGTCAGTTCTGCAACAGCTACGGCAGCGAGGGCGCCCGGACCGGCCTGTGGAGCTGGTACTACTGCGAATACCGCCAGTCCGGCCCCACGGGTCCCGGCTTCTACTTCCTCTGGACCTTCACCTACTAGGCAACGCTCCACCCCCGGCGCGACGAGCTGCCGGTGGTGTGGGAGTGGACGTACCCCCGTCATGGCCGCCTCTGGCGGGCCGCACGTGCCGCCGCCCCGGCGCGCGCCGGCCGCTGCGGCTGACGCTGTGGGGCACGGCACCTGAGACCGACCGAACCCGGATCTGCGGGGTGAGATGGCATGGGCTGCTCGCGATCGCCGGGAGTCGCAGGCCGTTGAGCGATTCGTCTTGACGACGGCAACCGTAAGTCGTAGCTTACGTTCGTGGTAACTTACGGAGCGCACCCGGGGTGGGAGGCGCTGGGCGACCCCAGCAGACTCGCCATCGTCCAGCGCCTGGCAGATCGGCCCCTCGCCGTGGGGGAGCTGGCAGACGAGCTGCCGATCAGTCGGCCAGCCGTGTCACAACACCTCAAGGTGCTCAAGAGCGCCGGCCTGGTCGTCGACCAGGCAAGGGGAACTCGGCGCGTCTACCGGCTCAGTCCGGTGGGACTGGCCGCGCTGCGGGACCAGCTCGACACGTTCTGGCGTCGGGCTCTGGACGGATATCAGGACGTCGTTGAAGAGACCGAGGAGAACTCGTGACGCAATCCGCTACGGCAGTGGTCCGCCGGCACATCGTCGTCAAGGCGTCGATCGAACGGGCCTTCACGGTGTTCACCGAGCGGTTCGGTGACTTCAAGCCGCGCGAACACACGCTGCTCGACGCCCCGATCGTCGAGACCGTCTTCGAGCCCCGGGTCGGCGGGTTCATCTGCGACCGAGGCGCCGACGGCAGTGAGTGCCGGTGGGCCCGCATCCTCGCGTACGAGCCGCCGACCCGGGTCGTCTTCAGTTGGGACATCGGGCCTACCTGGCAGATCGAAACCAATCTGGACCTCACCAGCGAGGTTGAGGTCACCTTCGTCGCCGAGACGCCGGACCAGACCAGGGTCGAGCTGGAGCACCGGCACATCGACCGGCACGGCCCCGGCTGGGAGTCGGTCCGGGACGGGGTCGACACCGATTCCGGATGGCCTCTCTACCTCGACCGGTATCAATCACTTGTCCTTCAGGAGGCGGCCGACGACGCGTGATCGCGCTGCGGCACTTCGCACCCACTGTGGAGTTCGTCGCCAGGAGCTGAGGGCGCGTCGCGCGCCGCCGCGTCGGCGGTGACCTGCCTACGGCCACCGCCGACGCGGCCCGGCGTCAGAGCCGGGAGGTGAAGGTGGCCAGGAAGCGGTGCGGGGTGACCGCGCCGGTGTTGTCGAAGCAGATGACGTCGACGTCGGCGTTCGTGGTGTACGTCCACGGTTGGGTCAGATGACAGTAGTTGCTGCCGGCGCCCTGCGCCACGACCTGGGCGTGGGTCTCCTTGAGACCGATCTGCGGGAAGGTCGCCAGGTAACGGCCCGACGGAGCCAGCGGCGCGACAGTGTTCGCGCCGACGCCGAGCACCGAGTTGTCGTTGGTCGGACCGCCGACGGCGGTGCCCAGGTAGCCGAAGTACGACGGCGGGCCGAGCGAGCCGATCACCGGCCGCCGACGGTGGTACGAGAGGACGAAGTCGGTGTTGACGAACGCGCCGGCCTGGTCGAAGCAGAAGACGTACACCTGCACGTCGCTGCCGACCGCGCTCCAGGAGTAGACCTTGCACCGGCGGGGTCCGGCGTTCGGCTGTACGGCGGTCACCTGCACGTTTCCGGCGAGCACACCGGCCAACCCCACTCCGGGCAGCCGCACCAGGTACTGCCCGACGCCCACCGGCCCGACCGCGTTCACCACACCTGTGGAGTTGTACGACTGCACCAGCGCTCCGCCGCTCCACTGCGTGTACGCGTGGGAGGTGCCGACCGGCAGCACACCCGAGCTGGTCGTCCAGAGCACCGTGAACGGGGTGTCGTCGCGGGTGCCGCCCGGCTTGTGGCACTGCACGTCGACGATCTCGTCGGCACCGGACTGGAACCAGCGGACCACCTCGCAGTAGTGCCCGGTCCGGTTCACCGGGGTCACGTGCGGCACGCCACGCGAGCTGGCACCCACCTGCGGGAAACGAACCTGGAAGCGGCCGGGTGCGAGCTTGATGCCGTCGGCCCAGGCGGCCGGGAACGCGGTCTTCCAGCTACCCCACTGCCGGCTGGTGTCCAGCACGGTCCAGACGGCGACGGTCGGGTCCTTGACGTACGCGAACCCCCAGCGATCGGCGGTGGCTGCCGCGGCGGGTGCCGTCGGTGCGAGTGCGCTGGCGGCCAGGACGGCCGCCAGTGTTGCGGTGACGAACGATCGGAGACGCATGTGTTCCTCCATCCGACAGGGACGTGTCGGGGAGGAGTGTGCGGCTGGTGATGTCACGGTCACAGTCGGCTACCGCGTGAGTCGGTGTCGGGTGTACGCCACCATCGTCCGGACCGTCCTCGGACTCGTAATCGGGGTGACGTGTCCGCCGTGCTCCCCATAGGATCTTGCCCGCGGTGGGCGGCTCCCCGCGGTGCTTCCTTCTCACTTCTCTGGCGAACTAGCGTCGCGACTCTCCGCCCACCGCTTCCTTGGGGGAGGACGCGAGCATGGATGCGCTGGCAGTGGTGCTGCTGCGCCGTACCGCCCGGGTCTCGGTGGTGGGCTCGGGCGCCGCTCCTGCGGACGGCGCCGCGTGGGTGGCCTCCCTCGAGGCGGACCTTGCCGATCGCGGCTGGTTGCTGCGGCAGGACCTTCGTGCCGGGGCGACGAGGCTGCCACCGGCGGTGCGGATCCGGTGGGCCGACTGGCTGCTGGCTACCGTCGACGAGCTGGTCGGCGCGGACCGTCCCCTGCTTCCCCTCTACCGTTCGTTCCCCAACACCCCACGCGATGTCGAAGCGGTCTACGTGCGGCGGCTGCTCACCCACCTGTTCGCCGTGCCCGACGCGCCCTGCGTGCTGTGTGGCCGCGAGAACGTGGGCGCGCCCCTCGACCCGTGCGGTCACCTCGTCTGTCCGGCCTGCTTCCCGCCCGAGCAGGTCACGGGGTGCCCGGTGTGTGGGCGTCGGCTGTCGGCGGACAACACCTACCTCACCATCGTGGAGCCTTCGCCCCCGGTGCGCAGCCGGCTGCGGCGGACCGGCACGCCGACCGAGGATGCGGACGAGCGCACCGTTCGCGACGCGCCGCCGCTCCCGATGCGGATCGCCGGGCTGGAGATGGACCCGATCGGTGCCGCGATCCGGATCAGGGACCAACTCATCGGTCAACCTGCCGCCCTGAGCGAGACCGACCGGGCCGACCTGAAGGTGCTCGTCGACGCCACCGCGCCGGGCCGCCTCGACTGGCTGCCCGACGTGGTGCCGGCCCGGGAGACCCTCGCGCAGGTCATTGCCTGGGCGCTGCATGCCGCGGCACTCACCCCCGGCTACGGCGACCTGGTCGACGCCGCCGCCCGGCGGTGGTCGACGGCGACGGATGCGGCGCGGACGCTGTGGGCGTACTCCGGTGGGGACCCGGGGCTGGTCCTGCCCCGACGGGACGACGAGCCACCGGGCGCGACGGGGCGTCCGTCGCGTGAACCTGCCGTGCCAGTGCCGGTCGTCCGGGTACGGGCGCTGCCCAGGCCGTTGCGACGCGCTGTTCTCGCGCACCTGGACGCGCTCGGTGCCGTGGTCGCGGCCGAGGATCTGCGCCGCCACCCGACGGTGTGGAAGCGCCTCGGTGAGCGGCTGCACCCCTACGAGAACGTCGCCGCTCATCCGGCCGCCGCCGTCGCCTTCGCCACGCTGCGCGGCACCCGCGCCGCCGTGGAGAGCGCCCTCGGCGTCGCGATGGTGACCTCCTGCGCCCGGGCGCCCCGGCACCTCCTCCTCACCGACCACTTCGACGGCACCGCGTCGGTTCGGGTGCGGTCCCACGCGTCACTGGTGGAGGAGGCGCTGGCAGCGGGCGACGTGGTCGAGGCCGCGCGGCTGCTCACCGAACGTTCGGGCGAGCTGTGGCGTCGGCTCGACCACCTGCTGCGGGCGGCGGGCGACGACCCGGCGGCGCAGGCGGCGATCGAGGATGCCGCGCGCAGCACGGCGGCCCGGGTGGCACCGGGCGTGCTCGCCTCGGCAGCAGCCCAGCTCGCCGGCCGGGACGGCACGACGACGGCGACGGACGCTCAGCTCGCGGCGACCGCGCGGGCGCGGGCGGCGGCAGCGCAGGCCCGTGCGTCGGCGAAGGCCACCACCGAGTCGGCGTCCGCCGGTGGCCTGGGGGACGCCCTGCGCGCCGCGGCGCTACGCATCGGCGGTGACGGGCCGGCCGTCCTGCGGGAGGCGTTCCGGTCCGGTGCCCGGACGCCCGCCCCGGCCGAGGAGCCGACCGACGACGGTGCCGCCGGGGCGGCAGGCATCGTCGGTGGTCGGCCGGGCCCCGGGATGCCCCGGCGCGTCTTCTTCCCCCGCGGCAGCGTCGTCACCACCTGGACCGAGCCCGAACGGCGGCCGACGCTGCCGACAGCGGCGATCACCGGTGTACGCGAACTCGTCGACGAAGAGTTGGCCACCAGGGCCGCCCGACTCGGCCGGTACGACGTGGCAGTGCTCGACGCCGCCCTGGCCGAGGTGCCCGCCCCGATGCGGGAACGGGCCGCCTCGACGCAGTTGGCCGGATGGCCCCGGGGCAGCGTGCGGGCGCTGCCCGACGCCGAGGTGTTGCGGCTCTTCCTGCACTGGGAGGAACCTGACGCCACCCGTGTCGACCTCGACCTGTCCTGCGTGTTCTTCGACCAGGACTGGCAACGGGTCGGCCACTGCGACTACACCCAGTTGCGTTTCGCCGGTGACGGCGCCATCCACTCCGGCGACCTCACCTCCGCCCCGGCCCCCCTCGGGGCCACCGAGTACCTCGACCTCCACCTGACCCGTCTGGTCGAGCACGGTGTCCGCTACGCCGCACCGACCCTGCTCAGCTACAACGCCGTTCCGTTCGAGAACCTCACCGAGGCGATCGCCGGTGTCATGCTGCCCCTCACCGGCGGTGAGCAGTTCGACGGTTCCCGGGTGGCGCAGCGGTTCGACCTGCGCGGCAACGCCCGCATGCTGCTGCCGATGGTCGTGGACCTGCGTACCCGACGACTGCTCTGGACCGACCTGACCCTCAACGGCCGTGGCGACAACCACAGCGTCGGCCGGCACGGCGACCAGCTTGCCCGAGCCGCCGCCGACCAGTGGGAGCACTTCCTCGGCGGCCACCGCCCGACGATCCTCGATCTGTTGGCGTGGCACGCGGTCGGACGCGCCGATCGGATCCTGGTCGGCCACGCCGACCACACCTACACCGAGGTACCGGCGGATGCCGCTGCCATTCGGGCGGCGGCAGTGGCGGAAACGGGAGGGACGCGGCAGCTACCAGACCTGGCCGGCCGCACGGTCCTGGCCGGTGTCGTCGATCCGGAGGCCCTCGATCGGCTGGTTCCCCGCCTCGGCGCCCCGGCCCCGGTGGGGGCCGGCTCGACGGTCGTGACCGTGACCGGCACACCCGACACGTACTGGACGGTGCTACGCGCCGTCGACCTGCTGGGCCAGCTCGGCGCTGGGTGACGCCGGGGCGGGCCGGGATTGCTGCCAGGGATCCCCGGAGGCCCCGGCGGCCAGGTGCCCCTCATGCCGGGATCATGGCCTGCGCGGAGACGCGGGTGGGACCCGGCTGGGAGGGCCGCTACTACAAGGACCGCGCCGACGTGTGGGGTCTGGCGCGGGGGACGTGGCCTACTGCGCCGTGCCGGCGAGCAGCCACCGCCGGACCGGGATCTCCAGCAGCACGCGCTCGCCTCCGGGGCTGACCTGCCGGCCGACGTCCCATCCCTCGTACTTGCCGGCGAACGCCTCCACGACCGCGTCCGGGAAGCCGTCTCGGTGCACCCGGGCGGTGCCCTCCGCCACCACGGGGGCGTTGCCGCCTTCCAGGGCCAGGGACACCCGTGGGTCTTCCAGGATGTTGCGGACCTTGACGTTGCGGCTGCCGGAACCGATCCACCAGGTGCCGTCGACGTAGACGAACCAGACCGGCGTCAGGTGTGGGGAGCCGTCCCGCCGCAACGTGCACAGCCAGACGTTCGGCTCCCGGGCCAGGCGTGCCTGGACGTCCGTTGGTGGGGTGGCGAGTGGTTCGATCACCTCACCAGTCGATCACGACCGGAGCCGGTGGGCCAGCGAAGGCCGCGAGCGAGGCGGCGGGCGCTTGATTAGATAGAGGTCTGTGAATAGATTGGGTGCGGGCGTCGCCGGGGTCCGGGTGATCGGGCCGCCGGCGGCTGACAGGTCCAACCCCCGAGCCGGGCACTTCGGTCGTACGCGCCGACCAGCAGCTGTGGCGCACCGCTGCGCCGCTCCCACGGTGCGTTGCCGCGCCTCGTCCGTCCAGGACGCGCGCCGTCGCGCCGCCTTCCCACAGCTCGATGGCAGAAGGACCTTCTCATGACGATTCTCCGCGCCCGCCCCGCCCTGACCCTGGCGGTCGTCGCCGCGCTGGCCGCAGCCGCCAGCGTGACCGGCTCAACCCTGCTCACCGGTCCGGCGACGGCAGCCCAGGGCTGCCGGGTCGACTACACGGCCAACCAGTGGCCCGGCGGATTCACCGCCACGGTCAAGATCGCCCCGGGGGACACGGCCGTCTCCGGTTGGACCGCCACCTGGACGTACGCCGGGGACGAGCGCGTCACGAACGGCTGGAATGCCACGGTCAGCCAGTCCGGATCGACGGTGACCGCCCGCAGCCTGTCGTACAACGGCAGCATCCCGGCCGGTGGCTCGACCGAGTTCGGTGTGCAGGGCACGTACGGCTCCAGCGGTGGCACGCCGACCGGCTTCACGCTGAACGGCGTACCGTGCAACGGCGCCACACCACCGCCGACGACGCCACCGCCGACGACGCCACCTCCGACCACGCCACCCCCGACCACGCCGCCACCGACGACGCCGCCTCCGACCACGCCGCCTCCGACGACGCCGCCACCGGCCGGGTGTGCCGGCGCTGTGCTCTGTGACGGCTTCGAGAACCAGACCGGGTCGACGCCGTCCGGCGACTGGGCCGTGGTGAGCCCGGACTGCTCCGGCGCCGGCACGGCCACCATCGACACGGCCACCACACACAGCGGCAGCCGCGCGGTGCGGATCAACGGCGCGGCGGGCTACTGCAACCACGTCTTCGTCAGGTCCACGAAGAACCTCGGCAGCGTGGGCAGTGTCCGCTACGGCCGGATCTGGATGCGGCACACCACCGCCCAGCCCACCGAGCACACCACGATGGTGGCGATGGCGGACTCCGCCGACGGCAACAAGGATCTGCGGCTGGGCGGCCAGAACGGCGCGTTGCAGTGGAACCGCGCGTCCGACGACGCGACCCTGCCCGAGCAGAGCCCGGCCGGGGTGGCGCAGAGCCTGCCGCTACCCACCAATCGGTGGGTGTGCGTGGAGTTCATGGTGGACGGGTCGGCCGGTCAGCTCCGTACCTGGGTGGACGGCACCGCCGTCACCGGGCTGACCGCGGACGGCACACCGACGCACGACATCGACGGCCAGTGGTACAACCGCACCTGGCGTCCGCAGCTCACCGACTTGAAGCTGGGCTGGGAGAGCTACGGCGGCGGGGCAGACACCCTCTGGTACGACGACGTGGCGCTCGGGTCCAGCCGTATCGGCTGCTGATCGTCACTGCTGCCCGCACCGCGTCGCTGTGCTGTTGAGCGGTATACCTCAGAGTCATACTTATGACTCTGAGGTATACCGCTCACTACCTCATCCGTCCCGACGGAGGTGACCGACGGTCACCGCAGGGCGGGCTGCTTCGCCCGCTGCGCGGCACTCCACAGCGAACCCGGGTTGATCCGACGCGGATGCCTGTCGAGCATCGCGCGGTACAACTCCTCGGCGGTCGTGGTGTCGGCGTCGAGCTGGTTGAACTCGCGAAGGTAGGCCGCCGTCTCGGCGAGGATCCGGGGATCGTCGGGCCGGTCCGGATTCTTGTGGGCGGCCACCACAGCGGCCGGGTCGAGCTCGCCGAGCCGGTCGAGCGTCGCGGCCCACTCCCGACGCGTCGCGGTGGTGCTCTCCGCCAGGTACGGGTGGGTGTCGTCGTAAGCGACGTCGCCCGCCGCGATCAACCGAAGGGCCGGTACCCAGACGACTGTGCTTCCTGCCGTGTCGGTGAAGCCCGTCTCGACGATGTCCAACCGCTGTCCTTCGAGTTCGAGGTGGTCGTCACCCAGCGGCTCCGGGACGGTCAGCCGGTCCGGGATCTGCTCCGGGAACAGGCGCTGCCAGAACGAGACCAGCTTGTCCGGCGTCACCTGGGCCTCGGCCCCCGCCACCGTCGCGTCGGTGCCCACCGCGCGTACGCTGGGAAACGCCTGCGCGATCTGGCCCAGGCCGAAGAAGTGGTCGCCGTGGCCGTGGGTGACGTAGACGTGGGTCAGCCGACGCCCGAACGACCGCACCCAGTCGATCAACTGCTGGTTCTGCTCCGCCGTGACGAAGGTGTCGATCAGCACCGCGTCCTGCTCACCCATCACGAGGGTCGCGGCGTTGCTGACCCAGAAAAGGTCCTCCGGGCCGTACGGCAGGTCCCGGGTCAGACCCGGCCGGCGGATGTGACGAACGGCGTACTGCATCGTGGTTCTCCAGCTTCGTGGTCGGTGCTCGCGTCGCGCGTGGCCGGGTGTGCCGGGCCTCGCGCCCACGTGTTCACGCGGGGGCGATGTTGTGGTTAACGCGAAAGGCGTCGGTCGGGTCGTAGCTGCGCTTGATCGCAGCCGGGCGCTGGTACGTCTCCGGCGGGTAGGTTGCCGCGACTCCGTCCTGGGCGTCGCCGACGCCCAGGAGGTTCACGAGCTCACGCATGACCAGCTCCTCTCGGCCCGTGCTGGCGGCTGGCACACCGGCACAGACCGCCCAGGCGTGGACGCTACTGACCGAGGACGGGAGCCAACTCACCTTCCGGCAGACCTTCACGGCTGCCGGGCGACCACAGCTTCAGCAGGTGGCCGGCGATCCCGTCGTCGGCCGGATCGTGCTCGCCGTCGCCGACCTCGTCACGGAGGACACCTGGTCGCGGCTGCGCATCTGCGGCAACGAGAGGTGTGCCCACGTCTTCTACGACACGACCCGCAGCCGCACCCAGCGCTGGCACTCCTACGAGGTGTGCGGCAACCGCACGAACGTCGCCGCCTACCGAGCCCGCGCCCGCAGCGGCCGCGCCAGCGACGGGTAGGTCGGCGCCGCCGCCACGCCGGGCGGGCTAGCCGAAGCGGTCCGCCAGCTTCGTCAGCTTGCTGACGTACGCCGGCCAGTCGTAGCCGTCGGGGACACCGGCGCTGTCCGGCCGCCGGCCGATCATCGCGTCGTGCTGCTCGCGCATCACGTCCATGTGACCGGCGTGCCGGGCGAGGTCGCACGTCACGTGGATGATGATCTGGTGCAGCGTGGTGGCCTGCCTGCCGGGCTGCCACCAGGGCACCTGCCCCGGCGCGTCGAGTGGAAGTTGGTCGATCGTCTGGTCGGCGAACACCCCGACCCGGCGATACAGGTCGATGAGCCCGTCCTTCGTCTCGTCCTCGCGGGCGTACCAGTCCGCCTGCGGGTCCTCGTCGAACGCGTGTATCGGCACGAGGTCTTCGGGCGTCGGGAACTCGCGCCCGAAGGTGAGCCCGAAGTAGCTCGCTTCGACGTTGAGGCAGTGCTTGAGGGCACCGAGCAGGTTGTTGCCGGTCGCGGTACGCGGGAGCCGGGCATCGCGTTCGCTCAGCCCTTCCAGCTTCCAGATCAGGGCCCCGCGTATCTCCTTGAGGTAGTGATGCAGCGCAGCCTTCACATCGCCCGGGTCAGACATGCCGGCCAGTCTCCCGGATCAGAGGCCAGACCGCTGACCCGTGACCGACTCGTAAATGCGTTGGTGGCGTGCCGGGGCGATACCTATCATCCGGTGATGCGTTCGCACCTGCTGGCAGTCACCGTCGAGTCCGCCGATCCGGTTGCTGCGGCGCGGTTCTGGGCCGCTCTGCTGAATCGGGACGCCGTCGAGGACGCCGGCGGCGTGCTCCTGCCGGGCGACGACACCCAGCTCGGTCTCCGGTTCGTGCCGGGCCGCCCGGGCCAACTCGGGGCGAACCGCATGCACCTGCACCTGACCAGCGCCGATGTCGACGAGCAGCAGCACACGATTGCGACGGCGCTGAAGCTGGGTGGTGACCACCTCGACGTCGGGCAGCTGCCCGAGGAGGGGCACACGGTTCTGGCCGACCCGGCGGGTTACGCGTTCTGCGTGATCGAGCCCGGCAACTCCTACCTCGCCGGCGCCGGCTTCCTCGGTGAGCTGACCTGCGAGGGCACCCGGGACGTGGGTCTGTTCTGGAGCAGGGCGCTGGGTTGGCCGCTGGTGTGGGACCAGGACGAGGAGACGGCGATCCAGTCACCGCGCGGCGGCACCAAGATCGCCTGGGGTGGCCCGCCCGTGGCGCCGAAGAACGAGCCGAACCGGCAACGCCTCGAGCTCGTCCCGGCTGCCGACGACCAACAGGCCGCGGTCGACGAGTTGGTCACCCTCGGCGCCACCCGACTCGACGTCGCCGAGGACGGCGCGGTCGTGCTGGCGGATCCGGACGGCAACGAGTTCCGCGTGCGGGGTGCCGGTCACCGCCCTGCGTGACAGCGCGTCGGGGCTTATGTGGTTCCCGCGACCGCCGCGAAGGCGGTATGCGGGCGGCGGTCGCCCTCCCTGTGCCGTCGGAGGCGTTCCACCTCCACGAAACCGGCCCGGGTGAGTCGTTCGGAGATCTCGTCGACCGGCCAGTGATAGGCGGTCACGACCTTGTGGTCGAAGGGGCCGACCTCGTCGTGGTCGAACATGCCCAGCACCAACGCTCCGCCCGGGGCCAGTGCTCGCCGGAACTCGGCGAGCACCCCGTCGAGTTCCTCGGGCGGCAGGTGGATCAACGAGTACCAGGCGAGGATGCCGTCGACCGAGCCGTCGACGACGTCGAGACTCTCCAGCGACCCGCTGTGGAACTCGACGCCCGGGTGGGCCGCCCGCGCGTGGGCGATGAACTCCGGGACCAGGTCGATCCCCGACGTGTCGACGCCCAGCGAATGCAGGTATCCGGTGAGATGGCCGGGGCCGCAGCCCAGGTCGAGCACCGGGCCCGTGCGGGTCGCCAGGTGTCGTGCCACGAAGGCGAGGTCGTCGGGGTCCACCTGCTCGCGTGTGCCGAACAGCCCGATGTACAGATCCGCGACTGACGCGTACGCCTGCCGGACCTTGTCCCTGTCCACCCCGGCACTATACGAGTCACGCACCGCCTGCTCAGTGCGCCGGGGCCGCTCGGGCTGGTTGATCGGGCGCTGGGGCGGGCCACCAGCGCCGCGACGCCAGCGCGGCCAACCCTGCCCCGGCGGCGTTGAGCAGCACGTCGTCCACTGACGACACCCGGTCCAGCCGCAGGACGTACTGGGCGGCCTCGACCAGGACCGAACAGGCCGCCGCGAGCAGGAGGATCCGCGGCACCGACGCCAGCGCCGCGAACCGCAGCGGGGCGAAGAACCCCAGTGCCGCGAACACCAACAGGTTGCCGACCACCTGGACCGTCGCGGTCAGCGGCCCGCCGTCGGCGACGATCGTGAGCAGGTCTCGCAGGGGCGCCAGGCTTACCCGGCCGGGGACGACGCCAGCCTGATCACCCGGCAGCATGATCATCCAGACCCACGGGACCGTGCCGTAGACGATGCCGACCTCGGCCAGCGAGATCCGCAACGCCCCGACATCGGTGCCACGGCGACGGAGGGCCAGCGCCCAGACCACCAGCGCGGCCAACGGCAGTACGGCCACCGTGATGAGGACGACGCCGTTGAACGTACCGAGCCAGCCGTGCCACCCCTTGAGCATGCGGATCCCCTTCCCCGACTGGTGAAAGCTACCGGCCCTCGGTCGACATGCGGGCACCGCGCCGGTGACCCGTTTGCCGAACCCGCGGGTCGGGCAGAGAAACACCATGACGAATGGACGGGGCAAAGCAGTCGGCGGTTACTTCCTGCGACTTCTCGGCGGAGTGCTGGTCATCCTCGGCATACTGGGGCTCTTCAGCAGTCTGACGCAGGGCAATCCGGTCGGGTTGATCCTCGCCGGCGTCTTCGTCGTTGGCGGAGCGGTCCTGCTCAAGCGCTCCGGCGGGGCCGGCCGACCGGCCTCCACGACACCGGGTACGCGCTGAGACCAACGCGGGGAGGATCGTCATGCCGGGACGTACCCAGGTTCTGTTGATCCAGGGCGGCGGCGCCGACGTGCACGACGAGTGGGACGACAAGCTGTTCGACAGCTTGAGTCGGGAGCTCGGCGACGCCTACGAGGTCCGCTACCCGCGCATGCCCGAGGAAGCCGACCCCAGTTACGCCTCGTGGAGCGTGGCCATCCGGCGGGAGATCGCTTCCCTGGACGACGGGGCGATCGTGGTGGGCCACTCGGTGGGCGGGACGATCCTCGTCAACACGCTCGCCGAGCGGCCACCGGAGCGGCAGCTCGGCGCGATCGTGCTGGTCGCCGCCCCCTTCGTCGGTGCGGGCGGTTGGGACGCGGGTGAGTTCGAGGTGCCGTACGACCTCGGCGCCAGGCTGCCGCGCGACGTGCCGGTGCACGTGTTCCACGGCCTCCGGGACGAGACCGCCCCACCGTCGCACGCCGACCTGTACGCCGGTGTCATCCCGCAGGCGCGGCTGCATCGGCTGCCCGGCCGCGATCACCAGTTGAACAACGACCTGGGCGAGGTGGCGAGGGTCGTCGAGGGCGACGCCCAGGGATCGGCTGACCAGCCTCGCCGCTGACGGCGGCCAACCTCGACCCGGCCCGCCCGGGCCGACAATTGGCGAGCTGGCTGTGGATATGCTCGTCCGCGAAGCCTGGCGCGTCCCCGTTCCGGGGCAGGATGTGATTCGAGGGCGGTCCATGAACATCGGCGAGATCGCCCGCCGGGCGGGGGTGTCCCGCAGCACCGTGTCGTACGTGCTGAGCGGGAAACGGGCCGTGTCGGAGGCGACCCGGCAGCGGATCCAGGCCGTCATCGACGAGCTGGACTACCGGCCGAACGCCAGCGCCCGTGCGTTGAAGGAGGGGCGCACCCGCACCCTCGGCCTGGTCATCCCGCCGGCGAGCCAACGGCTGACCGACATGCAGTTGGGTTTCGTGGCCAGTGTCGTCGAGGCGGCAGCCCGCCACGACCTCGATGTGCTGCTGTCCCCGTCCGGCGGCGACCACGACAGGTCGTTCGAGCGGATCGTCACCGGGCGTCGGGTCGACGGGGTGATCCTGATGGAGATCCGACTGGAGGACGACCGGGTGACCCGGCTGTCGAAGGCCGGGCTGCCGTTCGTCACGATCGGTCGGACGGCCGAGCCGCACGGCATGAGCTGGATCGACATCGACTACGCCGGCCTGATCGCCCGGTGCGTGCACCACCTGGCCGACCTGGGGCACCGGCAGGTGGCACTCGTGAACCGCTCCGCCGAGTTGGTGGCCGCGGGTTACGGCCCCAGCCACCGCGCGCTGGCCGGTTTCCGGGCGGCCGCGGCGGAGCGCGGCCTGGTTGGCGTGGAGGTCTGCTGCGGCGACGACACCGCCTCCGGCGAGGCGTGCGTGGAACAGTTGCTCGCGACGCATCCCGACGTCACCGCTGTGGCGACGATCAACGAGGCCGCCTTGCCCGGGATGAAGCGGGCATTGACCAGCGCCGGGATGTCGGTGCCGGGCGACTTCTCCGTCACCGGGGTCGCCGCCCAGCACTGGGCGGAGGATTTCCGCCCCCCGTTGACCGCCGCCGACGTGCCGATGGTCGAGATGGGCGCCGAGGCGGTGTCGCTGCTGTTGGAGACCATCGCCGAGCGCGGTGCCGTGCCACGGCACCGCCTCTACACTCCGCCCATCTCGTTGCGGTCCAGCACCGGCCCGGTTCCGGCGCGCTGAGCTATCCGCCGGCCGCCCGCCGTTGTTCCTGGGCGGCCGCCAGGATGAGGTAGCTGCTGGCCGTCCAGGTGTACGCGCGGTCCCGGAGCCCGGCACCGGTCTCGGCGTCGAAGTTCTCCGCGAACCCGGACTTCTCGCACAGGGCGAGGAACCGTCGACTGATCTCGTCGGCGATCCTGGTCTGCCCGGCCCGCCGCAGGCCGTCCTCGACCAGGACCGTGGAGGGCGCCCAGATCGGGCCACGCCAGTAGCCGTCGGCAAGGTAGTGGACCGAGTCGGTCGGTTCGGTGGCCAGTCCGTGCGTGGTCAGGTGTGTTTCGGTGCCTCGCGCCAGGGCGGCGGCGACCGGCGCGGGCAGGTCGGCGCCGAGTGCGATGGGCATCAGGTCGAGCAGGCTGCGGCTCGCCCGCCGCTGACCGGTGTGCGGGCTGCGGGCCAGGAACCGTTCGCCGTCCCACAGGTCGTGCACCATGGTCGCGCAGATCCGGTCGGCCTCCCCGGACCACTGCTCGGTGGGTTCGCCCAGTTCGACGGCGAGGTCGGCCAGGCAGCGGAGTTGGGACACCAGGAACGCGGCGAGGTCGGCCGTCTGGAGGACCCGGTCGCCGTCGAAGGTGGTCGCGTTGTCCCAGCCGCTGTCGTTGCCGTGCTGGTAGTGGGGCAGGTCCTGACCGGGCGCGCGACGCGCGTCGAGCCAGAACCGGGTCCAGCGGGCCAGCCGGCCGTACGTCTGGGCCAGCGCCGCCCGGTCCGGCGGCTGGGGGAGGAGTCGACGCAGGTGTCGTAGCGCCCAGCCGTGGATGGGGGGCTTGACGTAGTTGTGCAGGACCTCGGAGTGGGTCACCGAGTCGGGTAGTGCGCCGGCCTCGTCCTGGTGGTCGAAGGGCAGGTGGAACTGGTGCCAGGCCAGTTCCGGTTCGCCGGCAGCCAGGGCGATCGCGTTGAAGCAGTGGTCCCAGCTCCACACCTTGTCCATCCAGTGCTTGGACATCAGGACGGCCGGGCGGGTGACGAAGCCCGCCGGGGCGACGGTCGCCGACCACAGGACGTACGCGGCCAGTTCGGCGGCCGGCGTGTCCGGGCCACGCCATGGGGCGATCGCGTCGACGAACGCGGTGAACTCCGCCATCCGGTCGCGGCACAACTGCTCGAACGGCACGGACCCGTCGTACCGGCGGCGGGCTGTCGCGTACTCCTCGATCGCGATTTCCCACTGGCCGTCGGCGGGGAGGTCCAGGGACCGGTCGGCGGTGCCGAGCGCCTCCACGCCGTCGGTCCGCGCGAGGGTGCCGGAGAGCACCGTGACCCGGTAGCGGCGACCGGTCTCGTACGACGTGAACACGTGTGACCCGTCGAGCGGATCGAGGTACAGGTAGGTGCCGCTGAACGGGGTCAGGGTGCCGGCTGCCGCGGCCACCCGCAGACCGAGCCGTCGGCCCCGGATCCGCAGGGTGTCCGGCCCGTCGTAGACGGCCTCGATCCGGTCGGCGCCGTTACGCCAGGTCAGCAGCGTGGGTGTGGCGACGATGGTGGTGTCGGCGACGGTGGGGGCGAGACGAAGGACGGGGTGCAGCCCGGTCTGGTGCGAGACCAGGTGCAGATCGTCGGCGTACGTCTTCTCGGCTACCACCGGGGAGATGTTGAACCAGGATCCTCGGTAGCTGAACGGGATGTCCTGGATGGAGAACTCCGGACCGGACGGGGCGACGGTCATGGGTGGCGGGTGCCTTTCTGTGGTGCGGGTGGTCAGTCCTTGACGGCGCCGGCGGTCACGCCCATCGAGACGTAGCGCTGGGCCAGGACCAGCAGCACGGCGGCGGGGATGGAGGCGACGACAGCGGTGGCCATGATGGCGTTCCACTGTTGGTTGTTGTTGCCGATGTAGTGGTAGATGCCGAGGGTGATCGGCTGGTGGTCGCCGCCGCCGGTGAGGGTCGAGGCGAAGATGAAGTCGGACCAGGACCACAGGAACGCGAACAGCGACACCGTGACGATGGAGTTGCGGCTGACCGGCAGGACGACGGACCAGAAGGTCCGTAGGCGGCTGGCGCCGTCGACCACCGCGGCCTGGAGCAACTCGTCGGGGATGCCGGACATGAAGGCCGTGAAGATCAGGACGGCGAACGGCACCGCGAGTGTCGTGTCGGCCAGGATCAGGCCGGGCAGTGTGTTCAGGACGCCGAGGCTGAGGTAGATGGCGTAGAAGCCCATCGCCATGATGATTCCCGGGATCATCTGGGCGATCAGCAGCACGAAGCTCAGTGTCGGGCCGCCGGGTGGTCGGAGCTTCGCCAGCGCGTATCCGGCGGGGGCGGCCAGCGCCACGGTCAGCGCGACGGTGCCGAGGCCGACGAGGAAGCTGGTGCCGAGGTAGGGCAGCTGTTGGTCGAGCACCGCCCGGTAGCCGTCCAGGGTGCCGTTGGTGGGGATCAGGTGCGGGGGACTGGCCCGCATGTCCTGGTCCCGCGTGAACGACACGTTGATCATCCAGTAGACGGGGAAGAGCATCAGTCCGGTCAGCACCAGACCGACTCCGGTCTTCCACCAGGCGCGCGGCGTGGAGGTGGTCATCGTAGGTGCTGCCTTCGCTCGATTCGGATGTAGACGAGCCCGGCGATCAGGGCCATCACGATGAGCAGGTTGCCGACGGCCGCGCCCGGCCCGAACTCGGGCAGCAGGTTGCCGAAGCCGAGCCGGTACGACCAGGTGGCGAGCGTCGCGGACGAGCCGGTCGGTCCGCCCTTGGTCATGATCCAGATGATGTCGAAGACCTTCAGGGTGTAGATCAACCCGAGCAGCAGCGTGATCGCGGAGACGGGGCGCAGCAACGGGAACGTGATCGACCAGAACCGTTGCCACCCTGTGGCGCCGTCGAGGGCGGACGCCTCGTACACCTCTGCGGGGATCGCCTGTAGGCCGCTGTAGAGCACCACCAGGTTGAACGGGATGCCGATCCAGATGTTCGCGATGATCACCGAGGTGAGCGACCAGCCCGGCGAGGTGAGCCAGTTGACCGGGTCGACGCCCACCACTCCGAGCGCGGAGTTGACCAACCCCGAGTCGCTGTTGAGCAGCCACGACCAGGTCGAAGCCGAAACGATCAACGGCAGCAGCCACGGTACGAGGAACAGCGCGCGCAGGGTGCGCGACAGCGGGAAGTGCTGGTGGAAGAAGAGCGCGAGGGCCATGCCGATGGTGAACTGAAAGGCGAGCGACGCGCCGGTGAAGATCACCGTGTGCGTCAGCGTCGGCACGAAGGCCGGATCGGTGAGCACCGTCCGGTAGTTGTCCAGACCGGCGAAGGGCGCGCCGCCCTGCACGAACGAGCGGACTGTGTACTCCCGCAGGCTCAACTCGATGTTGCGGTAGAGCGGGTACGCGTAGAAGGCCGCCAGGTAGAGGGTCACGGGTGCCAGGAAGCCCCAGGCCAGCCACCGGCGCGGCCGGCGAACTCGGGGCGGGGGAGACCCGGGTGGTGCGGCGGTCGCCGCCTCACCCGGGCCCCGTACGTCGGTGGAGGTCTCTGTCGTGGGGACCATGCTGTCGCTTCGGCGCCTTACCGGTTCGTGGCCGCGGCCTGCGCTGCGGCCAGCGCCTCTTGGGGAGACTTCCCGCCGCTGAGGGCGGCCTGCACCGCGGTCCACAGTGACTCGGAGATCTTCGGGTACTTCGTGCCGAGGTTGTCGCCGGTGCGGCCCTTGGCTGCCCGGACCGCCTCGACCCAGACCTTGAGCTTGGGGTCCGCGGTCGCCTGCCGGTCCTGGACGGCGGCGACGGGTGCGACGTAGGAGAGCGTGGTGTCGGTCGTGAGGAGATTGTCGGCGCTGGTCAGGCAGGTGACGAGCTTCTGCGACGTGTCGTACCGTCCGGTGTTCTTCTGCACGGGGATGGAGACGAACTCACCGCCGGTGGGCGCCGGGGCGGGCCCGCCCGAGCTGGCCGGGATCGCGATGGTGCCGTACGCGAAGCCGAGCTTCTCCGCGTTCGCCAGCTGCCAGGTGCCGTTCTCGGCAAAGGCGTAGTCGCCGGTGGCGAACTCCTGCCAACTCGTCGTCTGGGTGTTGTTGATGACCGAGTTCGGAGCGTGGCCCTGCTTGAGCCAGTCCGTCCAGAGGGTCAGCGCGGCCACCGCCTGCGGGGAGTCCAGACCGGTCAGTTGGGCCCCGGAGCCCCAGAACCAGGGCAGGAACTGGAAGCTGCCCTCCTCGGTGCCGATCGCGGAGAAGGTGATGCCCTTCTTCCCCTTGGCCTTGACCTTGCCCAGCGCCTCGTTCAGCGACGGCCAGTCCTTGACGGCGGTGGGGTCGACACCGGCGGCGGTGAGTACGTCCTTGTTGTAGTAGAGGGCGAGGGTGTTCGCGCCGATCGGCACCCCGTACGTCTTGCCCTCGCTCTGTCCCGCGCCGAGCAGGTTCTTCTCCATGGACGACACGTCCAGCTTGTTGTCGTCGGTGGTGGTGAGCGCGCCGGCCTCGGCCAGTGTCGAGATGACCGGGTTGTCGACGATCAGCACGTCCGGCGAGTTGCCCTGCTGGGCGGCGAGCAGCGCCTTGTTGGTCAGGTCGGTGGTGTCGTAGCCGGTCCGTTCGACGGTCACGCCCGCCGAGGTACCGCACTTCTTGAGCAGCGCGACCCACTCGGAGTCGTCGGCGAACTGGGGATAGGGGTCCCAGACGAGGTAGGCGCCGCCGTCGGCGGACTTGTCCGAGGACGACGAGCAGGCGCTGCCGGCCGCTGCGGCGAGGGCTATCACGGCGACGGCGGCCAGGCGCCGCCGACGACTGAGTCCGGTCATGTGGTGCCTCACTTCAAGTCGATCGTCAGGGTGGGGTGGTGTGACAGTCGCGGGCCGGGCGGAGCCCGACCAGGAGGCGAATCGATTCGACGAATCGGTTCGCACGAAGATAAGACGGTCCGGAACCGGTGGTCAAGAGACTGGCGGCCGAGCGTGGAAACATGGTCTTCACCCGACTGTCAATTCATTGACATGGTTCAGTGCTCGGTCCTACGATCCGTGCGAATCGATTCGCAAGTGCTGCCCTCCGGAGAGCGTCCCCCACGCCCCACCAAGGAGCCGCCCGTGAAAACCCCGTCCCGCGGCAGGTCCGGACGAGCCGGTGCGATCGTCGCCCGACTCGTGGTCGGCCTGCTCGCCGCCACGACCGCCGTCGCCGTCGCCCCGTCCCCCGCCCAGGCCGCCGACGAGTCGATCAGTGTCAACTTCTCCTCGACCAGCGGTACCCCGACCTACCGCGCCTCCGGCTGGATCTACGGCATGACCGAGAACGCCAGCGGTCCGGCCGACCACTTCTACCGGGACGTCAAGTTCCAGTACATGCGTGCCGGCGGTGCGCAGCTTCCGGGGAGCGGCTGGGTCGGCGGCACCTACGACCGCCGCTGGAACTCCACACTCGCCCAGGCGCGTCGCACCAACGCCCTCGGCGGGCAGTTCATCATCCTGCCGCACGACCTGTGGGGTGCCGACGGCGCCGGGATCTCCCGCTTCCCCGGCGACAACGGCAACTGGACCGACTACGACAACTTCCTCACCCGCCTGATCGGCGACGTCCGGGCGTCCGGGCTGTCGGTGCAGTGGGACATCTGGAACGAACCCAACATCACCATCTTCTGGAACCGCCCGATCTCCCAGTACCTCGAACTGTGGCGCCGCACCTACCAGCGCATCCGGGCGGAGTTCCCCAGTCAGCTCATCGTCGGGCCGAGCTGTGCCTGCGTACCGTCGACCAACCACACCTTCTGGAACCAGTACCTGGACTTCGTCCGCTCGACCAACACGGTGCCGGACATCATCAGCTGGCACTCACTTCCCGGTGACCCGGTCGCCAACGTCGCGGCGGCCAACGCCACCCTCGACCCGCGCGGCATCGCCCACCCGCGTCCGTACCAGATCAACGAGTACGGTGCCCCCGACGAGCAGAACCCGGCCGACGGCGCCTGGTACATCGCTCGTCTGGAACGGGCCCGGGCGGACGGCCTGCGGGCGAACTGGGCCAGCGGGGGCAGCCTGCACAACGACCTCGGCAACCTGTTGATCCGCAACTCGGCCGGTCAGCACCAGCCCAAGGGAGAGTGGTGGAACTACCGCTTCTACGCCTCCCAGACCGGGCAGATCGTCGGGGTGACCCCGAGCCAGTCGTTCGACGCGTACGCCACGAAGGATGCCGGCTCGGCGAAGGTCCTGGTCGGTGGTGGTCGGACCACCGGGAACCTGACCGTCAACCTGCAACGCCTGGACACGACCAGCGGCATCGTGCAGAACAACCAGGTCCGGGTGCTCACCCAGCGCATCCCGCACAACAACGGCGGCGCCGTGCAGGGGCCGGTCACGGTCTCGAACAGCGTGGTGAACGTGTCCAACAACAACGCCACGGTGACTCTGCCGTACTCCAACCAGACCGACACCTACACGCTCACGGTGCTGCCTCCCTCGGAGGCTGGCTTCCAGTCGGTGGCCGTGGCGCAGCACTCCCAGCAGTGCCTGAACAACGCCGGCCTGAGCACTGCCGACGGCAACGTCCAGCAGCAGAACTACTGCGACGGCGGTGACCAGCAGCTCTGGAACTTCCGGCCGGTCGCCGGGGTGGCCAACACGTACACGGTGGTCAACCAGCAGAGCGGGAAGTGCCTCGACGTCAGCGGCGTGTCGACCGCCGACGGCGCGGCCGTGCACCAGTGGACCTGCCTGAACAGCTCCAACCAGCAGTTCGCGCTGCGCAAGGTGACCTACTCGGGTAACGACTCGCACGACTACCAACTCGTCGCCCGGCACAGTGGCAAGTGCGTGGATGTCAACGCTGTCTCCACGGCGGCCGGCGCGCTGGTCCACCAGTGGACCTGCCGAGCGGTCAATCAGGGCAGCCCGTTGAACCAGACGTGGCGGCTCCTGGGGCGGTAGCTGTCTCGGGGGAGGTGATGCGCTGGCCGCTCGTCGGGTGGTCAGCGTATCTCCTACCGACCGCATTCATTGACATGAATGAAACAAAGATCCTACCATTCGTTGCGAATCGATTCGCCGACACCACCCTCGCCCGTGGCGCGTCGACGTCCCCCACCTCCGCGACTCCGAGGAGTACCTCGTGCGAACCCCGTCCCCCGGTGGGCCAGGAACGGCCCTCGATCCCATCCCGAGACGCCGCCGCGTGCGACGTCTGACCTTTCTGGCCGCCGCCCTGGTCGGCGTCCTCGTCGGCTACGGCACCACGCCAACCACCTCACCCTTCGCCGCCGAAGCCGCCGCAGCCGTGTCCGCGGCGATCGAGCCCGGGCAGAGCACCACGATCGTCGGCACCCAGTCCGGCCGCTGCCTGGAGGTGCCGAACTCCAGCACCACCAACGGCACCCAGACCCAACTCTGGGACTGCAACGGCAGCGCCGGCCAGACCTGGACCTGGACGTCGAGCAGACAGCTCACGGTGTACGGCAACAAGTGCCTGGACGCCAACGGTCGGGGCACCACCAACGGCACGCAGGTGATCATCTGGGACTGCAACGGCCAGAACAACCAGCAGTGGAACGTCAACAGCAACGGCACCATCACCGGCGTGCAGTCCGGGCTCTGCCTCGACGCCAATGCTGCCGGCACGGCGAACGGGACCAAGCTCATCCTCTGGGGCTGCAACGGCGGCGCGAACCAGCAGTGGACCTCGCCGAGCACCCCGCCGACGACCCCGCCGCCGACCACCCCGCCACCGAGCGGCGCGCGCCCGTGCGACATCTACGCCTCCGGCGGCACGCCGTGCATCGCGGCGCACAGCACGACGCGGGCCCTCTACGCGGCGTACACCGGCAACCTCTACCAGGTGCGTCGCTCGTCGGACAACACGACCCGCAACATCGCGGTGTCCGGCGCCGGCGGCACCGCCGTCGCCGCCACCCAGGACTCCTTCTGCTCCGGCACTACCTGCGTGATCACCGTCGTCTTCGACCAGTCCGGGCGCGGTAACGACCTCTGGTACCAAGGCTCCAGCGTCGTGCCGGGCTCGCCGCAGAGCAAGCCGGCGATCGCCACGTCGGAGTCGCTGACGGTGGGCGGGGCGAAGGCGTACTCGCTCTACATCAACCCGGGCAACAGCTACTGGCGCGACGGGCACCTCACCGGCGTGCCGACCGGAGCCGCGCCCGAGGGCATGTACATGGTCACCAGCGGCACCCACGTCAACAGCGGCTGCTGCTTCGACTACGGCAACAGCGAGACGACCAGGAAGGCGGACGCCGCCGGCGCGATGGACGCCATCAACTTCAGCAAGCAGTGCTGGTTCGGCGGCTGCTCGGGCTCCGGCCCTTGGGTGCAGGCGGACCTGGAGTGGGGCCTGTTCCCGGGCGGCAGCCAGACCTGGAACCCGAACCAGCGTGCGTTCACGAGCAAGTTCGTCACCGCGACGCTGAAGAACAACGGCACCACCCGCTTCGCGATCAAGGGCAGCGACGCGCAGTCCGGCAGCCTCTACACGCTGTACGACGGCTCGCTCCCGCCGGGATACAGCCCGATGAAGAAGCAGGGCGCGATCATCCTGGGCAGTGGTGGTGACTGCTGCAAGCCCGACGGTGGCGCGAACCTGAGCGCCGGCACCTTCTACGAGGGGGCCATGGTTGCCGGCTACCCGTCCGACGCGACCGAGAACGCGGTGCAGGCCAGCGTGGTGGGCGCCGGTTACCGCTGACCCGGCGACGCCGGAACGAGTCGTGCGCCGGTCACCACGGAGGTGGTGACCGGCGCACGGTTTCGTCGGCGCAGACCCGGTCTCAGGCGACCGTGCAGGGCGCGCCGTTGAGGGTGAACGAGGACGGTCGGGCGTTGTTACCGCTGTGGGTGGCCTGGAAACCGATGGTCACCGAGCCGTTGACGGGGATACCGCCGTTGTAGGCGACGTTGCGGGCCGTCACCTGCCCGGAGTTGGGCGAGTAGGTGGCGTTCCAACCTGAGGTGATGGTCTGCCCGCTGGGCAGGGTGAAGACCAGGGACCAGCCGTTGACGGCGCTGGTGCCCGTGTTGGTGATGGTGATGTTCTCGGTCAGGCCGTTGTTCCAGGCGTTGACGGCGACGGTCACCCGGCACGCGCCGTTGGTCGGGGGCGGCGTGGTCGGCGGCGGCGTGGTCGGGGGCGGCGTCGTCGGCGGCGGCGTGGTCGGCGGCGGCGTCGTGGGGTTGGTCAGGCCGAAGAACTGCAGGGCGGCGGCGGCCATACCGCCGGACGGCAGGCTGTGCCCGGCGCCCTGGATGCTGTACGCCTCGACCTGGACGGTGCCGCTGGTGTCGGCGTACCGACGCCGGTTCCAGTTGGCCTGGGGTGTGTCGGTGGAGGTGGGTGTTTGGCTCAGGCCGAACACGTTCGTCCACTGCTCGATCGTCTCCTGCAACAGCGAGTACGGCACGAGGGTGTCGTTGGTGCCGTGCCAGAGCTGCACGCGTGGACGGGGTCCGGCGTAGCCGGGGTACGCCTGGCGCACCGCGTCGCCCCACTGTTGCGGCGTGCGGTTCATGTTCCCGCCGGTGCACTGGCTGCTGCCGGGCGGGTAGTCCGCCGCGTTGGCGAAGCAGTTGAACGGCACGCCCATGAACGCGGCGCCGGCCTTGAACACGTCGGGGTAGAGCGCCAGCATGTGGTTGGTCATCATGCCGCCGGACGAGCTGCCGGTGGCGTAGACCCGGTCCGGGTCGGCCGCGTACTGCTGCTGCACGTACCGGATCATGGAGATGATCGAGACCGGGTCACTGCCCCCGCCTCGCCGCTTGGCGGCGTCCGACCAGGTGTCGAAGCAGTTGCCGAAGCCGGCCTGCTGGGTGGCGGACGGGTAGATCACGATGTAGCCGTAGCGGTCGGCGAGGCTGGCGAACTCGCTCCCGGAGTAGAACCCGGGGCCGGATCCGCCGCAGCCGTGCATGGCCACGACCGTCGCCGGCTTGGCCGGGCGGTTGTCCGGCACGTAGACGTGCATACGCATCCGCCCCGGGTTGTCCCCGAAGCTGGTCACCTCGGTCAGCGACGCCGCGTACGCGGGTCGGAACGAGGGGACCACCAGGCCGGCCGTCACCAGTGGCACGGCGAGCGCGAGCAGCAGTTTTCTCTTGATTGTCAACGGACGACTCCTTCGATTGCCGGTGCGGCTGGGATTGGTGGCGCGATTCGGTGGCGGGTGCGCCCGGTGCCCGCCTGATCACGCCTGCCCGCTACCTGTGGTCTGCCCTGTCCCTGCCCGGCTCCGGGCGGCATTGCATGGCAATTAGTGTTCCCCTCGGGCCGACAAGTGTCAATCGAAGTCTTTCTATCGTCTGTCGATCCCGGAAGCCGGTAGGGCGGCGCTCCGTCTACAGTCGTCACACCGTCCCTGAAGAGCACGGAGCGCCTGTGGCAAGCCCGTTCGACATCGACGAGATCTATCCGGACGACGGAGATCGCGAGCTCCGGCTGCCCCGGCGGCAGGCGGGCAACTCGCCCCAGGGGGTCGCCGTGACCCTGCTGGCGGACTACACACTGCGGACCCGTGTCCCACTCCCGTCCGCCGCCATCGTGGCGCTGCTCGGGGAGACCGGCGTGACGACGGCCGGTGCGCGCACCGCGATCAGCCGGCTGGCCCGCCGCGGGGTGCTGGAGGGCAGTCGACTGGGACGCCGCAGCTCGTACCGGCTCAGCCGCGGCGCGGCCGCAAGCCTGTCCGCCGGGGCCCACTGGATCCTCACCTCCACCACCTCGACGGTGCCCTGGGACGGGTGCTGGACGGTCGTCGCCTTCTCGCTTCCACAGGAGTTGAGCGGGCAGCGGCGGGCCCTACGGGCTCAGCTGCGGTGGCTCGGTTACGCGCCGTTGTACGACGGGTTGTGGATCTCGCCGCGCGACCTGAACGCCCCGGCTCGTGCCCGTCTCGACCAGCTCACCCTCGGTGCCGTGACGGTCTTTCGCGGGCGGCAGGCCCCCCTCGGGTCGGCCATCCACCGTCCCCCGATCGAAGCCTGGGACATCGAGGCGATCAGCCGGAGCTACGACGCGTTCCTCCGGCGCTGGACGCCGCTGCTGCCCGCTGTGGTGTCCGGGGAGGTCGACGGTGCCGCCGCGGTGCGGGCCCGTACCGAGGTCATGGACACCTTCCGGCGGTTCCCCGTGCTCGATCCGCAGTTGCCACTGGAACTCCTTCCCGAGGGGTGGCTCCGGCGGCCGGCGCAGGAGTTGTTCGTGGCCGTCTACGACGGCCTCGCCGCGCCCGCCGAGCGACACGTCCGGGCGGTCGTCGCCCGGTTCGCCGACGGCACGCAGCCGGGCATCCGGGCGCACACCACCGCCGACATGCTTGCCGGGGTACGCCTCGAGGCGAGCCTCGCCGAGCATGGGCACGGCGGCGCCGCCGGCTGACGGCGGCCCGGTGGGCGTACAGCCGCCCAATCGCTGTGAGCGATAACAGAACCACCCTCAGGAGTGTCTCGGCGGGCCGGTTCGTCCGGTGGTTTCGCGGCGGGTGACGGAGATCCCCGCAGGCGGCCGGTGGTGAGCGAGGCGAGGCGTTCCGGCGCGTCGGCGTGAACGGCTCGTTTCGTCTTGACGAACGACATGTTATCGCTCACCCTCGATATTGAGGTTTATCGTTTCGTTGGGTTCACCGGGCGAGCCCTGCGGGTCGTACCTCGAACCCCGGCGTCCCCTCCGGGCGGGCGGACGTCACCTCAGGGCTCCCGGCAGTGCCGGCGAACGCCTTCCCCGACCGCGTGCGCCGCACCGGGCGGCCGTCCTGATCGATGTGGCACATCACCACCACCGATGCATCCACTGAAAAGGAACGACATGAAATCACGCAGAACGTTGCTGGCGGCGGCGACCCTCGCCGTCGCCCTCACCGCCGGCATGACAGTGGCGCTGACTCCCGCATCCGGCGCCGGCACGACCCTGAAGGCGGCCGCCGCCGAGAAGGGCCGCTACTTCGGCGCGGCGGTCGCCGTCAACAAGCTGTCGACCAGCGCCTACACGACGATTTTGAATCGTGAGTTCAACAGTGTCGTGGCCGAGAACGAGATGAAGTGGGCTTCCAACGAGCCGCAGCAGGGGGTGTTCAATCACTCCAGTGGTGATCGTCTGGTCAGTCATGCGCAGGCCAATGGCATGAGCGTGCGGGGTCACACGTTGTTGTGGCACGCGCAGCAGCCGGGTTGGGCGCAGGGCATGTCCGGCAGTGCGTTGCGCAACGCGGCGATCAACCACGTGACCCAGGTCGCGACGCATTACCGGGGCAAGATCTACGCCTGGGATGTGGTGAACGAGGCGTTCGCCGACGGTGGTTCGGGTGGGCGGCGTGACTCGAACCTGCAGCGGACCGGCAACGACTGGATCGAGGCGGCGTTCCGGGCCGCGCGGGCGGCGGATCCGGGTGCGAAGTTGTGTTACAACGACTACAACACCGACGGGATCAACGCGAAGTCGACGGGGATCTACAACATGGTGCGGGACTTCAAGTCCCGTGGTGTGCCGATCGACTGTGTGGGCTTCCAGTCGCACCTGGGCACGTCGTTGGCGTCGGACTACCAGGCCAACCTGCAGCGGTTCGCCGATCTCGGCGTGGACGTGCAGATCACCGAGCTGGACGTGATGACCGGCGGCAACCAGGCCAACATCTACGGTGCCGTCACCCGTGCCTGCCTGGCTGTCTCGCGGTGCACCGGCATCACCACGTGGGGCGTGCGTGACTGCGACTCGTGGCGTGGCTCGGACAACGCGCTGCTGTTCGACTGCAACGGCAACAAGAAGGCCGCGTACACCGCCGTGCTGGACGCCCTCAACGGCGGCTCCACCCCGCCGACCACGCCCCCGCCGGGCTCCGGCGTGGACACCAGCGCCTGGTACGTGTTGCTCAACCGGAACAGCGGCAAGGCCCTGGACCTGTACGCCTCGGCGACCAACGACGGCGCGCGGATCAGCCAGTGGTCGCGGAACAACGGCGTCAACCAGCAGTGGCAGTTCGTGGACTCGGGGGGCGGTTACTACCGGCTGAAGTCCCGGCACTCCGGCAAGGTGCTGGACGTCTACAACTTCTCCACCGCCGACGGCGCGGCGATCGTGCAGTGGAGCGACGGCAACGGCACCAACCAGCAGTTCCGGATCGCCAACTCGTCGGACGGGTACCTGCGTCTGCTCAACCGCAACAGCGGTAAGGCCATCGAGGTGCAGGGTGCGTCCACGGCGGACGGCGGCAACATCGTCCAGTACGCCGACTGGGGTGGCACCAACCAGCAGTGGCAGTTGGTCCGGATCGGATAGCGACCGGACGAGTCAGGTGACAGGACGGCGGCCCGCCCCCACCCGGGGCGGGCCGCTGCTTGTGCCCGCTGGGGAGGTGCCGCTCGCCCGATCGACGCCACCCCATCGTCCATCGACTGTGAGCGATAACAAGAGCTACGTCAAGTCACTGCTCCGTCGCGGCGCGAAGCTCGCAGGGCCGCTGCCAGCACCCATGCTGCCGGCCGTGGAGAACCTCGCGAAATCGATGTCAGTCGTTTGACGTATGACGTCGTTAACGCTAATTTTCACCCGCGGACCACTGGCTGCCCGGAGCCGGCTCGGCACCGCACACCCGGCGCGGGCCTGCTCCACGTTCGGTCCGTGGCCTGGGCCACGGTCGCTCGGCGGCGGCCGCATCTCGTTCGTAAACCCCTCAGACGTGCTGACGCCACCACCAGTCGCCGGCACACACCCCAGGGCACGCGCGTGCTTTCTGCTCGTGGGTCGCCCCGATCGAAGGAGTGGACCATGAAGGTCATCGGTGAGGCCCGTCCCGCCTCCCCACCACGGCATCGCTGGCGGTCAGGGTTGGCCGCGGCAGCGGCAGCGGTCATGGCGGCCAGCGCGCTGGTCGCTGTCAACCAGGCCCCCGCGGCGGCGGCCACGGTCGACACCAACGCCTGGTACGTCCTGGTCAACCGCAACAGCGGCAAGGCCCTGGACCTGTACGCCTCGGCCACCAACGACGGCGCGCGGATCAGCCAGTGGACTCGCAACAACGGTGCCAACCAGCAGTGGCAGTTCGTCGACTCGGGAGGCGGCTTCTACCGGGTGAAGTCCCGGCACTCCGGCAAGGTCCTCGACGTCAGTGGTTTCTCGACCGCCGACGGCGGTGCGATCGTGCAGTGGTCCGACCTCAACGGGACCAACCAGCAGTTCCGCCTGGCGGACTCGGACGGCGGCCACGTCCGACTGATCAGTCGGCACAGCAGCAAGGCGGTGGAGGTGCAGGGTGCCTCCACGGCCGACGGCGGCAAAATCGTGCAGTACGCCGACCACGGCGGTGCCAACCAGCAGTGGCAGCTCGTCCGCACCGACGGCGGCACCACCCCGCCACCGACCGGTGGCAGCGGCTGCGGCAAGGCGCCGACCCTGTCCAGTGGTACGCACACGATCCAGAGCAACGGCAAGAGCCGGACGTTCACCCTGCGGGTGCCGGCCAACTACAACAACAGCAACCCGTACCGGCTGATCTTCGCGTTCCACTGGCGGGGCGGCACCATGCAGGACGTCTCTTCCGGTGGCACCAGCGGAACGCCGTGGTCCTACTACGGTCAGCAGGAGCAGTCGAACAACAGCGCGATCCTGGTCGCGCCCCAGGGCTTCGGCAACGGGTGGGGCAACTCCGGCGGTGAGGACATCGTCTTCGTCGACGACATGATCAGCCGGATCGAGAGCAGCCTCTGTGTCAACCCGCGGCAGCGGTTCGCCCTCGGCTTCAGTTGGGGCGGCGGCATGAGCTACGCCATCGCCTGCGCCCGCGCCACAGTGTTCCGGGCCGTCGCGGTCATCTCCGGCGGGCAGATCAGTGGGTGCAGTGGTGGAACGCAGCCCATCGCCTACTTCGGGCTGCACGGCATCTCGGACAACGTCCTGAGCATCGGACAGGGGCGATCGCTGCGCGACACGTTCGTGCGCAACAACGGGTGCACCGCCCAGAACCCGCCCGAGCCGGGGGCGGGCAGCCGCACCCACATCACCACCACCTACTCGGGCTGCCGGTCCGGGTACCCGGTGCAGTGGGCGGCGTACGACAACGGTCACATGCCAGGCCCGGTGGACGGCACCTACGCCGAGAGCGGCATCACGACCTGGACCAAGGGTGAGATCTGGAGGTTCTTCTCGCAGTTCTCCTGACCCCGGTCGCCGGCGAGGCCGGCGCTGACGTCGGCGGCAGCGTCCGCTCCTGTGCCCGGGGGCGTGCGCTGCCGCTCAGCGTTGCAGTCGAACCGGCTTGCCCGAACCGCTGCGGCGGACCAGCCACGCCTCGGTGATGTGGGTGAACATCGCCTCGGCGGCGCCCTCGGAGTCGTGTGCGGCGATGCGCTCGTAGATCCGCCGGTGACCCTGGTTCGACGCCACGCACAGCGAGCGCTCGGTGCGACCCATGTAGCTGGCGGTGTTGATGACCTGGCTCTCCAGAGCGCGTACGACGCCGCGAGCGATGCGGTTGCCGGACGCCTGCATGATCGTGTCGTGGAAGGCCCGGTCGTGTTCGTGGTACGTCACGTGGTCGTCGACCAGGTCGTCCATTCCGTCCACCATCTCGCGCAGGCGGTCGATGGTTTCGGCGTCGGCGAGCCGGGCGGCGACGTTCGCCATGTCGGATTCGAGCACCCGTCGGGTCACGACCAGGTCGTCGAGGATCGCGAGGGTGTCGTCCTCGGCGATGGTGGCCGCGAGGACGAGTTCGTCGAGCATGTCCCACTGTGACGGTGGGGTGACCATGGTGCCGGCGCCCTGGCGGACCTGCACCAGCCCCTTCTCCTGAAGGATCTTGACGGCCTCGCGGACGACGGTCCGGCTCACCGAGAAGGTCTCGCAGAGGATCGGCTCCGGAGGCAGGGATGTTCCCGACGGGTGTACGCCACGAACGATGCGCTGTACGAGCTCGGCGGTGACCGCCCGGGCGAGGTTCGTCGGTCGACGGACCCATGCCGGGGCCGCCGGATTGGTCAGGGCTGTCTCCTGAGCTGGCGTCATGTCCCCTCCGAATGACCCGCCGTGGCACGACGTCCTCGCCAGTCTACGGCCGAGTATTGACGTCACACGTCATACGAGTTACTTTCCGATCAACGATGGCAGACGGTAGCGCCGTCGGCCACCCCACTTTCAGAGGTGACAACTCATGAGACAGCGCGCAATATGGTCGGCCGTCTTCGTTGTTGGACTGGCCCTGACCGGCTGTGGAAGTGCTAGCGACTCGAGCTCGTCCAAGAGTTCCGAGGGCAAGTTGGTGGTGTGGGACTGGAAGTCCGGCGAGCCGTTCGCCAAATCGTATCTGGACAAGGCGAAGGCCGACTTCAAGAAGAAGCACGCGGACGTCGAGGTCGAGTTCGTCGCGCAGCCCTTCGATCAGTACTACACGTTGCTCGGTGCGGCGATCCAGTCCGGCAAGGGTCCGGACGTCATGATGTTCAACGGTGGCGGCCAGATCCGCGACCGGGTGGACGCGCTGGTGCCGATCACCGACTACGTGGCCGAGGACAAGCAGCGACTGGCCGGCTGGGACGCGTTCACCAAGGACGGCAAGGTCTACGGCGGTCCGGTGACGCTGCAGGGCTACCCGATCTATTACAACAAGGACATCTACCGGAAGGCCGGCCTCGACCCGGCCAGCCCGGCCACCACCTGGGACAAGTTCGTCGCGGACTGCGCCGCCGTCTCCAAGGCCGGCTCCAAGTGCTTCGCCCTCGGCAACAAGGAGGGCGTCGGCATTCAGTTCTGGCTCTCCAGCATGGGGTCGGTGACCCTCACCGCCGCTGAGTACGACGCCTGGATCACCGGCAAGCGCGACTGGAACTCGCCCAACGTGAAGCGGGTCTTCGAGCTCTGGAAGGAGACCGGGGACAAGAAGATGAACACCGACGGGGCCAACTCGACGGCGATGTTCAACGACTCCTTCGCGGCCTTCCAGTCCGGCAAGGCCGCCCACGTCATGGGCCTCATGTCGGACGTCGGGCACTGGAAGTCCTTCAACGAGTTCCTCACCCCGGAGAAGCTCGGCGTGATGAAGCCCCCGATCGTCACCGCCGGCACCACGCCGAGCCTGCCGTATGACGGTGGCATCGGCTACGCGGTCGCCAAGTGGACGAAGGACCCGAAGGTGGCCGCCGACCTGGTGCGCTCCCTGACCTCGGCCGAGGCGTTGAAGGCGTTCTACGCCGACGCCGGCGCGATCGCCGCCGACATCACGATCGACGTGTCGCAGGCCGGCCCGGCCGCCTCCACGATCGTGAGTGAGCTGAAGACCGGTAAGCCGGCTCTGCACGTCGCGCTCTCCTCGAAGACGATCGACCTCATGGGGCGCCTCTCCCAGCAGCTGCTCAGCGGTTCGATCACCGTCGACGAGGTGGTGAAGCAGTTGGCCGCTTCCGACCAGGCGGGCTGACCTCGTGTCGATCGGAAACACGCAACCGTCGGTCCGCCTGGCTTCGGCCGGGCGGGCCGGCGGCCCGGCGGTCACCTCCTCCGCCCGCAGCGGTGGCACCCGTCCCCGTCGCACCCGGGGCGGCCTGGGGGCCGAGCGCTTCGCCCCCTACATCCTGGTCGCGCCGGCCGTCCTGATCATCGTGGCGCTGCGGCTCTACCCGCTGATCCTCGGAGTCAACTTCTCCTTCACCGGCGACGGTGACCAGAACGGGGAAGCGGTCGGTTTCGGCAACTACCAGGAGTTGTTCTCCGATCCGCTGTTCCGCACCGCGTTGGGCAACGTCGGTCTGCTGGTGTTGCTCCTTCCGGTGGCGGTGGCGATCCCCGGTCTCCTCGCCACGTTCATCTACCTGCGGGTGCCGGGCCACCGTCTCTACCGCAGCGTCTACTTCTTCCCCGCCGTGCTCTCACCGGTCATCGTCGGAGCGATCTTCAACCTGCTGCTCGCCTTCGACGGCCCCGTCAACGCGGTCCTCGGCGCGGTCGGTGTCGGCCCGGTGGACTGGCTCGGTGACCCGGACATCGCGATGTTCGTGGTGGCGGGCGTACACATCTGGGCCACCTTCGGGATGGCCCTGGTGGTGTTCCTAGCCGGCTTCGCCACGCTCGACGCCGCGCTGTTGGACGCCGCCCGGGTGGACGGCGCGTCACTGCGCCAGGTCGTCTGGCACGTGATCGTCCCGAGCCTCTCGCGGACCATCCAGTTCGTCTTCGTGACCACGATGATCGGGATGCTGACCTCCATGTTCGGGTTGCTGTTCGTCATGACCAGCGGCGGTCCGGAAGGCTCGACGTACCTGCCGGAGTACTACATCTGGATCCAGCAGGGTCAGATGAACCGGCCGGCGCTCGCGTCCGCCGCGTCCACGATCCTCTTCGCGATCATGCTCGTGGTGGGCATGTTGCAGATCAAGCTGCTCGAACGATCGGGAAAGGTGGACTGATGTCCCGCGTCCGACTGGGACGGTGGATGGTCGCCATCCCGATGTCACTGCTCGCGGTGGCGACGATCTACCCCCTGCTCTTCACCGCCAACGTCGCGTTGAAGACCCGCCGGGACTACATCCTGGACCGGTTCTCCCTGACCAGCACCCTGCAATGGGAGAACATCAGCACGGCGTGGACCAGCGTCGGCATGGGCCGCTACTTCGTCAACTCGCTGGTCGTGGTGGCGTCGTCGGTGCTGCTGCTGCTCCTGATCGGGTCGATGGCCGGCTTCGCGCTGAGCCAGTTGCGGTTCCGTGGCTCGTCGGCGTTGTTCCTGGGCTGCCTCGCCGGGCTCTTCATCCCGTTCCAGGTGATCATGGTGCCGCTCGCGCGGATCATGGCCGACACCGCGCTGATCGACACGTATCCGGGTCTGATCCTCGTCTACGTGGCCCAGTTCCTGCCGTTCACCGTCTTCCTGATGACGAGCTACTACAAGGGCATCCCACCGGAGATCGTCGACGCCGCCCGGATCGACGGCAACACCGTCTACGGCGTGTATCGCCGGATCATGCTGCCCCTGGGCACCCCCGCGCTGCTGTCGGTGGGCATCCTCAACACGCTGTTCTGCTGGAACGACGTCCTCATGGCGCTGGTGATGATGCCCTCGGCCGAGAACCGGACGCTCATGATCGGGGTGACCTCGTTGCGAGGGCAGTACTCCGACAACATCCCGACGTTCGCGTCCGGGGTGCTGATCGCCGCGATACCCGTCCTGTTGGTCTACCTGTTCCTCCAGCGCCAAATTGCCGACGGCGTCGCCGCCGGTTCCACGAAGGGTTGACATGCGGATCACGGGATTTCGGACGCTCACCACGGTCCAGGAATGGGGGCGCCCCGTCGGCGACGCCAATGGCGTGTTCGCCGACGGGGTGGTCCCGATCTCGATCGTCCTCGTCGACACCGACGAGGGCATCACGGGCGTGGGCCTCGGGCCGCACGTCGAGATCGAGCGGATCTTCGCTGCGATCGAGGGCGAAGACCCCCGTGCGGTGACGACCCTGTACGACCGCATGTTGCGGCACACGTTCAAGGCCGGCCACGCGGGGCCGGTGTTCGGCACCATCGGCGCTCTCGACACCGCGTTGTGGGACATCAAGGCGCAGGCCGCCGGTGAGCCACTGTGGCGGCTGCTGGGCGGACGGGACCGGCGGGTCAACGCCTACGCCTCCGGCCTGGACATCGGGTTGACCGACGACGAACTCGTCGCGGCGTACGAGGTCTACGCCAGCCACGGCCTGCGCGCCGCCAAGCTCAAGGGTGGCCTCGACATCGAGCGGGACCAGCACCGGCTCGGCCTGGTCAGAGACGTCCTCACCGAGGCCGGGCACGGCCGACGAGCGGGTCTGATGCTCGACGTCAACGAGGCCTGGACCCGAAAGCAGGCCGTGCGGCACGTCTGCGAGATCGAACGCTCCCTCGACCTGATCTGGATCGAGGAGCCCGTCCGGCGGTGGGACGCCGAGGGTCACGCCGCCGTCAGTCGGGGAGTGCGCGCGTCGGTGGCCACCGGGGAGAACCTGACCGGGCTCGAACAGTATCGCCCGCTGATCGCCGCCGGCGCTGTCGACGTCGTCCAGATGGCCGCCGTCTGGGGAGTCACCCACTTCCTGCGGGTGTCCGCCCTGGCCCACGCGCACGACCTGCCGGTCAGCCCGATCGGTAACAGCCCGGTCGGGCTGTTGCACGCCGCGACCTCGGTGCCGAACCACCTGACCAGCGAACTGCAGGACCTTCACCGACCGGTCGGTGTCTCCATCGACCTGCACGTCGAGGACGGCGCGTTCATCCTCGGCGACTCACCCGGGCTGGGCGTCCGCGTCGACGAGGAGCTGATCCGGGTCGCCAACCGCCGCCCGCAGGCGCAGACGGCCGACACCCCCAACGTACGGCCGGAGCTGGCCGGCCGCTGGTTGCTGGCCGGCGTGGACGGTATCGTCGCCGGCCATCCGGTGCCCGTCGTGTCGCTGAACTCGCACAACGAGGTGGCGCCCACCGGGCGGTAGTGAGCTGAGCACCACCGAAGGAGGAGCGTGGGTGCACCGCCGCGGCGGTGCACCCACGGCCATGCTCGGTCGGCACGACCGACGTACCGACCGTCGAGACGGAGGATCGATGAAGGCAGTCGTCTACCGGGGGGCTCGTGACCTCGGAATCGAAGACCGCGAACCGGCGCCACCCGGTCCCGGAGAGGTGCGGATCGACGTGGCCTACACCGGAATCTGTGGCACCGACCTGCACATCTACCACGGCGACATGGACGCCCGGGTCGGTGACTCCGCGATCATCGGGCACGAGATGTCCGGACGTGTCGCGGCGGTCGGCGCGGACGTCGACGGCGTGACCGTCGGCCAGCCCGTCACCGTGATGCCGACCCGCCCGTGTGGACGGTGCGCGGCCTGCCGGCGCGGCACCTCGCACATCTGTCACGCCATGAACTTCCTCGGTATCGACTCACCCGGCGCCATGCAGTCCTCCTGGAACGTGCCGGCGGAACTGGTCCTGCCACTGCCCGAGGAACTACCGCTCGACCACGCCGCGCTCGTGGAGCCGGTCGCGGTCGCCGTGCACGACGTCCGGCGGGGGAAGGTCTCCGCCGACGACCAGGTGGTCGTGGTCGGCGGTGGGCCGGTAGGCGTGCTGATCGCGACCGTCGCGCAGAGCCGGGGCGCGCGGGTGCTGCTGGTCGAGCCGGACCCGTACCGGCGTGAGGTGGCCGGCGCAGTCGGAATCGAGGCCGTCGACCCGGGGTCGACCGACGTCGTGGCCCTCGTCGGCGACCGCACCGACGGAGCGGGCGCCGACATCGCCTTCGAGGTGTCCGGCGCTGCCGCCGGTGTCACCACGGCTGTCGACGTGCTCACCACCCGGGGCCGGTTGGTGATGGTGGCGATCCACCCCAGGCCCCGCGAGGTGAACCTGCACCGGTTCTTCTGGCGCGAACTGGAGCTCCTCGGCGCCCGGCTCTACCAGCGCGACGACATGGAGGAGGCGATCCGGCTGGTCGCCTCGGGCGCGATCCCGGCACGACAGCTCATCTCCCGGGTCGAGCCGATCGACGCGGCCGCCGCCGCCTTCACGGCGCTCGAAGGTGGCGGCGTGATGAAGGTGCTGCTCGACGTACAGGGAGGTAGCAGGTGACCGCGCTGTTCGACCTGTCCGGTAAGACCGCGGTGGTCACCGGGGCCCGGCGTGGCATCGGTCTCGCCATGGCCGAGGCCCTGGCCCTGGCCGGTGCCGACATCGTCGGCGTCTCCGCCCAGCTCGAAGCGAGCGGCAGCGAGGTCGAGGCCCGCGTGCAGGCCGCCGGTCGACGGTTCACCGCGCTGCGGGTCGACCTCGGCGACCGGGCGGCAGTGCACGGCCTGGCCCGTGACCTCACGGCTCTGGGACCGGTCGACATCCTGGTGAACAACGGTGGCACGATCGCCCGTACTCCGGCCGCGGAGCACCCGGACGAGATGTGGGACCAGGTGATCGAGGTGAACCTCAGCAGCCAGTTCGTCCTGAGTCGGGAGATCGGCCGGACGATGGTCGAGCGCGGCCGAGGGAAGATCATCTTCACCGCGTCGCTGCTGAGCTTCCAGGGCGGCATCACCGTCCCCGGGTACGCCGCGTCGAAGTCGGGCGTCGCCGGCCTCACCAAGGCGTTGGCCAACGAGTGGGCCGCCCACGGGGTGAACGTCAACGCCATCGCACCCGGCTACATCGCCACCGACAACACCCAGGCGCTGCGCGACGATCCCGACCGTAACCAGGCGATCCTCGGTCGGATCCCCGCCGCCCGCTGGGGTCGCGCCGACGATCTCGGAGGCGCCACAGTGTTCCTGGCGTCGGCGGCGTCCGACTACGTCAACGGGATCGTGCTGCCCGTCGACGGCGGTTGGCTGGGCCGATGACCGGCGGGCAGGGGCCTCGACGAGCCGGGATCGTCGACGCGCACCATCACCTCTGGGTCCGCGCACGGCACCCCCAGACATGGATCGACCCGGTGACGATGGCGGCCATCGACGCCGACTTCGAGCCCGCCGACCTCGCGCCGCTGGCCCAGGCGGCCGGGGTCACCGCGACAGTGGTGGTGCAGTCCATCGCCTCCGAGGCGGAGACGGTGGACCTGCTCGGCATCGCGGCCGGGGACACCCTCGTCCGCGGTGTCGTCGGCTGGGTGGACCTCACCGCCGCCGACGTCGTCGCCCGCATCGACCGCCTGCGGGCCGCACCGGGCGGAGACCGCCTCGTCGGCATCCGTCACCTCGTGCAGAGCGAGACCGACCCGGCGTACCTGGACCGTCCGGACGTCCGGCGGGGGATCGAGGCGGTGGGTGCGGCGGGCCTGGTGTACGACCTGCTGGTCCGCCAGCACCAGCTGGACATGGCCGCGCGCCTGGCGCACGACCTGCCGGAGGTGAACTTCGTCCTCGACCACCTGGGCAAGCCCGCGCTGGGCCGTCCGGAGATGACGGAGTGGACCCGCGGCCTGCGGGCGCTGGCGGACGCGCCCAACACCACGGCGAAGATCTCCGGTCTGGTGACCGAGGTCGATCGGTCGCCCTGGACGCCGGGAGACCTCCGACCGGCCGTCGAGGCCGCACTCGACACGTTCGGGCCGGACCGACTGATGTACGGCTCGGACTGGCCGGTCTGCCTGCTCGCCAGCTCGTACGCGCGGTGGGTCGAGGCGCTGGCGGAGTTGCTGGGCGGCCACGACGAGGCCGACCAGGCACCGATCTGGGCCGACACGGCACGCCGCGTCTACGGGCTGGAGGCGTCATGAGGGCACGGGCACTGCCGCTCCGCCCGCAGGTACGCCTCACCGACCTGGGCTTCGGCGCGGCCCAGGGCGGCAACCTGTACCGGACGACGACGGACGAGGAGTTCGCGTCGGCGGTCGACACCGCGTGGGAGGCGGGCGTCCGGTACTACGACACCGCGCCGCACTACGGGCTGGGGCTGTCCGAGCGTCGACTCGGCGCTGCCCTGCGTGACCGACCACGTGACGAGTACGTCGTGTCGACGAAGGTCGGACGACTCCTGGTGCCGTCCCCGCAGGACGCGCACCTGCGGGACTCCGACGGGTTCGACGTCCCGGCCAGCCACCGGCGGGTCTGGGACTTCAGCCGCGACGGCGTCCTCCGCTCGATCGAGGCCAGCCTGGAGCGGACCGGGCTGGACCGGGTGGACGTCGTCTACCTCCACGACCCGGACGACCACTGGGAGCAGGCCGCACGCGAGGCCGTACCCGCCCTGGTCGAGCTGCGTGACCAGGGCGTCGTGGGCGCGATCGGCGCCGGCATGAACCAGTCGGCGATGCTGGCGCGGTTCGTGCGGGAGACCGACGTGGACGTGTTGATGTGCGCCGGGCGGTACACCCTGCTGGAGCAGGGGGCGGCGGACGACCTGTTGCCGGCCGCCGGCGACCGGGGCGTGGGCGTGGTCATCGCGGGCGTCTACAACTCGGGGCTGCTGTCGCGGGAGCGGCCGCCAACCGATGCCGTCTACAACTACCAGCAGGCGCCGGCGGAGCTGATCGAGCGGGCGAGACGGATCGCGGCGGTCTGCGAGACGTACGGGGTGACCCTGCCGCAGGCGGCGCTCGCCTTCGTCCGCAGGCATCCGGCAGTGGTGTCGACTGTCGTCGGTGTGCGCGACGGCGGGCAGGTGACCGAGACGATGCGGCGGTTCGGGACCGTCGTACCCGAGGAGCTCTGGGGCGCGTTGGCGCAGGCGGGTCTGCTTGCCGCGCAGCCCGGCCCGGACGAGGCCGCGTAGCGCGGCTGGGAAAAGGCGTCCCGGCCGGGACCGGCTCCGATCATCGGATACCGGTCCCGACCGGGACGTCATCTCTTACCGCGACAGCCGCAGGTCAGAGGGCGGTGAACCGCCACTGCTGGTTCGTCGCGTTGGTGCAGTTCCACTGCAACACCCGGGCGCCGTCGGCCGTGGAAGCGCCGTTGACGTCCATGCAGAGCCCGCTCAGCGCACTCTTCACCGTGTACACGCCGGAGGTTCCCGTCGCGGTGGCGGTGAACTTCTGCTGGTTGCCGTTGTTGCAGGTGGCCTGCTGGAGGAAGGCACCCGCCGCGGTCGAGCTACCGATCACCTCGACGCACTTGCCGCTGTGCACGGCCTTGAGGTAGAGCGCGCCGTTACCGGCGTCGACCGCCTGCCACCTCTGGTTGTTGCCACCGGTGGACGCCCACTGGGTGATCTGGGCGCCGTCGGCGGTGGAGACACCGCTGACGTCCAACAGCTTGTTGCTGTGCTGTGCGGTGACCGTGTAGGTCTTACCGGCCAGGCCGGTGCCGGTTCCGGTGCCGGGTGTCCCGACGCCGTTGCCGCCGAAGGTGTGCGAGTCAACATCGAACGAGTTGTTGGCGTTCTTGAACACCATGTAGAGCGTGTGCGTCCCGCCGAGGGCGGCGACGCTCACCGGTGTCGTGGACTGGTAGTTGTCCCAGCCACCCGTGCTGGGCACCGTGGTGGTGGCCAACAGGGTGCCGGTCGGCGAGTCGGCCCGCAGCTCGATCGAACCGCCACCGGAGGGCGACGACAGCCGGTAGCTGACCGTCGAGATCCCCGACAGGTTCATCGGGGTGAACGCGATCCAGTCATTCGAGGAGATGTCACCGATGCGCTTGGTGCTCTCCGCGGCCGCCTGGTCGACCACCCGGATGCCGGACTGGCTGCTGAAGTACTCGGACTGCTTGTGCTTCGGCTGCAGGATCGCCTGTGCGGTGCCGGTGAGCGGCGCACCACCGCTGGGGCCACCGTTGTCGGTGTACCGGGCGTTCAGCACGTAGAACAGGTTGGCGCCATCGGGGTGTCCGCCGAGCAGGTCGGTGGAGATGGTGCCCGAGCAGCCCGGGTACTCGGTGGTCTCGTGGGCGTGGTCGTCGTGACCCAGCGCCGGGTTGAGGAACACCTTCGAGCAGTCGACGGTGCCGCCGTCCGGATCGGTAACGGTGATCTGGTACGGCACCTTGTCACCGAAGGTCAGCATGCCGCCGTTGCCCGGTGTGGTGATGGTGAGCACCGGGGCGCTGTTGCCGACGGTGATCGGGACGTTGGCGAAGCCGGTCTTGCCGGCGCTGTTGGTGACCTTCAACTGGGCGGTGTAGTTGCCGTTGGAGGTGTACACCTTCGACGGGTTGGCCGCCGTCGAGGTGGTGCCGTCGCCGAAGGTCCACAGGTAGCTCAGCGTGCCGCCGTCCGGGTTGGACGTGCCGGCGCTGCTGAACTGGACGGTCAGCGGTGCGCTGCCGCTGGTGGGCGTGCCGGTGGCCTTGACGATCGGTGACCGGCCGCCCTGGTTGTAGTCGATCCGGTAGAGCCCGGAGTCGCTGTTGCCGCCGCCGAAGTTGGTGCCCCACTCCAGCAGGTAGAGCGAGCCGTCCTTGCCGAACTCCATGTCCATCGGCTTGTTGAACCGCACGTTGGGCAGGAACGGGTTGGTGCGGGTGACCGCCGAGGAGGAGTCGAAGTGCACCTCCTTGACGTAGTTGCGCGCCCACTCGTAGAAGAAGTGCACGCCGTCGTAGTAGGGCGGGAACTTCGTCGCGGAGGGGTTCGACGCGTCGTACCGGTAGATCGGCCCACCCATCGGCGCGGAGCCGCCGGAGCCCAGCTCCGGGAAGGTCGGCGAGGTGCCGTAGCCGTACCAGATGTTCGGCGCGACGACGGGCTTCAGGCTGGTCAGACCGGTGTTGTTCGGCGAGTTGTTGACCGGCGAGGAGCAGTTGAACTTGGAGCCGACGACGCCGGTGTCCGGGTTGAACGGCGCGTACGGCTGGTTGTCGCCGTGGCAGAACGGCCATCCGTAGTTGCCGGCCTGCTTGATCACGTTGAGCTCGACCAGGCCCTCCGGGCCACGGTTGGTGGTGGGCGGGTTGCGGTCCGGGCCGTAGTCGGCCAGGTAGACCCAGCCGTTGGCCGGGTCGATGGAGAAGCGGAACGGGTTGCGGAAGCCCATCGCGTAGACCTCGGGCTTGGTCTGCGCGGTGCCCTGGGGGTAGAGGTTGCCCGACGGGATGGTGTAGCCACCGTTGGCCGAGGGCCGGATGCGCAGCAGCTTGCCCCGAAGGTCGTTGGTGTTACCCGCGCTGCGCGCGGCGTCCAGGTTGGACTTGCCCGACCGCCAGTCCAACGGGGCGTAGCCCTGCCAGTTCGGGTCGAGGTTCGGCGGCGTGTCGTCGCCGGTGCCGATGAAGAGGTTGCCGTCCGGACCGAACTTGATGTAGCCGCCGGTGTGGCCGGGCTCCGGGAACGTCCGGTCCCGGTACGCGGGGATGTCGATGATCGTCACGCCGCTGGACGTGTTCAGCGTGTCACCGCTGACCGTGTAGCGGGAGACCCGGTTGACGTCGGTGCTGCTGCTGGCCGGCGAGTGGTACAGGTAGATGTAGCCGTTGGTGGCGAAGTTGGGGTCCAGCGCCATGCCGGTCAGGCCGTCCTCGCCGCCGGTGTAGACGCTGAGCGTGCCGGCGGTGACGGTGCTGTTGGTGGAGGGCTTGAAGATCTTCACCTGGCCGCCGCGCTGGACGTAGAAGACCCGGCCGTCCGGTGCCACACCCAGCGCCATCGGGTCGACGGTGTTGTCGTCGAGGGTGCGCTTCTCGAAGTTGCCCCAGACGGTGCCGCCGCAGTCACCGGCGGCGTTGCCGGCCGCCCACTTGATGCCACCGAGCACGTGATTCTGGAAGTTCGCCTCGCTGTAGGAGCCGATCGCGTGGCCCATCGCGGTGGCCCACACCCGGCCGCCGTTGGTGTTGCGGCACCAGGAGATCGGATGATCAGGGCCCATCGCCCGGGATCCCGGGTTGTACGTGCGCTCGTCGGCGGTCACCAGTACGTGCACGTTGCCGCGCGGGTTGGCGTCGAAGTTGTACCACTCCTCGCTGCGGGTCCACCGATCCGGCAGGCTGGCCGTCGACGGGTGCTTCTTGTCGGCGACGATGGCGGTGCCCTGGAGCACGCCGGGGGAGTGCTCGGGCATGTGGGCGCCGGCGTTGATGGTCTGGTCCCACCACGGGTATTCGCTCTCGATGCCCATGTCGGTGGCGTTGTGGATGGCGACGATGCCCTTGCCGCTGGCGAGGTAGCCCTCCACCGCCTGGCGCTGCGCCGCCGAGGTCCAGACCATGCCGGAGGTCTGGAGCATGACGATCACGTCGAAGGTCGCCAGGTTACTGGCGGTGAAGACGCTGGAGTCCTCGGTCGCCACCACTTCGAAGTTGTTCGCGGCGGCCTGCTGCTGGATCATGCTGATCCCGGCGGGGATCGAGTCGTGGCGGTAGCCGGTGGTCTTGCTGAACACCAGGGCCCGGAAGGCCGGAGCGGCCGACGCGGGTGGGGCGAGTCCGAGCGCCAGCAACAAGCCGGCGATCACTGAGATGAGCAATGTGTTGCGACGCATGCCGTCTCCTAGGTTGGGCGGGTGGTGGGGGTGTGACCACGAGCACCACGCTGCGTCAGGTTGTGCCTGCACGCGCGGGTGGGCGTGAGCGGTCTGGTCTGTCCTCATGCCGTTCGCCGCAACGGCAGTCAGACCCGCGGGACATCACCCAGCGTGACGGTCGCCGTGGTTCTCGTCCCGTGGTCCACGAGGTCAGGATGAGCTAGAGATCCATGACTGTCAATTAATGAAGTGACGTCCGACGTTCTGCCCGGTTGACGACGGCCGTCATCGACCTCCCCGCTGCGGCATCGCTGCCGGTCTGGTTGCCGGACCTGGCAATCGGCCCCGGTCGAGGATTGCGGACCAGCATCCAAACATCTATCTTCATACGTGTGATGTTTCGTCGATGTCAAGGGAATGTTCGCGATAGAAGAACGTAAGCATCCATCGGTACCTACGAAAGTTCGATGGCTGTCGCTTCGAAGTCGCCGTAGCGTTTGATCGAATCTTGTTGATGACTACTGTCTGTGAGGGCTTTCGGAATGTCAGACCCACGGCCGGTGCCGTTACTCAACCTCCGGGGCATCGGCAAGTCCTTCCTTGGCGTACGGGTTCTCGGCGATGTCGACCTGGACGTCGCGCCGGGCGAGGTGCACGCCGTGGTCGGCGAGAACGGCGCCGGTAAGTCGACCCTCATGAAGATCGTCTCGGGCGGTTACGCTCCGGACGAGGGCACCGTCGAGTTCGCCGGCGAGCAGCGCACGTTCCGTGGTCCGCGCGACGCGCAGCGGGCCGGCGTCGGCATCATCCACCAGGAGTTCAACCTTCTCCCGGAGCGCACCGTCGCGGAGAACGTCTACCTGGGGCACGAGCCGGTCCGCCGCGGGCTGGTCGACCGTCGGGCGATGCTCGACCGCACCACACAGCTCCTCACCTCGATCGGTGAGACCGCGCTGCCGGCGGACGCCCGGGTGGGCCAGCTCGGCGTCGCACAGCAACAGGTCGTCGAGATCGCCAAGGCGCTCGCCCTGGACGCCCGCCTGCTCATCATGGACGAGCCGACCGCCTCGCTGGCCGACCACGAGGTGGAGCTGCTCTACGGGTTGGTGCGCCGACTCCAGGAACGAGGCATCGGCCTGCTCTACGTCTCGCACCGGCTCGCCGAGGTCTTCGACCTGTCCAGCCGGATCACCGTCCTCAAGGACGGCCGCCGGGTCACCACAGTGGACACCACGGCCACCAACGCCGACGAGCTGGTGCGCCACATGGTCGGCCGGGAGCTGTCCAGCTACTACCCGGACCGGGCCGCCCCCGAGGACCGCGGCCCGGTGCGGCTCAACCTCCGGGACGCCGGCAACCGCAAGCTGCACGACGTCAACCTCCAGTTGCGCGCCGGTGAGGTGCTGGGCATCGGCGGCCTCCAGGGCTCCGGGCGTTCGGCGCTGGCCCGTGCGATCTTCGGGGTGACCCCGTTTACGACCGGTGACGTCACCGTCGACGACCGACCGGTCCGGCTGCGCTCGCCCCGCACCGCGATGCGGGCCGGCATCGCGTACGTCACCGAGGACCGCAAGGGCGAGGGGATCGTGCCCCGGCAGTCGGTGCTCGACAACGCGCTGCTCGCCAGCCGCGCTGTCTTCGCGGCCCGGTCCGGTCGTGCGGCCCGCACGCAACGCCTGCGCGAACTGCTCGCCGCCGTGGAGGTCCGCTCCGCCGGCGACGACCAGGAGATCCGCTTCCTGTCCGGCGGAAACCAGCAGAAGGTCGTACTGGCCCGCTGGCTCGCGCTCAACCCGCGGATCCTGCTCTTCGACGAACCGACCCGGGGGATCGACGTGGGCGCGAAGTCCGCCATCCACGACCTCGTCCGCAGCCTCGCCCGCGACGGCGCGGCCGTGCTGATGATCTCGTCCGACCTGCCGGAGCTGCTGGGAATGAGCGACCGCATCGTCGTCATGCGCGACGGGCGCGTCGCGGGCGAGCTGCCCGCCGGCGCGACCGAGGAGGACGTCGTCGCCCTGGCGGTCGGCACCGTACGGGAGGCCGCCGCATGAGCGCCCTGTCGCTCCTTCCGGCCCGCCGCCCCGTGCCGGGCGTCTTCGTGGCCCTGTTCCTCACCCTGGCGATCGGCTGGCTGGTCGTCCTCGTCGACGGCGGTCAGCTCTTCAACCAGTCCACGACGGTGAGTCTGCTGCACGTCGCGGCCGGGCTCGGGCTCGTCGCCGTCGGTCAGACCCTGGTCATCCTGGGCGGCTCGCTCGACCTGTCGGTGGCGTACGTCATCAGCCTCAGCACACTCGTCGCCGCCGAGACGATGAACGGCAGCGACGGCGCGCTGGTGCCGGCGATCGGCCTGGCGCTCGCCGTGAGCGCGGGCATCGGGCTGCTCAACGGGCTGCTCGTCACCAAGTTCCGGGTCAACGCGTTCATCGCGACGCTCGGCGTCGGGCTGCTACTCAAGGGATACCTCGACAACGGGTACGACGGCCCGGCCGGCACCACCTCGCCCTCGCTCGTGCAGTCCCTGGGCTACCAGCGCGTCGGTCCGGTGCCGGTGTCGTTCCTGCTGCTGCTCGCCGTGACCGCCGCAGCCTGGTTCGCGCTCTCGCGGACCCGGTTCGGGCACCACCTGGTCGCCGTGGGTGGCGACCCGGAGGTGGCCCGGCTCTCCGGTGTCCGCAACGACCGCATTCTCGTCACCGCCCACATGCTCTGCTCGATGTGCGCGGGGCTGGCCGGCATCTACCTCGCCAGTCGGCTCGGCTCGGGTGCGCCCCGGGTCGGCACCGAGGGCCTCTACGACCTGGAGTCGATCGCCGCCGTGGTGATCGGCGGGACCGCCCTCGCCGGTGGTCGCGGCGGCGTCATCGGCACCCTCGGTGGGGTGCTGCTGCTCGCCAGTATCGACTCCATCTTCAACCAGCTCGAGGTCGACGCCTTCTTCAAGCAGGTGATCCGGGGCGTCATCATCATCGCCGCGGTCGCCGTCTATGCCCGCAGGGCCCTGCGAAAGGCGTCCTAGCCATGCAGACCGTCCAGACCCGTTCGCTGCCGCTGCGGCTCCCCCGGGTGCGTCCCGGTGGTGTCCTGCCGATCCTCGTGATCCTCGGGGTGCTGTTGGTGCTCGTCGGCATTCGACAGCCCGACTTCCTGGCACCCCCCTCGTTGATGTCCTTCCTCGGCCGCTCGGCGCCGATCATCCTGCTCGCCGCCGGCCAGTACTTCGTGATCGTCTCCGGCGAGTTCGACCTGTCCGTCGGCTCGCTGGTCACCGCGCAGGTGGTGGTCGCCGCCCGACTGATCGACGGCGACCCCGGCCGTACCTGGCCGGTGGTCCTGCTCCTGCTCGCCTTCGGGGCGTTCGTCGGCCTGGTCAACGGCCTCGTCACGACACGGCTGCGGGTGCCGTCGTTCATCACCACCCTCGGCATGTTCCTGATCCTCTTCGGGGCGGTCTACCTGTGGTCCGACGGCGCCCCGAAGGGTGCGCTCTCCGAGGAGTTCCGTCGCTTCGGCCGGCGGGCCTTCGAGGACGTGCCACTGCTCGGCCGCGTGCCGTACGCGCTGCTGGTGCTGTTGGTCCTGGCAGTGGTGGCCGTGCTGCTGATGCGGTCTGACTTCGGGCGCACACTGGTCGCCGTCGGCGACAACCCGCGCACCGCCGAGTTGAGCGGCGTACGCGTCTGGCGTACCCGAACCCTCGCCTTCATCCTCAGCGGCCTCGCGGCGGCGGTGGCGGCGATCCTGCTCGGCGGCTACAGCGGGGTGTCGTTCCAGGCCGGGTCCGGCCTGGAGTTCGGCGCCATCACCGCCGTCGTCCTCGGTGGGGTCGCGTTGGGCGGAGGTCGCGGCGCTGTCGTCGGCGCGATGCTCGGCGCGCTGACCCTCGAACTGCTGTTCGCCCTGATGAATTTCTACGGCGTCTCCGGCGCCCTCAGGTCGGCCGTCCAGGGCGGGATCATCCTGCTCGCCGTGGCGGTCTCCGCAACGCGTTCTTCGTCGAGATAAAGAGGAGCCATAGTGCGACGTTCCCTAGCGGCGCTGGCCGCTGTCACCCTGCTGTCCCTCACCGCGTGCGCCACCGACGAACCGGCCGCGAGCCCTTCGGGGAGTGCTCCGGCCGCGGGATCGGGCACCGGTGAGCAGTCGAAGTTCTTCGTGCAGGCCGACTACGACGCCGAGCTGGCACTGCTGACCGCCACCGCCACCGGGCCGGCCGACAAGCCGTGGGAGCAGGCGCTCAACCCGAAGATGGTGGACACCGCCACGTTCAAGAAGAACGGGCCGCACAAGATCTGTTTCTCCAACGCGGCCCTGAACAACCCGTGGCGGCAGGTCGGGTTCAAGACCATGCAGGCCGAGGTCGAGGCGCAGAAGAGCCGCATCAAGGAGTTCGTGCACGTCGACGCCGAGGGCAAGGACCAGAAGCAGATCGCGGACATCAACGACCTGCTCGGCAAGGGCTGCGACGCGCTCATCGTCTCGCCGAACACCACCGCGACGCTCACCCCGGCTGTCGAGGCGGCCTGCAAGGCGGGCCTGCCGGTGGTCGTCTTCGACCGTGGCGTCAACACGAAGTGCCCGGTGACGTTCATCAACCCCATCGGCGGGTACGGGTTCGGCCACGTCGGCGCGGAGTTCGTCAGCCAGAAGATGAAGCCCGGCGGCAAGGTCCTCGCCCTGCGGATCCTGCCCGGCGTGGACGTTCTGGAGACCCGTTGGTCGGCGGCGAAGGTGGCGTTCGACAAGGCGAAGGTCGACGTCGTGGGTGTCGAGTTCACCGACGGCGACCCGGCGAAGACCAAGAAGATCGTCGACGACTACATCCAGCGGTACGGCACGATCGACGGTGTCTGGATGGACGCCGGGGCAACGGCCGTCGCGGCGGTCGAGGCCTTCCAGGACGCGGGCAAGCCGGTCCCGCCGATGAACGGCGAGGACCAGCTCGACTTCCTGAAGATCTGGAAGGACAAGCAGCTCACCGCGATCGCACCGACCTACCCGACCTACCAGTGGCGTACGCCGATCATCGCCGCCCTGCGGATCCTCGACGGCGAGCAGGTCTCCAACCCGTGGAAGCTGCCGCAGCCGACCGTCACCCAGGACAACCTGGACCAGTACCTCGACGCGAACATGCCGCCCCTGCACTACGCGATGTGCGGCTGCACCGACCTGCCCGGCTACCCGCAGCGCTGGAAGTAGGTTCCGATGTACGCCATCGGCGTCAACCCGTGGGTGTGGGCCTCCCCGGTCGACGACAAGGCCCTGGCCGAGCTGATCCCACGGATCGCGTCGTTCGGCTTCGACGCGGTCGAGTTGCCGATCGAGCAACCCGGTGACTGGGATCCGGTCCGTACCCGGGATCTGCTGGCCGAGCACGGCCTCGTCGCCGCCGGCGTCTGCGCGGTCACCCCGCCGGGGCGGGACCTGGTGGACGCCCCGCCAGCGGTCGTCGAGTCGACGGTGGCGTACCTCAAGGAGTGCGTGGCGAACGCGGCGGTCGTCGGCGCGGGATGCGTCGGCGGCCCCGTGTACGCCTCGGTCGGTCGGACCTGGCGGATGTCGCCGACGGCTCGCGCCGCCTGCTACGCGGACTTCCGGCGCGCCCTGGCGCCGGTCGCGGAGCAGGCGGGCGAGTGCGGGGTGAGCATCGGTGTCGAGGCGTTGAACCGCTACGAGACGAGCGTCGTCAACACGATCGAGCAGACCATCGAGCTGATCGACGGTCTTCCGTCGAGTGTCGGCATCATGATCGACACGTACCACATGAACATCGAGGAGGCCGACCCCTACGCGGCCCTCGCCGTCGCCGGCCGGCACATCAAGCACGTCCAGGTCAGCGGCTCCAACCGGGGCGCTCCCGGTGCCGACCACTTCGACTGGCCCCGGTTCTTCACAGTCCTGCGGGACACCGGCTACCAGGGCGCCATCTGCATCGAGTCGTTCACGGCGGAGAACGAGACCATCGCCACCGCCGCGGCGATCTGGCGTCCGCTGGCCCCCTCGCAGGATCGCCTCGCCACCGACGGCCTGCGCTATCTCCGGGAGATCCTCGGGTAGCCGCCGCCCGCCCCCGCCACCCACGCCTCCGCCCGCCCGCCGAGGCGTCCCGTCCCCCTGCCCTCCGCATGTCAGGAGTACCGTCCCGTGTCCTCTTCCCCTCCGCTGCGCCGGCTGCTGGCCGGCGCCGCCGCGACGGCGGTGACCGCAGTGGTCGCCGTGACCGTCTCGGCGTCTCCGGCCGCCGCGGCCACCACCACCCTCTACGCGTCCCCGACCGGCACCGGCACCACTTGCTCGGCCAGCCAGCCGTGTTCGCTGACCGCCGCCCAGGCCGCGGTGCGCTCACAGAACACCTCCATGTCCGGTGACATCGTTGTGGAGTTGGCCAACGGCACCTACCGGCTCACGTCGCCGATGCGACTGACCGCAGCCGACTCGGGCAACAACGGCTACCAGGTGATCTGGCGGGCCGCCGCCTCCGCCCGGCCGACGATCACCGGTGCCCGGGCGGTCACCGGCTGGTCGCAGGTCGACGCCGGGAGGAACATCTGGCGGGCCAACGTCGGCGCCGGACTCGACGCCCGTCAGCTCTACGTCAACGGTGCGGTCGCCACGCGGGCGCGGACCGCGGTGAACCGCGCCGACTTCACCTTCACCACGAGCGGCATGCGGTTCAGCAACAGCGCGCTCAACTACCTGAACAATCTCGGCAACCAGAACCGGGTCGAGGTGGAGAGCGTCGGCTCGTTCACCGACCGGTACTCGCCGGTGCAGAGCATCAGCGGGAACTTCCTGACCATGCAGCAGCCCGCGTGGAACAACAACACCTTCGGGTTCGACACCCTCTCCAGCCCGCACCGCGCGGGCCCGTTCTACCTGACCAACGCGTACGAGTTCCTGGACTCGCCGGGGGAGTGGTACCTCAACCCGAGCAACGGACAGCTCAACTACATCCCGCTCTCGGGGCAGAACATGAGCTCCGTCAGCGTGGAGCTGCCGCAGCTCCAGTCGCTCGTCAACGTCGGCGGCACCTACGACGCGCCGGCCCACCACATCTCGTTCAGCGGGATCACCTTCACCGGCACCAGCTGGCTTGGCCCGAGCAGCAGCAACGGCTTCGCGGACCAGCAGACCGGCGCGCACATCACCGGCACGTGGTCCCGACCGTCCGACGCGTTGACCTCCTGCCAGGCCGGCTGCCCGCAGTTCGAGGCCACCCGGCCGAACTGGAACCAGATGCCCGCCGCCGTGCAGGTCTCGGCCGCGAACACCATCACCTTCAGCGACTCCCAGTTCGTCAACCTCGGGCAGACGGCCATCGGCATCGGCAACGACGCCAACGCCCACGCCAGCGGCGTCGGCCTGGGGGCCAGCAACATCACGGTGACCCGCTCCGAGATCGCCCGCAACTCCGCCGGGGGCATCGTGGTCGGTGGCGTACGCGCCGACGCCCACCACCCCAGCGACCAGCGGATGGTCAACCGCAACATCACCATCAGCAACAACCGGGTGCACGACCTCGGCCTGGAATACCGGGGTGTGGTCTCGATCCTGACCACCTACGTGAACACGGCGCTGGTCTCGCACAACGAGGTCTACAACATGCCGTACACCGGCCTGTCGGTCGGCTACGGCTGGGGTGCCAACGACGCCGGTGGCAGCCAGCACTACGCGAACCGGGGCCTCTACAACTACCAGCCGCGCTACACGACGGCGACCACGGCGGCCAACAACCAGGTCATCGGCAACTACGTGCACGACGTGATGCAGCAGATGACCGACGGTGGGTGCATCTACACGCTCTCGGCGAACCCGGGCGGCACCATCAACGAGAACTACTGCCTGCGCACCAACGGCTGGTTCGGGCTCTACTTCGACGAGGGCTCCCGCTACTACACCGCCCGCAACAACGTCTTCTCCAACACCGGCACCTGGGCCACCGCCAACTACTGGTACGCCGAGAACATGGGCAACTTCACCGTCACCAACAACTGGGCGACGAACAACAGCACGAACGTGACCAACGGTGATCGCGGCAACGTGGTCAACGGCAACGTCACGGTCTCCGGAGGCAACTGGCCGTCCGGCGCGCAGACGGTGATCAACGCCGCCGGTGTGCAGAGCGGCGGCAGCACCAACCCGCAGAACGTGCAGATCGTGGGAGTCCAGTCGGGCCGCTGCGCCGAGATCGGCAACTCCAGCACGACCAACGGCACCCAGGCCCAGCTCTGGGACTGCATCAGCGGAGCCGCCAACCAGCGGTGGACGCACACCGCGAGCCGGCAACTCATGGTGTACGGCACCAAGTGCCTGGACGCCTCCGGGCAGGGCACCAGTAACGGCACCCAGGTGGTGATCTGGGACTGCAACGGTCAGTCGAACCAGCAGTGGAACGTCAACGCGAACGGCACGATCACGGGCGTGCAGTCGGGCCTCTGCCTGGACGCCAACGCCGCCGGAACGGCGAACGGCACGAAGTTGATCCTCTGGTCCTGCAACGGCGGGAGCAACCAGCAGTGGCAGCTCCGTAGCTGAGCTGACCGGACGCTGTCCACGGTCCGGGCTGCGGCGACTGCCGCAGCCCGGACCTCGTGCGTTCACCGGTCGTCGGGTCGGCCGACCTCGACGCGGTGGGCGGCTCGGCGGGGCGTCGTGTCCGGGTGCCTCGCCGTCAGGTCGCGGCCAGCGTGCGCGCCGGGTCCAGCACCAGCCCGGCCGACGCGTCGAGACGTACCGGGATGGGGTCGGTGAGTTCCCCGACGAACGTCTCGTCGACGTGGTCGAGGAAACCGATGAGTGACCAGTCGCCGGCGGGGCCGGGGACCAGTCGCGGCGCGTACAGGTGCGGGTGCGTGAACGGGCGGGCGGACGCGATGTCCCACGGGCCGCGGACGGTCTCGCCGGTCGCCACCCAGATCCGTTGGTCGTCGCGTCGGGCGCTGCTGGTGGCATCGGTGGAGAACAACAGCAGGGGCTGCCCGTCGACGACAGCTACCTGGGGCACCTCCAGGTGACCGAAGCCGGCCGGTGTCGACAGCGGCGGCTGCACGGTCCAGGTGAGGAGGTCGGTGGAGGTGGCGTGGCCGACGACGCCACGGGTGTTCGTCGGTCCCGTGTTGGCGCGCGCGGTGATGAGCATGTGCCAGCCCTCGCCGTCCGGGTCGGGGAACACCCACGGGTCACGCCAGGCCTGCTCGTACCACAGGTCCTTGTCGAGCAGCTCGTACCAGGTCGGGTCGGCCTGCACGACGGGCTCGGTGCCGTGCCGGTGCCAGGTGATCAGGTCGGTGGAGACGGCGAGACCGATGCGTTGCACGAGACCGTCCTCGGCGCGGCCGACCCCGGTGTAGAACAGGTACCAGCGCCCGTCCGGGCCGCGGACCGTGCAGCCGGTCCAGGTCGCCAGGTCGTCCCAGGCGGGAGTGTCGGCGGGGACCACGGCGTCGGCGACCAGGTGCCACGAGTGCAGGTCCGACGAGACGGCGTGGCCGATCGTGGCGCGGCGGTGCCGGCGGTGCGGGTCGTGCAGGGCGCGGGAGGCGCGGAGGAAGAACGCGTGCCAGAGGCCGTTGTCGTCCCGCGCGTACCAGCTGTCCCACACCCAGTGGTCGGGTAGACGAAGCATGGCGGGAAACCTAGCACTAAACCGTTTTAGCGTCGGCCCGGGCGGGGTCGGCCCAGTGATCCCGAGGCCCGCTCGTGGTCATTCCGCCGGAGGGGCGAGGGACTTCCGGCGGCGCAGAGGCATCGGCACGAGCGAGGGCTCGGTGTCGCCGCCGTCCAGCAGCAGCTCGACCGCTCGCCGCCCCATCTGCTCGTGCGGCAGTGCCGTGGTGGCCAGGCCGGGACGCAGCCAGGCGGCGATCGGATCGTCGTCGAACGAGATCACCGAGATGTCCTCCGGGACCGTCAACCCCGCCTCGCCGAGCGCCTGGTAGGCGCCGAAGGCGAGGCGGTCGTTCATGCAGATGACCGCGCTGGGCCGCGTGGACCGGTTCAGCAGACCGCGCATGGCGGCGTACCCGTGCTCGGGCAACCACTCGGTGCAGAAGCACTCGGCCAGGAGGGAGACGTCGGCGTCGGCCAGCGCCTGCCGGATGCCGTGCAGACGCGCCCGCGCGGCGAGCGAGACCTCCGGGTCCTCCTCCTTGAGCCGGTTGCGGCCGATGAGCGCGATGGCGTCGTGGTGGCCGAGTTCGAGCAGTGTGTTGGCGGCGGTGCGGCCGGCCCGGTCGTCGTCCGGGAGCACGCTGGGCAGGCCGTCGGAGCTGGTGGCGTTGAGCAGCACCACCGGACCGCCGAGGATGGCCGGCGGCACCGTCAGCCGTCGGGTGGCCATCGCCGCGTAGATCACCCCGTCGACCTGCCGGTCCAGCATCGCCTCGATGGCGTACTGCTCGAACGTGGCGTCGCCCTGCGTCTCGGTGATGAGCAGCACGTGGTCGCGCTCGCGGGCCGCGTCGAGGGCACCCCGGATGAGGTCGCCGGCGAACCGGGTGGTGGCGACGATGTCGGAGACGAACGCGATGGTGGCGGTCTTGCGGGTACGCAGGCTGCGCGCGGCGAGGTTGGGCCGGTAGCCGAGTTCCTCGGCGGCGGCGAACACGCGCTGGTGCGCCTCGGCCGAGAGTCGGGTGCCCTCCCGACCGTTGAGCACCATCGACGCGGCGGTCTTGGACAGCCCGGCTCTCCGCGCGACGTCGGCGAGTGTTGCTCTGTTGCTGCCCATCAGTCCTCCGAATCAGGCGCGGTGCCTTAGGCGCTGCTCCTGCCCATCATGATGCGTCGCCGCCCGAGATCTCGCGTCGGTCACGCCCGGAGTGTGTGAACCCGACGTTTCCGCCCTGTTGCCAGGTTGTCCTTGACAGCTTCCCGTGCCACGCGCATGCTCTGCTAAATCAGTTTAGCGACCACTTCTGGTGCATCCAGAGGCGCCTTCGATGGCCATGCCAGGGCCTCGTGGTGACAGGTGCGGTGTCGTGCTCGATCCACGGGTCGCGACGCGCACGTCGTCGCCGTCAGTCCGGCGCGGTGGTTCCGGTGGAGCTGTCGCGCGGTCGTGAGGCCGCGTGGCGGATGAATAGTCGAGGAGTCATGAAATGGCAGAATTACTGACGAATCTCGCGCGACGGAGAACCGTGCTCCTCGCGTCGCTGCTGTCGGTCGGGATGGCCGCGACGGCGTGCAGCGCGCCCGGGGAGGACCGGTCGTCGGCCCCGAAGTCCGACGCAGCCGTGAAGACCGACCTCGGGACCGCGCCGATCACCCTGGAGATGTACGCGGAGACCGGCTTCCCCCTGGCCAAGGCACTGGCCGACGAGTTCTCCAAGCAGCACTCAAACGTCACGTTCAACATCCGCGAGGACCAGTTCACGGTGATCGTGGAGAACGCGCCACGGGTGATGGCGTCGGACAACTCGCCCGACATCATCCGGCTCCCCACAATGGTCGACCTGGTGAAGGACGACCTGCTCAAGAACCTGGACCCGTACTTCACCGCGTACGGGTGGGACAAGTTCCCCGCCTCGCAGCTCATGCAGTTGCGCGTCGGTGAGAACACCCGGGGCACCGGATCCCTGTACGGCATGGGGCTCGGCTACAGCGTCACCGGCGTCTTCTACAACAAGAAGCTGGCCGCCCAGGTCGGCATGACCCAGCCGCCGGCCACCGTCGCCGACTTCGAGCAGCTGTTGGCGAAGGCGAAGACCGCCGGGGTCCAGCCGATCATGCAGTTCAACAAGAACACGGCGGGCATCAACTTCCCGCACCAGGCGTTGCAGAACCAGTTCGGCGACCCGACCCAGGTCGCCGACTGGATCTTCCAGAAGCCGGGGGCCACGTTCGACACTCCGGCCGCGCTGAAGGCCACCCAGACCATCCAGAAGTGGGCGCAGGCCGGCTACTTCCCCAAGGACGCCAACGCCATCGACTACGCGGGGATGGTGGGGGAGTTCCAGAAGGGCAACGGCCTGTTCATGTTCAACGGCGACTGGGAGTCGGCCAACCTGGACAAGGGGATGCCCGGCAACGTGGGCTTCTTCCTGTTCCCGACGGAGGCCCCCGGCGGCAAGCACGTCGCGATGTCCGCCCCGAACACCTTCGGCGTCTCCGCCAAGGCCAAGAACCCCGACGCCGCCGCCTTCTTCCTGAACTGGGTCCACACCAACGACAAGGCGCGCGAGATCGCGGTGACCGTCGGAGGCTCCAGCCCCGGCGGCCCGAGTGACCTGCCGGTGCCGGCCGCCGCTCCGAACACCGTCCTGGCCGAGACCCTGAAGGCGTCGCAGCAGCTCGGCGCGGAGAACGGCGCGGTGGACTTCACCGCGAACGCCACCGGTGGCATCTTCGCCGCCGCGATCACCCCGGAGATGCAGAAGCTGATCGCCGGACAGCAGACTCCCGAGGGGTACGTGAAGGCCGTCCAGGCCGAGTACGCGAAGGAACTGTCCCGATGACGTCTGCCCTCGGCAGCGCACCAACCGGGCGGGACGATCAGGTGTCGTCAGCGGATCGTCCCGCCCGTCCGACCCCCGCGCGGGCCCACCGACTCCGGTGGGCCCGCGCGGCCGGGACCGGCTGGTTGTACGTCCTGCCCGCCCTGGTGATGTACGCGGTGTTCGTCCTCCGCCCGCTCGTCCTGACGTTCCAGTACTCGCTCTACGACTGGAACGGGATCGGGGTGGCCCGCTGGGCGGGTCTGGACAACTACGTCACCGTGTTCACCGACAGCGACCTGCTCAAAATCATCGGCAACGCCGTCGTCCTGATCGTCTTCTTCAGCTTCATCCCCGTCGCGCTCGGTCTGTTGGTGGCGAGCATGGTCCGGCGGATCACCACCGGCGCGTTCGGGACCGTCGTGCGGACCATCCTGTTCCTGCCGCAGGTCATTCCCCTGGTGGCGGCCGGCATCGCGTGGAGCTGGCTGCTCTCGTCGAACGGTCTGGTCAACCAGGCGCTGCGCGCGGTCGGCCTCGGTGGCGTCGCCCGCGCGTGGCTCGGCGACTTCGACACGGCCCTGCCCGCCGTGGGCGTGATCGGGGCCTGGGTCCTGCTCGGCCTCTGCACGATCCTGCTGGTCACCGGCATGAGCAAGATCGATCCCGCGCTCTACGAGGCCGCCCGTCTGGACGGCGCGGGCCCGGTCCGTGAGTTCCTCGCCGTGACCCTGCCCAGCCTGCGCCAGGAGATCGGCGTCTGCCTCACCGTGACGATCATCGCCGCCCTGGCCAGCTTCGACATCGTCTACATCTCCACCAGCGGCGGTCCCGGCCTCCAGACCACAGTTCCGGGACTGGAGATCTACCGGCTGGCCTTCTCGCAGCGTCAGGTCGGGCTCGCCTCCGCGCTCGCCGTCGTCCTCATGCTGCTGGTGCTGGTCTGTGTGCTGCCGATCCAGCGACTGACCCGAGGGGAGAAGCCGTGAACCTGAGCCGCCGTGAACAGGTGACCGGCCGCGTCTTCCTGATCGCCCTGATCCTCGTCACCCTGTTGCCGTTCGTGAGCATGCTCTCGGCGGCGTTGCAGCCACGCGGCACGGTGCCCACCGGTCTGGCCTGGCCGTCCGACCCGCAGTGGGGCAACTTCGCCGACGCCTTCACCGCCGCCAACATGGGTGCCCTGCTGCGCTCCAGCCTGCTCATCGTGGCCGGCGTCGTGCCGGTGTCCGTGCTCATCGCCACCATGGCCGGGTTCGGGCTCGGTCAGCTCCGGGTGCCCGGCGGTCGACTCGTCTTCGGCCTGCTCCTGCTCGGCCTGACGTTGCCGTTCGAGGCCGTGGTCACCCCGCTGTACTACCAGATGCAGGACTTCGGCCTGCTCAACACGCGCTGGGCGATCATCCTGCCGCTGATCGGCCTCTACATGCCGTTCGCGGTGTTCTGGATGCGGGCGCACTTCACCAACGTGCCGGTCGAGCTGTCCGAGGCGGCCCGGGTGGACGGCAGCAGCACGTGGCAGATGTTCTGGCGGGTCCAGGTGCCACTGGCCCGGCCGGCCATCGCCTCGCTGACGATCCTGATGTTCCTCTGGACCTGGAACCAGTTCCTCCTCGCCATCGTCCTGGTCGACGACGCCACCAAACGCACCATGGCGGGGGCGCTCGGCGCGTTCCAGGGTCAGTGGGGCACGGACCTCGTGCTGCTGTGCGCCGGATCGCTGCTGATCCTCACGCCCACCCTCATCGTGTTCCTGATCTTCCAGCGACAGTTCATCAAGGCCCTGATCCAGGGGTCAGTGAAGGGGTAGGCAGTGCTCACACAGCCGCAGATCCACGGCCATGCCGACGAGGGCTACGGCCGCGTCGCCGACGTGTTCCGCGACAACTTCGCCACCCAGGGGGAGGTCGGCGCTGCCGTCACCGTCTACGTCCGCGGTCGCAAGGTGGTCGACCTGTACGGCGGCGTGGCCGACACGCGGACCGGGCGCCCCTGGGATGCGCACACGCCGGTCGTCGTCTTCTCCTGCACCAAGGGGATCCTGGCGATCTGTGCCTACCTCCTGGTTCAGCAGGGCAGGCTCGACCTCGACGCTCCGGTGACGCGCTACTGGCCGGAGTTCGGGCAGCACGGCAAGGCGGACATCCCCGTGCGGTGGCTGCTCACCCACCAGGCCGGCCTGCCCGCGTTGGACCGGCCCCTGGCCCTCGACGAGGTTCTGGCGTGGGATCCGGTCATTAAGGCGATCGAGGCGCAGACACCGTTGTGGCAGCCGGGCACCGCGCACGGCTACCACTCGATGACCTACGGCTGGCTGGTCGGCGAGGTGATCCACCGCATCACCGGCCAGCTGCCCGGCGCGTACTTCGCCGAGGTCGCCGCGGAGCCGCTCGGTCTGCGTACCTGGCTCGGGCTGCCCGCCGCCGAGAGCGACACCGTCGCCTGGGGTCTGGCGCCACCACCGGACGCCGACCCGTTCGTCGACCCGGTCGCCGAACGCGGAATCACCATGGGAGGCGCCTTCGCCTTCCCTGCCGACGACGATGGTCTGGTCAGCTTCAACGACCCGGCCATCCGGGCCGCGGGCGTTCCCGGCGCGGGCGCGGTGAGCACCGCGGACGGTCTCGCGCGCCTCTACGCGGCCTGCGTGTCGGACATCCAGGACGGTCCGCTGCTGACCACCGCGTCGGTGGACGACGCGGTGGTCGTCCGTTCGCGGGGTCAGCAGCGGCACGGCCCGCCGGACACCGGGCAACGCTGGGGGAGCGGCTTCCTGCTGCATTCGCCGCCGGCCCGGCCACTGCTGGGCGAGCGCAGCTTCGGCCACGACGGCGCGGGCGGCAACCTGGCCTTCGCCGACGCCCAGCACCAGGTCGGATTCGGGTACGTGGTCAACCAGATGCGGGGGATGGGCGACGAGCGCGCCAACCGCTTGACCGCAGCCCTCCGCACCTGTCTGAACTGACCCCCCGGGCCTGCTCCCGCCGGACCCGCCCCGGTGACCATGAAGTTATCGCCCCGACACGCCGGGAGCGATGACAACAACCTCATGATCACCGGGGCGGGGCGCTGCGCCGTCAGTTGGCAGCGGTGGCGGGCTTTGCCTGGCCGAGGAGCCACCGCAGGATGCTGCTGTCCTCGTAGGTCGGGCCGAACGCCGCGTGGTAGTCCGGCACCGAGAACGCGGCGTCGGCGTACTCGGTGTAGCCCACGAGGTCGGCGGTCTGCTCAGGGCTCTTGCCCCGGGCCTCGTACGCCTGCCGCAGCAGGGTCGTGGAGTTGCGCGCGCCCGACACGTTGAGCAGGTGGTCGTGCTCGCCGTGCGTGATCCACACCGGCACCTCGGCCGCCGCGATGGCTGTCGCCTGCGTGGCGTTGACCGGGAAGCCACCGGTCACCAGACCACCGGCGAACAGGTCCGGCCGCTTGGCGAACGCCGCCCAGAGCAGTTGGGAGCCGTACGAGACGGTCGTCGCGTACACCCGGCGGGTGTCCACGGCGAACTCGCCGACGAACTGGTCGAGCAGCTTGATCAGCAGGTCCGCCTCGGCGGCCCCGCCGACCCGCTGGTGCTGGGGCGCCAGGACGATGACGTCCTCGGAGGTGCCGGTCCACTCCGGTTGCAGCCAGGCGGTCGCCGGGATGTCGGCGGCGAGTTGGACACCGAGGTTGTCGCCGTCCCAGCCCATCCCGTGACCGGGCAGGACGACCATCAGCGGGTACGTGCGGCCGGGCTGGTAGTTCTTCGGAAGGCGGTAGTGGTACGGCAGCACCATGCCGCCGCTGAGGTACGAGCCGTAGGTGAACTCCTCGACGAGGTGGTCGACCGGCTTCTCGGTGACCGGCCGGGATTCGTGCGGGGTGGCCCGGGCGAGCACCGGGCCCTTGCCGGCCCCTCGGCCAGGCTGGGCGTGCACGTCCTTGCGTTGCACGACCCTTGTGGGCAGCTCGGGGTTGACCTTCACGGTGCAGAGGAACGTCGGGCACTTGGAGACGATGACCGTGTTGCCGCCGGTGTCGGCGCGGTCGAGTTCGACGATGACGTACCGGCCCGGCGTCGACCGGTGGTCGCTACGGGTGTCCGCGACCCCGTTGGTGTAGGTGTGGGTGACGGTCCGGTCGGCGAGCTTCGGCAGGTCCTCGATGGGGTTGAAGCGGAAGTTGTAGACGGTGTCGCTCACCGAGAACGTGCCGGTGTCGAGGGTGCGGGGGTTGACCGTCGCCCCGTACTCGATCGCGACCGCGGAGACCTTCTGGCCGTACGTGTAGACGGTGGTGATCGGGGTGATGCTGCGGATTCCGTCCTCGGGGCCGGGCTTGTCGCCAGGGCTGCCGTACGCCGTGCCGGAGGCGCTGGCCAGCACGAGAGTGGCGGCGAGCGGGATGAGTCCGTTTCGGAGTCTCATGCGAGTCCTTTCTGGGTGGTGGTGCGCTCAGCCGACGACGGTCGCGCTGGGTGGAGGGGTTCCCGACCGCCGCTAAACTGATTTAGCAGAGCATCGACGGCCCACCGTGCGGTGTCAATACTCGAAGGCGCAGGGCTTCCCGCGAGGTGGGGCCGGGCTGCACCTCCCGGCGCTGCAACAAACCTGCAAGCGTCAACCCTTGCCTTTGCGGAAACCGCTTTCCTACGATTGCGTTACATCGATGTTTCCGTTAGAGGCCGAGCGGTCAGTGCCGACAGTGGTGCTGCGAGCGCCCGGTGAATCCCTGATTCCACCAGGGCGCATGCGACTTCGATGAATTCTTTCGTGATTCACATCCGCCTATTCGTAAAGGCGTGGCGGTGGGTCGCGACGACCGTCGAGGCGACGCCGTGGGCGGAACGAATGCGAAGGTGAGGCGAGATGAGACGACCAGTCGCGTTGCGACTTCAGGCGGCGCTGGCCACGGCAGCCGTGGGGATCGTGGTCGGGGTTGCCGCCCTGCCCGCTCCTCAGGCGTCGGCGGCGGTCGGCAGCGCCACCGGTTACGCCACCCAGAACGGCGGCACGACCGGCGGCGCGGGCGGTCAGACAGTGCGGGCCACCACGGGGACGGCCATCCACGCCGCCCTGTGCGGCCGGGCCAGTAGCAGCACCCCGATCGTCATCGAGGTGTCCGGGACGATCAACCACGGCAACACCAGCAAGGTCTCCGGGTCGAGCTGCAACACCGCGGCGGGCGTGATCGAGCTCAAGCAGATCAGCAACGTCACCATCCTCGGTGTCGGCAGCGGAGCCGTCTTCGACCAGCTCGGCATCCACATCCGCGACTCCAGCAACATCATCATCCAGAACGTGACCATCCGGAACGTCAAGAAGTCGGGCTCACCCACCTCGAACGGCGGGGACGCCATCGGCATGGAGAGCACCGTCCGCAACGTCTGGGTCGACCACGTGACCCTGGAAGCCTCGGGCGGGGAGTCGGAGGGCTACGACGGGCTCTTCGACATGAAGGACAACACCCAGTACGTCACGCTCTCGTACAGCATCCTGCGCAACTCCGGTCGGGGCGGCCTCGTCGGATCCAGCGAGAGCGACCTGTCGAACGGCTTCATCACCTACCACCACAACCTGTACGAGAACATCGACTCGCGTACGCCGCTGCTGCGCGGCGGTACGGCCCACATCTACAACAACCACTACGTGAGCCTGCGCGAGTCGGGCATCAACTCCCGGGCCGGCGCCAAGGCCAAGGTGGAGAACAACTACTTCCGCAACTCCAGGGACGTCCTCGGCACCTTCTACACCAGCGAGCGCGGCTACTGGCAGGTCAGCGGCAACATCCTCGACAACGTGACCTGGTCCAGCCCTGGCAGCGAGACCTACCCGGCGGGCCCCAACCTGACGTCCACCACCACCGTCGGCATCCCGTACCCGTACAGCCTCGACGGAGCGAGTTGTGTGCCGGAGATCGTCCGGCAGACGGTGGGCGCGAACACGGGCCTGCGGGTGTCGAACGGCAGTTGCTCTCCGCAGACCCCGCCGCCCACCACGCCTCCGCCGACCACGCCTCCGCCCACGACGCCCCCGCCGACCACCCCGCCGCCGTCCGGCGGGACCAACCTGAGCCTCGGCGCCGGCGCCGACGGTTCCAGCAAGGCGAGTGGGACGAGCTACGGCAACGTGCGCGACGGCGACATCACCACGTACTGGTCACCGGCCGGATCGACCGGCACGATCTCGATCAAGTGGGGCTCGGCCACCCGAGTGTCCCGGGTGGTCATCCGGGAGCCGTCCGGCACGCAGGGATCGATCGGGTCCTGGCAGCTGGTCAACAACGACAACGGCGCCGTCCTGGCCTCCGGTAGCGGGGCAGGCTCGATCACCTTCTCCGCGACCTCGCTGAGCAAGATCAATTTCAAGATCAACAGCTCCGGTGGTACGCCCCGCGTCGCCGAATTCGAGACGTACGCCAGCTGATCACGACTCACACGGACCGGGCTCGTGTCGACGTTGGGGTGAGCGGTATACCGCAGAGGTATGAATATGACTCTGCGGTATACCGCTCACCGCCGCACCCACGGAGGTGGCCGACGGTCACCGCCGGCTGCCGTCTGTCGCCCGCGAATGCCTGCCCGCCCGTCAGGATGCCTCGGCCGAGAGGGTGTCCATGAAGGAGCTGACCGAGAAGACGGCTCGGCCGGGCCCCGCCGGGCCGTACCCCGGTGGGCTGGACAGCCCGTGGGCGTCCATCGTCGCCCGGTAGGCCCACAGCAGGCGGACGTGGTATTCGAGCGGCGCGCCTTCCGGGTTGGTCCGGCCGAGCGGCGTGGTGGGCTCCGGGCACCAGGTGGTGAATCTCGGCGTGATCCCGCGCGACATGAAGTACTCAAGCCCCTCGGTGGTGGAGGCGATCGCCTCGCTCACGCTCGTGAAGCCGTGCGGGGCGGCCATCTCGACGCCCGCCACGAAGTTCGGGATCACGTTGCGGGGGCCGAACACCTCGGCGGAGTCGAGGATACGGCGGTGCCACTCCTCCCGGCCGACGTAGCGCTCCTTGCCCGGGCAGTACAACTCGAACAGCCGCTTGTCCCACACCTCGTAGTTGGGGTGGTAGATGCGGATCCCGTAGTCGTGGAAGCGTTGCACGTCGGCTCGGGGCAGCGCCTGGGCGACGACCTTGCCGATCCACCGCCCCGGGAACCGCTCCTCGATCGCCTGCGCGTACCGGCCGTAGAAGTCCGCCTCGGCCAGCCCGTTGACCTGCGAGGTGATGCTGCCGCCGGTCAACGTGTACGCCTGCGAGGCGCGGTCGGTGTCGTACCGGTCGATGATCTCCAGGGCTTCCAGCACCTCGTCGACGGGCTTGACGCCGGTGTACGGCCGACCGGCCTGTTTGTGCTGCCGCCAGTTGTGGTTGATGTCGCAGTACTGGCACTCCTCCTTCGCGCCGAAGTATTGGCAGACCCGGAACGCGGTGAGGTAGATCAGATAGCCCCACTGGATCGTGGGGGCGACCTCCATCACCGACTTTCCGTTGGCGAGCGTGTGACGGTAGTACGCCGGCATCGGGGGCAGCCCCACGTCGGCGATCGGCCGCCCGTCCAGGAACAGGCGCAGCCGACCGTCGCTGTCGGTTCCGACGCGGTACGGCGAGCTGGGGTTGGTGCGGACCGAGACGACGGTACGACGAAGCTCGTACGGACCCCCGGTGAGCACGATCTCCTCGGGCGGTCGGCGCAGCGCGGCGGTCCCCAACTCCGGAAGCGTCCGGTGGTCGAAGGAGAAGATGAAGTACGACTTCGGCTTGACGTTGCCGTTCTCGTTGTCGGTCAGCGCCGCGTCGTCGAAGGCGAGCCCGCCGCGCAGCAGGTCCTCCTTGATGACCGCCTCCCGCGGCACCTGCGGATAACGGCTCATCAGCTCTTCGACGAGATCGGTGCGCGACGCCATGCGGTCCTCCTGGAATGCGGTGCGCCGAACCGGGTGGCCGACGCCACCCGGTTCTGCCGGGTCAGCTCTGCTTGGTCTCCCAGAAGATCTTCGAGATCTCCTCGATCTTGCCGAGGAGTCGCTCGGCGACCTCCGGGTCGGCGGCGCCCTTCGCACCACCGGCGCCGGCCAGTTTGGTGGCCTCGTTGAAGAGGTCGTGCAGCTGGGGGTACTTCTCGAAGTGCGGTGCCTTGAAGTAGTCGGTCCAGAGGACCCAGAGGTGGTGCTTGACCAGCTCGGCGCGCTGCTCCTTGATGACCAACGCGCGGGTGCGGAACTCCGGATCGTCGCTGGCCTGGTACTTCTCGGAGATCGCCTTGACCGACTCGGCCTCGATCCGGGCCTGGGCCGGGTCGTAGACGCCGCAGGGCAGGTCGCAGTGCGCGCTCGCGACGGTACGCGGGCGGAGAAGACGTGGCAGGTGCATCAGATTCCCTCCGACAACAGGCTGGGTGACGGACGGGAGGCTAAGACCTCAACCGTACTTCATGTCAAGCGTCACGTCGTCGCGGTGCGTTGTCTCCGGACGAAGGTCAGCAGGGCGGCGTGGGTCCGCTCGTCGGCGGCGACGACGAGACCGTTCCCACCGGTGTGCAGAGCGACGTTGACCGTGACCAGCGTGGTGCGGGCGGCGTAGTTCGCGGTGCCGCAGAGCGGGTCGACCAGCCAGGTGCGTCCGTTTCCGTCAATGCCCGTGCGCCCGCTCTCCTCGCCCACCGCGACGTCGTGCGGACGCGCCCCGCGAAGGACGTCGAGGATGGCCTTCTCCGCGTCGATGTCGACGGTGGTGGCGAAGTCGTTCCCGATCTTCATGAAGCGTGTCAGCGACGACCCGTATCGAGCGCGGACGACCGCGGCTCCGGCTTCGGCCGCGGCGATGGCCAGGGCGTGATCAGTGATCGGCACCCGTCACTCCGGCAGTTCGGTGATCGCGAACCGACTGACGACCGCCGTCATGATCATCGGGGCGTCACCGTCGCACTGGTTGACCGAGACCGCGACCCATCGACCATCGTCCGGCGTCGGGCCCCAGACCGCCAGGTCGCCGTAGCAGTCCAGGCCGGACAGCGATTGGAAGAGCACCGGCATCGGCGTGCCGGCCTGCTTCCGGAACATGGGTACGTGCATGGACACCCTGCGGTGTGGGCCCCAGCGGCGGTCCAGCTCACCGGTGACGAGGGCGAGGTTCGCCATCGCGGCATCCTCGGCCTCGTTCCAGTCGGCGCCGTACACACCAACGAGGTCGGCGCTCTCCCAGATCGGAATGATCCGGAAGCCCGCCCCCCGGGTGCCGGTCCACTCCCCGGTGGCCGGGTCTCCCTCGCTGACCGGGTCGCCGTCCGTGGGCAGCTCGGCGGCGAGCAGCGACTCGACGTCGGACACCGCCCGACCGATGTCGAACGCCTGGCCTGCCTTCGCCGTCATCGGGCGACTCGTCTCACCGCTCGCCCGCGCCCCGTTGTCCGCACTGGCCGCCTCCTTCAGCTCCGATCTCGATCATCGCGCACCTCAGGCCGGCCGTGCCAGGGCGGCTGCCCCGATGCCCGCAGAGATCAGGAGACCGCCGCCCGCACCAGAGTGGTGATCTTCTTCTCCACCTCGGGGCTCCAGTTCTTCAACGCGTACGACGCCGGCCACATGTCTCCGTCGTCGAGGTTGGCGGTGTCCTGGAAGCCCAGTGTCGAGTACCGGTAGTTGAACTTCCCGGAGTCCTGGAAGAAGACCACGATCTTGCCGTCCGCGTTCGCGTAGGCGGGCATCCCGTACCAGGTCTTGGGCGACAGGTCCGGCGCGGCGGCGGTCACCGTCACGTGGACGCGCTCGGCGAGCGCCCGGTCGTCCGGCTCCATCTGCGCGATCCGGTCGAGGACCGCCTGCAACCCGTCGGCCTTCTTGGCGCCCTTCCTGCCCTCGGCGCGCAGCTCGGCGGCGCGCTCCTTCATCGCGGCGCGCTCGTCGGCGGTGAAGCCGTCGGATTCGGTGGTAGTGGTCTTCGTGGCCATGCTCGGGCTCCCTCTCGTCGTCCGGCTCGGTGTGCTGCCGGCTGCCTGGGGAAAGGCTAGGCCGGACGCGCGTCCAGGGGCTTCTTGATTCCTGATCGGTGTGACGCGTCGCGAACTGCCCGAATGGTCACGTTTGCTCACGTAAGAGGTCGCTGGCTAGGTTGGCGTTCGGCAGGACGACCGTTCCATGGGGGGAGACCAGGCATGAGCACCAGCGCCGCCGACCGGTTGGCGATCGCGTATTTCGACGCCATCGCAGCCCTCTGCCGGGTGACCCCAAAGGGCTGGTACGCCGAACGGGGCACCGCTCGTGCGGGGATCACCCACGCCCGCCTCGCCTCGCTCAACGGGGTCTTCGACCTGACCACCGACCCGGATCTCGAGTCGCTCGACGAGTTGGCGGCCGACGTCGCCAGGCAGATCCCGCACTGGTCGATCATTGTTCGGGGCGAGGCGAGCGCGGCAGTCGTCGACCTCGCGGCCCGGCACCGGCTGCGGGGACGCAGCGTCATGCCCTTCCTGGCCTGCGCCACCGACGACATCGCGTTCCGGCCCGACCCGCCCCAGCGGACTCCGGTGCGTCGGGTTGGTGCCATGGAGAACGACACGTACACCGACGCCCTCACCGAGAGCTTCGAGGCGCCCGAAGGCGCCTTCGGCTCGTTGATGGGCGGGGCGGTCCTCGACACCGACGGCATCACCGGCTACCTGGCCGATGAGTCCGACCGTCCCGTCGGCACCGCCCTCGGAATGCTGACCTCCGGCGTGATCGGCGTGTTCAACATCGGCGTCGTACCGTCCGCCCGGGGTCGTGGCCTCGGCCGCACGCTCACCGAAACGGTGCTGCGCGACGGCATCGCGGCCGGCGCGGACGCCGCCTACCTGCACACCAGCCCGATGGGCCGACCGCTCTACGAGTCGATGGGATTCGTACTCGTGGAGAACTGGACGATGTTCGTGCCCCAGTGACGGCGCGAGCGAACTGTTTCTGTGACGGGAGAAGAGGCCATGAGCTTCAGCGAGACCGTGCGTGCGGCCTTCCGACGAGGCGAGACCGACGCCGTGGTGCGCATGAGCGAGGCCGAGATCGAGCGGGCGCAGGCGGCCGGCGACCCGGCAGGTGAGGTGGAGGCCCGCTACAGCCTGGCCCGGGTCGCCATCCGCGGAGGTGACCTGCCGGGCGGGGAGGCCCGCGCGCGGGAGGCCCTGGAGGTGGCGCTGCGCTCCGGCGACCGCAGCCTCGAGGAACGGCCGAGGCACGTGCTGGCCGGCGTCGCGCGGATGTCCGGCGACCTGGCCCGCGCGCGGGACCTGTATCGGGAGAGCATCGCGCTCAACGAGATGCTCGGCCAACCCCAGACGGTCAACTCCGAGTACCACAACCTGGCGTTCTGCGAGCTGGGGCTGGGCAACTTCGATACGGCCAGGACACTGTTCGCCGAGAACCGCGAGCGGGTGTTCCGCAACGCCTGGGCCGACTTCGTGCCCTATGTCTGCGTCGCCGGCGCCGCGCTCGCGTCGGCCGAGGGCGACCACTCGCGGGCGGCGCGGATGATCGGTGTCACGGACGCGGCGTTCGCGGCGATCGGCCAGGTGCCGGACCCGGACGACGCGGCCGACCTCGCCACGATGCGCGCCGCAGCGACCGAGGCCCTCGGCGCCGCCGTGTTCGACAAGGAGTACGCCGAGGGCCAGCGCCTCGACCCGCAAAGGGCCTTCGGGTACGACAACCGCTGACCGAACGCGCCCCGCGCCGTCGCGCCCCGCGCCGTCGCGCCTCGTGCCGTCGCGCCCAAGATCCGCGCAACTTCACGGATAGTGCTGTCTCCGGAGCTCGGGAGACAGCAACAACCCTGATGTTGCGCGGATCTTGGGCGCGGATCTTGTGGCGTGCGGATCGTGTCTGTGCGGATCGTGGTGACGGCCGCGACCATCACGCAGGCTGCTCAGGAAGCCCTGCTCTCCTCCCTCGGCCGCCGGGACGGCTAGGACGCCTCGCGGGCGGCGGCGATCATCTGGCCGCGCTCCGACTCGGGGAAGCGGTCGAGCATGGCCCGTGCGTCGTCGGCGCTAACGTTCGCGCCGAACAACTCGCTGCCGGGTTCGAGGCGTACCCCCTCGCTCAGCGGGCCGGCGATGACCGGATCGAAGCCGAGCGCGTCCACCAGGGACGCGACGGCGCTGACGTCGGTGGTGTCGTCACCAGCCATCACGATGGCCTTGCGGTCGGTCGTGCCCGCCGGCCGGGCTCCGTCCTCGAGGTCGTGGTAGCCCATGTGGTTGAACGCCTTGACGACGCGTGAGCCGGACAGGAAGGCCTGCACGGTCTCACTCGACGACGTACGCGGGTCGGTGAGGTCGTCGCGAATGCCGTCGATCTCCCACCAGTAGTTCATCGCGTCGACGACGAGCTTGCCGCGCAGTGTGTCGACGGGGATGCTGCGGTACTTGCCCAGTGGCAGGGCGAGGATGACGACGTCGGCGCGTGTCGCGGCGTCGAGGGCCGTGGTGGCCTCCGCCCCGGGGGCGAGGACCTCGACGGTGAGCGCGATCTTCGCCGGGTCGCCGGAGCCGGCTACCAACACCCGGTAGCCGGCGGCGACGGCGAGGCGGGCCAGCACCGTTCCCACCTTGCCGGCTCCGAGGATGCCAAGGGTCGTGGGCCGGCTCCGGTCGTTGTCGTTCATGTCGTCCTCTCGGTGCTGACGGGCTGATCAGGCCAGGATGTCGCGGACCATCGGGATCACCGTGGAGCCGTACAGCTCCACGGCGCGCATCCGGGCGCTCGCCGGTTGTGCGCCGGCCGAGTAGATGAGGTCGAACCGGCCGACACCGAGGCTGCGGATCGCACGGGCCATCCGGCGGGCCACGGTTTCCGGGGAGCCGATGTAGAGGGAACCGTTCTCCACCTCGGAGTCGAACTCCTGCCGGCGGATCGGCGGCCAGCCGCGCAGTTTGCCGATGCGGTCCCGCATGACCCGGTAGTGCGGCCAGTAGATCTCCTTGGCCTCCTCGTCGGTGTCGGCGATGAAGCCCGGCGAGTGCATGCCGACCGGGTGGGCGGTCGTGCCGAGCTGGTCGGCCGCCCGGCGGTACAGGTCGATGTAGGGCGCGAACCGCTCGGGGGCGCCACCGATGATGGCGAGCATGAGCGGGAGGCCGTACTGGGCGGTGCGGACCACCGATTGCGGCGAGCCACCGACGCCGACCCAGGTGTCCAGGTGACCCGACTCGGTCTTCGGGAAGACGTCGGCGTTCTCCAGCGGTGCCCGCAGGGTGCCGCTCCAGGTCACCGGCTTCTCGTCCAGCAACTTCACGAACAGTTCGATCTTCTCCTCGAACAGCGTGTCGTAGTCGCGCAGGTCGTAACCGAAGAGAGGGAACGACTCGGTGAACGAGCCGCGACCGAGGATGACCTCGGCGCGGCCGTTCGACAGCGCGTCCACGGTGGCGAAGCGCTGAAACACGCGTACCGGGTCGTCCGAACTCAGCACTGTCACGCCGGAGGCCAGCCGGATCCGGGAGGTACGGGTGGCGATGCCGGCCAGCACCGTCTCCGGCGTGGAGACCGAGTACTCCGGCCGGTGGTGCTCGCCGAGGGCGATGACGTCGACGCCGAGTTGGTCGGCGAGCACCGCCTCGTCGACGACCTGCCGGATCGCCGCGGCGTGGGAGACGAGCTTGCCGGAGTCGTCCTGCGGTACGTCGCCGAACGTGTCGAGGCCGAACAGAACGTCAGACATGGGTGGGCTCCTTTGCCAACAGCTCGCGGACCCGCGGAGCGACCTCGCTGCCGAGCAGTTCGATGGTGCGCGCGCGTGCGTCGCGGGGGAGGTGCATGATGTCGTACTTCAGGTCGAAGCGGCTCAGCCGCAGGTCGCGGGCGACTCTGGCGATCTTCTGCGCCACGGTCTCGGGCGATCCGACGAAGAGCGCCCCGTGGTCGATTTCCGCCTCGTAGCGTGCGCGGTCCGGTTTGTAGAAGCCACGCTCGCGGGCGAGCGCCGCCGCGACCGGCTGCCAGTACCGCCACCACGTCTCCACCGCCTCCTCGTCGGTGTCGGCGACAAGGCCGAGAGAGTGCTGCCCGATTGGCTGCGGGGTATGCCCGAACTGTTCGAGCGCCTTGGTGTAGAGGTCCACGTGGCCGGCGAACCGCTGGGGTCGCCCGCCGATGATCGCGAGCATGAGCGGGAGGCCGTGTCGGGCGGCGCGGACCACCGAGCTCGGGCTTCCCCCGACGCCGATCCAGGTCGGGATGCCGCCGGGTCGCATCCGGGGGTGCAGGCGCTGGTCGACCAGTGCGCTTCGCACCGTTCCGGACCAGGTGACCGGTTCGTCGCGCTGAAGTCGGAGGAAGAGATCCAGCTTCTCCTCGAACAGTCGCTCGTAGTCGGCCAGGTCGAAACCGAACAGCGGGAACGACTCGGTCGCCGAGGCGCGGCCGAGGACCATCTGGGCGCGGCCGTTCGAGACGGCGTCGAGGGTCGCGAACTCGTGGTACAGGCGTACCGGATCGTTGGTGCTGAGCACCGTGACCGAGGTGCCGAGGCGGATCCGCTCGGTCGCCGTCGCGGCTGCCGCGAGCAACACGGGTGTCGCGGAGTCGTTGTGACCCTCCCGGTAGTGCTCGCCCAGGCTGAACACGTCGAGTCCGACCGACTCGGCGAGTCGTGCCTCGGTCACGAGCAGCCGTACGGTCTCGGCGTCGCTCAGGACGCGGTCGCCGTCGGTGGCCACCTCGCCGAACGAGTTGAGCCCCAGCTCGAAGTCTGCAGCTGCCATCGTCTCCTCCTCGGTGCTCTCGCAGCCGGCGATCCACGGAAGCAGACCTACCGGTTGACGTGTCAATGATGCTAACTTGGCGATTGACGCGTCAATTCCCGGGGAGGGTGAGATGACGGAGACCACACCCGGCCGGCGGGCCGGCCGCCAACTCCCGACCGCCGAGGAGTTGCGGATCTGGCGGACCTTCATCGAGACGACGGCAGCGCTGAGCTCCCGACTCGAATCCCGTCTCCAGGGCGACTCCTCGCTCTCGACCGGGGACTACGCCGTGCTCCTCGCTCTCAGCGAGGCGGAGGGGCAGTCGATGCGGTCGTCCGAACTCGCCGCACACATCGGATGGGAACGCAGCCGCCTGTCCCACCACCTGGGGCGGATGGAGCGCCGTGGTCTCATCCGCCGCCAGGAGTGCGCGACAGTGCCCCGAGGGGCGGAGGTGCTGCTCACCACGACCGGCGCCGAGGCGTTCGGAGGGGCCACCTTTCCGCACCTACGCGCCATCCGCGAGCTGTTCGTCGACGCGCTCACACCGGATCAGATCGTCGCGGCGGGCGAGATCGCGACAGCGCTGCAGAGGAATCTCGACGCCCTCGACAAGGAATGACCGAGGGTCCGACGCTACGACCTGGATCACCGCGAACTGACTGCGAGTGATCATCTGATTGCCGAGAGCAACATCAGGGTGGTCCAATCCTCCAGAAACCGCCACTCCGACCGCTGACCGCCGACCGGCGGACTGGCGACGGCTGCGCCGCCCGGGAGGTACGCCCATGATCGAGACCGCCACCGCAGGGACCCGACCGACTCCACCGAACCAGCGGGCGGAGTCGGTGCTGCCGGAGTTGCGCGAGATGTGGTGGGAGACGGGGGTGCGGGCGCGGGCGGAGGCCGGTGTCTTCGCCGTGTTCGCGGAACTGCCCAGGCTCGTTCGGACAGCGCTGGGCATCAGCTGGCGCGCGGACCGACTTCGTACCGGCGTGGTGGCCGCCGCGACGGTCGGCGCGGGGGTGATGGCGGCCTTCGGGTTGTTGGCCACGCAGCGGGTCCTCGTCGAGTTGTTCGCCGGCGGACCGACCGCCGACAAGGTGCGGGCGGCGTTGCCCGCACTGGCCGTGCTGGCGGCGACGGTCGCGCTTCGCGCCGGCATGGGCATCGCCACCGGGTACGCGCAGAACGGGCTGACGCCCCGGGTGAGCCGCGAGGTGGAGCGAGGGCTGTTCGAGGTGTCGACGGCAGTCCGGTTGGAGGCGTTCGACGCCGACGCGTTCGCCGACGACATGGAACGCGCCTCCCGGGGGACCGAGTCGACGATTGGGTTGGTGCAGGCGTCGATGAACCTGCTCGCCGGGTTGGCCGGGCTCCTGGCCGTGGCCGCCGCCGTCGTCATCATCCACCCGTTGCTGCTGGTGGCGCTGGTGGTCGCCACGGTGCCCAACGCCTGGGCGTCGCTGCGGTCCGGGCACCTGCGGTACCGGACGTACACCGCCGGTTCGGTGCGTCGGCGTCGACTGTGGTTGCTGCACAAGCTGATGGCCGAACGCGCCTCGGCGCCGGAGCTGCGCTCGTACGGGCTGCGCGGATTCCTGCTCGACCAGTACGACCGGGTGATGCGGGTGGAGACCGACATCCAACTCGCCCTCGCCCGCCGGGTCACCACGACCACCACCGTCGGGGCGCTCATCGGCGGTCTCGCCACGGGCACCGTGTACGTCCTGCTCGGGTTGCTGCTCCTGGACGGGCAGATCCCTCTCGCCGCCGCGGCGACCTGCGTCATCGCTGTGCAGTCCGCCCAGCGATCCCTGGCCATCGCCACCTTCCAGGTCGACCACGTCTACACCGAAGGGCAGCACTTCGGTGACTACACGGGCTTCATGGCGCGGGCCGCCGCGTACCTGCCGAAGGCCACCCGACCCGGCGCCGGTGCCGACGCCGAACGGCTGCGCGAGTTGAGCGTCCGGGACGTGAGTCTGCGCTACCCCGACCGGGACACCCCGGCCGTGGACGGCGTCACGTTGCGGATCACCGCGGGGCAGACGGTCGCGTTCGTGGGCGAGAACGGCTCGGGCAAGACGACCCTCGCCGCGATGATCGCCGGTCTTCGCGTACCCGGCGAGGGCACCATCGAGTGGAACGGCCGACAGTTGTCGGACTGGGACGTCGACGGGCTGCGCGGTCGGATCGCCGTGGTGACGCAGGAATACCACAAGTGGCCGTTCACCGCCGCCACCAACATCGCCATCGGCGACGTGGATACCGAGGCCCGGCAGGAGCGCATCGAGGCCGCCGCCGCCCGCGCGGTGGCCCACCACATGATCAACGAGCTTCCCCACGGGTACGAGACACTGCTCGACCGCACCTTCGCGCGGGGTCAGGATCTCTCCGGCGGGCAGTGGCAGCGCATCACCGCAGCCCGTGGCTTCCTGCGCGACGCCGAACTGCTGATCATGGACGAGCCGTCCTCAGCGCTCGACCCCCGCGCCGAGGACGCCCTGTTCCAGGCCATCCGTGACCGGCGAGGTCGCGCCACCACGATCCTCATCACGCACCGACTCGCGAACGTCCGCCACGCCGACCGGATCTTCGTCCTGCACCACGGTCGGCTGGTCGAGGCCGGCACACACGACGCCCTGGTCGCCACCGGCGGCCGGTACGCCGAACTGTTCGCCCTCCAGGCCGCCGGCTACGACACCAGCCCGGCCGGGGATCCCCGGCCGCCCTCGGCCTCCCGCTGACCACCAACATCGGCGCGGACGGGCCGTCTCCTCGGGCGCACCCAGCGGTTCGGCGGTTCTCCGCCGGTCGTGGGGAGGTTAGGCTGCGGTCCATGTCGGGGTCGCGGTGGCGTGGTCGGTCGACGGACGTCGCCCTGGTGCTCGCCGTCGGTCTGGTCGCCCTCGTCGGTCTGGTGGTGCAGTCGCGCGGCATCGACACCGTCGCCGAGTGGGCGGCACTGCCGGTGGTGCTGGCCTCCTCCGCCGCGCTGTCCGTCCGCCGCCGCCACCCGGTGCCGGTGGGCCTCGTGGCGCTCGCCGCCGTCGGCGCGTACGGGGCGTTGCTGCACAAGCCCGGCCCGATCATGGTGGTGTTCGTCGTGGCGCTCTACACGGTCGTCGACGAGGGTCATCTCCGGGTCGCCGTCGGTCTGGGTCTCGCCTCGGTGATCGCCTTCGCCGTCGCGGACAGCTACAACCGATCCCCGGACACCATGAACGGGGCGACGCTGCTGCACGCCGGTTGGCTCGTCGCGGTCATCGTCGGGGTCACCCGCAACCGCCGTGCCTACCTCGCGGAAGCACAGGCCCGGGCAGTGGCGGCCAAGCAGCGGACGGAGGAGGAGGCGCGGCGACGCGCCACCGAGGAGCGACTGCGCATCGCGCGCGAACTGCACGACGTCCTCGGCCACCACCTCTCGCTGATCAACGTCCAGGCCAGTGCCGCCCTGCACCGACCGGACCCCACCCGGTCCGAGCAGGCGCTCACCGCGATCAAGGAAGCCAGCAAGGAGACGCTGCGTGAGTTGCGAACGACGCTGGGGGCGCTACGGCAGGAGGGCGACGCGCCGGTCGTGCCCGCGCCGGGCCTGCGCCGCCTCGACGACCTGATCACGACGGTCGGGCGTTCCGAGGTGGACATCCGAACCGAGTTCGCTGAGGTCGGTTCGCTGCCGCCGGAGGTCGACCTGGCGGTGTACCGGATCGTCCAGGAGGCGCTCACCAACGTCACCCGGCACGCCAGGGCCGCCACCGCTGTGGTCCGGGTGCGATCCGACAGTGGTGACGTGCTGGTCGAGGTGGAGGACGACGGCACCGGCGCGCCCGGTGCGCCGGGCAGCGGAATCCTCGGCATGCACGAGCGGGCCCGCGCGCTCGGCGGCTCACTGACCACTGGTACGCGGCCGGACGGGGGATTCCGGGTCCACGCCCGCCTGCCGCTGCGTCCCCATCCGGCACCGACATCGGAGCCGGCGTGATCCGGCTGCTGATCGTCGACGACCAGACCCTGGTACGCGCGGGCTTCCGTTCCATCCTGGATGGTGAGGACGGCATCGAGGTGGTCGGCGAGGCGGCCGACGGGTCCGAGGCGGTGCGCCTCGCCGCGCAGCTGCGGCCCGACGTCGTCCTCATGGACATTCGCATGCCGGTGCGGGACGGCCTCGCCGCCACTGGGGAGATCGTGGCGAGCACCGAAGCCCGCGTGATCATCCTGACCACGTTCGACCTGGACGAATATGTCTACGGTGCGTTGCGGGCCGGCGCGAGCGGCTTCCTCGTGAAGGACACCGAGCCGGCGGAGCTGATCCACGGGGTCCGGGTGGTCGCCCGGGGCGACGCGCTGATCGCGCCGGCGATCACCCGCCGACTGATCGCCGAGTTCGCCACCCGGGCGACGCATCCGGACCCGAAACCGCGGTTGGGCGTGCTCACCGAGCGGGAGCGTGAGGTGCTGGCCCTGGTCGCCGCGGGCCTGTCCAACGACGAGATCGCCGCACGGCTGGTGCTCAGCCCGGCCACCGCCAAGACGCACGTCAGCCGGATCATGACCAAGTCGCAGGTGCGGGACCGGGCCCAGTTGGTGATCCTCGCCTACGAGTCCGGCCTGACCGTTCCCGCCTGGCTGGCCCGCTCCTGAGCCGGCCTCAGACGCTCAGCCGGCCGGTGCGGCGCGAGCGGGCCAGGGCGAGCCCACCGAGGACGACGCCGGCCAGCCCGACCACCAGTGCCACAAACGCGCCACCCCGCCCGTTGCCGGTGCCGACACCACCGTCGGAGGTGGCCACCACCAGCGCCCCGAGAACCAGACCGAGCAGACCCGACGCCAGGGCCAGCACACCCCCGAGCCGCCCGGATCCGGTGCCGACGCGACTGGCCGGGCGGGCCAGGGCCAGCCCACCGACGACAGTGCCGACCAGCCCCAGCAGGACCGCCACTGTGGCACCGAGCCGCCCGGAGCTCATGGTGAGAGCCGTGGCGGCGGTGGGCTGGACGGACATGTGCGCCGCCGGCTCGACCGCCGGCGAAGCGGTCACGGCGGCGGCGAGCAGATGGTGGACGGACATCATGTTTCCCCTTGGTCGGCAGGACGGGTGACACGCAGCAGCGTATGAACGGGAGTGCGTGTGAGTCGTCATGCCGGAGATGCTGATGGCCCTACCGCCGGCGATGTATGCCCGCCCGCCGTCGTACCGCGGTGGTTGTCGTCGACCGGGCGGGGGTCACCCCTGCCACGTGTCGATCGTCTTCGCGCCGTCGCGGACGACCCGGTCCAGGATGGTGGGGTTGCCGCTGGTGCCCTCCCACCCCTGGTCGTTGAAGACCGTCACCGCCTTGCCGACCCGGGCCACGGCGATCTGGCTGGACGCGGTCTCGCCGGTGCGGTCTCCGTTCAGGCTCGTCTCGGCCCAGGTGCGGGTCAGCAGGAGCGCCTCGTCGCCGACGCCGGTCAGCGGCTCGCTCTTGACGGTGACCCGGTTTCCGGACTGGTCGTAGGCGGGGCACGCCCGCACGTCGGTGCGCAGACGTCCCAGGTACGCCGACGCGCCGTCGCCGTCGAAGGTGAAGATGACCTGGTGGATCATGCCCTGCGGAGTGTTGGTTTCCGGCTCGCCGGCTTTCTTGTAGGTGACCGTCATCGCGGCGCTCGCCGTGACCTGCCGACCCCCGGTCCCGAACTCGTTGCCGCACATCGTCGGTAGGGCATCCGTCACCGGCGTCGTCCGCCGGGGGGACTTCCGCAACTCGGTCGGCAACTCGACGAAGGCCGACGTCGGGATGGTCGCCGGAGTGCCGGCGCTCGGCGTCAGCCCGTCGGTCGGGTTCACCGACGCCGAGGTGACCGTCGGGGCCGCCATCGAGGGGGTCGAGTCCGGGGTGTCCTCGGTGGACGTGCAGGCTGTCAGTGCGATGCCTCCCACCAGCGGAATCAACGCGAGGACGCTGCGCGTGCGGGCGGTCGGCATCGGTCGGTGTCGGCTCATGATCCTCCCTCGGTTGTCCCGGACAGTTTCCTGCGACGAGGCCGCCGAAACGACTACACACCGCTGTCGGACGGTAACCGGACCTGCCGAAACCGGGGTGCCGCCACACCGGGACAGCCGTTAGGCTGCTGCCATGACCAGCGTGATCGTGCCCTGCACCGGAGCGTCGTGTGACGTCCTGGTGGGTGCGCGACGCCGGCGATCCGTCGCCCGCCCGCGCTGACCTGTTCTCCTGCGACCGGCGGTTCGAGCCGCCGGTCACCGACTGGTCGTTCCCGGTCCGCCCGCATCTCCCCGTTCGACGGCTCGCGTGACAGCGCGGGTCCGAGTGAGATCGGCGTACTCATGGATCTTGAAAAATTGTTGTCCGACCGGCTGGCACCGGCGTTCGCGCAGGTGGCCGGTGGCCCGGTCGACCCGCTCGTGCGGCGGTCTCCGCGCGCGGACTTCCAGTCCGACGCGGCGCTGGCGCTGGCCCGGCGGCTCGGTCGCCCGCCGCGCGACATCGCCGCCGCGGTCCTAAAGCGCGCGGTGCTCGACGACGTCTGCGCGTCGGCGGAGGTCTCCGGGCCGGGTTTCCTCAATCTGACCATCGCCGACCGGGCACTGGCCGACCTGGCCGCCGGGCTGGCCGGCGACTCCCGGCTCGGGGTGCCGTCCACGACCGCGCCGCAGACCGTTGTGGTCGACTACTCGGCGCCGAACGTGGCCAAGGAGATGCACGTGGGGCACCTGCGGTCCACGGTCATCGGCGACGCGGCGGTACGGCTGCTGGAGTGGCTCGGGCACCGGGTGGTGCGGGTCAACCACCTGGGCGACTGGGGTACGCCGTTCGGCATGCTCATCGAGCACCTGGCCGACCTCGGCGAGGCGGAGGCGGCGCACGAACTGTCGATGGGTGACCTGGACGCGTTCTACCGGGCGGCCCGGCTGAAGTTCGACGCCGACGAGGCGTTCCGGGAACGGTCCCGGTCGCGGGTGGTGGCACTGCAGGGCGGCGATGAGCGGACGCTACGGCTGTGGCGGTTGCTGGTGGAGCAGTCCGAGCGGTACTTCCTGACCGTGTACGACCTGCTCGACGTGACGCTGTCCGCTGGCGACTTCCTGGGCGAGAGCGCCTACAACGACCTGCTCGCCGGTGTCGTCGACGACCTGGACGGGTTGGGGCTGTTGACGCCCAGCGACGGGGCCGACTGCGTGTTCCCAACCGGTTTCGTCGGTCGCGGCGGGGACCCGTTGCCGCTGATCGTGCGCAAGAGCGACGGTGGGTACGGCTATCCGGCGACCGACCTGGCCGCATTGCGGCAGCGCACCGGCGAGCTGGGCGCGACCCGGCTGGTGTACGTCGTCGGGCTGCCACAGCGGCAGCACTTCGCGATGGTGTTCGCCGTCGCCCGGGCCGCCGGTTGGCTGAGCCCGCCGGCTCACGCCGAACATCTGGGCTTCGGTTCGATCCTCGGCGCCGACGGGCGGATGCTGCGCAGCCGGACCGGTGGGTCGGTGAAGCTGGTCGGGCTCCTGGAGGAGGCGGTGGCCCGCGCCAGCGACCTGGCACGGAGCCGGAACCCGGAGCTGGACGCCGGGGCCGCCACCGAGATCGGTCGCGCCGTCGGCATCGGCGCGATCAAGTACGCCGACCTGTCCACCGATCGGACGAAGGACTACGTCCTGGACTGGGAGCGGATGCTCTCGCTGGACGGCAACACCGCGCCCTACCTCCAGTACGCGTACGCCCGTGTCCGGTCGATGTTCCGGCGGGCCGACGGGGATGCCCGGCTGGACGCGCCAGTCGTGCTCGCCCTGCCGGCAGAGCGGGCGTTGACGATCGAGCTGCTCGGTTTCGCCGGGGTGGTCACCGCTGTGGAGCGGACCCTCGAATTCCACCAACTCGCCGGTTACCTGCACCGACTCGCCACGGCGTTCAACGCGTTCTACGAGCACTGCCCGGTGCTACGTGCCGCGGACGACGTGAGGGAGAGTCGGCTGTTGCTGGCCGAGCTGACTGCCCGGACGCTTCGGCAGGGGTTGCACCTGCTCGGCATCCGAACCGTCGATCGGATGTGACGAGGCGGCGTCCGGTCAGCGAGCCCTCTTCGTCGCCCGTTTCCGGGGCGGCGTCAGCAGGTCGGCGATCTGCGCGATGGCGGAGGGCACCAGGCGGTAGTACGCCCAGACCCCGCGCTTGTCGCGCTCCAGCAGGCCGGCCTCGGTGAGGATCCGCAGGTGATGACTCACCGTCGGCTGGGAGAGGTTGAGCGCCCCGGTGAGGTCGCTGACGGAGGCCTCACCGTCCGGCGCCGACTGGATCAGGCTGAGCAGCCGGAGTCGCGCCGGGTCGGCGAACGCCTTCAGCACCCCGGCGAGTCGCTCGGCATCGGCCCGCTTGATTGGGTCGCCGGTGAGCGGCGAGATGGCAGGCATGGCAGTCTTCGCAGTTCCCACGCCTGCCATAGTGACACCAAAACCATCGATAAACCGGTAGAACCGGCACCAGCACCCCCGATGGCGTACGGATGGCGCAACGGTCCGGCCGAACGTGAGTCGAACGCCGCCGTCCGTGGTGAGGTAGGGACCGTGTGGGGCTCCGCCGCGCCCCACACGGTCCCTACGCCGACGCGCGTGTCGCCGGATCAGCCGGGCCGTCGGGTCAGCGGCGCGGCTTGGGTGCGATCCGAGGCAGCACGTACGGCGGCCCAGCAAAGATCAGGTCGGACTTCAACTCGTTGTACGCCCGCTTGGGCTGGTAGTTCTCGTCGTAGATGGTGGCCAGGCCCTCCGGCGGGTCGTTGAACCAGTCCGGCACCCAGGAGTACTTGTCGCTGAAACCCCAGACCGTGTACGACAGGCAGCTCCGCACGGCGAGGCACGCCTTCATCAACACGCTGAAGTTGGCGGCCGACGCCTGCAACCGGGGGTTGATCTCCTCCGAGTTGCCGGCCCGGACGGCCTCCGTCATCTGACTACGGACGTCGACCTCGGTGAACGCGGTGGCGACGCCGAGCCCGCTGAACTTCTTCAACGCGGCGGTCACCTGGAGGGTGTCGAAGTTGCCGTACTGGGTGCCCAGGTGGCCCTGGGCGCCGACGCCGTCGATCGGGACACCCTGGGCGCGCAGACCCTTGGTCATGTCGTAGACGAACTGCGTCTTGTCGTCGGCCGGGTTGCCGGAGCCGAAGGCCTCGATGTTGTAGTCGTTGTAGAACAGCAGGGCCTTGGGGTCGGCCGCCCGCGCCCAGCGGAACGAGTCGGCGATGTAGTCGGGCCCGAGGTTCTGCGCCCAGAAGCCCTTGTAGTGCAGGGTCGACGGGGTGTCCCACGGGTCGCTGACGGCCTCGTTGACCACGTCCCACTGCCAGATCTTGCCCTTGTAGCGGTTGACGACGGTGGTGATGTGCTTGCGCAGCAGCTCGCGCAGCTCCTGCTTACTGATCGAGCCGTCGGCGACGCCGCTGGTCAACCAGGCGGGCAACTGGTTGTGCCAGACCAGCACGTGACCGCGCACGCTCTGCCGGTTGCGCTTGGCGAACTCCACGAACTGGTCGGCGGCCGCCCAGTTGTAGGTGCCGCGGGTGGGCTCCAGGACCTCCCACTTCATCACGTTCTCGGCGGTGACCGAGGCGAACTCGGAGGACGCCAGCGCGCGGTACCGCGGGTCGCCGGCGTCGTTGAGGGCATCCATGTTCACCGCGGTGCCGACGTGCAGGCCGTGGCGGAGACCCAGGGCGCCGAGGCTCTGCGCCGTCGGGTCGTACGGCCGGCTCGCGGTGGCCGGCACGGTGTTCAACGCCGCGACGGTCGCGACGGCGACCACTCCGACGGTGGTCCACTGTCTCAGCTTCATGTGCCTTCCCTTCCAGACCCTTGATCGACAATTGTCGATCAATAAGGTGCGGGTCCGGTCATGGCGGATAAGGAGCGGATTCGGGGCGGAGCGGCCGGGCGCGGCCGGAGGGCCGGTAGTTCCGGCCGGTGACCGGAAACCTGCTCGAAACGTTAAGGCCGTCTATGTCCGGGCGTCAACGCTGAAAACTTCCGGAAATTCGTCATATGACCTGCGCGGCCTTGCGCAACAGCACCGCGAAACTTTCAGTGGCTGGGGGCGCGCTGCGCTCAGCGCCTTATCGGTCGGTCCGATACCGTCGCCCACGTGATCGGGCGACGCGGGCAGGAACGCCGGCCGGACGGCCGACGATGCCCGACGTCGCTACGGGAGCTGATCCGCGTTGGTCAGCGCAGGCCGGCGAAGAGGTCGTCCTCGGGGGTCGGCGCGCCCGTCCGGTCGCGGACCCGCACGAAGGTCTCCACGCCCATCAGCTCGGTGAACCGGTCGCGGCCCAGTTGCAGGAAGAAGATGTTCTCGGTCTGACTGGCGTGGGCGGCCAACGCGTCGAACTTCTGCCCGCCGTAGCTGTTCGCATCCACCCAGGTGGTGATCTCGTCGTCCGGCAGGCCGAGCTGCGGCATCGGCTCCGCCGCCTCGTCCGGCTCGGCCCAGTCGACGCCGAGCTCCCGCATGATCCGGCCGAACTGCTCGAACGCCGTACGCGGCACGGTGGTCCAGTAGACCTTCGCCGGGCTGTCGGTCAGCTCGACGGCCGCCATCGTGATCCGGTGCGCCTGGATGTGGTCCGGGTGGCCGTAGAAGCCGTTCTCGTCGTACGTGACGATGACATCTGGTTGGTACTGCCGGATCAACTCCGCGAGCCGGCCCGCCGCCTCCGCCACCGGCGTCGTCCAGAACGCGCCGGGCTGGTCGTTGGTCGACCACCCCATCATCCCCGAGTCGGCGTAACCGAGCGTCTCCAGGTGGCTGACCTTCAACACCGCGCAGCTGGCCTCCAGCTCGGCCCGACGCATCGCCACGACGGCGGCCGGGTCGTGCCCCGGGTCGCCCGGCTTCACCCCGCCCGGGCCGTCGCCGCACCGCCCGTCGGTGCAGGTCACGAGCACTGTCGTGATCCCCTCGTCGGCATAGCGGGCCAGCACGCCGCCGGTGCTCGTCGCCTCGTCGTCGGGGTGGGCGTGCACCGCCATCAGGGTCAGAGGTCGCTCAGCCATGCCATCACCCTACGGCGAGGCCCCGACGGCCCGCCGGGCCCTGTCGGACCTCGCCCGCGAGCAGGCCCGCATCCTACCCAGCCCGGCACCGGCTCAGCGAAGCTTGGGCAACCGGCCGTCCGGCACGGCGCCGGCTCCTACATTCGATAGGACCAGCAGCTCAGAGCAGGTCCGACGCGGGAGAGAGGTCGATGACGGTGGCCGGTGCGGGATCGTTCACGGATGTGCGACAGATCGATGCCGGTGTCCTGAACGTGGGGTACGTGGACGCCGGGCCGCCCGACGGCCCCGCCGCGATCCTGCTGCACGGCTGGCCGTACGACATCCACAGTTTCGTCGACGTCGTACCGCTGCTCACCGCGGCCGGTTACCGGGTCGTCGTGCCGTACCTGCGGGGCTACGGCACCACCCGTTTCCTCTCCGACGGCGCCGTGCGAAACGGCGAACCGGCCGCCATGGGGCTCGATCTCGTCGCGCTCATGGACGCCCTGCACATCGACAGCGCCAAGCTGGCCGGGTTCGACTGGGGTGCGCGGACGGCGGACGTCGTGGCCGCGTTGTGGCCCGAGCGGTGCCAGGGCCTGGTCTCGGTGAGCGGTTACCTCATCGCCGGCCGGGAATCGGGCCGGGCGCCGTTGCCGCCGAAGGCGGAACTGGCGTGGTGGTACCAGTACTACTTCGCCACCGAGCGTGGCCGGGCGGGCTACGACAAGAACCGTCGTGACTTCAACAAGCTGATCTGGCACACCGCGTCACCACAGTGGACGTTCGACGACGCGACGTTCGACCGCAGCGCCGCGGCATTCGACAACCCCGACCACGTCGACATCGTGGTGCACAACTACCGGTGGCGGCTGGCCCTCGCCGACGGCGAGCCACAGTACGACGAGGTGGAGCAACGCCTGGCCGCGCAGCCGAAGATCACCGTACCCAGCATCTCCATGGAGGGGGACGCCAACGGCGCGCCACACGTGGAGCCCAGCGTCTACGCCAAGCAGTTCACCGGGCGCTACGAGCACCGGACCATCGGCGGCGGTGTCGGGCACAACCTGCCGCAGGAGGCGCCGCAGGCGTTCGCGGACGCGGTGCTGGAGGTCTGACGGAGCCGGTCACCGGGAACGGCCCGGCCGCTGCGGCTCTGGACGCTCCACCCGGACGGGATCGCCGCGGACCAGGTCGTCGTGGATGCGCCAGCGGGCGGTGGTGACGGCACGTCGGGCCACCTCGTCGCCGTGCTCGACGCGCTGCCGCAGCAGGTTCAGGGCGATCCGCCGGTTGAGGCTGAACTGCCGCTCATCGTCCACGACCACGACGATGCCCGAGGGGCGGTGCGTCGCCCGTACCGCGGTGCTGGCCTTGTTGCGGTGCTGGCCGCCGGGCCCTCCGGTGCGGCAGCCGACGATGTCGACATCCGCCTCCGAGAACGTCGTCGGCACCGCGTCGAGGCGGGGGCGCTGGGCGGTGACGTACCAGTTCTTCCGACCGGTGCCCGTCCGGTAGGGGCTGGGGGCCTGCCAGCACAGCGTGCCGGTCCACGAGTCGGCGAACGCCTCCGCGTCGACACCGGAGATCTGGACGAGCACCGACCGGTGGGTGCCGGGCCGGTCGCCGGGCACCACCCGCACCTGCTCGATCGTCACTCCTCGACGGGTGCCCTCCGCCTTCAGGCGGTGCAGGAGCTGGGTCAGCGCCCAGGCGCATTCCCGTGGGCCGCGCCCGGCGGACAGCAGCAGGAGCACGCTCACGACCGCCCCCGCCCACCACGGTGGCCCCGCCGGTCGGTCCGGGCCGCGGGCCCGAGGTCGGCCGTCTTGTAGGTCACCAGCGGAATCGTGCTGGCGACCGGCGTGGCCAGTCGGTGCTCGACGAGGTCGGCGATCACCTGCTCGATGCGCTTGTACGCGGTGGGCGCCTCCTCGAAGAGGAGCTGGCGGTCACCACACACCACGAGTGAGCCCAGCGGCGTGCGGCGTAGCTCCTCGACGGTGTGCTTGGCCCGACCCCGCCGCAGCGCGTCGGAGCGCGACATCTTGCGGCCGGCGCCATGGGCGACGGAGAAGTTGGCGTCCGGCCCGGCATGGGCGGCCACCAGGTAGGACGGCGTTCCCCGGGTGCCGGCGACCAGGACGTCTCGGCCGTCACCCGGCGCCGCGCCCTTGCGGTGCAGGTAGACCCCGTCGCGGATCTCGACCAGGTTGTGGCACTGGTCGACGATCGGATCGGCGGGTTCGGCCCCCAGCGCGTACGCGACCCGGGCCGCCAGGACCCGGCGGTTGAGCGAACCCCAGCGCACCGCGTCGTCGTGCATCGTCAGGTAGGCGGCGGGATCGGGAGCGGCACCGGCGCCATGGGCCTCGGTGTGCCTCCGCAGGATCCGCTCCCCAAGACCACGGGAACCGCTGTGGACGACGAGCACCAGATCGTCCGCGTCGACACCGACACGAGCCGCGTGATCCGGGTCGAGGACGGGCCCGATCCGGGCCAGCTCGACGAAGTGGTTGCCACGGCCGACCGTCCCGAGGCCGTCGAGGTGACCGGCCGGGACGTCGCCCTCGACGACCGCCCAGGCCGGGTCGTCGGCGTCGAGCGCCCGATCGAGGTCGGGGAACCGTGCGGCCAGCCGCTCCGGTACGGCCCGCTTGAGCTTGATGGGGAACACGGCGATGCCACAGCCGATGTCGGACCCCACCAGGAACGGGTACAGCACCGTCGACGCCATGGCCGCGCCGATGGGAGCGCCCTTGCCCGGGTGCAGGTCCGGCATCCCGGCAACGTGGATCATGCCGTCGAGGGCGGCCACCTGCTGGCACTGGGCGAGCGCGTCGGACTCGATCCAGCTCGTGGGCGAGGCGAACACCGTGACGGTGGCGGGGTTGGACGAGGGCAGAGAGTAGTGCTGAATCAAGGAGAGCTCGCTTCTGACCGGGAGGACGTGGCAACGGACGAGTCACGCCGCCCGGGAAGGTGTCACCGGGGGCGGAGGGGGAGTGGGTCCGTCAGTACGTCATGGAGGTCACTCTCGCGGAGCGCGCCGCGTCCGACAAGTGATTTACGCTGCCGCGATGAGCCCACCGCGTCGCATCCTGATCTACGGGGTGTACGGCTCCGGCAAGTCCACCCTCGCCGCCCGGCTGGCCGACCACCTCGGGCTGCCCTGGTACCCGGTGGACGACCTGCTCTGGGAGCCGGGCTGGGTCGAGGTGCCCGTCGCGCGGCAACGCGGTCGGATCGAGGAGATCTGCCGGCGGGACCGCTGGATCGTCGACGGGGCGTACCACGGCTGGCGGGACGTACCGTTGGCCCGCGCCGACCTGGTCGTCGGCCTGGACTACCCCCGGTGGTGCTCGTTCGGGCGGTTGCTGCGGCGCACCGTCCGCCGGGTGCTGACCGGCGAGGAGATCTGCAACGGCAACCGGGAGACGCTGGGCAGCGTGCTGTCCCCGGACTCGATCCTGGTGTGGCACGTGACCGCGTTCGGTCGGGCGCGACGGCGGATGCGCGCCTGGCGGACCGACCCGTCCGCGCCGCCCGTGGTGTTGCTGCGCTCACCGGGGGAGCTGGACGACTGGCTGGCCACCCTGCCCGGCCGCTGACGGATCAGGCCGGCCAGGTCGCGCGTCCGTGGACGCAGGGCGAGGACGGGCCGTTGCTGGTGGCCGGGAAACGGAACCGGCGCACTTCCTCGACCACGAAACCCGCTGTCGTGATGGCGGCCAGGGTGTCCCGACCGGTGTGGCAGCCGGCGAACAGCCTCGGCCACACCGTCGCGTCGAGCAGCCTCTGGGCCCGGTGCAGGCCGCTCTGCCTCTCGGCCGCGACGTGTTCGAAGAACCGCAACTCGCCGCCGGGACGCAGCACCCGGCCTGCCTCCGTCAACGCGCTCGCCTGGTCGGGCACTGTGCACAGCACCAACGCGACAACGGCGGCGTCGAACTCGTCGGCCCCGGCGGGCAGCCGGTCGGCCAGACCGTCGACGACAGTGACCCGCACCGGTGCGGTCGACGCCGCGCGTTCGGCGGCGGCCCGCAGACGCCGTTCCGGTTCGACGGCGACGACCTCGGTCACCGACGGCGGATAGTGGGGGAACATCCGCCCGTTGCCCGCACCGATCTCGATCACCCGGCCGGACAGGCCGGCGACCAGGTCCCGCCGGTAGGCCGCCGTACCGGCCCGGTCCATGGCGACGCTCAGCCGTTCGTAGACGCGGGCGAACACCGGGTGCGACACCTCGGCCACGGCCACCTCCAGGTCTCCGTCGAACTGTTCTCCGGCGATTGTCCTGCACCGGTGCACGCTTTCCGTCTTACTGGGTGGCAGCACGACTCAACCCATGCAGGAAGGACGTGGTTCGACCATGAAGATCGTCGTGATCGGAGGCAGCGGCCTCATCGGTTCCAAGCTCGTGGACGACCTCCGCGCCCAGGGCCACGAGGTGGTGCCGGCGTCGCCGAAGACCGGCGTGAACACGCTGACCGGTGAAGGGGTGGCCGATGCGCTGACCGGTGCCGACGTCGTCGTCGACGTGTCGAACTCGCCGTCGTTCGAGGACAGGGCCGTGCTGGAGTTCTTCGAGACGTCCACCCGGACGCTCCTCGCCGCCGCGTCGGACGCCGGGGTGGGCCACTACGTGGTGCTCTCCATCGTGGGTTGTGACCGGATCCCGGACAGCGGCTACATGCGGGCGAAGGTCGCTCAGGAGAAGCTCGTCGTCGCGTCGGGAACCCCGTACTCGATCGTGCACGCCACCCAGTTCTTCGAGTTCCTCCAGGGGATCGTCGACGCCGGCACGGAGGGCGACACCGCCCACCTCGCCCCGGTGCTCATCCAGCCGATGGCCGCCGACGACGTCGCGGCCGCAGTGGCCGAGGTCGTGGTCGGTGCGCCGACGAACGCCGTGGTCGAGATCGCCGGCCCGGAGCAGTTCCGCCTCGACGACCTGGGCCGAGACCTCCTCGCCGCCCAGCAGGATCCTCGGTCGGTGGTGGCCGACCCGGACGCCCGCTACTTCGGCGCGAAGCTCGGCGAACGCTCGCTCGTTCCCGCCGACGGCGCCCGCCTCGCCGGTACGCGTCTCGACGACTGGCGGGCGCGGGCGAACAGCGGACGGTGACGCGGTCCGCTACGTCGCCGCGCCGGGCGGGTCGGCCCGCTCGCCGAGGCGCCGCACCAACTCCCGGGCCGCCGCGGTGAACGGCTCCTCGGATTCGCCCGGCCAGTGCCCACGGATGGGCGGGGGGACGCTGTCACTGGGCGGCGTCACCACGTCGCGTGGGTCACGGTACCGGCGATCCACCCGGGCGGCCGGGCCGCCGACGTCGCCCGGCGCCGGTGTTCGCCGCGCTGAGAAGATCCAACCGCCGATGGGGTCGGTGTCACTCCACAGGTTCACCCACCGCCAACCGACCCGGCGGCCGATCTCGTGCAGCGCCACGTCGTCGACGTACGCGGGGAAGAGTCGCGCGTAGAGGCGGCGCAGCGGCGACCCGTGGGTGAGCAGGGCGATTCGGTCGCCGACGTGCGGCGGCAACTGGAGCACCGTCGCGGCGAGCAGGACCGAACCGTGGCTGTGCCCGGTGAGCAGCACCCCGTGTCCGCGCTCGACGAGGTACGTGATGCGACGGGCCAACTCCGGCACGGCCCGCTCGGAGTAGCAGGGCGGGGCGAACGGGTGGGCGGCCCGGGGCCAGAAGGTGCCCAGGTCCCAGAGGACGCCGATGTGCCGGCGGAACGGGACGGTCCGGTAGGCGAAGATCCCCCCGATGATCAGACCGAGGATGACCGCCGCGATCACCCAACTCCCGAACGCGATGCCGAAGGTGATCGCGTCCGCCGGCAGGCCGAGGTTCCGTTCGAGGAGGTCACTGGGAAACTCACCCAGCAGGCCGATGGTGGTGGTGGCCGTGGTGAGCCCGGCGAGGCACCCGTAGAACACGGCCAGCGGCACCAGCCTCTCGGTGAAGCGGGCCCGGGCTATCGCGTCCCGGACCTGCCGCAGTCGGGGTTCGGCCTCCGCGGGGGCCCGCGGGTAGTCGTGTGCCACGATCGCCGCCGCGGCGCGACGCCGACCGCGACGCGTGAGAAGGACGACGAGGCCGGCGACGACGACTGTGGCCAGCAGCGCTCGGATGAAGCCGTAGATCACCCACGTGTACGCCCGGGGCGGGCCGGTGGCGATGCCCTCCCCGGTCGGCACGTCGCGGTCGAGGAAGTCCGCCACCCGGTAGACCAGCTCGGCGGAGTACGCCACGGCCAGACTGATCCCGGTTGCCGCGATGACGAGGGCGCCGAGCCCGAACAGCGGGGTGCCACCGCGTTGCCGGTGGCAGAGCAGGACCAAGCCCAGCACCACCAACAACGCCGTCTGTACGGCGAACACAGCGGCCAGGGTCGTCTCGTACCCGGGAAGCCCGTGTCCGTCGTCCCACCGGCGCGGCCCGGTCAGCAGGTGAGCCAGGACGGCGACGGTCGTGACGACGGCGACGGTTCGGAGCGTACGGGTGACCCGGTCGAGCCGGTGATCGTCGGCGGCCCGGTCGATCAGCGGCGGCGTGCACAGCAGGCCCACGCAGGCCGCCAGGATCACGGCGGTCGCCACCGTCAGCGCAACGGTGACCCCGGTGGCGCCACTCGCGCTCCGGGCCAGCAGCACTGTGAGATCCAGTGTCGCGAACGCCGCGGCGACGTGGATGGCGCGTAACCGGCCCACCAGCGGCTCTGCGTCCCACTGGCCGACCGTGCCGAGCCGTGACCCGCCGATCCCCTGGTCGGGTGCGCGGAACGCTTCGAACGTCCGCCCTGGGCGGCTGCTGATCCGCCAGAGCAGGCCGATCGCGGCGACCGGCACCAACGCGACCAACGCCAGTTGCGCCCCGACCGGCCGCCCTCCCAACCAGGACAACCAGCTGCGCCCCGCCAGGCAGCGCGTCGAGGGCAGGCACCTCCAGGCCACCAGATCCAGGGCGACACCGGCGACGGCGAGCACGTAGAGCACGGTGAGGGTGAGCGCCAGCAGTCGGCACAGGGACTTGACCACCGCCTCGGAGCCGGGGCTCGCCGGGCGCATCCAGGTCGCGACGTTGACGAGCATGAACGGCAACAGGAAGACCACGGCGAGGGTACGGGCGACGGTCCCGGAGGGCAGATCACCCCAGCGGTACGCCTCCAGTGTCACGCCGCGCGGGGCGGTGGTGTCCGAGCCCTGTGGTCGCGGTCGGTAGAAGCCACCGCTCTGGTCACCCGCCACCTGTGCTGCCTGCCGCAGGTCCAGCACCTGTGCGGCGCTCGCGCCGGAGACTCCGTGCACCCGCAGCTCCACGACGTCGCGGGGGCCGTCCGACCCGCTCAACCGTGCTGATCCATGCGACGTCCCCCCGCGGGCGCTCGGCCGTCCCGTGACCCGACCTCGGTGAGCCTCGCGGTCAAGCCCAGGCTGCCGCCCGACGACGGCGGACCGGTCTACCCGATCCGGACGGGATCAACCGCAGCGGGCGAAGAGGAGGCTGCCGCTCACTCGACACCTCGACCGGTCGCCGCCGGTTCGCGTCCGCCGGTCTGGGTCGCCCTCGCCACCTCGGTGCGGTACGCGCGTGGCGAGAAACCGGTAGCGCGCTTGAACGCCACGCTGAGGGCGCTCTCGGAGCCGTAGCCGACAGCCTGGGCGATGCTGGCGACAGTGTCGGAACCGCGCCGGATACGGTCCGCCGCCAGCTCGATCCGCCAGCCGGTCAGGTATTCCAGCGGTCCCACGCCGACGACCCTCTTGAAGCGGGCGGCCAGTGTCGACCGGGAGACGGCGGCGGTCCGGGCGATGGCATCCACCGTCCACGGCTGCGCGGGCCGCGCGTGCAGCGCCCGCAGCGCGGGGGCGATCACCGGGTCGGCGAGGCCGGCCAACCAGCCGGAGGTGCGTTCGGGGTCGCGGGCCAGGTGCAACCGCAGGACCCGGATCAGCAGGACGAGCGCCAGGTGCTCGGCGACGAGGGTGGACCCGAGTCGTGTCTGCCGTAGTTCGGCGTCGATCTCGCTGAGCGCCCACCGGACGGTGGTGGCCTCCGGGGTGTCGGCGGGCACGTGGATGACCGGCGGGAGGCTGTCGAGCAGGAGGCTGCGCGCCCGTTCGCCCAGGGAGAACGCGCCGCCGATGAGGAAGACGTCGTCGCCGTCACCGACGTGCGCCACACGGCCGTCGGCGGCGGCGAAGAGTGGGTACGCGGGCTCGACGGGCACGTCGGGATCGCTGAATAGGGTGTAGGCCACCGGCCGGGTCAGCAGGAAGCAGTCCCCTTCGCCGAGGCTGATCGACTCGTCGTGGCCTGCGACCCGCAGAAGGCACCGTCCGCGCCGGACGGCGTTGAACTTGGCCCCGGCCGGCGCGTCGAAGGCGACGGCCCAGCGCCCGCCCGCGACCAGGCCCGCGGAGAGGTGGCTCGACGCGCCCAGCAACGCCAGGACATCTTCGAGGGGATCCATCCCGGCCTCCTGGACGCTCACTAAAGTATGAAGGATCCTAGACTATAGGCAGTCCGAGTCTCATGTTCCTAGCCTGGGTTCCATGACAGCGAACCCACGCCTCACCACCCCGTTCACCGCACGCAGCACCGCCGCCGAGATCCTCGACGGTGTCGACCTGACGGGGCGTCGGATGATCGTCACCGGGGGAGCCTCCGGCATCGGTGTCGAGACGGTGCGCGCGCTGGCCCGGGCCGGCGCCGAGGTCACCATCGCGACCCGTGATCCGCGACGCGCCGACGCGCTCGTCGAGGAGTTCGCGTCGGAGGCCACCCGGGGAGTGGTCAGCGCGTCCGCGCTCGACCTCGCCGACCTGGCGTCGGTCGACGCCTTCGTCGCGGGCTGGCAGGGTCCGCTCGACGTGCTGGTCGCCAACGCGGGGATCATGGCGATCCCGACCCGGCAGCTCACCGCCGAGGGCTGGGAACTTCAGCTCGCGACCAACTACCTCGGCCACTTCGCGCTCGCCCGGGGGCTGCACGACAACCTGCGGGCCGCTCGGGCGGCTCGGGTCGTCGTGGTCAGCTCTGGAGCGCACCTGGCCGCGCCGATGGACTTCGACGACCCGCAGTTCGAGCGGCGCCCGTACGACCCGTGGTCGGCGTACGGTCAGTCGAAGACCGCCGAGGTCCTGCTCGCGGTCGGCATCAGCCGCCGGTGGGCGAAGGACGGGATCACCGGGAACGCCCTCAACCCCGGGTACATCTTCACCAACCTCCAGCGCCACATCGACGACGACACGATGCGCGCGATGGGTGCCATGGACGAGGCGGGGAACCTCATCGAGGCGGACTACTACAAGAAGCCCGACCAGGGCGCGTCGACCACCGTGCTGCTCGCCGGCTCGCCCCTGCTCGACGGTGTCAGTGGCCGGTACTTCGACGACAACCAGGAGGCGGAGGTCGTGCCCGGCGGCCCCGACGCCACCGGCGGGGTGGCTGCCCACGCCATGGATCCAGCTGCCGCCGACCGGCTCTGGGCGTACGCCGAGGAGACGCTCGCCTCGCGCTGAGCGCGGCCGGCGTCGGGAGGATTGATTTGACCAGGGCGGGGTAGGTGCCGCCATGGTCGCTGCCGGTCGGCGCGGAGCGGACGAGGGTGCTCCGGCCCGCGCCGGCGACGCCGCCACGGGTGGTCTGGCGGGCACGATGGCGCGGATGCGGGGCCGGGCGGCGGCCGCGGTGCGCGATCGGGCCCGTCGGGTACGGGCCGTGGGCGGTCTGGCGGTGCAGGCGGGGCTGGCGGCGGCGCTGTCCTGGTTCGTGGCGCACGAGCTGCTGAACATCTCGCAGCCGGTGTTCGCGCCGATCAGTGCTGTTTCGACCCTTGCCGCGTCGGTCGGTCAACGGCTGCGTCGGACCATCGAGCTGATCCTCGGGGTGACCGTCGGGGTGCTGATCGGCGATCTGTTGCTCGTGGTGATCGGCACCGGGTGGTGGCAACTCTCCCTGATCGTCGTGCTGGCGATCGTGGTCGCGTTGTTCCTCGCCGGCAGTGCCGCCGTGGTGATCCAGGCCGGCGCGACGGCGGTGCTCATCGCCACGCTCAGCCCGTCGATCCGAGACCTGGAGATTCCTCGGTTCGTGGACGCCCTGGTCGGGGGAGGGGTGGCGCTGCTGGTCACCGCTGTACTCCTGCCGTTGAACCCGCTTCGGGTGCTCAACCGCGCCGCGCGGCCGGCGCTCGACCTCCTGGTCACCCAGCTGGAGGCCACCGCCGGCGCGTTGGCGGAGCGTGATGCCGCTCGTGCCCGCACCGCCCGGGGTGAGCTGCGGCAGAACAAGGGCCCGCTGAAGGCGTTCGTCGAGGCGACCCAGGGCGCCCGGGAGGCCAGCACCCTGTCGCCGGTGCACTGGCACCAGCGGCGCGGCCCGGTGGGCCGCTACGCGCAGGCGGCGGAGCCGATCGACCGGGCGATGCGCAACAGCGGGACGTTGATCCGTCGAGCGGTGACCCTGATCGAGGACGACGAGCCGGTTCCGGAGTCGCTGCCGCGGGCGGTGGCCGCTCTCGCCGAGGCCGTGCGCGTACTCAAGAAGCAGTTCGCCGCCGGCGCCGAGCCGGACCGGGCGCGGGAGCAGTCGCTGCGGGCGGTGCGGATGGCCGGTCGGGCCTACCGCAAGGGCGTCGGCTTCTCCGGTGCGGTGGTGGTGGCGCAGATCCGTACCACTGTCAGCGACCTCCTGGTGGCCACCGGACTGACCCAGGAAGAGGCAAACCGGCTGGTCAGGCGCGCGTTCGGGGATCTTTGAGGAACGGCGGACACCGCTCGTCGACCAGTCTGGCACCGTCCTGAGCCATGAAGGGTTGCACCCTGAGCCAAAGTGGTGTCATGATGGTGCCATGGAGCTGAGGTCGTACGTCGAGAACCTGCGTAACGAGTTCGCCGTGGCTGCGGAGGGCGTCGACGCGGACGGCCGCGCGCTGGCCGAGCGGCTCTTCACCCAACTGGAGGCGGCCACCCGTCTCACCCTGCTGGAGGCACTGTCCGACGCGGCCGACGAGATCACCCGCGACCTCGCGCCGGGCTCGGTGCACGTCCGCCTGCGCGGGCGCGAGCCCGACTTCGTGGTGACGCCGGCCAGCCCGCCGGTCGACGAGGTGCGCGAGGTCAGCGCTCCGCCGACCCTGCCGGCACCACCGCCCGCACCTGAGGGCGAGGAGGGTGGCACCTCGCGGATCAACCTCCGCCTTCCCGACCACCTGAAGGCCAGCGTCGAGGAGGCCGCCGGGCGCGCCGGGCTCTCCGTCAACGCCTGGCTGGTACGCGCCGTCGCCGGCGCCGTCGGCGCGGGCGACACCGAACGCCGTACCCCCCGCCGGCCGGAGCCGCGCTCCGGTCAGCACTTCACCGGCTGGGCGCGCTGACCCCGTCGTACCCCTTCTTCCTCCGCGCCGCCGACCAGCGGTGACAGTCACCGACCACCTTCCGGGAGACCGCCATGCCTGTTTTCGAGAGCCCAGAGCCCATCTCCGTCCAGATCGAACTGCCCGTCGGGGACGTCTGGATCAGCGCGACCGACCGCACCGACACGGTGGTGACGGTGCGACCGCGGGACCCGTCGAGCAAGGCCGACGTGAGCACCGCCGAACAGGCCACCGTCCAGTACGACGCCGGAAAGCTGCTGATCAGGGTGCCGAAGACGTGGCGGCGCTACGGCTTCGGGTCCGGCCCGTCGGTCGATGTCCTGATCGAGCTACCGACCGGGTCGCGGGTGCACGCCGAGTCGTCGTGGGCGGCGTTCCGCTGCGAGGGCCAACTCGGCGAGTGCCGCATCAAGACCGGCAGCGGGATCCGCCTCGACGAGACCGGGCCGCTGGACATCGACAGCAGTCACGGCGAGGTCGCCGTGGAGCGGGTCGTCGGCTCGGCGCGGGTGAAGGCGTCGTCCGGCAAGGTGCGCCTCGGCACGGTCGACGGACCCGTCGAGATCAAGAACTCCTCCGGCGACTGCTGGATCGGCCGCAGCGGCGGCGACGTCCGGGTCAACACCGCGTACGGCGACATCACCCTCGACGCGACGACGGCCTCGGTGACGGCACGCACCGCCTACGGCAACCTCCGGCTGGGCGAGGTCGTCCGGGGTGCGATCGACCTGAACACCTCGTACGGGGCCATCGAGGTCGGCATCCGGCGCGGGACGGCCGCCTGGCTCGACGTCAGTTCCAAGCACGGTCGCGTGCACAACGCCCTGGAGAGCACCGACAGCCCGGCGCAGACCGACGAGACGGTCGAGGTCCGGGCGAACACCTCCTACGGCGACATCATGATCCGCCGCGCCTGACCCGCCACCCCCAGACCGCAAAGAGGAGACCATGACCAGCTCCACGAAGCCCGCGATCGTCGCGACCGACCTGCGGAAGTCCTACGGCGACAAGGTCGTGCTGGACGGCATCGACCTGATGATCACCGAGGGAACCATCTTCGCGTTGCTCGGCCCGAACGGCGCCGGCAAGACCACCACCGTGCAGATCCTCTCCACCCTGGTCGACGCCGACGGCGGACAGGCCCGCGTCTTCGGTCACGACCTCCAACGGAATCCCGACGCGGTACGCGAGCTGATCGGGGTCACCGGCCAGTTCTCCGCCGTCGACAACCTGCTCACCGGCCGGGAGAACCTGAACCTGATGGCGGACCTGCGCCACCTGGACAAGACGTCCGGCCGGCGACGGACCGACGAGCTGCTCGGCCAGTTCGACCTGGCCGACGCGGCGGACAAGCCGGTGTCGACGTACTCCGGTGGGATGCGCCGACGGCTCGACCTCGCCATGACCCTGGTCGGTGAGCCCCGTGTCATCTTCCTCGACGAGCCGACCACCGGCCTCGACCCGCGTAGCCGCCGCGCCATGTGGGAGATCATCCGTAACCTCGTCGCCGAGGGCGTCACGATCCTGCTCACCACCCAGTACCTGGAGGAGGCCGACCAACTCGCCGACCGCGTCGCCTTCCTCGACCACGGCCGGCTGATCGCCGAGGGCACGCCGCGCGAGCTCAAGCGGCTCATCCCCGGAGGCCACGTCGTGCTGCAGTTCGCCGACCAGGAAGGGCTCGCCTCGGCCGCCCGCGCGCTGCCGGTCGCCAGCCGGGACGACGCCGCACTCACCCTCCAGGTGCCGAGTGACGGCGGGGTCGGGGCGCTGCGGTCCCTGCTCGACCAGCTCGACCGCGCCTCGATCACGGTGGCCGGGCTCTCCGTGCACACCCCCGACCTCGACGACGTCTTCCTCACCCTCACCGGTCAGCCCGACACCCGCGCCGGCCGACCCGATCACGAAGGGGCCTCCGCGCGATGAGCACCATCTCCCTCGCCGTCCGTGACTCGAGCACGATGCTGCGGCGCAACCTCCTGCACATGCGGCGCTACCCGTCGATGACCTTCCTGCTCATGGGCATCCCGATCATCATCCTGCTGCTCTTCGTCTACGTCTTCGGCGGCACGCTCGGCGCCGGGCTGGGGCCGTCCGGCGGCCGGTCAGAGTACGCCAACTACGTGACCCCGGGCATCCTGCTCATCACGGTGGTCAGCGCGGCGCAGGGCACCGCCATCTCGGTCGCGATGGACATGACCGAGGGCATCATCGCCCGGTTCCGGACGATGGCGATCTTCCGGCCGTCGGTCCTCACCGGTCACGTCCTGGGCAGTCTCGTGCAGACCCTGCTCAGCCTCGCGGCCGTCATCGGCGTGGCGTTGCTCGTCGGGTTCCGACCCACCGCCAACCCGGTCGAGTGGCTGGCCGCCGTCGGTGTCCTCGCCATGGTCACCTTTGCGCTCACCTGGCTGTCGGTCGCCCTCGGCCTGGTCAGTGACAGTGTCGAGACGGCCAGCAACCTGCCCATGCCACTGATCCTCCTGCCCTTCCTGGGCAGCGGGTTCGTCCCGACCGAATCGATGCCCACAGTGGTGCGGTGGTTCGCCGAGTACCAGCCCTTCACGCCCGTCATGGAGACCCTGCGCGGCCTGCTCCTCGGCACCGGGATCGGTGCCAACGGGACCATCGCGGTCATCTGGTGCGCCGTCATCACCGTCGCGTGCTTCTTCTGGGCCAAGGCCCTCTACAACCGCAACCGGGTCGCCTGATCGGACCGGCGCTCCGCCACCCAGACCACCCCCGCACCGCATCATCGCCTCCGCGCCGGCAGCCGGCGGCTCGGCCCACCGGGTCGGGTCGCCGGCTTTCCGTGTTCGGGTGGGCGCCCGCTCCGCCTGCCCGCTCCGCCTGCCGGCTGGTGCCCGCATGATCGACTCGGGTTTCGGGAAGTCGGTCTGTCGCAGCGCCTCGGATGCCGCGTTGTCACGGGACACGAGTGGATCAACCAGACCTCGCGGCCATGGCCGTGCCCGACGTGCGTCTTCGCGGGCGGACGGACCCAAGCGACCACGAAAGGTCGAATGTTATCGATAACACGACGGTCGCGCTGCCCCGCGGGATCCGCCGAAATGCTCAGCTATGAGCCAACGCGGTCGACTGCGGCCGTTTCGCGGATCTGACCGTCGAACCGGGGCGCCTCGATGATGTTATCGCTGACATCATGATCGAGCGCGACACTGTCGCGGTCGGATGATCGACTCGCGACGCCCGACCGGCCGCGCCTGTCGCCCGGCCTGCCGAGGTGCCTCCGGTCGACGCCTGATCCGCGCGGCAGCCCGTTCGAGGCCTGCGTGCCGTGGTCGGTGTCGCTTTTGCGCGTTCTGCACCGATCCGTTATCGACGCGCCCCAGTTGGCCCGCCTTCGCTGTTCCGTTACGGAGCTGTTGCGGGTGGATGTCTTGACGAGGGTTGATGTGAGCGTTAACACTATCCCCGTTAACGGTGGAGGTGAACATGAACCGTGTGGACGGAGCAGGCGACCGCTATGTCGTCGGTGTCGACTATGGCACCCTGTCCGGGCGAGCTCTGGTGGTCCGTGTCGGTGATGGTGCCGAGTTGGGGACCGCGGTGCACGAGTACGGCGACGGAGTTATCAGCACGGCGCTCCCGGGAGGTCGACAGCTACCCCCGGACTGGGCCCTGCAGAACCCGGAGGACTACCGCGACGTGCTGCGGTACGCCGTTCCGGCGGCGTTGTCAGCTGCCGGGGTGGATCCTGGCGCGGTCGTCGGCATCGGCATCGACTTCACCGCCTGCACGGTGCTGCCGACCAGCGCCGACGGCACCCCGCTCTGCGAGGACCCCGAGCTGCGCGATCGACCGCACGCCTGGGTGAAGCTGTGGAAGCACCACGCCGCGCAGCCGCACGCCGACCGGATCAACGCGCTGGCCCACGAGCGGGCAGAGCCGTGGATCGGCCGGTACGGCGGCAAGATCTCCGCCGAGTGGCAGTTCGCCAAGGGGCTCCAGATCCTGGAGGAGGACCCTGAGGTCTACCACCGTGCCGAGCGCTTCATCGAGGCGGCCGACTGGATCGTCTGGCAGCTCTGCGGCACCGAGACCCGCAACGTCTGCACGGCTGGTTACAAGGGCATCCTGCAGGACGGTCAGTACCCTTCCGAGGGTTTCCTGACCGCGCTCAACCCCGGCTTCGGCGACTTCGTGGCCAAGTTGGACGGCCCGTTGCTGCCCCTCGGCGCCCGAGCCGGCTCGCTCACCGCCCGCGCCGCCGCCTGGACCGGCCTGCCGGAGGGGATCGCGGTGGCTGTCGGCAACGTCGACGCGCACGTCACCGCGGCGTCCGCGCAGGCGGTGGAGCCCGGCCGGCTCGTCGCCATCATGGGCACCTCGACCTGCCACGTGGTCAACGGCGCGGAGGTCGCCGAGGTGGCCGGGATGTGCGGTGTCGTGGACGGCGGCATCAGCGCCGGCGCATGGGGTTACGAGGCCGGGCAGAGCGGTGTCGGGGACATCTTCGGCTGGTTCGTCGAGCATGCTGCCCCGGCCGGCTCCGACTCGCACGAGCGCCTGACCGAGCTGGCCGCGAGTCAGCCCGTCGGCGCGCACGGTCTGATCGCGCTGGACTGGTGGAACGGCAACAGGTCCCTGCTGGTCAACCACGACCTGAGCGGGATGATCGTCGGGATGACCCTGGCCACCCGGCCGCAGGACATCTACCGGGCGCTGCTGGAATCCACCGCGTACGGCACCCGGATGATCATCGAGGCCTTCGTCGAGGCCGGCGTCCCGGTCAACGACCTGGTGATCGCCGGTGGCCTCACCAACAACGCGCTGCTGATGCAGATCTACGCCGACGTGACCAGGCGACCGTTGAACATCATCGCCTCGGCGCAGGGGCCGGCGCTGGGATCGGCGATCCACGCCGCCGTCGCCGCCGGAGAGTTCCCTTCGGTCCACGAGGCGTCCCAGGCGATGGGTCGGGTGCACGAGGCCGTCTACCGCCCGGACCCCGAGCGGGCCCGCGCCTACGACGTCCTCTACGCCGAGTACCGGGCGCTGCACGACCACTTCGGTCGCGGTGGCAACGACGTCATGATGCGCCTGCGGGCGATCCGTAACGCGGCGGTCGACAGCGCCGCGACCACGCCCGAGACCGTGTTGGAGGTGGTCGCGTGAACGCCGAGGTGACCCGACAGATCCGTGAGCTGCGCGAGACCGTCGCGCGCCTGCACGGCGAACTGACCCGGTACAACCTGGTCGCCTGGACGTCCGGCAACGTCTCCGCGCGGGTTCCCGGCCAGGACCTCCTGGTGATCAAGCCGAGTGGGGTGAGCTACGACGACCTCACCGCGGACACGATGGTGGTCTGCGACCTCGACGGCGTTCTCGTCGAGGGCGACTTCGCCCCGTCCAGCGACACCGCCGCGCACGCCTACGTCTACCGCGCCATGCCCGAGGTCGGCGGTGTGGTGCACACGCACAGCTCGTACGCGACCGCCTGGGCCGCGTGCGGGGAGTCGATCCCCTGCCACCTCACGGCGCAGGCCGACGAGTTCGGCGGGGAGATCCCGATCGGTCCGTTCGCGCTGATCGGCGGCGACGACATCGGCAAGGGCATCGTCGCCACGCTCTCCGGTCACCGCTCGCCCGCGGTGCTGATGCGCAACCACGGCGTGTTCACCATCGGCCGCGACGCCCGCGCGGCGGTCAAGGCGGCGGTCATGTGCGAGGACGTGGCCCGTACCGCGCACCTGGCGCACACCCTCGGCCAGCCGGTCCCGATGGCGCAGGCCGACATCGACGCCCTCTACGACCGCTACCAGAACGTCTACGGTCAACAACCAGTCGCACCGGCGGGTTCCTGACTCTTCCCCGATCATCGGGACCCGCCGGTCTGCACCACCACGCACCAGCACGCACCACCCGCGTACGCCGTTCTTCGGGTTCTTCGACGGCCGACGCGGTTACCCACCACATCCAGCCAAGGAGATTCGATGGGAAAGATGCGAACGCAGTCCGTTCGGTGGCGCGCTGTCGCGGTCCTCGCCAGCGCGTTGTTGGTCGGCGGCGTGGCGGCCTGCGGCAACAGCGACACCGGTGGCGGCGGGTCCAAGGACGACGGCAAGATCACGATGGGCTTCTCCCAGGTCGGTGCGGAGAGCGGGTGGCGTACCGCGAACACCACCTCGATCAAGGAATCCGCTGCCGCTGCGGGCATCGAGCTGAAGTTCGATGACGCGCAGCAGAAGCAGGAGAACCAGATCAAGGCGATCCGCAACTACATCCAGCAGAAGGTCGACGTGATCGCCTTCTCGCCGGTGGTGGAGTCCGGCTGGGACACCGTGCTCAAGGAGGCCAAGGACGCCGGCATCCCGGTCATCCTGACCGACCGCTCGGTCGACTCGGCCGACAAGACGCTGTACAAGACGTTCCTCGGCTCGGACTTCGTCAAGGAGGGCCGGCTCGCCGGTGAGTGGCTGGTCGAGCAGAAGAAGACCGCCTCGGGCCCGGTGAACATCGTCGAGCTGCAGGGCAACACGGGTGCGGCACCGGCGAACGACCGCAAGAAGGGCTTCGGCGACGCGATCGCCGCCAACCCGAACCTGAAGATCATCGCCTCTCAGCCGGGTGACTTCACGCGGGCCGGTGGCAAGCAGGTCATGGAGCAGTTCCTCAAGGCCAACCCGAAGATCGACGTGCTGTTCGCGCACAACGACGACATGGGCCTGGGTGCGCTGGAGGCGATCACCGCCGCCGGCAAGGTGCCGGGTAAGGACATCACCATCATCACTGTCGATGCCGTCAAGGACGGCATGCAGGCTCTCGCCGACGGGAAGTTCAACTTCATCGCGGAGTGCAGCCCGCTGCTCGGCCCACAGCTGATGGACCTCGCCAAGAAGGTGCACGCCGGCGAGGAGGTGCCGCCTCGGATCGAGACCGAGGAGACCACCTTCACCCAGGAGCAGGCCAAGGAAGCGCTGCCCAACCGTAAGTACTGATCGACGCCGGGGTCGCCGCGCTCGCGTGGCGGCCCCGCCGCGTCGTTCCCTTACCCGCAACGGACCGGGCATGGCCCGCGACCACCCCGTGCCACGCCCGCCCGGATGACCGGGCGGGCGCACGGGAGCGCAGCGGCCCTTCCGTGTCGACGACCCAGAAGAGGTCTGATGGGATGACGGATAGCCGTCCGGTCCTGACGATGACCGGGATCAGCAAGTCCTTCCCCGGGGTGCGCGCACTCCACGACGTCAATTTCCGGCTTTTCCCCGGCGAGGTGCACGCCCTGATGGGCGAGAACGGCGCCGGCAAGTCCACCCTCATCAAGGTGCTGACCGGCGTCTACGACACCGACGGCGGCACGATCACCCTCGACGGCCAGCAGGTGTCCTTCAGCGGACCGATGCAGGCGACCGCCGCCGGGGTGAGCACGGTCTTCCAGGAGGTCAACCTCTGCACCAACCTGTCGGTGGCGGAGAACATCTTCATCGGCCGTGAGCCCCGGCTCCTCGGCGCCGTCCGCTGGGGAGAGGTCCGCCGCCGGGCCCGGGCGCTGCTGACCCGCCTCGACCTCGATCTCGACGTCAGCGCGCCACTGGGCTCGTACTCTCTGGCGATCCAGCAGATGGTCGCCATCGCCCGCGCGATCGACATCAAGGCGCGGGTGCTGATCCTTGACGAGCCGACGTCCAGCCTCGACGCCGGTGAGGTGGCGCAACTGTTCCGCATCATGCGGCAACTGCGCGACGAGGGCATCGCGATCCTGTTCGTGACCCACTTCCTCGACCAGGTCTACGAGATCGCCGACCGGATCACCGTGCTGCGCAACGGTGGTCTCGTCGGCGAGTACCAGACCGCCGAGCTGCCCCAGCTCTCCCTCGTCGAGAAGATGATCGGCAAGGAGCTCGACGTCCTCGAGGGCATCGAGGAGCACTCCCGGCGGGACCTGGCCGCCGTGGAGGAGGGCACCCCTCTGGTGTCGGTGTCGGAGTTCGCCCGGAAGGGCGCTGTGGAGCCGTTCAGCCTCACCATCCACGCCGGTGAGGTGGTGGGCCTGGCCGGACTGCTCGGCTCCGGTCGTACCGAGGTGGCCCGGTTGTTGTTCGGCGCCGACAAGACCGACGGTGGTCAGGTCACCGTCGACGGCACGGCGAGCAGCCTGCGTACCCCCGCCCAGGCCATCGAGCAGGGCGTCGGTTTCTGTTCGGAGAACCGCCGTGCGGAGGGCATCGTCGCGGACCTGTCGGTCCGCGAGAACATGATCCTCGCCATGCAGGCCGCCCGTGGCTGGCTGCGACCGATCCCGCGCCGCCGTCAGGACGAGCTGGTCGACAAGTACATCAAGGCGCTCAGCATCCGGCCCGCGGACCCGGAGGTGCCGGTCCGCAACCTGTCCGGCGGCAACCAGCAGAAGGTGTTGCTGGCCCGGTGGCTGATCACCGAGCCACGGCTGTTGATCCTCGACGAACCGACGCGGGGCATCGACATCGGCGCGAAGACCGAGATCCAGAAGCTGGTGACCCAGTTGTCCGACGGCGGGATGGCGGTGCTGTTCATCTCCGCCGAGCTGGAGGAGGTGCTGCGTCTCAGCCACAAGGTCGCGGTCATGCGGGACCGGCAGATGGTCGCCCAGTTCGCCAACGACGAGAGCCTGGACGCCGACCGCATCATGCAAACCATTGCCAGTGGGTCCCTCCAGGAGGCAGACCGATGAGCGCCACCATGGGCCGCTACCGGGCGGTGACCGGTCACCGGCTGTTCTGGCCCGCCGCCGTGCTGGTCGTCATGCTCGCCGCGAACACGATCTACCGCCCCGGGTTCCTGTCCATCGAGCTCAAGGACGGGCACCTGTACGGTACGCCGATCGACATCCTGCGCCTGAGCGCCCCGTTGATCCTCGTCGCGCTGGGCATGACGCTCGTCATCTCGACCGGGGGCATCGACCTGTCGGTCGGCTCGCTCTGCGCGATCAGCGGCGCGATCGCCTGCATGTACATCAGCAAGCAGCCCGACCAGAACAGCCTCACGGTGGTGCTGACCGCGTTGGCGTTGGCGTTGGCGATCTCACTGGTGCTCGGCGCCTGGAACGGGGTGCTCGTGGCCGTGATCGGGATTCAACCGATCATCGCCACGCTGATCCTCATGGTGGCGGGTCGTGGCCTCGCCCAGCTGATCACCCAGGGTCAGATCATCACCATCAACTCGGAGCCGTTCCGGGCGATCGGGCTGGGCCACCTGCTGACCCTGCCGCTGGCCATCTTCATCGCCCTCGCCGCGGCGCTCGTCGTCGCCGGATTCACCCGCCGCACCGCCCTCGGCATGATCGTCGAATCGGTGGGCGGTAACGCGGAGGCGAGTCGACTCGCCGGCATCCGTTCCGGCCGGGTCATCTTCCTCGCGTACGTGATCAGCGCCGCCTGCGCCGCGGTCGCCGGCTTCATGATGACGGCCAACGTGTCGAGTGCCGACGGCAACGCGGTCGGTCTCTGGGTGGAGTTGGACGCCATCCTCGCTGTCGTCATCGGCGGCACGTCCCTCGCGGGAGGCCGGTTCTTCCTCAGCGGCACGATCCTCGGCGCGCTGATCATCCAGACCCTGACCACCACCGTGTACGCCATGGACATCTCGCCGCAGACCTCGCTGCTGTTCAAGGCGGTCGTGGTCATCGTCGTCTGCCTCGTCCAGGCACCGGCCTTCCGGGCCAAGTTCGCTCGCCGTCGACGCGACCTACCGCCGCCCACCACAGTTGCCGACAAGCCGAAGGAGCAGGTGCCGGCATGACCACTGGATCGCTCACCGCTGGGCGTACCCGGTTCCGGCTGCCACGGCGGCAGATACCGGTCCTGGCCACGCTTGCCCTGCTGCTGGTCATGTACGGCATCGGCGTGTCCCAGTACACGGCGTTCTCGAACGTCCAGGTCATCTTCAACGTGTTCATCGACAACAGCTTCCTGCTGGTGGTCGCGATCGGGATGACCTTCGTGATCCTCACCGGGGGTATCGACCTGTCGGTCGGTTCGGTCGTCGCGATGACGGCGATGGTGTCGGCGTGGCTGCTCCAGGAGGGTCTGCCGGCGGCGCTGGTGCTCGTCATCGCCCTGCTCATCGGGCCGACCCTCGGTCTGCTGATGGGCTGCGTCATCCACTTCTTCGAGATCCAGCCGTTCATCGTCACGCTCGCCGGGATGTTCTTCGCCCGGGGCATGTGCACGTTCATCTCCGACTCGTCCATCCCGATCACCGACGGGTTCTGGACCAGGATGTCGCAGGAGCGCATCGGCGATCCCCGGGGCAACTTCGTGTCGATCAGCGTCCTGATCGCCTTCGTCGTGGTCGCCGTCGCCGCGTACACGCTGGCCTACACCCGGCTCGGCCGCAACGTGTACGCCATCGGCGGAAACCCCCAGTCGGCACTGCTGATGGGTCTGCCGGTGGGGCGGACCCGGATCGCGGTCTACACGATCAGTGGTCTGTGCTCGGCGATCGGCGGGATCCTGCTGTCCTTCTACACCCTGTCCGGCGCGCCGTTGATCGCGGTGGGCATGGAGTTGGACGTCATCGCCGCCGTCGTCATCGGTGGCACGGTGCTCACCGGGGGCGGCGGCTACGCCTTCGGCACTGTGCTCGGCGTGCTCGTCCTGGGCGTGATCCAGACCCTGATCACCTTCGATGGAAGCCTGAACTCCTGGTGGACCAAGATCGTGATCGGCGGCCTGCTGTTCGCGTTCATCCTCCTTCAGCGCCTCATCGGAATCCGTTACAAGTGACCGTTCCTCTCCTGGAAGGCAACCCCATGGCACCACACAACGCACCCGAGATCTGGTTCCTCACCGGCAGCCAAGGCATGTACGGCGAGGAGACGCTCCGGCAGGTCGCCGAGCAGTCTCGCCAGATCGCGGCCGCGCTCGACGACTCGCCGCAGATTCCCGCCCGGGTGGTCTGGAAGCCCGTCCTGACCAACAGCGGTGAGATCCTGCAGGTCTGCCGGGACGCCGCCGCCCAGGGCGCCATCGGGGTCATCGCGTGGATGCACACCTTCTCGCCGGCGAAGATGTGGATCTCCGGGCTCGACGCGTTGCAGACGCCGTTGCTGCACCTGCACACGCAGGCCAACGTCCTGTTGCCGTGGAACGACATCGACATGGACTTCATGAACCTGAACCAGGCCGCCCACGGCGACCGTGAGTTCGGGTACATCCAGACCCGTCTCGGTGTGGCCCGCAAGACGGTCGCCGGGCACGTCAGCGACCCGCGGGTGAGTGCCCGGGTCGGTGCGTGGGCCCGCGCCGCGCTGGGCTGGTCGGCGATGCGGTCGCTGCGCCTGGCCCGCTTCGGCGACAACATGCGCGACGTGGCGGTGACCGAGGGCGACAAGGTCGAGGCGGAGCTGCGGTTCGGGGTGTCGGTCAACACCTACGGTGTCAACGACCTGGTCGAGGTGGTCGGTCAGGTCACCGACGCGCAGGTCGACGACCTCGTCAAGGAGTACGAGGACACGTACCGCGTCGCCGCGGAGCTGCTGTCCGGTGGTGAGCGGCACGACTCCTTGCGGTACGCGGCCCGGCTGGAGCTGGGCATGCGGGCCTTCCTGGACGAGGGTGGCTTCCGGGCCTTCACGACGAACTTCGAGGACCTCGGTGGCCTGCGTCAGCTGCCCGGTATCGCCGTGCAGCGACTGATGGCCGACGGTTACGGCTTCGGCGGCGAGGGGGACTGGAAGACCTCGGTGCTGGTCCGGACCCTCAAGGCGATGTCGGTGGGTGTGGACGGCGGCACGTCGTTCATGGAGGACTACACCTACGACCTCACCCCGGGCGAGGAGCTGGTGCTCGGCGCCCACATGCTGGAGGTCTGCCCGACGATCGCGTCCGACACGCCGAACGCGGAGATCCACCCGCTGAGCATCGGCGGGCGGGAGGACCCGGTCCGGCTCGTCTTCGACGCGGCACCCGGCCCGGCGGTCGTGCTCGGCCTGGCCGACATGGGGGAGCGCTTCCGGCTGGTCGCCAACGAGATCGACGTGGTCACCCCGCCGCAACCGCTGCGCCGGTTGCCGGTGGCCCGCGCCGTCTGGCGCCCGCGACCGGACCTGCCCGCCTCGGCCGAGGCGTGGATCACCGCCGGCGCACCGCACCACACGGTGCTGTCCCAGGCGGTGGGGGTGGAGGAGTTGCACGACCTGGCCGAGATGAGCCGTACCGAGCTGGTCGTCATCGACGCCGACACCCAGACCCGCCGCTTCGCCGACGAGCTGCGCTGGAACCAGGCCTACTACCGGCTGGCCCGCGGCTTCTGAGCCCTGCCGCCGGGGCGTGATCGACCCGGGCCCTCGACGGTCCGGGTCGATCACGCCCCTGCTCTTCCGCACCACCTGCCCGGCCCCGAACACACGGGGGTTGATCCACTCGGCTTCCCTGAAGACGCGGTATCCGCCCGGCGCGGAGGCCCGACATCAATAGACCCGAGTGGATCACGATCTCGCGCCCTCCTTGCGCCCGGCGGGCTTCTCGCGCCCCAACGGGCTCCGTCCGCTCTCCTCGCGCCCCGGCGGGCTCCCGTCCGCCCCCTTCTCGCGCTCCGGCTGCGGATTCCGCCCGCCCTCCTCGCGCCCTTCGGCGGCCCGTCCGTCCGCTCGCTCGCCCTTGCATGTTTCAGCTTGACTACGGTCTTGTTATCGATAACAGTAAGCATCAACAGAGTTCGATTCCTGCGCCGTACCGGCTCTGATCCGCGCGCCTCCCCGTCGAGGTCGAACGATCTCCGGGACGTGGCGGAGGGTGCTGTTAGCGATCACATCAGCGGGTCTGGCCAGCGGGCCGACCAGCGATGCGGATGCCGGCGGAGAACGTCCGGCACCTCGGGCCAGCTAAGGAGGATCATGATTTCCACGGGACAGGTTCCACGGGGAGCGGCGCGCCGGCGCGGGAGGTTGTCACTACTCGCGGCCTCGGTGGCGGTGGTGATCGGGGCGGCTCTCGCCGCCGTCGCCCCGTCACCGGCCTCGGCGGCGACAGTGGACACCAGCGCCTGGTACGTGTTGGTCAACCGCAACAGCGGCAAGGCCTTGGACGTGTACAACCTGGCGACGAACGACGGTGCCCGGATCACCCAGTGGACCCGGAACAACGGCAACCAGCAGCAGTGGCAGTTCGTCGACTCCGGCGGCGGCTACTACCGGGTCAAGTCGCGGCTCTCCGGCAAGGTGCTCGACGTCTCGGGCTTCTCGACCGCCAACGGCGCGAGCGTCGTGCAGTGGAGCGACAACAACGGCACCAACCAGCAGTTCCGGTTGGCCGACTCCGACGGTGGCTACGTCCGGCTGATCAACCGGAACAGCAACAAGGTGATGGAGGTGCAGGGCGCCTCGACCGCCGACGGCGGAAACATCGTGCAGTACGACGACTGGAACGGCACCAACCAGCAGTGGCAGTTCGTCCGCGTCGGCGGGGGGACCGACCCCACCACTCCGCCGCCGACGACCCCGCCGCCGTCCAACGGCACGTTCTCGAACCCGGCCATCTGGCAGGACTTCGCCGACGTCGACATCATCCGGGTGGACAACGTCTACTACCTGACGTCGTCCACCATGCACTACTCGCCCGGTGCGCCGGTCCTGCGCTCGTACGACCTGGTGAACTGGGAGTTCGCCGGTCACGCCGTGCCCCGGCTCGACTTCGGCGCGAAGTACGACATGAGTGGCGGTAACGCGTACGTCGACGGGATCTGGGCGTCGACGTTGAACTACCGGCCGAGCAACCGGCAGTACTACTGGGCCGGGTGCATCGACTTCGCGCAGACCCACATCTACACCGCGTCCGCCGTCGACAGCACCTGGAGCAAGCACACCACCATCCCGAACTGCTACTACGATGCCGGCCTGCTGTTCGACGACAACGACACCCCGTACGTCGCGTACGGCAACGGCACCATCAGCGTCGCCCAGCTCTCCGCTGACGGGAAGTCCCAGGTCCGGGCCCAGCAGGTGTACCAGACGCCGTCGAGCATCGGCACGCTGGAAGGGGCCCGCTTCTACAAGCGCAACGGCGCCTACTACATCTGGCTCACCCGCCCGGCCAACGGCCAGTACGTGCTGAAGTCGACGAACGGCCCGTTCGGCCCGTACGAGCAGCGGCAGGTGCTTCTCAACCTGCCCGGTCCGATCTCGGGTGGCGGCGTGCCGCACCAGGGCGGGCTGGTGCAGACGCAGAACGGCGACTGGTACTACATGTCCTTCGTCGACGCGTACCCCGGTGGTCGGATGCCCGCCCTGGCGCCGATCACCTGGACCGGCGACGGTTGGCCGGTGCTGCAGACGGTCAACGGCGCGTGGGGAAGCACGTACCCGAAGCCGAACCTGCCCGCGCCGCCCCGGGCGGTCAAGCCGCTGACCGGCACCGACACGTTCGCCGGCACCACACTCGGCCCGCAGTGGGAGTGGAACCACAACCCCGACAACAGCAAGTGGTCGGTCAACAACGGGCTGAACCTGCAGACGGCCACCGTCACCGGTGATCTGTACAAGGCGCGCAACACGCTGACGCACCGCATCCAGGGCCCCACCTCGACAGCCACCATCGAGTTGGACTACTCCACGATGCGCGACGGTGACCGCACGGGTCTGGCGGTGCTGCGCAACTCGTCCGCCTGGATCGGAATCAGACGGGACAACGGGTCCACGCGACTGGTCATGCAGAACGGCCTGACGATGGACGGCAGTTGGAACACCACGAGCACCGGCAGCGAGGTGGCGAGCACCAGCGTCTCGGGTGGCCGGATCTGGTTGCGGGCCAACGCCGACATCAGACCGGGATCCGGTCGGCAGGCCCGCTTCTCGTACAGCACGGACGGGGTCAACTTCACCTCGTTCGGCAACGCCCTGACCCTGGCGAACAACTGGCAGTTCTTCATGGGCTACCGGTTCGCCATCTTCAACCACGCGACCCAGGCGCTCGGCGGCGCGGTCACCGTGCGCCGGTTCGACCTGACAACACCGTGACACCGCTCACACCACCGATGGTCTGACCAGCGGCGCTGGCAGACACGTGCCCGCCGGCACGTCGAGTCGGCGTCACCGCTGGTCCTCGCCGGCCTGCTCCGCGCTCTGTCCAGGGGCGCAGGGCAGGCCGGCGTGCCATCTCGTATCGACGGAGTACGACATTCGGTCGCGTACTCCAGGCGGGGGTTGGGATTGTGCGTCACTGCTGCGTTGCGCAGTCCACCGACAGGCATGCCGTGTTTGAGGCAGTGGCTGGCGTAGACTGTCGGCGATCCAGCGCTGGTCACCTGGGATTCAGCACCGGCGTGGTGGCTGAGCGAGGGGGATCGGGCCGGGCCGCTCCAGTCGACGTCGACGGGCCGCGGACCGGAGATGTAGCGGGGGGAGCGAAATGGCCGTCCACGGTCCCGCGATGACGGATGTTGCTCGTCTCGCCGGTGTCTCCCATCAGACGGTGTCGCGGGTGCTCAACGGGCACCCCAACGTCCGTGAGCAGACCCGGCTGCGTGTGCGGGCGGCGATCGCCGAGCTCGGCTACCGCCCCAACGGTGCGGCACGCGCGCTGGTGACCGGTCGATCCCAGGTCATCGGCGTCGTCGCGCAGAACACCACGCTCTACGGTCCGGCATCCCTGCTGGCAGCGTTGGAGCAGACCGCCGCCCAGGAGGGTTTCGCGGTCAGCGTCGGCAGCGTCCGCAACCTCGACCACCGGTCCATCTCGGCCGCCGTCGAGCGGCACCTGTCGCACCGGGTCGCCGGCATCGTGGTCATCGCGCCCGTCGAGTCGGCCGGTGAGGCGCTGGAGCGTCTGCCTAAGGACGTCCCGCTGGTCACCGTCGACGGTGACCCGAGCCGACCGGTGCCGTTGGTGACCGTCGACCAGGTGGCGGGCGCCCGTGCGGCGACCCAACATCTGCTCGACGCGGGGCACCGCACCGTCTGGCACGTCTCGGGGCCGTCCGACTGGTTCGACAGCGTCGGTCGGATCGACGGATGGCGGGAGGCGCTGCTGGCCGCCGGCCTGGTGCCGCCGCCGCTGATGCCGGGGGACTGGTCCGCGTCCTCCGGTTACCGGTGCGGGCAGATGTTGGCGCGGATGCCGGAGGTCACAGCGGTCTTCACCGCCAACGACCACCTCGCGTTGGGCGTGCTGCGGGCGTTGCACGAGTTCGGCCGACGGGTGCCCGACGACATCAGCGTGGTCGGCTTCGACGACGTGCCGGAGGCGGCGTACTTCATCCCGCCGCTGACCACCGTCCGTCCGGACTTCGACGCGGTCGCGCGGGCGAGTCTGCAGATGTTGCTGAGCCAGATCGAATCGGGCACCGGTGGCGCGTTGCGGCAGACGGTCGCCCCGACCCTGGTCGCCCGCGAGAGCGTCGCCCCACCGCGTCGCTGACCGCTGGGTCCGCCCCGTCGTCGACGACCGGGGCCACTCGTTCGTTGCTGACCGGGCCCACCGTGTCGCTGACGACTGGGTCCCACCGCGTTGTCGACCTGTGGGTCCGCGTCGCTCCGGTCGATAAGACCGCACTCAATCGCTATGCGATCTTGGCTATCGATGAGTGGCAATGCGAAGCGGTGAAGGTATTGAACCTCGTGAAATGTGACCGTAACATGATGGTCGTCTCTGTTAACGCTAACAACAATTGGCGTCCAGCTATCGGCCCATCGACCGGAGATCGTAGTCAGGGGCGGGCGCCACCGACAAGGAGGCTCGATGAACCGCATCACTCGAGGTCGACGCTGGGGGAGCGTACTGGCGGCCGGCCTGCTCGTAGCCGGCGCCCTGGTCGGCCTCCGCGCCCCTGCGGCGCAGGCGCTCGACAACGGCGTGGCGCGTACCCCGCCGATGGGTTGGAATTCGTGGAACTCGTTCGGTTGCAACATCAACGAGGCGCTGATCCGCAGCACGGCCGATGCGATCGTCAGCAGCGGGATGCGCGATCTGGGCTACGAGTACGTCGTGGTCGACGACTGCTGGTTCAACCCGAACCGGGACTCGTCCGGCAACATCCAGGGCGACCCGACCCGTTTCCCCAGCGGAATGAAGGCGCTCGGCGACTACCTGCACGCCCGGGGTCTGAAGTTCGGTCTCTACCAGGTGCCCGTCGACAAGACCTGCGCGCAGTACTTCGGCTCCTACCCCGGTGCCACCGGTAGCCGCGGTCACGAGGTGCAGGACGCCCGCCAGTTCGCCGCCTGGGGTGTCGACTTCCTGAAGTACGACTGGTGCTCGCCGGAGGGCAGCATCAACGACCAGGTGACCACCTTCGCCAAGATGCGGGACGCGCTGGCCGCCACCGGACGACCGATCGTCTACAGCATCAATCCCAACAGCATCCACGCCAAGACCGGCCCGCAGCGCAACTGGGGCGACGTGGCCAACATGTGGCGCACCACCGAGGACATCACCAACGCGTGGGACACCGGCCAGACCAACGGCTACCCGATGGGCATCCAGAACATCATCAACGTGACCGTTCCGTTGGCCTCCTACGCGCGCCCGGGTGGGTTCAACGACCCGGACATGATGGAGGTCGGTCGTGGCGGCATGAACGACACGGAGATGCGCAGCCACTTCGCGATGTGGGCGATCATGGCGTCGCCGCTGATCGCCGGCAACGACGTCCGGAACATGAACGCCGCGACGCAGACCATCCTCAAGAACGCCAACCTGATCGCGATCAACCAGGACTCCCTCGGGTTGCAGGGGACGCAGGTGTCGTTCGACGGTACGCGTCGGGTGCTGGCCAAGCGCCTCGCCAACGGTGACGTCGCCGTCGCCCTGTTCAACCAGGGTGGCTCGACGACGACGATCTCCACCACGGCCGCGGCCATCGGCAAGTCCGGCTCGTCGTTCACCCTGGTGGACGCGTGGACCAATGGCACCAGCTCCAGCAGCGGCACGATCAGCGCCAGCGTCCCCGCGCACGGCACTGTCGTCTACCGGGTCAGCGGTGGCGGGACGACCCCGCCGACGACGCCGCCGCCGACCACGTCGAGCGCGTACGCCAGCGCCGCCTCCAACCGCTGCCTGGACGTGCCGAACAGCAACACCGCCAACGGCACCCAGCCGGTCATCTGGGACTGCAACGGCCAGGCCAACCAGCGCTGGACGCGTAACGGTCAGACCCTCCAGTCCCTCGGCAAGTGCCTGGACGCACCGTCGAACGCGGCGGCCGGCTCCAAGGTGCAGATCTGGGACTGCAACGGCGGGACCAACCAGCAGTGGAACATCAACGCCAACGGGACGATCAGCAACGTCCAGTCCGGGCTCTGCCTGGACGTCAACAACAACGGCACGGCCAACGGCACCACGGTGATCCTGTGGAACTGCACCGCGGCGGCCAACCAGCGGTGGTCGCAGCGGTAGCTCACTGAACCGCCGCTTCTGTCGGTGCCCGTGGACGACTAACGTCGTCCGCGGGCATCGGCGTGTGGAGCGTCGGACCGACCCGGAGAGTTGCCGCACCCTCACTCCTGGTCGATTGACCGCATGGCTACGCTCGCCTGGATGCTCCGTTACGAGACCGTGACACCGGTATTTCGGAGTAGGTGTTGACGCAACCTATGTGAGCGCTAACACTACCCGAAAGATGACAGTTGCCCCGGCAGTCGGCGGGGGAGTCCAGAGAGGAGAACCCCGTGCGCAGGAAATTCCTGGTTGCTCTCGGCAGCGCGGCGCTGGCGCTGAGCCTTGCGGCATGCAGTGGCGAGGGAGCGGGCAGCGGCGGCGACAAGAGCGGCGAGAAGCCCAGCGACCTGACCATCGGCGTCTCGATGCCGACCCAGACCTCCGAGCGGTGGATCGCCGACGGCAACGCGGTGAAGTCCAAGCTCGAGGCCAAGGGCTACAAGGTCGACCTCCAGTACGCCGGCGACGACATCCCCACGCAGTCGCAGCAGGTCGACCAGATGATCACCCAGGGTGCGGACGTCCTGGTGATCGCTGCGATCGACGGCACGGCGCTCAACAGCCAGCTGCAGGCCGCCGCGGCCGCGAAGATCCCGGTCATCTCGTACGACCGGCTGATCCGCGGCAGCAAGGACGTCGACTTCTACGTCAGCTTCGACAACTACAAGGTCGGCGTCGCCCAGGGCACCGCCCTGCTCGTCGGTCTCGGCCTGCTGAACAAGGACGGCTCGAAGGGCACGGCCAAGGGCCCGCTGAACGTCGAGCTCTTCGCCGGTTCGCTGGACGACAACAACACCCAGTACTTCTACGGCGGTGCGATGGACACGCTGAAGCCGTTCATCGAGGACGGCACGCTTGTCGTCAAGTCCAAGCAGACCACCCCCGAGCAGATCGCCACCCTGCGGTGGCAGCAGGAGACCGCGCAGAAGCGGATGGAGAACCTGCTGACCTCCAGCTACAACGACGGCTCGAAGGTCGACGGTGTGCTGTCCCCGTACGACGGCATCTCCCGGGGCATCATCACCGCCCTGCAGAACGCCGGCTACGGCACCGGCGCGAAGAAGCTCCCGGTCGTCACCGGCCAGGACGCGGAGATCGCCTCGATCAAGCTGATCAACGACGGCGTGCAGAACTCCACCGTCTTCAAGGACACCCGACTGCTCGCCGAGCAGGCCGTCAACGCGTCCGAGGCGTTCCTGCAGAAGAAGCAGCCGCAGGCCAACGACACCCAGACGTACAACAACGGCGTCAAGGTCGTCCCGGCGTACCTGCTGCCGATCGCCACGGTCTACAAGGACGACATCAAGGCCACGCTGATCGACTCGGGCTACTGGACGGCGGAAGAGGTCGCCGCCGGCCAGGCCAAGAAGTAAAGCCACTCGTCGGGCCCGGCGGTCTCCGCCGGGCCCGACGCCGTGGCGTACCGCGTCCGACCTGACAGAGGACAGTGACAATGGACGACACCATCCTTGAGATGCGCCGCATCACGAAGACCTTCCCCGGCGTGACCGCGCTGGAGGACGTCACCCTCGCCGTCCGTCGCGGGGAGATCCACGCCATCTGCGGGGAGAACGGCGCCGGCAAGTCAACCCTGATGAAGGTGCTGTCCGGCGTCCACCCGTCCGGCTCGTACGACGGTGAGATCCTCTTCGACGGCAAGCCGATGCAGTTCCGGGGCATCCGCGACAGCGAGGCCAACGGCATCGTCATCATCCACCAGGAACTCGCCCTGGTGCCGTACCTGTCGATCGCCGAGAACATCTACCTCGGCAACGAGCGGCGTGGCCGCAGCGGGCTCATCGACTGGAACCTGGCCAACGCCGAGGCGGCAAAGCTGCTGGCGTCCGTCGGACTGCACGAGAACCCCGTCACCCCGGTCATCCAGCTCGGCGTCGGCAAGCAGCAGCTGGTGGAGATCGCCAAGGCGCTGTCGAAGCAGGTGAAGCTGCTCATCCTCGACGAGCCGACCGCCGCGCTCAACGACATCGACTCCGCTCACCTGCTCGACCTGCTGCGGGCACTGCGCGACCAGGGCATCACCTGCATCATGATCTCGCACAAGCTCAACGAGATCATGGCCATCGCCGACGCGACGACCGTCATCCGGGACGGACGCACGGTTGAGACCCTCGACATGAAGTCCGACGACGTGACCCAGCAGCGGATCATCCGGGGCATGGTCGGGCGTGACCTGGACAGCTTCTACCCCGACCGTGAGTCGTCCCCCGGCGAGGAGGTCCTCCGCATCGAGGACTGGACGGCGCGGCACCCGGTCCAGGACCGGATGGTCGTCGAGGGCGTCAACCTGTCCGTGCGCGCCGGTGAGGTCGTCGGCATCGCGGGTCTGATGGGCGCCGGGCGCACCGAGCTGGCGATGAGCGTGTTCGGTCGGTCGTACGGGCGTGACATCAACGGCCGACTGTTCGTACGCGGGAAAGAGGTGCAGGCGCGTACCGTCGCCGAGGCCATCGACAACGGCATCGCGTACGTCACCGAGGACCGCAAGCACTACGGCCTCAACCTCATCGACGACGTGCGGCGCAACGTGTCCGCCGCCGCGCTGGACCGCCTGTCCCGGTTGGGCTGGGTGAACGGCAACGAGGAGATCAAGGTCGCCGAGGCGAGCCGCCAGGAGATGAACATCCGGACGCCCAGCGTCATGGCGGTGGTCGGCAAGCTCTCCGGCGGCAACCAGCAGAAGGTCGTGCTGTCGAAGTGGCTGTTCACCGACCCGGACGTGCTGATCCTGGACGAACCCACCCGGGGGATCGACGTCGGGGCCAAGTACGAGATCTACACGATCATCAACCGGCTGGTGGCCGCCGGCAAGGCAGTGATCGTCATCTCCTCCGAGCTGCCGGAGCTGCTCGGGATGTGCGACCGCATCTACACCCTCGCCGCCGGCCGGATCACCGGTGAGATGCCGGTGGCCGAGGCGACTCAGGAGAGCCTCATGGAGCTGATGACCAAGGACAAGGAGCTCGTCGGATGACCGACATCAAGACCCCCTCGACGGAGCGCCCGACGCCCCCGGACAGCGCGCCCGCCGCCGCCCTGCACAGCGGGACGAGCGACCTACGCGCGTTGGTGTTGAACAACCTGAGGCAGAGCGGGATCTACGTCGCCCTGGTCGTCATCGTCGGGCTCTTCGCGATCCTGACCGACGGGGTGCTGTTGAGCCCCGGCAACATCACCAACATCGTCCTCCAGTACTCGTACATCCTGGTGCTCGCGATCGGGATGGTCATCCTGATCATCGGCGGCCACATCGACCTGTCGGTCGGATCGGTCGTCGCGCTGACCGGAGCGGTCTCCGCCGTCCTGGTGATCCAGCAGGGTCACCCCTGGTGGATCGGCGTTCTGGCGGCACTCGCCGTCGGCATCGCGGTCGGCGCGTGGCACGGCTTCTGGGTGGCGTACGCCGGCATTCCGGCGTTCATCGTGACCCTGGCGGGCATGCTGCTGTTCCGGGGCCTCACCCTGCGGGTGCTCGACAACATCTCGCTGTCGCCGTTCCCGGCCGAATACCAGAAGGTCGCGGCGGGCTTCCTCAACGGCCTGCTCGGCGGAAACGGCTTCGACGCCTTCACCTTGCTGATCGGCGCAGTCGCGGTGGCCGGCTACGCGGTGAGTGGTTTCCGCACCCGTGTGGCGCGCATCCGCTACCAGCAGCACGTGGAGTCGTTCCCGCTGTTCGTCGCCCGGGTCGTGCTGGTCGGCGCGGTCATCATGTACTTCGCCTGGCAGCTGGCCCACGCCCGTGGTCTGCCGATCGTGCTGATCATCCTCGCGGTCCTCGTGCTGGTCTACGGCCTGGTCACCCGGCGTACCGTCTTCGGTCGCCAGGTCTACGCGATCGGCGGGAACCTGTCGGCGGCGGCGCTGTCCGGGGTGAAGGTCCGGACCGTCAACTTCTGGATGTTCGTCAACATGGGCTTCCTGGCCGCCGTGGCCGGTGTCATCTACTCCTCGCGGTCCAACGGCGCCCAACCCGCCGCCGGCAACATGTTCGAGCTGGACGCGATCGCCGCGGCCTTCATCGGCGGCGCGGCGGTGACCGGTGGCGTCGGCACCGTGGTGGGCGCGATGGTCGGTGGTCTGATCATGGCGGTGATGAGCAACGGCATGCAGCTGATGGGCATCGACCAGTCGACCCAGTCGGTGGTGAAGGGCCTCGTCCTGCTCGTCGCTGTCGCCTTCGACGTCTACAACAAGCGTCGGGCCGGTACGGCCCGCTGACGCCTGACCGTCCGCACGTGTGCCCCTGCCCGCTCCGCGGGCGGGGGCACACGTCGCTTGGCGGGGTGCCGTCCCTTGCGGTGCCGTTCCTCCAGCGGTGCCGAGGCCGGCCGTCCGACCCGTTTCGACAGTGGGCGTCGCAGGCGGCCGGATGGCGGATGCTGGCCGCTGGGTACCGGAACCGGCTCGCCGGGCTCGGGTCCACCCTTCCCGGTACGGCGCTGTAGAGCTGCCCCACATATGGGCCGCGACCCCGCGACGAGCTCGACCGGGACCGGCCCTGCGGTGGTGTCGCCGTTGTCGCGCGTGCGGCCGGCACACCTTCGGTGTGGGTGACCTTTGCTGTGTGGCGGATGGTCCTGGTCCCCGTGGGGCGTCACGCCCGTCCGCTGGTCCGGGGACTGGCCCGTCGTGCGTTGTCCAGGGCTGGCCTGCCGTGCGGCCGTCTAGGGCTGGCCTGCCGTGCGGCCGTCTAGGGCTGGCCTGCCGTGGGTCCGTCCGGGGCGACCTACCGCGCGGCCGTCGGGCGACGTACCGCGCGGCCGTCGGGCCGACGTACCGCGCGGCCGTCGGGCCGACGTACCGTCCGGGTATCCGTGGACGGGCCCATCGTTTGGCCGTCAGGGGAGCGGTCGGTGTCGGTGGACGTCGCATTTTCCGTAGATCTTGGACAGTTTCCGTTTGCGCTGAACGGAAACTGTCCAAGATCTCGCCTTGGGTTGCGCGGATGACCGTAGTCGATTGGGCCGCTTCAGTTGGGTGCCTGGTATCTCCCTTTTCGGATTGACCGGCAGTTGAACCGCCGCCGCCCCATGTGTGGGGCAGCTCTACAGAGAGCCGCGCACGTCATGACCGCCGACCGCTACCCCGGTGCGGGACGCTCGCCGGGCTTCGGCGCAGGGGCTCGAGGTCATGCGGCCCGAGAGCCAGGGCCGCGGGCGTGCGCGTGGAGCGCGTGTGTGGGTGCGGCGTCCAGGGTCGGCGTGGGTCGTGGGTCGCGGGAGGGGCGGGAGGGGGTCCCGCTGCACCGCGAACGGTGCAGCGGGATCGCGCGGTCAGTGGCAGGTGCCGGTGCCGCTGTCGTTGTACGTCTGCCCGGCCACCGGCACGAACTGCCAGTCGTAGCTGCCGGAGTGCAGGGTGAACTTCAGGACCCCCCACGCCGAGCTGTTACGCGCCTCGCTGTTCGGCTGGATCGTGCCGAAGCCGTAGTGGCTCGCGCCACCCATGCCGGCGACGAAGCTGCGCAGACCCCGACTGGCGTCGGCGCCACCGGAGGGGTTCATCGGCGCGAACCGCTCGTACACGTGGTTGTGGCCCCACACCACGACGTCGGCGTTGTAGTCGTAGAGCGCCTGGTACAGCGGGCGCGTCGACGTCGACGGCGCGTGGTTGGAGCTGGACGTGAACAGTGGGTGGTGCCAGTACGCCAGCGTGCACGGCTTGCTGGTGGCAGCCAGGTCGGCACGCAGCCACTGCTCCTGCGTCGACCCCGCCGACATGCTGATGTTCGAGTTCAGCGACACGATGTGCCAGTTGCCGAGGTCGAACGAGTAGTAGCCGCGGCCGCTCGGGCCGGCGGACGTGCCGAAGTAGTTGTAGTAGCCGGTCGCGCCCGACGTGTTGTAGTCGTGGTTGCCCGGCGACGGGCGGGTGCGGCTCTTGTGCCGCCCCCAGGTGGGCTCGTAGTAGGTGCTGAACTGCGATGCGGTGCCACTGTCGTAGACGTTGTCGCCGGTGGTGAAGACCGTGCCGGAGATGGTGTCGAGCAACGCGGCGGTGGCGCTGTCGCCGGAACCGGAGTCGGCGATGTCACCCGCGCCGACGAACACCGGATCGCCGGAGGGCGGGGTGGTGGTCCCGGTGGTGACCACCAGTTGCGGGGCGTCCGCGCCGCTTTCGCGGGTGTCGTAGTACGCGCCGTCACCGCTGGCGGAGGTCGTACCGAAGCTGTACGTGCCGTTGCCGGTCACCGCAGCGGTGACGTCGACCTCGTACCAGGTGTTGCCGCTGACCGCGCCGAGCGTGCCGAGCGTGGCGCCGTCGATGGCCGGCTGGTTGTTCCAGGTGGTACCCGTCTCCGACCAGGTCGTGTTGGACATCCGGCGGAACGTGCCACCGGTGTCGCTGCCACTGTTGCCGCTGATCGTGCGCAGCCGCAGCTTGGCGCTGGTCACCGTGCCGCTGACGCCGCTCACGGTGAAGCGTAGGAACGACCGCCGTACGGGGGAGTTGTCGACCACGATCTGCGTGGACGTGCCGTAGTTGGTGGAGGCCGTGTCGCTCTGGACGTAGGTGTCGGCGACCGGCGTGAACGTCACGCTCGCCGCCGACGCCGAGCCAACGCCGGTCACGACGACGGCGGCGGTCGCGGCGAGGACCACAGTGACCACCCCCAGCGTCACCGACGGACGGGGGAATCGAATGTCCATCCAGGACTCCTTCACATCGTGGGAAGAGCGCAAGGAATGTAGGAGAGTCGACGGTCCGAAGGGCCACTGTCGTATGAACAGTACGCTCAGGCAGTGAAACATCTCGATGTTTGTCGTATGTTCACCCGACGCACGCCTGGCGGTCCCCGACGGACCCTTGCCGCCTCTCCGCCCAGTCGCCACGATGGCTGACCGTCAGCTACCGACCTGAGGAGATGCTCGTGTACCTGTCGACCGTCTCCCGACCGGTCGCCGACCCACCACAATCGGGGCCACGCCGCCGACGGTTCGCGATGGTCAGTGGCAACGTCGTCGCGCTCGGCACGGTCAGTCTGATCACCGACGTCTCCGCGGAGATGGTGGCCGCCGTCCTCCCGCTCTATCTGGTGCTGGGCCTGCAACTCAGCCCGGTGGCGTTCGGCGTGCTCGACGGCGTCCACACCGGCGCGACGGCGCTCCTGCGGGTCGTCGGTGGCTACGCCGCCGACCGGTTCCAGCGCCGCAAGCTGATCGCGGGTCTCGGCTACACCCTCTCGGCGGTCGCGAAGCTCGGGCTTCTGCTCGCCGGCCGGTCGATACCGGCGATCGGCGCCGTCATCGCCGTCGACCGGCTCGGCAAGGGTGTCCGCAGCGCCCCACGCGACGCCCTGATCACGCTCTCCACCCCACCGGAGGCGTTGGGTCGGGCGTTCGGGGTGCACCGGGCGATGGACAGCTTCGGAGCGTTCCTCGGGCCGCTCGCCGCGTTCGCGGTCCTGCTGGTCGTCGGCCAGTCGTACGACGCGGTGTTCGTCACCAGTTTCTGTGTCGCCGCCCTGGCGGTGGTCGTCCTCGTGCTGTTCGTCCGGGAGCGCCCACCGGGCGAGGTGGAGGGCGAGGTGAAGGACGAGCCGAAGGTCTCCGTCCGGGAGGCTCTCCGGCTGTTCCGTGCCGGACCGGCCCGTCGACTCGTGCTGGCCGCGGCGATGCTCGGGCTGGCGACGATCGGCGACGGGTTCGTCTACCTGTTGTTGCAGCGTCGGGAGGATCTCGGCCTGCGCTGGTTCCCGTTGCTCGCGGTGGGCACCAGCCTGGCCTACCTGCTGCTCGCCGCTCCGCTCGGTGTCCTCGCCGACCGGATCGGCCGACTGCCAGTGGTGATCGGCGGCTACGTCGCCCTCGGCGCGACGTACCTGCTGCTCGCCGGCCCGGTCGACGGCTGGCCGCTGATCGTGTTGACGCTGACGCTCTACGGCGCGTTCTACGCGGCCACCGACGGCGTGCTCATCGCGCTCGCCGGGCCGGTCCTGCCGGCGCGGCTGCGGACCACCGGCATCGCTCTCGTGCAGACCGGGCAGGCCCTGGCGTACCTCGTCTCCTCGGTGCTGTTCGGTCTCGCCTGGCAGGCGTTCGGGCCGGAGACCGCGATCCGCGCGGCGGCCGCGGCCGTCGCCGGCGTCCTGGTCCTCACGCTGCTCCTGCTGGTCTGCCCAGCCCGCCTGACCACTCGGAAGGTGCCCCGATGACCGCGATGTCGACCCGGGCGAAACTCGGCGTGGTGACCGCCTCGGCAGTGTTGTTGGGCGGTGTGGCGGCCGGCTACGTGGCCACGGCGGCGGAAACCCCGCCGACGCCGCCTCCCGCCCCCGGCGACCAGGCGGTCACCCTGACGTCCGGTCCGCGCCTGCTGGCGCTCACCGACCGGCACGTCTCGACCGTCGCCACGGCCGACCCCACCGGGCCGCGTACCGTCTCCGGTCTGGAATGCCTGCGGGTGTACGCCGCCGCCGGCACCGGTGTCTGCCTGAAGCCGGAAACCGCGTGGTCGTACCAGATGGTCGTGCTCGACTCCGCGTTGCGCGAGACCCGGACGATCAGCGTGCCGGGTCTGCCGAACCGGGCCCGGGTCTCGGCCAGCGGACGGATGGTCTCCTGGACGACGTTCGTCGGCGGCGACTCCTACACCTCCAGCGGCTTCTCCACCCGCACCGGAATCCTCGACACCAGCAGCGGTGCGACCGTCGCCTCGCTGGAGGAGTTCGCGATCACGAAGGACGGTCGGCGCTACCGCCACCCGGACGTCAACTACTGGGGTGTCACCTTCACCGCCGACGACAACCGCTTCTACGCGACGATGTCGACCGGGGGCAGGAGGTACCTGGTCCGGGGTGACGTCGCCGCCCGCACCGTCGAGACGGTGAAGGAGAACGTCGAGTGCCCGTCCCTGTCACCGGACGGCACCCGGCTCGCGTTCAAGGAGGCCGTCGACGCCGATCCGGCGAAGGGTTGGCGGCTCTCGGTCCTCGACCTGGCGACCATGCGGGTCACCGCGACAGCCGAGACGACGAGCGTCGACGACCAGGCCGCCTGGCTGGACGGCGGCACGCTGGCCTACACGCTGCGGCAGGACGACGGACGGCCGGACGTGTGGAGCGTCCCGGCGGACGGGTCCGGCGCGCCGAAGCTGGTGATCCCCGGCGCCGAGTCGCCGTCCCCGCTGACCTGACGGTCCGGCCTCGTCGGGCGGTCAGGACACCTGACCGCCTTGGCGCGGACAGCATTCCGTCATGTGGGATTCCGCGCCGCACCCATCGCCGTTCATCGACGTTCTTAAGGCTGCTGACCATGACAAGGCTCAGCCGTCGCATATTCGTCCTCAGTGGACTCGCCGCCGCCGGAGTGGCGGTGACACCCCGTCAGGGTGCCCGCGCCGCGCTGATGTCCGCCGACGAACTGCGCCGACTCAAGGCGCGGGGCACCCCGACCCACTGAGCCGCGAGGGGCCCGTTCAGCCTGCCTGGTCGGGCGAGCCGACGACCCCCGCCACCCCGTCGTCCGGGCCGCCGGACGACGGGGTGGCGACGGCGCGCAGAGTCACCGACCGGTCGGTGTGGTCGACCTCGAAGAGCGTTCCGGCCGGGAAGCTCGCCAGCATCTCGGGCGGCAACTGGATCGTGCCGTCGCCGGCCACCACGGCGAAGTCCCGCCCGTCGCGCCCCTCGGCCCCGACCCGACCGTCCCGGATCGTGACGGCGCGGCCCAGCCGGGCACCCACCTCGCCGTCATGGGTCACCACGATCACCGTGGTGCCCCGCTCCGCGTTGACGGTGGCCAGCGCCGCGAGCACCTCGTCCCGACCGGACGCGTCGAGCTGGCTGGTCGGCTCGTCGACCAGGAGCAGCCCGGGCCCGGCCGCGAGTCCTTGCGCCAGAGCGGCCCGCTGACGCTGCCCCGGAGTCAGGTCGCCCACCCGCCGCGCGCCGGCGCCGCCGAGACCGACGAGGTCCAGGACCGCCTCCGGCGGATCAAGCCGACGTCCGGCGATGCGTGCCGCGGGTCGCTGCGCCAACCAGACGTTGCGCGCCAGCGACACGTACGGCAGCAGGTTGCGTTCGGCGCCCTGGAGCACCGTGCCGACAGTGGCCCCGCGAAGGGCCGCCAGGCCCTTGGCCGAGAGCCGGGACAGCTCGTGGTCGCCCACGTGCACGCGCCCGGCGGACGGTTGCATGAGCCCGCCGAGGATTGCCACCAGAGTGGACTTTCCCGAGCCGGACGGCCCCACCAGCGCCAGCATCTCGCCCGGTGAGATCCGCAGGTCCACACCGGAGAGCGCGACGACGTCACCGGTGGCGCTGGGGTAGATGTGGATGAGCCGGTGGCAGGTGACGGCCACGCCCCCGGCCGGCCGCGCGGCGGTCGTCGGCTCGTCGTGCGGCTCGGTGGTCATCGGCTGCTCCGGCGGCGTACCGAGGCGGCGACGACCCGACCGAGCACGAGCGCGGTGACGGCGAACAGCGTGATGGTCGGCACCGTGAACAGCAGCAGCAGCCGGCCGACGTCCGGCCAGTCGGGCAACGGGACCGGCGAGCGGCCGTCACTGAACAGGCGCTGCCCGCCCCGGGTGAGCAGCCAGATCATCACTGTGACGAGACCGCCCGACACGGCGGCGACGGCGACCGGCCACCCGTAACCGCCCCGCACCGCTCGTGGCGGCAGCCCCTGCCGGCGCAACGCCACCAACATGGCCACCCGGGTACGCTGCTCGGCCGCCGCCATCGCGACCAGGCCGGCCGCCCCGATCAGCACCCCGGCCAGCGCGGCGAACAGGTTGAAGCGCACTGCCAGCGCGGCACCCTGCCGGTCGAATTCCTGTCGCACGGCGGCGGTCGTCCGATCGGCGGTGATGACCAGACCCTGGGCGCGAAGCCGGTCGAGGACGTCGGCGGGAGCCGACGACGTCAACCAGACCTCCTCACTGCCGTTCTGGCTGGCGACGGCGAGGCGATCCGCGTATTCCAGGTCGACGACCAGACCGGTGCCACCAAGTCGCGGCAGCCGATCGGCCAGGCCCTGGACGGATGCCGTGGTCGGTGTGCCGTCGACGCCGTCGTACGGGTGGGCCCTGCCGAGCGGGGTCCCCGTCGACCTGGTCAGGTAGCCCGGCAGCGGAAACGGCGCGTCGACAACACTGATGGCGGCCGGTGTCGCCCGCCGGTTCTCGTCCACGGTGAGGACCATCGCCGTGGTCGTCGCGCTCGCGCGGGTGGTGCTCGTGTCGGACAGCCGCCACCGCGTCAGGTCGGCGAACTGCGCGCCGGTCAGCACCACCATCTCGCGTCCGCCGTCCTCGTCGCTGCTGCGTAACTCCTCGAAGTGGACCTCCAGTTGGCGGGAGACCACTGGGGCGACGATCTCGATCTTGACCAGTCGGCATTCCTGCGCGCACTCGGGCACCTGGAATGGGTAGGCCTGGCGGGCGGGCTCGACGTCCTTGAGAGAGGCGACCACCCGGGTGCCGTTGGCACTGGCGACCGTGACCGCGAGGCGAACCTTGTTCCCGGCGAAGGCCTCGGCGTCGAAGCTGGTGAAGAGGACCAGGTCGAGCAGTTGCCCCCGGAAGTACACCGGCTCCCCGGGCGCGGCCGGGTGGATCTTCCGTGCGACGTCCGGCAGGGACACGCCGTAGGACGGATGCGGCGCTGCCACCGTCGCCAGCCGGTCGGAGTCCACAGCGAGGAGCGGTGTGCCGGCCGCGGAGGACACGCTCGTCACCACTGCGGCCATCGCGAAGCGACCCTCGGGATCGGCCGTCCGCACGGCCTTCAGAAGGTGCGAACGGGACGTCGCGTCGACCTGGACCACGCGCGGCGCGCCGACCTCGACAACTGCCCGGTCGGTGTAGGCGGTCGATGCGACCTCGCTCGTCGCGGCGGTGAAGGCGAGCATCGCGACGACCACTGTGAGAAGCGCGATCAGGGGCCGGAAGCGGGGTTGTCGGGCCACCTGCACCAGGGCGAGACCGGTGGCTGTCCGCCCGCGCGCCAGCAGCGCAGCGCCCGCCGCCGCGCCGATGATCATCGCGACCCGGGCCAGCAGGACACCTGCGGCGAACGCCCCGGCGACCGGTGCCACCAGGGCCAGTCCGCTGGGCGATCCGCCGGAGCGCAACTGCACCACGGCGGCCACGGCGACGGACACCGCGACGACGTCACCGATGGTCGCCCGCCAGCCGCGGGTCCGTGCCGGGACCCGACGCAACAGGTCGACGACCGACCCGGACAACATCCGAAGCTGGGCAAGCAGGACCGCGGCGAGCGCGCCGACCGCGCCGACGGCGGCGAAGCCGATCACGGTGGCGTCCACCCCGACGTCGGCCCGGGCCGGAAGGGTGCGCGCGGCGAGCAGTGTGGCGGCGGCGACGCCGCCCAGGCAGCCGAGGGGAATCGCGATCAACACGGGTACGGCGTGCTCGCCGATCGCCAGCGCCCACAGCCGTCGGCGCTGCACCCCGCGGAGCAGGAGCAGGCCCTGCTCCGGTCGGCGCTGATCCGCCGCCGAGCTGACCGCGACGAACAGGACCAGCCAGCAGAGCAGGACGAGCAGCCCGGCGCCCAGGGTCACGCCGTCGGCCAACTGCCCACGTTGCACTGCCACCCGGTCGAGGAGGAGGGACAGGCTGCTGCCGCCCCCGAGGCCCGCGCGGCTCGCGTCCCGCGTCACCACCGCGACGGCGGTCCGCAGGTCCGAGGCGGAACGGGTGTCGAGCAGGCGCTCGGTGACGTAGAGGTCGGCAGTCGACCGATGCAGGAGCGCGTCGTCGTCGGTCAGGGGCGCGGCCTCGGCGGTGAAGACGGCGTCCTCCGCGCTGCCCACGGCCGGAGTGCTGGACGGGCCCGCCGCGGCGGGACGAATGTATTCCGCGCCCAGCCAGAACGGATCGGTCACGTCCTGCGGTTGGTAGACGCCGGCCACCCGTACCGGCACCACGCCGAAGGTGAACTGGTCGCCGACGGCTACACCGAGCCGCGCCGCTGTCTGCGCGCTGACCATGACCTCGGGGACCTGCCCTCGCGTCGTGGCCCGGGGGCAGGCGCCGGACACTGTCACCCGTTCGCAGACCCCCGCGCGGAAGACCAGGGTCGAGGTCACCCGTCCGGAGCGGCCGGCGGCGACGCCGCTGCTCTGCGCACCCAGGACGACCTCGAAACCGGCCGGCGTCAACTGCCGCACCCTGTCGGCGAACGGGGTCCGCGCGGGGTCGCCGGGCATCCCCGGATATTCGACGGGGTCGGCGAGTCGCAGTCGAAGCTCGTTCGGCGTCGCCCTGGACGCCTCGTAGCGGGCCAGGGCCTGGCCGGCGGCGGCGACATAGCTCGGCGCGGCCGCGGCGGCGGCGCTCGCGAGCACGGTGAGCAGGAGCACCGCCAGGGCCTGCGCCCGGCGGGCCGCGATCGCGCCCCAGATGACGGTCAGCATTGGTGCCGAGGGTATCGACCAGGCTGACGACCCGCCGCCCCGTGCGAACGGACCGGGACCTGTCGGTCGTCGGGGTCCTCAGTCGCGCAGGACCTCCGCCCGGCCCTCGACGAGGTGCAGCTCCGCTTCGCAGGCGGCGGCCACCTCCGGGTCGTGGGTGGCGAACACGACGGCCGCGCCCCGCCGCGCCTCGTCGTGCAACAGGTCCAGAACGCGCTGCCGGTTGCCCGCGTCCAGCTCGCTGGTCACCTCGTCGGCCAGCAACACGCGTCCGCGCAGAGCCAGGCCACGGGCGACCGCGGTCCGCTGCTGTTGGCCACCGGACAGCTCCTCGACGAGTTGGTCGGCCTGGCCGGCGAGGCCCAGCAGATCCAGCATCGCGGTGGTCTGCCGACGGGCCTCGGGTGGTGCCACGCCGTCGGCCACGAGCGCCACCTGAAGGTTCTCGGCGGCGGTGAGGATCGGGGCCAGTCCGTTGTCCTGGGGGACGAGGACGATCCGGTGCTCGACCGCGTGGTCACGATCGCGCAGCGGCTGCCCGTCGACGCGCACCACTCCGTCGCGTGGGCTCAGTAGCCCGGCCATCGCGTTGAGCAGGGTGCTCTTGCCGGCGCCGGAGGAACCGGTCAGCGCCAGGATCCGGCCGGGGCGAACCGTCACCGACACGTCCCGGAGAACGGTCCGGTCTTCGCCGTAGCCGACAGCCATGTCGTGGATGGTCAACATCGTTACCCGCCCTCCCCGTGCCGCGTCCGCAGAGTGCCACGCCCGACGGGATCGCACAATCCGTCGTCGACGCGGCCCCGGATCCCGCGCTGCTGAGGCGTGGCACGACCACTACCGCTCAGGCGGGCGACGAGCCGAAGAGCAGGTCCAGGTGGGCGTCGAGCGCGCCCAGCGCCTGCTCGGCGGTGTACTGCCCGCCGAGCAGGTACACACCCAGCCCTTCCATCAGCGCCAGCAGGCCGGCCGCGGCGGCGTCGCCCCGGCCGGCGGGCAGGACGCCGGCCACGAACTCGGTGAGCTGCCGGGTGCCCTCCCGGAGACCGGTCGCGGCGGCCGGTCGCACCGCCGTGTACGCGAGGAACGCGAGCGCCACCCGCCCGTCGTCGCGGGTGTGCTCGTCGAGGGGCAGCAGGGCGGCGAGCAGGGTCCGCAGCAGCAGCCGAGGCGGCGGGTTCTCGCCCAGCCGGGAAACCGCGTCGGTGACCCGGACCTGGCTGCGCTCGCGTACGACGCTCAACGCGAACGCCATCATCTCGTCCTTGGTCCGGAAGTAGTGCTGGACCATCCCGGCGGACACACCGGCCGCGGCGGCCACGTGTCGGAGGCTGACGGCCTCCAGCCCCTGGTCCGCGGCGACCCGCATCAACGCGTCCGCGATGAGGGTGCGTCGCTCCTGGTGATCGACCTTTTTGGGCATGGCCTCGATCGTTTCACAGTGGGTGACCCGGACGCCCCGCCGGCGGCGGTGGTTACCGGCTGACGGTGTTGCTCGTGGGGGTGCCCCGGGCGCTGCGCAGGAGGCCGTCGGGGTCGTCGGCGTACAGCCGCAGCTCGTTTGTCGGCACCGCTCCACCCCTGGGCAGGTCGAAGGTCATCGGCCGGCGCAGCAGGACGTCGATGCTCGTCTGGCTGCCGACCGAGATGGACACCACCCGCCGGTCGCCCTCCTGCTCGACCTGCACCGACCTGCTCGACGGCAGCGAGCGGTAACGCTTGCGCAGCGCCTCGACGTCCGTCCACGGGACGAAGATGTCGATGCCGGAACTGAGCTGGACCCGCAGGCCCCGGTCGCCCACGACGTGGGGGTGGATGGTCATGCTGGCGTACAGGCCGATCATCCAGAGCAGACCCCAGACGCCGAGGCCGAGAACGATCCAGCGGGCGGGCCGCCAGGGCACCACGTGGGTGACGACGACATCGAAGATCGGGATTTCCACGACCGACAGGCCGATGAAGATGCCCAGGATCGGCTTGACCACGCCGAGGTAGCCGAACGGCTCGTCGCCGGCAGCCAGCGGCAGCGGGCGGCGTCGCGCCCACACGTACAGGCTGCGCCACGTCGCGGCCTCGGCCTGCGCCGCGCGACGCAGCAGCGGGCCCACCCGTGCCCTGGTCGGGGCCTTCGTGTCGCTCATCGTCGTCCTTCTCGGTAGCTGTCGGCGGTCAGTGGAGCGTGACGGTGCCGGCGGCGCCGTCCACTGTGACGACCTGCCCGGTGCGGAGCGTCCGGGTGACGTCGGGGACGCAGATGACGGCGGGGATGCCGTACTCGCGGGCCACCGTCGGGCCGTGCGCCATGATCGCGCCGGTCTCGGTGACCAGCGCCGCGGCGGTGAGGAACAGCGGCGTCCAGCCGGGGTCGGTGGTCGCGGCCACCAGGACGTCGCCGGGCTCGATGTGGGCGGTGCGCGGGTCCTGGACGACCCGGGCGGGGCCGGTCACCCGGCCCGCCGACGCGCCCACGCCGGTCAGCGTCCCGTCGGCGGCGGGCGCCGCCGGCAGGACGGCCTCGACGTCCGTGCCGTCGGAGAGCAGCGCCACGGGCACCGACCCGCGCCGTAGTTCCCGCCGGTGCACGGCCCGTCGGGCGGTGACTGTCGCACGCGGATCAACCCCCTGGTGTACGACGTCGTGCACCTCGTCGAGAGTCAGGAACATGATGTCGTCGGGCTGGTCCAGCAACCCGGAGTCGTGCAGGTCGGCCCCGATGAGCAGGAGCTGACGGCGGGTCTCGCGCAGGGGGTGGAGCCCGGCGAACTTGCCGGCCTCGCGCAGGCCCGCCAGGGACCGTGCGCGGCGCAGCAGGAAGGCAGCGACGGTGCCCCGCACCGGCCGGCGGCGGCGGGCTCGCCGGGTCAGGTCCTCCAGAGCTGTCTCCGCAGCGGAGGCGGCCCGTCGGAACCGGCGGTCGGGGGCCTGCTGTGGGTCGGTGACCCGGAGGTAGTTCGCGACCGCCGCGAAGACCGGAGTTGGGTCTTCCTCCCAGCGCGGTACGCCGAGGTCGACCTCGGCGACGCCCCGGTGCCCGTAGACGTCCAGGAAGGCGGCCATGCCGATGTCGGGCAGGGTCCCGCGCAGGTGGCGCGCGGCCAACTCGGCCGGCGGGGTGTCGAGGAGGAGCTGCCGGTGGTCGCCCGCGCTCTGGGCGAGCCGCCACAGGGCCAGGTCCATCTCGATGGTGATGTTGTGCGGCATGCCGCCCAGCACGGTGTGGATCTCGTCCGGGCCGGCCAGACCCTTGAGCAGAGCGGCCGGCAGCGCGGCGGCGAGCATTCCCGCGACGATCGGCCACATGATCGCGTCGGCGGTGTCGTCGGCGTGGGCGTCGCGCGCCTGCACGAAGCGCAGCCGGTCGGCGGCGGAACCCAGGTCGGTCGGGGCGGCCGATCGTGTCCTCATCTGCTCGATCGCCTCGAACATCCGGATCCGCGCGGTGTCGGGACGGGCGAGGGCCCGCAGGATCCCCACCACCGCGCGTCGGGCCGTCCGCAGCGACGCGGCCGTTGGCGCTCCGCCGCGCGTGACGCCGCCGCTGGTCGGGGCGAAGCGGGGATCGGCCAGCACGTGCTGCATCACCGCCTGGGCGCGTGGCCCGAAGTCGACAGCCAGCAGCTTGACCAGCCGCTTGCGGGACGACCGGTCGCGCGCCAGGTCGGTCAGGTCACCGTAGAGCCGGCCACCGATGTCGACGATCTCGACCCGTACCCCCAGCGACGCCAGCATGGCGGCGATCTGTGTCCGCAGGGTCGACATGCCCATCGGGGTGACCGGTTGCCGCATGCCCTGGACGTGACCGAACTCCAGGTAGACGCGGGGGAGGGGTTTGTCGGTGGCGGGCGGCTGTGGAAACAGGCTGGTGATCGGTCGGGACTGGAGGAGCCACTGGACGTCGTCCGCGTCGATCGCCCACTCGATGTCCTGCGGGCAGCCGAAGTGGGTCTGGAGTCGTTCGCCGGTGGCTCGCAGGTCGGCCAGGTGCGCGGACGTGAGGCATCCGGTGTCGTCCCGGGCGACACCGTCGAGGACGTAGTGGTCCACCGTCGCCACGCCGTCCACCACTGTCGTGCCGACACCCGGAGCCGCGTCCACCGCCATCTCGTCGCGACGTCCGGTGAGCGGGTTCGCGGTGAACAGCACCCCGGCGGCCCGGGGCGTGATCATGCGTTGTACCACGACGGCCATCCGCACCTGCCGATGGTCGATCTGGCGGGCGTCGCGGTAGGCGGTGGCGCGGTCGCTGTGCAGCGAATCCCAGCACTTCTCGATGGCGGCGATCAGCTGGGTGGTGCCGACCACGTCGAGCACCGTGTCCTGCTGGCCGGCGAAGCTCGCGTCGGGCAGGTCCTCCGCCGTGGCGCTGGACCGCACGGCGACCGGGCCCGCCCCGAGCCGCTCGTACGCGGCGACGACCTCAGCGGTGGGTATCACGCCGAGCCGGTACGCCTCGGTGGTGACGCAGAAGCCCTCCGGGACCCGTTCGCCCCGCCGGATCAGTTCGCCCAGTCCGGCGGCCTTACCGCCGACCAGGTCGAGCATCTCGCTGGTCACCTCGGACAACGGGATCACGTGCATCGGGGAGCCCACTCTCGTTGCAATACGACTGCATTGCTGTCGACCGTAGCTCGTTTACGATGCGACTGCAATGTATCCGATTCGGGCCACCGTCCGGCGGCGACCCGGAGGCGCGAGGTTGTCGGCGTCTGCCATGCTCGGGCCGGTGACGACCGGCCGCCCCGCCAGAGCCCGCACCCACCGCCGCCCGCGAAGCCGCATCCTCCTCGTCCTCCTCGCGCTGGTCGCGGTGGCAGCCGTCCTCGGCGTCGCGGTGGTCGTGGTGCCGATGCTGCGACCGGCGGGTCCGCGCCCGCTGTTCCAGATGCCCGTCGCCTGCGACGAGACCTGGCAGCTCAGCACCTATCCCGGGCACGACGACTACGACGTCGACTTCTTCCCCATCGAGGGCGAGGCGTGGGGGCGGCCGGTCCTCGCGTCCTATGCCGGAACGGTCACCGTGGCCGGCATCAACGGGTCGCTCGGTGGTCGCACCCCGGAGAACCCGGAGGGCCCACGCGGGCGCGGCGGCGGTTACTGGGTGAAGATCGATCACGGCGGCAAGTGGGAGACGCAGTACCTGCACCTGCTCGAACCACCGCTGGTCCAGGTCGGTCAGAAGGTCGCCCGGGGCGAGCAGATCGGGAAACTCGGCAGCACCGGCAACTCCGGCGCCCCCCACCTGCACTACGAGCAGCGGCGCGGCTGGGAGAAGGTCGAGACCTACTTCGACGGTGAGCCGTCGGGGATCACCACCGACGACCGTGAACAGATCCTGCGGCGGGTGAGCAACAACTGCCCGGCCGTCTCGTGAGGACGGCGGTTTGCCCGGCGCGTCTCGGGGCACTGATCCGGGGAACAGTTCGGACGCAGGGAGGAGCTGGCCATGGCCAAGGGTGACGTCGACACGTACCACGAGGACGGGCAGTGGAAGAACAAGCCGGAGGGCAACGAGCGGGCCAGCAGCACGCATGACGTGAAGGCCGACGCGCAGGCCCAGGGTCGTGAGATGGCGGCCGACCGGGGCGTCGAACACGTGGTCAAGAAGCAGGACGGCACCATCGGGGAGAAGAACACCTATCCCCGCAGCCGTGATCCCCGGGACATCGAGGGCTGACCGCCCCTCGTCTCCGTTTTCCGCGGACCGACCCCCCTCGGCAGGAGCCGACGGGGGTCGTTCCGTCTCCGTCGAGGCGACGTCGGTCTCCGGCTGTTATCCGCGTACCGGAAATACGGGTGGTTTAGGGGGTTATAGTCCGAATCGGGACTGGAGTGACAGCGGGGGAGTGGGCATGTCGTTGTGGGGCCGGCGCCGTCCGGCCAGTGCCCGTGCGCTGGTCGTCGTCCTGATCGCGGGCGTGCTCGCGTTCGGGCCACTTCCGGCGTCGGCGGCCGGCTCCGTCCTGTTCGACCAGCCGTTCCACAACAACACCGCGAACGGCATCGGTGCGGTGGCGGTGCCAGCCGTACCCGGCGTCGTCACCACCAACGCCGCCTGCCTGAGCGCCGCCGGCAACACCACCATCGGGCCGCTGCTGAGTTGCACCACCTCCACCGACCCGCAGGGCGCGGGCAAACTGCGCCTCACCCCCGCCACCATCAACCGGCAGGGTGGGGTGTTCAGCGCGGTGAGCGTGCCCACCTCACAGGGCCTGCACCTCACCTTCAACACCTACCAGTACGGCGGTACGTCCCCGGGCGCGGACGGCCTCGCCTTCGCGTTGGCAGCTGTCGACCCGGCCAACCCGAGGTCGCCGTCGACGCTCGGCCCGGCGGGCGGATCGCTGGGCTACTCGGCGGCGTTCGCCGGTGTGTCGTCGGGCCTCTCCAACGGCTACCTGGGCGTCGGGCTGGACGTCTTCGGCAACTTCAGCAACAGCACCTACCAGGGCAGCGGCTGCACGAACCCGCCGTACATCTCGACCACCGGTGGGCGGGTCCCCGGCCAGGTCGTGGTCCGTGGACCGGGCCGCAACGGCGTCGGCTACTGCGCCATCAACAGCACCGCCGGCAGCACCTCGGCGTCGGCCATCCCGCTGCGGGCCAGCACCCGGGCCGCCTCCGTGGTGCCGGTCGAGGTCGTCATCAACACCACAGCGTCGCCATACACCACCGACACCGGCATCACCACTCCCGCCGGCCAGTACCGGATCAGATTCACCCCGGTCGGAGGGCAGGCACGACTTCTGGAGGGCGTGCTCCCGGTCGTGTCGCCCAGTCTGTACCCGTCGCCGACCTGGCTGAACGCCAACGGCTACCCACGGCAGGTCGCCTTCGGCTGGGTGGGCTCCACCGGCTCGGTCACCGACTTCCACGAGGTGGACGATGCCCGGGCGGTCAGCTTCAATCAGGTGCCGGACCTGAACGTGTCGCAGACCAGCGCGGTCGGGGCTTCCCCGCAACCCGGTGACCCGGTCACCTACTCGATCACTGCGGGGGTCGACGCCGGCACCACGGAGACGGCACCGATCTCGGTGACCCAGACCGTCCCCACCGGTGTCGTACCGCGCGCCGCCTACGGGACCGGCTGGGTCTGCGGCGCACCCTCCGGGCAGACCATCACCTGCACCAACAGCAACGGCCCGTTCGCCGGTGGAACCTCGCTGCCGCCGATCACTGTCGTCGCGACCGTCACCGGCACGGGCGTGACCCCGGCGCAGATCCAGACCGCGACCGTGGCGACCTCGTCGTCGATCGACGCGAACCCGGGGCTCGCCACCGGCACCACCCCCGTCGCGCCCGCGACCGCGCCGACCGGCGTCACCGTCACCCCGGCCCAGAGCTCGATCTCCGGCGGCATCCCGGTCACCGTCGGCGGCAGCAACCTCACCGGCGCGACAGCCATCACCATCGGTACGGTCGCCGAGCAGCAGGCCGGCACCTCGGTGCTGCTACTGCCCTGCACCTCCGGGCCGGCCCCCGGCTGCTTCACGGTGAATGCGAACGGCACGCTCGCCATCTCCTCGATGCCCGCCCGATCCAGCCCGGGGACGGTCACGGTCAGCGTCGTCACCCGAGGATCGGCCGGCTCGGCGAACTACGTCTACGCGTCCACACCGGGCACCCCGGCCGCGCCCACCGCCGTCGCGGGCGTCACCAGCGCCACAGTGACCTGGACCGCGCCGGCCAGCAACGGCAGCCCGATCACCAGCTACCTGGTCACCCCGATCCGGGACGGCGTCACGCAACCGACGCTGACGTTCGACGCCTCCACCACCAGCCGCACCCTGACCGGCCTGATCGCCGGTTCCTCGTACGCCTTCCGGGTGGCTGCGGTGAACGCGCTCGGCACCGGCGCGGCCAGCCCGGCCTCGGCGGCGGTGGTTCCGTACACCCTGCCCGGCGCCCCGACGATCACCTCGGTCACTGCGGGGACCACCGCCGCCAGGCTGAGCTGGACCACCCCGGCCAACGGCGGATCGGCGATCACCGGGTACACGGTGACGCCGTACCTCGGCGGTGTGGCGCAGACCCCGCAGACCTTCACCGGGACCGACACGACCCAGACCGTCACCGGGCTGACCGGTGGCGCCACCTACACCTTCCGGGTGGCGGCGATCAACGCCGCCGGCACCGGTCCACAGTCGGCCGGCTCCGCGTCGGTGACTGTCAACCCGGCACCGACGCTGACCTTCGCGCCGCCGCCGCCCGGCAAGGTCTACGACCCGTACCAGTACCAGCTCACAGTGGCCGGCGGCACGGCTCCCTTCGCCTGGTCGGTCAGTGCCGGGAGCCTGCCAACCGGCTTGACCCTCGACCCGGTCACCGGCCTGCTCTCCGGCACACCCACGGTGTCCGGGACGTTCCCGTTCACCGTGCGGGTGACCGACTCGTTCAACCAGTCCGCGACCCGACCGGTCGAGCTGGTCGTCAACCCGCTCGGTGGGCTCTCCATCAGCGTCCCGGCGATCTCCACACTGGGCACCGTCACCTCGGGTGCGACTGGGGTCTCAGGCCAACTCGGCCCGGTGACCGTCACCGACGACCGAGGACCGTTCTCCGGGAACTGGGTCAGCGTCGTCTCCAGCACGAGCTTCACCACGGGTTCCGGTTCGGGCGGGGAGACCATCCCCAACAGCAGCATCACGTACGCCTCCGGGGCCGCCCTGGCCGCCACCGGCGTCGGCACCTTCGTCCCGCAACCCGGCGCGGTGCTGAACACCCCGCGTACGGCCGCCCGGTGGACCGGCCAGACCGGCGGTGCGAACTCCGCCACCTGGAACCCCACACTGTGGGTGACGCTCCCGTCCGGAGTGGTGGTCGGCGACTACGTGGCGGTCGTGACGCACTCGGTCATCTGAGAACCTGCCGTCGGAGACGACGCTGCCCGGCCGTTCCGCAATGGAACGGCCGGGCAGTCTGTGCGGGCTGGAACCTCAGGCCAGTTGGGCGCGGTGCCGGCGGACGAGATACCAGCCGCCGAGGGTGACCAGCACCAGCGCGGCGATCGCACCGACCGTGTAGACCAGCCAGCTCGGCCCGGCGGACGTCGCGACAGTCATCGGCGCGGCGACGGGCAGGCTGATCTTCCCGGTCGCGGTGCGTTCCACGGTGCCGCTGGCGAGTTTCGCCTGCACGTCCCAGGTCCCGGCGGGGAGCGCCTGGTTGACCTCGATCCGGACCTGGCCGCTCTGGCCGGGCAGGATCGTCACACCGTTGGTCACCTTGAATGGGCCGGCCCGGACCGCCTGCTTGCTCAACGACAGGGTGCCGGTCATGTCCAGCGCGCGTTGGCCGGTGTTGGTGACAGTCGCGGTGACGACCGGGAACTCGCCGATCCCGGGTTCGGCGCCCAGCCCGTCGATGCGGAAGTCCGTCGGTGGCTCTCCACCCGGACCGACGTCCAGGTAGACCCGGATGCCCACCCGGTGGATCTGGGTGACGTTGCCGGTGCGTTCCTTCGCGCTGGTGACCTGCGCCCAGATCGCCGCGTACCGCTCGCCCTTGGAGGCCTTCCTCGGCACCGCTATCTCGACCTCGACCGGCCGTCGCTCACCCGGATCCAGCACCATCCTGGCTGTCTTCAACCGGATCCATCCACTGAGTTCGTTTTCCGTACGCCCCTCCGGCACGGTGAAGGCGTTGTTCTCCACCGACGCCGCCCCGGAGTAGAAGTCGATCTCCTGCGACTCGCCGGAGGAGTTCAGCACCTCGACCCGGCGGTTGATCGTCGTCCCGGGCTTCAGGTGATCCACGATGTAGACCTGGGCGCGGGGGTCCTGCACGCGGCTGGCGGGGATGTCGAGCATGCGGATGCTGATCGCGGGTTCCTCGGCGGGTTCCTGTCGTTGCTCCCGCACGGCAACGGCTGGCGCCGCCGAAACCCCGAGCGCCACGAGGGCGACCGAGGCCAGCAGCGCCAGCCGACCGAGCGGGTCAGACCACCGAATGTGTCACCGTCCCGGTGTAGACACCCTGGACGGTGCCGACGGGCACGTTCACCACAAGCGTCGGGTTCCAGGTGGCGAAGTTGTTGCCCGTGCCGCCGGTGTGGGTCATCGCGGTGCGGGGCACGTTGATGATCACCTGCTGAGCGGCGGTCGGTTGGCCGGGCGTGAAGGTGCCGCCGCCGGCGGTGGCCGTCGCGGGACCCGACCAGTAGAGGACGTTGATGTTGGGGATCGTCTCTCCCGAGGTGCCGCCGCCGGTGATGAAGTCGGTGGAGATGACGCTGGCCGTCCAGTTGGGGGTGAGCGACCCGCGCTGGTCGAGCACCGTGACCGGGCCGAGCTGCCCGGTGATGGTCGATCCCTCGACACCGTGCCCGATGTTCGCCGACGCCGGTACGGTGATCGACAGACCGCCGGCGGCGTCGACGGTCAGGGTCACGATCGTGTCGCCGGTCGTGTCCGCGGCGGCCGGGCCGGCGAGCGCGACGACGGCGGCGACGCCGGCCATGCCCGCGAGAAGTTTCCTGCGCATCGAATCTCCTTATCCTCGAATCGCCCATACGGCGCTTTCGAAGAGTAACTACGCAAATCGCCCACTAGTGGGCAAACAGCTCGCAGGTCACCCGGACGCCTGGCAGTCATGAGCTGGGAAAAGTCGATCGCCCGCCGGTCGTTACGACAGCGGGCGATCGTGACCGGGGCGACGAGCCGATCCTGCGGGCGAAGCGGGCCCCGTGTCGGAGCCTGACCCGCTGCGCCGCGGACCGTCAGGCCGGCACGACGTAGGGGAAACTGCTGGCCCGGGCGGCCTTGGTGACCTCCGGGGTGAGGCCCGAGGTGGTGCCGGTGTTGAGGACCAGCGAGAACATCACCTCGGGCGCGTTGTCGGCCAGGGCGCGTCCGTTGCGGACCGCGAAGCCGTAGTTCGCGGCCGTGCCGACCGTGTACGACAGGAGGTCCGGATAGAGCTGCCGGGCGACGCTCCAGCCGTACGCCTGCGGATCCGGTGCGGTGCCGTTCGCCGCGACGACACCCGCGACCGCGTTGGCGATCTCCTCGCCGTCCTCGGCGAGGTCGCGACTGGGGTGGCGGAAGTTGGCGGGGTTCGAGAAGTCGGTGTCGTGCGGCCAGAAGATCGGCCACATCATGGGGTGGCCGGCGCGGTTGATCTGACGCCAGCCCCCGGCATCGGTGGCCAGCAGGGTGCGACACCACACGCCGATCTCGGTGCCGTCGCGCAGCAGGGGCTCGTCGTGGGACACCTCCAGGACGATCGACTCGACGGTCGTGCCGGCGAAGCTGTTCTTGGCCTGGTCGACGCGCCACGACGATCGGTCCACGGTCGAACCGTCCTTGACCGCGCCGTTGATGGTGGCGAGTTCGTCGAGGTCGACGAAGAACGGGTCGGTGATCCGCCCGGCCCAGATCCGGACGTTGGTGCCGGTCGACACCTCACCGGTCCGTCCCTCGGCGATGGGAGTGCCCATCGCGGCGTCGTCGCGGGCGTCCGATCCGGTCAGCTCGTACAACTGGAAGGCCTGCTTGCCGTCGCCGTCGAGTTCACCGAAGGCGAACCGGTAGGTCAGGTCCTCCAGCTCCGTGCCGTTGACGTGGATCTTGAATTCGTACCGGCCCTCGGCGTGGAAACCACGCTTGATGTCAGCCCTGGTCACCGAGCTGTTGACGTCCATGACGAACACCGTGGCGCGATCACCGTTGAAGACGAAGAGGTCGTCGATGTAGAGCTGACCGCCCTGGGCGGCGAGGGGGGTGTCGAGATGGTGCGACATGAACTCACTCCCGAACGGCCGAATTCTGGACTGATCCGAACGTAGTGGGCGTGGGTTCGACCGGAGTGGGGGTTGGCTCGCGATTCACCCGGGCGGCGGAGCGGTCCGCGCAGGACGGCGGGCCGCCCGAGACTGTGCTCGAACGGCCCACTCGCGGTGCCGGGGTACCTCAGATGCGAGACCACTTCTGGTTGGCCGCGCCCAGGCAGTCCCACAGGTGCAGCTTGCCGCCGTTGTTGGGGTTGGCTTCCCGTACGTCCACGCACTTGTTGGCGTTGAGGTTGACCAGGTCGCCTGCGCCGTTGAGGGTGAAGCGTTGGGCCGTGTTGCCGTTGCAGCTGACCAGGTTGACCTCGGTGCCGTTGGCGGTGCCGGCCCAGGCGGGGTCCATGCACTTGCCCATCGCGCGGACGGTCCCGTCGGAGGCGAAGGTCCACGCCTGCGCCGCGGTGGTGTTGCAGTCCCAGATCTGCAACTTGGCGCCCTCGACCGGGTTGGCGCTGGGGATGTCGATGCAGCGACCGCTCTGCGCGCCCCGGATCCGGCTGGTGCCGGGAGCGGGGTCGCCTCCGCCGGAGGTGTAGCTGGACACCCGGACGTAGTCGACGAGCATCTGCTGCGGGAACTGCGTCGAACCGTCGGGGTAGCCGGGCCAGTTACCACCGACCGCGACGTTGAGGATCATGAAGAAGGGGTGGTCGAACACCCAGCGGTTACCGCCGAGCCGCGCGGGGTCGACCCGGTGGTACTGCACCCCGTCCAGGTACCAGGTGATGACGTTCGGCTCCCAGTCGACCCGGTAGGTGTGGAAGCCGTCGGCGAGAGGGCTGCCCACTGTGCGACTGCCGGTGATGCCGCCGCCGCCGGAGTAGCCGGGTCCGTGCACGGTGCCGTACACGGTGTTGGGTTCCCGGCCGATGTTCTCCATGATGTCGATCTCGCCCGCGTCGGGCCACCCGCCGCCGGTGCCGAGCATCCAGAACGCCGGCCAGATGCCCTGGCCCCGCGGGATCTTGATCCGTGCCTCGAACCGGCCGTACGTCTGCGTGAAGGTGGCCGCCGACAGCAGTCGGGCCGACGTGTACTCGCAGCGCCCGTAGTGGCACTGGTAGTTGCCGGGGTTGTCCCGGCGGGCGGTGATCACCAGGTTGCCCTGGCCGTCGTGGACGGCGTTGCTGGTGCTGCTCGTGTAGTACTGCCGTTCGTTGTTGCCCCAGCCTCCGCCGCCGATGTCGAACCGCCACTTGTTCTGGTCGACGGGCGTGCCGGCGGGGGAGTTGAACTCGTCCTGCCAACTGATCGGGCCGATGGCGGCCTCGGCCCGATCGGGCGCCGGCGGGACGACGAGTGCCAGGGTGGTGGTGACCAACGCGGCTGCCGCGAGTACGAGTGGTCGGAAGCGGAGTTTGGGGCGGGCTGTGAACACGGGAGGCTCCTCAGCGTGGGGGTGACGGAGGCGTCGTGCGAAGAGGCGGAGAGCGCTCTCCAAACTGAAGCATGTCGATGCCGAGTCCTTTCTGTCAAGAGTGTTTCCAATATGACAACCGTCCGTTACCGCCCGATGCTGGCCAGTGAGCGGCGGGGTGCTGGAGTGCGACGAGCACGCGAGGTTCGTCGATGTCTCCGAGGTGGACGGCGGCAGCGCATCGACGGAGGTCGGGAATCCCGACCGTTACTCGATGGCGGTCGAATCGACCCTTCCTATTGCCGTGGGGCGTCCAACCGGGACAGGATGGCGAGGCGTGCGGGAAACCTCCTCGTAACCTGCGCGCTGCTGGTCTCTGTCACAAGGAAGTGGGAGTCAGTCATGAGCGACGCGTCGACGGCGCTGGGTGTGCGCCTCTATCCGGACCTGGTCGAGCACGGCGGTCTGGCCCCCGCGCTCGTCGAGACCGCCACCCGCCACGGGCTCGACATCGGCCGGGTGAGTGCCCCCGACCAGGGGCGCAGCCGGTTCACCTGCGCCGAACTGCACTCCGACCAGGGCGTGGTCTGCGTCAAGCTGGGCTCGCAGGCCCGATACTTCATGATCGACCTGCGGGTCTCCGGCGAGGTCCTCGCGCGCGGCGACGTCATGGACCTGTTGCAGGTCGCCCAGGTGGCCGCGGCCTGGCGGGCCGGGCTGCCGTTCACCGAGCTCACCGCCCGGTTCCCGTTCATGGAGGAATTCACGCACCACCCGGGCCCGGTAGCCCAGGTCAGCTAGGGCACGCTGGCCCGCGCTGCCGTCAGCAGCGTAGTCGGGGTGGCAGAGGTGAGCCCACCCCGACGTCACGGTTCAGGTACGTCGACTGCACGAAGGCGACGAAACGCTCCGCGTCGGTCGCGGTCGACGCCAGCCCGAACGAGACGCGTACCGCGCCGCCCGTCGGCAGACGCAACGCGTCGAGATACTGGTCGATCGTGTCGACCCGCGCCAACAGCCGCTGCCGCACCGACTCCCTCCTGATCCCGAACGCTCCCTCACCCGCGCCCGGATTGCAGAAACAGCCGGTACGCAGTGAGAACCCGGCTGCCGCGGACTCCCGGGCGACGAGCCGTTCGTCGACCAGGGTGCCGTCCGGGTGGCGGAGGTTGAACGCCACAGTGCCACCGCGCCCCGCACCCGTCGTCGGCCCGTACACCTGCACCAGGGGCCCGCCGGTGTCGTGCCGCAGCGTGGTCAGCCGTTCCAGCAACCACTCGGTGAGCAGGGCGACGCGGCTGTGGACGAGGTCGACGCCGATCGAGTCGAGCCACCGCAACCCGAACTCCACGTCCGGGATGCTCAGGAAGTTGAGTGTGCCGTCCTCGAACGCCGACTCGTCGTCCGTCGACCGGTGCCAGTCGCCCTGCACGCTGACCGCGCGGATGGTGCCGCCCGCGAACCACGGCCGGCGCAGCCGGGCCAGGGCGTCGCGGCGGGCCAGCAGCGCGCCGACCCCGGTGGGGTAACCGAAGAGCTTGTACCAGCTCAGGCACACGAAATCAGGCCTGACGGCGCTGAGGTCCAACCGGTTCGTCGGCGCGAACGCGGCGGCGTCGAGCAGCACGTCGTACCCGCGCCGGTGCGCCACCTCCACCCAGTCCAGAGGATGCTGCACGCCGGAGAAGTTGCTCTGCGCCGGATAGGCGAACAGGCCCCGACCACCGGGGCGACCCCGCCGGGCGGCGAGGCCGCCCCGGCCGGCATCGAGCACCGCGACCAGGTCGGACTCCGCGACCCGTAGGTCCGGCCCGCTCAGCGGTACGTAGCGCGTTGTCGCGCCGGCCGACCGGGCGTACTCGCGGACACCGTTGACGGAGTTGTGGTTGTCCCAGGTCAGCACCAGTGACCCGCCCCGACGGAAGTCGTACGCCTCGCCGACCAGCCGACAGGCGCCGCTGGCGTTCGGGGTGAAGACGACCGCGTACTCGGCCGGATCCGCGCGGAAGAAGTCGAGCACCGTGCGCCGGGCCGACTCCACCAGCGAACCCGCCGCGCTGCTGGTGGGATTCTCCGAGTGCGGGTTGCCGTACAGGCCGGCGAGCAGCCGATCGTGGTGCTCGCGTACCTGGGCCTGCGCCGCCACACCCGCCCCGGCGTAGTCGAGGTACACCTGCCCGTCCCGGTCCAGGTGCTGGTATTCCGTGGCCCGCAGGTCGTCGATGCGGCTCGTGGCGGAATATCCGGGCCACGCCGTCGGCGAGGTGGGCGCTGCCGGCTCACGGGTTGCCACGGGAGTCCCTCCGTGCCAGCACCGCCCAGGTGGCGCTCAGGAAGAGCACCACGAAGCCACCGAGCACCAGCCAGTTCACCCACACCGGCCGGGAGAAGCTGTCGCCGTACGTGGCGAGCAGCGGCGGGCCGAGCGGCGAGCCGCCGTCGCGCCAGAGCCGCTCCACCCCGGCGGTGTGCCCCAGGGCCTCGAACGCCCACCGGTTCGACATCGCGAAGCTGAGCCACTGACCACCGACCGCCATGGCCGGCACCGGCAGGATCGCGCCGACGAACAGCACCTGCGGGAAACACAGCATCGGCAGCATGAGCGTGGCCTGTGCCGCGTCGGACACGGCCGCCGAGCACAGCAGACCGAGGGCGAGCGCGGCCGTCGAGGAGAGCAGCAGGGTCGCGTACAGGGCGGCGAAATCGCGGCCGTCGACAGGTGGCAGCCGGTCGATGCCGCGCAACACCCCGAGCAGGGCCAGGTCCACCAGGGCCAGCAGCGGCAGCAACACCGCGACCTTCCCCATCAGGTACGGCACCAGCCGGACACCCGCCAGCCGCTCCCGACGCAGGACGGGTAGCTCGGTGCAGATCTGGAGCAGCCCGTAGGTCAGCCCGAAGAAGAAGCCGCCGAACGCGATCCAGAACAGGATCATCACCGTCACCGTGGGGCTCGGCCGGCTCGGCTCGAACGCGCCCGGACGGAAGAGCAGCGCGAACATGCCGAGCACCATCAGCGGTGAGCCGAGCAGGATCGCCAGCGTCAGCCGGTTGCGGACGACGATCTCCGCGTTGCGTGCGGTGAGGACGGACCACTGACGCAGCCGCCCGACGGGCGCCGGCGCGCCGCCGTCACCGGCGTGCGCGGGGCGGGCTGCTGGCTCCGCGTCGCGCCGCTGCTCGGCGAAACGGTCGGGCCACTGGATCGGGTGCGTCGCCTCGTCGAGACGGAGGTGCACCTCGACGAGGGATCGCAGGCCGAAGAACTCCCGGGCTGCGGCCGGGGTGCCGCTGAACGCCAGACGGCCCCCGCGGGTCAGCACGACCACCCGGTCGCAGTGGTCCACGTCGGTGATCTGGTGGGTGGTGAGCACGACCGTGGTCCCCGTGTCGGCGAGGGTGCGGAGCACCTGGAGCAGTTCCACGGCGATCGCCGGGTCCAGCCCGGAGGTGGGCTCGTCGAGGAGGAACACGCCGGGCCGGGTGAGCAACTCGACAGCGATGCTGGCGCGTTTGCGTTCACCGCCGCTGAGCAGTCCCACCGGTGTGCCGGCCCGTTCGCTGAGTCGCAGCTCGGCGAGCACCTCGGCGACCCGGTCGCCGACCTCGGCCGTCCCGGTCGCGGAGGGGAGGCGCAGGCGGGCGGCGTACCGCAGGGTGCGGGCCAGGGGCAGCTCCCGGTGGATGATGTCGTCCTGCGGGACGAAGCCGATGACGCCCGGGTCCGCGGTGCCGTCGTACGTCACGGTGCCCGCCGTCGGTCGCCGTACGCCCCCGAGCAGCTCCAGCAGTGTGGTCTTACCGGCGCCGCTGGCACCGATGATCGCGACCAGTTCGCCCGGCGCGATGGACAGCGAGACGTCGTCCAGGATCTGGCGACCGCCTCGGACGCTCTGGCCCAGCCCGTTCGTGGCGATGCCGACGCCGGTGCGCGGGGGAGTCGTGGTCTGCTCGGTCGTCATGTCGGGTGCCCGATCGGGTCGGTGAGGGTCCGCCTGGGACATCGTTCCTCGCCGATGTTACTGAGTGGCCCGGTCGGTGTGCCGGCCTGATCGGTCAGCGCTGTCCGTCCACTCAGTCGATCGTGGTCCGTGCCTCCGCCGGCACCTGGAGGAGATCCAGGCAGTTGCGCCACAGCGTTTCCAGCTGGCTCGGGTCGTTCAGCAGCTTCGCGAGCAGGACCCGTCCCTCGATCTGGGCCACGATGGAGCGGGCGGCCTCCCGAACGTCGACCGACGGGCCGGCCAGGCCGCGTTCCTTCGCCTCGACGACGACCTGCTCGATGAGGGTGATCTGCTCCTCGAAGATCTCCTGGAGCCGACCGCGGATATCCTCGGCCTGGTTGCTGAGTTCGAGGGCGAGGTTGCCGAACAGGCAGCCGGCGACGACCCCGGAGTTCTGTTGGCCGACGCGCTGGATCTCCTCGGTCGCCACGAACAGGTCCCGCAGCCGCCGTAGCGGGTCGTGCTCGGCGCCGAGCAGTTGCTCCCACTGGCGACGCTGAGCGACCCAGTGCTCGTCGATGACGGCGCGGGCGAGGGCCTGCTTGGATTCGAAGAAGTAGTAGAAGCTGCCCTTCGGCACGCCGGCCGTCGCACAGATCTCGGCCACGCCCAGGGCCGAGTAGCCGCGCTGCTCGATCAGCGTGGCGGCAGCGTCGAGGATCTTGTTCCGCGCGTCACTGGTCCGTCCCATGCTTTGACGATACACGACCGGTCGGCTAGCTTTTAGTAGACCAGTCGTCTAGTGGTCATCCGGTCGGGCCTCCAGGTCCGGCCCTCAGGGGCTTCGGCCAGTCAGGAAGGGTTCCCATGAACACCAGCCAGGTACAGAAGGTCGTCGTGGTCACCGGCGCGTCCCAGGGCATCGGCGCCGGCCTCGTGGACGCCTACCGCAAGCTCGGCTACGGCGTGGTAGCCACCTCGCGCTCGATCGGCGCGTCCGACGACCCGCAGGTCGTCACGGTCCGGGGCGACATCGCCGACGCCGACACGGCCCAGCGGGTGGTGGACGCCGCCCTCGACCGTTTCGGGCGCATCGACACCCTGGTGAACAACGCCGGTGTCTTCGTCGCCAAGCCGTTCACCGACTACACCGACGAGGATTTCGACCAGGTGACCGGGATCAACCTCGCCGGGTTCTTCCACCTCACCCGGCGCGTCATGCCACACCTGCTGGCCAGTGGCGCCGGTCACATCGTCAGCATCACGACCAGCTTCGTCGACCAGCCCAACTCGAACGTTCCGTCGGTGCTCGCGTCGCTGACCAAGGGCGGCCTCAGCTCGGCCACCAAGTCCCTGGCCATCGAGTACGCGGGTCGCGGTGTGCGGGTCAACGCCGTGGCGCCCGGCGTCATCAAGACCCCGATGCACCCGGTCGAGACGCACGAGACGCTCGCCGGCCTGCACCCGGTGGGCCGGATGGGCGAGACCAGTGACGTGGTCGAGGCCGTCGTCTACCTCGAGTCCGCCCCGTTCGTCACCGGCGAGATCCTGCACGTCGACGGTGGCCAGAACGCCGGCCACTGACCTGACCCGATCCCGGAGAGGAGCAGACGATGCCGATCGTCACCATCCAGATCACCCGCGAGGGCAGCACACCCGGTACGTCCGCGGCGACCGCCGAGGAGAAGGCCGCAGTGATCAAGGGCGTGAGCGAGGTGCTGCGCGACGTCCTGAACAAGCCGTTGACGTCGACCTTCGTGGTGATCGACGAGGTCGCCACCGAGAACTGGGGTCGCGGCGGCCTGCCGGTCGACCAGTTCCGGCAGCAGCAGGCATCCGAGTAGACCCGGCCCCTCGCCGGTGCGGCCCAGCCTCCGCACCGGCGAGGGCAGGCCTCGTCGGCGAGGGCGCTCCCGGTTCGTGAGCCAGCCGCGAGGGGCAGTCTCGGACGGACGCGGTCGGCATACTGACCGAGTTCACTGTCCTAACGGGGAGGACTCCGATGACCACACCGTCCGCCGGCCCGCCAGGTCCCACACCCACCGACCTCATGGTCATGATCAGCGACGAGCGGCGACGGGCCGCCGACCTGATCGATACGCTGACGCCCGAGCAACTGGGCGTCCCGAGTCTGTGCGGCGCATGGACCGTCCGACAGGTGGCCGCTCATCTCGTCGCCCCCTTCGCCGCTCGCCGCCGCTGGGTCCTGCCGCTCCTGCTAAGGAGCCGCTTCAATCTGCACCACGCCAACGCCCGGCTGGCCGAGATGGTCGCCCGCCGACCGGCCGATGAGATCTCGGCGCTGCTGCGCGAGAAGGCCGAGACGCCGTTCCGGGCACCGCGGGTCGGCTTCCTCGGCCAGCTCACCGACCTCCAGGTGCACGGACAGGACATCCGCCGCCCGCTGGGCCTGCCGCACGACCTGCGTCCCGATCGGCTCCGGACGTCGCTGGACTTCCTGGTGCACCGTCGCGCGATCGGTTCCTTCGTGCGCAGAGGTCACACCGACGGCCTGCGGTTCGAGGCGACCGACCTGGGCTGGGCATCAGGGGAGGGGCGAGTGGTCCGGGGCGCGGCAGAGGCGGTGATGCTCGCGCTGACTGGTCGGTCCATCGTCCTCGCCGAGTTGTCCGGTGACGGCGTCCCGATACTGCGCGACCGGTTGGCCCGCTGAGCGTCGCGCCCGGGCTATCCCGAGACCTCCGCGAAGAACTGCCGCAGCGCGTCGGCGAAGAGGTGGGGTGCCGTCATGGTCGCGAAGTGCGACTGGCCGGGCCAGACGACGTGACGCGCCGTCGGCATCGCCGCCGCCAGAGCGTTGACGGTGGTGGGCATCGGCTCCCACGTGTCGGCGCCCGCCAGCAGGAGCGTCGGCACGCTGATCGAGGACCACCGTGCGATGTCCGTGCCGTCCGCGGCGAGGGCTTCGAGGTCGTGCAGCCAGCCGATCGCCGAGCATCGGGCCTCGACCGGGTCGGGCGTCCGGTCGCCGGCCGAGGCGGCGAGGGCGGCGACGATCTCGGCCGGAACCCGTGTCACGTCGTTCAACGCCGCTGCCATCGCCGTGGTGTCGTCGCGTTCGAAGGCGGAACGGTACCTGTCGAGCAGCGGTGCGATCCCTGCTCCGGCGGCGTAGAGCGGAGGCTCGAAGGCGGCCAGCGAGCGGAGGTCGTGTGAGTCGGCCGAGGCGGTGTGCAGTGCCAGGGTTGCTCCGTAGGACGCTCCGACGAGATGAACCGGCTTGCCTGAGGGGCGGCGTGCCGCCTCGATGACGGCCAGCAGGTCGGCCGTCTCGTGCTGGAAGGACTTGGGGCCCGGCGGCACGTCGCTGGGGCCGTAGCCGCGCCGGGCCGGCATCCACACCGCGTGGTCCCGGGCGAGGTCGTCCGCGACGGCGGCCCACGAGTGCAGCCCGCCACCCGAGCCGTGCACGAGTACGACGGGATCCCCGGCCCCGACACGCCGGACCACCAGACGGGTCCCGTCGGCGGACTTGATCGTCTGGTCGTCGCTGGTCACATCTGCTCCCGAGGTGTGGTCGGCCAGTTGGTCAGTGTGGTGTGCACCGCGTCGAGGATCGAGTGCCAGGACGCGTCGACGGCGCGCGGGTGCCCGAACCCGTCGACGGTCTCGAGACTCGTGAACCCGTGGAGGGTGCTGCGGACGAATCGGATCGCGTCGGTCAGCGCGGGCTCGTCCAGCCCGTAGCCGCGCAGCATCGCGTAACTCAGCTCGATCAGGCGCAGGTGCCCGGCGGACGCCGTGCCGATCTCGGGCGGCAACGGGAGTTGGGTCGCCGCGTACTGCCCCGGGTGGGCGAGGGCGAAGCCGCGCCAGGCGTCGGCGAACGCGTCGAGCGCGTGGCGGCCCGCACGGCCAGCCACGGCGATCGCGAGTCGGTCGGCGAACCCGGCAGCGGCCCGCACCGCGACCTGTTCGATCAACGCGTCACGACTGCGGACGTGGACGTACAGCGCGGCGTCGGAGACCCCGAAGTGACGAGCGACGGCCGCGACGGTCAGTCGTGCCAGGCCGACCGCGTCCGCCAGGTCGGCCGCGGCGGCGGAGACGCGCTCGCTGGTCAGACCCTGTCGCGGCATGGCGATCCTTTGGCTGGCTAGGACTGAACTTAGGAGCCCTAAGATAGCACCGCCCCGATCGCGGTCGGCCGGCCCGGTGGCATGAACGGCCCGGCGGGGGGAAGACCCGCCGTCGCCGAACAGGAGGGCCCGGATGAGAGCCGTCGTCTACGCCGACGTGCGAACCGTCGCTGTGCGAGAGGTGCCCGACGCGACGCTGGAGGCGGACACCGACGTGCTCGTGCGGATCACCTCCACCGCTCTCTGCGGCACCGACCTGCACATGTACGACGGACGGACCGGCGCCGACCCCGGGCTGGTGCTCGGTCACGAGCCGCTGGGAGTGGTGCAGGAGGTGGGCAGCGCGGTGCAGACCGTCCGGCCGGGCAGCCGGGTGGTGATCCCCACGCATCTGTTCTGCGGGACGTGCGTGATGTGTGCGCGCGGGTTCTCGGCGGCCTGCCTACGAGCCCGGGCCGAGGCGCCGGGCGCGGCGTACGGCTACGCCGGGATGGGCCCGTACCGGGGTGCCCAGGCCGACCTGTTGCGCGTGCCGTGGGCCGATGCGAACTGCGTGCCGGTGCCCGGCGAGCCGGGGGACGAGTACGAGGACGACTTCGTACTGCTCGCCGACGCGTTCGTCACCGGGTGGCACGCCGCCGCCACCCTGGCCGGGGTCGAGGCCGGGGACACGGTGGCCGTGTTCGGTGCGGGGACCATCGGCCTGTTGGGCGCCTACTCGGCGTTGCTGAGAGGCGCCCGCGTCGTCTACTGCGTCGACGGCGTCGACGCCCGGCTCGACAAGGCCGGCGAGATCGGCGCCGTGCCGATCGACTTCCGCCGGGGTGACCCGGTCGAGCAGATCCGCGCCGACCGGGCCCGGGCCGGGTTGCCGCTCGGCGAGGAGAAGCTGGGCGGAGTGGACAAGGTGATCGACGCGGTCGGTTTCCAGGCTCGCGACCGGGAGCACCCCGGGCGGGAGCGCCCGGACCAGGTCGTCGCCGACGCGGCTCGGCTGGTCAACCCGGTCGGCGCGATAGCTGTGGCCGGCGTCTACCCGGACGAGGACCTCCATCCCGCCCCCGGCGCGGACGGCCACGAAGACCTCGTCGTGCCGTGGGGGACGCTGTTCAGCAAGGGAGTCGCGGTCCGGTTCGGCCGCACCCACGACCGCCGCTACACGGTGCTGCTGCGCGACCTGGTCGTCGCCGGTCGTGCCCGGCCGAGTGTCGTCGTGACCCACCACGGCACCCTGGCCGACGCGCCGGACCTCTACCGCCGTTTCGACCGCCGGGAGGACGGCGTGATCAAGGCGGTGCTGCGCCCGGACTGACCGTGCGGATCGGCCCCGAATCGACCTTAAGGTGCGTTAGGTCGCGGATCCCTCTCCTGGTGACGGGCGCATCGAGACGACAGTCGTCGATCCGGCTCCGCGGGAGAGGCGTGGGTCACACCACCTGTCGCCGGGTCCGGGTGCGTCTCGGAGGCGCTGTCGGCGTCGCCGGCCGATCAAGATCATTCGATGGTGTCGAGCGCGCGGACACGCCGACGGTCGTCAGGTTGCTGTGGATCATGCCTGGTGGCGGCCTCTGTCAAGGGGTCGCCGGCCCCGGGTGGGGCGTGGCTATCATTTGACAACGTTGCCACCGGCGCGCGAAGGTGCCGGGAGGGGCTGCGGATGCGGCTGTGACGGGCGAATACTGCGCTACGTCTATATTGCCGGATTGTTACATTTTCAACAGGCCCTCGCCTTGCGGATGACCCTCCGGCCGCAATACGTTGCCGTCAACAACAAAACCAAGTGAAGGTTCAACCTTCCGGAGGCAACCGATGACGTTGGCGAGGTGGTACGAGCTATGAGCGACGTGCCGATCCTCCTTGAGATGCGCTCCATCACCAAGGAGTTCCCCGGAGTCAAGGCCCTCTCCGACGTCAACCTGGTGGTTCGCGCCGGCGAGATCCATGCCATCTGCGGCGAGAACGGTGCGGGCAAGTCCACGCTGATGAAGGTGCTCAGCGGGGTCTACCCACACGGCAGCTACGACGGCAAGATCGTGTACCAGGGGTCGGAGAGCAAGTTCTCCGACATCCGGGCCAGCGAGAACGCCGGCATCGTGATCATTCACCAGGAGCTCGCGCTCATCCCGGGCATGTCGATCGCCGAGAACATCTTCCTCGGCAACGAACCGCGCAAGCGGGGCGCGATCGACTGGAAGGCCGCGAACCGGATGGCGCTGGACCTGATGGCCCGGGTCGGTCTGGAAGAAGACCCGGACACCCTGGTCAAGGACATCGGCGTCGGCAAGCAGCAGCTCGTGGAGATCGCCAAGGCGTTCGCCAAGGACGTCAAGCTGCTCATCCTGGACGAGCCGACCGCGGCGCTGAACGAGGCCGACTCCCGGCACCTGCTGGACCTGCTGCGCGGGTTCCGCTCCCGCGGCATCACCTCGATCATGATCTCGCACAAGCTGAACGAGATCGAGGCGATCGCCGACCAGATCACCATCCTGCGCGACGGCCGGACCGTGGAGACCCTCGACGTCAAGGCGGACGGGGTCGACGAGGACCGGATCGTGCGGGGCATGGTCGGTCGCGAGCTGAGCAGCCGGTTCCCGGACCACACCCCGAAGATCGGCGACGTGTTCTTCGAGGTCCGCAACTGGAACGTCCGGCACCCGATCTCCGCCGAGCGCCAGGTCTGCAAGAACGAGAGCTTCACGGTGCGCCGCGGTGAGATCGTCGGCTTCGCCGGTCTGATGGGCGCGGGCCGCACCGAACTCGCGATGAGTGTCTTCGGCCGCTCCTACGGGGTGTACGAGTCGGGCACGATCATCAAGGACGGGAAGGAGATCGTCCTGAAGTCGGTGGCGGACGCCATCGACAACGGGCTCGCGTACGTCAGCGAGGACCGCAAGGCGATCGGCCTCAACCTGCTCGACGACATCAAGACGTCGACGGTTGCCGCGAAGCTGTCCAAGATCTCGCACCACGGCGTGCTGAACGAGGTCGAGGAGTACCAGGCGGCCGAGTCGTACCGCAAGGAGCTGCGGACCAAGGCCCCCACTGTCGACGAGGGTGTCTCGAAGCTCTCCGGCGGCAACCAGCAGAAGGTCGTCCTGGCCAAGTGGATGTTCACCGACCCGGACCTGCTGATCCTCGACGAGCCGACCCGCGGCATCGACGTGGGTGCGAAGTACGAGATCTACGGCATCATCCAGCGGCTCGCCGACCAGGGGAAGGGCGTCGTCGTCATCTCCTCGGAGCTGCCTGAGCTGATCGGGCTCTGCGACCGCATCTACACCGTGTTCGAGGGCGCCATCACGGGCGAGATCGCCCGGGCGGACGCGAACCCGGAGACCCTCATGAAGCAGATGACCTCGACGAAGAAGTTGGCCACCCGATGAGCAGCCGTTTGAAGGACCTTCAGAAGAACCTGTTCGGAGGCACGACCTCCAACGCCCGTCAGTTCGGGATGATCTTCACCCTCGTGGCGATCGTCGTCCTGTTCCAGATCCTGACGGACGGCCTGACGCTGCGATCGGACAACCTGATCGCACTGTTCCAGCAGAACTCGTACATCCTGATCCTGGCCATCGGCATGCTCATGGTGATCGTGGCCGGGCACATCGACCTCTCGGTCGGCTCGGTCGCCGCCTTCGCGGGCATCCTGGTGGCCAAGTCGATGGCCGAGTGGGATCTGCCCTGGCCCGTCGCCATCCTGTTCGGCCTGGCGATCGGCGCGATCATCGGCGCCTGGCAGGGCTTCTGGGTGGCGTACATCGGGGTGCCGGCGTTCATCGTGACCCTGGCCGGCATGCTGCTGTTCCGTGGTGGCAACCAGTTCATCGGTAACGCCAACACGATCCCGGTGCCGGAGGGCTTCCGCGAGATCGGCTCCGGCTTCCTGCCCGAGTTCGGCCCGAACACCGGCTACAACAACGCGACGCTGCTGCTCGGCCTGGCCGCGGCGGTAGCCGTGGTGTGGCGGGAGCTCCAGGCTCGCAACACCCGTCGGGCGATGGACGCCGACCCGGCACCCATGTGGATCTCGATCCTGCGGATGGCCGTCATGGTCGGGGTGATCGCCTTCGCGGCGCTGCGCTTCGCCAGTGGTCGCGTCGGCACCAGCTTCCCGATCTCCGGCATCATCCTGGTGCTCCTCGTGATCGCGTACTCCTTCTACACCCGCAACACGGCCGGTGGCCGGCACATCTACGCGGTGGGCGGCAACTCCCGGGCGGCCGAGCTGTCCGGCGTGAAGCTCAAGCGGGTCAACTTCTTCGTCATGATGAACATGTCCGTCCTGGCCGCGCTGGCCGGCATGATCTTCGTGGCCCGTTCGGCGGCCTCGGGCCCGCAGGACGGCAACGGCTGGGAGTTGGACGCCATCGCCGCCGTGTTCATCGGTGGCGCGGCCGTCTCCGGTGGTATCGGCACCATCAGCGGCTCGATCGTCGGTGGTCTCGTCATGGCCGTGCTCAACAACGGCCTCCAGCTGATGGGAGTCGGCACCGACCGGGTTCAGATCATCAAGGGCCTGGTCCTGCTGCTCGCCGTCGCGATCGACGTCTACAACAAGAGCCAGGGGCGCTTCTCCATCATCGGGAGCCTGATGCGGCCGTTCCGCCGCGAGGACTCCGCCCCACCCGCCTCACCGCCGGACGCGGAGCGCGAGCCCGCCAAGGCAGCGGTGTCCGGCTGACGGCCACCGACCTCTCCACCCGTCTCACATCCAGAAAGGCAAGTCCTCACCATGCGTAAATTCTTTGGCACGTCGGTGGTCGCGGTCAGCGCCGCCGCCATGCTGGCCCTCGCGGGCTGCGGCTCCGGCCGCGACGGCGACAGCAACTCCGGCGGCGAGGCCGCCAAGGGCTTCGCGGCGAACTCGCTGATCGGCGTGGCCCTCCCGGCCAAGACCTCGGAGAACTGGGTCCTCGCCGGTGACCTGTTCACCAACGGCCTGAAGGAGGCCGGTTTCCAGGCTGACGTGCAGTACGCCGGCGCGTCGACCACGGTCGCCGACCAGCAGGCCCAGATCACCGCCATGACCACCAAGGGCGCCAAGGTCATCGTCATCGGCGCGACCGACGCCGCGCAGCTGTCGACCCAGGTCGCCGCGGCGCACGCCGCCGGTGCCAAGGTGATCGCGTACGACCGCCTCATCACCAACACGCCGGACCTCGACTACTACGTCGCGTTCGACAACTTCAAGGTCGGCCAGCTCCAGGGCCAGGCCCTGCTGGACGGCATGAAGGCCAAGAAGCCGAACGGCCCGTACAACATCGAGCTGTTCTCCGGCTCGCCGGACGACAACAACGCCGGCGTCTTCTTCAACGGTGCGATGGACGTGCTCAAGCCGGAGATCGACAAGGGCAACGTCGTCGTCGCCTCGGGCCAGAAGGACGTCAAGCAGACCGCCATCCAGGGCTGGAAGGCCGAGGGTGCGCAGGCCCGCATGGACCAGCTGCTGACCTCGACCTACGGCAACAAGGAGCTGGACGGCGTCCTCTCCCCGAACGACACCCTGGCCCGCGCGATCCTGACCTCGGTCAAGGGCGCTGGCAAGCCGACCCCGGTGGTCACCGGTCAGGACTCCGAGGTCGAGTCGGTCAAGTCGATCGTCAAGGGCGAGCAGTACATGACGATCAACAAGGACACCCGCAACCTGGTGAAGGAGACCATCAACATGGTCAAGGCTCTCCAGGCCGGTAACGCCCCGCAGGTGAACGACACCAAGTCCTACAACAACGGCAGCAAGGTCGTCGACACGTACCTGCTCCCGCCGGTCGCCGTCACCAAGGCGAACGCGGCTGAGGCGTACGCCAACGACCCGAAGCTCGCGCCGCTCACCAAGTAATCACCGCACGGTAGGTAGCAATGCCGATGGGTCCCGGGTCTCCACTACCGGGACCCATCGTCGTCTCCGCACCCCCGCGCCCATCGGCTTCGACCCGGAAGGAGGTCTGACCGTGGCGGCACCAGTCCGGTCCAGGCCAACCGGCGTCGGTCGTACCACCGAATTACCGCTTCCGGCGGTCCCTGGCGCGAGCCAGGAGGAGATCCGGCGGCAGAACCTCGGCGCCGTCCTGCGCTACGTCCACCTGCACGGCCCGACGTCCCGGGCCGAACTGACCAGCCAGCTCGGCCTCAACCGCAGCACCATCGGCGCCCTCGCCGCCGACCTGGTGGCCAGCGGACTGGTCACCGAGGGGGCACCGGCGAGCGTGCGCCGCGCCGGGCGGCCGTCGCTGGTGGTCAGTCCCCGCTCCGACCGGGTGTACGCGCACGCCCTGAGCATCGACGCGGACCGGTTACGCGCCGCTCGGGTCGGCCTCGGTGGGCAGATCCTGGACCTGCGGGAGATCCCGCGACTGAGCGGCGCGTCGGCGATCGACGCCGTCCGGCCGCTCGCCGACCTGGTCCGTGACATGGAACGATCCGTGGCCCCCGACGCGCTGCTGGTCGGTGGGGCGGTCGCGGTCACCGACACCACCCGCGAGCCGGACGGCAGGATCCGGATCGCCGGCGTCGACGAGACGCTCGGTGTCGCCCTGGAGGCGGAGTTCAGCGCCGGCCCGGGTTTCGTGACCGGCGACCTGGCCGACATCGCCGCCCTGGCCGAGCAGGTCCGGGGCGTGGCGACGGGCATCGACGACGTCATCTACCTGCACGGCGACCTCGGCATCAGCGCCGGCATCATCGTCGGTGGTCGGCTGGTGATCGGCCACCGGGGTCACAGCGGCAAGGTCGGCCACATGGTCGTCAACCCGAACGGTCTGCCCTGTGGCTGCGGGTCCCGTGGCTGCTGGGAGACCGAGATCTCCGAAGCCGCCTTACTGCGGCACGCCGGCCGGGACCCGAGCGACCGGGCGGCGGTGGCCGAGGTGCTGCGCGCGGCGGCGGACGGCGACCGGACCGCCGGCGCGGCGGTCGCGCAGGTCGCCGACTGGCTCGGCTTCGGTGTGGCCAACCTGGTCAACGTGGTCAACCCCGACGCTGTGGTGTTCGGTGGGTCGCTTCGCGACATCTTCACCGCCGGTGCGGACGTGGTCCGTGAGCGGCTGGACACGATGCCACTGCCCGCTTCCCGCGAGTACCTGCGGTTGCGTGCGGCGGCACTCGGCCGCGACGCCGTCCTGATCGGCGCCGCCGAGTTGGCGTTCGACAAGTTGCTGGCCGACCCGCTCAACGTCGGGGTCGCCGGCCAGACGGATCCCGTCGACCCGATCTAGGGGAGCTCCCGCACCACGCTGGTGCCGCTGCCCGGCCGGGACTCCCAGGTCCACCTCTCGCGCAGCTCCAGCCTGCCATCGGCCGATGCGCCCACCTCGGTCACGCAGCGCCCGGAGGACGTCTGCCCCTCGGCGTTCAGTTGGACGTAGCGGAACTCCAACCGGTCGCCCTCCCGGGTGCCGACGAGGTAGCCCCGTCGGATGGAGCCGCCCGCGTACTCGGCCCACACCTCACCGGCTCGCTCGTGGTACGTGAAGACCGTCTCGGCGCTCACCTCGCCGGCCACCACATCCGTCAGCGCGGCGAACCGTCGGCCGTCCAACGAGATCGTCATGCCCACGACGCTAGTCGATCCACGACTCCCGTACGGCCTACCGTATGTCGTACGGTAGGGCCGGGTGTCGGGCTACGGGAAGGGGACAGGCGTGACGACGAACGGTGCGGCGATAGCCGCAGAGGGGCTGCGCAAGCGGTATCGGGACAGGTTCGCCCTCGACGGCTTCGACCTCCGGGTGGACACCGGCACGGTGTGTGGTCTGCTCGGCCCCAACGGAGCCGGCAAGACCACGTCGGTGCGGATCCTGTCCACCCTGCTGCGGCCGGACGGGGGCCGTGCCGAGGTCGCCGGGTTCGACGTGACCCGCCAACCCGAAGAGGTGCGCTATCGGATCGGCCTGGTGGGGCAGCACCCCGCGCTCGACGAGGCGCTCAGTGGGCGGCAGAACCTGATGCTCTTCGGCCGGCTGTTCCACCTGGGACGCCGCCGGGCCCAGGAGCGGGCGGCCGAGTTGCTGGAGCGGTTCGGTCTCGCCGACGTCGGTGAGCGACCGGTCCGCGCGTACTCCGGGGGCATGCGTCGCCGGCTGGACCTGGCTGCCGGCATGGTCCTGGCCCCGGCCGTGCTGTTCCTCGACGAACCCACCACCGGGCTGGACCCGCGCGGTCGCAACGAGGTGTGGGACTCGATCCGGGAGCTGGTCCGCGCGGGCACGACAGTCCTGCTCACCACCCAGCAGCTGGACGAGGCCGACCAACTCGCCGACCGGATCTCGGTGGTCGAGGCCGGTCGCGTCATCGCCGAAGGCACGCCGGACGAGCTGAAGGCACGGCTCGGCGGCGACCGGATCGAGCTGGTCGTGGGGGAGACCGCCGACCTCGCCGTCGCCGCCGCGCAGATGCGTCGGGTCGTCGACGACGAACCAACCGTCGACGTGGAGCGGCGGGCGGTGAGCGTCGGCGTCGGGCACCGAGCGGGTGCGCTCGTCGAGGTGCTGCGGGCGCTCGACGCCGCCCAGGTCACGGTGGCCGACGTGGCCCTCCGACGTCCCACCCTGGACGACGTGTTCCTGCACGTCACCGGCCACCGGGCCACCGCGGAAGTGGTCGCGTGAGCGCCACGGCCCCGCCCTCGACGGTCGACCTGACCCCGGGCCGGCCCGCTCCGCTGGCCGACAGCGGCACCCTCGTCTGGCGGGGCCTGGCCCGGTGGCGACGTGACCCCGGGCCCCTGGTCGCCTCACTCGGCTTCAACATCCTGATCGTCCTGATCTTCGCCTACCTGTTCGGCGGGGCGATGGAGGTGCCCGGCGGAGGCAGCTACCGGGAGTTCCTGATGCCCGGCATGTTCGTGATGACCATGGTGTTCGGCATCAGCCTCACCACGATCGCCGTCGCCGAGGACCTGGAGCGTGGAGTGACCGACCGGCTTCGCTCGATGCCGGTCGCACCACTCGCCCCGCTGGTCGCCCGAGCGGTGACCGACCTGCTGTTCGCCCTGTTCACCCTCGCGGTGCTGCTGGTCACGGGCCTCGCTGTCGGCTGGCGGGCGCACGGCGGGCCCGGTGCCACACTGGGCGCGGTGGGGTTGATCCTGCTGTTGCGGTTCGCCCTGGTCTGGGTCGGCATCTACCTCGGCCTGGTCACGCGCGGACAGACGGCAGTCGTCGCCGTGCAGACCCTGGAGTTCCCCCTCGGCTTCCTCTCCAACGCGTTCGTCGCACCGGCGACCATGCCGGCCTGGCTCGGCGCGGTCGCCGCGTGGAACCCGTTGTCGGCGACCGTCGGGGCCACCCGCGAGCTGTTCGGCAATCCGGGCTGGGGTGGTGACTCCTGGGCGGCAGAGCACTACCTGTGGTTGGCCGTGGTCTGGCCGATCGCACTGGTCGTCGTGTTCCTGCCGCTCTCGGTCGCCCGGTACCGGCGGCTGAACGGCTGAACCGCAGACGGATGCGCCCCCGGTGGCCGCCGCCACCGGGGGCGCGCTCGGTCAGCCGCCGGGACGCAGCACCCGGCCGGGGCCGGCGGCGTTGTCGGAAGCGGCCTGGGTGCGCTGCGCTCCGGTGACACAGACGTCGTCCCCGATGAACGCCTCGCGCCACACGTAGCCGGCGACGCAGGTGTGCGGGCCGTACGGGCCGCTGACCCAGCGGCTCGCGGCGACCGCGTTGTCGGCGAGCACCTGGGATCGGGTCGTGCCGGTCACGCAGACGTAGTCGGACTGGTCGGCGTCGCGCCACACGTACCCGCTGACGCAGGTGTTGGGGCCGGACACCAGCCGGGCCGGGTTGCGACGGGACGCGGCGGCGGCGTTGTCGGAGGCGGCCTGGGTGCGCTGCGCTCCGGTGACACAGACGTCGTCCCCGGCGTACGCTTCGCGCCACACGTACCCGGCGACGCAGGTGTGCGGGCCGTACGGGCCGTTCACCCAGCGGCTCGCCGCGGCGGCGTTGTCCGCCCACACCTGGCTGCGGGTGGCTCCGGTGACGCAGACCAGGTCGCCCGCGCGGGCCTCGCGCCAGACGTACCCCTGGAGGCAGCGGTTGACCACGTCGGTGGTCACCGTCACCGAGGCGGCGTTGCCGGAGAGCCAGTTCACGCCGACCTGCACGCCGTTGGCGTTGAGTGACTGGGCCGGACCGCCGCCGGGGCCGGTGCGCAGCAGGGTGGGCGTGCCGTTGCGGACCTCGTGCAGCAGCACCGTGTCGGCCGGGATGCCGGCGCTCCAACCGGTCTTCCGGCGGAACTCGACGGTGTAGTAGTGGAACAGGTCGGCCGGGTCGAACGGGATCCGGATCAGCTGCGGGCCGCTCGCGGCGGGCACCTCCAGCGGTGCCAGGGTGAGGCTGCGGGAGCCGACCCCGTCGGCACCCATGGTGAAGATCCGGTTCTTCGGCAGCCAGCCCAACTCGTCACGGTTGGGTCCGTTGAGCCCGACCGCGCTGGTGCCGTAGTTCGCCGTCCCGAAGGCGTAGATGTGCATCGCGCTCATCTCGTCCCACGGGTCGTCGTACTCGCCCGGCTGGGACCACGACGCGTTCTGGTAGGTGGTGTCGTTGGAGAACGAGTGGCCCAGGTTGTAGCCGTGCAGCATCTCGTGCGCGGCGAAGCCGACGTTCCAGGCGCCCGGGTCGAGCAGCACCCGACCGCCGGCCGCACCCGAGTCCACCCAGTCGTTGAGCATGACCGCGATCCGGTTGCCGGCCGGCACCGCGTAGCCGGCGGCGGCCGCGGTGTCCACGCAGCGCTGGGTCCGGGTCCACCTGTCGATCGACTGGAACTGCGCCAGGGTGTACGGCATCGGGTACCAGCCCCGCACCACCGAGCCGGCCAACGACACCCGACCACCGGACTGGTCGGCCAGGTAGTCCGCCACCCCGCCGGTGCCGATGCCGGTAGCCGTGAGGAAGTTGGCGAAGTGCGACGGCGGCTGTGGCTCCGCCGGCTTGTCGCTGAACTTGCACAACAGCACCGACCAAGGGGTCGCGTTACGGATCGGGCTGGCGGACGCCGGGGCGGCCGGCAGTGCCACCGCCCCCAGCACGGCGCAGGCGAGTGCCACGGCGGACGCGGCGACCCGACGGAGGACTCTGGACTTCACGCGTACGCTCCCATCGCTGCGGCCCACCGGACGTGGGCCTGCGGTCCACATCGGAGCACCGATCGTGATCGGACGGACGCGTTCAGTCGCGTTGGCGACGGGCTGGAATCCGACTGCGCTGGTCAGTGGCATGTCGGTGCTCGGCGTTAGGCTCGCGGGCGTGGGTGTGCACCAGCTCGATCGCGCGCAGGCACGACGGATAGCCGTGCGGGCCCAGTTGTTGGCCGACCCGCGCCCGACCGACCTGCTCACTGTGGTGCGGCACCTGACGCTGCTGCAGATCGACCCGACGGCTGCCGTCGCGCCGAGCGCCGACCTGGTCTGCTGGAGCCGGCTCGGCTCGTCGTACCAGCCCGCCCACCTGCGTCAGGCCCTCGAACGGGACCGGACGCTCTTCGAGCACCAGGCCATGCTGCGACCGATGGACGACCTGGGGCTCTACCTCGCGGCGATGGCCGCCTGGCCCGCCCACGAGCGGGCGCGCGAGTGGCTGCGCGTGAACGACTCGTTCCGGCGTGACGTGCTCGACCTGCTCGGTCGCTCCGGGCCACTGCTGTCCCGCGACATCCCGGACACCTGCGTGGTGCCCTGGCCGTCGTCGGGCTGGACCAACAACCGCAACGTCACCCAGATGCTGGAGTTCCTGGTCGCCCGCGGCGAGGTCGCGATCTCCGCTCGTCAGGGCCGGCAACGGCTGTGGGACGTCGCCGAGCGGGTCTATCCGGCCGGCACCCCCGTCGTGGCATTAGAGCAGGCGCTTCGGGTCCGTAACGAGCGCCGGCTACGCGCCTTGGGCATAGCCCGGGCGAAGACACCTGTCCTTCCGGGCGAGCCGGCGGAGGTCGGCGACGCCGGCGAGCCGGCGGAGGTCGAGGGGGTCCCGGGGGTCTGGCGGGTGGACCCGGCCGCGCTCGGGCAGCCGTTCACCGGGCGTACGGCGTTGTTGTCGCCGTTCGACAGGTTGGTGCACGACCGGGTCCGCCTCGAAGAGCTCTTCGAGTACGAGTACGTGCTGGAGATGTACAAGCCCAAGGCCAACCGCCGGTGGGGCTACTTCGCGTTGCCGATCCTGCACGGCGACCGGCTGGTCGGAAAGGTGGACGCCACTGCTGATCGCCGGCGCGGCACGTTCACCGTGCACGCCGTGCACGAGGACGTGCCCTTTATCCCGCAGGTGAGCCGCGCCGTGCACGACGAGCTGCGCGACCTGGCGTCCTGGCTGTCGCTGACCCCGGAGGGCCTGCGCTGACGGGTGATCGCCGAGGCCCCCGCGCCCCGACGAGCACCCGTCGTCGTCCACCCGATCCGAGGTCGCCGCCTACGCGATCCGGCGGACCCGGCGCACGGCCAAATAGAGCAGCAGCAGGGCGAGGGCGACGAAGATGCCCGTCTCGATGCCCTGGAACAGCCAGAACCGGTCCGCCGGCTGGTACAGCTGCCAGTTGTACGCGCCCGGTTCGAGGCCCAGCTCGGCGCCGCAAACCCGACCGTTCGGCCCTTTCCCGCCCGGGGGGCACTGGATCTGCGTGCCCTCAGCGATCATCGTGCCGTCGGGGTTCCGAACGCCCTGGGTGAGGATCCAGTCTCCCCGGTCTATCTCCGGTGGCCCTTCCGCCTCGATCGGGAAGGTCTTGGTGCGGGCGGCCTGGTAGTGCGGTCGGGCCAGGATCTCCACCGCCGCCCGGGCACCGATGAACCCGGCGAGGGTGATGCCCATGGCGGGCAGCATCCGCTTCCAGATGGTGCCGGCGAAGACGCCCAGCGCTACGGCGAAGAGCGTGTAGCCGATCGGGACGATGCCCTGCAGGTCGAAGACGATCATGCCGAGCCGGCCCTCGTCGGCGACCTGGGTCAGCGGGTCGACCCACCAGGACATGCCCAGCCCGTAGATCGCCGCGAGAACCAGCACGCCCCCGCCCACCAGGCCGAACTTCACCAGGGCCCAGCGGATCCGGCCGACGCCCTGGGTCCAGACGAACCGGTGCGTGCCCTGCTCCACCTCCCGGGCGACCAGCGGCGCGCCCCAGAACAGGCCGACCAGCGCCGGCAGGGTGATCAGCAGCACGGCCACCAGATTCAGGCTGCTGTACTGGTTGCCGAAGCGGCGGAAGCCCGCATCGCACGCTTCCCGGGTCGCCGCCGCCACATTGGTGTCCGCGAGCTGTCGTGCGCAGTCCGTCAGCCCGAGGTCGGCGAAGGTGTGCCGCATCGACAGGCCGATCGGCACCAGCAGGGCGGCCAGCGCCGCGAGCCCCAGCAGGGTGAAGAGCGCCTGCTTGCGGTGTTGCCGCCAGGTCAACCAGATCATGCTGCCACCCCCCACTCGCTGTGACTGGTCTGCGCGGTGCCCTCGGCGAGGTAGGCCAGGACGACGTCCTCCAGGCTCACCTCGCGGATCGTCCAGGCCGGATCGGTGACCGGGCCGTCGGTGCGGACCAGCAGTGTCGACTGCCGGTCGGTGTGGCTGGCCCGGACGACGGCGGCGACGCCCCCGATCGGGCCGCCGTCGTGCCGTGGGCCGACCAGTTGGCGGTGCTCGGCGACCAGGTCGTCGACCGCGCCGGTGAGCTGCACCTTGGCGGCGTTCAGCACGATCAGGTAGTCGCAGACGCGCTCCAGGTCGGCCAGCAGGTGCGAGGAGAGCAGGACCGTGGTCCCGGAATCCGCGACGCTGCCCATCAGCGACTGGAGGAACTCACGCCGGGCCAGCGGGTCGAGGCTGGCGACCGGCTCGTCGAGCAGCAGCAACCGGGGCTGCTTGGCCAGCGCCAGGGCCAGCGCCACCTGGGCCCGTTGCCCGCCGGAGAGCTTGCCGACCGGCTTGTCCGGCGGAATGCCGAGCTGCGCCAGCCGCTGGCGAGCCAACGTGGCGTCCCACCGCCTGTTCAGCTTGCCCCCGGCGACGACCAGCTCGGCGGCGGTGAAGTCCCGGTAGAGCGGGGTGTCCTGGGCGACGAAGCCGATGTCGGCGAGGCCGTCCGTGTCGCCGTACGGGGATCGACCGAACACGCGTACGGTGCCCGCGTCGGGCTTGAGCAGCCCGACGGCCAGGTGCAACAGCGTGCTCTTGCCCGCACCGTTGGGCCCTACCAGCGCGGCGATCCGGCCGGCCGGCAGGTGCAGCGAGCAGTCCCGCAACGCCCAGGTGCGGCCGTACCGCTTGCCCAGCCGGTCGGCCTCCAAGACATGGTCCATTCTCTGTCCTCTCGTTCCGCTCATGCGGGTTCCTTCTGCGGGGTGTCGTCGGCGAGGGTGGCGCGCAGCGTGGTCTCCACCAGGGCGATGACGTCCTCGGCGGTGAGGCCAGCGGTCTGCGCCCGGTGCAGCCAGGCGACCAGGTCGTCGCGTAGCTCGGCCTGGTTGGGCAGGGACGCGCCGGCCAGGGTGCGCTGGACGAACGTGCCCACCCCGGGTCGGCCGCCGACCAGACCCTCGATCTCCAGTTCCCGGTACGCCTTCAGCACCGTGTTCGGGTTGATCGCCAGGGATTGGGCGACGTCCCGGACCTTCGGCAACTGGTCGCCCGGTGTCAGCAGGCCGACCCGCAGAGCCTGTTTCACCTGCTGGACGAGCTGCATGTAGGTGTTCACCTTCGACCGGCTGTCCAGTACGAACTCGATCACTCGCGATGATCCTTCCTGTTGTCCTACGACAGTAGGACTAATAGACAGCTTCACCGGCACGGCGACTGCTGTCAAGGCCGTCGCGGCGCGCACCCGGCCCGGCCCGGCGCGTCACCGTCGACCACCCGGCGTGTCGACCCTGTGGCACCGGCAGGCCAGAGGTTGGCCCCCACGGGTCAGCGGCTCGGGAAGGAACAGGCAGCGATCCAGGCGGAAGGGGAGGTGTGCGTTGGTCACCAACGAACTGACGACGACGAAGGCCACTCCACTACAGGTGGCCCGCGCGCGCGGCCGCGTACGCGGGCGACTGATCCTGCTCGGCCCGGCGTTCGTCGCCGCTGTCGCGTACGTCGACCCGGGCAACTTCGCCACCAACTCCGCCGCCGGCGCCCGGTACGGCTACCTGCTGGTCTGGGTCGTGGTGGTGGCCAACCTGATGGCGATGCTGGTGCAGACCCTCACCGCGAAGCTGGGCCTGGCCACCGGTCGCAGCCTGCCCGAGCTGTGCCGGCAACGCCTGCCGAAGCCTCTCAACAAGGCCATGTGGGTGCAGGCCGAACTGGTCGCCATGGCCACCGACCTGGCCGAGGTGATCGGCGGCGCGGTCGCCCTGTACCTGCTCTTCGGCATCCCCCTGCTGCCCGGCGGGATCATCATCGGCGCCACAGCGTTCGCCGTGCTGGCGCTGCGCTCGCGAGGCTTCCGCGCGTTCGAGATCGCCATCGCCGTGGGGCTCGGCGTCATCGTCCTGGCCTTCGCGGCGAACCTGCTCGCCGCCGGCTCCGACCCGGGCTCCGCAGTGGCCGGCCTGGTGCCTCGACTCCAGGGCACCGACAGCGTGCTGCTGGCTGCCGGCATCCTCGGTGCCACAGTCATGCCGCACGTCATCTACGTGCACTCCGCGCTGACCCGCGACCGCATCCCGGCCACCGACGACACCGAGCGGCGGATCCTGTTCCGTGGTCAACGCACGGATGTGCTGCTCGCCCTGAGCGCGGCCGGCGCGGTCAACCTCGCCATGCTGCTGATCGCCGCCGCCAGCTTCCGGGGTGGCGGACCGGGTGGCGCGGACAGCCTGGAGGGTGTGCACGCCGGACTGGGCCAGACCATCGGCACCGCCGCGGCGTTCGGGTTCGCCATCGCCCTGCTGGTCTCCGGGCTGGCCTCCACGAGCGTGGGCACCTACGCCGGCGAGGTGATCATGCAGGGCTTCCTGCGGCGGCGGATTCCGCTGCTACTGCGCCGGCTGGTCACCCTGGCGCCCGCGCTGGCCGTGCTCGCCATCGGCCTCGACCCCACCCGCGCACTCGTGCTGTCCCAGGTCATTCTCAGCTTCGGTATCCCGTTCGCGCTGATCCCGGTGGTCGCCTTCACCCGCCGCCGGGACCTGATGGGCAACCTGGTCAACCACCCGCTCACCACGGCCGCCGCGTCCCTGGTGGCGGTCCTGGTGGTCGCACTGAACGCCTTCCTGCTCTGGCAGGTCGTCGCGGGCTAGATGTGCTGTCCGGTGAGCAGACGCCGGTCGAGTGGGCCGCCACGGTCACGGACGTCCGGGCGAGCGTTATGACTGTGAGTCATATTTATGACCCACAGTCATAACGCTGTCCGCAGCGTGTCGGGTCAGGGCGGCAGCGGGTGCGTCAGGTTCGACGGCCCTCGTCGCGGGTCGGGATCTCCTGGCGCTGTTCGAGGGCGTCGGCCGGGTTGGCGTCGGCCGGCAGCGACGTCACGTCTTCGAGCGCGCCCGCCGGCAGGGCGCCCTGCTCGGCCAGGTCCGCCTCGGACGCTTCGGGGTCGACGTCACCCGACACCCGGTCCGGCGGCCCGTAGTCCACGGCGCTCTGCCGTTGCTCCTGGGCATCCGCCTCCGGAGGAGGGAACGTGTCGTCCTGATCGTCCCGGTACGTGCTCATCGGAGCCTCCTGCCCGGCGTGTCTCGACATACCGCCGGGCCGCTGCCTACCCGCGGTTGCCCGTCGCACGCTTGCTACCTCTCCCGGCGGGGCACGGCGGCCAGTCCCAGCCCCAGCAGCGCGCACACCGAGCCGACCAGGAAGAGCAATGACGCGGCCGGTTGACCAAGCCACTCCCAGAACGGATGCCAGGCCGGGTGTGGCTCGTCGCGGTGGTGGCGCAGCAGCGACGGGACGGCCAGCAGCACCGGCAGCCACCACAGCGCCACGGCCACGCCCAGCAGGACGCGCACGGCGCTGCCGCGCTGCGCGCAGCGGCGGCTGGCCCAGGCGAAGACCCACCACCCGGCCACCGTGCCCAGCAGCGTGCCGAGCACCCCGGCGGGAACCACCAGCGGCGGTGGCGCGCGGTGCAGCTCGACCGCAAGGTAGGAGGCGTCGGCGGCGGTCTGCGACGAGATCGAGGCGTTCAGGATGGTGTCGCCGCGTCGAGCGACCAGCGTGGTGTCGGTGATCGCGAACGGGGTGGCGCACATCTTGTCCGCGCAGCTGATGCCCTCGGTCACCTGCGGGTCGTACACCGTCCAGCCGGCACCGGAGAGGCGGTCCCGGGCCACCGCGACGATCTGCTCGGCGGGCACCGGTGGCGCGCCGAGGGCGGCGGCGCTGGTGGCGCTCTCCTGGTACTCGCCGCCGTCACCGAGAACCAGTGTCTTCACGGTGCCCAGACGCAACGCGTGGCCGTAGACGACGAAGAGCGCCGGCGGGGTGTCGATCTCGCCGAGGTCGTGGCCGGGAAAGGCCGAGGTCAGGATGGCGCTGGCCTCGGCCCGGTCGGGTTGCGGCCGGGACGTCTCCCAGGCGGCCCGGCTGGCCGACGCGCCGGCGAAGAGGCCGCACACGACAGCGGCGAGCGGCACCCAGACGACAGCCGCGCCAGTGCTCGGACGGCCCAGGCGGTGGAGAAGCCGCCGCCCGAACGGGCGGGCCGCGGAGGTGTCGGTCCCGGGCATGATCATCCCTCCGATCGAGAACGAGGCGGAGCGACGGTACATCGACCAGGGGTGTGGACGCGTACCCGCGACTGCCGCCGTCGGTGGTCGGGATCGGACAAGATGGGCGGGTGGCCGGGGCATGGCCGCGACGAGGAGGATGGCGATGCGGGTACGCGGACGGTTGGGCGGGGGACGGCGTGCCCGGGTGGGGGCGGCGCTCGGGGCCTTGCTCACCGGCGTGGTCGTACCGACGGTGGTGCTGACCCCGGGGGTGGCGGTCGCGGCGGCGGTCGGCACGCCGGTGTGCCAGATCCGCGACGACCGGCTCCGCGAACTCTCCGGGATGGTCGCGACCGACGACGGGTACGTGGTCGTCAACGACGGCGCGGACGACGAGGCCCGCCGTCGGATCTTCTTCCTCGACCAGCGGTGCGCTGTGGTCCGGGCGGTCTCCTACCCGTCCCGGCCCAGGGACACCGAGGACCTGGCCGTCGGCCGGGACGGCACCGTCTGGGTCGCTGACATCGGCGACAACGACCGTTCGCGTACGACTGTCGGGGTGTGGCGGCTCGCACCGGGGGCGGAGCAGCCGGTGCTGCACCGGATGACCTACCCGGACCGCCCGCACGACGCCGAGGCGTTGCTGCTGGACGCCGACGGCCAACCGATGATCATCACCAAGGGTGGCAGCGGCACCGTCTTCCTGTACCGCCCGACCACCGCGCTCCGAGCGGGGGCGACGACGCCGCTGGCCCCGGCCGGCCAGGTGACCCTCCCGACGACGACGACCAGCAACCCGTTCTCGTTCCTCGGGCGGGGTGTGGTCACCGGCGCGGCGACCGCGCCGGACGGACGTCGGGTGGTGCTGCGCACCTACGCCGACGCCTTCGAGTACGACGTCCCCGATGGGGACGTGGTCAGGGCGTTGACGTCCGGCACCCCCAGGACCACGCCGTTGCCGGACGAACCGCAGGGCGAGTCGATCACCTACAGTCGCGACGGTGGGTCGCTGCTCACCGTCTCCGAATCCGCCGACCAACCGCCGGGCACCCGTCCGACGATCCTGCGCTACCCGGCCACGGCCGAGCCGGCACCGACAACGGCCCCGACGGGCTCCGCCGGCCCGGTGTCGCCCACCGACGTCCGCCCGATCGCCGAGGACACCATCGGGCCCGGCGGCCGGATCTGGTTGTTGGTCGCCGGCGCCGGGACACTGCTGGCCCTGCTCGGGCTGGCCGGTGTGCTGCGGTGGAGGCACACCGCACGCCGCTGAGCGGACGGCGCGGTGCGGCAGGATGAGTCCCATGTCCACGCTGTCCACGCTGCGTCACCCGATCATCGCCGCTCCGATGGCCGGCGGCCCGTCCACGCCCGCGCTCGCGGCTGCCGTCTCCGCGGCCGGTGGACTGGGCTTCCTGGCCGCCGGGATGATCGACGCCGACCGGCTGGCCGCCGACGTCGCCGAGGTCCGCGCGCGCACCGACCGGCCGTTCGGGGTCAACCTCTTCCTGCCCGACCCGGGCGACGTCGACGAGGCCGCCATCCGGGCGTACGCCGAACGGCTCACCCCGCAGGCCGCCCAGCGCGGCGTCAGCCTGGGCGAGCCGGTGGGCGGCGACGACGCGTACCCGGAGAAGCTTGCCGCCCTGCTCGCGGACCCGGTCCCGGTGGTGTCCTTCGTGTTCGGGCTGCCCGACCGGGCGGCGGTGGCCGCCCTGCGTGAACGCGGCACCGAGGTGTGGGCCACCGTCACCCGCCCGGAGGCCGCCACGGCCGCCGCCGACCTCGGGGTGGACGCGGTCGTGGTGCAGGGCACCGAGGCCGGTGGGCACCGCGGTGGCCTGCCGGACGACGACGACTACGCGCTGCTGCCGTTGCTCCGGCTGACCGCCGCCCGCTGCGACCTGCCACTGGTGGCGGCGGGGGGCATCGTCGACGGCCCCGCGCTGGCCGCCGTGCTGGCTGCCGGCGCCACCGCCGCGCAGCTCGGCACCGCCTTCCTGCGGTGCCCGGAGGCGGGCAGTTCGCCGATGCACCGGGAGGCGGTGGCCAGTACCGCGCCCACCGCGCTGACCCGGTCGTTCACCGGCAAGCGGGCCCGGGGCGTGACCAACGACTTCCTGCGCCGGCACGACGCCACGGCACCGGCCGGTTACCCACAGGTGCTGCACCTGACGCGCCCGCTGCTCGCCGCCGCCCGGCGCGACGGGGACGCGTCGGTCGCGAACGCCTGGGCCGGGCAGGCGCACACGCTGGCCCGGGACCTGCCGGCGGCCGAGGTCGTCGCCGACGTGAGCGCCGGTGCCCGGGCGGCCCTCACCGCGCTGACCGAGCGGTCGACCCGCTGGGGATGACCAAGGCGCCGGCCACCGGCCCGGGCGGGCGGGGCAGGACGGGCGGGAGACCCGTTAGAGTCTCGCCGTGATCGAGATCGGCGCGCAGGTCGAGCTGTCCCACCCACCCGAGCGGGTGTGGCTGGCATTGACCGATCGGGAGTTGCTCGGCCGGTGGTTCGCCGATGCCGAGACGCTGGAGGGTGTACCGGATCGGCTGTTGCTGCGCACCGCCGGGTTGCCCGGCTTCGGGGCCGACGTCGAGGTCGAGGTGACCGACCGGCAGGAGCCGGACCGTCTCGTGCTGGCCTGCGACGAGGCCGGCCGGCTCAGCGAGGTGACCTGTGACGTCACGGCCACGGCGCAGGGCTGCCGGCTGGAGGTGCGGGAGGTCACCACGCACGGCGGGTGGTCCGTCGAGCAGCAGAAGCCACGCGAGCAGCAACTCCGGCAGGCGCTGACCGTACGACTGCCGGCCATCCTCGACTGGCTCGCCTTCCAACAGGTCGACCTGCGGCGCGGCGACGGCGGAATGACCACCGAACTGCCGCTGGTCGGCGCGTCCCGCAACGGTTCGGCCCGCGCCCGTCGACGGACGGTGGCCGCCGTGCTGGTCGGGCTGGCGGTCCTCGGCGGAGCGGCGGCGTGGGTGGCGCTCCCGATCGGCGGCAAGCAGAGCGCCGCGCCTCCCGCGCCCCCGTCCCCGTCGCCGTCCGTGACGGCCGTCGCGGTCGCCACCACCCCACGCTCGACAGCCTCCGTGCGTCCGTCCCGGACGGCCACGTCGCCGACCGTCCGTCCGAGTCGGACTCCGTCGGTGAAGCCGACACCGACAGCGACGGCGGCGGTGCCACCACCTCCGCCGCCGTTGACCGCCCGCTACGAGACCGACTCCAGCCGGCTGTTCGGCTACACCGGCGAAGTGGTGGTCGGCAACCCCGCAGCCACGCCGGCGGCGGGTTGGGCCGTGGTGGTCACCTTCGCCGACGGCAGCACCGTCGACGACGTCGAGGGCGCGGAGTCGCGACAGGACGGCAGGTCGATCACCTTCACCGGCGGAGCCCTGCCGGCGGGCGGGTCACAGACGATCCGCTTCGACGTACGCGACAACCGGCCCAAGGCCCGGGCGCCGGAGAGCTGCACGGTGGGCGGCAACCCGTGCTCCGGCCTCTGACCTAGGCTGCGGTCATGGCACTGCTGCACCGGGCCACACTGCGCCCCACGAAGCTCGACCTGCTGGCGGCCTGGCTGCCGGACCAACGGTGGTTCGCCGGGCGCGTCGGCGCCTCCGGCACGCTGACCGCCGCGGACCTGGTGAGCCGGGGCGCGTACCGCTTCGACGACCCGGCCGGGGCGGTCGGCATCGAGACGATGCTGGTCGGCACCGCCGACGGGCCGGTCCACCAGGTTCCGCTCACCTACCGCGCCGCGCCTCTCGATGGGGCCGAGGACTGGCTGGTCGGCACCACGGAACACTCGGTGCTCGGCACCCGCTGGGTGTACGACGGCTGTGGCGACCCGATCTACGCCACCGCGCTCGCCCACGCGATTCTCACCGGCGCCGGTCAGGCGGAGCAGTACTTCGAGGTCGACGGCCGGCGGGAGGTGCGCGAACCGACGGTGACCATCGTGGTCAGCGGCGTCGGCGAGGCCGAGGTGCCCGCCATCGGCGCCGTGCGCCGCGTGGTCGACGAGGACCGCACGCTCATCGACACCGACGCCGTCGAACTGGTCGTCGTCCACCGGCCGGGCGCCGAGGTGGACAGGTCGGCCGGGGCGATGTTGGGCGGCAGCTGGGACGGTCAGCCGACGACAGTGCCGCTGGCGTACGCCAAGCTGCTCTGACCTGCTTTCTTCGGTGTGTGCGGTGGGCGGCCCGCGACGATCGGGCCGCCCACCGCGTTCACCACTGCGCCGGAGGCGGGGGAGGCGACACGGGCGGCCGGTCGTCGCAGGTGATGGTGTTGGGCAGCAGCCACGGTGCGAGCCAACCGCCGTCGTTGCCGCCGAGGTCGGTCAGTGTGAACTCCGAACCGGCCGGGGTGAAGTGGAACGACCCGCAGTTGTTGACGCCGACCGCGCCGACGTTGCGCGCGTCCACGTTGGCGAACGAGGCGGACCCGGCGGCGCGGGCGCTGACCACCGAGGTGCCGGTGCCGTCGACCCGGATGTCCCGGAACTTCACGTTGCTGATCGAGTAGAGGTCCTTCACCGGCCAGTCGCTGACCAGCATGATCGCGTTGTACGTGTTGTCGAGGTACGCATCGCCGGTCACCTGGATGTCCGCGTCGATGCTGCGGTCCAGCGCGAAGATCCAGATCGCGCCGAGCCCGATGTTCCAGTTCAGCTCGTAGGTGCCGGCGCGGGCGGTGGTGTTGTTGGTGATCCGCAGGTGCCCGGTGAACGGCTCCGCGCCGAAGCGGGATCCGGCGTGGATGCCGCTGCCCTCGCGGACCGGGTCGGCGACGAGGTTGTGCGACACGGTGGTGTCGGTGCCGCCGTAGATGGCGATGCCGTTGGCCAGGGTCGGTGACTGCACGGTGTTGTGGTCGAAGGTGTTGCGGGCGTTCGCCGTCTTCTCCGACCACATCGCCAGGCCGTCGTCACCGGTGTTGCGGACGAAGTTGTGCGCGACCAGGGAGTCGGTCACTCCGGTGTGGAAGTTGAGCGCGTCGGCGATCTGGTCGACGATGATGTTGTTGGTGACCCGGACGTTGCGCATCGGCCCGTCGAACCACACACCCACCTTCGTGTGGTGCAGGTAGAGCCCGTCGACGGTCGAGTCACTCATCGCGCCACCGATAGCGTTGACCTGGTCGGTGTCGATGCGTTCCCGGACGTCTCCCTCGATGGCGAAGCCGGAGAGGTGGACGTTGCGGCTGCCGCCGTCGGCGGCGTCCCGGCCGTAGAACCCGACACCGGTGTGCACCGAGCCGTCCGGGGCGGGCGTGGGCAGGGCGACCTCGCGGCCCTTGATGATGGTGTGCCAGTTGCCGGCGCCCTCGATGGTCACGTCGTCGACGATGATGTGCCGGTTGACCTGGTAGGTGCCCGGCGGGAGGTAGACCTTCAGGTGGGTGCGCCGGGCGAAGGCGATGGCCTTGTCCAGGGCGTCGGCGGAGTCCCGCCGGCCGGTCGGGTCGGCCCCGAACGCGAGGACGTTCGCCGCGAGCAGCCGGACCCGCGGCGGGGCGACCAGTTCGGAGTCGAGCAGGTCGATGACCGTCCAGGCGGCCGGGCTGCCGGGTGGCGCGGTGAGCCGGATCCGGTCGCCGGCCCGGTAGGTGCGTCCGAGCAGGAGTCGCTGCTCGTCGTAGAAGTGGGTGGGCCGGAACGGCGTGGTGATGCTCGGGTACGGGGTGGTGGCCGCCGGCACGCACTGGCACTCGGTGATCCACCAGTCCGGGTGCAGTAGCCCGGCCTGCGGGTCGTTGGTGAACGGGTACTGGTTGTAGAGCCACGAGTACTGCGACGTGAGCGTCATGGTGCGCACGTGCTTGCCGTTCGCCGCGACCTGTAGCGGCGCGGTGATCCCGCCGCCCTGCGGGGCGTCCGGGATGCTGTACCGCACGGTGATCCCGTTGGCCGCGCTGGGCAGGACGAACTCGACGTACTCCCCGGGGGTGAGGCGGACGGCCCGGCGTCCGGAGGCCTCGGCGGGCAGCGTGTAGGCGGACCGGTCGGGGCCGATGATCTCGCCGGTGGTGCGGGCGTTCTCGGCCTCCTGCTCGACGAAGCCGACGTTCGCGCCGCGCCCGGCGACCAACGCCGGGTCGAGGGCGGCCCGGGTGACGACGGGCGTCGCGCCGGGGGAGGAGGTCGGTCGGGCGACGGCCACGCTGGGGGTGACGACCAGCAGGGTGAGGCCGGCCGCGAGCGCGGCTGCGGTGGCGGCCGGACGGCCGGGGCGTCCCCGCGCCGGCATGATGGTCCGAAACATCGGTGACCCTCCTGGGTGGATGGTGGTGGGAGGCCCGCCCGGCGCCCCCGACGCCCGGCATTGATCGCCATGATGTCAGCACTAAACACCACGCTGCAAGGTCGCAAGCGAACAACGAAAAGAAGCGACAATCAGGCCGCAAGAAATGGACGGTTGTCGAGTTGAGGTGCCGCGCGTCGTCTGCCTCGACCAGCTCACGCCGGGCGTAGGCTGACCCTCGTGGATCAAGAAGACCGGATCGCCCTGTTCCTGGACTACGAGAACCTCGCGCTCGGCGCGCGCGACCACCGTGGTGGTGCGGACTTCGACTTCCGGCCGATCGCCGACGCGCTCGCCGAACGGGGCCGGGTGGTGGTCCGCCGGGCGTACGCCGACTGGTCGTACTTCGACGAGGACCGACGGATGCTCACCCGGTCGCACGTCGAGCTGATCGAGATACCGCAACGGATGGGCGCGTCCCGGAAGAACGCCGCGGACATCAAGATGGCCGTCGACGCCATCGAGTTGGCGTTCGAGCGCGACTACATCTCCACCTTCGTGATCTGCAGTGGGGACAGCGACTTCACACCGCTGGTGCACAAGCTGCGCGAGCTCAACAAGCGGGTGATCGGTGTCGGGGTCGAGGGGTCCACGTCGGCGCTGCTGCCGCCGGCCTGCGACGAGTTCCTCTACTACGACCGGTTGGAAGGTGTGGACATCCCGCCGCCCCGCAGCCAGCGGGCGCGTCCCACCCGTCAGGTCGGCGCGAACCAGCGCCCGCCCGAGCCGGAGCCCGAGGTGGACCGCCGACCCGCCGGTGAGGAGCCCGGCCGGGACGTGGACACCCTCGCCGTGCTGGTCGCCCAGACGGTCGCCGGGTTGCAGGGCAGCGCCAACGGCGAGGTCACCGCGTCCCGACTCAAGCGCACCCTGCTGCGCAAGGACCCCACGTTCAGTGAGTCCGACTACGGTTTCCGCACCTTCGGCGAACTGTTGCGCCACCTCGCCGAGCGCACAGTGGTCGAGCTGGCCGAAGGGCCCGCCAAGGGTGACCCGGAGGTCTCCCTGCCCGAGCACGGTGACCGGGAGGTGGCGTTCGGCCTGCTCCGGGGTGTCGTGGCGGACCTGGGCAGTGGCGGCAACCCGGTGGCGCTGTCCGGGCTGAAGAACCAGGTACGCCGCGCCCGCCCCGACTTCAGCGAGAAGAAGCTCGGCTACCGCAGCTTCCTCCAGTTCTGCAAGGCCGCTGCCACCGCCGGCGTGCTGGACCTGCGCTGGAGCCCGGAAGCCGACGACTACCTCCTGACCACCCAGACCTGACCCGCGCGCACGTGAGGGTGAGGGCTCGCTGATTGGCAAGTCAGGGGCGAAAAAACCACCCGTTGTGGTTTCGATCCGTCAACGCTTGACCCGAATTGCGCCTGGATTGTCGTTCTTGCCCCGGTCCGGGCATACCTGCGCCGTACCCTCTGCGCGGGAATTGCTATACGGTCGGCGAATGAAGGTGGAGGAGCACTGGTGGAACGGAGACACGACCCCGCGCGGGCGCCGGGACGTGTACATCCGTACTGACGGGCAGGGTTGGGAGGTCCGCGCCCAGATCGGTGGGGCGTCGGGTCGTGAGCGGGTGCAGCAGTGCCCCAGCCGGGCCTCGGCGGCCATCCTCGCCGACGCCTGGCGCGGCACCCACCCATCCTGGCGCGAGCTGAAGCAGCGCTGATCCGGCACCGGGCCGGGTCGGCAACGCTTTCGGGCTCCCCCAGCCCGGCGTGCGCCGACCGGCCCGGTGCTCGGTACACCGGACCGCCAGACGCTCAGCGGCCGATGTTCGATCTCCTTGATCAAGTGATGAGAAATAGGTCCCGCAGAGCCGATTCAGCTACTTTTCATCACTTGATCAAGGCTTGCTGGCGGGCTCGTGTCTCTGCCCTCAGGTCGGGTACACGGAGGTCTGCCGGTCGCGCCCGATGGAGGTCCCCCCATGTCGCAGGGTCCCGCTGAGGAGAACCCCAGGCTCGACGAGGAGGTCCGGGAGGCCGAGCGCAGGCTCGCCAACCTCACGGCCTCGTCGGACGACGTGCTGGACGACGACGCGCTGACCGACGACGACGCGCGAGCCCCGGACGAGGCACCCTCCGAGGGAGACCCTCACCAGGAGTGACTGCCCGCGACGTCCTCGCGCTCAGCGTTTGAGCGTGAAGGTGAAGTCGCCGGAGAGTTTGCCGCCCAACCGGACCGCCGAGACGATCCTCCCTTCCCGGATCAGTCGATCGACCTCGCCGCGCGACAGACCACAACCGTCGGCGATCAGTCGTACCGGCCGGACCGGGATCCGTGCCGCGAAGCGGACGACCACGTCGATCACGTCGTGGTCGAGGTGAACCGATCCGTCGGTGTCCAGACGCCAGGCGTCGGTCCAGTCGAGGTCGAACCGGTTACGGCGCTGCACGATCGGGTCCTGGAGCAGTTGAGCGGTCAGCCCGCTGTCGTTGTCGTGCAGCCGGTCCAGCACCTCCGGGCGGATGGCGCGCACCGTCGTCCGCTCTAGGACGGTGAGCTTCGCCGTGACCCCGCAGGCGGTGCAGAGCGCGAGGAGCCAGACGTCGATGAGTTTGTGATTGGCGTTGACGCGGAAGCTGCCGCTCGGCCGCAGTCGCCGCGACGCGCAGGCGTGGCAGCGACGGCGGACGAGGGGCAGGCAGGTGGGCACGACGGCCCAGGTGATGAGCACAGAAGTACACCGGTTCCAGTGAGAAAGTCCGCAGCAAGAAGGAGCGCGGCGCACAGGGTGCGACGCGCGACAGATCAGCTCTCGGGGTGTCTCACAGGGTGTACAACGGCCCGTCCTTGCCTAGACGACCTGGTTGCGCAGCACGGTAACGGCGGACGACGCCGCCGCTCCACCGGTTTTCGCGCGCGCCCCCAGGTCGCCCGACGAGGTCAGACGGTCGGGACCGGCAGCACCACGCCCTCGGCCGCCGACCGGTGCGCCAGCTCGATCAACTCGACGGTGGCGACCGAGTCGCGTGGGTCCACCGGCATCGGCGTGCCGTCGCGCAACGCCGCCGCCACCTGCGCGTAGAAACTCTGGTACGACCCGGGTTGGGTGGTCACCGTCCGCAGGTCACCGTCGACGCCGAGCATGCCGTACCGCTCCGGCGGGACCTCGCCCCAGCCGGGCTGGTCGGGGCGGCCACCGGCGTGCAACGCCGCCTCCTGCACGTCCAGCCCGTACGTCGTGTAGCCGGCCCGGTCGCCCAGCACCCGCAGGCGAGGCCCGAGCTGGGCGGTGATCGCGCCCATCCAGAGGTGCGAATGCACCCCGTTGGCGTGGGTCAACGCCACGAAGGCGTCGTCGTCGACGGCCGCACCGGCGCGGCGACGGTCCACCTCCGCGTAGACGCGGTCGACCCGACCGAAGAGCTGCACCGCCTGGTCGACGAGGTGCGCGCCCAGGTCGAAGAGAGCGCCGCCGGCCTCCTCGGGACCGGCCAGCTCCCGCCAGCCCGGCTTGATCGTCGGACGGAAACGCTCGAACCGGGACTCGAAGCGCAGCACCCGCCCCAACTCGCCCTGCTCCACCAGGCGGCGGGCGGTCAGGAAGTCACCATCCCAGCGCCGGTTCTGGAACACCGTCAGCGGCACCCCACGCTCGGCAGCCTCGTCGACGAGCGCGCGGCCCTCCGCGGCCGTCGCGGCCAACGGCTTGTCCACCACGACCGGCAGCCCGGCCGCGAGCGCCGCGCGCGCCATCGGCACGTGGAGCCGGTTCGGCGTCGCCACCACGACGAGGTCCAGATCGTCAGGGGTACGCCACAACTCGTCGGCGTCGTCGACCAGGCGGGCGTCCGGGAAGAGCTGCCCGGCCTGCTCGCGCCGCTGCGGATCGCGGGTCACGATGGCGTCGAGCCGCAGCCCGGGCGTCGCGGCGATCAACGGCGCGTGGAACACCCGACCCGCCAACCCGTACCCCAACAGACCAACCCGCAGCGCCTCCGCCATGCCCGTGCCCCCATCTTCCTGGTCCGCGCCCCGATGCGGCGGCGGTACCGCGGAGAGAATCTACGCCCCGAGCGGGTCGCCGTGATCTCGACCCGGTGCAGGTCAGGCCGTCGGGTCGGCCCGTAGGTAGGTGAGGACCGCGAGCACCCGACGGTTGGTGTCGTCGCTCGGTGGCAGGTCGAGCTTCAGCAGGATGTTGCCGACGTGCTTGCCCACCGCCGCCTCGGTGACGTGCAGCCGGGAGGCGATCGACGCGTTCGAACGGCCCTCGGCGAGCAGCGTCAGCACCTCGCGCTCCCGAGCGGAGAGCGCGGCGAGCGGATCGCGCGGGCGGTGCAGGAGTTGCCGGACCACGTCCGGGTCGATCGCCGTGCCGCCGGCCGTGACCCGACGCAGCGTGTCGACGAACTCGGTGACCTCGGCCACCCGGTCCTTGAGCAGGTAGCCCACCCGCTGGCCGTCGCCGCTGTCCAGCAGCGCCGCCGCGTACCCGGTCTGCACGTACTGACTGAGGACCACGACCGGCAGGTGCGGTCGCTCGGCGCGTAACGCGACGGCGGCGCGCAACCCGTCGTCGCGGCGGCCCGGCGGCATGCGGATGTCGGTCAGCACGAGGTCCGGTTCGTGCTCGCGGGCCGCGTCCAGCAGTTCCGGCGCGGAGCCGACGGCGGCGCGGACCGTGAAGTCGAAGCGGGTCAGCAACGCGACCAGGCCCTCCCGCAGCAGCACCTCGTCCTCGGCGAGCACCACAGTGGTCAGCGACGGCACGGCAGCTCCACCCGGACCAGGGTAGGCCCACCGGGCGGGCTGGACAGCAGCAGCCGGCCGTCCACGGCGGCGACCCGGTCGGCTAGACCGGTCAGGCCCGTACCCAGGCTCGGGTCGGCGCCGCCTCGACCGTCGTCGGACACCTCGACCACCAGGTCGCCGCCGGTCCGGGTGAGGCGGACGTCGGCGTGCGTCGCCCCGGAGTGCCGGACCACGTTGCCCAGCGCCTCGGACACCACGAAGTACGCGGTGGTCTCGACGATCTCCGGCAGCTCGCCGTCGAGGTCGGCGCGGACGGTGACCGCGACCGTGGACGCGTCGGCCAACTCCCGCGCGGCGCCGGCCAGGCCGAGGTCGGTGAGGCTCTGCGGGCGGATGCCGTGCACCAGTTGCCGCAGCATCACCATCAGGCCCCGGGCCTGGTCGTGGGCCACGGCGAGGGGCCGGGCCGCGGGGGAGTCCTCGGGGACGTCCAGCCGGGCCAGGCCGAGCTGGAGGGTGAGACTGGTCAGCCGGGGCTGCGCGCCGTCGTGCAGGTCGCGTTCGATCCGACGCCGCTCGGCCTCGTAGGCGCTGACCAGGCGGGTGCGGGAACGGGCGACCTCGCGCAACGCCGCCGCGTCGACCGGCCAGGCCAGCGCCCAGCGGGCCACGGTGGCCTGCACTGCGGCGAACAGACCGGCCGCGTAGCAGAGGACCGGCAGGAGCAGCACACCCACTATCGCGTACGGGACGGCCTCACCGGTGGTCTCGATCGGCTGCCAGACCACCACCGGGTTGTTCGGGTCGCCGGCCAGCCAGGGGCTGGTGATCAGCCCGAGGTCGAACACCAGCAGTAGCAGGAACACCCAGTACGTGATCGGGGTGACCCCGCCCAGCCAGAACAGGTACGCCACCTCCCGCCATCCGGCGGCGGTGCGGTAGCGGGCGACCAGGCCCGGCCACGGCGACGGAGGCAGCGGGCGGCCGTCCACCAGGCGCAGTCGCCACCGCTCCACGGCGGCCACCGGGAAGCTGACGATCGGCGCCAGCGCCAGCACGGTGAGGCTGCCGACTGCCAGGAACAACATGAGCGGAATGCCCGGCGGGCGGTCGTGCAGCAGCAGCCCGTTGACGGCGGCGAGCAGGGGTGCGCCGACGATGAGCAGCCCGACGGCGAGCACGCCCGCGATCGGTACGGTGCTGACCAGGTAGGCCAGCGCCCGCCAGGGCCAGGCGGAGACCAGCCAGTCGCGGCGGCGTAGCGCCTCGGCCAGGTGGGAAGGACGTTCCGGGGTCATGCCACAGACGCTAATCGTGGGCGAACTGCCGCCCCAGCCGTCCAGATCCACTCTCCAAGGTAGGTCCAGCACTACCGACCGAACGGGTGTGCGGGGCTCGGAAACGGGAAGAACGCGACGTCACGCGGTTCGCGTGACCTGCGCTGGCGGCGGCTGGAGAGACATGGGTGCCAGAACCTTCTTGGTGGTAGGTGGTACCAGTGGCCTCGGCCTCGCGGTGGCCCGGTTGCTGGTCGACGAACACCGGGTCGTGGTGTTCGGCAACGAGGCGTCCGAGGTCGCCACGACAGCCGACGAGCTGGGGTGCGACGGCGTCGTCTGCGACATTTCCTCGTACGAGCAGGTCCGTGAGGGCTTCGTCGAGGTGGTGCAGCGCTACGGAGCGATCGACGGAGTGGCGGTCTGCGCGTCGATGTGGGCGGGCGGCGAGCTGGCGGACCTGTCGGTGGAGCACATCCGCCGGGCCGTGGAAATCAACGTTCTGGGTATCACGTACCTCCTGCGGGAGTCGGTGGGGCACCTGCACCGACAGGGCTACGGCAACGTCGTGTACATCGGCGCGCTGGCTCTGGCGGCCCCTCGGCCCGGCATCCCCGTCTATCGGGCCACTAAGAGCTACGGCAGCAGCCTGGTCGATTCGCTGGCCGAGGCCCAGCACAGCAACCGGGTCAAGGTGATGCAGCTGCATCCCGGGCCGATGCCGACGCGGCTACAGGAACGGGTGGGGGCCGAGTTCCTGGACGAGGTGTACGCCATGCCGGAACAGGTCGCCACCGAGGTCGTCCGGTTACTGCTGCTCGAACCCGACGACCTCTACGTCTCCGGTGAGCGCGTGCTGCGCGCGGACGGGCGGTGGTGACGGCCGCAGCCGGACCCGACGACCGTCCGGCTTCGGCGTGGGCGCCGCTGCGGACCGCGGTCTACCGCAACCTGTGGCTGGCCCTGCTCATCGCCAACATCGGTACCTGGATGCAGACCGTCGGTGCGCAGTGGCTGCTGATCCACCACTCCAACGCATCCACCCTGGTCGCGCTGGTTCAGACCGCGAGCCTGCTGCCGGTGCTGCTGCTGGCCTTGCCCGCCGGCGTACTGGCGGACAGCTTCGACCGCCGGCACCTGCTGATCGCCGTGCAGCTGTTCCTGGTGGCGGTGGCGGTGTTGCTGACGCTGCTCACCCTGACCAACCGGATGCCCCCGGCGCTGCTGCTCACCCTCACCTTCGCGTTCGGGGTCGGGCAGGCGCTCACCCTGCCGGCCTGGGCAGCGGTGATCCCGGAGCTGGTGCCACAGGACCAGCTGCGAGCGGCGTCCGCGCTGGGTTCGATCAGCGTGAACGTGGCGCGGGCCGTCGGGCCGGCCGTGGCCGGCGTGCTGATCGCCCGCACCGGTGTCGCCCCGGTCTTCGGCCTCAACGCCATCGCGTTCGGAGTGTTCACGTACGCGTTGTGGCGCTGGCGGCCCGGCGACGCCCGCGCGGTCGAGGTGCCCGAGCGGTTCGCCGCCGCGTTGCGCGCAGGGAGCCGCTACGTACGCCACTCGCCGACCGTGCGCCGGCTGTTGCGCCGCGCGCTGGTCTTCGTCGTGCCGGCCAGCTCACTGTGGGCGTTGCTGCCGCTGGTGGCCAGCCGTCGACTGGGGTTGGGCTCCGGCGGGTACGGGCTGCTGTTGGCCGCCCTCGGCGTGGGTGCCATCGCGGGTGGCGTGTTGCTGGCGGTGATCCGCACCCGCCTGTCGGCCAACCAGCTCCTGCTGATCGCCGGGGCGCTGTTCACCGTGGCGCTGACCGTGGTCGGCACCGTGGACGCGGTGCCGCTGGTGCTGCTCGCCCTGCTGCCCGCCGGGATGGCCTGGGTGACGGTGCTGGCCAACGTCAACGCCGAGATGCAGCTCTTCCTGCCCAGTTGGGTACGGGCCAGAGGTCTGGCCGTCTACCAGGTCTGTTTCGCCGGCGGGCAGGCGGTCGGCGCGCTCATCTGGGGGCTCGTGGCCGACATGGCCGGGTTGGTTGTCGCCTACCTCGCGGCGGCGGCGCTGATGTTCGTCGGCACCGTGACGAGTCGGATCTGGCCGTTGCCGAACATGCGCGGGGTGAACCGGGAACCGGCCGCCTACTGGCCGCAACTGCACCTGGCGCACGAGCCGGATCCGGGGGTGGGGCCGGTGCTGGTCATGGTGCAGTACACCGTGCGGCCGGAGCGGACCGAGCCGTTCCTGGCGGCTATGGACCTGGTACGCGGCGCGCGGCAGCGCACCGGCGCGATGCGTTGGGGGCTGTTCCGGCCGGCGGAGACGACAGACCGGTTCGTTGAGGTGTACCTGGTGCCGTCCTGGGGCGAACACCTGCGCCAGCACGGCGGCCGGTTGACGGGCGAGGACCGCGCGACCGAGGAACGGGCCCGGGAGCTGACCGACGGCGAACCGGACGTACGACACCTGGTGCCCGCCGCCGCTGGCCCGGCACTGTCCGACGACCGCGAGGCCGTGTGACCGGATCTCGGCGGCCGGGTGCGAGCGCGCGCCAGCGGCGTACGGCGTACGCCCGCGTTGTTAGGATGGCCGCACCATGGCGAGTGAGCGCAAGGCGACCGCGGACCCGGCCCGGAGCCTGGCCATCCTCTGGCGCACGACGGAGCCGGCCAGCCGCAGCGCGGGGCCCGGGCTCAGCGTCGATCGGATCGTCCGGGCGGCGATCGACATCGCTGACGCGGAGGGCCTCGACGCGTTGACCATGCGTCGGGTCGGCGAGGCGCTGGGTGTCGGCACCATGTCGGTCTACACCTACGTGCCGGGTAAGGCCGAACTCGTCGCCGTCATGATCGACAGCGCGTACGGCGAGATGCCGCGCCCGACCGTCGAGGGCGACTGGCGGGCCCGGCTGGACCGGATCGCCCGCGACAACCTGGCGCTCTATCAGCGGCATCCCTGGATGTTGCGGGCTGAGACGACCCGACCGGTGCTCGGCCCGCACCTGGTGGCGAAGTACGACTACGAGCTCGGCGCGGTCGCCGACATCGGGCTCAGCGACGTCGAGATGGACGCGGTGCTCACCCTGGTGCTCGGCCACGTGAAGAGCGCGGCACGGGCCGCCTCCGAGGTGGTCGACCTGGAACGCGAGACCGGCATGACCGACGGCCAGTGGTGGCAGTCGCACGCGCCCTGGCTGGAGACGTTCATGACGGCGGACGCCTACCCGACCGCCTCCCGGGTCGGCACGGCGGCGGGCCAGCAGCACGGCGCCGCGTACGGCCCGGAGTACGCCTTCGAGTTCGGTCTGCAACGCGTCCTCGACGGGATCTCGGTGGTGGTCGCCGAGCGGGCGACCGCCGGCTAACCCGGCGCCCCCTGCACTCCCAGGCGGGCCAGGGCGCGCGCCGACCCGCTGCCCGGATCGGCGTGGTAGACGACGAGCGACTGGGTGGTGCCGCTGATCGTGAACTTCTCGTAGCGCAACTCCAACTCGCCCACCCGCGGATGATGGAACACCCGCAATCCACCGCCGGCGCGGGCGCTGACGTCGTGGCGAGCCCACAACCGGCGAAACCGTTCGCTGCCGGTGGTCAGCTCGTCGACCAGCTCGGTGAGTCGGGGATCATCCGTCTCGGTGCCGACCTGCGCGCGCAGGCCGGCCACCGCGTTCGCCGCGACCGCCGTGAGTGCGGGGTACAGCGCCGGAACGCTCGGGTCCAGGAATACCGCGCGCAGCAGGTTCACCCCGGCGCTGAAGATGGGTGCCAACGCGGTCGCCAGGGGGTTGGCGAAGAGCACGTCCAGATACCGACCGTGCACGAACGCCGGCGTCTCGGTCCACGACCCGACCAACTGCCGGACTCCCGCCGGCACCCGCTCCGGCCGTCGCGCCGGGCGGCGGGTCGGGACCGGTGCGCCGAGGCGGTGCAGGTGCGCCGTGGCCTCCGCGTCCAGCAGCAGCGCGCGGGCCAGCGCGTCGAGCACCTGCGCCGACGGGTGCCGGTCCCGACCCTGCTCCAACCGCAGGTAGTAGTCGGCGCTGATGCCGGCGAGCAGGGCGGCCTCCTCACGACGCAGGCCGGGAACCCGCCGACGGCCGTGCGCGGGCAGCCCTACGTCGCCCGGCCCGATCAGCTCGCGCCGGGCACGCAGGTACTCGCCGAGCGGGCCGGCCGTGCTCACCAGCCCATCGTAGGAGCGGCGACCGGCCGCTCATCCTGGTCCTGTCACTACCAGGAAAACCAGGACCCGGACATCGCCCGCTGGTTGGGTGACAGTGGTTGGCGTATGCGTGATCGGGAGATGGGACAGAGATGACTGAGCGAATCGTGACCCCGTTCGGTTTCGCCTCGAGCGCCGACGAGGTCATCGCCGGGGTCGACCTGACCGGTAGGCGGGCCGTGATCACCGGAGGGGCCGCCGGGATCGGCGTGGAGACCGCTCGCTCGTTGGCCGCTGCCGGTGCCGAGGTGGTCCTCGGGGTACGCCGGGTCGCCGCCGGCGAGCAGGCCGCTGCCGACATCGCGGCCGGTATCGGCGCGGACCGGGTGACCGTGCGCGAGTTGGACCTGGCCGATCAGGATTCGGTGCGCCGGTTCGTCGCCGGCTGGGATCAGCCGTTGCACATCCTGGTCAACAATGCCGGGATCATGGCGCTGCCGGAGTTGGAGCGTACTGTCGAGGGCTGGGAGATGCAGTTCGCGACCAACTTCATGGGGCATTTCGCGTTGACCGTCGGCCTGCACGACGCGCTTGCCGCCGCCGGGGGCGCCCGGGTCGTGTCGGTCAGCTCCAGCGGCAACCTGTTCTCCCCGGTGGTCTTCGACGATCTGCACTTCGCGTTCCGCCCGTACGATCCGTTGCTGGCGTACGGGCAGTCCAAGAGCGCCGAGGCGTTGCTCGCCGTCGAGGTGACGCGCCGCTGGTCCGGTGAGGGCATTTACGCCAACGCGTTGAACCCCGGGGCCATCGCGACCGGTCTGCAGAAGCACACCGGTGGGCTGCGTACCCCGAAGGAGCGGCAGAAGACCCCGCAGCAGGGTGCCGCGACCTCGGTGCTGCTCGCCGCGTCCCCGCTGCTCGACGGCGTCGGCGGTCGCTACTTCGAGGACTGTGCCGAGGCTGCGGTCGTCACCGAGCGGCCGGCGGACTACAGCGGTGTGGCCGCGTACGCGGTCGACCCGGGCAACGCCGAGCGGCTCTGGGACGTGGCGTCGGACCTGACGTCCCGGCCCGCCGTCTCCAGCGGCCGCTGAGGACGACGGCCGGGCCTGGGGGAACGCGCCCGGGCCCGGCTGCCCAGGTGGTACGACTGGGGCGGCAGTTGACGTCAGGGAAGGCGGGCGATGACGAACGGGCTTGCCAACCGGCTGCTCCAACGCCGTGAGAATCCCCGCCGGACGTCGTTCCTGGAACTCTTCTTCGACCTGGCGTTCATTTTCGCGCTGACCCGGCTGTCCCGGGCGTTGCTCGACGACCTCAGCATGGGCGGCGGCTTCCGGGTGTTGATCCTGTTGGCGGCGATCTGGTGGGTGTGGTTCGTGACCGCGTGGTCGGCGGACTGGTTCGACCCACGTGCCCCGCTGATCGTCGTCCTCCTGCTCTGGGTGATGTTCGGCGGTCTGTTGATGGCCGCCGCCGTGCCCACCGCCTTCGACGCGCACGCCCTGGTGTTCGCCGTCGCCTACGTCGCCATCCACCTGGGCCGGGGCGCGCTGTTGCTCCCGGCGCTGCGGGGGCATCGGCTGCAGTCGCGCAGCGCGCGGGTGGCGATCTGGTTCGCGATCTCCGGCGTGTTCTGGATCGTCGGGGCGTTCGTCGCCCCGGCCCGGGAGATCCTCTGGGCGCTCGCCCTGCTGCTCGAGTACGCCCTCGCACGGCTGCGCTGGCCCTTCCCGTGGCTCGGGCGCAGCACCTGGCCCGAGCTTCAGGTGAACGGAGACCACCTCTCCGAGCGCTACCAGCAGATCTTCATCATCGCGTTGGGTGAGCTGATCCTCATCGCCGGTATCACGTACAGCGGTTCCGGCATGGACCGGGAGAGCACTCTGGCGTTCGCCCTGGCGTTCGTGACAGCGGTGGCGCTCGCCCGGCTCTACCTGGTGCCCGCCGGCACGCGGTTGGGCGCCGCCGTCGTGGCGGCCGGGCCGCCGGGCAGCATGCTGGCGCTGATGGCCGGCTACCTGCACCTGGTCATGATCGCCGGGGTCCTGGCCACCTCGGTTGCCATGGAGATGACGATCGACGACCCGGGTGCCCGCGACAACGGACAGTTGGCCGTGGGCGTCATCGGTCCGGCGCTGTTCCTCACCGCCCGGATCCTGCTCGCGGCCGCCGTCGACGGCGGCCTGCCCTGGGCGCGACTGGTCGGTGTGCCGGCCCTCGTCGTGGCCGGACTGGCGACCTGGAAGCTCCCGCAGCTCGCCAGCAGCGGTGTCGTCGCCGGGGTGTTGCTGCTGATCGTCCTGGTCGACGCGATGCCCGTCATGTGGCAGGCCGCCGGACGTTCCGACGCCGCCGGTCGGCCGGCCCGGTAGCCGCCGATGCCGGAGGGAACAGGGCAGCACGACGACCCACCGCGCGAGCACGACGTGGTGGAGTTGCGGGTGCACGGCGTGTCCGGGGCGGAGCCCGGAACCATTCTCGGTCAGGGGCCGGCCACGCAGGTCGCCGGCGACGACAGCGGGGGTTTCCACCGCGCCGAACGGTCCGACAGCGGCCCGGACGGGGTGACGCTCGAGGCGTACCGCTGGGGTGACCTGCCCTCGGGCACCGTGGCCCGGACCCTCTCCCTGGTCCTCCTCCTGCCGTTCATGCTCAGCAACCTGGCGGTGTGGATGCGGCCCACGGCCCGCCGCGGCGGTGCCTGGGTCACCATGCTGTGCCGGCTCCTCGCGCTCGACCTCACAGTGCTGTACGTGGTGTCCACCGCCGGAGTCGCCTTGGACCTGCTCGCCTGGCGGTGTCTCGGCGCGGCGCGCTGCAGGGGGCCGTTCGACGCGGTGGGCGGGCTCGACGGGCGTCAGGTCGGGTTGCGGCTGGCAGTCCTGTCGCTCCTGCCGATCGCCGCCATCGCGTTCCTCCGGTTGCTCGGCACCCGACGGCCCCGTCCGGCCGGCAAACCCCTGTGGGTCGTCGAGCCACTGGTGGGGCGGTTGCGGGCGATCCACGTGGCCACCGCGCTCGCCATGCTCTGTCTGATCCTGCTCGTCGCCCGGGTGTCAGGCGGCGCGACGGCCGTGACCGCAGTGCTGCTGACGCTCAGCGTCGCGGTGCTGCTGGCCTGCGCCGGACTGCTCGTCGTGCCCGGCCTGCTCGATCGGGCGGCAATGACGGGGATGGTCACCCGGACCGCCACGACGCTGCGCGCGGTGGCCGTCGGCCTGACCGCGGCCACCCTCGCCGCCGTCGTCCTGGACGAGCGGCCGTGGCCCTCGGCGGCCGCACTGCCCGGCTACGACACCATCGCGACCTGGGTGCTGCTCGGAGAGATGATCCTGCTGGTGTCGCTGAGTGCGCTTGTGCTGTGGCATCACGGCCGTGGGGACCGTCGCCGCGCGCTGTCGCGGGGGTTGGGTTCGGCGGTGGTCGCGGCCTTCGCGGTCGGCCTCGCCGGAGCGTTTTCCGCCAACCTCGTCTACCAGAGCGGGAACCTGCTGGACGGCTACCACGGCGGACCGCCGCTGCCGTACCAGTGGACGATCCTGGCGTTCTTCCTGCACGTCATCGCCGGCGTCCTGCTGTGCGGAGCGTTGACCCTGCTGAGTCGGCGACGCCGTCGCCGCGCGGCAGCGGCGGTCACGGCGCGCGACTTCCCGACCGTGCCGCCGCAGGGCGTCGGGCGGCTGCGTCAGGTGACGAGCGCGGTCGCCCGGGCGCGGTTCGCCGAGTGGTTGGGGCTTCTCGCCGTGGCGTGGGCGGCCCTCACCGCGATCGGACTGGCCGCGGGGCTGTTGCGGCTGTTCGACCTGACACCCGACGAACTGGCGACGCGGCTTCTCGGGCTCCCGGTCGGAGTGGTGGGCATGGGGCTGGCCCTGGGTAGCTACTTCGCGACGGCGGCGGTGATCGCCCTGCTCCTGGGTGGGGTGTTCGCCTACCGGACGCCGTGGTTCCGCCGGCACGTCGGCATCCTGTGGGACCTGGGCACCTTCTGGCCCCGGGCCGCGCACCCGTTCGCGCCTCCGAGCTACGCCGACCGGGCGGTACCGGAGCTGGCGCAGCGGATCACCCAACTGACGGAGCGGCACGACGGGGTGCTGCTCTGTGGGCACAGCCACGGGTCCGCGTTGCTCGCTCTCGCTGTGCTGCGGCTGCCGCCGCGCGTACGTGCGCGGGTCGCGCTGCTCACCTACGGATCGCCGCTGGACCGTCTGTACGCCCGGATCTTCCCCGCCTACCTGAACGAGGAGGTGCTGCGGGAGGTCGGGGAACGGGTCGACTGGCGATGGCTCAACCTCTGGCGGGAGACCGACCCCATCGGTGGCTGGATCTTCGCCTCCCATCGGCCCGGTGATCCACCCCCGGACCCGACCGACCCGGCCGGTCGGGTCGACCGGCGGTTGCGGGACCCCTCGGACCTGCTGCCAGCCCCGGGGGAGCGCTGTCCGCCACCCATGCGGGGGCACCACCCGGGCGAGTCCGATCCCGAGTTCCGCAGGGCGGTCGACGAGCTTCGCGCCCGTATCCAGGGCTCTTCCTGAGGGCCCTCACTGCCGGGCGGCCGCGCCGGGGACGCGCGTGGTCAGCGCTCCTCGGTCGCTCTGTCGGTCTCCGCCACCGTCGCGCGGATCTTCCGTAGGGTGGCGTCCGGGGCTCGGATCGCGGCCCGCCAGCGGTCCAAGGTCCGGGTGAGCACCCGGACCACGAACTGCAACTGGTTGACCTGCTCGCGGAGCACGCCCAGCTCGGACCGCGCGCTCAGCGCCTCGCCCTCCAGCTGGGTGATCCGGGTCTGCAACGGCTGCACCAGGGTGAGCGCGGCCTCGGTGAGGGTGTCGGCGGCGTCGGCCTTGAACTTGCCGCGCTGCACCACGACGGTGGCGATCGCGGCGAGGCCGGTGCTGCCACCGAGGATGCCGAGCACACTGAGCGCCAGCTGCACCCAGTGGGGTGCGGCCGGCGCCGGGGAGGTATTCACGTGACACCTGCCTGCAGGGGTTCGTAACCAACTATTTCGCAAGCTCGGGCCAGGCGGCGCAGGTCGACGGCGATCTGCGTGGCCCGCCAGAGCGATCCGACGGTCACGGCCATGATGAACGACGTCGCGACGATGGACTGTCGACCCGACATGGCCACCAGGGCCACGGCGTACATGCCGGTGATCGTGCCGAGCACCAGCACCGACGCGAGTTCGAGGCCGAGCCCGGTGGAGAGTCGGCCGGGCCACAGGATGCCCAGCAATCCGCCCACGCCCACCGCGATCAGCCCCAGCTCCCAGGCGACCTGGATGGGCCCGGGCATGGCCGTCTGCACGGAGGTCGGCCGGACGTCGAGGGTCAGCATCAGAACGCCACACACGGGTGCGGCGGTCAGGACAGCGATCTCGTACGGTTGGTGTCGGGATCGGATACGGAGGGTTCCCACGGCAACTCCTTGGTCGAGGGCCGACCTCCCGCAGCGGCCTCACGGGCCGGTGCCGTCCGATCGCGCGACTGTGGAGCGGCACGCCGACGCTGGTGCGGTGCGGTTGGACGGGTCGTAAGGCGAGGAGACGAAGCGACTCGACGTCGTTGGCTGCCGGTATCTGCCTGTGTATCACCGATGACCGGTTGTCGTCCACTGCGTGTCACGTCGCATTACCGCAGGTCAGGGCCCATTCGGGGCGGGTTGCCGTGGGTTCGCCCGCTTGGAGCGCGACGGCCCGGCCGCACCGCCATGATCGCCACTGGTAGTGTCGCAAATCTTACTCAGGGTGATGGCGGTGCGTCCGGGCCTCCGATCGGTCAGCGGTCGAGCAGAGCCCGCAGCGTCCGGACCACCTCGGCCGGTGCCTCCTCCGCCATGAAGTGCCCAGAGGTGACCGTTCGGTGCTCCAGGTCGGGCGCCCAGGCCCGCCACACCCCGGCCGCGTCATATCCCAACGCGGCCCCCCAGTCCTGCTGCAGCACCGTCACCGGCATGCGCAGCTGGTTGCCGGCCGCCCGGTCGGCGCTGTCGTGGGCCACGTCGATCCCGGCCGACGCCCGATAGTCGGCGACGATCGACGTGACCGCGTTACGGGACGCACGCAGGTAGGCCGCCCGCACGTCGGCCGGTAGGGCCTCCGGATCACGGGTCCAGACGTCCAGGAAGTGGCCGAAGAAGGCGTCCGCACTGCCACCGATCAACTCCTCGGGCAGCCCGGGTGGCTGCGCCATGAGATACAGGTGGAACGCGACCGCCGCTGAGGTGCCGTGCAGCACGTCCCACATGTCCAGGGTGGGCACCACGTCGAGCAACGCCAACCGGCTGATCGCCGCCGGGTGGTCCAGGCCGGCGCGGAAAGCGACGAGCGCACCCCGATCGTGGCCGGCCAGCGCGAACCGTTCGTGACCGAGCGCGCGGGCCAACGCCACGATGTCGGCGGCCATGGTCCGCTTGGCGTACCCGGTGCCGTCGAGGTCGACGGGCTTGTCGCTGTCGCCGTAGCCGCGTAGGTCGGGGCAGATGACGGTGTGGTCGGCGGCCAGGTCGGCCGCGACGTGCCGCCACATCAGATGGGTCTGCGGGAAACCGTGCAGCAGCACGACAGCTGGTCCGGAACCGCCGACGGCGACGTTGAGCGTCACACCGTCGGCGACGGTCACGCGCCGGTAGTCGAATCCGTTGATCCTGGGGTCCACGGGAGAACCTCTCTGGTGAGCAGTGCCGGCGGGGGCGATGGCCCCACGTCGTCGTACGTCGTCGAGCCTTCTCCTCGCTGATCAGCAAGCGGTCAGCGTCGGATCAGCGCGCGCCGGCCCTCGCCTAGATTGGTGCCATGACCAGGCAGCCGATCGCACCGGACGCGGTGACGTTCGGCGTCCTCGGGCCGGTGACCGCCGTCACCGAGCGTGGCCCGGCACTGCTGCGTGGGCACCGGCAGCGCCTGGTGCTGGCCCGGCTGTTGATCGCCCATGGGCGGGTGGTGCCGGTGCGGCGTCTCGTCGACGACCTGTGGGAGGTCGCGCCGGATGGCGCGGTGGGCGCGATCCGGACCTTCGTCGCCGACCTGCGCCGGGCCCTGGAGCCCGACCGGCCACCGCGGCAACCGCCCCGGATCCTGGTCACCGAGCCACCGGGGTACGTGCTGCGGGTCGCCCCGGAGGCGGTGGACGCCGGCCGGTTCGAGGCAGCCGTCGGCGAGACGGGTCCACTGCTCGTGGCGGGACGCCCCGCGCAGGCCCTGACCGCCCTGGACGACGCCCTCCGGCTCTGGCGAGGCCCCGCGTACGCGGACTGCGCGAACGAGGTCTGGGCGGCGGCGGAGATCAATCGACTGGACGAGCTGCGCATGCTCGCCGTCGAGCGGCGGGCGGAGGCGCTGCTGGCACTGGGTCGGCCGGACGAAGCCGCCGCCGACCTGCCGCCTCACCTGGCCAGCCATCCGCTGCGGGAGGACGCCTGGCGGTTGCTCGCGGTGGCCCGGTACCGCGCCGGTCGGCAGGGGGACGCCCTCGCTGCGCTTCGCGAGGCGCGCACCGTCCTGGTGACGCAGTTGGGCGTGGATCCCGGGCCCGAGTTGCAGAGGCTGGAAGCCGACGTCCTGGCCCAGGCACCGCATCTCACTCCGGACCTCGACGACGCTGCCACCCCCAGCCTCCGGCAGCCCGCGGCACCCGGTCCGCCACCCGGTCCGCCAGCGCAGCGTCCGTTCGTCGGCCGGGCAGTGGAGCTGGACCGCCTGCGGCACGCCGCCGAGGCCGCGCTCCGACGCCGCACGCCCACCCTCGCGCTCCTCGGCGGCGACCCGGGTGCCGGAAAGACCGCGATGGCCGAGACGCTGGCGCGGCAGCTCGCCGTCGAGGGCTGGACCACCGCGTGGGGACGCAGCCCGGAGTACGAGGGAGCCCCGCCGGCCTGGCCGTGGACCCAGGTCACCGACGCGCTCAACGGCCTGGTGGAGTCCCCCGGCCCGACCGACGAACCGGGCGACCCCACCGGTGGGCGGTTCCGTCGGCACCGGGCGGTCGCGTCGTTGGTCGCGGCGGTAGCCGACCGGGGGCCGTTGCTCGTGGTCCTCGACGACCTGCACCGCGCCGACGGTGACACCCTGGACCTGCTGACCGCCTTGCTCACCGGTCCACACCCGGCCACCGGGCCGGTGCTCGTTCTCGGCACCTACCGGGCCACCGAGATCAGTCCGGAGCTGACCGCCGCCCTGGCCCGTCTCGCCGGGCTGGAACCGACCCGGGAGTACCTGGCCGGTCTCTCCGCGTCGGCGACGACTGAGCTGGCCCGCGCCGTCGTCGGCGCGGCACTCGCCCCGACCACCGCCCAGTTGATCCACGAGCGCAGCGGAGGCAACCCGTTCTTCGTCCGCGAGCTGGCCCAGCTGTACGCGAGCGAGGGGGAGGCCGCACTGGCCTCGGTGCCGCCCGGCGTGCGCGACGTGATCCGACACCGGCTGGCGCAGCTACCCACACCGACGCGCACCGTGCTGCGGCAGGCCGCCGTGCTCGGCCGGGACCTCGACCTGGAGATCCTCACGTCCCTGGCGAGCGACCCCGCAGTCGTGCTGGACGCCGTCGACCGCGCCCTGCAGGCGGGTTTCCTCGCCGAGCGGCAGCCCGACGGTCAGCTGCGCTTCACCCACATCCTGGTCCGCGACACGCTCTACGCCGACCTGTCCACACCGCGCCGTGCCGCGTGGCACGCGACCATCGCCGAAGCGCTGCGACAACGAGATCCGGTCGAGCCTGCCGCGATCGCGCACCACCTGCTCAGCGCCGGTGGACGGGTCGCCGCCGGTCGCGCCGGCGCGTACGCCCGCACGGCTGCCGAGCAGGCCGAACGGGGTGGCAACCCGCACGAGGCGGCCCGCCTGTGGCGACAGGTGATCGAGGCGTACGACCGTGCCGGCGGCGTCGAGCAACGTGAGCGGTTGACCGCACTGCTCGGTCTGGGGCGCGCGCTGGCCGTGACCGGGCGGCTGGCCGAGGCGAGAGGGCGACGTGCCGAGGCGATCACCGCCGCGGAGTCGGTCGGCGATCCGCTGCTGATCGAGGAGGTGCTGGCCGGCTTCGACGTACCCGCCATCTGGACGCGCAACGACGACGACAGGCTCTCCGGGCACATCGTCCGAGCCGCCGAGCAGGCCCTGAGCGCACTCGGCCCGACCGGCTCGGCGCGGCGCAGCCGCCTCCTGAGCACCCTTGCGCTGGAGCTGCGCGGCACCACCACCGACGGCGGTCGCCGGGCGGCGTACGAGGCCGAGACCCTCGCCCGGACGGTCGGCGACCCCGGGTTGCTGGCCTTCGCGCTCAACGCCCGCTTCATGCACACCTTCCAGCGCGTCGGCCTCGCCGCTGAGCGGGCCCGCATCGGTCGCGAGTTGGTCGACCTCGCCGCTCGGCACCAGTTGGTGACCTTCGAGGTGCTCGGCCACCTCGTGCTGGTCCAGGCGTACTGCGCGTTGGCCGACCGGCCCTCAGCCGACGAGCACGCCCGTGCCGCCGATCGCCTCGCCGAGCGGTACGAGCTTCCGTTGGTAGCGGTGTTCACCAGGTGGTTCGCCGCGGTGCGCCTGGCTCTCGACGGCGAAGCGGCCTCGGCGGCGGACGCCTTCCATGCGGCGGCCCGCCACCTGCCCCCGGACGGTATGCCGGGCCTGACCCGTGGGCTGCTCCCGCTCGCGCTGCTCGGCCTGCGGCTGGCCGAATCCGTCGACGACGGGACCGACGGTCTCGACCAGCCGCTTCCCGGCCCGGGCTGGGCGACCATGGACTGGGGGCCGCACGAGCCATGGGTCCGGCCGTTGCTGCTGCTCGCCGACGGTGACCGGGACGCTGCGGCAGCGGCCGTGCGGGTACTTCCGGAAGGGCCGCACGACCTTCTCCGGGAGGCGCGCCTCTGCCTCGTCGGTCGAGCGGCGCGTGCTCTCGGTGACCGGGTCACGATGGAACGGGTCCACGCCGAACTGCTGCCGGCGGCGGAGGAACTGGCCGCCGGCAGCGGCGTGCTCACCGTCGGCCCGGTGGCCGGGCACCTTGCCGCCCTGGCCGAGGCACTCGGCCGCGCGGAGGAAGCGGCCGCGCATCGCCAGGTCGCCCGCGCGGTCAGCGCCCGGGCCCGGACGGCCAGCCCCGCACGCTGATCGCGGTCGCCGTCCACGGCGACTTGCCGATTCTCCTCGGAACGCGTTGGCGGGTGCGGTCAGATGGGAGGACCGGCGCGTCCGCCGCCGGCGACGATCGAGGGGGTACGCCGTGCAGGCGCTCGTCATGATCGTGGTGCTGGGCGTCACCGTCCTGATCGGCACCACGCTCGGCGGACGGTACCGGGTGGCCCCGCCGGTCCTGCTCATCGCGTTCGGGGTGCTGCTCGGCCTGACGCCCCCGCTGTCCGAGGTGAGCCTGGAACCCGACCTGGTGCTGCTGATCTTCCTGCCGGCGATCCTGTACCGGGAGAGCCTCACCATCAGCCTGCGCGAGATCCGGGCCAACCTTCCGGTGATCGGGTCGCTCGCCGTGGTGCTGGTGGTCCTCACCATGGTCACCGTGTCGTTCACCGCGCAGGCGTTGGGGGTGAACCCCGCCGCCGCCTGGGTGCTCGGCGCCGTCCTCGCCCCGACCGACGCCGCTGCGGTCACCGGGCTCGCGAAACGGCTGCCCCGAAAGCTGCTCACCACCCTGCACGCCGAGAGTCTGATCAACGACGGCACCGCCCTGGTGATCTTCGCGGTGGCCGTGGGTCTGCTCGTGCACAGCGCGGACCCGGGCGCGCTGGGCATCGGTGAGGAGTTCGTCGGCGCCAGCCTCGGCGGCGTACTGGCCGGTGTGCTGGTGGGGGTGGCCGTGGTGCTGGTCCGCAAACGGCTCGACGACCCGCTTCGGGAGGGCGCGTTGAGCGTGCTCACGCCGTTCGCCGCGTTCCTGCTGGCCGACGCCGTGCACGCCAGCGGTGTGCTGGCGGTGGTGGTCGCCGGTCTGGTGCTCTCCTACGCCGGTCCTCGGGTGATCCGCGCCCGGTCCCGGGTGCTGGCGTACGCGTTCTGGGACCTGTCCACGTTCCTCATCAACGGTGGGCTGTTCGTCCTTCTCGGCACGCAGATACCCCGCGCGGTGCGGGGCATCACCAGCACCTCGCCCCAGCGCGCTCTGGTGATCGTGCTCGTGGTGACGCTCGTCGTCATCGGCACCCGGCTGGTGTTCGTCTACCTCACCTCGCAGATCGCCAGGCTGCGACGTCGCCGGATCATGGACCCGAGCCAGGGGCCCTCGGCCTGGCGGGTGGGGACCGTCGCCGGCTGGTCGGGGTTCCGGGGCGCGGTGTCGCTGGCCGCCGCCCTGGCCGTACCGACGGTGACCGTCGCCGGCCAACCGGTGATCGAGCGCGACCTGATCATCTTCGTCACCGCCCTGGTGATCGTGCTGATCATGCTGCTCCAGGGCACCACCCTGCCGCTGGTCGTGCGCTGGGCGGGGCTGGTCGGCGACCCCGAACGCGTCGACGAGGCCCGGCATGCCCGGCGGCGGGCCACCGAGGCGGGCCTCGCCGCTCTGCCCCAGGTGGCGGCCGAGGTCGGCGCGCAGGAGGAGTCGGTCCATCGGCTGCGAGCCGAGTACCAGAGGCACCTGGAGGACCTCAACGACGAGAGCGGGGGTAGCACCGCCGAGGAGCGCCGCCTCGAACGTCGGCTGCGCCTGCGCGTCCTCGCCCACAAGCGTCGGGAGGTCACCCGCCTGCGCGACAACCGGGAGATCGACGACCTGGTGCTCCAGGAGCTCCAGGCCGCCCTGGACAACGAGGAGATCCGGCTGCTGGGGCGCGGACCCAACGAGTGACCGCCGACCTGCCGCCGCGACTCAGAGCACCTGGGAGCCGTCGCGACTCAGAGCACCTGGGACAGGAACCGGCGGAGCCGAGGATGCTCGGCCCGTTCGAAGACCGCCTCGGGCGGGCCGGCCTCCAGCACCACGCCCCGGTCCATGAAGGCGACGGTGTCGGCGACCTGTCGGGCGAAGCCCATCTCGTGGGTGACCACCACCATGGTCATGCCGGCGGCGGACAGGTCGGCCATGACCCCGAGCACGCCCTTGACCAGCTCCGGGTCGAGCGCCGAGGTGGCCTCGTCGAAGAGCATCACCTCGGGCCGCAGCGCCAACGCCCGGGCGATCGCGACCCGCTGCTGCTGACCGCCGGAGAGCTGAGCCGGGCGCGCGTCGGCCTTGCCGGCCAACCCCACCAGGTCCAGTTGGGCCCGGGCCACGGCCTCCGCCTCGTCCTCGCCGAGCCCGCGGAGCCGGCGCAGCGCGAGGGTGACGTTGCGCAGCACGCTCATGTGCGGGAACAGGTTGAACTGCTGGAAGACCATGCCGACCCGCTGCCGCAGGCTGTCCGGGTCGTCCCCCAGCACGCTGCGCCCGTCCAACAGGACGTCGCCGCGGTCCGGCTCGATCAACCTGTTGATGGTGCGCAGGAGGGTGGACTTGCCGGACCCGGACGGGCCGATCACGCAGGCCGTCCCCCCGCGCGGCACGGTCAGGTCGACGCCACGCAGTACCCGGTTCGGCCCGAAGGCGAGGTGCACGTCCCGTACGTCGAGGCTGACCGAGGTAGTGGTGGTGGTGTCGGTGGTCATCGCCGGTCTCCCTGGACGGTGGCGGGCAACGGGAGGTCGTCGTCCTCGTCGGTCGACGCGACGGCTGGCCGTCCGTGGCGCAACCGCCGGTCGATCCAGTTGACGACGTGTGTCAGCGGAACTGTCAGCGCCAGGTAGAAGAGCCCGGCCAGGAGCAGCGCGGACTCGTTGCCGGTGGTGGCCGCGTAGTCCTGCCCGATCCGGAACAGCTCCCGCTGGCTGGCCACCAGGCCGAGGAAGTAGACCAGGCTGGAGTCCTTGATCAGTGCGATGAGCTGGTTGACCCAGGCCGGCAGGACCCGCCGGATGCCCTGCGGAATGATCACCAGCCGCATCGCGTCGCTCCAGGAGAAGCCGAGCGCGCGGGCGCCCTCCAACTGGGCGGCCTCGACCGACTGGATGCCGGAGCGGAAGATCTCCCCGATGTACGCGGCGGCGATCAGCGACAGCGCCAGGATCCCCAGGGGGTAGGGGTCCGGTCCCCAGACCTGCATGCCCAGCGGTGCCAGCCCGACGCCGATCAACAGGATCGTCGCCGCGGCCGGCAGCCCTCGGAACACGTCGGTGTAGACCCGCGCCGGCCAGCGCAACCACCGGCTGCGGGAGATCCCGGCGACGGCCAGCAGCAGGCCCAGCACCGAGCCGAGCAGGGCGGCGGAGACCGCCAGGATCAGCGTGTTCGGCAACCCGACGGTCAGCATCTCGGGCAGCGCCTCGCGCATCGCGTCGAGGTCGAAGAACGTCTCCCACAGGGTGCTCAACGGATCCATCGGTCGTCTCTCCTACCGTCCTGCTCGCTCGTCGTCGGTTCAGGACGTGGTCGACGCGGACGCCGACGGCGCCACCGTGACCGCTCCGCTGCCCGGCTTGAAGTCCGCCGGGATCGGTCGGCCGGGGTAGTACTGGGACTGCAACCGGTTCCAGGTGCCGTCCGCGATGACCTCGTCGAGGGCCTTGTTCAGCGCCTCGCGCAGCTTGTCGCCGCCCTTCGCGACGGCGTACGCGGTCGGTGCCGGGCTGAGCTGCTTGGCCGCCACGGTGATCTTGCCGTTGCTGTCGGCGGCCGACTTCTCGCCGATCTCCGCCGGGGCGATCCACGCGTCGGCGGTGCCGGCCTTGAGCTGGTTGATCGCGCCGTTGTAGTCCGGCACCCGCACCGGGTCGAGCTGCTTGCCGGTGGCGTAGTCGTCCTGCACGGTGCCCTGCACCACCACGACCCGCTTGCCGGCGAGCTGGTCGAAGTCGGTGATCGGGGAGCCGGCCGGGACGTCCAGGCCGAAGTAGCCGAAGTCGTAGCCGTTGCCGAAGTCGACTGTCTTCTTCCGCGCCTCCGTGATGGTGATCGAGGAACTGCCGACGTCGAACTTGTGGTTGTTGACCTGGGAGAGCAATGCGGAGAAGTCGGTGCCGACGAACTCGACCCGGAGACCGAGCTTGCCGGCCACGGCGGTCAGCAGGTCGTTGTCGAAGCCGGTGAACTTGCCGTCCTCGAGGTACACGTTCGGCGGGGCGTCGGTCAGGGTGCCGGCCCGCAGAACGCCCGGCTGCGCCAGGCCGTACGGGTTGGCGCTGGTGTCGGACGAGCTGTCGCCGCCGCAGGCGGTGAGCGCGGTGGCGGCCAGGACGGCGGCAGCGCCCAGGGCGGTGGCACGGGTCAGGGCAGGAAGAAGTCGCACGGGTGTCTCCGAAAAGGTCGCGTCCCGGCACGCACGGATGTGCGTCGCCGGCGGTGCGCCCGATGGGCGTACCGGTGAGGGAGGTTCGGGAGGAGGGCTGCGCTAGTGCGTGGTGCCGCGACGACACGCGGCGCTGCACATTCGCATCATGTCCACGTGCCGCCGCCGGGTCAGTGCCGGCGAGGGCCAACCGGCGCGGACGTCCGCGGTGTCGGTCGGTGGAGTGGTGCTGAGGATGCGCATGGTTCTCCCGGGTCTGTGCTGACCTGGGTGCCAGGCCACGCTTGCACCGACGTCCTGTCGGTGCCTGGTCTTCACCCGGGGCACCCCACCGCGGAGGAGGGTTGCCGGCCAGCGAGCCGGGGCTTCGCGCTGGCGCTCATGACCTGCGCCGAGGCTAGCAGCAGGCACGGGTGGATCGTCCAGTCGTTATGACCACGCTCACCAGGGAGATGGGTGCCCGCGGTCCCGTCAGCCGGCGTGCACGTGTGGCCGTCGGCGCGGATCAGGCTCGTGTCGACGCAGAATCTCCCGGGTGACCGAGGCGATCTCACCCTGCCCGAACGCCAGGTAGCGCAGGACGTTGCGACCCGGGCCGCCCTCGGTCCACTCGAAGTAGATGTGCGGGCGTCGACGGGTCCGGTCGCGGATCTCCAGCAGCAGGGCGGCGAGCGCGTTGGGCACCCCTGAGCTGGTCAGACTGAGCACCGGGAAGCGACCGTCGACCAGACTGCCGGTCACCACGAGCTCGGTCTCGAAGTCCGACGGATCGGAGACGTGGACCTCGACGAAGAGCACGTCGCTGTCGTCGGGGAAGTCGTTGTCCGCCATGGTCTGCGCCAGCTTGGCGCGGTACTCCACCTCATCCCGGCCGTCGGGCTCGTGGGCGATGAGGCGGATCCGCCGACCGGCGCGTTCGTCGATCATCTTGGTCGCGACCGGGTCCAGCTCGACGTGGTCGACCCGCAGCTCGAAGGCGCGGGACAACCGGGAGAGCAGCGAGACCACGATGATCCCGCCGATGAAGCAGGCCGCGATCTTCACGCCGTCCGGGCGTTCCACCACGTTCGCCAGCGTGGTGTAGACGAAGATCACCGCGATGGTGCCGAACGCTGTCGTGCGGCCGCGCTGCCGGTGCCGCACCGCCGCGAGGGTCACCGCCGTCGCCGCCGAGGTGATCAACACCAGGACCCCGGTGGCGTACGCGCCGCCCTGCGCGTCGACGCTGGCCTTGAAGACGACCGTGATCAGGAACGCCACCGCCGTGAAGACCAGCACCAGTGGCCGGACCGCCCGCGCCCAGGTCGGAGCCATGCCGTAGCGGGGCAGATAGCGGGGTACGAGGTTGAGCAGCCCGGCCATCGCCGACGCCCCCGCGAACCAGAGGATCCCGATGGTGGACAGGTCGTAGACGGTGCCGAACACCTCCCCGAGATGCGCGTGGGCCAGGTAGGCCAACGCCCGGCCGTTCGCCGGCCCGCCGGGCTGGAAAGCCTCCGGCGGGATCAGGATCGTGGTCGTCACGCTGCTGGTGATCAGGAAGACGCTCATGATCACGGCGGCGGTGGTGAGCAGCCGGCGAGCGCCCCTGATGCGGCCCAGCGGTCGCGCCTCGGAGTCCTGCGGGTCGCCGCGCACGCTCGGCATCACGGCCACGCCGGTCTCGAAGCCGGACAGACCCAGCGCCAACTTCGGAAAGACCAACAGCGACAGGGCGACCACCATCCACGGATCGCCGTGACCGGTGGTCAGCGCGGTGGTCCAGTCCTCGACCGCGTGGGGGTGCGTCACCACCCGCCACAGCGCGTCGGCCATCACCACAGCGTTCAGCGTCAGGTAGAGCGCGACCAGGACGACGGCTATCCCGATGGCCTCGGTGAATCCCTTGAGGAACACCGCGCCCAGCAGCGCCACCAGCAGCAGCGTGAGCGGCACCTCGTATCCCTTGAGCGCGCTCGGCCAGAACGGGTTCTCGTCGATGTGCGCGGTGGCGTCGGCGGCCGAGAGAGTGATGGTGATGATGAAGTCGGTGGCCGCGAATCCGAGCAGCACCAGCACCAGCAACTTGCCCGGCCAGTAGCTCAGCAGGCGTACCAGCATCGCGATGGAGCCCTCGCCGTGCGGGCTCTCCGCCGCCACCCGTCGGTAGACCGGCAGCGCGCCCAGCAGGGTCACCAGCACCAGCACCAGGGTCGCCACCGGGGAGAGCGCCCCGGCGGCGAGCGCCGCGATGCCCGGCTGGTAGCCCAGCGTCGAGAAGTAGTCGACACCGGTCAGGCACATCACCTTCCACCAGGGGTGGTGCCGGTGCTCCGGCGGGCGTCCGTGCGGCCCCTGGTGCTGCACGGGCTCCTCGGCGCCGGCACGCAGCAGCCACTCCCGCAGCCGGCCCGCGCGCTTGTCGACCTCCACCGGCGCGTCCCCCGTCAGTCCCGCCCCTGGTAACCGTGAGTATCCGTCCGCGGTGGGGTGCCCGTCCGCCGGTGCGGGGAACCCACCCCGCGTCACACCGGGTTTCGGGCGCGGGACAGGGGGGAAGCAGCGGCCCCCGGGGTGGCGGGAGTCGTGCCGGACCGGGCGTCACCGGGGAGGGGACAGGGCATGGTCGGTGGCCGTCGCTTCCGCCCGGGTGGGGGCTTCGGTCGCCAACTCGACGAGTACGAGACCAGAGTCGGCGTGCCACCGCCCACGGAGTCGCCCACCCCGCCCACCGGTGGGGTGGTGGACAGCGCCGTCTACCTCCATGGGCACCGGTTCGCTTCCCCGTCCGGCCTCGCCGAGACGTACCGCTGCCTGCAGGAGCAGGACGGCGCGATGGCCTGGATCGGGTTGTACCGGCCCGACATCGAGCAGATCACCTCGCTGGCGCGGGAGTTCCGCCTGCACGACCTGGCGGTCGAGGACGCGATCAACGCCCACCAGCGACCCAAGCTGGAACGCTACGGGGAGACCCTGTTCGTGGTGCTGCGCGCCGCCCGCTACGACGACCTCCGGGAAGAGGTCGAGTTCTCCGAGCTGCACCTGTTCATCGGGCCGGGTTTCGTGGTCACCGTCCGGCACGGTGAGGCGCCGGACCTGGCCGCGGTGCGGCGGCGCATGGAGGTCGAGGCGCAGATGCTCGCCCAGGGCCCCGAGGCGGTCCTGTACGCGATCCTCGACCAGGTCGTCGACGGGTACGCGCCGGTCGTGGCCGGGCTGGAGAACGACATCGACGAGATCGAGACCCAGGTGTTCGGTGGTGACCCGAACGCGAGCCGGCGCATCTACGGCCTCAGCCGCGAGGTGATCCAGTTCCAGCGCGCCGCGCGCCCCCTGCTCGCGGTGCTCGACGCGCTGGCCGACGGCGCGGGCAGTGCCGACACGGACGAGGAGCTACGCCGCTACCTGCGGGACGTCACCGACCACCTGACCCAGGTGGTGGAACGGGTGGACGGGTTCCGGCACCTGTTGCAGAACATCCTCACCGTCAACGCCACACTCGTCTCGCAGCAGCAGAACGAGGAGATGCGGAGCCTCACGGCGGCCAGCTACGCGCAGAACGAGGAGCTGAAGAAGGTCTCGTCCTGGGCGGCGATCCTGTTCGCTCCCACGCTCATCGGCACCGTGTACGGCATGAACTTCGTCCACATGCCGGAGTTGCACTGGCGCTTCGGCTACCTCTTCGCGCTGCTGTTGATGCTGCTGGTCTGCGGCACCCTGTATCTGATCTTCAAGCGGCGCGGCTGGCTGTGAGCCGCCCGCCGAGGATCACTCGATGCCGCGCAGGATGTGCCGTTCGTCCTCGACGTCGTCGTCGCCGGCACTGATCCGGCCGAGCAGGACGGCGGCCGCCCAGATCGTCAGGGGCGTGGCCGCCCCGGTCATACCGCCGGCGGTCCGGTCGTCCCGGCTCTGGCTCCGCTCCGCTCGCGGTGGCCTGCGCTGAGCCTGCATAGGCACTGCCCCTCCTCGTCGAAGCCGCCGTGGGCAGCGCGGCGTGACCCCGCGCCGCCGGCCGGGCGGAACGCGCTCGGCGGGACGGCATCTACGTCGAACCATCCCACGTCAGGCCGCATAACCACCGCTTCTTTTCGGTTTCCCGACTGTCGCCCGCCAAACCGGACATTTTCGTCGACGGTCAGGGCAGCGGGTGGGCGATGCCCCGCGCGTGGTCGGTGAGGGCCGCCCCGACCACTGTCGCGGTCAGCGGCAGCACCTCCAGGCAGCGGCGCACCGCGGCGGCCATCAGCGCGTTCGGCACCCGCATGGAGAGCGTGCAGTGCGGCACCCACCGGCCCGGCTGGTAGTGCTCGGCCAACGGGATGCCGGCGGCGGCGAGCCGGTCGTGGACCGTGCGGTGGTGGGCCAGGAGCTCCGGGGTGGGCGTCGGACCGAGCCAGAGCACCCGACCGACGAACTGGCCGGCGTGCTGGAACTCGAGCCGCAGGGGAGCCGCCACGACCGTCCCGTGCAGGGCCTCGGCGACCTGTTCCGGGTCGAACCGGGGCGCCACCGCCAGTGAGACGTGCGGACGGTGACGTTGCTCCAGCAGCGAGCGCATGCTCTGCACGCCCTCGGTCTCCAGCGCGTCCCACAGCACGCGGATCCGGCGGGTGGCATCCGGATCCAGGTACAACTCCACCGCCGCGACCATTTGATCACCGTAGCGGCCGAGGTTTGGGCGACAGCGCTCGGCGGTACCAGACCGCAGATCGAACAGGAGGCGTACCCGATGGACGTGAGTGATCTGCTGACCGAGACGTACGACCGACTACCCGACCTCGTCCGTGCGGCGGTGGACGGCCTGAGCCCGGAGCAGCTACGCCACGAGCCGGCACCCGGCCACAACTCGATCGGCTGGCTGGTCTGGCACCTCACCCGCGTGCAGGACCATCACGTCGCCGAGGTGCTCGACGCCGAGCAGATCTGGGTGCGTGGCGACTGGGCGGGCCGGTTCGGCCTCACCGCCGATCCCGACGACACCGGCTACGGGCACTCGCCGGCGCAGGTCGCGGCGGTGCGGCCGGAGAGCGCGCAGGCGTTGATCGACTACTACGGTGCCGTCGCGTCGCGTACCGGAAAGTTCCTGGCCGGCCTGCGCCCGGCGGACCTGGACCGCGTCGTCGACGAGGCGTGGGACCCGCCGGTCACCCTCGGCGTCCGGCTGGTCAGCGTCGCCGAGGACGATCTGCAACACGTGGGTCAGGCCGCCTACCTGCGCGGACTGCTCGAAACCGGCTGACCGCTCCCGGCCGGCTCACGGCACGATCACGGCCCGGCCCTCCAGCGTGCCGTCGCGCATCTGCCGGTACGCGTCGAGCGCGTCCTCCAGCGCGAAGTGGGTGGTCGTCGGCCGGATCAGCCCACGGGCGCCCAGATCGAGCACCTCGACCAGTTCCGGGCGGCTACCCCAGTAGGTGGTCGCGATGCTCACCTCGTAAGGCACGGAGAAGAAGGACACCGCCAGGGTGCCCCCGCCGAGACCCACAATGGTCAGGTCGCCCACCGTGCGGGCGGTCGCCACGCCCAGGGCGAGGGTGGCGTCGGTGCCGACGAAGTCCAGCACCACGTCGGCGCCCCGACCGCCGGTGGCCTGCCGGATCTCCTCGGCGGCGCTCGGACCGGAGGTGATCGTTCGATCGGCGCCACACTCCTCGGCCAGCCGTAACGCCTCGGGGCGGTTGTCCACCGCGAGCACGCGGGCGGCGGTGGTGGCCTTCAGGATCTGTACGCCCACGTGCCCCAGCCCGCCGACTCCGATCACCACGGCCGTGCTGCCGGGCGGCAACTTCGGCCAGGAGCGGCGAATCGCGTGGTACGGGGTGAGCCCGGCATCGGTCAGCGGCGCGGCGTCAGCCGGATCCAGCCCATCCGGCAGGGGTACGACGTGCCGCGCGTCCGGGACCAGTTCGAACTCGGCCATGCCCCCGTCCAGTCCGAGCCCGCCGCCACCGCTCGGCACCGGCGCGCCGGACGGGTTTTCGCAGTACGTGTCGACACCGACCCGGCACCGGGCGCAGGTGCCGCAGCCCCACGCGCCGAAGACGGCCACCGGTTGCCCGACGGACAGCCCGGTCACCCCGTCGCCGAGGGCGTGCACCCAGCCGGCGTTCTCGTGGCCGAGGGTGAATGGTGGATTCCAGGGCATGGTGCCGGGCTCGAACTCGTCCATCAGGTGCAGGTCGGAATGGCAGGCGCCGGCACCGCCGATCCGGACCACCACCTGACCCGGCCCAGGAGTCGGGTCGGGGACCTCGACCAACTCCGGCGTCGACCTCCAGTCCTGCAACCGCAGCGCGCGCATCCGGTGCTCCCTCGCTCGACAGAGTCGGTGGCTGCCCCCTTCGCAGCGGCCCAAACTGGCCGGCGGTGCGCCTCACCCGTTTCGGGTGAACCGTCCTCACCCGCGCGCGGGCGATCCTGCGGAGAACCGTGGGGGAGGGGACCCGATGGACGCGACGGCGGAGCAGTACCTGCAACAGCTGGACGACGGTCGGCGCCCCGACCTGCCGGAGACCACAGCGGGAACGCTGCGGCTGGACGTGCGCGGCGACGGCTGCACCGACCACTGGTACCTGCGCCTCTCCGACCAGCACGTCCAGGTGACCCGCTCGGACGACGACGCCGACCTGGTGGTCCGCGCCGACCGCCGGGTGTTCGACAGCATGGTCAACGGTGAGCTGCATCCCGGCGCGGCGATGCTGCGCAACGAGCTGACGATGCAGGGGGACATGCGCCTGCTGCTGGTGCTGCGGCGAATCTTCGCGGGGCCGGCCGGCGCCCGCCACCCTCGGGAACTGGGTCGGGCCGCTCTGGCCGCTCGGCCCGCGACGGCCGCTCGGGAGGGTCGATCGTGAAGCAGGAACTGCTGCACGTCATCGCCGGCAACGTGTTCGCCAACAGCGACGCCCAGGGCGACATCGAGGCCGACGCGCGCACGCCCGTCGGCCTGTTCGCGTACGACACGCGTTTTCTGTCCCACTGGGTGCTCACGATCGACGGCGAACGGATCAACGCGCTGTCCCGCGACGACATGACGTACTTCGAGACCCGGTTCTTCCTGGTCCCGGGCGCGGCGAGCCACTACGTCGACGCCGACGTGTCGATCATCCGGCACCGCTCGATCCACGACTGCATGCACGAGAAGATCACGGTGCTCAACCACTCGGCAGAGCCGGCCGAGTTCACCGTGCGAGTGGAGATGGGCAGCGACTTCACCGACATCGCCGAGATCGGCCACCTCCGGCGGCGGGTCGTCGAGGTCACCCCGGACTCGGCCAACCGCCAGCTCGTGCTGCGCTACCAGCGGCAACGGTTCGTCCGCCAGACCACAGTGCAGAGCACTGTCCCGGTCGAGGTGGACGAGGAGGGAATGACGTTCCGGATCCGGGTCGCCCCGGACGGCAAGTGGGAGACCGACCTGCACATCGCCATGAACATGGGCGGCGAGGGCGGCCAGGACGTACGCGCCTCCCTGGAGTCGCACCAGCGGGCCGTGCAGGGCGGGATGCGCGAGGACCTGGCGAACTGGATGGAGCAGGCCCCGACGCTGGTCGCCGAACGCGACGGGTTGGAGGAGATGTACTCCGGTGCCTTGGCCGACCTGGCGGCACTGCGGTACAAACCGTGGTCGTCCCCCGAGCGGGTGCCGATCGCCGGTCTCCCGTGGACGATGTGGTTGTGCGGACGGCACAGCATCATCACCTGCCTGCAGACGATGGCGTTCACCCCCGAGCTGACCCCCGCGACGCTGCGGATGCTGGCGTTCCTCCAGGGTGCTCAACTCGACGACGACCTGGACGAGGAGCCGGGCAAGATCCTGGCCCACCTCCGCTACGGCGAGTCCGGCGCGTTCGGTGACCGGGCGAACGCGTTGTACTACGGCGCGGCGGACACCACCCCGCTCTTCGTGATCCTGCTCGACGAGTACGAGCGCTGGTCCGGTGATGCGGCCCTGGTGCACGAGCTGCGCCAACCGGCCCGCATGGCGCTGGACTGGATCGACGAGTACGGCGACCTGACCGGCGACGGCTACGTGCGCTACCAGCGCCGCAACGAGCGCAACGGCGCGGTCAACCAGTGTTGGAAGGACACGCCGGACGCGATCACCGATGCGCACGGCCACCAACCGGCCCTTCCCCGCGCCACCTGCGAGTTGCAGGGCTACGCGTACGACGCGAAGAGGCGTGGCGCTCGGTTGGCGCGGCACTTCTGGGGCGACCCCGCGTACGCCGACCGGCTGGAACGGGAGGCCGCAGCGCTCAAGGAGCGCTTCAACCGGGACTTCTGGCTGCCACACCAGGAGTACTACGCATTGGCGCTCGACCCGTACGGCGAGCCGGTCGACGCGCTGTCGTCCAACATGGGGCACCTGTTGTGGAGCGGGATCGTCGCGGACCACCATGCCGAGGCCGTCGCCGAACACCTGGTCGGGTCGCGGTTGTTCGGCGGTTGGGGCGTGCGGACCTTCGCCACCGGGCAGCGTCCGTACAACCCCATGGGGTCACACCTGGGCGCGGTGTGGCCGGCGGACAACGCCCTGATCGCCGCCGGATTGCGCCGCTACCGGTTCGACGCCCAGGCGGCCACGATCACGGCCGGGATCTTCGACATGGCGCACACCCTCGGTGGGGCCGTGCCGGAGATGATCGCCGGCCACGATCGTTCTCTGACGAAGTATCCCGTCCAGTTGCCGGCCGCCGGTCGTCCGCAGGCGTGGTCGTCAGGGGCGCTGCTGATGCTGCTGGGCACCATGCTGGGGTTGCGACCCACAGGTGACAACCTGCTGGTCAACCCTGCCGTGCCGGAGGGCTTCGGTCGGCTGGAGCTGCTCGACGTCCCGGGCCGTTGGGGTCGCTCCGACGCCTACGCCAGGGACCGGACCACGGCGCACCGGTCCGGTGCCCGCCTGCGCTGAGCGCCCGGGTGACCGCCTGTCAGCCCATCGTCCGGGCGCCGTCGATCGACTCCCGCAGGATGTCGGCGTGCCCCGCGTGCTGGGAGGTCTCGGCGATCAGGTGCAGCAACACCCGCCGAACCGTCCAACTCGCACCCGGCTCGAACCAGGGCGCCTGCGGCAGTGGGTGCGCCGCGTCCAGGTCGAGGGTGGTGAGCAGCTCGTCGGTGTGGTCAGCCACCTCCTGGAAGCGCTCGACCAGCTCGGCCAGGGTCTCGCCCGGCGCCATCCGGAACTGACCGACCCAGTCGATCTCGGCGCGCTCCATCTCCTCCGCGCCGCCCACCGCGAAGAGCATCCAGCGGTGCTCGACGTTGGTCACGTGCTTGACGAGGCCACCGAGGCAGAGCTCGCTGGCGGTGGGGCGGGCCGCCGCCTGCTCGTCGGTGAGCCCATTGACGGTGTGCAGGAGGAAACCCCGATGCTTGCGCAACGTCTGTAGCAGGTCGGCTCGCTCACCGGTGAGCTGCTCGGTGCTGGTCATGGCGCCATCCCTCGTCGCTGTGCGGTCGACTTCGGTGTCACCGTAGGACGAGGCACCGACACTTCCCGGCCCCGACACCCGCCCAGCGGTTGCCGATCCACGTCAGTGGCTGTCCACTGAACGACATGGGTGTCATTCAGGTGGGCACGTCGTCCTGGGCGGACCAGTCGTTGCTGCGCTCCGGGTGGTACCCGCGCTCGGCCAGCACGCCGGCCCGCCGCCTGGGCTTCTACGCCAGCCGTTTTCCACTGGTCGAGGTGGACACGTCCTACTACGCGGTTCCGGTGCCCGAGACCACGCACGGTTGGGTCGACGCCACCCCGGACGACTTCACGTTCGACGTCAAGGCCTTCAGCCTCTTCACCGGCCACCCGACGCCGGTCGCGGCGCTGCCCCGGGACCTACGCCCGGCCGCCGGCCCGAGCCGGATCCGCCGACGTGACCTGCCGCCACAGGCGTACGACGAGCTGTGGGCCCGTTTCCGCGCGGCCCTCGACCCGATCGCGGCGGCCGGCAAGCTCGGCGCGGTGATGTTGCAGTTTCCGCCGTGGCTGGTGCGCAGCGCCGCCGCCGAGCGTCGGATCGTGGAGCTGGCGCAGCGCTGCCGGCCGTGGCGGGTCGGCGTGGAGCTGCGGCACCGGTCCTGGTTCGACGGCCCGGCGACACCGGACACTCTGGACCTGCTGCGCGAACACGACCTGTCCCTGGTCTGCGTGGACATGCCGCAGGGGCACCCGTCGTCGGTGCCGCCGATCCTGACCACCACGGCGCAGCCGGCGATCGTCCGGTTCCACGGCCACAGCGAGGCCTGGGGCGGTGGCGACAAGCAGGAGAAGTTCCGGTACGCGTACGCCGACGACGAGCTCGCGCACTGGGCCGGGCTGCTGGCCGAGTTGGCCGCCGACGCGGACGACCTGCACGTGCTGTTCAACAACTGCTGCGCCGGCCAGGCACAGCGCGACGCCACCCGGCTGGCGCAACTGCTGACCGAGACGATGATCGACGACCGGGAGCGGGCCACGTCGGCCACCGGCTGACGGCCTCCGACGCTCGGCTCAGGAGCGCCGGCCCCGGGTGCGCAACGCGTCCTGTGTCGAGTCGCCGATGTCGGCGTCGTCGGGGAAGGTCCGTCCGCTGGGCGCCGGGTCGGGTGGTGCGCCCGGTCCGGCCATCGGTGTACGGGTTGGTTCCACCGAGCCGAAGCCGTGCCGTCCGGCCCTGTCGCGTCGGCCTGCCGGTGCGCCCGCGCGTCGTTCCCCGCGCCGTCCCCCGGGCACCGCGGTCTCCTCGCTGCCCTCGTCCATCGGCGAGTCCTCGTCGGTGCCCCAGGGTGCGTCGGCGTCGAAACCGTCGCCGGTGCCCCACGGCTTCACCGCCTCCGGCTCCAGCCGGTCGTTGTCGCCGCGTCCGCTGTCCGCCGCCATGGCCACCCCGCTCGTCGGTCCGCCGCCGTCGGCGGACGATGTGCCGTCCCTACGCGTCCGCCGGTAGCGGCGGACCGGCGGGACGCTGTGCCGTCGTGCGCGTCCGCGCGGGCGATCGTCGGTCACGCCGACGAGCCCGCGTAGGGCCGGAGAGTGTCCCGCCGTCGAGCTGGCGGCGGGACGCCCACCGGCCCGACGTTCAGCGTCCGGCCATCGCCATCGGCCGCTTGCCGTTGCTCATCCCGGCCATCTTGATCATGCTCTTCGAGGCGCCCTTCATCCCACCGGCCCGGCCGAGCATCCCCCGGAACACCTGCCCCGGCTTCTGCTGCTCGCCCATGTAGGCGGTGACCACCACCAGGGTCCCGGTCAACGCCGGAATGGCCCACTGGAGCAGCTTCATCTGTCGCTGCGAGGAGGCCACGCTCGCCGGCGTCTGGTGGTTCGGCTCGGTCGCGCCGCTCACCGACGGGCCACCGGCCTTCTCCAACCGCATGCCGACCAGTCGGCTGTAGCCGGTCACCGCCAGCGCGCCGATCGTCAACGCGGTCTTGATGGCGCTGGCCCGGCCTACACCGGACTGAGCCGCCATCCGTGGGCTCTCGGTCACCAGTTCGCCGACCGCACCGGCCAGGTGGGCGCCGATCGCCGCCGCGTTGACCGGGGTCCACTTGGACCAACCCGCCGACGCGACCGGGAGTCGCTGAGTCGAGTCGCTGATCTTCGCCGCCGCTCCGTTGACGCCGAAGGCACCCATGAGGGAGCCGCCGAACCAGGCCGCCAGGCCCAGATCGTGCATCGAACGCAGTGCGGTGTGCCGTTCGGACATGTGATCCCCTTCCGCCGTGTCGGGCGGTGCGGCTTACCCGCCGCTCGGGTGGCTAACCCCGCCCCGGGCGGGCCGATCCACGTCGTACCGGCAGGTGGGGGACGTTGCGGGCGTCGGCGGGTCGCCTCGCCCCGGCAGGAGTCCTTCCCGCGATGGCGGGTACCTCCGCAAGCGACGCCGACGAGAGGGGAACGCGATGTCGCAGCCGGACGAGAGCCGGGAGAAGACCCCCAAAACAGACGCCGTGCTCATGCACCCCGACAACGACCCGCACCGGAACACGGCGGAGGTCGCGCCACGAAAGGACCACGCCGCGATCCAGGTGGAGCGCGACGACGAACTGGTGCCACTGGACCAGGACGAGTGAGCCGCCCGGCCGGGTCGTCGCACGGCGACCGGCCGGCACGTCTCAGCGGGGCGGCAGGTCGCCGACGAACTCGGCGATCCGCCGCGCCAGCGACGCACCGGCCCGGACCCAGGTGAAGTGGTCCAGTGGCGCGCCGGCCTGCTCCACTGTGTAGCGTTCCCGGGTCACCGGAGCGCCGGTGAGCTTCGCGCAGAGATAGTCCATGGTCTCGTGCGGGGTGAACTGGTCGTCGTCCACGCTGACGGCGAGCACCGGAGTTCGCACCGCGCGTACCGCCGCCTCGGTGTCCGTGCCGTCGAGGCGCGGGAATCGGCCGGTCCGCGCGGTGTGGGCCCAGTCGCGGATGACGCCGCGTGCCTGCCGGCCGCCGAATCCCCACCCCGGCCAGACCCCCAGCAGCGCCGCGGTGGCGGCGATCCCCTGGGTGTACGGCAGCACGCCGAGGCCCCGGGGGCCCGGGTAGCTCCGCCAGTACGGGATGCCGACAGCGATCAACGCCAGCCCGTCCACCTCGTCGCCACCGTGCAGGGCCAGATGCAGCAGCGCGGCCTGCCCGCCGAGGGAGTGCCCGACCAGCAGCCGCCGGCGTCCGTCCAGTCGTGGCTTGAGCGCCGCCAGGACGGCGTCGACGTCAGCGGCCAACTCCGCGTAGCCGTACCGGTCGGCCCGGCTCGGCGCGGGGGTGCTCGTGCCGGTGCCGCGCAGGTCGGCGACGACCACGGTCAGCCCGGCGGCGCGCAGTTGGGCGGCGAAGGGCCGGTAGTAGCGGGCGCGGACCCCCATCGCGGGCCAGATCACGACCACCGGCGCATCCCTCGTACCGGGCGGATCCGGATAGACCTGCACACCCAGTCGACCACCGTCGACGTCGACGAACTCCTGCGCGTACTCCGGGTCCCCGTTCATCGGCCCAGCTTACGACCCGACGTTACCGGCGGGTAGCCCTCGGCGGTCGGACGCGGCGGAGGGCCCCGCCTGGCGACGGAGCCCTCGCCGATGGTGAGCCGGCTCAGGAGACGGAGATCGTCCCGTTGCTGGACCGTACGCAGGCCACCGACCGTGCGCCGGTGGTGGCGGCGCCGCTCAGGCACTGGCCGAGCACCTGGTGCCCGGTGGCGTTCGGGTGCCACGACTCCTGGCAGGTCTGGAAGTAACTCACGCAGGTGTTGGCGATCCGCTGGATCGCGATCTTGTCCTTGCCGGCGAGGCTGGTGACGAAGGTGCCGGTCGCGCCGTCCTGGAGCCGGATCGGAGTCGCCAGCGCGCCCGACGGGCTGCTGGTCTGCTCACACAGCCGGGCGCCGTTGAAGGCCTGCTGCACGTTCAGGTACACCAGGTCGTCGCCCGGGAACTCGGCGGCCAGAGTGTCCCGGGTGGACTTCACGATGGTGCCCAGGCCCTGCGAGAAGCGGTGACCGGGGGCGAGGCTGGCCCGGTGGATCGGGCAGCCGGCCGCGTACCGCTCGGCACCCAGGTCACGGAACTTGTCCCGGGTGTCGTCACGGCTGTCCTCCTCGTGGAACTGCGGGTTCAGGTCCAGCGGCAGCGGGTTCGTGTAGTCCTGGAACACCACCCGGTGCTGGCCGTCCGCGTCCACCTGGTCCAGGGTGGTCAGGATCTGGCGTACCGCGGCGGTGGTCTCCGCGGTCGCGGCGCTGAGCTGCGCGGCGGTGGCCAGGTCGGCGTCGCTGCACGGCTTCTGCTCCACCGGGCCGTTCAGGTACGCCCAGAACTCCCACCAGCCGGTCCACGCGTCGGCGATGAAGCGGTTGGCGCACTTCTCCGCGACGCTGCCGAACGTGAACGAGCTGTTGTTGGAGCCCAGGCCGATCAGCACCAGGTCGATGTCCTGGGTCTGCGCGACGGCGCGGAGCTGGTCGAGCTGCGCGGCGACGGTACGACCGTTGGTGCGCGCCTGCGACGCGTTGGCGATGTCGTGTGGCTGGCCGCCGGAGCAGGCCAGGTTGAACCGGTTCTGGATGCCCGGCAGGTTGGCCTGGTTGAGCGAGGCGTTCGCCGAGCGGTGGCAGAAGAACGCGTTGTTGTTCGCCGCCGTCCAACCGGGGAAGCCCTGCGTGACCCCGTTGGCGTCGACCACCGGGGTGTACGCCCCGGCGCCCTCGCCGCTGATGAAGCTGTCCCCGAGTGCCACCGCGGCGGTGGGCAGCGCGGCGGACGCCGGTGCGGGCAGCGCGACAGCTGTCGACAGCGCTGCCATGGCGATCGTCAGTCCCGCGGCGAGCGCGGTACGTCGGAACCTGGGCATGGGGCCCCCATCCATCGAAAGATGAAAGATTCTCTGAGAGCGAGATCACATCACCCTCGTGCAACGGGCGTCAATGGCCCGTAACAGATTCGTTCGATGAAAGACACGCACGAGAACGCGAGCCCGCCTCCCCGAGACGGACCCGCGTTCGGAAGCCGAACTAGCTGCCGGCCGTGCCGCTGCGACGCTTCAACGCCGCCGCGCCGGCGACGTTCAGAGCGACACCCCACAGCAGCAGTACGCACAACCACTGCGCCCACCGCAGCAGGCTCATGTCCCCGGAGAGCAGATTGCGCACGCTGCCGAACGGGGTCAGCCACGGCTGCGCGGCCGGCACGCCGCTCAGCAGGGCGAACAGACCCAGCGGCAGCACGATCGTGGCGAGGAACGCGACCACCGTCGACCGCAGCAGCAGGCCCAGCCCGGTGCCGACCAGACCGGCGACGATCTGCACCAGCACGCTGCCCACCGCGACCGTCCCGGCGTGCCGCCACGGCTCGTCGGCGACGTCGGCCGGGGTGAGGGCCAGCGTCGCGGCGCAGATCAGCACGCCGGCGACGGCGATGACGACGGCCGGCAACCCCACCGCGAGCACACCGGGCAGCACCCGGACCGGGCCGGGCTGGGCCGGCGACCCCGGTCGGTTGCCGAGGTCGGCCCGCCCCCGGCGCAGGTCGCGGACGAGCAGGATGCCGAAGAGCGGCGTCACCACGGACATCAGGCTCTGCACGGTCTCGGAGAGCGCGACGAACGTCCGGTCGGCGGGATCCGCCGCCGCGACCAGCGCCACGGCGGCCAGCAGGCCCGCGAGCACCGTGCCGGCGAGCAGCCAGCGCCGGGCACGCGTGCCGAGGGAGCGCCGCAGAGCCGCACGTGTCGTCTCGTCCACCCCGACCGCCTCCTGACTCGTGCGCTCGATCGGCCGCGATCGTCGTGAGCGTACCGGCGACTGTCTCTCTGCGTGGTCCCATGATCACCCGGAGGCTGTTTCCTGGCTCACGTCCGCGCACCGACGCGCGGCGGGTCGCGCGGGGCCTCCGACAGTTGTCCTAGCCTCGGGCTAGGCTCGCTGCGGCGCGCCACGCCGGCTGATGTCGCCGGTGACCGGCTGCACACCGCCGAGACCGGGGAGTACGACCAGTTGACCGCAGAGCCTGACACCCTGTACGGGGCCGATGACCTCACCCACCTTGAGGGGCTGGACGCCGTCCGCAAGCGGCCCGGCATGTACATCGGCTCCACCGACAGCCGTGGCGTGGGTCACCTCGTCAACGAGATCCTCGACAACTCCACCGACGAGGGTGTCGCCGGTCACGCCAGCACCGTCGAGGTGATCCTGCACGCCGACGGCTCCGTGCAGGTCGACGACGACGGCCGGGGCATCCCCACCGACGTGCACGCCAAGTCCGGGATCTCCGGCGTCGAGCTGGTGCTCACCCGGCTGCACGCCGGCGGCAAGTTCGGCGGCTCCGGCTACAAGACCTCCGGTGGTCTGCACGGTGTGGGCGCCTCGGCGGTCAACGCGCTGTCGCGCCGGTTCGACGTGACGGTCCGCCGCGGCGGCAAGATCCACACGATGTCGTTCCGGCACGGTGTGCCGGGGATCTTCGACGGCGACGGCCCCGAAGCGCCCTTCACCGCCGGGCCCGGGCTCCAGGTCGTCGGCGCCGTGAAGCGCGGGCAGCGCACCGGCACCTCGATCCGCTGGTGGCACGACGCCCGCTACTTCGAGACCGGCGCCGCGCTCGACGTCGACGCGGTCCGCATGAAGCTGCGCAACACCGCGTTCCTGGTGCCCGGCGTGACGTACCTGCTGCGCGATCTGACCGGCGAGACGCCCGCCGAGGAGCGGTTCCACTACCCCAACGGGCTCAGTGACATGGTGGAGTTCCTCGCCCCGGCCGGCGACCGGCCGGTCTCCGGCACACTGCTGGTCAACGGCGAGGGCACCTACCGGGAGAACGCCGCCGACGCCAACGGCGTCATGCAGTCCAACGTGCAGCGCCGCGCCGAGGTCGAGGTGGCGTTCCGCTGGGGCACCGGCTACGAGCGCACCGTCGAATGCTTCACCAACACCATTCGCAACGCGCACGGCGGCACCCACCGCAAGGGCTTCGAGCGGGCCCTCGTCCGTTCCCTCGCCGACGCGGTCCGCAACACCCGCGGCCTGCTCAAGGCCAAGGAGGAGCCGCCCACCCTGGACGACGTCCTGGAGGGGATGACCGCGGTGGTGCACGTGCGCATCCCGGAGCCACAGTTCACCTCCCAGACCAAGGACGAGCTGTCCACCACCGGCATCACCAAGGTCATCCAGAGTCTGGTGGACGCCCACGTCAAGGCCTGGCTGGAGGACCGGCGCACCAAGGCCGAGGCGCGCACCGTCCTGCAGAAGATCGTCGACGCGGCCCGGGTCCGGCTCACGCAGAAGCAACAGAAGGACGCCGCCCGGCGCAAGACCGCCCTGGAGGGCGCGTCCATGCCGCCGAAGCTGGTCGACTGCCGCGCGACGGGCATCGACCGCAGTGAGCTGTTCATCGTGGAGGGTGACAGCGCCCTCGGGACGAGCCGCATGGCGCGCTCGTCGGAATACCAGGCCCTGCTGCCGATCCGGGGCAAGATCCTCAACGTGCAGAAGGCCAACCTCCAGCAGGTACTGGACAATGCCGAGTGCGCCGCCATCGTGCAGGTCCTCGGAGCCGGCTCGGGGCGCACGTTCGACCTCTCCGCGCTCCGCTACGGCCGGGTGCTGATCATGGCGGACGCGGACGTGGACGGTGCCCACATCCGTACGCTGCTGATCACGCTCTTCGCCCGCTACATGCGCCCGCTGATCGAGGCTGGTCGGCTCTATGCCGCGATGCCGCCCCTGCACAAGATCACCACCAAGGGGCGCAACCCGCAGACCGTCTACACCTACACCCAGGTCGAGATGGAGACGACGGTCCGCAAGCTGGAGAAGGCCGGCAAGCAGATCGTCACCCCCATCCCGCGCTTCAAGGGTCTCGGTGAGATGGACGCCGACGAGTTGTGGGACACCACGATGAACCCGGCCACCCGCGCCGTCCGCCGGATCACCCTCGACGACGTCGACGCCGCCGAGCGGATCCTCGAACTGCTGATGGGCGAGAAGGTCGAGCCGCGCCGCAACTGGCTGATCGACTCCGCCGACCGGGTCGACCGGGAAGCGATCGACGCATGATCACCTGTTGCGTTCTAGGGGAGAGCTGAGTCATGGCACGCCGCAAGGAAAACAAGGTCGACCTCTCCTCGTTCGACCAGGCCGGTGCCCGGGTCTTCGACAATCCGCTGGTCACCGAGGTCTCCGACTCCTACCTGGAGTACGCGTTCTCGGTCATCCACTCCCGCGCCCTGCCCGACGCCCGCGACGGCCTCAAGCCCGTGCACCGGCGCATCCTCTGGTCGATGTACGAGCAGGGCTATCGCCCCGACCGAGGGCACGTGAAGTCTGCCCGAATTGTCGGGGATACAATGGGTAAGTACCATCCGCACGGCGACACGGCGATCTACGACGCGATGGTCCGCCTCGCTCAGGACTTCTCCCTCAACGTGCCGCTCATCGACGGTCACGGCAACTTCGGTTCCCCCGACGACGGCCCGGCGGCCTCCCGTTACACCGAGGCCCGGATGTCCCGCGAGGCCATGCTGCTCGTCGGTGAGCTGGGCGAGGACACCGTCGACGTCGAGCCCAACTACGACGGCTCGCTGACCCAGCCGACGGTGCTGCCGGCGGCCTTCCCCAACCTGCTGGTCAACGGCGCGTCCGGGATCGCCGTCGGCATGGCCACCAACATGATCCCGCACAACCTCGCCGAGGTCGTCCAGGCCGCCCGTTGGCTGATCAACCACCCGGACGCCACCCTGGACAAACTCATGGAGTTCGTCCCCGGCCCCGACCTGCCCACCGGCGGCGTGCTGCTCGGCCTCGACGAGGTGCGCCGGGCGTACGAGACCGGGCGCGGCGTGGTGCGGATGCGCGGCAAGGTGGAGATCGGCCCGATCGAAGGCAGCCGGGGACGCCAGGCGATCACGGTGGTCGAGCTGCCCTACGGTGTCGGCGCGGAGAAGGTCATCGCGGCGATCACCAACGAGGTCACGAAGACCAAGCGGCTGACCGGCATCGCCGACGTCAAGGACCTCACCGACCGGGAGAGCGGCACCCGCCTCGTGGTGGAGTGCAAGGTGGGCGTCAACCCGCAGGCGCTGCTCGCCGACCTCTATCGGCTGACCCCGTTGGAGCAGTCGTTCGGCGTCAACAACCTGGTCCTGGTCGACGGGCAGCCGCGCACGCTGGGGCTGAAGGCGCTGCTGGAGGTCTTCCTGGCCCACCGGTACGAGGTGGTCACCCGCCGCACCACGTACCGCCGGCGGAAGCGTCAGGAGCGACTGCACCTGGTCGACGGTCTGCTGATCGCGCTGCTCGACATCGACGAGGTGGTCCGGCTGATCCGGGGCAGCGACGACGCGCAGGCCGCGAAGGACGGGCTGATGAGCCGGTTCGGTCTCTCCGACATCCAAGCCACCTACATCCTGGACACTCCGCTGCGCCGGTTGACCAAGTTCGATCGGATCGAGTTGGAGACCGAGCAGGAGCGGCTGCGCGCCGAGATCGCCGAGCTGAGCAAGATCCTCGACGACGAGCGGGTGCTCCGGAAGGTGGTCTCCGACGAGCTGGCGGCGGTGGTCAAGCAGTTCGGCACCGAACGGCGTACGACACTTGTCGACGGTGACCTGAAGGAGGTGCTGGCCGCGTCCGCACCGGCCGGCCCGCTGGAGGTCGCCGACGACCCCTGCCAGGTCATCCTGTCCGCGACCGGCCTGGTCGCCCGGACGGCGGCCGAGTCGGAGGAGAGCGCCGAGGGGCGTCGCCGCAACGGCCGGGTCAAGCACGACACGGTACGCGCGATCGTGCACTCCACCGCCCGTGGTCGGGTGCTGCTGCTGACCAGCGCGGGTCGGGCCTTCAAGGTCGACGTCCTGCCGCTGCCGGTGTTGCCCGAGCAGGCCGGCACCGTGTCGCTGCGGGGAGGCATGTCCGCGGCGGAGTTGGTGCCGCTGGAGGCGGGGGAGACCGTCGTCGGCCTGGCCCCGCTGGGCGGGCAGGCGGAGGGCTCACCGGGGCTGGCCCTGGGCACCCGGTTGGGCGTGGTGAAGATCTGCGCTCCGGAGTGGCCGGTGCGGTCCGACGAGTTCGAGGTGATCGGTCTTCGCGAGGGCGACGAGGTGGTTGGGGCGACCTGGCTGACCGACGGCAACGAGACGCTGACCTTCGTCACCTCGGACGCGGCACTGCTGCGCTTCTCCGCCGGGCTGGTCCGTCCGCAGGGCCTCAAGGGCGGTGGGATGGCCGGCATCAACCTGCCGACCGGGGCACGGGTGGTCTTCTTCGGGGCGGTGCGTACCGACGACCCGGGGCATGGCGAGCCGATGGTCGTCACCTCCACCGGGGCGACGGTCAAGGTGACGCCGTTCAAGGCGTACCCGGCGAAGGGCCGGGCGACCGGCGGCGTGCGCGCGCACCGCTTCCTCAAGGGTGAGACGGACGTGGCGGTTGCCTGGGTGGGTCCGCGCCCGGTCGGCGCGACCGGCACTGGTGAGCCGGTCGAACTGCCGGCGGCCGACCCTCGCCGCGACGGCTCCGGCTTCGCGGTGATGCTCGGTCCGACGGTGGTAGGCCACCTGATCGAACGCGACTGACCGCCCGGGGGGCGCGCCCCGCCGCAAGATCCGCGCAACTTCGGGGATGTTGCTGTCTCCGACGTGGCGCAGGCAGCACTTTCCCTGAACTTGTGCGGATCTTGGCGTTCGGGGAGGCATCATCGTGCTCGATCCTTGATCGGGCACGATCATGCGGAGGGGGCCGCGCGTTAGGATGAGGGTTCTGTTGTCGACGATGGCCCGGGTGCGCCGCCAAGCACCTCTCACATGAACTCTCTTGTGTCCGGCGGAGTCGCCGACGCGGCGTGAGCGCCGCCATCCGGGTTCGGCCGCCGCGCGAGGTGCGCGCCGCCCGCCGACCCCGCCACCATCGCTGCTGGGGGCACCTGATCGCCGCCCCGCTCTGGCCGCTGCACGGTGCGAATCTGGGCACCCTCCTGCGCACCTGCGACGCGGTCGGCGCCTGCCTGGCCGTGCCGCCGTTCCGGTGGGTGGACGAGGCACTGGCTCGCGGCAACACCCTGCGTCGGCCGGGCTGCGTCCACCGGGTCGGCAGTCCGCTGCGGTGGTTGGCCGCCGAACGGGCCGGTGGCGCCCGGATCCTCGGGGTGGAGTTGGCCGACGAGGCCGTCCGACTCGGTGACCTGCCCGCCGCGCGGGGGCGCACCGTGGTGGTGCTCGGGCATGAGTCGAGCGGCATCCCGCCCGAGGCCCTCGACCAGTTGGACGCGGCCGTGGAGATTCCCATGATCGGGCATGGCCAGAGCCTGAACGTCGCCGTCGCCGGCTCGCTGGTCCTCTACAAACTCGCCGGCATGCTCTGAGGGCGCATGTCGAACGAGAGGTTAGTCAGGCGACGTTGTGGGGGCGGAACTGGACGCTGACCCGGGGGCCGACCGGGCGGGTGGTCTTCGGGATGGCGTGTTCCCAGGTGCGTTGGCACGAGCCGCCCATCACGATCAGGTCGCCGTGGCCCACCGGGAAACGCAGGCTGTCGCCACCGCCGCGCGGGCGGAGCAGCAGGGGCCGGGGCGCGCCGAACGAGACGATCGCGACGACGGTGTCGGTGTGCGCGGAGCGGCCGATGGTGTCGCCGTGCCAGGCCACGCTGTCCCGACCGGAGCGGTAGAGGCACATGCCGGCGGTGACGAAGGGCTCGCCCAGTTCGGGCGCGTAGTGTCTGGTCAGCGCGGCCCGGGCCTCGGTGAGCACCGGGTGCGGCAGTCGAGCGTCGCCGTCGTACCAGCAGAGCAGGCGGGGGACGTCGACCTCGTTGTCGAACATGGTGCGGCGTTCGGCCCGCCAGGGCACCTCGGTCAGCAGGGTGTCGAGGACCGTGTCGGAGCCGCGCACCCAGCCGGGGAGGTGGTCGACCCAGGCGCCCCGGCTGAGCTGGTGTCGACGGATCTGGCCGGGCAACGGCCCCACTGTCGGCCCGGCGTCGGTCAGGTCGAGCATCGACGGCTGATAGGCGGCCTGCGTCATACGGCCACCCTAGCAGCACTTTCGTACACCAGTGCTAGTGGCGGTCCGCTTCCCTGGCGGGATGATCGACTCCACTTCGGCGAGGTGGCGCCATCCCGCTGCCCGGACACCCCCACATCGCCGACCCGGAGTCGATCACGGCGTGGCGGCGGCGGGTGGATGGAGGGCGTCGATCACGGTGTGGCGGCGGCGGGTGGGCGGACGGCGTCGAACACCGCGTCCACGACCCGCGCCCGGCCCTGCCCGTCGACTGTCGACCACGCCTGGCCGGCGAGGGTCGCGCGCCGCTGCGGTGAGCTGAGCAACCCGTGCAGGGTCCGCGCGGCGGCCGCACGGGCGGCCCGTCCGGCGACTCCGGCGGCGGTCAGCTCCGGCAGCTCGCCGAGATCGGCGGCCAGACCGTGCCGCACCACGCGGGCGTACGACTCGCGTTGGTTGTCGACCACGCAGACCAGGGCGGCGGGTGCGCCGAGGCAGCAGAGTTCCCAGGTGGACGTGCCGGCGGCGCTGACCACCAGGTCGGCCTGGGTGATCAGGGTCGGCAGCGAGGTGGTGGGCGGAACCGGTCGGACGACCTGCCCGCGGCCGGGGGTGACGTCCTCCACCTCGGCCTCGATCTCCGGTCGGCCGACGATGACCGTGAGGTCCATCGGATGGCCGGTGGCCACCAGCACCCGGGTCAGCACCGGTGCCGCGCCGACGGCGTCCGTCCCGCCGAAGAAGGCCAGCACCCGGGGGCGGCTGACCGCCGTGGGGGACGGGGGGACCGGTGGTCGGGCGGTGATCACGGAGTCGCGCAGCAGGGCGTAATCGCTGCCGGCGAGCAGCCGTCCGGGCAGCTCCGGTAGCTGCGCTCCGAAGTTCTGGTCCAGGTAGAGGTCGGCGACCTGACCTCGGCTGTCCCCGTCGATCACGGCGAGGGTGAACACGCCGGCGTCGCGGAGGGCTCGCGCCCCGGCGGGGTCCAGCTCGTAGGAGTCGAGGACCATCACGTCCAGCTCGTGTCGGCGGGCTGCCTCGACCAGCCCGTCCGGTGTGTCCGGGCCCGGGTGCAGGGGGATGCCCCGCGCGGCGAGGTCGGCGGTGGCCCAGCCGAGCCGTTCGACGGTGCCGAACACGGCGACGTGGGCGCCTCGGGCCAGGAACTCCTCGGCGAGCGCCAGGCAGCGGACGAGGTGGCCGACGCCTCGTCGTGGTCCGGCGTCGCAGCGCAACCCGACCCGTAGCGTGCTCAGGACTCCTCCAACCGCTTCTGCCGTACGTCGGCGTTGAGCGCGCGCAGGTCAGGTTGCCCGTCGAGCCAGTCGGTGAGCTTCGACAGCGGCACGCTGATGTCGCCGAAGTGGTCGACGATGGCGCTGACCAGTGCCCAGTCCTGCTCGGTGTCGAGGGTCAGCCGCAGCCCGGAGCGGTCCGGGGTGAGCGTCACGCCGAGCACCCGGAACAGCTCCGGATGGGTGTACGCGTACGACGTCACGTGCACCCGGTGGTGGTCGGTGGCGAGCCGGCCGACGGTACGCAGCGTCTCCGCCCGGATGATCTCGACGTCCAAGCCTCGGGGCAGGGTACGGGCGATCGACGTGCTGGCGTAGTCGAGCCCGGGGACCGCCCGGTACACCGACGCGACCAGGGTGATGATCTCCGGGTCGAGCAGCGGGCAGTCGGCGGTGAACCGCATGACCGCGTCCCCGGGGTGCGCCGCGAGCGCACCCAGGAAGCGGTCCAGCACGTCGTCGACCGGCCCTCGGTGGCACGGCACGCCCAGCCGTTCGCACTCGGCCACCACGTCGTCGTCGACGGTGTCCGTGCTGGTCGCGACCACCAGGTCGGTCAGGACCCCGCTGTCGGCGGCGGCCCGGACCACCCGGCCCAGCACGGAACGCCCGGCGAGCGGGCGGAGCACCTTACCGGGCAGTCGGGAGGATCCCATTCGCGCCTGCACGATGCCGGTGATCCGGGGCGCCGCGTCGTTGTGGTCCGCCGCCGTCCCGGTCACTGCTGCTCCTCCTGCTTCGGCGCGAGCACGGCGGTGGCCCGCCGTTTCGCGGCGCGGGCCCCCCGCTTGGCCAACCGTGCCGGGGTGATGGCGAGCCGGCCGACCCGGTAGCTGATCGAGCCGCTGAGCAGACCGATCGTCGTTTCGGCTCGGCGCAGTGCCCGTTCCCGCGAGGTGAGCAGCTCCTCGGTCCACGCGGTCAACGCGGCCAGCCGGGTGATCTCCTCACGCTGGCGCAGCCACGCCTCGCGGAGCTGCTGGTAGCTGCGCGAGCCGATGGGCGGATCGGTCGGTGCTACGGTCCGCAGGTCGGTGGCGAGGTTGATCCTGCCGTCGAGGTCCAACCCGTGCAGGGCGGCAGCGATGGCGGCCTCGGTCTCCACCGCCTCGGTGACGGTCGCGCGGTCGAGGTCGCGCCCGGCGAGGCCGCCGAGCACCACCGTCAGACCCGGGACGTCGAGGGTGGACGGCCACGGGTGGGCGTACCCGCCGGTGAGCAGGGCCGCGGCGAAACGCCACAGGCCGCGCGCCAGCACCACGTCGGCCGGCAACGCGCCGGTGGCCCGCCAGCTGGGGTCGAGCACCGCGTACCGGTCGCCGTCGACCACCACGTTGTCGGTCCCGGCCAGCGCCGCCGCCCCGGCGATCCGGCCGTCGCCGTCGGCCTGGTCGGCGAGCCAGCCCGCGTACCCGTGCAGCAGCGTGCGCACTGTCGCCAGGTCGCGGCGCAGGGTCGCGTCGAGGAGCAGGGTACGCAGCAGCCGGCCGGAGGGCACCGGCCCGGACAACGCGTCCGCGTCCCGGTACGCGGCCTCGCGGCTGGCGAACGGCGCGGCGGCCGTCACCCGCGTGCCGGTGGTCGGGGCGAGCCCCCAGCGCCAACCCGACGGGCCGTGCAGCACTTCCGACACGCCGATCCCCGGACGGCCGGTCTGCATCAACGCCACCGGCAGGTCGACGTCGGCGGCCGGCGGATGGTCCCCGGTGTGGGTGGGTCGGTGGGCGAGCACCAGCCAACCCGGTGCGAGGTCGGCGGCGCGTCCGGCGTGCAGCGCGTCCACCGCCAGTCGCGCCGGGTCCTGGAGCACTGTGTCCCTCGTGGAGCCGCCCGCACAGGCTCCGTGCAGCACGGCGTCGAAGAGGCCGGATCCGGCGTCCCGGTCGAGGTGGTCGGCGTCGAGCAGGGCGGTCGGGCTTCCGGCATCGGGGTACGCGGCCCAGCACGCCGTCGGTCGCAGCCCCGCCTCGGTGAGCCGTTCGCGGAGCTGGTCGCGGTTGGCCGGGTGGCCGCGGTCCAGCACGCCGCCGATCACCCAGGCGGAGTCGTCCCGGGCGGCGTACCAGGGGGTGGTGGAGACGAGCCGGTGTAGACCGAGCGGGTTGTCCAGGCGCAGGAGCAGTGCGCCACCGGGCCGCAGGGCGGCGACCAGTCGCGCCAGCACACCGTTCCAGCCGAGCCGGGTGCCCTCCACCGACTCCACCGGGTCCAGGCCGGCGGCGGCGATCACCACGTCGTACGTCTCGTCGTCGGGCAGCCCGGCCGGACCACCCACCACCACGTGGGCGGCCCGGGGGGCCAGCGCCACCGCGTCGGGGTGGCTGCGTAGCAGGCAGGTCACCTCGGCACGGCCCAACTGGTCGAGCAGGGCCGGATCGTGCGGCCCGGCCAGCAGGACCCGGGCGCCGGGAGGTACGAGCCGGGCGGCGAGGGCGGCGAGGGGGCCACCCTCGGCCAACCGCTGCTGCGGCAGGTCGGACCAGGCCAGCATCTCGCCGCCCGGCAGGGTGATGCGGCCGGCGGGTGCCGTCTCAGTCGTCACGGTCGTCCTCTTCCTCCTGGAGGTTCGCCCAGCCGAGCAACTCGCGCAGCTCGGCCGGCGTGCAGCGGTGGTCGATGCCGAGCTCGGCGCGCGCGATGGGGACGGCCGTGGGCAGATCGACAGCGGTGCCGTGCAGCTCCGGCCACTGGCGGCGGATGCGGGCGGTGCCGCCGAAGGTCGGGTCCTCGTTGGACAGGATCATCGGGTCGCCGTAGACCGCCGGCTCGCAACCCGCGGCGATGCCGTAGAAGATCGCGCTGGTCAGCCGGTTGGATGCTACCCGCCGGTGCCGACGCAGCTCGGTCAGTTGCTTGTCGAGGAACTCCGGGTCGGTGTCCTTCCACCAGTGCCCCCGGTAGCCGTGGCAGATCACCCGGAACCCGGCCCGCTCGTAGAGGCGGCGGACGTTGCGCATCCGGTACTCGTGCCAGTAGAGGCAGACGGTGACCGGGCCCGGCTCGGTGGCCTGGATGAGGGCGATCAACTTACGGTGGTCGCCCTTGACGTGCTGACCCTCCCAGCCGTGGAACGGGTACCAGATGGTGCCCTCCCGATCCTCGGCCGACGGGTCCTCCGGGCGCATGGCCAGCAGGTATGCGAACGGCGCCCCGATGACGACCACGTTGCGGCGACCCACCGACCAGGCCCGTCGGCGGGTCTGCTCCGACCAGAGCAGGCTGGGGGTGCGGTCGGCGTACGGGTGGCCGGGTGCCAGGCCGTCACCGATGTTCCAGCCGTGCTGCACGTACCCGTTGATCCGCGGTGGGTGCCGGTCGCCGAGGCCGGCGTAGCGGGCCAGCACGTGCGCGTGACCGTAGAAGTGGTTGGCGTGGTGCATCAGGTTCCCATCAGGCGGCGGTACGCACCGAGCCGGCCCGCAGGGCCGCGGTCAGCGCGTCGATGACGCGATCCTGGTCGGCGTCGCTGAGCCCCGGGTAGAGCGGCAACGACAGCTGCTGCGAGTAGAACGACTCGGCCACCGGGCAGGACCCGCGTCGGTAGCCCAGGTCGGCGAAGACCGGGTGCCAGTGCACCGGGACGTAGTTGACCTGGACGCCGATGCCGGCGGCCCGCATCCGGTCGTACACCTCGCGGCGACGCCCGTCGAGCACGCGGATCGGGTAGAGGTGCCAGACCGGGTCGGCCCACGACTTCCGGTTCGGCGGTAGCACACCGTCCAGGTCGGCCAGTGCCTCGTCGTAGCGGGCGACCAGCGCGGCCCGGCGCGCCTTGAACTCGCCAAGGCGGCGCAGTTGACTGCGACCCAGGGCGCACAGCACGTCGGGCAGGCGGTAGTTCAACCCGAACTCGTGCACCTCCTGGTGCCAGCCGCCCTCGTCGGGATAGCGGAACTCGGCGCGGTCGCGGACCAGGCCGATGGTGCGGAAACGGCGGGCCCGCTTCAGCACGGCCGGGTCGAGCGCCGCGACGGCGCCGCCCTCGGCGGTGGTCAGGTTCTTCGTGGGAAAGAACGAGAAGGTGGTGAGGTCGGCGAGTGAGCCGACCGGTCGCCCGTGGTACGTGCCGCCGATCGAGTGCGCCGCGTCGGCGAGCAACAACGCGTCGGAGCCCACCATCGACGTCCGCAGCGCATCGTAGTCGGCGGGGTGGCCGGCGTAGTCGACGGCGGCGACGACCCGGGTACGCGAGGTGACGGCGTCGGCTGCCGCTGCCGGGTCGAGGCAGAAGGTCTCGTCCTCCACGTCGGCGAACACGATCGTCGCGCCGAGGGCGGCGGCGCTGCTGGCCGTCGCCACGAACGTCATCGGCGAGACGACCACCTCGTCACCCGGTCCCACCCCGGCGGCCGCGTACGCCACGTGCAGCGCCGCCGTGCCGTTGGAGACGGTGGTGACGTCCACTCCGCCGGTCCACCGGGCGAGGTCGGCCTCGAAGGCGTCCACCTGCGGGCCGGTGGTGAGCCAGTCGCCGCGCAGCACGTCGGAGACGGCGGCGATGTCCTCCTCGGTGACCGACTGCCGGCCGTACGGGAGCATCCCCGTCATGCGGTGATGCCGAGCATGTCGCGCAGTTGCTCGACGGTGAGCCACTCGTCGTTGGTGTCCGACTGGTAGGCGAAGCCGTCCGGGACCGGGTCGCAGTCGACCGGCGGCTGGTAACCCCAGGTGGCGATGGTCGGCTGGACGATGAACCGTCCGTCGGCGCGCAGCGTCCGCCTGCTGTCGTCGGGCGCGATCATCTCCTCGTGCAGCTTCTCGCCCGGGCGGATGCCGACCTCGTGGGTTGTGGCGTCCGGGGCCACGGCCTCGACCAGGTCGAGGATGCGCATGCTCGGGATGCGCGGCACGAACAGTTCGCCGCCCTGCATCTGGTCGAACGAGTCCATGACGAACTGGACGGCCTGGTCCAGGGTGATCCAGAAGCGGGTCATCCGCTTGTCGGTGATCGGCAGGCTCTTGCCCTCGGCGGCGAGGCGGCGGAACAGCGGGACGACCGAGCCGCGGCTGCCCACCACGTTGCCGTAGCGCACCACGGCGAACCGGGTGGGGTGCTGGGCGGCGTAGTGGTTGGCCGAGACGAACAGCTTGTCGCCGACCAGCTTCGTCGCGCCGTACAGGTTGATCGGGCTGGAGGCCTTGTCGGTGGAGAGCGCGATGACCTTCCGTACGCCGGCCTCGATCGCGGCGTCGACCACGTGCTGCGAGCCGGTGATGTTGGTGGCGATGTATTCCGACGGGTTGTACTCCGCGGTGTCCACCTGCTTCAGGGCGGCGGCGTGCACCACGTGGTCGACACCGTGCATGGCCCGGGTGAGGCGGTGCCGGTCCCGGATGTCGCCGATGAACCAGCGCAGCCGCGGGTCGTCGCCCAGTTGCTGACGCAGCTCGTACTGCTTGAGTTCGTCGCGGGAGAACACCACCACGCGGGCGGGGTCGGCCTCGGTGAGGATGTGCTGGAGGAAGGTCCTGCCGAAGGAACCCGTTCCCCCGGTGATCAGAATGGACGATCCATTCAACTCACTCAATTTGGTGCTCCCGTGTTCGTGGATGAACGAGCGGCCCTCGGCCGGCCGACCGGGGTGCGACGCTAACGACGGCGGGTTAACTCCTCGGCGCTCGCCGGTGAACCACGACCCCTGCTCCCGTGAATGCCGGGCACCGCGCAGGCGAACACTTCCGTCCGGCCCGCGACCGGCCTGACCAGTCCGGTTCCGGCCGTTACAGTGGCCGCGCGGGAGACTCGGCAGCCCCCTTCGCAGCCGCTTCCCGCGTTCACCCGACATCCGCACCGCCTGGTGCGGGCGGTTCATCCCGAGCGTCACCGACGCGGGCCCACCTGCCCGCAGAGTCCGTGCGGGCCCGATCCGGCTGGCAGTTCTGGAGGCGTTGATGGCATCCGGTAGCGACGTGATCGAACGGCCGGAGGTGGTGGCGGCGACACCGGACACCGCACCCGCTCGCCGCTGGGTGGTGCCGCTGGTGCTGGTCGTCGGTTGGGTGCTCAGCGTCGCCTGGCGGATGTGGTTGTCCCGGCACGTCGTGCTGCCGATCGCGCACACCGACGAGGACAGCTACCTCAACACCGCCCGTGCTCTGGCCGGCGGCCCGGGCGGCTTCAGCAGTGAGAACGACCTGCTGCGTCGGGTCGGCTACCCGATGCTGATCTCGCCGGCGTTCCTCGGGGACCGGGACTTCTCCGACAGCTACCGCATCGTCCAGCTGATCAACGCGATGGTCAACTCGACGCTGCTGCCGCTGGCGTACCTGCTCGGTCGCCGCCTGCTCCGGCTGCCCCGGTCGTACGCGCTGCTCGCAGCTGTCGCTGCCGCGACCCTGCCGGCCACCGCCTTCTACGCCAGCGTCGCCATGATCGACACGGTGATGGCACCGCTGGTGGTCGCCTGGCTGCTCGCCGTGCACCGCTGGATCGAACGGCCCGGGCTACTCGCCGCCGCCACCGTCGGTCTGCTGGCCGGCGGGTTCCACCTGTTGCACTCCCGGGGCCTGGCGATCGTGGCGGTGCACGTCGGGTTGGTCCTGCTGCTGTTGGTCCGCCGTCGGATCAGCCCGCCCGCGGTGCTCGCGGCGCTGCTGCCGGTGCTCGCCATGGCGCTGGTCAACGCGGCGGCCATCCGCTATCTCGGCGACAAGGTCTACCTGCTGGGCAGTACCCCCGGCGGTGGCACGGTCGAGGCGGTCGCCTCCGCGCAGGGCGTGGTCCGGGTCAGTGCCGCCGTCGCCACCCAACTCTGGTACCTCGTGGTGATCACATTCGGAATGGCGGGAGTGGCCTGGGCCTCCGCCGTACGGGAGCTGTGGCGGCCACGGCACGGCGACGCGACCCGCTGGACGATGGGCGTGGCGCTGGTGGTGACCGTCGGGGTCGCCGGCGGAGCGTCGGTGATCCTGGCCGGCATCACCGGTAAGCCGCTGGACGCGATCTACGGTCGCTACGTGCAGATGCTGGCGCCGTTCTGGCTGCTGGTGGGGCTCGGGGTCCTCCTCACCGCCGGCCGCCGGGTGGTTCTGCGTCGGGCGGCGGTCGCGGTGGCCCTCCTGGTCGGCGGCGGCGCCCTGATCGCCGTCCGGCTCGCGTACGTGGCCAGCCGCGGCCACCACCTGCGCTACGGCGGTTTCAGCGCACCGGACCTGGTGGCGTTGACCGGTGGGTGGCGGGAGATGCGACCGGTGGTCGGGTCGCTGGTCGGCATCGCCGGCTGTCTGCTGCTGGTCGCCACCGTCCTGGTTCCCCGGCTGCGGATGCCGATGCTCGGCGTGCTCGTCGTGGCCAACCTGGTGACCATGCAGGTGATCGACCAGCGCATCGTGCGGCCCGCCGTCGCGAGCACCGCGCCGACGCCCTCGGTGGCCGATGTCGGGGTACGCCCCGGCGAGCGGGTGTGGGCCTCGACCGGCGTGCACTACGTCCTGCGGTTCAACCTCAGCCACCAGGTCACCTGGACCGATGTTCGCTGGTTCGGCCTGGGGCAGCCGCCGGCCGCGGCGCAGGTGGTGTTCGCCCGCTGGGCGCCCGGCCAGGCCGACGACTGGGACGGCACGTCGTACGGCTTCGTCCGGCTCGGCGGCAACCCGACGCAGCACTGGGCGGCCTGGCGGCGCGCCTGACCCCCCCCGCACCCGGTGGACATCACCGTTCGTGAACGGCGGATGTCCACCGGGAGCATGGCCGGTTAATGAATTCCGTCAGCCCTGGAAATTTGTGCGGCAATCAGCGTTGGCGGCGGTCGGCCCGGGCCAGGGAAATCGGGATCACGGTGATTTCCCGGCCGTCGGACAACTCCTGCCGGGGGGTGCCCTCGACGAATCGGAAACGTCGGTTCATCTGTCGTACGACGGTATTGTGGCCGAGCACCTCGCCGTCGAGACGGTCCAGGTGCAGCCCGTCGAAGGCGTACTCCACGGCCTCCCGCATGACCCCCAGCCAGGCGGGCAGCGTCTCGCCCCGCCCGTCCAGCCCTTCGGCGTCCAGATAGAAGCCCCACGCTCCCGTCCGAGGGCCCTCCAACCGCAGGTCGAAGAAGGTGACCACCCCGCAGGGGCGGTCGTCTCGGACGTACACCAGAACCCGCCGGGACGGGTCGTCCCGGACCGCCGACCACCACCGGCCGTGCTCCTCGGCGGTGATCTCGTGGCTGGTTTTGCTGACCTGACGGTTGGTTTCCTGATTACGCCAGGACAACATCAGGTGAACGTCGTCCGCTGTCGCTTCGCGCAGCACGTGCGTCTCGCTTTCTTATCTGTTCACGCCAGTTCTCGGCACCCTACCCGGGCCTACCGGCACATCGGATACGCATTCGTTGGGTTGTAGACTCCGGCGCATGAACGAATTGAGTCGCGCGCAGATTCGCGACCTCATGGCTCAGGTGCTCGAAAACCAGGACAAGCAACTGCCCGCGGACGACGCGGCACAGTTGCGCGAGATCGGGTTCCGGTCGCTGGACTTCTCCGAGCTGGCCCTGCGGGTAGAGGACGAGACGGGGGAGGAGCTCAACTTCGACGCACCCGGCCTGCGCCGCATCGCCACCGTCGGGGACGTTCTCGACTTCCTCGTCGAGCTGCAGCACCAGTGACCGTCGCGACGGCGGGCCACCGGCCACCGGCGGGCCCGGAGCCGGCGGGCGTCGACAACCGGCTCGTCGTCGGCGGCGCCACGCTGACCTGGCGCACGCTGCCGCTGCCGGTCCTCCCCGACCCCGGCGCGGTGCTCGCCCACTCCGCGGTGCACGCGCTCGCCGCCGCCCGGCAGCACGCCGTGCACGGCACCGAGCTGCTGCTCAGCACCGCGAGTCGGGTCGACGCGGCGATGCGTGCCGAGCTGCTCGACGCCGGCTTCACCGTCAGCGTCCTCGACGACGACGGCGCGCAGCCGAGTGTCCCGGCCCGGCCGCGAGCCGCCGAACCCGGCCGGCTCTGGCTGCTGACCTCGGGTTCGACCGGGCGTCCCAAGCGGGTCGGGCACACCCTCGACACGTTGACCACAGTGCGGGCCGACCAGCCCGATCGGACGTGGCTCTGCCCGTACGCCCCCGGCACGTACGCCTGGTGGCAGGTCGTCACGCTGTCGTTGACCCAGCCCGGCCAGCACCTGGTGGTGGTCGAGCCCGACGAGCTGGACGACTGGCCCACCGTCGCCGCCGCGCACGGCGTCGACGCCGCCTCCGGCACCCCCACCTTCTGGCGTCGCACCCTCTACCGCGACGCCGCCGCGTTGGCCCGGGTGCCGTTGCGACAGATCACCCTCGGTGGCGAGCCGGTGGACCAGGCCATCCTGGACCAGCTCCGGGACGTCTTCCCCGCCGCCCGGATCTCCTGGATCTACGCGTCCTCCGAGGTGGGGGCGTCCATCGTGGTGCACGACGGGCAGGCCGGCTTCCCGGTCGACTGGCTGGACCGGCAGACCCCGGGCCGCCCGACGCTCTCGGTGGTGGACGACGAGTTGGTGGTCACCTCCCCGTTCCACGGGGCGGGGCTCGCCGGCCCGGTCCGCACCGGAGACCGCGTGCAGGTGCGCGACGACCGGGTGCTGATCACCGGCCGCCGGGACTCCGACGAGATCAACGTCGGCGGCAGCAAGGTCTCCGCCGGCGTGGTCCGCGGTGTGCTGGCCGAGCATCCGGCGGTGGCCTGGGCACGCGTCACCGGCCGCCGGGCGCCGGTGCTCGGCCGGATGGTGGTCGCCGAGGTGGTCCTCGCCCCCACCGGGCACCCGGACACCGCCGAGGCCGAGCTGGTCCGCTGGTGCGCCGACCGGCTTCCCGAGTACGCGGTGCCGCGCCGGATCCGCGTACTGACCGAGATTCCCGTCAAGGAGACCCTGAAGAGCGATGTTTGACACCCAGCTCGTACCACCCAGCTCCGTGGTCCTCGTCTCCGGCGGCTCGCGCGGGCTCGGCCTGGCCATCGTCACCGACCTGCTCGACGCCGGCGTACGGGTGGCCGCGTTCGCCCGTACCGTCACCCCGGAGCTGGAGAAGCTCGCCGCCGAGCACCCGGAGCGGGTGCACGTCGGCTCGGTGGACGTCACCGACCTGCGCGCCGCGCAGAGCTTCGTCCGTGCGGCGGAGGAGCGGCTCGGCCCGATCGACGGCGTCGTCAACAACGCCGCGATGGGGCAGGACTCGCTGCACGCGCACACCGCCACCGGCGACATCGCCCGGATCATCGAGACCAACCTGACCGCCCCGCTGCAACTGACCCGGCTGGTGATCCGCCGGATGCTCGCCAAGGGACTACGCGGGCGGATCGTCAACATCACCTCGATCTGCGGGCAGCGCGGTTTCCCGGGCCTGGTCGCGTACTCGGCCACCAAGGGCGGCATGGACGCCGCCACCCGCTCGCTGGCGCGGGAGCTGGGCGGCCGGATGCTGGTGAACTCCGTCGCCCCCGGCTTCTTCGCCTCGGAGATGTCCGCGGTGCTCGGCCCGACCCAGCTCGACCAGATCGTGCGCCGCACGCCGACCGGTCACCTGACCGAGCCGGAGGAGGTCACCCCGGTGGTACGGATGCTGCTGCGCGAGCACACGAACATCAACGGCCAGGTCATCGTGGTGGACGGTGCCGCCGCCATCTGACCTGGACCGGCGGGTCCGGCCCCGCCCGGTGCCTGGGTTGCTGGTCGCCGCCGAGCGGCACCTGCGCATCGGGTCGCCGGTCGCCCTGGCCGCCGCGGTGACGCGCAGCCACCTCGACGACGGCCGTTGTGTCGGTTGGTACGGCCCGCCGACGCCCGGGTGGCGGGTGGCGATCGACGCGGAGCGAGCGGACGCGCCAGTGCCTCCCGCGCTGGGACGCCGGTTCGGGGTGCAGGACTTCTGGGCGCGGTGGACCCGTACCGAGTGCTGCTGCAAGCTGGCCGACGTCCCGGTCGCGGCCTGGTGGCGTCTCCACGGCCTGGGTACGCCGGCCGGCGGGTCGGCGGTCTGGCACACCCTGCGGGTGGCCGACCTGGTGGTAACCGTAGGCTTCGCCCCCGCACCCGGTGCCGTGCCCCTGCCCGCCTCCGCAGCTGGCTCGAGCCGCCTGGACCGCTAGGTGGCGATTCGCCGGCGCGACCGCTGCGTGGCGACGTGCCGCCGCGTGTGACGGCCGGCCTGCCGTTGGTACCGGCGCAGCCTGTAGAGCTGCCCCACAGGTGGGGCAGGCGCGCGGGCCTCGTGCGTTGTCGGGCCTTGTGTGTTGTCGGGCCTTGGGTGTTGTCGTGTCTCGGGTGTTGTCGGGCCTTGGGTGTTGTCGGGCCTTGTGCGTTGTCGGGCCTTGTGCGTTGTCGTGTCTCGGGCGTTGTCGGCCTTCGCGGCTCGTCGTAGCCCTGGGGCGACGCAGCTTCATCCGGGTGATTGCTGGTGGGAGCCGTGTTGCCCGCCCCATATTCGGGGCAGCTCTACAGGCAGCCAGCCCAGTCCCACCAGACCGGACCGCGCGCGCTCGCCTCCGCCGCACCGGGGCTGGGCTGTGCGCGCTGCTCAGCCCAGCCCGCGTCGACAGCCCAGCCCGCCGCGTCGACGGTCAGATCAGGCCCCAGCTCAGCGGGGTGCCGCGCGAAACGTCGGTGGTGAAGGTGCGACCCAGGACGCGGTCGATCTCCACCGGAGCCAGCCCGCCGGCCGGTCGGATCGACCTGACATTGTGGATGGTCAGCGGGTCGCCGGCCCGCACGTCCTCGACCACGAACAGCGAGCGGCGGAACCGCAGCCCCTCCCGCTCGGCCGGGGTCGGGCCGATCGCGGTGCCACCCATGGCCGCGTACGCGCGACCGGACTCGGCCACCAGGGCCGTCAGCTCCGCCGGGTTCAGGGAGAAGTCCGAGTCCACGCCGCCGTCGGCCCGGTCCAGCGTGACGTGCTTCTCGATGAAGCAGGCGCCGAGCGCCACCGAGGCGACCGCCACCCCGATGCCGGGCGTGTGGTCGGACAGCCCGACCGGCACGTCGAACGCGCCGGCCAGCACCGGAATGCGGCGCAGGTTGCTGTCGGCCGGCGGCGCCGGGTAGGAAGCGGTGCAGGCCAGCAGGACGATGCCCGCCGCGCCACCGTCCCGGGCGGTCCGCACCGCGGCGTCGATCTCGGCGACCGTCGCCATGCCTGTGGAGATCACCATCGGCTTGCCCGTGCTCGCCACGAGTCGGATCAGCGGCAGGTCGACCAACTCCGAAGAAGCGATCTTGTACGCGGGCGCGTCCAGCGACTCCAGCAGCTCCACGGCAGTCGCGTCGAACGGCGACGAGAACACGGTGAGCCCGCGCTCGCGGGCCCGCTCGAAGATCGGGGCGTGCCACTCGTACGGGGTGTGCGCCCGCTCGTAGAGGCGGTACAGGTTCTCCCCGCCCCACAACTCGTGCCCACTGGAGATCCGGAACGCCGGGGTGTCGACGTCGATCGTGATGGTGTCCGGCCGGTACGTCTGGAGCTTCAGCGCGTGCGCCCCGCTCTGCGCCACCGCGTCGACGATGGCCAGCGCACGGTTCAGATCCCCGTTGTGGTTGCCGGACATCTCGGCGACCACGAACGGTCGTTCCCCGGCACCGACCGCGTGCGGTCCGATCTTTATTGTCGCCGTCATTCCGACCTCTGCTCAGGTACGCCCGCACCGTGGTGCGGTGGTGCTGTCGTCGTCCGCCCGGCGGGTGGACGACCTGGAAAACCAGGGCGCCGGGAGCCGACCCGGCTCCCGGCGTGTGGTGCGGTGGCGGCGTTCACGGCCGGCGGCTCCCGGCCAGCGCGTCGTGCCGCTGGGCGGTCGTGGCGACCTCGCCGTCACCTGTCGTCGCGGCGCCCGCGCCTCGCCCCGGGTCGTCGTCGGCGTTGACCGAGCCGGAACCGGTGCCGACGCCGCCCGCCGGGCCGGTGCGACGCAGGCGACCGGCGACCCGGTGCGCCTGGCGCAGAGCCGAGTACGCCAGCCAGTCGCCGCGCCCGACGAGGCGGTGCTTGAGCCCAGTCACGCCGGGCGGCAGTGGATAGCCACCGGCGGGCAGGTACCGACGGTAGTGCTCGGCGGCCCGGTGGAAGAAGTCCCGCCGCAGGTGTGGGTGCAGGCGCCCGTCGTTGCCCACCACCACCAGATAGTGGTTGATCATCAGCTGGAACAGTTCGGCCTGCAACCGCTCGTCCGGGTGCTTGCGGGCGACCCAGTCCAGCAGCCGCTCGTACTGGGCGAACGCGTCGAAGTGCCGGCCGCTGCGGGTGGAGGTGATCGCGCCGTGCCGACCCTGCCGGTACAGGTAGCACACCCGGTCCAGCACGGAGATCTTCTCGGCGCCGATGAGCAGGGGGTGGCTGAACGGGATGTCCTCGTACCAGCCGGGGAAGAAGCGCAGCTCCAACTGGTCCAGGAAGTCCCGCCGGACCACTTTGTTCCAGGCGGTGTGCTGCACCTGCAGCAGGTGCGGCTGGTCGTCGAGGCGTGTCACGCCGGGGATGCCGCGCAGCAGGTGACTGCTCGCGTCGACCTCGCGGCGGCCGTCCTCGTGCACCCGCAGGTGATCCAGCATCAGCACGTCGGGCTCGTGCTGGCGCAGCCGGTCCAGCACCGCGGGGATCGTGCCCGGCGGCAACCAGTCGTCGCTGTCGACGAACCAGACGTACCGGCCGGTGGCCACGTCGAGCCCGGCGTTGCGGGCCAGGCCCAGGCCAACGTTGCTGCTCAGGTGCACGACGCGGACACCGTCGCGGCCGGCGGCGTAGGAGCGGAGCATGTCGCCGCAACCGTCCGGGGAGGCGTCGTCGACGGCGACCATCTCGACCGCGTCCGCTTCACCCGCGGGGATGTCGGCCCGGATCGACTCCAGGCACTGGTACAGGTATGCCTCGACGCCGTACACGGGCACGACGATGCTCAGCAGCGGTGCGTGCGTCGGCTCATTGACCACGCCCGCCACCTTTGACGGTCAGGGTGGCCGAACCCGGAACCTGACGTGACCGCCGATGGTGGAGTCCCTGAACTCCCCCCGAGCGGCAGGTTAACGGCGGCCGGCCCGCAGCCCACCGATCCGGCGACCGTGGCGTGCCCGTACCGCCGTGGGCGGGTGGGACACGTCCGGTTCACCCGGGAGTGACCCGGTAGGGTGCCTCGGTGCGGCCCTGCCGGGCCGTCGCGGGCGTCGCCGTCGCGTCGTCCGACGCCGCGCCGAGGAGGATACGGACGTGCTGGTGACCCTGCGGATCTTCCGGATCCCGGCATGACCAGCGCCGCTGCGGTGTCGACCGCCCGGCCCGCCGGCACGCCCGCCCGGCTGCCCTCGCTGACCGGGCTGCGCTGGATCGCCGCGTTGCTGGTCTTCGGCTTCCACGCCGGCACCATGCGGATCATCGCCGAACCGGACTACAAGGCGGTGGTCGACGCGCTGTTCACGCTCGGCCTGTCCGGGGTGCAGTTCTTCTTCATCCTCAGCGGTTTCGTGCTGGTCTGGTCGGCCCGCGTTGGCGACTCCCGGCGTACCTTCTGGCGGCGGCGGGTTGCCAAGATCTACCCGAACCACGTGGTGTTGTGGGGTGCGGCCCTGCTGGTCGCCTGGTGGTTCGCCGACCCGGTCCTGCCGGCGGTCGCGCTGGAGAACCTGCTGCTGTTGCAGGCGTGGGACCCGCGGATGGGTTGGTTCTACAGCGTCAACACGGTGAGCTGGTCGCTCTCCTGCGAGTTCTTCTTCTACCTGTGCCTGCCCCTGGCGCTGCCGCTGCTACGCCGGGCCAACCCGAAGCTGCTCTGGGTGCTGATCGTCGCGCTGCCGCTGCTGATCCTCGCGCTCTGGCCGGCCCAGCAGTTGGTGCCGGAGGTGAGCCGGTGGTGGTTCACCCAGATCTTCCCGCCCGTACGGTCGCTGGAGTTCTGGTTGGGCGCCGTGGCGGCCGAGCTGATGCGGCGGGGTCTCTGGCGCGGCCCGGGGCTCACCGTCGCCAGCCTGGTTTTCGTGGGCACCTGGGTGGCGGCCGCGCAGTGGATCCGCGCGGAGTTGTGGACCACGCTGCTCGCCGTCGCGTACCTCCTGGTGATCACCGCCGCCGCGGACGCCGACGTGCGGGACAAGCGCTCCCCGTGGCGGTCCCGGCCGCTGGTCTGGCTCGGGGAGGTCTCGTTCGCCTTCTACCTGGTCCACGTCCTGGTGATGACGAGTGTGCTGCGGTGGAGCGGTGACTGGGGGGCCGGGTTCACGGGCTGGCGCGGACCGGCGGTGGTGCTCGGCTTCCTGGCCGTGAACCTGGTCCTCGCCGGGCTGCTGCACCGCTTCGTGGAGACGCCGATGATGCGTCGACTCGCACCGCGCCGCCCGGCCCGTCCGGCGTCCGTTCCGCGGCAACGCGGGGCCGGTCCCGCCGCCGACGGCCCGCCGGCCGACGCCGCCGGGAAAAGCGGGCAGACCAACGACTCATCACGGTACGTCGACTCGCGCTGACACCGTCCACCCTGCTCAGTGGGGTTCGGCGCGGCGTGCGACGACACGCCCGTGGTCGGTGCGTCGAGGTCGGCACGACGGTAGCGTGAGGTCGTGCTTCCGGTCGCGTTCACCTGTCCGCTGTGGTGGGTGGCGCGCTGGGCGACGCGGGTGCTGACCAGCCTCGCCGTCGTCGCGGCCCTGGCGCTCGGCGCGGGCCCGGCCTCGGCCGCCGTGCCAACCCCGTTCGGCCTCGGATCACTCCCGGCGACCTGCCCGTCCACCTGCGCACAGGGGGCGGTGCACGAGGCGCAGGCGGCGACCGGGGAGCCCGTCGAGGAGTCCTCCCCAGCGGGGTCCGTCGACCCGCAACCGGCTGCGCCCGGCGACCAGACCACCGCACCGACCGGCCCGCGGCCGGTGCGCGCGGCCGAGTCCGACCGGCTGCCCCTGGTCCACAGCCCGAGCAGCCGGGCACCCCGGGCACCACCCGGGCGCTGAGTCACCGGGACGAGCGTCCCGCCCCGCCGCGCCTGTCGACCCACCAGCTCCGCGCCCCGCCGGCCCGTGCTCTGCCCTGGCCCGGTGGCGGTGGGGCTCCCATCGCATCGCTCTCTCCCGAGGTGCCGACCATGGAGACCGCTGTCTTCTACCAGTTCGTGACCGAGGTGCCGCAGGCCGCCGCCATCTGGTCCACCCTGTTCCTGCTGGCCCTGGGCGTACTCGCCCTGCTGGTGGCCCGCCCCGAGCGGGAGACACCCCCGGACGCCCCGCGCACTGCCGCCCTCACCGCTCGTGAGGTGGCCGCCGCCGAGGCCGCCGACACGCGCCGGTACGCCGAGGAGGTGGCTGTCGCCGCGACCGGGGCGGCCCGGACCGCGCAGCGGCGACGTGCTGACTGGCTGACCGCTCAGGAGGAGATGGAACGGGCCTGGGCCGCGTACGACGAGGCGGACACCGCCGCCCGTCGCTTCGCGGGCGCTGGGGCGCTGCCCACCCCGCAGACCCCCCACACCCCGGCCGAGTACGCCGCCCGCGAGCGCTACCTGCACCGGGCCGCGATGACGGCGTACTGGCGGGGTGACCTGAGCATGGCGCAGCTCGGCGACGTGTTCGCGCACCGGCGCGGCTGGGATCCCCGGCGGCACCCGGTCGAGCAGGAGGTGCTGCTCAGCCGGACGATCCGGGACACCCGGCTGGCCGACTACCAGGCCGCCGCATCCCGGGAGCGGGCTGCCTGGCGGGACGCGGAACTGGCTGCCGACTCAGCGCGGGCACTCGCGACGGAGAGCTGCGCGGCGGCGGCCCGGCTGCGACCGAACCCGCTACCCGCGCGGCGAACGGTGACCGGTGCGTTCCGCCCCGCTGTCGTGGCGCGATGGCGGCCGGCGCGGGCGAGTTGAGCCCGATCCGTGACGTGAGCCGGGTCACGCCGACCGGAATTCGGGCGTCCGGCACGATCGGCGCGAATCTTCCGGTGAATCTGGCCGCGTTCTCGGCGGCCTGTCCGGTTGTCGCCCGTAGGCGTCACCGTAACCGCTTGTCCCATCGAGTCACGTCATCGGCAATACGCGCAGAAATTGCCGCTCCATTTCAGGTTTACGCAGGTGGGGCTGGCTTGGCAGGGGTGCGGACGGGCCAGTACTGTCGTCCCGTCCGGTGCGGTAACCGATCGCAAGAGGCGACGCCGCGCCGACCCGCTCAATCGTGATGAACGAACCGGGGACCCACCAGTAAGTCCGGGGTGAATCCGCGAGCCAGAGCCCGCGGTAGGGCGATCTTCCCGCCCGAATCCGTCAGCTAACCCGGTAGGCGGTGTCGGAAGGAGTTCCATCCTCGTGCAGCACCTTTCCACCCCTCGGTTGTTCCCTCGCCTCCACGGCGCAGCGGTGCCCCCGCTCATTCGTCCAGTGACGGTGAGCTGACCCCCCGGGTCATCGCCTAACCGCCCGGCCACGCCGGGCGTTCCCCTGAGCGGTTCACCATCCGCGGACCACGGTCCGCGCGCTGGCGCCTGCCCGGATACCGGTCCGGTCGCCGGTGTGCCGCTCTCCCCCCGATCCGTGGAGGACCCCGTGAAGCACACCCTGCAGCGTCAGCTCCGCCGTTTCGCCACCGAGCGTCCGTACCAGATCGTTGCCGCCTCGGCCGCGGCCCTCGCGATCGCCACCACCACTGGCGCCCTGCTCACCACCGCCGACGACGCACCCGCCGGCCAGCGCACCGCGACCACTGTCGCCGAGATGCGCAGCGACGTCGCCGCCTCCCGCGGCGAGGTGCGTGAGGCGTCCCCGTCGGCCAGCGCCGCGCCGAGCACCGCCGCTCCGGCCACCACCGCCGCGTCGCCGGCGGCCAAGGCCAAGGCCAACCCCGACCTCACCCGTAAGCCGACGCCGCCGAAGCCGCCCGCGACCAAGGTGCTGGACTACGACTACGAGGCGCAGAACACGTACTACAACTGCGGCCCGGCGGCCACCCGGAACGCCCTCAGCGCCGCCGGTATCGACCGCACCCAGGAGGAACTCGGCGCTGAGCTGGGCACCACCGAGATGGGCACCAACTCCGCCGAGGACACCACGCGGGTCCTCAACGCCGAGGTGAAGGGCTCCCCGTACCGGACCCGGATGTTCGCCGGCGCCCCCAGCCCGGCCCAGATGGACCGGCTCCAGGCCGACGTCGTCAAGGCCATCACCGACGGCCGTGGCGTGGTCGCGAACGTCGTCGGCGACGCCGTCGACACCAACGGCGGTTACCACTCCTACGGCGGCGGTCACTACATCGCCGTCGTGGGTTACAAGGACAACGGCCGTACCGTCCGGATCGCCGACTCGGCCAACGCGGCCGACCCGTCGTACTGGATCACCACCATCGACCTGGCCAACTGGATCGCCAGCCGGGGCTACTCCGCCTGACCCAGGCACGCTGACCGCCGCGGGCGTCGTCCCCCACGAGGGGCCGACGCCCGCGGCGTTCTCGTCGGTGCCGTCGGTGTCCTGCGGAGGCGTCGACTCTCGTACCGGGCCGTGAACCGTGGGAGACTGCGGCCGTGGTGGATGAATCGGGTGGTCAAGCCGGTCGTGGGCGGGTCCTGCTGCTCCTGCACGGAATGGGCACGACCGGGGACGTCTGGTTGCCGTGGGCGCCGCTGCTCGAGCAGCGCTGGGCGGGGCGGTGGCTGGCGCCGGATCTCGCCGGCCACGGCTGGGCGGCACCGCTGCCGTCGTACACCTTTGCGGGGTTCGCCGACCGGATAGCGCGCGGCCTGGCGCCCGGTGACCGGCTCGTCGTGCTCGGGCACTCGCTGGGTGGGGTGGTCGGCCTCGCGCTGGCCGCCCGCGCCGCCGGGACGCCCGTGGACGCCGTGGTCGGGCTGGGCATCAAGGCCGTCTGGTCACCCGACGAGCTGGCCCGCGCCGCCGACCTCGCCGCCCGCCCGGTCAGCTGGTTCGCCACCCGCGCCGAGGCGGCGCGCCGCTACCTTCGGGTGTCCGGCCTGGCCGGCCTGGTCCCGCCGGACCATCCGGTGGTGGACGCCGGCCTGCGTCAGGTCGACGGCCGGTGGCGCCTCGCCATGGACCCGACCGCGTTCGCCGTCGGCGAGCCCGACCTGGCCGCGCTGCTGGCGGCGACCGACGCGCCGGTCGTGCTGGCGCGCGGGGAACACGACCCGATGGTCAGCGACGAACAGCTCAAGGAGTACGGGGTCCCGGTCGCCACGTTGCCCGGTCTCGGCCACAACGCGCACGTGGAGGACCCGGCGGCCGTACTGGCGCTGCTCGACCCGTACCGCTGAGCGGTCCCGACCGGAAATATCGGTCGTGCGGTCGCACCTTCGACACCTACATTCGGCCGGATGCCTGCTATTGATCCGTCCCTTGTGGTCACCGTGAGCCTGAATGTCGTGGACGCTCGACTCGACGATGCCGCGCGTCGGTGCCGGTCCCTGCTCGCGTCGCTCGGCGCGGTGGGTCTGGTGGCGTCCCGCACCGAAGCCGACGGGCCCCGCGACGGGGTGGACGTCGACCTGACGCTGATGCCGTCCGTCCCGTCCGTTTCGGGCGCTGAAGCGGTACGTCACCTGGCCGCGCCACTGCTGACGCGCTTCCGGTGGAGCCGTGGCGATCTCGAGGTGGACGAATCGGCGGCCGGTCACCCGATGGGTTTCGCCGCTGGTCGTGAGCGGACGACCGCCGGCGTGACGCCGATCTGTGTGTCTATCTGCGCGGCCGATGACACCGAAGGCGAGTGGTGGGACCCGCCGAAGTGGCTGCCCACCGACGAGGCCGTCGTTCCTGTCCGGCGACGGGTCAGACGACTGCCGGCTGCGGCGTCCGACGACGACGTGGTGGCCCGGGTGCACGCCCGGCTGACCGCCCCCGACCTCGACAGGGCTCTGGTCCGCTGCCTTGCTCTGCTCGGGCGGCCGGACGTGTGGTCCGTCGACCTGCGGCAGTCGGCGACCGACGGCGGCGTCTGGAGTCTGGCCCTGCTCCTGGTGCTGCCTCTGGTCGACGTGTCACCGCAGGATCCCTTCGGGACCGGTGTCGCCGCCGTGGCCGCCGAGTTCAGGTTGCCGACGGGGCACCTACGCAGGTCACCGTTGGGAACGTGGATGGTGGCGGCGATGGAGACCACCCGGCCGCTCGGCGACGCGCCGGCGGTCGAGGCGCTGTACGTGCGGACCGGGATCGACCCGTTCGACCCGGGACCGGTCGACCGGCCGGTGGAGACCCGGGAGATGGTGCTGCGAGGGCGGGACGAGGACGGTCCGGACGAGGCCGAGTTGAGCCGCACGATCGAGGAGGCCTTGCGAGACGCCGTACGTGTCCTGCTGGTGGTCGACGTCACCAACCCGGTTGCGGACGCCAGGGCCGTGGTCCGGGGCCTCTGTCGAATCGAAGACGATGACATCGATTCCACCAGCACCGAGACCCTGGCCGACGGACGGCTGCGGATCGTCGCTCACCTTGGGGCCACGTTGCTGACCGCCGAGGAGATCGTGAAGGTCGTCGTCGCGTCGACGGATCTTCACCCCTGGGTGCGCTCGGTCCCCGGGTCGGCCGACGGCCTCACGACCGCCGAATGGATTGCGCCGGCCGACACTCGCGGGGTCGTCCGGGTCGAGGTCAGGGCAGGGTACCGGCTCGGGCTCAGCTAGCTGTCAGTGTCCGGCACAGCCCGACGGGCCGGGTCAGGCGAGAGGGGAGAGCTGCGGCGACCGCTCGGCCGCGGTGTCCGGTGCCGACGTCAGCTCGCGGCGGGCGGCGTTCAGGAAGGCGTCGGCGTACGACTCGGCGGGGAAGTCGCCCAGGTAGCGGCGGCGGGTGGCCCACCGCGCCTCGGCCAACGGGTCGGTGTCCAACAGGTCGGTCAGCACACCGTCCATGTTGGACAGGTCGCGGCGCAGCACGTACCCCGAGCCGGCCAGCGGGAAGCGCTCCACGAACCGGTCGCCCTCGCCACCCATGTCGGTGACCGCGTACGGCTTGCCGGAGTAGAGGTAGTCCGAGATCACCCCGGACACGTCGGAGACCAACGCGTCGGAGGAGTTGACGCACTCGGTCAGGCTCAGCTCCCGGGCCGCCGACCCGAACACGTGCTGCCGGCCGGTGCGGGCCCGATCGGCCGTCAGCAGCTCGGTCAGCCGGCCCAACTGCCGCGCCGACGCCGGGTTCTGCGTCGTGTACGGGTGGGCCCGCAGGATCACCGTCGCGCCGCGCTCCAGCAGCCGCCGCAGCAGCTGCTCGGCCACCGGCAGCGAGCAGTAGTCGGCGTCGGCGTGGTGCCCGGTCCAGGTGGGGGTGTAGAGCACTGTGGGATGGGCCAGACCCCGCGCCGGTTCCTGGCGTACCTGGATCGACTCGACCTGCGGGCGGCCGACCACCACGAACTTGTCGGCGGGAATCTGCACCCCCGCGCGGGCGTACCTGTCGATCGCGGCCGGCCCGGCCACGAAGATCCGGTCGAAGATCCCGGACACCGGGTTGGCGCTCGGTGCCTTGTCGCTGTCGCCGTGGTGCAACTGCACGTGGGTGAGCTGGGTGAAGCGGATGCAGTGGCTGTTCTTCGCCCCGTGGTTGACGTAGAACGCGGCCCGCAGGCTCGGCACCAGTGCCTCGTCCATGGTCCGCAGGGTCGGGCAGTAGACCACCGGAGCGTCGGTGGCCGCGGCGATCGGTGCCAGGAACTCCGGCTCGCGCAGCATGACCAGGAACGGGCGGCCGATCCGTTCCAGGTACGGCAACCACATGGTGACCTGGTACTCGGAGCCGGGCGGGGCGGAGAAGTAGAGCACGAACTCCGGCTGGTGCCGACGCAGCGCACGGCCCACCGCGCCACCGCCGGCGCCCGGCCGGAACCGCCGCCGGGCCAGGTCCAGTGCGACAGCCCCGACGCCCGCACCGACCAGCAGGCTGGCGGCCAGTGGCACCACGGCCGGCAGGGCCAGCGCGGCGGCGAGGGCCACCACGGCGAGCAGCCCGAGCAGCGCGGTGCCGAGCTGGTCGGCGACCACCGGCGTCCAGGTGCGCACCGGTAGGTTCGCCGTCCGCATCTCCAGGTTGCCGGCGGTTCGCAGAGGCCCCACCAGCAGCACCAGCCCCAGCAGGACCAGTGCGGTGGCGACCAACGCCAGGTCGACACCGTCGTCCAGCCGACGCCAGTAACCCACCAGGACCGCGGCGGCGATCAGCGTCGTCTCGGCGACGAGGTCGGCGCCGGGCCGGACCCGCTGCTCCACGGCCGACGCGACCACGGCCGCGACAGGCAACGTCAGGCCCCAACCGGTGGCGTCGGTGAGCGCCAGCACGACGAAGGCCAGGACGGCCAACCCGGTGCTCAGGCAGCGGGCAGCCAGCTTACGGACCAGGTCGCCGCGCATGTCGCTCCGTTCGTGGTTCCGCAGCCGCGGGCGTCAGTTGACCGACGCCACGTCGGCCGACGTCTCGACCTGACCCGGCCCACCCTGCGTCGGCACGCTCGGCGTCACCCCGTCACCGGGCGCCCGGCGCACGTCGATCACCTGGCCGGTCAGGTCGGAGATCAGCACGTCCAGGGACGACTGGGCGACGGCCTCCGCGGCGAGCAGCGTGTGCTCCGGCTCCTCGCCGAAGGCCCGTGTCCGCATCGGGGTGGCGGTCCGCTCCGGGTTGATGCAGTTGACGCGTACGCCGACGTCGGCCCACTCGTCGGCGAGCGCCTGGGTGAGGTTGACCAGGGCGGCCTTGGTAGCCGAGTAGAGCGCGTAGCGGGCCCGGCCCCGGGTGTAGGAGCTGGAGGTGTACAGCAGCAACTGACCCTTGGTCTGCTGCAGGTAGGGCAGCGCCTGGCGGGCGATCGTCACCGGGCCGACGAAGTTGACCTGGAGCACCCGGTCCATGGTCTCCTCGTCCATCTCGGCGAGTTCGCCCCGCTCCAGGATCCCGGCGGTGACCACCACGTGGTCGATCCGACCGGTGGCCTCGAACGCGGTCGTCAGCGCGGCCTCGACGTCCTCGGCCCGCTCCACGTGGGTGCCGGTGCTGGAACGGCTGAACGGGAAGACCTGGGCGCCGAAGCGACGGGCCAGCTCGGTCAACTCGTGGCCGATGCCGTAGCTGCCGCCGAACACCACGATGGTGCGGCCGGTCAGCTCCTCGCTGTAGCTGCGGTGGTCGGTCAGCCGGGGCGCCTGCGCCGCGGCGAGCTGGAAGAGCTTGTCGGCCAGGTGCACGTCGACCGGGTGGGTGACCTTGATGTTCTCGTCCGAACCGTCGATCACCTTGATCGGGGTGCCGGGCAGGTAGCGCAGCACCACACCGCAGTCGTCGGTGGCGGCGAAGTTCGGGTCGCCCTCGGCGATCCGGTACGCCTCACGGATGGTGGGGGAGCGGAACGCCTGTGGGGTCTGCCCCCGGCGCAGCCGGGACCGCACCGGGATGTCGGTGATGCAGTCGTTGTCGTCCACCTGGATGATCGTGTCCGCGGAGGGGATGGCCACGTCCACGGCGTCGTAGGTCCAGAGGGCGTTGACGCACTCCCGCACGATCCGGCCGCTGAGCAGCGGGCGTACCGCGTCGTGGAAGAGGATGTTGCAGTCCTCCGGGCCGACCGCGTCCAGGGCGATCCGGGTGGTGGCGTTGCGGGTGTCGCCACCCTCGATCACCTTGGTGACCTTGCGCAGGCCGGCCTTGTCGACGATCTGCTGGGCGTCGTCGACGTGACCGGACGCCATCAGCACGATGATCTCGTCGATCTCGGGCGCCGCCTCGAAGACCGCCAGGGTGTGCTCGATGATCGGCTTGCCGGCGATCTTCAGCAGCTGCTTCGGGATGCCGAGGCCCAGCCGGGTCCCGGTGCCGCCGGCCAGAACCACGGCCACCGTCCGCGAGGGCCGCCATGGCGTCGGGGTCTCCGCTGCGGCGTCCGGGCCAGTGGTCTGGTCCTGCGTCATTGCCGGATCCTCACTCTCAGGGATGCGTTAACGGAAAGTTCCGCCCGAGCGGCGACGGGATGAACCTTAACGCGCGGACCGCGCCGCCCCAACGCGGGCGACGCGGTCCGTGGCGTCGTGTCGATGCCGAGGCGCTACTTGCTGTTGGCGTACGCCTCGTAGGCCCGGACGACCTCGTCGGTGGGACCGTCCATCCGCAGGACGCCCGATTCCAGCCAGATCGTCCGCTCGCAGGTGTCCCGTACGGAGGAGAGCTGGTGGCTGACCAGGAACACCGTGCCCGCGCCCTCGCGCAACTCCCGCACCCGCTGTTCGCTGCGCTTGCGGAAACCCTTGTCGCCGGTGGCGAGCGCCTCGTCGATGAGCAGCACGTCGTGCTTCTTGGCGGCGGCGATGGAGAACCGTAGCCGGGCCGCCATGCCGGAGGAGTACGTCCGCATCGGCAGGCTGGCGAAGTCACCCCGCTCGTTGATGCCGGAGAACTCGATGATGCCCGCGGCCTGCCGGGCGACGTCGTCGGGATGCATGCCCATGGCCAGGCAGCCGAGGGTGACGTTCCGCTCGCCGGAGAGGTCGTTGAGCAGGGCGGCGTTCACGCCCAGCAGCGACGGCTGCCCCTGGGTGTAGATCGCGCCCCGGTTGACCGGCAGCAGCCCGGCGATGGCCCGCAGGATGGTGGACTTGCCGGAGCCGTTGGTGCCGATCAGCCCGATCGCCTCACCCCGGTACGCGGTGAAGGAGATGCCCTTGACCGCGTGCACCTCCCGGATGTTCGGCGCGGAGGTGCGCTTGACCAGTCGACGCAGCGCGGCGACCGGTGTGGTGCCGCCGCCGGCGCCCTGGTGCACCCGGTAGATGATGTGCGCGTCGTCGACGACGACGGTCGGGATGCGCTCCTGCGTCGGCGTCATCGTCGCGGTCGCCTCGATGGGCGTGTGCTCAGCCACGGCCGTACTCCTGTTCGCCGCGCCAGAAGTAGATGAAACCGCCGATCCCGGCGACCAGGGCCCACCCGGCCCCGACCAGCCACAGCTGGGTCAGCGACTCGTTGAGCAGCGGCGCCTCCTCGAGCAGCGTGTACCGCGCCAGCTCGATGTAGACCAGCAGCGGGTTGTACTGCACCAGCGTCGTCGCCCAGGCCGGCAGCCGCTCGAACAGGCTGACGCTGTAGAGGACGCCGGAGCCGTACATCCAGGTGCGCAGGACGAACGGCATGACCTGCTTGAGGTCGCTCGCCTTGGAACCCATCCGGGCCACCAGCAGCACCACGCCGGCGTTGAAGATCGCCTGCAGGAACAGGGCCGGTATCAGCAGCAACCACTCCAGCGTGATCGGCTCGCCGGTGGCCAGCACGATGCCGATCAACACCACCATCGAGGCCAGCAGTTGCTGGAACTGCGTCAGCGTGGTGGACAGCGGCAGACTCGCCCGGGGGAAGTGCAGCGCCCGGATCAGCCCCAGGTTGCTGCTGATCGCCTGGGTGCCGGTCAGGACCGCGCTCTGGGTGAAGTTGAAGATGAACAGCCCGGTGGTCAGGTAGGCGATGTAGTTCGGCATGTCGTTCTGTGCCAGCACCACCCCGAAGATCAGGTAGTAGACCGCCGCGTTGGTGAGCGGGGTGAGCACCTGCCAGAGCTGACCCAGCTTGGCGTTGCTGTACGAGGCGACCAGCTTGGCGTTGGCGTACGCGGCGATGAAGTGGCGGTACGCCCATAGTCGGCGGCTGTACTCGACGACGCTGGGGCGCTCACCGGCGACCCGTAGCCCGTGTCGAGCGGCCAGCTGCGCCTGGGTCAGGCCCGTGTCGGGGTCGACCAGCGCGGTGGTGGCCATGGAAATGGCGCTCCGATCTCTGTGCAGACGGGGTGGCTCGCGACGATGGGATCCTAGTGGGAGATGTGCGCGGGGCGCCGCCTCGTCGCTGCGTGGACAGTAGTCCGAAACACGTCGGGACGCAACCGTATCGTCGTTGCGTTACGCTGGTCCCCGTGACCTGCGATAAGAGCCCTGGATGACGACCGAGAAGAGGCGGGCCCCGGCCGGAGCGGCGGTGCTGCGCGACGAGATCACCGCGGCGATCCGGCGTGCGCTGATGCAGGAGCTCGCCGCCGTCGGCTACGGCCGGCTCTCCATCGAGGCGGTGGCCCGGAGGGCCGGCGTCAGCAAGACGGCGATCTACCGGCGGTGGAGCTCGAAGCTCGATCTGGTGTTGGAGATCGTCGCCGCGGCGGCACACGGCAAACTGCCGGCGCTGGACACCGGCACCCTGCGCGGCGACCTCGCCCTGCTGTTCCAGGCGGTGGCGCACGCGCTGCGGCACCCGCTGGCGTCGCAGATCATCCCGGACCTGCTGGCCGAGGCCGCCCGCAACCCGAGCATCGACGAGACCCTGCGTCGGGTGCTGCACGCGCGTCAACAGGAGATCGGCGGTCGCCTGGTCACCCGCGCGGTGCAGCGCGGCGAGTTGCCCGCCGACACCGACCCGGACGCGGCGGTCGACCTGATCGTCGGCCCGCTCTACTGGCGGCTCGCCATCGCCCGCCTGCCGCTCACCGACAGCTACCTCGACAACCTGGTCGAATCAGTTGCCGCCGGGCTCGGCGCCGACAGCGTCCTGCCCCGACCCCGGCCGGCCCCGATCCCGGGTTGACCAGGCGTCCGACACTCGGTCGCCCGCAGCACCGGTCTGCCTGTCCGATTCCGCTACGCTGCCCCCTTGACACCCGGCTGTCACCACGCCGAAACCCTGATCCGCCCGACGACTAAGGACGCCCGTGGCCACCGTCGACAGCATCGCCGTAGCGCCCGCCGACTCGGATCCGACGCCCGGGGCCGAGCAGGGACCCCGGCCCGCCGACCGTCGCGCTCTTTCGTCCCGGGTACGCGCGCTGGTGGCCGACGCCCCGGCGCTGCTCACCGACGGGGCGGTGATGGCGTTCGCACTCTTCACGGTGCTCTACCACGCGGCCTTCCTGGGCGACCTGCGCCCGTCGGTGACCTTCCGGATCTGGCTGGTCGCCTGCGTACTGCTCGCGGTGGTGGCCCTCGTGCGTCGCCGCCGCCGTTCGGCCGCCGCCACGGCACCCTCCACCACCGCTGCCGGCGAGGAGGACGAGCCGGCCGTGGAGCGGCCCGCCGTCGACCGCCGCCTGCTGATCGGGGTGCTGGTCGCCGCCGCCGTCGCGGCCGTCTCCGCCGGTGTGGCCGGGACGGGGGTCCGCCTCACGTGGTGGATTCCGGCGATCGCCGGTCTGCTCGCCGCGGTCGGCGGGATCCTGCTCGTCCGTCGGGCCTGGCTCAGCGGTCCGGTCCCCACGCCGGTCGTGCCGGTGCCCACCGTGGGGCAGTCGACGTACGCGCTGGTCATCTCGGTGCTGGTCGGAATCTCCTCGTTGTTCATGGCCCGTAACACGCCGGACGACGTGTACTACGTCGGCAAGTCGGTCTGGATCGCCGAGCGCGACCTGGTCCCGCTCAACGACTTCCTGTTCTCCGAGAACGTGCTGCCGGCCATGGGCTCGCAGCCGCCGATCCCCTCGATCGAGGTCTTCGACGGTGCGTTCGCCAACGTCGTCGGCATCCACGCCAGCTCGGCCCTCTGGTACGTACTGCTGCCGATCATGGCGGTGCTCGCCGCGCTCGCCCTCTGGCGGCTGACGCACCGGTGGGCCCCGCGTCGCCCGGTGCTCGCCTTCACAGTGGCCATCGCCTACCTGTACCTCGTCGCCGGCGGCGACGCCGCGCTGGGCACGTTCCACCTTCCTCGCCTCCATGAGGGCAAGGGCATGTTCGTCTCGGCGGTCATCCCGCTGATGTGGCTCTACCTGACCGAGTGGTTCGACAACCGGTCGCGGCGCAGCCTGGTGCTCATCGTGGCGCTCTCGATCACCGCGATCGGCCTCACCAACACCGCAGCGATCATCCTGCCGATGCTGGTGGGCGCCGCCGGCTTCGCCATGCTCCTGGTCGGGCGGTGGAAGGCCGCCGTCGTCGCCGCGGTCGCCGCTCTCGCGTACCCCATCGGCTCGCTGGTGGTCTCGCGGCTGCTGCTCGGCGGGATGGCCGCGGAGGGCGCGGACGACGCCTTCTTCAACGCGGCCTCCACCTACCGGCGGACGCTGTTGTTCGGCGTGGTCGGGGTGATCAGCGGTCTGGCGCTGTGGTACGGGTCACTGCTCGCCCGTCGGCGCACCCCGGCGCTGCTCATCGCCGGCTCCACCCTGGCGCTGAGTGTGATGTTCGTACCCGGAGTGCTGGAGCTGTTGAGCGCGTTGAGCGGCATCTCGGTGGTGCTCTGGCGCGTGCCGTGGCTGCTCGCCCTGCCGACGCTGATCGGTCTGCTCTGCACCGTGCGCGTGCCGGCGCCGACACCGGCGCTGCGGCGCGCGGCGGCCGGCGGGGTCGCGGTGCTGCTGGTTGCCGCGTTCGCCCTGTTCGCGACTCCGATGTGGTCGCCGAAGAGCTGGGTCGAGGTGCACGAGCGGCCCACCTGGAAGCTTCCGCAGCAGCGTCAGAAGATCGCGTTCTGGATCAAGGGGTTGGACCGCCCGGAGGGCATGCTGCTGGCCCCGAAGGTGATCATGCGCACCACGCCGATCGTCACCAGCGAGGTCCGGGTCGTCCTGCCCCGCGACTTCTACCTAGTCGAGTACGACCTCGACTCGCAGTTCGCCAAGGACCGGTTGCTGCTCGCCGGCTTCGCCGACGGTGTCAGCGCCCCGGCGCCGGCCGAGCTGGCGCCCGCGCTGGACCGCCTCGACGTGGGCACCATCTGCGTCTACAAGGGCAACCAGTACGCGCGCGACACCGCGCCGCAGCTCGGCTACCAGGAGTTCGCCGCGCGCAAGGCGCCCGGGGCGACGATCTGCTTCCGGCGGGTCGCCTGAGCGGATCCCTGTCGAGCAGCCCAATCCAGGGATGGGGTCGGGCGCACCCAGGCGCGGAGCTTTGCCCGAAATGGTGCCGGATACCCGAGTGACGCTCGGGCGTCCCCTCGCGTTAAGGTCGCAGTCACGCGCAGGGCGGCTGCGGTCGGCCCGCCGCGCGACGGGGGAGTGGCGTCGATCCATTCACGGGCACAGCCCGCAACGAAATCTCGTAGGGAGCAAACTCTCTTGTTCGGCACGTTGACAGGACGCCTCGGAGTGGCCGCCCACAGTGCCCTGCTGGTGCTGGCCTACCTCGTCATGCTCGTCGGTGGTGTGTTCGGCTGGATCAGTCTCTTCGCCGTCGCCGGGCTCGCCGCCGTCATCGGCGAGTTCGCCGTCGCCCGCTGGTCGCCGTCGTCGCACCTGCTGCTGGAAAAGGTGGGCCTGCACTGGTCGTACCGGCAGCTCACCCGGGACCTCGCGGCCGTTCTGCTCGTCGCCGCCGAGGTGCGACTCAGCGGCGGGGAGCTGACCCTGCTGCTGGCGCTGCCGGCAGCGGTGTGGGTCGTGTCCGTCTTCGCCGGCGCGCTCTCCGTCATGATCGAGCGTCGTAACCCCCTCTCCGCGATGGTGCGTAACATCGACCTGGGTGAGCTGCGCTCCCCGCACCAACTGCCGGCCTGGGTGGCGGCGGTCACCGGTGACCGGATGCCCCTGCTCAACCTGCTGCTCGTTCCGGCAGCCGTCGTCGCGGCCGTACGGCACGACCCGACGCCGTTCTTCGTCGCCGCCGCGGTGGCGGTCGTGGCAACCGGTGTGGTGGGTGCCATCACCGCTCTGACCTGGTTGCGAGGCCGGGGCCAGGGCACCGGGCAGGGCCTGGTGCTGCCCGCCGTCCAGCGGTGGATGGACACCTACCGACCCGAGGTGGCGCTCTACTTCGCAGGCCCGGCCAAGGACGTCTACCAGGCCAACATGTGGCTCGCCCCGGCCGAGGCGCTCCAACAGCGCGCGGTGGTCCTGATGCGCAGCCGCGACGCGTTCCTGGAACTGGCCGACACCCGGCTGCCGGTGATCTGCGTACCGGCCGGTGTCGACTTCATGAACCTCGACCTGCGCGGCATCCGCGCGGCGCTGTACGCCGCGAACGTCGGCGCGAACATCCACATGCTTCGCGAGCCCACCACGAAGCACGTCTTCGTCGGGCACGGTGACAGCGACAAGCAGGCCAGCGTCAACCCCTACAGCAAGGTGTACGACGAGGTCTGGGTCGCCGGGCTGGCCGGTCGCGAGCGGTACGCCCGGGCCGGCGTGGGCGTGCTCGACTCGGACATCGTCGAGATCGGCCGGCCGCAGCTCGCCGGGGTGCACACCTTCGGCGCCGAGTCGGTGGACCGGCCGTTCACCGTGCTCTACGCCCCCACCTGGGAGGGCTGGCTCGACGACGACCCGTACCACACCTCGCTGGTGCTGATGGGTGAGCGGATCGTCAAGGGGCTGCTGGCCACGAACCCTCGGCTGCGACTGGTCTACAAGCCGCACCCGCTCACCGGGTCGCGGTCCAACAAGGCCAGGGCCGCACACGAGCGGATCGTCGCGGCCATCCGCGCCGCCGGCGGCGACGCGGACGCGTCCTCCTTGGACGGCACCGCGCACCTGGTGGTGACCGGTCGTACGCCGGCGTTGTTCGACTGCTTCAACCAGACCGACCTGCTGATCAGCGACGTGTCCAGCGTGGTCTCCGACTTCGTGCAGAGCCAGCGCCCGTACGTGGTGGCCAATCCGGCGGGTCTGTCCGAGGACGATTTCCGCCGGGACTACCCGACGGCCCGGGCCGCGTACCTGCTCTCGAAGGACTGCGGCGAGCTGGAGAAGATCGTGTCGGTGACGCGGGCCGGTGACGACCCGATGACCGAGGCTCGCCGGGAGCTGAAGACCTACCTGCTCGGCCCCGCCGAGGCGAACCCGATGGACCGGTTCCAGGAGGAGATCAGCCGGCTCTGCCGCTGAGTCCGCACGGACGGCGTCGCGCGCCCGGCCCGATACCTGTCGGGTCGGGCGCGACCGTGTCAGCCCAGGAGGGCGGCGACCGCCTCGGCGACCGGGGTGTCCGCGGGCAACGCCTGCGCCGCCACCACCGCGGCGACCGGCAGTGGACCGTACACGTGCGGGAAGAGTTGCCCCCCGCGCGACGGCTCCCACCGCAACGCGTCGCCCAGCCGGTCCTCCGCCACGCTCAGCAGCGTCAGCCCGGTCATGCCGGCGAAGTGTCGCCGTGCCGTCTCGACGACCTGGTCACCGCCGGAGAGGTGGATGAAACCGTCCTGCCGGTCCAGGGCGGAGCCGGTGAAGGCGCCGGCGGCGAGGGCGTCGTCCCACTCGGTGCTGGACAGCAGTTTGTAGATCATCTCGGTAGCCTACGGCGTTGCCGTGGGCGCGCCGAGCCGGTTTCCCCGGTACCGCCGCGCCCGTCGCCCCCGGCCGGGCATGCTCAGGTCAAGGCCGCGGAGGGGATGGGCGATGCAGAGCTACGACGACGACTGGACCGACAGCCAGCGCGCGCTGTACGACGAGTGCTACCGGGCCGGCGGCGAGTGGGCCGAGGACCCGGACACTCCGTCCGACGACGTCCAGCACGTGATCAACCTGGCCGAGGCGGACGACGACGCCTTCGAGGATGCCGAGATCGACTATCCGCCCCTGGTCGACGCGGTCACCCAGGCCAGCGGCGTCACCGTGACGAGCGTGCCGGCCAGCCACGAGGACCCGGGCTTCCGTGGCTTCACCGACGGCGTCCGGGACGCCACCGCCGACGACGTCTTCGGCCTGTAGCGGGTAGGCGGCCTCCCGCTTCGCGCCCCGTTCTGCCACCATTCGCAGAACGGTTGCGACGGACGGAGGCACGGGTGCGGATCCTGCTGGTGGAGGACGACCGCCGGGTCGCCGGTGCGCTCTCCTCCGCCCTGACCCGCCGTGGATACGAGGTGGAGCACGCGGCCACCGTCGCGGCCGCGCTCTCCGCGGCCCCGTGTGACCTGGTGTTGCTCGATCTGACCCTGCCCGACGGCGACGGCACGGACCTGTGCCGGGAGCTGCGCCGCCGCAGCAGCCAGCTCGGCATCATCGCGGTGACCGCGCGGGGTGAGGAACGGGACCGGGTGCTCGGTCTGCGCCTCGGCGCGGACGACTACGTCGTCAAGCCGTTCTCGATGGTCGAGTTGCAGGCCCGGATCGAGGCGGTGCTGCGCCGGGCCGCCAACGCCGCTCCGGAGCGACACCTCATCGAGGCCGGGTCGGTACGCATCGACGTGGCCGCCCGGACGGTGACCGTGGACGGCCGCGCCGTCACCCTGACCCGCAAGGAGTTCGACGTCCTGCTCTCGCTGGCCCGCCAGCCCGGGGTGGCGGTGCCGCGCGATCGCATCCTGCTCGACGCGTGGGGCACCACCTGGGCCGATCGGCACACTGTCGAGGTGCACGTCGGGTCGCTGCGCGGCAAGCTCGGTGACGCCCGCCTGGTGGAGACCGTCCGCGGCGTCGGCTACCGGCTGCGGGACGCGTGAGGGGCTGACGTGCGCCGCCGACTGGTGATCAGCTACCTGCTGCTGATGGTCCTCGTCCTCATCGCGTTGGAGACACCGCTGGCCGCCACCATGGCCAGCCGGGAGACCGAACGGGTGCGTGCCGACCGGCTCGCCGACGCCACCCGGTTCGCGTCGCTGGCCGGCCCGGCCTTGCGCGACGGTGGGCCGGGCCCGATCGAGTCGGAGCTGAACAGCTACGACAACCTGTACGCGATCGGTGTGGCGGTCGTCGACCGGGACCGCAGCACCCCGGTCTCGTCGCCGAGGTGGCAGCCCAGCCCGGGGACGGCGATGGTCCTGGACATCGCGCTGTCCGGGCAGCAGACCAGCGCGCCCGAGTCGGTCTGGCCCTGGACGACCGACCCGGTGGTGGTGGCCGCGCCGATCAACGACGGCGGTGAGGTGCTCGGCGCGGTGGTGATCGCGTCGCCGTCCGGCCCGATCCGCCGAGCTGTCGCCGTGTGGTGGCTGCTGCTCGCCCTGGCCGGTCTGCTCGCCGTGCTGGCCTGCGTGCTCACCGCGTTCGGGCTGGCCGGTTGGGTGCTGCGCCCGGTCACCGAACTGGACGCCGTCACCCACGAGATCGCCAGGGGCGACCGGGGCGCCCGGGTGCAGCACCGCCTGGGCCCTCCGGAGCTACGCCGCCTCGCGACCAGTTTCAACCACATGGCCGACGTGGTGTCCGACGTGATGGACCGTCAGCGCGCCTTCGTCGCGCACGCCAGCCACCAACTGCGCAACCCGCTCACCGCGCTGCGGCTGCGGGTGGAGGAGTTGGGCCCCAGCCTCACCGACCCGGACGGCCGGTCCGAGCACCAGCTGGCCCTTGAGGAGACCGACCGGCTGGCGTTGGTGCTCGACGCGCTGCTCACCCTCGCCCGGGCCGAACGGGAGGAGAACGAGCGGGTCACGGTGGACGCCGCCGCGGTGGCCGCGTCCCGGGTGTCCGCGTGGGCGCCGCTGGCCCGGCACCGTTCGGTAGCGCTGCGGTTGGCCACGAGCGACGCCCCGGTGTACGCGCAGACCGTGCCGACCGCCGTCGACCAGGCGCTGGACGCGTTGATCGACAACGCGGTGAAGTTCAGCGGGGCCGGCGGGGCGGTGACGGTGACCGTCGACCGCCGCGACGACGGGGTGTCCCTGGAGGTGCGGGACTCCGGCCCGGGCATGACCGAGAGTCAGCTCCGCCAGGCGACCGAGCGGTTCTGGCGAGCGCCGGACGCGCAGAACGTGGACGGCGCGGGGCTGGGCCTCACCATCGCCGCCGTGCTGGTGGACGCCTCCGACGGGCGGCTCACCATGCGCCCGGGGGAGTCACGCGGGCTGGTCGCCGCCCTGTGGTTCCCGGCGGCGGAGCCCGACCCGGCGGCGGAGCCCGTGGACGAGGAACCGGCCGCCGACCTGCGGCCCGCCCCGGCGCGCTGACGGCGGCTCGTCAGGGCTTGGCCGCCCGGTACCAGTCGGCGGCCCCGGGGTGCAGCGGCAGGGGCGCGGTGACGATCGCCGAGCGGGGGCTCATCCGTCCCGCCGCCGGATGCGCGGCGGCCAGTTCGGCACGGCGCTCCATCAACAACTTCGTCACCTCCCGGACCAACTGCTCCGGCAGGTCGGCCCGGACGATGAGGTAGTTCGGGTCGGCGACGGTGGTCACCGCGTCCACCCCGTACACCGAGCGGGGGATGTCCCGGGAGACGTAGACCTGGCCGTAGCGGTCGCGCAGCGGCTCGGTCCACTCGCTGAGGTCCACGATCCGGGTGGCGCTGCGCCAGGCCAACTCCTCGATGCCCCGCACCGGCAACCCGCCGGAGAAGAAGAACGCGTCGATCCGCCCGGACCGCAACGCCGCCACCGAGTCGTCCAGACCGAGTCGTTCCCGACGGATCTCGTCGCCGCCGAGGCGGGCCACCTCCAGCAGCCGGGTCGCGGTGATCTCGGTGCCCGAGCCGGGTGCGCCGACGGAGACGCGGCGGCCCCGCAGGTCGGCGACCGTGCGGACCGGGCCGCCACCCGTGGTGACCAGGTGCAACTGGTCGTCGTACACCCGGGCGATGGCCTCGACCGTCGGGTTCTCCGCCGTGGTGGTGGGCAGCACGTCGGCCTGGGTGAAGCCCAGCTCGGCCGCACCTGAACCGACCAGTTGGACGTTCTCCGCCGACGCGGCGGTGATCACCACGCTGGCCCGCACGTCGGGCAGGTCCCGGTTGAGGATGGCCGCCAGCGACTGCCCGAACGCGTAGTAGACGGCGGTGGGGCTGCCGGTGGCGATCCGGATCGTCGTCGGCGCGGTCGGGGCGTCCCGGCAGCTGGAGACGGCCAGGTTCGCGACCAGCAGCACCGTCAACAGGGCGGCCGGTCCCGCGCGGTGGCGGCCGGGCCGGCTGGACAAGGTACGACTCACGCGGTGCACTGTGCGCCGTCGGGCCCGTGGGCGCAAGCCCTCCGCTGCTGCTCCGGGCGGGATCAGTAGGGCGGACGCCCTGCCGTCGCCGCGGCCACGGCTCGGTTCGTCGGCGGCGGCGTGACGGGCGTCGTCGCTGGCCCGCGCGCCGGCTCCAGGGCCGCGCTGCTCAGGATCCGCGCCCGGTCCGGGCCGTCGTTCACGCTGACCAGGAAACAGCCGGTGCCGGGGCGGAGCCGGGCCGGCACGTCCAGTACCGCCGCGCTCCGGATCAGCACCGCGGCCAACTCCCGGTCGGTGAGCCGCACGCCGAGGATGTGCCGGCGGACGTGCCGCCCGGCGGCCAGCAGCGCCGAGCGCCAGGCCGCCGCCGAGAGCCGGGTCGCCAACCGCCGGCGTGCCGGCGAGGCCCCGGGCAGCGGCCCGCCGAGCAGCTCACGCCGCCCCTGCCACCAACCCGCGTCCACCACCCGGGTGTACGCGCCCCGGTGTTCCCGGGGCACCCACAGCCGATGCAGCTCGTAGCGGCGGCGCAGACCTCCGACGGTGACCTCGTGGGTGACCGGGATGTCCAGCCGGGCGAGCAGTTGCCGCATCCGTTGTGCCGCGTCCTCCCGGTTGAACTCCACCCCCGACGCGTACGCCGGGAGTGCCGTGCTCGACCGGGCGGTGGCCGGGGGCGGCGTGCAGCGCAGCAGGCAGGCGGCCTCGAACGCGTCGCCCAGGGTCAGCCAGTCCATCGGAGACGGCAACGTCGGAGGGCGGGGCCGGTCGAGCACTGCGGGTTCGGAGGTCAACGGAGGCTCCCTCGTCGGAGTCTGGGTGTCCCTACCGTGGCCCCTGCGCCCCCGTAACGGAACTGCTCCGGCCCAGCCTTGAGCAAATCTTGCGGCTGCCGACCCGTCAGAGGTCGGTGACCACCAGATCCACCTGCCGTGCCCGCCCGGGCGCGGGGGTCTGCTCCACGACCGTGTGTTTCAACTCCCGCAACGCGGCGACCAGTTCGGCGGCGGTGCGCGGTCGAGCGCCGGCGACGAGGAGGTCCCGGACCAGACGCCCTTTGGTCGCCTTGTTGAAGTGGCTGACCACCGAGCGGACCGGCACGCCGTCGACCTCCCGCTCGTGCAGCACCCGCACGGTGACGGTCCGCTCGGCCAGCTTCCCGCGCGGCGTCCAGGTGGCCGCGTACGCGCCGGAGCGCAGATCCAGCACCGGGCCGTTGCCGGCGGCGGCGTCCAACACCGGCGCCAGCTCCGTGCGCCAGTACGCCGACAACGCCCCCACGTCCGGCAGGCGAGCGCCGATCGGGCAGCGGTACGGGGGGATCCGGTCGGCCAGCCGGACCACGCCCCACAACCCGGAGCTGATCATGATCGACCGGCGGGCCGCCCGCTGCGCCGTGGCCGGCAGCGAGGCCAGGTCCAACGCCTCGTAGAGCACCCCGGTGTAGAGCCGCTCGGCGGGCGCGGTGGCTGCCTCCCGCAGTCGGGCGTTGCGGCGCAGCTCGCCGAGCTGACCCTCGCTGAGCCCGAGCGCCGCCCGCGCGGCCCCCACGTCCGGCCCGGCGCAGAGCGCCACCAGCGCGTCGAGCACCCGCTCCCGGGCCGGGTTCAGCTCGGGCAGCGACACCCGGTCCGGGGACCAGCGCCGTCCGGTGCCGGCGTCGGCCTTCCCCTCGGAGGGCGGCAGCAGGATGAGCATGGGTCTCCTCGGGCGGTGCAACGGCGGCGGCCCGGCCAGCGTACGACCCGCCACTACCGCCAGGGGCGCACCGGGGTGTCGGGGTGGTACACGCGATACCCACCGACCTCGCGTACCGGTGCGGCATCGGCCCGGTCGGCCAGCAGCCGGCGCAGCCTCCGGTCCATCGGCGAGTCGACCTCCGTCACGTAACCCGGCCGTTCGGCCCGCCCGACCTGCCGCCAATACGGCAGGTAGCGGTTCTGCCCGGGGGACAGGTCGCCGTCGAGCACCCCGCAGACCACCGTCTCGTTCGTGTTGAAGATCAACCGGTTGCAGGTCCAGTAGTCCCCGTACACCTGGTGGGGGCCGTTGGCCCGCAGCGCGGCGGCCAACTCCCGGGCCTGGCGCTCCTCGGTCCGGGACGCCGCGGTGCCGGTCGCCGCGAAGAGCACCGTGATCAGCAGCGCGGTCGCGGTCAGGGCGGCCAGCACGGCGGTGGACAACGCCCCGGCGAGCCGTCCGAGCGCGCCGACAGTGCCCCGCCAACAGGCGACCGCCACCACCCAGAGCGGCCAGAGCACCGCCGGCAGCGACAGTTGCAGCACCGACAGGTACCGGGCGTTGTCCAGCGGGCTGGTCGCGGCGAGCGGGCTGCGCACGTACGACAGGAGAGTCAACGCGGCACCGACGACCAGCGCGAGCTGCACGACCGGCCCGACCCGCGCCCCGCGCGGCCCCGCAGCCGCCCGGCCGGTCTGCTCCCCGCGCGGCCGGGCCGCCCGGCTGGTCTGCTCCCCGCGCGGCCGGGCCGCCCGGCTGGTCTGCTCCCCGCGCGGCCGGGCCGCCCGCCGGTACGCGAGCGCGGCGAACACCGCGCCGGCCAGCAGCAGCACCGGATACAGCACCCCGAACCACTGCTGCCACCGACCGCAGCCGTCCACCGGGCAGAGCCCGTGCGCCAGCGGCACCCCCTCCAGCAGACCGCCCCGGATCCGGTCGGACCATGGCGGCAGCGGCCCGGCCTTGGTGCTGATCTCCCGGAACACCGACAGCGAGTCGTCACCCGGCCCGGCCCGCAGGTTGTCGACGATCATCGGTGCCACGCCGACGGCGACCCCGGCCACCAGCAGCAGACCGGACCAGCCGAGCAGTTCCCGCCGCACCGCCCAGACCAGGGCCAGCCCGGCCACCGCCAGGTACGGCAGGATCAGCCAGTCTGACCAGAGGGCCAGCCCGACGAGCAGGCCGAACGCGGCGACGGCGAGTCGTCGGCGGTGGATCGTGCCGGCGGCCAACCCCACCGTGATCAGCAGAATCAACAGCACCGCCGGTTTCACCTCGGGTCGACCGCCGACCACGGTGAGCTGGTCGCGCACCACCCGCTCGCCTCCGAGCACGAGCAGCCCCACGACGAAGGTGGCGAACCAGGGTGCGCAGATCCGGCGGGTCAACCGGTGGATCAGATAGAGGAACAGCGCGTACAGCGCGAGCATCGGCAACCGCAGCACCGGCCAGCTCGGCCCGGCCACCGCCACCAGGGGCGCCGCCAGGTACGACTCGACCATCCCCATGTAGTGCTGGCCGTAGAGGAAGACCGGGCGTTCCCGGCCCTGCCCGATGTGCAGCGCGGCAAGGCCGAACGTGGCCTCGTCGCTGTTCGACACCGGCACCGTGAACACTGTCAGGACCAGTCGGTAGACCACACCGGCCACCCCGAACAGCAGCGCGACGAGCGCCGGCCGGTCGAGTCGTGGACGCCATCGCCCACGGTGCTGCTCTGGTTGCGACACGACCAACGCCCCCGTCGTCGTCCCGACCGGAGTGTTTCACGTTCCACCGGGCCGCCGAGGTGGATCGGCGCAGTCGGAGGCCACTCGCGTGGCCGTGGCTGTCGGCGTGTGGCAGGGTTGGCGCGTGCCACCCACTCCCGCCGGCCAGCTGGCCGTTCCGACCCTGCACCGGGCTGCGCGGATCGAGGACGCCGTTCACCAGCTCGTGCAGCGTCGTCTGCGGCGCACCGGCTGGCGGGTCAACATCGTGGCGTACACCGGCTACGGCGCTCCGGGTTGGGTGCGGGTGATGTGCCGGGTGCTGTTGGGGCGTCCGGACACCCGCCAGCGGGGTCGGCTGGAGAAGGTCCGTGGTTGGCGCAGCTTCACCACGCTGCCCAACAAGCACGTCACGGTGACCATCGAGGCGGGTGGGGTGCGGCACGAGACCCAGGCCGACCGCAGCGGCTTCGTCGACACACTCGTCGAGGCCGACCTGCCGCCCGGTTGGGGCACCGTCCGCCTCAGCGTCCCGGACGCCGAACCCGTCGACGCGCCGGTGCGCATCCTCGACCCGGAGGTCAAGTTCGGCATCCTCTCCGACATCGACGACACGGTGATGGTCACCGCGCTGCCTCGGCCGCTGCTCGCCGCCTGGAACACGTTCGTGCTCGACGAACACGCCCGAGCCGCCGTGCCCGGCATGGCGGTGCTCTACGAGCGGCTGGTCACCGCGCACCCGGGCGCGCCGGTCTTCTACCTCTCCACCGGCGCATGGAACGTGGCACCCACCCTGACCCGCTTCCTGTCCCGACACCTCTACCCGGCCGGGCCGCTGCTGCTCACCGACTGGGGCCCGACCGCCGACCGCTGGTTCCGCAGCGGCATGGAACACAAGCGGTCCACCCTGGCCCGGCTGGCCAAGGAGTTCCCCGACGTGCGTTGGCTGCTCGTCGGCGACGACGGCCAGCACGACCAGGAGATCTACCGGGAGTTCGCCGCCGCCCACCCCGAGAACGTCGCCGGGGTGGCGATCCGCCGCCTCTCCCCGACGCAGTCGGTGCTGGCCGGCACCCTGCCCGCCCCGGCCGGACGCCCGTCGTCGGGGCCGGTGGGGCAGAAGTGGCTGTCCGCCCCGGACGGCGCCGGCCTCTGGCAACTGCTGCGCGACGCCGGCCTGGTCTGACGCGGATTCCTGCGGGGTGCCGCACTGATCAAGTGATGAGAAGTAGGTCAGAAACGACCCTGGCACCTACTTCTCATCACTTGATCAAGGTGAGTGCGTCGTCGGCCGGTGTCGGCGGCAGGGGTCAGCCCTGGCGGAGCCAGACGGCACCCAGCGGCGGCACCTGGAGAGCCGCCGACGCCACCATCCCGTGCCACGGCACGTCCTCGGCCCGTACCTCGCCCAGGTTGCCCACCCCCGACCCGCCGTAGTGGTGCGCGTCGGTGTTCAGCACCTCGGTCCACGTCCCGCCGGCCGGCAACCCGATCCGGTAGTCGTGCAGGGGCTGGGCGGAGAAGTTCGCCACGCAGACCAGCGTCGAACCGTCCGGGGCGATCCGGACGAACGACACGGTGTTGTTGGCGACGTCGTCGCCGGCGATCCACCGGAACCCGGCCGGGTCGGTGTCCTGCGCCCAGAGCGCCGGGGTGTCCCGGTAGACCCGGTTGAGGTCGCCGACGAGCCGCTGCACACCGGCGCGGGCCGGGTCGTGGAGCAGGTACCAGTCGAGGCCGCGTTCCTCGCTCCACTCCCGGTCGTCGGCCAGCTCGGAGCCCATGAAGAGCAACTGCTTGCCCGGGTGCGCCCACATGTACGCCAGCAGCGCGCGGACGTTCGCCAGCCGCTGCCAGGTGTCGCCGGGCATCTTGCCGGCCAAAGATCCCTTGCCGTGCACGACCTCGTCGTGGCTGATCGGCAGCACGTAGTTCTCGCTCCAGGCGTACGCCAGGGAGAAGGTGAGCTGATGGTGGTGGTGCTGGCGGTAGATCGGGTCCTTCGAGGTGTAGAGCAGGGTGTCGTGCATCCAGCCCATGTTCCACTTGAACCCGAAGCCCAGCCCGCCGTCGGCGGTGGAGCGGGTGACACCAGGCCAGGCCGTGGACTCCTCGGCGATCATGACGACACCGGCGTGGTGCTTGTAGACGGTCGCGTTCACCTCCTGCATGAGCGCGATGGCTTCCAGGTTCTCCCGACCGCCGTACTGGTTGGGCGCCCACTCGCCGTGGTTGCGGGAGTAGTCCAGGTAGAGCATCGAGGCGACGGCGTCCACCCGCAGCCCGTCGACGTGGAACTGGTCGCACCAGTAGAGCGCGTTGGCGACCAGGAAGTTGCGCACCTCGCTGCGGCCGAAGTCGAAGACGTACGTACCCCAGTCGGGGTGTTCGCCACGGCGCGGGTCGGGGTGTTCGTAGAGCGGGGTGCCGTCGAAGCGGGCCAGGGCCCACTCGTCCTTGGGGAAGTGCGCGGGCACCCAGTCGAGGATCACGCCGACGCCGGCGGCGTGCAGCCGGTCGACGAGGTAGCGGAAGTCGTCCGGGTCGCCGAACCGGGACGTCGGCGCGAAGTAACCGGTGACCTGGTAACCCCAGGAACCGCCGAACGGGTGCTCCATTACCGGCAGGAACTCGACGTGCGTGAAGCCCAGCCCGGTGACGTACTCGGTGAGCTGTTCGGCCAGCTCGCGGTAACTCAGCCCGGGTCGCCACGAGCCGAGGTGCACCTCGTAGACGCTCATCGGTTCCTGGTGAGGCTGCCGTTCGGCCCGGCGGGCCAGCCAGTCCGCGTCGTTCCACCGGTACGTCGAGTGGTGTACCACCGAGGCGGTGGCCGGGGGCACCTCGGCGTACGCGGCCAGGGGGTCGGCCTTGTCCCGCCACTGGCCGTCGGCGCCGAGGATCCGGTACTTGTAGCGGGCCCCGACGCGGGCGTTGGGCACGAACAGTTCCCACACGCCGGTGGAGCCGAGCGAGCGCATCGGCCAGCCGTCGTCGGGCGCCCAGCCGGTGAAGTCGCCGATCACCCGTACTCCGCGGGCGTTGGGCGCCCACACGCTGAACGCGACGCCCTCGTCGAAGACCCGGGCGCCCAGCGCGTCCCACAGCCGCTCGTGCCGGCCCTCGCCGATCAGGTGCAGGTCCAGGTCGCCGAGGGTCGGCGGATAGCGGTACGGGTCGTCGTACGCGGTGCCGTCGACCTCCACCCGGTAGTCGAGCACCGTGCCGTCGACGGTGGCCTCGAAGACGCCCACGTCGTGCACCCGCTTCATCGGGTACCGCTCGTCGCCGACGAGCAGCACCACGTCGCCGGCGCCCCGGCGCAGCGTGCGGATCGTCGTCGAGGAGTCGGCGGGGTGCGCGCCGAGCACCGCGTGCGGGTCGTGTGTCGCGCCGGAGATCAGCTGGTCCATCGGGCGTCCTTCGGTGCGGCATCGGTCGGTGCGGGGGCGGACCGGCGGGCGGTCGACCGGCGCGGAGGGGTCGGAACGGGGCCGGACCCGCGCGGAGGGGTCGGAACGGGGCCGGACCGGCGTGCCGGGGTCGTCGGCACCGGGGTCGTCGGTGCGGTGCCGCCGGAGAGGTCGTCGGGCACGTCGGCGACGGTGAGGTCCGCCGGTTCGGCGCCCGCCGGTTCCGGCGTGGCCGGCGGGGTGGGGCGGCGCACTGTCAACACGTGCGCCGGTTGCAGGTACGGGTCGAGCCGTACCGCGTTGCGTTGACCCCAGTCGTAGCTGGTGCCGGTCAGCTCGTCGTGCACCGTGAACCGCTCGTGCCAGTCGAAGCCCAGCGCCGGCATGTCCAGCGTCGTGTTGCCCCACTGCACCTCGCGTGAGTCGAACGAGCAGACCACGATGACAGTGTTGCCGGTCGCCGGGTCGTGCTTCGACCAGCACAGCAACGCCGGGTTGTCGATCTCGTGGAACCGCAGGTTGCGAAGCTGGTGCAGCGCCGGGTTGTCCCGGCGTACCCGGTTGAGGGTGGTCAGGAACGGGGCCAGCGAGCGGCCCTGCGCCTCGGCGGCGGCCCAGTCCCGGGGACGCAGCTCGTACTTCTCGTTGTCCAGGTACTCCTCGGCACCCGGGCGGGCCACGTGCTCGAACAGCTCGAAACCGGCGTACATTCCCCAGGAGGGGGAGAGCAGCGCGGCCAGCACCGCCCGGATCTTGAACATCGGCGGGCCGCCGTGCTGCAACGACTCGTGCAGGATGTCCGGCGTGTTCGGCCAGAAGTTCGGCCGCATGTGGTCGGCCGACTCGACCAGCTCCTCGCAGTACTCCCGCATCTGCGCGGCCGTCGTGCGCCAGGTGAAATAGGTGTACGACTGCGTGAAGCCGATCTTGCCGAGGCCGTGCATGATCGCCGGGCGGGTGAACGCCTCGGCCAGGAACAGCACATCCTTGTCGACCTTCTTGACCTCGGCAATCAGCCAGTGCCAGAAGTCGAACGGCTTGGTGTGCGGGTTGTCCACCCGGAAGATCCGGATGCCCTCGCCGACCCAGTGCAGCACCACCCGCAACACCTCGGCCCGGATGCCCTCCGGGTCGTTGTCGAAGTTGACCGGGTAGATGTCCTGGTACTTCTTCGGCGGGTTCTCCGCGTACGCGATGCTGCCGTCGGCCCGGGTGGTGAACCACTCCGGGTGCTCCGTCACCCAGGGGTGGTCCGGCGCGCACTGCAACGCCAGGTCCATCGCGACCTCGAGGCCCTGCGCCGCAGCCGCCTGGACGAAGGCCCGAAAGTCTGCCGGCGTACCCAGGTCGGGGTGGATGGTGTCGTGGCCGCCCTCGGCGGCGCCGATCGCCCACGGTGAGCCCACGTCGGTCGGCCCGGCGGTGAGCGCGTTGTTGCGGCCCTTGCGGTTGACCCGGCCGATCGGGTGGATCGGCGGCAGGTAGAGCACGTCGAAGCCCATCGCGGCCACCCCCGGCAGCCGGTCGGTGGCGGTCGCGAACGTGCCGGACCGGCCGCCCACGGCCCCCTCGGAACGGGGGAAGAACTCGTACCAGGCGGAGAAGAGCGCCCGCTTGCGGTCGACCCAGATCGAGTACGTCTCACCGGCGGTCACCAACTCCCGCACCGGGTGCTGCCAGAGCAGGTCGGCCAGTGCGAGCGCCGGGTCGACCCGCTGCGGCAGCGGCAGGTCCGTCTCGGCGAGCGCGGCGAGCGCGTCGGCGACCCGGGGCCGGTCGGCGGCCGGTACGAGGTCCCGGGCGGCGGCGAGCACTCGCGCGCCCTCGGCCAGGTCGTTGGCCAGGTCCTCCGGCCCCTGCCCGGCGGCGATCTTCTTGGTCACCGCGTTCTGCCAGGTGAGGTACGGGTCCTGGAACGCCTCGACGGAGAACGTCCACGCGCCGACGGCGTCCGGTGTGATGACGGCGTGCCAGCGATCCTGGCCGGGTTCACCGGGGCGCATCCGGGTGAACGGCAGGGTGGTGCCGTCGGGGCCGGCCCACACCACGTTGCAGCCCAGCGCGTCGTGCCCCTCCCGGTAGGCGCGTGCCGACACCGGAACCGGCTCGTCGACCACCGCCTTGGCCGGGTACCGCCCGCACGAGACGACGGGGGAGACGTCTTCGATCGGGAACCGTCCAGTCACCCCGCCAACCTACTGCGCGAGATCCGTTCGCGCGCGGCCAAGCCCGCCGGTCCGCCCCGCCCTCTGGGGATGCGCGCCAAGATCCGCGCACTTTCGGTGAAACTGCTGCCTCAGCGAGCTTTGAGGCAGCAGTTTCGGTGACGTTGTGCGGATCTTCACGGGGAACGGGCGGATCACGGCCGCGTTCGCGGATGGTGGCGGGCCGGCACGGAGGTCCCGCACCGAAACGTGTCACGTATCGTTGGTATTACGTGACGGAGGTCCAGAGCATGCGGTTGAACAGCAAGGGCCAGGTGACCATCCCGGCAGCTCTTCGGGCGCGATACAACCTGCACGAGGGCGACGAGGTCGATGTGGTCGAGGACGGTGGGACCCTCCGCATCGTGCGCGTGCACGGTGCCGACACCCGTGGGGAGCGTCTCGTCCGCCACATGCGGGGTCGGGGAAGCGCCAAGGAGACCGAGCACATGTCCACCGAGGAGCTGATGGAGTTGCTGCGTGGCGAGTGACCGGCTCCGCGCAGTGCCGTCGCGTCCATCCGACGCGACGACGACCCTGGTCGACACCAATGTGCTGCTGGACATCCTGACCGATGACCCCAAGTGGGCGGAGTGGTCCGGGGCCGCCCTCGCCGAAGCCCGTGACGCAGGCAACCTGGTGATCAACCCCATCGTGTACGCCGAGGTGTCGGTCCGTTTCTCCCGCATCGAGGAATTGGACGAGGCATTGCCGGCTGGGGACTTCCTTCGCGAGGAGCTTCCATACCTCGCGGGCTTCCTCGCCGGCAAGGCTTATGCGCGGTACCGCAAGCTGGGCGGCACGAAACGCTCACCGGTAGCCGACTTCTACATCGGCGCGCACGCGGCCGTGTGCCGATACAGCCTGCTGACCCGTGACGGGTCGCGATACCGCACGTACTTCCCGAGCCTGACGCTGATCACGCCAGGCGAATGATCGCCGCCGGGCCACTGCCCGGCTGCGGTCAAGATCGACATGTGTTCATTGAAAGCGCGGCATGGACGCGAGCCTATTGCGGCGGTTTCCTGAAATCCGAGTGGATCAAGGTCGGACGAGGGGCCCGATCGGCTTCAGTCGGGCGGCGTCAGGCGCGCCAGCCGGCATCATTCAGCCCACCACCACCCTCGGCGTCGCCTGACCGCCGTCACACAGTCTCACCGTCGTCGCCGAGTACGGAGCCGACAAGTGCGTCCAGTCCCGCGTGCCACCTGGCTTCGGGCCAGTCGCGCAGGAGCTCGACCAGGTCGCTGCGGACGGCGGCGAGCAGGGCGTGGGCCAGGTAATCCGCCGCCTGCGGGCCGCGTGCTTCGGCCACGAGGCCGGCGAGCAGGGCGTGCCAGTGGTCGTACGCCTCATTGCGGTACGGACTGCCGCCCCCGGCGCTCTCCAGCGCCAGCGTGAGCACCCGGTTGTCGAGCTTGAAGCGCAGCATGGCCCGCAGTAGTTCGACGGCCTGCTCCGCTGGCGGCCGGTCGGGTGACACGGCAAGCGACTCCCGCAAGCGCAGCCCCCGTTGCTCGTAGAGGGCGCGGATGAGCCCGATGCGGTCGCCGAAGCGCCGGAACAAGGTGCCCTTGCCGACGCCGGCCGCGGTGGCGATGTTGTCCATCGACACCTGATCGGGGTCGGCTGCGGCGTCGAACAGACGTCCGGCGGCGGCCAGCACCGACTCCCTGTTGCGTAGCGCATCGGCCCGCACCAGGCCCCCTCTCGCCAAACGGACTGGCGGTCCGTATAGTTGAAACGGACCGGCGGTCCGAATGCTATCGCGACCGTCCCGGACGACGAAAGGACGATCATGTCGAACGATCCCGCCGGGGTGTTCCACCGTGGCATGGAGCTGCTGCTCGCCAAGGACATGGCTGGTTTCATCGCGCTGTTCGCCGAGGACGCGGTGCTCGAGCTCCCGTTCGCGCCGCCGGGCCAGCCGCGCCGAGTAGTTGGGCGCACCGAGCTTCACGACTACCTGATCGACTATCCAGCCCTGCTCGACGTACGCGAGATCCGTGATCGCACCGTGCACGAGACCAGGGATCCAGAGGTCATCGTCGTGGAGTTCGTCGCCTCCGGTCACGTCGTCGCCACGGGTCGGCCGTACGAGCTGCAGTACATCGCCGTGCTGACCATCCGCGACGGGCGGCTGCTGCGCTATCGCGACTACTGGGATCCGATCGCCGCACAGGAACTGCTCGGTGGCGGCCTGGTGCGCTCATGATCCTGGTCATCGGTGGCACCGGAACCACCGGCCGCATCGTCGCCGCCACACTCGCCGAGCGTGGTCACCCCACCCGGATCGCCAGCCGACGCCCCTCCCCGGGAGGGTTCCGATTCGACTGGTACGACCCGGCCACCCACCCGGAGGCTCTGGGGGGTGTGCGCGCGATCTACGCCATCCCTCCGGTCGGCGAGGTCGACCCGGCACCGATCATGCTGCCGTTTCTCGACCGGGCACGCAGCGCCGGTGTCCGCCGGGTGGTTCTGCTCAGCTCCTCGGCCATCGGGCCCGCCGAACACGGACTGGGCCTGGTGCACGCACGGCTGGGTGAGCTGTTCCCGGAATGGGCGGTTCTGCGGCCGTCCTGGTTCATGGAGAACTTCGTCAGTGAGCAGCCGCACGCCGTGAGCGCTCGCGATCATGGCGAGATCGTCAGCGCCACCGGCGCGGGGAGGGTCGGCTTCGTCGACCCTGCCGATATCGCCGAGGTCGCGGTGCGGGCTCTCACGGACCCGACGTCGCACAACATCGACCACGTCATCACCGGACCAGAGGCGCTGAGCTACGACGAGATCGCCGCCGTCCTCAGCGAGGTCAGTGGTCGGTCGGTCAAGCACCGTGCGGTCGACGCGGCAGAGCTGGCCGCACGCCACAGCGCGAACGGCGTACCGCCGGACTTCGCCCACTTCCTCGCGAGCCTGGACACGGAGATCGGGGCAGGCGCGGAGGACCGGACGACGTCGACCGTCGCGGACGTGACAGGTCGCCCGCCGCGATCCTTCCGGGACTTTTGCCGGGATCGCCTACGCGGCGACAGCGCTAGTGCCTGACTGACGCTCCGTCGGCACTGGCGACATCCAACGCCTCGTTGGCTATCTCCGTCGGTGGTACGTGTTGCGGCGGGGGAGTTGCTCGGGATCGAGCCAGGCCGGCGGCACGAACTCGGGGTGGCCGTCACCGCCGAGCCGGACGGCCCAGTCGCCGTGGTGGAGGTGACGGTGGTGGTGACCGCAGAGCAGCACGGCATTGTCGAGGCTGGTGTCGCCGCCATCGGCCCAGTGCCGGATGTGGTGGCCGTCGCACCAGCGCGGCGGGCGGTCACAGCCGGGGAACGCGCAGCCCCGGTCGCGCAGCACGAGGGCGCGGCGTAGCGACCCGGTGATGAGGCGGCGTTGCCGGCCGACGTCGAGGACCTGGCCGTTGCCGTCCAGCACGGCGGGCAGGATGCGCGCGTCGCAGGCGAGCCGACGCACGGCCTCGGCGCTGAGCTGTAGGCCGCTGTCCAGGGTGCCCGTGCCCACCTGCCGCGCCAACCCGTCGTAGCTGGTGGTGAGGACAACTTGGGCCAGGTCGCCACCGTTCTCGGGTAGCTCACCGGTGCGCAGGGCGAGCCGGCACACGTCAGCCACGGCTGCGTGGCGGCGTTGACCAGGGGTGCGGGTGTTGTCGGGCCCACTGGGGGTGGTGAGCGGGTCGATTGCGGCGCGTAGCGCGGCGGCGGCTTCGGTGTCGAGGATTCCGGCGAGGCGCAGCCGGCCGTTGGGCTGCTCGCTGATGGTGACGTGCCGGTCGCGGGCTGCTCGTGCTTCCTGTGCCCGCAGCGCCGCCTCGGCGGCGGCGTCGGCGATCTCGGGGGCGACGTGGTCGAGGATGCGGGTGCCGAGCTTGCGCAACTGGGCGGCGTCGAACTGCGCCGCCCAGTCGACAAGGACACCGACAGCCTTGTCGGCGGCCTCCGCGCCGGCGGCGGTCCGGACGGTCGCGACCGTTTCGGCGACGACCCGTGCCTGTTCCAGGTCGACCCTTCCGCCCGACAGCGCGTCCCGGATCCCGGCCGGGGCGGTATCGAGCATCGCGGCCATCTCGACCAGTCGCCGGGCGGCACCGACCCCGAGCCGCAGCCGGTCGCGTAGCCACACCGCCGTCGAGGACGAGCCCTGCGCCGTCGCGGTCCCTCGACCGTCCATCCTGTACGACGCTCAGCTTGACTGCCGCCAGCCGCTGCTCCAGGCGATGCGTCGCATCCAACGCCGCCACGAGATCGCGCTCGCTGGTCGCCCAGGCGGGCATCTCGAAGCAGGCCGCGACCACGGCCTCCGCCTGCTCCAACGCATCGATCACCACCAAAGACTAGAACAGGTGTACGACAATTTCGGGCGCCGGTGGCAGCCTTGCCGGTGTGGTGGCCCGTCGGCGTCGCGCTCGCCGGCGACCTGGCCGGGCCGCCTGGTTGACGCTGTCCGCAGACGGCCCGGTTTTCGGCAACGCGAGTTGATCAGGGCCGGTGCTGTCGGCGGTCCTGTCGGGGCGGCCCAGCATGCCGGAGGTGACGTAGCCTCCGCCCATGATCGAACGGGTGAAGGTCGCGGTTGTCGGTGTCGGCAACAACACGTCGGCACTGGTGCAGGGGCTCGCCCTCTACCGCCAAAGCGGCAGCCTGGTCGGGATCCGCAGACCGGTGATCGACGGGCTCGGGGTGGGGGACGTCGACATCGTGGCGGCCTTCGCCACCTCCGAGGAGAAAATCGGTCGGGACCTGACCGAGGCGATCTTCTTGGCGCCCAACAACTTCCCTCGGCTGAACTGCGAGCTGCCCCGAGCGGGCGTGCCGGTCAGGAAGGGCCTCCTCGATGCGAGCGAGGTGCAGCGGGTGGCGGCGGCGCTGGCAGGGGCGGAGGTGTTGCTCTACTCGGCACCGAGTGGCCGACCGGAGATCGCCCAGGCGTACGCCGAGGCTGCCCACACGGCGGGCGTCGCCTTCATCAATACGACCTCCGACCCGGTCGCCCGCGATTCACGCTGGATCGACAGGTTTGAGGCAGCCGGGCTGCCGTTGCTCGGCGACGACCTGGCCAGCCAGTTCGGCACCTCGGTGCTGCACAACGCGCTCCTGCGGCTCATCGAGGAGCGCGGCCTCACACTGGTCAGCTCCTACCAGGTCAACCTCGGGGGCACCGAGGACTTCCGCAACCTGGTGGAGAACCCCGATACCAAGAAGCAGTCGAAGCTCAACGCGCTGTCGGCGGCCGACGGCTCGGTGCAGGCCGACGGCTCGGTGCAGTTGGCCCCGCTCGGCTACCTGTCGCAGCTGAAGTCGCAAAAGATCGCGCATCTCAACATCGAGGCACAGGGATGGGCGGGGACGGCGGTGACCCTCGACGTGAAACTCAGGGTGCACGATCCCAGCGGCGCCGCCGGCGTCAACATCGACCTGGTCCGGCTGGCGGCGAGCGCGTTACGGAGCGGCCGGGGCGGCTTTCTGGCCGAGGCGACGTCGTTGCTCAAGTCGCCGCCCGGTACGGCGATCTGACACCGGGAGCCGCCGTCTGTAGCTGGCGGGTCGAGGACGGTGCTACGCCTCCTCGACCCCGGCAACCCGGTACGTGCGGACGCTCGCGTCCCGCAGCGGTGGTAGCTCCAGGGCCGGGCCGTCACCGTCGCGGAACCGGTTCAGATGATCATCGGATTCCCACCGCTCGTACACGTTGATCCGGGTGGGATCGAGCTGGTCGGCGGACTGGTTGAAGTCCAGGCAGCCCGGCGCGGCGCGGGCCAGACGGGTCACCTCCGCGACTTCACTCAGGTACCGGTCGCGGTCGGTGGGATCGACGTGCAGCGTTCCGGCGATGATGAGCAACTCGTCTCCTCGCGGCTTGTCGAAGTGATCGTCGTCGACGATGTCACAGTTGTCTCCCGTGGCGCAGGCTCACCGCCGACGCGGGCGCCGCGCCTTGATCCACGCGCGTTTCGTGAAACTGCGGTATCAATCTGCCTTCGATGCCCCGCTTTGCTGAAAGGCGAGTGGATCAACGCGCCTGCGTCGAGCTCTGGGCCCTAGGCCCAGGGGCTCAGCCCGTCGCGCCGACCGAGCGGTAGACCTCCAGCGTCTGGCGGGCGATGGAGTCCCAGGAGAAGTGCTCCACCGCGCGCCGGCGGCCGGCCAGGCCGAACCGCTCGGTACGTGTCGGGTCGGCGAGCAGGGTGTTGATCGCCGCCGCCAGGTCCGCCACGAACGTCTCCGGCCGCAACGGGGTTCCGGACCCGTCGGTGGCCTGCTCGATGGGCACCAGCAGGCCCGTCTCGTCGCCGGCCACGACCTCGGGGATGCCGCCGGTGGCGGTCGCCACCACTGCCGTCTCGCAGGCCATCGCCTCCAGGTTGACGATGCCCATCGGCTCGTAGACCGACGGGCAGACGAAGACCGTCGCGTGGGTGAGCACCTGGATCACCTCGGGCTTGGGCAGCATCTCGGCCACCCAGACCACTCCGGACCGGTTGGCCCGCAACTCGGCCACCAGCTCCTCGACCTCGGCGGCGATCTCCGCCGTGTCCGGCGCGCCGGCGAGCAGCACTAGCTGCGTGTCCGCGGGCAGCTCCCGGGCGGCCCGCAGCAGGTACGGCAGCCCCTTCTGCCGGGTGATCCTTCCCACATACACCACGCTGGGACGGGACGGGTCGATGCCGAGGCGGTCGAGCACGTCGGTGTCGTGGTCCGGGGCGTACTGCACGGTGTCGATGCCGTTGTAGACCACCCGGACCTTCGACGGGTCGATCTGCGGGTAGGCGGTCAACACGTCCGTCCGCATCCCCCCACTCACGGCGATCACCGCGTCGGCGGCCTCCATCGCGGTCCGCTCGATCCAGGACGAGAGCGCGTAGCCGCCGCCGAGCTGCTCTGCCTTCCACGGCCGCAGCGGTTCCAGGCTGTGCGCGGTCACCACGTGCGGCACCCCGTGCAGCAGTTTCGCGGTGTGGCCGGCCAGGTTCGCGTACCAGGTGTGGCTGTGCACCACGGCGCTGCCCGCGGTGCCGGCGGCCATCTCCAGGTCCACACCCATCGTCCGGAGCGCGGCGTTGGCGCCGGTCAGGCCCTGCGGTTCGGGGTACGCGGTGACGCCCGGCTCGGTGCGCGGCTGGCCGAAGCAGTGCACGCGGACGTCGGTGAGGCGGCGCAACTCCCGGGCCAGGTACTCGACGTGCACGCCCGCTCCGCCGTAGACCTCCGGCGGGTACTCGCGGGTGAGCAGATCGACGCGCAGCGGGGTGGGTTCCGTCATGACCCCGCACCCTAGTGCAGAAGAGTCCCCGTACGAGTGGTGAAGTGCGACGCGGGTGGATAGCGTCGTGGCATGGCTGCCAAGGTGCTCGCGATCGTCCTGGCGGGTGGGGAGGGCAAGCGCCTGATGCCACTCACCACGGACCGGGCCAAGCCGGCCGTCCCGTTCGGCGGGATGTACCGCATGGTCGACTTCGTCCTCTCCAACCTGGCCAACGCCGGCTATCTCAAGATCGTCGTGTTGACCCAGTACAAGTCCCACTCCCTCGACCGGCACATCACCAAGACCTGGCGGATGTCCACGCTGCTCGGCAACTACGTCACCCCGGTGCCCGCGCAGCAGCGTCGCGGCCCGTGGTGGTTCGCCGGCTCGGCCGACGCCATCTACCAGAGCTTCAACCTCATCAACGACGAGCAGCCCGACTACGTGATCGTCTTCGGCGCCGACCACATCTACCGGATGGACCCCCGGCAGATGGTGGAGGACCACATCGCCTCCGGCGCCGCGGTGACCGTCGCCGGCATCCGCCAGCCGCTGTCGATGGCCGACCAGTTCGGCGTCATCGAGGTCGGCGAGGACGGCAAGCGCATCCGGGCGTTCCGCGAGAAGCCGACCGACGCGGTGGGTCTGCCCGACGCGCCGGACGAGATCTACGCCTCGATGGGCAACTACGTCTTCACCACCCGCGCGCTCTGCGAGGCGGTCGAGCGCGACGCGGAGGACAAGACCAGCAAGCACGACATGGGCGGCAGCATCATCCCGATGCTCGTCGAGCGGGGCGAGGCGAACGTCTACGACTTCCGCGACAACGAGGTTCCGGGCAGCACCGACCGCGACCGTGGCTACTGGCGTGACGTGGGGACGCTCGACTCGTTCTACGACGCGCACATGGATCTGATCAACGTGCACCCCGTCTTCAACATGTACAACTTCGACTGGCCGATCTACACCGAGCAGCTGCCGTGGCCGCCGGCGAAGTTCGTCCACCAGTGGGGTGAGCGGGTCGGCCGCGCGGTCGGCTCGATGGTCTCCCCGGGCGTGGTGATCTCCGGTTCGCTGGTGGAGAACTCCATCGTGTCGCCGAAGGTGCGGGTGCACTCGTGGGCGCACGTCGAGGGCTCGGTGCTGATGGAGGGTGTGGAGATCGGCCGGCACGCGGTGGTCCGGCGGGCCATCCTGGACAAGAACGTCTTCGTCCCGGAGGGCGTCGAGATCGGCGTCGACCTGGAGAAGGACCGGCAGCGCTACACCGTCTCCGACAACGGCATCGTGGTGATCGGCAAGGGCCAGAAGGTCGAGCCGTGACCGACCCGCACACACCGAGGAGGATCCCGCAGTGACCCACCCCCGTGCCGGCCAGCCCGCCGAGCCCGCCGACCTGGTCGACGTGCCGCGCCTGGTGACCGCCTACTACGCCGAGCACCCGGATCCCGCGGACCCGGCGCAGCAGGTCTCCTTCGGCACCTCCGGCCACCGCGGCTCGAGCCTGCGTAACGCGTTCAACTCCGACCACATCCTGGCGGTCACCCAGGCGCTCTGCGACTACCGCCGCGAGCAGGGCCTGGATGGGCCGCTGTTCCTCGCCCGGGACACCCACGCGCTCTCCGCGCCGGCCGCCGTGGACGCGTTGGAGGTGCTCGCCGCCAACGGGGTCACCGTGCTGGTGGACAGCCGCGACGGCTACACCCCCACGCCGGCGTTGTCGCACGCGATCCTCACGCACAACCGGGGTCGGACCAGCGGTCTCGCCGACGGCATCGTCATCACCCCGTCGCACAACCCGCCCGACGACGGCGGCTTCAAGTACAACCCCACCAACGGCGGTCCGGCCGACACCGACGTCACCCGGTGGATCCAGGACCGGGCCAACGCGATCCTCGCCGCCGGGCTCAAGGAGGTCCGCCGGGTCACCTACGCGCGGGCCCGGGCCGCGGACACCACCGGGGAGTACGACTTCCTCGCGCACTACGTCGACGACCTGCCGGCGGCGATCGACATCGACGCGATCCGCGACGCCGGTGTGCGCATCGGCGCTGACCCGCTGGGTGGGGCGAGCGTGGCGTACTGGGGTGAGATCGCCGAGCGGCACCGGCTGGACCTGACAGTTGTCAACCCGACGGTCGACCCGACCTGGCGGTTCATGACCCTGGACGGCGACGGCAAGATTCGGATGGACTGCTCCTCGCCGAACGCGATGGCGTCGCTGATCGCCGCCCGCGCCGACTTCCAGATCTCCACCGGCAACGACGCCGACGCCGACCGGCACGGCATCGTCACCCCCGACGCCGGCCTGATGAACCCCAACCACTACCTGGCGGTGGCGATCGGCCACCTGTTCCGTACCCGTTCCGAATGGGGTCCGGCCGCCGCCGTGGGCAAGACGCTGGTCTCCTCGTCGATGATCGACCGGGTCGCCGCCGACCTGGGCCGACCGCTGCTGGAGGTGCCGGTCGGCTTCAAGTGGTTCGTGCCCGGCCTGCTCGACGGGGCCGTCGGATTCGGCGGCGAGGAGAGCGCCGGGGCGTCGTTCCTGCGCCGCGACGGTTCCACCTGGACCACCGACAAGGACGGCATCCTGCTCTGCCTGCTCGCTTCCGAGATCCTGGCCACCACCGGGCGCAGCCCGAGCGAACACTGGGCGGAGTTGGCCGAGCGCTTCGGCGCTCCCTCGTACGCGCGGATCGACGCCCCGGCCACCCGGGAGCAGAAGGCCGTGCTCGCGAAGCTCAACCCGGACCAGGTCACCGCCACCGAGTTGGCCGGTGAGCCGATCACCGCGACCCTGACCACCGCACCCGGCAACAACGCCCCGATCGGCGGCCTGAAGGTCAGCACCGAGTCCGGCTGGTTCGCCGCGAGGCCCTCCGGCACCGAGGACGTCTACAAGATCTACGCCGAGTCCTTCCAGGGCCCCGATCACCTGAAGAAGATCCAGGAAGAAGCAAAAAACCTGGTAGACCAGGCCCTAACCCAGGCCTGACCCCCTCCGGCCCACCCTGCGTGCGCCCCCGGGCCCCGCTCACGGTGATCAAGAGGTTTGCGTCACGACACGCCGGTCGGCATGACGCAAACCTCTTGATCAACAGCTCCTGGGCGGGGCCGGGTTTCAGCAGGGTGGGGGGTCGGCGGGTGGCGGGAGCTCCTGGCTGCGCCGGCGTAGCTCTTCGGGCAGCAGTTCGCGGAGCTGCTCGGGGAGGAACGGCAGGTCGAGCAGCGTCATCTTCAACTGGTTACGCTCCTGGTAGCGCAACGGGTCGAAGCGGACCACCAGACCGGCGTCGCGGCGGTACGAAATGTCCACCGCTCCCTCGGTGGCCGCGTCCCGGAACACCAACCCGTCCATCTCCACGACGACCGGAGACGAGTTGGGCTGCAACTCCAACCGGATCTTCTCGTCCGGCGAGAGCACGACCGCCCGGGAGATGCCGGCCATCGGCGCCGCCGGCGTGATGACCACCGAGTCCGCCGCCGGGGAGATCAGTGGACCACCGGCCGCGTAGCTGTACGCCGTCGAGCCGATCGGGGTGCTGACCACCACGGCGTCGCTGCGGTAGTAGCCGTACTGCTGGCCGTCGATGGCGAGCGTGACGCTGACGAAACCGGCGCCCGGTTGGCGGACCAACGCGATGTCGTTGAACGCCACGACGTCGTCACCGCACACGTCGCAGGCGAGGCACGCGTGCGACTCGACGGTGAAGTCCCTCGACAGCAGCCGGCTCAGCGCGTCGGGCAACTCCGGCGGTTCGATCTCGACCAGAAACCCCAGACGACCCAGGTGTACGCCGAGCACCGGCTTCGGGTCGCGGATGGCGGATCGCAGCGCACCCAGCATGGTGCCGTCACCGCCGATGCTGATCAACGCGTCGGCGCGGACGGCGACCTCTTCCCCCGGCACCGGTTCGACGCTGGACGGGACGCGGTGCTGGTCCTCCTCGCGCACGAACAGCGTCTTGTGGTGGCGGGTCGCCCACCGTCCGATGATTTCGACCACCTCGGTGACATCCCGGGTGGGGTGCAGCACAAGTCCCAGCCCCGACACCCGTACAGCTCATCACATCGGTGCGGGGCGCACCCGCCGTACGCCGAAGGTGCGCCGGCGGCCCACCCGGCCTGCGCCGAAGGTGCGCCGGCGGCCCACCCGGCCTGCGCCGAAGGTGCGCCGGCGGCCCGTGGACCGCCGGCGCACCTCGCCGCCGTCAGGGGCGGGGTTGACCGGTGAGGTGGGTCAACGAGCGGGCGACCAGGTCATCGCGGGCCGCCGGGGAGAGGCCCTCCAACCCGAAGCCCAGGTACACCGTGTCCCCGGTGACCACCACCGAGCCCTCCTCGAACGCCTGCTGGCTGCGCGACCAGTCGTTGGCGTTGCCACCGGACCCGGCCGGCGGACCGGCCACCGTCCAGCCGTCCAGGTCGGCGGACTCGAACGAGGTCTCCGCCACCGTCGACCCGTCGACCACCACCCGGGCGTCGTCCAGGAAGACGCCGAGGCCCTGAGTGGCCCAGTCCGAGGCGTACGTGATCGACACCTCGACCTGCTTGCCGGCGTACGCGGTCAGGTCGACCACGAACTCCTTCCAGCCGCTCGACGTCCCGGTCGCCGCGTTCCAGCTTCCGGTGCTACCGGTGGGGGAGCAGCCAGCGCCCTGGTAGTGGGCGAGGAACGGGTGCAGCTCGTCCCAACCCGAGGCGCAGCTGTCCCCGGTGACAGTGCTGGTCTTGCCGTTGACGTCCGGCAGGGTCGTCCAGTCGTCGCTGCCCACCTCGTGCGCCTCGACGAAGAGGAAGTCCCAGTTCTGCTCGATCTCGTACGAGGTGAAGAAGCGCAGCTCTCCGCTGGTCGCCGCGCTGAGGTCCACCGTGCGGGTGAGCCGCTTGTACGACTCGTCGGCCTGCCCGCTGTGCAGGTACCACTCACCCGTACGCGGGTCGAACGGCGCGCCACCGGGTCGGGTCCAGCCCACCGGCGCGGAGCTGGCGAACTGCGGGAACTCGTCCGGCGGCAGGAAGCTCGACGTGGTCAGGAACGACGCGGTGTGCCCCTGGTTCTCCGCCGAACCGGCCGCGTTGAGCTGCCCGTCGAAGCCGGTGAACGCGCCGTCGCGGCCGGCGACCGGGAACGGCTCTCCCTCCGGCGCGGTGCCGCCGTCGCTGACGTAGGTGTGCGCCCCCAACCAGTACTGCTGGAAGTCGTTCAGCAGCGGCAGGCAGGTGAGGTCGTCGGCGTTGGTGCACTCCGGCGGCGCGTCCGGGTGGTAGACGTACGAACCGTTGGCGCCCTGGGCGAACAACGCGTACTGGCCGCTGACCAGGAGCTTTCCACCCTCGTTCAGGTAGTCCCGGACGGCCAGTTCGGTGTCCAGCGCCGCCTTGGCAGCGGTGCCGGCAACCTGGCCGGGGGAGCGCATGATCACGTCGTCGCCGGTCTCCCACACCACGGCCTTGTAGTGCGACAGCACCCCGAGCGGGTGCGGCGCCCTGCGGCCCATCACGTCGAAGTCGTACACGTCGCTGCTGCGCCCGGCGGCGCTCAACGACGCCGCGATCTCGTCGGCGTACTTCGCGGAGGTGCCGGTCTGCGCCGGGCTGAGACCGGTGACGTCCTCAGCGGCGAGGACCAGCACGTCACCGCCGATGTCGCTGTGCACCCGGTAGGTGAAGTGTTCGCTTGCGACCACCCCGGACCGGGGTTTGTTGCCGGTGAACCAGACCTCCACCCGGTCTCCCGGTTTCGTGCCGCCGACCGTCCCGCGTAGCTCCGCGTAGTAGTCGTCGTGCGTGCCGCCGTACCGCTCGCCGCCGCGCCACTCGCGGACCGCGACGGTCTTCGGTCGCCCGCCGTTGACCGTGTAGTGCATCTTCACGTTCTTCAGCGCCCGCCGGGTGATGGCGGCGACCTGCTGGGTGCGCCCGTACGAGGTGTCGAAGGCGTCCACCACGAAGTCCGGGGTGCTCCGGCCGACCACCGACACCGGCTCGTCCGGGTCCGCCGCCGACTTGGCCACGGCCAACGCGAACGGCAGGTTCTTGCTCACCTCGCCGGCGATCAACGTCTCGTCGTCGGGGAAGATGAAGCCACTGACGCAGTCCTCCGGACGCCACTCGTCGTCCGGGTCCACCGCCGAGGCGGCCTCACAGGTCGACATCTCCGGGGTGAAGCCCAGCGTGCCGTACCGGACGGTGGCGTGGCTGTCGGTGTCACCGTTGGTGGTGTACAGCTCGGCGGAGATGTCCGGGTCGTAACCGGGCACCGCCGGGTGCGCGTCGTCCCCGGCCATCGCCTTGTAGATCTCGTCGTCGGGGCTGGGAGTGCTCACCTGCCAGCCGATGCCGTAGAGCAGCAGCTCGGCCGCCGAGTGGTAGTTGACGAAGAACTCGAACCCGACCCGCTTGAAGAGCTGGTCCAGGGCCTTCGTCTCCGGCTCCGAGTTGGGGCCCGGGCCCCGGTAGGTCTCGCTGTTCGGCTCCGGTGACGAACCTTCGTTGTCGTACCCCCACTTGTAGCTGAAGTTGCGGTTGAGGTCCACGCCGTCGCCGGAGGTGATCTGTCCGTCGCCGTTGTTGTCCCGCAGGTTCTTGCGCCACAGTCGGTTGCCCGAGGTGAAGGTGAAGTCGTAACCGTCCGGGTTGGCCACCGGCAGGAACCACAGCTCGGTCGTGTCCAGGAGTTTGGTGATCTCCTGGTCGGTGCCGTAGCTGTCCAGCACGTGGTGCATCAACCGGCGGGTCATCTCCGGCGTGATCCACTCGCGGGCGTGCTGCGCGCCGGCGTAGAGCACGGCGGGTCGCTTCCCGTCCGCGACGGTCCGCGCGTTCTTGGTGACCTTCACGGCGACGATCGGCTGGCCCTGCTGGGTGCGACCGATCGTCTCCACCTTGGTCAGCTTCGGATAGCGGGCCGCGGTGGCGTTCAACTCGTCGCGCAGACCGCCCGGTTCCCCGTAGGGCCGGAACGCCGTCCAGCCCGCCGCCGCCTGCTCCCGCAGCGCCTGCGACGCGTCCTTGCCGCGCACCTTCTTCACCGACAGCGGGACGCCCTGGTCGGTCAGCCGCTTCGCCTGCCGGCGGCTGAGCACCGTCTCGACTGTCGTCTTGCCGGTCGAGTCCGTCTTCGCGTCGTGGCCGAGGTCGACCCCCGCCGCGCGTAGCTGGTCCCGCTGTTTCGCGTCGACCGTGCCGACGTAGACCTCCAGGCCGTCGCGGGCGACTGGTTCGGACGGTGGCTTCGCGCTTGCCGGCGGGGTCAACGCCAGTGCGCCGAGCAGGGTGACCACGCTGGCGATCGTCAGTCGTCTCGGTCTCATCGCGCCTCCTTGGGTGAAGGACCTGTAGGCGCGAGCCTCTCGGTGTGGACTGATCTCTGTCAATCGGTCGATGGGTGTGTCGTTGCTGCCCGTGTCGATGCCGGTGCCAACCGTCACAGTCGCGGGCGCGCGCCCCGCAGGTGCGCCGGGTCTCCCCTGGACGTCACCTGCGGGGTGCGGCCGGTGGGTCAGCGCTGCGTGGGCGCGGACGTGATCGCTTTGGCGGCCTGCGCGACGACGCCGGTCGGTTGACCGCACAGCCAGGCGAGGCGATCGATGATCTTCTCCGGGTCGTCGAACGGGTCCAGCGTGGTGATCTCGATGGGGTCGAGTGGGGGCACCGCCACGTGCGAGATGAGCGGGTGCAGTGGGCGAAGGTCCTGCTCGCCGGCTCCGATGAGGTCTTCGTGGAGCTTCTCGCCCGGCCGGAGCCCGGTGTACACGATCTGCACCGGCCCGGGTGCCTGGGTCGCCAACTGGCGGGCGATGTCGTCGATCCGTACCGGCTCACCCATGTCGAGCACGAGCGCCTCACCGTCGCGGCCGATGCCGGCGGCCTGGAGCACCAGGTGTACCGCCTCCTGGACGGTCATCAGGTAACGGGTCACGTCGGGGTGGGTGACAGTGATGGGCAGCCCGGCCTCGATCTGGGCCCGGAACGCTGTGACCACCGAGCCTCGGCTGGACAGGACGTTGCCGAACCGGACGCTGAGGAACGTGCCGCCGTGGGTCGCGCCGGCGTTCGCGGTCAGCCGTTCGGTGATCCGCTTCGAGTAGCCGAGCACGCTGATCGGGTCGGCGGCCTTGTCTGTGGAGATGTTCACGAATCTCGTCACGTCGCGGCACGCGTTGAGTACCGCCTGCGTACCCCACACATTCGTCTTGACCGCTTCGCCCGGGTGACGTTGCAGCAGCGTCAGATGCTTCAGGGCGGCGGCGTGGAAGACGATGTCGGGTCGACGCTCCGCCATCACCCGTCGGATCCGCTCCTCGTCCCGCAGGTCGGCGAGGATCAGCTCGGGGCTGTCGAGCATCGCCCGACCCGACATCGACAGCTGGAGCGCGTGCAGGGCCGACTCGTCCCGGTCGAGCATCATCAACTCGCCCGGATCGGCGCGCATGATCTGACGGCACAGCTCGGAGCCGATCGACCCACCTGCGCCGGTCACCAGGATCCGACGCCCACGCAGCTGCGACTCCGCGTCGCTGAGGTCACCGACCACCTGGCGGCGGCCGAGCAGGTCGGCCATGTCCGGGTCCCGGACGTCGTTGACAGTGATCCGATGGTCGACCAGTTCCCGCACCGAAGGGAGGATCTTGAACGTCGCCCCCGTCTTCAGGGTGCTCTCGCGGACCTCGTTGATCAACTCGGAGTCCGCGTTCGCGGCCGAGAAGATCACCATCTTGGCGCCCGTGCGTCGCACGACGGTGCCGACGTCGTAGCGGGAGCCGAGCACGCGCACCCCGGCAAGGGACAGGTGCCGTTTCTGCGGGTCGTCGTCGAGCATTCCTACCGGTAGGAACTGGCCGGCCGGATCACTGAGCATCGCCCGCAGGAGACCCTGCCCGGCCGATCCCGCGCCGAAGAGCAGGACCGGTTCGGCGCGGCCGGCATCCGGGCGCAGCGTACGGTCGCTGCGGTTGCGGTACGTGAGTCGGGTGCCGAGCATGAGGAGCAGCGCGATCGCCGCGCCGACGAGTGGCGTGCTCGCGGGTACCGGCCGCGACGCCATCGGCACGAGCGCGATCAGCACGAGCACACCTGTGGCCAGGGCGGTGTTGGCGAGCCCCTGCGTTTCCTCGACGCTGCCCAGGGGGTGTCGACCGGCGTGGTTGCGGCGAACGGCGGACACCGCGACGTGCAGGGCCGCGGCCAGCACGCCCATGCCGATCGCGCGGGCCAGGGCAAGGCCGGTGAGCGAAAACTCGAAGCGCACCCACGCGGCGACGGCGAAACCCGCGATCCAGGCGAGGGTGTCCGCTGCGAGGAGGCCGCCGGTCAGGCGGAGGCTGCTACGCGACCGGCCAAGGTGTGCGGACTCGCTGGGGCTTGTCCCCGAAAGATCCATGTGGAAACTCCTGCTGCATAGCGGCTTACCTGGGGTCATTACGCCCAGATGGCTTTATTGGCGTCCTACCAAAACTAATCGCTTTATGACTAGTTAGTGACACTTTGCGAAGTTCGTCCAATTGACGACCCCGGCGTCTGCCGCGGCACTACCGCACCGCGCAGCACCGACTCGAACGAGTCGAAGAGCAGGTCACGGTCGAACTCGGTGGCCGCGAGCACCCGGGCGGCGGTCCGCGCCGCGGCGGTCCGGGTCGGGTCGGTGACGAACGCGCCAGCGAGCACCGCCGCGGCGGCAGGATCTCCCGCGGGCAGCACGAGGCCGGCACCGCTGCGCCGCAGGATGTCGGCGATCCATCCCTCGTGATTGACAGCGACCGGTCGACCGGCGGCCCACCCGTCGAACACCTTGTTCGCCGAGTTGGCGTGCAACGCCGGCTCGTCGCGCACCGTCGAGACGGCGAGGTCGCACGCACCGAAGAACGCTGCCACCTCGGCCTTCGGCATCTGGTCGAACATGAACAGGTTCCGGCCCAGGACATCGGACGATTCCGCCAGCGCCCGCACCCGTGCCGTCTCCGCGCCCTGACCCACGATCGCCACCCGCACGTCCGGATGGGCGCGACGCAGCGTCGCTGCCATGCGGACCAGGTAGCCCACGTCGTTGACGAAACCGAGCGTTCCCGCGTACAGGATCAGCGGCCGGTCGCCCAACCACGGCGTGCGAGCCCGTAGCGCCTGACCGGACGAGTCCGCGTCGGCGAACAACTCGCGGTCGCAGCCGTTGGGAACGACAGTCACCGCCGCCCCGGGATGCCGCGCTCGAACGCCCGCCGCCATGCCCGGTGACAGCGCCACGATGTGCGCGGCGTTCCGGTACGCCCACCCCTCCAGCGCCGTGGCCGCGCGGCGGGTCAGCGGCGACCGCAGAGCGCCCAGCGCGATCGGCACCTCCGGCCAGAGATCGCGCACCTCCAGCACCATCGGCGCGCGCCGACGTCGGGCCGAGTAGACGGCGGGTAGCGCGATGGTCAGCGGAGTGCTGGTCGCGAAGACGACGTCCTGCTCCAGCGAGGCCGCCCGGGTGGCAGCCAAGCGGGCGAACTGGCCGAAGGCCGAGAGTCGATCCCGGACGGACATCGCGTTGCGGTAGGGGACAGCCGCCCAGTGCACGACCGCGCCCGCCTCCACTGTGGTTCGCCAGGTCTGCCGGGTGCCGGATACGGGCTCGGTGTCACTGGTCACCACCTGCACGTCGTGGCCGTCACGGACCAGGCGCCGGGCGAACTCGTAGGAACGGGTGCCTCCGGACATGGCCGGGGTACGGAAGTACTGGTGCAGGTAGACGATCTTCACCGGGACACCCCGCCCCGACGCTGTCCGACCCGTTCCGTGGTCAACCGCTGATAGCACTCCTGCACCACGGAGACCTGACGGGACCAGGACTCCGACGTCTCGATGAAGCGCCGGTTCCGCTCCCGCAGCGGCGGCTCCAGCGGGCGGGCGACCAGGAACTGCTCTGCCAACGCCGCCTCCAACGGGCCACTGACGATGTCGGCCACCAAGCCTTCTTCGACCAGCTCGCGGTACGGCGGCAGGTCGGCGAGCAGGAGCCGGCAACCGGCGTGCGCCGCCTCCAGGACGGTGCAGCTGCGCTGGTCGAAGCGGGGAACCGAGATGCTCACCTCACTCGCCCGCATCAGTCGGAAGGTGTCCTCCGGGCTCAGCGACCGGTCCAGGACCGTGACCCGTCCGGGCAGACGCTCGGCGAGTTCCTTGGCTTCCGTGACGCACCGTCGCTGCGCCTGGGCGGCCGCCGCCTCGGCGGGACGGTGGCCGGTCAGGACGACGAGGTGGAGATCGAGACGAGTCATGGCCACCTCGGCGAACGCCCGCAGTACCTCGGGCGTGCGGTAGACGGGACCGGTCGTCCGGGCGGCGAAGAGCACTGTCGCGTCGTCCGGGATGCCGAACTCCCGCCGGACCGACGACGGCGTCACGGCGTCCCGCAGCGCGAACAGCCTGTCGTCGACACCCCACGAGACGGTGCGGGTACGGGCCGCCGGTATGCGGTAACTCTCGACGATCTCCGTACGGACCGACCCTGCGGTGGGGAGAACGAGGTCGCAGCGGCGTAGGGCGGCGCGGGCGACCCAGCGCCGGACCCTGGACCGACGCGCGGACTGCAGGTCGACGCCCCAGGGCGTGACGACCCGGGCGGGCCGACGCGGTGCCAGCAGCGACAGCAGACCCGCCATCCCTACCGAGTGCACGTGCAACACATCGGGGCGCGCCTCGCGTACCTGTCGGCGCAGCCACCAGCCGGCCGCGACGAGCTGCCACACCGCACCCCACGGCCCGTACCTGGTCCGACCGGTCCCGGGAGCGACGCGCAGGTCGACGCCGTCGATGGGCTCCGCGCCGATCCAACTGGCGGCGACGACCCGGTGGCCGCGTTCGGCAAGCGCGACCGCCCACTTGCGGGCGTGCAGTGAACTCGCGCCGCAGAGCAGCATCACGGATGGGAGCGTCGTGGGGGAAGTGCCGTCCGGGGCGGCCCGTTGCCGGTGCGGCCGGTCGGCGCTGTCGACCCCCGACAGGTCGGAACGCGCGGTCACCTTCGTCTCCTTCGTGGTCATATCAGGACCCGGTCGGCGGTGGAGCGGCTACGGCCTGCGCGGTAGCCGATCGGGCCGGGAGTCGGGACGCGCCTGTTCCTGACCGAGTGCCTCGGCCCGACGCGACGCACACCGGAGGCGGCTTCCGCCTCGACCGGCTGCCGGGCGGTGGCCACGGCCAGCAGCAGCACGAACGGGATGAGCACTGGAAGGGTGAGCAGCGGCTCGCCGAACAGGCTGCAACCTCCGATCGCGGCCATGCCGAGAACCGCCGCCTCCGCTGTGGAGTCGCCGGCGCGCAGGCGTCGGCGGAGCCGACGGATCACGATGAACAGGAGTCCGCCCACCAGGAGGACGCCGACGAGGCCGGTCTGGGTCAGCACCGTCAGGTACGTGTTGTGGGCGTGGTTGAGGCTGTCGATCTGGACGTCGACGGCCGCAACGGTGATTTCGGACTGGAAGTACTCCGGCAGGTGGGCTCGGAAGTTCTGGAACCCCACGCCCGTCACCGGGTAGTCGCCCGCCATCCGCAGGGCGCTGAGCCACAGGTCCAGGCGCACGCTGCTGGAACTGTCCAGCCGTCCGTCGACTGTGGTGTAGGCGATCCGTTCGGCCACCTTCTCCGGCACCAACTGCACGCCGGTCAGACCGACCGTGAGGACGATCACCATGCCGGTGAGGGCCAGGGCCACAGTGCGGCGCCGCTGGATCACGAAGCAGAGCAGGAGCAGCGCTCCACCGATGTACGTCGAGCGGCTGTACGACAGGACCACGCTGATGGTCACGGCGACGACCCCCGCGACGGTGAGGAGGCGGGCCGGGCCCGACACTCCCGGCCGCAGCCTGGACAGCAGTACGGCGAGGGCAAGCAGCAGCATCGGCCCCCACGCGTTGTGGTTCAGGCCGCTGAGGGATTCGGCGAGGGCCGGGTTCTCCTCGGCGAGCATCGGCGTCCCGACCAGAGCGAGACCGGCGTGGACCAGGCCGACGGCGGTGGCCGCGACAGCGAAGACGAGCAGGACGCTCCGCGATCGAGCTCGGGCACTGTCGATCAGCGGTAGGCACGCCAGCGGTACGGCGATGGCGGCGACCGAGCGGAACGCCTGGTTGGGCTGGCCACCGATGGCCACACCGAGAGCGAGCAGGCAGGTCAGGGCAGCGACGATGAGGACGGCCGGCATGCCGCGACGGGCCGGACGGCCCCGCAGCAGCGTCCCGACCAGGGTGCACAGGATCAGCGCGAGCAACGGCGTGGTGTCCGGTGCCAGCGCGAGGGGCAACTGCGACGCGGGAACCGCCAGCGCGATGCAGTAGAGACCGAACCCGGGCAGCGTGATGACGAGCACCACCACGGCGAGAGCGGCCAGTCTGAGCAGGAGCGTGGTGTCCTGCACCGCCACCACGCCGGCGGTCGCGCCGGCGACGAGTACGCCGGCCGCCCTACCCCACGCCGGCAGCACGGACTCGCGGTCCCGTCTTGGTGACCTCGTGTGTCGGCCCCCGTGTGTGATTGTCATGTTCGTCGGACCGTTTCTCCGACCCTGTACAGGCCGGTAACCGAGGAAGGCCCAGCCGACGACCAGGCCATAGAGGACGTATCCGGCCGACACGGCGAGGCCCGCTCCGAGCGTGCCGAACCGCGGAATGAGGACGGCCATGGCGAGCAGCCCGGCGACAGCGGCGCTGACAGCCGCCAGGGTGGGCGGGCCCGGGCGGTCGACCGCCGTCAGGTAGCTCTGCGCGGTGCGGGCGACCGCGAGCACGATGAGACCGGGCAGCATCGCCCACAGCACCGGCACGGCCTCGGCGAACTGTGGGCCGAAGAGCAGCGGGAAGACCAAGGGCGCCACCGCGGCCAGCAGCCCCGCCCCGACGGCGGTGATGAGCAGCGTCCGGACGGACATCCGGCGGACCGTGTGCCAGTCGGCGCCGCCGTGCGCGACCGCCGGCACCAGGATGAGGCTGAGCGCCACCGGGAGCACCAGGAGCATCTCGGCGAACGGCACCGCCACCGAGTAGACGCCGACGGCGCCGGCGCCAGCGACGAGGTGGATGGCGGGAACCTGGCTGCGGACCATCGCGAACTGGGCCAGGTTCGGTGCGTAGACCCGGCGTGCGAACGACCGGTACGCCGCCCTGTCCTCGGGCGGGCCGGGCTCGCGGCTCAACGGCAGCGCCCGGACCAGCAGCGCCGCCGCCGCGCACGCCTGACCCAGGAGGTACGCCCCGATGACCGTGTTGGTGTCCGCCCGCCCGGTCGCCGTCAGGACGACGAGCAGCACACCGTAGACGAGCAGTCCTCCGATGACGGTCAGGTTGTAGACCGATGCGCGACTACGACCGATCTCGGCCGTGCCGAGCAGCGAGGAGAGCAACACCACTGGACCGAGGGCCAGCGCGAGGGCGAAGGTGATCGGGTCGAGGCCTATCCGGACGGCCGGTCCGACCACCACCGCCAGTGCCCCCCAGGCGGCTGCCACGCCAACTCCCACGGTGCCGACGTGGCGCAGGCTCCACCACACCGTCCGACGGTGGGCGGCGACCGAGCCGCCCGCGTACCGGAGGTTGGCCGTCTCCATCCCCACGGTGAGGAGCGCTCCGAAGATCGAGGCGCAGGCGAGGACGACCGCCACCACGCCCCGGTCGTGCGGGCCGAGCACCCGGGCGGCCAGCACACCGGTCGCCAGACTCACGGCCAGAAGGACCACTCTGGTTCCGACGGACCCGGCGGCGGCGGCCGACACCGTGCTTTCCGAGACACGCGTCGGCCCGCCCGGGGCGGTGCCGGGCTTACCGGGTCCGGCCAGGTCAGGGCCACCGGCTGCGGCGGGTCCGGCATCCGTACCCGGGCCGGCACCCGATCCGAGGGGCGGCGTCGCGGCCGTCACCGGGCTACTTCCGACAGGCGCCCGGACTGCGGCAGTGGACGGCCGTCGAGCGCCGCCCGGTAGATCGCCTCGACGTCGGCGACCGTTCGCTCGATGTCGAACAGGTGCAGGCAGCGGTCACGTCCGAGTCGACCCATCGCAGCCCGCTGCTGGGGAGCCTCCAGCAGCTCGACGACCGCGTCGGCCAGCGCGCCCGGGTCCGCCGGGGGCACCAACAGGCCGGTCTCGCCGTGTTGCACGGTGTCGGGCAGCCCGCCGACGTCGCTGGCCACCACGCCTCGCTCCATCAACAGCGCCTCGACGGTGGCGTACGACGCGGATTCCTCGAGCGACGGCGTGACCGCCACGTCCAGACCGGCCAGGACGTCCTGCACGTCGGTCCGGCGGCCGGTGAAGTGCACCCGTTCGGCCACACCCAACCGGGCGGCGCGTTCCTCCAACTGGCGGCGGTAGCCGACGTCACCGGTGAACTCGTCGCCCACGACGAAGAGGTGGGCTGTCGGTACCCGGTCCAGCAGGCGGGGGGCCGCGTCGATGAAGACCTCGTGGCCCTTGAAACCGATGTCCTGGAACGCCTGCAACCGGCTGCGGTACATGTGCGCGAGCATCCCGACGGTAGGGGTGTCGGCAGCCAGTCCGAACTCGGCGCGGAACGGCTGCCCGCTGGCCGTCGGGTCGAGCCGGTGGACGTCGCACCCGTAGTGACTGACCGTCGCCGTCCTGGCCCCCAACTGTCGGTACCGGTCGGCGAACGCGTGGCACGACCCGATCAGGACATCCACCCGGGGCAGAGTCGCGCGGTCGATGCGATTGAACAGAGGGCTGCGCAGGTGGACGACGCCGGCGATCTGGTTGACCAGCAGCGGCCGTGGAGCGGCCAGGCTGGCCAACCGGCAGGCGATGTTCGCCTTCACCAGGTGTCCGTGCACCACGTCGGGGCGGAAACGTCGGATCAGGCGTACGAGTCGCAGTTGGGCCGCCGCGACACGGGGGAGTTGCCGGGGGCGCCAGCCGGACATCGGCACGACCTCGGTGCGTACTCCGGCTGCCCGTAGGCGGGCGGTGAGTGGGCCCTCGCCCGGTACGACCGCGCACACCTCGTGGCCCCGCCGCGCCAGGCCGGTCACCTGGTCGTGGAACCAGTCGCCGCCGACGGCCGTACTGGTCACCTGAAGTACGCGCAGTGGCCGTTCGCTGGCACCGCGACGGTTTGTGCTCACGTCCCGCTCCTCGTGCCGGACCACGTGGCCACGGCGTCGGTATCGATCCCGTCTGGGTCGGTCACTGCTGCTCAGCGCGCTGGTACGCCCTTGACGACGGCAGCGGCGGGCACGTCCCGGGTGACACACGCACCCGCGCCGACCGTGGCGTCCCGACCGACCCGCAGTCCTTGCAGCACGGCGGCGGTGGTGCCGATGAGCACCGCCTCGCCGAGTTGGCAGTCGCCCGACACGGCCGCTAGTGGGTTCACCGCGACGAAGTCGGCGAGTGTGCTGTCGTGGCCGACTGTGACGTTCTGGTTGAGATGGACGTGCCGGCCGATGGTCACGTTGGTGGTGACGCGGGCTCCCGCGAACGCCACGAAGCCCGGGCCGTGTCGCGTGTCCGGCCCGATCGTCGCCGCCGGGTGGACGAGGCTGGTCGCCGGCGTGCCGTAGGCGTCGACGCGCTGGGCCACCGCACGTCGTATCCGGGGGTCCCCGATACCGATGACGTGATGGGTGTCCGCCGGGGCTTCGCGCAGCCACGGCAGCCCACCGAGGTAGGGCACGTCGAGTTGCTGCACCCGTTTGAGGTTCACCTCGCTGGGTCGGTCGTCGACGAAGCCGAGCAGGAGCCAGCGGGGTTCGCCCGAGGCGGAGTTCATCGCTCGGGCGATGCTCAGCACCTCGCGGCCGTGACCGCCGCAACCGACGATCACCAGTGGAATCGTCATGCCGGTCGCCCCGCTCGGCGCCCACCGAGGAACTCGTCGATCGCCTCGAACACCAGCCCGACCTGTCGCTCGGTGAGCGCGCTGCCACTGGGCAGGGTGAGGCCGTGGGTGAAGAGTCGGTCGGCGGCGCCGGTGAGCAGACTGTCGGCGCCGACGAAGACGGGTTGACGGTGCATCGGGTTCCAGACCGGGCGCGTCTCGATGCCCCGGGTGGCCAGGTGCGCGGCCAGGTCGGCGGCCTGCCAGCCGCACTGCTCCTCGTCGACGGTGATGACGGTGAGCCAGCAGTTCGAGTCGGTGTCGTCGAGGCCGACCAGTTCGACCCCGGGCACCGGCGCGAACACCTTGGCGTACTGGTCGCGTAGGTGGCGGCGTCGGGCGATCATCCCGTCCAGCCGGACGAGCTGGGCCCGGCCGAGCGCGGCCAGGAGGTTGCTCAGCCGATAGTTGTAGCCGGTCTCGCGGTGCTCGTAGTGCGGCGTCGGTTCCCGCGCCTGGGTGGCGAGGTGGCGAGCCCGGGCCAGCAGGGCCGCGTCGTCGGAGACGAGCATCCCACCGCCGGACGTGGTCATGATCTTGTTGCCGTTGAAGGAGAGTGCCCCGACCTGTCCGAAGGACCCGGCTGGACGCCCTTGATGCCGAGCGCCGAGCGCCTCCGCGGCATCCTCGACCAGCGGGATCTCGGCGTCGGCGCAGACCGGCACCAGTCGGCTGTAGTCGGCGCAGCTTCCGAACATGTCCACCGGCACGACCGCGCCGACCCGCTCACCCCGGGACCGCAAGCGTCGCACCAACTCGTCGACCAGGCCGACGTCGACATTGCCGGTTCGGGGTTCACAGTCGACGAAGATCGGCCGCGCCCCGATGTAGCGGACCGCGTTGGCGGTGGCGATGAAGGTCAGGGTGGGCACGATGACCGCGTCGCCGGGGCCCACCCCGACGCCGAGTAGTGCCAGGTGCAGGGCGGCGGTGCCGGAATTGACGGCGACGGCTCCGCCCGTGCCGACCCGTTCGGCGACGTCGCGTTCGAATGCCTGGAGGTCGGGGCCCACCGGGGCTACCCAACCGGAGCGCAGGGCGGCCACCAGGTACGACTCCTCCAGCGGCCCGACGTCCGGCGGCGACAGGTACACCGTCTGACTCATCGGGCACCGCCCGAGCGTGTGGTGACCGGGCGGGAGTCGCTGTGTGGCGACGACCAGCCTGGCGTCCCCAGGAACTCGGGCGCCGTGACGGATCCGGCCGCGGAGATTCCCTCGCGGCGCAGTACCGTCCGCACGGTCGCGGCGACGATCGTCAGGTCGCCACGGAGGTTGTGGCTGTCCACGTACCGCACGTCGAAGTCCAGCTTCTCCTCCCAGCTGAGGCTGTTGCGCCCGCGGATCTGGGCCAGGCCGGTGACACCAGGACGTATCTCGTGCCGGCGGGCCTGGTGGGGGGAGTAGCGGCTGAGGTATTCGGGAAGGAGCGGTCGTGGGCCGACCAGACTCATGTCGCCACGCAGGACGTTCCAGAGCGTCGGCAACTCGTCCAGGCTGGTGGCGCGCAACCAACGCCCGAGTGGGGTGAGCCGGTCGCTGTCGCCGAGCAGGCCGAGCTTCAGGTTGGGCGGCCGCATGGTGCGGAACTTGACCATTTCGAAGGGCTGTCCGTGCAGTCCGGCGCGGCACTGGCGGAACAGCACCGGCCGACCGAGACCAACCGCGACCAGGGCCGCCACCATGATCAACAGTGGCGTGGCCAGGATCAGAACGACCGCCGCCACGACCACGTCGATGATTCGCTTGCTCCGCTCCGGACTGCGCCGGCGCAGGGACAGATCAGCATCCACGAGACCACCAGGCACTGGCACGTTGTGACCTCCCACGTGACCTACACAAAACGTACGTATTTGTCATATCAGGGATAGACGGTGTGTCGATGGTGAATAGCGACACCGGGTCCGCATTCCCCCGATCAACCCCGAAACCCCGTAGTCGGACACGGCCAATCCGACGGTGTTGTGCAGGTCGGCGGCTAACCGCCCGAGCGGCAGCCATGCGTCGGCCGGTCGGGCGGGGAAGAAGTGACCGGTTGGCCCATGGTGACGATGCGGATGCGCAGAGTAGTGACGCCAGGTGAAAGGGCGCCTCAGCCGCTACTGGTGATCGTTCAACCTGGCGGGGGCTGCCTGCCCGGCGTGCGGGTGGTGGGAGTTACTCGCCGGTGGCCGGATCGTCCAACAGGCGGCTGAGCAGCGTCCGCAACGGGATCGATTCACCGTCGCGGCCACCGGCACCGACGACCAGCGGCGCCGGGCTGGGCTGCGGCTCGACGCCGAACAGGCGGGCCCGCAGACCGCCCGGCACGTTCAACAGGTGGAACCGGCCGTCCACGTCCACCGCCCGGGTCTCGGCCCGGTCGACGTACCACCCGGTCAGCCTGGTCCGGTAGCGCCCACGGCCGTCGTAGCCGCGGGCGACGAGGCGGGTGGGGGGCAGCCCACGCCGGGTCGCCTCGGCCACGAACCAGGCCACCAGCTTCGCCGCATCGGACTGCTCGGCGGCCCGCCGCCGCGCGTCCGCGTCGGCGTGCGCGCGCACCGCCTGCCGCTGCTGGTCCCGCCACGTCCGGCCGTCCGGCTCACTCACGACGTCGACGGTACGCGACGGGCCTACTCGAGGACGGCCCGCAGTGTGCGCCGGGCGATCGCGGCCATCACCGGGTTCGTCCGGACGTAGTACGGAAGCGCGTTGATCGCCTGCCCCAGCGCCCAGCCGCGCCCGCGCTCCCAGGTCGCGTCGTCCACGCCCAGCGCCCGCCGGTATGTCTCCCGTGACCCGGCGTCGAACAGGTTCCACGCCGGCATCAGGTCCACCGCCGGGTCGCCGACCGTGACCGTCTCCAGGTCGATGACGGCAGCCAGTCGACCGTCCCGGACCAGCAGGTTGCCCGGCATCAGGTCAGCGTGGATCCATGCGTCGGCGTCGTGGCGCGGGACGTCGCGGCAGCGGTCCCACACCTCGGTCAGCCGAGCGGTGTCGGTCAGCGCGCCGCTGACGGAGAGGGCCGTCCGCACCCCGGCGTCCTGCGCGAGCAGTGGGCCACCCCGACCCGACCCGGACCAGACCCGACCGCCGGTGTCGACTGCCCGCAGCGCGGTCACGACGCCGGCCAGGTCACGGGCGAAGCCGTCCAGGTCGTCGACCCGGCCGGGGTGGATCGGCTCGCCGGCGATCCAGCGGTACGCCGTCCACGGCCCGGGGTACCCCTCGCCCGGCTCGCCGAGGCCGAGCGGTTCGGGCACGGCGACCGGCAGGTGCGCGGCGAGCATCCGGGCGTGCTCCTGCTCACGTTCAAGCTCGGCGCGCAGTGCCGGATCGGCGCCGGGCCGTAGGGGGAACCGCAGCACGACCTCCGAGCCGAGGCGGAACAGGGCGTTCACCGTGCCGGTCGAGGCGAGCGGGTGGATCGGCAGTGCCCGCCAGTGGGGGAACTGCGTGGCCACCAACGCGGCGACGACGTCGGCGGTGACGTCGACCTGGTCGGCATGCATCCTCACCAGGAGATCATTGCCCGAGGCCCCATCGCCACGCGAGCGGGTTTCACGCAGCCCTCACCGACTGGCCGCAGCCACGACCAGCTGCCGGCCCGATCGGCCGTCCGTCCACACGAAAGACGACCACCGCTTGTCAATCTTGGACAGTTTCCGTTCGCGCGGAACGGAAACTGTCCAAGATCTACTCGCGAGACGCGTCGCCCGGGATGCCTGCCGTGAAGGAGGCGTCCCGGGCGGCGTCACCGTTGGTCTGGTCAGGCCAGTCCGGCGCGGCGCAGGGCCTCCGCCATCGCGTCGTTGGCCGGGGCCGATCCGCCCTGCCGCTGCTGGCCGCCGCGGCCACCCTGCGACCCGCGACCACTCTGACCGCCGCGACCGCCCTGACCGCCGCGACCGCCCTGGCCAGCCTGCGAGCTCTGACCGCCGCGACCGCCCTGGCCACCCGGCCCGCGCTGGCCGCCGCGGCCACCCTCACCGCCGCGTCCCTCCTGGCTCGTCCGGCCACCACCACCGGCGACGGCGGGCTCGTCCTCCAGGCGCAGGGTCAGCGAGATGCGCTTGCGGGGTACGTCCACGTCGAGCACCCGGACCTTGACCACGTCACCGGACTTCACCACCTCGCGGGGGTCCTTCACGAACGTCCGGGACATGGCCGAGACGTGCACCAGGCCGTCCTGGTGCACCCCGACGTCGACGAACGCGCCGAACGCGGCCACGTTGGTGACCACGCCTTCGAGCACCATCCCGGGCGTCAGGTCGCTGATCTTCTCCACGCCCTCGACGAAGGTGGCGGTGCGGAACTCCGGCCGAGGGTCGCGGCCCGGCTTCTCCAGCTCGGCCAGGATGTCGGTGACGGTGGGCAGACCGAACCGCTCGTCGACGAAGTCGGTGGCCCGCAACCCGCGCAGGATGCCGCTCCTGCCGATCACCGCGCGCAGGTCCTGACCGGTGCTGGCGAGGATCCGGCGCACCACCGGGTACGCCTCCGGGTGCACGCTCGACGAATCCAGCGGGTCGTCGCCGTCGGGGATGCGCAGGAAGCCCGCGCACTGCTCGAACGCCTTCGGCCCGAGGCGCGCCACCTTCTTCAGCTCGGTACGCGACCGGAACGGCCCGTTGGCGTCCCGGTGCAGCACGATGTTCTCGGCCAACCCGGCCCCGATCCCGGAGACCCGGGTCAACAGCGGCGCGGACGCGGTGTTGACGTCCACCCCGACGGCGTTGACGCAGTCCTCCACCACCGCGTCCAGCGAGCGGGACAGCTTCACCTCGGACAGGTCGTGCTGGTACTGCCCCACCCCGATCGACCGCGGGTCGATCTTGACCAGTTCGGCGAGCGGGTCCTGGAGCCGCCGGGCGATGGAGACCGCGCCGCGCAGCGACACGTCCATCCCGGGCAGCTCCTGCGAGGCGTACGCGGACGCGGAGTAGACCGACGCGCCCGCCTCGGAGACCATCACCTTGGTCAGGTTGAGCTGCGGATACTTCTTGATCAGGTCGCCGGCCAGCTTGTCGGTCTCCCGCGAGGCGGTGCCGTTGCCGATCGCCACCAGCTCCACCCCGTGTGCCCCGGCCAGCCGCGCCAGGGTCTCGATCGACGCGTCCCACTGCCGACGGGGCTCGTGCGGGTAGATGGTGTCGGTGGCGAGCACCTTGCCGGTGGCGTCCACCACGGCCACCTTCACGCCGGTCCGCAGGCCCGGGTCCAGACCCATGGTGGGCCGGGTGCCGGCCGGTGCTGCCAGCAGCAGGTCACGCAGGTTCGTCGCGAAGACCCGTACCGCCTCCTCCTCGGCTGCCTGCCACAACCGCAACCGCAGGTCCGCGCCGAGGTGGATGAGGATGCGGGTGCGCCACGCCCACCGCACGGTGTCGGTCAGCCAGCGGTCCGCCGGGCGACCGGCGTCGGACACCCCGAACCGTCCGGCGATGGCCGCCTCGTACCGGCTGGGTCCGGTCGGTACGGCGTCCGCGTCGCCGGCCTCCTCCGGATCCATGGTCAGGTCGAGCACGCCCTCCTTCTCGCCCCGGAACATGGCCAGGATCCGGTGTGAGGGCAGCTTCGGGTACGGCTCGGAGAAGTCGAAGTAGTCGGCGAACTTCGCGCCGGCCGTCTCCTGACCGTCGCGTACCCGGGAAACGAGGCGGCCCCGCGACCACATCTGCTCGCGCAGCGTGCCGATCAGGTCGGCGTCCTCGGCGAAGGTCTCGATGAGGATCGCCCGCGCGCCCTCCAGCGCGGCGGCGGCGTCCGCGACACCCTTGTCCTCGTCGACGAACCCGGCGGCGGTGGCCCGCGGGTCCTGGGTGGGGTCGGCCAGCAGCGACTCGGCCAGCGGGGCCAACCCGGCCTCGCGGGCGATCTGCGCCCGGGTCCGCCGCTTGGGCTTGTACGGCAGGTAGATGTCCTCCAGCCGGGACTTCGAGTCGGCGGCCATGATCTGCGCTTCCAGCGCCTCGTCGAGTTTGCCCTGGGTGCGGATCGACTCCAGCACCGCGGCCCGCCGCTCGTCCAGCTCGCGCAGGTAGCGCAACCGCTCCTCCAGGGTGCGCAGCTGGGTGTCGTCGAGCAGGCCGGTGGCCTCCTTGCGGTAGCGGGCGATGAACGGCACTGTGGCGCCGCCGTCGAGCAGCTCCACGGCCGCCCGCACCTGACGCTCGGCCACGCCGAGCTCGTCGGCGATCCGCTGATGAACAGACTGGGTCACGATCTCGATCCGCCTTCGGGAGTGGGTACCGGTTGCATTCTGCCGGGCGGCCCCGGTCGCTGTCGCCGCGCCCGGCCGGGGCTGGTCCGCCGCGCCCGGCCGGGTGACCCGGCGACGGTCCCTCCCGGCCTGCGCTAGCGTGGCGATCATGGAAACACCTGCGGAGCCGCGCGCCCGGCGGCTCTTCGGCGGCAGCGCCCGAGCCCTCGGCGACCTGACGGCCAACCCGTTCCGCGCCGACCGGGACCGGATCGTCGGCTCACCGTTCTTCGCGCGCCTCGGCGGGGTCACCCAGGTGATCAGCCCGGTCGGCTCCGGGCTGCTGGTGCACAACCGGCTCACCCACAGTCTCAAGGTCGCCCAGGTGGCCCGGGCGATCGCCGAGCGGCTGACGGCCGACGACCGGTGGTGTGACCTGCTGGACAAGCTCGGTGGCCTCGACCCCGACGTGGTGGAGGCCGCGGCGCTCGCCCATGACCTCGGTCACCCGCCGTTCGGACACCTGGGGGAGCGGGTGCTGGACCGGCTGGCCCGCCAGCGCCTCGGCCTGGCCGACGGTTTCGAGGGCAACGCCCAGTCGTACCGGATCGTCACCAGCACCGAGATCCGCGGCGCGGCCACCACCGGGCTGGACCTGACCGCCGCGGTCCGCGCGGCGATGCTGAAGTACCCGTGGACCCGGCTGGACCACCCCGACCCGCACCCCCGCACGATGGACCCGCCGCCGCGCGGGGCCACCCCGCCACCGGACGACCCGGAGAGCGGCTCGTCGAAGTTCGGCGCGTACCGGACGGAACTCGACGACCTGCGCCAGGCCCGGGAGCCGTTCGCCGGCCGCATCCCGGACTGGCAGCAGACCGTGGAGGCGTCGGTGATGGACACCGCCGACGACATCGCGTACGCCATCCACGACGTGGAGGACTTCTACCGGGTCGGTGTGCTCCAACAGGGTTCGGTCTCCGCCGAGCTGATGGCGTGGCAGCGCGAGAGTGGGCACTTCCGGGCGATCACCGACGCGGCGCTGGCCACGTCGGCGCGGCGACCCGGGGCGGCGATCGAGCGGTTGCGGCGGCAACTGCACCGTAAGGACGCCTGGATCGCCGACGACGACGCGTTCGCCGCCGCCGTCGAGCACGTGCGCGAGGAGTTGGTCGACGGGCTGCTGGCGATGCCGTTCGACGGCTCGATCGAGGCCGAGCAGTACGTGGCGCGGTTCTCCGCCCGCTGGTCCACCCGCTTCGTCGAGGCCATCACCGTCACCGACCAACCGTCGGTGCGTTCCGGGTACGTGCTGCTGGGCTGCGCGCAGTGGCACGAGGTGCAGGTGCTCAAGTTCGTCCACCACCGTTTCGTGCTGGCCCGTCCGGACCTCGCCCTGCACCAGCGCGGCCAGGCCCGGCTGCTGGGCACCCTGGTCGAGGCGCTGTGGGAGTGGCTGCTCGACCCGGAGGAGGAGTCGCGGCTGCCCCGCCGGCTGCACGACCTGGTCGAGTTGGCCGAGGCCGAGCTGCACCCACGCATCCCGGACCGGATCGGCCGCGCCCGCGGGCGCGCCATCGTGGACTTCGTCGCGCAGCTCACCGACGGGCAGGCGGTGGCCATGCTGGACGCGCTCTCCGGCCGCTCCGGCGCCCTCTGGACCGACGCCTTCGTGCTCTGACCCGACGGGCTCGGGCCGGCCTCCTCTCACCGGACCCGGAGCAGGCTGGACGGCGCAGGCCAGCCGGCGGGCCGGGACCGTCAGGCGATGGCCTGCCACCAGCCGTCGACGGCGGGCGGCTCGTCGACCACCACCCGCTCGCCGGGGCGGGGCACGGCGAGCCGTACGTCGCGGGCCTTCGCCTCCGCCCACAGCCGGTCGACCGGCTCGGACCAGTCGTGCAGGGCCAGGTTGAACGTCGCCCAGTGCACCGGGACGAACAGCCCGCCGCGCAGGTCGACGTGGGCGTCGACCGCCTCCTCGGGGAACATGTGGATGGTCGGCCAAGCCCGGTCGTACGCGCCGATCTGCATCAGCGTCACGTCGAACGGCCCGTGTTCGGCGCCGATCGCCGCGTACCCGTCGAAGTAACCCGAGTCACCGGTGTAGAAGACCTTGCGGCGGGCCCCGGCCACCACCCAGGAGCTCCAGAGCGTCCCGTCGCGGCGCAGCCCCCGGCCGGAGAAGTGCTGGGCGGCGGTCGCGGTGATCTCCAGCCCGGCGACCCGGTGCGACTCGGACCAGTCCAGCTCGATGATCCGCTCGGCCGGTACGCCCCAGCGGTCCAGGTGCGCACCCACCCCGAGCGGGACCAGGAACGGCGCGGACTGCCCGGCGAGCAGCGCCCGCACGGTGGCCATGTCGAGGTGGTCGTAGTGGTCGTGCGAGATCAGGATGGCGTCCAGCGGCGGCAGCTCGTCGATGCCCACCGGTGGCTCGTGCAACCGGCGAGGACCCACCAGCCCGGAGGGGGAGCACCTGTCGCTCCACACCGGGTCGAGCAGCACCCGCCGGCCCTCGATCTCGATCAGCGTCGAGGCGTGCCCGTACCAGACGATGTTCAGTTCGTCGGCGGTGTCGGCGGCGTCCGTCGTGCCGGGCCGCAGCAGCGGCACCGGTGTGGTCGGGTGCCGCTTCTGCTTACCGAAGATCAGCTCGCGGACCAGGTTGCGGCCCGGCTCGGCGACCATCGTGCGGGTGCCGGCCAGGTTGTGGAAGGTGCCGTCGCGGAACTGGGGCGAGCGGGCCGCCCGTTCGGCGCGGGCCCCGCTGAGCCGGCCGCCGAGGGCCGCCGGCACGTCCCGGGCGACCCAGGCCAGGCCGGCGAGCGCGGCCAGCCCGGCCACGCCCCGCATCCGCCGGCCGAGTGACCGTTCGACGTCAGTGCTCTGCGCTCGTGCCATTGCCGTCCCTCCGACGTGTCCGCCCTACACGGTAGTCACCCGGACCGGCCCGTGCCTCGGCGGTCGCCAGGCCGGGTCGGTCACCGCCCGCGGCGACCGACCCGGAATCGCGGTCAGCCGCCGTTGCTGGGGCGCGGGGCGGTGATCCGGAACGTCCTGCCGACGCCCGCGAGCCGGTCCACGGCGGCCAGGAACTTCGGGCCCATGACGGCCCGGGCCTGCACGGCCGGGTGGGTGGCGCCGAAGTCCTCCGGGTTGGCCTGCCCGTCGGCGAAGAGCGCGTACGTGAGCACCGCCGCCCCGGAACGGTCGAAGATCACCCCGGCCTCGTGCCGCGCGTCGGCGAACCAGCCGGCCTTGGTGGCGATCCGCGCCCGGTCGTCCGACGACATGGTGCGCCGGATGCCGTCGGTGAACGCCACCGGGGACCGCAGCAGCCCCAACAGGTACGTGGTGGAGGCGGGGGAGAGCAGCGTGCCGGCGACCAGGGCGCGCAGCAGATCGTGCGTCTCCCGGGGGGTGCTGGTGCCGAGGAAGAACCGGTTCGGGTTGGCGACCGGCTGGACCTGGGTGTTCGGGAAGCCCTTGGCGACCAGGATGGAGTTGATCTCGGCGGCCGGGGCGACCAGACCGCACAGCCGTACCGCCGTGTCGTCCGAGACGGTCAGCAGGTTCGCCAGCACGTGCCCGATGGTGACCAGGCTGGGGTACGCGCCGTCCAGGCTGAAGATGCCGTCACCGCCCGGCACGACGATCGCCGCGGACACCTCGACCTGCTGGTCCAGGGTGAGCAGCCCCCGGTCGACCTTGTCCAACACCGCCGTGGCGACGGCGATCTTGTTGACGCTGTACGCCTCGATCCGCCGGTCCGCGTCGGCCTCGACCGCTACCACCGGCGAACCGGCCGGGTCGGCCACGCTGACGTACGCCTGCCAGTTGCCGCCGGCCTCGACGCTGTGCTTGGCGAAGACGGCGGCCACCCGGCGGGCGGCACGGGCGGGAGTGGTCGGGGAGGCCTCGGTGCTCTCGGCGGCGCTGGCCGTGCCGGCGGCGCCCAACACTGTTCCGGCGGTGGCCACAGTGCCCAGTCCGAGTGCCGCTCTGCGGTTCAGTCGCATGGTGAATCGTCTCCCCGATCGTGGTGCGCCGGAGCGCTTGCTGGCCCACCACCCTAGGCGAGTTGATCGATGCACGATGCCCCCGAACGCAGTCCCGAACAGTCTCGAACAGGTCAGCCGAACCGTCGGCGCAGCACGGCGCCGACCGGACCGGGCACGTGTCGGGCGAGCTGCCGCAGGTCAGGCAGATGACCGCCGCGGACCGCCTCGCCGGCCGGGTTCGGCGTGAAGACCGAGCCGTCGTGCGCGGCGACCGGCCGTCCACTCAGGCCCGCCGCCCGCATCAACGGCCCGACCAGAACGTCGTAGACCCCCGGCAGTACGGTGAAACCGGCTCGCAACAGCACGTTGAGGCGGCCCACGGAGACCTCTCGGCGGGGGCGGTCCACACAGTGCACGATGGCCCGGGCCACCCGCTGCGGGCTCGCCACCGGTGGTGGAGGTCGCCCGATCCGACCCAGGTAGTTGGCCGCCTGCTGATACACGGGAGTGTCCACGCTGCCCGGGTTGACCACTGACAACCGGATCCGCGGGCTGTCCCGCAACTCCTGCTGCACCGTCCGGAGCAGACCCTGCAACCCCCACTTGCTCGCCACGTACGCGCTCATGTACGGGGCGGTGATGTGCCCGAGCACCGAACCGGTGACGACGACGGTGCCGGCCCCGACCGCCCGGAAGTGCCGCAGCGCCACCCGCACCGACTCGGCGGTGCCGAGCAGGTCGGTCCGGACCACCTGGTCGAACACCCGCCCGGGCAGCTCGTCGAAACGCCCGTACGCCATCACCGCGGCCGTGTGCACCCACACGTCGACGCGACCGAACCGTTCCAGTGCCGCGTCCAGGAGCGCGTCCAACGCGCCCGGCTCGGTGACGTCGGTCGGCACGGTCAGCACATCCACGTCGGCGCACTCAGCGCGTACCTCGCCCAGGGTCGTCGCGGCGCGGGCGGCCAGGACGAGACGGTCGCCGCGCTCGGCGAACGCCCGGGCCGTCGCCCGACCGATCCCGCTGGTCGCGCCGACGACCGCCACGACCCGGCTCACGGCTCACTCCTCGCACTCACGGTGCCAGCCGCGTTCGTGACTGCGGGGCTCGCAAACCCGGCTCACTCCTCGCACTCACGGTGCCAGCACGACCTTGATGCAGCCGTCCTCCTTCTTCTGGAACATCTCGTACGCCTGCGGGGCCTCGGTCAGCGGCAGCCGGTGGGTACGCAGGTCCTCGACGCCCAGTGGGTCGTCGTCGCCGGAGAGCAGCGGCAGGATCTCGTCGGTCCACCGGCGCACGTGGCACTGCCCCATCCGCAGTTGGATGCCCCGGTCGAACATCTCCATCAGCGGCATCGGGTCCGCCTCGCCGCCGTACACGCCGGAGACCGACACGGTGCCACCGCGGCGAACCCCCTTGACCGCCGCGTGCAGGACGGACAACCGGTCCATACCGGCCTTGTCGGTGAGCGTCGCGGCCAGCTTGTCCGGCAGCAGACCGACTGCCGCGTGGGCCAGCTTGCCGCCCGGCGAACCGTGCGCCTCCATCCCGACCGCGTCGATCACCGCGTCCGGGCCCCGCCCGTCCACCAGGTCGATCAGCGCGCCCGGCACGTCGGACAATTCGCGCACGTCCAGCACCTCGATGCCGTGCCGGCGGGCCAACTCCAACCGCTCCGGCACCAGGTCCAACCCGATCACCCGACCGGCACCCAGATGGCGACCGATCCGTGCGCAGAACTGCCCCACCGGGCCCAGACCGAAGACGGCCAGGGTGCCGCCGGGTGGGGTGTCCGCGTACTTCACCGCCTGCCAGGCGGTCGGCAGGATGTCGGACAGGTAGAGGTAGCGCTCGTCGGCGCCGGTCTCCGGGATCTTGATCGGCCCGAAGTGGGCCTGCGGGACACGCAGGTACTCGGCCTGCCCGCCCGGCACCGAACCGTAGAGCGACGTGTAGCCGAACAGGGACGCGCCCTTGCCCTCGCTGGTCACCTGGGTGGTCTCGCACTGGGCGTAGAGCTGACGCGAACACATCCAGCAACTGCCGCAGGCGATGTTGAACGGCACCACCACCCGGTCGCCCGGCTTGAGCCCGGTCACCTCCGACCCGACCTCCTCGACGATGCCCATCGGCTCGTGGCCCAGCACGTCACCAGGCTTCAGGTACGGCCCGAGAACCTCGTACAGGTGCAGGTCGGAGCCGCAGATCGCGGTCGAGGTGATCTTCACGATCGCGTCGGTCGGTGCCTCGATCCGAGGGTCCGGCACCTCCTCGACCCGTACGTCCCGCTTGCCCTGCCAGGTCAGTGCCTTCATGTCCCTCGTCCCCTCTTCAACGCCGTCTCAAAGGACTGCTACCCGGCGTCGAGCGCTTGAACCGGACTGCGAGGGACGGCATCGTCGTGATCGACTCGCGTTCCTTGAAGTCGCGCTGTCCGAGCGCATTGACAGGCCGACTTCCTGAAATCCGAGTGGACCATGAAGCGCGGCGCGGATCGGAAGATGCGGCGTACCCCGAGGGGACCCAAACCTGCGGGCGAGCCGTGACCGAGGTCAGGGGCTGGGGCGACCGTCCCCGGCGGAGGGATCAAGCCTGACCGCCCGGAGCCGGGGACGGTCGCCCCAGCCCCACCACCGCACCCCCGGGAGGGCCGAACAGCAGACCGCCGCACCCCGGGCTCGGGGTACGGCGGTCTGGCGGGACGTGCGGCTCAGGAGCCGGGGGTGTTGTCGGCTCCGCCCTTGGCGGTGGCCGTGAGGTAGTCGCGGTTGAGCCGGCCGATGGTGTTGAGCGGGATGCCCTTCGGGCAGGCCGGGGTGCACTCTCCCGCGTTGGTGCAGCCGCCGAAGCCGGCCTCGTCGTGCGCGTCGACCATGCCGATCACCCGGGTGTAGCGCTCCGGCTGGCCCTGCGGCAGCAGCGAGAGCTGGGTGAGCTTGGCGGCGGTGAAGAGCATGCCGGAGCCGTTCGGGCAGGCCGCGACGCAGGCGCCGCAGCCGATGCAGGCGGCCGACTCGAAGGCGGCGTCGGCGTTGGCCTTGGCCACCGGGGTGGAGTGGGCCTCGGGCGCGCTGCCGGTGGGCGCGGTGACGTAACCGCCCGCCGCGATGATCTTGTCGAAGGCGCTGCGGTTGACGACCAGGTCCTTGACGACCGGGAAGGCGCTGGCCCGCCACGGCTCGATGTCGATCGTCTCGCCGTCCTTGAACTGCCGCATGTGCAGCTGGCACGCCGTGGTGCCGCGCTGCGGCCCGTGCGCGTCACCGTTGATCATCAGGCCGCACATGCCGCAGATGCCCTCGCGGCAGTCGTGGTCGAACGCCACCGGGTCCTCGCCGGCGAGGATCAGCCGCTCGTTGAGCACGTCGAGCATCTCCAGGAACGACATGTCCGGGGACACGTCGTCGACCGGGTAGGTCACCATCCGACCCTTGTCCTCAGGGCCCTTCTGGCGCCAGATGCGCAGGGTCAGGTTCACTTGTAGCTCCGCTGCGTGGGGTGGACGTATTCGAAGGTCAGGTCTTCCTTGTGCAGCACCGAGGGTTCGCCGTCGGCGGTGAACTCCCAGGCCGCCACGTACGCGAACCGGTCGTCGTCGCGCTGCGCCTCACCGTCGGGGGTCTGGTGCTCGGCCCGGAAGTGGCCGCCGCAGGACTCCTCGCGGTGCAGGGCGTCGATGCACATCAGCTCGGCCAGTTCGAAGAAGTCGGCGACGCGGCCGGCCTTCTCCAGCGACTGGTTGAGTTCCTCGCCGGTGCCGGACACCTTGACCCGCTGCCAGAACGCCTCGCGCAGGTCGCGGATCTCGCCGATCGCCTTGCGCAGCCCGGCCTCGGAGCGCTCCATGCCGCAGTGTTCCCACATGATCTGGCCCAGTTCGCGGTGGAACGAGTCCACGGTCCGGTCCCCGTTGACAGCGAGCAGTCGCCGGATGCGGTCCTCGACGTCGGTGCGCGCCTCGATCGCGGCCGGGTGGCTGGCGTCGACCTTGTCCAGCCCGCCGGAGGCCAGGTAGTTGGCGATGGTGGTGGGCAGGACGAAGTAGCCGTCGGCGAGGCCCTGCATCAGCGCCGAGGCGCCGAGGCGGTTCGCGCCGTGGTCGGAGAAGTTCGCCTCACCGATCACGAACAGGCCGGGGATGTTCGACTGGAGGTCGTAGTCGACCCAGAGGCCGCCCATCGTGTAGTGCACGGCGGGGTAGATGCGCATCGGCACCTCGTACGGGTCCTCGCCGGTGATCCGCTCGTACATCTCGAAGAGGTTGCCGTACTTGGCCTCGATGGCCTTGCGGCCGAGCCGGTTGATCGCGTCGGCGAAGTCGAGGTAGACGCCGAGCTTTGTCGGGCCGACGCCCCGGCCCTCGTCGCACACGTTCTTGGCGGCGCGGGAGGCGATGTCGCGGGGGACCAGGTTGCCGAAGGAGGGGTAGATCCGCTCCAGGTAGTAGTCCCGCTCGTCCTCGGGGATCTCGCGAGGGTTGCGGTCGTCGCCCTTGGCCTTCGGCACCCAGACCCGGCCGTCGTTGCGCAGCGACTCGCTCATCAGGGTCAGCTTCGACTGGTGGTCGCCGGAGACCGGGATGCAGGTCGGGTGGATCTGCGTGTAGCAGGGGTTGGCGAAGTACGCGCCCTTGCGGTGTGCCCGCCAGGTGGCGGTGACGTTGCAGCCCTTGGCGTTGGTGGAGAGGTAGAAGACGTTGCCGTAGCCGCCGGAGGCGAGCACGACGGCGTCGGCCATCTCGGTGCTGATCTCGCCGGTGACCATGTCCCGCACGACGATGCCGCGGGCCTTGCCGTCGACGATGACCAGCTCCAGCATCTCGTGCCGGGTGTTCATCTCCACGTTGCCGAGGCCGATCTGCCGTTCGAGGGCCTGGTACGCGCCGAGCAGCAGCTGCTGGCCCGTCTGACCCCGGGCGTAGAAGGTGCGCTGCACCTGGGCGCCGCCGAAGGACCGGGTGTCCAGCAGGCCGCCGTACTCGCGGGCGAACGGCACACCCTGGGCGACGCACTGGTCGATGATGTTGACCGAGACCTCGGCGAGGCGGTGCACGTTCGACTCGCGGGAGCGGAAGTCGCCGCCCTTGACGGTGTCGTAGAACAGCCGGTGCACGGAGTCGCCGTCGTTGCGGTAGTTCTTCGCCGCGTTGATGCCGCCCTGGGCCGCGATGGAGTGCGCCCGGCGCGGGCTGTCCTGGTAGCAGTAGGACTTGACGTGGTAGCCCTGCTCGGCGAGGGTCGCCGCGGCCGAGCCGCCGGCGAGGCCGGTGCCGACCACGATGACCGTCATCTTGCGGCGGTTGGCCGGGTTGACCAGCTTGGCCTCGAAGCGCCGGGTCTCCCAGCGCTTCTCGACCGGGCCGGCGGGTGCCTTGGTGTCGGCGATCGGGTCGCCCTCGGTGAAGAGTTCCATGTCAGGACACCAATCCGGTGAGTACGGCGAACGGGACCACCAGGTATCCGGCGCAGAGCAGCACCGCGAAGACCAGAGCCGCGACGCGGGCCCGACGCTCGCCGCGCGGGGTCTGCTGGCCGAGGCTGCGGAACGCGCTGAACGCGCCGTGGCGCAGGTGGAAGCCCACCGTGACGATGGCGAGCGTGTAGAAGAGCGTGACGTACCAGCGTTCCGGCGCGAAGTCGGCGACGACGTTGCCGTACGGCTTGCTCTCGTTTCCGACCGGGTTGAGCGTGCCGGTGGTCAGGTCCAGCAGGTGGTAGATCACGAACAGCAGGATGATCACGCCGCCCCAGCGCATCGTGCGGGCCGCGTAGCTGCCGTTGACCTTCTTGCGGTGGGCGTACTTGACCGGGCGGGCGGCGCGGGCGCGCCGGGCCAGCACGGTGGCGGCGACGATGTGGGCGACGACCGCCACGACCAGCACGGTGCGCAGGATCCACAGGAACCAGACGCCGGGCAGCAGTGGCTTGCCGATGTCGCGCAGCCAGTGGGCGTAGTGGTCGAACGAGGTCTCCCCCGTGAACACCTTGAGGTTCCCGAGCATGTGGGCGATGAGGAACAGCGCCAGCAGGATGCCCGTCACCGCCATGACGGCCTTGAGGCCGACGTTGGAGCGGATGGGCGACCGAGTTTTCGTCATTACCACGAGACCGACGCTAGGAGCACTTTGATCAGTCGTCCAATGCATCAAAGTCGTAGTGTTGATAGCCGTAAGCTATGTAGATGCAGCTCCATCAGCTTCGGTACTTCGTCGCGGTGGCCGAAGTACGACATTTCACCCAAGCCGCCGACATCGTGGGCATCACTCAGCCTTCTCTCAGTAAGCAAATTCACGCTCTGGAGGCCGACCTCGGGGCACCGCTGTTCGAGCGGGTAAGGGGCAACATCGCGCTCACCGCGGCGGGTGAGGTGCTGTTGCCGTTGGCGACCCGGATCCTCGCCGACGTGGAGACCGCGACCCGCGAGGTCCAGGAGTTGGTCGGGTTACGTCGCGGTCGCGTCCGGCTCGGGGCCACCCCGAGTCTGGCCACCTCGCTCGCCCCGCCGGTGCTACGCCGGTTCCGCGACGCGCACCCCACCGTCGACCTGCGGGTTGAGGAGGGCGGTTCCCAGGACCTGGTGCGCGACCTGCTCCGCGGCGATCTCGACCTGGCGTTGATCATCATGCCGGCGCAGGGCGCCGACCCCGGGCTGCGGGTCGACCCGATACTGCGGGAGAGCCTGGTGGTGGCCTCGGTCGACGAGGTGCCGACCGCCTCGGCGACCGGCGAGCTGCGCATCACCGACCTGCGCGACCTGCCGATGGTCATGTTCCGGGAGGGCTACGACCTGCGCGACGCCACCATCCAGGCGTGTCGCGAGGCGGGGTTCGAACCGAGTTTCGCTGTGGACGGCGGCGAGATGGACGCCGTGCTCAGCTTCGTCGAGGCGGGACTCGGCATCGCGCTGGTGCCGGGCATCGTGCTGGCCCGCCGACCGGGCGTGCGGATCACGCCCCTCGCCCCGCCCGGGGTGCGGCGGACCATCGCGGTGGCCCGCCGCCGCGACGTCGTGCCCACCCACGCGGGCCGGGAACTCCGGCGGATCCTGCTCGACTACATCCAGTCCGCGATCGACCGGGGCGAGCTGCCGCCCGGCGTCGAGCCGCTGACCTGACGAGACCGGCCCGCCGGCCGCCGCGGGCCCGGCCTCGTCAGCGACCCTCCGCGTCGTCCATCGCGCGGTAGATCCGCTGCTCCGAGACGGGGTACGGGGTGCCCAGCGCCTGGGCGAACACGTTCACCCGCAACTCCTCGATCATCCAGCGGATCTGCCGGACGGCGGTCTCCTGTCGGCGGGCCGGCGGCAGGTTGGCGAGCAGGTCCGCGTACTCCTTCTGCACCGTCGCGATGCGCTCCTGCTGCTGGCGGTCGCGCTGCGGGTTGCCGCCCAGCCGCTCCATCCGGCGCTCGATGGCGCTGAGGTAGCGCAGCAGGTCGGGCAGCCGCGCGTACCCGGTCTCGGTGATGAAACCGGCGTGCACGAGCCCGGCGAGCTGGCTGCGGATGTCGGCCAGCGCGGCCACCACGGCGAGGTTGCGGGTGGCGCCGAGGCGCTGCTCGACGGCGTAGGCGGCGGCGAGGACCTTGCGGACCCGGTCCATCACCTCGACCACCGTGTCGACCAGGTCGGCGCGGACCTTCTCGCGCAGCGCGGCGAACCCGTCGGCGTCCCACGCCGGGCCGCCCGCCGCGCCGATGAGCCGGTCGATGGCCGCCCCGGCCGCGTCCTCGATCAGCTCCTGCACGCCGCCGTGCGGGTTACGGCTCAGCGCCAGCTTCGCCGCGTTGTCCAGCCGGCCCTGAAGGAACCGCGCCGGGGACGGCACGGTGAGCCGCAGCAGCCGACGGGTGCCCGCCCAGTGCGCCGCCTCCGCCTCGGCGGGGGAGTCGAACACCTTCACCCCGACCGTCGCGCCCTCGTCGACGAGCGCCGGGTACGCGGTCACCGCGTAGCCGGCACGGACCTGCTCGATGGTCCGTGGCAGGGTGCCGATGCTCCACTCGCGCAGCCCGGTACGGGCCACCTCCGGCGCGGCGGCCGCCACCACCTGGCGTACCTCCTGGCGGAGTTGACGTTGCAGGGCCGGCAGGTCCTTGCCCTCGGCGACGGGTTTCTCGTCGTCACCGAGGACCCGGAAGGTGACCCGCAGGTGCGCGGGGAGCTTGCCCGGCTCCCAGGCGTCGCGGGGGACGGTGACGCCTGTCATCCGGCGCAGTTGCCGGGTGAGGGCGTCCAGCAGCGGCTCCTCGCCCGGGGTGATCGCGGCGAGGGCGGCGCGGGCGTAGTCCGGCACCGGGACGAAGTTGCGGCGGATCGCCTTGGGTAGCGTTCGGATCAGCGCGATCACCGTCTCCTCGCGCAGCCCCGGCACCTGCCAGTCGAAGCTCTCCGCCGGCACCTGGTTGAGCAGCGGCAGGGGGATGTCGACGGTGACGCCGTCGTCCGGTGTGCCCGGCTCGAAGCGGTACGTCAGCGGCAGGCTCACCCCCTGCGTCTGCCACTCGTCCGGGTAGTCGTCCTCGTCCACCCCCGGGCGACCGTCGTTGACCAGCAGGTCGCGGGTGAAGGTGAGCAGGTCGGGCTGCTCACGGCGGGTCTTCTTCCACCAGCTGTCGAAGTGCCGGCCGGAGGACACGTCGGCCGGGATCCGCTGGTCGTAGAAGCCGAAGATGGTCTCGTCGTCGACCAGGATGTCGCGGCGTCGCGCCCGGCTCTCCAGTTCCTCGATCTCGGCGAGCAGCCGCTTGTTGTCCGCCCAGAACTGGTGGTGGGTCTGCCAGTCGCCCTCGACGAGGGCGTGCCTGATGAACAGCTCCCGGCTCAACGTCGGGTCGATCCGCCCGAAGTTGACCTTCCGTGAACTGACCAGCGGAACGCCGTACAGGGTGACCTTCTCGTAGGCCATCACCGCGGCCTGCTTCTTCTCCCAGTGCGGCTCGCTGTAGCTGCGCTTGACCAGGTGCTGGGCGAGGGGCTCGACCCACTCCGGCTCGACCCGACCGGCGATGCGCCCCCACAGCCGGGAGGTCTCCACCAGCTCGGCGGCCATCACCCAGCGCGGCGGCTTCTTGAACAACGCCGACCCGGGGAAGATCCCGAACTTCGCGCCCCGCGCGCCCAGGTACTCGTGCTTCTGGGCGTCCTTGAGGCCGATGTGCGACAGCAGGCCGGGCAGCAGGGACTGGTGCACCTTCGGGGTGTCGATCTCCTCCGGCAGGTCCGCGCCGCCCCGGCGGCCCGCACCCCGGCCGGCGTCCGCGCCGTCTGCGGTGTCGCGTGCCTGCCGCCCACCGCGCCGGTCGTTCTCGGCCGGGGTACGCAGCACCTGCCGCAGTTGGCTGACGATGTCCTGCCACTCGCGGATCCGCAGGTAGTTCAGGTACTCGGCCTTGCACATCCGGCGGAACGCGCTGGAGGACAGCTCGCGCTGCTGCTCCCGCAGGTAGCGCCACAGGTTGAGATAGGCGACGAAGTCGGACTCCTTGTCGGCGAACCGGGCGTGCGCCTGGTCGGCCTGGGCCTGCTTCTCCGCCGGCCGTTCGCGCGGGTCCTGGATGGACAGCGCGGCGGCGATCACCAGCACCTCGGTGGCGCAGCCGTTGCGTTCGCCCTCGACCACCATCCGGGCCAGACGGGGGTCGACCGGGAGTTGGGCGAGGCGTCGGCCCAGCGCGGTGAGCCGCTTCGCCGGGTCGGCCTCGGTCGGGTCCAACGCGCCGAGTTCGTGCAGCAGGTTGACACCGTCGGTGATGTTGCGTTTGTCCGGCGGGTCGATGAACGGGAAGGCGGCGAGGTCGCCCAGCCCGATCGCGGTCATCTGGAGGATGACCGACGCCAGGTTGGTCCGCAGGATCTCCGGGTCGGTGAACTCGGGGCGGGACAGGAAGTCCTGCTCGTCGTAGAGGCGGATGCAGATGCCGTCCGACGTACGGCCGCAGCGCCCCTTGCGCTGGTTGGCCGACGCCTGCGAGACCGGCTCGATGGGCAGCCGCTGCACCTTCAGCCGGCTGGAGTAGCGGGAGATCCGGGCGGTGCCCGGGTCCACCACGTACTTGATGCCGGGAACCGTCAGCGAGGTCTCCGCGACGTTGGTGGCGAGCACCACCCGGCGTGAGCTGTGCGCGGCGAAGACGCGGTGCTGTTCGGCGGAGGACAGCCGGGCGTACAGCGGCAGGATCTCGGTGCCGAGCAGCGACCGCTTCTTCTGCACCAACTTGCCCAGCGCGTCGGCGGTGTCCCGGATCTCGCGTTCACCGCTGAGAAAGACCAGGATGTCGCCGGGCCCCTCGGAGGCCAGTTCCTCGACGGCGTCGCCGATCGCCTGGATCTGGTCCCGGACGTTCTCCTCGTCGCCGTCGCCGTCCTCCTCGCCCTCGGCGATCTCCAGCAGCGGGCGGTAGCGAACCTCCACCGGGTAGGTGCGCCCGGAGACCTCGACCACCGGCGCCGGTACGCCGTCGGGCTCGTCGGCGGTGGGCGGTCCGACGAAGTGCCTGGCGAACCGGTCGGTCTCGATGGTCGCCGAGGTGATGATCACCTTGAGGTCGGGTCGGCGGGGCAGCAGCTCCCGCAGGTACCCGAGGATGAAGTCGATGTTGAGGCTGCGCTCGTGCGCCTCGTCGATGATCAACGTGTCGTACTGGCGCAGCATCCGGTCGGTCTGCAACTCGGCCAGCAGGATGCCGTCGGTCATCAGCTTCACCAGGCTGCGTTCGCTGACCTGGTCGGTGAAGCGCACCTTGTAGCCGACCACGTCACCCAGCTCGGTGCCCAGCTCGTCGGCGATCCGGTCGGCCACCGTCCGGGCGGCCAACCGCCGGGGCTGGGTGTGCCCGATCAGGCCGTGCACCCCGCGCCCCAGCTCCAGACAGATCTTCGGGAGCTGGGTGGTCTTTCCGGAGCCGGTCTCGCCGGCCACGATCACCACCTGGTGATCGCGGATCGCTGCGGCGATGTCGTCCTTGCGCTCACTGACCGGCAACCCCGCGGGGTACGTGATCACGGGCACCGCCGCTCGCCGGGTGGCGAGCCGCTGCTCGGCCCGAGCGACCTCGGCGGTGATCTCAGCGAGGGCCGCTTCCCGGCGCTGCGGGTCGCGCAGCTTGCGGGCACCGTCGAGGCGCCGCTGGAGCCGGCGCTGGTCGCGGAACATCAGAGGGGTGAGGCGGCGGTGCAGCTCGCGGACCGGGTCGGTCGCGACGGAGGCGGTTGGATTCTGCATGTCGTGCCCAAGGATAGGCAGCCCGGCGGCGCACCGCCCCTGGGTTACCGCGCTGCCGGCTCTCCGACGGTCACCTCCGGTCCCGGGACAACCGGGAGCGGGCCCTAGAGTTGGCGGCCGACGTCGAGCGCTGGGGGAGCCGAATGGACATCCGGGACACCGACCGTGCGTTGGTGCAGGCCGCCACGGCGGTCGCCAAGCTGCGGTGCCGCAGCCAGCACCACACCGTCGCCTCGGCCGCCCGGAACGCCGACGGACGGGTCTTCACCGGGGTGAACGTCCAGCACGCGACCGGAGACGTCTGCGCCGAGCTGGTGGTCATCGGCACGGCCGCCACGCAGGGCGTCACCGAACTGGAGACGATCGTCACGGTGGCCGACCGGGGCCGCGAGGTGACCACGCCGTGTGACAGGTGTGTGCGGGTGCTGCGGGACTACGTCCCGGCACTGCGGGTGATCATCGGTCCGGTGGACGACCCGCGGGTGGTCCCGCTGGCGGACCTGGTGACAGCGGCCGGCGACGGCACGGCCGACTGACCGCTTCCGGCGTCAGTCGCCGGAGGCCGCCTCCAACATCGACCGGGGCACCGGCACGCCCTCGAACCGCAGGTTGCCCTCCGGAAGCAGCCACGTGGTGACCTGCGCGAGCAGGAGACCGGCGCGTACGGCCGGGTCGTTGGCGTAGAGGGCGCGGGCCTCGTCCGGCGCGATGGACAGCACGACGAAACCACGGAGGTGCTCGTCGTCGCCGTGCAGGAACGGGCCGGCGGCGAGCACCAACCCCTGCTCCACGAGCCCTGTCTGGTGGGCGAGGTGTGCGTCGTTAATCCGATCGATCGCGTCCTGCGGCAGCTCCGGCGGATCCGACGGTCGGACCAGGAGCACGACCGTGTGCTGGTCGAATCGCATGCTCCCACCCTATGACGTGAATGTCCCTCTTCTGGGTGTCAACCGCTATCTGTCCGTCCTGTGGCGGTCTGCGAAACCCATTCTCTTTCTGGGGAGAGGACGTTGGAGGACGCGGCATGGTCAGCAGGCGACAGGTGCTCGCGGCGGGCGCCGCCGGCGGTGCGGCGGCTCTGATTCCGGCGGGCTGGGCGGCATCGGGGCGGGCGCTGGCGGCGATACCGCCTCTGGACGCCGGCGACATCCCGAAGTACGTCGCGCCACTGCGGATCCCACCGGCCATGCCGGCGGTGGCGACCGGGCCCGAGCGGGACGAGTACGTGATCGCGGTACGACAGTTCCGCCAGCAGATCCTGCCCCGCCCCTGGCCGCGTACCACAGTGTGGGGTTACGGCTCCACCGCGCACGCCGGCAGCTTCGGTTGCCCGGCGCCCACGATCATGGCGCGGGTGGGTCGACCCGTCCGGGTGACCTGGGTCAACCAACTCGTCGACGACCGGGGCGACCACCTGCCACACCTGCTGCCGGTGGACCCCACACTGCACTGGGCCAACCCCGCCGGCGGGATCGACCACCGGGACGGCCACGGACGCCCGGACGGCAGTCGGCTGGGGTACCGGGGGCCGGTGCCGCAGGTGGTGCACCTGCACGGCGCGCACAGCGCGCAGGAGAGCGACGGGCACTCCGAGGCGTGGTACCTGCCGGCGGCCCGCGACATACCCGCCGACTTCGCCCTGACCGGCGGCGCGTACGCCGAGTTCCGGTCCCGGTTCGCCGAGCGGTACGACCTGCGCTGGGCCGCGGGCTCGGCGACCTTCGAGTACGACAACGACCAGCGGCCCTGCACCCTCTGGTACCACGACCACACGCTGGGGCTCACCCGGGAGAACGTCTACGCCGGGCCGGCCGGGTTCTACCTGCTCGGCGGGGACGACCTGCCCGACGGGGTGCTGCCCGGCCCGGCGCCCGACCGCGACGACCCGCCGACGACCGCGTACCACGACATTCCGCTGATGATCCAGGACCGCAGCTTCACCGCCGACGGTGACCTCTTCTACCCCGAGGGCTACTCGTCGCACCCCGACGGGCCGGTCTGGGTGCCCGGGTTCTCCGGCTCCACCATGGTGGTCAACGGCCGCACCTGGCCCACGCTCACCGTGCAGCGGCGGCGGTACCGGTTCCGGTTGCTCAACGGCTGCAACAGCCGTTTCCTGCTGCTCAGCGTGACCGCGAACGCCACCGCGCGACCGGCCCGCCCGGTGCTGCCGGTCTGGCAGATCGGCAGCGACGGCGGCCTCCTCCCGGAGCCGGTGCCGCACGAACGCGTGCCGCTCGGCCCCGCCCAGCGGATCGACGCGATCGTCGACTTCACCGACGTGCCGGCCGGGACCGAGCTGTACCTCGTCAACGAGGGCCCCGAAGGGATGTACGGCGGCGGCCGACCCGGGGTGGACTTCGCCCCGGCCGACCCGCGAACCACAGGTCAGGTGTTGCGTTTCGTGGTCACCGACGCGACCGGCGGGGACCCGAGCGTGCCGCCGGAGCAGCTGCGACTGCCGTCGCACCCGAGGCTCGGCCCCGCCCAGCGCGTACGCCGGCTGTCGCTCAACGAGCGGAGGTCCGGCGAGTCGACGATCATGCTGCTCGGCGTCCTCGACGAACGCGGCCGGGGCCTACCGCTGCGCTGGAGCGATCCGCCGACCGAGCAGCCCACCCTCGGCGACACCGAGGTCTGGGAGGTGCGCAACTTCACCCGGCACGTGCACCCGGTCCACCTGCACCAGGTCCAGTTCGAGCTGCTCGGCCGTGGGCATTCGGGCAGCGTACGACCCGACCCGGGGGACCGGGGGTGGATGGACACGGTGCTCGCGTACCCGTGGGAGGTGACCCGGATCAAGGCGCGCTTCGACCGGCCCGGCCGGTACGCCTGGCACTGTCACCTCCTCGAGCACGAGGACAACGAGATGATGCGACCGCTGAACGTGCTGCCGCGCGGTGCCGCGGAGGCCGGTGACGGCGGTGCGACGGCGGTCGGTGACGGCGGTTCGACGACGGGTGACGGTGGGGCGGCGAGCGCGCCGGACCAGCCCGGGTCGGCATCGACGCCTACCGGTTAGGTCCCTTTCCCCAGGTCGGCTAAGGTTAGGCGAACCTAAGCCCGATCGTGCAGGAGATTCGTGACCGCCCTCGCCAGCCGGCCGACCCGGAGTCGGGCCAGCACTCGTACCGGGCGTCGGGTGGCCGTCACCGCCGGGGCCGCGCTGGTCCTGTTGCTCACCGTGCTGGCCAGTTTCGCGTTCGGCAGTCGGCAGCTCGGCATCGACCAGGTCTGGCACGCCCTCGTCGCGCCGGACGGCGGAGATGCCAGCACCATCGTCCGTGAGCTGCGAATGCCGCGTACCGCCCTCGGCCTCGCCGTGGGGCTCGCGCTCGCCGTCGCCGGCGTGCTGTTCCAGGCGCTCACCCGCAACCCCCTCGCCGAGCCCCGCATCCTCGGCATCAGCGCTGGCGCCTCGTTCGGCGTGGTTCTCGCCATCTCCGTCTTCGGCATCGGCACGCTCGCCGGGTACGTCTGGTTCGGCATCGTCGGGGCACTCGTCGCCGGGCTGCTGGTCTTCGCCATCGCCACGCGGGCCCGCGAGGGCGCCAGCCCGGTCACCCTCGCGCTCGTCGGCGCGGCGCTCGACGCCAGTCTCGCCTCCGGGGTGTACGCGCTGCTCAGCATCGACGCCCGCACCTTCGAGGAGTACCGGTTCTGGGTGGTCGGCGGGCTCTCCGGCCGGGACCTGTCGGTCAGCGCCCAGGTGCTGCCCTTCGTCCTCGCCGGGCTGGTGCTGGCCGCCCTGGTGGCCCGAGGTCTGGACGCCCTGGCCCTCGGCGACGACGTCGCGCGAGGTCTCGGCCACCGGATCGGCCTGGTCCGCCTCGGCGGTGGCATCGCCGCCGTGCTGCTGACCGGGGCCGCGGTCGCCGCCGCCGGCCCGGTCGCCTTCGTCGGGTTGGCCGTGCCGCACCTCGCCCGCGCCCTGGTCGGCGCCGACCACCGCTGGACCCTCGCCGTCTCCGCCTTGCTCGGGCCCGCGCTGCTGCTCGGCGCCGACATCATCGGCCGGGTCGTGGCCCCACCCGGCGAGATACCGGCCGGCATCGTCACCGCCCTGATCGGCGCGCCGCTGCTGGCCGTGCTGGTCCGCCGCGCCCGGGTGGTGACCGCATGACCGCCACCCAGCGCCCGTCCGCCACCGTCGGTCCGCCGCACCCCTCCGCTTCGAGTGGCCCCGCCGTCGGGCAGACCCGGCTGGCCGGGCGGTCGCTGCTGCGGATCGGTCCGGTCAGTCTGCTGATCCGCCGCCGGGCGGTGCTGGTGGCCGCCGTGCTGACCGTGCTCCTCCTGCTGGCCGTCGTGCTCAGCCTCTCGCTCGGCACCCCGTACGTCGCACCGGCCGACGTGCTGCGTGCCCTCTCCGGGGCCGGCACGCCGTACGACCTCGTGGTCTTTGATCTTCGACTGCCCCGGGTCGCGCTGGCGGCGGCGGCCGGCGCGGCCTTCGGCGTGGCCGGCACGCTCATCCAGAGCGTGGCCCGCAACCCCTTGGCAAGCCCGGACGTCATCGGCATCACCCAGGGTGCCGGACTCGCCGCGACGGTCGCCCTGACCAGCGGAATGGCAGCGGTGCTGGTGGCACCCACCGCGTTGGTGGGCGGGCTGCTCGCGGCGGTGCTGCTGTTCGCCCTCGGTGCCCGGCACGGGCTGGCCGCGCAACGGTTCGTGCTCGCCGGAGTGGCGGTCGCGTTCGCCTTCCGGGCACTCACCGAAGTCGTCATGCTCACCGCCGATCCGATCGACGGTCTCCGCGCGCAGATCTGGCTGATCGGCACCCTGGCCGGCAAGGGCTGGACCGAGGCGGCCTGGATCGCCGGCACGATGCTGGTGCTGCTGCCGGTGCTCGCCTGGGCCGGCTGGGCGTTGAACAGCACCGCCCTGGACGACGACACCGCCCGGGGTGTCGGGCTGCGCCCGGTGGCCCGCCGGATCGGCCTGGCCGGCACCGGCGTCCTCGTCGCCGCGATGGTCACCGCCCAGGTCGGCGCCGTCGACTTCGTGGCGCTGGTCGCCCCCCAGGTGGCCCGCCGGCTGGTCCGCGCCGAACGGCCACCGTTGGTCTGCGCCGCCCTGCTCGGCGCGTTGCTGCTGGTGCTGGCCGACCTGGCCGGCCGACGCCTGTTCGCGCCCACCCAACTGCCCGCCGGTGTGCTGACCGCCGCGATCGGCGGCCCGTACCTGATCTTCCTGTTGCTGCGCGGCCGGCGGCGGTCGTCGTGACGCCTCAAGGAGTCGTGTGATGCTCTCCACCCGCGACCTGGTCGCCGGCTACGACGAGCGGACGGTGCTCGACGGGCTCGACCTGGACCTGCCGACCGACGCGTTCACCGTGATCGTCGGTCCGAACGCGTGCGGCAAGTCCACCCTGCTGCGCACGATGGCCCGGCTGCTCAACCCGCGCCGGGGCACGGTGCTGCTGGACGGCACCGCGATCCGCGACCTGCCGACCCGGGAGGTCGCCCGCCGCCTCGGCGTCCTGCCGCAGAGCCCACTGGTGCCCGAGGGCGTCACGGTGGCGGACCTGGTCGGGCGCGGCCGGCAGCCCTACCAGCGCTGGTGGCGGCAGTGGTCGTCGGAGGACGGCGCGGCGGTCGACCAGGCGATGGCCCTGGCCGACGTGACCGACCTGGCCGACCGGCCGGTGGACAGCCTCTCCGGCGGTCAGCGGCAACGCGTCTGGATCGCCATGACGCTCGCCCAGGACACCGACGCCCTGCTGCTGGACGAGCCGACCACCTTCCTCGACCTGGCCCACCAGGTGGAGGTACTGGATCTGTTGCACCGGCTGCGCGTCGAGCGGGGCCGCACCGTCGTCGCCGTGCTGCACGACCTGAACCAGGCCGCCCGCTACGCCGACCACCTCGTCGCGATGCGCGCCGGCGCCGTGGTGGCCGCCGGACCGCCCCGGGAGATCCTCACCGCCGACCTGGTCCGCGACGTCTTCGGGTTGGCCTGCGTGGTCGTTCCCTGCCCGGTGACCGGCGCGCCGCTGGTGGTGCCCGCGTACACCGGCGGCCCCGTCCTCCCCGCCCCTGCCGCTGGCGGCTCTGCCGCCGGGGCCGCTGCCGCTGGCGGCGCTGCTGCCGCCGGGGCCGCTGCCGCTGGCGGCGCTGCTGCCGCAGGGGCTGCTGCCGCCGGCGCGGCAGACCGTGATTCGTCCACGGCGTCCGTACCGGACGCCCGACCCACCACCGGTGACGCGGCCACCCCGCTCGCCGACTCGTACCCCTCGAAAGGACTCTGATGCGTCGTCTCGTCGCCGCTCTCGCCGCGGCCGCCGCCCTCGGCGTCGGACTCACCGCCTGCGGTGAGAGCGACCCGGTCGCCGGCTCCACCGCCGGGGAGACCCGGGAGATCACCCACGCCATGGGCACCACCAAGGTCCCGGCCGAGCCCAAGCGCGTCGTCGTGCTCGACACCGACAAGATCGACACGGCGCTCTCGTTGGGCGTCACCCCGGTCGGCGCCGCCACGGCCGGCGAGGCCAAGAGCTGGCCCACGTACTTCGGCGCGGACAAGCTCGCCGGCATCAAGGAGGTCGGGGTGCTCACCGAGCCCGACCTGGAGGCGATCAACGCACTGAAGCCGGACCTCATCCTCGGCAGCAAGTTCCGCCAGGAGAAGTTCTACGACGAGCTGGCCGCCATCGCGCCGACGGTGTTCACCGACAAGGTGGGCATCACCTGGAAGGAGAACCTCCTCCTGGACGGCAAGGCACTCGGACGCGAGCAGCAGGCCAAGGACCTGCTCAGCACGTACGAGAAGCGGGCCAAGGACTTCGGCGCGACCCTCGGCGACCCCGCCGCCCGCAAGGTGTCCATCGTGCGGTTCATCCCGGGCAACATCCGGGTGTACGGCCCGGACTCGTTCTCCGGCATCGTCATCGGCGACACCGGCCTGGGTCGCCCCGACCGGCAGCTGCTCGCCAACAAGGAGGACAAGCGCTTCGACCTGGTCAGCCCCGAGCGCGTCAACGAGGTCGACGGCGACGTCATCTTCGTGACCGCGTACGGCGACAAGGCCGCGGCCGAGCAGAGCAAGGTGACCGGCGGAACCCTGTGGAAGGGCCTGAACGCCGTCAAGGCCGGCAAGGCGTACCCCGTCTCCGACGAGGTCTGGATGACCGGCATCGGCGTTGGCGCCGCCAACAAGATCCTCGACGACCTGGCCAAGTACATCCCCGCCGCCTGACCCAGGCCCGCGCGCTCCCGACCCGCCCGACCCGCCCCCGCCCCCCCGCCCCCCCCGCCCCCCCCCGCCTCCCGCGGGCTCAAGATCCGCGCAAGTTCGGGGAAACTGCTGCCTCAACTGCTGACGAGGCAGCAGGATCCCTGAAGTTGCGCGGATCTTGGCTTGTCCGGGGGTGGTCAGTGGGCGCGGGATTTCAGGGCTTGACGGAGTTCGGCCAGGAAGCCGTCGAAATCCTCACGGAATCGCTTCGCGGTGACGTGGAGGACGAGCCAGTCCTCACCCAGTAGGCGGTTGAGGCGGCGTCGGTCCCGATGGAACTGCTCGGGGTCGTCGTGCCACAAGCCGTCGTACTCGACGGCGACCTTGAGGCGTGGCCACGCAAGATCGAGTCGGGCCACGAACCTACCGTCGCGTTCGACGACGAACTGGGTCACGGGGACCGGCACTCCGGCGAGGACGATTCGCACCCGCAACCGCGACTCCGGGGCGGATTCCGCGCCCGCGTCGGCCAACTCGGCGACCTGCGTCATCCGTTTCCAACCCCGCCTGCCGACCCGCGCCTTGATCGACGCACGTAGCTCAGGGATCGCCACCAGTCGGTGGTGGGCGAGGCGATCCACGATGGCGACAGCTTCCTCGGTTGGCAGCCACTGGGCCACATCCCGGCATGTGCGGGTTGGCGTGGTCAGCGGAATGCCATGACGTAGCGCGATGTCAGTCGCGGTCAACTCGCTGCGGTGCACGATGAGCCCCTTGACCGGACCGAACCGCTGTTCGGTGGGCACGAGCACGTCAAGTGGCTCGTGACTGACGACCGACATCGCGTCGTAGAGTGCCGCAGCACTGCGACCCGCGATCACCACACCTGCTGGCAGAACCCACTGCGCCGCAGCGGCGCAGCGAACGCGATGGGTGACCGCAAGCCGGGCATCGGCATAGACGTCGCGGAACAGGGGGCGCCACGCCGCGCTACGCAGCTCCGTGCGAGTGAGCAGGCCTTCGGTGACGACGTCGGAGCCGCGAAACACACGTCCCTGCAGACTCGCTGGACGTCGAGGGGGAACAGGCATGACGGAACCTTGACCGACGGAGGCGCTCGCGTGCAGTCCCTGTGGATAACCCCGATAGGTGTCCGAACGCCATGATCCGCGCACCTTCGGTGTTCTTGCTGTCTCTTCGCGACGGGAGGCAGCAGCATCACCGAAGTTGCGCGGATCATGGACGGTGGAGGGGTGGGTGAGCGCGGCGTGCGGGGCGGGTCAGTGCGGGTGGGTGGGTGGGTGGTTAGGCGGCGGTGGACCAGATGGCGCGGAAGGCGGCTGCTTCGCCGGACAGCCATCGCTCGATCTGGTCGGGCTTGGCGTCGGCGGGCATGTGGTGGGCCTGGCCACGACGAACGTCGACCAGGACCGGCTCGGCGTGCGGGAGCACCGCGTCCATGTGGCGGGCCATCAGGTGCAGGGTGGCGAGCACCGACTCCTCGCTCGGGGGAGTCTCGTCGAAGTGCAGGCGGATGGCCTCGGCGCGACCGTCGGAGTGGCGTACCCCGAAATGGGGGTTGATCTTGACGGGTAGGTCGCCCAGCATGGCCAGGGCGTCGCGGGTCTGTGCGAGGTCGATGGCGGCCGGCTCGCCGAGGGAGTGCAGCCAGGCCGTGGCGCCGGGAACGAGCGCCTGGTAGAGCGGGCGCCAGCGTGGCTTGACCACGTCGACCACCCCGGTCAGGTGGGTGCCGCCGGTGTGGAAGGCGATGTCGGCCTTGAGCGCCTTGACGAACTGGCCGTGCGGGTTGAAGCCGGACCGGCTCGCGCGCTGCTTGCGCAGCCCTCCGACGAAGGTCGCCTTGGTGGGGCCGGTGCGGTCGACGTAGCGGGTGAAGCCGAGCAGGGTGGCGTAGGGGGTGAGGGGGGTGGAGGCGGGCGCGGTCATGGGCGTCCTCCCAGGTCAGGAACCCGATTAGTACATACATTCTAATCGACACCCCTGACATCGCCCAGCGAATCTGGGCACCGGAAGTTGTCTCTCGAAGGGGGTCAGCGGGCGGCGGCCGGATCGAGCACGGCGACGCCCGTGAGGTCGTCGACGACCCAGTCGGCGTCGAGGGCGTCCAGTGCGTCCGGGGCGAAGGTGGTGGCCACCGCGATGACCCGCATGCCCGCCGCGCGACCCGACTCGATGCCCGCAGGGCTGTCCTCGACCACGACGCAGTCGGCCGGCGGGCAGCCCAGTCGCGCCGCCGCCATCAGGTAGCCGTCCGGGGCCGGCTTACCGTGGGCCGTGTCGTCGGCGGTGACCAGCACCCGGGGGACCGGCAGTCCCAGGTGGCGGAGCCGGATCTCGGCCAGTCGGTGCCACGCCGAGGTCACCACCGCCCACCGGTGCGGGGGCAGCGCGGCCAACAGCCGCGCTGCCCCGGCGACCGGCCGGAGGCCGTCGGTGTCCTGCTCCTCGCGCCGGACCAGGTCCGCCACCTCCGCCGCCAGGTCGAGGTGGGGAGCCATCAACCGGACGGTGTCGGCCAACTGGAGGCCGTGGGAGACGCGCAGCAGCTCGTCGACGTCCAGGCCGTGCCGGCGGCACCAGTCGCGCCACTTGCGCTCCACGCAGACCTGGGAGTCGACAAGGGTGCCGTCCATGTCCAGCAACAGGGCGCCGCAGGCGATGGTCACCGTCCGGCCGGCCGTAGTGATCGTGAGCTGCATCGCGTCGTACCGATCCGGCGGTCAGCGCTCGGCGCCGACGAACCGTTGACCCATTCCCCGGGTCTGCACCAGTTCGGGGTACGCCCGGCTCGGGTCGCCGTACGTGTTGCCGGCGCGGTCCTTGCCCCGGGCCAGGAAGATCTGGTGCTTGTGCCCCACCCCCTCGTGGTTGAACCGGACGCTCGTGCTGATGTAGCGCATGGTGAACCCACACCGCCGCAGTGCGCTGCGGTTGACCTCGCTGCTGTGGACGAGGGCCCCGGAGTGGATGCTGAACTGGTTGGGCCGTAGCTGCACCGGGACGGCCCGGGTGGCGTCGACGCGACTCTGGTCCAACTCCTCGTCGAAGACGCTGGTGTCGTCCGTGACGCGCCGGTAGCTGTCCGTGCCGTCGACGTGGCTGCCGGGGATGACCTTCATGCAGCCGTTTTCCAGCGTGGACGGGTCGATCGCCAACCAGATCGTCATGGCCTGGCCGGCCGGTTCGATCATCTCCCGCCAGAAGTAGCCGTCGGTGTGCCACGGGACGCTCTTGCCGTCGCCCGCCGGCTTGCAGAAGAAGTGCGACGTGAACAGGGCGATGTCCGGCCCCACCACGCTCTCGACCACGTCGAGCACGTCCGAGTCGAGCAACCACCGGAACAGTTCCGGGTCGGTGAAGTGTGGAACGTCCATGTCCTCGGGCCGCTCTCCCTCGGGCAGGGCGGCGAGCTTGCGTTCGAAGTGGTTCTTGAGGCCGAGAAAGGTGTCCGGCTTGAGCAGTCCGTCGCCGATGACGTATCCGTCGGTGCGGTACGCCGCCACCTGTTCCGGGTCGAGCCCTCGCTTGCTGGTGCTCATCGCGTTGCCATCCTCTCTGACGCCAGCATCGACGCCGTCGTCGTCACCTCCCGGTCTGGGAGGAAGTCGTCGCGCACCCGTCGGTGCGCCCGTTCCCCGATCTCCTGGCGATCCGTCGCGTCACTCAGGGCGGCGGCGACGATCTGGCCCAGGCCCCGCAGGTCCGCCGGATCGGTCAGCAGGAAGCCGTCGACCCCGTCGGTGATCTGCGCTCGGATGCCGCCCACGGCGCTGCCCACCACTACCCGCGACTTCCACATGGCCTCCGACACGGTGAGGCCGAAGCCCTCGGCGAGGCTCTTCTGTACGACCACGTCGGACGCCCGCTGAACCGCGTTGACCAGCAGCGCGTTCTCCGTCGGGTCGGCCATGGGCAGGCAGATCAGACTCACCCGTCGCCGCTGTGCCGGTGACAGCCTCCGCCAGTGGTCGAGGCAGTCCGCGTACCAGAAACCCTGCTCGACGTCGTCGGCGATCGCCGCGGGATCCGGGCCGACCAGGGCGAGATGCCCGACCGGTACGTGGTCGGTGACCGCGGTGAGGACACCGGCCATGTCCTTCAGCCGGTCCCACCGGGACACCTGGGTCATCAGCGGTTCGCCGAGCTGACGGCCGCCGTCGGAGATCACGCTCGGCGTGGACTGGAGTCGGACGTCTCCCGCCGCGGTCTCCAGCAGCAGCGGCGACCTCGCCGGTGCGCCGGCTGGGTCGAGACCGCACTGCGCCAGGCAGGCGCGGACGGTGTCGGCCGGCAGGTCGACGTTCTTGGCGTCGAATGGAGAGATGAACGGCGGTTGGATCAGTACGGTCCGGTCGCGCAGCCGGGCGGGGACGTGGTCGGCGACCGAGAAGATCAGCGAGTCGACCTCGTCCAGCAGTTCGGTCAGGAAGTCCCACCCGCGCTCGGAGGCGTCGGTGGGCTCGTCCACGCCGACGTGGCAGCGCCAGTGCACCGACGCGACCCGGCCCACCAGTGACGGGACCAGGCCGGCGGTCTGGTGGTCGTGCAGGATCACCACGTCGCGACTGTCGACCTTCTGGACGAGGCGGTCGGCGGCGGGCTTGAGGGCACGCAGGTACGCCTCACGCTCGGCCGGACCGAGCGGACCTCCGTCGCCGTCGCTGCCGTAGAGGGCCACACCGAGCCGTTTGGTGATCCGGAAGAACGCGTCGTCTCCGCTGACCACCGCCCACCGGGCTTGCACACCCAACTCGTCGTAGAGCGGCAGCAACGTCCGCAGCATCTCCGCCACGCCACCGCCGGTCGGGGTGGAGTTGACGTGCCAGAGCGTGCCGCCGTGGAGCCGGTCCTGGATCTCCGCGGCGGCTCGCCGGAGCCGGTCGGCCCGCTGCGCGCCGATGAGCCGTTCGAGTGAGGCGAGCACCGGCCTCGACCGGACTGGGTTGATCGTCAACATCGGGCCACCTCCTTTCGGCTACGCGGTCAGCTGGACCGCTTGGGCCGCCTGCCCGACGCGTTGCTTGAGCAGGCCGACCAGCATGTGGTTGACCGAGAGCATCAGGTCCTCGAAGTGGAAGTTGTTGTCGTTGCGCCCGGTCTGGCCGGGGAACCGGGAGGTGCCGGGCACGACGAGGCACACGTCGGCCAGTTCCCGGCAGCGACCGCCGTCGCCCTTGGTCATCGCGAAGGTGCGCGCGCCGGCCTTCGTCGCGGCCTGCAGGGCCCGCACCACGTTGGGGGAGTTGCCACTTCCGCTGTACGCCATGACCAAGTCGCGCTCGGTGGCGAACGGTTCGAGCGAGGCGGAGAACATGTTGTCCGGGCCGAGGTCGTTGACCAGTCCACTGAGCTCCGCCGAGGACCCGCACAGGTTGACGAAGGTGAGTCGTCGCACCGAGGCCGACACCGGCCGGCTCTTGTCCTCGGAGACGAACGGGTGGTGCTTGAAGTCGCAGTAGGCGTGGTCGAGGGTGCCGGCGTTGCCGCCGTTGCCCATCGCGTACACCGTGCCGCCCTCGTCGTAGGTGCGGAACAGCATCTCCGCGGCGGCCACCACGGCGTCGACCGGGAACTGGTCGATGATGGCGCGCTTCTCCGCCAGGTAGAGCTGGATGTCGTCGACGGTGCTCATACCCGCGCCCCCACGTGCTCGACCTCGATGCGGCCGTTGCCGCGGTTGGTGTCGTCCGCCCAACGGATCACGTCGTCCAGTTCCGGGGTGGAGACCTCGACGGACGTGTAGTCCGACTCGGCGATGACCCGGTGCAGCACGTTCGCGGCCGAGGACCAACCCGACCTGCGGGCGTGCACCGCGCGTGGCAGGGCGTCGGTGTCGATGACGGCGTCGGTGTCCCCGGGTGCCAGCGTGCCGTTGAGGACTGTCGCCTGCCCGTCGACGACGTAGTTGGTCTCCACCTTCTGCTGGTGCGACTGCAACGACGACTGGTGCCCGGCGGTCATGTGGATCTGCTTGAGGGCGTACGGGATGTCGCCGAGGTTGTTGGTGTACCAGACCTCGTGCCCCCACGGCTTGTCGACGCGGTAGGAGTCGACGTCGCGGCAGTGGGCAGCTGTGGTCGGGGAGACCGGGACGTCCCAGGACTCGTGCACGGGACCGGTGGTGGATCCGGCCTCCACCACCACGGCCGGCTCCACGCCGACCTGGGCGAAGCGGTAGGTCGCGCCCGGCTCCGCGTGCCAGCCCCGCAGGTAGCCGTACTCGCGGTGACCGCTGCCGTCGGCGTGCCGTGACTCGACGCGGACCCGGCCGCCGATCACGATGAAGCTGCGGTGGTCCCCGGGGTGGCACCGGTACGGGGAGCTGGCACCGAGGACCAGTTCGTGTTCGACGAACAGGTAGGGGGCCTGCGGGAGGTCGTGGGCGAGATTCTTCGGTGGATCGATTCGCGTCATCGCTGGCTGTCTCCGATCTTGGGGGAGTTGGTGGTCGCGGCTCGGATCCGGCTGGCCACACCGGGGGCGTCGAGTTCGTAGCGTTCGTAGAGTTCCTCCGGGGAACCGGCCTGCCCGTAGTCGTCGACTCCCCAGGCGTCGAACCGGACGTGCCGGTCGAGGCCCAGCACGATCCGTCCGACCTCGTCGATGAGGCCGCCGCGGATGAAGTGGTCCTCGAAGACGAGGACGTGCCGGTGCTGTCTCAGCAGGTCGGTGGTGGCGGACACGTCCAGCGGGAGGGACGAGGCGTTCACCACTGTGGGTCGGAGACCGGTCGGGGCGAGCAGTTCGACGGCGTCGAGCACCACCGGCACCATGCCGCCCATCGTCACGACGGCGACGTCCGCACCGTGGCTGACGACGTCCGGGTAACCGGAGCGGAACCGGTAGTCCTGGTCGTGCACCTCGCGTTGGGGCTGCCGGCACAGCCGGAGGTAGATGGGCCGGTCATGGGTCACCGCGTAGGCCACCATGGCGCGCGTCTCCACGCCGTCGGCCGGTTGCAGCACCTCCACGTTCGGGAGGCTGCGCATCAGGGCCAGGTCGCGCAGCCCCATCTGGGTGGGGCCGTCCTTGCCGATGGCGAGCCCCGCGTGCGTCCCCACCAGGACGACACCGGCGTTGTTCAGACCCACCGACTGAAAGATCTCCAGGAACTTGCCGGTCAGGAAGTGACCGAAGCTGGCGACGAAGGGTCGGTACCCCTCCTGGGCCAGGCCCGCCGCGACGCCGATGCCGTTGGCCTCGGCAATGCCGATCTCGAAGAACCGGTCGGGGAAGGTCTTCTTGAACTGGGTGGTCTTGGTCGCCGAGGCGAGGTCGCAGTTGACGACCAGGACGTTCTCGTGGTCCGCGGCCACGTCGACCAACGCGTCCCCGAACCAGTCGCGCGTCGCCTTCACACGCTCACCCGCCCCAGGTAGCCGATGGCGTCCTCGTACACCTCCGGGGTCATGGTGCCGCTGTGTGAGCCGTTGAGCAGGATCTGTCCGGGGCCGAGGTAGCCCTTGCGGGTGTGCGCGATGATCACGGACGGCTGCATCCAGTTGTCCCGCGCGTTGGCGACGGCGTCCCGGATCGCCAGATGGGAGTGGCCGTTGACCTCCTGGACGTGCCAGTGGAACGACCGCAGCTTCTCCGGAAGGGGGTGCAGCGGCATGATCTCTTCGAGCGTGCCGTCGTTCTGGCTGCGGTTGTAGTCGACGAGTAGCACCACGTTGCCCAGGCCCCGGGCCCCGGCGTACATGATGGCCTCCCACATCTGTCCCTCCTGCAACTCGCCGTCACCGACGAGGCAGTACACGTTGGAGCTGTCGCCCCGCAGGCGTCGCGCCTGGGCGCGTCCGATGCCGACCGACAGGCCCTGGCCGAGCGCGCCGGTGCTCACCGCCACGAGATCCAGCCGGGTCCGGTCGGGGTGTCCCTGGAGTCGGCTGTCGATCCGGCGCAGCGTGCCGATCTCGGCGGTGTCCAGGTCGCCGGCGACCATCAGGGCGGCGTACCAGGTCGGTGCGGCGTGGCCCTTGGAGAGGATGAAGACGTCGTTGCCGGCGGTGTCCATCTGGTCGAACTTCAGCACGCTGACCAGGTCCGCGCAGGAGAGTGACGATCCCACGTGGCCGGAGCCGGCGAGGTGGATCATCTTGAGCAGATGTGCCCGCACGTCGTTGGACAACTGCGCGAGACGAGAGAGTCGATACGGCAGTTCGAATTCGTCGTCCACCAAATTCGGGTGCCGGTCCGGTGGTAGTGCGTCGAGATACGTCATGCTGGCAGTCAACAGATTCCGCCCTTCGAAACGAAGTGAGGAAAGGTCGTCGGACCTCCCCGATGTCTGATTCTGGGCAGCATTCAACGCGCTTTTCTGTTGCTAGAAAAGTGTCGCCAGAATGCGTGCCGAACTGGCTGCGCGAATGGCGCGCAGCTCTGTTGGTCGCATCTTTTCTGTGCGATTTTTCAGGCGGTCGTGGCGCCCGCCCGGACGTTGGAGGGAGGCGAGTCAGCGCCTCGTAGTGCGAAACTTAATGACACCCCCGGTATAGACATTGTTGAGTATCTTCCTGTCACGAGATTTCCACAGAGCGCCATAGGCGTCAAGCGCTCGGTCACAGAAACATCGTCCGATCGGCTATTTTGTCTTTAAACAGTGATCCGCGTCACACCGTCGTTTGCGCAATTCCCACGGATCTTTGAGGTGACTTTCGAGGGATACAACGACGTCATTTCCTGGAAACATGGGCAACGCTATAGAGATCACTTCACGCGGCTATGCCGAGGATGTTCGGCAAGCGCCAAGAATGGTGTCAGCCGCCTTGCCGCGGCCTGACCGGAGTCCTGTTCGCGTACGCCGCCGACATACTCAGCGGCGGCCCTTGGTGATCAGTCCAGCGCCACCACGGCGTGCGGTGCGTAGCACGCCTCGAGCTGGTCGACCTCGTCCGCCGACAGCTCGACGTCGAGGGCGCCCAACGCCTCGTCGAGCTGCCGCACGTCCGTCACGCCGATGATCGGGGCGCTCACCACGGGCTGCCGCAGTAGCCAGGCCAGCGCGATCTGCGCCCGAGGTGTCCCTCGGCCCTGGGCGACATCACCGAGTCGGGCCGCGACCGCCCGGTCCGCATCCTCGGTCCGGGCGTACAGGCTGTGCCCGAAGGCGTCATCGGCCGTACGCCGGGTGCTCGTGGTCCAGTCACGGGCCAGCTTGCCGCGGGCCAACGGACTCCACGGCAGAGTGCCGATTCCCCGGGCCCGGCAGAGGGGGAGCATCTCCCGCTCCTCCTCGCGGTAGATCAGGTTGTGGTAGTTCTGCATGCTGACGAACCGGGACCAGCCGTGCTGCTCGGCGACCTGCAACGCGGTGGCGAACTGCCACGCGTACATCGAGGACGCGCCGAGATAGCGAACCTTGCCGGCCCGTACGACGTCGTGCAGGGTCTCCAACGTCTCCTCGATCGGAGTGGACGGATCCCAGCGGTGAATCTGGTACAGGTCCACATAGTCGGTGCGGAGCCGGCGCAGGCTGTTGTCCAGTTCGGCGAGTATCGCCTTGCGCGACAGCCCTCGCTGGTTGGGTCCCGGCCCCATCGGGCCGAAGACCTTCGTGGCGATGACCACGTCGTCGCGTCGCGCGTACTCGCCGAGGGCGCGGCCGAGGATCTCCTCGCTGGAGCCGTCGGAGTAGACGTTGGCGGTGTCGAAGAAGGTGATGCCGGCGTCGAGCGCGTGGCGGATCACCTGCCGGCTCTCCGACTCGGGCAGCGTCCACGAGTCGGCCCCACGGTGTGGTTCGCCGAAGCTCATCCCACCAAGGCAGAGCTGGGAGATGGTGAGCCCCGTCGAGCCGAGCCGCGCGTACCGCATCGCCGAACCTCCTGTCACCGTGCACGGGGACCGCGTCGTGCGGCCGGCCGGGTCACCGGACCGCCCGTGGCAGCGCGCCCAGCACCAGCGCGGCGCCGACCGCCATGATCGCGAAGACCATCACCATTCCGAGCGCGTCGGTCAGTGGCCCCACCACGATCGGCGCCGAGATGGCGCCGACCCGGGACAGCGCCGAGACCATGGACGCCGTTCGAGCCGGGGGAATGCCGTGCCGCACGCTGAGCTGGTCGGCCGAGCCGAAGAGCAGGGGGAAGGCCGGCCCCGCCCCGAAGCCCGTCATGGCGACCGCCGCCAGCGCCCACCACACCGGCGCGCCGACGAGTGTGCACACCAGGCCGACGCCCACGGCCGTCGTCATGGTGGCGCCGCTGATCGCCGCGACCCTCGCCTGGCCGACCCGGGACACCGCCGCGTCCAACAGCAGGCGGGAGGCCAGCAGGCCGGCGCCGAAGAGCACCGGCGCCGCGGCTGCCACCTGCGGTGTCGCGTCGAACCCGCGGCTCAACAGGAGACCGGTCCACTCCTGCCCCGGGCTTTCCACATAGCTGGCGGCCACGGCCGCGAGCCCCAGCACCGGCAGCACGTACCGCAGCCGACCAAGGGAACGCACCGCCGGTCGCGCCGGGCTGTCGCCCGTCAGGGCAGGCGTGGACGGGCTGTCGCCCGTGGAGGCCGGCTCGGACCGGCCGTCGGCTGGCGGGGTCGGCCCGGCCGGGCCCTCGGCCACCATCCCCTTGCGGCCGAGGGCGATCGCGAGCTGGGCAACCAGCGCCACCGTGGCGGCGATGCCGACGTGCAGGGCCACCGGCACCCGGAGTCCGGCGGCGACCGTGCCGAGCACGCCTGCGCCGGCCAGTGAGAGCGACCAGGTGGCGTGCATGCGGCCCATCAGGGTCGTGGCGCGGTGCTGCTGCACCCGGACCGCGAAGGCGTTCATCACCACGTCGTGCGCGCCGTCGAGGATGCCCAGCAGCAGCAGCGCACCGCCCAACAGGATCAACTGCGGTGCCCACGCCACGCCGACGGCCAGCAGCGCGTAACCCGCCCCGGCGAGCAGCGTGGCCGACCGTTCGCCGACGGCGCGGGCGAGGAGGGGGGCGACCAGCGAACCGAGCAGCCCACCGATCGCCGCCGCGAAGAGCACCACACCGAACTGGGTCTCGCTGGCGGACACCCGGTCCGCGATCTCGGGAAAGCGGGTGAGCAGGCTGCCGTAAAGTGCGCCGTTGACCGCGAAGGCGACCGCCGGCACGCGCCAGTCGCTGCTGGTGCGCCCGTCGAGGCCGTCCGCGACATCGACGCTCATGCGGCTAACTTATACGTATCAGAGGGCCGGCACAACGCAGGAGGTTCTCCAGTGCCCAGCGACCCACCCCCACGGATGCGAGACGTCGCGCGAGCGCTCGGTGTCAGTCAGGCCACGGTGAGCAACGCCTTCAACCGGCCCGACCAGCTCAGCCGGGAGCTGCGCGACCGGATCCTGACCGCGGCACGGGACCTCGGCTACCCCGGCCCCGACCCGATCGCCAACACGTTCCGTCGAGGTCGGACCGGCGCGATCGGGCTGATCATCCACGAGCCCCTCCAGTACCTCTTCGAGGACCCGGCCGCCCGCCTGACCATGGCCGGCGTCGCCCGGGTCTGCGGCGAGCACGGCTCGTCACTGGTGCTGGTACCCCGTGCCGAGCCAGGCCTGCCGGACGTCGTCCCCACCGCGCTCGTGGACGGGTTCGTCGCCTTCTGCGACCCGCTGGAGCCCGAGCGACGGGAGCTGCTGCGCGCCCGACGGCTGCCGGTCGTCGGGCTGGACGCCCCCGTTGCGCCGGGGGAGCCGTACGTCGGCATCGACGACCGGGCGGCGGCCCGAGCGGCGGCGGCCCACCTGGTCGCCCTCGGCCATCGCCGGATCGGCGTGATCAGCTTCGCGCTTGCCCGCCACTCGGAGACGACTGTGGTGCCCGCCGGGCTCGACGCTCCCACCGGGTACGTCGCCAACCGGGCCCGACTGGACGGCTACCGGGACGCGCTCGGCCCCGCCCTGGGCGGCGGCGGGATCGTCGTCGTGGCGGCGCGTGGGGTCGAGGAGGCCGACGGGGCCGCCGCTGCGGTGCCCCTGCTCGATCGCCCCGAGCCGCCCACGGCGATCCTGGCGATGAGTGACCGGTTGGCGCTCGGCGTCGTCGCCGAAGCCACCCGTCGTGGCATCGACGTGCCCGGTGACCTCTCCGTCGTCGGCTTCGACGACGTTCCGGCGGCGGCCGTGGCCAGTCCGGCTCTGACCACGGTGCGGCAACCGCACGACCGTAAGGGCGAGGAGGCGGTACGCATGCTCCTGCGGCCGGCGTCCGCCCGTCAGGCCCTGATCCTGCCGACCGAGGTCGTCGTCCGCGCCTCGACGGCGCCTCCCCGGACGTAGGGCGCCTTTCACGAGGGACCGGCGGACACTTCTCCGAAAACGTGGCTGAAATGTCCTACTTCGGGAGCTAGTGTGCCCTGTGACCATTATCTGGGCGCCCAGGGTGATCGATCCCGGGCGTCGTGCCGGGGCGCGATCCGTCCGGTCGGCCGAGCCTGCGGTCGACCGGGATCGCTACCTGGACCTGCTGCGAACGGTCGCGTTGGGACGTGTCGTGCTCTACCACGTCACCGGCTGGATCTGGCTGAGCCTGCTGGTGCCGGCGATGGGTCTGATGTTCGGCATCGCCGGTTCGTTGATGGCGGCGTCGCTGGACCGGCACGGCCCGTCGGCCGTCGTCCGGCGGCTGCGCCGGCTGCTTCTGCCATTCTGGGCCTTCGGCGCGATCACCCTGGTCGTGTTGTCCCCCGGGTGGCGGCCACTGCCGAGCGGCGTGGCCGGCTGGGCCGAACTCCTCTGGTGGGTGCTGCCCCTGCGGGTCCCCCCGGTGGGCGGACCGACCTGGGCCTGGGCGTTCCATGTCGGGCTCTGGTACGTCGTCACCTACCTGTGGTTGGTGCTGCTGTCGCCGGTCCTGCTGTGGGCGTTCCGCCGCTGCCCCTGGCCCAGCATCGGCGTCGCCACCGCTCTCCCGGTCGGCATGCACCTCGCCGGGGTCCGCACCGGCTACTTCGTCGCCGCCTACCTGTCCTGCTGGCTACTGGGCTTCGCGCACCGCGACGGCCTCCTGCGCCAGGTCCCGTGGCGCTGGTACGGCTGTCTGGTCGCCGGCCTGGGCGGGGTCGGCGGAGCGTGGGTCGTCGGGGCCATGGTGACCGGTCGGGCCGGCGACCTCAGCCACATCGCGGGTGGCACCACATTGTGGTCGATGGCCGTCGTGGCCGCGCTGCTGAAGATCCGGCCCCGGCTCGTCGGCACGTCGCCGCTCGGCCGGACCCTACAGGTGGTCAACGCGCGGGCGGTCACCATCTACCTCTGGCACATCCCGGCCAGCCTCGGGATGTTCCTGCTGCTCGCACCGGTGCTCGCGTACACCTCGGCCTTTTCGATCGCACTGCGGCTGACCGGGGTGTGCCTCCTGACCGGTGGCGCGGTGCTGCTGCTCGGCTGGATCGAGGACGTCGCCGCCCGGCGTACCCCGGCGCTTCTTCCCGGGCCGGGCCACCCCCGACGGTCCGTCGGGGGCGGACACCTCAGAGTTGGCCGACGTCGGTGATCCGGACGACCGCCGCGCCGACCTCGTCCGAGGCGGCCAGGTCGACCTCGGCGCTGATGCCCCAGTCGTGGTCGCCGTCCGGGTCGTCGAAGATCTGCCGTACGGTCCACCGCTCCCGGCCCTGCTCGATCATCAGCAGCGCCGGCCCGCGGGCGTTCGGCCCGACCCCGATCGAGTCGTACGCCTCGAAGTACGGCCCCAGCGCGTCGGACCACGCGTCGTAGTCCCAGCCGTCCTCGGCGTCCAACTCGGCCAGCAGGTCCCAGCGGCGCAGCGCGGCCAGCTCCACCCGGCGGAACAACGCGTTGCGCACCAGCACCCGGAACGCCCGCGCGTTGCGGGTCACCGCCGGGGGCCGGTCGGTCAGCGCCGCGTGCGCCTGGGCGACCTCGGCGACGTCGGACGGGTTGCGCAGCCGCTCCCACTCGTCGATCAGGCTGGAGTCGACCTGGCGGACCAACTCGCCCAACCACTCGATGAGGTCGATCAGCTCCTCGGTCTTGGCGTCCTCGGGCACCGTCTGGCGCAGCGTCTTGTACGCGTCGGCCAGGTAGCGCAGGACGAGGCCCTCCGAGCGGGTCAACCCGTAGAACTGCACGTACTCGGTGAAGGTCATGGCCCGCTCGAACATGTCGCGGACGACGGCCTTGGGGGAGAGCTGGTGATCGGCGACCCAGGGGTGGCCCTGCCGGTACATCTCGTACGCGGCGTTCAGCAGCTCGTCGAGGGGCTTCGGGTGGGTCACGTCCTCGAGCAGTTCGAGGCGGGCCTCGTACTCGATGCCTTCGGCCTTCATCGCGGCGACCGCCTCGCCGCGCGCCTTGAACTGCTGCGCGGACAGGATCTGCCGGGGGTCGTCGAGGATCGACTCGATGACGCTCAGCACGTCGAGGGCGTACGACGGGGACTCGGCGTCGAGCAATTCGATGGCCGCGAGCGCGAGCGGGGACAGCGGCTGGTTGAGCGCGAAGTCGAGCTGGAGGTCGACGGTGAGGCGGATCCGCCGGCCCGTCTCGTCCGGCTCGGGCAACTCCTCGACGACGCCGCCCGCCCGCAACGCCCGGTAGATGGCGATCGCCCGGCGGATGTGCCGACGCTGCGCGGCGGCGTCCTCGTGGTTGTCGGTGAGCAGGTGACGCATCGCGCTGAACGCGTCCCCGGGCCGGCCGATGACGTTGAGCAGCATCGAGTGGCTGACCTGGAAGCTGGAGGTCAGCGGCTCCGGTTCGGCGTCGACGAGCCGGTCGAAGGTGGGCTGACCCCAACCGATCGAACCCTCCGGCGGCTTCTTGCGGACCACCTTGCGCCGCTTCTTCGGGTCGTCCCCGGCCTTGGCGAGGGCCTTCTCGTTGTCGATGACGTGCTCGGGGGCCTGCACCACGACCCGGCCGATGGTGTCGTAGCCAGCCCGACCGGCCCGCCCGGCGATCTGGTGGAACTCCCGGTTCTTGAGCAGCCGGGTACGGACGCCGTCGTACTTTGACAGGCCGGTGAACAGCACGGTGCGGATCGGCACGTTGATGCCGACGCCGAGGGTGTCGGTGCCGCAGATGACCTTGAGCAGGCCGGCCTGGGCGAGGGTCTCCACCAGCCTGCGGTACTTGGGCAGCATGCCGGCGTGGTGTACGCCGATGCCGTGCCGGACCAGCCGGGAGAGCGTCTTGCCGAAGCCCGCGGTGAACCGGAAGTTGCCGATCGCCTCGGCGATCATGTCCTTCTCGGCGCGGGTGGCGACGTTGACGCTGGTCAGCGCCTGAGCGCGCTCCAAAGCTGCGGCCTGGGTGAAGTGCACCACGTACACCGGGGCCTGCTTGGTCTCCAGCAGCTCCTCGAGCGTCTCGTGCAGCGGCGTCATCGCGTACGAGAAGATGAGCGGGACCGGCCGCTCCGCCGAACGCACGACGGCGGTCGGCCGCCCGGTGCGCCGGGTCAGGTCGTCGACGAACCGGGTGGTGTCCCCCAGGGTGGCGGACATCAGGATGAACTGGGCCTGCGGCAGCTCGATGATCGGCACCTGCCACGCCCAACCCCGGTCGGGCTCGGCGTAGAAGTGGAACTCGTCCATGATCACCTGGCCGACGTCGGCCTTCACGCCCTCCCGCAGCGCCAGGTTCGCCAGGATCTCCGCCGTGCAGCAGATGATCGGGGCGTCGGCGTTGACGCTGGCGTCACCGGTCAGCATGCCGACGTTCTCGGCGCCGAAGACCTCGCAGAGCGCGAAGAACTTCTCCGACACCAAGGCCTTGATCGGCGCGGTGTAGAACGTCGTCCGGTTGTCGGCGAGAGCCGCGAAGTGCGCCGCGATCGCCACCAGGCTCTTACCCGAGCCGGTGGGAGTGTTCATGATCAGGTTGGCGCCGGAGACGATCTCGATGACCGCCTCCTCCTGATGGGGGTAGAGGTCGAGGCCGCGCTCCTTCGCCCAGCCGGCGAACGCGTCGAAGAGGGTGTCGGGGTCGGCGCTTCTCGGTAGCGCGGCGGTGAGCGTCATAGCCTGTCCATGGTGCCTGGATCATGCCCCGGTACGCCAACCCGGGCCCCGCCGACCCCTCCACGGGGTGGTCTTAGCCCGTCCCGGTGCGGCGCCGCCGCCGGTCAGCGCCGGCGGTAGATCAGGTCCGCGACCGGTCGGCCGGCCGTGATCGCCCGCCGCTCGAACTTCGTCACCGGGCGGTGCGCCGGACGTGGCGCGAAACCGCCGTACGCGTCCACCAGCTCCGGATCCGCATCCAGGGTCTCCCGCATCGCCTCGGCGTACTCGGCCCAGTCGGTCGCACAGTGCAGCGTGCCGCCGGAACGCAGCCGGGACCGCAGCAACGCCACGTGCGCCGGCTGGATGATCCGCCGCTTGTGGTGGCGCGTCTTGGGCCACGGGTCCGGGAAGAAGACGTGCACCGCGTCCAGCACACCCTCGGGCAAGCCTCTGACCAGGGACAACGCGTCGCCCTCCGCCACCCGTACGTTGCGCAGGCCGCCACGCTCCACCAGGTCGAGCAGGTTGGCGATTCCCGGCGTGTGCACTTCGACCGCCAGATAATCTCGGTCCGGGTCGGCGGCAGCCATCGCGGCGGTGCTGTCACCCATGCCCGAGCCGATCTCCAGCACGACCGGGGCCCGGCGGCCGAACAGGTCGGGCAGCTCCACGGGCACGACCGGTCCGTCCGGCACATCCAGGCCGTACACGGGCCAGAGTCGGCCCAACGCGTCGGTCTGCCGGTCGCTCATCCGTCCCCGACGGGGGTGGAACGTGCGGATCGTCCGGCTCGCGGGCGGGACGGCGGGGTCATGGTCGGTGGTGGTCACAGCGACCCGAGCGTACGCGACGCCGTCGCCGGATCGGATGTGATGTGCGACCGGAAATGAGAGGATCCAACTGGTACGGCAGGTCGGGTGCTCCGCTGCCCGACACTGCCGCACGGCGTCGAGAGGGGGCATCGTGACAGTGACCCGTGGCGGCGTGATCCTTTCCGTGCTGACCCTGCTCGCCGGCCCTCTGCTCGCTGCGCCTCCGGCGCTGGCTGCCTCTCCCGTGCTCGTGGTGCCCAAGCCTGTCTCAGCGGTGCTTGCCGCTCCTGCGGCCGCGCCCGCGCCGCAACCTGGAGGACCGCCTGGTGGCGCGCCTCAGCCGGCGCCGGTGGACATCTTCGTCGAGGTGAGCCCGAGCACGGTGCAGCCCGGCTACCTGGTCGGCATCCGGGCCAGTTGCCGGGACAACTCAGTGGGTGCCACCGTCGTCTCGGACGCGTTCGGCGCGATCGGTGTGCAGCCGCAGCGCGGGGTGCTCACCGCCGCGCCGATGGTGCGCGAGCGCACCCGCCCCGGCAACTACCGGGTCAAACTGGAGTGCCGGGACGGCGAGACCGCCTCGACCATGCTCCAGGTGGTCAAGAAGGTGCCGTCCCAGCCGAGTCGGGGTCCGGCCACCGGCTTCGGTGGTGGCGCCGGTGGAGTCACCGGCAAGCTGCTGTTGCCCGTTGGCGCGGCGCTGACCATCACCGGGTTGATCCTCGCCGTGGTGGCGCTGCGCCGGCCGCGTCTGGTCCGTGGCGCTGGGCGCTGAGCCGGCCATGGAGATCTTCCGACCCGCGTCGCCACCGCCCGGTCCCCGCCCGTCCCCCGGTCCCCGCACGTCGTCGGGTCCCCGCCCGTCCCCTGGCCCGCACCCGACCCGCGACGACCGCTCGCCGACCGACGACCGCTTCGGCGACCGGCTCCCGCGGGACGACCGTTGGCCGGGGGACGACCGCTTCGACGACCGCCCCCTGCCGCTGGACGACAGCCCGTTCGTCCCCGAGCGTCCGACTGTGGCTGCTCGGCCGCCGACCGCCGTCGCGCCTCGGCGCAGCCGGCCCTCTGGCCGTAGCCCGTGGTCCGTGCCGCTGGCCGTGGTGCTGGTGCTGGCCGGTGTCTTCGCCACCGGGGCGGGACTGGGCCGTTCGGTAGGGCCGTTCGACTTCGCCCCGGCCGCCGGCGACCGGCCGCCCCGCAGCGAGTCCGTCGGGTTGTCGGCCAGTCGTCCGGTGCGCCTCAGCGTCCCGTCGATCAAGGTGGCGGCACCGGTGGAACCCGTCGGGCAGGCACGCGACGGCTCGATCGCCGTACCGCCGTTGGAACGGCACAACGAGACCGGCTGGTACGACCGTGGGCCGACGCCCGGCGAGCCCGGCCCGGCGGTGATCGTCGGGCACGTGGACACCAAGACCGGCCCGTCGGTCTTCTACGACCTGGGCAAGCTGAAGCCCGGTGACCTGATCGAGGTGGCCCGCGCGGACGAGTCGGTGGTGGTGTTCCGGGTCGACACCGTGGAGCACTTCCCGAAGGACCAGTTGCCCGCCGAACGGATCTACGGCCACGACGGGCCCCCCGGCCTGCGGTTGATCACCTGCGGCGGGCAGTTCATCGGCGGACGCACCGGTTACGCCGACAACGTCATCGCCTTCGCGACCTTTCAGTCCTCCCGCAAGTCCTGAGGCCGCCCACTCGGCGCTTGATCCACTCCGGATCGCCGAAGTTGGGGTATCCCCTTCGCCCGGACACCCCCAGTTCGGCGAACTCGAGTGGATCAAGCCCTGGGGCGGCCTGTGGGGCGCAGCGCGCTACTCGGCCTCGGCGACGAACACGCCTTGGCCTTGCTGTCCGTAGACGAGGTTGCGGTCATGCAGCTCTTTGACTGCGCGGTACGCGGTTGACCGTGCGACGTTGTAGATCTCGCCGATCTCCGAGACTGACGGCAACTGGTGCCCAGGTCGGTATTCACCGGAGCGGATCTTCTGCTCGATGTCGTCCGCAACACGGCGGTAGTGCGGTGGTCTGGTTGGCATGATCGACTCTCCTGGACTTCAGCGGAGATCATGTTTCCAGCCCGGGCCCGAACAGGACAAGGCGACAATCCAGCAAAGTGGATACAGTGAGAACTTGACTACACTGAGACAGTAGATACAGTGAGACAGTCGGGTAGTTCTGGACCTCAGCACTCCGAGGTATCCGGCCCCCCGGGGAGCATGACGTCACGCTCTGCCCCCGGGGCAGCTACTTCGGGACGCGTGGAGGTACCGCACATGCCCATCGACGAGCCGGTGTCCAGGGCGACGGAGTTGTTCGTGGCGAAACGCGTGCTCGACGCGCATTGGACCCGGGCGGTCGATCGGCCCTGGCAGGCAGGTGGCTGCCGAGAGTGCCGAGGTCGCGGTGACTGTCGGCAGCTCGATTGGTCGCTGGAGCTCCTGGCGGACGTCGCAGCCGTCATGTTCCAGAAACAGCGATCACTCGGCCCCGCGGTCTGCCGGAGGCCCTTAACGCCTTTGCCCTCTCCAGTCCTCCCACAGGTCCTGAGGCCGGCTCAACCGCTTGATCCACTCGACTTCGCCGAAGTCGGGGTATCCCAGCGGCTCGGACGCCCCCAGTTCGGCGAACCCGAGTGGATCAAAGCGCCGGGTGGCGGCCCTCGGGGGGATGGTGGACTGGTATGCGCCGGGCGTCAGTTCAGGAAGTCGAGGAGTTGGCGGGTGGTCTCGTCGGGGGCTTCTTCCGGGATGAAGTGCCCGACCGGCACCGGCTCGCCGCGCACGTCGTCGGCCCACTCCCGCCAGATGGCGAGCGGGTCGTCGTAGAGCTTCGCGACCTGGCCGTGCCGGCTCCAGAGGAACAGCACCGGGCAGGTGATCTTCCGGTTTCCCCGGTCCGCCTCGTCCTGCTGGTAGTCGAGCGTCGCGGCGGCGCGGAACTCCTCGCAGATCGCGTGCACCGTCGCGGGGTCGCGGAACTGCTCGACGTACGCCGCCCGTACCTCGGGCGGGAAGGCGTCCTTGACGTCGGGCCAGGTGTCGAGCATGAAGTCGACGAGCACCGCGGGCGCCGCGTCGATGAACCGCTCGGGCACCGGCGCCGGTGCCGCCAGGAAGGACCAGACCCAGTAGGAGAGGCTGAACGCCTTGTCGGCGCGGTTGTAGACATCCCCGATGGGGACGACGTCCATGACGGCCAGCCGGGTGACGACGTCCGGTTCGTCCAGCGCCAGACGGTACGCGCAGCGGGCCCCGCGGTCGTGGCCGACGAGCCGGAACCGCTCGTGGCCCAGGCGCCGCATCACCTCGATCTGGTCACGGGCGATGGCGCGCATGCTGTACGGCTCGTGGTCGGCGGTGCTCGGCGGTTTGCCGCTGCCGCCCCAGCCCCGCAGGTCGGTGGCGACGACCGTGTACGTCTCGGCGAGCCGTGGCGCGACCTGGTGCCACATGAGGTGCGTCTCGGGAATGCCGTGCAGCAGCAGGACGGGCGGGCCGCTTCCGCCTCGGCGTCCATGGATCCTCGCGCCGCGCGTGTCGATGTCGAACTCTTCGAACCCGTCGAACATGACCAGGCCCCCCGCGCCTTGGGATGCGCCCCGAACGAACGGCGTGGAATGGCTGGCAGGGCGACTGGTGGCCGACTACCGCTCGGTCTGCCTCGACGCTATCAACGGCGACAGCCGGTCCGGCGCGATTCGGCTGCGGTGCTGGCTCGGGTCCATCTGTGGGGTGTGGTGGCGCGACTGCGACGTCCTCGTGAACTCTGCCATCGATCGCCCGACTTCCCGCTTGACCTCAACCACGATTGAGGTCCTAGCGTCGCTGACACGAGGTTTGGGAAGTGGGTCCGAAAAAACTGGACCGCGGCTGATCGGAGACATGCGTGCGGGCGATCCAGGTTTCTGAGTACGGGGGTCCAGAGGTTCTGATCCTGGTGGACCTGCCCGATCCGCAGGCCAGGGAGGGGGAGGTCGTCGTTCGCGCCGAGGCCGTGGACACGATCTACGTCGAGACTCAGATCCGCGGTGGCTGGGGTGGAATGTTCGGTGTCACCCCGCCGTACGTACCGGGCGGCGCGGCGGCGGGAATTGTGATTTCCGCGGGTCCTGGTGTCTCTGCGTCCTGGCTTGGCCGCCAGGTCGTGGCGGGTGCCGGGACGCGGGGTTCGTACGCTGAACTGGTTCGGACCGGCGTCGACCGGCTGGTGCCGGTCCCCGACGGACTGAGCCTGCGGGAAGCGGCTGGTCTCGCACACGACGGCGTGACCGCCATGGGCATCATCGACGGTGTCGGCGTCAAGCCGGGCGACCGGGTCCTGATCCTGGGAGCCGCGGGCGGCATGGGAACGCTGCTTGTCCAGCTTGCACACCGTCTCGGTGCGCAGGTCGTGGGGGCGGCCCGTGGGGCGGACAAGCTGACACTGGTACGACGGCTCGGCGCCGACGCTGTCGTCGATTACGCCGGTGACGGATGGATCGACGCGGTACGCGAAGCCCTCGGCGGTCGGTCGGTCGACGTGCTGCTGGACGGGGTCGGGGGGAAACTCGGCACCGACGCCTTTCAGCTGGTGGCCGACGGCGGGCGGGTCTCGGCCCATGGGGCGGCGAGTGGCGAGTTCGCCACGACGGATCTACCGACTGCGCGGGCCCGCGGCATCGACCTGTACGGCATCGCGGACGTTCAGTTCCAGGCGCCGGAGATGGTGCGGCTTGCGGGCAGGGCCCTGACCGAGGCGGTGCGTGGGCGGATTCGCCCGGTGATCGCACGCGAGTATCCACTGCGTTCCGCGGCCGAGGCTCACCGCGCGATGGAGGCGCGCTCGATCCCGGGTAAGGCCCTCCTTATTCCGTGAGGCCGGTGACGGGCCGCTGCGATGACGTCGGCTCGGGGACGTGCAGCGCCACCTCGAACTCCAACAGGCTGGCACCGGTGGAGACCGGGGGACGAGGCTTGTCGCCAGGGGCGGCGGCGTGGGCGGCGCGCGACGGCCCGGCGGCCCATGCCTGGAACGCCTCTTCGCTTTCCCACTTCGTGTAGACGAAGTAGCGGGTCTCGCCGGCCACTGGGCGGAGGAGTTCGAAGCCGAGGAAGCCGGGGGAGTGCTCCACAGCTCCGGCCCGTGCGGCGAACCGCTTCTCCAGCTCCGCGCCGCCACCGGGCGGGACGTCGATAGCGTTGATCTTCACGACTGCCATCTGCCCACCCTAGCCACCTCGGGCAGCCAGCCCACCGCCGCCGGCGGCAGAAGCGCGGCGCGAGGTCAGAACGTCTCGACCGCGGGCACCAGATCAGCGTCGACGACGATCGGCGCGTGGTCTGAGGGGCCCTTGCCCTTGCGGGCCTCCCGGTCCACGTACGCCGAGCGGACCGCCCGGGCGAACGGCGCGGACGCGTACACCAGGTCGATTCTCATGCCCTTGTTCTGGTGGAACATCCCGGCCCGGTAGTCCCAGTACGTGAAGGGGTGTGGCCCCTTCATCGGGGTGGGCACGACGTCACTGAGGCCCAGGTCGCGCAGCGCGGCGAGGGCGGCCCGCTCGGCCGGGGTGACGTGCGTGGAGTGGGTGAAGACGGCCGGGTCCCAGACGTCGGCGTCGGTCGGGGCGACGTTGAAGTCACCGCTGACCGCCAGCGGGAGCCCGCCGGCCAACTCTGTCTCCAGCGCGTCGCGCAGCGCGGCGAACCAGGCCAACTTGTACGCGTAGTGCGGGTCGTCCGGCGTTCGGCCGTTGGGCACGTACACCGACCAGACCCGGACCCCGTCGCAGGTCGCCGAGATGGCCCGGGCCTCCGGGGCGGGGAAGCCGGGCTCGCCGGCGAACCCGACGCGGACGTCGTCCAGCCCGACCCGGGACAGGATGGCGACCCCGTTCCACCGGCCGTCGCTGTGGCTGGCCACGGTGTAGCCCAGTTCGCCCACCTCGGCGACCGGGAAGGCGCCGTCGGGGCACTTGGTCTCCTGCAGGCAGACGACGTCCGACCCGGTGTCGGCCAGCCACTCCAACAGTCGGGGTAGGCGGGCCTTCACCGAGTTGACGTTCCAGGTCGCCAGGCGCATACCTCCAGCCTGCCGCATCCGCCGCCGCTACGCCGGGTCAGCCGGCCGGGGTGTCGCCGGGACGGGTCTGTTCGGCCAGGAACCGTTCCAGTTCCGCGCCGAGTTCGTCGGCCGTCGGCAGTGGTCCGGCGTCAGGGGCGAGCAGGCTCTTCTCGCCCCGACCTCGGGCGAACGCGTCGTACTGCTCCTCCAGGGCCTGGACCAGGGCGGCCGCGTCGTCGGTCTGGGCGACCTGCCTGTCGATCTCCACTCGAACCACCTCGGCGGCCGAGCGCAGCCCGTCACCGGGCAGCAGCAGGCCGGTGCTGCGGGACACCGACGTGAGCAGCACCTCGGCGGCTGCCGGGTACTCGGTCTGCGCCACGTAGTGCGGCACGTGGGCGGCGAAGCCCAGCGCGTCGCGACCCTGCTGGCCGAGGCGGAACTCCAGCAGGTGACCGACGCTTCCGGGCACCTGGACGCGTTGCAGCCAGGGCTCGTAGCCGGAGATCAGTTCCGGGCGGGTGGCGTGCGCGGTCACCCCGGTCGGGCGGGTGTGCGGCACCGCCATCGGGATGGAGTTGAGCCCCACGGTGAGCCGGACGTCCAGCCGGGCGGCGAGCCCGGCGACGGCGGCCACGAACCGTTCCCACTGCAGGTCCGGCTCGGGGCCGGTGAGCAGCAGGAACGGTGTCTCGTCGTCGTCGTGCAGCAGGTGGAGTTCGAGCGCGGGGGCGTCGATGCTCTCCCAGTGGTCCTCGACGAAGGTCATCACCGGTCGTCGCGATCGGTAGTCGAAGAGCTGGTCGACGTCGAAGGTGGCGATCGGCCGACCCTCCAGCGAGGTGAGCAGTTGCTCGCGCGCCAGCCGGCTGGCGTTGCCGGCGTCCACGAACCCGGTGAGGGCCTGGATCAGGACCGGTTGCCCGAGGTCGGGCAGATCGTCGGTGAGCTGGTAGAGCTCGTGTGGGTCGAGCACCGGTGCGGACCTCCCTGAAATGTGCCTGCGGGGTGCCGTCGCGACGGAGGGCACCCGTTCGGGCAACGTACCCGCCATCCTGGCGCATTCCTGCTCCGGGCGGTCCGCCGCCCGGCGGATGGGCGTGACCGGACCAATCAGCTGTTTTCGTCGCGAGGCGGGCCCGGTGGACTGATCGGTGGAGGTCCAGTTCAGCCCAAAGGCCGAGTTTGTCGATCATGTCGGGTCCGAGGGTCCGATGTGTCCGCCTGTCCCCGGCCGGGCCGCGCTGAGGGGAATGCCGGCTTCATCCGGTACGCGAGGTCTGCTCCTCGGGCGGGTCGACCCGACCCTGTCGTCCACCGGAGGGGACCGGGTGTGTGGCGATCACCACGTGATCACCGTGCGTGATCGGCGTTTCCACCTGCCTAGCCTCGGTTGATGCGTGACGACGGCACCCTCGACGACCCGTACGCCCCGAGTACGCCCACTGCCGATACGGAGGATGGCACCTCAGCCGAACGGACAACCGCCGCGAGCCGGCTCCGGGCGTACGCCCGCGACCTGACCGGTCGACGCCGGGCGCAGGTGGCGCTCGCCACCGGGGTGGTGTGCTGCCTCGGCCTCGCCGCCGTCGCGCAGGTCCGGGACGACAGCGCGGACGCGGCGACGCGGGGCGCGTCGCCGTCCACCTCCGAACTGGCCCAGCGCGCCGAACAGCAGACCGCCTCGCGTGGCCTCGAGAGGACGGCTGCCCCGAGCGCATCCGCCACGGCGACCCCGGCCGACCCGGACACCACCGCTCCGGCGCGCAAGGCCAAGCCGACCCGCCCGACCCGCCCGGCGCCCGTCGCCGGCCTGGACCGGGCCCAGATGGACAACGCCGAGGCCATCGTCCGGACCGGCCGCACGATGGGGGTGCCCCGCCGCGGGCTGGTGATCGCGGTGGCCACCGCCATGCAGGAGAGCAACCTCTACAACGTGGCCAGCGGCGTGCTGCCCGAGTCGCAGGACTACCCGCACCAGGGCGTCGGCTGGGACCACGACTCGGTCGGGTTGTTCCAGCAGCGGTCGAGCAGCGGTTGGGGCCCGGTGGGTCGGCTGATGGACCCGGAGTTCGCCGCCCGGCAGTTCCTCGCCGCACTGGAGCAGGTGCCCGGCTGGCAGGGGATGCGGCTGACCGACGCCGCTCAGGCGGTGCAGGTGTCCGCGTACCCCGAGCACTACCAGCAGCACGAATGGCGGGCCACCCGGGTCGTCGACGCCATCGTGCCGGCGGGGCGGTAACCTACCGACCACTGTGGACGGTGAGGGTTGAGGCTGTCGCATCCCGGGTACATGTGTTGCGGGTTACGGGTACACATGACGCAGGGATCATCGACAGGAGGACGCCATGTCACTGATGCAGCGAATCACCACGTTCCTCAGATCGCCGAAGGGGCAGCAGTTGGTGGAGCGAGGCCGTCGGGAGATGGCCAAGCCGGCCAACCAGCAGAAGCTCAAGGGGCTGGCGGCCCGGCTGTCCAACCGCCGCCGCTGACCGCTCCATCGGCCGCCCTGTCCGCCATCTCCACCCCTGGGGAGACCAGGTGACCGACACCCCACCCTTCGGCGGCCAGCCCGCCGCCCCCACTCCGCAGCCGTCCGCCGGCCTGCCGGCCGAGCCGGTGGACGCCCCCGAGGGTCCACCGGCCCGTCTCTGGGACCGGATGCGCGACGACCCGCAGTACGCGCCGGAACACCTCGCCCTGGAGGCCGTACGCCGGCTCGGGCCGGAGGCCGTGCAGTGGGCCGCCCGGGCCCGGGCCGAGCAGCCCGGCGTATCGGCCGACGTCCTCGCCGACCAGGCGGCCCGCAAGTTCGTCAACCTGGCCCGGCTGTCGGGCGCGGTCTCCGGAGTGGCCGGGCTGCCCGGGGCGGTGATCGACGTGGGCGTGCTGGCCTGGACCCAGGCGCGGATGGTGCTGCACATCGCCGCCGCCTACGACGTCGACCCGCTGCACGGCGACCGGGCCACCGACCTGCTGGTGCTCCAGCGCGTGCACAAGGTCGCCGAGAGCGCCCGGCTGGCTCTCGGCGTGGCCGCCGGCCGGGAGCGCGCCGACGCGCTCTTCGGCCTGGGCGGCCAACGCCCGCTCGGTCGGGTCATGCTGCAACTCGGCGTCCGGCTGGCCCAGATGGCCGGTGTCCGGGCCGCCAAGCGGATGGTCGCCAAGGTCATCCCCGGCGCCGCCATCGTGCTCGGCACCTGGGCCAACTCGTCGGCCACGAAGGACCTCGCGAAGCGGTCCCGGGCCCTCTACCGGTCCCGGGGCGGTGGCGTCCCGGAGCCCCGCCAGCGCTGAGGGTCGGCCGGTCCGGTCAGTTCGCCAGGCCGGAGGCGCGCCAGGTGACCTCGGCGATGCGACCCTGGCCGGTGGCGTTGGGGTGGAACCAGTCCAGTGGGTTGAGCAGGTCCAGAGTGAACCGGACCTTGTGCACCGCGCCGCCGTCGTGCCGGCAGCGTGAGCCGTACGCCCGGCAGGCCGCCACCAACTCGGTGTTGTACGCCTGGATCCGCTCCCGCACGGCGGCCCGGCGAGCCCGGTCGGCCGGGGCCGTCGAGGTCGCCTCGGCCAACAGGGACGGGCAGATGCCCCGTCGCCACGCGCGAACCGCCCGGGAGTCGCCGTGCCCGACCTCCCAGAGCCGGTACAGGTCGGGAATGCTCACCACCAGCACCCGGGCCTTCGGGCGGCCGGTCTTCAGCACCCGTAGGCCCCGGTCGACGTTGGCACGGAACTCGGCGACCGGCGTCATCGCGTCCACCCCGCCCCGGCAGACGTCGTTGGCGCCGATCAGCACCGTGACGTAGTCGGGCCGGTCGCGTACCGCCGCCTGGGCCTGGCCTTCCAGCGCGTCCGCGCGGGCACCCGGACGGGCGTGGTTGTACGTCCGGTCGCGGATCGCCGAATTCTGCTCCAGCAGCCGCCGGTAGTGGCTCTGCACCCGCAGGCCGTCCCCTGTCGCCCAGGAGTTGCGTTCGCACGACGTCAACACCAGGCAGGACGCGAAGCCGGTGGTGATCGAGTCGCCGAGCGCGGCGATGCCACCCGGCCCGCTCGACGGCGGGGCGCTCTTGGTGGGGCGAGGTGTCGCGGAGGTGCCGCCCTCGCAGGCCAGCGCCACCAGCGCCGCGGTACAGGCCAGGGCGGCGACCCAGCGTCGAGGCATGACGTCTCCCGTTTCCCGCAGCACAGAGCGACAGCGCGGTAACTCTATGCGCAGGACGGGGTTTGTCGCGAAGTTGCTGTCGGCTATGCGGCAGAGCGCCGACGCGGACGCTGTCGGGGTGCTATAAGCCCCGCCAGGGTGCCCGCTGGCCGTGCAGCCACCAGTGCAACGTCCGGGTGATCCAGGGCAGCACCAGGTACGTCATCAGCGGGGTCAGGCAGAGCGTCATCAACAGCACCCGCGCCGCCAACGGCACCGCGCCGAGGAAGTGACTCGTCAGCAGTGTGGCGCTGAGGCTCAGTGGGAAGAACGCCAGCCAGATGGTCACCGCCTGCTTCCACCTGGGCGGCGACGCCGGAGCGACCGGCGCGACCAGGTCCACGGAGTGCTCCGACGGAGGGTCGAACCACCCCTCGATGCCGGTACGCCGCTCGACCCGGGTGTGCTCGACGATGCCCTGCGCCGAGCTCAGCCACCAGTGCCGCTGCGGGGACTCCTCCCACCGGCGCAGCGTCTCGGCGTCGGCGAAGCGGTAGAGCATGTGCCACTCCGGCGAACCCGGGCCGCTCTGCACCCAACCGGCGCCGAGGAACCCGGGAAACGCCTCGGCCAGTGCGGTGCCGGCCCGCATCCAGGCCACCATCTCGCTGGACCGGGCCGGGTCGACACGGCGGGCGATGGCGACGGTCACCGGCACGGCGAGGGTCATTGACATGCGCCCATCCTGCGGTCGGCGGGGCCCCGGGCGCGAACGGATGTAATCGAGCACACCAGCACCGCCGGGGTGGGAGCGCGCGCCGCCGGTTAACCCGGCCGATCGGGGGTAGGTGCGGGGGTATGACGAGATCGCAGCCCCGGCGCGCTCGTGGCACTGTCGGCCACGCGTACAGCGCGCTGAACCTCCGGCTCACCCTCGCCGGCTTCGGGCTGGTGATCATGGTGGTCTTCGCGGTGTTGGCGTTCTGGGCCGGCATCGCCTGGCTCGGCGTGGTCTGTGCGATCTTCGCTGTGGTCGCCGTGGTCGACCTGGTCGTGATCCAGCGCCGCCGCGCCGCCCGCCGCCGCGAGGAGCCGGGCGTACGCCACTCGTTGTTCGAGTGACAGGAGGACGAGATGCCCCACATCGCCACCACCAACCCCGCCACCGGACAGGTGCTCAAGACCTACGAGGCGATGTCCACCGAGCAGCTCGACGGTGCCATCGAACGCACCCACCTCGCGTACCAGCAGTTGCGGGCGACGATGGTCGACCAGCGCGCCGGGTGGATGAACGCCGCCGCCGATCTGCTCGACGCCGAGCGCGACGAGATCGCCCGGATCATGACCACCGAGATGGGCAAGACCTACGCCTCCGCGCAGGCCGAGGTGACCAAGTGCGCCACGGCCGCCCGCTTCTACGCCGACCGGGCCCCCGCGTTCCTCGCCGACGAGCCGGCCGACTCCGCCGCCGTGAAGGCGACCCGGGCGTTCATCCGCTACCAGCCGATCGGTGTGGTGCTCGCGGTGATGCCGTGGAACTTCCCGCTCTGGCAGGTGATGCGTTTCGCGGCGCCGGCGCTGATGGCCGGCAACACCGGTCTGCTCAAGCACGCCTCGAACGTGCCGCAGACCGCCCTGCTGCTGGAGGACGTGTTCCGCCGGGCCGGCTTCCCCGAGGGGGCCTTCACCACGGTGCTGGTCGGCTCCGACGCCGTGGACCGGATCCTCAGCGACCCCCGGGTGCGCGCGGCCACGCTCACCGGCAGCGAGCCGGCCGGTCGGTCCATCGCGCAGATCGCCGGACGAGAGCTGAAGAAGACCGTCCTGGAACTCGGCGGCAGCGACCCCTTCGTGGTGATGCCCTCCGCCGACGTGGACCGCGCCGCCGAGGTGGCCACCACCGCCCGCTGCCAGAACAACGGTCAGTCCTGCATCGCCGCGAAACGGTTCATCGTGCACACCGACGTGTTCGACGCCTTCGCGGAGAAGTTCGCCGCGAACATGGCCGCGCTGCGGGTCGGTGACCCGATGGACGCGAACACCGACGTGGGTCCGCTGGCCAGCGAGCGGGGCCGCGACGAGGTGCACGCCCAGGTCCGCGACGCTGTCGACAACGGCGCCACGGTGCTCTGCGGCGGCGAGCTGCCGGGCGGTGACGGGTGGTTCTACCCGCCGACGGTGGTCACCGACCTCACCCCGCAGATGCGGATGTGGTCCGAGGAGGTGTTCGGCCCGGTCGCCGGCCTGTTCCGGGTCTCGTCGTACGAGGAGGCGATCGAGGTCGCCAACGGCACCAGCTTCGGGCTCGGCTCGAACGCCTGGACCCGGGACCCGGACGAACAGGAGCGCTTCGCCACCGACCTGGACGCGGGCAACGTCTTCGTCAACGGCATGACCACGTCCTACCCGGAGTTGCCGTTCGGAGGAGTGAAGAACTCCGGTTACGGGCGGGAGTTGTCAGCGCTCGGAATGCGGGAGTTCTGCAACACCAAGACGGTCTGGGTGGGCGAGGGCGCTGCCTCGGCCGGTGCGGGGGCGCACGCGGAATAGCGCGGGGGCGCACGCGGAATAGCGCACGCATCAGCCGACGCCGACGTGGGTAGGAAGTGCGCCCATGACGACGTTCGGATTTCACGCCTCGCATGAGCAGATCGGCCCGCGTGCCCTCCTGGAGGCGGTGATGCACGCCGAGCGGGCCGGCTTCGACGCCGCCATGTGCTCCGACCACTTCTCCCCGTGGAGCGCCCGGCAGGGCGAATCCGGCTTCGCCTGGTCCTGGCTGGGCTCCGCGTTGCAGGCCACCGGTCTGCCGTTCGGGGTCGTCAACGCACCCGGCCAGCGGTACCACCCGGCGATCATCGCGCAGGCCATCGGCACCCTCGGCGCGATGTACCCGGGCCGCTTCTGGGCGGCGCTCGGCACCGGCGAGGCCAGCAACGAGCACATCACCGGCGACCCGTGGCCACGCAAGGACATCCGCGCCGCCCGGCTGCGCGAGTGCGTGGACGTGATCCGCGCGCTCCTGGCCGGCGAGGAGGTCAGCCACGACGGCCTGGTCCGGGTGGACCGGGCCCGGCTGTGGACCCGCCCGGAGCAGCCGCCCGCGCTGGTCGGCGCCGCCGTCAGCGTGGCCACCGCCCGCTGGTGCGCCGAGTGGGCGGACGGGCTGATCACCGTGAACGCGCCGGTGGCGCACCTGCGCGAGATGATCGACGCCTACCGGGACGCCGGTGGGCGCGGGCCGCTGCACCTCCAGGTGCACGTCTCCTGGGCGCCCGACCAGGCGCAGGCCGAGGCCATCGCGTACGACCAGTGGCGCAGCAACGTCTTCGCCCCGCCGGTCTGCTGGGACCTGGAGACCGCCGAGCACTTCGACGTGGTCTCCGCCGACGTGCCGGCGCAGCGGGTCGCCGAGGTGGTCAACGTGTCGGCCGACCTGGGCCGGCACGTCGGCTGGTTGGAGGAGTACCTGGAACTCGGCTTCGACCAGATCGCCCTGCACCACGTCGGGCAGGAGCAGCGCGGGTTCATCGACGCGTTCGGCAGCGAAGTGCTGCCGAAGCTGCGCCCGACTGGCTGATCGGGGCTCGGGTCCGCCGGACCCCTAGGGCCTGTTTCATAAGAACTGGTCGGCCTGCGGCGGGCCCAGACGACGCCCGGCGGCGTTGCGGTTTCGTCCGGATACAACACCGGTATCCGGACGAAACCGCGCCTTGCCGGATCGCCGCCCGGACTCCGCCTCGGCTCGACCGCCCTTATGAAACAGGCCCTAGGCTCGTACCCCATGGAAAGCCTGTTTCCGGTCGTCGTCTTCCTGGCGATCGCCACCCTGGGCGCCGCGCTGGCCCGCCGGCTCGGCTTGCTCGCGCCGATCGTGCTGGTCGTGCTTGGTCTGGCGCTCTCGTTCGTGCCGGGCTTCCCGCAGGTGCACCTCGAACCCGAGTTGGTGCTGATCGGCATCCTGCCTCCGCTGCTCTACGTGGCAGCGCTGGAGACCTCGGTACCGGCGTTCAAGAACAACATCCGGCCGATCCTGCTGCTCGCGGTCGGCCTGGTGCTGTTCACCGCGTTCGTGGTCGGGTTGGTGCTGCACCTGCTGCTGCCGCAGTTGCCGTTCGCGATCTGCCTGGCCCTCGGCGCGGTGGTCGCCCCGCCGGACGCGGTGGCCGCCACGGCGGTGGCCCGGCGGGTCGGCCTGCCCCGCCGGGTCGTCACCATCCTGGAGGGGGAGAGCCTGGTCAACGACGCCACCGCGCTGGTGCTGCTGCGGGTCGCGACGATGGCCACGGTCGGCTCGGCGGTCGGCACCGCCGACGTCGCCATCGAGGTGCTGCGGGCCACCGGTGGCGGCATCCTGATCGGGGCGCTCGGGGCGGTGGTCTTCGGGTTCCTGCACCGGCGGATCACCGACCCGTTGCTGGACAACGCGCTGTCGCTGATCATCCCGTTCGCTGTGGTGTTCACCGCCGAGCACCTGCACGCCTCCGGAGTGGTCGCGGTGGTCGTCACCGGCCTCGTGCTCGGCCACAAGCTGCCCCAGTTGCTGTCGGCGGCGTCCCGGTTGCAGACCGGCGCGTTCTGGCGGCTGGTCCGTTTCCTGCTGGAGGGCCTGGTCTTCCTGCTGGTAGGACTCCAACTGCGGGAGGTGCTGCACGACCTCGACGAGCCGATCGGCTCGCTCGTCCTCATCACGTTCGCGGTGCTCGCCGCCGTCTTCCTCACCCGGTTCGTCTGGCTCTTCCCGGCCACCTACCTGGCCCGGTTGGTGCCCCGGGTCCGTCGCCGCGACCCCAGGCCGTCGCCAAAGTTCCCGATCATCATCGGCTGGGCCGGGATGCGCGGCGTGGTGACCCTGGCCGCCGCTCTCGCGTTGCCGCTGACCCTTGCCGACGACGAGCCGTACCCCCGGGCGTTGTTCATCTGGTTGGCCTTCGCGGTGATCGTCTTCACACTCGTCGGCCAGGGCGCCACGCTACCGTTGGTCGCGCGTCGGTTGCGGCTGCCACCGGACGACCCGGTGCAGGACGCGTTGTCCGCCGCCGGTGTCCAGCAGCAGGCCAGCCGGGCCGCCCAGGACCGCCTCGACGAGTTGGCCGACAGCGCACCGGAAGCGGTGGTGGACCGGCTGCGTCGAGCGGTGGAGGACCGCACCAACATGGCGTGGGAACGGCTCGGCGGCACCGACCGGGAGACCCCGTCGCAGGCGTACGGTCGGCTGCGGCAGGAGATGATCGACGCCGAGCGGGATGTGTTCCGGGCTGCCCGGGACTCCGGTCAGATTCCTGAGGAGGTGCTGGTGCGGGCCTATCGTGACCTGGACCTGGAAGAGTCGTTGCTGCGGGAGGTCGAGAAGTGAGTTGTGAGCACCTGACCGAGGCGGGTGCCGTCGAGGCGCGCACCCCCGACGAGTGCGCGGACTGCGTCGCCGCCGGCGACACGTACTGGGTGCACCTGCGTACCTGCCTGAGCTGTGGGCAGGTCGGCTGCTGCGACTCGTCGCCGAACCAGCACGCGAGCAAGCACTACGCGTCCACCGGGCACCCGGTGATCCGCTCGGCGCAGCCCGGCGAGGCGTGGCGCTGGTGCTACGTCGACGAGGAGATCGGCTGACCGCTGGTCGGCAGCGGCTCGGCGCGGTGCGTCAGGGCCCGTCGGGTCAGCGGGGGCACCGCCAGACCGGTGACCGCGAGCAGCCCGGCCAGGGCCAGCCATCCGATCGGGCCTCCGTCGAGGATCAGCCAGGTCAGCAAGGCCGGCCCGGCCGCACGGGCCAGCCCGGCGAGCAGTGCGTCGACCCCCTGGTACGCGCCGATGGCGTCCGGGGCGGCGAGGTCGTAGGCCAACGCCGCCCCGGCACCGCTGTGCCACAGGTCGCCCACGGTGTACACCACCGTCGCGATCAGTAGCAGGCCGACCGCCACCGAGGTGGGCACGACGGCGGTCGCGGCCCAGAGCAGCATCCCGGCCGCGAGCACCAGGCCGGCGCGCCGCATCGTCGCCGCCGCCGGCAACGCATGTCGGGCGCTCCCGCTGAGCCGTACCGCGAAGAGCACGGTGAGCAGCGTGTTGACCAGGAGCACGGCCGCGACCGTCACCGGGGGCGCGTCGTGCGGGTCACCACCCACAGCGGCAGGATCAGCGTCAGCGCGACCCAGTGCAGGGAGAGCACCGCCGAAGCGCCGGCGACCGCGAGGAAGCGCCCGTCGCGCAACGCGCGACCCGGTCGCGGCGGGAACGGCCGCCGGACCGGCGGATACGACGGCAGTCGCATGATCAGCGCCGCCGAGACCAGGTAGGTCGCGACGTTGCCGAGCACCAGCAGGCGGTACGCCCACCCGGTGTCCGCCACCAGCGCGAACGCGGCCACCCCCGCGCCGAGCGTCACGCCCAGGTTCGCCACCGCGCGCAAGGTGGCGAAGGCGTGCACCCGGCCCTCCGGCCCGCCGACCGCGGCGACCAGCGCGGCACGGACCGCCAGGTTGCCGGAGACCAGCAGTGCGTCCAGAGTGGCCACCAGCAGGAAAATCGGAAACGAGCCGACCACCAGGTACGCGGCGGCGACGGCGGCCTGCGCCAGTTGGAGGACCGCGCGCAGCGCCCGGGGATCACGCCGGTCGGCGAGCCCACCGAACGGCACACCCGCGGTGAGCCCGACCAGGCCGGCGACGGTGAGACCCAGCCCCACCTCCGTCGGCGTCAGCCCCACGAAACGGGTCAGGTAGAGCGCCGCAGCGGTCACCCACAACCCCGTGCCGACAGTGTTGGCCAGGGTGGCCAGCGACAGCGTGCGCAGCCGACCGGGCGGCGGCAGCGGCGACAACGACCGCCAACGACCGCGGAAGCCTGCCCGGGTGCCCATCCACCGACCCTAGAGCCGCTGCCCGCACACCGACGCCCCGCACAGTGCGGCCCCCGTCACAGCCCGTGGCCGGGTCGTCTGGTCACGTCCGTCGGTGGTATTGGTTGCGGCGGGGGAGCTGATCGGGGTCGAGCCAGGCCGGCGGGACGAACTCCGGGTGGCCGTCGCCGCCGAGCCGGACCGCCCACTCACCACGGTGGACGTGTCGGTGATGGTGGGAGCAGAGCAACACGGAGTTGGCCAGGCTGGTGCCGCCACCGTCGACCCAGTGGCGGATGTGGTGGGCGTCGCACCAACGCGGCGGGCGGTCACAGCCCGGGAAGGCGCAGCCGCGGTCTCGCAGGACCAGGGCGCGTCGCAGAGGGCCAGTGACCAGTCTGCGTTGCCTGCCCACGTCGAGTGTCTGGCCGCTGCCGCCGAGGACGGCCGGCAGAATCGCCGCGTCGCAGGCGAGACGACGTACCGTCTCCGGGGTGATCCGTGGCCCGGTGTCGAGGGTGCCGGCGGCGAGCTGCCGGGTCAACACGTCGAAGCTCGTGGTGACGACGACCTGGGCGGCCTCGCCGCCGTGCTCGGGTAGCTCGTCGGTGCGCAGGGCGAGCCGGCAGAGGTCGGCGAGCGCGTCATGGCGGCGTTGCCCGGCACAACGCGGATCGTCCGGACCGGACGGAGCCGTCAGGGGGTCGAGCGCGGCACGCAGCAGACCGGCCGTTTCGGCATCCAGATTGCCGGACAGGCGCAGCCGCCCGTCGCGCCGCTCAGACAGTGTGAGGTGACGATCCTGGCCGGCTCGACGCGCCTCGGCCTCCAACGCCGCCCGCGTCGCGGCTTCGGCGACCTCCGGGGCGACGTGGTCGAGGACCCGGGTGCCCACCTTGCGCAGCAGCGCCGGCTCGAACTGCCCGGCCCACTCGACCAGGACACCAACCGCTTTCTCGGCCGCCTCGGCGCCGGCTGCCGTGTGCACGGTGCTCACCGTGTCGCTGATGACCCGGGCCTGCTCCACGCTGATGTCTCCGCTGGCCAACGCGGCGCTTACCCCGGGCGCTCCAGTGTCGAGCGCAGCGGCGAGATCGACCAGCCGGCGAGCGGCGGAGACGCTGAGACGCAACCGGTCCCGCAACCACACCGCCGTCGACGACGCGCCCTGCGTCAGGGCCGTGCCACGGCCGTCCACCTCGCGCACCAGGGCCAGTTGCACGGCCGCCAGGCGCTGCTCGAGCCGGTGCGCGGCGTCGAGTGCTGCGACAAGGTCGTGCTCTGGAAGAGCCCACACCGAAGCGTCGAGGCAGTCGGCCACTGCGGCCTCCGCCTGCGCCAACCCCTCCAACATGGACTGAGAATAGAACAGGTGTACGACACTTTCGCGGCCTGCGCGGACACTGCCGCGCAGCGATTCGAAGGGCCTCTGGACGCTCTTTCCACCCATGGTCATGGGGGGTGTGGGGATCGCTCCCGGTCCCGAGGACGGTCAGTAGGGGAAGGCGCAGCGGGCACTGAGATCCGAGCGCGGGCACCGTACGATCTCGGCCTCACTGGGCCACCTGGCCGGCGAGGCGTTCGGTCGCGAGGCAGGAGATGAGGCAGCGCTCCTTGGCGTCGCCGCTCAATCGGGCGGTCCAGTCGGTGAGGCCGCCGTCGCCGATCTCCAGGTCACCGTCGAGGAGGCTGATCCGTATGGCGCAACCGGTGTAGTAGCCGCGACCGCGCGTGCGCTCCGGCTCGTCCACGAGCGGCACGGCGCCCTCGTCGAGCACCGGTCGGACGGTGTCCGCGAGCCGTTCCCGGACGGCATCGTCGTCGAGGGTCGTGACGTGCAGCCGCGGCGTGGCCGCCGGCACCAGCTCGGCGAGGACCGTCTGCCAGTAGGTGAGATGCCGGATCAGCAGGCGGGCCTGGGTGCTGCCCGAACCGGTGTCCCGGGCGCTGGACACCAGGGCGAAGAGCCGGAAGTGCGACGACGTGCCGCTGCCGAAATCCTGTGCCCGCAGCACACGATGGGCGGCGGCCAGGTGCACCTCGTCCTGTCGACGGCGACGCACGGCGGCCTCGATCGCGAGGGCGTTGGTGGGGTCGCTCAGCACCTCGCTGGCCCGCATCGTGGTGACGATCCTGTTCTGGCTGCCCGGCGCGACCGCCGAGCAGGCGCCCACCGGCACGACCGGCGACAACTCCACCCCGGCGACGTCGGAGGGCAGCAGTTGCCACATCCGGGCCTCCACCCGAACGAGTAGGCGCGGATCCGCGCCGGCCGGGCGGACGAACCGGTCCTCGTGCCAACGGCGTACCAGCTCGGACGGACGCACCATCGCCGACCGGTCGCGGGCCACGCCCAACAGCAGGCTGCGCAGATCCGCGCCGGACAGCCCGGCCAGTGCGGCCCGCGATCCCGCAGGCATCGCCGCCCACACACGACGTTCCGCCGCGGTCAGATCACCGTCGTCCATGGCCCCCACCATGGCCCACCCGGAGCGACGGTTCCACCGGGTTTGGCGCGCGCGGTTGGTGAATCGTCTACGACATCAGCTCGAAAGCACCCGACACAAGAACTGCATGAGCAGCCCGCAGCCCGCAGCCCGCAGCCCGCAGCCCGCAGCCCGCAGCCCGCAGCGGGGAGCGGGCAGCGCGGGAGTCGATGGCCATTTATGCTCCGCCCGGCACTGCGTCATGACGGGGGTCAAGGATGATCAATGCGGTCTTCTTCGATGTCGGCGGAACGATTCTGGACGAGTCCCGCGAGTTCGCGGCATGGGCGGACTGGCTCGGCGTTCCCCGACACACGTTCTCGGCGGTCTTCGGTGCGGTGATCGCCCGAGGGCAGGACTACCAGGAGACGTTCCGAACCTTCCGCCCCGACTTCGATCTCGCGGCCGAGCTCGATCGTCGGGCGAACGCCGGTCAGCCGGAGACGTTCGGTGCGGAGGACCTCTACCCGGACGCGCGCGGGTGCCTGACCGCGTTGCGGGACCAGGGTCTGTTGGTGGGCCTGGCCGGTAACCAGCCGGCCCACGCCGAGGCGACCCTGCGCGCTCTCGACCTCTCCGTGGACGTGATCGGCACGTCGCACGGTTGGGGTGTGGCGAAACCGTCGGCCGCCTTCTTCGAGCGGGTCGTCATCGAGGGCGGCGGCGACGCGTCGTCGATCCTGTACGTCGGCGACCGGCCGGACAACGACGCACGTCCGGCCCTGGCGGCCGGGATGAAGGCCTGCCTGATCCGGCGCTCGCCGTGGGGGCACATCCTGGACCTCCCGGCCGTGGCTGAGCAGTGCCTGTTCCGCATCGACTCGCTCGACGACCTGCCGGGTCTGGTCGCCGCATACAACGCGGTACACGTCTAGGGCCCTGGGTGGCCGCCCCGGGGGAAGGCGGCCACCCAGGAAGACGTCAGCTCAGCGAGCAGGCCGCGCCGTTGACGGTCACCAGGCCGGGGCTCGGGTTGGCGCCCCCGGTGGTCGTCGCGTTGAAGCCGAACATCACCGAACCACCCGGCGCGATCTTGGCGTTGTGCGACTCGTTTCGTGCGGTCACCGTCGCGCCGGACTGGGTGACCTTCGCCAGCCACGCCTCGCGTACCCGCTGGTCGCCGGTGAACGCGAACCGCACGCTCCACCCGTTGACGGCCGTGGCGCCGGTGTTGCGGATGGTCAGCTGGGCGGTGAACCCGGTGCCGCCCTGCCAGGCGCCGTAGTTGGTGTAGGCCACCGAGCAGGTGGTGGCCGGCACCGCGCCGGAGTCACCCTGGTCGGCCAGGAACGAGGCGATCCAGGTCAGCGCCGAGTTCCAGTTGATCGCGACCTCGTTCGTCGAGTACGAGTTGATGTCGTCGACGTAGCAGAACATCGGCTCGCAGCCGGCCAGCAGCTTCGCCACGAACGGGTCCTGGAGGGCCGCGTTCGGACCACCGGCGAGGGAGCCGGCCGGCGGCCGGGGCATGCTCGGGTCGAGCTGGTGGCCGAAGATGCGACTGTGCTGGTTCTGCGCGGCGTGCTCGCCCCAACCGGTGACGTAGGAGATGTTCAGCGCGTTGCGACCGAGGATGTAGTCCATCGCCTGCACGGCACCGTCGCGGTAGACGGGGTTGCGGGTCAGGTCGAACGCGGTGGCCAGCACGACGGCGTTGTTGATGACGTTGCCGTTGCCACCCCAGAAGTAGCTGTCGGCGTCACCGGGCATCGGCAGCCCGTACGCCTGCCGCCGCAGCTCGGCGAGGTACGCGTCGGCGGCCGTGGTGACCGAGGCGCGAACCCGGGCCAGGTCGGCGGCGGGCAGCCCGTTCGGCACGGTGGCCAGGTCGAGACGGCCCAACGCGGCGACGCTCTGCCAGCTGAAGCCGCGCGGCTCGAACACGTTGCCGGTGTGGTGCGGAGATGCGGTCAGGTCGGCCAGGTAGATCTGCGCCCCGGTGGTCAGGTACAGCTCGGCCGCCGCCCAGTAGAACTCGTCGGTGACGTTGCTGTCGTCGTAGGCGCCACCGCCGGTGCCGTCGGTCGGGCTGGCGTACACCGCGGGGTTGGCCTTGGCCGCGCTGTAGGCGGTCTTCGCCGCGGTGGCGCAACGGTTCGCGAACGCCGCGTCGTAGGGGGCGAACAGGCGCGCGCACTGGGCGGCGGTGGCGGCCATGTTGAGGGTGGCGGCTGTCGACGGCGGGTGCAGCTCGCGCGGCTGCGGGTCGTCCTGCGGGGCGAGCGGCAGCCCGGTCCAGTTCTGGTCGTGGATCTTGTGGTGGACCATCCCGGCGAGCGGCTTGCCGGCCGGCACCTGCATGCGCAGCAGGAACTCCAGCTCCCAGCGGGCCTCGTCGAGGATGTCCGGTACGCCGTTGCCGCGCTCGGGCACCCGCAGGGTGCTGTCGCCCAGCGCCGCGCCGCCGTCGGCGGTGGCGGCCGTCTTGGTCCGCTCGAAGGTGCTCAGCAGCTGGTAGGTGGCGATGCCGCCGTTGACCACGTACTTGCCGTGGTCGCCGGCGTCGTACCAGCCGCCGCGCACGTCCAGCGAGTAGTCGCAGACGCCCGGCTGGCAGGGCACGCTGGTGTCGCCCTGGTTGGGTGCCACGCCGAGGTGACCGGCGGGGCGCGCGTACTCGTCGCCGATCAGGTCACCGTCGATGGCGATGCCGCTGCGCTGGGCGTAGAAGAACTGCAACGAGTCGGAACGCAGCTGGTCGTAGAGCGTGCCGGAGATGTCGAACGGGTGGCTGGTCTCGCCGTCCACGGTGAGCGTGAGCCCACTGGCCGGGGTGCGGTAGCTGGAGAAGTCGACGGTGTGCACGTTCTGCCCGGAAGCGGCGTCGACACCGCGGGCGGTAGTGGTGCCGCTGGCCACGACGGCACCGGCGGCGGAGCGCAACTGCCAGGGCAGCGCCGTGGTGGCCTCGGTGACGACAGTGGCGTTCTTCGGACCGCCGGGCAGGTAGCCGACCTGGTTGACGCGGACCCGTGGCCCGGTGTCCGGCACGTACGGCTCGGGCGGCTCGCCGCCGCGCAGCGAGACGTCGTCCAGGCAGATGGTCTGCGCCTGGGCGGCACCACCGACCTGGAAGATCAGTTGGGCGTTGGGGTTGTCGTCCGGCACGGTGAAGGTCTGCTCGACCCGCTGGAGGGTGCCGGTCGCGGCGGCGTCGACGGCCGCGTACGTGGTGTAGGGGGCGCTACCGAGCTGCAGCACCGCCTTGACGGCGGCGCCGGGTGTGGCGGATACGGAGAAGCCGAGGGTGTATTCGGCGCCGGCGATCAGCGGCACGCCGTCCTGGCCGATGCCGGCGTCCCACGGGTTGGCCAGGCCGCCTGCGACGGTGGTGCAGAGCTGCCCGTCGGTGACCGCGAGCGCGCCGGTGCCGAAGGAGAACCAGGGGCTCACCCCTTCGCTGAAGTCGCCGTTGTCGATCTGCTCGGGGGCGTCCGGTGGTGGGTCGGCGTGGGCCGCGCCGGCGCCCGCGCCGGTGAGGGCCAGAGTGGTCGCCGCTGCCAACAGGAGGCGGCGTCGGGATGACGTCACGGGGAGTCCTTCCGGGACGGAAACGGGACGGTGGTGGCGACAAGAAGCTGGGAGCGCTCCCAATATCGGCTCGATGTTTCCAGCGTCGGTAGACGATGTCAATTGATCCGGTTGGATGGGTTGTGGCATCCGACATGGGCGGTCGGGCGCGGCGGCGCACCCGCACGCCGCGTCACCAAGACGTGAGATTGGCCGCGCCACGCGCCGTCGTCCTGATCTCCTAGAGACAACTGCGCCCTTCGCCTGGCAGGCTGCCTCCCATGACCCTGAAGCTGCGTTCCGTGGGAACGAGCGACCGTGGGCTGATCCGCAGCGGAAACCAGGACGCCCTGCACGCCGGCACCTGGCTCGTCGCCGTCGCCGACGGCATGGGCGGAATGGCCGCCGGCGACCTGGCCAGCGCCCTCACCATCGACGCCGTCGCCCCGCTGGACGTGGAGACACCCGAGGACGCCCTGGTCGCCGCGCTCGAAGGCGCCATCGCCCTGGCCACCTCCCGCATCCGGCAGGCGGTCGCCGAGGACCCCGAGCGTCAGGGCATGGGCACCACACTGACCGCCCTGCTCTTCGCCCGTACCGGCAGCTGCCTGGCCCTCGCCCACGTCGGTGACTCCCGGGCCTACCTGTTCCGCGACGGTGTGCTCAAGCAGGTCACCCGGGACGACACGTTCGTCCAGATGCTGGTCGACCAGGGCGTGATCACCCCGGACCAGGCCAGCAGCCACCCGCGACGCGCCGTGGTCACCCAGGCGTTGCAGGGCGACGAGGTCTCCCCGTCGTACGCGACGATGGTGCCCCGGGCCGGCGACCGGTGGTTGCTGTGCAGCGACGGTCTCTCCAACGTCGTCCGCCCGGACACCCTCACCGAGGTGCTCAGCGGTTACCCGGACCGTTCGGAGTGCGTCGGCAAGCTCATCGACCTGGCACTGCACGCCGGCGCACCGGACAACGTCACGGTGGCGGTGGCCGACGTGTCGGAGGAGTAGGGGCGACGGTCAGCGCCGGCGCGGGGTGGCGTGCCGCGTGGGCGTCGCCGTGCCCGGGTCCTCCGGCCACGGGTGCCGTGGATAGCGTCCGCGCAACTCGGAACGGACCTGCGGATAGCCGGTGCGCCAGAACGAGGGCAGATCGGCGGTGACCGCCACCGGACGGCCGGCGGGGGAGAGCAGGTGCAGCAGCACCGGCACCCGCCCGTCGCCGACGCGTGGCGCCACCGACCAGCCGAACGTCTCCTGGAGTTTCACAGCGAGCACCGGCGCGGCCGGGTCGGTGTAGTCCACCCGGATCCGTGAACCGCTGGGCACCTCGATCCGCTCCGGGGCCACCTCGTCCAGTCGGGCCGCCTGCGCCCAGGGCAGCAGTCGGCGTAGCGCCGACGTCACGTCCGCCCGCGCCAGATCGGCGCGACGCCGGGCGGCCGCCAACTCCGGCCCCAACCAGGTGGGTGCCGCGTCGACCAGCGCCGCGTCGCCGACGTCCGGCCACGGGTCGCCCAGGTGGTGCCGGAGGAACGCCAACCGCTCGCGCAGCGCCCGCGCCGCCGGCGTCCAGGTCAGCAGCCCCAGGCCCTCCTGACGGAAGCCGGTCAGCAACGCCGCGGCCACCTCGGCCCGGTCCGGCCGCTCCAGCCTCCGCTGGACCAGCTCGATCGCGCCCAGGCGGGTCACCTCCCGCGCCACCACGTCCCCGTCGGACCAGCCCACCTCCCGATCGGTGCGCAGCAGCGGGCCGGCCGCCTCCCGGGCCGTCGCCTCGTCCACCGGCGCGGCCCGGCGGATCCGCGCCGCCGACGCGCCGGGCGTGCGGTCCGCGACGGCCACCGCCAGCCAGTCGGCACCGGCCAGCCCCGAGCCGGCCGCCAGGTCCGCGGCGGTCCCGCCGGTCATCAGGTACGCCGACCCGCCCGGCCGCCGCACCCGGGCCAACCGTTCCGGGTACGCCAGACCGACGAGCAGCCCGGCGGCGAGATCGTCGCTCAGCGCGGTGCCCCGGCTCGCGGCACCGGCTCCGGATCGGCTGTCACCCGCGGTGCCCTCGGTGGGCAGCGCGGCGCGTAGCCGTCGTACCTCGGTGCGCCAGCGGGCGGTCGCGCCCGCGTCGACACCGGCGCGCAGCCGACGCCAGCCGGCCCCCAGGTCGTCGCCGGGGCCGGCCGTGCTCTCCTCGGCGAGCAGGGCGACCACCTCGGCCGCCCGGTCGGCGCCGACCCGACCGGCGCCGTCGAGCAGCGCCCGGGCCAGCCGGGGATGCGCTCCGGCAGCGGCGATCGCGCGTCCCCGGGCGGTGATCCTCCCCTCGGCGTCGACAGCGCCCAGGGTGCGCAGCGTGTCCCGGGCCACCGCCATCGCGGCGGCCGGTGGCGGGTCGGGCAGCGCCAGCCCGACACCGTCCGGCCGCCCCCAGGCGGCCAGCTCCAGCGCGAAGCCACTGAGGTCGGCGGTGGCGATCTCCGGCTCGGGCCGTGCCGGCAGTCGCTCGTGGGTCGCCGCCGACCAGCACCGGTAGACGTACCCGGGAGCCTCCCGGCCGGCCCGGCCCGCCCGTTGGGTGGCGGCGGCCCGGGAGACCGGCACTGTGACCAGCGCGCCCAACCCTCGGGCCAGGTCGATGCGGGGCACCCGGGACAGACCCGCATCCACCACGACCCGCACGCCCGGGACGGTCAGGCTGGTCTCGGCCAGGGCGGTGGCCAGCACCACCCGGCGTCGATCAGCCGGACGCAGGGCGGCGTCCTGCTCGGCGCCGCGCTGCCGACCGTGCAACGGCAGCAGCGCGACAGCGTCGCGCAGGTCGGCCAGCCGGCCGGTGACCGCGGCGATCTCGCCGGCCCCGGGCAGGAAGACCAACACGTCTCCGTCGCGCTCGCGCAGCGCGCGCCGGATGGTGGCGGCCACGTGGTCCAGCAGCGCCCGGTCCACCGGCCCGGCCCCGGGTGGGGCGATCGGGCGCGCCGGCGGCGACCAGATCCGCGTGACCGGGTGCAGAGCCGAGTCGGCCCGTACGACCGGGGCCGGTGTGGGCCCGCCGAGCAGCGCGGCGAACCGGTCGGTGTCCGGGGTGGCGGACATCGCCAGCAACCACAGGTCCGGCCGGAGGGTGGCCCGCGCCTCCACGGTGAAGGCCAACGCGAGGTCGGCGTCGAGTTGTCGTTCGTGGCACTCGTCGAGCAGCACGGCGCCCGTGCCGGGCAGCTCCGGGTCGTGGTGCAGCCGCCGCAGCAGGAGGCCGGTGGTGACCACCTCCACCCGGGTGTCCGGCCCGACCCGGCGTTCGCCGCGGACCGCGTAGCCGACGCGTTCGCCCACCCGCTCGCCGAGCAGCTCGGCCATCCGTCGGGCGGCGGCGCGGGCCGCCACCCGGCGGGGTTGGGCGATCACCACCCGACCGGTGACCCGGTCGGCGACGGCCAGCGGCGCGAGGGTGGTCTTGCCGGTGCCCGGCGGTGCCACCAGCACGCCGGTGCCGGCCGTTTCGAGTGCCGCGACCAGCGCCGGCAGCACGGGGCGTACCGGCAGGTCCACTGTTACGTCGGAGAGCACGGCCCAGTCTCGCACCGGCGCAGACGCCTCAGCGGCGACGGACCTCGCTCACGCCGGACACGAAGGCCCGCCAGGCGGCCGGGCCGAAGGCGAGCACCGGACCGGAACGGTCCTTGCTGTCGCGTACGGCGATCTGACCGTCGGCTGTCGCGACCTCCACGCAGTTGCCGTTGCCACTGCTGCGCGTGCTGGTGCGCCAAGCCGCTCGGGTCAGGTCGTGCGCCGTCATCCGGGGTACCTCTCGTCTGCGTCGGCGTGCCACCGAAGCGGTCACGCAAAGTTACGAGAAGCATGCTCAAGACGGGTCAAGGACGCCGTCGGATCGAGCGCCATCCGGCACAGCTCCTCGTGCAGAAGGCTATACCCGAGCACCTGGTCGGCCTCCTCCAGAGCCAGTCCCATCGTGAGGTTATCCAGGTAAACCACGGACGCGTCGCCGGCGTCGGCGAAGTTGAGGATCACGTACGGGGTGCTCATCGCGGGGTGGCCGCCGGCCGCGAAAGGAAGTACCTGAATTATTACGTTCGGTAACTGCGCGATCCGGCTCATGTGGACCAACTGTTCGGCCATCACCGCGGGGCCGCCGACCGGGCGCAGCAGCACCGCCTCGTTGAGCACCACCGAGAGCTGGACCGGGTTCTCGCGGCGCAGGACCTCCTGCCGGTGCAGCCGGGCCGCGACCTTGCGCTCCAGGCCGTCCTCGCCGGCAGTGCGGCGGAAGATCTCCCGGGCGTACGCCTCGGTCTGCAGCAGCCCCGGCACCGACTCGGCCTCGTACGTGCGCAGCGCCGCCGCCTCGGCCTCCAGCCCCACGTAGAACTCGAACCACTCGGGCAGCACGTCGCTGTAGTTCTGCCACCAGCCGCGTTGCTGTGCCCCTCGGGCGATCTCGATCAGGGCCTCCGCGTCCGAGCCGGTCACCTCGTAGAGGGCGAGGGCGGCCCGGACGTCGCGCGGTTTGATCCCGATCTGCGCGGTCTCGATCCGGGAGAGGTTGCTCTTCGACATGTCGAGCTGGCGGGCGGCCACGTCGAGGGTCATGCCCGCGCGTTCCCGGAGCTGGCGAAGCTCCCGGGCGATGCGTCTGCGGCGCACGGTCGGGCTGGCGGCGGGTCGGTTGGTGGGGGTGGCGGTCACTGTCCGAGTCTGACAGACCAAGATCCGCAGGTCGCGCCTGCACGGAGTGCAACTTTCAAATCTGGGAGTTGCGTTGCAATAGCTCTCGGTGCATCCTTTCCCGGTCGCGATCACTGTGGACACACCTGTGCGGGAGGGCCGTTGCTCATCGCCGACGAGTTCTTCCTGATCGCACACAACGACAGTCGTGGCAAGGCCAAGCTGCACCCGGCGGCGACCGGGCTTGGGTTGGCCAGCGGGCTGCTCGGCGAGTTGCTCCTCTACGGACACATCACCGTGTCGGCCGGGCAGGTCACCGTCATCGACCGACGCCCGCCGGCGGACGCGCTGGCGCACACGGTGCTCGACCAACTGATCGGCGAGCCCCAGCACCAGGAACTGCGGACCTGGCTCAGCTTCCTGGCGCAGACCGCGACGACCTCGGTGGGGGAGCGGCTGGCCCGTGCCGGCGTGCTGCGCCGCCAGGAGAGCCGCCGGTTGCTGCGCACCTCGGTCACCTACCTGCCGATCGACCTCAACGCGGTGGCCTGGCCGGCAACCCGGCTTCGCGCACTGCTGGACCGGCCCGACCCGCCGAACGTGCCGGACGCGTTGCTGCTCGGCCTCGTGGCGGCCGCCGGGCTGACCCGCGAGGTGCTGTGGAGCGCCGGCCCGCGCGCCCACCACCGGTTGAACGTCCTCATCCCCGCGCTGCCGGCGCCGCTGAAGGAACTGGTCGGGCACACCGAGGCCGCCGTCGGCGCCGCCGTGCTGCGCGGCATCCCCTGATTTCCCCGGTAACCCCCTACCCTCCCCCTCGACGACCGGAGTAGTCGTATGCCCCCGACATCGACAGTCGACCGACCCAGCAACGTCTCCGATGCCCTGGCCCGAGGCCGCCTCGGCATCCCCACGGTGATCTTCTTCGTGCTCTCCGCGGCCGCGCCGCTGACCGTGGTGGCCGGTGTCGTCACCACCGGCTACGGCGTCATCGGGGTGACCGGCATCCCGCTGGCCTTCCTGCTGGTCGCCGCCGTGCTCGCCCTGTTCTCGGTGGGCTACGTGGCGATGTCGCGGCGGGTGGAGAACGCCGGCGCCTTCTACGCCTACATCTCCCGAGGTCTCGGCCGCCCGGCGGGCGTGGGCGCCGCCTGGGTCGCGTTGATCGCGTACAACGCGCTACAGGTCGGGCTGTACGGCACCATCGGCGCGGCAGCCGAGCCGGTGCTGGACCGGATCTTCGGTGGGCACCCGCACTGGGCGGTCGTGGCCCTGGTGGCGTGGGCGTTGGTCGGCCTGCTCGGTCTGCTCCGGGTGGACATCAACGGTCTGGTCCTGGCCGCGCTGCTGGTCGCCGAGATCGTGGTGATCCTCGTGTTCGACCTGGGGCAGATCGGCAACCCCGCCAACGACCAGGTCAGCTTCGCGGGCTTCTCGCCGGACAACCTCTTCGTGCCGGGAGTCGGCGCGGTGCTGGTGCTGGCGATCCTGGGCTTCGTCGGCTTCGAGTCCGCCGTGGTCTTCAGCGAGGAGAGCAAGGACCCCAAGCGGACCGTGCCGCTCGCGACGTACCTCTCGGTGGCGATCATCGCCGGGCTGTACGCGCTGTCGTCCTGGACCATGACGGTCGCCGTGGGGCCGGACAGGATCGTCGCCGAGGCCGGAGAGCAGAGCGTGGGGCTGATCTTCAACCTGGCTGCCGCACATCTCGGCGACACCGTGGTCACCATCGGGCAGGTGCTCTTCCTGACCTCCGTGCTCGCCGCGATGATCTCGTTCCACAACACCACGGCCCGCTACACGTTCGCGCTCGGCCGGGAGCGGGTGCTGCCCACCGTGTTCGGGCAGACCTCGGCCCGCTCCGGGGCGCCCCGGGCGGCCTCGCTGGCGCAGAGCGCCCTCGGCCTGGTGGTCATCCTGGTGTACGCGATCAACGGCTGGGACCCGGTGGTCCAGCTGTTCTTCTGGGGAGGCACCACCGGCGGGTTCGGCGTACTGCTGCTGATCGCCACCACCTCGGTTGCCGTGATCGCCTACTTCGCCCGATCCGCCGGTGGCGAGAACGTCTGGCGGCGGGTCGTCGCGCCCGGCCTGGCCACCGTGGCGCTCGTTGTGATCATCTGGCTGGCGGTGTCGAACTTCGCCAACCTGCTCGGCGTCGCGCCGGACTCCACCCTGCGGTGGGCGTTGCCGGCCGTGTACCCGGTGGCCGCCCTCCTGGGCATCGGCTGGGGGCTGGTGCTGCGCGGCAACCGTCCCGACACGTACGCCCGCATCGGCCTGGGCGCGGCGAGCAGCGCCGCCGTCGTCGCGCCGTCGGCGCAACCCACCGCGGAGGCGACCCGATGAGCGTGGTCATCGAGCGGCTCGGGCCGGAGGAGACCGCTCTCGTGGCGGGTCGGATCGCCGAGGCGTTCACCGTGCTGGAGGTGACGTACTGGCTGGTGCCCGACGCGAGCAAGCGGGAGGCCGTGCTGGCCGGGGACTTCGAGATCCTGGTCGGCCACGCCATGCGGCACGGCATGGTGCACGCCACCGAGGACCGGGCGTCGGTCGCGGTCTGGTTCCCGTCGGTCGGTGAGCCGGCGCCGCCGCCCGCGGACTACGACGCCCGACTGGCCGCCGCCTGCGGTGAGTGGACCGACCGGTTCCAGCACCTCGACGAGCTGTTCGCGGCGCACCACCCGCACCCGGACCACCACCACCTGGCCTTCCTGGCGACCCGGCCGGACCGGCAGGGGCAGGGGTTGGGGAGCGCCCTGATGCGGCACCACCACGCCTGGCTGGACGCCAACGGGATGCCCGCGTACCTGGAGGCGAGCAGCCCGCGCAGCCGGGACCTGTACGCGAAGCACGGCTACCTGGCCGGGGAGCCGTTCCGGGTGCCCGACGGTACGCCGTTCTGGCCGATGTGGCGGGAGCCGGCGGGAAACTGACCGCACCGTCCCGTACGTACTGTCACGCTCACGTGACAGTACGAACAGAAGGAGAGGGCCGGGTCCACGGACCCGGCCCTCTCCGTCGTCAGGTGCTCAGTAGGTGCCGTCCAGCTGGCCGCGCAGCTTGGTCAGCGCACGGGTCAGCAGGCGGGAGACGTGCATCTGCGAGACACCGATCTGGTCGGCGATCTGCGACTGCGTCAGGTTGCCGTAGAAGCGCAGCGTGAGGATCTTCTGCTCGCGCTCGTCGAGGGTGGCCAACGCCGGGCCGAGGGCGACCCGCAGCTCGGCCAGCTCGAACTCGTTGTCCTCGCCGCCGAGCATATCGCCCAGCTCGGTGGCCCGCTCGCCGTCGCCGGTCGGGGTGGACAGCGACACCGCGTTGTACGCGCGGGCGCCCTCCAGGCCCTCCAGGACCTCTTCCTCGGTGAGCTTGAGGTGGGCGGCGATGTCGGCGACCGTCGGCGAGCGGCCGAGGGTCTGCAGGAGCGAGCTGTTGGCGTCGGAGATGGCCAGCCGCAGCTCCTGGAGCCGACGCGGCACGCGGATGTCCCAGGTGCGGTCCCGGAAGTGCCGCTTGAGCTCGCCGATGATGGTGGGGATCGCGTAGCCGGCGAAGTCGACACCACGCGAGGGGTCGAACTTGTCGATGGCCTTGATCAGGCCGACCGCGGCGGTCTGGGCCAGGTCGTCGGTCGGCTCGCCGCGCCCGCTGTAGCGGTGGGCCAGGTGGTTCGCCAGCGGCAGCCAGGCCTCGATCGCGCGGTCCCGCAGGGCGGCGCGCGACGGGTGGTTGGCGGGCAGCGCTGCCATGGCGTTGAGCAGGTCGGCGGCGCTGTCGGTGAGAGCGCGCGGGTCAAGCTTCGCGGGTGCCTTGACGGCGGAGCTCGGCTGCTCAGTGATCGTTGGCGCGGTCATGGGTGGTCCTCCCTGCACCTCGTCCGCGGACAAAAAAGGTGTGACTCTTTGGTTTAGCTTTCGATGGGCCGTTCGGGAGTCACCTTAACCTGATCGTCTCGCAGAAATCTAGCCGAAAGGCTGATGTACTTAAGGTGTGTCGAGTAACAAAAGGCATAAATCCGGCATTATGCGGTCTGGCTGTGAGGATCCTTACCCGTTCTGCGGCTGTGCTTCGCCACCCGGTCATCCGTCCGGCCTGACCGACCGGCCGTCGTCCCGCGCCAACCGGTCAACACGAAATCCGACATCAGGGCAGGAGTGTCGCCTATCCGTCGTTGTCCCGCTGGCGGGACCGGCCGTAGCGTCGCCTTACACACCCGGTTCGGAGGCACCGTGCTCGATCCAGCCGCTCCCCAGCTCGTCGTGAACAGTCGAACGCTCTACTTCAGCTGGCTGCCGGCGGACCCGGACGCGGTCGCCGCACTGGTTCCGCCGGGGCTGTGCCCTCGCCCCGACCGTCAGGTGTTCCTCAACCAGTACGTCGTGGATGACGAGACACAGACCTCCGGCTTCGGCGCGTACTCGCTGACCTACCTCGGGGTCTCACTGGTGGGCGTGGACGCCCCCGGTGGCCTCAACCCGGGAGGCTGGTGGAGCCACTACGTGGCCTCCAGTCGGCGGGTCCGTGAGTACGCTGCCGCCCGTGGCGCCCCGGTGCTCTCCGGGCGAACCAGGATCGAGGTCAGCGGCGAGGACCTGCTCTCCGAGACGGAGATCGACGGGACCCCCTTGATCCGGGCGCGCTGCCGGGTGGGCGAGACCGGTCACGTGATCAGCAGTGGGCACCACCGCTACTTCACCCGGCGCGACGGCCAGCTCCTCAGCTCGGCGTACCCGTTCGTCGCCGAGCCGGTCGCCCCGTTCGAGATCGAGTCGGTGGAGTTCCTCCAACCGGGGCACCCGATGTACGCGCTCCGCCCGGCCAACCCGCTGACCATCGGCTTCGGCTACTACTCGCCGCGTTCCTCGTTCGCCTACCCCGGCGGGTTGACAGTGCACCCGGTCGCCGCGCCGGAGCCGGCCCGACCCGTTCACCAGGTGCCGGCCAGCCTCGCCCGCAGTGGCCTGCCGTCCGGGTCGTAGACCAGCCGGTACACCGGCAACGCCCAGGCCCTGGTGAACCACGGCAGCCGCTCGGGGCGGTGCGGGCGCAGCCGTCCGGGCGGTCGTTCGCCCACCTGACCGCCGTCGTACCACTGCTGGAGCGCGTCGGCGGCGGCGGTGACGGCCGCGACGGCGTCCGCCGGGTCGAGCAGGTCGGCGTCGTCCGCGCCGTCCGGGTCACGATCCAGGTGCTCGCGCCAGAGCCGTAGCCGCACGTCCCGGGCGAAGACCCGAGCGCCGTCTCCCTGACCCGCGGGATCGGTGGGCTCCCGCTGGTCGCGGGTCTCGTCGAGCACGGCGCAGGACAACTCGCTGTCGTGCGTCCAGGACCGGCGGTTGAAGTTGTCGCTGCCCACGCTGGCCCACACGTCGTCGACGACACACACCTTGGCGTGCACGTAGACCGGGTCACCGGAGCGGTTCTCCACGTCGAAGACGTGCACCCGGTCCGGTGCGGCCCGCTCGCACAGCGACAGCGCCTGCTCCCTCCCGACCATGTTCGGTGGCAGCGCCAACCGGCCGTCCACGTCCGGGTATCGCGGCACCACGGCGACCAGGTGCAGATCCGGGTTGTCCCGCAGCGCGTGCGCGAACAGGTCGGCGACCTCGGCGGACCAGAGGTACTGGTCCTCCAGGTAGATGAGTCGACGGGCGCGGCGTACCGCCTTGGTGTAACCCCGGGCCACGGTCCGCTCGCCGTCGGGCGCGAACGAGTAGCGAGGGCGGACGGCGGGGTAGGTGCGCAGCACCTGGATCTTGTGCGGCCCGCAGGGCGGTGGATCGGCCGGTTGCTCGGGCAGCGGGTCCGGGCGCAGGTCCGAGCCGCGCAGCCGGTCCCGTAGGTAGGCCATCGGGTTCTCCGAGTCCAGCGGCATCGGGTCGGTCCAGCGTTCCCGGAACAGCGTGTCCAACGCGCCGACCACCGGACCGCGTACCGCGAGCTGGATGTCGTGCCAGGGCGGGGTCGGCCCGTAGCGGGGGGACATCTGCACCGGTTGCGGGTCGCCGTGGTGATCGGCGTCGTCGCGGCGGCTGTGGCACAGGTCGATCCCGCCGGCGAACGCGATGTCCCGTTCCGGTGCGTCCGGGTGCCGCAACACCACGAGCTTCTGGTGATGCGAACCGCCGCGCCGGACCCGCTGGTCGAGCAGCACCTCGCCGCCGGCTGCCGAGATCGTCTCGCTGAGGTCGCGGTTCTCCGCCTCGCTGTAGGCCAGCACGTCGAGATGTGAGCGCCAGATCAGCCCCTTGACCACCACGCCGCGCTGGGCGGCCTGGGCGAAGAGTTGGGCCACGGTCGGGCCGTCCGGGCGCAGCCGCTGGTCCGGGTCACCCCGCCAGTCCGTGAAGAACAGGTGGTCACCGGGGCCCAGGGCCTGCACCTCGTCGACCAGCCGGTCGAAGTACGCGGCACCGTGAATCAACGGCTCAGCGAGGTTTCCCGTGGTCCAGACGGGTAACCCAGACACCGGGTTGGCGCGTTCCTCAGCGGTGAGAAACCAGTCCTGCAACGGCACCGTCCAGCCCCCCTGGAGGTCGGCTACGTCCTCACGGTAGGACGAGCGACCCCGGTGCGCACGCCAGGCCGACTGACCAGTGACCTGGTCAACGCCATCGAAGAGCGACGCGACGACAGCCGAGGAGGCCACACCATGCCCCGCGACACGACGAATCCCGTGACCGAGGACCGCGAGCCGGCGGTGGAGAGCGAACGGGGTGCGCTGGTAGCGGTGTTGCTGATGGTGATTCTGGGCGTCGCCGGGATATTCGCGGTCTCCTGAGGCGGCGCCGACGCCCCGCCGGTGATGCGGAGCGTCGGCGCCGATCGCAGTGGTGACCTGCCGTCAGGGCGGCCCTGACGACAGTGGCACGGGCCCCTCGTCAGGGCCGGGTGCCCTGGCCCCCGGTGTGCGGCAGCCGCTCGCTGGGGATCACGCCGAGACGGCCGGCCTGGAAGTCCTCGAAGGCCTGGATCAGCTCGTCCCGGGTGTTCATCACGAACGGGCCGTACTGTGCCACCGGCTCCCGGATCGGCTGACCTCCCATGATGTAGAGGTCGAGGGCCGGGGTGTTGCTGTCCTGTGCGACGTCGGCGCTGAATCGCAGCGCGTCACCCGGACCGTGCACCGCGAGCTGCCCGGTACGCACCGGCCGCCGGTCGGTGCCGACCGTGCCGCGCCCGCCGAGCACGTACACCAGGGCGTTGAACTCGGGCTGCCAGGGCAGGTCGACCTGAGCCCCCGGCTGCACGGTGACGTGCGTGATGGTGATCGGGGTGAAGGTCGAACCCGGGCCGCGGTGCCCGGCGATCTCACCGGCGATGACCCGGATCAGTGCGCCACCGTCGGGCGTGGTGAGCAGCGCCGACTCGCCGCCCCGGATGTCCTGGTAGCGGGGCGGGTTCATCTTGGCCGAGCGGGGCAGGTTGACCCAGAGCTGGGTGCCGTGGAAGAGGCCGCCGCTCATCACCAGGTGCTCCGGCGGCGCCTCGATGTGCAGCAGACCACTGCCCGCCGTCATCCACTGGGTGTCGCCGTCGGTGATGGTGCCGCCACCGCCGTGCGAGTCCTGGTGGTCGAAGACGCCGTCGATGATGTAGGTGACCGTCTCGAAGCCCCGGTGCGGGTGCCACGGTGTTCCTTTCGGCTCACCCGGCGCGTAGTCGACCTCGCCCATCTGGTCGAGGTGGATGAACGGGTCCAGGTCGGTGGTCGACACCCCGGCGAAGGCGCGACGGACCGGGAAGCCCTCGCCCTCGAAGCCGCTGGGCGCGGTGGTCACCGTGCGGACCGGACGGAAGGTGGTGGACTCCTCCAGCTGGGGCAGGCGGGGGAGGACGAGAACGTTGTCGACGGTGATCGCGGGCATCGAATGCTCCTAGCTCGTGGCATGGGTGGTCGAACCGGACCGGGACGCCCGCAGGCGGTCACCGATCCGGCCGAAGACCCGGGTGAGGCAGGCGACCTCGGCGTCGTCGAGGTCGTCCATCAGGTGGGTGCGCACCGACGCCAGGTGGTGCGGTGCGGCGTCCCGAAGTGCGAGCAGCCCGGCGGCGGTGAGGACCGCCTCGCTGCCGCGTCGGTCGTCCGGGCAGGGCTCCTTGCTGACCATGCCGCGGCGCTGCATCGAGGAGATCTGGTAGGTCAGTCGGCTCGGCGAGAAGATGAGTCGATTGGCCAGCTCACCCATCCGCAGTCGCTGCCCCGGTGCCTCGGAGAGCAGGACCAGCACGTGGTAGTCGGCGAAGCTGAGGTCGCTCTCGGCGCGCAGGTCTTCTTCCAGCTGGGTGTAGAGACGCTGGCTGGCCTCGATGTAGGCCCGCCAGGCGGCCTCTCGGGTGCTGTCCAGGCTCTCGGTCATGCGGTCGACGATAGCACTAGTTCAAAATTTAACTAGTGTTCTCCCGCGTTGCCTGGGTCACCTTTGCGGCGTACGGCAGGTGTTTAGTGCAGCTTTGAAGTAAGTGGCCGACAATGCGGCGGCGCGGCCGGTACGCGATGTGTCAGACTCCGGCCTCGTGGAACACGTACACCTCACCACCGACGACCTGTTGCTTCGTCCCTGGCGGGACGAGGACGCCCCGGCGGTGCGCGACGCCCTGCGCGACCCGGCGATCGCCCAGTGGAACCCGCAGGGCGGCGGCCCGATCGACGATGAGGTCGCGCTGTCCTGGGTGCGCCGTCGCGCCGACTGGTCGGCCGGGGACCACGCCTCGATGGCGGTGACCTCGGCAGTCGACGGCGGCCTGCTCGGGTCGGTGTCGCTGCACCGCATCCACGACGGCGACGCGTCCATCGGCTACTGGACGGTGCCCGCCGCCCGAGGGCGTCAGGTGGCGGGCCGCGCCGTCCTGCGGCTCACCGACTGGGCGTTCGCCGACCTCGGGCTGCACCGCGTGGAGTTGTGTCACGCGGTGGCCAACCCGGCCTCCTGCCGGGTGGCCGACCGGGCCGGCTACCGGGCCGAGGGCACGCTGCGCGAGTCGTACCGCTACGGCGACGGCCGCCGCTACGACGAGCACCTGCACGCCCGCCTGGCCACCGACCGCTAGGGCGCGGCCCGCGCCGCTCGCCTCGACCCGTCAGTCGGTGACCTTGGAGAGGAATGTCGCGAGGGCGCTCCGCACGCGGTCGATCCGCTCCGGCAGGGGCAGAGGCTCGGGCGCGGGGGGCCCGGCGTGCTTCTTGCCCCGCAGGTAGAGCGAGCAGGCCAGGTCGGAGCACAGGTAGGTGCCGACGGAATCACCCTGCCGCCCGCTCGGGCCGGCCTTGGGGGCGGTCATCAACGAGACGCCTCCGCCCAGGTGGGTGGTCAGGCAGAACGAGCACATGCTGTGCCGCACGCGCCCCGTCTGGTGCGTGGCAGCCCGCAGCACCACCCCGGCCAGCCCGTCGTCGGTCTCGGCCACCAGGTAGGCCCGCTGTGGCGCGGACGGGTCCCGCCAGCCGAGAAAGTCGAGGTCGTCCCACGGACGCATATCAAGATCATTGGGTACGGCCAGCCGCTTCGCCTCGCCCCGACTGCAGTTGACGAAGGATGAGCGGATGACGGATTCGGTCAGGACCAACATAGGTAGTAGCCTAGCCCCCCTAGGCAAGTGATTATTAGGGATAGGTTGGGAGTGTGCCGCATGGCACGTGCCGGGGTTACCGCCGAGCGCCTCACGCTGGCCGCCGCCGAGCTGGCCGACGAGGTGGGCGTGGAGAACGTGACGGTCGCCGCACTCGCACGCCACTTCGGCGTCAAGGACGCGAGCCTGTACTTCCACATCAAGAACGCGCGGGACCTGCGCGTCCGGATCGCCCTCCTGGCCCTGGTGGAACTGGCCGACCGGGTCGCCACCGCCCTCGCCGGACGCGCCGGCAAGGACGCGCTGGTGGCCTTCGCCAACGCGTACCGGGACTACGCGAGGCAGCACCCCGGCCGGTACGCCGCGATGCAGATCGACCTCGACCCGGAGACCGCCATGGCGAGCGCCGGCCCCCGGCACGCGGAGATGACCCGGGCCATCCTGCGCGGCTACCGCCTCGCCGAGCCCGACCAGACCGACGCGGTGCGGATGATGCACAGCACGTTCCACGGGTTCGTCAGCCTGGAGAAGACCGGCGGCTTCCGGCACACCCCCCGTCCGACCGACGACTCGTGGACCCGCACGTTGGACGCCCTCGACGCCGTGCTGAGCAACTGGCCGTCCCGGTGAGCGGCCCCGCCGCCACGACATAGGCTCGACGGCGTGGATCATCTTGAGCTGGCCGACTGGCGGGAGCGGGTGGCCCGGCTGTACCTGTCCGACGTCGACCTGACCGGGTTCCGGGCGCAGCGCGACGAACTGTTCGCCACCCACCCGCAGAGTCCCATCCCGCCCGCGGAGCGCGCCGACTTCACCGGGGTCCGCTACTTCCCCGCCAATCCGGACGCCGTGGTGGAGGCGCCACTGCGGCCGGCCGACGGCGAGCTGCGGATCGACACCGGCGGCCCGGACGGGGTGGTCGCGTACCGGCGGGTGGCGGTGGCCGAGACGCCGTGGGGACCGCTGACCCTGTGGTGGATCGACGCGTACGGGGGTGGACTGTTCGTCCCGGTGCGCGACGGCACCTGCGGGCAGGACACCTACGGGGGCGGGCGGTACCTCACCGACACCGTGAAGGGCACCTTCGGCCGGGGCGTCGAGCTGCTGCCCGGCGACCGGGTCCGGCTGGACGGCAACTACCTCTACAACCCGAGCTGCGCCTATGACGACCGCTGGGCCTGCCCGCTCGCACCGCCGGAGAACCGGGTCGCCGTCGACATCCGCGCCGGGGAGCTGGCGTACCACGACTGAACGGCCGCCCGCCCCGAGCGCTGCCGGGACGGGCGGTCGTCAGGTCGTGGCTCAGCGGGCGTTCGCGCCCGGCACCTGCATCCGGGCCAACAGCTGACGGGCCTGGTCGGCGAGCTGCGCGTCGACGATCACCGCGTACTGGCCGGCGCGCAGCGAGCTGGCCGAGGTGAAGTCGCGCTGTCCGCCGGTCATGGCGTGGGCGACCGCGCCGAACACGGCACCCCAGATCGCGCCGATGACCAGTCCGACCAGGATCACCGCCAACCAGTTGCCGACGGTGAAGATGCCGAACAGCAGACCGATGAAAAGCCCGAACCAGGCGCCGGTGCCCGCGCCGAGCAGGCCGGCGCGGCCGGTGGTCATCCGCCCGAGCACCGTCTCCACCAGCGTGAGGTTCGTGCCGACGATGGCGCTGTGTTCCACCGGGAAACGGTTGTCGGCCAGGTAGTCGACGACCCGCTGCGCGGCCGGATAGTCCGGGTACGAGCCGATCGTCACGGTCGGCGGACCGGCCTCCGGCCCGTGGCCGTCACCGGCCGGCGTCGACAGGCGGCCGGCCGGCCCGGACGGAAGCAGGTCGCCACCCTGTGTGCCGGGCCGCCACGCGGCGGTCGGCCCCGAAGTTGACGTCATGAGCATCCTCCCTCGTCAGCTTCCGGGGTTCCCGCCCACGGCCAGCGGTAACGCCGGAAGGTGTGCTTCGGCCGCCGCGCACCAGGGCATGGGTCCCACCAGCCCGGGTAGGCACGCGGGTGCAGAGCGGACAGATCAGCGACTACGGCTTCCTCGCCGACGGGCGCAGCGCGGCTCTGGTGGACCACACCGGTTCGGTGAACTGGTGGTGCCCGGGCCGGTTCGACGCCCCGTCGGTGTTCGCGCGGCTGCTCGACGACGGCGCCGGGCACTGGTCGATCCGCCCGGAGGGCGACTACACGGTCGAACGCCACTACCTCGACGACACGCTGGTGCTGCGGACGGTCTTCCGCACCGCGCACGGGGAGGTGGCGCTCACCGACGCGCTCGCCTTCGAGCCCGGCGCTCGTGGTCACGACATCGGCGTGAACTCGCCGCAGGTGCTGGTCCGCTCGGTCGAAGGACTGTCCGGTGAGGTGCCGATGCGGTCGTCCTACCGGCCGCGCTTCGAGTACGGCCGCACCATCGCGTACCTGGTCGAGCGGAACGACATGCTGGAGGCCATCGCCGGCGCCGCCCGGCTCACCCTGCGGTGCTCGGTGGGATTCACCCCCAGCGACGGCGAGGCCACCGCGACGTTCACCGTCCGCGCCGGCGCGACACACAACTTCACCCTCGGGTACGCCCCGACCTACGACGCGCCGTTGCCCGAGGTGCCGGACGCCGACCAGACCATCGCCGACACCGTGGCCGGCTGGCGGTCCTGGGCCGACGAGCACGACTACCAGGGCCTCTACGCCGAAGAGGTGCGGCGCAGCCGCCTGGTGGTGCAGGGCATGACGTACGGGCCCAGCGGCGCGGTGGTGGCCTCGGTGACCACCTCACTGCCGGAAAAGCTCGGCGGGGACCGCAACTACGACTACCGCTACGTCTGGGTGCGCGACTTCAGTCTCACCCTGCGGGCGCTGTGGCGCTCCACGTGCGTTGGCGAGGTGCAGCGGCAGTTCGCCTGGCTGGGCCGGGCGATGGGCCGGGTCGACGACAAACCGGTGCCCATCATGTATGGGGTGCTGGGGGAGCGGGACCTCACCGAGCACCGACTGGAGCAGCTCGGCGGGTACCGGGACAGCCCGCCGGTGGTGATCGGCAACGACGCCTGGCAGCAGCGGCAGACCGACATCTTCGGCGAGACGATGGACGCCGCCTGGTTGATGCGCGACAGGCTGGTGCCGCTGGATCAGGAGGTACGCCACGTCCTACGGGTGCTCGCCGACCAGGCCGCGGGGGACTGGAATCTGCCCGACGCGGGGATGTGGGAGGAACGCGGCGTCGAACACCACCACGTGTCGTCGAAGGTGCAGTGCTGGGTCGCGCTGGATCGGGCGGTCCGCTTCGGTGACCGGCTCGGCGATCCGCAGGACGTTGCCCGTTGGGCGGCCGCCCGCGACAAGGTCCGCGCGGAGGTGCTCGATCGCGGGTGGAACGAGCGGATGCAGGCGTACACCGGAAGTTTCGAATCCGACGAACTGGACGCCTCGGTGCTGGTGATGCCGCTGGTGGGGTTCCTCCGGGCCGACGACCCACGGATGCGCTCGACGATCCACGCGGTGGAGGACCGGCTGTCGCACGACGGTCTGTTGCGGCGCTGGGACGGCGACCCGGCCGGTTTCGTCATCTGCTCGTTCTGGCTGGTGAGCTGCCTGGCGTTGGCCGGTGAACGGGACCGGGCGCACACACTGTTCAAGGAGTTGGCGGGGCGGGTCAACGACCTGGGCCTGTTCGCCGAGCAGATCGACCCGCTGACCGGCGAGCAGTTGGGCAACTTTCCCCAGGCGTTCTCCCACATCGGCCTGATCAATGCCGCCGGTGTGCTGACCGACGTCGAGCGGGACCCCGCGTTGCGTGGTCTCGGCATGCCCCCGGAGCACTTCAGTCCGGCGCGCTCCTGAACCGCCGGCTGCCGACGCGCGTCTCCAGGCCGACGGCCGGGGCGCGGGGGAGAATGCCGGCATGCGTTTGGTGCTCACGGCGGACACCCACGTACCCAAGCGGGCCCGGGACCTGCCCGGCCCACTCTGGGCCGCGATCGAGGCGGCCGACGTGGTCATCCACGCCGGAGACTGGGTGGACGAGGCGCTGCTCGACGCCATGACGGCGCGTTCGCGCCGACTCGTCGGGGTGTACGGCAACAACGACGGGCCGGCGCTGCGCGCCCGGCTGCCGGAGGTGGCCCGGGTCGACCTCGACGGACTACGGGTCGCCGTGGTGCACGAGACCGGCCAACGAACCGGTCGCGAGAAGCGGTGTGCCGCTCTCTACCCCGACGTCGACCTGCTGGTCTTCGGTCACTCGCACATTCCGTGGGACACCGAGGCGCCCGGGGGGCTGCGCCTGCTCAACCCGGGGTCACCCACCGACCGGCGTTCCCAACCGCACGCCACCTACCTCAGCGCCACGATCAGCGCCGGCCGCCTGACCGAGGTGACGCTGCACCGGGTCACCCGCGACTGACCGCCCGACCCGCGCCGTCCCGTCCCTGGTGTTCCATCCCGCGCCGTCGATCATGAAGTTGTGGTGGGTGACGAAGTGCGTGCATCCGCCTCAAGTCGGTCACCACAACTCCATGATCGACGGGGTCCTACTGTCCTCGGCCGGTTTGGACCTGGAGTTCGTCGATCTGCTTGGAGGCCTCGGCCTTGGTCAGGTCGGCCGGAATCTCCGCGTTCGCCTCCCGGGCCAGGGTGCCCAGGTAGGACTCCTGAGCCGCGGTGGGCGGCTCGTCGCCGGTGACCCACTCGTCCGGGTCCTTGATCGCGGCGTTCTGGTCGACCTGCTGGTTGTCGCGGTCCGTCATCGTCATCACCTTTCCTTCGAACAGGTGTGCCAGTACCCCGATCATCGGCGGTTCATGCGCCCCGGCCCCGCCCTTCGGCGCCGTCCCGCCCGCCTGTCGCCAAGATCCGCGCAACATCAGGGATGTTGCTGTCTCCGGCGAGTCTGAGACAGCAACATCCGGGATAGTGTTCGGATCTTGGTCGTGGGTCGTGGGTCGTGGGTCGTGGGTCGTGGGTCGTAATCCTGGGCGTCGTTCGCCGCCTACGATCATCGGATGACGGTGGACCGGTCGGGTGTGGTGGTGGTCGGAGCGGGCATCGCCGGGATGGCCTGCGCTGTGGAACTGGTGCGCGCCGGGGTGCCGGTGCAGGTCCGGGAGCGGGGGCACGTCTGCGGGGGCCGGATGGCCAGTAAACGTTTCGACGGCCGCCCCGCCGACATCGGCGCCGCGTACTTCACCGCCGACGACCCGGACTTCACCGCCGTGGTCGAGCAGTGGCGCGCCGCCGGCCTGGTCCGCGAATGGACCGACACCTTCCAGTCGTACGACCGCGACGGACGTCGGGACGTGCCGGGACCGATGCGCTTCGCCGCGCCACGCGGGCTACGGTCGCTTGTCGAACACCTGGCCGGCGAGGTGCCGGTGACCGTCGACCGGTTGGTGCTCACCGTCGAGCCCGGGCCGACAGTGGACGGCCAGCCGTGCGCGGCGGTCGCCCTGGCCATGCCCGGCCCGCAGGCCGCTCTGCTGCTCGACCCCGCCCTGGCCGACGCCACGCGGGTCGTGCAGGCGCAGGGCTGGTCGCCGACGATGGCTGCGGTGCTGCGTTTCCCGAGCCGGCGGTGGCCGGACTTCCGGGGCGCGTTCGTCAACGACCATCCGGTGCTCAGCCTCGTCTGCGACGACGGTGACCGGCGTGGTGACGGCGCTCCGGTGCTCGTCGCGCACACCGTCGCGGAGTTCGCCGCCGGTCACCTGGCCCAGCCCACCGGAGCTGGACCGGCCGTCGAGCAGGCCGTCCGCGACCTCCTGAGCCTCCCCGAGCAGGCCGTCAACGTGCACGTGCACCGCTGGACGTACGCGAAGCCGGTCGCCGACGCCTCCGGTGCCACCCACCACCTCGACGCCGACGGGATCGGCCTGGCCGGCGACGCGTTCGGTAAGCCGCAGGTCCAGACCGCCTGGCGCTCCGGCCGGGACCTCGGCCGTGCCCTGGTCGCCCGCCTGACCTGAACAGGTCGTCAGGAGTGCCCGGCCGCCGCGACGGGCCGGGCGTCGCTGTCCCGCTCGGCCGGGTCGGACGTCCGTTCGCCCTCCCGGTCGAGCAGTTGCATGACGGGTGTCGCGGTGATGCCGTGCACCACCACGGACATGAGCACCACCAGGCCGACGGTCGCCCAGAGCAGCTCGGCCTGCGGGAAGTCGGCCTTCGTGGTGGCGTACGCGAGGTAGTAGAACGAGCCGACGCCTCGGATGCCGAACGACGAGATGACCCAGTGCTCGGCCGGCCTTCCCGGCGCCCCGCGAAGCGACAACCAACCGAACAGCGGCCGGATCAGGAACACCAGCGCCAACCCGACGGCGGCCGCCGACCAGGTCAGTGGGACGAGCAGGCCACCCACGATCGCGCCGCCGAGCAGCAGCAACAACACCAGGGTGAGCAGCCGTTCGACCTGCTCGGCGAAATCGTGCAGCACCGAGTGGAACTCGTGGGTCCGCTCGGCGGCCCGGATCGCCCGGGCGGCCACGAACACCGCCAGGAAGCCGTACCCGCCGACCACCTCCACCAGCCCGTACGCGAGGAACGTGGCGGCCAGCGCCAGGAAGCCTTCGGCGTGCCGGGCCAGCCGCAGCTTGCTGGGCGCACGGAAGAACAACTTGCCCAGCAGCCAGCCGATGAGGAGACCGCCGCCGACCCCGACGCCCACCTTCCACAGCACGTCCACCGTCAACCACTCGACGAACCACTCGCGGGGGGCGAGGCTGGTCGAGGCGATCGCGATGGCGGCGTAGACGAACGGGAACGCCAGCCCGTCGTTGAGCCCGGCCTCGGAGGTCAGCGCGAAGCGGACCTCGTCCTCGGAATCCTCCACATCGGTCGGCTCGCCGACCTGAACGTCGGCGGCGAGCACCGGGTCGGTCGGGGCCAGCGCGGCACCCAACAACAGGGCGGCGGCCGGTACCAGCCCCGCCCACCACCACCCGAGCAGGGCGACCGCCGCGATACACAGTGGCATCGCGATCGCCAACAGCCGCCAGGTGGACGACCACCGCCGCCAACTCAACGGTCGGTCGATCTTGAGCCCGGCACCCATCAGCGCGACGATCACCCCGATCTCGGTGAGGTGGGTCGCCAGCTCCGGGTGGGCCAGCGGGTCGGGCGTCGGTAGTCCCACCGGCAGCAGGAACACCAGCATGCCGAGGGCGAGGAAGGCGATCGGCATGGACAGCGGACGCTGCTCCAGGATCCGCGGGAGGATGCCCGCGAGCAGAGCGCCCACACCGACCAGCGCGAACGCCACATCTACCGGCTCCACGGCACCACCTTTCGGCCGCACCCGCGAGGCGCGGGCAGGTGGTGACAGACCTTGCCCCGCAAGTCCTCCCGCTATGCGTGGACCGGCGGGCGAACCGGAGTGACACTCATCCCCGGGGCCGGGAGAGCGGTGACTCCGCCAACTCGCCCAGCAACGCGGCCGGGTCGTCGTACACCGCCACCGCGCCGGCGCCGGCCAGTTCGCCCCGGCTGGTGCCGCCACAGGTCAGCCCGACGCACGGGATGTCCAGCTTGCCGGCCGCGACGACGTCCCACACCGAGTCACCGACGAAGACCACCCGCTCGGCCGCCAACCCGGACTGCTCCAACGCCGCGACCAGGATGTCCGGAGCCGGCTTGCTCTGCTCCGCGTCCGCCGAGGAGGTGATCGTGTCGATCACGTCGTCGGCGGCCAGCGCCCGGCGCAAGGCGCCGACCTCCGGTTCCGACGCGGAGGTGGCGAGCACGATCCGCATCCCTCGCTCCGCGCAGGCGCGCAGCAGGTCGGCGGCCCGGGGCAGTGGTGTGAGCCGCTCCCAGTACTCGGCGTACAGGGTGTCGTGCGCGTCGCGCAGCCTGGAGTCGGCGTCGCGGTCCCGCTCCGGGCCGAGCAGGTGGTCCAGGAGCTTGTCCGAACCCATCCCGATCGAGCGGTGCACCGTGGCCATCGGCACCGGCTGGTCGGTCTGGCGCAACGCCTCCCACCAGCTCACCGTGTGCAGGTAGGTGGTGTCGACCAGAGTGCCGTCGACGTCGAAGAGGATTCCGGCGGGTGTGTCGGTACGCATGGGCGTCCTCCTACCCGGTCGGGCGGTCTTCAGGCGGCGTCGGCGTTTCGGATGCGGATCTCGAACCAGACCGTGGAGCCGCGGACCGACGGGTCGGTGCCCCAGGCGTCGCTGAGCTCCTCGATCAGGCCCAGACCGCGCCCACGACTGCTCAACGTGTCGGTGCGGGCCCGGGTCACGGTGCCCCGGGTGCCGGAGTCGGCGACCGAGACGAGCAGCCGTTCGGGGCTGAGGTCGATCTCCACCCGGGCGGCCGTGCCGGCGTGCAGCAACGCGTTGGTCGTCAGTTCGCTGGTGCACAGCACCGCCGCCCCGATCACCGACTCGGCCACCTGCCAGTCGGTGAGCTGACCGGTCATCCAGTGTCGGACCCGGCTGGGCGCGGTCGGCTCCGCGGGCATCTCCATGCTCGCCGACCGGCTCGGCTTGAGGGCGTGTTCGACCGCCAGTACGGCCACGTCGTCCTCGGTGCCGCCCGGCACCGCGGCGGTCGCCACCGCGCAGAGGGCGCGTGGGTCACCGCTGCCGGCCTTCGCGACGGCGTCGCCGAGGGTGGTCAGCCCGGCGGTGAGGCTGTGCCGCCGGCGTTCCACCACCCCGTCGCTGAACAGCAACAGGGTGTCACCGGGGCGGAACGGGACCGTCACGGTGCCCGGCCGGCCGCCCAGACCCAGCGGAGGTCCGGCGGGAACGTCGAGGTACTCGGCGTGTGAGCGGCCGTCCGGGTCGCCGCGACGGATCAGCGGGGCGGGGTGCCCGCAACTGGCCAGGGTCAGCTCCCGCCGTTCCGCGTCGATCACCCCGAACACCACTGTGACGAAGAGTTCGTGTGTGCCGGCCTCCACGCCCAGGCTGCTCACCAGCCGGTCCAGCCCGGCCAGCACCGCGTCCGGCGCGGAGTCGGCCAGAGCCAGCGCGCGCAGCGCGGCCCGGACCTGTCCCATCCGCGCGGCGGCCTGCACGTCGTGGCCGGCGACGTCGCCCAGCACCACGCCGAGCGCGCCGTTGGGCAGCAGGAAGGCGTCGTAGAAGTCGCCACCGGCGGCGTTGCCGTCGACCCCCGGGTCGTAACGGGCCGCGATCCGCAGCCGGGGCAGGTCCGGCAGATGCTCCGGCAGCATGCTGCGCTGCAACAACTGGGCGGTGCCGTGCTGGGTCTCGAAGCGGCGGGCCCGCTCGGCGGCCTGACCGATCAGCTCGGCCGAGGCGGCCAGCAGCGCCCGCTCGGCCGGCGACCAGGTGTGCGGGATCTGGTAGCCGACCGCCAGCCCGCCGCGCACCACCGAGGTGCCCAGCGGCAGGGCCGCCACCGAGCGGATCTTCTGGTCGTGGCGGTCCACAGCGGTGTCCCGCAGCGGTTGCCCGTCCCGGACGAACGACGGGCCACCGGAGCGCGCCGCCTGCACCACTGGCGACGACCAGTCCGCCGGCGCGCGCCGCCAGAGCGGGGGGAGACGCTCGTCGGCCTCGTCCAGCAACTCGCCGCGCACCCGGCGCACCATGCGCCAACCACCGCCGCCCTCGTCGACGACGAACGAGGCCTGGTCGGGGTCGAACGTGGTGATCGCGTACCGCAGCGCCACCCGGGCCACGTCGTCGAGGGTGAGCGTGCCGGCGAGCGCCGCGGCCACCTCGCTGAGACTCTGCAACTGCTCGGTGACGTGTGTGGTCTCGGCCGCGACCGTCAACACGCCGACGATCCGCCCGAGGCTGTCCCGTACCGGCGAGTATCCCCTGGTGAAGACCGCCTGCTCCACGGTCGCGGAGTGCCCGCGGACCAGGGGCAGCGTGGACTCCTTCTCCAGGAACGGCACGCCCTGCCGGTAACAGCGCTCGATGACCGCACCGACGCCCGGGAGCGCCCAGATCTCCGCGAAAACCTCGGCGGCCGGGCGACCGAGGGCGTTCGGGTGCTTGGTGCCCAGCAACTCGCCGTAGCCGGCGTTGTAGAGCAGCACGAGGTCGTCGCCGTACGCCAGCGCCATCGGCATCGGTGAGGCGGCGATCAGCTCCACCACGGCCCGGACCGCCACGTCCCAGCCTTCCGGCGGGCCCAGCGGGGTGCCGGCCCAGTCGTGGGCGAGCACGGCAGCGACCGCACCGGACCCGGTGGACGCGCCCGGGCCGGGAGTTGCTGGCGTGGGGACTCGCCCGACCGTTCCTGGCATGTCCGCAGCCTAGTCGGCCGGTGGGAAAAGGCATCCGATCATGGCCGCGAGCCGTCGCAGTCCCCGGTGGCGGGGGACGTTCGGGCAGTTCAGGGCCCCTGTCGGGTCGCTTGTCGCAAAAATGTCGGCGCTCTGCGCGGACTGCCGCACCGGTTGCCGGGTATGCGCCCGGCGCAGTCCATGCGACAGGAGGGACATCATGCTGAAAACCCTCGCGGTCCGGCAGGCCGACATCGGCGATGCCATCGCCGACACCTGGAGGTCAGTGCTGCTCTTCATCCCGAAGGCAGTGGCCTTCATCGTCATCCTCGTGGTCGGCTGGCTCATCGCCAGAGCCGTCCTCAAGATCGTGGATACGGTGCTGGAACGGGTGCGCTTCGACCAAGCGGTCGAACGCGGTGGTATCAAACGGGCCCTGGAGAGAACGAAGTACGACGCCAGCGACATCCTGGCCAGACTTGCGTACTACGCCGTACTGCTGTTCACGCTCCAGTTCGCCTTCGGAGTCTGGGGACCCAACGCGATCAGTGACCTGATCAGCGGCGTGGTGGCCTGGTTGCCGCGTGCGTTCATCGCGATCGTCATCGTGGTGGTGGCGGCCGCGATCGCCAACGCCGTCCGGGATCTGGTCACCGGCGCGCTGGGAGGGCTCTCGTACGGCAAGGTGCTGGCCGACCTGACGGCGATCTTCATCATCGCTCTCGGTGTGATCGCCGCGCTGAACCAGGTCGGTATCGCCACCACGGTGACGACCCCGGTGCTGATCGCGGTGCTCGCCACGGTGGCCGGCATCCTGATCGTCGGTGTCGGCGGTGGTCTGGTCAAGCCGATGCAGAACCGTTGGGACGGTTGGCTGCGTCGGGCGGCCGAGGAGGCCCGGGCGGTGCAGCAGCAGCGTCAGGCGAGCACTGCCGGGCGCAGCGACGTGGAGCGGCAGATGGCCGACCGCGGCGGGGACCGCACCCAGGCCATGCCTCGGGTGGACGAAGCCCAGCAGTACCGCTCGTAGCGGGCGCAACGGCACGGCTGGTGGGGAGGGCGTTCCGCGGACGATGCGGGACGTCCTCCTCGCGCCGTGCCCGGGCTGCCCTGCGGATCAGGCGCGGTCGAGCGAGCGGGCCAGCGCGCAGACCGCGAGCAGTCGGGTGAGCAGCCACTCCGGGTGACTCCAGTCCACCGGCCCGTCCGGTGGTGTCCACCCGTGCTCCAGGGCAGCCGCGCGGACCCCCTCGGCGTAGCCGGCGAGCATCGCCGGGCTCAGCGGTTGGCGGTCCCCGTCGAGGCTGTCCCGTACGGCTGCCGCGTGCTGGTCGACGAGGGCAAGCAGCCCCGGTCGCGCGGCGGCGGCGGCCAGCCCGACGGTGCCGAGGGAGACGGTGAGGGCGGCCAGGGTGGACCGCGCCGAGTCGACGGCGGTACGGGAGGCGACCCGGGTGAACGGCACACGCATGGTGACCGAGGCTAACCGACCGGTGACCGCCTCGACCTCGGCCGCTCGGCGGATGTCGGCAGCGCCACTGGGCGAATCGACGCTGGCCGTGGGGGTTGATCCGGCACAGACGGGGCAGCAGGAACAGCACCCGCGAACGGCGGCATACGGCACGGAGGCACCGATGGAACAGCACGCGGACGGACCTGACGAGCGGCACCGGCGGCCAGCCGGCGTGAGCGACGCAACGGTCGCGGCGCTCGGCAAGCTCAGCGAGGCGCTGGAGTGCGTGGAGCGGGCCCGGGGGCATCTGTACTCGATGCACCAGTTGATCGGGCACGCCGACCTGATGCTCGACGACGCGGTGGAGCAGTTCCGCGCCGCCGGGCATCCGCGGCTCGCCGAGCGGATCGGCACCGAGTTGCGGGGCCGCAACGTCATCGCCGGGCGGTGGACGTTCCAGATCGTCGAGGACTTCGACGACGGCTACCACGCGCTGTTCCGGGAGTTGGACCAGCAGGCCCGGAACGAGTTGGTGGGCGGGCGACGGCACCTCTACGAGGCGGAGATGAAGGAGCGCCGCCGCAGCCCGGGTCGGCCGGGGCACGAAGCCCGGCCGGGCGGAGAGGGTTAGGGCCTGTTTCATAAGGGCGGTCGAGCCGAGGCGGAGTCCGGGCGGCGATCCGGCAAGGCGCGGTTTCGTCCGGATACCGGTGTTGTATCCGGATGAAACCGCAACGCCGCCGGGCGTCGTCTGGGCCCGCCGCAGGCCGGCCAGTTCTTATGAAACAGGCCCTAGTCGCCTGTCGCGTCGGCCGGCCGACGCCGTGCCGCGTCGTCGGCGATGATCACGACGGCCACCATCAGTGCGACACAGAGGCTGAACAGCCACGAGTCGTCGGCGACGAGCCAGGCGGACACGGGTGCCTGCAGCGCGGCGAGCAGGAAGCCGAGCCAGGCGAGCCGGCGCTGACGCGGGGAGAGGACTCCGGAGCCTTGATGCATCCCGGAATTCTTACGCGAACGCGCCGGATTGCCGTCCTCCGATCGGCCGATTCTGGATGAGCTGTCCGTTTTCTCGACCGTCCGGACACGACTTCTTTCCGTGGCGGGCACCCCGGCGCCGACCGCGCTAGGGTGCCTCTGCGGCAGGATGGTGCCTCGTGTCCACCACACCACCACGCCCCCGCGCTTCGCTGCTCCTGCTGGCCTACCTCGGGTTCGTCAGCCTCGGTCTACCGGACGGCCTGCTCGGCGTGGGCTGGCCCTCCATCCGGGGCGACTTCCGCGTACCGACCGAGGCGGTCGGTTGGGTGCTCACCGCCGGCACTGTCGGTTATCTCACCTCCAGCGTGCTGGCCGGGTTCACGCTGGCCCGGGTGGGCGTGGGTGCCCTGCTCGCCGGGAGCACCCTGCTGGCCAGCCTGGCGCTGACCGGCTATTCACTGAGCCCCGTGCTGGCCGTGCTGGTGGGCTGTGCGCTGCTGCTCGGGCTCGGATCGGGCGCTGTCGACTCCGGGCTCAACGCGTACGCGGCCGGAGCGTTCGGGCCGCGGCACATGAACTGGCTGCACGCCTTCTTCGGCCTGGGGGTGGCGATCGGCCCGCTGATCATGACCGGTGTGCTCAGCGCCGGGCTGGCCTGGCGCTGGGGGTACGGCATCGTGGCCGCCGCCCAGCTCGTCCTCGCCGTCGCGTTCGCGCTCACCGTGCGGGCCTGGCAACGCGGCGTCCCGACCGCCACCGCGGTCGACGCCACCGCCACGGAAGCCGCCGGAACCGCGCCCACCGCGTCGGCGGTCGTCCCGGTACCGGTCCGGGAGACGCTGCGGCTGCCGGCGGTCTGGTCCGGGACGCTCGCCTTCGCGCTGTACGTGGCCATCGAGGTGTCCACCGGTCTCTGGGCGTTCCTCCTGCTGACGGAGGGGCGCGGGCTGAGCGCTGCGGTGGCCGGCGGGTGTGTCTCCGCGTACTGGGGCAGCCTCTTCGTCGGTCGGATCGTGCAGGGTGTGGTGGCCGAGCGGCTGGGTTCCATCCTGGTGCTGCGGGCCAGCCTGGCCGGTATGGCAGTGGGGGCCGCGCTGATCGCGATCCCCGGGCCGGCGGCGCTGGCGGTGCTCGGTCTGGTCGTTGTCGGTTTCGCCGCCGCGCCGGTGTTTCCGCTGCTCACGCTCACCACCGCCGACCGGGTCGGCCCGGCGCACACGGACCGGGCCATCGGACTGCAGATCGGCGCGTCCGGCATCGGCGCGGCGCTCGTCCCCGCCGGGCTGGGCGTGCTGATCGGCAACGCGTCCGTGGAGGTGCTGGGATCGGCCCTGCTGGTGCTCGCGCTGGGGCTGATCGCGCTCTACGAGTGGGGTGCGCGTCGACCGTCCGCAGGGCCGCCCGCCCCGGTGGTGCTGCCCGCCCAGCCCGACGGGAAGGATCAGACGTCCGGGCCGGTCCGCCCGGTGGTGGACGGGCGGTAGGCGCGCTGCGGGTCGGTGGCCTCCCGGGTGTTGCCCCGGGCCTGCCCCTCGCGGTCCGACGCGGCCGGTCCGTGCCCGAACGCGGCCTCCTCGCCCGCGTCGTTACCTGTCACGTCGTCGGCCTGCCCGTCGAGGCTGGAGCCGGACACTGCCCGTTCCAGCTCTTCCAACGGAAGTCGTTCCTCGTCGCGCCACACCCTGATGTTGTCGTCGGTCATGCTCTCAGCCGTACCCGGGCGCGATGATCGCAAACGGTGTCGCGTGAGCGGGCTCCGACACGGCGATGGCCGCCGGAGTCCGGCGGCCATCGGCGAAGCTGTCCAGCGTCACGGCTGCGGACGGTCCACCGACCCGCGCCAGGCGCCGGTCTCCTGACCGCGCCGCTCGATGTACGTCTTGAAGCGCTCCAGGTCGCCCTTGGCGCGTCGGTCGACGATGCCGAGCTTGTCGCCGGCCTGCTCGACCACCCCGTGCGGCTCGAACTCGAGCTGCAGGGTCACCCGGGTCTTGTCCGCGTCGAGCCGGTGGAAGGTCACCACGCCGGCCTGCTGGGTGCCGTCGGTGGAACGCCACGCGACGCGCTCGTCCGGGAGCTGTTCGGTGATCTCGGCGTCGAACTCGCGCTTCACCCCGGCGATGTCCACCTTCCAGTGGGTCATCGTGTCGGAGAGCTGCCGGACCTCCTGCACACCCTCCATGAACTCGGGAAACTCCTCGAACTGCGTCCACTGGTCGTACGCGGTGCGTACGGGCACGGAAACGTCGACGTGTTCGGTTACGCCACTCATCAGGGAACCTCCTTCAGTCGCTGATGGTCGTCGGATCGGGGGGCGACCCGGTCACCAGCGAGTTGTCTCGTTCTTGTTGCCGAGCGCGGCCCACACCTCGGAAACGGTCTGGTAGACGGTGCCCTCGGGCAGTCGTTCCAGTGCCGCCACGATGTCGTCCGGCGCCTCGTTCTCGCGGGCGCTGGCGATGAGCACCAGGCGGTCACCCGGCAGCGCGCTCATCGAGATGAACCGGCCGAGCCGGCTGCGCTGCTCGACGTCCGTGGAACTCATTCCCTGTGGGGTGCCGGTGCGCAGGTCGCCGGCCGGGGCGGTGGTCGTCTCCGGCTGGTCCTCGCCAGCCGGTTCCGGCACCCGCGACTCGTCGACCCGAGAGCCGCCGGTCCCCGGCCCCTGCACGAGGCCGCTGACCTCCTGGCTCATCTGTTCGTCGATCCTCGGTCCGTGCTTGCTGTTGCCACGCTCCATGCCTTCTGCGCTACCCGGCACCCGGGCCGATAAACCGGCACCGGCCCACGGTCCGGCCGGGGGCCGGACATCCGGGCCGGAAACGGAGGCTCAGTCGTCGGCCGGCCTACGCGGTGGCAGCACCGGGTCGTCCGGGTCCTGGTCGCCGGCCTGCAACCGCCGTCCGCGCTGCACCTCGGCGTTGATCTGCACACCCAGCATCAACGCGGAGTTGCTGAGGTAGAGCCAGACCAGGAAGGCGATGGCCGCGCCCAGGCTGCCGTAGGTGGTGTCGTACGAGCCGAAGTTGGCCACGTAGAGGCCGAAGCCGAAGGAGACCGCCACCCAGGAGACCAGGGCCACCGCGCCGCCCGGTGTGAGCCAGCGGAACCGGGGCTGGCGGACGTTCGGCGCGATCCAGAACAGCAGGGACAGCAACACCATCATGATCATGGCGAGCACCGGCCACTTGGCCACGCTCCACACCGTGCGGGCCAGACCGCCGGCGTTGATCAGGTCGCCGACCGCGTCGGTGACCGGGCCACTGACGATCAACGCGAGGGCGACCACGGCGAGCAGCACCAGGGTGATCGCGGCGAGCCCGATCTGCAACGGGCGCAACTTCCAGACCGGGCGACCCTCGTCCACCCCGTACACGGCGTTGGAGGCCCGGGTGAAGGCGCCCGATGAAGCCCGACGCGGACCACAACGCACCCAGCAGGCCGAAACTCAGCAACAGCTTGGGGTTGCTCTGGTCGACCACCACCGACCGGATCACCCCGACCACGCTGCCCTCCTTGTCGGCCAGCACCGAACCGGCGCCGACCTGATTGGCCAGGTCGACCACCGTGTCGACGGTCTGCTCGCCGGAGGAGACCAGGCCGACCAGGGCCACCACCACGATGGCGGACGGGAAGAGCGCGAGGACCCCGTAGTAGGTCAGCGCGGCGGCCCAGTCCGAGCAGTTGTCGTTGACGAAGTTCTGCACGCTGCGGACCAGCACCCCACGCCAGGTCCGCCAGCTCAACTGCCGCATCCGTCGAGGAACCCGGGGGTGCCGTGCACCCTCGAGCGTCGTACCGGGCTCCATGGTCGTCATGCCCGCTCCCTGCCGCACCGGCCACCGGATGACCGGTCGTCCGGTCAGGCCTGGCCCGCCGGTACCCGCACCGGGAAATCGACAAACCCGACCGCCGCGCGCCGCCCGTTTAGGCCCGGACACCGGGGGAACCTGAGGGGGATCCGAACGACGCGGAGGAGGACGAGATGCCCGGGCGCGAAGACCTGCCCAGCACGCTGCGACGCTCCTCGGACAAGGCGCAGCGCACCTGGGAGAAGACGCACGACTCGGCGGTCGAGACCTACGGCGAGGGGGAGCGGTCGCACCGGACCGCGTTCGCCGCGGTGAAGCACCAGTTCGAGAAGGTGGGCGACCACTGGGAGCCGAAGGGCCGTAAGGGCCCGAGCGACCAGCAGGCCGCCGGTGGCGGACCGGAGCGGCGTGCACCCACCGCCGGTGGGGTGGACGCCAACGCGACCAAGGACCACCTGATGTCGGTGGCCCGCGAGCTGGACGTACCCGGACGGTCCAGCATGAACAAGCCGGACCTGGTCAAGGCGATCCAGAAGGCCAACGACCGGGCCACCCGCAAGGCTCGCGGCGACTGACCTGCCAGACGACGGCGCGGGCGGACGCACCACCCCTGCGTCCGGCCGTGCCGTTCACCATTCACCGCCGCCCGGAGCCTCGATGTGCACCGCCTTGGTGGCGGTGAACTCGTCCAGCAGCTCCGGGCCGTACCCGAAGCCCTGCCCGCTGGCGCGACGCGGATGCGCGGCGCCGCCCGGAGCTCCCCCGAACACCGCGTTGACCTTGACGGTGCCTACCGGCAGTTCCCGCCAGGCCCGCTGCGCGTGGCTCATCGACGCGGTCAACACGGTGGCGGCCAGCCCGTACGGGGAGTCCGCGGCGCAGCGCAGCGCCTCGTCGAACGAGTCGACGACCACCACGGGAGCGACCGGCCCGAACGTCTCCTCCCGCACCAGCGGCATGTCGTGCCGGCAGTCCGTGACCACGGTGGCCGGGTAGAACGCCCCCGGCCCGTCCGGCACCTCGCCTCCGACCCGCACCCGTGCGCCGCCCGCCACCGCCGCCGTCACCTGCCCGTGCACGTGGTCGCGGTGCCGCCGGTCGACCAGCGGGCCCAGCTCGGTGCCCGGGTCCCGGCCCGGCCCGACCCGCAGCGCCTCGGCGTGCCGCGTCAGAGCGGCCACGAAGTCCTCGGCCACCTCCCGGTGCACGTAGATCCGCTCCACCGCCACACAGATCTGCCCGGCGTTGGCGAACGCGCCGAGCGCGGCCTGACCGGCCGCCCACTCCGGGTCGACGCCCGCGTCGACGACCAACGGATCACTGCCCCCGTTCTCCAGGAGCACCTTCGCGCCGGTGCGGGCCGCGGCGGCGGCGATCGCCCGACCGGTCGCCGTCGACCCCACGTGCGCCACCACGTCGACGTCCTGCGCGGCCAGCGCCGCACCGACCTCCGGGCCGCCCGTGAGCAGGGACAGGACACCGGTCGGCATCGCCTGGTCCAGCGCCCGGGCCAGCAGCCAACCCGTCGCCGGCGCACGTTCGCTCGGCTTGTAGAGCACCACGTTGCCGGTCACCAGGGCCGCGCCGAGCAGACCGCAGGACACCGCCACCGGGTCGTTCCACGGGGTGATCGCGGCGACCACACCACGCGGCTGCGGGGTCAGGAAGTCCAGCGCGTCGGCTCCACCGTTGAGGGTCCGCCCGCCGCGCAGCGGGGCGAGCTCCGCGTACTGTCGCAGGGTGCCGATGCCCGCCTCGACGCCACCGCGGGCGTCCGCCAACGGCTTGCCCATTTCCGCCGTGACTGCCTCAGCCAGCTCCTCGGTGGCCGCCTCCACCGCGTCCGCGGCCCGGTGCAGCGCCGCCGCCCGCTCGGCCGGCGCGGTCGCCGCCCACTGCGCTGCCGCGTTCCGTGCCGCCTGGGCCGCCTTGCCCACCTCGTCGGCAGTGGCCACCGGCACCGTGCTGACGGGCGTTCCGTCCGCCGGATCACACACCACCAGTTCACCGCCGTCGCCGCCCGCGCCCCACACCCCACCCACCAGCTGCGCAACCGTGTACATGCGGCGCTGGATGCCCGGGCCTCGGCGAGACAAACGCGTTTCGCCCTGTTGCACGCCGGGTAGGCGGATCGGATGACCACCACCGCCGTACAGAGCGCGGACGCCGTCATCGTCGGAGCCGGCCACAACGGCCTGGTGGCGGCCAACCTGCTGGCCGACGCCGGCTGGGAGGTGGTGGTGCTGGAAGCCACGTCCGCGCCCGGTGGCGCGGTCCGCTCCGCCGAGGTCACCGCGCCCGGCTACCTGAGCGACCTCTACAGCTCGTTCTACCCCCTGGGGTACGCGTCACCGGTGCTGGCCGACCTCGACCTGGGTCGGCACGGGCTGTCCTGGCGGCATGCGCCGGACGTGCTGGCGCACCTGCTGCCGGACGGACGGGCCGCGGTGATCAACCGGGACCTGGACGTCACGGCGGCCTCGCTGGAGCAGTTCGCCCCTGGTGACGGCAAGCGCTGGCTCAACGCGTACACCGACTGGCTCGACGTGGCCGAGCCGATGCTGGACGCGATCACCTCGCCGTTCCCGCCGGTCCGTGGCGGGTTGGGTCTGCTGCGTCGGCTGCGGGTCGCCGGCGCGCTGCGACTGGCCCGGCGCCTGGTGGTGCCGGTGCGCAAGCTCGGTGACGAACTCTTCGACGGTGCCGGCGGGCCGGCCCTGCTGGCCGGCTGCGCCCTGCACACCGACCTGTCCCCGGAGGAGGCCGGCTCCGGGGTGTACGGCTGGTTGCTGGCCATGCTCGGCCAGCAGATCGGTTGGCCGGTGCCCGAGGGCGGGGCCCAGCAGATCACCAACGCGCTGGTGGCTCGGTTGCAGGAGCGCGGCGGGGTGATCCTCTACGGCGCCCACGTCGACCGGGTGCTCACCGCGCGGGGCCGGGCGATGGGGGTCCGCACCGTCGGCGGCGCGCTGTGGCGGGCCCGACGGGCCGTCCTCGCCGACGTGCCCGCGCCGGCGCTCTACCTCGACCTGGTCGGTGCTGCGGCGCTGCCGTCACGGCTGGTGGAGGACCTGGCGCACTTCCGCTGGGACGGTTCGACGCTGAAGGTGGACTGGGCGCTGTCCGCACCGATGCCCTGGATCAACCGGGAGGTGGCCGGCGCCGGCACCGTGCACCTGGGCGCGGACCTGAACGGGTTGACCCGGTACGCGAGCGAGCTGGCCCGAGGCGAACTGCCCCGTGACCCGTTCCTGCTGCTCGGGCAGATGTCCGTCGCCGACCCGAGTCACTCCCCGCCGGGCACCGAGTCGCTCTGGTCGTACACCCACCTGCCGTTTCGGCGGGACTGGCGGGCCGAGGACGTCGCCGGTCACGTGCAGCGGATGGAGGACGTGTTGGAGGCGGCGGCACCGGGTTTCCGGCAGCTCGTCGTCGGCCGGCACGTGGCGGGCCCGGCCGACCTGGAGAAGGGCAACCCGAGCCTGGTCGGCGGCACCCTCGGTGGTGGCACCGCCGCCGCGTACCAACAGCTGTTCCTGCGCCCGGTCCCCGGCCTGGGCCGGGCGGACACGCCGGTGGACCGGCTCTTCCTGGCCAGTGCGTCGGCGCATCCCGGCGGTGGGGTGCACGGCGCTCCCGGCGCGAACGCGGCCCGTGCGGCGCTGGCCCGTGACCGTGCCCTGACCGGCCGGGCGTACGCCGCAGCCATCGCAACGGCCCACCGCGCTGTCTACCCCGACTGACCCACCCGGCCGTCCTCTACTGCGGTGATCAAGAGGTTTGCGTCAGATTCCGGGGTGCCGGTGACGCGAACCTCTTGATCGCGAGAGGGCAGACGGGGTTCAGCTGGTGATGTTGCGGTGCTTGCTGCGCAGGCGGAAGGGCATCAGGGCACTCTCCACCTTGGTCGCGGTGGTCATCTTTGACGCGCCCTCCTTGCGCTCCTCGAAACGGATCGGCACCTCCAGGATGGTGTGCCCCAGCTTGGTCGCCAGGTAGTGCATCTCCACCTGGAAGCTGTAGCCGTTGGACTGCACCCGGTTCAGGTCGATGTTCCGCAGCGCGTCGGCCTGCCAGATCTTGAAGCCGGCCGTGAGGTCGCGGATGCGCACCCGCAGCAGGGTGTGCACGTACAGGTTCGCCCAGCCGCTGAGGGCCCGGCGGTACAGCGGCCAGTTCTCGTCCAGCTCGCCGCCCGGCACGTAACGGGAACCGATCACCACGCTGGCCTGGGTGGAGAGCAGCGCGCCCAGCATGCCCGGCAGCGCCTCCGGCGGGTGCGACAGGTCCGCGTCCATCTGCGCCACGTACTCGGCGCCGCCGTCGAGCGCCCGTCCCATCCCGTCGACGTACGCCCGGCCGAGGCCCTCCTTGCCGGCGCGGTGGACGACCTCGATGCGCTCCGGGTGCTCGATGGCCAGCTTGTCGGCCACCTCACCGGTGCCGTCCGGGGAGTTGTCGTCGGCGACGAGGATGCGCAGGCCGGGCAGCGGCAGTGCGAGGAGCCGCTCCACAAGTGTGGGCAGGTTTCCCGCTTCGTTGTAGGTGGGCACGACGACCGTCAGGCGTACGTCCCGCCACGGCGACGGCAGCTGCACAGGCTCGATCATGCGGACATCCTCGGTTTGCGGACAGGGGGCTCATGGAAAGGGTATCCAGTTGTCACATTCGGGTTGAAGAGGGCACCCCTTCCGGGCGTTGCGGCTGCCGGTGGCTTGGTGTCCGATTATCGATCCTCTACTGGTCGCGGGGTTGCCAGGGCAACGCCGTGAAGACCGTCAGCGCCTGCGTCGTGTGACGGCGGCGAGGGTCAGAGCCGCGACGGTGAGTGCGATCCCGGTCAGCGCCGGCTTGTGGGTGCCGACCCACAGCGCGGCCGAACGGTCGCGGGCCCGGTCGGAGAAGATGCCGGCTGCGCCCCGGTCCGTCTCCTGGTCGCCCGGATGGTCGAGATTGTCCCGCCAGGTGGCCGGGTCGATCTCCTCGCCGGTCTGCTGACTGTCGTAGCCGTCGCGGGCCAGCTTCCGGTCGAGCAGCCCGGGGAACAGGATGTCGGCCAGCCGGGCCTGCCACGTCGGGCCGCCCACGTTCAGTTCACGGGTGCCGCGCTCGGCGGCCCAGACGACGGCCCGCGCGGCCAACTCCGGCGTGAAGATCGGCGGTACGGGCTGCGGATGCCGGGGCAGCCGGGTACGGACCCAGGAGAACTGCGGCGTGTTGACGGCCGGCAGCTGCACCATCGACAGCTTCACCGCCGGGCAGTCGTGCAGCAGTTCGGCGCGCAGCGAGTCGTTGAAGCCCTGCACCGCGTGCTTGCTCGCGCAGTACGCCGACTGCAGGGGGATCCCCCGGTAGGCCAACGCGGAGCCCACCTGCACGATCGTGCCCCGCCCGTGCGCCCGCATGTGGCGCAGCGCCGCCAGGGTGCCGTGCACAGTGCCCAGGTAGGTGACCTCGGTGACCCGATGGAACTCGCGCGCCGGGATCTCCCAGGCGGGCGCGAACACCGAGGCCATGGCGTTGTTGATCCACAGGTCGATGCCGCCCCACCGGTGCACCACGTCGTCGGCGGCCTGCTGCACCGCTCCCGCGTCGGCGACGTCGACCCGGTAGGTGCGTACGTCGGTCGCGCCGCGCAGTCGGCACTCCCGCTCGGCGGCGACGAGACCGGCCTCACCCCGTGCCAGCAGCGCCACCCGGGCGCCTCGAGCCGCGTACGCGTGCGCGATGGCCCGACCGACGCCGGCGCTCGCGCCGGTCACCACCACGGTCTGCGCCACTGTCACCCCTTCTGTCGGGTGGCGATGTCGGACAGCCGGTCCAGCGTCTCCCGGTTACGCAGGTGCAGCACCAGGTCGTTGAGCTTGGTGTGGAGCCACCGCAGCGGGCCGGCGGCGAAGTCCTCCCCGATGCGCACCCGGGTGGCGTCCTCGCCGACCGGTTCCAGCGTGAAGGCCACTATCGCCTCACCCGCCGGCCAGAGCCCGGCCTTGAGGACGAGTCGGTGCGGCGGTTCGCAGACCAGCACCGTCGACGCGTCCTGCAGTGAGAACGGCCATGGCCCGGCCCGGTGGTGCAGTTGACTGCCCACCCGGGGCCAGGTGTCGTCGACATCGCGCATGTGTGCCGTGCCGACCACCCAGTCGCTGTACGTCCACCCGTCGGCCAGCACGTCGAACACCTGCTGCGGGGGAGCTTCGATCACTTTCTCCACAATCGCCACTGGATTTTCATACCCGCGCCTGGGCGGCACTAACGACCGGCCGGGTTAGCTTCTCCGGCACGGCGGGTAAGGCCGACGCGGGGCGCCGCTGGAGGCGCTGGCCCACCCCCTCGGCGACGACGTTTACTCCTCGGGGCGCAGGGAACCCGCCGGCTGTGCGACAGGACCAGGAGGAGCGGTATCAGCGCAGGTCAGCCCCGGTTTACGCCGCTGCTGACCGCGCCGGTTCCGCCGGGTTGCGTGGTCCCGCCGGAAGCCTCCGACCCGTCCTGTACGACGCGGTGCTGCTGGACCGCGACGGCACGCTGATCGAGGACGTTCCGTACAACGGCGACCCGGAGAAGGTGCGGCCGGTGCCGGGAGCGCGGGCCGCGCTGGACCGGTTGCGGGCGGCCGGGCTGCGGCTGGCGGTGGTCACGAACCAGTCGGGTCTGGCCCGGGGCTACTTCACCGGGGAGCAGATGCGAGCGGTGCACGCCCGCGTCGAGGAGTTGTTGGGCCGGTTCGACGCCTGGCTGGTCTGCCCGCATGACGACGAGGACCGGTGCGACTGCCGTAAGCCGGCACCGGGCTTGGTGCACGCCGCTGCCCGGCAACTGGGCACCACCGCATCCCGGTGCGTGATGGTGGGCGACATCGGCCGGGACGTCGCGGCCGCGCTGGCCGCCGGGGCGACGGGCGTCCTGGTGCCCACTCCGGTGACAAGGCCGGAGGAGATCGCCGCCGCCGGATGGACAGCCGCCGACCTGCCGGCGGCGGTGGACGAGATCCTGCGCCGGCAACAGGCCGTGCTGCCGACCACCCCGCCCGGCGAACCGGTGCGGACCGCGTTGGTGGTCCGGTCGGACTCGGCGGGGGACGTCCTGGTGACCGGGCCGGCGATCCGCGCCGTCGCGGCCGGGGCGCAGCGGGTGGTGCTGCTCTGCGGGCCGCGGGGGCGTGCCGCCGCCGACCTGCTGCCCGGCGTCGACGAGATCGTCGAGCACCCGCTGCCCTGGATCGACAGCGCGCCGGCACCTGTCGACCCGAAGGACATGCGGAGCCTGATCGCCCGCCTCGGCGCGGTCGGCGCCGACCAGGCGGTGGTCTTCACCTCGTTCCACCAGTCCGCACTGCCGCTGGCACTGCTGCTGCGGATGGCGGGGATCGGCCGGATCGCGGCGATCAGCGACGACTATCCGGGCTCGCTGCTGGACGTCCGGCACCGGGTGCCGGTGGGCGTCCCCGAACCCGAACGCGCCCTCTCTCTCGCCGCCGCCGCCGGCCACCGGCTGCCCGACGGCGACGAACCGGTGCTCCGGCTCCGCCACGACGTCGTGGCGGAGCGCCCGTCCGATCTCGGCGACCCGGGGTACGTGGTGCTGCACCCCGGCTCGGCCGCGTCGAGCCGGGCCTGCCCGCCCGAGGTCGCGACGAGGATCGCCGGGGCACTGAGCGCCGCCGGGCACCGGGTGCTGGTCACCGGCGGCCCCGACGAACGTGAGGTCACCGCCCGGGTCGCGGCGGCCGGTGGCACCGACCTGGGTGGACGAACCGACCTGGCCGGCCTGGCCGGGATCGTGGCGGACGCCAGCGCCGTCGTCGTCGGCAACACCGGGCCGGCGCACCTGGCCGCCGCCGCCGGTGTGCCGGTGGTGAGTCTCTTCGCGCCGACCGTCCCGTTCGGTCAGTGGGGCCCCTACCGGGTGCCCACCGTCCGGCTCGGCGACGCGACCGCGCCGTGCCGGGACACCCGGGCCGCCAGCTGCCCGGTCCCCGGCCACCCCTGCCTGAGCGACGTCGACCCGGACGCTGTGGTCGACGCGCTGCGGATGCTCACCGTCGGTGGTGGTGGCGGCCGATGAACATCCTGCTCTGGCACGTGCACGGGTCCTGGACCACATCGTTCGTGCACGGCGGCCACCGCTATCTGATCCCCACCACCCCCGACCGCGGCCCCTACGGCCTCGGCCGGGCCCGCACCTACCCCTGGCCGGACAGCGCTGTCGAGGTCACCCCGGAGGATCTGCCCGGTGCCGACGTCGACCTGGTCATCCTGCAACGACCGGAGGAGATCGACCGGGCGCAGGAATGGCTGCGTCGCCGCCCCGGACGTGACGTCCCCGCCATCTACGTCGAACACAACACCCCCAAGGGCGACGTACCCAACACGCGGCACCCGATGGCCGACCGCGACGACCTGCTCATCGCCCACGTGACCGGGTTCAACCAGATCTTCTGGGACACCGGCGCCACCCGCACCACTGTGGTCGACCATGGCATCGTCGCCCCCACCGTCTCCTACACGGGGGAACTCGACCGGCTCGCCGTGGTGATCAACGAACCGGTCCGGCGTGGCCGGGTCACCGGCACCGACCTGCTGCCCCGGTTCGCCGAGATCGCCCCGCTGGACGTCTTCGGGATGGGCGTCGCCGGTCTGGCCGACCACCTCGGCCTGCCCGCTGACCGACTCACCAGCCACGACGACGTGCCCCAGCACCGGATGCACGCTGAGCTGGGCCGGCGGCGCGCGTACCTGCACCTGTGCCGGTGGACGTCGCTCGGGCTCAGCCTCATCGAGGCGATGGCGATCGGCATGCCGGTCGTCGCGCTCGCCACCACCGAGGCGGTGATGGCGGTGCCCCCGGAGGCCGGAGCTCTCGCCACCCGGACCGACACCCTGCTCGACGCCGCCCGTCGGTTCATCGACGAACCGGCGACCGCACGTCAGGCCGGAGCGGCGGCGCGGACCGCCGCGCGCGACAGATACGGCCTGGACCGTTTCCTCGCTGACTGGGACCGGCTGCTGGAGGAGGAAGTATGCGGATCGCGATGATCTCGGAGCACGCCAGCCCGCTCGCCGTCCTCGGAGGGGAGGACGCCGGCGGCCAGAACACGCACGTCGCGGAGCTGTCCGCCGCTCTCGCCGCCGCCGGGCACGAGGTGCGGGTGTACACGCGCCGGGACGCGCCCGACCTGCCGGTGACCGTCCGCAGCCCGGACGGGTACGACGTGGTCCACGTGCCCGCCGGCCCGGCCGAGCCGGTCGCCAAGGACGCGCTGCTGCCGCACATGCGGGAGTTCAGCCGCTGGTTGACCGAGCGCTGGCGGGGCGGGGAATGGGTGCCCGAGGTGATCCACGCGCACTTCTGGATGAGTGGCCTGGCGGCGCTGACCGCCGGGCGGCAGACCGGGGTGCCGGTGGTGCAGACGTACCACGCGCTGGGCACTGTGAAGCGCCGCTACCAGGGTGTGCAGGACACCAGCCCGGCCCGGCGGGTGTCCTACGAACGCGAGTTGGGCCGTTCGGTGGACCGGATCGTCGCGCAGTGCCGCGACGAGGTGGGCGAACTCGTGCGGATGGGTGTGCCCCGGTCCCGGATGACAGTCGTGCCCTCCGGGGTCAACCTCGCCACGTTCGCCCCGCTCGGGCCGGCCGCCGACCGGGAGCCGGGTCGGGCCCGGATCCTGACCGTGGGTCGGCTGGTCGAACGCAAGGGCTTCCAGACCGTGATCCGCGCGATGGCGCTGGTCGCCGACGCCGAGTGCGTGGTCGTCGGCGGCCCGCCCGAAGGGCTGCTCGAAACGGACCCGTACGCGCGGCGGCTGCGGGCCCTCGCCGAGTCGTGCGGGGTGGCCGACCGGGTGCACCTGGTCGGCGCGGTGCCCCGGGAGGAGATGGGCCGGTGGTACCGCTCGGCGGACCTGCTGGTCGCCGCACCCTGGTACGAGCCGTTCGGGTTGACCCCGCTGGAGGCGATGGCCTGCGGGGTGCCGGTCGTCGGCACCGCCGTCGGCGGTATCCGGGACACCGTGGTCGACGGAACGACAGGTGACCTCGTACCGGCGCGGGACCCGCACGCGCTGGCCGGCGCGATCCAGGGGTTGCTCGACGACCGGATCAGGCGCTTCGCGTACGCCACGGCGGCCCGCGAGCGGGCGCGGACCCGGTACTCGTGGGCGGCGACCGCCGAGCGCCTGGTGGAGGTCTACAGCGAGGTGGCCGCCGTCCGTCGGCCGACCAGGGTGGTGGCCTGATGCCGGCGGGCAGCCTGCTCGACACCCACCTGACGAACCTCGCGGCGGCGCTGGTGCCGTACCGGCGGTGTGAGTCGCAGTTGGCGCGCTGGGGTGCCGACCTGGCCCACCGGCTGGCCACCGGGGGGCGTCTGCTGGTCGCCGGCAACGGCGGCAGTGCCGCCGAGGCCCAGCACCTCACCGCCGAGCTGGTCGGCAAGCTCCACGACGACCGCCAGCCGCTGTCGGCGATCGCGTTGCACGCGGAGACGAGCGCGCTCACCGCCATCGCCAACGACTACGGCTACGACGACGTCTACGCCCGGCAGGTGCGGGCCCACGGCCGCCCCGGCGACGTCCTGTTGCTGCTCAGCACCAGCGGGGCCAGCCCCAACCTGGTCCGCGCCGCGCAGGCCGCCCGCGCCGTCGGCGTGACCAGTTGGGCGCTCACCGGGGCCGTCCCCAACCCCCTGGCCGACGCCTGTGACGACGTGCTGGCGGTCGTGTCCGGTGACACCCAGGTCGTGCAGGAGCTGCACCTCGTGACCAGTCACCTTCTCTGCGAGTACCTGGAACAGGAGTTGCCCGCCGCGTTGGCCGCGGCCGACGCGGCGGCGATCGTCCGCCACGTGCCGGGGGAGGCCGGGTCGGTGCGCGCCGGGGTCGACGTGGTGCTCGACGGTGGGGCCGCACAGCAGGTCGACGCGTGAGGATGAGGAGGCAAGCGTGAGGGGACCCGTGGTGGTGCTCGGCGACACCCTGCTCGACCGGGACGTGGAGGGGGTGGTGAACCGTCTCTGCCCGGACTCCCCGGTGCCGGTGCTCGACGAGACCTCGGCCGTCGACCGGCCCGGTGGCGCCGGTCTGGCCGCGGTGTTCGCCGCCGCGCAGGGCGCCGAGGTGGTGCTGGTGACAGCGCTCGCCGACGACGCCGGCGGCGCCCGACTGAGCGCGCTGCTCGCCGCCGCCGGCGTGCAGGTGTACCCGCTGGCCCTGCCCGGTGCGACACCGGAGAAGATCCGTCTCCGGGCTCGGGGCAGGGTGTTGCTGCGCCACGACCGCGGCGGTGCGTCCGGGGAGCCGGGTGAGCCGTCCGACGAGGTCCTTCGGGTGATCGGTTCGGCGTCGGCGGTGCTGGTCAGTGACTACGGCCGGGGGGTGGCCCGGCAGCCCGCGCTGCGCGACGCGTTGGCCGCGACCCGCGCGCCGGTGGTGTGGGACCCGCACCCGCGTGGCCCGGAGGCGGTGCCCGGTGTGCACCTGGCCACCCCGAACGAGTCGGAGGTACGGGAGCTGGTCCCGGCGATGCCCGGCGCGTCCCGGTTGGCCACCGCGTCCCGAGGGGCGCAGGGGCTGCGGCGGCGCTGGCGGGCCGGTGCGGTGGCGGTGACGTTGGGCGGTGACGGCGCGTTGCTCTGCCATGCCGGGTCGACGCCGCTCGTGGTGCCGACCCCGGGCAGCGCCGAGGGGGACACCTGCGGGGCCGGCGACCGGTTCGCGGCCGCCGCCAGCCTCGCGTTGGCCGAGGGCGCGTTGGTCTCCGAGGCGGTGCAGGTGGCGGTCGCCGAGGCGTCCAGGTTCGTGGCCGGTGGGGGAGTGGCCGCGGCGTTGCCGTCGGATCTGGCACCGGCGAGGAGCGCGCCCGGTCGGGCAGTGTTCCGGTCGCTGCCGAGGGGCGGCGTGGCGGGCGAGCCGGTGGGCGTCGCCGCGGTCGCCACGCTCCTGCGGGAGGTACGCGCCGCGGGCGGCACCGTGGTGGCGACCGGCGGCTGCTTCGACCTCCTGCACGCCGGGCACGTGGCCACCCTGCAGGCCGCCCGACAGCTCGGTGACTGCCTGATCGTCTGCCTGAACTCCGACGCCAGCGTGGCCGGGTTGAAGGGCCCGGATCGGCCGGTGATGTCCGAGGGTGACCGCAGTCGGGTGCTGAGCGCACTGAGCTGCGTCGACGCGGTGCTCGTCTTCGACGAGCCGACCCCGGCGGCGACGCTGTCCTGGGTACGCCCGGACATCTGGGTGAAGGGCGGCGACTACGCCACCGGCGGCGGGGACGACGCCACCGCGCTGCCGGAGGCGGAGGTCCTGCGCCGGTGGGGCGGGAACACAGTGGTGGTGCCCTACCTGGACGGTCGGTCCACCACCGACATGATCGTTCGTACGCTCGCGGAGCAGACCCGATGACCGCCACGCGGTCGGGGGCGGGGCCGACGGTCCTGGTCACCGGGGGCGCGAGCGGGCTCGGCGCGGCGGTGGTCGCGGCGGTGGCCGCGTCCGGTGGCCGGCCGGTCGTGCTGGACCGGCAGCCACCGGCCGACGGGGTGTCCTGGACCGAGTGCGACCTGGCCGACACACGGGCCGCGGAGGTGGCCACCCAGCATCTCGCCGAGCAGGCCGGCGGTCTGGACGCGGTGGTCACCGCCGCCGGCATGGACGTGCCCGGTCGACTCCTCGACGTGCCGGGCGAGACCTGGGACCGGATCGTCGCCGTCGACCTGCTGGCCACGGCGGCGGTGATCCGGGCCGCGTTGCCGTTCCTGCTGACGTCCCGGGGCCGCATCGTCACGGTCGCCTCCACCCTGGGAGTCAAGGCGGTCAGTGACGCCACCGCGTACTGCGCGGCGAAGTTCGGGGTGGTGGGCTTCACCCGTGCCCTCGCCGCCGAACTCGCCGGTCAGGTCGGTGTCACCCTGCTCATTCCGGGCGGGATGCGCACCGCCTTCTTCGACGAGCGCGACCCGCAGTACAAGCCCGGCCCGGACGCGATCCTCAACGACCCCGTCGACACCGCTGCCGCGATCATGTTCGCGTTGAATCAACCGCCCGGCTGCGCGGTGCGGGAGCTGGTGGTCTGCGCCGAGCAGGAGACGTCGTACCCGTGATCCTCGTGCTGCGCGCCCTCGGCGTCGGCGACCTGGTGACAGCGGTGCCCGCCGTGCGGGCGCTGCGCGCCGCGTACCCCTCTCGGGAGCTGGTGCTCGCCGCGCCCGCCGGGCTGGCTCCGCTCGTCGACCTGGTCGGTGGTGTGGACCGGCTGGTGGACACCCGCGGGCTGGACCGGCCCGTCCGGGTCGGGTCGGCCCCGCAGGTCGCCGTCAACCTGCACGGGCGCGGCCCGCAGTCGCACCGGTTGCTCACGGCTACCCGGCCCGGACGGCTGCTCGCCTTCGCCGACCCGGACGGCGACCACGCCGACGGTCCGCAGTGGTCCGACGACGAGCACGAGGTGGACCGGTGGTGCCGACTGCTGTCCTGGTACGGCATCCCGGCCGACCGGGCCGACCTCGGCCTGCGCCGGCCCGCGCCGGCCGGGCTGCCCACCGGTGTGACGGTGCTGCATCCCGGCAGCAAGGTACCGGCCAAGCGGTGGCCGGCCGAGCGGTTCGCCGCGCTGGCCAGGGCGTTGACCGACCAGGGACACCGGGTGCTGCTCACCGGGTCGGCCGACGAGCGTGCGCTGGCAGCCCGGGTGGCCGAGGCGGCCGGCCTGGGGTCGGACGCGGTGCTGGCCGGCCGGACCGACCTCGGCACGCTCGCCGCGCTGGTGGCCGACGCCCGACTGGTGGTCAGCGGGGACACCGGCGTGGCCCATCTGGCCACCGGGTACGGCACCGCGTCGGTGGTCCTCTTCGGGCCGGTGCCGCCGGCGCACTGGGGACCGCCGCCGGACCGGCCCCGGCACCGGGTGCTCTGGGCCGGCGAGGGGGATTGGCCCAGGTGGGACGGGGTAGGAAGCCACCCGACGATGGCGGCCCTGCGTCTCGACGAGGTGTTGGCCGCCGTGGCTGAGGTGGAGAGGGTGGTGCGGGTCTCCGGTGCGGTTGCGGCGTAGTGACCCGGGTCGACCGGGGTACGGGCGGCGTCGGCGCGGTCGGGGCTGGCACTTCGTCGACCCGACCGGCGCTCCGGTCCGGGACGCTGAAGTCCTGGCCCGGCTGCGGGAGTTGGTCATTCCTCCGGCCTGGCAGGACGTCTGGATCTCGCCGTACCCGAACGGCCACATCCAGGCGATCGGTATCGACGCGGCCGGGCGCAAGCAGTACGTCTACCACCCGCGGTGGCGGGAGAAGCAGGACGAGGCGAAGTTCGACCACATGCTGGAGGTGGCCCGTCGGCTTCCGGCGCTGCGGGAGCGGGTGGGGCGTGACCTGGACGGCCGGGGGTTGAACCGGGACCGGGTGCTCGCCACGGTGGCCCGCCTGCTGGACATGGGGATGTTCCGCGTCGGCAGCGACCAGTACGCGGCTGGCGACGACCCGACGTACGGGGTGTCGACCCTGCGCCCCGAGCACGCCCGGTCCCGTGGCGGCTGCGTGGTCCTGGTGTTCCCGGCGAAGGGCGGCATCGAGCAGGTACGCCGGATCGAGGACCCGGAGTTGTGTCAGGTGCTGGTCAATCTGCGCCGTCGGCGTCGGCGGGCGGACCGGCTGTTCGGCTACTGGGATGGGCGGGACTGGCGGGATGTGCGCAGCGACGAGGTGAACGGCTACCTGCGCGACGCCAGTGGTGGGGAGATGACCGCCAAGGACTTCCGCACCTGGCACGCGACGGTGCTCGCCGCCACCGAGCTGGCGACCGCCGCTCCGGCCCGGTCGGTGACCGCCCGGCGCAGGGCGGTGGTCGCCATGATGCGCGCGGTGGCCGAGCTGCTGGGCAACACTCCGACGGTGGCTCGTGCGTCGTACGTGGATCCTCGGGTTGTCGACCTCTACCACGACGGGGTGGTGGCGTCGGTGGATCCGAAGGCGTCCCGCGAGGAGGCCGAGCGGGTCGTCCTGGAACTGTTGGAGAAGGCCTGACCGGCCCCGCCTACGATCCTGGGGGGAAGTGGCGGGGCCGGAGACTCGGGCGCGATCGGGGGCCACCGGGCGGCCGCCCGCCGCGCTCAGGCGGCGGGCGCCTCGCCACGGCCCCCGTTGGCGGCCCGCCGCGAGCGGCCGGCCACGTGGTGTCAGTCTGCCCGCCTCGAGTTGACCACGGACGCCGTGCTGTTGACGATCCGCGCCGGATGCGAGGCGGCGTCGCGATGTTCCTGCGGGCTCACCCCGTAGGCTGCCCGGAACGCCCGGCTGAAGTGGGCTTTGTCGGGGAACCCCCACCGTGCCGCGATGGTCTGCACCGGTTGGTTGCGCAGCGCCGGGTCGGACAGGTCGCGTCGGCACCGGGTCAGCCGCAGATCGCGGATGTACGAAGCCACTGTGGTCTCCTCGGCCTCGAACAGCCGATGCAGGGACCGCACCGAGATGTGGTGGGCGTCGGCGACGACCCCGGGGCTGAGCGTCGCGTCACCCAGGTGCCGGTGGACGTACGCCTGCACCTGGGCGAGCAATGCCCGGCGGCGTACCTCGGTGGGTACGGCGTCCTCGGCGACCAGGTGCCGGCCGAGCATGGTGGTGGCCAGGTCGAGCCCGACCGCGCCGAGTCGGCTCGCGTCGGCGGCATGGTACTGCTCGGGGTGCCTGGTCACCTGCAACAGAAACTGCGCGAGCAGCGCCCCGATGCCCTCGCTGCCGGACATCCGTCCGCCGTAGAGCGTGGCCATCCGCTGCGGCGACAGCGGCAGCGCGGCGTGGGGGATCAACGTGATGATCGAGGACGCCTGGTCCCGTTCCGGTTCCGTCGCGTGGTGGCAGACGTCGTGTGGTCGGGACCCGTCGTAGAAGGTGAACTCGCCGGCCAGGATCTCGCTGCGGCGACCGTCCTGGCTGGACGTGCCGATGCCGCCGGTGGTGTAGGCGAGGATGTACAGCTCCGGGTCGGACTGGCGGACCAGCTTCTGGGTGCGGGTGGCGTCCAGTGACGGGTACCGGTATTCCACGAGTTGGATCGGACCGAGCGAGATGAAGTCGGCGCGGGCGGCGAAGTCGTCGGCGTGCGCGGACTGGATGCGCAGTGGCGCCGAGGTGCGTGCGACCAGGTCCAGCCACATCCCGAACCGCTCGCCCGGGGGCAGGACGGTGGTGTCGACGGTGTCTCTCGGTAGCATCAGGTGCCTCAGCCCGCTCGACGGTCGATGAGTGCCTCGACGCCGTCGAGGATCCGGTCCAGGCCGAAGACGAACTCGTCGTCCGGGTCGTCGTCCTGGTTGATCACACCGGCGCTCAGCACCCGGTGCAGCGCCGGGAAGCGGGCCGGGTCGATGAGCCGGGCCAGCATCCGGCTGTAGGCGGGCATCATCTCGCCCGGCGCGACGCCGGATGCCTGGGCGCCCTCGGCCATCTGCGACGTGAGCGTGGCCTCGTTGCGGACGTACCCGGTGATCAGGAGCAGCGTCGACATCTTCTCGCCCTCGGCGAGGGTGGTGCCGTCGAGGCAGCGCAGCCCGTCCTCCAGCCAGCCGAGTTGCTGCGGGGTGATCGGCGGGCCGCTGATCGGCACGTGCAGCAGCCAGGACCGGCGTCGCAGCACCTCGTGCTCGGCCCAGGCCCACCGGGTCAGACCGGCGCGCCAACCATCCTCCGGCGCGGGCGGGCCGGGCGAGGGGCCGTAGCCGGTGTCCACCATGAGCAGCAGCAGCTCGTCCTTCGAGCCGAAGTACCGGTAGAGGGCCATCGTGGCGGCGCCCAACTCCTTGGCCACCCGGCTCATCGAGACGGCCGCCAGCCCGTCGGCGTCGGCCACGCGTACGGCGGCGTCCACGATGGTGGACACGCTCATGCCCGGCCGAGGGCCCTTGGGTGGTCGTTCCCGCAGACCCCAGGCGCTCTCGATGGCCGGCGGGAGCGTTGGCCCGCTGTCGTCTGTCTGTGCCGCCACTTTTCCTCCTTGCCTCGCCATCCTAGTTCTGCGTATGGTCTACGCATTACAGCGTACGTCATACGCAGAAGGAGAAATGATCATGACGACCACCACCACACCGGCACCGCGAGCCGGCCGGCGGGAGTGGACCGGCCTCACGGTGCTGATGCTGCCCCTGCTGCTGGTCTCGATGGACGTGTCGGTGCTCTACTTCGCCGTCCCGTTCATCAGCGCGGAGTTGCGCCCCACCGCCACCGAGCAGCTCTGGATCTTCGACATCTACGGCTTCGTGCTGGCCGGGCTGCTCATCACCATGGGCGCTCTCGGCGACCGGATCGGCCGACGTCGACTCCTGCTGATCGGCGCCACGGCCTTCGGGGCGGCGTCGCTGCTGGCCGCGTACGCCGACAGCACCGCGACGTTGATCGCCGCACGCGCCCTGCTCGGCGTCGGCGGTGCCACCCTGATGCCCTCGACGCTCGCCCTGGTGCGCAACATGTTCCACGACGCCAAGCAGCGCGGCACCGCCATCGCCGTCTGGACCGCCACCCTCACCGGCGGCATCGCGGTCGGCCCCGTGCTCAGCGGCGTCCTGCTGGAGCACTTCTGGTGGGGCTCGATCTTCTTGATCAACATTCCCGCCATGCTGATGCTGCTCCTGCTCGCCCCGCTCCTGGTGCCCGAGTTCCGCAACCCGGCGACCGGGCGGTTCGACCTGGTCAGCGCGGCGCTGTCGCTCGGGGCGCTGCTGCCGGTGATCTACGGCATCAAGGAGATGGCCCGCGACGGCCTCAGCCCGGTGCGGGTCCTCGCCATCGTCGGCGGCCTGCTGGTGGGCGCGCTCTTCCTGCACCGCCAGCGGACCCGGGCGTACCCGATGGTCGACCTCAGGTTGTTCCGCCGTCGCGGCTTCGGTGGGGCGCTCGCGGTCAACCTGCTGGCGATGTTCGCCATCGTCGGCTTCGCCATCTTCACCACCCAGCACCTCCAGCTGGTGCTCGGCCTGAGCCCGCTGCGGGCGGCACTGTGGAGCCTCGTGCCGTCGCTCGCCGTGGGCGGAGTCGCACCGGCCGCCGCCGCCCTCGCCCAACGCGTCGAGCGGGCGTACCTGATCGGTGCGGGATTCGGGATCGCCGTGGTCGGCTTCGTGGTCTTGACCCAGGTCACGCCGGATACGCCGCTGTGGCTGCTCCTCGTCGGCGCCAGTGTCTACGCGGGTGGCCTGGTGATGGTGATGTCCCTCGTCACCGAGCTGGTCCTCGGCGCGGCGCCCCCCGAGCAGGCCGGCGTCGCGTCGGCGCTGACCGAGTCCAGCAGCGAGCTGGGTGGTGCGCTGGGAATGGCGATCCTGGGCAGCGTGGGCGCGGCTGTCTATCGCCGCGAGATCGTCGACGGCCTGCCGGCCGGGCTGCCCGCCGACGCCGGCGTCGCGGCCCGGGAGACGCTGGCCGGTGCGCTCGCCGTCGCCCAGGGGCTGCTGGCGGAACTGGCCGACGTGGTGCGCCACGCGGCCACGGTCGCGTTCACCGACGGGCTGCACCTGGCCGCGTACGCCGCCATGGCGGTGATGCTGCTGGGCGCGGTCACCGCGCTGGTCGCCCTGCGCGATGTCCGACCGGCCGACTCCACGGCACTGGCCGCCGAGCCGACCGGTCCGGCCGACCCTTCGCTGTCGTCGGTCAGTCGTTGAGCACGTGCGCGAGCCGGTCGCGGAAGCGCCGCTCGGAGTCGCTGACGGATTCGCCACCGATGCCCAGCAGCCCACCGCTGGACGCGGCGCCCACCACCTGCTCGGCGATCTGCACGAGCCAGTGCTTGTACGCACCGGCCTCGCCCTCGTCGACACGGGCGGCCAGCAGCGCGGCGGCCTCGCCGGCCCGCAGCAGCACGTCGTCGATCAGCGCGCGCGGGTCGTCGGGCGCGATGACCGGCAGCTCCGCCCCGGCCTCCGGGTCGCCCACCCGGGTCACGATCTCACCGGCCACGGCGGCGACCAACGGGCTGGCCGACTCGCGGCCGGCAGAGATGGTCTCCAGGCCGGCTGCGGTCTCCGCCATGGTCCGGCGGGTGCCGTCGGACTCGGCGGCGCTCGCCGCGGTCAGCACCGACTGCGGCAGGCCGACCAGCAACCCCCACTCCCCGTCGGAGAAACCGAAACCGGTGTACGCCGGCTGCTCGATCACGGCAATGCCCCTTCCGCCCTGCTCTGCTTGGTCAAACGGTGCTCTGATCGGTCGATCCACCGGGCCCGACACGGGCGCCCGGGTCAGGCTAGTCCAGGGTCAGCAGGCCCTGTTCGGACACCACGCGCACCGACAACGTCTTGTACCCGACCTCGTCGAAGAGAACCGTCATCTTGTCGTCCTCGTAGGAGAGCACCAGGCCCTGGCCCCACTCGGGATGACGCACCCGGCTGTGCACCGGGAACGGGCCGACAGCACCCTGGTCGGCGATGCTGGTGCCGTTGTGGCAGTTGTCGCAGTGGCCGCAGACGTCGGTCATCTGCTCGCCGAAGTAGGCCAGCAGGGTCTGCCCCCGACAGGCGTTGGTCTCGGCGAAGGCTCGCATCATGTCGGTGCGGGATCGGGTGACGGTCTGCTGACGCTCCGCCTCGGCCAGCGCCGCCGTGGCGGCGTCCACCGGCTTGGGGGAGTAGCGCGGGGCGCCGATGCGCTGGCGGGCGCGCGGCTCGGCGGCACCGACCTGCTCCAGCAGGGCGAGATACTGGCCCAGCTTGCGCGGCCCGAGGCCGGTGGCCTCGCGCAGCTCGGTCTTGGTGGCCGGTTTGCGACGCAGCAACGCGGCCAGGTCGCGCAACTCGTCGACGTCGGGCAGGCCGCCACTGAAGAACCGTTGCAGACCCACGTCCTCGGCCCGCCACAGCAGCAGCACCCGGGCCGGTTGCCCGTCGCGACCGGCCCGGCCGATCTCCTGGAAGTAGCTGTCTGGCGAGTCGGGCAGCGCCATGTGCACCACCCAGGCGATGTTCGGCTTGTCGATGCCCATCCCGAACGCCGAGGTCGCCACCATGATGGGGACCTCGTCGGCGAGGAACGCCTCGTGCAGCTCCGCGCGCGCGCCGACCGGCATCCCGCCGTGGTACGACAGCGCCGGGAAGCCGGCGTCGGTCAGCCGGGCGGCCAACTCCTCGGAGGAACGGCGGGTCGGCACGTAGATGATCCCCGGCCGCCCCTCGTCGCGCAGCAGCGTCATCAGACGCCGCCACCGGTAGTCCTCGTCCGGGCAGTGCGCCACCTCCAGGAAGAGGTTGGGCCGGTCCAGCCCGGAGATGACCACGTCCGGATCGCGCAGGCGCAGGCGGGCGATGATGTCGTCGCGGACCGGTGGGGAGGCGGTGGCGGTGAGCGCGACCACCGGCGGCCGACCGAGGCCCTCGATGAGGTGCCCGAGCGCCAGGTAGTCGGGGCGGAAGTCGTGCCCCCACGCGGAGATGCAGTGCGCCTCGTCGATCGCCACCAGCGCCGGCTTCAGCGAGGCGACCTCGGCCATCCGGTCGGGGTTGCTGAGCTGCTCCGGGGTGATGAAGAGGAACTCGGCCCGGCCCTCGCGGACCTCGGTGATCGCCTCGGCCTGCTGGGCGGCCGACTCGTTCGAGCTGATCCGCACCGCCCGCAGCTCCGGGCGCTGCCGTTCGTTGAGGGCGGCGATCTGGTCCTGTTGGAGCGCCAGCAGCGGGGAGATCACCACGGTGGGGCCGGGGATCAGGCTGGCCGGGATCTGGTAGATGGCCGACTTGCCGGCGCCGGTGGGCAACACCACCAGGGCGTCACGTCGCTTCATCACCGCGCGCATGGCGGCCAACTGGTTGGGCCGCAGCGCCTTCCAGCCGAAGAGGCTCCGGGCCGCGCGGCGCAACGTCATCGAATGCGTGGACAGTTTCATCGAGGGCCGGAGGTACCCGAGCCCATGACCGCCGAAACGCATCCCGGCGATCATGGGCTGTCGGGCCCCGGCCGGGCCCCGCGGTGGCCGGCTCCAGCCCTCGGCCGGGTCAGCGCAGCCGGGGCAGGACCTCGCGCTGGTACAGGTCGAACAGGCCCTGGTAGTGCGGGCCGGTGTTGGCCACGTAGACCTCGTCGAAACCGGCCTTGGCGTACTTGTCGATCATCTCCAGGTGCGCGTCCACGCTGTTGCCGCAGACGAACGCCTCCTTCAGCATCTCCGGCTTGACCAGTTCGGAGGCCTGCTCGAAGTGTCGTGGTGAGGGCAGCACCTGGGACAGCTCGCCGGGCACCCCCGCGTTCGGCCACCGCTCGTACGCGATGCGCATCCCCTCGTCCTCGCTGTCCGCGTACGCCGCCTTGAAGCCGGCCTGGCACGGCTTGTCGCCGCCACCGTTCTCGCGGAAACGCCGGACCATCTCGCCGTCGGGCATGGTGCTCACGTAGCCGTCACCGATGCGCGCGGCGAGGTCGATCGCCTTCGGGCCGAAACCGGAGACGTAGATCGGCGGGGGAGTGTCGGGCAGCGTGTAGATCCGCGCGTGTTCGACCGTGTAGTGCTTGCCGTGGTGGTTGACGAATCCGCCGTCCCACAGCTCGCGCATCACCGCGACGGCCTCCTCCAGCATCTCCAGGCGGACGTCGGCCTGCGGCCAGGCGTCACCGAAGATGTGCTCGTTGAGCGCCTCGCCGGTGCCGACGCCGAGCACGAACCGTCCGCCGTGCAACACCGCGCTGGTCGCCGCCGCCTGCGCGATCACGGCCGGGTGGATCCGGACGGTCGGGCAGGTCACCGCGGTGGTCACCGGCAGTGAGCAGACCTGGCTGAGCGCGCCGATCATCGACCAGACGAAAGGGCTCTGGCCCTGGGCGTCGACCCAGGGGTGGTAGTGGTCGGAGATCCACAGCGCCTCGAAGCCGGCCCGTTCGGCACCCTGCGCCTGCTCCAGCAACTCGGCTGGCGTGAACTCCTCACTGGACAGAAAGTATCCGATCTTCATGGTCTCCCCTTCGGCGTGCGATCCCGCTGTTGGGGGAAGCCGTACCCCGGGCGTGGTCGGCCACACCGGACGGCCGGGGCTCGTTCGTTCAGCGTCGGCCGAACATCGCGCGGATCGCGGCGAGCAGCAGCAGGGCGCCGACCACCAGGCCGAGCAGGCGTACGCCGGGGATGTCGGCCGGGCTCGTCGCGTCGGCCAGCAGGGCGGGGTCCATCCCCGCACTCTCCCCGGGGACCGGGCCCTGAGGCAACTGTAAGGTTTATTGACTATTGAATCGCCCGGTGTGACCATGGCATGACCGCCTGCCGGTGGCGGTGCGCCGATGGCGCGCGAGAGATGGGGTACGGGGGCCGCATGAGCGAGCGCAACCAGCGGGTCGACGGGGGCGCACCGACGCCGGCCATCGAGACCGGTCGTCCTGAGGGGGCGGTGTGACCACTCCCGCCGGCCACCTCCCGGCGCTCGCCGCCGCCGTCCTGCAACCCGGGTTCGTCGGCACCACCCCGCCACCGTGGGTGTGCCGCTGGCTCGGTGAGGGCCTCGGCGCTGTGGTGCTCTTCGCCCGCAACGTCGTCGACCCCGCACAGGTGGCGGCGCTCACCGCGACGCTGCGCGCGGAACGGCCGGATGTCATCGTCGCGATCGACGAGGAGGCCGGCGACGTCACTCGACTCGAATCGGTGCACGGCAGCACCCGGCCCGGCAACTTCGCCCTCGGCGCGGTCGACGACCCGGAGCTGACCGAGGCGGTCGCCCGGGACCTCGGCGTCGAGCTGGCCGCGGCCGGGGTGACCCTCAACTACGCCCCGGACGCCGACGTCAACTCCAACCCGGACAACCCGGTGATCGGCGTGCGCTCCTTCGGCGCCGACCCGGCGCTGGTCGCGCGGCACACCGCCGCCTGGGTACGCGGGCTCCAGGCCGGCGGCGTGGCCGCCTGCGCCAAGCACTTCCCGGGCCACGGCGACACCCGCGTCGACTCCCACCACGACCTGCCGCGGATCACCGCCGACCGGGACCGGTTGGACGCCTGCGAGCTGGCCCCGTTCCGGGCCGCCGTGGCCGCCGGCGCGCAGGCGGTGATGACCGGCCACCTGCTGGTACCGGCGCTCGACCCGGAGCTGCCGGCCACACTGAGTCAACGCATCCTGGGCGGGCTGCTCCGCGACGAGATGGGCTTCTCCGGTGTGGTGGTGACCGACGCGATCGAGATGCGCGCCGTCGCCGACCGGTACGGCTTCGCCGGGGCGACCGTCCGCGCCCTGGCGGCGGGCGCCGACGCGATCTGCATCGGCGGCGAGCGGTCCGACGAGGAGGCGGCGCGCGAGCTGCGCGACGCCATCGTCGCCGCTGTCGTCTCCGGTGACCTGCCCGAGGAGCGACTCGCCGAGGCCGCCAAGCGGGTCGGGCAACTCGCCGCCTGGACGATGGCCGCCCGCACCGCGGGGTCGGCCGGGCGGCGCGACGCCGCCGACGTCGGGCTGGTCGCCGCCCGCCGCGCCGTCCGGGTCACCGCCTCCGGGAGCGCGACGGACGCGTTGCCGCTGACCCGCGCGGCGTACGTCGTCGAGTTCGAGCCGCTTCGCAACATCGCCATCGGCGCGGAGACCCCGTGGGGGATCGGCGCCCCCCTGGGTGAGTTGCTGCCCGGCACCAGCACGGTCCGCTACGCCGAGCCCGACGTGCCGGCCGACCCCGGTGCCGGGGCGGGCACCCGCCCACTGGTCCTGGTGGTCCGCGACCTGCACCGGCACGACTGGATGCGCTCCGCTGTGCACCGCGCGTTGGCCGTCCGGCCGGACGCCGTGGTGGTCGAGCTGGGCGTGCCGGAGCTGGTGACCGGGTCGGTGCACCTGGCCACCCACGGCGCCACCCGGGCCAGCGGCTGGGCGGCCGCTGAGGTGCTGACCGGCGCCCGCTGACCGGTCCGCGCCGGTTGGCGGGCCCGCGCCCGCTGACCGGCCCGCGCCCGCTGACCGGCCCGCGTCAGGGCAGGTCGGCCACCAGGTCGGCGTACTCGGGGTGCTTGTCGATGAACGCCGCCATGAAGGGGCACTGCGGCACCACGGTGGCCCCCCGGGTGCGGACCTCGTCGAGGGTGCCCCGGATCAGCGCGCCGCCCACGCCCTTGCCCTGGAAGCCCCGGTCCACCTCGGTGTGGGTGAAGACCAGGACCTCCCCGCGCATCAGGTACGCGGTGAAGCCGGCCAGCGCGTCGTCGACCAGGATCTCGAAGCGGCGCTTCGCCGGGTTGTCCTCGACCAGGGTGCTCATCCGGCCATTGTCCCCGCGCCGTCGGCCAGCGCGTCGAGTTCGGCGAGCAACCGGTCCACCTCGTCGGCGGTGTTGTAGTGGTAGATGCTGGCCCGCACCGCGCCACCGCTGTCGCGCAGGCCCATCATCTGGAAGTACTCGTAGGCGTAGTAGTCGCCGACGGAGAGACAGAACCCGGCGGCGCCCAACGCCTCCTGGGTGGCCCCCGGCGACATCCCGGCGACCCGGAACGAGACCGTCGGGCAGCGACGTGCCGGCGAACCGTAGACCGTGACGGCCGGCCGCTGCGCCAGCCCGGCGAGCAGCCGGTCGAGCAGTGCCTCCTCGTGCGCCTGCGCGGCGGCCAGCCCGGCCCGCAGCCGCGCCCGCCGGTCCCCGACCGCGTCCGGGTCCAACCCCGCCAGGTGATCCACCGCCGCCGTCACACCCGCGAGCAGCGGGAAGCTCGGCGTGCCGTACTCGAACCGGTCCGGCACCGCGTCCGAGGACGGCACCAGCTTCGCCGGGCGCAGCGCCGCCCACCGGGCCGGGTCGGCCACCATCGCCGCCAGGTGCGGGCCGGACCACTTGTACGCGCTGGTCACCACCACGTCCGCGCCGAGCGACGCCAGGTCGGTCGGGCCGTGCGGAACCGAGTGCACCCCGTCGACGTGGACCAGCGCGCCGACCGCGTGCGCGATCTTGGCGATCGTCGGCACGTCCGGCATGGTGCCGATGGCGTTGCTGCCGGCGGTCACCGCGACCAGTCGGGTCCGCTCACCGACCAGGTCGGCGTATTGGGCGGCGGGCAGTTCACCGGTGCCCCTGTCGACCTCGGCCCAGCGCACCGTCGCGCCGGCCGCCTCGGCGGCCTGCACCCACGGTCGGATGTTCGCGTCGTGGTCGAGCCGGGACACCACCACCTCGTCACCCGGACGCCAGGTCGCGCCGAGCGTGCGGGCCAGGGTGTACGTCAGTGCGGTGGCGCTCGGGCCGAGCACCACGCCGGACGGGTCGGCGCCGAGCAGGTCGGCGACCGCCGAGCGGGCCTCGGCCACCAGCTCCAACGACCGTCGACCCGGCACGAAGGCGGCGCTGCGGTTGCCGACCGCCGACCGCATGGCGTCGGTGACCGCGTCGATCACACCCGCCGCGGTCTGGGTGCCGCCGGCACCGTCGAAGTGGACGAAACCCTCGGTCAGGGCGGGGTACGCGGCCCGGGTGCGGGCGATGTCGAACGGCATGTCCCGGACCCTAGCCGGGGCGGTTCCCGCGCTCGCCGCTGCCTCGGCGTCGCGGGCGTCTCGTACCCTTGGCGGGGTGACGAACCGACCCGCCACCATGCCCATGCCCCCCGCCCGCCGCGTCGCCGGTCTCTTCGCCGGTCTGGCGCTCGGCCTCGCCATGCTCGCCGGTTGCAGCTCCCAGGGCGCCTCCACCGACTGCGGACTGGACGCCTGCACCGTCACCTTCGAGCGAGGTGTCGAAGCGAGCACCACCATCCTGGGCGTCGAGGCCAAACTGGTCGGCGCCGACGGCGACCAGGTGACCGTCGAGGTCGCCGGTGAGCAGCTCAGCCTCACCATGGGCCAGCAGGCCGCCGAGGCCGGCGGTTTCGCGGTCACCCTGGACAGCGTCACCGACCAGCAGGTCAAGATCCGCGTTTCCCGCAACCCGGGTAACTGATCCACGCCGGGAGGCGGTGGCCGACGTTTGGAAATCGTCGGAATCGGAGATTGTGACGCCATGTCACTCACCCGTAGCGCGCAAGCCACCGCCTCCCGAACGGCGGACAGCCGGTGGCTGGAACTTCTCGCCCGGGCCGGCTTCATCGGCTACGGCATCGTCCACCTTCTCTTCGCCTGGTTGGCGTTGCAGATCGCGTTCGGCACGTCGTCCGACGACGGCGACCAGTCCGGCGCGCTGCGTACCCTCTCCGAACAGCCCCTGGGTAAGTTCCTGGTCATCGCCGTCGCCGTCGGCCTGCTCGCGATGGCGATCTGGCAGGCGTTGGAGGCCGCCAGCGGGCACCGCGCCGAGCGGGGCAAGGAGCGGGTCATGGAACGGGTCGCCTCGGCGGGCCGGACCATCGTCTACCTCTACTTCGCCTGGACCGCGTTCAAGGTCTTCAAGGACGCCGGGTCGAACAGCGCCGACCAGCAGGAGGCGCTGACCGGCAAGCTGATGACCTCCAGCGGCGGCCGTTGGCTGGTCGGCCTGGCCGGTCTGGTGCTCGCCGCGATCGGCATCGGCCTGGTCATCTACGGGGCCCGCAAGAAGTTCGAGAAGCACCTGAAGACCGGTGAGATGAGCCCGAAGACCCGTCAGTTGGCCCGCCGACTCGGCATGGCCGGATACATCGCCAAGGGCGTCGCGTACGGCATCTCCGGTCTGCTGATCATCGTGGCGGCGGTCAACTACGACCCGGAGAAGGCCCGTGGTCTGGACGCCGCGCTGCACACGCTGCGCGAGCAGTCGTACGGCATGTTCCTGCTGACCCTTGTCGCCCTGGGCATCGCCGCCTTCGGCGTCTACTGCTTCCTCCAGTCCCGGTACCGCAAGGTCTGAGCTGGTCGATACCGCGGACATCGGGCACTCTTGGGCTTTTGCCCGGAGTGCCCGACGTCTGGTCGAAGGGAAGCAACGGAGCTGTGCAGAACTATCTCGAAACGGCCGTCGCCGCGCTCGTCGCGGCGGCGGTCGCTCTCTTCCTGGTCGAGGTCGTCCACCGGCTGACCCGGCGGTTCGGCCGTCGGTCGCAGCTGCTGACCGAGCTGACCGATCACGCCCACCGTCCGTTCCAGGTCGCCGGGACGGTCCTCGCCGTGCAGTTCGCCGTCCGCTTCAGCACCGGGTACGCGGTCGGCGACAGCTGGCGCCGCCTCTTGCTGCACCTGCTCGTCCTCGCCGTCATCGCCACGGTGGCCTGGTTGGTGGCCGCGCTGCTGGTCGTCGTGGAGGACACCGCGCTGGCCCGGTTCCGGGTCGACGTACCGGACAACCGGCACGCCCGGCGGGTCCGGACCCAGGTGGTGATGCTGCGTCGCCTGACCATCGCGGTGATCGTCATCCTGACCGTCGGCGTGATGCTGATGACGTTCCCCAGCGTGCGGGGCATCGGCGCGGGTGTGCTGACGTCGGCCGGTGTGGTCGGTGTGGTGGCCGCACTCGCCGCGCAGAGCCTGCTCGGCAACGTCTTCGCCGGCCTCCAGCTCGCCTTCAGCGACGCCGTCCGGCTCGACGACGTGGTGGTCGTCGAGGGGGAGTGGGGTCGGATCGAGGAGCTGACCCTTAGCTACGTGGTCGTGCAGATCTGGGACGACCGGCGGCTGATCCTGCCCACCTCGTACTTCACCACCAAGCCGTTCCAGAACTGGACACGGACCGAGTCGGCGGTGCTCGGCACCGCCGAGTTCGACGTGGACTGGGCGGTGCCGGTGCAGACCATGCGCGAGGAGCTGCGCCGCCTGGTCGAGGGCACCGAGCTGTGGGACGGACGGGTGTGCGTCCTGCAGGTCACCGACGCCACCGGCGGGATGGTCCGCATCCGCGCGCTGGTCAGCGCCGCCGACGCGGGCAGTCTGTGGGACCTGCGCTGCCTGGTGCGGGAGCACCTGGTGACCTGGATCCGGGACAACCGCCCGACCGCGATGCCCCGGGTGCGCACCGAACTGGGTGACTCCACCAGCAACCTGCCCTGGCAGTGGGTGCAGCCGCGGCGGCCGGTACGCCGCCGGTCCGACACCGAGGCGCCCGACGACGCCCGCGTCTTCGGCGGCAGCGACGACGGCGACGCCCGCAGCGAAGCCTTCGTGGGCCCTGAAGAAACCCGCCCCTAACCCGCCCACCCCACCCCACCCCACCCCCCCGGCCCACCCCAACCCGCCCCCGCCCCCCTGGACCGTGACGATCATGGACTTGCCGGGCTGGTCCGCCCGGTTCGTCCACGTCAACCTCATGATCACTGCGGCCGGAAGGGGGTGGGGTGGGAGGTTTGGTCGGGCTTGGGTGGGGGATGTGCTGCCGGACGTCTCTGCCACGATCGCGGCATCGGCCGGCGTGTTCGCGGCGCGGCGTGCGGACAACGCGGACGGTCGGCTGCTCGGCGCGCTTTAGGATTGACGGGCGGCGACTCCGGGCATACAGCGCGGTGATGAGGAAAGGAGGACAGCATGGCTGACGTGGCGAACGCCCGCACATCCCACAACGGGAGCGAGCCCTCCACCGCCGAGTTGGTGCAACGGGCCACCGAGCAGGTCTCCCGTCTGGTGCGGGACGAACTGGCGCTGGCCCGAGCGGAGTTGACCGAGAAGGGCAAGCACGCCGGCATCGGGATCGGCCTCTTCGGCGGCGGCGGTGCGCTGGCGTTCTTCGGCCTGGGCGCGTTGGTCGCCACGGCGATCCTGCTGCTCGACCTGGTGTTGCCCGCCTGGGCCGCCGCGCTGATCGTGGCGGTGGCCTGTTTCCTGGTGGCCGGCATCCTCGCCCTGGTGGGCAAGAAGCAGGTCAGCCGTGCCGTCCCGCCCGTGCCGGCGGCGACGGTCCGCAGCCTCCGGGCCGACGTGGACACTGTCACCGCCGCGGTGAAGGACAGGGGGCGGCAATGACGGGCAACGGGACCGGCGACACGGAGGCGCTCCGCGAGGAGATCCGTCGCACCCGGGTCGAGCTGGGCGAGACGATGGAGGCGTTGGCCGCCAAGGCCGACGTCAAGGCGCGCCTGAAGGAGTCCGCGGGGCAGGCGAAGGAGCGGATGCGCGAGCAGGCGGCGCAGACCGTCGCCCGGGTCCGCGGGCAGGCCGTACGTGGCGCCGGGATGGCGCGGGCGCAGGCCCACCACAAGGGTGAGCTGGTGCGTGACAAGGGCGAGTTGGTACGCCGCAACCCGGTGCCGTGGGCGGCCATCGCCGCCGGTGCGGTGGCCACCGTGGTGGTGTTGATGATCGTGCGGGGGAGGCGTAGGTGAGCAAGAGCATCAGCCGGGTCGCGTACCGGCCGGTCGGCGTGTTGTTGGGTATCGCCGCGGGCACGGTGGCCGGGGCGATCTTCCGGCAGGTCTGGAAGGTCACCGCGGGCGACGGTGAGGCGCCGAACGCGACGGACGAGGATCGCGGCTGGGGCGAGATCCTGGCCGCCGCGGCGTTGCAGGGAGCGATCTTCGCGGTCGTCCGGGCCGCCGTGGATCGGGGCGGCGCGGTCGGCGTCCGCCGGATGACCGGCTCCTGGCCGGACTGACCACAGCGACGTCGGCCCCCTTCCCGCATCGATGGGAAGGGGGCTTTCGCATGGGTTCGTACGCCGCCCAGCGGATCTCGGGCATCCGTCAGGTCACATGTCGGAGAAATTCGTCGGAGAGGTCGTGACAGACTTTTTGCGTACGTGATTTGCTGGTCCACGCTGTTGAGAGATGGCGTGGGTTGAGAGAAGTCTCCTTCGTGGGGCCACCTCAGGCGCCGCTGCTCGAAAACGGCCAATCGGCCGGACGGCGTGCACGGCCACCAGTTTTTAGAGGGAGATACACATGGCTCAGGGAACCGTGAAGTGGTTCAACGCTGACAAGGGCTTCGGCTTCATCACCGTCGATGGTGGGGGTGCTGACGTGTTCGTCCACTTCTCGGCCATCCAGACCAGCGGCTACCGCTCGCTGGAGGAGAACCAGCGGGTGGAGTTCGAGATCGCTCAGGGTCAGAAGGGCCCGCAGGCCGAGCAGGTTCGTCCCATCTGAGTGAGACGGCCGGCCCCCACCGGCCAGTGGGACGACCCGGCCAGGGTCGTTAAAAGCCCTGCACCCCTCCCGGGGTGCAGGGCTTTTCCACGTTCAGGTTCGGCGGCGTGAGCGCAGACCGAACCAGAGCACCACCAGCCCGCCCAGTGACACGAGCGGCCCGAGCACCGCCCAGATCCGCTCGTCGGTCATCAGGCTGCCGGTGACGTAGCCGAGGCCCTGCACCGTCCACACCGCACCGATCACGACGGCCAACAGGCCGAGGGTGAGCGAAAGCCAGCCCCTCATCACGTCCCCTCTCCGCCGGCGGAGGCAGCACGCCGCCCTCCAGCATGGCCGGCCGCGCGGCGCGGCGCGAGCACCCCGCGAGCGCGGGTCACCACCGGTCGTGCACCTGCGGGCGGATCAGCTCGTCGTAGATCTCGCGTACGGCTGCCAGTTGCTCGTCGGTCAGCGGCGACAGGGCCGCCGTCGCGGCGTTGCGCCGGGCCTGGTCGGCGTCGCGGGCACCGGGGATGACCACTGTGACGCCCGCCTGGTCCAGCACCCAGCGCAGCGCGAACTGCGCCATCGTGCGGTCCGCGTCGACCAGCGGCGCGAGCCGGCGGACGGCGGCGAGCCCCTGCTCGAAGTCGACACCGGAGAACGTCTCGCCGACGTCGAACGCGGCACCCTGCCGGTTGTAGTTGCGGTGGTCGTCGGCGGGGAACTGGGTGTGCTCGTCGTAGCGGCCGGAGAGCAGGCCACTGGCCAGCGGCACCCGGGCGATGATGCCCACACCGGCGGCCGCGGCGGCGGGCAGGACCTGCTCCAACGGCTTGTGGCGGACCGCGTTCAGGATGATCTGGACGCTCGCCACACCCGGCCGGGCGATGGCGGTGAGGGCCTGGTCGCAGGTCTCGACGCTGACCCCGTACCCGGCGATGGCCTTCTCGGCGACCAGGGTGTCCAGGCCGTCGAAGACCTCGTCGGAGGAGAACACGGCGGTGGGTGGGCAGTGCAGCTGGACCAGGTCCAGCGTGTCCATGCCCAGGTTGGCCCGGGAGCGGTCGGTCCACTGCCGGAAGTTGGCCAGGGTGTACGCCTCCGGTCGCTGCTCGACGCGGCGGCCCATCTTGGTGGCGACGGTGAGCCCGGCGTCGGGCCGGGAGCGCAGGAAGCGGCCGATCAGTTGCTCACTGCGGCCGTCGCCGTACACGTCGGCGGTGTCGAGGAAGGTGACTCCGGAGTCCACGGCGGCGCTGAGCACCGCCATCGCGTCGGCCTCGCTGACGGTGCCCCAGTCGGCGCCGAGTTGCCAGGCGCCCAGGCCGACCGCGCCGACGGTCCGGCCGAGCCGGGTGAAGCTGCGCTGTTCCATGCCCCGAGCCTAGTGATCGGGTTGCCGCCATGCCACGTGAGCCGTACCGTAAAACAAAACGGACGTACGGTTTGGGAGGCGAGATGTGGGATCCGACGGCCTACCTGCGCTATGGCGACGAGCGATCCCGACCCTTCCACGACCTCGTCGCACGGATCCCCGCCGGGCGACCCCGCGCCGTGGTCGACCTCGGATGCGGCCCCGGCCAGCTCACCGCCACCCTCGCCGAGCGGTGGCCGACGAGCCGGGTCCTCGGCCTGGACTCCTCAGCTGAGATGATCGACCGGGCCGCCGCCCTGGGCGCTCCCGTCGACTTCGCGCTCGCCGACCTGCGCGACTGGCGTCCGACCGGCGACGAGGACGTGGTGGTCAGCAACGCCGCGCTCCAGTGGGTGCCCGGCCACCAGGAGCTGCTGCGCCGCTGGGCCGTCGAGCTGCCCGCCGGCGCGTGGCTCGCCATGCAGGTCCCCGGCAACTTCGACGCTCCGTCGCACCGCGCCCTGCGCGAGGTCGCCGATCAGCCGACCTGGCGCGGTGTTGTCGCCCCCCTGCTGCGCGCAGACCCCGTCGACGACCCGGCCGACTACGCGGCGTTGCTCACCACCGCCGGCTGCGCGGTGGACGCCTGGGAGACTACCTACGTGCACCTGCTGCCGGCTCGGCCCGCCGCCGAGCACCCGGTCCTGACCTGGATGGAGGGCACCGCGCTGCGCCCGGTCCGGGCCGCGCTGGACGCCGCCGGCTGGTCGGCGTTCCGCACCGAGCTGGGGGTACGGCTCACCGCCGCGTACCCGGTGCGGCAGGGTCAGGTGTACTTCCCGTTCCGCCGCGTCTTCGTCGTCGCCCACACCGGCGACCATGCCCACGTCGCCGGCACCGGCGACCATGCCCTCGTCGCCGGCACCGGCGACCATGCCCCCGTCGCCGGCACCGGCGACCATGCACAGGAGAACCAGTGACCGATCTGACCACCTTCATCGCCGGCCTGCCCAAGGTGGAGCTGCACGTGCACCACGTCGGTTCCGCCTCGCCCCGGATCGTCGCGGAACTGGCCGCCCGCCACGAGGGACGCAGCCCTGTCCCGGCCGACCCCGAGGCGCTCGCCTCCTACTTCGAGTTCCGCGACTTCGCGCACTTCGTCGAGGTGTACCTGAGCGTGGTGGACCTCATCCGCGACCCGGAGGACGTCTGGATCCTCACCCACGAGGTGGCCCGGGAGTTGGCCCGCCAACAGGTCCGGTACGCGGAGTTGACCATCACCCCGTACTCGCACGTGCGTCGGGGCATCCCCGCGCCGGCGTTCTGCGAGGCCATCGAGGACGCCCGCCGGCGCGCCCTGGCCGACTTCGGCCTGGAGCTGCGCTGGTGCTTCGACATCCCCGGCGAGGCCGGCCTGCCCGCCGCCGAGGAGACCCTGCGCATCGCCCTGGACGAGCGGCCCGCCGGGCTGGTCAGCTTCGGGCTGGGTGGCCCCGAGATCGGCGTACCCCGGCCGCAGTTCCGGCCCTACTTCGACCAGGCCCGCGCGGCCGGTCTGCGCTCGGTGCCGCACGCCGGGGAGACCACCGGGCCGCAGACGATCTGGGACGCGCTGAACGAGCTGGGCGCCGAGCGGATCGGGCACGGCATCTCCGCCGCCCAGGACCCGCAGCTGCTGACCTACCTGGCCGAACGGCAGATCGGGATGGAGGTCTGCCCGACGTCCAACGTACGGACCCGGGCGGTGGCCAACCTCGACGAGCACCCGCTGCGTCAACTCGTCGACGCCGGGCTGCTGGTCACCATCAACTCCGACGACCCGCCGATGTTCGGCACCACCCTCAACGACGAGTACGCGGTGGCGGCCCGCCTCCTCGGGGCCGATCGCGAGGGCGTGGCCGGGCTGGCCCGCAACGCGGTGACCGCGTCCTTCCTCGACGCCGCCGGCAAGCAGCGGATCGCCGCCGAGATCGACGCGTACGTCACCGGCGCCGCCTGAGCCGACGCGGCCGGGGTCGAGGGGGAGAGCAGGGCGCGCGGCGGGAGCGTGGGTGTGGGGGGACCTGAGACTCCCGCCGCGCGCGCGGCTTCACCGGCCGTGGGTGCGTGGTGCGCTCGACCGGTGAAACTGTTGGGTTCCTGCACTGATCCTGTCAGCCCACAACCGTTGCGGCTCGGTCGTTAACCGCGATCTAAGGAAGACTTGCACCGGGGCACAACCCGGGTCGGCACTGTCACTCGTCGGTCGGGCGCTGGCGCGGCCAGCGCCGGCCGGTGGCCTTCGTGTCCCGGGCGTCACGCGCCATCCGACCCACCAGACCGAACCGACTGACCTGACGGGGCGTCGCCTCCGGGTCGGCCAGCAGCATCACCACGCTGGCCCCGCCCAGCCGGGCGCGGTCGATGCTCACCGAGCCGTTGGCCTGCAACGCCACCCGCTTCGCGATGTCCAGACCGAGCCCGGTCGAACCCTGGTCGCTGGCCCCCCGGCGCAGCGCCCGGTCCGGGTTGGCGATGCCGGGTCCGGCGTCGTCGACCCGGATCGCCACGTAACCGTCCCGCCGCGACACGGCCACCTCGAACGCGGTGCCCTGCGGTGTGTAACGGAAGACGTTGCCGATCACCGCGTCCAGCGCGGCGGCCAGTTCGGCCCGTGGCACCGGGGCGGGGATGCGCAACTGCGCGCCGTTCACCCGGTGCGGCCGGTTCTGGTCACCGGCCAGCGCCGCCCAGAACACCATCCGGTCCCGGACCACCTCGCTGACGTCGCACATCGCCGGCCCGGCCTCGTGCGCCACCGCCTTGCGGGTGGTCTTGATCAGCACGTCGATCTCACCCTCCAGGGTGACGATCGCCTGCCGGATCCGTCGGATGCCACGGAGCCGGTCCAACTCCGCCGGGCTGAACGAACCCACGCTGGTGTCGTCGGACTCCAACGCCTCCGCGTCCAACCGCAGCACCGTCAACGGGGTACGCAGACGATGCGACAGATCGGCCACCAGCTCCCGCTCGTCGGTGCGGGCCGCGTCGAGCCGGTCGGCCATCCGGTTGAAGGCGTACCCGGCCTCGGCCAGTTCACGGGGACCGGTCGGCTCGACCCGTACCCCCAGGTCGCCGTCGCCGATGGACAGCGCGGCCTTGACCAGACCCCGGGTCGAGTCCACCGCGCGGGCGGCGACCCGGTCGACCACCAGCACCGCTGCCCCGGCCATCGCCGCGCCGACCGCGAACAGCAGCATCCAGGTGCCGCCGCCCTCGCCCAACGACGAGTCCGGGAGGAACACCTCGACCACCGCCGTCCGGTCACCGAGGACCACCGGGTCGAGTCGCACCACACCACCGTCGACGTCGACGACCGACGACCGTCGGTCGGCTCGCGCCTGGTCCAGGTCGCTGCCGCCGGCCCGACCAGCGGACTCGTCCAACCCCAACCCGTGCACCACCGGCGGGAAGTCGGACCCCTCGGCGCTGGCCACCACGGCACGCTCGACGGCCGCCGGGTCCGTGCTCACCGCCAGCGCGCCGGTCACCAGCGCACTGCGCCGGGCCGCGTCGGCGATCGCCTCGTCCCGGCTCTGCTCGCGCAGGCTGAGCCCGAGCGGGATCAGGAAGGCGAGCGCGACGAGACTGCACATGCCGGCCGTGAGCAGGGCCAGCGCCGTCCTCAGTCCGGTGCCACCAACCGGAATCCGACCCCCCGCACGGTGCGCAGGTAGCGCGGCTTCGCCGCGGACTCGCCCATCTTTCTGCGAAGCCAGTACAGGTGCACGTCGATTGTCTGGTCCTCGCCGACCGATGGCTGCCGCCATACCTCCTCCAAGAGTTCCCGGCGGGACACTACCCGCCCAGGTCGCGCGGCGAGATACGCCAGCAGGTCGAATTCCTTACGGGTCAGCGCCAGTGGCTCCCCGTCGAGCAGGGCACTGCGCTCGCCCACGTCCACCCGGAGCCCACCGACGCTGTGCACCGCCGGCTGCACCGTCCGGCTGGCCCGCCCGGCCCGGCGCAGCACTGTGGTGATCCGCGCGTCCAGGTGCGCCCCCGTGAACGGCTTGACCATGTAGTCGTCCGCGCCCGCGCGGAGCAGCTTCACCACGGACTGCTCGTCGTCGCGGGCGGTGGCGATGATGATCGGAACGTCGGTGATGCCCCGCAGCATCCGCAGCGCGTCCGAGCCGTCCAGGTCGGGCAGGCCCAGGTCCAGTACCACCAGGTCGGGTGTCTCCGCGGCGACCCGACGCAGCGCGTCCAACGCCGTACCCACGGCGTGCACGGCATGCCCACGATCGGTGAGGGACCGCAGCATCGCGCCGCGTACGACGTGATCGTCTTCGACCAGGAGCACGGAGGCCACGACAAGACCGTACTTGGCCTGGCAAGTTGATCGCGTTGCGGCGTACCCGAGGGGCGAGCCAGCTGGTACGACGATGTCGTTCACGCTGTTCGTCGATGCCCGACTGACGCTGTGACGCCGCGCCCGCCCGGCCGCCCAGGGTCTGTCCTGGGCGTGATCGCCTCGGGTCTCCGGAAGTCGGGCCGTCCTCGCGACCGGGATGCCGCGGTTTCCGGAAACCCGAGTCGATCAACGAGAAGCGGGCACCGGCTCGGCCGGCGTCGCGCCTTCGGTCGGGGCTGCGGGTTCGGCCGGCGCTGCGGCTTCGGTCGGGGCTGCGGGTTCGGCCGGCGTCGCGGGTTCGTCGGTGCGGCGACCGGTCACTTCGGCGAGGGTCGGGGGTTGGTCCGCCTTCCCGGTCGCCTCGGCGAGCGTCAGGGGCTCGGCCGGGCCGCGTCGGCGCCACCGGCTGACGAGCCAGCCGATCGCCGCACCGCCACCGAGCCCGGCGAGCAGGCCGGCGGCCAGCATCCCGTCGGCGCTGCCCGACTCCTCGCCGGCACCGCCGGCACGAGCGGCCGGGTCGTCGTCGGCACCGTTGCCCGGGCCGGCCGGCGCGCCGGGGGCCGGTACGCCGTGGCCGCCGCCGTGTGCGGCCGGTCCGGCAGCGCCCGGGGCCGCCGGCAGCAGGGTCAGCACCGGGGCGCGGTGCGCGCCCGTCGCGTCCGCCCACCGGACCACGGTGCCGTCGGCGTACGTCTGGACGACCTCGAAGGTGAGCCGCTCCGCCTGCGGCATCGGGCCCATGGACAGCGCCAGCCGGGCCGGCCCGGACCCGCTCTCGCCGACCCGGACCCAGGTCACCGCCGTGGTCACAGTGCTCACCCCGGAGGAGTGGATTCCGGCCAGCGGCTTGTCCAGGGTGCGGGAGCTGAGCCGGGGCGCCCACCCGTCCACCGACATCGGGTAGACCTCGGCGATCGGCGCGTCGGCCGGCAACCGGACCTCGATCTGGTTCGTCTTCGTGCCGGCTCGATCCTCCGGCACGGTGAATTCGAGGCGTACGGCGTCGCCCTGCCGAGCCTCGGTCGGGGTGGTCGTCACGTCCGCCGCGGACGCCGCGCTGGGCCAGAACAGCAGCCCGGCGGCGGTCAGCGCGGTCACCGCCGCGATCCGCCGTCGGCGCTCGCCGCCGTGCGTGCTCGCCATCTCGTGCCCCCATCCGTGTTCGTGCGGCCGGCACCGGTTTCCGGCCACACCTGGTAGTTCGGCCGCGGAGGGCGAAAGGTTCAACGTGGCCGGCAGGAAGGTGCCCTTCCGGACCCCGGGAGGGTGGACCGATAGCATCGGCAGGAGCCGAGGATCGGCACCGTTTCGTACCGCTTGGAGGAGTCACCGTGTCCGCACCCCGTACCCCCGCCGTGGCCGACCCCGTCGTCGTCGCCGCCGGGACGACGGCGGCCGACGCGGTGGCCGCGGCCGGACTGCCCGCGAACGGCCCCAAGGCGATCGTCGTGGTCCGCGACCCGCAGGGTCAGCTGCGTGACCTGGACTGGTCGCCGGCCGAGGAGACCGTCGTCGAGCCGGTCAGCCTTGACTCGCCGGACGGGCTCAACGTGCTGCGCCACTCCACCGCGCACGTCCTCGCCCAGGCCGTGCAGGACGTCTTCCCCGAGGCCAAGCTGGGCATCGGCCCGCCCATCGAGAACGGCTTCTACTACGACTTCGACGTCGACAAGCCGTTCCAGCCCGATGACCTCAGCAAGCTCGAGAAGCGCATGCAGGAGATCATCAAGTCCGGGCAGCGGTTCCGCCGTCGCCGCTTCGGCAGCCTGGACGAGGCGCGCGCCGAGCTGGCCGACGAGCCGTTCAAGCTGGAGTTGATCGAGGTCAAGGGCGAGGGCCTGGACACCGACGAGGTCATGGAGGTGGGCGGCGGCGAGCTGACCATCTACGACAACCTCGACGCCAAGGAGGACAAGGTCTGCTGGTCGGACCTGTGCCGGGGCCCGCACCTGCCGACCACCCGCCTGATCGGCGCGTTCAAGTTGATGCGTTCCGCCGCCGCCTACTGGCGCGGGTCGGAGAGGAACCCCCAACTGCAGCGGGTGTACGGCACCGCGTGGCCGACCCGGGACGAGCTCAAGGCGTACCTCAAGTTGCTGGAGGAGGCCGCCCGGCGCGACCACCGCAAGCTCGGCGCGGACCTCGACCTGTTCAGCTTCCCCGACGAGATCGGCTCCGGCCTGGCGGTCTTCCACCCGAAGGGCGGCATCATCCGCCGGGAGATGGAGCACTACTCGCGGCAGCGGCACGAGCAGGCGGGGTACGAGTTCGTCAACACTCCGCACATCACCAAGGCGCAGCTGTTCCAGACCTCCGGTCACCTGCCGTACTACGCGGACACCATGTTCCCGCCCATGCAGCTGGAGGGCGCGGACTACTACCTCAAGGCGATGAACTGCCCGATGCACAACCTGATCTTCAGGGGGCGCGGGCGGTCGTACCGGGAGCTGCCGCTGCGGATGTTCGAGTTCGGCACCGTCTACCGGTACGAGAAGTCCGGTGTCGTGCACGGCCTGACCCGGGTCCGGGGCCTGACCCAGGACGACTCGCACATCTACTGCACCCGCGAGCAGATGGCCGGTGAGCTGTCCACGCTGCTCAGCTTCGTGCTGGACCTGCTGCGTGACTACGGGCTGGACGACTTCTACCTGGAGCTGTCGACCCGGGACGACTCGCCCAAGTTCATCGGCGCGGACGAGGACTGGGAGGAGGCCACCGAGGCGCTGCGGACCGCCGCCGCGACCTCCGGCCTGGACCTGGTGCCCGACCCGGGCGGCGCGGCGTTCTACGGGCCGAAGATCTCCGTGCAGGCGCGGGACGCGATCGGCCGGACCTGGCAGATGTCCACCATCCAGGTCGACTTCAACCAGCCGGAGCGCTTCGGGTTGGAGTACCAGGCCGCCGACGGCAGCCGCCAGCGGCCCGTCATGATCCACCGGGCGTTGTTCGGGTCGATCGAGCGGTTCTTCGGGGTGCTCACCGAGCACTACGCGGGGGCGTTCCCGGCCTGGCTGGCGCCGGTGCAGGTGGTGGGCATCCCGATCCGTGAGGACCACACCGACTACCTGCACGGCTTCGTCGCGGCGCTGCGTGCCGAGGGGATCCGCGCCCAGGTGGACGCGGGTGACGACCGGATGCAGAAGAAGATCCGTACGGCGCAGCAGCAGAAGATTCCGTTCATGGTGATCGCCGGTGACGACGACGTGGCGGCCGGGACGGTCTCCTTCCGCTACCGCGACGGCTCCCAGCGCAACGGTGTGCCGGTCGCCGAGGCGGTGACTCACGTCCTGGACGTGGTCAGCTCCCGCACCAACATCGGCCCCTCGGCCGCCGCAGAATGACGCCCCGGTGCGTGCCCGGCCGACCGGCCGGGCACGCACCGTCGTCAGATGCCGCAGCTTGGGGCTGACCAGCCGCCGACGGCCGCGACGTGGGTGTGGTCGTTGTGGTCCGGGTAGCCGGGGCCGAGGATCTGCCCGAAGCCGTGGTAGCGGGCCTGCTGGGCCAGCCGACAGAACGACGGCGACCCGACCAGGTCGACCCCGTCGCCGTAGAGGTGTCGACTGTTCGACGCGCCGCCGACCGCGCTGTTGCAGGCGTAGCTGCGGAAGCTGCTGCTGATCGAGATCGACACGTCACCGAGGGCGTGCCGCATGGCCTGGAGCTTCCACATCGAGACGAGCGCGTTGGCGCGGGCGGTGCTCGCCGAGACCGCACCGCCGGACCAGTCGCTGTTGCACTTGTTCAGCTCGGGGTAGCTGAAGTTGGCCGGTGTGCAGTCGTCGTCCTGGAGGGCGTAGAGCCGGTTGAAGGTCTGCGGGCCGGCGATTCCGTCCGCGGGCAGTCCGTACGCCTGCTGGAAGCGGATCACCGCCGACCGGGTGGCCGGGCCGAACGCGCCGTCGAGGCCGAGCACCGCGCCGTAACCGGGGTAGCCGGCGACGCGGATCTGGAGTTGCCGGACGTCCTCACCGGACGCCCCCTGGGACAGGGTGCGACCCCAGGTGTAGCAGCCGTCCGCCTGGGCGGCGCCGGTGGTGAGGGTGACGCCGGCCACTGTGGTGGCGGCGGTCAGGGCGAGTGCCGCGAGGAGCCGGCCGAGCCGTCGAATCATGTAACCCTCCATCAATGCATGGAAGTTTCTGGATGCATGGAATCTTCATGTTTTGCTGTTGATCCGTCAAGAACTTGCAGGGTGACGTTTTCCCGTCGTGCAGGTGTCGCGGCACGCCTGCGGGGCTCCGTAGGATCGACTCGTGACAGGGGCGGAACGGCACACGGACATCGGCGGCATGGCGGACGGCCTGGAGCGGCTCTGGACGCCGCACCGGATGACCTACATCTCCGGCGAGGACCGCCCGGCCGAGGGCTACGAGAAGCCGACCGGTTGTCCGTTCTGCCGGGCCCCCCGGTTGCCGCCGGAGGAGAGCCTGGTGGTGGCCCGTGGCGAGCACGTCTTCGTGGTGCTCAACCTCTATCCGTACAACCCAGGGCACCTGCTGGTCTGCCCCTACCGGCACGTCGCCGACTACACCGACCTGGACGTGCCGGAGACCACCGAGCTGGCGTCGTACACCCAGACCGCCATGCGGGTCATCCGCAAGGTGAGCAACGCGCACGGCTTCAACCTGGGCATGAACCAGGGCGGGGTGGCCGGCGCGGGCATCGCCGCGCACCTGCACCAGCACGTGGTGCCCCGCTGGGGCGGCGACGCGAACTTCATGCCGGTGATCGGCCGCACCAAGGTCCTGCCGCAACTGCTGCACGACACCCGCGACCTGCTCGCCCGCGCCTGGCCGTCCTGACCGTCGGCGCCACGCCAGGCCGGCGCCGGTCGGGCTAGTCGGCGCGCAGCAGCGAGGTCAGCTCCGGCCAGCTCTCCACCCGGTGTACGAGCGGCAGCAGCGCCGCGCGAGCGGCGACCTCCGCCGGGCGGGGCCGGAACAGGAAGCGGTGCGGCACCGACGTCAGGTAGCCGAGCACCTCCAGCTTGTCGTCCACGAAGTGGGTCAGCCCGAGGCGCTCGGCGATCGGCGCCTTGTCTGGACGGGTACGGCAGAAGTGCAGCCGCTCGACCGGGATCCCGGTGCGCGCCGCGAAGTCGTGGTGGGCCAGCCACTCCCGGGTGCGGCGCTCGGTGGCCTCCCCGCACTTGGACACCAGGTGCACCTCGTCGAACGCCGGGCCGAGCGCCGCGAGCGCGTCGAACGCCCCGTGGACCACAGGTGTACGCAGGTAGTGCGCGCCGAAGAAGGAGGTGTCGGCGTCCCCGTCGGCCGGCTCGATGATCACGCCGCCGATGTCCACACCCAGCCTCCGCATGCGGGTGATCATGCCGCAACGGTCGGTCGGCTCGCACCCACGATTCCGGCCGCCGGATCTGCTACGCCCCGACCCGTGGAGGTGGCACGATCGGCCGATGGCAGTCACGACACGGACGTTGGGACGCAGCGGTATCGAGGTCAGCGCCCTCGGTATGGGGTGCTGGGCGATCGGTGGCCCGTGGGCTGAGGGCACCCAACCGCTGGGCTGGGGCGCCGTCGACGACGACGAGTCGGTGCGGACGGTCCGTCGCGCCCTCGACCTGGGTGTCACTCTCTTCGACACCGCCGACACGTACGGCGCCGGGCACAGTGAGCGGGTGCTCGGCCGGGCGCTCGCCGGCCGCCGGGACGAGGCCGTGATCGCCACCAAGTGGGGTTACACCTTCGACGAGGCGAGCCGACAGGCCACCGGTGAGGACGCGTCGCCCGCGTACCTGCGCACCGCCGTGACCGACTCGCTGCGCCGGCTCGGCACCGATCGGATCGACCTCTACCAGCTGCACCTCGCCGACCTGTCGGTGCCGCGCGCGCAGGCGCTGATCGGCGGCTGTGAGGACCTGGTCGCCGAGGGCCTGATCCGCGCGTACGGATGGAGCACCGACCGTCCCGACCGGGCCACCGCGTTCGGGCACGCCGCCGCCGGGGCCACCGCTGTGCAGCACACCCTGTCCGTTCTGCGGGACGCCCCGGAGCTGCTCGCCGTCTGCGACAAGTACGACCTGGCCAGCGTCAACCGGGGTCCACTGGGCATGGGGCTGCTCACCGGCAAGTACTCGGCCGGGTCGATCCTGCCCCACGACGACGTACGCGGGTTGACCCCCGGTTGGTTGGAGTGGTTCCGCGGTGGCCGGCCCGCGCCGGAGTGGCTCCGTCGGGTGGGTGCGGTTCGTGCGGCGCTCACCGCCGACGGGCGCACCCTCGCCCAGGGCGCGTTGGGCTGGATCTGGGCCCGCAGCGGCCGCACCATCCCGATCCCCGGCTGCCGTACGGTCGCCCAGGTCGAGGAGAACGCCGCCGCCCTGCACCGGGGCCCGCTGCCGCCGGACCAGTTCGTCGAGGTCGAGCGCCAGTTGGCGGCGCTGCGCACGGCGGCGCTACGCGACGCCGACCGCCCCCACTGGCCCCCGCCCACCCACCCCACCGTGCACCCCTGACGCAGCGTTTCTGACCCGGTCGGGTCCGTCCCGCGGGGCGGGGCCACGCTCCCGGCGGGTCAGGCCTGCCCACGTTCCGAACCCGAGGCGCGGATGGCGTCGCGGGTCGGGGTTCGTGCCACCCCCGATGTCGGTGCCGGCCCCTGTAGACCGATGTCGGTGCCGACCCCTGTAGAGCTGCCCCATTTCTGGGGCGGCCGCTGCGCACTCGGGCGTCGGGTGCGTTGTCGCCGCGCTGAGGGTGCGTTGTCGCCGCGCTGAGGGTGGGTTGTCGCCGCGCGCTGAGTGTGGGTTGTCGCCGCGCGCTGAGGGTGCGTTGTCGCCCGCGCTGAGGGTGCGTTGTCGCCGCGCTGAGGGCGCGTTGGCGGCGGCGCCTTGGTCGGCACGCAGCGGGAGGTAGCTGCGCCCCACATCTGGGGCAGCTCTACAGGACGCGACCATGGCGGACCCATCCGCCCGGCCCCGCCCGCCTCCCGCCCCGGTGACCTTGTCGATCATGCGAGACGAGCCGGGCGGGCAGGCGCGAGCCGGGCAGGCGCGAGCCGGGCGGGCGGGTTGGGTCAGGTGATGTGTTCTTTACGGATCTGGTCGGCCAGGTGGGCTGGCATCGGGTCGTGGCGGACGAAGTGACGGCGGAAGGTGCCGGTGCCGGCCGTCATCGAGCGCAGCTCGACGGCGTACCGCAGCAACTCGGTGGCCGGCACCTCGGCGCGCACGATCGTGCGGCCGTCGGTGTCGGGGTCGGGCTCGGTGCCGAGCACACGGCCCCGTCGGCCGGACAGGTCGCCCATCACCGTGCCCACCGAACCGTCGGGCACCCGGATGGTGACCTCGTCGATCGGCTCCAGCAGTGCCGGCTGGCCACGGTCGGCGGCGTCGCGCAGGGCCAGCGCGCCGGCGGTCTGGAAGGCCGCGTCGGAGGAGTCGACGCTGTGCGCCTTGCCGTCGACCAGGGTCACCCGCAGGTCCACCACCGGGTGCCCGGCGACCAGGCCACGTTCGAGCTGGGCGCGGACGCCCTTCTCCACCGAGGGGATGTAGTTGTGCGGCACCGCGCCGCCGACGACCCGGTCGACGAACTCGAAACCGCTGCCCGGGGGCAGGGGTTCGACCTCGATGTCGCAGACCGCGTACTGGCCGTGGCCACCGGACTGCTTGACGTGCCGACCGTGCCCCTTCGCCGGCACCGTCAGGGTCTCGCGCAGCGACACCTTGACCGGCTCGGTGTCCAGTTCGACGCCGCCGGAGCGCAGCCGGTCGAGCACCACGTCGGCGTGCGCCTCGCCCATGCACCAGAGGACCAGCTGGTGGGTCTCCGGGTTGCGTTCCAGGCGCAGCGTGGGGTCGCCCGCGACGAGGCGGGCGAGGTTACGGGCCAGGGCGTCCTCGTCGGCGCGGCTGTGGGCGACGATCGCCACCGGCAGCAGCGGTTCCGGCATCTCCCAGGGGGCGATCAGCAGCGGGTCGGTCTTGGCCGAGATGGTGTCGCCGGTCTCCGCGCTGCCCGACTTGGTGATCGCGCAGAGGTCGCCGGCCACACAGAGCGGCACCTCGCGGAGGGTCGCGCCCAGCGGGGTGTAGATGTGCCCGACCCGCTCGTCGGCGTCGTGGTCGGGGTGCCCGCGTTCGGCCATGCCGTGACCGGAGACGTGCACCGTCTGGTCGGGGCGCAGGGTGCCGGAGAAGACCCGGACCAGCGAGACCCGGCCGACGTGGCGGTCGACGGTGGTCTTGACGACCTCGGCCACGAGCGGCCCGGCCGGGTCGCAGGTCAACGGCAGCCGGGGCGAGCCGTCCACGCCGGTCACCGCCGGCAGCTCGTGCTCCAGCGGCGACGGGAACGCGGCGGTCAACACCTCCAGCAGCACGTCCAGCCCGACGCCGGTCTGCGCGCAGACCGGCACCACCGGGTAGAAGTGACCCCGGGCGACGGCCTTCTCCAGGTCGTCGATGAGCACCTCGTCGCTGATGTCCTCGCCGTCGAGGTAGCGGTCCATCAGGGTCTCGTCCTCGCTCTCGGCGATGATCCCCTCGATCAGCTCGTCGCGGGACTCGTCGATGGCCCGCTGGTGCTCCGGGTCGGGATCGCGGACGTCGGCGGGCAACCCGGCGCTGTAGTCGAAGACCCGACGGGTGATCAGGCCGAGCAGACCCTCGGTGGACACGCCGTCGTCGCCGAGCATCGGCAGGTAGAGCGGCATCACGTTGTCGCCGAAGAGGCGCTGGCAGAGCGCGACGGTCTCGTCGACGTCGGCGCGGGGCTGGTCCAGTCGGGCCACCGCGACCGCGCGGGGCATGTCGACGGCGGCGCACTCCTCCCACAGGGCGACGGTGGCGGCGTCCATGCCGCCCGCCGCCGAGACGACGAAGAGCGCGGCGTCGGCGGCCCGTAGCCCGGCCCGCAGCTCGCCCACGAAGTCGGCGTAGCCGGGGGTGTCCAGGAGGTTGACCTTGATGCCGTCGTGCAGCAGGGGTGCGCAGGACAGGCTGACCGAGCGTTGTTGGCGCACGGCCGCGGGGTCGTGGTCGCCGACCGTGGTGCCGTCGACCACGGAGCCGGCCCGGCCGATCGTGCCCGTCGCCGCGAGCAGGGCCTCGACAAGTGTCGTCTTGCCCGCTCCGGAGTGCCCGACGAGCACCACGTTGCGGACCCGCTCGGGCTCGGTCATGACCGGCGTGCCGCCGGTAGAGCCCTTCTCCTGGTTTTTCTGCGCCATCGGGCGCACCTCCCTCAGCCGGTGGTGGGTGGCGACCGCCGCGCGAGGTGGAAGCGGCCCGGGGCGAGAGCGCGGCGATATCCTCCGGTGGTCTGCTGCACAGCGGGAACGGGACGGGTGGATGGGTGAGCTGGCTCACCCCCTGGCTCGATCTCACACCCGTTGCCGGGTAGGCACAAGCCTCTCGCAGGCGCGTCGGCGGGACCGGCCGTATCGGCGGAGCTGGGCGGACCGTTATCGTGGGGACCGCCATGGCGAAGATCTTCCAAGTGTCGGCCCGCGCGGGGATGACCCGCGTCGTCGAGCCGATTGCCCGTGCCCTCCTGCGCGCGGGCGTCACCCCCAATGCCGTCACCGTCGCGGGCACCGTTGGTGTGCTCGTCGGCGCGCTCGGCTTCGGTGCCCGCGGCCATCTGGTCGCGGGCGCGTTGATCGTCACCCTGTTCGCGCTCACCGACCTGCTCGACGGGACGATGGCCCGGATGAGCGGTGGCTCCACCAGGTTCGGCGCGTTCCTCGATTCGAGCATGGACCGGGTCGCCGACAGCGCCGTCTTCGGCGCGGTCGCGTACTGGCTGGCCACCCAGGACAACTACTCCGGGGTGGCCGCCGCGCTGGTCTGCCTGGCCGCCGGGAGCCTGGTCTCCTACGTCAAGGCCCGCGCCGAGGGTCTCGGCATGACCTGCAACGTGGGCATCGCCGAGCGCACCGAGCGGCTGCTGATCGTTGGCGTCGGCGGAATCCTCACCGGCGTCGGTGTCGATCCGGCGCTGGAGATCGCGCTCTGGCTGCTCGCCGCCGTGTCGATCTTCACGGTGGGGCAGCGGATGGCGCACGTCTACCGCCAGGCCCAGCAGCTCCAGCCGGACGGCCAGGCGTGAGCGGCGCGGTGACGCGGCGCCGGACGACCGGCGGCCGGGCCGCGTGAACCTCACCGAGCTGGGCTACGTCGCCGGCTGGCGGGTGGTCCGTGCGCTACCCCGGCCGCTGGTCGCCACGGCGTTCCGGGCGGGCGCGGACCGCGCCCACCGACGCGGCGGCGGGGGTACGGACCGACTGCGCGCGAACCTGCGCCGGGTGGTCGGCCCGGAGCTGCCCGACGCCGAGCTGGACGATCTCGTCAAGCGAGGGCTGCGCTCCTACGCCCGGTACTGGATGGAGGCGTTCCGGCTGCCGTCGTTGAGCCGGACGCAGATCCTCTCCGGCTTCCGGCTCGACGGTGCCGAGCTGCTCGCCGCCGACGTGGCCGCGGGCCGGGGCGCCGTGGTGGCGTTGCCGCACGCCGGCAACTGGGACGCCGCGGGCGCCTGGGTGGCGGCCACCGGTTGGCCGATCACCACGGTCATGGAGCGACTCAAGCCGGAGGGCGTCTACAAGCGCTTCATCGCCTTCCGGGAGAGCCTGGGGATGGAGATCCTGCCGACCCACGGCGGGCCGCGTCCGGCGTTCGACGTGCTGCTGGACCGGTTACGCGCCGGTGCGGTGGTGCCGCTGCTGGCCGACCGGGACCTGTCCGCCCGTGGTGTGGAGGTGGACTTCTTCGGCGGGAAGACCCGGATGCCCGCCGGGCCCGCGCTGCTCGCCCTGCACACCGGAGCGCCGCTCTACGTGGCCTCGATGTGGTACGAACCCGACGCGGCCTGCGCTTCGCTCGCCGGCCCACTGCCGGTGCCGGGGCCCGAGGTGGGGCCTCTGGACGCGCGGGTCCGGTCGCTGACCCAGCTGATCGCCGACCGTCTGGCGGCGGGTATCGCCCGGCATCCGGAAGACTGGCACATGTTGCAGCGGATGTGGCTGGACCAGCGGACGGCGGGGGACGGCGCGGCGCCGCCCTCGTCAGCCTCCGGTCCGGCGTAGGGGGTGGAGGTGGGCACGGTGGGATGGTGTCCCACGACCACGGACAGGGGGCGCTGACGCATGCGGATCGGCATCGTGTGCCCGTACTCCTTCGACGTCCCCGGCGGTGTGCAGAACCACGTGATGGACCTCGCCGAGGCGTTGATCGCCCTCGGTCACGAGGTCAGCGTGCTCGCCCCGGCCGACGAGGATTCGCCGCTGCCGCCGTACGTGGTGTCCGCCGGCCGTGCCGTGCCGCTGCCGTACAACGGTTCGGTGGCCCGGATCGCGTTCGGCCCGGTCTCGACCGCCCGGGTCCGGCGCTGGATCACCAACGGCGACTTCGACGTGCTGCACGTGCACGAGCCGCTCACCCTGAGCCTGTCGCTGCTGGCCGTGCTGTCCGCGCGGGGCCCTGTGGTGGCCACGTTCCACACCGCGATGACCCGTTCCCGGGTGTTGGCGGCGGCGCAGGGTGTCCTCCAGATCGTGTTGGAACGGATCACCGCCCGGATCGCGGTCAGCGCGTTGGCCCGCAAGGTGCAGGTGGAGCACATGGACGGCGGCGCCGTGGAGATCCCCAACGGGGTGGCGGTGGCCAAGTTCGCCGACGCCGAGCCGTTGCCGGGCTGGCCGGGGGAGTGCGGCCCGGGCACGGGCGGCACGCTGGGGTTCCTGGGCCGGTTCACCGAGGCGCGCAAGGGCTTCCCGGTGCTGCGTGACGCGTTCGTGGCGCTGGCCGCCACCCGGCCCGGGTTGCGGTTGCTCGTCGCCGGCCCCGGCGACCCCGACGACCTGTACGACCAGTTCCCGGCCGATCTGCGTGAGCGCGTCACGTTCCTCGGCCTGGTCACCGAACCGGACAAGGCGCGCATGCTGCGGAGCGTCCACCTCTACGTGGCGCCCAACACCGGTGGCGAGTCGTTCGGCATGATCCTCACCGAGGCACTGGCCGCGGGTACGACAGTTGTCGCCAGCGACCTCGACGCGTTCCGGCGGGTGCTCGACGGTGGGCGCGCCGGTCGGCTCTTTCCCACCGGCGACCCGGTGGGGCTGCGCGACGCGCTGACCGAGCTGTTGGACGACCCCTCCGCGCGGACGACGTTGACCGCCTGCGGGGATCAGGTCGTGGCGAATTTCGACTGGCCGGTGGTTGCCCGCCGTGTTCTGGAGGTATACGCAGCGGCGATCGAAGCAACCGACGGCCGGGTGATCGACCAGGAATGGGTGGGGCTGGGCTGACCGCTGGGACTGACGGTGTCGCGGTAACCGGTCGACAGGCCTGACCGCACCCAATCGGAGCTGAAACGGAGCAGCACTACGATGCCGCACATGTGGTGGGTGGTGGCCGCGAGCGTGGTCGTGGGGCTGGTCGCGGCGTACCTCATCTGGACGGCCGGTCGGGTCGACAGGTTGCAGGGCCGCGCGGAGCTGGCGGCCCGGGCCCTCGACGCCCACCTGCTGCGCCGGGCGGCCGCGGCCGCGGTGCTGGCTGAGCGGCGTTTCGGCGTCGAGCTGTACGCGGCGGCCCGGATCGCCCTGGACGCCGGCCCGGACGAGCGTGAGGCGGCGGAGAACGACCTGACCCGGCAGTTGCGTGCCGTCCAGTTGGATCCGGACGATCCGGACTGCGGGGCGGTCATCGCGGCCAGTCGCCGCCTGGCGCTGTCCCGGCAGGTGCACACGGATCTGGTCCGGGACGCCCGCTCGGCGCGCAGCCGGCCACTGGTGCGGTTGTTGCGGATGGGGCGGGGCCGGGAGTGGCCGCGCTACTTCGACATCGACGACCCGACCCTGACAGTGCCCGCGGACGTCCCCGCCACCTGACCGGGAGGTCGCGCACGGCCGGTGATCAGGGCCACAGGGCAGGCCACCGGGGGTCTGATTGGCTGTCGGTGCGGCGTTGCACCGCACGTAGCATTTTTGCTGCCACCCCCAGAGTCCGTCCAAGGAGCGATGACCCGTGCCCGAAAACACCGCCTCGAACACCGGTACCGCCCCCGTCGTCGGCTCGGCCCGCGTGAAGCGTGGCATGGCCGAGATGCTGAAGGGCGGCGTGATCATGGATGTGGTCAACGCCGAGCAGGCCAAGATCGCTGAGGACGCCGGCGCCGTCGCGGTGATGGCACTGGAGCGGGTGCCCGCCGACATCCGCGCGCAGGGCGGGGTGTCCCGGATGAGTGACCCCGACATGATCGACGGGATCATCGAGGCGGTCTCCATCCCGGTGATGGCCAAGGCCCGCATCGGCCACTTCGTGGAGGCGCAGATCCTCCAGTCGCTCGGCGTGGACTACGTCGACGAGTCCGAGGTGCTGACCCCGGCCGACTACGCGAACCACATCGACAAGTGGGCCTTCACGGTGCCCTTCGTCTGTGGCGCGACCAACCTGGGCGAGGCGCTGCGCCGGATCACCGAGGGCGCGGCCATGATCCGCTCCAAGGGCGAGGCCGGCACCGGCGACGTCTCCAACGCCACCACCCACATGCGGAAGATCCGCCAGGAGATCCGTCGGCTGTCCTCGCTGCCGGCCGACGAGCTGTACGTCGCGGCCAAGGAGCTGCAGGCCCCGTACGAGCTGGTCAAGGAGGTCGCCGAGAGCGGCAAGCTGCCGGTGGTGCTGTTCACCGCCGGTGGGATCGCCACTCCGGCCGACGCCGCGATGATGATGCAGCTCGGTGCGGAGGGTGTGTTCGTCGGCTCGGGCATCTTCAAGGCCGGCAACCCGGCCCAGCGGGCCGCCGCGATCGTCAAGGCCACCACCTTCCACGACGACCCGGACGTGCTGGCGAAGGTCTCCCGTGGTCTCGGCGAGGCCATGGTCGGCATCAACGTCGACGAGATCCCGCAGCCGCACCGCCTGGCCGAGCGGGGCTGGTGACCGGCGGATGACCGTACCCGTGATCGGTGTTCTCGCTCTCCAGGGGGACGTCCGCGAGCACGTCGCGGCGCTGGCCGCGGCGGGCGCGGACGCCCGCCCGGTGCGCCGTCCGGCGGAGCTGGACGCGGTCGACGGCCTGGTGGTTCCCGGGGGCGAGTCCACCACCATCAGCAAGCTCACCGACATCTTCGAGATGCGCGAGCCGATCGACAAGCGGATCGCCGACGGCATGCCGGTCTACGGTTCCTGCGCCGGCATGATCATGCTGGCCGCGGCGGTGCTGGACGGCCGACCCGACCAGCGGGGCTTCGCCGGCATCGACATGACAGTGCGGCGCAACGCGTTCGGTCGGCAGGTCGACTCGTTCGAGGCCCCGGTGGAGATCACCGGGGTGCCGGGGGAGCCGTTCCACGCGGTCTTCATCCGGGCGCCCTGGGTCGAGCGGGTCGGTGCCGGTGTCGAGGTGATCGGCACGGTGACCGGTGGACCGGCCGCCGACCGGATCGTGGCGGTCCGGCAGGGCAACCTGTTGGCCACCTCGTTCCATCCGGAGTTGACAGGTGACCTGCGGGTGCACGCGTACTTCGTGGATTTGGTGCGGGCCGCCTGAGCGGTCGGGCGGGTCGCCCTCGGACCGGCGGGGCATGTTCTGCGGCCCCGGCTGGTTGTCCAGAGGGTCACCGGCGGCACCCCGGCGGGTGCCGGATGTGACACGCCCGGGTGTGACCTCGGTAAGATTGCCGCGGTTCGGCAGGGCCGTCGCCCGGCGCGGCATTCCCGCGGAGCCGACCGGCCGCCGGACCGCCCGATGCGGCGCGTCGTCGGTGCGGCAGTCGATGCAGGCGTGGAATGACAGACGGAGGTAGAAGATGTCCGGCCACTCAAAGTGGGCGACGACCAAGCACAAGAAGGCCGTCATCGACGCCAAGCGCGGCAAGATGTTCGCCAAGCTGATCAAGAACGTCGAGGTGGCCGCGCGCACGGGTGGCGGCGACCCCTCTGGTAACCCGACTCTCTTCGACGCGATCCAGAAGGCGAAGAAGAGCTCGGTGCCGAACGACAACATCGACCGCGCCGTCAAGCGCGGCTCCGGCCTGGAGGCCGGCGGCGCGGACTGGCAGACGATCATGTACGAGGGGTACGGCCCGAACGGCGTCGCGATGCTGATCGAGTGCCTCACCGACAACCGCAACCGGGCGGCCACCGAGGTGCGCACCGCGCTGACCCGCAACGGCGGCTCGCTGGCCGACGCCGGCTCGGTGTCGTACATGTTCTCCCGCAAGGGCGTGGTGATCGTGCCCAAGGAGGGCACCAGCGAGGACGACGTGATGATGGCCGTCCTCGACGCCGGCGCCGAGGAGGTCAACGACCTCGGTGAGGCGTACGAGGTGGTGTCCGAGCCGACCGACCTGATCGCGGTCCGCACCGCCCTGCAGGACGCCGGCATCGAGTACGAGTCGGCCGAGTCCTCCCTCATCCCCAGCATGAACATTCCGCTGGACGAGGAGGGCGCGCGCAAGGTCTTCAAGCTGATCGACGTGCTCGAAGACTGCGACGACGTGCAGAACGTCTACGCGAACTTCGACGTCAGCGACGACGTGATGGCGGCCGTCGACGCCTGAGGGCGACAGCCCGCAAACGTGGCGGGCGCCAAACCGCAACGGAGGGGGCCGCTGACGGCCCCCTCCGCTTTGGTACGACCAACCACCCGCCATGATCCACACCAGGTCGGCGACATCGCGGTATCCGAGCCCGGGGATACCCCACCGTCGGCGAAACCGAGTCGATCAACCCCGCACGCTGATCACCGAGAAGCCCTGACATCCATGAGTGTCAGGGCTTCCGTGCGCCTCGCCGCGATCAACCAGTGGCTATGACCGACTTCGCCACAGCCACTACCGGGCGAGGCGTTCCAGCAGTTCGCCGAGCAGCGCCTGTTCGCCAGGGGTGAGGTCGCCCGGGTCGTTGCCGACCAGCGCACGCAACGTCAGCGCGGCGCTCGCGCGGGTCGCGGGGGCGTCGGTGGAGGGCGTGTGCAGGACTCCGGCCAGCGCGGCCTCCCGGACGCGCACGGACAGCCCGAAATCCGGCTCCGGCTGGCTGATCAGGGTGAGCGTGATGCCGACGTTGGCGGCGAGCACCTGTTCGGCGGCGTCGTCCGCGGGCACCGTGAGCAGGCCCTGGGCGGCGGCGCCGGTGAACCGCTCGCGTAACGCGGCGTGCGCGGGAGCGGTGACCGCGCAGGGCTTCCCCGGCTCGACGCGGCCGTAGAGCAGCCCGTAGAACGACGGGTGCTCCAGCCCGAACCGCACGTGTCTGTCCCAGCCCTCGCGCAGGTCGTTCAGCGGGTCTCCAGAGCTCTCGACCGCTGTGTACTGGGTGAAGCCGTGGTTGACCACGGCGTCGATCAGGCCCTGCTTGCTGCCGAAGTGGTGGTACAGCGTGGGGGCCTGCACTCCGGCGCGTTCGCACACCGCCCGCGTGGACACCGTGCCGCCGGCCTGCAACAACTCCGCCGCGGCGAGCAGGAGTCGATCCCGTGCGTTCTGCATGTTGATATGGTAGCTCATATAGCGCTACATTGGCTGCTATAGCGAGAGGAGAAGTCCATGAGAACGTGGTTCATCACGGGTGGGACGCCCGGAGGGTTCGGTCTGGTCTACGCGGAGGCTGCCCTGGAGCAGGGCGATCAGGTGGTGGTGACCTCGCGTCGGCCCGCCGAACTGCGAGAGTGGGCTGAATCGCACGGCGACCGGGTGCTGGTGCTCCAGCTCGACGTCACCGATGCCGACCAGGTGCGTACGGCGGTCAAGGCGGCCGAGGAACGGTTCGGCGGGATCGATGTGCTCGTCAACAGCGCGGGTCGTGGCTGGTACGGCTCGATCGAGGGTGCCCCTGACGAGACGATCCGCCGTACGTTCGACCTCAACCTGTTCGCCGTGGTCGAGATGGTGCGCGCGGTCCTGCCCGGTATGCGGGCACGCGGCAACGGCTGGATCGTGAACATGTCGTCGGTGGCAGGCCTCGTCGGCGCACTGGGGTTCGGCTACTACGCGGCGGCGAAGTTCGCTGTCGAAGGACTGTCGGAGACACTGCGCCAGGAAGTTGAGCCGTTCGGTGTGCGCGTGCTCGTCGTGGAGCCGGGAGCATTCCGCACCAAGGCCTTCGCCTACTTCCAGAACGAGGACGTCAACGAGGTGGTCGACGCCTACGTGCCGATGGTCGAGAGCGTCAAGGCGGCGTTCGTGGACCACGACGGCAAGCAGGCAGGTGATCCCGTCCGCGGAGTGCGGGCCGTGATCAGCGCGATGAACGCACCCGTTCCGCCGAAGCGAATCGTGCTCGGCAACGCCGGCTACGACGTCGTCGTCGCGATGCACGAGAACGCACTCGCGGAGCTGCGCGCCAACGAGAAGCTCTCCCGCGGAGCGGACTTCTGACGCAGGCCTAGACCAGTACGCGTCCGCGTCCTGGCAATCGAGAAACTGGAGAACAGCAATGAGCGACATCACTCTGCCCACGGCCGTCGACACCTTCATCACGGCCACGAACGCGCACGACGCGAACGCGCTGGCCGCGGTCTTCGGCGACGGGGCCACCGTACGCGATGACGGGAAGACCTGGGTCGGCGCTGCCGAGATCCGCGAGTGGATCCAGGGGCACCTGATCGACCCGAAGGTCGTGCTCACGCCGACCTCGTTCGCGGACGACCGGCTGGTCGCCTCCGGGGACGGTGACTTCCCCGGCGGACCTCTGTCCTTCGCCCTCGTGTTTGATATCAAGGACGACCAGGTCACCGACCTCACGATCGAGCCTGTCTGACTCGTGACCGGCCGGAGCTGCCCCAGGGCTGCTCCGGCCTGAGCCCTCGGTGCGGAGAGTGCGGAGGTGACAGTGGTGGCGGACCGGTTCGCGCCCGGCGACACCGTGGTGCGGCGTGAGGTGCTGCGCGGCGAGGTGTGGTTCGCCTGCCCGACGATCTGCGTCGAGGACTCGCCCGACCTGCTCGCGCTCTACCTCCCGCCGGGTGCCGAGTTCGGCTTCCCGACGGCCGGTGCCTTCCCGTGCGGAAGGCACCCGTGGGAGACCGCCGGGCACCGCTCCTGGTCGGGCCACGGCAAGTTGATGCTGCAACGCCCCGGCGAGGCGCACTCGATCGACGTGTTCTGGACGGGGCCGGGTCGCGACTTCGCCGGCTGGTACTTCAACCTTCAGGACCCGGTGCGGCGTACCCCGATCGGGGTGGACACTTTGGACCACGAGCTGGACCTGTGGTGGGGTGCGGACGCCGACCGGTACGTCTGGAAGGACGTGGAGTTGTTCGCCCAGCGCCTCGTGGAGGGGCGCTACCCGGGCATGGGTGATGCGATCCAGGCGGAGGGCGACCGGATCGCCGCGCTGCTCGACGCCGGTGAGCGGTGGTGGGACCCGGCGTGGGCGACATGGCAGCCCGACCCGGCCTGGTCCGCGCCGCCGCTGCCGGTCGGCTGGGACCGGGTGCCCCCGGCCCGCTGAGCGGCCCTCGACTCAGCGGCCCGGCAGTGTGTCGACCAGGAACACCTGGTCCGCGCCGTTGGTGCACGGCTCGGCCAGCGCCTCGGCCGAGGCCTCGGTGTCGTCGTCGCGCAGGCCGACGCACAGGTCGCTGTCGGCCGGCCGGATCTGGTACGAGGTCGGCGCCGATCCGGTCGACTCGAACCGGAACAGCCGCGACGATTTGCTGGCGGAGCAGTCGTTGACGGGTTCGAGCATGTTCCGCCCGGGATCCTCGTCCCGGACGCTGAGGCACCCCACCCCGTGCTCCGGGTGGTTCCACTTGATGAAGTACACCCCGTCCGACACCGGCTCCAGGTAGGTGTCCGGTGGGGTGGCCTCCGCGCAGGGACGCTGCACAGCCACCTCGTGCCGGTACTGGCCGGTGCGATCCCGCCCCTCGGTGACACAGAGCTGTGGGCTTCGGGCGGGCCGGATCTGGCTCAGCCGTGCGCTCGGCGCGAGCGTCGGGCCGGCATCGCCGTCCGGTGTGGCCGGCTGACCGGTGCTGCCGTCCGGTGTGGACGTCGGGCCGGCACTCGCCGAGGTGGTCGGTTCGCCGAGCGGCTTCGTTGGCTGCCTGTCGTCGGGCCGCTGGATCCAGACACCGACGCCGAGCGCGACCAGCAGGATGCCGACGAGAGACAGCGCCAGTGGCAGGGGCCGCGTGAACCACCGCGAACGGGTCGCGCTGCCGTCCACCACACCGGGCACGGTGGCCTCGGTCGACGGCTGGTCGGGCGCGGTGTGGTCCGTGGACGGTGGGTCGGGCGTGGGCGACTCCGGTGCGTAGGCGCCCACCGCGAGGCGGTGCCGCGCCCGCAGCCACACCTCGACCTCGTCGCCGGCACCGCAGGCCCGGACGAACGCGGCCACCACCTCGGGCCGCGGCAGCGTGTTCCGACGGACGACGTCCGCCGCGGTGCTGCGGGCCAGCACGTCACCGACCGCCGCCGCGCGTTGCTCCAACTGGCGGTACGTGAGCCGCGACCGGTCCTTGAGTTGGCGTAGCAGGTCGACGAACTCGGCCGGGTCGGCCGCCTCGTCCGGTCGTAGTTCCCCCGTGGACATTGCCCGATTCTCCTGACCGTGCTGCCACGGGGGCAAGCCGGTCCCAACGACTGTCCGAGATGGTCGGACAAAACCCGGACAGCTGGTCTTGAGCTGCGCGGACATTCCACTGCGGCGGCCAGGCCATTGTTCCGGCCGACGGCCTTCTCTAGCGTCTTGCTCGATGGCTGCGCCGCTGACGGCGCACGGCCCACGGGTTCGGACCGGCACCGGCCTGGACCCGACGACACCAACGAATTGGGGGATTCGATGGATGACGCTGCCCTGGATCTCGCGCCGCAGGCGACCACGGCGGGGGAGTACGTCGCGTTGCTCCGAGACGTCCGTCGGCGCTCCGGTCTGACCTACCGGGAGGTCTCCCGCCGCGCCTCGGCCGCCGGACACTGGCTTCCGGCGAGCACGCTGGCCACGATGCTGGGGCGGAGCACCCTGCCCCGGGAACGTACCGTCGTGGCGTTGCTGGCGGCCTGCGGTACGACGGCCGGCGAGGTCGAGCGGTGGTTGACGGTGCGGCGTGACATCGAGGCCCACCTCAGCGAGCGGGACCACGTGGCGGTTCACGACATGGAGACCACCACGGCCCTGGCCGCCGACCCAGCCCTGGCGGCAGACCCAGCCCCGCCCGCCGACCCGGCTCCGCCGGCGGACCCGGCCCCGCCCGCCGGGCCGGTCGCACCGGAGTTGGTGTCACCCGAGGCGCCCCGGCCTGCGCGTCGACGCCTCCGGCTGGCGGCGGTCGCGGTGCTCGCCGTGCTGACGGTCGGCGCGGCCGGGACGCTGCTGCCGCGCGCCGACCCCACGACGGACGACGCGCCGACCGACGACTGCCCGGTGGTCCTGCGCCAGGGCATGTACGGCCCGTGCGTGCAGAGCCTCCAGGAAAGGCTGGTGGCGGGTGGACTGTTCGTGCCGGTGGACGGCTGGTTCGGCCCGGACACCACCAGCCGGCTGATCGCCTTCCAGGCACTGGGTGGCCTGCCGGTCAGCGGCACCGCCGACGGCAGGATGCTCGACGAACTGTCGGGCGATCTCGTGGCGGCCAGGTGGCCGGAGGAGCGGGTCGGACGGTACGTGCGGAAGGCGTTCCCGGAGGATCCGATGGCAGCGGAGCAGGTGGCGCGGTGCCTGTCCGGGCTCGACCCGTACCGGGTGGAGATCGCCGCGGACGGGTCACGGCGCTGGGGGGTGTTCCAGTTCAGCGACGTGGAGTTGTCCCGCCTCGGCGTCGACCGTCGGACCGCGCTGGACCCGGTGTGGAACGTCCGGGCCGCACGGGACGTGTGGTCGCGTACCAACAGCTTCGCGCACTGGGACTGCGCCCCGTTGCCGTGACGCAGCGGGTGGATCGTCTTGCGAGCCATGAAGAACCCTCCGGTCGCGGCGATGGCACCCACCCTATGAGCGTTCGCATTTGTTCGCAGCCACCGAACAAGGGTCGGACCGGTCCCGTACGGCAGCGGGCGCCGGTGTCCGACCAGGACACCGGCGCCCGCGCGCGAACCGTCGGCTCAGCCGATCGTCTCCCGGTCCCGCCACGCGGTGCGTAGGGAGGTCCGGCCGTTGGTGCGCAGGAGCGACCCCTCGTACACCCGGGCACCGGCGACCAGGAACGCGCCGGCGGCGAGGACCAGGACGAGCAGCGAGACCAAGGGTTCCCAACCGGCCGCGTCGCCGGTGAACAGCCGCAGCGGCATGGCGGTGGGCGACGAGAACGGCAGGTAGGACAGCACCCGCATCGCGGTGTCGTTGTCGTTCAGGAAGATCACCGCGAAGAACGGCAGCATGACGGCGAGCTGCACCGGCGTCGACACCGCGGCGATGTCCTCCTGCCGGTTGGCCAGTGCGCCGGCCGCCGCCCACATCGCCGCGAGCAGCACGAATCCGATCACGAAGAACGGCACGAACCAGCCGATCGCCGGGGCGAGCAGGCTGAGCAGGTCGCCGCTGTCGCCCATCTGCATGCCGATCACGGCCACCACGGCGATGAGCGCGATCTGCGCGAACGCCAGGATGGCGCCGGCCACCACTTTTCCGGCCAGCAGGGCCCGGACCGGCACGGCGGCGACCAGGATCTCCACGATCCGGGTCTGCTTCTCCTCGGTGACGCTCTGCGCGATCTGCAGGCCGAAGGTCTGCGAGGTGATGAAGAAGACGAACGCGAAGACGAACGGCACCAGGAACGCCACCACGGGGTCGACCGCGTCCGGGTCGAGCAGCTGCACGGGCGGCGAGCTGCTCAGCGCCTGGACCACGTCGGTGGGGGGCTCGTCCATGGCGAGCACCTTCGGACCGGAGACCACAGCCGCGTCCACGTCACCGTCGCGGACGGCCTGCTCGGCGGCCCGGTCGTCGGCCACCACCCGGACGTCGAGTCCGGCGTCGCGTAGCGGGCCGGCGGCCTCCTGGGTGACGGCCACGCTGTCCGGCCCGCCGGAGAGCAGCGGCGGCAGGATGGTGCCGGCCGCGGCGATCAGCAGGAAGAACAGCGTGCCGAACAGGAACGTGCGGTCGCGGAGCTTGACCCGGATCTCGCGTTCGGCGACCAGCCGGGTGGCCTGGGTGACGTTCACTGGGTGACCTCTCGGAAGATCTCGGTGAGCGAGGGGCTGACCGGGCGGAAGGCGCGGACCGGGCCGCGGGCGAGGGCCGCCTGCAACACCTGTTGTTCGTCGGCGCCGGCGGGCAGGTCGAAGACCACCCGCTGGCCGTCCAACTCGACCACTGTCACCCCGGGGTGGTCGCGGACCCATCCGGCGTCGCTCGCCACCACCAGCTCGAAGCGCGGCATCGTGTACGAGTCGCGTAGCTGCTGTCGGCTGCCGGCGGCCCGGATCACCCCGGTTCCGATGATCACCAGGTCGTCGCAGAGGCGCTCCACGACGTCGAGTTGGTGGCTGGAGAAGAGCACCGGCGCTCCGGCCGAGGCCCGTTCCCGCAGCACCGTGACGACGGTGTCGACCGCGAGGGGGTCGAGGCCGGAGAACGGTTCGTCGAGCACCAGCACCTCGGGGTCGTGCACCAGCGCGGCGGCGATCTGGGCGCGTTGCTGGTTGCCCAGCGACAGCGTCTCCAACAGGTCGTCGCCGCGTTCACCGAGCCCGACCCGTTCCAACAGTTCGTCGGTGGAACGCCGCGCCGCTGCGGCGTCCAAGCCGTGCAGTCGCCCCAGGTAGCTCACCTGCTCGCGGGTGGTCATCTTGGGGTAGAGGCCCCGCTCCTCCGGCATGTAGCCGAAGCGTCGACGGTCCTGCCGGGTCAGCGTCGTACCGCCCCAGCTCACCTTGCCGGCGTCGGGGGAGAGCACACCCAGGATGATCCGCATGGTGGTGGTCTTGCCGGCGCCGTTGGCGCCCACGAAGCCGGTCATCCGCCCGGCGGCCACCTCGAAGGACACGTTGTTGAGCACCTGGCGGTCGCCGAAACTGCGGTCGACACCGTCGAGGCGGAGCGTTCTGGTCACGGATCCACGCTAGATCGAACACGCCTTCCCGCCGTCCGTCCGGCGGCTGAACGGGCGGTCCGCCTCGCGACGGACGGCGGTCAGCCGCCGGGCCGGACCACCCCGTTCTCGTAGGCGAACACCACCGCCTGCACCCGGTCGCGCAGGCCGAGTTTGGCCAGGACCCGGCTCACGTGCGTCTTCACCGTCGCCTCGCCCAGGTGGATGGTCGCGGCGATCTCCGCGTTGCTCGATCCGGCCGCGAGCAGGACCAGCACCTCACGTTCCCGGGGCGTCAGCTCGGCCAGCGCGGCGTCGGCGTCCTGGCCCCGGTGGGCGGTGCCCGCCGGGTCGCCGGGGCGGGCGAACGTGGAGATCACCCGCCGGGTGATCTCCGGGGCGAGCAGGCCGTCGCCTCGGGCCAGCACGCGGATCGCCTCGACCAGTTCCTCGGGCGTGCCGTTCTTGAGCAGGAAACCACTGGCCCCGGCCCGCAGCGCGGCGAACAGGTAGTCGTCACGGTCGAACGTCGTGAGGATCAGCACCGCGGGCGCACCGGGCCCGTCGGCGGTGATCTGCCGGGTGGCCTCCAGGCCGTCCATCCCGGGCATCTCGACGTCCATGAGTACGACGTCGGGGCTGGTGGCCCGGGTCATGCTGACGGCTCGTTCGCCGTCGGCGGCCTCGCCGACCACCTCGATGTCGTCCTCCACCTCCAGGATGACCCGGAACCCGGTGCGGACGAGGTGCTGGTCGTCGGCGAGAAGAACCCGAACCGTCTGACCGGCGGTGCTCATGCCCTGCCCTCCCCGTCGGCGACCAGGAGTCGCTCGTCGCCCGGCTGGTGCCGCGTGCCCGCCGACGAGGCCAGGGGGAAGCGGGCGCGTACCCGCCAACCACCGCCGGAGCGCGGCCCGACCTCCAGGTCGCCGTCGTGGGCGGTGACCCGTTCGCGCATCCCGATCAGCCCCAGACCCTGGGTGTTGGTCCGGCCGCCGGCCCGTCCGTCGTCGGTCACGTCGACCTCCACCTCCCGGGCCAGGTACCGGACCCGTACGTCCAACAGACCCGCCCCGGCGTGTTTCAGGGTGTTGGTGACCGCCTCCTGCGTCACCCGGTAGGCGGCCTGCGAGACCGACTCGGGCAACGCGACAGCGTCGCCGTACACCCCGAGGGTTGCCGTCAGGCCGGCGACGCGGGCCCGCTCGACCAGCTCGCCGATCCGCTCGACACCGCCGGCGGCCGGTGGGGCGGCGTCGACGCCGGTGGAGGTGGACGTCCGCAGCACGCCGAGCATGCGACGCAGTTCGTCGACGGCGGTACGCGCGCTCTGCTCGATGGCGGTGAGTGCGGTGCGGGCCTTGTCCTGGTCGCGGTCGAACACCCGGCGGCAGGCGGACGCCTGCACGCCCATCACCGACACGTGGTGGGCGACCACGTCGTGCAGTTCCCGGGCGATCCGGACCCGTTCGCCGAGCACGGCCCGTTCCCGGGCCTCGGCCTGGGACCGGCGTAGTTCCTCGGCCTGTTCGCGCAGCTCGTGCTCCCGCCGCGCGGCCACCCAGGACGTCTCGCCGAAGAAGTACGCGAAACCGAAGAACAACCCGTTGACCAGCACGCCGCTGACCATCGCGGCGAGCACCGGGGGCACCGGCCCAACCCCGTCGGAGAAGGCGCCGGGCGGAATGTTCTGGGCCACCAGCGTGTAGGAGATGCCCAGCCAGGCGAACATCGTGACGATCACGCCGATCCGTAGTCGGCGGGCGAGACGACGGTTGCTGCTCCAGGCGCCAACGGAGTAGAGGGCGCTGAACAGGGCCCCCGAGGAGAGTTGGGTCTCCGGGGCGGACCGTGCCTGCGCGGCGATGAATGCCACCGAGATGACCAGCAGGATCGCTGCTGGCCAGCGCCGACGCCACACCAGCGGCAGGGTCACCGCGACGGTCCAGAAGAGCTGTTCCAGTCCGGACGGTGGAGGGCCGAGCAGGAACATCCCGGCGCTGCGGGCCAGCGTGAGGCTGACCAGCGCCAGCGCTGTCACCGCCAGCCCGATCCACAGGTCGTTGCGACGCTGTTCGGCCGTCGGGCCCGGGCGGCGCCATTCCTCGCGTGGTGCCTCGGTCATCCGGGAACGATGCCACGGCGGTCTGCCCGCCCGCCGACCGGGCGGGCGTCTGCCGTGACGGTCACGCCGACGGGCGGCGGCCCGACGCGGGGTACGCGCCGGGCCGCCGCCTCGGGTGTCGCTCACGCCGTCTGCTGGCGCGTCTTGCGGGCGGTGTCGACCAGGTCCCAGACCAGGACCGCCGCGGTTCCCACCGCGATGGCCAGTCCGATGGCCTCCCGGTTGTCCGCCTCCGCGACCCAGCTCAGTCGCTCACCCAGGGCCGGGTTGAGCAGCCGGTCGGTGAGCGCCAGCCATGCCAGCGGCACCGAGAACGCCAGGTTGAGCAGCGCCTTGACGCCGAACAGGCCCCAGGTCCACCGGCCGATCCGGTACTTCACGACCTCGAAGATGACGCTGAGGACCAGCACCACGATCAGCGCTGGCAGCCAGAACGACCACAGGGCCGGGTCAAGGAGCGGGATGTTCTCGCCGTCGGTGCCCCGGACCCAGGACTGGTAGTGCTGGAACGGCAGGTAGCCGATGGTCAGCACCAGCATGATCACGGATGCGATGGTGTCGGCGAGGGGGATGCCCCGGCGCACCGGGACGACGGGCAGTTGGTCGACTGTCCACTCCGGTAGGTCGACCGCCGCCTGGGTGCGCTCGATGATGGCGAAGGTCAGTGTGAGCCAGAAGGTGATCTGAATGGCGACCTGCATGGCCACGACGAGGCCCGGCCCGATGGCGCCGAAACCCGATCCCTCGGCGGCCTTGACGACGGTGACGACAGTGCCGACGAGCGCGGGGATGAAGCTGAGCAGCAGTTTCAGCAGTCGCAGCCAGAGCAGGTAGTAGGTCGGGCCGATCAGCTGCAACCGACGGTCGGCGTACCGGGCGGCCAGCCTGTCGGGGTCGCCCAGCTCGGTGAGCACCTCCCGCTCGGCGGTGGTGGCGTCCTGGCCGCCATCGGTCCGCCCCTCGATCATGTCGTCGATGGAGGCGCGCAGCTCGCTGGCGATCTCGTCGCGGCGCGGGGCGGGCACCGAGCGCAGGGTGGCGGCGAGGTAGCGGTCGGTCAGGGTGTTCATCGGTCCACTCCTTGGATCAGCCCGGTGACGGAGGTCTGCACGGCGGCGAGGTCGTCGAGCAGCCGGCTCAGCATCGACTCGCCCTCGTCGCTGGTCCGGTAGAACTTGCGCGGCCGGCTCTCCTCGGTGTTCCACTCGCTGGTCAGCAGCCCCTGGTCCTCCAGCCGGCGCAGCAGCGGATAGAGGGTGTTGGCGTCCACCGGGAAGCCGTGTTCGGTGAGCCGTTGCAGCAGTGCGTAGCCGTAGTCAGGTCGGCGTAGCGCGACCAGGCTGGCCACCACGACGGTGCCTCGACGCAACTCCTGTAGGTGCGTCCGTAGAACGTCCTCGCTAACCATGTGTCACACCATACTGTGTGGCACACAGTGTTGTCTACGGCGATAACGTCGCGTCTGCTGGGAATGTCGTGCGACCCCCGCCTGCCCCCGCGTTTCTCGCCGGACCGGACCTGTTGTTCACCCCCTTTGCTCTGCTGCTGCGGATGCGCCAGGGCGGATGCGCCAGGGCGGGTGCCGCAGGTTGGTGCCGCAGGGCGGGCTCAAGGGCAGCAGGGTGGTGCCTCAAGGGCAGCAAAGCAAAGGAGGCGCACGGGGCGCCCGGCCCGCACCGGACGCCCCGCAGAAAGCCCTGGTCAACAGGCCGTGCCCTGCCGGAAGTTGCGCTCGACGAAGCTGGCCGGCCCGACCTGGAAGTAGCCGACGACCGGCCGGATCGGGTGCCCGGTGAACAGCTCCACCCGCGAGCCGGCCCGCACCAGGTGCGCCTCGGCGTCCGCGTCGGGCATGCCGGGTGTCCAATGCTCGCCGGTGCCGATCCCCGAGCGCACGGCGCGCAGCCGCAGCGCCCCCGTACGGTCCGGCACCCGACGGCTATTCGAAGCGGGACACGTCTCCGGCGCCCCGGCGCAGGATCTCCGGCTCCGGCCCGGACAGGTCGATCACCGTCGTCGGCTCCATGCCGCAGTCGCCGGCGTCGAGCACCGCGTCGACCTGGTGGTCGAGCCGTTCCTTGATCTCCCAGCCCTGGGTCATCGGCTCGTCGTCGCCGGGCAGGACCAGGGTGCTCGACACCAGCGGCTCGCCCAGTTCGGCCAGCAACGCCTGGGTGACGGTGTGCCGGGGTACGCGCACGCCGACGGTGCGCTTCTTCGGGTGCAACATCCGGCGCGGCACCTCACGGGTGGCCGGCAGGATGAACGTGTAGCTGCCCGGGGTGGACGCCTTCACCAGGCGGAAGACCGAGTTGCTGATCTGGACGAACTGGCCGAGCTGCGCGAAGTCCCGGCAGATGAGCGTGAAGTGGTGCCGCTCGTCGAGGTGGCGGATCTGGCGGATCCGGTCCAACCCGTCCTGGTTGCCCAGTTGGATGCCGAGCGCGTAGCAGGAGTCCGTCGGGTAGGCGACCAGCCCGCCGCCGCGGATCAGGTCGGCGACCTGGCCGATGATCCGGGGCTGGGGGTTCTCCGGGTGTACGTCGTAGTACCTCGCCATGCTCCGAGACTAGTCGTGGGGGAGACGCGGGCCACCCTCGGCGCGGACGGTGGAGCCGCCGAGATCACCTCGGTAGGGTAGGTCCCGGTCGGCTCCGACCACCAAGATCCACACCGCCGGGGGGCGCCACGCATGGCTGATTCGTTCGCGCATCTGCACGTGCACACGGAATACTCGATGCTCGACGGAGCGGCCCGCCTGAAGGACCTGTTCGCCGAGGCCAACCGGCTCGGCATGTCCGCCGTGGCGATCACCGACCACGGCAACATGCACGGCGCGAACGACTTCTACAACCAGGCGATGGCCGCCGGGATCACGCCGATCCTGGGCGTCGAGGCGTACGTGGCGCCGGAGTCGCGCTATCACAAGGCGCGGGTCAAGTGGGGTCGGCCGGAGCAGAAGAGCGACGACATCTCCGGTAACGGCGCGATCACCCACAAGACGATGTGGGCGAAGAACGCGCAGGGTCTGAAGAACCTGTTCACCCTCAACTCGCGCGCGTCCATGGAGGGGCACTACGTCAAGTGGCCCCGGATGGACATGGAGCTGATCGCCGAGCACGCCGAGGGGATCATGGCCACCACCGGCTGCCCGTCCGGCGCGGTGCAGACCCGCCTGCGCCTGGGCCAGTTCGACGAGGCGCTCAAGGTCGCCGCGAGCTACCAGGACATCTTCGGCAAGGACAACTACTTCCTGGAGATCATGGATCACGGCCTCTCCATCGAGAGCCGGGTCCGTGAAGGGCTCACCGAGATCGCCCGCAAGCTGGACATCCCGCCGGTCGTCACCAACGACTCGCACTACACGCACGAGGCGCAGGCCACCGCGCACGACGTGCTGCTCTGCGTGCAGACCGGCAGCAACATCGACGACCCGAACCGGTTCCGGTTCGAGGGTGGCGGCTACTTCATCAAGAGCGCCGACCAGATGCGCGCCGTGGACTCGTCGGAGCTGTGGCAGGAGGGCTGCCGCAACACCCTGCTGGTCGCCGAGAAGGTCGACCCGAAGGGCATGTTCGAGTTCCACAACCTGATGCCGCGCTTCCCGGTGCCCGAGGGGGAGACCGAGGAGTCCTGGTTCCGCAAGGAGACCTTCGCCGGCCTGGGCCGCCGCTACCCGAACGGCATCCCCGAGGGGCACGTCGTCCAGGCGGAGTACGAGCTGGGCGTCATCAACCAGATGGGCTTCCCGTCGTACTTCCTCGTGGTCGCCGACTTCATCCAGTGGGCCAAGAGCCAGGGCATCTCGGTGGGTCCGGGTCGTGGTTCGGCGGCCGGCTCCCTCGTCGCGTACGCGCTGGGCATCACCGACCTGGACCCGATCCAGCACGGCCTGATCTTCGAGCGGTTCCTGAACCCGGAGCGGGTCTCCATGCCGGATGTCGACATCGACTTCGACGAGCGTCGGCGCGGTGAGGTGATCAAGTACGTCACCGACAAGTGGGGTGAGGACAAGGTCGCCCAGATCGCCACGTTCGGCACGATCAAGGCGAAGGCCGCGATCAAGGACTCCGCCCGGGTCCTCGGCTACCCGTACGCGGTCGGCGACCGGATCACCAAGGCGATGCCGCCGGCGGTGATGGGCAAGGACATCCCGCTCACCGGCATCTTCGACACCAAGCACCCCCGGTACGCCGAGGCCGGCGAGATCCGTGGCCTGTACGACTCCGACCCCGACGTCCGCAAGGTGATCGACACCGCGAAGGGCATCGAGGGGCTGATCCGGCAGACCGGTGTGCACGCCGCCGGCGTCATCATGTCCGCCGAGCCGATCATCGAGCACATCCCGTTGATGCGCCGCGACGCCGACGGGGCGATCATCACGCAGTTCGACTACCCGACCTGCGAGTCGCTCGGGCTGCTGAAGATGGACTTCCTCGGCCTGCGCAACCTGACGATCATCGACGACGCGGTCAAGAACATCGAGCTGAACCACGGCCTCAAGCTCGACCTGCTGGCCTTGCCGCTGGACGACCCGGCCGCGTACGAGCTGCTGGCCCGGGGCGACACGCTGGGCGTGTTCCAGCTCGACGGTGGGCCGATGCGGTCGCTGCTGCGGTTGATGAAGCCGGACAACTTCGAGGACATCTCCGCCGTCCTGGCCCTGTACCGGCCCGGCCCGATGGGCGTCGACTCGCACACCAACTACGCGTTGCGCAAGAACGGCCTCCAGGAGATCACGCCGATCCACCCGGAGCTGGAGGAGCCGCTGCGGGAGATCCTGGCACCCACCCACGGCCTGATCGTCTACCAGGAGCAGGTGCAGCGCGCCGCGCAGATCCTCGCCGGTTACAGCCTCGGTCAGGCGGACCTGCTGCGCCGGGCCATGGGTAAGAAGAAGAAGGAGATCCTCGACAAGGAGTTCATCCCGTTCCGGGACGGCTGCCGCGAGCGCGGCTACTCCGACGAGGCGATCCAGGCGGTGTGGGACGTCCTGGTGCCGTTCGCCGGGTACGCGTTCAACAAGGCGCACTCCGCCGCGTACGGCCTGGTCTCCTACTGGACGGCGTACCTGAAGGCGCACTACCCGGCCGAGTACATGGCCGGGCTGCTGACGTCCGTCGGTGACGACAAGGACAAGATGGCGCTCTACCTGTCGGAGTGTCGCCGGATGCGCATCCAGGTGCTGCCGCCGGACGTGAACACCTCGGCCGGGCCGTTCACCCCGGTCGGCAAGGACATCCGCTTCGGCCTGGCGGCGGTCCGCAACGTCGGCGCGAACGTGGTCGCCTCGATCATGCGCTGCCGCGAGGAGAAGGGCGAGTACGCCGACTTCTACGACTTCCTGTCCAAGGTGGACGCGGTGGTCTGCAACAAGAAGACCATCGAATCGCTGATCAAGGCGGGTGCGTTCGACTCCCTGGACCACCCCCGCAAGGGTCTGCTCGCGGTCCACGCCGACGCCATCGACGCGTACGCCGACGTCAAGCGCAAGGAGGCGGTCGGCCAGTACGACCTCTTCGGCGCGGGCTTCGGGGACGCCGACACCGGCAGCACGACGGTGATGCCGGTGATCGGTGACAGTGAGTGGGACAAGCGCGACAAGTTGGCCTTCGAGCGGGAGATGCTCGGCCTGTACGTCTCCGACCACCCGCTGTTCGGTCTGGAGCACATCCTCGGCGCCGCGGCCGACACCACCATCGCGTCCCTGGCCGAGGACGGCGCGGTGCCCGACGGGGCGGTGGTCACCCTCGCCGGCATCCTCTCCGGGGTGCAGCGCCGGGTCACCAAGCAGGGCCGCGCCTGGGCGTCGGCCACGTTGGAGGACCTCGCCGGTGGGGTGGAGGCGTTGTTCTTCCCCAACACCTACGAGGTGATCGGGCAGTACATCGCCGAGGACGCCATCGTGGTGGTCAAGGGGCGGGTGGACCGCCGCGACGACACCCCACGGATCATGGCGATGGACATGTCCATGCCGGACGTCAGCACCAGCGCCACCAACAAGCCGGTCACCCTCACCATCCCGGTGCACCGCTGCACGCCGCCACTGATGGAGAAGCTCAAGGAAACCCTTGTGCTGCACCCCGGTGACACCGAGGTGCACGTCAAACTCCTCAACGGCGGGCGCACCACCACCCTGCGGCTGGGCCCGTTCCGGGTGGCGGCGACGACCGCGCTGATGGGTGACCTGAAGAGCGTCCTCGGCCCGGCCAACGTGAGCTGACCGGTCCGCGGCCCAGCCGGCGTCATCGCCGGCCAGGCCGCGGACGGTCGCCGGGCTCAGCCCCGGTCGGGGGCGGCGATCTCGCGCAGCTGGCCGTCGGCCAGTCGCAGCCAGCGCTGCACGCCGATCTCGGCGAGGAACCGTTCGTCGTGGCTGACCACGACGAAAGCGCCCTGGTACGCGGTCAGCGCGCTCTCCAGTTGACCGACGCTGACCAGGTCCAGGTTGTTGGTCGGCTCGTCGAGCAGCAGCAGTTGCGGTGCCGGCTCGGCGCACAGCACACAGGCGAGGGTCGCGCGCAGCCGCTCACCGCCGGAGAGCACCCCGACGGGCAGGTTGACCCGGGCGCCCCGGAACAGGAACCGGGCGAGCAGGTTCATCCGCCTGGCGTCCGGCAGGCTCGGCGCGTACGCGGCGAAGTTCTCCGCCACCGTCCGGTCGAGGTCCAGCAGGTCCAGCCGCTGCGACAGGTACGCGATCCGCCCCTCGGCCCGCTTGATGTCGCCGCCGGCCGGTTCGAGGTCGCCGTTGACGAGCCGCAGCAGGGTCGACTTGCCGACGCCGTTCGCCCCGGTGAGCGCGATCCGTTCCGGACCTCGGATCACCAGGTCGGCACCGTCGCCGCCGAACAGGTCCCGGTCGTCGAAGCGGGCCCGCATCCCCGTACCGGTGAAGACCGTCCGTCCGGCCGGGACGGTCGTGTCCGGCAGGTCCACGACGATCCGGTCCTCCTCGCGGACCGCCCGGCCGGCCTCGTCCAGTCGGGCCTTGGCCTGCCCGAGCCGGCTGGAGTGCGTTTCCTGGGCCTTGCCCGCCGACTCCTGGGCGCTGCGCTTGAGCCCGCCGGCGACGATCCGGGCCAGCCCGGCGTTCTTCAGGTTCTTCGAGGCGTTGCTGGCCCTCCGGTCGGCCCGCTCGCGGGCCTGCTGCATCTCCCGCTTCTCCCGCTTCACCTCCTGCTCGGCGTTGCGCAGGTTGCTCTCGGCCACCTCCCGCGCCGCCTGCACCGCCTCGGTGTACGCGGTGAAGTTGCCCCCGAACCAGCGGATCTCGCCGCGCTCCAGCTCGGCGATCCGGTCCATCCGATCCAGCAGCTCCCGGTCGTGACTGACCAGCAGCAGGCACCCGGACCAGTCGGTGAGCACGTCGTAGAGCTTGTGCCGGGCTTCCAGGTCGAGGTTGTTGGTCGGCTCGTCGAGCAGCAGCACGTCCGGGCGTCGGAGCAGTTGCGCCGCCAGCCCGAGGGAGACCACCTGGCCGCCGCTGAGCGTGTGCAGCGGCCGGTCGAGCGACAGGTCGCCCAGGCCGAGGCGATCCAGTTCACCGCGGGTGCGCTCCTCGATGTCCCAGTCGTCGCCGATGGTGGCGAAGTGCTCCTCGCTGGCGTCGCCGGCCTCGATGGCGTGCAGTGCCGCGATCCGCTCGGCGACGCCGAGCACCTGCGCCACGGCCAAGTCGCCGGCCAGGGGGAGAGTCTGCGGGAGGTAGCCGAGCAGGCCGTCGACGGTGACGCTGCCGCCGCCGGGCCGCAGCTCCCCGGCGATCAGCCGCAGCAGGGTGCTCTTGCCGGCGCCGTTGGGCGCGACAAGGCCGGTGCGACCGCCGGGAACGGTGAAGGACAGCTCCGAGAAGACCGGGGTGTCGTCCGGCCAGGAGAAGGACAGGTTCGAGCAGACGATGAACGCATCAGACATGCGAGTGACCTCAAAGGGTGGGCTGGGCGCGTTCGAGCACGCCCGACGACAAACGGGACCGGTGGAACGACGTCATGGCCACCGTGGCTACGCGGAACGCGCCGAACCGATGGCCGCACACATCCGGTCTCACCCGGAGATGTCGTCGTCACCCGCCATGTCTGGTCTCCCTGGTCGTACCGCTGACCCAACGGGCCCACTCTACCAACGGATCTTTCTCGTGCCACCGGGTTCCCGGGCTGCCCCGGCATGGGAGGCTAGGAGACGTCGAAGAGGCGCAGCCCGTCGTACTCGGCGAAGTCGGCGAAATCCTTGCCGTTGAACGTCGCGAGCGGTAGCCGGTCGACAAGGCAGCACGCCGCGATCCACGAGTCGTTGGTCGGCCGGGGCCGCCCACGGTGCTGCGCTCGCGCCTGAAGATGCCCCCAGGTCACCGCCACGGCCTCGTCGAAGGGCAGCAGGACGGTCCCCGACCGCCAATGCGCGAGATCAGCCAACTTGCGCGGCCCCCAACTGCGCAGTGCCGTCCACTTGGTCAGTTCGCCGAGCGTCACGAAGGTCACGCAGAGGGTCTTCCCGGCCAAACGGGCTCGGAGAGGGTCCGACAGCCGCCCGCGAAGGATTGCCGACGCCACGTCGGTGTCGAGAACGACGAGGCTCACGCTGCGCCGGCCCGACGGGAGGCGTACAGGTCGGCGAGGAATTCGTCCAACTCGTCGTCTGACTCGAACAGATAAGGGCGCGCCAGGTCGTCCACGGAGGCGACAGGTCGAACGCCCTGGCGGCGAGCCAACTCCTCGGCTGGGACATGCTCGGCCGTCGGCCACTCGGGTATCCGCTCCGCGTTACTCGACGTCACGGCTCACCTCCTGGTTGTCGTCTGGTCGATTGTCCCACTCTCTCCGCCTACTGAGCGCCTCTCGCGGCGGTGTCGGGTCGACGTTTCGTCCTGCTCACCGGGACCGGTACTCGACCTCGGGGCGGCCGGGGGTGCCGTAGCGGGGGGTTCGGACTGCCCTGTCGATGGTCACCAGGTATTCCAGGTAGCGGCGGGCGGTCACCCGGGAGATGCCGGTCGCCGCGCTCACCTCGGTCGCCGACAGCCCCACCTGGGCGCCGGTCCCGTCGGCCAGCGCGGCGCGTACCCGATTGAGGGTCTGCGCGTCGAGCCCCTTGGGCAGGCTGTGCCCGGCGGTGCCGCGCAGGGTGGCGAACATCCGGTCCACGTCGTGCTGGGCGGCCACCTCACCGTCGGCGAGCGCCTGGGCGCGGTAGTCCGCGTACCGCTCCAGCTTGTCGCGGAACGCGGCGAACGTGAACGGTTTGAGCAGGTAGTGCGTCACCCCGAGGGACACCGCGGTCCGCACCACAGCCAGGTCCCGCGCGGAGGTCACCGCGAGCACGTCGACGCTGCTGCCGGCCGCGCGCAGCGCCCGGCAGACGTCCAGGCCGTGCAGGTCGGGCAGGCGAAAATCCAGGAGTACGAGGTCCACGTCGTCGCCGCCGCCCGCCCGAAGCGCCGCCATGGCCGCCCGCGCGGTGTGCGCCACACCGACGACCACGAAACCGGGAACCCGTTCGGTGTACGCACTGTGCGCCTCGGCCAGCAGCGGCTCGTCCTCGACGACCAGCACCCGGATGTCGGTCATGGCCGCCTGCCCGGCAGTCGAACGGTGAACAGGCTGCCGCCGTCGTCCGAGCGGGTCACCTCGGCGCTACCGCCGTGTCGGCGGACCACCTGCCCGACCAGGGCCAGACCGAGGCCCCGTCCGGTGCTCTTGGTGGACCAACCTCGCCGGAACGCGTCCGCCACCCGTTCCGGGGCCAGCCCCGGCCCGCTGTCGGCGACCCGGATGACCAGTTCGTCGTCGACAGCACCGATGAACACCCGTACGCGTCGAGGCGCGGGTGTGCCGGCCACCGCCTCCAGGGCGTTGTCGACCAGGTTGCCGACCACGGTGAGCAGGTCGCCGGTCGGCAGTGGGCTGTCGTCGAGGCGGCAGTCCGGCTCGACGACCAGGTCCACCCCGCGTTCGCCGGCCTGCGCGGACTTGCCCAGCAGCAGCGCGGCCAGCGCCGGTTCGGTCACCGCGCCGACCACCCGGTCGGTCAGTTGCTGGGCGAGGGCCAGGTCCCGGGTGCCGAGCCGGACGGCCTCGTCGGCGCGACCCAACTCCACCAGGGTCAGCACGGTGTGCAGCCGGTTGGCCGACTCGTGGGTCTGCGCCTGCAACGCCTCGGTCAACGCGCGTACCGAGTCCAGCTCACTGGCCAGGGTGCGCAGCTCGGTCTGGTCCCGCAGGGTCAACACGGTGCCGAGCACCGCGCCCTCGAAGCGGGTGGTCAGCTGGTTGGCGACGAGGACCCGGTCACCGGCGAGGATCGGCTCGTCGCGGGCGTCGCGCCCGGAGCCGAGCAACTCGGCCACGGCCGGTGGCAGGTCGACCCCGGCGACCGGCTGGTCGGTCACCGGTGCGTCCGCGTCCAGCCCCAGCAGCCGGCGCCCCTCGTCGTTGACCAGCGCCACCCGTCGGTCGGTGGTCAGCACCACGAGACCCTCGCGGACGGAGTGCAGAACGGCGTCGTAGTACTCGTACATCCGGGTCATCTGCGCCGGGCCCAGACCGTGGGTCTGGCGACGAAGCCGGCGACTGAGCAGCCACGAACCGGTCGCGGCGAGAGCCAGAGCCGGTGCGGCCACACCGAACAGCACCGGCAACTGGCGCAGCAGCTTACGGTCGATCGCCCGGGTGGTGATGCCCACCGAGACCAGACCGACGATGCGCCGCTGCTCGTCGTACACCGGGACCACCGCGCGCACCGACTCGCCGAGCGTGCCGACGTTGGTGGTGGTGAACGGGTGGCCCGCCAGGGCAGGTCCGATCTCGCCGACGAACGGTTCGCCGATCCGCTCCGGGGTGGGGTGCGAGAACCGGGTGCGGTCGGGGGCCATCACCACCACGAAGTCGGTGCCCGTGGCCTTGCGGGTCGATTCGGCGTACGGCGCAAGGACGCGCGCCGGGTCCGCGGTCGTGAGGGCCGCCCGGACGTCGGGGGAGCCGGCCACCGTCTGCGCAACCGCGAGCACCTCCTCCTGCGCGGCCTGGCGGGAGTCGCTGCGGGCCAGCCAGACGGCGCCCGCCGCGCCGGCCAGCACGAGCAGCGTCACCACCACCGCCTGGAGGGCGAAGAGCTGCCCCGCGATGCTCCACTGGCGTCGGGCCACCCTCCACCCCCTTTTCGTGCGCCGCCGCTGCTGCTGCGGTCGCGGTGAACAGAATGACCGCAAGGCTGTCAACTGGTGAGAGGCACTTCACATTGTTGACATGGACACCGAATCCACCACCTCAGCGGCGCCTCCGGTCCGCCGGGACCGTACCCGTTACCTCTACCTGGCCGTCATCGTGGCCGTGGTCGCCGGCATCGTCGTCGGCCTGGTCGCCCCCGATTTCGGCAAGGAACTCAAGCCGATCGGCACCGGCTTCGTCAACCTGATCAAGATGATGATCAGCCCGGTCATCTTCTGCACCATCGTGCTCGGCGTCGGCTCCGTGCGGCAGGCCGCGAAGGTCGGCAAGGTCGGCGGTCTCGCCCTCGGCTACTTCCTCACCATGTCGACGGTCGCGCTCGCCATCGGCCTGGTGGTCGGCAACCTCATCCACCCCGGCTCCGGTCTGGACCTCGGCCAGGACCTTGCGGGCGCGGGCAAGGCCGCCGCCGGCGACGAGGCCGGCGGAACGGCGGACTTCCTGCTCGGGATCATCCCGACCACGCTGCTCTCCGCGCTCACCGAGGGCGAGGTGCTCCAGACGCTGCTGGTGGCCCTGCTGGTCGGCTTCGCCGTGCAGGCCATGGGTCGACGCGGTGAGCCGGTGCTCGGCGCGATCGCCGTCATCCAGCGGGTCGTGTTCAAGGTGCTCGCCATGATCATGTGGCTGGCGCCGGTCGGCGCGTTCGGGGCCATGGCCGCCGTGGTCGGGGCGACCGGCGTGGACGCGCTCAAGAGCCTCGCCCAGATCATGCTCGGCTTCTACGCGACCTGCCTGATCTTCGTGCTGGTGGTCCTCGGCGCGCTGCTCTGGTTCGTGGCCCGGATCTCGATCTTCTCGCTGCTGCGTTACCTGGGCCGGGAGTTCCTGCTGATCCTGTCGACCTCGTCGTCGGAGTCGGCGTTGCCGCGGCTGATCGCGAAGATGGAGCACTTCGGGGTCAGCAAGCCGGTCGTCGGCATCACCGTGCCGACCGGTTACTCCTTCAACCTGGACGGCACGGCGATCTACCTGACGATGGCGTCGCTGTTCATCGCTGACGCGCTGGGCAAGCCGCTCTCGATCGGCGAGCAGGTCTCGCTGCTCCTGTTCATGATCATTGCCTCGAAGGGCGCCGCCGGGGTCACCGGCGCCGGGCTGGCGACGCTGGCCGGCGGTCTTCAGTCGCACCGGCCGGACCTCGTCGACGGGGTCGGCCTGATCGTCGGCATCGACCGGTTCATGTCCGAGGCGCGGGCGTTGACGAACTTCGCGGGCAACGCCGTGGCGACAGTGCTGGTGGGGACGTGGACCGGGGAGTTCGACCGGGACCGGGCAGCCGAGGTGCTGCGCGGTGACGACCCGTTCGACGAGGCCACGATGCTCGACGACCACGACGCCTCGGACGAGGACGAGACGCCGGCACGACGGTCCACCGAGGAGGCCGGCGTCCCGGCCTGACGTCGGCCCGACGGGTCAGGGGTCGCGCCGGCCGGGGGCGGGCGCGACCCTGGCCGCGCTGAATGCTCGTCGCCGGGATCCGTGCACCGTCAGGGTCGTCGCTCGCACTCCTAGGGGCGGGCGAGTGGGTCGTTGCGGAAGGCCTGGGGGGACATCCCGAACGTGGCCGTGAAGACCCTGCTGAAGTGGGCCTGGGAGCGGAAACCCCAGCGGGCGGCGATGCTGTGGATGGGCCGCCCCCGGAGCAGGGGATCGCGGAGGTCGCGGGCGCACCGATCCAGGCGCTGCCTGCGGATGATCTCGGCGACCGTCTGGTCCTCGGTCTCGAACACCCGGTGCAGGCTGCGGAGCGAGATGTGATGAGCGGCGGCGACGGCGCTCGGCGACAGGTCCGGGTCGGCGAGGTGCTCGTCGATGAACGCCTTGACCATCATGCGCAGGTTGTGGCCGCGCACCTCGGTCGGCAGGGTGTCGGTGAGGTCCAACCGCTGGGCGACCATCGCGGAGATGAGGTCCCGCACGACGGTGCCCAGGAGCGGGATGTCGCGCTCGTGGTACTGCTCGGGATGGGTCATCACCTGGTCGACGAACTGGTCGAGCAGCACGCCGATCCCCTCGGTGGCGGAGATGCTCGTGCCGAGCAGCTGCGAGATCTTGTTGGGATGCACCGGCAGGAGGCCGTGCGGGACGAGGATCGTCCGGGTGGTCAGGATGCCCTCGTGCTGTGACCGGCCCTGGTGTGTCGACTGATGCGGTCGGGACGTGTCGACGATGGCGAAGCTGCCCGGCGTGAAGTGGTTCGCCCGCCGTTCCTGCTCCACCCCGCCCTGCCCGGACAACGGGAGTGCGAACTGGTACATCTCCGGGTCGCTGCGGCGGATGAAGGTGCCGGTCCGCTGCATGTCCAGGGAGGGGTACCGCCAGGTCGACAGCACGACCTCGCCCAGGCTGATGACCTCTGCCCGGGCCCGGAAGTCCGCTGCGTGGGCACTGTGGATGCGCATCGGCACCGACTCGCGTGCCACCAGGTCGTGCCAGTACCCGAACCGCTCAGCCGGGGGCACCACGGCGGTGTCCGCCGAGCCTACGGTGAGCACGGGCTGCCTCGATCCTTGTCGGTGCATCGACGGGCCAGGATGGCGCTACCGCATGAGCCTACAAGATCAACGAGTGCGGTCCCAGGTCCGACGGGATCAGTTGAGACGAGCCCGGTCCAGCCCCAGCTCCTGAGGTGGTTCACGACCGCCAGGCGTTCGGGCACCCATGACCCGGAAGGAATGGCCTCCCCCTGGTCTGGTGCGGCACGCGGTGTCCGCATTCTTTCCGCGGTCTGCTGGGCCGTCACGGCGAGGACCGCCAGCCCGGCGGCTGGCAGGTCGTTGGCCTGACCCAGGAGATGGCCGGCGAATTCCCCGACGCATTCCGAGTCGTCTCGCGGTGAAGGATGCCCAATTATTGCCAACCGCCACGTCCGGGACTTGGCTCACTCCGATAGGGCTCTTCCCCGCAAGGGCTGGCGAATAGAAATACCTCGACGATCGAGGGTGCTACGAAGACGCCTGCGGCGAGCGCCGACCCCAGGAGCAATGTCGTCGCGTCTCAGGTGGCGACCGCCGATGAGGGCCACCCGGCCGCCCGGCACCCCGACGAGGGGTACGGGCTTTCCCCGGCGAGTTCGACTTCATTCGATATCAATAACGACTGGTCGACATACGTGTTGGTAACATCGCGGTGGGCTACAGTTGTCGTGGTGCTGACGCAATTGCTCCGGAAGGGCCGATGGTTGCCTGTCGACGGCACTTGTGACATATCCAACTGTCGCTTTTCCGGCCGCCGTCAAAATTGGGCACGTAACCATTGCCGGGTACCTTCCTGTCGTGCCCGACGCTCCTCGACAGTTGATTGCCGACCGTTATCGGCTGGTCCGCCCGCTCGGCCAGGGTGGAATGGGTCGCGTGTGGCAGGCCCGTGACGAGATGCTGCAACGGGACGTGGCCATCAAGGAACTGGTGGCGCCCCCGGGCCTGCGCGACGACGAACGCCGGGAGCTGCGGGAGCGGTCCATGCGCGAGGCGCGGGCCGTCGCCCGCCTGGGCCACCTCAACGTGGTGCGCGTCTTCGACGTGCTGCACTCGGACGACGACCCCTGGATCGTGATGGAGCTCGTCCCGTCCCGGTCCCTGCACCAGGTGCTCGAAGCCGAGGGGCCGATGCCGGCGGACCGCGCCGCGCGGATCGGGCTGGGTGTGCTGAGCGCGTTGCGGGCCGCACACCAGGCCGGTGTGCTGCACCGGGACGTCAAACCCGCCAACGTGCTGCTCGGCGACGACGGTCGGGTGGTGCTCACCGACTTCGGGCTGGCCACCCTCCCCGGGGACCCTCGGATGACCCAGACCGGAATGGTGCTCGGCTCGCCGGCGTTCCTCGCGCCGGAACGGGCCACCGATGGCGACGTCGGGCCGGCAGCCGACCTGTGGTCGCTCGGCGCCACCCTCTACGCGGCGGTCGAGGGGCGTACCCCGTACCAGCGCTCGTCACCGATCGCCACGCTGGCAGCCCTGGCCACCGAAGCACCACCGCCGGCCCAGCGCGCCGGTCGGCTGACCCCGCTCCTGGAAGAACTGCTGCGCCGGGAGCCGGATCAGCGGATCACCGCGGATCAGGCGGAGCGGCTGCTGCGCCAGGCCGCCGAGCCGGACGGGGCAACCGCCCGCGTGGGCGCCACCGGCACCGGACCGGCCGCCTTGGTGAACACCACTGGCGGTGGACCCCGTCCCAGGATCGTGCCCGAGTTCGTCAGCACCGCGCCCGTCGCACCCGCGCCACCCGCCGATGCGGCCCCACCAGCGCCACCGACTCAGGCCGGCCCGCCCGCCGAACCGGTCGCACCCGCACCGCCGACGGTCGCGCCGGGCTCATCCGTGCCGCCGGCCGAGCTGGTCCCAGCCGTGCCGCCGGCCGTCGCCGGTCCGACGCTGTGGAAGCCGGTCGGTAGGCGTCGGATTCGGCTGATCGGCTCGGTGACAGCCGTCGCGGTGCTGCTCGTCCTGCTGGTCACCGCGTCCCTGTTGAACCACGGCCCGTCCCGCGGTACTGGTGACGGCGCGGCGGCGGCGCCGACCGGGAACCCGTCCGCGATCGCCGAGACGCCGGTGTCCCGGGTACTGCCACCGCCACCGGCGGGCTGGCGCTACTACCGCGACGATCCCCGCTTCCTTGTGCCGGTGCCGGACGGCTGGCAGGCGCGGCGCGACGGTGAGCGGGCCGAGTTCCGCGAGCCGGACGGCAGTCGGGTCCTCGTCGTCGGCGAACTCCGGTCCGTTCCCACGGATCTGGTCGCCGAGCTGCGGGCGCGGGAGGCAGCGCAACGCCGGCAGTACGCCGACTACCGCCGGGTCCGGCTCGCCGCACTGCCCTACCAGGTGCGGGCCGCCGAGTGGGAGTGGACGTACACCGACGAGGACGGGACGCCCACACAGATGGTCAGCCGGGCGTTCGTCGGTCACAACGGGCACGCGTACTCGATCGACTGGACCACGTCCGCCGCCGAATGGGCCGCGAGTGCGGCCGTCTTCGCGCTGATCGCCGATGGTTTCCAGGGCTTGCCGGTCGCCGCCGGTCCACCGTCCGGATCCGCCGGCCCGCCACCCCCGGCGAGCGCGGGGCCGCCGTCGCCAGGGGCGGGCAGCGGTACGACGACAGCTCCGGGAACCTCGGCACAGCAGCCGTCGGCTCCGCCGCCGGCCTCGCCCACACAGGCCAGCACGCCCGCTGGCAAGCAGATCTCCAGCTTCGCCAGCGACCGGTGCATCGACATCCCCGACGGCAACGCCACAGCTGGTGTCCGGTTGCAGATCTGGGACTGTCGTCGTACCGCCAAGCAGCTCTGGACCTTTCCCGCGGACGGCACGGTCCGTTCGATGGGCAAGTGCCTGGATGTCGCCGGCCACTCCACAGCGGATGGTGCTGCCGTTGTGCTGGCGGACTGCTCCGGCGCCTCGTCGCAGAGGTTCACCCTCAACAAGGCCTACGACCTGGTGAACACCAGGGCGGACAGGTGCGTCGACGTGCTCGACGGAAACCCGGACAACGGCGCCCGGTTGCAGATCTGGCAATGCACCGGCAACGCCAACCAGAAGTGGCGGGCCAACTGAGCGCTGACGGCGGACGCTCTGATGGTTACGGTCGTGGATGTCGTGGTTCCCCGACCGTCCGAGGAGTGATCGCATGTCTCCCTCTCCGTCCCGGCTGTTCTCGCAGATAGCGACCGCCGAACGACCGGCTGAGACACATGTGGTCATGCGACGTGCTGTGGTGCTCGGCGGCAGCATGGCCGGGCTGATGGCGGCGCGCGTGTTGAGCGATGTACGGCCAGGGCATGACCTCCGCGATGCTGCACGCGTCCTGCCTGTCGGCGTACCTGCGGTCCGGTCCGAAGCCGCACGACGAGCCGGCGCGGGCGTACTTCGACCAGGTCCGGGTGGTCGTCGACGCCGCCTGGCAGATCTCCACCACCGCCGACATCGAGCTCCCGCACGTCGACGGGCCGTACCCGCCGGGGTACCGGGTCACCAAGTGGTTCGGTGACCTGCTCTTCCGGACGTCGCTGACCGATCCGGTGCTCAACGCCCGGCTGGGCCGGGTCACCACCATGCTCGACCACCCGGCGACCCTGAGCCGCCCCGGCACCCTGCTCCGCGCGCTCCGGCTCAGCCTGCTCCGAGGCGCTTGACGCTGACCGTCGGCTCTCGGTGCTGATTCGCCCCGAAACCCGCCGTTCCCGACCGGCTCCGGGGAGAATGGGTTGCCGGGGAGGGGTGTCGCGACGAGCCCGGGGGAGCAGGCGTGCCCGCAACCAGCCTCCTCGGCCGCCTGCGGCACCGTGACCCCGGGTACGCCGTCCTGCGACGTGCCGCCCGGCTGACGCTCGTGGCGTCCGTCGTCTTCTACGGCTCCCGTTACGGCGCCGGCAGTTCGGTGCTCGCCACCTACGGTCTGTTCGGCACGATCGCCGCCGGGGCGTTCGCGCAGCTGCCCGGTCCCGCGCCGCAACGGGCGCGGATCCTGGTCATCTCGCTGCCGGCGGTCTGGGCGCTGATCGCGGCGGGGTCCCTGTTGGCCTGGAGCACGTGGGCGGCGGCCGGCGGAATGCTGGTCATCGGGTTCGTCGTGGCGTTCGGCGGGGTCGGCAACCCGCGCCTGGTGGGCTGGGCCAGCGCGTTCCAGCTCTTCTACATCCTGGCGTCCTTCCCGCCGTACCAGCCGGACACCCTGCCGCAACGTCTCGGCGGCGTCACGCTCGCCATCGTGCTGCTCGCCGCGGCCGAGGTGCTCATCTGGCCCGACCCGGTGCCGGTCTCCTACCGGCAGCGACTCGCTGAGGCGGCCGACGGCGTCGCGGCGTTCCTCGACACCACCGCCCACGCGCTGACCGAGCCAAACGCGGACCACGCCGGCCGGGACGCGCGACGCCAACGGGCGTACGACGTCGTCGGCCCGCTGGATCTGGGCCGTAACCCTCCGGCGTGGGCGCCCACCGCGGCGGGCGCTCAGGACCGTGCGTTGCGGATCTGCGCGGCGGCGCTGCGGGAGGTGCTGGCCAAGGCGGACCGGTTGGCGGCGGACGTCCCACCGGAACCGATCCCGGACCTGGCAGCGGCGCGACTGCTACGCGTCGGCGCGGACACGACCCGGGCGGCCGGTCGTAGCCTGACACCGAGCGCTGCGCCGGTGGACCTCGGCGGTCTGGACGCCGTGGTCGGGTGGGCCGAGGCGGCGGTGGCCGAGAGGGACGACCAGCCGCCGGACGTGCCCCGGTTGTGCCGGGACGCGACGGCGCTGGCCCTCGCCGACCAGGTACGGGTCTTCGCCGTCGGTGCCCGACTGGCCACCGGGTCGCGACTCGACGGCGTGGACACCCCGCCGGGCCTGTTCGACTACGCGCGGCACAACGAGTGGACGCTGTACTGGTGGCAGTTCCGCTCCCATCTGGCGCCCCGCTCGGCCCACCTGCACAGCTCGTTGAGGCTGGCCGTCGCGTTGGCCGTCGCCCGGGTGGCCGCCGGGTTGCTGCAGCTCACGCACGGCTTCTGGGTGCTGTTGGCGACGCTCACTGTCCTGCGCACCTCGGCCGCGGACACCCGCTCCGCGCTGCGGCCGTCGGTGCTGGGCACGATCGCCGGCGCACTCGTCAGCGGCGCCGTGATGCTCGTCGTCGACCTGCCGATCGTCTACGCCGTCGTCCTGCCGGTCACCCTGATCCTGGCCTTCGGGGTCGGTCGCCTGCTCGGCCCGATCTGGCAGCAGGCGCTGTTCACGGTGCTGCTGACCGTCGTCTTCGCCCAGCTCGACCCGCAGGGGTGGCGGATCGCCGAGGCGCGGCTCGTCGACGTGCTGCTCGGCGCGGTGATCGGCGTGCTCGCCGGTGTGGCCATGTGGCCCCGTGGGGCGAGCCACGACCTGCGGCACAACGCCGTCCGTTACCTAGCGGCCAGCGCGGACGCGGTCGAGCAGACCGTCGAGGCGGTGCTCGGCGACGCTCCGTCACCGCAGGGTGCTGTCGACCGGGTACGTCGTCGGATGGTTCTGATCGACTCGTCGTACTGCCAGTACCACTCGGAGCGGCACGACCCGCACCGGCGGCAGGTCAACTGGGACGCCGTCCTGAGCGCCGGGCACCACGTGGTGCCCGGCGTCGGGTCACTGCTGCGGCGTAACCCGCCCGGCTGTCTCGCCGGCTGGCCCGCGGCTGCGGCGTTGCTGCGCGACGCCGTCGCACGCCTGCGCTCGGCGTACGACGAGGTGGCCGAGGAGGTGACCCATGGCCGGTCGTCGGGCCCGAGCCCCGCACCGATCACCTGTGTCGACGAGCTGGAGCGGGTCCGGCCACTGCTCGGCTCGGTCGACCCGCAGGCGGTCCGGCACCTGGTAGAGGTCGACAGGTGGCTCGCCGGACTCGCCGACACCCTCGCCCTCGCCCGGATCCGACGGGAGACTGCGGGCGAGGCGGCCGGGAAGCCCTGACCTGCCGACTCACCGCAGCAGGCCGCCGACGACTCACCGCGGCAGGCCGCCGATCGCCGATTGGCCGTGCCCGTCGTACACCGGTCCGCCTACCGTCGAGGTCATGGAGATCGAGCAGGCGCAGCAGTTGTGGAAGCCGGAGCCCGGTTGGTTGAACACCGCCTCCTACGGGTTGCCGCCCGAGCCGGCCTGGACGGCGTTGCAGGAGGCGCTCGCCCAGTGGCGGGTCGGCAGCAGCTCGTGGGAGGGCTGGGGCGACTCGGTGCAGCGCTCCCGTACCGCGTTCGCCGGCCTGATCGGCGTGCCGGAGGGCGACGTGGCGGTCGGCGCCTCCGTCTCGCAGATGCTCGCGCCGGTCGCGGCGGCGTTGCCCGCCGGCACGACGGTGGTGGTCCCGGACGTCGAGTTCACCTCCAACCTGTTCCCCTGGCTCGTTCAGGAGGAGCGTGGCGTCTCGGTCCGGGTGGTGCCGTTGGAGTCGCTCGTCGACGCCATCGACGCGGACACTGACCTGGTCGCGTTCAGCCTGGTGCAGTCGGCTGACGGTGCGGTCGCCGCGTACGACGACATCGTGGCCGCCGCCCGCGCGCACGACGCGTTGGTGGTGGTGGACGCGACCCAGGCGTGCGGCTGGCTGCCCTTCGACGGGAGCCGGGCCGACGTGGTGACGGTGGGCGGCTACAAGTGGCTGATGAACCCGCGTGGGACCGCGTTCACCTACCTGGCTCCGGCGCTGCGCGAACGACTGCGCCCCGACGCCGCCGGCTGGTACGCGGGCCGCGACCCGCACGCCTCCTACTACGGCCCGCCGTTGCGGCTGGCCGACGACGCCCGCCGGTTCGACATCTCACCGGCCTGGTTCAGCTGGGTGGGGGCGGCACCCGCCCTGGAGTTGGTGGCCGAGATCGGCGTGCCGGCGATCCAGGCGCACGACGTGGCGTTGGCCAACCGGTTCCGGACCGGGCTCGGCCAGCCGCCGGGGGAGAGCGCCATCGTCACCGTGGACGTGCCGGAGGCGGAGCGGCGTCTGGCAAAGGCCGGCATCCGGGCGGCGGTGCGCGCCGGGCGGGTCCGGGCCTCGTTCCACATCTACTCCACCGAGGCCGATGTGGACGCGGCCCTGGCGGCGTTGACCGGCTGATCACGGTGCGGGGGACGGCCGACTCCACGGTCGGCCGTCCCCCGGTCCCGTCCGGAGCAGTGGTGCGTCCGGAGCAGTGGTGCGTCAGGCGCAGTGGTGCGTCCGGAACAGTGGTGCGTCAGGCGCAGTGGTGCGTCAGGAGCAGCGGTCGAAGGTCGCGGCGGCGTAGGAGAGCGGCTGCCACTCCAGGTCGATACCGATGCTCATGTCCCACCGGCCGTCGGCGAGGCGACCGAAGTGGACGATCTCGCTGCCGGCGCCGTCGTAGTAGTACCACCCCTCGCCCTCGTACACGCCGAGCCGGGTGGCCGCCTTGGCCAGGGTCTTCGGACCGACGACGCCGTCGGCGACCAGACCTCGTGCGGTCTGCCACTTCTTCGTGGCGGCCGTCGTCACCGGCCCGAACCGGCAGTCGACGTCCGAGTAGGCGAGGTAACCGTCCGCCCACAGGATCATCTGCCACATGGCGACCACATTGCTGTACGAGCGGGTCGACGCGGAGATGGGACCCTCGTCGTTCCAGTCGTCGGTCCAGGTGCCGGACCCGGCGACGTAGCCCTGGCTGACACTCGCGGACGCCGGCGCGGCCACGGTGACGACGGCGCCGAACGTGGCGACGGCCACCGCCAGCGCGGCGGCCCTGATGAGTCGGTGCATGAGCGTTCCCCCTCTGATCCCTTGGTGGGTGTTCATTGGGGTAGATGGCCGACCGACACACGTGGTTCACGAGCAGCCGGCTGCTCCGTGTGCTCCGCGTGCTCCGCGTCGAAACCCGCCAAGATCCGCGCAACATCAGGGATGTTGCTGTCTCCCGCGTGTCGGAGACAGCAACATCCCGGAAGTTGCGCGGATCTCGGCGTGGGCGTGGGCGTGGGCGTGGGAGTGGGCGGGGGTGTGGGTGTGGGTGTGGCGGTGGCGGTGGCGGTGGGGTCCTTAGGCCAGGTGACCGCCGATCTTCGTGTAGCCGCGCAGCAGGTCCCGGGAGATGATCAGCCGCTGCATCTCGTCGGTGCCCTCGAAGATCCGGTAGAGCCGGACCTGCCGGTACCAGCGCTCGATGGGCAGCTCACGCGTGTAGCCCATGCCGCCGTGGATCTGGAGCACCCGGTCGACCACCCGGTTGACCATGCCGGCGCCGTAGAGCTTGCCCATCGACGATGCGTGCCGGGGGTCGAGGCCCTGGTCGACCGTCCACGCGGAACGCAGCACCAGCCAGCGGGCCGCCTCCAGCTCCGTCTCCGAGTCGGCGATCATCCACTGGATGGCCTGGTTGGCGCCGATCTTGGTGCCGAAGGTCTCCCGGGTGTTGGCGTAGTCGATCGCCATCTGCAGCACCCGCTCGGCGATGCCGATGGCGTGCGACGGGATGGTGTAGCGGCCCTTGCCGATCCACTCCATGCCCAGCGTGAAGCCCTGCCCGATCTCGCCGAGGATGTTGCGGTGCGGCACGCGTACGCCGTCGAAGATGAGCGACGCCGGCCCGCCCTCGCCCATCGTCTGGATGAACTCCGACCGCCAACCCATCGACCGGTCCACCAGGAACGCTGTCGCGCCGCCGTTGCGGGCGCCCTTCTCCCGGTCGGTCACCGCGACCACGATGGCGAAGTCGGCGTCGTGTCCACCGGTGATGAAGGTCTTCTCGCCGTCGAGGATCCAGTCGTCGCCGTCCCGGCGGGCGGACAGTCGGATGTTGGCGGCGTCCGAGCCGGCGCCGGGCTCGGTGATCGCGAAACAGGATCGCCGCTCGCCCTCGATGGTCGGGATGAGGAACTCCTGCTTCTGCTCCTCCGTGGCGTGGAACAGGATGTTGTCCGCCTCGCCGCCGAAGCGGAACGGCACGAACGTGTGGCCCAGTTCCGTCCAGATCAGCGACTGGAGCACCGCCGGCAGGTTCATTCCGCCGTACTCTTCCGGGGTGGCCAGGCCCCAGAAGCCGAACTTGCGCGCCTTGAGTTGCAGCTCACGCACCTCGGAGTGGTCGAGGCCCGGCTGGTGTGCCCGCTCCCGGCGGAGCACCTCCGCCTCCAGCGGCATCACCTCGCGGCGGATGAACGATCGGACGGTGTCCCGTACCGCCCGCTCCTCGTCGGTGAGCGAAAAGTCCACGGTGGTCCTCCTGGCGTCGGCGCAGCCGGTCACCCCTTAAACTAGCGGTGCAAGTTTTGCCGCGTCCAGACGTGACGACCGAGACCTCGAGGAGCGCAGTGCCCCGACCCCGCCAGCCCCGGCTCACCCGGCAGCTGATCGTCGAGACCGCCACCGCGCTCATCGACGCCGAGGGCCTGCCCGCGTTCTCCACCCGCCGGCTCGCCGCCGAGCTGGGCGTTCGCGGGCCCTCGCTCTACAACCACTTCGCCACGAAGGACGAGATCCTCGACGCGGTCGCCGACACGGTGACCGGCGCCGTCGACACCGGAGGTTTCACCGGCCGGAACTGGGTCGCCGCGCTGCACGACTGGGCCTGGTCGTACCGGCGGGCGCTCACCGCCCACCCGAACATCGTGCCGTACCTGGCGCAGGGGCCCGGCCGGCGACCGGCCGCCCTCGCGATGGCCGACGCGGTCTACGGCGGCCTCGTCCGTGCCGGCTGGCCACCCGCCCGGGCCACCCACATCGGCGCCGCGTTGCGGTACTTCGTGGCCGGGTCGGCGCTCGGCTCGTTCGCCCGCGGCTTCGTCGAGGACCCGGAGCTGTACGCCGCGCACTACCCGCACCTGCGCGACGCGCACCGGCTCGCCGAGCACCAGCAGAGCGTGGACGAGGGCGCCTTCGCCCTCGGCCTGGACGCCCTGCTGCACGGGCTGGCCGCCGAGTACGCCCGGACGGTGGATCCCGTCCGTACCGCCGGCGCGGTGGAGTCCACCGGGCCCAACGGGTAGCGTCCAAACTCCCAGCGCTAGTTTCATCGCCCGCCGCGACCCCGTCGCCATCGCCGGTCGCCCACCCCCGAAGGGACGACATGGACCTCGCCGCCCCGCCGTCGCCGCTGCTCGACGCCCTGCGCCTCCGGCGCCACCTGCACCTCGGCGGCGACTGGACGTCCCCCGCCGACGTCGAGCTGATCGACGTGGAAAACCCGAGCACCGGTGAGCTGGTCGGTCAGGTGCCGGCCGGCACCCCGGCCGACGTGGACGCGGCCGTGGCCGCCGCCCGCGGCGCGTTCCCCGGTTGGTCGGCCACCGCCCCCGCCGAGCGCTCCGCCCACCTCGACCGGCTGCACACCGCGCTCGCCTCGCGTGCCGACGACCTGGCCCGCACCATCGCCGTGGAGCTGGGCGCACCGCTCAAGCTCGCCACCCGGGTGCAGGTCGGGCTGCCGCTGACCGTCCTGCGCGACCACGTCGCGCTCGCCGCCCGCGCGGCGGTCGAGGAGAGCATCGGCAACTCCCTCGTCGTCCGCGAGCCGATCGGCGTGGTCGGCGCGATCACCCCGTGGAACTACCCCCTGCACCAGGTGATGGCGAAACTGGCCCCCGCCCTGGCCGCCGGCTGCACCGTGGTGCTGAAGCCCAGCGAGTTGACCCCGCTGACCGCGTACCTGCTCTTCGACGCGGTCACCGAGGCCGGGCTGCCGCCGGGGGTGCTCAACCTGGTGACCGGCACCGGGCCGGTGGTCGGTGAGGCGCTGACCGGGCATCCCGACGTCGACCTGGTGTCGTTCACCGGATCAACCGCCACCGGCGCCCGGATCATGCGCCTCGCCGCCGACCGGATCGCCCGGGTCGCGCTGGAGTTGGGCGGCAAGTCCGCCAACGTGATCCTTCCCGACGCCGACCTGGGCACCGCGGTCAAGGTGGGCGTCGGCAACGCCCTGCTCAACTCCGGCCAGACCTGCACCGCGTGGACCCGGATGCTGGTGCACCGCGACCGGTACGACGAGGCGCTCGACCTGGTCGCCACAGCGGTCGCCGGCTACCGGCTCGGTGACCCGTTCGACCCGGCCACCCGCCTCGGCCCGCTGGTCTCCGCCGCCCAGGCGGACCGGGTGCGTGGCCACATCGATCGGGCCCTGGCCGACGGGGCGCGGCTGGTCGTCGGTGGCCCGGACGCCCCGGTGCCGCCGCAGGGGCACTTCGTCGCGCCGACCGTCTTCGCCGACGTACACCCCGACAGCGCGCTCGCCCAGGAGGAGGTCTTCGGCCCGGTGCTCGCCGTCATCCCGTTCACCGACACCGACGAGGCGGTCGCCATCGCCAACAACTCCAGATACGGGCTGGCCGGCGCGGTCTGGTCCGCCGACACCGACGCGGCGCTCGCGGTGGCCCGTCGGCTTCGCACCGGAGCGGTGGACATCAACGGCGCCCCGTTCAACCCGCTCGCCCCGTTCGGTGGCTACAAGCAGTCCGGGCTCGGCCGGGAGTTGGGCGTGCACGGGCTCGCCGAGTTCTGCGAGCTGAAGGCGATCCAGCGATGAGCGGCCCGGAGACGACCCCGGCCGCGTCGGTCACCGTTCGCGCGCTGGTCGCGCGGGGTTCCGGCGCCGAGCTGCGGATCGAGCGGGTACGCCTGCCCGCTCCCGGCCCCGGCGAGGTCCGGGTGACGATCACCGCCGCCGGGGTCTGCCACTCCGACCTGTCGATGGCCAACGGCACCCTCGCCGCGAGGTTCCCGCTGGTGCTCGGGCATGAGGCGACCGGCGTGGTAGCCGCGACCGGGCCGGGCGTGGAGCTGGCCGTCGGCACCCCGGTGGTACTCAACTGGGCGCCGGCCTGCCGGGCCTGCTGGTGGTGCCGACGTGGCGAGCCGTGGCTCTGCGCCGCCACCACCGCTCCGACCGTGCCCCGCGGCGAGACCGACGACGGCGTACCGCTGCACCTGACCCTCGGCCTCGGCGCGCTCGCCGAGGCGGTGGTGGTGCCCGAACGCGCCGTCATCCCGATCCCGGCCGGGCTGCCGCCCGAGCAGGCCGCCCTGCTCGGCTGTGCGGTGCTCACGGGCGTCGGCGCGGTCGGCAACACGGCCCGGGTCGCACCTGGTGAGAGCGTGGCTGTGGTCGGGCTCGGTGGGGTCGGCCTCGCCGTCCTGGCCGCCGCCCGCCGGGCCGGTGCCACGACGATCCTCGCCGTCGACGTCGCCGAGGCCAAGCGCGATCTCGCGCTCGCCGCCGGGGCGACCGACTTCCTGCTCTCCGACGACCGACTTTCGAAGGAGATCCGCGCCCGCACCGAAGGGCGGGGCGTCGACCACGCGTTCGAGTGTGTCGGCCGGGCCGCCACCATCCGTGCCGCCTGGCGGCTCACCCGGCGCGGCGGAGCGGTGACGGTGGTCGGCATGGGCGCCAAGGACGACATGGTCAGCCTCGGCGCGCTGGACATCTTCCACTCCGCCCGTACCCTGCGCTCCTCGGTCTACGGCTCGTCGGACCCGGACCGGGAGGTGCCGGTGCTGGCTGCCGCCCTCGCCGACGGCGCGCTGGATCTGGGCGTGCTGGTCAGCGGCACGGTCGGGCTGGACGAGGCACCCACGGCGTTCGATCGGCTGGCGCGGGGCGAGGGGGCTCGCTGGGTGGTCACACTGGACTCAGCGTCCGGCCGGAACGGGGTCGTGGGCCTGCGTGGTGGCTGTTAGCGTCGCGGCATGTTCGCCACCGAGCGGGTCCGACTGCGTCCGCCCACTCCCGACGACGCGCCGAACATGTTCCGTCTGTACGGGGACCCCGAGTTGCACCTGCTCACCGACGGCGAGCCGTTCCTGCCGCCGCACGTCGGTCAGATCCGGGCCCGGCTGGAGAAGAAGGTCACCGACCCGCCCGACAGCCAGGCCACCGTGCCGCTGGTGGCCGAAACCGTGGCCGACGGCACGTTCCTCGGTGGCAGCGCGCTGTGGGGGATCAACGCGTTCAACCAGTTCGCCCACCTCGGCATCTCACTGCTGCCCGAGGCACGTGGCCAGGGTTACGGGGCCGAGGTGATCCGGCTGCTCTGCCGGTACGGCTTCCGCAACCGCAACCTGCGCCGTCTGGAGTTGGAGACGCTGGGCAGCAACACGGCCATGCGGCGCACCGCGGAGGCGTGCGGCTTCACGCACGAAGGCACTCTGCGGGAGCGCGAGTACGACGGCGACGGCTTCGCGGACATGGTGATCTACGGGCTGCTCCGGCGCGACTGGACGCCGTAGCCTGCCCGGCTGCGGCGTCCGGTCGCGGTCCCGAAGGGCGTTACCCGGTCTGCTCGGCCAGTGCGATGGCGATGCCGGCGGGGCCGCGCAGGTAGCAGAGCCGGTAGCTGTTCTCGTACTGCACCAGCTCGCCGATGAGTTCGGCTCCGTGCGGGCGCAGACGGTCGAGGATGTCGTTCATGTCGTCGACGGCGAACATGACGCGGTGGGCGCCCAGCGTGTTCGTCGGCGCGGCCGGGTCACCCTCTCGGCTGGGCGGCGTCTGATACTTGGTCAGCTCGACCCGTCCGTTACCGTCCGGGGTGCGCATCATCGCGATGTCCGAGCGCACTCCCTCCAGGCCGACGAGGCGATCCACCGCGCTGCCCTCGACTGTCGCCTCGCCTTCCAGCTCAAGTCCGAGTTCGACGAAGAACGCCACGGCGGCGGCGAGGTCGTCGACGACGATGGCGACGTTGTCCATCCGTCGGACCGTCCCTCGCCGGGGCTGCGGTCCTCGCACGCTGGCGTCGGTCATGATGCTCTCCTCTCGGACGGCCGTCACTTGCCGGTGACGATGCCCGGGTTGATGCAGAGGCCCGGGTTGGCGCCGTTCTTCTCCGCGATCTCCAGACAGCGGGTCACCTTGTCGACCTTGGCATTGGTCTCGGTGATCTGCTTGGAGATCTCGGCGTTCTTGCGATCCTGCTCCAGGTTGCGGGTCTGGGCCAGCTTGTCCTGGAACGCCTTGATGTTGCCCTCGGTCTTGTCGTCGTGGTTCACCCGGGTGATGGTCACCGAGAGGATGTCCACGTCCGTGGCGAGGCGGGTCTCCGCGCTGGTCTTGATGTTCGCGGCGAAGGGCTTCAGGTCGACGTTGAGGTCACCGGTCTGGGCGTCGATCTTCTCGAGCGGGTTGTACGCGGCGAACGCGTCGTTGACCGCGCTGTCGAGCTGCACACCCACCCGTTGGCCCCGGAAGCTGCCGAAGTCTCCCTTGTAGTCCATGAACTGCTTCGGCGCGTTCTCCGGCTTGACCTGCCACTCGACGAGCACCTCGACGCACGCGTCGGCGAGCGTGCCGGTGCGGACCCGTACGCAGTTGTTGCCGCCGATGTGGTCGTACTTCTGCCGGCCGGCGTCCCACTCGCCGACCTTCTGCCACGGCGCCACCCACTTCAGCCCCGAGCCGGTCACCTCGCCGGTGGGCTTGCCGAAGCTGGTGACGATGCCGACCGAGCGGATGGGCACCGAGTGGGCGCTGGCGGTGACGCCGACCAGCAGGGTGAGGGCGAGGAAGACGAGCGCCGCGAGGGCGGCCATCCGCTTCAACGGCCGCGCGGGGGCGACCAGGGCCAGGACGGCGCTGACCGCCAGGGCGACGGCGAAGACGATCGCCATGGTGAAGCCGACGGGCATGGGGTGGAACCTTCCGCTGGGCTGTGTGGATCATCAACCTAGGAGACCGGGTCAAGCCGGTGGAGTGCGGGAGTGGCGCTCGCGCACGTCCCCCGCCCGCCGAATGTGGGGCTCATCGACATCGTTCGACGCGAGTGGCCCCCCGTAGGTTTCGTCCACGCGACGGGCCTGTGACCACGGTCACCACGCCGACCGTCGCCGCGACCGTGCGGAGGATGAGGCGATGGCTGGCCAAGCGCTCCTGTCGGCCCGAGGGTTGACCCGCGACTTTCGTGGCTTCCGGGCCGTCGACGACGTCGACCTCGACGTCGAGTCGGAGAGCGTGCACGCGCTCGTCGGTCCGAACGGCGCGGGCAAGACCACCCTGTTCAACCTGCTCACCGGCTTCCTTCGCCCCAGCGGTGGCCGGATCGAGCTGGCCGGGCGGGACGTCACCGGGCTGCCCCCGGAGCGGGTGGCCCGGCTCGGCGTCGCCCGCTCGTTCCAGATCACCAGCCTCTTCCCGCAGCTGTCGGCCCGGGAGCACGTCGCGCTGGCTCTCCAGTCGCCCAGCGGCCTGGGCTGGCGGTTCTGGCGCTCAGCGTCGCTGATGGGCCGCTACACCGAGCGGGCCGACGAGTTGCTGGCCATGGTGGGGCTCGCCGATCTGGCGCAGGCTCCGTCGGCGGCGCTGGCGTACGGCCGGAAGCGGGCCCTGGAGTTGGCCATCGCCCTGGCCTTGGACCCGAAGGTGCTGCTGCTCGACGAGCCGACCGCCGGGATGGGCCTGGAGGACGTCGACCGCACCGTCGAACTGATCGGCCGGGTCCGCCAGGGCCGGACCGTGGTGATGGTGGAGCACAACATGAGCGTGGTCGGCCGTCTCGCCGACACCGTCACCGTGCTCCAGGCCGGCAAGGTCCTCGTCGAGGGTCCGTACGAGCAGGTCCGCGCCGACGAGCGTGTGATCACCGCCTACCTGGGAGCCGCCGATGCTGCGCATTGAGAATCTCTCCGCGTTCTACGGGGAGGCGCAGGTACTGCGGGACGTCAGCCTCCAGGTCTCCGCCGGTGAGGTGGTCACGCTGGTCGGGCGCAACGGTGCCGGCAAGTCCACCCTGCTGCGCTGCGCTATGGGGTTGCATCCCGGTCAGCGAGGGACGATCGAGCTGGACGGTCGCGACATCACCCGGCTCCCCGCGCACAAGCGCGCCCGTCTGGGGCTGGGCTGGGTGCCGGACGACCGGGGCAGCTACGCGACTCTGACCGTCACCGAGAACCTCACCCTGCCACCCACTGTCGGCCCCGACCCCTGGTCGCTGGAGCGGGTGTACGAGGCGTTCCCGGCCCTGTACAGCCGACGGGACTCGGCGGCCACCATGCTCTCCGGCGGCGAGCAGCAGATGCTCGCGCTGGCCCGGGTGCTGCGGATGGGCGCTCGGCTGCTGCTCTGCGACGAGCCCACCGAGGGTTTGTCGCCGCTGCTGGTGCAGCAGGTCGGTGACCTGCTGCGCGAGGCCAAGCAGCACGGGGTGACCGTGCTGCTGGTGGAACAGAACCTGCACTTCGCCACGGGTGTCGCCGACCGGCACTACCTGCTGGCCGAGGGGCGTGTCGCCGAGGCGATGGACAACTCCGAGGTGCGCTCGCGTGAACGCGAACTGCTCGCGTACCTCGGGATCTGAATGTTCTCAACGACGACCCGCGCGACGACGCGTGGGATGGATGGAGTGGGCATGCGCGGGACGGTGGGTGTGGCCGTGGCTTCGGTCACGGTGGTGCTGGTCGCCGGTTGCGGCGGCGGTGGCCCCCAGTCGGGTGGCGACCAGAAGCTGACCGGCGACAAGATCGTGCTGGGCGTGCTCAACGACCAGTCCGGTGCGTACTCGGAGTTGTCCGGGAAGAACTCGGTGGCGGCGGTCGAGTTGGCCATTGCCGACTTCACCGCGAAGTACGGCGACAAGGCGGTGACCACTGACATCACCGTGGAGAGCGCCGACCACCAGAACAAGCCGGACGTGGCCAACTCCAAGGCCCAGGAGATGTACGACCGTAAGGGCGTCGACCTGATCCTGGACGTGCCCACGTCGTCGGCGGCACTGAAGGTCGCCGACGTGGCGAAGGAGAAGAAGAAGCTCTACTTCAACATCGGCGCGGCGACCACCGACCTGACCGGCAAGAGCTGCAACAAGTACACCTTCCACTACGCGTACGACACGTACATGCTGGCCAACGGCACCGGGAAGACCACCACCGAGCAGATCGGCAAGAACTGGTACATCCTGTACCCGAACTACGCCTTCGGTCAGGACATGGAGAAGAGCTTCTCCACAGCGATCACGGCGGCCGGCGGGACGGTGGTGGGCAAGGACGGCGCCCCGTTCCCGAACACCAGCGGTGACTTCTCCACCTTCCTGCTCAAGGCGCCGAATCTGAACCCGAAGCCGGACGTGCTGGGCACCATGCAGGCCGGCGCGGAGTTGGTCAACGTGGTGAAGCAGTACAACGAGTTCAAGCTGCGCGACAAGGGCGTGGGCCTCGCGGTGGGCCTGATGTTCCTCACCGACATCCACTCGCTCACCCCGGCCGCGCTGGCCGGCACCACGTACACCGACGCCTGGTACTGGAACTTCGACGCGAAGAACCGGGAGTTCGCCGACCGGTTCCAGCAGAAGGCCGGCACCCGTCCGACGTTCGCGCACGCGGCCAACTACTCGGCGGCGTTGCAGTATCTGGAGGCGGTGCAGGCCGCCGGCACCGACGACGCGGACGCGGTGGTGAAGGGTCTGGAGGGCAAGACGGTCGAGGACGTCTTCCTGCGCAACGGCAAGATCCGCGCCGAGGACCACCGGGTGGTGCACGACGCGTACCTGGCCCAGGTGAAGCCGCAGTCCGAGGTCACCGAGCCGTGGGACTACGTCAAGGTGCTCAAGACGATCCCCGCCGCGGAGGCGTTCCGCGCGCCCTCCGCGGACTGCAAGCTATGAGCGGATTCGCGCAGAACACGTTCAACGGGTTGGTGAGCGGGGCGTTCTACGCCCTGCTCGCCCTCGGGCTCGCGGTCATCTTCGGCATGCTGCGCGTGGTCAACTTCGCCCACGGGGCGTTCTACATGCTCGGCGCGTTCGGGGCGTACGTGCTGCTCACCGAGGCGGGGGTGCCGTTCTGGGCGGCCCTGGTGATCATGCCGGTGGGGCTGGGACTGCTCGGCATGGCACTGGAACGCGCGGTGATCCACCGGCTGACCAAGCTGGATCCGCTCTACAACTTCCTGCTCACCTTCGGTTTGACACTGATCCTTCAGGACCTGGTGAAGTTGCGCTACGGCGTGCAGTCCAGCCCGTACCAGACCCCGGCGCTGTTGAGCGGGTCGGTCGACTTCGGGCTCTTCGACTTCCCGACGTACCGGGTGTTCATCCTCGGCTTCGCGGTGCTGCTCTGCGTCGCGGTGTGGTGGGTGCTGACCCGTACCCGGATCGGCATGGTGGTCCGCGCGTCCACCGAGCGACCCGACCTGACCCGCGCCTTCGGCATCGACGTCGGGCGCTGGGTGACGCCGGTCTTCGGCTTCGGCATCGGGCTGGCCGGCCTCGCCGGCGTGCTGGCCGCGCCGATGCGCGCGGTCAACCCGCTGATGGGCGCCGACCTGATCATCGTGGTGTTCGCGGTGGTCGTGATCGGTGGACTGGGCTCGATCTTCGGTTCGGTGGCCGCAGGCTTCGGCATCGGCCTGGTGCAGGCGTGGGGTGAGGCGTATTTGTCCGCCTTCCCCATCGTCTCCCAGACCGTCGTCTTCGTCGTGATGGCCGGCGTGCTGCTCTGGCGTCCGGCCGGCCTGTTCGGTCGTGAGGAGGCTCCCGCATGACCAGCACCGTGGACACTCCCGCCGACGCGTCCCGCCCGAGTCCGCCATCCGGGCTGATCGCCGTGGCGCGGGCCCCCGGTTGGGCGCGGTACGCGCTGCTCGCCGTCGGGCTGGTCGTCGCCCTGTGGCTGCCCAACGGCCTCTACCCGGCGGTCGCGGTGGACATCCTCTGCTGGGCGTTGTTCGCCGTGGCGGTGGACCTGCTGCTCGGCTTCACCGGGCTGATGTCCTTCGGTCACGCCGCGTTCTGGGGCACCTCGGCGTACGTCACCGGGTTGGTGGCCATCCACGCGGGCCTGCCGTTTCCCCTCGCCGTGCTGGCCGGGGCGCTCACCGCGGCGGCGCTGGCCGTACCGATCGGCTACCTGGCGGTCAAGCGGACCGGGATCTACTTCGCCATGGTGACCCTGGCCTTCGCGCAGATGGTCTACTACGTGGCCAACGAGTGGCGCTCGGTCACCCAGGGCGAGAACGGGCTCCAGGGGGTCCCCCGTTCGTTCTTCGGCCTGGACCTGACCGACGACTACTTCTTCTACTACGCGATCCTGCCGATCGTGCTGCTCGGGTTGGCCGCCGCCTGGCGGATCGTGCACTCCCCGTTCGGCCGGGTGCTTGTCGGTATCCGGGACAACCCGGCCCGGGCACGGGCGCTGGGCTACCCGGTGCACCGTTACAAGCTCACCGCGTTCGTGCTCTCCGGGTTCATCGCCGGCCTCGGCGGTGGGCTGTTCGCGGTCGGCCACCGGTTCGTCTCGCTGGACGTGCTGCACTGGACCACCTCCGGCAAGGCCGTCATCGTGGTGGTGCTCGGCGGGATCGGCACCCTCTGGGGTGGGGTACTCGGCGCCGGCATCGTGGTCCGGTTGGAGGACTGGCTGTCGTTCTCCGGCTTCGAGGCGATCGGGCTGGTGACCGGCGGCATCTTCGTCCTCGTGGTGGTGCTGTTCCGGCGGGGCATCTGGGGCAGCGTCGCCGCGGTGGTCCAGCGGCTGGCGGTCCGCCGCCGGTAAATTCCGCGACGGCGCATCCGCCGCGCGTCGTTTCGGCGAATCCCCGGGTGGAGACCATCTACCCGGGGGTACGTCTGGTGCTGACCGATCCGATGCCGGCCGAGGCTGTGGAGATCGCGCACAAGCAGGTCCTGTTGGCGGCCGAGGACCTGGACGGTCACGGCGTCGCGACGCTGGTGCTGGAATTGGCAGAGGCGTGGGGAGTGCCGGCGCTCTGGGAGCAGGTCTGCCGCCCGTTGTTGGCTCGGCTGCCGGGGCGGACCGCCGCGGAACTCGTCGTCGAGCACGCCCTCAGCGAGGGTGTCCGGGTCGCGTTCGACGTGTACCGACGGGAACCGGGCCGCCCACTGCCGTCCGGCGGGGTGCTGCTGGCCGGCGTCGAGAGGGAGGCACACAGCCTCGGTTTGCAGGCGCTGGCGGCCGCGCTGCGTGAGCAGGGTCGCGGCTGCCTGAACCTCGGCCCGACGTTGCCCTGGCCGGCGCTGACCAGCGCGGTGCAGCGCGCCCGCCCGCACACCGTCGTGCTCTGGTCGCAGACCCCGGTCACCGGTCGCGCGTACCGGCTGGTGCGCTTCGCCCGGGATTTCCCAAGCCTGCGGGTGTACGGCGCCGGGCCGGGCTGGATCGAGCCGCTCACCCGGCCGGCGGCGTACCTCGGCTCGCTGCCGGACGCGGTCGCCGCCTGTCTGGACGTGCCTGCCGGGCGTGATGCCCACCACATACGATACGGATCGGTGCCGTATCGTTAATGGGAGTCGTAGGCTGACCCGCGTTACGAGTCTGACCCGTATCGTATTGCGCCGCGGGTGAAGCGTGGGGGGAAACCAGGCATGGAGCTGCACAACAACACGGGCCACCCGAGGAGGTGGGCGATCCTGGGGGTGCTGGTGATCAGCCTCCTCGTGGTCGTCCTCGACAACACGATCCTCAACGTGGCCCTGCGCACCCTGGCCGACCCGGTGCACGGCCTCGGCGCCAGCCAGGGTCAGCTGGAGTGGGCCATCAACTCCTACACGCTGGTCTTCGCCGGGCTGTTGTTCACCTTCGGAGTTCTCGGCGACCGCGCCGGCCGCAAGCGCTTCCTGATGGTCGGTCTGGCGCTGTTCGGCCTGGCGTCGCTGCTCTCCGCGTACGCCCAGAGCCCTGGCCAGCTCATCGCGGCCCGCGCCCTCATGGGCGTCGGCGGCGCGGCCATCATGCCGGTGACCCTGTCGATCATCTCCAACGTCTTCGACCCGCGTGAGCGTGGCCGGGCCATCGGTGTCTGGGCCGGCGCTGTCGGTCTCGCCGTGGCCATCGGCCCGATCCTCGGCGGCGCGCTGCTGGAGCACTTCTGGTGGGGCTCGGTCTTCCTGATCAACGTGCCGGTGGTCGTCGCCGGCGTGGTCCTGGTGGCCCTGCTGGTCCCCGAGTCGCGTGACCCACGCCCGGGCCGCGTCGACGTGCTCGGCGTCCTGCTCTCCGTGGTCGGTCTGGTCGCCCTGTCCTACGGCATCATCGACGGCGGCGAGCACGGCTTCGACCGCCCGATGGCCTGGGGCTCGATCCTCGTCGGCATCGCCGTGCTGGCCTGGTTCGTCCAGCACGAGCGGCGCAGCGACCACCCGTCACTGGACGTCCGACTGTTCAAGGTGCCCCGCTTCGCCGCCCCGGTCGCCATCGTCGGCCTGGTGTTCTTCGCCGCGATGGGCTCGATGTTCTTCGGCTCGTTCTACCTGCAGCTGGTGCGGGGCTACAGCCCGCTGCAGACCGGCCTGCTCTTCCTGCCCTTCGCCGGCGCCCAGCTGATCTTCGCGCCCCGCAGCGCCGCGATGGTCCGCCGCTACGGCGGTAAGGCCGTCGCCACCGTGGGGCTGGCGCTGACCGTGATCTCGCTCGCCGCGTTCGTCTTCATCGGCGCCTCCACCCCGATCTGGATCGTGCTGCTCGTCTTCCTCATCCAGGGCGCCGGGATGGCCAACATCATGCCGCCGGCCACCGAGTCGATCATGTCGGCGTTGCCGCGCGAGAAGGCCGGTGTCGGCTCCGCGGTCAGCAACACCATCCGTCAGGTGGCCGGCGCGCTCGGTGTCGCGGTCCTCGGCTCGGTGCTCTCCGCGGTCTACCGCAGCGACATCGGTGACGCACTGACCGGGCTGCCCACCGGTGCCCGCGACGCGGCCAACGAGTCGATCTCCGGGGCGTACGCGGCGGCGGGCCAGCTCGGCCCGGCGGCGCCGGCGCTGATCTCGGCCGCCAACGACGCCTTCGTCACCGCCATGCACTGGGCGGCCGGGCTCTCCGGGATCATCGCCGCCCTCGGAGTCATCGTGGTGCTGCGCTGGATGCCCGGTCGTGAGGACACCAGCCTCGCCCCGGCGGCCCCGGTCGCCGAGCCCGAGTTGGCCGGCACGGCATAGGTCCGGGGAGAATGTCGGACATGACGTCCACTGCCGATGCTCCGCGGTCGCCCGGGCGGCCGCGGAGCATCCGCGCCGACGAGGCGATCATCGAAGCCACCCTCGACCTGCTCGCCGAGGGCAGCACCATCGAGGCGCTCTCGATCGAGGCCATCGCCGCCCGGGCCGGGGTCGGCAAGGCCACCATCTACCGCCGCTGGGCCGGTAAGGACGCCCTGCTGCTCGACGCGCTGCGGCGACTCAAGGGCGTCCTGGCGAAGCCGGCCGGTCACTCCGTCCGCGAGGACCTGGTGCTGCTGGTCGGCGCGATCGGCAAGAACGTCGATCCACGGGCGGCGAAGATCATGCCCTGCCTGGTGCCCGCTGTGAACCGCAGCGCGGACCAGTTCCAGCTCTACCAGAACATCATCTCGCCCCGCCGGCAGCTGATGCGCGAGGTGCTGCGACGCGGCATCGACGAGGGTGTGCTCCGCGCCGACATCGACGTGGAGGTGACGATGGCGCTGCTCACCGGGCCCATGCTGATCCAGCGGGTGCTGCAGTGGAACCCGGACCTGGACGAGCAGACCCTACCCGAGCGGGTCGTCGACGCCGTTCTGGAGGGCATCCGCGCCCGCTGACCCGGCGTACCGGGCCGGGCGTGGCTCCTCACGCCGGGCCCGGGGTCGGGCGTGGCTCTTCCCGCCGGGCCCGCGGTCGCGCTGGTGGGGCGGTCAGCCGGCCGGTGCGCGCAGCCGGTGCAGGCGCAGCGCCAGCTGCACCTCCAACGCCCGGTCAGGCCGTTGCCAGTCGGCGCCGAGCAACTGCCCCACCCGCTCCAGCCGCTGGGTCACCGTGTTGACGTGCACGTGCAGTTGCTCGGCGGCCCGGGCCAGGCTGCCACCCACCCCGAAGTACGCCTCCAGCGTCTTCACCAGAGCCGTTCCGCGTCGGGCGTCGTAGTCGACCACCGGCCCGACGGTGGCGCTGAGGAACTCGGTCACGTCCTTCTCGCCCCGGTCACCCACCGTCCCCAGCAGCAACCCGACGAACCCCAGCTCCACGGTGCTCGCACCCTGACCGGAGCGGCCCAGAGCGCCCAGCGCGGTAAGGCAGCGGTCCGCCTCCTGGAACGTGGCGGCCAGCGCCCCCGGCCCGTTCGACGGGCCACTCGCCCCGGCGGTCACCGGACGGCCGGTCACCCGGGACAGGTCCCGCGCCACCGCGCGAGCGCTGCCACCCGCGTCCTGCCCGGGCAGCATCAGCACCACCCGGCCGTCGCGTGCCGCCGCCAGTCCGCCGCGCGCCGAGGCGTACGTGGTGGCCCAGGACAGCACCCGCTGCCGAGCCGAGCCGGTCGCGGCGATCGCGTCGTCGCCCACCGCCACCAGCACGTGCGGCGCGTCCAAGTCCACCCCGAGCCGGCGGGCCCGGCTACGCAACGCGTCGGTGTCCCGCAGCGGGCGGGCGATCAGGTCGTCCAGCAGCTCGCCACGGACCCGACCCTCCGCCTCCGCGACGGTACGACGGAACAACAGCAACAGCGCGGTCACCAGCGCGGCCCGCTCCAGGATCCGCTGATCGGCGTCGACCAACTCGTCGTCCGGGCGCAGCACCAGGGCGCCCAGGTTCTCCGTGCCCGCCACCACCGCCGCGTACCAGAGTGGGCTGCGGCGCACGCTGCGCCCCTCGGTACGCGACGCCGCGACCGCCTCGACGATGTCCGCCCGGTCCGGCTCCTCGATCTCGCCCACCCGGGCCAGCAGACGGCCCTCGGCGTCCAGCGCCAGCAGCGCGCCGCCCAGCACCTCGGTCACCGCGGCGGCCACGTCCTCCACACCACCGCCGCGCAGCACCAGCGCCGTCATCCGGTCGTGTGCCGCCGCCGCCCGCTCCACCGAGCTGCTGTGCGCCCGGATGGTGGTGTTCGCCGCCGACAACTCGGCCAACGCCGAGCGGGTCTCGGTCAGCAGCCGGGCGGTGTCGATCGCCACCGCGGCGTGCGCGGCGAGGGAGACCAGCAGCGCCACCTCCTCGCGGACGAACGGCCGCGCCGACCGGTTCGCCGCGTAGAGCACGCCGATCGAGGTGGAGCCGAGCCGCAGCGGCACCCCGAGGATCGCGACGAGGCCCTCCTCCCCGACCCCGGCGTCGATCTCGCCGGTGTGGTGGAAGCGCGCGTCCTCGCCGTAGTTCGCGGTGACGTACGGAGCCCCGGACTGGGCCACCAGGCCACCGAGGCCGGCGCCCATCGGCAACCGAAGCCGCTGGAACCGGGCCGAGACCGACCCGTCGGTCACCCGCATGTAGGTGTCGCCGCGCTCGTCGTCGTTCAACGTCATGTAGGCCACGTCCGCGCCGAGCAGATTGCGGGCCCGGTGCACGATCGCCCGCAGCACGTCGTCCAGGTCACGGAGCCCGGCCAGGTCGCTGACCGTGTCGTACAGGCCGGACAGCTCCGTCTCGCGGCGGCGGCGGCGCTCCAACAACGCGCGGACCCGCAACGCCACCGACCTGGCCTGCTCCAGCTCGGCCAGCCGGTCGGGCGGCAACCCGGCGGCGCGGGCGGCCACCAACGGCCCCTCGAACTCGACCGCCGCGGCCTCCCGCGCGAGCAGTTCCAGGAACTCCACCGGCGATGACATGGTCGACATTGTGCTCGGGCCCACTAGTTGGCCGTCCAGCCCCCGTCGAGGGCGATCGACGCGCCGGTGATGAACGCCGCCGGCGGCGAGCAGAGGTACGCCAGCAGCTCGGCCACCTCCTCCGGCTCGATCAGTCGCTTGATCGCGGCCCGGGCCAGCATGATCTTTTCGATCACCTCGGTCTCGTCGATGCCGTGGCTGACCGCCTGGTCGGCGATCTGGCTCTCCACGAGTGCCGTGCGCACGTACGCCGGGTTGATGCAGTTGGCCGTCACCCCGTGCGCGGCGCCCTCCAAGGCGACCACCTTCGACAGCCCTTCCAGGGCGTGCTTGGCCGAGACGTACGCCGCCTTGTACGGCGAGGCACGCAACCCGTGCACCGAGGAGATGTTGACGACGCGACCCCAGCCCCGGGCGTACATGTGGGGCAGAGCCCGGCGGATCAGCAGGAACGGCGCCTCCACCATCACTCGCTGGATGTACTCGAAGCGCTCGACCGGAAAGTCCTGAAGCGGCGCGACGTGCTGAAGGCCGGCGTTGTTCACGACGATGTCCACGTCCACGTCGAGGCGGTCCACCGCCGCCGCGTCGGACAGGTCCACACCCTCGGCCCGGCCGCCGGCCTCGGCGGCCACCGCCTTCGCCGCCTCCAGGTTGCGGTCCACCACGAGCACCTTCGCGCCGGCCGCACCCAGCCGCAGGGCGCACGCCCGCCCGATGCCACTGCCACCCCCGGTGACCAGGGCGGTCCGGCCAGCGAGGTCGACCTGTACGACGTGGGGGACCGCCACGGGTTCTGCCGTCATGGCGCAAGAAGTTACGAGCTGTGCCCTCCCCGGCACATGGGTCGGCGACACATACTCCAGGACGAAGCTGTGTGGCCCGCCTGCCCTCGCCATCCGTGCTCCAGCCGCTCGCTGCCCGCCCGCCCTCGCCGCCCGCCGCCCCGCCGTGCGCCGCACGATCGCGCCGTGTGCCGTGTGCCGTGTGCCGTGTGCCGCCCCATGCGCGGTGCGATCGCCCCATGCGCGGTGCGATCGCCCCATGCGCGGTGCGATCGCCCCATGCGCGGTGCGATCGCCCCATGCGCGGTGCGATCGCCCCATGCGCGGTTCGATCGCCCCATGCGCCGCAAGATCGCGCAACATCCAGGATGTAGTGGCATCCCGGCGCTCCGTGGCCACTACATCCTGGATCGAGCGTGACCTTGACGGCTGCGGGCGTTCCGACCCCACTCCCGGTCGGCCGGCGAAGGCGTCCGTCCTCAAGATCCGCGCAACAACGGTGATAGTGCTGCCTCCCGCGACCCGGAGGCAGCAACATCCGGGATGTTGCGCGGATCTTGGGCGCGGGGCGCGGGGCGCGGGGCGCGGGGCGCGGGGGGTGCGGGGCGCGGGGCGCGCGAGGTGCGGGGCGTGGGATGCGGGGGCGTAAGGCCGCGGGTGTGGGGCGCGGCGCGGGGGCGTGGGTGGGGCGCGGGGGCGTGGGTGGGGTGCGGGTGCGGGGGGCGAGGTCGGGGTGTGGGGTGCGTCAAGGTGTGGAGGGCGTGTCCCGTGGGGCTGGCGGGAAGGGCGACGGTTAGGGTGTCGAACACACGTACTGCTGACGGCTGGGGGAGGAGGCGGCGTGCGCGTGCTCGGTGTCGACCCGGGGTTGACCCGGTGTGGTGTGGGCGTGGTCGAGGGTGTGCCGGGACGGCCCTGCACTCTGGTCGCGTACTACGTGGTCTACACCGACCCGGCCGACGAGCTGCCGCTGCGCCTGCTGCACCTGGACCGGTCGTTGACCAAGCTGGTCGCGGAGCACCAGCCGGAGAGCGTCGCCGTGGAGCGGGTGTTCAGCCAGCACAACGTGCGCACGGTGATGGGTACCGCGCAGGCCAGCGGCATCGCCGTGTTGGCCGGGGCGCGCGCCGGGTTGCCCGTGCAGACGTACACCCCCAGTGAGGTGAAGGCGGCCGTGACCGGGTCCGGTCAGGCCGACAAGGCGCAGATGACAGCGATGGTGACCCGGTTGCTGCGGCTGGCCGAGCCGCCGAAGCCGGCCGATGCCGCCGACGCGCTGGCGTTGGCGATCTGTCACATCTGGCGCGGCGGGACCCGTTCGAAGTTGGCGGCGGCGGCCGATCGGGCACGACGAGGAGGAGCACGATGATCGCCAGCGTGCGCGGCACGGTGACCGCGACGGGTCCGGACCAGGCGGTGATCGAGGTCGGCGGTGTCGGTCTGGCCGTGCACTGCGCCCCGGGGACGCTCGCTGACCTGCGGGTCGGCCAGGTGGCAAGGCTCGCGACCAGCCTCATCGTGCGGGAAGACTCGCTGACCCTCTACGGTTTCGCCGACGACGACGCCAAGTCGCTGTTCGAGCTGCTCCAGACCGCGAGCGGGGTGGGCCCGCGCCTGGCCCAGGCGGTGCTGGCCGTGCACACCCCGGACGCGGTACGCAAGGCGATCGCCAACGCCGACACGGCAGCGCTGACCCGGGTGCCCGGCATCGGTAAGAAGGGTGCCGAGCGTCTGGTGCTGGAGCTGCGCGACCGGATCGGTCCGGTGCCGATCGGCCCCGACGGTGCGGCCGGCGTGACCGGCGGCGCCTGGCCGGACCAGGTCCGGCAGGCACTCGTCGGGCTGGGCTGGACGGCCGGTCAGGCCGACCAGGCGGTGGCCGCCGTGGCGGAGACGATCGACGGTCCGACGCCGCCGGTACCGGTCCTGCTCAAGCAGGCCATCCGCCTGCTGGGCCGTACCCGATGAGCGAGACCGACGGGCTCGTCTCGGCGTACGTCAGCGACGCCGACAGGGACGCGGAGGCGACGGTCCGGCCGAAGCGGTTGGCCGAGTTCATCGCCCAGGACCGGGTACGCGACCAGCTCGACCTGTTGTTGCAGGGCGCGATGCGCCGGGGTTCGCCGCCGGACCACATCCTGCTCTCCGGCCCTCCGGGGTTGGGCAAGACGAGTCTGGCCAACATCGTCGCCGCGGAGTTGGGTGCGGGCATCCGGGTGACCAGCGGCCCCGCCATCGAGCGGTCCGGTGATCTGGCGGCCATCCTGACCAGCCTCGCCGAGGGTGACGTGCTCTTCATCGACGAGATCCACCGCATCGCGCGGCCGGCCGAGGAGCTGCTCTACAGCGCGATGGAGGACTTCCGGGTCGACGTGGTGGTCGGCAAGGGTCCGGGGGCGACGGCGATCCCGTTGGATGTCGAGCCGTTCACCCTGGTCGGTGCGACGACCCGTTCGGGTCTGTTGACCGGGCCGATGCGGGACCGGTTCGGTTTCGTGGCGCACCTCGACTTCTACGCTCCGGCGGATCTGGAGACGTTGCTGCACCGTTCGGCGCGGATCCTCGGTGTGCCGATCACCGCCGAGGGTGCCGCCGAGGTCGCCGGACGGTCCCGGGGCACGCCCCGGATCGCCAACCGGTTGTTGCGCCGGGTGCGGGACTACGCGGAGGTGCGGGCCGACGGGGTGGTCAATCTGGCGACGGCCCGTGCCGCGTTGACGGTGTACGACGTGGACGCGCTCGGTCTGGACCGGCTGGACCGCGCGGTGTTGACAGCGTTGGTCGACTCGTTCCGGGGAGGTCCGGTGGGCCTGTCCACACTTGCGGTGGCGGTGGGGGAGCAGCCGGACACGGTCGAGGAGGTCTGCGAGCCGTTCCTGGTCCGGGCCGGTCTGTTGGCCCGTACGCCACGGGGGCGGGTGGCCACGGAGGCGGCTTGGCGACATCTGGGGCGAACTCCGCCGAATGGTACATTTGGTGCGGATAGTCCGCCGGTGCCCGATCTGTTCTCCTTGGATACCGATCAGCCGTGATGTGAACGTGATCTGTGCCGCATTCGGTGTTCTCAGGTGCAGGGTTTAGACTTCGCCGCGGTCTGTACAGGACGTGAGAATCCGCCTCCGCTCCGGCACCCCCGGTGCCGGGAAGGCGGCCAATGGGAAGGTCAGTAACCGTGCATTACGCAGCAGCGGGTGGCGGGGCCGGCGGTTTCACGCCGATCCTGATGATCGCCCTGCTCTTCGGTGTCATGTATTTCATGATGATCCGGCCCCAGCAGAAGCGCCGCAAAGAGGCAGAGGCGATGCAGTCCAACCTCGGCCCCGGCGACGAGGTCGTGACCATCGGTGGGCTCTACGGCACGGTCACCGGCATCGAGGACGACACCGTCCTGATCGAGGTCGCACCTGGCGTGCAGACCCGCTACGCCCGTCCGGCCATCGCCCGGGTCGTCACCCGCGCGGAGCTGCCGAGCGAGCCGGTCACCGAGGACGCGGACACCGCCAAGGACTGACCGCCTCCACCCGGGGTGGTGGGTTCGGCGTACGGCCGGATCATGATCTCCCGGGTCGCCGCGCCCGACGGGGCAGCGGACGAGACGTGAAAACTGGATAGTTGGGTCGACGCCGGGCGTCGGCACGTTCCACTGACCGTTCGCGCAGCACGCCGCCCGGTCCTCGTGCCGGCCTCTCGTCGACTCAAGGCAGACCCGTCGGGCGGATCACCGGCCCGACACCGCCGTCGCTGCGCAGAGCGGCGCGACCGTACAGGGAGACAGGACAGCCGTGGCACCACCTCAGGGACAGATGCGCCCCGGGCGGCAGCTCGCCGTGCTCGGGTTCATCTTCGTGGTCCTCTATCTTTTGGTGTTCTTCGCCGGCGCCAACGGCAGCTTCAAGGACCGGCTCGAGCCAAAGCTCGGCCTGGACCTTATCGGCGGCACCCGGATGACGCTGGAGGCGACCAACTCCGTCGACGGCAAGCCGCCGACGGCGGAGAACCTCGAGGAGGCCCGGCAGATCATCGAGAACCGGGTCAACGGGCTCGGCGTCGCCGAGGCCGAGGTGGTCACCGAGGGCAACCGGAACATCGTCATCTCCCTGCCCGGTGAGAACCGGAACCTCGACGAGGTGGGCAGCGCGGCCGAGCTGCGCTTCCGCAAGGTGCTGAAGGCGGCGGACGGCAGTGGGACGATCGCCGCGCCGCCGGCCGCCACGCCGACCCCGTCGGGCAGCGCCGTCCCGACCCCGTCCGGCGGCGCGACGCCGACCCCGTCGGGCAGCGGTGCGCCGAAGGCGACGTCGTCGCCCAGTGGCGGTCAGGGTGGCATGGCCCCCGCGTCGCCCAGCGCCACCCCGACGCCCTCCGCCTCGGCGAGCGCCGCGACGCCGACCCCGAGCGCCAGCGCCGAGCCGGTGCCGGCCAGCATCGAGGAGCAGCGCAAGGCCGTCGAGCAGAAGGTCGGCGCCGCCGCCTGGCAGGCCGCCAACGGGCTGCAGGCCCCGGCCGACCTGACCGCCGACCCGTCCCTCGGCGACAAGCTCAAGCCGTTCGGCACGCTGTCGCCCCAGGAGGTGGCGGTGCTGCCGGCGCAGATGCAGTTCAACGTGCCGACGATCGGCTGCCCGACGCAGCTCGACAAGCGCCCGCCGGCGTCGATCTCGGACCCGAAGCAGCAGGTCGTCGCCTGTGAGGGTGGCGCGTCGAAGTACCTGCTTGACCAGGCCAAGGTGCTCGGCACCGACGTGGACGACGCCGACGCGGTGCTCGACCAGACCAACTCCTGGGTCGTCAGCCTGGACTTCACCGGCGACGGTCAGAGCAAGTGGACCGCGCTGACCCGCGAGTCGTTCAACAACGAGGGCCAGGCCTGCGACGCGACCGCGCTCGGCCAGGACGGCAAGTGCCGGGTCGCCGTCGTGCTGGACAACGAGATCGTCTCCTCGCCGGAGATCCAGGGCGTGCTGACCGGCAACTCGCAGATCACCGGCAACTTCAACCAGAAGGACGCCAGCGCGCTCGCCGGCCAGCTCCGCTACGGCGCGCTGCCGGTGACCTTCGAGCCGCAGGAGCAGCAGAACGTCACCGCCACGCTGGGTGCCAGCCACCTGCGCGCCGGTCTGCTCGCGGCCGGCATCGGCATGCTGCTGGTCATCATCTACTCGTTCTTCTACTACCGGCTGCTCGGCTCGGTCATCTTCCTGAGCCTCATCCTCTCCGCGCTGCTGGTCTTCGGCGCGCTCGTGGTGCTCGGCCGGCAGATCGGCTTCACGCTCACCCTCGCCGGCATCGCCGGCATGATCGTCTCGCTCGGTGTGGCGGCGGACTCCTTCGTCATCTACTTCGAACGGTTGAAGGACGAGATCCGCGAGGGGCGCAGTCCGCGTAGTGCGGTGCCCCGCGCCTGGATCCGGGCCCGCCGGACGATCATCTCGGCCAACGCGATCACCCTGCTCTCCGCTGTGGTGCTCTACGTGGTGTCGGTCGGCACGGTCAAGGGCTTCGCCTTCGCGCTCGGTCTGGCCACCGTGCTGGACCTGGTCGTGGTGTTCCTCTTCCGCCACCCGATCATGACGATGTTCGCCCGGACCCGGGCGTTCCTGTCCCCGCGGGTCAGCGGTCTGGGTCGGGCGCTCCCGGCTCGCAACCAGCCGACTCAGCAGCCCCGCAACCCGCGCGCCAAGGAGGCCTGAGATGGCTCAAAACGGTCTGGCGAGCCGCCTCTACAACGGCGAGGCCGGTCTCAACATCGTCGGCCGACGCAAGCTCTGGTTCGGTGTGGCCGGGGTCCTGGTCCTGATCGCGATCCTCAGCTTCTCGATTCGCGGCTTCAGCCTGGGCATCGAGTTCGCCGGTGGTAACTCGTTCCAGGTGCCGGCCAGCGTCGGCACCCTGGACGACGCCGAGCGCGAGGTCAACTCGGCGCTCGCCGCGGAGAACACCGGCATCGAGGTGGTCACCGCGCAGAAGGTCGGAGGCCCCGGTGGCGACTCCTACGAACTGCGCACCGGGCAACTCAGTGCCGAGCAGGCCACCGCGGTCAAGGCCCAGATCGCCGAGGACCTCGGCATCAACGAGGACCAGATCAGCAACAACCAGGTCAGCGAGGCGTGGGGCAGCCAGGTCACCGAGCGCGCCGTGCTCGGTCTGGTCATCTTCATCGCGCTGGTGATGGTCTACCTGATCCTGCGCTTCGAGTGGCGGATGGCCGTCGCGGCGGTCGCCTCGCTGATCATGAATTTGATCCTCACCGCCGGTATCTACTCGCTGGTCGGCTTCGAGGTCACCCCGTCGACGATCATCGGCTTCCTCACCATCCTGGGCTTCGCGCTCTACGACGTGGTGGTGGTCTTCGACAAGGTCCAGGAGAACACCCGGGGCATCACCGCCAACAACAACCAGACGTACGGCGAGGCGGCCAACCTGGCCATCAACCAGAGCCTGATGCGGTCGTTGAACACCTCGGTGGTCGCGCTGCTGCCGGTCGGTGGTCTGCTCTTCATCGGTGCCGGCCTGCTCGGCGCCGGCACGCTGAAGGACCTCGGTCTGGTGCTGTTCGTCGGTATGGCGGTGGCGTTCCTGACCTCCATCCTGGTGGCCACGCCGCTGCTGGCGCTGCTGAAGAACTACGACCCGCGGATCCAGGCGCACAACAAGCGCGTCCTGACCCGTCGTGGCGCGATCGCCCGGGGCGAGGTCACCGGCAAGGGTGCGGCGAGCCCGGCTCAGGCCGACGCGACCGTCGAGCCGCTCGACCCGGACGCCGCGGCGCTGGCTGGCGCCGCCCCGAAGGTGGGCGCCCGGCCGGCGGGCAAGCGGCCGACCGGCGCCCGGGGCGGTCGCCCGGGTGGCGGCGGTAACCGGCCGGGTGGCGCGAAGCGGCGCTGACCTGACCGAAACACCCGAACGGGAACACCCGAACGGCGTCCGGCATGCTGTTGCCGGACGCCGTTCGTCGTCGAAGGGAAACGAGACAGCCGTGACGGAGACCCACAGCACCGAGGCGCGCGGGGACAGTGGTCCGGAGACCGCCCGACTGGTCGCCAGCCGGGTGCTGGACGTGCCCGACTTCCCGAAGCCCGGCGTCCTGTTCAAGGACCTGATGCCGCTGTTCGCCGACGGGAAGGTCTTCCGCGAGGTGGTCGACGGGATCGTCGCGTACCACGGGCGGGACGCCTTCGACGTGGTGGTCGGCATCGAGGCGCGCGGCTTCGTCGTCGCCGCTGCCGTCGCGTACGCCGCCGGGGTGGGAGTGGTGCCGGTGCGCAAGGCGGGCAAGCTTCCCCGCCCGGCGCACTCGGTCTCCTACGCCCTGGAGTACGGCGAGGCCACCCTGGAGGTGCACGAGGACGCCTTCACGGCCGGGCACCGGGTGCTGGTGGTGGACGACGTGCTGGCCACCGGCGGCACCGCCGAGGCGACGCTGGATCTGGTCGAGCGGGCCGGCGGGACCGTCACCGGCTTCACGGTGCTGCTGGAGCTCGGGTTCCTGGGTGGGCGGGAGCGGTTGGCGCAGCGTCCCGTTCACGCCCTGCTGACCGTTTAGGCCCTCTCGACGGGCCCGCGACCGTTTGGTGGCGGATCGGTCGAGGTGAAGCCGGTGCCGACCGTCCGGCGGAGCGGCAGGGGGCCGTCCGTGCGGGTAGCATTGCCCTTTGCCGAAGCCGGCGGCACACGTCCGGCGAGGCGAGACCAGGCCGACCGATGTTCGGTCGGTGTGTTTCCGGCGAGCGGTGAGGAGGCCGGTGTCCCACGATGTCGTCCCTCCGGCGGAGGGCACGGTGCACCCGACAGGCGACGCTGACGGCTCGGTGACCGACCGGACAGGCGACGTGCCGGCCCGGGTGACGGGCACCGGCAACGGCTCCAGCAGGGCTGCGAGCGAGAGCGCGGCCTCCCCGACCAGCGCCCCGCCGAGTGCCGAGGCGTCACCCGGCGCCGACGGGGTGGTGGTGCCGTTCCCGACGGACGCGGGCATCGACCCGTCGCCCAGCGGTGGCTTCGCGCTGTCCAACGCGCCCACCGGCCGGCGGGTCCGGGCCCGGTTGGCCCGGTTCAACGCGCCCTGGCAGACCTCCCAGGTCAGCGAGGTGCTGGAGCCGCTGATCGCGAGCCACCGGGACAACCACCCCAAGGCCGACGCCCGGCTGCTCCAGCGCGCCTTCGACACGGCGGCGCGGTGGCACTCCGGGCAGTACCGCAAGTCCGGTGACCCGTACATCACCCACCCGCTCGCCGTGGCGACGATCCTCGGCAACCTCGGGATGGACACCACCACGTTGGTGGCCGCGCTGCTGCACGACACCATCGAGGACACCGAATACACGCTCGACCAGATGCGGGCCGACTTCGGCGGCGAGGTCGCCCTGCTGGTCGACGGTGTCACGAAGCTCGACAAGGTCAAGCTGGGTGACGCGGCCAAGGCCGAGACGATCCGCAAGATGGTCGTGGCGATGGCCAAGGACCCGCGGGTGCTGGTGATCAAGCTGGCCGACCGGTTGCACAACATGCGCACCCTGACCTTCCTGCCCCGCCCCAAGCAGGAGCAGAAGGCCAAGGAGACGCTGGAGATCCTGGCGCCGCTGGCGCACCGGCTCGGTATGAACACGATCAAGTGGGAGCTGGAGGATCTGTCCTTCGGCACGTTGTTCCCGAAGCGCTACGAGGAGATCAACCGGCTGATCGGGGAGCACCAGCCGCAGCGTGAGGCGCTGCTGCGGCAGGTGACGCAGAAGGTGCAGACCGACCTGAAGGCCGCCAAGATCAAGGCGGAGACGACCGGTCGGCCGAAGCACCTCTACTCGATCTACCAGAAGATGATCGTGCGGGGTCGGGACTTCAACGACATCTACGACCTGGTGGGTGTGCGGATCCTGGTCGACACGGTTCGGGACTGCTACGCGGCGCTGGGTGTGATCCACGCCAACTGGCAGCCGGTGCCGGGGCGGTTCAAGGACTACATCGCCATGCCCAAGTTCAACATGTACCAGTCGTTGCACACGACTGTCATCGGGCCCACCGGCAAGCCGGTGGAGATGCAGATCCGCACGTACGCGATGCACCGCACCGCGGAGTTCGGCATCGCCGCGCACTGGAAGTACAAGGAGCACAAGGGCACCCAGATCGTCGGCCCGCCAGCGCACATCGACGAGATGACCTGGCTGCGGCAGTTGCTCGACTGGCAGCGTGAGGCGGCCGACCCGAGCGAGTTCCTGGACGCGCTGCGCTTCGACCTGTCCAGCCAGGAGGTGTACGTCTTCACCCCGAAGGGTGACGTCATCCCGCTGCCGACCGGCTCGACGCCGGTGGACTTCGCGTACGCGGTGCACACCGAGGTGGGGCACAAGTGCATCGGCGCGCGGGTCAACGGCAAGCTGGTGCCGCTGGAGTCGACGCTGTCCAACGGCGACGTGATCGAGATCTTCACCTCGAAGTCCGAGACCGCCGGCCCGACGCAGGACTGGCTGGGCTTCGTCAAGAGCCCTCGGGCGCGCACGAAGATCCGCCAGTACTTCAACAAGGAGCGGCGCGAGGAGGCGATCGAGGCCGGCAAGGACGCGATCGTCAAGGCGATGCGCAAGCAGGGCATGCCCCTGCAGCGGATGCTCACCTCCGACGCGCTCATGTCGATCGCACGGGACCTGCACCTGGCCGACGTGGCGTCGCTCTACGCGGCGGTCGGCGACAGTCAGGTCTCGGCGCAGTCGGTGGTGCAGAAGCTGATGGCCGCGTACGGCGGCGAGGAGGGCGCGGCGGAGGACATCGCCGAGACCGCCGTCGCCACCCGGCCGCCGCGCAGTCGGCAGAGCAGCAGCGATCCGGGCGTGGTGGTCCGGGGCGTCAGCGACGTCTGGATCAAGCTGGCCCGCTGCTGCACACCGGTCCCACCGGACTCGGTGTTCGGCTTCGTCACCCGCTCCGGCGGGGTGAGCGTGCACCGCGACGACTGCGCCAACGCGGAAGACCTGCGGGCGCAGAGCGAGCGGGTGGTCGAGGTCAGTTGGAAGCTCACCTCCGCCTCGACGTTCCTGGTCGCCATCCAGGTGGAGGCACTGGACCGGCACAAGCTGCTGGCCGACGTCACCCGGGTGCTCTCCGACGAGCGGGTCAATATCCTCTCCGCCACCGTCACCACCACCCGTGACCGGGTGGCGGTGAGCCGGTTCAGCTTCGAGATGGCCGACCCGAAGCACCTGGGCCACCTGCTGGCCACGGTCCGCAAGGTCGACGGCGTCTTCGACGCGTACCGGGTGACCTCCGGCGCCTGACCCGTACACACGAAAGCGCCCGCCGGCTCAGCCGGCGGGCGCTTCGTCGTTGCTCGGGAGTCAGCCCTGCGGGTTGCTCATGACGAGGTCCTTGATGACGACCTCCTTCTTCGGGTGGCCACCACCGGCCTGCTGGGCGAACGCCCCGTCGTCACCGGCCTTGGCCACGTCCTTGACGATGTCCAGACCACCGGTGATGGTGCCGAGCACCGTGTACGCCGGGTCCAGCGGCGAGTCGCCGTAGACGATGAAGAACTGGCTGCCGGTGCTGCCCGGCTGGCCGGAGTTGGCCATCGCGATGACACCCTCCGGGTACGGCGGGCGCTTGTCGGTGGGCAGGTTCTCCTCGGCCATGCGGTAGCTCGGGCCGCCCTGGCCGTCGGTGTCCCGCCAGCCGTTGCCGGTGGCGCTGGGGTCACCGCACTGCAACACCTTGATGCCCTCGGTCACCAGGCGGTGGCACTTGGTGTTGTCGAAGAAGTTCTTCTCCGCGAGGTAGGTGAAGCTGCCGGCGGTGCACGGCACCAGCGAACGGTCGACCTTGGCGGTGATCGGGCCGAGGTTGGTGTCGATCGTCATGGTCTGCACGCCGGTGCCGGACTGCTCGTTGCTGGGCAGCCCGACGTCCTTGATCTGCGGGGGCCGCTGATCGGTGGGCAGCGCGTTGAACGCGCACTCGGACGCCCCGGGCGCCGCGGCGGTGGTGTCGGGCTTGTCGTCGTCGCCGCCCAGGCTCACCGCCAACCAGACGGTGCCGGCGACCACGAGCACCAGCGCGACACCCGCGCTGACGATCGCCTGCGTCTGCCGGCGCTTGCGGGCCTTGGCCGAGCGCTCGGCCATCTCCTTCTCGAGCCGGGCGCGTGCCGCCGCGCGCTGCCGCTCTCTGGTGGACGTCACGCCTGGATCCTCCTGGCTGTCTGCTGCTGAGTGCCGACTGGGTGGGTGGTGGCGGCCGGTCAGCCGGCGCTCGGGCTACTGACCGGAGCGCCGGTGGCCGACGGCGCCGCACCGGTGACCGGCTCACCGACTGTGAGGCTCTGGATCGTCACGTCGGTGTTGGGCTTGACCTTGGCTCCGGTCCCATTGTCCACGGTCGGGAGGGCGCCGATCTTCTCCACCACGTCGAGCCCGCCGGTCACCCGGCCGATCACCGGGAACTTCGGGTCGGTGGTGGTGAAGTCCTTGAAGAAGAGCAGGAACTGGCTGCCGTTGCTGCCCGGCGGGTTGGAGATCATCGCGACGGTGCCCTTGGGGTACGTCGGCGGTTGGCCGGGGGCCGGGCTGGCCGACGGGGACGCCGACGGCACGGTCGGCAGTTCCTCGTCGTAGAACGAGTAGGTGGGCCCACCGAGGCCGGTGCCGCTGGGGTCGCCGCAGCGCAGCGCGCCGTCCGCGGTGATCTCGTGGCACTTGGTGTTGTCGTAGAACGACCGGCTCGCCAGGTGGGCGATGCTCGCCGCCGCGCACGGGGAGTTGGTCAGGTTCAGCTCGGCGGTGATCGGCGCACCCTGGTTGGTGGTCACCGTCATCGTCCGGGTGCCGTCGGTGGGCAGGTCCTTGGTCGCCGGCGTGCCGACGTCCTTGAGGTTGGTGTTGGCGGTCGCGTCCTGCGGAGTCCAGATGCAGGTCTCCGCCGCGTCCGTGTTCTGCTTCGGGTCGGAGTCGAACGCCCCGAGCGCCCAGGCCGAGCCGGCCACTACCAACACGAGGATCAGAGCGGCCCCGACTCCGGCCTGGATCTGCCGACGGCGCCGCAGGTTGGCGGCCCGGCGAGCCATCTGCCGGTCGAGCTTGGCCCGCGCCAGTTTGCGCTGCCGGTCCCTGCTGGAAGCCACCCGTGCTCCCCTTTCCTTCACCTGGTCGTCGCCGGCGGCCGGGCGTCCCGGCCCGTCCGGGCGTCACGTGTGTCGCGCCACACGCCCGCCAGAGTGTACGGCTAGCGACTGGGAATGTGGTGTACGAGGTTCCACCCCGTCCCGAGCAGCGCTTATCGGGAGTTGTCACTGTGCCTCACGGGGTGCCTGAGGCGGACGCGGCAAAGTCGGTGGGCATGCCCGTTAGGCTGCTGGCAGGACGACGACTGCTCGACGGAGAGGACAGCGCCCGTGCTCGTGGCCGGCTTTCCCGCGGACGCCTTCGGCACCAACTGCTACGTGGTCGCCACCGCGCCGGGGGAGCAGTGCGTGGTGGTCGACCCCGGCATCGGGGTGCTCGGCCAGCTCGACGCGCTGCTCGCCGAGCACCGCCTGCATCCGGCCGCCGTGCTGCTCACCCACGGCCACCTCGACCACACCTTCTCGGTCGCGCCGGTCTGCGGCGCGCGCGGCATCACCGCCTACGTGCACCCCGGTGACCGGGAGATGCTGGCCGACCCGTCCAAGGGCCTTTCCAGCGACCTGACGTCGCTGTTCGGGGGGCGGTTGACCTACACCGAGCCGGAGGACGTGGCGGAGCTGACCGACGGCGCCACGGTCACCCTCGCGGGTCTGGAGATCGCCGTCGACCACGCGCCGGGCCATACCGGCGGGTCGGTGCTGTTCCGGCTGCCGGGCGCGGGGTCGGGCTGGGAGGCCGACGAGCTGTGCCTCTCCGGTGACGTCCTCTTCGCCGGGTCGATCGGTCGCACCGACCTGCCGGGCGGAAGCATGCCGGCCATGCTCACCAGCCTGCGCGACAAGATCCTTCCGTTGGCCGACGACACTGTCGTGCTGCCCGGCCATGGGCCGGCCACCACCATCGGTCGCGAGCGCGTCAGCAACCCGTACCTCGTCGAGGTGGCGCAGGTCGGCGGCGGCCGACCGGCGGCGCCCACCCGGGGCCTCTAGACCTTCTCCGCGCCGCGCGCGGACCCACGACACCACCGCGCCGCGGGCGCGGAACCGCAAGGAGTACGCCGATGAGCAAGCCCACGCCCATCTCCGGTTTCCCGGAGTGGACCCCCGGTCAGCGGATGGTCGAGCAGTTCGTGCTCGACCGGATCCGGGCCACCTTCGAGCTGTACGGCTTCGCGCCGCTGGAGACCCGCGCGGTGGAGCCGCTGGACCAGTTGCTGCGCAAGGGCGAGACCTCGAAGGAGGTCTACGTGATCCGGCGGCTGCACGCCGACGCGGAGGGCGCGGGCGGCGACGACCAGTTGGGCCTGCACTTCGACCTGACCGTGCCGTTCGCCCGGTACGTGTTGGAGAACGCCGGCAAGTTGGCCTTCCCGTTCCGCCGCTACCAGATCCAGAAGGTGTGGCGGGGTGAGCGGCCGCAGGAGGGCCGTTACCGGGAGTTCGTCCAGGCCGACATCGACATCGTCGACCGGGACACCCTGGCCCCGCACCACGAGGCGGAGATGCCCCTGGTGATCGGGGACGCCCTGCGCTCGTTGCCGATTCCGCCGGTGACCATCCAGGTCAACAACCGCAAGATCTGCGAGGGCTTCTACCGGGGCATCGGGCTGACCGACCCGGAGGCGGCGCTGCGCGCTGTCGACAAGCTCGACAAGATCGGCCCCGCCAGGGTGGCCGACCTGCTGGCCCAGACCGCCGGTGCGAGCGAGGCGCAGGCCAAGGCCTGTCTGGCGCTGGCCGAGATCTCCGCGCCGGACGCCTCGTTCGCGGACGCCGTCCGCGCGCTCGGGGTGAGCGACCCGCTGCTCGACGAGGGCGTCGACGAGTTGGTCCGGGTGGTGGAGACCGCCGCCGAGCACTCGCCCGGCCTCTGCGTGGCGGACCTGCGCATCGCCCGCGGTCTGGACTACTACACGGGCACGGTTTACGAGACCCAGCTGCGCGGCTACGAGCGGTTCGGCTCGATCTGCTCCGGCGGCCGGTACGACAACCTGGCCAGCGCGGGCACGGTCTCGTACCCCGGGGTGGGGATCTCGATCGGGGTGACCCGGCTGCTCGGGCTGCTCTTCGGCGCGGGGGCGTTGTCGGTCTCCCGGGAGGTGCCGACCGCCGTGCTCGTCGCGGTCACGAACGAGGAGCGGCGGACGGCCAGCAACCGGGTGGCCGAGGCCCTGCGCCGCAGTGGCGTGCCCACGGAGGTTTCGCCGAGCGCGGCGAAGTTCGGTAAGCAGATCCGCTACGCCGAGCGGCGGGGGATCCCGTACGTCTGGTTCCCGGGCGTCGACGGAGCACCGGACGAGGTGAAGGACATCCGCTCGGGTGAGCAGGTCACGGCGGTCGCTCAGGAGTGGATGCCGCCGGTGGAGGACCTGAAGCCGACGGTCGGGTGAGTGTCTCCACTGGCGCTGACGGCCGCAGGGACCTACGGTAGCGTAAGTTACGCCACCGTAGGGAGCTTCTCGTGACCGTCAGCACCACACTGAGTCAGACCGCACTGCTCGTCGAGTTGGAGCCGGTGGTTGCCCGCAACCTGGACCGGCACCTCACTCTGGCCAAGGAGTGGTTCCCGCACGAGTACGTGCCGTGGAGCGAGGGGCGCACCTTCGACGGGCCGCTCGGCGGCGAGGCGTGGTCGCCGACCGACTCGACGATCCCGGACGTGGCCCGTACCGCGCTGATCGTGAACCTGCTGACCGAGGACAACCTGCCCTCGTACCACCACGAGATCGCCACCCTGTTCGGCCGCGACGGCGCGTGGGGCACCTGGGTGCACCGGTGGACCGCGGAGGAGGGCCGGCACGGCGTCGCGATCCGCGACTACCTGACCGTCACCCGCGCCGTCGACCCGGTGGCGTTGGAGCGGGCCCGGATGACGCACATGTCGGAGGGCTACACCAACGCCCACGGCGACGAGGTGCTGCACTCGCTCGCGTACGTCTCGTTCCAGGAGCTGGCCACCCGGATCTCGCACCGCAACACCGGCAAGGCCACCGGCGACCCCGCCTGCGAGGCGCTGTTGGCCCGGGTGGCCGCCGACGAGAACCTGCACATGGTCTTCTACCGCAACCTGCTCGCCGCCGCGTTCGAGCTGGCCCCGAGCCAGGCCATGCGGGCGGTCGCCGACGTGGTGGCCGACTTCCAGATGCCGGGTAACGGCATCGAGGGTTTCGCCCGTAAGTCCGTGGCGATCGCGCTGGCCGGCATCTACGACCTGCGCCAGCACCGCGACGAGGTGTTGCAGCCGGTGTTGCGTCAGTGGGACGTCTTCAACGTGTCCGGCCTCGACGCCGACGGCGCGGCCGCCCAGGAGCAGCTGGCCGCCCACCTGCAGGACCTCGACCGCGCCGCGAGCCGCTTCGAGGAGAAGCGCGACGCCCGAGCCGCCCGCCTAGCCGCCCGCTAACCCCCACCCCCCACCCCCCCAGGCCCCCTCCGCCCCCGTTGATCATGGCGTTGGCGGGTCGTTGGATCTCCGAACCGCCTGTCAACCTCATGATCACCCCGAGGTGGGTGGGGGAGGGGTGGGCGGGAGGGGGTGGGTGGGAGGGGGTCAGGGCTGGGGGAGGAGGAGGCAGGTGCTGGTGGCGTGGGCTATCAGGCGGTCGTTCGCGTCGGTGATGCGGGCCTCGGCCAGGGCTGTGCGACGGCCGCGTTGCAGCACCGTGCCCTCGCAGCGCAGGGTGCCGCTGTCGACGGTGACCGCGCGGAGGAACTTCACGTTGAGGTCCAGCGACGTGTAGCCGACGCCGGCCGGCAGGGTGGTGTGCACGGCACACCCGGCGGCGGTGTCCAGCAGGGTCGAGAGCACGCCACCGTGGACGGTGCCGAGGGGGTTGTAGTGGAACTCCTGCGGGGTCAGCTCGACGCTGACCCGCCCCTCGTCGGCCTGCATCCGGGTCATGTCGAGAAGGTGCATCACCGGCGGCGCGGCCAGTTCGCCGGCGATCATCGCGCGGAGCATGTCGATGCCGCTGCGTCGACCGACCTGCGCGGCGTTCGCCGCCGGGTCCGCCCAGCTGAAGGTGCGGCTGCGCCCCGGTTCCTGCGTCTGCGTCATGGACGCAGCCTGGCAGCGGTTGCTGAGTCTGTCAACGAGACCTAGCCTGGGCGAATGCGACCCGCGGCACTGGACTGGTCGGTGGACAACTGCACCATCGCCCGCGCGATGGAGATCCTCGGCGAGCGGTGGACCCTCGTGGTGCTCCGGGAGGTGTTCACCGGCGTACGCCGCTTCGACGACATGCGGGTGCGTACCGGCATTCCGCGTCAGGTGCTGACCAACCGGCTGGCCAACCTCGTCGCGCAGGGCGTGCTGAGCCGTGAGCCGTACCAGGAGCCGGGCAGTCGCGTGCGCCACGAGTACCGGCTGACGGAGAAGGGCCTGGACCTCTGGCCGGTGCTGGTCGCCGTGCTCGGGTGGGGCGACCGGTACCTCGCCGACCCGGAGGGACCGCCGCTCACCGTCGCGCACCGTGACTGTGGCGCGCCGGTACGTGTCGAGTTGCGGTGTGCCGATGGGCACGACGTGGAGCGGACCCGTGACGTCGTGCCGCGCCCGGGCCCCGGGGCCCGTCGCCGTACGTCCTGAAGCGATCCGCCGAGGTTGCCCACGCATCCGGCAGGCATCGATGATCGTGCGCACGAAAATCGACATCGGTGTGACGGTGGTTGTTCACCAGCGAGTCAGTGGTGTTGCGCCGAGATGGCCGACCAAGATCGGCAGATTCGGGCGAATCCAAGCCTTGTCAATGATCTTAAGTATGTGAATACTTCAGTTCACCCGGCCGGTTTTCGCAGATCGGCCGGGTTGTCCTCGGGTCAGTCGTCCCCCACGGCGAGACCCGCTCCCCCGCCCAGGAGGTTTGTTACATGCGACCCACGAGGTCCTCGTTCCGCGTCGCGGCGACAGTCGCCGTGTCCGGATCCCTGGTCGTCGGCGCGCTCATCGGCGCACCCGCCCAGGCCGCTCCCGCAGCCTCGCCGGACGCCGCCGCCGCGCTCTCCGCGGCTCTCGGCGACCGCTCGGCCGGCTCGTACATCGACGCCAGCGGCAAGTCCGTCGTCACGGTGACCGACGCCGCCGCCGCCAGCAAGGCGAGCAAGGCCGGCGCCGTCGTCCGCTACGTCACCCGCGGCGCCGCCGAGCTCAACCGGGCCACCGCCGAGCTGGAGCGCTCGGCCAAGATCCCAGGCACCGCCTGGTGGAGCGACCCGGTCACCAACCAGGTCGTCGTCTCCGTGGACAGCACCGTCACCGGGGCGAAGCTGGAGCGGGTCAAGGCCGCCGCCGCGCGGGCCAACGGCGCGGTCCGGGTCGAAGCCGAGGCCGGCGTGCTGAGCACCCGGATCTCCGGCGGTCAGGCCATCTACGCCGGCGGGGGCGGGCGCTGCTCGCTCGGCTTCAACGTGCGCAGTGGCAGCACCTACTCGTTCCTGACGGCCGGGCACTGCACCAACATCTCGGCCAGCTGGTACTCGAACTCCGCCCAGACCGCGCTGCTCGGCAGCCGTACCGGCACCAGCTTCCCGGGTAACGACTACGGCATCGTGCGGCACAACAACTCGGCCAACGCGGCCGGCAACGTCTCGCTCTACAACGGCAGCTTCCGCGACATCACCGGCGCCGGCAACGCGTCCGTCGGCCAGGCGGTGCAGCGCTCCGGCAGCACCACCGGCCTGCGCAGCGGCTCGGTGACCGCGACCAACGCCACGGTGAACTACGCCGAGGGTTCGGTCTCCGGTCTGATCCGCACCAACGTCTGCGCCGAGCCGGGCGACAGCGGCGGCTCGCTGTTCGCCAACACCACCGCCCTGGGCCTGACCTCCGGTGGTAGCGGCAACTGCCGCACCGGCGGCACGACCTTCTTCCAGCCGGTCACCGAGGCGCTCAGCCGCTACGGCGTCAGCGTCTTCTGATCGCACCACCGACCGCGGGCCGCCGGAGGTTTCCGGCGGCCCGCGCCGCGTTGACAGCCACCGGACCCCTCCGAACACGACGACGCGAAGCCGGGACCGGACGGTCCCGATCGCTGTCGGCAGACAAGCACGACGGCAAGGGGTACGCCCGCCTCGGCGGCCGCCACCAGCCGCTCGGTCAGCCCGATCCATGCCCCGTCGGTGAAGAGCTCGACGGCGAACCAGCCGACCAGCGCGAGGAGGACCACCGCCGTCGCGAGCCCCAGCCGGCGTACGGAAGCCGGAGCATGGCGGTGTTCCCCGTCGAGGGACGGACTCGCCCGACGGGGCAACGCCAGGGCCGGCCAGACAGCCAACGCTCCGAACGCCACACCGGCGGCCACGGCATGGGTCGTCGAGCCACCGGCCGGACGCTGCGGGAACGCGACAAGGATCAGGGTCGCCAGCCCACCCAGCGCGAGCAGCGCCCGACCCGCCGGCGCGGCGCTTACCAGACCGAGCGCGGTCACCAGGTGACAGATGCCCAGCCCGGCCAGCCCCAACGTCATGATCCAACGGTGATCCGCGCCAGTGGCGGCCAGCGCGCTGATGGTCTGCCGCACCGGGTCGAACCCGTCGGACTGGGCGGCCTGCGCCAGGGTCCAGCCACCGACGAGGAACACTGGTGCGCCACCGGCCGACAGCAGAGCCCAGCGGGGAACGGCAGACATCGGGCGATCGTAGCGATGCGACACCAACGCGGTTCCCAGACCGCGTTCGGGCCGCCCAGGCCGGGTTCGGGTGGGCGCCCGACGGCTGGATCAGACCGGGTGAGGTCTCACGGCAGCCGGTCGCCGGAAGCAGGCCCGCTCGAAGGTCCGAGCGGATCCGGGGGTACGACGCCGATGGTCGGCAGGTCCGGGCCGACGCGGACGGTGCCGCCGGTCGCCCAGGCGAGGTGCGCCCGCCGGGCGGAGAGCACCGCCAGCAGGGGCCAGAGGGAGACCGCCACCGCAGTGACCCGCTCGGCCAGTCCGGTACGGGATCCACTCGTCACCTCGAACGCGCACCAGCCAAACAGCGCGAGCAGCACGAGCGTGGCGCTCAGTCCCACCGCCCGGCGAAACGCCCACGGCGGCTCCGGTCGGGTGGGGTGCTCGCTGTCGTGACCGCGGGGCAGCCGCAGCGCCGAGCCAGCCGGCCAGAGCACGAGGGCGAGGACAGCCACCGTCGCCGCGACGCCGTGGCTGACCGAGCCGCCGACCGGCGGCCGGGGGAAGGCGACGAGCGCGATGGTGGCCACCCCACCGATCGCCAGCAGGAAGCGGCTCGGCAGCCCGGCCGCGTGTAGGACGGCGGCGACCGACAAGTAACAACAGCCGAGCAGCACCAGGGCCACCACCATGATCCAGGCATCGGTGGCGTCCTGTCCGGCCAGCTCGCTGATGGTGTCCCGGACCGGGTCGTACCCGACGGGCTGCCGCGCCTCCGCGACCGTCCAGCCGGTCACCAGCAACAGGGGTGCGGCGGCCGCCGTGGCGACGGCCCAGTTCGGTACGGCGCGCATTTCGCCACGTTAACCGGCAGGGCCGTCGGCCGAGCCGGGTTCGCCGGTCCGCCCCACCTGCGAATCACGCCGGCCTGGCGGGTGCCCCGGAGGTGGGACGGCCACCCCTGACAGAATGCCGGTGAGGACTGTTCCACGATGAGGAGTTGCCAGCCGTGATCCGTACCCACAATGCCGGAAGCCTGCGCGCCGCGGACGCCGGCTCGACGGTGACGCTCGCCGGGTGGGTGGCCCGCCGGCGCGACCACGGCGGGGTCATCTTCGTCGACCTGCGCGACGGTTCCGGCGTCGTCCAGGTGGTGTTCCGCGAGGAGGACGCGCACGCGCTGCGCAACGAGTTCTGCGTGAAGGTCGTCGGCGAGGTTACCCGCCGACCGGACGGCAACGAGAACCCGGAGCTGCCCACCGGCGAGGTCGAGGTGACCGCCGCCGAGTTGGAGGTGCTCTCCGAGGCGGCCCCGCTGCCGCTGCCGGTGGACGACCAGATCGAGGCCGGCGACGACATCCGGCTCCGGTACCGCTACCTGGACCTGCGCCGCAGCGGCCCGGCGAACGCGCTGCGGCTGCGCTCGCGCGCCAGCCACCTCGCCCGGGGCGTCCTGCACGAGCGGGACTTCCTGGAGATCGAGACGCCGACGCTGACCCGCTCGACCCCCGAGGGCGCCCGCGACTTCCTGGTTCCGGTGCGTCTCCAGCCGGGCAGCTGGTACGCGCTGCCGCAGTCGCCGCAGCTGTTCAAGCAGCTGCTGATGGTCGGCGGCATGGAGCGGTACTACCAGATCGCCCGCTGCTACCGCGACGAGGACTTCCGGGCCGACCGGCAGCCCGAGTTCACCCAGCTCGACATCGAGATGTCGTTCGTCACCGAGGACGACGTGATCGACCTCGGCGAGGCGATCGTCTCGGCGCTCTGGAAGGACCTGGCCGGGCACGAGATCAGCCAGCCGATCCCGCGGATCACCTGGCACGACGCGATGGCCCGGTACGGCTCGGACAAGCCGGACCTGCGCTACGGCGTGGAGCTGACCGAGCTGACCGAGTACCTGCGCGGCACCGAGTTCCGGGTGTTCGCCGGGGCGATCGATGCGGGCGGCTACGTCGGCGCGGTGGTCATGCCGGGCGGCGCGGCGCAGAGCCGCAAGGAGCTGGACGGCTGGCAGGACTGGGCGAAGGCGCGTGGCGCGCGCGGGCTGGCGTACGTGGTGCTGGACGCCGAGACCGGCGAGGCGCGCGGCCCGGTGGCGAAGAACCTCTCCGCCGAGCACCTGGGCGGGCTCGCCGACGCGGTCGGCGCCAAGCCGGGCGACGCGGTCTTCTTCGCGGCGAGCACGAACACCCGCGAGGCGCAGGAGCTGCTCGGTGCGGCCCGGGTCGAGATCGCCAAGCGGTCCGGCCTGATCGACGAGAGCGCGTGGGCGTTCTGCTGGGTGGTCGACGCTCCGATGTTCGAGCGCATTGACGAGGGCGGCTGGACGGCCGTGCACCACCCGTTCACCTCGCCGAACGCGGAGTGGGTGGACCGGTTCGAGGAGGCTCCGGACCGGGCCCTGGCGTACGCGTACGACATCGTTTGCAACGGCAACGAGATCGGCGGCGGGTCGATCCGTATCCACCGGGGTGACGTGCAGAAGCGGGTCTTCGACCTGCTCGGCATCACGCCCGAGGAGGCGCAGGACAAGTTCGGGTTCCTGTTGGAGGCGTTCAAGTACGGCGCCCCGCCGCACGGTGGCATCGCCTTTGGCTGGGACCGGGTGTGCATGCTGCTCGCCGGGGCCGACTCCATCCGTGAGGTCATCGCCTTCCCGAAGACCCGTGGTGGGTTCGACCCGCTGACCAGCGCTCCCACGCCGATCACCGCCCAGCAGCGCACCGAGGCCGGCATCGACGCGAAGCCCAAGCCGCCCGCCACCGCCCACACGGGCACCGCAGGCGGAGCAGCCCCGGTAGCCGACCCGGTCTGACCCCACCCCCGGCCCCTGCTTGGTTGATCAAGAGGTTTGCGTCATCATCGCCCGGCGAGATGACGCAAACCTCTTGATCGTTAGCGGGGGAGTGGGCTCCGGTGCGAGTGCTTGTTGTCGGGGGCAGTGGGCTTCTGGGGCGTGCGGTGTGTTCCCGGGGGATCAGCGCCGGTCTGTCGGTTGTGGGGACGTTTCACTCCGGTGAGATCGGCGTGCCGGGGGTTGACGCACGGCGGCTGGACGTGACCGACCGGTCCGCCGTGCGCGCGCTGGTCGCCGATGTGCGGCCGGACGCCGTGGTCGGCACCCCCTACCGGTACGGGGACTGGGCGGTCACCGCCGACGGGGCTGCGCACGTGGCGCTCGCCGCCGCCGAGGCCGGTGCCCGGCTGGTGCACGTGTCCAGCGACGCCCTGCACGCCGGCCGACCCACGCCGTACGCCGACGACGAACCACCGACGCCGGTGCACGCGTACGGCGCCGCGAAGGCCGCGGCCGAGACCGCCGTGCGGGCGATCGACCCCGGCGCGGCGCTGGTGCGTACCTCGCTGATCCTGGGTGAGGGCAGCAAACAGATCCAGCTCTGCCGGGACGCGCTCGCCGGCCGGGCGGTCCTGTTCTCCGACGAGCTGCGGTGCCCGATCGACGTCACCGACCTGGCCGACGCCGTGCTGGAACTGGTCACCTCGTCGTACGCCGGGCTGCTCAACGTGGCCGGCCCGGACGCGGTGAGCCGGGCGGAGTTGGGTCTGCTGGTCGCCGAGCGGTACGGCCTGGACCCGGCCGGGCTGAAGACCACCACCGGGGCCGCCCTGGGCCTGTCCCGGCCCCTCGACGTACGCCTGGACTCCGCCCGAGCCACCGGCCTGCTGCGAACGCGCCTGCGCGGGGTACGCGAACTCCTGGAACCGTGAAACCGGGTGCACACTTTCTCTGCATACTAGTTGTGCACGGAAAGTGTGCAGAGATAGTGTGCAGCTCATGGCGCACGATGAAGCGACAGCGCGGCCGGCACCGCGTGAGGTGCGGATCGACAAACGGCAGGTCCGGGTGCTGGCCCATCCGCTGCGGATGCGGCTGGTCGGGGCCCTGCGCGTGAAGGGGCCCGCCACCGCCACCACCCTGGCGGAACTGCTCGACACGAACACCGGCGCGACCAGTTACCACCTGCGCCAGCTCGCCGATGTCGGGCTGGTCGTCGAGGATCCCGACCGGGGCAGCGGCCGGCAGCGCTGGTGGCAAGCGGCACACGACGTCACCAACTGGGACGCGACCGACTTCGACGACGACCCCGACGCCCGGGCCGCGATCGAGTGGATCCAGGGGGACCAGGTGCGGCTGCTCGCCGAGACCGCCGACCGCTGGTTCGCCACCCGGCACGAGTGGCCGCCGGCGTGGCGGGACGCCTTCGGCATGAGCGACATCTTCATGACCATCCCCGCGGCCCGGCTGGAGGAGCTTCAGGAGGAGGTGTGGAAGGTGTTGGAGCGGTATCACCGCGAGGCCGACAGCGCCGCCCCCGTAGACCCTGATGCCCGCCCGGTGCAGGTCTTTCTGGCCAGCTACCCGCTACCCGAGCGCCTTCGGTGAGCGCGAGGAGTGAGTCGGGTTTGCGAGCCCCGCAGTCGCGAACGGACGGTGGTTCGGTGAGCGCGAGGAGTGAGTCGGGTTTGCGAGCCCCGCAGTCGCGAACGGACGGTGGTTCGGTGAGCGCGAGGAGTGAGTCGGGTTTGCGAGCCCCGCAGTCGCGAATTGAGGAGACGCCGTGAGCGCGCTGACCGTACGCCAGGTTCGGGGTCGTTACCTCACGCTCTACGGCCTGCGGTGGTTGCCCACGGGTCTGATGATCCCGGTGATGATCCTGCTGATGCAGGAGCGCGGCCTGTCGTTGCCGCAGATCGGCCTGGTCGGCACCGCGCAGGGGTTGTTGGTGCTGGCGCTGGAGTTGCCCACCGGCGGGCTCGCCGACGCGCTCGGTCGCCGACCGGTGCTGCTCGCCGCCGGGGTGCTCAACCTGGCGTCGCTGGCGTTGTTCGCGGTGGCCGACTCGTTCGTGCTGTTCTTCGTCGTCTGGGCCCTGCAGGGCGTCTACCGGGCGTTGGACAGCGGCCCACTGGAGTCCTGGTACGTCGATGCCACGTTGGCCGCCGACCCGGACGCGGAGTACGAGCGCGGTCTGGGATACGCCGGCACCGTCATCGGCGGGGCCATCGCCGGGGGCGCGCTGATCAGCGGCGGTCTGATCGCGCTGGGTCCGATCGGGCCGGTCACCGCGCTGACGGTGCCCGTGCTCGCCGCCATCCTGGCGCAGGTGATCGCTCTGGTCGCGTTGGTGGTGCTGCTGGTCGAGGAGCGGCCGGCCACCGGGCTCGCGGCGCTGCGGTCCTCGGTGGTGCAGGCGCCCCGGATGATCGGCGAGGCGGTCGGGCTGCTGCGCCGCTCCCGGGTGCTGCTGGCCCTGGTGGCGGTGGAGCTGTTCTGGGGCTTCGGCATGGTCACCTTCGAGTCGTTGCTGCCGGTCCGGCTCGCCGAGGTGATCGGTGATCCGGAACGTGCCGCCGCTCTGCTCGGACCGGCGAACTCGGCCGCCTGGCTCGCCTCGGCGGCGGGCGCGGCGCTGACTCCGCTGCTGTTGCGCTGGTTTGGCGCCGCTCCGGGGGCCGCTCTGCTGCGCATCCTCCAGGGCGTGACGGTGGTCGGGATGGGTCTGTTCGCCGGGCCGGTCGGGGTGCTCGTGGCCTACCTGGCCTGCTACGCCGTGCACGGCGCGTCCAATCCGCTGCACAGTGGGCTGCTGCACCGGCAGGTCGACGGCCCGTACCGGACCAGCGTGCTCTCGCTGAACTCGATGATGGCGCAGCCGGCCGGCGCGCTCGGCGGGGTGGTCCTGACCGCTGTCGCCGCCGCCGCGGGTGTCAGCACCGCGATGGTGGTCGGCGCTGTGGTGTTGGCCGTCGCCGCGCCGCTCTACCTGCCCGCCTGGCTGGCCGGCCGTCGGGCCGCCCCAGCCGTGGAACCGGCCGTGGTCCCCGTGCCCGCCGAGAGATGACGGGACGTCGCCGGCACCTCAGGCGAGGCGGATCGAGCTGAGCGGGAGGGTGGAGGTGTAGCCGAGTCGACGGTAGAGCCGGGCCGCAGCGACGTTGTGCGTGTAGACGCCGAGCCCGACGGTGTCGTGGCGTGCCAGCAGCGCCCGGGTCATGCCCGCGGTGAGGGACGCGCCCAGCCCGCGTCCTCGTTGGTCGGGGGCGACGGTCAGGCCGGCGACGAAGCCGATGTCGCCCTGGCTGCGGTCGGCGCCGCACGCCACCAGGCGGTCGCCGGCGCGGATGCCGTACCAGTCGACCACCCTCGGGTCGCCAGGGCGGGAGGTGCTGCTGGGGAACGCCTCGTCGACCAGTGCCGTGAGTGCGGGAACGTCGGCGTCGGTGAGGCGTACCACCGGCTGCTCGTTGGGCTGGACCGCCGGTGCCGTGGTCGTCCAGTGGAAGTCCCAGTCACTGTGGTCGGCCACCGCGAGCCGTCCGGTCAGCAGACCGCGATCGTGCCGGGGCAGGTGCAGCCGCTGTCCCGGGCGCAGCATCCCGTCGGCGGCGAGCGCGACACAGATCTCCAGCGCTGGTTCGGCCGGGCCGATCGCGCAGCCGGCCGGCCCGTGCTCGGGCGGAACCATCCACAGCACGGCGCCGTCGCGCTGGTACGCGGCCGTCGGCGTGGCCCGCCCGAGCGCGTGCCGGGCGAACGGGTGGTGGCCGACAGCGCCCAGGACGGCGTCCCGGTTCGTCAGCACCTGGTCGTCGTTGATCATGGACCCAGCCTAGGAGTCGAGGGCGGCGTGCCTGCGCCGGGTTGCCCCGTTCCACCATGGAGATTGGCGAGCCGACCGATTGGGTACATCACGCGCCGACCTACTGGGAACCCCCACCGGAGGACCGACATGCTCGCCATTCTCGCGGCCATCGTCTTTGGCTTCGCCCTGCTGCTCGACCTGCTCAACACAGACTTCGGAGCACCGGACCTGTTCAACTGGAACACGCTCGTGCTCATCGGGCTCCTCCTGCTCTCGCTCTACCTCGGCGGTGTCGGCAGCGGCCCGCGCGGCGGTGGCGGCGGCCGCTGGTACCGGGGCCGGCGCCCCGGTCGTGGCTGACCGGAACCGATCACCGGTGGCGGGCCCCCGGCGCGATTCCGGCGTCGTGGGCCCGGCCCGGTACTGTCTTCGTGATGGAGTCCGACGCCCTCTTCTCCCTCGGTGAACCCGCCGGGTCGCGCAGCGCGCCCGACGGTCCCGCCGGTGTCGACGGCTTCACCGCGGTGGCCGACGACTCACCGCTGCCCGTCCGCATGCGCCCCACGAGCCTCGACGAGCTGATCGGGCAGGACCACCTACTCGCCCCGGGAGCCCCGCTACGGCAGTTGGTCTCCGGCGGTGCCCCGATGTCGGTGATCCTCTGGGGGCCGCCCGGCAGCGGCAAGACCACCATCGCGCATCTGGTGGCCGGAGCGACCGACCGCCGCTTCGTCGCGATGTCGGCGCTCTCCGCCGGCGTGAAGGACGTGCGGGCGGTAATCGAGACGGCCCGCCGCCAGCGCCGCTCAGGCGGCCCGCAGACCGTGCTCTTCATCGACGAGGTGCACCGGTTCAGCAAGACCCAACAGGATTCGCTGCTCGCCGCCGTCGAGGACCGTACTGTCACGTTGCTGGCGGCCACCACCGAAAACCCGTACTTCTCGGTCATCTCACCGCTGTTGTCGCGGTGCGTACTGCTCACCCTGCAACCGTTGGACGACGAGGCGGTGCGGGGCCTGCTGCGACGTGCGGTCGTCGACAAGCGCGGTCTCGACGCGGCGCTCACACTGACCACCGAGGCCGAGGACCACCTGGTCCGGCTCGCCTCCGGTGACGTCCGCAAGGCACTCACCGCGCTGGAGGCGGCGGCGGCCTCCGCCACGGCGCTCGGCACCGGCCGGATCGACCTGGCCACCGCCGAGCAGGCGGTCGACGTGGCCGCGGTGCGTTACGACCGCGACGGCGACGCCCACTACGACGTCGTCAGCGCCTTCATCAAGAGCATGCGCGGATCGGACGTGGACGCCGCCGTGCACTGGTTGGCGCGCATGCTGGTCGCCGGTGAGGACGCCCGGTTCATCGCCCGCCGCCTGGTCATCTTCGCCAGCGAGGACGTGGGTATGGCCGACCCCGGGGCCCTGAGCGTCGCCACCGCTGCCGCGCACGCGGTCGAGTACGTCGGGCTTCCCGAAGCGCAGCTCAACCTGGCCCAGGCGGTGATCCACCTGGCCACCGCCCCCAAGTCGAACTCGGCCACCACCGCCATCGGGGCCGCGATCGCCGACGTCCGGGCCGGTCGGGGCGGATCCGTGCCACGGGGGTTGCGCGACGCGCACTACGCCGGAGCCCGGGGGTTGGGTCACGGGACCGGCTACCGCTACCCGCACGACGACCAGCGCGGCGTGGTCACCCAGCAGTACGTCCCGGACGACCTGGTGGGCACCGACTACTACCAGCCCAGTCCGCACGGGGCGGAACGGGCGGTGGCCAGCCGGCTACCCGTGCTGCGCCGCATCGTGCGTGGACTGCCGGCCCCGGCCGGCCGCCCGGACACCCCGGCAGTCGAGCCACCCGTAACGGCGCAGACCGCGTCGGCGCTTCCTGGCGAGAGTGGTCGCCCGGCGACGGGCACGGGCGCCACCGGCACTATGCAGGACAGCGGCACCGACGCCGCAGGAGAGGGTCAACAGTGAGATCGCGTGGTGGGGACCGCCCGGACGAGGGCGCGGACGAGCGGCGCGATCCCCGCGCCAAGGCGCGTCGCTGGGGTCGGGGTCGGGCGGCGGAGCCCGAGCCGGAGGAGCCGGTCGCCGGCGAGGAGTTCGGTTGGATCGACGACCTGCGCTCGGCCAAGCAGCAACGCACCGAACTGGGCCCGGACGGTGCCCCGGCAGAGCCGACCCGCCCCGCCGGGGGTGCGCCGGCCGGGCCGCAGCGGGGTGCGCCGGGTGGTGCGCGCGCAGGCGTACCGGCGCCGCCGGAGGCCCCGGGGCCGCCCGCGCAGCGGCAGAGCGATCCGGACGGCCCCGGCCCTCGTCGGCCGACCGACGGCCCCTGGCCGGGGGAGGCACCGCCGGCGGCCCGCCGCCCGGACGAGCGGCCCCCCGCAGCCGGCCCCGGTGCTCCTGGCCAGCCGGCGCGTCGCGGTGTGCAACCGGTCCCCGGCGCCCGCGCCGCCGCGCCGCCGTCACCACCCACGGCCCGTCCGGTCGGCGGCGACCCGGCCGGCCCGCCGGGCCCCCACCCGGGCACTGACACGCCCGGCGGTCCCGTCCGTGCCCGCTCCGCAGCGGCTCCCCCCGGGCCACCCGTGGGCCCTCCGAGCTCCGGCGCCCCGACCGGGCGTCGCCCCGAAGCCGCCGTACCGACCGGTCGTCGCCCGGATCCCAACGCCTCCGGTGGACAGGCGGACGCCGTGCCTCCGCTGCGCCGTCCGGACGCCGTCCCGCCGGGCCGTCGGCCGGGCCCGGAGCCCGTCGAGCCCGGCCGCTCCCGGCCGCCGGCCGACGGCACGCCCGCCGGTCGCCGGCCCGCCGGACCCGCGCCCGATCCGGCACGGGCGGCCGGGCCGTCCGCCGCCGGCGTGGCTCGGTTCGACGGCGCGCCCGCGGGCGCCGTACCCCAGGCCGCCGACGGCCCGCGCCCCGACCCCGCCATCGAACACGACCCACGCACCGCCCGGCGCCGGCCCGGCCCGGTCGACCCCGGGGCACCGGAGCCCACCGGCCGCCGTGCCGCCGAGCCCGCCCGCCCCGCAGGCGGCGGCCGTCGCCGTGCCGCCGAACCCGACGAGCCGGTGGTGCCCCGCTCGGGTAACGCCCCACCGGTGCCCGCGGCGTCCGGCGGCCACAGCGGCGCGACGCCCACCATCGTCCCGGCTGACGGCGCCGGTCGCCGCCGGGCCGTCCCCGACGAACCGGAGCGGCGTACGCCAGCCGGCGGCGAACCCCGGGTGGACCGCCCGGAGCGGCCCGCCGACTGGCTGCGCCAGGCCGGTCGCCTGCCGCACACCGATCCGGGTCTGCCCGTCGTCAACCGCCGAGGGGCCACCCCGCCACCGCCGGGTCGGCGCGCCGCGCCACCTGCCAACACGGGAGACATCGTCGACCGGGCGGCCGGTCGACTCGGCGTACCGGACCCGGCCGCGGAGCGCCCTGCCGCCCGCCGGCCCGCCGGCCCGCCGGCCGACCCGGGAGCGGAGGCGACGACAGATCGTCGCGCCGCCCGCCGGCCCGCCGGCCCGCCGGCCGACCCGGGAGCGGAGACGACGACAGGTCGTCGTGCCGTCCGACCGGACGCGTCAGGTTCCACCGGCGACCAGGCTCTGCCCTATCCGCCGTCTCCCGGTGACCGACCCGGCCGAGGTCGAGGCGCTGCGGCACCCCCACCGGACCCGACCGGTCGACGTGGTCGTGCGGCGGCCGGGCCCGGTCCGGACGGGACGCCCGCTGCCGATCCGACCGGTCGGCGACGTCGTCAGTCGGCGGAATCCGGCCCCGACGGCTCGGCTGGTCCGGGCCGACCGGGGCCCCGCGGCGACGAACCGTACGTCGCGGGACGCCCCGCGCCCGGTGGCGGTCCTGCCGCGCCGGCTCGTGGCGCTGCCCGCTCCGCCCCACCCGGACGGGTCCGGCCCGTCCCGGGGGACGCCCCTGCGCCGGGCGTCGGCCGGGGCGGCATCGACGGCCCACCCCGCCCCGGCGCGGAGGCTCGCGGCGCTGCCCGTCCGGAGGGTCCGGCTCGTGCCGCGGTGCCTCCCGGTGTGGACGGCCCAGCTGGTGCGCGTCCCGACGGGACCGCCCGTGTCGCGGTGCCCCCGGGTGTGGACGGCCCGCCACGTGCGCGTCCGGAGGGCCCGGCCCGGGCCGCCGTCCGCCCACCGGGCGCCGCGCAGCCACCCCTCGTCGACGAACGAGCGGGCGGTCCGCCGATCGCCCGGCCCGCGCCCTCCGACCGTGCCGCCGGACGTGCCCTGCCGCCGAACCGGGAGCCTGGCCGCGCCGAACCGAGCGGCGTCGCCCCGGTACCGCCGCCCGGCCGTCCCGGCGATCCCGTCGGGGTGGCGCGGGCCGCCGCCGTGGTGCCGACCCCGTCCGAGCCGGCGGAACGGCCCGTACCGGAGCAGCCCGGCGGTCCCGCCCTTCGTCCCGCCGATTCGCCCGGAGACGCCGACCCGGCGGGTGCCCGGTCCGAGGCGCATCGGGAGTCGCGTGAACGGCGGCGTCTGCGTGCGGCGGTGCTGGTGCTGGTCAGCGTCGTACTGCTCGGCGCGGTGCCGCTCTTCTTCGGCCTCCGGACGTTGAGCCGTGATCCGGTCTTCGACAACCTCGACCAGCTGGACGTGCCGGGTTGGGCGGCGGCGAAGACCGTCGACGACGTCAGCGGCAGCCGCTGGTGTCTGCTCGACTGCCGGCTGCGGGAACGCACGGTCACCTCCGAGAAGGCACCGGAGGAGACGGCGCAGGCCTACGAGAAGGCGCTGCGTCAGGACGGTTGGCAGCCGTGGAAGGTGAGCCGCTGCCCGGAGCAGGAGACGAAGGGCAGCTACACCTGCTGGCGGCGCGACGAGTTGACGCTCGACCTGTGGGTGCGCGAGCCGACCTGTGTGCCGCCGCCGGTCGACGGCGAGCCGGCCGTGCCGTCCGCCGACCCGTCGGCCGCTGCGACCGAGTGCACCGGCTCGTTGGTGTCGGTGAAGGTCCGTAACGCGATCGACGACGAGCGAACCAGGCCGCAGCCGACCACCGACCCGTCACTGACCGGAGAGGATCCGTATCCGACGGTCAGCGGCGATCCGCTGGGTGAGCTGACACCCTCACCGTCGTGAGCCGCGCTCCATCACGGACGGTAGGGTCTGGGGCTGGCGGGCACGCCCGCCACCGGTGACCGCCGACGGCGTGGCGGCCGGTACGGGTGCCATCGTTGTGCGTTCCTGGGACGTCGGGTCCTGCGGAACTTCTGCTTGAGGAGGACAGGCGTGAGCGAACTTGGAGCGATCGCGGCGCTGATCGCGGCATCCGCGTTCGCGGTGCTGGTGCTCATCCTGACGCTGCCCATCCTGCGGCTGCGGCACACGGTTGACGCCACCACCCGGATGATCAACGACCTCAACGATCGGACCGCGCCGCTGCTCGGCGACGTGAACACGACGGTGAAGAACGTCAACACGGCGCTGGAGCAGGTGCAGACCTCGCTCGACGGCGTGAACCTCCAGCTGGCGAAGGTCGACACGATGACCAGCCACGCGCAGAACGTCACCGCCAACGTCGCCAACCTGGCGACCGTCGTCTCCGCTGCGGCCGCCAACCCTCTGGTCAAGGTGGCCGCGTTCGGTTACGGCGTGCGGAAGGCCGCCGCCGGTCGCCGGCATGCCGAGACCGAGCGCGAGGTACGCGACACCATCAAGCAGCAGCGACGGGCCGCGCGACGCGGCAACAGCTGACCGGCCCGGCGCACCAGGAGGTAGCGGGACATGAGGCGCTTGTTCTGGCTCGGCATCGGGGTGGCCGTCGGTGTGATCGTGGTTCGCAAGGCGACCCGGACCGCGCAGGCGTACACACCGGCCGGAATTGCCAGCTCCCTGACGGAATCCGCTGGCGGCCTGGTCGAGTCGCTGCGTAACTTCGTGGAGGACGTCCGGGTCGGGATGGCCGAACGCGAGCAGGAGATCCACGACGCGTTCGCCCACGGCGAGGCGTTCGACGACAAGTTCGCCGACCTGCGGGAAGACCCGCGGATCGGCGATCGAGAAATCTTTCCGGAGGAACACCAGCGATGAAGACGGCGGAGATCAAGCGGCGGTACCTCGCGCATTTCGAGGCGAATGGCCACGCTGTGGTGCCGTCCGCTCCGCTGCCCGCCATCAGCGACCCGAATCTGCTGTTCGTCAACGCCGGCATGGTGCAGTTCGTGCCGTATTTCCTGGGTCAGCAGACGCCCGCCTACCAGCGGGCGGTCAGCGTGCAGAAGTGCATTCGGACCCCGGACATCGACGAGGTCGGCAAGACCAGTCGGCACGGCACGTTCTTCCAGATGAACGGCAACTTCTCCTTCGGTGACTACTTCAAGGCCGGGGCGATTCCGCTGGCGTGGGAGTTGTCCACGAAGCCGATCTCCGAGGGCGGTTACGGGCTGGATCCGGAGCGGATCTGGCCGACGATCTACCTGGACGACGACGAGGCGTACGAGATCTGGCGGTCGGTGGGAGTTCCGGCGGAGCGGATCGTGCGTCGGGGCAAGGCGGACAACTTCTGGTCCATGGGCATTCCCGGGCCGTGCGGTCCGTCGTCGGAGCTGTTCTACGACCGGGGTCCGGAGTACGGCCGTGAGGGTGGCCCGGCGGTCGACGAGGACCGGTACATGGAGTACTGGAACCTCGTGTTCATGCAGTTCGAGCGGGGTCCGGGTACGACCAAGGAGGACTACCCGATCCTGGGTGACCTGCCGGCGAAGAACATCGACACGGGCATGGGCCTGGAGCGGATGGCGTCGATCCTGCAGGGTGTCGACAACCTGTACGAGATCGACGAGGTTCGCCCGATCCTGGCTCGGGCGGCGGAGCTGACCGGTAAGCGGTACGGCGCGCACTCGGGTCACGTGGCGAGTGAGTCGCACCCGGACGACGTGCGGTTGCGGGTGATCGCGGACCACGTGCGGACGGCGTTGATGCTGATCGGCGACGGGGTGACCCCGTCGAACGAGGGCCGTGGGTACGTGCTGCGGCGGATCATGCGCCGGGCGATCCGGTCGATCCGGTTGCTCGGCTGGCAGGACCGGGCGCTGCCCGAGTTACTGCCGGTGGCGCGCGACTGCATGGCCCCGTCGTACCCGGAGCTGGCGACCGACTTCGACCGGATCGCGGACTACGCGTACGCGGAGGAGGAGGCGTTCCTGTCCACCCTGCGGGCGGGCACGACGATCCTGGACACCGCGATCGCGGAGACCCGCACGGCGGGCGGCTCGGCGTTGTCCGGGGCGAAGGCGTTCCAGTTGCACGACACGTACGGCTTCCCGATCGACCTGACCCTGGAGATCGCCGCGGAGCAGGGCCTCACCGTCGACGACGAGGGTTTCCGTCGGCTGATGGCGGACCAGCGCACCCGGGCGAAGGCCGACGCGCAGGCCCGCAAGACCGGCCACGTCGACCTGTCGGCGTACCGGTCGGTGCTCGACGCGGGTGGCCCGGTGACGTTCACCGGCTACAGCGAGGTGTCCCGCGAGTCGACGGTGCGGGCGCTGCTCGGCACCGACGGCCCGCGTCAGGCAGCCACCGAGGGCGACACCATCGAGCTGGTCCTCGACACGACCCCGTTCTACGCCGAGGGCGGTGGACAGCAGCCCGACCAGGGCATGATCACCGTTGGCGGCGGGCAGGTCGAGGTGCTCGACGTCCAGCAGCCTGTGCCCGGCCTGATCGTGCACCGCGCCCGGGTGATCCGGGGTGAGGTGCGCGCCGGCGAGGCCGGTTTCGCCGAGATCGACACGACGCGGCGTCGGGCGATCTCCCGGTCGCACACCGCCACCCACCTGGTGCACCAGACCATGCGGAACTTCCTCGGCGAGTCGGCCACGCAGGCGGGGTCGCTGAACGCGCCCGGCCGGCTCCGGTTCGACTTCAACACCCCGACCGGTGTGTCGCCGAGCGTCCTGCGCGATGTGGAGCAGCAGGTCAACGAGGTGCTGCTGGCCGACCTGGAGGTGCACGCCTTCATCACCTCGCTGGAGGAGGCGCGGCGGATCGGCGCGATGGCGCTCTTCGGCGAGAAGTACGGCGAGGAGGTCCGGGTCGTCGAGGTGGGTGACTACGCCCGGGAGCTGTGCGGCGGCACGCACGTGGCCCGTTCGGCCCAGCTCGGCCTCGTGAAGATCCTCTCCGAGTCGTCGATCGGTTCCGGTGTCCGCCGGGTCGAGGCGCTGGTCGGCATGGACGCCTTCGGCTTCCTGGCCAAGGAGCACCTGCTGGTGTCCCGGCTCGCCGAGCTGTACCGGGTGCCCAACGACCAGGTCGCCGACCGCGTGGAGCAGACCGTCACGCAGCTGCGGGACGCGGAGAAGGAGTTGGAGAAGCTGCGCGCCCAGTTGGTGCTGGGCGGGGCGGCGGCGCTCGCGGCGCAGGCCAAGGACGTGCGCGGGGTCGCGTACGTGGGCACCGAGGCGCCCGAGGGTGCGGCCGGCAACGACGTGCGAACCCTGGCCCAGGAGATCCGCGGCAAGATCGACCCAGCGCGGCCGGCGGTGGTCGCGGTGGCGGCCCGGTCGAACGGCAAGGCGTCCCTGGTGGTGGCGGTCAACGCCGCCGCCCGTGGTCGGGGCCTCGCGGCGTCGGATCTGGTGAAGGCGGCGTTCTCCGGGCGCGGTGGCGGCAGCCCCGACCTCGCCCAGGGCGGCGGTCTGCCGGCGGGCGAGGCGCCGAACCTGCTGCTCACCGTCGAGAAGGCGATCACCGAGGCGTGATGGACGATCACTCTCCGTCAGGGCGGGCCATTCGGCCCGCCCTGGTTCGTACCCACCCGGCGGTGACCGTCGGTGGCTGAATTGACGCGCGGTGTGCGACTGGGTGTCGACGTCGGTCAGGTGCGGGTGGGCGTCTCCCGCTCGGATCCGGACGGGATCCTGGCAACGCCGCTGGTCACGCTCGCTCGTGACCTCACTGCGGCGCCGGACGCGGTCCCGAGCGACCTCGCCGAGTTGGCCGCGTTGGTGGCCGAACATGAGGCCGTCGCGGTTGTCGTCGGCCTTCCGGTCAATCTCGCGGGTAAACACGGCCCGGCGGCTGTCCACGTGAAGGCGTACGCTGACCGACTGGTCGATGTGATAGCGCCCGTCCCGGTAGCGCTCACTGACGAGAGGATGTCGACGGTGGTCGCTTCTCGTAGGCTTGCCGAGCGTGGCGTCCGAGGTAAGCGTCAACGTGCGGTTGTCGACCAGGCGGCCGCGGTGGAGATTCTGCAGAGCTGGCTGGACGCGCAGCGGAGGCGGACGTAATGATCGACGATCTGGACCTTGGGTTCGACGAGCCGGAGCGGGGGGAGAAGGGCCGACACCGGCGTGGCTTCCGCAAGCGCAACGGCAAGTCCGGTGGCGGCCGGGGCAAGACATTCCTGGCGTTGTTGATGGCTCTGGTCCTGTTGGGCGGCATCGGCGGTGTCGCGTTCTACGGCTTCGACCGGATCCAGAACTACTTCGTCACCCCCGACTACGACGGCGCCGGGGCGGGTGAGATCACCGTCGAGATCAAGAACGGGGCGCTGCTCGCCGACATGGCCGACGCCCTCGTCGCGGCCGACGTGGTGAAGAGCCAGAAGGCGTTCATCGAGGCGGCCGAGGCCAACTCGCGCAGCAAGAACATCCAGCCGGGCACGTACAAGCTGCGTAAGCAGATGAGCGGCGCGAACGCCGTGACCGCGATGCTCGACCTGAAGAACAAGATCGTGAACGGCCTCACCATCCCCGAGGGCCGTACCGCCAAGAACATCTACAAGCTGCTCTCCGACAAGACCAAGATCCCGGTCAAGGAGTTCGAGGCCGCCGCGAAGGACCCGGAGGCGCTCGGCGTCCCGGACTGGTGGTTCAAGCGTGACGACGGCAAGAAGATCGTCAAGTCCGTCGAGGGGTTCCTCTACCCGGACACGTACGAGATCCCGCCGAAGGCCACCGCGGAGAGCATCCTCAAGCTGATGGTGGACAACTTCCTCTCGGTGACCGGTGAGATGAAGTTCGCCGACCGAGTGCAGAAGGAACGCAAGGTCAGCCCCTACGAGGCGCTGATCGTGGCGTCGCTGGCGCAGGCCGAGGCGGGCAACAAGGACGACCTCGGCAAGGTCGCCCGGGTGGCCTACAACCGGGCGTACGGCGAGTTCCCGTGCAACTGCCTGGAGATGGACGTCACCGTCAACTACTACCTGGAGTCGATCGGCAAGCCGACCAAGTCGTCCAAGCAGATGACGGCGGCCGAGCTGGACGACCCGAAGAACCCGTACAACCGCAAGTTGCCAGGCATGATCCCCACCCCGATCAACAACCCGGGGAAGCAGGCCCTGGAAGGGGCGATGGCCACGCCGACGGGTAAGTGGCTCTACTTCGTGGCGATCGACAAGGAGGGCCACTCCGAGTTCGCCGAGACGTACGAGCAGCATCAGCGTAACGAGGCGAAGGCCCGGGAGGCCGGCATCATCTGACCGGCCCGGTCGACACGTCAAAAGGCTCCCTTCCCGCTGACCAGAATTGTGGTCGTGTCGGGAAGGGAGCCTTTTGACGTGTGCGCGGCGACGCTCTTACGACGCCACTGTCAGTGACTCGTGCCCGTCCAGGAGCCGGTGCGCGGATTCAGGAACGTCCACACGCCATTGCTGTTCTGCTTACGCAGGCCGAACGTGCGGTTGTAGCCGGCCTGCGGGCCGGCCGAACCGTCGATGCCGATGTTCATGACGTCCTGCCAGGTCCGGGTCTTGGCGGCGGTGTTGGAGCCGAACTCCCTGTCGATGAAGCTGGTGCCCGACGCTGCCGCTCAGGTCGTCGGCCCAGCTGCCCGCCGCCGGGTCCGCCTTGGCGGGCGCGCCGATCATCAGCGAAAGGCTGAGGACCGCAGCAATTGCGATAAGGCGCGCAGAATTCGTTTGTTCAAGATTCCCCCATTTTCAGATCGCTCGTACCGTCGCGGGAATGCCTTCACTCCCATCGATGACCGTCAAGCAATGGTCCGGCCCGCGGGCGTCGTCCGCAGCCGTGGTTCTCTGGTGGCCTGGCCTGCGTGCTGGGTACTGTCGATCCGAGTCTTCCGGGAGGGCGCAGAGTGATGCGGAACACGGCAGCAGGAGCCCTGGGTGGTGCGGGGTGATCGAGGTGACCCGTAGGGCGGCGGTGCTGGGCAAGCCGATCGCGCACTCCCTCTCACCGGTGATCCACACCGCCGGTTACGCCGCCGCCGGGCTGACCGGGTGGTCGTACACCCGGATCGAGTGCGCGGCGGCGGAGCTGCCGGATCTGGTCGCCGGCCTGGGCCCGGAGTGGGCCGGGTTGTCGGTGACGATGCCGGGCAAGGAGGCGGCGCTCGCCGTGGCCGCGCAGACCTCGCCGGTCGCCGCCGCCGTCGGCGCGGCCAACACGTTGGTACGCCGCCCGGACGGTTCCTGGTACGCCGACAACACCGACGTCGCCGGCATGGTGCGGGTGCTGACCGCGGCCGGGGTGGGCGCGGGTGCCGCGGTGACGGTGCTCGGCGCGGGCGGGACGGCCCGTGCCGCGCTGGCCGCCGCCGTGCGGCTGGGCTGTCCCGCGGTGACGGTGGTCGCCCGCCGACCCGAGGCGATCGACGAGCTGCGGCCGGTGGCCGACGCTCTGGGTGTCGTGCTGACCGCCGCCGGTTGGGCCGACGCGCAGCGCCACCTCTCCGCCGCCGACCTGGCGGTCTCCACGGTGCCGAAGGGGGTCGCCGACCCGTTGGCCGACGCGGTGACGTGGCGGTCGGGGACGGTGCTCTTCGACGCTATCTACGACCCGTGGCCCACGCCGTTGGCCGCCTCCGCCGCTGCGGCCGGTCTGCGACTGGTGTCCGGATTGGACCTTCTGCTGGCGCAGGCGATCGGCCAGTTCGAGCAGTTCACCGGCGTGAGCGCCCCGGTCGAGGCGATGCGCGGGGCGCTGGCGGAGGCGACCTCGGCCGATTTTCTTAGCTGACGGTTAAGACGCGCTTACGGAAAACTGTCCTTCCGGCGACCTGCCCTGGTCATCGATACGCTGCTCACCGTTACGGACGCAGACACAGGGAGTTTCCTTGACCAGGCACGGATTGCACCGCATCACCCGGCTCCGCTCCGGGCCCCGGCGCAAGGCGATCGCCATCGGCGTGGTCGGCGGATCGGTGGTGGCCGGCATCGTGGCGACCATGATGCCTCTGCTAGCCAACGACGATCTGTCGATCCGGGCGGTGGCGGACACCACCGCGACCGCGGTGTCGCAGGACGGCGACAACTCCGCCAAGACGACGCTGGCCACCTGCGCGACACGCTGCGACGGGAACCCGCGCGGTGGTCGCCAGGCGGTCGTCGAATTCGAGGTGACCACGGTGCCGGCCGCCGCGGTCAACGTCCGGGCGACGCTGCGGATGCACGCCTGGCAGAAATTCGCCGCGACCGTGACGGCGCACGCGTCGCCGCTGAGCGCCCGCGAGGCGCGGCCGACCCTCGGCGCGGCCGGTGACGCGCTGGACAGCGTGGACGGTGTGTCCAAGGGCTTCAACGAGTGGGACGTCTCCAAGCTGGTCACCGGCAACGGGGTCTGGACGGTCTCGCTGGTCCAGGCCGGCCTGGAGAGCCGGATCTACTGGGCGTCGGTCGAGAACCGCAGCCCGGACCTCCGCCCGAGCCTGGTGATCAGCTACGACCTCGGGTCCCGGCCGTCGGCGCCGTCGACCACCCGGCCCGCGCCGCCGCCCGCGCCGAGCGCCTCGCCGACCAGTGCCTCGCCGAAGCCCTCGCCCACGGTCTCCCCGACCCGCACGCCGAGCCCGAGCGCGAGCGGCGCCCTTCCGGGCAAGTGCGGGTCCGTGTCGGACAAGCTCGTCCCCTCCTGCGGCGCCTGGTGGGGCATGTACTCGCCCGCCGGTTCGGCCGGCGGCTGGGACCACGGCAAGGCCGTCAGCGACGTGGAGGCGCAGGTCGGCCGCAAGTTCGACATCGTGCACCGTTACCACGACTTCTCCAACACCGGCAGCAACGGCGCCTTCCCCGACGTCTACGAGCAGCAGCAGATGCGCGAGGGCCGGCTGATGTTCTTCGCCTGGGAGTCCCGCAACTTCTCCACCGGCACCACCCTGAAGTGGTCCGATGTCTACAGTGGACGACAGGACGAGACCATCGACGCGGTCGCGGGCCGCATCCGCGCCGCCGGCGTGCCGGTCTTCATGGGCTTCGACCACGAGCCCGAGGACGAGCCGAACAAGGGCAGTGACGCCGACTTCGTCCGCGCCTGGCGCTACGTGCACGAACGGTTCGCCAGGGCAGGCGCGAGCAACGCGGTCTGGGTCTGGACGATGATGGGCTGGTCCGGCCACTACTCGCGCTACGCCGGCCTGTACCCCGGTGACCAGTACGTCGACTGGGTGGCCTACGACCCGTACAACTTCCACGTCTGCAACGGCAGCACGGTGTGGAAGAGCCCGAGCACGACGGTGGGCGGTTTCTACCGCTGGCTGGACGACAACGGCATCGGCGCCGGCAAGCCTCGGATGCTCGCCGAGTTCGGCACGAACTTCGACGCCGCCGACCCGGGCGCCAAGCAGCGTTGGTTCCAGGAGTTCCCGGCCGCGCTGAAGGAACACCCCAAGATCAAGGCAGCCATCTACTTCAACTCGGCCGGCATGACCAGCCGGACGTCGACCTGCGACATGACGATGAACCACAACGCCGCGGCGGTGGCCGGCTTCGCGAAGGCCGGCCAGGACCCGTACCTGCGGCAGCCGACCGGGGGGAGCCGCTGACCACCATGACGCGCTGACGGGACGCCGTTCGCCGGGGGTCGGTCACCCGAACCCCCCGGCGTTCTGTCGGCTAGCGGATTCATGCACCGCCCAATCGGCGGATTTTGTTAACCAGGCTGGGCGAGGCACGCTACCTCGGGTTCTCATCCAATCTGGAGGCGCAGCGTGCCCAAACTCTCGCACTTGTGGCGTTTCGCAGGACGACGTCGTGCTCGGGCGGGGGTGGTCGCGTTGGCGATCGTCGCCGCGGTCCTGGGCGTCCCCACCACCTCGTCGGCTGCGGTCGTACCGGTCCCGGAGACGGCGACCCTGGTGTCGGCGAACCCCGCCGACGCGACTCCGCATGCCCGCGACGGTGAAACCCGTGCCTTCGCGCAGGTGGGCAACACGGTCTTCGTCGGTGGGAGCTTCACCCAGCTCCGGCAGACCGCAGCCTCCCCGTGGGTCACCCAGCGCTACCTCTTCGCGTACGACCGGACCACCGGGACGATGTCCACCACCTTCCTGCCGGTGCTCGACGGTGCGGTCAACACGCTCGTCGCCGGTCCCGGCGGCACACTGATCGTCGGCGGCGCCTTCAAGAACGTCAACGGCGTCTCCCGAAAGAACCTGGTGGCGCTCGACCCGTCGACCGGCGCGATCATCGACAGCTGGGTCGGGCGCTCCGACGGCGGCACGATCCGCGACGTGACCCTGCACGGCAACTGGTTGTACGTGGCCGGGGCGTTCAACTGGCTCAACGGCACCGCGCACGTCGGTCTCGGCCGGCTCAACGCGACCACCGGCGCGATCGACCCGAGCTTCGTCATCGACGCGACCGTCGGGCGGCACGGCACCACGTCGTACGTCTGGACCATCGACGTCACGCCGGACGGCAACACGCTTGTCGTCGGCGGCAACTTCACCCTCGTCAACGGCCTGGCCCGGAACCAGATCGCCCTGGTGGACGTCTCCGCGACGCCCACGCTGATCGACTGGAGCAGCGAGAAGTTCGTCGCGCCGTGCGCGTCGCCGACGACCTTCGTGCACTACGTGCAGGACGTGAAGTTCGGCGGCGACGGCACGTGGTTCGTCGTCGGCACGAACGGCGGCGGCGGCTGGCCGTCCGCGTACTGCGACGCCCTGGTGCGCTTCGAGACCGCCGCGCGGGGCAGCGGTCAGATCGCCACCTGGGTCGATTTCACCGGCAACGACACCATCACCTCGGTCGAGGTCGCGGACAACGTGATCTACCTGGGTGGGCACTTCCGGTGGCTCAACAACCCGAACGCCAGCGACAACGCGGGCGCGGGCGCGATCGACCGGCTCGGCATCGCCGCCGTCACCCCCGCGACCGGCATGCCGGTGAACTGGAACCCGCGGCGCAGCGGCAGCGCCTCGATGCCCTCGGGCACCAGCAGTTGGGGCTCTTCGGTGCCGGTGCTCTGGCGTGGGTCGGACGGCCTCTACTTCGGGCACAACTCCGACGGCATGGGCGAGGAGTACCACGGCCGCCTCGGCATGTTCCCGCTCGCCGGCGGCCGTACCTTCACCCCGAAGAACCCGCCCGCCGCCACCACCGGCAACCTCTACCTGAACACCGCTCCGGGCACCCTCGCGAAGGTGCCGTTCGACGGTGCCGCGCTGGGCGCGCCGGTCACGGTCAGCCAGCCGGCGTACACGTCGGCCGGCGCGACCTGGCGGGTGGACGACCGGATCTACTGGTCGCACACGGTGGCCGGCACCCCGACCGGCAGCCGGATCGACGTGTCCCTGTTCAACGGCGGGGCGATCGGCTCGCCGTGGGAGGCGTCCGGCTACAACGACTGGTACAACCCGGCGTTGCTGACCGGCGCGTTCTTCCTCGACGGCCGGCTCTACTACACCCGGACCGGGGCCAACAACCTCTACTACCGCTACTTCGAGATCGACGGCAACTACCTCGGTGCCACCGAGTTCACCCTGCCGACGACGGGAGTGACCTGGTCGACGGTGCGTGGCATGGCGTGGGTGGGCGGCCAGATCGTCTACGGTGCCACTGACGGCGCCCTGCGGAGCGTGCCGTTCGACCCGACGGCCGCGCCGACGGCGGCGGTCAACGGTGCGGCGGCGACTGTCATCACCACGGCGACGCCCGAGTTGTCCTGGTCTACCCCATCGACATTCTTCTCCGTACAGTAACGGTCAACCGTTCGTAATCAAGCATCGGTAGATTGTTCACGTTGGGCCGGTGGCGGGTATCCCACCGCCGCCGGCCCCGCGATGTGGGGAGGGTCGTTGCTCGGCGCCGCTGGCATCCGTAAGAGACGCGCGGTGCGTCTGATCTTCGCGGTCAAACGCGGCTGGTACCGGCTCCGCTATCGCCGGTTGACGCTCGGCCGGGACGTGGAGATCCGTGGTCGGATCCGGCTGCGCCGCGGTGTGCGGGTGACCATCGGTGACCGCACCCGACTGAACAAGCTCGTCCGCTTCGCGGGCCCCGGCGAGGTACGCGTCGGGGCCGACTGCCTGCTCAACGCGACCTGGATCGGCACCTGGACGTCGGTGACAGTGGGCGACCGCTGCCTCCTGTCCGACTGCGAGCTGCTCGACAACGACTTCCACAACCTGCCGCCCGCCCAGCGGCACGAGCCGCCCGGCCCGGCCACCCGTGCGCCGATCGTCCTGGAGGACAACGTGTGGGTCGGCGCGCACGCACTGGTGATGAAGGGCGTGCGGGTCGGTCGGGACAGCGTCGTGGGCGCGGCCACCGTGGTCCGCACGGACGTGCCACCCGGTGTCGTGGTCGTCGGCAATCCTCAACAGACGGTGAAGAAGTTCCATGACTGATGCGACGCCCGGCCCCTGGTCCACGGACAGCCCGTCCTCCGCGACCCCGGGCACCGTGACACTGACCGACCTGCTGCGGGTGCCGCTGCACCGGTTACGGCTGGTGGCGGCGGTGGCGATGGTCGGTCTGCTCGCCGCGCTCGGCTACGTGCTGCTCGTGCCGGCGGCGATGAGCGCGAGCGCCGTGGTGGCGGTCCGGCCGGTGGTGACCGACGCGTTCACCCCCAGCGGCGCGGGTGCCGACCGTGCGGTCAACATGAACGTGGAGAGCGGCATCGCCACCGGCACCGAGGTGGTGCAGCGGCTCGCCACCTCCGCCGGCGGTGACCCGCGCGACATCCGCAACGCGCTGGAGGTCGAGGTGCCCACCGGCGGGCAGATCCTCCGCTTCACCTACCAGGCCGGTGACGCGCAGCGGGCGGTGCAGAGCGCCAACATGGCCGCCCAGGCCTACCTGGACGTGCGGCGCACCATGTACGAGAAGCAGCGCGCCGAGATGCTGGCGTCCTACGACGCCAGCATCACCAAGGTCGTCGCCCAGCAGGCCGCGCTCCAGAAGCGGGCGGGCACCACCAAGGACACCGCCGCCGCCGACGCGCTGGTGGCCGAGCTGGCCGGGATCAACAACCAGCTCACCCAACTCAACGCCGCCCGCACCGAGATCGCCGCTGTCGACGTCAACCCCGGTTGGGTCACCCAGACCGCGGAGAAGGCGCTGGTCACCTCCGCCGGGCACCGACCGCTCTACCTGGTCGCCGGCCTGCTCGGTGGCGCGCTGATCGGCATCGTGCTCGCGTACGCCTGGGAGTCCACCGACCGGCGGGTCCGCTCGGTCGCGGACGGCCGCGACGCCACCGGCCTGCCGCTGCTCGGCACGGTGCGCCGACCGCCGCTGCGCGGCAGCCCACGGGCTGTCGACGCCGACATCCGGTACGTGGCGATGGCGGTCGCCGAGCGGGTCCGCCAACCGGCCCGGGTGGCGTTGGTGACCGCCCGGGAGGACGCCACCGCGCTGACCGCCGGGCTCGCGGTGGCGCTCGCCGCCGACGGTCGGGAGGTCTTCGTCGCCGACGACAACGGGCGCGTCGAGCGGCTGCGCGCCACAGTGCTCGCCGACCGGGGGCGGCTGCCCGTCGACCCGTCGCGACCGCTGGTGCCCAAGCCCCGTCCGGCCGGCAGCACCTCGGCCGCCGCTGGCGGCACCGACGGCACGGCCACCCGCCGGCCCTCCCCGCACCCGCCCGGCGCCCGCCCGTCCACCGACCCGGACGCCACCCTGACGCTGCCCCGGGTGGCGTCGGCCCGCCCGGAGAACGGTCGGGTCACCGACCCGGACGAGGTGGCGGTGGGCGTGGGCAGCGTCCGGTTCGGCACCTGGCGGCAGGGCGCGGACCACGGCCTGGTGCTGTTCAACGCCCCACCGGCGGAATCCGACGAGCGCGGCGTCGCGGTCGCCCGGCAGGGCAGCGCCGTGGTGGTCGTGGAACGCGACCGCACCCGGCAGAGCGACCTGCGTCGCCTGGTGGAGCGGTTGCGGGCCGCGGGCGTCACACCGCTGGGCTTCGTGCTCACCCGCAACGGCCGGGCCTGAGCGTGTCGGTCACCCGCGCCCCGGCGACCGAGCCGCCGCCCGGAGGCGATCCGGCCGCCGTCGCGCCGGTGCCCCGGCCCGCCCCGCCCCGGCTGCCGCTCTGGCCACTGTCGCTGATGTTCGGCCTGGTGCCGCTCTGGTGGTTGCTCGGAGCGTTCTACCTCGGGTGGCCCCTGCTGGGCGCGTTGCTGCTGGCGTTGCTGCTCACCCGTGGGCGGGTGCCGCTGCCCCCGGCGGTGGGCATCTGGCTGCTCTTCCTCGCCATCGTGCTGGTCAGCGCCACCCAACTCGCGTCGCCCGCGTCGCTGCTGACGTTCGCCCTGCGCCTGGCCTTCTACCTGACCGCTCTGGTGGTCGGCGTGTACGTCTACGCCGCCGCCCGGGAACGGGCCGGCCTGGTGGCGGTGCTCACCCCGCTCTGTGCCTTCTGGTTCGGGTTGGTGGCGCTGGGGTGGCTCGGGGTGCTGGTGCCCCGACTGGCGATGACCACCCCGATGGAGGTGCTGCTACCCGGCGGGGTGGCCGGCACCCCGTTCATCCAGGACATGGTGCACCTGACCACCGCCGAATACAGCGCCCGATCGCTGAACCCGATCTACCGGCCGGCCGCGCCGTTCGCGTACACCAACAACTACGGCAGCGCGTACGCCATGACCCTGCCCTGCGTGGTGGCGTACGCGATGCTGCGCCGGCAGGGGGTGCTGCGCTGGGCGTTGCTGGCGTCGCTGCCGCTGTCGCTCGCGCCGGCGTTCCTCACCCTCAACCGGGCGATGTTCCTCAGCCTCGGCGCCGGGTTGGCGGTGCTCGGGGTGCGGGCCAGCCTGCGCGGCAACGTCCGGGTCGCCGCGTCCATCGTCGGTGTCGTGGTGATCGGCGCGTTGGCGACGCTGTTCATCCCGATCACCGACCTGATCAGCCAGCGGGTCGACTCCAGTGACACCAACACCGACCGGCTCTCGCTGTACACCGAGGTGATCCGCCGCGTGCAGGAGTCGCCGTGGTTGGGCTACGGCGCGCCGGTGAACGTCGACACGGTGTCGGCGGCAGCGCCGATCGGCACCCAGGGTCAGCTGTGGATGGTGTTGTTCAGTCACGGCGTACCCGCGCTCGTCTGTTTCCTGGCCTGGTTCGTCGCCGCGGCGGTGATCTGCGCGCGGGCGACCTCGGCGGCCGGGCAGTGGTTGGCGGTGGTGCCGGTGGTCTGCCTGGTGCAGATCCCGTTCTACGGCATGGCGAACCAGAACCTCGCTGTCGCGTTCTTCGCGGTCGCCTTCGCGATGGCGCTCAGCGAACGGGAACGGCTGACCCGGATGGCCGAGCCGCGACCACCGGCCCGGCTGGACGCGGCGGTGCCCGCGTGACCGCCGCCACCCGGCCCCCGGCCGTCCCGGACGAGCCGGTCGCCGACGCGGGTTCGGCGGAGACCCGCCGCAGCGCGCGCAGCGGTGTGGCCGGGCTGCTCGGCGCGGCCACCAGCGGGCTGTTCGGGTTCGTGCTGGCCGTGGTCATCACCCGGGGGTACGGCACGACCGGCGCGGGCGCGTTCTTCGCCGCGATCGGGGTGGTCACCGTGGCCACCGCGGTCTGCACGCTCGGTGCGGAGACGGGTCTGATGTGGGCGCTGCCCCGCCGCACCGCCGGCGCGCGCGGGGACGCGGCCCGGATGCTCCCGGTGGCGCTGGTCCCGCCGTTGCTGGCCGGGTTCCTGGTCGCCGGCGCCGGTGTGCTGGTCGCCGACGCGCTTGCGCCCCGGCTGCTGCGCGGCTCGGGCGCGAGCGGCGACGCGCTGCTCACCGTCACGTTCGCGGCGGTGCCGGTGGTGGTCGCGATGACCCTGTTGCTCGCCGCGCTGCGCTGCGTACGGCCCATCCGGGCGTACGTCGGGGTGCAGTTCCTCCTGCTGCCGATCGCCCGCCCGGTGCTGGTCGGGGCCGCCGCGCTGGCCGGCGGTGGCCTGCTCGCCGGCATGACCGGCTGGTTGGTGCCGGCGGCGTTGGCGCTGCTGGTCTGCCTCACCCTGGTCGCCGGCCCGCTCGGGCTGGGCCGGGGCGCGGCGCTGACGCCGACCCGGTCCGACTGGTCGACGTTCTGGCGCTTCGCGCTGCCCCGGGCCGCGTCGGCGGCCATCGACGCGGGCAGCATGTGGGTGGGTGTGCTGCTCACCTCGGTGCTGGCGGGGCCGGCAGACGCCGGCGTGTTCGGTGCGGTCGGCCGGTACGTGCTGGCCGGCCAACTGGCCATGCAGGGGCTGCGGGTGGCGGTGTCGCCGCAGCTGTCCCGGCTGCTCGGTCGCGGTGAACGGGCGGCGGCGGCGGCCGTGCACCGGCAGTTGACCAGCTGGGGGCTGGTGCTGTCCTGGCCGGTGTACCTGCTGCTCGCGGTGTTCGCGTCGGCCTTCCTGCACCTGTTCGGGCCGGAGTTCACCGCAGGCGTTCCGGCGATGACGGTGCTCGCGTTGGCGATGCTCGTCAACACCGGGGTGGGCAACGTGCAGAGCCTGCTGTTGATGGGCGGGCGCAGCGGGCTGCACCTGGTGGCGACGGTGGCCGGGTTGACGGTGACCGTCTCGCTGGGCCTGTGGCTGATTCCCCGCTACGGGGCCACGGGCGCGGCGGTGGCCTGGGCCGCCGGCATCGCCACCGAGAACCTCACCGCGGCCGGCTTCGCCCGGTCGGTGGTCCGGGAGCCGCTGTTCGACGCCGCGATGGTGCGGGCCGCCGCGGCCACTGTCGCCGGTGTGGGGCTGGCCGCCGCCGTCGGTGTGGTGGCGGGCGGGCGTGGCCTGCCCGGCCTGGCGGTGGCGCTGGCGGTGCTGCTGGCCGGCTGCGTCGGCATGTTGACGTTGCCCCGGGTGCGCGCCGGCATCCGGGGGACCATGAGGCAGATCCGTGGAGGGGGCCAGGCGGCTGCGGCCGCCGAGTCCACCCCGGCATCGACGAGAGGCAGGTGAGGTCCGTCGTGGCGTCCATCCGTGACCGGGTGAAGCAACTGGTGCCGACCCAGGTGACCACCCGGGTGAAGGAGTCGCTTGTCGACTACGGGGTACGCACCAGTGATCGCCGGCCGCTGCCGGATTTCCTGATCATCGGCACCAAGCGGGGTGGCACCACCTCCCTGTGGAACTACCTCATCCAGCACCCGTTGGTGCCCCGCCTGTTCCCCGCGTGGAACACCAAGTCGGCGCACTACTTCGAGGAGCACTGGGGTCGCGGCGAGGCGTGGTACCGCTCGCACTTCCCGACGGAGCGGCAGCGGGACGCCCTGGCCAAGCGGCACGGCGGGCCGGTCCGGGTAGGTGAGGCCGCCCCGTTGTACATGTTCCATCCGCTCGCCGCGCAGCGGGTCTCCGCGCTGATGCCGACTGTGAAGTTGATCGTGCTGCTGCGGGACCCGGTGGAGCGGGCGTACTCGCACTGGAAGGAACGTCGCACCCACGGCATCGAGCCGCTGGACTTCGCCGCCGCGCTGGCCGCCGAGCCGGAGCGTACGGCGGGGGAGCGGGAGCGGTTGATCGCGGAGCCGGAGTCGTTCAGCGAGGCGTTCGACTGGTACACGTACCGGGCCCGGGGGCGCTACCTGGAGCACCTGGAGCCGTGGTTGGAACGCTTCGACTCCGATCAGATCCTCTTCCTGCCCAGCGAGGACCTCTACCGCGACTCCCGCGCGACCTACCGGCGCACCCTCGACTTCCTCGGGCTGCCGGCGTACGACCTGCCCAACTTCAAGGTCTACAACGACAGGCGTTCGGCGCCGTTGGAGCCGACGGTGCGTGCCGAGTTGACCGACTACTACCGGCCGTACAACGACGCGTTGCGGGAGCGGCTCGGGCTGGACCTCGACTGGGCGGACCGGGCGGCGTGACGACGCGGGTGGGCCCGGACGCCGACCCGCGCTCCCGCGTGGACGGTCTGGGCTGGGTGAGCCGCGCGGTGTTCCCGGACGACCGGGTCGGCCTGACCGTGGGCGGTGCGCCGCCGGCCGGCCACCAGGAGGTGGCCCGGTACGCGGTGGTGCCGTCGGTGGCCCGGGCCCGGTTCCTCGTGCCGTTGGGCGCGCCCCGGGCCGGGGCGGCGTCGCTGTTGGCGTACAACGCGCTGCGGCCGCCGAAGGTGCGCGCGGTGCGGGCGGTGCTGGGTGGGCTGGCCCGGTTCGGCGGGGTGGGGCTCGCGCCGTTTCCGACGCTGACGGTCTCGGTGCCCGCCGGGGTGTCGGCGGCGGAGGTGCTGCTGACCGAGCGGCTCGCCGCCGACCTGGGTGGCCGGCCGCTGTTGGCCGCGTGCGGGGTCCGGCCGCCCGACCCGAACGGCAAGCCGACCCTGCAACTGTTCACCGCCGACGGTCGTCCGCGCGGTTACGCGAAGATCGGCTGGAACGACGCGACCCGGGCGCTGGTCAGCGCGGAGGCGGCGGCTCTGCGGGCGCTGGGCGGTGTCGCCGACGTCGCGGACCACCCGACGCCGCCGAGGCTGCTCAGCGAGACGGCGTGGGCGGGCCAGGTGGTCGCGGTGATCGAGCCGTTGCCACCGGCGGTACGCGGTGTGCCGGTGGACGACCCGCCGCGGATCGCGGCGCTGCTCGCGGTCGCCCGGCGTGGCGGTCCGGCGGGTACGCCCCGCCCGTTGGCCGGGTCGACGTTCCTTGCCCGGTTGACCGGGTTGGCCGCTCGGGCCGCCGCTGTCGAACCGGCCGGTGCGCGGGCGGTCGCCGCGGTCTCCGCGCTGGCCCGCCGGCATGGCGACACCAGTGTGGAGTTCGGCCACTGGCATGGTGACTGGGTGCCGTGGAATCTGGGTTGGCACGCCGGCCGGTTGGTCGCCTGGGACTGGGAACACAGCGCCCCGGACGTGCCGGTCGGCTTCGACCTGGCGCACGACGCGTTCCAGCGGGCGTTGGTGCTGCGGGGGGAGTCGGCCGACGCGGCGGCGTCGGCCGTCGACGGGCACCTGGGCCGACACGGCGAGCGGCTCGGCCTCGACGTCGCGCAGCGGCGGCTGGTTGCCGACGCGTACCTGGTGGAGATGTGGTTGCGCACCTGGCGCCTGGCCGACGCGGGAGCGGGCTGGAACGCCGCGCTGCATCCCGCACTCTTGGATGTCATCGAGAAACGACATAGCGGCTGATCCGGGGAAATCGCGGCGTCGGGGGTGCGTCGCAGAGTGACGACAAACTCGCAGGTGGTGATGACGATCGATGGACTTCGGACGATCGGTGCGCCCGGAGGCCCGAAGTGGAGATCGACATCTCGTCCGGTCGCGCTATTCAAGGACCGGAGAACGTGTGATCTGCTTCTGCGTGGCGTGAACTGAAATTCCAAGCGAACTTGTGGGGAGTCGCGTGGACACGAAGAACGATGACGGTACGGCGCCGGTGCTGCTGCTGGTCGGATCCAGCGGCGGCCACCTGGCCCAACTACTCGCCCTGCGGCCCTGGTACGAACAGTGGCGGCGCTGCTGGGTCACCTTCGACACCCCGGAGGCGCTGTCCCTGCTCGACGGTGAGGACCTGGTGCCGGCGCACCACCCGACCACCCGTAACGTGCCGAACCTGCTGCGCAACGCGCTGCTGGCCTGGCGGGTGCTGCGGGCGCGGCGGGTCGCCGCGGTGGTCACCACCGGCGCCGGGGTGGCGGTCCCGTTCGTGGTGCTGGCCCGGTTGTGGCGCATCCCGACCGTCTACATCGAGGTGTACGACCGGATCGACACCCCGACCCTGACCGCCCGCCTCTGCCGCCCGTTCCTGTCCGCGATGCTCGTGCAGTGGGACGAGCAGCGCCGGCAGTATCCCGAGGCGACAGTCGTGGGGACACTGCTGTGACCGGCGAGACGGGCACCGCCCGGCGTCCGCAGTCGCAGCCGACCGTCGACGCGGCCCGCCTGCCGCGCCAGCGGGACAGCACGTCGACCTCCCAGGTCCGGGTGTTGGTCGCGGTCGGCACCGACAAGCACCCCTTCGACCGGCTCGTCGACTGGCTGGCGCAGTGGCACGCGCAGGTCACCGACCCGGTCGGGTTGACCGTGCAGCACGGGCACACCGCGGTGCCGCCGCTGCCCGGCACGGTGCCGTTCCTCGGTCACGACGCGCTGCAGCAGGCGATGGCCGACGCCGACCTGGTGGTCTGCCACGGTGGGCCGGCGACCATCCTGGAGGCCCGCCGGCACGGCCACCTGCCCATCGTGGTGCCCCGCAACCCGGCGCGCGGTGAGCACGTCGACGACCACCAGCTCCTGTTCGCCCGCCGTCTCGGCGCGGCCGGGCTGGTGGCGCTCTGTGAGACCCGGGAGGCGCTGCACGACGCGTTGAACGCCGGGCTGGCCGACCCGACCCGTTTCGCGGTGGCCACCGACCCGGAGGCGCACGAGGCGCGACGGGCGGCGGTGGCCCGGGTGGGGCGGATCGTCGACGACCTGGTTGCCGGCTCGACCCCGCGCCGGTCCCGGTGGCGGGTCCGGACCCGCCCGCGTCCGGGCACTAAGGAGACCTCCCGATGACCCCGCAGCCGAGTGTCAGCGTCGTGGTGCCCACCCGGGACCGTCCCGAGCTGCTGCGGGCGGCGGTGCGCGCGATCCTGGGTCAGGATTACCCGGGCCAGGTCGAGGTCGTGGTCGTGTTCGACCAGTCCGCGCCGGACGAGTCGCTGACCGGGCTGGGAAGCGGCCCGGATCGGGCGGTGCGGGTGATCCGCAACGTCCGTACCCAGGGGTTGGCCGGTGCGCGCAACAGCGGCACCCTCGCGGCGCAGGGCGAGCTTGTCGCGTTCTGCGACGACGACGACGAGTGGCTGCCCGGCAAACTGGCTGCCCAGGTCGACGCCCTGGCCGCCGACCCGGAGGCCGAGTTCGTCTGCTGCGGCATCCGGGTCAGCTACGACGGCAGCACCGTCGACCGGGTGCTCGACAAGGAACGGATCACCCTGGACGACCTGCTGCGCGACCGGATGACGGAGCTGCACCCGTCGACCTTCCTGATCCGCGCCACCGCGCTGCGCGACGGGTTCGGTCTGGTCGACGAGGAGATCCCGGGCAGCTACGCGGAGGACTACGAGTTCCTGCTCCGGGCCGCGCGCAGCGCGCCGTTGATCAACCTGCGGACGCCGTCGGTGCTGGTCCGCTGGCACAAGCGGTCGTACTTCGCGCAGCGCTGGGACACCATCTCCGAGGCCCTGCAGTGGCTGCTGCGGCGCTACCCGGAGTTCGCCACCCAACCGGCCGGTGCGGCCCGCGTCGCCGGGCAGATCGCGTTCGCCCAGGCCGCCTCCGGTGACCGGAGGGGCGCGTTGCGCTGGGCGCGGCGCACCCTGCGGAGCAATCCTCGTGAACCGCGCGCCTACCTGGCTCTCGCCGTCGCCGGCCGGGTGGTCCGGGCCGACGCGGTAGTGCGCACTTTGCACAAGCGCGGCCGGGGGATCTGAGCTGCCGCCGCTCGGCCCGACCGGGCGGCGGCGTCCGCTGGGCGGGACGCGCCGGGCGGCACGGCGGGGCGGCGACCGGGCGTGACAGACTGAGCACCGTGTTGCGTTGGCTGACTGCAGGTGAATCGCACGGTCCCGCCCTCGTCGCGATGCTGGAGGGGGTGCCGGCCGGCATCGAGGTGACCACCTCCGTGATCGCCGACGAGCTGGCCCGCCGCCGGCTGGGCTATGGCCGCGGCGCCCGGATGTCGTTCGAGCGGGACGAGGTCGAGCTGCTCGGCGGCCTGCGGCACGGCGTCACGCTGGGCAGCCCGGTGGCCATCCGGGTCGGCAACTCCGAGTGGCCGAAGTGGCAGACCGTGATGGCGGCCGACCCGGTCGACCCCAACGAGCTGGCCCGGCAGGCCCGCAACGCCCCGCTGACCCGGCCCCGGCCGGGCCACGCGGACCTCGCCGGCATGCAGAAGTACGGCCACACCGACGCTCGGCCGATCCTGGAGCGCGCCAGCGCCCGGGAGACCGCCGCCCGGGTCGCCGTCGGCGCGGTCGCCAAGGCGCTGATCCGGCAGGCGCTCGGCATCGAGATCGTCTCGCACGTCGTCGAGTTGGGCCCGGTGGCCGCGAAGCCCGGTCTGCGTCCGGTCCCGTCCGACGCCGCCCGCATCGACGCCGACCCGCTGCGCTGCCTCGACCCGGAGGCCAGTGCCCTGATGGTCGCCGAGGTCGACGCCGCGAAGAAGGCCGCCGACACTCTCGGCGGCGTGGTCGAGGTGTTGGCGTACGGGGTGCCGCCGGGGTTGGGCAGCCACGTGCAGTGGGACCGCAAGCTCGACGCCCGACTGGCCACCGCGCTGATGTCGATCCAGGCGATCAAGGGTGTGGAGATCGGCGACGGCTGGCAGCAGGCCCGGTCCCGTGGCTCGGAGGCGCACGACGAGATCATTCCGTCCGCCACCGGCGTCCGTCGGGTCACCGATCGGGCGGGTGGCCTGGAGGGTGGCATCACCACCGGCGAGCCGCTGCGGGTCCGCGCGGCCATGAAGCCGATCTCCTCGCTGAACCGGGCCCTCTCCACCGTGGACGTCACCACCGGTGAGCCGGCCACCGCGATCAACCAGCGTTCCGACGTCTGTGCGGTGCCGGCCGCGGCGGTCGTCGCCGAGGCGATGGTGGCGCTGGTGCTCGCCGAGGCGGCCACCGAGAAGTTCGGCGGCGACTCGATCGCCGAGATCCGCCGCAACCTGGCCGGCTACCTCGACGCGCTGGTCATCCGCTGATGGCGCCGGTTGTCGTGCTGGTCGGCGCGCCCGGCTGCGGCAAGACCACCGTCGGTCGGGCGCTGGCCGACACCCTCGGCGTGGAGTTCCGCGACACCGACATCGACATCGAGCAGATGGCCGGCAAGCCGATCCCGGAGATCTTCATCGACGAGGGCGAGGAGCATTTCCGCAAGCTGGAGCGGGCCGCGGTCGCCGCGGCGCTGGCCGGCGGCACGGGCGTGCTCGCCCTCGGCGGCGGCGCGGTGTTGGCCGAGGAGACCCGGGCCGCCCTGGTCGGGCACCGGGTGGTGCACCTCTCGGTCGAGTTGCCCGACGCGGTGAAGCGGGTCGGGCTCGGCGCGGGCCGCCCGCTGCTGGCGATCAACCCGCGGGCGACCCTCAAGCACCTTCTGGACCAGCGTCGGCCGCTCTACGCCGAGGTGGCCACCGACACGGTGGTGACCGACGGCCGCACCCCGGCAGCGGTGGTCGCCGAGGTAGCCGCACTGCTGCCCCGCTGACCCCCGCCCCGTCCCCGCCCCGCCCCGCCCCAACCCCGTCGATCATGGAGTTGTGGTGGGGACGAACTGCCCGTCGACCCGCAAACCCGGCACCACAAGTCCATGATCGACGCGGGCGGGCGGGCGGGTGGGCTTCCTCAGCTGCGGGTGATCAGGTCGAGGACGTCGGCCAGGGCCTTCGGCTCGCTGAGCATCGGCCAGTGCCCGGTGGGCAGCTCGTGTAGCTGACCGTCGGCCAGGCCGGTGAAGAACGGGTGCCCCTCGTCGATCATCTGCCGGACCATGGCGAGCGGGAAGGTGCTGGCGACCAGCGCGGTCGGCACCGGACGACCACCGGTGCGGCGGACCGGGTCGGTGGCCGCGCGCAGCGGCTGCGGGGTGGCCCGGGCGCGCAGCAGAGCCAGTGTGGGCTCGTCCAGGCCGGCCAGGTTGGTCGGGTCGGCGGTCGGATCCCAGGCCGGAGGCGGCAGCAGGTCACCGTCGCCGATCGCGGCCCGGAGCCGTTCCTGCTCCTCGGGCGGCACCGTGTCGAACTGTGCGGTGCCGTCCGGCAGTGGTCCGCTCTCCACGTAGACCACCCGGGCGATCCGGTCCGGGATGCGGTCGGCCGCCTGCGCGACCGGCATGCCGCCACCGGAGTGCCCGACCAGCAGCACGTCGCGCAGATCCTCGACCTCGATCAGCCGGACGATGTCCGCGGTGTGCGTCTCCAGGCCGACCTCCGGCCCGGCGAGGTGGTCCCGCTCGGCCAACCCGGTCAGGGTCATCGGGTACACCTCGTGCCCCTGCGCCCGCAACGTCGCGGTCACCTCCCGCCACGCCCAGGCACCCAACCAGAACCCCGGAACCAGCACGAACGTCGCCATCTGTCGCTCCTTCTCTCGGTTACCGACAGACCGTACGATCGAATGCGGACAGAAACCGCCCGGTTTGAAGGAGTGGCCCGTGTCACATCCCGCCGGTCGGGTGCTGGCTCTCCTCGAGGTCCTGCAGACCCGGCACCGCGCCACCGCCGCCGAGCTGGCCGGCCAGCTCGGCGTCGACGAGCGGACCGTGCGCCGGTACGCGGCCACCCTGGTCGAGCTGGGCATCCCCGTCACCGCCGACCGGGGCCGCTACGGCGGCTACCGGCTGCACTCCGGATACAAGCTGCCGCCGCTCATGCTCACCGACGACGAGGCGGTGGCCGTGCTGCTCGGCCTGGTCGTCGCCGAACGGGTCGGGCTCGCCACCGAGCAGCCGGCCACCGCCACCGCCCTGGCGAAGATCCGCCGGGTGCTGCCGGCGGCGCTCGCCGACCGGCTGGCCGCCGTGCAGGAACACCTGGGCTTCACCCTGCGTCGACCGGAGCAGGAGCGCGGACCGGCGTCGGGCACCCTGCTCACGCTCGCCTCGGCGGCCCGACACCGCCAACGGGTGGCGCTGGACTACCGCTCCTGGCGGGGTGAGCGTTCGCACCGGGAACTCGACCCGTACGGGCTGGTCTTCCACGCCGGCCGTTGGTATGTCACCGGCCACGACCACCGGCGCGGGGAGGTCCGCACGTTCCGGCTGGACCGCATCGGCGCCGTCACGCCAGGTGAGGCCACATTCACCGTGCCGGACGGCTTCGAGGCGGTCGCCTGGGTGACGCGGTCCCTCGCCGGTGTGCCGTACCAGCATGCTGTGGAGGTGCTGCTGGAGAGCGACCTGGTCGCCGCCCGTCGCCGCATCCCGCCCAGCGTGGCCGAGTTGACCGCCACCACCGACGGGGTGCTGCTGCGGGCTCGGGCGGAGAGCCTGCCCGGTATGGCCGCGCTGCTCTCCGGTCTGGGCTGCCCCTTCACCGTCCGGCAGCCGGAGGAGCTGCGCACCGCCGTGGCCGAGCACGCCCGTCGACTGGCGGAGTGGGCCGCCCGGCCAGCAGGTGGACAGACGCCGTCGCCGCGCCGCCCGCTGGACTAGGCTGCCGGCGATGGACGAGGTGACCCGGATTCCGGTCGGCGGCGAGCGGCCGTACGACGTGTTGGTGGGGCGTGACCTGCTGGGCGCGCTGCCCGGGCTGCTGCCCGGGGCGACTCGGGCGGCGGTGCTGCACGCGCCCCCGCTCAAGGCCCTCGCGGACGCGGTCGGCGAGCGGCTGCGCGCCGCCGGCGTCGAGCCGCTGCCGATCGAGGTGCCCGACGCCGAGTCGGGCAAGCAGATCGACGTCGCCGCCGCCTGTTGGGACCGGCTCGGAGAGGCCGGGTTCACCCGTACCGACGCGGTGGTCGGCGTGGGCGGCGGCGCGGTGACCGACCTGGCCGGGTTCGTCGCGGCCTGCTGGTTGCGGGGCGTGCGCTGGGTTCCGGTGGCGACCTCGCTGCTGGGCATGGTCGACGCCGCCGTCGGCGGCAAGACCGGCATCAACACGGCCGCCGGCAAGAACCTGGTGGGCTCGTTCCACCCGCCGGTCGGGGTGCTCGCCGACCTGGCCACCCTGGACAGCCTGCCCACTGTCGACGTCGCGGCCGGGCTCGCCGAGGTGGTCAAGTGCGGCTTCATCGCCGATCCGGCGATCCTCGACCTGGTCGAGCGCGATCCGGCGGCGGCCACCGACGTGCGTGGGCCGGCGACGCGGGAGCTGATCGAGCGGGCGATCCGGGTCAAGGCCGACGTGGTCGCCGGTGACCTGCGCGAGTCGGGCGTGCGGGAGGTGCTCAACTACGGTCACACCCTCGCCCACGCGATCGAGCAGAACGAGGGCTACCGGTGGCGGCACGGCCACGCCGTCGCTGTCGGCCTGGTGTACGCCGCGGCGCTGGCCCGGCTCGCCGGCCGGCTGGACGCCCCGACCGCCGACCGGCACCGGGTCGCCCTGACCGCGCTCGGTCTGCCGGTGAGCTACCCGGCCGACGCGTGGCCGCGGCTGCTGGCGACCATGCGGGTGGACAAGAAGGCCCGAGGCAACAAGCTGCGGTTCGTGGTGCTCGACGGGCTGGCCCGCCCGGCGATGTTGGAAGGCCCGGACGACGCGCTGCTGGAGGCCGCCTACCAGGAGGTCTCCCACCCGTGAAGGTCTACGTCCTGAACGGGCCGAACCTGGGCCGGCTGGGCACCCGCGAGCCCGAGGTGTACGGCGCGACCACCTACGCCGACCTGGTCGCGCTCTGCGAGGCCACGGGTCGGGAGCTGGGGCTGGACGTGACGGTCCGGCAGACCGACGCCGAGCACGAGCTGCTCGGCTGGCTGCACACCGCCGCCGACGAGGGCGCTGCCGTGGTGCTCAACCCGGCCGCGTGGTCGCACTACTCGTACGCCGTGCGCGACGCCTGCGCCATGCTGCGGGGGCCGTTGGTGGAGGTGCACCTCTCCAACATCCATGCCCGCGAGGAGTTCCGGCACCATTCGGTGGTGTCCGCGGTGGCGACCGGGGTGATCTGCGGTCTCGGCATCGACGGCTATCGTCTCGCCCTGCACCACCTGACCACCCGCTGAAGGGTCGCCGGAAGCGGCGACCAGCCGATTAGACGCAGGCAGTAGACTCGCAGGGTCTGTCCGCCAATTGATGATCAAGGCAGGAAATGGCCTCCACCAACGACCTCAAAAACGGCCTGGTACTCAACCTGGACGGCGAGCTCTGGGCCGTCGTCGAGTTCCAGCACGTCAAGCCCGGTAAGGGTGGTGCCTTCGTGCGCACCACGCTGAAGAACGTGCTGTCCGGGAAGGTGGTCGACAAGACCTTCAACGCGGGCACCAAGGTCGAGACCGCGACCGTTGACAAGCGCACGATGCAGTACCTGTACGCCGACGGCGAGGACTTCGTCTTCATGGATCTGGAGACCTTCGACCAGATCACCGTGCCCGGTGGCACCGTCGGCGAGGCAGCCAACTACCTGCTCCCCGAGGCGGAGGCGACCGTCGCCCAGCACGAGGGTGTGCCGCTCTACATCGAGCTGCCCACCAGCGTCGTGCTGGAGGTCACCTACACCGAGCCGGGTCTGCAGGGCGACCGTTCCACCGGTGGCAACAAGCCGGCGACCGTGGAGACCGGCGCCACCGTGCAGGTGCCGCTGTTCATCACCACCGGCGAGAAGATCAAGGTCGACACCCGCGACGGCCGTTACCTCGGCCGCGCCTGATGGCTGAGGGTTCCAAGCAGCAGATGCCGGCGCGCCGCAAGGCGCGCAAGCGGGCGCTGGATGTCCTCTACGAGGCCGACCTGCGGGACAAGCCTCCGGTGGAGGTGCTCGCCGGCTACGTGCAGCGGATCGAGCAGCCCCGACCGGAGCACCTGGGTTACGCGGTGGGCCTGGTCGAGGGGGTCGCCGAACACCTCAACCGGATCGACGAGCTGATCGCCAGCTACGCCGAGGGTTGGACGCTGGACCGGATGCCGGTCGTCGACCGGAATCTGGCTCGGATCGCCGTCTACGAGTTGCTCTACGTCGACGAGATCGACGACGCGGTGGCGATCAGCGAGGCCGTGGAGCTGGCCCGGCAGATGTCCACCGACGATTCGCCGCGCTTCCTCAACGGGGTGCTCGGCCGGATCGCGGAGTACGCCACCCGCTGACCGAAGCGGCACCACCATCGAAAAGGGCCCGTGCCGGACGGCACGGGCCCTTTCGGGTGGAGCTGTCGCTCAGGAGGCGAAGAACGCCCGGGGGTCGGCCACCAGCACACCGTGCTCGGTGAGCCGCTCGATCAGGCCCGACGGTGAGGCGTCGTACACGATCGCGAGGGCCCGCAGGTCGTCGGCGCGGATGGAGAGCACCCGGCCGTTGTAGTCACCACGCTGCTGCTGGATGGCGCGGGCGTAGCGCGCGACGTAGGCCAGGTCCTCGGAGGCCTCGTCGTAGAGCCGCTCCAGGTCCAGGACGATCTTGCTGGTGGGCTCGTGCCGGACGCCGCTGCCGTCAGGCAGCAACTCCGAGACGGGGACACGGTAGAACTCGGCCAACTCGGCCAGGCGGGACACCGTCACGGCCCGGTCGCCGCGCTCGTACGAGCCGACCACCACGGCCTTCCACCGCCCGTTCGACTTTTCCTCCACACCCTGCAGGGAGAGACCCTGCTGTTGGCGGATGGAGCGCAGGCGGGCGCCCAGCGACTTGGCGTATTCAGAGGGCATTCGGACACTCCCAGTGCTGCTCGGGGTTCTCCCGTCGATCGCTACGGAGCGTGACGGTACGGGGAATGGGACACCTGGTCAAGTGGTCGTGACCCTACCGTTGGGGAGCGTCCGGGAAGTTATCCCCTTTTCGTGGTCCTGACCCGGTGGTCAGTGGCCGCCGTCCATCGGCCCGGTGACCACTGGTAACGTGGCGTGAAGCCCCGGCCCAGGTCCGCTTCCGCGGTCCGGCCGGAGGTGCCCGACATCCTTTAACGACCCGTCCCGTGAGGCGGGGAAGGAGGTCCGCCGTGGCATACCCACCGGCTGCCCGCTCGTCACCACCGCGACAACCCTCGGTGAAGGTGATCCTCGCCAGCGCCGACGTGCAACGCGTGGTCGACCGCATCGCCCACCAGATCCTGGAGAAGACCCAGGGTGCCGCCAACACGGTGCTTCTTGGGATTCCCACGAGAGGTACCCCTCTGGCGCGGCGGCTCGCCGACCGGATCAGCACCTTCGAGGACGTCTCCGTGCCCGTCGGTGTGCTCGACATCACCCTCTACCGTGACGACCTGCGCCGGCAGGCCACCCGCGCGGTCGGCCCGACCGAATTGCCCTCCAGCGGCATCGACGGCAAGCGGGTCATCCTCGTCGACGACGTGCTGTTCTCCGGCCGCACCGTCCGGGCCGCGCTCGACGCCCTCAACGACGTCGGCCGCCCGGCCTCCGTGCAGCTCGCCGTCCTGGTCGATCGCGGTCACCGGGAGCTGCCGATCCGCGCCGACTACGTCGGCAAGAACATCCCGACCTCGCTCGCCGAGAGCGTGAAGGTGACGCTCGCCGAGATCGACGGAGTGGACGAGGTCAAGCTCTACGGGGGTGCCACTTCATGATCAAGCATCTGCTCTCCGGCGCGGACCTGGACGCCGCCACCGCCACCGAGATCCTGGACACCGCCGCCGAGATGGCCACCGTCGCCGGCCGGGAGATCAAGAAACTGCCCGCGTTGCGCGGCCGGACCGTGGTGAACCTCTTCTACGAGGACTCGACCCGTACCCGGATCTCGTTCGAGGCGGCGGCGAAGCGCCTCAGCGCCGACGTGATCAACTTTTCCGCGAAGGGGTCCAGCGTCACCAAGGGCGAGAGCCTGAAGGACACCGCGCTGACCCTGCAGGCCATGGGCGCGGACGCCGTCGTCGTCCGGCACCCCGCCTCCGGCGCTCCACACCGGCTGGCCAACTGGGTCGACGGCTCGGTCGTCAACGCCGGCGACGGCACCCACGAGCACCCCACCCAGGCGCTGCTGGACGCGTACACCATGCGGGCCCGGCTGGGCCGGCTGGCCGGCCTGTCGGTCGCGGTGGTCGGGGACGTCCTGCACTCCCGCGTCGCCCGCTCCAACGTGCTGCTGCTCTCCACCCTCGGCGCCAAGGTCACCCTGGTCGGCCCGCCGACGCTCATCCCGGTCGACATCGCCGGAGCCCTCGCCCCCGGCACCGACGTCTCCTACGACCTCGACTCGGTGCTGCCCAACGCGGACGTGGTGATGATGCTGCGGGTGCAGCGGGAACGCATGAACGACTCCTACTTCCCCTCCGCGCGCGAGTACGCCCGCCGCTACGGGCTGGACGGCCCGCGGATGCGCCGGCTGCCCGAGCACGCGATCGTCATGCACCCCGGCCCGATGAACCGGGGGATGGAGATCACCGCCGAGGTCGCCGACTCACCCCGCTCCACGATCGTCGAACAGGTCACCAACGGGGTCTCCGTGCGGATGGCTGTCCTTTACCTGCTGCTCGGAGGGAACAACCGGTGAGCGCGTACCTGATCACCAACGTGAGCGTCGTCGGTGGCCCGCCGACCGACCTGTTGATCCGCGACGGCGTGGTCGCCGAGGTCGCCGACGACCTGTCCGCGCCGGACGCCACTGTCGTCGACGGCACCGGGCTGGTCGCCCTGCCCGGCCTGGTCGACCTCCACACCCACCTGCGCGAACCCGGTCGGGAGGACGCCGAGACCGTCGAATCCGGATCCCGCGCCGCCGCGCTCGGCGGTTACACGGCGGTCTGCGCCATGGCCAACACCTCCCCGGTCGCCGACACCGCCGGTGTGGTCGAGCAGGTCTGGCGGCTCGGCCGGGAGGCCGGCCTGGTCGACGTGCAACCGATCGGCGCGGTCACCGTCGGGCTGGCCGGCGAGCGCCTGGCCGAGCTGGGCGCGATGGCCGACTCCGCGGCCCGGGTGCGGATCTTCTCCGACGACGGGCACTGCGTCGCCGACCCGAAGCTGATGCGCCGGGCCCTGGAGTACGTCAAGGCGTTCGACGGGATCATCGCCCAGCACGCCGAGGAGCCCCGGCTCACCGAGGGCGCCCAGATGCACGAGGGTGAGGTCTCCACCCGCCTCGGGCTGATCGGCTGGCCGGCGGTCGCCGAGGAGGCGATCATCGCCCGCGACGTGCTGCTCGCCGAACACGTCGGCAGCCGACTGCACGTCTGCCACGTCTCCACCGCCGGCAGCGTCGAGGTGCTGCGCCAGGCAAAGGCACGCGGGGTACGCGTCACCGCCGAGGTCACCCCGCACCACCTGCTGCTCACCGACGAGCGCGCCGAGACCTACGACCCGGTCTTCAAGGTCAACCCGCCGCTGCGGACGGCCGCGGACATCGCCGCGTTGCGCGCCGCGCTCGCCGACGGGGTCATCGACATCATCGCCACCGACCACGCCCCGCACGCCGTGGAAGACAAGGAGTGCGAGTGGGCGTACGCCCGGCCGGGGATGCTCGGTCTGGAGACGGCCCTGTCCATCGCGCTCGACGTGCTCGGCCCCGAGTGGGACCTGATCGCCGAGCGGATGTCGCGTACCCCCGCCCGGATCGCGGGGTTGACCGGGCACGGCGTCGACCCGGCACCCGGCGTGCCGGCCAACCTGACAGTGGTCGACCCGGCCGCCCGCCGCACCATCGAACCGGCGGAGCTGGCCAGTCGCAGTCGCAACACCCCGTACGCCCGCATGACGCTGCCCGGTCGCATCGTGGCGACCTTCCTGCGCGGCGAGCCGACGGTCCTGGACGGAAAGGCGGTCAAGTAATGGCCAAGCGCAGGCCCGCGATCCTCGTACTCGAGGACGGGCGCACGTTCCCCGGTGAGGCGTACGGCAGCGTCGGGGAGACCTTCGGCGAAGCGGTCTTCAACACCGGCATGACCGGCTACCAGGAGACGCTCACCGACCCGTCGTACCACCGGCAGGTGGTGGTGCAGACCGCGCCGCACATCGGCAACACCGGCGTCAACGGCGAGGACGACGAGTCCGGCCGGATCTGGGTGGCCGGTTACGTCGTGCGTGACCCGGCCCGGATCGGCTCGAACTGGCGGGCCACCGGCGGCCTCGAGGACCGGCTCGCCACCGAGGGTGTGGTGGGCATCAGCGGGGTGGACACCCGGGCGTTGACCCGGCACCTGCGGGAGCGGGGCGCCATGCGCGTCGGCATCTCCAGTGTCGAGAAGGACCCGCAGAGCCTGCTGGCCCGGGTCCGGCAGTCGCCGCAGATGGTCGGCGCGGACCTGTCCGCCGAGGTGAGCACCGCCGAGCCGTACGTCGTCGAGGCCGTCGGCGAGCACCGGTTCACAGTGGCGGCGCTGGATCTCGGTATCAAGCGCAACGTGCCCCGTCGGCTCGCCACGCGCGGGGTGACCACCCACGTGCTGCCGGCCTCGTCGACGATCGAGCAGCTCCTGGCCACCGGCGCCGACGCGATCTTCCTGTCGCCCGGCCCCGGCGATCCGGCCACCGCCGACGGCCCGGTGGCGCTGGCCCGGGAGGCGCTGCGGCGTGAGGTGCCGCTGTTCGGCATCTGCTTCGGCAGTCAGATCCTCGGCCGGGCGCTCGGCTTCGGCACCTACAAGCTGGGCTACGGCCACCGTGGGATCAACCAGCCGGTGCTCGACCGGGCCACCGGCAAGGTCGAGGTGACCAGTCACAACCACGGCTTCGCCGTCCAGGTGCCCGGCGCCGGCGTCGGCGCTGTCGTTCCCGACCAGGTGATCGACACCGACTTCGGCGGCGTTCAGGTGTCCCATGTCTGCCTCAATGACAACGTGGTCGAGGGGCTGCGGGCGATCGACGTGCCCGCGTTCACCGTGCAGTACCACCCGGAGGCGGCGGCCGGCCCGCACGACGCGGACTACCTGTTCGACCGTTTCGCGGAACTGATCGAAGGCAAGACCCACAGCAAGGGGCGCAGCAATGCCTAAGCGGACCGATCTCAAGCACATCCTGGTGATCGGCTCGGGGCCGATCGTCATCGGGCAGGCCTGCGAGTTCGACTACTCCGGCACCCAGGCCTGTCGGGTGCTGCGCAGTGAGGGGATCCGGGTCAGCCTGGTCAACTCCAACCCGGCCACGATCATGACGGACCCGGAGTTCGCCGACGCGACCTACGTCGAGCCGATCACCCCGGAGTTCGTGGAGCTGGTCATCGCCAAGGAACGCCCGGACGCGATCCTGGCGACCCTCGGCGGGCAGACCGCGCTGAACACGGCCGTCGCCCTGCACGAGGGCGGCATCCTGGAGAAGTACGGCGTGGAGTTGATCGGCGCGAACATCGACGCCATCAACCGCGGCGAGGACCGGCAGCTGTTCAAGGAGATCGTGGCGAAGGCCGGCGTACGCCTGGGTGTCGAGGACCCGAACGGGCTGGTGCCCCGCTCCCGGGTCTGCCACTCGATGGAGGAGGTCGAGGCGACGGTCGCCGAGCTGGGTCTGCCGGTGGTGATCCGGCCGTCGTTCACCATGGGTGGCCTCGGCTCCGGCATGGCGCACACCCCGGAGGACCTGGCCCGCATCGCCGGTGACGGTCTCGCCGCCAGCCCGGTGCACGAGGTGCTCATCGAGGAGAGCGTGCTCGGTTGGAAGGAGTACGAACTCGAACTGATGCGCGACCGGCACGACAACGTGGTGGTGGTCTGCTCGATCGAGAACGTCGACCCGATGGGTGTGCACACCGGCGACAGCGTCACCGTGGCCCCGGCCATGACGCTCACCGACCGGGAGTACCAGCGCCTGCGTGACCTGGGTATCGCCGTGCTCCGCGAGGTCGGGGTGGACACCGGCGGCTGCAACATCCAGTTCGCGGTCAACCCGGTCGACGGCCGGATCGTCGTGATCGAGATGAACCCCCGGGTGTCCCGTTCCTCGGCGCTGGCCTCCAAGGCGACCGGCTTCCCGATCGCCAAGATCGCCGCGAAGCTGGCCATCGGTTACACCCTCGACGAGATCCCCAACGACATCACCCTGAAGACCCCGGCGGCCTTCGAGCCGACCCTGGACTACGTGGTGGTGAAGATCCCCCGGTTCGCGTTCGAGAAGTTCCCCGGCGCGGACCCGGAGCTGACCACCACGATGAAGTCGGTGGGCGAGGCGATGAGCCTCGGGCGTAACTTCACCGAGGCGCTGAACAAGGCCATGCGCTCGATGGAGACGAAATCGGCGGGCTTCTGGACGCAGCCTGACCCGGTCGGAGTCACCCTCGCCGACACCCTGGCCGCCCTGCGGATCCCGCACGACGGCCGGCTGTACACGGTGGAACGGGCGCTGCGCCTCGGCGCGTCGATCGCCGAGGTCGCCGAGGCCTCCGGCGGGATCGACCCGTGGTTCCTCGACCAGATCGCCGCGCTGATCGAGCTGCGCGCGGAGATCGTGGACGCGCCGGTGCTCGACGCCGACCTGCTGCGCCAGGCCAAGCGGGCCGGCCTGTCCGACCGGCAGCTCGCCGCGCTGCGCCCGGAGTTGGCCGCTGAGGACGGCGTACGGACCCTGCGGCACCGCCTCGACGTGCGTCCGGTCTACAAGACGGTGGACACCTGCGCGGCCGAGTTCGAGGCGACGACTCCGTACCACTACTCGACGTACGACCTGGAGACCGAGGTCGTGCCGTCGAACCGGCCGAAGGTGCTGATCCTGGGTTCCGGCCCGAACCGGATCGGCCAGGGCATCGAGTTCGACTACTCCTGCGTGCACGCGGTACAAGCGTTGCGGTCGGCCGGTTACGAGACCGTCATGGTCAACTGCAACCCGGAGACGGTGTCCACCGACTACGACACCGCCGACCGGCTCTACTTCGAGCCGCTGACGTTCGAGGACGTCCTGGAGGTCTGGCACGCCGAGGACTCGTCCGGCCGGGCGGCCGGCGGGCCGGGCGTGGTCGGGGTGGTCGTGCAGCTCGGCGGTCAGACGCCGCTGGGGCTGGCGCAGCGGCTCAAGAACGCGGGCGTGCCGATCGTCGGCACCTCCCCGGAGTCGATCCACCTGGCCGAGGAGCGCGGCGCGTTCGGCGCGGTGCTGGCCCGGGCCGGGCTGCGCGCGCCCGCCCACGGCATGGCCACCTCCTACGACGAGGCCAAGACGATCGCCGACGAGATCGGCTACCCGGTGCTGGTCCGGCCGTCGTACGTGCTGGGCGGGCGGGGCATGGAGATCGTCTACGACGACCCGACGCTGCGCGACTACATCGGACGGGCCACGGACATCTCCCCGGACCACCCGGTGCTCGTCGACCGTTTCCTCGACGACGCCATCGAGATCGACGTGGACGCGCTCTGCGACGCCGACGGCGAGGTCTACATCGGCGGCGTGATGGAGCACATCGAGGAGGCCGGCATCCACTCCGGCGACTCGTCCTGCGCGCTGCCGCCGATCACCCTCGCCGGCTCGCACCTCGCCGAGGTTCGCCGCTACACCGAGGCCATCGCGCGTGGCGTCGGCGTCCGTGGCCTGCTCAACGTGCAGTACGCGCTCAAGGACGACGTGCTCTACGTCCTGGAGGCCAACCCGCGGGCGTCGCGGACCGTTCCGTTCGTCTCGAAGGCGACGGCGGTGCCGCTGGCCAAAGCGGCGGCGCGGATCGCGCTCGGCGCGAGCATCGCCGAGTTGCGCGCCGAGGGTCTGCTGCCGGCGACCGGTGACGGGGGCACGATGCCCGCCGACGCGCCGGTCGCGGTCAAGGAGGCGGTGCTGCCGTTCAAGCGTTTCCGGACCCGCTCGGGCAAGGGGATCGACTCGCTGCTCGGCCCGGAGATGAAGTCGACGGGCGAGGTGATGGGCATCGACACCAACTTCGGGCACGCGTTCGCCAAGAGCCAGTCGGCCGCGTACGGGTCGCTGCCGACCGGCGGGAAGATCTTCGTGTCGGTGGCCAACCGGGACAAGCGCGGCATGATCTTCCCGATCAAGCGGCTGGCCGACCTGGGCTTCGAGATCGTCGCGACCACCGGCACGGCCGAGGTGCTGCGCCGGCACGGCATCGCCTGCGAGCAGATCCGCAAGCACTACCAGGCGGGCGAGGGAGACGACGCGGTGTCGCTGATCGGCGGCGGCCACGTGGCGCTGGTGATCAACACGCCGCAGGGTTCGGGCGCCAGCGCCCGCTCCGACGGCTACGAGATCCGCAGCGCGGCCGTCACCGCTGACATCCCCTGCATCACCACGGTGCCTGGGGCGGCCGCCGCCGTGATGGGCATCGAGGCGCGGATCCGGGGCGACATGCGGGTACGTCCGCTGCAGGACCTGCACGCCACCCTGCGAGCGGCCCAGTGACGGTGTTCGAGCGGTTCGTACGACCCGGGTTGTTCCGGCTCGGGGGTGGGGACGCCGAGGCGGCGCACGAGTGGACGCTGCGGCGGTTGGCCGCCCTGTCGCGGCGTCCGGCCGCCCTGGCCGCGCTGCGGGTCCGGTACGCGGTCGACGCGCCGCGCACGGTGTTCGGCGTGCGGTTCCCCAACCCGGTCGGGTTGGCCGCCGGCATGGACAAGGACGGCGCGGCGTTGCCGGCCTGGCCGGCGCTGGGCTTCGGCTTTGTCGAGGTCGGCACGGTCACCGCGCACGCCCAGCCGGGCAACCCGCGACCACGGCTGTTCCGCCTGCCGGCCAGCGAGGCGGTGGTCAACCGGATGGGCTTCAACAACGCCGGTGCCGCCGCGTTGGCCGCCCGGCTGGCGGCGCTGCCGCGCCCGCTCGGGGTGCCGTTGGGCATCTCGCTGGGCAAGTCCAAGGTGACAGCGCTCGACGAGGCGGTCGAGGACTACCTCGCCTCGTACCGGGCGCTGCGCGGGCACGGTGACTACTTCGCGGTGAACGTGTCCTCACCGAACACTCCGGGCCTGCGCTCCCTGCAGGACCGCGCCCACCTGGACGCGCTGCTCGGCGCGTTGGTGGGAGAGAAGCCGGTGCTGGTCAAGATCGCCCCTGACCTGACCGAGGCGGCGATCGCCGAACTGCTGGAGGTCTGCCTGGCCCGGGGCGCGGCCGGTGTGATCGCCACCAACACCACGCTGTCCCGCGACGGGCTCGCCGCCGTGGACGTCGAGCGCGGCGAGCAGGCCGGTGGTCTGTCCGGTCGGCCGTTGACCGGCCGCGCCCGGGAGGTGGTGGCCTTCGTGCATCGGGAGACCGGTGGTCGGTTGCCCATCATCGGGGTCGGTGGGGTGCTCGACCCGGACGACGCCACTCGGATGTTCGACGCCGGAGCCTCCCTGGTGCAGCTCTACACCGGCTTCATCTACCGGGGCCCGGCCCTGGTCCGGGCAGCCGCCCGGGCGAGTGCCACGGCGGTGACACCGGATCCGGTCGCCGGCCGGTGACCGCACGCGGCGTGGTGCCGGCCCGGACCGATCCGGTGCCGAGCCGGCTCCGCGCCAAGGACCCCACCCCTGCCACGGATCCTTTGCTCTGCACCCGCGGACGCACCGCAGCCGTCACCAGATTGCTCTGCACCCTTGGGTGCACCACCACCCGGTTGCTCTGCACCCTTCGGTGCACCACTGCCCGCCTGAGCGCGCCACCCGGCCGCCGGGTGTCGCGTCCGGCGGCGTCGCGTGCTGCGGTGCCGCGCCCGTGGGTGTCGCGTGCTGCGGTGCCGCGCCCGTGGGTGTCGCGTGCTGCGGTGTCGCGTCATGCGGCGTCGCGTCGTGCGGCGTCGCGTCGTGCGGTGTCGCGCCCATGGGTGCAGAGCAAAGGCGGCGACGGAGTGGCTCGACCGGCCGAAGGACGACCGACGTCCGGCCGGTTCGCGCCTCGAAAGGAGTACGCGTGACCCCCGAGGAGATCCTGGCCGTCGACCGGGACCATGTCTGGCATCCGTACGCGGCACTGCCGCCGGCCAGCCCGCCATACGTGGTGCGCAGCGCCGAGGGCGTACGCCTGCGGCTGGCCGACGGCCGTGAGCTGGTGGACGGGATGTCGTCCTGGTGGGCGGCGATCCACGGGTACCGGCACCCGGTGCTGGACGCGGCGGTCACCGACCAGCTCGGACGGATGAGCCACGTGATGTTCGGCGGCCTCACCCACGAGCCAGCGGTGCAGCTCGCCCGCACCCTGGTCGAGCTGACGCCGGAGGGCCTGGAGCACGTGTTCCTCGCCGACTCCGGGTCGGTCAGCGTCGAGGTGGCGGTGAAGATGTGCCTGCAGTACCAGCGGGCCGTCGGGCAGCCGCAGCGGCGTCGGTTGGCGACCTGGCGGGGCGGCTACCACGGTGACACGTTCCACCCGATGAGCGTCTGCGACCCGGAGGGCGGGATGCACCACCTCTGGGGCGACGTGCTGCCGCGACAGGTGTTCGCCCCGGTGCCGCCGGGCGGCTTCGACGACCCACCCGACGACGCGTACGTGGCGGCACTGGTGGAGACCGTCGAGCGGCACGCCCACGAACTGGCCGCCGTGATCGTCGAGCCGGTCGTCCAGGGCGCCGGCGGGATGCGCTTCCACCACCCGGGTTACCTCCGGGTGCTGCGGGAGGTGACCCGCGCCCACGGAGTGCTGTTGATCTTCGACGAGATCGCCACCGGGTTCGGCCGTACCGGTGCGATGTTCGCCGCCGAGCACGCCGGGGTGACCCCGGACGTGCTGTGCGTGGGCAAGGCGCTCACCGGGGGCTACCTGACGCTGGCGGCGACGCTGTGCACCCCGGAGATCGCCCGGGGCATCTCCGCCGCCGGTGTGCTGGCGCACGGACCCACCTTCATGGGCAACCCCTTGGCCTGCGCGGTGGCCAACGCCTCCATCGGTCTGCTGCGGGCCGGGGACTGGGCGGGACAGGTCGCCAGGGTCGGCGCCGGCCTGCGCGCCGGCCTGGAGCCGCTGCGCGGTACGCCGGGTGTCGCCGACGTACGGGTGCTCGGCGCGATCGGGGTGGTCCAGCTGGATCACGAGGTCGACCTCGGCGCGGCCACCGCCGCCGCGGCCGGGCAGGGGGTGTGGCTGCGGCCGTTCCGCGACCTGGTCTACACGATGCCGCCGTACGTCACCGACGACGCCGACGTGGCCCGGATCGCCGCCGGCGTGGCGGCGGCCGTGGCGGCCGGCTGAACACACGGGTACACCCCGGGAGGCGCGTCGCCGCCCGGACGGACAAGAGAGAGGGAGCACCGGATGGAGAGCTTCGGAACCCGGCTGCACCGGGCGATGGTCGAGCGGGGGCCACTGTGTGTGGGCATCGATCCGCATCCCGGTCTGTTGGCCCGTTGGGGCCTCGCCGACGACGTCCAGGGCCTTGACCGCTTCACCCGGACCGTCGTGGAAGCCCTCGGTGACCGGGTTGCGGTGGTCAAGCCTCAGTCGGCCTTTTTCGAGCGGTTCGGGTCCCACGGCGTGGCCATTCTTGAGTCAACTATCCGACAGTTACGAGATGCTGGCTCGCTCGTTCTCCTCGACGTCAAGCGCGGCGACATCGGCTCGACGGTGAGCGCGTACGCCTCCGCGTACCTTGATCCATCCAGCCCGATGTATGTCGACGCGGTCACCGCGAGCCCCTACCTCGGCGTCGGTTCGCTGGCCCCGATGTTCGAGCTGGCCGCCCAGCACGGCGGCGGCGTCTTCGTGCTGGCCCTCACCTCCAACCCCGAGGGTGCGGCCGTGCAGCAGGCCCGTACGGCCGACGGCCGCACCGTGGCGCAAACCGTGATCGACGAGATTTCCCAGCTCAACAGGGGTGCTACCCCCCTCGGGAGCTTCGGTCTGGTGGTCGGGGCGACCATCGGCGACACCGGTCACGACCTCACCGGCGTAGGGGGTCCACTGCTCGCCCCGGGCCTCGGCGCGCAGGGTGGCGGGGCAGCGGATCTGCGGACCGTCTTCGGTTCGAGCCTCGCCTCGGTGCTCCCGTCGTACTCCCGGGAGGTGCTCTCCGCGGGCCCCGACGTCGCTGCCCTGCGGGCCGCCGCGGACCGGGTGTTGGCCGACTGCCGGGCCGTTCTGCCTGCCCTCTGACTGACTGACGGGTCGGTCACTTTGCGTTGATCATGGGCCCCCCACGTTGCCGAAAGCTCCGTTGACCGCTAGTTTTCCCCGCGCTGGGAACCACGGACCCCTTGGTTCACAGCGACACCACGTTTCACAGATGCGGCGGTGCGCCCCGCCCGCCGCGATAGGGACCTGAGGAGAACTGGTGCCGCTCCCGTCACTGACCCCCGAACAACGCGCTGCCGCGCTCGAGAAGGCCGCGGAGATCCGCAAGGCCCGTGCTCAGCTGAAGGAGCAGCTCAAGCAGGGCAAGACCACCCTCGGTGCTGTCCTTGAGCGCGCCGAGAGCGACGACGTCGTCGGCAAGCTCAAGGTTTCGGCCGTCCTGCAGGCCATGCCGGGCATCGGCAAGATCCGGGCTACCCAGATCATGGAGAAGCTCAAGATCGCCGACAGCCGTCGCCTGCGTGGCCTCGGCGAGCAGCAGCGCAAGGCACTGCTTGGAGAGTTCGCCGCCAACTGAACCTGGCAGCGTGTAGAAACAAGCAGTGAGCACGGATGACGAGGCGCGCCCGGCGGCTCGGCTCACTGTCCTGGCTGGACCTTCGGGTTCCGGCAGGGAGAGTGTCGTCGAGCTCGTCCGGGCGCGTTCTCCGTCCGTGTGGTTGCCCGTACCGGCGACCACACGGCCGCGCCGCGAGTCGGAGATCGACGGGGTCGACCGCGTCTTCCTCGCCCCGGCCGAGTTCGACCGCCGGCTCGTCGCGGGCGAGCTGTTGGAATGGTCCCGGATCGGCTCCTACCGCCGGGGCACCCCGTACCCGCCGTTGCGCGCCCGGCTCGACGCCGGGCAACCGGTGCTCCTCCCGCTCGACCTGCCCGGCGCTCCGCTGGTGCGCGCGCGCCTGCCGGCCTCCCGTCTGGTGCTGCTGAGCCCACCCGGTTACCGACCCGACGCCCAGGTGGCGGCGGCCTTCGAACACACGCTGACGCACGACCTCACCGAGCGGGTCGTCGAAGAGCTGGTAGGCTTACTCGGTTCTTCTTATCCGGATCCGACCTGGTCGCGCGTGCGTGGCTGACGGTCGGCCGCCGTTGAGACTCAGCACCGCGTTCGCGCGGTTCGAAAGACGCAGAGGTTAATTCGTGGGATCCATCGCCAACCCCGAAGGCATCACCAACCCGCCGATCGACGAGCTCCTCGAGAAGACGACGTCGAAGTACGCGCTGGTCATCTTCGCCGCCAAGCGCGCGCGCCAGGTCAACGCCTACTACAGCCAGCTCGGTGAGGGTCTGCTGGAGTACGTCGGCCCGCTCGTCGAGACCACCCCCCAGGAGAAGCCCCTCTCCATCGCCATGCGCGAGATCAACTCGGGCCTGCTCACCGCCGAGCCGACCGACCAGCCGTAAGCCCTCGCTGGCCGATGTCCGCCTCGATCGTCCTCGGGGTCGGCGGCGGCATCGCCGCCTACAAGGCGTGCGAGCTGCTGCGACTCTTCACCGAATCCGGTCACCGGGTTCGGGTCGTGCCGACCGCGTCGGCGCTCCGGTTCGTCGGGGCGCCGACCTGGGCGGCGCTCTCCGGTCAGCCGGTCGCCGACGACGTCTGGACCGACGTCCACGAGGTGCCGCACGTCCGCCTCGGTAAGCAGGCCGACCTGGTGGTGGTCGCGCCGACCACCACCGACCTGCTCGCGAAGGCCGCCCACGGGCTCGCCGACGACCTGCTGACCAACACCCTGCTGACCGCCCGCTGCCCGGTGCTGCTCGCCCCGGCCATGCACACCGAGATGTGGGAGCACCCGGCCACCGTGGCCAACGTCGCCACGCTGCGCTCCCGGGGTGTGCGGGTCATCGACCCCGCCGTCGGCCGGCTCACCGGCGCCGACACCGGCAAGGGGCGGCTGCCCGACCCGGCGGAGATCTTCGCCGTGGCCCGGCAGGTGCTGGCCCGGGGCGGCTCCGCCCCCGCCGACCTGGCCGGCCGCCGGGTGGTCGTCACCGCGGGTGGCACCCGGGAGCCGTTGGACCCGGTCCGCTTCCTGGGCAACCGCTCCTCCGGCAAGCAGGGGTACGCGTTCGCCCGCGCCGCCGTCGCCCGGGGCGCCCAGGTCACACTGATCGCGGCCAACGTGTCCCTTCCCGACCCCGCCGGCGTCGACCTGATCCGGGTCGGCACCACCGCCGAGTTGCGGGAGGCGACGGTCAAGGCCGCCGTCGAGGCCGACGCGGTGGTGATGGCGGCGGCTCCGGCCGATTTCCGGCCGGCCACCTACGCGCCTGGCAAAATCAAGAAGTCCGACGATGGTGTCGCGCCCACCATCGACCTCGTGACGAACCCCGACATCGCGGCGGAGCTCGGCCAGCGCAAGCGACCGGAGCAACTGCTCGTGGTGTTCGCCGCCGAGACCGGCGACGCCGAGGCCAACGGCCGGGCGAAACTCGCCCGGAAACGGGCCGACCTCATCGTGATCAACGAGGTCGGTCCGGACCTGGTCTTCGGCGCCGACACCAACACGGTGACGGTCATCGGCGCGGACGGCTCGGTCGCCCATCTGCCGGAGCAGGCCAAGGAGTCCGTGGCCGACGCGGTATGGGATCTCGTCGTGGCGCGGCTACCCGGCAGTTCCTGACGGGTGGTAAAGGGCGCGACCGATCCCGACACCAGCCGCAGTGGTGATTAGACTGCCGCGGAACGACCTCACACGCTTAGGAGTGCCGTGACACGCCGTCTCTTCACGTCCGAATCGGTCACGGAAGGCCACCCGGACAAGATCGCCGACCAGATCAGCGATGGCATCCTCGACGCGCTGCTGGCCGAGGATCCGCACAGCCGGGTGGCGGTCGAGACCATGATCACCACCGGCCAGGTGCACATCGCCGGCGAGGTGACCACCAAGGCGTACGCCGACATCCCGACGATCGTCCGTCGGACCATCCTCGACATCGGCTACGACTCGTCGAAGAAGGGCTTCGACGGGGCCTCCTGCGGGGTCAGCGTCTCCATCGGCGCGCAGTCCGAGGACATCGCGCAGGGCGTGGACAACGCCTTCGAGCTGCGTACCGGGGCGTCGGAGAGCGCGCTGGACGCGCAGGGCGCCGGCGACCAGGGCATGATGTTCGGCTTCGCCTGCTCGGAGACTCCCGAGCTGATGCCGCTGCCGATCGCCCTCGCGCACCGACTGGCCCGCCGGCTCGCCGCGGTCCGCAAGGACGGCACGATCCCCTACCTGCGCCCGGACGGCAAGACCCAGGTCACCATCGAGTACGAGGGGCTGCGCCCGGTCCGGCTGAACACCGTCGTCGTGTCCAGCCAGCACGCCGCCGACATCTCCCTGGACTCCCTGCTCACCCCGGACGTGCGTGACCACGTCATCGCCCCGGAGCTGGAGAGCCTCGGTCTGGACACCGAGGGCTACCGGCTGCTGGTCAACCCGACCGGGCGGTTCGAGATCGGCGGCCCGATGGGTGACGCCGGGCTGACCGGCCGCAAGATCATCGTCGACACCTACGGCGGGTACGCCCGCCACGGCGGTGGCGCGTTCTCCGGCAAGGACCCGTCGAAGGTGGACCGGTCGGCCGCGTACGCCATGCGCTGGGTCGCCAAGAACGTGGTCGCCGCCGGCCTGGCCGAGCGGTGCGAGGCGCAGGTCGCCTACGCCATCGGCAAGGCGCACCCGGTCAGCCTGTTCATCGAGACGTTCGGCACCGAGACCGTGCCGGTCTCGTCGATCGAGAAGGCCGTCACCGAGGTGTTCGACCTGCGCCCGGCCGCGATCATCCGGGACCTCAACCTGCTCCGCCCGATCTACCAGCAGACCGCCGCGTACGGCCACTTCGGCCGCGAGTTGCCGGACCTGACCTGGGAGAGCACCGACCGGGCCGCCGACCTCAAGTCGGCCGCGGGAGCCTGACCGCCACCAGGCGTAGCGACCGGCGACCCGCGGACGGGTCGCCGGTCGCGCGCGTCTGCGTGGATGTCGGACTGGCGCACCTGGACCGGCCGTTCGACTACCTGGTGCCGGCTGAGCTGGACGAGGTGGCGGTGCCCGGCACCCGGGTGAAGGTGCGCTTCGCCGGGCAGCTCGTCGACGGGTGGTTGCTGTCCCGTGCCGACGACTCCGGGCACACAGGGCGCCTCGCGTACCTGGAGAAGGTGGTGTCGCCGGAACCGGTGCTGGCGCCCGAGATCGCCGGGCTGGCCCGCGCGGTCGCCGACCGGTACGCGGGCAACCTCGCCGACGTGCTCCGGCTCGCCGTGCCGCCCCGGCACGCCCGGGTGGAGAAGGAACCCCGCGACGACCAGCCCGCTGCGGCGGCGGTCGCCGAGGACGCGGTGGTCGCCGAGGACGCGGTGGTCGACCCGCGCGGCTGGCGGGACTACCCGACCGGTCCCGCGCTGCTGCGGGCGCTCACTGACGGGCGGGCTCCCCGCGCGGTCTGGTCGGCGCTTCCGGGCGAGGACTGGGCGGCCCGCTACGCCGACGCGGTGGCCGCCACCGTGGCCGGGGGGCGCGGCGCTGTCGTCGTGGTGCCCGACGCCCGCGACCTCGACCGGCTGGACGCCGCGCTCACCGCCGTCCTCGGGGAGGGGCGGCACGTCAGCCTGACTGCCGCGCTCGGGCCGGCGCGCCGCTACCGCGCGTTCCTCGCCGCCCGCCGGGGACGGGTGCCGGTGGTGATCGGCACCCGGGCGGCGATGTTCGCCCCGGTGGAGCGCCTCGGTCTGGTCGCCGTCTGGGACGACGGCGACGACCTGCACTCCGAGCCCCGGGCGCCCTATCCGCACGCCCGCGACGTGCTGCTCACCCGCGCCCAGCTCGCCGAGGCCGGTGCGCTGGTCGGTGGTTACGCGCGCAGCGCCGAGGCGCAGCTGCTGCTGGAGACGGGCTGGGCGCGGGAGGTGGTCGCCGACCGCGCGACAGTGCGGGCTCGCATCCCGGCGATCGCGCCGACCGGCGACGACCCCCAACTGGCCCGCGACCCCGGGGCCGCCACCGCTCGGCTGCCCAGCCTGGCCTGGACGGCCGCCCGTGACGCCCTCCGTCAGGACCTGCCGGTGCTGGTGCAGGTGCCCCGGCGCGGCTACCTGCCGTCGATCTCCTGCGCCGACTGCCGCACCCCGGCCCGTTGCGCGCACTGCGCCGGCCCGCTCGCGCTGCCCTCGGCCGGCGGCACCCCGGCCTGCCGCTGGTGCGCTCGGGTGGCCGCCGCGTACGCCTGCCCGCAGTGCGGTGGGCGGCGGTTGCGGGCGGCGGTGACCGGTGCCCGGCGGACCGCCGAGGAGATGGGCCGGGCATTCCCGGGCGTGCCGGTGCGCACGTCGGGGCGCGAGGAGGTGCTGACCGACGTTCCCGGGGGGGCGGCCCTGGTGGTGGCGACGCCCGGTGCCGAACCGGTCGCCGAGGGCGGCTACGGAGCGGTGCTGCTGCTCGACTCGTGGGCCCTGCTGACCCGGGCCGACCTGCGCGCCGGCGAGGAGGCGTTGCGTCGCTGGCTGGCCGCGGCGGCGCTGGCCCGACCGGCCCCGGCGGGGCGGGTGGTGGTGGTCGCCGACGGCGCGCTCGCACCGGTGCAGGCGCTGCTGCGTTGGGACGCCGCCTGGTTCGCCGGCCGGGAGTTGGCCGAGCGCCGGGAGTTGGGTTTCCCCCCGGCCGTCCGGATGGCGAGCGTCACCGGCCCGGCCGAGGCGGTGGCGGACCTGCTCACCGCGGCCCGGCTGCCCGAGGACGCCGAGGTGCTCGGGCCGGTGCCGGCCGAGGAGGGACGGGAGCGGATGCTGGTCCGGGTGCCCCGGGCGCGGGCTGCCGCGCTCGCCGAGGCGTTGCACTCGGCGGCCGGCGCTCGTGCCGCCCGCAAGGCCGCCGACCCGGTCCGTCTCCAGGTCGATCCGCTGAGCCTGTTCTGAGGAGTTTCGGCTGGTGCCGGCGGCGACGGACCCCGCCTGTGGGGAGTGGCCTCGCACACTGCGTCCGGCAGAGGGGTGGCGCCGGAGTGGTAGCATCGCCCGTCATGCCGAGGCGTACGGCGGCTCCCGGTCGCGACGGAGCGTCAGACGCGCTCAGTCGGGGCCGCCGCGGGCTGTCGCGACGATGGCGGGAACGCGTCGGTCGGACGCGGTGTCGATGATGTCAATGAGCCGGTGATCAGGGGTGGACAAGTCGTGACCGTTGGACAATCGATCGTCTTCAACGGCGACCTCGGCAGCGGCAAGAGCACCGTGTCGGTCGAGATCGCCAAGCGGCTCGGGATGCGCCGGGTCAGCGTGGGGGACCTCTACCGGGAGATGGCGCAGCAGCGGCAGATGACCGCTCTGCAACTCAATCTGCACGCCGAGCTCGACCAGGCCGTCGACGGCTACGTCGACCAGCTCCAGCGGGACATCGCCGCCTCCGGTGAGCGCCTCGTCATGGACTCCCGGCTGGCCTGGCACTTCTTCACCGACGCGCTCAAGGTGCACATGATCACCGAGCCGGGTGAGGCGGCCCGTCGGGTGCTCGCCCGGCCCTCCGGCCCGGCAGAGAGCTACGCCTCGATGGAGGAGGCCAAGGCCAAGCTCCGGGAGCGCAGTGCCAGCGAGCGCAGCCGGTTCATCATCCGGTACGGCGTGGACAAGGCCCGACTGCGCAACTACGACCTGATCTGTGACACCACCCGGGCGACCGCCTCCGAGGTGATCGAACACATCATCGCCGCGTACGAGGGGACGCTCGGAGCCGAGGTGCTGCGGGACGCGCCACCGCTGCTGCTGCTCGACCCGGCCCGCGTATACCCGACCGAGGACATCGCCACCCTGCGGGGTCTGTGGGACACCGACTTCGTCGGCGACGTGGCCGAGGCCGGCGACGAGGCCCTCGAACCGTTGAAGATCGGGTTCACCGGCGAGTACTTCTTCGTCGTCGACGGTCACCGCCGGCTCAGCGCCGCCCTGCAGAACGGGTTCTCCCTCGTCCCCGCCCAGCTGGTCGCCGAGGTCGACGAGCCGGTCGTGGGTGGGATGACGGCGATCGACTACTTCGCCGCCCAGGTCCGCCCCGGCCTGATTTACGACTGGGAGGCGGCTCACAAGATCCAGCTTCCGCTGCCCGAGCCGGCTTTGCTCCGCGGTGACGCGGTCCTCGCCGGGGACCCGAGCGCCAGCGCCTGAGCCCTGCCGGCCGGTGCCAGGCCCGCCGGCCGGTGCCAGGCCCGCCAGTGCCCGACCCGCCGTGTCCGGGCTCGGCGTCGACCGCGCGGCCCTGGGGGCTGCTGGATGGCGGCCGCACCGGGATGATGGAACCTCCGACGCATCGACGGGGGGCCGGCCATGGAGGCTGCCGAGGCGCTGACACTGCTCATGTCGCCGCAGGGGCGGGTCGACCCGTACCCGACGTACGAGCGGCTGCGCGCCCACGGGCCAGTGGTGCAGGCGTTACCGGGCCTGTACGTGGTGACCGGCTACCCGGAGGTCGACGAGTTGTTGCGCGACCCCCGGCTCGGGGTGCTCGACGACGCGCTGCGGGACCAGGTCTGGCCGAACTGGCGGCAGAGCCCGGCGGTGTCGTCGATCGCCCGGTCCATGCTGCGGACCAACCCGCCCGACCACAGCCGGATGCGTCGGCTGGCCGCCGGGGCGTTCAGTCCACGCCGGATCGCCGGCATGCGCGACGTGGTGCGGGCACAGGCCGAGGAGTTGCTCGACGCGATGGTCGACAGAGCCGCGGGCGGCGGTCCGGTCGACATACTGGCCGACTTCGCGTACCCGCTGCCCGTCGGGGTGATCTGCGCGCTGCTCGGCGTACCCGCGGCTGACCGGCCGTTGTTCCGCCGGTGGGCCGGTGACCTGACCGGGGTGCTGGAGCCGGAGATCACTCCCGAGGAGTTGACGGTCGCCGACGCGGGTGCCTCCGAGCTGCGCGACTACTTCGTCGAGCTGATCGTCGCCCGGCGACGGGCACCGGCCGACGACCTGACCACCGCGCTGGTCCAGGTGCACGACGCCGACGGTGACCGGCTCACCGGGGACGAACTGCTGGCCAACCTGGTGGTGCTGCTGGTGGCCGGCTTCGAGACCACTACCAACCTGCTCGGCAACGGTCTCGTCGTGCTGCTGCGTCACCCGGCCGCCGCCGCCGAGCTGCGCGCCGATCCCGCGCTCGCCCCGGCGTACGTCGAGGAGCTGCTGCGCTACGACTCGCCGGTGCAGTTGACCACTCGCACCAGCACGGCGCCGGTGCGCTGCGGCGGGCTCGACCTTCCGCCCGGCAGCACGGCGTTGCTGCTGCTCGGCGCGGCGAACCGCGACCCGCGCCGGTTTGCCGACCCGTGGCGTTTCGACCCGACGCGGGACCAGGCGCACCCGTTGTCCTTCGGCGCCGGCCCGCACTACTGCCTCGGCGCGGGCCTGGCCCGGCTGGAGGCGCAGCTGGCGTTCCCGCTGCTGCTGCGCCGCCTCCCCGAGCTGGCGCTGGTCGAGCCGCCCCGGCACCGGACCCGGCTGACCCTGCGTGGCTACGAGAGCCTGCTGGTGTCGCTGGGCGCGTCGGCCGGTGTCCGGGGGACCGCTCCTTAGGGCGTGTGTCAAAGCCCCTGGCCGGCCTGCGGCGGGCCAGGGGCTTTGACACACGCCCTAGCCGGGCACCCGGCCGCCGGCGCCTGAGAGCAGGCAAGGGCCGGGCCGGTGCGCGGGTGTGCGCACCGACCCGGCCACCGAGTCGTTCGGCGGGTCGCCGAGCTACCTCAGCCGAGGACGACGCCCGTGGCGCCGACGCCGGCCATGCCCGAGAAGATGTCCTCGTAGTAGAACCGCCAGGCGCAGACCCGCCCAGTGGGGCGGTAGCCGGTGCAGGCCGTCGACGTGTTGGTGTCGTCGATGGCGGTGTTGGTGCCGGTCGCCCAGACCTGCAGGGTGTTCGCCGCGTTCACGATCTCCACCGGGCCACCGCTGTCGCCCTGACCGACGGCGTTGAGGCGGCCGGTGTGCTCCGCCTGGACCTGCCCGCAGACCTGGCCGAAGTCGCGCACGTTGATGCAGAGGTTGCGGGCCTTCACCTGGATCGAGCAGCGGGTGCCGGAGTACGCGCCGGAGGTGCACACCCAGTTGCCGACCTGGCTGGCCGACGCGCCGATCACCTGGTTGCTGAACTCACTGACCACGTTGCCCAGCGCGTCGGTGCTGTTGTTGAAGACCCGGCCGCCGGAGCCGCCCGACAACAGCAGGGTGTCGGTGCCGACGTTGCGGGTGCTGACGGTGCCCATCGCCTGGCCGGTCGGGTCGGTCGCGACGTTGTTGAGGTTGCCGCAGTGCGCGGCGGAGAGGATCCGCGCGTTTCCGTTCTTGAAGACCCCGAAGCCGGTCGAGCAGCCACCGCCGGTGGTGGCGTTGCGCCAGGCGGCGCCACCCCACCACGGCGCGGTGTCGTCCCAGCGGGTCGCCGGCGCGGCGGCGACGTTGGTCTGCACGGTCACCGGCACGCCGGCCAGGGCCGTCGCGCCGAGCAGGCCGTCCTGCGTGCCGACGAGCAGGCCGGCGCCGTCGGCGCGCGGCCCGACGGTGGTGATCTCGTCGCCCGCCTTGGCCCGCAGGCGGTCGGCCGCGGCAAGGAGTTCCCGCTGGGAGTACGCGGCGGGCAGCACCTGCGTGGCGACGGTGGCCCGGGCGTTGGCCATCAGGTTGGCCGGCGGCTCCCCCTTCCAGTAGACCTTGAGGTGGCGGTTGGTGGGGTCGGCGACGATGCCGGCGAAGCCGGAGTTGGCGCTGCGCTGCGCCGCGTCAGTGATCTGGGCGGCGGCGTTGTTCATGCGCTGCTGCAACCGCAGCAGCTCGGACCAGGAGGCGAAGCCGGCGGGCACCGGTGTGCTGTCGACGAACGACCCGGCGATGGCGGCCTTGCCGCCCGGTGCGGCGATGCCAGCCTTGCCGCCCGGTGCGGCGGTGGCCGGTGCGGGGGTCACTCCCGCGGCGAGCAGCGTGAGGCCGAAGGCGGTGACGGCGATGCGACGCAGCATCGTGGTCCGCCGGACGGTCGGGTGTGGACGGATCATCAGGTACCTCTTCCCCCAGGGGTCGTGAAGCGGGTCGAACCCGCAGCAGGACGGTGGCACGGGACCTCGGCTTCGCGTCGCGCATCCTGGACGGCACTGGACACCGCCGGACATCATCGGACGATCACGGGTCCGAAGTGGAACTGTCAGACATCGGCGGTCACCTATCGATGGGTGTGGAGGTGGAATTAGCCTGCCCGTGGGCATCCGGGGGGGCCGGGTGGCCGGGGGGTGGAAGCCGTATGTCCGACCAACGGGTACCGCCCGGCGCTCGACCGACGGAGCAGGGTTCACCCGGGTCGTTCGAGGTGGGCCGCGGCAGCTGCGACGCGCAGACACTGCCGGAACTGGCCGGGCTGTTGCGCCAGTTGCGCCGCCGGGAGGCTCGGCAGGAGGGTGAGACCCAACTGACGTATCGGCAGCTGGCCGCCAAGACCGGCTGGTCACGGGGGATCATCGGGGAGTACTTCGCCGGCAACATCCTGCCTCCGCCGGAGCGGTTCGACGTCCTCATCCGCCTGCTCGGGGCGACACCCGCCGAGCAGGGAGCGCTGGCCACCGCGCGGGACCGGGTCGAGGAGGGGCGCCGACGACCCAACCGGGACCACGCCGCGACCGGGCGGTCGGGCGCCGGGCCGGCCCGGGTCCGGGGCGGCGGCCAACGGGCCGGTACGACGTCGACCCGGCTGCCCGTGCCCCGCCAACTACCCCCGGCGCTACCCGGATTCATCGGACGTGTCGCCCAGCTCGCGCAGCTCGACGCCGAGTGCGTCAACCTCGCTCCGCCCGAGGACGGCGGTCCGGCGCCGGTGACCATCATGACGCTGTCCGGGACGGCCGGGGTCGGCAAGACGACCCTGGCGGTGTACTGGGCGCACCGGGTGGCCGACCGTTTCCCGGACGGCCAGCTCTACGTCGACCTGCGCGGCTTCGACTCCACCGGTACGGAGATGACAGCCGTCGAGGCGGTACGCGGCTTCCTCGAGGCCCTCGAGGTGCCGCCCGAACGCATACCCACCCATCTGACCGCGCAGGTGGGCCTCTACCGCAGCCTGCTCGCCAACCGCCGGATGCTGGTGCTGCTGGACAACGCCCGCGACATCGACCACGTTCGGCCCCTGCTGGTCGGCAGCCCGACGTGCCTGGTCCTGGTCACCAGCCGCAACCGGCTCGCCGGCCTGGTCGCCGCCGAGGGCGCCCGGCCGATCGGCGTCGGCCTGCTCAGTGCCGCCGAGTCCTGGCAACTGCTGGCCCGTCGGCTCGGCGCGCAGCGGTTGACGGTCGAGCCGACGGCGGTGGACGAGATCATCGAGCGGTGCGCGCGGCTGCCGCTGGCGCTGGCGGTGCTCGCCGCGAGGGGCGCGGCGAATCCGGCGTTCTCCCTGGCGGCCCTCGCGGCCGAGCTGCGCGAGGCGCCGCGCCCGCTGGACTCCTTCGACGGCGGAGATGCCAGCACCGACGTGCAGGCCGTCTTCTCCTGGTCGTACCGGAACCTGACGCCGGCGGCGGCACGACTGTTCCGGCTGTTCGGCTGCCACCCGGGGCCGGACATCGGAGTCGCCGCCGCGGCCAGCCTGGCCGGGCTGCCCCGGGCCCAGGTGCCCCGGCTGCTGGCGGAGCTGGCCCACGCGCACCTCGTCACCGAGCATGCCCCCGGCCGGTTCGGCGCCCACGACCTGCTCCGGGCGTACGCGGCCGAGCAGGCCGAACGTCTCGAACCCGCGGAGTCCCGGCGGGCCGCGATCCGACGAGGGCTCGACCACTACCTGCACACCGCGCACGCGGCCGCGTTGCTGCTGCAGCCGGGTCGGGATCCGGTCACCCTGGCCGCCGCCGGGCCGGGCGTGATGCCCGAGGAGATCACCGACCACGGGCGGGCGCTCGCCTGGTTCACCGTCGAGCACCCGGTGCTGCTGGCGGCGGTCTCGTACGCGAGGCGTACCGGGTTCGACGGTCATGCCTGGCAGTTGGCCTGGACGTTGGTGGACTTCCTGCAACGCCGGGGGCGCTGGCCGGACCTGGTCCTCGCCCAGCAGGCCGCGCTGGCCGGGGCGCGGCGGGTGGGCGACCGGCTCGGGCAGGCGAACGCCCACCGGGACCTCGCCCGCGTGCTGTACCGGCTGGGCCGGGTGGACGAGGCGGCGAGGAACTACCGGCAGGCGCTGGTGATCTTCGAGTCGTTGGGCGACCACACCGGTCAGGCGCGGACCCACCGGGCGTTCGGCGCGATGCTCGACGGGCTCGGACGGTACGCCGAGGCGCTCGAGCACGGTGAACGCGCGCTGGCGCTGTACCAGGCCGCCGGCCACCTGGCGGGGGAGGCGAGCGCCCGCAACGCGGTGGGTTGGGCGCACGCCCAGCTCGGCCAGTACGGGCCGGCACTCGCGCACTGCGCGGAGGCGTTGGCGCTGCTACGCCCGACCGGTGACCGGCACGGTGAGGCGAACACCTGGGACAGCCTGGGCTTCATCCACGCCCAGCTGGGTGAGCACCGCGAGGCGATCCGCTGTTACGGGCGGGCGCTGCGGCTGTACCGACGCATCAGCGACCGCTACGACGAGGCCGACACCCTGTCCCGGCTCGGAGTGAGCCGGCACGCGGCGGGGGACCCGGCCGGTGCCGTGCGTACCTGGCGGCGGGCACTGGGCATCCTCGACGACCTCGGCCATCCGGACAGCGAGCGGGTGCGGGACCTGCTGGCCCGGGCCGAGTCCCCGGATGCGGGAGCCGGCCGGTGACGCTGGGCACACCGGCGGTCGCCGATCGAGGTACGCCGCCCGGCGGGTGGCCGGGCACTCCGTAGACTGGTACGGCACCGCTCGTCCGACCCGTGAAGGAGCCACCCCGCGTGACCGTCCAGCCCATCCGTCTGTTTGGGGATCCGGTGCTGCGCACGCCGGCCGATCCGGTGGTCGATTTCGACGTCGAGTTGCGGCGGCTCATCGCCGACCTCACCGACACGATGCGTGAGCAGAACGGCGCCGGTCTGGCCGCACCGCAGCTCGGTGTGGGCCTGCGGGTGTTCGCCTTCGACGTCGACGACGTGCTCGGGCACCTCGTGAACCCCGTGCTCGAGTTCCCCGACGAGGAGGAGCAGGACGGCCCGGAGGGCTGCCTGTCCATCCCCGGGCTCTACTTCGACACCAAGCGCCGTCAGAACGTCATCGCCAAGGGCTTCAACGGCTACGGCGACCCGTTGCAGATCGTCGGCACGGGCCTGATGGCCCGCTGCGTGCAGCACGAGACCGACCACCTCGACGGCGTGCTCTTCCTCGACCGGCTGGACGCCGCCGGTCGCAAGGAGGCGATGAAGGCGATCCGCCAGGCCGAGTGGTACGACGCGTCCGCCCCGCCCACGGTCAAGGTCAACCCGCACGGCGCGGGCAGTCCCTTCGGCCTGGGGCGGTGACCCGGATGCGCGTGATCTTCGCCGGTACGCCGGCCGTCGCCGTACCCGCCCTGGCTGCCGTCGCCGCCTCCCGGCACGAGCTGGTCGCCGTGGTCACCCGGCCCGACGCGCCCGCCGGGCGCGGGCGTGGTCTGTCCCGCTCCCCGGTTGGCGAGTGGGCCGACGAGCACGGCGTGGAGGTGCTCACTCCGGCCCGGCCCCGCGAGCCCGAGTTCCTCGACCGGCTCCGCGCGCTCGCACCGGACTGCGTGCCGGTGGTCGCCTACGGCGCGCTGGTGCCACCGGCCGCCCTGGAGATCCCCCGGCACGGCTGGATCAACCTGCACTTCTCGCTGCTGCCCGCCTGGCGTGGCGCCGCACCCGTGCAGCACGCGGTGCTGCACGGTGACGAGTTGACCGGCGCCAGCGTCTTCCAGTTGGAGGAGGGCCTGGACACCGGCCCGGTCTACGGCACCCTCACCGACGAGATCCGCGCGGCCGACACCTCCGGTGACCTGCTGGGGCGGCTCGCCGACTCCGGCGCCGGGCTGCTGGTGGCGGTGCTCGACGCGATCGCCGACGGCACCGCGCGGGCCGAGCCGCAGCCCGCCGACGGGGTGTCGCTGGCACCGAAACTGACTGTGGACGACGCCCGGGTGCGCTGGGGCGACCCGGCTTTCGCCGTGGACCGTCGCCTGCGCGCCTGCACCCCGGCCCCGGGTGGCTGGACCACGTTCCGAGGCGAGCGGGTGAAGCTCGGCCCGGTGGTGCCGGAGCCCGACGGCCCGGAGCTGAAGCCGGGGGAGTTGCTGGTGGAGAAGTCCCGGGTGCTCGCGGGCACGGCGACCGTACCGGTGCGCCTCGGTGAGGTCCGTGCCGCCGGAAAGCGGGCGATGGGTGCCACCGACTGGGCGCGCGGCGTCCGCGTCGGCACCGGCGAGGAGTTCGCGTGACGGCCCCGGAGGGGACGCGTCCCGCGCGCTCCGGTCCGCCCTCGGGTCGTGGCGGGGACCGCCGGCCGGCCCGGCCGCCACTGGACCGGCCGCGTCGTGCCGCGTACGAGGCGGTGGCGGCGGTGCACCGCGACGACGCGTTCGCCAACCTGGTGCTCCCCACCATCCTGCGGGAGGAGGGCCTGTTCGGCCGGGACGCGGCCTTCGCCACCGAGCTGACCTACGGCACCCTGCGCCACCTGGGCACGTTGGACGCGATCCTGACCGACGCGTCCGGTCGGGACGTGGCCCGCATCGACCCTCCGGCACGTGACGCGTTGCGGCTCGGGGCGTACCAGCTGCTGTACACCCGGGTGCCGCCGCACGCCGCTGTCTCGTCGACAGTGGACCTGGTCCGCTCGGTCGCGCCGGGCGCCGCGGGTTTCGCCAACGCGGTGCTGCGCGAGGTGTCCACCCGTGACGTGGACGCCTGGGTGGCGAAGCTCGCCCCACCGATGGAGACCGACCCGGTCGGGCACCTGGCCCTGGCGTACAGCCATCCGCAGTGGATCGTGCGGGCCTTCTCCGAGGCGCTCGGCGGCGACCTGGGCGAGACGACCCGCCTCCTGATCGAGGACAACGAGCGTCCGGCGGTGCACCTCTGTGCCCGGCCGGGGCTGATCGACCCGGTCGACCTGGCCGACCAGGTGGGCGGTGCGCCCGGTGCCTTCTCGCCGTACGCCGTCTATCTGCCCGGCGGGGCGCCCGGCGACGTGCCGGCGGTGGCCGACGGCCTTGCCCACGTCCAGGACGAGGGCTCCCAGTTGGTGGCGGCGGCGCTCGCCGACGCGCCGCTCGACGGTCCGGACGGGCGCTGGCTGGACCTGTGCGCCGGTCCGGGTGGCAAGGCCGGTCTGCTGGGTGCCCTGGCCGCGCAGCGTGGCGCCCGGGTGACAGCAGTGGAGGTCGCCGAGCACCGGGCCCGGTTGGTGTCCCAGGCGACCCGCGGCCTGCCGGTGGCCGTGCTGGCCATGGACGGCCGGGAGGTCGGCGGCGACCCGAAGCTTCCCGAGCAGCACTTCGACCGTGTGCTCGTCGACGCACCATGCACGGGGCTGGGCTCGTTGCGCCGTCGGCCGGAGTCACGGTGGCGTCGTCAACCGTCCGACCTGCCGCCCCTGACGCGGCTGCAACGGGAGTTGCTCGGTGCGGCGCTGCGGGCGGTCCGGCCCGGTGGCCTGGTCGCCTACGTCACCTGCTCACCGCACACGGTCGAGACGCACGTGACGGTGACCGAGGCGGCCCGCCGCAGCGGTGTCGCGGTGGACTTCGTGGACGCCCGCCCGCTGCTGCCGGCCGGGATGCCCGGTCTGGGTGACGGGCCGACCGTGCAGCTCTGGCCACACCGCCACGGCACCGACGCGATGTTCCTCGCGGTCCTGCGCCGAAACTGATGCGGTTCGCGTCCGGCCGGTGCCCCCGGCCGGACGCGGCGGCTCAGGTGACCGGGAGGCCCTTGGTGCCGGCGTTCTTCATCGAACGGGTCAGGTCCCGGTCGGAGATCCAGAGGAAGCACTGCACGCCGCGGTTGCCGTTCTTCCACTCTTCCTCGTACGGCTGGTAGTAGATCGTTCCGGCGCGGAAGTCGAGTTGGGAGTTGTCCGGCACCTTCGCGTACCTGGCGATCATCGACTGGCAGGCCCTGTGGGTGCGCTTGGTGGTGCGGGAGAACTCGGCGTAGCTGACGTCCGGGGCCTGCCACACCCCGACGAACTCGGCGTGGTGCTTCGCCGTGCAGGAGACCGGCACCATCTCGTCGATGTCGTTCTTGACCATCTTCGGGTTGAAGCAGCGGTACGCCAGCGGGGCGGCGCCGGACAACGAGCCCCGGAGGCTGCCGGTGCGCAGGTCGACAGTGGTGTCGTCGATGCTGACGATCTCGGTGACGTCGCAGCGGTACCAGCGGGCCCCGCCGGCCCAGGCCTGCGGCGACGGCAGCACGACGGTCAGGCCGAGTCGTCCGGAGCGCCAGTCGGCGCCGACCGCCTTGTTGACCTGCTTGTCGCACGCGGCCTGCGCGGCCCGCATGCCCGCCGAACCGGGCAGTGGCGTCGTGCCGGGCTCGGCGGCCGGACCGGTGAGGGTGCCGACGTGCATGGTCTCCACCCGGTGCGCCTCGGTGCACGGCGTCGGGTTGTAGCCGGTCAGGAAGCCGACCTGCTGGGTGGTCTGGTGGCAGACGTCGGCGGCGGGTACGAACTGCTGCGCCGCGACGGGCGCCGGCCAGTCGTCGACGAGGTCACGGTCGAGGCCGGCGGGCGCGTTGCATCCGGCCAGCGTCAGCGCCAGGGCCGCACCTCCGGTGAACGCCGTCAACCACCGTCGCATCCCTGACCTCCCCGCCGCTGGTGGCCGCCGACCGGACCCGGCCGGGCGGTAGCGCCACGGCGCAGCAGCATACGGCACCACTGCTCAGATCGCCGGAAGTCCCTCGGGGCCGGCGCCGCGCATCGAACGGGTGAGTTTGCGGTCGTCGCTCCACAGGAAACACCGCACCCCGCGGTCGCCCTCCTCCCACTCCCGTTGCGACGGCGGGTAGTAGATGGACCCGGCCCGGTACGGCAGTTCGCTGTTGTTGGGCACCGACGCGAACGTGGCGATCAGCTCCATGCAGCGCCGGTGCGCCTGGGCGGCGGCCTTGCTGAAGTCGGCCCAACTCATGTCGCGTTCCTCGTAGACGCCCACGAACTCGGCGCGGTGCGGTTCGGTGCAGAGCACCGGTGCCATGTAGTTGAGGTTGTCGCCGATCAGTTTCGGGTCGAAGCAGCGGTGCGTCAGCGGGCTGTCGCCGATCAGCGCGCCGCGCAGGCTGCCGGTGCGGTTGACCGGTCGCGTGTTGTCGATGCTGCCGGTTTCGCTGAGATCGCAGCGGAACCAGCGCGCCCCGCCGGACCAGGCGGGCGCGGACGGCAGGGCGAGGTTCAACGCGAGCCGGGCGGTGTGCCAGTCGCCGCCGAGCACCTCCCGGGCCCGCTGGTCGCACTCGGCGCGGGCGGTGCGCAGCGCCGGCGAGCCGGGCTCGGGCCGGGTCTCGGTCAGCGCGTCGGGGCCGGTGAAGGTGCCGACGTGGATGGTCTCGGCCAGGTGGTTGCGCGCGCAGTCCACCGTCTCGTACGTGCTGGCCTGCACGACCGGGATGATCCGGGGCAGGCAGGTGTCGGTGGCCGGACTGAACGGCTTCGGAACCCGCAGCGCCGGCCAGTCGTCGGTGAGGTCGCCGTCCGCGCCTCGTGCCGGCGCGCAACCGGCCAGCAGCATCGTCGTGACGCCGGCCAGCACCAGCGCTGGGAGCCACCGTCGCATCGTCCGCCCTTCCCGGGAGATGGCGGCCGGTCACCGCGCCCCGCGGCGAGACCCCGGCGGGCGTGCAGCCTATGGCACAGTCCCGGTTGGAGTGTCGTCGCCTTTCCGCCGATCGGCCAGCCATTGACGTCTGTTCGTCCGGATTGGGGGATCCGGATCGACTAATTCTGCACCAGTGGTCACTGCTGGGTCACAGCGCGTCCCCGAAGGTGGCGCGATGCGGGTCGCGGGTGGCCATCTTCGTACACTGGCCACGTGACCGTACCGCCGCCGATCGTCGCGCCGAGCATCCTGGCCGCCGATTTCTCCCGCCTCGCCGAAGAGGTCCGTGCCGTCGAGGACGCCGCGGACTGGTTGCACGTCGACGTGATGGACAACCACTTCGTGCCGAACCTGACCATCGGCCTGCCCGTGGTGCAGAGCCTGCGGGCCGTCACCGCGATGCCGTTCGACGTGCACCTGATGATCGAGGATCCGCGCCGGTGGGCGCCGGGTTACGCCGACGCCGGGGCGTACAACGTCACCTTCCACGCCGAGGCCTCCGACGATCCGGTGGCGTTGGCCAAGGACCTGCGGTCGGCTGGCGCGAAGGCGGGCCTGGCCATCGACCGGGACACCCCGATCGAGCCGTACCTGGACCTGCTGCCCAGCTTCGACACCCTGCTGATCATGACGATCAAGGCCGGCTTCGGTGGGCAGCGGTTCATCCCGCAGCTGCTCGACAAGGTGCGTACCGCCCGCCGGCACGTCTCGACCGGGCATCTGGAACTGCGCATCGAGGTGGACGGCGGGATCGCCGCCGACACCATCGAGCAGGCCGCCGCGGCGGGCGCTGACGCGTTCGTCGCCGGCACCGCCGTGTACGGCGCCGCCGACCCGGCGGAGGCGGTACGACGGCTGCGTACGCTGGCGGAACGCGCGGCTCCCGGCGCCTGACGTGGAACCCGACGGCGACCGCAAGGACATCATCCTCGTCGTCGACGACGACGAGGACATCGCTCGTTTCGTCGAGTTCAACCTGCGCCTGCACGGCTTCGACGTGATCCACGCCAGCGACGGCCAGGAGGCCCTCGAGGTCATCGAACGGGAGCGTCCCGACCTGGCGGTCGTCGACCTCATGATGCCCCGGATCGACGGCCTGGAGCTGACCCGGCGGCTGCGCGCCGACCCGATGACCTCCGCCCTGCCGGTGATCATGTTGACGGCCAAGGGAATGACCGTCGACAAGGTGCTGGGGCTCAGCGCCGGTGCCGACGACTACCTGGTCAAGCCGTTCGACACCGCCGAGCTGGTGGCCCGGGTCTCGTCCACGCTGCGCCGCAACAAGGAGTTCCGGGAGGTCTCCCCGCTGACCGGGCTGCCCGGCAACAGCCGGATCCGCCGGGAGATCAGCGACCGGGTGCGGCAGGGCGTGGACTACGCCGTCGGCTACGTCGACATCGACCGGTTCAAGAGCGTCAACGACCGGTACGGCTTCGTCCGGGGCGACGACTTCATCTCCGCGTTGGCCCGCAGCCTGCACCGGGCCGTGGTGGGCGTCGGCCTGCCGCCGGCCTTCCTCGGCCACGTCGGCGGCGACGACTTCGTCATCGTCTGCGCCCCGGACCAGGTCCGCCCTCTGACCTCCCAGGCGGTGGTGGACTTCGAGACCGCCGCCGACACCCTCTACGACCCGACCGACCGGGAGCGCGGCTTCGTCGAGCTGAAGGACCGGCGTGGCAACATCCGACGCGCCGCCCTGGTCACCCTGTCCATCGGGGTGTCCCTCTCCGACGCCGGCAAGCGGTTCACCGACCCCCTGGAGGTGATCGCGGTGGCCTCGGAGATGAAGACGGTCGCCAAGAGCCAACCCGGGTCGTACGTGGCGGTGGACCGGCGGCGCGGCGTCACCTGACGCGTGATCCCGCTGTGAAGTAGCTCGCCTAGGTGGCGGCGGAGCGGCGTCAGCGTGTAAGACTGCCGGTGTACCCACCACGCGCTGGCGGGACTCGGTGAAATTCCGAACCGGCGGTGATCCACGGTCCAACCGTGGTCAGCCCGCGACCCGGACGGCTCTGCCGCCCGGTGGACCTGGTGAAAATCCGGGGCCGACGGTTGGGGGCGGTTCGTCCGCGCCCAGACAGTCCGGATGGGAGACAGCGCGCGGGACGGACGGTCCGTGCCGGCCGCTGGCTTCAGCGTGCCGTGCCGACCTCCCGGGGCGGCTGTGCCGTTCCCGGATTCCGCCTCCGCCTGCCCGCGGCCCCATGGCCGCAGCCTCCCTGACCGCCAGCGCGCGGACGGCGAGTGAGAGGGCAGGGCAGGGCGATGGCCAGCGTCTCCGTCGACGAGGCGATGCGGCGTGCGATCGAGTTGGCGGCGCGCGGGCTCGGTACGACCAGCCCCAATCCGGTGGTCGGGTGCGTGCTGCTCGACGAGGACGGCCAGGTCGTGGGGGAGGGCTTCCACGCGTACGCCGGCGGGCCGCACGCCGAGATCGTCGCCCTGGCGCAGGCCGGGCAGCGGGCCAAGGGCGGCACCGCGGTCGTCACGCTGGAGCCCTGTGACCACACCGGTCGCACCGGCCCCTGCAGTTCCGCGCTGGTCCAGGCCGGGGTCGCCCGGGTGGTCATCGCCGTACCCGATCCCAACCCGGTCGCGTCCGGTGGCGCCGCCACCCTGCGCGCCGCCGGGGTCCGCGTCGATCTCGGGGTACGCGGCGAGGAGGCCGAGGCCGGCAACGTCGCGTGGTTGACCTCGATGCGCCGGGGCTGGCCGTACGTCATCTGGAAGTACGCCGCCACGCTCGACGGGCGCGCCGCCGCCCTGGACGGCACCAGCATGTGGATCACCTCGGAGGCCGCCCGGATCGACGTGCACGCGCTGCGCGGCACTGTCGACGCGGTGCTCGCCGGGGTGGGCACGGTGCTCGCCGACGACCCCCGGCTGACCGCTCGCAACCTGCGCGACGGCAGCCTGGCCATCCGGCAGCCGCTGCGGGTGGTGGTGGACAGCTCCGGGCGTACCCCGGCTGACGCCCGGGTCCGCGACGGCGCCGCGCGGACGTGGATCGCGACCGCCGAGGAGGTCGGCGCCGGCCCGGACGGCCGGGTCGACCTGCCGGCGCTGCTCGCGGCGCTGCACGAGCGGGGGGTCCGTTCGCTGCTGCTGGAGGGCGGCCCCCGGCTGGCCGGAGCGTTCCTGCAGGCCGGCCTGGTCGACAAGGTCATCGGGTACGTCGCGCCGCGACTGCTCGGCGCCGGACCGACCGCTCTGGTCGACGCGGGAGTGAGCACTATCGCTGAGGCCATCGATCTGGAGTTCGTCGACGTTACGCAGATCGGTCCGGATCTCCGGATCACCGCTTTGCCCCGCAAAAGGGAGGGCTGAGATGTTCACCGGCATTATCGAGGAGTTGGGGGAGATCGTCCGGGTCACGGCGACGGCGGGCGATTCCGCGCTGATCGGCGTCCGTGGTCCGTTGGTCACCTCGGACGCCCGGCACGGCGACTCCATCGCGGTCAACGGCGTCTGCCTGACCGTCGTGGACGTGGCCGACGGGGTCTTCACCGCCGACGTGATGGGCGAGACGCTTCGCCGCTCCGCGCTGGGCGCGCTGAGCGTCGGCGACCCGGTCAACCTGGAGCGGGCCGCCGCGCTCGGCAGCCGGCTCGGCGGGCACCTGGTGCAGGGCCACGTGGACGGGGTCGGCGAGCTGATCTCGCGGGAGCCGGCCGAGCAGTGGGAGACTGTCCGGTTCCGGCTGCCCGCCGGCCTGTCCCGGTACGTGGTGGAGAAGGGCTCCATCACCATCGACGGTGTCTCGCTGACCGTGGCCGAGGTGGGCGCGGACGAGTTTTCCGTCGGGTTGATCCCGACCACGCTCAAGCTGACCACGCTCGGCGCGAAGAGGGCCGGCGACCCGGTCAACCTGGAGGTCGACGTGCTGGCCAAGTACGTCGAGCGGCTGCTCGGCGACCGGCTGGCCGGCACCGACGGTTCCGGGGTGGCCCCGATCACGGGCGGGGTGGCCTGATGGGTCCGCTCGGTTGGCTGCTGGACGCCCAGGTGCAGGTGGCCGGTTCGCCGGTGCTGGTCCGGGAGATCGTCGGCAACGCCTTCGGTCTGATCTCCGCGCTGCTCGGGCTGCGCCGGGTGGTCTGGGCCTGGCCGGTCGGCATGATCGGTAACGCGCTGCTCCTGACCGTCTTCCTCGGCGGGGTGTTCGCCACCCCGCAGGCGCACGACCTGTACGGGCAGGCCGGACGACAGGTGTTCTTCTTCGCGGTCAGCGTCTACGGCTGGTGGCGCTGGCAGCGCAACCGCCGCGCCGAGGGCGGGCAGGCGGCGGTCGTCCCACGGTGGGCCACCGGGCGGGAGCGGCTGATGCTGCTGCTGGCCGCCGTGGTCGGCACCGCCGCGGCGTACCCGGTGCTCAAGGCCCTGGGCTCGTGGGGCCCGCTGCCCGACGCCTGGATCCTCACCGGCAGCCTGCTGGCCACGTACGGCATGGCCCGCGGCTGGGTGGAGTTCTGGCTGCTGTGGATCGCGGTCGACGCGGTCGGCGTGCCGCTGCTGCTGCGCGGTGGCTTCTACCCGTCCGCGGTCATGTACCTGATCTACGGCGCGCTGTGCGTCTGGGGCTTCGCCGCCTGGTGGCGCACCTCGCGTGCGACCGCCCTCGCCCGCACGCCCATCTACCGGGAGGCCGTGGCATGAGCGAGCGAATCATCGGCGCCGTGGTAGGTCATGACGCCATGGAGCGAAGCGGAGTGGTGGCATGAGCGAGCGCAGCGAGCGAATCATCAGGCTCAGTGTCTCGGTGCCTCATGACGCCATGGAGCGAAGCGGAGTGGTGGCATGAGCAGCTTCGGGAGCATCGAGCAGGCGGTCGCCGAGATCGCGGCCGGTCGGCCGGTCGTCGTGGTCGACGACGCGGACCGGGAGAACGAGGGCGACCTGATCTTCGCGGCCGAGCTGGCCACGCCGGAGTTGATGGCGTTCATGGTGCGCTACACCTCCGGGTACGTCTGCGTGCCGTTGACCGAGAGCGAGGCCGACCGCCTCGACCTGCCGCCGATGCACCACACCAACCAGGACCGGCGCGGCACCGCGTACACGGTGACGGTGGACGCCCGGGAGGGGATCAGCACCGGCATCTCGGCGGCCGACCGCGCGCACACCATCCGGCTGCTCGCCGACGCGTCCACCGACCCGACCGACCTGGCCCGCCCCGGGCACGTCGTGCCGCTGCGCGCCCGTGAGGGCGGGGTGCTGCGCCGGCCCGGGCACACCGAGGCCGCCATCGACCTGACCCGGCTGGCCGGGTTGCGCCCGGCGGGTGTGCTCTGCGAGCTGGTCAACGACGACGGCACCATGATGCGGCTGCCCGACCTGGAGAAGTTCGCCGCCGACCACGGTCTCGTCCTGGTCACCATCGCCGACCTGATCGCCTACCGGCGGCGTACCGAGAAGCAGGTCGAGCTGGTCGCCGACGCCCGGATGCCCACCCGGCACGGGGTGTTCCGCGCGCTCGGCTACCGGGCCGAGCACGACCCCGCCGAGCACGTGGCGATGGTGTTGGGGGATATCGGTGACGGCCAGGACGTGCTGGTGCGGGTGCACTCCGAGTGCCTGACCGGGGACGTGTTCGGTTCGCTGCGGTGCGACTGCGGTCCGCAGTTGGACGCCGCGCTGGCCCGCGTCGCGCGGGAGGGTCGGGGCGTCGTGCTGTACGTCCGCGGTCACGAGGGGCGTGGCATCGGCCTGCTGCACAAGTTGCAGGCGTACCAGTTGCAGGACCTGGGCCGCGACACCGTCGACGCCAACCTCGACCTGGGGTTGCCGGCCGACGCCCGGGACTACGGCACCGGCGCGCAGATCCTCTACGACCTGGGCGTGCGCTCGATGCGACTGCTGACCAACAACCCGGCCAAGCGGGCCGGGCTGGAGGGGTACGGGTTGACCATCACCGGCCGCGAGGGGCTGCCCGCCGGGGCGCACCCGGAGAACATGCGCTACCTGCGCACCAAGCGGGACCGGATGGGGCACCTGCTGGACGAGTTGGACGAGGTGTCCGAGGCGCCGCTGGGGCGTCCGGTCGCCAACGACGAGATCGGAGCATGACGATGGCGGGTTTCGGGGAGCCGGGAGTCGAGGCGGTGGACGCCGCAGGGCTGACCGTCGGGATCGTCGCCGCCCGCTGGCACGGCGATCTGACCGACCACATGGTGGAGCGTGCGCTGGCCGCCGCCGAGGCGTGCGGGGCGCGGTCCGTGGTCGCCCGCGTCGCCGGTTCGGTCGAGCTGCCGGTGGTCGCCCAGGCCCTCGCCCGCCGCTGTGACGTGGTGGTCGCCCTCGGCGTGGTGGTGCGCGGCGCCACCGCCCACTTCGACTACGTCTGCCGTTCGGTCACCGACGGCCTGACCCGGGTGGCTCTCGACGAGGGCAAGCCGGTGGCGCACGGGGTGTTGACGGTGGAGACGATCGAGCAGGCCCGGGACCGGGCCGGCCTGCCCGGCTCGGCGGAGGACAAGGGCTGGGCCGCCACCGTCGCCGCGCTCGACGCCGCGCTGGCCGTCCGGGTCGTCGCCGCCGGCAACGCCCAGCGGGTCGGCTTCGGCGGCTGACCTTCGCTTTCTCGCTCGCTCACAGCCGACCGGCCTCGATGATCCGGCGCAGGAACTGCCGGGTCCGAGGCTGGGTCGGCTCGCCCAGCACCTGCTCGGGCGGGCCGCTCTCCAGGACGCGCCCCGCGTCGAGGAAACACACCTGGTCGGCGACCTCCCGGGCGAAGCCCATCTCGTGGGTGGCCAGCACCATCGTCATGCCGTCGGCCTTCAGATCCCGGATCATCGCCAGCACCTCGCCGACGAGCTCCGGGTCCAGCGCGGAGGTCACCTCGTCCAGCAACATCAGCCGAGGCGAGTTCGCAAGGGCCCGGACGATCGCCACCCGCTGCTGCTGACCGCCGGACAGTCGGTCCGGGTAGGCGTCCGCCTTCGCGCCGAGCCCCACCCGGTCCAGCAACTCCCGGGCCTGGGCCTCCGCCTCCGCCCGAGCCCGCCGGTGTACGCGGCGCGGCGCGAGAGTGACGTTCTCCAACACGCTCAGGTGCGGGAACAGGTTGTACGCCTGGAAGACCATGCCGATCCGCCGGCGGACCCGGTCGGCGTCCACCCGCGGATCGGAGATGTCCTCACCGTCCAACTCGATGGTCCCGTCGTCGATCTCCTCCAGCAGGTTCACACACCGCAGCAGTGTCGACTTGCCGGACCCGGACGCACCGATCAGGGCCACCACCTGATGCTCGTCGACGGTCAGGTCGAGCTGGTCGAGCACCACGTGGTCGGCGAACTCCTTGCGCAGACCCCGGCAGCGCAGCAACGCCATCGTCACCCTCCCGACTGTCGGCGGGCCGCCCGCAGCGTCACCCAGTCGGTGACCGCGATCAGCGGGATGGCGAGCAGCACGAACAGCACCCCCGCCACGATGTACGGCGTGTAGTTGAATGACTGGGCGGTGGCGATCTGGGCGGCGCGGACCGCGTCGATCGGCCCGGCGAGCGAGACCAACCCGACGTCCTTCTGCAACGCCACCACGTCGTTGAGCAGGGGTGGCGCCACCCGGCGGACGGCCTGCGGCAGGACCACGTGCCGCATCGTCTGCCGGTAGGTCAGGCCCAGTGAGCGGGCCGCGGCGAGCTGACTGGGATGCACCGACTCGATGCCGGCCCGGAACACCTCGGCCAGGTAGCCGCCGTAGGTGAGAACCAACGCGAGCCCACCCAGCACCAGCACCGGCGGCATGCCCTGCAACCGCAGGCCGGGCACACCGAGGGTGAGCAGGTACAGCACGATGATCAGCGGTAGACCCCGGAACGTGTACGTGTAACCGGCGGCCAGCGCCCGGACCGGGAAGAAGACCGGGCCGCGCAACGTCCGCAGTACCGCGATCACCAACCCGAGCAGCAGCGCCCCGACCGCACAACAGACCAGCAGTCGGACGTTCAGCCAGAGCCCGGTCACCACGGCCGGCAGCGCGTCCCGGGCGATCGCCGGGTCCAGGAACGACTGCCGTACCCGCTCCCACCCGGGCGCGCCGGTCACCGCGACGACCAGCAGCGTGCCGAGCACCGCCGTGGACGAGGCCGCGACCAGCACGCTGTAGACGGTTTGCCGACGCCGGTACGCCGACCGCCGCCGTTGCGCCTCGGTGGGAACGCGATCCAGCAGGGTCACCGCAGCTCGGCCGCGCCCGCCACCTGCGCCAGCCACTTCTGCTCCAACTCCTTCAACGTCCCCGCCTCGGCGAGCTGACCGACAGCGCCGCTCACGCAGGACGTCAGGGGAGAGTTCTTGTCCAGCAGCAACCCGAACGCCTCCGGCGTGCCGACCTGCGGCACCTGGCCGACGATCGTGGCGTCGGTGATCTCCGCCCCGGTGATGTAGAAGGCGGTCGGCAGGTCCACCACGAGCCCGTCCAACTGCCCGTTCTGCAGGGCCTTCTTGGCGTCGTCGTTGCTGTTGTAGACCCGCGGCTCGACCGCCGGCTTGATCACGTCGGTGATCGCCTGGTAGCTGGTGGTGCCCACCTGGGCGCCGAGCCGCGCGTCGCGAAGGTCGGTCAGCGACTTCTTGCCGGCGATCTTCGAGGACTTCAACGCGATGACGGTCTGCCGCACCAGGTAGTACGGCGCGGAGAAGTCGACCGCCTGCTTGCGCTCCTCGGTGATGGAGAACTGGTTGATGTCGACGTCGAAGGTCTTCGGTCCGGGCGCGATCGCCGCGTCGAACTTGACCCGGGTCCAGGTGACGTCGGCGCGGGCGTACCCGAGCTTCTCGGCCACCGCGTACGCGACAGCGGACTCGAAGCCCTCGCCGTTGTCCGGCTTGTCCTTCGAGAACCACGGCTCGTACGCGGGCTGGTCGGTCGCGATGGTCAGCTTGCCCGGCGTACGGGTGGGCAGGCTGTCCTTGGCGCACGACGGCGGCGCGGTGACGACGGGGGTCGGTGTGTCGTCCTGCGGCGCGCATCCGGCGGCGGCGACCACGGCGGCACCGGCGAGGGTGAGCGCGAGGAGACGTGAGCTGCTGGCCATGGCGGACAGCGTAGAGCGTGACAGCCGTCGATCGGCAATTCTCCGACCATGTCGGTAGGGAATTGTCCCGCTGGCTGGGTGCCGGCGGACCCAGGCGTGGGTGCCGGTCGGGTGGCTGGAAGAATCGCTCTCCGTGAAGACGTTCGAGGAGTTGTTCGCCGAGCTGCAGGCCAAGGCCGCCGCCGGCACCCCGGGCTCGGGCACCGTCGCCGCCCTCGACAAGGGCGTGCACTTCATCGGCAAGAAGGTCGTCGAGGAGGCCGCCGAGTCGTGGATGGCCGCCGAGCACGAGGGGCCGGAGCGCACTGCCGAGGAGATCTCCCAACTGCTCTACCAGGTCCAGGTGCTGATGCTCGCCAGTGGTCTCGAGCTTAAGGACGTCTACCGACATCTGTGAGTGCCCTCACCCGTTGATCGTCATTCGGATCGAAGGAGCACTCCGTCATGCTGCGTGTCGCCATCCCCAACAAGGGCACCCTCGCCGAACCGGCCGCCCAGATGCTGCGCGAGGCGGGCTACCGCCAGCGCACCGACCCCAAGGACCTCGTCTGCCGGGACGAGGCCAACGACGTCGAATTCTTCTACCTGCGCCCCAAGGACATCGCCACCTACGTCGGTTCCGGTGACCTCGACCTCGGCATCACCGGCCGCGACCTGCTGATCGACTCGGCCGCGCCGGCCGAAGAGGTGGTAGACCTCGCCTTCGGGCGGGCCACCTTCCGCTTCGCCGCCCGCCCCGACGACATCGCCTCCGTGCAGGACCTGGGCGGCCACCGGATCGCCACCGCGTACCCGGGACTGGTCGAGCGGCACCTCCGCGAGGTGGGGGTCAAGGCCGACGTCATCCGCCTCGACGGTGCGGTGGAGAACGCCGTACGCCTCGGTGTCGCCGACGTGATCGCGGACGTGGTCGAGACCGGTGCCACCCTGCGCCAGGCGGGCCTGGTCGTCTTCGGCGAGCCGCTGCTGCGCTCCTCGGCGGTGCTGGTCCGTCGTGCCGACGCGCCCGCGCACCCGCAGGCCGAGCAGCTCCTGCGTCGCCTGCACGGGGTGTTGGTCGCCCGCCGGTACGTGATGCTCGCCTACGACGTGCCGGCCGGCCTGCTGGACCGGGCCAGCGGGCTCACCCCGGGCATCGAGTCGCCCACCGTCTCGCCCCTGCACCGCGAGGGCTGGGTGGCGGTGCAGGCGATGGTGCTCCGCGACGACGTCCACCGGATCATGGACGAGTTGTACGAGTTGGGCGCCCGCGCCATCCTCGTCACCAACATCCACGCCTGTCGCCTCTGACCGTCCATGCCGCGCGCGTCGGTCCAGGCCGCGCGCCTCGGTCCCTGGTTTGCGCCTTGCGCCTTGATCAACTCGGTTTCGCCGAAGTGGGGGTGTCCGGCCCGCCGCGACACCCCCACTTCGGCGAACCGGAGTGGATCTGTCCCCGTGTGCGGCCTCGCGTGCGGGGAGCGCCGGAAGCCGCACCTGACCGCGGCAGGATCGCGCTCCATCGTTGATGTAGTGGCCGCACTCCCTACCCGAGGCCACTACTTCCTTGTTCGAGCGCGATCTTGTGGTGGTCGGTCCCGCCTGACGGTCGGCCCGGTCGCGGTCCGGTGGCCTGACGGCCGGCAGCGAGGTTTGAGGCGTTGGTCAGCGGGTGGTGCGTTTGAGGGGCTCGGTGCGGATGGCAGACTGGTGGGGTGAGTGAAACCGAGCTGGTCCGACTGAAGCCCCGCCGTATCCGCGTGGTCTGCTGGTCGGCGGCGGTCGCGTTGGTGGTGGTGTTCGGCCTGGTCGCCACCTCACTGAGTGGGCCGACCGGCGATGGCTACGGCAGCTTCCAGCGCGGTGACCAGGTGGCGATGATCGGCCTGGGCATCTTCGGCGCGCTGGGGTTCCTGCTGTTCACCCGCCCTCGGGTGGTGGCGGACGCGCGTGGCATCCGGGTGCGCAACGTGATCAGCTCCTACGAGCTGCCCTGGGAGGTCGTGCGGGGAGTCCGCTTCGACCGGGGCGCGCCGTGGGCCAGCCTGGAACTGCACGACGACGACCTGCTGCCGATGGTCGCCCTGCAGGCTGCCGACAAGGAACTGGCCGTCGAGGGGGTCCGCGCGCTGCGGCGACTGCACCAGGCGCACCAGGCCCACCTGGCCGAACGCGCCGAGCGCGCCGTCGACCACTGACAACCCACACCGTCGACCACTGGCTGCGGCGCTGAGACGTTGCCCGCTGCGTGCCTCGCCGTCGGGCGCCTGTGCCCTCTGGATATCGCGCCGTCCTCTGCCCACGCCCGGCCTCCAAGATCCGGACAACGTCGGTGAAACTGCTGCCTCCGGAACGGCGGAGGCAGCAACGTCACCGAAAGCGCGCGGCCTGTGGAGGCCCCCACGCCCCGCGTCTCAGCGTGTGACGCGGGGTTGTCCAGGTAGCCCCGGAGGGTGCCCCGGGTGTCCCGGTTTGGGGGTGGCCGGGACGTCGGTGTAGTGTTGTCGAGTCGACCAGGCTGTCTCCGCATGCGAGCAGGCAGCCTTGAAAGCGGAGCGCCTGCTCCCACCCGAGTCGCCGCTACGGTGGCCGGGTCCGGTCACCGGTTCCGGGCATGTCCCGGCGTCGGATGCGCGATCCTGTGATCGTGCTGGCCGGTCGAGCGGGCCCTGGCATGCGCCGGGGCCTTCTGCTTTTCGGGTCGGTTCCCATCCGGGAGCCGCAGGGGTCGGCCACTGAGCAGAAACGACTCGAGGAGGCCCCATCAGCGTCGAACCACGCGTGAACGAGCAGATCCGGGCACGTGAGGTCCGACTGGTCGGCCCAGAGGGTGAGCAGGTGGGCATCGTCCCGCTGGAGCGCGCTCTTCAGCTGGCCGCGGACGTCGATCTGGACCTGGTCGAGGTTGCGCCGATGGCGCGCCCGCCGGTGTGCAAGCTCATGGACTTCGGCAAGTTCAAGTACGAGAGCGCACTCAAGGCGCGCGAAGCGCGGCGTAACCAGCAGCAGACCGTCATCAAGGAAATGAAGCTTCGGCCGAAGATCGACCCGCACGACTACGAGACCAAGAAGGGTCACGTGGTGCGGTTCCTCAAGGCGGGCGACAAGGTCAAGGTGACGATCATGTTCCGCGGTCGCGAGCAGAGTCGCCCGGAGCTGGGTTACCGGCTTCTGCGTCGGCTCGAATCCGAGATCACGGACCTGGGATACGTCGAGGCCGCTCCCAAGCAGGACGGCCGAAACATGATCATGGTTCTCGCTCCGCACCGGGCCGTCAAGGCTTCCGCGGTCGCCGCCACGGCGTCTCGCGGTGGCCCTCGGGACCGGGCCGCGGACGAGTCCGCCGCTCCGGCAGCCGATGACACCGCGGCGGTCGGCGAGACCGCAGCAGCCGGTGACACCGGCACCGCCGCCACCAGCGGCGAGTAACAGGGGAGAGACGTTCCACATGCCGAAGATGAAGAGCCACACGGGTATGGGTAAGCGGGTCCGGGTGACCGGCAAGGGCAAGATCGTTGCCCAGCAGGCTGGCCTGCGCCACAACCTGGAGAAGAAGCCCTCCACCCAGACCCGCCGGCTGACCGGCACGGTCGTGCTGGCCAAGGCCGACGTCAAGCGCATCAAGAAGCTGCTCGGCCGCTGACGCGCGCCACCTTTACGTAAGAAGGAGTTGAGATGGCACGCGTCAAGCGGGCTGTAAACGCCCAGAAGAAGCGTCGTACCCTGCTGGAGACCGCGAGTGGTTACCGCGGTCAGCGCTCCCGGCTGTACCGCAAGGCCAAGGAGCAGGTGCTGCACTCGATGCAGTACGCCTACCGGGACCGTCGCGACCGCAAGGGCGACTTCCGGCAGCTGTGGATTCAGCGGATCAACGCGGGCGCCCGGGCCAACGGGATGACCTACAACCGTCTGATCCAGGGCCTGCGTCTGGCCGGCATCGAGGTCGACCGCAAGATCCTGGCCGACATGGCTGTCAACGACGCCGCTTCGTTCGCGGCGATCGTGGAGCTGGCCCGGGCTGCGGTCACGGCCGAGGGCACCGGCGGCGCGGCGGCTCAGGCCGCCTGATCCCCACGCACCAGAGAGAGGCGTCTCCCGGGTCGGCATCGCCGTCCGGGGGGCGCCTCGATCGTGCCGGAGGAGCGAACCCCATGGCCTTCACCCCGCGTACCCCCAGGGTTGTCGCCGCCCGCCGTCTGCAACGCCGCCGGGACCGCGACGCGACCGGTCGTTTCCTGGCCGAGGGCCCGCAGGCCGTCCGTGAGGCCCTCGCCCGGCCGGGGGTGGTCACCGAGCTTTTCGGTACGCCCGCCGCGCTCGACCGGTATCCGGAGTTGGCCGCCACGGCGGCCCGCGCCGACGTGCCGGTTTCCGAGGTGACCGACGACGCCCTCGCGGCGCTGACCGAGACCGTCGCCCCGCAGGGGTTGGTAGCGGTCTGTCAGCACCTGGACGTCACACTTGAGCAGGCTCTCGCGGGTGGGCCCCGGCTGGTGGCGGTGCTCGCCGAGATCCGTGACCCGGGCAACGCCGGCACGGTGCTGCGCACCGCCGACGCCGCCGGCGCGGGTGCGGTGATCTTCGCCGGCGACGCCGTGGATCCGTACAACGGTAAGTGTGTGCGGGCCTCGGCCGGCAGTCTCTTCCACGTCGACGTGGTCCGCGCGCCCGACCCGGTCGCGGTGGTCGACGCGCTGCGCGCCGCCGGGCTGTCGATCTTCGCGACCACGGGGTACGGCGACGACGACCTGGACGACCTGACCGACTACGGCCGACTCGTCGGGCCCACCGCCTGGCTGTTCGGTTCCGAGGCGCACGGGCTGCCCGAGGAGTTGACGGCAGCGGCCGACGCCCGCGTGCGGGTGCCGCTGTACGGGCGCGCCGAGAGCCTCAACCTGGCTGCCGCCGCGGCCGTCTGCCTGTACGCTTCAGCGAGAGCACAGCGCTGACGGTGTCCACACCCGGCGCGACTGACAGCAGGGGAGAGCGTCCGTCCATGAACGCGACACGGCGTTCGTTTAGCCAGCCCGCCGGTGTCGGCGGGCGGCGGGCCTGACCTGCTCCCTGCACAACTCCTACCGGCGGGCTGCGGCACAGCCGCGCGTCCGTAGACTCGCTACGCCGCCCCGATGAGGGCTGGCGCCGCCGTGAGGGAGTGCCCGTACGCCATGAGCTACCGCAACGATCCGTACGACCCGAAGCAGGTCGCCCTGCTCGACCCCGCCGCCCTGGCCGAGGCCGTCGCGGACGCCACGAAGGCGTTCGAGTCCGCCGCCGACCCGGACGCGTTGACCGCCCTGCGCTCGGTGCACCTCGGTGACCGGTCCCCGGTCTCGTTGGCCCGCCGGGAGATCGGCGCGCTACCGCCGGCCGCGAAGTCCGACGCCGGCAAGCGGGTCAACGAGGCCCGCCGGGCGATCGAGTCCGCGTACGCCGAGCGCGCCGCTGTGGTGGAGCGTGAACAGGCCGAGCGGGTGCTCGTCGAGGAGCGGGTGGACGTCACGCTGCCCTACGACCGGCGTCCCCGTGGTGCCCGGCACCCGCTGAGCACGCTGATGGAGTCGATCAGCGACCTGTTCGTCGGGATGGGCTACGAGGTGGCCGAGGGTCCCGAGGTCGACCTGGAGTGGGTCAACTTCGACGCGTTGAACATCCCCGCCGACCACCCGGCGCGCGGGTTGATGGACACCTTCCACATCGCACCGGAGGACTCGGGCCTTGTTCTACGAACCCACACCTCGACGGTGCAGACCCGCACGATGCTCAGCCGTAAGCCGCCGATCTACGTGATCGTGCCCGGCCGGGTCTACCGCACCGACGAGATCGACGCCACGCACAGCCCGGTGTTCCACCAGGCCGAGGGTCTGGTGGTCGACAAGGGCATCACGATGGCGCACCTGCGGGGCACGCTCGACCACTTCGCCCGGGCGATGTTCGGGCCGGAGGCGAAGACCCGGTGGCGGCCGCACTACTTCCCGTTCACCGAGCCGTCGGCCGAGTTCGACGTGTGGTTCCCGGAGCACCGCGACGGCCCGCAGTGGGTCGAGTGGGGTGGCTGCGGCATGGTCAACCCTCGGGTGCTGCGCGCCTGCGGGGTCGACCCGGAGGTCTACTCCGGATTCGCGTTCGGCATGGGCATCGACCGGACCCTGATGATCCGGCACGGCGTCAGCGACATCCGCCATCTCTTCGAGGGCGACGTGCGGTTCAGCCGCGCGCTCGGGACCGAGGCGTAGGCGATGCGGGTACGAGACACGGGAACGGTGGTCTGAAGTCATGCGAGTTTCTGTCAGTTGGCTGCGGGAGTACGTCGACCTCCCCGCCGACCTGCCCACCGGTGACCTCGAGCAGGCACTGGTCGACCTCGGTATCGAGGTCGAGTCCGTGGTGGACCTGGCCGGGTCGGTCACCGGTCAGCTCGTCGTCGGTGAGGTACGCGAGATCGAGGAACTCACCGGCTTCAAGAAGCCGATCCGGTTCTGCCGGGTGGACGTGGGTAACGCGAACGGCACCGGGGAGCCGCAGGAGATCGTCTGCGGGGCGCGGAACTTCGCCGTCGGTGACCGGGTGGTGGTGATCCTGCCCGGTGGTGTGCTGCCCGGCGGGTTCGCGATCGGCGCCCGTAAGACGTACGGGCACAACTCGGCGGGCATGATCTGCTCGGCGAAGGAGCTGGGTCTGGGCGACGACCACTCCGGCATCATCGTGCTGGGGCCGGACGTGACGGCCAAGCCGGGCGACGACGCGCGCCCGGTGGTCGGTCTCGACGACGTCGTGCTCGACCTGGAGATCACCCCCGACCGGGGGTACGCGCTGAGCCTGCGCGGCCTGGCCCGGGAGCTGTCGCACGCGTTCGAGGTGCCGCTGCGTGACCCGGCTCTGGTGCCCGCGCCGAGGGGCACCGAGACGCCGGCGTACCCGGTGGAGGTCCGCGACACCGTCGGCTGCGACCGGTTCACCGCCCGCCTGGTGCGGGGCGTCGACCCGAGCGCGCCCACCCCGTCGTGGATGGCCCAGCGACTCGTGACCGCCGGCATCCGCAGCATCTCGCTGCCCGTCGACATCACCAACTACGTGATGCTGGAGCTGGGCCAGCCGATGCACGCCTTCGACGCCGACCGGATCGCCGGGCCGCTGGTGGTCCGCCGCGCCGAGGCGGGGGAGAAGCTGACCACCCTGGACGGTGTCAGTCGGGTGCTCACCGCCGACGACATGGTGATCTGCGACGACACCGGGCCCATCTCCCTCGCCGCGGTGATGGGCGGGGAGACCAGCGAGGTCGACACCGGAACCACCACCAACGTGCTCTTCGAGGCGGCCCACTGGGACCCGGCGATGGTCGGGCGCACCGCCCGCCGGCACAAGCTGTTCAGCGAGGCCGCGAAGCGGTGGGAGCGGGGCGTCGACCCGGCCGTGCCGTTGGTCGCGTTGGAGCGTGCCGTGGGGCTGCTCACCGAGCACGGCGGCGGCACGCCGAGCGCGGAGATCCTCGACATCGACCACGTCCGCCCGCGTACCCCGATCAGCCTCCCGGCGGACCTGCCGACCCGGCGGATCGGGGTCGAGTACCCGCCGGCGCGGGTGGTCGCCCTGCTCGAGCGGGTCGGCTGCACCGTCGCGCAGGGTTCCGACCGGTTGTCCGAGGACCCGGGCGCGGTCGGCGTGGCCAGCGGCGAAGGGACGACGCTGAGCGTCACCCCACCGACCTGGCGGCCCGACCTGACCGACCCGGCCGACCTGGTCGAGGAGGTGGTCCGCCTCGACGGGTACGACAAGGTGCCGTCGGTGCTGCCGACCGCCCCTCCCGGTAACGGTCTGACGCCGCGGCAGCGTCGCCGCCGGGCCGTCGCCGGGTCGCTGGCCGAGCGGGGGTACGTGGAGGTGCTCGCGCACCCGTTCGTGTCGCCGGAGCTGGCCGACCAGCTCGGCCTGCCGGCCGACGACCCGCGTCGGCCCGCGGTGCGGCTGGCCAACCCGCTGTCCGAGGAGGAGCCGCTGCTGCGCACCACGCTGCTCGGCCCGCTGCTCGGGGTCCTCAAGCGCAACCTCGGCCGGGGTCTTCGCGACCTGGCCCTCTACGAGATCGGTGCGGTCTTCCACCCGCGCGTCGGTGCCGGCAGCCCGCCGGCGATGGGCGTGGACCGGCGTCCCACCGACGAGGAGTTCGCCGCCGCCGACGCGGTGGTGCCGGCACAGCCGGTGCACGTCGCGGTGGTGCTCGCAGGCGACATCGACCCGGCCGGTTGGTGGGGTGCGGGTCGACCGGCCGGCTGGGCGGACGCCATCGAGGCGGCCCGGGACGTGCTGGCCGCCGCCGGTATCCCGGACGAGCGGGTCGAGGTGCGCGCGGCCGAGTACGCGCCGTGGCACCCGGGCCGCTGCGCCGAGCTGCTGGTCGACGGCACCGTCGTGGGGCACGCCGGTGAGCTGCACCCGGTGGTCGTCGCGGCGCTGGAGCTGCCCCGTCGCACCTGCGCGATGGAGCTGAACCTCGACGCGTTGCCGCCGAGCCCGGTGACGCCCGCGCCGACGGTCTCCGGCTTCCCGCCGGCGCTCATCGACGTGGCGTTGGTCGTGGACGAGTCGGTGTCGGCGGAGCAGGTGCGCCGGGCGCTGGAGGCAGGAGCCGGTGAGCTGCTGGAGGATGTGCGGCTGTTCGACGTCTACTCCAGTGCGCAGCTCGGCGAGGGCCGCCGGTCGCTGGCGTACAAGCTGACCTTCCGGGCCCCGGACCGGACGCTCACCGTCGAGGAGGCGGTCGCGGCGCGGGACGCGGCGGTCGCCGTCGCGGCGGAACGTTTCGGCGCGACCCTGCGCGGCGCCTGACGGGAGCGGCCCCGGACCCGCGGTCTCTTAATCCGCGGGTTCGGGGTTCAAGTCCCTGGCGGCGCACCAACGAGTGCTCGCCGGGGTTCTACGGCATGGCCAGCGCACGACCTCCGCCAGCCACGCATCCGCGTCACCGGCTCATCAGGGACTGTTGGGCCAAGAGCGACGGCACCCGGCGCGGGGCGAGCAGCCGTAGCAGCCCGTAGCCTATCCCGGCCAGGCCGGTGAGCAGGCCGGGTATTCCGACGTCGCGATGCAGCCCACAGTGCCAACCAGTTGTGGCGACCGAGTCCAACATCGCGGCCGCCTGTCGACGGACTCTGTGCAGCAGCGCCGGATCACCGGTCTGGTCGCCGACCAGTTGCAGGAAGTCGAGGCTGCCCAGATCGCCGTGGCACAGTGAGTGTCCGTTGCCGAAGCCGCTTTGCAAGGTGTCGTCGACCGCCGAGGACAGCTCTTCGGACAACTCCGGCCGGCACCCAGCCGGGCCGGGGCGGGACATCGCCGCGAGTCGTGCCATCCCGATCCCCGGTGAGCCGTGGCACCACGCGACCGACCGGTTCGACCGGACTGAGCCGTCGTCGAACCTCATCCTGACCTCTCCCGCCCGCGAGTGGTCACGGATATCCGTCCAGTACCCGTTCCGGGGATCGAAAAGGTCCCTCTCGTATTCGAAACCGCGGGCGGCAGCCACCGCGTAGCTCTCGTCGCTAAGCAGATCCGCGCCGGCCAGCAGGGCTGCGGCGATCCCGGCCGTACCGTGGCCGAAACCCGCCAATGGTCGGTCGGCGAGACCGTTGGCCACCACCTCCGCCGGCAGCCAGCTCGCGCCGGGGCCGTAGGCCCGCTGGGTCGACACCAATCGGTCGGCCGCCGTCCTGACCAACTCGCGCGACCTTCCGGACGGCCTGACATGATGACGCGCGACCAGGCCGAACAAGGCGCCGGCCGTACCCTCCATCACCTCGAACTCCCGGTCGGCGGCGAGCAGCGTGGGTAGCTCCTCGATGAGCCTGTCGGCCTCGCGGAACAGCGTGTCGTCTTCCCACAGAGCCCCAAGCTGGCTCAGGCCGTAGACCGCGCCACCTAGCCCGCTGAGCCCAGCCACCCGGCCAAGCAGACCCCGGCGGATCTGACGCACGGCGGTCCGGACCGCGCTGCGGGCCAGCCGATGGGCGCACCGGTCCCCCGCAATCTCGGCATGCCAGGCGAGGAACAGGGCGATCCCCAGCAACCCGTCGTGCAGGCCTGGCCCGAGCACCTCCACGGAGCAGAAACGGCGGAACCCGAACTGCGCCCCGATCCAAGCGGCGTCGTCATCGTCTTGCACCGCGAGTTGTGCCAGTTGGTCGGCGATCCCCGCCACGGCATCGGCGATCCGGTGGTCCGGGGCGGGCAACTCCGCAGGCTGGGTGGGATGCCGGTGGAAGAGGTAGGGCTGGTCCCGCCTTATTCCGTTGACCGCGATGCATGCGCGGATCAGCCAGGTCTGGCGGGCGAGGTCCGCGGGGCCAAGCCCGGCGAGTACGGTACGAGCAATCCCCAGTCCCGCGACCGCCGGTACATCCGGCAACGGCTGCCCACTGCTGTCACGTACCGGGCTCTGAGCCACACCGGTGCTGAAGATGGGGATGTCGCCCTGCCAGAGGTCCCTGCGCTCCGCCTCGACGATCGCCCGCAGGCCCGGTCGGTGATCCGCCTCGCGCAGCAGCCGATCGAAGTGCTTGTCGCGATCCAAGCCGTCCAACAGCAGGCTGGGATGGAACGACGCGCCGAGGAGCACGGCGTAGGTCATCGTGTCGCGGGCCAGCACTCGCACCTCATCGGCGGCGAAGGCCTCCAGCGGCCCGTCTACCGCGCCGAGCTCGTCTCGGTGCCCCTCGATGGTTCGGTAGACCTCGGTGAAGCCCTGCACGATCTGATCGACCTGGTCCTGCGGCGCGACCTTGCCCACGGGGCGCTCCGCCGGGCCGGCCTCGGGCACCGCCTCGGCGCGAAACGTCAACTCGAACCGCATCTGGTCGGTGCCCGCTCCGGCCAGGGATGGCAGCCGCACTTCCGCCCTGTGCGGCCGGGGCGTGCCGACCTCCGCCATGCCGGCTTCGCCGGTGCCCCACGGCGAGGGGCGCATCGGTAACAACCCGGCGTGCATCACCGACCCGGAGAGAAGCCCCGCCGCCAGCCGCTCCACGTTCGACTCTCCGACGGGCCGCAGCGACGGCAACTCGGGTTGGAAGAGAGATTCCAGGTCCACCAGTACTGGCTGGTCCCCGGCCGCGATCAGGTTCTCGGAGTGGAAGTCGCCGGCGTGCAGCAGGTAGAGGATGGCCAGCAGGCCACCCTGCCGCCGGTGGTAGCGCCGCTCGGCCTGTTCGTCGCAGGGCAGTGAGCAGTCGACGTGCTCCATCCAGCCGTAGGTGCCCCGGTCCAGGCAGCGCAGGATCCGTAGGCGTGGACCGGGGCTGCGTTCGTTGACCCAGGCCACAAGATCTTGAAAGTGTCCGTCGACCGCCATCGGCCTTGGCTTGTAGACGATGCGCAAGCCACCGGAGAAGCACACCATCGCCACGGATCGTGCGCCACGATGTGGGTCGCCGAGACCAGTGAGGATATCGACGACCGTGCCGGGGTCACGATCCGGGGAGAAGGTCCGCACCAGGTCCGCCAGGTCTTGGGCGAGGCGGGTCACCAACTCGATCGCGTGGCCGATCCAGGCCCGTCCGGTCACGGCCAATTGGCGGGCTAGGACGGGGTAGCGGACCATCAGCCGGTGCCGTTCGACAGGGTCGGACAGCCGCTTACGGAAATCCGCGAACCGCTCCTGCGGAGTCTGCCCGGCGAGCAGGCCCGCCTCCCGACAGGCAGCCAACTCCAGCAGGCAGGTGCGCTGAACCATTGCGTTGAGCCGTGGCAGCAGCCCGGGCAGCAGCAGGTCGGCGAGGCGATCTGGGCTCGGTAGGCGGTCGCACCGGATCTCCGTCAGAGACCCTGACAGACGCTTGCGGAGCAGCTCGGCCAGCGGCTCGGTCAACGGCAGGAAGGGCAGCTCGTCGCCGTTTCCGGCCTGTTCACCGCGACCGTCTGCGCCGGCCGTTGGGCCGCCGGCGGTCCAAGCGCCGACGCCGCCCCGGCCGACATCCGTGGGAAGCGGCGCTGTGCCGTACGCCTCGGTCACGTCGAACGCCCAGTCCGGCTCGGGCCCGTCTGCTTTGCTCAGCGCCGACGGCCGAGCCCCGGTGACCCCCGCGACGACGGTCTGCTGCCGCGGGCCGGACTGGTCGGCAGCCCCTGTGCCGGTCTGCTCGGCGTGGGTGCCGTTCGGCCCGCTCGGGCCGAACGGCACCCACGGACGCCGATGCTCTTCCCGCTCACGCGGCTGACTTCGAGACTCGGGCCGTACGTTCCGGCCCGGGTCTCGTTCGGCCCGGGGGGCGGCACGCCGAAGGGCGCAGTGGAGGTCCGTACCGAGGGTCGGCGCGGCAGAGAAAGCATCGGGCATCGGCATGGCGACTAAGTGTCCTAGAAGCAGCAGACGCCGATGGCCGAGAGCCAGGTGCGGGCGGCCTCGATGGTCTGCAATTCCATGGACTCCTCCAGTTCCCGCATCTCGGCTTCGAGATCACCGGCGGGATGGTCCAAAGCGGTGTTCAGTTCGAGTACGGCGGTTTCGGTCATCGTTGTCTTCCTCCTTTAAAGTGTGGGCATAGGTGCCCCGAACGGCCACAGGACACGATGTCCTGCGGCTGGCCGAAAAAGCAACGCACCATCAACTCGCGCACCTTCGTGATTCTGGTGGCGAGCGAACCGGGGGTTGCTCTGAGGCGCCCTACCGGACAAAGGCGCATTGACCGGTATATGGGCGCTCAATCAGACGTAGCTTGGCCCTGCTCAGGTCGCGTGGACAGGCCTGAGCAGGGTGGATTTAGTCCATTTAGGCAGCGATGGGCAGCAGTCGGCCAGTGCGATGTGGGCGATTGGCGACGTTGTAGCGCGGCAAGGCAAGTGACTCATTCGACCCCCGTGGTCGCATGTATGCACGTCGTTCTGCGGCCCGACCGTACCATGTTGTCGCGCGGTCGTGAGCCCCTCCGCCGATCGAGGCGTGTGTATGTGCAGGTGGGTCGCCGGAAATCTCTCTTCCGGCCCGCAATGCGCCTACCAAAGAAGTCATGTGACCCGCATCAGGGGTTGCCTCATCGATGAACGTCTTGTACGGTCGCTGCATCCGAATTTGAGTGACCATTGGCCACGGTCACTAATTTGGATACCTCTGAGCGGCGTCGATTGTCGTACGGGACTCGACATGGCCTGCGATCGCGCAATGCCGAATGCTGTGCGCCTCAGCCGCTTTCCATCAATCACGGGAGGAAATTTATGAAGCTGAAGCCGGCCTTAGTGGCCGTGCCCGTAGCCCTGGCACTCGGGCTCGGAATTGGTGCGGCGCCGTCCGCGATCTCGGCGGCGCCGGCGGCCTCGTCGGTGAACGTCGGAACCGCCCAGGGCGCGACGACCGAGCAGCTCGGCGCTGCGGCACGGGCCATCATCGCCGCCGTCACGAAGCTTGGCTCGGGAGCGGTCAACGCAATGCGGGCCGCGGTTGCCTCATACCAGAAGTTCCAGGCGTGGTGGAAGACCCTGCCGTGGTACATCCGCGTTCTGGGCAGCGGGCTTAACCTGTACAGCCTCTATGAGGCGATCAGGGACCTGCTCTAGGAACCCCATCGGGTCGTTGGGTGCTTCCCCAGGTGCAATGGGGGAGCACCCAACGTCTCCGGCGAGGAATCACACCATGATTGATGCGGATTCCCGGCAAACCGGCCGCGGCTGGGCGCGGTGGCGGCCGGCCCACTGGCCCACCGTGAGAACAGCAGTCGTCGCCATCGGGTTCGGCCTGGTGTCCTCCGTAGCCGTACTTGTCGCTACGAACCTCGTCCTGGGTCGGATAGGCGGTGCCGCGGTTCCTGCGGGTCTCGCCGACAGACTCGCGGTGGCGGCGATGCTGCCTTTCGTCCTGCTCGCCCTGCCGCGCCATATTCCGGACGCGGCGGGAGACCGGATTCGACAGCCTCTCTGGCGAGCCGGTGCCTTCGTCGTGACCGCGTTCGTCCTGTGGGGCGGCTTGGTCGTCGCTGTTGCGCCGACCGGGGCGCAGCACCTCGCTCTCACCGCAACGGACGCCGCGTTCGCCGTCCCGCTGTTGGGCGTGACGATTATGCAGGCCACGACCGAAGAGTTGCTCTTCCGGCTGCTGTTGCCCCTTGTCCTGGTGAGAGCCTTCGGTCGCTCGCCCTACGGGGCAGTCGCGGCCACCTTGGTATCCGCGCTGCTCTTCGGCGTCTTCCACGTGCCGGACTCGGCCGCGTCCTTCCTCGATCACGTTCTCTTCGCGTTGCTCATGCATCAGGTGCTGGGCGCAACCCGGACGATCGCGGTTCCGGTTCTCCTGCACGTCGTTAACAACGTGATCGCGCAGAGTTTCGGCGCCCTTGAGTTCGCACCGGAAAACTCTCCCAACCTGCTGGTCGCGAAATATCTAATATTCTTCTCGATTGCCGCCGCCGTCTTTCCGAGCCGGTCCGCTTGGCCCGCGTCCGCCTGGACGCAGCGGTTCGCCAGCCACGAGGCCGCACGCGTCGAACGCAGGCAGGCCGTGCGCCTTCCCGCGGTGGACGCGCTCCGCGGGGTCGCGCTCCTGTTCATCATGCTGGAGAACCTGCTCATCTACTTGCCCGCAGAGTCCGTCACGGCGGGTACGTCGGTTGTCGAACGCGCGATCAGGGCAGCACTGGCTGTCCTGATCGAATACCGAGGGCTGCCCCTGTACGCATTGCTCCTCGGGTTCGGAATGTACGTACTGCTGCGCCGTGCCGACTCACCTCAGCGGCGAGCGGCAGTCGTGCGGCGCAACCTCTCCCTCATCCTGCTCGGGGCGCTACACGGGATGCTCGTATTCTCCGGCGACATTCTTGCCGTCTACGGGATCCTGCTGTACGTCCTGGTGTGGGCGACCCGAAAGCCACGCCGGCTGCGCTTGGCGACCTGGGCCAGTGGCGTCCTGTTCCTGCTTCAGACGTTAGTCCTGCCGTTCACGCTGCTGCTGACAGCGGGCGACGAGGCTACCGCGTCGGTGTTGGCCGACTCCGCCTCGGTGGCCTTGGGGGCGCGCTGGACCGAGTGGCTGCTGTACGTCTTGTCCACGCCCTTTTTGAGCAGCGGGCTCCTGTTCCCGATGCTAGTCGGCTACCGTTCGGCCGCGGTCGTCCTGCGCGACAGATCTGCGGGCGATCGTCCGACGAGCAGATCCTTCCCGCTGGTCGTCGTGCTGCTCGTCGGATCCTTTACGCTCTGCCTGCCATACGCGGCCGTTTTGGCGGAACACTGGGGAGACATCCGGGCCGTGGCCGCCCATCCATGGCACCTGGTGGCGGCGCAGATCGGTGGTCTGCTGGGGGCCCTGGCCTGCTGGTGGGCGATCGCCGAGAAATGGACCGGGCTGCGTGCCTCGTCCGGGGTCCGCATCCTCGCCACACTCGGGCAGCGCAGCCTCACGCTCTACCTACTGCATTCGATCGTGTTTCTCCTCCTCCTTACGCCGCCGTTTGGTGGCCTCGCTACCGCAGGTTCTCTGCCGATCCTCGCCTTGGTTGTTGTGCTGGGCTGGGTAGGTGCAGGTCTGGCGCTGTCGAGCCGGCGGCTTGCCGGTATCCCAATGGCCGAGGAACTCCTCCGCGACATGGCCGCCGGCCCGGTCACAGGGAGCGATGAGCAGGCGGCGGGTGCCGCCGAGAGAGTAAAGGAAGCTATCTAGGTTGCGACTCTACTTAGATAGTTGCTAGGCTAAAGCCATGGACGAGGCTGAATGGTCATCGGGCTGGCTGCGGGCAGTCCTGCCGTTGGTGTCGCTGAGCGTGCTCGCCAGGGGCGAGGCACACGGGTACGTGATCCTCCGGATCCTCGGTTCGCTTGGATTCGGTTCCGTCAAGGGCGGCACGCTCTACCCCTTCCTGGCCCGGCAGCAGGAGTTGGGCCTAGTTGACCACCGATGGGAGATCGACTCGCCGGGTCCGGCACGCAAAGTGTTCTGGTTGACCGACAGGGGGAGGCAGGAGCTCGAACGCCTGGTGAGTGAGTGGCGGCGGCTCAACACGACCGTCGCGTCGGCACTGTCCTTCCCGACTTCCGAGATGGAGAAAAAGTGAGCTACTACGGCAGCCTTGCGTTCTACCTTCGACTTCGGAGAGTCCCCGAGTCCACAATCGTCGAGATCCTGCGTGACGTGCGAGAGCTTTCCCGGGAATCGGGTCAGGAGCCGGAGCAGCAGTTCGGGCCGGCCTCGACCTACGCCGAGAAGTTCCCCAAGGGCAAGGTCCGGTCGTTGCCGACCCGGCTGGCCATCGGTTGCCTGGTGGTCGCAATCGCTATCATCGCCGTCGACTTCGTCTTGACGATGACGCGCGAGACGCACCTTCAGGTGGGCTCCGTACGAGTGATCTTTGTGCTGCTCGCCGTCCAAGTGGTGGTCGTGATCGCCGCAATCATCGCCGATCACCGGGTACCCCCGGAGTTCCGCACCGCCAGCGAGGCCAGCCGTTGATCTCGGTCACCGACATCTGCAAGGACTTCGGCGGGCGGGCTGCGGTGACGGACGTGAGCTTCGACTGCGTCCCCGGAACCATCACCGGGCTCCTCGGCCCGAACGGTGCGGGCAAGTCCACAGTTCTCAAGATGCTGTTGGGTCTGGTTTCCCCCACGCGCGGCCTGGCCACGATAGACGGGGTCCCCTACCGAGAACTGCCGAACCCGGGCCGGACCGTGGGTGTCTCTTTGGATGCGAGCGGCCTGCACCCCGGGCGGACCTTGCGCGGGACGATCCGGCTGGCCGCGAGCATTATCGGAGTCCCGACGGCCCGGGCGGACGAGGTGCTCGCGCAGGTCGGGCTCGCCCCCGAGTACGGAAAGCTTGTCCGTAACTGCTCCCTCGGGATGCGTCAACGCCTGAGCATCGGTTTAGCGCTGCTCGGCGAGCCGCGGTACTTGATTCTCGACGAACCGGTCAACGGCCTCGACCCCAGCGGTATGGCCTGGATCCGGAGACTGCTGCAGCAGCACGCCGAACAGGGGCACACCGTGCTGCTCTCGAGTCACCTGCTCAAGGAGGTCGAGTCGATCGCCGACAACCTCGTCATCGTCGATCAGGGGCGGGTCGCGGCGCGGGGCACCCTGGCGGAACTGATCGGCAGTGAGCCAGGTGTCCTGGTGTCCGCCACCGATGCCGCAGCTCTGCGCGATGCCCTGGATAAGGAAGGCATCGAACATCACCGACAGGGCGGTGACGTCTTCGCGCGTACTCTCGCCGAACGCATCGGCCAGCTAGCTCTTGATCACGGAATCGTGGTAACCAAGCTGACAGTCGCGTCCACCGACAGGATCGAGCAAATGTACTTCGAATCGATTTCGAGGATTTCGGCGGTCGGCTCCGAGAAAGGCGTATGACATGGGCCTGACGGATCACGTCGCCGTCGAGTGCAGGAAGATCGTCACCACCCGTAGCGGCCGCGGCCTGCTCCTGGTGGCCGTCGTCCTGGTCGCCGCCGGCGCGGTGATCGCGGCTGCGGCACCCGCGGATTCACGTGTCGTCCTGGTGCGCGACTCATTTGCCATGGCGGTGGCACCGCTCGTGCTCTTCGTTCCGATCATTGCGCTGACGGCATTCACCTCCGAATGGTCGACCCGTTCGGCGTTGCTGACCTTCACGCTCTCACCTCGCCGGGCGCGGGTGTTCGCCGGGAAGCTGGGCCTGGGCGTCCTGCTGTCCCTCGCGTTGCCCCTGATCGCCTTCGCCTTCGCCGTGATTGCCACGCACGTCGCGCATCCCGCCCGATTGGTGTCTTACGCCGATGCCTTCGGCGTGGACGGTGGGCTTCTTCAGAACATGATTCTGACAACTGTCTATACCTTGATGGCGGTCGGGGTGGCCACTGTCGTCCGGCTCACGTCGGTGGCCCTCACCGCGTTTCTCGTGCTGACCCTGGTGTCCGACACTGTCATCGGCCTTGTCCTAGGAGACGCTGGAAAGTGGTTCTCCCTGATCACCGGTTTCGAGCAGATCAGCAGCGCGGCCATTGCCGGCCCTACCGAGATCGGTCAGGCTGTCAGCGTTCTCCTGGTATGGATTCTGCTCCCGCTGACCGTCGGGTTCCGGCGCTTCGTCCGCTCGGATGTGAGCTAGCTCCGGCAGCAAGGGGTCGGTGTCAGCGGTGAGTTTCCCCTTGGCTGCCGCCGAGCTTCGTCGACGGCTGGTCCACTCTCTGCCCGCGACCAGTCTGAGGACTCACGCGACGACCTCGTGGAAGACCGGGAGTTGTGCGAGCGGGCGCGCGATTGCGGGATCGACGTCGAGCCCGTCGTTCATGCGGTCGCCGGCATCGAGGGTCTCACCCATCCATCGCGGAAGGCACTTTCAAGGTGCAGCGTACCGGCATGCGTCCGAGGCTCGCGGTCTCTGGTGGCGGTCGGGGCGTGGTCGGTCACGCCGGCGCCCGCCTGCTGGCCGACATCGCTGAGGTGACCGGGTCGGCCAGCGGTTTCGGTGATGCGCTCACGGGGTTGGGGCAGCGACGCCCGGTCCTTGAGCCGGGCCGGGTCGCCGTGGATCTGGCGGTGATGCTCGCCGACGGTGGCGAAGCGATCGCCGTGAGCGTGCCACGCCATCAGCCCGAATTGTTTGGGCAGGTCGCCTGCGACGCGACCGGTTGGCGGGTGCTGGACAGCCTCGATGCGGCAGCGTTGGTCCGGTTGCGGCAGGCCCGTGCGGCAGCGCGGGACGTCCTGTGGGCGCATACCTGTGAGACCCGCGGCCGGTTGCCCACCTCGAAATATCGGCGGGGGTACTGACGCAGATCCCTGACGCCCACCGGCACGGGACACCGCTGCTGATCCATACTGACGGCGCCGGCAGCACCTCCGGCTTTCTCGCTCACATCCGAGGTCTGGGCGAGCGAGGCGTCGACGCCCGGTTCAGGGCGGGCGCCGCGATCACCGCAACGGTCCGGGCGGCGACGGGCACCGGCCCGCTGGCCTGTGTGCTCAGGTCCCGCACCCGGTCGTACATCGACTTCAAGCCCGGCGGCGCGGCACCCGCCTTGATCGGGCCAGCTACGGGCGTCGCCGTTCCGGCACACCGTCCGCGACGTCGGCCCGGATGGCCAGGCAGCCCGCCATGCAGTCGATCTATTCATTAGCATGCAGTAGGCTGCATGAACTTGCACTCGTGAGTCGTCCTTGTTAATCTTCTCTGCATAGTCATGCGGAGGTGAGTATGGGGATCCGAGTCGCGGTTGCCGGTGCGAGCGGCTACGCCGGGGGTGAGCTGCTGCGTCTGATCGCCGGGCACCCGGAGTTCGACCTGGTCGCCGCCACCGCACACAGCCAGGCCGGGCACCGCGTCGACGCTGTGCACCCCCAGCTCACCGGTCTCGACCTGGTGCTCGGCGCGACCGACCCCGCCACGCTGGCCGACGCCGACCTGGTCTTCCTGGCCCTGCCGCACGGTGAGTCGGCGGCCCTCGCCGCGCAGTTGCCGGCGGAGGTGCGCGTCGTCGACCTCGGTGCCGACCACCGGCTGGCCGACCCGTACGCCTGGGCGCAGTACTACGGCGGCACCCACGCCGGGCAGTGGACCTACGGCCTGCCCGAGCTGCCCGGTCAGCGGGAGCTGATCGCCGGCTCGACCCGGGTGGCCAACACCGGCTGCTACGCCGCCGCGATCACCCTGGCGCTCGCGCCGCTGATCGCCGACGGCGCTGCCGACCCGGCCGACGTGGTGGTGGTCGCCGCCTCCGGCACCTCCGGGGCCGGCCGCGCGGCCAAGGCGCACCTGTTGGCCAGCGAGGTCATGGGCGACCTGTCGCCCTACCGGGTCGGCACCCACCAGCACGTACCGGAGATCAAGCAGGCCACCGGCGCGACCGGCCTGTCGTTCACCCCGGTCCTGGCGCCGATGCCGCGCGGCATCCTGGCCACCGTCACGGCGGTGCCGGCGCGCGGCGTCGACCCGCAGGAGGTGCTGACGCGGGCGTACGCTGACGCGCCGTTCGTGCACGTGCTGCCGGAGGGGCGGTGGCCGCACACGGCCGCCACGCTGGGCTCCAACTCCTGTCACCTGCAGGCCACGGTCGACGTCGACTCGGGTCGGCTGATCGTGCTCAGCGCGCTCGACAACCTGGGCAAGGGCGCCGCGGGTCAGGCCGTGCAGAACGCCAACCTCATGCTCGGCCTGCCGGAGACGACGGGCCTGTCCATCTGGGGGGTCACCCCGTGAGCGCGAGGAGTGCAGCGCAGCGGAGCCCCGCAGTCGCGAACGAAAGGCCCAGCACCGTGAGCGCGAGGAGTGCAGCGCAGCGGAGCCCCGCAGTCGCGAACGAAAGGCAGGCGCCGTGAGTGTCACCATCCCCCGGGGGTTCCGGGCGGCCGGCGTGGCCGCCGGACTCAAGTCCAGCGGCGGCGCGGACGTCGCGCTGGTGGTCAACGACGGCCCGGACGCCGGTGTCGCCGGTGTCTTCACCACCAACCGGGTCAAGGCCGCGCCGGTGCTCTGGAGCCAGCAGGTCGTGCAGGGTGGTGTGGTCCGCGCGGTGGTGCTCAACTCCGGCGGCGCCAACGCCTGCACCGGCCCGGGCGGTTTCCAGGACACCCACGCCACCGCCGAGCACACCGCCGCCGCGCTGACCTCGGTGAGCCCGCGGCTGATCCTCGGCGCCGGTGAGGTCGCGGTTTGCTCGACGGGCCTGATCGGTGAGCGGCTGCCGATGCCGAAGCTGCTGCCCGGTGTCCGGTCGGCGATCAAGAGCTTGTCCCGCGACGGTGGGGCGGCCGCCGCCGAGGCCATCATGACCACTGACACCCGGCCGAAGACGACTGTGGCCCGGGGCAGCGGTTGGACGGTCGGCGGCATGGCCAAGGGCTCCGGGATGCTCGCTCCGGGGATGGCGACCATGCTGTGCGTGCTCACCACCGACGCGGTGGCCGGGCCGGCGGTGTTGGACGAGGCGCTGCGCGGGGCGACCCGGGTCACCTTCGACCGGGTCGACTCCGACGGCTGCATGTCCACCAACGACACGGTGTTGCTGTTGGCCAGCGGCGCGAGCGGCATCGAGCCGACGGCTGCGGAGCTGACCGCCGCGGTCACCGCGGCCTGTCACGACCTGGCCCAGCAGTTGGTGTCCGACGCCGAGGGCGCGACCAAGGAGGTCGCCATTGAGGTGGTGAACGCCGCCGACGAGGACGACGCCGTCGAGGTGGGCCGTACGGTGGCACGCAACAACCTGGTCAAGACCGCGCTGTTCGGCAACGACCCCAACTGGGGCCGGATCCTCGCCGCCGTCGGCACGACCGCTGCCGCGTTCGACCCGGACGAGGTGGACGTGGCGGTCAACGGGGTGTGGGTGTGCCGCCGTGGCGCCGGTGCCGAGGACCGCTCGAAGGTCGACCTGACCGGGCGGGGCGTGACCATCCGCATCGACCTGCACGCGGGTACGTCGGCGGCGACGATCTGGACCAACGATCTGTCCCACGCGTACGTGCACGAGAACTCGGCGTACTCGACATGAGCCTCAGCACCGATCTCGCTCGCGCCCAGGTCAAGGCGGAGACGCTGATCGAGGCGTTGCCCTGGTTGGCGCGTTTCTCCGGTTCCACTGTCGTGGTCAAGTACGGCGGCAACGCGATGACCGATCCCGAGTTGCAGCGGGCGTTCGCGGCCGACATGGTCTTTCTGCGCTACGCCGGCCTGAAGCCGGTGGTGGTGCACGGCGGGGGCCCGCAGATCTCCGCCATGCTGGGCCGGCTGGGCATCGCCAGTGAGTTCCGGGGTGGCCTGCGGGTGACGACCGCCGAGGCGATGGACGTGGTCCGGATGGTGCTGGTCGGGCAGGTGGGCCGCGAGCTCGTCGGTCTGATCAACTCGCACGGCCCGTACGCCGTCGGTCTGTCCGGTGAGGATGCCCGGCTGTTCACCGCGGTGCGTCGCCCGGCGTACGTGGACGGGTTGCCGGTCGACGTCGGTCAGGTCGGGGACGTCGAGTCGGTCGACGTGTCCGCGGTGACCGACCTGATCGAGGCCGGTCGGATCCCGGTGATCTCCACGGTGGCGCCGGACGTCGACGGGGTGCTGCACAACCTCAACGCGGACACCGCCGCCGCCGCGCTGGCGATCGCGTTGCAGGCTCGCAAGCTGGTCGTGCTCACCGACGTCGCCGGCCTGTACGCCGACTGGCCGGACACCAGCAGCCTGGTCTCCGAGATCAGCGCGGACGACCTGGCCAAGCTGCTGCCCAGCCTGGAGTCGGGGATGGTGCCGAAGATGGAGGCCTGCCTGCGGGCGGTACGCGGGGGAGTGCCGGCCGCGCACGTCGTCGACGGTCGGGTGGCGCACTCCACGTTGCTGGAGGTGTTCACCTCGGAAGGGTTCGGAACGATGGTGGTGCCGGGAGACGGGATGGTCGCGCCGTGAGCACGTTGGGGCAGCGCTGGAAGCAGTCCATGATGGACAACTACGGCACGCCGCCGCTGGCGCTGGTCTCCGGCGCCGGTGCCGTCGTGGTCGACGACACCGGCCGGGAATATCTGGACCTGGTCGGCGGCATCGCGGTGAACGCCCTCGGGCACGCTCACCCGGCCGTGGTGGCGGCGGTGTCGAAGCAGGTCGCGACCCTCGGGCATGTCTCCAACCTCTACGTCGCCGAGCCGCCGGTGGCCCTGGCCGAGTTGTTGTTGGCGCTCGCCGGCCGGCCCGGCCGGGTCTTCTTCGCCAACTCTGGCGCGGAGGCCAACGAGGCGGCGTTCAAGCTCTCCCGGCGCACCGGCCGTACGCACGTGGTCGCCACCAGGGGTGGCTTCCACGGCCGCACCATGGGTGCGCTCGCGTTGACCGGTCAGCCGGCCAAGGCCGATCCGTTCCGGCCGCTGCCCGGTGAGGTGACCCACGTCGACTACGGCGACGTGGCTGCTCTGGAGGAAGCGGTCTCCGACGCCACCGCGATGCTGATCGTGGAGCCGATCCAGGGTGAGAACGGTGTGGTCGTCCCGCCGGCCGGTTATCTCGCGGCGGCCCGGCGGATCACCGCCCGGCACGGGGCGTTGCTGGTCCTCGACGAGGTGCAGACCGGCATCGGTCGGACCGGGCACTGGTTCGCGCACCAGGCCGAGGGTGTGGAGCCGGACGTCGTCACCCTGGCGAAGGGTCTGGGCGGTGGGTTGCCCATCGGCGCCACGCTGGCCTTCGGCCCGGCGGCCGACCTGCTCACCCCCGGCTCGCACGGCACCACGTTCGGCGGCAACCCGGTCAGCTGCGCGGCGGCGCTCGCCGTGGTGGCGACCATCGCCAACGAAGGGCTGCTCGACAACGTCAAGCGGGTCGGTGAGCGGCTGCGCCGGGGCATCGAGGCGCTGGGCCACCCCCTGATCGCCGGCGTACGCGGCGCGGGGCTGCTGCTCGGCGTGGTGCTCACCGCGCCGGTGGCGTCGGTCCTCGCCGACGCCCTGCGTGAGGCCGGCTTCCTGGTCAACCCGGTGCAGCCGGGTGTGATCCGGCTGGCCCCACCGCTGATCCTCACCGCCGCCCAGGCCGACGCCTTCCTCGCCGCGCTGCCCACCGCTCTGGACGTGACGGCCCCGGCCGCCGCCGGAACCGACGCAGATCTTGGAGGGAAAGCGCCCCTCCAGGGGCCGAAATCTTCCAAGATCTCGACGCCGACACCCACGACCACCACGGAGACGACTCGATGACCCGGCACTTCCTGCGCGACGACGACCTCTCGCCCGCCGAGCAGTCAGCGGTCCTCGACCTCGCCGAGCGGATGAAGGCGGACCGGTTCGGTCACCGACCGTTGGTCGGTCCCCGCTCGGTGGCGGTGCTCTTCGACAAGCAGAGCCTGCGGACCCGGATCTCGTTCGACGCCGGGATCGCCGAGCTGGGTGGGCACCCCCTCGTCGTGGACACGCAGGTCACCCACTTCGGCCGGGGTGAGTCCCTGGCCGACGCGGGGCGTGTGCTGTCCCGCTACGTCGCGGCCATCGTGCTGCGTACCCACGGCGACGACCGGATCGCCGAGGTGGCGGCGGGGGCCAGCGTGCCGGTGGTCAACGCGCTCACCGACGGCTTCCACCCGTGCCAGCTGCTGGCCGACCTGCTGACCGTGCGGGAGAGGTGCGGCGGCACGGCCGGGCGCACCCTGGCGTACGTGGGGGACAGCGCCAACAACATGGCGCAGTCGTACCTGCTGGCCGGGGCGACGGCCGGCATGCACGTCCGGGTCGCCGGGCCCGACGGGTTCACGCCCGACCCGGCCGTGGTGGACCGGGCAGCGGCGATCGCCGCCGAGACCGGTGGGTCGGTGCGGGTGCTGACCGACCCGGCCCAGGCGGTACGCGACGCCGACGTGCTCGCCACCGACACCTGGACCTCGATGGGTCAGGAGTCCGACGGGCTGGATCGGATCACACCGTTCCTGCCGTACCAGGTCAACAAGGAGCTGCTCGGCCAGGCCGCACCGGACGCGATAGTGCTGCACTGCCTGCCCGCGCACCGCGGCGAGGAGATCACCGACGAGGTGCTCGACGGCCCGCAGAGCGCGGTCTTCGACCAGGCGGAGAACCGGCTGCACGCGCAGAAGGCACTGCTGACGTTCCTGCTGGAAACCCCGATGGGGGAGTCCCGATGACCGCCCCGTTGACCCGCGCGGCCCGACACGCCCGCATCGTGGAGCTGATCCGCGACAAGGCCATCCGGTCCCAGACCGAGCTGGCCGACCTGCTCGCCGCCGACGGTGTCGGTGTCACCCAGGCCACCCTCTCGCGGGACCTCGAAGAGTTGGGTGCGGTCAAGGTGCGCGGCGGCGACGGTCCGGCCGTCTACCTGATCCCCGAGGACGGCAAACGGCCGCTGCGCGACGCCGAGGCCGCGCCGGCCCGGCTGATGCGGCTGCTGCACGAGCTGCTCAACGGGGTCGACTCCAGCGGCAACATCGCCGTGCTGCGTACCCCGCCGGGCGCAGCCCAGTACCTGGCCAGCGCGTTGGACCGGGCGGGCCTGCCGGAGATCGTCGGCACCATCGCCGGCGACGACACCATCCTCGTCGTGGCCCGCGAGGCCGTCGGTGGGGCGGCGCTCGGTGAGAAGCTCGCCGGCTGGGCCCGACGGGACGACAGCGTCGAAGGGACCACCTCGTCATGAGCGAGCGGGTCGTCCTCGCGTACTCCGGAGGGTTGGACACGTCCGTCGCCATTCCGTACCTGGCCGAGCAGACCGGTGCCGAGGTGATCGCAGTCGCCGTCGACGTCGGTCAGGGCGGGGAGGACCTGGGCGCGATCCGGCAGCGTGCGCTGGACTGTGGCGCCGTCGAGGCGGAGGTGGTCGACGCGCGGGACGAGTTCGCCGCCGACTACTGCCTGCCGGCGATCCGGGCCAACGCCCTCTACATGGACCGCTACCCCCTCGTCTCGGCGCTGTCCCGGCCGCTGATCGTCAAGCACCTGGTGGCGGCGGCGCGTGCGCACGGCGGCACGATCGTGTCGCACGGCTGCACCGGCAAGGGCAACGACCAGGTCCGCTTCGAGGTGGGCCTGAACGCGCTCGCCCCCGACCTGCGGATCATCGCGCCGGCCCGGGACTTCGCGTGGACCCGGGACAAGGCCATCGCCTTCGCCGAGGAGAAGGGGCTGCCGATCGACGTGTCGGCCCGGTCCCCGTACTCGATCGACCAGAACCTGTGGGGACGCGCGGTGGAGACCGGGTTCCTGGAGGACATCTGGAACGCCCCGGTGGAGGACCTCTACTCGTACACTGCCGACCCGGCGCAGGAGCGCGACGCCGACGAGGTCGTGATCACCTTCGACGCCGGCGTGCCGGTGGCGATCGACGGTGAGACGGTCACCCCGTACCAGGCGATCCTGGAGCTCAACCGGCGTGCCGGCGACCACGGCGTCGGCCGGCTCGACATGGTCGAGGACCGCCTCGTGGGCATCAAGAGCCGCGAGGTGTACGAGGCGCCCGGCGCGATCGCGTTGATCACCGCCCACCAGGAGTTGGAGGCGGTGACGGTGGAGCGGGACCTGGCCCGGTTCAAGAAGAGCGTCGACCAGCGCTGGGGCGAGCTCGTCTACGACGGTCTGTGGTTCTCACCGTTGAAGGAGTCGTTGGACGCGTTCATCGACGACGCGCAGCGACACGTGAGCGGTGAGGTGCGGATGACCCTGCACGGTGGCCGGGCCACCGTCACCGGCCGGCGCTCCGAGGCGAGCCTCTACGACTTCCAGATGGCCACCTACGACACCGGCGACACCTTCGACCAGTCCCTGGCCAGGGGCTTCGTGCAGTTGTGGGGGCTGCCGAGTCGGATGGCCGCCGCACGGGACGCCCGGCTGGGCGGTGGCGCGCGGTGACAGGTGCGAGCGCGAGCGGTGAGCGAGCGCAGCGAGTAGCCCCCGCAGTCGCGACCGGAAGGCAAGCCGAGAAATGATGGGCGACGTGGACGACAAGAGCCTGACCGAGAACAGCGCAGCCACCAACCGGACGAGCCTGTGGGGTGGCCGGTTCGCCGGCGGTCCCGCCGAGGCGCTCGCCCGACTGTCGGTGAGCGTGCAGTTCGACTGGCGCCTGGCCCCGTACGACATCGCCGGTTCCCGGGCGCACGCCCGGGTTCTCGCCGGCGCCGGTCTGCTCGACCCGGAGGAGCTGGGTCGGATCCTGGCCGCGTTGGACGACCTGGAGGCCGCCTGCGCCTCCGGGGCGTTCCGCCCCACCATCGACGACGAGGACGTGCACACCGCGTTGGAGCGCGGTCTGCTGGAGCGCCTCGGCAGCCTCGGCGGCAAGCTGCGCGCCGGCCGGTCCCGCAACGACCAGGTCGCCACCGACCTGCGGCTCTACCTGCGTGACCATGCCCGGGGTGTGGCCAGCCGCCTCGTCGAGCTGGCCGAGGCGTTGGTCGAGCAGGCCGAACGGCACATCGACACCGCCGCGCCCGGCATGACCCACCTCCAGCACGCCCAGCCGGTCACCTTCGGGCACTGGTTGCTGGCCCACGTGCAGCCGTTGCTGCGGGACCTGGAGCGGCTGCGCGACTGGGACCACCGGGCGGCCGTCAGCCCGCTCGGTGCGGGTGCCCTCGCCGGTTCCGGGCTGCCCCTGGACCCGGTGGCCGTGGCCAAGGAGCTGGGTTTCCGTACGTCGTTCGCGAACTCGATGGACGCGGTCGCCGACCGGGACTTCGTCGCCGAGTTCCTCTTCACCACCGCCATGATCGGGGTGCACCTGTCCCGCCTCGGCGAGGAGGTGGTGCTCTGGACGTCGCACGAGTTCGGCTGGGTGGAGCTGGACGACTCGTTCGCCACCGGCTCGTCGATCATGCCGCAGAAGAAGAACGCGGACATCGCGGAGCTGGCGCGCGGCAAGTCCGGGCGGCTGGTCGGTGGGCTGGTGACCGTCCTGACCATGCTCAAGGGCCTGCCGATGACCTACGACCGGGACATGCAGGAGGACAAGGAGCCGGCCTTCGACGCCGTCGACACCCTTGAGCTGCTGCTGCCGGCCCTGGCGGGAATGATCTCCACGATGTCGGTCCGGGTGGACCGTCTCGTCGCCGCCGCGCCGGTCGGGTTCTCCCTGGCCACCGAGGTCGCCGACTGGCTGGTCCGGCGCAACGTGCCGTTCCGCGACGCACACGAGATCACCGGCCGGTTGGTGGCGCTCTGCGCAGCCCGCGAGTGCGAGCTGGAGGACGTCTCGGACGAGGACCTGGCCGCGATCAGCGGGCACCTCGACCCGTCGGTGCGCGACGTGCTCTCGGTCCGTTCGGCCCTGGCGGCCCGCACCACTCCCGGCTCGACCGGTCCCGGCCCGGTCGCCGACCAGCTCGCCTCCGCCGCCGACCGGCTGGCCGGCTGGCGGGAGTGGGCCACCGAGTCGGTCGTACCGCGCTGACCTCGCCGCGGCGTCGGCGGGTTCCGTCGGCGCCGCGGTCGGTTCAGGCCGTCGGTCGTTCCCGCTTCGGGAGTTTGGCGACCACCATGTCGTACGACCCGTCGACCGCCTCGGTCAGCTCGTCGGCGTCGATCCCGCCGGCGAGGCGCAGCGTGTTCCACCCGGACCGGCCGATGTAGGCCATCACCCTGGCGTCGTCCGGGTGCCGGTGCAGCCACTCGTCGGCCACCTCGCGGGTCGGCCCGCACTTGACTCCGACCGTCGGCTCACCCGCGCCGTCGCCGAGGAATGCGAAGATCCGGCTGCCGACCTTCACCACCTCGTCGCCCTCCCACGGCCGGTCCAGCCACGCTCCCGGCTTGGCCAGGCAGTACGCCAGCATGTCCGCGCGCTCCATGGGGGACCTCCTCGTCGTTGGCCCAGTCTGCCCGCCCGGCCGCCGGTCGGCACGCGACGTGCCGCCGCCCCGTCGGCCGGAGCGCCGCAGCCCGCTTGATCGACTCCAGGTCGGCGAAATGGTGCCCTCACTCCGCCCAGAGACCCCCACATCGCCGATCTGGCGCGCCCGATCCGCCAGGGCCGTGCCGTGCCGTGCGGTCAGTGGACGGGCTCGCTCGGCTCGGCGGCCGGCTCGGCGGAGCGGGCGGCGACCCGCTCGTAGCGCTGCCGGGCCGCCTGCGCGCTGCCCAGGCCCAGCCCGTACGCGATCGCCTGCCAGGTCAATCCCCGATCGCGGGCCAGCGTCAGCAACCCGGCCTCCAGGGCGTCCAGTTCGGCGCGCACGTGCGGCAGCAGGGTCAGCGCGGCGGTGAGGTCGGCGGTGTCGACCGGTTCCTCGGTGGGCTCGCGCTCGGCCCCACCGGCGGCGAGCGCGGTGATCAGGGCCACCGCCTCCCAGGGGTCCAGCACGTACGGGTGGGCCCAGCGTCCGCGTTGGGCTTCGGTGCCGGCGTGCCGCTCACTGATCCGCCGCAGCGCCTCGTGGGTGCGGTGGGCGCGGGCGTGGGCCGGGTGGGGCGCGGTGAACGGATCGCCTGTCGTCATGTCCCGAGCACATATCATCAACGCGCTGTTGTCAACATATTGTTTAACCATTGGGGAGGTGGGTTTGCCGATCTCCGTCGCCCGGAGTTTGCTGGACCGGTGGACTACTCCCGACTGCACGCCCCCGCCGCCCAGATAGCCGAGACGGCGCAGTCGCTGCTCGGCTGGGAGATCACGGCCGGTGGGGTCCGGATCAGGCTCACCGAGGTCGAGGCGTACGCGGGCACGGGGGAGGACCCGGCGTCGCACGCCCATCGCGGCCCGACCCCGCGTACCGCTGTCATGTTCGGCCCGGCCGGATACGCCTACACCTACTTCGTGTTCGGCATGCACTGGTGTCTGAACATCGTGTGCGGTCCCGAGGGGGAGGCGGCGGCCGTCCTGCTGCGCGCCGGCGAGGTCGTCGACGGCCTGGACCTCGCCCGGAAGCGTCGGGGGGATCAGGTGCCCGATCGTGACCTCGCCCGCGGGCCTGCGCGGCTGGTGGTCGCGCTCGGGATCACCGCGTCGGCCAACGGCACGTCCCTGCTCGACGGTGAGGGGCCGCTGCTGTTGACGCCGCCGTCCCGGCCGGTCGAGAGTTCGGCCATTTCAGCCGGGCCGCGAGTCGGAGTGGCCGCCGCGCACGACGTTCCGTGGCGCTTCTGGATCACCGGTGACCCCACGGTGAGCAGCTACCGACGGCACGCGCCCCGTCGTCGGACCGCGAGGACGGCGAAGGGATAGCCCCGATCGAGCGAAGTTCGGACACTGTCTCCACGATCACCGGGATAGGTTCCGTCCGGGAGGTGCGGGTTGAGTTTCCGGCTGGCGGCGTACGCCGTGTGCATCAGGGACGAGCGGGTGCTGCTCGCGCACTACGTGAAACCGACCGGCGAGAGGCACTGGACCCTGCCCGGCGGCAAGGTCGAGCACGCGGAGGACCCGTTCGACGCGGTGATCCGAGAGGTCGCCGAGGAGACCGGTTACGAGGCGGTGGTCGAGCGACTGTTGGGCGTGGATTCGCGGGTGATTCCCGCTGCCGACGCGTGGATGCGGATCGAGCACCAGAATGTCGGCATCTTCTACCGGGTCCGCGTCGTCGGCGGCACGCTGCGGCCCGAGCCGAACGGCCAAACAGCCGAGTCGGTCTGGACTCCGCTGCCGGACGTGGCACGCCTCCGCCGATCGGCGGTGGTCGACATCGGCCTCGCCCTGGCGCGGACGCTTCCTTCGACGGGCCACGTCGACCCCGTCCCGGTCGTCGGTCTCGTCCAACACTGACAATCCGTCGGCGCCGCACCCACCCGGTGGCTCTGGCGGCTCCGGCGTGTGTCCGGCGAACGTGTCGGGGGGTGTGGCCATAATCACCGGACCTGCTCACCGACGGTTCGGAGGACGTGATGACAACACTGCTCGCGATCGGCACGGCCAAGGGGTTGTTCCTCGCCACCAGTGGCGACGACCGGCGCAGTTGGGAGATCACCGGCCCGCACTTTCCGATGACGGGTGTCTACGCGGTCGCTGTCGACACCCGTCGCTCCACCCCCCGGTTGCTCGCCGGGGTGACCAGCTCACACTTCGGGCCCAGCGTCGCCACCAGCGACGACCTCGGCGCTTCCTGGGACGAGCCCGACCAGGCGCCGGTCGCGTTCCCGAGCGACACGGGCGTCTCCCTCGGTCGGGTCTGGCAGCTGATGCCGGCGGGCCCTGACGAGCCGGACGTGGTCTGGGCCGGCACCGAGCCGTCCGCCCTGTTCAAGTCCACCGATGGTGGTCGCAGCTTCGAGCTGGTCCGGTCCCTCTGGGACCACCCGCACCGCCCGCAGTGGGAGGCCGGCTTCGGCGGTCAGGCTGTGCACACCGTGCTGCCGCACCCGCGTGACCCGGCCCGGCTGCTGGTCGCCATGTCCACCGGCGGGGTCTACCGCTCGGAGGACGCGGGGGCCAGTTGGGCCCCGGGCAACACCGGCATCCGCGCGTACTTCATGCCCGACGAGTGGCCGGAGTTCGGCCAGTGCGTGCACAAGGTCGCCCGGGACGCGGGCAACCCCGAGCGGTTGTACGCGCAGAACCACCACGGCGTCTACCGCTCCGACGACGACGGCCGCACGTGGTCCTCGATCGCCGACGGGCTGCCCAGCGACTTCGGCTTTCCGATGGTGGCCCACCCCGGGCGCGGCGGCATGGTGTGGACCTTCCCGTTGGTGGCCGACAGCGAGCGGTTCCCGACCGATCACCGCTGCCGGGTGTTCCGTTCCGCCGACGCGGGCGGCAAGTGGGAGCCGCTGTCGGTGGGGCTGCCGGAGGGGCCGTTCTACCCGGCGGTGCTGCGGGACGCGATGTGCGCCGACGACTCCACCCCCGGTGGGGTCTACTTCGGCACCCGGTCCGGCTCGGTCTTCGCCAGCCGCGACGAGGGTGACTCCTGGTCGACGCTGGCCACGCACCTGCCGGATGTGCTCTGCGTCCGCGCTGCGACGGTGTGACGTGGTCACCGTGCTGCTGCCCGGTCCGCTGCGGGGTGAGGCCGGCGGTGCCAGTCGGCTGAGCGTCGCCGCCACCGGGACCCTCCGGGCGGTCCTCGACGAGCTGGCCGCCCACCATCCGCGGCTGTCCCGGCGGATCCGTGACGAGCGGGGTGAGCTGCGCCGTTACGTCAACGTCTTCGTCGACGGGGAAGACTGCCGGCACTCCGGTGGTCTCGCCACGCCGGTCGGCGACGACGCCGAGGTGCAGGTGTTGCCATCGGTCGCGGGCGGCTGAGCGAGGCCCCCGGCCGACCGGGATCCGTCTCTGGAGGTGACCGGCGCCACATCGGATCGACCCGCTGACGGAATAGTTGACTCGTCAAATAAGTTGACAGCTGCGTCCGGGCACAACGAATGACCCGGTTCACCACGCAAGGAGCTGGTCATGCAGTTCGGAGTCTTCACCGTCGGCGACGTCACGGTCGACCCGACCACCGGTCGGGAGCCGACCGAGCATGAGCGGATCAAGGCGATGGTCGCCATCGCGCTCAAGGCCGAGGAGGTCGGCCTGGACGTCTTCGCCACCGGCGAGCACCACAACCCGCCGTTCGTGCCGTCGTCCCCGACCACCATGATGGGTTACATCGCCGCACGGACCGAGCGTCTGCTGCTCTCCACCGCGACCACGCTGATCACCACCAACGACCCGGTGAAGATCGCCGAGGACTACGCGATGCTCCAGCACCTGTCCGGCGGTCGGGTGGATCTCATGATGGGCCGCGGCAACACCGGCCCGGTCTACCCGTGGTTCGGCAAGGACATCCGCGCCGGCATCCCCCTCGCCATCGAGAACTACGACCTGCTGCACCGGCTGTGGCGCGAGGACGTGGTCGACTGGAAGGGCAAGTACCGCACGCCGTTGCAGTCGTTCACCTCGACGCCGCGCCCGCTCGACGGGGTGCCCCCGTTCGTCTGGCACGGCTCGATCCGCAGCCCGGAGATCGCTGAGCAGGCGGCGTACTACGGCGACGGCTTCTTCGCCAACCACATCTTCTGGCCCAAGGAGCACACCCAGCGGATGGTCGGCCTCTACCGCCAGCGCTACGCGCACTACGGCCACGGCACCGCCGACCAGGCCATCGTCGGCCTCGGCGGGCAGGTGTTCATGCGCCGCAAGTCGCAGGACGCCGTCCGGGAGTTCCGCCCGTACTTCGACAACGCCCCGGTCTACGGGCACGGGCCGTCGTTGGAGGAGTTCACCCGGGAGACGCCGCTGACGGTGGGCAGCCCGCAGCAGGTCATCGACCGCACCCTGGGTTTCCGGGAGTACGTCGGTGACTACCAGCGGCAGCTGTTCCTGATGGACCACGCGGGCCTCCCCCTGAAGACGGTGCTGGAGCAGCTCGACCTGCTCGGCGAGGAGGTCGTGCCGGTGCTGCGCAAGGAGTTCGCCGCGAGACGCCCGGCGCACGTGCCGGAGGCGCCCACCCACGCCTCGCTGGTCGCCGCCGCCGGTGGTGCCAAGGACAGCACCGTGCACGCCGTCGACGACGTCACGGGCAAGGCCCCGGAGGAGGCGACCCGATGACCCGCCGCAACCTGGCCGTGGTCTCGGCGGGGCTGAGCCAGCCCTCGTCGACCCGGCTGCTCGCCGACCAGCTCGCCGCGGCCACCCGCGACGAGTTGGTCCGGCGCGGCGCCGAGGTGGAGCTGCACGTCGTCGACCTGCGGGAGTACGCCCACGACGTGGTGAACAACATGCTCACCGGGTTCGCGCCGGCGGCGCTGCGCGAGGTCGTCGACAGGGTGACCGGAGCGGACGGCCTCATCGCCGTCACGCCGATCTTCAGCGCCTCCTACAACGGGCTCTTCAAGTCCTTCTTCGACGTGTTGGACTCCGAGTCGCTCGTCGACCGGCCGGTGCTGATCGGGGCGACCGGCGGCACCGCCCGGCACTCGCTGGCCCTGGAGCACGCCGTCCGCCCGATGTTCGCGTACCTGCGGTCGGTGGTGGTCCCGACCGCGGTCTTCGCCGCCCCGGAGGACTGGGCGGACGGCACCGCCGACGGCGCGTTGCGCGGTCGGATCCGGCGTGCCGCCGGGGAGTTGGCCGACCAGGTCGAGCGTCGACCGCCGGCCGGCGGGCCGGCCGACCCGTTCGCCCTCACCACCGATTTCCTCCAGATGCTCGGCCGAGGGGACGGCGCGCCGGTCAGCTGACCGGGTACGGGTGGGCGACCAGCACCGGGCAGTGCGCGTGCTGGATCGCCGCCTGGCTGACCGAGCCAAGCAGCATGCCGGTGAACCCGGCCCGGCCCCGGGTGCCCACGACCAGCAGCGACGCGGTGCCGCTGGCCTCGATGAGCCCCTGGGCCGCCCCGGCGGCCCGGACGGGATGCTCCCGCACCACCAGGTCGGGATGTTCGGCACGGACCGCGGCGGAGGCGTCGGCGAGCAGCCGCACCGCGTCGGCCTGGTAGGCGGCCTGCGACTCCTCGATCTCCTCCGGCCCCGTCCGGCCCTCGTCGGGCGGGCCGACGTGCACCAGCACCACCGGCACGTCGCGTAGTGCCGCCTCGTCGGCCGCGTAGCCCGCGGCGAGGCGTGACGACTCGGAACCGTCGACGCCGACGAGCACCGGGGCGTCCACCGGGATCGGCTGTTCGTCCGGGCGGACCACCAGCACCGGGCAGTGCGCGTGCGCGGCGACCTGAGAGCCGACCGAGCCGAGCAGCAGCCCGGCGAACCCGCCCAGCCCTCGACTGCCCACCACGACGAGGTCGGCCCGGCGGGACTCCTCGATCATGGTGATGCCGGGTCCGCCGGCGACCTGACGCACCTCGACGACCAGGCCGGGCCACCTGTCGGCCAGCTCGGCCGCCGTACGCTCCAACATCTTCTGCGCGTCCTCGGAGGGGGCCGGCACCCCGAGGTCGTACGGGTTGAGCGGCACGCCGTAGCCGAGCGGGTGCAGGAAGCCGTGCACCAGGTGCAGCGGTCGGGACCGGAGCTGCGCGGCGTGGGCCGCGTGCTCGGCGGCGACGAGGCTGGACGGCGATCCGTCCACGCCCACCACGACGGGTCGGTTCATTGGCGCTCCCTGGGTCGGTCAGGTCATTGTCGACCGTGCACCCGCGCCGCGCCGCCGAACGCGCCGGCCGGGAGGCGGCCGGCACGGACGGGGTACGGCGTTCAGGCGTCCCGGCGGTGCCGGACGATCATCAGCGGGCTGTGGGAGTGGTGCAGCACCGCGTGGCTCACCGAGCCGAGCAGCATGCCGGTGAACACGCCCCGGCCGCGCGCCCCGACCACTGTCAGCTGCGCGCGGGACGACTCCTCCACCAGGATCCGCGCCGGCGCGCCGTACGCGATGTGGCGCCGTACCGGCACGTCCGGGTACCTCTCGGACCAACCAGCGAGCGCCTCTGCCAGCACCCGCTCCTCCTCGCCGGCGAGCGCTTCGAAACTGTCGGCCACCGGCAGGAGGGCGCTCGGCGGGACCGGGATGTTCCAGGCGTGCACCACCACCAGGCCGGTGTCCCGCAGTGCGGCTTCCTCGAAGGCGACACCCAGCGCTTCGGTGGACAGGGCCGAGCCGTCGACGCCGACCAGGACCGGTCCGTCGGCGCGGGCCGTGCCCTTGACGACGAGTACCGGGCAGTCGGCGTGGGCGGAGACCTGCACCGCCACCGAGCCGACCAGCAGTCCGCCGAAGCCGCCCAGGCCCCGGCTGCCGAGCACCACCAGCGCCGCGTCCCGGGCCTCGGCCAACAGCACCGGCGTGGGCGAACCGTCGATGACCGAGCCGGTGACGGTGAGGTCCGGCGCGATCTTGCCGGCCTCGGCCATCGCGTCGGCGACCGTCTGTTCCGCCTGGTGTCGGAACCCTGCGTCGTCGGGAGCGCCGGGCACCGGCTCCAGCGACACGCCGTACAGCGCCCAGATGAACGCGTGCACCACCCGCAGCGGCCGGCCCCGCGTCACGGCCTCCCGCGCGGCGACCCGTACCGCCTCCAACGCCGACGTCGAGCCGTCCACCGCCACCACAATGGGAGCACCGGATCTCGTGGTCATCACGTCCTCCTTCATCCGTCCTCATCCTCCTGCGAGGACGTCTCGGCGGTCAGGGGCGTACGGCAAGGGGTCGGGGGCCGTTGGTCCCGTCACTCGTCACGCCCCGTCAGCGTCCCGGCAGGGCGCTGCCAGCGATGACTGGCGACGGGCCAACCGCAGCGCCAGACCGGGAACGACGCTGACCGCCGCGCAGGCCAGCAGCACGCCCGGCCCCAGCGGGTCGGTGCCGAGCAACTCCCGCAGCGGAGCGAGCAGCACCCCACCGACCTGGAGCAGAGCCGACGCCGCCACCGCGACGAGAAGGCCGGGGTTGCCGTGTCGGGCTCCGGGCAGCCGGGGCGCTCGGACCGCCAGCGCCACACCGAGCTGGGCGAGCCCGAGCACCACGAAGACCACCGACTGCCACGGCAGGCCCCGATGTGCGGCGAACACGCCGGCGCCGAGCACCACGGCGGCGATCAGCGCGCCGGTGACCAGGACGTCCCGACCCAGCCCGCCACCGAGCACCGACTCCTGGGGCGAGCGTGGTGGGCGGCGCAGGGTGCCGGGTTCGGCGGGCTCGGCACCGAGCGCCACGCCGGGCACCCCGTGGGTCAGCAGGTTGACCCAGAGGATCTGGGCGGGCAGCAGCGGTACGGCCAACCCGAACAACGGGCCGGTCAGCATCACCATGATCTCCGCCACCCCACCGGCGAGGGCGTACCGCAGGAACCGACGGATGTTGTCGTAGATCCGGCCGCCGATCGCAGTGGCCACCGTCGACAGTTCGTCGTCGACCAGCACCAGGTCAGCGGCCTGCCGGGCGACCTCGGTGCCACTACCCATCGCCACCCCGATGTCGGCGCGCCGAAGCGCGGGGCCGTCGTTCACCCCGTCACCGGTCATCGCCACCACCTCGCCACGGGCCTGCATGCCGGCGATGATGTCGAGCTTCTGTTCCGGCTGGGTCCGGGCGAAGACCCGGGTGTCCGGGTGCGCCGTCTGGTCGTCGTCGCCGCTGGCGACGGGGTCGCCCACGCGCCAGAGGCCGAGCTGACCACCGATCGCCGCGGCCGTGGCCGGGTGGTCTCCGGTGATCAGCAGCAGCCGTACGCCGGCGGTGTCGAAGCTGTCGGCGATCTCCGGGGCGCCGACGCGCAACGGGTCACCGACGGCGACCAGCCCCACCGGACGCAGCCCGGTGGGTGCGGCGAGGTTGGGCATCCGGTCCACCAGGGCGGCCGCGACGGCGAGCACCCGTAACCCTTCGGCCGCCAGCCGCCGCGCGGTGGTGGTCAGTTCGTCGATCTCCTCGGCGGTCGCGTCGACCAGCGGCGCGCCGAGGATGCTCTCGGGTGCACCCTTGCAGACCACCAGGTAACGCTGGTCGCAGGAGCGGTGCACCGTGATCATCCGGCGTTGCGCCTGGTCGAAGGGGTGCTCGGCGACCCGGGGCCAGGCGGCGCGGGTGGTCTGCGGGTCGAGGCCGCACCGGGCCGCGAAGGCGACGAGCGCCGCTTCCAGGGGGTCACCGACCGCAGCCCAGTCGGGCCGCTCGTCGTCCGGCGGCGACAGGGCGGCGTCGTTGCAGAGCAGCCCGGCACGCGCCAGTCGGCGCAGCTCTTCCGGTACGGCCACCGCCGCGCCGTCCTGATGCACAGTGCCGTACGGGGCGTACCCGGTGCCGGTGATTCCATATCGGGCACCGTCGGGCATGACCACCTGCTGCACCGCCATCCGCCCCTCGGTGAGGGTGCCGGTCTTGTCGGAGGCGATCACCGTCACCGAGCCGAGTGTCTCGACCGCGTGCAGTTGGCGCGGGATGGCGTGCGCGGCGGCCATCCGGCGGGCGCCGAGCGCGAGGGCCAGCGTCACCACGGCCGGCAGCGACTCGGGCACCGCCGCGACCACCAGGCTCACCGCGGTGATCGCCATGTCCACCACCGGCCGGCCACCGACGACGCCGATGGCGAACACGAGCCCGGACAGGGCCACCGCCACCAACCCGAGGACCCGGCCCAGGGCGGACAGCCGGCGCTGCAGTGGTGTGGTGGTGGGACGGGTGCCGGCCATCAGCGCGCTGATCCGGCCCAGGGCGCTCACTGCTCCGGTGCGGAGCACGGTGCCGGCTGCCCGTCCGGTGGTGACGACGGTCCCGGCCAGCGCCTCCTCGCCGGGGGTACGCCCCGCTGTCACCGACTCACCGGTCAGCGCGGACTCGTCCAGGTGCAGCCGGTTCGCCTCGATCAGCAGCAGGTCGGCCGGGACGATGTCGCCGGCCTCGACGCGGACCAGATCGCCGGGGACGAGGTCGGCGGCGGGCACCGCCAGTTCCCGGCCGTCACGCACCACCCGGGCGGCGGGCGCGGCGAGCCGGTCCAGAGCCGCGATCGCGCGGTCGGCGCGTACCTCCTGCACCACCCCGATGACGGTGTTCACCAGCACGACCAGGACGATCACCGCGGTGTCCGGGTAGTCGCCGAGCACCGTGGTGACGGCCGCCGCGGCAAGCAGTAGTGCCACCAGCGGGTCGGTGAGCTGGTGCAGGATCCGTACGGCCAGGTGTTGGCGGGGTGGCGGGGTGACCGTGTTGGGGCCGCTGGCACGCAGCCGGGCGGCGGCCTCTGCCGCGTCGAGCCCGACCGGTACGGCCAGGTCGACGGGGTCCTCCAGTGTCCCGTCTCGTCCTCCGGTCGTCGTCACCCCGTGACCTCCCCGTCCTGCGCGGCGCGTCGCCCGCACGCCGTCCCGTCCCACCATGCGGCTGTGCGACCGCGCCGGGCAGAGGCGTTGCGCCCGTGCGGCTCGGGACGAACGTCCCTCGTCGCCTCAGTAGACGGCCAGCCCTCGTTCGGCGAACTGCCCACGGACTCTGGCCAGCAACCCGGTGTCGGGCGGCTCGGTGCCGGCCAGTGGGAACGCGAGGCCCAGGTCGGCGTACTTGTGCGCGCCGAGCCGGTGGAAGGGCAGCACCTCGACCCGCTGCACGGTGGCCAGCCCTGCGACGAAGTCCGCAACGCCTGCGACGTTCTCCACCGCGTCGGTCAGGCCCGGTACGAGCACGAACCGGATCCAGATGGGCGTGCCCCGCTCGGCCAGCCGACGGGCGAAACGCAGGGTCGGCGTGACCGACCCGGTCCGGGTGACCCGCCGGTACGTCGCCGGATTCCACGACTTGACGTCCAGCAGCACCAGGTCGGTGGCGTCGAGCAGGGCGTCGTTGGCACGTACCCCGAGGAATCCCGAGGTGTCCAGCGCGGTGTGCAGGCCGAGGTCGTGGCAGCGGCGCAGCACCTCGCCGGTGAACCGGGGTTGCTGCAGCGGCTCGCCACCACTGAGGGTCACACCGCCGCCGGCGACACTGATGAACCGCCGGTACCGCTCGACCTCGGTCATGATCTCGTCGACGGTGCGGGTCCGGCCGCTGCGCCGGTACCAGGTGTCCGGGCTGTGGCAGTAGCGGCAGCGCAGCGGGCAGCCGGCGAGGAAAGCCACGAAGCGGACCCCCGGCCCGTCCACACCTACCGAAACGTCCCAGGAGTGCACGCTCCCGAGGGTCGGCGCGCCGGTCCGCCCGGGCCGGTGTGGCCCGGACGGCGGTGCCGGCCGCGAGGTCACAGCGACCCGTGGAAGGTACGCGACACCACGTCGCGTTGCTGTTCGGGCGTGAGCCGGACGAAGTTCACCGCGTACCCGGAAACCCGAACGGTCAGCTGCGGGTAGCGCTGCGGGTGCGCCATCGCGTCGAGGAGGGTGGCCCGGTCCAGGACGTTGACGTTGAGGTGGAACCCACCGGCGTCGGTGTACCCGTCGAGCACCCCGGCCAGGTTGTCGATCCGCTCCTGCCGGGTACGTCCCAACCCGTCGGGAGTGACAGTGCCGGTCAACGAGATCCCGTCGCGGGCGGCGTCGTACGGCAGTTTCGCCACCGACAGTGCGGCCGCGACCAGGCCGTGGGTGTCGCGCCCGTTCATCGGGTTCGCCCCCGGCGCGAACGGTTCGCCGGCGCGTCGGCCGTCCGGGGTGTTGCCGGTGTGCCGGCCGTACACCACGTTCGAGGTGATGGTGAGCACCGACATGGTCAGCTCGGCGTGGCGGTAGGTGCGCTGCCGGCGCAGCTTCGCCGCGAACGTCTCGGTCAGCCACACCGCGATGGAGTCGGCCCGGTCGTCGTTGTTGCCGTACGTGGGTGGCTCGCCCTCCAGCAGGTAGTCGACCGCGAGCCCGGTGTCGTCGCGCAGCACCTTGACCTGGCCGTAACGGATCGCGGCGAGGCTGTCGACCGCCACGGACAGGCCGGCGACGCCGGTGGCCATGAACCGGCGAACCGGGTGGTCGTGCAGCGCCATCTCCAGCCGCTCGTACGCGTACCGGTCGTGCTGGTGGTGGATCACGTTCAGCGCGTCCACGTACGTCTCGGCGAGCCAGTCCAGCGTCCGGTCGTACGCGGCCAGCACCGCGTCGTAGTCGAGGACCTCGTCGCCGACCGGTGGCGTCGCCGGGGCGACCTGCTCGCCGGTAACCTCGTCCCGACCGCCGTTGATCGCGTAGAGCAGCGCCTTGGCCAGGTTGGCCCGTGCACCGAAGAACTGCATGTCCCGGCCGACCCGCAGCGCCGACACACAGCAGGCGATGGCGGTGTCGTCGTCGTACGCCGGACGGATCAGCTCGTCGTTCTCGTACTGGATGGCGCTGGTGTCCAGCGACACCTGGGCGCAGAACCGTTTGAACCCGGCGGGCAGCCGCGGCGACCACAGCACGGTCAGGTTCGGTTCGGGCGCCGGCCCCAGGTTGTAGAGGGTCTGCAGGTACCGGAAGCTGGTCCGGGTGACCAGCGGGCGGCCGTCCGCGCCCATCCCACCCAGCGTCTCGGTGACCCAGGTGGGGTCGCCGGAGAAGAGTTCGTCGTACTCAGGGGTGCGCAGGAACCGGATGATCCGCAGCTTGATCACGAAATCGTCGATCAGCTCCTGGGCCTCCATTTCGGTCAGCCGCCCCTCGGCGAGGTCCCGCCGCAGGTAGACGTCGAGAAACGTGGCGGTACGTCCGAGCGACATCGCCGCGCCATTCTGTTCCTTGGTGGCGGCCAGGTACGCGAAGTACAACCACTGGATCGCCTCCCGGCCGGTCGTGGCCGGCCCGGAGATGTCGTGCCCGTAGCTCGCGGCCATCAGCTTCAGCTCGTCCAGGGCCCGGATCTGCTCGGCCAGCTCCTCCCGGTCGCGGATCACGTCGTCGGTCGACGGCCGGTCGTCGAGGGCCTGTTTGATCGTCCTGCGCTCGGCGACCAGCCGATCCACGCCGTACAGCGCCACCCGGCGGTAGTCGCCGATGATTCTTCCCCGCCCGTAGGCGTCGGGCAGTCCGGTGATGATGTGCGAGCGCCGTGCGGCCAGCACGTCGGCCGGGTACGCGTCGAATACCGCGTCGTTGTGCGTCTTGCGGTAGCTGGTGAAGATCTGGTGCACCGTCGGGTCGGGCCGGTACCCGTACGCCCGCAGCGCGTTCTCCACCAACCGCAGCCCGCCGGCCGGCATGACGGCCCGGCGCAGCGGCGCGTCGGTCTGGAGGCCGACGATGAGTTCCCTGTCCCGGTCGATCCAGCCGGGGGCGTGGGCGGTGATCGTGGACGGGGTGGCGGTGTCCACGTCGAGGACCCCTCGGCGGCGTTCCTCGGCGAACAGCGTCGCGAGTGCGCCCCAGACCTCCAGCGTGCGGCACGTGGCCCCGGTGAGGAACGCGGCGTCCCCGGTGTACGGCTCGTGGTTGGCCCGGACGAAGTCGGCGACGTCGATGGTGTGCTGCCAGGTCCCGTCGGTGAAGCCACGCCACGGGGCGAGGGGTGCGGCGCTGTTCATGTCTGCTCCTGACCGCTCGGTCGTCGGTGACGGGTGGGCAACGGTCACGGCGGTCACGGCTGGAGAACCAGACGGGCGGTGACGCGGCCGGCGAGGACATCCTCGACAGCGGTGTTGATGTCATCGAGCTTGCGGATCTCGTAGGCCACCCGGGTGCGACCGGCGGCGTGCAACCGGAACACCTCGGCGAGGTCGGCTCGGGTCCCGACGATCGAGCCGATCACAGTGATTCCCTTGAGTACCGTCTCGAAGACCGGCAGGGCGAACGTGTTCTCCTTCGGCAGGGACACCAGAACCAGCCGCCCGCCGCGGCGCAGGCAGCGGTGCGCCTGTTCGATGACCGTGGGGTTCGCGGCGAGAACGATCGCCACGTCGGCTCCGCCGAGGCGGGTGATCGCGTCGACCGGGTCGATCTGCGCGGCGTTCACGGTGTGCGTCGCGCCGAGCGCGGTCGCCAGGGCGATCTTCTCGGCGGTGACGTCGACAGCGACGGTCTCGCCGCCGAAGAGTTGCGCGTACTGCTGGGCGAGGTGACCGAGACCGCCGATGCCGAAGATCGCCACCCGCTCGCCGGGGCGTACGCCGGCCATTTTCACCGCCTTGTACGTGGTGACCCCGGCGCAGGTCAGCGGCGCTGCCTCGGCCGGGTCGACACCGTCGGGTACGCGCACCGCGTATCGGGCGGCGGCCACCGCGTACTCCGCGTGCGCGCCGTCGATGCTGTAGCCGGTGTTGCGCTGCGCCTCGCAGAGGGTCTCCCAGCCGCTCACGCAGTAGGAGCAGGTGCCGCAGGCCCAACCGAGCCAGGGCAGGGCCACCCGGTCGCCGACGGCGTGCTCGGTCACGCCAGGACCGACCCGTTCCACGATGCCGACACCCTCGTGCCCGGGCACGAACGGTGGGTTGGGCCGGACCGGCCAGTCACCGCGGGCGGCGTGGATGTCGGTGTGGCACAGCCCGCTCGCCTCGATCCGGACCAGCATCTCGCCGGAGCCCGGCTCCGGCACGGGCAGGTCGAACATCTCCAGTGGACGGTCGAACGCGGTGACGACTGTTGCGCGCATCGGGGACCTCCTGGGTCGTTTCTCCGCTTGCACCCTCAGCGTCGTCCCGTCGTACCGGCGCAGGTAGGGGAGCAGGTCCGCCGCCGGCCGGGACCAACGGCCCGTCGCGCGGTGGGCGTCGACGAGACGATCCGCCAGCCGTCCCCGACCGGCGGATCGTCTCCTGGTCAACGCTCGACGACCAGCCGGCGGGCCCGCAGTACCCGGGCCCACCACGGGCGCGGTGCCGCCGGGCGCAGCGCCGGCGCGCGGACGCCGCGCAGGCTGACCCAGCCGCCCGGCCCCATCGTCACCGCGCCGATCGCCGGCGGCTTGCGCCGACCGACCACGGCGACGGCGGCGGTGAGCACCGCGACCGCGAACGCGCCGGTCGCCGCGGCGAGCAGCCGGTCCGGGTCGGTCACCGGCCGGTACCGGACCCGCCCGCCGGAGAGGACGTACGCCCCCATCGCCCGGCCGTCGCGGACCACCGGCACCAGCGCGGACGCCGGTGTACCCGGCAGTTCCAGCACCGGTCCCACGGTGACCGGCGCGGCGGTCGGCTCGGGCGCCCGCCGGGTCGGGGGTGGGCTCAGCGGTGCGGCGCCGGTGGGGTTGAGGATCGCGGTCATGGCGCTGCCTCCTAGCGGGAGTCGGACGTGCCGGTGGTGGCGTCGACCGCGGCCTGCCCGGCGGCCAACCGGGCGATCGGCACCCGGTACGGCGAGCAGGAGACGTAGTCCACGCCGGCGTCGGCGAAGAACGCGATCGAGTCCGGGTCGCCGCCGTGTTCGCCGCAGACCCCGATGGTGAGTTTCGGTTGGGCCGCCCGACCCTCGGCGACGGCCAGCCGGACCAGGCGGCCCACGCCGACAGGGTCGATGCGCTCGAACGGAGACAGCTCGAAGATCCCCCGCTTCAGGTAGGCGTCGAAGAACGAACCCTCCACGTCGTCACGCGAGAACGCCCACGCGGTCTGGGTCAGGTCATTGGTGCCGAAGGAGAAGAAGTGCGCCGCGCCGGCGATGTCCCCGGCGGTCAGCGCCGCCCTCGGCACCTCGATCATCGTGCCGAGGGGGATCTCCGGCGCGTCGGGCACCCCGGCAAGGACCGGTTCGATCTCGGCGCGCACCGCGCGAAGTTCCCGCACGTCGCCGACCAACGGCACCATGATCTCCGGGCGAGGGTCACCGCCCTCGCCCATCCGCTGGGCAGCGGCCTCGGCGATCGCCCTGACCTGCATCGCGAACAGCCCCGGGATCACCAGCCCGAGCCGCACGCCGCGCAGCCCGAGCATCGGGTTGGCCTCGTGCATTCGGCGTACGGCCCGCAGCAGCCGGCCGTCACGGCCCGGATCCTCGCCGAGTGCCTCGGCGCGGGCCACCCGCGCGGTCAGCTCGTGCAGCGGTGGCAGGAACTCGTGCAGTGGCGGGTCAATGAGGCGGATGGTCACCGGTAGCCCGTCCATCGCGGTCAGGATCTCCACGAAGTCGGCCCGCTGCAACGGCAGCAACGCCTCCAGCGCCGCGGTCACCTCGTCCGGGCCCTCGGCCAGGATCAGCCGCTCCACCAGCTCCCGACGGGCCCCGAGAAACATGTGCTCGGTGCGGCACAGCCCGATTCCGCTGGCACCGAGGCGTCGGGCCCGCCGGGCGTCCGCTCCGGAGTCCGCGTTGGCGCGTACGCCCAGCCGGCGTACCGCGTCGGCGTGCCCGAGTAACCGGTGCACCGCCACGACCAGCGGGTCGGCCTCTGGTGCCAGCTCGCCCGCGAGGTAGCGGGCGACCGGCGAGGGCCGTACCGGCAACTCGCCGAGGTAGACCTTTCCGGTAATGCCGTCGATCGAGACCACATCGCCGGCCCGGACGACCTGGTCGCCGACGGTGAATTCGCCGCGCTCGGTGTCGATGCGCAGTGCGTCCGCCCCGCAGACGCAGGTACGCCCCATGCCCCGGGCCACCACGGCGGCGTGCGAGGTCTTGCCGCCGCGCGAGGTGAGCACTCCCGCCGCGGCGATCATGCCGGGCAGGTCGTCCGGGTTGGTCTCCCGACGGACCAGGATCACCGGTCCGTCCGCCGCCTCGGCGGCCGCCGAGTCGAAGACGACGCGCCCCACCGCGGCCCCGGGTGAGGCGCCGAGACCGACGGCGAGCGGTCGCGGTGCGCCGGCCAGGTCGAACGCGGGAAACATCAGCTGGGCCAGCTGAGCGCCGGTGACCCGGTGCAGCGCCTCGTCCAGCGTGATCAGCCCCTCGTCGACCAGTTGCGCGGCGATCACGAACGCGGCCGCCGCCGTCCGCTTGCCCACCCGGGTCTGCAGCATCCAGAGCCGCCCCCGCTCGATGGTGAACTCGATGTCGCACAGGTCCCGGTAGTGCCGCTCCAACGTCGCCATGATCTCGAGCAGTCGGTGGTAACTCAGCGGGTCGATGCGTGCCAGCTCCGGCAGGCCGACCGTGTTGCGGATACCGGCCACCACGTCCTCACCCTGAGCGTTGGCGAGATAGTCGCCGTAGACGCCGGGGGCGCCGCTGGCCGGGTCACGGGTGAACGCCACCCCGGTGCCGGAGTTCGGGCCGAGGTTGCCGAAGACCATCGCCATGACGTTGACCGCCGTGCCCAGGTCGTCCGGGATGTGCTCCTGGCGGCGGTACAACCTCGCCCGCTGGGAGTTCCACGACTCGAACACCGACCGGATGGCCAGGTAGAGCTGCTCGTGCGGGGCCTGCGGAAACTCGTGCCCCACCTGGGCGGCGAAGATCTTTTTGTAGGTCTCCACCAGGTCGCGCAACTGCTCGGCGTTCGGCCCGGCCGGGCCGGCCGCCGCGCGTAGCGCCGCCAACTCCTGCTCGAACTCCTCTGTCGGCAGCCCGTGCACCGTGCGACCGAACATCTGGATCAACCGCCGGTACGAGTCCCAGGCGAACCGGGCGTCACCGCTGTGCGCCGCGAGACCGCCGACCGTGGTGTCGTTGAGCCCGATGTCCAGGACCGTCTCCATCATCCCCGGCATCGAGTAGCGGCCACCGGAGCGGACGGCCAGTAGAAGCGGGTCGTGCGGGTCGCCGAGCCGGCGGTCCAGGCGCGCCTCCACGTCGCGCAGGTGCGCGTTGACCTCGGTGAAGAGCCCGTCCGGAGGCCCACCGGTGCGCAGGTAGGCGCGACAGGCGTCGGTGCTGATGGTGAACCCCGGCGGCACCGGCAACCCCAGCCGGGTCATCTCGCTCAGGTTCGCGCCCTTGCCACCCAGCAGGTCGGCCCTGCCCCGGTCACCCTCGATGAAGTCGTAGACGTACTTGGGCATGGCTCCGGCCTCCAGATTCCGTTTGCCGCACGGACCTCTCCCTCTGTTGGTACCAATGCGTCCGGGTGTGCCGGCAGGGCCGGACGGTACGGTCCGCGGGCCAGAGGTCCCGCACTGCCACAGCCAGTGCGTACCCTCGTCCGATGACGTTCGAAGTGCGGCTCCGCCCGGTCCTGGAGGACGACCTCGTCGAGTTCTTCCTGCACCAGCAGGACCCGGAGGCCAACCGGATGGCCGCGTTCGGTCCCAAGGACCCGTCCGACCGGCGGGAGTTTGCCCAGCACTGGGCCCGGGTGCTGACCAACCCGGCCAACCTGGTCCGCACCGTCGAGGCCGACGGCGAGGTGGTCGGCTACGTGAGTGCCTGGCCGGCCGGCGAGCAGACCGAGGTCAGCTACTGGATCGACCCGACGCGCTGGGGCCGGGGTCACGCCACGGCGGCCCTGACCGCCCTGTTACGCGAGCTGCCCCGACCGGTGCACGCCCGCGCCGCCAAGGACAACGCCGCCTCCCTCGCGGTGCTCCGCAAGTGCGGCTTCGCGGTGGTCGGTGAGGATTCGGGGTACGCCAACGGCCGCGGCGAAGACGTCGAGGAGTGGCTGCTGGAGCTGCCCGCCGATGGCGCTGACCTGGGCGGGCACTAGTCTCGCGGGGTGAACTGGTTGGATCTGGTCGGCTGGGCCGGCTCCGCGGTGCTGGTCTGGTCCCTGTTGCAGTCGCGCGTCCTGCGGCTGCGCGCGCTCAACCTCATCGGTTGCGTCGTGTTGATCGGCTACAACGCCGCGATCGGGGTCTGGCCCATGGTCGGGCTCAACATCGTGCTCGCGGTGATCAACATCTGGTACCTGCGCGGGATGCTCGCCACCCGTCACGACGAGAAGACCTACCAGGTGGTGGAGGTCGGCGTCGGCGACCAGTTCCTCGCCCACACGTTGCGGGTGCACGCCGCCGACATCGCCCGCTTCAACCCCGGCTTCCACTGGGACCCGGACGCGTCGGGGCGGTCCGCGTTCCTGGTGGTGACGGCCGACGAGGTGGTCGGGGTGGTGCTGTCGCACGCCGAGGCGCGCGGCGTCGCCCAGATCGACCTGGACTACGTGACCCCGAAGTTCCGCGACTTCACCCCGGGTGAGTTCGTCTACCGGCGCAGCCACCTGTTCACCGAACGGGGCTTCCACCGGGTGGTCAGCCCGCCCCGGATGGTCGCCCCCTACTACCACCGGCTGGGCTTCCGCCCGGAGGGCGACTCGTACGTCCTCGACCTGCCGACCTCACCGACCCCCGGCCCGGCCTAGCGCCGCCGATTCGGCGTACCCTCGCTGCGGCAGGATTCGGCCGGCACGGGACGGGGCAAAGACACGCCTACGCCGGGCGGGCTTGCCCACCGGCGGGGCGCCGCGCGTACCGGCCGGTGCCACCACCGGAGAGGGAGCGAACCGGGCGTGCAGAGCTACGGGAGCCAACTGGCCCTGGTCGGAATCCTGATCGTGATCAACGCGCTCTTCGCCGGCAGCGAGATGGCGTTGGTGTCACTGCGGGACAGCCAGATCCAGCGGTTGGAGCGCACCAGCCGCGCAGGGCGGGTGCTGGCCCGGCTCGCCAAGGACCCGAACCGCTTCCTCGCCACCATCCAGATCGGCATCACCCTCGCCGGCTTCCTGGCGTCCGCCGCTGCGGCGGTCTCGCTGGCCAAGCCCCTGGTGCCGCTGCTCGGGGTGTTCGGCGGAGCCGCCGAGACGGTGGCGATCGTGGCGGTCACCCTCGTGCTGACCTTCGTCACGCTGGTCTTCGGCGAGCTGGCGCCCAAACGGATCGCCATGCAGTCCGCCGAGCGGTGGGCGCTGCTGGTGGCCCGCCCGCTCGATCTGCTGGCTTCCTTCACCCGCCCCGCCGTCTGGGCCCTCGGCGCGACCAGTGACCTGGTGGTCCGCCTGGTCGGGCTCAACCCCAAGCACGAGCCGGAGGAGATCGGCCCGGACGAGCTGCGGGACATCGTCGCCGGCAACCACGGCTTCACCAAGGAGCAACGCACCATCATCGCGGGCGCGGTGGAGATCGCGGATCGGCGGTTGCGGGCTGTCCTCGTACCCCGGTTGCAGGTCTTCACGCTCGACAGCGGGACCACGGCGGAGGCCGCGCGGCTCGTGCTGGCCGCCACCGGGCACTCCCGGGCGCCGGTCGTGCGCCACGGCGGCCTGGACGACACGGCCGGCGTGATCCACCTGCGTGACCTGGTGGGAGTGCCCGACGACCGCCCGGTCGACGAGATCGCCCGGCCTCCCATGCTGCTGCCCGACTCGCTGCCCGTCGTGGACGCGCTGCGCCAGTTCAAGGCCGAGCGCCAGCACATCGCGCTGGTCGTGGACGAACGCGGCGCCGTCGACGGCATCGTGACGCTGGAGGACATCCTGGAGGAGATCGTCGGGGAGATCTACGACGAGACCGACCGGGACGTGAGCTCGGTTCGCCGCGACCCGGATGGCGCGTTGCTGCTGCCCGGCACCTTCCCGGTGCACGACCTTCCGGACATCGGCGTCGAGCTGCCCTCGCGGCCGGCCGGGGACTACACCACGGTCGCCGGCCTGGTGCTGGCCCGGCTCGGGCACATCCCCACCGTGGCCGGGGAGGACGTCACCCTGGACGGCTGGGTCCTGATGGTGGCCGGCATCGACCACCGGGCGATCACCGAGGTACGGCTCAGCCGCGTACCCGACGACAGCGACAGCGACGCCGAGCAGACCCCGGAGCCGGTGTTGGACGAGGCCCGCAGCTGAGCCGACCGGCGGCCGTAGCTCAGTCGCGGGACAGGTTCTGCAGCCGTACCTGACCCCGGGCGACCAGCCGATCGTCGGCGTCGGTGATCTCCACCTGCCACAGCTGCTGGCTGCGGCCCCGGTGCACCGGAGTGCCGACGGCGGTCAGCTCCCCGTCCCGGACGGCCCGCAGGAAGTCGGTCTGGTTCGACACCCCGACCACGGTGCCCCGGTCGGCCAGCCAGAGGCCGCCACCCACGCTCGCCGCGGTCTCCACGACCGAGCAGTACACGCCGCCGTGCAGGATGCCGTACGGCTGGTGCAGCTCCGGTCGCACCTGCCAGGTGATGACGACCCGGTCGGGGGACGCCTCCTTGAACGTCAGGCCGAGCAGGGCGACGAGACCACCCGTCACGTCCGGAATCTCCACGGCGAATCCCTCCTCGATCAACTTGGCGCAAGCCTAACCGTGGCGGGTTGCGGCAAACCCGGTACGGGTCGGCGCCGGCGATGGGGGAGAATCGGTGACCGTGACCGACAGTAGCCTCCCGCCGCCCGGGCGGGACTCCCTGACCGACGACCTGCTCTGGCGTGGCCTGATACAGGACTCGACCGGCCTCGACGAGCTGCGCGAGCTGCTCGACGGTGGGAAGTCCGCCACGTACTACGTGGGCTTCGACCCCACCGCGGCGAGCCTGCACGTCGGCTCCCTCATGCAGGTCACCATGGCCCGCCGGCTGCAACTCGCCGGCCACCGCCCGTTGCTGCTGGTCGGCGGGGCGACCGGGCAGATCGGTGACCCGAAGGAGAGCGCCGAACGGACCCTCAACCCGCCCGACGTGATCGCCGGGTGGGTGGAGCGCATCCGCGACCAGCTGGCGCCCTTCGTGTCGTACACCGGCGAGAACGCGGCCCAGGTCGTCAACAACCTGGACTGGACCGGCGAGATGTCGGTCGTCGAGTTCCTGCGCGACGTGGGCAAGCACTTCCCGGTGAACAAGATGCTCGCGCGGGAGGTGGTGCGGGCCCGGTTGGAGACCGGCATCAGCTTCACCGAGTTCAGCTACCAGCTGCTCCAGGCCAACGACTTCTTCGAGCTGCACCGCCGACACGGCTGCCAGTTGCAGTTCGGCGGGTCCGACCAGTGGGGCAACATCACCGCGGGCGTCGACTACGTACGCCGGCGGGGAGCGGGGCCGGTGCAGGCGTTCACGACGCCGCTGGTCACCAAGTCCGACGGCACGAAGTTCGGCAAGACCGAGGGCGGCGCGGTCTGGCTCGACCCGACGATGACCAGCCCGTACGCGTTCTACCAGTTCTGGCTCAACGTGGAGGACCAGGAGGTCGACCGTTACCTGCGGTACTTCAGCTTCCGTACCCGCGACGAGCTGGAGGAGTTGGCGAAGGCCACCGCCGAACGGCCGGCGGCCCGCGTGGCGCAGCGGGCGCTCGCCGAGGAGTTGACCACCCTTGTGCACGGGCCCGAGGAGACGCGGCAGGCCATCGCGGCCAGTCAGGCGCTCTTCGGGCGCGGGTCACTGGACGAGTTGGCACCGGAGACGCTCCGCGCGGCACTGACCGAGGCCGGGCTGGTGCGGCTCTCCGGTGAGCTGCCGGATGTGGCGGGCCTGTTGCGCGACTCCGGGCTCGTGAACGGCCTCAAGGAGGCTCGCCGGGTGATCGCCGAGGGCGGCGCCTACGTGAACAACAATCGGGTGACCGAGGTGGACGCCGAGGTCTCGCCGGCCGATCTGCTGCATGGGCGGTACCTGGTGCTGCGCCGCGGCAAGCGCTCGTTCGCGGGCGTTGAGCTGGGCGAATAGCCGAGTGTCGACGATGTGACGGGGGACGCGTCCGGCGGATTTGACGATCATCCCGCCGGACGCGTAACTTTCTCTCTGCCAGCGCGGAACGGGGCAAACGGGACGAAAGTTCTGAGCCCCCAGAAACGAGCTGGTGACCGGGTCAGGCAGGGGTTCGCTCCTGTGAGACACGGCCGGGCGGGGCTCGCCGGATTGGCCGCGAGGCGGATTTGGTGCGGCGAAGCCGACCGGGTAAGGTTTACGACCGGCAGGGCACCGGGCGAGCTTGCGGGAAACCGCAGCGGCCGGCCTGCCAAATCCGTGACGAGAGCGGCGAGAGCCGGTCGAGACATGGTGCCCGCATGACTCTGGGCGAAGCATGACGAACCGGGAAACACCGGTTTGACACAGCGGAAACCAGCGGGTAACGTAGTAAAAGTGCCTGGCGCTGAAAGCGCTAGGAACGCAGAGCGGTAAAGCCCCGGTTGGGGTTCCACTGAGTGTGGGGCTTCTGGTCGGTGTGTGGTTGTTCTTTGAGAACTCAACAGGGTGCTTGTAAAGCCAGTGCCAATTATGATTTATACCCCGGACTGGTCAGGCCTTTGGTTTGGCTGGTTGGGATTCCTTTGGCAACAATTTGTTTGTTGTCAGGATTGTTTTCCAATTTTTTGTTGGAGAGTTTGATCCTGGCTCAGGACGAACGCTGGCGGCGTGCTTAACACATGCAAGTCGAGCGGAAAGGCCCTTCGGGGTACTCGAGCGGCGAACGGGTGAGTAACACGTGAGCAACCTGCCCCAAGCTTTGGGATAACCCTCGGAAACGGGGGCTAATACCGAATAGGACCTGGCCCCGCATGGGGTTGGGTGGAAAGTTTTTCGGCTTGGGATGGGCTCGCGGCCTATCAGCTTGTTGGTGGGGTGATGGCCTACCAAGGCGACGACGGGTAGCCGGCCTGAGAGGGCGACCGGCCACACTGGGACTGAGACACGGCCCAGACTCCTACGGGAGGCAGCAGTGGGGAATATTGCACAATGGGCGGAAGCCTGATGCAGCGACGCCGCGTGAGGGATGACGGCCTTCGGGTTGTAAACCTCTTTCAGCAGGGACGAAGCGAGAGTGACGGTACCTGCAGAAGAAGCACCGGCCAACTACGTGCCAGCAGCCGCGGTAAGACGTAGGGTGCGAGCGTTGTCCGGATTTATTGGGCGTAAAGAGCTCGTAGGCGGCTTGTCGCGTCGACCGTGAAAACTTGGGGCTCAACCCCAAGCCTGCGGTCGATACGGGCAGGCTAGAGTTCGGTAGGGGAGACTGGAATTCCTGGTGTAGCGGTGAAATGCGCAGATATCAGGAGGAACACCGGTGGCGAAGGCGGGTCTCTGGGCCGATACTGACGCTGAGGAGCGAAAGCGTGGGGAGCGAACAGGATTAGATACCCTGGTAGTCCACGCTGTAAACGTTGGGCGCTAGGTGTGGGGGGCCTCTCCGGTTCCCTGTGCCGCAGCTAACGCATTAAGCGCCCCGCCTGGGGAGTACGGCCGCAAGGCTAAAACTCAAAGGAATTGACGGGGGCCCGCACAAGCGGCGGAGCATGCGGATTAATTCGATGCAACGCGAAGAACCTTACCTGGGTTTGACATGGCCGCAAAACCTCCAGAGATGGGGGGTCCTTCGGGGGCGGTCACAGGTGGTGCATGGCTGTCGTCAGCTCGTGTCGTGAGATGTTGGGTTAAGTCCCGCAACGAGCGCAACCCTCGTTCGATGTTGCCAGCGCGTTATGGCGGGGACTCATCGAAGACTGCCGGGGTCAACTCGGAGGAAGGTGGGGATGACGTCAAGTCATCATGCCCCTTATGTCCAGGGCTTCACGCATGCTACAATGGCCGGTACAATGGGCTGCGATACCGTGAGGTGGAGCGAATCCCAAAAAGCCGGTCTCAGTTCGGATCGGGGTCTGCAACTCGACCCCGTGAAGTCGGAGTCGCTAGTAATCGCAGATCAGCAACGCTGCGGTGAATACGTTCCCGGGCCTTGTACACACCGCCCGTCACGTCACGAAAGTCGGCAACACCCGAAGCCGGTGGCCCAACCCTTGTGGAGGGAGCCGTCGAAGGTGGGGCTGGCGATTGGGACGAAGTCGTAACAAGGTAGCCGTACCGGAAGGTGCGGCTGGATCACCTCCTTTCTAAGGAGCACCTTCCACCGAAAGGTGGTAAGGAGCCCGCGGCCTACGAATGTTGGGTCGGGGTGCTCGAATGGCGGAGACACTGGCAAGTTTTGCCCTGGCAACGGCCGGCGGCGCCTAGTACAGCCACCCTCGGGTGGTGGGAACGGATGCTTCTGGTGCGGCTGAGGGAGAATGTAAGCACCCTGTTGGGTCCTGAAAGAACAACCATCGTGTTGTTGTTTCAGAGACGTCGCTGGCCCTCCGTGGTGGGGGCTGGGAGTCTGCCAGGCATGGCCTGGCCTCACATACCGCTAACCGTTGGTGTTGGGTTTGGTGTGGGGCTGTTGGGGTTGTGGGTTGGTCGTTTGTTGAGAATTGCACAGTGGACGCGAGCATCTTTGTGGTCAAGTTGTCAAGGGCGAACGGTGAATGCCTTGGCACCAGGAGCCGATGAAGGACGTGGGAGGCCGCGATAGGCCTGGGGGAGCTGTCAACCAAGCTGTGATCCCAGGGTGTCCGAATGGGGAAACCTGGCACCAGTCATGTGGTGTCACCCACACCTGAACACATAGGGTGTGTGGAGGGAACGCGGGGAAGTGAAACATCTCAGTACCCGTAGGAAGAGAAAACAAATAGTGATTCCGTGAGTAGTGGCGAGCGAAAGCGGATTGAGGCTAAACCGGCTGCGTGTGATACCTGTCAGGGGTTGCGTGGTCGGGGTTGTGGGACCCTGCTGAACAAGCTGACACTTGTTCGAGGAGTTACAAAGTTGGTGGCTAGTCGAACAGTCTGGAATGGCTGACCGTAGACGGTGAAAGTCCGGTAGGTGAAAGTTGCTGACCTTCTGTGGGTGTTCCCGAGTAGCGGCGGACCCCTGAAATCTGCCGTGAATCTGCCAGGACCACCTGGTAAGCCTAAATACTTCCTGGTGACCGATAGCGGACGAGTACCGTGAGGGAATGGTGAAAAGTACCCCGGGAGGGGAGTGAAATAGTACCTGAAACCGTTCGCCTACAATCCGTCGGAGCCTTGCGGGGTGACGGCGTGCCTTTTGAAGAATGAGCCTGCGAGTTAGTGGCATGTGGCGAGGTTAACCCGTGTGGGGGAGCCGTAGCGAAAGCGAGTCTGAATAGGGCGATTCAGTCGCGTGTCCTAGACCCGAAGCGGAGTGATCTAGCCATGGGCAGGCTGAAGCGCGGGTAAGACCGCGTGGAGGGCCGAACCCACCAATGTTGAAAAATTGGGGGATGACCTGTGGTTAGGGGTGAAAGGCCAATCAAACTCCGTGATAGCTGGTTCTCCCCGAAATGCATTTAGGTGCAGCGTCGCGTGTTTCTTGCCGGAGGTAGAGCACTGGATGGTCTAGGGGGCCCACAAGCTTACCGAAATCAGCCAAACTCCGAATGCCGGTAAGTGAGAGCGCGGCAGTGAGACTGCGGGGGATAAGCTTCGTAGTCGAGAGGGAAACAGCCCAGATCACCAGCTAAGGCCCCTAAGCGTGTGCTAAGTGGAAAAGGATGTGGGGTCGCATAGACAACCAGGAGGTTGGCTTAGAAGCAGCCACCCTTTAAAGAGTGCGTAATAGCTCACTGGTCAAGTGGTTCCGCGCCGACAATGTAGCGGGGCTCAAGCACACCGCCGAAGCTGTGGCATTCACATTTTAACCACGCGTGCCCTTGATGGTGCGTGCAGGTGTGTGGATGGGTAGGGGAGCGTCGTGCCGCGAGTGAAGCAGCGGGGTGACCCAGTTGTGGACGCGGCACGAGTGAGAATGCAGGCATGAGTAGCGAAAGAAGGGTGAGAAACCCTTCCGCCGGATGACCAAGGGTTCCAGGGCCAGGCTAATCCGCCCTGGGTGAGTCGGGACCTAAGGCGAGGCCGAGAGGCGTAGTCGATGGACAACGGGTTGATATTCCCGTACCCGCGAAAGAGCGACCCTGACGAACCTCGTTGTGCTAACCACCCAAACTGACGGAGACCTTCGGGTTGATGTTGGGGAGCGTGGGAACCTGGCGGGTAGTAGTCAAGCGATGGGGTGACGCAGGAAGGTAGCTGAGCCCGGCCGGTGGTTGTGCCGGGGTAAGCGTGTAGGCCGTGGTGTAGGCAAATCCGCACCGCATGAAGGCTGAGACGTGATGCCGAGCCGATTCAGGTGAAGTCAGTGATCCTATGCTGCCGAGAAAAGCCTCTAGCGAGTTCTTAGCGGCCCGTACCCCAAACCGACACAGGTGGTCAGGTAGAGAATACCGAGGCGATCGGGCGAACTGTGGTTAAGGAACTCGGCAAATTGCCCCCGTAACTTAGGGAGAAGGGGGGCCGGAGACGTGAAGCCCCGCGCGGGTGGAGCGTTGTATGGCCGCAGAGAGCAGGGGGAAGCGACTGTTTACTAAAAACACAGGTCCATGCGAAGAAGTAATTCGATGTATATGGACTGACGCCTGCCCGGTGCTGGAACGTTAAGGGGACCTGTTAGCTCTTCGGGGCGAAGCGGAGAACTTAAGCGCCAGTAAACGGCGGTGGTAACTATAACCATCCTAAGGTAGCGAAATTCCTTGTCGGGTAAGTTCCGACCTGCACGAATGGCGTAACGACTTCCCCACTGTCTCAACCACAGGCCCGGCGAAATTGCAGTACGAGTAAAGATGCTCGTTACGCGCGGCAGGACGGAAAGACCCCGGGACCTTTACTATAGCTTGACATTGGTACTCGAATTAGCTTGTGTAGGATAGGTGGGAGCCGGTGAAGTCCATACGCCAGTATGGGTGGAGGCAATCTTGAAATACCACTCTGGTTGATTTGGGTATCTAACTTCGGACCGTTATCCGGTTCAGGGACAGTGTCTGGTGGGTAGTTTAACTGGGGCGGTTGCCTCCTAAAAGGTAACGGAGGCGCCCAAAGGTTCCCTCAGCCTGGTTGGCAATCAGGTGTTGAGTGCAAGTACACAAGGGAGCTTGACTGTGAGACTGACAGGTCGAGCAGGGACGAAAGTCGGGACTAGTGATCCGGCACTTGCGAGTGGAAGCGGTGTCGCTCAACGGATAAAAGGTACCCCGGGGATAACAGGCTGATCTTCCCCAAGAGTCCATATCGACGGGATGGTTTGGCACCTCGATGTCGGCTCGTCGCATCCTGGGGCTGTAGCAGGTCCCAAGGGTTGGGCTGTTCGCCCATTAAAGCGGTACGCGAGCTGGGTTTAGAACGTCGTGAGACAGTTCGGTCCCTATCCGCCGTGCGCGTAGGATACTTGAGAAGGGCTGTCCCTAGTACGAGAGGACCGGGACGGACGAACCTCTGGTGTGCCAGTTGTCCTGCCAAGGGCACGGCTGGTTAGCTACGTTCGGAAGGGATAACCGCTGAAAGCATCTAAGCGGGAAGCCTGCTTCAAGATGAGGTATCCCACCCACTTTGGTGGGGTAAGGCCCCCAGCTAGACGACTGGGTTGATAGGCCGGAAATGTAAGCCCGGTAACGGGTTCAGTTGACCGGTACTAATAGGCCGAGGACTTGACTACTAAGCTGCTACGCGTCCACTGTGCAACTCTGAACAAGCGAACACCCACGTGTGTGTGCCGGGGTTGTTTGATATGTTCATAGAGTTACGGCGGTCATGGCGGAGGGGAAACGCCCGGTTACATTCCGAACCCGGAAGCTAAGCCCTCCAGCGCCGATGGTACTGCACTCGTGAGGGTGTGGGAGAGTAGGACGCCGCCGGACAATCTTCCAGTCGAGGGCCGCCCCATCCGGGTCGGCCCTCGACTGCGTAGCGCCATTGGTGGCGCAATCAGGAAGGATGTACCTGTGAGTTCAGGACCGCAGGGCGGAGACCGTCCCCGTCGTTACGAAGACCGTACCGACGGTGCGGGCGGACGCGACCGCGGCCCACGCCGCGACGATCGAGACCGGCCCCCGTACCGGGGCGACCGCGACAGCGGCGGCGGCACCCGCGGCGGATACGCCGGCGGCCGCGACTCTGGTTCCCGTGGCGGCGACCGGGACAGCTCGCGCTCGAGCGCCCCGCGTGAGGGTGGTTACCGCGGCGGCGACCGTCGCGAAGGCGGTTTCGGTGGCGGCGACCGTCGCGAGGGTGGCTTCCGTGGGGGTGACCGTCGTGAGGGCGGTGGCTTCCGTGGCGGCGACCGCGACGGCTCCCGTTCCGGCGCTCCCCGCGAGGGTGGTTTCCGTGGTGGTGACCGCGACGGCTCTCGTTCCAGCGCCCCGCGTGAGGGTGGTTTCCGCGGCGGCGACCGTCGTGAGGGTGGCTTCCGTGGGGGTGACCGTCGTGAGGGCGGTGGCTTCCGTGGCGGTGACCGCGAGGGTGGCTTCCGCGGCGGCGACCGTCGTGAAGGCGGCTATCAGGGCAGCGGAGACCGTACGCAGTCCGGCCCGTCCCGCGAGGGTGGCTTCCGTGGGGGTGACCGTCGTGAGGGTGGCGGCTTCCGTGGCGGTGACCGCGAGGGTGGCTTCCGCGGCGGCGACCGTCGTGAAGGCGGTTCCCGCGAGGGTTCTCGGCCTGGTGCGTCCCGCGAGGGTGGCGGTTTCCGTGGTGGTGACCGCGACGGTGGGTTCCGTGGCGGTGACCGTCGTGAGGGCGGTGGCTTCCGCAGCGGCGACCGCGAGGGCGGTTTCCGTGGCGGTGACCGTCGTGAGGGCGGTGGCTTCCGCAGCGGCGACCGCGACGGTGGTTTCCGTGGCGGCGATCGTCGTGAGGGCGGTGGTTTCCGCGGCGGCGACCGTCGCGAAGGCGGTTCCCGCGAGGGTGGCGGCTTCCGTGGTGGCGACCGCGACGGTGGCTTCCGTGGCGGTGACCGCCGCGAAGGCGGCGGCTTCCGTGGTGGTGACCGCGAGGGCGGTTTCCGTGGCGGTGACCGCCGCGAAGGTGGCTTCCGCAGCGGCGACCGTGATGGATCGCGCTCCAGCGCTCCTCGCGAGGGTGGTTTCCGTGGGGGCGATCGTCGTGAGGGTGGCGGCTTCCGTGGTGGTGACCGCGAGGGCGGTTTCCGTGGCGGTGACCGCCGCGAAGGCGGTTTCCGTGGCGGTGACCGGGACAGCTCGCGGCCGAGCGGACCGCGCGACGGCGGCGCTCCTCGTGACGGCGGTTTCCGTGGGGGCGATCGTCGTGAGGGCGGTGGTTTCCGTGGTGGTGACCGTGAGGGTGGTTTCCGTGGCGGTGACCGTCGTGAGGGCGGTGGTTTCCGTGGTGGTGACCGTGAGGGTGGCTTCCGTGGCGGTGACCGTCGTGAGGGCGGTGGTTTCCGTGGTGGTGACCGCGAGGGTGGCTTCCGTGGCGGTGACCGTCGTGAGGGTGGCGCTCCCCGTACGGGCGGTTTCCGTGGTGGCGACCGTGACGGCGGCTACCGGGGCGGTGACCGGGCGGGTGCTTCCCGCTCTGACGAGCGACCGCGCCGTGAGGGCGAGTTCCGCCGCGACGACCGCGCTGGCGGCGCCGAGTCGTTCGAGGGTGGCCGTAGCTCTGCCCCGGCTCTGCCGGACGACATCGTCGCGACCGACCTCGACAAGGACGTTCGCGCTGAGCTGCTCTCGCTGAACAAGCCGGTCGCCGAGACGGTGGCTCGGCACCTGGTCGCCACCGGTCAGTTGATTGACGAGGACCCGGCGGAGGCGTTGGCGCACGCGCTGGCCGCTCGCCGGCTCGCGTCGCGCATCTCCGCCGTCCGCGAGGCTGTCGGCCTGGCCGCGTACCACGCGGGGGAGTGGCAGACGGCGATCGCCGAGCTGCGCACGTACCACCGGATGAGCGGGCTGCAGAGCCACCTGGCGGTGCTCGCGGACTGTGAGCGGGCTCTGGGCCGGCCGGAGCGGGCCATCGACCTGTTCCGTGGTGCCGACCGGGAGAAGCTGGACCAGGCCGTGGCGATCGAGCTGTTGATCGTCGCTGCCGGCGCGCGGGGGGACCTCGGCCAGAAGGACGCAGCGGTCGCGATGCTCCAGGTCCCGGACCTCACCAGCGAGGCCACGGTGCCGTGGACGGCCCGGCTGCGGTACGCGTACGCCGACGCGCTGCTCGCCGTGGGCCGGCGCGAGGAGGCCCGCGAGTGGTTCTCCCGCGCTGCCGACGTCGACACCGAGGGTGAGACCGACGCCGCCGAGCGGCTGCTGGAACTCGACGGTGTCGTCATCGAGGGCGACGAGGAGGACGAAGCCGCGGAGGAGATCGCCGCAGGCCCGGGTGCTCCCGGAGCGGTCCCGGCCCGACCCGACGCCGACCTGACCGGCGACGACGAAGACGACGACGATGACGACCGCGACGACGACGAAGACTTCGACGACGACGAGCAGGACGATGTCGTCGGTCGTTCCGACGACGACGAGGGCTTCGACGACGAGGACGAGGATCGTCACCCGGACGAGGCCGTGCGCAGCGCCGCTGCGGACACCGACTCCGACGCCACGGCGACGTCCGACAGCGCGGTCGACGCCCAGCGGACCGCGCCGGCCGGGGACGACGAGTCGGGGTCGACGCAGCGATGAGCGCGGACGTCGGGGAGCGGCTGGTCGACGGGTACACCCTGGTCGTCTTTGACCTGGACGGTGTGATCTACCTGATCGACCGGCCGATCCCTGGCGCCGTCGAGGCGGTGGCCCGGCTGCACGACGAGAACGTCGCGGTGGCGTACGCGACCAACAACGCGTCCCGTCGGTCCAGCGAGGTCGCGGCCCTGCTGACGGGTATGGGTGTGCCGGCTCGACCGGAGGAGGTACTCACCTCCGCCGCGGCGTCGGCCGAGGTGCTGCGCGATCGGCTGCCCGCCGGCGCGCCGGTCCTGGTGGTCGGCGCGGAGGCCCTGCGCGCGGAGCTACGCGCGGTCGGCCTTACCCCGGTCACCAAGGCCGACGAGAATCCGGCCGCTGTGGTGCAGGGGTACGGCCCGCAGGTGGGTTGGGCGGAGCTGGCCGAGGCCTCGGTCGCGGTGCGGGCGGGTGCTCTCTGGATCGCCACCAACACCGACCGGACGCTGCCCAGTGGACGGGGCCCGTTGCCGGGCAACGGTTCGCTGGTGGCCGTGTTGCGGACGGCGCTGGAACGCGACCCCGACGTGGTGGTCGGCAAACCGGAGTCGGCGTTGTTCGAGACGGCGGCTCGACGTGCGGGCGAAGGCCGGAGCGTGGTGGTGGGCGACCGGTTGGACACCGACATCGAGGGTGCCCGCCGCGCCGGCCTGGACAGCCTGCTGGTGCTCACCGGTGTCCATGGCGTACCGGATCTGCTGGCCGCGGAGCCGCGTCGGCGGCCCACGTACGTCGCGAGGGACCTGGCGGGGCTGTTCGACCCGGCGGCCGTCGTGCGGGTGCCGGGCCCGGCGGACGCCGGCGGTTGGTCGGTGACCGACCGCGACGGTGCGTTGGAGTTGGCGGGGTCGGGTCGGCCGTTGGACGCGGTGGCGGCGCTCTGTGCGGTGGCCTGGTCGGCGTCGGAGCCGGCGCTGCCGAAGATCCGCCCGATCGGCCCGGACGCGGCGCACGCGCTGGAGAGCTTCGGTCTGAGCGCCACCGCCTGACCCCTGGTCGGGCAGGCGCGGCGTCGTCAGAGCAGTTTGCGCAGCTTCATCAGGTCGAACGGGTTCGCCTTGATCGACACTCGGCGGGAGGTCACCGCCTTGGTGACGTCGAGGTCACCGCGGACCAGGGCGAGCAGGTCGTCGCTGGAGGTGCTCAGTGCGATCTTGGCTTTGGGGTCGTCGCCGTCGGTGAGCTCGACCAGTCGACCGCCGGTGATGCGGCCGTGGAACGCGGCGTCCAGGTCGGTGATCCGGCAGGCCAGCGTCCGGTCCAGATCGATCCGTTCGCGCACCGTCTCCGCGTTGCGGTCCAGCCGGGCGGCCAGCTCCTGCAACGCCTGCCGGCACTCGTCCACGCTGGCCACATGTCCCCCTCGCTGATCGCCACGCCGTCCTCGGCACCGTACCGCACGGCACAGTCCGGGGTGCCCGGTAGCGTGACACCTGCACACCCCGCCCCGTGGAAGGACTCAGGCATGCAGGACGCGTGGCGCGCCTACCTCGAACTGGCCATGGGCCTCACGGAGGCGCCCCGGAAGAAGGCCCAGGACGTGGCGCGACGCCTCGTCGGCTCCGGTGGCGCGACCGCCGCCCAACTCCAGGCGCTCGGCGAGGAGCTGGTCACCACCGGCGCCGCCAACCGGGAGGCGCTCACCAAGCTGGTCCGCTTCGAGGTCGACCGTGCTCTCGGGGCGGTCGGCCTGGCAACCGCCGACGAGGTGGCCGAGCTGACCCGGCGGGTGCGCGACCTGGAACGGCAACTGCGTGAGGCGCGCGCCTCCGAGCCAGTGGAAACGCCGACCGGCAGCCCGTCGGAGCGACCGGACCCGACCCGCGCCGCGCGGCCCGGAGACCGTCTGGTGCCGTCCGACGGCCCGGCGGGTGCCCCGGTCTCCGCTCATGCGCCCGACAAGCCGGCGGCCGGGCAGCCTTCGGCGGGGCAGGCTGGGCCCGACGAGCCGGCGGCCGGGCAGCCTTCGGCGGGGCAGGCGGTGGCCGAGCAGTCGGCGGCCGTGCAGCCGGTGGCGAAGAAGGCCGTGGCCAAGAAGGCGGTCGCCAAGAAGGCCATCGCGAAGAAGCCACCGGCGACGATCAGCCGCACCGACGACGAGACCCCGACACCGGCGGCCATGCCCGCCAAGAAGGCGGTCCGTAAGCAGCCACCGGGCGTCACCGAATGATCCAGCCCCACCCGCCGGCCGGCGGCTCGTTCCCGCCCCGGCCCGGGCCACCCACCGGAGGCTCGTTCCCGCCCCGCCCGGGCCCTCCGGCCGGTGCCCGCCCCGGTCCGCCGGCGGACCTCGGGGACGAGCCGGCGCGGCACCCGGCGGTGGACGCCGCCGTGCAGGCCATGGCGAACGCCGCGACGCTCGCCCCGGCGGACCAGATCGCGCAGTACGAGGCGGCCTACGAGACGCTGCGGGAAACCCTCGCCACCATCGACCAGACCTGAGCGGCACGACCAGGCCTGAAGCAGACCGGAGAACCACCCATGGCACGTCGTAACCGGTTGGACGCCGAACTCGTCCGGCGCGGTCTGGCTCGTTCCCGGGAGCAGGCCGCCGGGCTGGTGGAGGCCGGCCGGGTCCAGCTGCGCGGGGTGGTCGCGCGCAAGGCCGCCGCGATGGTCGACCCCGCCGACCCGCTGCTGGTGACGGGCGAGGACCCGGCCGAGGAGTACGTCTCCCGGGGCGGGCACAAGCTGGCCGGCGCGCTGGCCGCGTTCGCGGCCGGTGGGCTACGGGTCGCCGGCCGGCGCTGCCTGGACGCCGGCGCCTCGACCGGTGGCTTCACCGATGTGCTGTTGCGCGCCGACGCCGCCGAGGTGGTGGCCGTGGACGTCGGCTACGGGCAGCTCGCCTGGTCGCTGCGCACCGACGAGCGGGTCCGCGTCCTGGAACGCACGAACGTTCGTACCCTCGTACCGGACACGATCGGTGGGCCTGTCGACCTCACGGTGGCCGACCTGTCGTTCATCTCGCTGCGGTTGGTGCTGCCGGCGTTGGCCGGCTGCACCCGCGACGACGGCGACCTGGCGTTGATGGTGAAGCCGCAGTTCGAGGTGGGCAAGGAACGGGTCGGCGCCGGTGGTGTGGTCCGCGATCCGGAGTTGCGTGCCGAGGCGGTCCTGGACGTGGCCGCCGCGGCGGCCACGCTCGGCCTGGGTCTGGCCGACGTGGCGGCCAGCCCTCTGCCCGGGCCGAGCGGCAATGTGGAGTTCTTCGTATGGTTGCGCCGGGGCGCACCGCCGGCCGACCCGCAGCGGGTGCGGGCCGTGGTGGCGGCCGGGCCGGACGGCCCGACAGCGGCCGGCGACGTGCCGGACGTGACGGCGGCGGAGGAGGTCGCAGGGTGAACGCGCGCAGCGAGGGCGCCGCGACGACACGCGGCGGGAGTGGGGCGACGGTGGTGCGACGCCGCCCGGTCCCCGACGGGCGGGCGAGGCGATGAGCCGGACCGCTCTGCTGGTGACCCACACCGGTCGTCGCCGCAGCACGGAGCACGCCCGGTCGGTCGCCGCCGACCTGATCGACGCGGGTTTCGAGGTACGGGTGGTCGCCGACGAGGCCGAGGACCTCGACCTGCCCGGTGTGGTGCCGGTCGCCGGCCAGAAGGCCGCCGAGGGCGCCGAGATCGTCTTCGCGCTCGGCGGGGACGGCACCTTCCTGCGGGCCGCCGAGTTGGCCCGTCCGGCGAAGGCCCCGCTGCTCGGCATCAACCTCGGCAAGGTGGGTTTCCTGGCCGAGGCGGAGATCGACGATCTGGACGTCGCGGTGCAGGACGTCGTCAGTCGCAACTACACGGTCGACGAGCGGCTCACCCTGGACGTCACCGCCGAGTTCGACGGTGGGCCGACCATCGAGTCCTGGGCGCTCAACGAGATCAGCATCGAGAAGGGCGAGCGGGCCCAGATGCTCGAACTGCTCGTCGACGTGGACGGGCGGCCGCTGTCCCGCTACGGCTGCGACGGTGTCGTCTGCGCCACCCCGACGGGCTCCACCGCGTACGCGTTCTCCGGCGGCGGCCCGGTGGTCTGGCCGGAGGTGGAGGCGCTGCTGCTGGTGCCGATCAGCGCGCACGCGTTGTTCAGCCGTCCACTGGTCACGGCGCCGACGTCCACCTTCGTGATCACGGTCGACCCGTTCACCACCCTGGCCGTGCTGTCCTGCGACGGGCGTCGGGTCTACGACCTGCCGCCGGGCGCCCGGGTGACGGTGCGTCGGGGTGCCCTGCCGGTGCGCATCGTGCGGCTGCGGCCCCGACCGTTCACCGACCGGCTGGTCGCCAAGTTCGGCCTGCCCGTGCACGGTTGGCGTGGCAGCCGCCGGTGACAGCCTGCCGGTGCACGGTTGGTGCGGCAGCCGGTGACCGTGACGCACACCGTGGGTGGACGGTGGTTGTCCACCTGGCGACATGTCGCCGCTGCGGCGGCTGGTGACTAGTGACCTGGTGACAGGCTCCGACGCAGACTCCGATCGGCCCTCATCTACGGATGGTGGGCCTGGAGGAGTAGAGGAGCACATCGCATGCACTGGTCCCCACGCTGGCTCGCCGTCGGCGCGGTCGGCGCGTTGGTGGTCGGCCTCGCCGCACCGGCGTCCGCCGACCCGCCCGCCCGGCCCACCGGCCCGACATCGGGCACGCCCACTCCGGGTGCCGCGCCCGTCCGTATCACGCTGATCACCGGTGACCAGGTCGACCTGGCACCGGCGGCGCCTGGTCGGGTCGCCGCCACCGTCCGCCCGGGACCCGGGCGCGAACGGATCTTCTTCCAGACCACGCAGGTCGACGGCACGCTGCGGGTGCTTCCCAGCGACGCCCTGCCGTACGTGACCAGCGGGGTCCTCGACGCCAATCTGTTCGACGTGCAGGAGTTGGCGGCCGACGGCTACGGCGACACCGCGCGGGGCACCCTGCCGCTGATCGTGCGGTACCAGGAGCCGGCCGCCGGTCGGGTGCGACCGCTCGCCGGTGCCACCGACGCCCGCCCCCTGGAGAGCATCAACGGTGCGGCGCTGCGGGTCGGCAAGGGTGACCTCGGCGGTCTGTGGAGCTCGCTCGCCGGTACGCCGACCGCCCGGACCTCGGCTGCCGCGCCCCGGTTGGGCGGCGGCATCGCCCGGATCTGGCTGGACGGGAAGGTCCGTCCGACACTGGAGCACAGCGTGCCGCAGATCGGCGCGCCGACGGCCTGGGCAGCCGGCCGGGACGGCAGCGGTGTGAAGGTGGCGGTGCTCGACACCGGCGTCGACGCCACCCACCCCGACCTGGCCGGGCGGATCGCCGAGGCGCAGGACTTCTCCGGCAGCGGCAGCGCCCGCGACGGGCACGGCCACGGCACCCACGTGGCGGCCACCATCGCCGGCAGTGGCGCGGCGTCCGACGGACTCCGTAAGGGCGTCGCCCCCGGCGCGCAGCTGCTGGTCGGCAAGGTGCTCGACGACGGTGGCTCCGGCTACGACTCGTCCATCATCGCCGGCATGGAGTGGGCGGCCCGCTCCGGCGCGAAGGTCGTCAGCATGAGCCTCGGCGGCGGCCCGACCGACGGCACCGACCCGATGAGCCAGGCGGTCAACGACCTGTCCGCCGAGACCGGCGCGCTGTTCGTGATCGCCGCCGGCAACGCGGGTGAGGCGCGTACCGTCGGGTCGCCCGGCGCGGCCGCGGCGGCGCTCACCGTCGGCGCGGTGGACCGCGACGACAACCTCGCCGACTTCTCCAGCCGTGGGCCACGGGTCGGTGACAACGGCCTCAAGCCGGAGATCACCGCGCCGGGCGTCGGCATCGTCGCCGCGCGGGCCGCCGGCACCACGATGGGTACGCCGGTGGGCGACGCCTACACGACCGCGTCCGGGACCTCGATGGCCACCCCGCACGTGGCCGGCGCGGCGGCGATCCTCGCCCAAGAGCACCCGGACTGGGCCGCCGGGGCTCTCAAGGACGCGTTGGTCAGCACCACGAAGGCCAACCCGGCGTTGACGGTGTTCGAGCAGGGTGGCGGTCGGGTCGACGTGGCGCGGGCGCTCACCCAGCGGGTGTACGCGTCGGCCACTGTCGACTTCGGTCGGGTCTCCACCGGCGGCGCCGCGGTCGAGCGGACCGTGACGTACACCAACGGGACGAGTGCCGCGCAGACCCTGCGGCTCGCGCTGGACCTGCGCAACCTGGACAGCGGTGCGGCGGAGGCCGACGGCGTGTCCGTCGGCTCCGGCACGGTGACCGTCGCGGCGGGTGGCAGCGTGGCGGTGCCGCTGCGGGCCGACCCGGCGAAACTGGCCCGGGGCCCGCACGGTGGCTGGCTGGTGGCGACCGGCACCGACGGTGTCGCCGTGCGGACGCCGGTCGGGTTGACCGTCAGCGGCCCGATGCACGACGTCACCGTGAAGGTGCTGGACCGCAAGGGTGAGCTGGCCCTGTCGCCGGCGCTGACCCTGTTCGGTGAGCAGCCCGAGTCGGACTACTGGGGTTGGTGGCCGGGCGAGGGCACGCTGCGGGTCGAGGAGGGCACGTACCTGCTGACCGCCCTGGTCGAGCACGGTGCTCCGCTGGACGAGCAGATGACCCAGACGGTCGAGCCGGAGCTGGTCGTCGACCGGGACCTGACAGTGGTGCTCGACGCCCGCAAGGGCACGCCGGTGCGGATCGAGACGCCGAAGCCCAGCGAGCAGCGGGCCACGCTGAGTTGGTACGTGCACCGGGTGCTGGGCAACGGTCGGCAGATCGACCACGGGGTGATGGCGTACAGCACCGTCCAGCAGGTCAACGTCACGCCGACCCGGCAGGTGCGCCAGGGCGGGTTCGAGTTCGCCTCGCGCTGGCAGCTCGTCGCGCCGATGGTGGACGCGACGGTCAGCGGCGTGTCCGGTCCGTCGGACATCAACCTGCTGGGCACCTCGCCGGCGCCGACCGGCCGGCACAAGTTGCCGCTGGTCTGGGCCGGTGTCGGAACCCCCGCCGAGTTGGCCCGGGTGCGGGGTGCCGCCGCGCTTCTCACCACCGACCCGAACCGCGCGGAGGAGGAGCAGGTCGCCGCCGCGGCGGCAGCCGGCGCCGCCGCGGTGCTGATCGTCCGCCCGCAGGACCAGAGCGCGTGGACGGTGTGGAGGCCGGCGGCGGAGCCGCTGCCGATCCCGTCGATGGTGGTGGCGTACGACGACGGGCAGCGGTTGATCGCCACGGCGCGTAAGGGCCGGGCGACGCTCGATCTGACGTTGACGGTGGACAGCCCCTACCTGTACGACGTGTGGCAGGTGTCGAAGGGTCGGGTGCCGGAGCGGGTCGTGCACACGGTGACCGCGAAGAACACCGCGGAGGTGACCGCGAGCTACGGCGACATGGGCGCCGGTTGGGCGACCGAGGAGCGGTTCGGCTGGCGTCCATGGCAGGAGTACGCCTGGAACGACGACCAGCGTCTGGTCCGCAACGGCACCACCCGGCAGGAGTTCGTCAGCGCCGGGGACAACTGGTGGCAGCACCGGGTGCTGCACAAGTCGATGTTCATGCAGTGGGGGCAGTTGACCGGTGGCCTGACCCAGGAGCCCCGACGGTACGCCGCCGACGACCGGGAGACCGAGACCTGGCACGCGCCGGTGGTCCGTCCGGCCGTGCCGGCCCGTGGGGCGCCGGTGCCCACCCGCACCGGTGACAGCCTGGACCTGCGGGTGCCCGAGTTCGTCGACGCGGGTGGGCACTACACGGTGGCCGGCAACAGCGAGGAGTCCGACACGGTCGAGGCCCGGGTCAGTCGGGACGGGAAGCAGATCGCCGACCTGTCCGGCGGGTGGGCCCCGGTGCCCGCCACCCCGGGTCGGGCCCGCTACCGGCTGGACCTGACCACGAAGCGGTCCTCGGCCGAGTGGCGCTACGGCACCCGTACCGACACGGCCTGGGAGTTCACCTCGGGCCGTCCGGCGGGCGGGGCCGCCACGCCGTTGTCGCTGTTGCAGGTGGACTACCAGGTGCCGGCGGACCTGCTCGGCACGGTTCGTGGCAACCGGCCGCACCAGGTGGCGTTGACCCTGCGTCAGCCGACCGGTGTGCCCAAGCCGACCGGCACCAGCGTCCGGGTGCAGGTCTCCTTCGACGGGGGAGTCACCTGGCGTGACGCGCACACCAAGGGGTCGGGCACCCGGTACACCGTGACAGTGCCGGCGGGGCGCGGAACGGTGTCGCTGCGGGTGCACGCCGCCGACCGGGCCGGGAACACCGTCGACCAGACGGTGCTCCAGGCGTACGGGCTGCGCTGATCGGAGGCCGGGGTGGGATGGCCGTGGGCCGTCCCACCCCGGCTCGGCGCGGTCAGAGCCAGCCGCGTCGGGCGACCTGGAACGCCAGCCCTGGTCGGGTGTCCACCCCGGCGGCGGCCATCAGGTCGGCGATGCGTCGTTGCACGGTCCGGCGGCTCACCCCGAGCTGCGAGGCGATGGACTTGTCGGGTACGCCGGCCACGAACAGCGACAGCAGCCGTGCCTCGTCGGCGTCGGGCTGGTAGCCGTCGCCGGGACGGTCCTCGGGGTCCGGCCGCCGGCCCTCGGGCGCGGCGACGGTGAGGGGATCGTCGAGGCGCAGTCGGGTGGCGATCCGCCAGTGGCTCTCGAAGAGGGCGAGCAGCGCGTCGAGCAGTTGGCTGCGGCCGATCACGGCGGCGCTCGGCTCCCCGCCGTCGCGGTCGGGCACCAATGGGCAGATGGCGGTGCTGGCGTCCACGATGGCCAGTCGGACGGGCAGCCGGTCGAGCACCCGGGCCTGCTCGCCGGCGGCGACGCCCTTGGCCAGGTCGGCCAACGCTCCCGGTTCCAGCAGCAGGTCACGTTCGTAGATGGCGCGGTAGCTGACGCCGCGGGCCAGCGCGTCGAACTCCTCGACGTTCTCCGGGCCGGCCATCGCCAGGGGGTTGGCGCGGCAGAACCACAGCACCTCGGTACGCGCCGAGTTCTGCAGGTCGCGCAGGCGGTCGCGGAGGACCCGGGCTCCGACGATCACCTCGACGAGGTGGTCGACGTGGTGCCGGCGCAGCCCGGACCGGTACTCCTCGGCGAGTTGGGTGACCCGGTGCCGGGCGGCCTCCAGGTCCTCCTGGCGACGCAGCAGCGCCCCGCCGAGGGCGACGTCCGGTGCGGTCGGGCGCAGGGGCGCGTCCGGGTCGATGTCGGTGGGTTGCACCAGTCCCTTGGCGCGCAGCGCCTCGATCTGGGCGACGACCTGCTCGCGCGGTCGGTGCAGGCGTCGGGCCAGGTCGTCGACGCGCGCCGCGGTGAGCTGGAGCAGGCAGCGGTAGAGCTCCTCCTCAGCCGAGGTCAGGCCGATCACGTCCAACACGGGGCAGAACTGTACGTCGGCCGGGTGCCGGCCGCGCCGGGGCCCGTCGGCTGGTCAACTGTCGCCCCTCGCGTCTACTGTCGGTGGCTGTGCTGGAAGAGCTGCGTATCACCGGACTGGGCGTCATCGACGACACCACGCTGCCGTTGACCGGCGGGATGAACGTCATCACCGGCGAGACCGGTGCGGGCAAGACGATGGTGGTCACCGGCCTCGGCCTGCTCTTCGGCGGCCGGGCCGACGCCGGGCGGGTTCGTGCCCAACCCGGCCGGGCGGTGGTCGAGGGGCGGTTGCGTCTGCTCGGGCGGGTCGCCGACGCCGTGCACGCGCGGATCACCGAGGCCGGTGGGGAGCCCGACGAGGACGGCTCGGTGCTGCTGAGCCGCACGGTGACGGTGGAGGGCCGCTCGCGTGCCCACGTCGGCGGTCGGAGCATGCCGGTGTCGATGCTCGGTGAGGTCGGCGAGCAGGCGGTCGCCGTGCACGGGCAGTCCGACCAGTTGCGGCTGCTGCGTCCGGCCGAACAGCGGGCCGCGTTGGACCGGTTCGCCGGCCCGGAGCACGAGAAGCTGCTCGACGCGTTGCGGGAGGCGTACACGGGGTGGCGGCGGGTGGTCGACGACCTGGCCGACCGGCGGCGCAACGCCCGCGAGCGCAATCAGGAGGCCGACCTGCTGCGGTTGGGCCTCGACGAGATCACCCGGGTCGATCCGCAGCCCGGTGAGGACGACGAGCTGAAGACCGAGGCGCAGCGGCTGGAGCACGCCGAAGGGCTGCGGACGGCCGCGCAGATCGCCCAGCAGTGTGTGGCAGGTGGCGCGGAGGCCACCGACGAGACACCGGACGCGGCGGCGTTGCTCGGCACCGCCCGGCGGACCCTGGAGGCGCAGGCGGGCACCGACCCGGCGTTGGGTGACCTGGCGTCGCGCCTGGAGGAGGCGGCGACGCTGGTCACCGACGTGTCGGCGGAGTTGTCGGCGTACCTGGCGACGCTCGACGCGGACCCGGCCCGGTTGCAGCACGTCTACGAGCGGCGGGCGGCGCTGCGTGCCCTGACCCGTAAGTACGCCGACGACGTCGACGGGGTGATCGCCTGGGCTGATCGGGCGCGGACGCGACTGTCCGACCTGGACACCTCCGACGATCTGTTGGACGAGCTGGAGCGGGAGGGTCAGCGGCTCGCGGTCGAGGTGGCGGACCTGGCCGGGCGGGTGTCGGCGTCCCGGCAGGAGGCGGCGCTGCGTTTCGCCGACCAGGTCACCGTGGAGCTGGCCGGGTTGGCCATGCCGCACGCGCGCATCGAGGTGGCGGTGCTGCCGCGGCCGGCGGGTCGGGCCGAGCCCACGTTGTCGGTCAACGGGGTCGAGGTGGGTGTCACCTCGGACGGCGGTGACGAGGTGGAGCTGCGGTTGCTGGCGCACCCGGGCGCGCCGTCGTTGCCCTTGCAGCGCGGGGCGTCCGGTGGTGAGTTGTCCCGGGTGATGCTGGCGATAGAGGTGGTGTTCGCCGGGTCGGGCGGCCCTCCCACGTTGGTCTTCGACGAGGTCGACGCGGGTGTGGGGGGTCAGGCGGCGGTGGAGATCGGCCGGCGGCTGGCCCGGTTGGCGCGTAGCCACCAGGTGTTGGTCGTCACGCACCTGCCGCAGGTGGCGGCGTTCGCCGACCGGCACCTGGTGGTGGCGAAGGACACCGGTGGCGCGGTGACGACCAGTGGTGTTCGGGTGGTGGAGGACACTGAGCGGGCTCGGGAGCTGGCCCGGATGTTGGCGGGTTTGCCGGATTCGGATCTGGGTATCGCTCACGCCGAGGAGCTTCTGGCCGTGGCCGCCAAGGAAAGGCGGTTGTGACGCCGCGTATTGTGAGCGCAAGCACACCGGCTTGTGCCGACGTGTGCTTCCCTGGGTAGGCGGCCCTGCTCAGGCATGTCGCGACAGAAAAGCCTGCCTCACATGCCAGGATGGTCACGATGCGTCTACCCACGTTGCGCCGGAACCGTGCCCCCGAGCCGGGCAGAGTCCTCGGCACCGCGCGCCTTGATCGCCGGACGAAACGGCTGGTCGGCCGCCTGCGCCCCGGCGACATCGCGGTCATCGACCACGTCGACCTGGACCGGGTGGCGGCCGACTCGCTCGTCGCTGTCGGTGTCGGGGCGGTGCTCAACGCGAAGCCCTCGGTGTCCGGCCGTTACCCGAACCTCGGCCCGGAGGTGTTGATCGCCGCCGGCATTCCGCTGCTCGACGACCTCGGCGAGGGGGTCTTCGAACGGATCCGCGAGGGCGACCAGGTCCGGATCGAGGGCAACACGGTCTTCGCCGGTGACGAGCCGGTGGCGCACGGCAGCCTGCAGGACGCCGAGTCGGTCGCCAAGGCGATGGCCGACGCCCGGGAGGGTCTGTCGGTGCAGTTGGAGGCGTTCGCCGCCAACACGATGGACTACCTGCGCCAGGAGCGCGACCTGCTGCTCGACGGTGTGGGCGTTCCGGACATCGAGACCCAGATGCAGGGTCGGCACTGCCTGATCGTGGTGCGCGGGTACGACTACAAGGCCGACCTGGACGTGCTGCGCCCGTACATCAGGGAGTTCAAGCCGGTGCTCATCGGCGTCGACGGTGGGGCGGACGCGCTGGTCGAGGCCGGGTACACCCCCGACATGATCATCGGGGACATGGATTCGGTCACCGACGACGTGCTGCGCTGCGGCGCCGAGGTGATCGTGCACGCGTACCCGGACGGGAGGGCGCCCGGCCTGCCCCGGGTCAACGGTCTCGGCGTCCCGGCGATCACGTTCCCGGCCGCGGCGACCAGCGAGGACCTGGCGATGCTGCTCGCCGACGAGAAGGGCGCCTCGCTGCTGGTCGCGGTCGGCACCCACGCCACGCTGGTCGAGTTCCTGGACAAGGGGCGCGGTGGCATGGCCTCGACGTTCCTGACCCGGCTCAAGGTCGGTGGCAAGCTGGTCGACGCCAAGGGTGTGAGCCGGCTCTACCGGCAGAGCATCTCCGGTTCGTCGCTGTTGTTGCTGGTGTTGTCGGCGATCGCGGCGATGGCGTCCGCGGTGGCCGTGTCGACAGTCGGGAAGGCGTACCTGGGCGTGGTCGCCGAGTGGTGGGACAATCTCGTGTTCCAGCTGTACCGGCTCTTCTAGTTCCCGACCGATCAAGAGGCTGCAAGCGTGATCAACTTCCGCTACCACGTGGTGTCCCTCACCGCGGTCTTCCTGGCTCTGGCGATCGGCTTGGTGGTCGGCACAGCCGCCCTCAACGGCCCGGTCGCCGACTCGCTCGAGGGACAGGTCACCGGGCTGCGTAAGGACAACCAGAACTGGCGCCAGCAGGTCAGCAACATGGAGAAGCAGCTCGCGCTGGAGGAGGACTTCGCCGAGGAGATCTCGCAGGTCATCCTCCCCGGCACCCTGACCGGGCGCCGCGTGCTGGTGCTGACGCTGCCCAACGGGCGCGACCACACCGAGGGTGTGCTCAAGAAGCTCCAGCAGGCCGGCGCCACCCTGACCGGACGGGTCGAGTTGCAGGACAAGTTCATCAACCCGGACAACAACACCAACCTGTTGGAGTTGGCCGTCACCGCCGCCCGCCCGACCGCGCAGACCACCGGCCTGCCGGGCAACGGGCACGGTGTGGAGACGTCCAGCGCGTTGCTGGCCAGCGTCCTGCTGGACCGCGCCCAGGGGGTCGCGCCGGTCAGTGACGCCGACCGGCGGGCGGTGCTCGCCGCGTACAACAACGCCGGCTACCTGACCACCGACAACAACAAGGTCACCGGCTCGGCGGAGGCGGTCGTGGTGGTCAGCGGCCAGCCGTACGTCGACAAGGACTCCGAGAAGCGGGACGAGTCGGTCGTCAAGATCGCCGAGCAGTTCGACCGGACCGGGTCGATCGTGGTGGCTGGGAAGGGCTCCGTCGGCGGCAACCTGGTGTCCGTGGTCCGTGGTGACCCGGTGCTCGCCCAGACCATCTCCACGGTCGACAACGCCAACACCGTGCAGGGTCAGCTGGTCACCAGCCTCGCCCTGGTGGAGCAGCTCACCGAGAAGAAAGCCGGGCAGTACGGCGTCGGCGACAACGCGCCGTCGCTGCTGCCTAAACTGCCCCAGTGAGCGAACGATTTACCCCGGTGTCCGTAATCGACGCGCGTGAGCTGACGCGCAGCAGGGTGGCGGCATGAGGACGCTTGGTCGGCTGCTGCTCGTCGGCGCCGGTGCCGCGGCGGCCCGGTACGCGCTGCGTGAGGTCCGCACCTCGCCGGCCGGTCCGGCGTTGGAGCGCACGAACTTCCGGGGCCGCACGGTCAGCCTGGCCGCCGGGCCGGCGCTCGCCGCAGGCGCGGCGGCCGTCGGCGCGTTCGGTGCCACCAGCGGCCCCTCCGGTGGGGCGGCGCTGGTCGCCGGCCTCGGCGCGGGTGCCGTCGGCCTGTACGACGACGTGGTGGGCGCGCGGCCGGAGCAGAAGACCGCGAAGGGTTTCGCCGGTCACCTCGCCGCGCTGCGTGAGGGGCGGGTCACCGCCGGCCTGGTGAAGGTCGCCGGGGTGGGCGCCGCCGGCCTGGGCGCGGCGGCGCTGCTGGCCGCCGACCAGCGGGTCGCGGCGCACCCGCGCCGGCAGCGCCACGGCGCGTTCGGTCGGGGCGTCGACGTGCTCCTCGGCGCCGGGGTCATCGCCGGCACGGCCAACCTGCTCAACCTGCTCGACCTGCGGCCGGGCCGGGCGATCAAGTCCGGGCTGCTGCTCGCCGCGCCGCTGGCCGGTGGCCCGCACGGCGGGATCGCCGCCGGTGCCGCCGGTGCCGCCGCTGGTCTGCTCCGCGACGACCTGGGCGAGGACGTGATGCTCGGCGACAGCGGCGCGAACGCCCTCGGGGCGCTGCTCGGTGTCGCGCTCGCCGTCCGTACCGGCCCGTGGGGTCGGGCCGGTCTGCTCGCGGTGCTCGCCGGGCTCACCGCCGCCAGCGAGAAGGTCAGCTTCACGGCCGTGATCCAACGGACCCCGGGGCTGCGTGAGCTCGACGCACTGGGCCGACGCGCCGACTGACGTGACCCGACCGGCCCCCCTCGCCGGCGCCGGCCGGCTGGCCGGGGCAGCCGCGCTCATCGCCGTCCTCACCGTGGTCAGCCGGCTGGCGGGCTTCGGCCGCACCGCGCTGTTCACCTGGAGCCTCGGCAACACCGACCTCGGCGGCACCTACGTGGTGGCCAACGCGGTGCCGAACTTCATCTTCGAGATCGTCGCCGGTGGCGCGTTGGCCAGTCTCGTCGTACCGCTGCTGGCCGGCGCTGTCGCGGCCGGCGACCGCACGACGGTGGCCCGGACCACCGGCGCGCTGCTGACCTGGACGCTGGCCCTGCTGGTGCCGCTCGCGCTGCTGGTGGTGCTGCTCGCCGGGCCGGTGGTCGAGTCGCTCGGGCACCATCTGACCGCCGCCCAGCAGCAGAGCGGCATCCGGATGTTGCGGGTCTTCGCACCGCAGTTGCCGCTGTACGGGGTGGGCATCGTGCTCACCGGGGTGTTGCAGGCGCATCGGCGCTTCGCCTGGCCGGTGCTCGCGCCGCTGCTGTCCAGCCTCACCGTGATCGTGGTGTACCTGGGGTTCACCGCGACGCAGGGCCGCAACGCGACGGTCGGTGGGGTGAGCCCGGGCGGTGAGCTGCTGCTGTCGGTCGGCACGACCCTCGGCGTGGTGGTGCTGTCGTTGTCCCTGCTCATCCCGGTCGGCCGGCTGCGCCTCGGGATGCGGCCCGGGTTCGGGTTCCCGGCCGACGCGCGGGCCCGGGTCGGTGGGTTGGCGGTGGCCGGCGCGGTCACCGTCACCACCCAGCAGATCGCCCTGATCGTCAGCCTGAACCAGGTCACCGCCGGCGCGCGGAGCAACCCGGGCGTCTACAACCTGGCGCAGACCGTCTACCTGTTGCCGTGGGCGGTGCTGGCGGTGCCGTTGGCGGTCGCTGCGTACCCGACGCTGGCGGCGGCGCGGGCCGCCGGTGACGAGGGCACCTACCGGGCGACGCTGGCGCCGGCCGTGCGGGGGGTGCTGCTGTTCAGCTTCCTCGGCTCCGCCGCGTTGATCGGCACCGCCGGACCGGTCGGGCATTTCTTCTTCCCGGCGTCCACCGCGCCCACTGCCGCCGCCGCGATCGTCGGGTACGCCCCCGGGCTGGTCGGTTACGGGCTCTTCGCGGTGCTCACCCGGGCCCTGTACGCCCGGGGGGAGACCCGGGCGGCGACGGCGGCCACCGCTGTGGGCTTCCTGGTGGTGCCGGCCGTCGTCGTGCTGTTCGGCGCGCTGCTGCCGCTGCGGGACCGGGTGTTCGCGGTCACGTCCGCCAACTCGGTGGGGATGCTGGTGCTGGGGGCGTTGCTGCTCCTGGCGGTGCAGCGCAGCGCCGGCCGGGCGGCGCTGGCCGGTGCGGCGCGGGCCTCGGGCGCCGGTGTGCTGGCCGGTGTGCTCGCCGCGCTCGCCGGATGGGGGCTCAGCCGCTGGCTCGACTCGTCGGACGGCGGCACCCCGACGATGGCGGCGGCACTCGGTCAGGGCATGCTGTCCGGGGTTCTGGTTGGGGCGGTGTTCCTCGCCGTGGTCTGGTTCGTCGACCGGCGGGACGTAGCGCCACTGCTCGCCGGGGTGCTGCGGCGTCTGCGTCGACGTGGACCCCGGGGCGGCGGTCCGACGGCCGGTGCGGTCTCCCCGGAGCGGGGCGATGGGAAGGAGACGGCTGCGCGATGAGTGAGCCAGCTCTGTCCGCCGGATGGTCGGGCACTGTCGCGTTGGTGCTCGCGTCCAGCACCGGCGGGGTCGGCCAGCACGTGCGGTCGGTGGCGCGTGGCCTCGTCGCCGGCGGCGCCACCGTCCTGGTCTGCGGGCCGGCGGCGACCCAGGAGCAGTTCGACTTCACCGGGGTCGGTGCGCGTTTCGAACCGGTGGAGATCCCGGCCAGCCCGACGCCCGCCGACGCCCGGGCGGTGCTCACCCTGCGTCGGGTGCTCACCACCTGCCGGGTCGACGTGGTGCACGCCCACGGTCTGCGCGCCGGGTTGGTCGCCGTCCTGGCCCGTCCCACCGCACCGCTGATCGTCACCTGGCACAACGCGGTGCTCGCGGGTGGCCTGCGCGGCGGGGTGTCCCGGCTCGTGGAACGGGTGGTGGCCCGGGGCGCGCGGGTGGCGCTGGGCGCCTCCGAGGACCTGGTGCGGCGGGCCGCCGCGCTGGGCGCCGCCGACGCCCGGCTCGCCCCGGTCGCCGCGCCGACGCTGCCCGCGCCGAGCCGACGCGCGGCGGCGGTCCGCGCCGAGTTCGGGGTCCGCCCGGACCAACCGTTGATCCTCTCGGTGGGTCGGCTGCACCCGCAGAAGCGCTACGACGTGCTGATCGACGCGGCGGCCCGGTGGCGTACGCGCACCCCGCCGCCGGTCGTGGTGATCGCCGGCAGCGGACCGGCCTACCTGCCGTTGGCCGCGCGGACCTCCGCGGCCCGCGCCCCGGTGACCCTGCTGGGGCACCGCACCGACGTGGCCGACCTGCTCGCCGGCGCCGACCTGGCGGTGGTGACCAGCGACTGGGAGGCCCGGCAACTCTTCGCCCAGGAGGCGCTGCGCGCCGGCGTACCGCTGGTCGCGACCGCTGTCGGTGGGCTGCCGGACCTGGTCGGCGACGCCGCCACGCTGATCCCGGCGGGGGACGTCGACGCGGTCGACGCGGCGGTGCGGGCGCTGCTGGACGACCCGGCGGCCCGGGCCGAGCTGGGCCGGCGGGGCGCGCAGCGGGCGGCGACGTGGCCGACCGAGACCGACACCGTGGCCGTGCTGGCCGCCCTCTACGCCGAGCTGGCCGCGGACCACGCCGGCCCGGCAGCCACCCCGGGCTCCGACGCCCCCAGAACGGGACACCGGTGATGCTGCGCCGAATCACCCCCGCCCTGCTGACCCTCCTCGTGGTGTCGTTGGGCGTCGCCGCGCTCGCCGCCCGCCCGCCGCAGGACAGCCCGCGACGCACCGCCGACTTCGTGGTGCTGGCCGGGGTCGCGGGCCTGCGTTGGGAGGACGTGGACCCGCAGCACACCCCGACGTTGTGGCGGATGGCCCAGGAGGGGTCGATCGGCTCACTGTCGGTGCGCTCCGCACACCGACCCACCTGCCCGGTGGACGGTTGGCTGACAGTGGGAGCGGGCAGCTTCGCCGCGTGGAACGGCAGCCGCTCACCGGAGGGCTGCCCGACGGCGGGGGTGACTGTCGAACAACCGGACGGCATCGGCGCGAACCTGCCCGATCAGGAGAGCGTGGTCCAGCACAACCAGCAGCGTCTGCCGTGGGGCGCCCTGCCCGGCTCGCTGTCGGAGTCGGTGCGCTGCTCGGTCGCCGTGGGTCCGGGTGCGGCGGTGGCCGCCGCCCGACCGTTCGGCCGCGTCGACAGGTACGCCCCGGCGTTGCCCGCCGACCCGCGGCCACTGCTCGGCGCCTGCGTGCTGAGCATCGTCGACCTGGGCACTGTCGAGGGGGCCGACCCGGCGACCCGCGCCGAGGAGGCCAAGGCGGCGGACGCGCAGCTGGCCCGGGTGCTCGCGGCCCGGCCACCGCGGTCGTTGGTGCTGCTCGCGGGGATCTCCGACACCGCCCAGCCGTCGCGGTTGCACGTGGCGGTCGCCGACGGGCCAGGCTGGGAGCGGGGGTGGCTCACCTCGGCCAGCACCGGCCGCGACGGCTACCTGCAACTGGTCGACCTCGCGCCGACCGCCCTCGCCGCGTTGGGCCGGCCGATGCCGGAGCGGCTCTTCCTGGGCCGTCCGGCGGTCAGCACCGGTGGTCGTCCCGCCGACCTGGCCGAGGCGATCGACGCGCCGGCCGACGCCGATCGGGAGGCCGCCGCCCAGCGCGACGTCTCCGGGGCGTTCTTCGCGGTGCTGGCCGTGGTGCAGGTGCTGCTGGCGCTCGGGATCCTGCCGTTGCTGCGCCGGGCCCGCCCGCACGCCGGCCCGACCGGCCCGAACCCCGTGTCGGGGCGGATCGTGGCGGTGGTGGAGCTGCTGCTCGTCGCCGTGGCGTTGACGGTGCCGGCGGCGTTGCTGGCCGACGCGGTGCCGTGGTGGCAGGGCGAGCACCCCGGGTGGATCTTCGCCGGGGTCACCGCGCTGCTGGTGGCGGCGGGCACCGCCGCGGTGCGGTTCGCCCCCGGGTACGCGGGCACCCTCGGCCCGCTCGGCGCGGTGGCCGGCCTCACCGCACTGGTCGTCGGGCTGGACGTGCTCACCGGGGCCCGCCTGCAGCTCAACGGCGTGGTCGGCTACTCCGCGTTGCAGGGCGGCCGGTATTCCGGGCTGAGCACTGTGGGGCTGGGAGTGTTCCTGGCCGGGGCGTTGCTCGCCGGGGGGTGGCTCGCCCAACGGGTGCCCAGGGGTTGGCGTCCGGCGGTGACGGTGGCCGTGGGTGGTCTCGCCGTGGTGGTGGTCGGCAGCCCGTACCTGGGCGCCGATCCGGTCGGGGCGATCGCCCTCACCGCCGGGGTGAGCGTCGCCGCGGTGATCAGCGCCGGTGGCTGGTTGACGGTCAGCCGGTTGGCATGGGCCGCGATGGCCGCCCTGGCGGTGGGTATCGGTTTCGGGGTGGTGGACCTGCGTCGCCCGCCGGCGGAGCGGGGCAGCCTGGGGCGGTTCCTCTCCGCGCTCGGTGACGGCACCGGCGGGTTCACCGTGCACCGGTCCAGCACGGAGAACTTCGAGACGTTGGTCAACAGCCCGCTGACGGTGCTGGCGTTGACCGGCGGGTTGCTGGTGTGGTTCGCCCTGTTGCAGCCGTGGGGTGGGCTGATGCGGCTGTTCGGCATCTACCCGGCGGTCCGGGCCGCGTTGGCCGGGACGGTGGTCGCCGCGGTGCTCGGTGGTCTGCTCGACGGCGCGGCGTTGGACGTGATGGGTGCCGCCGCCGCGGTGGTGGTGCCGATGGCGGTCCTGGCGTCGCTGCGGGTGCTCGGGCACGCCGCGGACCGCACCCGCCCGGTTCCGGGTCGGTTCCGCGAGAGTGGCGCCGACGACGACTCGGGCTCCGGCGGGGTCGGCCCGACCGGTGGGGGTGACATCCCGACCGGCGGTGGGCCGTTGGGCGCGGCCCATCCCCGGCCGATCAGCGGCCCGCCGGTGAGCGCACCCCCGGCCCCGGCCCCGGACGCCCCGACCGCAGGCGGCCCTGACGGCCCGGTGGAGCCGACCGCGGACGGGTCCGCAGTGGCGCCCCGGCAGGCCACCCGGTCATCGACCGAGGTTGCCGCTTCCTGAGCACCGGATGACCCGCAGGTGTCGCAGCTGGGGTGCGGCCTGCGAGTACCCGCCCGGGAGGTGTTACCGTCGAATCCCGTGGATCGCGTGATCACTTTGCTGATCAAGCACGGCGGTCTGCATGACCGCGACAGACGACACGGGAGCAGGCCTTGGCCCCATCAGCACGGACGACCAGGCACATTTTCGTCACCGGGGGCGTCGCCTCCTCGCTGGGTAAGGGCCTCACCGCCTCCAGCCTCGGCAACCTGCTGACCGCGCGCGGGCTGCGCGTGGTGATGCAGAAGCTCGACCCCTACCTGAACGTCGACCCGGGGACGATGAACCCGTTCCAGCACGGTGAGGTCTTCGTCACCGAGGACGGCGCGGAGACCGACCTCGACGTCGGGCACTACGAGCGCTTCCTCGACCGGGCGTTGTCCGGCAAGGCGAACGTCACCACCGGTCAAATCTACTCCGACGTGATCGCCAAGGAGCGGCGCGGCGAGTACCTCGGCGATACCGTCCAGGTCATCCCGCACATCACCAACGAGATCAAGTCGCGGATCCTGGCGATGGCCGACCCGGACGAGGACGGTCAGCTCCCCGACGTGGTGATCACCGAGGTCGGTGGCACCGTCGGCGACATCGAGTCGCTGCCGTTTCTGGAGGCGATCCGTCAGGTCCGCCACGACCTCGGCCGGGACAACTGCTTCTACCTGCACGTCTCCCTGGTGCCGTACCTGGCGCCGTCGGGTGAGCTGAAGACCAAGCCGACCCAGCACTCGGTGGCGCAGCTGCGCAACATCGGTATCCAGCCGGACGCCATCGTGTTGCGCTGCGACCGGGAGATCCCGGAGAAGCTCAAGGAGAAGCTGTCGCTCTACTGCGACGTCGACCGCGAGGCGGTCGTCGCCGCCCCGGACGCCCCGAGCATCTACGACATCCCGAAGGTGCTGCACCGCGAGGGGCTCGACGCGTACGTGGTGCGCCGGCTCGGCCTGTCGTTCCGGGACGTGGACTGGGCCAGCTGGGACGACCTGCTGGAGCGGGTGCACAGGCCCCGGCACACGGTCACCGTCGCGGTGGTCGGCAAGTACGTCGACCTGCCGGACGCGTACCTGTCGGTGAGCGAGGCGATCCGCGCGGCCGGCTTCGGTCACCGGGCCCGGGTGCAGCTCAAGTGGGTGCCCAGCGACGAGTGCGTCACTCCGGCCGGCGCGGCTGCGGCCCTGGCCGGCGTCGACGGTGTGCTCATCCCCGGTGGCTTCGGCGTCCGCGGCATCGAGGGCAAGATCGGCGCCGCCCGGTACGCCCGGGAGAACGGCATCCCGCTGCTCGGCCTCTGCCTGGGCCTGCAGTGCATGACCATCGAGGTGGCCCGTCACCTCGCCGGCCTGGACGGCGCGAACTCGGCGGAGTTCGACGAGCAGGCCGCGCACCCGGTGATCGCCACGATGGCCGACCAGGAGGACATCGTCGCCGGCAAGGGCGACCTGGGCGGCACCATGCGGCTGGGGGCGTACCCGGCGACGCTGACCGAGGGGTCGCTCGTCGCCGAGGCGTACGGCAGCACCGAGATCAGCGAGCGGCACCGGCACCGCTACGAGGTGAACAACGCCTACCGGGACGCGCTGACGAAGGCGGGTCTGCACATCTCCGGCACCTCCCCGGACGGCCGGTTGGTCGAGTTCGTGGAGTTGGACCGCAGCCTGCACCCGTTCTTCGTGGCCACCCAGGCGCACCCGGAGCTGAAGAGCCGCCCGACCCGCCCGCACCCGCTGTTCGCGTCGTTCGTCAAGGCCGCTGTGGCGTACTCGCAGGCCGACCAGTTGCCGGTCGACCTGGACGCGGCGGCGGACGCCCCGTCGGCGCGTAAGGCCGCCCGCAACGGCGCCGCGACGAAGGCCGCTTCGGCCTCGTGAACGAGGTCAGCGAGCCGACCAGCGGGGGGCCGGCGTGAGCGGGCTGGAGCACCGCTACGAGGTGCGGTCCCGGCAGGAGCGGTACCGGGGGCGGATCTTCGACGTGGTCACCGAGGAGGTGACCATGCCCGGCGGCGGGACCGGGGTGCGTGACCTGGTGCGGCACGTCGGCGCGGTGGCCGTGGTGGCGCTCGACGACGCCGGTCAGGTGGTGCTGATCCGCCAGTACCGGCACCCGGTCGGGCGGCACCTGTGGGAGCTGCCGGCCGGGCTGATGGACGTCTCCGGTGAGGAGTTGCCGGCCGCCGCGTTGCGGGAGCTGGCCGAGGAGGCCGACCTCACCGCCGGGCGGGTCGACGTGCTGGTCGACCTGCACAGCTCGCCCGGGTTCACCAACGAGGTGGTGCGGGTGTTCCTGGCCCGCGACATCGCCGACGTGCCGGCCGACGAGCGCCACGAGCGCCACGACGAGGAGGCCGACCTCCAGGTCGTCCGGATCGACCTGGACGAGGCCGTCGCGATGGTCCTGGCCGGGGAGATCACCAACGCGTCCGCGGTGGCCGGGCTGCTCGCCGCGGCCCGCTCCCGGGACACCGGGTGGTCGACGTTGCGTCGGGCGGACGCGCCGCTGCCCCGCTGAGCAGCGCCGCCGGTTCGCACCGGTGTGGGAGTACGACGACAGGGGCCCCGCGGTCAGCCGCGGGGCCCCGGTTCGCTGTCGGTCTGGTTCAGGAGTCGCGCAGCGGACGGCCCTGTGCGTCGGTGCCGCCGTTGACCAGGATGAGGATTCCGTCGATGACGCCCCAGAGGGCGCCGAAGCCGCAGGTCACCACGCTCACGACGAGCTGGAGAACAGCGATCTTGGTGTGTCCGGTGTAGAACCGACCGGCACCGAAGGTGCCCAGCAGGATACCGAGGATGCCCGCGATGATCTTGCTCTTGTCGGAGACGCCCTGCGGGTACCCCGGCTGGGGGTACCCGGGCTGGTAAGGAGGAGTGGTCATGGGCGGACACACTAGTGATCCACTTGCCCGCTGTCCGCAGCGCCACCCGACAGATGGGACGATGATGGCCCAACACTGTCCTGACGGCTGAGGCGGCCATCCGCCGCGGAGCCCGGGCCGGTGGCCTGACAGATCGTCAGGACACTCGGGCACCGGATGTCACTGTGCTGGCTCTCGGCGGCGCGGGGCGCGCCTAGACTGCCGCCGGCGGGACCGGTGGACCGCGGTGGCAAAGGGGCCGCTGCGGCACCGAGCAGTCGGGGGAGAGCAGCCCCGAAGAGAGGTGTCTGCATCGTGAAGGTCGGAATCCCACGCGAGGTCAAGAACCACGAGTACCGCGTGGCGATCACGCCAGCGGGCGTCAACGAGTTCACCCGCAACGGCCACCAGGTCTTCGTCGAGGCCGGCGCCGGTGAGGGCTCCAGCATCACCGACGAGGAGTTCGCCGCCGCGGGCGCGAAGATCCTGGACACCGCCGACGAGGTGTGGCAGACCGCCGAGCTGGTGCTCAAGGTCAAGGAGCCGGTCGCCGAGGAGTACCACCGCATGCGCGAGGGGCAGGTGCTCTTCACCTACCTGCACCTGGCCGCCTCCAAGGAGTGCACCGACGCGCTCGTCGACCGCAAGGTCACCGGCATCGCGTACGAGACGGTGGAGCTGCCCGACCGGTCGTTGCCGCTGCTCGCCCCGATGTCCGAGGTCGCCGGCCGGCTCGCCCCGCAGGTCGGCGCGTTCTACATGATGCGTACCGGCGGAGGCCGGGGTGTGCTGCCCGGCGGTGTCTCCGGCGTGTACGCCGCCAAGACCGTCGTCATCGGCGCCGGCGTCTCCGGCCTGAACGCCGCCGCCATCGCGCTGGGCCTGCAGTCCGAGGTGCTGCTGCTGGACAAGAACGTCGCCCGGCTGCGGCAGGCCGACGCCATCTACCGCGGTCACCTGCAGACCATCGCCTCCAACGCCTACGAGGTCGAGCGGGCGGTGCTCGACGCCGACCTGGTCATCGGCGCGGTGCTGGTGCCCGGCGCGAAGGCCCCGAAGCTGATCAGCAACGAGCTGGTCTCCCGGATGAAGCCGGGCAGCGTGCTCGTCGACATCGCCATCGACCAGGGCGGTTGCTTCGAGGACTCGCGCCCCACCACGCACGCCGACCCGGTCTACAAGGTGCACGAGTCGATCTTCTACTGCGTGGCGAACATGCCCGGCGCGGTGCCGAACACCAGCACCTACGCGCTGACCAACGTCACCCTCCCGTACGCCCTGGAGTTGGCCAACCAGGGGTGGCGGCAGGCGCTGCGCAACGACCCGGCGCTGGCGCTGGGCCTGAACACCCACGACGGTCGGGTCACCTACGGCCCGGTCGCCGAGTCGCACGGCATGGACGTGCTCCCGCTGGCCGACGTGCTGGCCTGAACGGCGGCACGCTGACCGGCGACGCGGACTCCGCCGGCGTGGGCGCCCAGCCCACGCCGGCGCTGCGTCGTGCCGTGCGCGGCTACCTCGACCACCTCACCGTCGAACGTGGCCTTTCCGCGAACACGCTCACCTCGTACCGCCGGGATCTGGACCGCTACCTGGCGACCCTCGCCGACGCCGGCGTCGCCGACCTCGCGTCGGTCGACGCCGGCCTGGTCGAGTCGCACCTCGCGCGGCTGCGCGCGGGCGACGACGCCCACCCGCCCCTCGCTGTCTCGTCCGCCGCCCGCGCGGCCAGCGCCGTCCGCGGCCTGCACCGCTTCGCGATACGCGAGGGGCTGGCCGGCGCCGACCCCAGCCGCGACGTCCGCCCGCCCACCCCACCCCGCCGGCTGCCCCGGGCCCTGCCGGTCGACGACGTGGTCCGGCTGTTGGACCTCGCCGGCCCCACCACCGCGACCGGCGAGGACGCCCCCCGCGCGCTGCGGGACCGGGCGCTGCTGGAGTTCCTGTACGGCACCGGCGCGCGGATCTCCGAGGCGGTCGGCGCCGCCGTGGACGACCTCGACACCGACGAGGGCACCGTGCTGCTGCGCGGCAAGGGCGGCCGGGTGCGGTTGGTGCCGATCGGCGGGTACGCCGTCGACGCGGTCCGCGCCTACCTGGTCCGGGCCCGGCCCCTGCTCGCCGCCGCCGGCCGGGGCACCCCGGCGGTCTTCCTCAACGCCCGTGGTGGCGCACTGTCGCGCCAGGGCGCCTGGGGCATCCTGCGGCAGGCCGCCGACCGGGCCGGGCTGCCCGTCGACGGGCCCGCCGCCGTGTCCCCGCACACCCTGCGCCACTCGTACGCCACCCACCTGCTCGACGGCGGCGCCGACGTCCGGGTGGTCCAGGAGTTGCTCGGCCACGCGTCGGTGACCACCACCCAGGTCTACACGTTGGTCACCGTGGAGCGGCTGCGCGAGGTGTACGCCACCGCCCACCCGCGCGCCCGAGGCTGAACCCGGTAGCGGTCGGTGCCGACACGCCGGGCCGGTGCCGAACCCCCTGCTGGTCGGTGGCGTACAGTCGGCATCGGCGCGGACCTCCTGGGGCGACACGACCGGGGTGCGCAGCGGCGCCGCGAAGGACGTCGGACGGCTCCGACGCCGGGTGGGTCGTCGGGAGGGGGCAACGAGCACATGGCTGGCAATGGTGACCGTGCCGAGACCTGGACGTCGGAGCTCCGCGAGCAGCAGGCCACGCTCGGCGCGGATCTGGGTCCTGCGGATCCGGCTGCCTACACGATGCGCAAGCCCATCCCCGAGCCGATGCCCACCGACCGGCACGGCCCCGCGCGCATCATCGCGATGGCCAACCAGAAGGGCGGCGTCGGCAAGACCACCACCACGATCAACCTGGGCGCGGCCCTCGCGGAGTACGGCCGCAAGGTGCTGCTCGTCGACTTCGACCCGCAGGGCGCCCTCTCGGTCGGGTTGGGTGTCAACCCGCACAACCTCGACCTCTCCGTCTACAACCTGCTCATGCAGGACGACGTGACCGCCGAGGACGTCCTGATCAAGACCGACGTGGCGGGCCTGCACCTGCTGCCGGCCAACATCGACCTCTCCGCCGCCGAGATCCAGCTCGTCAACGAGGTGGCCCGGGAGATGGCCCTCGCCCGGGTCCTGCGCTCGGTGCGCAAGGAGTACGACTACATCCTGATCGACTGCCAGCCGTCACTCGGCCTGCTGGCGATCAACGCGTTGACCGTCGCGCACGGTGTGCTCATCCCCCTCGAATGCGAGTTCTTCAGCCTGCGCGGTGTGGCACTGCTGCTGGACACCATCGACAAGGTGCGCGAGCGGCTCAACTTCGACCTGGAGCTGGAAGGCATCCTCGCCACCATGTACGACAGCCGCACCACGCACTGCCGTCAGGTGTTGCAGCGGGTGGTCGAGGCGTTCGGCGACAAGGTCTACCAGACGGTCATCACCAAGACGGTGAAGTTCCCGGAGTCCACCGTGGCCGGTGCTCCCATCACGACGATGGACCCGGCGTCCTCCGGGGCACGTAACTACCGTCAGCTGGCCCGCGAGGTGATCGCCGCCCAGTCGGAGCGGTAGCCGGAACGCCCGGTGCCGCTCTCGTGGACTACGGTCGTCCGGTGACCGCGCCACCAGTTGACCCGCCCGAGGCCGCCGCAGCGGCAGTGGTCGACGGTGTGCCGCCCGCCGACCCCGCCGCCTCCGGGTTCACAGTGCGGCTGGCCAACTTCACCGGCCCGTTCGACCTGCTGCTGCAACTGATCGGCAAGCACAAGCTCGACGTCACCGAGGTGGCCCTGCACACGGTCACCGACGAGTTCATCGCCTACATCCGGGCCATGGGCGACGACTGGGACCTGGACGAGGCCAGCGAGTTCCTCCTCATCGCCGCGACCCTGCTCGACCTGAAGGCGGCCCGGCTGCTGCCCTCCGCCGAGGTGGAGGACGAGGCGGACCTCGCCCTGCTGGAGGCCCGGGACCTGCTCTTCGCCCGGCTGTTGCAGTACAAGGCGTACAAGGAGGCGGCGGCGCACATCGCCGAGCTGGAGGCCGTCGGCGGCCGGCGGTACCCGCGAGCGGTCAGCCTGGAACCCCGCTACGCGGAGGCGCTGCCCGACCTGGTGCTCGGCATCGGCCCGCAACGACTGCTGAAACTGGCAGTGAAGGCGATGACCCCGAAGCCGGTGCCCGAGGTGTCCATCGCCCACGTGCACATGGTCCGGGTCAGTGTCCGCGAACACGCCGCGATCCTCACCGCCCGGCTGCGCCGGGCCGGCACTGCCACGTTCTCGCTGCTCTGCGCCGACTGCGAGGCGACCCTGGAGGTGGTGGCGCGGTTCCTGGCGCTGCTGGAGCTGTACCGGGAGGGTCTGGTGTCCTTCGTCCAGGAGCAGGCCCTGGAGGAGCTGACGGTGCGCTGGACCGGCCCGGCCGACGGGGACACCGAACTGCACGTCGACGAGTACGCCGGCACCCCGGCCGACCCGGAGCCACCGGCGGCGCTCCCGGAGGGCCGCGACCCGGTGGGTTCGGAGGTGCCCGAGCCGGTGGCGTCGGAGCCGACCGACCCGGTGAGGTCGGAGTCGCCCGCGCCGGTGGGGGAGGCCGGCGGGCCGGACGGGACGGGAACCACGGAGGATGAGCGGGATGAGTGACGAGCAACGCCGGGACTCGCTGGCCGACCAGGCCGCCGCCTGGGTCCCCCCGTGGGAACGCCCCCGGCAGCCCGCGCCCTCGGCAGGCGCCCCCGAGGCCCCTGACCCTGAGCCCACCGTCTCCGAGGCTGCCGACCCGGAAGCCACCGGTTCCGAGGCCCCTGCCCTTGAGGCTGGCGGTTCCGAGTCTGCTGACCTCGCGCCCGCTGACCTCGAGCCCGCCGGTTCCGAGGTCCCTGCCCTTGAGGCCACCGCGCCCGAGGCCACCGCAGCCCCGACGTGCGCCTCGGCCGCCCCGGCACCCGATGTGACCGACATCGCCGCCGAGCCGGCCACGCCGCCCGGGGCGGGCCAGATCGCCCCGGATCCGGTCGCGGCACGGGAGGCGGGCGGGGCTCGGGACGTACCCCCTCGGCAGGCATCCGGGCGACGGCGGGTGACGGCCGCGCCGGAGCCCGCACCGGAGCTGCCCGACGCCGAGCTGCGCGGCGCCCTGGAGGCGATCCTGCTGGTGGTCGACGAGCCGGTCAGCGAGCTGGTGCTGGCCCAGGTGCTGGAGCAACCGGCCGAGCGGATCGGCCCGATGCTCGACGACATCGCCGCCGGGTACACCGCCGCCGGGCACGGGTTCGAGCTGCGCCGGGCGGCCGGCGGGTGGCGGCTCTACACCCGGCCGGAATACGCTACGTACGTCGAGCGGTTCGTTCTGGACGGGCAGTCCGTACGGCTGACCCAGGCGGCGTTGGAGACGCTCGCCGTGGTCGCCTACAAGCAGCCGGTGACCCGTTCGCGAATCTCAGCCATCCGGGGTGTGAACTGCGACGGGGTCATCCGTACGCTGGTCACTCGCGGCCTCGTCGAGGAGTGTGGCACCGAAACGGACAGCGGGGCGTTCCTGTACAAGACCACCACGCTGTTCCTGGAGAAGCTCGGGCTGAACACCGTTCACGAGCTGCCGCCCCTCGCACCCTTCCTGCCCGACGACGTAGAAGAGCTTGCTGATGCGACCCGATAACCGTGCCCCCAAACCCGACGCCCCCGTCTTCGAGGGGGCGGAGCGCCTGCAGAAGGTGCTCGCCGCCGCCGGCGTGGGTTCCCGGCGTGCCTGCGAAGATCTGATCTTCCGCCGCCGGGTGACAGTGGACGGGCGGGTCGCCAAGCTCGGCGACAAGGTCGACCCGGCCACCGCCGTGATCCACGTGGACGGCGAGCGCCTCCAGGTCGACGTCCGGCTGGTCTACGTGGCGATGAACAAGCCGCGGGGCGTGGTGACCTCCATGGCGGACGACAAGGGGCGCAACGAGCTGGCCGAGTTCATCGGCAACCGGGTGGAGCAGCGGGTCTACCACGTGGGGCGCCTCGACGCGGACAGTGAGGGCCTGCTGCTGCTCACCAACGACGGCACCCTCGCGCACAAGCTCATGCACCCCTCGTACGAGGTGCTGAAGACCTACCTCGCCGAGGTGGTCGGGCCGATCCCGCGCAACCTGAGCAAGCGGCTGTTGGCCGGCGTCGAGCTGGAGGACGGGCCGGTCAAGGTCGACTCGTTCAAGGTGGTGGACACGCTGGGTAAAACCGCCCAGGTGGAGCTGAGCCTGCACGAGGGGCGCAAGCACATCGTCCGACGGCTGATGGAGGAGGTCGGACACCCGGTGACCCGGCTGGTGCGTACCTCGATCGGTCCGATCCGGCTCGGTGAACTGCGCACCGGGCGGATCCGGCGGCTGACCAACGCGGAGGTCGCCGCCCTGTTCAGCGCGGTGGGTGACTGACCCCCGGTTCCGGGGTACGGCTGCCGGTAGGCTCCACCGACGGCCGGACGACGGCCGCTGGAGGTGGCGTGGGTCGCCTCCGGTGGCGTCGCGTGCGGGTCCGCCGAAGGACCCGGGCATGATTGATGACGATTGACGAACCGCTTGCGGCGCCGAATCACCGGGCGATCCGTGAGGTACGGGCTGAGGAGGACACGGTGGAGGAAAACGTACGGGCCGAGCGATGTGTGGTCGCTGTGGACGGGCCGTCCGGTTCGGGTAAGTCGACCGTGTCGCGGCGCCTCGCCGCCGGCATCGGTGCGCGCTACCTGGACACCGGGGCGATGTACCGGGCGATCACGTGGGCCGTGCTGCGCTCCGGCGTGGACCTCACCGACGCCGCGTCGGTGGCCAAGGTCGCCGGCGAGGTCGACCTGCGCATCGGCACCGACCCCCAGGGGTACGCCGTGACCGTCGACGGGGTCGGCGTCGACGCCGACATCCGGGGCGCCGAGGTAACCGGGGCGGTCTCCGCCGTCGCCGCCGTGCCGGCCGTCCGTGAGCTGCTCGTCGCCCGGCAACGCGAGATGATCGCCAACGCTGGTCGGATGGTGGTCGAGGGCCGGGACATCGGCTCGGTCGTGGCACCGGACGCCGACCTGAAGGTCTTCCTGACCGCCTCCGAAGCGGCCCGCGCCGCCCGGCGTAGCGCCGAGGACGCCGCGGACGTGGCGGCCACCGCCGCCGACCTGGCCCGACGGGACCGGCTCGACTCGACCCGCAAGGTCAACCCGTTGGCGCAGGCACCCGACGCCGTGGTGCTCGACACCACGGAGCTGGGCATCGACGAGGTCGTGACGCGACTGCGCGAGATGCTCACCGAGCGGGGTGTGGTTGTTTCCCATGACGCTTCGGAGCGCAGCGGAGGAGCGGCATGAGTAGCGATTCAGGTGGGTGGGTCGAGCTGCGGGAGCCCGACGTCGCCGTCGAGGAACCGAGTGGCCCGCAGCCGGTGGTGGCCGTGGTCGGTCGCCCCAACGTGGGTAAGTCCACTCTGGTCAACCGGATCATCGGCCGCCGGCAGGCGGTCGTCGAGGACGTCCCGGGCGTGACCCGGGACCGGGTGCCGTACGACGCGCAGTGGAACGGCCGGGCGTTCACAGTGGTGGACACCGGCGGTTGGGAGCCGGACGCGAAGGACCGCGCCGCGGCCATCGCGGCGCAGGCCGAGACGGCGGTCGTCACCGCCGACGTGGTCCTCTTCGTGGTCGACGCGATGGTGGGCTCCACCGACGTGGACGAGGCTGCCGTGAAGATGCTGCGGCGTAGCGCCAAGCCGGTGATCCTGGTGGCCAACAAGGCCGACAACAACTCCATCGAGATGGAGGCCACCTCGCTGTGGTCCCTTGGTCTCGGTGAGCCGTTCCCGGTGTCCGCGCTGCACGGGCGTGGCTCCGGTGACCTGCTGGACGCCATCCTCGCCGCGCTGCCGGAAGCGCCGACGATCGTGGAGAACCGTCCGCGTGGGCCGCGCCGGGTGGCGCTGGTCGGCCGGCCGAACGTGGGCAAGTCCAGCCTGCTCAACCGGTTCTCCGGCGAGGATCGGGCGGTCGTCGACTCGGTAGCGGGCACCACTGTGGACCCGGTGGACAGCCTGGTCGACATCGGCGGTCAGACCTGGCAGCTGGTCGACACTGCCGGCCTTCGGAAGCGGGTCGGTAAGGCCAGCGGCACCGAGTACTACGCCAGCCTCCGCACCGCCGGCGCGATCGAGGCCGCCGAGGTGGCCGTCGTGCTGCTGGACGCCAGCGAGCCGATCAGCGAGCAGGACCAGCGGATCCTGACGATGGTCACCGAGGCCGGCCGGGCGCTGGTCATCGCGTTCAACAAGTGGGACCTGGTCGACGCCGACCGCCGGTACTACCTGGACAAGGAAATCGACCGGGAGCTGCGCCGCATCCCCTGGGCGATCCGCCTGAACCTGTCCGCGATGACCGGCCGTGCGGTGGACAAGCTGGCCCCGGCCCTGAACAAGGCCCTGGCCAGCTGGGAAACCCGGGTGCCGACCGCGCACCTCAACCAGTGGCTGACCGCGCTGGTGCAGGCCACCCCGCACCCCGTGCGTGGTGGACGGGCGCCGCGGATCCTGTTCGCGACGCAGGCCGGCGTGGCACCGCCACGGTTCGTGCTGTTCACGACCGGCCCGCTGGACGCCGGGTACCAGCGCTTCGTCGAGCGCAAGCTCCGCGAGGAATTCGGGTACGAGGGCAGCCCGATCGAGATCTCGGTCCGCCCGAGGAAGAAGCTCGGCCCGGGCGGTCGAGGCAAGGCACACGGCTGACGCGTCTGCCGTTCTGCTCGAAGAATGCCGGATGGGCGAGCTGCCCATCCGGCATTTCTCGCACCCACCCTCCTAGGACGCTTTAGGGGGTGTGGGGGTGGTCGCTCACGGCGGCCCGGTCGCTGCGTGGCGCGGGTGGGGCCTGTGCGAAAGGGTCGCGGCTGCTGCGCTAAGCTGTACCGGCTGTCGCAGTGGGAAACCACGCGAGGGCGGGACGTGGCGCAGCTTGGTAGCGCACTTGACTGGGGGTCAAGGGGTCGTCGGTTCGAATCCGGCCGTCCCGACAGCGAGAGGGTTTCCACAGGTCAGAGCCTGTGGAAGCCCTCTTTTTCGTGTTCACGGTGGTTCGTCGAGGTCGAGCACGCCGCTTATCGACCCCTTGACTCGACGGGTGACCGACATGGCTCTACTGGACCTCACCAAGCTCACGACCGACCTGTCCTCGATCTGGGCGGGATACCTGCGCGACTGGGACCGGACGCTGCGAGCGGGTAACTACCCGGAGACGACCCGGTACAACTACCTCCTCGCCGCGGCGCAGTTGGCCCGCTACCTGGCCGAGCACTCGCCGGACCCTGATGCCGCCGACGCCGCGGAGGACCCCACCGAGGTGACGCGGGGGCACGCGGAGGCTTTCCAGGCGTGGATGATCGAGACCCGGTCCGCGTCGACTGCGCTGAACAAGCACAAAGGTCTGCAGCAGTTTTTCAAGTGGTTGCTGGCCGAGGAGGACATCGACCGATCTCCAATGGACCGGGTCCGCCAGCCCAAGACGCCACAGAAATTGATCCCGATCATCCGGGACGAGGACACGAAGAAGCTCCTCGACGCCTGCAAGGGCAGAACCTTTCCGCACCTGCGCGACGAGGCGATCATTCGTCTGTACTACAACACCGGGGCGCGGCTGTCGGAGGTCGGCAACCTGCTGCTCGACGACGTCGACCTGAACACGGAGTCGGTGCACTACCACGGCAAGGGTGCCAAGGACCGCCGGGTTCGATTCGGGCCGAAGACGGCCCGGGCCATCAGCCGCTACCTCCGGGCGCGCGGCAAGCACAAGGGTTCGGAGCTGCCGGATCTGTGGCTCGCCGACCGCGGCGGCCGGAGGTTGGCGGCCAACGGCATCAAGATTCGTCTCAAGCGGTTGGGCCTCGCCGCCGGCGTTGCGAACGTGCACGCCCACCGCTGGCGGCACAACTTCGCCCACGAGTGGAAGCGTGCCGGCGGGAACACGGGCGACCTGATGCTGCTGTTGGGCTGGACCTCTGAGGACATGCCCCGGCACTACGGCGCCAGCGCGGCGGCCGAACGCGCCCAGGAGATCCAGGTGCAACTGGGCATCGGGGAAGGGGTGTAGACGTGGGCAACGCGGTCGGCCGGGCCGAGCGCCGGCTTGGCCGACCGCGTTGCTTTCGTCGTTGATCGGCAGACCCAAGTCGAGTCAGGCTGGGTTCGGCGCACTGGCTCCGGTGCAGATTCCGGTACGTCTTGTCGTGCAGAGCTGCATCGGGGTGGCTGGAGCTCCCACTGATCGCCTGATCGGCATTCGTGATGCGTGGAGGACCGGCGGACGCTCCGATTGGCGACGTCGCGTAACGGATGGCGTGCCAGCGACGCGCGGCTCGGCGTTCAGATCTGCCGGTGATCACCGATTCGAAACGGGGAGCCGCTCCTCGCTGGCTCGTGCGGGGGATGACAAGGGTTCCTGTGCGCGCATAACCTGCACTCGATGATCCGACCCGCGTTCCTGGACGCCGCCGCGACTGCCCTGGCCCTGTTGCGCAATCCGATACTGGCCGAGCGATGGTCCTCGCCCAGCGCACTGCCGGACTTCTCCACCGGTGGCCTCGCCCGTCATCTGGCCAACCAGGTCACTCAGACCGTGACGTTCCTCGCCGCGCCGCCGGGAGGCTCGGCGATCTCGGTGCTGGAGCACTTCACCGGCAACGCCTGGGTGACCTCAGGCGTGGACAGTGCCGACAACATCGACATCCGGCGCCGCAGTGAGCAGACAGCTGCAGCGACGAACCCCAGGGAGCTGGCGGACGCGGTCGATGCGGCATTGACCGACCTGGGTGCCATGGTGACAGCCCAGCCGCCCGACCGCATCGTGGACCTCGGCAACTGGGGCCTAAAGGTCGACGACTTCCTGCTGACCCGGGTCATGGAGCTGGTCGTGCACACCGACGACCTGGCAGTCAGCCTCGGCTTGCCGACCCCACCGATGCCGCAGACAGCGACTGAAGCGACAATCCAGCTGCTGTGCAGCCTCGCGGCCTGGCGACACGGTTCCCTGAACGTGATACGCGCGCTAGCTCGGCAAGAACGAGCCCCCACCTCCATCTCCGCCCTCTAGCTGGTCGAGCGCTCGCTCTGCACTGTCCTCATCTGCCGCTGTCGCGCGTTGGTAGCGCCTGGCGCCGCGCGCTGTAGCCGATGTCAGTGCACTCGATCACGTTGAGATGAATACACAGGATTAGGCATTTCACTCAAAATAGAAGCTGCATAATTAGGGAAGCGGATAATCCGGAACTACCGATTGGTGACACTCGATCGAGCAGCCGCAAATGCTAACAACCGGCGGCCAGCGGAAACGTTGCGTGGTCAAGCGACGTAGAACCCGGCGGCAAATCCTCGGAGGACCATCGAGTTGACTGAGCTGACGGCGCCAACTCTGGGAGGTAGTTGACCCAGTCGGCCGCCATGGCAAGGAGCCACACTTCCGCCGCGTTGCTGCCAGTGGGAACTCTGCTGGCCCACCTGTCATTTGAAGCTCTCTCGACCGTAACGAAATATATGCGACTGGTCCCGTGGTCCCGGTGTCCCACGACGTATACCCATCCGGTCTTCGGGACACCGCCCTCGATGTAAATCTTTGCCAAAGCGCAGGCCGGCAAGGGTTCATGCGGTTCCAGAAACTGCCCGTCGGCAATGGGGCTCCTCACCTGTTCAGGTTCGACTTGTGCGTCACTCGCCGGCAGAGAGTCGAGGTCGCTTCCGAACTTTTGTTTTATCCCGACCCCTATAGCTGCGCCCGAGATCAACAATATCGTCACCACAAAAGTCACTCGCCGCCTAGAGTCAGTGAACCCCTTTCGCAGAAGGCCCACGACGCACAAGACTGCCGAAACGGCGCCGACGCAAACGAGCGCGATGTCGAGGGTGAGGGAGGCGAACTGACCCACGTTCGCCACAAGACCGAGTGCCCCAGCGCCGGCGCCCGTGGTGCTTGCGCCAATAACCAGCTTGAACGAGTATGGATCAACTCTCTCATTGATCGGCGTTAGCTCGACATCCTCTTTGTCGTCCATTTATGCCTTCGGTCTGACGTTGGTGGCGGGCCGAGTGGCCGCGAGCTGGTATCGAGATACCGGAAAGGGGCGCACATTGCAAACCGGCATACGGATCCCTTTCCGACATTAGTGTCGGACCACAGCTTACTAAGGACAGGCAAGGCCGCAATCGTGCGTTATCGCTGACGACAGCCACGGCGAAATCTCCGCTGGTCGTGGCCGTTCTCGAATGGCGTCGACGCCGACATCAGATCAAACCTGCCCCTACCGGCAGCACAAGGCTGCCACCCCTGACATCGCTGTTGGCATTGTGAGGCACCTTGTCTCAACTCCAGCCGTACTGTCAGCTTGTTGCCAGCATCGCTTGATCAGGTGCCCGCTCATGCCGCTGACCGCGCGCGGCGGCCTACAGGTAACGGGTGGACGTCGCGTGGTTCGGCAACACAGACTGAGTCGTGACCTCTCGGGATATTCCGCTGCCGCTGGGCGAGGTCGGCTGGCTGTTCCCCGCCCTGGCGGATCGGACGGAACACGACCGCGTTCGTCAGCTTCTGCAGTCTGCCGACGAGACCCTCTTCCGGCTTGGACAGCGGCTGGGTGCACGATCCGACGCCCAGCTTTGGGGCGTAACCCTGAACCGCTTCCGCTATCAGCGGCTCGGGCCCGAACCGGAGTTCCCGGTCACGATACTGGCGGGCGAAGGGGGATCGAATCAGATCTGGGTAGATGTCCTCTGCGCCCCGGCAGGCAGCATGCCCTACCACCGACCCGGACCGCCATGGCAGGTGCACACCACGATTTTCCTCAGCTGCGACTCCGACCCCACCGGCTGCGGCGGCCACCAGGTCGACGCCCAGACCTGTCCGCCGGTCGAGACCCCGCTCGGTGCCGCCACCGAGGTGCACGCGGCAACCGAATGGCTACTACAACGACTCGCCAACGAAAGCGAGGACTCCCTCCGAAAACACGATCCGAACCGCGGTCACCCACCCGCACCCCGACGCCACGACTGACACGAACCGCACATCACCCACCGGCCTGCCGACGGTGGGTCAGCGAATGCGGCGGCCCATAGGGCAAAGCCGGTGCTCACTGAGCGCGACGCCACCCACCGCCGCCGCCGCCAATTGCTCGTGTTATGGACCTACGTCAGAGGCGAATGGCCGGTACACGATTGCCGGCTGGCCGCCGTACCTGGTCGACGATGCCGCCGCGGACACCGAGGCTGCCTCGCGCGGCACGGTAGAAGCCGTCACGAGTCTCATCGGCCTGCCGAACCAGTTCCGTAAGGTTGTCGGGCGGGTCCGGTAAGGAACGCGCGGCCTGCTCCAAGGCCCGCACCTCGTGACGCCATGCGGAGGCTGCCCCTACGGTGACCTCATCACCGAGCAGCAGAACCGCCTCCCATGTCAGCGTGTGCCGCACATCCGCCTGAGCCAACCGCACCAACCCCTCCTCGCGGTCAAGTGCGGGGGTACGGGCGCCGGGCCGGTGGGCGCTGAGCATTCCCAGCGCCAGCAAGTGGATCTCCTTCACGGCACGGGTGAAATCGGCGTAGGCGTCCAGCCGCCGCTCGTCCCATCGCACCATTTGACTGCGCCGCCACCGAGCCCGCTCGGCCACTGTCGTGGCAATGATCGTGCCGACAGTGCCGACCACCACGCCGATCAGCGCCGCTACCTGCGGCATCATCGTCTCCAGCAGTCTCATCGACGTCCCCTCGCCGTGGTTGGACCCAGCCCGTCAGCCATGTTTGCCCTACCGTCAGTTGCCATTCCGGCGGCGCCGGCCGCGCTGCCGGTGGCATCCACGCCGGCCGACTGACGAATCCGGTGACAGCAGACCCCTGTTTGTTGGTGGGATTGTCTCTGTTGAAGGGACCGTCGTGGTGGACTGGCTTCGCCGGCGAGCCGCAGGAGCCCTTTGCCATGCCGATCCTTGTACGTCACGGCGTACCTGCCTATGGACTCGGATCTGTACGCCGACGGCGGGACTTTCGGGACAGTTCCGCCAGCTGCAACATGTACGCCGTCCTGGCGTGTCGTGCCATCTCGGCGCGTACATCTGGATCGAGCAGGCCCTCGGGGTCGACCTGTCGCTCGAAGCGATCGAGGAAGCCCTGCGTCCCCGCTGTCGTGCGAGCGCGGCGGTCGGTCGTTTTGGCCCAGGATGCGTGGGCCGCTATGCGTGCCCGGCGTCGGCGCTGCTCCGGTGTCAGCCCTGTCGACCCGGCTGTCGGTTCGTCGGGTTCAGACACGCTCACCGATCCCGACACGGGATTGGCTTTCCTGGGCGCGTTCGGCGGCTGCGCTTGCTCCGTAGTGCCGGGGCATGTCGTCTGAGGTCCAACCGAGCAACAGCATCAGGTCGCCCGTGTCGCCGCCGGCGCGCTTCCACTCGTGGGCGAAGTTGTGACGCCAACGGTGGGCGTGGACGTTCGCGACGCCAGCGCGCCGGCCGCGACGTTTCAGCATGAGCTTGATGCCGTTGGCCGCAAGTGCCCGTGTGCCTCGGTCCGCTAGCCAAAGCTCGGCAAGGAGTGACCCTTTGTGCTGGGACCGCGTTCGGAGGTAGCGGCTCATGGCCCGAGCGGTCTTGGGTCCCAGCCGTACCCGGCGGTCCTTGGCGCCCTTGCCGTGGTAGCGGACGGTGTCCGTGTCGGCGAGGCTGACATCGTCAACATGAAGGTTGGCGACCTCGGACAGCCGCGCACCCGTGTTGTACAGCAGGCGGATGATCGCCTCGTCTCGGCGGTCGACGAACGCTCTGCCGCGACACGTGTCCAGGATGCGTCGCGTGTCGTCGTCCCGCATGATCGGGATCAGCTTCTGCGGCGTCTTGGGCTGCCGAACGCGCTCCATCGGCGATCGATCGATTTCCTCCTCGTCGAGCGCGAGCCATTTGAAGAACTGCTGCAGAGCTTTGTGCTTGTTCAGGGCGGTTGCGGGTGAGCGTGTCTCCACCATCCACGCCTGGAACTTTTCTACATGAGCCCGGGCCACGGCAGTGGGATCGTGTGCTGCCTCCGACGTCTCAGGTGCGGACTCCGCACGATCCTGCAGGTAGCGGGCCAGCTGTGCCGCGGCGAGCAGATAGTTGTAGCGGGTCGTCTCCGGATAGTTCCCGGACCGCAATGACCGATGCCAGTCCTCCAGGAAGCCGCGCCAGGGAGTGGGCAGGCCAGCGAGCATCTTTCCTGCGTCTATTGGCATGGGGTGACGCTCCAGGTCGAGTATTCGTCGAGGACCGGCCGCAGGGTGCCGATGAGCCCGTCGCGGTGGTTGAGCAACCGACCCGCCGGTGCACGCGTGGCTGCGCTGTGGCCGGTCACCATGTGCCCTGTCCATCTCTGGCCCGCCGGGGGACGCGGTCAGCGGCTTCGGCTCGGGTACGCCAGTCCTCAGTGGTGACCTGCCAGCGAGTGCGGGTTGCGTCACCGGTGGCGCGCGGCGCGCGGTGCCGGCTGGGCCGATTCCGCCCGCGTGTGGGAAGGGCTTCGGCGATGACCTTCCAACCCGCGGCCCGTAGGCCGGCGGCGGGCCTGTCGATGCGGATGTAGGTGATCATGCGCTGGTAGCCCATGCGTCGAGCGACTCGCCATGCGGCGGCAAGCAGGATCGAGCACGCGTTGCGTGGCCCGTCGGTCGCCAGGCGGGTGACTTCGGCGGTCAGGCCGTCGTCGTGGTGGCGGGCGTCGGGACGGCCGACCATTGCGACTCCGATCAGGTTGCCGGCCTGGTTGGTCAGTCCGAGGGAAAATGTGTGTCCCTGCGGTCGTTCGAGCTGCTGGTGGTGGGCGCTGATGTAGGCGCACGCCTGTCGGTAGCTGATCGGCCGTACCCGCGGACGGGCTGGGCGGCGACGCGACGGGCGGTGGTGGGCGGCAGTCTCCGGCTGGTCAGTCACGGCGGCCTGCTCGTACGACGAAGGCCAGCAGGTGCAGGGCAGTCGGCGAGCCGTGCCGACTGGGCGCCGACGGTTCGGAGTCTGCGTTGTCTGCCGTGAGGCCTACCGGTGAGGTTATCGCGAGGACGTGCTGGAGGTAGTTCATCCCACCCGCGTGAGCCCCGGGGACACGCCCGGCCAGGTGCACGACCTCGGTGGGCGCCGGTTGGGTCGGACGCTGCTCGACGATGAGGACCGCGAAGCCGTCCGGGGTGATGACCGGCCGGAGGGCCTGGAAGAGGTCGGCCACCACACTGTCGACCGGCCTGGGTCGCGCGAGCGGCTGAGGTCGCGGCCAGCGCAGTACGACCAGGCCGACCTGCTCCACGGTGTCGAGACCGGCCAGGCCCGCAGCATGGGTGACCGGGCGGTAGGCGCGGCCCGCGGCAATGCACTCGTCGCCCACGGTCGGGTCGCCATCGAAGTCGACCACGGTCGCGCCGCGCCGGCTGTAGACGGCGATGATCCGACGCGCCAGCAGGCGGCGAAACGTGGACTCGCTGATCTCGCCAAGGGCGCCGCTGCGCCACACCGAGATCCAGATCGGCGAGCCACCGACGATGACGTCGACGTGAAGGAAGTCGCGGTGGTGGCCGAAGGTGGAGCTGTCGGCGTATGGGTCAGGTCTGCCGTCTCGGGACGATGGGTCCGGCCCGCTGGGATTCTCGGGTGTCGCGGAGGATCTGGTCATCGGTGGGTGGCTTCCACACCGGCTGGCCCGTGCTCACAACCACCAAGAGCGGTCGTGACGGTGGGTTTTGCTGGGGGAGCAGCGCGTTGGCTACCCAACCGTTGGCCAACGGTTGGCCAACCTCCGGTCCGGCGGTGGTGTCGGACTGTGCGGCGGGTTGCCGACGAGTCTGGCGTGGATGGCGACCGTCGGATCACCTGCACGAGGTGTCGCGCCGGCTCAGCTGGTAACACAGGGTGGCGGGATCTTGACGCGTTGCGCTAGCGTCTCACCTGCAACGCGGCCGTTTGGTTGGCGGCCATGCGGTGGAGGAGCGCCGCCTCGCGGATCCAGCGCCACAAGAGACGGAAGGGCATGAACTGGTGTCTGAGATCGAAGCAGCGACTGCCCCGCCGTCCGGGACGTTGGCAAAATTTTGAATGAGATCGGCGGCGCCGTCGGTGCTGGCCGCGCAACGACGTCTCCACCGAGATGAGCAAGGCCAACCAAGGTGCGAGGCTGAGAACATCAGACGTGCGGCTCCGGTCCGGCTCGAGCCGGACCGGAGCCGCAACGCGTAGCTAGTCGACGAGGTTCGGGGAGTGCCGTGCGTACGGGTAAGGGTCGTCGATCGGGGCTGAAGTTCGCGGTCGCCGTGTCTATGGTCGGCGCGGTGGTCGGGTCCGGGGTGGTGGGCGTGCCAACCCCAGCGTCGGCGGCCGACACGGTGCGCGGTCTGCAGTGGTATATCGACGCGCTGCAGATTCCGCAGGCCCACGAGATCACCAAGGGACGTGGGGTGACGATCGCTGTCATCGACAGCGGTGTCGACGCGACGCACCCGGCGCTCGCCGGCCAACTGACCGGCCGCCCCGGTGCCGCCCCAGCGGGATCTCCGCAAGGCCAGATCGACCGGGATAAGGAGGCGGGACACGGCACGTCGATGGCTGGCCTGATCGTCGGGCGGGGCGGCGACCGGAACCGGCAGCTGGGGATCGCACCGGAGGCGAAGGTCCTGCCGATCGCGCTGAGTGGCAGCGAGGGCGACGGCAACGACGCTGAGGTGGCGCGGGGCATCCGCTGGGCCACCGATGCCGGAGCCGACGTGATCAGCCTGTCCATCGGCTTCGAGCAGCCCGCCAGCATCCGGATCGTCGAGGCGGTCCAGTACGCCCTGACCAAGAACGTCGTGCTGGTCGCCGCAACCGGTGAGGGCGGGCGGACGGTCAACTCTCCGGCGAACGCGCCCGGCGTGATTGCGGTCAATGCGACAACCAGGTCGGGCGACCTCTCCCGCTACTCGGTCGGCGGCTCCGAGGTGGCCCTCGCCGCCCCGGGTGACGACATCATCGCTCCCGTGCCGACGGTGGTCGAGGGCAACGGTTACGCCGTTGCCTCGGGCACTAGTCAGGCGACCGCCATCACGGCCGGGGTGGTCGCCCTGGTGCGATCACGCTACCCGGACCTGGACGCGGCGAACGTGATCAATCGCCTGATCCGTACGGCCCGGGACGTGGGGGTGCCGGGTCGGGATCCGGAGTTCGGCTTCGGCGCGGTGGACGTGCTTGCGGCGCTGCAGCGGCCGGTGTCAGCCGTAGACGTCAACCCGCTGCTGGCTGCCGGCGCGCAGCCGGACGGAGCGACGGCCTCCCCCACAGGCGGGCAGACTGAAGGGCCGGCTGTCGCCATCAAGGTTAAGAACAAGACCGGCATCATGGTCGCGGGCGTGCTGTGCCTGACCGTCGTCATCGGCGCGGTGGTGCTGGCCGTAGTCGTCGCCCGCCGTCGGCGCCGTCGCACCGCGCCGCCGGTCGGACCCGGACCGGGCAGAGCGCTGGTGGGTGGTCCGGAGTTCCCGCCGCCCGGGTACGGCCACCCGGCCGTCCCGCCGCCCCCGCGGTCGGATGCGCAGCATCCTCATCCACATCAGCCAAGGCCGCAGCCCGTACCCCCATTCCCTCCGCCCGCGGCGCTACCGGGTCAGCCCGGTGGATCGGGGCAGCCCGGGACCGCACCGCCCCAGGGCTTGGGCGGCCCGCACCAGCGCTGATACATCACTGACCGATCAACGGGGAGGACGGAGATGAGCGACGAGGGCAACAGCCCACCGCAGGTGGAGGCCTGGATGCGGGTGCCGCCCGGCGTCGCTGATGCGATGCCGGCGGGCAGCCCGTTGCGGCCTATTGCCACGGTGGCTGCGCACGGGCCGTCCGTTGGGTTCCGCCAGGATGACGTCCGCGCCGGCGCAGGATCGGCGCCGTCGCAGCTCGTGGGTGGGCCCGGTCAGCGCGACGTTACCGAGTGGGAGGCGGACCGTCTGGAAGCGGCCGCCGACAACATCGAGCGGCATGCAAGCTACTTGCGCCGGCTCGCCGTCGACATGGAGGAGATCAAGGACCTGCTCGGCGGCGAAGCGGCGCTGGCCAGCCCGGGCGGCGCGCTGGGCGGCTTTCCCAAAGGGCTGAGCCTGGCCGCGGCGCACAATGCTCTGCACCGGACGACCTCGGAGTCGCTGACGAAGCTCTCCGACGACATGTACCGGGCGGCCGATGCGCTGCGCGAGGTCAAGCGCAAGTACGACACCGCCGAATACGCGAACAAGATGTCAGCGCAGGAGATGCAGCGGGCCTTAAAGGCCGGCGGCCCCAGTGCGGGCGCCAGCGCGGAAGGGGTCTGACGTGAGCGCTCTGAGCTGGGAGGACATGGCGCGGCAGGTGCTGGTCGCAGGCCGGCCGGCCGATATCACCAGCGCTGCATTGGGCTGGCAGGCGCTGCTGGGCAACGTCGAGGAGGTGAAGCGGCTGGTGGACGCCGACGTCCACGATCTCGGCGAGAGCTGGAAGGGCCCGGCGTATGACGCGTTCCGCACGCACATGGAAGGGCTGATCAAGCAGGCCGAAACGATTGTGGACGGCGCCCGGGAGTCGGGCAGCGGTCAGCACAGCATCGTGACCGTCCTGCAAACCGCGGCGCAGGATCTGGAGCGTGCGCAGAACGCGATGCCGGTCCCACAGGGGTGCGTGGGCGACCTGGCGGCGGCCCGCAATGGTGCCATCGTCATCGAGACAGGGCTGTTCGAGGCGAGCATCCGGGCCGACTTCGCGGGTAGTTGGCCGATGGAGAAGCTCGGCCAGCTCAACGACCGGATCGGCGAATTCTTCAACAACAACACCGAGGACGCGCGCAAAGCCTACGACCAGGTCAGCAACGACTACGCAGCCCGGGAGCGGGAGACCCCCGGAGGTGCTCTGTCGGAGAAGCGCACAGGCAGCGGCCCGAGCGGGGTGGACCTGGAAGGTCCGACGGGCACCGGCGGTGCCGGCCAGGCGGCCAGCCTCGGTGGAGGGCCTTCAACCGGCGGTCTCGGCAGTGAACCTTCTCTGGGAACCGGCCACGTCAGCTCCGGCGGGGCAGGCTTCGGCTCGGCCAGCCACCCGGATCTCTCCTCCGGCACCGGCGGCTACGACGCCAACACCCCAACCGGCAGCGGCGCGTCCTCGGGCGTCGGTAACGACCTCGGTGACGGCGTTCTGGCCGGCGAGTACAGCAGCGGCTTGGCCGGGGCAGGCGCAGGGGGGACCCTCACCGGCGTGAACTCCGGGTTCGGTGCCGGCGGTGGCGTGCCCAGCGCGACTGGCCTGGGCGCTGGGGGCGGTGGTCTTGGTGGCACGGCAGGCCTGGGCGGGGCCGGCGTCCCCATTCCGGGCGGTGGTTCCCTGGGCCGCCCGGTCAGCCTCGGCATGCCCCCGATGATGGGTGGCGCGGCTGGTACCGGTGGGGCCGGACGCGGTGCCAATGGTCCGTCCAGCAGGGGCGGTGCGGCGATGGCGCCTGGCATGGTCGGCGCGGGTGGCCGGGGTGGGTCCGGCAGCTCGGGCGCGCGTGCTGCCGGCGGTGGCGTCCGGGGCGGCCTGACTGGGACGAACGGCGGGGCTGACGACGGCAACGAAGAGTCCCAACACGGCACCTGGCTCAGGGAAGACGACGACGTATGGGGCGCGGACGACGACGGCACGGACGGCGTGTTGCGCTGAGGCTCGCCATCGACCAGCGCTCCGCACGTTGACGGCAGCGGTCGTCCCTGGGGTCGTGCCCGACAAATGATCGCGGCAGACTCATCCGGAGAACAGGGATAGCGACGTGCCGCCAGGTCAGCCCAACAGCGGGGGCGCCGTCACCCAACGACGACGAGTTTCGGTCCAACGGCGGCTGGCCGCCTTCTCCGTACCGCGAAGATCATTTAGTTGGTCTGGGCGATGTCTGACGGTTGGTCGCCACCCGCTGCGGAGTCGCCGCGAGGCTGCGGGTGAATGCGCTCGCCCTGTCGGCTCATGGGCGACAGAATGGCTGCGATCATGGTGGTCGGCGGTAGGGGACGGGGGCGCGATGTCGCTGGGCACAGTGCTGCGGCGGTGGCTGCGAGCCTTGTCTGCCGGCTCGAGCGAGTTGCCTGAACGTGACTACCTGCCTGACCTGCCGGCCACCGAGTGGCTGCGGGCTGCGGCCGGCGGCGCCGATCGAAGCGTCAGCCCTGCAGAGTTCTCTGCCGTGTTGCTGACGGTGGCCCGCGACGGGGAGCCCGGCCTGCAGGACGCGACTCTGGATGCGCTCGGTTCCGCTGATTCGCGGTGGTGGTTGCCGGTGGATGAAGCGCTGCGGGAGCGGTGGTGGTCGGCGCCGCGCTGGTCGCGGAGACTCGCGGCGGACCTGGCTGACGGTGAGGTGGAGTTACTGCGCCTGGTCGTAGCCGGCTGCCACCGTGACGGGCGGATGCGCGAAGCGGCGGTCGTTCACCTGGCTGGTCACGCGCACCCGGCTGCGGTGGCGGTGCTGGCGCTTCGCAGCGCGGACTGGGTGGCCGAGGTGCGCCAGCGGGCAAGGGCGGCGGTGGATGGTTGGCTGGTGTCATCGCGGGGGTCGTTGACCCAGCTCACGGAGATGGCGTTCGCCCTGCGGGGTCGCGCTGAGGGTGCCTGGTTGGCCGAGCGCGTCGACGGTGTCCTGCGGGACCTGCCACTGGACGGTTTGGAGCCGTTGCTGGCGGCGCGGGATCGTCGGACCCGGCGGGCGGCGTACCGGGCAGCGACGGCCGGTGGTCTGTTGAGTGTGCGCCGGTTGATCACGGCGGCGATGAAGGACGACGACCTGCCGATCCGGTCTCTGTGCGCCCGTGGTGCCGTTCAGGCCGCGTCGGGCCCGGCTGAATTGCGGGGGTTGCTGGTTAGCCGTACTGCGCTGGTTCGGGCTGAGGCGCTGCAGGCTGTGACTGCGGTCGGTGATCTGGGCGCTGCTGAGGCGGCGTTGCCTGATCGGCATCCGTTGGTGCGGGCGATCGCTCAGGCCGCGCTCCGCCGCGGCGGTGCGGATCCGGCAGAGTTCTATCGCCTGCGTGCTCGGCGGGAGGCGCCGGCGCCGGGGGTGATCGCCGGGCTGGGCGAGACCGGCGGCGTCGAGGATGCGGGCCTGGTTCGACGGTGGCTGGCGCATCCACGTTCGCGTGGTCGGGTCGAGGCGGTCCGGGCGCTGCGTCGCCTCGGCGTGACCCGGTCGGCCGAACTGGTGCCGCTGCTGCGCGACGACTCTGGCGCAGTGACCCGCCAGGTGGTGGCGGCCCTGCGCCACGACCTCCCCGCCCTGGACCCGGAGATGCTCGAGGCCCTACTCAGGCCGGGCAACGCGCCGCATATCCGGTTCGCGGGCTACCGGTTACTGGTCGCGGGGAACGCCTGGCAGCGGCTGGTCACCAACCTACGGCTGATCGACGATTCCGACGACCGGTTGCGCGGCAGCGCGCGGGCGGACCTCACCGCGTGGCTCAATCGGCAGGCCGCCACGACCTATCACGGTCCATCCCGCGATCGTGCCGCCGAACTCGACACGCTGATCGAGCGTGCTCGTCCGATCCTGGGCGAGGACAAGGTCCGGCTGCTGCGGTTCCATGCCGGCCTGCCCCATCAGGCGGCGCTATGACCGGCAATGACATGCCTCGCTCGCTCAGCGACATCGAGCGGGACGTCATCGCGCGGCTGTTGTCCGTGCCGTTCCCTGGGCGCGACGAGTTGCGTGCGCAGTTGCCGTTCGCCGCAGTCGAGGGTCGGTGCGGGTGCGGCTGTGTGACCGTCAACCTTGCTGTGGACCGCGTCGCAGCGCCGGCCAGGGTGTTGTCCGGTGCACCGGTCTCGGCTGACATCAGCGACGACGAGTTCTCCGCCGGCATCGTGCTACTCGTCGATGGTGAGGGCTATCTGTGCTGCCTGGAGGTCTACTCCATCGGTGACGAACCCGTGCGGCGGCTCCCGCCCGTCGAGCGGATCAACGGCCGTCCGCAGGGGTAGCGTCCGCCTCATCGTCACCGTCGCCGCAGGAAGGCGTAGACGATCTTGTTGGAGGCGAATTCCGAGATGTTGACGAGGTCCCAGCCGAACTGGCCGAGGACCTCGGCGGCAGCGACCGCTTCGCTGACCTTGTCGCCGCTGACGCCGTGGTGGGAGACCACGGCCAAGAGACGATAAGGGTACGTCCGAAGATCAGCTTGGCCCTGCAGGACCGCCCGGGCGGTGACTATGCGGGTCCGGGCGATGTGCTCCGGGGTCTCTGCTGCGGGCATACCCGGCACCATAGTGGCTCGTCGCTCGGGCAGTCTGCCACCTGCGCAGCCGGTATGTTCGAGACGTGTCTGTGCCGGCCAGTGTTTCTCGTCTTGTCGTGGCGCTCGTTGCGGTGCTCGCCGCTGCCGCCTGTGACGGTGCCTCGGCTCCTGCGGGTGCGCCGACGGCCGGGCCGGCCACGAGCAGCGTTGCCTCCACCGCGCCCACCGCCTCGGCCGGCCCCACCTATCGCGCTCAGGATCTGGAGCTGTGCAAGCGTACTGATCTTCGGCCGTTGGCGGAGCTGTCCCTGACGGTAGCCCGCACCGATCCGAAGCCGCCGCTGGGGCAGCCGGGTGCGTCGTGTCTGTTCGAGATGCGAACGGAGGACGGGCATCAGGCGAATCTGCGGGTGGAGGCGTCCACGCCAGCCAGCGAGCAGGAGGCTCGGCTGCTCTACCGGGCCACGGCGCAGGTGACGGTGATGACTCCCGCCGGCGTCATCACCGGTGTGGGCGACGAAGCGGAAGCCTTCACCAGGCGCTCCGAGCCCGGCTTCAAGTATGCCGAGTACATGGTCCGCGCGCGCACGGGCAACCTGGTGGTGAAGGTCTGGTTGGCCGTCGGCGGTACTTCTTACGCCGCCACCGAGACGCTTGCGCCGAAGGCGCTGACGTTGCTTAAGGCGACCCAGGCGGCCGTACCCACGGTGTGATGCCCCCGTCGGTCATCCCCGGACGGCCTCCGGCCACCGCCCCCCGGGCAGCTTCGAATGATCGCCGACCTGCGTCGCGATGTCCCGGACGTTGCCCAACGCGTCGACGAAACGCTGGCCGATGGTGAGCAGAACGTCCAAGCCAGCGGCGACCAGGTCCCCGACCGACTCGGCGAGGGTGGAGATGGCCCACGGTAGGTCGATGACGGTCACCCCCTCGGACGCCGCCTGCGCCAGCTTGCCGACCAGCCCCGTCACGATCTTCGCGAGTTCGACGGCGTAGTCGACATTCGCCTTGGCGATCGTGAACAACCACTGGCTGATGAACTCCGACTTGACGACGGACTCGTCGACCGCGGCCTTCTGCTTGAGCGCCTTCGCGTTGTAAGCACTCGCGGCGTCGCCGGTCCACTTGGGCAGGTTCTCGTTCGCCGGGTCGGTGGTGGCGGACGAAAGCTCGGAGACCGGGGTCTTCACGTCGTTGACCCAGCGGAAGCTGACCTCGATCAGCGAGAGCACCGGCAGTTGATGCTCCAGGGCCTGCTCGACGCGGTCGAGGACGACGTTCAGTGCCGTCTTGGTGCTGTCCAGGCTGTGCTTGATCCACAAGAGTGCTGCGGGTCCGAGGAGCCACCTCCACTGCTGTACCTGCTCGACGATCTCATTGAACCTGGCGATCGCCTCGTCGACGCCGGAGCGGATGTGGTCGAACGCCTTGTTGAACGGTTCCCCGTACTCGAGATCAGTGGTGCCTGGCTGCATGGGGTGCTCCGTGCCCTCTCCGAACGTCGCGCGGTGGGCCGCTAGGCCCTGAAGATTTCGTTGAGGTCCAGTGAGATGACCTCGTCGGCCCGGTCGTACTCGTCGGCGATGCGACGCAGGGCCTCGCCGACCTGTTCGAATTCGGTCACCGCTCCACTCAAGATGGCGACCATGAAGGTGTGGAAGTCCTTGTACGCCAGCGAGTGGACGAGGACGTTCGCGTCACCGATGAAGAAGGCCGACGGGTCGAGATGCAGCTGCTCCGCAGCGACCTTGATGGCAGCGACACGGTCCGACAGCGTCAGCCACTTACCTCCCTCATCGCGTAGCGAATCGGTGATGACGTTCAGGTCAGCCATCTCACTACCTCACGATCCAGTCCGTCCGGCGCGGGCCAGCTCGAACGCGCGGAAGAGGGAACGGGCCTCGAACTGCAACTGACCCGCGTCTGCCCGTGCGATCCGCCTGACGTCGCCGGTGATGCCGATGATGCCGCCTCCGCGGATGCGCAATCTCAGGCAGCCGTTTGGGCTCGACATGCCCGACTCGTCCGTCCGCGTCGTCCGCCGCGCCGCAGCGTCCAAATCCGCGTCGAGGTCGGACAGTGTTCGCCAGGTGTCGCGCAGCCACGTGTACTCGTCGACGTCCCGATCGGGGCTCCTGTCGAGCGGCTCCTGATCCGACGCTGCAGGATCTCTCTCCTGCGTCTGCAGATGAAGGAGCGCCGCCGCTTCTAGGGCAGCCTGCACGGCGGCGGCGTACGCCTCGAAGAGCGCATCGGCGAACCCGCTGGGGCCGAGCCGGCTGCGCCAGTCCCGAGCGATCGTGACAGCCGAGACCTCTCGTTGGGCGTCGACCACCACGCGGACGGAGCCGGAGTGGTCCGCCGCGGAGCAGTCCGCGGCTCGCAGCTCACGTCCCGTCTCGCGCAGCGCACGATCGGCCTGCTCGCGCAGGACGGAATCGTCGCCCAGGAAGTCCAGACTTGCCAGTTCGGGGCGTTCACGCCTGCTGCCGTGCTGCATCCGCCCCCGGCCTCCTGCTCGTCAACGCTTTCCGTAATTCGCCCGCCACGGCGAGGTAGGACCACGGTACGTGAATGACCAAGATCCGTGGGACCCCGGGCGCTGGACTGGACGTCTCGCCACGGCGAGGAGATTGTCGCGGCAGAGAGTCTGCGGGGGCCGCGCCGATCTCAGTGGTGGTGTCCCGTCCGGGTAGAGAGGTGGCATCTGGTGGTGAGCGCTGAGCTGCGGTCGTTCCAGGTGCGCCCGGACAAGATCGAGGTTGCTTGTCCGGGTCTAAGCGGCACTTTCGGCGACGGGTCTGGTTGCCGTTGTTCGACCTGATCCCGGCTGGATCAGAGGCGAATACGTAGGTAGGCCCGGTCATCGAAGCTCACTTGTCCCGGCAAGATCGCCTTGGTACCGGCGAGCTCCGCTACGCACCAGGGGTCTTTCGCCAGGAGCAAGGCAAGCTCTGACTCGGACGTGGCCAGTGTCTCGCCGATGACCGGATATCCGTCGCTGGCAATCACCAGTTCGTCGATGCCGTCGGGCACCGGATGCACTACCACCAACGACGGAGGAACGGGCCGCCCATCGATCGCGGCGTACCCATATGGCCCGACGGTGTTGCGCATGGCACCCTGCCGCCCGGTCAGAGCTCGCGCCGCGAGCCGCCCTGGGTCCGCTTCCACCACCCGATCCATGCTGATTGTCCCGGCAGCGGCCTCCGCAGCGAGAACCGCAGCCCGGAACGACGCAGCGACGCGGTCGACACGTTTGCGTGGCTGCCCGACCGACGCGGGGAGTCCGCGATAGGAGAATCCGACGTCACCGATCTGCCAGATCTCCCGACGCGCTCGCGAAAAGACGGTGACCGCCGCGCTCGGCCGCTCGGCTGCTGTCAGCCCAGAGTCGAGGCGGGTCGCCAGTTCCGAGGTCATGGCCGCAACCGCCCGATGCGAGTCAACGTCGTGCGGCAGCTGCTGCAGGACGTCCCGGCAAGCCGCCATAGCCCACCATCCACCCGCCGCGCTCCCGTAGCGCCGGCCACTCACATCCGTAGCGCCGTCAATGACCGCCACATGCTCGGCGGTCACCACGATTGAGTCCTCGCAGACTTGCGGATCGCCGGACTTGCCCAGCACGAACTGCTCCACGATCTCCACAGATCCGATACTCGCCTACGACACTGGACCGCCTCGAGCCGGACGGTGCCAACTCGGTCCGTACGGTGCCACCTCGCGGCGGACGGGCAGACGAAAAGCCGGACGCACCCCGTTGGCAAAGTTTCTACCCAACGCCAGCCAACAGCACTATTGAACTGCCGAAACAGGACCTGTTGGTGATCTCCGTAGGGGGTCCCGCGAAGTACGACGTCCTGTTGGCCAACAGGCGTCCCGGCGTTCTGGCCTGCGGACAACAAGCGTGCGGGCGCCGATTTCTGAAGCCGTGGCGCATCGGCGAACTCCAGGTCGCGTTGGGTGCGCGTGTGTGGATGTGCATCGAGAGCTACCGCCGCCGGCGGCAGCCCGCCACACACCGGGAGTATTGCGATGCCTTCCTTCTCCGAGTGGCCCGAGTCTCCGCTGGACTCCGCCCAGCGCGCTTTCGACCTGCTCGTCCACCCGCCTACGACTCTCCAGTTCGACGGCTGCCGGTTCGCCGGCTGCCCGGACCGCCCGATGTCTCTGAACGAGTTGAAGCGGTTCCTCCTCGACCGGGATACCTCGCGAGGGGTCCGCGACCTGATTTGGCGGGAACTGGTCGTCCGGTCGCGCCAAGACGGCCCCGGCTGGGGGTTGGGGTCGGTCGGCCTCGCGATGCCCGGCCTGCGGGCCTTGGCCGGCGGGCTGGCGCGGGGTTACCGGGGCGACAGCGACGATATCGACGCGGAGATTCTGGGGACCTTCTGGGACCGCCTGATGCGCAGGGTGGACGTCGACCAGCCGCGGATCCTCCCGCGCATGCTCGACGCTGCCGGGCGGGCGGGCCTGAAAGTGCGATACGCCGACGTCACCACCGAACCCTTCGACAGTGAGCCGCCGGGGCCGCGTACTCCACTGCAGCCGTGGGATCACCCGGAGTTCGTTCTGGCCCGCGCGGTGGCGATCGGGGTGATCGACGCCGACGACGCCAACATCATCGCCGAGACGCGGCTGGAAGGCGCATCGGTGCAAGCGGCGGCGGCCCGGTGGGGCATCGCGGGACAGTTGGCCTCGCACTGGCGCGACCGGGCTGAGTCGAGGCTGGTCGACGCCATCCGCGCCGGGGAACTGGCCCACGTCAGGCTGCGTACCCGTCCGGCCAAGCCGGTTCGCCGCACGTCCCTGCGGGCGTGGCCCGGCCAGTGACCAGGCGATCCGTTGGGCGACGGTTGGCCAGCGTTGGCCGGTCAGCCCCGGGAAATCGGGCCCAACACGGGCTCTTGGCGGTCACGAGACCGATCACCCCTCCGACACGCCAGCCGGGGTGCGCGAGCGGTCTCGGGCGCCGCCCGGTACGGGTGGTGACTCGGTCCGGCTCCAGGTCCGTGCTCACCACGAAACCGAACCCGGTGTGGAAGGAGCAGTGCTTCCACGGTCCCCGCTCGTACGGGCGGCGCCTCCCAACCGCTTTCGAGCACGCCCCACCGAGAGGTGGGGCGGGAGGTGACCACCGATGCGCCGCATCCTGAACCGACTGTCCCTATCCACTACGACCAACGCCAGTGTCCTGCTCGGCCTGACCGCGCAGGCCATCGCCGGAGCGCCGGACCTGCTCGCCGTCAACAACCTCCCGACCGTCATCAACAACCTGGTCGTCTGGATCGTCGGCATCCTCGTCGGCGTCGCCACCCTGTTCCTCACCTACGGTGGGGCGCTGTACCTGATGGCCGGCGGCGACCCCGGGCAGGTGGAGAAGGCCAAGGGCGCACTCAAGGGCGCAGCGACGGGCTACGCGCTCGCCGTGCTGGCCCCGGTGCTGCTGACCATCCTTCGCGGCATCCTGGGAACCTGACCCCGATGTTCTGGGACATCGTCGGAGTCGGAACCCTGCTGGACGAGATCCTCACCTGGCTGGCACAGCGGGTCGCGGACATCATCGACGCCCTGTGGTCGTTGCTGTCCTCGGCGTTCCTCGTCGTACCCGACGTCACTGGGCTGCCGCAGGTCCAGACGATCAGCGCCCGAGCCCTGATGATCGTGAACACCTGCTTCGTGCTGGCGATCATCGCCTGCGGCATCGTGATCATGGGTCGAGACAGCGTGCAGGCACGCTACGGCGTCGGTGAGCTGGCGCCGCGCCTGGTCATCGGCTTCATCGCAGCCAACTTCGCGACGCCGCTGTCGAAGGGGCTCATCGAACTGGGCAACGCGCTCACCCAGGCGCTCACCAGTGACTCCGTGGCCACCGACGGCTCCCTCGCCCAGATGAAACGCACCGTCGTTGACGCCCTCACCAACCCCGCCAACGCGCTTCTCACACTGATCATCGGGATCGCCATCGCCACTCTCGTCGCAATGATCATGGTTGGCTGGATCCTGCGACTCGGCCTGCTGGTGATCCTCGTCGGCATCGCACCGGTGGCATTGGCCTGTCACGCCACACCGTGGACGGAACCCGCGGCGAAGCTGTGGTGGCGGGCCTTCATCGGTGCCCTGGCCACCGTCATCGCCCAAGCCCTCGCCCTGCACACCGCGCTGACCGTCTTCCTCAGTCCGACGGCGAACCTGCCCGCCCTCGGCCTGCCCAACGACCCAACCGGCACGTTCAACCTGTTCATCATCTGCTGCCTGCTGTTGGCAGTGGTGAAGATCCCCGCCCTGATGCGCCGCTATGTCACCGGGGGTCAGTCCAACAACGTCGTCGGCGCGTTCATCCGCGTCGCGATCGTCCAGCAGGTCAGTCGGGCCCTGACCGGGGGCCTGTGGCGCGGTGGTCGACAGGCCAGCCTGTCGGCGGGGCGGGTGGCCGCCCGCCAGACTGGCCCCGGGGGACCGGGGACCAGCCCATCGTTGCCGAGACCGACTGGCGGCGGACCACGGCCGGGACCGGTTCCGCGCAGAACCGCGCCGACGGCGGCACCGGCCCCTGCGGAGCGTGCTCTACCGCAGGTTCCGTCCGGGCGGACCCCGGCCACCGCGATGCCCCAACGCATGCCCCGCTGGCGTCGGTGGTGGGCCTACACCGACTCCGGCACCGGCTGGCCGACGGACTCGCCGGACCAGGGCATGCGCGGGACGAGTCGGCCACCGCACGGGTCCGGAGCAACGCCGTCATCGATCGGGCCAGGTCCGGCGTCAGCACACACCCCGAGCGGTACGGGCTGGCCGTCGACGACGGCATACGGCCCGCGCACCGCCCGCGCGTCAGCGGCAGCGCGATCGCAAGCCACCAGCCCTCTGCCGCCGACTCCATCCTCCCGACCGTCGGCCCGACGCAACAGCACCGGTAACGGCTTGCCTGCCTGACACCCCACGCCCCAGACCCAACCCATTGCCTGAGGAGACCCCATGTCTGATGTCGATCTTCGTGCCAGGATCCCCGCCGACGTCGAAACCCCCGATCGCCTGCTGTTCAACCTGACCACCCGGCAGGTCGCCATCCTGGCCACCGCCGTGGCCATCGCCTACCTGCTGTTTCGGACTCTGCTCGATGTTCTGCCGATGCCGGTCCTGCTCGGCGGTCTCGTCCCATTACTCGGCACCGCAACCGTCCTCGCGTTGGGCCGCCGCGACGGATTGAGCCTGGACGCCTGGCTGCTCGCCGCGGTTCGCGGCTCCCGCACCCCACGACGGCAGGTTCCCGCACCCGGCGGGGTGCTCAAGACGCCGCGGTGGGCGCCGGTCCCCAGCAGCGCAGAGGGGGAGCTGACCCCGCCGACGCCACTGCGCCTACCGGCGCGGTCGATCGCCACCAACGGAGTGGTCGACCTCGGCGGTACCAGCGCCGCGCTGGTCGCCGTCAGCACCGTCAACCTCGGACTCCGCACCCCAGCGGAGCAGGCCGCCCTGGTCGGCGCCTACGCGCGGTGGCTCAACAGCCTGACAGCCCCGGTGCAGATCGTGGTCTCCACCCAACGCGTCGACCTGGCCGGGCACGCGCAGCGCATCGCCGACGCCGCGGACCTGCTGCCCAACGCCGCGCTCGCCGACGCCGCAGCGGACTACGCCGAATTCCTCCTCGATCTGGAAGACGAGCGGCAGCCACTGTGGCGCACCGTCACCATCGTCCATACCGCAACCGGCGCCCGCCGCGACCAGGACGTATTGCGCGCCGCCGAGCACACCGCTGGCGCCTTGCAGAGCCTGGGCGCCACCACCCGCGTACTGGATGGCCCGGCCGTCTGCGCGGTGCTGGCCGCAGCCGTCGACCCCTACACCCTGCCCGTGCCCGGCGAACGGGCACTACCTGACGAGCCCATCACCACCGAGGAGCCGTCGTGAACCTGCTGCGACTGCTTCATCCTCGTCGGCCTGCCCGCCCGGCGATCCCCCCGTCGGCGGAGGCCGACACCCTCGCCACCCTGATCGGCCCGGCCAGCGTGGAAGTCACCCCCCGATACCTCAAGATCGGCGAGGGGTACGCCTCGACGTTGATCGTCAACGGCTACCCGGCGGAGGTCGGCGCCGGCTGGCTGCTCCCACTGACCGGCTGGCCCGGCCGTGCCGACGTCGTCATCCACATCGAACCGCTCGCCCCGCAGGTCGCCGCATCCCGGCTGCGCCGCCAACGCGCCCGACTGGAATCCTCCCGGCGCGCCGACGCCCAACACGGACGCCTCGACGACCCCAGCACCGAGGCTGCCGCCGCAGACGCCGCCGAGCTGGCAGACCGGGTCGCCCGCGGCGCGAGCCGCCTGTTCCGGGTCGGCCACTACGTCACCGTGCACGCCCTCAACCTGGACGAGTTGACCGAGTCCGTCGCCCACGTACGGGCCACCGCCGCCTCGGTCATGCTCGACACCGTCCCAGCCACCTGGCGGCAACTACCGGCCTGGACGTCGACCCTGCCGGTGGGCGTAGACAGCATCGGCATGCGGCGGGTCTTCGACACCGACGCCCTCGCCGCAGCGATGCCCCTGGCCTCCGCGGATCTGCCCGCCCCGTTGCCCGGCGACCCGCCCAGCGCCTCCGGGGTGCTCTACGGGGTCAACACCGCCACCAACGGCATCATCTGGCACGACCGCTGGGCCGCCGACAACCACAACAGCGTCGTACTCGCCCGATCAGGCGCCGGTAAGTCGTACTTCATCAAGCTCGAAACCCTGCGCTCGCTCTACGACGGAGTGCAGGTCAACGTCATCGACCCCGAAGACGAATACCTGCGGCTCGCCGAAGCGGTCGGCGGCACCGTCATCCAACTCGGCGCACCCGACTTCCGGCTCAACCCGTTGGACATCGCCGTCGACGACAACCGACCCGACGCCCGCAACCGGCGAGCCCTGTTCGTGCACACACTGATCAACGTCCTACTCGGTGCCAGCGGCCACGACAGCGCGATGGCACCCACCGAGCGGGGCGCCCTCGACCGGGCAGTCAACACCGCGTACCTTGCCGCCGGCATCACCAACGACCCGACCACCTGGGCTCGCCCGGCTCCGCTGCTACGCGACGTCGCCGCGGCACTGGAGGCCGACGCCACACCACCGGCGCTCACCCTTTCCGCCCGCCTCTCACCCTGGACCACCGGCAGCTTCAACCACCTCTTCGACGGACCCACCACCACCGGCCCCACCGGGCACCTGGTGGTCTGGTCCACCCGACAGCTCGCCGACGAACTCCGCGCACCCGGGATGCTCCTCGCCCTCGACGCGATCTGGCGCACAGTCGACGCCCCAACCGCCGACGGTCCGACCGCCGACCCACGCCGCCTCGTCATCGTCGACGAGGCCTGGACCCTGCTGCGCGACGGCGAAGGCGTCCGATTCCTCAACCGGCTGGCAAAGGCCGCCCGCAAACGGCGGGCCGGGGTGTCCGTGGTGACACAGGACGCCGCAGACCTGCTGGGTTCCGAACTCGGACAGGCCGTCGTCGCGAACTCCGCGACCCAGCTCCTCATGCGCCAAGCCCCGCAGGCCATCGCCGCCGTCGCCGACAGCTTCAACCTGACCGGGGGAGAGGCGCGGATGCTGCTGTCAGCGCAACGCGGGGAGAGCCTCCTCCTGGCAGGTGCCAACCGGGTAGGCGCCCACGCCGTGTCCTCCGAACGCGAACACGAACTCTGCGTCACGGGCGACTTCGACAGGCAGACACCGTGACAGCGCTCGCCCCATCCACACCGCCGCCGTCGCCCTTCGTGCCTCCGCCGGTGCCGTCCACCCCGATCGCGGACGCCATCGTGAACGTACTCCGGTGGGTGACCGACCGTCCGTGGCTCGCCATCGTCGCCGCCGTCCTCGGGCTCGTCGTTCTGATCGCCCGAGGGCAACTGCACGTGTGGCGGCACCGGCGGCTACTGCGTCACGCCCACCAGGTCGTCATCACCCCACCACCGGAAGTCGATCCAGACAGCGCCGCACGCTGGTGGGCGACCTGCGCAGAGATCCTCCGCCCCGCCGGATGGCGACGCCTGATCCACGGCACCCCACACGTCGCTTTCGAATACCGATGGGCCGGCCGGCAGTTGACCATCAACATCTGGTTGCCCGGCACAGTGCCCACCGGACCGGTCCTCGCCGCCGTCACCGGCGCCTGGCCGGGCGCCACCGCCGCCGTCAATGACGCCACCGCACCGATACCCCTTGCGACTCTCGACGAAGGCGGCGCCTTGGTCCCCACCCTCGCCGCCTGGTACCCGATCGTCACCGACCACGACAGCGACCCCCTGCGACCACTGATCTCCGCGCTGTCCGGGCTGCAGGATCCCGAGTACGCCTGCGTGCAGGTACTCACCCGCCCAGCCACACCCCGGCAGATCCGTCGGCTCCGCGCCGGTACCGGGGCGCTCCGCACCGGCCAGCCCGCACGAGGGCTACTCGACCCCACAGCCTGGATCTGCGGACTGCTCGAACTGATCGTGCCCGGGCCCGGGCGGGCCTCCGCGGCCACTCGGGTCGCCGCCACCCGGTCGGTACCGACAGATCCGGAACGCGATCGCGACGCCCGCGCCGCAGTGGACAAACTCGCAGTTGGGCAGCTGTGGGAGACCTCGATCCGCTACGGCGTCGCCCACACCAACCCCCGGAAGGTGGCAGAAGAGAATCTGCGAGCCCGACTGAAGACCCTCGCCCACGGCGTCGCCTCCGCCTACGGCGTCTACACCGCCCGCCAACGACTGCGCCGCGTCCGGCTCACGCAGCCCGCCGCAGTGCTGTCCGCTCGACCACTGCGTTCCGGGTACCTGCTCGGAGCCGGTGAACTCGCCGCCCTCGCGGCCCTACCTACCGACCTGGCCGTACCCGGCCTCCGACGCGCTCGCGCGAAGCCCATGCCAGCGCCGGTCGAGGTCCCCGCCGGCGGACGCGGTGTCAAACAACTCGGACACGCCGAGATCGGCGGTCACGCCGTAGGGCTGCCCGTCGTCGACGCCCGCCAGCACCTACACGTCCTCGGCTCCACCGGCGTCGGCAAGTCGACCTTCCTGGTCAACATGATCCTCGACGACGTGGCCGCCCACCGCGGTGTCGTGGTCATCGATCCCAAGGGAGACCTCGTCACCGACGTCCTGGACCGGCTGCCGGAGAATGTCTCCGACCGGGTCGTCCTCATCGATCCCGAACAGGACCAGGGCGGCTACTTCAACCCGCTCTCGGGAGACGACCACGACCTCGCCGTCGACAACGTCGTCTCCATCTTCAGCAAGATCTTCCAAAGACACTGGGGACCTCGCATCGACGACACCCTGCGAGTCGCCTGCCTCACCCTGATGCGCAAGGCACACGCCACGCTCGCGCTAGTGCCACCGCTGCTCAACGACCGTCAGTTCCGGATGGCCTTCACCGACGGCCTCGACGATCCAGAAGGCCTGCTCGGCTACTGGAGTTGGTACGAGTCCATGCCGCCGCCGGTGCGAGCGCAGGTCATCGGACCTGTCATGGCCCGGCTGAGAGCGTTCCTGCTGCGGGACTTCCCACGCCGCACCCTTGGCACGCCCCGCTCGTCATTCGACATGGGGGAACTGCTCGACAACGGCGGCATCCTGCTCGCCCGCCTCCCCAAGGGGCAACTCGGCGAGGACACCTCGCGGTTGATGGGCTCCTTCGTGTTGGCTCGCGCCTGGCAGGCCGCCACCGCCCGCGCGAGCCTGCCGGAAGACAAACGACGCGACTGCACCGTATTCGTCGACGAGTGCCACAACTTCCTGAATCTGCCCGGCTCGGTGGACGACATGCTCGCCGAAGCCCGCGGCTACCGCATGAGCCTGGTGCTGGCCCACCAGGACCTCGCTCAACTGCCACGACCCACCCAGCTCGCCCTGAGCGCGAACGCCCGCAACAAGATCACCTTCAACGTGGCGCCCGAGGATGCGCACCAGATGGCCCGGCACATGTTCCCCGAACTGTCCGAACACGATCTGAGCCATCTGGACGCCTACCAGGCCGCCGCGCGGCTGGTCATCGGCAATCGGGAGACCGCAGCGTTCACCCTGCACACCCGGGCACCCCGCCCCGTGGTCGGCGCCGCCACACACATCCGGGCAGCCTGTGCCGCTGCCAGCGGCAACGCGACAGACCCGACCGCCATCGAGCAGCTCGCCAAGCGCCTCGCCGGCAGCGATCGAGGCAAGACATCCCGTCGCAGCGACTGACGCCGGAACATTCCGCTCCATACACCGGAGTGGGTTCGCACCCTGGTCGGCGGTCCGGCCCGGACATGGTCGCTGCGAACAGCCCGCAATCCGTCGCTGCTGACCCAACAGCGCAGCTAGGAGACGTACATGAGTCATGATCAGCCGTCCCGACAGTCCCACCGGGGGGACATCCTTCAATCGGGGGGTGCGCCGTGACCCCCCGATCCCGATCCACCCTCCGTCGCTCCACGACCACGCTCTCCGACGTCTCGGCCCGCCTCCGCCCTCGCGATCGGGTGATCGCCTTCCTGCTCTCCGACCACACCTCCCTCACCACCGACCAGATCACCTCAGTCCTGTTCGACTCGCCGGTCACCTGCGCCCATCGCCTCTACACCCTGCGACGGCTCGACTTCATCGACCGTGTCCTGCGCTCCCACCCCGGCCAACCTGCTCAGGTGTACTGGGTGCCCGGCCGGCTCTCCGCCCGCTTCGTGGCCCTCGCCCGCGGTGACACCCCGCCCACCCCGAAAGCCGTCGCACTCGCCGCGGACTCGGTGCTGTCCAACCGGATCCGGCAACACACCATCGAGACCAACCAGTTCTTCATCGACCTCCTTGCCCACGGGCGCGGTCATCCCGAGGTACGGCTGACCCGCTGGTGGTCCGAGCAGCAGACAGCCGCCGTCTTCGGCCAACGGGTACGCCCCGACGCACACGGTGTCTGGACCAACGGCCGCAGCAGCGTCGGCTTCTGGCTCGAGTACGACCGTGCCACCGAAGACCACCCACGCCTACGCGAGAAGCTGGACCCGTACCGGCGCCTACGGATGGACGGCGGACCCGGCCACATTCTGCTGTTCTCCCTGCCGAGTAGGGAACGCGAGCGCAACTTCCACACCAAGCTCGCCGACGCCGCCCGTCACGATCACCGTGTCGCCGACGCCTTGGCCACACTCACCATCGCCACCTGCGCCCGGGACCGGATCAACGGACACAGCCCGGCCGGACCGGTATGGCGGCTCGTGGGCAATGGGGGACACCGGCTGAGCCTGGCCTACCTACCCACCATCGAGGACGAACCTGGCCCACTCAATCCCGGCCCACCACGCCCGTCCGAGGATCCGCTCTACGAACTGCGCGGACGAGCGAACGGATAACCTTTGAGGTATGGCTCGTCCGAGACGACAGACATCACCGTCCCAGCGATCCCACGCGATCTGTCCGGAGCTGTCAGGGCGCCAGCCCTGCCGGCCGGTCAACCGATACTGGATCTTTTCGGGGACGGCTCAACTGCTGGAATACGCGGAGACTTGCGCCTGTGGCCGGCGCTTTCACTCCCGTAGCTCCAGGCAGGGCCACGGGCGTGAACTGCTCCATCGTCCGGCGTCGGCGCCGCTGGCAGAGACCACCATGCCGCCCACGGAACTCTGGCCCGAGGACGCTACATCCAGCCTCGGCAAGATGGGTGTCGTTCCCGTCGGTACCCCCGTGCTGCACGCTCCAGCAATGCGGTACGACGGGGATGGAGACCTTCTCAGGCCGCTGGCCGATCGGATGATTCGGACGATGGTGGTTGCGAACGGCATCGGCCTGGCGGCAAATCAGGTGGGTGCGCCGATCCGGCTCTTCGTGCACAACCTTCGAGACTCGGCCCCGCAGGTCCTTCTGAACCCGGTCGTGCTGGCGTCCGCTGGATGGGACAGCCGAATGGAGGGCTGTCTGTCGTTGCAGGTGCCGGGCAGTCGGGTCGAGGTGGATCGTCCGAAGCAGATCACCGTACGGGCGGATCTGCTGGATGGCACCCGCACGGTGATCGAGGCCGACGAGATGCTGGCTCGCGTGGTCCAGCACGAGCTGGACCACCTCGATGGGCTGGAGTACGTGCAACGGCTGACCGGTGACCGGCGGGATTCGGTGTACCGGATGCTTGCGAGAGCGGAGGTGCCGCTAGACCTCTTGCCGGATCGGCCCTACCCCGTACTCTCTTGACGGGGGCGCTGACCCTCGGCGAAACGGATGATCATCGGACGGAGCGCGTCGGCGGTAAGTGCCGACTGGTAGACCCAGATCGCGAACACGAACGGTAGCCGCGCCGTCAGACTCTCGATGGCAATGCCGTGGTCGCTGGAATCACGGTCGATCTCTGCCCGCGGTAGCACCTCGTGCAACCGGCCGACGACATCTTGATCGCGGACCTGGCTGGCCTGCTCGGCCAGCTTCGCCTCGTCGAGGTTGACGGCGCCGGCGTCGGCGGCCAGCATGCGGATCTGCATCGCCAGATCCAGTGAGATCCGGCATCGGACCTCGGCGGGGGATGGCAGCAGGTTGTCAGTCAACGTCGTCCACGTCCTGCTCTGTAGACTTGCTGTGCAGCGTGATCCGGCTCGCCCAGACGTCAACCTTATCGTAGTCGTGCAGCTGTAGCGCTGACCGGCGACCGAGCTCGGCGATGTAGAGCTTGATGTCGACGTTGCGCTCAAGTCGAGACGGTTCGTCGATGTTCCAGAGGTAGCCCGTTACGACATCCATCTTTCCGTTCCGCCAGTAATCGTCGCCGATGCGATCGGCTTCAAGGGGATTGCCGTGCATCAGGTGTAACAGCATGCGATTGGCGACATTGACCCCGTACGGCTGCATAAAGAGACCCGCCGCTCGTTCCAAAGTTGACAGCGCGGTCTGCGTGTCCAGTTGTACCTGGCAGAATCCCAGGTTATTCACGAGGGCAGGATTGCTCGGCCGTTCTCCCACTATTGCTTCGTAGATCGCCGCAGCGACTTCGGGGCGCCCGCCATTCAGCTCCTTGAGGGCCGCATTCAACAGCACTTCCGTCCACTTCGGAGTTCCGAGCCGGGCCGGTGAGGCGGCGAAGATTTCCGGCCAATCACGAGCCAGGTTCTCTGCGCGAAGGGTGGCGACATCTCCTGCGGCCTTGAGTCGTTCTCGGAGCGGCCCGGTCCCGGTTCTCTCGTCCTGGCCCGGTGGCGGGAGGAATTTGCCGACAGCGGCTAGCAGCGCGGCTGATCGCAGGCAACCCGACCACGAGATGACGTGCGCATATGCCTCTGGACCGGCCAGCCCGGTGGCCATCCGCAATCCGGCGATCTCGGCGTCGGTACGGATTACATGCCTCGGCAGAGCTTCGATCGTCTGGGCCACAGACCTGAGGTTCAGCGTGGCCGCATGGAGCCAAGCTCGGAGGACGGCGATGTCAGCCGCAGTGTCCTGTCCTCGGGGAAGATAACCCTGAACCTGCTTAAGTGTGCTGTACGTACGACCGAGTCCGGCGCCGGCGGCGAATAGCACCGTGCCGGCGAGCGGAGTCGGCGCGAGCTGTTCGGACACTCGCGCGCCGACGGAGGCCAGTGCGAGCGTCGCCGCCTCGTCGAGTTCGTCGGTCAGCAGGGCCGCCTCGGCTCGGGCATCCAGCACTTGAGGGCTAAAGGTGTGCGCACTGTAGGCGACCTCCCCGTGCCGTCCCGGCCAGCGCGAGCGAAGCCGCGCCAGCTCGACGCGGGCTTCCGGATGGGAAGACGCGGAGAGGCGGTCGTCGACCCGTGGCGCTACGGCCGGCTGTGCGTCAATCCAGCTGGTGGCGACCTGGCAGGAGACCGCGTGGGTCAACGAGGCCACTTCGGCCCGGATAGACCCCTCGTCGGGAATGGTCCGGCGTAGGAATCGGACGTATGCATATATGCTGATCAAGGGAGCCTCGATCCGGAGGGCTTCGTCGATTCCTAGCTGCGGATCCGCATCGTCCGTCGCCGGCAACGCGGTCCTTTCCGGCAACGCCTTGGCCGTGGCGGTCGGGTTTACGAGGTCTTGGATCTTCTTTCGAATGGTCGGGCTCAGCTCGTCGGCGTCGATAGCCCGATGGAGTTCGACGCAGATTTCTTCTGGGAGCACGCGAAGCTCGCGATGCAGGAATAGCGCGATCTCGATCTCGTCCTCGGTGCTGACCTGACTGGTCAGTGCGTGCCAGAGCGCGGATGCCGAGTTCTCCGGGGCTTTCTCAACGAGTACTGCCAAGCGGAATCTACTCCTGGGTGATTGGGCCGGATCGAGCATGAAGCGCGCGCAGGTGGCCAGCAGCGGGTCGGCGCCGAGGCGGCGCCGGATCACCTCGATCATCTCCGCGAGCCATTCGGCTCGCGGGTTGGCCGGCAATGCTGCCATCAGTGCCGGCGCCAAAGTCTGCATCGAGGACGATTTCAACAGGATCGCTCTGCAGTAAGGATCCTGGACCGGAAACAGTTGCTCGAACCGCCCTGGCGGAAACGACCCGGCTCGCTCCGCCTGGGCCAGCCGCTCGGCGAGCAGCCGGCGCGCCGCCTCCGACGCCTCGTCGGTGCTGGCCAGCAGGCTGCGGGCGGCGTCGGTCGAGTCAAATAGCCGGAGCGCGGAGTAAGCGGCGGCCGCGCGGATGGACGGATTGGCGTCCTCGTCCTCGGCTAGGGCCGTCAGGTCGCGCAGCGCCTCGGACGTACCCGTGTCGGCCAGCGCGTCCACCGCGGCCTTGCGTTCAGGGATGGTGAACTCGTCGGACCCGATGCATTCCAGCAGTGTGGCCCGAGACGCGGCAGACGTGCCACCGGCTATGGTCCGCAGCGCCGCTGTGACCACGTGCGTCGGTACCGCCGGGTCGACCAGCCGGCGCACCATCGCCGACGTCTCGTCGTCTTGAAGCGCGGCCAGTAGTTGGACGCTGCGGGTGCGGTCGATCGGATCGCCGGATCCGAGCAGGATCAGCAGCTCGTCCCGAACAGCGCCGCGGCGAATTGTGCCCACACGATCGCCGGCGGCAACGACGATCTGGCCTGCGGTGAATCGGGCGGCGTTCAGCGGGTCGTCGTGGAAGAACGTCTCGAGGTCGAGGATGACGTCGTCGGGTCGATCAGATAGCGCGCCGATGTGGCTGATGACCGGTGCCCACTCGGGTTGTGACCAAAGGAACCGGACGTATTGTTGCCAGTTGCCGGCCCGGACGAGTTCGTGAGCCAGCAGGTAGTCGCGAATCGAGCTGTGCAGGAACGACAGCTCATCCTCGTGCCGGCCGGCGACCCGGCGAACGATCCCCGTCGCTACCAGGTCATCTATCACGGTGTGGTGTGCGGTGATGCGTTCAAGATCCGCCCACTCGGCAAGCGATCGCAGTCCATCTGTTACCTGGCTAACCCGCAGGTTGTCGAGCAGGCCGGCATCCGTGCGGAACAATCCCGCGGCTGCCTCCAGCGCGCGTAGCCTTAGCCGGACGATCTCGCTGCTCTGATGCAGTTCGGCGTAACGGTCCTCCTCGCTGGCAAGTCGGCGCAGCGCCCGGGACCACAGGTCGTGCTCGCTCTGCGGCAGCGGCCGTTCCTCGGTGCCGGCCACCGCGCAGAAGAGCGCGATCAACAGCGGCTTTCGAAGAATCTCCGGATTGTGACCGGTCACCCAGCGTAGTACCTCGCTGCCCTTCTCCGACTGGGTCGAGAACCAGCAGCGGATGAACTGTCGCTGCTCGCGTTCGGCGAAGGGCTGAAGTTCGCAGACCGCAGCGAGTTTGGCGAACTGATGCTGTGGCAGCGTAGCCGGGCGAGAGGTCAGTACAAGCCGACCCTGGCGAGGGTGCAGCAGTCGGATGATTTCCTCGAGGTTGCGGGCAAGTCGCGGGCGTTCGTGGCGGATCTCGTCGTACCCATCGACCAGGATTTCGATCGCCACCTGCGCGCGAAGTAGCTCGACAAGCATCGGGACGTAGGCCGAGTCGGCGAGGATCTCGCCCGGGACGGCGGCGGCGATCCGCTCGGCCAGCGAGTCGCTATCGCCCGGCGGCAGGCTCTGCTCCAGCAGCTCCTCAAGCTGCGCCGCCTGGACCAATATCGGAATTGCCGTCCCCGTCTCGCCGGAAAGCCGGGCCTCGGCGAGAGCGAGGGCGCGTCCCTTCACCGCCCAGCTCTTGCCCGAGCCGGCCTCGCCGACCAGGACCAAGCGTTGGAACTCTTGTAGAACGGCCGTCCAGGCTAAACGACGAGGTCCATTGACGGTCGTCTCACGGTCCAGCCCGGACAGCCCGGGGTTCGCCGTTGGGCCATCAGGGGCGTTGTCGGCGAGAGGCGGGATGACCGTGACTTCTTGCAGGATGTCGGCGAACCGTAGGTCGTCCGGGAACCAGGGTGGCAGCTCGGAGCAGTAGTCACGAAGCCGCTGCAAATAGCCAACTAGCTCGGCCTGGTCGGAGATCTGCGCAAGGTGTCCGTCGTAGCGACTGATCCACGCGACTAGGGCCGAGGCGGCGTCTTGCATCCAACGGCTGGCGGTGCTCTTGGCGATCCCCAGTTGGAGCTCGTTGACCGCCTCGCTGATCGTCATGTTGCCAAGAACGCAGAAGAGCACCCGTGCGTGCTCAAACTTGATGCCCAGCGTTTCCGGAATGTCGGCGGCCGAGGCGGGCAACCGCTTGCGCAGCTCCCGCCGGAGGCGAACCACGGCCGTGTCGACATCGGCGGGGGTGAGCTGGTCGAGCCCGGAAAGAGCATCCCGTACGATAGCGAAACGCCGTGATCCGGACAAGGCCGGCAAGATGGCCTTGGGGTCGTCCGGCTTACCGCCGGTGACCAACGTCATCGCCACCGACAGATCCGCGTAGCTTTCGCCGACACGTGACATAGCCGGAACATAGCAGATCAACGTGCACTCGACCCCTCGGCCGAATGTGCGTGGGAGTCTCGGAAACGCATCGACTTGCATCGGCCGCATGCATCATTCGCGCACTGCTCCTCGCCCATCGTCGTGCCTATGAGAATCCTCGGCATGGCCGGTTTGACGGCCCTCGGTACCCTGCTTGGCGGGTTGGTCGGCGTTCCCTGGCAGGCGCTGCTCGCCTACACTTTGTTCGCGGCGTTGTGCACCACCGTCGTGGCCCTCGCTCAGATCCTCGTGCCCCAGAACTCCGGCGACCGGGTGCTCTGGTGGGACAAAATCCTCAAAAGAAACAAGAAGGGCAGTGCCTAATACTCCTACGTCACTTGGCTTCTTAAATATGGCGCGGGTACGAAGACGGCCACCGCTTTGATCATCGATGGTTTGTGAGGACGGCCAAAGGTCTTGCGGTGGCCGCGTGCCACACGTCGACCTCTGGGTGGCGGGCCATCCTGGACGAAGTGGTGGTGTGTCTAGCTGACAGGTTCGTTCGTGGGTAACCACTTGCGACCGCGATGGGTTTCGTCGGGTGACTGTTTCGACGGGCGGGCGCAAGATGTGCTCGTCCTTGGCGGAGCGGGCAGGCCACGGTGATCCGCAGGCGATGCAGCGGCTGCTGCGCACAGCGGTGTGGGACGCCGACGGCGCCCGCGACGGTATACGCGACTGGCTGATCAAGCAGCTCGGCCATTCCCAGGCGGTGCTGGTCACCGACGAGCCGGGGGCTCTGAAGAAAGCCGTGTGCTCGGTCGGGGTTCAGCGGCAGTACACCTGCATTGCGGGACGGGTGGTGAACGGCCAGGTCCACGCGGGCGGGCGCTGATCGACCGTCGGCTCTACCTTCCGCACACGGCCTGGTTCGAGCAGCCCGACCACCTCTTTGCTGCCAGCGTGCCGGACGAGGTCGGGTTCGCGACGAAGCCGGCCCCGGCCCGGCAGATGATCGCCGCCGTCATGGATGGGGGTGTACCGTTCGGGTGGGTGATTGCCGACGAGGTTTATGGCGTGACCCTTTACTACGCGCTGGACCTGGAAAACGGCGGGATCGACTTAGTCCTCGTTCAGTCGGCTTCAACATGCGTAGGTCCCAACCGAGGGCCACGCGTTGGGCGGTGCCCAACGCCATTGACTATCCCATGGATGCCGGTCATCGAAGGGCCCAACACTTGTGCTCAACAGTTGACCATTGAGGCGATCCAACAATGATCATTTGCTGTTGGGTCGGCAGGATATCGTGAACTCTCTTCTATAGAACCCCCCATCACTGCACCACCTCGGGCCTTGGCTCGTCACGGCAGGAGCCGCACCCGCCCACCCGCCATTTTGGCCGGTCGGCCGCGACACCTCCTCCCTGGCGCCCACGCCCACCCGCACCACACAGGCACCACCGCGCCAGCCCTGCCGTACAGGCAGTATCGCCTCGACGCGCTCGCGTCATCACGCTCGGGATCCCCGCCCGCCGCAGCTTCAACCGGCGCCAGCCCCGCGATCCCCGCACCCCACCTCCCTGTCCGTCGACGCTGTCGCCTTCCCGCGCGCTCTCACGCGATCGCACCTCGGCCGTGTCCCCGTACCCTGCCTGGAAGAGCCCATGCCCGCACACCCTGTCGTGCGCACCATCGTGGTCTGCCTGCCCACCAACGCCACACCCCAGTCCATGCCCGACCTCGCGGCGACCCACCTCGTTGCACAACAGCTCCATCCCGCCGGCCCTGTTGGCCACTTCGCCGCCCGTCACCGACTGACCCGCCAACTCCTGCACCGCTACCAGGGCCACGCCGCCGGCGGCCCGGTCCGTCTCCTTGACCTGGCCGGCATGCGTGCCCGCGCCGCCACCAGTGCTGTCTGGCTGTGGCACCGATGGCGAGACGTCGTCGACGGCACACGCGACGCCCAACCGTTCTCGGTCTTCGTCGACCGTCACCGCGACGCCCCGGCCCACTGGCCGCTCAGCCGGGCCCAACAGGCCTACCTCGCCCAACCTCGGGTGCTCGCGATGACCACCTACAACGCCGCCTACCGGCAGCAACCGATTCCCACCTCGGACATCGAGGCCCTCCAGGCCGGCCTCAACACTTACCGCACCCTCGCGGCGCTCTCCGCCGTGCCCGGTGATGCCCTGGCCGCCGACGCCAACTGGCTCACGCCCAGATCGGGTCGGCTAACCGACCAGCTCGACTATCTGCACGCTGCCAACGACCACGTCGACCGGCTGCGCCCGAACGAGCAACTTGTCGCCATGGCCGCCTGGCCCCTCGCCTAGCAACCGTCCAGCCTGCGGCGCAACCTCCCGGGCCTGGCATCCCAGCAGAACCAACGACAAGCCGCAAGCGACTCGGACCGGTACAGCGACGGGAGACCCTCGCCCAGCCAATCGGTCCGGCTGACTTGCCAACCGCCGTACCTCCCGGCCGGACCGGGCACTCGCCTGACCGGCCGTTTTCGTGCCCCGGGGTCACCGACCCCACGACAGCAGAGGAGAAAGAAGATGACCATCACCGCGATGCGGCCGCCACTCGACATCCGTAAGTCGGCGCCCGCCCCGGCACAAGAGGCCACCTACCTGATGGTCGGCCCGTCCGGACGGCTTACCGTCCTGGAGGCCCCTGCCGATGGCGGCGGGCTGCCGCTCGGCCCACGCATCACCACCGGCGCCGCCTACCGAGTCCAGCTCGATGAATGCACCGTCATGTGGCTCGAGGACGACCAGCAGGGCAGGGGCATCCCCAACTGGACGGCCACTGAGATGGCCCTTGAGACCACCGGACGTCCATACCTCGGCCCGTGGGACGCGCCCTACCTGTGCGGGCCGGTCATCTTCACCGGCGCCGGTCGTCACGCGGAACCGGTCGGACTCACCGACCGGCAGTTCTCGCTGCTCGTGGACGCCCACGCCGCAACGGAGCTGTGGTGATGAGGCCGACGACGGCGCTCATCGACGAGCTCACTGCGCGTCGGTCCAGCGATCTCTCACCACGACCTGGCGTCAGGCTGGCTGCCGGCAGCCGCCTCGGCACCTTGCTTTACCGGGGGAGAGCATGAGGCGAAGCACCGTCGCGGACGCTGTCCGAGCATTCCAACGACTGCGTAGCGTCAACGCCGGAAGTCTGGTCGGGGTCGCCCTGGCGGACCGGTACCGCACCTCACCACCACTGAAGGTCGACACACTGCCGCCGGCGCAGGCTGCGGTGCTGGGTGCCTCGATAGAGGCTCGGACCGCTGGGGTAATCGACGAGAAAACCCCCGCGTACCTGGTCTATTCCGGCGAACTTCCGGTGGCCTGGTGCACGGTCCGCGCCACCGTGGTCACCCCTGATCTCGTACTCGACGGAGCGTCGGCCCGGCACCAGCGGATGGCGGTGCAGGCCATGTCCAACCTTGCCCGATGGGTGCTCGTCGCGCTCGCCGATGCCCGGGCGGAGATCGAGGACACGGTCGTCCAGTCGGTGATGAGCCAGGAGGGGGCCGTACGTATCGCGCCTGCCGACGACTTGACCTCGTCCGCAGCCGTCCTCCTCGACGGCGACCTCGCCGCAGCCCAGACGAGCATCGCAAGGGTGCTTCCGGTCAGGGCCGCAGCGGAGGTGGTGGTCATCGACGCGCACGGCTTTGGCCGGTACGGCCGCGACTCACACCGACTGCCGCTGCCGGTGCTGTGCGCGATGCGTCGGGTCGCCTCAACCCATCAGCTGCCATTGGCTGCGGTCGGCGACTGGCTCGCGGCGAGTGGCGGCGTCGATGCAGACGTACCCGCCGATGAGCTGCCGGCGATTTTCACTGCCGACCTCGTTGGCCTCTTCCCCAACCGCTCGGACTACGCCGAGAAGCACCTGGCCGAGCGCGGCTGGGCCGCGGCGCTGGAACGCCTCGGAATGCCCCGGCGCTACATCGATCTCGCAGCCCTGGAGCGGGACCTGTTCGACAACGACGTCCATGCGGTCGCTACTACCAATGCAGCCGGTGGCCAGGCTGTCGCCGTGTTCCGTCGTCCGGTGCCGTCCTGGCCGGAGACACCGACCTCTACCTCCATTCCTGCCCGTACGCCAGCGTGGGCGTCGACGAAGGGAAGGCACCCATGACCGAAGCGTTCTCCGGGGACATCGGGCGGCTCAGCTGCACGGCCGCCCAGGCCTGGCGGGAGGTTACCGGCGAGTCGATGCCCGATAACCTGCTGACCGCCTTCCTCGCCGCAGCCAGCAGCCCTGCCAGCGACGGATCCGTCGCCGCTTGCGAACACGACCACACCAACGGCGATGACCGCAGCATCTGTCACGCCCGGTTGATCGAGGATCTGCTTCAGGCCCGAGCACGGGCCAACCGCGCACGCCACGAGGCCGCCGAGCACCGCACCGGCCTGCGCCGGCTGCAACTCGGCGTACGCACAGCCGGGCTCGGCACTCTCGGCGAGAACCCCGACTTCGAGGAGAGCCTCAGCGAGGCGTTGGCCGATTGGGGCCTGCCGCCGATCCCCTCGGACCACGTGGTCACCCTTCGCGTGCCGATCACCTTCTGCATCTCTGCGGTCGACGACGACGAGGCAGTCCGCTTGGCCGTCAGCGAACTCAGCGAGGAGTTGCCCCGGCTGCCCCGCCGGCCACTCTTCAGCGCTGACGAGGTGGAGGTCGTCTCCGTTACCAACGAGTGACCGCGATCGCCGTCCCCGACCAACCGAACGATTCGTCGCCGTCCCAACAGGGGCGGCGTTCTTTGTCTCAGCCAGAGGAGGTAACACGATCATGACCGACACCGTCGAGCTGCTCGACGCCCAGAACCCGGCACCCTCGGCTGCTGCAGATCCGGAGAGCGGACCGGCCGCCACCGACCTGATGATCCACACCGCCGTCGTCGAGGAGATGCTTGCTGCGGCCTGGCAGGCAACGAATGGATCTGGCGACACACCGGCGTGGCTGAGCAGGGTCGCGACCCTCCTCGCCGCCGGCTACGGGCCGATGCCCGCCACGCCCACCGACGAGACGGCCCACCACCTACTCACCGCGGCAGTCGCTACCGCCAGGACGACTGCCGAGGCCGCCGCGGCTGAGGCCATCGCCAGGCAACACGCTCGCGACGAGTTCAGCAATGACGTACGTCGCAGGGCGGCCCGTGCCGTCAACAACCGTGAGATCTGCCTGTCGGGCACGAACTACGCCCTGGAACGGCTGGGGATCACCACCCTTCCCGTGGAATACAGCGTCGAGCTACTCGTCCCGGTCACCGTCCGGGTACGCGCGACCGACGAGGAGGACGCCTACGACCGCGCTGAGGACGAACTGCGCGCCAACCTGTGTGGCGGGGACCTGGACTTCGACGAGTACGACCTGCGCCGCGAAGGTGCCCAAGTCAGCGACGAGGACATCGACCTCGACGACCTCGACTGACAGCGGTGGCCGACATCCGGTCACGAGACTGCCCAATGCTCTCGCACCTGCAGCAGCGGCCGCAGGTGCGGGCACGCCGCGCGGCACCCTGAGCGGCGGCTCTTCTGAGCTGGCCTTCCTCAGGCGAGGCCCACCAAGGGCCGGTACCCACCCCAAGGCCCGGGGGCGGGCCTCGCCTATGACAGCGGCCCGCCCTCGGAGCTCCTCCATGAAGGAGCCCATCCATGTCTAAATCCGATGCGCGATCCACCGACAGAGGTGATCTGCTTCGCACGACGGCCACGATCACCATCGTCGCGATCCTCGCGACCGCGCCAGTTGCCTTCCTGGCGGCGTACGGCCATCTCGCGGTGGCGGTGCTCATCGCCGTCATCGCCATGCAGAGCTGGATTCCGGTTGGCATCATCGCGACGACCCGGCTCCTCCGACAACAACGGAGACTCGCTGCGGCCCATGCCCGCGAGGAAGAACTGGATCGTCGAGTTGCCGCTGGCGCCGCTCTTGAGGAGCAGCTGCGGCGAGAACGCCTGGCGGCCCAAACAGACCCGCTCACTGGACTACCCAACCGGACCCTCGCTGAGCGGGCCATTGCCGCCGCCAGCGCGGTGGCTGCACCGCTGACCATCGCCTTCGCCGACGCCGACGGCCTCCACGCAGTCAACGCCGATGGCGGACACGCCGCAGGCGATCAATACCTGAAGGCCATCGCTGTCCGCCTGCTCCACGCCGCCGCCTCCGTCAGCGCTGGGGCGCAGGTTGCTCGTACCGGAGGCGATGAATTCATGATCCTCGTGCCTCGCGCGGACGCCACGGCCCTGCGCGACGCGATCCGCGTGGCCCTCGTTAGACCAGCGATCGTCGCAGGACGGCGGATGCAACTTCGGGTCAGCGTCGGCATCGCCCTTAGCGGCGGTGGTAACGCCCGGTACGCCCTAGCCCAGGCCGACGCTGCCATGTTCACCGCCAAGCGCGCGGGCAACCAGACGCTCATCTACAACGCCGACCGTGACGGCGTGCCGGAGCTCGACGGCACCCGACCTCGGGTGCGCCGCCGGGATGTCGAGCCCGACCGCGACACGACTGCCCGGGCGACCGACGGCACTGCCCCGACGACGAGGCTGGTCTGTTCGCTGGACGAGGTGGCCACCATCGCGGACGCCCTCTGGCTCGCCTACGACCGGTGGGCGGCCGTGCTTCAGGCCGAGCCGAGCGATTCCGCGGCATCCACTGCACCGGTCGAGACGATCGACGTCACACCCACCGCCGAAGGACTCGACCGTACGGCTGCTGTCGCGGAAGCGGAGATGGCCAAGTACGCGGGACTGGCTCGGCGCATATCAGCGGCCGTCGACGCCGCCAGCGAGCACTCGTGAACGGACAGGAGAGCCGGGCCCTCCCGTGTCTCCGAGTGCCACGGGAGCCAGCTCCGGAGCTGGATCGCCGCCCGCCCGTCAACGAACCGAACTACGGACCGTCCCGCTGCGGACGCAGGTGTCCGTGACCCCGACCTTCCCAGTCGCGTTTCGCCCGCAAGCGCGGCCAGCTGAGAGGAATCTGCTGATGCCCAAGCACGTCGCCCCCGAGACCAAGAGCGGCTTCCTGCGGCGTTGTCTGCGCCGTGGATTGCATCCCGCGGTCCACGTCCTTGCCCTGGTCAGCCTCCACGTCGTTGCCCTGGTCGTCATCTCCGCGACCGGTCTCGGCTCGCTCGGGGGCCACTGACGCCGACCAGTTCGCGCAGGGCGACCGTGCCACTCGCGCCGATAGCCGTATAGGGGCGTCGCCGCGACACTCCCGCGACCGAGCGCCCTCGAAGGGCACCCGCTTCCGTAGGTTGAGCTCGCGCTGATTCGCCTGCCGCCTCTGACGATGCTGCGCCCCTCGACCCAGACCTCCGCCGGCCGTACCCCCGGCAATCCCGAGATGACTGCGCCTGGGCGCGGCGACGTGCCGCGCCCAGGCCCAACAACTTCCCAGGGGACGGATGGTCTGGCGCCGCCAGCCCTGCATCCCGTGACCCGGAAGGAGACAGAAGCTGACATGAGCACCATCGACGACCCAAGAATCGCCCGCGCTGTCCTGGCCCGGCTGACCATTGTCGGTGACCGACTCGTCTACACGATGATTCACGATGAGGGCCCGGAAGCGGTCCTCCACCGGTTGATCACCGGCCACCTGCCGCAGGCTGAGGCACGTTCCGCAGCTGCCGAACAGTTGGGTGCAGCCGGTCTGCGGCAGGTCGCCACCAGGATCGTTGTCGACACCGAACGGATCGGTGCGCGGATCGTCATCCCGCAGGACGCGGAGTGGCCCACGGCGCTGGAGGACCTGAACCAGCATCGCGACGCCACCGACGACGATGTCCGGCTGCCCGCCCCACCGCCGTGCCTGTGGGTTCGCGGCGCACAGCCCCTCGTAGAAACGCTGCACCAGTCTGTTGCGGTAATCGGAGCCCGCGCGGCCACCAGCTACGGGCAGCATGTCGCCGCAGAACTCGGCCACGGCCTCGCCGAGAACGGGTGGACCATCCTCAACACCGGTGGGTACGGCGTCGACGCCGCAGCGCTTCGCGGCGCACTGACGGCTGGCCACCTGGCCGTCGCGATCAATCCCGCTGGACTCGACCGTCCCCACCCGCAGGGCAATTCAGCGCTGTTCGAGCGGGTCTTTCTCATCAGCGCCTGGCCGCCCGGCAGCGCACCGTACCGAAGCCGCATCGCCGTCAACGGGGCCTACCTGGCGGCGATGACCGGCGGATGCGTGCTCGTGGAGGCCGCCCTCCGCAGCGGCGCCCGGGCCGTCCTGGCGCAGGCCGATGCCCTCGGCCGACCTGTGATGGCGGTCCCGGGTCCGGTGACCTCCGCCCTTTCCGTCGGCTGTCACGAGGCGCTGCGCGAGACGCCTCGGGTGCGTCTGGTCCGTGACGTCACCGACGTCGTCGGACACCTGGCCGAGCGACGCTCACCCGAGCGAACGACGACATGAACGCCTTTCCGGACTGGCTCGACCTGCTCGAGTTCGTCAGGGCAGCGGGCGTAACCAACGCCAGGAACGGCGCCCCGCTGCCTACCGACGACGAACTGTGGGCGGCCGCCCGACGTAGCCAGAGGGTCGTGCTGCCGGAGCAGATCGACAACGGCCTGCTCGCCGAACTACGCGACGCCTTCAACGACGGGCAGCAGCCCACCCGCTTCGACATGCAGGCCGTGGTCGTCGAAATCGCAAGGCACGGCCATCACGCACACATCGACCACTCGGGCGGCAATACCGCCACCATCTACGCCGGAAGCCAACACACCGACCAACACGGGGATGCCCGCTGGGCGGTCACCGCCGGACCAGGCTGGTTCGCAAGGCCCGACCACCGGGAGCCGGTCGCCGACACGAGCGAGTTCCATATTGGCCCGTACGACGGCGTCTGGACCATCGCGGTGCCGGACCACACCAGCCCGGCGGAGGTCGCTGCCCTGATGGTCGCGGTCATCGAGCAGGTCGCCGAAGGGCAGGGTCACCTTCATGACTGACATCGTCTGCTCGCGGTGCCAGACCCTCAGCAGACTGCGGCGCCACGGCCTGCCGTGGTGCGAAGCCTGCGAGACGTACCTCGTCATCGATGCAGAGTCGGGCACGTGGGTCAGCCTCGCCGATCACGAACATCGTCGGCGCGCGGCGGAGAACGAGCGGGACATTGCCCAGTCCGTCGACCTCGTCAACGAGCATCTGCCAGAGGCGCAACGGCTCGTTCCCGAAGGGTGGGCCGCCCGCCGCCATCAGACCAACAGTGCCCGGTGCGTCGTCGCCATCGATGCACCGGCTGTCAACGCCACCAGCTACCTGTCCCCACCCAACGGCAAATTCGGCTGGTACGTACGCGTCCACAACCGCATCACCGGGGTCGACTTCCCGCTCTACATCGACGGCGGGGCGCGCGCTGCATCGTTCGACACGCTCGAGGCGGCAGTCACCGCCGCCGTGGAAGCGCTCCGCCTAGAGAGCGCCAAGGAAGTCAGGCGTCGCTGACGGCCTGAAACACCCGCAGCAGGCACCGCGAGCCGAACACCCAAGACCTACTGAGCACCTCGCGAACCCCCCACTGGCTCAACCGAATGCCGCCCCGGTTGCGCCATCGCACTACCAGGCGCTGCCACCCGGCCAGGGGCGGTGCTGGCCAGCACAACTAGCCGACCTCGCAGCCCGGGATCGCCGCTCGCGGTCCCGGGCCGCTCGCTCTGAAAGGACCAACCTCGATGACTGACGAAGCCTCTGGCGGTAACGAGGACTACCCGTACATCCGTGCCTGGGGCCGCATGCGCGGCTCTGCCCCCGACTACCTGGCCTACCTGCTCGACCTGGCCCGGGCACAGAACGCGCCCGCCGACGCTGTGGAGTTCCGACACCGCGACGGTCACTGGATCACCACCGACGAAATCTGGTCCGCCGACAGCCGTCGCCACCTGGGTCTGGACCCGATTCCGCCGATCGCGCCCGACCTCGATCTGGTCGTCGCGGAGATCGGCAATGCGATGCGCTGCTCACGCTGGATGACCGACCGCAACGGACTTCGAGAAATTCAGCGCCTGGACATGAACCGACTCCGGATGACCTTCGCCACCGGGTTCACCGGGGACCTGCACGTGGAGATCACCCCGCCCCGGCCGTGATTCCGCTCGCGCCGACGGCAGTGCGTCGGGGGCATGCGTACCTGGCTTCGTCCGGCGAGAAGACAACCATTTGCGGGCAGCCGTCGACCCGCACCTTCGTGCGTACCCGGACCTAAACACACGCCCGCGCTCGGGCGCGCTCCCGGCGGAGCCATACGCGCCCGCCAACACCTGGCCGAACTTGACCGGGCCGCGCAATCCCACACCAATCCACCCGCTCGTGCCGGTGGATCCGAATCGGAGGGAAACACGATGACCAGCCCCGACAACTCCATCCTGCCGGTGCGTTCGGCCGCTGAGATGCTCGCTGCCGTGCCGCACCTGGTCGGGTTCCACCCGACAAACAGCATCGTCCTGATCGCGATCGCTGGGACGAAGGTCGCCCTTGTCACCCGGGGAGATCTGCCCGCTGGACTGGACGACATCGCCCAGGCGTTGCCGGCCCTCGACCAGGTTCACGCGACCCATGTGGTGATTGCCGCCTACGGGCCGGAAGATCTCGCGACGCCGGCGGTCTATGCTGCCCGTGCGGTACTCACCGTCGCCGGCCTGCAGGTGTACGACGCGCTACGCGTTACCGATGACCGGTACTGGTCCTACCTGTGCGACAACCCGACGTGCTGCTCACCCGAGGGCACGCCGTTCGACGCGGTCGCCAGCCCACTGTCGGTACAGGCTGTGGTATCCGGATCCAGCCCGTTCGCGGACCGCGCAAGCCTCGCGGCCTCCATCGCACCCGCAGGCGGTGCCCTCCGTGCCGCCATGACCGAAGCAACCGACCGTGCCCGCCGGCGGCTGGCGGACCTACCGGCCAGTCTCAGCGCCGTCGAGGCCGAAGGACAGGCAGCGTTGACGGAGGCGGCCAACCGGTACCGGAGCGGTCTGCGGTGCACTGATGACGAGGTCGCCTGGCTCACCACGCTACTCAGCACCATCGCCGTTCGGGACCATGCCTGGCTGACTGCCAGCCGCGAGGAGTGGCACCTCGAACTGTGGCGGGACCTCACCCGGCGGGCCGACCCGGACCTGGTTGCGGCGCCAGCCAGTCTGCTGGCCTTCACCGCCTGGCTGCAGGGGAATGGTGCGCTGGCCGACATTGCGGCGCATCGCGCTCTGACGGCGGATCCGAGCTACGGGATGGCACTGCTCGTCCTCGACGGTCTCCGCGCGGGCATCCCCCCGTCCGTCCTCGAGGACTGGCAGACCTGGGCTGCCCAGCACACGGACCACCCATGATCGCGCGATCAGGAGGGGAGCAGCACCGTGATCAACCCACCGACTGACTCGGCCGCCGCCACCGTCATGCAGCAGAACCGTTGGGGCGCCGAGGAGATCCTCGACCTGCTGTATGCCGGCTTCCAGCACTCCCGCACCGTTGCCCCCGACGTGGACGCAGTCCGCGCCGCCGCCGACCTCGTCGCCCAACAGATGGCCCTCGTCCGGCAAGCCGACACCGATCTGATCGCCGCGCTTCGCGGCGCACTCACCCTGGCTGATCACGAGATCCGCGACAGCAGCGCGGCCATCGAGGAACGCTACCGGCAGTTTGTCGACCTGGTGCGGCGCTGGATCATGTTCGCGGTCAACACCGGAGCACTTACCGTTCCGGACGCAAACGAAGCCCTGCGCTACCTGACCATGCCCCCGCCACTGCGGACCCACTTCGAAGCCACTGTTCACACCCCGCTCGCCATCGAGACCGACGCGGACAACAGCGACGAGGCCGTGGCCGCTGCAGAACGCCTCCTCCGCGTCGAACTTCGCTGCCTACGGCACGCATCCGTCCACCCGACCAAACAGTGGCAGCTGCGGCTGCGCGCGCTCGACGACTCACCACCGACCAGCAACGCCGGCGGCGAGCGAGGTTCCCGCTATCGGATCGTCTTCGTGGTGCCACTCGTCGTCGAGGTCAAGGTCCTCGACCCACGGGGCGCTATCTCCGTCGCGGTAGACGTAGTAGCGAACGACCTGGACCGCCTCAAGGTCGCACGCGCCCACACCGACAAGATCCGCGCGGTCGACGTGGTGCCCGTCCACAACCGCGAGTACGACTTCGGCGCCGACTGACGACCGCGTTCTCCACGCCCGCACCCTGGGTGACGCACCACCAGGTGCGCCCCTGGGCGCCGGAACACACCGATGTGCGGTGCCGGCGCCTTCAGGGCGCCGGCACCGCCCTTCTGGAAGGCGCAAACCTGATGCGATTGAACACCCGAACGCATGGCCAGCTCGTCACCATCGCGCCCTACCTGCTTACCTCCGCGACCCCGGATCGACACGCCACCGGCCCAGCCGCGGACCGCCAGGAGGACAGCGGCCCCACGGTGGACGTCGTCGCTTGGACGACTGCCCGGCAGGCGTATGTCACGACACCCGACACTGCACGCAGCCTCGCCCGACCGACCCGTGACATCGGGGTCACGCCGTCGCGACGACGGGCGGGTCGCTGATGGACATCCGACTCGTCCTCGTGGGCATCGCCGTCGCCATCGCCGTTACGGCAATCGACGTAGTACTTCGGCGAACCGCCCGCCCGGTCGGACCGGGACGGTCCCTGACTGACCTCGTCATCACCACTGCAGCCACCCTGACCACCCTCGGACTGGCTGGTGTCGCCGGTGCGGTCAGTTACGACCACCTCCGCGAACTTGCCGAATCGCGCGGTGAGCAGGGCTGGAAGGCACACGCCTTCCCGCTGACAGTCGATGGCATCGAGGTCGTCGCCACCTTGGCGATCCTCGCCGATCGACGGGCCGGCCGCCCCTCGGGCGCGTTCCCGTGGATCGCCCTTACCGCCGGCGGTGTCGTCAGCCTCGGTGCGAACATCCTCATCGCAGAGGACGACGTCATCGCCCGGATCATCGCCGGCTGGCCCGCGGTCGCGCTCATCGCCGCGATCAAAATGCTGTCGCGGATGCTCGAACACCCCACCGCCAACCCGGTGCAGCGTGATGAGAAACCTGAGCCGCAGGCGAGCGGCCAGCGATACCACACCGAGCCGGAGATCGCCGGGCGAGCGCCGGACGACGACAACCGGCCGGACGACGTTTCGCGACACGATCCCGACGTGTCGCGGGATGACCCTGATACGTCGCGGCACGACGGCGATGACCTCGCGCCCGGCGAAGACCTCGAACAGCCGTGGCCGGTCGACCTGATCCGCCGCATCCCCGTGAATGCCGACCGCTACCGTCGCTGGCAGGCCGTCTGGGCGGACATGAAGGACGGCGAGACCGACCTTCGTGCCCTCGCGCAGCGACACAACTTCGATGTGCGCTCCGTCCAGGCGATCCGGCGCGCCGGCCAGGTCGGCATGCTCGACCACCCCGTCCCGATCGCCCGCCGGCTGGCCGAACTGGCCCCCCACAACGGAAGCCACGACAACTTGACCGAAGTGCCGGCGGCACCCTCGACTCCTGGGCCCTGAGTCTCAATGAGCGCTGGCTCCGCATGACGGTCCCGGCAGGTACCCCTCTGTCCCGGTGGTGGGTCTTCTGCCTCACTTCTGTAGAGGGCAGAGGGGGCCGGCACGAGACCACACCTTGGACGGACTCATTTCTCGAGGTCGAAGGGGGACCCGTCTGGTCCTCGTGCCCATGGAATCCCGCCGGAGCCTGATCCGCCGATTCAATCCTGCTCAGCCTGCCCCGCGATCCGCGTCCGGCCTGTCCTCTCGCTGTCGATAGCCGCCCACCGGAACTCGATTTGCACCTCCTGGTGCCGCAAATGCGGCCCTTTTTGCGTTTGTAGACCTGCTCGTCGCAGCGCCAGACCCCCTTCGACTCGCCGGACGCGGCGGGATCAGCTCCTTGGCGCCGCTGGGGAGTGTTCACCAGTGGAGGAAACATGACCATCAAGCCACGCCTCAGTACCACCAGTCGACCTGATTGCTGGAGCCGGCGGTGAGTCGTCGAATGCTCGCCACCCTGCTCGCTGCCGTCGTCACGGTGGTATTCGTCTGTCTCGCGGGCGCCGGCCTTCTGCTGGGAGGCTCCGCTGCCGGCTGCGGCTCTGGTGCGACACTCGGTCGATCGCTTGCCCCAGCGCCGCCGGGTGGGTGGCCCGCTGTCGGCCGGTGGGATCGCAATCAGGTAGCCAACGCTGCCATCATCGCCGCCACCGGAGCCAGCAGGAAAGTGCCCACTCGGGGGTGGGTGATCGCCGTCGCCACCGCGATGCAGGAATCGACGCTACGCAACCTTCCCCGCGGCGACCGGGATTCCGTCGGACTGTTCCAGCAACGACCCAGCCAAGGATGGGGAACCGTCGCGCAACTTCTCGACCCGACCTACGCCGCCGCTAGGTTCTACGCCAAGTTGTTGACGATCCTCGGCTGGCAGACCATGCCGCTTACGGAGGCAGCCCAACGTGTGCAAGTCAGCGCCTATCCCGACGCGTACGCCAAGTGGGAGCCGGAAGCCACTCAACTCGTCGGCACGATCACCAGCGGTGAGAGTTCACTGCCAACTGGGCGGCTGGCCAGCTGCGGCGGTGCCAGTGGGCCTTGGACCCAGCCAGTCCTTGCGCCTGTCGGCTCAGGCTTCCGCACCGCAAGCCGGCCCGGTCATGACGGGGTAGACCTCAGCGCCCCACGCGGCACCGTGATCCGAGCCGCATCCGCCGGCATCGTCAGCCGGGTCCGCTGCAACGCCATCGACAACCGCGACGGCAGCAACTGGGGCTGCGATCGCGACGGGGACCCGAATCTCACCAGCGGCTGCGGCTGGTACGTAGACATCGATCACGACGGCGGGATCATCACCCGGTACTGCCATATGAACGAACCACCGCGGGTCGAGGTCGGCGACCGCGTCGCGGTCGGCCAGCCCATCGGTGTCGTCGGCTCGACCGGTCATTCGTCTGGGCCGCACCTCCACTTCGAGGTGCACGTCAACGGTGATGCCAGTGCGGAAGCGGCCATAGATCCGGTTTCATTCATGATCAACGAAGGCGCACCGTTGGGGTAGCCGGCCGCCATACCGATTCTTATCAATGCTCGGTCCTATCATGGAGTTGGTAGACCGGTGGGTGCTTACCCAAATCTGCGAGGAACCCGCCCATCCCGACAAGGCTGACAGTTTCTCCACGATCCGAACCGTCGTCCGGGTAGCGACCGTGGTCGTTGGACTGACGTGTCGCCGTTTGCCGCACGCTGATAGTGTTATCACGTATCGACGGGCGGCGAGAACTGCATTGCTACGTGCGCCCACGCAGATCCGGAAATACGAGTGCGGGCACGACCGGTCCTTCCGCAAATTTCTGACTGACCTAAGAGTCCGTGAGCCGCGTCGGCATTTGCGTAGTTCTCTCCCAGGCGTCCCAGGCAGATTTTAGTGAACTATTCAGGCGCGTTCGGTAAGACGGTTCGAGCGACAGTACCCTCGAATGCCAGTTCATCCATACATTCCTCAGTTGCTCATTGAGTGCCCGATCACGCTCCTCGACCAACGTAACTAAGCGTTCGAAGTATCGGAAGAAGGTCTCGTAAGGATATTCTGAAACCGCGCCCTCCAGGTCGCGAGCTTGAGCCAGTGCACTCTCAGCCAGTTCGAAGGAATCCGTCGGCCACTGGCCTCCAAGTGCTTCACTGGCTGCCCGCTGCATCAGCACAGTGCCAACGGTATTCAGGGTAAAAGAGTCTTCGTGTCGTGCTACGGCTTCCCTGGCCCAACTGTACGCAGGCTCGAAATATCCGGCATCCGCCGCCGCAAGTGCGCGCTGTTCCCAAAATCGGGCGTTCCATTCGAAACCGGCTTCTACCGCATCGTACCAATCGAGTACGACATCAATGTTACTGCCGAGAAACCTCTTTAGGTTTTGAGCGGTCATCAGGGCACGCGTAATTCGATAGTGAACTGTATTTGCCGTGATGGCGGAGCGTGAGACGTGTGGAGCGAGCGCTATTGCTAAGGATTTCGCTAGCTCAAACCTTTCCTCCGGATCCAAACAGTGCTCCACAAGGAGTGTTCCAAGTATCCGATGCCGCAAATGGAAGCCTCTGCGGTTTCGGATGGCAACAAGGTCAGCTAGCTCTCCGACGCTCACCATCGCCTCTGCTTCCAACGGGGTGCGTCCAGAAATCGCCTTTACCAGGGGCGCGGGGAGCTCGTAGCCCAGATTGCCAACGATAGCGATTACCCCCAGCAGGCGCTGTGCGCCTGCGTCCGCAATAGCTGCGTACTCATCTTTGATCCTCGAAACGAATCCTCGACCATGCTCGAGCTCGGCCATCGATGAAAAGAGCTCACGCTTGTGCCCTTCGAAGTATCGCCTCTGCTCTGTCTTTGCCTTCCCAGTCAGGGACCCTAGACGCTTCTTTTCTGTCAGCTTGTCGATGAGCCTCGAGACTTCGCCGACCGATAGCCTCCTGTTCAATTCGAGATTATCGTGCGGTATGGCAGCCAGAACATTATCGATGTGCCTAGCGCGACTTGCGCGTTCCGTCAATATTGCTCGGAGCGCAATTGGAGTGCCGTCAAGACGCACGTTAAGCTTCTCAATGTCATGCGCAAAATCAGATGCGTCATCTATCAGCAGCACGGAGCGCGGGTACCTCTGCAGCCACCATGCCGCACTGTGAATATCGATCGCCTCCTCGCCTGCATAAAGGTATGGCTCATAACCACGTGAATTGATTTCACTTGCGATGCTTAGTAAGAACGTGCTCTTTCCGGTAAATGGGTCACCTGAGATGAGCAGTATCATATGTTCGCCGTGCTTAAGATCCTCCAGAGATCTGTCGACCGTGGCCGTGTGCCGATCGCGTTCGCTAGGTAGCGATAGCAGAATGTCACGCCATTCTGGCGAATGCCCTGCATAAAAATCGTGGCGACGGTCTCGATTTGGCCCCGGAGGAGCACTTTCTAGCCTTTGCCACTGGTTAAGGAAAGTAAAGATTTCTCGTGGATGGTCGGTCGCCGCTGAAGCCTCTTCATGAGTGAGTTCCGCCAGATACTGAGGAAGGATTTCTAGAACGGACGAGAAGAACTCGTCCGCCGCGCTTGCAATTGGAATAAGTCCATAGCGCCGATACTCGTCCGCCTGGAATGCGTCGATGTCTTTCGACACGATAACTGACGGGTGGCCGTCGGGCGTACTGTAGCGGCCCTGCTCCAGCACTACCTGAAGGTCAAATTCGCTATCGAGGGACGCCCCAATGATTATAAATGGTTTAGCCGGATACACATCACCGAAAATTCTGTGCCAGCGATGCTGGGCTAGCGTGGCGTTTACGTATCCGGCGATGTCAAAGACGATTTCGGGGTCCCTGTGCGCCTTGCTTGCTTTCCCGTGCAGGTGGATCACGAGAGTCTCGTCGAGGGTTGCTCGCGGAGTTCGATGCTGCTCAGTCCATGAGATGCTGACGGCGCTTTGTCGCGCTATCTGGCTCCACTTTGTGTAGGCAACCTCAACGCAGTCATCGATGTTTAACGTCCAGATCTGTTCCCATGGGACTTGGGCAAAGCACTCCATCCAGTCGGGCGGGGTTGTATTCGAGAACCGCGCTTTCAGGTAAGCATCGAGGCTGACGCCAGATGTTGTCGTCTTGCCCTTAGCGCCTGCATAAAGGCGGCGAAGGCCCGCAGCCCCGATCGGGGGGAGTGCAAACGCGTCTTGCAATTCGGTCGCGAGTCCCTCAGCTCCCGGGAGATATCTTCCATCTGAGCTAGTTCCGCCGAAGCTCGCGCCGGCGCCAAGCAAGGCGTGATAACGACGCCGCACCAGTCCACGCATGAACGCGTCGAGATGGTCCTGACCTAGCGTAGCTTTGAGGTCAATCACGCGACCGAGTATGTCACCCCGCCGTACGCCGGCTAAGCCGACATGCTCCTCCCGCAAGCAGACCCGTTGGTAACGAACCTACGCAAATCGTGGACCTTTAGCGGAGTGCTCTTCCGCCGCGATCCGCGTGCTGCCTCCGACCGCCATGGCCACGGGCCATACGGGTTGACTCGATGCTTGGCCAACTGGCCGAGATGAGGCGTTGATTCGTGCGAGCCGGGCCGTCTCGGGAACCCGGGAACTCGTGATGATCAAATCCCACTGGCCGGCGTCCAGGCGATCTGGCACTGGTTGCGCCACCTGCACTGGCACTCGAGCATCAGCTCCCCCTGCAGGCCATGAAACGCACTCTCAGTCTGACGGTCCGTCGTTATGCGGTAGGGACTTGTGGAGCAGTCGACGTGCGAGTCGATGAGTTTCGTCGGAGACGTCCTCGTCGATCCCCTGAAGGGCTGAGGTAAGTGCTGCCAGCCGCGCGTTGATGGCTGCGGTGTCATCAGTGGCGGAATGGGCGTTCATGGCGAGGCGAGCGACCTCCTCGTTGATCGGGTCGATTTCGCAGGCAGCGTCGAGAAGGGTCCGGGCTCGACCGGGGTCGGTGTCGGCGAGCAGAACCGCGAGTCGAGCGTGGATGTTGACGCCGACCTGCCTGCACCTGTGCTGTGGCCCGTCCATCCATTCGAAGCTGTCGTCGTAGAGCAGGCCGTTCCAGTTGCTGACTGCGTCATCGAGCGCCGCGCGCTGGGCGTCTCGGTCGGTTGTCGCGCCGGCCCGGCTGACAGCGTCGAGGACGCGCCACCAGTCGACGTCGAGCAGGGCCGGGTCGAGGTAGTAGCGCCCGCCAGGGTTGGCGACCGGTTTGAAGGTTCCGCTGACCGCGCTGGGGTCGAGTCCGGTGGCGTGGGTCAGCCGATTGCGGAGGTTGGCGACGTTGGTGGACAGGCGGTCGCGGGCGCGGCGTGGGGTGGCATCCGGTGTCATCGCTACCTCGATGTCGGCGATATCCGCACCTTGGCGGTGGACGGCGAGGTAGGTGAGGAGTTCATAACTTGCTCGGCGGACGCCGGGGACGGGGTTGCCGTCGGCGCCGAAGATGATCGGCCGGCCGAGCACCTGGACGCGTACCCGTGACTGCCGCTTCCCGCTCGCTCGGGGAAGTTCGGCGGGTGGGGTTGGCCTGACTGACGGTGCTGGGCTCGCGGTGGTCTCTGCCGTGGATGTGTTGTCGCCACCGCTCGTGGAACCCGGCCCTTCGGGCGTCGGGTCGTTGGGAGGGGGAGATGGCGGCTCTCCGGTGTGCGCTTCGCGAATGACGGTGAGCAGTTGCAGAGTGGTGTCGGCGTCAAGGACCGACAGCTTGGGGGTCTGTCCCGGCTCGTTGCTGGTGGTGGTGCCGTCGGTTGCAACAGTGAGGGTGGTGCCGCGCGGCCAGTGGCCGGCGATGACCGCGCTGATGGCCAGGGGGTGGCCCAGGTGTAGCGCGGTGGATAGCCGAGCCCGGATCGCGGTGTCGGGGATGTCGGCGATCAGTGTGATCGGTGGAAGGGGATCGTGGTGTGGGTCGGCGTCGTGGAGCGCGGCAACATCGGTGACGTCGGCGTCGGTGACGGCACGCGTGCGGTGGATGATCTGTTCTTCGACGTAGGTCAGCGCGTGGTCGAGTCCGGCGGTGACTCGCAGCCGAGGTACGGCACCGACCAGGTCGGTGATCGCGGTGCCGCCGAGCAGGTCGGCGAGAACGGTCGCGGGGATCACCACCTGCCCGCGGGCGTCCGGGTCGTGGACGCTGCCCGAGGAGAGCGTCGCCACGAGCATCGCGCGGACGGCGTCGGCTCCGCCTGGTCCGGTGAGGCCGAGGCCTCCTCGTGGGTGGTCGGGTAGGCCGGCCAGTTGCGGTCCGGACGGCCCGATCGGTGCCAGCGGCGGCCGGTCGGCGCCCGCGAGGTCACGGACTGTGGGTTGTAGCGGCGGGGGTGCCAGTAGTTCGGGTGCCTGCGCACGGACGGCCCGACGTAGCCGGCTGACCACGGCCGGCAAGGGCTGCAGGGTGGGATCGGTGGCCGGGTCGATGTCGGCGATGGGGTTGTAGCGGGTGCGTCGGCGTAGCCACACGATCGACGAGGCGGCGGCCAGTGCAGCGGCCAGTCCGATGCTCACCCATCCGCCGGGTACGCCCACGCCGCGATCCTCACCGGGCGGCCGAACGGCATCGCTTTGGTCAGGCGTCGCCGGGCTGGCGCTTGTTGGGGTCGAGACCGGCCCCGACGACGCCGGCATGCCCGGTGCCTGCTCGACCACACCGTCCGGGTCCTCAGCGGTTGAGGAGGACGGTGTCGACATGGGTGGGGCTGTCGACGTGGCCGGGCCCGGTGATGCGGGTACCGGGCCGGCACCCGGCGGTCGGGCGGGTTTCGCGGGTGCCGGATCGGTGGCTGGTGGTGGGACAGCGTCGGCTGGCATCCGTAGATCCCAGCCGGGTTGGATCAGGCGGGGGGCTCGCAACGTGCCGCCGACCTCGAAATGTCGGCCGCGGTTGAGCTGCCAGATCTCGGGCCATCGGTTGCCGTCGTCGAGGCACTTCTCGGCGATGACCCAGAGGCTTTCGTTGCGTTGGACGACGTACACGTAGCTGTTGCCTTTGATGAGAACGTGGTGTTCGCCAGCGCAGAGGATCGGCGGCTGCTGCTCGATACCGACCTTGGCTGGGCCGGTCGCTTGGTTGCCGAGAAGCACCACCGGGGTGGCGTGCGCCGCGGCTGCCGGCACGACCGCGGACAAGGGTGGGGGAGTCGCCGTTGCCGGCGCGACGGTGGCGGTGGCGACGACGCCGGCAGTGAGTCCGGAGAGCAGCCATCCTGCCAGGGTCTGTACGGACGTCAAGCCGCGCAGTCTCGGCATGGGTAGGCCGCGAATCCCGGCGAACGCCTCGGCGAGGAGGCTGGCGGTGAACACGGCCCAGAGCAGCCAGAGGGCGATGGCCAGCAGGTTGACCGCCATCGTGTCGGTGAAGCCGGCGGTGAGCCATGCCTGCCAGCCGGCGGCGTCCTGCGGGACGGTGCGGGGGAGGGGCCAACCGATGTAAGCGGCGAGACCGTAGGGGATGCCGACGGTGATGGACAGCAGCGCGGTGGCGCTGGCGAGGCGGGTGAGGAGCCGGCCGAGCGCCGCAGTGACGTTCATGGCACCCCCTTCACGGTGGTCTAGCTGGTCACGGGTTCGGCGCGCTCGGTGGTCGAGACGGTGACGGTGGTGATCCCGATGGCGGCGAGTAGTGGGGTGGGCCCGGTCTTGGTGACGGTGACCGTGACCAACGTCGTGGTGGCGGAGACGGTGCCGGTGGCTCCGACCTGGGCGAGGTATTCGGTCGCCGCGGCTTCGGCCAGAACCGGGTCGAGTTGTACGGTGCCGGCGGTGCGGAGCAGGAGTAGATCGATCCGGTCTGCTCCGGCCCGTGCGGCCTGTTGGGCGACGTGGCGGGCGTCGACGCGCATCGTCATGGCGGCACCGCCGTCGATGATCAGTGCGGCTGCGAGCATGCCGACGAGGAACATTCCGGCTGCCCAGCCGGTGCCCGAGCCGCGGTCTTCGCGCAGTTGGCGGCGGACCGTCTCCAACCAGGGGCGGCTCACGGAACGATCTCCGAATATGTATCCAGTGGGGCCCTGGCGGTCGCGGTCGTGTCGGCGCCGCCCGGGGCGCTGACGCCGATCAGGTCATCGGTGGAGACGTGGCACGTGATGGTGACGGTGACCGAGCCGCCACGGCCGAAGTCATGTAGGTCCGTGACAACGGTCAACGGGGTGCATCCGCGGGCCCGGCCGGCGAGGTCGCCGCGGGCGGCTTCCTCGGCGGCGGACTGCGCGGCAGCGGCGGTTCGCTGTTGGGATGCGGCGCGCGCGGCGGACGCGGCGGCGGCGTGTACGTCGAGGCGAGTGGCCGACAACCGCCATGCGCCGACGATCAGCATCGCCACGATCACCATGACCGGCAGGACGAGCCCGACTACCTCGACCGACACCGAGCCGCAATCGCCGGACGGACACCGCCGAGGCAGTGGTGCTCTACTGCCCTTCGTCATCGACGCCTCGCTCCTTCCGCCTGGTCTCAGCTCACGGGTGGAACATCTTCGGTGGGTGCCTGGACCTGGACCTCGATGGGCACGGTGAGCCCTGGCACGGGAACGACACGGTTCGCCGTGCCGGTGATCGTGACGGTTGTGGTGACCGGCCCACGCTCCACGGTGATCTGGATGTCGTCGATGCCGGCAGGGTTGGTCTCGGCCAGGACTTCAGCGGCTTCGCTGCGGCCGGACTCGGCCGTCGCCCCGTAGACCCGTGCCGCCTGAAGTGCCTCCTTGGCGGCGTGCCGAGCCGACTGATCAGCCAGCGACCAGACGGCGGCTTGCACGATCACGGTCAGCGCGAGCAGGAAGATGACGGTGTAGCCGACGGTCTCGGTCGTGACTGAGCCGCGGTCGCCGTGGAGTCTGCTGCGGAGGTGCTGCCTGGTCCTGCTCGGACTCCCCATGATCGTGACGGTCAGAAGCCGATGGTGATGACCAGGGAGTTCCAGTACTGCGTCACGGTGTCCCGGAAGAGCATGCCGATTCCGCCGACGACAACGATGAAGATGGCGATCCACATGATTGTGTCGACGGTCTCTGCTCCGTGCTCGGGATTCTCACGGATGGCCCTGAGCCCATAGGCAAGGTTGGCGCGTAGACGGCGGATCATGGTGATCAACTCCTTCGAGCTCCGTACGGATTCGGTTTAGAGGCCGGTGCGGATGGCCGCGATGGCCGGGTACAGCAGGAACAGGCCGTAGCCGACGGCGATGAGCATGACGGGTAGGGACATCCGGACGCCGGCCGAGCGGGCGGCGGATTCCATTGCCGCGGTTGTGCGAGCGCGCATCCCCGAGGTCCGGGCAGCGAGGGAAGCACGGACCCGGGCGCCTTCCGCGCCGGCCAACTGCATCGTGGCGGCCAACTCGGCCAACTCGTTCACTCCCGTATCGAGGCCCAGTTGGCCAAGGGGCTGCCACGGGGGCTGCCGAGTCAGCCGGGCGGTGCGTAGCGCGGCACGCAGTTGGTCGGCGGCCCAGCCGGTGCAGACGCTTGCCGCATCGTCGAGGGCCTGTTCGACGCCGGCGCCGCCGGCCAGGCTGATGGTGACCAGGTCGAGCATCACCGACAGGGTGTGACGCAGATGGGCACGCCGCCTCTCCGCCTGAGCGCGGGCCCGGGTGACCGCCCATCGGTAGCCGATCAGTCCGCCCAGGCCGGCGAGCCACAGCGGCACCAGCCCACCGACGCCCCACAGTGCGGCCAGGACGGGCATCGCCAGTACCCCCAGGCCGATGGCTGCGGCCTGCTCGGCAAGGAACGTGGGAACGTCCTTCTGCAGCACTGCCAGGTCGCTGCGGGTGCGAGCGGTAGGCAGGCCCAGGCGTACGAGGGGTGCCCCCAGCACCTGATAGCGGCGTTGTCGGGCGGTCATCGGGGGCGGCGCCGGACGACGTAGGCCGTCGAGCACGTCGACCAGGGCAGGTCGGTTGGGACGCAATCCCAGCAGGACCAGCGTAAGGCCGGTTCCGGTACCGGCCCCCAGCAGCAGCGCCTCCCGGATCACCGTGTCACCACCTGGGGTTGGGAGTTGGCGCCGGTCAGCACCCGCTCCTCACGGGCTATCCGGGACATCCGGCTGAGCCAGATGAACCCGACGGCGAACATCGCACCCACGATGGCGAGTACGACCTGCCCGGCCAGAGTGTCGTAGGGAGCGAGGAACGTGCGGTTGAGCAGCACCTGTCCGACGGCCATGGCCAGGGTGATCGCGATGATGATCCGCACCGACGTGCGGGTGGTCGCCCACTCGGTCTGGATCCGCATCCGGGCTGCGGCCTGCTCCCGTGCGGTTGCCGCGAGCGCACCGAGCTGCTCGGCGAGGTTGCGAGCCTGCCTGGTGGCCGCCAGCAGCAACGACGCCACGACCATGTCCCCGGTCGGATGATTGAGATCAGCGGCGAACGCGCGCAGCGCGACCGGCAGGCGGACCCCAGCGTCGATCGCCTCCGCCAGCGCGATGACCTGCGGTCGGATCGCCGCTGGCGCCGTGCCGGCCGTCGCGGCGATCGCCTCCTCCAGCCCAGCTGCCGCGGCCAGCGTGTCGCGCAAGCTCTCCGTCCAGCCCGCGATCGCCTCCAACTGCTCCTGCTCACGCTGCTGAGTCCGGTTCCCGATCAGCACGGTGGGTAGGCTCCACGCTGCCAGGCCAGCCAAGATCGCGCCGACCAGCCAGCCGGTTACCAGCCCCGAGACCACCGCCGCGATGATCACCGTTACGGTCCGCACGGGAGTTACGGCCGCACGAGCTCGTCGTAGCAAGCCGTCCACTCGTGCAGGGCTGTCACGGTCGCGCCGCCGGAATCCGTCAACGACCAGCCACAGGCCAAGGCCGCTGAGTAGTCCGACAAGCAGCACGACCGGCATGGCCATCCGTGTCACCACCCGTCACGGTCGAGGGCAGCAGGATCCAGGCCAACATCGACGAGCCGGTCCATGGTCTCGTCCCGCAGCCGGGTCGCCGGCACTGCCTGGCGACCCGGACCAGGCCGGTATACCTCGTTGGACATGATCTGGTCCCCGTCGGTGCCGACGATCTCGCGAACGGAGGAGACCACTCGAAGGCCATTGGGAGTGCGGTCCAAGTGCACGACGATGTGCACGGCTTCGCCCAGCAGTGACGTCGCGGCACTTCGTGGATAGGATGCCGGCGGCTCCATCGCATAGGTGGTCATCCGCAGCAGTGCCTGCGAACTCGACGAGGCATGCACCGTCGCCATCGACCCGTCCACCCCGATCGACATCGCCTTGGCCATCTGCACGACCTCAGCCCCGCGAACCTCGCCGAGGATGACCCGATCCGGCGTCAACCGCAGCGCGGCACGGACGCACTGATCCAGGCTGAACTCGCCCACGCCCTCGATGTTTGCCTGCCGTGCCTGCATCGAGACCATGTCCGGGTGGACCTGCGGGTCCAGCGACAGCTCGCGAGAGTCCTCGATCACGATCAGGCGTTCCTGCGCGGGAATCGCGGAGGCGAGGGCTCGCAGGAATGTGGTCTTTCCTGCGGCGGGGCCGCCGCTGATGACGATGTTCCGGCGGGCCAACACCAGGCCGGTGAACAGGTCCGCCATTGTCGGCGTCAGCTCGCCCATCCCCACCAGGTCATCCAGGCTTACCTTCACCATGGGGTGCCGGCGGATCGACACCGCGACTCGATCGCTGATCACCTGCATCGCGTGCAGACGCGCTCCGCCAGGCAACTGCATGGCGAGTTCGGGGGCGTCCGGGTCGAATCGGCGCTCATGGGCTCCGAGCCGGGCGCCCATGTCGCGCAACTGCTCGATCAGTTCGGCGTCGGAGTGTGCGACCGCGGCCACCCGGGCACGTCGGCCGTCGCGGTACTGCACCTGCACGTTGTCGCAGCCGTTGATGTTGATGGTCTCGATCGCCTCGTCGTCGAGGAGCGGTTGCAGCCCGCCGGCGCCAACGAAGGAATTGCGCAACGCTTGCCGAATCCGATGCTCGGCCATCTCACTCAGCGGAGGTTGCCCGCGGTGCAACGCCTCGCGCGCATATTCGTCGAGGGCGTTGGATATCAATAGGTCGACGTCGCCCGCGTTGTCTGCTCCACCGACGACCGACACCTGTAGCCGGACGGCGACCGTGGCTCGTAATGCATGGAGAACCTCTCGCTCACCACTGGTCAGCGCGTGGGCGCCCCCCACGCCCATGCTGTTCCCCGGAGCGGAATGCCGAGCATTCATCGGCCGCTCACCCCGGCGTGCGCCGTCACCGACGCGACCGCCGTCCCGGTACTGGCATGCCGATCGAGGTCCAGTGCAAGGCCACGACAGGCCCGCAGCAGTGGCAACCGCGTCCAGCCCGTCGACTGCCAACCCCGCCGCGGCACCATCCGTCCAGCCAGAATCCCGGCGCCTCGACGGTCGTTCGGGACGGTCGCGGCCAGCGGCAGCCCAAGGCTGCCGGCCACCTCCACTGCCGGCCACCCGTCGCCACCTACGGTCACCAGCTGTACGTCCCGTACCAATCCGGTCAGCTGCTCGACGTGCTCGTGTCCCTGGGTAAGGTCTCTACCTTTTGCTGATGGGATTGGTCGGCCCGTCGGGCCGTTCAGTCGCACATCCGCAACTCGTACCTCATCCTGTACGGGCCTCAGCACCACCAGCAGGACGTCCACTGCCGATAGCAGCGCGGACGCCGGCGAAGCTGGCTCCCACCGGCCCACGTCGAGCACCAAGGCTGGCCGGCCGGCGGCCAGCACTCGCAGCATTCGAGGTCCCCGAACAGCTAACGCCCGCAGGCTCGCCGCCGCGGCGCCAGGCTCCGCCAGGACCACGTCCACCCCGGACGGCAACGGTTGCACCCACCGAGACGGATCCATTCGGACGTCGGCCCCGGAGCGGGCATCGGCAGCCATCGACGCCAGCCCTGGCTCCCGCCCGCCACCGTGGTAGGTACGACCGAACCGTGCCATTAGGTCGCCGCCCGCCGGATCCGCCTCCACGACAATGGCGCCTGGCTCAGGCCACCGCAGTGCCAGCCCCAGGGCGAGCGTCGTCGCGCCTGGCGAGCCCTTCGCGCTCGTCACCCCGATCAACACGGTGTCAGCCGCCCGAGCCCTGCAGAATCAGCGATACGTCTCCCGAAGCGACGCTGACCTGCAGTGCCGCGTCTGACGACAGCAGGAGCGACACGGCGGTCAGCCCAGCAGCGTCGGGGACCTCGATTGCGGACACCGACGCGGACGCCCGGACCGGCTGCACAGCTGGAGATCCGTTGGCTGTCGGGGGCACTACCAGGACGGTCACCCGCGAGCCCACCGTCATGCCGGCCGGCGCCTTGCCCGCCTTGACGCCGACGGCGATGACCGACTGACCCACCGGTGGAAACGCCGAACCGCCCATCTGGCCGGGCGACAACAGGCTCCCGGCGACCAGCGGCACCGCCGCCGTCCGACCGATAACCGTCTCGCGCTGCGACTCGCCTACCACCTGCACGGCGTCGCCGGGCACGATCTGTACGACCTTCAAGTCTGGGTCCCGGATCGTCTGGCCTGCCCCCACGTCGCGGGCCAGCGCCAGGACCGGAGTCGCCGGATCGGTCCGCAGCGCGGTGCCGGCGAACAGCAGCGAGCACGCGATTGCGAGAACGAGCCCCAGCACCACGTTGCGCGGTGAACGTCGGCGCACCCCAACGGGCGCAGGTGTGGACGACGATCGCCCGTTCGCCGCCGTGGCTGGTGTTCTCGTCAATGACACGGCCATCGGTCAGCCCGTCCCGTTGAGTGCGGACGAGCGCTGCACCCGAAGCGGCACTACGGCGCTCGTCGTCACTGGATCGACCGAACCCGACGTGCCACCGCCCACCCAACCGATCTCCCAGGTCACCGTCGCCCGCACCTCGTACACCCCGCCCGGTTGGCCGCTCGACGGTGCCTTGTAGGTGTGGCTGCAACTCGACGGTGCAGCCGGATCCATGCCCGCGCTCCACGGCATTCCCGCACCCGAGCAGGTAAAAGACGCCCCGTCACCAGTCGACCACCGCACCTGCTTCGGTGAGGCGGTCGCCGTTACGCTGAGGCCGGGGACCGAAGCCGTCGCTGACCGTGCCCGATAAGAAGGGCCGTCCAGCCACAGCCACGTCGGCACGTTCAGCAGCTGAGCCGCTGGCGGCGCGGGGTTGGCCCGGATCGCCGGCACAGGCAGATTCAGCCGGGAGATCGCAGACCGTGCCAAGACCGCCGGATCCGGCGACTGCACATCCGCGATCCACACGGGCAGCCTCGCTGAAGCCCCGCCATCGCTGACGCAGTGGCGCGAATACCACGCTCCGGGCTGAGGGGCACCCGATGGCGGACCGTCCCGGCCAATCAAGACGTAGCGGCAACCGTCCGCACCCTCGTGCCCACCACCGGTGTTCGACCCGCCGTTTTGTTCGTCCTCGGAGTTCCCGTCGCCGGTAGAGGGCGGTGTACCCACCTCGACGGAACACTCAGGCACGTCAGGAGTAAGGCCGCAGTCCACCGGCTTCCACTTGTCAGCCTGCGCGGGAGACGCAACCACCAGCAGAACCAGGCAGCAGGCTGCGGGCATGACACTGACAGCGGGCAGGAGCCGGAGCCTCAGCACGAGCCGACTCCCTGTACCCCAAAAGACGTCACCTTCCAGCTCTCGCCGACTACGCTCACGGTGGCGTTGACCAGCCGGCGCCCGCCGGGTGAGTCGTTGAACGGAGTGCCATTCGGAGTCGCTCTCACCCTGACCGCGCCGGAGGTATCCGCGCAGTCTCGGACTTTCGCCTGAGTCGGCGCGGCCGCGGGCGTGAGGGATTGGATCGACGGGGTCACAACGACTTCGCCCTGCCCGACCAGCCCTTCGCGTCGATCGGACTGCAGGCCGCTTTTCAAGACCTTCAGCGCGTCGCCGGCCGCAAATTTGGCCAGCTCCGGATGGTCCGGGTTCGACGTCAGCCCGGCTTCGTCGTAGGCGGCCCACATGCTGCGGTACGCAGCCAGCGCGAGATCCTCGGGCGTAACCGGTTCGGCGGGCGAGGTGGATTGATTGCCGGGCGTCGGCGTTGGTGAGCCTTCATTGTCACCGTCACCACGTGTGCAACCTGCCCCGATTCCCACCAGGCCGATGAGCGCGAGCACGGTTACCACCCTCCCCCTACGGTGTGCCACCAGTTGCCTCCATCACCGTCAACATGTTCTGTCCTATCTCAGGATCAGAGCCTGCCGCTACGGCACGTGAGTGCGCTACAACCGCGCGCGCCAATCGTGCGTCCAGATCGTGCGCACCGCTGGTAGGGCCGCCGCGCGCCACCGCGACGGACTGTTCAGCGCCGCGCAGGGGCTGAACAGAGCGGAGCCATCGACAACCACTGCTCGTTACAGCTGGATTTCGTTTTCACCCAAAGCGGCTCTAACCGGCAACTCTCCGTCAGGTCGATAAGCGAGGGGCCTTGACACCGCCGCGACTACTCGGTGAAGTGAGTCCTTCGCGCAATGTCAGATTCACGACAGCTGACGTCTCGGGTCAGGCGTTGGGCACCTGTGCGGGGGAGACGGTGAACTGTGGCATTGATCCACTTTCGGATCTTGGAGCAGGTTTTCGGACACAGCTGGTGGGCTTCGATTTTGCTTACGCTCGCTGACCGACAACTGCGATACACCGAGCTCGCTGCCGCCCTCGTTGAGCGTTGGGGAGCGAGACCCGGCGACGGCCACCTGTCCAAGGCGCTCAGGCAGATGCGCCAGGCTGGGCTCGTCGACCAGGTCGACGACGGACGCGGGTACCTGACCTGGACACTGACAGCTGAGGCGCATGAGAGGGCCGAGATGCTGGCAATGATCGAGAAGGCCCTCGAAGAAGGCCACATCAATGTCGAACGAAACTGATCTTACGCGTCGTCCGTCTGACGTTCCTGGCTCGATCGCCCGCCGGCCCGCGCTGCTGTGCCGCAGGTGTAGCCACGTTGGACGATGAGTACGTACGAGAACGGGCCAGGGCGGCTACCGACGACCCGCCGAGGCGACACATCAGCGGCACACGGCGGCGTGGTCGTCCTACAAGGCAAGCAACCTGCGGAGGACGTAAGTTCACTGCTCTGCTCCTGGCACGAGCCATTCGGCGAGCGGATCACCCTGCAACTCGGTAGCCAGCATGGCCGCGATGGCTGCGACGTCAGCAGGGGTAGCCGGCCGAACCAGCATGGTCCCTTCCGCGTTCGTTGGGCTCGCCGGATGTTTGGGGTAGATGCGGGGTGAAGAACCGGGTTGGGATCGTGCTGCCCAGCGGCGCGCGCCACATCCGCCAGATCTTGGGCCCTCCGTTGGGCAGGACCATCGACGGGCCGGGTAGGTATCCGAGCCGCAGATAGAGGTCGCGGTTGCGTGGGCTGGTGGCCTCCACGTAGGCGGGCAAGCAAAGCGGGTCGATTTGTTGGTGGTGGTTAGTCAACAGCGCGGTGCCAGTTCCTTGGCCTTGATGTTCGGGGCTGACGGCGGCGTAGGCCAGGTAGTGGTGCGCCTCGGGTGGGTGGTGCGCTTCGAACATCGTCTCGAGTAGGAGGAACTTCGGCGCGTACGCGCCGGTCGCTTCCTGCACGCCCACGTGGCGGTCGGCGGCGATGCTGGGAGACGGTGCCGGGCGGGCGTACCAGATTGCGGCGGCGGATCCGTCGGAAGTTGTGTCCACGTGGCCGTATTGCAGGCTGTGCCCCACAACGTGGGTGAAGTAGCGGTAGGAGACGAAGCGGCGATCGTCATTGTCGGAGATCAGCCACTGGGCGACCGGGTCTTGGAAGAACGCCTCGGCGAGGACGCCGATAAGTCTGCCCGCGTCGTCGGGCATGGCCCGACGTGCGGTCACGTTGGTACTGATGCTCGTCATGCTTACTCCTGTGATGCGCAGGTTGCTATGGGTCTCACCTGAGGCAGTTGCTCACGGTGATTCCGGTAGGTGACGGAGGCAGAGTCAGCGGTAGGCGGCAGTGGCGAGGTCACCGATGGCGGCGTCTACGGCGGCGGTGATGTCGCGTACCGGCTGGTAGTGCTGCCCGGCGATGGCCTTTAGACGAGCGGTCAGGGTGGCGGTGTCGTCGAGGTAAAGGTGGTGGGTGAGGCCGAGGTCGGCGACGAGGCCTGCGAGGGCGGCGCTGTGGTTGGTGGGCTGTTCGCGGCCGGTGGCGAGGTAGCGCAGGCGGGAGCGAGCGACGACCGCCCATCTGGTGTCGGTCGGCAGGTAGGTGTCGGCGCGTATGAGGCCGCCGAGGCGCCGTCGGGTGTGGTGGCGCAGGATTCCGCTGGCGACGAGGCCGGCGCGGGTGCGGTCGTAGAGGTCGTCGGAGAACCCGCGCAGCCACCCGCGTAGGGGTGGGTGGGTGTGGCGGATGGTGGCGGTCGCGGCGTCGGCGATCAGGTCCCCGACCGGTCGGTCGTTGTGTGGGTGGATCCGTTGGTGGCTGGCCGGGCGGGTGTCGTCGTTTTGGTCGAGGGTCACCCGCCCGGCCAGGTACAGGTCGATCAGGACCGCGCCCGCGAGGCCGAGGGCGAGGGTTTGCCGGTGCACGTGGGGGTGTCCGGTGTCGTCGTCGTGGCTGAGGAGGAACAGGTCATCGCGCAGCGGCAGGCGCGGGATCGACGCGGTCATCGGCGCGGCTCCTACCGCAGTCCGGCGGTGAGCCGCCGCAGCCGCTCGTGTGCCCCGCCGTATGCGGGTCCGGGGGCGGGGAGCAGGGTTTTGTCGATGGCGGCGAGGACGGTGTAGTTGGGGTCGCACACGTTGCCGATCGGCGCCCGTCCTGCCTGCGACACGAGTTGGTAGGCGTCCAGGGTTTCCAGGCCGGTCAGGGCGCTGGCCCAGCCGACGAGGTCGTGCTGGGCGATGCGGTAGGCGTCCTCCAGGGGCCTCGCGCACCCGATGGTCAGGATGTCCCGGTCGGTTTCCAACCGCGGCCAGCGTGTGGTGACGCCTTTGATGACGTCGATGGCGAGGGTGGTGGTCGTGGTGATTTCCACGCCGACGCCGCAGGCCTCGCCCTCGCCCTGGCGGGCGTGCCCATCGCCGAGCGCGAGCATCGCCCCGTGAACGTTCACCCCGAGGTAGAGGGTGGTGCCGGCGCGCAGGTGCGGGGTGTCGAGGTTCCCGCCGTGGGTGTCGGGCACGATGGTGGATCGGGCCTCGAACGCGCCGGGGGCGACACCGATCGTGCCGATCATCGGGTCCAGCGGCAGGTCCACGCTGTGGTCGCTGCGGGTGGCCTCGAACCGGACGGTCCCGGCCTGGCGGTCGATGCCGTACACCCACACCCGCTCCTCCAGCGGAGGCTGCAGGGTGGCGGTGTGGGAGGTGGACGTCAGTGCCCCGAAGTGCGGGAACGTCGAGGACACGCCCCATTCCCGGGCCGGGGTGATGGCGGCGAGGTGCACGGCGAGGGTGTCGCCGGGCTCGGCGTCCTCGACGAAGAACGGCCCGGACACCGGATTGAGGTACGGCATGCGGCACACCTGCGACGGCAGGTCCGCCGGCCCTCGCACGAGACCACCGAAGCAGTCCTCCGTCACGACGGTGAACACGTCACCGCCGCGCACATGCGCCACCGGCATCCGACCGCCGAAGGTGTACGCCAACTCGTCTCGCGCGGGCCGGTAGGTAAACGTGTCCATGCCGGTCACACCCGCTCCACGTGACGCGCCTGCGGCTGCGCGGGCGCCAACCCCGAGAGGGCAGGCCGGTGGCCGGACAGGTACAAGCCAGCCAGGACGATGACGCCGAGGGCGAGCCAGGCCAAACCGAGGCGCTGGGCGGCAATGTTGGCGTTGACCACCACCCACACCAAGATGGCGAAGCCAATGCCGGGCATGACCAGGTGCACCCACCAGTTCCCGCTGCGCTCCCGGACGAGGTGATGCACCACGACCGAGACGTGCAGGACCAGGAACGCGACCATCGCCCCGAAGTTGATCAGCGACGACAGCAGTGTGATCCCATCCGCACGGGTCGCCATGTACAGGCCCAATGCCAGGGACACCGCGCCGGTGAGCAGCGTCGCGTTGATCGGCACGTTGCGCCGGATCGACACCTTCGCCAGAAACGCCGGCAGCTGCCGGTCCCGGGCCATCGCGTACAACAGCCGAGACGTGGCGACCTGCGCGACCATCGAGTTCGGCAACCCCCACGCAATGGCTGTCGCGACTGCGCACAGGGTCGCCAGCCACCCACCGCCAGCTACGGCGGCGGCGTCGTAGAAGGCAGTCCCGTTCGGGTCACCATCGGCCAGCAGCGAGGCCGGGTCAGGGACGAGCATCGCGGCCAGCCACGTCTGCGCAATGAACAGCACCCCGGCCAAAATCAGGACGGCCGCCATCGCGCGGCCAATCTGACGGGAGCCGCCCTTGGTCTCCTCAGCCAGCATGCTGATCCCGTCGAAGCCGAGGAAGGACAGGACCGCGATCGACACCGCCCCCGCCACCACCGACCAGGTGAACGTGTCGGCGCTGTAGAACGCCGCCCAACTGAACCGACCCTTGCCGGTCGCGAGAGCCCAGCCGGCGACGGCCAAGAAGACCGCCAAGACGATCAGCTCACCGACGAGCATCACCCGGGTAACCACCGCGGTCATCCGGATCCCTACCGAGTTGACGACCGTGTTGACCGCGACGAACCCGAGCAACCACAACCACACCGGCACCGACGGAACCGTGGCGTGCATCGCCACCGATGCCACCAGGTACAACAGCCCCGGCACGAGGACGTAGTCGAGGAGGATCACCCAGCCGGCGAGGAAACCCACCGGTGCGCTGATGCCCCGGCCGGCGTAGTTGTAGACGCTGCCCGACATCGGGAACGCCTTCACCATCTGCGCGTACGAGAACGCCGTGAACACCAACGCCACGACACCGACCGCGTATGCGAGTGCCACCATCCCGCCGGAGCCGGCGTACACGCTGCCGAAGATCGCCATCGGCGCGATCGGCACCATGTACACCAGGCCGTAGGCAAGCAGGTCCCGGAAACGCAAACGGCGGCTCAATTCCTGGCGGTAGCCGTAACGCATCAATTCCTCTTGCAATTGCATCGAAGTCATTCCGATCATCTCGTATTTGTTCGGGCAGGACAGCCGCTGCGGGTCAGACCTGCGGGGCCTTTCCACCTCGAGAGGGTCGCTCGGAATGGTTGGCCGGGTCGATACCGGAAATGCGGACAGAGGAGTTGTCCGCATGGAGAGGGCTCTGCCCGCGAGCCGGCCAGCGGCCAGCTCGGCAGGAGATGTCCGGCCGGGGCAGGTAAGCCCGGCGTAGAGTCGCCGATGTCCGAGGGACACTCGCCCCGGCCGGTCCAGCGACGGGCGGGGACATGCCAGAGTTGTTCGAGGAGGGCCGTGCAAGTGGCGGATTCTGACGCCGCCGTCTCGTTGGCAGACGCTGTCAGCGCGTCTGTCAGCTACGACCAGCTTCGTGTCTCTGACGGCATGCTCTATTGGTTGGAAACCCGTCCGGACGCTGGTGGGGTCACGACATTGACGCGCTGGCGGGCCGGCGAGGGCAAGCTCGATGCCAGCCCGGGGGGATTCAACGTCATCAACACCGTTCACGCGTACGGTGGTGGGTCTTTCGCCGTCGCCGGGGAGTCGTTGTGGTGTGTCGGCGAAGGTGGCCTGTACGAGGGTCGTCATGGCGGTGAGCTCGACCTGGTCAGCCAGGCGTCCTTGGGAGATCTGACGCTCGGCGACGGCGAGTTGCTGGCGGTGCGAGAGTCGGACCACGGCGACGAGCTGATCGCGTTTCCACTCACGGGTGCACGACAGCTGCGAACCCTCGTCGCGAGCAGCGGTTTCCTGAGCGCACCAAGGCCAGGTCCGAGTTCCCTGGCCTGGTGTGCGTGGAGCGAGCGCGACATGCCATGGGATGCCTGCGAGGTATGGGTGGCGCCCTATTCATCACATGGGCACGTTGAGGCACCGGTCAAGGTCGCCGGCGGTGCCGACGAGTCAGCGATCGAGCCTCGGTGGGGGCCCGATGGCGCGTTGTACTTCATGTCAGACCGCAGCGGCTGGTGGAATCTGTTCCGCTGGAGTGGAGACAAGGTCGAGGCGGTGGCATCCATCGCCGGCGAGTGCGCCGCAGAGCCGTGGGAGCTGGGTTACGCGTCATACGACTTCCTCGACGACGGGCGAATCGTCGTGGCGGTGCAGGAGGGGCCGCGACACCGACTCGTTGTCATCGACACTTGCGGCGCCGTCCGACAGGTGAATCTGCCGTACACGTCGATCAAGCCCTATCTGGCCGCGCTGGGTACAGCGGTGGCGTTGATCGGTTCGTCACCAACGGCGGCGCCCCAGATCGCGCTCGTTGACCTAGCCGATGACGACCCGCAGGTGGAGGTGCTTGCCCGATCGGAGCATGCCGGGCTTGCCCGGGTGCAGGTGTCGACGCCGACAGAGCTGCGGGTCCGCGTCACAGACGGTCGTGAGATCTTGGCGCTGGTGTATCCACCGACGGGCGCACCGGCGTCGTGGCGGGCTCCCGTGATCGTTCGGGCACACCCTGGGCCAACCGCATCCTGCCTGCTGCGCCTGGACTGGCAGGCGCAGTTCTTCACCAGTCGTGGATTCGCTGTCGTAGACGTGGACTACCTCGGCAGCACGGGGTACGGCCGAGCCTTCCGGGAATCTCTGTACGGCCGGTGGGGCCTGGACGACGTCGACGACTGCGCAGCAGTGGCGAACCAGATCCTGACGGCAGGACAAGCCATTCCCGGACAGGTCTTCATCCGCGGTGCCAGCGCCGGCGGATACACCGCGCTGCACGCGGTGGCGCAGGACGGTCCGTTCGCTGCTGCCACCGCCGTTTCAGCGATCGTGGATCCTGACCGGTGGACCAAGACTGTGCCCCGATTCCAGCGTGCGCACGCCATGCGGCTTCGCGGCGGCGCCGGGCGAGTCGATGCCGCTGCCGTTCAGCGACCTGTGCTGTTCATTCACGGCACTGCCGATGAAGTGGCCGTGGCCGAGGACGTACGGGAGCTTGCCGATCAACTGGAGGCTCGCGGTATCCCTCACGAGCTTCTACTCCTCTCCGACATCGGCCACTACGTGGCAACATCCAAGAGGGCGGGTGCGGCACTGGAGGCGGAACTGGCCCACTACCGGGAAGCGATCGCAGCTGCCGCGGCCAGTCGAGGCGGTCACACTGCCGCGAGCGGCAGCTGATGGCGAACGTATTCGCCGAACTCACGAACCTCTAGCTCGCACCGGTAGGGCTCAAGGTCCGCTTGGACCTCGACGACGCGCTGCAAGCAACGGTGCGAGGCGGTCTTCGCCGCATGATCTACCGCCTCTCGGCCGGCAACGCACGCTTCATCAATGCGGCCGGCGGCTGCCAACGACGAGGCGAGTAGCGCGGTGTCGATGGCAAGACGACGGACGTGCGTGGGACTCAACGCGGCAAGCGCGACAGCCAGGTGCTGCTGAGTCTGCTGCGGTCTGCCCAGGTCATGGAAGCAATGGGCCATCTCGTCCGCCAGATAGGCCGTCGTGAAGTACCGGATCCACGTCGGCTCGTCCTCAGGCCGGCTGCGGGCCAGATGTCCCTCCGCGATGTCGAGGTGCCTGAGGCACTCGCCCTCACGTCCGAGTCGGGCGTGCGAGCGTGCCACCACGGCGTGCAGCCCTGCCTTGACGGCTGGCGTCGCCAGACCCTCACCGCCTCGCACCGCCGTAAGCGCCATCCGCAGGGCCGGCTCGGGGTGACCGCAATGCAGCGCGAGATGGCCGATGTTTACAGCCAGCAGGTAGCTGCCGTAGAGGCGGTCGTCGGCGGCCTGCGTCAGCCGCAACGCGCGTAGGTAGCGGCGCTGCGCGAGACCATGGGCACCGGTATCGACCGCCTGGTAGCCACACAGCTCGAAGAAGCCAGCCGCCAGCGTGTACAAGCGCCGACCGATTGCTTCCGAGGCGGGAGGGTTCGCCAGCAACCGGTTCAGCTCATCCTCGATGTATCGCTGCACCTGAGCGTGGACTCGTCCAGCACCGTGCGTGTGGTCCAACTGCCGGAACATTTCAAGGGCCGTCTCAGCGGAGAAGATGTCCGCTTCGCGAACCTGATCAGGCGAGCCAGGCCGCCGGGTCACGGAGAGCAGGGGACCGACTGAGGCATTCAGCCAGTCCAGGGCGGCACGATCAAGGACCCCTGGTTGAAACGGAACCCGGATGACCATCTCAGACGCCCCCGACGGCCGCGCCGAGTAGGTACGCAGCAGGTTGGCGACGCCGGCGTGGCCGGCCGGCGAGGACACCGACTGCTCGCCCTCGCTATTCGGCCTCTTCCCAAGCAGGGGTAGCAGCCGAATCAAGGCACCGTCGGCCGCCAGCGCTCTGTCGCATGCCTCGACGAACTCCCGGGAGGGAAATCGGTCCGCTGTCTCGACCCGACGAACCAGATCAGCGCTGAAGCGGATCATGGCGCCCAGCCGCGCCTGGGAGAGGCCGGCCCGCTCCCGCATCCGGCGTAATTCGGCACCGAAGAAGTGGCGCTCGGATAAGGACGGCTGCAGCGCCCGCGGGGTCTGACCCATGACACCGCCTCCTCAGGCCACTCCCATACCCAATGGAATCGAGCGGCATGGACATCGCGCACATAGGGTCACTCACGGTCCGGCAGGACGCAACCAAGCACGCCAAACATCGTCGGTGAGTGATCCGCATTGTCAGCGCGGGGCATGCGGACATCCGCTTCGTCCGCATGCCGGGGATTCACTCTTACGACTCCAAGGGGGAGCGTTGAGACGGGGCGCTGACCTCCCGTCAGCTCCACCCTGTTCGTACGCCCCATGAACATGTGGTGGAGCGCGGAGCGGGCGTACCCCTGGTCGTTGGAGGGCTGCGTCAGTTGGCATCGGCCGCGACGGGGACGGACGCCAGCATCGCCTCAGCTTCTGTGAATGGCTACCGCCGGACCTTGGGTCGCCGTGCCGGGCGTCTGGGCCACGCCCGCTTGCCGACCCCAGCCGCAAGGGAGAGCTGCTATGCCACCCAGTGCACCAGGGCGATCGGACGGAACCGATTCCGCCCTTGCCGCTCAGATCGACCTGCTGGTCCGTCCTGGGCGGAGGTCGCTAGGTCTCCACAGTCCCGCCCAATTGCCGCACCAGGAGGCCGCTTCTGGGCCGGGCCGGATCAGTAAGGACATCGTCACCAGCCCAGCTCAGTTGCGCCAGGTCACTCAGTCGGCGAGCAGCAGCTCGGCACGTTCCCTTCCGCTGCTGCTGAGCGTCAATCAGGAGGGCGGCCGGTTGAACGCGTTGGACTGGCCGGGCGTCGCTCAGTTGCCCGGGAACCTGGCGCTCGGTGCGGCGAGGGACGAGGGCTTAGCCGAGTCGGCGGGCGTGGCGATCGGTGAGCAGTTGCGGGCGGTCGGGCTGACGTGGAATTTGGCTCCGGTCTGTGACACCGCGTCGTGGCCAGCGCTTACTGCGGTCGGTACCCGCGCTTTCGGGTCGGATCCTGCGCAGGTAGGGCTGCTGGCTGCGGCCTTCGTACGCGGACTGCAGGCCGCTGGCGTGGCGGCGACCGCGAAGCATTTCCCGGGTCTGGGCGGAGTCGGCGCAGATCCCCATCACGTCGCGCCGGTCGTTGACCGGCTCGGCCCAGGGGCATTGCTGCCGTTTCGCGCGGCGATAGACGCGCAGGTGGCGTGCGTGATGATCGGCAGTCAAACCGTCCTTGCCCTAGATAATCGGGCGGCGTTGGCATCGCCGCGCGTGCTCGGCCTGCTACGCGACGAGCTGGGTTTCGACGGTGTGGCGGTGAGCGAGAACCTGTCGATCCGGGCGGTGCACCGGCCGCTCGGTGGCCTAACCCGGGCGGCTGTCGCGGCGGTGGCGGCCGGCGTTGACATCGTGATGCTGGACTCGGAGGTCTCCCGAGGGAGCAAGCAGCCGGCCGAGCGGGCCGCCGCAGTCCGGCGTCGGGCGGAGGTCGTGCAGGCGCTCATGGACGCTGTCGAGCACGGCGTGATCGACCGTCAACGGGTCGGCGAGGCTGTGGCCCGTGTGCAGGCTCTGCACCGCCGGTACGGCTTGACGCCCGGCTCCGCCCGGCCGACATGGCAGCAGGCGAACGCGTCAGCCTGGAGGGCGGCTGACCGGGTCGCCGACCGGTCGGTAACGGTGGTGCGCGGCACCCATCTCCTTCCGCTGGACGTGCCGCCCGGCAAGGTGCTGGCACTGGTGAGGGTGCCCGACGCCGGGCAGCGACGGGCCGACAGTGCCCGCCACGGGCCAGATTATCTGCCGGCGATGCTCGCCGCGCATCACCGTGTTCTGCAGGTCCCGGTTGGCGCCCCGGTGCCGACAGCCGGCCCAGTAATCGTCTACGGCTACGACACCCGCACCACCACGGCGGGTCTGAGTACGGCTGCCCGGGCGGCCACCCGGCTGACGGAGCTCGGACGTGCGGTGGTTCAGGTCGCGCTAGGCGACGTCGACGACCTGGCCGGCTCACCCGCGCCTGTGCTGGTGGCCGCGTTCAGCCCGCACCGGCCCTCTGTCACGGCGGTGGCCCGAGTTTTGTTCAGCAACGGCCGGGCCCACGGTGCCTTACCGGTCTGCGGTGCGTCATGGTGACTCGGGTGCCAGCGGGCCAGCTCGCCGGTTTCCTGCAGTGCCTGTACGAGGCAGCGGGAATGAACCGACCGGGGGCGAGGGTGATGGCCGACGCCCATGTGGAGGCTGACCTTCGCGGCATCCCCAGCCACGGCAGCCGACTGGCGCCTAACTACCTGGACAAACTCCGCACCGGGCGCCTGAATCCGCGTCCCTTGATCCGGACCGTACCCGGCGGGGAGGCGATCCTGGTGGTGGACGCAGACCTGGCCCCGGGACCGGTAGCGGCCCGCTTGGCGGTCACCACGGTGATGCTGCGGGCGCGGCGCTGCGGCGTCGCCGCCGTGACCGTTCGCCGGACCGGTCATGTCGGCGCGCTCGGCATCCCTGCTGCGCAGTTGGCCCGGCGCGGACTGGTGGGCGTGGCCGCCGCTCAGGCATCGGCGCAAAGCGTGGCCCTGCACGGCGGCACCAGCACGCCGGTACTCGGCAGTAGCGCAATCGCGGTTGCCGTCCCCGGAACGGACCCGCAACGCCCCGTCTTGGTGGACCTGGCCGCAGCCGCGACTTCCTGGGGCCGGGTCCAGCAGCTGGCTCGCGATCGACAGGTGTTGCCGGACGGGTTTGCCCTCGACGCAGATGGACTCGCGGCCCACGACCCGAGACTCGCTGCGGTCTTGCTGCCACCGGGTGAGCGCGGCCAGGCCCTAGCGATCGTCTTAGAGCTGCTGGTTGGCGCGTTGACGGGCAGCGCCCCGTTGCCGGCCGGGGATGACGGTCGCGGCCTATTGGTCGTAGCTGTTGACCCTCGCCGCCTCGGCATCGGCGATTCGCTCGCCGCCGGAGTTGCCACCGTTGCCCGCGAGGTGCGCGATCAGGGCGCCCGGATGCCCGGGGACCGCGCCTGGTCTCACCGCGACCGGACCCGCCAAAGCGGCATTCCCATCGACCCCGACGATCTCGCCGCGCTCATCGACGCCGGCCGACGCGCGCATGTCCGTGCTCCCCACGGATGGATCCAGCCGGATCCTTCCCGCTCCATCATCGGATCAGTAGAGGAGTAGTTGTGAGCAGCTTATCCAGCGCACTCACCGTCACCGACCCTCCATCCTTACTTCGCGGCGAGGCCCGCTCAGAGGTCGCCCGCGCCCTGCAAGCGATACTCGACATCGCCGACCCCTATCCGGTTGTCGACGCGGCGCGGCAGCTCGCCGACGGGCCGCTCCAGCGCGCCCTGACCGAGGTCCTCACCGGGCGGTTGCTGCATGAGCCGACCGGCCGCCGGGTCCCACTGCAGGAACTACCCACCCGCACGGTGACGCCCCTCACCCGCACCCACGGTCTCGACGCCGACCAGAGCGACGCCTTGGGTTTCGCGTTGCGCTGCGCCTTTGCGTGGCCCGGTGTTGTCGGCACCCCGGACGCCCCGCACGCGCTCAAGTCGGTGCTGCCGGCCGGGTTCGCGCCGATCGCCACCGTGAAGGAGATCGCGGTGAGCCAGGCAGCAGCCGGTCCCGACGGGTTGAACACCAGCTACATGATCTCGCAAATGAAGGGCGGCATGTCGGCTGACTTTGGCATCGGCTGCCCCCTGATGTGCGCGTACTGCTACCGGCGCGAAGGCGACACCGTCGACGGCTACCTCGGCTCCTGGGAGCCGACCGGTTTCCTCGAACCGGAGGACGTCGTCGCGCGGCTGCTCTCCCACCCGTGGTTCACGCCGCACCACACGCCCATCGGGCTGCACATGTCCACGTCCGAGGCGTTCCTGCCGAAGCTCTGGCCCCGGACCTGGCACGCACTGCAGCTACTCGACGAGCTCGGGCTGACCAACCGGGTCTCGTGCATCACCAAGTACGCCCTGTCCGATGAGCAGATCGAATGTCTCGAGTCCCTCGTGCACGTCGATCTCGACGTCAACGTCTGCTACGCCGCCATGCCCGAGTCGATCGAGCCGCCCAACCGCGAACGCCGGCTGCGTTTCCTGCGCCGCATCCTGCAATCCGACAAGATCAACGTGCTGGCGTACTACCGACCGATCGCCGAAGGACTCAACACCACTGACGCGCACCTGCGTCACGTCTGGCAGACCTTCAAAGACGCCGGTGCCCGCACCGTGGTCCTCGGTGGGCTCAAGTTCGCCGACGACCACGTCCACAGCTTCATGAGCTACGGCCTGCCCCTGCCCACGGGCACGTTCAAGCCAGGCAAAAAGCTGCTCACTGCCGACACTGAGGCGCGGATCATGGCCGCTTTCGCTGAGGTGTACGCCGATGTGCCCGCGGACTGCCGTCCCGCCGTACTGAAGAGGTCCTCGTGTGGTCGTGCGGTGGAACGGGGCAGTTACATCCCCGACTACAACGGCCACTACGACCTGCCGACCACCAACTGCCGCCTGCGCTGTCCCACTGCGCAGCACCAGATTTGCGCCGCAGCGCAGCCGCCGGAGGAGGAGACGGTACGACAATTGCTCGCTCGCATCGGCCGCCCCGATGCCCGCGTGGATATCACCTCTACTACCAGCGTCATCCACGCCCCACTGAGCCAGTTCGAGCGGACATTCCTGCGCCAGAACCTGCTCTTCCCGGTCCACACCGCCCGGCAAGCCGCCGAACTCGTCGCCGCAAGGCTCACGCGATGACCGCCGCCCGGCCCACCCCAGTCCGGGTTTTCGCGCCCCTGGCCAAGTCCCCGTTGCTGAACCGCCTCGACGCCGAGCACACCGACCTCGCCGTGCTCCTGGCCACGACTGCCGACCCGGAGCCGGCTACCGTACGCGCGCTGCTGTCGATCACCGCAATGCCAGTCGCGGACCGGGTCGCCCGAGCACTCGACGACCGCGCAGACCTGCCACTCACCTCGCTCGCGTTGCTGGCCGCGCACCGGCCCGACGCCAAACGGGCAACGGGCACCCTACGAGGCAGGCTCTTCCCCGATGCAGCCGCGCCCGGCACGTGTCACACCTTCGCTCGTACTGTCGCCGCCCTGGCCTACCAGCCCGCATCGGTCGACGACGCCTACCTGAGCGGCGAACGCTTCCGCGAGTCCGCCGCAGCTGCGGATCCAGCCGTCCTTGGCGAGCTTCTGGTCCCGCTGCTGGACGCAGACACGCTCAGCGATCCGGCCGAGACGGGGCTGATCGCGTTGCTCGATGCCCGCGCCAGCCACGCTCCGACAGCCCAGGTCGACCTGGCTGCCACCGCCGCTCTTACCCGTGCCCGCCGCCACCGGGTACGCGCCGGGCTGATCGCGCGGCGCGAGCAGACGGTCCGCGACCTGGCCCACCACACCGCCGGACTGACGCTGGCCGCCGAGCTTTGGTTCGACGCGATGACAACGGCTGCCGACACCCCCGCCCAGGCTAGTCAGGCCCTCGCCATGACCGAGGATGCTGCCGATACTCTCGCCTCCGGCGGAGACCTCCCCTGCGCTTGGCCCGCCGTACGGAGCCACTGGCAGCAGGTCACTGCCGCCCGCACCACCCGCACCCACCAGAGCGGCTGGGAAGAGGCGTGGCAGGCAGCCGAAGCCACCGACGACGGTGCCCGCTGGGACGACACCCAGCGTGCCCTGGTGACCGGCTACGACCTGCTCGCCGAACACGTCCGTACTACCTGGCCGAGAGCTGACGTCCCACCCACCCCTGACGAGTGCTGGGCCGCCGACCCGACCGGTCGCATGCTGCTGCACATTGTCGCGGACCACCTCACCGGCCACCAGACACACAGCCCTCTCCCGCACTACGACGACCGACTCCTCATCGCCTTCGTGCACGGCCTTGCCAAGAACCGCCGCGACAGCATCCCTGCGGACCTGCACGTCACCGGCCTGATCGCCGCCATCAAGGCCGCCCGGTCCAAGGCCGCCCTCCTGGCCCGGGCCGTTCCTGCCGACCTCGGCATCGTCGTGCCGATGCGCGCCGAGACGCAACGCCTAACGCGCGTCCTCAACGGAGACAACGCGCTTGCTGCCAAGGTCGCCCAACTGGGCTGGCTCCTGGCAGCGCACCCCGACGCCCGCGCCGATCTCTTGCTGGTCGACGAGAGCACCGACTGCGCATCCGCCCGCGCAGCCGCTGAGGCGATCCAGGCTGATCACCCGCAGATCCGCGTGACCATCACGGCTCGCCCCGACGACGGCAGCGCCAAGGGTGGCGCCGTGCTGTGGGGTCTTGCCGAACTCGCCGGTGCCGGTCGCACCATTTTGGCCTACACCGACCTTGACCTGACCTACCCGCTCGACCAACTCGGTCTCCACATCGCTGCCCTCGACCAGCCCACCGTTGGCGCCGTCGTCGGCTCCCGCCGCCGACCCGACTCCCACGGCTACTACCCGCCCGCTGGCCCGGTCCCGACCGCTCTGCTCTACCAGCGAGCCGTCCGGGACCTCCTGCAACTCGACACCACCGACCCGCAGGCCGGCTTCAAAGCCTTCCCTGTCGCCGCCCTACGCGCCGCACTGCCTCTCGTCACGGACCAGAGCCTGGCGTTCGACAGCGATCTGCTCGCCGCCATTCGGCGAAGCAATTACACGGTGGCCGAGGTCGGGATCGCCGCTCTCCACCAGTACGTCGAGGGCCCGCGGGGAACCCCGCGGGACTACGACGCCATGCTGAACGCCGTCCACCGGCAGGCACTGCACCATGGTCTCGATCCCGACCTTCGCCGTACGCCGACGTGGGACCGGATCCGTCACGCTGGCTCCCTTGCCGCAGCCGCCGCCGAGCGTCCTCCCACCACCCTGCTCATGCCGTCCACCCCGCGTTAATGCGATGCCGCGGACCGCCGGCACTGAACCGCCGGCGGTCCCCGCTCGTTGCGCGTGCTCCATGTGCCATGAATCTGGACCGACAGACCGTAAACTGGGCATACGCGTCCCGGCTCACCGTCGCAACACCCTGACGGCCGGTGCACCTCCGACCGAAAGGCGAGTCAGTGAAGGCCGTCATCGCTGTTGCCGGCATGGGCAGCAGGTTCTTTCCGATCGGCAAGACGATCAACAAGTCCATGCTGCCGATCCTCAACCATCCGGTCCTGGCCTACGCGGTCGCCGACTGCATCGCAGCCGGTGCCCGCGAGATCGCGATCGTGACCGCCCCCGGCGAAGCCGGCCGCCAGGTGCGCCATTACCTCAGCGAGGACCACGACCTCAAGGCATACTTCAGCGCACGAGGCTGGCAGGACAAGTACGCGCCTCTCGCCGATCTACACCGCCAGGCCGACTTCACGTTCCTCGAGCAGCCCCGCGACGACCGGTACGGCACCGCGCTGCCTGCCATCATCGCCGCCGAGTTCATCGGCAACGAAGACTTCCTCCTTGTCGCCGGGGACGATCTTCTACTCCGCGCCGACGGTGGATCCGACCTCGCCGACCTCGCGGCCGCCCGGGCTGCCGCCGGCACACCGGCTGCGCTCGCCGCCGCCACGGTGCCGGGCGCTGAGGCCCACCGATACGGCATCCTCCACCCACGCACCGCCGCAGCCGGCCATCACCTGCTCGACGAGCTCCTGGAGAAGCCCGACAGCTACGGCAAACCGACCGCGTACATCAACATCAGCCGCACCCTGCTACCCGCCCACGCGGTGGCCTATTTCCAGAAGCTGACCCCGGCCTCTAACGGCGAGTACCAGGCCACCGACGCCGTCGCTGCCTTCGCACGCGATCACGACGTACTGATCCAACCCATTAGCGGCCAGTACCACGACTGTGGCAACCCCGCTGGCTGGCTCGCGGCCAATAATGCTGCAGCCGGCCAGTTCGGGTGATCCTCATCGGTGCGACAGCGCCGACGAGTTGCCGCTACCTCGCTTCGCCGTCACAGGGGTGGTCGAACCAGCGCAGTGCAGAGGCCACGGGTATGCCCTCGGCCACCTCGGCGACCGGCTCGTGGATCGCGCACGGGGCATTGCCCCCGAGGTGACCACGAGCAACGGAGCGGGATTCAGATCCCGAACCAGTAGACCCCTTCAGACAATCCGACCGTGAAACGACGATCTACCTGACCCGCTCGGCTGCACCCCGCAGGATCGGGCAGATCGGTGCCGAGGGCCGGTACGTCAGTGAAGAGCCCGGCGGAGCCGGAAGGATCATTATGGGGATGGTTCTGGTGGTCAAGTGGCCGCCCGACTGAGCTATCGATCAGCTGTGCTTGCGGGGACGCCCGCGCTTCGATTTCACGGGACGCCAAGCGCGTAGATCCTCCTCAGTGACGTCCCACCGGACCATCAAGTCGTCTAGCAGTGTGCGGTGGCTCTCGTACTGCTGGTCGCTACACCATTGCTTCACCCACGGCAGCAACTCCAGCAGCCCGGCGAGCAGCGGAACGCCGTCCTCGCGGGTCGGCGCAGCTGACGCGAGGTTGGATAGCACCACCGCCCGGTCCTCGACGGGCCAGCCGGCCCACCCCACCATGGCGTCCTTGATGGCGCTTCCCGAGCGCGCATAGGACACGAACCGTTCGCCAGGCACGTCGTACTTGCCACGGTGTCGCCAGTAGCTCACCTTCAGGAAATCGGCGCTGGTGTATTTCGGTGGTATCCGGGCCGACCAGGCAAGACCCAGGTCCTGTTCCCGTTGTAGCCGCCACGTCTCCTCCCATGTAGCGCGCTTGGCGATGCCCGAATCTCGATAACGTAGGGCGGCGAGGTGGGGCACGACCTCGTCCGCGAACAGGTCTCTTACGACGTCGACCAGCGGTTGGCCTGGTGCGTACAGTTCAGCGGCCTGGATGAACGCCGGGTCCTCGCCCAGCAGCTCGGCTAGCTCCACGATTGTTCGCGGTCGTGCACGCCTTGCGCCGTCTGCGTTGTCATACCAGAGCTCGGCCGTCTCACACCTGTCGAGCAACCAGGTGCGCACCGCTCCGGCCGCCATGGCGTCCCAGCCGGGGGAGGCCCATCGTCGTTTGAACTCCGGCCGTTCCAGAGTCCGCAGCCGACTGTCCCGTTGCATCGCGTCGATGCGCCGCTCGACCACCTCACGGTAGGACGCCGGCCAGTGGGCGGGGAGATCGGTGGTCGGAAGAGCGCTGTGCCGCACAAACCAAGCGGTGTCCAGCTCGCCGGCGACCATCTGTCGGGCCATGACGATCTCGAATGCTCGCTCGCCGAAGGCCAGCGGCGGAACGGCGGAGGCAGGGGCCACCAGGCCCTCTTCCTCGGTCACGCCGTACCGGAGATAGACCTCCCAGTCCAGTTCCTCCTGCAGGGCCACCATGCGGGCGCGGATATCTTCCCAGCGGGAACGAGCCGTGGAAAAGCCTTCGCGGCTCGGGGACTGGTGGCTGAGGACCGCTGCGGGAGTGGCCTCATACAGCTCCCGGGCGAGCCGGTCCAGCTCATCGGCGTACGTGGTGCGCAGATTTTCGGGCAATGGGAGCTCGCGCAGCCGGGTTGCGGCGAACTCGTAGAAGGCGTCCCAGTGTTCGCCGGTGCCCGTCTGGTCGAGGCCCGGCCTGCCCTTGCTGTTGCTGCCCTGCTTGAGCCAGAAGCAGACCGAGGAACTGTTGAGCCATGCGGTCAGGTCGGTGCGGCGCTGCGCCGTGTCGGGAGGGAGCTCGATGATCGGCGCGGAGTGCAGTGGCACCTCATCCCTGTGCAGGGCAGCGAAGTGGTTGTGGGTGGCAACCCAGGAGTACGTGATCAGTCGGTCGTGGGTGCCCCTCCGACCGACGAACTGATGCCAGTCGTACCAAGGACTTCCGCCCTTGTCGGAAGATCCAGCGAAACCAGATGGTCGGCTCCGCAGCACCAGACCGTAGGGCCACAGCCGTCGTAGATGCGCGGGATGCTGTTCGATCGAGATGATGTCGCCCGATGAATCGTACGGGCAGAAAGCGTAGCGGTCGGCCTGGGCGTTCCAGTCCCGGACCTCGGAGCCGGAGATAACGCCCACGAGGGCGTCGTCAGCAGGAATTCCGAGCGTCGCGAACGTGTGACGTGGTGCGGTGAAGATGTCATCCGATCCCGTGTTAGCGAAGTATCCAATTCGCACTACATAGTCGTTCAGGCGACGTGGCGTAGCGGCAATCCGCGCGAGGACCTCGGCTGCCTCGCTTGTCGCAATCGTCAGCGGAAACGAGCGGAGTTGCTCTCGGCTGACGTAGCGAGATTTCGACCACGTGTCGGCCCGACCCGGATGCGCCGTCTGTCGCAGCAACGATCGCCAGACCGGCGCCCGAGCGGGATCGGACGGGACGGCCGGCTCACCGCGCAGACCGGCCACGGTGAGCACCGGCACCGCATCACGAGGCGGCTCATTGCGGCCGATCAGTATCACTGTGGGCGTGCCGTGGCCTGGGATGAACGCGCCCGAAGTGTCGATGATGTGGGTGAGCGCGACCCGGTGCCCGAAGAACTCCTCGACGAGCCTTCGACCGAACTCGCGCTTCATGAACGAGCTGGACGTCAGCTGACCGACATAGCCGCCGGGCCGCGCCAACTGGAAGAGCCTCTGTGAGAAGGGGATCGTGAGGGCGTACCTGCCGACGCATGCGTCGTACCGGGCACGGTAGACCTCGTCGAGGACCTTGTCCCGCACCGTGGTGTAGGGCGGATTGCCTACCACCACGTCGTAATCGCCACCGAAGGGGTCCTCGACCAGCGAATCGGCGACGGCTACCGAGAATCGCCAGTCGAGTTGGGCAACCTCGCTGAGCTTCGTGGCACCAGACGCGCGCACTGCAGCCATGAGCAGGCGGAACCGGGTGATAGCCACGGCGAAAGGGTTGAGATCTACCCCGTGAACAGAGTGCAGCGCACGACCGACCAGATCCTCGACAGCAACCGTGGGAGCGGCCCGCTGCCAGGCGGAAAACAGCCGCGTGAATGCCGCCAGGACAAAATGCCCCGACCCGCAGACCGGATCCATCAGGCGAAGGGCCTGATGCGCACGCTCCTGAAGGGCAGGTTCAAGCGTGAGATCCAAGATGAACTCGGTGACGAAGCCAGGCGTCTGCAGTAGGGCGTACTGCTTTCTGGCGCTCTCGTCGATGACCTGGTAGAGGTCGCCTAGGAAGCGGGTGTCCAACTCCGCGGTGGCGAGGTCGTGTGCCACTCCGCCGTTCGTGTCGGGGTGGTTCCAGAAGGCGACCAGGTCGCCGGCCATCTGGTCCGAGACCGGCAGGTCGAAGATTATGTTCTGACTGCGGTCGAACAGCCCGGTCCCCGGATCGACGGCCGCGAAGGACTCGAACCGGGAGAGGAGCCAGGGCAGCTGCTGGTCCGGAGCCGCAGGTGCCGACTGTCGATCGATCAGGCGGTTGTCTTCCGCGAACCGCACGAACAGGGTGCCCAGCACCCACCCGACCGCTGCTTGGTCGACCTGCGCGTCCGAGACGTCGCTGGCCCGGGACGTGCGTAGGTCCTCTTGGACAAGCCGTACGAGCCGGCGCAGTGGGGTGGATAGCTCCGCGGTCGACACGCTGAGACTCGCCTCCTAAATTTTTGACTCGTGTTAGAACACTGGCTACTCTACCCCCACAGCTTCCCCTCCGTCGCACGCCATTCGCCTTCGACAGGCACGGACGTGCACCGGTGCCCGACAAGCATCCGGGAACAGCCGGAGGCCACGAAAGGACGGATCGGCAATGACTCCTCCGACGCGCCCCCTCTGGCTCGCGGTGATCATCGTCTTCAGCCTCATGGTGGGCGCGGCCGCCGGACTGCTGACGGGGATGAGCTCGCGAGATCCGGTCGCCGGGATCTTCACCGGGGCCGCCGGCTTCACCGGCACCGTGCTCCTCCTGCTGGCGATAGCGGCGTTCCTCACCTCCTCGCCCGACCGGTCCTGAGATTTCGAATCCGCAGCCTGAGTCGCCCGCGAGCCGCTGGGCGATGCCGGTCCAGCCGCGCTCGCGTGGTGGGCCCTTCGCGGATGTGCTGAGGCGCTCGGCACTGGATTCGGACAGGCCCCGCTCGGCGGCGATATCCGTAAATCGCCCGTACGCGCCGACACCGTTCGAATTCGAGCACCCGGCTCCGCCACCCGAGCAGGCTCTACGTCTTTAGGAGCGGCTTGAGCCGGCTAGCTCGGCCGTCAACACCCCATCCGTCTTAAAGCCTCTGACCAATCAGCCAACACGATTCCCGCGGATGTACATCTCCCTCGTAGGGCGCCAACTTGCGGAGCGGAGACGATGGCCACCCGCTACTGACCGGGTATGCTCCTGCGGCCCGGGGCAGTAGGTTCGGGGACGAACCAGGCGCGGTGCGGAGGGTGAACGGTGGCAGAGGCTGGGCAAGACCGGTGGATCGAGGTCTCGCCCTCGCAGTTTCCGCACGAAGCCGAAGGGTTGGCACTGGTCCGCGCGATCATGCCCAACGAGACGCCGTTTCGCGCCTGGTCGAACTTCGAGTTCCGCGATTCGCGGGGTCGATGGCACGAGGTGGACCTACTTCTGCTCGGTCGCAAACAACTCCACCTCATCGAGCTCAAGTACTACTCTGGCACCCTCCGCGGCGATGATCAGCGTTGGGCCCGCGACGGTCGGCGCCCCGAAGATTCTCCGCTCAAGCTGACCCGGCGCAAAGCGCAGTTTTTTGCGAGCAAGCTGAAGGACGAGTTGCGTCTGTGGGCGCAGGAGCAGAACGTTCAGATTCCCGACGAGCGAGACGTCATCCCGTTCGTGCAGGAGGCGGTGTTCCTGCACCACCCCGACCTGCGCTGCGTCCTCAGTTCATCCAGCGCTATCAACCTCTACGGCCTGGATGACCACAGCTCCCGAAGCAACCTAGCCGGCATATCTGAACTGGTGCTCGAACCCGCGGGGCGGCGGGCGATCGGCCCGAACCAGGAACACATCCTGGTTAAGCTGCTTGAACGCATCGGCCTCGTACAACGCCGGGAGCGTGAGGCGGGGTCCTGGGTCATTGAGGACCAGGCCATCGACTCTGACGAGGGCTGGCAGGACTGGCTCGCCTACCACCGGGTGGTCCAGCAGGACCGTGCCCGGATCCGGTTCCGAGTCCTCCCACCGGCCGCCGGCCAGCAGGAGCGGGCGTCGGCCCGGCAGATCGCGGAGCATGAGTTCCGCATCATGTCTCGGTTGCAGCACGACGGGCTGCTGCGCCCGCGTGACTTGGTCGAATCCGAACTCGGCATTGGGCTCGTCTACCCCTATGACCAGCAGTGGCAGCGCCTCGACCTATGGCTGGCCGGCCAGGATCAGGGTGTGCCGCTGGCAACGCAGTTGTCGATGATTCGCCAGATCGGCGAGGCACTGCAGTACGCCCACAACAACCGAGTCGTACACCGCGGGCTGATTCCGCCTGCGGTGTGGGTGCGTCCGGTTACCGGCACCCAGAGCGATGTCAAGGTGCGGGTCGGTGACTGGCAGGGCGCCGGAAGCGTCCGGAACGCCTCGGTCGGCAATTCTTCGCTTCACGGGGTGACCTCGCTGGTCGACGCGGCCCTCGCGAATCACGGACCGGGAGCGGCCGAGGTGTTCAGCGCCCCTGAAGGGGCGTGGAGCGCGGACGCCGATCGTATCCGGCTCGATGTTTTCGGCCTGGGGACACTCGCCTTCTACCTGATCACCGGGAGAGCGCCGGCACCCACCCGGAGCGCTCTCAAGCAACGACTGCGTGACCAGCACGGCCTTGACCTGGCGATCGAGCTGCCTCAGGTCCCGTCGACGTTGCGTTCGCTCGTCCTCAAAGCAACTGATCCGGCGCCCAGCCGGCGGACGGCCGACGTCGCGACTTTCCTGTCGCAGCTCGCCGCGGCCGAGCGTGACTCCGCGACCTCAAGCGATGAGACCGATCCGCTCGAGGCGACACCAGGTGCGGTCCTTGATGGACGCTTCCGGCTGATCCGGCGCCTCGGGCAGGGCTCGACGGCTGTGGGTCTGCTCGTGCAGGATCTGCACATCGACGGAAACGGCGAGTGTGTCCTGAAAGTGGCCCTCGACGACACTGCCGCAACCCGGCTCGACGATGAGGCGGAGGTGCTGCGTCGCCTCGACGCCCCCCGCATCGTGAAAGTCCTCGAAGGACCGATCGTCGTCGGCGGCCGGCGTGCCCTTCTACTCGAAAGTGCCGGTCCGGAGACTCTTACGACCGCGCTGCGGGCGCGTACCCGTCTGTCAATCGACCTACTTGAACGATACGGAATTGACCTGCTCGACAGCCTCGTTACGCTGGACAAGGCCGGGATCGACCACCGAGACATCAAGCCTTCCAACCTGGGTGTACGGGAAAGCCGCAGCGATCGCACCAAGCATTTGATCCTCTTCGACTTCTCGCTGACCCGGGCCGCGGCCTCCGCTCTCCAGGCCGGCACCCCGCCGTACCTCGACCCGTTCCTCACCGGCAAGCGGGACCGGTACGACTCCGCCGCGGAACGGTATGCCGCGGCCGTGGTTCTCTTCGAGATGGCGACCGGCAGCACGCCTGTGTACGGGGACGGCGAAGGCGACCCGGGGAGCATCCAGGACGAGGCGACGATCCGGCCGGAGATGTTCGACACCACGCTGGCTGGCGACCTGGTCGACTTCTTCCGCAAGGCGCTGGCCAGCGATGCCAGCGCCCGGCACCACACCGCGGAAGGGATGCGGGCCGCGTGGCTGACGATCTTTGCTCATGATGCCACGACCGAGCCGGACGAGTCCTACGACGAGCTGGCAGCTCAAGCGGCACTGACCACGCCGCTTCGTGAGTCCGGGCTGACGGCTCGCGCCTTGTCGGCACTGGAACCCTATGCCGTTCAGACAGTCGGCGAGTTGCTGACCGTCGACCCGGTGCAGCTGTCTCGCCTACAGGGCGTCGCGAACGCAACTCGTTTGCAGATCACCTCGCGTATCAAGGAGTGGCGCGCTCGGCTCGGGGCTGAGATCCGCACGACCGAACGTAGCGGTCCGGAGCTGACTCCCACAGATGCCGCCGATCTGTTGCTCCGCGTTGTCGCCACACCTCGCTCGCCGTCACGCGGCGGAGTCGTCCGCTTGATCTTGGGATTCGACACGGCGCTCGATGCCTTTGCGACGCACGCTCAGCTTGGAGCGAACCTCGACGAGCCGGTGCAACAGTCGCGCATCACGACGCTGCTCGGAACCCTGCAAGAGCGGTGGGCCGGGGACCGTGATGCGCGGGCGCTGCTCGACCGCTTGGCTGAGGCCGTCTCGGTCCGCCTCACCGAACTCGGCTCGGTCGCAACGGTCGCCGAGCTGACTCGTACGGTGGTCGACACGCTGCGGCCCGGAACGCATCCGGACGAGCGGTTGGCTCGTGGCCTGCTCCGCTTCGCGTTGGAACGTCGCAAGGCGATGAACAAGGCCGACGGCTCGCAGCCGCCCCTCTGGGTACGCCGGCGCGGGGGAGTGGTCACGCTGCTGGCCGAGGATCAGGCGCTGTGCGATGTCGCCGAGTCACTCGCAGCGGAAGCGGACCAACTGGTCAAAGCAACCGGCGACCCCGCGAACGCCGTCATTCCGGCCCAACGCGCGCAAGCACGCCTCGAAGCAGCCGTCCCCACTGAGAGCGGATGGCCGACGGCCCTCGCCGACCCGTTGCGTCGGATGATTCTGGCCGCCGCCGCATCGACCCACGCAGCTGCCTCAGGCGCTGGCGACCTACACCACCGCGATCTCACCGCCGTCGCGGCCCTGGCCCAAACATTCGCGGACTTCGGCGGACAGCAGCTCACCCCGGACGAGATCCGCGAACGAGTACGGGTCCGGTTCCCCGCAGCGCCGGAACTGCCGCGAAGGCCAGCGCTCGACAGCCTGATCGCAGACGCAGGGCTCGGCTTGACGTTCGACGATCGGCTCCGGGTCTACCGGGCCCTCCACACCGGCGCCGCAACAACCGGGCTGGATTCCCGGTCGGCGACCAGTCTCGCGACGACCACATCCCCAGTAGGCACCACGGGCGCGCTGGGTGCCAGGCTGGAAACCTCGATCGGCAGCCGCTCGTTCCTCGCGCTCGGCGCCCGCGCCGATCGTCTCGGTCGGCTGATCGATGCCGCCCAGACCCGATACGGGGCGACGACGGTCGACCTGACCGGAGCGTTGCTGGACGCGCTGCGCTCGGTGTCCGAGGCCGCCAACATGCCTTGGGACCTGGTGCGTGCCGCCGACGCCGAACGGGAGTCGAGTCGCCCCCGCCGCGGTTTGGAAGAGCTGGTTCGCAGATCCTGGCCCGAGGTCGAGGCCGCCGTCGAGCGGGCGCTCACGGCGGGACGCGAGGACTCGCCGGTGCTGCTCACGGACGCGTCGCCGCTGGCGCGCTATGACAACATGGCGCTGCTGACCCGCTGGACCGACCTGGCCGCGCCGCGCCGCCGCGCGGTCTGGCTGCTGGTACCGCAGCTCAACGGCAACCACGGCCCGGTGGTCGACGGCCGGCCGGTGCCGCTCGCCGCGCCCAACCAGTTCGTCAACCTCGACAACGAGTGGATCGACAGCGCGGCTGCTCTGAGCGCAGCCGCCGAGAAGGAGCAGTAGCAATGGCGGTCTCAACGGGGTTGACGGCAGCGCTCAAGAAGGTGGTCCTCGATCTAGAGGACGACCTTCGCGACCGCGTCGCCTCGCAGCCGGAAGTGTTCAAGGCGTGGGACACCGAATGGCGTATCGCCGTAGGCCGCGAGCGGACGGCCATGTCGTGGCAGGAGTGGCGCGATGACCGAGTGACGCAGGCAGCCGTAGCCTGGGTGCTGACCACAGTCTTTGTGCGGTTCTGCGAGGACAATCGCCTGCTCAAGCCGGTTTGGATCGCCGGACCCGCCGACCGCCGGCAGGAAGCGTTGGATGCAGAACTTGCCTACTTCCGCGCCCACCCTGAAGACACCGACCGGGAGTGGGTGCTCCAGGCGGTCGAATACCTGCGAAACGCGAAGGCAACTCGGGATCTGGTCGAGTCGCACTCGCCGCTGTGGACGGTCTCTCCGTCGGGTCAGGCCGCCAAGCGGCTCATTGCCTTCTGGCGTGAGCGCACCGCCGAAGGCGACCTCGTCTGGGACCTCACCGATTCCGACCTGTCGACTCGGTTCCTCGGTGACCTCTACCAGGATCTTTCCGACTACGCCAAGAAGACGTTCGCGCTGCTCCAGACGCCGGACTTCGTGGAGGAGTTCATCCTCGACCAGACGATGGGGCCGGCACTTGCCGAACGGCCACTCGAAGGCTTCAAGCTCATCGACCCCACCTGCGGGTCGGGTCACTTCCTCCTCGGCGCCTTCGCCCGGCTCAACGATCGCTGGGCGGCGGCCGCGCCGGGACTAGAGGTGCAGGCGCGGGTACAGAAGGCCCTCGACGCCCTCCACGGCGTCGACCTCAATCCCTTCGCCGTCGGAATCGCGCGCTTCAGGCTCATGGTCGGAGCGGTCCAAGCAGCCAGCCTGACATCCCTCGAAGAGGCACCCGCATTCGAGTTCCACCTTGCGGCCGGCGACTCGTTGCTGCATGGGCGACCGCAGCTGGCCCTGGACCTTCCGGGAATGGAGGACTACGACTCGGGCTTGAATGGGTTTGCTTACGCGACGGAGGACCTCGCAGTCCTCCGGTCAATTCTCGACCCAGGCAAGTACGATGTCGTGGTTGGAAATCCGCCATACGTTACGGTCAAGGATAAGAAGCTCAGCGCAGCGTATCGCGAGCGGTACCCGACTTGCAAAGGAACGTACGCGCTGACGATCCCTTTCATGGAGCGGTTTTTCCAACTGGCCAAGGAGGCCGCTGGTGACCATCCTGCAGGATGGGTTGGTCAGATCACGTCGAACTCTTTCATGAAACGCGAGTTCGGATCCCGTCTGGTCGAGGAATTTCTCGTCAAGCATGATCTGAGGCTCGTTGTCGACACATCTGGCGCTTACATCCCCGGACATGGCACCCCAACGGTCATCCTAGTCGGACGACCCCAGGCGCCCACCGGAGACGCTGTAAAAGCGGTCTTGGGTGTTCGTGGCGAGCCCGGGCAACCCGCTGATCCAGCCAAAGGCCTGGTCTGGACATCAATTATCAACAACCTAGAGCGTCTTGAGTACGACGAAGACGACTACATCTCAATTGCTAGCCTTCCACGACAAGTGCTGGCGCGCCATCCATGGAGTCTTAGCGGAGGTGCCGCTTCGGCGTTGCTTCTCAACATTGAGAGAGCGCAACGAAGGCTTGACTCGCGATTGTCCGGCAAGATCGGATTTGCCAGTTTTCCGGGCTCTGATGATTGCTTTTTCAGCACTCGAGCCGAGCTGACTCGTTCGTGCGGCCCCAACTTGGTCCGCAAGGTGGTCACGGGAGACGTAGTCAGAGACTGGGATGTGCGAGAGGGGGTCCATGCACTCTTCCCCTATGACTCAAGCTTCCATCTGTTGGATCTCACGCCAAATGAGGGATGGGCACGCCGCTTGTGGCCGTTCCGGGCAACGTTGAGTTCAACTATTGGATTTGGCGGTGAGACAAAGTCTGACTCAGGCGCACCGTGGTGGAGTTGGTACCGATTGGTGGCCTCACGTTATTCAACCCCGTTGACCATCACCTTTGCCTTTGTGGCGACGCATAACCATTTCGTGCTGGATCGGGGCGGGAAGGTCTTCAAGCAGTCGGCGCCGGTGATCAAGTTGCCGGAGGGGGCGACGGAGGACGATCACCTTGCGCTACTCGGAGTGCTGAACTCCTCGACGGCCTGCTTCTGGCTAAAGCAGAACAGCCACGATAAAGGAATCCGGGGTGAGGGCGGAGGATTTACCTCGTCGGACTGGGAGCGATTCTACGAGTTCACCGGGACGACCCTGAAGGACTTTCCACTCCCGTCGAGTCTGCCCTTGGCGGAGGCTCGTTTGCTCGACGGAGCTGCGCAGAAGGCGGCCACCCTCTTCGAATCCCTAACGGCCGAAGATTCCACACCATCGCTCGATGCAATATCCGATGCCGAGACTGAGTTCGACGAGCTGCGCATGCGAATGATCTCTGACCAGGAGGAGTTGGACTGGCGAGTATATCTTTCGTATGGGCTTGTCGCGGATGATTTGACGTCTCCGGAGGGCCTCAGTCCAGGAATCCGCTTCGGAGAACGCGCATTCGAGATTGCGCTCGCCCGAAGGGTGATGCGAGATGGGGAGTCTGCTGAATGGTTCACCCGGCACGCCGCCGAGCCGCTAATTGAGCTACCCGCACATTGGTCGCAAGAGTATCGAGAGCTGGTGCAGCGGCGACTCGACCTGATTGAGTCAAACAGGTTTATCAACCTGCTTGAGCGTCCTGAGTACAAGCGGAGGTGGACCAGCGAGCCGTGGGGGAAGCGGGTTGAGCGGACCTTACGGCGGTGGCTGCTCGACCGCTTGGAGGCACAATCGTACTGGTTCGACCGGCAAGGTCGGCCAACCGTACGATCGGTCGCTCAGCTCGCCGATGCCGTGACCCGCGACTCCGACTTCGTCCCCGTCCTGCAGCTCTGGGACGGTCGTAAGGACCGATCGGTCACCCAGCAACTCTCCACGCTGCTGGAAACGGAAAGCGTGCCATTCCTGGCCGCGCACCGGCTCAAGGAATCTGGACTTCGCAAGCGTGAAGCGTGGGAACATACCTGGGATCTGCAGCGCCGCGCGGACAAGGGTGAGAAGGTCGGCCAGATACCGGTGCCGCCGAAGTACACGACCGCGGACTTCCGCAAGCAGCCGTGGTGGCAGCACCGGGGCAAGCTCGACGTTCCCAAGGAACGATTCATCCTTTACCCGGACGCCGGTCGCGAGACCGACCCAACCCAGTTGCTCGGCTGGGCCGGCTGGGATCACGCTCAGCAGGCCCTGGCCCTGAACGCGGTCATCGCCGAGCGGGAGGCCGAAGGTTGGGCTGACGACAAGCTTGTTCCCCTGGTCGCGGGCCTCGCGGAGCTTCAGCCCTGGGTGCGGCAGTGGCACGACGAGACCGACCCCACCTACCAGCTCAACCTGGCGGACTACCTGGAAGAGCAGCTGCGCGGTCGCGCTCACCAGGTGGGCATGACCGTCGAGCAGCTTGGTGCCTGGAGGCCGCCGGCCACCAGTCGAGGACGCCGACCGAGGTCGTGAAAGCCATGACGATGCAGATTGAGGAGAAGGCGTGAACACCCCGCTGCGCGACGTCATCAGCATTCCTGAGCGCGCTGGCGCGGAGGACTACGTTCTGCGTCTGACCGACTCGGTAGGGCACAGCGCGGTCGAGCGCACGCTCGATGAATACGTCGTCACCGATGCGCTGGTCGAGGCATTCGACACGGCGATGGGGCTAGTGGCCGAGGGCATCACTTCCGGTACGAGCCGTGGTTCCTTCCTTACCGGCTCGTTCGGTTCGGGTAAGTCGCACTTCATGGCGGTGCTGCATGCCCTTCTCCAACACGAGCCCGCCGCCCGCTCCAAGTCTGAGCTTCAGCCCGTAGTGGCGCGCCACGATCCGGTTCTGGGCGACCGGAAGATCCTGCCGCTCGCCTTCCACCTGCTCGGCGCGCGGACGATGGAGGAAGCCCTCTTTCAGGGGTACATACGCCAGATCGCCGAACGCCATCCCGGTGCGCCGCTGCCCGCGGTACACAAGTCCGACGCTCTTCTCGAAGACGCCGAGCGTTACCGAGCCCAACTCGGTGACCAGCAGTTCTTCGCCGGCCTCAACGGTGATGCAAACGGCGAGAGCGGCGGCGCGGCCGACCCCTGGGCTGCTGTCCTGGGTAAGGGGCAGTGGGATGCGGTTCGTTACGCCGAGGCGCGCGCGGCTTCGGCTGCGAGTCCCAGCCGACAGAAGTTGGTGTCGGCCCTGGTCGACACGTACTTCCGCTCGTATACGCAGCAAGCGGAGTACGTCGACCTGGACACCGGGTTGGCGGCAATCTCGGTGCACGCCAAGAGCCTCAACTACGACGCCGTGGTGCTGTTCCTCGACGAGCTGGTCCTGTGGCTGGCGTTCTCGGTGCAGGACCGCGAGTTTTTCCGCCGGGAGTCACAGAAGCTCACCAAGCTGGTCGAGTCGTCCATCGGCGGGCGGCCCATCCCGCTCATCTCGTTCGTGGCCCGGCAGATGGACCTGCGGCGCTGGTTCGCCGACTCCGGCGCCAGCGGTGCAGAGCAGGACGCGCTGGATCGCGCTTTCCGTCACCAGGAGGGCCGGTTCGGAGTCATCCCGCTGGGCGACGACAACCTTCCGTACGTCGCGAATCGGCGTCTCCTGCAGCCCCGGAACGCTGAGGCTGCCGCGGTCCTCGAAGGCGCTTTCGGGACAATTGACCGCCGCCCTGCCGTCTGGGATGTGCTTCTCGATGGCGTGAATACCGACGAGCGGCATCGCGGGTCCGACGAGAAAGCATTCCGCCTCACCTACCCGTTCTCGCCGGCCCTGGTGTCCACGCTGCGTAGCCTGGCCAGCGTCATGCAGCGCGAGCGGACCGCGCTCAAGGTGATGCAGCAGATGCTCGTCGACCGGCGCGAGACCCTGACCATCGACCAGATCATTCCGGTCGGCGACTCGTTCGACCTCGTCGTTCAGGGGCAGACCGGGCAGGCGTTGGACGCTGAGGCGGCCGCGCTTTTCCGGTCGGCCAACAAGCTGTACACGGACAAGTTGCGACCGCTGCTGCTCGGTATCCACAGCATCGACGAGCGGACGCTGCGGGAGGAGCCGGAGAAGGTTCCGCCCGGCTTCCGTACCGATGACCGTCTGGCCAAGACTCTCTTGCTGTCGGCCGTCGCCCCAAGGGTGCCGGCCCTGATGGCGTTGACCGCGGCCCGGCTCGCGTCGCTCAACCACGGGTCGATCGTGTCGCCGCTGCCGGGCGGTGAGGCGGCGGTGGTGTTGTCCAAGGTGCGTACCTGGGCCCGGGATATCCCGGAGATTCACCTCGACGGCGATGACCGCAACCCGACGATTCGGGTGCAGCTGTCCGACGTCGACTACGAGTCGATTGTGGAGCGGGCCAAGGCTGAGGACAACGAGGGCCGACGCCGTGAGTTGTTGAAGGACCTTGTCAGCGACAGTCTCGGCGTCACTCTGGCGTCCCAGGACCTGCAGGGCGCCTACCCGTACGACTTCGTCTGGCGTGGCTCGCAGCGCAAGGTCGATGTGCTCTTCGGCAACGTCCGCGACCGCAGTTGGCTGTCCGACGACCATTTCCGCGCTGCGCCTGATACCTGGCGGATTGTCATCGACCATCCGTTCGACGACCCGGGCCACTCCACCGTCGAAGACCTGCAGCGGCTGGACGAGATGGTGGCGCGGGGCGTGCAGGAGCGCACCCTTGTGTGGCTGCCGCGATTCCTGTCGAATGATAAAGTTCGCGAGCTGCGGCGTCTGGTCATCCTCAACTGGCTGCTCGACGGCAGCATCGAACGCTGGCAAGGCCATGCCGACCACCTCAACGAGGCTGACCGTGCCTTGGCCCGGTCGATCCTGGAGTCCCAGCGCAACACGCTGCGGCGCAGCCTTGAGGACGCGGTGCAGCAGGCATACGGCGCCGCATCACCGCGCCCAGGCGTCCTCCTCGAAGACGCGTCGCACGAGCGGACGCTGTTCTCCTTCGAACGGCGCTTCGCCCCGGCAAATCCGGTCGGTGCCACGCTCGGTCAGGCCTTCAACAACCTGCTCGACCAGGCATTCAAGGCCCTCTACCCCGCGCATCCGTTGTTCGAGCCCGGTGATGTGGAGGTCAAAGTCCGCGACCTCAAAGTCGTCGCTCGGTACGTGGCACAGACCGCGGCGGACAGCGAGAAGCGCGTCGAGCTTCAGGCCGATGCCGCCGTGGTACGACGGATCGCGGAGCCGCTCGGCGTCGGCAAGGCCACGGAGATGCACTACCTCTTCGGCGACGATCGGTTCACTCCGTGGGGTCAGGAGATCGAACGAGCACTCGGCCGACGGGCGCAGGAACAGGGCAAGCCCGCCGACGGTCCGGTGACCGTGGCGGAGCTGCGGCGCTGGATCCGGGACGTCTCGCCCGCCCATGGCCTGCGGGACGAGGTCGCCGACCTGGTTGTCATCGCTTGGGCGGCGCTGCGGCAGCGGGCTTGGTTCCAACAAGAGATGGCGCTACCGGTTGCACCGGAGCCTGGCTCGCTCAACCCGGTGATGGAGCTGCGTACCCAGGAACTGCCGGCCGCCGGTGATTGGGAGGCGGCGCGAACCGTGGCCGGCGCGATGCTCGGCATCACGGCCGGGGCGTATCTCACCGCGCCCGCTGTGGCCGATTTCGTCGGGCAGGTCGTCACCAAGGCAGCGGAACTGTCGAAGACAGCGCCAGGGTTGGTGGGAGCGATCGAGACGGCGTATCGACGTGCGGAGATTTCAGACGGTAGCCGGCTGAGGACCGCCAAAGCCTGTTCCGCGCTGATGCAGCAACTGCGTCATCTGGACGGCGTCAAGCTCGTCCAGGTGTTGGCGAAGGCGGATCTCGGCGGAGCGACTCCAGTTGCCGCGGGTAAATCGCTGGCTTCGGCGGACGCTGTTGAAAAGGCGCTCATTGCGTTTTCTTGGCACCGGCTCGACCCGCTTCGCGCAGCTATGGACGGCGAGGGAAGCCGCGCCGCGGATGCTGCTGCCGTCGTCAACGGCCTGCGCGCCGCTCTGGAGCAGGACGAGTTGCCAGTCCCGATCGGACGGGCGCTTGCCTCCTGCGAGGACGGGATCTTCAGGTGGTTGGCGGGAAGCGCCGCGCCCCCGCCGGGTCCTGAGCCCAAGCCGAAGCCGCCGGTGGTGCCGGGCCTCAAGGCCGGGAGTTCCAGCCGGGCAGGCGGAGCGGAGAACACAGAAATCATGGACCGGCTGCAAACCTTCCTGAACGACAACTCCGACGTCACCGTCGAGGTGACGTGGCGAGTGCTGCCGTGACCGTCGCCGTGGCCACAACGCGGGTGAGCGCATCGATGGTGCTCGCCATCGTTGACGAGGCCCGCGCCAAGAACTACGGCAGCGGCGTCATCGGCATCCGTGGCGTCCCTGACCGAGCTATCACCGCCGATCTCCAACATCAGGGCCAGACCGTGCGGGTTCGAGCGGCCGAGTCGGCGCTGGCAGCCCGGGAGCTGCTCGGTGACCACCGAGACGGCGACTGGCTCGTCGTCGTCACCGACCGTGACGATGGCGACCTCGGCGCCGGTATCCTCGCCCACTTCATCTGGCAGCGCTTACGCAGCCCTGACCCGTGGGAGGCAGTGCGGACTCGATTCGCTGCCACCGGGATCGACCCTGCCCTGACCAGCCGACCGGACAACCGAGAGCTGGCCACCGCGTTGGTCGCTGCAACCCCGCAGGCGGGCTGGCCTGCAGCCCCGGCCGGAGTACTCACCCGCACCCACGCGCTCGGCGCCGTGGCCGCAACCCACCTCGGCTTCGATACGGATACCGCCGACGTCCTCGGCGTCCTCCGCTGGTCGATCTCTGCACAGAGCGTCGCCTCCCTCGGCGCCTTGCGACGAAGCGTCGGAGACCTGCTCGCCGACACCACGCTTGACTGGATCGCCCAACGGGCGGGCTCGGCGGCAGGCCCGATCCGTGCACTACTGTCTCGCGGCGAACTCGCCGACGTCGTACCGCTCGGTCTGGTCCTCCGCTTGCTGATCGCTGACCGATATGACGCGCCGGCAGCGCATCAGGCCCAACTTGCTCTGGTCCGGCTCGAACCGCGGTGGGGCGATCCCCGCCCTTCGCCGGTCGCGTTGGCCGCTCTCGGACAAGCAGCGGACACACTGTTGTCCGACCTGATTCACGATCGGCGCGCCGACGACGATGTCGCGCGCTCCCTCGACCGGGCCGACGTAATTCTCACGCAGCTCCAAGCCGAGCCGCTGGCCCGCTACTCAGAACTTCTCGCCAGCGGATTGCGAGCGCGATTTGTCGCGCTTGCCGACGCACTGCGCCGGGCAATCGTTTCACCCGGCCATGTCGACAACACAAACACCGTCGAGACCGCCTGGGCAGCAGTTCAGACGCACCGGCTCGAAGCGACAACGCCACTGCGCGCTCCCTTCGAGGCCGCGGTACGACTCGTCCGCTGGCTCGCGGACGTTGATCCACCGTCCGGCGCCGCCTCGGATGCCGCTGCGCTCGGCGCTCTCGTGCGCCAGTACCTCGACAGCGCGGCGTGGGCTGACGCGGCGATTAACGACGCATTCGGCGGCGTTGACGATCCGAGCTTGTCAAGCGCACTCCACGCCGTCGTCACGGCCGCGCAGAAGCGACGCCGCGCACAGGAACGTCGCTTCGCCCGGGCGCTCGCCTCAGCGCCAATCCCTGCCGGCCGCGGCGTGCCCGCCGACCCGGGCACCATCTGGTACCTGGAGCAACTGCTGCCAGGCTGCGTCATTCCGCTCGCCCGGAAGACCCCCGTGTTGCTGCTCGTCCTCGACGGCATGAGCACCGCCGTCGCAACGGAGATCCTGTCCGACGCGACCACACGCCTCGGCTGGCTCGAGGCTGCCCTGCCAGGAGCCGGCAACCGCCGAAGGTCCGCAGCGCTTGCGGCGCTGCCGTCAATCACCGAGGTGAGCCGTGCCTCGTTGCTCACCGGCCGCCTCACCCGCGGGCAGCAGTCCGAAGAACAGCACGGGTACGCCGAGATCACCGCCAAAGGCGGAAAGATCACGGCACGGCTCTTCCACAAAAAGGCAGTGGATACGACGGCAGCGGGCTGGTCGGTCAGCCCGGATGTCGGCGGTGCCATCGATGACATCGAGCTGTCGCTGGTGACCGTTGTCCTGAACACGATCGACGACGCACTTGACCGCAGCGACCCCGCGGGAACGGTTTGGACCGCTGACGCTGTCAAACACCTTGAACCGCTGCTAGCGCGGGCTGCCGCAGCAGGGCGGACGGTCGTCGTAACCTCCGACCACGGTCACATTGTCGAGCGCCGTCAAGGCTCGCAACGTTCGTACCCGGATATTTCCAGTGCCCGGTCTCGCCCGGCGACTGCTCCCGTCCAGGACGACGAGATTGAGGTCAGCGGCCCTCGCGTCCTCACCGACGGCCACCGAGCCGTCCTGGCCGTCGACGAGACTCTCAGGTACGGACCCCTGAAAGCCGGCTACCACGGGGGAGCGAGCGCAGCAGAGGTCGTCGTCCCGGTCGTCGTCCTCGTACCTGATGAGACCCGTAACCGGGCCGGCCTGGAACTGCTGCTGCCGCAGGAACCCGCCTGGTGGCTAACCTCCGTCCCCGCTCCGCGGCGGCCTGCCGAGCCGCCTGCCCAGAAGGCCGCGACCACCAAGAGCCGCGGAGTCCGACAGGACAGCCCGACCCTGTTCGACCTGGGCCCACAGGCCACCGAGCAACCGGCGGTGACACTCGGCCGTGCCATCGTGACCAGCTCCGTCTACAAGGCACAGCGGAAGATCACCGGCCGGCTCATCGTCACCGACGATCAGATCGCGAGCATCATCGACGCCTTGGTGGGGGCGGCTGCCAACCGGCTGGCACCCACCCTCGCAGCTCAAGCCCTAGGAGTGGCACAGACCCGGCTTCGGGGTGCGCTGACGCAGGTCCAGCAACTGCTCAACATCGAGGGGTACGCCGTTCTGGCCGCCGACCCAGCCACCGGCACGGTCACGCTCGACGTCACGCTCCTCACCGAGCAGTTCGAGGTGCCCTCGTGACGCTGGACGTCTCCCAGCGGCGCCGACGCGAGGTGATCGACGCGCTTCGCCGTGGGACCGTCCCGGAGAGCGGACTCGACCTGCTCGCGGTCGGCCTCGACCGATTCTCTGCCGCTCTTGACGGTGAACTCGATACGGTCAGGTCTGGTGGCGCCGTGTTCAAGGCGGTGCGGGGCGAATACGGCGCCGGCAAGACATTCTTCACCCGACATCTGGCCGAGCGGGCTCTTCGCCGCGGGTTTGCTGCGGCCGAGGTGCAGATCTCTGAGACCCAGACGCCGTTGCACCGGCTGGAGACCGTGTACCGGCGCATCACCGAGTCCATGCGGACGGCGTCGATACCACCCAGCGCGTTCCGCGCTGTTCTTGACTCCTGGCTGTTCACGCTGGAAGCCGATGCGCTCGAAGCTGATCCCGCTGCGGAGGCAGACGTGGGCGCGGCGGTTGATCGGCTCCTCGAACAGCGGCTCGCCCAGGTCAGCAAGCACTCTTCGCTCTTCGCACTGGCGTTGCGCGGTTACCGGGCGGCGTTGAGCTCGGGCGACACCGTCGTCGCCGATGGTCTGGCCGCATGGATGGCCGGACAGCCACAGGTCTCGGCGTCGGCGAAACGAGCCGCCGGGATCCGCGGCGAGCTCGACCATTTCGGCGCCATGGCCTTCCTTCAGGGGCTACTCACCGTCCTGCGGGACGCCGGTCATCCGGGATTGGTCCTTGTTCTCGATGAGGTCGAGACGCTGCAACGGGTCCGTGGCGACGTCCGGGACAAGGCACTCAACGCCCTGCGACAGCTGATCGACGAGGTTCACTCCGGCCGCTTCCCCGGGCTGCATCTCGTCATCACCGGCACACCGGCGTTCTACGACGGGCAGCAGGGTGTGCAGCGGCTCGCGCCGCTGGCGCAACGGCTTGCCGTCGACTTCGCCACGGACCCGAGATTCGACAACCCCAGGGCCGTGCAGATTCGCCTGCCGGGCTTCACTATCGAGTCCCTGGTCGAGCTAGGCGCCCGCGTTCGGGACCTCTACGCCGACGGATCAACTGCTCCCGACCGGATACGGACTCTGGTCGACGACGCGTATCTTGACCAGCTGGCTCGTGCCGTTGCCGGGGGCCTGGGTGGAAAGGTCGGCATTGTGCCGCGCCTGTACCTGAAGAAGCTGGTGGGCGATGTCCTCGACCGCGTCGACCAGTTCCCGGACTTCGACCCCAGGCAGCACTACGCGCCGACCATGTCGGCAGCGGAGATGACCGACGTGGAACGCAACGCCGCAAGCGCCGACGACATCACACTAGACGTGTGACTGCCGCCGACCTGCTCCATCCCGTCCTGCTGCACCACATCGTCAATTCCCTGCAATGGCCGGGTCTGCGACCCCTGCAGGAAGCTGCTGTGGAGCCGCTTCTGGCTGGCGAGGACACGCTCCTCCTCGCCCCGACCGCTGGGGGCAAAACCGAAGCGGCAGCGTTTCCGCTGTTGTCCCGGATGGCAGCCGAGGGCTGGTCCGGAACCTCAGTGCTCTACCTCTGCCCGCTCAAAGCCCTACTCAACAATCTGCTGCCGCGCTGGGAACGCTACGCCGACTGGCTAGGGCGGCGAGCCGCGCTCTGGCATGGCGACGTCACCGCGTCGCGACGGCGGGCCATCCTGGCCGCCCGCCCGGACGTACTTCTGACCACACCGGAATCCCTGGAGTCGATGCTGGTCAGCCGCAACGTCGACCATCGTGCGTTCTTCGCCGGCCTTAAGACCGTTGTCGTCGACGAGGTGCACGCCTTTGCCGGCGACGACCGTGGCTGGCATCTCCTCGCTGTCCTGGAACGTCTGACCCACCTGATCGGCCGGCCCGTTCAGCGGATCGGGCTCTCGGCAACCGTGGGCAATCCGGATCGCCTGCTGACCTGGCTGCAGGGCTCCGGCGCGGGTGTTCGGACCGGACGTGTCATCGCTCCTGACCTGCAGGTCGCCGCGACAGCGACTGCGGCGACACCTCCGCCGGGCGAGATCGAACTTGACTTCGTCGGCTCCCTGCAAAATGCTGCCACCGTGCTCGCCGGGCTGCACTCCGGTGAGAAACGGCTGGTCTTCTGCGAGTCCCGCCAGGCCGTAGAACAGCTCGGGAGTCTCCTGCGGGAGCGCGGCATCACCACCTTCCTGTCACACGCCTCGCTGTCTGCCGACGAGAGAAGACGCTCGGAAGAGGCGTTCGCCGAGGCGCGTGACTGCGTCATCGTTTCGACCAGCACACTCGAACTGGGAATCGACGTCGGTGACCTTGATCGCGTCATTCAGATCGACGCCCCCTCGACCGTGGCGTCATTCCTGCAACGACTCGGGCGTACAGGCCGGCGGCCCGGCAGCATCCGCAACTGCCTCTTTCTCACCCGCAGCGGCGACGCCCTACTGGAGGCAGCGGCCCTGCTGGCGCTCTGGGGCCGCGGATGGGTCGAGCCAGTCGTCGCCCCGCCCGAGCCACGGCACATCGTCGCCCAACAGATGCTCGCGCTCTGCCTGCAAGAACACCGAGTGGGCGATCAGAACTGGCCGCAGTGGTGGAACGGTCTCGACCCCTTCGGCCGCGGCGCCACCCCGATCATTCGCCATCTGATCGATCAGGGCTACCTCGACAGCGACAGCGACATGCTTTACATCGGCCCCGAAGCCGAACGGCGCTTCGGGCACCGACACTTCATGGGCATGACAGCAGTATTCGTCGGAGCACCCGAGTTCACCGTCCTGGTAGGCCGCGACGAACTGGGCCGCGTCGACCCCGCGCTGCTCACAGAGGAGGTGCAGGGCGACCGTCGACTGCTACTCAACGGGCGAAGTTGGCGGGTCACCTACATCGACTGGCGGCGCCGCCGCTGCTTCGTCGAACCCGCCGAAAACGGCGGAAAGGCTCGCTGGACGACCGGGGGCTGGGCAGGCCTCGGATTCGAGCTGAGCCGCGCCATGCGCGAGGTGCTTCTCGGCGCTGACCCCCCGGTAAAGCTCACACAGCGAGCAGCCAAGCGCCTCACCCAAGAGCGGGAAGAGCGATCCGCGCTGGTGCATCCGGGTGGCAACGTCATCCTTCGTGATCGGCACGGCGATGACCTGCGGTGGTGGACCTGGGCCGGTTTCCGTGCGAACGCGACCTTGGCGGCCACGTTGACTGAGGTGGTCGACCCTGTCCAACGCTTCGATGACTGCCAGATCCGCCTGCGGGCGAATCTCACTCGGGACGAATGGCGGAAACTCATAGCCGACGCAGACCAGCGTCTGTGCTTACCCGAGGTCAACAAGAAGGCTCTCGACGGACTCAAGTTCAGCGAAGCGCTACCGGAGCGGCTTGCGTTGGCGACGTTGGCGTCTCGCCTCGCCGACCTCGATGGCGCAACCGCCGTCCTGCAGGAGCCGACGCGGTTCGTTCAGACGTAGCCGGGCAGTGTGTCAGTCTGCTGCCTGACGCGCTCCCCAGTCTCACCCTTGATGGGGACCTCCGACACGACGCTCCGGCCCTCCAACGTGCTGACCCAAATCCGTTCGGAGGAAGCGCTGGACAGGGGTTCACCGGTCGCAGCTTTTGATCTTGCTGGCTCGGTGGGACAGGTTGTTTCGCCGTGCGTGCAATGGCGACCCTGGCTGATCGCGAAGAAATATCCGGTGGCTTGGCCCGGTTGCAGTCCAAACACCAGGTCTGTTACCTGGCGTCTGGCCGGAGGACGGGCTCGCGGCTGATGATGGTGAGGCTCCGGCGGGCCCTCGTCAGGGCCACGTAGAGGCTGGTCGGGTGATGGGCATCGGCATCGAGGATGATCGCATGGTCGTACTCGAGACCTTTGATCAGGACAGGGCGTGAGATGACGTGTTGCGTCGACCGGCGGCCTGTGACTCGTGCGCGGTTGCGGAGCTGCGTCACGGCTGCCGCTACGTCGGTGGCGCCCGAAGTGGCGATTCGCAGGGCGTTCAGGATCGTGTACCAGGCGTCGTGACGAAAGATCTTGGTGGTCGGCACGGAACCGAGGGCGTTGAGGGCTTCGTGCACCCGTGCGGGTGACGGATCATCGAGCAGCACAGACAATCGGACGAGGGCGTCTTGGGCACCTCGGCGTTTCAGGTGGGCAACGCTTTGGCCGGCCGCAAGCTTCTTCAGCACAGCGGTGTCGAGGACGTCCGCGAGCTTAGCGGCGCAGGTCTTGGCGAACTTGGCGGTCTCGGAGGCGACGGTCGCCGGATCACCTTTGTCGACGAAGGCGGCGAACTTCATCATCTCCTTGCCCTCGATTTCCTCCATCACGGTGTAGAGACCACCAAGATTGCGGGCCTGCGATGCGACATCGTGGGGCAGGTCGCCGATGGCCACCACAGACCCGACTGCGGTCCGGTGGCCGAAGCAGGCACGTGCCCGGTTGGCAGGGTCGGCGGCGATCCAGGTCACCGGTGCGGACTCGTCGAGGACGATGGGGGCACCGGTGATGATGTCGGTACGTACCTTGATTAGCCACTCCCCAAGGACCTCGTTGTGGCCAAGCCAGCGCCACGGCTTTGCCGGGAGCGCCGTGTTCGGCCATCGTGACGCGACGTCCGTTTCCCAGGTGATCGGCACGTTGTCGCCGAAGTTGAAAATGCTCTGCAGTGGGTCGCCGAAGACAGCCACCGGCAGGATCTCGCCCAGGGCACGGATGAGGGCGTGCTGGTCGGCTCCGCAGTCCTGGTACTCGTCAACGATCGCCAAGTCGTAGCTGGCTGCCAGTACACGGCGGATAGCGCGGCTGGATACGACAAGCTCGGCGCCGGTGTAGTAGCGCAGCGAGTCAGACCAGTTCGGCAGTTGCGGCGCCGAGAACTGCGCGAGCTGCGGGTAGCGGTTCACCAGGGAGTGAGACCAGCTCGCGATTGTCTCCACGCGTACATGCCTCTGCATGACACCGAAGGCGGTCATCCTTCGTCGAAGCGCGTCAACTCCGGCGTTGGTGTGAGTAAGGACCAGGGCTCTCTCGCCGGCGTTGGCTGCTAGAGAGCCGAGGGCGGCGATGACATGGGTTTTGCCAGTACCTGCAGGCAGCTGCACAGAGCACGGCATCGTCTGGCGGACCTTGCGGGCGACGGCGAGCAGTTCGTCATTGGGGGTAATGGCTGTCTCCGTAAATGAAACTGTGCAGGTCTGCCAGGTGGTGTCCCAGCGCGACGCCCTTGAACTGGTCCCAGTGCTCGAGGACGAACGCACCCAGCCGTTCACCGGTGTCTTCGCGCTTGAACCATGCCTTCTTCCCGGCCGCTGCGGCAACGGCTCGCTGCAGCTCCGGTAGGGCATGGCCGGCCTCCAGCCATGAGGCAGGGCTCAGCTGGCCCGGTGCGGAGACCCGATCTAGCTTGGCGACGACCGCGTCGCGGACCGGGTCCTCACCGCTGAGCTCGGCGGCCAGCTGCAACAAGTCCGAAAGTCCGTCGATGTCGAGTGCCGAGGTGATCTCGGCCTCCGTGGAGTGCCCGGCCTGCCAGCGAATCACGGCGACGCCCGCGTGAGTGGCGGTGGCGATGTCTGTGTCGAAGTTCGAGTCGTCGTTGTCCACGAGCAGCAGCGTGCTGAAGCCGAGGTCCTGAAAGACCTTGGCCCGCACGGGCGCAGTCTTGCCGCCTCCGTCGGCTAGAGCCACCCCGAGCGCAGCATGTGTCGGTTGGTCGGCGTCGATCTGTTCGGTGTCCCAAGCCCGCAGGAGATGGCGGACCATGCCGACCTCGGTCTTACCTTCGCCCACGATGACTTTGCGGGCCAGTACCGCGCTGGGGCAGGCTCGCAGGGACGACTGGGCGTCGTGGACGACGTCGGGGACCTGGCGCACGGTGGTCTCGCCTTCGGTGCTCCGCACCACGCAGATGTCGGCCGTTTCGAGGGCCTGTACAGCGGAGGGTGAGTGGGTGGTGATGATGACCTGTCCACGGCTGCCAGTCGCACGCTGCTTCACCCGGTGCAATACGTGCAGCAGCCGATGCGGCTCAAGGCCCTGCTCGATCTCGTCGACCAGCATGACGTGCCCATTGAGCGCAGCGCCTTCTTGAACGGCGATGCTGGTCAGTCGGCGAGTGCCCAGGCCTGCGTGCGTGAGGGGCACGGCTCCTTCATGCAGCAGCAGGGCGCTCGTCGACGCGACCGCCAACGGGTCCCACCCCGGCCGCAAGCCCGTGTAAGCAGCACCGCCGATACTGCTGGCGGCCAGAGCGACCGTGTCGGCCGCTGCCTGCAGGGCGGTATGAGACGCGTCGAAGACGGCGTTGCGCGCGGCCCGCCCCGCCAGGGTGACGGCTTGGCTCGCACCAGAGGTCTCCGTGAGCCGAGTGAGCGCGGAGCCACGGCCCCACCGCAGGTGGGTGTCGACTCGCTCGTCGATGCGGAACAGGCCAAGCGCCTTGCGCTTGGAAGCGGTGAGCGGCTGGGTGGTCTCGGTCGAACCAGGCCGCATGACAGTCCACTCAGCCTCAAGGTCTTCATCCACGCGCAGCTGCAGCAGGACGCACTCTTCCGCGCCGTCAACCGGGTCGTGCAGCAGCTGCCCACTCTCGGCAAGTCCGCACAGGTCGAGGCCGAAAGCGCTGTCGGCCAGCATCGTTTCGTCGAGATCGCCGATCAGGAGCTGGAGCACGATGGGCTGGGAGACGTCACACCGGTGGAAGTCAGCGTCGGTGAACTGGACCGTCCATCGCGGGCTCAGCACAAGCGCAATGGCGTCGAGCAAGGTCGTCTTAGTGCTGTCGCCGGGACCGACCAGGCACACAAATCGCTGGCGAGGCAGCGACCAGTCGGCGTGCCGAATGCCGCGGAAGTTGCGAGCGATGACCCGCCGAATCTGCATCGGCGCATTCTACGGCTTGGGCGGACCGACTTGAACTCGAACACCGCGGCGGAAACTGTTCCACAGCCAGGGACGCCGATCAGGCGACTCCTGGTCATTCGAACGGTGGGGCATCGCCAGCCGAGCGGTCCGGAAACCTTGAGGCTCAACCCAACGTGCGGGCGAGCTATTGCGGCGGGCAGAGCAGCCGGCGCAGACGGTGAATAGCCGACGGCAAGGTCGGCTTTGCCTCGAACGGAGTTCAACTCACAGGTTGCGTTAGGCTGCGCTCTAAAACCCGCCAGCCCGGGGGAGGGCGGAAGGAGTTGACTTTGAGGCAGTGGCGTCGAGGTCTCGTCGCGGCTCTGGTGATAGTTGTTGCGGCAGCGGGGATGTGGGCGCTGCTCCGATACGGCCTTCTGTTGTGGCTGCCGAGTGAGAGTGATCCATTACGGCTTGTTATTGAGGGCTTGAGCTGGGTGGTGGCGATCCTCTCGTTCCCCCTCGTGGTCGCTGCGCTCGTGCTCCAGGTGCGGGCCGGGCGGCGTGAATCGACGTCCACCAGCGCGTCACTGCAGCCAAGGATCACCATCAACAATGGTGTTCACGGTCATGGGTCGGGGCAGACTGTCGGTATTGTGACAGGCGGGCAGGTCGCGACGGGAGAAGCCACCCAGTACCCACGCCAACCCGGCGAGGACGTGGGACAGTCCTTGCCGGAGAGAGGCGACGCCCCAGCTGAAGAGCCCACGACCGTCATTAATGGCGGAGTGGCCACTGGGACGGGCGGACTCAGCATTGGACACTCCGGTCCGGTGAGCTATCACCACACCGTTGTCGTTGATCCCTTTCCGCCTGCATCAGAGACGCTTGAGCTGCGGTTGGTGCCGGTCACCGAACTCGACCCTTTCGATCTCGAGGTTCACCGAGCCATCACCGCTCCAGGCGAAGCCGGAGCAGCGCTACCCGGGCTCCCTCGATACTTCTTACGACCGCACGACGAAAAGCTCCGTCAGCGCGTGCAGCATGCTTGCGATGGTACGAGCGAGTTCATCGTTCTCGTGGGTGGGTCTTCGTCGGGCAAGACACGGGCGTGCTGGGAGGCGATCCAGCAATTGCCCGCGCGGTGGACGGTGTGGCACCCCATCTCGCCGTCGCCGTCGCAGGCCGTGCTTGATGGGTTGGCGCGGATACCCCCGTTCACGGTTGTCTGGTTGAACGAACTCCAGCATTACCTGGTTTCACCCGATCCCAGTGTGAGCGAGGTGGTGGCCGCGAACTTGCGCGAACTCCTTCGTGATCACGAGCGTGCGCCGGTGCTCATCGTGGGAACGATCTGGCCGGACTACCTCAACAGGATCACAATGGCCCCTCCTCCGGACCAGGCGGATTTGTACGCGCAGGCTCGTATCCTCGTTGCCGGCAACGAGTTGCCGATCCCCGGGCGGTTCAGCCCAGAGGAGTTGGACGCCGTCGCCGCCGCGGGAGGCGGCGACCCGCGCTTGCGGCAAGCCCTTGCCTTCTCAAGGTCTGGCGAGATCACGCAATACCTAGCGGCTGGGCCGGCCATAGTCGAGCGGTATGAAGCTGCTCTCTCCGCGGCTCGAGCGGTTATCGATGCCACGATCGACCTTCGTCGGTTGGTCGATGACCTGGACTCCTCCCGGTCCTTTCTGGAGCACGCTGCTCCCGGGTATCTGTCGAACTCCGAATGGCAGTCGACCAGCGACGACTGGTTGGACCAGGCACTTGCTTTCGCAGGCGCCAGGTGCCGTGGGGCATCCGGACTAGTGACGCGGCGGAGGCAGAAGCCGGGGCAAAGGGCGCAGGGCGGAGCGAGTTTCACCTTGAGTGACTACCTGGCGCAGTGGGGCCAAATTAACAGGTGTTTCCAGGTCCCGCCGGCGGAGTTCTGGCAGGCGGCCTGTGATCACTTCGCCGACGCCGGAGTCCTCATGTCGCTTGGCTCCGCGGCGGCAGCCAGGTGGCGCCTCCGGCACGCAGCCATGTTGTTCGAGCGGGCTGCGGAGCTCGGGAACGTCCGGGCACTCGTTCTGCTTGGTGAAATGCACGCTCGATCCCGAAACCTCGAACAAGCCGAACTGCACTACCGGCGAGCGGCGGCTGGTGGCGGTACGGACGCGCAGATTGAGCTTGCCCGCCTTCTCGTCGCTCGGGGAGAGGTCGATGAAGCTGAACGGTGGCTGATACTGGCGGCAGGTAAGCACGACGCTAAGGCTCAGCAATTGCTGGCTCAGCTTGCTGAATCGCAAGGAGATAATGGCCGCGCGGAACAGTGGCTACGTGAAGCGGTCGAAACGGCCGGTTTCGAGGGGGCGCGACCGCTCAGGCAGCTAGCACGCCTTCGCTCCGAAGCCGGTGACGCGCGTGAGGCAGCAGAGCTCCGCGCGGAGGCTATGAATTGCGTCCAGGTCTTCGCTCGTCGGCCGTTGGGGGACATCCAACAGCGGAGTGGTGGTGCGGACAAGCTGGAGCGGAGTCTTCGGCGGCGTGTGTCCGAAGCAGAATCTGCCGGGCGCGGGGCGGACCCGCGTGACCTCGTGCTGTTGGCCGAAGCGTGCGAAGACAAGGGCAACCGCGAGGAGGCGGAGGCTTTTGCTGAGCGTGCAGCGTGCGCCGGAGACGTGTCCGCTTTTGGGAGCCTCGTCGTGGTTCGTGGCAACAGCGGCCAGGCTCAAGAGGCGGAAAGATTGGCGCGGCGCGGGACGGACGCCGGAGACAGGAATTGCCTGGCGATCTTGGTCGATGCGTACCCCGACGACCCCGGCTGGCAGCGAATTCGCCGGTTTGGGCTGGAGCCGGATGGCGAGACGGCCACGGATTGGTTCTGAGCTCGGTGGTGGACGCGCGCCGCTCGACTCGACTCGCGATTCGCGCGGTGCCCGGGACGGGCGAGAGCCCTGTTTCGGCTGCCGAGATGTACCAGCGGGTTGACTTCGACGCGACGACGGCCGATGTGGCGGGTTGACCTGTGTGCATCGTCGGATAGCCACGCAGGGCGTCGTGGACAGCCTCGGTGAGCCAATTGGCCGCATTCAACAGCCGTTGCATCCGGTCCGGAGTGGTGCAAGGACTCCTTTACTCGGCCGGTATATGCTTTCACCGACCTGGGCAAACATGCCTGAGCATGCCGCTGGACCACCGGACTACTGGGGGTCAAGGGGTCGTCGGTTCGAATCCGGCCGTCCCGACAGACAGAAAGCCCTGACCAGCGGGAACGCTGGTCAGGGCTTTAAGTTTGTCTATGGGGTTTTGAACCGCCCCCCGAAAACCCCCCTTTTACCGGGGTCGGCAACCAGATTTGTCATCCATGGGCATCGTTGGGTACCGCGGGTGCAGGGCTGTGTCGCTTGCCGTGATCGGTGCCGAGTCGCTCGAGGATGTCCGAGACGTCCGGGGCTTGGGCGGGCTTGGCGATGTAGTACGTGGCGGTGACCTCCTCGCTGGAGTGTCCGAGCTGCGCTGCGGCGCTTTTCGTGTCGGTCTCTTCCTTGATGAGGGTGGCGACGGTCTTGCGGAAGGTGTGGGGAGTGACCCAGGCGAGGTCGGTGTCGGCGCGAGCTTCACGCCACTGACGGCGGACGTTGTTGGGCGAGAGCCAGGTGCCGCGTCGGGAGGCGAAGATCGCGTCGTGGGGGTTGTCGGCGGCGACGAGCTTGCGGGCCATGATCATGCCGACGGCGAACCGGGGAAGGACGACCATCCGCCAGCCGGCGTCGCTCTTGGTCCAGGGTTGGCGGAAGAAGCCCTGGCCCTTGACGAAGACGAGCGTGCCGCAGATCGTCAGGGTGGGGCGTCCGGCGGCGAGGTCGAGGTCCTCCCATCGCAGGGCGAGGATCTCGCCGATGCGGGCGCCGGTAGCGAGCATCAGGTCGACGACGTCCGCCAGGTCGCCGCTGTGCCGTGGTCCGGGCTTCCCAGGGACTGGTCGCTGCCAGTCGCGGATAGCCGTCCGGACGGCCTGGAGATTCTCGTCAGTGAGGGCGACGACAGCGCGCCGGGGTTTGCGGAGCCGGCCAGTGTCGCGTACCGGGTTGGTGGGGATCGCGCCGTGGCGCACCGCTAGGGCGAACATCTGGCTTAGGACGACCTTCGCGCCTTTGGCTGCCGAGGGGCGATCCTTCGCGATGTCCCGCAGGAACCGATCCAGGCGCCCGACGCTGGCTTCTCTGATTCGGAGGTTGCCCAGGGCGGGCAGGATCGCGTTGCGAGTGCTGGTCTCGTATCGCTGGATGGTTTGTGGTGCGATCCGTTCCTCGGTGGTGATCTCTTCGATCCACAGGTCGGCGAGTGTGCTGACGCGGGTCTCCCGGGTGATCTCGTCGTCGTTGGGGGTGGTGCGGTCTCGGAGTTTGACCTTGAGCGCTCGTTCGGCGGCCGGGCCGGTGGTGCCGGTGGCCTCGATGTCGCGGGTCTTGCCGTCGTAGTCGCGGAACCGCGCTCGAGCGCGGAAGCGGTTGGGTCCGAGTTTCTGGGTGCGGATGTTGCCCCAGGTGCCGATGGGCAGTTCGGGTCGGGCCATGAGTCATCGCTCCGCGTCAGTGTGGTCGTCGAGCCAGCGTTCGACTTCGCTGCGCCGGTAGCGCAGGGTGTTGCCGACGCGGATGGCGCGGGGTCCCTTGCCGCGGCTGTGCCAGGCGTAGAGGGTGTTCTTGGGCTTGCCCAGCCAGGAGGCGACGTCGTCGATGGTCAGGAGAGGGTCTGGCCGCCATTCCGAGGCGGCGGGGCCGTTCATCGCCGGCCCAGCGTGTTGGTGCAGTCGGGCAGTCGGTGTCCCGTGACGCGGCCGGCAGGTTGCCGGCCACCTGGCGGGGCGGGATCGGAGGCGGTGTGGGGGTGGGGCGGGCATGGCTGATATGTCCTTTCAGGATCCCGCGGGGATTGGTGGCGGGGGTCGCTGTGGCTGCTGTGCCGGGTCGCGGATTTCATCGACTGTGAATGTTCATCCACCCCTCTTGTTCTTAGGGTGTCAAGCCTCTCGTTGATTGCAGTAATGACGAGGTGCTGCGGGCATCGCGGCTTGTCTGGGCGAAAATAATCGTCTTGAATTGCGAGGCTCGACATCGGTGTCTTGCGCTTTCCTGCCGACTCTTCGCCGAGAAGTGGTGCGGCATTGCGGAGGGACACGCGAGGCTGAGGTGCGTAGAAGTTTGACGAGCAAGCGGTAGGACGCATCCGCGTGGCCCGCTCGACATGGGTGAGGGATCGGAAGTCTTGGAGGGTTCGCATGTTGTGGCCTTTCGGTGAGGTGTGGTGACCGCGTTCGCCCCGGCAGTGGTGCTTAGCAGCGACGTTTCGTACGTCTGCCAGGGAGGCCGAGTTGTTGGAGGACTTTGAGATCAGCAGGCTGACCGGGTTCTGGTCCTGTGTGCCTGAAGGGCCGGCTGGCTCGAAATTCCGCGACATCAGCCGCTCGGTGCGTTCGGCTCAGGCTCGGCCAGCGATCACGCTGGCCGAGCCTGATACCAGAATTCCGCTGGCTTGGAATTGACGAAAGGATGAGTGCCGGTTGAGCATTTCACTCAACCGGCACTCATCCTTGAACTATGAATTGCATCCTGTGACCGTGGCCGCTTCGCCTGCCTCTCATCGACGAGTGGGTCAGGGCTTATCTAGTCGTTTGTTGAACCGGTGGGCTGCTGGCTTCGATGCCGCGGCGCGGTGAGGTAGGAAGCTGCGCAGATGGTCGATGCGATTCGCGTCGGTGTCATCCGCGATGTAGGTGCGGTGGTAGTGGCCCGAGTGGGTTCGCGATCCCTCAGCCGCCTGTCCGATCAGCGAGGCGGCGCAGCGCTGTTCCTGGCTGGGGGAAGGCAAGCCGCAGGGTGTGTGCGGTGAGTCGGATGCCCCACCAGGTGAGGGCGATGAGATAGCCGACGATGAGGGCGCTGGTGGTGTCGGCGGTGAAGACGAGGGCGTAGCCGACGGCGAGGCCGGGTGCGGTGATAGCGCGGATCGTGCGGCTGCGGCTGATGGTGAGGGCGGTGGCGATGCCGACAAGGGCTGCGCCGATGCTGCCGGCGATGGGGGCGATGGTGTTCGTGGAGATGGGTGTGGAGAGGGTGAGCGCGGCGCGCATGAGGTAGATGCCGGCGGTGGCGGTGATCGCGTGGGTGACGGCGGGGCGAGTCATGACGAGCCACGCGGGTAGTGCGTCGGCGGGGATGCGGGGCGCGGTGGCGGCGATGAGGGCGGCGCAGGCTGCGAGGGGCAGGGCAGCGCCGAGGGTCCATTTGAGGTAGGGGGTGTAGTCGTATTCGACGGCGGTGCCGGTGGCGAGGCCATAGAGCGCTGCGGTGATGATGCCGCCGACGACAGTGGTGAGGTAGCCGCGTCGAATGAGGCTGCCTGTGGTGGGTTCGGGTGTTGATGCGGTGGGTGTTCCGGCGAGCAGGGTGGTCGGGGCGAGGTGCGCCACGGCAAGCGCGGTGAGCATGACGAGGGCGCCGGCGGTGCCGAGTTGCGGTAGTGAGGTGCGGACGCCGACGACCCAGGTGCTGTAGGTGGAGATGTAAGCGGTGAGAACAGCTTGCAGGAGCAGGATCAGGGAACAGGCACCGAGCAGTAGCGCACCGGTGAGGTCGCTGACACGTAGACGCACGCGGGGTAGCCGCGCGTTGGCCGCCGCGCCTGCTTCTTGGACGGTGGTGAGGGAGAGCGCCCCGTCGGCGAGGGCGTGAGTGTGGTCGATGAGCGTGGGGGTTATACCGGTGGCAGCGGCGAGCGTTTCGGCCAGCGCGGCTACGCCCGGGGCTGGTCTGAGGACCACCTGCGCGAGGTGCGTTGTGTCGATGTCGGCCGCGTCGAGGATTCCGCCAACTGCGCCGGGGATCTGGTAGAGGAGGGGCTGTACAGCGGCGGTGACGTCGTCGCGGGTGATGACGGTCGGTTGGCGTGGTGCGGGCAGCAGGACAGGGGCTTGGTCTTGGGTCGTGAGTAGCTGCCGGGCGGTGCGGACAGATTCCAGGAGGACACGTTCGACGTCTGCCTCGTTGCTACCAGCCGCAGTGATCGTCGCTTGGAGCGGGTCGGAGTCTGCGGTGGCCGCCTGGACGACGTGTTGGGCGATGAGCTGGTTGAGGCCATGAGCAAGGCTGATCTGCTGTGTCGCCAGTTCGCGGAAGCCGTCAACGGCGGTCTGCAGGACGGTCAGGGTTGCCGGTTCGCGGTCTGCCTGGCATACCAGCACGCAGGAGCCGTCCGACATGGTTACGCCGAGCATCGTGGCGTAGGCGGCGAGGGCGGCGGGAGCGGTGACCAGGGCGGGAGGAGGAAATCCCGCGCGGGCGGCTGCCTCGCTGACGTGTCCGCAGCGGCGTGGTCCCCAGCTCGGCGGAATGGTCACGGTGAGCGCGGTGATCGGCCCGTTGACGTGGACAGCAGCGTGATGGGTGACGTGCCGCAGCACGGTGGCGAGTAGATCCACCGGGTCGGGTTGCGCTTCGTCGGCGGCGGTGATGGGCCGGCCGAGGAGGTCCGTCGGGTTATCGATGAACCGGTGGTCTACCGGCAAGGACATCGCGGTCGTGGTGTCGAGACCGACGTAGATTTCCCCTGCGGGCCCGATAACGACGCCAGGCGGCATGACGGGGCGACCGTCGATGAGGATGGGGATCTTCAGGCCTTGCCGGCTGGCAGTGGCCGCGATGGCCGACGAACTTAAGTCGATCGACAACACAGTGCCCCCGCTTGGCATGAGGGGCAGTCTCGTCCCTGAGGGCAGCCGGATGTCAACCACGATCCGCAGAAAGTGACTCGCTGTACGCGGATGGTGAGAATCTCTCCCGATGGGATAGCCCAAGACACTCACCCTCGTGTATTTGGAAGATCGAGGATCAACGGCAGGGGGACGGGTGCCGCAGACGCGCCGGGGCAGAGACGACAAACTCGCCGAGTATGGTGCACGAGCCACCGTCCGCACTCCATCAGAAGCACGGCCGCGCCGCACGAGGCCGTCCCTCAGAGGGGCCGTTCGCGGCGTCATCGGTGCCGGCCTCTTCCTGGTCACCATTCCGGCGCTGCTCTGGGCTGCGGGTGGGAACCCGCTACGCCGACTGCCGGCCTGGTCGCAGATCCCCGACTGGTTCGCGCGCTCCAGCGGGCGGTTCACCCCGGACTTCCTCATCGGCGCGGCGTTCTGGGCGATGTGGTTGCTGTGGGGCGTGTTCACCCTGCTCCTGCTCGCCGAGATCCTCGCGGCGGTGACCCGCTGGCGTATCCCCATACTCAGGCTGCCGACCCCGTTGCACCGGCTCGTGTTCGGTCTGGCCGGCACCGCCGCGCTAGCCGTCACCCCCGCCGGCCCCCTCAACGCGGCGGGGCACGCGGACCGGCCGTCTACGCCCGCCACCGCGACCGAACACGCCGATGTTCCCCGGCAAGCCGCAGCCCGTGGACCCGCCATCATCCATGTTGGCGAGCAGCGATACCTCTACACCGTTGAGCGACACGACAGCCTGTCCAAGATTGCAAAGGAGTGGCTCGGCGACGCGAGTCGGTGGCCGGAGGTCTGCCGCCTGAACAAGCACCGCCACTTTCCCGTCGGCGGTGTCCTGCGCGACTGCGACCTCATCTACCCCGGCTGGGAACTGCGCCTACCTACCGACGCCCGCCCACCACAAGCCGCCACACCCGCAACGCCCCCCACTCCCCGGTCAGGCCGGCCCGCGATTCCACCCGCAACGCCGAGCGTCGCACCGGACCCGCCCGATCCCGCCGTACCGCCACCCGCGCCCCAGCCATCGGCTGCCACTCCCACCACCACGCGGTCCGCAGCCCCAAGCGGATCCGCTTCGTCGCCAGCGGCGTCGTCGGAGGTCCCCAGCCCCGCTACATCGCCACCCGCGACAAACAGTCCTACGGCGGCCACGGGCGACGACCAGGGTGTTGGGCTATCGGACTCCGGTTGGCTGTCCTGGTCGCTCGCCGCCGCGATCAGCGCCGCCGCCGCGATGCTCTGGCTCCAACGCCGCCGTCGATACAAGGTCGAGCCTGACGATGATCCGCCCACCGATCTGCCCCCGACCGTGGCCCAGGTCCGCCGCGCCGTGGCTGCCCGTAACCCCGAGGCATCGGATACGAGCAGCGACGACGGCCAGCCGCCCGCTCTCGCACCCGAACTCGGGCTACTGCCAGGCGGCGGATCCGGAATCGTCGGAGACGGCGCACACGCTGCCGCCCGCGCTGCCCTCGTCGCCGTGCTGGCCTCCGGCAGCCCACAGCATCCCGACGCCCGCAGCGAGGCCGTCATCGACGCCACCACCCTGACCACGCTGCTCGGCCCGGACGCGGTGACCCTCAGCCCATGGCCGCGCCTGCACGTAACCGACAGCATCAACGACGCGCTCACCATGATCGAGTCTCGGCTGCTGCACCGCAGCCGCATCCTCGACGAACACTCCTTGACCGACCTGGACGAGTTGCGACGGACAGCGCCCGACGAGGAAGCGCTACCGCCCGTCATGCTCATTACCGAGACCCCACCCGCCAGTGCCCGCATGCGCACCAAGGTCGCCCTCGCCCTGGGCGAGGGTTTGCACGTGTCCGCGCTGCTACTGGGCGAATGGGCCCACGGTCACACAATCGAGGTCACCCCAGACGGACATACCACGCTCATCTCCGGGCAGCCCGCAGAACCAGTGCCAACGCGGCTGCCCGTACTCGAACCGGCCGCCGCCATCCAAATCCTGACCACGCTGCGCGAGGCGCAGACCGGCGAACCGCCCGCCATCACCTCACCGACCATGCCGGTCACGATCGTGCCCCTGCACGCCAGCCGCACTGAGATCAAGCCCGCCGGCACGCACCCGGTCGCTGCGACCGCCGCCACGTCCACGGACGACACTGAGTCGGGACGGGCGCGGTTGCGCGTGCTCGGCAGACCGCGTATCGAAGGCATAACCGCGGAAGGCCGGCCACTGCGAGCCAAAGCCCTGGAACTGGCGGTCTACCTCGCGGTGCACCCCGACGGCGCCGCCACCCGCGACATCGGCGAATACCTCGAACCCGATGCCCGCATCAGTCAAGCCGATCAACGCGTCCACACCAACGCCTCGAACCTGCGGCATGTCCTCGGCCGGGCCGGCACCGCTGAGACGAAGAACGCCTACGTCATCAAGTCCGCCGGACGGTACTTGCTCGACCCGGCAACCGTGGACGTCGACGTGTGGACACTGCGCGACCTGATGCGCAGCGCCACCATCGCCACCGAACCACGCCGCCGCGAACTCCTCACCGCCGCCTGCCGCCTCTACACCGCACCGCTCGCGGAAGGCCAGGACTACGAGTGGCTGCAGCCCCACCGCGAGACGGTCCGCCGGTGGGGTACCGAAGCCCATCTAATGCTCGCCGACGACTTGCTGGACAGCAACCCGGAGGCAGCATCTGACCTGCTCGACAAGGCCATCGGACTCGACCGCTACAACGAAGCCCTCTATGCCATGGCGATGAACGCCCGACATGCCCTCGGCGATGCCAGCGGCATCCGAACCCTGCTGCGCGCCCTGACCAAAGCCCTCGCCGACCTCGACGCCGAACCGCACGAAGACACCATCGCACTCGCTAGACAGCTGCGTAACAGCCTGGACGAGAACTAACCGTCTCCGCCAGGCCGCCTTCGCGTAGTGGGCAGCCGGCAGGGTTCTGCTCGCCTTCATCGACCTTGCCGTCAAGCGAATACCGCCGCGATCGGCCTCGGCCTTCCCTGCAGAGGCCGCCGGGCGGTCGGACCCATCCTGCCGCTCGGCTCGTTCCTCGTTACCGGCACTGCGGTCGCCTGCACTCTCGTTGGCCAGCGCTTCGAAGAAGCGGGGACAGTGCCGCATGTGACCTCCTTGATGACAGGACACGGGTGCCAACGTCGCGTTTAGCCGATGTCGGCGCGCGGGGAGGAGTGAATCCGTGGCTATCGTCGACTCGGGAGAGCAATTGTTAGCCCAGAACCCACGCTTTGCGGATCGCTGTGATCGCGGGCGAGGCGCTGTCGGCCTAATGGGCTACGGCCAAGGTTCTCCCCTAGGCCCGCACCGGTTGGCGAAGTCAGTCGCCCGTACCGGGCTGACACGACCAGTCCGTTGGCTCTCCGACGTCGTCTTCTCCCGCGACGACACAGGTCGGAGCGCCGCGACCCGCAGTCCGGAACGGCTGACCGTTGTCGTCGACTATGAGTTCCTTAGTCGCTCCGCCGGAGATTACGATCGCGACTAGGCGCCACTGCACTAGGACAGGCTCGCTGAGCGTGGCATACAAAGAGAAGGATTCCTGATCCCCAGGATTTAGCTCCCAGCCGGGCAACGACTTATATGGCCCCTCCGGCACCTCCCGGTACATGACTTGCGGGTTCTCCTCGTCAAGCCTCACGTTGAGGCCGACGTCACGGATTGCGTCAACGCCGCCAGTGGTGCAGATCGCCACCATGCCGTCCGGCAGTGGAACCCGAGACACGATCTCGATCTGGAAGTCACGAACGCTCACTTGGGAGGGTCGGGTGTTCTCCAGCGTGAGTTCCGCCCACGTGGCCTTATAATCGGCGCCGCCCTTCCTCCACGCCCAGTCCTTCCGTTCCTTACACGCGGCCTCAGGAGGCGCGCCCACCTCAGCGGGTCGCTGTGGAAGGAAGTAGGGAAATACGTCGTCGAATTCTTCACCAATCAAGTGCTCGGGCCGAGCGTCCGCGCGAACCACCGCCAGCACCGGGGGTGCCGAGCTGATGCTGGCGGTCGGAATTACGTCATCCCTGCTGCCACCTTTGGCGACCACGAAGATTGCCGCAGCTGCAATTGCAGCTACTCCTATAAACCCAGCGATAAAGGCGCCGACGATTACAGCCACGTGTCGGCTGGACACGCCGATGCTAGACCCACCTAACGCGACAGTCTGCGTTCCTGAACTGCCAACCATGTTTCCAGAGCCGGGCGGAACCTTCAGCGAGGTGTTGCGGCCTGCCCGGCCTGGTGCTGGCGTCGCGCTCTGCCGTTGCTTTCGGTCGAGGATGACAGCGGACGCGGCTACGGCAATGGCGAGCGCACCGAACGTGGCGAGGGCGGTCGCGCCTGGGTCGTCGCCGAGGTATTCCGTCATAACACCAACTGCGATCGTCAGCAGCGATGTAACCACGACTGCGACCGCCCGAGAGCTCACCATGATCACCTTGGCCAACGAGTTGGGGTGATCAGGGTATCTGTCGCACGCCGAATATTCGCAGAACGCCACCCGTCGCGTCGCCGATGCTGTTCGGTATGTCGCCGTCAACGAAGTGAAGGGGCAGGTCAGGCCAGCCAGTTGATCGGAAACGAGAATCAGGGGTGTCGGGAAGGTGACACTCCCGAGCCATCGGCTGGTGGCCGCTCTCCCACTGATCGGCTACGCACGTCTGCCGGCCCGTGAGTTCCTGCACGCAATTCATACAAACGGACATCTGCAACCGCCGACAATCAGTCTAGAGCTGCACCCAGGCTGAGCCGTGGACCATTGAGCTGATACCCGCCTACAGGCAGCGCGCTACCGTCGGCGTAGAAGGAGACTTGCGTCGCACTTTAGCGAGCGGCTTCCTGCGCTCCGCCACATCGACCGAATAGACCATGATGCACATGCATGGCTACCAGCAGTCGCTGCGGGGGCCGCGGCTGAAGCCGACCCCTCCAGCTTCATTGCCGTGATCTCTGCAGCCACAACGCGGCTTTTGCTAGCGCAAATTCTGATCAGTCTTATCGGGAGCAGGTCAACCTGGGAGGCGCGGTGTCAACCGGACACAAAGGGCGATTGGGATGGATCCTGTTAGCGGCAGTGGTGCTACTGGTGGGGCTGGCCGTGCTGGGACGGAGCGTCCTGGGAAATGGCGAGGTGACGGCGGGCGCGCCAACCGCAGCCCCGAGTAGCGAAGCTGGTGAGCCTAGCGCCAGCCCTCTCAGTAGTTCCCGCGCAGCGAAGCTGTCCGAGCAGTTGACCTCCGGCACGGAGACAGGGTTGCGGGCCGCGCTGGCACTGCCATCCGGTCAGGCGCTGCAACCGGCTGCTGCCAAGCAGTTGGCCTCGTTGGGCTCAATTAGCTTCGATCTCGCCACCTTCACATACCTCGACGGTCAAACGGCAGAGGTCCAGGGCTCGGTGGCTACCCCGCCCGCCGAGATGAGCCCCAACTGGACTTTCACGCTGCTATACCTCGGGAAAGAGTGGAAGCTGGTAGATGGAAGGCCGAGCGCATGAAGCTCCGTATTGCGCTGACCGCGCTGCTGCTGACCGCATCCACGTTGACCATCTCGTCCACCGCTGCACAGGCCGCCGGCTGCAGCAGCAGCTCGACCAATGCGACCGCTAGCCAGGCCGCGGGCCGGCGGCCTGTCATCTTCGTCCACGGCTGGACCTCCAATGGCAAGGGACTGGAGGGCACCGGGAAGGCGCTGGCGGAGCGGACCGGAAAGCGTATCCAGCCCTTTTACTTCGACTACGGCAGCAATAGCACGACGTGGGCAGCCGACAAGATAGTAGCGGGCTGCCTGGCTGACTACATCGTTGCCGTCTCTGATGCTTATGCCAAAAAAAGCGGTGGCGACCGCAAGATCATTTTGGTCGGGCACTCGATGGGTGGGCTGGCGTCGCTCTACGCCGCTCAAAATGGCAAGGCGATGGACCGCATCGGCGGGATGATCACTTTCGATACTCCCTATCTTGGCAGCCCTTTCGGCAACACTGGGGTAGCAGGATGGCTGCAAGGGCTGCACCAGGGTGTCGGCAGCAAACTCATTCCGCCGATTGGATCAGATGCCCAGATTTGCTTGGGGCAACACAAGGATGGCGTCGGGTTGGTGAAGGGCTGCGATGCGAAGCTGCCTGGCTATATGCCGGTCGCGGCGGGGGTGACCGCCATCGCGGGCGACATCACCGTCAAGCGTACTTTCGGTCCCTTCCATTTGTACGATATCCCGCTCAGCAGCGACGGCATTGTGCCCGTCGACAGCCAGCACGGCTACCTGCAAATTCAGAAGAAGGCCTCGTGGCCGATGGGGCAGAAGATCCGCCTGAAGAGTGACAGCTGCACGATCACCAACGACTCGATGATGCGAACGCTTAAGGCCGCCGGTCGAGGCGGGGCGGGCGGGATCATCAGCGCGCTGCTGAGTGCCAACGTGGAGCTGAAGGTAGATGGAAACGCTTTGGGCGGGCTACTGGAGGACAGGCTCACACCGGCGCTGGCCCTCTATTTGGGTGTCGCAACCTTTACCGCCGACTGCAGCCACATCAAGGTCACCAACCACGGCCCCGCATTGGACCATGCGGCTGACTCGCTCAAGGAATACCTCAACCTGTTGGAGCCGGGCACGGCGGTTCGGAACCTGGTGCCCGTCACCTCGGACGGCGAGGTGGCCGCAGGCTGGAGTGTGGTGGATGGAGCGGATGCGGGTGGGGTGGACTGCAGCTTCAACAGCGCCAGTCCGGCGGCCAAGAGGGGCAACATCTACTATTGCAGCCCCAGCGCGGCGAGGGCGGACGCCTGCTGGGTGGAGGCGGGGCGGAACTCTGTGCTGTGCCTCAGCGACCCTATGAGCCGCAAGGTGGTCCGGCTGTGGATGGAGGGCGCGTTCGGGGCGGCGCTGCCGACCGGCCCGGCCGAATACAGCGGCATCCCGTCGCCGATTCGACTGGATCTCGACAACGGCGCACGGTGTCGGCTACGGAACGGTGGCAGCTGGGGCATCCAGGAGAGCAAGCCGGACCTCGTAGGCTTCTATGGCTGCGACAACGGGGAGGTGGTGTGGGCGAGCAGAGACAGCCGCACCGGCATCGACCAATCCAGCAAGACGTGGACGGTCCAGACTGGCAAGGAGTCGGGCGGGCTTACTAGGCGCAAGGTCCAAATAGGCTACTACGTGGCGACCGGCTAGAAATTGTTGTTCGGCCTCATCGTCCATCATCGGGACTTTATACGACGGATCGCCGCGATCTCATCAATCCAACTGCTCAAAGCGGTGATCTTGACGATGTCACCGGTTCTCGGGGCTTGGATGATGAGCCCATCGCCGATGTGCACACCGACGTGGCGGGGGCTTGCCATGGTCCCCTGGCTGCCGCGGATGAACACGAGGTCGCCGGGTAGCAGGAGCGTCGGGTCGGCTACCGATTCTCCGGCGTGGATTTGGTCGGTGGTGACGCGAGGGATGGAGATGCCGGCGGCCCGGTAGGCCGATTGCACGAGCGAGGAGCAGTCGCATTGTTTATCGGGGTCGCCGGAGTGCGGGTCGGTACAGGATCCGCCGAAGTGGTACGGCGTGCCGAGCTGGTTTACGGCCCAGCCGATGGCGGTCTTTACGGCCGGTGGGGTGTTGGCGGGTAACGCGAACCCGGCGGGGAGCGCGTCGAGGGCATCGGGGGCGCAGTCGGTGAGAGTACTGGTCAACTGCTCCACGAGGTGCAGGGCGTTGTCGGTCCACGTGGCGTAGGCGTTGGGGAACGCGGACACCTGTACGGCCTGAGCGGCCTGGGTGAGTGGCATCGTCTGCCAGCCGGGCACGGTCTGGAGCTTGTCGAAGAACTTGCCGGCCTGGTAGGCGGGCTTGGTCAGTTGCACGATCGTGCCCCAGCCTTGGCTGGGGCGTTGCTGGAAGACGCCGATGGAGTCGTGGTCGTTGCGGTCGCCGAGGTAGGGCAGGTTGCGCAGGCCTGATTCCTGCATGGCGGTGGCGACGGCGACGATCCAGCCCCAGCGAGGTACTCCTTTGGCGACCCCGACGTCGATGATCGTGGCGGCGATGTCGAGTTGCTCGGCGTCCCATCGGCTGGCGCCGGGCGGCTGCCCGGAGGGGCGTAGGCCGAGTGGGCCGGCGATGGCGCACCCGCCGGGGCCGCCGCCGGTGACGGAGGACAGCAGCAGGAGGGGCAAGCCGAAACAGGCGATGACGACGACGGTAACGACGCCGATGATGACCTTTGTCATGGTGATGACCTCTCGGGATAGCGAGGGAGGGTCGTCCGCGTTCGGGTGCGCGGCTGGACGCCGCGACGCGCGTTCTAGAGGCCGTAGAGAAGGGGGGCAGCGCGGCGTGGGTTGCGCGGAGGAGACCGGCGATCAGGGTGCTAGCCGCGAACAGCGGGTGGCCCACCTCGACGGGGTGGCGTAGCGCCAGTCCCAGTGGCGGGGCTCCAAGCTGTGCACGTACCAGAGGGCGTTGGCGCCATCGAGGAACACTGCGCCGTTGATCTGTGGGGCGAGCAGGGTCATGGGTTGGCTGGCGCAGGTGGGCAGGTAGTGGCAGTCGGGGTTGTCGTAGGTCGAGCGTGGTTGGTCGTGGTGGATCGGGCAGCGGCGGTCGCAGGCGTGCTCGCGGGCGTTGCGGTAAGTGCGGTGCGTGGCATAGACGTCTCCCTTGATCGTCAAGCACGAATAGGGCGTGGGCCGCCTTCGTAGGCGGCCCACGTTGAGCGGTCGGATCAGTCGGTGGACGTGTGGAGGACGTTGGCGGCCTGGCGTAGCAGTTGCTCGATGACGAGGCCGGCGTCGTAGACGTCGGCGCGGGTGTCGATCTTGGTGGTGTTGTCCCAGTCCCAGGTGCCGACGGCCATAGCGGGGACCTGCCAGAGGTCGCCGCCCTGGTCGAGGAAGAATGCGCGGCCCCGCTGATGGACCAGCAGCGTGAGAGGTTGAGTGGCGCAGGTGATGGTGCAGGCACAGCCCGACTCGTTGTAGGCGGTGCGCGGCAGGCGGTAGTGGACGATGCAGCGGCAGTCGCAGACGTTGCCCCACGCCGGCGTGTACGTCACGGGTTCCTCCGCAAGGGGTGAATGCGCGTACGCCTCGGTCGCCGCCGGCGTTGGGGCGGCTTCCGAGGCGTACGGGTTGGGTTGGGGTGTCAGGCCGGCATGGGTTCGACGGCGGGATGGTGGAGGTGCCACGCGGTCGGGGGAGCAGGTCGTCCTGGATCTGGCCGGGCTCTCGGCGGTGAGCACGTAGGCCGGCAGTTGCGGTATGTGTTTGCGTCGGGCGCGGTCGAGGCGGTGGGTCCTGTCGATGGATAGCGTGGCGGGCAGCGTTCGTTGACGCTGATCTGCGCCACGATCAAGGGCTCGGCCAGGTCGGTGGTCATGGCGTAGGTCCGGTCGAGTGCGGTGTTGGTCGGGCCGATGAGGCTGGTTGCCCACGGGTTGGGGTTGTCGAGATGGGCAAGGCCGTATGCGGCGGGCCTACGCTGGCAGGTCCGAGGGTTCGGGTGTCGCGAGGCGACTCCGCGATCAGCGCCTGCGCGGCGGGGATCGAGAACACGGCCTGAAGTGGAATCAATGAGGTAGGCGGAAGCCGGTCACTGGTGGTCGATCTTCGCGGTGAGGCGGGTGTAGATCGCGATGCAGCGCAGGATCAGTTCGTGTGACGGCAGGGTCAGCAGTTGTAGTCGCTTGTCGTCGCGGAGTTGGTCCCAGATGAGGACGGTGACGCTGGCCGACCACAGGTCGATGAGGATGCCGTCGATCTTGGCGTGCTGCTGGTTGGCGATGATGCGCCGCAGCGTGTCGATGAGGGTGGGGTCGCCGGGTGGGTGGTTGGCGTCGTCGGGTCGTTGCGCTTCAGGGAGCAGGGTGTAGCAGTCCTCGCAGGTGGATTGGACGCGCGGCGGGTCTTCGGTTTCCCGCAGCTGGACGTCGGCAGCAGGCAGGCCGCACACCGACTGTCGAAGGTCGTGGGGGTGACGGATGTCGCGGATCATGGGCGGGCCCCGTCCGGTCTGATCCGCGCCCCGGTAATGCCCGGCAGTGCCATGGGTGTGTCCGTCTCGTGCAGGCCGGGGCAGCGATCCGCGGACCGCTGCCCCGACGGGTCGAGGTGTGGTCAGACGTTCAGCAGGTCGAAAGCGGCCACCTTCAGCTCGCCGACATTTCCGGTGAGCACCCGGTTGGCGCGGGCGAACTCGTTTTTGGCGGGCTGGTAGTGGTCGAGGTACTCGGTGATGGCCTGGTAGCCGGCCCACCGGGTGCCGGAGATGGCTTTCTGGGTGTCGGCCTCGCGGATCAGGTATTTGAGGGTGCCGAGGCGCTGCTTGGCGTTGTTGTGGGTCTGCGCGGACGCGGTGTCCTTGACCGGCCAGACCTCGGCGACGACCTTCTCGAACTCGCGCATGGTCAGCTCGGTCTGCAGCATTCGCTCGGCTGCCTTCTCGAACGTCTCCATGTACGTCCACATCAGGCCCAGCGCCTCGCGGGCCTGGCTGATCTGGGAGTTGACGTTGGAGGTGTGTCGGAACGTGTAGTGCCCGGCAGAGTGGGCGAACGCGGCACGTTGGGTGTTCGCGCACACGACCCTGATCGGGCTGGCGTCCACCCGCAGCGCCGCGGTGCCGTCGTGCGAAGTTGTGCCAATCAGGTAGAGATCCAGCCGGTCCACCCCAGCGATTTCCATCGCCGTCGGCAGCTTCATCGTGACGAACACCGACTTGCCGCGACGGAGGCTGCCCGCGGTTTCGAAGTGGGCTCCGCCCACCTGATCGACCAGATGATCGAGCATCTCGGCGCACTGCTCGTTCTGGACCACGGTGTAGTCGGTGCCGACGATGCCCAGGTACTCAGTCTCGCCGGTGACCGGGTTGCGGCGCACGGTCATGCGCTTGTCGTCCGCGGGGATCTGCACCTCGACTCCGTCGACGATGTCGATGCCGACGGTGCGGATGGTCCGCACACCCCAGTCGCCGAGCCGGGCGGCGGCCATGATCTCCTCGGCCTTCATCGTGTCCTGGGTGACGGTGCCCAGCTGGTGCCAGGCCGACAGACGTGCGCTGGCGAAGGCGGTCGTTCCGTCGACGAACGTTTCCAGTTCGTGGGGCACGGGGTTCTCCTTCTCGATATGCCCGCGGGGGCCGAGCGCACCCGCTCGGCCCCCGCGATGAGTTGGGGATGGTGGGGGTCAGGACTGATCGGCGTCGTTGTCGTCCAGGCCGGGGTGGTGCGCGCTGGTATTCGCGGTGGGGCTCGGGCCCGACTGGGCCGGGTAGGTGAAGGTCAGTGGCGCATCGGAGACCAGGAGGATCCGGCCGGCGGCGGCGGCCTTGGTGCAGTTGTTGCGGACGGCCCCGGAGCTGACCGCGCGGCCGAGCTGTCCGCTGATGGCGGTGGCGATGTCCTGTGGACTCATCGGCCGGCCCGGGTTCGCGGCCAGGACGTCGAGGGTCAGCTTCTCCAACTCGCCCCGGCCGAACGGCTGGCTGCCGTCGGCGTTGGCGGTCGCGTCACCGCGGCCCACACTCGCAGTGATGCCCGGCGCGCGCGGCGGTGTGCGACGGGGCAGGGTGACGACGTGGGTTTCGCCGTCCGGCGCGACGACGTGCAGCGTGCCGTCTGGGCGGATCAAGGGCAGCACCGCCGCCGTGGCAGTCGGCGCGGTCGCCAGGCCACGGATGACCTGGTAGCACAGCGGGCAGCGGGGCGGTTCCGGGTTCGGGTCGACCTCGCTGGCCTTGGTCGGGCCGGCGATCCACCGCTGCGGCAGGCCGGGCAGCCGGCGAGCGGCGTCAGCCTGCTCCATAGCGGTCAGCAGCCGAGAGGCGGTCGGGTGGCTGATACCGCTCTCGCCCACGATCAGCTCCAGCGTGGCGCCGATGTCTCCGTAGTCGGCCAGGACGCCCTTGATGGCCATGACCTTGCGGTCACCAGGGCGCGCGGCCTGCACGACCGCGACGATCGGTGCCTGCTCGTCCTCGCCACGGTCGGCGTCGTCCACGGTTGCGCCGTCGGACTCGGTCGCGTCGTCGCTGTCGCTCTGGCTGCCTGATTGGTCCGCCGTCTCGGTGTCAGGCGTGTCGACGGCGGCATCGCTGCCGTCGTCCGGTCGATCGTTCTCGGCGTCGCTGCCGTGGACCGCATCGGTGGGCTGGTGGCCTACCTCCATGCGCGGATGGTCTGCCGTGTCGTCGGGGTCCGGGTCGCCGATCTCGGTCTCGCCGGCCGCGTCGGAGGGCAAGAATGTATCGGCGTTGCCCGGCGTGGCGAGGGTCCACCGGGCGGGGGTGCCCTCGGCCGGGTCGGCGTCGGGGTCCACCGCGATGATGACACCGGCGTCGGCCAGGGTCTTGATCGCCTTGTCGGTGGTCGAGCGGGCCTTGCCGGACTTGTCGGCCAATTCGTTGACGTCGCCCTGACCGAGGTCGGTCAGGGCGTTGAGGACGGCCTGCGTGGCAGGCGTCAGCGACAGCTGTTCCATCAGGGTTTCCTTCCGTGGGAACTGGTGGGGGCGCCGGGCACGGTGGTGTGCCGGGCGGTGGTATGCCGGGCGGTGGTGTGCCGGGTCGCGAGCAACGGTCAGGGCGGCAGGCGCGTGACGTGGTGCGCCGCCGAGGGGTGCTGCCCAGGCGCGGACGGGTGCTCGTGGGGTGGGTGGTGATGCGTCGGCCCGTCATTGGCGGGGGAGGGCCTCGTCGGCCGCGGCCTGCAGGATGAACAGGCGGTTCTTGGTAGGGTCGCGGTAGATCCCGGCGTCGGCTTGGGACAGCGACAGCGGGTTGTCGCTCCCGGTCGGGCGAAGCCCTTGATGTGGGGGACGTGTCCGGCGAGGTTCTGCCGGCGGCAGGAGTCGGTGTGCGGCAGAATGACCATGACCGTGGCGCCGGGGTTGCCGCAGCATCGGCCAGCCCGGGTTTGCCTCGGCGTGCGCGGCCCGAGCCTCGTCGCCGATGAAGGTGTCGACCCAGTTGCGGGCGCACCGGTACTTACGGGCCTGCTCCCCAATGGTGTCTAGCAGGCCGGCGACCGTGCTGATGGAATCGCTCATGTCGTCTTCGTTTGTTGGTAGGGCGCCCAGTCGGTCCACCGCGAGCAGCAGCTCGGCGCGCGGGTGCCGCAGATTGGCGGCGGCTTCGGGCAGGCGCGCGGCGGGCGGAGACGGGGTCGGCGGCGTGTTGGTCGAGGGTGCGGCCGGTCGTCGCGGTCGGCCGATCGTGTCGAGGGCAGCATCAGGTGCCCCCGCTCTAACAGGTGAGGTGGGCGAGTTCAGCGGGGGTGAGCTGGGCGGGGGTGCGGTTGCGCCAGGCGTCGGAGTGGCGCAGGTGCCACCAGCGCAGCAGCGACCGGCAGGCCGTGGTGAGGTCACCGCACGCAGGCAGCTGATACACCGTGGCGAGCGGGGCCTGGTGGTGCGGCCGGGGGATGTACGCGGTGGGTGTCCACCGGTGCTCGGCCTTGGTGACCTCGCCGACGACACGATCCGGGTAGGGGATATCGAACGCGGTGGCGGCTTCGACGTCGGGCACCACCAGCCACGTGTGCGGGTTCTTCCGCTGCAGGGTCGCGACGCCGCGTGACGGATCGCAGCGCCGCAGGAGCAGGTACCGCTCGTCGCCGTCGCCGATCGGCCGGTGGTTGCTCCAGGCGTGGTAGCAGGTGACGAGCGTGGCCCCGAGGACGTTGTGTCTTTCGCTGGCGACGAGCGCGTCGGTGAGAGTTTGGTGATAGCCGGCGATGTGCAGGCCGGCGCGGGCGGCCAACCTTTGCCGTGCCGTCTCGGCGAGCACACCCACCCGGGCGAGGGCCTGGTCGAGGGTGGTGGTGCTGTCGGTGAAGTCGATGGCGGTCTTGTGCAGGATCCGGGCGAGGTCGCCGAGCGGATCGGGGGTGGCGGTGTCGTGGCGCCACAGGTGCTCGGGCAGGACGTCGTTGGTGTCGGCGGCGATGCGCCGTAGGGCGGGATCGGTCAGGAACACGAGGGTTCTCCTTCGCAGACGGTTGGGTTGTGGGCGTGGCGAAGGCCGGTCGCGGCGGAGCTGCGACCGGCCTTGGGTGTTCAGGCGGTTGGTGCTTAGGCGATGGCGACGGCGCACAGTCGGGCGCTGGAGCGCAGGCCGCGCACGTAGGCGCATGCCTCGTTGAGGAAGCGGAACCGGTCGGCGACGGAGTCGCTGGTCGGGGTGAGTAGGCGGCCGTCGGTGGTGATCAGCCCGTCGCCGATCAGCGCGATGCGCCAGTGCAGGCCGACGTAGGTGGCTTCGCCGGCCTGGTAGACGGACAGCTCGTACGGGTCGAAGGACAGGGCGAGCATCGCCAGGACGCGTGGCTGTTGCTCAAAGCGGCGGCGGGCCTCAGCCACGCTGACCTTGGCCGGGTCGGCGTGGTGCTGGGCGAGGTAGTCCTCGAAGGGACGGGCCGGACGGGTGGTCGCGGCGATGTGGGTGTTCCAGGCACGCCAGCGCAACGCGGCGTGGTGGGAGGCTTTGGCGGCGGTGCCGGTCAGGTCGAGGCGACCCTTGCGGCCTCCGGCGGCCATGGTGACCGCGCCGAAGCGGCGGGCGGCGTCGAGCAGGTAGTAGCCGAGGAAGCGGGTCAGCCAGCCGATGAGGCGGCGGTGGCGGACGTGGTAGCGGCGGGCGGGGGTGCCGTTGGCGTGCAGAAGATCGTTGACCTTCTCCGAGGCGGCGAACCAGTCGGCGTCTTCGCCGGGGGCGAAGCAGACGGTGATCACCGAAGCGGTGAGCGGGGTGGGCGTGGGCATGACGGGGTGCTCCCTTCGCGAAACAGAGGGCGTGGGGTGGGGGAAGCGCGGTGGTGCCACCGAAGCGCGCGTCTGGACCGGGGAAGCTGCCGTGAGAGGCGCGGGGCGTGGATCAAGAGCCGACCGAGGGTGGGCTGTGGGTGATCCTGCTGGCGCGGGCAGATCCGAGGAGGACCAGACGGGCGGCGGTGCGAGCAGAGAAGTGAAGCTGCACCGTAGCTGTGCGGCCTGACAGCCCCAGCGTTGTCAGAAACCTCGGACCTGGCCGTGAGCTGCGCTGACAGGAACCGCCGCAGGCGTGTCAGGGTCTGTCAGGGCACGAAGACGCCCTCGTCGTAGTTGGGGTTGTCCGCCACAGGCTGCCCGTGGTCGCTCGGCAGCTCGGCGAGCCGGACCCGGCCGGTGCCGCCGCCGGGCAACCACACTGCCTCGGTCGGGTCGCAGGCGTGGGTCGCGGTGGCGACGGGAACGCCGCTGATCCGGCCGCGTAGGAGCCGGTGCAGGTGCTCCTCACGAGGTTCGCTGCCGAGCCAGAACAGCACCGGGTAGCGGGGACCGCCGCGGCGGATCAGCTGGTCGTACCGGTCGAGTTTGGCCACCACCCGGCCGAGGGGTTCGGTGCCGGTGTCGGCCTCCAGGAAGAACCCCACGGTGGCGTCGGCGACGCTCCACAGGCCGTGCCCGTCGGCGGTGATGGTGCGGAACTGCTTCGTGGTCATCGTCTCGGACCACCACCGGTCCAGCCGTGCCTCGGGGTGCTGGCGCGTGCGCGCGGTGAGCCGGACGAAGAATTCGTTGGCCGCGAGCAGGTGGTTCAGACTCGGGTTGGCCGAGAGCCGGTCGACGATCTGACGGCTGGTACGCACGGTCGGTTCGGGCTGGCGGTGCGCGGCGGCCTGGAACCGGTGCCCCTGGTGGCCGAGCGTCCAGTGCCACGGATAGCTACCACCCCCGGCGCGGGCGAACCGGAACCGGTCCAGCAGGCCCAATGCGGCCAGCTCACCGAGGCGGATCTGACAGGTCCGGCGGGCGAGGAACAGCATGCGGTGGATCTGATCGGTGGTGAGGACCTGGTGGTCGTCGAGCAGCTGCAGAAGCCGGCGGTCACGGCTGGTGATGTGGGGATAGATGGTCAGGAGGCTGACCGATCGTGATTGCGGCATGTGGATACACCCCTGGAGAGAGAGTCCCGTAGGGAGTCTGGATGAGTTGATCTCTATTCCGGCTCTGGCGTCAGGCGGGTTGGGGCAGGTCAGGAACCTGACAGGCCAGGGGCGTGGGACTCGTGTGGGGTCTCGTGTCGCGGACACCCCCAGACGAGTCCCCGGTGCCGCACCCAGCCGAGCCCCTATGCGAGCCGGAGCGTTCAGCGGTCGAGGTCGGTCATGCGCCGCTTCATCGCGGTGCGGGCGAGCTGCTGCATCGGCGGCTCATCACCGGTGCGGCTGTGGGCGGCGGCGCACTCCTGCCGGATCGCGGTCGCTTCACCCACCGGCGGCGCCGGCGGGTTGGTCACGAACGTGAACGCGGGTAGCTCGCGGTTGCCGACCAGCAGCCGGCCTGCGGCGGTGTAAACGTCGAGGTGCGCGAGGTCGTGTTCGTCCAGCTCGGGTTTGGTGTGTCGGGACAGGTCCCGCGCGTCGGCGGGGTCGACGTTGAAGAACAGCTTCGTGCGCGCGTTGGCCGACACCGCCGAGGCGATGTCGTTGGGCAGTTGCGCCAGGTCTTGGTGCGCCAGGACGAGTCCGAGCCGGAACCCGCGTGCCTCGGCCAGCATGTCCCCGACGCTGCCGGGCAGGGTGAGGAAGTTGTGGCATTCATCTACGTAGAGGTTGGCGTCTTTGCGCTGGTTTTCGGGGATGTTGGCGCGGGCGATGGCGGCCTGCCAGACCCGGGCGACGATCATCGAGCCGAGGATGCGGCTGGTCTCCTCGCCGAGGATGCCCTTGGGTAGCCGGCAGAGCAGCACCCCGCCGTCGAGTACCCGGCCCATGTCGAACGACGAGTGGGCGTTGCCGATCACGCTCTTGACGAAGTCGCGCAGCAGGAAGGCCCGGAGTCGGGCGAGGACGGGTGCGATGACCTGGCCCCGGAACTGTTCGTTGATGCCGTCGTACCAGAGCCAGAACCCGCCGAGGCCGTCCGGGTCGTCGAGCCCGTGGGTGAACCGGGCCCGGAAGTCCCGGTCCTGCAACAGCGACGGGACCAGACTCAGGGTTGGTTTCGCGTGGCGCATCAGGGTGAGGCAGGCGACGCGCATGGTGTCGTCCATGCGGGGTCCCCACTGGCCTTGAAAGATCTTGGCGAAGATGCCGACGAGGTTGTCCACGGCGAGGTGCGGATCGCCGCCGTCGTCGAGGGGGTTGAAGCAGCCGGGGTTCTCCTGGTCTGGGTCGATGATCACGATCTTCTTGGCGTAGGAGGCGGGTAAGCGGTCGAGGATGTCGGTGATCAGGTCCCCGCGTGGGTCGATGACCACGGTCCCGCGCCCGGCCTTGATGTCGCCGATGATCATGTTCAGCAACAGCGTGGACTTACCGACGCCGGTCTTACCGACGACGTGCACGTGCTGCCGGGCATCAGTGACAGTGAGGCCGATGCTGTGGTGGCCGATCTGTGAGCGGCCCAGCACCTTCACGCTCCGCCCGCCGGAGGGAACCTGCACGGGTGCGGGCACGGCCTTGGCCCTCGCCCGGTCGAGGCCCGGCACGGCGAGGTCTTGCGGCAGCGCGGCCAGGGCCGAGAGTTCCGGGACGGTGGCCAGGAACCCGCGCCGCAGTCGCCGTCCGGCGATCGTGGCCACCGGGTGGGGCATCTTCATCCGGCGTAGCCGGTTTGGGCCGGTGTACGCCGCGGCGGCCGAGGCGATGGTGTGCCCGAGCCCGACGAGGCGTTCGCGAACCCGTCCGGCCCGCTCCTTGTCCACCGGTGGGCGGTCGGGGTCGGCGGCGACGGCGAAGCGGACCGCGATCTCGAAGTGCGGCACCCGCACGGCCTTGTCCACGACGGTGCGGGCGTCGGCGATGGCTACTGGGTCCCGGTCGGCTGCCCGCCCCGCTGTGGCGCGCGACGGGCTTCGCGGCCGGGACGGGCCAGGCATGAACACCTCCACGAGCCACAGCAGAGGCTCGATGGCCAACCGCGCCGCACCCGACACAGCCTGCGCCGCCATGTCGGGCCGCCCGTGCGGGTGGTTGCTCATGGTGGCCGCCGCCCGACGCGCCGCCCGCACGCGACGGGCGGGTGCCGGGCGGGCGAGGATCTGCACGCACGCGTGTTCGCGGGATCGGACCTCGGCCCCGGCGGCAAGCAACGCCCGCAGCGGGTCGGTGTCGTGCTCGCTGCGCAGCGGCAGCCTGTCGGTGTGTTGCGGCCAGTGCGCCCCGCCCACCTGCTCGCCCACCTCGGCCGGGATCGGCGCGGCGGCATCCGCGGTGGTGAGGGTCGCGGCGGGCCAGGCCGCCCGGATGGCGGCTTCGACCGCGCCGGGCGGCACCGTGCCCGGCACCCAGACCCGGATGGTCAGGGCCCGGCCGGTCCAGGTGTACTCCCACCCGACGTGTGGGTACCCGTAGACCCGGCGCCGCCACACCGACGGCGTCAGCACGCCCATGAGCGTCGTCCAGAACGCGGCGGCGGCCTCGGCGCTAACCTCCGGCGGTGCGGCGATGGTCAGCCACCGCACGCCCGCCGCGAGCCGCTGGTGCCGCCAGGTGAGTAGCCGGTCGTGGCTGAACACCGCTGCGAGGATCGCGGCGGCGGCGATGAAGCCGAGCCATGGCCGGGCGATGATCCAGTGCCCGATAGCGGCGGGCCAGGTCGGCGTGGTCATCAGTCGTCCTCCCCGATACCGGTTACGGCAAGCCTGTGCTCGGCCGCCGACCCCACCGCGCGGAACGGGATCCGGCTACGACCGGCAACAAGCAGCCCTTCGCCGCGTGGTGCCGACAGCAGCAGCCGTGATTCCCCAGCGGTCAGGCCGAACGCCTCGGACACCGCGTCGATGGACTGCGTGCTCTGGCGCATCAGCACCTGCGTCGCGGCGTTGGACACCACAGCGAGGCCAAGGTCGGTCGACAGGACGTCGGCCGCGTCCTGGGTGATCACGCACAGGCCGGCGGACCGTTTGCGGGCTGCCTTGGCCATCCGGAACAGAAACCGGCTGCCTTCGCCGTCGCGCATCAGCAGCCAGGCTTCGTCCACCACGACGAGCTGCCGTCGCCGGCGGGCGGCGGCAGCGGGTGTGTCGATGCCGGACCAGATCGAGTCGAGCGCCAGCAGCGTGCCTACCGTGCGCAGCTCGTCGGGCAGGTGCCGCAGCGACCACACCACCAGGTGCCCACGCGGGACGGTCGTGGTCGGGCCGTCGAACAGGCTGGCGAAGTTGCCGACCGTCCAGGGCGCGAGCCGGGCGGCGAGCTGCCCGGCGGCGGGGTCGTCGTCGGCGGTGAGCATGTCGGCGAGGTCCCGCAGCAGCGGTGCGGTTTTAGTCCAGGTGCCCGGGTCGCCGTTGATCCCGGCGCGGGCGTAGGTGGCGGTGATCGCCCGGTCCAGGGCGGCGCGTTCGGCGGGCGGCGGTGCCGCACCGAGCATGACCGAGATCAGGGTGTGCAGGTACAGGCCGCGGCGGGTGAGGGTGTCGGCCCGGTTGTCGGCGGGCAGATCGAGCGGGTTGACCCGCACACCTGGCTGGCCGAGCTGTACGACGGTGCCGCCGACGTGCTCGGCCAGAGGGGAGTATTCGTCTTCGGGGTCGATGACGGAGACGACCGTGCCCTGGTAGAGGTTGCGGAGCACCTCCAGTTTGACGAAGTACGACTTACCCGCGCCGGAGCGGGCCAGGACGACCGAGTTGTGGTTGTCCTGCGCCCACCTGTTCCAGATCACGACCCCGTTGCTGGTCGTGTTGACCCCGTACAGCAGCCCTTCGGGCGCAGCGACGGCGCCGGGGGCCGGGGCGGCGAGGTCCGCCGAGGCGAGGGGAAACGCCGCCGCGAGGGCGGTGGTGTCGAGGATGCGGCGCATCCGCAGCGGGTCCACGCCGACCGGCAGCGTGGAGATCCAGCCCTGGTAGTGCCGGAACGTAGCCGGTTGCAGGTCCAGCAGCACGCTGGCGGCGGCGGACTTCACGCCCGCGGTGACGACGCGCAGCTCATCGACGGTACGGGCGTGGATGGTGACGTAGATACCGGTCTCAAAGAGCTTCGCCGCGCCGCGGGCGACGCGCTCAGCGAGATCGGCGGCATCCGCTGCCGCCGCCTCCACCATGGGATCACCCAGGCGACCCTGGTCAGCATCGAGACGGAGCGAGGATTCGAGGCGGGCGCGCTGGCGCTTGAGCATCGGCGCGGCCAGTTGCGGCACCACCGGGTCCAGGTGCACCGCGACGTCGACCCGCGCGGGGTAGGACAGCAGCGGGTCCAACCAGGCTGGGCCGACCTCGGCCGGATACCCGCACACCGCGTAGGTGGCGGCATACCCGTCGCCGACCTGCACGTGCCACGGCGTGACCGTCAACGCGGCGGGGGAGGGCATCGCCTCCCCGCCCGCGTCCCTCGTCTTGTGCCGTTTCAACAGGTTCATGATGTGCTCCGCAGGGTGATCGGGGTGCCGGGTACCGCACGCGGGCCAGGCACCGGCGGGGAGAACGGATCGACCGCGCCGGCCAGCGCGGAGGCGACAGCCGGCCCGTCCAGAGCTGCGGCTTCGACACCGAGTCCGGACAGCGCGCGCACCGCGGCGTCGGCCCCAAACTCTCCGGTGACAACGGCGAGGACCTGGCGGCGCAGCGGATCGCGCTGGCTGTCGAGGTCTAGCAGGAACTCGGCGTAGTCGGCGGCGGCGGCCTGCAACGCCGGGTGCGCCAGGCGTGGTGCGTGGTCGGCAGTTGCCTGCGCGTAGACGGTCAGGTCGTGCCGCTGCGCGGCCACGACGATCTGCGCCGGCCCGGTCAGACTGTTGAGGAACCGACCAAACCCTTCCAACAGCGCGCCCTGTTCGCCGCTGGTGCGCAGGTGGATGTTCGTCGTGCCGCAGGCGATCAGGACTTTGCCGCTGCCCTCACTGGTCAGGACTCCGGTCGGGCCGAGCGCCGTGACCGGAGAACGCAGCTGCGCCGGGAGGCTCGGCTGGCCGGTCACGACCGCGACCGAGCTGGCCCGAGCCCTACCCGGGGCGAGCGTGTGCGGCCTGCGGCTGAGCGTTAACCCGTGCCGCAGCCACACGTCCAGCGGCAGGCCGTCACGGCGGCCGAGCGCCATCACGACCGCCACCGCGAACATGACCGTCCCGGTGACGATCCACGCCACCTGCGGCAGCAGTTGCCCGAACGTGCGGTAGACCCCAAGTCCGACGAGGCCCGTGCCGCCGATGATGCCCAGTTGCCGGAATGTCAACCCGAACGCGATGCGGTCGGGCTCGTTGACGTTGGCCGGGACGACGGCGCGCGGGACGTTGTCCTCGATCGTCATCGCCCACCTCGCACGGCGGTACGTCGTAGCCCGCCGAGCGGGAGACGGCGGGTGATGCCCTGGATGACCACTGCCCGCAGCAGAATCCCGCCGACGTTCGGCGACCCCTTGCCCGTGGCGTAGCGGCCCATCATCGAGGGGATCTTGACCGTCATCCACAGCACCACCGCGACCAGCAGCAGGTTCAACACGTCCGAGCCCGGCAGGCCGATCAACACCGGGATGCTCGCGTCCGGATCGGTGAGCAGTTGGATGCCGGTGGAGAACGCGATGGCCTGCAACACGGCCGTGCCCAGGCACCCCAGCAGGCTGCGCCACCACAGTTCCGCGGTGGGTTGCGTCCAGGGCAGGCAATAGCAGGCCAACGCGACCGGGGCGAGCCCGGCCAGGATGACCAGCACCGCAACGCGGACAACCCAACCGGTGACGAGGGCGAACATCAGCCCGACGATCAGCAGCCCGATGACCAGGGCGATGAGGGCGTTGGCAGGGTCGATGAGGGCGGCGGCCACGTGAGTGCGGGCCATCGTGACCGCTCGCGTGGTCGGCGCCGCCGCCGTGCCGACCATGGCCACCGTCAACGCGTTGGCCACATCGATGAGGACGGCGCAGAGCGGGACCGCGACGTTCGACAGGATGAACCCGACAATGAGGCGTGGCACGAGTTCCTTGACGCCGTATCGGACCTCGACCGAACTGCTGGTCATCGTCACGACGCCGGCGGTCAGCAGCGCGAGGACGTAGCAGGCGTTGACGACCAGCGCGCTCTTCTCGGCGATCGTCTGCACCTGCGGCAAGACAGTGACGTCCGGCGACAGGAACATCGACGACGTCAGATAGGCCAGGAGCCCGCCGAGGAGGTCTTGCAGCCGCTCGGCGAGCCATTCCACCAGGCCATTCATCATCCAGTCGACCATGACCGCTGCCCTCAGCCGCCGATGATGCCCTGCAGCACCTGCAGGATCACGGGGGAGAGAACCGCCAACGCGTAGCCGATCAAGGCGGACTTGAAGTTGCCCTTCGCCTGCTCGACCTGGGCCGGGTCACCGCCGGCGGCCATGTAGCGGAGACCTCCGATTACCAGGAACATCGTCGCGACCAGCGCGATGATGCCCATGATCCACGCGGTGATCGAGGAGATGACATCGTTGATGCTCTTGGGCGGCGGGGCTGGCGTCGGCGTGGGTGTGGCGGCGGCGAGGTCGGATAGAACTGACAGAGCTGTATGCATTGCGACGCTCCACAGGACTTCTGCGGGCCGCCGCGGTGGGGACCGAGGTGAGGCTTCGATTGGGCCGGTGGGGGCGCTCCTCCCTTGCTGTGGGCGAAGGGTTGCGGTGTCAGTACGCCGCGCCAGCCGTGCCGGACCGTGGGCCTCGCCGGATGTGGGTCCCCACCGGGCGGGCATGCCGTGGATGACATGCACCGCCCAGATCTCGGCTGTCAGGCCGATCGAACTCGCATGGCGCCTGTCTCGACCTGGCAAGACCAGTCAGCCACTCACGTAGGCTTTGCGCTTGTACCGGTGGGCCAGGCGGTGGTATTCGGTGGATCATGATGGGCACGCACTCGAGGCCGTGTAGGCGATCTACACGGCAGCGAACCACCCGCACACGTCGACTAACGCCCTATTGGGGCGCGGGATCCCACATGTCCAGGATTGCCTGGTCGTGCTGTCGGTACCCAGCCTCACTTAGCCAGTCCCGCAACACCGCAGCTGCGATATCACCGGACCCGGAGCGATGCCGGTAGACCTTGGAGTACTGATTACGGCCTGCGGTATCGCGCCGCGCATAGTTTCTGAGGTCGACGACCGCAGCGAGCCCTTCGGCGGTTGTCAGCGATAGGTGCAGGAGCGGGGCTTCGTGTGGGGGCGACTGTGCATCGAGCTGTGTCCATATCATATTGGCGGTCTGCGCACATCGGACGAGCGCGTCAGTGAGCTCGAACAGGCCATGCAGGGTGAATGCTGCAGGGAGGGGCGCGCTACGGGCCCGCGTCTCCGCTGGTCGGTGCTGATTGTCGAGCTCGGCCAGGTGAAATCCGATACCGACGGTTAGCAGCAGCGACCGCTGGTTTGGGCTCTGCGCGACGTGGCCCGTGATGAGTTGCGCACCGGCCCTGACCGGAAAAGCCTGACGCATGCCAAGCGCGCCAGGCGTAGCGGCCCGAGCACCGGACTGAGCGGTGGTGTAGTAGCGGCCGTCCGCGTCGCTGATGGCCCAAGGCTCGGCGGCTATCCCCCAGTCGGAGCGGCGCGTCCTGAGCCAGTCGCTGATCGCTGCGCTTTGCATCGCCGCGAGGAGGATTTCTTCACGTGCCTCGACTGGGGGACCCCATCCGTTGTAGGCGCGCGCAGGAGTTTCCTCGCCAGCGGGCAGCAGCACGGCGACCTGCAACATCAGGTCGAAAGCTCCGCCTCCATCGCTCATCAATGACGGACGGTGGTTGGTGAAGGGATGGCGGTGCTCCTCGCGCGGTGTCGGCAGCAGTCTTCCCGGTTCTGTGGTGCCAGCGTCGAGTGCCTCGATGAGGGTGCTGGCGGCGAACCGGCGTCGGTTCGCCCACGACACGTCCGCCCGGTCGAGAGCGCCGAGCTGAATGCCCGCCGTTGCACTGTCCAACTGCGCCCGCACTGCGGAAACACGGTGGCGTCCGACACGCCCCAGGAACGCCGTCGCGTCGAACCCACCTATACGGGTGTGATGAGGGCCGCTGGACGAGAATACGACCTCGATGTCGACCAGTCGGGCCGCAAAATCCGCGATTGGCAGACCACCGTCTACGGCGCCCGTGATCCGCCGGTCGACTTCCGCGTCGCCAAACGCCGACTCCAACCGGGAGACATACAGGCTAACCGGTTCGATGGGAGCGGAGTCGCCAAGACGAGTGTTCTCCTGGACCCGCTCCCACGACGCTTCGTATGTGGCCCGGACGACGTCCGCAAGCCACGATGAGCCGGGAGGCTGGGCGGCCAAACGCGCGATGGTGGCGTCGCCCGGCTCGGGCACAGCCATCCGGATCGCCTTCAACAAGTACGGCAGTAAACCAGGATCGCCCGGCACGGTGGCGGGCAGCGGCCCGCCGTCGGCCCGTTGCAGCAGCGCCGCGAGCCAAACGGTCGCCTCCTCGTCAGGCCCGAACCCGCCCGCCGCAGGAACGCGAAGGTGGCCGAACTGTTCGAACACGTACGGGAGCACCGCGGCTGCCTCGCTGCCGGACAGTTCTGCGGACAACGACGCTGTCCGACGGAGTGTCCGGGCGGTCCGGTCGCATGCATGGGCGTCAGTGAGATCAGGTCGCAGCGCCAGGGTGAGGTCTCCGGCCGCCCTGCCAGGGCGTCCCTCTGCTAACTCTCGAATGGCCTGGAAAAGGGTACTGTCGCTAATCTCGCCAGTGATGGAAGTCAGGGCGAAGTACCGCTCGGTGTAGTCGCGATCGCTGATCCGTCGCTGCCCGCGCCGCCGGTGCTGAGCAACTGCCCATCTCGCCGGGTCGGCGGTCAAACGTGGGAAGAGTCGTTGCAGGGCATCCGCGACTCGACCGATATGCGGCGCCGGGACGTCAAATCGGGCCAGCGCCGCCTCGTCGAATTCGGCGCGAAGGTCGGCGTGGTCGGTGGTGTCGACGAGCGCGCCGCGGTGCATTGCGATGGCCTGGTACAGGCGTGGATAGGTGATTCGCAGGAATGTGAGGGCAATGAAGTCGACGACATCGACCTCAGCAGCGCCGACCATTGGCAGGTAGATGTCGACCTGGGCGAGCAGCCGGGCCACGCTGCGCGGTTCGGTCAGGACCCGCAGCAGCAGCGCCTCACGCTCTTCGACCATGCGGCGTTGCGCGTCCTCGCTGAGCGACGCGGACGCCCGGCCGAGCGCGCCAGCGAAGCCGGTGTTGAACAGCGACTCAGCGTGCTCCAGACGGACCGGCGGCTGCTCGAGGCGTAACGTGACGATCTTCTCCAGGAACGCGACGGCTCGGGCACCGTGCTTATCGGCGATCGGTGTTGTGGACAGCACGTCGAGGATGGTTTCTTGGTCGTACGCGAGGACGTAGTGCACGTGCGGCAGCCGGCCCAGCACCCGCACCGCCCGGAACACCGCCAGGAGTTGCTCGGGCTGTAGCCGGTCGACGTCGTCGATGACGACTAGCGTCGGACGGGCCAGCGCGTGCAGTGCCTCGCGGACCTGGTCTGCCTGTTCCTCAAGGGTCGTGCCCTGGTCGGTAAGCCGTTGCAAGACCTCGTTGGCCACCGCAGTCGCGGCGCTACCGACCACCGGCACCATGGACAGCGCTGGCGTGGCAAGAACGCCGTACCGGGAGAGTTGTTGCCGGACCCGGGTGCCAGCGGTGGTTTTCTCGGGCACTGCGGCGCGGATCGCGCCGAGCAGCTCGGTGACGACCGCGTCGGGACCGGACAACGCCCACGGATTGATCCAAGTGATGCCCCACCGATCAGGGCTGAGTCCCGCCACGATCATCCGGATCGTGCTGGTCTTACCGCTGCCCCACGGACCGACCAATCCGACCACCGTGCTGCTCGGCCGGGAGCCGATTTGGTCAAGCAGGGTGACCGCGCGAGCCACGAAGGGGCCGCGCCCGAACACGTCTGAGCTCAACTCGTCGATCGGGTCGTCGACCCACCAGCTGCCGTCGGGTAAGCCGGACACCGTCATCCGCCAGCCACCTCCATAGCCGCAGCCAAGGTACCGAACCGACGCTCCCACAACTCATTTGGCGCAAGATTACATGCACGGATCTGGCTGCGATCTGCGTGCTTGCCATGGTGATGCGGGAAGCAAGTATGGCCAGCTGGAGTGGTCGGCCAGGTAGCGAGAGCAGCCCCCGGAGTAGCTGCAATGATTGCGTCGAGACGGATCTCTATCTGTCACAGCGCCTACCTATGGACTCGGCCTGTTCCCAAGCGGGTGGCGTTCTCAGGCCGCCAGGGCGGCCTCGCTGCGGCCGTACGAGGGGATCGGGCCGGATAGGTCCCCCCGCGTGACGGCGGAGGCAACGATGCGTTCGGCACGGCGGCGGCGCATCCGCAGGACCGGGCCGGTCACGCCCTTCTCGGCAGCCAGGTGTTCGATCAGCGCGTCGCCGAAACGGGTGGCGCTGATCAGTTCAGCGGCTTCGGTCGTGATCAGGCCGGCAGCGGCTGCCCGACCGAGCAGCAGGTCCGGATGCCCGTACGGCATCGTTGGTGACCGCGACCCGGTGGACAGGTCCAGCGGCAATTCCTCGCTGTTAGGGGTTCTAACGATCGCGGCTCCGGCCCGCCAGGCTGCCCAGCACAGCCTCAGCCACAGTCGGGGTGGGGCGAGATCCGCCTTGCGCAGAGATTGCAAAAATCCGGCTAGGACTTCGGAGTCCACGTCGTCGGCGTGCCGCGCATGGCCGCGGCTGATCTTCGCCGCGAGGTGCGTCAGCGCGGGCAACGCCACGCCGATCGCGCCGACGACCCAGGCCGGTCCCCATTCGCGGGCGTGGTGGGCCAACTGCCGCCACAACTCGTCGGTGGTGTCGCTGTCATAGCGCTCGAACATGAGCAGCTTGCGTAGCTCGTCGAGCGGCAGCGTGGTGTCTGGTAGGCCTGGCACCGGCCGGGCGTCGAACACCAGTGGGGCGGGTTCGCAGGTCAGCAGTTCGAAAGCCTTCTCGGCGGTAGTTAGCGCCGTGTTGGCGGTCCGCGTGCGGGTGGTCGTTGCCATGTTGGTGTCTCCCTGACGAGTGCGCTTCGCCCGCTGCGAAGGCTCCGAGACCTCCGATTGGGACAGCGCGACCTGACACGACGAGCGTTTGTCAGACCCGGATAGGTCGTGACCGGCCGTGTCAGGTTCGCCACTGCGCTCATCCGCCGGCCTCTTGACTTGGCTGTCAGACCGCCCGGGGTGACCGGTGCTGTCAGGTCAGGGGTGGGTTCGATCGGCCTGTCAGCGGCGCACTGGGGATCGTCAGTACGCCCGCCGGTTCGGGGGCCACCGAGCCCATGACCGACAGAAACCATCGCCATGCACCGATTCCCGTGGGGGACGTGGTGCCCGGCGACCCGCCCGTGCCGATCACTGTCTGGCCGGTCCCCGCCCCTCACGAGGGGGAGACCATGTCCAATGCGATGGGCGTGCGGTTGGTCCACAACCTCACCCACCCGTTTGACCTCATCATCGACCTGGCCGAAGGACCGCAGTTGGCGCGCGCAATCATCGCGGCACACCGCCGTAGTCATCTGCAGGCGGCCCGCCCTCCGGTCGGCTGGGGCCGAGAGTTGGCGACGCTGATCGTCACTGGCTGGCCGCTTGCCGACGCCTCTGCGGTCGACTTTTTCCTCCGCTGCCGCGCTCATCTCGTGCCGGGAGGCTGCGTGGCGGTGGTGCTAGCGCACGGCGACGTCTCCCTGCCGATCGACGTCGTCATCGCCGCGAAGCGGGCCGGGCTGGCGTACCTGCAGCACATCGTGGCGGCCGATCGGCTGCCCCGACGTGGCCAGCAGGCGCAACTGGCGATCCACACCGACGTGCTGATTTTGACCCGCAGCGTGATAGAGGGCGGGGGAGTCGATGGCTGAGAGCCTGCCGATTACCTCGGTGTGGCTGACCTGCCAGATACCCGCCCGTGACCAGCGGCGAGGCCGCTACGTCCGGGAGACTTCCAGCCATCCGGCTAAGATGTTGCCTCACCTGGCCGCGTACGCGATCAGCGCGTACACGGCGCCGGGGGATGTGGTGTTTGACCCGATGTGCGGGTGCGGCACCACGTTGGTGGAAGCCGTGCACCTCGGCCGGCAGGGAGTCGGGATCGACGTCGAGCCCCGCTACACCGCACTCGCTGAGGCCAACGTCGCTCTTGCCGCGTCGCAGGGTGCCGCCGGTACGGCGACGGTGGTCACCGGGGACGCCACCGGGTTGCTCGACCTGGTGCCCGCGTCGGCGGTCGGCAAGGTGAGTCTCGTGCTTACCTCGCCGCCGTATGGGCGCGGGACGCATGGCCTGGTCCAGACGACGCGGACCGGGGTACGCAAGCGGGACCACCTGTATGGGGACCGGGAGCGTGGCAACCTCGCCTATGCGGGGTGGTCCCGCCTACTTGACGGTTTCGCCTCCATCTTGTCCGCCAGCTACCAGCTGTTGCGTCCCGGAGGGACCGTGGTTATTACCTCCCGGCCGGTACGCCGCCAACGCGATGACCTGATCGATCTGCCCGGCGAGCTGCTCGCCGCCGCACGGTCAGCCGGGCTGGTCCCGGTGGAGCGGACGGCGGCGATGCTCGCCGCCGTCCGTGACGGGCAGGTCGTGCACCGGGCCAGCATGTTCGGGATGATGGCGGTCCGCCGCAGCCGCGACGACGGCATCCCCGTGCACTTGGTGGCGCACGAGGACGTGCTGGTCCTCCGCCAGCCCTGAGAGTCTTGCCAGGTCCAGGAGTATCGGGCCTGGCAAGACCGACGCCGGATAGGGCTTGACCGCCGCTGCCGAGATTATCCAGCGGACTTCAGTTCCGGCGGGTCCTGCTGCAGCCGGCAGACCCGACACAAGGTCGACGTCGCTGGGCTGTCAGGTTCTGCCAGGAGGCCGAACCTGACAGCCTCGTCGACGGCGCTCCCGGACGGGCTAGCTTGAGGGCTCTCCTTACTTTCCATGTGCCTTTGATCTGACGCCTCGCGCGACGGCATCGCTCCCCACCAGTCATGGTCGGCCGCCGCCGCCAGCCTCGGATCTAGCACGTACCGATCCCGCGCTCTTCGCCCTCGCGACGAGGGCGCGGCCCCACCTTCCCTTTAGGCGGTCACCAACCGGTGGCCGCCTTCTTGCTGTCCTAAGGAGGGCAACATGCGTCGTCCCGGCCGACACCTGAGAGACGGTGACGTCCCACCAGACCTCCGTCACCCCACTCCACTCGACCTTCTCCGCTGCGCCTTCGCAGCTGTGGGCGAACACACCGGAGTGCACCCGAACCACTACATGGCCACCGCTCGGGTGGCCGCGTGCGCCAGGTTGGTCACGGGCGGATCCTTGGCTCACACCGGCGGCCGAGCGGTGCAGCGATGACCCGCGGGAGCCCAGCGGATTGGGCCAGTGCTCTGCATGCCGAAACGGCGGCTGCCATCGAGCAGCGGGCGGCTCTGGCCGTCGCGGCCCGTTGCGCCCTCATCGACGCGCTGCGCAGCAGGTTGATCTGCCGGCCCGGATGCGAGGATGCCCTCGCGACCTGGGGCTTGGACCCGCTGCCGCAACGGTGGACCATCTCCGCCGGGGCGCAGTTGTCGTACACGCGTTCGCACACCAACGATGACGAGGCCCGCGAGCAAGCGCGCTGGGGTGTACCGGACGACCTGCGACTGCTACAGCCGGCGATTGCGGTCTACCCCCAACACGTCATCGACGTGGCACCTGCACCCGAAGCCGACGACGAACCTGGGCCGCAGCCGTACCGCATCACCGTGCAGGTCATGCTCCAGACCTGGGCCACAGCGGTCCGGGAGACGGACGCGCACGACGCCACCCGCACAACAATGGACGCGCATCTGCGGGCGCTGGCCGAGGCCGGTATCACGCTGAGCAGGCTGACATGGCAATCCGTCGACAGCCCTGACGAGGCCCTACCGGATGACGTGGACACCGATGTAGGACCCCTGGTCGGCGCGGTAATGCTGACCGCCGTCGACGGGTTCGCCGCTGCGACGGCGGCGCGTGACAGAGCCCTACAGGCCCTCGCCGACCTGCGTCGCAGCATCCGGGCCCGCTCGATCCGCGCCCTGGTCGACGACGAGTTCGGCGGCAACTATCAGCACGCCGCACAGCGGGTCAACCAGTTCCTCGTCGACCTCGGGCTCGACCCCCTGCCTCAAGCACACCACGTCACGGTGATCGCCGACCTCACGTTGCCGGTCGGCGACGGCACCTCCGACGATGCCTGCGACGCGGCACGACACCGGATGCGCGCGGTCACCACGATCAACCCGGATGAGGCGCGGCCGTGGACCGCGTACGGCTGGACCATCCCCGAGAACGCCACCGCCGATCAGGACGGCTGGCGGATGCCGTGGCAGCACGAGTACGAGATGTGGCTACGCGGACACGCCACTCCCGCCGACGCCACCACCGCAGCCGAAGCCCTCGTGCGCGCAGACCTGACCCGGGCACTGGCCGGAATCGACCACAACCTGGTCACGGTGACCTCCAGCGTCGAGGGCCACGGCATCGACTTCTACCTGGACCCGGACAGCGACTGACCGTCCGCCGCCGCATCTCTGCGTCCCGGAGTAGCTGTCAGCGGGCCTGCCGCCCACGAACCGCCTTCGGTTGGCACCTGCCCGCGGACCGGCGGAGGGCGTGCCGCTAGCCACAACTACGCCGTCGCACCGGCTTTCCACTCCTCTAGCGGACCCACTCTGACAGGAGATCAACGTGTCGTTTCCCGAAAACAAACTGACGGTCCGATCCTCAGCCGACCTGGCGACCGCAGTGCCGTACCTCATCGGCTTCCATCCCAGCGACGGCAGCATCGTCGTGATTGCCTGCCGAGACCGGCGGATCGTGTTCGCCGCCCGAGGTGACCTGCCGACCCTCGGATCCCCCGCGCATCATCTGCGTGACCTCACCGGTCACCTCGTCCCTGTCGTGCAGCGGCAGCAGCCGATCACCGACCTTGTGATCGTCGGCTACGGCGCCCAGGAACACATCGACCCGGCACTGCGTGTCGTCGGCGACGAGTTCACCGCCACCGGGCTGGCCGTGCGAGAACTGTTGCGGGTCACCGAGAACCGCATCTTCAGCCTCACCTGCGACGATCCTGTCTGCTGTCCACCAGAGGGCACCCCCTTCGACCCCACCACCTCACTCGTCGCCGTGCACGCGACGGTCGCCGGGCTCGTCGCAAGACCGGACCGGGCGGCAGTAGCCAGCCGATTCACCGCCGTCGACAGCACCCGTGACGGCATCCGACACGCCACGAGCGAGGCGACGGCCCGCATGGCGGCCGTGAAAACCACCGGCAGCAGTGCGGTGTACGAGGCCGGCGTCCATGCGGTCCGCGGTGCGCTGCGGCAGCACGACGACGGCACACGCCTCACCGACGGTGAGGTGGCCTGGCTGACCGTGCTGATGACGCACAGGCCGGTGCGGGACCTCGCCGTTGACCTCACACAACCGCACGACCAGCACGTCACCTTCTGGGCCGAGGTCACCCGCCGCGCCGACGAGCCGCTCGTGCCGGCGCCCGCGACCGTACTCGCGCTCACCGCATGGCGCTGCGGTGACGGTGTTCTGGCCGTCATGGCTGCCGAGCGCGCCCTGCAGGTCGACCCCGACTACCAGCTCGCCGTCCTGCTCCTGCAGGCCTTGCACTCCGGTCTGCCGCCCTCCGTCTTCGAACAGGCGGCCAGCACCCACCCCAACCCATCCATCCCAAGCCCGAAGACCTCTACCGAACAGGAGTAACCACCGTGGATCCCATTCGCAGCATCCTGCTGTCCCTAGCCCGAATCGCCGAAGAAGCCCGACTGCGTTGGCACGCCGAACGCGCCGCCCTGCGCGCCCGCGGGGAAACGCCCATCCGCACCGGAGCATTCGCCTACAACGTCCAAGCCACCCTCTGTCTGATCACCGCGATCACCGCCGCCAACCTTCCGGCGAACTTCCGCCTCTACGACACCACGCTGTCCCGAGACCCGCTCACGGCAGCCGCGCAACTTCGCGAGGTCTGCTCCGCCTACGACCACAGTGGCCCGATCGAGGCCACACACGAGGCGGCGCGCCTGGCCTACAAGTCGGCGTTCGCCGAACCGCTCACCGCCCAGGAGCAGCACTACGTCGACCTGCTCGTCGACATGCCCGCCGCGCGACGCGACAAGATCATCGAAGTGGCGGAGGAACGCTCCCGCCACCTCCCGGAATGAGCATCGGCGTACCTGCCGGCGGCATCGGCACTCGCCCTCCGGGCAGGGCGCAGCGACAGACGCTGCTCCATCCGCGGCTGCCGTGGACCAGTCCCCGCCGGTGCCCGCCAGCGTCGCCACGACGGGGGAGTGAGCCACGACGACGCAACCCGCAGCCCGGCACAGCCAAGCGGCCCACCACAGCAGGACCTGCTTCGGTCACAGGGCGCGCCAGCATAGACAGCAACCCACGAAAGGCACTGATGAGCCTGTACACCCTCACACCCAAGCCCGGGTTCGAGCGGTACACCGTCCAGATCGGCTGGAATCCCCACCGCACGTATGTCGCGACCGTCGTCGACTTCACCTGGGACCCGGTCACCGAACCCCAATACCAGCCCGACACCATCCACCTCGGCCGGATCGAGACGCTTCTCGATCCGGCCGAGGTGCTTGTAGTCGTCGCGCCCTACGCCGAGATACCAGCCGACCTACCCGCCAGACTCCGCGCCGACCAGGCCGCGCACCCGGTGCGCCGCTGACACCAAACCCCTGGTTGCTGGACGTCGCATGGCGCGCCAACGGCGGCAACCAACTCGCAGGCACGCCATCACGAGCATTGCTGACTGAACCGCCCCGATGGCGCCTCCTCGGGGAGGTCGTCATCATCACCGATGCCGTGAGCCCGAGCGGCACGAACCCGCAAACCCGGCCCGCCTAAGGCGGGCCGTCGTCGTATTCGGACCCGGGACGCGCCGCCTGGAAACGATCGCGTCCCGGGTTCTCCTGCAAAGGAGGAACCCAGTGTCCCTACCACTGATCATGATCGCCACCGCGGTGGTGGCGCTCGCCCTGGGCAGGCTCACCGCCTGGCCGACGATCCGCAGCCTCCGCACCCAACTCGCCCACGCCACCTGGTCGATGCTCCACGACCCGCTCACCGGCATGCTCAACCGCGCTGGCCTGCAAGCCGCACACGCCACGCTCGCCGAAACCGGCCCGATGATCGTCGCCCTGATTGACCTCGACGACTTCAAGCGCGTCAACGACACCCACGGCCACGGCCGAGGAGACGACCTCCTCATCCAAGTCGCCGACCGCATCACCGACATCGCCGCTCTTCACGGGGGCGCCGCCGCGCGGCTCGCCGGCGACGAATACGCCGCACTCCTGCCGGCCCGCACCGACGACCTGGGCCGCATCGCCGACACCATCGCCACCATCGTCACCCAGCCCATCGCGCTTCCCGCAAACAGCAACCCCGCCACGGTCACCATCACCGCCAGCGTTGGCCTGGCACTCGTCGACACAGGAGACCCCTTCACCGAAGTGGCCCTGCACCGCGCCGACATCGCCATGTACCACGCCAAACGAACCGGCCGGAACCGCCACGCGATCTACCAACCAGGCATGACCATGCCGCCCGTGCAGCACCGTCGCGGACCGCGCCTGCGCGACCAGCACCAGCCGACCGGCGAGGCCACGGCATGACCGCCCCGCACGAAGAGATGGCCTGCCAGACCTGCCTCTCACCGCTGAACACCCTCGGCATGCCCCCCACCTACATACACCCGACCCACCTCGCCACCGACGGACACGAACCAGCGCCCATACCGGTCAGCCAACTCGACGCCGTGCGCCGCAGCTGCGACTTCTGCGGCGACCCATACCCCATCTGGACGCTGCATGGCGGCGAGGTCACCGCCATCGCCATCGGCCCCACCACAGGGCTGGTCCAAGACTTCGGCGACTCCTGGGCGGCCTGCGCGGCCTGCCAAACCCACATCGACGAGGGCCGCAACGACAAGGTCATCGACCGCGCGATACGGGAACTCGGCCTCACTCACCAACATGCGCGACAGCGAATCGAGGAACTTCACCTCGCATTCCTCAACGCCCGACTCCCCGGCCGCACGCTCATCACGACGACCACCTGGCCTGCAACCACCATCACCGCCGCAGAACTACCCAAGGTCCGTGACCGGCTCACCCGTTTCTACCGAGGCACCGACAACCTGCCCGCCACGCTCGGAATCACCGACACACGCCAGCAGATAGCCGCTGGTCTCGAGCGATCACACCTGTACTGGATCGACAACGACTTCACGGACCTGGCTGAACACGCCGCAGGACAGCTGCCCGACGTACACATCAGCCGCGACCTCATCCCCTCCGCCAACGGAATACTCATCTGGCCCCGGCCAGTCACACACCGGCAACTCACCGCCGCATCCTGGACCGACGCCACCCACGGCCGGACATTAGTCCTCTACCGCAGCGTCGGCGGCGGACTGCACGGCAAACCGCTGCAACGGCTACGCGAACAGGTCGGTTCGCTCGCACCGGCGAGCGCAACCCACCTCTCCGAACAGCACGTGATACCCGGCGACCATCCGGCGGCAGCGCTGGTCGCGACGTGGCTGCTGATCGCCCAGCAAACGGCAGAAGTCACCACGACGCGAGTCGACAAAGCCGTCGCCAAGACCTACGCCCGCACCAACCGACCCGTACCCGAGCTGCGCATCGTGCGCATCCGCGGCCACCGCACCCCCTCAGGCTCAGACGGGCAACCGACGCCAGGCAGCCAAGAACGCTCCCAGACCAGCCGGTTCTGGGTCTCCGGCCACTGGCGTAACCAAGCCCACGGCCCCGGCCGATCGCTGCGCCGCCCCGTCTACATCCACCCCTTCCTCAGGGGCCCCGACGATGCGCCGATCAAGCTGAGCACCACCGTACGCATGCTCAGGAGCCACCAAACCAAGCCCCAAGATCATAAATAGATAGCGTTGTCGGCGGCGGAACGGGTCTGCTGGCCCCGCCGCCGACAACGAGGCCTCACTTTCGATGGAAGCTGCCGCAGCTCGTTGGTTGCCACCGTTTCACCGCCTGACCTCATCCCTTCGAGACTCGGCGTTGAATGGCCGGCCGCACGGTGTCGTCGGTAATCGGGTGTGCCGACAATCCGACAGCAGTGACCGTCACGGTGAGCCGTCCGGTACGAAGACAAGCTGCGCTGTCGTCGCCGAGGGGGTCCAGCCTTGCCCGTCACTGGCCGTCAAATCTCAGGCCGCCAAATGCCCGTGGCAACTCGCAAGAAAGGTCCAATTGAGGTGCAAGGTACTAGGAAGAGGGGCTTTCGTGCCTCCCGTGAGGCCCCTATACCCGGCTGGATTCGGCGTCAAAATGGCTCCCGTTCAAGGCGGAATGCTGGCAGAAGGCCGGACTGGGGACAAATGGCAGTAGCGGGTGCAGCTATTGGGGCATTGCTGGTCAGCGGTGTCGGTGTCATCTACACTGGCCGGTCTGTCAAGGTTGCGGCGGATTCGGTCGCGGCGGCCCGCGACGAAATCCGACTGTCTGAGCAAGGGCAAGTAAACGAACGCTATTCTCGCGGGGTGGAACACCTTGGTTCGGACAGCCTGGATGTTCGGGTTGGTGGAATCTTGGCACTCGAGCAAATTGCTAATGACGCGCCGTCGAGGGCCGCTGCTGTTCGGGCGATTCTGAACTCGTTTATCTCGATCCATGCGCCGCGACGTGACGTTCGCTCTGTTCGGGTGATCCCTAGAGTTAGCGCCGGCAGCTTCAATCCTAGGCACGTAGCCCAGGATACTGGCGTCGCGTTGGCTACGCTTGGAAGAGTCGGGGGTCCTATCTCCTTGTCTTATCTGGATCTCGGAGGGGCGGCTTTCTCTTCCGGAGACTATGCCAATTCTTGGTTCTGGGCCACCGACCTCTCAAGCTCTGCGGCTTTCAGCGCTAACATGCAAGGCAGCGTATTCTGTTACTCCGATTTATCGTTTGTGTTCTTCTCTCGTATTGACCTGAGGGGTGGCAACTTCGAGTCTGCTAATCTCACTGGCGCACGGCTGGAGCAGTCGGATCTCCGAAACGCGAACTTTACAAACGCCACGCTTGCGGGAGCTCTTTTGATCGGAAGCGACCTTCGAGGCGCTAAGATCACCGCCGATCAGTTGGCGACGACTGTTACTGATGCGTCGACCAAGTTGCCAGAAGCGCCGGCTGACTGAATGGCAATCGCGGCAGAACCTTGTAGCGGTGACAGAGTGGACCTCCGACCTCAGCGTTGAAGACCTGTGACCCACGACTTCCCGCAGCTGAAGCTTCGTGGCGAGCAGCCTTGGGTTCAACCCGGCGCGAAGCTCGGGCGGCCGTCACGAGAGAGCTGGGCGCGGTGATAGGGATTCAGTGAGCGGCCGATGAATACTTCGACTCCGAGCGCTGTCAGGCCAGTACAGGGTGTGCAACTCGTAGTTCAACCCTGCGGAGCCCTCGGCAGGTCTGAAAGCCAAATACCGCGTCGAGATTGGATGATCTTTAACCGCTGATCCCGTTGCCAGGAGGGCGTGCGGGGTGTGTACGCCGAGCATGCTGTCCGCGTTGACTCCCTGCCTCCGGGTGCGTCTTGTGTCGGCGCAGCATCACACCGTCGGTGCGGCCAACATGTGCCGGCGCCCAGTCCACGACGAGCAGCCGACCCGGCGTCAGGCTTACGCCGAGCTCTTCGGGGCACTCCGCATCGCCGCCTGCCACGGCGATTCGCTGGCCTCGACACTGCCTCCGGAATTTCCCAATCCGTTTGGTACGCCGGCTGAACCAGCAGAATCCGATCCTGCGAATCGGTGATCAACAGTCCGGCCGCCATCCGCTTGTGTTGAAGACCAGCGGTGAATTCTTGGGGGCGGAGGGCATGCGGGCACCGTAGAACTCCCGGCAGCCGACACGCCCGCAGCACCGCGCACCAACAATGTCGGCACATCCCGACACCAACTCCAACACCCGACGTCTTGACCAGGTTCGGGGACATCTAGTGGTGCGACCTCGCCACATGAAATGCCGGCTGCCGGTCCGACGCGTGTCACAGCCAGTCGCTGCGGTGACTGCGCATCGTCAGCGCTCAACCCGGGGGGTGGTGGCCGATGGGCGACAGCGATGAGATCAGTGCTGCGCGCCGAGCGCTCGGCCGTCGCCTCGCGCACCTACGCAAGGCGGCCGGACTCACGCAGCACGGCCTCGCACCTCTCGTGTGGTATGCCCGCAGCTCCATCGCCAGCATCGAAACCAGCCGGCAGCAACCCGAGCGGACGTTCTGGAACCGCTGCGACACGATCCTTCGAACGGGCGGCGTATTGACTGCCGAGTACGACCGCATCATCGAGCTGGACCTGCACCGTCAACGCGCCCAAGCCGACACCTCGGCGGCCAGTAGTGAGGTGCTGGGGGATCCCGAGGAATGCATCACCGCACGCCGGTCGGCCCTGATAGGCAGCACAGACGATGACGCCCGGCTGACGCACTTGGAACTCGAGATCCAGCGGGCGATCATTGACATCGAGCGCTTCGCGCCTTGCGCGCTGGTCGCCCGTCTGCGTCCGCTGAGGGGGTGCGTCGACGAGCTGATGGCCGCCATGCAACACCCACCGCAACGGGCTCGGCTCTACATGGCTGCCGCGCACCTGTCCGGACTACTCGCCACCCTCGCCCTGGACCTGAGGGCCTTCCGCATCGCGCGCGCGTACGCCGCCGAGCTGTACGACCTGGCCGTCGCCGCTGAGCAGCCGGACGTACTGGCCTGGGCCCACGCCACGCAGAGGCTGATCGCCAACCACGGCAGCGATCCACAGGAATCCCTCGCTGATACAGCGGGCGGCCTGGGACAGGTCGACAAACGCCTTCACCGTTTCCGCGTGGTTATCAACGGGCTGGCGGGGCATCTGCCCGCGTCGGCGATCGCAACGACGTCGTCTGCGCCGCCGGAGGTGCCGTCGCGTCCATACATGCAGCCGACAGACGCGGGTCAGCTCACCTTGTCTGAATGACCCGTACTCACCGCATTGGTCGTCCGTCAGAGCCGGTGAAGCTTGCGCCATAAGCGTGTGTCGGTGCGCTGCCACAGGCTTTGGGTGCGGTGGTCGTACCCGTCGCCGAGCCCCAGGGTCAGCCTCAAAAGCCCTTGTGGGGGGTGTTCCGGACGACGCTTCAGCTCGATCACTTGGTAAGCAGTGACGCTCTGGGTGTTGAGCGACTTCAGTCGCTTGAAGGCCTGATCGCGCTCCCGCTTCATCTGCGTGTCGGCGGAGTCGCCCTCGTCTAGGAGTCCGGGGGTGAAGTGCCATGGCTCAACATGAGGACGGAGCACCTCGTGGACTGCTGGGAGCACGTCGAGGGCGAGGTTGTCGAGGTCCTTCCCCTGCGGCGGAGGCACCACCAACATTGTGACTTTGATGGGGACGACGAGGTTTTGCAGCACCGGCCACCTGCCCCGAAGCGCCTCCATGCTCTCGTACAACGCATCGCGGAAGGTCCGCCGGTCGGCGCTGCTTTTTGGAAGACCTGGTAACGGCAGCGTTAATGGGAACGACAGCAGGTCCTGCCACCGCTGGGTCTCGTGCTGCTCGACCATATCAATCAGCTCGGGCCAACGCCGGACCCCGCCGCCGGCGCGAATGCCCGACTCCGAGATTTGGTGGGGGGCTGATGAAATCGCACCATCCACCAGTCGATCCATCGCGTTTAGCAACCGCCTTTGAGTCAGCTCAAGGTTCTGGTAGGTATTCCATGCCAGCAGGGACGCGCTGAACCGGTCCCGGGCAGGATCGCCGGTCGGTCGCGGTATCTCCGTATCCCACTCCGCACCCAGGTGGATGCGCGGGTAGTCGTCTTCCTCGTCCTCTCCGAGCACGCCCCAGTCTCTGCCGTATGGCTGTCCGACGCTTGATAACTCACGGGACACCCGCAGGTCCTCCACGGCGTCTCGCAGGGGCTGCGCGTAGATAATCGTCTTTGCGCCCTCGGGGCCGGGTGGGTGCCCTTCTCCCGGCCATGCCTGGTCTAGAGAGACATGCAGCAGCTTGACCTGACGGTCGTTGCGATACAGGAGCGGCCGGCTATCAGCGCTCAGAGCGGCGGTAGGGCCGGGCTGCTCAAGGACATCGAGTGCCCACTTCGCCATCCGATGAATCGTGGGGGGCGTCGGCCGCGTTGAGACGAACCGTAGTTCCAACGCGACTGGGCCGGTCATGGCTCGACGTCCTGCAGCTCGCTGTTGTGCGGCCACCTGCCGCTGGAACCTCCAGACCGCCCGACGACCCCGCTCACCTTTACCCTCCGGCTCCCCGTCCACGTCGATCCGCCTGACACGCCGGCGGCGCACGAACGATCGGTACTGCCATGCCTCAGGCGAAGACCAGAACCCGGATCCGACGGATGGGCGCATCGTCACCTCGAAATGGTAGAGAAGGACAAGGCACAGGCTCGGGTAGAGAGGCCGGCCCCGGCTCGACGCTCAGGCGGTCGAACTCGTGCTTGACTCACCGGTACTAGCAGCCGTCAGCGAGAATAGGACCGCGGTGTGTCCCGGTTACCGATGACGACACCGACTACGACGTAGCGGTCGACGCTGCTTCCGGTTGGTCGATGTGTCGCTACCCAGGTGGTCTCGCGGAGGTGTCGGACGCCGTCTGGGTGTTTCGTTAGGTCGAGTACGAGTAGCTGCCCGAGTGTGGCGTTGGTTCCGGAATAGTCGGCCGCTTGGGTCAGGTATGACTGTTCTAAGGAGGCGTCTGTCGCGTTGGTCAGTTCGCGCTTGACTTCGATGTAGAAGCGGATGGTTCCGAAGCTGACTTGGATGTCGACCCGTCCGGTGGCGACGTTGGAGACCTCGACTTGGATGCGGCCGGCCAACTGCCCGCCGCGTAGCCAGTTGGCGTAGTCGGTTTGCAGCTTTTCCTCATGAGGGGCTTCCCCGGCCCTGAACGGTTTGAGGTAGGCGAGGGTTCCGGACAGCTGCATGTCATGGCGCGTAGCAAGGAACGTTGCCAGCTCCCAGTTCAGAAGATCAAAGTACTGCCGGACTAGACCCGCGTAGTCAGGGCAGTCCTGCAAGCCTGCGTCGAGTTTCCGCTTGAGGAGGTCGATCGCGGGTCCGCCGGCGGATTCCGAGATCCTGCGGTACGCCACGCCCTCCATGATGTCGAGGGCACCATCGTTGATGTCCCGGGCCAGCAGTTCGGCCTTGTGTTGACCGAGGACGGCGAGCAGGGTGGGGGCTCTGGAGATCAGCCGATCGAGTGGTAGGTCATCCTCCGATGTGTCGCCGGGCTCCCGTGCGTGCCGCTGCTCCACGGGGCGATCCGTGAGTACGTCGATCCTGCCCCGCAGCGCCTCCAGTTGCGGTGCTTCGATTGGTGGCTCCGGCATCGCTGCGGCCGACTCGGTGGCGTGGCGCAACGCGGCGAGTAGCGACTGCTGCTGAGCGATGGTCTTTTCGATGGTTGGCCGAATGACGGCTTCAAGGCCCGGCATTGCTGCGCTGCCGGGCACGGGACTGACCCCTCGATCCAGTTCGTACGCTTCCAAGACGGCCGAGAGCGCCTCCCATGCATCCAGCCACGCGGGAGCGGCGAGATGCTCCGCAGCGCTGTCGAGGATGAGGACAAGCCTCGCCCATGCTCGTTCTGCCTCTTGTCTGGGACGCCGCCAAGCGGGGGTATGCAGACCCCGAAGCCACGCCTCTCGATGGTTTAGCAGCGACGTCACGGAATCTCGGGAGGTCACGAGCATCGCACGGTCAGCACGCGAGAATGCCACGATCGCGTCGAGGCCGGCGCCATATAGGTTGGCGTCGTCGCGGGCCTCCTCAGCGGCGGCGGCGGTCGCCATCTGTTCGCGTGCTCGGATGATTAGGTCGAGCGCCGTCGTTGCTTGAGCGTTGGCGGCCTGGCGAAGCAGATCCAAGCCGTATTCGAAGGTGGCGTCAGCAGCAGCGTCTGGGACGCTGCGGAGACTGTCGAGGTCCTGCCGCAGCGTAAGGGCTAAAGCTTCGTCGGCGCCCCATCGGTCGAGTGCCGCGCCGATGAGGCGTGGTAGGCGCTCCGCGTACTCGGGGTCGATGTGGGGGACGTCGTCGAGCTCCAGGGCACCGATCACTCGGATTGGCCGCGCGGCGCCGGCGATGGCGAGTCGGAGTGCGCCTTCCAGATGCCCTGCGGCGAGGAGAGGCCAATCGTCGAGCGTGCTCGCGTGCCCGCGTAGAAGCGCATCACACAACCTTTGGCCTACCTGCTTGACGAACTCCGTGCTCCCCAATAAAACGTCGATCGCTTCATTCAGTGTGAGGAGGCTACGTTGGGTACCCACTCCTGCGAGGACTGCTTCGATCGTTGCCGGTTCTAGCGCTTCGCCGTCATCAAGTGCTCGAACCGTTGCCCGGCACACCAGGTGCCCTAGTGGGCCCGCCGCAGTGTCCCGGACCGCTGTCGCGGGATCCTCGACTACGAGGTCGCGCAGCAGGGACGTGAGCGACGGCGCGGCGTCGGTTACGGCTGCTTCCGCCAGGAGGCCGTCCAGAGCGTTCACCTCGTCCCCCCGACGTCGACGATGTCGCTTGTCTGCCCTTTTCCCGGGTCGTGTTAGCGGGAATACGTCAGGCGCTGTTTACCACATTGGCCCACCCGGCGTCGCGGGCGCGACGACGTTGGACGTCGTCAGGACGCCGCGGGCCAGCGGTTCGTCGACGAGCGTCAGGATTGCTTGCAAGCCGGGAATCTCGGTGGTGAGACTTTCCAGCTCCGTGAGCAGGGCGGTGGCGTCGACGTCTTGCACTTCTTCGGCCTTGGGGCTGTCGATCAGGAGGAGGCCCGGGTGGGTTGCGAGCCCGAACTGCGTCCCGACGCGGAGGAGGGCGACGACGACCGCGATGCGCAGCCTCAGACGTTCCCCAGGACTCTGCCTGCTGAACCACTCTCGCGGGCCGCCCGACTTGTACACCTGCAGGCGAGCACCTCTGTCGATTTTGACTCGATCGAGGTCCCGCATACCGAACCGCTGGGCAGCCTTCGCGATCTCGGTGTTCAGCGCGTCGAAGAGGCCTTGGCTCGCTTGGACGCCGTCGGCCTCCAGCACACTGACAGCAGCGTTGAGAACCCGCTGGATGTCGTCGGGCCCTCCGCCTTCGGTGTCATCCGGGGGTGTCAAAACGCTGAGCATGCCTTCCAGGTGTGCGACTGTCGCGGTCAGCTCCGCCCGTTCGCCGGCCTGTGCCGCTCGTTCGGCCATCTGAAGACGTTGCTCAACGTCCGCCACCTCCCCGCGGACCGAGCGGGCTGCGGCGGATGCGGCGACCAACTGATCCTTGGCGACCTGCTCAGCTTCTCGGCTCGCCTTGATGCGGTCCCGGGCCTCCTGCTCGATGTGCTCCCGGCTGCCTTCGTCGACTGCGATCACCACGGAGCTCGCACACATTGAGCAGGTGTGCCCATCTCGCTCTGCTGCCTTACGGGCGCTCGTGACAGGGGCTTCGCAGCGAGGGCACGCCACCGGGTCCAGCGCGTGGAATAAAGCGCGAGCCACAGCGCTCTCCCGTAGATCATTCAGGGTTTTCTCGTCGCTCTGCCGCTGCGCTCGCAGGAGGTCATACGCCTGCTGCGCGTGGCGCAGCGCTGACTCCGCATCAACCAGTTCGCGCCCCAGTTTCACGACGGTGGCCGCCAGCGAGCCGACCGAATCGGCGGCCTCGGACTGGTCCGTCAGCGCAACGAGACGTTCCTTGGCGCCGGCAAGCTTCACCCGCGTCTGCTCATACTGCTGCGCTTGCAACGCTCGTAGCCGTGTTACGTCGGCGTGCTCGGCTTTCGAGGTGGCGGCACGCGCGTCGCGGATTGCCCTCACCTGCGTCAGTAGCGCCGCGCTTGGCAGGTCGAGGAACACCTGGAGTAGCCGGCCGGCGAGGCCTCCCATGACGACATCGCCGAGCAGTGCCCGGTCGCCACCAGCAGGCAGGTATACCGCTCCGAAGTAGACAGGCCAGCCGTGGGCGGCCCTGCCGCTGACCGCTGTTGCCTGCGCGTTCTCCAGCCGCCCAAGGTTCATTAGATCCAGCATTAGCGCCGCTGTAGCGTCGCCGTACGCTGCCTCGTCCTGGACCGCGACAACTTCAGTGACACCGAGGTCGGCACGCGCCCCGCGGACATCCCGCAATGCCTCCAAGGTCGGAGCCGAGAGGATCCGGGCGTCGAAAATCTTGCCGTGATCCATGCTTAGTCGGAATCCGAGAGGGCGACCCGCGACCAAAGCGTCGCAGTCCAGCTCCGTGATCCACGACTTAACGACGCCTTGGAGGTCCTCACGATGCGTGCCGCGTAGACACCAGGTGATCAACTCCAGGACGCTGGTCTTGCCCTTGAGGTTATTCGCCACCAACACCGTGAGGCTGTTGCCGAGCTCCAGGTTGGTGTCGAACGGGCCTTTGGGGGTGACGGTGCGATCACCGGCAATCCTCAGGCGACTTACACGTAACGGGCGTGGAAGGGCTGCCGCGCTGGCAAGAGGAAGGCCGTGCTGCTGGAACGTGGTCAGCACGAGGTGGCGGCTGACGCCCGCTTCGAGCGCGATGCGTGCGGGCAGGTCGTCCTGGTTGCCGTCGTTACCCGTCACGACCTCGCCCCATCCATAGTCTCGGCTTGGAGTTCGGCCAAGCGCTCTCGGGTCTGTTGCGCGATGCTGCCGATTCGACTGCCGATTGGCGTGTTTCGGTACTCATCGTGGAGGTATTGCCGCGCCTTCAACTGCGTCCCGCCATGTCCCTCGGTGAGCGCGGCCACCAGGTTCACCCGGTCGACGTAGTAGCTGAAGACCGGTTCGGTGACCAAAATCTTGTCGACGGCCTCCCGGCCGCGTGCAGTCAGGAAGTAGTCGTGCTGCTGGACACGACCGGGTGTTCCGCGTTTGCGACGGATGACGAGGCCAGCGCTGCGTAGGACGGCCAGCGCATCGTCAAGCGGCTCGTATGCGCCGAAGAGGTAGCGCAGCATCGGGTACCGGCGGACCTCTGGCTCATCAGAGGCCAGGATCTCAGCTGCCAACTCCAAGAGGTACGGCTCTCGGCTGGTCTCGTAGTCCTTGAGCAACGTCGCGGCCAGATAGTCCGGATTGCGTACCCAAAAGTCGACCTTTTGCAGCTTCACCTGCGTCTCTACGACGCCTACCGCGTCGGCGAGGGCTGCGTCGGAGGACGGCGGCTCCGGCATGGGTAACGCACTCGCCGCGATGATCAGCAGGATTCGGACAGCATCCTGCTCACGACTCGTAGATGCCCCCACCTCAATCACGTCCGCAGTGTATGGAGATCCGCCATATACGGCTACAGGCCGCGAGGTTAATCTTGCGGTACGTAGCGTCGACCGGATTTGCCGCTATCGAGCTCGAACCCCTCCATGCGGATCACCCGTCATGGTCGTCCGGTCGAGCCGACCCCAGGCCGCCAAAGTCGAACTTTTCACGCCCGAGCTGCCAACGGCCACTTTTGACCTCGTGGACGGTGTCGGCGACCTGATAGACGTCACGCCACTGCTTATACGCCAAGCCGCTCGCGAGGATGTCCCGATCCTCACCGATGATCACCACCGGAGCGAGGAGCCCAGCGAGCACGAGCGTATTGGCGTCGCTCTCGTCTCGACTCATGAGCCTTCTCGCCTGGTCGGTCGCCTGCTCGTCCCAGGTGGGGAGGCGGTCGAGGGTGTGTCGCTGGACGTCGACCGAGTGCCGCCACACCTGGTGATAGGTGGCCGTCGCCACGCTGCGGAGCCCGTCGCGAGGGATGGTGACCCCCGATAGCGAAGTGGGCGTGCGGGGCGAGTCGGCGTCCATCCGGGGTGAGTTGATCCACCCACGCCTGGGGTAGCCGTGGGGGAGCGCACCACGCCAAGATCCGCTGGTAGGGGGCGTGCGGCAAATAGATAGCCGGACACCCCGCCGGCGACATGGCAGGTAATCGTGCTGACGCCACGATGACGGTGGAGCGGTCTGCCCAGTCTGCTAAGTGGTCGCTGATATCGATGCTCGTCACGCGTCCCGTGGTCCCGGCTCGCGCGGCAAGCAGCCCGCCGGGGTATCCCGTGCCAATGCCGATCTCCAACACGCGGGCGCCTTCGTTTACGTCGAGGGCGATCACGTCGCGTTGGATGGCTTCTGCGGCGGACCGGTGCAGGGTTGCACCTCGGCGCTCATTGTGGGTGTAGTAGCGCTCCGGCACACGGCTGAACAACGGATCGACGGCAGTCACAGGACTTCCTTCGCGACGCGAGATGGCCCCCCATGTCACACACGACCGATCTGCTTGCGAACATCCGCTTGGCCAGGGAAATGTGCGGCGTGCTTCTTGTGCGATGTCAAGCCGTTGGGGAGCACGAGCACGATGGGGCCCGGTGAGTGTGCAGCTGTTATGCCGCGGGCAGGAGTCGTGCACGACCTTCCGGAGTGATCACCGTGCGGGTGATGTCTGTGGCAACTCACGAAGTTCGCGGACGATTTCGCGGACCGCTGGTGAGCGCGGTGCGGCGGGTGCGAGTTCGTCGTGAAGCTGGTGTAGCAGTGCGACGCTGCGCACGGAGCTGACGGCGGGTAGGCGGCCGAGGGCGAGGCGGGCTGTGCTCACCGCGAGGTCGAGGTCACCGGCGGCGTGGTGGGCGAGGCTGAGCCAGGCGCCGTGGCGTAGTGCGGAGCGTTGCGGGGAGTCGGTGGGGCTGGTGTGCGCGCGGGCGTGGAGCAGCCGTTGGGCTTGGCGAAGGAGCGCTGGCCGTTGAATCGGCACTTGCTCGGCCAGTACAACGAGACCGCGACCGGTGATCGCATCCAGTTCGACCCGATCGATGTACGACGCCCATCGGGGCAGCGGGGCGTCGGGGGCAATGTCGAGAAGCGCGAGGGTGCTCTCGTGCAGGTGGAAGAAGCTGGTGAGGTCGCCAGCGGCGGCGTGGGCGAGGGTGCTGCGGGCGGCTACCAGTGAGCGGACGGCGGGCGGTGTCTGTGCCGCTGATTCTTGGGCTGCTGAGGCGAGTTGCAGGGCGTCGAGAGCGTGGCCTCGGTCGGCGGCCTGGTTGGACATGAGGGCCAGGATGCTGGCGGCTAGACCGGGATCGCGAGCGGCGTGCGCGGCGCGGAGAGCGGTGAGGTACCAGCGTTGGGCGAGGCCGTTCTCGTTGGCATCGAACGCCATGAACCCGGCGGTCTGGGCGAGCTGCGCTAGTGCGGCGGCAAGGCGGCGGCCGGCCTCCGCGTTGTAGGAAGCTCGGCGCAGGAGCCGGGCTACAGCGGTGAACTGGTCACTGACGAAGCCGCGGGCGGCGCCGCCCTGCTGATCGTCGAGCTGCTGTGCGTGAGCGACGATGGTGTCGATCATGTCGAGTAGCGGCGGTGTGACTGGTCCGCCGTCTCCGGCCGCCGCGATCAGGTCTGAGGTTGGCTGGTGAAGCGCGGCCCACGCTGGGGCGGTGAGGGCGGCGCCGGTGACAGCGATAACGGTGCGACGGGTCGGCACGGGTCCTCCTACGAGGCTGAGCAGTCCGTTGCTGTCCCAGGGTAGATCCATCGCATGATTCGCCGGCAGTGCTGGATGCGAACGCGGGGCGGTTACCCCCCAGACATCCTCGAACATCAGGTTGATTCTGAGCTTGGCGGACAGCAACTCGACGACGAGTTCGGGTATGTCACCGTGCGGGACAGCACCGTCTGAGACCCATTTGTAGGGGGTTTTGGGGTGGACTCTGCGGGTGCTGCCGAGGGCCACCAGAGCCGAGTTGATCCGCCGGGCGAGGGCCTCGGGCCCCCATTGCGCCTCTCGGAGCAGGCCAGCCAGCCGTTGGTTGGCGCGGGATGTTGAGGGTTCGGCTTCCACGGCGGGATCCCCCTTCCGGGTGCCGGTAGTGCAGCCGCGGGCCTGACAGTAGCGGCCACGGTCAGTGGCGGGGAGCGAAGCGCACCATCCGCACCAGGTTCCGAGCGAGCGGCACCGATGGCACTGCGTCGATGCCTGCCTCAGGCGCTGCGAACCGACAAAGGTCAATGTGTGGGCAGGGTCAGGGCCGCGATTGTCACTCCGGGCTCCCTGCAGCTGATGCCGACTCGTCGACCTGCGGTTGCAAGGAGAGCTGCCATGCCACGTCCGTTTTCCGGCCAGCCGGTAGGAGTCGATCCCGTCCTTGCTGCCGGTATTGATCTGCTGGTGCGTCCCGGCCGGATGTCCCTACGGCTCGACGACTGCGCTCAGTCATTGCGCGAGCAGGCCGCCAGTGAGCCGGGCCGGATCAGTAAAGCCATCGTCGCCGGCCCGGCGCGGTTGAGCCAGGTCACCCGGACGGCGAGCGATAACTCCGCCGGTCGGCCGCCGCTGCTGCTGAGCGTGAATCAGGAAGGCGGCCGGCTGAACGCGCTGGACTGGCCAGGCGTGGCCCAGTTGCCCGGAAATCTGGCGCTTGGAGCGGCGGGAGACGAGGACCTAACCGAGCTGGCAGGGACGACGATCGGTGAGCAGCTTCGGGCGGTGGGGTTGACCTGGAATTTGGCACCCGTGTGCGACACCACGGGGTGGCCAGCGTCGGCTGCGGTTGGCGTTCGCTCCTTCGGCTCCGATCCTGGACGGGTTGGGCTGTTGGCGGCAGCGTTCGTGCGCGGATTGCAGCGGGCCGGCGTCGCGGCGACCGCCAAGCACTTTCCCGGCCTGGGCGGCGTTGGTGCGGACCCGCACCACGTCGCGCCGGTGGTCGACCGACTCGGTCCAGGTGCGCTGCTGCCGTTTGGAGCGGCGATTGACGCGCAGGTGGCGTGCGTGATGGTTGGCAGTCACACCGTGCTCGCCGTGGACAACAAGCCGGCGTTGGCATCGCCGCGCGTGCTTGGCCTGTTGCGTGACGAGCTGGGCTTCGGCGGTGTGGTGGTGAGCGAGAACCTGTCGATTCGGGCGGTGCACGAGCCGCTCGGCGGGTTGGCCCGCGCGGCGATCGCCGCGGTGGCCGCCGGGGTGGACATCGTGATGCTGGACTCGGAGGTTTCCCGGGGGCGCAGCTCGTTGGCGGCGCGGAGGGCGGCGGTTCGGCAGCGCACGGTGGTGGTGCAGGCGCTGACGGCGGCCGTCGAGCGCGGCGTGATCGACCGCCAGCGCATCGGCGAGGCAGTGGACCGTGTGCAGGCGCTGCACCAGCGGTATGGCCTGAACTCCGGCTCGGTCCGACCGGACTGGCCGTCGGTGAATACGGCGGCCTGGCGTGCGGCGGAACGGATCGCCGACCGTTCGGCGGCGGTGGTGCGCGGCAACCGGCTCCTCCCGCTGGACGTGCCATCCGGCAAGGTGCTGGCCTTGGTGCGGGTGCCTGACGGGGTGCAGCGGCGGGCCGACAGTGCCCGCTACACGCCGGACTATCTACCCGCGCTGCTTGCCGCGCACCACCGTGTGGTGCAGGTGCCGGTCGGCGCTCCAGTGCCAACGGCCGGTCCGGTGATCGTGTACGGCTACGACACCCGCACCACAATCGCGGGTCCGAGTAGAGCTGTCCAGGAAGCCACCCGGCTGGTCGAGCGCGGGCGGACGGTGGTTCAGGTCGCGTTCGGTGATGTCGACGACCTGGCCGGTTCGCCCGCGCCGGTGTTGGTGGCCGCGTTCAGCCCGCACTGGGCCTCCGTCGCGGCGGTGGCCCGAATCCTGCTCGTCGACGGCCGCGCCCACGGTGTCGTACCCGTCTCCGGTCTGTCGTGGTGACCCGGGTTCCGGCCGGCCAGGTCGCCAATTTCCTGCAGTGCCTGTACGAGGCTGCGGGGATGACCCGAGCCGGGGCGCGAGTGATGGCCGATACCCACGTCGAGGCTGACCTTCGCGGGATACCCGGCCACGGCAGCCGATTGGCCCCCGGCTACCTGGACAAGCTGCGCACCGGGCACCTGAACCCGCGTCCGCTGATTCGGATCGTGCAGGATGAGGAAGCGGTCCTGGTCGTGGACGCCGACCTGGCCCCGGGACCGGTAGCCGCCCGCCTGGCCGTCGCTGCGGCGATGCTGCGTGCCCGGCGCTGTGGCATCGCCGCCGTGACGGTTCGCCGTGCCGGTCACGTCGGCGCGCTCGGCATTCCCGCCGCGCAGCTGGCTCGGCGCGGCCTGGTGGGCGTGGCCGCCGCGCAGGCGTCGGCACGCAGCGTGGCCCTGCACGGCGGCAGTAGCGCGCCGGTCCTGGGCAGCAGCGCGCTGGCGGTCGCCGTTCCCGGTCCGGACCGGCAGCGCCCGGCGCTGGTGGACCTGGCCGCCGCCGCGATGTCCTGGGGCCGCCTGCACCACCTGGCGCGCAATGGACAGACGTTGCCCGACGGGGCGGCTCTCGACGCACGTGGGCGTGGGGTCCACGATCCGACCCTCGCCGAGGTGCTGTTGCCCGTAGGCGAGCGCGGCCAAGCCTTGGCGATCGTCCTGGAACTGCTGGTCGGCGCGCTGACCGGGAGCGCCCCCTTGCCGGCAGGAGACGACGGCCGCGGGCTGCTGGTTGTTGCGGTCGATCCTCGCCGCCTCGCCGTCGCCGAGTCGCTCGCCACCGGCGTAGCCGCTGTCGCTCACGCGGTGCGCGAGCAGGGTGCCCGAATGCCCGGGGACGGCGCCTGGTTCCAGCGCGACCGGGCCCGCCAGGACGGCATCGCCCTCGACGCCGACCATCTCGCCGCGCTCGTCGCGGCCGGCCGTCGCCTGAACGTCCGTGCTCCCCACGGATGGATCCAACCCGAACCCCTCGACGCCCCCAGCGGATCACAGAAGGAGCAGATGTGAGCAGTCCGACCAGCACACCGACCCTCGGCGGCCCACCGGCCGCTGACCAACCGGCCCTCTACCGCGGTGCGGCCCGATCCGAGGTCGCCCGCCGCCTGCAAGCCGTCCTCGACCTATCCGACCCCTACCCGGTCGTGAACGCGGCGCGCGAACTCGCCGCCGGGGCGCTGGAGCGTGCCCTGGCTGACGTCGTTGCGGGTCGATTGCTGCACGAGCCCACCGGCCGCCGCATCCCGCTACAGGAACTACCCGCCCGCACGATCGCTGCGCTCACCCGTACCCACCACCTCGACGCGGACCAGAGCGACGCCCTGGGATTCGCGCTGCGGTGCGCCTTTGCGTGGCCCGGCGTCGTCGGCACCTCGGACGCTCCGCACGCGCTCAAGTCGGTGCTCCCGGCCGGATTCGCGCCGATAGCCACGGTCGAGCAGATCGCCGCGACCCAGGCCACCGCCGGCCCTGATGGGTTGAACACCAGCTACATGATCTCGCAGATGAAGGGTGGCATGTCCGCCGACTTCGGCATCGGCTGCCCCCTGATGTGCGCCTACTGCTACCGACGCGAAGGCGACACCGTCGACGGCTACCTCGGCTCCTGGGAACCGACCGGGTTCCTCGAACCGGAGGACGTGGTCGCACGGCTACTGTCGCACCCGTGGTTCACCCCGCACCACACACCCATCGGCCTGCACATGTCCACCTCCGAGGCGTTCCTGCCGAAGCTGTGGCCGCGAACCTGGCGCGCGTTGCAGCTGCTCGACGAGCTCGGTCTAACCAACCGCGTCTCGTGCATCACGAAGTACACCCTCTCCGATGAGCAGATCGACTGCCTGGAATCCCTCGTCCACGTCGACCTCGACATCAACGTCTGCTACGCCGCCATGCCCGAGTCGATCGAGCCGCCCAACCGTGGGCGCCGGCTGCGGTTCCTACGCCGCATCCTGCACTCCGAGAAGATCAACGTCCTGGCGTACTACCGGCCGATCGCCGAAGGGCTCAACACCACCGACGCCCACCTTCGTCACGTCTGGCAGACCTTCAAGGACGCCGACGCGCGCACCGTGGTCCTCGGCGGGCTGAAGTTCGCCGACGACCACGTCCAGTCCTTCATGTCCTACGGGCTGCCCCTGCCGGCAGGCTCTTTCACTCCAGGCAAGAAGCTGCTCACCGTCGGCACCGAGGCGCGGATCATGGCTGCCTTCGACGAGGTGTACGCCGACGTGGCCCCGGACTGGCGCCCCGCGGTTCTGAAACGGTCCTCGTGCGGTCGAGCGGTGGAACGGGGCAGCCTCATTCCCGACTACAACGGCCACTTCGACCAGCCCACCACGAACTGCCGCCTGCGCTGCCCCGCAGCCCAGCATCAGGTGTGCGCGGCAGCCCAGCCGCCGGACGAGGAAACAGTCCGGCACCTCCTGGCACGCATCGGCAGGCCCGACGCCCGCGTGGACATCACCGGCACCACCACCGTCGTGCACGCCGAGCTGAGCCCGTTCGAACGAACGTTCCTGCGCCAGAACCTGCTCTTCCCGGTGCACACCGCCCGGCAGGCCGCCGAACTCGTCGCCGGAAGGATCACCCGATGACCGCCGCCGCACGCCCCACGCCTAGGCGCGTCTTTCTACCCCTGGCCCAGTCCCCGTTGCTCAGCCGCCATGGCGACGAGGACGTCGACCTCGCCGTGCTTCTGGCCACGGCCGCCGACCCGGAACCGGCCACAGTACGGGCGCTGCTATCGATCACCGCCGTGCCGGCCGCCGACCGGATTGCCCGCGCTCTCGACGAGCGAACGGACTTGCCCCTCACCTCACTCGCGCTGCTCGTCGCACATCGGCCCGATACCAAGCAGGCAACCGGCGCCCTGCGGGGCAGACTCTTCCCCGACGGCACCTCACCCGGCGCGTGTCACCGATTCGCCCGCACCATGGCGACCCTCGTCCACCAGCCCGCATTGGTCGACGACGCCTATCTCGACAGTGAACGATTCCGCGCATCCGTCGCCGCAGCGGACCCGGTGGTCCTGGGACAGCTACTGGCTCCGGTCCTGGACGGGGGCACCCTGACCGGTCCCGCCCAGACCGGGCTGCTCGCGCTGCTCGACGCCCGCGCAGGCCGCGTCCCAACGGCCCCCATCGACCTGGCGGGCGCGACCGCTCTCGACCGCGACCGCCATCAGCAGGTACGCGCCGCGCTTCTCGCACGGCGCGAACAGACGATCCGTGGCCTCGCCGACCACACCGGGGGACTGACGCTGGCCGCCGAGTTGTGGTTCGACTCGCTCGCGACCGCCGCCGACACCCCCGTCCAAGCCAGCCAGGCCCTCGCCATGGCCGAGAACGCCGCCGACAGCCTCGCCTCGGGGGAAGACCCGGCCTGCGCCTGGCCCGCCGTCCGTCGCCGTTGGCAGCACGTCACCGCCGCCGCACGCGCCGCCGAAGCCCAGCCGGGCGGCTGGCAGCAGGCGTGGCAGGCAGCCGAGTTCACCGACGAGGGCGCACGGTGGGACGACACCCAACGTGCCCTCGTGGCCGGCTATGACCTGCTCGCCGACCATGTCCGCAGCACCTGGGGATCAGCAGACACCCCGCCTACCCCCGACCAGTGCTGGGCCGCCGACCCCACAGGCCGCGCGCTGCTGCATCTGGTCGCCGACCACCTCACCGGTCACCAGACACACAGTCCCCTCCCGCACTACAACGACCAACTCCTCATCGCCTTCGTGTACGGCCTCGGCAAGAACTGCCACGACAACATCCCCGCGGACCTACACCTGCACGGCCTGATCGCCGCCATCAAGGCCGCCCGGTCCAAAGCCGCACTCCTGACCCGGCCGGTCCCCGCCGACCTCGGCATCGTCGTGCCGATGCGCGCCGAAGCCCACCGCCTTACCGCCATACATTGCGACGACGCGCTCACCGTCAAGGTCGCCCAACTGGGCTGGCTCCTGCAAGCCCGTCCAGATGCCCACGCCGACCTCCTCCTCGTCGACGAGAGCACCGACGGCGCCTCGGCCCGCGCCGCCCGAGAGATCAGCGTCGACCACCCGCAGATCCGCGTGAGTGTCGCCCAACGCCCCGACGACACCAGCGCGAAAGGTGGCGCCGTGCTCTGGGGCCTCAGCGAGCTCGTCGGCGCCGGCCGCAACATCCTCGCCTACACCGACCTCGACCTCACCTACCCACTGGAGCAACTCGGTCTCCACGTTGCCGCCCTCGACCAACCCGGCACCGGCGCCGCCATCGGATCCCGCCGCCGCCCCGACTCCCACGGCTACTACCCGCCCACCGGCCCAACCCCCACCACCTGGCTTTACCAGCGAGCCGTCCGGGATCTCCTGCAACTCGACGCCACCGACCCGCAGGCCGGCTTCAAAGCCTTCCCAGCCACCGCCCTGCGCACCGCACTGCCCCTCACCGCCGACCACAGCATGACGTTCGACACCGACCTGCTCGCCGCCATCGCGCGCTGCGGACACACCGTGGCCGAGGTCGGCGTCGCCGCCCTTCACCAGTACGTCGAAGGTCACCGGAGCATCCCGCGCGACTACGACACCATGCTCAACGGCGTCCACCGGCAGGCCCTGCGTCACGGCCTCGACCCCGAGACACGCCGGACCCCGACGTGGGACCACATTCGTCGGGCCGGCTCCCTGGCCGCAGCCGCCACCGAACCCACGACCACCACCATGCTCAAGGCACCGACTTCGCGCTGACGAATCCTCGCGGGCCGCCGGCGTCAACAGGCCGGCGGCCTGCACCCGTGCGCGCCTTCCTCATGTGCCCTGAATCGGACCGGTGCGATGCGTAAACTGCACAGATCCGCCGGCTCGCTGTTGCCACACCCTGACGGCCGGTGCAACCCAACCGAGAGGTAAGCGCGTGAGGGCCGTCATCGCTGTCGCCGGCATGGGCAGCCGTTTCTTCCCCATCGGCAAAACGATCAACAAGTGCATGCTGCCGATCCTCAACCAACCAGTCGTCGGCTACGCAGTCGCTGACTGCGTCGCCGCAGGCGCCCGCGAGATCGCGATCGTCACCGCCCCCGGCGAGATCGGCCGCCAAGTGCGTCATTACTTCACCGAAGACCACGACCTGAAGGATTACTTCACCGCTCGCGGCTGGCAGGACAAGTACACGCCCCTCGCTGACCTGCACAGCCAAGCCGACTTCACGTTCATCGAACAACCACGCGACGACCGGTATGGCACCGCGCTTCCTGCGATCGTTGCCGCTGACTTCATCGCCGGCGACGACTTCCTCCTGGTCGCCGGTGACGACCTCCTCCTCCGCAACGACGGCGGGTCAGACCTGGCCGACCTCGCCGCTGCTCGGGCCGCCGCCGGAGTGTCGGCCGCGCTCGCCGCCGCCACGGTGCCCGGCACCGAGGCTCACCGCTACGGCATCCTTCACCCGCGAGCAGCCGAGGGTCACCAACTGCTTGATCAGCTGCTCGAAAAGCCCGACCACTACAGTGAGCCATTTGCCTACATCAACATCAGCCGAACCCTGCTACCCGCCGACGCCGTGGCCTACTTCCAGAAGCTGACTCCGGCGCCGAACGGTGAGTACCAGGCCACCGACGCCGTCATCGCCTTCGCCCGCGACAACGACGTACTGATCCATCCCATCAGCGGTGAGTACCACGACTGTGGCAATCCCGCTGGCTGGTTGGCGGCCAACAACGCTGCAACCCAAGCGATCGTGGTCTCTGGGTCGCGCGCCTGATCACGATTCAGCCAACCCCGCCAACACCTGCGATGCCAACTCAGCTACCGGCAGCTCACCATCTAGCACCATCGTGTCAGCCGGCAACGAGCTGACAGCGGCAGCGCAGCGAGCCACCTGCTCCAGCCGCCAGGTGCGCACCTGCGCATCACGAGCCGGGTCATCCAGCCAGATCGACTGCGCCTCGATTCGAGCCTGTAGGACGCGGATGGGCACATCGATGAAGAAATGGTCGACACCCACGCTGTGGGCGCGCAGCCGGCTGAAGATTTCCTCAAGATACGACGGCACCACCACGGTCATCGGTACCACGAGCGTGCGTCCGTACTCCTCCAGGAGTGCTATCGCCGTGTCCGCGACGCTACGACGCCACACCCGCAGATCCTGGAAATCGCCGCTCGCGGGCAGCGGAACTATCTCGCGGACCATGAATCCCGGCAGCTCCGCATCGAACATCAGCAGCCGAGGATCTTCCGCGATCAACTTCTCCGACAAAATCGTCTTCCCCGCACCGAACGCACCGTTGATCCAGATCACTCGCATGTACCGCTCCTCACGCCCCGATGGTGCACGACTAAAGAGCCCGGTGAAGATCACCCCGCTGCCCGGCGTCGCCGAACAGTCCCGGTGAGGCGCTCGGCAGCCTGGGCTAGGGGTGGCGATCGGTTGCATGGTTCTCCGGGCCCGATGGTGTTGCCCATGCTCGTCTTAGCGCTGGCCGTCCGCGCCCGGTGGCTGGTCTGGGTCGGGGTCCGATGGTCGGGGCATTTCCGGGCCGCTGGCACCCATGCGCACCAGGGTCTCGATGCGGGTGACCCGGAAATGGCGCCCGAGCACGGTGACCTCGTCGACGGGATCGCTATCGAGGGTGTCGGCGGTTTGTTGGTAGGCGACTGCCTGGTCGGCGGTCAGCCTCAGTAGGCGCGGTTCGATGTGGCGCAGGCCGAAGGCGATCTCGTCGCGGGCCAGCTGCGGTGTGGCGACCGCGCGACTGTAGGGCCGCCACGACCCACCGACGGATTCGGCGGCGGCGTAGCGGGTCGGCAGGATGACCCCGACTGGGTGGGAGGCGACGGCGGCGACGCTGTCGGTGTATACGTTGGCGGGCACCTGGTCGCGCGGGTAGTGCGCGGTCGTCAGCTCTACCCGCAGCATTGCCTCACTCGGGCCGGTCGCCCCGTCTGGGTCGATGACGATCTCTGGGGTGAGGAAGCTGTCGTTGCCCTCTGCGTCGCGGGGGTCGCGGTCGGTGGGTCGGGGCGGTTCAGGCCCGTCCGGGCCGAACCGTGCGAACGTGTCCACCCGCACGACGCGGTGCATGCGGCCGTTGATCACCACCTCGTTCACCTTTTCCCGGTCTAGGACACCGAGCGCGGTGGTCAACCCGGCAGCCAGCGGGGGGTGAGTGGTCTCGTCAAGCTGCTCCATGAGGTGGTGCGCAAGGTCGTCCCGCGCAGCCTGCGGCGTGTCCGACACGACGGCGTATACCTGCCACAGCCCGCCCTCTGCCTTCAAAGCGTGGCCGAACAGTGGGGCGCCGATGCGGATCTTCGGGTAGGCCGTCGCTCGCCGTGCCGCGTCGTCCTCGGTGACCGCGCCAACTGGGTCGGAGGGCTGCTGCACCCGCAGGATCACCGGCGGCTGCACTTCGTCGGCACTCATGCCACGGATTGTGCGACGGCTCGATGGCCCGTGTCACGAGGGCGCGCGCCTTCATCGCGCGGTGTCATCGGTGCCACTGGCCTCCGCTCAGGCTTGCGGCATTGTTCGGCGTCTGCTCGGTTCTAGTCCGGTCGGCTTCTCGTGCCCTCGTGCCCTCGTGACGCCGCGAGCCGACGTCGAAGCGCAAGCCGACGAACCGGCCCTGTCGGCCCGGTGGTCGGCTGATTCGCTCAGGACGAGGCGTTGCTGACGGTGAAGAACAGCTAGCCCTCTGGCACGTTTTCCGCCGTGTCGCTGCGTTTCGCCGTTGGGACTGCTCAGCACGGCTGTCGTTGTTGACGATCGGCGATCCAGGGATGGGCTGCTTGGCCGGGCGGTCGTCGTTCCCGGATTGAGTAGGTGCCTGGCCAGTTCAATGCTGATGTAGGCGTCGCAGCCATCATCTTCTGCTGAGGTCTGGCCGACAGGTCACATGCCCGGGGGATTCGATGGGTGGGCGTTGGGTCTCTGGCTAGAGGTTGGAGCTGGTTTCGGTAAGACAGGCGTTGCGTAGCGGGGGCTGCGCCGCATGGGGTAGAGGGCCGGTCCGTCGGGCAGATTGATGATCGGTTGCGGTGTGTACCCATGACGCAAGTACATGTCTTGACTATCGGCGGTGGTGCTGGTCCAGGACAGCAGGTTTACGTGGTCGAGTCGGCTGCGGTGGTGGTTGAGCAAGGCGGTGCCGTGACCAGTGCCCCGGGCTTCGGTGTGTACGGCAAGGAACGCGAGATGGTAGTGGGGTTCGTCGGGTCGTTCTGCGGCGAGGAGTCGGTCGAGTAGGCCGAAGCGTGCGGCGTGAGGGCCGATGGCGTCGCTCAGGCGGGTGGGGTAGTTCGCTGGTGGCGGGAGGGGCCTATATCGGTGGAAGCCGACGGTCACGGCGGTTGTGTCGTCGGTGAGGTGGATGTCGCCGTAGAACATGGCGTGTTCGATCCAGATGCCGAGGACGTCGGTGAGGATCCGCCGGCGTGGTCCTGGGTCGGGGATCAGCCACATGGCGAGAGGGCTCGGGGCCAGAGCGTCGGCGATGAGGGCGGCGACAGTGTCTTTGTCTGCCCAGCGGGCGGCACGGATGCGCGGGACAGTGTCCATGGCGGTTTCTCTCTAGCTTGGGGTGGGCGGAGTTCAGGAATTGCTACTGCTGGCGGTACAGGTGCGCAAAGGACCGGGTGGTGGTCGCTGACCACGAAGCCCGTCCGCTCGCTGCGTGGTGGCGATGGAGCGTCGCTCGATCGTTCGCCGACGTCGCGTGGAGGATCATTGGGCCGGGGATGGCGCTGTGGGTGGCAGTAGCGCCGCTGCCGCTTCGCCCTGCTCTGTCGGTCCCACCGTCGGCAGAGACGTGGCAGTGGTGAAAGGCATGGGTAGTAATTGGTTCCGCCCGGTGGCACTCGCCGAGTTCGGAGTAGCTGCGACGCTGGCGATAAGGCCGAGCGCACTGACGGCAGCTGTAGTGCTCACGGTTCGCCGACCGCCAAGTGAGGCTTGTCGGTCGCGGGTCGCGGGTCGCGGGTCGCGGGTCGCGGGTCGCGGGTCGCGCGTGCGGTTGGTTGTTCACGGTGAGCTTTCTCGAGATGCGGTGGATGGGCTAGCGGTAGGTGGCGGTGGCGAGGTCACCGACGGCGGCGTCCACGGCGGCGGTGATGTCGCGTACCGGTTGGTAGTGCTGCGCGGCGATGGCTTTCAGGCGAGTGGTCAGGGTGGTGGTGTCGTCGTCGAGGTAGAGGTGGTGGGTGAGGCGAAGGTCGGCGACGAGGCCGGCGAGGGCGGCGGTGTGGTTGTTGGGTTGTTCGTGGCCGGTGGCGAGGTAGCGCAGGCGGGAGCGGGCGATGACGGCCCATCTGGTGTCAGTGGGTAGGTAGGCGTCGGCGCGGATGAGGCCGCCGAGGCGCCGTCGGGTGTGCTGCCGCAGGATCCCGGCGGCGACGAGTCCGGCGCGGGTGCGGTCGTACAGGTCATCGGAGAACCCGCGCAGCCACACCCGTAGGGCTGGGTGGGTGTGGCGGATCGTGGCGGTCGCGCTGTCGGCGATCAGGTCCCCGACCGGGCGGTCGATGTGTGGGTGGATTCGTTGGTGGCTGGCCGGGCGGGTGTCGTCGTTCGGGTCGAGGGTCACCCGCCCGGCCAGGTACAGGTCGATCAGGACCGCGCCCGCGAGCCCGAGGGCGAGGGTCTGCCGGTGCACGTGGGGGTGTCCGGTGTCGTCGTCGTGGCCGAGGAGGAACAGGTCATCGCGCAGCGGCAGGCGCGGGATCGACGCGGTCATCGGCGCGGCTCCTACCGCAGTCCGGCGGTGAGCCGCCGCAACCGCTCGTGCGCCCCGCCATACGCGGTACCAGGAGCGGGGAGCAGGGTTTTGTCGATGGCGGCGAGGACGGTGTAGTTGGGGTCGCACACATTGCCGATCGGTGCCCTGCCTGCCTGCGACACGAGCTGGTAGGCGTCCAGGGTTTCCAGGCCGGTCAGGGCGCTGGCCCAGCCGACAAGGTCGTGCTGGGCGATGCGGTAGGCGTCCTCCAATGGGCGGGCGCACCCGATCGTCAGGATGTCCCGGTCGGTCTCCAACCGCGGCCACCGTGTGGTGACGCCTTTGATGACGTCGATGGCGAGGGTGGTGGTCGTGGCGATCTCCACGCCGACGCCGCAGGCCTCTCCCTCGCCCTGGCGGGCGTGCCCGTCGCCGAGCGCGAGCATCGCCCCGTGGACATTCACCCCGAGGTAGAGGGTGGTGCCGGCGCGCAGGTGTGGGGTGTCGAGGTTCCCGCCGTGGGTGTCGGGCACGAGTGTGGAGCGGGCCTCGAACGCGCCGGGGGCGACACCGATCGTGCCGATCATCGGGTCCAGCGGCAGGTCCACGCGGTGGTCGCTGCGCGTGGCCTCGAACCGGACGGTCCCGGCCTGCCGGTCGATTCCGTACACCCACACCCGCTCCTCCAGCGGAGGCTGCAGAGTGGCGGTGTGGGAGGTGGACGTCAGTGCCCCGAAGTGCGGGAACGTCGATGACACACCCCAGTCCCGCGCGGGAACGATAGAGGCGAGGTGGACGGCGAGGGTGTCGCCGGGCTCGGCGTCCTCGACGAAGAACGGCCCGGACACCGGGTTGAGGTACGGCATGCGGCACACCTGCGACGGTAGGTCCGCCGGCCCTCTCACGAGGCCACCGAAGCAGTCCTCCGTCACGATGGTGAACACGTCACCGCCGCGCACGTGCGCTACCGGCATCCGACCGCCGAAGGTGTAGGCCAGCTCGTCTCGGGCGGGCCGGTAGGTGAACGTGTCCATGCCGGTCACACCCGCTCCACGTGACGTGCCTGCGGCCGCGCGGGCGCCAACCCCGACAGGGCAGGTCGGCGGCCGGACAGGTACAGGCCAGCCAGGATGATGACGCCGAGGGTGAGCCAGGCAACGCCGAGACGTTGGGCGGCGATGTTGGCGTTGACCACCACCCACACCAAGATGGCGAAGCCGGTCGCGGGCATGACCAGGTGCGCCCACCGGTTACCGCTGCGCTCCCGGATGAGGTGATGCACCACGACCGAGACGTGCAGGACGAGGAACGCGACCATCGCCCCGAAGTTGATCAGCGACGATAGCAGGGTGATCCCATCCGAGCGGGTTGCCATGTACAGGCCCAGCGCCAGGGACACCGCCCCGGTGAGTAGCGTCGCGTTGATCGGCACGTTGCGGCGGATCGACACCTTCGCCAGGAACGCCGGCAGCTGCCGGTCCCGGGCCATCGCGTACAGCAGCCGAGACGTGGCGACCTGCGCGACCATCGAGTTCGGCAAGCCCCACGCGATGGCTGTCGCGACTGCGCACAGGGTCGCCAGCCACCCCCCGCCAGCTACGGCGGCGGCGTCGTAGAAGGCAGTCCCGTTCGGGTCACCATCGGCCAGCAGCGAGGCCGGGTGAGGGACGAGCATCGCGGCCAGCCACGTCTGCGCAATGAACAGCACCCCGGCCAAAATCAGGACGGCCGCCATCGCGCGGCCAATCTGACGGGAGCCGCCCTTGGTCTCCTCCGCCAGCATGCTGATCCCGTCGAAGCCGAGGAAGGACAGGACCGCGATCGACACCGCCCCCGCCACCACCGACCAGGTGAACGTGTCGGCGCTGTAGAACGCCGCCCAACTGAACCGACCCTTGCCGGTCGCGAGAGCCCAGCCGGCGACGGCCAAGAAGACCGCCAAGACGATCAGCTCACCGACGAGCATCACTCGGGTAACCACCGCGGTCATGCGGATGCCGACCGAGTTGACGATCGTGTTGACCGCGACGAAGCCGAGGAGCCACAGCCACACCGGCACCGACGGAACCGTGGCGTGCATCGCCACCGACGCCACCAGGTACAGCAGCCCTGGTACGAGCACGTAGTCGAGGAGGATCACCCAGCCGGCCAGGAAACCGACCGGCGCGCTGATGCCCCGGCCCGCGTAGTTGTACACGCTGCCCGACATCGGGAACGCCTTCACCATCTGTGCGTACGAGAACGCCGTGAACACCAACGCCACCACACCGACCGCGTACGCCAAGGCCACCATCCCGCCAGAGCCGGCGTACACGCTGCCGAAGATCGCCATCGGCGCGATAGGCACCATGTACACCAACCCGTACGCGACAAGATCCCGGAACCTCAACTGACGAGACAACTCCTGGCGGTATCCATAGCGGGTCAAATCCTGCTCGTACACAACATCCTCCGCGGGTTTCAATAATCAGTGAATGGAATATTGCGTCTGCCAGATGCGTCGACCGAGTGAAGCAGGCCATAGATGCACCTGCTCTTGGACAGGCCCATCGGAGAGTTGCCGGCCGATCGACGCCAGCAGTTGCGGCGCGATGACCGAAACCAGCGGTGGGATCAGGAGGGGCATGAGTCTCTTGGCAGTAGGCACGGCGAACCTTCCCTCGGTGAGTTGGCATCGCTGGCTGGTGACTACAGCGTCAGCGGCGGCGATGACGCCGGCATAGAGCGACCTAAGGCGAAATTGATCAATGTCGGCTAGTCCTGCCAAGCGGTTCTGACAATCCACTGACAATCCCGGCATCGCCAACATCCGCCGTAGATACACGTCAGCGGATTGTCGGAGATGAACGGCAGCCCTTATCGATAGCACCACCGACGACTTCTGATGTTCGAGTCAGCGCCCGCGTCGACGTCGCTGGCGATGAGGGAACGCAGCCGCAATGCGGCGTGACGGTCTGCCGTGTCCACGACCCCTTGGGAGGGCATGCACCATGACCATTTCATCCATGCCGGAGGTCGGAGAGGTTGGCCGTCGGGCCGTCGAGATCCTCGACGAGATGCGAGCTCTGCACCCGGCCTACGGCCGGCTGCAGAGCTCGTCGATGAAGTACTCCACCTGCTGGGCCACATTCACCGGCTACCCGGCAATCAGCCGTTGGTCGCTGGAGCGCGATGCGGCTCCGCTGCTGGACGAAGCGCTGCGCGTGCTGGCGCTCAAAGCTGCCGGGTTCGATCTTTCCGGCGGCGACGAGCGCGCCGCTGAACTGCTGGTGCCGGCGCCGGTGGACGAGATGATCCACGCCGTGCTGGCCCAGTTCACGCTGATGACGCGCCTGCAGCGCGACTTGGGCGTCACCTTCCCCCATGCCGCCGAGTTGGAGTCTGCGGGGGCATCACGGACGCCTACTACGCCGCCGGCGGGTGGGGAGAGCAGCCACTGCGGTACTGGCTGGACTCGGCCGAGGTGAATCGACGTCTTGGCCTGCTCAACGAGCGCTACCAGGCCGATGGTCTCGGCCGAGATGGACGCAGTCACGACTTTGACTTCGACCGGAACGAGCCGCTCGCCGCCGGGGTCAGCGGTTAGCCAACTCCACGGACAGCACCCGCCGCAGGGCCGTCACCGCTTCCTTCGCACCGAACCGTTCGGCGGCCAGCCGCTCGGCGCGGGCGATAGCGGCGAAGATCCCTTCGGCGGGTGCCTGCCGCAAGACGGCTACGAGCCAACCATCCAGATCGACCACGTCGGCGGGCAACTTCAGCGCCGCCGCCGTCGGTGCCGGTCGGGGCGCGTGATCGGGGACCAGTTCCCCGTCCGAGGCGTACCGGCCGGCGGGAAGGCCCACCCGGACGGATGAACGCAACGGCGACACCGTCCGCGGCGAATTCCACCGCACTTCGCTGCACGTCAGCCGCACCGGCTGCCGCCTCCTTGACTGGGCCAAGGCGTTCAACGGGCCGGGCCTACTCGACCTGGCCACCTGGTTCGGCACCCGCAGGCCAACCGAACCCCGACTCCTCAGCAAACTCATTCACGCCTACGTCGCCGCAGGCGGCTACCCCGATGCCGAAGCCGACCGGGGCGGGCTTTCCGCTGCCCGATGGGCGTTGGGCTGGCACCGGGTGTGGGCAGCCTGGTGGCTGCTCACTACCGCCGCCGCTGGCCACCACCCTGCCTCCGCCGACCGGCACCAAACCCAAGTCGTCCTCCGGCAACTCCAGGGCGCACTGGACCTGCTCGGGACACCCTCGCCTGCCAGCGCCAGCCGCTTATCACCTACCGCAGAAAGATCGTCGTGAAGCGCCTCGTCGTCGGCGCCGACGCCTCGTCCTGCTACTTCCGCACCTTTGTCCGAGGCGGACGGGCGCAAGGCCTTGGTGCAGTTCACCGAACGGTCCAACCTGCACGCACCCATTGCCACGTCTCCTCGAATGCCGCCGGGCCCGACCTGTCCTGGGTCGACTTCATCGCCCCGTGCTGCGACGGCCTTTCGCCGCCACGTCGAACGCCTCACGCGCCAAGGGGCGTAGTCGCCACCGTTGTCCACCGGTAGCTGCGGTGTTCTCGACGTAGCGCAATCAGCGATGCTTGTCGGATGGTCACCCGGGCGGGTTGCCGGTGGAGGAGGTTGTTAAGACGGGTGCGGATTGGTCCGGTCGGTTCCTGACCACAGCTGTAGGCGATCGTCACATGTGGCCGGAATCCATCTGGGGCCTCCGGAACGGTCTGCCATACCGCGCCGATGGCGCCTCGGATGGTGGCGCGGAGGTCTTCGAGGCGGTCCCAGGGACGGACGAGCAGGCCGATTCCTTCGGCGTCGGGGTCGACCGGCCCGAGCATCAACTCCAGCGGAGGTAGGCCGGCGCAGCGTCGGCGAGTCTCGGCAACTACCGCTGCGACATCGGTGTTGGTGACCTCGTCGGTGAAGCCGAGACCTTGCATGGTCAGGTGGAGCCCGTCGAGCGGTACCAAGTCCAGTCCGGGCAGGGTGAGTTGACGTTGCAGGTCGGCGACGAGGTGATGGAGTTCAGGTTGATGTTCGAAGGTGAGGTGCCAGGTGTAGAACTGGCGGTCGGCCCGCCAGCCCGGGCGCCAGTACCAGTGGTTGGTGAGTCTGGGCAGGTCCTGGTAGGCGGTCCAGCGCTGGTGCTGGCTGGCCAGTTCCCGGCTGCTCATGACAGCGATGGTAGTGCGGCCTGTCCGGTGCCAGCGACCGGTGTGCGGTCGGCGATCAGGTCGGCGACGTGCCGTAAGTGCGGGTGGCAAGCGAAGGGGTGGGCGGCGGCGAGGAACTGATGGGCGCGTTGGTTGACCGATTCGAAACGCTGGTCCGCGGTGAGGGTGAGCGCCTCCACCGCCAGTGCGCCTGCTTCCTCGGGGTCGGGGCTGTTGGCGTGCAGGTGCGCGGTGGCCAGGTCGAGGCGGCAGAGTGCGCGCGGGCCAGCCAAGCCTGCGGTGTCGAAGGCGGTGATCGCCGTGGTGAGATGGTTGGTGACGCCCGCGGTGCGGCCGAGCGCCAGGTAGGCGGTCGCCGCGTTGGCCGCGGTCCTGGCCGGGCAGTAAGGGTCCAGGGCGAGACTAGCGCTGACCGACGAGCTGGCCGGGTAGTCGGACAGCATGGTGAACGCGTGGTCAACGGCGCGGTCGACGCCGTACCGGTCTCCGAGACGGGCGAGGGCTCGCGCCTGACCGTTGATCGTGAGGCGGATGCGGTGCCCGCTGGTGCCGCCACGGCGCAGACCGTCCTGGGCGTAGGCCAGCGCGTCATGGTAGTCACCGGCGTAGAAGGCGATCAGGCTTTGCGTGGCCCGTGCCCAGGCTTGCGCTTCGGACTGCTCGGCGGCCTCGGCGAGGTCGAACGCTTCGGCGGCATAGGCGTAAGCCGCACCGAATGCGCCGAGGTCAAGGGCGAGTGCGCCGAGAAGTCCGGATAGGTGAGCAGCGACGGCGTAGAGCCGGGCGCGTTGCGGTGGGTGCTGCCGGCCTTCCATGAGCTGGTCGACGTAGGTGCGCAGCGGTCGCATACGCGCTATGAGGATTACCGGGGTGAGACGCTCGTTGTCGGCGATTGCCTGGCGGACCTCGTTCTCCAGATACGCGAGACGAATGTTGTCATCGACGGAAGACTTCAGTGCCAGCCGTCGGGCATTGATACGGTCCTCGCGTTCCCACAGAGCAGCACCGCCATTCGCTCCAAAATCGTCGTGGCCAGCATCGGTCGGCGTCGCCAGCCCCGACGCGCTCCTAACCTCCTCGATCGCCGATGAGCGTTGTCGTTGACGGTTGAGCTCGGTGATGCGGTCGTACTCCCTGACGAGCATGCCACCGGCCTGCAGCACGGTGTCGCAGCGCGCCCAGAAGGCACGGTCCGGGTGCTGGTGACCGGTCTCCGTGTTCGCCACGGAGCTGCGGCCGTACTGCACGAGCCGCGCCAAGTCGTGCTGGGTGTGACCGCCAGCCCTGCGCAACTGCGCGAGCCGGCGGCCGAGCTCGCGGCGGGCGGCCTTGGTCTCGTCGCTGTCAGCCATCGCTGCTAAACCCCCGGTCTACTGCAGACGTGCGGTCACGATGTGTGCAGACGATAGCTGCTGTGTGTCAAGTCGTTCCGGGTCGGTCGATCAGCGCCGAGCATCTAAGCGAGCACCGGCCCGTCGACGGCCGCTGTGAGATCGGGCAGCATCGTCAGGTTCCCATTGTCGATAGCGGCGGCAGGCCGTGGCAGGACCACAGTGTCGAAGTTTTGTCGGAGTTTGATATCGACTTTTACGACGATGTTGGCGTAGGACGCTGCGGGCGTGTCGATCCGCGGTTCCCGGTCCCTGTGTGCCCTCCCACCACCCCATCGATCGCCGGCCTGCCACTGTGAACGGGGGCACCGTCGATCGATTGTCCGGGTGCGTTGAGTTGGTGGTGTACGACCAGCGCTCCGGGCCACGGAGTCGGCTCGTTCGGGGATGGCAGTACCGCTGTGGCGGGTATCGGTGCCGTCAACTGCCCGCCGTGGCACGGGGGCATCAGTTGATCTAGGAACCTCTGGTGATTCCTCGTTGAGCGTGTGGTTCCGAACCTGATAATAGGGCGATCTAGTCGATTTCGGCGACCAAGTTGTCTGATGAAGCTCAAAGTTGATGAATCTATGCTGTTGAGCAACTGCTGCGCCCGGTCCACGGACCGGGCGAGGATCGCAACGCCGACGCCCGCGCCTGCGGCCACACGCCCGAGCAGGCTGCGCCCGGTCCACGGACCGGGCGAGGATCGCAACCAGAGCCTGTGGGCGTCGATGCCGAAGCTGTGCCGGGCTGCGCCCGGTCCACGGACCGGGCGAGGATCGCAACGTCAGCTACAGCGTGCAGACAGCCAAGGCCGCCGCCGCTGCGCCCGGTCCACGGACCGGGCGAGGATCGCAACCCGGTGCTCCAGGGTGGCGTGGGCACCCCGATCCACGAGCTGCGCCCGGTCCACGGACCGGGCGAGGATCGCAACTGACGGTGCTCGCCGACTATCCGGTGCCCACCACGCTGCGCCCGGTCCACGGACCGGGCGAGGATCGCAACACGAGCAACGGCACCTGGACGAAGCCAGCCGGGGCGGGCTGCGCCCGGTCCACGGACCGTGCGAGGATCGCAACTCCATCGACATCACCCCGCTGCGCGATCACGCGTCGAGCTGCGCCCGGTCCACGGACCGGGCGAGGATCGCAACGTGACGGGCGCCAGATCGCGGCCCTCGGCCACGTACGCTGCGCCCGGTCCACGGACCGGGCGAGGATCGCAACGAGTGGTCAACCTCGGCGTCGACGAACATCGCGATCGCTGCGCCCGGTCCACGGACCGGGCGAGGATCGCAACCACGACGCCAGCTGCCGCATCTCGTCGTCAGTGGCCGTGCTGCGCCCGGTCCACGGACCGGGCGAGGATCGCAACCTTTGCGAGACGCTGCACAACTCGGGGGCGGTACCCGCTGCCCCCGGTCCACGGACCGGGCGAGGTTCGCAATTCGACGTGCTCGCCGCCCCATGGGTGGTCAGCCCCGGCTGCGCCCGGTCCACGCACCGGGCGAGGATTGCAACATCGGCCGGGTGGGTCCGATCCTGGCGTCCGCGCCGGTGCTGCGCCCGGTCCACGGACCGGGCGAGGATCGCAACATGGACCAGATCGACCCGGCGCAGTCGATCAAAGGCGAGCTGCGCCCGGTCCACGGACCGAGCGAGGATCGCAACACGATCGTCCGTGGGGTGATCGCGCACCCGCCGGGTCGCTGCGCCCGGTCCACGGACCGAGCGAGGATCGCAACGATGCCCAGCTCTGTGCGTTCGGCGTCGGTGGGCATGCTGCGCCCGGTCCACGGACCGGGCGAGGATCGCAACCGTCCGTCGTACATCAGCGGCAGCGCCATCGCCTGACGCTGCGCCCGGTCCACGGACCGGGCGAGGATCGCAACGAGCGGATGCCGTTGTCCGACGCCGCCGGGGCGGCCGCTGCGCCCGGTCCACGGAGCGGGCGAGGGTCGCAACACGGTCATGATAAAGATGGCCCGGTGCGGGCTATTTGCTGCGGCTGATTGTCGAACCGGAGCAGTCAGGGTCCTTAACTGGACTAGCCAAACGCTCGCCGTGTTCGTCAAGGTCATTGCGGAGATCTGCGAGCTGGCGGGGCGGCCTCAGCTCATCGCTGTTGGTTGTTGCTCAACGTTCGTGAACGACTTGGGGGAGAATTCCAAGGGCAGTCAGGGACGCCCCCGCGGCGCTCAGGCAAATATCCGACAAATCGCGGACGTGGCGTTGACTCCGTTGAAGCGGGGTGGCTGGATAGGCCCGTGTTGAAGCCATCTTGTAATCAGTTTGGGGACCGAATGTGAGCGGTGAGCGCCCATTGTGGGCGCATAGCCCTGCTCCCGATACCGAGGTGTGGCACTCTCTTGAGGACCACCTGCGTGGTACGGCCACCCTTGCGCGACGTTTCGCGGCCCCCTTTGCAGGCGCCGACTTGGCGCACTGGCTGGGCCTGCTCCACGACTGCGGCAAGGCCAGTGATGCGTGGCAGGAGCGGTTGTCAAAGGTTGCCGCTCAGGGCGGGCAAGTCGGCATCGACCACAAGGCGCTCGGCACGCGAGTCGCGTGGGAGCGTGGCCTGGGTCGGTTCGCTGTCGGCATTTTTGGGCACCATGGTGGGCTCCTGGACCAGGGCGACTTCAAGAAGAAATTGCTGGCTGCGTTGAGGGATAATCCGCGGAACGTGGTGTCGGCGGAGGCTGCCCTGTCCCGTCTGCTGCCGGAACTGCCAGATGACCTGAGTGCCGCGCTGCCTGAGCGTTGGCAGCAGGATCCGCTGGTGGGGGAGATGGCGCTTCGGCTGTGTTACAGCGCTCTGGTTGACGCCGACGGGTTGGACACTCACGCGCATCACCATCAGCTCGCCGCTGCGAGGGTGCGCCCTGACGCCGACTTCGCCCACCTGTTCGCCCTGTTCGAACGCCGGCGAACAGCGTCACTTGCGCAGCGCCCGCCATCGCCGATCGATGGGCTGCGGGAGCAGGTCTACGCGGACTCTGTCGCCGCTGCAGAGCGACCCACCGGTATGTTCCGGCTGCACGCGCCGACTGGGGTTGGGAAGACGCTTGCCGCAGCTGGCTTCGCGCTGCGTCACGCCCAGCGACACGATCTGCGTCGGGTGATCGTGGCAGTGCCGTTCTTGACCATCACCGAGCAGAACGCCGCCGTCTACCGGCAGATGCTCGATGAGGATAGTGCGGAGCCGGTGGTGTTGGAGCATCACAGCCAGGTGGATTTCGATGCTCCTGCGGCTGGGCGTTGGGCGCGTCAGGCGGCGGAGAACTGGGATGCGCCGTTCGTGGTGACGACGTTTGTGCGTCTGTTCGAGTCCCTCTACGCCCGCAAGCCGTCGGCGATGCGCCGGGTGCATCGACTGGCCGGGTCGGCGATCGTGCTGGACGAGATTCAAGCGCTACCGCACGACATGCTCGTACCGATCCTGGACGGCCTGCGTCTGCTGGTGGAGCACTTCGGGACGACGGTCCTGCTGTCGTCGGCTACCCAGCCTGACTTCTGGGCGTTGCAGACCTTCGCGGACCTGGACCGGTTCGAGTTGGTCTCGGAAGTGTCGGTGCTAAACGAGAAGATGCGGCGTGTGTCGTACGAGTGGCGGCTGGACGCAGGTCTGACCTTGGCTGACATCGCTGATGACGTCAGCGTCGGGCTGGCCGCCAGCGGTGCCGGTGGCGCGTCGGCGATGGTGGTGGTGAACACGACAGCGGACGCGCGGACGGTGTATGAGCGGTGGCAGGAGGAAGGCTTCGGAGATGTCGCCTGGCACCTGTCGACGCGGATGTGCCCGGCACATCGGCGGCGGGTGCTGGAAATGGTGATCCGGCGGTTGCGTGCCGGTGAGCGAGTGCTCCTGGCGGCGACACAGCTGGTGGAGGCGGGCGTCGACCTGGACTTTCCACTGGTCTACCGGGCGATGGCACCGGCTGATTCGTTGCTGCAGGCCGCCGGTCGGGCCAATCGGGAAGGGCGCTTGGACCGGGGACGGGTCGTCATCTTCGCTCCGTCAGACGGTGGGCAGCCCAAGGCGTACAAGAAGCTGGTCGGTGTGGCGAAGACCTGCTTCGGGCCCGACGTGGCCGATCCGGACAACACGTCGGCGTTGTCGGACTACTACCGGCGGGTCTATGACGCGCTCAACCTGAAGGACCCGGATCACATTGGCCAACGCATCCAGCAGGCCCGTGAGCAGTGGGCGTTCCAGACTGTTTCCGACGGCCCGTTAACCCATGTGGACAGCGGCAGGCGGGATCACAAGCGGGCGTTCCGGCTCATCCGCGACGAGGGCATCTCCGTCGTGACCCCGCAAGGCGCGTCGACGGACGCGGAGTGCGTCGAACTCGGCAAACTGATTGAAAAAATCCGCCACGCGCCGGTGCCGGACCTGCACGATTTGCGTCAGCTTCAGCCCTACACCACCACCGTGCACAGCGGTGTTCTCAGCAACCCGGAGGTGAAGGAACGGATGCGGCCGATCATCGGCGATGAGGTGCAGGTGGGCGCGTTGGTGGAGTGGATCGGCGCATACGACGAGGCAACTGGCATCACCTTCGACCCGAGTTTCGAGGAGTTCGTGCTGTGACGACGGATGTTATCGACGGGGTGACCCTGCGACGGAGCCGCGAGGGTGACCTGCCCGTGGTGGTTCAGGTCGTCGGCGAGGCCGCCTTGTTTTCCCGCCCGGAGCTGAAGGTGGAGCGGGTGAGCTACCCGGTCATGACGCCTCCAGCCGCGGTGGGCGTGCTGGAGTCGATCTACTGGAAGCCGGAGTTTCGCTACGAGATCGTCGCGATCGAGGTGCTCCGCCCGATCCGGCAGTTCACGATTCGCCGTAACGAGACCACGGACGTGGCGCCGTTGGCGGAGGCGATCAAGGGCATCCGCCGGGTGGACACGGTGGCACATCGCGATCAACGCAATGCCGTGTGCCTGCGGGACGTGGCTTACCGCATCCACGCGCATATAGTGCCGGCTGCGCATGCGGACAAGCCGGCTTCCGCGTACCGGGATCAGTTGCGCCGCCGGGTTCGCAGGGGTGCCTGCTTCCAGCGCCCCTACCTTGGTACGCGGGAGTTCAGTGCCGAGTTCGGTTGGCCGGACGACACGGCTCCGCGTCAGCACGATCTGCATGAGGACATCGGCATCATGCTGCACTCGATTCACCGCGACGGTGGCGGAAGTCCTCGCATGGAGTGGTTCTCCGCCCGGGTGCAGGCGGGGGTTCTGTATGTGCCGCAGCGGGGGATGGAACTTGCCCTTCCGGGCGGGGGCATCTGATGCTGTTGCAGCGGCTCGTCAAGTACGCGGAGTCCAGTGGCGAGGTGACTCCACCGTTCTACGCCAGGAAGCCGGTGCGGTTCCTGCTCTACATCGCCGCTGACGGCACGCCCGCCAACGCCGAGTTGGTCGATTTCGCGTCTCCGGAAACACCCAGCCAGCGGTTCGGAGTCAACCGGTGGATGCCTAATGTCACGCGTACCGTAGGGATTGCGCCGACGCTGGCGGCCGACACCGTCGAATACGTGCTGGGTTGGATCGCCGAGGACGGCAAAGCCGATCGGGTGGCCAAGCAACACACCGCATTCCAGGAGCTGATCCGGGACTGGGCTGCCACGGAGCCGGATGGCCCAGCTCCCGCCATCGCCGCCTTCTACGCCGGCGGTCACGCACTGACAGTCGTCACGGATCGGACGTGGAGCCGCGCCGATGTGGTGGCCTTCGTCGTCGACGGGCAGATCGCCACCGAACACGAATCAGCGAAGCGGTACTGGGCGGGCGTCGCCGCCGGGCGTAAGGGCCTCGGCCGGGCAGGCTACTGCCTGGTCTGCGGCCAGGTCCGCGACCTACTCAAGACGATCCCGCAGCAGATTCCACGGCGGTGGCTGCCCGGCGCCACCCAGAGCGCCTCCCTGGTGAGCGTCAACGAGGCGTCCCACGGCTATGAGCTGACGAAACTTCTCGCCCACACGCCGATCTGTGTCACGTGCGGTCTGACGTTCATGTCGTCGTTGACGGCTGTGCTGTCCGATGAGCGGCACAGCACAGCCCTACCCGGGCAGAACGCCCGACTGGCCTGGTGGTTGGTCGGCGGCTCCCGCTTCGACCCCATGGCCCCGCTGGATGCCCCGGACCTCGACGACGCCCGCGCCCGGCTCACCACCCCCCAAGACGGCATCGAACCCGGCGATGATGACCTGTCGACCTTCTGCTCGGTGACCGTTGGCGGCAACGTCGCCCGGGTCGTGATCCGCGACTGGGTGGAGATGCGGCTGCCCCGGGTCAAGGACCACATCCGTTCGTGGATCGACGATCACGAGATCGCGGACTGGTCCGGTGAGGTCACCCAGGTCCGACTGACCCAGCTGGTCCGCGCGGCGGGCCGGTGGCAGGTCGGGCGGGGTGGCGCCCCCGGCAGTTGGGCCAAGCTCGGCGCCAGGGGCGAGGACCGGCCAACCGGCCTGCAACACGCGCTGCTACGGGCCGCGCTGCTCCACAGCCCGCTGCCGCCGCGACTGCTCACCCACGTCCTCAACCGAATCCGCACCGACGGCCGGGTCGACCCGGCACGCGCGGCCCTGATCCGGCTCGGCCTGCGCCGCCGGCCAGACCGACCCGACGAGTCTGAAAGGCTGACCCCCACGTTGAACTTGGACAACAACGACCCCGCCTACTTGTCCGGCCGGGCCTTCGCCGTTCTCGATGACCTCCAGCAGACGGTTTTCCGCGCGGCTAACCAGCCGCTGAACACCACCTTCGCCGAGCGGTACATGGGCCGGGCCATCACCAACCCGAGAGTGGTCCTGGTCAACGGGCAGCGGACCTCGACCGCCTGGTTGCGCCGCCTACGCGGGCCGCTGCGCAAACCGGGCTGGGCCAGGGCGTACGCCACCCGACTCGACGACATCTTCGCCCAGATCGACACGAGCCGGGACTCGATCCCGAGCACCGCCGTCCTGGCGCAGAAGGCCCAGTTCGTCCTCGGGTTCCACCAGCAACGCGCCGCGATGCGCGCCGAGCGCATCGAGGCCGCCGCCAAGAAGAAGAACACCGACCTGCCACCCGCCTCGGACGACCAGTCCAGCACCGAAGGAGACGTCGAATGAGCGACACCCACCTCGACCCGGCCCGCCGCCACGACGCTGTCCTCCTGTTCGACGTCACCGACGGCAACCCCAACGGCGACCCCGACGGTGGTAACCAGCCGCGCACCGACGACGAGACCGGCCAGGGGCTAGTCACGGACGTCGCCATCAAGCGCAAGATCCGCGACACCGTCGCCCTGATGCGCGACGACGACCCGAAGTTCGGGATCTTCGTCGAGGCCGGCCACGCGCTGAACACCCGCATCGAGGAAGGCCTCAAGGCCAACCCCGGTCGCGCCGACGAGGCACAGCGGTGGCTCTGCGAGCACTACTTCGACATTCGCATGTTCGGTGCCGTCCTCAGCACCGGCACCACCAAGGGCGGTGCCGGACAGGTGCGCGGTCCGGTGCAGCTCACCTTCGCCCGCAGCGTCGATCCGGTCCTCCCCACCGATCACGCCATCACCCGGGTCACCCAAACCCGCCAGGACGACATCGACAAGGGTGAGCGGACCGAGATGGGCTCGAAATGGACCGTGCCCTACGGCCTCTACCAAGCCCGCATCTTCTACTCCGCCCCCCGCGCCGCGAAGACGGGCGTCACCTCTGACGACCTCGCCGTCTTCTGGCGGGCGATCACCCTGATGTTCGACCACGACCGCTCCGCCACCCGCGGCGAGATGAAACTCTGCGGCCTGTACGTCTTCAGCCACCCCGACGCCCTCGGCGTCGCACCGGCGGCCAGCCTCACCGAACGCGTATCCCTCAGCCGCACCAACACGGAAAAGCCGGCCCGGCACCACCTGGACTACCAGCTGACCCTCGCCACCGACAACCTGCCCGAGGGAATCGAGTTCACCCCACTGGTGAATCTCTGGCCGTGACCCCGACGACCGATGGCGACGGCATCCCTCCCGAGATCCCGCTCTCCGCACTCGAGCACTACGCCTACTGCCACCGACAGACCGCGCTCATCCACGTCGAGGGCATCTGGGGTGACAGCGCGCAGACCGTACGCGGCGATCTGAGCCATCGACTGGTGGATCTGCCCGGCCTGACCCGGCGGGCAGGTCTCACCACCATCCGCTCCCTACCCGTGGGCAGCACGGTGTACGGCCTCAGAGGCATCTGCGACGTCGTCGAATTCGCCGGAACCACCGCCACCCCAGTCGAATACAAAGTCGGCCGCTACCAGCCAGACGGGCCCGCTGACCTGCAACTCGCCGGTCAGGCCCTCTGCCTGCTCGAAGCCGGATTCGACGTGCCCCTCGGATACATCTACTCCGTCGCCGAACGTCGCCGCCACCCGGTCACCATCAGCCCCGACCTCCTGCGCCGGGTAGTGCAAGCGGCCGAGGCCATCCGGCGTCTCCTCGCGTCCCCACACCTACCAGCGGCACGAAACGACACCCGATGCCGCAAGTGCTCACTGCGCGACGACTGTCTACCCGACATGACCAACAGTCGACAGACCCGCCCGGCAGCCGACCTCTTCACCCCCAGGCCGTCGGGACAGTGGCGTGACTGAACTCCTCAACGCCCTCTACGTACAAACCCCAGGGACCAGCCTGCACCTCGACGGCGACACCGTCCGCGTCTACCACCCGGAACAGACCGGACGACGCCTGCTACCCCTGACCCGAGTCGACCACCTGGTCCTGTTCGCCGGCGTGACCATCACCGACGACCTACTGCTGCGCTGCGCCGACGACGGCCGATCCGTCAGCTGGCTCACCGGCATGGGCCGATTCAGAGCCCGCGTCGCAGGCCCCACCAGCGGCAACCCACTCCTGCGACAAGCCCAACACCGCGCCGTCGACAACCACGACCGCCGAATCGCGATCGCCAAAGCCATGGTCGCCGGTAAAATACACAACTCCCGCCAAGTCCTGCTCCGCGCCGGACGCGACACATCCGGGGTCCACGGACCGGGCGAGGATCGCAACAGCGGGGGCAGCGGTTCTACATCTGGTGGTCGCCGGCGAGCTGCGCCCGGTCCACGGACCGGGCGAGGATCGCAACCGCACCGACGGACCCAACCCGACGGTCGGTGGCACGGCTGCGCCCGGTCCACGGACCGGGCGAGGATCGCAACCACGACTGCATGTTCGAGGGCCGCCCCGGCATCAGCGCGCTGCGCCCGGTCCACGGACCGGGCGAGGATCGCAACTCGTTCCTGCCGGTCAGCAGCACCATCGCCAATGGCGCGGGCTGCGCCCGGTCCACGGACCGGGCGAGGATCGCAACGACCTGTCGGTGGCGTGGTTCGACTACGTCAAGGGGTGCTGCGCCCGGTCCACGGACCGGGCGAGGATCGCAACTCGTCGTCGGCCGCCCAACCCGACACGTGCACGTGGCTGCGCCCGGTCCACGGACCGGGCGAGGATCGCAACCACTCGAACGGGATCGGGTCGACGTCACTCCACCACGGGCTGCGCCCGGTCCACGGACCGGGCGAGGATCGCAACCACGAACTGCCGCGCGTCGGCACCACCCACCCGCAGGCTGCTGCGCCCGGTCCACGGACCGGGCGAGGATCGCAACCACGAACTGCCGCGCGTCGGCACCACCCACCCGCAGGCTGCTGCGCCCGGTCCACGGACCGGGCGAGGATCGCAACCGGTCGTCCTGACCCTCCCTGACCCAATTCTGCAGGCTGCGCCCGGTCCACGGACCGGGCGAGGATCGCAACGTCCTGGAGGTGCTGCGCCATGAGCCGTGCGGTGGCGGGCTGCGCCCGGTCCACGGACCGGGCGAGGATCGCAACTCGCCTGCGTCGGCATCGTCACGGCGCCCGCGAGCGCGTGCTGCGCCCGGTCCACGGACCGGGCGAGGATCGCAACATGGAGGCCCTCAACCGGAGGCGCATCCCGAAGGAGGGCTGCGCCCGGTCCACGGACCGGGCGAGGATCGCAACAAGTACGTCGCCGGCGTCACCTGGCGGGTCCACGGCGCTGCGCCCGGTCCACGGACCGGGCGAGGATCGCAACCTCGTCTCCAGGACAGCGGTGTACGAGCATCCGTCGCTGCGCCCGGTCCACGGACCGGGCGAGGATCGCAACCTCAACCTGCTCGCCTCGTGTGCCGCCGTTGACGCTGGCTGCGCCCGGTCCACGGACCGGGCGAGGATCGCAACTTGTTCGTCGTCTCGCTCGGCGTCTCCCCGGCCTGGCTGCGCCCGGTCCACGGACCGGGCGAGGATCGCAACCCCGGCTGGGTACCTCCGACACCGGGCAGGCGTGGAGCTGCGCCCGGTCCACGGACCGGGCGAGGATCGCAACGTTGACGGCGGCCACGGCGGCGACAGCGGCCACCCGCTGCGCCCGGTCCACGGACCGGGCGAGGATCGCAACCTCGGGTTGGCCGGCACGGCCGCGCAGGCCGCGCACGGTCCACGGACCGGGCGAGGATCGCAACACGAAGAGAGTCGAGTCGACTCCATTCGCCCTGAACGGCTGCGCCGGGTCCACGGACCGGGCGAGGATCGCAACTCACCGTCGTCGGAGCGTTCGATCAGCCGGCTCTCCCGCTGCGCCCGGTCCACGGACCGGGCGAGGATCGCAACCACTCCTCCACGACCTGGGCGCCGGGGAAACGCCCGCTTGCTGCGCCCGGGCCATGGACCGGGCGAGGATCGCAACGGGTGGCCCTACGTGCCGTCCACGGTCGCGGAGGCCGGCTGCGCCCGGTCCAAGGACCGGGCGAGGATCGCAACGCGGTGTGCCACGATGAGGGCCGCGCCGGCGCATCTTCGGGGCGGGCGAGGGTCAGAACGGGATCCAGTGCAGGGAAGTTTGTCGGGGAGCGAACACCATGGTGACCCTTACGGGTGCTCTCCGTCGAACCATGCTGCAGGCAGGGGAACGATCGGGCTCCTGCCTGCGCTCACCCTCTCGTGACCGATTGAGAGCAAGTCGCTGATCGGGTGCCGCCGCACCAGTCTTGCCGCTGCTGACCCGGCACACTGGCCAGTGTCGACCCGGTATGACAGATCCACATACGCGGCGTCTCAGTCGAACCCAATCCTTCAGCTTGATGGCGATCGCCCGATCAACTCCCACGCGGTTGCGTAGTTGCCCTGGTGCTTGAGCACCAGATGCACCGCCCGCTCCTACCGGTGTCTCGAGTTCTGCTTCGGTATGGTGAGAGCCTCCAATTCGAACAGGTATTTACCTGCCCAGGGCAGCGCACATCGGCCAGATGCTCTGCCTGTACCGCCGTGAGCCACTTTCAACGTGGGAGTCAAGTCCTCCTGACCCGTGGTCCGGGGGCAAGATCGGCGAATGTCTCTCCGGACGGTGGAATCACACGGATCCGTGCATATGGTTTCGTGGAGCCCGTGAGCGCCGAAGTGACGGTAGGCGTGGTAAGCGCGATCGTGGCCGTAGCCGGACTTGGGGTCTCGTACCTCCAGCTGCGCCGAACCTCAACCAGCAGCGCGTTGCGTTGGTCCGCCCGGCGCCGGGCGCCAATCGTGATCGGCGACGTGCCGCGCGAGCCACTGGCTTACACCCGCAGGGCAGCGCTGCTCGAGGAGTTGGCACGCGCCGTCGCGAACGGCCCTGTCACCGTGCTGACCGGTGGACGCGGCGTCGGCAAAACTCACCTGGCCGCGACGTACACCCGCGAAAGCCTAGCCCGGCGACTGCGCCTGGTGCTGTGGGTCGTCGCCGAGGACGCCGCCGCGATCACGACGGCACTGGCAGCCGTGGCCTGCGAGGTGAAGCTCGTCGACTCGGTTGTCGATGCTGACGCGGCAGCGAAGGCCGCACTACGCTGGATCGAGCAGCGAACCTCGCCGTCGCTCATCGTCCTAGACAACGCCCTCGACCCCGATGCCGTCCTGCCCTGGCTGCCCCGCCGTGGCCAAGCGCGAGTTCTCATCACCACGACCAACCGGGACTTCGCTCAACTCGGCACCGAAGTCCGTGTCGCAGTGTTCACCCCTGCACAGGCGGCGGCCTTTCTTTGCACCCGCAGCGGCCTGGACGACCTTGAACAGGCAGCGCTTGTCGCGCACGAACTCGGCGATCTACCCCTTGCGCTCTCCCAGGCGGGTGCGGTGATTCGCCGTCGGCGCCAGTCATTTCGCGACTATCTCGCCGGGCTCCGTACCGGGTCGCTCACCTCGATGCTGGCCCGTGTACCGGGTGACGACTACCCGAACAGCGTGGAGCAAGCCACGCTCCGCTCGATAGCCGATGCGGAAGCGGCCGACCCGACCGGCGTCGCCCAGCGCATCGTCGATCTCATGGCCCTGCTGTCACCTGCCGGCGTCCGGCGCGACTTGCTGTACTACCTGCCTATCGAGCGATCTGGAGTCGATGATGCCCTTGCGACGCTTGCCGGCGCGTCCGTCGTAGGGTTCGACGTCACCGGCACCGTCGTAGTGATGCACCGGCTTACGCGGCGGTTCGCACTGACACGTATGCGAACTCAGGATCGAGTACGGGCGGCCGCCCAGGAAGCGACCAGGGTGCTTGGCGCCACCGCTGCGGCGGCACCACCGTCCGGTACCGACGTCGTTGACCACGTGGCCGATGTCTGGGCCGCCGTGTACCGCGACCTGAACGGCGACCCCGAGGCAGAGGAACTCCTATCCGAACTCTTGCGGCTACGCCGGTGGAGCGTCGAAAGGCTCGGCATCCTCGGGGAAGCCTCCCGCTCACTGACCACAGCGTTCGCCGTACTGAAGGAGCATCAAAACACGGATGGCATCGACGACGAGGCCGTCTTCCTCGCCCGCCGCGCATTGATCAACGCGGGCATCGGCACGCACCGCGAACTCGACGTGCTGGCGTTCGCCGAGGAAGCGCTCGCGGACCGGATGCGCGTGCACGGCCCGGACGAGGTGGCCACCGTGGCGGCTCGAAACAGTCTCGGATATTGCTGCGAATGCGCCGGCCTCCTAGAGCGTGCCTTAGAAATCCACCGGTACAACCTGCAGGAGAGCCTGCGCATCTGCGGCCCCGATGCCCGCTCGACCATGGCCTCGCGCATCAACATCGCTAGCACGCTGCGCTCGATGGGACGGAATGACGACGCGGTGCTGATCTTCGAAGAAAACCTCCGCGAGAATATCCGCGTGTACGGGCCCGAGCATGAGTCGACCATCAACGCCCGTGGTGAACTCGCCCGTGCCTATGTCCGGGCGGGCCGTGCGGCGGAGGCAGTCATGCTCCACGAGATCAACGCAGCCCTGCGCCGCGCCGAGGTCGCCGGAATTCAGGTCATGTGGTGGCCACAGTACCGAGCAGCCGCCTACTCAGCCGCGGGCCGCCATGGCGATGCGATTGCGTTGTTGCGCGGGCTCGTTGAACAGGCTGAGGCGGCTCTTCCGCGGGACAACCCCAGTCTGATCCGGTTGCGACTCTTTCTCGCCCGTGCGTTGCTGGCCGCAGGCCAGGGCCGGCGGGCACTGCGTCTGTTCGAGCGAGTCGTGCTGGACCGGGAGCGGGTACTGGGAGCCGACCACACCGCATCGCTGAACGCGCGCCGCAACCTGGGAATGGCGCTCGCGGTTCGAGGCCAGCGCCGTCGGGCGACAAGCGTGCTAACGGACGTGCTGGCCGACTACATTCGGGTGCTGGGTGAATCGCACCCCTACGCGGTAAGTGCCCGGTCGAGCCTGCAGCAGCTGCCATCGCTGCACGAGTTCCCGCCCTGAATGATCGGATGCCCGATCGGGACGCTGTTCCCAAGATTTTCTGATTTGAACTTCAACCTGGGCGTACCCGCCTGCCTGTGAGCTGATCCAACGGTGCTCGGATGTCTGGTACTCCATCAGCACGGGCGCGATCGTTCCGGCATCGCAGCAGCTTCGTCGCCTGCGGACCAAGGCGCGGTCTGGCCGGAGCGGGGCGGCGCTTGGTGAACGACAGTTGCTCTTCTTCTGTCAACGGGTGGTGGGAGCGTTGGATGGGCCCGCGATCTCGTCGGACCGCGACCCTCCACACTGGCCGCTTCTCAGGTGACGGTCTATGGGGTACCGCCGCTGCCTCCTCTAAGGGGCGTGCCGCGGCACGGGACGTTGCTCTCGCTGGAAATGGTTGGAGGAAGGCCAGTGATGTTCAAGTTGTCGGATACGGCCAGAGGGGCTCCGGTTGACGCAGAAGCGGATCTTCAACCCTGGGCCGGCGTAGAGATCGCGGTCGTACAGCGGCCCCGACTGGCCTGCACTGAAGATGCCAGGGCAGCACACCGCTGCCGGTATCGAACATCTTCGTGGTGGCACCGTCTAGCGCACGGTGTTGAGTAGGGCGCCCGGAAACGCACACTATTTTACGGTTCCTCGGCTGCGGGATTGCCCGTCTATCGGGGTCCAACGTCCGAAGATCGGAACATTCGGCCTGACGCCCAGCTGCCGTCGCGGGCTGATCTCGGCGGTCACGTTGTCGCTCGCGCTAAGGAGTAGGAGTTGTCAGTATCGGCCTGCGAGAAGCACTGAATGGAAGGAATGCGCGAACGAGCTGTCAACCCGTTGATTGCATGGTGGTGGAGCCCGGGTGGGCGAGGTGCTGAGGGTTCGCCGTGTCGCCTGTACCCACGGCCCGGGGTTTCGTAGAGTCCCACCAGCAGAACGAGACAGGATGGGCAGGTGTGCCTTGGCTTCCCCGGCCCGCTATGGATGCGCCGTAGGTGCAGGCCGGGGAGGCGGGTGCTCACACAGTGGTGCCGCCCGAGCTCCAGCACGGCAGGTGTCGGCTTCCCGACAAATTGCCGTGACTGAGAGGTATTCGCGGCGTCAATCATGGCGAATGCTGGCCTTAGTCGGCTACGTGTTCGGCAGTTGAAGCGTGTTGTTCCCGAGGGCATGGAGGAACTTTCGCCAGGAATCGTTGGTGAACGAAAGGAGCGTGTCGGCGGCGGCTGAGTTGCACACCTCAACCGTCGTGGCGTAGCGGGATACGTCGACGCAGTGGTCGTTCTGACACTTGGAGCTGCGACGGGTCCAGATGGGGTGGGAGCTACGATCTTCTTCCATTTTTCCGAGTCTCCTGGAGTCGACGGTTTGTTATCGGCGGTTTTGACGAATGGAAGCGCGGTGCTGATGACGGTTAATGCGGAACCCGCCTCTGCTTGCGTGCCGAGCCGAGCCTCGGACGCGAGGAGGGCTTTACTGACCGTCTTCGGTTGTGTCGCGCTATGTAAGTACGGTAGCAGGACCATGACCAGTTCAGCCATGAATGTCTGGCTCTTTCACCCGATTCGGCGTCCGAAGGTCTGGTCTGATAGCTTATTTCCCTCAGCGGCAAGCCGACAGCCTAAAGAGAATTGCTCTAGGCAATTTTCCTCATTCATTTTGCCTTTTGCAGTTGCCGACTGGAGGGCGTAGACGTGACGACGGGCGGGCAAGGGCCAACCACGAATCGAAGGCGCCTGCGCCTCGTGCTTCGCCAACTGCGCCTCGATCGCGGGCTCTCGCTGGAGGACGTGCGCCAAGAGATGGACTGGTCGCTGTCAAAGGTGACACGGATCGAGAACGGCTCAGTCAGCATCTCCGTCAACGACCTGCGAGCCCTGCTTGACTTTTACCAGGTCCGCGACGCTGATCACGTGCGCGACCTGCTCGACTTAGCAAGGTTGGCACGCCGGCGTCACTGGGCCGCAGAGTATCGAGACTTCGTCTCCCCGTCCTATATGGACTTCCTGGGCTACGAAGACGACTCGTGCCGCATAAGCCAATACCATCCCTTCCTCGTGCCAGGCTTGCTCCAGACGGAGCGTTACGCCCGGCTTGTGGTGACCACAGGACCGCAATATCGCGTCGACAATCTGGCGGCAGACGCCCGTGTGCAGTTGCGCATGGCACGCCAGAGTCGGGTCTTCGCACAGTCGCGGCGATGTGAGGTGCGGATCGTCCTCGACGAACGTGCCCTCAAGTCCGTAGAGAACACCGACCTCATGCTCGAACAGGTCGAACAGGTGCTGTCCCGCCTGCCGGAGCTCGATCTCGTAGTGCTCCACCGGGACACGGCCGCCAACTCCGTCCTTGTCGGGCCGTTCTCCCTGCACGAATTCGAGTCAGAGGTAGATCCAGACGTGGTCTACCTCGACAACCTGCCGGACGACGTCGCACTCGTCGAGGACCACGCGGTGGTCGCCGGCTATAAGAGCTCCTTCGAGGATCTCTACCGCCAGGCAGCGGCGGGCGACGCCGCTCGGCGCATACTCGAGAACATCGGCGCCTCTCTACGGGAGCAGGCACCCGCCTAGCTTTCTCGAGAGTGTCGCGGGTTGGGCACGTCAACTCGCAAACCGTCGGTACCCAGGTCGCCCTGGTTGAGTCGCCTCGAAGCCAGCACGGTGGACACACGAATATGCGTGACGAAGGTGGTCCGGCGCGCCGCCAACCACTCGAGCAGGACGCCCAGCACCCCTATCAGACCAGCCACTTTCAGATCATCGACTTGCGTGCCGACAAGCACCGCCACGGCCACGACGGCACTCAACGACCCACACCGGCCGCGGCCGCCGACTGAGTAGGTGGGCCACCCGGCCGAACCGGGCTCGTCCGTCTGAACGACGGTCACGACCTGTGCCGAAGGCGCGAGGTCCACAACCAGCTCGTGACCCGTCGCTACTTCCTGTGAACGCACCATGAGTGCGCTCCTCCTATGTCTGTAAGGGGTTAGCAAGACGCGGTATGCACTTGCTGTCCGCAACTCCCAATCTGCCCTGGGCGATCGGACGTATGCAATTTACGCCGCTGCCACCGTGGAGCAGTCGCGACACGCGGAGTGTTGCTTCCGTTGCTGCTGGTGATCTTGTGGCGTACCCAGGCCTCTGCTGGCCCCAAGCCCCTGCTTATTTCCCGCGTGCCGTGCGTTACGTCGCCGCGACCGTCCTCGCTGCCACCTTCCTGGTCGGCGTCAGCGCGCAGCCGGCGTCGGCCACACCTCCCAGGGGTACCGTCGAAGGCGACCGCGCAGTCGCAGCTCAACGCCCTGACCGTGGCGGCGCAGGGCTCGAGCAGCGGCTGCTCGCGGGACCTGTTCCCGCACTGGATCACGATCAGCGGCAGCTGCAACACTCGCGAGCAGGTCCTCGAGCGCGACGGCACCTCCGTCGTCGTGGACAGTTCCTGCGCGGCCACCTCGGGCCGCTGGTACAGCCCGTACGACGGTGCGACCTGGACGGCGGCCTCCGACGTCGACATCGATCACGTGGTGCCCCTGGCGGAGGCGTGGCGCTCCGGCGCGAGCTCGTGGACGACCAGCCGTCGGCAGAGCTTCGCCAACGACCTGAGCCGTCCGCAGTTGATCGCGGTGACGGACAACGTCAACCAGTCCAAGGGCGACCAGGACCCGTCCACCTGGCAGCCGCCGCTGTCGTCGTACCGGTGCACCTACAGCAAGATGTGGATCACCGTTAAGTACAGCTGGGGTCTGACGTTGCAGTCGTCGGAGAAGTCCGCCCTGCAGAGCATGCTCAACACCTGCAGCTCCTGACCGCGGCCCGGCCTTGCGGTTGCCACCCCGTCGGGGTCGCAGGCTGCAAGCCGGGCGCTATGCCTGTTGGGGCGGCGGGCTGTCGGGCTGCTTGCGCCACTGGCCGCCTGCATCGGCGGCGAGCAGGCGCTTGACCATGGCGAGGGCCTCGTCCTCGGTGTCGAACTCCCACCGGAGCATCCGGCCGTTTTCGCTATCGCCGGCACGGGCGGCGACCTTCCACCTGACCTCCCGGGTCAACCACACATCCCGGCGGCCCAGGCGCCCCCAGATCCCGTTCCACCAGCGCCCCGCAATGTCCTCCACCGACGCATCGTACAAACGTTCGAATTGGGGGTGGCGTGGGGTAGCCGGTTGACCCGGATGGGGCTGCGCCTCCCGTTCTGTGGTCCGAAACGGCCGCGCCCCTCGGCCGGGGGGCGGCCGCACCGATGTCACTCGTTGTGGGGGAGAGGCCCGTCGTACTGGAAGGTTGGCGGATCGGCCTCGCCGTGACAACGAACGTATCGGTACTGCACGGGTGGGCTGAGGTGCTCGTGGGCACCGAGATAGGCGCCGCTCTGCGGCAGGATGATGACCTGCGGAAGGCTCCCGTTCTCGGCGACCTCGATCGGGGTGATACGGCCGTCGGCCGGTCCACCGATCAGCCATGCCTCGACCGCGGGCATCAGCGATTCACCAGCAGCGTGGCTGCGGCCGTCGGCGGCCCTGCGACGGCCGCGATGGGAGCCGCCAGCGAGCCGGCGAGACCAGTAACACCGGCGAGGTCGACTGGTGCCGTCTGCCAGTGGGTGCATCGTGATCGGCTGCGTCCACCCTGTGTCATGGCTGCTCTCCCTCACCAGTCAATGGGACGTCTCGTCGTCCCTGCGGAGGTACTTCAGCAGGCAGAGGTCAGCCGATCAACCCGCAGCGGCGCCATCTGTGGATAACTCAGTGCCTGGGGTAGCGAAGCTGGTTTTGGTCGACGAGCCCCTGATTCTCTGCCTACTGCCAGGCCGGTCGGAGCATGTAGCCGGCGGTGATCGGACGGTCGATAGCCGACCACATGGGGCTGAGGACGCGCCGGTAAGCCTGGTGCACGGTGTGGACGACACGTCGCAGCGACGATCGTTCAGATGGCAGGACCGACGGGCACCGGTAGGGGCGTTCCATCAGGTGGTACTGCTCGTCCAAGCCGCCGTAACGCTGCTCGCTGTAGAAACCCTTCCGATCGAAGTAGGAGTGGAGTTCGCCGAAGGCGCTGAACGTCCCGCGGTCGCCAATGCGGGCACGATGCGTGCCCGCATCGACTCGGTTAACACCGCCCGGTTCGCGCCCCGCCAGGGTCGCTCACCCGGACCGCGCCGCCTCACGACGCAGCGCTCATGTCCTCGGGCCGCTCACGCGAGGGCGGCATTGACCTGCGAGCTTTCACACCGCGGCCACCGACCGGTTCTCGTTAGTGGAGCGCGCCCCGGGCGGGGCGTGGCGGATCAACGGAGGGGGTGCGGCATGGCCCGCAACGAACGTAACCGGCGCCAGCCCCAACGGGACAGCGGCGGTCACCGAACGGTTTTGTGGCTGGTCAACGGTGTGCTGGCCGGGGTGGGGGGTGTCTTCGTGGCCACCGAGTCGGCGGTGGTCACCGCGATCGCTGCGGCGGCCGCAGTGGTCATCATCGTGACCGTGATCGTGGTGACCCGGCGGCTGCCTTAAAAATCTTGGGTGCCAACTTCACAAAACTTGGCCGGGCCGGTTCTGACCAGTAGGGGCCGCCCAGCGCAGGCCCCGCCGACAGGCCCGGCCCTCCGGCTCGGCAGGCTGTCTAGACGTCATCGATGACGAGATCGGAGGGGCCGTCGGTGGTCCACGCGAACAACGGGCTGGCTCCCGCGGCGCCCGAGCAACGCTCCGAGCATCGGGCTACAGGGCCGGAGCGGGAAGCCGAGATTGAGTTCGAGGCCTTCCTCAACGAGCACTACGCGTCGTTGCTGAGCTTCGCCACCTGGTGGGGCAAGGATCCCGACGACGCGGACGACGCTCTCAACAAGGTCATGATCCACATCGGCCGTAACTGGAGCACGATCCGCGAGCCGGTCGCCTACGCGCGCACCGCCGTCACCCGGGCGATCCTCAACATCCGCCGGGACCGCGGTGCCCACCGATACATCCCGGTGCCCTTGGATGAGCTGCCCGAGCAGACGCAGGACACCTGTGACCTCGACCGGCTCGAAGGCCAGGAGTGGGTCGACGGATTACTCAGCAAGCTCCCGCCCACCCAACGAGCGGTGCTGAGCCGGTACCTCGACGGCCTGGGCATGAGCGAGATCGCCGCCGAGCTGCGCAAGAGCGAGTCGACAATCCGGAAGAACCTCCAGCTGGCCCGCGACCGGCTCAGCCCGTTCGTCGCGGAGTACGACCGAAGAAGACCCCGCCCGTCCGGCGAGAAGACGAGGGAGGACAACCGATGAACCACGACGACTTCGACCGCGACCCGGTGACGGACGACGAGTTCTTCGGGGAGTTGGCCGACACGATCGAGCTGGTTGACAAGCTGACCCGGGACCGGCTCGCCGACGGCGAGTTCGAGCGGCGCCGCAAGGCCATCATGGACCAGGTCCGCGGACGCAATACGGCTGAACCGGCCGTTCAGTCTGCACCAGCCCCGACACCACGCCCGGCCATTGACCCGGCCGACTTGTGCGCGCGGGACGGTAACAGCCGCATCATCGTGCGGCTCAGCGACTGGCGGTCGCCGACCCGCGACCGCCACAACCATCACCAAGGCGACGTGCACCGCGTTAACATGGCTGACGGCGCATTCACGCACCACCTTGGCCCGGCCATGGCGGGCGCTGTGGCCGACGCGGAGCGCTACCGCGACGGCGCGCTACGCCGAGCCGCTGAGATCGTCAAGCAAGCCCAACGAGACGCAGACGAACTGCTAGCACAAGCCCAACAGACGCTGGACGAAGCCCGCCGTACGGCGGCCGCAGCCGCCCGAGAGGCCGGCGTCGCCCGACGCGAGGCGACCGTCGAGCCGAATCCGATGATCGCGCCGCCGCCCCGGCCATGGACGAGCTGGAGACCACACGGGATGGTGGGGCCTGCCGCGCCGACAGGTGCCGAACGGCGGCTGCCGAAACTGCTCCGTGTGGACGAAGGCTGCGCAGACGCGACCGAATCCATATCGCGCCTGGCCTACGATGTCCTACTGACTGCCGGATCCGACGCGATGAGCCGTGCCTCGTATCTGACGGCGATTTCCACCTTGCGCGACGAGCGACGGTGGGCCACGTGGGCATCGGCGTCGCACGACCGCACGGACTGGGTGAGCTGGAGATCGTCGCGGCTGACTTCTCCCAGCCCCGATTCAGGTATGGATATTGCCGGACTTGAAGCAATCTCAAATGTGGTGCTCTACGAATGCAAGAGCACCGCACGCTTGGGCGATGCCGCGTGGCAGCAGCCCGTGCAGGGCTGGCCGACACGGCGCGAGGCAGAAATCATTATGTTCTTGCTCAACACCCAAGCACTCGCGCACGCGGTGCCCGAAGCCTGCCACGCTGGGTCCAGCACCGCCGCACTCCTCCGCGCCTGGTATCTGAAGAACGACCCCATCGACGTGCAACCAGATCCACGTTGGCGCGGACTCTTGTCCGCGGTACTCGCTGCAGGTGACAGCCTCGCTCTGGACAGCGTCGCGTCGGAGCGGCTGCACCTGCCAGCTGCGCCATCGCACGTCGGCGGTTGGCTGCCCATCCTGTCGCCGGCACACCGCCTGCTGCTCGCCTGCGACGTCGAGGGCTTCGGCCAGGCCGACGCCGGTCTGCAGTCACGCTGGCGGCACGCGGTCCATCAGATACTTGGCGAAGCCGCCAGCCAGGTGGGACTCGACAGCCAGCGCTGGCAACGGCAATGCGCCGGCGACGGTGAGCTGGCAGTCCTACCGCACGGAACATCGTGGCGGACCGTGTTCGAGCACCTAATTAACGCTGTCGACCGGCAGCTTCACGAGTACAACCGGTATGCCACCGACATCGCCCGGCTGCGACTGCGGGTCGCCGTGCACGAAGGAACCGTGGCCGACACCAGCGACGGCTTTGCCGGCCAGGCGGCCGCCACCGTCACCCGCCTCGTCGACGCATTACCGCTACAGCGAGCCCTCGGGGAACACCCGAAGGCCAGCATGGCGGTGGCCGTGTCGGACCCGGTGTTCCACGATGTGACAGCCGGCCGCAGCACCGAGCCGGATCGGTACATGAGGATCACCGTCCCGCAGAGCATGGAGTCGACCGAAAGCGCCTGGATGTTCGTACCGGACGGCACCATGCGGTTTTCCAACTACACAGCGCCCGGATCGACGCCTGTTGCCGCCGATCGCGGCCTGACGCCGCGACGGCTGCAAACGGGCCCACGGCAGGTGACCCCGGCATAGCCGAATACCGGTTCAGGAGACAGCTACTCGGCTAGCGACGGCACCGAGAATGGGTCAGCACCCGGGGCGCTGCCCCGCGTGCTGACCCGGGCCCGGCGAGCACAGCGGCCCTGCGGACGTTGCTGGCTGAGCGGAGTTGGGTGGATGAAGGGCGCTGGTGATGTGCGATTCGGCTGGCCGGCTGTTGTTCTGCGGCGAGACTCGGCCAGGCTCGATGCATGACCTCACCCGGGCGCGGACCGCCGGCCTTGCACAGCCACGCACAACGCCAGAAGCCCTCGCCGCGCACCGCCCAGGTCGATCAAATGCCCGGCGATGAGAGACACACCCGCCGCGACGGCGAACGACACAGTCACCAGCGCGTACAGCGCCGTCATCGACGTGGCCATCGCCGTTGTCGCCACACCCGTCGGAGCCCACCACCGCTCAGCCGTCATCACGCACCCCGTTCCGGTCTGGCACCACGTCCGTCGAGTATCAGTCGGGCGACGACAGACGCGAACTCCCGTAGCCGCAAGAAGTGTCGACCAACCTTCGATCAAGGAAAGTCGATCATGTACTCGGCGGCGTGCATTTTCCCGTCGACTCGCGAAGGCCCGGTACCGGCCTGAGCGGGGGAGGTTCAGCCGGAGTTCGATCGACCCGTCGACCGGGTGCGTGCACGTTGAATGGCGTCCGCTGGGTCGTGGCGCGATTACGGGATCTGCCGCAGGGCGTTGGTCACATGGAGGGGGAATCTTGTGCTGTCGGAGTGGACGCGGCTTGGTCATGCCTGGTAGGCAGGCGGGCGTGCGGATCGTTTCACTGCTGCCGGCGGCCACGGACATCGTGGCCATGCTCGGTCTGACCGGGCATTTGGTGGGGCGCACGCACGAGTGTGACTGGCCGCCGGGTGACCTGGCCGGCGTTCCGATGGTGACTGCGACATCTCTGCCCGAGGCGTTGACGAGCCGGGAGATTTCGGCGGCGATCGCCGGCGACCCGCACCGGGGGTCGTCGTTGTACCAGCTCGACGTCACGATGCTGGAGGACTTGAAGCCGGATCTGATTCTGACCCAGGACCTGTGCGATGTGTGTGCGGTCTCCTATGCCCGGGTCAACGACGCGGTTCGGCTGATCGATCTCGATACCAGGGTGGTGTCCCTGGAGGCGAGGACGATCGGCGGGATCCTGGACACGGTCGACGCCGTGGCCTCCTTGACCGGCACCGCGGGCAGGGCGGCGGAGATCCGGGCGGACGCCGAGCGTCGTCTCGCCGCGTTGCCCGGCCCGTCGTCCGACGCGCCGACGGTGCTGTTCGTCGAGTGGCTCGACCCGTTGATGCCGGGTGGGCACTGGGTGCCCGAGCAGATCGCCGCCGCAGGCGGGCGGTCGCTGCTGCTCGGGCCTGGGGCGCACAGCACCCCACACCTGTGGTCGGTGGTTGCTGACCTGGCTCCGGACGTGGTGGTGTTCGGGCCGTGTGGCTTCACGCCCGAACGGACCATCGGCGAGCTGTCCGTGGCAGCAGGGCAACCCGGCTGGGCGGACCTGCCTGCGGTTCGTCAGGGGCAGGTGTGGGTGGGTGACGGGCCCGCCTACTTCAACCGCCCTGGTCCCAGGGTCGTCGACGGCGCGGAGATTCTCGCCGCCATCCTTGCCGGCCGCCCGGATTCCCGCGCTCGGCGGGTTTTCGTCGGCGCGGGTTGACCCGCCTGGCCGATGCGGGCATCGGATGCGCGTTGTCACACGCCACGGTGGGGCGGCGTGCCGCCGCCCCACCGCGCGCTCAGGTGAGCGTGCTGCGGATTTCGGCGGCGCCGGCGACGAGGCGGGTCAGGGCCTGCTCGACCTCCGGGTAGTCGCGGGTCTTGAGGCCGCAGTCGGGGTTGACCCAGAGCCGGTCGGCGGGCACCGCGGCGACGGCGCGGCGTAGCGCGTCGGTGACCTCCGCCTGTTCCGGTACGCGGGGGGAGTGGATGTCGTACACCCCGGGGCCGACACCCCGTTCGTAGCCGGTCGTGCGCAGATCGTCGAGGATCTCCATCTTCGACCGGGACGCCTCGATGCTGGTGACGTCGGCGTCCAGGGCGTCGATCGCGGGCAGAACCTCGCCGAACTCGGAGTAGCACAGGTGGGTGTGGATCTGGGTGGCGTCGGCGACTCCGCTGGTGGCGAGCCGGAACGCCCCGACCGCCCAGTCTAGGTACGCGCGCTGCTCGGCCCGACGCAGCGGCAGTGTCTCCCGTAGGGCGGGTTCGTCGACCTGGATGATGCGGATGCCAGCGGCTTCCAGGTCGCGGGCCTCGCCGCGCAGCGCGAGAGCGACCTGGTTGGCGGTGTCGGCGAGGGGTTGGTCGGTACGGACGAACGACCACGCCAGGATCGTCACCGGTCCGGTGAGCATGCCCTTGACCGGTCGGTTCGTCAGCGACTGCGCGTAGGTGGACCAGGCGACGGTCATCGGCCCGGTCCGGGCAACATCGCCGTAGATGATCGGAGGGCGTACGCACCGGGAGCCGTACGACTGCACCCACCCGTTGACCGTGGCGGCGAACCCGTCGAGCTGTTCGCCGAAGTACTGCACCATGTCGTTGCGTTCCGGTTCGCCGTGGACCAGCACGTCCAGCCCGAGTCGTTCCTGCACGGCGATGACGTGGGCGACTTCGGCGCGCATCCGCTCGGCGTAGCCGGTGTCGTCGAGCTGCCCGGCCCGGTGCGCCGCACGGGCCTGGCGAAGCTCCGTGGTCTGGGGAAACGATCCGATGGTGGTGGTGGGCAGCGGTGGAAGGTTCAGTCGGGCCTGCTGGGTGGCGGCCCGCTGCGCGTACGGCCCGCGCCGTAGGTGCTCGGGGGGCAGCGCGTCCAGTCGGGCCCGGACACCGTCGTTACGCCAGGCCGCCGGGGTCGGCGGCAGAGCAGTGGGCAGGGCACCGACACCGTCGCGCAGTGCGCGTCCGAGAGCGACGACCTCGTCGACCTTCTGCCGGGCGAACGCGAGCCGGACACGCAGGTCCCCATCGAGGTCAGGTTCGGCGGCGAGGTCTACCGGCACGTGCAGCAACGAACAGGATGTCGACACCGCGACATGGTCGGCCAGGGCGGTCAGTACGGCACCGGTCGCGGTGGCGGTGCGAAGGTCGGTACGCCAGATGTTGCGCCCGTCCACCAGTCCAGCGACGATCGTCTTCCCGCGTAGCGGGCCGGCGGCGGCGAGGCGGTTCAGGTTGCCCGGCCCGGCGACCAGATCGATGCCGACCGCCTCGACCGGGGTGCCCAACAGCGCCGGCAACGCGTCGCCGAGGTCACCGAAGTACGACGCGACGAACAACCGTGGCCGGTGCTTCAGAAGGCCGAGCCGGCGGTATACGGCGCGCAGCGCGGTGATCTCCTGCGGGGTGCGGTCGGCGGCGTACGCGGGCTCGTCGAGCTGAACCCATTCGACGCCGGCATCGGCCAGGGTGCCGAGGATGTCTTCGTGGACCGCGACGAGGTCATCGAGCCGGTCGAAGGGCCGGAACCCTTCCGGTGCGTCCTCGGTGGCCTTGGACAGCAGGAGGTAGGTCGCCGGCCCGACCAGCACCGGCCTGGTGGTGACGCCGAGTGCCTTCGCCTCGCCGTACTCCCGCACCGCCTTATCCGGGCGGGCCGTGAACGCTGTGCCGGGGCCGACCTCCGGAACCAGGTAGTGGTAGTTGGTGTCGAACCACTTCGTCAGCTCCAGCGCCGGCTCCCGCTCCGTGCCACGCGCCATGGCGAAGTAGGTGTCCAGGTCGCCGAGACCGAGGCGGCGGAACCGGTCCGGGACCGCGTCGACCAGAACGGTGGTGTCGAGCACCTGGTCATAGAACGAGAACGTGTTCGACGGAACCGCGTCCAGGCCGGCGTCGCGCAGCGTGCGCCACACGTCGACGCGGAGGCTGGCCGCAATTTCCTGAAGAGCGTTGGCGTCGATCCGGCCCGCCCAGTAGGACTCGACGGCGTGCTTGAGTTCGCGGTGGGGACCGATGCGGGGATAGCCGAGCACGGTGCTCAGCCCGAACGGTGCGGTCACGGAATGGGTGTCCTTCCCTCGAGGTCGACCACCGACCACACTGGAGGGACACGGCAGGGCACGGGACGACGACCGGGCCTCGCCCTGACCCTCCCGAGAGGCCGACGGCGGCGCACGCGGACGCGTACGCGGTGCGGGCAGGTCTTCGGACTCGTGGGCGTGACCGGGGCGACCCGATCTCCTACTGGCCGTCGCTTCCCAGACGCTCATGCGTCCAGTGCGTATGACGGCGGTCGTTCCCACTCACCGCTGCGGGGCAGTCCCGGTTTCCCACCGGGTTCCCTCTTACGACGCCACACCGTGACGGTGCGGCGAACCAGCACTGCCGACCATCGTACGGCCGGAAGCTGATCCCCGGTGCCGCTGCGGCACGCGGATTCTTCCTGTCGCCCAGAGTTGGACGGGCCGGGAGTCCGGTTAGGCCCGGACTCCCGGCCAAGGCCGACTACGGCGGGGAGATGGACGGAGCCTGCCCGGAGCCGAAGCGCCATCCTTCGACGGTGCCCTGGGCGGGGTTGTAGCTGCTCGCGCCGAGGGTGCTGTAGGACCAGGTGCCGCCGGGTGCCGCGTGCCAGTACGACCAGTACGCGCTGGCGGGCGGCGTGTTGACGCACGGTTCCGAGGCGGCTGTGGGATAGCCGTTGATTCGGCAGACGAAGGCGAGACCCCACCGTTGGGTGCCCGTCACGGCGAAGCCGGCTCCCTGCAAGGCGGCCAGGCCGGTCGGCGGGTCACCGAGCCGGCAGCCGGTCTGGACACCGAGGCCGAACGCGGTGAGGTCGACCACCACCGTGACGCCCGCACCCGGGGCGCACGCCGCCGCGTGCGCGGCACGTGGCACCGGGTCGACGGCGACCAGGCCGACGCTGACGACGGTGGCCGCTAACAGCAGTGCCATCCGTCGGCGCATCGTCGCCCGCCGACGGGTCACCATGGCGCACACGCCAGGACGGGCGCGGCAGCGTGAGCGCCGGTGGCCGACAGGGTCGCATGCCCGGCGCCTGCGATGCCGGGTACGGCCTGAGCGGTGGCCCGGGCGGCGGTGCTCGCATCGAATCCGCCGGGGGTGTACGCGATGGCGCCGCGATCGGCCGGCGTGCCTGTGCAGGTGACCTGCAGGCTGAGCAGGAACTGGCGGGCGTGTAGCCAGGCCAACGACCGACCGGCGGCGAAGAGCGCCTGGGCGGCGAGCCCGGTGCTGTTCGCGTTGGCCACGCCGTTCGCGGCGAACGAGCCGTCAGCGCCCTGCACAGAGACCAGCCACTGCGCGGCCGAAGCCGCGACCAACGGACGGCCTGCGGCCAGCAGGGCCTGAACGGCCAGAGCGGTCGCGTCGACGTCGCTGACACAGGTCGGCTGCCCAAAGAGCAGCGGGAAACCACCGTCGGCGCACCGGCTCGCGGCCAGGAACGTCACCGCCGACGACGGTGCGCCTCCGGCCCGGTCCAACGCCAGCACCGCAAAGGACTGGGTGAAGGTGTTGCTGTAGTCGCCGTACGCCGACCGGTCGGAGTACCGGCCGCTAGGCGTCAGCAGGCTGTTGAGCCGGGTGAGCAGATCGACACCGCCGAACGTCGCCGGGTTGAGGCCGCGGACCTGGGCACCCAGAGCGAGTTTCGCGGTCGCGCCCGCGTACGCCTCGGTGCCGTCACCGATGTAGCCGCTGATCACGGCCGGTTGGGCGAGCCACGACATGGCGTTCGCCGCGTTCGTGTCGGCCGTCTTGGCTGCGGCGAAGGCGAACACCGCATCGAGGGTGAGGCCCTGATCGGGATACGCGATGCCGTCGTAGACGACCTCGAACCGCTCGCCGTCGACCAGTTGGCGGGCGAGCCAGCCGGCGGCGGCATCGACCTTGTTGAGGGTCGGCGGCGACGCGGTGGCGGCGGCGGGTACGGCTGTCAGGGACAGCGTGAGGGCGGCGAGCGCAGCGCCTACGAAGACGCGGGCGCGGTGCCGGAGGGGACGGTTGACCATGAAGCGACGCCTTTCCGGGCTCCGGTGGTCCGAGACGACCCGACTCCGGTTCGGGCGGCTCCGACCCGTGGGCCACGACGGGTGGGGAGGCTGGTCATGCGGACTGACGGGTAATCGGGCTCGCGGCGTCACTACGTGTGTCGCCGCCTACCGTTGCGGGCCAGCGCCGGATTTCGACCGGACTTCCCCCGTCAGCACACAGGTATGAAGTTGTGACGGACAGTGTTCCCACGTCTGGGCTCCCCGTCAATGTCCGTGATCCGACGGGCAGCGTCGGCGCAGACAGCCGGGTCTACCCGCGGGGCGCTGCGCTGGCTGGTGCCGGTCAGCGGGGGCCGTGCAGCAGCGCCCCACGAAGGACGGCGGACGGGTCGGGGCCGAGGTCGAGCCGGTCGGGGGAGATGTCGGCGCGGACGAGGAGGTCTCCGACGGCGGCGATCATCGCGCCGTTGTCGGTGCAGAGCCGTGGCGACGGCACCCGCAGGTGAATGCCGGCCGCGGAGCAGCGTTCTTCGGCGAGGGCGCGGACCCGGCTGTTGGCGGCGACTCCGCTGACGAGGAGCAGTGTGTCGGCCTGGTAGTCGCGGCAGGCGGCGAGAGCCTTGCGGGTGAGGGTGTCGGCGACGGCCTCCTGAAACGACGCGGCGACGTCGGCGACGGGCAGCGGCCGGTCACCGTGGTGTCCGACCCAGCGGGCGACAGCGGTCTTGAGCCCGGAGAACGAGAACCGGTACGGGGCGTCCTGCGGGCCGGTCATCGGGCGGGGAAAAGCGATGGCCGTCGGGTCGCCGTCGCGGGCGACCCGGTCGATGACGGGTCCGCCGGGGTAGGGCAGGCCGAGCAGGCGGCCCACCTTGTCGAACGCCTCACCGGCGGCGTCGTCGACGGTGTCGCCCAGGTGCACGACCGGGTCGCGGGCGAGGTCGCCGATCAGCAGCAGGCTGGTGTGCCCGCCGGAGACGATCAGGGCGACGCAGCGGGCCGGCAGCGGCCCGTGTTCGAGGACGTCGACGGCCGCGTGGCCGGCGAGGTGGTGTACGCCGTAGAGGGGGACACCGAGGCTCAGCGCGTACGCCTTGCCGGCGGCCAGGCCGACCTGGACGGCGGTGGCGAGCCCGGGTCCGGCGGTGGCGGCGACCGCGCCGATGTCGGCGAAGCCGATCCCGGCCTGGCCCAGTGCGTGCTCGACCATGGGGGTGACGGCGTGCAGGTGCGCGCGGGCGGCGATCTCGGGGACCACGCCACCGAAGCGGGCGTGTTCGTCCATGCTCGTGGCGAGAGCGTCACCGAGCAGGACGCCGTCGGCGACGATCCCGATGCCGGTCTCGTCGCAGGACGTCTCGATGCCGAGGACAACTGTCACGCGTCGGCGTCCTGGTTGACGCCGGCGCCGACACCGGGGTGTTCGGCGCTGGCCGCGAGGAGCTGTTTGCGCAGTTTGACGGGCAGTCGATCGACGTAGGCGAGGCCGTCGAGGTGGTCGACCTCGTGCTGGAAGCACCGGGCGAGGGTGCCGGTGCCGTCCAGGCGGATCGGCTCACCGCGCAGGTCGACGCCGGTGACGGAGGCGGTGGCGGATCGGGCCAGGTCGGCGCGTTGCCCCGGCACGGACAGGCAGCCCTCGGAGTCGATGACCAGGTCGCGTTGCTCGGGCAGGTGCAGCACCGGGTTGATCACGTGGGCGACGGTGTGGGTGTCGGTGGCGTCGGGGCAGTCGACGACGAAGATCCGGGCGTCGACGCCGATCTGGTTGGCGGCCAGGCCGACCCCGTGGGCGGCGTACATGCTGGCGAACATGTCGTCGACGAGTGCGGCGAGCGCGTCGTCGAACACGGTCACCGGGGTGCATCGGCGGTGCAGGACCGGGGTGCCGTAACGGGTGATCGGTCGTGGGGTGCCGACATGCCTCTCCATAGCTGCCCATAGTATGCAATTGCAAAATCTTGGCAGTAGGGGAGTGGTCTGGTGCGGACGGCGGAGATCAAGCGGCGGTACCTCGCGCATTTCGAGGCGAATGGTCACGCTGTGGTGCCGTCCGCTCCGCTGCCCGCCATCAGCGACCCGAATCTGTTGTTCGTCAACGCCGGCATGGTGCAGTTCGTGCCGTATTTCCTGGGTCAGCAGACGCCTGCGTACCAGCGGGTGGTCAGCGTGCAGAAGTGCATTCGGACCCCGGACATCGACGAGGTCGGCAAGACCAGTCGGCACGGCACGTTCTTCCAGATGAATGGCAACTTCTCCTTCGGTGACTACTTCAAGGCCGGGGCGATTCCGCTGGCGTGGGAGCTGGTGACGAAGTCGCAGGCCGACGGCGGTTTCGGGTTGGATCCGGAGCGGGTCTGGCCGACGGTGTACCTCGACGACGACGAGGCGTTCGAGATCTGGCGGTCGGTCGGGGTCCCGGCGGAGCGGATCGTGCGTCGGGGCAAGGCGGACAACTTCTGGTCGATGGGCATTCCCGGGCCGTGCGGTCCGTCGTCGGAGCTGTTCTACGACCGGGGTCCGGAGTACGGCCGTGAGGGTGGCCCGGCGGTCGACGAGGACCGCTACATGGAGTTCTGGAACCTCGTGTTCATGCAGTTCGAGCGGGGTCCGGGCACGACCAAGGAGGACTACCCGATCCTGGGTGACCTGCCGGCGAAGAACATCGACACGGGCATGGGCCTGGAGCGGATGGCGTCGATCCTGCAGGGTGTCGACAACCTGTACGAGATCGACGAGGTCCGGCCGATCCTGGCCCGGGCGGCGGAGCTGACCGGCAAGCGGTACGGCGCGCACTCGGGTCACGTGGCGAGTGAGTCGCACCCGGACGACGTGCGGTTGCGGGTGATCGCGGACCACGTGCGCACGGCGTTGATGCTGATCGGCGACGGGGTGACCCCGTCGAACGAGGGCCGTGGGTACGTGCTGCGGCGGATCATGCGCCGGGCGATCCGGTCGATCCGGTTGCTGGGCTGGCAGGACCGGGCGCTGCCCGAGTTGCTGCCGGTGGCGCGCGACTGCATGGCCCCGTCGTACCCGGAGCTGGCGACCGACTTCGACCGGATCGCGGACTACGCGTACGCGGAGGAGGAGGCGTTCCTGTCCACCCTGCGGGCGGGTACGACGATCCTGGACACCGCGATCGCGGAGACCCGCACGGCGGGTGGCAGCTCGCTGTCCGGTGCGAAGGCGTTCCAGTTGCACGACACGTACGGCTTCCCGATCGACCTGACCCTGGAGATCGCCGCGGAGCAGGGCCTCACCGTCGACGACGAGGGTTTCCGTCGGTTGATGGCGGACCAGCGCACCCGGGCGAAGGCTGACGCGCAGGCCCGCAAGACCGGCCACGTGGACCTGTCCGCCTACCGCAGAGTGCTCGACGAGCACGGGCCGACGGACTGGCAGGCGTACCAGAGCCTCGACACCGACTCGACAGTCCTCGGGCTCCTCGGCAGCGACGGCGTGCCCACCCCGGTCGCCGAGCTGGGTGAGATCGTCGGGGTGTTCCTCGACCGGACCCCGTTCTACGCCGAGTCCGGCGGCCAGCACGCCGATGCCGGCACCTTCACCGGCGACAGCGTCCGCGCTGACGTGCTCGACGTGCAACGGCCGATCAAGGGCCTCGTCGTCCACCAGGTCCGGATCACCGGCGGCACCCTCGCTGTCGGCGACCGGATCCACGCGGCGGTCGACCCGCAGTGGCGACTCGGCGCCCGTCAGGCTCACTCCGGCACGCACGTCGTGCACGCGGCCCTGCGGCAGGTTCTCGGGCCGAGCGCGTTGCAGTCCGGATCGTTCAACCGCCCCGGCTACCTGCGGCTTGACTTCGCCTCGCCGAGCGGCCTGTCGCCGGCCACCCGCAGCGAGGTGGAGGACGTGGCCAACCTGGCGATCCGCGACGACCTGCCGGTCCACGCCCGATACATGACCCTGCCCGAAGCCCGGCAGATCGGCGCGCTCGCCCTGTTCGGCGAGACCTACGACGACACCGTCCGCGTCGTTGACATCGGGGGTGATTGGTCCCGGGAACTCTGCGGCGGCACCCACGTCGACCGGTCGGCGCAAATCGGCGCGCTCGCCATCACCTCTGAGTCCTCCGTCGGCGCTGGGCAGCGCCGAATCGAGGCCGTCACCGGGATCGAGGCCTTCCGCTACCTGGCCCGCGAACGGGATCTGGTCACCAACCTCACCGACCAGCTTCGCGCCCCACGGGAAGAACTGCCCGACCGGATCGCCGCGCTGGTCGGTCGAGCGAAGGCCGCCGAGCGGCGGGCCGAGCAACTGCAACTGCTGCTCACCCGGGAACAGGCTCGAGCCCTGGCCGGCAGCGCCGAGGACGTCGCCGGGATCGCGTACGCGACCAGCACCGAATCCAGCGACGCGGACCCCCGTCAGCTCGCCGAGCTGATCCGGCGGGAGCTACCGCAGCAGCGTCCCGGCGTGGTGGTGGTCGCCGCCACGTCGAACGGCACGATGCGACTCGTCATCGCGGTCAACGACGCGGCGGTCGACCGCGGCACGTCGGCCGTACACCTCGTCAAGGCCGCTCTCGGCGGACGTGGCGGCGGCAATGCCAGCCTTGCCCAGGGCGGGCAGCCGGGCGGGCGCCCAGACCAGGTCGTGGACCTGGTGCGGGAACTGCTGCACTCGGCCAGCTGAAGGGTGTCCCGGGACGGCGTGTCCGCTCAGCACGAGTCGCATCGTCCATAGACCACCACCACGCCGCCCGGGAGCCCTGCCGGGTCGGCGCTGAAACCCACCGCGCCCGCTGCCTGCACCGCGGTGAGTACCGCTTCGGCTGGCAGGTGACACACCCGGCCGCAGAGCGTGCAGACCGCGTGGTGATGCGGGCGGTCGGCAAACCCGTAGGTCATCGCTCCGCTGACCGGCACCGTATGCAACTCACCCAGATCGGTCAGGTGGATCAGCACCCGGTGCACCGTCGTCAGATCGATTCGCACACCGTTGGCGCGGACCCGTTCGTGAACCTGCGCGGCGCTCAGGTGCGGATGGTCGGGCGGGGCGTCCACGAGCACGGTCAGCACCGCCTGTCGTGCGGCCGTACGACGCAGTCCGCGCTCGCGCAGTCGGCCCAGCGCCGCCCCCACCCGATCCGATGCTTCTGTGATCAATCACGTCCCCCGACGACAACCGGACTCTTGTTGCAAGATAATGGCAACAGCCACACTAAGGCAGCATTGAGAGGACGTACTCCATGGCCGTGTACAACCTGCCCGACCTGCCCTACGACTACGGCGCACTCGAGCCCGCCATGTCCGGCGAGATCCTGGAGCTGCACCACGACAAGCACCACGCCGCGTACGTCAAGGGCGCCAACGACGGGCTCGACCGCCTCGCCGAGGCCCGCGAAAAGGGCGACTACTCGACCCTGGTCGGGCTGGAGAAGACGTACGCGTTCAACCTGTCCGGGCACGTCCTGCACTCGATCTTCTGGAACAACCTGTCCCCGGACGGCGGTGACCGCCCCGACGGCGAGTTGGCGGCGGCGATCGACGAGCACTTCGGCTCCTTCGACGGCTTCGCGGGTCAGTTGTCCGCGGCGACCAAGGGCGTGCAGGGCTCGGGTTGGGGTGTCCTGGCCTGGGAGCCGCTGAGCCAGCGGCTGATCGTGGAGCAGGTCTACGACCACCACGGCAACGTCGGGCAGGGCTCCACCCCGATTCTGGTGTTCGACGCCTGGGAGCACGCCTACTACCTGCAGTACCGCAACGTCCGCCCGGACTACGTGGATCGGCTGTGGAACCTGGTCAACTGGACCGACGTCATCTCCCGTTTCGACGCCGCCCGCGCCGCGACCCCGAAGATCTGATTCGGCGTGTCCGGGTACACCCCTGAGGCGGCCGAGATCGTCCAACGCGCCGCCGGGGTCATCGCCGCCAAGCACCGCGGTGACCTCGCGGGCGCGGAGGAACTGATGTCGGCGTTCAGCTCCGAGCAGGCCCGCACCCTCGGCTTCTACCTGCTGGCAGATCTCGCTCTGGGCCTGGTCAAGGCGCAGAGCGGCCAGTCGATGGACGATCTGGTCCGGGAGTTGTCGTTGCTCCTGGCCGAGACCGCGCAGTCCCCACCGGCATGACCGTCCGCTGGGTTCCACCTGCGGGCGGAACCCAGCGGACAACCGCAGCGTCCACCGCCGACCTCGGGGAGGCCCGATGCGCCGGAAGACCGAACACCGTGTCCTGACGTTGGACGGGCAGCAGGTGGCGGTGCTGCCCGTGGCCGATTTCCAACGGCTCGAGGCTGCCCGTCGGCAGCTCGGTGCCAGCGAGGCCCAGGCGCACCAGCTTCGCCAGCAGCTGCGGGACAGCCGGCGTCGAATTGCCCGCCTGGAGGCCCTGCTCTCCGTGCCCGCACGACTTGAGGCACCGGAGCAGGCCTCACAGACGTGCGCTCGATGTTCCGGCCCGGTCGACGATCCGGTCGACGTAGCGGTCCGGCGAGCAACGGCGGGCGGATCAGCCGGCGGGTGGTCAGCGGCGGCGGCTCGGCCGCCGCTGACCACGCCACTACGCGGCGGTCAGACGCCGTAGCGCAGGTAAATGGTGTCGCCGACGGTCACTGTCGTGCCGCGGGTCGCGGTGACCAGGGTGCTGCCGTCGCGGGACACCTTCCAGGTGGACGAGCCGCTGTTGGCCAGACCGTTGATCGAGGTCACGGTGCCGGTGCCGCTGGACGGGCTGAGGGCGGTGACGCAGCCACTCGGGGTAGCCGCGCCGACGGCGGCGTCCAGCACGGCGCCGAGGGTGGTGGTGGCGGCGGTCGGCGTCAGCGTCACCGCGCACGGCTTGATGCTGCCGCTGCCGTTGTCGATGATCACGGCAAGGCGGGTGGCGGCGCCCGCGGTGAACCCGCTCGCCGCGACCCAGGTGGGCGCTCCAGCGGTGACCGGAGTCGGGGGAGCGGCGGTGTAGCCCGCGCCGGCCAGAGCACGCACCGCGTCGATCGAGGCGTACGCCGACGGGGTGGTGTTGGTGGGCAGGTACTTGAATCCGCCGCCGGTCAACTGCTGCGCCCGGAGGAAATCGATCGGGGTCTTGCCGGCGGTGGTGGTGAAGTCGGTGCCCTGGTTCGGGATGCCGCAGGCGTTGAGCCCGGAGACGGCCCAGGCGTTGGAGTCGGTGTTGACGCCGAACATCGAGGTGAACGCGCCCGAGGCGTTGACGAGCTTGCCCTTGAGGAAGTTCTTCGCCTGGACGATGTCGGTGTCGGTGTTGGGCACCCCGGCGGCGCAGAGGGCCGCCATGGCCGCGCCGGTCATGTCGATGTCGCTGGCCGCGGCGAGTTGGGTGGGGTTGCCCTCAGCCTGGGTGAACGTCCAGCCGCCGTCGTTGTGCTGGTTGTTGCGGATCCGGGCGACCGAGAGGTTGAGCAGCGCCTGCGGCACGCGGGCGGCGCCGGTCTGGGTCTTCGCGCCGGCCAGGGCGAGAGTGCCGAAGACGGTGCCGTTGAAGTTGGCCGGCGGGCCGTAGTAGCCGGCCGAGCCGGTCTGCCAGTAGGCGATGGTGTCGGCGATCAGGTTACGGGAGGGGGAGACCCGGGCGGGGTCGATACCAGCGGCGTAGGCGTTCAGGACCCCACGCTCGTAGTCGGTGACCACCGGCGTGCTGCTCGGCCAGGACGCGGCCGAGAGCTGGTTGCGGTACACGGTGCGGGCGTTCTTGGTTGTGTCCCCGGAGGGGTACACGTCGACGGCCGCGACGCCGGCGGGTGCGAACGCGCTGAACGCCCACTCGTTCGACAGCCCGCCGCTGGCGTAGCTGCCGTCGGCGGCCTGCAGGGTCCGCAGGTAGGTGACGCCGTTGGTCTTGGCGGTGGCGATCTGCGCCGCCGTCGAGGTCGCGGCGGCCGGTGCGGCACCGGTCGTGACCGCGACGATCGAGGCGATCAGCGCGGCGGCGGGAACTGTCGCGAGTCGTCTCCGGCGACTGCCGGGGGAAAGGCGCGAGGACATCGGGTCTCCTTGGGGTACGGGGCACGACTGCCTCGACCCGGAGCCCGAGTAGGGCCGACGGGAGCGGGGCGGGCCGGCCGCAGGACGCGTGGGACGGATACCGCAGGTGCTGCGTCACCACGTGGGTGGTCGGGCTCGGGACGGGGCGAACCGTCCTCACCGTTGCGCGTCAGCCCCGGATTCCCACCGGGTTCCCCCACGCGATGACGCGGTCACGGTATGGGAGTAGACCCCTACCGCGCGCTGTTAGGTACATGACACGCCTTCGCGTTGACGGGGTGGTCGCGGTTGTGGTCCGATGGCTGCGATCCAGCAGTCAGGGGAAGCCGGTCAAAGTCCGGCGCTGGCCCGCAGCCGTAGGTCCCGTCACCGGGACGAGTCGGATTACCTGGCTGGATAGTGCACCGCAGCGCCGTCGAGGTACACGGCGCGGAGCCAGGTTCCGGGACTTTGTTCTCGGGGTCCGCGTCCGCGCCTGCGCCGCTAGCCCCCGAGAGAGTCGCCATGTCCCCACTGGTCAGTCGAACGTCGCGTGTTCCCGCGGCGTGGTTGGCGGCCGTCGCCGCAGCGGTGCTCGGCGCGGTGGCGCTGGTGGTGCCGACCCGTGCCGCGCTCGCCGATCCGCTGGAGTCCTGCACCCCGACCCAGGGCGCGATCGTCGCTGTCGACTTCGGCGCGTGGGGCGGGCCGCTGCTGCGCGGCTGCGACGCCAGCCCCACCACCGGCCTGGACCTGCTGCACGAGGCGGGTTTCACCACCACCGGCACCGACCACGACGGCCCCGGTTTCATCTGCCGGATCGGGTCGCCCGACTTCGCGTCCGGTGCCGAACACCCGACGCCGGCCGAGGAGGCGTGCCAGTTGACCCCGCCCGCGTCGGCCTACTGGTCCTACTGGATCGCCCCAGCCGGGCAGGACCACTGGACCTACAGCCCTCTCGGCGCCATGGCCCAGCGCCCCGGCCCGGGTGAGGTCGAAGCGTGGGTCTTCGGTGGCACCGACATCGGCGGCACCACCGGAGCGCCGAGCTTCACCCCCGCGTCGGTACGCGCGAGCGGCCCCACTCCGACCGCCACTGCGACTCCGACGGCGACCCCAACTTCGACGCCAGCGCCGACGCGCCCGACCGAGGCCCAGGTCAAGGCGGTGGCGAGTTACCTGGTCGGGCAGCTCACCGACGGCGACCACGTCGACATCGGGTTCGTCGACTACTACCGGACCATCGCGGTCGCCACCGCCCTGGCCGGGACCGGGGGCCAGGACCAGACCCTCAGCAAGGTCGTCGACTACCTGCGGGCGCACGTCGATGCCGCTATCTTCCCGAACGGTGGCACCGCCGCACCCCACATCGCCAACGTCGCCAACCTCGCGCTCCTGCTCACCATCACCGGCGGCGATCCGCGCGCGTTCGGCGACCGGGATCTGATCGCCACGCTCACCGATCGGGTGTGCACCGCGGCCGACGTCGACGCCGGCTGCGCCGTCGCCGGTGACTTCGTCGGATCGAGCGATCCCCTGACTCACGCGACCGCCCTGCTCGCGCTCAAGCGGGCCGGTGTCACCCTGCCGGCCGCGACCGTCACCCGACTGACCGAGCAGCAGTGCGCAACGGGAGCCTTCGCCGGCCAATGGCTCAGCCCCGCTGACGTCTGCGATCCGGACCTCGCAGCCACGACGCTGGCCGTCCTGGCGTTGCACACGCTCGGCGGGCACGACGCGGCGCTGAGTTCGGCCAAGACGTTCCTGGCCGCTGCGCAGGAGCCCGACGGTGGTTACCAGCCGTGGACCGGAGCGGGCTACAGCGAGACCTACCCCACCGGGCACGCCGCGCAGGCCCTCGCCGTCCTCGGCCTTGCCGACCGGGCCGCCGCCGCCACCGGCCTGCTGGTCAGCCGGATCGTTCCCGGCGGTGGGCTCAGCCCCGACCCGAGCAACCCGGACGCTGACCTGCCCGCGACCGCCGCTGCGGCGCTCGCGCTGGCCGGCAAGAACCTCGCCACCCTGGGTGAGGTGCCGCCGCCGGCCGGGCCGCGGCCCGATCTGGTCAAGGGGGTGTCCTACCTCGTCGCGCCGACCAATCTAATCGACGGCCGGTACTACGAGTCGTTCCCCGGCTTCCCCGACTTCGGGTTGAGCATCGACGGTGCCTACGCCTTGGCCGCCACCGGCGGGGACGACGCCAAGCTGCGGGCGATCGTCGAGTTTCTCCGCGGCGGCGGCGCGGTCGGCGACAGCGGATTCACCGTCGACACGTGGCTCGGAATCGGCACCGACTACGCCGTCGGCGGCGCGATCGGCAAGGTGGCGTTGCTGGCCCAGGTCACCGGCTACGACCCACGGTCGTTCGGTGGACACGACCTGATCGCCGCGCTGGGTGACGTGACCTGCACCAAGGTTGACGCATCGACCGGCTGTGCCGGGGCCGGCAACTATCGGTACGCCACCTCGGTCTTCGGCCAGTCGCTGGGCATCATCGCGCAGCTCCGCGCGGGACAGGGCGAGGCCGCCGCCAAGCCGGTCGAGTTCCTCAGGGGACTGCAACGCGCCGACGGGTCGTTCCCCAGCCTCATCCCGGCGGCGGACATCGACCGGGACGTCGACAGCACCGCGATGGCCGCGATGGCCCTGGCCGCGCTAACTGACAACCCGGCGGCGGTCACCGCCGTCGACAAGGCGCTGGCCTGGATCGCCTCGACGCAGAAGGAGCACGGCGGGTTCCCCGGCGCGGCCGGCGACTCCACCAACTCCACCGCCCTCGCCATCCAGGGCCTCACCCTGCGTGGCAGCAGCTACGCCGCTCAGGTCGACAAGGCGCTGGCGTTCCTGGCGGCCCAGCAGAACGACGACGGCGGGTTCACCGTCGCGGCCGGTGGTCAGGCGGGATCGGACGTCCGCGCCTCCACCCAGGTCGTCGGTGGTGCCACCGGCATCTCGTTCGCCGCCCTGACCCGAGACGTACACGAACTGCCGGGTCCGGACCCGTCCGGCTCGCCCACGCCCACGCCCACGCCGAGCGGCAGCCAGTCGGCCTCGCCGCCGGCGACACCCGGTGCGACCCCGTCGGCGACGGGCCCCGGCGGGCACTCGTGGGGCAATCTGCCCCGCACCGGTGTGTCCATCGTGACCATCGCCCTGCTGGCGCTGGTGCTCGTCGTCGGCGGCGTCCTGCTGCTGGTCGCCGCCCGTCGCCGCGCGGTGTCCGACGCCGACGGTGGATCGTGACCGCCCGCCGGTGGCTCCGTTCGATCGCGGCCCTGACGATCATCGCCGCGCCGGTGGTGGCACCCACGCCGGCGCTGGCCGCGCCCCTGCCGATCGGGCAGTGCACCACGTCGTCCGGGGTGATCCTCGCCGTCGACTTCAGCAAGTGGGGCGGGCCGCTGCTGCGGTCCTGCGGCACCACCCCGACCACCGGTTACCAGCTACTCAACCAGGGTGGCTGGCGGACCACCGGAACCCAGCACGACGGCCCGGCGTTCATCTGCCGCATCGGCTACGCGGGTCACCAGGGCGGAACGCAGTACCCCACCCCGGCCGACGAGAAGTGCGCGCTCACCCCACCGGCCAGCGCGTACTGGTCGTACTGGCACGCCGACCCTGGGCAGAACAGCTGGGTCTACAGCCAGCTCGGCGCGATGAGCTACAAGCCTAAGCCCGGCAGCGTCGACCTGTGGATCTTCGGGGCGACCGACATCGGAGGCACCCAGGGGCGACCCACCCTCAGCCCGGACAGCGTCCGAGCCCGCAACAGCCAACCGGTGGGTGCTGCCACCACCGCTCCGGCTCCCGCCGCGCCCCCGCCCGTTGACGCGAATCCACCGGTCGCCGGAAACCCGCCGGGCGTGGGGAACCCACCGGCGGCGGGTGCTCCCGGAGTTGGTAACCCGCCACCCGGCCTGCCGCCGGTGGGCGCGTCGCCCCCGGTGGGTGCCGCGTCGAGTCCGGCCGTCGGGTCGACGTCCCCCGTAGCCGAGGGAGTCGGGTTGCCCTCCGGGTCGTCCAGCCCCACCTCCACCGGACCACTCGTCCTCGACGCGGTACCCACCGCGACGGCTGCCCGCCAGGACACCGGCTCGGCCCTGCCGGCGTTGATCACAGTCGGTCTGCTGGGCCTGCTCGCCCTTGTCGGCGCTGTCGTCGGCTGGCGGCGTCGCCGCGCCTGATCCGATGCCCACGATCAGTACCGGCCTCGTCCACCGCCTCGCGGTGGCCCGGCTGCCTCGCCCCCTGCACCCGATGGCCTGGTGGCTGTGGGCGCTCGCGCTGGCCACCGCCGCCAGTCGCACCAGTAACCCGTTGCTGCTGGCGCTCATCTTCGCGGTGCTCGGGTTCGTCGTCACCGTCCGCCGCACCGACGCCCCCTGGGCGCGGGCGTTCCGCTACTACCTCTACCTCGCGCTGATCATCATCGCGATCCGGGTGGTGTTCCGGACGGTCTTCGCCTCCGGCATCACCCCCGACGACCACATCCTCTTCCGACTGCCGCACCTGCCCACACCCGACTGGTACGCGGGCATCCAGATCGGCGGCCCGGTGTCGCTGGAGGCGACCCTGTCCGCCGCCGTCGACGGGCTCCGGCTGGCCTGCCTGCTGTGCTGCATCGGCGCCGCCAACAGCCTCGCCAACCCCAAACGCGCGCTGCGGGTCCTCCCCGGGGCGTTGTACGAGCTGGGTGTCGCCGTCACCGTCTCGCTGAGCGTCGCCCCGCAACTGGTGGAGAGCGTCCAGCGGGTCGCCCGCGCTCGTCGGCTACGCGCCGGACGGGCCAAGGGGTTCGGGGCCGTGCGTGCCATCGTGATGCCGGTCCTGCACGACGCGTTGGACCGTTCGCTGCGGTTGGCCGCCGCCATGGACTCGCGGGGCTACGGCCGGGTCGGCACCGCCACACCGGGCTCACGGCGGCTCACCGGCGTTCTCATGCTGACCGGCATGGCCGGTCTGTGCGTCGGCGCGTACGGCCTGCTCGACCCGGGTGTGCCCCGTCCGGTAGGGCTCGGGGGCCTCGGCGGTGGTGTGCTGCTCTGCGTCGCCGGGATCGCGCTCGGTGGTCGTCGGGTGTCGCGCAGCCGCTACCGGCCCGACCCGTGGCAGTGGCCCGAGTGGACGGTCGCTGGCTGCGGTGTCGTCACCGCTGTCGTGCTCGGTGTCGGCACCGGCTACGACCCCGCCGCGCTCAACCCGAGCCTCTATCCGTTGCACTGGCCCAGCCTGCCCGCACTACCGGCCGCGGCGATCCTCGTCGCCGCTCTCGCGGCGGTCGCCGCGCCCACACCGCCGCGCCAGCTGCGACCCGAGCCCGCCACCGTACGACGCCGCGCCACCGACACCGCAGGAGCACCGTCGTGATCCGCTTCGAGCGCGTCAGCGTCACCTACGACGACGCGCGCCGTCCGACCCTGCGCGACGTCGACCTCAGCGTCGACGAGGGAGAGTTGTGCCTGGTCGTCGGACACACCGGGGCGGGAAAGTCGACACTGCTCGGGGCGATCAACGGCCTCGTTCCGCACTTCACCGGCGGCACCATGCAGGGCAGCGTCCGCGTCGCCGGACGGGACACCGCCCACCACCCGCCCCGCGAGTTCGCCGACCTGGTCGGTGTCGTCGGGCAGGACCCGGTCGCCGGGTTCGTCACCGACACCGTCGAGGAGGAATTGGCGTACGGGATGGAGCAACTCGCCCTCGATCCGGCGGTCATGCGGACCCGGGTGGAGGAGACCCTCGACCTGCTCGGCCTCGCCGACCTGCGCCACCGGGGCCTGCACCAACTGTCCGGCGGTCAGCAGCAGCGGGTAGCCATCGGCGCCGCGCTGACCGCCCACCCACGGGTGCTCGTCCTCGACGAGCCCACCTCCGCGCTCGACCCGACCGGCGCCGACGACGTCCTCGCCACCATCACCCGGCTGGTCCACGACCTCGGCGTCACAGTCGTCCTGGCCGAGCACCGTCTCGAACGCGTCCTGCCGTACGCCGACCGGCTCATCCACGTCGCCCGCGACGGCACCGTCCGTCACGGTGAGCCGGCCGTCCTCATCGCCGACGCCACCGTCGCGCCGCCGGTGGTCGACCTCGGGCGGCTGGCCGGGTGGTCACCGCTGCCACTGTCGGTACGCGACGCCCGCCGGCACGCGACGACCCTGCGCGACCGGTTGCCGACCACGCCGCCGCAACCACACCGCCGCTCCCACGCCGACGCGCGCAAGGCGCTCACGGCCACCGGCGTGGTCGTTCGCCACGGACCGGTCGTCGCCGTTCGCGGGGTCGACCTCAGCCTGGTACGCGGTGAGATCACCGCGTTGATGGGGCGCAACGGCTCCGGCAAGTCGTCGCTGCTCTGGGCTCTGCAAGGCTCGGGCCGCCGGGACGGCGGCAGCATCGCCGTGCGGGACATCGACCCGGGGCGGGTCGGCGCGAGCGAGGCCCGCCGACTCGTCGGCCTCGTCCCGCAGACCGCCACCGACCTGCTGTACCTGGATACCGTCGACGCCGAACTCGACCAGGCCGACCGCGACGGCGCCGAACCGGGCACCGCCCGGCGTCTCCTCGACGCCATCGCCGCCGGCATCGACGGCGACAGCCACCCCCGGGACCTGTCCGCCGGGCAACAACTCGCCTTGGTCCTGGCCATCCAACTCGCCGTCACCCCCGGCGTGCTGCTCCTCGACGAACCCACCCGAGGCCTGGACTACCACGCCAAGGCTGCACTGACCCGTACCCTCGACGACCTCGCCGGGCAGGGCCGCGCCGTCGTCGTGGCCACCCACGACGTCGAGTTCGCCACCGCCACCGCCGACCGGGTCGTGGTCATGGCCGACGGTGAGGTCGTCGCCAACGGCCCGGTCCCGACCGTGCTCACCGCGTCACCCACGTTCGCACCGCAGGTCGCGAAGATCCTCGCGCCGCTGCCCTACCTGACGGTCGGGCAGGTCGCCGCCGCCCTCGACAATCCGGAGGTACGCGCGTGAGCACGCTGACCGTCGCCGTCCGCGTGCCCGGCCGTGCCGTGCTCGCGATCACCATGGCGTCGTTCCTCGGCTTCGTCGCGTTCCTCTGGCCGTTCGTCGTCGCACCGGGCACCTTCGGCTCCACCCAGACCCCGCCGCTGATGTTCGGAGTGCTGCTGCTCCTCGTCCTCGCCGTCATCTTCGCCGAGATGGCCGACGGCAGGATCGACGCGAAGGCCCTCGCCATGCTAGGCGTGCTGTCCGCGATCAACGCGGCCCTGCGACCGCTCGGCGCGGGCACGGCGGGCATCGAGACCGTCTTCTTCATCCTCGTCCTCGCCGGTCGGGTCTTCGGGCCCGGCTTCGGCTTCGCGCTCGGCTGCACCTCCCTGTTCGCCTCCGCCCTGCTCACCGGCGGAGTCGGACCCTGGATGCCCTACCAGATGTTCGGCTGCGCCTGGGTCGGCATGTTCGCCGGCCTGCTGCCCAGGCTCCGGGGACGGGCAGAGATCGCCCTGCTCGCCGCCTACGCCGCCGTCAGCGGGTACTTCTTCGGCTTCATGCTGAACCTGTCGTTCTGGCCGTTCTCCCTCGATCCAACCAGCTCGATCGCCTACCAACCGGGCCTGCCGATGCTGGACCAACTCCACCGATACCTGACCTTCTTCACCGTCACCTCACTGGGCTGGGACACCGGACGAGCGGTCACCACTGCTGTCCTCGTCACCCTCGCCGGGCCAGCGGTGCTGGGTGCGTTCCGGCGCGCGGCCCGCCGGGCGCACTTCCAAGCGGCCCCGAAGTTCGCCGCCGCCACCGTGTCAACCCCGAACCTCTCTCAACCAACCTCCGCTGGTCATGGACCTTCGACTCGATTGACGACATTGCGACGACAAGCGGGAGAAGGCGGCCCCTGACCTGGCTTGAGCTGGAGGTGGGGGGCACCCCGGCCTTGGCCTTGATTCGAAGGTTGGTTAGCCTAACCTAACCTTCGGGCCGGATGGCTCGTCTCTTCGAAAGATCGGGAACTTCACCATGAACTCATGGCGTCCGGTCCTGGCCGTGGTGGCGCTGAGCGCCGTGCTCGGTGGGCTTTCCGGTTGTGGCAGCGACACGGGCGCCGGTGACTCCGCCGCCGCTGCCACCGCGTCGGGCCCCTGGTCGTTCACCGACGGCTCGGGTCAGGTCGTCAAGGCGGACAAGAAGCCGAGCCGGATCATCGCGCACGCCGGCGAGGCGGCGGCGCTCATGTCCTTCGGCATCAAGCCGGTCGGCGTCTACGCCGACGAGTCGGTCAAGACCGATCCCAACCTGCGCAACCTCGACCTCACCGGGATCCAGATCCTCGGCGAGGAGTGGGGAAAGATCGACGTGGAGAAGGCCGCCGCCCTGCGTCCGGACCTGATCGTCGGCGACTGGTGGCCGGCCGAGAAGGCGCACAGCGGGATGGAGGAGGGCGTCGACGAGAAGAGCAAGAAGCTCGCCGAGCTGGCCCCCTTCGTCGGTGTCGCGCAGGGCAAGTCGATCGTCGCGCTGGCCGAGGGGTACGAGGATCTCGCCGAAAGCCTCGGGGCCGAGGTGAGTAGCCCGCAAATCGCGGCGAACAAGAAGCGCTTCGAGGAGGCCGTGGCCTCATTCAAGGCGGCCACGGCAGGCAAGCCGGACCTGACCGTCGCGGCGATGTCACCAGCGACCGACAAAGTCTACGTCGCGAACCCCGAGTACGCGCCCGAGCTGCTGGACCTGCAGACCTGGGGGCTTAAGGTGATCAACCCGGCCAGCCCGGACCCGGCCTTCCCGTACTGGGAGAACCTCAGCTGGGAGAACGCCGACAAGTACCAGCCGGACCTGATCCTGTGGGACGGCCGATCCTTCACGCCCACCGCCAACGCCGAGTGGAGCGCGAAGCAGCCCACCTGGTCCAAGATCAAGGCGGCCAAGGCCGGCGCCGTCGTCTCCTGGCCGGCGTTCTGGCTGCACACGTACGGGGACTTCGCCACCGAGCTGGACAAGCTGACCCAGGCGGTCAAGGCCGCTGATCCGAATGTCGGCAACTGACCAGGTCGGGACGCGCACCTCGACGGGAGGCGCGCGGCGGGCCTCTGCTCTCGGGCCGGGGCTCGCCGTCCTCTGTGCGGTCCTCGCCCTCGTCGGCTTCCTGAGCGTGACCATGGGATCGCGGTCGATCGGGCTCGCCGAGGTGCTGCACGCACTGGTGAGCTTCGACAGCGACGGACCGATCAGCAGCACCGTCACGCTGGAGATGCGCGTACCCCGCACTCTGCTCGGCATCCTGGTCGGCGCCGCGCTCGGGGTGGCCGGGGCGATCCTGCAGGGAGTCACCCGCAACCCCCTGGCGGACGCCGGAATCCTGGGCATCAACTCCGGCGCCGCCGCGTTCGTGGTCTTCGCCATCACGGTGCTCGGGGTACGCGGCGTCGGCGTCTACGTCTGGTTCGCCTTCGCCGGCGCGATCGCGGCGCTCGCCCTGGTGTACGCGATCGCCTCGCTCGGCCGCGAGGGCGCCACCCCGGTGAAACTCGCCCTCGCGGGCGCTGCGGTCACCGCCGGTCTGACCTCGGTGACCAGCGGCATCGTGATGACGAACGTCAACGCCCTCAACGAGCTGCGGTTCTGGCAGGTGGGGTCACTCGCCGGCCGGTACACCCCGATCCTCACCGGGGTCGCCCCGTTCCTGCTGATCGGCCTTGCCGCAGCACTGGGCTTCGGACGGGCCATCAACGGCCTCGCGCTCGGCGAGGACGTCGCGCGGGGCCTCGGCCAGAACGTGACCCGTACCCGCGCGGCCGCCTTCGCCGTTGTCGCGATTCTCGCCGGCGCCGCCACCGCGGCCTGCGGACCGATCGTCTTCGTCGGGCTCGTCGTGCCGCACCTGGCGCGGTTCATCTGCGGCCCCGACTACCGCTGGATCCTGCCGTACTCGATGCTCCTGGCACCCATCGTCCTGCTCCTCGCCGACGTGCTCGGCCGGCTGGCCGCCGCCCCCGACGAGGTTCAGGTCGGCGTGGTCCTCGGGCTTATCGGTGCGCCTGCGTTCATCGCCATCGTGCGCTACGGCCGGCTGTCGGAGGTGTGAGCACGATGACGACGACAACGAGCGACCTCCGCTCCGCTCCGTCCGGCACGGCGGCGGCGTTGCGCGCCGACCGGAGGCGTCGAACCGGCCGGTCCGTCGCGGTGACCTGCGCCCTAACCGGGCTGGCCGCCGCCCTGTTCGTGCTCACCATGACGGTGGGCAGCTTCCGCATCGGCGCCGCTGAGGTCATCGCCTCGGTCCTGCACCTGTCCGACAACCCCAGCGTCGACTTCGTCGTGCGTGGCCTGCGACTGCCGACCGCCGCCGCCGCCCTGACCGTCGGACTCGCCCTCGGCGCGTCCGGGACGATCTTCCAACAGTTGCTGCGCAACCCCCTCGCGTCGCCGGACTTCGTGGGGATCACCTCGGGGGCTGGGCTGGCAGCCGTCACCGGGATCGTGCTCCTGCAGGCCGGTGGGCTCGTCGTCAGCGGGCTCGCCCTCGGTGGCGCTGTCGCCGCCGCAGTGACGATGTACCTGCTGGCCTGGCGCGACGGCGTCAGCGGCTACCGGTTCATCCTCATCGGCATCGGGGTGGCCGTCTTCTTCGAGGGTCTGGTCGGATACGTGCTCAGCCGGGCACAGCTCTTCGAGGCCCGCCAGGCCATGCACTGGCTGGTCGGCTCGGTCGGCCAGGCCAGCACCACGGAGCTGTGGGCGCTCACCGGCGCCCTGATCGTCCTGCTGCCGGCCGCCACGCTGCTGCAACGGCCACTGAGCGCCCTCGCACTCGGTGACGACGCCGCCCGAATGCTGGGCGTCCGGGCCGAGCTCAGCCGAGCCGGCCTGCTCGGCACCGCCGTCGTGCTGGTAGCCCTGGCGGTGGCCGTGGCGGGCCCGATCGCCTTCGTCGCCCTAGTGGCCGGACCGATCGCCAACCGGCTCCTCGGCCCCGCAGCCCGGAGCGTCCTGCCCGCCGCCCTGGTCGGCGCCGTGCTGCTGCTCACCGCCGACCTCGTCGCCGTACACCTGCTGCCCACACCGTTGCCCACCGGCGTGGTGACCGGCGCGGTCGGTGCCCCCTACCTGCTGTGGCTGCTCGCCACCACCAACCGACAAGGAGCGGGTGGATGACCCGACTACGCGCCGAGGGCCTCACCCTCGGCTACGACGACCGGACCATCGTCGACAACCTCGACGTCGCCGTGCTCGACGGCAAGGTCACCGCGATCGTCGGCGCCAACGCCTGCGGCAAGTCCACTCTCCTGCGCGGCCTGGCCCGACTGTTGACACCGCGCGACGGCACCGTCCTGCTCGACGACAAACCCCTCGCCGACCTGCGCAACGTCGACGTGGCCAAGGTGCTCGGACTGCTCCCGCAGACTCCCGTCGCGCCCGACGGCATCACCGTCGCCGACCTCGTGGCCCGTGGTCGCTACCCCCACCAGGGATGGTTCCGACGGTTCAGCGGCGACGACCACGACGCCGTCGCCCGGGCCCTCGACGCCACCGGCACCGCGGACCTCATCGACCGCCCGATCCGGGAGTTGTCCGGTGGCCAACGCCAGCGGGTCTGGGTCGCCATGGCCCTGGCCCAGGACACCGACCTGCTGCTGCTCGACGAACCCACCACCTACCTGGACATCAACCACCAGGTCGAGCTGCTACGGCTGCTGCGAAAACTGAACGCAGAGTCCGGCAAGACCATCGTCATCGTCATGCACGACCTCAACCTCGCCTGCCGATACTGCGACCACCTCATCGCGATGTCCGGCGGCGCGATCGTCGCCGAGGGTGCGCCCGTCGACGTCGTCACCGGCGACCTCGTCGAGCAGGTCTTCGGTCTCAGCTGCCTCGTCGTACCCGACCCGATCGCCGGCACGCCGATGGTCGTCCCCGCCTGAGCGGGTCCATGTCTGCGGGGAAACGGTCGCACGGCCGTCCCCAGCACACGGACCGGGTCGGCAATCCCGAAGAGGTCAACGCCGCACCTAGATTTGCGCGAACTCAAGCGTTGCGCTGAGTGTCAAAGGCGGTGGGGCGACGGTTCGTGTCGGCCCACCGACACGAACCCCTTGCCTGCGGTAGGCGAGTCGCGACGGGTGGGCGCGCGCTGTTTCCTGGTGACGGCACGTCCCCAATGGTGGGGGAGCACGGCGCCGTAGGACCCAGCGCTGCCACGTCGCCGCCCCCCGTTTACCCCCCGAAAACCCCCGTCTACCGTTGACAATCAGTGACAACAAACGACCAGTGCTTGATCGTATCTGTGCAGCTCAACGCTAGTTCTCGACAATCAACGACAAGGTCGATTTCGTTACGGATGGTAACAAGGGGTTTTGACAAGCAATGACAAGCCTTGAACGAGGCTCGACATGAGGTTGTTGTGGGTTCAATTCCCTCGTTCTCCACGAGCACCTGGCTCCTAAAGTAGACGCTACGTCGTTTGTGGAGGTTTTTACGAACGAGCCGACTCGACGACTACATCGCAGCTGACCGCAGCACGCCTCGGTGGCCCCGGTGCCAGCCGGAGCCCAGAGCAATCTCTTGATGACGTTCAGAACCGTGCTGCAAGCGAAGGCACGCCCCAGAAGGTCACCTACCTGCACGTCAACGTCGATGACGACCTGACCGATGTCACCGTCCGCGACGGTGAGACCGGCACGACGTCAGTGCTGAAGACGACCGAGCATCACCCATTCTGGGACGCCACCGACGGGCGATGGGTAGACGCCGCGCAGTTGACGTCGGGACATCGACTGCTCGTCCACGACGACAAGCGGCTCGAGGGCGACAGCACCGGCGCCGGTATGGGCGGCGGCGGACCCGGACGCACCGTCACCGTCGTCCGGGTCACCAACGTCGACGGCAGCAAGACCATGCGCGACCTCACCGTCGACAACACCCACACGTACTATGTGCTGGCTGGCACAATCCCCGTCCTCGTCCACAACAACGATCCCGCATTCGCAGGGAGGGCTTGCGATGTTCCTCGCCTGGAACGTAGTGCTGAGCGGATCAATGGATCGCTCGATCCCATCGCTAGAACGCAGCGAGACACGGTTGTGATGAGTACCAATAATGGGCCAGACCTAGTGGCATCCGGCGTCCGTGACATTGACCCACGTCAGCGAGCTGCGATGGGTGGTTCCGAACTGGAAGCGCGGCTTCCTGGACGTCATGCTGAGGTAACCGCAAACGAGCGGGCGAAAAACCTTGGGCTGAGTCCGCGGGCGCTATCCAGTTATCCGCATGCAACCTGCCCAGCCTGTCGTCAGTACCTAGAAGAAGAAGGTTGTAGGATCCCGTCCGATGGGATGAGCGCTGTTATGCGTACCTTGGGAAAGGAGAACTGATGGTGGTCCCGGTGCGCTTCGATTCTCAGCGGCTACGCGGAAACCTTGTCAGCCTTGCCCCGTGGCAACGTGTCGCCTTTGCAGCTGGCTGCGTTGAGGTGCTGATACCTGCATACTTGAAATTCAGTGAGTTGGAGGAGGTCGGCGATCCTGTCCTGGTCCGGACCTCAGTTGACGCAGTCTGGTCGGGGTTACAGGGGGGCGACGTGAGCGGCGTCGCATCGGAGCTTCCTACGCCGGACTCGATGAAGGAACTGTTGCCGGCTGAAGAAGACTGGAATGAGGGGGCGCCGCAGGCGGAAGATGCCATTGCCTCGCTCGTCTACCTCTTGGAAATTTTGCGTGACGATAATGTTGACCTCGCTGTCTACGCAGCAGAGCGAGCGTATTCGGCCGCAGACGAGTTCGAAGCACGAGAACAGGATCTAGAGGTTCTTGGAAGGGATGATGGTGAGGCGCTGTTGCAGGCTTCGTCGATCCAAGCCGAACTGCGACGGCAGGCGGATGCCTTGGATGCCTTGCAAGATCCGGTGGCCGATCTCTCTATAGTTTCCGGTTTGCGGGCCGCTGCGATGCAAGTGCCTGTTGGGGTCTAACGGGGGCCAGCTAGATAGTCCGGCGAAGGTACAGATGAACGGCGTTTTTTGCCATGTCGAAGAGCTGGCGGTTGGTCCTAATGTGTGGACTTCTTTGTCCAAGTAAATTCAGGAAGGAGGGTGCCCTGCGACTCGGCGGTTGTCTCGCACAGCTCACCTAGATGCGTCGGCGGACGCTGGTGTTCGTGCCGGTTGCTGTCACTGCTGATGTCAGTGGCCGCAGGGATCCTGGTGGCCATTAGGAGGGGGGGCCTTACAATGCAGGTTAGTGATTTGGTTCGGAACTATTATGAATCTAAGTGGGGCTTGCCCGGCCGTGAAGCGCGTTTCAACGTCCTTGGTAACTCCATGGAGGTTTACAAGTGGCCAGAGGAGGCGACCGGCGAGGGCGCGACCGTCTACGCGACGAACGGGGCTAGTGTTACGCGGTCTGCCTCGTCTGGCGGGCGCCGGGTGGAGTTTTTCGTCGGCTTCAGTCCGGAGTTCGACGATATCGCTCCGTCCATGTCGCTTCTTGGTAGCTATCCGCAGTTCGGGGGCGACGTCTGGCCAGGGCAAACGGTGACCTTGGGCGAACCCCTGTGGCCCGGTGCGACAGTTTCCACATTCATGGTAGTCCCTCAGATAGAAGATCTCCTGACTCCGCTCGTCCTTCCAGATTCGACGCACGTGCACTTCTGTCAGGTTATTCCCATATCGGATTCCGAGCTCGAGTTGAAGCGTCTAAACGGCGCTATCTGGTTGCTCGGCGAGTTGAATGACAGAGGTATTCCGACATGGCGAAGTGGGCGTCGATATTTGTAGTCGCGGACTGTAAGCCGCACCAATTGATGGAGCGGCTTTCTTAAGAAGTCCTAGGTGCCTCCTGTGGTTGTCATTCCTCCAACCAAACGCCGTCGATCGTGGGCGCTCTCCGACCGACCGATGCGGTGGCAGCCAGCGGTGGCGCCAATCAAGGTGCTGGGGCGATGAGCTCAACTCCGGCGTCGCTGGCGCGGGCCACCTCGACGATACGGCCATTCACAAACGAAGGGTAGGTCATCTACCAAGACGACGGTTCGGCGGGCGTTCACACGGTGAGGATGGTTGCCGTCCCGATCGAGGGCAAATAGCATCGCTGGCGGCGGGCGTGGTCAGTCACGCCGGTGCTCGGTTGACCGCCGATCTCGCTGAGCCGACTGGTTTGACTAGCGCGTTCAGCCAAGCGTCGAGTTCCCTGCGCTGAAGGCAAATAAAAGATGTTGCGTCCATCACTTCGATCGATCCACATACCGGCCTTCGAGCGTCCTCTGGAGGCGATAGCCATGGATAGCGAGATCATTACCCGTGCCATCGTCATCTGGACCGGTTGGGGACGAACGCCGTGGCCCGACCGCAATGAGGCGTCGCTCGTGGCCGAGTTCGGACCTGTGCTCGCCCTCGGCGTCCTCGCAGAAGTCCGCCGACTTGAGGACGAGTTCTACTCGTCCGAAGCAAGCAAAGTCGCCCCTGACCTGACAGCGATGGGAGAGCAGGCTGCCGCCGAATTCCGTGAGACGCACCCCGAGATTGGGGAAGAGGCTGTGCAAGCCCTCGCCTGGAGTTACACGTTTGACTTCAAGTGGAGCGCGCCTCGCCGGCAAGCAGCCATCGGCCGTCAGCGCACTGATCTGCGACACGTCTTGCTGCGCCGTGCAGGGGGCACCCGAGCGGCACGACCCTCTCGTGAAGCTGTGTGAGCCGGATACGTCTTACTAAACCCCCGGCGGCGACAAGCGGGCTGTGCGAGCGGTGAGGCCAAAGGGCGGCGCCGCATCCCTACTCGGCGACCATCGAGCCTGCTTGCTGCTCGCGATAGGTCCTCTTCCACCAGCCTCAGTGGGGTGGCAGTGGTGCGGCCGGGCGTATGGCTGTGAAGTCGGCGTGTTCGTATCGGGTGGCGGAGAGTAGTAGCAGCCACTCGTCGCAGCCTTGCCATGGGTATAGGTCGGCGGCTCCGCCGCGTACGGTCCGGGGCCCGTCTCCGGTCCGCGGTCGCGCGTCTGACGGTGCGCCGTCGAAGCCGGGGATCCACACGTCGGCGCAGAGTTCGTTCGCCGAGCCCATTGCCGCCAGCCCGAACGCGTTCTCGCTGGCTGCCGTGCGCGTCTCGTCGCCGAAGTCGTCGAGAAGGTGGTCCTCGTCGGGTTTTCCGTCACCGTGAAAGGTCAGAGTGGTGGTGCCGGCCCGGGCTGCGTATTCCCACTGCGCCTCGCTGGGCAGGTCGAACGGCAACAACTCGAGCAGGTCGTCCAGGTCGCCTTCGAGCCGAGCCGTGCCGGTGTCCGCCTCGGCGTAGTCGTCGTCGTACTCGGGCAGCCAGGACCGGACCTGCGCCACGGTCAGCGGGTGCCGGGCGAGCAGGAACGATTCGACGTGCACCTCGCGGACCGGTTGTGCGTCCTTGGCGCTGGCAAGGAACGGGTCGATGGTGTCTTCGACATCGCCGCTGCGCTCGATGGCGCGTACCGCATCGAGCTCCGCATCGGACAGCCCCATCCGGAACACGCCGCCCGGAACCTCCCGGAACACGACTCCCGACGGGACGTGCCGCCACGCCGGTCGCCCGGCCACGATCTCCTCGATCCACACGGCGGCGAACGCTAGCAGCCAACCCGCCCGGTGGTCTCTCCCGATGCCCCGCAGCTTGCGCACAGATCAACTGGCTGTCAAAGCTTCAGGCCGAAAGCTGCCAGCGCCGCTGAGTGGGCCTGGCAGCGTCGCCCGGCGACCAACTGGCTGACGGACGCACACAACATCGAACCAACAACCCACCCTCGTTTACCCCCCGAAAACCCCGCCAAATCGTTGACGAAGAGTGACAAGAGACGATGGGCGCCTTGCTGTGTCTTCGCAGCTCAACGACCATCTTCGGCAAACAATGACAAGCTTGATCCGGTTACTGTTGGTAACAAGGGGTTTTGACAAGCAATGACAAGTCCCGAACGAGGCTCGACATGAGGCTGTCGTGGGTTTGAATCCCTCGTTGTTCTCGAGCGCTGGGTCCTGCTGCTGCTGGCTTGGACACTTTAGTTGCCAGCGACGGCCAGCCGCGCGTAGTCGGGTAGTCAGGTGAGTACTCAGCGCTGGCCGTTGGCGGGGTTGGCGGCGACCAGTTCGGCGCCGTGGGCGGTCCAGCGGTACAGGAGGATCTCGGTTCCGGCGAGACCGAGGAATTCCTCCCTTGGTCATTTTTCGGCATCACGAGATCGATCCGGCCGGCTGGTTGGCCGGACCGCAGGTCTACCCCGACCAATGTCCAGGGGGCTTCCTGCGCCTGTTCCGGCCGACCGGCCAGGGCCGGCTTTTGCCGGGTGACCAGCGCCCACACCCTCGGCGGATTGCCTCCGCCGCGAATGACCGGGACGAGCGCGTCGGGGATGTCGCCGGGGCCTACCTGCTGGTGGTGGGGATCGACATCGAGCGGGCGTTGCGGCCGTCGACGTCTGGATGGCGGTGGTGAACTGCCGGCGCGGCCGGAGGTTCGCGCCGAGGTTGAACTCCGCGGTGGGGAGTTCACGCCCGTCGAGGAATGCCAGCATTCGACGGGCCGGCATCGCGGGTAACGCCAGTGGGCGTAGCTCTCCGCTGGTCAGGGTGAACTTCGTGTACGTCTCGCTGGTGCCGCTGGTTTGCCCGAGCAGGAGCGCCTGTCCGTCGGTGGACCACTGCCGCAGTTCGTACCCGGGCGGGGCCTTCGGCTGTAGGGGCGGATCGGCGTGACGATCGATGTAGCCCTGGACATCCTCCTCATGCCCGCTGATCGCGTCAGCTACGACGGTGGTCAGCAGACAAGCCGACGAATCTCACCCAGCAGGAGTGGGTACGCGTGAGTCCACGGGATGCGCTCCTGCTCGAGGAGTATTCCGGACGAATTGGCGTCCGCATGCTCGACCAAGTGCGTGTACAGGTTCTGCTCATCTTCGTCGAGGTTCGGCAGGGTTCGACGTTGCGGGCTGGCGCCGTTGACGCTGAGGTCGGCGAACAACTCGAGGGTTTCGCGGTTCATCATGACCGTCGTCACGGCGATGCCGTAGCCGCGGAGGTCGTTGACAAACTGCAAGCCGGCCGCATCGATATCACCCCAATAGAGCACTTGGGTGGCTGCTCGTACCCAGTCGACGCGGGCGTAGTGCAGGACGCTGAAGCCCTCGCCGTGCAGTACTACGGTGTCGGGCAGGTCGTCGGTCAGTGCGTAGCCGGTCTCCTTGTTCTCGAGGATGACAACGATGCGCGGCAGGTGCGGCCAGGTGTTGAGGTCGTCGATGCCGGCGGCGAAGTGCCGCATGCCGGCGACTTGGGCGCGCAGATCAGGGTCGAGTACGGCCACCTGGACGAGGTCGGGCGGGATGCGTAAGCCGAGCCGGCGGTGCAGACGCAGTCTGCGTTGACCGTCGCCGTCGTCCTGCGCCGGCTCGGTGTCGTCGTCGCCGAGCATGGCCAGGACGAGGTGGGCATGACGCATGAGCCACTTGGTGTTAATGCCCTTGATCGGTAGTTGGCGCAGCAGCAGGCCGGAGGTCGGGTTCGCGTTGAGCCACTCGACGGTATGGGCCAAGCGGTCGAAGTCCGGTGGGTCGAGGTCGGTGATGCGCCGGATCAGCCCGTCGAACCGCGCGAGGGGAAACCGGCTCTGCAAGTTGATCAACCGGTGCCCGCAGCGGCGCCACGTCTCGGCTGTCTCGGTGCAGGCCGCCGCAGCGTCGGCCGGACCGTCGAGGATTAGGGCATGCGGCATGGAATGCAGGCCGGTAGGAAACCTTACGTTTTGATGGTAGACGGTGCCAGGCCCGCGGTATTCCTGCCACAAACTGGCCCATTCGTGGCAGGCGACCGGGTCGGCGGATCGTTCCGCGGTCGTGGGCGGCTGCAGGGACACGCGCATTGGCCAGGTGCCGTCGCCGCGGGCCCAACGGGGGTAGTCCTGGTCGAACCGGCGCCGCAGCATTGCGGTGATCTCGTCAGGCTGCCGCACGGACCGCCCCTTCGAGTTCGGTGTCGCGGCGGGCGGCGAGGTCACCGAAGGTGGCGTATGCGGCGTTGGAGTGGGCACCGTCGGGCATGATGCGTTTCTCAACCAGGACGGCTTGACCGATGAACGGTTCGACGATGCCGGACATGCGGATCGGCGCCGCGATGATCATTTGGAAGCCGAACTCCTCGAACACGGCGAGGGCCTGCGCGGCGTAGGTTTCGTCGGATTTGCTGAACGCCTCGTCCAGCATGAGCGGTGCGAACCGGGGTCGGCCGTCGGAGTTGTCATCGGCGAGGTTGTAGCTCAGCGCGGCGGCCAGGCAGAACGCGACCAGTTTCTCCTGTTCCCCGCCGGAGTTGGAGGCGGTGTTGTGGTAGGTGAAGATGGTGATGCCGTCGGTGTTCTCCTCGCGTCCGTAGAAGGTGTAGCTGATGCGCACGTCCAAGACGTTGGTGCGCCAGCGACGTGCTTCGCTGCTGGAGGCGGTGAACCGGGTCATAAGCTCGCGAACGCGCCGAAATTGCGCGATCGAGGCAGCGGGGTCGCGGCGAGCGGCTGGGGCGTGACGGAGCAGGTCGTCGACGGCTTTGCGGAAGTCCTTGACCTCGGCCGGCGGGTTGGCTTTATAGGCGATCTGCAGGTTGGTGCCGGGGTTGAACTCGGCGCGGCGCAGCCCGGCGTTGACCACGTCGATGCGGCGCCGGATTTCCTCGGTGGCTTTCTCGATGGCGCGTTGCAGCAGACCGATGGAGGGCACCATGTCCTCGCTGATCATCTGCTGAAACTTGGTCATCGCGTCCGGGAGGCGGCGTTCGGCGATCTCCTCGTAGAGGGCAGCGAATGATCCGCCGGATTGTTCGGCGTCACCGCTGGTATCCGGCGCGCTGTCCGACCACCGTTCGAGGAACCGCTCGATCGCGTTCCTGACCTTGGACAGCGCGAGCTTGCGGTCTTGCAATGCGGTGTCTTTGCGGTGGCTCAGTTCCGACCGTAGAGCGCTGCGAAGGTTGTTGATCGCGTCCACGGTCGCCGTGACATCCAGGCTCGCTCTTACCTCGTCGAGGTAGGCATGATCGTGGGCATTGTCGATGATGCGGGGCTTACGGTCCTCGGCCTCGTAGATGTCGACCAGCCGGGTCTGATTCCTGCCGTGATCTTCGATGGAGGTCCGGGTCCGCGAGCAGGTGTCGGTGGCGGCCCTGTATTCGCGTTCCGCGTCGTCGCGCTGGCGTTCGAGTCGTTGCAGGTCGACGTTGTCGGCTTTCAGCGCTTCAATGCGGTCCTCCAGCTCGCGGACTGTCCGCACCGCTGAGGCGTGGTCTACCTGGCTCCACATCGTGTATGCGGCGAGCTGGGTCGCCGCCTCGATCATCGCGTCGAGTTGCCGGTACTGCCGCTCAAGCTTTCGCGCGTGGCTGTTGGCCTCCTTGGTGTCCCGTTGGAGCTGGTCGACCTCCGCCTCAAGTGCGGCGCGTTTGGCGGCGGTGTTCGCCCCGAGGATGTACGCCGACGGGCTGGTGACCTCGGGACGATCGTCCTTGCGGTAGTGGTTGCCGGGCAGCTTGACCGTTCCGCGGACCGTCACGGCACGCCGGTGCGGTTCCAGATCGCTCGCCGTCTCGACGCACACGTGATCGAACTGCCGCACGAGCTGCGCGGACAGCCATTCGCCGCTGGGGTGTTTATGGTCGACGGTGAGCTTGCCAGCAAGGGTTTGCGGTCCTGGTGGCGGTTGGTGCGACGACACGGCGGTCACGGTGCTGTGTTCCACGATGGCGCGCATGTTGTGCTCGTCAATGAACCGTCCGACGACGTCCTTGTGGGCTTCCGGTACCAGTATCCGCAGCCCGAAGTTGCGCAGCACCTTTTCAGCGGCGGGCCGCCATCGTTCCTGGCCGTCGGCGATGTCGATCAGCTCGGCTGCGTAGGCTAGGTCCGCGACCGGTACGCCAGTGCCGGCGGCGATTTCCTCCCGGACGCGAATGGGGTTCGGTGGAATGAGTGTGCGGGCCGATTGCAGGGCGAGCAGTTCTTTCTGTTTCGCCTCGAGCGCTTCCGTGGTCTTCACTGCGACGCCGAGGGCACGCGCCCGGATAGGCTCGTCGCGTTGCAGCTCGTCGGCGGCGGTTTTCTTGATGTCATCGAGCTGGCCGCGGAGGGTGGTGAATGAGTCGTCGTCGTGGGGGCAGGGGCGTTGCAGACGGGTCACGTATCCGCTGTAGATGCGGTACGCGTCGCGCCGGTGTGCCGCCTCGGCGCCGGCCAGCTGCAGTTGCGATTGCAGGTTTTGCAAGGCGGTGCTGCTTTGCCGGTATTGATCATCGAGGGAGCGGAACGCCTCGTACTTGCGCCCTTGTTCGTCTTCTTGCTCCGAGAGTTGCTGGTCGAGGGCGGCGATGACCTGGTCGAGACGCTTGAGTTCTGCGTCGAGCAGCTGCAGGTGCACGCCTCGCAGGTAGTGATCGACGGGGGTCCCGAGCAGGTGGGCGGCGCGTTCGCTGATGGTCCCGGACTCGTGGAACAGCGTCCAGTTCGCCGGAACGTCGCGTAGGATCTGCGCCTGCGCGTGGGCCCTGCTCGCGGTCTCGTATGCCTCGTTTAACGGGGTGAAGGCTTCCACCACCCGTTGGGCGGCGGCGAATGTGTCCGGCTCATCCAGCATGTTCTCGCGGATGAACAGGTTCAGGTCGCCCACGTTCTTCATCGCCTTGGCCTTGCCGAGCAGGGCCAGGCCGGTCTGCGACCCGCCGAGGCCGACGCGTTGCGTCAGCGCGTTCATGTACGAAGCCTGGCTGGGAGGGTAGTGCGCCGGGTAGGCGGTCTTGAGCCACTTCGTGTCGAACTCCCGGTCCGCCCACTCGCGTAGCAGACTGATGTCGAAGTGCCCGTCGTGCAGTTGATACATCGGCTTGAGTGCGGAGCCGTCGTTTTCTACCCCGGAGAACCAGCGCACGACCACCGCGGTCGTCACCGCGCCGAGCCCGTTGTCGTAGGTGGCGGCGACCGCCGACCAGGTCGGTTTTCCTCCGCGCAGGTATTGCACCTGCGACATGTCGTTCTCGTCGCTGGTCTGCGACCACGCGCCGCGCACGTAGTCGGCCACGCTGCGGGTGCTCTGCTTGGCTCCGCGGGCGGTCAGGTCGGCTGAGGCGTTGAACCGCTGATCGTGGGTCGGCAGCAGAGCAATCGAGTGGGCGTCCATCATTGACGACTTGCCTGAGCCCGACGGGCCGGTCAGCAGCACACCGCGCTCGTCGATTGGCAGGTCCTTGTAGCCGCAGAACGTGCCCCAGTTGACGACTTGTAGCCGGACCAACCGGAACTGTCCAAGGAACACCGTCCGGGCACTCGGGATGTTATGCATTGACAGCCTCGCTGTCCTCCGGGCTGGACGGCGCCTCCCCGCGGGCGATCGCGGTGTAGCGCTCCTGCAGGGCTTGTACCTGCTGGGCGTTGAGGATGGAGGTGATTACGCCGTAGATGAGGTAGCGGCTGGTTCCCTTGATCGGTTTGATGATGGCCGCCTCGTCGAGAGCGTTGATCGCGGCGCGGACCTTCTTGACGAAGCCGGCCTCGTCAGTGTCGTCGGTGCGTTTGTAGGCCAGCATGTGATCGATCATGTCTGCGGTCTCGACGACGGGCTCGTCCGGTGCGAGCACATACTGCTGATAGAGATAGAGGGCCAGCGCGCTCGCCGCGAGACTCAGCGTGCGGGACCGCAAAATCGTCCGGCTTCTTGGGCTTGGATCCTCCGCCTGCCGGGTGAAGGCGTATCGATACTCCCGGTTGACTTCCAAAGTCAGTCCCAGCTCGGACAACCGGCTGCGCAGAAGACCCTCGTACTGCAGCACCACGGGCCAGTGGTGCTTATTGCGGTCGCTCAGATGCGGCGCGGCGACCAGTTCCTGCAGCGCCCAGCACGCCTCGGCAGGCAGTTCGCTGGTGTCGCCATCGAATCGGGCCGGCCGTTCACCGCTGTCCACGTGCACGCCCACAGCCTCGCCAGGCGCGTCATCGAACACCGCCACGGCGTCCAGCAGCGGCGAACTGGCCGGTTCCGGCTTGGGGAACAGCCCGGCGCCGAACACCTCGTCGAAACGGGGCTGTGAACGGTCAGGCATGGCCGATCCCTTCCATCAGGGCTGGCTGGGCAGACAACAGACGCCGGCGAGGCAAGTGCGGCGACGGATCGGGAATCGGCTCTCCGAACACCAGGTACGGGACATTGATCTCGCGCAGACCGCGGCCTGTGTGCGCCATCACCAGCTCGCGGGCGTCAGGGTCCACGTCGCCGAACCGCGTCGCCAGCGACCACAGGCCGATGATGTCGCCGGCCCGCGGCCGGGGTAGGAAGTGCAAAACCTCATGCAGGGTGGCGACGCCGCTGTGCGCGTCCATCGCCGCGTGCGCCGCCGCGCGTAGCGCCGCCCAGTCGATTGCCTCGCGGCCGGCAAGCGCCGAGGGGTCGATGTCGAACTCGTCACCGGAGTCGACGACCGGGTCAGCCAGCAGCGGTGTACCGGGGTGAAGCCGTAGCCGGCCCACCGACCTGGCGTTGACGCCACTCATCGGGACGACGAACCCGATATCACGGCCGCCATGGGTCCGCTGAAACGCCTCGGCCGCGGCGGCCTGGGCTTCGCTGACCTTGGTGCGCATGCTGCGGTAATGGGCGGCGTCTCCGCCGCGGACGAAGTTGCTGATCCGGCGAAACGCCACCGCCCTGACGCCTTCGACCTCCTGCACTCGCCGCCACATCGCCTCGATGAATCCGGTGAGCGCGTCGCGCAGATGAGCGGGCAGGCCCGTGACCCGTTCGGTGATCTCGGCGATGTCTGACTCAAGTTGCGAACGTTGCGACGGTGTGGCGATCACGGTGGCGAAGGCCCGAAACGCCAGACCGTCCGGCGACTCGGCGATCACATCATGGCCGTCGAACATCTGCTGCAACGTCTCGGCGAACTCGGCGGGATCGTCGGTGAGACTCTGCCTAAGCAGCGTCGCGGTGTTGGCGTGCATGCGCTCGCCGTACCGGCCGATGTCCACCGGGATACGGTCGATCAACTGCGCGACCGCGGCGACCTTGTCCACCAGCTCGCGATGATTGACCGTCAGGATCTCGCCGCGGTCCAGCGCGTCGAGCTGCTCCCGCAGCGCCGCAATCTGCTCGCTCAGCGCACGCCGGCGAACCACAGGATCTGGGTTGGCCTCGGTCGCGATCTGGCGTATGTCACCCATGACCATGGCCAGCGCGGACTCCGTGGCCACGGAGCTGTGCCGGTGAAGGGCCCGCATCTGCCGCACTGCCTGGCTGGCGCCCGACGTCAGCTGATACCGCTCGATGCGAGTGGCCGGGTCGACGCTGCGATGCACCCAGCCCCGCTTGGTCCACTTCGTCAGCAGGTGTTCCGCGTCCAGCGTCGGTGCCTCGGCGTCGTCCGGCTCTCGGGAGGGTGTAAGGCCGCGCAGCAGCGCCGGAAGATCCGCATTCATGTCCGCCGCGAGCGACTGCCCGTCAACGATCTGGCCCTCACCGAGATGCGCAGCCATCAGTGAGAGATTGAGCAGGGCGTCCGATGATCGCAGCAAAGACATGGTCACGTCGGCGCTCGCATTGCTGCGGAACTCGTGAAGCAGCTGCTCCGCGCTCCGGCTCGCCAGTGCTTCCACCCCCTCGAACACGCGCCGCGAACAGGAGACGACGGCCATCGACAGCTGTAGCGACTACTTGACGCACTGTAGGGCAGGGGTGCGACATTGCGATGCCCACCGATAGGACGATTTGGTCCGGCGAATCCGAACGCGGACCTGACCTGCGAGAACGCGATGCACGCGAACCCGAGGTCCGTCCACGTGCGGCCGAAGCCGGCACCACTTGCGGCTACCGGCTGATCCACCTCCCGACCGCGACATCGGTCGAGATCCACGACGACAGCGGCTGGCCGCCGCAATTCCGCGAGGAGTCGCTGTCCACCGAAAGGCGAAGCACTGCGGCGACGAAGAACGCTCCTATCGGGCGGTCTGGCGTGGAACCTTCAACCTCCCAGCACGCGGTCGGAGTCCTCGGGCCGGGCCGCGCTCGGTCTGCCGGCCGGTGCCGGGGCCGGGGCCGCGGGCGGCGGCGTGGTGTCGTCGACGTGGTCAACGCGGCGCTGGACTGCCTGGCCCGCGCGGCACCAAGTGCGGCTCGTTCAAGCCGCCGTGCACCTACCCGGGCATCCGCGGCGCGATGACCTGGTCGGTCGACTGGGACGTGACGAACGGCAACCGCTTCGCCAACACGGTCGGCCCGCACTTGGGCGCGCTGCCTTGAGACCGGCACCGCCGGCACGGATCCCGCAACGGGATCCGTGCCGGGTGGGCCGATCAGATGAACGTGAGCGAGCTGAAGAACGCGGGGTAGCAGTCGACATAGATGTCGTAGAGGCCGGGCGGTACGTGCACGGGGCCAAGGGTGGCCCCGTTGGAGCAGCGGGCGCTGACCGCGGTCGTCGGCTGGCCGGTGAGGGTGCAGCCCTGGAACACGATCAGCCACGGGTCGATGTACTGCCCGGCGTACGGGCAGGAGCCCGACATCACCGAGAAACCGCCGCCCTTCGCCGGTGAGGCGGCGGCCGCCGTCGACGTCGTGACGCTCAACGTGCCGGCGGAGCTCGCCGATGCCCGCTCGGCTCCGATGGCGGCGACAGCCGCGTCGCCGCTCGGCGCGGGTGCCGCGACCGCTGGGGACGGTGCGGCCATGAACGCGGCGAGCATCGCCGTCGCGGCCAACAGCAGACTGGATGCGCGGAGAATGCTGGATCGTGCTCCGGCGGAGGGTCGACTACGCCATGTCATAACCAGAACCACCTCTCGATTGCGGTGCGATCTGCGGATGCCGGGGCGCGTACCTGGTCGCGCCCGACCCGGCCGGGCCGTCGTCCGACGTCCATGGCGAAGCGTTCCAGGGTGGGCCTGTGGGGCTCGAGAATTGGGTTACGCCGGCTGAGCTGCAGTTCGCTCGACATCGACCTGGCCGACACGATGAAGGCCATGAGCACATCGCTGATGTACCTGCTGCTTCGCCAGGTTCTACAGATGTTGTCCCAGCTCGCCCGCGATGGTGGGGCCAAGGACGTGGAAATCCTGGTGCTCCGGCATCAGGGGGCGGTGCTGCGCCGACAGGCGTACAGCCCAGGAGGCCGGTGACGAACCCGGTGGCCGCCCGGGAGTGAACGACTTCCATGACCAGCCTCCCTCATATGCGGACCACGGCCTCCGTTGTGGGGAGGGCAGGGAGATTCGAAGTCTGACGCTCGGGCTCAAGGGCACCAATCCACGGTTCCCGTGGATTGGTGCCTTCCACCACCATGCTGACCTACAGGTTCGTCAGCACCACAGAGGATTCGGGGTTGGCCACGACGAACCCCATCACGATCCACCTGAACACCGGCGGACGGCAGCCACCAACCAGCACCAATCTTCGCGCACGATGGTGCGCCTCGAAGACGGCGCCGTGTTGCTTACCTGAACAATTCGGCGTCGGGCAATCAGGATGGCTGGCGGTGCGGCGCAGGCTGGAGGGCGCGGACGCCCGTACCCTCGATGTGTCCGTGTCAACAGCCAGGCGGTCAGCCGGCTGCCTTGAGCCAACGTCGCCAGCTCGTGCGGGTGGTCCGTTGCTCGCGGTGTGTGGCCACCTGCAGAACGAACTGCGCTCGGAGCCGGACCGAGGGGTCATCGGCCGAAGCCAGCATCTCCACCTCGTGGAAGAGCAACGGTCGTCGAGGTGGCGGACCAGGCAGGCGTACATCCAGTCCTTGCACCGATACGGTCGCCGCAACGCGGCAAGGACCAACTCAGCGATTTCCGGCTGGATGTCCTCCGGGCAACCGGCGCGATCGAAACGGCGAAGAACGGCTTCCTTGGTTCCCCAGCGGGACCACATCCACGACTCCGGCGCTCCCCACTCGTCGGGATATTCCGCCTCCCACCGCAAGGACAGGGCGGCGATCGGTGCCCACAGCGCGCGGGTGGCATCGTCACCGTCCGCGGCGTCCCGGAAGGCGTGGAGGGGCCCGTAGATTGTCTGTTCCTGGTGCCACCGGAAATCGGCGTTCGCCTGATCCAATGCCGCGCCCGGGCGGGTCTGGCTGGATCTCGACCGGTAATGAGCTGCCCACAGAGCATTCGAGCGGTGCAGCGCACCGTTCGCCGCGGCGAGCAACGCCTGGTGGCGGGCAAGCGCAAGGTGGCGGATGACCGGATCGGTCGCCACCAGGTCGAACAGCCAGGAGTAGTCGCCGCGCGGCTCTGCAGACACCGCAGCAGCCTGCCACTTCGCCCGGGCGTACGCCGACACCAGCCGACCTGCGGCAGAGGACCTCCTGTTACACGCGGCCCTGCCCTGACGAGTCACCGGTGTGTTGTGCGGAGCGTTCAGCGGAGGCTTCCTCCTGGTCATTCCGCCGACGAGCCACGTCGAGCAGACGGCCGTCGGTCCGGGCCTGACGCTCACCGACGGCACCGGGTCGATGTCCGGGCATGGATCGGGTGACTGCCAGGCCTGCATTGGCAACCACACCAACGTCCAGAGTGGTCGGTAGAACCCGCGCGGCTTCGATCAAGCCCTCGTGGGTGGCATGACAGCTTGACTACGCGTCGACCCTGAGATGTCTTGAAAACGACAGCGTGCCAACACATTGGCTATTTTTCGATGAGCGCAGGTCAGGGGTGGTCTGGCAGCTGTTGGGTGGCGCCTGTGACGGGGGCTGTCATTGCGGCTGGGTGTCGGTGATTGTGGGCTGCGCATTGGATCGTTGCGGCCCTGCTGTGCTTATTGCAGCTGCAGTCGATAACCCGCCAGTGCCATCGATGGTCTTGCATACATGCAGGTCAGGGGTGGTCTGGCAGCTGTTGGGTGGCGCTTGTGAAGGGGGCTGTCATTGCGGCTGGGTGTCGGTGATTGTGGGCTGCGCATTGGATCGTTGCGGCCCTGCTGTGCTTATTGCAGCTGCAGTCGATAACCCGCCAGTGCCATCGATGGTCTTGCATACATGCAGGTCAGGGGTGGTCTGGCAGCTGGGGGTGAGCTACGTTTGCGACTCCTGTTTGCCTGCCTAGGTGAGGCGGCGCAATGGCATGCTGTAGACTTGTCTACAACTTCCAAAACTAAGGAGGGGGCGTCGCCGAAGCGACGCCCCCGGGTGGGGAAGTTACCGCTTGCGCGAGGTCCAGCTCGCTACAAGCAACAAGATCAGCAGGAGGGGGAGTCCGATCGCCAAATCGGGCTCCTCACTGCTGGCAAGCGACTGCAGAGCAGACGCCGCCTCACAGAGAAGAAGGAACTCGGCGAGCCGGTCCCCCTCCTCAGGAGGATCTTGTTCCCCGCGTGGTTCGTTCATCGCATACCTCTCGCTCGGGTACCTCTCCACGGGCTCGCAGAGAGAGGGGTCCCTGCGGATCACCGAGGTCGGTACACCGAGTAATCGGACGATGAACTACGCGAGTGACATCCTACGGGACGCGGGGGGTGGGTCATGAACCGGGCTCGGCCAGCTGAATTGATCTTGGTCACTCGGCAGGTCCGGAACCTGTTGAGGGGCCTCGGCGGCGAATTTGCCCGGTTCAGGTTCATGATCATCGCTGCCGGTCACCAGCCGGCCGATGCCGGGGACCAAACCCCGCTACCGATGATGGAGCGCACCGCTCGCGCGGCCCGGATCCTCGACGGCCCCGACGAGCTGCACATCACCACGGTGGCCCGCCGCCTGCTCACCGTTGCGCGCTGAACGTCACCACGGATGTTCCCGCACCCGTCCGGTCAGCACGGCGAGAACGGTAGTGAGGAAGTAGCTGCCCCAGACCAGCTCGTGCCGGACGGCGACGCCAGCGGCGAAGTCGTAGCAGCCGTTGCGTAGCACTCCGTCGCCGTCGAGGTGACGACCCACCACGTCGCTCACGATCGAACGGGCCGCCGCGCTCCAGGCTTCGTCGCCGCTCACCTCGGACAGGTGAGCAGACCCGCCGCCGTGATCACCGCAGCCGAGGTCTCGACCGGTGATCCAGGTCGACCGAGCACCGCAACAGGCACCTCCTGCCCGAACCGCGCCAGCCACCAGCGAGCGGCCGGGCAACCGGCATCGGTGAAGCCGCCGCCCCACCGCTGCCCGGCCACCGCCAACCTCAGCACACCCCACGCCTGCCTCCGCGCCCAACCATCCGAGAGGTCCGCCGTGCTGACCGGTGCGCCGTCGGGGCGTAGCACCGTCTCCGGACGTATCCCTCCGTCCCTACCCACCAACACATCGACGTGCCGCGCGACGTGGGCGCGGGCCAGCGCGTCCAGGTCGTGTACGCCCGCGTCGGCGCCCATCCCGAGCAGCGACACGACCCCGGCCAACGCGTCCACCCCTGAGCGGGGAGTCGGACCCGCACCGACCGCACGCCCGACCGGAGTCAACCCCAGTCGACGATCGAATCCGCCCGCCAACGCGTCGGCCCCGTCCAGGGGAACCCGCCAGGTGACCAGATCCCCACAGCCGACAACCCTGGCCCGCGCCACGCTGAAATTGACGACGCCTAGATCAGGACGGCGTCGACAAGGACCGATTCTCCACTCGTCTTCCTCGAGCAGAAGCTGTGTCGATCGTGGAGGTTAGCCGAACTCGATTCGCCTACTGCCATTGCAGTATTAGCGGGGTGGCAGTGGTGCGGCTGGGCGTATGGCTGTGAAGTCGGCGTGTTCGTACCGGGTGGCGGAGAGTAGTAGCAGCCACTCGTCGCAGCCTTGCCATGGGTATAGGTCGGCGGCTCCGCCGCGTACGGTCCGGGGCCCGTCTCCGGTCCGCGGTCGCGCGTCTGACGCTGCGCCGTCGAAGCCGGGGATCCACACGTCGGCGCAGAGTTCGTTCGCCGAGCCCATCGCCGCCAGCCCGAACGCGTTCTCGCTGGCTGCCGTGCGCGTCTCGTCGCCGAAGTCGTCGAGAAGGTGGTCCTCGTCGGGCTTCCCGTCACCGTGAAAGGTCAGAGTGGTGGTGCCGGCCCGGGCCGCGTATTCCCACTGCGCCTCGCTGGGCAGGTCGAACGGCAACAACTCGAGCAGGTCGTCCAGGTCGCCTTCGAGCCGAGCCGTGCCGGTGTCCGCCTCGGCGTAGTCGTCGTCGTACTCGGGCAGCCAGGACCGGACCTGCGCCACGGTCAGCGGGTGCCGGGCGAGCAGGAACGACTCGACGTGCACCTCGCGGACCGGTTGTGCGTCCTTAGCGCTGGCAAGGAACGGGTCGATGGTGTCCTCGACACCGCCGCTGCGCTCGATCGCGCGTACCGCATCGAGCTCCGCATCGGACAGCCCCATCCGGAACACGCCGCCCGGAACCTCCCGGAACACGACTCCCGACGGGACGTGCCGCCACGCCGGTCGCCCGGCCACGATCTCCTCGATCCACACGGCGGCGAACGCTAGCAGCCAACCCGCCCGGTGGTCTCTCCCGATGCCCCGCAGCTTGCGCACAGATCAACTGGCTGTCAAAGCTTCAGGCCGAAAGCTGCCAGCGCCGCTGAGTGGGCCTGGCAGCGTCGCCCGGCGACCAACTGGCTGACGGACGCACACAACATCGAACCAACAACCCACCCTCGTTTACCCCCCGAAAACCCCGCCAAATCGTTGACGAAGAGTGACAAGAGACGATGGGCGCCTTGCTGTGTCTTCGCAGCTCAACGACCATCTTCGGCAAACAATGACAAGCTTGATCCGGTTACTGTTGGTAACAAGGGGTTTTGACAAGCAATGACAAGTCCCGAACGAGGCTCGACATGAGGTTCTTCTGGGTTCAAGTCTCCTCGTTCCCGACGAGGGTTGCCTGGGCAAGTAGTGCCACGCCGCCACGCTACACCCGATCCTGCGGCAGGTCGTCGGCCGTCGTAGGGACGCTGCAACCGCGTAGCGATGATCTTTACGTGGAGGCGGACACCAAATCGAAAACTGGGGGACTCCCGCCCCCGTGCTTTGTCTGCCACCTAGGACGAGGGGCGTCGGCGCCGAGACTCAATAGCCCGAGTTAGCTGGGCTATGCCCTCCTCGGAGATGCCGTCGCGCATGTCTACCCCCTGCCTGCGCCGAACGAAGCCGGGAGCAGTGGAGAGATCTGCCCCTGCCAGCAGGACGGGGATGATTAACCCTTCTGCGCGATCGAGTACGAGGTCCAACTCCCGCGTCTGCCATTGCGACTCGCCGGTGCCCGGACCGACGCAGAAGAGCAGGACACTTGACGAACTCAGGGCGCTGTTCAGCGTCTCTTGCCAGTCCGTGCCGGGACTGATGTGCTGGTCGAAAAAGATTCGCAGACCTGCTCGAGAAAGCCCATCGACGATCTGGATTGCCTCGCGGCGATTGTCTGCCTGGTAGGACACGAAGGCGTCGTACTTGACGCTGACCTCGGAGGTGTCCAGCTGAGAGAGGCGCTGCTGGGTGAAGAGGAAGCTCACGCTTGCCCCCCTTAGAACCGGATCAGTCAGCCACTCGTGGCCGTGCGCGCCCTTCAGCAACAGCCGCAGCTCAGGGTCGGACAGCAGCTGGGTCGCCACCGTCGCGGCCGGGCCGGTGCCTTCCGCGTGTGTCGCGTAAGTGTCGGACGCCCAAGCATCCACCGCTTCGGCGACGTCGTCCGATGTGGTCAGTGCGTCGAAGACCTCTGGCCAGCGGTGCTCCAGACAGCGCGTGACGGCGAAGAATCGGATCGGAATGCCGCCTCGTTCGACGAAGCCTTCGAGGTCCTGGCTGATCGCGTAGTCGATCAGGATGTTGTTGACGAACCGGATCAGCGCACGTGGGTTTCCGCCCAGCGCTTGCGCCACCACCGGCAGCACCGGGTCAAGCTCCGCGGCGACCGTCGCCGGTTGGTCGACCAGCAGCAGTTTGCAGAAGGCACCCATCCGACCCGTGGACGGCGGAATGTGAAACGGCAGCTGGACGATCTTGTCAAGGTAGAGCTCACCCTTGAAGTCCGCGATGCCGTACTCCTCGGTATAACGGTGCTGTAGATAGCCCTCGACCACCTTACGGGCAACGCCGATGACGAAGATGAAACCGGGCTGGGCAAGAACCAGCTTGATGCTCTCAAGCAGCCGGATCGCCTGGTCTGGAAAGCAGCGATCGAGGTCATCGATGAGTACCACGACCCGCAGAGTGTCTCTGAGCTTCGTCTTATCGAGGCTGTTAAAGGCTCCGAAGTAAAGGCTGCGGTCCAGTAGCGGGTCGGGTGTGAGCCGCTCGTCACGCTCGATCATGTCCTTTGCGACGAACGATGCCTCCACCTCGGCGAAGCCCGGCACCTTCACCTTCGACTTGGCCGAAAATCCGTACGCGATCGCCCTCAATGACCGGACGAGGCGCTTGCCGCCCGCCCCGAAGGTGGCGGCAAATCCTTTGTGCTTTTCCAGCGCCTGCACAATCGTGCCGACAAGCGGGATGATCGGGTGCTCTTCTTGCTCGTAGCGCCAGGCGTTGAACCACACGGTCACCACGTTCGGGTCGTCGGCGAGGCGTCGCTCGATCAGGCGCATGAGACTCGTCTTGCCGGTGCCCCACTCACCGAAGACGCCAATCGTGAACGGGCCACGCGTGTTGGTCGCGGCGCTAGCGAGGATCCGGGAGTAGGTGTCGAAGCCGAGACCGTCGTCGCTGCGGGCATCGGCTTCGCCGATCGCCTGGTCGGGGATGAGACTGAACTCCATCCGGCACTCCCATCAAACCGTCAGCCGCGGGTGAGGACACTATCAAGTGGCGGAAGTCAGCGGCACCGGCGTCAACTTGCGCTTGAGCGTGCTCAACCGCTACGACTGACACGCGGCAGACGCGGCGGCCTACCGGTGCGCGCCAGTGCGCGGGCGGACATCAGCTCATGGCTCAATCGGCAGGCGGCCACGGCCTACCACGTGCATCCCGCGATCGTGCCGGCGAACTAGAAAGGCTGATCGAGCATGCTCGCCCCCTCCTGGGTGAGGACACGGTCCGGCTGCTGCGGTTCCACGCCGGCCTGCCCCATCAGGCGGCGCTATGACCGGTGATGACATACCTCGCCCGCTCAGCGACATCGAGCGGGACGTCATCGCGCGGCTGTTGTCCGTGCCGTTCCCTGGGCGCGACGAGTTGCGTGCGCAGTTGCCGTTCGCCACAGTCGAGGGTCGGTGCGGGTGCGGCTGCGTGACCGTCAACCTTGCTGTGGATCGCGCCGCAGCGCCAGCTCCGGTGTTGTCCGGTGCACCAGTCTCGGCTGACATCAGCGACGATGAGTTCTACGCCGGCATCGTCCTACTCGTCGATGGTGAAGGCTATCTGTGCTGCCTGGAGGTCTACTCCATCGGTGACGAACCCGTTCGGCGGCTCCCGCCCGTCGAGCAGATCAACGCCCGTCCGCAGGGGTAAGCGTCCGCCTCATCGTCACCGTCGCCGCAGGAAGGCGTAGACGATCTTGTTGGAGGCGAACTCTGAGATGTTGACGAGGTCCCAGCCGAACTGGCCGAGGACCTCGGCGGCAGCAACCGCCTCGCTGACCTTGTCGCCGCTGACGCCGTGGTGGGAGACCACGGCCAAGAGGCGATAGGGGTACGTCCGAAGATCAGCTTGGCCCTGTAGGACCGCTCGGGCGGTGACCATGCGGGTCCGGGCGATGTGCTCGGGGGTCTCTGCGGCGGGCATACCCGGCACCATAGTGGCTCGTCGTCCGGGCAGTCGGCCAGCTCCACAACCGGTATGTTCGGGACGTGTCTGCGCTGGCCGGTGTTTCTCGTCTTGTCGTGGCGCTCGTTGCGGTGCTCGCCGCCGCCTGTGACGGTGGCTCGGCTCCGGTGAGTGCGCCGACGGCCGGGCCGGCCATGAGCAGCGCTGCCTCCACCGCGCCTACCGCCTCGGCTGGCCCCGTCTATCGCGCTCAGGATCTGGAGCTGTGCAAGCGTACTGATGTTCGGCCGTTGGCGGAGCTGTCCCTGACGGTGACCCGCACTGATCCCAAGCCGCCGCTGGGGCAGCCGGGTGCGTCGTGTCTGTTCGAGATGCGAACGGAGGACGGGCACCAGGCGAATCTGCGGGTGGAGGCGGCCACGCCAGTCAGCGAGCAGGAGGCTCGGCTGCTCTACCGGGCCACGGCGCAGGTGACGGTGATGACTCCCGCCGGCGTCATCACCGGTGTGGGCGACGAGGCCGAGGCCTTCACCAGGCGCTCCGAGCCCGGCTTCAAGTATTCCGAGTACATGGTCCGGGCGCGCACGGGCAACCTTGTGGTGAAGGTCTGGCTGGCTGTCGGCGGAACCTCGTACGCCGCCACCGAAACACTCGCGTCGAAGGCGCTGACGTTGCTCAAGGCGACCCAGGCGGCCGTACCCACTGTGTGATGCGCCCGTCGGTCAACCTCGCACGGCCTCGGGCCACCGCCCACCGGGTAGTTTCGAGTGGTCGCCGACCTGCGCGGCGATGTCCCGGATGTTGCCCAGTGCGTCGACGAAGCGCTGGCCGATGGTGAGCAGAACGTCCAGGCCGGCGGTGACCAGGTCCCCGACCGACTCGGCGAGGGTGGAGATGGCCCACGGTAGGTCGATGACGGTCACCCCTTCGGATGCCGCCTGCGCCAGCTTGCCGACCAGGCCCGTGACGATCTTCGCGAGTTCGACGGCGTAGTCGACGTTCGCCTTGGCGATCGTGAACAGCCACTGGCTGATGAACTCCGACTTGACGACGGACTCGTCGACTGCCGCTTTCTGCTTGAGCGCCTTGGCGTTGTAGGCACTCGCGGCGTCGCCGGTCCACTTGGGCAGGTTCTCGTTCGCCGGGTCGGTGGTGGCGGAGGAGAGCTCGGAGACCGGGGTCTTCACGTCGTTGACCCAGCGGAAGCTGACGTGGATCAGCGAGAGCACCGGCAGTTGGTGCTCCAGGGCCTGCTCGACGCGGTCGAGGACGACGTTCAGTGCCGTCTTGGTGCTGTCCAGGCTGTGCTTGATCCACAAGAGTGCTGCCGGTCCGAGGAGCCACTTCCACTGCTGGACCTGCTCGACGATCTCATTGAACTTGGCGATCGCGGTGTCGACGCCGGAGCGGATGTGGTCGAACGCCTTGTTGAACGGTTCCCCGTACTCAAGATCAGTGATCCCTGGCTGCATGGGGTGCTCCGTGCCCTCTCCGAACGTCGCGCGGTGGGTCGCTAGGCCCTGAAGATTTCGTTGAGGTCCAGTGAGATGACCTCGTCGGCCCGGTCGTACTCGTCGGCGATGTGACGCAGGGCCTCGCCGACCTGTTCGAATTCGGTCACCGCTCCACTCAAGATGGTGACCATGAAGTTGTGGAAGTCGTTGTAGGCCAGCGAGTGGATGAGGACGTTCGCGTCACCGATGAAAAAGGCCGACGGGTCGAGGTGGAGCTGCTCCGCAGCGACCTTGATGGCGGCGACGCGGTCGGACAGCGTCAGCCATTTACCTCCCTCATCGCGTAGCGAATCGGTGATGACGTTCAGGTCAGCCATCTCACTACCTCACGGGTCCAGTCCGTCCGGCGCGGGCCAGCTCGAACGCGCGGAAGAGGGAACGGGCCTCGAACTGCAACTGACCCGCGTCTGCCCGTGCGATCCGCCGGACGTCGCCGGTGATGCCGATGATGCCGCCTCCGCGGATGCGCAATGTCAGGCAGCTGTTTGGGCTCGACATGCTCGACTCGTCCGTCCGTGTGGTCCGCCGCGCCGCAGCGTCCAAATCCGCGTCGAGGTCGGACAGTGTTCGCCAGGTGTCGCGCAGCCACGTGTACTCGTCGACGTCCCGATCGGGGCTCCTGTCGAGCGGCTCCTGATCCGACGCTGCAGGATCTCTCTCCTGCGTCTGCAGATGAAGGAGCGCCGCCGCTTCGAGGGCAGCCTGCACGGCGGCGGCGTACGCCTCGAAGAGCGCATCGGTGAACCCGTTGGGGCCGAGGCGGCTGCGCCAGTCGCGAGCGATCGTGACGGCCGAGACCTCTCGTTGAATGTCGACCACCACGTGGACGGAGCCGGAGTGGTCCGCTCCGGAGCAGTCCGCGGCTCGCAGCTCACGTCCCGTCTCGCGCAGCGCACGATCGGCCTGCTCGCGCAGGACGGAATCGTCGCCCAGGAAGTCCAGACTCGCCAGTTTGAGGCGTTCACGCCTGCTGCCGTGCTGCATCCGCCCCCGGCCTCCTGCTCAGTCAACGCTTTCCGTGATTCGCCCGCCACGGCGAGGTAGGACCACGGTACGTGAATGACCACGATCCGGGGACCCGGCGCTGGGCTGGACGTCTCGCTACTGGGAGGACATCGTCGCTGCAGAGGTGCCCCGGGGAAGCGCGCGCATGTTGTTCGATGTTGCGCCATTCCTACGGGATTAACTCATCCAGCACTCCGGGGTGGACCGGCGCGACGTCGGTGACGGCCTCGCTGGAGGCACCTTTAGCGTCGAGAGCGCGCCCGTCGGAAGCGCCGCCGGAATGCGCCAGCATCGCGCCGCGCCGAGACCAATACGTCGGTTACCTGCCCGTACGGGTCGACGGCCCGGTACACGTAGCGTCGTAACCATTGATCTTGATGCAGCTCTGGTAGACGAACCACCGGTCACCGGTGGAGTCGGCCGGAGTCGTACCCCGTGCATAGGATCGAGTCCAAGGCCTAGACGCGCATGACCAGCTTGTCGTCTGCACCGCACAGCGTCGACGACCTGCTCGACGGGGGTGTGACGGCGCAATCCGACTACTTGAAGTGAGGAGTTGTCAGCTTGGGCACGGGTAGGGGCCGGATCGAAAAGATGCTGCACGATGCTGTCCAGGCGGCACATACGCGTGAACGCGAACTCTTTGTGGAGCGGGCGCACGAGCGATCGATCGTCTTTCACATCGCACGGCACCTGGCTGGAACCATCGAGGCCGTGCTGCCAGAGTGGTCTGTCGACGTCGATTACGACCGGTGGCATCCGCAGCACATCGACGGTGTCAAGAAGCGGCTGCGCCGACGGCGGGTCGCGCCCGCCGCTCAAGTTGCCGAGCAGCAACCGGCTACCGCTGGCAAGCGGGACACGGAGGCCGCTGACGCCCTCGATAGCAACGAGGAAGAACACGACGTCTACCCAGACATCATCGTCCACCGCCGTTCTGGATTGTCCGCCGCCGACGACTTGCTCGTCGTCGAGGTCAAGAAGGAGGAGAACGGCGGACACGAAGACGACCGGGAAAAGCTGCGTGCGTTCATGGCGAGCCCGTTCTACTACCAGTACGCCGTGTTCGTCATACTTCCGAGAGATGGCGGATTTCCTCGTTGGGAGTGGATCACCGCTTCCTGACTGAGGCGCGCCGATGGTTATAGTCGAGGGCCGGTCTGTAGTAGGCCCCCAGGTGTAGTAGGCCCCCACGGCAACGCCACTGATGGACGTCGATGGCTTAGTGCTCCAGCCGCACCTGGTGGAGTTGGAGTCTTCGCTGGTAGTGGCTGTTTTGGTGCGGTATTCGTGTCGGCGTCGCCATCGTGGCCATCGATGGATGTGATCGAATGGTCGGATCGTGGTGATCAGGTGTGCCAGTAGACGTCGGACCTCGCCGAGGGTGAGAGAAATGAGACCGCCCTGGTCGAATTTGGTGCCCCCCTTTTTGGCGTGGGCCGTGGTGACGGCGAGGTAGGTGTGGGCGCACAGAACGAGAGTTATGTGGCGGTACCAGGCGTCGTAGCGACGCACCTGATAATGATCCAGGCCGACCTCGGTCTTCGCGGTCTGGAAGCACCCCTCGATCGCCCACCGAGTCCCGGCGGTCCGGATGAGGGTCTCGTCGCTGGTGTCGGCAGGGCCGAAGCACAGGTAGTAGCCAGGGCCGTGGGGTTGGTGATGCTGCGGCGAATCAGCAGCCAGTGGCCGTATCAGTCGACCGTGCCGGGTAGGGAGGCCACGGCCCGGTCGTAGAGTCGTGGCCCTTTGGCGCCGGCGCCGCAGCTGCGCCGCTTCCATGCCAGGGTCGGCGCGTTCGCGGCGAGGACGTCCGGGCAGGAGTTGCCCGCTGTGGTCGGGACCCGCTGGTTGCGGGGCACGGCGAGCACGTAGCCCATCCTGTGCTGCTGCAGCCAGGTCTGGAACTTGGAGTCCTGCCAGTATGCCTCGTCGGCGGTGACCCACCGTGCCGGCAGTCCGGCGGTGATGGCGCGTTCGAGGCATCCGCAGCCCCAGCGCCGGTTGCGTGGGGAGCCCGACGCTGGCTGCGATGCCGGCTTCCTCACGGCGGGCGGGGTCATCGCACCAGCCACGGGGTAGATACAACTCACGGTCGACCAGCGTGCGCCCGGCCGTACTGGCATAGGCCAGGAACACCCCGAGCTGGCAGTTCTCCGTCCGCCCCGCTGTGCCGGAGTACTGACGCTGCACCCCCGCCGACTTGATCCCCTTCTTCAGGAAGCCGGTCTCATCGACAATCAGCACCCCGTTGTCATGACCGAGATGCTCGGACGCGTAGGCGAACAAGTCATCACGGACGCCTCCGGATCCCACGCCGGCCTGTTGAGCAGCCGTTGCAGCCGGTCCGGGGTGGCGTCACCGGCCTTTCAACCGCTCGGCGCTTCCTACCGGCAGGTGTATCAAGCAACATTGGGCCATGCCAAGGCAGACGCGTGTGCCGACGTCGCGGGATCAGGTCTACGAGTCCCTCAGAGTGTCGCTACGTGACGTCGGTGTTGGTCATGGTCCCTGGGATGGTGCTGCCGCCGACGACGCCATCTGCGGGATCGCAGACGCTGTAGAACTAGACATCCGGCGCCGCCTAGAGGAACTGGACGTCCGCGAAGTTCTCCGCTGGTCCGCAGGGGAAATGGCGCGCTCTATCGATCTGCAGTACAAGGCTCGAACCGCCCCCGGGGCCTCGCTCGCAGCGGCCCGGGAAGCGCAATTGCACGCTGAGAACGCAGCGGTCGGCCATCTCGTCTGCGAACTCGTTGCACGGCAGTCGGTCGGGGGCCGTCGGCGGGTTCCGACTCGGCGGGACTGCGAAGCCCTTGCTGTCTTGGCCCACGAACTATGGCGGTGGCGGACTGTGGCGGACCGTGTCGCGGTCCGACTGGTTACCGTGGCCAGCGCCCGACTGACCAAGCAAGGCACCTTCGGCGTCGAGGTCCGCGACCGACCTCCCTTTCGGGCTTCCCGATTCGACGACGCCTACGTCAGACGAATGGCCGATCGAGATCCGATCCGAGGGGCCACCGACCGTGCAGTCCTCCAGGCCTTGGCCGAGTCGCTGAAGAAGGGTGGGGAACTCCCTGACGATCTGGCTGACATTGACAGCGCGTTGAAGGCGGACCGTGGCTACGGGCTCATTGATCTCTTTGCCGCCCAGGAGTTCCTCATCGAGGCCAGCGGTGCCGACGACGACAGCGTAACTGGACACAGGTTCGCCAGCCGTGAGGGCCTGGATAGGGCCGTCCGGGTCAACGCCGAGCAGCTCTTGCCTCACGCTAGCCCTGACGGGGTGGTCGAAGCGTGCCGGCACATGATTTGGACGCAAGAACTGCTCCAGGATTCGCCGCTTCAGATGTTCGAGTATCGGGAGTCGACCGCTCGCCTATACAGCCGCCCGATACTCGAACTCGCCGACCGGTCCCTCTTCGTGCCTCGGAACGCGCCTGGACTGGCACGCGTCGTGTTGCTGCAACGAGTCTTGGAGGGAACCTGGCCTGAGCAGTTGTCGTCACAGGACCCGACGCTTCGGAGAGCACTAACGCGGCGTCGGGACCAGGTGCGCCCGGTTGCGGGGTTCGAGGCCGAGCTGAAAAGTGTCCTCGCGACGACGGGGTTGCCCTACGTGGCGGGGGTCAATCCAAGTCGGCCGGGTCACCCCTCCGAGGTGCTTGGGGTGCCTGTACGCGCCGAGATCGACGCTGTCGTTGTCGCGCCACACGTCCGGACCGTTTGGGTGCTTGAGGCCAAGGATCTGGCGGTCCCGTTCTCGGCCCGTCGAATCCGTAGCGAGCTCGACAAGTACCGGCGTCCCGGTGGGCACGTGGACAAGCTGCGGGCCAAGGTTGAGGACGTGGCTACGAATCCCACAGTGGTCGCAGCCCGGCTCTCTATGACTGAGGAAGTTCATACATTCATCGTCCGTGGTCTGTTCGTGACCCGCGAGCCGGCCCCAGCGGCTTACGTCGACGACCGCGTTCACGACTTCGTCACCGTCGACCAGCTGCCAAGCGTCTTATCGAACCGCCTCGGCTGCTGACTAACCAAACGTGGAACCGACTTTTGCGGCACCGGATCCCTAAGTGCGTGTTTGAGATGAGGGTCAGGTCCTGCCAGGGAGCCGCGTCCTGCGGCGTCTGCACATCGACGGTCACGATGAGCCGCTTGCGGCCAGCGTGACTCACCAAGCGGGGACGCAACTCCTCGGCGTGTAGTCGGATGTGTTGGGCGAACCTGCGCGCGGCCGCGGCGGTCAGCGTGGTCAACGGCAAGGCAGTGGTGGCCGCGCCGCACCTCGCGGCCCTCCTCGGCCGTGCAGGCCGTGATGACGAGCGCCGCGACGGGGTCGGCCCAGGACGGACCGAACAGGCTGGTGAGGATCAGGCCGACCAGCAGTACCGCAGCCACGGCCAAGTCGAGCCCCACCCCGTGGGAACACCGGATCAGCCGGGTTCGTCGTGACAGCCGCACCCGCTGTCGCAGCACGGCACGGCACGGCCGGCCGCTTCCGGCATCGCCAACCTCCACAACATCGTCCTCGCCGGCTGACCACCGGCCCAGCCGCGAGCGACGCCTTCACTCAGTTACGAGCCGTCCCCTAGTGGCTGACCGGCTCGTCCGGGTGTCTTCTTACTGCAGCGGTGCCGGTTCCCGCTGTGCCAGCCGTCGATTGACAAAACGGCGAGTGCCACAAGGGCTTAGCGTCGGCCGTTGCCCATGTAGCGCTCAGTTCTGCTCATGCGCCAACGCCATCGCACTAGATCTTCCGACGCGCAGAAACGGCAGGCGCCTTCGGCCGCCGCCGCGGTCGACGACTCGAGATGAGTAGATCCCTCCGCCGCGCGCGTTGATTGCGGATGGTCATTCAGATTCAGATGGTGAAATAATCGGCTGTCTACGCCTTGGTTGGACGCTCCCAGCTCAACCGTACGGTGAAGTGTCCTTCGGTGGAAGTTTTGGCGATGATCGCGCCGGCCTCGGCGTTGAGTTTCACGCCAAATTCGACCTCGATGCTGTCTGGCGAGGTCGCGCCTTCACGGAACGCGCACAGCGCCTCTTGTGCGGCCTCGCGTACGTCGTGCATCGCCTCTTTCAGCTTGAGTCTCGTGTCCGCGACCATGCCGTTTCGGCTGACAGCCTCGAACCCTGGCTCATTGTCAGCAATTTCGACCACGACAGATCCGGTACTCGTCTGGAATTGCATCAATTCACTCATCGTTCAGCGCGCCTTCCGGAGCGAGGAGAGGGAGGCAGTAGCTATTAAAGTATACGACTTAGCCGCATGGTGGTCATCCCTCGTTGGTATTCGTGCCTACCGTCTGGACCTGGGCGACGAGATGTCCTCAGACAGGCGAGTCTGGGGTTGGCTGCCCCTGACCTTGTTGCCAGGAGGCAGGATTGCTAACGCGCCCAACCGGTCTGGATCATCGTTTTGGGGTAGCCGCCATCTGTCGATTCACGACTGGATAAGGGTGGACAGGTCGAGCAACATCATGCCCTTGCTGCCCGCCACCAGCAACCGCTCGCGCAGCATGACCATGCTGCCGATCTCGCCGAATACAGGGATTGTTGCCAGGTGGGTCGAGTCGGCGAAGTCCCATACCTTGACCCGTTCCGAGCCAGCGGTGCACAACACGGCTCGTCCGCCGAGCTTGCCGATCGCAGTCGCCGCGACGGAGTTCTCGTCATAGATCTGCCCGGTTCGTGTGCCTTCTGTCAGGTCGAACATCCGGACCCGTTGCCCCGACCACCAGTCGATGACGGCCAGCAGGACGCTGTTGCCTACCTCACCGATCGTCGCGGTTTCCCATTGGGAGTCGTTGAACATGGTGTCGCCGAATTCCAAGGTCATGATGGCGGAGCCGTTGGTTGGATCCCACACAAGCACCCCGGTGCGGTTAAGCGACAACACAACTGAGGACCCCCGCATCTGTCCGGCCTTGATGTGCAGGCTCCTTGTGTCCTCGAACAGCACGTCTCCTGAGCGAAGGTCCCAGCCAATCACGCCGCCGGCCGCGAGGTTGGCTACTACCGCGGCCCTGCCATCGATCTCGGCGATGTCTGCGCTAGCCACCGGAACGGCTGTGAACGGACCAGGTATCCGGGTCTGAGACGTCAGGTCCCACACGTGAAGATCGCCATCGGTGGTGACCACGGCGGCGACGCTAAATCCTGCGGCGGTGGCCGAGACGAGGCGATTACGCCGGAAATGTCGGTGTCCGTCTGAAGTCGCGGTGTTGAGTTGCCTGGTCCCATCATCGGTGGCCAGGCTCGCGGTCAGGGCGCCGGTGCGTAGGTCCCAGACGGAGACACCCTTTGTCGCAGAATTGACGGCAACGATCACCTCATGGTGCTTGGTCTGCGCGACGGCGAGGCTGGCGATAGATATGGCCTGAGAGTTCTCGGTGTTATGCGCCTCGACCGATCGGGACATGCGGCTGAGGTTCCATACCCGGGCGGCATCGTTTCCGGCGCTGACCAGGTACGTGGTGTCATGCGACTGGGCTACCTCCACGGTGTGCACGAACGATGTGTGCCCAACGAGCGGTGGGCCGATCGGTTGTAGCGTGTCAAGGTCCCACGCCTGAAGGGCGCCACTTGATGTCACTAGGATGTCACGATCGTCGAGTCGGCCTACGGCCAGTCTGGTCGCCGCCACCCCTATCACGCCCACCGTTGTACCTGTGGCCAAATCCCACAGCTGCACCGAGGCTCCGCCGGTGATCGCGATCGTCCGGCCATCGCGTTCGAACCCCGCCACGCAGGAGGCGCTGTCGGCCACGGTCCGATCGGCTACCTTCGTCCCATGCAGGACGATCGGGTCCTGAAGCGGTGCTCCGCTGTCGAAGTCCCAGGCTCGTAGAGTGCCGTCGCGAGCGACGCTCAGGATCGTGGCCCTATCCGAGATGGTAACGATGGCCACCCCATCGACAGGGCCGGTATGCCCAGTCAGGGGTTCACCCATCTGCCCTTGGTTGGTTAGATCCCATCTAATTAGCGTCGTGTCCTGGCTACCGGTGACGGCCACCGGTCGTGATGAGACGCCGATGTATCCGGTCGCGACACCGTTGACCCAGTCGTGGTGCGTCCCCCCCTGAGCTAGCTTGGTAGCGGTTCCGATATCCCAGAACGCCACATCGCCGTTTTCCGAATCATCGGGACCCCGCCATGCACCACTGCCCGTTATCGCTACCGTTCTCGACCCCTCCACCGCCGCGGCGACCACCCGAATGGCATCGACGGGAGCCCTGATCGGTTCAGTCAGCGGGCGCCCTGTTTCTAGGTCCCAAATCCTGATGTAGCCACTGCGCTTCGCGTCGTTCGCACCTTCCCGCTGACCGCTCGCCGTGACGACGACGGTGCGGTCACCGGCGCGGGTAACTGTCGCCGCACTGGACCAGCCTGGCTCGTCGGTCAAGGGATCCTTGAGAAGGTGGTGAGGGCTCGGTGGGCGCCAGGCAGCCCAAATCACCCGCCATGGCATGGTCTCGGATTCGACCAGGTTGCTCAGCAGCGCGTCGGCCCCATGATGCCGTGCCAGCATGGCCAGGATGGCGGTACCCTCGGTCCAGTCGCGGTATCTCAGCTCGTGGCAGGCCAGCAAATAGACAGCTCCGGATGGCGTGGATTCCCGTAATGCGGCCACCCGAGGCAGGAGCTGGTCGGCATCGGCCGAAAGCAGGAAGCCTGGGTCATCCAACATCGGGCCGAGTACCCCTGCCGCGGCGGCATGGACCGGAAGATATCTGGTGAGATACGGCTGCGCTGAACGCCAGTCGAGTGTTCCCCGTGGAGTTCGCGGTATTGCGCCCGTGAGGACGTCGGCAATGGCGCGCTGGTCCCGTACTGGCTCGCGACGCAGGTGCCGGGCCAGAGCGCCATGATAGAGGCTGTAGACAACTGTGTCGCCGAACTCGGTCCAGCGCACCAGGTCCGAGGCGGCGCTCTCCGTCAACCAGCGGATGTCCTGGCGAGTGTAGGTGCCGCCGCTTATCGCGTTGGCGCAGTCGAGCCACAGTCGCTCGCCGGGCAGGCCGTCGCCTTCCGCGTAGGCGAGAGGCGTGAGCAGCTCCCGGGCACGCACCTCATTGTTGTCAAGCCGGCCCAGGTAGGCGTCCATGGCCTCGCCGACATCAGCCGGCAGCTGGTCTTGCCAGTCCGCACGGCTGGTGTCGACGATCCGCCCGGCTCGGGCGAGGGATCGCGCCGTCAATTGCGCAATGAGGAAACTCGGAGTAGCTCGGCGGCTGACCGCGAGAGCGACTGCTTTGACTTCGTCGGCATTCCAGTTGTGTTGAACTCCCTCGGCCTGCAGGAGTTTGTCCACGTAGCCAACAAGCGCTGAAAAATCAAGCCAGGGCGCTTCATCCAGGTCGACGATCGAGTCAGGACCGACGCCAAGTGCGTCGAGCAGGGAGGGACCCAACTTCCGTTGGCGAGCCCGGGTCCCAACAACAATCCGGACGCCGATACCCAAGCCGTCCCTCCACAGTGGTCGCAGGAGCTGCGTGGCGATACGGATCGATTCCTCCGGGCCGGAAGCCTCGTCGAGGGCGTCAACCAGTAGCGAGAATGGGCGACCACGTTCGATCAGCTGCGCGACCAGCGCAACGTGGTCATCGGCATCGATCTGGAAACCCTCGGCAATGATCTGGACGATCTCGTTCATCGTCCGCGCCTGGACATGGATCGCCAGATCGATGCCGTCCCGACCGGGGTCGAGGTCCGGCGGAAGAAGGGGCTCCGCGATGAGCTCCCGGTAAAGCGGATCCGACAGCGTCACCAGCCGGGCCAGAATGGCAGACTTGCCGGAGCCCGGGCCGCCGGTGACCACCGTAATGGCTCCCCGTCCGGTGCCATCGCGTAGCCGTGCGACGACCGCTCGTAATGCTTCGGCCCGACCTGTGAAATACGAGCCACCCTGGCTCGCTCGTTCAACCCCCCGGGCCTGTGGATCCCAATGCGGCAGGAAAGACGATCGGTTCAGGCCCGCCCGCAGTAACGGATCCAGCGCCGGCCAAGCGGTCGCCAACTGTGCGGCGGGAATCAGCCAAGCCGTCTTGGTGCCGGGTTGGCGGTCTCGGCCGACGACGATCCCGACGACCGCCCCCACATCATGATCCCAAACCGGGCAGCCGCTAAAGCCCCGGTCGACGGTCATGCCGGTCGATCTAGCGTCGTCGATCTGTAGCCATTCCAGGCCTGGCCCGGCATGGCCCCGCAGCACCCCGGTCGCCCAGACTCCATTGGGATAGGCCTTTGGAAAACCATACACACTGAGCCGGTGGTCGAACGGTCGCCGCGGTCGACGAACCGGCGCGGGAACCGCCGCGGCGGGCAGCGCGCCAACCAATCGGAGGACGGCGATGTCACCACGATGATCGTCGTCCGGTGGCCACCAGCCTTCGTCAGCGACGACGGCAGGGACGGGATCGTGGTCCGGGAAGGCGGGAAACCGGACGTGGAGCGGCCCGACGGGCCTGTCGGTGTCGGAACTCCCTACCGCAGCCAACACCACATGTGCACACGTGAGGACGTGCGAGGCGTCGACCAGCACGCCGCCGCCAACGGGGCCGGGCAGGACCTTAACTAACCACTTCGGATGTTCGGGTCCTACAGTCGGTGCGAAGTGCATGCGCCGAGCGTAGTATGACCGTGTGTGAAGAACGAGGCCACGCTCGGGTAAAGCGAAGCTGTGAGCCACGCTCCGTCCGCCCACATGGCCTTCGATGTTGTCGCGCTGGCGGCTGACCCGGAAATCTGGGATCGCCGCTGGTGACGTACAGCCCGAACGGGCGCACGCTGGCCAAGGGCTGTCTCGCTAAGGGTCCTTCCGGCGATCTTGGTTATTAGGTTCAGCGGCCGCTGAGGTGATGACAAAGGCGTTCAGGGCGGGCTTCCAGCGCATCGTCCATCGGGCTCGGCCTGCTTCAGCGGGTCCAGGGACCGAGTCACCATATATAGAGACTTCAACGCGGCCAGCTCACTCATGAAGTGGCTGCGGGCCTTGATCGCCCTCCGGTATTGGGCGTTCATCCACTCGATCGCGTTCGTCGAGCAGATGACCTTGCGGATTTCCAGGTCATAGTCGAGGAACGGGATGAACTCGGCCAACGCGTTGTCCCACAATCGGATCACCGCCGGATACCGGTCGCCTCAGTTCTCGGGACGATGAGACCTGACGGGGTTCTGTGTGGCACCCCAGTTACCCCCCGAAAATCCCACCCAATCCTTGACGAAGGGTGACAAGCGGCGATGAGTGCCTGGCGGTGTCTCTGCAGCTCAACGGCCACTTTCGGCAAGCAGTGACAAACTTGGTTCGATTACTGTTGGTAACAAGGGGTTTTGACAAGCAATGACAAGCCCTGAACGAGGCTCGACATGAGGTTCTCCCGGGTTCAAGTCACTCGTTCCTCTGAGCGCATGGGCCCGAGTCTGGCGTCGCAGTCTCGTGCTGCAGAAAGCGGCAGGCGACGAGTTTGGCCGCACCGGACTGCAAGTTAACGGACGTCGCCGCCAAGCTGAGAGAATTCACGCAGGAGAGTTCACTTGGCGCCGCCGGAGTCTCGCATGCTCAGCGCGAGGGGGTCCATTCCGCCGAATGCGGTGCAGCTGGGCAAGTGGGCTCCCATCCAAGGCTAACGCTCGCCGGCGAGCGCCTGATCGAGGCCGTAGGCGCCAGCGGCGGAGAGGCCGTCGATCACGTCGAGGCAGCGTTCCCTGGTCCGTTTGTCGCCCTGTCGGTATAGGCGTAGCACGACATTGATGATGTGGTTGCTCATCGCGGCGCGGGCGGTGCGGAAGTCGCCGAGTTCGCGGCCAGCGGTCTTGACTGCCTTCTCGCAGGCCGGCAGAGCTGCCGCGGGCAACAGCCGCGTGCTGTCGTCGAGGGCCATGAACAGCTCCTCGAAGTGGGCCTCGTAGGCAGTGCTTGTCACAAAGGCGTCGATGAGTGTGTCCGCGGTCCGAGGCGGAAGGTCGTCAACTAAGCGGAGCGCTTGTGCGGAGGCCTCGCGCACGGTTGGGTCTTCGTCGTCGAACAGTTGGATCAACTGCTGGAGTGCGATCGAGGGGTCGGAGGCGAAGGCCTCGGCGGCTCCACGACGGGCTGGTGCACTTAGTGCGGTGATGTCACGGGGCGCCGGGTCGACGAGCAGATCGTGCACGAGCGCGACCGCCCATGTGAAGCCCGCACGTTCGGCGACTGAGTCTTGCCCAGTGAGCGCGCGGAGCAGGTGCGGTGTGAACGTGGCAGGGTCGCGTAGTAGGGCGTAGGTCAGCAGGCGGCTGACGGTCACCGAGTCGAACAGGTCGAGCGGGGATGCGTCGAACAGGTCGCATGCGATCTTCAGGGCTGTCTCGCGTCGGCAGTTCATTAATGCGCCCACTGCCTCGGCAGCCTGGGTGCGTACCGCGAGGACCGGGTCGGTCGCGAGCTGGGCGATGATCGGGGTGAACCGATCGGCGTGTTCCGGGATGGCGAACAGCAGGCGGGCTATCGTCCGCGCCGCGGTGCCTCGCGTAGAATTCAGGCCCGCCATGAGCAGGTCGCCGCCGTAGTAGTAGCTGCCTGAGCTGGCGGGTGTTCGGGCCCACTCGCGGTCCGGGTCGCCGTCTTCCGCGCAATCCTCTAAGAGCTGAAGCATCGTGTCGGTGGCGTCAACACCTACGGTTTCGATGGCGTCGCAGATCGGGCGCCCGACGTCCTGTTTCGCGGTGTCGCGGGCGCGGACGCAAAGCTCCGTGAGGAGTAGGGTCGGCACGCTGCCGGCTACCGCGTCGATCACTCGGGCGAAGTAGACCGCTGGTGTGTCGGTGTCGAAGGTCAGCGCTAACCGAGCGAACCGCTCCGGCTCTGCCTTCGCTCGCGTGCCGAGTACGTTCGCCAGTTCGTTCGCTCCGCCTACCGGGTGATCACCTGACCAGTCCGTGTGGTCGCTCCGGTGTTTCCGGATCGCGCGGATCCAGTCCTGGTCGGTGAGAAAGCCAGCGGCTGTGCCGGGGACTGGGGAACCGACAAAGCGGGCTACTAAGGCTCGGGGCCCGGTTACCGGCCAGTTGCTGAACTTCCTCTCCAGCTCACCGAGCCTTCGAGTGACCTGGGCGCTGCACCGTGTCGGCTCAATCGCGCCCAGTAGTTCGTATTGGGCGCGACCGTACGATTGGCGGCGCTCACCGCTTTTCTCCCAGTCCGGGTAGTAATCGAGGAGTCGTTGGGCAAGCGCCTGCAGGTGCTCGTCATCGCAGCGCAGGGTGGCGGCTGCGATGAGTTCTCGAGAAGCCCACCGAGGGCTGTCGGCCCAACCGAGCCGGAGATTACGCTCATCGGAGAGCAACCAGTCGACAGCGTCATTGCTCGATTCCGCTGCCGCGAACGTGCGGCATGCCAGGAACCGTAATTCGTTGGCGTCGTTGTCGGCGAGCAGCCGAATCAAGGCAAGCGTTTCGTGTGGTCGGTGGGTAGCGAGCCCGCGCAGCGCGTCCTCAACACCGCCGTACAGCGCGTCGTCAATCCCATGACGGCCGACATGCCGGTACGACCACCGGCTGCGAGCGCGACGCCCGCCCGTCCTGACCGCCTCACCGGCTGCCCCCACGATGCTGCAGATGAAGGGTAGGACTTCGTCGACGAACTCTGCTGGTGCGGCTGCCGCGACTTCTGTGATGGTCGACGCGCCGCCGCCGGACGAGTAGTCATTGAGGTGTCCAGAGGCGAATGGGTCGCTGCTGCCGTCCGCTCGGGCACGGACGCATGCGCGACGTAGGTACGCGCCAATCAGGCGCGCCGCCCCTGCCGGGGCGTCGGTCTTCAAGCCGTAAAGGATTGACCAGAAGTCGCTGTTGACCGCTATCGGCCCTCGGGCATCGTCGAGGTCTCCGCGTTCGACCAGTTCTACCGCGAGATCGACCAAGCGAGGTCTTAACGACCACTCGATGAGGGCACGCAATCGCATCCGCCATGGCTCGGAGTCTCCGATGTACGGACGGACGAGAGTGGCGGCTCGGTCCGGACGTTCCCGGGCGGCAAAGATCAGCTGATGTGCGGCGACCTCTACAGTGGCAGGGTCGGCCAGCAATGCCTCCCACCTGCCTGCCGTATCCGCGGCGTCGAACCAGCGGGGCATGGACAACAGTGCGGCCAGGCGCGGGCCATGTGTGTTGTCGCCGAAGGCGAGTGGCTCGATCGTCCGCCAGTCGTCGGCGTCAGCGTCCAACTGCTGCTGCACCGCGACGACGACGTCCTTAAGGTGTCGACGGACGCTGTCGCTGGTCAATAGCCGTACCACCGTTGCCCGGAACGCCTCGCGATCGTTCGCGGCCAAGTACTCGAGTACCTGGCGGGTCGGTGCGCGCCGGAACAGGTGTTGACCGGAGTCGGCCAGGTAGTCGTGCAGGTCCCGATTCTCGGCGATGAACGCCGTTGCGAACAGGAAGTCGAAGTAGGTTTCGTGAAAGAACGCGAAACGGCCGCTCTCCGACGCCAAGATCCCGTATGAGCGAAGGGCGCCGACCTCCCTAGGTGAGGCCAACCCAAGCACCGCAGCAGGGGCGTCCAGCCGCTCGTTGGCGCTCATGTACCCGACCAGTGCCCCCATGATCCCGCTCCAATCGAGTCCGCCGACGTGACGCTCGATGTCACGGCGGGTTTGCGATGTGAGCTCCTCATACAGATCGGAGAGGGTCCGGTACGGGGACGTTCGGCTTCCAGGTGATAGCCGGCTGAACACCGCGAAATGCAACGGTGTGCACAGCAGCTGCAGCGTGTTGTCCGAGAGGATGGTCGGGTCGGATTCGTTCGCCTCTAGCGCCGCGCGGACGTTGTCGAGGTCCAGCTCACCGACTGTCAGGCGATCCACACGCGGGTCGTCGACCAGCGATCGCATCCGTGGGTCGGCTGTCAGGTCGGCGGTCCGCACCACGAGCACGACCTTGACGTTGGGCAGGGGTGCGGCCTGGTCAAGCAGCTCGGCGACCGCTTCGTAGGAGTCCGAAATCCGCCCGCTGTAGGTACTGACCGCGTCCAGTTGGTCGACGAGCAGCACGGCTGGAGAGCCATCAGCCACCCCGCCCAGGAGGACTGCGGGCGATCCCGTCAGATCGAATGCGCGCCCCACGCTGGCCGCAGTATGCACCTCAGTGCCGACTGCGTCCATCCGGATCGTGACGGCATGCCAGCCCTGCGAGCTGAGCACCCGCAGCGCCTCCGCAGCGACCGTGGACTTACCCGTACCGGCCCGTCCGTCCACCAGCAGCACCCGCCCGCCGTCCACTTTGCGCAGTTGTTCCACCAGCTGCGCAACATACGGCTGAGCGACAAGGCCATGTGTGGGGCGTGTTGCCTCAACGCGCCGACGGTGCCGCTCGACGGTGGCCACCAGGGCATCAACCGCGGCAGGGTCACCCGCGAGTAGACGCCGAGAGTACCCTTTCTGTTTCAAGCGGTCCCACAGCAAGGGCGCGGTCACCGTCTGGTGCAGCAGGTCGTCCAGCCAACTCCGTAACTCGTTGACCGTGGTTTCCGCGTCACCCTGCAGGAGTGATTCGTAGGTTAGGTGGACGAGGCGGCGAAGGTGCTCGACGGGGTGATGCTCGACCCACACCCGCCGTAGGTAGTCCCACGCCTCGGTCTCGGTGACGTTCCACGTCCTGGTCAGCCGCTCGAAGCCTGGCAACTGCGTGCTGGTAAGGATCTCACGGTATTCAGCAAGGCCTTCTGCGTCACGTGCACGAGACGACAGCGCCGCGAGGTCGGACGCGTAACTCGAAGTCACAAATCGAAGACTGTGCCCGTCTGCAAGGTGGCCGATGGCAGAGGGCAGGACACCCTCCGTGATCAGGCGATGCAGAGTCCAGGTGTGCTGTGCATCCTTAACCTGCTCACACCAGCGCACGCCAGGCTCGTCGATCCAGAATTCGATGCCGGTACCCCCCGCTACGGGAGGTTCCAGCCGCAGCTTCGTAGCCTGGCCCTTCAGGATGTCGGCTAACCGGACCAGGGTCCACCAGCCTTCGTAGCGATCACCAAGCTTGGAGGCTGCTCCGCCTGGAAGAGACGACACTGCCCTCCCCTTCTAGCGACGGAGATTGGCTAAGGCACGGTCAACCAACCTACAGGGCGAGGCGGGCTACGCGTCACAGCTAGCGCCCCGCGTGGCGAGCTGGCGGCACCGGGCACGTTGAGGTCTCCCGTTCTCCCCCTGGTCACACCGGCCCGACGCTGACAACTAGTGCCAAGAGGCTGCAGTCACCGGGTGGGTCGGGCCGGGTCGTCGAAGGATTCCGGGCTGTGCTGGAGGGCCGTCGTGTTCATTGGACGCCCGTACGTAGTGCAGCGACAAAGTCGTGAGGGCTGATGGTGGTGGGGCGGTCGCTGACCTGGGCGTCGCCGAGTTCGATGACGCGCCAGGTGTCGTCGTCGCGTTGGGCGAGGTCGATGGTGACGAAGGGCAGGTCGAGGGCGCCGACCAGCGGTGTGAGCGTGCTGAGGTCGAGGTTCGTGGGTGGAAGTTCGTTGGGGGTGTCGGGGTGCGCGCCGACGAGTGCGCAGGTGCCTCCGATCCACCAGGTGCGTGCCTCGGCGGTGGTGAAGTGTTCGAAGGCGCGTAGGACGAAGCCGCCGGTGAAGTCGTCGGCGCGGAGTTCCAGGAAGCGGGCGGCGATTTGCCAGGCGGTGGTCGGGTCGGTGAGATCGGGGATGTACGTGGCGCCGTGCCAGTGGTGTTTCATCGACTTCGTGTAGTCACGCAGCACCGCGGCGCCGGTACCGAGCCGGATGCGTGCCTCGTCGAATGCGGTCCGCTCCGCGCTGGTGGTCCAGGTAGAGGTCGGGGTAACCGGGGCGAGCTGGTGGTACCAGCCGGGAAGTTCGTGGGCGCGACGGTAATCATCGCCGCCGGTGAGCAGGTTTACGCCACGAGCGGCGAGGGCGTCGGCGAAGGCCGCGTACTGATTGCTGCGGAGCATCCACCCGCGGTAGACCGCGACGCCGCCGGCGGGCACGGCCGTGATCGCGCGCTGCGGGTCGTCGCGGGTCAGTGCGTCGTGGTCGACCACGGCGACGTTGACGCCGGCGGCGCAGGCGGCGTCGGCTTCGGGCGCGAAGTGGTCGTCGGGCCGGCGTGGCCGTAGGGGGTCCGAAGGGACCAGCAGCATCATCGGGGCATCGTGCCGGAGGGACGACCTCGGGCGATATCTGATATTCCGATCGGGCAGGTAATCCTGATGCTGCCCCCGGGTGTCTGCCGATTGTTCGAAGGGGAGTGGCGCGTTGCTTTCATGAGGGCCCAGTCGGGTCGCGGGGAGCATGGCCTTGCGCAGCTACCCGGTTGGCGAGGCATCGCCGTCGGATCGCCAGTCGGTGAACAGCTCGGCGAGTCTGGTCTTGGTCTGGTCGGTGAGGACCTCGGTGGCGTCATCTCCGAGTGGTTTCAGGGCGTGTTGCCGTACTGCGGGGTGTTGTGCTGGTGCGGGGCAGATGAACACGGCGAGTATCCGTAGTGCGCGCAAGGCTTCGTCATGTGAGATGAGATCGAGCAGCGGCGCGCCCGCAAACGCTGCTGCCTGAAATCCGTGCCATGCTTTGTCAACGATCAGACTGACAACGGCTTCGGTGACGTGCGGTCGGTCGCCTTGTAGTGCCGAGCCCAGGATCAGGGCTTTGACCTTGTTGGGGATGCTGTCGAAACCTCGTCGAGTCATCTCGACCGCTTGGACCAGCCCGACAAAGAGATCGCACCATCCGTGGTGAGTGAGGTCGCGCTTCACGCTGGTGGCGTCCGGGGTGGCGCGGTCGAGTTCGGTAGTGATCTCCCGCCAGGCTCCGCGCGTCATCTCTTCGGCAAGCGCTGTCACCTGCTCGACCGGCGACGGGTACGGCTCACCGTCTCCGGTCCTCTCATGCAGTGGCGGCTCGGCAAGCCAATCCGCGATGTCCAGGCGAGCAAGATCGGCGGTGATCTCCTGATTGCGGCGGCTCTGCTCCAGACGCCGCGGACGGTGACCCGCCCAGACCAAGTTGCCCTCGAAGCGCCCCCGTCTTCCGTGACGGATCAGGCGGTCATGGCCGGCTCGGTCGAGCCAGCCCTGCACGCCATGCTGGGAGCCGCCGCATTGTGTGCAGAGGCAACGATGTCCCCAAGCTGTCTCGCAACCAGGATTGTGCCTGCCGGTGTCCATGTTGCGGCCGCCTCGCTCATCCGATCGACCCGGCTGCGGTGTCGACACCAGCGATTAGCTAACACAACGAAACCTTCGCAACACTCTACGTCGCCGACTGATCTATGCCAACGTCGATCGAGGCTGTCGAGCGGACGGAACATCACCCTCCCCATCGGACCAGCCTGGCCAGATGGCTTGTCCATCGCCGCAGCGGCGCACACGGTCAATCGTGCGACTGGCCTCGTCCGGCCGGTGAACCTGCTGCTGTGCCGCCACATGACGGATTCGAGGGCTGAAGACCGTCACCACTGTGCTGCGGGCCCAAGCTAAAGGTCCGGGACCACGTTGTAGAAGGCGGGCCAGCAACACCTGTTGGAGATGCGTCAGCGTGAGCCATCCCCACCCCCGAACGGCGCTCGTGGATTCGGGTCCGAGACTCGGACGAATTTGCACCGGGTTCACGTCATGGCGGCCGGGCTCGGCATCGTGACGACCGCCCGCTACTGGTACCCATATCGGTGGATGGTTGCGTCGATGTCATGCGTCCCTTGACACGGTGTGCGCTGCTGGGTAGACGGCGTTCGTGATTGCGTCGATCTCTGTGGTGGATGTCGCCAGGAGGTGGAGGAGGGCTAGCCATGCGCATCTGCGCCGCCTGTCGAGTGGACCAGCACACCGTTGTACGTATCGGGAGTTGGGGCGTGCCGCACGGTGCTCAGGGGCACCAGGTCAACTACCGCTGGAGGAGCCTGTTCGCCTGCCCGCAGTGTGGGGCTGGCCTTCTCGTGTACTTCGACCATGATTGTTTCCACCAGCCCTGGGAGGAGCCGTGGGACATGGACTGGTCGTGGCCGGTCGCCGACGGGGTTCAACGGTTGACGGCTGCTCTTGCCCGGTGTGCGGATCCGCTGCAGTCGTCGTGCGAATGCCCTGTGCACCGGTCGTTGCGGGACAGCATCGAGAAGGCGCTGCCACGTGAGGTTCCGGTGACGGTCGCGCTGACTGCGGAAGGGCTGCCACAGATTCGGTCAGCACCCATGCCGTGAGGCGGGGCGACACGGTAACAGGACCAGCGGAAGCGATCAGGCGTTCCCGGCCAGGTAGGTCACCGGTCCGACTCCCGTGCGTGTTGAGGTCCACTCTCGATTTGGCCAAGCCCGACTGGGGGTTCGAGAGGCGTTGAGCCCGAAAGGGAGCGGAAGTTGCCGGCGCTCGTGACTACGCTACGTGGGCATGCGATCAACGAAGATCAACATAGGAGTGAGTCCAGATGTGCGTCACCAAGGCGCAGATCACGAAGCTGGAGGACAAGTTCTACCCGTCCGACGCCAGCAGTGTCGCCCTTGACCTGAAAGCGATGGGACAGCAGGCTGCCGCCGAGTTCCGTGGGACGCACCCCGAGATTAAGGAAGAGGCTGTGCAAGCCCTCGCCTGGAGTTACACGTTGGACGTCAGGTAGAGCGGGCCGTGCCGGCCCGGCGGTAGTGAGGGCGGCCCGTGGGTTTTCGCCCTTGCTGGCTAAGAACTCCTAACTCTTTGAGCGCTGCAGTCAGCGCCAGCAGATGATGGCCCTTCCTCGTTGAAACCATAATCGCCATCTTTAAGTAACTGTCATACGGCAGAAGCGGCTGTACCCCCCTGCCGGGGGAGCACAGCCGCTTCTGCCCTGCGAGGATCCGTAGCGTTCGGGCGGCTGGCTATCGAATGACTGTGGCCGACATCGAGTGCTAAAGGTGCGGCCCTATCCGATGCGCCTTACCGAATAAGGGAAGAGGCCACTCTCGCAACCGCCGCAGTCGCCAAGCAGTGGCGCGATAGGCGACGATCCCCCCCGTGATTAGCACCATGCAAAGCCCGAGGCTTGCTGGATCCTGATAGGGGCGAGCGCTAAACTCCCACCACTCGTAGAGCCCATGTCCACGATATCCCCAGTACCAAAGAGTTGCTGCCGCTCCAACTGGCAGCGTCCAAGACAACTTCCAGCCAAGGGCAGCCCCTGCGAGTAACGCTAGGCCAAACCATGCCAGCCAGGCACGCGCAATTATCAGGAGAGTTGATAGGTCGAGCGCAAGGCTGCAGAGGCCTAGGAAAATGGCCGCACACAGCAGGGAAAGTGCGCTCAGCCAAAAGCATTGTTGACGGCGGAGGCGCGCAGTCTGAGGTTGTTCGAGGTCGGCTAGGCGGCTATCTAAAAGAAAGACCGGAAGCACTCCCGGTAAAAGCGTCAACATCCTCCAGATAGGCACGTCCCCTTGCCCGCCCTGACTAGCGGTAGGCATCGAAATGCCATGAAGGCCGATAAGGGCTGTGACAAGACCCCCAGCGGCTACCGCTGCGATGATGTGAAGCGAGCGCCGAACGTACAAGAAGGAGTAGACGACCTTGTCGACCGGCATCCTAGCTGTCCGCCTTGCAGTACAGCCTACTGAGGTAGACTACTTCTTTCTCGGCCCAACGAAACTGCTCGGAAAGGGGATTGTCGTTGGCCACCTGGCGGCCCAGATTCCACGAATTGTGAAGTTCCGGCGGCGCATTTGTTCGGTAGTCGGGTGTTCCTCCACCAGCGAGATAGGTCTCTAGCCACGCATCTACTGCGGCGCTGCGCGCCTTGTCCGCTTCAGGCATCGCTGCCCAATCGCAGATTCCGTAACGAGCGTAGCTATTGGTTAGGATTGCCCTCGCGATTCCTCCTGAATAGGACCAGCGGCTTCCTTCAATCACACTGAACGAAGGCGGGGCTTCCGGGTCCTCGAAGATTCGGGTACGTCCTCCGCTACGATAGATCTGTATCGGATCTAAGCCATATTCGTTTACACGAGTTGGCGGGGAAAAGGCTGCTGGGAGAACCTCGGCCCTCCGTTGTACCTCCGCAAGTTGCGACAGGTACTTCTCGTGCTCAGGCCAGATGCACAAGGCCATTTGCCCTGAGGTGCATGAGACTTTTTCTGGCACCGTCCGTTGTGTAACGACGCTCGTTCCGAACATCGTGGCGGCAAGTACGAGGGCTACAGATCCAGGTACGAGAAGCGTCCGCATGGAGGGCTCGACGGTTGAGGGAATTGTTGCTAACGCAACTAGAAGTGCCACGACTAGTGCTAGTCGCAGAATCAGCGCCTTCGAGTCGAGGATTACCTCTGGTCGGCCACTTATGACGACGAAGTCGCCCCAGTTGGACAGGAGTCCGACGAGGAGTAGCCAGCTTAGAGCCGCCACCAGTGCGGCAAAGATCGATCCGAAGATCCTGCCGAGGGTCCAGCCTAAAGTAATAGAGAGCATCGTCGTGAACAAGCCGAAAGTGGCATACATAAACCAAAGAGATAGGCCAGGAGGGAAGGTTCGCGCGGTGAGAGCGAAGCCGACGATCTGTCCTAGTAGGTAGGGTACCGTCAGGACGATGACCACTGAAATAAGTCGTTGGCCTTCGCCTATAATCGTACGGATCGATGTCGCTTTGAGTTGCTCGGTCATCCGGTTTCGTGCGGGAGCCGCCGCAGCCCATGCTGCGCAGCCTGCGGTTACGGCGCCGACAACATACGTCGGCACCTGAGCTGCTGCGCCAGTTTCTGGCCATACGCCAATCCAGGATCGGCCGCGTAGCAGAAGTACGGCAAGATCTATCGCAATCAACGGGATGATTGCCCATCGAACTGGCGAATTGCGGACGTGCAGCCAAAGAGTTGTCACAGTTGCCGCTCCTCTTCAGGAAGCAGGCTCATGTAGGCCTTCTCCAGGGCGGAATGACCGGGGAAGTCGGCCGAACCGAGGGCTTCAAGATCACTAACCGTGCCATCGAACTGACTTGCGCCATTGTGGAGTACGATCACACGGTCACATATGGCCTGGACGTCGTGGATCAGATGGGTACTGAGCACGACGACCGTGCCGGCAAGATTTGAGATAACCTTCCGAAACTGCAAGCGCTGTCGCGGGTCCAATCCGACGGTCGGCTCGTCTAGCAAGGCAAGACGTGGTCTTCCTACCGTTGCCCAAGCAATTCCTGCACGACGGCGCATACCACCAGAAAGCTTGCGCATCTTCGTGCGCCGCATGTCGCTGAGGTCGACCAGCTCAAGTGCATCAATGACTGCTTCCTGCCGACTTCGTCGCCCGACGCCTCGTAGCCAGGCCGCATAAGTCACGAAGTCTTCGACGGTCATTTGTGGGTCGTAGCCGAAGTCCTGCGGCAGGTATCCGATTTCATTGCGAGCTACTCGAGCGCTCCGCTCATCGACGATGTGTAAATCGCCGAAACTGAGCCTTCCAGAGCGTGGGGGCAGAACGGTAGCTAGTGTGCGGATTAAGGTCGTCTTGCCGGCGCCATTCGGCCCCAGCAGCGCCGTAACACCGGGGCGCAGTGTTAAATTAAGTCCCTCAAATACTTGCTTTCCGCGGTACCCCTGTGCCAACGCATCAAGAACGATCTCCATGAGCCAACCCTACTAGACGTGAAACGCGGGGGTGCGACGGACCGCCGCACCCCCGCATGCTGCCTGTTCGCGAACGAATTGACTAGACGCGGATCCAGGCGTCGCTGATGCCCCAGAAGCAGTCTGTGCCGGAGTGGAAGCTCGTGCTTCCCTTTGCGCGGCCCACGGTGAGCCAACGATTGCCGTCAGCCCCGGTGCAATTCACCTCCGAGTCGTAGACGGCGTTCTTCGTGGCCGACGAGCAACCCTGCCCCCAGGCGGTGTTCCAGAACTGCGTATAGCAGCCTTCCGCCTCGAGAGTCTTGCCGGCGGCATTTGCAGGAGCTCCGAATCCGAATGCGATAACGCCGGCCGCGATAGCTCCGATTGCGAAAGCTTCTGCAGCCTTCTTGGGTTGATTCATCATGGACACTCCAAACGAATAGTGCAGGGTCGTACGATCCATGACCAATCATGAATGTTGATGCCCCCGCTGGTATGTAAAAGACGTTAGCAGTGGTTTGATCACCACGGGCCCCGTCGATGCCGGGCGTGACTTTTGGGTCTGCAGATCGGCGACTCTGAGTGATCCACATCAGCTAAGACGAGGCGGTGACCTTGCGTCCTGCGCTGGTGATCTATACAGAGAGTATGATGTAACGTTTTGGTAACGCCGATCCGACTTGGTCACTAGGTGCTGCTCGCTCTTGGCGAGTCGAACCGCACTCCGTGGCAACCCCGCGCCGACCCCCGTGGGCAGTCTCAGGCGGCCTAACCGCCGCGATGCAGCGGTGCGCGGAGGCAATAGAGCGCTGGACCATCGTTGGCGGCGCGCCGGATGGTTACGCACTTCCTGTCTACCGGTGCGGGATTCGGTACGCCGCTCAGCAGATAGGTTCGGGGTGAAGCGCCACCCCTGGAGGGGCGTGGCCGTCTACGTCGCGCCTGCCCTGACCAGGCGCGCTCTCAGATCCGTGCTGCGGGCGTCGTTCCGCTATGCCGGCCGGCAGCACTGGGACGCCATCGCCAAGCCCCTCAAGCCCGTCTAGAGGGCGGCGACCGAGGCTGCAGCCAGGGAACGCTTCACCGCGTTCGCGCAGGCGTGGGGCACGCAGTATCCGGCGAGCATCCGGTTGTAGGAGCAGGCCTGGGCGGAGTACGTGCCGATCCTGGCATTCGACGCCGAGATCCGCACCGTCATTTGCTCGACCAACACGGTCGCGTCCGTCCACGCTCGGATCCGCCGAGCCGTGCGGGCCCGCGGGCACTTCCCCAACGAGGGCGCCGTGGTGCGTCTACCCCGCCGCGATGAGCCTCGACCCGACCCGACCCGACCCGACCCGACCCGACCCAACCCGACCCGAACCGACCGGGCAGGGCAGGGCCGCCGGCGGTGGACCATGCGCTGGAAACCCACCCTGAACGCCTTCGAGATGGCCATCGAAGGACGCCGGTCCGCAGGCCGAAAGTAGCCCTCAAAGCCGGGTTACACCGTTCGTTTGACAGACCCTTCGAAGCGATCGAGGAATCCCTGCGTCCCAGCTGCCGTGCGGCGACGCCCGGCGTCTATCGCGTCTGGAGCTGATGGCGCTGACCGTCGCGGCCAGACTACCGACTCCTGCATGGTCCGCTGGCCCGACATCCGGTCGAGCCTGTGGCACGGTTCGGGCGAGCAAGTTGTCGCCCCGGTCGGCTAGCTTCGCCGGGTGGCTGACCGAGTAGTGCGTTCCGGCGATGTCGCCGTGATGAGGTTGTCGGACGGTGGATTCGGGGCGTGTCAGGTCACGGGTGCCGATGGTGATGTGACGTCGGCGTATGCGCTGCGTTGGCATTCGGTGGACCGGCCGAGCCTGGACGAGCTGCACGGCGTTGAGCCGCTAAGGCTTGACCATCATGCCTATGACGGGCGCCTGGCTCACTTGTCGATCGGCAACTGGTATGCGGTGCCGCCGCGGTTCGCGTGGATCGGGAGCCTGCCCGTTCCTGACGATGTTCCGGCGTTGTCGAACACATACTCGGACTGGCAGGCACTTGCCGACGATGTGGTCCGTCAGCGCCGCTGGGACCGGGAGCTGCCGGGGAAGGTGAAGTCCGCCTACCGCGCGGCGGGCACCCGCGGTCAGGTTGACGTCGACTTCGGTGCCGGGGCGGCAACGCTCGGCGCGGCCACGTCCCGGCTGGACTTGAACGGTGAGGGGTCGGTGCGGGTGCCCACGTTCGGGCCGGTGCGGTGGTCCGCTCTCGATCAGTTGCCCCGCTGTACAGCGTTGTCGTGGGTCGGCCCGGACCGAGGTCTGGCACGAGCGTTGGCAGAGCGTCCTGTCGTCTCGTCGCTGACGTGGTGGGACGCTCCGCCGGTCGTTGATCTGGCCGACAGCGGTCTGCAGCGCCTGTCGCTGCGCGGTGCGGACGTTCGAAAGGTTCGGCTGCCCCGTGGCCTGCACAACCTTGAGCTGGCGGCAGTGGACCCGAGTCTGGCCGTGTACGCGGCGGACGACGGCCGTTGGCTTCATCTCACCCTGGCCGACGCCGACGCGGAAACAACGGTTCCTGCTGGTCTGCACGGTGTTCGAGAGGTCTCCCTGGATGGCCCTGGCACCATGTCCGCAGGCGCCGTTCGGGAATTAAAGGAGCTGGAGAGCTTACGGATCCTCTGGCGCAAGCCCCCGGGCCGGCTGGTCGACGCCGCAGCGCTGGCCGGTCTGCCTTGTCTGGCTGTTCTCGAACTTGTCGATGGCTACGGTTTGGACACGGGAACATTGCCGGACCTGACCTCGCTGACGAAGCTGAGCATCAGCGGTCTACGCCGATCAATCGTGCCGGCTTTGAAAGCCCGCTATCGCGGCGCCGGAGTGGGCCTGGTCATCGAAGGCGCGAAGCACGACACGTGGCTGGCCGCCAACCTGAACAACCCGTTCCGCGACTGGGTCGACGACGACGCCCGAGGCGGAGCCGCCGCCTGCAAGGCATACGCCAGCACGGTCCGCGCCATCGACAAGGTTCCGCAGGACCGTGATCGGCGCCCGGATGAAGTTAAAGCGGTAATGCGCACCCTGGTCGAGGCGCTCAACGGCATCGAGCAGAAGTACGAGATCATCGACACGCTGCGCCGAGAGGAAGCCTGCGACGTGTTTATGGAACTCGCTACCCGAGCTGACGTCCCACCGCAGCTGGCCAACCAGTGGCTCGACGAGTGGCGTGACTTCTAACTGACTCCCTCGCGCAGCCTACAGCTGCGAACGAGCGGTGCGAGATCAGACCAGAACACGGCGCGACCAGTGTCGGCTTCGCCCTCGGGCTGGGTGGGATCTCCCAGCGGAGCACGCCACCTACCGAACATCCACAATCAACTGCAACCTTCTGCCGCTGACAAGGCGCGCGATCGTGGGCGCGGGGGCACCTCGATCGGGACCAAGGTCAGGCCTGGATGTGAAGGGGGCCAGGGGAGTGTTACAGACAGACTCCCGCAGGTCTCAGCCCCGTCGGTGAAAATCCACCGTCTCAGCTTCGATGCGTACACCGCGCGGCCTGAAGCCGGCCGCAGCGATCGCCTTGCCGAGAGAATTCTGCGATGAGTACCAGTAGGGGAGGTGCTTTCTGGCGGAGGGTGCCAAGGCGTCTCCGAGGATGTCTTCAATTTCAGCGAAGGTCATCGAGGTCGAGTCGGCCCTGACCGCGCTGAGGTAGTCGGCGAGCGGCCTGTACTTGCCGGCTGGCTCGAACTCCGATTCCGTGTCCGACCGTGGCGATCTCGGGCCAAGAATCTCCGTGACCTCTGGGGGGATCCGTACCGCGTAAAGCCGTCCGGGACCGCGATACAGCGCCGTCAGCATGGGAGTTACCGCCTCAGGCAGACGCTGTTCGGCTTGCAAGCTGGCGGTGATGCGGGCGGTCGGGCGGGTGAAGCCAACCAACAGTCGGTCATTGCTGTAGCCGCATATCGCGTAGACGGCATCGCGGCTGATGGTGCCACCCTGGCGGGCGGCCTCAAGGATAACCTCGGCCAGATCTCGTCGGCTCTCCACGCGAAGCCGATCCAGCAGGTCGTCCACGGTCTCGGCGGTCCACTCTCCGACGCCCACGTCGTCCACACCCGCATCTATGACATCATCGATGTCAGAGCGGCTGGTGCCGGCGTCCTTCGCGGAGTTCGGGTTCACCTGCACGTTGAGGGCGTCCGAGTGGTCGAGTAGATCACTGGGACGCATCAAGAACAGCCTGTGTCCTGTGAGGTCAAAGAACTCTCTCGTCATCTCCTGGCGCGGTCCGATCAAGTCTCCGCCCCGTCGCCACCACCAGTCTTCCTTCTCGTCGTTGGTGACGATAACCAGGTCTAGCTGGCGGGTCTTTGCCTCTTCGCACGCCTGGGTGTATACGAGGAAGTCGCCTGCGGCACCCTCCGGATTCTGATCGCCTTTCTCCGCATCCAGGTAACCGGGCGGCACCAGGTCGGCTACCCGCTGCTTCCCCTCGTCGATGAGGGCCGACCAACGGGCGTCGTCGGGGCGCGAGAGCACCTTGCCGTCGAGAAGGTCTGTTAGCCTGTGCAGGACAGGGTCCTCGTCGGTTGGTGTGGATGGGTGAACGCGATCTGGCGCGGCGCCGTCGACGGCGGCCCGCAGCTTGTCGAAAATCTGCCCCACGTCGGCGTGCAGGTGCTGCAGCTGGGATTCATCCAGCGCGACCTGTTTGGACCAACTGTCGAGGGCGCGCAGGGCTGCCTGCTGACTCTTGTCGAGCGCGGTACGGGCATCGTTGTTTGCTTGTTCCGGGTTGCCGATCGCTTTGAGACGGTTGCGGTGAAACTCCAGAATTGCCTGATGGGGTACGACGAGTCGATCGCCGAGCTTGTCGAGAACCGCCACTAGATCGTTCGTCGTCCGCGGGTTGTAGCGGTACAGGTTGAGAAGCACGTTAGCGTCGACTGCAACCAGCGCTGCGGTGAGCGCTTGGCGCTTCTCCGCAGTGGTCACTACCCGATAGCCTTCGAAGCCGTCGAACAAGCCGGCCATCATTGCCTTCCGCCAGGGCCCTCCGGGCTACCAACCTCGCAGCGTGCCGAGATCATCGAGATTAGCGAATCGCCACGGGTCCTGGAAACCATGGATATCCCGGCGACGCGTGGACAGGGCCGGCCGGTGGGCCCGACCACCCCCAACCCTGGCCGGCCGCTGACGACCTGTGACAGAAGCAAGTGTCCAGTCTTTTCTACCTGCGCACCGGTAAGTCCCTGCTGGGGAAGAACTCTTAACTAGATGATGTTGGGGTGTCCTCGGGACGTGAGGGTCGTTCCGTCTGAACGTGAGGAGGGTGAGCAGCCGCCGCGGATCGTCTCGTTGGCGCAGGTTGTGGGACCGGAACGACGCCGGTGTGTGGCAGCAGCTGCACGAGGTGTTGCTCGGCAGACTGCGGGCCGCCGGGCAGTTGGACATGGCTCGGGCGGTGATCGACGGCGCTGATGTTCGGGCGCTCAAAGTTGGCCCAAAACCGGTCCGAGCCCGGTCGACCGCCGCAAGCCAGGCTCGAAACACCACGTCATCACCGACGCGAGCGGTACCCCCTTGCCCCGAGTCTGACGGGCGGCAACCGTCACGACGCCACACAACTGTTGCCCCTGGTCGACAAGGCCCCCCGGATGAAGGGCAGCCGCGGCCAGCCCCGGCAACGGCCCGACCGGATCTACGCAGATCGCGGCTACGACTTCGACAAGTACCGCCGAAAGCAACACACGCGCGGCATCACACCCGTCATCGCCCGACGCGGAGTCGGTCACGGATCTGGGCTCGGCACCCGACGCTGGGTCGTGCAGCAGACCATTGCTCTGCTGCACTGGTTCCGCCGCCTGCGGATCCGCTGGGAGATCCGCGACGACATCCACGAAGCGTTCCTCACCCTCGCCTGCGCCACCACCTGCTGGCGCCGACCTCACAGCTCAAAGAGCTAGGAGTTGTTAGTGGGGTGGCAGTGGTGCGGCCGGGCGTATGGCTGTGAAGTCGGCGTGTTCGTATCGGGTGGCGGAGAGTAGTAGCAGCCACTCGTCGCAGCCTTGCCATGGGTATAGATCGGCGGCTCCGCCGCGTACGGTCCGGGGCCCGTCTCCGGTCCGCGGTCGCGCGTCTGACGGTGCGCCGTCGAAGCCGGGGATCCACACGTCGGCGCAGAGTTCGTTCGCCGAGCCCATTGCCGCCAGCCCGAACGCGTTCTCGCCGGCGGCCGTCCGTGTCTCGTCGCCGAAGTCGTCGAGAAGCTGGTCCTCGTCGGGTTTTCCGTCACCGTGAAAGGTCAGCGTGGTGGTGCCGGCCCGGGCTGCGTATTCCCACTGCGCCTCGGTGGGCAGCTGGAACGGCAACAACTCGAGCAGGTCGTCCAGGTCGCCTTCGAGCCGAGCCGTGCCGGTGTCCGCCTCGGCGTAGTCGTCGTCGTACTCGGGCAGCCAGGACCGGACCTGCGCCACGGTCAGCGGGTGCCGGGCGAGCAGGAACGATTCGACGTGCACCTCGCGGACCGGTTGTGCGTCCTTGGCGCTGGCAAGGAACGGGTCGATGGTGTCTTCGACATCGCCGCTGCGCTCGATCGCGCGTACCGCGTCGAGCTCTGCTTCGGACAGCCCCATCCGGAACGCGCCGCCGGGGACCTCCCGGAACACGACCCCCGACGGGATGTGCCGCCATGCCGGTCGCCCGGCCACGATCTCCTCGCTCCACATGGCGGCGAACGCTAGCAGCCAACCCGTCCGGTGGTCTCTCCCGATGCCCCGCAGCTCGCGCACAGATCAACCGCCTGTCGAAGCTTCAGGCCGAAAGCTGCAGGACCCCTGGATGGGCCTGGCAGCGTCGTTTCCGCCAATGGGCTAGACATCAGGGCGTATGCGATCTCCACTCGCACACCTAAGCTCCTCGCGTGTATTTCGTGGAGCGGTCGCGCGTGGATTCCCCGTTCAGCAAGTTGATCTTCCACGTGCCCGAGATGACGGTACTCGGCTGGTTCCAGCGCGCCTGGCATCACGACGACCCGCAAGCGCTTCTCGACGCCGAGATCGGCGGCGGCGCCTACGGCTTCGACTCGATCTTCGAGGCGATCGAGGAGCACCACCTGCCATGTCCACAGACCCTCGTCGAGCTGCGCGAGCTCCTGAACGAGCACCTCTGGGTCGAATCTGACGACCCGATACGCCTCGACGAGCGAGGGCTGCGAGTGCGTACCAACGACGACGAGGTGGACCTGGCCTACTTCTTCTTCGAGGACGAGGCGATCGTCGCCCACCCCGACCGGCTCGCGTACCTCGTAAACGACACGTGGCCGTTGCCCTCCGGCGCCGCGGCGCGCGGCGCGACCTTTACCCCTGACGTGGCGCTCCGCGCCGTCGGCCCACCTGGGCCCGGTCCGGATTCGGTCTATGCGGTCCGCATCACCTGGCAGCACACCAACCACAACGGCACGAACCTGGACCAGCGGGAAGCGACCGTCTTCCCCGGCGTCAACCTGCCCGGACTTGCCGACCACCTACGCGGCATCGCCGAACCCGTGTCCCGGGAACGCTTCGACGCCGACCTGCTGCGCTCCCTCGTCGGACCCGGCGACGAAGGCATCGGCCCCGCCTTGGACCGTTACGTCTGCCTCGAACCATACGACTTGTCGACGTTCGGAAAGTGGACCGCACCCAGCCACGAGCAGATCCTGCAATGGAAGCTGCCGGAGCCACCACCGCAGGCCCGCGTCGCGGTGGATGAGCACCTCGCCCAGGCCGCCCGCTACATCGACGACTTCTTCGGCCACGAGCAACTGTTCCTCTTCGACACGCAATGGGCCGCCGCGCACCCCGACCTGGCGCTGTCCCTGCTCCGCTATGCCACCCACTGGGACCCGTTCGCGCCGTGACGGCTTCCCGAACACCCAGATGCGTCGCAGGCTCCTGGCCGCCCGAACAGGTTTACCTCGGAGGCGGGAACTGAACTTGCCCCATCCGCTCTTCGGCATGAGCGCGCACCACGTCGGGTCGTGGAGGCGTGTCCGGCTGAGAGGGCTCGTGCGTCAACACGGGTCCCGAACGCTTTGCCCTGGGACCCGTCAGGGTGGGCTGATCTTCAGCTGGGCGGGATGGCACCGATAAGGCGTATCCCACGTCCCCGATGGTGGTGGAGCGGGGCGCGGTGGGACGCTGCGCTGTCATGTCGGCCGGCCCCCCGTTTACCCCCCGAAAACCCCCGTCTGCCGTTGACAATCAGTGACAAGGAGCGGCCAGTGTCTGATCGTTTCTGTGCAGCTCAGCTGCTATTTCTGACAATCAATGGCAAACTCGATTTGGTTACTGTTGGTAACAAGGGGTCGTCGGTTCGAATCCGGCCGTCCCGACGCAGGTCAGAGGCCATTCGGATTCTTCCGGGTGGCCATTTCTGATCTTGTGCAGCAGCGAAGTACAGCAACGGCTCAGTGATCAAGGCTTTCGCCGAGCCTCCGCAGAGCCTGGCGGGTAGTCGGTCGCGCACCCGGTGACTGGTTCTCCCACGGCTTCAGCTGATCCCCCGTGCCGGGGCGTACATCTGGCTAGGCGTCGGCCCTGCCTGTCCCCGCACAAAGGATGCCAAGGCAAGTAGGCTGCCGGCTCGCTGTCCGGTAGGTGTCAGATCGCTGGTCCAACATCGCGCCGTTTCCGATGCTGGCCGCATGGAGCCCGCAACCGGATGCGCGAGTCATGGATGGAGCATCGTCGCGTCGGCCTCTACCAACTCCCAATTTGCCGGAGCTCTTGCCGGGTTCGTCTTCACCGGGATCGTCGTGCTCTTCGCCATGCGTGGGGCTCGCGCCACCCACACACTGGCGGTGCTCGCCCCGACGTTCGTCATGTTGGGCTTCGATAGCTACATCTTCAGCCACGTGACGGGCAGTGCTGGTGACGACGTGTGCGCGCGGGTGTGGACAGACGGGATGTTCGCCAGCGGAATGCTCGGCGTCGGTGCCGCAGGTGTGGTTACGGGTGCCTGCTGGCTGCTCGCTGCACATTTGGACAATCCTGCGCCGGCATCGAGCGAAAGCGCGGGCCGTGGATTCTTGGCAGCAGGAACTGGCAGCATCAGTTTGCCGTGGCTCGCGGCCATCATCATGTATGGCGTCACGGTTGCCATCGTCCTTCTCTTGGCGATGACCGCCGACCGCTACCTGCGCGTCGTCACGCGTGACGACGACAGCGCATGGCTGTTGGCGATCTGGTCCGTGCCGGCTCTGGTCCTGTTGTCCATGATTGTCCTTGGGCTCGTTCGACGCCAGCGGGGACAACCAGCCGACTGGCAAGAGGGCACAGGTGAGGTCTTCTGGCGGCGTTCTCTGCGTTTTGCGGTGTACGGAATGCTTCTTTACGCGGTTGTCACACCCGTTGTAGCTGGGCTCTTTGCGAGCGCTTCGGATGGCTGGTGGGAACGTCCGGGTCCGTGGACGATAGTGCCGACCATCGGTATCGAGCTTGTCGCAGCCTCGGCGCTGCTGGTGGCTCTCGTGCTCGCGGCACCACCCATGGCGGTATCGCGAGCTTCGACAGGGCTCGAAGAAGCGGACGTTCCCGCCCGGCAATCCGGGTCTGAGGATTCCGGTCGGCCGCACTTGCCGGGCCAACAAGACCAGCCGGCAGAAATTCGTTCGCGCGAACAGGTTCATTTGGACGTCGCCTCTGCGGAAGCGGAAGGCGGCCGGCGGTAGTCGGCGTCCAGCGCGGTTATCCGATCCAATGCCATCAGTGGCCAACGAGGTGAGCAGGCCAGGCTGGGCGTGGTAGCCCCAAATACTTCGAGCTATCGATCACCGCCCGGGACATGTCCAACTGCCCGGCGGCGCGGAGTTTGCCGAGCAGGAGGTTCCGTCGGAGCAGGCCTACGTGCTCAACGCCGAGTTCAACCATGCAACCGAGGACGACGTCGACGTCAGCGAGGAGGCAGTGCTGGCGGATATCGCTGAACAGCACAGCATCTCGGTTGCCCGGGCTGGAGAACTGGTCCTGGCTGTCGAGGACTGGACGATGTGCTGAGCCTCAACACGCAGGCCGTGTCCACCCGGTCCTTTAGGGCATCGGTCGATCCCGCGGGCGGGCCGAGCACGAAGATCCACCTCGCGGTCGACAGACGCGGCCGACCGTTGTCGGTCCTGCGGCGCGATGACCTGGTCGGTCAACTGGGACGTGAGGAACGGCAACCGCTCCGCCAACACGGTCGGCCCGCACCTGGACGCGCTGCCCTGAGACCGGCACCGCCGGCACGGATCCCGCAACGGGATCCGTGCCGGGTGAGCCGATCAGATGAACGCGAGCGAGCTGAAGAACGCGGGGTAGCAGTCGACATAGATGTCGTAGACGCCGGGCGGTACGTGCACGGGGCCCAGGGTGGCCCCGTTGGAGCACCGGGCGCTGACCGCGGTCGTCGGCTGGCCGGTGAGGGTGCAGCCCTGGAACACGATCAGCCACGGGTCGATGTACTGCCCGGCGTACGGGCAGGAGCCCGACATCACCGAGAAACCGCCGCCCTTCGCCGGTGAGGCGGCGGCCGCCGTCGACGTCGTGACGCTCAACGTGCCGGCGGAGCTCGCCGATGCCCGTTCGGCTCCGGTGGCGGCGACAGCCGCATCGCCGCTCGGCGCGGGTGCCGCGACCGCCGCGGACGGTGCGGCCATGAACGCGGCGAGCATCGCCGTCGCGGCCAACAGCAGACTGGATGCGCGGAGAATGCCGGATGGTGCTCCGGCGGAGGGTCGACTACGCCATGTCATAACCAGAACCACCTCTCGATTGCTGTGCGATCTGCGGATGCCGGGGCGCGTACCTCGTCCCGCCCGACCCGGCCGGGCCGTCGTCTGACGTCCATGGCGAAGCGTTCCAGGGTGCCGGTGGCCGGGTCTTCGTGACATTGCGAGAACCGGGTCGCCGGCGTACCCCGGTTCTTGCGAATGTCCGCAAGGCTGTCCGGTCCGCGTCAACCGGGCGGCGTGGCCGGAACGCATCGATTATCGTTGATCGGCATGGGCGGTCTGTTCAGCCTGTGGCGGCAGCGAGTGGCCGACAACGCCCGCCGGGCGGTGGACGCCTACCAGGAGGAGCTGCTGGAATACCGCAACCTCGCGGCCACGCCGCGGGTGCGGTCGGAGATGCTCGATTTCGCGGTCTTCCTCCGCCAGCGCACGGTCGACCTCGCGGCGGACAGCGCGCCGTTCCACGTGCAGGATCTGGACCTGATGGCCGCGATGGGCCGCCAGCGCGGCGAGAAGGGACTCACCCTGACCGCGCAGCGGCGGGTGCTGCTCGTGCACACCCGGCTGACGCTGCGCGAGGTGTACGAGGCCGCCGGCCCGAACGACATCGCCGCGACGATGCACACGCTCGCCTGGCTGGCTCCCGCGGGCCTGGCCGCGCAGGGCGCGTACACCCGGGGCTGGATCGAGGGGCAGCGGCGCGCGCTGGCGACCGTCGCCCAGGTGCGGCTGCTGACGGTGATGCTGCTGGCCGGCGACGACAGCGCGACCGAGCTGGCGCGCGGCCTGCACATGCCGGTCCCCGACCACGTCGTCGCGACGGTGGTCCGGGTGGCCGGCGGTTCGCCCGGGCCGGACCAGGCGGCGCGGGACGAGTTCGCCGGCGCGCTGCTGAAGACGCACTGGATGCCGCTGAGCTGGTCGGAGCCGCACGAGGTGGTCGCGCTGATCCCCAGCTCGCCGGGCGGCCGGCAGCTTGCGGTCGAGCGCGGGCTCGCGCTGGCCCGCGACGTGGCCTCGATGACCGGTCGGCCGTGCGCGGCCGGCACCGCGCCTGGGCGGGTGCGCGCGTTCGGCGACGCCGTGGCGCTGGCCCGGCAGGTCAGCGAGGTCGCACCGGTGCGGGCCGTGCCGCGCCACGCGTACACGGTCACCGACGTCTTCGCCGAGCTGGGCGCCGCCCGGCTGGCGGAGGTCGGGCAGTGGCTCCAGGTGGTGGCGGCACAACTCGACGCCGGCCCCGACCTGGTCGCCACGCTGGACGCCTACTACCAGCACGACATGAACCGGCTCGACACCGCGGCCGCGCTGTGCATCCACCCGCGCACGCTCGACTACCGGCTGACCCGGGTGCGCGACCTGACCGGGCTGGAGGCGGGCTCGACCCGCGGCGTACGCGTGCTGAGCACCGCCGTCGCCCGGATCCTCGCCGGCTAGATCAGCAGCCGGGTGAGCTCCATGTTCTTCATACTGACGTGGCTCAGCTTGTTACCGAAGCGCGTCGAAACCTGTAGCGAGCTGATCATGTCGGACGGGCCTGTGGGGCTCGAGAATTGGGTTACGCCGGCTGAGTTGCAGGTCGCTCGACATCGACCTGGCCGGCACGATGAAGGCCGTGAGCGCATCGCTGATGTACCTGCTGCTTCGCCAGGTTCTACGGATGTTGTCCCAGCTCGCCCGCGATGGTGGGGCCAAGGACGTGGAATCTCGCGACCAGGCCCATCACGATGAAGAGTCCTCAATGCCTGACCCGCACCACAACATCGCAACGCTGCAATATTGACGCCAAGCTATCGTGGTCTGACCCCTGCAGCGACAGCGCGAAGGTGAGTCATGGACGTAGTCAGCACCACCGAGGTCCCGGTTGAAGACGGGTTCGCCTTCTGGCGCGAGGTAAACTCGAAGCTCTGGGTGCCCTACGATTTACGCCGTGAATCGCAGTGGGAGCCCGGATTTCGGGCTCAGGTGGGAATCAGCGAGTTCGGTCCCGTGCAGGCGACATTAATGACCACGATGCCGCACTCGGTCCACCGTACTCCCAAGCTCATTCGGCAGGCCGATCCCGAGGTGTTCAAGCTGGGTTGCCTTGTGCGCGGTGGCGGCATGATCACGCAAGACGGCCAGCGCACAGATTTCGGCGTGGGGGACCTGATACTGTATGACACCTCCCGGCCCTACGTGGCCGAATTCACCCCCGATGCGCCAGTTAGTCAGCTGCTGCTCCTACGCTTCCCACGCTCGCTACTGCCGCTGCCCCCTCGGGAGTTGCGGCGCCTGAGCGCAGTTCGCATCCCTGGCACCCAAGGCATCGGCGCGTTATCTTCACAATTCCTGCTGCGCCTTGCCCGGCACATGGACGAACTCAGTCCGTTGGACGCCGCCCGGCTGTCCACCCTCACCATTGACGTGTTGACAGCGGCACTGGCCAACGCGCTGGACGCCCAGAGCGCGGTGCCCTCCCACACCCAACGGCGAGCGTTGATGGCTCAGATCCACGCCTTCATCCGAGAGAACCTGGGCGATCCGCGCCTGACACCGGACGCGATCGCCGCAGCGCATCACATCTCGTTGCGATACCTGCACAAGCTGTTCCACGAGGAAGGGCACACGGTCGCCGGCTGGGTCCGCGAGCGTCGCCTGGAGCAGTGCCGACGCGACCTCGCCAACCCCCACCTGGGCGCGCGCCCGATCCACACGATCGCCGCCCAGTGGGGGTTCACCAGCCCGGCGCACTTCAGCCAGGCGTTCCGCAGCGCCTACGGCCTTTCGCCGCGCCAGTTCCGCGAGCAGTGCGCGAGAGTACGCGCAGACTAAAGACTTGTGCGCTTACCAGTAACGACAGACCCGGCTGTGGCCTGCACTCTTATCTGAGGACGTCCGCTCAGTCACTGTTGAATCTGATTCCGGCTTACGGAAGAAGGTTCACTTGGGCGTGTTCCATCGGTCCGTGTTTTCGCGATGGAAGGAGTGCGAGGAAGTACATCGATCGCTTCATGCAGCCAGTCAGCATCATCTAGGCCGCAGCGGCGGCTGACAGGAGGCCATTGTGAAAATCTGGTACAGAACGGCGTTTCGGATCTCGGCAGTGACCGCGATCCTCGGCGCACTCACCCTGTCCGGGACCGTGGCACAGGCAAGTCCGGGTGCCGGCTCCCGCCCGTCCCAACCCGAAACCGCAGCGGTTTCGGAGCAGGCCAAGCCCGGCAGCGGCTTCGCCCCGCAGGTTTGCGGCTACTACGAAGACGCGGTGACGGCCTGGTACAACCACTGCGGGAACACCCATGTGATCATCTACGTCGACGCGACGTGGCCCCGCAACGACTGGACCTGGTGCATCGGCCCGGGAACGTGGGACATCGGCGGCGCCAACGCCGTATCCAACGCCTGGTACTCGGGTCAAACCTGTTGAACCGCCAGCCGAGCGCTGCGCGATTCTCCACCTGCTTTCGGTGGTTGCGGATCGGATCAGCGAGGCACATGAGGGTGCGGTCGGACAGGGGAATCGCGGCGGGGTAGGACAACAGCGAGGCTTCCGGTTGGGGCTCGGATCTTGGTCGACTGCTGCCTTACCGGGAGCCTCGCCCTACGTCGATCCCTGCCCCCACCCCACCGCCGTGACCAGCCCCGTCACGAACCCGGCGGCCGACCGGGAGTGAACGACTTCCATAACCAGCCTCCCGCAGCCACCAACCAGCACCAATCTTCGCGCACCATGGTGCGCCCCGAAGACGGCACCGTGTTGCTTACCTGAACAATTCGGCGTCGGGCAATCAGGATGGCTGGCGGTGCGGCGCAGGCTGGAGGGCGCGGACGCCCGTACCCTCGATGTGTCCGTGTCAACAGCCAGGCGGTCAGCCGGCTGCCTTGAGCCAACGTCGCCAGCTCGTGCGGGTGGTCCGTTGCTCGCGGTGTGTGGCCACCTGCAGAACGAACTGCGCTCGGAGCCGGACCGAGGGGTCATCGGCCGAAGCCAGCATCTCCACCTCGTGGAAGAACAACGGGTCGTCGAGGTGGCGGACCAGGCAGGCGTACATCCAGTCCTTGCACCGATACGGTCGCCGCAACGCGGCAAGGACCAACTCAGCGATTTCCGGCTGGATGTCCTCCGGGCAACCGGCGCGATCGAAACGGCGAAGAACGGCTTCCTTGGTTCCCCAGCGGGACCACATCCACGACTCCGGCGCTCCCCACTCGTCGGGATATTCCGCCTCCCACCGCAACGACAGGGCGGCGATCGGTGCCCACAGCGCGCGGGTGGCATCGTCACCGTCCGCGGCGTCCCGGAAGGCGTGGAGGGGCCCGTAGATTGTCTGTTCCTGGTGCCACCGGAAATCGGCGTTCGCCTGATCCAATGCCGCGCCCAGGCGGGTCTGGCTGGATCTCGACCGGTAATGAGCTGCCCACAGAGCATTCGAGCGGTGCAGCGCACCGTTCGCCGCGGCGAGCAACGCCTGGTGGCGGGCAAGCGCAAGGTGGCGGATGACCGGATCGGTCGCCACCAGGTCGAACAGCCAGGAGTAGTCGCCGCGCGGCTCTGCAGACACCGCAGCAGCCTGCCACTTCCCCCGGGCGTACGCCGACACCAGCCGACCTGCGGCAGAGGACCTCCTGTTACACGCGGCCCTGCCCTGACGAGTCACCGGTGTGTTGTGCGGAGCGTTCAGCGGAGGCTTCCTCCTGGTCATTCCGCCGACGAGCCACGTCGAGCAGACGGCCGTCGGTCCGGGCCTGACGCTCACCGACGGCACCGGGTCGATGTCCGGGCATGGATCGGGTGACCGTCGTGCCGGAGTGGCCGCAGAAGTCCTCGATCTGTTCAAAGGGTCAGGCCGCTGTCCGAGAGTAGAGACACGAAGCTGTGCCGCAGTTCGCGGGGAGTCCAGTCGCGCGGGTCGACGCCCCCTTTTGCGACGACGGGGCGGAAGGCCCGAAGCACGTTGTGCCGATCGAGGGCCGTGCCGGCGGTAGAGGTGAAGACGAGGCGGTCAGCGGCAGACTGGCCCTGGCGCTCGTGGTGGGTGGTGAGCGCGGTGACGCACCGGGCCGGCAGAGCCAGGGTGCGACGCGACTTTTTGGTCTTGGTGTCTCCCTCGGCGCGGACGGAGCGTCAGAGCTGAATGGTCGGCGGCACCGGGGGATCGTTGTTCGGCTTGCCGGTGAGGTCGACGTGTGACCAGGTGAGGGCTCGCAGTTCCTCGGTGCGAGCGCCGGTCAGCAGTGAGACGACGATGTAGGCGTGCAACGAGCTGCTCTCGGCAGCGATGAGAAGCGCCCTGGCCTGGTGGAGATCCAGCGACGTCGAGGGACGGCCGCCGTGACCTGTGGGCAGGCCGGGGGTCGGCGACTCAACCGGATTCCCAACTGACAGCCCGAGGAGTACGGACGCGGCGTTTACACCTGAGACCCAAGTCGGCGTGGGTGACTGACTCGCTGACGACGGGGCAAGGGGCGGGGCTGGACGCTCACGGACTCCCGTGGACCCATCCTGCCGGTACCTGCCGGTGCAGGCCAGCGAGCCGTGATGGTTCCCTGGAAGGTCAAGGGGTCGTGGTTCGAATCCGGCCGTCCCGACAGGCAGAGTTGCTGGGGATGGCGCCGTAGCGAACGGGGCCCCTGCGTCGACACCGCCGTCGGGTCGCAATCCCGATAATCCATTGAAGAGAAAGACGGCCTTCGATAGCGTCTCGAGCAGCGTACGACGGGGGCTTCGACGGCTGACTGCCGTCGCTGCACGTACGGATCCGAAGAACGGTATGCCCCTTTCGGTCTCGCTCGCAGTGGTTGCTGCACGGAAGGGAGAAGCGAGGCGCGGGCATGCCGTAGTCGCCGCATATCGGCGTCCGAAAAGGATGCACGCCGTTGATGTGACAGCGACGGTGTCGCCTTCGCCCTCATCCCCCTCGGCCAGGTCTCGCGGACGCGCGAGCGAGGCACCTCAGCACACACCGCTGCCACATGTCCACCGGCACGATGTTGCAGGGAGAGTGGTATGCCGCGATTCTTCGCGTCACCGAGAGACAACCTCAGGCAAATGTCCAGAAGCCGCCGCAGCGTCTTCGTACGCCGGATCGCTGTGATGACAGCGGCCGGAGTGGCGTTCGGCCTGCCGGTGCCAGGTCAGGCGTTCGCCGAGCCCGTCCCGTCACCGACCACCGCGGAACCTTCCGCACCGACGTTTGTACGGAAGAACGGGCACAAGAACAGCGCCATGATCGACGGGGACTCCGGCGTCGTCGACGCGACGGCTGGCGCGGCTGCCGACGGCGGATCCGTGCCGCCGCGAAAGCAACCGAGCGGAATGCCGTTCACCCAGAAGCAGTTGGGCGACCGTGCCAAGACGCGGGCGATTGCCGAGAACCAACGGAGCTTCATCGAGTCGTCCACCCTGGACCGCCAACCCGGTGCGACGACGGCCGCCGCACCCGGCATCGACCTGCCGACGAGTCCCCTCGAAGGGGATCAGAGCGAGTGTTTGAACGCCACCGGTGCCGAATCGGACTACGGTCGAGTCCACAACCGGTTCCTGTATTGCCTGAAGAGCGACACGAGTGTCACCTACTGGGAGGTCGACAACAAGGGCAACCCGGTCGAGGAGGTCGGGACCAGCACAATCAAATTCCTGGTCATGGCGTACGGGAGTAAGCAGAGTCGCAGCATTCGAGTGTTCCTCAAGACGATCGAGGACTCGGCCGACTACGACTGGGGTCCGATCGACAACATCACCAAGGCCCCCAAGCAGCACCTCGTCATGGACGTGCGGTGCATCAACAACGTGTTGGACGACACCCGCTGCGTTCTCGGCGGCTATGCGGTGTCCAAGACGTTCAGCGACTGGGACGACGGTCCCGACTGGGTCTCCTGGGACATTACCTCTACCAAGCCTACGGAGTCCGAGAGCGACGTCGACTTCAAATGGCTGCACGAGTGGCAGATCACGTTCAAGGGCGGAGCGGAGGACGAGTACAAGACGATCGTGCCAGGCCACACCGCGTCACGATCGATGCGGTGCGACTCGGCGGCGTACTTCAAGAGGCCGAAGCAACCCGAGGCGTGCATCTTCAACGACGTCATTCCGCACCTGGAGTACTCCACCCAGGACAAGGGTCCGAAACCCACTGACGGAGTCGCCGAGGTGGCAGTGCACATCCGCGAAGCTCAGGACAACCCCAACGCGACGTACCCGCTCGTCAGTCCCCCGCGTGACAAGAGGATCCCGGGCAAGTTCACGGGCAGCCGCAACGATCCGCCGCTGCACCGTATCCCCAACACGGATCCGCAGTACAAGGAGAACGGCGTCCACAAGAACGCCGCGTGCTACGGGAATGGAACGGAGCGCGACAACTACATCGGGCTCGGCCTGCCCACACCGCCGGACACCAGCTATCAGGACTGCGACGAGTACCCGTTCGCCAGCACGAGCGAAGGCGCCGCGAGCACGACCTGGGACTTCTCGGTGAAGGCGGTGAACCTCTCGCAGAACCGCCGTGCGGGTCGTCGTCTGGGTGAATACTTCAGCAGCGACCGCATCCTGCAGTACGACCGCGACGCCTTCTACGTCAACATCACGGACACCCCGGTGTACGACCCGGGCAACGACAATGTCGTCGACGCCGGCCCGGACGTATCCGGCACGGAAGGCTCGTTGATCCGCCTGGCCGGTGCCGCCGACGCGGCCGAGGAGGGCTCGGTGCGCTGGAGCGTGCGGCCGGTGTCCGGCACCGACGCCGGCGCGACCTGCACCTTCCAGGATGCCGAGGCACCCGACACGTACATCACCTGCCAGGACGACGGGGTGTTCGAGGCCACCCTCACCTCCGACGACGGAATCGACGCCGCCCGCAGCGACACCGCCCTGGTCACGGTGGGCAACGCCCCACCGGTGCTGCAACTCAGCGGGCCGAGGCCGTGGCAGCTGTTCAGGGTGAACACCCCGGTCGACCTGGCCGCTACCTTCACCGACTCGGGGGCGAACGACACCCATACTTGCGTCATCAACTGGGACGATTCCCGCAGCGACTCGTTCGGGGCGGCCGACAACTGCAACCGATCGCACACCTTCACCCGAGCCGGCATGTTCACCATCGGCGTGACCGTTACCGACGACGACGGCGCGTCCGACTCCGCAACTGTCATGATCATCGTCTATGACCCGCAGGCGGGGTTCGTCAACGCCGACGGTTCCGTGGCCGCTCCGGCCGGGTCGTTGACGACGACACCCGGTGCCTCCGGGGAAGCCTGGTTCCATCTCGCCGCCAGGTACTACGCGCCGAACGACACGGTGCCCGTCGGTGACGCCCGGACCTGGCTCACCGGGACCGGCTTTCGATTCGACACCTCCGGAGGTGACGGTGTGGACTGGCTGGTGGTCACGCCGGACGGGAAGATGGCGGCGAAGGGCCGGGGTGCGGTCGACGGCCAGGCCGGCTACGGCTTCGTCCTCTACGGCTATGACGGATGCGACAACGGCGGGGCTTCTGGCTGCCGACCAGGACCGGACCAATTCCGCATGGTCGTCTGGGAGGGCGGGCCGAACAGCTATCCCACCGACGCCACCACATTCGACACCAGCCGAGGCGCCGACTACGACGTCGACGCGGCCGCACCGAAGACCACAATCTCGGGCCGGGTGACCATCCAAAAATGATCACGGGGGTGCGGCGGCTGCCCACGCCGCACCCCGCTTCGGAGGTACATTGACCGGCATGGCAGTGCCACTCGCGGTCCATCGCGCGTCGGTCTGGGTGCAATACGGCCAGGTGCTGGTCAGCGACGCGGAAGGCGGCGACCTGGCAGGCCTCGACGACTCGTGGGACGACGCAGTCGAATCCGGGTTCTTCGTGGGCGCCGCCGCCGGCATCGTGAACATCGTGACTCCCCGCGCGGACAGCAGCGGCACACCGTTCACCGTCGAGGAATGGGCCGGCGAGCCGCCGGATGACCGAGACGACTGGGATCACGAAGTCGACATCGACATAGGCGTGCCGAGTGGCAAGCTGGAACTCTTCCTCACGACCGGCGAGATAGAAGACGGCACCGTCCGCCTCACCAAGGCCGGCCCGTGCCGGCTGCGGGTGTCCGCCCGTTTCCCCGAGGCCGGCGACGACGCCGCCGACGTGTACCGGCTACGGGTATGGCCGCGCACGGCCGACACGCCGCCGCAGCTCCGGCAGTCCTGGCCGCACTGGCCCAGCGTCCGATCATGAAACCACCGAACACGCCCCACCCGACTCGCCGCCGGCGGCTCGCCTCCTGGGCGGCCATCGTGACCGTCGCGCTCAGCGGCTGCGGGCCGGCCTCCACCGGCACATCCGCCGGCCAGGGCGCACCCGGTTCGTCGCGATCCGGTGTCGCCTGCGTCAGGAACAGCGACGCCGACGCCGACTACTGTGATCGCTTCCTCGCCGACCTCGCCCGACGCGCGCCGTTGGACCCCGCTCAGGCCCGGGCCGCCGAGACCGCCAGACAGTCCGTCGCGCTCGCTCTCTCCGGTAACGTCCTCAGGCGCTGCAACGTCGAACACGAACCCTGCGATGCCGTCATGGCCTGGGCCGAGCAACCGGCGACACCGGAACATGTCAGGTCGCTGTTGGCGACGGTCAGCGAAAATCACTCCCAGGTCCGGTTGGCCCGGCCCGACGATCCCGCCGTTGCCGACACCGTCGCCTTCGGCGTCCTCGTCGGACAGGTCTGCGTCTACGGCTACCAACGCCTCCACAAGGATCCGGACCAGGTACACGCCGCCGGCCCGCTACCTCAGGGCACTTGCCTCGGACCCTGACCGCACGAACAACACCTCGACAGGGGGCCGGGGTCTGTGATTCCAACGGTGTTTCCGGCCTGACCTGCCGGCGGCGGCAAAAACCGCCGCCGATCTGGTGCGGGCGCGAAGGAGCAGGGTCTGTCACTCACGGGCCCGGATGGGCTGTTGACCCAGTCGACCAAGACGGTCGTGAAGACCGCGCCGTCCCCGGTGACGTCCTCGTCGCCCCCGCTCACTTTCGCCGAGATCTACGGCGCTTCGGTCAGCAAGGAGACGATCTCACGGATCACCGTGTTCCGGCAGAACGGTCCTCGTATCCCGAGGACATGCCCACCATCACTTGGTGTTGGTGTCGATGGTGTAGACCACGTCTCCCTCGACCTCGTGGCGGGTGATGCCGGGTACGTCGGTGACGTTCAGCAGTGGTTCGTATGGGGTGCCTTGGACCCGGTTGCGCAGCAGGACGACGCTGCGGATGCCGAGCTGGTGCAACCGATCCAGGGCCGGCTGGCTGGGGAAGGTCGTCATGACGTCGCGGATCGCCTGACGGTTGGGTGTGGTGTAGCTGGCCGCACCGTTGACCATGGCGGGAAAACCGTCGGTCGACCACAGGAGGACGTGCAGGTCGATGCCGTCGTTGGACGGCAACACCATGATCGGGGCGTGCGCGGAGGCTAGCGTCATCGCGGCCGGCTTGGCTGGGGCTTGGGGGTGGTCCAGGTTGGGCAGGCCCTCAGCTAGCACGAGGACCAGCAACGGAACGGTCAGTAGCCGTGCCTCTCCCACCGACCATTTCGGCTTGGCACCTCTGCGAGCCAGGTCGGCCAGGTGGGTGACCAGGCCGGCCGCGAGGATGGCCAGGCAAATTGTGGGCCACAAGATCAACCGGCCTGGTGTACGGGATCCATCGAACCCGGGCACGTACAGATAGAGCATGCGGTAGATCGGCCCGTTCGTACCCAGCGCGAAAAGCACTCCGACGACCGTCCCCAGCAGCAGCAGGAGCCGTTGCGTCGGTGACCAGCGGGACAGGAAGAGGCCGGCGAAGGCCAGTAGATACAGTGCGTACCCGCACAGCAGCACTTTCTCGGTCGCTGCGCCACCAAGAGCGATGCGGGCCTCGTTGTGCAGGGTGCCCCAGGGCAGGGAGGACTGCGGCGCCACGAGAAGCCCGCGCAGTGTCGGGGAGAAGAACGCGACGTAGTCCCAGTCCCTGGTGACAGTCGGGTTGAGCTCGCGGACGTGTTGGTACGCGTACGCGAAGTATCCGGTCACCCCGGTGAAGACCAGCCCGCCGATCAGGTCACTGACGATCAGCCGGGGGGCAAGGCGTGGGCGGTGGATCAGCCAGGCTGCCAGTGTGATCAGGCAGAGGGCGGCGAGGACGTACACGAATCCCAGCCCTACACCGAAGCCCAGGCTGACCTGCCAGGCCGCGACGAGCCAGCCAGCGAACGCCCATCCCGGCCGGACTCGTTCGGCAAGATAGCCGCGGGTGAGCGAGAGTCCGTGGCCGCGCGCCAGCATCGCCAACGCCAGAGTGATGCCACCGGTGGAGAGAATATTCAAATGTCCGGCGTGGCCGTAGCGCCAGGGCGCGTAGGCAAGGGCGGCCCCGGCTACCGCGGCGGCGACCTGATTGGCACCCAGTTGGCGCAGGAGCGCGTAGCCGCCGAGGAAGGCGAGTGCGAAAGCCAGCACGAACAGGATGTTGTAGCGCAGCACGGCGCCGACTACACCCTCGCCTATCAGCCCTGCCGGGGCATAGCCGAGCAGGCTGTCGTTCAGGGCCAGGCCGTACTTGTCGGGATAGAACGCGTTGGTGTCCCACAGGCCACGCAAGCCGTGGGTGAGAGCGTGGCCATTCCATCCCACCAGCCATGCCTGGGCCGTCGGGTCACCCGCGTCACCGACGATGGTGTGGGCCGGGTCGGCGATCGGCGCACTCGTGGCGCCGCGAGTCCTCACGCGAACCGCGTACGGCGGAATAAGCCAGGTCATCGCGACAGCGAGGAGCACTGAACCGAGGCTCGCGATGCTCAGTTCCCGCCGATGGCCCCCCCGTGTCAGCCAATCCCTCGTGCCTGACCTGACACGCGCGAGTCGGCCACTTTCTCCAGGCTCGCTGAGAGTGACGGCTGATGGGGGGCCTCCTGCCGGTGGTTCTACCTGCGTCATGACATTGACCCCCACTGTTGAATCGCCGCAGTAAATCATGAGCAGGGCGGCGCATGGAGTCAAGAACATCATCAATGCCGTTCGGGTGCCCGGGAATCACTCTCTTTGTCAAAAGGCGTCTTGTCACGCAGGAGTCGCGATCGGTGCAGCGGCGCATCTCGCCACTGTCGAAACAGGACACGCCAGGGTTGCTGCAGGTCGCCCGGGATCCGGACCCACGGGACGTCGGCGGCCGGAGACGTCCGCTGCCCGGGACTGATCGCGATCGCGCGGTGGTCTCGGGATCGAGCCGCGTCGTGGAGATCGTCGAACGGGCCGCTGACCTGCCGGACGCGGCGTGGGATCGTCTCGGTGCAACCTGCTCAGACGGACGGTTCTGACCGGGGTCGGCAGGGGAGTGATCGCGGTCGACGGCAAGACACCGCGCGGCAGTGGGCCGACCGGGGCCCATGTGCACCTGCTGGCCGCACCGCACCAGGCGCAACAGATCGTCCTGGCGCAGATCAACGTCGCTCAACAACCCCGCGAACAGATCAGCGGGAACGTCGCGGTGATGCGCCAGCTGAAAGGTCACCGCCGACGAGATGATCGCCGACGTGCTCGCCGAATACAGCGAGCGTGCACTCAGCCCTGGCGGATCGGCGCTCAACCGCGCGTATGGTCCGTTCCGTGACCACGGATGAAGAGCGTGACCGCCTTGCCGAGCAGCTCGTGGCGTTGCCGGTCTACGAGCTCGTTGATGTCTTGCGTCGCGTTCTGCCGCACTACACCGAGGACAACTACGGCATCCGAACGGAGTTGGTCCTGGCTGAAGCGACCGACTACGAGGACGAGCCAGGTCTTGAGGTGGAGCTGGTCGCCTGGCCCGACCGCGACTACTACAACGGTGGCCTCGGAATCGACCAGGGCTTGTGGGAACACGGTCACTGTGCGACGTGCGATGCCGGGATTGTTTCGAACGCCAAACGCGCGCACTGCCCGTACTGCGACTCGGGATGCGGCCTGACCTGACCTCAACCGGCCACGTCCGTCGTTGGTGCGCTGTCGAGCTGTGACGGCGGCCCGTTTCGCGGGCCGGTCGCGCCGCCAACCGGGAGTCGAGCCCAATGGACCGCCGATCGGGCACCCCGCGCCCCTAGCGCACGCTCACGGGGCGCACCGGGAACGGTGCCAGCCCCGACCAGCGTCACCGGAACGGCCCGCACCAGCGCGGTAGCGGCGATCCACCCGATGGTTGCCCTACGGCCCCGAGCGTGGCCGGGCGCCACCTGCCGACGATCCGCTGGAAGCCACCTCGGTTCACGTGAGAAGGATGAACGTCGGCACAGCGATGAGGACACCGGCCAGAGCGCCTGCGACAACCTGCCCAATCGTGTGATCACCCAGCCGCACGCGGGACCAGCCCACCAGGGCGACGATCGCCAGCGATGGGATCAGCGCCGGCCCGAAGACGATGATCAGTACGCACACCGAGCCGCTGGCGACCGCGGCGTGTGCACTGAGCTTCCATGCCTGGTTGATCGCGGTGACGATGAGCAGCACTGCGAACATCACCACGACCATGGCGACGAGCGGCCGAGGCGCACCGGCGAGTACGAGCACGGCGAGACCGACGAGGACGGACAGCAGTCCGTAGACAAGGGGCATACGGCGCTGCTCGCGTACGCCGATGTGGTGGTCGGTCAGCCGTCCCCGTCGTACTCCGACCCAGATGACGGCGTACGGGACGACGGAGCAGAACAGGATGGCGAGCAGTGCCCAGCCGAGGCCGGTCATCACGGCGGGAGCGGTGCTGTGCAGGGCGATGATCAGTGGCATCAGGGCTGCGAAGACGGCCGGTGCACATGCTTCGGTGACGACCCGTGCCACTCGGGAGGTGCTGTTGGCAGGCAGGTCAACGAGTGCGGGCACTATGGAGTTCTATCTCTCGGACGACTGCGTATCAAGAGACGGCGCTTCGGATGTGGCGCGCGTGATGATCTCTGCGGCCATCGGGGATTCCATCGCGCGGGCTACCTGGGCGAGCCACGTGACCTGGTCGGCGGCGTCGAGGTCGCCAGCGGCCGAATCTCGGGACGGCCCCAGCGGTAGGGCGATTGCTTCGCCGGCCTCACCCGCCGGGGGCGCGCCATCGAGCCGGGACGCCAGTGCCGCACCGATGACGACGGCTTCGACCATGGCCGTCTGCTGGTCACTGAAGAGGCCAGCTTTCTGGGCGGCATCGTGCGCGTGGGCGGCGACCGATGCCGACATCCAGGGCCGCAGGGTGGCGTAGCCGTCGAGGATCTCCACGGTGATCCTGACCCGTCGCAGGGATGCGTCCCTGGCGATCGAAAGAGCGCCGCGGACGCCTGACGGGGGCGGAAGCAGCGCGATTTCAGGGAGTACGGCATGGATCCGTGCCCATAACGGGTACAGCCGGTAGTAGTCACGGACGGCTGCGGCCCCTGCCCACAGCCGGTCCAGGCCGACGCGAGGACCCCAGGAGGGAACTGTGGAACCGATCAGCACCAGCAGGATCGACGTGCTGAACGCCAGTACCACCACCGCGTCCGTAATCAGGGCCCAATCTGCGGACCTGTTCGCCAAGGCAATGGCCACGAGTTTGGCGGCCACGTACGCGAGCCCCCACAGCGAGCCGACCGTGGTCATTCGGAGACCGAAGCGCAACAGCGGCCGATGGGCGATGGCGGCGTAACGGTTCGCCAGGACCACTACCTGCGTCAGTGACCAACCCAGGTAAGCCAGGTACACGAACAGGTAGGCCAGGTACGCGATCTGGAATGGAGGATGGGAAGGCCCGCCGTCGTACTCGGTGGTGTTCATGCGCGGATCGGAGCGCGTCTGGCGTGCCATTGCGACCGGCTCCGCGCCCAGGACGATCCGACAAGACTTGCGCGTCGTCGTCCGGATGGCCGCGCCGCACCGCGACGCTGCGGCTTGGCGCGAAGTCTCCGGGCCGTCGGGGGACCGCAGATCCGCGATCCGGCTGGTCGCCTGTTGTTCTGCGGCGAGACTCGGCCAGGCTGGGTGGCCCACAACGGCCCGCACCATGTCGGCCCACCGTGTCGGTGTCGACGTGCGGTTGGGTCAGGGAGTACGGCGAGCGCGGCCGCGCGGGGACGGGTCACGCGCGAGGAGGCCGCCCGGAGTGCCGGGCGTGGCCGGCCGATTAGATAGCATCTGCTCGATGGACAGGCCGGGACGTCACCTTGTCGGATTCGTGGGCTTTCTCACTGCCGGCCTGCTGGCAGGGATGTGGCCCACCACATCCGCGTCGGCCGATCCCGCCGATCGGTGTGAGCCGGCCGGGCTCACCGGCACTACTACGGTCTCCACCCACCTGCGCATCGAAGCCCGCGATCTCAACCTGCCCAAGGCCACGAGCACCACGACGGTGCGGGTCCCGCAGGACTGGCCGCTCAGCATCGGCCTGAGCGCCAGCCCGGACTCGGAGATCCGCCGGCTGGCGATGCGATGCCTGCTGTCCTACGAACCGGCCGACATTTCGTGGTCCGAAAGTCGGGACCGGACCCCTGCGGTCTCGATCGCCGGCGGGTTCGTGTCCTTCACCGACGTCGTCTACGGCGACGTGCACTTCGACGAGCGGAACCCTGTACGGGTCGGGTCCTGGTCGATCACCACCTCGTCGACACCCTGGCGGGTCGAGCTACTCCGGTCACCGGTCTTGGAGAAGGTCACCTTCACGCAGGTCAGCGTCGAGCTGCCGGACTCGTGGGCGACCGGCGTGTTCCCCTGGCCGCCGACGGTGGCCGACTCGCGCGGCGCCACCTGGGAGAGACCCGCGTGGGACGCCGAGGTGCCCGGTGTCTTCGTCCAGCCGGACGCCCGGATTCTGAGTACCCACCTGTCCCAGCACGACGGCTGGCGATGGGCATCGGACGTGTCGTTCTGGGTGTTCGACGCGGCCCTGCTGATCTTGTTGATCGTGGCGCTGCGGCGGGTCCGCCGGCCAGGGCTGACCCGGCCGGCCCGTCGGGTGGCCCGCCTGATCCTGGCGGTCCCGGTGCTCACGGTGGCCGGATACGTCGGCGACGACTGGATCGGAGACGGCCCTGGCACCATCCCCTGGCACTGGTTCCACTACCTCACCACGGCACTGTGGAGTGTGACCCTGATCGTCGCGGCGTTGCTGCTGTGGCTGCCCAGACTGCTGGTCGGCTTCGTCACTGCCGTGCTGCTGGCGGTGTCCGGCATCGCGCCGCTGGTGGTGCGCGACGAGCCGGCCCAGTGGGACCTCCGGCTGGCCGGCGCAGCGGCGCTAACCCTGCTGGCATGCCTGGGGTTCGGATACGCGGTCCAGGCTGCGCTGCGGGGCCGCTTCCCGCAGCGGCTCACGACCCGGGCCTTCCTGCGGTCCCGTTCCGGCCGCTGGTCGCTGCTGCTGGCCGTGCCGGTCACCGTCGCCGTCCTGCTGCAGCGCTACCTCGACTCCGGAGCCGACTGGAAACGGCTCCGGTGGGTGCAGTTCCCGATCGACTCCCGGATGTCGGTCTTCGGCAACGACCTGGCGACGTACGCGAACGACCTGGTGAATTGGAATTACGGCTTCGCATACTTCCTGGCGGCGGTGCTGCTGGTACCACTGCTGCGCGACCTGCTCACCGATGACGACCTCATCCTGCCCCCGGGCGTCCGGGCCGTGGTCTGCCTCGGCTACGGGCTTGTCTGCCTTCCGCTCGGGGACGCCTGGGCGGGCTGGTGGTTCCCGTTCGGTCTCACCGTGGGCCTGGCCGGCCTGTTCGTGCTCACCGGGCCGGTCGGCCGGCTCAACGATCCGCTGTGGCGGGCACTGGCGGACGTCCCGCATGCGGTGCTCGTCGCCGGAGCGGACCGCTGGCGGACGGTGGAGAGCCGCGACGCTGCCCGGGAACGCGCCGTGAGTGCCGAGGGCGAGGCGACTCCCGGCGACGGCGGCCGGCGAACAGTCCCACTGATCGGCCGGCTGCACTGGTTAAGCCGGCCCACCCCGGTCGCCGAGCCGGAGCCAGCACCGGACGCACCCGCCGTGGCCCTCCCGGCCGGGGTGACACCCCTGGACGCGCTGTTCGCGGTCGGCCCGTACCGGTCGGCGTTTCGCAACGGCGTGGCCGGCGCGGTGGCCGCAACGCTGATCGGGCTCCCCGCCACCGCTTGGCTGCTGTGGGCGGACTGGACAACGTCGTCCTGGCTGCGCCCGGCCGATCAGATGATGCTGGTCACCGGGCTGCTGGGCGGTGTGGTCCTGGGGGTGCTGAACTGGACCGTGGGCGGCTTCGTCCTCGGCGTCCTGTGGCGGCGCCTGCCCGGCCGCCGAGGTCCGACCAAGTCGCTGGCCCTGACCGCTGTGTCGGTCCTGGCGTTCGGCGCCGACGCCGCGCTCAACGCGCTGATCGGCGAGCCGGTGGACCGATTGATCCTGCTGCGGTCCGCGCTGACGTTCGCGGTGCTGTCGCTGACCTCGATGTCGATGGATCTCAGAACGGTGCGGCAGCTCGGCACGGGCGCATTCTGGCCGGTGCGGATGCTGCTGATCGGGTACCGGATGGGCAATGCCACCGCGCAGGCGACCTTCGCGCTCGCCCAGCTCGCCTCGGTGCTGGCGATCTACAGCTACGTACGCAGCGGCGGCGACGCGCCACCGTTCCCCGGGATCGATCCGTTCAGCATCGGGAACCGTCAGGGCCCCTGAGCGCGACTCACGCGCCCGGGGCACTACCGGCGTCCGGACGTGCAGGAAGCCGTTGAGCATCACGCCGGGGGTCAGTGCGCCGACGATCGTGGTCAGGTCGGCGTCGAGCGTAGGGATTCGATTCGTATGTGGTGACGAACAGCGCCTGCATGTACTACCGCGGCGCGGCGTACGGCTCCTCGGCGCGGACCTCCGTGCAGATCGCCCGATGCGCGGGGACCTCCGGCACCGGCTAGATAGGAGTTGATGTTGGCGGGTTCCTCCCGCCGGGGTCTGACTCGGCCAGGCGCCGAGGTACAGGCCGGCGAACAGCTCCCCGTATCCGATCCGGCCTTCGCAGTCACGTCCGCAGCGGTAGCTGACGGCGAACATCGGCTACTGCAGTCGGCTGCGGCGTGCGGGCGTCGGGCCTCGTCTCCGGCGTGAATGGCTCCGGTTTCAGACCGTGCGTGACTGGTGCGTCTAGTTCTTGGGCTGCAGCCGGCCTGTCTCGTCGCCGTGGGCGTCGAGAAGCACGAGCACCTTGCCGTCGAGACCGGCTCGTCTGGCCGTCGTGACCCACTGTTCGATCGGCACGCTGTCGGTGCAGAACGCCAATGTGGCTGCTCGTGAGGTGGCGAGCAGGGTGCCGCCGGCGGCGGTGATCCACCGGCCGCTCTGGTCGTTGCAGCCGTCGGATCCGTGCCACTCCCCGTCGGCCGTGAACTCCACGTAGGCCGCCTTGTGTCCGCGCGTGGGCGCCCAACGGCCTGTTGGCTGGCGCTGGTCGGCGGGAACGAGCGTCGCCGGTAGCGCGACGGCTGGCGCCAGGGCCCGTCGCGCCTCGTCGGTGACCACCGGTGGCTTCAGCACGGAGTCGGCTGTGTCGGGTTCGGGAGTCGGTGTAGCTCCAGGGATCAGCCGGGCGACAGTTTGCCCTCGTCTGTCCAGGAGGACGGGCGACCCCGCCGCGTCGAACTGGTAGGCGGTCACGCTCCGCAGCCACCCGGGCGTCTCTTGACTGGCCTTCTCGCAGCCAGGAGTGCGTTCGACGGCGACAGCGGAAGCCGACCAGACGTCGGCGAGGAAGACGCCTTCGTCATTGGCCAACCAGGACCCGCCCAGGGTGCCGCAGTGGCTGCCGATCACGTGCAGCTCACTGTCCGCCAGGCGCAGGATCGTGCCCGCACCGGGGTCGGCGACGTCAGCGAGCGTCCAGGATCCGATCAGCATCTCCGGCGCCAGCGGTACCGTGGCCTCCGTGGTGCCGGTGATCGGCGGCTTGGGGTCTGCTGCCTGCGGGTGTCCCTGCCTCGCGCATCCGCTGAGCAGCAGAACGCCCATCACTACCACCGTCGCGAGGCGAACTTGCCGCGCTTTCTGGCTGTTCATCCTGGGGTCTCCCGGATCCTCCAGGCACCGGCGGGCCGGCGCTGTGGCATTCAGCGGACGACAGGTGCACTTCCTTTGTCAACGGCTGCTAGGAGTGTTGGATGCGCCCACGATCTCCCCGAAGGACGACTTGCGCACTGGTCCGGGCCGCTGACCTTGGCGCGAGGCTCAGGACAGAAAATCGTGCAGCGCTGCGGTCAGGTCGTCGGGGTTCTCCTCGGCGACGTGGTGGCCGGACTCGATCGAGTGGCCGCGGAGATCGGCAGCCCACGGGCGCCAGACGGCCAACGGGTCGCCGTACAGGTCTTCGATGTCATCGCGGGTCGACCAGAGCACGAGAGTTGGGCAGCGGACGACGCGGCCGTCACGCCGGTCGGCTTCCTCGTGTGCTCGGTCGACGCCGAGGCCGGCCCGGTAGTCCTCCAGCATGGCCCGCACGGTGGCCGCATCGTGGATGGCCTGCCGGAACTCCTGGTAGTTGGCGGCTCCCATGCTGTCGGGCCGGGCCTTACTGGCGTACCAGGCATCCGGGTCGGCGGCGATGGCGCGCTCCGGCTTGTCGGGCTGGGCAAAGAAGAACCAGTGGTACCAGTCGTGGGCGAACTTCGCGTCGCACCGGGCCAGAGCCTCACTGATGGGCACACCGTCGATGACCACCAGTTGGCTGACCGCATCGGGATGGTCCAGCGCCAGGCGTAACGCCACGTACGACCCACGGTCGTGACCGACCGTCGCGAACGTCAGATGGCCCAGTCCGCCCATCAGCTGGACCATGTCCGCGGCGACCACCCGCTTGGACTGCTGGGAGTGATCAGCGAGGATCTTCGCCTTGCCGGATCGCCCGTAGCCTCGCATGTCGGGACAGACGACGGTGAACCCGAGATCAACCAGCTGCGGCGCGACTCGATGCCACGTCGACCCCGTACGCGGATGTCCGTGAATGAGGAGGACCGCAGGTCCGCGCCCCGCGTACCGGACCCGGAGTTCCACCTCCCCGACATCGATCCGTTCGTCCTCGAAACCGTCGAACATGCGCGACAAGTATCCAGGCCCTCGCCGAGCAAACATCCACTCATCGCCGTGGCCGGGCACTGGACCTGGGCGGGAGTGACGCCCTAACACGCTCCGGTAAGGCTCTGCCCTGCCGCATCGGGTAATCGGGTTCTCCGGTCTGAGGGCCGTGCCATAAACTCCGCCGATGCTTGAGGTGTCGGGGGACTTCGAGATCCACATTACGGCTTACGCTTCCCAGGCCGAGAAGCTGCGGGCGTTCGCCGCCGAGCGCGATGTGAAGTTCGTCCATATCATGCTCGACCGTGGCGTGTATGCCTCGCAACCGATGCTCAGCCTGAACGGGCGAGGCACGTTGATCGAGCAGCAGGGCGCGGTGGAGCGTTGGCAACACGAGCTGCGTGAGGCGGGCATACACCCGTGCCGTTCGAAGATCGAGGCAGCGCCATGGTGTGCCGGCGTACCGCAATCGGATGAGCAGGCGGCGGCTGAGCCGGGTGGCCGGTACTTCGAACATCACGTCAAACTGCTGCTACCGAGTGCGGCGGTGGCGGATCTGATGGCTCTGACCGATCTGGTCGCGCCGCACGGCGCGCGACTGTCCCGCAACGCCCGTCGGCAGTTTGCCGACGGTGCGCAGGAGCGGTTCGTCAACCAGCGCTGTCACGGTGTTGGGCTCGTCACGGCCAGGCAGCGGTTGGATGAGCTTGTCGAGACCCTCCGGGTCGCGGGCCACGAGCCCACGACGGTCGAGCAGGAGTACGTCGTCTTCGACAGCCACCTCCCTTACGACGAGGGCTGGCTGGACTCGCCCGATCCGGGCAGCAGTTGGATGCTGGAGCACGAAAACAGGATGCTGGAGCACGAGAACAGGATGCGGTCCGCGCCGGCCGGCTCGCTGGACTACCCGCCGACCTACCAGCCACTGCCCGCCGGCTCGGCCGTGCGCCAGCGGGCGGCGTTCGACCCGGCCCTCAAGCAGTACGCGAATGCCTACCGTGCCGGTGAGCCCGACTTCCTTGTGGCGGCCACCGGCCAGCTGTGGACCGAAGCCCGACGCGCCGCCATGCAGCATGTCTTGGCTGCCATCGCCGCAACTCCCTCGGGTCAGCATCTGGTTCTGCGTGGCAGCGTCACCATGGCGGCCTGGGTCGGCGACGCCGCCCGCGAGCCGGGCGACCTCGACTTCGTCGTCACCCCACACACCATCACCAGCGACAGCACTGACGCCCGCACGCTGCTCGATGACATCAAGACCGCGATCCGAACCACAACGGGCGCCGGCGTACGACCAGACCGGATCGCCGAGTCCGCCATCTGGACCTACGAACGGGCGGACGGACGCCGCCTGCTCGTCCCGTTCAACACCCCGGAGGCACCGGAAGGCCACGTACAGATCGACATCGTCTTTGGCGAAGAACTTCCCCTCCCACCAGAGACGCTGATCCTGCCTGACGTCGACACGCCGGTACTGGCCGCGCCTGCCTCGCTGGCCCTGGCGTGGAAGCTGCTGTGGCTCGCCACCGACTCGTACCCGCAAGGCAAGGACCTCTACGACGCTGTCCTGCTTGCCGAACACACCACTGTCGACCAATCTCTCGTACGCGAGCTCATGCGCCCGGAACTCGGCGCTGAAGCCGATACCTTCGGCGCCGAGACCGTGCTGTCCTGGGAGGTCGACTGGTCCAACTTCACCGACGAGTACCCCGAAATCACGGGCAACGCCGAGCAGTGGACCAGGAGGCTCGCACTGGCCCTCGACCAGGCCTGGACCTGACCAAGCCAGGCCAGGTCGACAGGACTGGCACTCGCTTCATCCGGACGTCGTAACAGTTGGTAGCGCTGGACAAGCGGCGGGGAGAGGGACAGCTATGCGGCTGGTCACGGGCGACCCGATGAAGTATCTGGGCGGTGACATGATCGTCGAGGTCGACCATCCGGCAGTGCGGGCATTAGCCGGTGACCTACGCGCGGCGCATCCGGACGACGTCGACTTCATGCGGGCCGCCTTCGTCTGGGTTCGTGACCGGATCCGGCACTCCGTGGACGCCCAGGATCCGCGGATCACGGTCACCGCAAGCGAGGTGCTCAGCGCTGGCGTCGGCCTCTGCTATGCCAAGTCGCACCTGTTGGTGGCCGTGGCCCGGGCCGCCGGCGTCCCGGCAGGGTTGTGCTACCAACAGCTGACCGACGGGGGAGAGCCCTTCCTGCACGGCCTCGTTGCCGTATACCTCGCGGGCGACTGGCATCGCCAGGACCCGCGCGGCAACCGCACCGGCATCGACGCTCAGTTCCGGCTCGGGCGTGAGCAACTGGCCTACCCGATTACCGACGGATCGCCCGGTATCGACTTTCCTGAAGTGCTCGTGCGTCCCTCGCCCAACGTGATCGCAGCCCTGCGCGGTGCTCGAGACGCTCTTGAACTGTGCCGCTCCGGGTTGCCAGCCAGGCCCTAAGTCAGCACAGCGGATGCCAGCGATGGGACTTCGCGGCAACACACTGCGATCAATTCGCGAACCGGCACTTTGAGCGCCCCTGGAGGCGGTAGCTATGGATAGCGAGATCATGACCCGCGCCATCGTCGTCTGGACTGGATGGGGACGAACGCCGTGGCCCGACCGCGATGAGGTGTCGCTCGTAGCCGAGTTCGGACCTGAGCTCGCCGTCGGCGTCCTCTCAGAAGTCCGCCGGCTGGAGGACGAGTTCTATTCGTCCGAAGCAAGTCGGGCTGCCCTTGACCTGAAAGCGATGGGAGAGCAGGCCGCCGCCGAATTCCGTGAGACGCACCCCGAGATCGGGGAAGAGGCTGTGCAAGCCCTCGCCTGGAGTTACACGTTTGACTTCAAGTAGAGCGGGCCGCGCCCGGTCCGTCGGCGTGGACCGAGCGTCAGACCTGAATGAGAGGCGGTACCGGCGGCCGTCCACGCCGGTGGCGGACAGCGGCTCTACGTTCCGCTTCAACGTCTGACACTCGGGATGGGTGACGACAGGCGCGGGTAAGGCCGGACGTTCGTGGACAATCGGTGGACGCTTCGGACAGCTTTGCTCAGCTCTGCTGCTGGCGCAGCTCGTAGCCGACTGGTGGTTCCTGCACACCGAAGGCATCAGGCCCATCGTTGTCGATTGCAGTGCCCGATTGGTCGCCGTACCGTGACCAGATGTTCGAGGTCATGTTCGTGCTGGCCGCTCTGGTCGCTACCGTGCTCGGAATAGTGGCGGTGCGCCGAGCGCGGGTCAAGCGCTTGGAGGGGCCGGGGGTCAGTCCATACGCCGACGGATGGTGGGTTGCCGGCCACGGTCACAGGAGTGACGGTGACAGTGCCGACGGGAGCGGCGGGTGCGGAGGCGAGTGACCACTCGCGGCGATCTCACTGCTCTGGTGTCCTCATAGCTCGTAGCTCGTAGCCTTGACGCCCTACTTTGGGTTCAATGTTTCCGTGCCGGGGACGTGCCCCATATAACGGTTGATACCGCTACAGCGGCACTGTTGGCCGCCGCAGGAAGAACGCTCCGTGCTCACTCGCCACGGCAACACCAGCGGCGGCACCATCTCCCTGAGGTAGAGCCCTCTTGCGCTGAACCTGAGAGTTGAAGTGCATCGACAACGAGAGGTACAGGGTTGGACGAGCGTTCCGGTGAGCAGGAAGGACCGTCCGCAGACGCGCTCGTGAGCCGTGACAGATGGTTTGAGCAGTACGTCGAGGCGTTGAACCTGCGTTCTGTGGTGGCTGAAGCGGGTAGCGGAACGTACGCGTGTCCGTGCTGCCGGCATCCGACGCTCGAGGGGCGAGGTCACTTTCAGATCTGGTTCGCCTGTGGCTGGGAGGACGACGGCCAGGATGACGAAGACGCTGACACGGTGCGCAAAACATCAGGAGTACGCCCCGAATCCCGGCCCTACGCAGAGGACCGCTCCAACCGCGGGCAACGCTATTCGCGGCCGACCCAGGTTGCGACGCACGCCTCGTTGCCCTCGGCATCAGCCAGAACCCACCACATCGGCGCGTGCGCCTCGGAGACGAGGCGGCCGCCCGCGGCCAAGGCGGCGGCGATGCGGGCCTCGGCTTGATCGTGCGGGACGGCGATGTCGAGGTGCATGCGGTTGCGTTGTGAACGCGCCGCTTCCATCTTCTGCAACCCGAAGCCTGGTCCGCGACGTGCCGGGTCGCCCAGGTAGGTGTCGCCGATCTCGCGGTAACCGAGCAGCGCCCGCCAGAATGGCAGCACCTTCGCGGTGACGAGGACGTCGAGGGTGACGTTGATGAGCTGCACGGCGGTCGGGTCGGCGGGAATGTTCAGTGCCCTGGCGGCGGCCGAGATCTGCCGGGCCAGTTCGATGTCGCGCCGAGACAGGGACACTGTGACGCCGGTGTGGCGCAGGTCGATGCTGAGGTACCGCTGTTCGCTTTCGCCGGCGAGCTGACCGATCTCGTTGACGAGCGCGACGCCTTCGGCCAGCGAACCGGTCCGGAAATGGGCCGAGACCAGGTGGTAGAGGGACCGCCAGTCCTCGACACCGTCGGCATCGTGGAACTGCCTGGCGGTGATCTGCTCAGTCACGCTGGCGACGCTAACATCGGCGAGCTGGGCCGGGCATCAACCAGACAATCGAGGGGCGCGAGCTTCACGTCACCGACGGCGGACGTTGTGGGTGACAGCCGGGTGCCGCGTCGGGCGGTGAAGATCCCGTCCTGGGGTTGTCGGCGGCGACGTCGGTGACTGTGCTGACGCGGGTCCCTCACCTCGGCTGTGCCCTTCGAGAGGGCACTTCCGCGTGCAGCGTGGCTGGCATCATGACTGCATGCCGAGCGATATCTGGGTGTCGATGGTCTCGCTGGGTGGTGTGGCCCTCGGCGGTGTCCTGTCCTTCGGGGTGCAGCGTCAGACCCAGCGCTCGGCGGAGCGGGCCGAGGAACGGCGGCGGGGCCTTGCTCTGGCGGAGAGCCGTCGCGCGGAACGGCTCGCCCAGCTCGAGAGGTTCGTCGAGGTGACGGCTGAGGCGGAGCGGTGCGCCTTCAGCCGTCCGACGAGCTGGTCGGTCGGCGACGAGTGGCTCGTGACGACGCAGGCCGTGATGAACCGGGTCTGGGTTGCGGAGCGGCTGATCAGGTTGACGTTCCCGCTCGCGGTGCATGAGGCGGCGCGGGCCTACTTCCTCGATCTCAACCTCGTCGTCTGGGAAGGGCTGCCGGACGGGCAGAGCGTCCGGGACCATCTCGAAGCGAACCGCCTGGCATTCCTCGACGCGGCGCGGGTGGCTGTCGGTTGAGTGGGATCAGACGGCGTGGTGGCCCTCGTCGTGGCACCGGGGACGGAGACGGCGATCCTCGCCGGCCTGTTGCTCTGCTGCTGGTGACGGTATCGAGTCTGCTCTCAGTTGTGCTGGCTGTCGTGGTCAATGTCGCGACCGGCGGCGAGCTGCCCGAGCCGGTCGCGGCGTACGGATGGCTGGCCTGGCCCCTGGTCGTCGTCCTGACCCTGACCGGGGTCGGTCTCGCCCTGTGGCAGCACCGGCTGGGACAGACCAGCCCGCCTCCGGCGGCACCGGTTCCCCCGCCCGCGGACGACCCGGCTCCGCCGGGTGAACTTCCGGTCGCGCCTCAACTTGTCGGCCGCGAGGCGGAGCTGGCCGCTGTCGAGGAGCTGGTCGGGGCGGGAGCCCAGGTCGTCGCCGTCTGCGCGGCGGGGGGCACAGGAAAGTCGGCGCTGGCCCTGTCGTACGCCCATGGGGTCCGTGGTCACTTCCCGGACGGCCAGTTGTACGTGGCGCTGGGCGGGGCCAGCGCCACGCCGGTGCAACCTGAGGAAGCGTTGATCCGGTTGCTGCGGGCGGTCGGCCGCGACGCTGAGGAACGGCGGGGCACGCTCGACGAGTTGTCCGCACGCTTCCGGTCTGCGGTCGCCGACCGGCGGCTTCTCGTCCTGCTCGACGACGCCTTCGACGCGGCGCAGGTGCGACCGCTGATCCCGGCCGGCGCAGGTTGTCGCACAGTGGTCACGAGTCGCCGGCTGCTCGCCGATCTGCCCGGAGCCGCCGTTCTGACCCTCGACGCGCTACCGCCCGGGCAGGCACTGGAACTGTTGACCGCGACGGTCGGAGCGGACCGGGTCGTGGCCGACCCCTCGGGCGCACAGCGGCTGGTCGAGTTCTGCGCGGGGCTCCCGCTTGCGGTGCGCATCGTCGGATCCCGGCTCCGGGCCCGCCCCGGGTGGACTCCGTCCGCCCTCGCCGACCGCTTGGCGGACGAGAGTCGTCGGCTCGACGAGCTGCGGCTGGGCAGCGGGGCGATCAGGTCGACCTTCCAGTCCACGTACGACGAGTTGAGCGACGTGGAGCGCTTGGTGTTCCGACGAGCCGGGGCACATCCGGGTGTGTTGTTCGGTGTCGAGTCGGCGGCTCGTCGGTGCGGACTTGATCGGCGGGTGGTGCAGGATTCCCTGGACCGGTTGGTGGACGCCTTCCTGATCGAGGCGCCGACACCGTCGAGTTATCGGCTGCACGACCTCCTGCGGTTGTTCGCTGCCGAGATGCTTGAGCGGAAGGAGACGCCCGGCGACCGTGCTGCCTGTCTGGTCCGGCAGCTGGATTGGCTGCGGGACGTGGCCGTATCCGGCGGCGACGTCACGCATGAACGCGACAACATCCTGGCCGTGCTGCGCACGGCGGTTACGGAGGGGCTCACCGATCAGGCGTGGGCACTGGTGGAGGCGGTGCACCCGCCGCTGACCGCAGCCGACGACCACGTCTACCGGCTACAGCTGTGGCGGGTGGCCGAGCGAGCGGCAGCCGATGAGCGGAGAAGGGTGCGGGCATTGCGATGGGTCTCGCATTCCTACGGGTTGGCGGGTGAGGTCGAGCGTGAGCTGGCCACAGCGCAGGAAGCCGTCGCGGTCGCCGAGCGACTCGGCGATCCGGGAGAGCTGGCACAGACCACGCGCCGGCTGGGTGAGGCGCTGCGGGCGCACGGCCGTTCGGATGAGGCGGAGGGGCAGTTGCTCCGGGCCCTACGACTGTTCCAACGATCGCACGCCGTCGAGGAGGAGATCGAGGTTCGTTCCGCCCTGGGCGTCCTCTACAACACCCTTCGTCGTCCGGAGCGCAGCATTCCCATGCTGGAACGGGCGGCAGCGCTCCTTTCGGCGCCGGAGACGGCTCTGCACGGCTACGTGCTCCTGGGGTTGGCCGCAGGGCACAAGTTCGCCGGCCGCCCGACGGAGGCGTCTGCCCTGACGAGGCGGGCCTTCAGCGTTGCCGACCGTCTGGACGACGAGTTCCTCCGCGGATATTGCCTCCACGAGCGTGGCTGGCTCGCGGTGCAGGACGAGCGGCACCGTGACGCCGAGAAGGACTTCCGCGCGATGCTGGAGATCTTCCGGCGGATCTGACACGGTGCCGGGGTAGGAGCGGCGCACCAGGCCCTCGGATCAGTCGCTACCGCTCAGGGCCGTCGGGACGAGGCAGTGCAGGCGTTCCAGGCGGCGGTCAACGAGTACGAGAGGCTGGGCAACAGGAACCTCGCCGAGGAGGCCCGGAGTTCCCTGTCGGCGCTGGATTCGCCCTCCCGGAACCCGTCCGGCTCCTGATCCTGGAAGTCCCTCACCGTGGGTCAGGCCTTCTGGCCTTGCCGATCAGGCCGAGGTGGGTGTGTTCGAATCCTTCGGCGGTCTTGAGGCCGTAGCCGAGACCGCGATCGACGGCGATGTGGAACCCCCAGGCAAGGGCTAGAACGCCGAGCCAACCGATCGGTTCGCCGAACCCTGCCGCGGCCACGGCTACCACGCCCAGCACAGCCGGCAGCGTGTAGGAGTGCGCCAGGTTGTAGCAGAAGGCCCCGAGGCGTGGCCCGCGCAGGTAGCCGAGCATGGACAGGTCGAAGACGAGGAAGAGGGCGAGCAGCGACCACCACGGGTACCCGGCGGTGACGGTCACGACGACGGCGAGAGTCGCGACGGCGAGGCCCTCGACGCGCTGCACTGCGACCGGATTCAGATACCGCATCTCACACCTCGATGTCGGTCAGGGACATGGATAGGTTGTCGTCCCGTCGCTGGCCTGACTCCGGGATGAGGATAGACCGGCGGTGACGACTTCCGGGCTCCGTTGGTGGATACAGCGTCGTCGAAGGCGTCCAGCCGCCCTACGCGGTTGCGCCTGATCCGGGTACGGTCCGGGTCTCGGCCCCGCCGTCCACGAGTTCGTACTGCAGTGCCCCCGAGGGGCAGCGCCGCACCACTTCGGCCAGGCGCTCGGCCTCGGCGCCGTCGGGCCGAATCCACGGGCGCTGGCCCGGGGCGAAGACCTCCGGCAAGCCGCGGACGCACTCGGCGGCGTGCCGGCAACTCCTCGCCTCGAACGTGACAGTGATCCTCTGGCCTTCGTACGTCTTCTTTTCGGTTGCGCTGCTCATCGCGGCCTCCGTCGTCGCCATGCTCGGGCGTTCAGTCACTGACCCTGCTGTGGGCCTGGTACACCAGGTCCTGATACTCGGGGTGCCTGGCGATCCAACCCGCAATGAATGGGCAGGTGGCCAGGACCAGCAGGTGCGCGGCGCGCGCCTCGTCGAGGGCGGTGCGGGCCAGTGCAGCCCCGACGCCCCTGCCCTCGTACTCCGGCGAGACCTCGGTGTGCACGAACGCGACGAGTTCGGTGGTACGGATGTACTGCGCGACGCCTGCGATTGTGGACTCTCCGTCGACGCGGGCCTCATATCGCTTGGCCTCGGGGGCGTCGGTCACTCTCACTGCCATGTGTCCTCCATGAGTCGGTGGGTGGATCTCACGCCACGGTGGTGCGGTCTCGTTGATGCGTCACTCAGTGTCACAGGCCTCCTGAGCCGACCTGTTATCAGGACGCGTTGGGCAACGCGCCGCTGGACGTCGCCACGTTGTGCGGGCGCAACCATCTCCGCGTCGTCTCGGTGAAACGCGCGCTCCCAGCGGCCACCACCCAGTGTGCGTCAGCAACCGGCCGCGACCAGTGACACCGCGTCACGTGCGGTGATGACATGGCGTCACTACCGGATGGGCTGCATGCGCTGCGTGCCGCTCGGTGGAGGGTCTGCTCCGGGGGCGGCGGGTCATCACGTTCGGGACGAGCTGGTGCGCGTGCTCCGCGCACAACGAGCAGAAATTCGAGACGTTCTCTTCGAGAGTCTGGGCACAGCTGATGCCGCCGCCCTCGGCAGGATCAGTGCTCGTGTTGTTCGCGTGTTCGACCAGGCGGAAGCCTAGTGCGGACGCCACGGGGCGGTGTGGTGCTCTGCGCTGTCCGGTTGCTCTCGGGCGGGTGTGACGAAATGCGATGACAACGGTGGCTCGGGTCGGGTCAGATCACGGCGTGGCGGTGGTCGAGATAGGGCGAGACCTCCGGAGTCGCTCGGACAACTCGCAGACCGCCGCCTCGTATCGCTCGTCCGTCGTGCACGGCTGATGACCGCAGATCGGGGGCCATACCGTGTCGCGGCCTCGGGCTTCGAGATCCTGCGGATCCCGAAGCCGGCGGTCCACCTCGGACCGTTGCCGCAGCGCGTCGTCTGCCCCGGGTGCGGACGTGAAGATCCAACCGCCGATGGGATCGGTGTCACGCCACAGGTTCACCCAGCGCCAGCCCAGCCGGCGGCCGGCCTCGCTCAGCACATCCCTGCCCACGTACGCCGGGAACAGCGTGCTGTAGAGGCGTCTCAGCGGTGAACCGTGCGTCAGCAGGGCAACCTTGGAGAGCTCGGACGGCTCCAGTTGCAGGACGCTCGCCAGAGCGAGCACCGACCCGTGGCTGTGCGCCGCTATCAACACGTACCTTCCTTCCCGGACCAGCATGCTGATACGGGACGCGAGTTCGGGCACGGCGCGCTCGGCGTAACACGGTGGGGCGAAGGGGTGAGCGGCGCGCGGCCAGAACATCCCGAGGTCCCAGAGCGTACCGATATAGCGACGAAAAGTGGTCGTGCGGTTGGCCAAAAGCCCTCCGAGGAACAGGCCGAGAAACAGCAACGCCATGAGGTAGCTTCCCAATTGGGTGCCCGCGCTGACGAAATCGGACGGCAGGCTGACCAGGCCCTCCACGGCGACACTGGGCTGCAGCTCGTCCAGGGCCAGAGCGGTGAAACCCAGGCTCAGCGCGACGAGGCAGCAGTAGGTCAATCCGAGCGGACACAGTCGTTCCGTGAACTGCGCCCGGGCGATGGCGTCGCGCACTTGTGCCCGACGTCGGGCCGTCCCGGAATCTGCGTCAGGAAAGTCGTGCGCGACGATGTCGTCCGCTGTCCGCCGTCGGTTCCTCCGGCTGAACAGCACCATCACCGCACCCGCGACCGCTGCGCCGATGACCGAGACGAAAAACCCGAACATCGTCCATTTGTACGGCAGAACAGGGCTGGTGGGCAGCACGTCGGGGGTGGGCAGGTCTCGGTCGAGGTAGTCCGATACGCGGTAGTTGAATTCGGTGGCGAAGCTGACCGCCAGTCCCACCGCCAGACACGCGAACAGCGGCGCACCCGACCATCGCAGCCTCCTGAGGCTGCCGTCCCGACCCACCAGGGCGGCGATCCCGAGCAGCACGAGCAGGACGCCTTGCGTCCCGAACAGCAGGACGACCGCGACCTCGTGGCCGGGCAGTCCGTTTTCGGCGGGCCACCCGCCGCGGTCGAACGCGACCCGCCCGATGACGGCGATCGTCACCACCACGGCGGTCGACCGCAGCGTATGGACCATCACATCGACCACGGGGGTGCCGGCTACGGCGTCGATAACGGAGGGTACGCACACCAGTACGACAGTGACGACAAGGGTGAGCGCGGCGCCAAAGGTGAGCAGAACGTCGAGGAGGCTCGGTCCCCGCGCGACCCACAACGTCGCGATCAAGCTGAGATCGAGCACGGCGAGACCGGTCGCCACATGGATGGAGCGAAGTCGCACCACTCCCGGGGCGGCGTAACGTGTCCCGATCGCACCCAGAGCCGTGTCGGCCGGCTCACCCGTAGGTGGGATGAAGTTGGCATACCAGCGAGGGCACCGGGAGCCCACCAGCCACAACAGCCAGATCGCGGCGACGGGCACCAGCGACAACAGCGCGATGCGTAGTCCGACCGGTTGACCACCGAGCCAGGACAGCCAGGTCCGGCCGCCGAGGCAACTACCCAGGGACATGCACTTGCAGGCGAGCAGGTCCAACGCCACGCCGACGAAGGACAGGACGTACAGGGCCGTGAGGCTCAGGCCGACCAGCCTGCATCCCACCCAGACCACACCGCCGCTGACCTTCGCCCTCGGCCGCATCCAGGCCGCCACGTTGCATGCCATGAACGGCAACAGCAACACCAGCGACAGCGTCCTCGCGGCGGCCCCGCTGCGAAGATCGCTCCACCGGTAGGTCTCCAACACCACGCCGCAAGCGCCTCGGGAGTCACCGTAGCCTCTGCGGGGCCGGTAGAAGCCGCCCTTGCTGTCGCCGGCGACCCGCTGCACATGCGGCCGATCCAGGATGTCATCCGCGTCAGCACCCATCACGCCGTGCACCCGCAACTCAACGACGTCACCGGGCGGGTGGCACTCACCCTGTGCACGGCGCGGCGATGATTCCGGCATTCCTACCTCGCAGGCTGGGACAGGCCTCGGAGCGAAGCGCTGGCCAGCCGCGCATACCCGAACGGGCCGATTCCAGACGAGGGACCCCCACCGCCCTTCGTCTTGTCGTATGCGTACGCGACCTCGGCGCCGTGGTAGGCGCCGTACTCCTCAAGACCCTTCTCGGGAGGGGTGTGTGAGAAGAAGTAGAGGTAGGCGTCCGAATCGCCCGTCTGCGTCTGCAACTGAGCCCAGCGCCGCATGGCACGGGGCATGATCTTGTCGGTCTCGGCCTGCAGGCGCGACTCCAGAACCTGCTCCGCGGTGTCCCCTGGATACAGATCGAGGAACGGATCCGCTTCCTCACCGTATGTTTCGCGTGCGGACGCCTGGTACTCGTCGACGTCAGTGTCCGGTGGGCTGGCCAGCGCGAGCGAGGCCTCGTCCGCGTTGCTGCCGACCAGGGTCGGCACGTCCAGTTGCTTCCCGGACGCGTAGGTCTCCGCCGGCGATTGCTCGAGCACGTGACCGTCGACGGAGGGTTGCCCAGTGCGCATCGAACTCGCCCGCCGCGTCCACGAGGCACTCGACGGGCATCTCGCGCATTTTTTCGATGGTCGCCCCGCCCAGGTGCTCGCTCAGGCGGCGGCCGGCATCCTCGGCCGCCTCGCGCATGTCAGTCTGGTCGCCGCGCTCGGTGTTCCCCGTGGTGCCCATGTACGCTCCGCTGCCGGCGCCAGGGCGGTTCGCGACGCCACGAACAACCATTATGAAGTGTTGCGAACGTTGCCCGGCACTCTCGTGGCCGAAGCCACGTCAACCGCGGCTCCACCTGTCACAAAACAGGTGCTGCCACTCCTCGAAGACATCAAACGGAATTGCATGCCGGTTCGGCCGATCCTGGGAGGTGATGGTTCAACAGGCTTGGCCAGGACATCGAGGGTGCTGGGCCTGGCAATGAAGCGGTACGGGCGTTGGTCTCAGCGGGAAGCGCCCCTGATTCGTCGCCGATTCACTCTCGGGCAGCTATTGCCGATGGCCATCAGGAGCCGTCCTGTCGTCGGTCGAGCTGTCCTGCCGCCGACGGCGTCCACGAGGGTCGGCAGCCAGAGCTGGTTTGTGTGTACCGTGCGGCAGTGACACGAAGCGAGCGACTCGCGGACCAGATGGACCGGCACTGGCACAAAAATCTGTGGCCGCGGTTGCAGGGCCTTACCGATGAGGAGTACTTCTGGGAGCCGGTGCGCGGCTGCTGGAGCATCCGCCCACGTGGCACGTCGCCAGCAGCGATGTCGGTAGGTTCGGGCGACTGGACGATGGACGTCGCGTCCCCTGCTCCGGTGCCGGCACCGGTGACCACGATTGCCTGGCGGCTCGCGCACATCGTCGTCTCCTGCCTGGGTTATCGGGTCGGGTGGCACTTCGGCGGCCAGGACGTCGACTCGCAGACGTTTCCCTACGCGGGGACCGCTGCCGAGGCGCTGAAACAGCTCGACGAGATGTACGGCAGATGGAACGCGGGGGTCCGCCAACTCTCGGACGATGACGTGGAGAACCCGCCCAGGAATGGTCCCGAGCGGTTTCCCCTGGAGGGCATCGTCCTGCACGTCAACAGGGAGCTGATCCACCACGGTGCCGAGATTTCCCTGCTGCGCGACCTCTACCGCTGGCAGGACTGAAGGCACCCGGCGGACGTGGGTTGTTCAGGAGTCAGATCAGGGCCGCGGCGAGAGCGCGGAACGCGTCGGCGGGGAACGTCGTGGCGTCGCCGCCGTTGAGCACCTGGATCGCCACCTCGTCCGCGCCGGCCTGGTAGTGCTTCTCCAGCCCGGCAGCCACCTTCTCGACGGTGCCCCAGGGGATCAGGGCGTCGATGAGGCGGTCGCTGCCGCCGCCGGCGAAGTCCTCGTCGGTCCAGCCGAATCGCCGCAGGTTGTTGGTGTAGTTCGGCAGCGCGAGGTAGAGGTTCGTGTACTGCCGGGCGGTGGCGCGCGCGGTGGTGGCGTCGGCGTCCAGGACCACCGCGACCTCGGGGGCGAGCAGCCGGTCGGGGCCGATTGCCGCCCGGGCCTCGACGGTGTGCTCGGCCGGGACGAAGTACGGGTGTGCTCCGGCGGAACGGTCGCGGGAGAGGTCGAGCATCCGCGGGCCCAGTGCGGCCAGGATCCGTCGCTCGGGCGGAACTCCGGCCGCGTCGAGGCCGTCCAGGTAGGTCACCATTCTTGAGTACGGCTTGCGATAGTCGGTGCCGCTGCCCTCCACCAGCACCGCGTGGCTGGCGCCGAGACCGAGCAGGAACCGGCCGGGATGCGCCAGCTGCGCGTCCTGGACGAACGCCGCCACCTCGGGGGGCGACGAGTGCCAGATGCTCACGATGCCGGACGCGACCCCGATGGTCGTCGTGCCGTCCAGGATCTCCCGGAAGCGCGGGGCGACGTTCTCGCCGAAGCCGCCGGAGAACCAGATCCGTGAATAGCCGAGTTCTTCCAACTCGGTCGCGGCATCGACGGCAGCGCCGCGACTCTCGCTGGACAGAAAGAACGGTTGCCACACGCTGACGAGTCGTTGTGCCATACCGGAACCCTACGACCCCTCAGCCGCTGACGGCACTGTCGCCACGTGCTCAGACGATGCGACGCAGCGCCGTCTCCACCGCGTCGACCAGCGGATCACCCTCGGTCCGGGGGTGCCGGGCGAGACCGAACTCGACATCCGGCAGGACGGGCAGGGCACCCGCATCGCGGCAGATCATGCCCGGTTCGAGGTTCGCGGGCATGAGCGCCGCGACGCCGAGCCCGGCGCGTACCGCGGCCAGCACCCCGACCAGGCTGTTGCTCTCGAAGGCCACCCGCCACCGTCGGCCGGCGCGTTCGAGTGTGTCCAGTACGGACGTACGCCAGGAGCACGGGTTGGAGAACAGCACCACCGGCAGTGGATCGGCGGCCACGTCCACACCCTGACCGGTCGCCCAGACCAGCGGGGCGCGCACCGTCCAGCGTGGTGGCCCGGGAATGTCCGGAACCGCGTCGAGCACGAGTTGTACGCGGCCCGCGTCGTAGGCCTCCCGCATGGCGGCGTTGGAACAGCTGAGCACCTCCAGCGTCGCGCCCGGATGTAGGCGGGCAAGGTCGGCGAGGGCCTGCGGGAGGTGGGACGCGGCGAGGTCTTCGAGCAGCCCGACGCCGCAGTGGCCGGTGAGCGCGCCGCCGGTTTCGGCGAGTGCCTGGGCGGCGAGCGAAAGGATGCGTTCGGCGTACGGCAGGAGTTCTTCGCCCGCCCGGGTCGGCGAGACACCGGACGACGACCGGTGCAGCAGCGGACGGCCGACGGTGCTCTCGAGCTTGCGTAGCTGCTGGCTGAGACCGGGTTGGCTGTGCCCGAGGGCGGTCGCGGCGCGGCTGATGCTGCCCTCCCGCACGGCGGCGACGAACGACCGTAGGAGGGCCGTTTCCAGGTCCCTTGCCATAAGCATTCATTATGCCGGCCTGAAGAAGATGGCGTCTTCTTATGGGGCGCTAGCGGAATTAGCGTCATCTGGGTGACCGGATACCGGCAGGTGCTCGCGGTGCCAGGGATGGCGCCGCTGCTGGGCGTCTCGCTGATCGCCCGCACCGCGATAACGGCGGATGTGATGGCGCTGACCCTCTTCGTCGTCCTCGGCCTGAAGTTGAACTACGCGGCGGCGGGTGGTGTGGCGGCGGCCCTGACGGCCGGAGTGGCGCTGGGCGGGCCGCTGCTCGGTCGCATGATCGACTCGCGGGGTCTGCGCCTCGTCCTGCTGGTGACCGTCACCGTGCAGGCCGTGTTCTGGCTGAGCGTGCCGGTCCTGTCGTACGGGCTCCTGCTGGTCGCCAGCTTTGTGGCGGGCCTGCTGATGGTGCCGGCCCAGGCGCTGAGCAGACAGGCGATCGCCGCGATGACGACGCCGGAGCAGCGCCGGGCCGCGTTCGCGCTGGAATCGGTGCAGGGCGAGCTGTCGTACATCGTGGGGCCGGCGGTGGTGATTCTCGGCGCGGCCACGGTGTCTCCCGAGGTGGTGGCGTGGGGGGTCGGCGCCGCCATCTTCGCCGGCGGTGTCGGCATCGCCGTGCTCAACCCGCCCCTGCACGCCGAGGAGGAGGCGGACGCCGCGGCGGCGGAACGCCCGCGACGGAGGCAGTGGCTGAGGGGCACGATGATCGCCGCGTTGCTCATGGCATTCGGGACGACGACCCTGCTCAGTGGCGTCGACCTCGCCATCGTCGCCACGTTGCGGGAGGCAGGTCAGGTGTCCTGGGCCGCCGTCGTCGTCGTGGTGTTCGGCGTGTCGTCCGTCATCGGCGGCCTGATCTACGGCGTGCTGACCCGACCATTGCCCACCTGGTTGCTGCTCGGCCTGCTCGGGCTCGTGACGATTCCCGCCGGGCTGGCCCACGACTGGCCCTGGCTGTGTGTGGCCGTTGTCGGCAGCGGCCTACTCACCGCGCCGACCCTTGCCAGGGTGGCCGACGCGGTGAGCCGGCTGGCGCCACCCGCTGTGCGAGGTGAGGTCATCGGTCTGCAGTCGTCGGCACAGAGCGCCGGCTTCGCGCTCGGAGCCCCGCTCGTCGGCGTGGCGATCGACCTCACCGCGCCGGCAGGCGGTTTCGCGGCGGCCGGGCTCGCCGGCCTCACCGCCGCGGTGGCCGGATGTCTCCTGGCTCGCCGCTCGCCCGCGCGGACGGCGGTGCCGCAGCACGCCGGTCCGGCCGGTCTCGGGTATTGAGCGGGGCGAGGCCATGATCGGACAAGCCAGCCCGTAGGTCGTCACCAGCGGCGACCCAGCTCCGGGCGGTGTGTCGAGGGCGACTGCGGTGGCCGGCGTCATCGGGCAAGATCGTCGCATGGTGAGCATCAGCCAGGAGTCCCATGACGAGACCGAGCAGCGTCTTCGCCGGGTCATCGTGGCCGCGGAACTGGTCATGTTCGATGGTGAGTGGTCGTTCTTCGAGGCGCCACTGAGTCAGCCACCGACCTTGACGGCCGACCTGCTGGCCGTCGTGCGCGACGAGGACCGGTGGTCCTGGCTGGCGCCGGGCGGCGCGACCGACGGTGAGCGCTTCGCGGTGTTCTCGTTCCACTTCCCGCCCGACGTGGACAACAGCGGGTTCGTCGGATGGCTGGCCACCGAGTTCAAACGCCGGCTGGGCACCGGCGTGTTCGTCATCTGTGGTCAGAACAGCGACCGCGGTGGCATCTACGACTACTGGGGCTGCCCGGCGCAGGTCCGCGCCCAGGCCATACAGGTCCTCGACGAGCTGCGCGCGGTCCGGTAGACAGAGCGAGCTGCGCGACCTACCGCTATGACATAGATGAGATTACATGTCTTGCGTGATCTCAGGTATGAAGACCGAAGGCACGTCTCGGTGCTGATTCCTGAGAGGGAGCGACAGATGAAACATGCCCCGCGCCGCCTCCGAACGGGCGCAGTCGCGCTCGCTGCCTGCACACTCGGGCTGAGCCTCCTGTCGGTACCCGCCGCCGAGGCGTACCCGGTCGCCCCTGTCGCGCCACAATCCCAGCGGGCACCGGAATCGAACCAGTTCTCGGCAGAGGGGGTGACCACGGTCGGTGAACTCCGTACCCTCGACAGCTCCCTGTCCTACGCCCCCAACGGCGGGACGCAGATCATCCAGCACCCGGGCGCCACCTACGTCAAGGTTCACTTCAGCGCGCTGCGACTGGCCGAAGGCGACTACGTCACCGTGTCGAGCCGCGACGGCAAGGAGAGCTACCGGTACGACCGCCACCTGAACCGGGCGACCGGTTCGGACTACACCACCGACGGGCAGCCGGGTTTCTGGGCGATGTCGGTGGAGGGCGACACCGCGGTGGTGACACTGCACAGCAGCCGCTCCGCACGTGGCAGCGCCGCCACCATCGACCGGTTCTGGCGCGGATACGACCGCAGCGAGATCGCCGCGCACAACTTCTCGACCCAGTCCGTGTGCAGCACCGACGCCCGCCGGGACGTGGTCTGCTACCAGAACAGCCACCCCACCGAGTACGCCCGAGGCAGGGCGGTGGCGCGGTTGCTGATCAGCGGCGGCGGACTGTGCACCACCTGGCGGGTCGGCAACACCAACCGGATGCTGACGAACAAGCACTGCTTCGAGACGCAGTCCGCCGTGAGCGGCAGCGAGATGCAGTTCAACTACCAGTGCGCCACCTGCGGCGGCGGGAATCCCGGTGCCGGCACCAAGGTCAGCGGTGCCACCCTCTACAGGGTGAGCAGCGGCGGCTCCAGCCAGTTGGACTACGCCCTGTTCTCGGTGAACAACTTCGCCGCCATCCAGGGATTCGGCACGCTGTACCTGGCAACTGCCGCCACCAGCAACGGCACCCGGATCTACATCCCCGGGCACGGCGATGGCACCGCGAAGCGGCTGTCGATCTTCGAGGACACCCAGAACGGCGCGACCTGCGCCGTCCGCAACGCGAACTACAACACCTACAACATCAGTTACAGCTGTGACACCTCCGGCGGCAACTCGGGTTCACCAGTGCTGAACGCCAGCCACCGTGTGATCGCCCTGCACCACCTCGGCGGTTGTCCGTCGAACCAGGGCGCGAAGGCGCACCTGATCTACAACGAGATCGCCAGCCTGATCGACAACGGCTGAGACGGTGGGCCGCCGATGCGCACTGCGCACCGGCGGCCCATCGGCGACCTCAACCTGGGCGACGGCGTCACGGGACGATGCCGTCGATCGCGGGCTTTGGTTGACCGCGTTTCCACTGGCAACCAAGCCTCAGCAGTGCGATCAGCCGCGGTGTGGCAGGGTCACGCGGAGTTGCGCCACTTGCGGCCGTTGCGGCCGATGAGCCGGTCGGCGTCGGTCGGGCCCCAGGAGGCGGCCTCGTAGGTGGGGATCGGTGAGTGGTCCTTCGCCCAGTTGTCGATGATCGGGTCGACGATCCGCCAGCACTGCTGCACCTCGTCGCTGCGGATGAACAGCGACGCGTCACCGATCAGCGCGTCCAGGAGCAGACGCTCGTACGCCTCCGGGGACTCCTCGACGAACGTCTGGTCGTAGGAGAACTCCATCGTGGCGGTGCGGACCCGGAAGGAGTGGCCCGGCACCTTGGCGCCGAAGCGCAGCGAGATGCCCTCGTTCGGCTGGATCCGCAGGATCAGCGCGTCGGCGTCGAGGCCGGTGAGCTGGTCGGTCGGGATCGGCAGGTGCGGCGGGCGCTGGAACTGCAGTGCCACCTCGGTGAGTCGGGCCGGCAGGCGCTTGCCGGTGCGGACGTAGAACGGCACCCCGGCCCAGCGCCAGTTGTCCACGTTGAGCCGCATGGCCGCGTAGGTCTCGGTCCGCGACAGGGGATCGACGCCGGGCTCCTCGCGGTAGCCGGCCATCAGGTCCTCGCGGGTGCCGCCCCGGGTGTACTGTCCCCGGACCGCGGCCTCGGCGATGTCCCGGTCGGTGGGGAGCCGGATCGCCTGCAGCAGCTTCACCTTCTCGTTGCGCAGGCCCTCGGCCTCGAAGGAGGCCGGTGGCTCCATCAGTGCCAGCGCGAGCACCTGGAGCACGTGGTTCTGCACGATGTCCCGCATCGCGCCGGCCTCCTCGTAGAAGCCGCCGCGGCTGCCGACGCCGAGGGTCTCGGCGACGGTGATCTGTACGTGGTCGACCCAGGAGCGGTCCCAGATGGGCTGGAAGATCGAGTTCGCGAAGCGCAGCGCCAGCACGTTCTGGACGGTGTCCTTGCCCAGATAGTGATCGATACGGAAGACCTGGCTCTCGTCGAACGCGCTGTGCACGACGCCGTCGAGCTCGCGGGCCGTGACGAGGTCGCGCCCGTACGGCTTCTCGATGACCAGGCGGGAGAAGGAGCCTTCCCGGGGGTGGTTGAGCCCGACACCGGCCAGTCCGTTGATCACCGGCTCGAAGGCCCCGGCCGGCGTGGACAGGTAGAACAGCCGGTTGCCGGACGTCCCCCGCTGTGCGTCCAGCTCGTCGAGGGTTTCCACGAGCCGCTTGTAGGTCTCCGGGTCGTCGTAGCCGCCGGCCACGTACCGCACACTGCCCTGGAGTTGGCGCTTGCTGGCGAGGGTGCGTTCGCCGAGGGCGCTGTCGGCGAACTGCTCGTTGGTCATCGGCGTGCGCGCGACCCCGACCAGCGCGAACTGGTCCGGGAGCCGTTCGTGTCGCGCCAGGCTCTCGACTGCGGGCAGCAGCTTGCGCCGGGTCAGATCACCGGAGGCACCGAAGATCACCAGCGTGGCTGGCGGGGCACTGCGCTCCTGGATGAGCTGAGATGCGTTGTCCATGGTCGTCGTTCCTCCGGGCACAAGGGGTCTGGAGTTGAGGGTGCCGTGCTGTCATGCCAGGAATTGAGCGGCTATGGCGGGGGGTCACGGGGCGTGGCCCGTTGGTCGCGGAGCTTGAGCGTCGCATGGCCGGTCGGCATCGGCGGCGCTGGGCGTCCGGTGTCCCAGCCGGCGATCATCGGCAGCCTGGGGTGGCAGAGCAACCACTCCATCGTGGGCCCTGGAGCACGGCGTCGCCACAAGGGTTCCACCGGCCCACCGTACCGGGACAGGAGCGCTAAGGCCTGTTTCATAAGGACTGGCCGGCCTGCGGCGGGCCCGGACGACGCCCGGCGGCGTTGCGGTTTCGTCCGGATACAACACCGGTATCCGGACGAAACCGCGCCTTGCCGGATCGCCGCCCGGACTCCGCCTCGGCTCGACCGCCCTTATGAAACAGGCCTTAGGCGGGCGTGCCGGACCTGCCGGCGGTGATCTGGAGCCGGTCGACCTACGGCGGCTGTCCGCGTCTGCCGCCGTGCTCGCCTGGGCAGACACGACAACCACTCCTAGGATGCCGCTGTGAGTAGCGACTTTGGTTTCTGGAAGCGCGGCACGGGTGATCCTGCCGACATCTTCGACCGGCTCGCTGAGGGTGACACCAGCGACCTGGCGCCAGACCCGGGTGTGAAACGGTTCCGGGACGGGCTGCTTGCTCGCTGGGTCGACATCGAGGACGTACTGGAGCCCTCGACGTTCGACCTGGAGGACAGTCCGGACGACGCACTGAAGTACGTGCTTCTGACGCTGTCTGTCCGCCAACTCGACTATCTGCCAGAGATTCTGTCCCTGGCCAAGGACAACGGCCTCGTCGGATTCAGCGGCGTGGCCGGAGAGCCCATCTAGCCCCGATCGCGGTGGCGGCTGCTTCCGAGCCGCGTCACTGCATGGCGGTGGCCGGGGGATGCTCGAATGATTCGGGGCACTGGAAGGTGTACAGGGAGTAGCCGCGCCCGATCTGCACATCGGCGGTGTCCGGCGACGCGGCCGGATCCTCCTCGGAAGGGCGCCAGCTGCAGTTCATGCCGTTCCAGTCGCTTGAGCCCGCCGTGAAAATCAAGGTCATCGTGGTGCCGCAGACCGCACAGTCCATCGGATACGGGTCAGTGAGTGACCAGTTCGCGTATCCGCCGACCTTCCATCCCGGTGCCAGCGACAGGTCGCTCTGATAGTGGGGACGGCTCTCGTCCTCGTCGTCATCCCAGGCGTCGATTCGCTCGCACAGGTCGTCGGGGAGCAGGTCGGCGTACTGGTACTCGCGGACCTGCTCGGGGTGCACCACGCACGGAACCGGCAGGTACATGTCGCTGATCACCGGTGGCTCGGGGGCCGCTTCGAGCAGTGGACCCACGGCGGAACTGTCGCGCCAGTGGAGGAAGACGCGAGGGCTGTAGTGCCGGTCCGAATGGTCCACCGGGCACCACAGCACCTGAAGCACATCGCTGCCGTCCGGGCCGGCGTAGTCCGGGATGTCTCGTCGGTACAGCTGGGCGACCGGGACCAACGGGATCGGATCCTCGATCAGGTCGTCCAGGTCCAGAGCGTCGGCCGCGTCGAGTTCGCCCCGCTCTTCCGCTGTCAAGAAGTCCCCGCCCGGCAACCGCCCCCGGGTTTCCGCGCTCGCGAGGATCTGCCGTCTGCGGCGCAGGGCCGCCGGGGTGGTCAGGTTGTACGGCTCGTGCGCCCCGGCGTCGTCGCAGACCGGCCACACCTCGTCGGCCGGCCACAGCAGCGGCCCGCCGACCGAGCTGTCCGCGACGGTTGGAGCGCCGCGGCGGGGATGCAGGCGGGTAGCCGTACGGGAATGTTCCCGCAGTTCGGGGAAGAGCGCGGTGATGTCCATGGGACGCGGAGGCGTGGTGCGAACCATAGAAGTGAATCTTATGGCCCTCGTGCCGGTCCCGAATCCCCTGCCGTGCAGCCACGGGCCTGGCTCCCCAGGCTGCAACTGTGCGATCGGGGTCAGGCGAGCCTGTTCATGGCGGCCTGGATCTTCAGCCACGACGGGTCGCTGTCCGACGTGTCGGTGACTGTATCCAGTTCGCCGGGCTGCCAGGTCTGGTTGCCGTCGGTGAGATCAAGGTGGTCCATGTTGGTGGTCGGAGCCTCGGATGTGCCGGCAAGGAACTCGGTTACCGCGGCCGTCGATGCCTGAGCCGGGGCGGCCCGTCCCCCCGACAGCACCAGTAGCGTGCCGTCGTGGCCGGCGACGACCAGTTCGCCGGTGGCGCTGGCCGTCAGAGCGGTCACCCCAGATCCTGCCAGCACCTCGTGCTCGGTCACCTGTTCCCCGTCGATCTCGACCTCGATGACGACGCCTTTCGGCGTACCGAAGCAGAGAGCACCCGGAGATGGCCCGAACGCGACGTTGTGGCGCGACCAGGCGTTCATGCTGTCCAGCCACTCCTGCGGGTACGGGTACCCCGGGCTGGGGTCTCCGAGGGTCAGGACGAGGACGCGGCGCAGCGAGGGGAACTCGAACACCTCCAGCGAGTTGTCGTACGCGTTGCCCCGTACCGCGAAGTGCCGCCCGTCCGGGCTGAAGACAGGTGTCTCGTAACCGTCGCAGTCGAGGATCAACGCCCGCCGCATCGGCCGCAACACCGGCTCGGTGTCCCGGGAGAACAGCACCAGTGTGGCAGCTTGGTCGCTCTGCAGGGTGGCCACGAGGCCGCCGCCCGGATACACCGCGACTCCGGTGTCCCACTGTGGGCCGGTGGCGGTCGCGCCGGAGATGAGGTCGAGCGTGATGGACGACTCCCAGCCGTTCTCTCCGCCGCTTGGTGACAACCAGAGCCTTTGACCGTCCGGACTGAACGCCACGTCCCGTGGGTACTCGGCCGGTGGCAGCCCACCGATCGCGGTGATACCCGAAGGGGTCCAGTGGGTGGTGACGTTGCCGTCCGCTACCACCAACTGCGGCTCACTCGGATGCCAGGCGGCGGAGGGTGTCCGTTGGAACCGGTCATCGCCGTCGGCGTTGTAGCCGGCCGAATCGGCACCCACACCGCCAATCTCACGCAGCTGCCCGGCCGCGAACTCCCAGATCCGGATCGTCGGCCGTTCGGCATCCCAACCGGCAATCAACGGCAGCCTTGGGTGGCAGAGCAACCGCTCGATCGTGGCTCCGGAACGTATCTGGGCCAAGGTTTCCACCGGCACACCGTACCGGGGACAAGGGCGCACAAGCGGGCGTGCCAGGCCAGCGGCTGGGACCTGGGACTTCTCGTCGACAGTGGAGGGCGCTGATGTCGACGGTGTCGGGTCGCGCATGTGCGTCACCGATCAACGCGTCAACGCGGGCTCCAGCCGCACTCGGCGCCCCGGCCGGTCCACCTCGACGACAGTGACGGTGACGATCTCTCCGATTGCGGGCGCCCGGGTCAGAACCGACTCGTGAAGCAGACCAGCGATGCCCGGCACGACGCGGACAAAAGCACCGATCGGCACCACTTTGACGATCGGCCCGGACAGAACCTCACCAACCCGGTCCGCGAACTGGACCAGCGGATCCTCCTGCAACGCCTTCAACGACAGCTGCACCTGTCCACGAGTCTCATCGCAGTCGAGCACCTCGGCGCAGATCTGCTCGCCCGCGTGCACCACATCTTCGGGATGCGAGAAGTAATCCCAGGTCAGCTCCGGGATTCGAATGAACCCCGTGCCGCGCGAAGTGGCCGACTCCCCTTCGAGGCGTACGAAGACGCCGAAATTATGGATCTCTGAGATGACTCCGCGCACCACCGCGCCGCGTTTCGGTACACCTACAGACACGGCAGAACTGTATAGCCGATGCAGCGGTCCGCGGCTCCGCGGTTGGTCCTTCCAGCCCGGGCCACGAATCACCGGAGATCGACGATGCGGCGTCGACGCCGAGCACGTCCAGGTCGCCGTGGTCGCCGCGAAGAACTCCTACAACGCCACCATCCGCCCGGCCGAGCCGCCGCGAACGCCGTGCTGCTAAGGACCATGCGGTGCGCTGAGACCGACCACTCCGCCGATTCTGGCGACGATGCCGTCTGCGGCGTTCGTCGCGCTGGCGTACACCGATGATGGGCTCTGGAGCCCGTCGCCCTGGTGGATGTCGATTTCGCCGTTGCCGGTGGTGTCGAGCAGGTGTGCGGCGAGGCAGCCGACACTGTTGGCGTTGGCGATGTCCTCGTCGACGCCGATCGCCGGGGCGAACATCCGGGCGATGCCCGTTCTCGTGGGCGGCGACAGCGCGTAGACGAAGCAGCCGAGGTAAGCGAGTCGCCGACACTCGGCTGCCAGCCGATCGTGGTCGGGCTGTATGGACAGCAGCGTCCGGCGATCCCGTACGGGGACGAGGAGCCGTGGCGTGCCGGGTGAGGCGACCCGTACGTCGGCGGCGAGGTCCGTTCGTTCCAGACCGAGGGCGGCGATGATGCCACCGCCGGTCGGGTGGCCGCTGTCCGGTAGGGCGATGACGCCCTGGTCGAACCAGACCTCGATGCCGTCGTGCCGTCGAATGGCGGTTGTGGCGAAGGTACGGCCGCCGCTGCGCTGGTGGCCGAGGTGCTCGGTGGCGCCGCTGCGCTGCAGCAGGACGGCCTGCGCCGCGATGGTCCCATGCCCGCAGGTGGTGAGTTCCCCGGTGCCGGTGAAGAACCGCACCGTGGGAACGGCCGCTGTGCTGGTGTCGACGAACGCGGTGTGGGAGGTGCCGGCCGCCCCGGCGATCGCGTGCCGTTCGTCGTCGGTGAGCGCGGCATCGTCGATCACGACAGTGGTGGGGCTGCCGCCTCGTCCCTGGCGGGTGCAGGCGTTCACCACCGCCACTGGTGGGCCGAAAGCGCCGGGCGCTCGGATGCGAGCCATGACCACCCTCCGATTGCTTCGGATTCAGAAGCACGGTAGCGACTCCGTTCGGGAAGCGCCAGGGACGGTGTGCCGCGATTCAGGCCCTGTCGTCCGCGCTCAGGACTGAGGCCCAGGTGTCGGACCAGCGGACGAGCGGGCGCAGAGCCTGGTAGGCGCCGCGGCCGAGGTCGGTGAGCGCGTACGCCGTGTCCGGCTGCTGGGCGACGAGGTGGGCGTCGACCAGTTCGGTCAGCCGCTGCCGTAGGACGCTGGATGACATGTTGTCACAGCGCTGCTGTAGCGCGCGGAAGCCGACCGGCCCATGGTGCAGCTCCCAGACGATGCGCAGGTTCCAGCGACGCCCGAACAGGTCGAGGGCGGCCATGAGGGGTCGTCCGGTACTCGATCCGCGTACCGGCTGGCCCGGCCTGGGTGCCGTCATCGCCTGTGCCGCCCCTCTTGATGCTTCGATTTCCGATACCGTACCGTCCGGTGGGATGATTCGATTTCCGAAGCGATCGGGGTGGCTTCGTGAGGCGATTACGCACCGCGCTGTGTGACCGGTTGGGCATCGACCTGCCCATCATTCAGGCCCCAGTGGGTTCCGCCGCCGTACCCGAACTGGTGGCGGCGGTGTCGGAGGCCGGCGGTCTCGGCATGCTGGCGTTGACGTGGCAGAGCCCCGATCAGGCACGGCAGTCCATCCGACGTACCCGGGAGCTCACCACCCGACGGTTCGGCGCGAACCTGGTTCTCGACTTCCCGGTGGACGACCTGCTCACCGTGTGCCTGGAGGAGAGACTGCCGATCATCTCCACCTTCTGGGGCGACCCGTCGCCGGTGCACGGCCGGATCCAGCAGGCCGGCGCGCTGCACCTGCACACCATCGGTGACCTCGCCGAGGCCGTGCACGCCGTCACGGTCGGCGTGGACGTCGTGGTGGCTCAAGGGTGGGAGGCAGGCGGTCACGTCCGTGGCGGCACGACCACCATGTCCCTGGTGCCGGCCGTCGTCGACGCGGTCGGGCCGGTACCGGTGGTGGCTGCGGGAGGAATCGCGGACGGGCGTGGTGTCGCTGCCGCCCTCGCGCTGGGCGCCCAGGCCGCCATGCTGGGCACCCGCTTCCTCGCCGCCGACGAAGCAGCCACCCATGAGGTGTACCGGCAGCACCTGGTCGCGGCCACCGGAGCGGACACCGTGCACACCCTCTGCTTCGACGGCGGATGGCCGAACGCCCCGCATCGCGCACTGCGCAACACGACAGTGCGGCGTTGGCAGGCGGCCGGCTCGCCGCCCGCCCCACTGCGGCCCGGCGAGGGTGAGGTCGTCGCCGCTGACGCGTCCGGCCAGGAGCATTCTCGCTACGAGGACCTGATGCCGCTGCCCGGGATGACCGGTGACCTGGCCGCCATGGCCCTGTACGCGGGCCAGTCCGTGAGCCTCGTCCACGGCGTCTCGCCTGCTGCCCGCCTGCTCCGCGCCATCGCCGGTCAGGCCGCTGCCACCATCGACCTGCTGCAGAGCCCGGTGACCGGAGCGACGGCCTCGGGGTAGGGCGGTCAGGTCGACTGCCGCCGCCGGCCCAGTGACAGGAGCAGGCCGGCGGCGGCCAGGGCGACTCCACCGGCGGCGGTGTATGCCGGGAGTTGAACGGGGACGCCGAGGTGGACGGTGATGCCGAGAATGCGGGACAGACCCCAGGGCAGCAGCGCGAGCTGGTCGTTCCACACCGTCAGCGCGCGTTCCAGGCCCACCACCCAGACCACTGCGGACAGCACGCCGAGGGGCACACCCGCGGCGGTGAGGGTCAGCCCGACGGCGCTTCGGCGGCGTAGGCCGTACCGGTCCCGCAGGACCACGGCGACGGCCACGAACAGCCAGCCGAACGCCGCGAACGCGACGGTGACGTACGCCGCGCGCAGACCCGGCGCGGTCCAGAAGGCGAACCAGTACCCGCCCGGTCCGCGCCCGGCGAGCGCCGCCAGCAGCAGTACGCTGCGCAGCAGCGCGACGCCGCCGACCACTGCCCACAGGTGGAACGGATCCCGCCGGCCGACGACGAGGCGTACGACGAGGGCGAACAGCGCCCACCCACCGAGGGTGACCAGCAGGTGCGCCGGCGCGGCGAACCAGGTCGATACGAGCCGACTCGCCACCAGCACCACGGCCGGAACCAGCCACACCAGCACCCGGTCCGCGCGCGTCGTGGGCGTCGGCAGCGCGGCGACCCGCCACGGCCGGAGCGCGCCGAGCAGCAACCCGCGCGCGGCGGCCGCGCCGAACCCGCGCCGGTACAGGCCGAGCAGCACCACGAGCAGGATCGACCCGAGCATCGCCCGGGCCGCCCAGGCCATCGCCGGGTCCCGGTCCGCGCGCTGCGCCCCGAGGTCGGCGGCGGTGAAGTTGTACGCGGGCAGGTCCAGGTCGGCGCCGTAGCGCTGCCGGTGCGCGTCGCGCGCGTCGTGGTATGCCGCCGAGGCCCGCCGCCAGTCGTCACGGGCGGCCGGTGCGCCCGTGTCCAGCCACTGCGCGTGCCGCAGCACCATGGTCCGGTACGCGCTCAGCGTCTCGAACAGGTCGACCTGGTAGTCGAGGGTCGCGGTGAAGCGCCCGCGCAGCTCGGCGTCCCGCCAGGTCGCCGCATCGGTCGCGGCGACCAGGTCGCGCATGCGCCGGGCCAGCGCGACGGCCTGCCTGCCCTCCTCGATCGCCTCGTCGACGCGGCCGCCGGTCACCGCGTAGATGCTGTCCAACGCCGCGGAGTCGCCGGTCAGGATGTCCCATTCGAAGATCCACATCATGGGCGGCGGTTCCAGCCCGAGCGCCCGCACCGACCGGTCGGCGTACGGACCGATGTAGAGGCCTTTGGTGACCGCCTGCCGGGACAGCGCCATGGCCTGCCCGATCGCGGCGACGGTGGCGGGGTCGCCGGAGAACGTGCGGTACGCCCAGTCCGCCGTGATCTGCGCCGGGTCGGCGTGCGGGTCCCAGGCCAGCCGGCCGACGGCGTACGTGTTGAGGTCGTAGAGCTGCCAGAACCCGGCGCGCAGGTACAGCGACATGGGCCCGGCGCGCAGCGGCCCGCCGTCCTGGGTCCAGTTCCAGACACCCTCGACGTTCGGGTTGGCGGCGAGGAACGTAAGCAGCGCCTGGCGGTGCAGCGGACCGAGGTCGTTGGGCAGCGAGCCGAACGCCTCGAACTCGCGCCGGGCCTGGAACTCCACGATGCGGCGGTGTCCGCCGCCCAGCAGTGTGTTGTTGAGCGGTAGGTGGCTGTAGAAGTCGCCAAGGGTGTACTTGGTGGACACGATCAGGTGCGGGTCGTCGAACCCGCCGAGGACCTGCGCGTACGACTCCGGGTTGGTGTGCAGGTCCCCGACGGCGCCGACGCCCACCGTCCAGGTCCGGAAGATGATCTCCTTTCCGGCGGGGCCCGCGGTGTCCAGCAGCGCCCGCAGCATCGCGCGCACTGACGCTTCGGTGGTGACCGCGAGCCGTGACGAGTAGTCCCAGCCGCTTCCGGCGTACACCTCGCCGCCCTCGCCGACGCGGACCATGAGGCCGTCGACGAACGGCATGCTCTCGAACAGCTCGGCCAGACCGGCCTGGTAGACCGCCCACAGCCGAGGGTCGGCGGTGTCGAGGCCGCCGACGGTCCGCGTCAGGTATGCCTCCAGCGGGGGCGATACCGCGAGCATGTCGGTCAGCAGGAAGACCCGCACGCCCATGTCCTCGGCGTACCGGAAGACGGGGCCGAACGCCGCGACCATGGCCCGTGCGCGGTCGACGTGCGGGTCTCCGGGCGGGTAGACCGCGCGCCCGTCGCCGACCTTCGCGAACGTGACGTACTCCAGGAAGCCGGGCACGACGATTCCGTTGAATCCCTGCGCCACCGAGTGGTCGACGAACTGCCGGAACTGGGCGTCGATGCGGGCCACCGCGCCGGCGTCGACCCACGGCGCGTCGGGCAGCACCGCCGACCCGACCACGTCGGTGTTCAGGCCGTAGTCGTCGCCGGCGGCGAAGACGGCCGGGTCGGGCTCGCGTCCCACCGACCCCGCGTCGGTCAGCCGCAGGCCGAGCCGGGGGACGACCACCCGGCCCGCGTCCGCCGCGGGGAGCGCCTCGGTGCCGGAGCGGATCCGGTCGGCCAGCCGGTACATCCCGGCCGCCACGCCCGCAACGTCGCTGCCCTGGACGGTCAGCTCGGCGCCGCGCACGTCGAGCCGGTACGACTCAGGCGTACCACCGAGGGTGGCCTGCACGCCGGCCCGCAGCGTGGTCACCGCCGACAGGTCCGGGGCCGCGCTACGCGCCGTGCCGGTGCCCGGCGCGGACCTGGCCGGGTTCGACGCGCCCGGGACGAGCGCCGGCCGGGGCAGGCCGCGGAAGACCACCGCGTCGGCGACGGCGGCGGCGGCCTTCCGGACGCGTGGCTCGTCGGGCACGACGAGGGACGCCAACGGCGGGACCGGGGCGGGCGTCCGTGCCGGCGCGGCGACAGCGTCCTCGCGCGGCACGGCGGCGGGGGAGTGGCTCAGCCCCAGCGTGTCACCGATAGCCCAGGCCGTGGCCGCGCCGAGCGCCACCAGAACCACAGCGGCGACAAGCAGCGGGTACGGCCTACGGGACCGGGCAATGTGAGCCACGCTCGCATGGTAAGGCTTCGCCGGCCTCCGTCTTCCGACGTGGACAAGCAGGATGTCGCGGCAATCAGGATGGAGTCATCGAGCGACGAGCGTCGTGTCGGCTTGCCCGGCCCCGCACGCCAAGGCCGGAACCTGCCTGGAACCATCGCAGTCGTGACGACCTTCCGCCTGCTGGCACAGACGAGTCGTTCCTCGCGATTCGCCAAGGTGACGGTCGAGGTCGCAGCGTCGGATCGGTCCGACGTCGAGGTGACCGCCGCCGCGACCGACGAACACCGGCGGGAAGCTGAGCTGGGCGCCCGGTGGGCTCTGCATAGATCTCCCACCGAGGTACGGGTAACTGTCACCGACGTTGTCACCACCGACGTCGACACCGGCCTGGGCGACGTCTACGAGGCCACCGCCCGCGCCGTGTGGCAGGCGCTGAGTATCGAGCACCCGGTGCCGTACGTGGGCTTCAGCGATCCCGAAATGGTCGCGTCGTGGCTGAAGGGCGCGGTGGGCCGGCGGCTCGACGCCGTGACCGAGGCCCGGCACTGGTCCGAGGGACGGCGCGAACCGGACGCCGAGAGCCTGCTGCATGCCTGGCTGTACTTCGAAGGCGGGATGCCGGTCAATCTGCACGGCCGTGGCGACCAACTCCTGCTCGCCAAGGAGAAGCCGTACCGATCCACCGACCTGGACGAGCACGGCGAGATCAGGGTCGGTCCGGCGCGGCATCCGGACGTGCTGTCCGGGTTCATCGGCGAGCGGCTTGCCGATGGCGCCGTCATCCTCGGCCCTGACGGCGACACGGTCTCCGCTGGAATCGTGTTGCGGTTCGAGAAGGGCGACCTCGTCATCGGCACGCTCGGCGACGAGTGGGTTCTCGCCGTCGGCTCGGTGCCGTCTGCCGCCGCGCACTACTGGGCTGTGCAGCCCTTCGTGTACGGCGGCGGAGGATAGCGGGCACCTCGTCGTCTCCCGGGCCACAAGTCCGCTGTCGCGATGGTGGCGGGCCGACCTCCATGGCGATCATCGTTATCTATCGCTACGATCCGATGTCGAGAGATCACTGAGCGTGGATATGTGCTGTCCGCAAGCGCTGGCCTCGGGCAACGCGGCGCCGCTTTGAACGTGGTCCGGCCCGAGGATCACGCCGTCTCGACGAAGGGAACCCGGATGACGGAGAGCGCGCAGACCACCGAGAGCCGTGTCATTCCGCCCGCGCGACCGTACCCGTTCAGTGTGCCCGACCGCCTCGTCGTCGATCCGACCTACGGCGAGCTGCGCGAGAACGAGCCGATGACCCGGGTGAAGTGCCCCTACGGCGAGGAGGCGTGGCTCGCCACCCGCTACGAGGACGTCCGTCTGGTCCTCGGCGACGTGCGGTTCGGCCGCGCCCCGGCCGTCGAGCGCGACGAGCCCAGGCTCACCCCACGCCAGCAGTACAGCGGCATGCTGACCATGGACCCGCCCGATCACACCCGGCTGCGCCGGCTGGTGGCGAAGGCGTTCACGGCACGTCGGGTGGAGGCGCTGCGTCCCCGAACCCAGGAGATCGCCGACACGCTGATCGACGACATGGTCCGGCTCGGTCCTCCGGCCGACCTGGTGGAGCACGTCGCCACGCCGCTGCCGATCCAGGTGATCTGCGAGCTGCTCGGGGTCCCGTACGCCGACCGCGACCGTTTCCACATCTGGTCCGAGGCGATCGTCTCGACCACCTCCCTGCCAGAGGAGACGGTCCAGGAGTACCTGAACAATCTCTGGGGCTACATCGCTGGTCTGGTCGCCGAGCGCCGCCGCGACCCGGGGATCGACGACCTGCTCGGCGCGTTGGTGCGGGCCCGCGACGAGAATCAGGATCGGCTCAGCGAGACCGAGCTGGTGGAGCTGGCCGGAGGGCTGCTGGCTGCCGGCCACGAGACCACGGTGACGCAGATCCCCAACTTCATCTACGTCCTGCTGCACAACCCCGACCAGCTCGCTCGGCTGCGGGCCGACCCGTCGCTCGTGCCGGCCGCGGTCGAGGAACTGTTGCGGTACGTGCCGCTCGGCGTCGGATCCTCCTTCGCTCGGTACGCCAAGGAGGACGTCGAGGTCGGCGGGGTGCTGGTCCGGGCCGGTCAGCCGGTTCTGGGCTCACTGTCGTCGGCGAACCGGGACGGTACCGTCTTCGCCGATCCGGACCGGCTGGACTTCGACCGTGAGCAGAACCCGCACCTGGGCTTCGGTCACGGCGTACACCACTGCGTCGGCGCGCAGCTGGCCCGCATGGAGTTGCAGGTCGCCGTCGCCACCATCGTCACTCGGCTGCCCGGCTTGCGGCTCGCCGTACCGGAGGCCGAGCTGGAGTGGAAGCGGGGCATGTTGGTGCGGGGCCTGCTCGGCATGCCGGTGGCCTGGTGAGTGCCACCTGGCGGATCGGGGTGGACTCGCGCCGTTGCATCGGCACGAGCATCTGCGCCGGCACCGCGCCCGAGCACTTCCGTCTGGTCGACGGCCTGTCCGCGCCGCGGGCCGAGGTCGTCGCCCCGGACGAGGTCGTCATCGACGCCGCCGACTCGTGCCCGGTGGAGGCGATCACCGTCCGCGACGCCGACGACGACCGGCTGATCGCGCCGCAGGAGTAACCCGGAACGATCCCTGGCCCGCGCCCACGGCGCACGTTCGGCAGATCAGCGACGAGGCGGGTCGCACTGCCGCAACCGGGCCGCCGATCGAGAGCGAGAGGGGGCCGAGGCGGCACTGCGCCCCGGCCCCCTCCGCCAGTGTGGGACGGAACAGGCGTCTCTCAGGTCAGCCGCAGCGTTGGCCGTTGAGGGTGAAGACGGTCGGCGCCGGGTTCGTGCCGCTCCACGTGCCGTTGAAGCCGATGCCGGTCGACGCGCCGGGGGCGAGTTTGCCGTTCCAGTTCATGCTGTCCGCGGTGACGCTCGCTCCGTTCTGTTTCCAGGTGGCCGACCAGCCCTGACCGACCTTCTGGCCGGCGGTGGGGAAGTCGAAGGCGAGTTTCCAACCGTCGATCGCGGTGGTGCCGGTGTTCTTGATCGTCACGGTTGCGGTGAAGCCGCCCGGCCAACTGTTCGCCGTGTAGGCGACAGTGCAGCCGCCGGTCGGCGCGGCGGGCGCGGACCGCACGCTCAGGCCGGGCGAGGCCGCCGAGACGTTGCCCGCCGCGTCACGGGCGGTCACCACGAAGGTGTACGGGGTGTCCGGCGTCAACCCCGTCACGGTGTACGTGGTGCCGGTGGCGGTGCCCACCTTCACGGTGCCGGCGGCGTCGACCCGGTGCACGTCGTACCCGGTGACGGCGGTGTCGTCGGTGGACGGCGTCCAGGCCAGCGCGATGCTGTCGCTGGTGATCGTGCCGGCGGTCGGCTTGCCCGGGACGGTCGGCGCCTGGGTGTCGCCGGGCGTGGTGGCGCGCGGCAGCACCAGGTGGGTGATCGAGTTGGTCGGGAAGGTGGTCGTGAGGCCGCCTGCGGTCACCGGCTGGTCGGCCTCCCGGACGACACCGGCGAGGTTGGCCCCGCTGTAGCGGTAGACCTGGGCGGTGCTGGCGGAGGCACCGGTGAGCGCGACCGAACTGGTCAGGTCGTCGCCGGTCTTGTTGACCACGACCAGTGTGAGTGCCTTGTCGGCGTTGCGCTCGGCGGCGTACACCGCCAGTTTGCCCTGGTCGGCGCTGGTGGCCCGGACGGACGTCTCGCCGAACGCGCCGCCCTTGCCGTCGTAGTTGCGGTAGATGCGGAAGGCGTTGGCCACCGGCTGGTCGGCCGTCGGCGCGGTCCAGAGGGTCGCCAGGTCGAGTCCTTCGCGGCCGAAGATACCGAGGACGTCGGCGTGGGCGAGAGCGCCGTTGAGCGACCCGTAGCCGCCCCAGTTGTATTCGGTCATCGCGATCTTCGTGCCCGGGTAGTGCTGGTCGACCAGCTCACGCAGGCGCGGGATGTACCGGACCGGCTGGTTGATCCAGCTCTCGTCCACATAGGTCGGGTCCCAGAGTTGGCGGGTCGAGCGCAGTCGCAGTGCCTGGGTGGTGGCGTCTCCGGCCGCGTCGCCGAGCACGCCGGCCTGCTGCGGGTAGAGGTGGACGTCGAAGTAGTCGAGGATGCGGGTGCCGTGCTGCTGCTCGTACTCGCGCATCCGGTCGAGGTACCAGGGGCCGAGGTCCTGGCCGCCGTGCGCGGCCTTGTCCGGTGGGTTCGACCAGCAGCCGGTACGCGAGCAGGTGTCCTGGTCCAGGCCCGAGAAGAAGATCGAGTTCAGGCCCCAGCCGACGGGACCGAGCGTCTTCGCGCCGGGGTCGGCGGCCTTGATCGCGGCGGCGTACTCGTAGGTGCGGTCGCGGAGCTCGTCGTAGCCCAGTCCGACCGGGCGGACGTCGCGGTGGGTGGAGTGCCACAGGTCCGGCTCGTTGTCCAGGTTGTAGAACTGGACTCCGCCGTCGGCGGCGGCGCCGAACTGTCCCTTGAGGTGGTTGACGAAGTCCGTGGCGTACTCCGGACCGACGGCGATGCTGGTGTCCGCCGGATCGTTGCCGGTGACCAGTGAACCGTCCGGCTTCTTGCCGTTGCCGCAGTCCGGCGCCCACGGATCGGTGGACTCCTGCGGGCCGTACGTGGTGACGCTGAAGCCACATGCCCGCGACCGGTCCTTGGCGATCCAGCCGAGCATCGGCATCGTCATGACCGTGGCGGCACCGGTGGCCTTGTTCTGCCGCACGAACCGGTCGGTCTCCGAGCCCGCCGGGAGATCGTCCGGGCTCGGGTTGTCGTTGGGGATGTTCTCGAAGTACCAGTCCGCCGCGCGGTTGGTGGTGTCGGCGCGGAAGTTGTAGCGGGTGGTGGCGTTGCCGCCGTACCGGTGCACTGGCAGCCGCAGGTCGCGGGCGAGGGCTTCGTCGGCGAAGTTCATGCCGTAGATGTAGGGGCTGATCTGGTGTCGGGCGGTGGTGGTGTCCACGGCCAGCGCCGGGCCGGCTACGGCCAGGGCGGGCTCCGGTAGGACCAGACCGCCGAGGGCCGTGGCGAGCACGACCGGGAGGAGAGCGGTGGTGGGACGCACGAGCATTCCTTTCGGATAGAAGCTCGACGATGGGAGCGCTTCCACAGGATTGCGCTTACCTGGCTTCGAGTCAACGCCGCCCAACCCGTTGTGGATCATGCTGAGTCGAGCGCGATCGCGCTGGGTGGGCCCATCCGAAGCCCCACCGGCGCGCTACCACAGCTTCAGGATGGTGAGACACACTGAGTTGTGGATCATTCGTTGACGGTTCGTTGGTCACGGCTTCTGCATCTGCGCGCGAGCGAGTCGACATCGGCGGCGGCACCCGGCGCTCTCGTCGTGGCGGAGCGCCACTCACGTCTGGTTCGACTGAACCCTGGGACCGGGACGCCGTTATGGGAGCAGGGCGTCGAGGACTGCTGGGGCACTAGCGTCATCGCAGGCGAGCGCTGCCTCTACCTGAGTCAGGCTGGTGTCCTCAACTGCTTCGACATGCACAGCGGGCAGCGGAGCTGGTCGACCCCGAACCTGAGCTTGCACCGTTACCTCAGTGTCAGCGGATCCATCGCGTTCCTCGGCGGATGGCGTGGCTACCGTCCGCTGATACGAGTGGATCTGGACAATGGCGAGCCTCTACCGGGTCAGTTTCCAAAGCTTGCGGCAGGCAGCAGCTTGGCCTGGCCTCTGCCTGTGCGATCAGGCCTGGAGCGGTCCCCGGCTGATGCGGTCCTGATCGCGACTGCCAACGAGGCGGCGCTGCTGCTGTTGGATGCGCGAACCGGCGCTGCCAGGAGTGAGTGGGCGCTGCCGGAACCGGTGTGCTTTCCCGACTCCGGCCTCGCCTTCAATGTCGACGATGACGGCCGCGTCGTCTTCCTCAGCGGCAGGCGCACCGTCATGGCCCTGAGTCCCGGCAGCGGTGTGGAAGTCCTGTGGCAGCACGACCGTGACCTGCCACCGCTGCCGCCGATCCTCACTGGCCGGACGCTGTGGCTGGCCGAAGACACCGGCGTCACGATCATCGACCTGGACCGCGGTGCCCGGACAGAAGTGGTGGACCTCCCGCACGGTGCCACCTGTGGTGGTGTGCCCGTCCCTGGAGGTGCGCTCTTCGCTCGCTCCGGTAACCATCTCGTCGTACTGACCCCGGGCGGGGTGATCGCGGCTCGCATGCGACTTCCCGCACCCACCGACCGGCTACTCTCCGACGGTCGAACCTTGGTACACGCGATGGGCAAAGGCCACCTCACCACGCTCGACATCTCGACCAAGCTGACCCGATCCCTTGTGGCTGACGGCATCTGGCCGCGTCCAACACAGTGAGCCGGCTCAACGCCGCCTCGACAGGAGGCTGATGGCGCAACAAGCCGTACGCTGGAGCGGTGATCGACTTTCGTGCGGCGGTGGAAGCACGCGACCCCGATGCCCTTGAGGCGGCCCTGGCCGACAACGTGGTGTTTCGCAGCCCGGTGGCGTTCAAGCCCTATCCGGGCAAGGCAATCACCGCAGCGATCCTGCGGGGTGTGCTGCGGGTCTTCGAGGACTTCCGGTATGTCCGTGAGCTGAACGGCGAGGGCGGCCGTGACCACGCGCTGGTCTTCGAGGCGCGGATAGGCGACGTGGCCGTCGAGGGTTGTGACTTCCTGCACCTGGACGAGAGCGGCTTGATCGATGACTTCACGGTCATGGTTCGTCCGCTGTCCGCCGCGCAGGCCCTGGCCGCTGCGATGGCCGCTCAATTCGAGCAGATCCAACGTGAGGCGGCCGCCGGCTAGCGGGAGTCAGGAACCCGTTGACGTCAGACCGGCCTTATCCCGGTCGCTGTCATTGGCGGTCACGCCGGCATGCTGCGAGAGCTCATCGACGGTGCCACCGGCCGTTGGGACATCGCGGCTCGGAACCGAGTCCCGTCGCCGTAATGCTACGAAGGGGCGTGTTTGACATGACCGGTCTCCTTGATCCCACGTCCCTGGAGACTCCGCGCCTGCTGTTGCGAGGCTTGCACAGCACCGATCTGGACGGCTTCGCCGCGGTGAACGCACAGCCCGAGGTGATGCGCTACATCCATGACGGCCGCACCCTGGACCGGGCGGCCACCGCAGAGCGCTTGGCCACTTATCGGCGGCACTGGGATGAGCACGGCTTCGGGTTGTACGCGGTGGAAATCAAGGAGACCGGCGAGCTGGCCGGTTTCACCGGGCTGGCCGTGCCGACCTTCCTGCCAGAGATCATGCCGGCCGTGGAGATCGGCTGGCGGCTTGGCCGCGCGCACTGGGGCCAAGGCCTGGCTACCGAGGCGGCCCAGTCCGTGGTCGCCCACGCTCGTGCCGAGCTTGGACTGCGGCGACTGGTCAGCATCCATGTTGTCGGCAACGAGGCGTCAGCGCGAGTGATGGTCAAGCTGGGCATGACGCTGGAGCGCGAGACGGTGCAGCCGGACACCGGCCGCCAGGTCCGGGTCTACGCGATGGATCTGTAAGCGGTCAACCAGCGACCGTCCCGCCTGAGAGTCGTCCTCCGCTGGTGCGCCGACCAAGCCCTTGATCCGCTCACCATGGCACGTGCGGTACCGATGGGCGGGTTTAGCGTGGGAGGAGGTGCCTATCGCTAGTCCCAATCCGCTGGCGCCTCGACGAGCTTGCATCGGAGCGCGTCGCGGATCAGCGAGGCATCCTGGCCGAACGGGCTGCTGAGATCCCAGTACTTGTGGCTGAGCGCGTCATCTGGTGCGGGGCGGCCGATCAGGTCGGCGATGTCGTCGAGCTCGAAGTAGTTTGCGGCCGCAGTGAACGCGACGATCTGCTCGGCGGTGCAGTCGTCCAGCGGCCAGGCGACACCGTTTGCCATAGCGCCGTTGTGAAACCACATCAGGTAGGACAGGTGCACGAGGCCAACAGGGCCCTCCGGCGACACTGCCCACGGTTCCATGTCGAGGGCCCGGTCGACGATCGCCCCGACACGGTCGCGGTCGAGGTATTCACCTGCGCCCCAGCGCCAGTCCAGGCTGTGAACCCAGCGGTAGTCCGCGTCGGGCGCACGCAGGACCTCCAGGCCGCGGGCGCGGGGCAGGACGTTCGTGCCGGACTCGACCAGGTGAAGATCCCGGCCGCCGCCGCGCCGCTCGACCCGGCAGTGGTCGGGGTCGCTGACCCACACCATGACGCCGGCGTGCTCGAAGACCGGTTTGATCTCGGGGTCGACTGCGAAGTAGGTGACCTCGAGATCGGCAGGATCGATGACGCGCTGCCGTTCGCGAGCCTTGTACAACCGCAGTCTGATCACGCCTCCAGTCTGCAGGCCGTCCGGCGCGCGGCGGTCCTGTGCCGTACTACGGTCGGGTGAGCGGCCTCTGGGTGCCCGATCGCGTCGTAGCTGGAGGAACTGAGACCGCGACCCGGACTAGCCGGAGGTGGTGAAGCTGATGAACGTATCGGGGGGTCGTGTCTCGGCAGTGGGGCCGTCGTAGATCTCCCATGTGGTCCCACTGACCTGGGTTGCGACCGTCGACCAGAACGCTTCGACGCCGGGGTTGTAACGCTGAAAGCCAATGCGCCACCGGCCCGGGGACAGGGAGATGACGTGAACGGCAGCGGCGCGACCGACTCCGGTGCGGCGCAGCGCACGGACAACGAAGAAGCTGGTGATGGACATACCACCCTCGGCCGGGGTCGTCAACACAAAGCCCGCTGTCTGACCGGCCGCAGTGATCAACCAGGCGCGGCTCTGCGGGTCGACGCCGGCGAGAAACCGGTCGAGCGGTCGGTCGTTGAACGTGCCATCGTCGTTGGGGAGATGACCGTAGGCCTCCGACAGGTCATGTCGATACAGCTGACCAAGATTGCTCAGCACCGCCCGGTGCGAGCGGTCGACCGGTGTCAGGCCGACAGGCGTCGATGGTGGGCGACGTGGCGTCGCGGCTTCCCAGGGCACTCAGGCAGCCTTCCATGACAATCAGTCCGTGCGACGCCGGCATCGCCTACGGCCGAGGCGAGCCCGGCCAGGGCCCGGTCGGGGCCCTGGCCGGGACTGTCGGTCAGTCGATTCGACCAGCGCGGCGGCGCCGGCTGAACAGCAAGAGAACGGTGCCGAGAAGAGCCAGCATCGCCCCGACCGTCAACGGCGCGGCGATCGTGTCACCGGTCACCGGCAGGCTCCGCGGGACGTAGCGGAATGCCAGCCCGTTGGAGGTTCCACCGTCGGTGCTCACGACGACCGTGGTGGTACCGGCCGGGCAGGGCGGCGTACGGAAGGTCAACGAGCGACCGCCCGCCGCCACGGTGACCTGGGTGGCCGGGATGGTCTTTCCGCAGATGGTGACCACGGTCGCGCCGGCACGGGCAGCACCGGGCGACGCGCGGCCGTCGTGCGGCCGCCAAGGACGCGGGCGTCTCGCCCGACGGCGCCGGATCGCACCGGCTACTCGTACGGGTCCTTGGGTGCGGTCACCTGTCGCCAGGTCTCCACCTCGATATAGGGGATCTCTTCGTCGTTGATGGGGTCACGGGTGACGCGGTCGGAGTATCGGCCGGTGACTTGGATCCAGGTGTCGTTGGCCAGACCGGTGGGCGCTTTGCCGGCCATGCCGAGCTTGACGGGTCGGCCGTCGGCGGCGCAACAAGACAAGATCATGCGGGCGAGGATGGGTTGTCCGTCGGGCCCCGGGGTGATGAAGCCGGTGAGTTGGACACGCCTGTCGCCGATCGACTGGCCCTTGTCGAACAGGGCTCGGGCGGCGTAGTCGAAGACGGTGGTGGTCGCCGGATCGCCAGCGGGCAGCGGAGGGTAGTCGTCGTTGTCCTGCTGGGCGGTGAGTGCGGTGCCTGCTTGGCCGGCGGCGTACGAGCCGAGGGCGGGTGGAGTTACGAGTAGCAGCCCAAGAGCGGGTAGGAGAAGCAGCCAGGCGACTCGTGGCTCATGGTGGGTGTGCTCGCCGTGAATCTCTTCGGCTGTTGGCCCGCTCGGGTTCTGCTCGGCGTTCTCCCGCCGAGTCCCGCCGGTGGGGTCGCTCTGGGCCTCGGGCCCGTCCGCGTCGGGACGCAGGTCGTACCAGAGGGTCATCACCGCGGCGACGATCAGCAGGAGGCTGGCGGCGATGAGGAATGGTCGCAGCCCTTCCTTGACATAGCGCAGGTAGAGGTCTGTGACGCTGGCGTGCAGAACTGCCGCCCCGAAGAAGATCATGACGCAGGCCTGGGCCATCCGGTTCACAGCAGCACCATCCCGGTGATGACGGCGACCGCGACGGCGACCGTGAAGGTGGCCGGCGCGAATCGGGCGGCGAAGCGGCGGCCGAAGATGCCGGCCTGCATGGAGATGAGCTTCAAATCGACCATCGGGCCGACCACCAGGAAGGCCAGTCGAGCGGTGAGGGAGAACTGCGACAGGGACGCGGCGACGAACGCGTCCGCCTCGGAGCAGATCGACAGCAGGACCGCGAGCGCGGCCAGGGCGAGCACGGAGAGCACCGGCTGGTCGGCGAGGGTCTGCAGCCACTGTTCGGGGACGACGACGTTGATGGTGGCCGCGGCCATCGCGCCGATGACGAGGAACCCGCCCGCGTGGGCAACGTCGTGCCGTACGGCGGACCAGAACGCTTCTCCGCGTCGCAGCCCGTCCAGGTCCGGTCGGTGCGGGAGCCGGATCCAGTCGGTGCGGCCCAGACGCAGCCAGAGCCATCCCATGATCATGGCGACGACGAGGCTGGCGACCGCGCGGGCAGGGACCATCTCAGGATTGTTGGGGAACGCCACGGCGGTCGCGGCGAGGACGATCGGGTTGATCGCCGGCGCCGCGAGCAGGAACGCCAGTGCCGCCGCCGGTGTGACACCGCGGCGGATCAGGGAACCTGCGATCGGTACGGCCCCGCACTCGCACCCGGGCAGGATCACCCCTGCCGCACTGGCGACCGGTACGGCGAGGGCCGGGTGCTTCGGCAGGGCCCGGGCCCAGAAGGACCGGGGTACGAACACCGCGATGGCGGCGGACAGCAGCACACCGAAGACGAGGAATGGCACGGCCTGCACCATCACCGACACGAACACCGTCGTCCAGGTCGCCAGTGAGGGCGCGGACAGCAGCCTTGCCAGGGGGTCGCGCAGGAAGATGAGAAGGACGAGTACGGCGGCGAGGATCTCGACCGAACCGATCCGCCCGGCGAATGGAAACGGGGACCGGTGACCGTGTTCGTGCTGGACGGCGTCGAGGCCTGGTGACGTGTCAGAGGTGTCGGACGCTGCCGGGCGGTCGGCCGCTGTCCTGGTGCTCGACGAGGTGGTGGGCTCGGATGCGGCCACGCCGCCCCCTTCTGTGCTGGGCATGTGGATATGGCGTCGGCTCGGTTGCCTGCCCCTCCTCCGAGGCTGTGCAGCAACATGTGTGCCGACCTCTGGTTCACTCACACGCCAACAGCGATGTGAGTGTATCGAGAGCGATGGGTTTTCGTCGGCAAACCGCAGGGTCAGCCGTCTGCGTCAGAACTGCCCGGAGCTGCACGAACTCGGCCTGAACCCACGTGGGCGGCGAGGTGTCGCGCGAGCCCGACGACTCGCCGGTGGTGGTCGGGGGAGTGTCGTGGGTGGAGGGAGTGGCGCGCGCGGTCGTGGCGCCAGCCGCGATGGTCATGGTGCGGCTGCCAGGACGGAGGCGACGAGCGCGGCGGAGGCGTGGCTGCTCCAGGTGCGGGCCTACTCATGTCCTCTTCTCTCCAGAGAACGGGTCCTGAGGTGACCGGAGTGTGTGAGGGAATCCTTCGTGGTGTTGGTAGTCGATGTCGATAGATGGTTGGACGTTGTAATCTCTCCGTGACATCGCCAGCGCTGCTGGACCTGCACTCCCGCACGGGTGACCGCTGTCGCTTCAGTGCCTTATTGGCAGTGGTTTCCGATACCCGCGCCGCCGTCGGTTTTGTGCTCCTGCGCAGCGGGTCGGTCTGCCTGCCCTCGCAGCAGGCCAGGGGTCGGGGGACGGTGCGGCGACTCATGCGCGACGACGCATAATGGTCTGACGGGCAGCGAGGCGAAGTGTCGGAAGCGGTAAGCCGGCGGCGCCCACTTCATGGGAGGATGGCGGCCACGGTGAACCAGACGATGCCTAATGTGACCCGGAACACCCGGCAGCGGGCAGAGGTGCTGGCGCTGCTGCGCGAGGTCGAGGGCTTTCACTCGGCGCAGCAACTGCACCAGATGCTGCTGGCACGTAAGGCCGGCGTGGGTCTGACGACCGTCTATCGGACTTTGCAGCTGCTGGTGGACGCCGGCGAGATCGACTCGACCCGGTTGCCGGGTGGCGAGCAGCTTTTCCGCCGGTGCAGTCAGAGCAAGCATCATCACCATCTGGTCTGTCGAGACTGCGGGCGTACGGTTGAGGTGGCCGGGCCGGCTGTCGAGCGGTGGGCCAACCAGGTTGCCGCACAGCACGGGTTCGTCGACGTCGGTCACACGTTGGAGATCTTCGGCACCTGTGCCGAGTGTGCGCGCTGAGCGATCAACAGATCATGTGAGCGAAGGCGACTGGAGGCTCGGAGGGCTCGGTCCTGGTCGCTCCAGGAGATCGGAGTGCCGTCCCCGAGGGCTGAGTCAGACCCGTGTCGCGGACGAACCCTAGGCCCGTGCCGGGGTGGATAGCTCGGTCCCGACCGGCGGCACGCGTGTCGAGTCGTCGGTTCTGGTGTGGGCGAGCCCCGAACTCCTTATTGAAAACGGGATCCATTAGCATATGCTGAACCCGTATCGAGGAGTCCTTTCATGGCCGTGCCCAAGCGCAAGATTTCCCGGTCCAACACCCGCCATCGTCGCGCACAGTGGAAGGCGACTGTGCCGCAGTTGACGCCCTGTCCGTGTCCGCGCAAGGAGATGGTGGTGCCGCACCGAGCCTGTGCGCACTGCGGCTTGTACAAGGGGCGTCAGGTGGTTGATCAGCCGTGACCGGCCGGCTGCCGGTGACGGTGCTGTCCGGGTTCCTCGGCGCGGGCAAGACCAGCCTGCTCAACCACGTGCTGGCCAACCGCGAGGGGTTGCGGGTGGCGGTGATCGTCAACGACATGAGCGAGATCAACATTGACGCCGCTTTGGTGCGGGACGGCGGAGCATTGTCGCGGACGGAGGAGCGGCTGGTCGAGCTGACCAACGGCTGCATCTGCTGTACGTTGCGCGACGATCTGCTCGACGAGGTGGCCCGGTTGGCCCGGCGGGGTCGCTTCGACTACCTGTTGATCGAGTCCAGCGGCATCTCCGAGCCGATGCCGGTGGCCGCGACGTTCGCCTTCGGCGTGGAGGACGGGCAGGTCCTGGATGACCTGGCTCGGCTGGACACCACCGTGACGGTGGTCGACGCGGCGGCCCTGCTGGCCCGCATCGAGGCGGGGGAAACCCTCGAGGCGCGTGGGCTGGCCGCGTACGAGGGAGACGACCGGAGCATCTCCGACCTGCTGGTCGACCAGATCGAGTTCGCCGACGTGTTGGTGGTCAACAAGACCGACCTGGTCGCCCCGGAGAACCTGGCGGTGGTCGAGGCGCTGCTGACCCGTCTGAGCCCGGCCGCTCGACAGGTCCGTGCCGTGCATGGCCGGGTGGCCCCGGCGGAAATTCTGCACACGGGCCGGTTCGACCTGGAGCGCGCGGAGACGGCGCCCGGGTGGGTAGCCGAGCTCAACGGCGGGCATGTGCCGGAGACCGAGGAGTACGGCATCTCCAGCATCGTCTTTCGCGACCACCGGCCGTTTCACCCGCAGCGGCTCTGGGACCTGCTGGCCGGCGGGCTGGACGTGTTCGGTGTGGTGCGGTCGAAGGGATTCCTGTGGCTGGCCAGCCGCCCTGACGTGCAGGCACTGTGGTCGCAGGCCGGCCCTGCGGGCCGGTGCGATCCGATCGGCGTGCCCGTCGTGGTCTCCGGAGAGTGGCCCGAGGACCCCGACGAGCGGATCGAGTTGGAGTCCCGCTGGCATCCGGTCTTCGGGGACCGGCAGCAGGAACTCGTCCTCATCGGTGTCGACCTGGACGGCCCGCGCCTGCGGGCCGCCCTGACCGCCTGCCTGCTCACCGACACCGAGATCGCCGCCGGAAAGGATGCCTGGCGGACGCTGCCCGACCCGTTCCCTCAGTGGGACCTGAGCGACCTGCGTGAACACGAGAATGTCGACCCGGTTCAGGTCTGACCATGGCAGACACCCTGAGCCCGGATGATGTCCTCGACGGCGGGGCGCTCGTCGGCGTTGGCGGGACCGCCCGCGGTCTCGGCGTCTTCAAAGATCGAGAGGGATTGAGGGCCGTCCCGCTGGAGCGCTGTTGATGCTCGCCCGGGAGCCGGTCGCCAAGGGCAACCAGCTCGGGGGCGAGTATCGACAGCCATCCCCGGTTGCGGCACCGGCCGGTCCAGTCGACGGCACCCCGTGGTCACGCGCTCTGCGGCCCCCGGCGGGCGTACTTCCGGCGGAACTTCTCGACTCGGCCCGCGGTGTCGAGCAGGCGCTGCTTGCCGGTCCAGAAGGGATGACTGGCGGAGGAGATCTGCACGTCGATGACGGGGTAGGTGTTGCCGTCAACCCACTCGATGGTCTGGTCGCTCGTGGCGGTGGAACGGGTGAGGAAGGCGAAGTCGGCACCCTTGTCGCGGTAGACGACGGGACGGTAGTCGGGGTGGATTCCGGGCTTCATGCGGGTTGTGCTCCTTCGGTCTCGTTGTCTGCCAGTTCCTCCACCCCGAGGGGAAAGCAGCCGGCGAACGGGTCGTGGTAGGTACGCCAGGTCGCCTCGCCGTCGGCGAGTTCGGCGTCGGTGAGCAGGCAGCGGGTGAGGGTGCGGTGCAGGTCGACGGGGTCGACGTCGAGGCCGATGAAGACCAGGTGCTGGTGTCGGTCGCCGTAGTAGGGGTCCCACTCCAGGGCGGCGGCGAGTCGGCGTTGGTCTTCGACGTGCTCCCAGCGGTCCTCGGGCAGGCTCACCAGCCAGTGTCCGAGCGAGCCCATGGCCAGACCACCGCCGGCGAACTCCCAGGCCACGACGGTGTCGGGCTGGCTGGCCAGCCAGAGGTGACCTCGGGAGCGGATCATCTCGGCGTTGACGTCTTCCAGGACGTCGTGCAGGCGTTGCGGGTGGAACGGGCGGCGGGCGCGGAAGACGGCGGAGACCACACCGCAGTCGGATTCCGGCTCGTGCGAACCCAGCGTGTAGCCCTGCAGACCGCGGGCGAGCAGCCCGGGGGTCTCCGGCCGGTGCCGGTGGGTGTGGCGCAGTTGGTGGGTCAGCGTACTGGCGTCGACGCGGTCACCGTCGACGTGGAAGTGCACCGCCCACGGCGCCATCCGCCGCAGCAGGACTGACAGTCGGCTGGTGTCGAAGGCACCCTCCCGGGACTGTCCCCACAGCACCAGGGTGTCGGCGTACTCGATTGGCGGACCACGACATCGGCGAGCGCGCGGTCGTCGTCCTCGGCGGCCTGGATGCCGAGTGCGGTGAGGTCGTCGGTGCTGGCGAGGCCGTCGAGCAGGTGTTCGGCGTCGAGGACGGTGACGTAGGAGTCGACGCGGATGAGCTCGGTGATCGGTTCACCGTCGACGAGGCAGTGGGCGCAGGCGGCGGCAACAGCCTCCGGTTCCACCACCTCGGGCAGCATCAGCACCAGGTCCTGGCCAGGATGGCTACGGGCGAGCCGGACGAGGGTGGGCAGCACGTCGTCGCGCAGGGTGCAGGAGACGCAACCGTGTCTCAGGACGACCCGCTCGTCCTCGACGATGCCGGTACCGGTGCGAACCACCCGACGCACGACACCGTCGCGGATCCCGTCGAGGTCGTGCCGCACCAGCAGCAGCGACTCGTCGGCGGCGAGCAGCGCACGAGCGACGGCGAAGGTCGCCGCCGGCCAGAACCCGGACAGCACGGTCAACGACGGGCGGGTGTCAGCGTCCGTTGCCACGACGTGGGTCGGGGCCTGTGGTGACGAGGGCATCGCACTCCTCTCGACGTTTAATGAAAACGATTGTCATTCTAGGCATACGGGGGTGGGCGGGCGAACGGCAGGTGTGCCCGGCCTTGGTGGAGGTCGTTGACGAGCGGCCCGGTGCAGCTCCGACCGAACAGATGATGTAGAACTGAAAACCGTTGTCGTTATCGTCAACCTCAGTGAGGAGCGTGCACTGTGTCCCGACGTTGTGACGTCACCGGCGCGAAGCCGAGCTTCGGCAACGCCGTGTCCCACTCCCACCGGCGCACCCGCCGCCGGTGGAACCCGAACCTGCAGAACCACCGCTACTGGCTGCCGTCGGAGCGGCGATGGGTCCGCCTGACCCTGACGACGAAGGCGCTGAAGACCGTGGACCGCAAGGGCATCGAGAAGGTCGTCGCCGAGCTGCGCGCCCGGGGGGTGAAGCTCTGATGGCCCGCCAGACCGATGTGCGACCGATCGTGCGGCTGCGCAGCACTGCCGGCACCGGTTACACGTACGTCACCCGCAAGAACCGCCGCAACGACCCGGACCGGATGGTCCTGCGCAAGTACGACCCGGTCGTCCGCCGGCACGTCGAGTTCCGCGAGGCCCGCTGATGGCCAAGAGGAGCCTGGTCAATCGGCAGGCGCGCCGCGAGGAACTGGTAGCCCGGCACGCCGAGAGGCGCGCGGAGCTGAAGCGGCTGGTCGCCCATCCGGACACCGATCCGGAGGTACGCGCCGACGCGGTCCGTCGGCTCAGTCGGCTGCCGCGGGATTCCAGCCCGGCGCGGTTGCGCTCGCGCGACCAGATCGATGGCCGGCCGCGCGGCGTGCTGACCCGGTTCGGATTGTCCCGGGTGCGGTTCCGCGAGCTGGCTCTGCGTGGCGAGCTGCCCGGTGTGCGCAAGGCGTCCTGGTGATGTCACCACATGTACCGCCGCGCGCTGGTACGCGCGGTGCTGAAAGGGGAGGTATGAATGCGATTCTGAGGGCTCGCGGCTTCGCGGCCCTGGTTGCCGGGGCGGTGGTGGTCGCCGGCACCGTGCTGGGGCCGACCGCTGCGTCGGCGGCCGAGAAGGTGGTGTTGTCCAAGGGGCACACCGACGCGCTCGACGTGCACTACGAGGGTGGAACGCTGTCGTTGAAGGTGAACGACGACACGGTCAGCCCTTCGGTGACGCGGGACCCGGCGGACGTGATGTTCCAGGTTCTGCCGGAGGCGGCGATGGCCGTCCCGGACGATCCTCGGTTCGCCTTCCTCGGGCCGGCGGGGAGTCAGGTCTGGCTCCTCCCGTTGACCCAGGACCCGGATCTCCTCTGGCCGGGTTGGAACACCACGACGCTCGGTTCGGGGGTGTTCGAGGGGAACAAGGTGCGGCTGAGCCTGGTAGATGTGCAGGGACCGGGCACCGTCACGCTGTTCACGCAGGACTCGTTCGGCGGTCCGATCATCAAGTTCCGCTCCGACGACGGTCTGCCGGACGCGATCGACGTGCCGGTGCACACCCACGCGCATTCGAACTGGGCGTTCGGCGCGCTGGGTAGCTACACCCTGAAGTTCCAGGCCGACGCGACGTTGACCAACGGCACGACGGTCAGCACCGGGCCGGTCGACTACTCGTTCGTCGTCGGCGAGCTGTCCGGCGGTGGGCCGCAGGTCAGCCTGTCGGTCAGCGGTATGGCCGACGAGTACCAGCCCAACGACACGGTGACGCTCAACGCGGTGCAGACGCCGCAGACCGAGCTGGACCACTACCACTGGTTCAGCAGGTGCCCCGGCGCGGACGACTGGAGCATCATCGCGGGTGAGGCGGGAGCGAGCTACTCGTTCACGGCCACTCGGGAGCTGAACGCCTGCGAGTACGTGGCCAAGCTGTACGGCGACGGTCACGAGGTGGTAGCGACCAGCGAGCCCGTGTCTCTCTGGGTGGCGTTCCCGCCGCAGGAGCCGGGCACCTCGCAGACGATCACCGCGTCGATCGACGAGACGCAGGGTTCTCTGGTGATCAGCGTCAACCCGGACGACCGTGCCGTGGTGCTGCCACCGGCACAGCTCACGGGCGGTGGTGACCGGTGGGAGAGCAACGGTGAATTGCGCCCGGTCACGGTGACCGACACCCGCGCCGCCCGACCGGGGTGGAGCGCTTCCGGGCAGATCCCGGCGGACTTCGCCGGGCCGGACGGGGCCACGTTCAGCTCCGGCTACCTCGGCTGGAGCCCTCGGGTGATCACCCAGGGCTCCGGGCAGGGTGTCGTCGCTGGCCCGGAGGTCACGCCGTACGTCGTCGGGTCCGGCGGCGGTCTCGGCAACAGTGCCGTGCTGGGAGCGGCACCGGGCGGTGCCGGGCGGGGCACCGCGCAACTGGGCGCGGGTCTGCGGCTGAGTCTGCCCACCGAGACGGCCGCGGGGACGTACTCCGCGACCCTCACCCTCACCGCGATCTGATCGCCCGAACCCGTCCGGTGGCCCGGCGCTGAACCGCGCCACCGGACGGTCGTGGGGTGGGTGGCCGTTGCCGCGAGCCGCCCACCCCGCTTCGCCCCTCGCATCCAGGAACGGAATCCATCCCCACCATGCGTCTGTTCGCCGCCATCGCCACCGGCATCGTCCTGCTCGCCGCGGCCCCGGCACCGCCCAGGCCGCCCGCGCCGTCGGCGCAGCCAGCCGTGACCTGGGGAGTGACGCCGTCGACTGCGAAGGGCCCGAACGGTCGGCCGGCCTTCACCTACAAGCTCGACCCCGGTGCCGCAGTGACCGACTACGTGGCAGTCACCAACCACTCGGCGCGCCCGCTGACCGTCAACCTGTACGCCAGCGACGCGTTCACCACCGCACAAGGCGGGTTCGACCTGCTGGCGGGCGGTCAGAAACCCACCGACGTCGGTGCCTGGGTCCGCTTCACCGGCGGTACCGTGACCGTCCCGTCCACGTCCCGCCTGGACATCCCGTTCACGCTCACCGTGCCGGGCAACGCCACGCCCGGGGACCACGCCGGGGGGATCGTCGCCTCGCTCGCCACCACGTCGGCGGACGCGCAGGGCAACCACGTCGCCGTCGACCACCGAGTCGGCGCACGGATCTACCTGCGGGTCACCGGCGAGCTGCAACCGGCGCTGACCGTCGAGAACCTTCGGGTACGGCACACCGGCTCGCTGAACCCCCTCGCCGGTGGCACGCTCACCGCTACCTACACCGTCCGTAACACCGGGAATATCCGGCTTGCCGGGCAGCCCACGCTTGCCGCGGCCGGACCGTTCGGCCTCGGCCGGCGCTCGGTCGACGCGGCGGCCCTGCCGGAGATCCTGCCCGGCGGAGAACTGACCACCACCGTCCGGATGACGGACGTGCCGCCACTGTTCCGGCTGACCACGAGCTCCGCCGTCAAACCCGCCGCCGTGGGCGACCAGGTTCTCGACCCTCAGCCGACGGCCGGCACGGCCCGGGTCTCCGTCTGGGCGGTGCCCTGGCCGCAGTTGGTTCTCCTGGCCTTGCTCGCACTCGTCGGCTGGGTGCTGATCGCCGCCCGCCGGCGGCGGACCCGACAGATCGCTCGGGCGGTGGCCGCCGCCCGGGCGGAGGGCCGTGCCGAGGCCAGCCGGGAGACGAACAACAGACAGCCGGACATCGACCGCGCGCCACGGGACGCGGGATGACATCGACCTGCCGGAACCGAGCGGTGTCAACGCCGCGTCACGTCGCCGATCTACTACACAGCCGTCTGGGGAGCAAGCAATGAGAATGAGAACCATGCGCGCCGGCGCCGCCGGCGTTGCGTTGGCCGTACTGGCATTGGCTGCCGGGGGAGGGCCGGCGGCCGCTGAACCGGCCACGGTCACCGCGGCGGGTGCGGACCTGGTCTCCGTCGCGCTCGACGGTGACACGATGTCGCTGCGGCTGCGCGACGCCACTCAGGTGTCCAGCGACGCGGCGGGACACGACCCGGCCGAGGTGGTGCTCGGCCCGGCTGGCGGGCTGGCCGGCCGAGTGCCGGCAGGGAAGAGCTTTGCGTTCCTCGGTTCGCCGGGGCACGCCGTGTGGTCACTGTCCGCCGGCGACAGCGGGTTCCCAGCGCTGGACACCACCGGGGTACGCCCCGGCGTCGTCACCGACGACACGGTGGCTCTCACCGTGCGTTCGGTCGAGGGCCCGGGAACGTTCACGGCGTACACCCTGTCGGGCCTCGGTATGGCGACCCCGCTCTTCGGCAGCGGCCCGGGCCTGGCGCGGACGGTGCAGTTGCCGGTGGCGACGCGTACCGGCGGGGTGGTCTGGGCCTTCGACGCGGCCGGTGACTACCGGCTGGCTCTGACTGGTTCGGCCACCCTGCGCTCCGGCCGGGAGGTCAGCGTGGAGACGACGTACCGGGTGCGCGTGCCGGCGATCAGCCCGGTCGAGCAGGCGCCGCTCGCGCCTCCCGCCAAGCAGGTGCCGGGGTCCGACGGGCAGTTGGCAGCGCGCGCGTTCGCGGCACCCGCGGCTGCGCCGAAACCCGCGGCAGCCCCGCTGGCGGCGGCCGCGAAGGCGGCAGCCACCGACAGCACGGGTGCCCGAAAGGTGATTGCCGACGGACACGTCGACATGGGCCCCCAACTGTCCGGAGACAAGTGGACGATCCGGATCAAGGATGACCGGACCAGTCCGCCGGTGTGGCGGGAGACCGCCGACGTGGTCCTGCAGGTCAAGGACAACGCGAAGATCACGGTGCCGGCCGGCGCCGACTTCCTCGGCAAGCAGGGTGACGCGGTGTGGCTGCTGTCGCAGTCGCAGCAGGCGGGGATCGTCTGGCCCGGATGGAACACCCAGCACGAGTCCGTCGTCTCGGGTGTCAAGGGCGACGTCACGTGGACGCTGAAGGGCGTCGACGGGCCCGGCCGGTTCGCGCTCTTCCTGACCGGCTCGTTCGGCAAGGCCGACGTGCTGTTCGACTCGGCCAAGGCGTTCCCGCAGCAACTGAGCATCCCGCTGAACACCCACGCGCACGGCAACTGGGCGTTCAGCAAACCCGGCCTGTACCGCCTCGCCGTGCAGATGAACGGCACCACCAGCGCCGGCAAGGCGGTCACCGACACCAAGACGCTCACCCTCGCCGTTGGCGACAGCACCAACCCGAACAGCGGCTTCGGTTCCGGCAGCGGCGCTGACGGTGACAGGAACGGCGGTGCGGATCAGGGCGGGGGCGGGCCCCTGCCGCGTACCGGTGCCGGTTGGGTGCTGACGGCCGCAGCGGCCGGCGTCTTCCTCGTGGCGGTCGGGGTCCTGCTGGTGGCGATGAGCCGTCGCCGCCGTGCCGGCCTTTCGACGGCAGACGCATGAACCCGCTGGTCGTGCCACGGCTTCGGCAGGCGATCCTGTCGTTGCTGATCCTGGGCCTGGTCGCCGGCTGCCGGTCGGAGGTGGCGTTGACCGCCGACGACGACCGGGTCCAGGTCATCACGACCACCGGCATCCTGCGGGATCTGGTGAGCAACGTCGGTGGTGAGCGGGTGGCGGTCACGTCCCTGGTGCCCGACAACGCCGACCCGCACAGCTACGGGCCGTCGCTGCGGGACGTTCGGGATGTGGTCTACGCCGACGTGGCGTTCAGCAACTACCTACTTCTGGAGGAGCAGGCCGTCATCAAGGCGCTGGACGCGAACCTGCGCGACGGCGTACCGAACATCTCGCTGGCCGAGGGAGCGGTGAAGTACGCCGCGGAGATCATCCCCCTGGTCGAGGACGTGTCGCTGGACACCATCTGGTTGGGCATGCGGGTACGCGGCACCGGTGCGGCGCAGGGCGCGAACCGCTCCTCCGACGTGCTGCTCAGCGCGACAGCCGCGGACGGGCCGGGCCGGATATTCGCGTACCTGACCGAGTCGTTCGGCAACCCATCGTTCTCCGTCGACTCCGGCGACGGTTTCGACGCTGCCAACGGCTACCGCGACGACACCGCCACGCTGCCACCCGACGCGCACACGCACATGAGTTGGGCGTTCACCAAGCCGGGCGTCTACCGGCTGACCATGCGGGCGCACCTGGCGGTTACCCCGGAAACCGCCCCCATCCCACTGGGGGAGCAGGTGTTCACCTTCGCCGTCGGGGTGGATCCGCACTCGGTGCCGGGGATGGCAGGCGCGGAGGTGCTGAACTCCGGGCACGCCGACGTCACTGTCGACCTCGATGAGCGGCGGCTCTACCTGTTCGCCGACCCGGAGGGCAGCGGCGAGGCCAACCAGCGGGTGTACGACCCGGCCAGCACCGTCGTCGAGGTGCCCAACAAGGCGTTGCTGGAGGTGCCCGGTGACCGCAGGTTCCGGTTCCTCGGCCGGCCCGGCACCCAGGTCCACCAGCTACCGCAGGCGGTACTCGGCAAGCACGTGCACGGCGAGATCGACCCGCATCTGTGGCAGAACGTCCGCAACGCCATCTCCTATGTGGAGCTGATCCGGGACACCCTGATCGGCGTCGACCCGCAGGGGGCGACGGACTACCGCGCAAACGCGTCGGCCTACATCCAGGAGTTGGAGATGCTCGACACCCAGGTCCGGGACATCATCGCCCGCATCCCGCCGTCGCGCCGGCATCTGGTCAGCACCCATGACGCGTTCGGTTACCTGGGTCAGGCGTACGGGATCCAGATCTCCGGTTTCGTCACTCCGAACCCCGCCACCGAACCGAGCCTCGCCGACCGCCGCCGGCTCACCGAGACGATTCGCAACCTGAAGATCCCCGCCGTCTTCCTGGAACCCAACCTGGCCGCCCGATCCACCACCCTCACCGAGGTGGCCCGGGAAGAAAGGTTGCGGATCTGCGCGCTGTACGGCGACACCTTCGATCGGAACGTCACCACCTACACGGACATGATGCGGTTCAACGCCGAGTCGCTGCACGACTGCCTGACGGACAAGTGATGGAGGAGCCAGTGACGGCAGGACGGGCGCAACGCCGCCCACCTACGACCAGTGCCATCCTGCGCTGCGCTGTGGCCACGATGGTCGTGCTGGCCACGACGCAGGCCCCCGCCCGAGCGGCGGAGCCGACACCGGGCCTCGGCCAGTCGATCGCCGCCGACCAACCCCTGACCACCGGCCGGACCGAACTCGCCACCGGTCACGTCGACATCGGTCCCCGCTACGTGGACAACCAGTGGACACTGCTGATCCACGACGGCACACAGGCGCAACCGGTGTGGCGCGACCCTGACGAGGCCCTGCTCCGGGTCTCCGACGCGGCGCTGCAGACCGTCCCCGACGACCCGGCGTACGCCTTCCTCGGCGTCGAGGCCGGCAAGAGGGTGTACGTGGTGCCGCAGACCCAGAACCAGAACGTTGTCTGGCTCGGCTGGAACACCCAGGACCCCCGGGTGATGCAGACCATCGACCGTGGCGTCACCCTGACCCTGCTCGGCGTACAGGGACCGGGCAGCCTCACCACGTACCTGCAGTCCGGCAACTTCGCCGCACCGCAGCCGCTCTGGCGCTCCGCCGATGCGACCGCGCAGCCTTTCTGGGCCGAGGTCAATACCCACACCCACGCCAACTGGGTATTCACCGCACCCGGCGTCTACCTGGTCGCGGTGCAGGCGTCGGCCGACCTGGTCAACGGCGAGACGGTGTCGGCGACCCGCACGCTGCGCTTCGCTGTCGGCGACACCACCAGCGCGGACGAGGCGTTCGCCGCCGTCGCGGACACTCCCGCAGCAGCCGGGCAGGCATCGGCCGACGAGGGCCGGAGCGCGGACGACGAGCCGACCGCCCGTCCACGAAGCTACTGCTCATCGCGTTGGCCGGCACGGCCGCCCTGCTCGCTGCCGGACTGGTCCTCCTGCTGCTACGGGGACGCGGCGCGAAGCGCCGGGCCGAACAGGAACGCGCCGCCAGACGCCCGGAGGGCCAGCGGTGAGAGCGCTCGAGATCGAAGGGTTGGACGTGGACCTCGGCGGCCGGCCCGTCCTGCGGGACATCCGGCTGCACCTGGACCGGGGGGAACTGGTCGGGTTGCTCGGGCCCAACGGCGCCGGGAAGACCACCCTGCTCCGCGCCATCCTGGCACTGACCCGCGCCCGTGGCGGCACCGTGACAGTGGAGGGCAAGCCGTCGCGGCCCGGCCGTTCCGAAATCGGTTACGTCCCGCAGCGCCACGAGTTCACCTGGGAGTTCCCGATCTCGGTCGAACATGCTGTGATGAGCGGCCGGACCGGGCGCATCGGTCTGCTCCGCCGGCCTGGCGTCACCGACTGGCGGGCCGTCGGCGACGCACTGGACCGCGTACAGCTGACCGGGTTACGGCACCGGCCGGTCGGTGAGCTGTCCGGCGGGCAACGGCAACGCGTCCTGGTCGCCCGCGCCCTCGCGCTCGCGCCACGCATCCTGCTGCTGGACGAGCCGTTCACCGGACTGGACATGCCCACGCAGGAACTGCTGGGTGACCTGTTTGTCAGCCTGGCGAGAGAGGACCGCGCGGTGTTGATGACCACCCACGATCTCGTCGCGGCGGTCGACTCCTGCACCCGCCTGGTCCTGCTCAACGGCCGGATCGTCGCCGACGGACAGCCAGCGGATCTGCAGGACGCCGAGCTGTGGACGACAACCTTCGGGGTGAGTGAAACCTCCCCGCTGCTGAAGCTCGTGAGGGCAACCTGATGTCGATCGCTGACTTCATCACCGACCTGCTCAACCCCGACCTCGCCTTTCTGCCCAAGGCGCTGGCGATCGCGGTCATGTCCAGCATCGTCTGCGGGGTCGTCGGCTGCTACGTCGTTCTGCGCGGGATGGCCTTCATCGGCGACGCCGTGGCGCACGCGGTCTTTCCGGGCATCGCGGTCGCCTTCGTCCTTCAGGGCAGCCTGGTGCTCGGTGGCGCCGTCGCCGGTGTGGCCACCGCCCTGCTGATCGCGATCTTCTCGCAGAACCGGCGGGTCAAGGAGGACTCGATCATCGGCGTCTTCCTCGTCGGTGCCTTCGCCCTCGGAATCGTGATCATTTCGCAGGCCCCCGGATACGCCGGATCGCTGCAACAGTTCCTCTTCGGCTCGATCACCGGTATCCCGGACCGGGACCTCTACGTCGTCGCTGGTGCCGGCCTGGTCATCCTCGGTCTGGTGCTCGCCCTGCACAAGGAGTTCGTGGCGGTTTGTCTGGACCGGGAGATGTCGCGCTCCATGGGGCTGTCGGTCTTCTGGCTCGACATCGTGCTCTATGTCCTGGTCACCCTGGCCGTGGTGATCTCCCTGCAGACCATCGGCAACATCCTCGTCCTGGCGTTGCTGATCACCCCGGCGGCGGCGGCCCGCCTGCTCACCGACCGCCTCGGCGTGATGATGCTGCTCGCCCCGGTGATCGGCGGCACGTCGGCACTTGTCGGGCTGTATCTGTCCTGGAGCTACGACACACCGGTCGGCGGCACCATCGTCCTGGTCGCCACCACGGTCTTCCTCACCGCCTGGCTGGTCGCGCCGCGACACGGCCTGCTGGCCAGGCGGTGGCGACGAAGTCTCGGGTCCGAACGGGGCGATGCCGCCCCACCGAGCCCTCGTCCAGCCCTATCGCAGAACAAGTAAAACGACTATCGTTTTCATTAAGCGTTGGTCCACTCGGGACCATCGCGGAGAGAGGAGTCTCTTCGTGCACAGCACCATCCGTCATCTGCTGGCGTCAGGTGTCCTGGGCGTGGCGTTGGTCGCCACGGCCGTGCCCGCCCAGGCCGCCACCACGTCCGCCGTGGTGTTCAACTCCGGCCATCTCGACCTCGTCGACATCGCCTACGAGGACGGCGCGCTGGAGGTCGGCGTCCATGACGAGGAGAACGACGTCGAGTACGGCGCCGACGAGGTCAAGCTGATCGTCAAGCGCCAAGCCAAGGTCACGGTCCCGGCCGACCCCGCGTTCGCGTTCCTCGGCACCCCAGGCGTGTCCAAGGTGTGGCTCCTGCCGCAGATCCAGAACTCCAGCCTGATCTGGCCGGGCATCGCCGCCGAGGAGGTCGGGGCCGGTGTCTTCACCGGCGACGCACTGACGCTGTCCGTGAGGTCGGTTACCGGCCCCGGCCAGCTCGCGATCTACACCGAAAACGCCGTCGGCCAGCCAACCGTCCTGGCGGACAGCGGTGATGGCCTCCCGGACGCCATCACGGTGACCGCCGGTGACCACTCGCACGCCAACTGGGCGTTCGACCAGGCCGGAAGCTACAAGGTGACTGTCCGTGCCACCGGCACCCTGGCCGCCACCGGTCAGCGAGTGACCTCCGAGCCCACCACGCTTCGCTTCACGGTCAAGTCATGAACGCGGTGCGTACCCGAAGCCGCTTCTTCGCCGGCCTGCTCCTGACCACCGCACTGCTCGCCGGGACCGCCACGCCCGTCGCCGCGGCACCGGTGGTGCTCTCCAGCGGCCACGTCGACGTGATCGACGTCGACTACGCCGCCGGCGCACTGAGCGTCAACGTCCTGGACGGCACTGGCACCACGAGCGTCGAACGTAACCCCGCCGACGTGCTCTTCCGGGTGCCGAACACGGCCAAGATCACCATTCCGGGCGGCTCGGCCTGGTCCTTCCTCGGCACCGGCGGTCAGGCGTGGGTCCTGCCGCAGTCCAGCGCCGCCGGACTGCTCTGGGCCGGGTGGAACACGACCGAGGTGCCCAGCGGCGTCTTCCAGAACAACCGGGTCACCTTCAAACTCACCAGCGTCTCCGGCCCTGCCGGCTTCAGCATCTACACAGTCTCCGGCGGCACTCCGACGGTGCTCTTCGACAGCGGAAACGGCCTACCCGACAGCCTCAACGTCAACTACAACACCCACGCCCACGCCAACTGGGGCTTCGATGCTGCCGGCACCTACGCCGTCACCTTCGAGGTCACCGGAAAGCTCGCCTCCACCGGCGCCACCGTGAGCTCTGGTGCCAAGACCTTCACCTTCGAAGTTTTGTCCTGACCCGATCCGCCGAAGCTGACCCGCCACTGTCGATCCGCTCTGGTGGCAGGCGAGAGCCAGTCACGCGCGGCGCCTACTTCTGGTAGGCGCCGCGCGTTGCCGTGTGCCCTAGAGCAGGGGAAGAAATGGAACTTCCGCCATGCTCGCACGGTTCGCCGAATAGGCAGCCATTACGCAAGCACGTATGCACAATTGACTATGTAAGGTCGTTCGTCCAACGCCCCTTGGCCGGCGTAGGAACATCGGTTACGTTGGAGCAGGCCGTCGCCACGAAGGTTTCCTGGCGCGAGGGGTGGCGGCGTCCGTGGCACCACGACTCATCTGAGGAGTCGCATTGCCCCTTCACCTGACTCCGCGAATCGATCCGACGCTGCGGTCGGTGCTCGACGAAACCACCCTCATGGCGCAATTATCCGACGCGTTGGGATCCCCGCTCGGCGTGATTCTGCCGCAACAGTTGAGGCACAACATCGCCGCATTTCGTTCGGTCTTCACCAATCATCGCCTGTCCGGTCAGATCTACTACGCGCACAAGGCCAACCGGTCCAGTGCCCTGGTTCGTGAACTCGCCACCACCGAGGCGGGCATCGACGTCGCGTCACTGGCTGAGCTGCAGCACGCGCTCGGTGCGGGCTTCGTGCCGCAGCGGATCGTGGCGACCGGGCCGAAGAACGAGGAGTTCCTCTGGCTGAGCGCCCGTACCGGCGTCACGGTCAGCGCTGATTCGGTCGACGAGTTGGCGACGCTTGCCAGGCTGGTCACGGACTGGTCGTTGCCGCCCGTACGGGTGATGGCACGCCTGTCGGGCTTCGCTTCGTCGGGCGTGCAGCTCGGCAGCCGTCGCAGCCGCTTCGGGGTGCCGGCCGCCGAGACGAGCGAGATCCTCGACGCGGTCGAGAAACACGCCGACGCCCTGAACCTGGTCGGAGTGGCGTTTCACCTCGACACGATCGGGCTGCCGGAGAAGGCTGCGGCATTGGAGGGCTGCCTCGGTGCGCTGGACGAGTGCCGCCGGCGCGGTCTGCGGCCATGGTCGGTGGACGTCGGCGGTGGGTTCGGCGTCGACTATCTCGCTGACGGCGGGCAGTGGGAGCAGTACACCTCCGCGTTGACCGAGGCGGTGCTCGGCAAGCGGGCACCGCTGACCTGGAACGGGCACGGCTACGGTCTACGCGCCGAAAACGGCCACGTTCGGGGCTCGTTGAGCCTGTACCCCGCACACCGGCCCGTCTCCGGGGCGGCGTACCTCGATCGGCTGTTGCGAACCCTCTCGCCCGAGCATCGCCGCCCGCTCGGGACACTGCTCTTGGACAACATGTACGACCTGCACGTCGAACCGGGTCGGGCCCTGCTCGACCAGTGCGGTCTGGTCCTGGCCAGCGTCCTCGAGGTCCGCGACGAGGCCAACGGCGACACGATCGTGCGCCTGGACTGCAACGCACGGGATGTCAGCCTCGAGGAACACGGCGTCCTGATGGACCCGGTCGTCGTGCACCGCACGACCCCGGCCGGTCCCGGACCAGCAGGGGTGTACCTGTTCGGCAACCTCTGTCTCGAGGCGGATCTCATCACCCGACGCAAGGTCTTCCTTCCCTCCCGGCCCCGCACCGGCGACCTACTGGCCTTCGTCAACACCGCCGGTTACCTCATGGACTTCAGCGCCACGCAGGCGCTGCGTCAGCCGATCGGCCGCAAGGTCGCGCTCTATCGCGACGACGGCGCGTGGCGATGGTGCCTCGACGAGCAGTATTGGCCCGTTCACCACCGTGCGGAGGCACCATGAGGTTCGACAACATGACGGAAGCCATCGGCAACACACCGCTGGTACGCATCGACGCCGTCGTGCACGGCCTGCGCAACATCGACCTGTACGCCAAGATGGAGCTGCTCAACCCGTTCGGTTCTTTGAAGGACCGCGCCGCGTGGAACATGGCCCGGCCCCTGCTCACCCAGGCCCTCGAGCGCGGCGACACCGTCGTGGAGTTGTCCAGCGGCAACACGGCCAAGGCCCTCGCCGTCATCGCCGGCATGCATGGCCTCACCTTCAAGAGCGTCACCAACCGCATGAAGGTCGCCGAGATCAAGGACCTGCTCCTGCTGCTCGGCGCGGAGATCGACGAGTTGCCCGGCCAGGCCGAATGCCTCGACCCCACCGACACCGACGACCCGCTGACCAGGATGTACCACCGGCTCGCCGGATCGGGCGGCGGCTACCTGCACACCGACCAGTACTTCAACGAGCTCAACGTCGACGCACACCTGAACGGCACCGGCCCCGAGATCGTAAAGGACCTCGACGGTCGAGCCCCGGACTACTTCATCGCCTGCGTCGGCACAGCCGGCTCGTCCACCGGCGTGGCAGCCGCGCTGCGCCAGCACAATCCCGACGTACGCGTCGTCGGGCTGGTGGCACACAAGTCCGACTTCATCCCGGGGATCCGCACCATCGACGAGGTGCACGAGGTCGGCCTCTTCGACCCCGACGTGTACGACGCACTCGAGACGATCACCGCCGACGACGCCATCGACGGTCTACTGACTCTCGTACGCCGGTGCGGCACGCTCGCCGGGCCGACCGGTGGCGGCGCCTACCAGGGCGCCGTACGCCATCTGCGCGCCATCGACGCGCAGCTCACCGAACGTCGCACGGCAGTCTTCATCGTCTGTGACCGCGTCGAGAGCTACATGAGCTACCTGCGGGAGAGGCGCCCCGAGCTGTTCGGCCGGCCACCGCGACGCAACTCCCTTCGTACAGTGACCGACGTGGAGGTGAGGCAGGCGGCGACCGTCGATGTCGCGGAAGCGGAGCGGTGGATCGCCGAGCGCCGAGGGCTGGTGGTCGACCTGCGCAGCCCGTTCGCGTACCAGGCGTTGCACATCGACGGCTCGGTCAACATCGTCGACGAGCTCTTCGCCGAGCTGCTGCACGGTGGGCTGCCGTTCGGTCGCCGCCAGCCGGTGCTGCTGGTCTGCCCGGTGGGGGAGAAGTCCGCCCGGTACGCCGCTCTGCTGACCCGGATGGGTCATCCAGACGTGCGGTCGCTCGACGGTGGGATCATCGCGTGGCGCGACGCGGGCGCCGAGCTCGTACGCGACTGACATGGACGCTCTCGATGAGCTGCACCCGTGGCAGGAGGGGTTGCGTGCCCAGTTCCCGCAGGTCACCGCCAACCCCGACGTGGCGTACCTGGACAGCGCCGCCACGTCGCAGAAGCCGCAGGCGGTCCTCGACGCCGTCCTGACCTATCTGACGACGGGTAACGCCAACGCCGCGCGGGGCACGTACCCGTGGGCGAACCGGACCACCACCCGCATCGAGCAGGCCCGCGACCGACTGCGCCGCTTCCTCGACGACCCAGCGCCGCAGCGTTCCGGAGTGCACTTCGTCAGCGGCACCACCGAGGGCCTGCGTGCCATCGCCCGCGACTGGCTCGCCCCGCAGCTGCGCGACGGCGACGAGATCGTCGTGCCGTTCGCCGATCACGCCGCCAACAACGCACCCTGGCTGGAGGTCGAGGAGCTGCTGCGTCACCAGGGCGTGTCCATCGGCGTTCGGGCCATGCCCTACGACGAAGCCCACGACTACGACACGTCCAAGCTCGCCGCGATGATCAACGAAAGAACCCGCCTGATCGCCGCGACCCACGTGCACCACGTCTACGGCAACGACATGAACGTGCACAGGCTGCGCTCGGCAGCCGGACCGAGCATCCCCATCTGCCTCGACGCCGCGCAGGGCGTGGGGCACCTGCCGCTGTCCACCGCGACGACCGACGTCGACTTCGTGGTGTTCTCCGGGCACAAGACGATGGCCCTGCCCGGGACCGGCGCGATCTGGGCGCGCAATCAGCGTGGTCCGACCTACGAGCCAGCCGGTTGGCGCGGCTCGCCCAACACCAGTGGCATCATCAGCCTGGTCGCCGCGCTGGACTGGCTCGACGCTGCCGGCCTGGATCGCATCGCCCGGTGGAACACCGCGCTCGGCGCACGGCTCACCGACGGGTTGCGCACGCTGTCCAACATCGAGGTGCTGGGCTGTCAGAGCAGCCTGGCTGCCGACACTTCGACCCAGCAACGCCAGGGCATCGTGGCCTTTCGCCACCGCCTGATCGGCTCCAACGATCTCGGTTTCATCCTGGCCGCGCACGGACTTCTGGTTCGCGCGGACGGTCACTGTCAGGGTGACCAGGGCGAAAAGACGGCATCCGTACGGGTGAGCCTGCACGTCTACAACACGGCCGAGGAGGTGGACCGGCTCCTGTCGGTCCTGGTGGAACTCGACCGGGATTGACCGACACGGTGCGATTCGCCGGCTCCTCCGTCTCGCCTCGCCTATCCTGGCGGAAATGGCTCTCGTTATCGTTAGCCTTTCCGTCCACGCGTCGTCCGGAGTGCACCCATGGCAACGACCACCAGCGCGCCCGACACTGCGCTCGACTACACGCAGACCGTCCGGTGGCGAGAGACATGGTCCCAGGTCATGGAAGGATTCGTGCCACACCTCGCCAGCCTCGAGGAGACGCTGTGCCGGGTCGCCGAGGCCGTGTGTGGTCGGGCACCCGGTCGTGTGCTGGACCTCGGCGGCGGCCCCGGGCTACTGGCCGAGCGGATGGTGCGGCGGTGGGCCGACGCCGAAGTCACCCTCATGGACATCGATCCGGTGTTGCTGGCGCTGGCGCGCGGTGCCCTGACGGGCAAGGTGCGGGTGCTGGAGGGAGACCTGTCAACGCCGGGCTGGGTGGACCACGCGGGTGGCCATTATGACCTGCTCACGGTGGTCATGACCCTGCACTACCTGCCGCCGGCCCAGGTGCGCGCGTTCTACGACGACGCGCGACGCTGCCTGGCCCCCGGCGGGCTGCTCATCGTCGCGGACCTCATGCCCGACGAAGGGCTCCCGTCCCTGATGGGCGCGTTGAACCCTGAGGCCGCTGCGGAGTTTGCCTGGGCGCAGTGGTGGAGTGACATAGCGGACCTGGAGGCGCTGCGCCCATTGCTGGCACAGCGGGAGGCGATCTTCGGGAGCCACCTGCCGGTCGAGTTCACCGCGCCAGCGTCATGGCATACCACCGCCGCTCGTGAAGCCGGATTTGGCCAGGCCGGAATCCTCTGGCGATGTGGCAGGCACGCGGCGCTGGCGGCGGTGGCCTGAGGGTGCCCTGAGGCGCGACCGGCCGGACCCCGAGTGCGGCTGGGGATGCATGCACGTGTCGTCATCTCGCTATTAGACGATACTTAGCGAAAACGATTACCGTTCCGCATCTCAGGAATGGAGTGTTTTCGTGAAGCATGGACAACGTACCTTCATCGCCGCGGCGACTGCCGCCGCGCTCGTTCTTCTTGCCGGTTGCGGCGGCTCGGGTGACGACGCCGAGGGCGGGAGCAGCGCCTCCGGCGGCACCCGGCTCGCCGTGGTCGCCACGACCCCCGAGGTGGCTGACTTCGTCCGCGTCATCGGCGGCAGCGATGTCACCGTCACGCAGATCATCAAGCCGAACGTGGACCCGCACGACTACGAGCCCACCCCGGCCGACATCCAGGCGATCGGCAAGGCCGCCATCGTCGTCAAGAACGGTGTCGGCCTTGAGGAGTGGCTCGACCGGACCGTCGAGTCGGCCGGCTTCAAGGGCACCGTCGTCGACTCCAGTCAGGGTGTCACCCTGCGTGAGGGTGGCCACGAGGAGGGCGAAGAAGGCCACGAGGAGGGTGAAGGCGAGCACGAGGGCGAGGAGCACGACCCGCACATCTGGCACAACCCGCAGAACGCCAAGACGATGGTCGCCAACATCGAGAAGGGTCTCGCCGCAGCCGACCCCACGCACGCCGCTGCCTTTGCCAGCAACCTGAAGAGCTACACGGCCGAACTCGACAAGCTCGACGCCGACAACGAAGCGGCCTTCGCCAAGATCCCCGCCGATCAGCGCAAGCTGGTTACCAACCATGATGCCTTCGGCTACTACATCGACCGATACAAGCTGGAGTTCGTCGGCTCGGTCATCCCCAGCCTCGACACCTCCGCCGAGTTGAGCGCGAAGCAGCTCAACGATCTCGTCGCAAGGATCAAGGCGACCGGTACGAAGGCCATCTTCACCGAGAGTTCGCTGCCGCCCAAGAGCGCGGAGGCGATCGCCACCCAGGCCGGCGTCAAGGTCATCGGCGGTGAGGACGCCCTCTTCGGCGACAGCATCGGCGCCGAAGGCACGCCCCAGGGCACCTACCTCGGCGCCGAGCAGCACAACACCCGGGTCATCGTCGAGGGCCTGGGGGGCTGACATGAGCGATGTCGCGGTGGCCGACGCCACCCTTCGTTACACCGAGGTGAGCGTCGGCTACCACGGCACGCCCGTGCTCACCGACGTCAACCTCGACCTGTTGCCCGGGCAGCGCCTGGCCCTGATCGGGCCGAACGGCGCCGGCAAGTCCACGCTGATCAAGTCGATGCTCGGCCTGGTGCCGGTCCTCGCCGGTACGTCCACCGTGCTCGGGCGTACGCCGTCCCACGCCCGGACCAGCACCGGGTACGTTCCGCAGACCGACTCTCTCGACGCCGACTTCCCCGTCACCGCCGGCCAGGTCGTCATGATGGGCCGCTACCGACGCATCGGTTGGTGGCGTCCCACCCGCAGCGCCGACCGTCAGGCCGCTCACCAGGCGCTCGACCGCCTCGGCCTCGCCGATCACGCGAGGACGCACTTCGGCGTGCTCTCCGGTGGCCAACGCCAGCGGGTGCTGCTTGCCCGTGCCATCGCTGGAGAACCACGGCTGCTACTGCTCGACGAGCCGTTCAACGGCGTCGACGCGGTGAGTCAGGACGCCATTCTCTCCGTCCTACGCGACCTCAGTGCGGCCGGAACCACAGTGGTGCTGAGCACCCACGACCTGACGCTCGCACATGAGCTCGCCGACACGGTCTGCGTGCTCAACGGCCGGCAGTGGGCGGTCGGCCGGCCCGGCGAAACGTTGACGGCCGATACCCTGCGCCGCGCGTACGGCGGACACGCCATCGAGGTTGCCGACAGCCGGACAGTGCTGGTGGAGCCGTGATCGAGCCGTTCACCGTACCGTTCATGGGGCGTGCCCTGGCCGAGCTCGCGCTGCTCGCCCTCATCTGCGGACCGGTCAGTGTCTTCGTCTTTGTCCGCCGTCTGTCGTTCGTCTCCGACGCGCTGACGCACACCGTGTTTCCCGGCGTCGTCATCGGGTTCCTGGCCGGCGGCATCGAGGGCATCGTCGTCGGGGCGCTGGTCGCCGGCGTCGTGACCGCAGTGGTGCTGACAGTACTCAGCCGTGGCGGGGCGCTCTCCGACGACGCCTCCACCGCCGTGGCACTCACCGCCATGTTCTCGATGGGCGTGTTGCTCGTGTCGCGGCGCTCCTCGTACACCTCGGATCTGACGTCTTTTCTCTTCGGGCGCATCCTGACGGTGACGCCGCGCCAGATCGCGGAGACCGCCGTGCTTGCGGTCGTCATCCTCGGACTGCTGCTGATCAGCGCCCGTGCCCTGGTCTTTCGAACCTTCGACCCGGCCGGAGCGGCCGCCGCCGGCTTCCGGATTGCCTGGCTCGATCTGTTGCTCAACATCATCGTCGCGCTCGTCGTCGTCGCCGCGGTACGCGCCGTCGGCACCATCCTCGTGGTGGCGCTGCTCATCGTGCCGGCCGCGGCCGCCCGCATGCTCACCACACGCCTGTCACTGATGGCCGTGATCGGCACCGGGCTCATCCTCATCGCCGCCTACGGCGGCCTGCTGGCCAGCTGGACCGCATCGGTCGACTACGGCATCTCCCTGACCTCGGCCTCCGCCGTCGTCCTGCTGCTCGTGCTCGCCTATCTGCTGCTGCTCCCGCTGAGCGCGCTGCGGTCGAGACGCCACCACGGGCGGGACGTCTCGAACACGAGGAGGTCCCCCCATGAACTGGTGGGATGACGCGCTGCACCGGGCCACGGCCGAGGTGCTGCTCGCCGGCGCGCTCGCCGGGCTCGTCGGCGTTCACGTCGTGCTCCGTCGACTGTCCTTCTTCACCATGGCACTGACCCACGCCACCTTCCCCGGGGTGGTCGCCGCCTCGATCATCGGCGTCAACATCGTCATCGGCGGTGTGGTCGCGGGCGCGATCGTCGCGTTGGGCGTCGCCGCGCTCAGTCGCCGACGAAGCCAGAACACGGCTGCGGCCACCGGCGTCCTGCTCTCTGGCGGCTTCGCGCTCGGTGCCGGGCTCGTCGCCACCCAGAGCGGCTTCAGCCGAGACCTGACATCGTTCCTCGTCGGGTCAATTCTCACCGTCAGCCCGCAGGACCTCGTGACCACCGCGGTGGCGCTCGTCGTCGTCGCGGCCGTCCTGCTGGCCTGCTCGCGCCCACTGCGCTACACCGGCTTCGACCGGGCTGGTGCGCAGGCGGCGGGCTTCTCCACCGGCACCTGGGATGTCGTGCTGCTGCTCGCCATCCAGGTGGCGGTCGTGACGATCGTTCCGGCCATCGGCACGATCCTTGCCCTCGCGCTCATCGTCGCCCCGGCGGCGGCGGCACGTCAGTGGTCGCACCGGCTGCGCATCATCACCGCCCTGGCCGTCACGCTCGGCGCTCTCAGCGGCCTCGGCGGCCTGTACGCGTCGAGCCGCTGGGACGTCGCCGCCGGCGCGAGCATCACCCTGACAGCCACCGCCGTCCTGGCTCTGTCGACAGTGCTGTCTCGGCTGGTCAAGCCGAGACTCACGGCGATCGTCCGCCTGCGGGCATCGGCATGAGCGCCGCACGCCTCGACGAGACGAGGCGCACGCTGGACCGCGCGGTCGTGGTGCTGCGAGCGATGGCGTACGAGCACCGGATCCGCATTCTCATGCTGCTGCAGAACGGCGACCAGACGCCGGCCTCGCTGGCGGCGGCCATGTCGGCGGATTCGACGATCATCGCCCGCCACCTTCGGTACCTCAAGGACGCCCGGTTGATCCGGCGCAAACGGCGCGGCCGAGAGGTCACCTACACACTGCACGGAGAGGCCACCAGGCGACTCATCGCGGAAGTGCTGCACCATGCCGAGCACTCGTCCTGACCATCGCGCGGGCAGTGTCACATCGGCGATCACTGGCGTACTCGGATGACGGGTTTGCCCTTGCGGCGCTGGGTCGGGTTGAGCGCGGGGATGGCGTCGTCGACGGTCGCTACTGTGCCGATGACATAGGCGCCCTCACGTGTGGGCAGGCTCTGGATCTCCATCTTGTTGCCCTCGCCGACCGGCGGCGTACGCCGGGACCACCTGTGGATCACCGGCGTGGTCGTGGTCGGTCATGGTCTCCTGCCGGAGGGGTTCCTCGCGCAGGATCGCGGTGTGCAGCCACTCCTGGGGGATGGCGAACCCGTCAACGAGGTCGCGCATGTGCGGGCGTAGTTCCCGGAGTAGTCCGTTCACGACGCCGGTGATCGCCTTCGAGCGGGCCGGTGTGAGCCGGCCGTGCTCAAGGAACCAGCCCTTGTTGGTCTCGATGACGCTGAGCGCGTACAGGTCGCAGACGCGGGAGAGCAGCGCACGGACCGCCGGATCGGCGGTGCCGTCGACGCCGGCGACGAACGCCTCCAGGGTGACCCGGTCGATGTGCGCGGCGGCCACGCTCAGGACGTGGTCCTGGACGTCGTTGAAGATGTCGAAGGGCCGGTCCTTCTTCGTGGCCGCGCCGTTGCGCAGGCGGCGGACCGCGCCGTCGAGGAGGTGCTTCTCGCGGTCCTCGAAGGTCTTGAGCTGCCAGCCGCGGTCGGTGACGGCGACCTCCTCGTCACGGCCGGGCACGGCGCTGATCAGCCGTTCGATGAGCGAGCGCGCGGCGGTGCGTTCGAGCACCATCTCGCGGACCTGCTCGGCGACGAAGGAGGCCCGCCCCCAGCCGTCCAGCGAGCCGAACTCGTCCCGGTAGCCGGTGAGGAGCCCCTTGGCCACCAGTTGCAGCAGCACCGTGTTGTCGCCCTCGAAGGTGGTGAAGACGTCGGTGTCGGCCTTGAGGCTGGGCAGCCGGTTCTCGGCCAGGTAGCCCGCGCCGCCGCAGGCTTCGCGGCACATTTGGATGGTGCGGGTCGCGTGCCAGGTCTGCGCTGCCTTGAGACCGGCGGCCCGGGACTCCAGCTCTCGTTGGCGGTGCTCGTCGACCGGCTCGTCGCCGCCCTGCACCTCGTTGAGCGCGGCGACCAGTTCGGTCTGGGCGAAGTGCAACGCGTACGTGGTGGCCAGAGCGGGCAGCAGCTTGCGCTGGTGGGCCAGGTAGTCGTTGAGCAGCACCTCCCGATCCGCGTCGGGCGTGCCGAACTGGCGGCGGATGTCGCCGTAGCGCACCGCGATGGTCAGCGCCGACTTCGTGGCCGCCGACGCGGCGCCACCCACACTGACCCGACCTCGGACCAGGGTGCCGAGCATGGTGAAGAAGCGCCGGGAGTCGTTCTCGATCGGGCTGGAGTACGTGCCGTCCGGCGCGACCTGGCCGTAACGGTCCAGCAGCATGTCCCGCGGCACCGTCACGTGGTCGAAGGTGAGCCGCCCGTTGTCCACGCCGAGCAGCCCGGCCTTGGGCCCGGCGTCGCCGATGCGCACGCCGGGCATCGGGTTGCCCTGCGCGTCGCGGATCGGCACCAACCACGCGTGTACGCCGTGCCGTCGCCCGTTGGTGATCAGCTGCGCGAAGACCACCGCCATCCGCCCGTCCCGGGCGGCGTTGCCGATGTAGTCCTTACGGGCCGCCTCGTGCGGGGTGTGCAGGTCGAAGGTCTGCGTCTGCGGGTCGTACGTGCAGGTCGTGCGCAGCTGCTGCACGTCGGAGCCGTGCCCGGTCTCGGTCATCGCGAAGCAGCCGAAGATCTCGCCGGAGATGATGTCCCGCAGATAGGCGTCGTGGTGCCGTCGGGTGCCGAGAGCGTGCACCGCCCCGCCGAACAGGCCCCACTGCACGCCGGCCTTGACCATCAGCGACAGGTCGACCTGCGCCAGCATCTCGCTGGCGATGATCGAGCCGCCGACGTCGGAACTGCCGCCGTACTCGGTGGGGAAGGCCGACGCCATACCCAGCTCGGCGGGGAGTTCGGTCAGCAACCGGGAGATCCGCTCCCGTGCCTGGTCACCGGTCTCGCCGTACACCGGGAGGAAACGCGCGTCGAGGTGCTCCCGGTGCGCGTTGCGGACTGCGGCCCACGGTCCGTCGAGCACGTGCCGCAGGCGAGCGAGGTCGATCTGATCGGGCACGGTCCCCCCTCAGTTAGCGGACATATACGCACAGGTCGTACTCGATCAAGGATAGCCGCGCCGGGCCGGCCGAGTTCGGGCAGCGCCGACCGGTCAGTGCTTTCGGCCGATCCTGCTGCGCAACGCGCCGATGATCGCCGCATGGACCGGGTGCATCGCCTCCTGCTCCCGCACCGACAAGCGTGGCAGATTAGACTGCTGGGCTGTGCGCTCGGCCGAAGTCCTCGAACAGCTCGACGCCGCAGCCGAGGAGTTCCTGTTCCCGGACCTCGACAATGGCTACTACTACGCTGTCGACGCACGGTTGCACGCGTACCGCGACGCCGGACAGTGGGCCCTCATCGTCGAGACGGTCGGCTACTCGCCACGGGCCGGCAACCTTTCTGACGTGCTCCATGTGTTCGGCAACTGCCTGACCATCGGCGACCTGGCTTTGAGAACGGCGATTTCCTCGATCGGGTCGACAACTGGGACGAGTTGGAGGACCCCGACGAGCCCGAGATCTACCGGGGAGGTCCGGTAGTGCTTCGTGGTCGAGGTCCGGTAGTGCTTCGTGGTCGGGAGATCGCTGTTGCCGCCGAGGCTGGCGAGGACCTCATCGACGTGCTGCGTCGGCTCGTTCCGCGCCATCGCGAGCTTCTCCTGGCTGATGAGGGGGAACTGCGACGCCGGATCCCGGTGGACATACCTGAGGTTCTGCGGCTTGACCATTGGAACCATCCCGACCTGGCTGGCGGGTCACTACCAAGCCAATCCGAGACGTTCTGCCAGCTTGCCGATGTCCTGACGACCGGCGACGTCGGGCTGTACAGGCCCGTACTGCAACCCAACACACACTGGTCCAACTGGCCCGACTCGGGAAGCCTGTAGCCGTAAGCCGAGGAGGCTGCGGATACGGCAGCCCGAGACGAGGCGTGGACAGCGGCGCTGCGGTTCCCACTGCGACGGGCCGCCCCAGCTACCAGCCTCCGAAGGCTTCGTCGGACTCAAGAAGGCGTTCTCCGGAGAGAATGTCGTCGGGTTGGAGTTGGTCGCCGCCGAAACCAGTCACGATGGCGTGAGACTCGCCGAGCTCCACCACGACCAGGTTCACGTCCCGCTCCGGCCTGCCGTGTTCGCCGCATGCAGTGTCGAAGCGGTCCCCGGGACGAGCCCAGTGCTGCGGGTGATACCCCGGCTCACCGTCCAGGCGCCAGCCTTCGGGGACGACCCGGACAGACTTGACGAAGAAGCTCAGACGCTCGGCACGCACAGGCAGCATGATGCACCACCGCCGGATGCGGACCGCCGACTTGCCGAAGGCAAGAGCTCGCGGGAAACGGGGTCGCCGGATCGGCACCGACGGGGCATGATTCCCTTCGCACCGAATCCGGCGGATCTTCACCCCGTGCGGCGAGGTACGAGATGCCCAGCTCAGCTGGCCTGGCGAAGCCTGGGCCGCGCCGCTCAGGAGAACACTGTGCACTGCACGAAATGTGGAGCCGAACTCGCACACCCCGGCCAAGGCCACATGTGTCGGTCCTCGACCCCGCCGCCCTCGGTCAGGACTGACGGTTGGGACATCGCGACCTGGTTCGTGATCGGGATCGCCATCGTCTACGCCATAGCTGCGATCGCCGTGGCCGTTTTCGGCACCTTGGGCGACCGGGGCGGTCCGCCGTCGTCGTCCAGCACGGCAGCAGCGCTCGGATACCTCCTGGCCAACCTGACCCTGATCGCCGCCATCATCGGCCTGGTCGTCAGCGGGCTGATCTGGGGCCGCGGCACCCGTCAACTCGCCGAGGCGCACGGCTCCTCCGGCCGCTCGTACAGCCGTCACTGGGGCATACGCGTCTTCTCCACCTGCCTCTTCGTGAGCGCCGCCGTGGCCTGGCTCGCTTCTGACCGATCCGCCCCGGCCGTCCTGTTCGGCCAGGCGGCTCTGCGCACACTCGGAGCTGCCGCGTTGGTCGGGGGCGTGCTGCACAGCCGGGCGCGGGTCCTGCGGCTGATCGCTGACGTCGACCGAATCGTCGCCGGACACTATCCGCCGGTCACCGGGCAGGACCGGGGCTGGCCGTTGTCGCCCACTCCGACCAGCGACGACTGGAACGCCAGCCAGTGGGACCCCGACGTGCTGCGCGACATCGAATCCCGCCGCCAGCGCGACAGAACCTGAACTGGTCTCCGGATCGGCGTCGGTCGAGGCCATCCCGGCGCACGGCTCCGGCGGGGCGTCGGTGATGCTGTGGGCGTGGAGTACGTGTCCAGAGTGCCGCGACCGCCGCTGGACGGGCTGATCGACGACCTCTACTACCTGGAGGGCGCGCCGCCGTACGCCCGGCTGACGCTGCCGCCGATGCCGGCGGCGTTGCTCATCGTCAACCTCGGTGCACCGTTTCGCATCCGCGGCGGCACCGACATCGAGACGACCGAGTACGCCGACGGCTGCGTGGTCACGACGCCCACCCGCGCGTTCGAGTTCAGCTACCCGCTGCCGACGCGGTCGGTCGGCGTGCACGTCAAGCCGTGGGGGCTGGCGCCGTTCCTGCCGATGCCCGCGGTCGAGCTGTGCGACCGACCGGTGACGGTGGAGCAGGTCTGGGGTCGGGCCGCCGTTGCCGAGTTGCGAGACCGGCTGGCTACCGCCGAGGGGCCGCACGAGATGCTGACACTGCTGGAGGAGGAGCTGATGCGACGGCTGGCCGACACGGCCGGTCTGGGGCTAATCCGCCACACGAGCAGCGTCATCGCTGCGACCAGCGGGGCGGTGGCCATCGACGACCTGAGGGCTTCCGCCGGTGTCAGCAGCACTCACCTGACGCAGCGGTTCAAGCAGCTCGTCGGCGTCACGCCGAAGCGGTTGGCCCGCACCTACCGCTTCGCCGCCAGCGTGTTCTCGATCAACCCCGCCGAGCCGATCGACTGGGCCGACCTCGCCAGCAGAGCGGGCTACTTCGATCAGGCCCACTTCGGCCACGAGTTCCGGGCCTTCACCGGCCTCACACCCACACGGTACGTCGACGTCAGGCGGCGGTTCCTGCGTGAACATCCCGGCCACGTCATGGACGGCTGGCCGCTGCCGACCGATTGATTCCTTACAAGAGCGGCAGCCCACGAGCCTCTAACCTGAGGGGATCCAAGCAGAGGAGCGCCCGTGGGCGAAGTGGTCATGTACGGCTCGGTGTCGGTGGACGGCTTCATCGCGGACGAGAACGACCAGCCCGGCGGGCTGTTCGACTGGTTGCTCAGCGGTGACGTGCCGCTCGACGAGAGCGGCGTGTTGAAGGTGTCGCAGGCGTCCTACGACCACACCCGGCCGTACTGGGACCGGATCGGGACGACAATCGCCGGCCGCCACGTGTTCGACATGACGGACGGCTGGGACGGGAAGCCTCCGGGCGGGGTCGACCACGTGGTCGTCGTGACGCACCGGCCGGCGCCCGAGGGCTGGAACCCCGAGGCGCCGTTCCACTTCGTCGACGGTGTCGAGGCAGCCGTGGCCAAGGCGCAGGAGCTGGCGGGTGACCGCCTCGTCGAGGTCGCCGCCGGCGACGTCGGTGGTCAGGTGCTTGCCGCAGGGCTGGTCGACGAGGTGCGCATGGACGTCGTACCCGTGGTGTTCGGGTCCGGCAAGCGCTACTTCGGGTCGGTCGACGCGCAGCACCTGTTGGAGGATCCCGACGTGGTGATTCAGGGCAACCGGGTGCTCCACCTGCGCTATCGGGTGCGCCGTTGACCGAATCGATCGGTGACACGGCGCTGCCCGGCGCGGCCATCGACCTGTAGCCAGGCTGGGACCGACTACCCGGCTCGCCGGTCCGGAGCGCGCGAGCCGTACGCCGGACCGAACACCACCAGCAGCGCCAGGTCCTCGGTCACCTCGTCGAACCGGTGTTCCTCGCCGGCCGGCACGAAGATCACCGAACCCGGGCCCACCTCGGCTGCGCCGTCCGGGGTCACGATTCGGGCCCGACCGGCGGTGACCACGTAGATCTCATCCTCGGTGTGCGGGCTCTGATCGTCGAGACCACCCGCCGGGATGCAGTACGTTCCCACCGACAGGTCCGGCACCCTCAAGTGTTCGACCCAGTCGTTGGCGGTCCCGGCGGGCGCGGTCCATCGACCCGCGCCTTCGATGATCTGCATTGCCGAACACTAAGGGAAGTCGTTTCCCAGCGCTGGCCGGTGGCGGCAGTCGCTCCGCCCGCCCCCTCACCGGCCGTGCCGTCACACCAGTCGGCGGCGTACCCACCAGAGCGAAAGCAGGGACAGCACGACGGTCATCGCGATCAGGACGCCGAAATCCCGCCATTGCAGGTTCCAGAACTTCGAGCCGGGCACGTAGCTCACCTTCCGGCTGAGCGTGCAAGCTGACTCGCGGCGTGTGGGGGTTATGAGGCAGCGGACAGGCCGGTAGCGTCGGGTCGTACGGCGGCCTGGGTGCCGACGATGCGTCCCGTGCTAAGAGGAGGTCCGGGATGGATTCCTTGCCGGAGTTGACGTTCGGGCAGCGGTTGAAGGTCTATCGCGAGCGGTCTGGGAAGACCCGTGCGGTGCTCGGTGGGTTGGTGGGGCGTAGCGCCGAGTGGGTCAAGGCAGTGGAGACCGACCGCATCCTGCCGCCGCGTATTCACATGCTGGATCGCATCGCTCGTGCTCTCAAAGTCGAGGTATCCGCGTTGGCCGGGGAGTTGGGTGGCCGGTCTGCTGCGGTGAACGGGCCGGAACACCCCGCGCTGGCGTCCGTCCGGGACGCCGTGAACCGCTTCACCATGTCCGACGAGGTTTCTCCGGAGTCGTTGACGAGCTTGAGGGAGCGCCTTGCCGTGGCATGGCGAGCCCGCCATCAGGCGTCGGACCACCGCACGGTGCTGGGCGGGTTGTTGCCGGGGCTGCTGCGCGACGCGCAGCGCGCAGCGTTGGCGTACGAGGGCGTTGAGCGTCGGCAGGCTCAGGCCTTGTTGGCGGAGACGTTCGGGCTGACGCAGATGTTTCTTGCTTATCAGCCGGCGGCGGAGTTGTTGTGGCGGGTCGCGGACCGGGCGATGGTGGCGGCGCAGGAGTCCGGCGACCCGGAGGCGGTGGCGTGCGCGGGATGGTTCCTGTGCCAGGTGCATCGGGATGCCGGTGACTGGGACACCGCGACGGCCGTGACCCTCGACCTCCTGTCGGCGCTGGAGCTGGGCGCGGCTGACGGGCACACGAACCTGTTGGCGCTCTGGGGTGCACTGAACTTCGAGGCTGCATATACCGCCGCTCGTGCTGGTGAGGAAGGGCGAGCCTGGCGGTATTGGGATCGCGCGGACCGGGTGGCGCAGCGCCTGCCGCAGGGCTTCTATCAGCCGCAGACATCGTTTTCGCAGGTCATCATGGGCGCTCATGCGGTGACCGTGGCGGTGGAGTTGCAGAAGTCCGGTGAGGCGGTGCGACAGGCAAACCGTCATGATTCTGCGGCGATCCCGTCGAGGCCGCGGCGGGCCCGTCATCTCATCGAGGTCGCGCGGGCGCACTACGGCAAGGATGACAAGGAGGCAGCCGTGTCGACCCTCCGGCAGGCATACGAGTCGGCCCCGGAGACGATCCGCTTCAACGGGTACGCCCGTCAGATCACCTTGGACCTGCTCGACGGCCCGCGTTCCACTCGTGACGACGCCCGCGACCTTGCGGTCAAGGTCGGGCTGCTCTCGTAAGCCAGGGGTAGGAACCTTACCCATTCCGCTCCGCGACCCACCGTAGCTTCGTGCTCACGGGATGCGGCGGGCGGTGCGGGTAACGCCTGGTCGCCGTGTCCCTCAGCTTCGAGGGCAGGGAGCCGTCCTCGTGCTCAAAGGAGGAGGGTCCGTGCGGCGCGTCTCTTATGACGAATACCTCTCGGCCGCCGCGCTGACGCTCGCCCGCAGGCATCGGCCGGTGTGGTCGTGGCGGCTCTGGCGGTACGTCTGTCGCTGTGAAGCAGACCTGCCATGCCGCGCCAGGCACCGGATACCGATCGGTCGTGGTCACTGGCCGCAGGAAGGTGAGCAGTGATCAACGGGCAGCAGAAGGCAGTCACCCCGGTGCACGTCCGAGGATTCAACGGGATGTGCGGCGGCTGCCGGACGTGGTGGGCACCGCACACGGCGCACCCGTGCTGGCAGGTCGGTTGGGCGACTCGCCGGCGGGCACGAGCGAACCGAGCGGGAATCCTGGTCGTACATCTGCCCGGGAAAGACGGCCTTCGCGCCGGCTGCCGCGCGTGGTGGTCGCGGTTCACGCCGTACCCGTGCTGGCAGGTGAACTGGGCGACGAGTTGGCAGGCGCGGTCTTTGACGGCGGCGCTGCTCGGAGGCCGCGCGTGACCACGCACGGCCCGGTGCTGCCGATCTGGAGTTGCGGCGGCTGCGATGCGCCGTGGCCCTGCCGCACCCGGCAGCGCGAGCTACGCGCCGAGTTCGACGACGCTCCGATCTCCCTGGCTCTCTACCTAGGTGCCCAACTGGTGCGGGCCTCCGAGGACCTGACCTGGGTGCCGGCGGGGGCGCTGCACAGACGCTTCCTCGGCTGGCTTCGGTGAGCATCCTGCGGCCCGGCGACGAGAAGTTCCACTACAGCGACGGCTCCCACAGGTGGATCCCGCCAGATCCGGACTACGACCAGGAGGTCTGGGACGAACAGGTCCGCCAGCACAAGCATGGACACCTGAGAAACGTGCACCCGAAGGTGCGCATCCAGCGCCTCGTCTGATGCCAGCAGTACAGCATCGCTGCCAGCCAAACCGAGCCGAGCGGCAGGGTCACCGCTCGCCGTGGAGGTTGGCGAGCAGAGCGGCGACCCGGACCTTGATGTCATCGCGGACCTGGCGGACGACGTCGAGTGGTTGGCCGGCGGGGTCGGTGAGCTTCCAGTCTTCGTAGCGCTTGCCGGGGAAGACGGGGCAGGCGTCGCCGCAGCCCATGGTGATGATGACGTCGCTGGCTTCGGCTGCGTCCCAGGTGAGCGTGGCGGGGCTCTGGTCGGTGATGTCGATGCCGACTTCCCGCATGGCTTCGACGGCGACCGGGTTGATGTGGTCGGCGGGTTCGCTGCCGGCAGAGCGGACCTCAACGGTGTCGCCGGCGAAATGGCGCAGCCAGCCGGCGGCCATCTGGGAGCGGCCGGCGTTGTGGACGCAGACGAACAGGACGGTGGGCTTGCTGCTCATCGAGCTTCGGTCTCCTGGGTGAGGTGTGGGACGACGACGGCTTCGGCGGTGTCGGCGGCGTGGGGGTACCAGGCGGCGAGGGCGGCGATGGCGACCAGGCCGCCGACGAGTTGGGCGGCGATGAAGCCGGGTGCCGAGGTTGGGGCGATACCGGCGAAGGTGTCGGTGAAGGCTCGGCCGATGGTGACGGCGGGGTTCGCGAACGACGTCGACGAGGTGAACCAGTACGCCGCGCCGATGTAGGCGCCCACGGCGGCCGGGGCGGCGGTGGTGCGGCCGGAGCGGGCGAGGGCGAAGACCAGGACGACCAGTCCGGCGGTGGCGATCACCTCGGCCAGCCACAGGTTTCCCCCGGTCCGTTCGGTGCGGGACCAGGTTACGGCAGGCAGGTCGAACATCAGGTGAGCCAGGACCGCGCCGGTGATGGCTCCGCCGGTCTGTGCGGCGGTGTAGGCGGCGAGGTCCCGCCCGGTCAGGCCGGTGCCGGTGCGGCGGCCGAGCCACCAGTCGACGGCGGAGACGACCGGGTTGAAGTGTGCGCCGGACACCGGGCCGAAGGTCAGGATCAGCGCGCCCAGGGCCAGTGCGGTGGCGATCGCGTTTTCCAGGAGCTGGAGACCGACGTCGGTGGGGGAGAGCCGGGCGGCGGCGATCCCGGATCCGACCACGGCGGCGACGAGGAGGGCGGTGCCGGCGAACTCCGCCGAGGCCCGCCGGGGCAGGCCAAGGCTCACGCGGTACTGCTGGCGGCCGGGGCGGCGGAAATGTCCAGGAGCGCGCCGAGCTGCCGGAACGCTTCCGGCTTCACCCGGTACCAGACCCAGGTGCCGCGCCGCTCCGAGTCGACCAGGCCCGCCTCGCGCAGCACCTTGAGGTGGTGGGAGATGGTCGGCCCGGACAGGTCGAACGCCGGGGTCAGGTCGCAGACGCACATCTCCGGTACCGAAGCGATCATCGACATCAGTCGCAGCCGGATCGGATCCCCGAGGGCCTTGAACAGCGGTGCGACCACTGCGGCCTGCTCGGCGTCCATGGGGCGGACCGCGAGCGGGGAGCAGCAGGCCACGGCGTTGAGGTCCACCACCGGCAGCTCTTGTTTCGACATTCGTCTAGCTTGACAGACTTCGAAACAGGGTGCAACGTAGGTCTTGATTCGATAAGCATCTAGACAAGGAGATGGTCGTGTCCCGTGTCCAGCTCGCCCTGCGCGTATCCGACCTTGAAGGCTCCGTGGCCTTCTACGGCAAGCTGTTTGGCGTCGAGCCGGCCAAGCGCCGCCCCGGCTACGCCAACTTCGCCATTGAGAACCCGCCACTCAAGCTCGTGCTCCTTGAGGGTGGGGCCGACGAGCCCACCGTCTTGGACCACCTCGGCGTCGAGGTCGCCAGCACCGACGACGTCAACGCCGCCACCAAGCGCCTCACCGACTCCGGCCTGATCACCCTTGAGGAGAACAACACCGAGTGCTGCTACGCACTCCAGGACAAGGTGTGGGTGCGCGGCCCCGGCAACGAGCCATGGGAGGTCTACACCGTCAAGGCTGACGCCGACACCCTCACCAAGACGGCCGAGGGTGAGTGCCGCTGCGGCGAATCGACCGACGCCGAAAGCCAGCCGGCCACCAGTGGAGCGGCATCGAACTGCTGCTGATCGTTAGGCACTCGCGCGCCCGTCATTGATCCACAAGGCGGGCGCGCAGTGCTGGGCCACAAGGGGGCACAAGGCAGCGTGAAACGTCGGCAACCAGCGCGACACCACAAGGATCCAAAGGATGCCCCGAGCAGCGTGCGGGCAGCGTTGCCGGAGGTCACAGAGATGCCGCTCCAAGTCCGCTTCAACTCTCCGACGTGCTGTCTTGGAGGTCCCGCAGGCAGTTGCGGCCGAAGGGTGTCGCAGCCGGCGGGATTATCGTCGGCGTGGGCGAATCGGTCTTCCGCCAAGCCGTGCCGCACGAGGGCAGACATGAGCGGCATGCCTCTCGTGTCCGCGTGGCGGCTCCGGCTCGCCGACATGGATGCGTTGGCTGGGCAGGGGGGCGCCGGCGGTGGTGATCCGCATGACGCTGCCGACGGGTGGCACCGACCACACGCCGATCGCACACATGATCCACACGACTTCGCTGATGTGGGGGTGTCCGGGACGGGTTGATACCGCGACTTCGCCGAAATGGAGTCGATCAAGGCAGGTCGGTCGGTCTGACCTCGCTCCAAGCCCCCTCCAACCGATTTGCCGAGAGTTCACACCGAAGAGGTCGGCCTCGCCGGCCTGGACCAGGTCAAGGCGTCGTCCTACTCGTGCACGCCGTCGTGCTGCGGGCCGAGCTGGCTGATCTCGTACCCGTCGGGGTAGCTCTTGGTCTTGATCCCGTCGGCGAACAGCGCCGTCGTCCGTGGCGCGCCGAACCACCGCTGCGACCGCGAGCGCAGCTTCAGCGCCGTGTGCAGGCCGGCCCGGACCGGCCACGGCGGCGCGTCGACGCGCATCGCCTGCCGCAGTGGCGCGTCGTACATGGCACTGACCAGCGCGTTCCCCAGCGGTCCGAGCATCCGGGGGATCCGGGGGATCCGGGTGAGCATCAGCATCCGGGTGGCGCGTTCGATGGCCGCCGCGTCGTCGTTGGGCTGGAGGTGAACGGCGTCGTGCGTGGTGAACCAGGTTTCGAACTCCTCGTACGACCCGGGGATGTCCGTGATGCCCATCCGTCTGCCGAGTTCTCGGTAGAACAGGTAGGTGGCCTGCCGCTCGTGGCAACAGGGCGGGCGCCAGCCGTACTCCTGCAGCCACCGCGTCGGAACGACCACCAGGCAGCCGAGGACGTACCGGAAGTCGTCGTTGCCGATGTCGTACGGGCGGTGGATCTGGTTGACGCGCCGCAACGCGTCCCGCCCACGGGGCTGCTCGAAGCCGTTGAGCACCATCTCGTACATCAGCAGGCCCGTGTCGTCGATCCGCTTCTGGGTGCGGTCGGTCAGCTCACCGGTGGTGGTGTGCACCGCGGCGATGGCGGGGATGGAGAAGGACCTGTTGAAGGCGAGATTGAGGCCGAGCTTCATGTCCCACGGGAACTCGTAGCGCAACATGGTCTGGTAGATGTCCAGGTAGTCGCGCTCGGGGTCGAGGGTCCGGATTCGGGTCAGGTTGGCGTAACGGCCTTTCATCGGTGGGCATCTCCTGCCGTCGGATGTGGGGGCCAGACCGTAAGCCTGCCAAAGGCTTGGGGATCTGTCAGGCAGGAGTGACTGTCATCAGGTCGGCGAGCCCGGCGATGGTCAGGACGGGAGCCAGGAGCGGGCTGGCGACGAGGTGGATCCGCTCGACGTGGGGGAACAGGACGGCCAGGCCCGCGCTGTCGAGATATTCCAGTGCGGTCAGGTCGACCGTGAGCGGGCCGGGGGCGGCTTCCACAGCGCGGGTGAGGGCGTCCCCGAAGTCGGCGGCGTTGCTCATGTCGACCTCCCCGGTCGCGGTGAGGACGAGGGCGCCGTCAGGCTGCTGGTCGGTGGTGAGGGTCAGTGTGGTGCTCATGGGATCCTCGCCTGCATGTCGATGGTGGTGCCGGTGGCACTGGGCGTGACGGTGATGGCGTCCATCAGGGCCCGCATGAGGAGCAGGCCTCGTCCCCGGTGGTTGCCGGCTTCCGGCTGAGGTGTCTTCCAGTGCCCGCTGTCGGTGACGCTGAGGTGCAGGCCGTCGGCGGTGGCGGTGGCCCGTAGCCGGATCCGTCCGCCGGGGTTGTCGCGGTGTCCGTGCTCGATGGCGTTGGCGCAGGCTTCGCCGGCGGCCACCAGGACGTTGTAGGCGTTGGTGGGACTCAGCCCGCAACGCTCGAGCCAGCTTCGCAATGCGCTGCGCACAGGTGCGAGGCCGGTGCGTTCGGCGGCGAAGTCGAGTTCCAGCGGCCCAGGGTGACGGTAGAGCAGGACCGCGACGTCGTCGTCGTATCCCCCCGGCGGGCTGAGTTGATCCATGACGTCGGTGGCGAGGGTCTCGATGGGGTGGGCGCGTCCGTTCTGGATCACCGTCACGACGTGCCCGATGCCTGCGGTGAGCGGTTGGCGGCGGCGTTCGACGAGCCCGTCGGTGTAGAGCATCAGGGTGGCCCGCGCCGGCACCCGTTCCTCGGCTTCGGGCCGCTCGGCGTTGCCTCGAACGCCGAGGGGGCGGGAGTGGCCCTGGTCGAGCAACCGGGTGTCGCCGTCGGGTGAGGTGACAATGGCGGGAGGATGCCCGGCACTGGCGTAGCGCAGCTGGCCGGTCGTCGGGTCGAGGACGCCGCAGAAGACCGTCGCGCACAGGGCTCCGGGCAACTGGGCGGCGAAACGGTCGAGTGCGGTGAGCGTGCGCGACGGGCTGGAGTCCTGCAGCAACAGGGCACGGCAGGCGCTGCGGAGCTGGCCCATCACGGTGGCGGCCCGCAGTCCGTGACCGACGCAGTCGCCGACGACGATGCCGATCTGCCCGTCGGCGAGCGCGATGGTGTCGTACCAGTCGCCGCCGACCTTCAACGGCCGGGTGGCGGGCGCGTACCGCGCGGCGAAGCCGCTGGGCAGCTGTGCCGGGCCGAGGATGGCCCGTTGCAACGCCAGGGCGGTCTCCCTCTGCTGATCGATGTGCTGCACCCGGCGCAGCCCTTGGCCGAGGTGGCCGCCCAGCAGGGCCAGCAGGGTCTCGTCCTGTTCGGTGACGGGGCGCCTCTCGCCGAGGTCGATCCACAGGACCATCGTGCCGTGGGGATGTTCCACGGCGATTCCGACGCCCGTGGTGTGGTCCGCGACAGTGGTGAGCAGGGGCCGATCGCGCAGGTCGGTGAGCATCCGCCGGCGCTGGTCGGTGAGGGTGTCCCAGCGCTGGTGAGGATCGGTCGCGGTGATCGTCGGGGTGTGGGAGCCGTCGAAGACAGCCGCGAGAACGCGCGTGGCGCGCCACAGCCCCTGTAGCTCGTCGAGGACGCCGTGCAACGCGTCGGCGAGGTTGTCCGCCTGCGACAGGCGGATGCTCAGGGCGGCCAGTGCGCTCTCCCGTTGCACGGCGTAGTGCTCCGCCGTGACGTCGCGGAAGGTGCCGACGATCACCCGTCGGCCGGTGTCCGGGTCCTGCACCTGGTTGAAGGCGGCGGCGGCCCACAGGCGATGGCCGTCCCGGTGCGTCACCGGGATCGTGTACGCACCGCTGGTCTGACCCGTGAGCTGGGTGAGCGCTTCGGTGACCTGCTGGTATGCCTCGGGCTCGGTCTCCCGGCTCGGCCACCACGGGGGATTGGCGGAATAGGGAAGCCCTTCGGGGCCGTAGCCGAGGATGTCGGTGAAGGTGGTGTTGATCTCGATGACGGCGCCGTTCTCGTCGCAGACGAAGAAGGCCTCCTGAAGCGAGTCGATCAGGGCGGTGCGCCACCGGGCGTGGTGGTTGCGCAGCCGGGCCAACGTCACGTTCGTCCGCACCCGGGCCAGCAACTCGGCGGCGGAGAACGGCTTGACCAGGTAGTCGTCCGCCCCCGCCTCCAACCCCTCGATGGAGGCCTCCTGCCCTGCCCGCGCCGACAGCAGCAGGACGGGAGTGCCCGCCGTACGAGGTTCGGCGCGCAGCGCGGCCACCAGTTGCAGACCGTCCAGGCCCGGCATCATCACGTCGCTGACGACGAGATCGGGTTGACTGGCGCGTGCCGCCTGCAGGGCCAGGTGACCGTCGTTGACCGCCTCGACCCGGTAGCCGGCCGCGAGCAGCAGGCGGCTGAGGTACTCCCGCATGTCAGCGTTGTCGTCGGCGACCAGGATGCGCGCCGATCCAGGTGGTACGTCTGTCGTCGTCTCCCACCCGCTGGGTCCGGCGACCTCTGCGGGCGTACCCGCTGATGGCTCCTGCGGGAGCCAGCGCAGCGCCTCCTCGACGAACGGTTCGGCGGCGGCGGACACGTCGCGCTCCCCGCCGGAGGCGACGGTGCCCGGCGGCAGGTGACCGCTACCGAAGGGCAGCCCGATGGTGAAGGCGGTGCCCTGGCCGATGGTGCTGTCGGCGCTGATGTCACCACCCTGCAGCCCGACGAGTTCCCGCACCAGCGCCAGGCCGATGCCGCTGCCCTCGTTCGAGCGTGACCGGGCGTTGTCGATGCGGTGGAACCGTTCGAACAGTCGGGGCATCTCCTCGGCGGGCACCCCGATCCCCGTGTCGACAACTGTCACCACGGCCCGGCCGTGCTCTGCCCGCACCCGTACCCGGATGGCGCCGTCGAAGGTGAACTTCAGGGCGTTGCTGAGAAGGTTCAGGATGATTTTTTCCCACATGCCGCGGTCGAGGTAGACCGGCTCGGGTAGTGGGGGGCAGTCCACCTCGAAGGTGAGACCCGCGCGTTCGACGGCGGAGCGGAACACGCTGGCGAGATCCGCGGTGACCGCGGCGAGGTCCACCGGCTCGTAGTGGGCCTCCATCCGGCCGGCTTCGATCCGGGAGAAGTCGAGCAGCGCGTTGACCAGCTTTCCGAGTCGCAGCCCGTTGCGGTGCATGACCCGCAACTCCTCGCGCACCTCCTCGTCGGTGTCGCCGAGGCGGGTACGCAACTCGTCCAGTGGACCCATGATCAACGTCAGTGGAGTGCGGAACTCGTGGCTGATGTTGGAGAAGAACGCCGTCTTGGCGCGGTCGATCTCGGCGAGTTCCTCGGCCCGCTGCTGCTGCGCCTGGTAGCTGCGGGCGCTGGCGATGCCGGCCGCGACGTGGCCCGCGGCCAGTTCGACGAAGCCCCGGTACCCGTCGTCGAGCGGTCGGTACCGGTTCAGGCCGGCCACCAGGAAGCCGTACGGCGTGTCGCCCTGTTGCAGCAGCGGCACCACGAGCGCCTGGGTGGGCGGCTGCGACCACGCCCCGGTCGGCAGGTCCGCGAACGGAGCGCCATCGAGCGGGACGAGCGGTGACTCGCCCCGCGCCAGCGCGGCCACCGGCCACACCGGGGTCGACTCGTTGGCCGCGATCGTGCTCGGGGCTGCGGAGTGACCTGCGGGTATGCCGGCGGCCGCCGCCAGACGGGCGCTGCCGTCGTCGTCGAGAAGGTAGATCGCCGTGAACGGAAGGTCGAGGTCGTTGCGGCCGAGCTGCCGGCCGGCGAAGGTCACCATCTCCTCTTCGGTACGCACCACACTGGGATCGGACCCGAGATCACGCAGCGTGGCCATCCGCCGCTCGCCGACGACACGGTCGGTGTCCTCACTGACCACGCACAACATGCCGATCAGGGCGTTGTCGTCGTTGCGCAGCGGGCTGTAGGAGAAGGTGTGGTAGCTCTCCTCCCGGTAACCGGACCGCTCCAGAAACAGCAGCAGCGCCGTGTCCCACGTCGCGACACCGGTGGTCAGCACCCGATCGATCCGAGGGCCGATGTCCGGCCAGATCTCCGCCCACACCTCATTGGCCGGTCGACCCAGAGCCCACGGGTACTTGCGCCCGAGGGTGTCACGCCGGTACGCGGCGTTGCAGAAGAAGGTCAGCTCAGGACCCCAGGCCATCCACATCGGGAAGCGCGACGACAGCAGAATGCTCACCGCCGTCCGCAGGCTCTGCGGCCACAGTGCGGGATCCCCCAGCGGAGTCGATGCCCAGTCCACCTTCGCGAGGTCACGGCCGATCTCGCCGTCGCCAGCGAAGACATCTTCCCTGGTAAACGGCCCTTGTGCGGCGCTGCTCATCGTTGCGACACTCCCTCGAACCGCACGCCCTGACCCAGCAGCACCGTCTCGCCGCCCGGATCGGTGCCGCCATTCGCGCCGACGTGCCGACGGCGCAGATACCTCGCGGAATCTTAAGGCACGTCCGGTCTGCTGGCCTGGAACAGAACAGCCGGTGACGGAGTCCGTGGGGGGCACCGGCCTTGACCTTCTTCGGAATCTGGGAGGGCGAGCAGCCGGCGGTACGCCGACAATGAAGGAGTGAGGCGTGAGGTGGGCGTGACGCGGTTGACCGGGACGCGGGCCAACGGCGCGGTGGCGACCGGCGCGGCGGCCGCGGGCGCGTGGGCTGTGGGGGCAGCTTCGATCGGAGCCCTCGCCGTGGGGGCGCTGGCCGTCGGAGCCGTCGCCGTCGGGGCGTTTGCCATCGGGCGGCTGACGATCCGCCGGGCGATCGTGCGGGAGCTACGCGTCGGCCGGCTGGAGATCGACGAGTTGGTGGTGCGCAGTCGACCCGCTGGCGAGGACTGACCACTCCGGCCGGGCGGCCGCGCTGCCGCGCGACCGCCCGTCAGCGGCCCTGCAGGCGCTTCACGTTGTCGCCGAAGGTCCAGCCCTTCGACCCGTCCCAGTTGGCCGACCAGGTCATCAGGCCCTTGAGACCGGGTACGGAGTTCCAGGCCTGCGTGACCAGCGACGTCGACAGGTAACCGCCGCCGGCCCCGATCTGCGCGGGCAGGCCCGGGACCTGCTTGTCGTACGGCACGCGGATCGTGGTGCCCTGGATGGTGAGGCCGTTGTTCAGGCACTGCGTCTGCACCGTGAATCCCTGCACGGTGCCCGCCGGGTACGAGTCGCCGGCGCAGCCGTACATGCTGCCGTTGTAGTACTGCATGTTCAGCCACCAGAGTCGGCCGTTGTCCACGTACTTCTTGATGATCGGCAGGTACGAGCCCCAGATCGAGCCGTAGACCACGCTGCCACCGGTGACGTAGGCGGTCTCGGGTGCCATGGTCAGGCCGAAGTTCGACGGCATCCGGGCCAGCACGCCGTCGATGATCCGGATCAGGTTGGCCTGCGACGTGGACAGGGTGTTGATGTTGCCGCTGCCGGTCAGGCCGGTCTCGATGTCGATGTCGATGCCGTCGAAGTGGTAGTTCGTCAGGATCGGCACTATCGTCGCGATGAACCGGTCGGCGACGGCGGCGGAGCTCAGGTCGATGCCCGCGGCGGCGCCGCCGATCGACATCAGGATGGTGGCGCCGGCCGCTTTGGCCTGGCACATCTCGGCCGGGGTGGCCACCTTCACGCCGGCGTCCATGCCGTTCTCCCAGAGGACCGTGCCGTCCGCGCGGATCACCGGGAACGCCGCGTTGATCACGTTGTAGCCGTGCTGGGTGAGCCGGCTGTCGGTGATCGGGATCCAGCCGAGCCCGGGGTGCACGCCGTTGGAGGCGCCGTCCCAGTTCTCCCAGTAGCCCTGCAACACCTTGCCGGTGGGCCGCGACTTCACCGCACAGGTTCCGCCGGTCGGCGGCGGCGTGGTGGGGGGAGGTGTGGTCGGTGGCGGCGTGGTGGGCGGCGGAGTCGTCGGCGGTGGCGTGGTGGGGGGTGGGGTGGTCCCCGAGCACCCGCCGAGATCCCGCCACAGTGACGGGGTCGCCGCCGGGTTCCAGCCCGCGCCAGGGTGCGCGGTGTGGGTGACCAGAGCCTGGTAGAGCCGGCCGCCGTAGGTGACCTGGGCGCCCGCCTGGTAGGTGTTGCCCTCGGCCCAGCCCGGTGCGGTGCAGGCGACCATCGGGACGGCGTTGACCGAGGACATGGCTGCCGTACTGCTGGGAACGAAGGCGACGGTGGCCGTGACGGTCATCGCCGCCCCGGCCAACACTGCGAGGATCCGGCGGCTTCTCATGGCTCACTCCCCAGGCTTCGGCGACCCGCGACCTCCACATATTGACGTCCGTGACGATTAATATCAAGGGTTGTTTACAGATCCTGGCGCGGCGAGGGCCAGCGCACCCGCCCGACTACCGTCACGCCGTACGGTAGTTGCCGCTGAGCCGACCGAGCTTCATGGCCAGGTGCAGACACAGCCGCTCGTTGCCGTCCTTGAGGTCCGTCCCGGCGAGTTGTTCCACCCGTTGCAGCCGGTAGTAGAGGGTCGTCCGGTGCAGCCGGAGCTTCTCGGCGGTCGCGTGCGCGTTGCCCGCCAGGTCGAGGTACGCCTCCAGGGTCTCCAGCAGCACCTGGTGGGCGTCGTCGCGCAGCAGCCGCTCCAACCCGGGGTGGACGCCCGCGACGTCGAGATGCTGACTGTCCAGTTGGGACAAAACTCGGTAGATGCCCAGGCCGGCCCAGGAGACCACCCGGCCCAGCGCGGGCAGTTGCGCACCGACCCGGGCGGCCTGCGCGGCCTCCTGGTAGGACTCCACCGCACTGGACAGGCCGGCGCGGGACTGGCCGATCCCGGTCACCGTCCGCTCCACCGAGGCCAGACCCCGGGTCGCGGTCCCCAACGCCTCGTCCAGGTGCCCGGCGGCCACCTCCGGCGAGGGGCGGCCCGCGACCCGGTCGCCGCAGACCAGCAGCACCCCGTGGTCGTGCCAGACGAGGTGTAGCGACTCCCGCACCCCGATCCAGCGGCGCGTGGTGACCAACGCCTGCTCCAGGGCGATCCGGGCCACCTCGTCGGGCTGCCGCCCGCCGGCCGGCACGAGCTGTGCGACCAGTGCGACTGTCGACCCGTCGCCGGCCACCACGCCCTCCTCCAGCAGCGCCCGCGCCGCGTGCTCGCGCGCCTGCCGACTCTCCACCAGGAGGGTACGGGTGGCCTCGGTCTCCCGCTGCGAGGCGAGCTCGCCGAGCAGGTTCTCCCGGTACAGGGCCAGCGACAGATCGGCGAAGGGACCGGTCGCCGTCGCGATGTCGGCGTCGGTCATCGAACCGTCCGCGTCGATGAACCACACGAAGCCGAGCAGCAGGTCGTCGTGCCGGATCGGCACGCAGACCCTTGCCAGCAGGTCCAGGTCGGGGCACGCGGGGGTGCGGATCGGGGCGTACGCCGTGAGCACGCCCATGCCCCGGAACCAGGCGATCACCTCCGGCGTGGTCTGCCGGCGCAGGATCGACGTCCGGCGGACCTCGTCCATCGGGCCGTCGTGCTCGCTGTAGGCGACCACCCGCTGACGCCGGTCCTCGATGAGGGCGGGTCGCCCCACCCGGGCGGCGACGGCGTCGACGATTCGCTGGAGCTCACCGTGCATACGACTCCCATGGTTGCGCTGCGTGACAGGGATCGCGCGACCGCCAGTCCTTACCCTCCGGTGCGGACAGGCCATCGCGCAAGGTCCACTCTCGAACTCGCGACAAAAAGACGGCCGGCGTCGCGACGCTTCCGGCATCTGTCCGAAGACCGGAGGCGACGGGCGTTCCTAGGGTTCCCGATACGCACCGCGCCAGCGCCCCGGCAGTGGGCGGTGCCGGCGGAGAAGGGACGTCCGAGTGGAAACTGGTAGGCCCTGGCGCGGCGTGCTGGTCGCCGTCACCACGCCGTTTCGCGCCGACCTGTCGGTCGACGTCGACCAACTCCAGGAACACGTCAGGTGGCTCGCCGCCGAGGGATGCCACGGGGTCGCGCCGTGCGTGTCGATGGGGGAGTACCGGGCCCTCTCCGACGACGAGCGGGCCACGGTGGTCAGGGCGACTGTGGAAGCGGCGCCCGCCGGCTGCGCGGTGCTGCCCGGCGTCGGCGGCTACGGCAGCAGGCAGGCCCGCCGCTGGGCGGAGCAGGCCGCCGAGGCCGGCGCCCACGGCGTGCTCGCACGACCACCCGACGGGCCTGCCGCCCGCGACGCCGACGTCGTCGCCCACTACCGCGAGGTGGCGGCGGTCGGCCTGCCGGTGGTCGCCCACAACGAACCGTGCGCCAGTCGGATCGACCTCACCCCGGACCTGCTGGCGACCGTCGCCGAGATCGACGGGATCGTCGCGGTCAAGGAGGTCACCGGTGACGTACGCAGGCTGCACCGTCTGCGGGACCTCTGCCCGCACGTCGACGTGCTGGTCGGCGCCGACGACGTGGTCCTCGAACTGGTGCTGTGTGGTGCCACGGGATGGGTCGCCGCCCTGCCCAACGCGCTGCCCCGGCATGCCGTGCGCCTGTACGAGCTGGGCGTCGCCCGTGACCTGGGCCGGGCGCTGCCGCTCTACGCCGAGCTGCACCCGATCCTCGGCTGGGCCTCCCGGCCGGAGTCGGTGCAGGCCGTCAAACTCGCCATGACCTGCGCGGGGCGGTTCGGCGGGCGGTGCCGCCCACCGCGTGGACCCCTGCCCGTGGCTGCCGCCGACCGGGTGCGTCGGGACGTGCTGCGGGCCCTCGCGGCCACCGTCGAACCGGCCTCCGGGGGCCGCCCCGGCTGATCCGCCGACGGGCGCCGGTCCTTCAGGTGTCGGAAGTCGCCGGCCCACCTGCCGACATCTGCACGGTGACCGGCACCGGCCCGCCCTCCTAGATTCGCTGCGCGGCCTGCCGACAGCTGTCCCGCGATACCCCCTCACCGGGACTTCGGCACCGCGTTTTCCTCCGACGAGAGGTGGTTCCGTGCACCGTACCCCCCATCGAACCCGGCTGCGGCGGGCCGTGCTGGCCGCCGCCGTGGTGACCACGCTCGTGGCGACCGGGGCGGCGCAGGCCGCCGCCGCCCCGGCCAACCCGGCCGGCGGCACCGCGCCGTTCCAGGTTCTCGACCCGCAGGCGTGGCAGAACCCGGACACGATGACCTGGAACGACTACAAGGCAGTGCCCGGCAAGAACTGGGCCGACCCCAGCGTGTCGGGGTCGGTCCGCAACTTCAAGATCGCCCTGGTGGCGCTCGACTATCCCGACGAGACGTTCGCGGTCTCCCAGCGGGCCCGCTCGACGGTGTTCGGCAACCCCCAGTCCGTCGCCACCAACATCCCTCGCGCGGACGTGCCGAAGTTCTACCAGGACTTCCTGAACACTCCGAACACCCTCAACAAGGGCCACACCCTGCACGAGTACTGGATGCAGGACTCCAACGGCCGCTACGGCGTCGACCTCACCGGGTTCGGGCCGTACCAGATGCCGGCCAAGTCCTACCAGTACGGGTTGGACAACGGGTTCAACCCGGGCGCCTGCCCGAGCGGGGACGTGTGCAGCAAGAACATCCGTACCGACGGCCTGGGCGCCTGGCGGGCGGCCGTCGGCGAGGAGGTCGCCAACCAGTACGAGTTGGTGTTCATCCTCAGCGCCGGCCAGGACGAGTCGTCGACCTGGCAGGAGTTCGGGCAGATGATCTTCCAGAACAAGGAGGACGTGCCGGACGCCTGGGGCCCGCCGGACCCCAACCTGCCGAACTGGGCCAAGACCCGCTACGTGGACTGGACCTCGTGGAAGGCGGCGGCGACGCTGTGGCCGAACGCCGGCGGCGGCTCCTCGACGCAGGGGGAGAGTTCGGGCATGGGCGTCTACGCCCACGAGCTGACCCATCTGCTGGGCATCGGCGACAACTACAACAACCCGTACGGTGAGCCGCTGCGCAGGGCGTACACCGGGATCTGGAGCATGATGTCGCGCGGGTCCTTCAACGGCCCGGGCGGTCCGCACACCCGCTGGCAGATCCCACCCACCAACGGCGGCTCGATGGGCTCGCTGCACACGGTGCGGGACAAGCTCAAGATCGGCCTGCTCGGCGAGGAGCACGTGCTGCGGCTGTCCCGGGAGTCGCTGGCCTCCTCGGGCCTGGTGGTCGCGCAGGTCACGGCCCGGGCTGTCGATGCCGGCCCGAAGGGTCTGAGCGGCGTGAACATCGCGCTGAACAAGGACCTGTCGCCGGCGTGCGGGGTCAGCACCGACCCGCTCTGCGACGGTGGAAGCTTCAACAACTACACGGTCGAGGTCGTCGACCGGATGGGCGCGGACTCGTTCACACCGGACAGCGGCGTGCTGCTGAGCAAGACGAAGAACGCCGACAGCGCGCCGTTCCAGTGGGTGGTGGACGCCAACCCGCAGGACATCAACATGATCGACTTCTACCGGCCGGACGGCACCCCGCAGAAGATCACCATGGGTGACTACCGGCAGCTCTCCGACGCGCTGTTCCACGCCGGCGCGGACACCGGCAGCCAGTACGAGTACGTCGACGAGGCCAACCGACTGCACTTCTACATCATCGACCTCAAGCGGGACGCGGCCGGCTCGCTGTCCTACACGGTGGCGGTGCGCTCGCTGGACGGCAGCGGCGGGCCGAGCAGCCACGACGTGGCACTGGGCAAGGGCGAGGTGACCGGCGGCGGCAAGCCGACCAACCGTGGGGTGACCTGCTCGTTCGAGCTGACCAACACCGGTACGTACTCGGCCGGCGGGCAGCAGCACCCGGAGGACGTCAGCGCGTACCTGAAGTCGGACGTCTACCGCCTGTCGGCGGAGGTGGCAGGCAAGGGCTGGCGGACCTGGCTGCCCAACCAGCTCGCCACCGCGCAGTTCGGCAAGGCCACCACTGTCAAGGTGTCGGTGGGTGCCACCGCCGCCGCGGCCCAGACCGGTTTCGTGAAGCTCACCGCGACCTCGGAGAGCGACCCGACGAAGACGGTGACCAAGCAGTGCCGGGTCGAGAAGTCCTGACCCGCGCCCGAGGTTGACCCCGTTCCTGCCGGGTCCGCGGCGGCCTACCGCCGCGGACCCGGCAGGCGGGCGAGAGGAGGATGACGTGCGGCGACGCACCATGGCTCTGCTGCCCCTGCTGCTGGTCGGCGCGACCGGCTGCGGCGCCGTCGGCGCCGCCGAGGAGGCGGTCTCCCCGACGACTGTCCGCGTCCTGGTCCGCGACATCAACATCCGGGCCGCCGGGGTGGACTGCGCCGGCACCGGTCCGTACCAGCACTTCCACAACCGGTCGCCGTTCCGGGTCCTCGACCCGGACGGGGCGGCGGTGGCCAGCGGTGAGCTGACGGCCGGGACCGCAGTGGCCGCGTTCGCCGAGGACCTCGGGGTCGAGCGCCTACCCACCTACTGCGAGTTCGCCATCCCGGTACGCGTGCCGCAGCGCGACTCCTACCGGCTGGAGGTGGACGGCCGGCCGCCGCTCGACCTGACGTCGGACAGCAGCGAGGGCCCGGCGCTGGTGGCGGTGGTCCCGTCATGAGGCGGGCACTCCTGCCGATGGTGCTGGCGGCGGCACTGCTGGTCGGATGCAGCACGCCCGAGCCCGCGCCCGCACCGCCGACCGTCGGAGGAGCGGCGGCGCTGCCCGGGCCGGTCCCCGCCGACCTGGCGTTGCGCCCGGCGCCCAGCACCGCCCCGGCCGCCCCGGCGTTCACCGGCGCGCTGACCGACGGCACACCGTTCAACGTCGCCGACGTGTGGGCGCAGCGTCCCGTCGTGCTCACCTTCTTAACCTCCTGGTGCACCACCTGCGCCGACAGCCAGGCGGCCCTCAGCGAGCTGGCCCGCAGCTACCGGGACCGGGTGGTCTTCGTCGGCGTGGCCGGCGCGGACCAGGCCGACGAGGTCCAGGACTACCTCCGCGCCCACCGGGTGGAGTATCCGGTCGTCCTCGACGACCAGCAGACGATCGCGCGTTCGTACGCGGTGCGGGAGCCGCCGGCCGTCGTGCTGGTGGCCAAGGGGGGTGCCCTGCTTCGCGGCTGGCCGGGCGGCCTGGACGCCCCGGCACTCGACCAGCGGCTGCGGGAGCTGGTGCTGGCCGGCCAGCCGTAGCCAGGGACCTCGGCCCCGTCGAACCACACCCGGCGAAGTTCCTACACGTGCAGGTGGTGGCACAGACCACCAGCTCGTAGCGTTACGCAACCTCGGACACATCAAGGAGACTGCATGGCTACAAGGGGAACGCGCTGGCGCACGGGCGTGGCCGTACTGTCCGCGACAGTGCTCGCCGCCCTCGGTGCGGCGCCGCAGGCGCAGGCGGCCGACGACCCGCCGTCGATCGTCGTCCAGGACGGTGTCACCCAGCCGGTGTTCGGCTACGCCGACGCCATCCGGGAGCGCCTCTTCATCGACTCCACCTTCGACAGCGACAACGACGGTCTGCGCGACATCATCGCGTTCGACCTGATGCGGCCGGCCGCCACCGCGCAGGGCCTCAAGGCTCCCGTGGTGATGGACGCCAGCCCCTACTACTCGACCGTATGCCGGGGCAACGAGTCCGAGTGCAAGGCGGACCTCGACGGCGACGGGCTGCTGGACAAGTGGCCGCTGTTCTACGACAACTACTTCGTGCCACGCGGCTACGCGGTCATCCTGCTGGACATGGTCGGCACCAACAACTCCACCGGCTGCCCCACCACCAACGCCAACCAGGACAACCTGAGCGCCAAGCAGGCCATCAACTGGCTCAACGGTCGCGCCACCGCCCGTAACGCCGCCGGTCAGATCGTCAAGGCGGACTGGCACAACGGCAAGACCGGAATGATCGGCAAGTCGTACGACGGCTCGCTGGCCATGGCCACGGCGGTGACCGGTGTGAAGGGCCTGACCACCGTCGTGCCGATCAGCGGACCGACCGAGTACTACGACTACGTGCGCAGCAACGGCGTGGTGACCCGCGGCAACAGCTACGTGTCGTCGCTCGCCAACACGGTCACCAACCCCGAGCGCCGGGACTACTGCAAGCCGGTGCGCGACGCGATCGGCGCCGCCGACGGCGACGAGCACGGCGACTACACGTCCTTCTGGAACGAGCGCAGCTACGTCAAGAAGGTCCCCAACGTTCACCGCCAGCGTCCTGCTCTACCATGGCCTCAACGACGACAACGTGCGGCCGGACCACTTCAGCAAGTTCTGGTACGCCCTGGCGGAGAACAACGTTCCGCGCAAGCTGTGGCTGTCGCAGGAGGGTCACGTCGACCCGTTCGACTCACGCCGCGCGGTGTGGGTGTCGACGCTGCACCGGTGGTTCGACTTCTGGTTGCAGGGCGTCGCCAACGGCATCATGGACGAACCGCGGGTGGACCTGGAGCGCTCCGCCGACGTGTGGGAGACCCACGCCGACTGGCCGATCCCTGGCAAGGCCGACACCGAGGTGTTCCTCCAGCCCGGCACCACCGGCGCGGGTGGTCTCGGGCTGGTGCCCACCGCGAAGCCGGCGACCGGGGCCTTCCAGGACAACCGTACGCAGAGCCAGAACACCATGATCCTCAACCCGGACGTGGTGCAGCCCAACCGGCTGGCCTTCCTCTCCGCGCCACTGACCGCGCCGCTGCACATCTCCGGCACCCCCACCGTGCAGCTGCGGGCCTCCGCCGACCAGACCGACACCAACCTCGGGGCGATCCTGGTCGACTACGGCACCGACGAGCGGGTCGCACACCGTGCCTCCGGCGAGGGGATCATCACCTTGGACACGTCGGACTGCTGGGGCGAGAGCAGCCCGACGGACGACGGCTGCTACAAGCAGACGGCGAAGCGGGTGGCCACCGCCGACTACGAGTTGGTCACCAAGGGCATCATGGACGCCCAGAACCGGCAGTCGATCCGCGTCGGTGTGCCGCTGGTGCCGGGGGAGTCGTACAACTTCAGCTTCCCGCTGCTGCCGGAGGACTACGTCTTCAAGCCCGGCCACCGGATCGGCGTGATCATCGTGGCCAGCTACCCGCAGTACTCCAGCCAGGCGGACACCACCGCCGCGAACCTGCGGGTCGCGTTGAAGAGCAGCAACATCGTCCTTCCCGTTGTCGGCGGCACCGCCGCCGCACACGCCGCCGGCCTGTGACCGGCTGACCGGCGGGCCGCGCGGCGCGGCTCCGCACGGGGACGGCCCGGCGATCAACCCTCCGTGGAGGGTCGTCGATCGCCGGGCCGTCCCGCTGTCGGTGCCTGGTCAGCCCTGCTGGGGGAGCGGGACGCGCTCGAACCGCACCTTGCTCAGCCACCCCGGGAGGTCACTGAGCACGTACAGCTCGCCGTTCACGTCGGCGCCGAACGCCGTCGGCTGGGTGGGGAAGGTGCCGATCTCGGCGGACTCGTAGCCACCCGTGGACTTGGGACGGATGGCGAACGCGCGGGTCGAGCAGTAGTCGCTCGCGATGTAGGTCCCCCGCGCCTCCGGGGTGACAGACCCCCGGTAGACCAGACCGCCGATGATGGAGCAGTTCTCCGTCATGTAGTGGTCGTACTCGGCGATCGGGTCGGTGAGCCGCACGCCCGGCCGGCACTGCGTCTGGTCGAAGACCGGCGTGCCCTCGCGGCAGGACCAGCCGAGGTTCGCGCCACGCTGCGACGGGCGGATGTGGTTGATCTCCTCGATCAGGCCCTGGCCGACGTCACCGATCCACAGCGAGTTGTCGACCGGGTCAATCGAGAACTTCCACGGGTTGCGCAGCCCGTACACCCAGATCTCCGGCCGCGCGCCCGGCGTGCGGACGAACGGGTTGTCGAAGGGTACGCAGTAGGGCTTTCCGCCGCAGGAGCGGTTGACGTCGATCCGCACAATCTTGCCGAGCAGGGTGCCGAGGTTCTGGCCCGACTTGAACGGGTCGTTCGCGCCGCCGCCGTCGCCGGTCGACCAGTAGAGGTAGCCGTCGCGGCCGAACGCCACCTGCCCACCGTTGTGGTTGCCGTACTCGGGGTGCTCCTGGGTGAGCAGCACCTGCAACCGGTCGGGCGCCCCGAGGGGCACCCGCGCCAGGGTCAGCGTGCCGGCCGGCAGGCTCGTGTAGGCGACGTACAGCATCCCGGTGCGCGCGAAGTTCGGCGCGGGCGTGATGCCGAGGAGGCCGCGCTCGTTGTCCGACGTGTCGACCCGGGCGGTCAGGTCGAGCACCGGGTCGGCCGCCAGGCCGGTGTCGGGGTGGTAGGCGCGGACGGTGCCGGCCTTCTCCGCGATCAGCATCCGGCCGTCCGGCAGCCCGGTGATCGCGATCGGGCGCTGCAGACCGAAGGCCACCCGCTCGGATACCACGGTCAGCTCGGTGAGGGGCACCGCACGGGTGCGGGACGGGCCGGCGGCGCTGCCGGTCGCCGACGCCGGCGGCGACAGGAGTGCGGACAGGGTGAGGATGAGCAGCCCGGCCAGCATGGTGGCCGGGCGACGACGTCGTCGCGACATGGGTCAGCTCCTCGATCAAGGTGGTGGTGGACGCGGTCTGGGAGCGTTCCCACGCTACATCGAATCGAGTCGATATCCAACCTTTTCGGAGCCTGTGCGTGCGGCTTCTTCGTCGGTCACCGCGTGAGAATCAGCTGGCCGAGTTCCTGCGTGCAGCGGGTGAGGGCGACGTAGAGACCGTTCCAGCCACGCGGCTCAGCGGCGATCCGGTGGGGGTCGACGACCAGCGTCGCGTCCCATTCCAACCCCTTGGACTGGGTGGCGGTGAGCACCGGCACGTCATCCAGTACGGCCAGGAGTTCGGTGACGTGGTCCGCGGGGGCGATCACGCCGACCGTGCCGCCGGACCACCGTTGCCGCAGCTGTCGCACAGCCTGGGCGGCGGCGCCGGCAAGCTCGCCGGGTGTGATCGTGAGTTCCCAGGGGGTGACGCCGGAGGAGCGTACCGCCCGCGGCGGCGTGTTGTGGCTGCCCGCCCTCTTCAGGACCGGTGCGGTGAGGTCCATGACCTCACGCGGGGTCCGGTAGCAGATGGTCAGTTCCGCGGCGGTCCAGCGGTCGCCGAAAGCAGCCCGCACCGCTTCTGCCCAGCTGGTGTGGCGGTGCGCTGCCTCCGCCTGATCGATGTCGCCGACCGCCGTGATGGAGCGACTGGGACACCGCCGCAGCACCATGTGCCACTGCATCTCGGACAGCTCCTGCGCCTCGTCGATGACGACGTGGCCGTACACCCACCCGCGCTGCCGGCGAGCGCGGTCGGCGACGAACTCGCCCTGTGGCTGCGGCGCGTCGACCTCGCCGAGCAGGTCGGCAAGAGCGTCGATCAGGGGGATGTCGCTCGACGCCCACTGGGGAGGCTCGGCCGAGACGGCGGTGACCTGCTCGGGGGACAGTTGCGGTGCGAACCGGGTCAGCAGGGCACGGTCGGTCAGGAAACCACCCAGCAGGGTCCCGGCGTCGAGGGTGGGCCACCATGCCTCGACGAACCGGGCGATGGTGGCGTTCTCGGCGATCCGGTCACGGAGGTGTTCGACCTCCTCCTCGGACAGCAAACCGTCGATGTCGCTGCCGGCGGGCTTCCGGCCCGCATGGTGGTCCTGCCGCATGTCCCTGTCGACGCGGGCGAGGATGTCCTCGAAACCCTCCTCCATCTCTGCCATCAGCGCCTCGCGATGCTCGACGACGGCTTCGGCGAGGAGGTGGTGCAACTGCTCGGCGAACGCCGCGCGGGCGCGGTGGTACGGGCGTCCCTGCACCGCCGAGGAGAGCGCCTGCGCCACCAGTTCGGCTGCGATGACATAGGACTCACCCTCCCAGCGCAACGTCATCTCGCGCGGCCGGGGGAGCAGCGACGAAACGTAGTTCTCCAGCGCGAGCTGCCAGAGCGCGCGGCCCTTGATCTCGGCGACGAGCCTGCTCTCGTCGCGGCCCACGCGGATCCCCGGTAGCAGGGTGTCGCAGGTCGCCGAGACGACGGCGGTCTCACCGAGCGCGGGCAGCACCTGGGCGATGTACCGGAGGAACCGTGGCGAAGGGCCGAGGACCAGGACGGCCTGGTCGGCCATCCTCTGGTGGGCGAACAGCAGGTAGGCGACGCGGTGCAGGGCGACAACTGTCTTACCGGTGCCGGGACCGCCCTGGACGATCAGCGGACCGGTCGCCTCGGCCCGGATGATGTCGTCCTGTTCGCGTTGCAGGGTGGAGATCGCCGTCGTCATGTGGCCGGTACGCCGCTGGTCGAGGGCGGCGAGGAGCGCGCCTTCACCCACGAGTTCCCCGCTGACCGTCCCGTCCAGTGGCTCGTCGTCCACGCCGACGACGACCGAATCCCTGGTGCGTATGTGACGGCGCCGCGCCTGACCCTGCGGGTCGACAGCCGTCGCGGTGTAGAACGGGCGAGCTGCGGGAGCGCGCCAGTCGAGGAGCAGCGGCTCAGCGTCCTCGCCGTCGGTGCGGAGACCGACCCGGCCCACGTGTCGCACCGTGCCGTCACGACCGTCGAGCCGGCCGAAGACCAGCCCCTCCCGTGCGCGCCGTAGCTCCTCGTACTGCCGGCGGAGCATCCGCTGCCGGGCCTGCTCCAACGGGTCCAGGGCATCCGACGAAAGCTCGGCCTGAAGGTGGTCGACCAGCCTGTCGCGCTGGGCTGTGGCCAGGTCGAGAAACGCCTGCTCCTCGGCGACCGCGGACCGGCGCGCGACGCCCTCCGTGGTGGAGGCCGGCGGCTCGCCGTCCGGTGGCACGTCGCTGACCCCGGTGGTGCCGTCGCTCAGGGCAGACTTCCGGCGCATTCGCTAGTCCTCGCAGTGGTGTCCCCTCGGCCCGGATGAGCCGCAGTGCATTCGGCGGCAAGCATAGGAGTTGTCTTCCGCATCGACCAGGAAACGTATCGGCAGAGAGGGGCATCTCAATTCCTTGCGGTTCCGAGCTGCCTGTGGCCGCGACAAATAACGATTCTCTTATTGACACTCCTATTTTGGCGTGATCTCGTCGGCGTTCTCGGGACGTCCTCCGCCGAGACGGTCCGTTAGGGTCGGCGGTATGACGTCAGCCCCTGCCACCAGCGCCTTCGACTCGCTGTGCCTGGACGCTGTCCGCGACCACGAGACGCTGCGCCGGGCCTACGCACTTCCCAGCGACGCGGCCGTACGCAAGCAGATGACCGAGCTCACCGAGCAGACCCGGCAGCTGATCGCCTGCTCGTCGCTGGTCCTGGTCGCCAGCGTGGACGCCGACGGCAACTGTGACGTCTCACCACGCGGCGGCCCCGCCGGTTTCGTCGCCGTCCTGGACGCGCGGACGGTGGCGATACCGGACGCGACGGGCAACAAGCGCCTGGACAGCCTGCAGAACATCGTGACGACCGGGCGCGCCGGGCTGCTGTTCGTCATCCCGGGGCGCACCACGACCCTCAGGGTGAACGGTCGGGCCTGCGTCTCCACCCGCCCAGACCTGCTGTCGCAGCTGACCGCAGTGGGTAAGCCGCCGGCCAGCGCGCTGGTGGTGGGGATCGACGAGGTCTACCCGCACTGCCCCAAGTCGCTGCTGCGCAGCGGGGCCTGGAAGCCGGAGCAGTGGCTGCCGGCGGACGCGCAGCCGACCTCGGCCGAGGTGACGCTGGCCCAGCTGCGCATGCCGGATCTGACGATCGCCGACATCGAGCAGGCGGAGGCCGACGCGCTCAGGTACCGGTACGAGTGAGAGGCCTTGCCGTCACCCGGTCGGCGTCGGTTCGGACCCGAGCCCCGGTGCCGCCTCCCCGCTGAGGTCACGGTGCTTCAGCACCAGCCGCTCGCCGGCGCTGACCTCCTCGCGCATCCCCAGCCGGGCGGCGAGCCGGGTCGCCTCGTCCAGGGTCGTGGCGGCCTCGTGCACTCGGCCCTGGTCCAACTGGACGTCGGCGAGACGGATCAGGAGAGTTGCCAGGTTGGACGCACTGCCGTGCTCCCGGGTGAAGTCCACCGCCCGCTGGAGCAACGCCGACGCCGACGTGAGGTTGTCGCGGCGATGCTCGACCACGCCGAGGTTGCCGAGAACACGTACCGCCCACTCGGGGTCGTACGTCGGCGTCTCGCCGTCGGCCAGCGCCCGGGTGACGGCCTCGGGATCGAACACCCGACTGGTCTCGCGGAAGGCGCGCTCGGCCGCGTCCCAGTCGCCCAGGTCGCGTGCGAGCTTCCCCGCCTCGAACGTCAGGTGTGCCACCAGGCTGGACGCCGCCGGCATGGTGAGGTCGGGCACCAACGCCTGCGCCTGGTCGAGGTGCGCCGCGGCCTCCTCGTGACGTCCCTCCCGACGGCACGTCTGCGCGCAGCAGACCTGATGGCGCAACCGTTCCTCGGGCGTGGTGGGCAGGCGCGACACCCGGTCGAGGGCAAGCCACGCCTGGTCGAACTCACCGCGCTGCGCGTAGATCCAGTTCTGGTACCAGCCGGTGTGCAGGACCAGATCGTCGGCAGCCGTGGAGGAGGCGTAGCTTTCGACTTCCGCGCAGGTCGCGAGCAGGTCGTCCCACCGGCCCACGGCGTCGAGGTCGGCCAGCACGGCACCGGCGAGCGCCAGCGCATGGTGGACCTGCCCGCTGTCCCGCGCCCACCCGTACGCGACGTGCAGGTGCGGGCCGAGGGAGCGCAGCCGAGTCAGATCACGCCAGCTCGGATCGGGGAGCCGGTACTGGGCGGCGACCTCCAGCATGGTGGTCAGCCAGGCGGTACGCACGCGGTCGCGGAGGTCGGGTTGTTCGTCCAGGAGGCGCTCGACGTAGGTGCGGGTCAGCGGCAGGAGCGTGAACATGCCGCCCCGCAGATCGATCAGTGACAGCTGGATCAGCGTCTGGATGCCGTCGTCCCGGGCGACGACGTCCTCGCCGAGGCCCGCCGCGCGGCCGAGGAGTGTGCGGTCCACGGGATCCTCGAACATGGCGATCGCCGCGAGCACCCACAACGCCTCCGTGCCCTCCAACGCCCGGACGCTCTCCCGGAAGCAGAAGGCGGCGATGTCGCTGTGACCGGAGCCGAGACGTCGGAGCACGGACTCGACCGAGTGCCCGAGGTTCATCAGGCTCAGGCTCCAGACGATGGCGAGCGGAATACCGCCCGTCTTGCGAGTGAGCGCCGACGCCTCCGCCTGACTCAGCACGAGGTCACGCTGGTCGGCCTGGGCGGCGATCAGCTGCGCCGCCTCGTCCAGCGGCAGCCCGGACAGGCGCAGGGAGTAGGCGACGTCGAGGCGGTGCCGGGACGTGACGATCGCCTTGGTGGGTTGGGGCAGGTCGCGCAGGAAGGCGGCGATCTCGTCATCGTCGACGGTCTCCAGATTGTCCAGGACGAGCAGGACCCTGGTGTCACCGGAGAGCAGTTCCCCGATGACGGCCCGCTGTTCGCGGAACGGCATCTGGATCAGTTCGCCGCGTCCGAGCACCGAGCCCATCACGGTGAAGAGGTCCCGGAGCACCGCCAGCTCGGGCTGCCGCGTGTTGATGCCGTGGGCCGTCAGCAGGGTCTGTTTCGCCGAGACCCAGATCGCCGCGTCGAACTGCCGTTGCCCCGGGTCGCCGTCGATCAGCTGGTACGCCGCCTCCAGGGCCAGCGACGTCTTGCCCACGCCCCCGATGCCGTCGATCACGACCACCCACGTCCGATCCTCGGGACGCATCCGCTTGAGCACCAGCTCAAGCTCCGTGGCACGCCCGACGAGCCGGTGGTACGTCCGGTGTGGCAGGTTGTGCCGCGACGATCGGTCGCTCTGCGGCGGCGGGGTCGGCCGAGCCGTCGCCCGCAACACCTCGAGCTGTTGCTGCTGGTACATCAGGGCGAAGGACGGTTGCAGCTCAGGCAGGTGCTGAAGCTCGTCGCGTAGGCAGCGGACCAGTTCCCGCAACGCCCGGTCGATCCTCTGCTCGTCCACCGACGGGGCGAAGCGTCGGAGCACCTGCGCGAAGTCCTGGCCGGCCTGGTCCTCCGAGCGGGCCGGGTACAACACGAGCTGCCGCAGAGCCTCACCGACGCTGGGTAGGTCCAGCACCGGTGCGTCGTCCAGGAGGAACAAGGTCAGCTCCCGGTCGACCGAGAGATGCCGGTCGCGGAAACGATCCACCGCGCGTTCGGTGGCCCCCCGCAGCCGCCGATCGAAGTCACGCTTGCGGAGGTGGGCGCCGACCGCCGCCTCCACGGCTCGCACGAGGACGTCAGCCAGCATGCCTAGCACCGTAGGGCCTCGCCGCCACCCCGTGATCGGACCAACGGTCGAGATGAGACGGTGCCGTCACCGAGGTCTCGGCAGCACCATCGTCCGGCGACCGGGGTGAGCCACCGCGTGCAGCATCGCCTGCTGGGCGTCCGCCAGTTCGAAGGCTCGGCCGACCAGGCCCTCGGTCGGCACGGCCCCGGACGCCACCAGCGCCGCGGCCGCGGCGAAGTCCTCCCGGGTGTGGCTCACGGAACCGGTCAACGTGATCTCTCCGCTGCGCAGGCGCGGCAGGTTGAGGTCGAGCGGAACCGACGGGGCCACGGATTCGAACAGGACCACCTGACCGCCGAGTTCAATGACGTCCAGCGCCGCCTCGATCGACGCGATGCCGCCACGGGTGACGACTGCCGCAGCCACCTCCGATCCGACCGCGTCGCGAATGCACCGCGCCACGTCCCGCCCGTCCGGCTCGACGAGCACGTCCGCCTCGACTGGCGCACGTCCGTCCGCGTCGCGGGCTGTGGCGACGCCGACCGTGCGCAGGCCGCGGGCGCGGGCGGCGGCAACGTGCAGAGCCCCGGTGAACCCGAGGCCGAAGACGGCGAGCAGATCTCCCGGTCGACATCCGCTTCGATCGAGTGAGTGGACGGCACAGGCCGTCGGCTCGACCAACGCGGCGTCCTGGCACGTCGCCGTCGGTCCGACGGGAAAGACGTCGACATGCGGGACCACGAGCAGGTCGGACATACCCCGGGGCCCCTGGGGCTGGCGCCGCGGCCCCGAGGCCTTCGCGTACGAGCACAGGTTGCTCCGGCCGGCCCGGCAGAACGGGCAGTCACCGCACCGCGGAAGCAGTGAGACGGCGACCACCTCGCCGGAGCGCAGGCCCGTCGACGCAGGCGCGTCGAGGACGACCGCTCCCACCTCGTGCCCGCCGAGGAGCGGGTACTCGGGTCGAACGCCGCGGAACACCCGCTGCTCCCACGTGCAGATCCCGCACGCGCCGACCGAGACCAGCACCTCCTGAGCAGCCCGCCGGGGCTCGGGCACGTCGTGGACCTCGACGTGGCGTGGCGCCACGAAGACCGCCTGCCTCACCGACCACCGGGGCCGGTCGAGGACAGCGCTGTCAGCGGGAGCAGACGCCGAACCGGTCCGTCCTGCGCCGCCGGCTCCGCTTCGGCGTACGGGGTGGAACGAGCGGAGTCGCGCAGCATCGTCGCGGGGAAGTGGCCGCCGTCGTAGAGCACCTGGCAGAGGGGGTACGGAGCCCGGAGGTCGCGGTAGCGGGCGATGGCACTGGCCCGGCACAGCCCGCGACACGACTCCGCGACGGCGCAGTTGCCGCAGACCCCGTCCAGGTCGTCGACCTGCCAGGCCCGGGTGCTGGTGAACAGCGGGCTCTCCTGCCAGATGTCGGCCAGCGAGCGATCCCGAACGTTGCCGGCCTTGGCCTGGTCGAACTCGTACATGCCCTGGCAGATGGCCACCTCGCCGTTGGCGAGTACGGCCAGGAAGGACTTGCTCCAACCACAGGTGGTCGTCGCGCCGCCCGGTTGGAAGGCGGGCGGAAGGGTGGTCATCAGCACCGGCGTGCGTGATCGGTGCGGATCCCAGGCGTAGTCCCAGAGGCGCTGCGGGGGCAGGCGGGCCAGGAGGTCGAACAGCTCGTCGGCGTCGATGACGTCGTCGGCGACGCCGTGACCACGCCCCAGCTCGTGCACGCTGAGGATCAGCTTCAGTTGGGACGCGCCCAGGTCGCCGGCCAGGTCGAGGACGTCGTGGATCTCGTGCAGGTTGCCCCGGCGGACGACGGTGTGGATGGAGAAGTAGAGGTCGTTGTCGCGCAGCCGGCGAAGGTTGTCGACAGTGCGTGTGAATGCGCCGTGCTGACCACGGAAGGAGTCATGGGTGGCCGCCGAGGCGCCGTCCAGGCTGACGTAGAGGTGCAGTCGGTCGCCGATCCGGGTGAGCTCGCCCAGCGTCGCCGCGCTGATGATCGTGCCGTTCGTCTCCAGCGAGATGCGGAACCCCTGGTCGTACGCGGAGCGCATCAGGTCGACGAAGCCCGGACGCAGCAGGGGTTCACCGCCGGTGAACTTGACGTGTCGAGCGCCCAGGCGGCGCGCCTGCGTGAGAACCGACCGGATCTCGTCGTCGTCGAGCTCGTCGGGCTGTGCCTTTCCGGCGTCGACCCAGCAGTGTCGACATGCCTGGTTGCAGGCCAGTGTGAGGGAGATGGTGAGGTTCTCGAGAGAGTGGGAGCCGGGCTCGCGGTCTGTCATGCATGGCCCCTCGCTGTCGGCGGATGGAAGCCCCAGCGGATGGTCCCACGCCCGCTGGCGGGTGTGAAGTGTCGTGATTCCGGTTGCGGCGCCGACGTCATTCCTCGTTGTGGGTGTCCAGCCAGTCGAGCGCGGCGGTTACCAGTGCGGGCAGCTCCGGTGGGGTGTCGAGGTGTTCTACCTCCGCCGCCGAGAACCAGCGGCAGGCGCTGACCTCGCTCAGTTGTGGACGCAGGGTTCCCCCGTCAGGTCGGCAGACGTAGATCATCTCGACGTGGTGGTGGACCTCGAGCGCGGCGGTCTTCATGTCTATCTCGAGAATGGCGAACGGTGAGGGAATCGTCCGGGCCGCAGGATGGACGAACGGCTGCCGGCCGACGACACGGACGTGGATGCCGGTCTCCTCGCGGACCTCACGCACCGCCGCCTCCACCGGATCCTCCTGCTCGGCCAGATGGCCACCTGGATAGATCCACATCCCGATCTTGTGGTGATGGACCAGCAACACCCGACGGTCGTCGTCGACCACGATCGCGGCAGCCGTGAAGTGGCGGGCGGGTCTCATCAGCATCTCCGATACGACGGCGTCCGGTGGCGGCAGACAGCTGATGCTGCCACGCCACGACCCCGATGACCCCGTGGCGACACGACGGGTCCATCGTCAGCACATTGTGACTCCGCTCGACGCGGTTAGGCTTGTCGATCGCTGAGAGGCGACGACCCACCGCAGGATCAGGTGGCGACGGGGGAGAGCGGGTCATGAGCTATCACGAGACGCCGGACAGTCGCCTCGTCGTCATCACCGGCGGACCGGGGTCCGGCAAGACCGCCCTGGTGGACGCGCTGCACCTGGCCGGATTCCGGGCGGTACCCGAAGCGGGCCGTGCCATCGTCACCGATCAACGTGCGATCGGCGGCCGCCTGCTTCCCTGGAACGATCCCGCCCTCTTCGACGAACTGGTCCTCGCGATGGGGATGCGCGCCCACGAGGACGCCTGCGCGATCGGTGGGACCGCCTTCTTCGACCATGCGATCCCCTGCACCGTCGGCTTCATCAGAGCCCGCGCCGAGCCGGTGCCGGCTCACTTCCACGCCGCCGTCGCCCGCTTCCGGTATCACCCGACGGTCTTCGTGGCACCGCCGTGGCGCGAGATCTACCGGCGTGACGAGGCACGATGGGAGAGCTTCGAGCAGGCGGAGGGCATCCACGCGGCGATCGTCGAGGCGTACCGTGAGGTTGGCTACCGGTGCGTGGAGCTGCCCCGCGCCGACGTCGCGACGCGGGTGCGTGTGGTCCTGGACCGGCTCGGTGCTGACGACGAGCGTCGGCGGGGTGACAGCCTGACCCGCGGCGAACCGTCTCGGGCTCACCCTCCGTCAGGCTCGCGACGCGATCAACCGTACGCGGTCACCAACGAGAACACGATGAAGGCGGGGCAGGACGACAGACGCTCGGCGACCTCCGGGTAGTGCTCGCGCATCCGCTCCGACGGTCGCGGTTCGTGGATCCGCTCGACGAGGAAACCTCCCTCGCGGAACTCGTCGCACGTCACGTCCAGCGGTTGACACGGATCGGATGGACCCACGATACGGTTCGAGCATGATCGCTGGCCGTGCGCACAGCCCGCTGATCTTCGTAGATGTCGACGGACCGTTGATCCCGTTCAGGGCCCGGCGAGTCAGCCGGGAGCGTCCGTCGCGCGGTGCGGACGTGCGGCAACTGGACCGCACCGGCAACCCGCTGCTCGATCGGCTTGAGCCAGATGACGGGCGGAGGCTGGTGGCGCTGGGCGGCCAGTTGATCTGGGCGACGACCTGGATGGCGGAGGCCAACGAGGTCATCTCGCCACGGCTCGGGCTCCCCGACCTGCCGGTCGTCGAATGGCCGGACGACGACGGCGATCCGGAGCACGGCCTGCACTGGAAGACCGCATCCCTCACGCGGTGGGCAGCCGGCCGCCCGTTCGTCTGGCTCGACGACGAGATAAGCGACGCTGACCGTCGATGGGTCGCGGCACACCACCCGGTGAGGGCGCTGCTGCAACGCGTCGACCCGTACGTGGGTCTGACCGAAGCGGATTTCTCGGCGGTCCGTCGGTGGATCGGGCAGATCGACCCCACTGATCGGTGACCGGCACGCCCACCTGGTCGACCTGCGACCCACGGCGACGATCCTCCGGGCCGTGGTCGGGCTGCCATCCAGAGGCGTCTGCCGGCTGCGAATGGCTGCCCGCTCTACCGGCGGCGTCGGGCGTCAGCCTCGGTGTCGAGCAGGTCGTTGAGGGTCAGCGCCGAATTGATCAACGACAGGTGGCTGAACGCCTGGGGGTAGTTGCCGATCTGCTCACCTGTCGACGCGATTTCCTCGGCGTACAGACCCAGGTGGTTGCTGAAGGTGAACATCTTCTCGAACGTGAGGCGGGCGTCGTCGAGGCGACCGGAACGGGCCAGCGCCTCGACGTACCAGAAGGTGCACATGTTGAAGGTGCCCTCGTGCCCGGGGAGGCCGTCGGGGGAGTGGACCGGGTCGTACCGGTGGACCAGGCTGTCGGAGACGAGTTCGCTCTCGATCGCGGCCAACGTGGACTGCCACAGCGGGTCGCTCGGCGTGACGAAACCGACCGCCGGCATGGCGAGCAACGCCGCGTCGAGCACGCTCTCGTCGTACGCCTGCACGAAGGTGCCGCGACCCCGGTCGTACCCGCGTTCCATGACCTGGTTGTAGATGCGGTTGCGTTGGTCGGTCCAGCTGGTGATGTCTCCGGGGCGGCCGGTCCGGGTGGCCAGGCGGACGGCCCGGTCCAGCGCGACCCAGGACATCACCCGGCCGAAGGTGTAGTTGCGGGGGTGGTGGCGGCTCTCCCAGATGCCGGCGTCGGCCTGGTCCCAGTGGCGGCAGAGCCAGTCGACCAGCCGGACGGTGCTCTTCCACACCTGGTGTGAGACGCGGATGCCCTGCTCGTCGGCGAGGTGCATGGCGTAGAGCGCCTCGCCGTGGATGTCGAGCTGGAGTTGGTCGGCGGCGCCGTTGCCGATGCGCACCGGACGCGAGCCGCGGTAGCCCTCCAGGTGATGGAGGGTCTCCTCGTGCAGGTCGGAGGAGCCGTCGACCCGGTACATGATCTTCAGGGGATCCTGGAGGTCGCCGGCCTCGCGGATCCGCTCGTCCAGCCAGTCCATGTACCGGCTGACCTCCTCGGTGAAACCGAGGCCGAGCAGCGCGTGCACCGAGAACGACGTGTCCCGTACCCAGGTGTAGCGGTAGTCCCAGTTGCGGGTTCCGCCCACGAGTTCGGGCAGCGCGGCGGTGGGTGCGGCGATCATCGCGCCGGTCGGGGCGTACGTCATGAGCTTCAGCGTGATGGCGGAGCGCTCGACCATCTCCCGCCAACGGCCGGTGTAGCGCGAGCGTTCGAGCCAGCGCCGCCAGTAGTCCCGGGTCCACTCGAACATCCCCTGGACCTCTTCCGGCGAGAAGATCCGCGGGTCGGCGTCGCCCGTCTCGAGGACCACTCCGCCGGTGTCGCCCTGGTTCAGGGTGCCGTACGCGACCAGGTCGCCGTCTTCGAGACGGACGTCGCCGCGCTCGGCGATCAGGTGCCGGACCGGGTCGACCGGGTTGAACGTCAGGCTCGCCGACCTGCCGCGGAAGACGTAGCCGTGGCGGTGGGTCTCCAACTGGTGCTCTTCGCGGGCGTAGTCGAACCGGGGCCGGCACTCGACCTTGAAGCGCATGCTGCCACGGACCATGGTGACGAGGCGGACCAGGCGGTGCGTGTCGGTGGCCCGCTCGCCGGTGACCGGCATGAAGTCCATCACCTCGGCCACGCCGTCCGCGCTGATGAACCGGGTGATCAGGATGGGTGTGCCGGGAAGGTAGAGCTGTTTGGTCACGTACCGCACGTCGCACGGCGCGATCCGGAAGTACCCGCCCTTGTCCTTGTCGAGCAGCGCGGCGAAGATGCTCGGCGAGTCGAAGCGGGGCGCGCAGAACCAGTCGACCGTCCCGTCACAGGTCACCAACGCGGCGGTCTGCAGGTCGCCGATGAGCCCGTGATCTTCGATCGCCGGATAGCTGTCCACGTCTCTCCCCGGTTCGGCGGCCTCCTGCGCATCGAACCTAGGGGAGAAATTGTCGGGTTAGGTCATTTTCGCGTTCCGCCACCCGGTTTGCGTACCCGATGGGTTTCGACGTGGTGGTGTCACAGCCAGTCGTGTTCCCGGGCGTAACGCGCCGCCTCGTGGCGGGTCCGGGTCTGGGTCTTCTGCATCGCGTTGGAGAGGTAGTTGCGCACCGTCCCCTGCGCGAGGTGCAGCCGGGCGGCGATGTCGGCCACCGAGTAACCCTCGCTGGTCACCCGCAGCACGTCGACCTCCCGTTCGGTGAGCGGGCAGTCGTCGATGACGGCCAGCGCGGACACCTCCGGGTCGATCCAGCGCCTGCCGGCGTGCAGGGTGGCGATGACCGAGGTGATGTGCGACGGCTCGGCGGACTTGCTGACGAAGCCCTGCACACCGAGCTTCAGGGCCTGGCGCAGCACGCCGGGCCGGGCATGCCGGGTCAGCATGAGGACGACCTGCTCGGGACGCTCACGACGGATCTGTGCGACCGCGCCGAGCCCGTCCACGCCCGGCATCTCCAGATCGATGACCAGGACGTCGGGCTGGTGGCGCAGCGTGGCCTCGACCGCCGTCGCGCCGTCGGACGCCTCGGCGAGGACGGTGATGTCGCCCTCCATGGGCAGCAGCGTGGCCAGCGCCGTCCGGAGCAGCGCCTCGTCGTCGGCGAGCACGATCGTCGTCATCGCCCGCCCTCCCGCGCACCCGCTGACGTACGGGCACGGGCGGGCGGGAACACCGCAGCCGTCCGGAACCGCCCCTGCTGCTGTTCCACGGTCAACTCACCCCCGTCACCCGCCACCCGCTGCCGCAGGGCGGACAGCCCTCTGAGTTCGCCCGGCCCGTCACCGGTCGCGCCGTCGTTGACGATGGTGATGCCCGACTCGGAGAGCGTGATCTGCACCTGGGTCGCCTGCGCGTGCCGCAGAATGTTCGTCGTCGTCTCCCGTAACACCTGACCCAACAGTTCGCTGGCGCCGACGTTCACCTCGGCCTCCCGGGTCACCCGCACCCGGATGCCCGCCGCCTCGAACAGGTTCTTCGCGTTCTCGATCTCCGTGGAGAGGTTGAGCCGCCGCTGGGCGTACGCGAGGTCCTTGGTCTGGGCGATGGTGTCGCTGACCAGGGCGTACGTCTCCCGGAGCTCCTTCTCCGCCCGCTCGGCGTCGGTGAGCAGCAGTTTCCGCGCCAGCGCGATCTTCAGTTTGACGACGTGCAGGGTGTGACCCTGGATGTCGTGCAGGTCGCTGGCGAAGCGGACGCGTTCCCGGACGACGGCCAGCTCCGCCTCGCGTTCCCGGGTCTGTTCGAGCTCCCGGATGAGGTCGTAGAACCGTTCGCCGACGACCGTCAGGACGGTCACCAGGACGGTGATGACGGTCGGCACGAGGACGTAGGTGAACAGCACGCTCCCCGGGTCGTCGCGCTCCACCAGGAGCCGTGTCGCGCCGACGGCAGCCACGTAGGACAGGAGCGCGACAGATGCCCGGACCTTCCGCCGCACCTCGCGCAGGGCCAGGGAGCCCACGGCGCAGAACCCCCAGTACGCGTTGGGGCTGCCGGTCACCAGCACTCCCAGTGGCCACACCGCCGCCGCCACTGTCAGACACGGAAGGGCGACCCGGGCGAGGTCGTTGGCTGTCCACCGCTCGAAGGCCACCAACGCCGCGCCGGCACCGGGGGCGAGGACGATGAAATGCCACCAGGTGTGCGCGTCGCTGAACAGGAGGACGGCCGCGGCGATCAGGACGGGCGGCAGCGACGTCACCAGGGTGAGCCGGCGCAGCCGTCCCTGCGTCGACTCGGTGAAACGCTCCGATCGTGCGGTCACCACCTCAGTATCCGGCAAGCATCGGCGTCGACCAGTGACACCGCGTCACATGCGGTGGTGACGCGGCGCCACTGACGGCCGGCCCGGATCCGCGCTGTCATGGGTGCATGTCCACCACACCAGTCATCGAAGTCGACCGGCTGAACCTCACCTACGGTGATTTCCACGCCGTCAAGGATCTTTCCTTCGAAGTGCGACCCGGCGAGCTCTACGCGCTGCTCGGCACGAACGGCGCTGGCAAGACCTCGACGTTGGAGACCATCGAGGGGCACCGGGAGCCGACCTCCGGCACCGTACGGATCTTCGGGCAGAGCCCTCTGGACCGGCGGGCGGTTCGTCCCCGGATGGGTGTCATGCTCCAGGAGAGCGGATTCTCACCGGATCTCACCGTCCGGGAGTCGGTGCACCTGATCGGCCGGCTCACCCGCCGGTCCGACGACGTCGACCGGGTGCTCGACCTCGTCGACCTCACCGATCGGGCCGGCCGGAAGGTCGCACAGCTCTCCGGCGGGGAGAAGCGGCGGCTGGACTTCGCGACGGCCGTCTACGGGACCCCGAAGCTGATCTTCCTGGACGAGCCGACCACCGGACTGGACATCCAGTCCCGCGACGCCCTGTGGGCGACGGTGGACCGGCTGCGCGAGAACGGCACCACAGTGGTGCTCACCACGCACTACCTGGAGGAGGCGCAGCAGCGCGCCGACCGCATCGGGCTCATGCACGAGGGCACCCTCCACCGGGAGGGCACCGTCTCCGAGCTGACCCGCACCCTGCCGTCCGTCATCCGCTTCGAGCTGGCGACGCCGGTGTCCACGCTGCCGTCGCAGGCCGTGGTCGGCCACGACGGGAAGGTCGTGATCGAGACCTTCGAGCTGCAGAACGACCTGCACGCCCTGCTCCGCTGGGCGCAGGACCACGCCGTCGAACTGCGGGATCTCCAGGCCGGAGCGACCCGGCTCGACGACGTCTTCCGCGCCATCAGCGGCACGCCCGCTGCCCACTCCTGAACCGGTAAGGACCAGAATCATGCTTCCCATCGCATTCGGCGAGCTGATCCAGATCTTCCGCAACCGGCTGGTGATGGTCACCGGCCTCATCATCCCCGTGGCGGTGAGCGCGCTCTTCGTCCGCCAGCACGAGACCTCCGCCGCCATCGGCAGCCTCGGCTACATCGCGGCCATCGTGATGTTCACAGTGGCCGCCTTCGGGCTCTACACCACCGCCGTCACCACCCTCGCGTCCCGGCGACAGAACCTGTTCCTCAAGCGGCTGCGTTCCACCGCCGCGAGCGACGCCGGCATCCTCGCCGGGCTGCTGCTGCCCGCCACCGCCATCGCCCTGGTGCAGGTGACCGCGATCCTGGCCGTGCTGGCCGCGATCACGGGCAAACCGGGCAACGTCGTCCTGCTGGCGGTGGCGGTCCTCGCGACCCTGGCCATGATGATCGGTCTCGCCCTGGCCACCGCCGGGCTGACCAACTCACCGGAGCACGCCCAGGTCACCACCCTGCCCGTCAGCCTCGGCGTGATCGGTGTCGCCACCTGGGTCGGCACCACCGGCACCGCCGACCTCGCAGTGCTCAAACGACTGCTGCCCGGGGGTGCAGCCACCGAGCTGACGGTGAACGCCTGGAACGGCGGCGTCGCCCTGAGCGAATCTCTCGTCCTGCTGGCGCCGACCCTGTCCTGGATCGTCGTCGCCGTCCTGCTCGCCAACCGGCTCTTCCGCTGGGAGCCCCGCCGCTAGCCACACCGCGCGAATCCCAGCGCCGACGACCACAACCGTGAAAGGTAGGACCGATGGCCGCGCGACAAGACATGGGGTACGGGGTGGAGGCGAGCCTCGCCGAGGACCTCCTGCTGCTCCTGTTCCAGCCGAACGCCGGCTTCCGGGGCAGCGGAGTGATCGCCGGGGAGAACACGCTCTTCTACGTCCTCGCCGGTGCGGTGCTCGCCGACCTGGCGCTCGGGGAGCAGGTGCGCACCTCGGGCCGGGGCTCGTCGACGCGGGTCGAGGCCGTCCCGGACCGCCCGCCGTCGGACGCGATCCTGCGCTCCGCGTGGGACTACGTCGCGCAGAAGCCCCGCGGTGTGCAGACCGTCCTCGCGGCGGTCGGGCCGACGCTGCGCGGCCCGGTGCTCGACCGCCTCGTCGACCGTGGCGACATCCGCCGTGCGCGCCGCCGGACCCTCGGCCTGTTCACCACGACGGCGTTGGAGGACGGGGGGACCGGTCGTCGGTCCGTGCTCCTCGGAGACGTACGCGACGTGCTCGTCGACGGCGTCGAACCGCGACCCCGGGTGGCGGCCCTCGGGGCGCTGCTGTCGGCGAGCGGGACGCTGCCCCAGTTCGACAGGGACATCCCCTGGACCACCCCGGTGATCAACCGCGCGAAGGAACTCGAGCAGGGCAACTGGGGAGCCGGTGCCGCCGCCGAAGCCGTCGCACGCACCGTCACCGCGACCATCATCAACAGCGTTGTCGTGGCGACGGCCGTCATTCCGCGGCCCTGACCCCGTGGCCCTGGCAGGGCTGCCCAGGCGGGTGAAAGAACGCGGTTGCTCGCGGTAACAGCACGAGCAAAACGCCAGGAATGATATTAATTCTCGGAGGACGAACGAAGCTGGCAGGATCGGCGGCCGGATGTCAACGAAGGCGGCAGCGCTGCTTCGTAAGCCAGGGCAACCTGAGCGGCCGAACCTCCTGGAGCTTTTCTTCGACCTGGTGTTCGTCTTCGCCCTGAACCGGGTGTCCCACCGGTTGGTGGAGGATCTCACCGAGGGGCGAGCGGTCCTCTCCGACGCCAGCGAGACGGTGCTGTTGCTGCTGGCCTTCCTCGTCCTCTGGTTCGTCACGGCGTGGGTCACCGACATCTACGACCTACAGACACCGCAGCTGCAGGGGATGGTCTACACGGCCATGCTCGGTGCCATGATCATGGCGGTCACGGTGCCCCGGGCGTTCGGCGACGGGAGCCTGGCGTTCGCCGGCGCGTACGTCGGGGTCCACATCATCCGTGGTCTCGTCATCGTGCCGGCGCTGCGAGGTCACGCGGCGCAGCGCCGCGCCGCCGGTGTGCTCCTCTGGTTCTCGCTGTCCGCCGTGCCGTGGATCGCCGGCGCGATCCTGCCGGACCCGGCTCGCGGGCTGCTGTGGGCACTCGCGATCGCCATCGACGGCACGGCACTGCTGCTCTTCTACCCCGCGCCGTGGACCCTGCGCACTCGACAGCAGTGGCCCGTCTCCGCCGAGTACATATCCGAGCGGTACCGGCAGTTCTTCATCATCGCCCTCGGCGAGCTCATCCTGACGACCGGATCGGCCTACAGCGACGCCTCGCCCCGACAGAGTGGAGCCGCCGCGGCCTTCGCCGTCTCGTTCGTCACCACGGTGCTGCTGTTCCGGGTCTATCTCTTCAAGGCGGGCCAACTGCTACCCGAAGCGCTCGCCGCCGCTCGCGAGCCACCCCGTCTCATCCGTGAGGCGTTCCTCGCGCACGTCCTCATGGTCATGGGCATCGTCGCGGTCGCCGTGGGCTACGAAATCGTGATCAGGCACCCGTTCGGGCGCACCGAGGCAGCCTGGACCGTCGCCATCCTCGGTGGGCCGATCCTGTTCCTGATCGGGCGCGCCCTGGTGGAGCACGCGGTGTTCGCCCGGGTCTCCCGCTCTCGGCTGATCGGCGCACTCGTGCTGGTCGGGATCGCGCCCACCATGACCCTCGTGCCGCCGCTGACCGTGGCCGTCGCCGCCGTCCTCGTGCTGGCCGCCATCGCCGTCTCCGACCTGATGCGCGCCAGCGGCAAACCACCCGAGCGACCGTCCGTACCCCACTGAGGACGCGAGGCGTGCGGGATGTCGGCCGCGCACATACTCGGTTGTCACCGATGCGACGGCAGCGCCGGCCGCGAAACGGTGGTCCGGGAGGGGTGCGCGATCGTGTCGGCACCGGGCGGCACGACCACCACCACGGCCACGTACGGTCAGCGGTTGTCGTCGGGTCCCAGCGCTCCGCGACGCCAGGCGTACCAGCCACGGCACAGCACGTAGCCGGCGATGGTCGTCAGCGAGACGGACGCGTCGGCGATCAGGGTCCGTGCCGCGTGCGGAACATCGAGGATGAACGCCGCCTGGACGGTGACCGCGATCTTGTGGAGCAGCAGGAGCTCCCACATGCCCCGCTGCTTGCGGGGCGCGACCGCCAGCAGGGCCCACATGCCGGCGAAGACGAGGTACGCGCAGGTCCGCCAGTATTCGGTCAGGATCTGGTCTTCGGGGAGGTCACCGAGGCGGGTGAGGCCCTCGACGAACGGCACCAGGGTGGCCGCTGCGGTGATCGCCATCAGGATGCGTCCGGTCCGATCCTGCCAGCGGGTCGGTGCCGTAGCGGTGGTGGCGACGTCGGTCTGGGTGATCATGTGGTTTCCCCGTCTGTTCGATCACGACGAATTCGTGACGGGTAGACCATCCGTCAGCGGGGCTCGGCACCGCGTCGGTAGGAATTGCCTATTCATCTGGTCTGTGGTCGGCGCGGACAGTGCGATTCCGGGCGTGTGTGCCGGAGCCGGACACGCACTCGTTCGCGTCGGAACGGCCACCCGCCGTCGCGAGGGCCGGCGGGGTGGTCCACCCGGTGGTCAGCCCAACGTGAAGGTCACGTCGTCGACGTCGAAGGTCGTGACGCCGTTGCCGGCCGTCTCGCTGGCGAGGAAGCTGACCGTCGCGGTGCGCTCGGTGGTCGCCGTGCCGCTCGACATGCTGTACTGCCGCCACTGCGCCCCGCCGTCGAACGCCAGCGAGAACCTCGTCTTCGGGGGTATCCCGGTGACGGCCAGTCCGACGTTCAGGTAGTCGCCGCGGGTCGTCTCCGTGGTGGTGGTGCGTACCCAGAAGCGGACGGTCAGGTCGCAGTCGGCGGGCACCGTGACGGTGGTGCGCAGCAGGTCGCTACGCGTCACGTCCAGCCCGGCGAAGGTGGCGTACGCGCGGCCGGTGTGCGCGGGTCGGGCAGCGTCGCCGAGCACGACGATGCGAGGGCCGGCGGTCCAGTCGGTGGTGCCGCGTTCGAACCCGGGGTTGATGTGGATCTGCCCGGCGCAGGGTGCGTCGGCCGCCGGCCGGCCGTGCGACGCGCTGCCCGTGGCCAGGAGTAGCAGGGCCGCGGCCGAGACGATGGTGACCAGAGCCTTCATGAGTCCTCCCCGTGTCAACACATTCGGGACTGTCGATGCCTGATCGACCATGAGCGATGGATGTCGGCGCGTCAAGTCCTTCCCGGCCCGTAGGTCGCGGACAGCGCGAATCGGGCCCGTCCACTCCGTGTGGACGGGCCCGCGCGGCGTGGACGGTCAGTGCCTGCGGCGGCCGTAGGTGCGGTCGAGGATCGCGACACCGGCCACGGCGAAGGCGAGCTGCAGGCCCAGCTCGATCCAGTCGATCCCTGCGGTGTCGTCGACGCCGAGGGCCCCGGCGACCAGCGTGCCGACGATCGCGGCGACGACGCCGACGGCGAGGGTCACCAGGAACGACAGGTTCTGCTTGCCCGGCAGGATCAGTCGTCCCAGCACACCGATGATCAGGCCGATGATGATCGCGCTGAAGAAGCCAGCGATTTCCATTGTTATGTCCTCCCACCGAAATCTCGTCGGACTGATCACTGCCCCAGCCTGCGCGCGGGCAAACCCCACCGGGCGGCTGCCTCTGCCGGGTCGTCGCCGGCACGTGACACCAGACAGAGGCGCGTGTCGATGTTGCGGGGCGGTTGCGGGTGTGCTGGAATTGCTCGGCCGCAGCGCGGGGGCAACCGCGCTGGGAACGGTCAGCACGGGAGCGCAGTGCCGGCACCCCGCCTCTTCGACGGGCGCACGCCGCACCGCCGGGCCATCTCCACGACGACGGGCAGTTGCCCGACGTGCGCCTCCCGCCACGATCTCTGACACCGAACGTCGGATGCGCCAGGTCGGCGCACCCGGCCGGCGACGAGGCGGGCGGCGATCGCCATGTCGGGAAAGCCGTTCCCGCCCCTGCCCGCCGAGGTGGGGGCCCGATGTCATGAAGGATGACCATGCGTCGTTACCTCGCGGTGTTCACCGCCGCCCTGATCCTCGGCACGACCGCCGGTAGTGTCCCGGCGGGTGCGTCGGGTGCCTCCCAGCGCTCGTGCGCCACCCGTGGCCTGTTGTTCTGTGAAGACTTCGAGCGGCTCCCGCCGGGCGGTGCCAGCACGTTGGACTGGGGCGTCGACACCCGCAACGGCACGCTCACCGTGGAGCATGGCCGGCGCGGCAACCAGGTCCTGCACGTCCGTACCGTCGACAACGGGCGCGCCTTCCTGCGCGTCGACGACTTCGCCGCACCCGGTAACCGCTTCTACGGGCGGATGCGGCTGCGCGTCGACGCCTTCCCCACCGCCCCGGACTGGGCGCACTTCACGCTGGTGGAGGCGACCGGCACGGGTAGCTCGGAGGTCGTCCGTCCGGTCGGCGGCCAGTACGCGCCCACGGTCCCCGGGATTTTCTGGGGTGTGGGTGCCGACGGCGGCCCGACCGGGGACTGGACCAACTGGCGTGAGTCCGCCCCGGTCACCGAGGACACCTGGCAGTGCTTCGAGTGGAAACTTGACCCGACGGACAACCGCGTCGCGGTGTGGATCGACGGCGTGGCGAACCCGGAACTGACCGCCTCCACGACCGAGCACGGGGGCAACGACGTGCCCTTCGTCTTGCCGACGGTGAACACCGTGAAGATCGGCTGGCAGCTCTACCAGGGTGGGACCACGCCGGGCCAGTTCGACCTGTGGATCGACGACATCGCTCTCTCGACCAAACGGCTCGGCTGCTGACGCCGTCCGTCGCGTCTCACCGCCGGCGACCGCCGGCCGCCGCCCCGGGTGTCGACGACGCCCGGGGCGGCCCGTCTCGGGGGAACGGGTTCCGACGCACGGCAACCGGCACATCGACTACGTCTACTTCTGGAAGCGGCTGCCGGACTATCAGCTCATGTGGATGACCGGCTACGACATCGTCGGCGGCACGAAGTCCGACCACAACGGCGTCGTCGCGACGTTCTCGATCCAGAACTGATTCGCTCACCGTCCCGCCGGCTCCGAGCCCCGCTCCCGCCCGGAGCGGGGCTGCCCGGTTGCGGCATTGGCATTGTGGCGAATGCCGCCCTATGGTGGAGGGATGCCGCCGGTGACTCTCCGCTCGCTTGCCGTCACTGAGGTGGCGGCATTCGGTGCTGCCCGGATGGCGACGGCGGCCCGCCCGATGGCCGACCTGCGGGTGCCGGTCGTCCGCGCGTCGCACATCGCGCCCACACACCGGCTGTTCAGCCCGGCGCGAAGCGGGCGAGACCCTCCCGCGGAATCGTTGCATCCCAGAACGACCGCCAGGGCGAAGCCATCAGAGCTTCGGCCCTTTTTTCTTTTTGCACCCCTCTTCGGAAAGGTAGGCCATGAGCCTCGATCATCGAACTGTCGACCAGAGTTGGCTGGCTGATCTGCGAGCATCTCTGGCGGACGATTTCGCCACACAGACGGCCCGGTTGCGGGAACTGACCGAGCTCAACGCGGACACCGGCGACCCGGGCGAGGCCCACAACCAGGCCGCGCTGCTGGCGGCGGCCCGCCGCAACATCGAGCAGATCACCGGTGCGCTGGGCCGGATCAGCGACGGCACCTACGGCCTCTGCGAGAGGTGCCGCAAGAGCATCCCGGCCGAGCGGCTCGAAGTGCTGCCGCATGCCCGCTTCTGCGTGCCGTGCCAGGAGAAGCAGAACAAGTGACGCGTCGTGTGGCTGCCGGGCCGAGCGCGGCAGCCACACACCCGCGTCCGGGCACTGTCCGCCCCACAATTGGGGCAGCTCTACAGGTGCCGACGGGACGCCTGCGGCCGGCCGAGGTCGGTGAAGACGAACGCCGGGGTTTTCACCCAGTGAAAGCTTCGGTCCCCGCCGCCGACGCCGCACGGGATGATGCGACTCCATCGACGTTCGTCTGCGTGGAGGTCCGGTCGCATGGCATTCGCTCGTAACCAGTGGTACGTGGCGGCCTACGGCAGCGAGGTCGGGCGGGACCTGCTCGCCCGCACGGTGCTCGGCGAGCCGCTGGTGCTGTACCGCACCGGTGCCGGGCAGGCGGTGGCTCTCGCCGACAGGTGCGTGCACCGGCGCTACCCGCTGTCGGAGAGCCGGCTCGACGGCGACACCATCGTCTGCGGTTACCACGGCTTCACCTACGACCCGACCGGCGCGTGTGTCTTCGTACCCGGTCAGCAACGCATCCCGCGCACCGCGCGTGTCGTCTCCTACCCGGTGGTGGAACAGGACTCCTTCGTCTGGGTCTGGATCGGTGACCTGGACCGGGCCGACCCGGCGGCGATTCCCCGCGCGCCGTGGCTGGCGGACCCCCGGTACGCCGTGGTGCGGGGCATGGCCCCGTTGAACGCGCGGTACGGCCTGCTGGTGGACAACCTGTTGGACCTGTCCCACGAGACGTACCTGCACGGTGGCTACATCGGCACACCGGAGGTGGCGAACACCCCGATCACCACCACAGTGGACGAGGACCGGGGTGTCGTCCACGTCAGCCGGCACATGGACGACGCCGCGTGTCCGCCGTTCTACGCCCGCTCGACCGGGATCCAGGGCCGGATCACCCGGTGGCAGGACATCGAGTACCACCCGCCCTGCCTGTACCTCCTGCATAGCCGGATCGCCCCGCAGGGCGTCTACCCGCCGGCCGAGGGCGAGGACAACGAGGCCTTCCACGCCGAGATCGTGTACGCGATCACCCCGTCGACCGAGCACACCACCTACGACTTCTGGGCCGTGGCGCGCGACTTCGCGATCGACGACGAGTCGGTCAGCGAGTACCTGCACGACAGCAACCACACGGTGGTCATGCAGGATGTGCGGGCGCTCGACATCCTGGAGAAGGTGATCGCCGCCGAGCCGGACCGGTACCAGGAACTGAGCATCAACATCGACACCGGCGGTTTGGCCGCCCGGCGGATGTTGGCCCGGCTGGTGGAGTCGGGGACGGTGGGAGCACCGAAATGAGTTCCCACACCGGGGAGCGGCTGTACCGGGTGCACTGGTTGCCGGGCACCGACATCCTGCGGGGGAGCTGTCACTGCGGCGCCGAGCGCCTCGCCGAGGAGCCGATCGAGCTGTGGGAGTGGTTGCTGGGCCACCCGCAGGGCCACCAGGCCGCAGCCGTGCCCGCACCCGACCCCCGGACCCGGTTGGCGATGCCGGCGTGACGGTGGACGAGGTGGCCGGTGTGGAGCTGGTGGTCACGCGCCGGGACCAGGTGGCGACGGAGACCGTCGCGATCAGCCTGGGTCGGCCGGACGGTGCCGACCTGCCGGACTGGGCACCGGGCGCGCACATCGACCTGGAGCTGGGCGCGGGCCTGACCCGCCAGTACTCCCTGTGCGGCGACCCGGCGGACCGGTCGGTCCTGCGGATCGCCGTGCAACGGGAACCGGACGGACGCGGTGGCTCCCGGCTGGCGCACGAGCGGCTCACCGTCGGCGCGACCGTCCGGGTGCGCGGGCCCCGCAACACCTTTCAGCTGGTCGCCGCCCGGAGATACCTCTTCATCGCCGGCGGCATCGGCATCACCCCCATCGCACCGATGGTCGCCGCCGCCGACGCCGCGGGCGCCGACTGGCGGCTGGTGTACGGGGGGCGCAGCCGCGCCACCATGGCCTTCGCCACCACCCTGCGGGAGAGGTACGGCGACCGGGTGAACCTGTGCCCGCAGGACGAGACCGGGCTGCTCGACCTGGCCGGGTTGCTGGGTCGGCCGGACGACAGGCTGGTCTACTGCTGCGGCCCCGAGCCACTGCTGGCGGCGGTCGAGGAGCGGTGCCTCGGCTGGCCGCCCGGTCGGCTGCACGTCGAACGTTTCACAGCGCTCGCCACCACCGGCGCGGAGGAGACGTCGATCGAGGTCGAGCTGGTGCTCTCCGGGCGGACGGTCACCGTGCCGCCGGGCACGCCGATCCTGCAGGCGGTGGAGGAGGCCGGCGTGTCGGTCCTCTCGTCCTGCCGGGAGGGCACCTGCGGCACCTGCGAGACGCCCGTGCTCGACGGGGTGCCGGATCATCGCGACAGCCTGCTCACCGCTCAGGAACGGGCCGCCGGGGACACCATGATGATCTGTGTGTCCCGGGCCCGTACGCCCCGACTCGTGCTGGAGCTGTGACCAGCCGGCGCGGGCGGGGATGATGGCGGGGTGCGCGCACAACCGGGACGGTCGGTGACGAGCAAGGTGCTGGCCCTGCTCGACGCGTTCAGTTCGGCCACCCCGGCGTTGACCCTCAGCGAGCTGGCCCGTCGCTCCGGTCTGCCGGTGCCCACTGTGCACAGACGGGCCGCGGAGCTGGTCGCGTGGGGCGCCCTGGAGCGCGGCGACGACGGGCGGTACCGGATCGGCCTGCGGTTGTGGGAGGTGGGTTCCCTCGCGCCGCGAGGTCTGGGGCTGCGGGAACTTGCCCTGCCGGTCATGGAGGACCTGTACGAGGTGACCCACGAGAACGTCCAACTTGCCGTCCGGCAGGACCTCGAACTCGTCTTCATCGAACGGATCTCCGGGCGGCACGCGGTGCCCGTGCTCACCCGGGTGGGCGGCCGCTTCGCGTTGCACGCCACCGGAGTCGGGTTGGTCCTGCTCGCCCACGCCCCTGTCGAGGTGCAGGAGCAGGTGCTGGCCGCGCCGTTGGAGCGGTACACCGAGATGACCATCACCGATCCGAGGCGGCTGCGTCGCTGCCTCGCCGAGGTGCGCCGCGTCGGGTACGCGGTCAGCGACCGTCAGGTCACCATGGACGCTCTCTCGGTGGCCGCTCCGATCCGCGTACCGGAGGGTGTGGTGGCGGCGATCTCGCTGGTGGTGGCCCACGACCGGGCGGACCCGGTGGCGCTGGCCCCGCTGGTGCGGGCGGCGGGCCGGACGCTCTCCCGGGCGCTGGGAAAGACTGCAAATCGTTGACGCCCGATCAAATTCTGCATTACGTTGCCGGTGCGCGTAGTACCCGGAGGGCCACCATCGACGACAGGGAGCGCTCATGTCACTGGACGGCAAAGTCGCCATCGTCACCGGGGCCGCACGGGGTCTGGGCCTCGCCTACGCGCGGGAGCTGGCGCGGCGCGGCGCGGCGGTCGTGGTCAACGACGTCGACGCCGAGGCCACGGCCGACGCCGTGACGGGAATCCAGGCGTCCGGCGGCCGGGCCGTCGCGGTGGTCGCACCGGTCGGTCCGACCGAGACCGCGAAGGAACTCGTCAGCACGGCGGTCGAACACTTCGGACGGCTGGACATCCTCGTCACCAACGCCGGCGTGCTGCGCGACACCGTGCTGTGGAAGATGAGCGACGACGACTTCGACACCGTCGTCAACGTCCACCTGCGCGGCACGTTCACCACCGTGCGCGAAGCGGTGCAGCACATGCGGCAGGCCGGCGAGGGCGGGCGGATCATCTGCGTCGGGTCACCCACCGGGCAGCGGGGCACCTTCGGCCAGACCAACTACGCGGCGGCCAAGGCGGGCATCGTCGGCATGGTTCGCACCTGGGCGCTGGAGCTCAAGCGGGCCGGTATCACCGCCAACACCGTCGTCCCCGTTGCCGCGACGGCGATGACCGCCACCGTCCCCTACTTCGCGGCGGCGGTACGCGCCGAGGCGAACGGCGAGCCGATGCCCGCGTTCTTCCGACACGACCTGGGATTCGGCACGGCCGACGACGTCGCCGGTCTCGTCGCGTTCCTCGGCTCCGACGCGGCAGCCTCGGTGACCGGCCAGGTGATCGGGGTCGGCGGGGACCGCCTGCAGATCTGGACCCACCCGGAGGCGGCGTTGACAGCGCACCGCGAGGGCGGCTGGACGTACGACGCGCTCGTGGACGCCTGGCCGACGACGTTCGCCGGCGCCGAGCAGAGCGTCGGCGAACGCTTCCCGAAACTCCCCGAGGAGTTCGAGCCCGTGACGTCCTGACCCGCCCGACGAAGGTTGGCCCCATGTACCAGCCCGCGATCGACCTCGACACCGTCACGGCGATCGACATGCACGTGCACATCGAGGTCGACGACCACGGTCACGCCTCACTACCCGAACCTCTCGTGGCGGCGGCGTCGGCGTACTTCCGGACGGACGGCCCACGGCCGGCGGTCGGCGCGGTGGCCCAGTACTACCGCGAGCGGAGCATGGCGGCGGTCGTCTTCACCGTCGACGCGCGTACCCAGCTGAAGCACGAGCCACTGTCGAGCGCCGACATCGCCCGTGCGGCGGCCGAGCACGCCGACGTGCTCATCCCGTTCGGTTCGGTCGACCCGCGTACCGGGGAGGCCGCCCTCGACCTCGCCACCCGGCTGATCGAGGAGGAGGGCGTACGCGGCTTCAAGTTCCACCCCACGGTGCAGGGCTTCGACCCCAGCCACGACGAGTACGCGCCGCTGTGGGGGCTCCTTGAGCGGGCCGGCGTCCCGGCGCTCTTCCACACCGGGCAGACCGGCATCGGCGCGGGCACCCCGGGCGGCTACGGCCTGCGGCTCGGCCTGTCGAATCCGATCCTGCTCGACCCGATCGCCGCCGACTTCCCCGACCTGCAGATCATCATGGCCCACCCGTCGGTGCCCTGGCAGGACGAGGCGTTGTCGGTGGCCACGCACAAGCACAACACCTGGATCGACCTGTCCGGCTGGAGCCCGAAGTACTTCCCGGCCGAGTTGGTGCGCTACGCCAACTCGGTGCTGAAGCGGCGGGTGCTCTTCGGCACCGACTACCCCCTGCTCACCCCCGACCGGTGGCTGCGCGACGTGCAGACGACCGATCTCAAGCCGGACGTGCTCCCGGGCATCCTCAAGGACAACGCGGCCCGACTGCTGGGCCTCGCCCGGTGACGACGAGAGGAAGCGCCATGACGACGACCATCACCTACGAGCGGCTGGGCGACCTCGCCGGCACCGATCTCGGTCACACCGAGTACCGCACTGTCACCCAGGACCAGGTCGACCTGTTCGCGGACGCGACGGACGACCACCAGTGGATCCACGTCGACCCGGAGCGGGCGAGGACCGGCCCGTTCGGCGCACCGATCGCGCACGGCTTCCTCACCCTCTCCCTGGCCGTTCCCTTCTGGACCGAGCTGCTCGAGGTCAAGGGCGTGACCACGAAGGTCAACTACGGCCTCGACAAGGTGCGTTTCCCCGCGCCGGTCGTGGTCGGGGCGCGGGTACGCATGCGGGCCATCGTCGCCGAGGTCGTCGAGGTGCGCGGTGGTTACCAGATCGCTGTCGACCAGACGATCGAGATCGAGGGCGGCACCAAGCCGGCGGTCGTCGCGAGAGGGCTGTACCGCTTCTACGCCTGAACCCGGGGGGCGTCCGTCGGGCCGGGTGAGCACACCACCTCCACCACCGGGAGACTGATGATGCACCAGCACGGAATCGGCGCCTGGTTGGTCAAGCGCCGGCTCAAGTCCCCGCACACCGTCGCCCTCATCCACGGCGACGGCTCGACGATGACGTACGGCCAGTTCGCCGACGCCACCGACCGGACCTCGGCGGTGCTGCGCGCGTGGGGCGTCGGCAGGGGCGACACGGTCGCCTACCTGGGTGAGAACAGCCCCGAGTTCCTTCAGGTGATGTTCGGGGCGGCGCAGGTCGGCGCCGTCTTCGTGCCGGTCAACACCCGGCTCGCCGCACCGGAGATCGCGTACGTGCTCGCGGACTGCGACGCACGGGTGCTGATCCACGACCCGGATTTCGCGGTGCCGGTGGCGGCCGCCACGTCGACCGCCCGGACTCCGCACGTCCTCGTCACCGGCGAGGGCGCGGTGGACCGCCCCGGTCTGGCCCACCTGGCGCGCAGCGCCGCCGCGTTCACCGACCACGCCGACACCACCCACCGGGAGCCGGCGGCGATCGTCTACACCTCGGGCACGACCGGTCGGCCCAAGGGTGCCGTGCTGACCCACGGCAACCTCACCTGGGTGGCGCTCAACTGCGTGGTCGACTACGACGTGGTCTCCACCGACGTCGCGCTCATGATCTCGCCGCTGTTCCACGTCGCCTCGCTCGGAATGGGAGCCCTACCCGTCATCCTCAAGGGCGCCACGATGGTCATCGAGAAGGGCTTCGAGCCGGGCCGCGCGCTCGCGCAGATCGAACGGCACGGGGTCACCATGCTCAGCGGCGTGCCGACCACCTACCAGCTGATGGCCGACCATCCCGCCTGGGCGTCGACCGACCTGTCGACGCTGACGAAACTCACCTGCGGAGGTTCGGCGGTGCCCGCCCGCATCCTCAACGCGTACGAGGCGCGGGGTCTGTCGTTCGCACAGGGGTACGGCATGACCGAGGCGTCGCCGGGTGCGACCGCGCTGCCCGCGACGATGACCCGCGTCAAGCAGGGCAGTGTCGGTCTGCCGCACTTCTTCACCGACGTGCGGATCACCGATCCGACCGGTGCGGTGCTGCCCACCGGCGGTGTCGGCGAGATCGAGGTGGCCGGCCCGAACGTCTTCCCCGGCTACCACGGGCGCCCGGAGGCGACCGCCGAGGCGTTCACGGCCGACGGGTGGTTCCGCTCCGGCGACCTCGGCCACCTGGACGCCGACGGCTACCTCTACATCTCCGGCCGCCTCAAGGACATGATCATTTCGGGGGGCGAGAACATCTACCCGCTCGAACTCGAACAGCTCCTCACCGAGATCGACGGGGTGACCTCGGCGGCGGTCATCGGCGTCCCGGACGAGCGGTGGGGAGAGGTGCCGTGGGCGATAGTGACAGTACGGGAGGGGGCGTCGGTGGACACCGACAGCGTGCGGGCGTGCCTGGACGGCAGGATCGCGCGCTACAAGCTCCCGAAGAACGTCGTCATCGTGGACGAGTTGCCGCGGACGGCGTCGGGGAAGGTGCGGAAGGCTGATCTGCGGACCCGTTTCGGCGTCTAGCCGCAGGCCGGGCCGTGACGAGTGCCGCGAACTCCGCAGCGGACGCCCCGGCCAGTTTCTGGTGCATCCGGCGGTAGGTGTCCACCGATCTCGTGGCGGGCCATTCCGCGTCCATGAACTCGGCCGGCAGCCTCGGGTCGGCGCGCAGCAGCGCGAGCCAGTCCGCCACGAGCATCGTCCGTACGGTCAGGGCGCTGGGCGCCATCGCCGCCGCGGACGGGTCGTCCCACACCTCGATGAAGGCGAGGTGCGCACGCCGGATGGCCTCGATGTCCCACGCGGCGCGGACGCTCGCGCCGATGGGGAAACCGGCGAGTTCGCGGGCGTGGAAGGCGACCACCGTGTTGGGCGCGAGGTCCTGGCGCAGCGGCTCCAGCGACCCGGCGAGGTCGACCTCGCCGGGCGCGAGCCAGAGCCCGTCCCGGATCGGCGCGAAGCCCTCCCAGGTGAGGGTCGAGCGCAGCCGGTGCCGCAGCATCCGCTGCCCCTCCGGGATCGAGAAGGTGACGAGCGTCCACCCGCTGCCCTGGGGGTCGAACGGCCGCGGCCCGCGCACGCGGTCCTTGGCCTCGCGCAGCACCGCTACGCCGTGCTCCGTCAGTGAGAACAGGGTCTCCCGGCCACTCCTGCTGCGGGCCAGGATGCCGCTGTGCACGAGACGGTCGAGGGTCGCCCGGGTGGCCGGCGCGGCGACGTCGGCACCCTCCAGCACGGTGATCAGGACGCTCGCCCGGATCGGCCCCGTGTCGCCGTCGACGACATGCTCGCCGAAGAAGGCGAGCAGCAACTGCTTCGGCTGACGACTACCCACGGCGGTTCCCTTCGGCGCACTCGTTGCTGTGGCCGCCGGTCACCGCGCGGGTCGCGGGGCCACGGCCTGCCCGCGTTTGGCCCGCTGGATCTGGTCGTAGACGTGCGTCCGCAGTTCCGTGAAACGGGGCAGGGCGCGGGTCGTGATCTGATCGCGCTCCGGCGGCAGGTCGATCGCGAGGTCCTCCTGGACCCAGGTCGGCGACGTGGACAATACTAGAACCCGCTGTCCGAGATACACCGACTCGTCGATGTCGTGGGTGACGAAGACGATCGAGATGGTCCGGCTGGCGTGCAGCTCACGCACCAGGTCCTCCAGGTCGGCCCGGGTCTGCGCGTCCACGGCCGCGAACGGTTCGTCCATGATCAGCACGTCCGGCTCGTAGGCGATCGCCCGCGCGATCGCCACGCGCTGCTGCATCCCCCCGGAGAGCTGCCACGGGTGGCTCCGCGCGGCGTGCGCGAGACCCACCGCCTCCAGGGCGTCGACGACCAGCTTGTCCCGGTCCGCGCGGGGGAGCTTCTTGTGCCGCAGCGGAAGCTCGACGTTCCCGCGCACGGTCAGCCAGGGGTAGAGGCTGCGACCGTACTCCTGGAACACGACGGCCATGGCGGGGCTCGGGCCGGTCACCGGCGCGCCGTCCATCTCGACCACTCCGCTGGTGGGTCGCAGCAGGCCGGCGAGACACTTCAGCAGGGTGGTCTTGCCGCAGCCGGACGGCCCGACGATGCAGACGAGCTCACCGGCCCGCATCGTGAAGCTGATGTCCCCGATCGCCTCGACGTCGCCCGTCGCGGACCCGTAGACCTTCCGCAGGTGCTCGACGCGCAGCAGGGCGCTCCGATCAGGCACGGTTGACCTCCCTGATTCCGTGGTACCAGCGCAGGACGCGCCGTTCGACGAGACCGAAAGCTACGGCGAGGAAGACGCCGACGAGACCGAGCAGGAGGATGCCGCTCCACATCTCGGCGATCAGGTAGTTGCGCTGGAAGTAGGCGATCCGGTAACCGAGGCCGGAGGACGAGGCGAACATCTCGGAGATGACCATCAGGATCAGCGCGACCGACAGGGCCTGACGGACACCGGCCATGATCCGTGGGCTCGCGGCCGGGAGCACGAGGAACCAGAGCCGCTCCCACCAGGACACCCGGAACGAACGCGCCGTCTCCGTCATGACGCTGTCCGTGCCCCGGACACCCTCGATCGTGTTCAACAGGATCGGCCAGACCGCCCCGGAGACGATCACGACCACCTTCATGGTGTCCGTGATCCCGAGCAGGAGCATGGCCACCGGAATCAGCACCGGAGGCGGGATGGCGCGGAGGAACTCCAGCAGCGGTTCGAGCAGCTCCCGCAGCCAGTGGGTCAGGCCGATCACGGTGCCGGCGGCGATGCCCAGCACGATCGACGCGGCGACACCGAGGCCGAGGCGGGCGAGGCTCGGCAGCACGTCCTCGACGAACGCCGGGCCGACCCAGGTCTCCCGGAACGCCTCGGCGATCGTCAGCGGGTCGGGGAAGAACTGGCTCGTCGCTCTCGTCGCCACCACACCCCAGAGCACCAGGAGCAGGATCGGCAGCCCCAGCGCGTGGAGGACGCTGCTCGCGATCCGGGTCCCGACGTTGCGGCTGCGCCGTGTGGTGGCGATCCGACCGGTGTACGCGGTCACCGCGCCTCCTCTCCCCGTACCGACTGGTGCCAGGACAGCACCCGACGTTCGACGAACCGGAAGACGAGGTTCACCGTGAGCCCGAGCAGACCGGTGACCACGACCAGCGCGTACAGGCCGGCGGCGTCTCCGGCGGAGCGAGACAGCTCGATCATGCGCCCGAGCCCGGGATTGCCGATCACCATCTCCGCGGTGACGGCGAGGATGAGCGCGACCGCCGCCGCGAGCCGCAGGCCCGTCATGAGGTACGGCAGGGTGGTCGGCAGGACGAGGTGCGACAACTGCTCCCGCCGGGTCAGACCGAAACTGCGGGCGGTGTCCCGGGCCACCGCGTCGACGTCGGCGACGCCGTAGATCACCTGCACGAACACCTGCCAGAACGACGCGTAGATGATGATGACGAGAGCGGCCTGCATCTGGATGCCGAACAGCAGCACGGCGAGCGGGATGAGGGCTACCGACGGGATCGGGCGCAGGAACTCGACGGCCGTGTGGGTCGCGCGCCGCAGGAACGGCACCAACCCGACGACGGTCCCGAGGACGACCGCGGCGAGCGTGGCCACCGTCAGACCGATCGCCCAGGACGTCATGGTGCTGCCCAGCCGCCGCCAGAACGCGAGGTCGACCAGCTGCTCGAACAGCCGGGCCAGCACGTCCGTCACGTAGGGCAGGTACAGCGGATTGACCAGGCCCAGCGTCGGGATCAGCTGCCAGACGACGAGGAACCCGGTCAGGCCGACCGCGCCCAGCACGGCCCTGCGTATCGCGCGCTGGCGTCGGGTGGAGAACACGCGCATGTCACTCCCGTCGTCACGCGGGCGGCGAGGCCCTCCCCGGACCGGGGAGGGCGGGATCGCGCCGGCTACTTCTGCTGGATGAGACGGTCGAAGTTGGGTTGCTTGTCGAGCACCTTGTACTTCTGCGCGAGATCGGCGAGCGTCTGCAGGCTGGACCTGTCGACCTCCCACCCGAAGGCCGGAAGCCGCACCGAGTCGGCCACCGGCGGGGGCAGCTGCAGGTTGTCCTTGATGGCCTGCCGCAGGGGTGCGATGTTGGCGGGGTCGTTGGCCCACTGCAACGTCTTCTTCATCGCCGCCGTGAAGTCCTCGACCAGCTTGGCGTCCTTCTCCGTGCGTTCCTTGGTGGTGATCGTGGTGAGGGTGGTCAGACCGGGCACCACCGCCTGGTAGGGCGCGACGACGTAGGTGTTCCCACGGGCCTTCAACTGCGTGACGAACGGCTCCGGCACCCAGGCGGCGTCGATGTTGCCGGACTCCAGCTGGGCCGGGGCGTCCGGGAAGGCGACCTCGACGAACTTGATCGCCTTGGGATCGCCGCCGTCCTTCTCGACCGCCGCCATGATCGTCACGTCGCCGGCGGCGCCGAGGCTGTTGACCGCGACCCGCTTGCCCGCGAGGTCGGCCGGCCGCTTGATGCCGGACTTCGCCGAGGCCACCACGGCGTTGATGTCGTCGCCGTCGGCGTACGAGGAGGCGTAGTTGCCGATGATGACGACGCCGAGATCGCGCAGGTCGGCGCGGAACGGGCCGAAGGGCTGGCCGATCGCGAAGTCGATGTCGCCGTTCATCAGGGCGGGAATGGCCTGCGCGCCACCCTGGGCGGGCAGCACCTCGACCTGGAGCCCGCGTTCGGCGAAGTGCCCTGCCTTGATGCCGCCCCAGAGCGCGGCGGTCTCGGTGATGGGCAGCGCCGCGACCCGGACCTTGCGCAACTCACCCGAGGTCTGTTCGGACGGCGCGGACGCGTCGGAGTCGGTACATCCGGTGAGGGCGATCGCGGTAGCGGCGATCAGCCCGAGAGCCATGACCTTCTTCATTGACGAGGCCCTTCCTGGGCGGGGGTGGTGGGTGCGTCGGAAGTCGGCGGATGCCTCGGATCTGCAGGTGAACTACCGCTGCGTGGGGGCGCACGCCGCTGTGGTGGCCATGGTCAGTCACCCCGGCATTGAAAGTCAAGAATTTCTGACGCCCGTCATGAATAAGTTGAATAATGCTCCGCGACGTGGCCGCGCTCAGACCTCGGGCAGACCCACGTAGTTCTCCGACAGGCTCCTGGCGTAGGCCTCCGAGGTGGCGACGTAGCGCAACGTGGACGTCTGCAACTTCGTCTCGTACGGGTCGTCGCGCTCCGGTCGGTGCAGCATCGACGTCATCCACCAGGAGAAGTGCTGGGCCCGCCACACCCGGCGCAGGGCCGTCGCCGAGTAGGCGTCCAGCAGGTCGGCGCGCCCCTCGTCGTACCAGGCGGCGAAGGCGTCCCCGAGCAGCGCGACGTCGGCGAGGGCCAGGTTCATCCCCTTCGCGCCGGTGGGCGGGACGATGTGCACGGCGTCACCGGCCAGGAACAGCCGCTCCCACCGCATCGGCTCCACCACGAAGCTGCGCATGCCGGTGATGGACTTCTCCAGGATCGGCCCCTCGTTGAGCGACCACCCCGGCACCGTCTCCAACCGCGCCCGCAACTCCGCCCAGATCCGCTCGTCCGGCCACTCGGCGATGTCCTCGTCCGGCGCGACCTGAAGATACAGCCGGGACAGCTCGGGGGAGCGCATGCTGTAGAGGGCGAAGCCCCGTTCGTGGTTGGCGTAGATGAGCTCCTGCACCGCGGGCGGGGCGGCGGCGAGGACCCCCAACCAGGCGAATGGGTACGCGCGCTCGTACGTGGTCAGCACCCCGTCGGGCACCGCGCCACGGCTCACCCCGTGGAACCCGTCGCAGCCCGCGACGAAATCGCAGTGCAGTTCCTCGTCACGCCCGTCCCGTCGAAAGTGGACGACCGGTGAGGCGCTGTCGAGACCGTCCAGCCGGACGACCTCGGCCTCGAAGAGGACCGAGCCACCGGCGGCGAGTCGGGCGGCGATCAGGTCCTTGACCACCTCCTGCTGCCCGTAGACGGTGATCGCCCGGCCCGTCAGGTCGGTCATCGGCACCCGGTGCGACTCCCCGGCGAAGCGCAGCTCGATGCCCTCGTGCCGTAGCCCCTCGCGTCGTAGCCGATCGCCGACGCCGGCGCGGCAGAGCAGGTCGACCGAGCCCTGTTCGAGGACCCCGGCCCGCAGTCGGTGCTCGACGTGGTCGCGGCTGCGGCTCTCGAGCACCACCGACTCGATCCCGCGCAGGTGCAGCAGGTGCGACAGCATGAGCCCCGCCGGCCCGGCGCCGACGATGCCGACCTGGGTACGCATTCCCGGCATCTTCCTCGCTCCCTCCGGTCAGAACGGGTACCGCGCGATGCTGCCCCGCACGGTGAGCCACTGGGTCTCGGTGAACGCCTCGACGTTCGCGGCGGGCCCGCCGAACCGGGAGCCGGTCCCCGAGGCCCCGACCCCGCCGAACGGCGCCACCGCCTCGTCGCTGACCGTCTGGTCGTTGATGTGCACGATCCCGCTGGGGATCCGGTCGGCGAGGGCCATCGCCCTCATCACGTCCCGGCCGAGGATGCCCAGCGACAGGCCGTACTCGGTCTGCCGGGCCAACTCCACGGCCTCGTCCTGGTCGGCGAAGGTGGCCACCGGCGCGACCGGGCCGAAGACCTCCTGGGCGTACGCCGGGGTGGTGGAGGTGACGTCGGCGAGGACCGTCGGCCGGTAGAACAGCCCTTCGTAGGTGCCTCCGGCCGCCAGTCGGGCGCCCGCGTCGACGCTCGCCGTGACCAACGCGTGGATCTTGTCGCGTTGGTGCTCGTCGATGATCGGCCCGAGCGCCACCTGCTCCTTGCTCGGGTCGCCGACCGGCAGGTGGTCCGCCTTCTCGGCCAACTGCTCCACGTACCGCTCGGCCAGGCTCTCGTGCACCAGGTGCCGTCCGGTGGTCATGCAGATCTGACCCTGGTGCAGGAAGGACCCCCACGCGCCGGCGGAGACCGCGAGGTCCAGGTCGGCGTCGTCGAGCACGATGAGCGCCGAGTTGCCACCGAGTTCGAGGTGCGCCCGCTTGAGGTGGCGTGCGGCCGCCTCGCCGACCTTGCGGCCGGCCGCAGTCGAGCCGGTGAAGCTGACCACCCGGACGTTAGGGTCGGCCACCAGCGCCTCACCGACCTCGGCCCCGCCCGGCAGGACGTGCAGCAGGCCGTCGGGCAGGCCGGCCTCCTCGAAGACCCGGGCGATCGAGACGCCACCGCAGACGGCGGTGCGCGGATCGGGTTTGAGCACCACGGCGTTGCCCAGCGCCAGGGCCGGGGCGACGGAACGGGTGGCCAGGATGAGTGGGAAGTTGAACGGCGCGATGACCCCGACGACGCCGACGGGCAACCGGCGGGCCAGGCTGAGCCGCTGTTGCGCGCTCGGGATGATCTCACCGAGCGGGTGCGAGGCCAGCGCCGCCGCCTCGTAGCACTCCTGGGCTGCGGTGTCGGTCTCGACGCCGGCCTTGGGCGGGATGCCCCCGGACTCCCGCACGATCCAGTCGCCGATCTCGGCGGCGTGCTGTTCGAACAGGTGCCCGGCCCGACGGAGCACCGCGGCCCGCTCGGCGTAGGCGGTGGCGGCCCAGGCGCGCTGCGCGGCGCTGGCCCGGGCGCAGGCTCGCGTCACGTCGTCGGCGTTCGCCACGCCGACCCGGCCGATCTCCTCCCCGGTGGCGGGGGACCGCACGGCCGCCGTGCCGCCGGCCGGCTCCACCCAGCCGTCGCTGTGCAGCGTGCCGTGCCAGGTCGTGGCGTCCAGCAGTGTCATGGCTGTCCTCCTGGGAGCGTGGGGCCGGTGGGGGTGGTCGGGCGTGCCGGGCGTTCGCTCACGAGCAGCCCGAGGTGTTCGCTTACCGAACGGACGTTCTCTGCATGAACGTTGGCACGTGGTCCGGCTCGCGTCAACGCATCGTTCGGCGTGACTTGGATGCACTGTGGACGGCCGGACCATCCCATCGTTGACGGATGCCGTCCCCCGCCGTACGTTCGAGATGAGTACGGCGGTCCGCATGGCGAACAGGGGCGGGGAGGCTCATGGCGAAGCTCGTCTCGCTGGCCGAGGGTGTGGCACACCTGGTCCGCGACGGTGACGTGGTGGCCCTGGAAGGGTTCACACATCTCATCCCGTTCGCCGCCGGTCACGAGATCATCCGCCAGGGGCGGCAGGATCTGACCCTGGTGCGGATGACCCCCGACGTCATCTACGACCAGCTCATCGGCGCCGGATGTGCCCGCCGCCTGGTCTTCTCCTGGGGCGGCAACCCGGGCGTCGGGTCGCTGCACCGCTTCCGGGACGCGGTGCAGAACGCCTGGCCGCGTCCCCTCGAGTTGGAGGAGCACAGCCACGCGGGCATGGCGAACCGGTACGTCGCCGGCGCGTCCGGGCTGCCGTTCGCCGTCCTGCGCGGCTACACCGGCACCGACCTGCCCGACCACACGACGAACATCCGCCCCATCACCTGTCCCTTCACCGGCGAGACGCTCACCGCCGTTCCCGCCCTGCGCCCCGACGTGACAGTGGTGCACGCCCAGCGCGCCGACCGCGACGGCAACGTGCAGATGTGGGGCATCACCGGGGTGCAGAAGGAGGCGGTGCTCGCCGCCGACCGGTCCCTGGTCACCGTCGAGGAGATCGTCGACGAGCTGGAACCCGTACCCGGGCAGGTCGTCCTGCCCGGCTGGGCGGTCACCGCGGTGGCCGAGGTGCCCGGTGGCGCGCACCCCTCCTACGCCCACGGCTACTCGGTGCGGGACAACGACTTCTACCGGGCCTGGGACGCCGTCAGCCGGCGTCGCGACACCTTCCGCGCCTGGCTCGACCAGCACGTGCACCGGGCCGGGGCGGCGGCGTGACCGACGAGACCACGACGACCGGCTGGACCGCGGACGAGATGATGACCGTCGCCGCCGCCCGGCAACTACGCGACGGCACCGCCTGCTTCGTCGGGATCGGGTTGCCCAGCACCGCGGCGAACCTGGCCCGCGCCACCCACGCCCCGAACCTGGTGCTCATCTACGAATCCGGGTGCCTCGGCGCGAAGCCGGACCGGCTTCCGCTGTCCATCGGCGACGGGGTCCTCGCCGACACGGCGGACGCCGTGGTGTCGGTGCCCGAGGTGTTCAACTACTGGCTCCAGCCCGGCCGGATCGACGTGGGCTTCCTCGGCGCCGCGCAGCTCGACCGGTACGGCAACATCAACACCACGGTCGTCGGAGGTGACTACGGCGCCCCGAAGGTCCGGCTGCCCGGCGCGGGTGGCGCCCCGGAGATCGCCGCCTCCTGCGGTGAGGTCGTGGTGATCGTCCGGCAGGATCTCCGGACGTTCACCGAACGGGTCGACTTCGTCACCTCGGTCGGTTACGGGACGGGCCCGGGTGACCGGGAGCGACTCGGCCTGCGGGGCGGAGGCCCCCGGGTGGTGATCACCGATCTCGGCGTCCTCGAACCCGACCCGGTCACCTGCGAGCTCACGCTGACCCGACTGCACCCCGGTGTGACGCGGGAACAGGCGCAGGCGGCCACCGGTTGGGCCCTCGCCGTCGCGGAGGGGCTGACCACGGGCGAGCCACCGACGGCGCGGGAACTCGCCGTGCTGCGGGCGCTGGAGGCGACGAAGGCTGACGGGAGACGACAATGACCACCCAGCACACCCGGGCCGGCGGCGGCCTGGTGCTACCGAGCTACCGGCGCGACGATGTCGACGCCCACCCGCCCCTGCTCAGCCCCGGCTACAAGTCGACGGTGGCAAGGGCACCGAAGCACCCACTCGTCCACCTGCCGCAGCGGCTGACCGAGATCACCGGGCCGTTGCTGGGGGAGGGGCGCCTCGGCGACCTCGACCACGACCTGACCCGTCAACACGACGGTGAGCCGCAGGGACAGCGGATCATCGTGCACGGACGGGTCCGCGACGGCGACGGGCGACCGGTGCCCCACACGCTCGTCGAGATCTGGCAGTCCAACGCCGCCGGCCGGTACCGCGACGCCCGGGACACCTGGCCGGCACCGCTCGACCCCAACTTCGAAGGGGTGGGCCGGGCGCTCACCGACGACCAGGGACGGTACCGGTTCGTCACCGTGCAGCCCGGCGCGTACCCCTGGCGTAACCACGACAACGCGTGGCGGCCGGCGCACATCCACTTCTCCCTCTTCGGTCGCGCGTTCACCCAGCGACTGGTGACGCAGATGTACTTCCCTGGCGACCCGCTCTTCTTCCAGGACCCGATCTTCAACTCGGTCCGCGACCCGAAGGCCCGCGAACGGATGGTCGCCCGGTACGACCACGCCGGCACCACACCGGAGTGGGCGTTGGCGTACGAGTTCGACATCGTGTTGCGCGGGCGGGACAGCACCCCCTTCGAGGACGAGGACGACGATGAGTGAGCAGCTGGGCGTCATGCCCGCGCAGACCGTCGGGCCGTACCTGCACATCGGCCTGCGCTGGCCCGACGGCCCGTACGTCGTACCCGAGTCCACGCCGGGATCGTTCTGGATCAGGGGTCGGATCTTCGACGGCACCGGGACGCCGGTGGTCGACGCGATGGTGGAGAGCTGGCAGGCCGACCCGGACGGCCGGTTCGACCACCCGGACGACCCCCGTGGGGCCCGGCCCCCCGCGCTCGCCGGCTTTCGGGGCTTCGGGCGAAGCGAGACCGACGGGCGGGGGTGGTACCGGCTGTTGACCGTCAAGCCGGGCCCGCTGCCCGCGCCGGAGGGCGGCACCGAAGCACCCCACCTGGCCCTGTCGGTCTTCGGGCGTGGGCTGCTGCACCGCCTCGTCACCCGGCTCTACTTCCCCGACGAGCCGGCGGCCAACGCCGTCGACCCGGTGCTGCGCAGCGTCGACGCCGACCGCCGGGACACCCTGCTGGCGACGCCCGCGACGGACGGGCTCCGGTTCGACATCCACCTCCAGGGTGACCATGAGACAGTCTTCTTCGCCGTCTGACCGACTGCTCGGCGGTGTCTCCGGTGCCCCGGACGTCGACACGGAACTCAGCGACAGGTCCCTGCTCCAGGCGATGCTCGACGCGGAGGCGGCGCTCGCCCGGGCCACGGCCGACGTCGGCATCCTGCCCCCACCGGCGGCCGAGGCGATCGTCGAGCAGTGCCGCGCCGACCGGTACGACCCGGGGGCGCTCGGCCGGGCGGCGGACGCCGCGGGCAACCCGGTCGTCGCGCTCGTGGGCGAGCTGACCGCCGCCGTACCCGAGCACGCCCGGGGCTGGGTGCATTTCGGCGCGACCAGCCAGGACGTCCTGGACACCGCGCTGGTCCTGGTGTCCGTACGGGCGCTCGACCCGCTGCTGGGTCACCTGGACGCCGCGGTGGACGCCGCCGCCCGGCTGGCCGACACGCACCGGGACACCGTGCTGGTCGCCCGGACACTCGGGCAGCAGGCGGCACCCACCACGTTCGGGCTCAAGGCCGCGGGTTGGTTGACCGGTCTGGTCGAGGCCCGGGACCGGCTGCGTCGGGCCCGCGCCGCCCAGCCGGCGCAGCTCGGCGGGGCGGTCGGCACCCTGGCCGCGTTCGGCCCGGCCGGCACGGAGGTCGTCGAGCGGTTCGCCGCGCACCTCGGCCTCCCGTCGAGCCCGCTGCCGTGGCACACCCGCCGCCAGCCCTGGCTCGACCTGGCCGCCGCCCTCGGCGGGCTCCTCGTGAGCACCGGCAAGGTCGCGCTCGACGTCGGGCTGCTCGCCCAGAACGAGGTCGGCGAGGTCGCCGAGGGTGGCACCGGGCGGGGTGGCTCCTCGGCCATGCCGCACAAGCGCAACCCGGTCGACTCGATCCTCGTCACCGCCGCCGCGCGACGCGGTCCGGGTCTCGTCGCCACGGTGTTCGCCGCGGCGGTGCAGGAGCACGAGCGGGCCGCGGGCGCCTGGCACGCCGAGTGGGAGCCCCTGCTCGACCTGCTGCACGTGGCCGGCGGCGCCGCCGCCCGCTGTGCACGGATGCTGGTCGGGTTGCAGATCGACCCGGCGCGGATGCGGGAGAACCTCGACGCCACCGGCGGCCTGGTGCTCGCCGAGGCCGTCGCCGCGCGGCTGGCACCTGTCGTCGGTCGCGGCGTCGCCCACGACCTGGTGACCCGCGCCGCCGCCGGCCCGTCGTTTCGCGCCGCGCTGCTCGCCGATCCCACGATCCGCGCCCACCTGTCCGAGGCCGCGATCGACGAGGCACTCGACCCGTACCGCTGGCTCGGCTCGGCTCACCGGTTCGTCGACAGCGCCCTGGCCACCGTTCGGGGCGCGGACCGGTGACCTCCCGGTTGCACCTCGCCGTCGACGGCCCGGCCGACGCGCCGACGCTGGTGCTCGGCAGTTCCCTCGGCACCGCCGCCGCGATGTGGGAGCCACAGATCCCGGTGCTCGCCGAGCGGTTCCGGGTCATCCGGTACGACCACCTGGGCCACGGCCGCTCGGCGGTGCCGCCCGGGCCGTACACCATGGATCTTCTCGGCCGGGAGCTGGTGCGGACGCTGGACGACCTGGACGTGCCGTGGGTCCACTACGCGGGGCTGTCCCTCGGCGGGATGGTGGGCATGTGGCTCGCCGCGCACGCGCCCGACCGGGTACGGCGGATGGCGCTGCTCTGCACCTCGCCGTCGCTCGGCCCGCCCGGTCAGTGGCACCAGCGGGCGGCGACGGTGCGGGGCTCCGGTCTGCCGGCGATTGCCGACGCGGTGGTGGCGCGGTGGTTCACCCCGGCCTTCGCCACCGCCCGCCCGGACGTGGTCGACGGCCACCGCGCCATGCTGACCGCGACACCCCCGGACGGTTACGCCGCCTGCTCCGAGGCGATCGCCGCGATGGATCTCAGACCCGACCTCGGCCGCATCACCGCGCCGACGCTCGTCGTCGCGGGGGCGGACGACCCGGCCACCCCGGTCGAGCACGCCCGCGAGATCGTCCGGGGCATCCCTCGGGCCCGACTTGCCGTGGTCGGCGCGGCGGCGCACCTGGCCAACGTCGAGCAACCCGAGCAGGTGAGCCGACTCCTGCTGGAACACCTCCACGAGGAACGCGGGGACCCATGAACGACAGTGAGCGGCACGAGACGGGCATGACGGTACGCCGACAGGTGCTGGGCGACGCCCACGTCGACCGCGCGATCGACGCCACCGACGAGTTCACCGCCGACTTCCAGGACTTCATCACCCGCTACGCCTGGGGTGAGGTGTGGAGCCGCCCGGGCCTCGACCGGCGCACCCGTAGCTGCATCACCCTCGCCGTGCTCGCCACCCTGCGCCACGACGAGGAGCTGGCGATGCACGTCCGTGCCGCGCTGCGCAACGGGTTGAGCCCGGCGGAGGTGGCGGAGGTCCTGCTCCAGGTCGGCGTCTACGCTGGCGTACCGGCGGCGAACCGGGCGTTCACGGTGGCCCGGGAGACCCTGCGACAGGAGGCCGGGTGAGTGTGAGCGAGGACGCGGCGAGATCGCCGGAGTTCGTCCAGTCACTGGAACGCGGACTCGCGGTGATCCGGGCGTTCGACGCCGAACACCCGCAGCTCACCCTCAGTGAGGTGGCCCGCAGGACCGGGCTGACCCGGGCCGCGGCGCGTCGGTTCCTGCTCACCCTCGTCGAGTTGGGCTACGTGCACACCGACGGGCGGCTCTTCTCGCTGCGCGCGCGGATCCTCGAACTCGGCTACGCGTACCTGTCGAGCCTGAGCCTGCCCGAGGTCGCGCGGCGGCACATGGAGGCGCTGGTCGCCCAGGTGCACGAGTCCTGCTCGGTGTCGGTGCTCGACGGCGACGAGGTGGTCTACGTGGCCCGCGTACCCACCAAACGGATCATGACGGTGGGGATCAGCGTCGGCACCCGGTTCCCCGCCTACGCCACCTCGATGGGCCGGGTCCTGCTCGCCGCGCAACCGGCGGACTGGTTGGACGACTACCTCGCCACTGCCGAACTGCGGCCGCTGACCCGGCGCACCGTCACCGACCCGGCGAAGCTCCGCGCCGCCCTGACGAAGATCGCCGCCCAGGGGTACGCCATCGTCGACCAGGAGTTGGAGGAGGGGCTGCGGTCGGTGGCCGCCCCGATCCACGGCGAGAACGGGTCGGTGGTCGCGGCGGTGAACGTCTCCGCGCACGCCACCCGAGGATCCTTCGAGATGATCCGCCGGGAACTGCTTCCGCCGCTGCTGGTCGCCGCGAAGCGGATCGAGGAGGACGTTCGGGGCGGCCCGAGCCGGCTGGTCGGTCAGGCGTAGGCGAACAACGGCGGGAAGACGAGGACCACGATCCACGCCCACCCGGCGTACACCGGCAGGTAGCCGGTCTGCCACCGTTCGAGGGCGGCGAACGGCGCGCGCCGACGGATGAAGGTCAGCAGCAGCCACGCCGACCACGCGAGGTTGACCAGCAGGATGACGTTCTCGCCGAGCGCGGCTGCCCGGTTGGGCGTGCTGCCGTAGTCGTCGGTGATGCGCCCGGTGATCTCCACCAGCACGAGCACGTCGATGGCCAACGCGCTGACCACGAGCGCCAGTTGGAGTTTGTCGAACGGGCCGGGAGGGGCCAGCGGATCACGGGCCGACAGCGAGTAGAGCAGCAACCCCAGCACCACGACCAGCAACAGGTCGAACAGGATCAGGGTCTCGCGTTCGACGTCGATGCCGTGACTGGTCCAGACGACAGCGACGAGGAACGCGAGGAGGGCTGCCGTGAAGAGTGGAGTGAACAGTCGGGTGAGGACCGGCGCGATGTTCTCGACGACACTCTGCTTGGCCTCGACCAGCCACCCGGCCACCACGACCGCGGCTGCCGCGCCGCACGGTAGGAGCCACTGCGAGATGAACTCCTCCGGTGCGATGCCGATGGCCGCGAACGTGTTGAACAGGAACGCGGAGAGCACGCCGCCGCCGAGGCCCATGAGGACGAGGTAGATGAACCACTCGCCGGTGAAGCGGATGAAGTCCATGCGTCGACGCGAGGACCGCCAGTCGTCGGCCACGTAGGCCAGACCGACCACCAGCCACAGGGCGATGGGGAGGTGGATGCTGGTGACGACGATGGACTGCGAGTCGTCCGCCAGCGGATAGACATTGGCCGCCACCGCGCCGAGAACGAACAGCGCCACCAAGGTCACGATCACCGACCGTCGTGCGCCGCGCCGCCAGGCCAGGAACGCCGCCAGCCAGGGCAGCGCGAACAGGGCGAAGTTCCGCGCGTAGAACGAGCCGTCGTCGTCGAAGCTCAACCCGAACAGCGCGGGCACCTTGACCGACGCCACCGCGCCCGCCGCGCAGGCGAGCATCGCCCACAGGTCCCGCCGGGAGCGCGTGCCGGCGACCGGGCTGCTCGGGTCGCCGGTCAGCACCAGTTGCTTCCACAGCCGTTCCGAGTGCTCCCGGGCGAACTCGCGGGAGAGCTCGTCGAGGCTGCCCATTCGTTTGACAGCGACCAGGAACGCCTCGTCCGGGCTCAGCCCTCTCGCGACGAGTTCGTCGACGGAGCCACGGAGGTGGTCCTCCAGCTCGTCGGCGTCCGTCGGTTGCAGCTCCCGGCGGCGGAGCACGTACCGGCGCCACTGCTCGAACTGGGCCTCCAGCTCCTGCTGCCCGTCGTGGTCCGTCATGCGAGGCCCTCCAGGGGGTCCACCGTCGGTGGCACCCGGTCGTGCCAGATTTCCTTCAACGCGCCCACGACGGTGTCCCACTGCCGGCGCTGCTCGGCCAGCTCGGCGAGGCCCTTGTCGGTGATGCGGTAGTACTTGCGCCTGCGCTCGCCGGTGGCCGACTGCCAGCTCGACTCCACGTGGCCGAGCCGTTCGAGCCGGTGCAGCAACGGGTACAGCAGTCCCTCGGTCCAGTCGAGCTCGCCGCCGGACAGCTCGTTGATCCGTTTGAGGATGGCGTAGCCGTAGCTCTCACCCTCGGTCAGGATGCCGAGCACCATCGGCGTGGCCGAGGCGGCCACCAGGTCCTTCGCGACCTTCACCAGACATCACCCCGCTCCCAACCCTAGAGGTGCAAGGCATAGTACTGCTAGGTATTAGCGCGACGCAACGGACGCTGTCGACCAGGGACCGTCGTCCCCGCGCCGATGCGGTCACGGCCCGTACCCGCCAGGACTGAGGCGGGACGGGCCGTGACCGTTGAGGATGGACGTGACCGTGGTGAGCCGACGATCAGATGGTGAAGCCACCGTCGACGTTGACCGTCGCCCCGGTGATGTAGCGCCCGCCCGGGCCGGCGAGGAAGGCCACCGTGGCGGCCACGTCGCTCGGCTCCGCGAAGTGGCCGAGGGCGGTGAACCCGTTGATCGTGTCGGCATTGGGGCCGTCGGCCGGGTTCAACTCGGTGTCGGTGGCCCCAGGATTGACCAGGTTCACGGTGATCGCCCTTCCGCCGAGTTCGCGTCCGAGCGCCTTGGTCAGGCCGATCAGTGCGGTCTTGCTCATCGCGTACAGCGCGAAACCCGGGAAGACCGCCCGCTCGGCCACGTTGCTGCCGATGGTGATGACCCGACCGCCGGCCCTCATGTGGCGTACCGCCGCCTGCGCGGCGACGAACGGCGCCCGGACGTTGACCGCGACGGTCTGCTCGAACTCCTCCAGGCTCAACTGCTCCAACGGGCCGAGCAGGAACGCGCCGGCGTTGTTCACCAGGATGTCCAGTCGGCCCAGATCGCCGGCGACCCGGTCGACCGCGCCGACCACCGCCACCGGGTCGGAACTGTCCGCCCGCATGGCCACAGCCCGCCGTCCCACGGCCTTGATCTGGTCCACCACACCGTCCGCGCGTTGCTGATTGCGCTGGAACGTCAGTGCCACATCGGCGCCCTCCTCCGCCAGGCGCAACGCCACCGCTGCGCCGATACCGCGACCACCACCGGTGACCAGGGCCACCTTGCCGTCAAGTGCGTTGTTCATGACGGCAAGCCTGGTCGGCGAAAGACCATTCGTCTGGCGACGATCGGACGTCGCGTTCCGGCGCGTCGACGAGCAGATGCCGTCTCGGCGATGCGACGGGCCGCGCGTCGTCGCGCCGGATGCGAGACTCCACTGCGCCACCTGGTGGCCGCAAGCATCGATCCACGGGGCAACCGCCTTGAATCACCGTCACCGCGTTCGTCTGACCGTCCTGGCCCTCGTCGGCGTCATCGGGTCGGCGGTCGTCACGTCGGCCGTGTCCCCGCCGGCCACCGCAGAGGCCAGCACGATCGCCCCGAGCGGTTCACGTCCCTTCACCGACCCGGTGGACCGGATGCCCCTGGGGCCGGCGAGCCTGGTCACCAGGATCGGGTCGGTGCAGACGCCCGCCCCCGGAGTCACCTACCGCAAGTACACCCAGGGCCACGCCTCGTCGTCGTGGACCATCGTGCTGCACTTCCCGCCGGCACGCGCCGACCTGGTCACCCGCGACTCGCAACGGGCCGACACCTTCGTAGCGGACCTGCACGCGGCCGGGTACCCGGAGGCCACAAAGGTCACCTACGACCCACCCCTGCCGGCGGACCTGCAGTATCGCCCGCCGGCCGACGCGACCATGCTCTACGCCGTGCACCTCGGCACGTTCAGCGACAGCACGGCGGCGGAGGCGAGGCTCGCGCAGGTCCGGAGCGCCGGCATCACCGGTGTCGTCGAACACCAGGCGTTCCGGGAGCAGGTCAGCACCGGCCCGTGGGAGGTCCGGGCCCTGGTCGTGGAACCCGACGCCGCCGTGACGATCGGCGCCGCGCACGGGCCCGAGCTGCGCAGCGCCGACCGGGTCCGCGACATCGCCCGGTACGCCGGCGCGCTGGCCGGGGTGAACGCGAGCGAGTTCGACATCGACAGTCCGAACAACCCCGACTTCAACGGCTTCGACGGCGACCCGTTGGGCATCTACGTCCAGGGCAACAACCTGCTGAGCGAGGCCGTGAACGGGCGTACCGCGCTGCTGCTCAACGGAGCGAACGGTCCGCTGCGCATCACGGAGCTGATCTCGACGACCACCGTGAAGGCACCGGACGGTGCGCAGTGGCAGGTCGACGGCTTGCACCGCAAACCGGGGAAGATCGCGCACTGCGGTGGTGTCGGCGGTGACCTCCGGCCGCCGTCCACGCCTGGCGGTACGCCCGGCGACCTGCCCTACGCCGACCAGCCGTGGCGATTCGAGACCTGCACCGACCCGGACGAGATCGTCGTCTTCCGCCCCGAGTGGGGGACGGAGACGCCGGTCGGACCGACCGGCAGTGTGGACGTGGTGGTGGACGGCAACTGGGTGGCGAAGCAGCTGCGCAGTCCGGCCGGTGGCCCCATCCCCGCCGGTGCCCGCGTACTCCAGGGGATCGGTGCCGGCGGGCAGTGGCTGCGCGACCACACCGTGCTCAACAAGGCCTTCCAGCCCGGCACCCAGATCCTCGACCCGCAGGGGCAGCGGGTGACCAGCCCGACGTTCGCCGCGGTCTCCGGCGGCCCGGCACTGGTGCGGGGCGGCCAGGTGTGGATCAATGTGGGCGCGAACGGCTACCGGTCCCGCGACGGTTACCACACCAGTCTCTTCCTGGACCGGCACCCGCGGACCCTCGCCGGCATCACCGCCGCCGGTCAGCTCCTGCTGGTGGTGATCGACGGGCGGCGGCCGGGGGTGAGCGTCGGCGTGACCATGCCGGAGGCCGCCGCGGTGATGAAGTGGTTGGGGGCGGTCGACGCCATCATGCTCGGCATCGGCGGGGACAGCACCCTCGTGATCAACGACATCCTCTACAACAGGCCCACGGACTACTGGGGGCACGAGCCGGTGACCGAGCGGCGCGTCGGCAACGCGATCGTGCTCCTGCCCAAGGCGGGGTAGACCGGGCGCGATCAGAGGTTCGAAGTGTCGGTAGGGACTCCTACGGTGTGTCCCGTGAACGCCGTTCAGACGTACCGATATCTCCAGCCGTCCGCTCTGCGCGCCGCCGGCCTCGACCTCCAGACCAGCGGCGGCCCGGCCGCCAACCCGCGCTTCTTCTCCGGGTTTCTCACCACACCGGTCGCGGCCGCCGCCGGCCTGCTCGCCGTGGCCGAGGTGGCCCGCACCCGCTACCACCAGCCGGTCAGCTCCGCCAGCCTGGACCCGGTCGTCACCGGCAGCCGGGAGCGGCTGCGCTTCGAGTCGTTCTCCGGCTGCTGCGGGGTGTACGCCCGGATGGACGTCGTTCCGGCCGGCTTCGACGGCGAGGTCGTCGGGCACGGCACCACGAACGTGGACGTCAACCCGCCGCTGCGCGAAGCGCTCGCCCGGGTCGGCGGGATCGAACCGCTGCACGTGGCGGTCGGCCCCGACGACCTCACCGTCTCCACCATGGACGGCGCAGTGGTGGAGCGGAAGGTCCCCCTGCCGCGTCGCTGGTTGCGCGGCTTCGCCGAGGTGCAGGTGCTCACCGCCGGCTTCGAACCGCGCGCCGAGATCCCCGCCGCCGAGGCGGTGGCGTTCCTGCGTCGGCTGCCCGGCGCCCGCGACCGCTCGGTGCTCTGGGCGGTGCCCGCCGGACGTACCCTCCGACTGACCTCACGGCCGGTGCCCGGCGCCGTCTGCCTGGCCGGCGCGGGCCGGCTCGCGGCGCTGCGCGGGCTGCTCCGACACGCACGGAGCCTGCGGGTGTACGGGCCGGCGGTGCGCGCCGGGTCACCGGCCGTGCCGAGCACCTGGGAACTGGACACCGGCGCCCTGCGGCTGTCCTTGACCCTCTCACCCGAGCCGTACCGGGGGTTCTCCGGCGAGGGGGCCGCCCTGCTCGCACTCGCCGGTGACGAGGTGATCGACGACGCGGAGCTGGTCGGCGGGCTGCTCGCCTGGGATCCGACCGTCGACGTCGCCGCGCTGGCCGACGCGACCGGGTTGCCCGACGACCGCGTCCGCGCCGCGCTGGCCCAGCTCGGCACCGCCGGTCGGGTCGGGTTCGACGTCGCCGAGGGGGCGTACTTCCACCGCGCGATGCCCTACGACGCGGGTCGAGCCGAGCGGGACAACCCCCGCCTGGTCGGCGCGCGGACGTTGGTGGAGCAGGGCGCCGTCCGCCGGGACGAGGAGCATGCCACGGTACGCAGCGGCGACGAGGACTATCGGGTCCGCCGGCTGCCCGACGGGAGCCTCACGTGTACCTGCCACTGGTGGGCGAAGCACCGGGGTCAGCGCGGCCCGTGCAAGCACGCTCTCGCGGTGGCGATGACGGCGGAGGTGACGGTGTGACGGATCTCTTCCAGGCCCTGACCCGCGGTGATGTGTCCGCCGTCGCGGCGGTGCTGCAAGAGGTGGACGAACCGGGCCGACGCGTGCTCGGCGACGAACTGGTCGCACACGTCCGGCAGCGGCGGGACAACTGGTGGGCGCACCACGAAGCGACAGCCCTGGCGGTGGCGGCGGTTGGCACGCTGAGCACAGCGACGAAGGTCGCGGCCCTGCTCGGCCGGAGTTCGGTCATGCTCACGGATGCCGATCCGGCGCCGGTGGTGAACGTGGCCCGGCAGCGGGGCGTGGGCTGGCTCGCCGACCTCGCGCACCGGCTGGCCGAGCGGATTCCCCGCAGCCGCCCGTGGGAGGGCTGGCACTTCATCGCCGAGTTGCTGCTGGCGGAGAAGGCGGTGCCGCCGACCGGGGACGCTTTCGTCGCCGGCTGGGCGCACGCCCTGTGGTGGCGACGGTACGACAACCAGCATCGGCTCCTGCTCGACCGGCTACGCGCCGACCCCTTCCTGGATACTGTGCTGCCCCGGCTGTTCGAGGTCGACGGGATCGGCACCGACCTGGCATACCGGGGCGTCGGGCACTCGGTGCCCTCGGCGTTGGCCACGCTGGCGACGGAGGGTCGACTCGACCGCGCGCTGCTGCTCGACGGGGTGCTCGGCAGGCTGCTGCGCGGCGACCGTCCCGGCGCGCTGCGGCCCTTCCTCGCCCTCCATGAGCTGCTGACACCGACCGGAAGCGAGGTGACGGCGCGGGCGAGCGCGTACCTGCGGCTGCTCGCCGACGCGCCCGGGCCGGTCGCCGCAGCCGCCCAGCGCACGCTGCGGACGGTGGGCGACGGCGTGGAGCTTGCAGCGCTCCTCGACACGTCTCGGATCGTGCTCACCCGGCCCGAGAAGGCGCTGGTGCGAGGGCAGCTGTCCTGGTTGGACCTGCTCGCCAGGCAGCGCCCCGAGCGGGCGGCGGACATCGCCGAGGTTCTCGCCGTGGGCGCCGACCATGCTGCGGCCGACCTGCGGGACCGGGCGGTGACACTGGCCCGGCGGCACGGTCACCAGCCTCCCGTCGCGGTCACGGTCGTGATCGCGGGTGACGAGCTGCCACCACGCACGCCGGCGGTGGCTGCCCTGCCGCCGATCACCGACGTGGACGAGTTGGTCGAGGAGGTGTCCGGGCTACGTGATTGGCCCTTGGCGTCCTCGGCCCTGGAGCGGGTCCTGGATGCTCTGGTCCGATTGGCGACGAGCGACCGGGACCGGTTGGCGACGGCTCTGCTGCCGGTGCTCCGCCGCGAGCAGGTCGGCGCCGACGACCACCCGTGGGCGATGTTCAACGTGCCGGCCCAACTGCATGGGGTGCTGCTGGCCGCCGCCGCGTCGACCGACGTCGCGAGCCGCCATGACCAGTGGTCGGTCATCCTCAGCCAGTTGTCGAACCGGAGCCTGCGCCCGTTCCGCGGTCGGTCGCCGGTCGAGCCGCCCCGCCACTCCCCGCTCACGCTGGTCCTCTGCGCCCGACTGGCCGAGATAGGCCAGCGGATGAGCGGGCGGAACGACCCGGGGCTGCTGGCCGCCCCGACGTCGGCCACCGGGGCGATCGACCCGTATGCGCTGTACGACCGGCTGGCGGCGCTCGGCGAGCGCCCGGTCTGGCGTTGGGACCTCACCCAAGCACTGCTGCGACTACCGGTCGGGGTGGACGAGGCGCTGGCGGCCCGAGCGGCGGCCCTCGGCACCGCGGCCGGCGACGAACTGGCCGACTGGCTGGGCGGAGACGCCCTGCCCACGCCGGTCCACCGGGTGGTCACGGTCCGGTCGGGCACCGACGACCTCGACTACCACCCTCATCCTGCCCGACGTACCGTCGTTTCCGGCGAGCCACCCGAGGGCGTCGCGGACCCGCTCGGTCTGCTCACCGTGCCGGCACAGGTGAGACGGGGATACAACGGCTGGGGAGACCTGTGGCCGGCGTTGCTCCCGGGGCACCGGGGCCTGGTCGCCGCCCACCTGCTGCCCGAGTTCGCCAGGTCGGTGCAGGAGGAGACCCGGGACGTCGCCGGCTTTCTGCCGGCCCTGGCCGAGTGCACCGGTCCGGGCGGCCCGGCGCTCGACCTGGCCTTGGCGTACGGCCTGTGCGCCCGGCACGAGGTGGACCGGGTGGCCACCCTGGACGCGCTGCTGATGCTGGCGGCAGCTGGTGATCTGGACGCCCCGGGCGTCGGCGGGCGGTTGGGTGCGTTGGCGGCGGACCGTCAGGTGACAGTGACCCGGGCGATGACGCCGCTGCGTGACGCGGTCACGGCAGGCGCCCGACTGAGTGTCTGGCGGCTTCTCGCCGCCGCGCTGCCACCGCTGCTGGCCGCGCCGACGCCACCTCGCGGTACTCCCGACCTGCTCTCCCTGGCAGCCGAGACGGCCCACGCGACGGGCGTGCCCGTCGAGGTCCCGGGCCTGGCGGACGTGGTGGCGCGCGGCGGCACGAGTCGCCTGGTGACCGAGGCCCGCAGGCTCGCCGCAGCGGTGGCGTCCTGACCTGCTGGTTCGTCAGTGTCGGTCGCGCCGGGCGTGTCCCGGCGTGCCGTCCACCCGATTCTTCTGGATGCGGTAACACCCGCGCCCCGCCGTACGAAGAAGAGGTGTGACGGCAACCAGAGGGGACGGCCTGTGAGTGACCCCAGTCCATCCGACGGCGACATCTCCGGCATCGGCGTCGACCCGGCGGCATTCGCGGTGTTCTACCGGCGGCACGTGGAGGCGGTGAGCCGGTTCGTGGCGCGGCGGGTGGACGACCCGCACCTGGCCGCCGACCTGACCGCCGACGTGTTCCTGGCGGTGATCGAATCCGCGGCCGGCTACCGACCGGACCGGGGGAGCCAGATCGGCTGGCTGTTCGGGGTGGCCCGCAACGTCATCGGCGACGAGCGGCGTCGGGCGGCCCAACGGCTGCGGGTGTCCGGCCGACTGGCCGGACGACGGGATCTGGGGCCGGACGACATCGCCCGCATCGAGGAACGGATCGACGCCGAGTCGGCGGCCCGCCGCACCTATCGGGCGTTGCGCGAGCTGCCCGAGGGCACCCGGACGCTTGTCGAACTCGTCGCCGTGGACGGCCTCACCGTCGCGGAGGCGGCGACCGCACTCGGAATCTCCCCGGTCGCCGCCCGGGTCCGTCTGCATCGTGCCCGTCGCGTCGTCCGCGCCGTGCTCGCCCACCCGGCCGCCACCCTCGCCTGACGACAGGAGATGACGCTGTGCACACCATCGATGAGCCGCCGCGCGGCTTCGAAGAACAACTCCTCACCGACCTGACCGCCCACGTCAGCGAGCGCGCCGCGGAGGTCGAGGCGGCCCGTTCGACCGGACGCGGGAGGCGCTTCCTGCCCGGTTGGCGTCTGGCCGGCGCGTTCGGGCTGGCGGTCACGCTGACCGCCGGTGGCCTGGTGGTCCAGACCACGAGGGTGGGCGACCGCACGCCGCCCACGGCCAGCGCCTCGGAGATCTTCCGGCTGGCCGCCGACGCCGCCCGGCAGCAGCCCGAGCTCACCGCCCGACCCGATCAGTACGTCTTCACGGAGACCGTGACGACGTTCCGGGAGGAGCCGGACAGCGGCCCGTACACCAACGCGCGGGTGCAGCGGTGGGAGTCGGCCGGAGGCGTCGCGCACACGCAGGGACGACACCGACTGGAGTCCGAACCGCACGGGTGGAGCGACCTGAAGGTGCTGCGCCTGGACGATCCGGGCGACCCCACCAAGGAACTCGACGTGTTCCCGCCGCCCGCGTACCACGGCGACCTGCCCGCCGACCCGGACGAGTTGTTCCGCTACCTCCGGGACAACCCGGTCGACCTTCACCTCCCCGAGGGCGCCGACGAGGAGGCCGTCTACGGAGGCGAGAACATGGTGTACACCACCGCGCGGTCGATGCTCGACGGCTACGTGCCCCCGCGAGCGCTGGCGGCGCTGTACGAGCTGCTGGCACGGGAGCCCGGCGCGGTCGTCCTGTCGGGGGGTGTGGTGGACGCCGCCGGCCGGCCGGCGGTGGCGATCCGGGTGCCCGGCAGCATCGGCGGACACACGGACATCCTCTTCGACCGCGACACGCACGTCTACGTCGGCCGCCGCATGTCGGTGGTACGCAACGGCAAGGAGTCGCTGTACGGGGCGGGGACGGTGATCCGGCTCGCCATCGTCGACCGTCCGGGTCAGCAGCCCTGACCGCGCCGGTGCCGGCGCCCCGGGCGGGCGCCGGCACCATTCGGGGTCAGTACGGATAGCCGGGCACGTTGAGCCGCACGCTGTACAGGCCCGAGTCGTACCGGGGTCCCGAGGTGACGAAGAGGGTCTGCCGGTCGGGCCCGCCGAAGGCCACGTTGGTCGTGCCGGTGTTGCCGGACCGGATCGTGCCGAGTTCGACACCGGTGGGGGAGTAGACGTGGACCAGCGAGTCGAAGCCCGACGTCCAGTACACGTTGCCGGCGCAGTCGATAGTGCCGCCGTCCGGGCCGCCGATGTAGTTGACGAAGACACTCCGGGCACCGGTGCTGCCGTCCGGCTGCACCGCGTACTTGTAGATCTTGTTCTCCGAGTACGCCCCCACGTACAGCGCCGTCCCGTCCGGCGAGAGCGAGATGCCGTTGGGCTGGCGCAGCCGGTCGTCGACCAGCGACACCTGACCTCCGGCGACGCGGAAGACGCTGGTGCGGCCGTTCATCTGGTCCGGCCGGTTGCCACGCTGGAAGTTGGGGTCGGTGAAGTAGACGACCCCATCCGAGCGCACTGCCACGTCGTTGGGTGAGTTGAACGCCCGGCCCTGGTAGTTCGCCGCGACGGTGCTGCGGCTCCGGTCGCTCAGCCGGTACGCGGAGACACTCCGCTGGTCGTGGGTGGCCGCGATGATCTGCTGTCCGTCGGCGCTCAGCGCCAGGCCGTTGCTGCCGGCGTTGGCGAGGAACGTGTCGAAGGTCGCCGGCGGGGTGAACCGGTGGATCGTGGACGGCTGGACGTTGTACGGGCCACTGCCGGCGGCCATGTCGGACATCAGCAGATAGCCGCCGTCCGCCACCCAGACGGGCCCTTCGAGGAAGGAGAATCCACCCCGGATCTTCGTCGCGGTCATGGAGCTCGCCGGCAGCGGTGAGCCGTAGCCGGCCCCCGCCGGGCAGGCGCCGGGCGGTGTGCCGGGCGGATTGTCGAGCGCGGCGCCGGCTGCGGCGTGAGCGTTAACATGGGCAGCGCGCGGATTTCCGGCGGGTGCTGCGGTTGCCCCGGTGGGCACCACTGCGGCGCTGAGCGCGAGGCACAGACCGGCCAGCGGGGCCATGGTTCGACGCCAGTTCATCGGAGACTCCAATCGACATCGGCCGGTCGTGGAGACCGGCGATCGACGGCGTGCGTGGTCGCGGGGGCGGCGCGGCGTGGGCACTGGCCGTCGGTGCAATGCGGCAAGCATAGGCGCTCGTCGATGCATTTTCTCGTTGGGTTCACCCCGGATGCTCGACCGAGGATCGCGACGCCCGGGGCCGGCGCTGGTCAGACGGCGTCACTGGCCGGGGATTCCGGGCCGTCGTCGTTCCAGGTGACGGTGGTCAGCCGGTCGCCGAGCAGCCGACGCGCCCGGGCGACACGCCGCGAGTCGGCGTTGACCAGCACCGCCTGCTCCGCCGCGTCGAGGATCGGCAGATCCGACAGCGAGTCGCTGTAGGCCGTCCGCCAGGGCGGCCGCACCCCCTGGGCGGCGAGCTGCGCCAGCTTGGTCGCCCCGTGGTTGTGCACGAGCAGCTTCGGCCCGTCGATCTGCGAGGCCACGAGTTCGACAGCGGAGAGGCCGATCCTGTCGAGCACCGCACGCGCCAGTGTGTGTTCACACGCGGTGACCACGACGACCCGGTCACCCGCCGCGAGGTGAGCCTGGACCGTCCGCAGACCGGGAGCGATGATCCGCCCTGGTTCCGTACCGAGGTCCGCGCCGAACCGCCCGAGCTCGGTCCGCAACCAATCCGCGCTCCGGCCCGACAAGCCGACCCAGCTCATCCACCGGGCCACCCGCAGACGCCAGGCGGGGATGGCGGCCGCGGGAGCCAGAAGGACGAGCAGGACGACGGCGAGCGGCAGTCGCACACCCGCGAAGGCGACGCGTCGCAGGAAGAGGGCGAACGCGTCCCCGCGCACGAGTACCCCGTCGAAGTCCACGAGAACGGTGTGGACGGAGGCAGCCTTCGCCGGCCCGGTGGGCGTGGACACCCCCGCGTCAGGTGGTGGCGGACGGTCGAGGAGCGCCGACGCCCACCGCACTGGCGATGAGAAGCAGCACCGCCGGCAGGAACGCCACCCCGATGCCCAGCCCGAGCAGCAGCCCCCACCCGGTGATGACCAGCGCGGCCACCACGTCGGCGACCCCGGTCAGCCGACCGGCCCACTGCGCGAGAACCGGCAGCAGCGCGGCGACGACGGGCACGCCGAGCAGATAGGCGGCGGCGGCCCCGGAATCGTCAACTGTGTACGGGGTCAGCGCGGCGGCGACCAGCACCGTGATCGCCAGGGCCGACCAGCGGACCACCCGCCGAACGTCGGGCGGACGGCGGACCAGCACCGCGACGCCGACGAGCAGGACAGCGGCGATTGCGCCGACGGTCACCGCACCGATCATCATGCCTCCCCGACCGCAGGTGGCCCCTCATCGACGGTAACAGCGCACGCAGCGCGACGTCGCCCTCCGCTGTCAGCCGAACGGGTCCGAAACGCGGCGGACTAGGCTTCGGCCATGAGTGGTGTGCTGGGTGGTGCCCGGGGCGGCTCTGCGAACCCTCTTCGCCAGCTCACGATCGGCCAGCTCCGGCAGCGGACCAGCCTCAAGTGGCGGGAGTACCCCGACGACGTGCTGCCGCTCTGGGTGGCGGAGATGGACGTGCCGCTGGCCGAACCGGTGGCGCGGGCGATCACCGACGCCGTCGCGCGCGGCGACACCGGCTACACGGCCGGCACGGCGTACCCGCAGGCGCTGGCCGAGTTCGCCCACCGCCGGTGGGGCTGGGACGGCCTGGCCGTGGAACGCACCACGCTGGTGCCCGACGTGATGCACGGTGTCGTCGAGGCGTTGCGGCTGCTCACCGACGTCGGGGACGCGGTGGTCGTCAACTGCCCGGTCTACCCGCCGTTCTACGACTTCGTCACGCACGCCGGCCGCCGCATCGTCGAAGCACCGCTCGGCGATGATCTGCGCATCGACCTCGGGGCGCTGGAGGACGCGTTCCAGCGGGCTCGGGCCGTTGGCCGGCCAGCCGCGTACCTGCTCTGCAACCCCCACAACCCGACCGGCGTCCTGCACACCGCGGCCGAGTTGGCCGCCGTCGCCGGTCTCGCCGACCAGCACGGGGTACGAGTCGTCGCCGACGAGATCCACGCCCCGGTGGTGATCGGGGGAGCGCAGTTCACGCCGTACCTCTCGGTGCCCGGAGCGGAGAACGGCCTGTCGCTGATGTCCGCATCCAAGGGATGGAACCTGGCCGGTCTGCGCGGCGGGATGCTCATCGCCGGCCCGGCGGCCGCGGGAGACCTCGCCCGGGTCCCGTTCGAGGCCAGCGTCAGCACCAGCCACCTCGGCGTGATCGCCCACACCGCCGCCTTCCGCGACGGCGGCGAGTGGCTCGACGCGGTGTTGACCGGCCTGGACGACAACCGCCGGCTCCTCGCGGCGCTGCTCGCCGAGCACCTGCCGGTCGTCCGGTACCAACCGGGTCAGGCCACCTACCTGGCCTGGCTCGACTGTCGCGCCCTTGGCCTCGGCGACGACCCCGCCAGCGTGTTCCTCGACCGGGGCCGGGTGGCGCTCAACCCCGGTACGGCCTTCGGCACCGGCGGCGGCGGGCATGTGCGGCTGAACCTGGCCACCGCACCGGAGCTGATCACCGAGGCGGTACGCCGGATGGCCGCCGCCGTCGCCTGAGAGGCCTCGACGCACGCGCCGCCGCGGCACGCGATCGACGGTTGCCAGCCGATCCGTTTGCTCAGAAGCTGTATGGCAAGTCTTCAGCAACGCATCGATCGAACGCCATGGTCGCCGGAGATGGTTGTCCTCCACCACCCCCCGCAGAGGAGACCCGTGATGTCGACGAGCCCATCCGCACCCCGCCGTTCCCGCCTGATGCGGCGCGCCGCCGCGATCGCCGTCAGCGCGCTCGCGATGACCGGCGTGGCCGTCACGAACGCCCAGCCCGGTTGGGCCGCGCCGCCCGGGATCCCCTCCAAGGCGACCGCCCAGTCGCAGCTCAACGCCCTGACCGTGGCGGCGCAGGGTTCGAGCAGCGGCTATTCGCGGGACCTGTTCCCGCACTGGATCACGATCAGCGGCAGCTGCAACACCCGCGAGCAGGTCCTCAAGCGCGACGGCACCTCCGTCGTCGTGGACAGTTCCTGCGCGGCCACCTCCGGCCGCTGGTACAGCCCGTACGACGGCGCGACCTGGACGGCGGCCTCGGACGTCGACATCGACCACGTGGTGCCCCTGGCGGAGGCGTGGCGCTCCGGCGCGAGCTCGTGGACGACCAGCCGTCGGCAGAGCTTCGCCAACGACCTGAGCCGGCCGCAGTTGATCGCGGTGACGGACAACGTCAACCAGTCCAAGGGCGACCAGGACCCGTCGACCTGGCAGCCGCCGCTGTCGTCGTACCGGTGCACCTACAGCAAGATGTGGATCACCGTTAAGTACAGCTGGGGTCTGACGTTGCAGTCGTCGGAGAAGTCCGCCCTGCAGAGCATGCTCAACACCTGTAGCTCCTGAGCTGCCCCACGACCCGGCGGCGCGTCCTGGACTCGCCGCCGGGGCGGGGCGGTGTGCGACTGCCCGTACGATTGTCACGTGCGTCGTGGTGGGCAGACTCGCGCCGGTGTGCCGCAGTGGGACATCGCCGTGCCGACGCGGCCGAGTCGGCTGGCGGGCACCACCATGGCGGGGTTCAGCGACCGGACCAACAGTTTCGTCGACGTCGAGGTGATCCCTCACCCGGGTGTCACGGTGGTCTTCGACCTCGGTGACCGGCCGCTGGTCATCGATGACGGCAACGGGCTTAAACGGCGGGGTCGTGTCGTCGCAGGGCTCGCCCCCAACCGTGTTCGCGGGCAGGGCCAGCCGGGCAGCTTCGCGTGCCTTCAGGTGCGGATGTCGCCGGTGGTTGCACATGCGGTCCTCGGTGCCGCGTCCGAGGTGAGCGGAGCCGTGCTCGACCTCGACGACCTCTGGGGAAGCGACGCCCTGCGGACCCAGGAGCGGCTGCGCGCCGCCACGTCGTGGGAGGACCGGTTCGTGGTCGCTGAGGCCGCGTTGGCGCGGCGTCACGACGCGGGACGCGCTGTCGATCCGGAAGTCGCCTTCTCGTGGGCGCGGATGGTGGACAGCCGAGGGCAGTTGCGGATCGATCGGCTGGCCGCCGAGGTCGGATGGAGCCGTAAGCGGTTGTGGTCCCGCTTCCGGTCGCAGATCGGCGTCACCCCCAAGCGGGCCGCTCAGCTCATCCGGTTCGACCACGCCGCTCATCTCCTCGCAGCCGGTCACACCCCCGCCGCGGTGGCGGCGGACAGCGGCTACGCGGACCAGTCCCACCTCCATCGGGACGTCACGACGTTCACCGGATCGACACCCGCGCGGGTGGCCAGGGCGCCGTTCCTCGCCGTCGACGACGTCGCGTGGCCGGTCCGGCGCTGACCCGCTCGCGCAGAGCCGACGCCTGAGCGCCGGGAACATTCGTCCAAGCCACCCGAGGGCACCGACTGTGACAGTGAGCCTTCAGCGTCGGCACGCCCAGGAGGACTCATGAGAACCAAAGCTCCGCTCGGCACCCGTCTCCTCACTGACACGCAGGACTGGGAAGCCATGAGCGACGACCAGGTGATCCTCGCGCGGGACAAGGCCAACCGGGCGGCGACGTCCCGAGCCGCCTGGATCGTCACCGGCCGGGTCGACCGCCGCGCAAAGGTTTGGGAGCAGACGATCGACCTTCCGGGTCGCCGTCTGGTGCTGCGCGTCCACCGACCGAAGGCCGCGGGCCGAAAACTGCCGCTGATCGTGTCCTTCCACGGTGGGGGTTTCATCGCGGGAACGGCGGCACAGAACGACTGGCTCAACAGCCACCTCGCGGCCCGATGCCCCGCCGTGGTGGTGTCGGTGGAATACCGCCTCGCCCCGGAGCACCCGCTGCCCCAGCCGATCGAGGACGGCTACGACACCCTCGTCCGGCTCGTCGAACACCCCGCTGCCTGGGGGGTCGACCCGGGCGCCGTCGCGGTCATGGGTGAGAGCGCCGGCGGCACGATCGCCGCACTCATCGCCCACCGCGCGGCCAAGGACGGGCCGCCGCTCGTCGCCCAGGTACTGAACTACCCGGTCACCGACTGGACCGACACCATGACCGGGTACCCGTCGATCGACGAGAACGCCGACAACCCCACACTGCCGCTGTCCCGGTTGCGCGCGGCCCGACGGTTGAGCGTCCCGTCCACCCTCGACGCGCGCGGGGTGTCACCCCTCATGGTCGACACCCTCGCGGGACTGCCACCGGCACTCGTCGTCACGGCCGGGCTGGATCCGTTGGCCGACCACGGGCGCCACTACGTCGACCGACTCCGCGAAGGCGGCACCGATGCTCGCCTGACCTGCCACCCGAGGGCCGTCCACACCTTCCTCAGCATCCCCGGCCTGGTGCCGGCGGCCCGGCCGGCGCGACGCGACATCCTGACCTTCCTGAGACGCCACCTATACCCGGTTCGGCGGCGAGAATAGGAAGAGTGGCACCCGCCTTCGTCCTGCACCACCACCGCAAACCACGACCGCACTTCGACCTGCGGCTGGAGGAGCGCGGAGTGCTGCGCTCCTGGGCGGTGCCTCGGGGCCTGCCGGACAGCCCGAACGACAACCGGCTCGCGATCGCGGTGCCCGACCACGACCTCGATCACCTCACCTACGAGGACGCCGACAAGTCGATCGCCGACATCGGCACCTGGGAGGAGCACGACCGGACCGACCGCCGGATGCTGTTCACGTTGCACGGCCGCACCGGCCGACGGCGGTACGCGCTGATTCGTACGGGCGAGGGGTGGCTGCTCCACCTGACGAAGGAGCAGCCACCGGACGACAGCGGATAGCCGGCGCGGTTGCGGCTCGTGCGCTGTCCGGTTCAGCCCATCGCCGCCGCGAGGTCGGCGGCGGCCTCGAACGTCGACGCGGCCCGTTCGGTCTCGTCCGCGGTGAGCACGACACTGTCGGCGCGGGCCAGCATCTCCGCCGCCGTCTCCTGGTCGTGCAGCACCATCGCCAGTTCGGCACGGTACACGAGCACCTGCACCTGCGTGACCGGGTCGTCGTCGGGTTGCGGATGCGCGAGCGCGCTGTCGAGGATGCGGACGGCCTGGTGGGCGTCGCCCCGGGAGTCGCCCTGCACGACGGCGTTCGCCAGGGCCTTGGCGAGCCGGCCGGCGGGCACCGGCTCCGGCGTGGGGGCCGTGGCGGGGTTCTGCACCACCCGGATCCAGTTGCCGCCGGGGTCGATGACGCTGAACCCGCCCAGGCCGTCGTTGTTCCGGCGCGCCCGGGGCCGCGTCATCCGCGGAATGCCGGCCACCAACACCTTGCCGTACGCGGTCCGCATGCCCGCGGCGAACGCCCGGTGCAGTTCCCCGAGGTCCGAGGTGAGGACGAGACACGAGCCGTACGACTGTTCGGGCTCGAACCCGGCCATCTCGAAGAAGTGCAGGTGCAGATCTTCGCGTCGCAACGCCACGTACGGGTTGGGTCGGCGCTGCTGGTGCGTGGGGTGAAATCCGAGTGCCGTGTAGAAGGTGACGATGTCGTCGATGGACGCGCAGGGCAGCAGGGGAACGGTCACTTCGTTGCTCATGGCTCCTTCCTAGGCGGCGCGAGGTGCTGCTCGCCCATGGAAATGTCCGATTGTCGCTACCTGCCGTCCGATCGGACGATGTGGCGAGACGCCATAAGGCCTGGGCACGCGATGTGCCGGTATATGGGGGTTCGTCTACGCATAATCAGCGTGTGGAGTCCGACAACGACAATCGTCGGTTGGTGCGTCAGCCCGGCCGGCTGATTTCGTTCAGCGACGCGGTGTTCGCCATCGCCGTGACACTCCTGGTACTGGAGATCCAACCTCCGCAGGACTTCCGGCATCTCCTGCGGGGTCTCGGCGCGCTGTGGCCGTCCTACCTGGGATACGCGTTGAGCTTCCTGCTCGTCGGGCAGGTGTGGGTCAACCACCACGTCATGTTCGACCGTGTCCGGCACGTCGACCGGCAGGTCCTGTTCCTCAACACGTTGCTGTTGATGGTGATCGCCTTCCTGCCGTTCTCCACCTCGCTCCTCGCCGACGCCATTCGCGCGGAGCTGGGGCTGCGCACGGCGGTTGTCGTCTACGGTGCGACGCTGTGGACGGCGGCGGCCCTGTTCAACGTCATCTGGGCCCACCTTCGCCGGGCCAAACTGCTGGACCCCGAGCTCGGACCCCTCGGCATTCGCGCCATCGGCCGACGATTCGCGCTCGCGTTGGTCTGGATCGGATCCGGCATCCTCGTCGGTGCCTTCGTGCCGATAGCGGGCGTCGTCATCATCGCCGGCTTCCTACCCGCCTACTACCTGCCCATCCGCGGCGAGTACGGCGAGAACGACACGACAGCCGCCCGGCCGACCTGAGCCGTGTGGGTCCCTGTCGGCATTCGGAACTCGTTCCGGCGCGTGTGAGGATGCCGGCATGGAGCAGACACTGAGTCGGCGGGCGGTTTCGGACGCGACCAGCGACCAGGGATGGCGGTATCTGCTGGGCGCGTTGCGCACGTCGGTCCCCGTCGGCTCACTGGTCCAGGCAACCGAGGTGGCGGCGCGCGCGGTGGCGGCGTGCGGTAATGACGCTGATGGGCACCTACGTGCTGACATCCGGTCCGACCGGGTCGTCCTGACCCTGCAGTCGTTGGATCAGGCGGCGCTCACCGCTCGCGACGTCGACCTTGCGCGCCGGCTCTCCGCCGCCGTGCGGGACATCGGGCTACGGACGGAGCCCGACATCGGTACGGGAGCGCCGCGGTCGGTCCAGATCGTGGAGATCGCCGTCGACGCGCTCGACATCCCAGCGGTCCGGCCCTTCTGGAAGGCCGTGCTGGGCTACACGGACGAGGCGGGACACGACGGTCCCAAGGACCCGATCGTCGACCCGGTCGGGCAGGGTCCGGCGATGTGGTTTCAGCAGATGGATCAGCCGCGCCCGGACCGGAATCGCATCCACCTCGACATCTGCGTTCCGCACGACGAGGCACCACGGCGGATCGAAGCCGCGCTGACGGCCGGTGGCCGACTTGTCTCCGCGTCCTGCGCTCCCGCCTTCTGGGTTCTCGCCGACGTCGAGGGTAACGAGACTTGTGTGACGACCTGGCAGGGCCGAGACGGACTGCCGGAATGACGGACGAGGACCGTACGCTGCCCGCGGTGCTCGTCGAAGCACACGCGGCCGGCTTCTTCCACGAGCACAGTGGTCATGACTTCGAGCCGTACGACGCGTTCATGTGGTCAGCCGACATGGTGCAGTGGTGGCAGACCTGGACGAACGACCCGGTGGCGGGCGCTCCTCCGTTGCGCGCCTTTGGCCAGGACGGCACCGGTGGTCTGGCCGCCTTCTGGCTCCGTAACCCGGGCGACCCTCTCGATCACCAACCCGTCGTGTTCCTGGGCTCGGATGGCGAGTACGCCGTCATCGCGCGCGACCTCGCCGATTATCTGTGGCTGCTGGCGAACGGTGTCGGCCCGCTCGAGACGGTCGACTGCACCGAGCGCGTGCTCAAGCCCATCGCAGAGCTGACGACGATCGCGCACCGGCACACCGGCTCCACTCAACGATCAACCGCCGAGGTGATCGCCGCCGCGCGAGCCCAGTTCCCCGCCTTCGAGGCGCTGCTCACCCGCACGCACGGGCGCAGTCGCCCCGAATCGTGAGGTAGACGCATCACCACCGCGTCATGGTCGACAGGACCGGCCCAGGAGCCGTCCCCTGCGCGAACGGGTCGGGACGGGCGAGGAGGACCGGCGCCAGGGGTGGCTCGGCGTGGGCCGACGACGGGAGGTCGCCGGCCCACCGGGCCGACTGGCTACCGGACCCGAACGTGCAGGGGGCTCGCCGTCGCGGGAGCGTAGGTCGGGTCCCCGGAGTAGCTGACGGTGACCGGGTGCACCCCCGCCGACAGCCCGGCGGCCGACACCGTGACGGCGGCCTCGCCTCCGGACAGCGCAACGGTCCGCGTGGTGCCGCCGACGGTGACGGCGACCTCGCCGGTCACCTTCGGAGCCTTGCCGTGCGGCGGGTGGGCACGCACGTCGACCTTCACCGTGAACGTCCCGCCACTGACGACCGAGGCGGGTGTCGCCTTCGCGCGTACCGTCGCTGCGGCCGCGCCCGGTGGCGTCAGGGTGACCTGGGCGGTGGCCCTCCTGGTCGCGTCGACCACCGACGTCGCCACGACGGTGAGCGACGACGCGGTCTCGGCAGCGGCCACCGAGAGCAGGCCGTCAGCGGAGATGGTCGTGCCGGTCGACGTCGCACCCTCGACCGACCACGTCACTGCCGGGCTCACACCCTGGTTGGTCGTCACCTGGGCCTTGAACTGCCTGGTCCAGTTCCAGCCGTGCGTCAGGCGGGCCGTCCCCGGTGTCACCGACACGGTGTCGACCCCGGACCACAGGTGGTCCCTCGCGAAGATGGTGAAGAGTTGACCGGCCGTCATGCCGTCATGCGCGCCGGGAACCTGGGTCGTCGCGGCGGCGTACCCCCGGGCCCGGAAGTTGTCGGCGATGGCGTTCTGGGCGTTGAGGTTGCCCTCGAAGACCCCGTTGCCCAGGAACACGGTGAGAGGGTCGTCCCCGACCGCTGCCGCGATGCTGTCGTAGTCCTGCGCGGTCAGGGACGGATTGCCGGAGAAGTGTCCGTAGAACCCGAACGTGGTCGGGTAGTTCCTGATGACGACCCCGCCGGTCATCCCGCCGTAGGAGAACCCGGCGTAGGCGCGCCCCGTGCGTTCGGTCGAGACGTTGTAGTTCCCCTCGATGAGGGGAAGGATCGTCTGGACGAGGTTGTTGGCGGCGTTCGTCTGGTTGTAGGAGGCGAAGCCGAGGCTGGTGCCGGTGAAGTGGTTCCCCATCGTGACGACCACCGTCGGCTCGATCTCGCCCTTGGCCGTCATGTTGTCCAGGATGTTCGGCACGTTCGCCGGGACCATGAAGTCGGTCTCGTCACCGAAGATGCCGTGGGCGAGATACGCGACCTTGTACGGCTCGGGCCGGTTGGCGTCGTAGTCGGCGGGCAGGTAGACGCCGAGGTGGTGACCGCCGTCGCCGAGGATCGTGGTGTACGGGATGTACTGGACGCTGCCGCGCCGCGAGGGGTCCTTGATCGGCAGTTCGTACTCGGCACGTTCCCTCAGCACCGGGTCGTTCTGCTTCTTGTCGTACGGCACGTACACGGCATCGAGGACGTCGTTGTTCCTGACCCGGAACGAGGATTCGCCGGGCGGTCGAGGGTTCGTCGAGGCCGGATCCCAGATGCGCTTGTTGACCCAACCCTGGGTCGGGTCCCAGACCCGGTACCAGTAACTGAGACCTCCCGCGTGCAGCGGGACGGAGACCGACCAGTTTCCCCTCGCGTCCCTGGTCATGTCTCGGAGGAACTCGGTGCCTCCGGCGTGGTAGCGCCCCGGCTGCCAGGCTTCCGGCTGGTACCGGGTGGTGCCGGTGCCGACGTCCAGCAGGGTCAGGTCCCCGGCCAGGCGGACCTGGGTGGCCGACGGGTTGTGGTAGACGAACCGGACGGTGTACCCGGTCGGTGAATGACGGTCCTTCTTGATCGTCGCGCCCTCCACCGCCGTGGGCCTGCCCGCGGCGGCGGCTGGTGTGGGTGCGATGACGCCCGCACCGAGTGACACCAACGCGAGCAACGAGATCACACGCCTGAGCCGGCGTCTTCCGATCGCTCTCCTCATCCGACCTTGCTCCTCTGTGTCATGACGCTTCGTCTGATGGGGACGGGTTGCAGGCGAAGCGACCGGTGGGTGGCACGTCCTCGACGCTGGGCACGATCGATGGACGCGGCGGTCAGCTAAATCGAATTAGCATCGAGAAGTCTCGCTGGATCGACCAGTGGGTGTCAAGGTTTCACGGCGATCGGCACCCCAACGGCGGTAAGCGCGGAATGTCGGCGTGGCCGCTTACGTCGAGCGTCGACATCCGTTCGCGGCAGGCCGACGAGCGCAGGTATTAGGGGTGGGCCGGCGGAGGGCTGGTCCGTAGATTCAGCTGCGGTTGCGTCCGTGCGGCCGCGAGGGGGCTGGCCATGCTGTTGCCGTCGTTGTCCGGAGATGGGCCCGACCGTGCGGACGCCGTGAGCGTCGATGGCCACGGCATCTCCCGGGAAGCATTGCGGGCCGGCGCGGGCGCGGTGGCCGCCGACATCGCCGGGGCCGCGACGGTGGCGGTGCTCGCCAGCCCGGGTGTGCCGACAGTGGCCGCGATCGTCGGTGGCCTGCTGTCCGGGGTGGCGGTGGTTCCGGTGCCGCCGGACACCGGCGCGGCCGAACTCGCCCATGTGCTCAGCGACTCCGGCGCCGAGCTGCTGCTCGCCGGTGAGCCGGAGGCGCCGGTGCTGGTGGACTGTCCGATCCCGGTGCTGCCTGTCGACGTCGCCCGGCGCGGTGAGCTGTCGAGCGTCGACCCCGACCCGTCCACGACCGGGTTGATCCTCTACACCAGCGGCACCACCGGCCCACCGAAGGGCGTCCTGCTGAGTCACGCCGCGATCCGGGCCGGCATCGACGCTGTCGTGCACGCCTGGGACTGGACCGACGAGGACGTCCTCGTGCAGGGGTTGCCGCTCTATCACGTACACGGCCTGATCCTGGGTCTGTTGGGGCCGCTGCGGGTCGGCTCGCCGCTGGTGCACACCCGGCGGCCGACGCCGGGCCGGTACGCCGCCGCGCGGGGCTCGATGTACTTCGGGGTTCCCACGGTGTGGGGCCGGGTCTGCGCCGAGCCGGCCGCCGCCCGCGCGCTGTCCGCGGCCCGGCTGCTGGTCTCCGGCAGCGCGCCGCTGCCCGCGCCGGTCTTCGCCGAGTTGGAGGCGCTGACCGGGCACCGGCCCGTCGAGCGGTACGGGATGACCGAGACCCTTATCACGCTCAGTACGCGGGCGGACGGCCCGCGACGGGTCGGTTCGGTCGGCCGCCCGGTACGCGGAGTGCAGGCCCGGCTCGTCGACGACACGGGTGCGTCGGTGCCGGCCGACGGGCGGACCTTCGGTGCGCTGCAGATCCGTGGCGCGACGCTGTTCGACGGCTATCTGCACCTGCCCGAGAAGACCGCCGAGACGTTCACCGCCGACGGCTGGTTCCGCACGGGTGACGTGGCTACTGTCGACGAGGCGGGGGACTTCCGCATCGTCGGGCGGGCCAGTGCCGACATCATCAAGAGCGGCGGGTACCGGATCGGCGCCGGCGAGATCGAGGACTGCCTGCTCACCCACCCGCAGGTGCGCGAGGTGGCGGTGGTCGGTGCGCCGCACGCCGATCTGGGTCAGGAGGTGGTCGCGTTCATCGTCGGCGAGGAGTCGCTGGCCGCCCGGTCGTTGGTGACCTATGTGGAGAAGCGATTGTCGCGGCACAAGCGACCGCGCCATGTACACGTGGTGGAATCATTGCCGCGCAATGCCCTGGGCAAGGTGCAGAAGACAACTTTACTGTCGCTGTTGGAATCTGGGACCTTGCCGGGCGGTGTCTGACGTATGTCATTCCCGTGACCGCCTAGCCGAAAGGTGGAGTTTTGGCTGGGACATTCGGGCATCTAAGTGCCTCTCGTGTTTCGACTCGTGGTGACTGCTCGTAGTCTCTAGACGAACACGGGGGGTGAGTCGTGTATCTAGATGCCTCGATCTCCGGGCCGATCAGGCCACGGTCGAGAAGCGCGATCGGCAGCCGGCCGGGGGGCTGGCACCGAGCGACGACGGCGATGTCGCGTCACCGCGGGGGAGGTGCGCGTGGAGGTACGGGTTCTGGGGCCGCTTGAGGTCCTGGTCGACGGCAGACGGCTGGATCTGGGCGGTCACCGCCAACAGATCGTATTCGCCAGCCTCGCACTGGAGGCCAACCGGGTCGTCCCGGTGGGGCGTCTGATGGAGGCCATCTACGGCGACGACCTGCCCAGCACCTCCCGCGCCCAGGTGCAGATCTGCGTCTCGGCGCTCCGACGGCTGTTCAACACCCACGACCACCCGGACACCATCGTCACCCGGTCCCAGGGCTATCTGCTCCGGGTGACGGAGGGCGCCCTGGACCTCGACCGGTTCGTCGGTCTCGTCGAGAGCGGCCGGCGGGCCCGTTCCGGCCAGAACGTCGACGAGGCGGTCCGGCACATCCGCGCCGCCCTCGCCCTCTGGCGTGGCCGTGCCCTCTACGGGCTGGAGAGTCGGCTGGTCCAATCGGCCGGCAACCGCCTCGACGAGCGGCGGATCAACCTCCACGAGGACTGCGTCGAACTCGAACTGGAACTCGGCCGGCACCGCGATCTCATCCCGGAACTCTCCGACCTGGTCGAGCAGCACCCACTGCGGGAACGGCTACGCGGGCAGCTGATGCTCGCCCTGTACCGGTCCGGCCGCCAGGCCGAGGCCCTCGACGTCTACCGGCAGGCCCGCCGCACGATGATCGACGAGCTGGGTCTCGAACCGAACCAGTGGCTCCAACAGCTGGAACACGCGATCCTCACCTCGGACGAGGAACTCGCCGCACCGGTCTCACCCGCGCCGGCCCCGCCCGCTCCGACCGCCCCCGCGCCGCTGCCATCGGTCGCACCGGCGCTCGTCGTCGCGCCGGTGGACGACCTCCCCGTCGGCACGATCAGCCCGCCGGTGATCGTCGCTCCCACCGAACCGGTCATCCCGGTCACCGTGCCCTGCCTGCTCCCCACCGACATCGCCGACTTCACCGGCCGGTCCAAGCAGATCGACGTCATCGAGCAGCAACTGTTGATGGCGGCCGAGAGCCCCACGCAGTTCGCGGTGCCGATCGTGGTGGCCGCCGGCAAGCCGGGCATCGGCAAGACCACCCTCGCCGTGCACGTGTCGCACCGCGCGGCGACCCGGTACCCGGACGGGCAGCTCTTCGCGGACATGCACGGCCGCAGCCCGCAGCGGGTCGGCCCGATGCAGGTGCTGGAACGCTTCCTGCGGACCCTCGGCGTCCCCGGCACCGCGATGCCCGAAGTGCTGGAGGAACGCGCCGAGCTCTACCGGGACCTGCTCTCCGACCGCCGGATGCTCATCGTGCTGGACAACGTGGCGGGTGAGAGTCAGGTGCTGCCGCTGCTGCCCGGCACCCCCCACTCGGCGGTGCTGGTCACCAGCCGCAGCCGGCTGGCCGGCCTGCCTGGGGCGATCCACCTCGACGTCGACGTCTTCGACGAGGAACACTCGCTCGAACTGCTGGCGCACGTCGCCGGACGGGAACGGATCGAGCAGGAGCCCGAAGCGGCCGCCCAACTCGCCTTTCTGTGCGGGAACCTGCCCCTGGCCCTGCGGATCGCCGGCGCACGGCTCTCCGCACGGCAGCACTGGACGGTCGAGCATCTCGTCGAGCGGCTCGACAACGAGGCGCGGCGCCTGGACGAGCTGAAGCACAGCGGGATGGGCATCAGGGCCAGCATCTCGCTCACCTACGACAGCCTCACCGAGGAGGCCCGCCGGCTCTTCCGTCGGCTCGCCGTCCTCGACGTGCCGTCGTTCTCCGGCTGGGTCAGCGCCGCACTGCTCGACGAGCCGGTGATGGAGGCCCAGGACCTGCTGGACGACCTCGCCGAGGCGCAACTCGTGGAGAGCACGAGCATGGGTCCGGGGCAGGTCCCGCAGTACCGGTTCCACGACCTGATCCGGGTCTTCGCCCGGGAACGCCTCGCCGCCGAGGAGAGCGTCGCCGACCGCAACGCCGCGCTGTGCCGGGTGCTCGGTGCCCTGCTGTTCCTCGCCGAGGCCGCCCACTGCGGCCTGCACGGCGGCCCCTACTTCATCCTCAGCAGCGACGCCCCACGCTGGCCGCTGCCGCAACGGCTGACCGAGCAGCTGGTCGCCCGTCCGCTGAGCTGGTTCGAACGGGAGCGGCACTCACTCGTCGCCGGCGTCCGTCAGGCCGCGCAGGCCAATTTCACCGACCTGTGCTGGACACTCGCCCACATCGCGGTGACCCTCTTCGAGCCCCGCATCTACCTCAACGACTGGCGGGAGACCCACCGCATCGCGCTCGCGGCCAGCAAGACGGCGGGTGACAAGCAGGGGCAGGCGGCCATGCTCTACTCCAACGGCTCGCTGTTCCTCGCCGAGCAGAGGTTCGACGAGGCGCGCCGCGACCTGGAAGCGGCCGGGGTCATCTTCCAGGACCTCGACGACGAGCAAGGGCTGGCGCTGGTCACCCGGCAGATCGCCTTCGCCGACCGGATCCGAGGAGACCTGCCGGCCGCCGCCATCCGCTACTCGCACGCCTTGGACAGCTTCCGACGCAGCGGCGACCTGGGCGCCGCAGCCTACGTCCTGCACAGTCTGGCGCAGGTGCACATGGAGAGCGGACATCCGCAGGACGCGTTGGCCATCCTGCCCGAGGCGCTGGTGATGAGCCGCAGCGCCCGCAGCCGCCGGGTGGAGGCGCAGGTGCTGCACCGCATGGGCGACACCTACCTGAACACCGGAGACCCGCTCGCGGCGGCCAGCGCCTTCGCCGAGGCGTTGGCGGTGGTGCAGGACATCGGCGACCCGGTTGGTGAGGCGTACGCGCTGCACGGGTTGGGCGTGGCGCACATGACCGCCGGTGATCTGACCGCCGCCGAGACAGCGTTGCAGAGCGCCCTGGGCCTGGCGAGCACGGCTGGGGAACGACTCATCGAGGCGCGGGTGTCGCTGGCGCTGGGCGAACTCGCCCTCGAACGGGGCAGCGCGACGCAGGCGGTGGTGCACCTGCACCGGGCACTCGGACTGTTCCGGGGGATCCGCGCGCCGAAGTTCGAACAGCGGGTGCTGACCAAGCTGACGGAGGCGTACGTGGCGGCCGGGGGCCGGGAACATCCGGCGGCTACGGCGACCGAACCGGTGCGTGACAACGTGGTTCCGCTGGTGCGTCAACCTCGGCAGCAGCGGCCGGATCGCACGGGCAGCGGTTCCTCGGTGGTGCAGGGACTTCGTCAGGGCTGAAACTCGGGGTGCGGCCGGCCGGCTCGTCAGCCGTACCGGGCTCCCGGGACGTGTGCCCGGTGGCCGTTGATCAGATGGCCCGCCGGAGACCCACGTGGTGCGCCGTCAGCCCCAGGGCTGGCTGGGGGAGGCGGTCGTGCTCGGGGTGGGGGTGGCCGCCGGCGCCGGGGTGCTACCGCTGGCGTCCTCGGCGTGGGCGGCGGTCGCCCCGAACATCCCGATGGTGACGGCGGCGGCGGCGAGGGCGATGGCGATGCGGGCCTTGACGGTGAGCGAGACGTTGCTGCGCATGGCGATGTTCCTCCAGGTGAGGGGGATTTCGTTCCGCCGTGTTCGGCGATGACACAAACGTAGGAACGAGCCCCATCCCCCTGTTATCTGTTCGCCTGCAACCCCCTATCACCGCTATCGGATAGCGACCGATAGCTGGCGATAGAACGGCGAAGGCCATCCGATAGCCAATCGGCGCAGTCTTCTGCCCTAGGCCGGGAATCCGGCAACCAACCGTCGCCGGCTCGCACCGCGGGTCACCGCGACGGGACCGACTGGCAGGTGACAACACATGAGTGTTTCGGCGCAAGCTTTGGACGGTGTGTTCGGCCGCCCGGCGGCGGGCATCCGGGCGCGGTTGGAACGCGCTGACGACGGCGGCTGGAAGCCGGTCGCCGACGCGGAGTCCGACCCCGACGGCCACATCGACGACTGGGCGGCAGAGCTCCTGGAGAGGGGCCCCTACCGGATCGTCTTCGACAGCGACCACTACTTCTCCGGCCTCGGCGTGAGCGCCGCGTACCCGGAGATCGCTGTCACCTTCCGAGTCCAGGACGAGTCCGACACCTGTCAGGTCCAGGTGCTCCTCACTCCCTACTCGTACTCGATGTACTTCGGCACCCGCGGATGAGTCAGGTGGCGGCCGGGCCACACGCGCCGGCTCCGTACAGCGAGGAAAGGAATCCATCGTGAACCCGAGTCGACGTTCCGCCGGCCGCTACCTGCCCTCCGCTCCGGTGAGCCTGCCGGACCGGAGGTGGCCGAGCCGTACGGTCACCACCGCGCCCCGGTGGCTCTCGACCGACCTGCGCGACGGCAACCAGTCGTTGGCCAACCCGATGAGCCCGGCCAGGAAACTGGCCATGTTCCGGTTGCTCGTGGAGATGGGCTACCAGGAGATCGAGGTCGGTTTCCCGGTCGCGAGCCAGGACGACCACGACTTCGTCCGGCTGTTGATCGAGGACGACCTGATCCCGGACGACGTCTGCATCACGGTGCTGACCCAGGCCCGCGACGAGCTGATCCGGCGCACGGTGGAGAGCCTGGCCGGCGCGCCGAGGGCACGCATCCACATCTACAACGCGACCTCGCCGCTGTTCCGCCGGGTCGTCTTCGGCATGACGCGCGCCGAGTGCCTGGACCTCGCGGTCCAGGGGACGCGCCTGATGATGAAGTACGCGGACCGCACCCTGGCCGGCACCGATCTGCGTTACCAGTACTCGCCCGAGCTGTTCAACGACACCGAGCTGGAGTTCTCACTCGAGGTCTGCGAAGCGGTCATGGACGTGTGGCAGCCGGAGACGGACCGACCGATCATCCTGAACTTCCCGACCACCGTCGAGCGGACCATGCCGAACGTGTTCGCCGACCAGATCGAGTGGCTGGACCGCAACCTGTCCCGCCGCGAGCACGTGTGCCTCTCGGTGCACCCGCACAACGACCGTGGCACCGGCGTCGCCTCCGCGGAGCTGGCGACCCTCGCCGGCGCGCAGCGGATCGAAGGCTGCCTGTTCGGCAACGGCGAACGGGCCGGCAACGTCTGCCTGGTCACGCTCGGGCTGAACCTCTACACCCAGGGCATCGACCCGGGTGTCGACTTCTCCGACATCAACCGGATCCGGCGGACCGTCGAGTACTGCAACGAACTGCCGGTGCACCCGCGCCACCCGTACGGCGGCGACCTGGCCTACACCGCGTTCTCCGGTTCGCACCAGGACGCCATCAAGAAGGGTTTCGACGAGCGCGCCCGGGCCGCGATGGCGATCGGCGCGTCCGTCGACGACCTGCCCTGGGAGGTGCCGTACCTGCCGCTCGACCCGGAGGACGTCGGGCGCACCTACGAGACCGTGGTCCGGATCAACAGCCAGTCCGGTAAGGGTGGCGTCGCGTACGTGCTGGCCAGCCGGCACGGCATGCTCCTGCCGCGCGACCTGCAACTGGAGTTCGCCGCCGTGGTGCAGGCGCAGGCCGACGCCGCCGGGGCGGAGATCTCACCGGCTCGCATCGGGGAGCTGTTCCTCCAGGAGTACGTCGTGCGGCGCCCCCTGTCGGTGCCGTTGCGCTTCCGCGACATGGTCGCCACCGAACTGCACGTCGGGGGCGGCGGCTTCACCATCGGCGCGGCCCGGGCCGACGCGATCGAGCAGATCCGCGCCACGATGCTGTCCTGGGGGATCGACGTACGCGCCGTGCACCGTACCGGGGTCGGCGCGGTCAGCGAGCGCGACGACGTGGTCGTGTACGCCGAGTGTCGGCTCGGCACCCGTACCGTCTGGGGCGTCGGCATCGACGCGGAACCGGACACCGCCGCCTTCGCCGCCGTCCGCGCGGCCCTCAGCCGTGCGCTGCGCTCCGGCAACGCCCTGGAGACCGTCGGGGACCTCGACGCCCCCGTGATGCACCCCGCGCCACCCCTGCTGCGCCCCGTCCTGGCCGGCGCCGTCGGCCGCGACCTGGCTGGCACCGTCGGCCTCGACCGGGCCGGCTGAACACCATTCGAGGCCGTTCACCATTCCAGACCTGGGGGAAATCCACATGGGACTCGTTGAGAGAGACAAGGCGGTGACAGGCCTGGAGGGCCTGCTCACCGAGGCGGTCGCGGGCCGTGGCCGGGTGGCGATGATCACCGGTACCGTCGGCACCGGCAAGAGCGAACTACTGCACACCCTGGCCGACCGGGCTGTCGACTTCGGTGCCCTGGCGGTCACCGCGAGCGGCGCCCACGCCGAGCGCAACCTGCCCCTGGCGCTGCTCAGCCAGCTCTTTCACGACGCGCCCCTGCAGGACCGTGAGCGTGAGCGGGCGATGAGCCTGCTGCACGAGGGCACCGTCGCGGCCCTGGCCGCCGACAACCGGGACGACAACGAGCACATCGACGTGCAGATCGTGCACGGCCTCTGCACCATCCTGCTGGAACTGGCCGAACGCTATCCACTGGCGTTGCTCGTCGACGACGTGCACCACGCCGACCGCGCCTCGGTGGTCTGCCTCGCGTACCTGGCGCGACGCGCCCGGTTCGCGCCGGTCCTGGTCGCCTTCACGCAGACCGAGTTCGGGCGCAGCGCCGACCCGTCCTGGCAGGCGGAGCTGCTGCGCCCGGGGCACGGGAGCCGGATCAAGCTGACGCCGCTCACCGGCCTCGGCGTGCAGCAGCTCGCCGCCGAGACGGTCGGCGCGGAGGTCGCCGAACGGCTGGCCGGCCAGTGGTACCAGCTCACCGGCGGCAACCCGCTCCTGGTCACCGGCCTGGTGGAGGACTACCAGGCCGCCACCGAGGAGACCGGCGCCGAGCCGGACGAGGTGGTGGCGGGGGAGCGGTACGCCCAGGCCGTCGTGTCCTGCCTACGCCGTGGTGAACCGCAGATGCTGGAGGTCGCCCGCGGAGTGGCGGTGCTCGCCGACACCGAGGCGCTCGACCGGCTCCTGCGTACCGACGCCGGCGTGGTCGCGCAGGCCATGCGGGCGCTGACCACGGCCGGCATCTTCACCCTCGGTGGGTTCCGGCACCCGGTCGCCGCAGCCGCCGTGCTCGCCGGGTTCGACCAGGACGAGCGGGCGGAGCTGCACCGGCGCGCGGCGGTGCTCGCCTACGACGGCGGCGCGTCGGCGCGCGTGGTGGCCGAGCACCTGCTGGGCGCCAAGGAGGCCAGCGAGGCGTGGGGGGTGGCGGCGCTGGAGGACGCCGCCCGGCAGGCCCTGCGGGAGGGCCAGGTGGAGTCGGCCGTCAGCTACCTCAAGCTGGCCTGGCGGGCCTGCACCGACGAACGGCACAAGATCAAGATCATGACCACTCTGGTACGCGCCGAGTGGCGGGTCAACCCCAGCACCTCCAGCAGCTACCTGCCCGAACTCGCCGGCGCGCTGGACAAGGGTTTCCTCCAGGGCAGCGACGCGGTGATCCTGGCCAAGGCGCTGCTGTGGCACGGGCAGCTCGCCGAGGCGGAGGTGATCCTGGAACACCTCGCCGCCACCGGAGTGGACCTCGACCCGGCCGTCGCCGGAGAACTGGCCATGACCCGGCCCTGGCTGCGCTGCTCGTTCACGCCACTGGCCCAGCACTTCCGACCGGCGCCGGTGACCGTCACCACGGTCTCGGCGAGCCGTCGCCTGGAGGCGGCCAACGCGCTGTCCACGGTGCTCAGCGCCACCCCGTCGGAGAACGTGGCAGTCGTCGTCGAACGCATCCTGCGCAGCTCCCGGCTCGACGAGATGAGCCTGGACACGGTGGAGAGCGCCCTGCTCACCCTCACCTACGGCGGGCACGCCGAACAGGCGGCGCCCTGGTGCGACCTGTTCATCGAGGAGGCGCACACCCGACGCGCCCCCAGCCGGCAGGCCCGTCTCGCCGCGATCCGGGCAGAGGTCGCGCTCCGCCTCGGTGACCTGCCCGGCGCGGCCCGGCACGCCCGCCTGGCCCTGGAGATCATGCCGCCGAGCAGCTGGGGTGTGGGCGTCGGCGTGCCGCTGGCCAGCCTCGTCACGGCCTGCACCGCGATGGGTCGCTTCGACGAGGTGTCCGAGTGGCTGGACCAGCCGGTGCCGGAGACCATGTTCCAGACCCGGTACGGGCTGCACTACCTGCACGCCCGTGGTCGCTACAGCATGGCGACCGGCCACCTGCCGCTCGCGCTCCGGGACTTCCAGAAGTGCGGTGAGCTGATGACCACCTGGGAGCTGGACGCGCCGGGCCTGGTCGCCTGGCGCACCGACGCCGCCGAGACCCTGCTGCGGATGGGACGCCCCGACCAGGCCCGCCGGCTCATCGAGGACCAGTTGGGGCGGTGCGGCAAGGACATGCCGCGCGTACACGGCTCCGCGCTGCGTCTGCTCGCCGCGACCAGCCAGCTGCGGCACCGGCCGATGCTGCTGCGGCAGGCGGCCGACCTGTTGCAGTCCGGCGCCGACCGGTACGAGCACTCCCGGGTGCTCGTCGACCTGACCGAGGCGTACCACGCGCTCGGTGAGTCGCGGCGCGCCGGAATGATTGGCCGGCGGGCGCGGGCACTGGCGGAGGAGTGCGACGCGCAGCCTCTGCTCCGCCGGCTCTCGCGCGACATCGGCTGGGACGACAAGGAGACCGCCGCGGCGCAGCCCAGCGTCACCGGCAGTGCCGCGATGCTCAGCGACGCCGAACGCCGGGTGGCCGCCCTGGCCGCGATCGGCTACACCAACCGGGAGATCTCCGACAAGCTCTACATCACCGTGAGCACCGTGGAGCAGCACCTGACACGCATCTACCGCAAGCTCGGCGTGGTGGGGCGTACGGACCTGCCGGCGCACCTCGAACTCGACCTGTCCGCGACCGTCTGACCCCGCGTACCCCGGCCCCGCACCGCGTCACCGCGCGGTCGGGGCCGCGGTGTGTGGGGGCCGCGGTGTGTGGGGGTCGCGATGCGGACGGGCCGTCGGTGTCCGGCCCCGCGGGATTGGCCGCCGGTCGGGCGAGGGTCAGGACGGATCGGGCGCGGGAAGGATGACCCGCAGCGGGTCACCGTGCCGGCCGTACAGGTCCTGTTCGCGGGGGTAGCCGAGGGAGACCTCCTCGAACCGGACGCCGTCCTCCACTGTCGTCCGTGGGATGTGCAGATGGCCGTAGACCACCACTGCCGCCCGGTGGTCCAGGTGCCACGTCGCGGTGCCGGTGGTGCCGCACCACTGGGCGAACTGCGGATAGCGCAGCACCCACGTCGGCTCCCGGGTCAGCGGGAAGTGGTTGACCAGCACCGTCGGCAGCGCCGGGTCGCACCGGGCCAGACGGCGCTCGGTCTCCCGCAGCCGGGCCCGGCACCAGTCGTCAGCTCCCGGGTAGGGGTCCGTGTGCAGCAGGAACTCGTCGGTGCAGACGATCCCGGCCGACTCGGCCCAGTGTCGCGCCTGCTCCTTGGTGGTCCCCGGTGGACGGAACGTGTAGTCGTAGAGCACGAACAGCGGCACCACGACCACCGGGCCGCCGGCCCCACGCCACACCGGGAAGTCGTCCTCGGGCGTGACGACGCCCAGCTCACGACACATCCGTACGAGGTCGCGGTAGCGCTGCTCGCCGCGGAGCTGCACCGGGTCGTCGGCGGGCGTCCACAGCTCGTGGTTGCCCGGCACCCAGATCACCTTCGCGAAGCGCCCGGCGAGCAGTGTCAGCGCCCACTCGACGTCGGCCATCTTCTCACCGACGTCGCCGGCGACGATCAGCCAGTCGTCGACGTGGCCGGGGCGCAGCCCCAGCACTGTCTCCCGGTTGCGGGCATAGCCGACGTGCAGATCACTGATCGCCAACAACCTGCCGTGCGGAACCGTACCGGGAGCACTCACAACGCCGATCGTAGGCGCGCACCGGCGCCGCCCGGAACGCCCGCGGACCGGTTCTCGGGCACTCTGAGCTGGGCTACGGGCGCTAGGGGGCCCGCTAAGGGTTGTCCGCGCACAGGCCGCTCTCGATGCTGGTTGCGATAGGCGAATGCCGGTACCAGCGCCGTTTCGAGGATTTCCGCCGACGGTGGGATCCCTGTCGAGAGGAGACCACCGATGATCAAGGCGCGGGGTCTGACCAAGACGTTCCAGATCAACAAGTTCACCGTCGAGGCCGTGCGGGGCATCGACCTCGACGTCTCGTCCGGCGAGATGGTCGGCTTCCTCGGCCCCAACGGGGCGGGCAAGTCCACCACGTTGCGGATGCTGACCACGCTGCTGCGGCCCACCTCCGGCGAGGCCAACATCGGCGGCTGCGACCTGCTCAGCGATCCCGCCGGAGTCCGCAGACTGATCGGCTACGTCGGCCAGAACTCCTCGGCCGGCGTCGAGTACAAGGTCCGCGAGGAGCTGGTCACCCACGCCCGGTTGCAGGGGCTGTCCGCCTCGGCCGCCCGTACCCGGGTCGGCGAGATGCTGGAGCAGTACGACCTGGCCGGCCTGGAGGACCGCATGATCGGCGCCCTCTCCGGCGGTCAGAAGCGGCGCATCGACATCGTGATGGGGGTGCTGCACCGGCCGCCGGTGGTGTTCTTCGACGAGCCGTCCACCGGGCTGGACCCGCAGAGCCGCAGCAACCTGTGGGACCACATCCGCACCCTGCGCCGCGAGCACGAGACGACGGTCTTCCTCACCACCCACTACCTGGACGAGGCCGACAGCCTCTGCGACCGGATCCTCGTCATCGACGGTGGACGGATCGTCGCCGAGGGCACCGCCGACGAGCTGAAGGCCCAGGTCAATGGGGACCTGGTGACACTGGAAACCTCCGCACCCGCGCAGACCGCCACCGCCGCCGAACGCCTCGACGGTGCGAAGGAGGTCACCGTCGACGGCACGACGGTGCGTTTCCGCATCGCCCGCGGCGACAGCGTCCTGCCCGGCCTCCTGCGCGAACTCGACCGCAACGACGTCGACGTGTTCTCGGTGCGGACCAGCCGGCCGACACTCGACGACGTGTTCCTGACCGTCACCGGGCGCAGCCTGCGCGACAGCGAGACCGCCCCGGCGTTCCCGGGCCTGTGAAGTGAGGATCCCCATGTCGTTCCTGCGAGACACCTGGTTGACGTTCGACCGGGCGGTCCGTCCCGCCCTCCGTAGCCCCGGCACACTGATCGTCGGTGTCGCCGTACCCCTGGTCTACCTGGTCCTGTTCGGGCCGTTGCTCAGCGACACCACCGACGAGAGCGGCCTCAGCTCCTGGCAGTGGTTCGTCCCCGGCATGCTCATCCAGCTCGCCCTGTTCATCACCGCCAACGCCGGTTTCTCGCTGATCCCGGACACCCGCTCCGGGGTGCTGGAACGGATGCAGGTCACACCGCTCAGCCGGGTCGCCCTGCTCACCGGCCGGGTGCTCAAGGACGTGGTGCTCCTGCTCGTCCAGGCGGTCCTGATGATCGGTCTGGCGTTCATCCTCGGCTTCCGGGCCGGCGTACTGCCGATCCTGGCCGGGCTGGTCCTGCTCGCCATCACCGCGATCGCCGTCGGCTTCACCTCCTACGGCCTGGCGCTCAAGCTCAAGCACGAGTTCGCGCTGGCCCCGGTGGTCAGCGGCATCGTCGTGCCGCTGATGCTGCTGTCCGGTGTGCTGCTGCCGATGGACCGCGCCCCGGACTGGCTGTACTACCTGTCGCGGGTCAACCCGCTCAGCTACGTCGTCGAGGCCGAGCGGGAGCTGATCAGCGGCAACTACGACCAGCAGATCGTGCTGATCGGTCTGGCGGTCGCGATCGGCCTGCTGGTCCTCAGCACCACCTGGTCCCTGCGCCTGCTGCGCCGCCAGCTCGCCTGACCTCGTCCGCACCGACGCCGCCGGCCTCGGCGCCATGGCCCCTCGCGGGGGCCGTGGCACCGAGGCCGGCGGCGTGTGTCAGAAGGCCATCGCGGTACGCATCGACCAGACGAACACGTCGCCCAGCTCCGCGTCGCGCTCGAAGTGCTCGTACCCGTCCAGGTAGCAGATCTTCAGCTTCTCGTTCGCCGCCAGCGTCTTGCTGACGACGAGGCTGCGCGGGATGGCGGCGGGTCCACCGACGAGCATCACCTGCACCACGGAGGTGAGCTGCTCGGCGGTCACCACGGTCCGGGACTGGAACGCCGCCTTCTCGAAATCCAGCGGCGGGTTGGTCGCCGGGTTCGCGGCGTCGTGGCTGAAGTAGTGCTGACCCAGGAACCTGCTCAGATCGGCCGACGGGCCGAACGGGTCAGTAGGAGCATCGATCGGCGTCAACAGCGTTGTGGTCATTGTTCTGCCTTCCCGAAGAGTCACCCGGTCCTTCCGGCGGAGCCCGGGTCGGCGCTTCCTCGCTGCCATCCCGCTCTGCTCCGTGCTTTGTGTATTGAGAATGACCTGGACGGCACCCCCGTAGATATCCCCTACCTACCCCTATCGGCCGGCCGGTATCGGGGTGCCGTCGGGGCGCGCGAGGGTCCGCCGCGAGACCGCAGGGGTTGTTGGCCCACCAGGGCGACCATAGCGTCCTGATTGCGGATCGTCGTATTCCGGCCCAGCTCATTCCGGGTCGCTCTGCCTTGAAGAGGTGGCATCGTATGGCAAGCGAAGAAACGCTCCGGGACTATCTGAAATGGGTCACGACCGACCTGCACAAGGCGCGTCAACGCATTCGGGAACTCGAATCGGCGGGTTCCGAGCCGATCGCCCTGATCGGAATGGCCTGCCGTTATCCCGGCGGGGTGCACAGCCCTGAGGACCTCTGGCAGATGGTCGCCGAGGGGCGCGACGGCATCGGCGCGTTCCCCACCGACCGGGGCTGGGACCTCGACGGGCTCTACCACCCCGACCCCGACAACCCGGGCACCTGCTACACCCGCGACGGCGGTTTCCTGGCCGACCTGGCCGCCTTCGACGCCGAGTTCTTCGGGGTCAGCCCGCGCGAGGCGATGGCCATGGACCCGCAGCAGCGGCTGCTGTTGGAGACCGCCTGGGAGGCCACCGAACGGGCCGGTATCGATCCGCACCAGCTGCGCGGCACCCGCACCGGCATCTTCGCCGGCACCCCGAGCACCCAGGACTACGTCTCACTGCTTCAGCAGAACCCACCCGAGGGCAGCGAGGGCTACTTCCTCACCGGCACCGCGCCCAGCGTCATCTCCGGCCGGGTCGCCTACCTGCTGGGACTGGAGGGCCCGGCCGTCACCCTGGACACGGCCTGCTCGTCGTCGCTGGTCGCGCTGCACCTCGCCGGCCAGGCGCTGCGCCTGGGCGAGTGCGACCTGGCCCTGGCCGGCGGCGCCACGATCCTCGCCTCGCCGACCGCGTTCATCGGGTTCAGCCGCCAACGTGGCCTCGCACCGGACGGGCGGTGCAAGTCGTTCGCCGCCGCCGCGGACGGCACCGGCTGGTCCGAGGGCGTCGGCCTGCTCATGCTGGAACGGCTCGGGGACGCCCAGCGCAACGGTCACCCCGTCCTGGCGGTGCTGCGCGGCTCCGCCGTCAATCAGGACGGCGCCTCCAACGGACTCACCGCCCCCAACGGCCCCGCTCAGCAGCGCGTCGTGCTGCAAGCCCTGGCCAACGCCGGGCTGACCACCGCCGACGTGGACGCCGTCGAGGCACACGGCACCGGCACCGTCCTCGGCGACCCGATCGAGGCCCAGGCACTGATCGCCACCTACGGTCAGGACCGACCCGAGGACCGTCCCCTGTGGCTCGGCTCCCTCAAGTCAAACCTCGGGCACTCGCAGGGCGCCGCGGGCGTCGGCGGTGTGATCAAGATGGTCGAGGCGCTGCGCCACGAGACCCTGCCCCGGACCCTGCACGTCGACGAACCCAGCCCGCACGTCGACTGGTCCGCCGGCAACGTACGCCTGCTCACCGAGGATCGTCAGTGGCCGACCGGGGACCGGCCGCGCCGCGCCGGGGTGTCGTCGTTCGGCATGTCCGGCACCAACGCCCACGTCATCCTGGAGGAGGCACCGGCCCCCGAGCCGGCCGAGCCGGTCACCCCGACCGCCCCGACCTCCGGGGAGCTTCCCTGGCTGATCTCCGCCGGCACCGCCGACGCACTACACGACCAGGCCGCACGGCTGGCCGCCCACCTCGACGGCCCCGGCGTCGCGGCCGCACCGGCGGACGTCGCGCACACCCTGCGTACCGCCCGCTCGACGCTCTCCCACCGCGCGGTCGTCCTCGGCCCGCGGCACCGCGACGGCCTGGCCGCCCTCGCCGGCGGCGGCACCGCCGCCGACGTCGTCACCGGCACCGCCGTCGCGGACGCCGAGGTGGTCTTCGTCTTCCCGGGCCAGGGCTCCCAGTGGAGCGGCATGGCCGCCGAACTGCTCGACACCGCCCCGGCCTTCGCCGACCGGATCGCCGCCTGCGCCGCCGCCCTGCACCCGCACGTCGACTGGAACCTGCTCGACGTGCTCCGCTCCGACGACCCGAACCTGCTGGACCGGGTCGACGTGGTCCAGCCGGCGCTCTGGGCCGTGATGGTCTCCCTGGCCGAACTCTGGCGCGACCACGGCGTCGCCCCGGCGGCCGTGATCGGCCACTCGCAGGGCGAGATCGCCGCCGCGGTCGTGGCCGGCGCACTGTCCCTCGACGACGGAGCGAAGGTCGTCGCCCTGCGCAGCCGGGCCCTGCTCCGACTCGCCGGCACCGGCGGCATGGTCTCGGTCACCGCCCCGCTGAGCACCGTCGAGGACCTGCTGGCCGACGGCCTGACGATCGCCGCCGTGAACGGTCCGTCCGCCGTCGTGGTCGCCGGACCGGCCGACGCCGTGGAAGCCTTCCTGACCCGGTGCGAGAACGCCGGAGTCCGAGCCCGGCGGGTCGCTGTCGACTACGCCTCGCACTGCGCCGCCGTGGAGCCGGTCGAGGCCGACCTGACCACCGCGCTGGCCGGCATCACCCCTGGCCCCGCGTCGGTGCCGTTCCTGTCCACGGTCACCGGCAGCGCCGCCGACGGCGGCACGCTCGACGCCGCCTACTGGTACGCCAACCTGCGCAACCCGGTCCGCCTCGACGAGGCCGTCACCGCCGCGGCCACCGCCGGCAACCGGCTCTTCCTCGAGGTCAGCCCGCACCCGGTGCTGACCGGCGGGATCAGCGACACGGTCACCACCCCGGTGCTGCACACGCTGCGACGCGGTGAGGGCGGGCAACGACGGATCGTGCGCGCGCTCGCCGAGGCGCACGTCGCCGGGGCCCCCGTCGACTGGTCCACCGTGCTGCCCGAAGCCCACCGCGTCGATCTGCCCACCTACGCGTTCCAGCGGCGTCGGTTCTGGCCGGAACCGGCACCCGAGCGGATCGCCGCCGACCCGGTCGACGCCGAGTTCTGGGCGGCCGTCGAGGGCGGCGACCTGACCGGACTCGGCATGGGCCACCTCAACGACGCCGTGGCGCACCTCGGCGAATGGCGCCGGGAACGCCGCGAACACCGGGCCCTGGACACCTGGCGCTACCGGGTGACCTGGCGTCCGCGCACCGACCTGCCGGAGCCGCGACTGGGCGGAGACTGGCTGCTGCTCGTACCGGAGGGCACCGACCAGGACCCGGCCGCGACCAGCACCGAGCAGGACCCGGCCGCGACCAGCACCGACCAGGTCCTGGTCGCGACGATCACCGATCGGATGACCCGGGCCGGCGCGACGGTCACCGTCACCAGCGACGCGGAGCTCGGCGCGGCGCTGGACGGCCCCGCCCCGGCCGGCGTGCTGTCCCTGCTCGCCCTCGACGAACGGCCCACCGACCAGCACCGCGCCCTCACCCGGGGCGCCGCCGCCACCACCGACCTGCTCGCGGCCCTGCGCGACACCCACCCGCAGACCCCGGTCTGGGCCGCCACCCGTGGCGCGGTCTCGACCGGCCCGGCCGACCCGGTACGCCGGGTCCCGCAGTCGTTCGTCTGGGGACTCGGCCGGGTCGCGGCCCTGGAACAGTCCGCCTCCTGGGGCGGTCTCGTGGACCTGCCGGACACCCTCGACGAGCGCACCGCCGACCGGCTCTGCGCCGTCCTGACCGGCATCACCGTCGGCGACGGGGTCGAGGACCAGCTGGCGGTACGCCCTTCCGGCGTCCTCGCCCGCCGGCTGACCCGTGCCGCCGCCGGCACCGCGCCGACCTGGCAGCCGTCCGGCACCGTCCTGGTCACCGGTGGCACCGGCGGCATCGGCACCGAACTCGCCCGGTGGCTCGCCCGCAACGGCGCCGACCACCTCGTCCTCACCAGCCGGCGCGGGGCCGCCGCACCCGGCGCCGCCGAACTGACCGACGAACTCACCGCGACCGGTGTACGCGTCACCGTCGCCGCCTGCGACGTCGCCGACCTCGACGCGATCACCGCACTGGTACGGCAGTGCGCCGACGCCGGTGACCCGATCCGCGCGGTCATCCACACCGCCGGTGTCGCCCAGCACACGCCGATCGCCGACGTCACCGCCGACGAGTTCGCCCACGTGCTCGACGCCAAGGTCACCGGCGCGGCGAACCTGGACCGGCTCTTCGGCGAGCCCGACGACCTCGACGCGTTCGTGTTGTTCTCCTCGGTCGCCGGCACCTGGGGCAGCGGCGGGCAGATCGCGTACGCGGCCGGCAACGCCTACCTGGACGCGCTCGCCGAGGCCCGTAAGGCCCGCGGCTGCGCGGCGACAGCGGTGTCCTGGGGCGCGTGGGGCGGCGGCGGGATGGCCACCAAACAGGAGACCGCCGACCACCTGCTGCGCCGTGGCCTGCCGCCGATGCCACCCGAGCAGACCACCGTCGCCCTGGCCCAGGCGGTCGCGCTCGGCGAGGCCACCGTCACGGTCGCCGACGTGCGCTGGGACCGGTTCGCCCCGTCGTTCACCGTCGGACGGCCCAGCGCCCTGCTCGCCGACCTGGACGACGCCCGCACCGCACTGACCAACGCGGCCCCCGACGACGACAGCCAGGCGGCGGGGCTGCGTGCGCAACTCGACGGCATGATCCCCGGCGAACGGGACACGTTCCTGGTCGACCTGGTCCGCGCCGAGGCCGCCGCGGTGCTCGGCCACGCCGACGCCTCCGCCGTCACCCCGGACCGGGCACTTCGCGACCTCGGCTTCGACTCCCTGTCGGCCGTCGAGTTCCGCAACCGGCTCTGCGCCGCGACCGGCCTGCGACTGCCCACCACCCTCGCCTTCGACCACCCGAACGCCCACGCCATCGCCAGGCTGCTGCGCGACGAGGTGGCCGGCACGGCACCGGCCCCGTCGGCGAGCCCCGCCACGGCCACCGCCGGCACCGACGAGCCGGTCGCCATCGTGGCGATGAGCTGCCGCCTGCCCGGCGGCGTGCGTACTCCGGACGACCTGTGGCAGCTGGTCCTCGACGGTCGGGACGCGATCGGCGACTTCCCGGCCGACCGGGGCTGGGACGTCGACGCCCTCTACCACCCCGACCCGGACCACCCGGGCACCAGCTACACCCGCTCCGGCGGTTTCCTGCACGACGCCGCCGAGTTCGACGCCGCGTTCTTCGGCATCTCCCCACGCGAGGCGCTCGCCACCGACCCCCAGCAGCGGCTCCTGTTGGAGACCGCCTGGGAGGGCTTCGAAAGGGCCGGCATCGACCCGCACGCGCTGCGCGGCAGCCGGACCGGCGTGTTCGTCGGCGCGTCCAGCCAGGGCTACGGGGCCGGTGTCCAGAACGCCCCCGAGGGCACCGAGGGCTACCTGCTCACCGGCACCGCCACAGCTGTCATTTCCGGCCGCATCTCGTATGCCCTCGGCCTCGAAGGTCCGGCGCTGACCGTCGACACCGCCTGCTCGTCGTCGCTGGTGGCCCTGCACCTGGCCGCCCAGTCGCTGCGCCGGGGCGAATGTGACCTCGCCCTGGCCGGCGGCGTCGCGGTGATCGGCAACCCGATGGTCTTCGTCGAGTTCAGCCGGCAACGAGGCCTCGCCGCCGACGGCCGGTGCAAGGCCTTCGGCGCCGACGCCGACGGCACCGGCTGGGCCGAGGGGGTCAGCGTCCTGGTCGTCGAACGGCTCCGTGACGCCGAGGCCAACGGCCACCAGGTCCTCGCTGTGATCCGGGGCAGCGCCGTCAATCAGGACGGCGCCTCCAACGGCCTGTCCGCCCCGAGCGGCCCCGCCCAGCAGCGGGTCATCCGGGCCGCCCTCGCCGACGCCGGACTCACCCCGGCCGACGTCGACGTGGTCGAGGCGCACGGCACCGGCACCGTCCTCGGCGACCCGATCGAGGCGCAGGCGGTCATCGCCGCCTACGGTTCCGGCCGCGACGGGACCGACCCGCTGTGGTTGGGCTCGCTGAAATCCAACATCGGCCACACCCAGGCCGCGTCGGGCGTCAGCGGCGTCATCAAGACCGTCCTCGCGCTCCAGGCCGGAGTGCTGCCCCGCACCCTGCACGCCGACGAGCCGTCACCCCACGTCGACTGGTCCGCCGGCACCGTCCAGCTGCTCACCGAGCCCCGCGACTGGCCGGACACCGGCCGTCCCCGGCGGGGCGCCGTCTCGTCGTTCGGCGTGAGCGGCACCAACGCCCACGTCATCCTGGAACAACCGACCGCCCCGGCCCCGGTCCCGCCGACCGGCGGTGGTCAGCTCCCCGCCGTGCCCGTGGTGGTCTCCGCCACGACCGCACCCGCCCTGCGGGCGCAGGCGGCGGCACTGCTCGACCACCTCGGCGAGGATCCCGCCGCAGGCCTCACCGACCTCGGCTGGTCCCTCGCCACGACCCGGGCGGCCCTCGAACACCGCGCGGCGATCGTCGCGACCGACCTCGACGAGGTACGCCTGAGCCTCACCGCCCTGCGCGACGACACCACGGCTCCCACCCTCACCACCGACGTCACCGCCGACGGGCGCACCGCAGTGCTCTTCACCGGGCAGGGCAGCCAGCGGCCCGAGATGGGCCGGGAGCTGTACGACGCCTACCCGGTCTACGCCGACGCGTTCGACGCGGTCTGCGCCCACCTGGACACCCACCTCGACCGGCCGATCCGCGACGTCGTCCTCGACCCGGCACACGCCGACCTGCTGGACCGCACCGAGTACACCCAACCGGCGCTCTTCGCCGTCGAGGTGGCCCTGTTCCGGCTGTTCGCGCACTGGGGCATCGTCCCGGACTACCTCGCCGGGCACTCGATCGGCGAGCTGAGCGCCGCCCACGTGGCCGGCGTGCTCGACCTGGCCGACGCGGCCGCCCTGGTGGCAGCCCGTGGCCGGCTCATGCAGGCGCTGCCCGACGGCGGCGCGATGGCCGCCGTCCAGGCCGACGAGGCGGAGGTGCTCGCCTCGCTCGACAGGGTGGACGGCCGGATCACCGTCGCCGCCGTCAACGGACCGTCCTCCACTGTGGTCTCCGGAGACGAGTCATCGGTCGAGCAGGTCGTCGCGTACTGGCGCGACGCCGGGCGGCGCACCAGGCGACTCCAGGTCAGCCACGCCTTCCACTCGCCGCACCTGGACCCGATGCTCGCCGAGTTCCGGCGGGCCGCGACCGCGGTGACCTACCGGCCGCCGCAGATCCCGATCGTCTCCACCCTGACCGGCCGCGTCGCGACCACTGCCGAACTCACCTCGCCGGACTACTGGGTACGGCACGCCCGGGACACCGTCCGCTTCGCCGACGCCGTCCTCGAACTCCACCGGCACCACGTCCGTACGCTGCTCGAACTCGGCCCGGACCCGGTGCTCGCCGCGATGGCCGAGGAGACACTCGCCGACCAGAGCGGACGCGCGGCGATCGCCGTGGCCGCCCTGCGCGGCGGGCACCCGGAACCGGTCACCGTCCTCACCGCGCTCGCCCGGTTGCAGACCAGAGGCGCCGACCCCGACTGGGCCGCCGTCTACGCCGGCGCCGACGCCCGCCGCGTCCCGCTCCCCACGTACACCTTCCAGCACCAGCTTTACTGGCTGCACCCGGACCCGGCCGACGCCGCGTCCAGCAACACCGGCCACCCGCTGCTGCACACCGCCACCACGCTCGCCGACACCGGTGAGGTGCTGTTCACCGGTCGTCTGGCCACCGCCCGGCAACCCTGGCTCACCGACCACACGGTGCTCGGCACCGCGATCCTGCCCGGCACCGCGTTCGTCGAGATGGCCGCGCACGCCGCCGACCACGTCGGCTGCGGCCAGGTCGAGGAACTCACGCTGGAAGCACCACTCGTCGTCCCCGACGGCGTCGGGACCCGGTTGCAGGTACGCGTCGGCCCGGCCGACGCCGACGGACGCCGCGCCCTCAGCGTCCACTCCCGCCCGGACCGCGACGACGACAGCCCGTGGACCCGACACGCCGCCGGCATCGCGTCCTCCACGCCGGTCACCGAACCCGACCCGGACGAGACCTGGCCGCCCGCCGACGCCACCCCGATCGACGTCGACTTCCTCTACGAGTTCCTGCCCCAGCTCGGATACGGGTACGGCCCGGCCTTCCAGGGCCTGCGCGCGGCCTGGCAACGCGGCGAGGAGACCTACGCCGAGGTCGCCCTGGCCGAGCCGACCGCCACCGAAGCCGCCCGCTACGGCGTACACCCGGCGCTGCTCGACGCCGCCACCCACGCCATGGGCCTCGCCACCGCAGCCGAGGCGCAGCAGGGACTGAGCCCGACCCAGAGTCGGATGCCGTTCTCCTGGACCGGCATCAGCGTGCACGCCACCGGCGCCGCCGCAGCCCGGGTACGGATCACACCCAACGGCGACGACGGGGTCCGCATCGACCTCGCCGACCAGACCGGACAACCGGTCGCCACCGTCGGCAAGCTGGTGCTGCGCCCGGTCTCGGTCACCCAGCTGCGGCAGCCGGCCGACGAGGCCCCACTGTTCACCGTCGACTGGACACCCGTCGAGCCGCAGATCGCCCCCACCGGTGGCCGGTACGCCGTCATCGGCGCACCCGACCCGTTCGTGGCCGACGCGGCAGCCGCCGTGGGATCCCTCGTGGACGACTACCCGGACCTGGACGCGCTGGCCGCCTCCGGAGCCGTACCCGAGCTGGTCTTCGTGCCGGCCCGGCCCGGCGGCGACGCCCCCGGCCCGACGGTCGACGCCTGGCTGGCCCTCGCCCAACGCTGGCTCGCCGACCCGGACTTCGCCGGGGCCCGCCTGATCCTGCTCAGCCGCGGCGCTGTCGAACCGGCCCCCGCCGCCGACGCCCCCGACCTGGCGCACGCCGCCGCCTGGGGCCTGATCCGCTCCGCGCAGTCCGAGGACCCGGACCGGATCGTGCTCGCCGACGTGGACGACTCGCCGCTCTCCGCGGCCAGCCTGCCCGGAGTCCTCGCCAGCGGCGAACCGCAACTGGCGGTCCGCGACGGCAGCGCCTACGCGCCCCGGCTCGCCCGGGCCGCCGCCGCGCCGACCGGCCTGGACATCGACCCGGACGGCACGGTCCTGGTCACCGGAGGCACCGGCGCTCTCGGCGGCCTGCTGGCCGGACACCTGGTCACCAACCACGGGGTACGACACCTGCTGCTGACCAGTCGTCGCGGACCGGACGCGCCCGGCGTCGAGGACCTGACCGCGCGGCTGACCGCACTCGGTGCGAGCGTCACGGTGGCGGCCTGCGACGCCGCCGACGCCGACCAGCTCGCCCACACCCTCACCGGCGTCCCCGCCGAACACCCGCTCACCGCGGTGGTCCACGCCGCCGGCATCGTCGACGACGGTGTCCTCGCCTCACTGACCCCGCAGCGGATCGCCACGGTCCTGGCCGCCAAGGCCGACGCCGCCCGCAACCTGCACCAGCTCACCAGGGACCGGGACCTGACCGCGTTCGTCCTGTTCTCCTCCTCGGCCGGCAGCTTCGGCGGCCCCGGGCAGGGCAACTACGCCGCGGCCAACGCCTACCTCGACGCCCTCGCCCGGCACCGCCGCCACCACGGCCTCGCCGCGATCTCCCTGGCCTGGGGGCCGTGGGCGGTCGGCGGCGGGATGGCCGGACAGCTCAGTGACGCCGACATCAGCCGGATGACCAGCTTCGGCATCACCCCGTTCACCGCCGAGACCGGGCTGGCCGCGTTCGACGCGGCGGTGGGCGTCGACAACCCCGTCGTCCTGCCGATCGGACTACGGCCGGCCGCCGTCGCCGGCAACGGCCCGGTGCCGCCGCTGCTGCGCGGCCTGGTCCGTCGCCCCGCCCGGAGGGTCGCCGAGAACAGCACCGACGGCGGCGACCCGGCCGAGGCGCTCAAGCGGCGACTCGTCGCCACCGCACCCGCCGACCGGCCGCGGATTCTGCTGGAGATGGTGCAGAGCCAGGTCGCTGCCGTCCTCGGCCACGCCTCCGCCGACGCCATCCAGCCCGACCGGGGTCTCGTCGAGTGCGGCCTCGACTCGCTCGCCGCCGTCGACCTGCGCAACCGGCTCGCCGCCGCCACCGGCCTACGGCTGCCCGCCACGATCGTCTTCGACCAGCCGACGCCCGGGGCGCTCGCCCGCTACCTCCAGGACGAACTGCTCGACGAACGGGCCTCGTCCGCCCTGTCGGTGCTCGGCGAACTGGACCGCCTCGAAGCGGGCCTGGCCGCCGTCAGCGCCGACGACCCGGACCGGGCCAAGGTCGCCGGCCGGCTCCGCAGCCTGCTCGACACCTGGACCGGCGCGAACCCGGCACACGACAGCAGCACCCTGCACGGCGCCACCGCCGAGGAGTTGTTCGACCTCCTCGACGACGAACTCGGCATTGCCTGACCGCATGGAACACCGACGGGGAGTGACGTTCTGATGGCCGACGAAGCCAAGCTCCTGGATTACCTCAAGCGCGCCACCAGCGACCTGCGCGACACCCGTCAGCGGTTGCGCGAGATGGAGGAGCGCGACCGTGAGCCGGTCGCGATCATCGGCATGGCCTGCCGCTACCCCGGCGGCGTGGAGACCCCCGAGGATCTGTGGCGCCTGGTCGCCGACGAGCGGGACGGCATCACCGAGTTCCCCGTCGACCGTGGCTGGGACCTGGAGTCGCTCTACCACCCCGACCCCGACCACCCCGGGACGTCGTACACCCACGAGGGTGGCTTCCTGCACGAGGCGGGCCAGTTCGACCCGGCCTTCTTCGGCATCTCACCCCGCGAGGCGATCGCCATGGACCCGCAGCAGCGCCTGCTGCTGGAGACGTCCTGGGAGACCTTCGAACGGGCCGGAATCGACCCCACCCGGTTGCGGGGCAGCCGCACCGGGGTGTTCGCCGGTGTCATGTACCACGACTACGCGGTCAACCTGACCAGCATCCCGGACGACGTCGCCGGCTACCTGGGCACCGGCAACTCCGGCAGCGTCGCCTCCGGGCGGGTCGCGTACACCCTGGGGTTGGAGGGGCCCGCGGTCACCGTGGACACCGCCTGCTCGTCGTCGCTCGTCGCCCTGCACCTGGCCGTCCAGTCGCTCCGTCAGGGTGAGTGCTCCCTCGCCCTGGCCGGCGGCGTCGCCGTGATGGCCACCCCTGTCGTCTTCGTCGACTTCAGCAAGCAGCGGGGACTCTCCACCAACGGGCGGTGCAAGTCGTTCGCCGCCGCCGCCGACGGCACCGGTTGGGCCGAGGGCGCCGGCATGCTGCTCCTGGAACGGCTCTCCGACGCGGTCCGCAACGGTCACCGCGTCCTCGGCGTGGTGCGCGGCACCGCGGTCAACCAGGACGGTGCCAGCAGCGCCCTCACCGCCCCGAACGGCCCGGCCCAGCAACGGGTCATCCGCAGCGCCCTGGCCAACGCCCGGGTTCCCGCCGAGCACGTCGACCTCGTCGAGGCCCACGGCACCGGCACCACCCTGGGCGACCCGATCGAGGCGCAGGCGCTGCTGGCCACCTACGGGCAGGACCGGTCCGCCGACCAGCCGCTGTGGCTCGGGTCGATCAAGTCGAACATCGGGCACACCCAGGCCGCCGCCGGGGTCGCCGGGATCATCAAGATGCTGATGGCGATGCGGCACGGCACCATGCCGCGAACGCTGCACGTGGACGAGCCGACGCCGCAGGTGGACTGGTCGGCGGGCGCCGTGGAACTGCTCACCGAGGCCCGGCCGTGGCCGGACGCCGAGGACCGGCCGCGCCGCGCCGGCGTGTCGTCGTTCGGGGTCTCCGGCACGAACGCGCACGTCATCATCGAGGAACCACCGACCGCCGAGGAGCCACCCCAGAGCGAGACAGTGGCGTCCGCCCCGGTGCCGTGGGTGCTCTCCGCCCGGTCACCGGAGGCGTTACGCGGGCAGGCCGCCCGGCTGATTCCGGTGGACGCCGACCCGGTGGACGTCGGCTTCTCGCTGGTGTCGTCGCGGTCGACGCACGCGCATCGGGCGGTCGTCTTCGGGCGTGACGAGCTGGCGGCGGTCGCCGCCGGTGAGCCCGGCCCGGTCACCGGTTCGGTGGTGCGCGGCAAGACGGCGTTCGTGTTCTCCGGTCAGGGTTCGCAGCGGCAGGGCATGGGCCTGGCTCTGGCCGAGGCCTTCCCGGTGTACGCGGAGGCGTTCGACGCGGTCTGCGTCGAGTTGGACCTTCACCTGGACCGGCCGGTCCGGGAGGTGATCGCCGAGGGCGACGATCTGGATCAGACGGTGTACACGCAGTCGGCGTTGTTCGCCGTCGAGGTCGCGTTGTTCCGTCTGGTCGAGTCGTTCGGTGTCACACCGGACTTCCTGGTGGGGCACTCCATCGGGGAGATCGCCGCCGCGCACGTGGCGGGGGTGTTGTCCCTGGCTGATGCGGCGACGCTGGTCACCGCGCGGGGCCGGTTGATGCAGGCGTTGCCGGCCGGGGGCGTGATGGTCGCGGTGCGGGCAACCGAGGCCGAGGTGCTGCCGCTGTTGACCGACGGGGTGTCCGTCGCGGCGATCAACGGCCCCCGCTCGGTGGTGCTGTCTGGTGCCGCTGACGAGGTGGCGGCCGTGGCTGCGAGTTTCAAGTCGAAGCAGTTGCGGGTCAGTCACGCGTTCCACTCGGTGTTGATGGAGCCGATGCTGGCCGAGTTCGCGTCGGTCGCCGCAACCCTCACCTACGAGGCGCCGCGCATCCCGATCGTGTCCAACCTGACCGGGCAGGTCGCCGAGGCGCAGGACGCCGGCTACTGGGTGCGGCACGTCCGTGAGGCGGTGCGCTTCGCCGATGGCATCACCGCACTGGAAGGCCTCGGTGTCAGCACGTTCGTGGAGATCGGCCCCGACGGCGTCCTCTCCGCGATGGGCGCGGACTGCGTCGGCGACGCGGTGTTCGTACCAGTGCAACGCTCTGACCGCGACCAACCGACCACGCTGCTTGCCGCTCTCGCGCAGGCCTTCGTGCGTGGCGTCGCCGTGGACTGGACGCCCTGCCTGAGCGGCGGGCGTCTCGTCGACCTACCCACCTACGCCTTCCAACGGCAGCAGTACTGGCTCACCTCGCCGCCCACGGAGCGGGTCGAGACGGCCGGCGACCCGGCCGACGGGCACTTCTGGTCGGCGATCGAGCGCCAGGACACCGCGTTCCTCGCCGAAACCCTCGGCCTCGGCTCGGACGAGGACCGCGAAACCCTCGAAACCCTGTTGCCGGCGTTCTCCGCGTGGCGGCGACGCCGGCACACCCACGCGGTGCTCGACACCCTGCGCTACCGGATCGGCTGGGAGCCGTCGACCGGCACAACCCACACCCCGGCGACCGGCCGATGGACCGTGCTGACCAGCGCGGACGTCGACGGCACCACGGCGCTCCTGTCCGCACTCGGCGACGCCACAGTGCTCACCGTGACCCCCGAGCGCACCGCTATCGCCGACCGACTGCGCGCCGCCGGCCCCACCGACGGCATCCTGTCGCTACTCGCCCTGGACCCCGCGCTCGACCCGGCGGCCACCCTCCTGACCGTCGCGCAGGCCTGCGCCGACGCGGGCCTCGAAGCACCACTGTGGGCCGCCACCCGGGGCGCCGTCGCCACCGGCCGCGCGGACCGCCTCGACGCGCCCCGCCAGGCCCTCGCCTGGGGCCTCGGCCGGGTCCTCGGCCTGGAACGCCCCCACCTCTGGGGTGGCCTCGTCGACCTGCCGGAGAAGCTGGACCAGCGCGCCGCCGACCGGGTGGTCGCCGCGCTGCACGGCAGCGGCGAGGACGAGATCGCGGTACGCGGATCCGGCACCTACGTACGCCGGCTGCTGCGTCAACCACACACCGAGGCCGCACCCCGCGACGCGTGGCTGCCGCGCGGCACCGTGCTGATCACCGGCGGAACCGGTGGCCTCGGCGCCAGGGTGGCGAGCTGGGTCGCCGTCCGCGGCGCCGAACACGTCGTCCTGGTCAGCCGCCGCGGTCTCCACGCGCCCGACGCCGACGTGGTGGCCGCCGAGGTGCGACGCCACGGGGCCCGGGTGACGGTCAGCGCCTGCGACGTCGCCGACCCGGACGAGGTGAACCGACTCGTCCAGCACCTACGGGAAGCCGGCGAGCGGATCGACACCGTCGTGCACGCCGCCGGCGTCGACCACCACACCGACCTGGACACCGCCACCGCCGCCGACCTCGACGCCGTCCTGGCCGCCAAGGTCGCCGGCGCGATCAACCTCGACGCCGCGCTCGGCGACGAGCCCCGCACCTTCGTCCTGTTCTCCTCCATCTCCGGTGTCTGGGGCAGCGGCGGGCAGGCCGCGTACTCGGCCGGCAACGCCTTCCTCGACGCGTTCGCCGAGTGGCGTCGCGCCCGTGGTCGCGCGGCCACCTCGATCGCCTGGGGCGTCTGGGCCGGTGCGGGCATGGCCGACGACCCGGAGATCACCGAGCAGCTGCGCAAGCGTGGCCTGCTCACCGTCGACCCGGAACTCGCCCTCTCCGGCCTCCAGTCGGTCCTCGACCGCGACGAGACCAGCGTGACCATCGCCGACGTCGACTGGGACCGCTTCCTTCCGATGTACGCGTCCGCCCGCGTCCGTCCGCTGGTCAGCGCGCTGCCCGACCACATTCGCCTCCAGGCCACCGACTCCACGCCGGCCGCGCCAGCCGCCGGCCGGTACGCCGCGATGAGCGCCGAGGAGCGCTCCCGCGAACTGCTCGACCTGGTGGTCACCAGTGCGGCCGCCGTCCTCGGGCACACCGGCGCCGGTCTGATCGACGCCGACCAACCGTTCAAGGAACTCGGCTTCGACTCGTTGACGGCTGTGGAGTTGCGTAATCGGTTGAATGTGGTGACGGGTCTGCAACTGCCGTCGAGTGTTGTTTTTGATTATCCGTCGGCGGGTGTGTTGGCGGGTTTTCTGGGTTCGTTGTTGGGTGGATTGGAAAGTGTGCCGGCGGCAGCGCCATCTTCGAGTCATCTGGTGGATGAGCCGGTGGCGATTGTGGGTATGGCGTGTCGTTTTCCTGGTGGTGTGGGGTCGCCGGATGAGTTGTGGGATTTTGTGGTGTCGGGTGGGGATGGGGTGGTGGAGTTTCCGTCGGATCGGGGTTGGGATTTGGCGGGTTTGGCCGGTGATGGGGAGTCGTTTGGGACGTCGTATGTGTCTGCTGGTGGGTTTTTGAGGGGTGTTGCGGGTTTTGATGCGTCGTTTTTCGGGGTGTCGCCTCGGGAGGCGTTGGCGATGGATCCGCAGCAGCGGTTGTTGTTGGAGGTGTCGTGGGAGGCGTTGGAGTCGGCGGGGGTTGATCCGCTGGGGTTGCGGGGTTCTCCGGTTGGTGTTTTCACGGGGACGAATGGTCAGGATTATTCGACGTTGTTGTTGGCGGTGCCGCGGGAGGCTGATGGTTTCTTGGGGACTGGTAACGCGGCGAGTGTGTTGTCGGGTCGGGTTTCGTATGTGTTGGGTGTGGAGGGGCCTGCGGTCACTGTGGATACGGCGTGTTCGTCGTCGTTGGTGGCGTTGCATTTGGCGGTGCAGGCGTTGCGCTCAGGTGAGTGTGGTTTGGCGTTGGCGTCTGGTGTGACGGTGATGTCGACGCCGGGGACGTTCATTGAGTTTTCCCGGCAGCGGGGGTTGGCCGGTGATGGCAGGTGTAAGGCTTTCGCTGCGGGGGCGGATGGCACGGCGTGGGGTGAGGGCGTCGGTGTTCTGGTGGTGGAGCGTCTGTCGGATGCGGTGGCCAATGGGCATCGGGTGTTGGCGGTGGTGCGGGGTAGTGCGGTCAATCAGGATGGTGCGTCGAATGGTCTGACCGCGCCGAATGGTCCGTCGCAGCAGCGGGTGATCCGCGCGGCGTTGGGCAGCGCCGGATTGGCCGCGAGTGATGTGGACGTCGTTGAGGCGCATGGCACGGGCACCAAGTTGGGTGATCCGATCGAGGCGCAGGCGTTGTTGGCCACCTATGGGCAGGACCGTGACGGTGGTGAGCCGTTGTGGTTGGGGTCGGTGAAGTCGAACATCGGGCACACCCAGGCCGCCGCCGGCGTCGCCGGTGTGATCAAGATGGTCCAAGCGCTCAAGCACGGCGTGCTCCCGGCGACGATGCACGTGGACGAACCCACCCCGCAGGTCGACTGGACCACCGGTGCGGTGCAGCTGCTGACCGAACCCCGCCCCTGGCAGCCGCAGACCGGCCGGGTCCGGCGTGCTGGGGTGTCGTCGTTCGGATTCTCCGGCACCAACGCCCACCTGATCCTGGAAGAGCCCCCGGTCGTCGAACCCGAGCAACTGGCCGGCGCACCTTCGGTGGTGCCGTGGTTGATCTCCGCGCGCAGCGACGAGGCCCTGCGCGCACAGGCCGCCCGACTCACCCACCACCTCGACGAGCGGCCCGACACCGACCCGGCAGACGTCGGGCGTTCGTTGGCCGCTCGCGCCACCCTCGCCCACCGGGCCGTCGTCCTCGGTACGGATCGGCAGGCCGCGCTGACTGCCCTCGCAGCCGGGACGACCGGTCCCGGACTGGTCACCGGCACCGCGCAGGGTGGGCGTACCGCTTTCGTCTTCTCCGGCCAGGGCTCGCAACGGCCCGGCATGGGCCTGGACCTCTACGCCACGTTCCCGGTGTACGCGGAGGCGTTCGACGCGGTCTGCGCCGAGCTGGACCGTCATCTCGACCGGCCGATCCGGGACGTGATTGCGGACGACGCGAAAGCCCTGGACCAGACGCTCTACACGCAGGCCGCGTTGTTCGCCGTCGAGGTGGCGTTGTTCCGCCTGGTCGAGTCGTTCGGGGTCAGACCGAACTACCTGGTCGGGCACTCGATCGGTGAGATCGCCGCCGCGCACGTCGCCGGGGTCCTGTCCCTGTCCGATGCGGCGACGCTGGTCACCGCCCGGGGTCGCCTGATGCAGGCACTCCCGGCCGGTGGGGTCATGGTCGCCGTGCGGGCCACCGAGGCCGAGGTGCTGCCGTTGCTCACCGGCGGCGTGAGCATCGCGGCGATCAACGGGCCTCGGTCGGTCGTGCTCTCCGGAGTGGCCGACGAGGTGGCGGCTGTCGCGGCGAACTTCGGAAAGTCGAAGCGGCTGCGGGTCAGCCACGCGTTCCACTCGGTGTTGATGGAGCCGATGCTGGCCGAATTCGCGTCGGTAGCGGCAACGCTGACCTACGAGACGCCGCGCATTCCGATCGTGTCGAACGTGACCGGGCAGGTCGCCGAGGCGCAGGACGCCGGCTACTGGGTGCGGCACGTCCGCGAGGCGGTCCGCTTCGCTGACGGCATCACCACACTGGAAGCCCTCGGTGTCAGCACGTTCATCGAGATCGGCCCCGACGGTGTTTTGTCCGCGATGGGGGCGGACTGCGTCAGCGACGCGGTGTTCGTACCAGTGCAACGCTCTGACCGGGACCAGCCGACCACGCTGCTGACCGCCCTCGCGCAGGCCTACGTGCGCGGCGTCGCTGTCGACTGGACGCAGTGCCTGAGCGGCGGGCGGTTGATCGACCTGCCGACCTACGCCTTCCAGCACGAGCGTTACTGGCCGAGCGTTCCGGAGCCGGTCACCGCTGGCGAGCCGGCCGACGCCGAGTTCTGGGCCGCCGTCGAGGACGGCGACCTGGCGCGACTGGGCATCACCGCGGACAGCACCGGTGACCTGCTGCCGGCGCTGGCCGAATGGCGTCGCAAGCGTCAGGACGCCGACGTCGTCGACGGCTGGCGCTACCGGATCACCTGGCGTCCGGTCACCGGTGCCGCCTCCGACACCCTCGACGGCCGCTGGCTGATCGTCGGTGCCGACCCCACCGACGAGAACCTCGCCGGTTTCCTCGCGAGCACACTCGCCGAGGCCGGCGCCGACGTGCTCCACGCCCACGACGCGACCGACCTGACCGACCTCTCCGCACCGATCGCGGGCATCGTCGCCGTGGCCGACTACGGAGCCGACCTGCTCGCCCTGGTCCAGCAGTTCGCCGGTGCGGACGTGACCGCTCCGCTGTGGGTGGTGACGGCCGGTGGGGTGTCGGTGGGGCGTGCGGATGTGGTGTCGCCGGCGGTGTCGGCGGTGTGGGGTCTGGGTCGGGTGGTGGGCCTGGAGATGCCGCATCTGTGGGGTGGTCTGGTCGATGTTCCGTCCGTGTGGGACGCGCGGGTCGGTGCGCGGTTGGTGCGGGTGTTGGCCGGTGGGTTCGGTGCTGAGGATCAGGTCGCGGTGCGGTCCTCGGGTGTGTACGTGCGGCGGTTGACCCGTTCGGCGGTGGTGGCTGGGGAGCAGCCGGGTTGGTCGCCGTCGGGGACGGTGTTGGTGACCGGTGGTACGGGTTCGTTGGGTGGCCGCGTCGCGGTGTGGGCGGCCGAGCGTGGTGCCGAGCACCTGGTGCTGGTGTCTCGGCGCGGCCCGCAGGCCGCCGGAGCTGCCGACGTGGTCGCTGCGGTCGAGGCAGCCGGCGCCCGGGTGACCGTCGCGGCCTGCGACATGGGCGACCGGGATGCGGTGCGAGCCCTGCTCGACGGACTCGACGCTCCGGTCCGGGGCGTGGTGCACGCCGCCGGTGTCGAGCGCTCCGCTCTGCTGACCGAAACCACCCCCGACACGTGGGACGAGGTGTTCAACGGCAAGACCGCCGGCGCGGTGCACCTGGATGAACTGCTGGGCGATGACCTGGATGCGTTCGTGGTGTTCTCGTCGATCTCCGGGGTGTGGGGCAGTGGTGGGCAGGGTGCGTACGCGGCGGCGAACGCGTTCCTGGACGGGTTGATCGCGGCCCGGCGGGCTCGGGGTGTGGTGGGTACGGCGGTGTCGTGGGGTCCGTGGGCTGACGGTGGGATGGTCGCTGCCGCTGGTGATGACGCACAGTTGCGTCGTCGGGGGTTGCCGCCGATGTCGGCGCAGGTGGCGATGGCGGCGTTCGCTCAGGTGGTGGAGTCGGGGGAGCGGGCGGTCACCGTCGCGGATGTGGACTGGGACCGGTTTGGTGCGTCGTTCACGTCGGCGAGGTCGCGTCCGTTGTTGGACGAGGTGTACGCCCCGGTGGAGCAGACGAGCGCGCCGAGCACCTTCCTGGACGGGCTCAGCGCCACCGAACGCGCGAAGCGTCTGGTGGACGTGGTGCGCACCGAGGCGGTGGCGGTGCTCGGGTTGGGCAGCGTCGCCGACATCGGCGTCGACCGCCCCTTCCGCGAACTCGGCTTCGACTCGCTGACCGCAGTCGAACTACGCAACCGACTGGTCACCACGACCGGCCTGCAACTGCCCTCCAGCATCGTCTTCGATTATCCGTCGGCGGGTGTGTTGGCGGGTTTTCTGGGTTCGTTGTTGGGTGGGGTTTCTGGTGTTTCGGAGGTGGTGTCGTCGTCGGTTGTGGTGGATGAGCCGGTGGCGATTGTGGGTATGGCGTGTCGTTTTCCTGGTGGTGTGGGGTCGCCGGATGAGTTGTGGGATTTTGTGGTGTCGGGTGGGGATGGGGTGGTGGAGTTTCCGTCGGATCGGGGTTGGGATTTGGCGGGTTTGGCCGGTGATGGGGAGTCGTTTGGGACGTCGTATGTGTCTGCTGGTGGGTTTTTGAGGGGTGTTGCGGGTTTTGATGCGTCGTTTTTCGGGGTGTCGCCTCGGGAGGCGTTGGCGATGGATCCGCAGCAGCGGTTGTTGTTGGAGGTGTCGTGGGAGGCGTTGGAGTCGGCGGGGGTTGATCCGCTGGGGTTGCGGGGTTCTCCGGTTGGTGTTTTCACGGGGACGAATGGTCAGGATTATTCGACGTTGTTGTTGGCGGTGCCGCGGGAGGCTGATGGTTTCTTGGGGACTGGTAACGCGGCGAGTGTGTTGTCGGGTCGGGTTTCGTATGTGTTGGGTGTGGAGGGGCCTGCGGTCACTGTGGATACGGCGTGTTCGTCGTCGTTGGTGGCGTTGCATTTGGCGGTGCAGGCGTTGCGCTCAGGTGAGTGTGGTTTGGCGTTGGCGTCTGGTGTGACGGTGATGTCGACGCCGGGGACGTTCATTGAGTTTTCGCGGCAGCGGGGGTTGGCCGGTGATGGCAGGTGTAAGGCTTTCGCTGCGGGGGCGGATGGCACGGCGTGGGGTGAGGGCGTCGGTGTTCTGGTGGTGGAGCGTCTGTCGGATGCGGTGGCCAATGGGCATCGGGTGTTGGCGGTGGTGCGGGGTAGTGCGGTCAATCAGGATGGTGCGTCGAATGGTCTGACCGCGCCGAATGGTCCGTCGCAGCAGCGGGTGATCCGCGCGGCGTTGGGCAGCGCCGGATTGGCCGCGAGTGATGTGGACGTCGTTGAGGCGCATGGCACGGGCACCAAGTTGGGTGATCCGATCGAGGCGCAGGCGTTGTTGGCCACCTATGGGCAGGACCGTGACGGTGGTGAGCCGTTGTGGTTGGGGTCGGTGAAGTCGAACATCGGGCACACCCAGGCCGCCGCCGGCGTCGCCGGTGTGATCAAGATGGTCCAAGCGCTCAAGCACGGGGTGCTCCCGGCGACGATGCACGTGGACGAACCCACCCCGCAGGTCGACTGGACCACCGGTGCGGTGCAGCTGCTGACCGAACCCCGCCCCTGGCAGCCGCAGACCGGCCGGGTCCGCCGGGCCGGGGTGTCGTCGTTCGGATTCTCCGGCACCAACGCCCACCTCATCCTCGAAGAACCACCCACCAGCGACGCCGCGACCGACCAGCCGGTCGGTGCGCCGCACCCCATCACGCCGTGGCTCATCTCCGCGCGCAGCGACGACGCCCTACGCGCACAGGCCACCCGACTCACCCACCACCTCGACCAACACCCCACCGCCACGATCGACGTCGGTCACACCCTCGCCGCGCACCGCGCTGCCCTGCCGTACCGGGCCGTGTCGATCGGCGCCGACCACCGTGACGCCCTCGACGCGCTCGCCGCCGGGACCGCCTCGGCCGGTCTGGTCGTCGGTGAGGTCTCCGACGGCAAGCTCGCGTTCGTCTTCTCCGGCCAGGGATCACAGCGCCCGGGCATGGGCCTGGAACTGGCCGAGACCTATCCGGTCTTCGCCGACGCGTTCGACGCGGCCTGCGCCGAACTCGACGTCCACCTGGACCGCCCGCTGCGTGACGTGATCACCGACAACACCGACCTCGACCAGACCCTCTACACCCAGACGGCGCTGTTCGCCTACGAGGTCGCGCTCCACCGCCTGGTCGAGTCGTTCGGCGTCACCCCGGACTACCTGGTCGGGCACTCGATCGGCGAGATCGCCGCCGCGCACATCGCCGGGGTCATGTCCCTGGCCGACGCGGCAACGCTGGTCGCGGCCCGGGGCCGCCTGATGCAGGAACTGCCCGCCGGCGGCGTCATGGTCGCCGTACGGGCCACCGAAGCCGAGGTACGGCCACTGCTGACCGAGGGCGTGGACATCGCCGCGATCAACGGGCCGCACTCGGTCGTGCTGTCCGGCGCCGGCGACGCGGTGGCAGCCGTCGCCGCCCACTTCGAGAAGTCCAAGCGACTGCGGGTCAGCCACGCTTTCCACTCGTCGCTGATGGAACCGATGCTCGACGCGTTCTCCCGAGTGGCCGGCGGGCTGAGCTACCACCCGCCGCGCATCCCGATCGTGTCGAACGTGACCGGGCAGGTCGCCGAGGCGCAGGACGCCGACTACTGGGTGCGGCACGTCCGTGAGGCGGTCCGCTTCGCCGACGGCATCACCACACTGAAAGGCCTCGGCGTCAGCACCTTCGTGGAGATCGGCCCCGACGGAGTCCTCTCCGCCATGGGCGCGGACTGCGTGACCGGGGCGGCGCTCGTACCCCTGCAACGCGCAACCCCCGACCAGGTGACGACCTTCCTCACCGGCCTCGCCCGAGCCTTCGTCCGCGGCGTGCCGGTGGACTGGACGCAGTGCTACCCCGGTGGAAGCCTCGTCGACCTGCCCACCTACGCCTTCCGGCACCGTGACTACTGGCCGAGCGCCACCCTGGCCGACGTCTTCGCCGGGGTCGACGGCGGCGCAACCAGCACCACAGTGCCCGACGCCGACTTCTGGGCCGCCATCGAGGACGGCGACCTGGACCGCCTCGGCATCGCCCCGGACAACGCCAGCGACCTGCTCCCCGCGCTGGCCCAATGGCATCGCAAGCGCCAGGACGCCCAGCTTGTCGACGACCGGCGCTACCGCGTCGAGTGGCGCTCGGCGACCGGAGACGCCGTGGCCGAGCTGACCGGCCCCTGGCTGGTCGTCGGCCCCACCGGCGTCGACACCGGCATCGCCACCACACTGGCCGACGCCGGAGCCGACCTCATCCGCGTCGAACTGGCCCCGACCGCCGACCGGGCAGTCCTCGCCGCCGTCCTCGCCGACCTGCCGGCAGACCTGAGCGGTGTCGTCTCGCTCCTCGCCCTCGACCCCGAGCTCACCGACCCCGCCCACGCCACCCTCGCCCTGGTGCAGGAACTCGTCCGGGCCGACGTGACCGCTCCGCTGTGGGTGGTGACGGCCGGTGGGGTGTCGGTGGGGCGTGCGGATGTGGTGTCGCCGGCGGTGTCGGCGGTGTGGGGACTGGGCCGGGTGGTCGGCCTGGAGATGCTGCACCTGTGGGGTGGCCTGGTCGACGTTCCGTCCGTGTGGGACGCGCGCGTCGGTGCCCGGTTGGTGCGGGTGTTGGCCGGTGGGTTCGGTGCTGAGGATCAGGTCGCGGTGCGGTCCTCGGGTGTGTACGTGCGGCGGTTGACCCGTTCGGCGGTGGTGGCTGGTGAGCAGCCGGGTTGGTCGCCGTCGGGGACGGTGTTGGTGACCGGTGGTACGGGTTCGTTGGGTGGCCGCGTCGCGGTGTGGGCGGCCGAGCGTGGTGCCGAGCACCTGGTGCTGGTGTCACGGCGCGGCCCACAGGCCGAGGGTGCCGCCGACATCGTTGCCGCCGTCGAGGCAGCCGGCGCCCGGGCGACGGTCGTCGCCTGCGACATGGCGGACCGGGACGCGGTCAACGCACTGGTGCAGAGCCTGGACGCCCCGGTACGAGCCGTCGTGCACGCCGCCGGTGTGGAGCGGACGTCGGTGTTGACCGAAATCACTCCGGAGATCTGGGACGAGGTGGTGTCCGGCAAGACCGCCGGCGCGGTGCACCTGGATGAACTGCTTGACGACGACCTCGATGCGTTCGTGGTGTTCTCGTCGATCTCCGGGATCTGGGGCAGTGGTGGTCAGGGTGCGTACGCGGCGGCGAACGCGTTCCTGGACGGGATGATCGCGGCCCGGCGGGCTCGGGGTGTGGTCGGTACGGCGCTGTCGTGGGGTCCGTGGGCCGGCGGTGGCATGGTGACGGCGGCGGGCGATGACGGGCCGTTGCGGCGTCGTGGGTTGCCTCCGATGTCGGCGCAGGTGGCGATGGCGGCGTTCGCTCAGGTGGCGGAGTCGGGGGAGCGGGCGGTCACCGTCGCGGATGTGGACTGGGACCGGTTTGGTGCGTCGTTCACGTCGGCGAGGTCGCGTCCGTTGTTGGACGAGGTGTACGCCCCGGTGGAGCAGACGAGCGCGCCGAGCACCTTCCTGGACGGGTTGAGCGCCACCGAGCGGTCGAGGCGACTGGTGGACGTGGTGCGCACCGAGGCGGTGGCGGTGCTCGGGTTGGGCAGCGTCGCCGACATCGGCGTCGACCGGCCCTTCCGCGAACTCGGCTTCGACTCCCTGACCGCTGTCGAACTCCGCAACCGACTGGTCACCACCACCGGCCTGCAACTGCCCTCCAGCATCGTCTTCGACTACCCGAGCGCCGCCACCCTCGCCGGTCACCTGCACGCACTGCTCGGCGCCGACGACAGCCCCACCCCGCAGACCCGGACGACGACCACGACGTCCGAGCCGATCGCCATCGTCGGCATGGCCTGCCGCTACCCCGGCGGGGTCAGCTCGCCGGAGGACCTGTGGCGACTGGTCGAGACCGGCACCGACGCCGTTTCGGCCCTGCCCGACGACCGTGGCTGGGACCTCGACGCCCTCTACGACGCCGACCCCGACGCGCGCGGCACCTCGTACGCCGCAGCCGGCGGTTTCCTCGACGGCGTCGCCGATTTCGACGCCCGGTTCTTCGGCATCTCGCCCCGCGAAGCGCTCGCCATGGACCCGCAGCAACGCCTGCTGCTGGAGACCTCCTGGGAGGCGGTGGAACGCGCCGGCATCGACCCGACCGCACTGCGCGGCACCCACACCGGTGTCTTCACCGGCACCAACAGCCACGACTACCCGACGCTGCTGATGGCGGCGCCGGACGCGGTGGAGGGCTACCTGGCCACCGGCAACGCCGCCAGCGTCATCTCCGGTCGGGTGTCCTACGCGCTGGGTCTGGAAGGGCCGTCCGTATCGGTGGACACCGCCTGCTCCTCGTCACTGGTCGCACTGCACCTCGCCGCCCAGGCACTGCGGTCCGGCGAGTGCGACCTCGCCCTGGCCGGTGGGGCGATCGTGATGGCCACGCCCGGCACGTTCACCGAGTTCTCCCGCCAGCGTGGCCTGGCCGCCGACGGCCGGTGCAAGTCGTTCGCCGCCGCCGCCGACGGCACCGGCTGGGCCGAGGGCGTCGGCGTCCTGCTGGTGGAGCGGCTCTCCGACGCCCGACGCAACGGTCACCAGGTCCTCGCCCTGGTCCGCGGCAGTGCCATCAACCAGGACGGCGCCTCCAACGGCCTGACCGCGCCGAACGGGCCCGCCCAACAGCGGGTGATCCGGGCGGCGCTCGCGGCCGCCAATCTCACGACCGCCGACGTCGACACCGTCGAGGCGCACGGCACCGGCACCAAGCTGGGCGACCCGATCGAGGCGCAGGCGCTGCTGGCCACCTACGGTCAGGACCGCCCCGCCGACCGGCCGCTCTGGCTGGGGTCGATCAAGTCGAACATCGGCCACTCGCAGGCCGCCGCCGGTGTCGCCGGGATCATCAAGATGGTCGAGGCCATGCGCCACGAGACCCTGCCCCGGACCCTGCACGTCGACGAGCCGACCCCGCACGTGGACTGGTCCGCCGGCGCCGTCGAACTTCTCACCGAACCCCGGCCGTGGCCGGCCGGCGACCGCCCGCGCCGGGCCGCGATCTCCTCGTTCGGCATGTCCGGCACCAACGCCCACGTGATCATCGAGGAGCCGCCGGCCGTAGCCGACGGCGACGAGCCGGCCCCCCGCCGACCGCAGACCGGCATCGTGCCCTGGACGCTCTCCGCGCGTGGCCCCGCCGCGCTGCGCGACCAGGCCGCCCGCCTGTTGATCTGGGCCTCCGGCGAGAACGCCCCGGACCCTGTCGACGTCGGGCACTCGCTTGTCACCACCCGTGCCGCGCTGACCGAACGCCTCGTGGTGCTCAGCCCCCAGCACGCCGACGCCCTGGCGGCGGCAGCCGCCGGTCAGGCGGCGGCCGGTCTGGTGACCGGCGAGACCTCCGACGGCACGCTCGCGTTCGTCTTCTCCGGCCAGGGTTCGCAACGCCCGGGCATGGGCCTGGCCCTGGCCGAGACGTTCCCGGTGTACGCGGAGGCGTTCGACGCGGTCTGCGCCGAGTTGGACCTTCACCTGGACCGGCCGGTCCGGGAGGTGATCGCCGAGGGCGACGATCTGGACCAGACGGTGTACACGCAGTCGGCGTTGTTCGCCGTCGAGGTCGCGTTGTTCCGGCTTGTCGAGTCGTTCGGTGTCGTGCCGGACTACCTGGTGGGGCACTCCATCGGTGAGATCGCCGCCGCGCACGTCGCCGGGGTGCTGTCCCTTCCGGACGCGGCCAGACTGGTCACCGCCCGAGGCCGCCTCATGCAGGCCCTCCCGGCCGGTGGGGTGATGGTCGCGGTACGGGCCACCGAGGCCGAGGTGGTGCCGCTGCTGACCGACCGCGTGTCCGTCGCCGCGATCAACGGCCCCCGGTCGGTGGTGCTGTCCGGTGCTGCCGACGAGGTGACGGCGGTGGCAGCGCACTTCGAGAAGTCGAAGCAGTTGCGGGTCAGTCACGCGTTCCACTCGGTGTTGATGGAGCCGATGCTGGCCGAGTTCGCGTCGGTCGCGGCATCCCTGACCTACGAGTCGCCGCGCATCCCGATCGTGTCCAACCTGACCGGGCAGGTCGCCGAGACCCAGGATGCCGCTTACTGGGTGCGGCACGTCCGCGAGGCGGTCCGGTTCGCCGACGGCATCACCACCCTGGAAGCCCTCGGCGTCAGCACGTTCATCGAGATCGGCCCCGACGGGGTCCTCTCGGCCATGGGCGCGGACTGCGTCACCGACGCGGTGTTCGTACCAGTGCAACGCTCCGACCGGGACCAACCGACCACGCTGCTGACCGCCCTCGCGCAGGCCTACGTGCGCGGCGTCGCCGTCGACTGGACGCCCTGCTACCCCGGCGCGCGACGCGTCGACCTGCCCACCTACTCCTTCCAGCACGAGCGGTACTGGCCCGACACGACGCGGCCCGCCGCACCCGGCCCGCACCCCGCCGACGTCCGCTTCTGGGACGCCGTCGAACGCGCCGACCTCGACCTGATCGCCGGCGACCTCGACAGCGCCGCCCGCGAGGTGCTCGACGCCGCACTGCCGGTCCTCTCCACCTGGCGGCACCGGAGCAAGCAGCACGACACCGTCGGCAACTGGCGGTACCGGGTCACCTGGAAGCCGTTCCCGTCCGACCCCGCGCCGGCCCTCAGCGGCACCTGGCTGCTGGTGTCGCCCACCGACGACACCCGATGGGTCCAGACCGCGCTGGAGGAGCACGGCGCGACGGTCATCACCACGACGGTCGACGACACCACCACCGACCGTGGCGTGCTCACCGACCAGCTCTGGCAGATCGTCTCGGAGACCCCCGACCTGGCCGGTGTCGTCTCCCTCCAGGCCCTGCACGACAGCGACGGAGGTGACCCCGCGCTGTCGACGCTGCGCCTGCTGCAGGCGCTCGGCGACAGCGGCGGCACCGGCGCACCGCTCTGGTGCCTCACCCGAGGCGCCGTCACCGTCGACCGGGACGACCCGCTGCGCCGACCGTCCCAGGCGACCGTCTGGGGCTTCGGGCGGGCCGTCGCACTCGACCACCCCCGACGCTGGGGTGGGCTCGTCGACCTGCCCGAGCAGATCGACGAGCGAACCGCCGGTGACCTGGCCTCCGTGCTCGCCGCCGGCAACGAGGACCAGGTAGCGATCCGGCGTAACGGTCCGCACGGGCGTCGCCTCGTCCGCGTCGCCACCGACACCGACGGCTCCTCCTGGCGGCCCGCCGGCACCGTCCTGATCACCGGCGGTACGGGTGGTCTCGGAGCACACGTCGCCCGCTGGGCCGCCCGGTCCGGCGCGGAACACCTGGTCCTGACCAGCCGGCGCGGAACAGCCGCGCCCGGTGCCGCGGAGCTCTCCGCCGAACTGCAGAGCCTCGGCGCCCGGGTGACCATCGCGCCGGTCGACGTCACCGACCGGTCCGCGGTCGCCGACCTGCTCCTCGACGTACACGCCGGCCCCACACCGCTGCGGGCCGTCGTGCACGCGGCCGGGGTCGACCACCCCACCCCGCTCGACGACTGCACCGCCGAAGAGTTTGCGGCGGTCACCCGCGCCAAGGTGGACGGCGCAGCCCACCTCGACGACCTGCTCGCCGGCCACGAACTGGACGCGTTCGTGCTGTTCTCCTCGATCGCCGGGATTTGGGGCAGCGGCGGGCAGAGCGGTTACGCGGCCGCCAACGCCTACCTGGACGCCCTCGCCGAGCACCGGCGCGCCACCGGGCTCCCCGCCACCGCCGTCTCCTGGGGCCCCTGGTCCGGGGCGGGCATGGCGGACGATCCCGCCGTCGAGGAACGCCTTCGCCGACGCGGTCTGCTGCCACTCGACCCGGAGGCGGCCATCGCGGCCCTCGCCCGGGCGGTCGCCGGAACCGACGCCACCACCACTGTCGCCGACGTCGACTGGGCGAAGTTCACCCCGGCGTACACCATGGCCCGCCGCAGCGGGCTGCTCGCCGACCTGCCGGAGGCCCGCGACGCGCTGGCGGGCGCGGAGGCCGACGGCCCGGCGAGCGGCACCGACACGGTGGCCGCGCTACGCGACCAGCTCATCGCACTGCCGGAGCAGGACCGGGAAAAGCACCTGCTCGACCTGGTACGCACCGCCGCGGCGACGGTGCTCGGCCACTCCTCGGTCGACAGCATCCCGCCGACGCGGGCGTTCCGGGAACTCGGCTTCGACTCCCTCGCCGCTGTCGAGGTCCGCAACCACCTGAGCCGGGAGACCGGCCTCAAACTGCCCGCCACGCTGGTCTTCGATCGGCCCACCGCGACAGTGCTCGCGCGGTACCTCAAGAACGAGCTCCTGCCCGACACCGGGACGGTCCTGCCCACCGCTGCCGAACTCGACCGGCTCGAACTGGCGCTGACCAGCCGCGACGTCGACGACAGCGGACGAGCCCGCATCGTCCTGCGCCTGCAGAGCCTGCTGGCGAAGCTGAACACCGGCGGGGCCGACACCGACGGCGTCCCGGACGCCCTCGCCGACGCCTCCGACGACGAGTTGTTTGACCTGGTCGACAACGACCTCGGTCTGTAACGCCGGACCCCCTTCCCCCGCCGGCCCGAGCAAGGAGCGTTCTGATGGCGGACGAACTACGCCTGCGCGAATCCCTCAAAAAGGTGATCAACGAGTTGCAGCGCACCCGCGACCAGGTGCGCGACCTCGAAGCCGCGGACCGCGAGCCGATCGCGATCGTCGGGATGGCCTGCCGGTACCCGGGCGGGATCACCACCCCGGCCGACCTGTGGCGGATCGTCGCCGACGGCGCCGACGTGGTCTCCGAGCTGCCCGGGGACCGAGGCTGGGACCTCGCCGCCCTGGCCGGCGACCCGGACGACCGTGGCTCCTCGCACACCGCACAGGGTGGCTTCATCGACGGTGTCGCCGACTTCGACGCCGCGTTCTTCGGGATCAACCCGCGTGAGGCACTGGCCATGGACCCGCAACAGCGGCTCCTGCTGGAGGTGTCGTGGGAGGCGATCGAACGCGCCGGCATCGACCCCGCATCGCTGTCCGGGTCGCGTACCGGTGTGTTCGCGGGCACCAACTCGCACGACTACTCGACACTGCTGATGGGCGCGGCCGACGACGGCCTCGACGGCTACCTGGCCACCGGCAACGCGGCCAGCGTGGCGTCCGGACGGGTCGCCTACGCGCTGGGCCTGGAAGGGCCGGCGGTCACCGTCGACACGGCCTGCTCGTCGTCGCTCGTCGCGTTGCACCTCGCCGCGCAGGCGCTGCGGCGCGGTGAGTGTTCCCTCGCGCTGGCCGGCGGCGCCGTCGTCATGGCCACCCCCGGCACGTTCGTCGAGTTCTCCCGGCAGGGCGGCCTCGCCGGTGACGGCCGCTGCAAGGCGTTCGCCGCGGCGGCCGACGGCACCGGCTGGGCCGAGGGCGCGGGAATGCTGCTGGTGGAGCGCCTCTCCGACGCCGTCCGCAACGGCCACCGGGTGCTCGCCGTGGTACGGGGCACCGCTGTCAACTCCGACGGCGCCTCGAACGGACTCACCGCCCCCAACGGACCCGCCCAGGAACGTGTGATCCTCCAGGCGCTCGCCGCCGCCGGACTCTCCACTGCCGAGGTCGACCTGGTGGAGGCGCACGGCACCGGCACCACCCTCGGTGACCCGATCGAGGCGCAGGCACTGCTCGCCACGTACGGGCAGGAGCGCCCCGCCGACCAGCCACTGTGGCTCGGCTCGATCAAGTCGAACATGGGCCACGCGCAGGCCGCCGCCGGTGTCGCCGGGATCATCAAGGTCGTCCACGCCATGCGGCACGAGACGATGCCGCGCACCCTGCACGTGGACGAGCCGACGCCGGATGTGGACTGGTCGGCCGGTGCGGTGGAGCTGCTCACCGACGCCCGGCCGTGGCCGGCGGGGGAGCGCCCACGTCGGGCGGGGGTGTCGTCGTTCGGCATGTCCGGCACCAACGCGCACGTGATCATCGAGGAGCCGCCGGCAGTACCGGTGGCCGAGTCGGTAGCGGCGGATCCCGGCGTGCCCTGGTTGTTGTCGGGGCGTACCGCGGCGGCGGTCGCCGACCAGGCCGACAGGTTGTCGGGCGTGGACGCGGACGCCTCGTCGGTGGCGTCGTCGCTGTCGTCGCGTGCCGTCTTCGACCACCGCGCCGTCGTGCTCGGCCCCGATCAGCGAGCCGGACTGGCCGCCCTCCGGGAGGGCCTGCCGTCAGGTTCAGTGGTGTCCGGCGCGGCCCGTCCGGACGCGGGCGTGGTGTTCGTCTTCCCGGGTCAGGGTTCGCAGTGGGTGGGGATGGCTGCGGAGTTGTTGGAGTCCGAGCCGGTGTTCGCGGCGCGGGTCGCGGAGTGTGCGGCGGCCCTTGCGCCGTTCGTGGACTGGAACCTCCTGGACGTGTTGCGGTCGGATGATCCGTTGGAGCGGGTGGATGTGGTGCAGCCGGTGTTGTGGGCGGTGCACGTGTCCCTGGCCGAGGTGTGGCGGTCCAAGGGCGTCACCCCGGACGCGGTGATCGGTCATTCGCAGGGTGAGATCGCGGCGGCGTGTGTCGCCGGTGTGCTGTCGCTCAGTGACGCGGCGAAGGTGGTCGCGTTGCGCAGTAAGGCTTTGCTGGCTCTGTCCGGCAGTGGTGGGATGGTGTCGGTCAGCGCCGGTCTGGATGTGGTCACCCCGTTGTTGACCGAGGGTGTGAGCGTCGCGGTGGTCAACGGTCCGACGAGTGTCGTGGTGGCGGGTGCGGACCTGGATGCGTTCCTGGCCGCTGCGGAGGCGGCGGGGGTGCGGGCCAGGCGGGTGAAGGTGGACTACGCGTCGCATTGTGCTCTGGTCGAGCCGGTGGAGGCGGAGTTGGCCCGTCTGCTGGACGGGGTGCATCCGCAGCCGGGCGCGGTGCCGGTGTTCTCCACGGTGGAGGGCGGCGGTGTCATGGACGCCGCCTACTGGTATCGCAACCTCCGTGAACCGGTACGTCTGGACCTGGCGGTGCGGGCCGCGTACACGGCGGGGCACCGGATATTCGTCGAGGTCAGCGCGCACCCGGTGTTGACCGGGGCGATCGCCGACGCCGTAAACGTGGCGACGGTAGGCACGCTGCGCCGGGGTGAGGGCGGCACCGGTCAGATCGTGCGGGCCCTCGCCGAGGCGTGGGTCCAGGGCGCACCCGTCGACTGGACCACAGTCATCCCGGCAGCACCGACAGTGGAACTGCCCACCTACCCCTTCCAGCGCCAACGCTTCTGGCCGCGCCCCAGCACGCGGGCACACGGCGACGCCTCCGCGTTCGGCCTGGCCCCCGTCACCCACCCGGTCCTCGGAGCGGCCCTCGGACTCGCCGGCGCCGACGGCACGATCGTCGCCGGGCGGCTCTCGCTCACCACCCACCCATGGCTCGCCGACCACCGCGTCTCCGGCCGCCTGGTGGTCCCCGGCACCGCACTGCTCGACCTGGCCATCCGGATCGGCGACCAGCTCGGCTGTCCGACAGTCGCCGACCTCACCCTGGAACGGCCACTCATCGTCCCCGACCAGACCGGTCTGGCGTTGCAGGCCGTGGTCGACGCCCCCGGAAACGCACCGGACCGCGCGTTCACCCTCTACGCCCGGCCGGACACCGCCGACGCCGAACAGCAGTGGACCCGACACGCCACCGGTCTGCTCAGCACCACCCGGCCGGACGCACCCGAACCGCTCCCGGTCTGGCCACCGGCCGGCGCGCAGGCCGTCGCGGTGGACGGCTTCTACCCGGACCTGGAAGCCCGAGGCTACGGCTACGGCCCGGCCTTCCAAGGGCTGCGGGCGATCTGGCGCTCCGGCGACGACGTGTACGCCGAGGTCGCCCTGCCCCGAGGAACCGACGCCGACGCATACGGGCTGCACCCGGCGCTGCTCGACGCGGCGCTGCACCCGATCGGGCTGGCCCTCGAACCGGCCGGCGCCGAACAGGCAGGCCTGCTGCCGTTCTCCTGGACCGACGTCGACCTGCTCGCCACCGGTGCGGAGATGCTGCGCGTCCGGCTGCGGCCACAGGGCCCGGACACGGTGTCGGTGCTCGCCGCCGACCAGAGCGGCAGCCCGGTCCTGTCGATCGCCTCCCTCGTGCTGCGCCCGCTCGCCGCCGGTGCCCTGGAGACGGCCGACGACCCGGCCCGCACCTCCCTGTTCCGCCTCGACTGGACCCCGCTGACCCTTCCCGCCGCCGCTGCTCCGGCCCTCGTCGCTGTCCTCGGCGTCGACGAGATCGGGGTGTCCGCAGCGCTCGCCGAGGCCGGACACGACGTCGTGGCGTACGCCGATCTCGCCGGCGACCCGAGTCGACGCCCCGACCTGGTCGTGGCTCCGTTCGGCCCGGGCGACACCGCGGGTGCCGTCGCCGCGGCCGCGACTGCCGCCACCCACTCCTTCCTCGGTCTGCTCCAGGACTGGCTCACCGGACCGGACGCCCGGCTCGTGGTGGTGACCCGCCGCGCCGTCTCGACAGGTGCCGAGGACCCGATCGAGGACCTGGTCCACGCACCCCTCTGGGGTCTGGTCCGCGCCGCTCAGGCGGAGAACCCGGACCGCCTGCACCTGGCCGACCTGGACGGTGATGCCGCCTCGGCGGCCGCACTGGTCGCCGCGATCGGCACCGGGGAACCGCAGGTGGCGGTGCGCGGCGGCACCGCGTACGCGCTGCGTCTGGCCCGCGCCGCGACCACCCCGGCCCTGGTCCTGCCGGACACCGACGAGCCGTGGCGCCTCGACGTACGGGAGCGCGGCACCTTCGACAACCTGGAACTGCTGCCCTGCCCGGAGATCGGCTGGGACCTCCCGGACGGACACGTGCGCGTCCGCATCCACGCCAGCGGCCTGAACTTCCGGGACGTGGTGCTGACCCTCGGCATGGTCCCGGACCAGCAGGTCCTCGGCAACGAGGCGGCCGGTGAGATCGTCGAGGTGGGACCGGGTGTGGACGGGTTCGCCGTCGGCGACCGGGTGATGGGTCTCTTCTCCGGCTCGATGGCCCCCATCGGCGTCACCGACCACCGCATGATCGCCAAGGTGCCCGACGACTGGTCGTACCCGGTCGCCGCGACGGTGCCGGTCGCCTTCCTCACCGCGTACTACGGTCTGGTCGACGCCGGCCACCTGCGTGCCGGGCAGTCGGTGCTGGTGCACGCCGCGACCGGCGGCGTCGGGATGGCAGCGGTCCAGCTCGCCCGGCACTTCGGCGCCGACGTGTTCGGCACCGCCAGCCCCGCCAAGTGGGACGTGCTGCGCGCCGACGGCTTCACCGACGACCGGATCGCCTCGACGCGCAGCCTCGACTTCGAGCACCGCATCCTCGGGGCGACCGGTGGACGCGGCGTGGACGTGGTCCTGGACTCCCTGGCCGGTGAGTTCGTTGACGCGTCGCTGCGGCTGCTGCCCAGGGGCGGACGGTTCGTCGAGATGGGCAAGACCGACATCCGCCGCGCCGACACCGTGGCCGCGCAGCACCCCGGCGTCGGCTACCAGGCGTTCGACCTGATCGAGGCCGGCGGCGATCGGATCCGCGACATCTGGACCGAGCTGATGGCCCTCTTCGCGGCCGGGCACCTGCGCCCGATGCCGCTGCGCACCTGGGACCTGCGCCGCGCGCCGGAGGCGTTCCGCTTCCTCAGCCAGGCCCGGCACATCGGCAAGATCGCCCTGACCCTGCCGCCCCGGCCGGACCCGGAGGGCACCGTCCTCATCACCGGTGGCACCGGCACGCTCGGCGCGCTGATGGCCCGGCACTTCGCCCGGCAGGGTCGCCGTCACCTGCTGCTCACCAGCCGGCGCGGCCCGCAGGCACCCGGTGCCGCCGACCTGTGCGCGGAACTCGCCGACCTCGGCGCGCAGGCCCGCGTCGTCGCCTGCGACACCGCCGACCGGGAGGCCCTGGCCGCACTGCTCGCCGAAATCCCGGCCGAGCACCCGCTCACCACTGTGGTGCACGCGGCAGGCGTCCTCGCCGACGGCGTGGTCGGCTCGCTGACACCGGAACGCCTGGACGAGGTGATGCGGCCCAAGGTGGACGCGGCCTGGCACCTGCACGAACTGACCCAGGCCGCGCCGGTCGCCGAGTTCGTGCTCTTCTCCGCCGGCGCCGGGACCTTCGGCGGCGCCGGCCAGGCGAACTACGCGGCGGCCAACACGTTCCTCGACGCCCTCGCCCAGCACCGGCGCGACCAGGGGCTACCCGCCGTGGCGCTCGCCTGGGGCCTCTGGGCCGACGCCAGTGGGATGACCGGTCACCTGGACGCGACCGACCACGCCCGGATGGCCCGCGGCGGCATGGCCCCGCTCACCGCCGACCAGGGACTCGCCCTGCTGGACGCGGCAGTGCGCCACGACGAGGCGATCCTGGTACCGGCGAACATCGACACCGGGATCCTGCGGGGGCAGGGCGGCGCGGTGGCGCCGCTGCTGCGCGGCCTGGTGCGCGCACCGGCCCGCCGGGCGGCGGCCACCGCCACCGAGACCGGCGACGACCTCGGCCGGCGGCTGGCCGGGCTCGGCGCGGCGGACCAGCAGCGGATCCTGCTCGATCTGGTACGCGGACACGCCACAGTGGTCCTCGGCCGGCCCGCCTCGGAGCCGATCGAGCCCACCCGCGCGTTCAAGGAACTCGGCTTCGACTCGCTGACCGCCGTCGAGTTGCGCAACCGGCTCAACGGCGCGACCGGGCTGCGGCTGCCCGCCACGCTCGTCTTCGACTACCCCAACGCCCAGGCGCTCGCCGAGCACCTCGGCAAGGAACTCACCACCGGATCCGAGCCGGACGGGAACGCGGTGCACGTCGCCTTCGACCGGCTGACCGGCGCGATCTCGGCGCTGGACGCCGAGGCGCTGGCCGGCACCGGCATCGCCTCCCGGCTTCGGGAACTGCTCGCCGCCGTGGAACCGGCAGCGGCCGTGCCCACCGCGACCACGTCCGACGACGCCGACCTCGACGACGCCTCGGCCGAGGACATCTTCGACCTGATCGACAACGAACTCGACTTTCCGTGATCCACCACTTCCGTCCTAGGGGAGGGCCGAACGATGGCCGATGAGCAGCAGCTTCTCGACTACCTCAAGAAGGTCACCGCTGATCTGCGGCGCACCAAGCGTCAGCTGCAGGCCGTCGAGTCACGCGACCAGGAGCCGATCGCGATCGTCGCGATGAGCTGCCGCTTCCCGGGCGGTGTGAACAGCCCGGAAGAGCTGTGGCGGATGCTCGCGGACGGCCGGGACGGCATCACCGAGTTCCCGGCCGACCGGGGATGGAACGTGGAGGAGCTCTACGACCCCGACCCGGAACACCGGGGCACCACGTACACCAAGCACGGCGGGTTCATCGACGCGGTCGGCGAGTTCGACGCCGCGTTCTTCGGGATCTCGCCGCGCGAGGCCCTCACCATGGACCCGCAGCAGCGACTGCTGCTCGAATCGGCGTGGGAGACCTTCGAACGCGCCGGCATCGACCCACTGTCGCTGCGCGGCACCAGCACCGGTGTCTACGCCGGCGTCACCATGCAGGACTACAGCGCCCGGGTGCTGATGAGCGCACCGGACGCCATCGAGGGACAGCTGCTCACCGGCAGCTCGACGAGCGTGGTGTCCGGGCGGATCGCGTACTCCCTCGGGTTGGAGGGGCCGGCCGTCACCATCGACACCGCCTGCTCGTCGTCGCTGGTCGCCGTCCACCTGGCGGCGCAGTCGCTGCGCCGCGACGAGTGTTCCCTGGCCCTCGCCGGCGGTGTCGCGATCATGTCGACGCCGACCCCGTTCGTCGAGTTCAGCCGGCAGCGTGGCCTGGCCCGCGACGGCCGCTGCAAGGCGTTCGCCGCGTCCGCCGACGGCACCGGCTGGGCCGAGGGCGTCGGCCTGGTGCTCCTGGAGCGGCTCTCCGACGCGCAGCGCCTGGGCCACCCGATCATCGCCGTGGTACGCGGCAGCGCCCTCAACCAGGACGGCGCGTCCAACGGCCTCACCGCCCCGAACGGCCCGGCCCAACAGCGCATGATCCGCCAGGCGCTCACCGACGCGAAGCTGACCGCCGCCCAGGTCGACGTGGTCGAGACCCACGGCACCGGCACCACCCTCGGCGACCCGATCGAGGCGCAGGCCCTGATCGCCACGTACGGCAAGCAGCGGGCCGCCGAACGACCGCTGCTGATCGGCTCGGTCAAGTCCAACATCGGCCACACCCAGGCCGCCTCCGGCATCGCCGGCATCATGAAGATGGCACTGGCCATCCAGCACGGCGTGGTCCCGCCCACCCTGCACGTCGACGAGCCCACTCCGCAGGTCGACTGGTCGGCCGGCACCGTCGCGCTGGCCACCGAACGCCTGCCCTGGCCGGACACCGGCCTGCCCCGTCGCGGCGGCGTGTCGGCGTTCGGGGTCAGCGGCACCAACGCGCACGTGATCCTGGAGGAGGCCCCGGCCCCGTCTTCCGAGCCGGTGACCCCGGCCCTGTCGTCCGAGCCGGTGACCCCGGCGGCGGCCGGTGGGGCGCTGCCGTGGGTGCTGTCCGGGCGTACCGAGGCGGCGATGCGGGAGCAGGCCAGTCGGCTCGCCGCCCACCTGGACGCCGTGGGATCCGTCGACCCCGCCGACGTGGGCTTCTCCCTGGCCACCACCCGGGCGGCCCTGGAACACCGGGCCGTGCTGGTCGGCCGGGACCTGGCCGGCCTACGTGAGCGCCTGGACACGCTCGCCGCGCAGGGGCCGGACGCCGCCGACGCGTACGCCTGCCGTGGTGAGACCGCCGGCGCGGTGCTCGTCTTCCCCGGTCAGGGCTCCCAGTGGGTCGGCATGGCAGCCGAGCTGATGGAGACCGCGCCGGTGTTCGCCGCCCGGATCGAGCAGTGCGCGACGGCCCTGCGGCCGTACACCGACTGGTCCCTGCTCGACGTGCTGCGCTCCACCGACCCGGAGGTGCTGAAGCGGGTCGACGTGGTGCAGCCCGCGCTCTGGGCGGTCATGGTGGCGCTGGCCGAGCTGTGGCGCTCGTACGGTGTCGTCCCGGCGGCGGTCGTCGGTCACTCCCAGGGTGAGATCGCCGCCGCCGTCGTCGCCGGAGCGCTGTCAGTGGAGGACGGCGCGAAGGTCGTCGCGCTGCGCAGCCAGGCCCTGTCGGCGTTGTCCGGGTTGGGCGGCATGGTCTCGGTCGCGGCACCCGCCGACGCGGTGCGGCGACGGCTGGAGAGCTACGTCGGGCGGATCAGTGTCGCCGCCGTCAACGGGCCGGCCTCGGTCGTGGTGGCCGGCGACGCGGACGCCCTGGACGAGCTGCTCGCCGAGTGTGAGCGCGACGGCGTACGGGCCCGGCGGATCAACGTGGACTACGCCTCGCACTCCGCCCACGTCGAGCGGATCCGCGACGCCGTGCTCACCGCCCTGGACGGGCTGAGCCCCGGCCCGGCGGCCATTCCGTTCTACTCCACGGTCACCGGCGAGCCGCTCGACACCAGCACGGTGGACGGCGACTACTGGTTCCGCAACCTGCGCCAACAGGTCCTCTTCGCGGAGACGGTGGAACGACTGCGGACCGACGGGCACCACGTCTTCGTGGAGTGCAGCCCGCACCCCGTGCTGACCGGCGGACTCACCGAACTGCTCGGCGGCGCGGACGAGGCCGCCGTCATCGGCAGCCTGCGCCGGGACGAGGGCGGGCTGGCCCGCTTCACCCGGTCACTGGCCGAGGCCCACGTGCACGGCGTCCGGCTGGACTGGTCGGCGGTGTTCCCCGGCGCGCGTACGGTCGCCCTGCCCACCTACCCGTTCCAGCACCAGCGCTACTGGCTGGAGGTGGAGTTCGGCGCGGCCGACCCGGGCGCCGGCACCGGCGGCGGCACCCCCGCCGAGGCGGGCTTCTGGTCGGCTGTGGACCGGGCCGACGTGGGCGCGCTCACCGCCACCCTCGGCGTCGCCGACGACGTGGTCGAGCCGATCCTGCCCAGCCTCACCTCGTGGCACCGGGGTAGCCGGGACCAGGCGACAGTCGACTCGTGGCGGTACCACATCGCGTGGCGTCCGCACCCGGGCGGCGCCGACGGCACCCCCGCCGGCACCTGGCTGGTCCTGGTCCCGACCGGGCGACGCGGCGACGACCGGGTCACCGCCGCCCTCGACACCCTCGGCCGGCACGCCGCCGGGGTGATCGCCGTCGAGGTCGACACCCGCACCGCCGACCGGGACTCGCTGGCCGACACCCTGCGTGGTGCCCAGCCCGGCGGCATCCTGTCCCTGCTCGCCCTCGACGAACAACCACTGCCGGAGCACCCGGACGTACCGGCCGGCTTCGCCGCCACCGTCGCGCTCACCCAGGCACTCGGGATCGCCGACCTCGGCGCGCCGCTGTGGTGCGCCACCTCGGGCGCGGTGTCGGTCGGCCGTACCGACCCGGTCACCAACCCGGCCCAGGCGTTGGTCTGGGGCTTCGGGCGGGTCGCCGCGCTGGAGCACCCGGACCGGTGGGGTGGGCTCGTCGACCTGCCCGGCGAGCTGGACGAGCGCACCCGTGGCCTGCTCGCCACGGTGATCTCCGGCGCCACCGGCGAGGACCAGGTGGCAGTGCGCAGCAGCGGCGTCTTCGGCCGACGGCTGGTCCGCGCGCCACTCGCCGGGACCGCCCCGACCCGCCGCTGGAACCCCGAGGGCACCGTCCTCATCACCGGCGGCACCGGCGCGCTCGGCGGACACATCGCCCGCTGGCTGGCCCGCTCCGGAGTTGGGCACCTGTTGCTGCTCAGCCGTCGCGGACCGGACGCCCCGGGAGCCGCCGACCTCACCGCGGAACTCACCGCGCTGGGCACCGCGGTCTCCGTGGTGGCCTGCGACGCCGGCGACCGCGACGCGCTGGCCGCGGTCCTCGCCGACGTGCCCGCCGCGCATCCGTTGACCGCCGTGGTGCACACCGCCGCCGCTATCGACGACACCGTCGTCGACGCCCTCGACGTCGACCGGATGTCCCGGGCCCTGCACGCCAAGATGACCGCGGCGGCCAACCTGGACGAGTTGACCCGCGACCTGGACCTGTCCGTCTTCATGCTCTGCTCGTCGGTCGCCGGCACTCTCGCCAGCTCCGGCGTGGGCAACTACGCCCCCGCGAACGCCTACCTCGACGCGCTCGCCCAGCAACGCCGGGCGGCCGGACGGCACGCCCTCTCGGTGGCCTGGGGCGCCTGGGACGGTGGCGGGCTGGCCGACGGTCGCTTCGGTGACCTGCTGGACCGGCACGGCATGCCCGGCATGGCACCGGCCCTCGCCATCGAGGCGCTGCGCGGCGCTGTCGACCACGACGAGACGTACCTGGCCATCGCCGACATCGCCTGGGACCGGTACTTCGTCGCCTTCACCGCCACCCGCGCGGCCCCGCTGCTCGACGCGGTGCCCGAGGTGCGGGAGCTGCGCTCGCGCGCCGCGACGACCGAGGCCGGCGACCCGACCGCGGCACCCGCCAACACCTACGCCCGGCAGCTCGCCGGCCAGTCCGAGGCGGACCAGCGGCGCACGTTGCTCGACCTGGTCCGCGCCCAGGTGGCCGCGGTGCTCAGCTACCCGTCGCCGGAGGCGGTCGAACCACGCCGCACCTTCCAGGAACTCGGCTTCGACTCGGTCACCGGCGTCGAGCTGCGCAACCGGTTGGCCCGCGCCACCGGTCTGCGCCTACCGGCCACCATGGTCTTCGACCACCCGTCCCCGCACGCCCTCGGCGCCCGTCTGCGCGAGCAGCTCCTGGACACCGACACCGGACCGGCCGCCGCGGCCCCGACGACCGCCCTGGCGGCGGACGAGCCGATCGCCATCGTCGGCATGAGCTGCCGCTACCCGGGTGGCGTCGGCTCCCCGGAGGACCTGTGGCGGCTGGTCGCCGCCGACGGTGACGGCATGGGCGTTTTCCCTGCGGATCGGGGCTGGGATTTAGGGGTGTTGTTCGATCCCGATCCCGACAACGCTGGGACCACATACACCCGGACCGGCGGGTTTCTCTACGACGTAGGTGAGTTCGATGCCGAATTCTTTGGTGTCAATCCGCGTGAGGCATTAGCGATGGATCCTCAGCAGCGGTTGTTGTTGGAAGCCTCCTGGGAGGCCGTCGAGCGCGCCGGAATCGACCCGGCGGGGCTCGCCGGTTCGCGTACGGGCGTCTTCGCCGGCACCAACGGTTCCGACTACTCCGCCGTGCTGTTCGGCGCCTCCGACGGCCTGGAGGGATACCTGGCCACCGGCAACGCAGGAGCGGTCCTGTCCGGCCGGGTGTCCTACGTGCTGGGTCTGGAAGGGCCGGCGGTCACCGTCGACACGGCCTGCTCGTCGTCCCTGGTGGCGCTGCACCTGGCGGCGCAGGCCCTGCGCAGCGGCGAGTGCGACCTCGCGTTGGCCGGCGGCGTGACGGTGATGGCCACCCCGTCGTTGTTCGTCGGTTTCTCCCGCCAGCGGGGCCTGGCCGAGGACGGCCGCTGCAAGGCCTTCGCCGGGGCGGCCGACGGCACCGGATTCTCCGAGGGCGTCGGAATGCTGCTCGTGGAGAGGCTTTCCGACGCCCGCCGAAACGGTCACCGCGTCCTCGCCGTGGTACGCGGTTCCGCAGTCAATCAGGACGGTGCGTCGAATGGTCTGACCGCGCCGAATGGGCCTTCCCAACAACGCGTCATCCGGGCTGCTCTGGCCAATTCCGGATTGTCCGCCGCGGATGTCGACGTGGTCGAGGCGCACGGCACCGGAACCCGACTCGGCGACCCGATCGAGGCGCAGGCGCTGCTCGCCACGTACGGCCAGGACCGTCCCGCCGACCAGCCGTTGTGGCTCGGGTCGGTCAAGTCCAACATCGGGCACACCCAGGCCGCCGCCGGGGTCGCCGGCATCATCAAGATGGTCGAGGCGCTGCGTCACGAGACCCTGCCCCGCACGCTGCACGTGGACGAGCCGACCCCGCAGGTGGACTGGTCCGACGGCGCGGTGGAGCTGCTCACCGAGCCGCGGTCGTGGCGTGCGGGGGAGCGCCCGCGCCGCGCCGGTGTCTCGTCGTTCGGGGTCTCCGGCACCAACGCCCACGTGATCATCGAGGAAGCGCCGGCGGTCGCCGCCGACGAGGTCGCCGCGACGACGCCGGACGTGCCGTGGCTGCTGGCCGGGCGCACCGCCACGGCGGTCGCCGACCAGGCACGGCAACTCGCCGCGCTGGACGCCCCGGCCGGTGAGGTGGCCTACTCGCTGGCCGCTACCCGCTCGGCGTTCAGCCAGCGGGCCGTGGTCCTCGGCCCGGAGCACCGCACCGGCCTGAACGCGCTCGTCGACGGCCTGCCGTCCAGTTCGGTGATCACCGGCTCGGCGTACCCCGACGCACCCGTCGTCTTCGTCTTCCCCGGCCAGGGCTCGCAGTGGGTCGGCATGGCGGTCGGGCTGCTCGACGCCGAACCGGTGTTCGCGGCCCGGATCGCCGAGTGCGCGGCGGCGCTCGCGCCGTTCGTGGACTGGAACCTCCTGGACGTGCTGCGCTCCGACGACCCGTTGGAGCGGGTCGATGTGGTGCAGCCGGTGTTGTGGGCGGTGCACGTCGCGTTGGCCGAGGTGTGGAAGGCCAAGGGCGTGACCCCGGACGCGGTGATCGGCCACTCGCAGGGCGAGATCGCCGCGGCCTGCGTCGCCGGTGTCCTCTCGCTCGGCGACGCTGCCAAGGTCGTCGCGCTGCGCAGCAAGGCCCTGCTGGCGGTCGCCGGCACGGGCGGCATGGTCTCGGTCAACGCCGGTCTGGACGTGGTCACCCCGCTGCTCACCGACGGTGTGACGGTAGCGGTCGTGAACGGCCCGACCAGCGTGGTCGTCGCGGGTGCCCCCGCCGACCTGGACGTGTTCCTGGCCGTCACGGAGGTGGCCGGCGTGCGGGCCAGGCGGGTCAAGGTGGACTACGCCTCGCACTGCGCGCTCGTCGAGCCGGTCGAGGCCGAACTGGCAGGCCTGCTCGACGGTGTGCGGCCGCTGCCCGGCGCGGTGCCGATCTTCTCCACCGTGGAGGACGGCGGGGTCATGGACGCCGCCTACTGGTACCGCAACCTGCGCCAGCCGGTCCGCCTGGACCAGGCCGTCGAGGCCGCGTACACCGCCGGACACCGGATCTTCGTCGAGGTCAGCGCCCACCCGGTGCTCACCGGCGCGATCGCCGACACCGTCGACGCGGCCACCGTCGGCACCCTGCGCCGCGACGCGGGCGGCACCGACCAGGTCGAGCGAGCGCTGGCCGAGGCCTGGGTACGCGGGGCACCGGTCGACTGGAGCACCGTCATCCCGGCCACCCGGGTCGTCGACCTGCCCACCTACCCGTTCCAGCACCAGCGCTACTGGCCCACCGGTGGCGGGGCGATGGCCGCCTCCGACCCGGTCGACAGCCAGTTCTGGCAGGCCGTCGAGGACGGCGACCTGACCCCGCTGGGCATCACCGGCGACGCTGGGGACCTGCTGCCCGCGCTGGCCACCTGGCGGCGTACCCGCCGGGAGAGGGGCACCACCGACACCTGGCGCTACACCGTCGGCTGGACCCCGATCCCGGACGCCGGCACCGCGCCCCGGCTCGACGGCACCTGGCTGCTCGTCGTACCCGACACCACCGACCAGCACCGGATCGCCACCGACTGCGCCGCCGCCCTGCGCGACCACGGCGCCGAGGTCCTGGAGATCGCACCGGCCACCACCGAGCGCGGCGAGCTGGCCGGGCTCCTGAACCGGCTCTCCGACATCGACATCCCGATCGCCGGTGTCCTGTCGCTGCTCGCGCTCGACCAACGTCCGGATCGAGAGAACCCGCAGATCACCACCGGGACGACCGCCACGCTGACGCTGCTGCAGACGCTCGGCGACATCGGTTCCCCGGCGAAACTGTGGTGCGTCACCCGTGGGGCGGTTGCCGTCGCCCCCGGCGAGGGCGTGCCGCACCCGGCCCAGGCGATGCTCTGGGGCCTTGGACCCGTACTCGAGGCCGAGGACCCGCAGCGCTTCGGCGGGCTGATCGATCTGCCCGACACTCTCGACCCGGTGGCCGGAACCCGGCTCGCCGTCACCCTCCGCGGCGAGCCGGGTTCGACCGGCGAGAACCAGGTGGCGATCCGGTCCGCCGGCGCGGTCGCCCGCCGCCTGCGGCCGGCCCCGTCCACCGTCCCGACGCCGACGACCGGCTGGTCGCCCACCGGCGCCGCACTGGTCACCGGCGGCACCGGAGCGATCGGCGCACACGTGGCGCGCTGGCTGGCCGGACGCGGCGTCGAGCACCTGGTGCTCACCAGCCGCCGTGGCCCGGACGCCCCCGGTGCGGGTGACCTGCGTACCGAGTTGGAACAGCTCGGCGCGCGGGTGACCATCGCCGCCTGCGACGTCGCCGACCGCGACGCCCTACGCACGCTGGTCGACGGCATCGACGACCTGACCGCCGTGTTCCACCTCGCCGGGACCCGCGACTCCGGCCTGCTGACCGGGCTTACCGGCGACCGTCTGGCCGCCGTCGCCGCCGGCCGGGCAACCGGCGCCCGACACCTGCACGAACTGACCCGCGATCACGATCTGACCGCGTTCGTGCTGTTCTCGGCGCTCGCGGGAACGCTCGGCAGCACCGGGCAGGGCGCGTACGCCGCCACCAACGCGTACCTCGACGCCCTGGCCGCCCGTCGCGTCGCCGCGGGGCTGCCCGCCACCTCGATCGCCTGGGGCGACTGGGCCGGCAGCGAGGCCGCCGGCGATCCCGCGGTCACCCCGTTGCCCACCTCGTCCGCCCTGACCGCGCTGGGGCAGGCCCTCGACCACGGCGACACCCGGATCGTGCTGGCCGACGTCGGCTGGGACCGCTTCACCGAGCAACACCCGGCCGGCCCGCCGCGTCTGGTCACCGACCTACCCGCGGTACGCGCCGCGCTGGCCGCCGGCACCGGCGACCCGTCGACAGCGCCGTGGCTGCGTCGCATCGACGGGCTCGACCCGGCCGAACGCGACGCCGTCCTGCTCGACCTGGTCCGTGCCCAGGCCGCCTCGGTGCTCGGCCACCCGGACAGCACCGCCGTCGAGTCGGACCGGGCGTTCAAGGAACTCGGATTCGACTCGCTGACGGCGGTGCAGCTCCGCAACCAGATCAGCGTCGCGACCGGGGTGAAACTGCCGGCGACCCTGGCCTTCGACCACCCCACCGCCCGGGCCCTCACCACCCACCTGGTCGGCCGGATCGTCGGTGACTCGGACACCGAGCTGCCGCTGCTGGCCGAGGTGGACCGCCTCGCCGGTCTGATCTCCGGACGAACCCTCGACAAGGGCGCGCGGGCCCAGCTCACCGCCCGACTCCAGGCACTCCTGGCCGACGTGCACGGCACCACCGAACACACCGGCGACACCGTCACCGAGAAGCTCCAGTCGGCCAGCGCCGACGAGATCTTCGACTTCATCGACACGCAACTCTCGGTGTCCTGACACCGAGCGCTGCGCGCATCCGGAGGGGTTGGCAAGCGATGCTGACTGAAGACAAGCTCCTCGACTACCTGAAGCGGGTCACCGCCGACCTGCACCAGACGCGGCAACGGCTGCGCGAGGTCGAGGCGGGCGAGCAGGAGCCGATCGCCATCATCGGCATGGGCTGCCGCTTCCCCGGCGACGTCCGTACCCCCGAGGACCTGTGGCAACTGCTGCTCGACGGCCGCGACGCGATGGCCGAGTTCCCGGACGACCGGGGTTGGGACCTGGACGCCCTGTTCGGCGACGGCACCGGCGCGGCGGGCACCTCCGACGCCCGCCAGGCCGGCTTCGTCTACGACGCGGCCGACTTCGACGCCGCCTTCTTCGGCATCTCGCCACGCGAGGCCACCGCGATGGACCCGCAGCAGCGGATGCTGCTGGAGGTCACCTGGGAGGCCCTGGAGCAGGCCGGGATCGACCCGGTCACGCTCAAGGGCAGCCAGACCGGTGTCTTCGCCGGCACCGCCGGTCAGGACTACGGCACGCTGCTGCTGGGCGCATCCGTTGGGCTGGAGGGGCATCTGCTCACCGGCAACGCGGCGGCCGTCGTCTCCGGCCGGATCTCCTACTGTCTGGGGCTGGAGGGCCCGGCGGTCACCGTCGACACCGCGTGCTCCTCGTCGCTGGTGGCGTTGCACCTCGCCGCCCAGGCCCTGCGCCAGCAGGAATGCGGGCTCGCGCTGGCCGGCGGCGCCACGGTGATGGCCACCCCTGGCGCGTTCCTCGAATTCTCCCGGCAGGGCGGTCTGTCCGGCGACGGGCGGTGCAAGGCGTTCGCCGCCGCGGCCGACGGCACCGGCTGGGCGGAGGGCGCCGGTGTGCTGGTCCTGGAACGGCTCAGCGACGCGCAGCGCAACGGTCACCCGATCCTCGCCGTGATCCGCGGCTCGGCGGTCAACCAGGACGGCGCGTCCAACGGGCTCAGCGCCCCGAACGGCCCGGCGCAGCAGCGCGTCATCCAACGGGCGCTGGCCAACGCCGGCCTCACCCCGAACCAGATCGACACGGTCGAGGCGCACGGCACCGGCACCGGCCTCGGCGACCCGATCGAGGCGCAGGCGCTCATCGCCACGTACGGGCAGGACCGCGACAGGCAGCGCCCCCTGTGGCTCGGCTCGATCAAGTCCAATCTCGGCCACACCCAGGCCGCCGCGGGCGTCGCCGGGATCATCAAGATGGTCCTCGCGATGCGCGCCGGCGTCCTGCCGCAGACGCTGCACGTCGACGAGCCGACCCCGCAGGTCGACTGGTCCGAGGGCGCCGTCGAACTGCTCACCAGCCGGCAGCCGTGGCCACGGACCGACGAGCCGCGCCGGTCGGCGGTCTCCTCGTTCGGGGTCAGCGGCACGAACGTGCACGTGGTCCTCGAACAGGCCCCGGAGGTCGCCGACGACACCGCACCGGCGGCCAGCACCGCACCGGACGGACCGTGGCTGCTGTCCGGGCGTACCGAGCGGGCGTTGCGGGCGCAGGCGGCGAAACTGCTCGCCCGGGTGGCCGGCGACGACCGGGTCGACCTGCGCGACGTGGCGTACGCCCTGACGTCCGACCGCAGCACGTTCGACCACCGGGCCGTGATCCTGCCCGGTGACCGCGCCGACCTGGTGCACCGGCTCGCGGCGCTGGCGGAGGGGCGCCTCGACGCCGGAGTGCTCACCGGCCAGCGGCAGCCCGCGCGTACCGCGTTCCTCTTCTCCGGTCAGGGTTCCCAACGCACCGGCATGGGCAGCGACCTCGCCGCCACGTACCCCGTCTTCGCGGCCGCGTTCGACGAGGTCTGCGACGCGCTCCAGCCGCACCTGGAGCAGCCGCTGCGCCGGGTGATCGCGGAGAACCCGGACGGCCTGCTGGACCAGACCGCGTACACCCAGGCCGGTCTGTTCGCCGTCGAGGTGGCGTTGTACCGGCTGGTCGAGTCCTGGGGCATCGTCCCCGACCACCTGATCGGCCACTCGATCGGCGAGCTGGCCGCCGCGCACGTCGCTGGTGTGCTGTCCCTCGCGGACGCGGCGACACTGGTCGCCGCGCGCGGCACCCTGATGCAGGCGTTGCCCGCCGGCGGGGTGATGGTCGCGGTGCGGGCCACCGAGGCCGAGGTGCTGCCCCTGCTGACCGACGGCGTCTCGATCGCGGCGGTCAACGGCCCGCGCTCGGTAGTGCTCTCCGGCGAACAGCAGGCCGTCGAGGCGGTCGCCGCGACCGTCGGCAGGGCCAAGCGGCTCACCGTCAGCCACGCCTTCCACTCGGCGTTGATGGAGCCGATGCTCGACGACTTCCGCCGGGTCGCGGAGAGCGTCACCTATCACGAGCCACAGATCCCGATCGTCTCCAACGTCACCGGCCGGCTCGACGAGCGACTGGACGCCGCCTACTGGGTGCGCCACGTCCGCGACGCGGTCCGCTTCGCCGACGGCATCGCCGCCCTGGTCGACGCCGGCGTCACCACACTGGTGGAGATCGGCCCCGGCGGTGTCCTGACCGCCCTGGCCGACGAATGCCTGACCGGTGGTCAGGTGGTCGTCGCCGCGTTGCGCAAGGACCGCCCCGAGCCGGCGGCGCTGCTCGCGGCGCTCGGCCGCCTGCACGTGCAGGGGGTGTCCCCGGACTGGCGTGCCGTGCTCCCCGCCGGACGGCCGGTCCACCTGCCCACCTACGCCTTCCAGCACGAGCGGTACTGGCCGGACACCTCCCGCCGGTGGACCGGCGACCTGACCAACGTGGGCGTCCGCCCGGCGGGGCACCCGCTGCTCGGCGCGGCCGTCGCGCTCGCCGACGGGGCAGGCTTCCTCTACACCGGCCGGCTCAGCCTGGAGCAGCACTCCTGGCTCGCCGACCACGCCGTGCAGGGCACCGTGCTGGTGCCCGGCACCGGCTTCGTGGAGCTCGCACTGCGCGCCGGCGAGCAGGTCGGCACCGGCCACCTGCGCGAACTCACCCTCCAGGCGCCACTGGTGCTGCCCGAGCGCGGCGACACCGAACTGCAGGTGTCGGTCGGCCCGGCCGAGGACGACGGCTCCCGCGCCGTCACCATCCACTCCCGAGCTGTCGACTCCGCCGACCCGGACAAGCCGTGGACCTGCCACGCCGTCGGCGTGGTCCAGGCCGCCGAGGCGTCCACCACGGACTGGCGGGACTTCACCACCTGGCCACCGGCCGACGCCCGCCCCGCCGACCTCACCGGCTTCTACGACCGGCTCGCCGCGCAGGGATTCACCTACGGGCCCGCGTTCCAGGCACTCCAGCGCGCCTGGGTGGCCGGCGAGTACGCGTACGCCGAGGTGCGTATCCCGGACGGCAGCGGCACCGACCCGGCCGACTTCGGTCTGCACCCGGCGCTGCTCGACGCGGCCATGCACGCCACCGGCCTGCTGCCGGCCCGGACCACCGAGCAGGGCAACCGGCTGCCGTTCGCCTGGAACGACGTCGCGCTGCACGCGGCCGGCGCCACCGATCTGCGGGTCCGCGTGCGGATCGCGGAGAACGCCGACGTGAGCGTCGCCGTCGCGGACACCACCGGCGCGCCGGTCGCCGAGGTGCGGATGCTCACGCTGCGTCCCATCTCCGCCGACCAACTCGCCACCCCCGACGACACGCTCTTCCACGTCGACTGGCCGGCCGTCACGACCACCGCCGGCGATCCCGGCCGGATCGCGATCCTCGGCGACGACCTTCCCGAACTCGCCGACGTCGCCGCCGACCGCTACCCGGACCTCGCGGCGCTCGGGGTCGCCCTGGCCGGTGGCGCGGACCGTCCGGACCTGGTCCTGGCCGGCTGCTCCGGGGCGGACACCGATCCCCGGTCCACCCACGCCACCACCATCGCCGCGCTGGTCACCGCGCAGCACTGGCTGGACGACGGCGCGTTCGACGGGGCGCGGCTGGTGGTGGTCACCCGTCAGGCGATCGCCGCCGGCCCGGACGAGGACGTGGCCGACCTGTCCGCCGCCCCGGTCTGGGGTCTGATCCGCTCGGCCCAGTCGGAGAACCCGGAGCGGTTCGTCCTGGCCGACCTGGACGGGCACCCGGCAAGCGCGGGCCGGCTGATCGAGGCGGTCACCTCCGGCGAACCGCAGGTCGCCGTCCGGCGCGGCACGGTACGGGTGCCCCGGCTGGCCCGGCTCGCCCCGCCCCGGGAGCCGAACCCCCCGCTCGACCCGGACGGCACCGTCCTGATCACCGGCGCCACCGGCACCCTGGGCGGCCTGCTGGCCCGGCACCTGGTCACCCGGCACGGCGTGCGGCACCTGTTGCTCACCAGCCGCCGGGGCAGCGCCGCCGAGGGCAGCGCCGAACTCTGCGCCGAACTGACCACACTGGGCGCCGCGGTGACGATGGCCGCGTGCGACACCGCCGACCGCGCCGCGGTCGCCGCGTTGCTCGCCTCGGTGCCCGCCGAGCACCCGCTGACCGCCGTGGTGCACGCCGCCGGGGTCTCCGACGACGGCGTGGTCAGCGCGCTCACCCCGGGCCGCGTCGGCGCGGTGCTGCGACCCAAGGTCGACGCCGCCCACCACCTGCACGACCTGACCCGGGATGCGAACCTCGGCGCGTTCGTCCTGTTCTCCTCCCTCGCCGCGACCCTCGGCGGTGGCGGCCAGGGCAACTACGCGGCGGCGAACGCCTACCTGGACGCGCTCGCCCAGCACCGACGGGCGGCCGGGCTGCCCGGCGTGTCCCTCGTCTGGGGCCTCTGGGACGCCCGTAGCGGCATGTCGGAGCACCTCGACGACACCCACTTCTCCCGCATCGCGCGCGGCGGCATCGTCTCCATGCCGTCCGCCGACGCGCTCGCGCTCTTCGACCGGGCGATCGCCGCGTCGGTGCCGGTGGTCGCGCCGGCCCGGCTGGACTTCGCCACCCTGCGGGCGCAGAGCGCCCAGGGCGGCGTACCGGCGCTGCTGCGCGGGCTGGTCCGGGTGCCGGGTGGCAAGCCGGGTGCCAGGACCCGCGCCGGCAACGCGTTCCTCACCCACCTCGCCGCCCTCGCCGAGGCGGACCGGGAGCGGGCACTGCTCGATCTCGTACGCGGACAGGCCGCCGCCGTCCTGGGCCACTCCGGTCCGGCGGCCGTCCCGCCGCACCAGCCCCTCTCCGAACTCGGCGTCGACTCGCTCACCGCCGTGGAGATCCGCAACCAGTTGGGCGGCGCGACCGGGCTGCGCCTGCCGGCCACCCTCATCTTCGACTACCCGACCCCGCAGGCTCTCGCCGGATACCTGCACGAACAGCTCGGCGGCATCGAGGCACCGACGGCGGCGAGCACCGAGGCCGCGCCGATCGCCGCCGACGAACCGGTCGCCATCGTCGGGATGGCCTGCCGCTACCCCGGCGGTGTGCGGACGCCGGAGGACCTGTGGCAGCTGGTCGACCTCGGCACCGACGGCATCACCGGCGTCCCGGAGGACCGGGGCTGGGACATCGCCGGCCTCTACGACCCGGAGGCCGACCGACCGGGCGGCTTCTACGTGCGTGAGGGCGGCTTCCTCGACGGCGCCACCGACTTCGACGCCGCGTTCTTCGGGATCAGCCCCCGCGAGGCGGTCGCGATGGACCCGCAGCAGCGGGTGCTCCTCGAGGTCTCCTGGGAGGCGATCGAGCGGGCCGGCATCGACCCGGTGTCGCTGCGCGGCAGCCGGACCGGTGTGTTCGCCGGCACCAGCGGCCAGGACTACGGCGGCGTCCTTGGCCGTGACCCGTCCAGCGTCGGGGGCTTCGGCCTGACCAGCACCACAGCGAGCGTGATCTCCGGGCGGGTGTCGTACGCGCTCGGCCTGGAAGGGCCGTCGCTGTCGGTGGACACCGCCTGCTCGTCGTCGCTCGTCGCCCTGCACCTCGCGGCCCAGGCGCTGCGGCAGGGGGAGTGCTCCCTCGCGCTGGTCGGTGGCGTGATGGTGATGGCGACCCCGGCCGCGTTCGTCGCGTTCAGCCAGCAGCGCGGACTGGCCCCGGACGGGCGCTGCAAGTCGTTCGCCGGGTCCGCCGACGGGATCGGCTGGGCCGAGGGCGCCGGCGTCCTGGTGGTGGAGCGACTCTCCGACGCGCGGCGCAACGGGCACCACGTCCTGGCCGTGGTCCGCGGCAGCGCCATCAACCAGGACGGCGCCTCCAACGGCCTGACCGCCCCGAACGGCCCGTCGCAGCAACGCGTCATCCGCGCCGCCCTGGCCAACGCGGGCCTGAGCAGCGCCGACGTCGACGTGGTCGAGGCGCACGGCACCGGCACGGTGCTCGGCGACCCGATCGAGGCGCAGGCGCTGCTCGCCACCTACGGTCAGGGTCGGTCGGCGGACCGACCGCTGCGGCTCGGGTCGATCAAGTCGAACATCGGCCACGCGCAGGCCGCCGCCGGTGTCGCCGGGATCATCAAGATGGTCGCGGCGATCCGCAACGAGACCATGCCTCGGACCCTGCACGTGGACGAGCCCACACCCGAGGTGGACTGGTCGGCCGGTGCGGTCGAGCTGCTCACCGACGCGCGGCCGTGGGAGACGTACGGGCGGCCACGGCGGGCCGGCGTCTCGTCCTTCGGGGTCTCCGGCACCAACGCCCACGTGATCATCGAGGAGGCGCCGGCCACGCCGGTCGACGAGTCGACAGTGGTGTCGCCGGACGTGCCGTGGGTGCTGTCCGGGCGTACCGCCACGGCCGTCGCCGACCAGGCCCGCCGACTTGCCGGCCTGGAGTCGGAGCCGGCCGAGGTCGCCCACTCGCTGCTGAGCCGATCCGAGTTCGTCCAACGGGCCGTGGTGCTCGGCCCGGACCACCGGCCCGGTCTTGCCGCGTTGGCCGACGGCTTGCCGTCGAGCACTGTCGTCTCCGGTGCGGCCCGTTCGTCAGGTGTGGTCTTCGTCTTCCCCGGTCAGGGTTCCCAGTGGGTCGGCATGGCCGCCGAGTTGCTGGAGTCCGAGCCGGTGTTCGCGGCGCGGATCGCGGAGTGCGCGGCGGCCCTTGCCCCGTTCGTGGACTGGAACCTCCTGGACGTGCTGCGTTCCGATGGCCCGTTGGAGCGGGTGGATGTGGTGCAGCCGGTCCTCTGGGCGGTGCACGTGTCCCTGGCCGAGGTGTGGCGCTCCAAGGGTGTGGTCCCTGATGCGGTGATCGGTCATTCGCAGGGTGAGATCGCGGCGGCGTGTGTGGCCGGGGTGTTGTCGCTCAGCGACGCGGCGAAGGTCGTCGCGTTGCGCAGCAAGGCGCTGCTGGCCCTGTCTGGCACCGGCGGCATGGTGTCGGTCAGCGCCGGTCTGGACGTGGTCACCCCATTGTTGACCGAGGGTGCCAGTGTCGCGGTCGTCAACGGTCCGACGAGTGTCGTGGTGGCCGGTGCGGATCTGGATGCGTTCCTGGCCGCTGCCGAGGCAGCCGGGGTGCGGGCCAAGCGGGTCAAGGTTGACTACGCGTCGCACTGCGCTCTGGTCGAACCGGTCGAGGCCGAGCTGGCAAAGCTGCTCGACGGGGTGCGACCGCAGCAGGGCACGGTCCCGGTGTTCTCCACAGTCGAGGACGGCGGTGTCATGGACGCCGCCTACTGGTACCGCAACCTGCGTCAACCGGTACGCCTGGACCTGGCGGTGCAGGCCGCGTACACGGCGGGGCACCGGATATTCGTCGAGGTCAGCGCCCATCCGGTGTTGACCGGGGCGATCGCCGACAGCGTGGACGCCCCGGCCGTCGGGACGCTGCGCCGGGGTGAGGGCGGCACCGGTCAGATCGTGCGGGCCCTGGCCGAGGCGTGGGTGCAGGGCGCACCCGTCGACTGGACCACAGTCATCCCCGCCACCCGGACCGTCGACCTGCCCACCTACCCCTTCCAACACCAACGGTTCTGGGTCGACGAGGTCAACCTCCCGATCAGCGCCGACATCGCCACCGCCGGCCTCAACCCGGCGAGCCACCCGATGCTCGGCGCCGCCATCCCCCTGCTCGACTCCGACGCCGTCCTCTTCACCGGCCTGCTCTCCGTCGAGGCCCACCCCTGGCTCGGCGAACACAAGGTGATGGGCGCCAACGTCATGCCCGGCACCGCCTTCGTCGAACTCGCCCTGCACGTAGCGGGTCAGACCGGATGCCGGCGGCTGGAAGAACTGACACTGCTCACCCCGCTGATCGTCCCCGAACGCGGCACCCGCCAACTACAGCTCTGGGTGGGCCCTCCGGACGGCAACGGCCGCCGCGCCATCAACGTCCGCTCCCGCTCCGACGAGGGCGAAACCGGCGACCCGTTGGACGCCACCGGCTGGATCCACCACGCCACCGGCGCGATCAGCACCGCCGCCGACCCGACCGGGCCGGCCGACCTCACCACCTGGCCGCCACCCGGGGCCCGGCCGGTCGACCTTTCCGAGTTCTACGAGGCCGTCAGTCGGACCGCGTTCGACTACGGGCCGATGTTCCAGGGCCTGCGCGCCGCCTGGGTCACCGAGGACGACGTCTACGCCGAGCTGTCCCTGCCCGAGTCGGGCCGGGCCGCCGCGGGTGCGTACGGCATGCACCCGGCCCTGCTCGACGCCGGCCTGCAGGCCATGTCGCTGAACACCTTCCTGACCCGGATGGGCGACGGCGAACCGGCCGAGCGCAGCCGCCTCCCGTTCGTGTGGAGCGGCATCTCCCTGCACACCACCGGCTCCTCCAGCTTCCGGATCCGACTCAAGCCGGCCGGCGCCGTCGGCGTCTCGTTCACCGTCGCCGACAGCACCGGCGCCCCGGTCGCCGAGATCGACTCGCTGATCATGCGGCCGGTGTCGGCGGACCGGCTGGCCAGCGCCCGCGGCGGCGACCACGAGTCGCTGTACCGGCTGGACTGGACCCCGGTGCTGCCCGGCACTGCGCCGAGCACCGCTGTCGTCGGCGTCGACCCGTACCAGCTGACCCGCGTCGCCGGCACCGGATACCCGGACCTGGCCGCGCTGGCGGACGCCCCGGTCGTACCCGAGATGGTCTTCGTGACGTTGGAGGCGGATCCGCAGGCGGCGGCCGAGCCCGGCACCGGCGCGCGACGCAGCACCACAGTCGCGCTCGACCTGGTGCAGCGCTGGCTCGCGGAGCCCGCGTTCGGGGCGTCGCGACTGGTCGTCGTCACCCGGGGTGCGGTCGCGTCGAACACCGGCGACCCGGCCGGTGACCTCGCCGCAGCCGCCGCGTGGGGCCTGATCCGCACCGCGCAGGCGGAGAACCCCTACCGCTTCGTCCTCCTCGACCTCGACGACGATCCCACCTCGCTGACCGTGGCCGTCCCGGCGGTCGCCTCCGGTGAGCCGCAGGTGGTCGTCCGTGCCGGTCGGCCGCTCGCCCCGCGCCTGGCACCGGTCCCGGTCGCCCCGGAACCGCGCGCCGACACCGCCGGCGGCGACCCGGACGGCACCGTTCTGATCACCGGTGGCACCGGCACCCTCGGCGGGTTGCTCGCCCGACACCTGGTCACCGAGCACGGGGCCCGGCGGCTGGTGCTGACCGGACGTCGCGGACGCGCCGCCGACGGGGTGGACACCCTGGTCACCGACCTGACCGAGCTCGGCGCCCAGGTCGTCGTGGAGGCCTGCGACGCCACCGACCGGGACGCCCTCGCGGCGGTCCTCGACCGGATACCCGCCGACCAACCACTGACCGTGGTGCACGCGGCCGGCGCACTGGACGACGGCGTCGTCACCGCGCTGACCCCGGACCGCATCGACGCCGTGCTGGCACCGAAGACCGACGCCGCGTGGAACCTGCACCTGCTGACCACCGACCGCAAGGTCGCCCGGTTCGTGCTGTTCTCCTCCGCGGCCGGTGTCCTCGGCGGCGCGGGCCAGGGCAACTACGCGGCGGCCAACGCCTTCCTCGACGAGTTGGCCCGGCACCGGAGGGCGCTCGGCCTGCCCGCCGAGTCGCTGGCCTGGGGCCTGTGGGAGCAGGCCAGCGGCATGACCGGGCACCTGGACGGCGCCGACCTGCGGCGGGTGGCACGCGGCGGCGTCCGCCGACTGCCCACCGCCCGCGCGCTCGCCCTGTTCGACACGGCCGGCGTACTCGACGAACCGCTGCTGGTCCCGGCGGACCTGGACCTGGCCGGGCTGCGCCACCAGCCGGTGGAGACCGTGCCGGCGCTGCTGCGCGGTCTGGTCCGAGGCGCCGCCCGGCCCGTCACCGAACCGGCCGGCGGCCCGTCGGTCGTGGGCCTCGCCCAGCGGCTCGCCGGTCTCGCCGACGAGGACGCCGACGCCCTGGTCCTCCAGGTGGTACGCGCCAACGTCGCGGCCGTCCTCGGCTACCCCGGCCCCGACGACGTGGACCCGACCCTGCCGTTCAAGGAACTCGGTTTCGACTCCCTGACCGCCGTCGAGCTGCGCAACCGGCTCAACGTCGCGACCGGCCTGCGGCTGCGCGCCACCCTCGTCTTCGACTACCCGAACGCCCACTCGCTCGCCGCGTACCTGCGGGCGCAGGTGGTGCCGGACGAGGCCGGGGCGGCCGAGCCGCTGCTGGCCGAGCTGAGTCGGATCGAAGCCGCCGTGGCCACGTTGCCCGGCGACGGATCGGTACGCGAGCAGGTGACCAGCCGCCTGCGTGACCTGCTGGCCGGGCTGGAGCCCACCGGCGCCGCGGACGTGACGCAGGACCTCGAGTCGGCCACCGACGACGAGATGTTCGAGTTCATCACCCGAGAGTTCGGAGTGTCGTGATGGCAGACGACGAGAAGCTTCGCCATTTCCTCAAGAAGGTCACCACCACCCTTCAGGAGACCAAACAGCAGTTGCACGAGGCCGAGAACCGGGACCGGGAGCCGATCGCGATCGTCTCGATGAGCTGTCGGTTCCCCGGCGGCGTACGCGGGCCGGAGGACCTCTGGCAAATGCTCGTCGGCGAGCGCGACGCGCTCGGCCCCCTGCCCGCGGACCGGGGCTGGGACCTGGAGTCGCTCTACAGCCCGGACGCTGACGCACCCGGCCAGAGCTACGTGCGGGAGGGCTCGTTCCTGGACGACGCCGCGGACTTCGACGCCGCGTTCTTCGGGATCAGCCCGCACGAGGCGCTCGCCATGGACCCGCAGCAACGGCTGCTGCTGGAGGCGTCCTGGGAGGCGATCGAACGGGCCGGCGTCAACCCGCAGACCCTGCGCGGAAGCCAGACCGGCGTGTTCGTCGGCATCACCCAGCAGAACTACGGCACCGCACTGCACGAGGCCCCCGAGGGCGTCGACATGTACCTCGGCACCGGCACCACCACCAGCGTCGCGTCCGGCCGGATCGCGTACAGCCTGGGCTTCGGCGGCCCGGCCGTCACCGTCGACACGGCCTGCTCGTCGTCGCTCGTCGCGATGCACTGGGCCGTCCAGTCACTGCGGTCGCGCGAGTGCGACCTGGCCCTGGTCGGCGGCGTCACGATCATGGCGGCGCCGGGCGCGTTCATCCTGTTCAGCAGGCAGAAAGGGCTGGCCGCGGACGGGCGGTGCAAGCCCTTCGCCGAAGCCGCCGACGGCACCGCCTGGGGAGAGGGCGTCGGCATCATCATGGCCGAGCGGCTCTCCGACGCGCAGCGCAACGGCCACCCGATCCTTGCGATCGTGCGGGGCAGCGCGACCAACCAGGACGGCGCCTCCAACGGCCTCACCGCCCCCAACGGGCCGGCCCAGGAGCGGGTCATCAGGGCCGCGCTCGCCAACGCCCGACTCACCCCGGACCAGGTCGACACCGTCGAGTCGCACGGCACCGGCACCACCCTCGGCGACCCCATCGAGGCGCAGGCGCTGCTGGAGACGTACGGCCGGGGCCGACCGGCGGAGAACCCCCTCTGGATCACCTCGGTCAAGTCGAACATCGGGCACACCCAGTCGGCGGCCGGCATCGCCGGGCTGATCAAGGCGGTCCTCTCCATCCAGCACGGGATCCTGCCGAAGACACTCAACGTCGACGCGCCCACCTCACACGTGGACTGGTCGACCGGTGCCGCGCAGGTCCTCACCGAGACGATCCCGTGGCCGGAGACCGGGCACCCGCGCCGGGCCGGGGTGTCGTCCTTCGGCGTCTCCGGCACCAACGGGCACATCATCCTGGAGCAGCCGCCCACCGAGGCGCCCGTCGACACCACCGACCCGACCGACGGCCCGGTCGCCGCCTGGCCGATCTCGGCCCGCACCGAGGCCGGCCTCGTCGCGCAGGCCCGCCGTCTGCACGACCACCTGACCCGGCACCCCGCGCTGACGCCGTCGGACGTCGGCCACTCCCTGTGGAGGACCCGGGCCACCTTCGACCACCGTGCCGTGGTCGTCGGCGCCAACCGGGACGAGATGCTGACCAGCCTCGCCGAGTTCCCCGACGGCAGCGCACCCCGCGCCGACCGGCAGCTCGCCGGCAGGCCGCTCTTCGTCTTCCCCGGCCAGGGCTCCCAGTGGCTCGGCATGGCGACCGAGATGCTCGACCAGGAGCCGGTCTTCGCCGCCCGGATCGCCGAGTGCGCCGCCGCCCTCGACCCGTACGTCGACTGGTCGCTGCTGGACGTGCTGCGCTCCACCGACCCGACCGCCCTGGACCGCGTCGACGTGGTGCAGCCCGCGCTCTGGGCGGTGATGGTCTCGCTCGCCGAAACCTGGATCTCCCGTGGCGTACGACCCGGCGCGGTCGTCGGCCACTCACAGGGCGAGATCGCCGCCGCCTGTGTGGCCGGCGCGCTGTCGCTGACCGACGCCGCCAAGGTGGTCGCCCTGCGCAGCCGCGCCCTGCTCGCCCTGTCCGGCACCGGCGGCATGGTGTCGGTGAACGCCCCGCTCGCCAGCGTCGAACCGCTGCTCACCGACGGGATCGCCGTCGCGGCCGTGAACGGTCCGTCCAGTGTGGTCGTGGCGGGCGCCGACGTCGCGGCCTTCCTGACCGCCGCCCAGGCGGCCGGTGTCCGCGCCCGGCAGGTCCAGGTGGACTACGCCTCGCACTGCGCCCAGGTGGAACCGATCGAGGCCGAGCTGGCCCGGCTCCTGGACGGGATCACGCCGACCACCGGCACCGTGCCGATCATCTCCACGGTCACCGGCACACCGATCGACGGCACTGCGATGAACGCCGCCTACTGGTACGACAACCTGCGCAACCCGGTCCGCCTCGACCTGGCCGTGCACACCGCCCTGGACGCCGGTCACGCCCTGATCATCGAGATCAGCCCGCACCCGGTGCTGATCGCCGGTCTCACCGGCCTCGCTGAGGACGCCGGCGGCGACGCCGTGGTCCTGGGCACGCTGCGGCGCGGCGACGGCGGGCTCCGGCGGTTCACCCACTCGCTGGCCTCCGCGTACGTGCACGGTGCCGCTGTCGACTTCGCGACGGTCCACCCGCAGGGGCGCACCGTGCCGTTGCCGACCTTCGCGTTCCAGGGCCGGCCGTACTGGCTGGGCGGTCAGCGGCCCCCGGCTCCCGCCGTCGTGGCCGCGAGCACCGACGACGCGGTCTTCTGGAACGCCGTCGAGCGGCAGGACGCGGACGTGCTCGCCGCGACCATCGGCGTCGACCCGGCGGCGGTGGGAGACCTGCTCCCGGCCCTGTCGTCGTGGCGGCAGCAACGGCAGACCGGCTCGAAACTGGACAGCTGGCGCTACCGCGACGAGTGGGTACGCGTCCCCGACCAACCGGCCCGTCTCACCGGCACCTGGCTGGTCGCCGTACCGGCCGGGATCGACTCGCCGCTGCCGGCCGAGGTCAGCTCGGCGCTGCGTGACGGCGGCGCGCGGGTGGTGCCGGTGGAGATCGACCCGTTCGACGTCCACCGCACCGCGTTGGCCGCCCAGCTCACCCTGGCCCTCGACGCGGCCGGCTGTGACCGTCCGGACGGTGTGCTGTCCCTGCTCGCCCTGGACGAGCGGGTCCTGGCCCGGTACCGCTCCACCCCGCGCGGTTTCGCCGCCACCGTCGTCCTGGTGCAGGCCCTCGGCGACCTCGGTATCGGCGCGCCACTGTGGTGCGCGTCGCGGGGCGCGATCGGCACCGGACCGGGCGACCCCCTGGCCAACCCGGCCCAGGCGCTGCTCTGGGGCTTCGGCCGGGTGGCCGCCCTGGAACACCCGGAACGCTGGGGCGGGCTGGTGGACCTACCGGCGACGCTCGACGAGCGCGGCGCCAACCTGCTCTGCGCCCTGCTCTCCGGCGCGACGGGCGAGGACCAGGCCGCGATCCGCGCGCCCGGCCTCCTCGGCCGGCGGCTGATGCGCGCACCGGTCGGCGACCGCAGCCCGGCTCGCCGCTGGCAGCCGCGCGGCACCACTCTCGTCCTGGGCGGCACCGGCGGTCTCGGCTCCCAGTTGGCCCGGTGGCTGGCCGCGCACGGCGCCGAGCACCTTCTGCTGGTCAGCCGACGCGGCCCGGACGCACCGGGCGCCGACGCGTTGCGCGACGACCTCACCGCGCTCGGCGCGACGGTCACGGTGGCCGCCTGCGACGCCGCCGACCGCAACGCCCTGGCCGCGCTGATCGACGCGATCCCCGCCGAGACGCCGCTGACCGCTGTGGTGCACAGCGCCGCCGTCCTCGACGACTGCGTGATCGACGCCCTGGAGACCCACCGCGTCGACGGCGTCCTGCGCGCCAAGGTGGACTCCGCCCGCCACCTGCACGAGCTGACCCGGGACCTGGACCTGGACGCGTTCATCACGTTCTCCTCGTTCGCCGGCACGGTGGCCAGCTCCGGCGTCGGCAACTACGCCCCCGCGAACGCCTACCTGGACGCCCTGGTGCAGCACCGCCGCTCGCTCGGACTGCCGGGCACCGCCATCGCCTGGGGCGCCTGGGGTGGCGGCGGCATGGCCGACGGCGAGTTCGGTGAGCTGCTGACCCGCCACGGCGTCGCCGAGATGGCACCCGAGCTGGCGATCACCACCCTGCGGCAGGCGGTGGAGCACGACGAACCGTTCCTCACCGTCGCCGACATCAGGTGGGAGCGGTTCTTCGTCGCGGTCACCGCGACCCGGCCCAGCCCCCTGGTCAGCGCGATCCCGGAGGCGCAGCAGGTGCTCGCGGCGATCGCCCGCGACGGCGACGGAGCCGGCGAGAGCGCCGCCGCGCGCCTCGCGGGCCTGCCGCCGGCCGAGCGGGCCAAGGCACTGCTCGACACGGTACGGGCGCAGGTGGCCACGGTGCTCGGGTACGCCTCCGCCGACGAGGTGCCACCGAAGAAGACCTTCCAGGAGCTTGGCTTCGACTCGGTGACCGCCGTGGAACTGCGCAACCGCCTGGGTGCCGCCACCGGGCTGCGGCTGCCCGTCACGCTCGTCTTCGACTATCCGAACCCGACCACGCTCGCCGCCTTCCTGGACAGCCTGTGCGGCGGGACGGGGGACACCTCCGCGCTGGACGACCTGGACCGCTTGGAGGCGGCCCTGGACAGCCTCGAACCGGACGACGTCACGTACGTCCGGCTGATGACCCGCATGCAGGCGCTCGTCGCGGACTGGAAGCACGGGCGCGCCGAGCCGGTGGAGACCGCGGGCGAAGCCCTGGCCGACGCCACCGACGAGGAGATGTTCGACCTCCTCGGCAAGAAGTTCGGCATCGCCTGACCCGCACGCTCACAAGGGGAGACCTACCGATGGCCAACGAAGAGCGGTTGCGCTACTTCCTCAAGCGGGTCACCGCCGACCTGGAAACCGCCCAGGAGCGTATCCGGCACCTGGAGGTACGCGCCGACGAGCCGATCGCGATCATCGGCGTGGGCTGCCGGTTCCCCGGTGGCGTGGACTCCCCGGAGTCGCTGTGGAACCTGGTCGCCGGGGAAGGGGACGGCATCACGCCGTTCCCGTCCGACCGGGGCTGGGACACCGAGGCGCTGTTCGACCCCGACCCGGACAACCCCGGGACGTCGTACGCCGCCGAGGGCGGGTTCCTGAGCGGGGCGGGCGACTTCGACGCCGGCTTCTTCGGGATCAGCCCTCGCGAGGCCCTCGCCATGGATCCGGCGCAGCGCCTCCTGCTGGAGGTGTCCTGGGAGGCGATCGAGCGGGCCGGCATCGACCCGGCGTCGCTGTCCGGGTCGCGGACCGGCGTGTTCGCGGGCACCAACGGCTCGGACTACTCGGCCATCCTGATGGGCGCGTCCGAAGGGCTGGAGGGTTACCTGGCCACCGGTAACGCGGGCGCTGTCATCTCCGGGCGGGTGTCGTACTCGCTGGGTCTGGAGGGCCCGGCGGTCACCGTCGACACCGCGTGCTCGTCGTCGTTGGTGGCCCTGCACCTGGCGGCGCAGGCGCTGCGGGCCGGTGAGTGCTCGCTGGCGCTGGCCGGTGGTGTCACGGTGATGGCCACCCCGTCGCTGTTCGTGGGCTTCTCCCGCCAGCGTGGCCTGGCGGCGGACGGCCGGTGCAAGGCGTTCGCGGGTGCCGCCGACGGCACCGGCTTCGCCGAGGGCGCCGGGGTGCTCCTGGTGGAGCGGCTCTCCGACGCGGTCCGCAACGGTCACCGGGTGCTCGCCGTGGTACGCGGCAGCGCGGTCAACCAGGACGGCGCGTCGAACGGGTTGACCGCCCCGAACGGGCCGTCGCAGCAGCGGGTGATCCAGGCCGCGCTGGTCGACGCCCGACTGTCGGCGGCGGACGTCGACGCGGTCGAGGCGCACGGCACCGGCACCACACTGGGCGACCCGATCGAGGCGCAGGCGGTCCTGGCGACCTATGGCCAGGATCGGCCCACCGGTCAGCCGCTGTGGTTGGGGTCGGTGAAGTCGAACATCGGGCACACCCAGGCCGCCGCGGGTGTCGCCGGGATCATCAAGGTGGTCGAGGCGCTGCGTCATGAGACGTTGCCGCGCACGCTGCATGTGGACGAGCCGACACCGCAGGTGGACTGGTCGGCCGGTGCGGTGGAGCTGCTCACCGACGCCCGGCCGTGGCCGGCGGGGGAGCACCCGCGTCGGGCGGGAGTGTCGTCGTTCGGGGTGTCCGGCACCAACGCGCACGTGATCATCGAGGAGGCGCCGGTCGCGCCCGCCGACGAGCCGGTCGCGCCTGTCGACGTGCCGGTCGTGACGGAACCGAACGTGCCGTGGCTGTTGTCGGCGGCGGCGCCGGAGGCGCTGCGCGGGCAGGCCGAGCGGCTGTCGCGGGTGACGGCGGATCCGGGGGCGGTCGCGTACTCGCTGCTGTCCACCCGATCGGTGCTGAGCCACCGGGCGGTCGTGCTCGGCCCGGATCACGGCGCCGGCCTGTCCGCCCTCCGGGACGGCCTGCCGTCGGGTGCGCTGGTGTCCGGCTCGGCCCACCCGGACGCGGGTGTGGTGTTCGTGTTCCCGGGTCAGGGTTCGCAGTGGGTGGGGATGGCGGTGGGTCTGCTGGATGCCGAGCCGGTGTTCGCGGCCCGGATCGCGGAGTGCGCGGCGGCCCTTGCGCCGTTCGTGGACTGGAATCTCCTGGACGTGCTGCGCTCCGATGATCCGTTGGAGCGGGTGGATGTGGTGCAGCCGGTCCTCTGGGCGGTGCACGTCGCGTTGGCCGAGGTGTGGAAGGCCAAGGGCGTGGTCCCCGACGCGGTCATCGGTCATTCCCAGGGTGAGATCGCGGCGGCCTGTGTCGCCGGGGTGCTGTCGTTGAGTGACGCCGCGAAGGTCGTCGCGTTGCGCAGTAAGGCTCTGCTGGCTCTGTCCGGCAGTGGTGCGATGGTGTCGGTCAACGCCGGCCTGGACGTGGTCACCCCGTTGCTGACCGAGGGGGTCAGCGTCGCGGTCGTCAACGGTCCGACGAGTGTCGTGGTGGCCGGTGCGGATCTGGACGGGTTCCTGGCCGCCGCCGAGGCGGCCGGGGTGCGGGCCAAGCGGGTGAAGGTGGATTACGCGTCGCATTGTGCTCTGGTCGAGCCGGTGGAGGCGGAGTTGGCTCGTCTGCTGGACGGGGTGCAACCGCAGCCGGGCGCGGTGCCGGTGTTCTCCACGGTGGAGGGCGGCGGGGAGATGAACGCCGCCTACTGGTATCGCAACCTGCGTCAGCCGGTGCGTCTGGACCTGGCGGTGCAGGCAGCGCAGGCGGCCGGGCATCGGATCTTCGTGGAGGTCAGCGCGCACCCGGTGTTGACCGGGGCGATCGAGGCCACCACCGTCGGCACGCTGCGCCGTGGCGAAGGCGGCCCGGAGCGGTTCGTGCGGTCGCTGGCTGAGGCGTGGGTGCAGGGCGCACCGGTCGACTGGACCACAGTCATCCCGGCCACCCAGGTCGTGGACCTGCCCACCTACCCCTTCCAGCACCAGCGCTACTGGCCCACCCCCGGCGGTGCGACGAACCTGGCCGACCCGGTGGACAGCGAGTTCTGGCGGGCCGTCGAGAACGGCGACCTCACCCCGCTGGGCATCACCGGCGACGGCACCGAGCTGCTGCCCGCACTGACCGCCTGGCGTCGCCGCACACGCCAGCACCACATCCTCGACGACTGGCGGTACCGGATCACCTGGCAGAGCCGGACCACACCGGCCGAGAGCACCCACACCGGCACCTGGCTGGTCCTGCGCCCCACCGGCGAACAGTGGTCGGACGCCGTCGAGGACGCACTCCGGCAGGCCGGTGCCCGGACCGTACCGGTGACCATCGACCAAGGCCCGATCGAACGGACCGCCGTCGCCGACGCGGTCGCCACCGCCGTCGCCGGAACGCCTGTCGACGGAGTGCTGTCCCTGCTCGCGCTGCCCCTTGCCGAGTCGACCGCCGCCGACGCGGTGCACGACACGTCCACGGTCCTGCACGGCCTCGCGGACGCGGGCGTCACCGCTCCACTCTGGCTCGCCACCCGGTCCGGTGTCCGGGTCGGTCGCTCCGACGCCGCCCCGGCACCCACACCAGCGGCGCTCTGGGGCTTCGGCCGGGTCGTCGCCCTCGAGGAGCCGTACCGCTGGGGTGGCCTTGTCGACCTGCCCGCCCAGCCCGACCCCCGCTCGGCCGCCCGGCTCGTCGCGGCCCTCACCGCCGGCGACGACGAGGACCAGTTCGCCGTCCGCGCCTCGGGCCTCTACACCCGCCGGCTGACCCGCGCCCCGCAGAGCGGCGCACCCCGCTGGTCGCCGTCGGGCACCGCGCTGGTCACCGGAGGCACCGGCGCGATCGGCGCGCACACGGCCCGCTGGCTGGCCCGCAACGGTGTCGAGCATCTGGTGCTCGTCAGCCGCCGTGGCCCGGACGCCCCCGGCGCCGACGACCTGCGCGCCGAACTGGAGCAGACCGGCGTACGAGTGACGATCACCGCCTGCGACATCACCGACCGGGACGCCCTGCGCACAGTGATCGACGGCCTGGACGACCTGACCTCCGTCTTCCACACGGCCGCCGTCCTGGACGACGGCACCCTCGGCAGCCTCGACCGGGACCGGATCGACCGGGTCCTGGCCCCGAAGGCCGTCGCCGCCCACCACCTGCACCACCTCACCCGGGACCGGGAGCTGACCGCGTTCGTGCTGTTCTCGTCCTTCGCCGGCACCCTCGGCAACGCGGGACAGGGCGCGTACGCCGCCGCCAACGCGTACCTCGACGCCCTCGCCGAGCAGCGGGCCGCCGGCGGCCTACCGGCGACCTCGATCGCCTGGGGCCGCTGGGGCGACGGCGGCCTCGCCGAGGAGGCCGTGCGTCGGGAGCGGCTCAGCCGAGGCGGCCTGGGCGCGATGGACCCGGAGCTGGCCCTCACCGGTCTCGCCCAGGCCATCGGCGGCGGTGAGCCGGTCCTGGCGCTGACCGACGTCGACTGGGAGCGGTTCGCGCCCGGCTTCACAGCGGTACGCCCCAACCCGACCCTCGCCTCCATCCCGGAAGCCGCCGCGACCACCGCCGCCGACCCGTCCGGCGACCTGACCCGGCGGCTGCGGTCGATGACCGCCCGGGAACGTGCCACCGCGCTCGTCGACCTGGTCCGCGGGCACGCCGCCGCGGTCCTCGGCCACCCCGACGCGGACGGCGTGGAACCGGAACGTGCCTTCCGTGACCTCGGCTTCGACTCGCTCACCGCTGTCGAACTGCGCAATGCGCTCGCCGCCGCCACCGGCCTGCGGCTACCCGCCACCCTGATCTTCGACCACCCGAGCGCGTTCGCCCTCGGCGGCCACCTCAGCGACCTGCTCGGCGCCGACAGTGACACCGAGCCCGCCGCCGACCAGCGCTTCTCCGTCGGCGCTGCCGACCAAGGCCTTTCCGTCGGCGCTGCCGACCAGGACGACCCGATTGTCGTGGTCGGCATGTCGTGCCGCTTCCCCGGCGGCGCCGACAACCCCGACCAGTTGTGGCAGCTCGTGCGTGACGAGGTGGACGCCATCTCCACGTTCCCCGCCGACCGTGGCTGGGACGTCGACAGCGTCTACGACGCCGACCCGGACAACTCCGGCACCAGCTACGTCCGCGAGGGCGGCTTCCTCTACGGCGCCGCCGCGTTCGACCCGGAGTTCTTCGGCATCTCGCCGCGCGAGGCACTGGCCATGGACCCGCAGCAGCGGCTCCTGCTGGAGACGGCCTGGGAGGCGTTCGAGCACGCCGGCATCGACCCGTCGACCGCCCGTGGCGAGCAGGTCGGCGTCTTCGTCGGCTCCAACGGCCAGGACTACGGCGCGCTGCTCTACGGCTCCACCGAGGGCGTCGAGGGGCACACCATGACCGGCAACGCCGGCAGCGTCGCCTCCGGACGGATCTCCTACGCCCTCGGCCTGGAGGGCCCGGCCGTCACCATCGACACCGCCTGCTCGTCGTCGCTCGTCGCGCTGCACCTCGCCGCCCAGTCGCTGCGCCGGGGCGAGTGCCGGCAGGCGCTGGCCGGCGGTGTCACGGTGATGGCCACCCCGGGCCGGTTCGTCGAGTTCAGCCGCCAACGCGGGCTCGCCGCCGACGGTCGCTGCAAGGCGTTCGCCGACGACGCCGACGGCACCGGCTGGGGCGAGGGCGCGGGCATGCTGCTGCTCGAGCGCCGATCCGCGGCGCTGGCCGCCGGCCACCAGATCCTCGCCACGGTACGCGGCAGCGCGATCAACCAGGACGGCGCGTCGAACGGGCTGACCGCCCCCAACGGGCCCGCCCAGCAGCGGGTCATCCGGGCTGCCCTCACCGACGCCGGCCTGCGACCCTCCGACGTGGACCTCGTCGAGGCGCACGGCACCGGCACCCGACTCGGTGACCCGATCGAGGCCCAGGCGTTGCTCGCCACCTACGGACAGCACCGACCCGCGGACCGCCCGCTGCGGCTGGGCTCGATCAAGTCGAACATCGGCCACACCCAGGCCGCCGCCGGTGTCGCCGGGGTGATCAAGGTGATCCAGGCGATGCGGTACGGGGTGCTGCCCCGGACATTGCACGTGGACCAGCCGAGCGCCGAGGTGGACTGGGAGTCCGGCGCTGTCGCGCTGCTCGACAGGTCCCTGCCGTGGGAGGTCACCGGACCACGCCGGGCCGCCGTGTCGTCGTTCGGCATCAGCGGGACGAACGCCCACGTCGTGTTGGAGGGCGACCCGATCCCGCCAGCCCCGGACCCCGCCACGAACCCGCAACGGCCGTGCGTCTGGCTGCTCGGCTCGCGTACCGAGGAAGGGCTGCGGGACCAGGCCGAGCGGCTGCTCGGCCACCTGGACGAGCACCCGGGGCTGGACCCCTACGACGTCGGGTTCTCCCTCGCCACCACCCGTACCCCGCATCGGCACCGGGCCGCGGTGTTCGGCCGCGCCGAGCTGGCGGCGACCGCCGCCGGATCACCGGCCTCGATCAGGGGGTCCGTGGTGCGGGGGCGGACGGCGTTCGTGTTCTCCGGCCAGGGTTCACAGCGGCCGGGGATGGGCCTGGAACTCGCCGCCACCTACCCGGTCTTCGCCGACGCGTTCGACGCGGCCTGCGCCGAGTTGGACCTGCATCTGGACCGACCGCTGCGGTCGGTGATCGCCGACGGCGACGAGCTGGACCAGACGGTCTACACCCAGGCCGCGTTGTTCGCGGTCGAGGTCGCGCTCTACCGCCTGGTGGGCGCCACCCCCGACTACCTGGTGGGCCACTCGATCGGCGAGATCGCCGCCGCCCACGTCGCTGGCGTGCTGACCCTGGCCGACGCCGCGAAGCTGGTCACCGCACGCGGCCGGTTGATGCAGGCGTTGCCCGCCGGCGGGGTCATGGTCGCGGTGCGGGCCACCGAGGCAGAGGTGGTGCCGCTGCTGGTCGACGGGGTCTCCGTCGCGGCCGTCAACGGCCCCCGTTCGGTGGTGCTGTCCGGTGCCGCCGACGCGGTGGAAGCCGTCGCCGCGCACTTCGCGAAGTCCAAGCGGTTGACGGTCAGCCACGCCTTTCACTCGGTGCTGATGGAGCCGATGCTGGCGGAGTTCGCGTCGGTCGCCGAGACGTTGACGTACGCGCCGCCGCGGATTCCGATCATCTCCAACGTGACCGGGCAGGTCGCCGAGACACCGGACGCGGCCTACTGGGTGCGGCACGTGCGGGAGGCGGTCCGGTTCGCCGACGGCATCACCACCCTGGAAGGTCTGGGTGTCGCCACCTTCGTGGAGATCGGCCCGGACGGGGTGCTCTCCGCGATGGGCGCTGACTGTGTCACCGACGCGGTGTTCGTACCGCTGCAACGATCCGACCGCGACCAACCGACCGCCCTGCGCGCCGGGCTCGCCCAGCTCCACGTCCGCGGCATCGCGGTGGACTGGGTGGCCGTGCACCCCGGGGCGCGACGCGTCGAGCTGCCCACGTACGCCTTCCAGCGGCAGCACTACTGGCCCGGGTCGATCTCCTGGGCCCTGCCGGCCGCCGCGTCCGACGACGCGGACCTGTGGGACCGCATCGAGCGCGCGGACCTCGCGGGCATCGGCGCCGAACTCGCCCTGCCGACCGACGCCACCCTGCCGGCGGTCGTCCAGGCGCTCTCCGTCTGGCGTCGACAGGCCCGGCGGAGCTCGACGATCGACGGGTGGCGGTACGGCGTCCGCTGGCGGCCCCTGTCCTCCACCGGGACGCCCACGCTGACCGGCACCTGGCTGCTGGTCAGCACCCCCGACCACCCCACCGCCGAACTCGCCGCCGTGCTGCGCAAGCACGGCGCGGCGACCGGAACCGTCACGCTGACGCCGGCGGACCTGACCCGCGCCGGCACCGCCGCGCGGCTCGGCGCGGCCCTTGACGAGTACGGCCCGGTGCACGGCATCGTGTCACTGCTCGCCCTCGACGAGGCCCCGCACCCCACGCACCCGATCCTGACCACTGGTGTCGCCGGCACTGTGACACTGGTCCAGGCCCTCGACCAGCTCGGGGCGAACGCTCCGGTGTGGAGCGTGACCCGTGGGGCCGTCGCGATCGGCGGCTCGGAGCGGGTCGCCGCGCCCGCCCAGGCGCAGGTCTGGGGTCTCGGTCGGGTCGCCGCCCTGGAGCAGCCGCGACTGTGGGCAGGTCTGGTCGACCTGCCGCCGCAGCTCGACGACCGTGCCGGCTCACGGCTCTGCGCCGTGCTGGCCGGCGCCGGTGCCGGCGGCGGTGAGGACCAGGTGGCGATCCGCGCCTCGGCGATCTTCGGCCGCCGGCTGGTCCGCCATCCCCGCAGCACGACCCCGGGGCCGCAGTGGCAGCCGCGCGGAACGGTCCTCGTCACCGGCGGCACCGGAGCACTGGGCGGACGCGTCGCGCGCCTGCTCGCCGAGCGGGGCGCCGAGCACCTGCTCCTGCTCAGCCGCCGGGGCGCCGACGCACCCGGCGTGGCCGACCTGACCGGCGAACTGACCGCGCTCGGCGCCCGGGTGACAGTCGAGGCCTGTGACGTCGCCGACCGGGACGCGCTGGCCGGCGTGCTCGACCGCGTCCCCACCGACCTGCCGCTGACCGCTGTGGTGCACGCCGCAGGCATCGGCACACCCGGATCGCTGCGGGACACCGACCTGGACGAGTTCGCCGCCGTGGTCCGCGCGAAGATCGCCGGCGCGGTGCACCTGGACGCGCTGCTCGGGGAGCGACAGCTCGACGCGTTCGTGCTCTTCTCCTCGATCGCCGGGATCTGGGGCAGCGGCGGGCAGGGCGCCTACGCGGCAGCCAACGCGTACCTCGACGCCCTCGCCGAGGCCAGGCGTGGCCGTGGCCTCGCCGGCACCGCCGTGGCCTGGGGGCCGTGGGGTGACGGTGGCATGGCCGAGGGCCCGGCCCAGGAGCAGTTGCGCCGCCGCGGCCTGCCCGTGATGAACCCGGAGTCGGCGATCGACGCGCTGGCCGCCGCCATCGACGACCGCGAGGTGGCGCTCGCCGTCGCCGACGTCGACTGGGCCCGGTTCGCGCTGCCGTTCCAGGCGGTCCGCTCCGGCCGGCTGCTCGACGAGATCGACGAGGCGCGGGCCGCTCTCACCGCCGGTACGCCGGGGGCCGAGAACGACGCCGACGCCGACGCCCTGCGCCGCAGTCTGACCGGGCTGCCGGCAGCCGAGCGGGAGCGGGTCGTGCTCGACCTGATCCGCAAGAACGCCGCCACCGTGCTGGGGCATACCGCGCCCGGCGGTGTCGACGTCGACCGCGGATTCCTGGAACTGGGCTTCGACTCGCTGACCGGTGTGGAGCTGCGCAACGCGCTCTCCGCCGAACTCGGCCTGCCGTTGCCGGCGACCCTGATCTTCGACTATCCGTCACCGCTGGTCCTGGCCGAGCACGTCCTCGACCAGTTGGCCGGCCCGGAGGCGGCGGGGGACCCGGAGGAGCAGCAGGTCCGTGAGGTCCTGTCCCGGATCCCGGTGGAGCGGCTGCGTGCGGCCGGCCTGCTGGACACCCTGCTCGGCCTGGCACAGACCGGGCCGGAGGCGCCGGACGCGCCCCCGGCCACCGACGACGACGGTGAGGACCTGGCGGAGCTCGACGTGAGCGAGCTGGTCCGCCTCGCCCTCGACGGCACCGAGAGCTGACGGGGAGTAGACGATGGCCACGAGTTACGACGAGGTGGTGGCGGCGCTGCGTGCGGCGCTCGCCGACAACAAGCGGCTCAAGCAACGCGCCGCAACCCCGGCGGCCCCGCCCGCGCCCGAACCGATCGCGATCGTCTCGACGGGCTGCCGGCTGCCCGGTGGAGTCCGGGGGCCCGATCAGCTCTGGGACCTGGTGGCCGAGGGCCGGGACGCGATCGGTGAGTTCCCGTCCGATCGCGGTTGGGACCTGGCCGCGCTGTCCGAGCTGAGCACCGCGGGCTCCGGTGCCTTCCTCTACGACGCCGGTGACTTCGACCCCGGCTTCTTCGGCATCTCCCCGCGCGAGGCGATCGCCATGGACCCGCAGCAGCGGCTGCTCCTGGAGATCGCCTGGGAGACCTTCGAGCGGGCCGGCATCGACCGGACCGCCGCCCGGGGCAGCCGTACCGGGGTCTTCGCCGGCACCAACAACCAGGACTACACCGGTGTGCTGGTCGCCGCCCTGGCGCAGGGCTTCGACGGGCACCTCGGCACCGGCAACTCGGCGAGTGTGGTCTCCGGGCGGATCTCGTACACGTTCGGCCTGGAAGGGCCGGCGCTCACCGTGGACACCGCCTGCTCCTCCTCGCTCGTCGCGGTCCACCTGGCCGCCCAGTCCCTACGCGATGGCGAGTGCGACCTGGCGCTGGCCGGCGGCGTCGCGGTGATGGCCACCCCGTCGGTGTTCGTCGAGTTCTCCAAGCAGGGTGGGCTCGCCGCCAACGGCCGGTGCAAGTCGTTCGCCGCCGCCGCCGACGGCACCGGCTGGGGCGAGGGCGCCGCGATGATCCTGCTGGAACGGCTGTCCGACGCCCGCCGCAACGGTCACCCCGTCCTCGCCGTGCTGCGCGGCAGCGCGGTCAACCAGGACGGCGCGTCCAGTGGCCTGACCGCCCCGAACGGCCCTGCCCAACAGCGGGTGATCCGGGCCGCGCTGGCCAACGCCCGGCTCACGATGGCCGACATCGACGTCGTCGAGGCGCACGGCACCGGCACCCGACTCGGCGACCCGATCGAGGCGCAGGCGCTGCTGGCCACCTACGGCCAGGACCGCCCCGCCGACCGGCCGCTGTGGCTCGGCTCGATCAAGTCGAACATCGGCCACACCCAGGCCGCCGCCGGTGTCACCGGCATCATCAAGATGGTCGAGGCGATGCGGCACGGCATGCTCCCGGCCACCCTGCACGTCGACCGGCCCACCCCGCAGGTGGACTGGTCCGCGGGGGCCGTCGAACTGCTCACCTCGTCGCGCCCGTGGCCCGCCGACGGTCGGCCGCGCCGCGCCGCGGTCTCCTCGTTCGGGGTCAGCGGCACCAACGCCCACGTGATCCTCGAACAACCCGAGGAGACCGAGGGTCGGCTCGCCACCCCGGGCACCCGTGCCCCCCACGGCGTCCTGGCCTGGCCGGTGTCGGCCCGTGAGCCCGCCGGGCTCCGCGCCCAGGCGGCGCAGCTGCTCGCGTACCTGCGGGAGCACCCCGGTCTGGACCCGGCCGACGTGGCCGGGTCGCTCGCTGTCACCCGCTCGCACTTCGAGTACCGGGCGGTCGCCGTCGGCACCGGAACGGACACGTTGACCGCGGCGCTGACCCGGATCGCCGACGGGACCGACCCCGGCGACCTCGCGGCGGCCCGACCGCAGGTGGCCTTCGTCTTCTCCGGCCCGGGCGCGCAGCGGGTCGGCATGGGCCGGGACCTGTACGCCACCTTCCCGGTGTTCGCCGAGGCGTTCGACGCGGCCTGCGCCGAACTCGACGTGCACCTGGACCGGTCGATCCGCGAGGTCGTCCTCGACGACGAGGCAGCCCTGGACCGCACCGGGTACGCCCAGGCGGCGCTGTTCGCCGTCGAGGTCGCGCTGTACCGCCTGGTCACCTCGTTCGGAGTGGTCCCGGACCAGCTCATCGGACACTCCACCGGCGAGGTCGCGGCGGCACACGCGGCCGGAGTGCTGTCGCTGTCCGACGCGGCCGCGCTCGTCGCGGCACGAGGACGGCTCATCCAGGCACTCCCGGCCGGCGGCGTGATGGTCGCGGTCCGGGCCACCGAGGCGGAGGTCCGGGACGCGCTCGCCGGATTCGAGGCGGTGGCGTCCGTCGCCGCCGTCAACGGCCCGAAGTCGGTGGTGGTGTCCGGCGCGGCGGAGGCGGTCGAGCAGGTGGTCGCGCGGTTCGGCAAGACCCGGACGCTGGACGTGGAGCACGCCCTGCACTCACCGCTGATGGCACCGATGACCGCGGACTTCGCCCGGGTCGTCCGAGGGCTTACCCACGCCCCCGCCCGCGTTCCGGTCGTCTCGACGGTGACCGGCGGCGTCGCGGAGTTCGACTCCGACTACTGGGTCGACCAGGTCCGCGCCACCGTGCGCTTCGCGGACGGCATCCGGACCCTGCACGAGCGGGGCGTCACCGCCTACCTGGAGATCGGTCCGGACGCGGTGCTCACCCCGCTGGGCGCCGACTGCGTCGAGGGCGCCGACCGGGACACCGCCCCGCTGTTCGTCGCCGCGCAGCGCCGCGCAGGGGACGACGTGGAAGCCCTGGTCACGGCACTCGCCCGGCTGCACTGCCGGGGCGTACGACCGGACTGGGCGGCGCTGCTGCCCGGCACCGCGCGCGTCGACCTGCCCACCTACCCGTACCAGCGGCAGCACTACTGGCCGGCGCTGGAACCGGTCACCATGCCGACCGCAGCCGCCCCCGCCGAGCAGTCGCCGGCCGCGTCGGCGGCGCCGGTCCTGTCCCGGGACTCCACGTTCGAGGAGGTCCGCGACCTCATCCGGCGGGAGACCGCCGAGGTCCTCGGCTACCCCGGCATCGAGTCCATCCGGCCCGGCCGGGACTTCCTCGAACTCGGCGTCGACTCGGTGATCGGGCAGGAGATCCGCCTGCGGCTCAACGCCGCCGCCGGCCTGAACATGCCTCCCGGCCTGCTCTTCACCTACCAGGACCCGGACCGGCTGGCCCGGCACCTGATGGCGGAGATGGCCGGGACGACGCCGGCCACGCCGGCCCCCACCCTGGACGCGCTGTTCCGGCAGGCGCGGCAGAACGACGACCTGCACGAGTACACGACACTGCTGATGCGGCTGGCCGGGTACCGGCCGACGTTCACCGCCGACGACGTGGACGCCGGGCGGGTGGCCGTACCCCCGCTGGCACGCCTGGCCGAGGAGGGCGACGGCCCGCGGATCATCGCGTGTTGCACGACCTCGCTGATGGCCGGTCCGCAGGAGTACGCGCGACTGGCCGGCGCCCTACGCGGCCGGTACCGGATCTCCGCCCTGGTCAATCCCGGTTACCAGGCCGACGAGCCGGCCCCCGCCGACCTGGCCGCCGCGCTGCGCCTACAGACCCGGGCGATCCGCGAGGACGCCGGCACCGAGCCGTTCATCCTGCTGGGACACTCGGCCGGCGGTCTGGTCGCCAACGCCCTCACCGCCGAGTTGGAGGCCGCTGGCGTCACACCGGCCGCCGTGGTGCTGCTCGACACCTACCCGCCGGCCGACGCGGTCCTCGGCCAGTGGATCCCCGAACTGCTCAACGGGCTGGAGATGGACGACGCCGGGGTGCCCGACGAGCGGTACCTCGCCTGGGCGTCGTACATCCGCCACTACGGCGACTTCGAGCCGTTGCCCAGCACCGCACCCACCCTGCTGGTCCGCGCCGGGGAGCCTCTCGGCGCGGTGCCGGAGGGCCGCGACTGGCGGCCGTCCTGGCAGCACCCGCACACGGTGGCGGACGCCACCGGAAATCACTTCACGATGCTCGGCGACCAGGTCGGTCGCACCGCCCAGACGGTGCACGACTGGCTGACCACGACCCTGTGAGACGGAGACCTCGATGACAATCACCACTGCCACTGTCGACACCAGCCTCTGGCTGCGCCGGTTCCACCCGAAGCCGGACGCGCCGGTGCGTCTGGTCTGCCTGCCGCACGCCGGCGGTTCGGCCAGTTACTATCACCCGGTCTCGCGCGCCCTGACCGGCGTCGAGGTGCTCGCGGTGCAGTATCCCGGCCGGCAGGACCGTCGCGCCGAGCCGTGCATCGACACCGTTCACGGCCTGGCCACCCGGGTCGCGGAGCAGGTCGCCACCCTCGCCGACCGCCCGATCGCCCTGTTCGGTCACAGCATGGGAGCCTCGGTCGCCTTCGAGGTGGCCCGGCTCCTGGAGGAGGACGGCATCGTCCTGAAGCACCTGTTCGCTTCCGGGCGGCGTGCGCCGTCACGTCACCGTGAGGAGCACATCCACCAGTTGGGTGACAACGGCCTGATCGCGGAGATGCGCCGGCTCAACGGCACCGAGGGCAAACTGCTCGACGACGACGAGCTGATCCGGATGATCATCGGGGCGATCCGCAACGACTACAAGGCCGCGGAGACCTACGTGTACCGGCCCGGGCCGCCGTTGTCCTGCCCGATCACCGTCCTGACCGGCGATTCCGACCCGAAGGTGACAGTGGACGAGGCCGACTCCTGGCGGACGCACACCACCGGCCCCTACGCCATCAAAGTTTATAGGGGTGGTCACTTCTACCTGAACAACCACCAGACGGACATACTGGAGACCATTGTGGATCGCCTGACGTCAGGCTGACGGCGACGCCGGCTTGAGCAGTCCGAGACTTCCGGAGGTACCAGTGACAACCCCGACACCCACGCCGGCTCTGCGGCTCATCGGGCTGTCCAAGACATTCGGTGACAAGCGCGCCGTCGACCACGTCGACCTGGAGGTTCCGGGCGGCTCGTTCTTCGGGCTGGTCGGTCCCAACGGGGCCGGCAAGACCACATCGCTGTCCATGGCCGTCGGGCTGCTGCGCCCGGACAGCGGTCGCGCCGAGATCTTCGGTGTCGACGTCTGGGCCGACCCGGTCCGCGCCAAGGAGCTGATCGGCGTCCTTCCCGACAGCCTCGGCATGCCGGAACGGCTCACCGGCCGGGAGGTGCTCACCTACCTGGGTCTGCTGCGGGGGATGGAACCCGAGGCGGTCGCCGAGCGCAGCCAGGAACTGCTGGAGGTCCTCGAACTCGACCGGGCCGACAGCACCCTGGTCCTCGAATACTCGACCGGCATGCGGAAGAAGATCGGCCTGGCCACGGCGCTGCTGCACGCACCGAAGCTGCTGGTCCTCGATGAGCCCCTGGAGGCTGTCGACCCCGTCTCGGCGGCGACGATCAAGGTGATCCTCCAGCGGTTCGTCGCCGCCGGCGGCTCGGTGGTGTTCTCCAGTCACGTCATGCCGGTGGTCGAGCAGCTCTGCGACCACGTCGCGGTCGTCACCGGCGGCCGGGTGGTCGCCTCCGGCCCACTCGACGAGGTACGCGGCGGCAGCACCCTGGAGAACCGGTTCGTCGACCTGGTCGGCGGCCAGCCGGTGAGCGCGGGGGAGCTGTCATGGTTGGCATCCTGATCCGGATGAAGCTGGCCGTCCTGCGGCACTCGATGACCGGGCAGCGCGCCGCCGACATGATCGGTGGCGGCGTGCTGGGCCTGGTCCTCGCCGGCGGCACGATCTGGCTTGCCGTGCACGACTGGCCGGTGGACGGCCTACCCCTCGACCTGGTCGGCGCGGCGTTCGCCATCTGGACGATCGGGTGGCTGTTCGGCCCGGTGCTGTTCGGTGGCGGCGACGAGACGCTGCGCCCGGAGCACCTGGCGCTGCTGCCGATTCCACCGCGCCGGCTCGCCTTCGGCCTGCTCGCCGTCGCGTTCGTCGGCGTCGCCCCGGTGGTCAGCCTGGTGGCCTTCACCGCGCTGATCGTCGCGGCCCTCCCGGTGGGCGGCGCCGCCGCCCTGATCGCGGTGCCGGTGGTGTTCCTCCAGCTGCTGTTCGTGGTGCTCGCCTCCCGGTTCGTCACCGCAGCGCTCAGCACGCTGATGCGCGCCAAGATCGGAGCGGTGCTGGCCGCCGTCATCAGCGGCGGCATCCTGGCGCTCACGCACACCGGCTGGGTGCTCAAACCCACCATCCAGTACGCCCTCACCGCCGGCTTCCCGGACAACCTGGCGGCCTGGGTGCGCCGGTTGCCGTCCGGCTGGGGAATCGTCGCGGTGGAGGCCGCCGGCCGCGGTGACTGGCTGCTGGCCGCCGCCGTGCCGGCCGGGTTCGCCGTGCTCAGCGTGCTGGCCATGCTCGGTTGGTCCGCGCTGCTGGTCCGCCGACTCAGCCACCGCAGCGCCAGCGGACGCCCGGCGCGCGGTCGCACCGCAGCCCAGAAGATCCGGGGTGGCGGCGTACGAGCCGTCGTCGGTCGGGAGCTGCGCACCGCGTCCCGCGACCTGATGCGCTTCCACTACCTGGTCTTCTCGCTGGTCTACGCCCTCGCGTTCTGTCTGCTGCCGCTCATGGTCGACCTGCCGATCTTCGTGCCGTTCATCGGTGTCGCGTTCGGTATCTGGGCCGCCGCCATCTCCGCCAACCTGTACGGCGAGGACGGCACGGTGATCTGGCAGACCGTGCTCACCCCCGGGGCCGCCCGGAAGGACGTCCGTGGCCGCCAGCTCGCCTGGCTGCTGCTGACCGCCCCGGTGGTCGTCGTCCTCAGTGTCGTGCCCACCCTGCTCAGCGGGCAGACGTGGGCCTGGCCGTGGCTGGCCGCCCTGGTGCCGGCCCTGGTAGGCGGCGGCGCCGGCGTCATCGTGCTGATCTCGGTGCTGCGGCCGGTGCCGATGACCGACCCGCACAAGCGCAGCGGCAACCTCCTGGAGAACGGCACCGACTTCACCCAGGTGCTGCTCATGCTGGTGCTGGTCGCGGCCACCGCGGCCCCCGCCTACCTCACCGTCCGCTACGGCCCCGACTGGGCGGGCGCCGGCGTCGGCCTGGTCACCGGCATCCTGCTGGCCTGGCTGCTCGGTGACCTCGCCGCCAAGCACCTGGAAGCCACCGGCCCCGACCTGCTGGCCACCATGCGGGCCTCCACCTCCCGCAAGAGCAACCTCACCGGCGACGTCGACTGGGATCAGATCACGGCGTCGCTCGGCGGGGTGGACCTCGGCGAGAGCCGCCTCGGCATCGCGAAGGCGTCGCCGGCCCGCCGTGCTGCGGTCTACGTGTGCTTCATCGTCTGCTGGGTCCCGCTGATCGCACAGGGTGTGGTCCCCGCCTTCCTGAAGTACACCGACCCCGACCGCGACTCGTGGTTCGTGGCTCGCCTCGTCCCCGAGGCGCTGCACTGGCCGGTCGTGGGCGTCATGGTCCTGCTCGGCCTGGGCCTCATCGCCGCGGGTTTCCACCAGCTCCGGTTGGCACGCCGGGAGAGCCGACAGGCCACTGTGGATGGTGCCGGTCTCGCCGCCGCCCCGGTGGTGACCCGGCACCCCGAGAAGGTCGACGAACTGCACCACTGAGCACGACGACGAGGGCTCGGCCACCGTGTGGCCGAGCCCTCGTGTGTGCCTGGACCTCACCAGGAGACGGGCAGCTCGCGGACGCCGTAGATCAGCGACTCGGAGCGCAGCGGAACGTCGTCCGCGGACCCGTGCAGGCGCAGCCCGGGGAAGCGGGTGAGCAGGGCCCGCAGTGCGATCCGGAGCTCCGCGCGGGCGAGCTGCTGGCCGATGCACAGGTGCACACCGTGACCGAAGGCCAGGTGCTGGTTGCCGGTCCGGGTCACGTCGAAGACCCCCGGGTCGACGAAGCGGGACGGGTCGCGGTTGGCGGCGGACAGCGAGAGGCTGACGCTCTCACCGGCGCGGATGAGCTGACCGCCCACCGGCACGTCCTCGGTCGCGAGGCGCGTCACGCCGAACTGGAACGTCGGCAGGTAGCGGAGCAACTCCTCCACGGCGTCCGGCACCCGGTCCAGGTCGGCGCGCAGGATGGCCAGCTGCTCGGGATTGGTGAGCAGCGCGAACACGCCGAGGCTGAGCTGGTTGGCGGTGGTCTCGTGGCCGCCGACGAGCAGCAGCATGGCGATGCTGGTCAGTTCCTCGTCGGTGAGCGGGTCGTCGTCCGAGTCGTGGATCAGGCCGGAGATCAGGGCGCCGTCCGGCTCCTCGTGTTTGGTCGCCACCAGAGCCGCCAGGTACTGCCGCAGGTTCCAGGCCGACATCCCGACCTCCATCGGGGTGGCGTCGGTGCGCAGCATTGCGGCGGTCAGCGTCTGGAACTGCTCCCGTTCGGCGTACGGCACGCCGAGCAGCTCGCAGATGACCAGTGAGGGGATGGGCAGGGCGAAGTCCCGGACCAGGTCGGCCGGCGGGCCGGCGGCCTCGATCGCGTCGAGGCGATCGGTGACGATCTCGGAGATCCGCGGCTCCAGGGCACGGACCCGGCGCATGGTGAACTGACCCATCAACATCTTGCGGTAACGGGTGTGGTGCGGCGGGTCGACGTGGATGAAGAACGCCGGGTCGGGCGGGAGCTGCTTGGCCTCCTCGGGGATCACCTGGATCGGGTTCGACGCCTTGAGGATGTCCGCGCTGAACCGGGTGTCGGCGAGCACCGCCCGGACGTCCTCGGCCCGCGTCACCAGCCAGCCGACCGACCCGTCCGCCATGATCAGCGGGCTGACCGGGTGCTCCTCGGCGCGCTTCAGGAGTTCGTCAGGTGGGGAGAACGGACATTTACCGCGCTGCCGGGGCAGCGGAGCCGGCTCCCCGGTGCCCGATCCGGCCGGGGCGGGATGTTGCGTCGCACTGGTCATCGTCACCACTCATTTCCGCATGGACATTGTCTCCACGATAGGAAGAACGGGTCTTCGGGAAATGCGCCACGACCCGGATCGGGGGTCGATCCAGGGGGATAGGGGCTGCCCTCCACATCGGCCCCGGCCCGGGGTGCGCTCGATCCCGTAGGGGTGTCCGGCCTCTGCCGGCCCTCATTACCGTCCGAATCGAACGCGCCATCGGGCCGTGTGGACGAGTGGGGGCCGCGGATCGTCATGAAGAGCGAATCAGCATTCACCGATGGAAATGCGGAATCCGACGGCGTCGCCATTGTCGGTGTCGCGTGCCGACTTCCCGGCGCCAACGATCCCGCCGCGTTCTGGCACCTGCTCGCGGACGGCCGCGACGCCATCACCAGGGCACCGGCCGGACGCTGGGGGAGCACCGAGGACCGTCCACGCGGCGGCTTCCTGGACCGGGTCGACGGCTTCGACCCCGGCTTCTTCGGCATCGCCCCGCGCGAGGCGGCCACCATGGACCCCCAGCAACGGCTCATGCTGGAGCTCGGCTGGGAAGCCCTGGAGGACGCCGGCATCGTCCCGGACGCTCTCGCCGGCACACGAGCCGGTGTCTTCGTCGGCGCGATCGGCGACGACTACGCCACTCTGATCCGCCGCCTCGGGGTCGACGGCATCACCCCGTGGACACTCACCGGCACCAACCGGGGCATCATCGCCAACCGGCTGTCGTACGTGCTCGGGCTGCGCGGTCCCAGCCTCACCGTCGACGCGGCACAGGCGTCCTCGCTGGTCGCCGTCCACCTGGCGGCGGAGAGCCTGCGTGAGCGCCGCTGCCAGGTAGCCCTGGCCGGTGGGGTCAGCCTCAACCTGGTCCCGGAGAGCACCCTCACCGCCGCCGCGTTCGGTGGCCTGTCGCCGGACGGCCGCTGCTACACGTTCGACGCCCGGGCCAACGGCTACGCGCGCGGCGAGGGCGGCGTCGTCCTCACCCTCAAACTCCTCACCGACGCGCTCGCCGACGGCGACCAGATCTACGGCGTGGTCCGGGGCAGCGCGGTCAACAACGACGGCGGTGGCGACAGCCTCACCACACCCACCAGCGACGGCCAGACCGACGTGCTGCGCGAGGCGTACCGGCAGGCCGGTGTGGACCCGGCGACGGTCCAGTACGTGGAGCTGCACGGCACCGGCACCCGGGTCGGCGACCCGGTGGAGGCCGACGCGCTCGGCACGGTCCTCGGGGTGGCGTCCGGCCGCCGTCATCCGCTGCTGGTCGGGTCGGCGAAGACGAACGTCGGGCACCTGGAGGGCGCGGCGGGCGTGGTCGGGCTTCTCAAGACCGTTCTGGCCCTGCACCACCGGGAACTGCCACCGAGTCTCAACTTCGTCACGCCGAACCCGCGCATCCCGTTCGACGAGCTGCGGCTGCGGGTCCGTACGGAGCACGGGGCGTGGCCGGAGTCGCAGCGGCAGCTGGTCGCCGGGGTCAGCTCGTTCGGCATGGGCGGCACGAACTGCCACGTCGTGCTGTCGTCGGCGCCGACCCGGCCACCCGTGACCGACGAGCCGGCGACACACGAACCCGTGGCGTGGCTGCTGTCCGGGCGTACCCCGGCCGCCGTACGCGCGCAGGCCGGACAGTTGCGCGACGCGCTGGCCCCGGACGCGCGGCCGGTGGACGTGGCGTACTCCCTCGTCCGGCACCGCAGCGGCTTCGACCACCGGGCGGCGGTCGTCGGAGCGGACCTGACCACCCTGACCGAGCGCCTGGCCGCCCTCGCCGCCGACGACTCGCCGGTGCAGCGGGTCGGCGACGGCCGGCTCGCGTTCCTCTTCGCCGGCCAGGGCTCGCAGCGGGTCGGGATGGGCCTCGACCTCGCCGACACCTACCCGGTGTTCGCGGCAGCCTTCGACGCCGCCTGCGCGGACCTCGACACGCACCTGGACCGCCCGCTGCGCGAGGTCGTCGCGGACGGGTCGGAGCTGGACCGGACCGTCTACACGCAGGCGGCGCTGTTCGCCGTCGAGGTGGCGTTGTTCCGGCTCGTCGAGTCGTTCGGCGTCACGGCGGACTACCTGGTCGGGCACTCCATCGGCGAGATCGCCGCAGCCCACGTCGCCGGGGTGCTGTCCCTGGCCGACGCGGCGAAGCTCGTCACGGCCCGGGGCCGACTGATGCAGGACCTCCCGGCCGGTGGCGTGATGGTCGCGGTGCAGGCCGCCGAGGCCGACGTGACACCGCACCTCACCGACGGCGTGGACATCGCGGCGGTCAACGGCCCCAACTCGGTGGTGCTGTCCGGAACCGCCGACGCGGTGGCCGCGGTCGCGGCGAGGTTCGAGAAGACCCGGCAGCTCCGGGTCAGTCACGCCTTCCACTCGGCGCTGATGGAACCGATGCTCGTGGCCTTCGCCGAGGTCGCCGAGACGCTGACGTACGCGCCGCCGACCATCCCGATCGTCTCCAACGTGACGGGCCGGATCGCCGAGACCCAGGACGCCGCCTACTGGGTGCGGCACGTGCGCGAGGCGGTCCGGTTCGCCGACGGGCTCGCGACACTGGAGAGCGAAGGCGTCACCACGTTCGTCGAGATCGGCCCGGACGGGGTGCTCTGTGCGATGGGCGCCCACTGCGTGCCGACGGGCGCGTTCGTCCCGGCCCAGCGCCCGGACCGCCCGCAGGCGGAGACGGTCGTCGCCGCCCTGGCCCAGCTGCACGGCCGGGGAGTCGCCGTCGACTGGACGCCGTCGCTGGCCGGCGGGGTGCGCGTGCCGCTGCCCACGTACGCGTTCCAGCGCGAGTCCTACTGGGTGTCCGAGACCGCCGACGAGCCTTCGACGCCGGCCGCGCGCAGCGCCGCGCGCTCCGAGGCCGACCTTCTTGACCTGGTACGCACGCACGCCGCCGCGGTGCTCGGCCACCCGGACCCGTTCACCGTCGACACCACCCACTCCTTCAAGCAGCTCGGCTTCGACTCGCTGACCGCCGTCGAACTGCGCGACCGCCTCAGTTCCGCCCTCGACCTCGCGTTGCCGGCCACCCTGCTCTACGACAGCCCCGACCCGGTCACGCTCGCCCGGTGGCTGCACACCGCCTCGGGCGGCGTCGACCCGTCGACCGTCGAGGAGTCCGCGCGGCCGGGGCGGCCCGACGCCGACGAGCCGATCGCTGTCGTCGCGATGGCCTGCCGCTATCCCGGTGGCATCACCGACCCCGACGAGCTGTGGCACCTGGTGTCCAGCGGCGGTGACGCCATCACCGGCTTCCCCACCGACCGGGGTTGGGACCTGACCGCCCTCTACCACCCGAACCCCGGCCACCCGGGCACCAGCTACACCCGCTCTGGCGGGTTCCTGCACGACGCCGCCGAGTTCGACCCGGGCTTCTTCGGCATCTCCCCGCGCGAGGCGCTGGCCATGGACCCGCAGCAGCGACTGCTGTTGCAGGCCTCCTGGGAGGCGGTGGAACGGGCCGGCATCGTGCCGGGCGCGCTGCGCGGCAGCCGCACGGGGGTCTTCGTGGGCGCCACCTCCCACGAGTACGGCGCACGCCTCGCCGAACCCGCCGACGGCCTCGACGGCTACGTGCTGACGGGCAGCACGATGAGCGTCGCCTCCGGCCGCATCTCGTACGTGCTCGGCCTCGAAGGGCCGGCGCTGACCGTCGACACCGCCTGCTCGTCGTCGCTCGTCGCGCTGCACCTGGCCGCCCAGTCGCTGCGCCGGGGGGAGTGCGAACTGGCCCTGGCCGGCGGTGCCACGGTGATGGCCGGCCCCGGCATGTTCGTCGAGTTCAGCCGCCAGCGCGGCCTGGCCGGCGACGGCCGGTGCAAGGCGTTCGGCGCGGCCGCCGACGGCACCGGGTGGGGCGAGGGCGTCGGCGTCCTGGTCCTGGAACGGCTCAGCGACGCGCGGGCGAACGGCCACCAGGTCCTCGCCGTGATCCGGGGCAGCGCGATCAACTCCGACGGCGCGTCCAACGGGCTCTCCGCGCCGAACGGCCCGGCCCAGCAACGCGTCATCCGGGCCGCCCTCGCCGACGCCGGACTCACCCCGGCCGACGTCGATGTGGTCGAGGCACACGGCACCGGCACCACACTGGGCGACCCGATCGAGGCGCAGGCGCTGATCGCCACCTACGGCGTCGACCGACCCGAGGACGACCCGCTGTGGTTGGGCTCGCTGAAGTCCAACATCGGCCACACCCAGGCCGCCGCCGGCGTCGGTGGCGTGATCAAGATGATCCTCGCGATGCGCGCCGAGGTGTTGCCCCGCACCCTGCACGCCGACGAGCCGTCACCGCACGTCGACTGGTCCCCCGGCACCGTCCGACTGCTCACCGAGCCCCGCGACTGGCGGCGGAACGACCACCCCCGCCGGGCCGCCGTCTCCTCCTTCGGCATCAGCGGAACGAACGCCCACCTGGTCCTCGAAGAAGCACCCGACGTCGACGTCGCCACCGACGTCGTCGCCGCCGCCCGCCCGGCCGTGCCGACCGCCGTGCCGGTGCTGGTGTCCGCCCGTACGCCGCACGCCCTACGACGCCAGGCCGCGCGTCTGCGCGACCGCATCGGGGGAGACGACACCCACCTCGCCGACCTCGCGTACACCCTCAACGTCACCCGGACCCGGTTCGAACACCGGGCGGTCGTCCTCGCCACCACACCGGACGACCTGCGCGACGGACTGGCCGCCGTGGCCGAGGACGGGTCGGCGGCGAACGTCGTCACCGCCCACCCGGCCGAGCCCGGCCGGGTCGCGTTCGTCTTCCCGGGACAGGGTTCCCAGTGGCTGGGCATGGCCGTCGAGCTGGCCGACGCCGACCCGGTGTTCCGCGACCACCTGACCGCCTGCGGCGCGGCGCTGCTCCCGTACACCGGTTGGGATCTTCTCGCCGCGCTGCGCGGCGACGACGACGCCCCGTCGCTGGACCGGGTCGACGTGGTCCAGCCCGCGCTGTGGGCGGTGATGGTCTCCCTGGCCCGGCTCTGGCAGGCCGCCGGTGTCCGACCGGCCGCGGTGATCGGGCACAGCCAGGGTGAGGTCGCCGCCGCGCACATCGCCGGCGCGCTCACCCTTGACGACGCCGCCCGGATCGCGGCCCGCCGCAGCCAGGCGATCGTCGCGCTGGCCGGGCAGGGCGGAATGCTCGCGGTCCAGGCGTCCGCCGCCGCCGTGGAGCCGGTCCTGGCCCGCTGGGGCGGCCGGATCAGCGTGGCCGCCGTCAACGGTCCGACCGCAGTGGTCGTCGCCGGGGAACCCGCCGACCTGGACGACCTCGAACCGGCGCTCGCCGCGGTGGGCATCGAGGCCAAGCGCATCAAGGTCGACTACGCCTCGCACTCGGCACACGTGGAGGCGATCCGCGACGAGTTGCTGCACGCGCTCAGCGGCGTCGAGCCGTGCGCCGCCGACATCCCGTTCTACTCCACCGTCTACGGCTCGCGGCTGGACACCACCGAGCTGGACGCCGACTACTGGTACACCAACCTGCGCCGGCCGGTCCGCTTCGCCGAGACGGTGGACGTGCTGTTGTCCGACGGGTACCGCGCCTTCGTCGAGGCCAGCCCACACCCGGTTCTCGTCGCGGCCGTGCAGGACTCGGCCGACGAGGCCGGAGTGGACGCCGCCGTGCTCCGGACGTTGCGACGCCACGACGGCGGCCCGGACCGGTTCCGGGTCGCGCTGGCCGAGGCGTACGCGCGCGGGCTCACCGTCGACTGGACGGACCTGACCCCGGACGGCGCGCTGGTGGCGCTGCCCACCTACCCGTTCGAACGGGAGCACTTCTGGCATCACCCGGTCGTGCCCGGCAGCGCCGACGACCCGGCCAACGACCCGTTCTGGGCGGCGGTGGAGCGTGGCGACGCCGCCGCGCTCGCCACCGACCTGGCCCTGGCTCCGGGCGCACTGGACGAGATCGTGCCGGTGCTGGCCGCCTGGCGGCGTGAGCAGCGGATCCGCGCCGGGGCCGCCGGTTGGCGCTACGTGGTCCAGTGGAAGCCGCAGCCGGACGCCACTGTCACCGCCGACGGGCACTGGATCGTCGCCGTGGCCGGGTACGACCCGGGCACCACCGCCGTCCTCCAGGCCCTCGGCGACGCCGGGCTCACCCTGGACGTGGTGGTCATCGCCGCCGACGCCGACCGGGTCACAGTCGCCGAGCGGCTCGCCGGTGACGCCGACGGCGTCCTGTCCCTGCTCGCCTTCGCGGAGGGGCCCCTCGGCGAAGGGCTGCGCCGCAGTCTGACCCTCACCCAGGCCCTCGGTGACGCCGGCGTGGACGCCCCGCTCTGGCTGGTCACCCGCGGTGGCGTCGACACCGGTCCGGCGGACCGGGTGGACGACCCCGAGCAGGCACTGATCTGGGGTCTCGGCCGGATCGTCGCCCTGGAACACGCCGATCGGTGGGGCGGCCTGGTCGACCTGCCCACCGACCTCGACGAGCGGGCCGCCGATCGGCTGCTCGCCACCGTGGCCGGCGAGGACGGCGAGGACCAGGTCGCCATCCGGGTCGACGGTCGCTACCTGCGCCGCCTCGGCCACGCACCCCGCCCGGCCCGACTGGCTGGCGGCCCGCGCCTGGACGGACCGGTGCTGGTCACCGGCGGGACGGGCGCCCTCGGCGGCACTGTCGCCCGCTGGCTCGCCGAGCGTGGCGTGCCGCACCTGATCCTGCTCAGCCGGCGCGGCCCGGACGCGCCCGGCGCCGCCGACCTGGTCGCCGACCTGGCCGAACTGGGCGCCACCGCCTCGGTCGTGGCCTGCGACGCGGGTGACCGTGACGCCCTCGCGACGGTCCTCGCCGCGCATCCGGTCAGCGCGGTCGTGCACACCGCCGGCCTGCTCGACGACGGCACCGTCGACACCCTCACCGCCGACCAGGTCGACCGGGTCCTCGCCGCGAAGGTGGCCGCCGCCCGTAACCTCGACGACCTCACCCGGGACGGGGACCTCGACGCGTTCGTGCTGTTCTCGTCGATCGCGGCGAGCATCGGCATCCCGGGGCAGGGCAACTACGCGCCGGGAAACGCGTACCTCGACGCCCTGGCCGAGCAGCGCCGCGCCGACGGCCTGACGGCGACCTCGATCGCCTGGGGTCCGTGGGCCGGCGGCGGCATGGCCGCCGACGTCGCAGTCGGCGACCTCATGCAACGCCACGGCATCACCCCGATGGACCCACAGATCGCGCTCGCCGCCCTGCAACAGGCCCTCGACGACGACGCCACCACGATCACCGTCGCCGACCTCGACTGGGACCGGCTGGCCCTCGCGCTCACCGCCGGCCGCCGCCGCCCGCTGATCGAGGACCTGCCGGAGGTGCAGCGCGCCATCGGTGCCGGCGCAGTCGCGTCCCGCGCGTCCGGTGGCCCCGCCGAGAGCCTCGCCGCCGCACTGGCCGCGCTGCCCGAGGCGGCCCGCGAGCGGGCCCTGGTCGGCCTGGTCCGCGAACAGGCGGCGCTCGTGCTCGGCCACACCGGCCCGGACGCTGTCGACCCGAACCGTCCGTTCCGCGAGTTGGGCTTCGACTCCCTCGCCGGGGTCGAGCTGCGCAACCGCCTGCGCACTGTCACCGGCCTGCGCCTGTCCACCACACTGGTCTTCGACCACCCCACCCCGGCCGCCCTCGCGGCGTACCTGCACGACGAGCTCACCGGCACGCTGCCCGCCCGACCCGCTGACGACCCCGCCACGGTACGGGTACCCGACGAGCCGATCGCGATCGTCGCGATGGCCTGCCGCTACCCCGGGAACGTCACCTCGCCCGCCGACCTGTGGCGACTGCTGGACGACGGCGGTGACGCGATCGGTGGCTTCCCCACCGACCGTGGGTGGGACCTGGCCGCTCTCTACCACCCGGACCCGGATCACCCGGGCACCTCGACCACCCGGCACGGCGGGTTCCTCTACGACGTCGCCGACTTCGACCCCGCCCCGTTCGGTATTTCCCCCCGCGAAGCCCTGGCGATGGACCCGCAGCAGCGGCTCCTGCTGGAGACCTCGTGGGAGGCGTTCGAACGGGCCGGCATCGACCCCGCGACGCTGCGCGGCCGGCACGCCGGGGTCTACGTCGGCCTCACCTACCAGGACTACGCGTCCCGGGTCCGGCAGGCGCCCGCCGACCTGGAGGGCTACCTGCTCACCGGCAGCACCGCGAGCGTCGCCTCCGGCCGGATCGCGTACGCCTTCGGCCTCGACGGCCCTGCCGTCACCGTCGACACCGCCTGCTCGTCGTCGCTGGTCGCGCTGCACCTGGCCGTGCGGGCGCTGCGGGCCGGTGAGTGTGACCTGGCGCTGGCCGGCGGCGTCGCCATCATGTCCACCCCGCACATGTTCGTCGAGTTCAGCCGCCAACGTGGACTCGCCCCAGACGGCCGCTGCAAGCCCTTCTCCGCCGACGCCGACGGGTTCGGTTCCGCCGAGGGCGTGGGCATGCTGCTGGTCGAGCGTCTCTCCGACGCCCAACGGCACGGTCACCCGGTCCTCGCCGTGGTCCGTGGCACCGCCGTCAACTCCGACGGCGCGTCGAACGGCCTGACCGCCCCGAACGGCCCCGCCCAGCAACGGGTGATCCGGGCCGCGCTCGCCGACGCGGCGCTGACGCCCGGCGACATCGACGTGATCGAGGCGCACGGCACCGGCACCGCGCTGGGCGACCCCATCGAGGCCCAGGCGTTGCAGGCGGCGTACGGGCCGGACCGCCCGGCGCAGCGGCCGTTGTGGCTCGGCTCGGTCAAGTCGAACCTGGGGCACACCCAGGCCGCCGCCGGTGTCGCCGGTGTCATCAAGCTGGTCGAGGCGATGCGGCACGAGGTGCTGCCCCGCACCCTGCACGCCGGGACGCCCAGCCCGCACATCGAGTGGGCGGACAGCCCGCTGCGGCTGCTGGACACGGCCCAACCGTGGCCGGCGGACCTGCCGCGCCGGGCCGCCGTGTCGTCGTTCGGCATCAGCGGCACCAACGCCCACGTGATCCTGGAGGCGCCCGCCGGAGTCGGCCGCGTACCGGCCCTTCCGCAGGCGTCCTCTCCCGTCGTCCCGCTGGTGCTCAGCGGGCAGTCGACCGACGCGCTGCGCGCCCAGGCGCTTCGCCTCGCGGACCGGCTGGCCGAACCGGGCACACCCACACTGCTCGACACCGGCTGGACCCTGGCCGCCGCCCGGACCGCGTTCACGCACCGGGCGGTGCTGCTCACCAGCGAGAGCGACGCGGTGGGCGCCCTGCGCGATCTGGCCGCGGGCCGCGATCACCCAGGCGCGCACACCGGTGAGGTACGGGCGGGAAGTCTCGCCTTCGTCTTCTCCGGTCAGGGTTCGCAGCGGCAGGGCATGGGCCTGGCTCTGGCCGAGGCCTTCCCGGTGTACGCGGAGGCGTTCGACGCGGTCTGCGTCGAGCTGGACCGGCACCTGGACCGGCCGATCCGGGACGTGATCGCCGAGGGCGACGATCTGGATCAGACGGTGTACACGCAGTCGGCGTTGTTCGCGGTCGAGGTCGCGTTGTTCCGCCTGGTGGAGTCGTTCGGTGTCACACCGGACTTCCTGGTGGGGCACTCGATCGGGGAGATCGCCGCCGCGCACGTCGCAGGGGTGTTGTCCCTGCCGGATGCGGCGACGCTGGTCACCGCGCGGGGCCGGTTGATGCAGGCGTTGCCGGCCGGGGGCGTGATGGTCGCGGTGCGGGCAACCGAGGCCGAGGTGCTGCCGTTGCTGACCGACGGGGTGTCCGTCGCGGCGATCAACGGCCCTCGGTCCGTGGTGCTGTCCGGTGCGGCCGACGAGGTCGCCGCCGTCGCGGCCCACTTCGGGAAGTCCAAGCAGCTGCGGGTCAGTCACGCGTTCCACTCGGTGTTGATGGAGCCGATGCTGGCCGAGTTCGCGTCGGTCGCGGGGACGCTCTCCTACGAGTCACCGCGCATCCCGATCGTGTCGAACGTGACCGGGCAGGTCGCATCCACGCAGGACGCGGCGTACTGGGTGCGGCACGTCCGCGAGGCGGTCCGCTTCGCCGACGGCATCACCACACTGGAGTCCCTGGGTGTCTCGACGTTCGTGGAGATCGGCCCCGACGGGGTGCTGTCCGCGATGGGCGCGGACTGCGTCGGCGACGCGGTGTTCGTACCCGTGCAACGCTCTGACCGCGACCAACCGACCACGCTGCTGGCCGCCCTCGCGCAGGCCTTCGTGCGCGGCGTCGCGGTGGACTGGACGCCCTGCCTGAGCGGCGGGCGGCTGGTCGACCTACCCACCTACGCCTTCCAACGGCAGCGCTTCTGGATCGAGGACGACACCGCCGCCCCCGACACCCCGTTCTGGCAGGCCGTCGACCGCGGCGACCTGGCCGACCTGCTCGGCGTCGCCGACGACCACCCCCTCGACGAGGTCCTCCCCGCGCTGCGCGCCTGGCGTCGCCAGGGCACCGAACCCGGCCTGCGCTACCGCGTCGACTGGCCGGTCCGGGACGTCACCACCGCCCCCCGCCCCGGACGCTGGCTGGTCGTCGTCCCCGACCTCGACCTCCCGATGACCGCAGGCCTCGTGGCCGCGGGTGGTCCCGACGTGATCGCGGTGCCGGCCGGCGCACTGTCCACCATCGACCCGGGTCAGATCGTCGGCGTGCTGTCCCTGCTCGCCCTGGACGAGCGCCCCGACCAGGAGCACCCACACCTGTCCCGTGGCCTGACCGGCACCTCGAAGCTGCTGCGCGACCTTCCGCAGGGCACCCCGCTCTGGGCCGTCACCACCGGCGCGGTACGCGTCGGCGACGAACCCCGGATCAGCCCGCACCAGGCCACCGTGTGGGGGTACGGCCGGGTCGCCGCCCTCGAACTCCCCGACACCTGGGCCGGCCTCGCCGACCTGCCGGAGAACCCCGACGCCGACACCTTCGCCCGGCTCTGGGCGGTGGTGCGCAGCACCACCACGGAGGACCAGGTCGCCGTCCGGGACACCGGAGTCCACGTCCGACGTGTCGTACCGGCGGCCCCGCCCATCACCCCGACCACCTGGTCGCCGCGCGGCAGCGTCCTGATCACCGGCGGCACCGGCGCGCTCGGCGCGCACGTGGCCCGCTGGCTCGCCGGGGCGGGCGCCCCCCACCTGGTGCTGACCAGTCGGGCCGGCGCCGACGCCCCCGGCGCGGACCAGCTGCACGCCGAACTGACCGCGCTCGGTGCCCGCGTCACCATCGCCACCTGCGACGTCGCCGACGCCGAGGCCCTCGCCGACCTGCTCGGCACCATCGGGGACCTGACCGCCGTCTTCCACACCGCCGGCGCCCTGCGATTCGCCGCAACGCTGGACGACGACCCGGCCGGGCTCGCCGAGGTCGCCGAGGCCAAGGTCGCCGGCGCCGCCCACCTGGACCGGCTCCTCGCCGACACCCCGCTCGACGCGTTCGTGCTGTTCAGCTCGATCGCCGCGCTCTGGGGCAGTGGCGAGCAGAGCGGGTACGCCGCCGCGAACGCCTACCTGGACGCCCTCGCCGACGACCGGCGAACCCGGGGCCTGACCGCCACCTCGGTCGCCTGGGGCCCGTGGGGCGACGGCGGGATGGTCGACGCCGGCACCGAAACCCTGCTGTTCCGGCGCGGCCTGCCGGTCCTCGACCCGCGGACCGCGATCGCCGCGCTGCGCGAGGCCGTGGACGGCGACGAGACCTACGTGGCGGTCGCCGACGTCGACTGGTCGCGTTTCGCCCCCATCTTCAGCGCCGCCCGGCCCCGGCCGTTGATCGGCGACCTGCCGCAGGTGCGGGCGCTGGTCGGCCAGAGCGTCGAGCCGACCGCCACGCCGCTGGCCGAGACCCTGGCCGCGCTGGCCCCGGCCGAACAGGAACACCACCTGCTCACCCTCGTCCGTGGCGTCACCGCCGCCGTCCTCGGTCACGCCGGGCCGGACGCGGTCGGCGCGGAGCAGGCGTTCCGCGAGATGGGTGTCGACTCGCTCACCGGCGTGGACCTGCGGGACCGGCTGCGCCGCGACGTCGGCTTCGCCCCGCCCGCCACCCTCGTCTTCGACCACCCGAACCCGCTCGCGGTGGCCCGCTACCTGCGCGACCGGCTGCTCGACCAGCCCGCCACCGCAGCGCCGGTCTCGGCGTCGGCAGTGGCACCCGACGACGACCCGATCGTCGTGGTCGGCATGTCCTGCCGCTTCCCGGGCGGCGTGCAGGGGCCCGACGACCTGTGGCGGCTCGTCGCCGACGAGGCCGACGTCATCTCCGGCTTCCCCGCCGACCGCGGCTGGGCGCTCGACGCGCTCTACCACCCGGACCCGGACCACCAGGGCACCGCGTACACCCGCTCCGGCGGCTTCCTGCACGACGCGGCGGACTTCGACGCCGACCTGTTCGGGGTGAACGGCCGCGAGGCCCTGGCGATGGACCCGCAGCAGCGGCTCCTGCTGGAGACCGCCTGGCAGGCCCTCGAGGACGCGGGCCTCCCACCACGGGCGCAGCGCGGCCGGCGGACCGGCGTCTTCGTCGGCGGCGCCCACCTCGGGTACGCCGAAGGCGCGCCGCCACCACCCGGGGTCGAGGGGTACCGCCTCACCGGCAACGCGACGAGCGTGATGTCCGGGCGGGTCGCCTACACCTTCGGCTTCGAGGGGCCGGCCGTCACCATCGACTCGGCGTGCTCGTCGTCGCTCGTCGCCCTGCACTGGGCGGCCCGCGCGCTACGGCAGGGGGAGTGCACGCTCGCCCTGGCCGGCGGTGTCGCTGTCATGTCGAGCCCGGCGGTCTTCGTCGAGTTCAGCCGGCAGGGCGGGCTCGCCCCGGACGGCCGGTGCAAGGCGTTCGCCGCCGGTGCCGACGGCACCGGTTGGGCCGAGGGCGTCGGGTTCGTGGTCCTGGAACGGATGTCGGACGCCCTGGCCAACGGGCACACAGTGCTCGCCGTGGTCCGGGGCAGCGCGGTGAACTCCGACGGCGCGTCCAACGGCCTGACCGCCCCGAACGGGCCCGCGCAGCAGCGGGTGATCGTCGAGGCGCTGGCCGACGCGGGTCTGTCCACGGCCGACGTCGACGTGGTCGAGGCGCACGGCACCGGCACCACCCTCGGCGACCCGATCGAGGCGCAGGCGCTGCTCGCCACGTACGGGCGGGGTCGGCCGGCCGAGCAACCACTGCTGCTGGGCTCGCTCAAGTCGAACATCGGGCACGCCCAGGCCGCCGCCGGCATCGGCGGGGTCATCAAGATGGTCCAGGCGATGCGGCACGGCCTCGCGCCACGGACCCTGCACGTGGACGAGCCGACACCGCACGTGGACTGGTCGGCCGGCGCGGTACGGCTGCTCACCACGGCGCAGCCGTGGCCCGAGACCGGCCGGGCGCGCCGCGCGGCGGTCTCGGCGTTCGGGGTGAGCGGCACCAACGCCCACGTCATCCTCGAACAACCGACGCCCGCCGCCCAACCCGAGGCGACCGCCCCGGACCCGGTCCCGTCGACGCGACAGCTTCCGTACGTCCTGTCCGGACGCTCCGACCGGGCGCTGCGGGCCCAGGCCGAACGGCTCCTCGCCGCCGGTGTCGACCGGCACGTCGAGGCCGGAACCGGTGCGACCCTCGCCCGTTCCCTGGCCACCACCCGCTCCGCCCTGGAACACCGGACCGTCGTCCTGGCCGCCGACGCCGACGCGCTGCGTACCGGCCTGCACGCCGTCGCGGCCGGCGAACCCGGCCCGTCGGTCATCAACGGCACCGCCACCGCCACCGGCAAGCTCGCGTTCCTGTTCACCGGCCAGGGCAGCCAACGCCCGGGTGCCGGTCGTGACCTGTACGCCACCGAACCGGTCTTCACCGCGGCGCTCGACGAGATCCGGGCCGCGTTCGCCCCGCACCTCGACCGCCCACTGCTCGACGTCATGTTCGCCGAGCCCGGCACCGATGACGCGGCAGTGCTGGACCGCACCGAGTTCACCCAGCCGGCGCTCTTCGCCCTCGAAGTGGCCCTGTACCGCCTCCTCGAAACGCGCGGCGTGACAGCCGACTACCTGCTCGGCCACTCCATCGGTGAACTCGCCGCCGCGCACGTGGCAGGCGTCCTGTCCCTGCCCGACGCCGCACGGCTGGTCGCCGCGCGGGGCCGACTGATGCAGGCGCTCCCCTCCGGCGGCGCGATGGTGGCGATGCAGGGCACCGAGGCGGAGATCCGGCCACTGCTGACCGGCGACGTGTCGATCGCCGCGGTCAACGGACCCGACTCGGTGGTCGTCGCCGGCGACGCGGACACCGTCGACCTGATCGTCGAGCGGTGGCGCGCGGACGGGCGACGGGCCAAGCGGCTCAACGTCAGCCACGCCTTCCACTCCGCGCACATGGACCCGATGCTCGCCGAGTTCGGCCGGATCGCCGCCGACCTCACGTACGCGCCGCCGACGATCCCGCTGATCTCCGACCTGACCGGCGAACCGATCGGCCGCCCGGACGCCGACTACTGGGTGCGGCACGTCCGTGGGGCGGTGCGCTTCGCCGACGGGATCACCGCACTGGACGCCCGGGGTGTCACCGCGTACTGCGAGGTCGGTCCGGGTGGGGTGTTGACCGCGCTGGCCCGCGAGTGCCTGCCCACGGCGAGGCAGGCGGACGCCGTCCTGGTCGCCGCGCTACGCGGTGACCGGGCCGAGCCCGCCGCGGTCGCCGAGGCGGTGGCCGGCCTGCACGTCGGCGGCGTACCCGTCGACTGGGCGAGCGCACTGCCCGGCACGGCGACCGTGCCGCTGCCCACCTACCCGTTCCAGCGCCGCCGGTTCTGGATCGCCCCGGCACTGCCCGCCAGCACCGGCGCCGACTCGTCGGACGACCCCTTCTGGTCCGCGGTACAGCACAACGACCTGGAAACGCTCGGCACGATGCTCGGCGACGACCGGGTGGCGGAGGTCGCCCAGGCGCTGCCGGCCCTGGCCGACTGGCACCGGGGCCGGCAGGCCCGCGACACCGCCGACCGACAGCGGTACCGGGCACAGTGGGAACCCGTCGCCATGCACGGTACCGCCCGTCTCGGCGGAACCTGGCTGGTCGCGCTCCCCGGCCCGGCCGACGCGTACGCCCGTACCCTGATCGAGGCCCTGACCGACGCCGGCGCCCACTCGCTGCCGGTGGTGGTGGACGGCCTCGACCGGGCGGCGATCGCCGCCGAACTGGCCTCGGCGACGGGGGTCACCGGTGTCCTGTCGCTGCTCGCCCTGGACGACCGTGAACTGCCCGGCCACCCCGGGGTGCCCAACGGGCTGGCCGCCACCCTGGCCCTGATCCAGGCGGCCGGGGACGCCCACCTCGACGCGCCGCTGTGGGCCGTCACCCGGGGTGCGGTGTCCGCCACCGCCGAGGTCACCGACCCGACCCAGAACGCGGTGTGGGGCCTCGGCCGCGTCGCCGCCCTGGAGCACTCCGCCCGCTGGGGTGGGCTGATCGACCTGCCGGACCGCGTCGACGGGCCCGCGCTCTGCCGGGTGCTCGCCGACGGCGGCGTCGACCAGGTGGCCCTGCGCGACGCCGGCACGTTCGTCCGCCGCCTGGTCCGGGCACCGCTCCCGCCCACCACCTTGACCCGCTGGACACCCCGCGACACCGTTCTGGTCACCGGTGGCACCGGCGCGCTCGCCGGGCACGTGGCCCGCCGACTCGCCCAGGACGGCGCCGGCCACCTGATCCTGGCCAGCCGTCGCGGTGCCGACGCCCCCGGCGCGGACGACCTGTCCCGGGAGCTGACCGCGCTCGGCGCCCGGGTCACAGTCGTGGCCTGCGACCTGACCGACCCCGACGACGTCGCCGACCTGCTCCGCCGGGCCGACGCCGACGTGCTGCCGCTGCGCGCCGTGGTGCACACCGCCGGCATCGGTGACTCCGCCCCGCTCGACGAGACCAGCCCGGAGCTGCTGGCCCGCATCGTCGCCGCGAAGATCGGCGGGGCCCGGCACCTGGAGGACCTCCTCGGCGACCGGGACCTGGACGCCTTCGTCTGCTTCTCCTCCATCTCCGGCGTCTGGGGCAGCGGCGGCCAGGCCGCCTACGCCGCGGGCAACGCCTACCTCGACGCGTTCGCCGAACGGCGGCGGGCACGCGGCCTGGCCGGCAGCGCTGTCGCGTGGGGACCGTGGGGCGAGGGCGGTATGGTCGCCGACACCGGGACCGAGGAACACCTGCGGCGACGCGGGCTCACCCCGCTGGTCCCGTCCGCGGCTGTCGACGCGTTCGCCAGCGCCCTCGACCACGGCGACGTCACCGTCGCGGTCGCCGACGTCGACTGGGCCCGCTTCGCCCCCGCCTTCACCGCCGCCCGCCCCAGCCCTCTGCTGGACGGCGTCGAGGAGGCCCGCGCGGCGGTCGCCGCACCGGCCGTACCGGTGCGGACCGCCGGGCCGATCGACGGGCTCACCGACCTGCCCGACGCCGAACGCGGGCACCTGCTGCTCGACCTGGTCCGGACCGAGACGGCCACCGTCCTCGGCCCGGGCGGCGGCTTCGAGGCGAACCGCGCCTTCCGCGAACTCGGCTTCGACTCGTTGACAGCTGTCGAGATGCGCAACCGGCTCACCGCTGTCACCGGGCTCAACCTCCCGGCCACCCTGGTGTTCGACCACCCGACCCCGGCGGTCCTCGCCGCGCACCTGGACACCCTCCTGATGCGCGAGCACCGCCCGGCCGCGCCGACGGTGGAGGGTCGGCTCGACGACCTCGAGGCGGCCCTCGCCGCCACCGGTGTCGACGACGCCGACCGGCCCGCCCTGGTGGCCCGCCTCCAGGCGCTCGCACACCGCTGGGCCGCCACCGAGGAACCGGCGGAGGTGGCCGGCGACGAGATCGGCGACGCGACCGCCGACGAACTGCTCCAGATCATCCAGAACGAATTCGGCAGATCTTGATCCGCGCAGCGGGAACGGGGTACGTGTGATGGCGAACGACGAGAAGCTGCTCGACCATCTCAAGTGGATGACCGCCGAGCTGCGACGCAGCAAGCGGCGCCTCGAAGAGGTGGAGACGGCGGCCGGCGAACCGGTCGCGATCGTCGCGATGACCTGCCGCTACCCCGGGCGGGTCGACACGCCGGAGCAGCTCTGGGAGCTGATCGCCGCCGGCGGTGACGCGATCGGCGACTTCCCCGACGACCGGGGCTGGGACGTCGACGCGCTCTACGACCCCGACCCGGACGCCAAGGGCAAGACCTACGCCCGCGAGGGCGGCTTCCTCGCCGAGGCGGCCGACTTCGACCCGGCGCTGTTCGGCATCTCGCCGCGCGAGGCCCTGGCCATGGACCCGCAGCAACGGTTGCTGCTGGAGACCGCCTGGGAGGCGTTCGAGCGGGCCGGCATCCCCGGTGACAGCGTGCGCGGCAGCCGGACCGGCGTGTTCGTCGGGATCAGCGGCCGCGACTACGACACGCTGTTGCAGCGGCACACCCAGGACGGCATCGAGGGCTACCGGTTGACCGGCAGCGCGGCCAGCGTGCTCTCCGGGCGGATCGCGTACCAGTTCGGTCTGGAAGGGCCGGCGGTCACCATCGACACCGCCTGCTCGGCCTCCCTGGTCGCGCTGCACCTGGCGGTCCAGTCACTCCGCCAGCAGGAGTGCTCCCTGGCCCTCGCCGGTGGCGCCACGGTGCTCGCCACCCCGGAGGCGTTCGTCGAGTTCAGCCGCCAGCGCGGCCTCGCCCCGGACGGCCGGTGCAAGCCGTTCGCCGCCGCCGCCGACGGCACCGGCTGGTCCGAGGGCGCCGGCCTGCTCCTGCTGGAGCGGCTCTCCGACGCCCAGCGCAACAACCACCCGGTGCTCGCCGTCATCAGAGGCACCGCTGTCAACCAGGACGGCGCGTCCAACGGCCTCACCGCCCCCAACGGGCCCGCCCAGCAACGCGTCATCCGGGCCGCGCTCGCCAACGCCCGACTCACCGCCGCCGACGTCGACCTGGTCGAGGCGCACGGCACCGGCACCCGGCTCGGCGACCCGATCGAGGCGCAGGCGCTGCTCGCCACCTACGGTCAGAGCCGTCCGGCCGGCGAACCGCTCTGGCTCGGCTCGCTCAAGTCCAACCTCGGCCACACCCAGGCCGCGGCCGGGGTCGGCGGCGTGATGAAGACGGTGCTCGCCCTACGGGCCGGCGTCATGCCACGCACCCTGCACGTCGACGAGCCCACCCCGCACGTCGACTGGACCGCCGGCAACGTCCAACTGCTCACCTCCGAGCGCCGGTGGGCGCCGGGGGAGCGGCCCCGACGGGCGGCGGTCTCCGCGTTCGGCATCAGCGGCACCAACGCCCACGCGATCATCGAGGAGGCCCCGGCGACGGACGCCCCGGCGACCGACGTCCCGGCCGCCACCGACCCGGTCTGGGTGCTCAGCGGTCACACTCCGGAGGCGCTGCGGGCGCAGGCCGACCGCCTCGCCGCCTTCACCGCCGGCTCCGGGGCCGGCCCCGCCGACGTCGCCCACTCGCTCGCCGCGACCCGTTCACCGCTGCCCGTCCGGGCGGTGGTCACCGGCGCCGACCTGCCGGCCGGACTCGCGGCCCTGGCCGCCGGGAACGCCGCCGCCGGGCTCGTCACCGGCACCGTCCAGGAGGGTCGCACCGCCTTCCTCTTCTCCGGTCAGGGATCCCAGCGTCACGGCATGGGCCTCGACCTCGCCGAACGGTTCCCGGCGTACGCGCAGGCATTCGACGCGGTCTGCGCGGAGCTGGATCCCCACCTCGACCGTCCGCTGCGCGAGGTGATCGCCGACGGCGTGGACCTGGAACAGACCGGCTACACGCAGGCCGCCCTGTTCGCTGTCGAGGTGGCCCTGTTCCGTCTGGTCGAGTCGTTCGGGGTCACCCCGGACTACCTGGTGGGGCACTCGATCGGTGAGATCGCCGCCGCCCACGTGGCCGGCGTGCTGTCCCTGCCCGATGCGGCGAAGCTGGTCACCGCCCGAGGTCGGCTGATGCAGGCGTTGCCGCCCGGCGGGGTGATGGTGGCGGTACGCGCCACCGAGGCGGAGGTGCTGCCGCTGCTGTCCGACGGTGTGGACATCGCCGCCGTCAACGGTCCCCGGTCGGTGGTGCTGTCCGGCACCGCCGACGCCGTGGCGGCGGTCGCCGCCCACTTCGACAAGTCCAGGGCGCTGACGGTCAGCCACGCGTTCCACTCGGCGTTGATGGAGCCGATGCTGGCCGAGTTCGCCCAGGTGGCGAGCGCCCTGACCTACCACGAGCCGGTCATCCCGGTCGTGTCCAACCTGACCGGGCAGCTCGCCGGCACACCGGACGCCGACTACTGGGTCCGGCACGTGCGCGGGGCGGTCCGGTTCGCCGACGGCATCGCCTGGCTGCGCGGGCGTGGCGTCACCCGGTTCCTGGAGATCGGCCCGGACGGCGTCCTCACCGCCATGGCCCGGGAGAGCGACGACACCGAAGCCACCTACGTGCCGCTGCTGCGCCGGGGCCGCCCCGAGGTGACCGCGGTGGTCACCGGGCTGGCCGAGGCGTACGTGCGGGGCGCCGCGGTGGACTGGACCGTGCTGGCCCCCGGTGGTCGCCGCGTCGACCTGCCCACCTACGCGTTCCAACACCAGCGCTACTGGCCGGCCACCGGCACCGCCCCGGTCGGCGACACCCGGGCGCTGGGCCTCACCGGTGTCGACCACCCGCTGCTCGGTGCCGCCGTCGCCCTGGCCGGCGCCGACGAGCACCTCTTCACCGGTCACTGGTCCGCCGCCGGGCACCCGTGGCTCGCCGACCACCGGGTCGCCGGGGACCTCGTCGTGCCCGGCACCGCCCAGCTCGAAGCGGTGCTCGCGGCGGGCGCCGAGGTCGGCTGCCCGACGGTCGAGGACCTGGTCCTGGCCACCCCGCTCGTCCTGCCGTCGGCGGGGGTGCAGGTCCAGGTCCGGGTCGGCGCGGCCGACGCCGACGGCCGGCGCACCGTGAGCGTGCACAGCGGGGACGGCGAGATGTGGACCGTGCACGCCTCCGGCACCCTCGGTGTCACCGGCGCCGTGCCCCCGGCCCTCACCGAGTGGCCGCCGCCGGGGGCCGAACCCGTCGACATCGACGGCCTCTACCCGGGGCTGGTCGAGCGCGGCCTGACCTACGGGCCCGCGTTCCGGGGCCTGGAGGCGGTCTGGCGCGGCCCGCTGGGGGAGACGTTCGCCGAGGTACGCGCCCCCGAGAGCGTCGACGCCTCCCGCTTCGGGCTGCACCCGGCGATCCTCGACGCCGCCCTGCACGCCCTCGGTCACACCGTCACCGACGCCGAACCGGCCGCCGTCCCGTTCGCCTGGAACGGTGCCACGGTGCACGCGGTCGGCGCCGACACGATCCGGGTACGGCTGCGGGGCACCGACACCGTCGCCCTGGACGTCTGGGACACCACGGGGCAGCCGGTCGCCACTGTCGGTTCCCTGGTGCTCCGGCCGTACACCCCACCGACCACGAGCACCCTCCCGGTCGCCGACGCCCTGCACCGCCTCGCGTGGACAGCGGTCGCCACCGTCCCCGCCGCACCGGCCACGTCGGCGCAGATCTGGCACCCACCGACCACCGGTGCCGACCCGCTGACGGCCACGCACTCGGCGACCGCCGCCACACTCGACGTCCTCCAGCGGTTCCTGCGCGACACCACCGACGCGGACGCCCGGCTCGCCGTGGTCACCTCCGGCGCGGTGGCCACCTCACCCGACGGGGACGTCACCGATTTGGCCGCCGCCGCGGTGTGGGGGCTGGTCCGCACCGCGCAGACCGAGAACCCGGACCGCTTCGTCCTGGTCGACCTGGACCGGCCCGACGACGACGTGCTCGCCGCCGCGCTCGCCACCGGGGAGCCGCAACTCGCCGTCCGCAACGGCACGGTGCTCGCCCCACGGCTGGCCCGCGCCGCGACCGGGCCCGCCCTCATCCCGCCCGCCGGAGTCCCCTGGCGACTCGACGTCCCCGTCAAGGGCACCCTCGACAACCTCACCCTCGTCGCGTGCCCCGAGGTCGACGAACCGCTCGGCCCGGGTCAGGTCCGGATCGCGGTCCGCGCCACCGGCCTCAACTTCCGGGACGTCCTGATCGCCCTGGACATGTACCCCGACGTCGCCCAACTCGGCAGCGAGGGCGCCGGTGTCGTCACCGCGATCGGCCCCGGTGTCGACGGGGTGGCCGTCGGCGACGCGGTCATGGGCATGTTCTACGGCGCGTTCGGCCCGGTGACCGTCACCGACCACCGGCTGGTCACCCCGATCCCGACCGGCTGGACGTTCGAGCAGGCCGCCGCCGTGCCGATCGTCTTCCTCACCGCCTACTACGCACTGGTCGACCTGACCGGCCTGCGCGCCGGGGAGTCGCTGCTGGTGCACGCCGCCACCGGCGGCGTCGGCATGGCCGCCGTGCAACTGGCCCACCACCTCGGCGCCACCGTCTACGGCACGGCCAGCCCGGCCAAGTGGGAGACGCTGCGCGGTCTGGGTGTCGACGGCGACCGGATCGCCTCGTCCCGCACCACCGGCTTCGAGGAGAGGTTCCGCGCCGCGACCGCCGACCGAGGGGTCGACGTCGTCCTCAACTCGCTCACCGGCGAGCACGTCGACGCCTCCCTGCGGCTGCTCGCCCCGGGCGGCCGGTTCGCCGAGATGGGCAAGAACGACGTCCGCGACCCGGCCGCGATCAACGCGGCGCACGGCGTCAGCTACCGGGCCTTCGACACCATCCAGGCCGGACCGGACCGGATCCAGGAGATGCTGCGCGCCCTGGTCGACCTCTTCGAGGCCGGCGCGCTGCGGCCGCTGCCGGTGACCACCTGGGACGTACGCGCGGCGGGTGCCGCGTTCCGGCACGTCAGCCAGGCCGCGCACGTCGGCAAGGTGGTCCTCACCGTCCCGAGCGCCCTCGACCCGGAGGGTGCCGTTTTACTCACCGGCGGCACCGGCGCCATCGGTGCGGCCGTCGCCCGGCACCTGGTCACCACCCACGGCGTCCGGCACCTGGTGCTGGCCGGACGGCGCGGGCCGGACGCGCCCGGCGCGACCGACCTCGCCGACGAACTGCGCGGCCTCGGTGCCAGCGTGACACTGGTCGCCTGCGACGTCGCCGACCGCGGCGCGGCCGCGGCCCTCATCGCGGCCAGCACCACGGAACGGCCACTCACCGCCGTCGTCCACCTCGCCGGCATCCTCGACGACGGTGTCCTCGGCGCGATGACAGCGGACCGGCTGAGCAGCGTGCTCCGCCCCAAGGTCGACGCGGCCTGGCACCTGCACGACCTCACCCACGACCAGCCGCTGGCCGCCTTCGTGCTCTTCTCGTCGCTGTCCGGCCTGCTCGGCGCGGCCGGGCAGGCCAACTACGCGGCCGCGAACGCGTTCCTGGACGGGCTCGCGGCGCACCGCCGCGCCCAGGGCCGGCCGGCGATCTCGCTCGCCTGGGGCCCGTGGACCGCCACGACCAGCATGGCCGGACGGCTGGACGACACCGACACGCGACGCATGGACCGCACGGGCGTGCTCGGCTTCGACACCGGCGAAGGGCTGGCGCTGCTCGACCTGGCTCTCGGCGTCGACGAGTCGTTGGCCGTTCCGGTGCGACTCGCCCGTACCGTCGCCGCCGGCACCACCCCACCGCCGCTGCTGCGGGGCCTCGTCCGTGGTGCGACCCGCCCGGCCGGCACCGCCGGGCCCGCCGACGCGGCGACCGCGCTGCGCCGGCGGCTGGCCACCGCACCGGCCGAGGCCGAACGGATCCTCCTGGACATCGTCGTGGCGGACGTCGCCGCCGTCCTCGGGCACGCCCCGTCCGACGTCGTCGCCGGCCGAGCCTTCAAGGAACTCGGGTTCGACTCGCTGACAGCCGTCGAACTGCGCAACCGGCTCACCGCCGTGACCGGCCTCCGGCTGTCCGCGACACTCGCCTTCGACCACCCGAGCCCTCTCGCGCTCGTCGCCCACCTGCGCGACGAACTGCTCGGCGGTGCCATCCCGGAGGCGCCCCCACCCTCCACCGCTGCCACCGGGGACGACGACGATCCGATCGCGATCGTCGCGATGGCCTGCCGCTACCCGGGTGGCATCGGCACCCCGGAGGAGTTGTGGCGACTGGTCGCCGACGGCGCCGAGGGCATCAGCGCGGTCCCGGCGGACCGGGGGTGGCGGGCCGACCTCTTCGACACCGACCGGGACGGCGGCTCGGCCACCGACCGTGGAGGCTTCCTGCACGACGCCGCCGACTTCGACGCCGACTTCTTCGGCATCTCGCCGCGCGAGGCACTGGCCATGGACCCACAGCAACGGCTGTTGCTGGAATCCACCTGGGAGGCACTGGAACGCGCCGGCATCGACCCGGAGACGGTCCGCGGCGAACAGGTCGGCGTCTTCGTCGGCGCCTCGGCCCAGGGGTACGACACGCTGCTGCAGGGCCGGGACGCCAGCACCGGCTACCTGCTCACCGGCACCGCCGCCAGCGTCATCTCGGGCCGGCTCGCGTACACCTTCGGCTTCGAGGGCCCCGCCGTCACTGTGGACACCGCCTGCTCGTCGTCACTGGTCGCACTGCACCTGGCGATCGGTGCGATCCGCAACGGCGAGTGCGCGATGGCCGTCGCCGGCGGCGCCGTGGTGATGGCCACGCCGACGATGTTCCTGGAGTTCTCCCGACAGGGTGGGCTCGCCGCCGACGGGCGCTGCAAGGCGTTCGGGGCGGGCGCCGACGGCACCGGTTGGTCCGAGGGCGTCGGTGTGCTGCTGGTCGAGCGGCTCTCCACCGCCCGCCGCTCTGGTCACCCGGTGCTCGCGCTGGTCCGGGGCACTGCCGTCAACCAGGACGGCGCATCGAACGGTCTGACCGCCCCGAACGGCCCCGCCCAACAGCGGGTGATCCGGGCGGCGCTCGCCGACGCCGGTCTGTCCACCGCCGACGTCGACGTGGTGGAGGCGCACGGCACCGGCACGGTGCTGGGCGACCCGATCGAGGCGCAGGCGTTGCTCGCCACGTACGGCCAGGGCCGTGCCGCCGACCGGCCGCTGTGGCTCGGCTCGATCAAGTCGAACCTGGGTCACGCGCAGGCCGCCGCCGGAGTCGGCGGCATCATCAAGATGGTCATGGCGATGCGGGCCGGGCTGATGCCCCGCACCCTGCACGCCGACGAGCCGACCTCGCACGTCGACTGGTCGTCGGGCTCGGTCGCCCTGCTCACCGAGCCCCGCGAGTGGACGGGCGACGGTCGTCCCCGCCGGTCGGCGGTCTCCTCCTTCGGGGTCTCCGGCACCAACGCGCACGTCATCCTCGAAGCGGCACCCGAACCGGCCCCCGCACCCGATGGGCCGGCACGTGACGCGACCGTCGGCGTACCGCTGCTCCTGTCCGCCCGCACCCCGGAGGCGCTGACCGCGCAGGCCACCCGGCTCCTGGCCGACGGCGACGTGGACCTGCTCGACGCCGCGTACACCCTCGCCGGGCGGGCCCGCCTCCCGCACCGGGCGGTGGCGTTCGGTCGGGCTGCCCTCGACGCCCTCGCCGCCGGCCAGCAGGACCCCGCTCTGGTCACCGGCACTCCGGTGACCGGCCGGACGGCGTTCGTCTTCTCCGGCCAGGGCTCGCAACGCCCGGGCATGGGCCTGGCCCTTCACGAAACCTTCCCGGCGTACGGGGAAGCGTTCGACGCGGCCTGCGCCGAGTTGGACCGGCACCTGGACCGGCCGATCCGCGATGTGATCGCCGAGGGCGATGACCTGGATCAGACGGTGTACACGCAGTCGGCGTTGTTCGCCGTCGAGGTCGCGTTGTTCCGTCTGGTGGAGTCGTTCGGTGTCAGGCCGGATTACCTGGTCGGGCACTCGATCGGGGAGATCGCCGCCGCGCACGTCGCGGGGGTGCTGTCCCTGGCCGACGCGGCGACTCTGGTCACCGCCCGGGGTCGCCTGATGCAGGCGTTGCCGGCCGGTGGGGTGATGGTCGCGGTGCGGGCCACCGAGGCGGAGGTGCTGCCGCTGCTGACCGACGGGGTGAGCATCGCGGCGATCAACGGCCCCCGCTCGGTGGTGCTGTCTGGTGCCGCTGACGAGGTGGCGGCCGTGGCTGCGAGTTTCAAGTCCAAGCGGCTGCGGGTCAGTCACGCGTTCCACTCGGTGTTGATGGAGCCGATGCTGGCCGAGTTCGCCTCGGTCGCGGCATCCCTGACCTACGGCACGCCGCGTATCCCGATCGTGTCCAACCTGACCGGGCAGGTCGCGTCGGCGCAGGACGCGGCGTACTGGGTGCGGCACGTCCGTGAGGCGGTGCGCTTCGCTGACGGCATCACCGCACTGGAAGCCCTGGGTGTCAGCACGTTCGTGGAGATCGGCCCCGACGGTGTGCTGTCCGCGATGGGGGCGGACTGCGTCAGCGACGCGGTGTTCGTACCAGTGCAACGCTCTGACCGGGACCAGCCGACCACGCTGCTGACCGCCCTCGCGCAGGCCTACGTGCGCGGCGTCGCCGTCGAGTGGGCACCGTGCCACAGGGGCGGACGGCTGGTCGACCTGCCCACCTACGCCTTCCAACGCCGCCGCTACTGGCCGGCCGCCGCCGTCGGCGAGGCCGGCGCCGGCAGTCATCCGCTGCTCGGCGCGATGGTCCCGCTGGCCGGCAGCGACGACGAGCGGGTACACACCGGCCACTGGAGCACCGGCTCGGTGCCCTGGCTCGCCGACCACCGCATCGCCGGCTCGGTTGTCGTGCCCGGCACCGCGCTGCTCGAACTGGTCCTCGCCGCCGGCACCGAGGCCGGCTGCGACCACGTCGACGACCTCGTGCTCTCCGCCCCCGTGATGGCCGGCGAACGTGGCGTGCAGCTCCAGGTCCGGGTCGGCCCGGCCGACGACGCCGGACGTCGACCGGTCGCGGTGCACGCCACCACCGACGGGGTCCGGTGGGCGGCACACGCCACCGGTACGGTCAGCCCCGCCACAGTGCCCGCCCCGGACAGCGACGAATGGCCCCCGCCCGGCGCGACCCCGCTCGACCTCGGCGACCTCTACCACGACCTGGCCGACCGTGGCCTCGACTACGGTCCCGCCTTCCGAGGGCTGCGCGAAGCCTGGCGTGCCACCGACGGCGCCCTCCACGCCGATCTGGCCCTCGACGGTGACGCCGACGGGTACGCGGCGCACCCGGCGCTGCTGGACGCCGCCCTGCACGTCCTCGGCCTGACCGGCGACGCCGGCCGGGAGGCAAAGGTGCCGTTCTCCTGGACCGGTGTCACCCGCCACGGTCAGACCGGCAGCGCCGCCCGCGCCCGGCTGACCCGGACCGCCGCCGACACCGTCCGGATCGACCTGACCGACGACCTCGGTCGCCCCACGGTCACCGTGGAGTCCCTGCTCCTGCGGCCGTACGCCCCGCCGTCGGTGCTGCACACGCTGTCCTGGTCGCCGATCCCGGTGCCCGTGGAGTCGACCGCGCAGGACCTGACCGTGCTGCGCGTCCCGCAGGTCCCGGGCGACCAGGCAGCCGCCGCGCACGCGGTCACGGTGGAGGCGCTCGCCGCCGCGCAGGCCGTGCTCGCCCAGGACGACGCCCGTCTGCTCGTCCTCACCACCGGGGCGGTCGCGGCGGCCCCGGACGACACGGTCCCGAACCCGGCCGGCGCCGCGGTCTGGGGCCTGATCCGCAGCGCCCAGTCCGAGAACCCGGGCCGCTTCCTGCTGGCCGACGCCGCACCTGGTGACGACCCGGACGATGCCCGGCTGGCAGCCATCGCCGGGGCCGGCGAGGAGCAGGTCGCGCTGCGGGGAGACACCGTCCTCGTACCCCGGCTCGTTCCGCACCGCCCGACCGGCGACGGCCCGGACTTCGGCACCGGAACGGTACTGGTCACCGGTGCCCTGGGCGCCCTCGGCAGGATCGTCACCCGGCACCTGGCGACCCGCCACGGCTGCACCGACCTGATCCTGCTCGGTCGCCGCGGCACCGACACGCCCGGTGCCGCCGAGCTGGTCGCCGACCTGGCCGCCCTCGGCGCCACCGCGACGGTGGTCGCCGCCGACGCGGCCGACCGGGACGCCCTCGCGGCGGTCCTCGCCGCAGCGCCCGACCTGACCGCCGTCGTCCACATCGCCGGCGTCCTCGACGACGGTACGATCGACCGCCTCACCCCGGACCGCACCGCCGCCGTCCTGCGACCGAAGGTCGACGCGGCCTGGCACCTGCACGACCTCACCAGCGACCGGGACCTCTCGGCGTTCGTGTCGTTCTCCTCCGCCGCCGGCGTCTTCGGCGGCCCGGGGCAGGGCAACTACGCCGCCGCCAACGCCTTCCTCGACGCCCTCGCGGCGCACCGGCACGCCGCCGGCCTGGCCGCGACCTCGCTGGCCTGGGGACCGTGGGCGGACGGCATGGCCGCCGGTCTCGCCCCGGCGGAACTGGACCGGATGGCCCGCTCCGGTGTGCTGCCGCTGCCGACCGACGTGGCGCTCACCGCGCTGGACCAGGCCGCCGCCGACGGCCAGGCCCTGCTCGTACCGGTCCGGCTCGACCCGTCGGCGACCCCGTCGCACGTCCCCGGCGTCCTGCGCGGCATGGTCCGCGCGATCCCCCGGCAACGCGCGGGTCGGGCGTCCGGCGACGCCGCCCTGGTGCGCCGACTCGCCGGTCTGGCGCCGGCCGCGCGCCGCGACCAACTGCTCGATCTGGTACGCACCCACGTCGCCGGCGTGCTGGGCCACGGCTCCGGACGCGCCGTCGTCGCCGACCGACCGTTCAGCGAGTTCGGCTTCGACTCACTCGCCGCCGTCGAGCTGCGCAACGGGCTGAACGCCGCGACCGGACTGCGGTTGGCCGCCACCCTGGTCTTCGACTACCCGACCCCAGTCGCCCTGGCCGACCACCTGAACACCGCTCTCGGCGGTGGCGACGAGGCCCCCACGACCGGTGTGAGCAGGGCGGTCACGGCCGACGAACCCATCGCGATCGTCGGCATGGCCTGCCGCTACCCCGGGGGTGTGACGACCCCCGAGGACCTGTGGCAGCTGGTCGACACCGGCGGTGACGCGATCGGCGAGTTCCCCCCTGACCGGGGCTGGGATGTAGGGGTGTTGTTCGATCCCGATCCTGACAATCCTGGGACCACGTACACCAAGGAGGGCGGTTTCCTCTACGACGCGGGCGACTTCGACGCGGGATTCTTCGGGATCTCGCCACGGGAGGCCCTCGCCATGGATCCGCAGCAGCGGCTGTTGTTGGAGACCTCCTGGGAGGCGTTCGAGCGGGCCGGGATCGACCCGGCGGTCGTACGGGGAGCGCAGGTGGGTGTGTTCGCTGGGGTGATGTACCACGACTACGTCAGCCGACTCGGTTCGGCTGACGGAGTCGAGGGTCTGCTGGGTGTCGGCAACGCCGGCAGTGTGGTCTCCGGCCGGGTGGCGTACACCTTCGGCCTGGAGGGCCCGGCGGTCACCGTGGACACCGCGTGCTCGTCGTCGCTGGTGGCACTGCACCTCGCGGTACGGGCGCTGCGCAACGGCGAGTGCGTCATGGCGCTGGCCGGCGGGGTGACGGTGATGGCAACCCCGGGCACGTTCGTCGACTTCTCCCGGCAGCGCGGCCTGGCGCCCGACGGCCGGTGCAAGTCCTTCTCCGACGACGCCGACGGAACCGGCTGGGCGGAGGGCGCCGGTGTGCTGCTGGTCGAGCGGCTCTCCGACGCGGTCCGCAACGGTCACCGGGTGCTCGCCGTGGTACGCGGCACCGCTGTCAACCAGGACGGCGCGTCGAACGGCCTGACCGCCCCGAACGGCCCGTCGCAGCAACGCGTCATCCGCGCCGCGTTGGCCGACGCCGGCCTGACCACCGCCGACGTGGACGCGGTTGAGGCGCACGGCACGGGCACCCGACTCGGGGATCCGATCGAGGCCCAGGCGCTGCTCGCCACCTACGGGCAGGATCGGCCCACCGACCAGCCGCTGTGGCTCGGCTCGATCAAGTCGAACATCGGGCACACCCAGGCCGCCGCGGGCGTCGCCGGGATCATCAAGATGCTGATGGCGATGCGGCACGACACCATGCCGCGGACCGTCCACGTCGAGCGGCCCACCGGGCACGTCGACTGGTCCGACGGCGCGGTGGAGCTGCTCACCGACGCCCGACCGTGGCCGGCGGGGGAGCGCCCGCGTCGGGCGGGGGTGTCGTCGTTCGGGGTGTCCGGCACCAACGCCCACGTGATCATCGAGGAGCCGCCGGTCACCCCGGAGGCCGAGTCGGTCGCGGCGGATCCCGGTGCGCCCTGGTTGTTGTCGGCCCGCAGCGCGACGGCGGTCGCCGGTCAGGCGCAACGGCTCGCGACGTGGGACGGCGACGCCGGGCAGGCGGCGTACTCGCTGGCCACCTCGCGTGCTGTCTTCGACCACCGCGCGGTCGTCCTCGGCCCGGACCACAGTGCCGGTCTGGCCGCCTTGGCCGACGGGATGCCGTCGAGCGCCGTCGTCTCCGGTGTGGCCCGTTCCGCCGGTGTGGTGTTCGTCTTCCCCGGTCAGGGTTCGCAGTGGGTGGGGATGGCGGTGGGTCTGCTGGATGCCGAGCCGGTGTTCGCGGCCCGGATCGCGGAGTGCGCGGCGGCCCTTGCGCCGTTCGTGGACTGGAATCTCCTGGACGTGCTGCGCTCCGATGATCCGTTGGAGCGGGTGGATGTGGTGCAGCCGGTCCTCTGGGCGGTGCACGTCGCGTTGGCCGAGGTGTGGAAGGCCAAGGGCGTGGTCCCCGACGCGGTCATCGGTCATTCGCAGGGTGAGATCGCGGCGGCGTGTGTCGCCGGTGTGTTGTCGTTGAGTGACGCGGCGAAGGTCGTCGCGTTGCGCAGTAAGGCTCTGCTGGCTCTGTCCGGCAGTGGTGCGATGGTGTCGGTCAACGCCGGCCTGGACGTGGTCACCCCGTTGTTGACCGAGGGTGTCAGTGTCGCGGTGGTCAACGGTCCGACGAGTGTCGTGGTGGCCGGTGCGGATCTGGACGGGTTCCTGGCCGCCGCCGAGGCGGCCGGGGTGCGGGCCAAGCGGGTCAAGGTCGACTACGCGTCGCACTGCCCACTGGTCGAACCGGTGGAGGCCGAGTTGGCCCGCCTGCTCGACGGGGTGCAACCACAGCCGGGCGCGGTGCCGGTGTTCTCCACGGTCGAGGACGGCGGTGTCATGGACGCCGCCTACTGGTATCGCAACCTGCGTCAACCGGTACGTCTGGACCTGGCGGTGCGGGCCGCCCACGCCGCCGGGCACCGGATCTTCATCGAGGTCAGCGCGCACCCGGTGTTGACCGGGGCGATCGAGGCCACCACAGTCGGCACTTTGCGCCGTGGCGAAGGCGGCTCGGAGCGGTTCGTGCGGTCGCTGGCCGAGGCGTGGGTGCAGGGCGCACCGGTCGACTGGACCACAGTCATCCCGGCCACCCAGGTCGTGGACCTGCCCACCTACCCCTTCCAGCACCAGCGCTACTGGCCGGCCGGCGACACACCGGTGCCCGTCGTCGACCCGGTCGACAGCGAGTTCTGGCAGGCGGTGGAGAACGGCGATCTCACCCCCCTCGGGATCACAGGCGACGGCGACGCCCTGCTGCCCGCTCTCACCGCCTGGCGGCGTACCCGCACGGAACGCGGCACCACCGACACCTGGCGCTACACCGTCGGCTGGACCGCCCTGCCCGAACCGCCCGACGCGTTGCTCACCGGCACCTGGCTGCTGATCACCACCGCCACCGCCCAGGCTGAGACCGAATTCGCCAGCGCCGCGATCGAGCAGGCCGGCGGCACCGCCGTCATCGTCGAGGTCGACCCGGCGACGACCGACCGGGCCGCACTGACCGCACAGCTGAGAGCCGCGACCGGCCCCGAGACCGCCGTCACCGGTGTGCTGTCCCTCCTGGCGGTCGCCCCGAACACCGGCGGAGCCGTCCCACACTGCCTGACCGCGACAGTGCTGCTGGTCCAGGCCCTGGCCGACGCCGGGATCCCCGGCCGGCTCCGGATCGTCACCCGCGGCGCCGTCACCGTCGCCGCCACCGACGAGCCGCCGCTGACCGGCCCCGCCCAGGTCTGGGCCACCGGCCGGGTGCTCGGCCTGGAACAGCCGGACCGCTGGGGTGCCCTGATCGACCTGCCCGCCCGGCTCGACAACGCCGCCCTCACCCGCTTCCAGGCAGCCGTCGCCGGCATCGACGACGAGGACCAGATCGCGGTACGCGAGGACGCCGTCCACGCTCGACGCCTCCGCCCCGCCCCCCTCGACAGCCCGGCACCGCCGAACGGGTGGACGCCCACCGGCACCACCCTGATCACCGGCGGCACCGGCGCGATCGGCGCACACGTGGCCCGCTGGCTGGCCGGACGGGGTGCCGAGCACCTGGTGCTCACCAGCCGTCGAGGGCCGGACGCCCCCGGCGCCGACGAGCTGCGTACCCAGCTGGAACACCTCGGTGCACGGGTGACCATCGCCGCCTGCGACACGGCCGACCGGGAGGCGCTCACCAGCCTGCTCGACGGCATCGGCGACCTCGCCGCGGTCTTCCACGCCGCCGGTGTCGCCCGGTCGGCGCCGCTGGCCGACACCGGCCTGGACGAGTTCGCCGACGTGGTCAACGGCAAGGCGGCAGGCGCCGCGGCGCTCGACGACCTCGTCGGAGACGTCAGCGCGTTCGTCCTGTTCTCCTCCAACGCCGGCGTCTGGGGCGGCGGTGGGCAGGGCGCGTACGCGGCGGCCAACGCGTACCTCGACGCGCTCGCGGCCCGTCGCCGGGCCCGTGGTCTGCGCGCCACCTCGATCGCCTGGGGGGTGTGGGACGGCGGCGGCATGTCCGACGCCGCGATCGTCGAGCAGTTGCGCCGCCGTGGCCTCGCCGCGATGGCACCCGACCTGGCCATCGCCGCCATGGCCCGCACCCTGGACCACGACGAGACCTTCGTCGCCATCGCCGACGTGGACTGGCAGCGGTTCGCACCCGCCTACGAGTCGGCCCGGCCCCGGCCCCTGCTGCACGAACTGCCGCAGGTACGCCGGATCCGCGACGCCGACCAGGCCGCGATCGGTGGCCAGGGGGCGTCCGCGCTCTACACCCGGCTACGCGACAGGTCTCGCGGCGAACGGCACCGGGCCCTGCTCCAGACGGTACGGGCGGAGGCCGCCGCTGTCCTCGGACACCCGTCGGCCGAGTCCGTAGAACCCGAGCGCGCGTTCCGGGAGCTGGGCTTCGACTCGGCGACCGCGATCGAGATGCGCAACCGGCTCAACGCGAGCACCGGCCTGCGGCTCGCCACCACCCTCATCTTCGACTACCCCAGCGCCCTGGTCCTCGCCGAACACCTGCACGACGAGCTGTTCGGCCCGGACGACCTCGACGACGACGCCCGCATCCGGCAGGCGCTCGCCGCGATCTCACCGGCCCGGCTGCGTGCCGCCGGGTTGCTGGACGCCGTGCTGCGCCTCGCCGACGACGCCGGCGACGACACGGAACCCGCCGCCGGGGAATCCGACGGCACCGACCTCGACGGGCTGGATGAGGACGACCTCATCCGGCTGGCGCTCGATTCCTCTCGCTGAACCACCGACGTGCGGAGCTCATGATGGCCACCTCCAGCGACAAGCTCGTCGAGGCACTGCGCTCCTCCCTGAAGGAGAACGAGCGTCTGCGCCACCAGCACCGCCGGCTCACCGAGGCGCAGCGGGAACCCATCGCTGTCGTCGGTATGGCCTGCCGGTATCCCGGCGGCGTCGACTCGCCCGAGGCCCTGTGGCGACTCGTCGCCGACGGTGCCGGCGCCCTGTCGGGCTTCCCGGACGACCGTGGCTGGGACCCGGCCGCCTCGTACGCCCGCCCGGCGGGGTTCCTCGACGCGGCCGGTGAGTTCGACGCGGCGTTGTTCGGGATCTCGCCGCGCGAGGCCGTCGCCATGGACCCACAGCAACGGCTCCTCATGGAGACCGCCTGGGAGGCCCTGGAGCGCGGCGGCGTCGACCCGCTGTCGCTGCGGGGCCGCCAGGTCGGCGTCTTCGTCGGCTCCAACACCCAGGACTACGCGTCGGTGCTGATGCGGACGCCGATCGCCGACGAGGGTCACCTGTTGACCGGGAACGCGGCAGCAGTGGTCTCCGGCCGCCTGTCGTACTTCTTCGGACTCGAAGGCCCGGCCATCACCGTCGACACCGCCTGCTCGTCGTCGCTGGTCGCGCTGCACCTGGCGGTCCAGTCGCTACGGCAGGGCGAGTGCACGATGGCGCTGGCCGGCGGTGCGACGGTCATGTGCACCACCGGCGCGTTCGAGGAGTTCGAACGGCAGGGCGGCCTCGCGGCGGACGGCCGCTGCAAGTCCTTCGCCTCGGCCGCCGACGGCACCGGCTGGGGTGAGGGCGTCGGCCTGCTGCTGGTGGAACGTCTCTCGGACGCCCGCCGCAACGGCCACCAGGTGCTCGCCGTGATCAGGGGCACCGCCGTCAACCAGGACGGCGCGTCCAACGGCCTGACCGCACCGAACGGGCCGTCGCAGCAGCGGGTCATCCGGGCCGCCCTGGACAACGCGGGGCTCACCGGCGCCGACGTGGACGTGGTGGAGGCGCACGGCACCGGCACCGTCCTCGGCGACCCGATCGAGGCGCAGGCGCTGCTCGCCACGTACGGCCGTGACCGAGGGGAGCGCGACCCGCTCTGGCTCGGCTCGATCAAGTCGAACATCGGCCACACCCAGGCCGCCGCCGGTGTCGCCGGGATCATCAAGATGGTCATGGCGATGCGCCACCGCACCCTCCCGCAGACCCTGCACGTCGACGCACCCACCCCGCACGTCGACTGGTCGGCCGGTGCGGTGGAGCTGCTCACCGAGGCCCGCCCCTGGCCGTCCGGCGACCAACCGGCGCGAGCGGGAGTCTCCGCCTTCGGCGTCTCCGGCACCAACGCCCACGTCATCGTCGAGCAGGCCCCGGCCGGCGACGAGGAGGCGGGCCGTGATCCGGTCACCGTCCCGGCGCCGCTGCTGCTCTCCGGTCACGACGACGCCGCCCTGCACGCCCAGGCGGCCCGCCTCGCCCGCCACCTCACCGACAGTGACGACGACCCCGGCGACGTCGCGCACTCGCTGGCCACCACCCGCGCCGGCCTGCGACACCGCGCCGCGATCACCAGCACCGACCCGGCGGAACGGCTCGCCGCGCTGACGGCGCTCGCCGAGGGCCGCGGCGCGGCCGGCGTGGTGCGAGGCACCGTCACCCGTGGCCCCCTCGCGTTCGTGTTCTCCGGCCAGGGCTCGCAACGCCCGGGCATGGGCCTGGCCCTGGCCGAGGCCTTCCCGGTGTACGCGGAGGCGTTCGACGCGGCCTGCGCCGAGTTGGACCCGCACCTGGACCGGCCGATCCGCGACGTCATCGCCGACGGAGCCGACCTGGACCAGACCGTCTACACCCAGTCGGCGTTGTTCGCCGTCGAGGTCGCGTTGTTCCGGCTTGTCGAGTCGTTCGGTGTCACGCCGGACTACCTCGTCGGGCACTCGATCGGTGAGATCGCCGCCGCGCATGTCGCCGGGGTGTTGTCCCTGCCGGATGCGGCGACGCTTGTCACCGCCCGAGGCCGGTTGATGCAGGCGTTGCCGGCCGGTGGGGTGATGGTCGCGGTACGGGCCACCGAGGCGGAGGTGCTGCCGCTGCTGACCGACGGGGTGTCCGTCGCGGCGATCAACGGCCCCCGGTCGATCGTGCTGTCCGGTGCCGCCGACGAGGTCACGGCGGTGGCGGCGCACTTCGAGAAGTCCAAGCGGTTGCGGGTCAGTCACGCGTTCCACTCGGTGTTGATGGAGCCGATGCTGGCCGAATTCGCGTCGGTAGCGGCAACGCTGACCTACGAGACGCCGCGCATTCCGATCGTGTCGAACGTGACCGGGCAGGTCGCCGAGGCGCAGGACGCCGGCTACTGGGTGCGGCACGTCCGCGAGGCGGTCCGCTTCGCTGACGGCATCACCACACTGGAAGCCCTCGGTGTCAGCACGTTCATCGAGATCGGCCCCGACGGTGTTTTGTCCGCGATGGGGGCGGACTGCGTCAGCGACGCGGTGTTCGTACCAGTGCAACGCTCCGACCGGGACCAACCGACCACGCTGCTGACCGCCCTCGCGCAGGCCTACGTGCGCGGCGTCGCCGTCGACTGGACGCCGTGCCACCCACACGCCCGCACGATCGACCTGCCCACCTACGCCTTCCAACGCCGCTACTACTGGCCGGACCTGCCGAAACCCACGAGCGGCACACCCGACCAGTGGCGGTACCGGGAGACCTGGCAGCCCGTCGACGCCCCACCCGCCGGCACCCTCGCCGGGACGTGGCGCATCGTCGCCGACCCGGCAGACCCGACCGCCCGGCAGCTGCACGACCTGCTGACCCGACACGGGGCCACCCCGGAGATCGGCGACGCCGGGCAGCTCACCGACGAGGTGACCGGCATCCTCCACGTGCCCTCGCGTACCGGCGACCTCGACGCCACAGCCGACCTGCTCGCCCTGATCCAGGCGGCGACCACCGCCGGGATCACCGCGCCGATCTGGACCGTCACCACAGCGGCCGTCACCACGGGCACCGACGACATCGCACCCGACCCCACCCAGGCCGCGATCTGGGGTCTCGGCCGGGTGGCCGCCCTCGAACACCCGGACACCTGGGGCGGCCTCGTCGACCTGGCCGGCGACGTCACCGACCAGCTCGTCACCGTTGTGGCCGGGAGCACCGGAGAAGACCAGGTCGCCATCCGTGCCGACGGCCTGCACGCCCGGCGCATCGACAGTGCGCCCGCCCCGGCCACCGAACCCTGGCAGCCGACCGGGACCGTCCTGGTCACCGGCGGCACCGGCGCGCTCGGCGCCCACGTCGCCCGCTGGGCCGCGCACAACGGCGCGGAGCGGGTCGTCCTGGTCAGCCGCCGGGGCGCGGACGCCCCCGGCCTGGACGCCCTGACCGCGGACCTGGCCGGGACCGGCTGCCACCTCACCGCCGTCGTCTGCGACGTCACCGACCGCGACGCCCTCGCCGCCCTCGTCGCGACGCTCCGCGCGGACGGCACCCCGGTCCGCTCGGTGGTGCACACCGCCGGCGTCGCCCACCTGACCTCACTGGCCGAGCTGGACCCGACCGAGATCGGCGAACTCGGCGCCGCGAAGGTGCTCGGCGCCCGGCACCTCGACGAACTCCTCGGCGACGACCTCGACGCCTTCGTGCTCTTCTCGTCCATCGCTGGCGTGTGGGGCAGCGGGGACCAGGGCGGATACGCCGCCGCGAACGCGTACCTCGACGCCCTCGCCGCCCGCCGGGCCGCCCAGGGCCGCCCCGCCACCGCCATCGCCTGGGGCCCGTGGGCCGGCGGCGGCATGGCCGACGCCGACGTCTCCGCCCAGCTCGCCCGGCGCGGCGTCACCGCGATGAACCCTGCCCGCGCCATCGTCGCGCTGACCCACGCCGTGTCCGCCGGCGACACCACAGTGGTGGTCGCCGACGTGGACTGGTCACGCTTCGGACCCGCCTTCACGGTACGACGCACCAGCCCTCTGCTCAGCCCGCTCTTCGCCGACGTCGAGGAGCAGCCGCAGTCCACCGGCCCGGCCACCGACCTGCTGGCCGGCCGTACCGTCGAGGAGCGCCGCGCGTACCTACTGAACCTGGTACGCGGCGAGGCCGCCGCCGTCCTCGGACACGACTCCGCCGACGCCGTCCCGGCCGACCGCCCCTTCCGGGAACTCGGCTTCGACTCGCTGACCGCCGTGGAGCTGCGCAGCCGCCTCGCCGCCGCCACCGGCCTGCGCCTGCCGACCACCGTCGCCTTCGACTACCCGTACGCCGCCGTCCTCGCCGCCGAGCTGGACACCCTGCTGTCCGGGGCGGATCGCACGGCGCACACCGTCGCACCGTCGGCCGGCAGCCCCGACGAGCCGATCGCCATCATCGGGATGGCCTGCCGTTACCCGGGCGACGTCGGCTCACCCGAGGACCTGTGGCGTCTCGTCGAGTCCGGCGCCGACGCGATCGCCGGGTTCCCCGCCGACCGTGGCTGGGACCTGGACGCCCTCTACGACCCCGACCCGGACCAGCCCGGCGCCTCCTACACCCGTGCTGGTGGGTTCGTCGCCGACGTCGCCGGTTTCGACGCGGCGTTCTTCGGCATCTCACCGCGCGAGGCGCTGGCCATGGACCCGCAGCAGCGACTGCTGATGGAGACCGCGTGGGAGGCGGTCGAGCGGGCCGGCATCGACCCCGCCGGCCTGCGCGGCGAACCCGCGGGTGTCTTCGTCGGGGCGTCCTTCTCCGGCTACGGCACCGGTGACCAGATCGCCGACGGGGTCGAGGGGTACCGACTCACCGGCACGGCGGCAAGTGTCACCTCCGGGCGGATCGCGTACACCCTCGGCTGGGAGGGCCCGGCGGTCACCGTGGACACCGCCTGCTCGTCGTCGCTGGTGGCGTTGCACCTGGCCGTCCGCTCGCTACGGTCCGGCGAGTGCTCCCTCGCGCTGGCCGGTGGCGTCACGGTGATGGCCAGCCCGGACGCGTTCGTGGAGTTCTCCCGCCAGCGGGGCCTGTCCGCGGACGGCCGCTGCAAGTCGTTCGCGGCGGGAGCGGACGGCACCGGCTGGTCCGAGGGCGCGGGCATCCTCCTGGTCGAGCGTCTCTCCGACGCCGTCCGCAACGGCCACCGGGTGCTCGCCGTGGTGCGCGGCACGGCAGTCAACTCCGACGGCGCGTCGAACGGCCTGACCGCCCCCAACGGCCCCGCCCAGCAGCGGGTCATCCGGGCGGCACTGGCCGACGCCGGCCTTGGCCCGACCGACGTGGACGCGGTCGAGGCACACGGCACCGGCACCCGGCTCGGTGACCCGATCGAGGCGCAGGCGCTGCTCACCGCGTACGGGCAGGACCGCCCGACCGGGCGACCGCTCTGGCTCGGCTCGGTCAAGTCGAACATCGGGCACACCGTCGCGGCGGCCGGTGTCGCCGGGATCATCAAGATGGTCATGGCGATGCGGCACCGGGTGCTGCCCCGCACGCTGCACGTGGACGAACCCACCCCGCACGTCGACTGGGCCTCCGGGGCGGTGTCGCTGCTCACCGCGCCGCAGCCGTGGCCCGACGTGGACCGTCCGGCCCGCGCCGCCGTGTCCTCCTTCGGTATCAGCGGCACCAATGCCCACGCCATCCTGGAAGCGCCTCCGACGCCGGAACCCCAGGCCGCGCCGCCGACGCCGGCTGCCCTGCCGGTGCCGTGGACGCTGGGCGCCGCCGAGCCGGGCGCGTTGAGCGCCCAGGCCACGCGGCTGCTGCCGTACCGCGACGCGGACCCGGTCGACCTGGGCCACTCCCTCACCCGACGCGGCAGCTTCCCGCACCGGGCCGTGGTGTTCGGCCCGGACGCCCTCGAAGCGCTCGCCGAGGGCCGCACCGATGTCGGTCTGGTGACCGGGGACGTGGTCGACGGCACGCTCGCCTTCGTGTTCTCCGGCCAGGGTTCGCAGCGACCCGGCATGGGATTGGCCCTCTACGACACGTTCCCGCGTTATGCCGAGGCGTTCGACGCGGTCTGCGCTGAACTGGACCGGCATCTGGACCGGCCGATCCGCGAGGTCATCGCTGACGGCACCGACCTGGACCAGACCGTCTACACCCAGTCGGCGTTGTTCGCCGTCGAGGTCGCGTTGTTCCGCCTTGTCGAGTCGTTCGCTGTCAGGCCGGATTACCTGGTCGGGCATTCGATCGGTGAGATCGCCGCCGCGCACGTCGCCGGGGTGCTGTCCCTGGCCGACGCGGCGAAACTGGTCACCGCCCGAGGCCGTCTCATGCAGGCCCTCCCGGCCGGCGGTGTCATGGTCGCGGTACGGGCCACCGAGGCCGAGGTGCTGCCGCTGTTGACCAGCGGGGTGAGCATCGCGGCGATCAACGGCCCTCGCTCGGTCGTGCTGTCCGGTGTGGCTGACGAGGTCGCGCAGGTGGCGGCCCACTTCGGAAAGTCGAAGCAGTTGCGGGTCAGTCACGCGTTCCATTCCGTGTTGATGGAACCGATGCTGGCCGAGTTCGCCCAGGTCGCGGCAACCCTGACCTACGGCACGCCGCGCATACCGATCGTGTCGAACGTGACCGGGCAGATCGCCGAGACACAGGACGCGTCGTACTGGGTGCGGCACGTCCGCGAAGCGGTGCGCTTCGCCGACGGCATCACCACCCTGGAAGGTCTCGGTGTCAGCACGTTCGTGGAGATCGGCCCCGACGGGGTGTTGTCGGCCATGGGGGCGGACTGCGTCGCCGACGCGGTGTTCGTACCAGTGCAACGATCTGACCGCGACCAGCCGACCACGCTGCTGGCCGCCCTGGCGCAGGCCTTCGTGCGCGGTGTCGCCGTCGACTGGACGCCCTGCCTGACCGGCGGGCGGCTGATCGACCTGCCCACCTACGCCTTCCAACACCAGCGCTACTGGCCCGCCGCCACGGTGACCGGCAACGGCGACGCCGTCGACCACCCGCTGCTCGGCGGCATGCTCACCCTCGCCGGCGACAGCGACGAACGGATCTTCACCGGCCGCTGGTCGCGGACCGCCCTGCCGTGGCTCACCGACCACCAGGTCGCCGGTGACGTCGTCGTCCCCGGCACCGCGCTGCTCGAACTCGCCCTCGCCGCCGGCGTCGAGGTCGGTTGTGACCGCGTCGACGACCTCGTCCTGGCCGCCCCGCTGGTCCTCGGCGAGCAACGGATCGAGGTCCAGGTCCGCACCGGCGCCGACGACGGCACCGGCCGCCGCACCGTCACCGTCCACGCCAGCCCCGACGGCAGCCGGTGGACCACCCACGCCACCGGCACCCTCAGCACCGCCGAAACCCTCGACGAGGCCACGCCGGAAGCCTGGCCACCCGCCGGATCCGAGGCGATCGACACCACCGGTCTCTACGACGCCCTGCGCCGTCGAGGTCTCGACTACGGGCCCGCGTTCCGCGGGCTGCGCCAGGCCTGGCTCGACGCCGACGGTGCCGTCCACGCCGAGGTGGAGCTGCCCACCACAGTGGACGGCAGCAGGTACGGCGTCCACCCGGCGTTGCTGGACACCGCCCTGCACCCACTCGGCCTCGGCGTCCTGGGCGACGACGACGGTCAGGCCCGGGTGCCGTTCGCCTGGTCCGGCGTCACACTGCGGACCTCCGGCGCGGTGACCGCCCGGGTGCGGCTGGCCGACGCCGGCACCGACGCCGTCAGCGTCCACCTCACCGACACCCTCGGGCGGACCCTGCTGACCGCCGACTCGCTGGTGCTGCGCCGGTACGCCGAGCGCACCGCCAGCACCGACGGCCTGCACCGACTCGACTGGATTCCGGTTGAGGCACCCGGCACCTCCGACCGCACGGGAATCGAGGTGCTGCGCGTGCCCGCCGCCGCCGCCGGCGACCCGGTCACCGCCACCCATGCCACCACGACCGCCGTCCTGACCGCGCTACGCGACGCCGTCGAACGGGACGTCCGACTCGCTGTCGTCACCAGCGGCGCGGTCACCAGCGGCCCCGACGACACGGTCACCGATCTGGCCGGCGCGGCCGTCTGGGGTCTGGTCCGCAGCGCCCAGACCGAGAACCCCGGCCGGTTCCTGCTCGTCGACACCGACGGCGACGACCACCTGGGCGCTGTCCTCGCCACCGGCGAGGAGCAGATCGCCGTCCGCGACGGCATGCTGCGCGCACCCCGCCTGGCCCGGGTCACCGCACCCGCCGACGGTCACGACTTCGGCACCGGCACGGTACTGGTCACCGGCGCGTTCGGCACCCTCGGCCGACTGCTCACCCGACACCTGGTCACCCGGTACGGCGTCACCGACCTGCTGCTTCTCAGCCGCCGTGGCCCGGACGCCCCGGAGGCCGCCGACCTGACCGCGGAACTCGCCGCACTCGGGGCGACAAGCACCGTCCTGGCCTGCGACCTGGCCGACCGCGACTCTCTCGCCGCCGCCATCGACGGTGTCGGCAGCCTGACCGGGGTCCTGCACATCGCCGGGGTGATTGACGACGGTGTGGTCACCGCGCTCACCCCGGAACGCCTCGCCGCGGTGCTCCGCCCGAAGGTCGACGCCGCCTGGCACCTGCACGAACTCACCGCCGGGCACCCGGTGACCGCCTTCGTGACGTTCTCCTCGGCCGCCGGTCTGCTCGGCAGCCCCGGCCAGGCCAACTACGCGGCAGCCAACGCCTTCCTCGACGCCCTCGCCGACCTCCGCCACCAGGCCGGCCTGCCGGCCTCGTCGCTCGCCTGGGGGCCCTGGGCCGCCGGGATGGCCGCCGACCTGGACCCGGACGCGGTCCAGCGACTCAGCCGGGGCGGCCTCGCCCTGATCACGCCCGAGGACGGGCTCGGCCTCTTCGACGCGGCCGGCCACCGCACCACCGTCGTCCCCCTGCGGCTCACCTCCGGCCGTCACGCGCCGGCCACCGTCCACCCGCTGCTGCGCAACCTCATCCGAGCTACGCGACGAGGCACCGCGCGGGCCGCCACCGGCGACGCCTCCCTGGTCCAGCGACTCGCGGCACTGCGTCCGGCCGACCAACGGGAAGCCCTCCTCGACCTGGTCCGCACCCACGTCGCGAGCGTGCTGGGCCACGGCTCGGGGCAGGCGGTCGCCCCCGGCAAGGCGTTCCAGGAGACCGGGTTCGACTCGCTCGCCGCCGTCGAACTCCGTAACGGCCTGAACGCCGCGACCGGCCTGCGACTGCCGGCCACCCTCGTCTTCGACCACCCGACCCCGGCCGCCCTCGCCGCCCACCTGCACGAGACGCTGATCGGCGCCGACGAGCCTCTCGTGAAGGTCACCGCATCGGGGCCGGCCGACGAGCCGATCGCCATCGTCGGCATGGCCTGCCGCTACCCCGGCGGGATCAGCTCACCCGAGGACCTGTGGCGACTCGTCGAGACCGGCGGCGACGCGATCGGCGACTTCCCCGCCGACCGGGGCTGGGACGTCGACCGCCTCTACCACGCCGACCCGGATCACCCCGGGACCTCGTACACCCGCTTCGGCGGGTTCCTCGCCGACGCCGCCGACTTCGACGCCCCGTTCTTCGGGCTCGGCCCGCGCGAGGCACTCGCCACCGACCCACAACAGCGGCTGCTGCTGGAAACCTCGTGGGAGGCCTTCGAACGGGCCGGCATCGACCCGGCGACCGTACGCGGCAGCCGCACCGGTGTCTTCGCCGGCGTCATGTACCACGACTACGTGTCCCGCCTGGACCCCGACGGCGACGCCGTCGAAGGCCTGCTCGGCATCGGCAACGCGGGCAGCGTCATCTCCGGCCGGATCGCGTACACCTTCGGGCTGGAAGGACCGGCGGTCACCGTGGACACCGCCTGCTCGTCGTCACTGGTGGCGCTGCACTTCGCGGTCCAGGCGATCCGCAGCGGCGAATGCAGCATGGCGCTCGCCGGTGGCGTCACGGTGATGGCCACCCCGGGCACCTTCATCGAATTCTCCCGTCAGCGAGGGCTCTCCGCCGACGGCCGCTGCAAGTCCTTCGGTGCAGGGGCGGACGGCACCGGTTGGTCCGAGGGCGTCGGCATGCTCGTCGTCGAACGCCTCTCCGACGCCCACCGCAACGGCCACCCGATCCTCGCCGTGATTCGGGGCAGCGCCGTCAACTCCGACGGCGCGTCCAACGGCCTGACCGCCCCCAACGGCCCCGCGCAGCAGCGGGTCATCCGCGCCGCGCTGGCCAGCGCCGGCCTGAGCACCGCCGACGTCGACACCGTCGAGGCGCACGGCACCGGCACGGTGCTCGGTGACCCGATCGAGGCGCAGGCGCTGCTCGCCACCTACGGCCAGGACCGCCCGGACGACCAACCACTGTGGCTCGGCTCGATCAAGTCGAACATGGGCCACACCCAGGCCGCCGCCGGTGTCGCCGGCATCATCAAGATGATCCAGGCGATGCGGCACGGCGTCCTGCCCCGCACCCTGCACGCAGAGGACCCGTCCCCGCACATCGACTGGTCGGCCGGAGCGGTCTCGCTGCTCACCGAGGAACGGCAGTGGACAGTGTCGGGCCGCCCGCGTCGCGCCGCCGTGTCCTCGTTCGGCGTCTCCGGCACCAACGCCCACGTCATCCTGGAAGCCGCCCCCGAACCGACACCCGTGCCCCGACACCCGGTCAGCGGGCCGGCGGTCTGGCCGCTCACCGCGACCACCACCGACGGTCTCCGCGACCAGGGCACCCGGCTGCTGACCCACCTGAAGACCCACCCCGCGCTGGACCCCGCCGACGTCGGGCACACCCTCAGCACGCGCGGCGCGTTCCCGCACCGGGCCGTGGTGTTCGGCCCGGACGCCCTCGAAGCGCTCGCCGAGGGCCGCACCGATGCCGGCCTGGTGACCGGCGACGTGGTCGACGGCAAGCTCGCCTTCGTCTTCTCCGGACAGGGATCCCAGCGCCCGGGCATGGGCCTGGACCTCCGCGAAACCTTCCCGGTGTACGCGGAGGCGTTCGACGCGGTCTGCGCCGAACTGGACCCGCACCTGGACCGGCCGATCCGCGACGTCATCGGCGGCGGCGATGACCTGGATCAGACGGTGTACACGCAGTCGGCGTTGTTCGCCGTCGAGGTCGCGTTGTTCCGTCTGGTGGAGTCGTTCGGTGTCAGGCCGGATTACCTGGTCGGGCACTCGATCGGGGAGATCGCCGCCGCGCACGTCGCGGGGGTGCTGTCCCTGGCCGACGCGGCGACTCTGGTCACCGCCCGGGGTCGCCTGATGCAGGCGTTGCCGGCCGGTGGGGTGATGGTCGCGGTGCGGGCCACCGAGGCGGAGGTGCTGCCGCTGCTGACCGACGGGGTGAGCATCGCGGCGATCAACGGCCCCCGCTCGGTGGTGCTGTCTGGTGCCGCTGACGAGGTGGCGGCCGTGGCTGCGAGTTTCAAGTCCAAGCGGCTGCGGGTCAGTCACGCGTTCCACTCGGTGTTGATGGAGCCGATGCTGGCCGAGTTCGCCTCGGTCGCGGCATCCCTGACCTACGGCACGCCGCGTATCCCGATCGTGTCCAACCTGACCGGGCAGGTCGCGTCGGCGCAGGACGCGGCGTACTGGGTGCGGCACGTCCGTGAGGCGGTGCGCTTCGCTGACGGCATCACCGCACTGGAAGCCCTGGGTGTCAGCACGTTCGTGGAGATCGGCCCCGACGGTGTGCTGTCCGCGATGGGGGCGGACTGCGTCAGCGACGCGGTGTTCGTACCAGTGCAACGCTCTGACCGGGACCAGCCGACCACGCTGCTGACCGCCCTCGCGCAGGCCTACGTGCGCGGCGTCGCCGTCGAGTGGGCACCGTGCCACAGGGGCGGACGGCTGGTCGACCTGCCCACCTACGCCTTCCAGCACCGCCGCTACTGGCCGACCGGCCCGGCCGCCGGGCCCCGTGACCGCACCGGCCACCCGCTCTTCGACACCGCGATCACCCTCGCCGAGGCGAGCGGGGAACGCGTCCTCACCGGCCACTGGTCGGTCGCGACAGTGCCGTGGCTCGCCGACCACCGGGTCGACGGCGCCCTCCTGGTCCCCGGCACCGCGCTCGTGGAGGCCGCCCTCGCGGCCGGCGCCGGTGACCGGCTGGACGACCTGGTCCTCGCCGCCCCGCTCGTCATCGACGACGGAGGTGCCCAGATCCAGGTGCGGGTCGGCCCGGCCACCGACGACGGCCGCCGGCCGGTCACCATCCACGCCAGCACCGACGGTACGACCTGGACCGCCCACGCCACCGGCACCCTCGCACCCCCCGACGAGACGCCAGTGGTCCCGGTGGGCCGCACGGCCGCCGCGGCACCGCTGGACGTGGACGGGCTCTACGACGAGCTGCTCCGACGCGGCCTCGACTACGGGCCGGCGTTCCAGGGCGTCCGGACCGCCTGGCGCGACACCGACGGCACAGTGCACGCCGACGTCGTGCTCCCCGACGACGTGGGCGTCGACGGCTACGGCATCCACCCGGCCCTGCTCGACGCCGCCCTGCACGCTCTCGGCCTCGACGACCAGACCGGCGACGGCGCTGCCACGGTGCCGTTCGCGTGGTCCGGCGTCACCGTCCACCAGCCCGGCGTCACCGCCGCCCAGGTCCGCCTTCGCGTCGGCGACGCCGTCCAGGTCACGCTGGCCGACGCCGTCGGCGACCCGGTCGTCTCCGTGGCCGCCCTGCGGCTGCGGGCGTACGCGCCGCCGTCGGTGCTGCACCGCCTCGACTGGAGGGCGGTCGACCTACCCGCCACCGGTGACCCCGAGACCGTCATCCTGCGGATTACGGCGGACGGCACCGACCCCGTGGCCGCCACGCGTACCTCGACCGCCCGCACGCTCGCCGCCCTCCAGTCGGCTGTGGACTCCGACACCCGCCTCACAGTGGTCACCGCCGGAGCCGCCTATGGCGACATCACCCACCTCTCCGGAGCCGCCGTCTGGGGTCTCGTCCGTGCCGCCCAGTCGGAGCACCCCGGCCGGTTCACGCTCGTCGACGCCGAGCCCGGCACCGGCGAGGCGGAGATCCGGGCAGCTGCGGCAGCCGAGCAGTCCCAGATCGCCATCGGCGTGGACAATGTCTTCACCCCCGTCCTCACGGCGTACGCGACGAACAGCGCCGAGACCGCCGGACTGGGCACCGGGACCGTGCTGGTCACCGGCGGCCTCGGTGGACTCGGCCCTGCCGTCGCCCGCCACCTGGTCACCCGGCACGGCGTCACCGACCTGGTGCTGCTCAGCCGGCAGGGCCCGGACGCCCCGGGCGCCGACACCCTGGTCCGAGACCTCACCGCCGCCGGAGCCACCGCGACAGTGGTCGCCTGCGACGCCGCCGACCGCACCGCGCTGGCCGAGGTGCTCGACGGTCTCACCAACCTGAGCGCTGTCGTCCACCTCGCCGGGATGCTCGACGACGGAGTGGTCACCGCGTTGACCGAGGACCGCGTCGCCACCGTCCTGCGCCCCAAGGCCGAGGCCGCCTGGCACCTGCACGAGCTGACCCGGGACCGGCAGTTGACAGCGTTCGTGCTGTTCTCCTCGGCGGCCGGCGTCGTCGGCGGACCGGGGCAGGGCAACTACGCGGCAGCCAACGCGTTCCTCGACGCGCTCGCCGCGTACCGCAGAAGGGCCGGCCTGCCTGGCACCTCGCTGGCCTGGGGGCCGTGGGCCGCCGGCATGGCCGCCACCCTCACCGAGGCCGACCTGGCCCGGATGGCCCGCACCGGCGTCCTGCCGATGACCGAGGCGCAGGCCCTGACCGCGTTCGACCTGAGCCTCGGCGCCGCCGAGCCGGCCCTGGTGCCGCTGCGCCTCGACCCGACCGCCACCCCGGCCAGTGTGCCGGCGGTGCTACGCGGCCTGCTGCGGGAGGCGCCGAAGCGCCGCACCACCCGACGCGGACCCGACCGTACGCTCGCCGAGCAGATCGCCTCGACCGACCCGGCCGCCCGGAGCGAGGCCGTGCTGACCGTCGTCCTCACCCAGGTGGCGGCCACGATCGGCGACGGGGGAGCGCACACCGTCGACCCGGACCTGGAGTTCACCGGCCTCGGGTTCACCTCCCTCGCGGCTGTCGAACTGCGCAACGGCCTCAACGCCGCCACCGGGCTCAGCCTGCCGGCGACGCTCACCTTCGACTACCCGACGCCGCGCGCTCTCGCCGACCACCTGCTGAGCACGCTCGCCCCGGCCCGCACCCCGCGACTGCTCGACGAACTGGCCCGGCTGGAGCAGGCGTTCACCGCCCTGCTGCCGGACGAGGTCGCCGAACTGGCCGTGCGGGACGGCGTCGCGGCCCGGCTGAAGGCACTCACCGGCCAGTGGGCCGAGGTGACCGGGGCGTCCGCGCCGGTCACCGAAACGCTCGACGAAGCCAGCGACGACGAGCTGTTCGCGTTCATCGACCGCCGGCTCGGCGCGTCCTGACCGGCTCGCACCCTCTCTCGGACAGGTGATTCCCATGGCGAACGAAGATCGGCTCCGCGAATATCTCAAGCGCGTCACCGCCGAACTGCACGAGACCAGCGAGCGGTTGCAGGAAGCCGAGGCGCGGCATCGCGAGCCGATCGCCATCATCGCCATGAGCTGCCGGTTCCCCGGTGGCGTCGACTCGCCGGAGTCGCTGTGGCAGCTCGTCGACTCGGGTGTCGACGCCATCGGGGAGTTCCCCGCCGAACGGGGCTGGGAGGTGGAGAAGCTCTACCACCCCGACCCGGACCACCCCGGCACGTCGTACACCCGGCACGGGGGCTTCCTGCACGACGCCGGCGACTTCGACGCCGCGTTCTTCGGCATCTCACCCCGGGAGGCGCTGGCCACCGACGCGCAGCAACGCCTGCTGCTGGAGACGTCCTGGGAGACGTTCGAGCGGGCGGGCATCGACCCGGCCACCCTCAAGGGCAGCCGCACCGGCGTCTTTACCGGCGTGATGTACCACGACTACGCCGCGCTGGTCGGTGAGCTGGGCGACTCCGCCGAGGGTTCGCTCGGCACCGGCAGCACCGGCAGCATCGCCTCCGGGCGGATCGCGTACACGTTCGGCCTCGAGGGCACCGCCGTCACTGTGGACACCGCCTGCTCGTCGTCCCTTGTCGCCCTGCACCTCGCCGCTCAGGCGCTGCGGCAGGGGGAGTGTGACCTGGCGCTGGCCGGCGGCGTCACGGTGATGGCCACCCCGGGGGCGTTCCTGGCGTTCTCCCGCCAGCGGGGACTCGCCCCGGACGGACGCTGCAAGCCGTTCTCCGACGACGCCGACGGCACCGGCTGGGGCGAGGGTGTCGGCATGCTGCTCGTCGAGCGGCTCTCCGACGCCGTCCGCAACGGCCATCCCGTGCTCGCCGTGGTGCGGGGGAGCGCTGTCAACCAGGACGGCGCGTCGAACGGGCTGACCGCCCCGAACGGGCCGTCCCAGCAACGCGTCATCCGGGCCGCGCTGAGCAACGCCGGCCTCACCACCTCCGACGTCGACGCCGTCGAGGCGCACGGCACCGGCACCACGTTGGGCGACCCGATCGAGGCGCAGGCCCTTCTCGCCACCTACGGGCAGGACCGCCCCGCCGACCAGCCACTATGGCTGGGGTCGGTCAAGTCGAACATCGGCCACACCCAGGCCGCCGCCGGCGTCGCCGGGATCATCAAGATGGTCGAGGCGATGCGCCACGGCCGGATCCCGCGCAGCCTGCACGCCGACCAGCCGTCCACGCACGTCGACTGGGCCGCCGGCGCGGTCCGCATCGCCGCCAACAACCAGCCGTGGCCGCAGCGCCCGGGCCCACGCCGCGCGGGTGTCTCCTCGTTCGGGGTCTCCGGTACGAACGCGCACGTCATCCTCGAAGAGCCACCGGTGGTGGAGGTGCCGCCGCGCACCGGGGCCGTCGCACTCGCCCCGGTGCCGTGGGTGCTGTCGGCCCGCTCCCCGGAGGCGTTGCGGGGGCAGGCCGCCCGACTGGCGTCGGTGGAGGCCGACCGGGTCGACGTCGGGTTCACCCTGGCCGCACACCGTACGGCGCACCCGCACCGGGCGGTCGTGTTCGGCCCGGACGACCTGGCGTCGGTGGCCGCCGGTGAGCCCGGCCCCGTCGTCGGGTCGGTGGTGCGGGGCAAGACGGCGTTCGTGTTCTCCGGCCAGGGCTCCCAGCGACCCGGCATGGGATTGGCCCTCTACGACACGTTCCCGCGTTACGCCGAGGCATTCGACGCCGCTTGCGCCGAGCTGGACCGGCACCTGGACCGGCCGATCCGCGACGTCATCGCCCAGGGCGACGACCTGGACCAGACCGTCTACACCCAGTCGGCGCTGTTCGCCGTCGAGGTCGCATTGTTCCGCCTCGTCGAGTCGTTCGGCATCACCCCGGACTACCTGGTGGGCCACTCGATCGGTGAGATCGCCGCCGCGCACGTCGCGGGAGTGTTGTCCCTGCCCGATGCGGCGACGCTGGTCACCGCCCGGGGCCGCCTGATGCAGGCATTGCCGGCCGGTGGAGTGATGGTCGCGGTGCGGGCCACCGAGGCGCAGGTGCTGCCGCTGCTGACCGACGGGGTGAGCATCGCCGCGATCAACGGCCCCCGCTCGGTGGTGCTGTCCGGTGCGGCCGACGAGGTCGCGCAGGTGGCAGCGAGTTTCAAGTCGAAGCAGCTGCGGGTCAGCCACGCGTTCCACTCGGTGTTGATGGAGCCGATGCTGGCCGAGTTCGCGTCGGTCGCGGCAACGCTGACCTACGACACGCCGCGCATCCCGATCGTGTCGAACGTGACCGGGCAGATCGCGGAAGCGCAGGACGCCGGCTACTGGGTGCGGCACGTCCGCGAGGCCGTCCGGTTCGCCGACGGCATCACCACCCTGGAAGCCCTGGGTGTCAGCACGTTCGTGGAGATCGGCCCCGACGGGGTGCTGTCCGCGATGGGGGCAGACTGCGTCAGCGACGCGGTGTTCGTACCCCTGCAACGCTCTGACCGCGACCAACCGACCACGCTGCTGACCGCTCTCGCGCAGGCCTACGTGCGCGGCGTCGCCGTCGACTGGACGCAGTGCCTGACCGGCGGGCGGCGTGTCGACCTGCCCACCTACGCCTTCCACCACAAGCGGTACTGGCCGGTCGGCACCGGCACCCCCACCGGCAGCGGCGGCACCGGTCACCCCATGCTGGACACCGCCATCACCCTGGCCGGAGCGGACGAACTCGTCGTCACCGGCCGGTGGACCGTCGCCACCCACCAGTGGCTCGCCGACCACTCCCTCTCCGGGACCGTCGTCGTCCCCGGCGCCGCCCTCGTCGATCTGGCCCTGGCCGCCGGCGACCGCGTCGGCTGCGACCGGATCGAGGAACTCACCACCGGTATCCCGCTCACCATCGGCAGCGACGCGGTGCACGTCCAGGTCCGCGTCGGCGCCCCGGACGGCGACGGGCGTCGCCAGGTCGGCGTCCACGCCAGTCAGGACGCCGAGACGTGGACCGAGCATGCCTCCGGCGTCCTCACCTCCGAGCCCGGCGCGGCCAACCCGCCGCCGCCGACGTGGCCGCCGTCCGACGCGACAGCCGTCGCCCTGGACGGCCTCTACGACGCCTTCGCCGACCGTGGCCTGCTCTACGGCCCGACGTTCCGCGCGCTGCGCGCCGCGTGGCGCGACCAGGAGCAGGTGTACGCGGAGATCACGCTCGACGAGACAGTGCCGGTCGAGGGCTTCCCACTGCATCCGGCGGTGCTCGACGCCGCCCTGCACGCCATCGGCGCCGGTGACCTGCTGCCCGCCCACGCCGACGGGGCCAGCGTGCCCTTCAGCTGGTCCGGCGTGACAGTGCATGCGACCGGCGGCTCGGCGGTCCGGGCCCGGGTCCGCACCCTCGGCCCGGATTCGGTCCGGCTGGACCTGACCGACACCGCCGGTCAGCCGGTACTCACCGTCGACCGACTCGTCCTGCGCCCACTCACCACAGCCGCAGCGGGCACCGGCACCGACGATGCGCTGTTCCACCTCGGCTGGCTCCCGCTCACGCCGTCCGCCGCCGCCGTCACCGGTCCCGTGGTGATCCACCGGGTCGAACCCGCCGACGCCGACGTCGTCACCGGTGCGCACGAGCGCACCGCCGCGGTCCTGGAGACCCTCCAGTCCTGGCTGGCCGCAGGGCCGCAGGACGGCGCCCGGCTGGCGGTCGTCACGACCGGCGCGGTCGCCACTGCCGACGAGCCGGTCACCGACCCCGGTGCCGCCGCCGTGTGGGGCCTCGTCCGGGCGGCGCAGTCCGAGCACCCCGATCGGTTCGTCCTGGTCGACGTCGACGGCACCGACGAGTCCGAGGCGGCGCTGCCGAACCTGCTCACCACCGGGGAGCCGCAGGCCGCGTTGCGCAACGGCGACGCGACCACGCCCAGGCTGGTCCGGCCACCCGCCGGCACCCCGCCGCGACCCCTCGACCTGACCGACGGCACGGTGCTGGTCACCGGCGCCACCGGGCAACTCGGTCGGCACGTCGCACGGCACCTGGTCACGACACACGGTGTGCGCGACCTGCTGCTGCTGAGCCGCCGGGGCGCTGACGCGCCGGGCGCCGCGGAACTCCTGGCGGAACTCGCCGAGCTGGGGGCGTCCGCGCGGATCGTCGCGGTCGACGTGGCCGACCGCGAGGCCCTGGCCGAGGTCATCACCGAGACCCCAGAGCTGTCCGGTGTGGTGCACACGGCCGGTGTGCTCGACGACGGTGTCGTCGGCGGGCTGAGCGCGGAGCGTCTGTCGGCGGTGTTGCGGGCGAAGGTGGACGCGGGTTGGTATCTGCACGAGCTGACCCGGGATCGGGGGTTGTCGGCGTTCGTGGTGTTCTCGTCGGCGGCCGGGGTGTTCGGTAACGCGGGTCAGGGCGCGTACGCGGCGGGTAACGCGTTCCTGGACGCGTTGGCGCAGCACCGGCGTGGGTTGGGCCTGCCGGCGGTCTCCCTCGCCTGGGGCCCCTGGGCCGTCGGCATGGCCGCCGACATCGACGCCGCCGACCGGGAACGCCTCCTCCGGGGCGGCGCCCGCGAACTGACCGCGGAGCAGGGCCTCGCGCTCTTCGACCGGGCAGCGGCCGAGGACACGGCAGTCACCGTGCCCGTGCGGCTCGACCTGCGCGCGATCCGGGCCGCCGGGACCGTCCCGACCATTCTCCAGCATCTGGTACGCGTACGCCGCGCCGCCGCGGCCTCGGCTCCGCTGCGGGACCGACTCGCGAACCTCGACCACGACGCACGCCGCGCCGCTCTTCTCGATCTGGTGTCGTCGCGGGTGGCGACGGTGCTGGGTCATCCGCAGGGGTGGTCGGTGGATGGTGGTCAGGCGTTCGGTGAGTTGGGTTTCGACTCGTTGACGGCTGTGGAGTTCCGCAACGGTCTGTCGTCGGCGACCGGGTTGCGGTTGTCCGCGACGACGGTGTTCGACTACCCGACCCCGGACGCGCTGGTCGGTCACCTGCTGGCCGAACTGTCCGGCGTGACGGCGGCGACGACCGCCACGGCGACGGCACGTACTGACGAGCCGCTCGCGATCGTGGGGATGGCGTGTCGCTTCCCCGGTGGGGTGGACTCGCCGGACGCTCTCTGGCGGCTTGTCGACTCCGACGGTGACGGCATCGGCGACTTCCCCGCCGATCGCGGGTGGGACCTGGAGGCGTTGGCGGAGACGTCCCTGACCCGCCGGGGCGGGTTCCTGACCGACGCCGCGGATTTCGACGCGGAGTTCTTCGGGATCTCGCCGCGTGAGGCGCTTGCGATGGATCCGCAGCAGCGTTTGTTGTTGGAGGTCAGTTGGGAGGCCCTGGAACGAGCGGGAATCGACCCACAATCGTTGCGCGGTTCCGACACCGGTGTCTTCTCGGGATTGATGTACCACGACTACGCCGGCCTGGCCCAGCAAAGTCCTGATGGTCTTGCGGGGTTTTTGGGGACGGGTAATTCGGGTTCTGTGGTGTCGGGGCGGGTTTCGTATTCGTTTGGGTTTGAGGGTCCGGCGGTGACGGTGGATACGGCGTGTTCGTCGTCGTTGGTGGCGTTGCATGTGGCGGGTCAGTCGTTGCGGCGTGGTGAGTGTTCGTTGGCGTTGGTGGGTGGGGTGACGGTGATGGCGACGCCGTCGGCTTTTGTGGAGTTTTCGCGGCAGCGGGGGTTGTCGTCGGATGGTGTGTGTCGGTCGTTCGCGGAGGGTGCGGGGGGTACTGGTTGGTCTGAGGGTGTGGGTGTGGTGTTGGTGGAGCGCCTGTCGGATGCTCTGCGTCATGGGCGTCGGGTCCTCGCCGTGGTGCGGGGGAGTGCGGTTAATCAGGATGGTGCGTCGAATGGTTTGACGGCGCCGAATGGTCCGTCGCAGCAGCGGGTCATTCGTGCGGCGCTGGCTGACGCGGGGTTGTCGGTCGCTGATGTGGATGTGGTGGAGGCGCACGGTACGGCGACGGTGTTGGGTGATCCGATCGAGGCGCAGGCGCTCCTCGCGACCTATGGGCAGGATCGCCCTGGTCGGCCGTTGTGGTTGGGGTCGGTGAAGTCGAACCTGGGTCACACTCAGGCGGCTGCGGGTGTCGCGGGGATCATCAAGATGGTCGAGGCGATGCGGCACGAGATCCTGCCGCGGACGTTGCATGTGGATGCGCCGACGTCGCAGGTCGACTGGTCCGCTGGTGAGGTGCGGTTGCTCACCGAGGCGCAGCAGTGGCCGGTCAACGGACGCCCCCGACGCGCCGGTGTGTCCTCGTTCGGCATCTCCGGCACCAACGCCCACGTCATCCTCGAAGAACCACCGGCGGTCGAGCTGCCGCCCCGCACCGAGGCCGTCACACCCGCCCCGGTGCCGTGGGTGCTGTCGGCCCGCTCGCCGGAGGCGCTGCAGGGGCAGGCCGCCCGGCTGGCGGCGGTGGACGCCGACCCGGTGGACGTCGGGTTCACCCTGGCCGCACACCGTACGACGCACCCGCACCGGGCGGTGGTATTCGGCCCGGACGACCTGGCGGCCCTCGCCGCCGGTGAGCCCGGCCCGGTCGTCGGCTCCGTGGTGCGCGGCAAGACCGCGTTCGTGTTCTCCGGCCAGGGCTCGCAGCGGCCGGGCATGGGCCTGGACCTCTACGAGACTTCCCCGCGTTACGCCGAGGCGTTCGACGCCGCCTGCGTCGAGCTGGACCGGCACCTCGACCGGCCGATCCGCGACGTCATCGCCCAGGGCGACGACCTGGACCAGACGGTCTACACGCAGGCGGCGTTGTTCGCCGTCGAGGTCGCCCTGTTCCGCCTGGTGGAGTCGTTCGGCGTCCGGCCGGATTACCTGGTCGGGCACTCGATCGGTGAAATCGCCGCCGCGCACGTGGCCGGGGTGCTGTCCCTGGCCGACGCGGCGACGTTGGTCACCGCCCGAGGCCGTCTCATGCAGGCCCTCCCGGCCGGTGGGGTGATGGTCGCGATGCGGGCCACCGAGGCCGAGGTGCTACCGCTGCTCACCGACGGGGTGAGCATCGCCGCCATCAACGGGCCCCGCTCGATCGTCCTCTCCGGTCTAGCCGACGAGGTCACGGCGGTGGCGGCGCACTTCGAGAAGTCCAAGCGGTTGCGGGTCAGCCACGCCTTCCACTCGGTGTTGATGGAGCCGATGCTGGCCGAGTTCGCCCAGGTCGCCGCAACCCTCACCTACGAGTCACCGCGCATCCCGATCGTGTCGAACGTGACCGGGCAGATCGCCGAAACACAGGACGCCGGCTACTGGGTGCGGCACGTCCGCGAGGCGGTCCGTTTCGCCGACGGCATCACCACACTCGAGAGCCTCGGTGTGAGCACGTTCGTGGAGATCGGCCCCGACGGTGTCCTCTCCGCGATGGGCGCGGACTGCGTCAGCGACGCGGTATTCGTACCCCTGCAACGCTCTGACCGCGACCAACCAGCCACGCTGCTGGCCGCCCTCGCGCAGGCCTACGTGCGCGGCGTCGCCGTCGACTGGACGCCCTGCCTGACCGGCGGGCGGCCCGTCGACCTGCCCACCTACGCCTTCCAGCGCCGCCGCTACTGGCCGACCGCCCCCGAGGCCGCCGCCGACGCGGCCAGCATCGGGCTCGGAACCGTCGACCACCCGTTCTGGGCCGCCGCGGCCGACCTGCCCGAGCAGGACAGCCTGCTGCTCACCGGCCGCCTCTCCTCCCGCACGCAGCCCTGGTTGGCCGACCACCTGATCGGCGGCACACTGCTGGTCCCCGGCGCCGCGCTGGTCGACCTCGCCCTGGCCGCCGGCGACCACACTGGCCTGAACCGCCTCGACGAACTCACCATCGAGGCCCCGATGGTCCTCCCGAGCAGTGGCAGCACCCTGACCATCCGCGCCCTGGTCGGCCCGTCCACCGACGACAGTCCGTGCGGGCAACGGCGAGACGTCACCCTCTACGCGCGCCCGGACGACACCGGCGAATGGCAGCGGCACGCCACCGGCATCCTCACCGCCGCCGAAACGGGGGACACCCCCGGCCACTGGACACCGGAGGCGACCGAGGAGCTACCTGTCGACGGCGTCTACCCCGGCTTCGCCGAGATCGGATTCGAGTACGGGCCGCACCTGCGCGGACTCCACCGGGCCTGGCACCGCGATGGCGACCTGATTGCGGACGTGGCCCTCGCCGACGACCTCACGGTGGACGGCTTCCTCCTGCACCCCGCGCTCCTCGACGCCGCCCTGCACGGCCTCGCCCTCGGCGTCCTCGACTCCGACACGACAGGACTCCCGTTCAGCTGGACCGGAGTGACAGTGCACGCCACCGGGGCGCGCGCGGCCCGGGTGCGGATCAGCCGCGCCGGCACCGACGCGATCGCCCTCGACCTGCGCGACGCCGAGGACCAGCCCATCGCCACCGTCGACCGACTCGTCCTGCGCCCGCACACCCCGACGACGAGCACGACCCTTCGCCCGTACCGGATCGAGTGGACGCCGATCCCCGAGCTGGACGTGCCCGCGACCCTGCTCACCGACCACGCGGATCTGGCGGCGACGCTCGCCGCCGGCAGCGTGCCGGCCGGCCCGGTCCTCTGGTACGCCGAGTCCGGCCCCGCCGCCGACCCGGTCACCGCAGCGCACACCGCCGCCGCCCAAACCCTGGCGGTGCTCCAGTCCTGGTTGACCGACGACCGGCTCGCCGGTGTGCGGCTGGTCATCGCGACCCGGCACGCCGTGCAGGCCGGCGACGAGCCGCTGACCGACCTCGCTGGCTCCGCCGTCCACGGGTTGGTACGCAGCGCCCAGGCCGAACACCCGGACCGGTTCGTACTTGTCGACATCGACGACGGACCCGGCTCGTTGGCGGTGCTCCCGGCGGCCGCTCAGTGCGGTGAGCCGCAACTGGCCATCCGTGGCGGAGTGGTCAGCGTGCCCCGACTCGTCCGACCGCCGGTCGAGGAACCACGCCCGTTCACCTTCGGCACCGGAACGGTACTGGTCACCGGTGCGCTGGGCACGCTCGGCCAGCTGGTGGCCCGGCACCTGGTCACCACGCACGGCGTACGCGACCTGCTGCTGGTCAGCCGCCGTGGCGCCGAAACCCCCGGAGCTGCCGAGTACGTGGCGGAACTCGCCGCGCTCGGCGCGTCCGCCCAGCTGGTGGCCGTGGACGCCACCGACCGGGCAGCCCTCGCCCAGGTCGTCGCCGACACCCCGGACCTGTCCGGTGTCGTCCACCTCGCCGGTGTGGTGGACGACGGTGTCGTCGGCGGGCTGAGCGCGGAGCGTCTGTCGGCGGTGTTGCGGGCGAAGGTGGATGCGGGTTGGTATCTGCACGAGCTGACCCGGGATCGGGGGTTGTCGGCGTTCGTGGTGTTCTCGTCGGCGGCCGGGGTGTTCGGTAACGCGGGTCAGGGTGCGTACGCGGCGGGTAACGCGTTCTTGGACGCGTTGGCGCAGCACCGGCGTGGGTTGGGCCTGCCGGCGGTCTCCCTGGCCTGGGGCCTCTGGGCCGACACCAGCGACCTCAGCGCCACCGCCGACCAACGCCGCCTCGGCCGAGGCGGGGTGCTCCCGCTCACCGCCGAGCAGGGACTCGCCCTGCTCGACGCCGGCTGCGCGGCGGCACCGCCGGTCAGCGTGCCGATCCTGCTGGACCTCACGGCGGTGGCCGCCTCCGGCACCGTGCCCGCGCTCCTGCGGCAGCTCGTCCGACCCCCGCGACGGCGGGCCGCCGCCACGGCCGACAGGTCGTCGCTACGGGCACAGCTCGCCGACCTGCCGCCACACGAACAGCGTTCCCACCTCCTCGATCTGGTGTCGTCGCGGGTGGCGGCGGTGTTGGGTCATCCGCAGGGGTGGTCGGTGGACGGTGGTCAGGCGTTCGGTGAGTTGGGGTTCGACTCGTTGACGGCTGTGGAGTTCCGCAACGGGTTGTCGGCGGCGACGGGGTTGCGGTTGTCGGCCACGACGGTGTTCGACTATCCGACACCGGACGCCCTGGTCGACCACCTGTTGACCGAACTGACCGACACGGCGGCGACGCAGACCGGCGCTCGCACCGCGGCGGCGGCGGACGAGCCCCTCGCGATCGTCGGCATGGCCTGCCGCTTCCCCGGCGGAGTGGACTCACCCGAGGGTCTGTGGCGGCTTGTCGACTCGGGTGTCGACGGCATCGGCGACTTCCCCACCGACCGCGGCTGGGACCTGGACACGCTCTTCGACACCGACGAATCCCGGACGGACACCTCGTACACCCGCCGGGGCGGATTCCTCACGAACGCCGCCGAATTCGACGCGGAGTTCTTCGGGATCTCGCCGCGTGAGGCTCTTGCCATGGATCCGCAGCAGCGTTTGTTGTTGGAGGTGAGTTGGGAGGCCCTGGAACGGGCGGGAATCGACCCACAATCCTTGCGCGGTTCCGACACCGGCGTTTTCGCCGGCCTGATGTACCACGACTACGGCCCGTACGCCCAACAGAGCCCTGATGGTCTTGCGGGGTTTTTGGGGACGGGTAATTCGGGTTCTGTGGTGTCGGGGCGGGTTTCGTATTCGTTTGGGTTTGAGGGTCCGGCGGTGACGGTGGATACGGCGTGTTCGTCGTCGTTGGTGGCGTTGCATGTGGCGGGTCAGTCGTTGCGGCGTGGTGAGTGTTCGTTGGCGTTGGTGGGTGGGGTGACGGTGATGGCGACGCCGTCGGCTTTTGTGGAGTTTTCGCGGCAGCGGGGGTTGTCGTCGGATGGTGTGTGTCGGTCGTTCGCGGAGGGTGCGGGGGGTACTGGTTGGTCTGAGGGTGTGGGTGTGGTGTTGGTGGAGCGCCTGTCGGATGCTCTGCGCAATGGGCGTCGGGTGTTGGCGGTGGTGCGGGGGAGTGCGGTTAATCAGGATGGTGCGTCGAATGGTTTGACGGCGCCGAATGGTCCGTCGCAGCAGCGGGTCATTCGTGCGGCGCTGGCTGACGCGGGGTTGTCGGTCGCTGATGTGGATGTGGTGGAGGCGCACGGTACGGCGACGGTGTTGGGTGATCCGATCGAGGCGCAGGCGCTCCTCGCGACCTATGGGCAGGATCGCCCTGGTCGGCCGTTGTGGTTGGGGTCGGTGAAGTCGAACCTGGGTCACACTCAGGCCGCTGCGGGTGTCGCGGGGATCATCAAGATGGTGCAGGCGATGCGCCACGAAACTCTGCCGCGGACGTTGCATGTGGATGCGCCGACGTCGCATGTCGACTGGTCGGCTGGTGAGGTGCGGTTGCTCACCGAGGCGCAGCCCTGGCCGGTGAACGGGCACCCTCGACGCGCCGGTGTGTCGTCGTTCGGCATCTCCGGCACCAACGCCCACGTCATCCTCGAAGAACCACCGACAGTGCACACCCCTGCCGACGACAGGCCGGACGCGCCCGAGGTCGTGCCGTGGGTGCTGTCCGCCCGCACACCTGAGGCCCTGCGGGCGCAGGCCGCCCGACTGGCGTCGGTGGAGGCCGACCCGCGCGACGTCGGCTTCTCGTTGGTGTCGGCGCGGTCGACACACGCCCATCGGGCTGTGGTGCTCGGACGCGACGAGCTGGCGGCGCTCGCGGCGGGCGTGCCCGGCCCCGTGGTCGGGTCGGTGGTGCGCGGCAGGACCGCGTTCGTGTTCTCCGGCCAGGGATCCCAGCGTTCCCGCATGGGATTGGCTCTCTACGACACGTTCCCGCGTTACGCCGAGGCATTCGACGCCGCCTGCGTCGAGCTGGACCGGCACCTCGACCGGCCGATCCGCGACGTCATCGCCCAGGGCGACGACCTGGACCAGACCGTCTACACCCAGTCGGCGTTGTTCGCCGTCGAGGTCGCGTTGTTCCGCCTGGTCGAGTCGTTCGGCGTCACACCGGACTACCTGGTCGGGCACTCGATCGGTGAGATCGCCGCCGCACACGTCGCCGGGGTGCTGTCCCTGCCGGATGCGGCGACGCTGGTCACCGCCCGAGGTCGCCTCATGCAGGCACTCCCGGCCGGCGGTGTCATGGTCGCGGTACGGGCCACCGAGGCGGAGGTGCTGCCGCTGCTCACCGACGGAGTGAGCATCGCGGCGATCAACGGGCCCCGGTCGGTGGTGCTCTCCGGTGCTGCCGACGAGGTCACCGCCGTCGCGGCGCACTTCAAGAAGTCGAAGCAACTGCGGGTCAGTCACGCGTTCCACTCGGTGTTGATGGAGCCGATGCTGGAGGCTTTCACCGAGGTTGCCGAGACCCTGACCTACGGCACGCCGCGCATTCCGATCGTGTCGAACGTGACCGGGCAGGTCGCCGACACGCAGGACGCGGCGTACTGGGTGCGGCACGTCCGCGAGGCCGTCCGGTTCGCCGACGGCATCACCACACTGGAAGCCCTGGGTGTCAGCACGTTCATCGAGATCGGCCCCGACGGGGTGCTGTCCGCGATGGGGGCAGACTGCGTCAGCGACGCGGTGTTCGTACCAGTGCAACGCTCTGACCGCGACCAACCAGCCACGCTGCTGACCGCCCTCGCGCAGGCCTACGTGCGCGGCGTCGCTGTCGACTGGACGCCGTGCTACCCCGGCGGGCGGTTGATCGACCTGCCCACCTACGCCTTCCACCACCAGCGCTACTGGCCGAGGCCCGGCACCCGGGCGACGAGCCCCACCGACGCCGCCTTCTGGGACGCCGTCGAACGCGCCGACCTGGACACCCTCACCCAGACCCTGAAACTCGACGACAGCACCGCCCTCACCCCGCTGCTCCCCGCCCTGGCGTCCTGGCGGCGCGACCACACCACCACGCCCCTCGGCCGGTACGGCGTCGACTGGACCCCACTACCGCAGGCGGGCACACCCACCGGGACCTGGCTGATCACCGAACCGGCCGGCGACACCCGCGTCTCGGACGCCCTGGCCGCCAGCGGCCTCGACGTGCGACGCGGCACCCCGGACGCCGAGGCGACACCCGACATCAGCGGCATCGCCGTCGTGGTGGACGACCCCGCGCACGCACTGCACGCCGTCCAGACCCACCAGTCCCTGGCCACCGACATCCCGCTCTGGCTGATCACCAGCGGCGCGGTGGCCGCCACCCCGCACGATCCGGCGCCCACCCCGTCCGCCGCGGCCGTCTGGGGCCTCGGCCGGGTCGCCGCCCTGGAACTCCACAGCGCCTGGGGCGGCCTCGTCGACCTGCCCACCGGCAGCGACCCGATCGACGGACGGTTGCTCGCCACCGCACTGACCGGCGCCGGAGGCGAGGACCAGGTCGCCGTCCGCGCCGGGCTGCTCGGCCGGCGACTCGTTCCCTCGGCCGGCACGGGTCGGCAGTGGCAGCCGCGCGGCACCGTCCTGATCACCGGCGGCACCGGCGCGCTCGGCGCCCACGCCGCCCGGTGGGCCGCCGGCCACGGCGCCGACCACCTGGTCCTGCTCAGCCGACGGGGAGACGCCGCACCCGGCGCAGCCGACCTGCGCGACGAACTGACCGCCGCCGGGGCCCGAGTCACCATCCGCGCGGTCGACCTGGCCGACCGGGACGCCATCGGTGCGGTCGTCGCGGACCTGGACGCCGCCGGTGACACGGTCACCGCGGTGCTGCACACCGCCGGCGTCGCCACCCGCGCCCCCGTCACGGAGGTGACCGCCGACGCCATCGCCGAGGTCACGGCCGCCAAGGTGCGCGGCGCGACACACCTGGACGACCTGTTCCGGGACGTCCCGCTGGACGCCTTCGTGCTGTTCTCCTCCATCGCCGGTGTGTGGGGCAGCGGCGACCACGCCGCGTACGCGGCCGCCAACGCGGCACTGGACGCCGTCGCCGAACAGCGCCGGTCCCGAGGGCTCACCGCGACCTCGATCGGCTGGGGCCCGTGGGCCGACGGTGGCATGGCCGCCGACAGCGCCGTGGACGAACACCTACGCCGACGCGGCCTTCGCCCGATGGCCCCCGATCGGGCCCTGCGCGGCCTACGGTCGGCGGTCGGTGACGAGCGCACGTGTGTCGTCGTCGCCGACGTCGACTGGGCGACGTTCGCCCCGGCGTTCACCGCGGCCCGGCCCAGCCCGCTGCTCGACGGTGTCCCGGAGGTCCACGCCCTCACCACCGAACCGGAGTCGTCAGCCGACGACGGGTGGCGGTCCGAGCTGCTGGCACTCGCCGGCAGCGAACGGACCCACGCCGTGCTGGAGACAGTCCGGACCCACGTCGCGGAGGTCCTACGGCTGCGGTCGTCCCACGCCGTCGACCCGGGACGTTCCTTCACCGAGATCGGCTTCGACTCGCTGACCGGTGTCGAACTACGCAACCGGCTCGGCGCGGCCACCGGACTGCGACTGCCCAGCACCCTGGTCTTCGACCACCCGACACCGGAGGCACTCGCCGCGTACCTGGAGAACGAGGTCGTCGGGGTGACCGACGCGAACCCGGTCGCCGCCGTGCCGGCCCGCACCGACGAGCCGATCGCGATCGTCGCGATGTCCTGCCGCTTCCCCGGCGGCATCGGCTCGCCCGAGGACCTGTGGCGGTTGCTCGCCGACGGCGGCGACGCCATCGGCGCGTTCCCCACCGACCGTGGATGGGACCTGGACGCCCTCTACGACCCGGACCCGGACGCCATCGGCACCACCTACGTACGCGAAGGCGGCTTCCTGGCCGACGCCACCGAGTTCGACGCCGGGTTCTTCGGCATCTCGCCCCGCGAGGCGCTGGCCATGGACCCGCAGCAGCGGCTGTTGCTGGAGACGGCGTGGGAGGCGTTCGAACGCGGCGGCGTGCCGGCCGACGCGCTACGCGGAAGCCAGACCGGTGTCTTCGTCGGCACCAACAACCTCGACTACGGTCCGCTGCTGACCGGTGAGCAGGAAGCCGCCGAGGGGTACGTCAGCACCGGTAACGCGGCGAGCGTCGTCTCCGGACGGATCTCGTACACCTTCGGGCTGGAAGGCCCGGCGGTCACCGTGGACACCGCCTGCTCGTCGTCGCTGGTCGCCCTGCACTGGGCCAGCCAGGCACTGCGGCAGGGCGAGTGCGAGCTCGCCCTGGCCGGCGGGGTGACGGTGATGTCCACGCCGGGGGCGTTCATCGAGTTCAGCCGCCAGCGGGGCCTGTCCGCCACCGCCCGCTGCCGGGCGTTCTCGGCCGATGCCGACGGGACGATCTGGGGTGAGGGCGTCGGCATGCTCCTCCTGGAGCGCCTCAGCGACGCGGTGGCGAACGACCACCCGGTGCTCGCTGTGGTCCGGGGGAGCGCTGTCAACCAGGACGGCGCGTCGAACGGGCTGACCGCTCCGAACGGGCCGTCGCAGCAGCGGGTGATCCGGGCGGCGCTGGCCAACGCGGGCGTGTCCGCCGCCGACGTCGACGCGGTGGAGGCGCACGGCACCGGCACGAAACTGGGCGACCCGATCGAGGCGCAGGCACTGCTCGCGACGTACGGGCGGGGTCGACCCGCCGACCACCCGCTGTGGCTGGGGTCGGTGAAGTCGAACCTCGGCCACACCCAGGCCGCCGCCGGGGTCGCCGGCATCATCAAGATGGTCGAGGCGATGCGGCACGAAACGCTGCCGCGTACGCTGCACGCCGACCAACCCAGCCCGCACGTGGACTGGACCACCGGTTCGGTGGCCCTGCTCACCGAGGAGCGGCAGTGGGCGCGGACCGGTGACCGGCCGCGTCGGGCTGCCATCTCGTCGTTCGGGTTCAGCGGCACGAACGCCCACGCCGTCCTGGAGGAGCCGCCGACCCGCACGCCGTCCGCGCCCACCGAGCCCTCGCAGGCGTCCGTGTCGGCGCTGCCGCTGTCGGCCCGCACCGGGCCCGCGCTCCGCGAGCAGAGCGCCCGGCTGCGGGAACGCCTCTCGACGGGAGCCGACCCGAAGGACCTGGTCCACTCGCTGACGACCACCCGCAGCGTCCTGGAGGAGCGCGCGGTGGTGGTCGGCACCGACACGGAAGCCCTGGTCGCTGGTCTCGACGCCCTGGCCGCCGGCGCTGACCACCCCCGGGTGGTCACCGGCTCGGCGGTACGCGGGCGGACGGCCTTCGTCTTCTCCGGGCAGGGTTCCCAGCGGCAGGGCATGGGCCTGGGGTTGGCCGACACGTTCCCGGTGTACGCGGAGGCGTTCGACGCGGCCTGCGCCGAGCTGGACCGGCACCTGGACCGGCCGATCCGCTACGTCATCGCCGACGGCGACGACCTGGACCGGACGGTCTACACCCAGTCGGCGTTGTTCGCCGTCGAGGTGGCCCTGTTCCGACTGGTGGAGTCGTTCGGGGTGACTCCGGACTTCCTGGTGGGGCACTCGATCGGTGAGATCGCCGCCGCGCACGTCGCCGGGGTGCTGTCCCTGGCCGACGCCGCGAAACTGGTCACCGCGCGGGGCCGGCTGATGCAGGCGCTGCCGACCGGTGGGGTGATGGCCGCGGTGCGGGCCACCGAGGCCGAGGTGCTGCCACTGCTGACCGACGGCGTCAACATCGCCGCGATCAACGGCCCCCGCTCCGTCGTCCTGTCCGGTGTGGCCGACGAGGTCACGGCGGTGGCGGCGGCCTTCGAGAAGTCGAAGCAGCTGCGGGTCAGCCACGCGTTCCACTCCGTGCTGATGGAGCCGATGCTGGCCGAGTTCGCCCAGGTCGCGGCGACGCTGACCTATGACTCGCCGCGCATCCCCGTCGTGTCGAACCTGACCGGGCAGGTCGCCGAGACCCAGGACGCCGCTTACTGGGTGCGGCACGTCCGTGAGGCGGTGCGCTTCGCCGACGGCATCACCACGCTGGAAGGCCTTGGCGTCAGCACGTTCGTGGAGATCGGCCCCGACGGGGTCCTCTCCGCGATGGGCGCGGACTGCGTCACCGACGCCGCCTTCGTCGCGGTGCAGCGCCCCGACCGCGACCAGCCCACCACCCTTCTCACGGCACTGGCCAGCGCCTTCGTCCGCGGTGTCCCCGTCGACTGGGGACAGCTGGCTCAGGGTGGCCGACGCGTCGACCTGCCCACCTACCCCTTCCAGCGCGTCCGGTTCTGGCCGTCCCCGGTCGAACCGGTCACCGTCGACCCGGTGGACAGCGAGTTCTGGCAGGCCGTCGAGGACGGCGACCTCAGCCCGCTCGGCATCACCGGCGACAACGCCGACCTGCTGCCCGCCCTGACCGCCTGGCGTCACGAACGACGAGCCACCCGAAACCGCGACTCGTGGCGCTACGAGGAGGCGTGGACGACGATCGCCGCGCCCACCACGACGATCGCCGGCACGTGGCTGGTGCTCGGCGACGACGCGTACCTCACTGTGGTTGCCAAGACCCTCACCGCGTACGGCGCCGAGGTACGGGGAGTCCCGGTCGTCGGCCTGAATCGGACCGATGCGGCCGACCGGCTTCGGCTGGCCGTCGACGACGGCCCGATCGCCGGCGCCGTCGTCTCCGGCGGCACCCCCGAGGCGGCGCTCACCATCGTCCAGGCCTACGTCGACGCCGCCGTCGACGCGCCGCTCTGGATGGTGACCACGGCGGCCGTCGCCACCGAGCCCGGCGAACCAGTCGACCCGTCCGCCGCCGCCGTGTGGGGCCTGGGCCGGGTCGCCGCCCTGGAACTGCCGCACCGGTGGGGTGGCCTCCTGGACGTTCCGGCGGACTGGGCCGGCGACCACCTCGCCGCCGCGCTCGGTGGCGGTGGTGAGGACCAGCTCGCCGTCCGTGGCGACCGGGTGCTCGCCCGACGCCTCCGCCACGCCGCCGCGCCCGCCGCAGGCTGGCGTCCGCGCGGCACGATCCTGGTCGTCGGCGACACCAGCGGCGACATCGCCCGCTGGGCGGTGGCCGAGGGCGCGGACCGGGTCATCGTCACCGAGAGCGTCGCGGAGATGGACGACGACGGCGTCGTCACCGTCGAGGCCTGCTCCGGAGACGACCACGCCGCCCTGGCCGACCTGCTGCACCGTGTCCGGGCCGACGGCGTCGCGCTGACCGCCGTCGTCCTCGCCGACCGCTCCGAGCCCGCACCGGCCCCGCTGACCGACACCACACCCGACGCCTGGGACACCCCGGCGGTACGCCGGGCCCGGCACCTGACCGCCCTCGTCGACGAGGACCTGGACGCGTTCGTCGTCTTCACCTCGGTGGCCGGCACCTGGGGCGGAGGCCTGCAGACCGCCGCGGCGGTGGCCGCCACCACGCTGGAGGCGCTCGCCCAGCAAGCCGGTGCCACATCGATCGCCTGGGGACCCTGGACCGGAAGCGACGAGCGCCTCCGTCGTCGCGGTCTGAACGCCCTACCCCCGAACGCCGCCCTCTACGCGATGGCAACCGCCGCCGGCGCGACCGGTCAGGTCGTCCTCGCCGACGTCGACTGGCCCCGGTTCGCCAGCGCGTTCACCGGAACCCGACCCAGCCGACTGCTCGCCGACCTGCCCGAGGTGCCGGTGTCGGCCGCCGAGCAGCCGCCCGCAGCAGACGCCGGGACCACCGCCGCCCTGCGCGACGAGTGGCGTGCCCGCACCGAACCGGAACAGGAACGGGCGGCTCTCGACCTGGTACGCGGCACCGTCGCCGCCGTCCTGGGCCACGACACCCTGGAAGCCGTCCCGCCCACCCGGGCCTTCACCGAGTTGGGCTTCGACTCGCTTACCGCCGTCGAGCTGCGCAACCGGCTCGGCCGGGTCACCGGCCTGAACCTGCCACCCACGGCGGCGTTCGACCACCCGACCGCGCAGGCCCTCGCCCGGCACATCCGGGACGCCGTCATCGGCGACGGCCTGGACCTGACCGGCGGGCTCTTCGCCGAACTGGACCGTCTCGAAGCCGGCCTCGCGACGTCCACACCGGACAGCACCACGAGGAGCCGGACCGTCCTGCGACTCCAAGCCTTCATCAACCGCCTCAACGACGTCGTCGAGCCGGTCACCGAGGAGGCGCCACCGCTCGAAGAAGCCAGCGACGAGGAACTGTTCGCCTTCATCCGCAGCGAACTCGGCCGCGCCTGACCGGGCCGGGCCAAGGAGGACCACACCCATGACAGACGACTTCCCGGTTCCCGCCATCGAGGACTGGCAGCGGCTCACCCTGAGCGTGCTGCGCAAGGCCGGAAGGGCGGACGAGAACACCCGGGCGGACGAGGCCGCGGACCTGCTGGCCACCACCACGTACGACGGATTCCCGCTGGCCCCGCTCTACACCTCGCACCACACCACGGTGCCGGACGGCGTACCCGGGCAGGCGCCGTTCACCCGGGGCGGTGCGGTCGGCGGCCGGTGGGACGTGCGAACCGTGCACACCGACCCCGACCCGGTACGCAGCGCGGCGGCAGCCCGCGCCGACCTGCACGGCGGGGCGACCTCGCTGTGGCTGCGCGCGACGGCACCCGAGCAACTCGGCGAACTGCTCGCCGGTATCCCACTGGACCGCACCGGCATCGTGCTCGACGCCGGCACCGAGACCGACAAGGCCGCCGCCGCCCTGCTGGACGTGGCCACCCGACAGCACATCGACCCTCGCGTGTTGCGCGGCAACCTCGGCGCCGACCCGATCGGCGCGTACGCGGCCAGCGGCGTCGAACCGGAACTCCGGGTCGCCGCGGAGCTGGCGGCCCAGTCGGTGACGGCGCACCCGGAGCTGCGGGCGCTGACAGTCGACGCGACCACCTACCACGACGCGGGCGGCAGCGACGCCGAGGAGTTGGGGTGCGCGCTGGCCACCGGCGTCGCGTACCTGCGGGCGATGAGCGATCGGGGGATCCCGCTGACGAGGTCGCTCGCCCAGCTCGAATTCCGGTACGCGGCGACCGCCGACCAGTTCGCCACGATCGCGAAGTTCCGCGCGGCCCGCCGGCTCTGGCACCGGGTCACCGAGGTGGCCGGCGCCGACCGGCCGTCGGCGCAACGGCAGCACGCGGTCACCTCGGCCGCGATGATGACCGCCCGGGATCCGTGGAGCAACCTGCTGCGGACCACGATCGCCGGCTTCGGCGCGGGCGTCGGTGGCGCCGGGGCGATCACCGTCCAGCCGTTCGACCTGGCCCTGGGCCGACCCGACGAGACGGCCCAGCGGATCGCCCGCAACACCCAGATCATCCTGCTCGACGAGGTGCACCTGCACCGGGTCACCGACCCGGCCGGCGGATCCTGGTACGTCGAGTCACGCACCGAGGACCTGGCCCGCGCGGCCTGGGACTGGTTCACCACCATCGAACGGGCCGGCGGCATCGGGGCGGCGCTGCGCAGCGGTCTGGTCGCCGACCGGCTGGCCGCCACCTGGGAGCGCCGGGCCACGCGGCTGGCCCGTCGGCAGGACCCGATCACCGGGGTCAGCGAGTTCCCTGATCTGGACGAACAGGTCCCCACCCGCCATGCCGGCTCGCCCGCACCGGTCGGCGGCCTGCCCCGCCACCGTTACGCGTTCCGCTTCGAGGAGTTGCGTCGCCGGGCCGACGACGCGCCGACGACGCCGGTGGTGCACCTGGTCGCGATCGGCCGGACGTCCGAGCACAACGCCCGGGTCACCTTCACCGCGAACCTGTTCGCCGCCGGCGGCATCCGCACCGTGACGACCGCCCCCGGCGACGCGGTCGCGCCCGGCGCCGTGGTCTGCCTCTGTTCGTCCGACCGGGTGTACGCCGAGCAGGCCGCGCCGGTCGCGGCCGCGCTCCGACAGGCCGGCGCGGCGAAGGTCTGGCTGGCCGGGCGGCCGGGCGGGCATCCCGGCGTCGACGACTATCTGTACGCCGGCTGCGACGCGGTGCGCGTGCTGGAGACCACCCTCGACGACCTCGGAGTGCCCCGATGATCCCCTCGTACGCCGACGTCGCGCTCGGCACGCCACCCGGGTCGAGTGGCCCGGCCCCGGAGCCGACCGACGTGTGGCAGACCCCGGAGGGGATCGGCGTCAAGCGGTTCTACACGGCGGACGACCTGGTGGGAGTGGACTTCCTCGACTCGTTGCCGGGCATCGCCCCGTTCGTCCGTGGCCCCTACCCGACCATGTACACCACCCGACCGTGGACGGTCCGCCAGTACGCCGGCTTCTCCACCGCGCAGGAGTCCAACGCGTTCTACCGGCGCAACCTGGCCGGCGGGCAGAAGGGCCTGTCGGTCGCGTTCGACCTGGCCACCCACCGTGGTTACGACTCCGACCACCCCCGGGTGGCCGGTGACGTGGGCATGGCCGGGGTGGCGATCGACTCGATCCTCGAAATGAGGGAGCTGTTCGCGGGCATCCCACTGGACCGGATCAGCGTGTCGATGACCATGAACGGCGCGGTGCTGCCGATCCTCGCCCTCTACATCGTCACCGCCGAGGAGCAGGGGGTCACGCCCGAGCAGTTGGCGGGAACGATCCAGAACGACATCCTCAAGGAGTTCATGGTCCGCAACACCTACATCTATCCGCCGGAGCCCTCGATGCGGATCGTGGCGGACATCTTCGCCTACATCTCGCGACGGATGCCCCGGTTCAACTCGATCTCGATCTCCGGCTACCACATGCACGAGGCCGGCGCGACAGCCGACCTGGAGTTGGCGTACACCCTCGCGGACGGCGCCGAGTACGTGCGCGCCGGTCAGACCGCCGGGCTGGACGTCGACGCGTTCGCCCCCCGGCTGTCGTTCTTCTGGGCGGTCGGTATGCACTTCTTCATGGAGGTGGCGAAGCTGCGGGCCGGCCGCCTGTTGTGGGCGCGGCTGCTGCGTGACGCCGGCGCGACCGACCCGAAGTCGCTGTCGCTGCGTACCCACTGTCAGACGTCCGGCTGGTCGTTGACCGCGCAGGATCCGTACAACAACGTGGTGCGGACCTGTGTCGAGGCGATGGCGGCCACCCAGGGCCACACGCAGTCGCTGCACACGAACGCGTTGGACGAGGCGTTGGCGTTGCCCACCGACTTCTCCGCCCGGATCGCCCGCAACACCCAGCTGCTGCTCCAGCAGGAGTCCGGCACCACCCAGGTGATCGACCCGTGGGGTGGTAGCGCCTACCTGGAGCGGCTCACCCACGACCTGGCCGAACGCGCGTGGGGTCACATCCGGGAGGTCGAACGGGCCGGGGGCATGGCCCGGGCCATCGAGCAGGGGTTGCCGAAGCTGCGGATCGAGGAGGCCGCCGCGCGTACCCAGGCGCGGATCGACTCGGGCCGGCAACCGGTGATCGGCGTCAACCGGCACCGGCCGGTCGTCGAGGATCCCATCGAGGTGCGCAAGGTGGACAACTCGGCGGTCCGCGCCGAGCAGGTCGCGAAACTGCGCCGGCTGCGGGCCGAACGCGACCAGCCGGCGTGCGACGCCGCCCTGGCCGCTCTCACCCGTGGCGCCACCGACCCGTCGGCCAACCTGCTCGACCTGGCTGTCACCGCCGCCCGGGCGCACGCCACCGTCGGGGAGATCTCCGCGGCCCTGGAGTCGGCCTACGGCAGGCACGTCGCCCGCATCCGCACGACCAAGGGGGTGTACCGCGACGAGGCGGGCGCCGATCCCGGTGTCGCGCGGGCCCGTGCCGCCGCCGACGCGTTCGCCGACCGGCATGGTGCCCGCCCGCGCATCCTGGTCGCGAAGATGGGCCAGGACGGTCACGACCGCGGTCAGAAGGTCGTCGCCACCGCCTTCGCCGACCTGGGTTTCGACGTCGCTGTCGGTCCGCTGTTCCAGACCCCGGACGAGGTGGCCCGGCAGGCCGTCGACGCGGACGTGCACGTCGTCGGCGTCAACTCGCTCGCCGCCGGCCACCTCACCTTGGTGCCCGCGTTGCGCGAGGCTCTGACCGCTCTGGGTCGCGCGGACATCATGATCGTGGTCGGCGGGGTGGTGCCTCCGGGTGACATCGCCGCGCTCCGCCGGGCCGGCGCCGCGGCCGTCTTCCCGCCCGGGACGGTGCTCGCCGAGGCCGCGGTGGACCTGCTGGAACGACTGCTGCGCTGAGGTTGCGTGCCGGGCGGCGTCGCCGAGGCCCGCCCGAGTACGCCGATGGCCGGCGGTGACCGTCGGTCACCCCGGTCGGGGCGGATGCGGTGATGAGCGGTATACCTCAGAGTCATATTTATACCTTTGAGGTATACCGCTCGATCACGCATCGGCCGGCCGAAGCGGATGGCGGGCCCCCCGCTGCCCACAGCGCCGGCCTGACCCAGGACCCACCCGTCTAGCGGTGCGCGGCGACGCGGCCGGTGGTGCGGGTCTTCGGGGCCACCGGGGCGAGCACGGTGATGGCGGTGACGACGAGGCCCTGCTCGGCCAGCCAGCGGCCGCTGAAGCCGCTGAGTCGTCGACCGTGCACCCAGGGCCCGGTCACCAGCAACGCGGCCGTGAACGTGCCGTTCAGCGGGTCTATGACGATGTTCGCGTCCTCGAAGTCGAGCCACCGCGCGGTCAACGGGAACCAGGCCTTGTAGACCGACTCCTTGGCGCTGAACAGCAGCCGGTCCCAGGCGACACCGGGGTGGTCCCGCAGCAGGACGGCGATGCGGTCCCGCTCCTCGGCCAGGGAGACGGCTTCGAGCACGCCGTTGGCGAGGGCGTCGTTGGGCTCGGCGTCGATGCCGACGGTGGTGACCTTCTCCTGTTCGGCGAGGACCGCGGCCCGGTAGCCGGCGCAGTGGGTGATGCTGCCGACCATCCCGAACGGCCACTGGGGCTCGCCCCGGGTGCCGGGCAGGACCGGCGCGGGGGCGATCCCGATCCGTCGCATCGCCTGGCGGGCGCACCAGCGGGCCGTGGTGAACTCGCGGCGGCGCTTGTCCACCGCCTTGCGGACGACGGCCTCCTCTTCCGGGAAGAGGTCGGCGCCGGGCGGGTCCACGAACGTGTCGACGGCCGTCACGGCGCCGGGAAGAATAGACTCGATCATGGCTTCCTCCGCGCCGGAGAAACGGTTCCGGAGTCAGCGACACCCGAGCTGACGCCGGTGGGCGGCAGTGGCTGGGCACGGCTGACATTGGTCACGCTTCAACAGTATCGGCGCTGGTAGCCACAGGGAACGAACGCTGCGGCTTTCACGGGCCGCGCCCGCTGGGCTAAGGGAGTGCCCTCGACGGCTAGGGGCAGGTGGGGGGCCCGGTCGCGGGCCGTCGTGCCGCTGCCGCCGGCAGGGGTACGGCCCGCGATCCGCCCCGGATCACTCGGCGATCTTGGTTCGGCCGGTCCAGGTGAACAACAGTGGGGCGCCGTCACCGACGCGGCGCTCGAAGTGCTCGTAGCCGGCGAGGTAGGGCACCTTGATCTTCCCGTAGACCAGCTGCTCGACGGTGGCCACCACCGTGCGTGGGACGCCGTCGGGTCCACCCTGGAGGAACACCAGCACGGGCTCGGACGTTGGTGCCACGGCGGGTCGATCGAGCGTCAGGTACTGCTGAGGCATCGGATCGTTCCTCTCTGCCAGGGAGCGTCGTTGCTCCGGAGTCCAGCATGCTGGCGGCTCCGGCCCCGACACAGACCCCTAGTACCGCGGTGTCGCAGGCGCGACGGATCGCGAGATGCGGAAGGCCGCGGTGCGTTTCAGCGCTTCAGGCCGTGCTCGATCGCCTCGATGACGCGCGGCCGCAGGTCGGCCGTGCTGACGATGGCGTCGACCGAGCCGACCTCGACGGCTCGCTGGATGCTGTGCACCCGGTCGAACTCCGCCGCCACCTCGCCCAGCTTCTCCGCGCGGACCGCGGAGCGCACCTCGGCGAGCCGGGTGTTCACTGCCGCGCGCTCCGCGCCGGTCGTCCCGGCCACCTGCGCGTGCAGGTCCGCGACGCGCGGGTCCCTGGCGGTACGGGTGTTGACCTCACCGGAGAAGACGACAGCCGCCGCCGGGGCGCCGCCGAGCACCGAGGCGAACGATCCTTCCAGCGCGAGCACCGTCATGGACGGGTTGAGGGCCTTGGAGAAGACCACGAACGCACCGCCGTGGTAGCGGGAGATCACGCAGAAGACGATCGGTCCGTCGAAGTTCACGATCGCCCGACCGATCTCGGCGCCGTACTCCAGTTGCAGGTGGCGCATCGACTCGGGGGAGCCGTCGAAGCCGGACAGGTTGGCCAGGACGACGAGCGGTCGGTTGCCGGACGCCGCGTTGATGGCCCGTGCCGTCTTCTTCGACGAGCGGGGGAACAGGGTGCCCGCCGTGTAGGTGTCCGGCCCGTCGGTGGGCGGGAACCCACGCCGGGGTACGGGCCGCGACTCGATGCCGACGAGGCAGACGGGATAGCCGCCGACGTGCGCGTCTTGGACCACCGACGTGTCGGCGTCGGCCATCCCGGCCCAGCGTTCGAGGACGGGGTGGTCCTGGTCGGACAGGGCGCGCAGGACAGTACGGATGTCGAAGGCCTTCTTGCGGTCCGGGTTGTGGGTCGCCGAGAAGATCTGCCCGACGGTGGTGAAGTCGCTGCCGTCGACGGTATGCGGGTAGTCCGAGACGTCCCGGTCCACCGGGTCGTCGGTGTCCGCCCGCCGGGGCCCGGTCTCCCCGGGTACGACGTAGGTGTGGTCGTAGTGGGCCATCAGCACGTCCCGGGCCGCCGGCAGGTCGGGTGCCCAGTACTGGGCCTGCCCGTTCGGGCCCATCACCCGGTCGTAGCCGCCGATGCCGAAGTTGTCCTCGGCGGACACGCCACCGGAGAAGTCGAGCGAGTGTTTGCCGGTGAGCACCATCGCGGAGTCCGGGGTCATGACCAGGATGCCCTTGGTGTGCATGAGCATCGTCGCCTCGGCGTTCCAGTACGGCTGTGCGCCCACGTTGATGCCGGCCACCACGATGTTGATCTCACCGCCGGCCTGGGTGAACGTCACGACGCGCTTGAGCGCGGCGGCCACCCAGTCCATGTTCTCGGTGCCCGAGGTCATCGAGATCCGGGCACCGGCCGACAGCGCGAACCATTCGAGGGGCACCCGCAGGTGCTCGGCGAGGTCGAGGGCGGCGATGACACGGGCGCACTCGGGTTCGGAGAGCGCGCCCAGCGACTTCGTCGGGTCGCCGAGCAGCACCACACGGGTGATCCCCTCCGGGTACCGCTCGGTCGCGGTGGTCACCAGGCCGGCGACGATGGCCGCCGAGTTCCTCCCCTTCGGCCGGTCGACGGGCACCAGCGTCCCGGACGGGTCGAGGTCGTACTCGGTGAACCGACCGAGCAGCCCGGTCAGCTCGTACGGGTAGGTGGTGCCCCGGCGTGCGGCGCGGAGCACCTTCTGCCGGTAGTCGTCCAACGGGCGTACCGCTTCGGTGGACGGCGCGCCCACGTGCAGCCGGGCGCCGCCCGGGTCGACTGTGATCGTCACCGCCACGTCCCCGGCCGCACGCGGCTGGCGGGCGATGAACTGCACCTCCTCCAGCCCGGCGCCGACCGTCGTCGGCAGGATCCGCTGGACCAGCGCGTTCAGCTCGTCACGCGACAGGTCGGTGGGCGGCCAGACGTACATCAGGATCCGGTTGGTGTCGAAGCGCTTGTCCTGCGGGCGCCGCGCCTGGATGTCGCGGATCGCGTCCAGGGCCAGGGTGGTGGCCTCCTCCAGGGCGGGCAGGGCGACCAGCCGCCCGTCGGTCTCCCGCAGCGGGGTCAGGTCGCGGATCTGGCCCATGGCGATCAGCCGTTCGTCGGCCGGGTTGCTGCGGGCCACGGCCTTGAAGAGGTAGATCTCCTCGTCGGCCGAGGACAGCCGGGTCAGGTCGAACTCGCGGAGCCGTTCCAGTTGCAGGCGTTGGGCGATCTGCGGGTGCAGGCCCCGGATCAGCCGGTCCTCGGTGAAGCCGCCCTCCCCGGGCCGGAACGTGAAGTAGTGGTGCATGACCGCGCCGGTGGAGCTGGCCACTGTGGCGGTCACCCGCTCGACGGTCGAGGGCAGCGAGTGGTCCGCGAAGAGCTTCCCGAGCCGTACGGCGATCGCCTCGTCGTCGTCGGGCTGGTCGCCCAGCGCGACGTAGAGGTCCGCGACCAGCCCGGCCGGGGCGTCGGCGGCCAGCTCGGCGAGCGCGGTGAGGGTTTCGGGGAGACCGGGAATGTCGGTGGCGCCCGCCACGATGTGCGTGGTGCCGTGCTGGGCGGTGACGAAGCTGCCTCGCGGGGTGACGGCCCGCAGCCCCCGGTTGCCGTAGTAGCGCCGGGTCAGCACCTCCAGCAGGGGGCCGTGCTCGGTGTCGCCCCCGCGTCGGATGCGCTGGCCGATGATCCGTACGAGGGGCTGCCGGCAGGCGACCATCCGTTGCACGCGCTCGGCGCGATCCGGTGCGTCCGGGTGCCGGTCGAGGTGTCGCAGGTCGGCGCGGACCTCGGCGTAGTCCTCGGCGCGGGTGCGGCGCAGCAGGGGCTGGGCGTACCAGCGGAACACCAGGCCACGGGCCAGGTCGGCGACAGCGGGGAAGCGGACCTGGGTGGCCTCGACCAGTCGTTCGAGGACGATCCCGGCGGGTTCGCGCCGGTCACCGGCGGGTGCCGGTCCCGCGAGCAGCTGGCGCAGCACCTCGGAGACGAGCGGCACCGCGGCGGCCATGCGCTGTTGGGCCAGGAAGATCCGGAAGACGGCATCCTCCAGCTCCGGCGTCCGGTCGAGGCTGGTCACGCCGTAGTGGGCTAGGACCCGTTCGAGGCGTGCCACGAAGGTGGGGGAGACGCCGGCCCGTTCGACGTCGAGGCTCTGCAGGTAGCTGTGGAGGAACTCGCGCGGGGTGTGCACGGCGCTGCCCGGCTGGGCGTCGGCGGCCCGGCGGGGCTTGTTCCGGGCCAGCTCCGCCAGGTTCGCGAAGATCGTCAGGAGGTCGAGCTGGGCGGTCGGCGACTCGGTGCCCGCGGCCGGGTGGAGCGTGATCTCACCCGGATCGACGTCGTAGCCGAGCAGGAGCGCGCGCAGATCGTCAAGGGTCTGCTGCGCCGACGGCCCGGGCGGGGCCGGCGGCAGGTCGATCTCGACGGTGTCGGCCGCGCCCGACGTCTCCTCGGCGGTGGAGTCGGCCAGCGGTTCGAGGCGCATCAGGGGGGTGCCGGTCTCGACCTGGCTGCCGACCGAGACCGGGCATTCGCGGACCCGGGCCCGGAAGGGGGCGCGGAGCACGTTCTCCATCTTCATGCTCTCCAGCACGAGGATGGGTGCGCCCGCCTCGACCTCGTCACCGGCGGCGAGGGGAGTGGCGACGACGAGGGCTGGTGCGGGGGAGCGGACCACGCCGCCCTCGTCCCTGCTGACCCGGTGGGTGACACCGTCGACCTCGACGGTGTGGATCGGCCCGTGGGTGGCGGTCACCAACCGGAAACGCTCCCCGTTGACCAGCATCTGCCCCCGGTGCTCGTCGAACCGCTGCATCTGCACGTCCAGGCGGTGGACGTCGCCGCCCGCCGACAGGCCGACACGGAACCGCTCGCTGCTCACCCGCGACACCGCGACCCGGTAGCCGACGCCGCGCAGCTTGAGGTCGAGCGGACGCCCGGTCTCGTGCTGCGCCTGCGGTCGGCCTCCGTGCGCGGTGGTGAGCAGCCGTTGCCGGCTGACCTCCTCCTCGTCCTGGTAGGCCTCGATGGCGGCCGCGGCGAGGGCGAGCGCGGAGTGGCGGTGGGTGACCAGGCGGCCCTCGGCGCGGACCCGGTCGATCCAGCCGGTGTCGGCGGAGCCGTCGATCACCTCGGACTGGTCGAGCAGGTCCAGGACGAAGCTCTTGTTGGTGGCGCCGCCCTCGATGATGACCGTCGTCTCGGACATGGCCCGGCGCAGGCGACCGAGGGCCTCGTCGCGGTCCCGGCCGTACGCGATGATCTTGGCGATCATCGAGTCGAAGGCCGCCGGGATGCTGTCGCCCTCGCTCACGCCCGTGTCCACCCGGATGCCCGGGCCGGCAGGTAGCGCGAGCCGGACGATCCGGCCGGGGGAGGGCGCGAAGTCGCGGTCCGGATCCTCGGCGTTCAGGCGGGCCTCGACCGCGTGACCCGCCTCGACCGGCGTCGCGCCGTCGAGGCGACCACCGCCGGCCACGTGCAGTTGGAGTTTGACCAGGTCGGTGCCGGTGGTGATCTCGGTGATCGGGTGCTCGACCTGCAGGCGCGTGTTGACCTCCAGGAACGCGAAGAGCTTCTGCGCCGGGTGGTACAGGAACTCGACAGTGCCGGCGCCCCGGTAGCCGACCGCCAGCGCGAGTCGCACCGCCGCGGCCTTCACCTCGGCGACCTGTTCCGCCGCCAGCACCGGCGACGCGGACTCCTCGATGATCTTCTGGTTGCGACGCTGCACCGAGCAGTCGCGTACGCCGAGGGCCCAGGCGCCGCCCTGCCCGTCGGCGATCATCTGCACCTCGACGTGCCGGGCGCCGGTGACCAGTCGTTCCAGGAAGACGACGCCCGAACCGAAGGCCCGCAGCGCCTCCTGGCTGGTCCGCTCGTAGGCGTCGGTGAGGTCCTCCGCCGAGTCGACCCGTCGGATGCCACGCCCACCACCACCGGCGGTCGCCTTGAGCATGAGTGGATAGCCGATCCGTTCGCCCGCGCGGAGGGCGTCCTGCAGGGTGGCGACCTCGCCCCGGCTCCACGGGGCGACCGGCACGCCGACCTCCTCGGCGATCAGCTTCGAGCCGATCTTGTCCCCGAGTTTGCGCATCGCGTCCGCGCTGGGCCCCACGAACGTCACCCCGAGCCGCTCGCACAGCTCGGCGAACGCCGGATCCTCCGCGACGAATCCCCAACCGACCCAGGCCGCGTCGGCGCCGGTCTCGACCAAGGCGCGTTCCAGCAGCTCGTGGTTGAGGTAGGGGCGGGTGGCCGCGGCGCCCAACGGGTACGTCACGTCGGCCGCTCGGACGAAGGTCGCCGTCCGGTCCTCGTCGGTGTAGAGGGCGACGGTCTCGATGTGGTCGCCCGACTCCGCGGACAGGTCCCGTACGGCATGGATCAGCCGCATCGCGGCCTCGCCCCGATTGATGATCGCGATACGCCTGAACACCGGTCGACCCCTCCCCCGTCGTCCGACGCTTCGACGGACGACGATTCCGAGTGACCCGCGCGCGCATCGCGGTACGGCCACGGCCGGACCGTAGCCCGCCTCGCGGAGCAGCCAACACCCCTAAGGATCGCCGCCCCGGACGCCGCCTCAGCTCGACCGCCCTCATGAAACAGGCCTTAGCTTCGCCTCGCGCGGGAAGACGCCCAGCGTGACGACACCGAGGCGACAGGGGTGTCGGGTGTGGACCGGGCGCCGGCGCGGCCGGTCGTCTCGCGGTACGCCCCGGCGATCCCGGCCAGGCCGCGGCTCAGCTCCGAGCCGCGCACCCCGGCGTAGCCGACGACCAGCGCCGGCGGTCGGTCGTCGGCTCGCAGGGCGTAGAAGCGTCCGCCACGGACCAGTACCGAGCGCCGCCGCGCCGCCTGCACCAGCGCCTCCTCGTCGCACCGCTCGGGCAGCACCAGGTACGTCTGCAACCCGTTGTGCCCGCCGAACACCGTGGTGCCCGGCATCTCGCGGGCGACGAACTGGTGGACCGCCTGACGGCGCTTCTGGATGTCGGCGGCGAGTCGGCGTAGGTGCCGGTCGAAGACCCCGGTGTCGATCAGCCGGGCGAGGGCGAGTTGTTCCAGGCTGGAACAGCCGATGTCCCAGCCGGCGCGGACCCGCTCGATCGGCGCGGTGAGCGCGGCGGGGGTGGCCAGCCAGCCGAGGCGCAGTGCCGGGGCGAGGACCTTGCTGGCGCTGCCGGCGTAGATCACCCGGTCCGGGGCGAGGCTCTGCAGTGCCGGCATCCGCTGGGCGGGGGCCACGAAGGCGGCGTCGAAGTCGTCCTCGACGATGTAGCCGTCGACCGCCTCGGCCCAGGCCACGAGTTGCTCCCGACGGTGCGCGCTGAGGGTGGCCCCGGTGGGGAACTGGCTGGCCGGGGTGACGAGCACGGCGCGGACCCCGCTCGCGGCCAGCGCGTCGACCCGGATGCCGTCGGCGTCCACCGGGAGGCCCACCGGGCGCAGGCCGGCGTCGGCGATGAACTCCCACTCGCCCGGGTGACCCGGGTCCTCCACACCGACGGTGTGGTGGCCCCGGTCGCGCAGTTCCCGGCAGAGCAGTGCCAGCCCCTGGGCGAACCCTGAGGTGATCATGAGGTGTTCGGGTCGGCTGCGGACGCCCCGCACCCGACCGAGGTAGCCGGCGAGGGTGTGCCGCACGACCGGCAGGCCCGACGGCGGGGCGTACCCCAGCTCCCGGTGGCCGGCCGAGGTGACCACCGCGCTGACCGCCCGGATCCAGTCCTGGCGGGGGAAGGTGGAGCTGTGCAGGCCGCCGGTGCGCAGGTCCCAGACCGCCGCCGTCGACGTGCTGTCGTGCGGAGTGAGCGCCGAGCCGCTGTCGGTGCGCGCCGTCGCCGCCACGGAGGTGCCCGAGCCGTGCTGGGAGACGAGGTACCCCTCGGCGCAGAGCTGCTCGTACGCCTCGACGACCACACTGCGGGACACCCCGAGGTCGACGGCGAGTTGCCGGCTCGACGGCAGCCGGGTGCCCGGGCGAAGCGTGCCCTCCTCGATCTGTGTGCGGAATGCGTTACGGAGCTGCACTGCCAGCGTTTCACGCGATTGACCATCTATTGACAGGCTTAGATTCAGGGACAAGTGGTCCGCTCCGGCGTCGTCGAAGTGGTATGGACAGCGTGATCTGCGCCTGAGGAAAGTGTTGGTCGGACGCGCAACCACCTGCTGTCGGCGAATCAGGGCGTACGTTCCGAGTATGTCCAATATGGACCTCGGCACCGTCACCGGCCTCGGCGCACGGGTGGTCGTGCGAGTCCTTTTGTGCTGGGGGGAAGAGTCCGATCTGCCGCGTCAGTGGCGGGGTCAACGCCAACGGGGGCGCGTGAATCGGGCTGCTCAGAGGGGGTTTCGCAGTGTCCTCATTGTCGGCCAAGACTGCCACGCGGCTCATTGGGTCGCATTCCGTGGCGGTGCGGCGTACGCCACCGACCAACTCAATTCCAATAGACGTGACATCTGTCACACTGTCGCCAATCGATCCTTTGTCGCTCTACACGGCGCTCGCCGAAGTTCGTTCTCCGGACGATCTGTATCTCTTCGAAAGCCTGGACGGTCCGGCCCAGGACCGCCACGCGGCAGCCGTCGGCTGGGACGCCCTCGCCGAGGTGCGGTTCATCGCCGACCGCTGTGAGGTGATCTCCGACGGCCCGCTCGGTGACGCCCTGGCGGCCGTGCTCACCGCCGTCCTGGGCGAGCCGGTCCGGCACCGCGCCCGGGAACGGGTCTGGTCCGTCGCCGGGCCGCCCGAGGTCTGGGCGGCGATCCGGGCCGTCCAACGGGCGTTCGCCGTGCGGACCACCGCGCCCGCCGACAGCTTCGCCTTCGGCTTCCTCACCACCCTCGCGTACGAGGCCGCGCGGGACATGGACGAACTCTCCGTCGACCGGGTGGTGGACGACATCCCGCGCTGCACCCTCGTCCTGTTCCGGCACACCGTCTGGTGGGACCTGCGCACCGGCACCGTGCGGCACCTCGCCGCCACCGGCCCGCACCTGCCGGAGGACGCCACGGCCCACCGGTTGCCGGACCTCCTCGCCGCGCTGCCGGACGGCGATCGGGAGGTGCCCGCCGCCCCACCGCCCAGCCTGGTCCGGGACACCGTCGACGAGGAGACGTTCGCCGCCCGGGTCAAGCAGTGCCTCCGGCACATCGAGGTGGGGGACAGCTACCAGATCCAGATCGGTCACCGGATCGACGTGGAGACCACTCTCACCCCGCTGGAGGTCTACCGGCGGCTGCGGCACCGCAACCCGTCGCCCTACATGTACCTCACGCCCTGGGCCGGCGGGACCGTCATCGGGGCGAGCCCGGAGCTGTTCCTCCGCATCGAGCAGGGCCGGCTGTCCATGCGTCCGATCGCCGGCACCGCGGCCCGCGGCGCCGACCCGGAGACCGACCGCCGGCTGGTGGCCGAGCTGACCGCCAGCGAGAAAGAACGCGCCGAGCACGTCATGCTCGTCGACCTCTGCCGCAACGACATCGGTCGGGTCTGCGTGCCGGGGACGCTCAGCGTCGACACGATGTTCGACGTCGAGCCGTTCGCGTACGTGCACCACCTCGTCTCCACCGTCTCCGGGCAACTCGCCGACGACGCCGACGCCTGGGCGGCGATCTGCGCCGCCTTTCCCGCCGGCACCATGACCGGCGCGCCGAAGCTGCGGGCCATGGAGATCATCGACGGGCTGGAGGACGAACCCCGGGGCGTGTACGCCGGGTCGATCGGCCTGGTCGACGTGCGCGGGTTCGCGGTGCTCGCACTCTGCATCCGCACCGCCGTGCACGACGGCCACCGCTACCGCACCCAGGCCTCCGCCGGGGTCGTGGCCGACTCCAACCCGGACGCCGAGTGGCGGGAGACGCTGGCCAAGATGAGCGCCACCTTCTGGGCCCTGACCGGTACGGAGCTGCTGCCGTGAAGGTTCTGCTCGTCGACGCGTACGACAGTTTCACCCACATCATCGACCAGTACCTCCGCACGCTCGGCGCGCGGACCGTGGTCGTCCGTTCCCGCTCCCGGACAAGCGACGAGCTGGCCGCGCTGCGACCGGACGCGGTGGTGCTCGGCCCCGGGCCCGGCCACCCCGCCGAGTCCGGGCACGTGGAGCTGGTGCACGCCTTCGCCGGCCAGGTGCCGCTGCTCGGCGTCTGCCTCGGCCACCAGGCGATCGGTCTCGCCTACGGCGGTTCGGTCGCCGTCGCCCGGCACCTGATGCACGGCAAGACGAGCGTGGTCGGCCACGACGGCCGGGGAGTCTTCGCCGGGGCGTCCGCCCCGCTCACCGTCACCCGCTACCACTCGCTCATCGTCGCGGACCCGGCGCCGCCGGCCCTGGAGGTCACCGCGCGGTCGTCCGACGACGGCTACGTGATGGGGGTACGACACCTGAGCCTGCCGGTGGAGGGGGTGCAGTTCCACCCGGAGAGCGTGCTCACCGAGGACGGGCTGCGCCTGTTCGACAACTTCCTGCGAAGCGCCACGGCGCTGCCGGTGGCCGGGTCCCGGGCGGCGGGGTCGTCATGACCGATCAGTCGGCACCCCTGGCCGTGGTCACCGGCGCGGCGGGCGGCATCGGCCGGGCCGTGACGGCCGCCCTGACCGGCTCCGGGCACCGGGTGCTCGGCGTCGACGTCGACAGGGCCGGCGACCCGGCGGCGTACGCCTCGCTGGTCGCCGACGTGGCCGTTCCGGAGCAGGTGGAGCAGCTCTTCGCGCGCATCGACGAGCGCTACGGCCAGCCGACGGTGCTGGTCAACAATGCCGGCGTCTACCACGCCCGGGACTTCCTCGACTACGACCCGAAGACGTACGCGCAGGTGCTCGACGTCAACCTGGGCGCCGCGTTCTTCTGCACCCAGGTGTTCGTCCGTGCGCTGATCGCCGCCGGTCGTCCCGGCACGGTGGTCAACGTCGCCTCGATCAGCGGGCAGTCGGGGAGCCCGGACGCCGCGTACGGGGCGTCGAAGGGCGCGTGCATCGCGCTGACCCGCAGCCTCGGCCGGTCGCTCGCCGAGCACCGGATCCGGGTCAACGCGGTCGCCCCGGGCCTGGTCGACACCCCGATGGCCGCCCGGATTCCGGTCGAGCGTCGCGACGACTACCGGGCCCGGATCCCGGTCGGCCGGTTCGGCTCGCCGGCCGAGGTCGCCGCGGCGGTCGCCTGGCTGGCCGGTCCGGAGAGCAGCTACGTCACCGCTTCCGTGATGGACGTCAACGGCGGTCTGCACTGACCTGCGTCCCGGCCCGCCACAACCGCACGGCAGCCGGCTCATCCCTGGAAAGGATCCGACCATGTGGCTTCCGACCACCGGACCGGCGGCGGACTTCGCCGCCGACTACCTGGCTCTGCACCGGGCGTTCTACGACCGCACCCTCGACCCGTCCGAGCTGGACGCCTGGCGTGCACGCCAACTGCGCACGGTGCTCGACCAGGTGTCCACCGGTTCGCCGTTCTACGCCCGTCACCTGGCCGACGTCGACCTGTCGACGATCACCCCGGCGACCCTCGACCGGCTGCCCTTCACCACGAAGACGCACCTGCGGCAGGAGATGCTCGACGTCCTCAGCCGGCCGCTGGCCGACGGGGTGTTCTTCTACGAGACGACAGGCACGACCGGTCGCGCGACGCCCTGCCCCCGCGACGGCCGGGAGGTGGTGGCCAGCAACGCCCACGTGACCGAGTCCTGGGCGTCGATCTTCCGCCACCACTTCCGTGACCACCCGCCCCGCATCGGGCTGATGGGCCCGACCGAGGTGCACTCCTTCGGCGACACCCTCGGCGACATCGCCCGCAACGTCGGTTCACTGAACGCGAAGATCTGGCCGTACTCACCGGTGATCGGGTTCGCGAAGGCGTTGCAGCTGATGAAGGACCTCGAGTTGGAGGTCGTCTGCTGCACGCCCGGCGTAGCGATGATGCTGGCCAAGGCCGCCGAGCACTACGGATACCGGCTGCGCGACGACTTCTCCGTCAAGCTCCTCTTCGTCACCGGTGAGATGTGCACCCCGGCGCTGGCCCGCAACCTGGAGTCCGTCTGGGGCGCGGACGTCTACAACATCCTGTACGGCTCGCAGGAGGCGTTCGTCATCGCCACCGCCTGCCGCAACAAGCGGATGCACCTCTCCCAGACCAACTACCTGATCGAGGTGGTCGACCCGGAGACCGGCACGTCGTACGGCTCCCGGGGCAGCGGAGAGCTCACCGTCACCATGCTCGTGGACGGGGTGAAGCCCCTGGTCCGCTACCGCACCGGCGACGCGGTGATCGTCGAGGCGTCGGACTGTGCCTGCGAGATGCCCGGCGACCTGGTGCAGATCGTGGGCCGCACCCTGGACCGCATCGAGCTGGGCGGTCGACGTCTCACCGCCGGGCAGATCGAGACGGCGGTCCTGACCGGGGTCACCGGCTCGGGCGGGTACCAGGTGGTGATCGACCACGACCCGGGCGCCGGCGGTGACCGGCTCACGGTCCGGCTGGAGCTGCTCAAGGACCTCACCGACGACCCCGCCGGGGTGGCCGACGGGGTCCGGGAGCGGGCCGCCGCCGCGCTCGGCGTACCCGTCGAGGTGGAGCTGACCGACGGGCTGGACCCGATCGTCAGCACCGGCGCGTTCGTCAGTTGGAAGGCCGCCCGGATCGTCGACCGGCGGGTCGAGGTGGACCACGAGACCAGGGTGGCGCAGCGGATGGCGGGCAACCGTGGCTACACCACCTGAGGCGGCCACGCACGGGTCGGTGCCGGCGCTGCCCGGCCCGCTCGCCGACGCGTACGGGCGGCGGTGGCGCAGTGTGATGGACCGGTGGGCGAGCCGGCCCGGCACCACGCTGGCCACCCTCGGCCCGGCCGGGACGTCCAGTCACCTGACGGCGGCGTTCCTCGCCGAGCGGCACGGGCTGCGCATCGAGTTGTCCGACACCTTCGACGCGGTGCTCGCCGCGCTGGTGGAGCGGCGCGTGGACCAGGCCCTCGTGCCGAGCGCCTACCAGGGGCTCACCCGCTTCCACTGGCACCGTGACCTGCGGCTGGACGCCTACTTCGCCCAGGCGACCCCGGAGTACGGCATCGCCGCCCCGCCGGACCGCGACCCGGACCCGGCCGACGGCCGGCTCACCGTGGCCGCCCTGTGGGAGGTCCGACGGATCTACCACGACCTCGCGCCGCCCGCGCTGCGGGAGCGCCAGGTGCGGTGGGTCGACGCGGACTCCACCCAGCACGCCGCCGAGATCCTCGCCGCCGGCGGCGCCGACCTCGCGGTGACCAACGCGCCCGGGGTGCACCGCCACGCGTTGCGGTGGGTGGCCCGCCGCCCGGGCGCCGAGATCGTGTGGACCCTGTTCGGCCGTCGCTGAGACCAGACATCGAGAGAACCGGAGTGACAGTCGTGTCCCGACGAACGTTGCTGCACCGCGCCACGGTCCAGGAAGGACTGGGGGTGGCCTCCCGACCGCACCACAGTGTGCTGCTCGACGGCGAGCGCATCGTCGCGGTGCTGCCCGAGGCGCAGGCCCCGCTGCACGACCCGGACGTGGACGTCCTCGACCTCGACGGTCGGACGGTCATGCCGGGGATGACGCTCGGCCACACCCACATCGCGTACCTGGACGTGCTCGACGGTCGGGAGATGCTGTTCAAGTACAGCATCCCGGAGGTCACCCTCGGCGCCGCCGCCAACGCCGCCGCGATGCTCCGGCTGGGCTACACCGCCTTCGTCGGCGCCGGCTCGGTGTCGGGCATCGACATGGCACTGCGTCGGGCGATCGACGCCGGGAAGCTGCCCGGCCCGCGGATCACGCCGTGCAGCAGGGACCTGATGGTGTCCGGCCCGCCGGAGCGCCGCAACCCGGGGGTCAAGCAACGCATCCCGAGCGACCTGATGCGGTTGGCCGACACCCCGGAGGAGCTGATCGAGTACGTCGACACCGAGGTCGCCCAGGGCGCGGAGATCATCAAGGTCTTCTCCACGGGTGACGACACCTTCCCCAACGGCCGGTCGCACGAGCTGCTGTTCACCGCCGAGGAGTTGGTGATCGCGGCCCGGGCCGCGCACGAGCGGGGCGTCCGGATCCGGGCGCACTCGCGCGGTCTGGGCGGCATCCGCAACGCCATCGCCGCCGGTGTCGACGTGATCGACCACGCCACGTACGCCGACGACGCCGCCCTGGAGGCCATCGCCGAGCGCGGCATCTTCGTGGTGCCGAGCCTGCACCAGCCGCACCGCCTGCTCACCGACGGCGTCCGGCACGGCAAGACCCCGGAGTACCTGGAGACGCTGGAGTTCGAGGCCGAGGTCGAGAACACCCTGCGCATCCTGCCGCTGATGGTGCGGATGGGCATCCCGATCGTGGCCGGTGACGACTTCGGGTTCGCCTGGACCCCGCACGGCCGCTACGCCGAGGAGCTGGAGACGTACGTGACGATTGCCGGCATTCCCGCGCCGGTGGTGCTGACCTGGGCCACGGCCAATGGAGCGCGGCTGGCCGGCCGGGGCGACGAGGCGGGCACCGTGCAGCCGGGGCGGCTCGCCGACCTGGTGATCACCGACGGGGACCCGGCCGAGGACATCACCGTCCTCGGTCGGCCGGAGGCGATCGAGATGGTGCTGCTCGGCGGTCGGGTGGTCGCCGGGGACGCCGCCCGGTACCGCTCCGGGCAGCCGGCGGGGGTGGCGTGATGCGTCGGGGCGTACCCGTCGTCGGGCTGCTCGCGGTCGGCGCCTTCGCCATCGGCACCGACACGTTCGTGGTCGCCGGTGTGCTCCCCGAGGTGGCCCGAAGTCTGCGGGTCAGCGTCGCCTCGGCCGGCTGGGTGAGCGCCGTCTTCGCCCTCGCGTACGCGGTCGCCGCACCGCTGCTCGGCACCCTGACCGGCCGGCTGGAACGGCGTACCGTGCTGGTGGTCTCTCTGGTCGGGTTCACGGTGGGCAACGTCGCCTCCGCGCTCGCCCCCGACCTGCCGTTGCTGCTGCTGGCCCGGGTCGTCACGGCGGTCAGCGCCGCGCTCTACGTTCCCGCGGCCACCGCGTCGGCGGCCGCCCTGGCCCCACCGGAGCGGCGTGCCCGGGCCATGGCGGTGGTGCTCGGCGGTCTCTCCGCGGCTACCGTCGCCGGTGTGCCGTTCGGCACCTGGCTCGCCGCCGACCTCCAGTGGCGGGCCACGTTCTGGCTGCTCGCGGCCGTCGGCGCGGCCTGCGCGGTCGCGGTGACCGTCGGCCTGCCGGCGCTGGCGCTGCCTCCCGGCCCGTCGCTGGCCGCCCGGCTCGCACCGGCCCGTGAGGGTCGCGTCGGCCTGGCGGTGCTCACCACCGCGTTGTTCATGACCGGCGGATACCTCGCGCTGACGTACGTCGGGGCGTTGCTCGCCCCGGCCACCGACGGCGACGGCACAGTGCTCGCGGTGCTGCTGCTGGTCTTCGGCGTGCCGGCGGTCGCCGGGACCGTGCTCGGCGGGCGGGCCACCGACCGGTGGGGTGGCGTGCCGGTGCTGCTGGTGTCGGTCGCCGGGCTCGCCCTGGTGCTGGTCACACTGCCGCTGACCAGGCAGGCGCTGCTACCGGCGGCGCTGGCCATGGCGGCCTGGGGCGTCACCGCGATGGCCACCCAGCCGGCTCAGCAGCACCGGCTCTTCACCGTCGCGCCGACCTCCGGGCCGTTGCTGCTCTCGCTCAACTCGTCGGCCACGTTCGTGGGCATCGCGCTCGGCGGTTTCCTCGGCAACCTGCTGCTGCGGCACGGTGGCGACAACGGCCTGGACCTGCTCGGGCCGGTCGGGGCGGCGCTCTGCGTGCTGGCGCTGGGCACCACGCTGCTCGGCGCGCGGACCCGCGCCGGCCGCGCCGACGGTCCGCCGCCGACCGCCGGATTGGCCACACCGGATCACCCCGGATTGGCCACACGCGGTGGTCGCCCCGCTGCGTACGGTCGGACCGACAATCGGACCCGAACCCTACGAGGATCACGATGACCCAGCTCAGCGACGGTGTGGACACCCTCACCGTGCGCATCGACGACCGGGTGCTGACCGCGGTGCCGGACTACGTGCTCGGCGTGATCGCCGTACCGGCGGTCGATGTCGCTCCGGCCCCTCCCGCCGTGTCGGCGCTTCTCACCGCCGCCGAGGACGCGCTGCACGCGGCCGGCCTGGACAAGGCGGGGGTGGCGGAGCTGCCGGGCATCGCCGCGTGGCGGGAGGCGTACCGGGCGGTGGGGGTGAACCCGAACCGGTTCCCCTGCGCCGCCGAGTCCATCGCCCGGCGGGTCGCCAAGGGCGACCGGCTGCCCCGGATCAACGCCCTGGTCGACCTCTGCAACGCGGTGTCGCTCGGCGCCGCCCTCCCGGTTGCCTCGTGCGCCGTCGACGGCCTCGCCGACCTCGTGGTCCGGCCGGCCGACGGCACCGAGACGTACCTGCCGCTCGGTGCTCCGGACGCCCCGGAGCAGCCCGAGCCGGGCGAGGTCGTCTACGCCGACACCGACGGGCGGGCCCACTCGCGGCGCTGGAACTGGCGACAGGGCCACCTGGTCCGCACCGACCTGGGCCGGCACCGGCTGCTGCTCACCGTCGAGTCGGCCCACCCCGGCGGCCGGGCGGACGTGGTGGACGCGCTCGGCCGGCTCGCCACCGTCCTCGACGGGTTGTCCGACGGCACCCGGCAGGAGGCGGTGCTCGACGGCGCGACGACCAGCGCCGTCCTGCGTACCGCGGGCCCGGTCGGCAGTGACAGTGGGAGCCGTTCGTGAACCGCGCGATCCTGGTGATCTACCGACCCGCGGCCGGCCGGTACGCGGCCCAGTTCCGCAGTGTCGTCACTGCCGCCGCCGAGCTGGGCGTGGCCACCGTCGCGCTGCTGCCGACCGGGCAGCCGGCCGCCGAGGCCGCCGGACTGCCCTGCTACTTCGCCGACCTCGACGACCGGGAAGCCGTTCGCGCCACGGTCACCACGATCGTCGCCGCGCACCCGGTGGAGCGCGTCTTCCCGCTCTTCGAGGGCGACGTGCTCACCGCCGCGCACTGCCGCCGCGACCACGGCATCCCGGGTCTCGACCCGGAGGAGGCGCTGACGTTCCGGGACAAGAACGTCATGCACCGTCGGGCCGTCGAGCTGGGCGTGCCGGTGGCCCGCTCGTGCCGACCCGAGACGGTCGGCGCGGTCGCCGAGTTCGCGGCCGAGGTGGGCTGGCCGGTGGTGATCAAGCCGTACGCCGGCTGGGCCTGCGGCGACACCCACCGGGTGGACTCCGCCGAGGACCTGGCCCGGGTGTGGCCGCTGGTCGCCGACGACCGGCACGACTACCGGGTGGAGGAGTACGTCCGGGGCGTCGAGTACCACGTCGACTCGCTGCTGCGCGACGGCGAGGTGGTCTTCGATCAGCTGTCCCGCTACACGTACTCGATCCTGGAGTTCCGCGACGAGCCCGGCGGCACGGTCTCCCGCAAGCACGACCTGACCCCGGCGGAGCGGCGCATCGTGGCCGCCAGCGCCACCGTGCTGCGTGGCTTCGGCATGCTGACCGGCGTGGCGCACGTGGAGTTCTTCCTCCGCGACGACGGCGGGCTGGTCTTCGGCGAGGCGGCCGCCCGGGCGGGTGGCGGCTCGATCGTCCCCGCCATCCAGGCCGGGCGGGGGATCAACCTGGCCGGCGAGTGGTGCCGCCTCGAACTGGACCCGGGGCACGTCCCGGCGGCGACCCTCGGCCCGGAGATCGGCACCGAATACCTGTGCTCCGACCGGTACGGGCGGATCACCGCGATCACCACGGCGGACGAGCTGCGAGGGCTCGACTCGGTGCTCGACGCTGACGTGTGGAAGAGCGTGGGGGACGTGCTCGCCGCGCCGACCGCGTCCAACGACGTCCTCGGCTGGTACGTCTGTGAGGGGCGCGACTTCGACGACGTGCGGGCACGGTTCAAGGTCATTCGGGACGCCTTCGAGGTGGTCACCGAGCCGGTCGGTGACGCGTGAGCTGGCTGGGCCGGTTCCAGGCGCTGCCGCGCCCGTTGCGGATGCTGGTCTACGCCTCCTTCATCAACCGGGCCGGCATGTTCGTCTTCCCGCTGCTCGCCGTCTACCTGGTGCAGAGCCGGCACCTCAGCACCGGCGAGGCGGGTGTGCTGATCTCGGTCGGCAGCACCGGCCTGCTCGCCGGCAGCCTGCTCAGCGGCCCGGTCTGCGGTCGAGCCGGCCGACGCGCCGCGCTGGTGACGAGCCTGCTGCTCAACGCGGTCGGCTACCTGGGTCTCGCAGTGCTCGACGGCCCCACCTGGACGTACGCGGTGCTGCTCTTCGTCGCGCTGGTCGGGATGGGGATGTTCGCCCCGGCGGCGAACACGCTGATCGCCGACCTGACCGCCCCCGAGCAGCGGCCGTTCGCGTACACGGTGAGCTACCTCGCCAACAACCTCGGCATGGGCGTCGGCCCGCTGCTCGGCGGGATCGCGGCGGCCTACTCCTACCAGCTGATGTTCGCCGGGAACATCCTGCTCGGGCTGGTCGCGGCGGCCACCATCTGGTTGTTCGTACCGGCGGACACCCGGCGCGTGCCGGTGACCTCGCCGACCGCGAGCACCCGGCGGGCCGGGCTGCTGCGGGACCTCGACGTGGCGGTGCTGGTGATCGTCTCGTTCTGTTACGTCGCACCGCTGATCGGCCTGGAATACACACTGCCGCTCGCGGTCACCACGGTGCTGCACTCGTCGGTGGCGGTCGTCGGGGCGGTCTACACGATCAACAGCGTGGTCGTGGTCAGCGCCAGTCTGCTCATCGAGAAGCGGATGAAGGCGTACTCGACGCGGACCCTGCTGGTCGTCGCGGGCCTGCTCTGGTCCACCGGCATGGCGGTGCTGGTGTTCGCGTTCTCGCTGCCCGCCGTGCTGCTGTCCACTGTGGTCTGGACGCTGGGGGAGATCATCGCCTCGGTGGTGGTGCCCACCTACATCGCCGACCACGTCGAGGAGCACCGGGTCAGCGGTTTCATGGCCCTGAACGGTTTCGTGCTCAGCTCCGCCCGCCTGGTAGTGCCGATGGGCCTCGGCTTCGTCTGGCAGACCGGTGGGCACCAGCCCGTCCTCCTCCTGCTCCTGCTGACCCCGGTGGTCGGCGTGGTCGCGTTCGCAGTGCTGCGGATGCGACCGGCTGCCCGGTCCGTGCCGTCACCTGCCGAGCCGGCCACCGCCAGTTCCTGACACCCACCCCTGGAAGAGGCCATGACCGCGACGAAGTTCGTGCTGCCCGAGAGCGACATCCCGACGACCTGGTACAACGTGGTCCCCGACCTGCCCAAGGGGCTCCCCCCGATGCTGCACCCCGGCACCCGGGAGCCCATCACCCCGGCCGACCTCGAACCGCTCTTCGCCACCGGCATGGTCGAGCAGGAGTTCTCCACCGAGCGGGACATCGACATTCCCGGGCCGGTGCTGGACATCTACCGGCAGTGGCGGCCCAGCCCGCTGGTCCGGGCCCGTCGGCTGGAGCAGGCCCTCGGCACCCCGGCCCGGATCTACTTCAAGTACGAGGGCGTCAGCCCGGCCGGCAGCCACAAGCCGAACACCGCCGTTCCGCAGGCGTACTACAGCAAGCAGGACGGCGTGCAACGGCTCACCACGGAGACCGGCGCCGGTCAGTGGGGCAGCTCGCTGTCGATGGCCTGTTCCTACTTCGGCCTCGACTGCGAGGTCTTCATGGTGCGGGTCAGCTACGACCAGAAGCCGTACCGGCGGGGCCTGATGGAAACCTTCGGGGCGTCGGTCACCGCGAGCCCGAGTGACCGCACCGGTGCGGGTCGGGCGGCGCTCGCCGCCGACCCGGGCTCCAGCGGCAGCCTCGGCCTGGCCATCTCCGAGGCGGTGGAGGCGGCGATGAGCAGCGGCGGCGCCGCCAAGTACGCCCTCGGCTCGGTGCTCAACCTGGTGCTGATGCACCAGACGATCATCGGCCAGGAGGCGTTGCTCCAGTTGGCGATGGCCGACGACTACCCGGACGTCGTGGTCGGCGCCGCCGGCGGCGGGTCCAACTTCGCCGGGCTGGCCCTGCCGTTCCTGCGCCGGCAGTGGGGCGGTGGTCCGACGGTGCGGTTCGTCGCGGCCGAGCCGGCCTCCTGCCCGTCGCTGACCAAGGGCAGCTACGACTACGACTTCGGCGACACCGCCGGGCTCACCCCGCTGGCCAAGATGCACACCCTGGGCCACGACTTCCACCCGCCGTCGATCCACGCCGGTGGGCTGCGCTACCACGGCATGGCGCCGATCGTGAGCGCGCTGCGGGAGATCGACCTGATCGAGGCCCGCGCGGTGCCGCAGACGGCCTGCTTCGAGGCCGGCGTGCTGTTCGCGCGCAGCGAGGGCATCGTGCCGGCGCCCGAGTCCACCCACGCGGTACGCGTGGCGGTGGACGAGGCGATCCAGTGCCGGGAGACGGGCGAGTCGAAGGCGATCGTCTTCTCCCTGTCCGGGCACGGTCACTTCGACATGCAGGCCTACATCGACTACTTCGCCGGGAAGCTGACGGACTGACCTCGCAGGGGGTGGGCGCGGTGCGGCGCCCACCCCGCGACGAGCACCGGGGGTGAAAGTGCACAGCGAAGCAGGGACCATCCTCGCCATCAACGGATCGGAACGGGTCGGCGGCAACACCGACCACGCCATCGCGTACGCGGGACGACTCATCGCCGAGCGGGGCGGCGTCCTGCGCACCATTCAATTACGTGAGCACCGGATCTCGCCGTGCAGCCCGTGCGGCGACTGCAACAGCCGCACAGTGCCCTGCCAGGTGGACGACGACGTCCCCGCCCTGGTGGAGCAGATGACACGTGCCGACGGGCTGATCTACGCGGCCCCGGTGCACGGCTTCGGTCTGGCCCACCTCATGCAGGTCTTCATCGAGCGCGCGGGCGTCGGCTACCTGCGTTTCACCCGTCCGTTGGCGGACAAGGTGGGCGGCATCATCGTCACCGGGCGACGGTACAGCGACTCGTCCGTGCACAACCAGATCGTCAACAACCTGCTGCTCAACCGGATGATCCTGGTGGGCAGCGGGTTCCCCGTCCTGCTGCGCAACACCACCGGCACTCCGGGCCTGCACGACGTCGAGGGCGTCGACGCGCTGGAGCGGATGGTGCACCGGATGCTCGACATGGTGCAGCTGCTCAAGCAGCACCAGCGCGTCGACGGCGATCCGGTCCTTCCGCGGCGGGACCGCAACGAACGCGTGCCGCGGCCCCGCCGCAACGATTCCGCCCCGACCAGAGGAGATATCGAGAATGTCCACTGAGCAGGTCGCCGCGCCGGTCGGCATCGACTTCCCGGCCACCGAGTGGGAGAGGTGGGACAAGCCGGGCGCCGAGGGACGCGTCAAGATCTCGTACGTCGGGGGGCAGCGGCTGCGCCTGCTGGAGTTGCCGCCCGGCTTCGACGAGCACCACTGGTGCCTGCGCGGTCACACCGGCTACGTCCTGCAGGGCGAGTTCACCATCCACTTCCGGGACCGGTCGGTGCCGTGCCGCCCCGGCATGGGGTTCGTGATCCCCGACGACGAGGAGCACCGGTCCCAGGGCAGCGACGCCGAGCCCACCGTCGTCTTCGTGGTCGACCAGGTTCCCCAGCCATGACCGACCAGCACTGGTTCGCGGCACCGGCCGGCTCCCCGCCGGCCGGTGCCGCCGCCGGCCCGACCCGGATCGCCGAGCTGCGCGGCGTCATCGACCACCTCGACCAGCGGATCATCGCCCTGCTGGCCGAGCGCACCCGGGTGGTGCAGGAGCTGACCGCGCACAAGACGGACGAGGCGACCGTCCGATCACCCGACCGCGTGCGGCAGGTGCTCGACCGGGTGTCCGACCTGGCCGTCGGCAACGGTATGCCGCCGGAGGTGGCGGTCGGCACCTACCGGGCCCTCATCGACGAGCTGACCCGGATGCAACTCGACATGCTGGCGGCCCGCCGCGCCGCCGCGTCGGCGGGGGAGGAGCGGTGAGCCGAACACCCGTCGACCTGCGGCACGCCCTGGCCACCCTCGATCCGCTCCCCGGTGAGCTGGTCCGCGTCGCCACCGAACTACCGGCCCGGTACGGCGTCTCCGCGCACTACGCCCGCTGGGCGGGTGCGCCCGCCGCCCCGCCCACCGGTGCCGGCCCGGCGGTGCTCTTCGACCGGGTACGCCCCGACCACGGTCCGACCCGAGCGGTGCTGATGGGCCTGTACGGCACCCGTCGGCGCGCGGCCGGGCTGCTCGGCTGCACACCGGCCGAGCTGCCGCATCGGCTGCTCGACGCGGTGGCCGCACCCCGCCCGCCGGTGCCCGCACACGACCCGTCCCGATGGCCCCGCGAGACGCTGCCGGTGGACCTGACCGCGCTGCCGGTGCCGGTCCTCACCGACGAGGACGCCGGGCCCTATCTGACCCTCGGCGCGGTGCTCGCCACCGACCCGGACACCGGGGTCCGCAACCTGTCCGTGCACCGGATGTGCGTCCAGGGTCCGGACTCGCTGACCATCTGGATGGTGCCCGGCCGGGACCTGGAGCTCGCGTACCAGGCCGCGCTGCGGCGGGGGAGTCCGTTGCCGGTGGCCGTCCACCTCGGCCTGTGCCCGGCGGTGCTGCTCTCCTCCTGTTGCCCGACGTCACTCGTGCCACCCGACCTCGACGAGCTGGCGGTGGCCGGCGCTCTCGCCGGGCAACCGGTGGAGTTGCTGCAGTGCCGCACCGTGGACACCGAGTTCATCGCGCACGCCGAGTACGTCATCGAGGGCGAGTTGCTGGCCGACCGGGCGCCGGAGAGCCGACACGGCACTGTCGCCACCCCGGAGTTCCTCGGCTACCAGGGCCGGGCGCATCCCGCGCTGCCGTTGATCCAGGTCACCGCGATCACCGCCCGGGAGAGCCCGATCCTGCAGGCCGTCTCCGGGCCCGGGCACGAGCAGTCGGTGCTGCTCGGCTTCGGGATGGAGGCCGCGGTGCTGGACGTGCTGCGCCGCAGGGGCACGCCGGCGCTGGCCGCGCACTGCCACACGGCGGGCGGCGGTCAGCTCATGGTGGTGTTGCAGTGGCCGGCGAAGCGGGGCCCGGAGGACGACCTCGCGGTACGCGCCGCCGCGGAGGCGGTGCTGGAGCGGTTCCGGATGGCCAAGCTGGTGCTGTGCGTGGACGACGACGTCGACATCGAGTCCGACCAGGACCTGTGGTGGGCGATGGTCACCCGTTTCCAGGCCGATCAGGACCTGCGCGTGTTGCCGGACCGGGAGGGCTTCCCGCTCGACCCGAGCCAGCACACCGGCTACTCGTCGTCGCTCTCGGCCGACGGGCGCACGGCGAAGGCGGTCTTCGACTGCACCGTCCCGTACGCCCAGCGGGCCCGGTTCGTCCGGCCCCGTTTCACCGAGCCGTCGATTCCCGCACCGCGGCGGCCAGCAGCGCCACACCCTCGGTGATCCGTGCGGTGGGCAGCGCCGCGTACCCGATCAGGAAGGTCGGTTCGGCAGGTGGTCGGGTGACGAAGTAGCCCGAGGCCGGGTAGATCCGGACGTCGCGCGCGGCGGCGGCGCGCACGATCGCCGCCTCGTCGGCGTCGGACGCGCCGCCCAGGGTCACCAGCACGTGCAGCCCGGCGGCCGTGCCGGAGATGCGCACACCCGCGCCGAAGTGTTCGTAGAGCGCCTCCAGCAGCCGGGCACGTCGCTGCCGGTAGAGGCGGTCCATCCGGCCGATGTGCCGGGCGTACGCCCCGGAGGAGATGAACTCGGCCAGTGCCTCCTGGGTCAGCGTCGGGGTCAGCCGGTCGGTGATCCACTTGACGCCGAGGAACGGCCGGACGAGGTGCTGTGGCAGCACCGCGTACCCGATGCGCAGCGACGGGAAGAGCGTCTTGCTGAAGCTGCCGACGTAGACCACGTCCGCGTCCTGCGGGTCGGCGGCCAGCGACGGGAGCCGCTCCTCGGCGAACGTGAACTCGTTGTGGTAGTCGTCCTCCAGCACCGTGGCGGAGTGTTCACGGGCCCAGCGCAGCAGCGCTCGTCGCCGCCGCTCGGACATGATGAACCCGGTCGGGAACTGGTGCGACGGGGTCACGTAGATCAGTCGTACCCGGGACGGGTCGTGGCCGTGCGCGCGGACCTGGCTTTCGATCTCGTCGACCCGCAGGCCCTCCTCGTCGACGCCGACCGGCACCACGGCGGCCCGCGAGTAGCCGAAGATCTGCCGCAGCACGGTGTGGCTCGGGTCCTCGATGACCACCACGTCGTCCGGGCCGACGAGCAGCCGGACCAGGATGTCCATCGCCTGGGTGGCGCCGCTGGTCACCACCGTGTGTTCGCGGTTGGCGTCGAGGGCGCGGCTGCGGCGCAGCAGGGCGCTGATCTGGGTACGCAACGACGAGGCGCCCTCGGCCGGGCCGTAGCCCAGCGCCACCGCGTCGGCCTGACTGACCGCCTCGGCGAGCGACTGCCGCCACCGGGTCACCGGAAAGCTGGCCAGCGCCGGGGTGCCGTGCCGGAAGTCGTACGCGCCGTCCGGCCGGTGCATCGGCGCTGGTTCCCAGGGCTTCCACAGCGGGCTACCGGCGTCGGTGGGCAGCGGGGGCTCGGGCCACAGTGGCGGGCGGGCGGCGCGTTGGGCCGGTGGCGGGGTGTCGGTCAGCGCGCCGCTGACCCGGGTGCCGGATCCCCGCCGTGAGGTGAGCACCCCGTTGGCCCGCAGCAGTTCGTACGCCCTGGTCACCACGGTCCGGGAGACCCGGAGCTGGTGGGCCAGCTCACGGCTCGGCGGCACCGGATCGCCGGGGCGCAGTCGACCGGTGCGCACGGACCCGCTGATCTGGTCGCAGAGCTGTTGTTGCAACGGAATCGAACTGTCGCGGTCCAGTGCGACGAGAAGCTCAGACGAACCCACCTGCGCACGCACCCCCCCGGATCGACGCTGGTTCCGAGTCTAGTCGCGTAGGTGGGTGTCGTTCGCGGACACTGCGGGAAGGGTGGACCGGTCTTGGTGCTCTCGCAGACTCGCACCCGGTCCCACAGGTCGTACCGCCCTCACTGGTCGCGGCAACCGACCTCGTCGCCGATCTCGTTCGGGATGCCGAACGGGCTGCATTCGATCGCGCTGCCTTCGCCCAGCTTCTTCCACGTGCCGTTGGCGTACTCGAAGACCAGCACGCCGTCGCCCTGCATGCTCGGGTCGACGGCGCGCACACCGGCCGTCGCCCACCGACGTGCGCAGTTGATCTGGTCCGGGTTGATCCGGTGGCTGTCGCCGAGCCCCGACACCCGTTGAAGGGTGGCCGCGCTGACCGGACAGGCGGCAGGGGTGGCGTCGGGTGACGCGGGTGCCGTGCGGGTCGGCGACGTGTCCGGGGAGGCGGACGTCGCGTCGGGTGCGGGCGACGTGGTGCCGGCCCCGGCCTCGGGCTTGGACGAGGGGGTCGTGCAGGCCGCGAGGCCCACCAGTACGGCGACGGGCACGAGAGCGCGTAGCGGTGTCGAAGTCATCGGATCCTCCGGTCCAACCTGGAAGTGTTTCCCGCTAGACGCCCGTCGACCCGTCGAGGTTGCGGCCGGCCGGGAGGTCGGGAATCCGTTCGACGGACGGTACATCCGATGTATGGGCACCTACCTGGTCGCTCGACGGTGTCCGGTCGGGGATCCGTCCGTGTCAGAAAGTGCCGGGTCGATGCCGTCTCCCTGTCGGCGGCGCTCCGCGGGACGGGTCAGAGGGCGGATTCCCATCATCTATCGACCATTGCCGATTCGGTTGCGTCGGAGTAACCTTCGCGAAACACATCAGATGTCTGGCTGTCTCCGGGGCTGATCTCGGCCGGTCACTGCGGTCCGTGGTCGATGTCGGCAAGCGGATCCCGACGACGGCTCTCATGGTTGTCCCGCTTCGGGTGGCCGGATCGGTCACCGTTTGGAGGATCGATGTCCGACCTGACTCGACGGCAAGCCATCAAGATCGGCGCGGCCGGTGCGGGCGGCGCTCTCCTGCCGCTGCCCTGGACCGCCGCGGCCCAGGCGGACGCGGTGGCGCCGCCGCAGGTGCTGGCCGCCGGGGACCTCGCCCTCTGGTACGACGAGGGGGCCGGCACCGACTGGCTCCGGGCGCTACCGATCGGCAACGGCCGACTCGGCGCCATGGTCTTCGGCAACGTCGACACGGAACGGCTCCAACTCAACGAGGACACCGTCTGGGCCGGCGGCCCGCACGACCCGAGCAACCCCCGGGGTGCCGGTTCACTGGGGGAGATCCGGCGTCTGGTCAACGCCAACCAGTGGACCCAGGCCCAGGACCTGATCAACCAGACCATGATGGGCAACCCCGGCGGCCAACTGGCCTACCAGACCGTCGGCAACCTGCGGCTCGCCTTCGGGTCGGCCAGCGGGGCGTCGCAGTACGACCGCACGTTGGACCTCACCACCGCCACCGTCACCACGTCGTACGTGCTCAACGGCGTCCGGCACCAGCGGGAGGTGTTCGCCAGCGCGCCGGACCAGGTCATCGCGATGCGGCTCACCGCCGACCGGAGCAACTCGATCAGCTTCACCGCCACCTTCGACAGCCCGCAGCGCACGTCGGTGTCCAGCCCGGACGGCGCCACGATCGGCCTCGACGGCGTCTCCGGCAACCAGGAGGGCGTCACCGGCCAGGTCCGCTTCCTCGCCCTGGCCAACGCCACCGTCACCGGCGGCAGCGTGTCCAGCTCGGGCGGCACCCTGCGGGTCACCAACGCCACGAGCGTGGTCCTGCTGATCTCCATCGGCTCCAGCTACGTCAACTACCGCAACGTCGGCGGCGACTACGGGGGCATCGCCCGGCAGCGCCTCAGTGCCGCCCGGGCCACCAGCTTCGACTCGCTGCGCAGCAGGCACGTGGCCGACTACCAGGCGCTCTTCAACCGGGTCACGCTGGACCTGGGCCGCACCTCGGCCGCGAACCAGACGACCGACGTGCGGATCGCCCAGCACAACAGCGTCAACGACCCGCAGTTCTCCGCGCTGCTGTTCCAGTTCGGCCGGTACCTGCTGATCTCGTCCTCGCGCCCCGGCACGCAGCCCGCCAACCTGCAGGGCATCTGGAACGACTCGCTGACCCCCTCGTGGGACTCGAAGTACACGATCAACGCGAACCTGCCGATGAACTACTGGCCGGCCAACACGACGAACCTGGCCGAGTGCCACAACCCGGTGTTCGACATGGTCCGGGAGCTCTCCGTCGCCGGTGCTCGTACCGCCCAGGTGCAGTACAACGCGGGTGGCTGGGTCACCCACCACAACACCGACGCGTGGCGGGCCACGGCCGTGGTGGACGGCGCGTTCTGGGGGATGTGGCAGACCGGTGGCGCGTGGCTGTCGGTGTTGATCTGGGACCACTACCTGTTCAACGGCGACATCGAGTTCCTGCGGACGAACTATCCGGCCATGAAGGGCGCCGCGCAGTTCTTCCTGGACACCCTGGTGACCGAGCCGACCCTCGGCTACCTGGTGACCAACCCGTCGAACTCGCCGGAGCTCAGCCACCACTCGAACGCCAGCGTGTGCGCCGGCCCCACCATGGACAACCAGATCCTGCGGGACCTCTTCGACGGCGTCGCCCGTGCGAGCGAGGTCCTCAACGTGGACAGCACCTTCCGGGCGCAGGTCCGGGCCACCCGCGACCGGCTCCCTCCGATGAAGGTCGGCTCGCGCGGCAACATCATGGAGTGGCTCTACGACTGGGTGGAGACCGAGCCCAACCACCGACACATCTCCCACCTGTACGGGTTGGCCCCCAGCAACCAGATCACCAAGCGCGGCACCCCGCAGCTGTTCGAGGCGGCCCGCCGGACCCTGGCCCTGCGCGGCGACGACGGGACCGGCTGGTCGCTGGCCTGGAAAATCAACTTCTGGGCACGGATGGAGGAGGGCAAGCGGGCCCACGACCTCATCCGCTACCTCGCCACCACCGCCCGGCTCGCGCCGAACATGTTCGACCTGCACCCCCCGTTCCAGATCGACGGCAACTTCGGCGCGACGGCGGGCATCGCCGAGATGCTGCTGCAGAGCCACGCCGGTGAGTTGCACATCCTGCCCGCGCTGCCGCCGGCGTGGCCGGCCGGGAAGGTGACCGGCCTGCGGGGTCGCGGCGGGCACACTGTCGGCATCACCTGGGGCAACGGTCAGGCCACCGAGGTGCTCGTCCGGCCGGACCGCGCCGGCACGGTCCGCCTGCGCGCCCGCATCCTCACCGGCACCGTCACGGTTGTCGACACCGCCGACGGTTCGGCGCCCCGGGTGACCCGGATCGAGTCCGACCTGATCGAGGTCGCCGTCCAGGCCGGGCGTACCTACCGGGTCACCAGCACGGGCGTCGCCACCCCGACGCTCGAGCAGAGCTTCACCAACGCCGGCATCACCAACGACAGCAACACCAACGTCGGAAACTTCGACGGTAACGGGGCAAGCCTGTCCGCGCAGGCACTGGCCTCGGCCGGAGCCAGCCCGGGCGCCACGATCAGCCGCAACGGGGTGAACTTCCGCTGGCCGAACGTCAGCCCCGGCACCGCCGACAACGCCGTCGCCTCGGGCCAGACCATCGGCATCAGCGGCACCGGCAGCACGCTCGGCTTCCTGCTGACCGGCACCTACGGCGCGGTGTCCGGGACAGGCACCGTCGTGTACGCCGACGGCACCCGCCAGACGTTCACGCTGAGCTCGCCCGACTGGTACGGCGGGCCCCACTCCGGGGGCACCGCCGCCGTCGTGTCCGCGTACCAGAACCGGCCCAACAACGGCCGTCAGGCCACGGCCGCCTGCATCTACTACGTGGGTGTGTCGTTGCAGAGCAAGGCGGTGGCCCAGGTGGTCCTGCCCAACATCAGCGCGCGGCCTGCGGCCAACGTGCCGACCATGCACGTCTTCGCCATCGCGATCGGCGGCTGACGGCAACGATTCCTGCTTGGGGGAGCACGACCGGGCCCGTCCCACCTGGGGACGGGCCCGGTCGCGTTCGGCGTTCGGCGGTGACCGTCGGTCACCTTCCTCGGGTCGGATTCGGTGATGAGCGGTATACCTCAGAGGTATAAGTATGACTCTGAGGTATACCGCTCATCAGCACATCGACCTGCCGGGCCAGCCGAAGCGCACCCTGGAGTGGGGCTTACTCGGCCTATTCGCCTAGCTGATGCGTTCCCCGCGGCTCTCGATCCGGAAGTGGTCGACGGCGACGTTCAGGTCGGTGGAGGTGCCGGCCCGGTTGAAGGCCAGCACTCCGGCCTTCGTCGGCTCGGCGTTCAACGTCTGGGAGCCGATGTAGCGGTAGACGCTCCCGTCGGTGGAGTAGTAGGCGCGGTAGCGGTCCCCGGTCTTGGTCAGCCGGAGCCAGATGGCCCCGTCCGCCCCGACGATGCGCTGGGCGTCCGCCCCGGTGATCTCCACTGTCGACGTCACGCCGTTCTGCTCGCGCAGGAGGACGACCCGGGCCTTGTGGACCGGTGCGCCGGCGTTGGCCATCTCCCAGGCGAGCTTGACGTAGTTGTCGTCGTCCGCGTACGCGAGGACGCCGCCCTGCTCGTTGTTGGCGGCGAGTGGCCGGGAGAAGACGATCCTGGAGTCGGCCGTCCAGTCCCCGTCGACGTCCTGGAGCGCCAGGTTCCGTGCGGTGTTGACGCTGCCTTGCAGGTCACCCTGCTGGGCGGTGACGACCAGCGACCCGTCGGCCAGGCGCCACCTGCTGTCGTCCTTCCGGACCCACTGCCACTGCGGGCCGAGCTGCGTCGAGTCGAACTCGTCGCTGCCGGTGAGGGTGGTGTTCAGGTCCACCACGTAGACCGACGACGCGCGGCCGTTGGTGACGGTGACCCGTGCCTGCCCGGTGGCGCTGTCCGCCTGCGCGACCACGACCGAGGCGGCGGGGTCGGCGGCACGTGCCGCGACGGTCGGCACGGTCGTGGTGCCGGCCGGCGTGAGGACGTTGTAGTGCCGCACCGCCGGTGCGAAGGACGCCAAGGGCTCGTCGTCGACGCGCAGGCTCGCGAGCGTCGTGTCGGGCACCAGGTTGAAGACGTAGTTCTTCACCAGCGGCCCGAAGAAGCCCCTGGTGGTGACCTTGACGACCGCCTGACCGGGTACGCCGGCCGCCTGCGAGACGATCTCGGAGCGGGCCTTCCGGTCGGCGGTCCGCACCTTCGTGATGGTCGGCGATGCCCCGGCCGGGACTCCGATGGTGTACGCGTTCTCCGACAGGTTGAAGCCGCCGAACTCCTTCCCGCCCACCACGATCGTCGCGGACAGCGGCGCGTCGTCCACCGGGATGTCCCGCCCGCTGAACTCCTTCCAGTAGTTCACCGAGGTGTCCCGCCAGTCGGCGGCGTCCGCCTCGTGGACGGCCAGCTTGGCGCGTACCTCCGCGAACCGGCGGGCGTCGATGTCGGGCTGGAGCGTCTCCCAGGTCTCCCGCATCCAGGTCACGTACTGCACACCCATCTGGTAGCGGTAGACCAGCTCGTCCCAGAACGTCCGGCCGCTGTCCATCCGGTGACCCCAGGGCACGTGGTGGAACCACATGAGCAGGTTTTCCGGGACCGAGTCGATGTTCCCGTAGCGCTGCTGCAACCGGGGGAAGTACTGGGCGGCCAGGTTGCTGCCGGTGGGGGAGCGGTCGAAGCCCAGACCGACGCTGTCGGCCTTGTTGTAGTAGATCGGGCTCCAGTCGTCGCGGCCCGCCCAGTCGGCGGGGTCGGGGCGGTAGTGGGCGCCCTCGGCGAACTGGTGGCCGATGCCCAGCGGCGTCTGGTAGCTGACCAGCGACTCCCACGAACCCATCATCATCGCCCGGATGGTGTCGACGACCCGCCGGTCGTTGCTCCAGGTCATCCGGACCCAGTCGGTGGCGATGTCCGTCGAGTCGAGTGTCCAGTCCCACGCCTGACGGCCGAAGGCGAAGAGGTTCGCCTGGGAGAAGTGGTGCCCGGTCAGGTTGTCGGCGTTGCCGAGGTTCGCGACACCGACGATGGCCGTGTCCGAGTGGTGCTGGGCGGTCCCGTCGACGACGTCGCCGACCAGCCGCTCGCGCAGCAGCTTGCCGTTGGCGTCGGTGGCGTACGTGTCGGTCTTGAGGATCTCCTCGTACATCGGGCCGAGGTAGCTGAGCATCCAGTTCTGACCCGTGTACTCCTGCGTGATCTGGAGTTCCAGGGCCTGGTTGGTGTTCTCCATCCGGCCGAACATCGGGTGGATGGGCTCCCGGGCCTGGAAGTCCAGCGGCCCGTTCTTGGTCTGGAGGAACACGTTGTCGCGGAAGCGTCCCCGGGTGCCGTCCGGTTGGACCTCGTCGTCGATCGGCCCGAACTCCAGGTAGGCCCGCTTGAGCCGGTCGTTGTCGACCTCGGCGTTGTAGACGAAGGTCCGCCAGTGGACTGTCATACCGAGCGGCGCCACTGCGGCGGCGATGGCGTTGGCGCCGTCGCCGTGGTCGTACCCGAAGTCCTGTGGCCCCGGCTGGCCCTCCGAGTTGGCCTTCACGGTGAAGCCCATGAAGTCCGGGATGGCGGTCTTGATCTGTTGGGCCCTGCGGTTCCACCAGCCCCGGAAGTCGGCGCCGTAGGGGTCGAGTTGGCTGTTGGTGAGCGTGTCCGGCGCGAATCGGCTGTCCGTCGGCGCGGTGTAGCGGATCGAGAGGCCCAGCTTGATGCCGTACGGACGCAGCGCGTCGGCCAGCGCCGCCTCCTGCGCGATCCGGGCACTGGTCAGGTACGCGTTGTCGGCGTTGACGTTGTTGATGGTGATGCCGTTGATGCCGAGAGACGCCAACGCCCGTGCCACCACGATGTAGCGGTCCAGGATGACGGGCAGGTTCCGGCCGGCGCTCGCCCCGGTCGCCGCGAAGTTGAAGATCGCCCCGGTCTCCCCGTTCAGTCCGCCCAGCCCGGAGGCGTTGTTGCCGGCGTACAGGCGCTCGGTCTCCCAGTTGTTCAGCAGCCGGTGCTTGATCTTCGGTGACTCGGCGACGCGGAGGCGGTCGATGGGTTTCTGCGTCTGCAGGAGTCGCAGGAAGGCGTAGGTGCCGTACAACGCGCCGAGGTCGGTGTTGCCGGCGATGACGGTGAACCGCGCCTTCCCGCTCGTCACCGAGCGGACGAGATAACCCTCGTCGCCGACCTCGGCGATGTCCCGCGCCGGGACGGCACGGCTCACCAACGGCGAACTCGTCGGCGTGCCGACGATCACGGCGCCGTCCGGTACGCGGTGACCGTCGACGGTCGTCACGGGAGCCGGTTGGCCGAGCAGCCCGCCCAGCCCGCGTACCAGCTCGTCCCGAGCCGCTCCCAGCGTGGTCTCGGCCAACTTCTCAGCGGACCCGGGGGCCATGGCGAGGTCCGGCGTGTGCCGGTGGACCTTCGTGGCGTCGGCGTTCTCGACCACGATCCCGGTGACCGTGCGGCGGTAGTCGCGCAGCACCTTCTGGTCGCTGACCGGCACGTACCGCAGCCACAGGTCGGAGCCGCTGTAGTCGTCCGGTGGCGGGGCCGCGGCAACGGGTGTCGTGGCGACCGTCAGGGTGGCCGCGACCGTGGCGAGCACCGTTCCCAGCACGATGAGGGTTCGCCGTAGCCTGGGCGTCGAGCCTCGGATCATCGCCATCTCCTCGTTCGTCCACTCGGGATGCCGTGCGGCCCGGCGTGCGAGCACGACGACGTCGACAGATTGCTACGTGTCGATGCTGTGTGGCGCGGCGGCGCCGCGGCAACGAGTTGTCGTTTCTTGTCGCGGCCCGCAGCCTCGGGGCGATCGGGTCTATCGAACGGCACAACGCGGAGCCAGGGCCGCCCCGTTCGAATCGAGTAGCGTCGCCGGCCCCCCTCGTGAAACGGTCACCAGGTGACTCAACCGACCCTTCGCACCGCCCGTCTGCTGATGGTTCCCCTCGCCGATCGGCACTTCGACCTGGAGGTCGAGCTCGACTCCGACCCGGAGGTGCTTCGCTACATCACCGGGCGGGCGCGATCCAGGGACGAGGTGGCCGCGTCTCACGCACAGAGGTTGGCGCTGTCCGGCACGGTGGACGGCCTGGGCTACTGGATGGCGTTCGGGTCCGATGGCGGCGCGCGTGGCAAGGCGGCGCCGGAGCGCGAGGACGAGGGCGACTTCGTCGGGCTCATGATGCTTCCGCCGGCACACGGGCCCGACCAGCCCGACGATCCCACCGTCGCGGAGTTGGGCTACCGGCTTGCCCGCCACTGCTGGCGTAGAGGTCTGGCCAGCGAGGCATCCCAGGCCCTGCTGCGGCATGCCTTCGACACGGTCGGGCAGAGCCGGGTGATCGCGCAGACCATGACGGTGAACATCGGTTCCCAGGGCGTGATGAAGGCCGTCGGCATGCGGTATGTGCGCACGTACTTCCCTACCTGGGACGCCCCGATACCAGGGCATGAATCCGGTGAGGTGGAGTACGAGATGACCCGTGAGATGTGGGAGGCCCGTCCCACGGTGTGGGGACTGACGGTGACCACGGACATCGCGCGGCAGGTCAGGCGGTGGCGGGCCGATGACTACACGTGGCGTGCGATCGCTGCGGCTGCCGACCAGCGATGGGGCACCGATTCCGGAGGCAACCAACTCTTCGGCGGTGACCTGTGCCGGGAGAGCGCGCGGGTGCTCGGTGAGAATCCGGAGGCCGATCCCTGGCACTGATCGTCGGCGACCGCAGGCGACACGAACACCCGAACCGGATTCGGAGGTGCTCGGTGAGCCTTCTGGTCTCGTCGTCACTGCCCGGTGGAGCGGACCATCCCCGTCAGGACAGCTGGGCCGCCGGGTTGGTCGACTGTCGTTGGCGTATCCACGGTCGGGCGCGACCCGCGTTCCGACGGGCGGCCGTCGAGTGGCGGACGACGAGGCGTACCGGCAGGACCATCGGCCGGCCGGCGTGCCCGGGAGCGCCCTCGATCATCGTGAGGAGGTGCCGGGTCGCCGCTGAACCTTCCGCGTAGAACGGCGCCGCGACGGTGGTCAGCCCGGGTGTGACGATGTCGGCGGCGAGGGTGTTGTCGAAACCCACGATGCTGACGTCGCCCGGCACGTCGACACCCATCCGGGTGAGGCCGCGGATGAGCCCGATCGCCATCTGGTCGTTGAAGGCGAGGACGGCGGTCGCGGGACGGGCACGCAGTTCCTCGGCGGCTCGCTCGCCGCCCTCGATGGTCGGGCTGAACGGGCCGATCTGGCGTACCTTGATCTCCAGTTCCATGCCGGCTTCGAGCAACGACCGCCAGCGGATGCCGTTCGGCCAGGACGCCTGCGGCCCCGCGACGTAGGTGATGTGGTCGTGCCCCAGTTCCCCGAGGTGCTCGGCGGCCCGCCGGACCCCACGGGGGTTGTCCGTAACGACGCAGGGCACGTCGGCGACGGCGCGGTTGAGGACCACCACCGGCCGCTGCTTGGCGAACATCCGGATCGCCGAGTCCGACATCCGGCTGCTGGCCAGCACGATACCGTCGACAGTCGACATCGTGCGTTCGATCGCCGCCCGCTCCAGCCGGTCGGACTCCTGGGCGTCGATGAGCACAGTGGTGTATTCGTCGTGCATCGCCGTCTCCTGCGCACCGCGCACGATCCCGGCGTAGACCGGGTTGGTGATGTCGGCGATGACGAGCGCGATCATGCGCGTGCGGGACGTGGTGAGGGCGCGGGCGAGCGGGTTGGTCCGGTAGCCCAGCCGCTCGGCGACCTGCCGGACCCGCTCGGCGGTCTCGGAGTTGACGCGACTCGGCCGGGAGAAGGCACGCGACACCGTGGAGGGTGACACGTCGGCTTCGGCCGCGACGTCGTAGATCGTGGCTCTCTTGTCGGGCGGCCTGGTGTGGTCGGGCATCGTCGTGCTCCCCCCGGCTACGCGCCGTGATCATGTTATGACGACGGTGCGCACTCGGCAATGCCCCGGCAACATTCCGGCCCAGGAACGTATTCGCGCGAGGCAATACATGGCAACCCGTTGCCGTTGCGGCACGTCGGCTGTCTGAATGCATCGCAGATGGCCCATGGCGGGCGGCCTCACGGGCGACCCCACCTGAGCGGAGCGTGGACCTACCTGGCCGGGCCGGGTAGCCGACGAAGGAGACGGCTGATGGGTATGACGCGGCGAGGCGCCCTCCTGGTCACGGCATCGTCGCTCCTGGTGGGCGCGGTCGGGTGCGGGGCGCCGGAGACCCCCGGCGACACCTCGGGTGACACCTCCGGAGAGGTGCCGCAGCGACCCGGCCGGGCGGTGACGCTCAACGTCCTCGACGTGGCCGGCAACCTGCAGCTGACCCAGGGGATGATCGACGAGTTCGTGTCGAAGAACCCGGACGTGATCTCGCGGGTGACGTACTCGAAGGCGCCGGCGCCCGAGCTGGCCGGGAAGATCAAGGCCCAGCAGGGTGCGGACCGGGTGGACATCGGTCTGGTGTTGACCGGCGTCGACGGCCTCGCGGCCGGGATCGAGCAGGGGCTGTGGGTCGACGTGCTGCCGGCGTTCGCCGACCGTCTCGGCGGGATGCGGAACTACCTGGAACCGGCCGCCGCGATGCAGAAGCTCGCCGGTAACGCCGGCGTGACAGTCACCTACTACCCGTCCGGCCCACTGCTCGAATACCTGCCGTCGCGACTCGCGACGCCACCCACCAACGCGCAGGCCCTGCTCGCCTGGGCCAAGGCCAACCCGAAGAGGTTCCAGTACGCCCGACCGGCCAACTCCGGTCCGGGGCGTACGTTCCTGATGGGTCTGCCCTACATCCTGGGCGACGCCAACCCCAAGGACCCCACCGCGGGCTGGGACAAGACGTGGGCCTTCCTGAAGGAGTTGGGCCAGTACGTCGACTACTACCCGTCCGGCACCACCGAGACGATGAAGAACCTCGCCAACGGCACCGCCCATCTGATCGTCAGCACCACCGGTTGGGACATCAACCCCCGGGTGCTGGGCACGGTGCCGAAGGACGCGAAGATCGCCACGATCGACGGGTTCCACTGGGTCACCGACGCGCACTACGCCGTCATGCCCAAGGGCGTGTCGACCGACACGCAGGCCGCCGCGCTGGCCCTGCTGGCGTTCATGCTGACCCCCGAGCAGCAGGCGAAGGCGTACGACGAGGGGTACTTCTACCCCGGGCCGGCGGTGAAGGACGTCCAGCTCACGTCAGCGCCGCAGAAGAGCCAGGACGCGATCCGCGAGTTCGGCCGCCCCGAGTACGACGCGCTGATCGCCGGCAACCCCACCGAGGTCCCGCTCGACGCGAAGAGTCTCGTGGCGGCGTTCAACCGCTGGGACCGTGAGATCGGCGGCGGGAAGGTCAAGCAGGGATGAGCGCCTTCGCCCGACTCCGCCTGGACGGGGTGTCCCGCCGGTTCGGTGGGCAGGCCGCGCTCACCGACTTGGACCTGACGATCGAGGCGGGCGAGTTCATCGCCCTGCTCGGCCCGTCCGGCTGCGGCAAGTCGACGGCGTTGAACTGCCTGGCCGGGCTCCTGCCGTTGACGGCCGGGAGCATCTGGCAGGACGAGCGCCGCATCGACACGCTGCCGCCGGAGCGGCGCGGTTTCGGCATGGTGTTCCAGAGCTACGCGCTCTTCCCCCATCTGACGGTACGGGCGAACATCGCCTTCGGGCTGCGGATGCGGCGGTTGCCGAAGGAGGAGACGCGCCGGCGTACCGAGGAGGCGGTGCGGCTGGTGCGGCTGGAGGATCACGTCGACAAGCTGCCCGGCCAGCTCTCGGGTGGTCAACAGCAACGCGTCGCCATCGCCCGTGCCGTGGTGTTCGAGCCGTCCCTCGTCCTGATGGACGAGCCGTTGAGCAACCTCGACGCCAAACTGCGTCTGGAGATGCGCACCGAGATCCGCCGCTTGCACCAGTCGCTGGGCCTCACCACCGTCTACGTCACGCACGACCAGGAGGAGGCGTTGTCCCTGGCCGACCGGTTGGTGGTGCTGCGGGAGGGTCGGGTGCAGCAGGTCGGGTCGCCGCGTGAGCTGCACACCCGGCCGGCGAACTGGCACGTCGCCGACTTCATGGGCTACCGCAACCTGTGGCCGGGCCGGGTCGAGCAGGTCGACGGCGTGCGGGCCACCGTCGGGTCGTCCGGTCATCGACTGGTCGGCGAGGCCGTCGGAGACCTGCGCGCCGGGGTGGATGCGGTGGTCGCGGTGCGCCCCGAGGACGTCCGCGTCGACGGGTCCGGCGAGACCCGCGACGTCCTGCCGGCCACCATCGAGGTGGTGGAGTACCAGGGGCGCGAGTTGGCGGCCGAGGCGCGCACCGACACGGGCCTGTTGCTGCACCTGCGTACCGAGCGGCGCATCGCACCGGGCGACCAGGTCACGCTCGCCGTCGACCCACGGCGGCTGCTCGTCTATCCCGCCGACGCGGCACAGCCGACCGACCGCCTCGCGGACGTCGTGGAGGCGGCGCGGTGAGCGGCAGCCGGCCCGGCAGACCGTTGACGCACTGGCAGCACCGTCTCGCCGAGCGGGGCGTCGACCGTCAGCTCTGGTTGCTGGTCCCGGCCCTGGTGTTCGTGGTCGCCCTGTTCCTCTACCCGTTCTTCTACGGGCTGGGGCTCTCGTTCCAGCCGACCAGGGGTGGGCCGTTCAGCGACTACGCCCGGTTCTTCTCCGACGCCTACGAGCGGGGCACGATCTGGATCACGCTGCGCATCGCGTTGCCCGCCGCGCTGCTGAACGTCCTCGCCGCGGTGCCGATCGCCTACCGGATGCGCGGACGCTTCCGGGCCAAGCGGCTGGTCACCACGCTGCTGGTCGTGCCGATCACGCTCGGGACGGTGCTCACCGCCCAGGGGTTGCTGAACTTCCTCGGCCCGACCGGCTGGTTCAACCGGATCCTGCTGGCCACGAACCTCGTCGACGAGCCGGTGCGACTGACCCACAACTACTGGGGTGTCTTCTTCTCGTTGGTGATCACCGGTTTTCCGTTCGCGTTCCTGCTGGTGCTCTCGTACCTCTCCGGCATCGACCCGACCCTGGAACGGGCGGCCGCGACGCTGGGGGCGGACTGGCGTCGCCGGTTCACCCGGATCACCCTCCCGCTCCTGATGCCCGGCCTGGCCACGACGTTCTGCCTGACGTTCGTGCTGGCGTTCAGCGTGTTCCCGTCGGCCGTCCTGGTCGGCAACCCGGCCGGCGAGACACGGGTCATCTCCCTCGCCGCGTACCAGGCGGCGTACGAGCAGTACGACTACCCGTACGCCTCGGCCATCGCGATGATCATGGGGTTCGTCGAGCTGGTCATCATCGCGGTGGTGTTGGCCGCGCGCAGCCGTTTCTACACCGGCTCCACGGGAGGCAAGGGCTGATGGCAACGATCACCGAGGCGCCACCGGCGTCGCCCCCCGCCCGTACCGGACGTCGGCGCGTCGTCGCGCGGCCCGCCGCCTGGATCGTGTGGGGCGTCGTCGTCTTCTTCTTCCTCAACCTGCTGGGCGTCGTGGCGTCCGTGCTGGTCAGCTCGTTCGGCCGGCGCTGGTTCGACACCTGGTTGCCCGACGGCTACACCACCAGCTGGTACGGGCGGGCCTGGGAGGAGTTCGCGCTCCTGCGGGTCATCGTCGTGACGCTGGAGGTCTCCGCGCTCGTCGTGGGTCTCTCGCTGCTGATCGGCGTGCCGGCGGCCTATGTGCTCGCGCGGCGGTCGTTCCCCGGCAAACGGTTGATCTTCCTCGTGTTCCTGCTGCCCATCCTGATGCCGCCGATCACGTACGGCATTCCCCTGGCGACCGTTCTCTACAAGTTCGGTCTGGCCGGGAACATGTCCGGGGTGGTGCTCGCCAACCTCGTACCCTCGGTGCCCTTCGTCATCCTGACGATGACCCCGTTCATCGAACAGATCGACCCGCGGGTCGAGAGCGCCGCGCGCATGTGCGGCGCGGGACTGCGGACGGTGTTCCTCCGGGTCCTCGCACCGTTGCTCGTGCCGGGCATCCTCGCCTCCGCGATCCTCGTCCTCGTGCGGACCGTGGGGATGTTCGAACTGACCTTCCTCACCGCCGGACCGGACTCGCAGACCCTCGTGGTGGCGCTCTACTACTCGATGTCGGCGTCCGGGATCCGGGCCCAGCAGTCGGTCGACGCCATGGCGGTCATCTACACCTCGATGATGCTCGTCCTGCTCGTCGTGGCCCTGCGCTACGTCAATCCGACGCAGCTCGTGGCCCGGGTCAAGGACGAGCCGGAGCACTGAACGGCGGCCCGGTCAACCGCCCACGACATCGTGGGGCAGCGCGTCGGTCCGCCAGGCGACGTGCGGGGCGGCGGCCTCGTCGAGGATCTCACCCACCCGTCCCACCACAGTGCGGAGTACGGGCAGCTTCGTCCGTAGGCCGCGGTACGCCGTGGCGAGGGCCGGGTCGACGGTGACCGGTTCGCTGCGGGTGCCCTCCGGATCGAGGTGGGTGACCGCCCCCCGCAGGTCGGGGGAGAGACCGATCGCGAAGAGCCCGAGCGCGGCCGCGCCGAGGGCCGCGTCGTCGGCCGCGCCCGACGCCTGCACCGGACAGTCCAGGACCGCCGCCATCACCTGCCGCCACAGGGGAGAGGAGAACGCGCCCCCGGCCAGGTGAACGCTGCTGACCGGCGTCACCTCGGCCAGGCGGTCGCGGACGTCACCGAGTTGCAGGCAGACGCCCTCCACGGCGGCCCGCACCAGATGACCGCGAGAGTGGTGCCCACGTAACCCCAGGTACGCCCCCAACGGGCCGGAGCCCTCCGGGTAGGCCCGGTCGTCGCGCGCGTGGGGCAGCATCACGAGGCCGTCGCTTCCCGGGGCGATCCGTTCGGCGAGCCTCAGCAGCGCGGGCGGCGCCCAGTCGTCCCCGGGCGCCGAGGGATGGTCGGGCGCGAGGGTGTGACCGGCCCACCGCACGACGTTGCCGCCGTTGCCGACGGTGGCGCCGAGGACCCAGGCGTCCTCGGTCAACGCGCCGCAGGTGAAGGTCTCCGTCGCGTCGACGAGGGGAGCCGTGACCACCGTCCGCAGGGATCCGGTGGCCCCCAGCGTCACACCCGCGACGGTGCTGTCGATCGCCGCGGTGCCCAGAGCGCGCAACGGTTCCTGGCACGCGCCCACGACGACAGGCGTGCCGGACGGCAGGCCGACCGACCGTCCTGCCGTCGCCGACAGCCGCAGGACGGCCGTCGTGGGCAGGACCGGGGGCAGCTGACTCTCGGACACCCCGGCGAGGTCGAGGACCGCGGGACTCCACATTCTCCGGTGGACGTCGAACAGTCCGGTGCCGGAAGCCGAGGACAGCTCGGTCACCACCGCCCCGGTCAGCCGGTGGAGCACGTAGTCCTTGAGGCCGACCCACCACGGGGTCGCCGCGCAGAGGTACGGCTCGTGGCGGGCGAACCACATGAGTTTGCAGAGCGGGCTGCCCGGGTGCACAGGTGTGCCCGACAACCGGTGCAACTCTCGGCTCTGACCGGAGGACCGCAGGTCGCGGGCTGCCTCGGCGGACCGTGAGTCGTGCCGGGTGACCAGCGGCGTCACCGGCGTCAGCGTCGCGTCCAACCCGATCAGGGCGCCCCTGGCCGTGCTGAGCGTGACAGCGACGACCTCCGCGCCTCCGGTGGCGGCGGCGCAGGCGGACATCGCCGCCAGGGTGGCCGCCACGAGGACGTCGGGCTCCACCACCAGCCAGCCGGGTGCCGGCTGCAGGAGTGGGCACTGCCGTGTCTCGACGTGCCGCACGGTGCCGTCCAGCGCGAACGATGCCGCCCGGACGGTCGTGGTGCCCAGGTCGACCGCGAGGATGACAGGACCTCCCGGGCTCATCCGCCAATGGTCGGGAGGCGCTCGTCGGGCCGGCAAGCGGTTGCGCGCAGTTGCCGTCGCCCTGACGATGCGCAGTCGCGCGGTCGATCGGGCGAGGAAGATCGAGCATCGACGACGCGAGTCGTGACAGGATTGTCGGCATGTCTGCTCGCGCGCTGAGCTTCGGGATGGTGGCGGAAGCATACGAACGGTACCGGCCGGGATATCCCGTCGAGCTTCTCGACCTGGTGATGGCCTACGCGGGCCGGCCGGTTCGGACGGCCCTGGAGATCGGCGCGGGGACAGGCAAGGCAACCCGTCTGTTCACCCGACGGGAGGTCACCGTCACCGCCACCGAACCGGACGGGGCCATGCTCGCCGAACTGCGCAAACACGTGCCGTCCCGCGTCCAGACCGTGCAGGCCGCATTCGAGGACCTGCGACCGGGAAAGACCTACGACCTGGTGTACGCGGCCGCGGCGCTGCACTGGACGAAGGCGGAGGGTCGGTGGTCGCGGATGGCCGCGCTGGTGGAGCCGGGTGGCGTGTTCGCCTCGTTCGGCGCCCCGATCCAGCTGGCCGATCCGGCGGTGGCGGAGGCGGTGCGTGCGGCGCGGGCGCCGTTTCTGGAGAGCGACGAGGTGCCGTCTCCCGACGGCACGCCTCCCGGGCATGCGATGCAGTGGCCGGGCACCGAGCTCCAACGGTCCGAGTGGTTCACCGATGTCCAGCAGGTCGTGATCGAGCGGCGTCTGACGATGAGCGCCGACGACTACGTCGGGCACCTGTCGACGATCTCGGCGTACCTCGAACTGCCGACCTCGGACCAGGAACAGGTCTTCGACCGGATCATGCGGGTCCTGCCCGAGACGGTCGACCTCGCCGCCGACATCGTCGTCCACCTCGCCCGTCGGCGTCACGAGCGGTAGCGCCTCGACGCCGGCGGCTGCTCAGACCAGGAAGTTCTCGCGCATCCGCGCGCCCAGGTTGATGCCACCCACCGCCCGAGGGCCGGCCGGGTCGTGCACGCTGACGGTGTTGTTGCGGCGCATCAGCTCCCGGACCGCCGGTGGCAGCCGGGGCGGCTCGTCCATGGCCGCGAGGACCTGCCCGGCGCTCAGGATCAGTCGATCGGCCAGGGCGGCGGCGTCGGTGTCGACCCGCACCCGTCCGTACTCCCAGGCGGCGGTGGTGAGGTCGAGCACCTCGAACACGCGGGTCAGCAGCGGGTTCGGGTCGGTCACCCGGTCCAGCCGCGGCGCTCGGCTGCCGACCACCGTGACCGCGGCGGTCACCTGCGCGTACGGGTGGAAGCCGCTCGGCAGGGCGAACAGCGGCCAGCGCAGGGCGTGGCCGGCCTCCACCCACAGCGGCCGGTAGTTGCGTCGGTGCACCAGGAGACGCCGGCCCGTCCGTCGGTGGATCTCCTGGGCCTGGGCCTGAAGGTCCACGTGGGCCTCGTCGGCGACCTGGCTCACGATCCGGGCTGCCACCACCAGGCCGTCGTCGCTGTCCAGCGCCGCGGTCAGCGCCTCGACCTGGTCCGGGAACCGGACCTGCGCGTGGGCGCCGTAGCGGGACTGGGCGTCCCGCAACAGCGTCTGCTGTCGTCCCGGGTCGAGCTGGACCCGCCTACCGCCCAGCAACCGCCGGAGCCAACGCATGTCGCCTCGTTTCAGCAGAGCCGTCGTGGACGGCGGCAATGCTAGTGCCTCGTCCGTTGCTCCCTTGCGGACGGGGTGGCGGACCGAGCCCGGCCACCGGGCGGACGGGGATCCGCACTCGCCAGACGGTCCCGGCGAAGCCTGGGTAGTTTTCCTGTCATGAGTGAGGACACTTTCCGCTCGGTGCAGATCGAGCGCACCAGTGTGGGTAACTACGTTGCGCGCAACGTCCGCGGCGGGTCGATGTCGTTGGGCACGGGCGAGGACTCCAGCTTCACACCTGTGGAGTTGCTCCTGGCGGCCATCGGCGGTTGCAGCGCGGTCGACGTGGACCACATCACCAGCCGCCGCGCGGAACCGACGCAGTTCTCCGTCGCGGTCACCGGCGACAAGATCCGGGACGAGTCCGGGGGCAACCGGATGCAGAACATCACTGTCGAGTTCACAGTGACGTTTCCGGCCGGCGCGGACGGCGACCGGGCGCGCGAGGCGTTGCCCCGGTCGTTGCAGCAGTCGCACGACCGCCTGTGCACCGTCTCCCGTACGGTCGAGCTGGGCGCTCCGGTCTCGGTCGCCATCGCCGGCGGTGACACCTCGGAAGACCCGCGCTGAGCACGCTCACTCAACGCTTTAAAGAATTAACATCTTCAATGGTTTGAGGTTATGGGAGCGCTCCCGTAACATACCTGACGCGGCCTGTTAACGCTCACATGCGCTCCGCTCGCAGTGACCACCACCAATGCATTTGGCCGCCATCCCGTCAGGAAGGTGCTATATGACCAGATCCAGAGCTACCAATGTCGGCCTGGTCTCGGCCGGCGTTGCCCTACTGGTGTCGTCGTCGGTTGTCGCGGCGCTGCCGGCGGGCGCCGCGGCAGCGGGTTGTTCGGTGAACTACGCCGTGGCGTCACAGTGGCAGGGCGGCTTCACCGCCAACGTGGCGCTCACGAACCTGGGCGACCCGCTGACCAGTTGGACGTTGACGTGGTCGTACGGCGCCGGGCAGACGGTGACGCAGGCGTGGAGCACCTCGGTGACGCAGAGCGGCTCGGCGGTGACGGCGAAGAACGTGAGCTACAACGGCGCGGTCCCGACCAACGGCTCGGTGTCGTTCGGCTTCAACGGCTCGTGGACGGGCAGCAACCCGGTGCCGACCAGCTTCGCTCTCAACGGCGTCACGTGCACCGGCGGCACCACACCGACCACTCCGCCGACCACCACCCCGCCGCCCACCGACCCGCCGCCGACGACTCCGCCCCCCACCAACACCTGCGATCTCCCCTCGTCGTACCGGTGGTCGTCCACCGGCGCGTTGGCGCAGCCGAGGTCGGGTTGGGTGTCGCTGAAGGACTTCACCGTCGCGCCGTACAACGGCCAGCAACTGGTCTACGCCACCACGCACGACACCGGGACCAGGTGGGGTTCGATGAACTTCGGTCTCTTCAGCAACTACAACCAGATGGGCTCGGCCAGTCAGAACGCGATGAACAACGCGACGGTGGCGCCGTCGTTGTTCTACTTCGCGCCGCGCAACATCTGGGTGCTGGCCTACCAGTGGGGTGGACCGGCGTTCTCGTACCGGACGTCGACTGATCCGACGAACCCGAACGGGTGGTCGTCGGCGCAGACGTTGTTCAGCGGGAGCATCACGGGTTCGGGCACGGGGCCGATCGACCAGGCGGTGATCGGCGACAGCCAGAACATGTACCTGTTCTTCGCCGGTGACAACGGTAAGATCTATCGGGCGAGCATGCCGATCGGGAACTTCCCGGGCAGCTTCGGGTCCAACTACACGACGATCATGAGTGACACGACGAACAACCTCTTCGAGGCTGTCCAGGTCTACAAGCTCCAGGGCCTGAACAAGTACCTGATGATCGTCGAGGCGATCGGTTCGCAGGGCCGCTACTTCCGCTCCTTCACGGCCACCAGCCTGGGTGGTTCGTGGACGCCGCAGGCCACGTCCGAGAGCAACCCGTTCGCGGGCAAGGCCAACAGTGGCGCCACCTGGACCAACGACATCAGCCACGGTGAGCTGCTGCGGACCAGTGCGGACCAGACGATGACCGTCAACGCCTGCAACCTGCAACTGCTCTACCAGGGTCGTTCGCCCAACTCCGGCGGCGACTACGGGCTGCTGCCGTACCGGCCGGGTCTGCTGACCCTGCAACGCTGACACGGTTCGATCAAGCTCGACCGACCGGAACGGGCGGGCTCGGCGTCACGCCGAGCCCGCCCGCACCACGTCGAGTGCGGGTGACCTTCCGACCGCGCATGGTCCGCGCCACACGTCCAGGGCCCGGTCGTTTGCACAGCTCAGGCCCGCGCCGGCAGCCGTGCAACGATGGTGTGTGAGCTGTGATTCAACTGTGTCGTCAGCGGTCGATCCCACCGCCTCCCCTCTCGTGCTGGAAGGGGAGGGGATTGTGCTGCGCGACTGGCTCGACGCCGATCTGCCACACCTGCCGGGCCTCTTCGACGCGGCGGACATCGCCGCGAACACCGACATTCCTTCTCCGTTCGACGCGGACGCCTTTCTGGTCAGAATCCGGCGCCGCCGGGTCCAGGGCATCGTCGACCTGGCCGTGACGCGGGACGGCGGGGAGCCGCTCGGCCTCGTCGCACTTCACGTGGCGAGCGGAGTGCTGGGGTACGCCAGCGGCCCGGCGCACCGCGGCCGAGGTATGGCGTCGCGTTCCCTGCGGTTGATCACGACGTTCTGCCACGAAGAGCTCGGCTTCACCCGACTGCGGCTGAGTATCGTGCGGGGCAATCTGCCCTCGCAGCGGGTTGCCGCATCCGCCGGATACGTCCGGAGCGACGACGACGTCGTCGAGCGGACCAATGGGCTGGGACAGCTCAAGCTGCTCGAAACGTGGCACTGGCTCGCTCCGGTGACGTCCGGCTGACAACTACCTGATGCGACACGCGTCATCGGGGCAGCCGGTGGCTGACGATTTTGGGACGATGCGCCGGTCGAGCTACCGACATCACCCGATTCGAAGGGACCCCGCGATGGCAAAGGTCATCTCCACACTGTTCATCTCGGCCGACGGCGTGGCCGAGATCGATCCTGACTGGCACTTCCCGTACTTCGACGAGAACATGGGCCGCGCCGTCACCGAGGACTACGAGACCGCCGACGTGCTGCTGATCGGCCGCGAGACGTACGACAGCTTCGCCGGCGCCTGGCCCGGTCGGGAGGCCGCTGGTGGCGAGGACGCGCCGTTCGCCAAGCAGCTCGGGGACATGCGCAAGGTCGTCGTCTCGCGCCAGCCGCTGGAGTTCTCCTGGCGTAGCTCGGAGCTGATCCAGGGGGATCTCGTCGACGCCGTCGCCGCCCTGAAGGCCGACGACGCCGTACGCGGCATCCTGATCCCCGGGTCGATCTCCGTGGTGCAGCAGCTGCTCGCCGCGGGTCTGGTCGACGAGCTGCGGCTGCTGGTGCACCCGGTAGCGGCACGCAAGGGCCGCAAGCTGTTCGACGACGGTGATTCGGCCTACCACCTGCGCCTGCTGGCGACGGAGTCGTTCCCGACGGGTGTGCTCCGTGTGATCTACGCGCCGACTGCGGCCCCCACCCCGGCCGGCTACGACGATGTCAAGGACCAGGTGCCCGCCGGAAACTAGGACGCCCGCCTCCCGGGGCGTCCGGGCCCGTCGTACGCCCGTGTGAAGATTCGTTCGTGACCGAATGGACGTACAACGATCGCCCCGAGGGCGCCCGGTTCCTGACCGATCGCATCCCCGAGCCGGGGCGGAGCGCGATCGAGGACGAGCTGTGGGCCTGGATCGTGCGCGGTGAGGATGACGCGGACGATTTCGTCGACTTCTTCGACGACGAGGAGGAGCGCTGCGGCGCCACCGACGACGAGCTGAGGGCGGCGCACGGCAAGGCGGTGGCCGCTCGGCGGGCGCAGCAGCGGCAGTGGGGTGAGGTGACCGCCAACATCACCCGCGCCTTCGCCGAGCTCAACGAGGTGGGGGTGCTGGCCCGGGCGAACTTCAGCTGCTGCGGCACCTGCGCGAGCGCCGAGATCGACGACGAGCGCGACGACTCCCGGCACTGGCGCGGGTTCCTCTGGTTCCACCAGCAGGACACCGAGTCGCTGCTCGAGAGCGAAGAGGGCGCGGTCTACCTCGGCTACGGCGTCTATCCTCCGGCCGACTTCGACGAGGCCGCCTACGGCCGTCTGTCGGAGGCCGAGCAGCAGGCCGGTTACCAGGCCGACCTGGAGCGACTGATGGACGAGGTCGCGTTTCCGGTGCTGCGCAAACACGGCATGCGGGTGGAGTGGAACCGCAAGCAGTCCAAGCGGATCAGGGTCACCGGCGCCCAGTGGTACGCGCCGTTGGGCTGAGCGCCACCGGCCCGGCCCACACCCCGGAGCTCTATTTAGTGAGGCGCATCTATATTGACGTTCGGCGTTGGCGGGGACAGGATCTTGGGCACCACCACCCCCCGTGATCCCCCTCCCTGGGAGGCGCCATGACCCGTCCCCGCCTGCCCCTCCTGCGGGCAGCCACCCGGCTGGCCGCACTGACCCTGGCCACCGCCGGCGTGCTGCTCACCGTCGCCACCCCCGCCAGCGCGGCCGTGCCCACCGGCCGCTACGTCGCGCTGGGCGACTCGTACACCGCCGGCCCGTTGATCCCCAGCCAGACCGACCTGAACTGCCTACGGTCCAGCCGCAACTATCCGTCACTGGTGGCCGCGGCCGCCGGCTCGTCGTCGTTCGCCGACGTGAGTTGCTCCGGGGCCACCACTGACGACATCCTCTCCGGTGGCAGCGGCCAGTTGGGCACCGCGCTGCCGCCGCAGCTCAACGCGGTCACGTCGAACACGGCGCTGGTGACGGTGCAGATCGGCGGCAACGACATCGGCTTCTCCGGCATCATCGGCGCCTGCGCCGAGGCGAGTGTCAGCAGCCCGCTCGGGTCACCGTGCAAGAACAGCTACACCGCCGGAGGCGTCGACCAGTTGCAGGCGAGGATCGTCGCCGCGACGCCGAAGGTGACCGCCGTGCTCCAGGCGGTTCGCCGGGCCGCGCCGAGCGCGCGGGTCGTGGTGCTGGGCTACCCGGCGATCCTGCCGGACACCGGGTACGGCTGCTGGCCGGTCGTCCCGATCGCCTACCAGGACGTGCCGTACCTGCGCGGCATCGAGAAGTCGCTGAACGCGATGTTGGCGAGCGTCGCGAGTGCGAACGGCGCCACCTACTCCGACGTCTACACGCCGTCGATCGGTCGTGACGCGTGCAAGAGCAGCGGTACTCGGTGGGTCGAGGGCCTGGTGCCGCAGAACGCGGCAGCGCCGTTCCACCCGAACGCCCGGGGTGAACAGGGCATGGCCACCGCCCTCCTCGCCACGCTCAACAGCTGAGCGATCCTGCGATCTGCCGAGTCGGCCCCGTCGGATGCGGCGGGGCCGACTCACCGCTGAATCAGGCCCTCGTGGTGCGCGGGAGCCTCAGCCAGGCCGGCGTGCGGAAGCCCAACCGTGTTGGTGCAGCCGTTCGACGCCGTCGAGAAGCAGGTCCAGGGCGAACTCGAACTCGAACTGGTCGTCGCAGCCCTGCCCGAGGACGGACTCGTCGTCATGCGACGCCGCCATCGCGATCTCCGCGACGTGCGGGAACCGGGCCGCGATCTCCGGGGGCAGGGCGGTCGGTGGGTTCGGGTCGGCCCTGCCGCTTCGACCGGCGCGGCGGTCGGCGTCGAAGAGTTCCTGACTGAAGCCGAGGATCCGGCTGCCCATCGCGTGCATCACGTGGTGGGTGAGGTCGACGGAGAAGCCGCCGGCCCGGAACGTCCCGATCATGGAGTCGAGATAGGCCAGGATGGCCGGTGTCGCCATGTTCCGCGACTCGATCGCCAGTGGCGCCCAGGGGTGGCGCTGAAGCACCTCCCGCGCCGAGAGAATGCGTTCGCGGACCGCGCGCTTCCAGTCGGCGCCGGGCTCGGAGGCGCGGATCTCGCCGACGACCACGTCGATCATGCCGTCGAGCAGTTCGTCCTTGTTGGCCACGTGCTTGTAGAGGGCCATCGGCACGACGCCCAGGTCCTGCGCGAGGTTGCGCATGCTGAGAGATTCGATCCCGGCCTCGTCGGCGAGCGCGACGGCGGCGTGGAGGACCCGGTCCCTGCTCAGCGGCGTGCGGCGCAGCGTCTCCGCCTGCTCGGCCATCTCGCTCCTCGTCGTCCGGTGGACAACCGAACCCTAGACCTCTTGACAGGTGTACGCCGTACACCTAGCCTGTGAGTCGTCAGGTGTACGCCGTACACCTAGGAAGGGGTGAAGCCATGAAGGCGATCGTGCAGGACCGGTACGGCCCACCCGAAACGCTCACGCTCGCGGACGTGGACACGCCGGTGCCCGCCCCCGACGAGGTGCTCGTGCGGGTGGAGGCAGCCGCGCTCAACGCGTACGACTGGCATGCCATGCGGGGCGACCCACGGATGGCGCGCCTGGCGCTGGGGCGGTCCCGGCCCCGAGCGCGCATCCGCGGCCGCGACTTCGCCGGCCGGGTCGAGGCCGTCGGCGCGCGCGTCCGACAGGTCCGCCCGGGCGATGCCGTCTTCGGTGACCTCGGTGACGCCAACGGGGCGTTCGCGGAGTACGTGTGTGTCCACGAGAACCTGGTCGCGGCGAAGCCGGCGAACCTGACCCCGCAGCAGGCCGCCGCCCTGCCGTTGGCCGGCGTCACCGCGCTCATGGGTCTGGACGCCGGGCGGGTCGGGCCCGGCCACCGGGTTCTGGTCAACGGTGCCTCCGGCGGCGTCGGCACTCTCGCGGTCCAGTTGGCCGCGGTGCTCGGGGCGACAGTGACCGCCGTGTGCAGCACCCGCAACGTCGACCTGGCCCGTTCCCTCGGCGCCGAACACGTCGTCGACTACACCCGCGACGACTTCGCCCGCGGCACCCACCGCTACGACGTGGTGTTCGACCTGGTCGGCAACCGCTCGCTGCGGGCGCTTCGGCGGGTGCTGACCCCGACCGGGACGCTGGTGCTCTCCGGCGGGGGTGTGTACCGCGGAGGCAGCCTCCTCGGACCGATCGGCCTCATCGCGCGCGGCCGGCTGCTGGCGCCGTTCGTCCGGCACCGCATCGTCGTCCTCACGGCCGTCCCCGGCCGGCACCACCTGGACACGCTCCGCGCGCACGCCGAGACCGGTCGCCTCACCCCGGTCATCGACCGGGACTATCCCCTCCACGAGGTGCCCCTGGCGATGCGCTACCTGGAGGGCGAGCACGCGCGGGCCAAGGTCGTGATCACCGTCTGACCCGGCCGCGACGGTCCGGCGCGACACGACACCTGGGATCCGACGTCGCGTCGCGGTGCTTGAGATCGGGGAGACCGGGGTACCGAAAGTGTCATGCCGATTGTGGGGCAAGTCGTCGGAGACCGTTACCGTCTGGTCGAGAGCATTGCCAGCGGTGGGATGGGTGACGTCTGGCGGGCGGTCGACGAAACCCTGGACCGCTGCGTCGCGGTGAAGATGCTGCAACCCCGGTTGGTCACCGACCCGGGCTTCGGCGAGCGGTTCCGCCGCGAGGCCCGCGCGATGGCGGCGCTGCGTCACCCCGGTGTCGCCCAGGTCTACGACTACGGTGAGGTGTCCGGGCCCGACGCCCCGGTCCTCGCGTACATCGTCATGGAGTGTGTGCAGGGGCAACCCCTGTCGGAGCGGATCGCCGAGGTCGGCCGGCTGGGCGTCGCCGAGACGATGTCGATCGCCGCGCAGACCGCCGGTGCGCTCCAGGCCGCACACGACGCCGGCGTCGTGCACCGGGACGTCAAGCCCAGCAACCTGATCATCGAGCCGGACGGGCACGTCGTGCTCGTCGACTTCGGTGTGGCGGTGACGCAGGAGGCGGCGAGCCTCACCGGCACGAACCAGGTCGTCGGCACCGCCCTCTACATGGCACCCGAGCAGGTCACCAGGAACGAGACCACCCCGGCGATCGACATCTACGCGCTGGGGGCCGTCGTCTACCACTGCCTCGCCGGCAGGCCCCCGCACCAGGGCGAGAACGCCGTCGCGGTGGCGCTGCGGCATCTCGAAGAGGAGCCGGCGCCGCTGCCCGAAGACGTCCCGGAGGCGGTCCAGCGGCTGGTCACCACCGCGCTGGCCAAGGACCCCGCGCGTCGCTTCCCGACGGCGGCGGCCATGGCCACTGCCGCACAGGCACTCACGGATTCGTCCGACCAGTCGCTGCGGACCGCCGTCGCAGCGCCGATCGGGACACCGGTCGAGCGCACCGAGGTCCAGCGTCCGGTCGTCGGCAGCGCGGCGAAGCGGTCGGGCGGCCCAGGGCCGAAGGTGCTCGCGGCGCTGCTCGGATCGATGGCCGCCGCAGCCGCCGTCCTGGTCTTCGCCGACCCCACCGGGCTCATGCCGGGCCGGACCGGGCAACCGTCGACGCCACCCACCGTGTCGCCGACGGTGCCGTCGCAACGCGATCCCGGCCCCGGCGCCGGCGGCGGTGACCCGGGCACCCGAGATTCTGCGGGCCTGCCGGTCAGCGCCACTGGCTCCGCGACCCCGACCCCGACGCCCGGCGGCTCGGCCGCTGCGGAAACGGACGGCCAGTCCCCGTCGCCCGGTGCGAGCACCGGGGGAGGGCCCGCGCCCACCTCGTCCGAGAGCGCCCCGACCGACCCGACGACAGCACCCACGGGCGGTACGACGGCGGCGCCGACCGAGACTTCCTCGGAGGAACCCGAGGGGGAGCCCGAGGAGGAACCGGTGGCGGACCCGACGAAGAAGCCGTCGGCGGAGGACTCCGCAGAAGAGACCTCATCGACACCGCAGGCCTAGGTACCGCAACACCCCGCCGCGCATGGCCGCGTCGCCCGTCGCCGCCCGCCCGCCGCCCGCCGCCCGTCGCCCGTTGCCCAGGATTCGCGCAACTTCCCTGATGTTGCTGCCTCCAGCGCTCGGGAGACACCAACATCCCTGATGTTGCGCGGATCTTGGCAGCGGGCGCGCTCGGCCTGGGCCGCACCGGTTGTCGTGGGTGCGACGTGGGGGGCGCGGCTGGCCGGCCTGTTGATACGACTCTGGCGTGGCGGCCGAAGCCGCCACGCCAGAGGTGTGACTCAGGAGTTGCCCAGGGTCAGCTGGTTCGGCAGCTGACCGTCGGCCAGGTCCAGTTGCCGTTGGCCATGATCGTGATGCCGAAGTTGTTGCCGTTGCCGTTCGGCCTGGCCGTCACGGTGCCGCTGGTGCCGCTGACGGAGGCGTTCCAACTGTTCTGGATGCTCTGGCCGCCGTTGAGACCGAGGCTGACCACCCAGTTGTTGGTGCCGCTGACCGCAACGTTCAGGTTGAACCGGTCACCCCACTGCTGACCGGCGGAGAGCGTCGCGTTGCAGTTGCCGGTGCCCGGGTTCCCGGTGGTGGGAGGGGTGGTCGGGTTGCCGCCGCCGCCCTCCCAGACGGTGATGTCGGAGCTGCCCTGGCTCTGGTAGCCCTCGGTGGCCATGATCTGGTAAGCGTGGTTGCTGCCGAGGTTCAGGCCGGCGCGGGCCCAGGCGTCGAAGTGGTTGGCGGTGGTGATGGTGCCGCTCGACCGCTTCTGCTGGCGGACGCTCCAGTACTGGTAGAACGTCTGGTTGCCATCGATCGACGGGGCGTTGACGCGCTGGCTGCGCAGGATGTCGTACGTGCCGCCGTCGGTGGTGACGGTGCCCATGCGGGTGGCGCCGCTGCTCGGGTTGTAGCTACCGAAGTTCTCCACCACGTAGTACTCGATGAGCGGGTTGCGCGTCCATCCGTACAGGGCGAGGTAGGTGTTGTTGTTGCCCGGGTTGTAGGTGCCCGAGTAGCTGACCGTCCGCCGGTTGCCGGTGGCCCAGCCCTTGCCGCCGACCCAGTTGTTGGTGCTGCGGTCCCAGCTGCTGGAGTAGCGACCGTCGGCACGCAGCGTCATGCTGGCGTTGCCGCTGTCCTTCCAGAACGAGAAGTAGTACCCGTTGTGGGTGCCGGTGAGGTTCGAGGTGAGCGTCCGGTCCGCCTCGGCGTACGCGTTGGTGGCCGTCATCGTGCCGGCGACGGCCACGACGGCGGCGCACGCGGCGCCGAGGAGCAGCCGTAGCCGGCCGCGCCTCTGTGGTGCGATGGGGATGTGGCTGGTGTCGCTCATGTGGGTGTTTCCTCCTCGTGACGGCTGGCGGGGGGCCAGCAATGCGGCACGTCTCGGCTGGCTGCCGGTGGTCGGGTGGCGGCCACTGTCGTCGTACCGCGTGGTGGTGGTTGACCGGTCGTCCTGCACGACGAGCGGAGGAGTGGATCGCGGTATCCGGTGCACGACGGCGATTGAATGCCGTCGATGGGGACCGTATTAACCTGGCTGTCGCCTTGTCAACAATTTCCGGAAACATCGCGGTAGGGCGGCGACGGCCGGCGGGTTGTCGCAGGGTGACGTCTCGCCAGGTCAGTAGTCGATCAGAGCCGTCCGGAAGCCGTAATGATCGTTCTGGAAGCGCGGGTGACGGGCCGAAAACTTCCGAACACTTTCCGGACCGAAATCATCCGATGATCGGCGTCGGGTCAGGAGCGGGGACGGGTCAGCTGGACCGGCCGGCGTTGAGCCGCGCGGCCTGGCGGGTCAGGTGGTCACGCTCGGCGAGGTTGGGCGCCTTCCGGGCCGCCTCGGCGTACAACAGCGCCGCCGACGCCACATCGCCGTCGCGTTCGTGCAGGTACGCCGCCACCGCCGCGTAGCGGGGCAGGGATTCGTCCAGCGCCGCGAGCGCCGCGAGGCCGGCCCGCGCGCCGTCGGCCTCGCCGACGGCCACCGCGCGGTTGAGCCGGACGACAGGACTGTCGGTCAGGCGGGCGAGTTCGTCGTACCACTCGACGATCTGCACCCAGTCGGTCTCCTCGGCGGCGGGAGCGTCCGCGTGCAGTGCCGCGATGGCGGCCTGGGCCTGGAACTCACCCAGCCGGTCGCGGGCGAGAGCCGTCTGGAGGATCGTGACGCCCTCGGCGATCGACTCGGTGTCCCACCGACTGCGGTCCTGTTCCGCCAGGGGCACCAGGCTGCCGTCGGGTGCGGTGCGGGCGGCGCGCCGGGCGTGGTGGAGCAGCATGAGGGCGAGCAGTCCGGCCACCTCGGGATGGTCGATCGCCGACTGGAGCTGCCGGGTCAGCCGGATGGCCTCGGCGGCGAGGTCGACGTCGCCGGAGTAGCCCTCGTTGAAGACCAGGTAGAGGACGCGCAGCACTGTCGCGACGTCGCCGGGCTGGTCGAACCGCACCCCGGAGACGGTGCGCTTCGCCCGGCTGATGCGCTGGGCCATGGTCGCCTCGGGGACCAGGTAGGCGTGCGCGATCTGCCGGGTGGTCAGACCTCCGACCGCGCGCAGCGTGAGCGCGACCGCCGACGACGGCGTCAGCGACGGGTGGGCGCACAGGAAGTAGAGCCACAGCGTGTCGTCCACCGCCGACGCGGGCCCCGGTGCCGGTTCCTCGTCCACGGCGTCCTCACGTCGGCGGCGCGCCGCGTCCGCCCGGGTCGCGTCGAGGAACCGGCGCCAGGCCACGGTGACCAGCCAGCCCTTCGGGTCCCGCGGCGGGTCGGCCGGCCAGACGCGAACCGCCTCGACCAGCGCGTCCTGCACGGCGTCCTCGGCCGCCGCGAAGTCGACCCCGCGGCGGACGAGGATGCCGAGCACGCTCGGGGTGAGGCCCCGGAGCACTGACTCGTTCACTCGGTGATGGTGGGCGGCTCGGTCAGGAACGGGCGCAGTTCGAGCCACTCGTGGATCGGCTTCCCGCCCGCTCCCGGGGCTGCCGACAACTCCCCGGCCAGCTCGACGGCGCGCTCGTAGCTGTCGACGTCGATCACCATCCAGCCGGCGATCAGGTCCTTGGTCTCGGCGAACGGGCCGTCGGTGACCGGCGGGCGACCCTCGCCGTCGTACCTGACGAACGTCCCGGTGGGGGCGAGGGCCTGACCGTCGACGAACTCACCGCTCTCCTCGAGGCGCGCGGCGAAGTCGCGCATGTACTGCATGTGGGCCGAGACCTCCGCCGGCGCCCACTGGTCCATCGGCACGTCGTTGACCGCCTTGGGGCCGCCGCGGTAGTGCTTGAGCAGCAGGTACTTGGCCATCGTGGTTCTCCTTGACGCTGGTGTGCGACCCGTCGTGGTCGCGTTCACCCCGGGGACGAAGCCGGGTGTCGGTTCTCGACATGGCCGTCCGGATTATTTCTACTATCGCGGAGGACCTGGGTGAATTCTTCGCCACGGCGGCGCGCGAACCCGGGCCAAAACTTGATTGGTTCCAGAAAAGTGGGCTAGTGTTCGGCAAGTGATGTCCGACTTCGAGGCGCAACTGCGGGCCGCCTCGCTGCGGGTGACCCGGCCTCGATTGGCGGTGCTCGCGGCGTTGCGCGACCACCCGCACGTCGGCACCGACGCCGTGATCGCGCTGGTGCGGGCGGATCATCCGACGATCTCCCACCAAGCGGTGTACGACGTGCTGCGCGTACTCACCGACGCCGGTCTGGTGCGGCGCATCCAGCCGGCCGGCGCGACCGCCCGCTACGAGTCCCGGGTCGCGGACAACCACCACCATGTCGTCTGCCGCACCTGCGGCGTGATCGCCGACGTCGACTGCGCCGTCGGGCACGCCCCCTGTCTCACCGCCCCGGTCGACCACGGGTTCGTGGTCGACGAGGCGGAGGTCGTCTACTGGGGCATCTGCCCCGACTGCGCGACCGCCCGTACGCCCCAGAGATCCGCAAGCTCGGAAGGAAGTTCATGAGCGACACCCAGGACAACCGCCCCACCAGTGCACAGGGTGTGGACCAGAAGGCAGCGGCCGGCTGCCCGGTGGCGCACGACTCGGTGACCGCGCACGGCAGCGAGAGCGAGAACCCGGCGATCGACTCGCCGACCCCGAAGACCGGCGGCCGTCCGCGCACCAACCGGGACTGGTGGCCCAACCAGCTCGACCTCTCGGTGTTGCACGCCCACTCGTCGAAGGGCAACCCGCTGGGGGCGGACTTCAGCTACGCCAAGGAGTTCGCGAAGCTCGACGTCGAGGCCCTCAAGCGGGACATCGTCGAGGTGCTCACCACCTCGCAGGACTGGTGGCCGGCCGACTTCGGCCACTACGGCGGCCTGATGATCCGGATGAGCTGGCACGCCGCCGGCACGTACCGCATCGAGGACGGTCGCGGTGGCGCCGGCGACGGTGGCCAGCGTTTCGCCCCGCTGAACAGCTGGCCGGACAACGCCAACCTGGACAAGGCCCGTCGGCTGCTCTGGCCGGTCAAGCAGAAGTACGGCCAGAAGATCTCCTGGGCCGACCTGCTCGTGCTGGCCGGCAACGTGGCCCTGGAGTCGATGGGCTTCAAGACCTTCGGCTTCGGCTTCGGCCGTGAGGACGTCTGGGAGCCCGAGGAGATCTTCTGGGGTCCCGAGGACACCTGGCTCGGCGACGAGCGGTACGCCTCCGAGAAGGAGATGACGCCGGGCGTCGGCTCGACCGAGATGGGTCTGATCTACGTCAACCCGGAGGGCCCCCGCGGCAACGCGGACCCGCTCGCGGCGGCGCACTTCATCCGGGAGACCTTCGGCCGGATGGCGATGAACGACGAGGAGACCGTCGCGCTCATCGCCGGTGGTCACACCTTCGGCAAGACCCACGGTGCCGGCGTCGCCGACAACCACGTGGGCCCCGAGCCCGAGGGTGCCCCGCTGGAGGCGCAGGGTCTGGGCTGGCTGAGCACCCACGGCAGTGGCAAGGGCGGTGACACGATCACCAGTGGTCTCGAGGTGACCTGGACCGACGTGCCGACGCAGTGGAGCAACCGCTTCTTCGAGATCCTGTTCGGCTACGAGTGGGAGCTCACCACGAGCCCCGGCGGCGCCAAGCAGTGGGTGGCCAAGGACGCCGAGGCGATCATCCCGGACCCGTTCGACCCGGCGAAGAAGTACAAGCCCACGATGCTCACGACCGACCTGTCGCTGCGCGTCGACCCGGCGTACGAGAAGATCTCGCGCCGCTTCCTGGAGAACCCGGACGAGTTCGCGCTGGCGTTCGCCAAGGCGTGGTACAAGCTGTTGCACCGCGACATGGGCCCGATCGAGCGTTTCCTGGGTCCGTGGGTGGCCGAGCCGCAGCTCTGGCAGGATCCGGTGCCCGCCGTCGACCACGAGCTGGTCGGTGACGCCGATGTCGCCGCGCTCAAGGCGAAGGTCCTGGAGTCCGGTCTGACGACCGCTCAGCTGGTCTCCACCGCCTGGGCGTCCGCCGCGAGCTTCCGGCACACCGACAAGCGCGGTGGCGCGAACGGCGCCCGGATCCGCCTCGAGCCGCAGCGCAACTGGGAGGTCAACCAGCCCGAGCAGCTGGCGACCGTCCTGGGCGTCCTGGAGGGCATCCAGCGGGAGTTCAACGAGGCCGGCGGCGCGAAGATCTCGCTGGCCGACCTCATCGTGCTGGCCGGTTCGGCCGCCGTCGAGAAGGCGGCGCGGGACGCCGGCGTCGAGGTGACGGTGCCGTTCCGTGCGGGTCGTACGGACGCGACCCAGGAGCAGACCGACGTCGAGTCGTTCCGCGTCATGGAGCCGCGCGCCGACGGTTTCCGCAACTACCTGCGTCCGGGTGAGAAGACCCAGCCGGAGGTGCTGCTGATCGACCGCGCGTACATGCTCAACCTGTCCGCGCCGGAGATGACCGTCCTGGTCGGCGGTCTGCGCTCCCTCGGTGCCAACACCGGTGGCGCCCAGCACGGTGTCCTCACCGACCGGCCGGGCCTGCTCACCAACGACTTCTTCGCGAACCTGCTGTCCCCGGGCACCCGGTGGAGCGCGTCGAAGTCCGAGGAGCACGTGTACGAGATCCGCGATCTGGCGACCGACGAGGTGAAGTGGACCGCCACGGCGGTCGACCTCATCTTCGGTTCCAACTCGCAGCTGCGTGCCCTCGCCGAGGTCTACGCCAGCGAGGACGCCCGGGCCAAGTTCGTGGCCGACTTCGTGGCCGCCTGGACGAAGGTCATGGAGCTCGACCGGTTCGACATCGCCTGACAGCTCGACACGACGAGCCCCGGCCGATCCACTGCGATCGGCCGGGGCTCTTTGGCATCCGGCCGTCGGTCATGTTGGCGGATCGGATACCCCAGGGGGTATGGTTGGGCCCAGGAGGTGCCGATGAAGCTTCGACCGGAGATGACCTCGGATGCGCTGACCAGGCTCAAGCGGGCGCGTGGGCAGCTCAACGCGGTTATCGAGATGATGGAAAACGGTCAGGACTGCCGCGAGGCGCTGACCCAGCTCGCAGCGGTGTCGAAGGCGATCGACCGCGCGGGCTTCAAGATCATTGCGTCGGGGATGCGGCACTGCGGGGCCGCGCGTGACCGTGGCGACGAGCCGGAGATGACCGAGGAGGAGCTCGAGAAGCTCTTCCTCGCCCTCGCCTGAGACGACCGAGCCCTGCCGTCCGAATCGGGCGGCAGGGCTCGTCGAGGCGGATCCTTGCCATATCCGTGGGGCCGTCGCGCCCGGAGGTGCGTCCGGGCCGTGTGGTCGGGGCGCCGCCCCCGCGTCGGTGCGGCCCGAGCTTGCAGCTCGCCGACGACGCCTTCCGCATGGACTGACGACGGCGTGGACGGGTAACGATCCAGGTGCAGAACCAGGCGGCAGTGTGTCGTCTACATACCCCCCGGGGTATCTACGAAAGGAGTGCGGAACATGCCAGTCGAGGTTTCCGTCGTCGCGACGTCCTCCCTCGGTGATCGCAGCTACCTGGCGTCGGACGGGCAGGTCGCGATCGTTGTCGACCCTCAGCGCGACGTCGACCGGATGCTGTACCTCGCGGGGGAGAAGGGTGTCCGCATCACCCACGTCCTGGAGACACACCTGCACAACGACTACGTGTCCGGCGGGTTGGAACTCGCCCGGATCACCGGCGCGCACTACCTGGTGGCCGCCGCCGACGAGGTTGGATTCGAGCGGACGTCGGTCGCCGACGGCGACCAGGTGGCCGTCTCCGACTCCCTCCGCCTGCGGGTGATCGCCACGCCGGGTCACACCTTCCACCACCTGTCGTACGTCGTCGACGTGGCCACCGACGCCGGTTGGGAGGCAGTCGGGGTCTTCACCGGTGGGTCGCTGCTGTTCGGCACGACGGGCCGTACCGACCTGCTGGGCCAGCGCCACGCCCACGAGTTGGCCCTGCACCAGCACACGTCGGCGAAACGGTTGGCGGATCTGCTTCCCGACGGTGCGCAGGTGTGGCCGACGCACGGGTTCGGCAGCTTCTGCTCGGCCAGTCAGTCGGACGCGCCGGAGTCGACGATCGGCCGGGAGCGGGAGAAGAACCCCGTCCTGCGACTGGCCGCCGACGACTTCGTCACCGAGACCCTCGACGGCCTCGACGCCTATCCGGCGTACTACGCCCACATGGGGGTGGCGAACGTCGCCGGTCCGGCCCCGGTCGACCTCACGCCGGTCAACCGCGCGGACGCCGCCGAGCTACGCGAGCGGATGGCCGAGGGGGAGTGGGTGGTGGACCTGCGGCACCGCAAGGCGTACGCCGCCTCGCACCTGGCCGGCACGGTCAGTCTCGGTCTGGATGGCCCGATGGCCACCTGGCTCGGTTGGCTGATCGAGTGGGGGGTGCCGATCACCCTGCTCGCCGAGACACCGCAGCAGGTCGCCGACGCCCAACGCGAACTGGTCCGCATCGGTGTCGACCGCCCCGCCGCACAGGCCACCGGCGACGCCGGGCAGTGGGCGACTGATCCCGGTCAGCTGCGGGAGTTGCGGATGGCGGACTTCGTTGCCCTGGCCGCGGCTCGGGAGGGCGACGTCCCAGCCGGTCTGCCCAGCGCGGACGTGATTCTCGACGTGCGGCTGGCCAACGAATGGCGGGCCGGTCACATCGACGGCGCGGTGCACATCCCGCTGCCCGACCTGCCCCGGCGGCTGGCCGACGTACCGGCCGGTGCCGTGTGGGTGCACTGCGGCTCCGGCTACCGGGCCACCGCTGCCGCCTCTGTCCTGGCGAACGCCGGCCGCGAGGTGGTCGTCGTCGACGACGCGTTCGGCCAGGCCCCAGCCGCAGGCCTGAAGACGGTCGGCGACGCCTGATCTGAACAGTCCGTACCACCGGTCGGCGCCACCACCGCCGGCCCGCATCCCCCTGCCATGACAGCTGGCAGCTCATCCAGGAAAGAGAGAAATGAGTACTTCCGACACCACGCGTCCGGCCCCGCTCGAGGCCACCGCTCTTCGCGAGCTGATCGAATCCGGTCGTGCCCCCCGCGTGCTGGATGTGCGTACCCCGGCGGAGTTCGAGTCGTCGCACATCCCCGGCTCCTACAACGTGCCGCTCGACCTGCTCAGGGAACACCGCCGGGAGTTGCGTGACCAGCTGGACGAGGACGACGTTCTGGTCTGCCGCTCCGGTGTCCGCGCCACCCATGCCCAGCAGGCCTTGGCCGGGGTCGGCCTGTCGGACCTGAGGGTCCTCGACGGCGGCATCATGTCCTGGCAGGCGGCCGACGCGCCGATCACGCGAGGCGTTCCCCGCTGGGACCTCGAACGTCAGGTCCGCCTCGTGGCCGGCTCGATCGTGCTGGTCAGCGTCCTCGCATCGGTGTTCGTGCCGCAGCTCAAGTGGGCGGCCGCGTTCATCGGCGCCGGTCTCACAGTCGCCGCCGTCACCAACACCTGCGCCATGGGGCTGATGCTCAGCAAGCTGCCCTACAACCGGGGTGCCGGCTGTGACCTGGACAGGGTCGTCGGCCAGCTGCGCGGGAGCGCCACGGAGCGGGCATGACAGCGACGCTGGCGCTGACCGTCGGGCTGGCCGTGCTGATCGGGGTCAGCCTCGGGCTGTTGGGCGGCGGCGGTTCGATCCTCGCCGTACCGCTGCTGGTCTATGTCGCCGACCTGCCGGCGAAGGAGGCCATCGCGACATCGCTGCTCGTCGTCGGTGCCACCAGCGTGGTGGGCGTCATTCCGCACGCCCGCGCCCACCGGGTGCGCTGGCGCACCGGCCTGATCTTCGGTCTCGCCGGTATGACCGGCGCCTACGCCGGTGGTCGACTGGCCGGGCTCATCCCCGGCGGCGTCCTGCTCACCGGGTTCGCAGTGATGATGCTGGCCACCGCGGTCGCGATGATCCGCGGCCGCCGCGACGCCGACGGCAGGGCGGCGCCGCACGAGCTGCCGGTGCCGCGGGTGATCCTCGACGGTGTGGTGGTCGGACTGGTGACCGGCCTGGTCGGCGCGGGCGGTGGCTTCCTGGTGGTGCCGGCCCTGGCGCTCCTCGGTGGCCTGCCGATGTCGGTCGCGGTCGGCACCTCGCTGGTGGTCATCGCCATGAAGTCCTTCGCCGGCCTGGCCGGCTATCTGTCCACTGTGCAGATCGACTGGGGCCTGGCGGCTGCGGTCACCGCCGCCGCCATCGCGGGCAGCCTCGCCGGCGGACGACTCACCGCTCGGATTCCCGCGGACATCCTGCGCAAGGCGTTCGGCTGGTTCGTCGTGGTGATGGGAGTCTTCGTCCTCGGCCAGCAACTGCCCGACGACCTGCGGACCAGACCGCTGCTCTGGGCCGGTGTCGGCGTCGTCGCCGCGATCACCGTGACGGTGGCCGTCTGGCACGGTAGGGAGTGCGCGAACCGACCGGATCGTCGGCCCGCCACTGACCGCCGGCCGGATTGAGTGTGTAACGGCCCGACCGGGGCCGTAACGACTCGTGCGCTGTTCATCCCCTGGTCGGCCTGGTGCCACAGCCGTCCGCGTGGATGTCATCCGGATGTCATCTCGCCAGTAACGAATCCCACCGATGATTTTTTTGTCTGCATGATCGGCTGGCGGACGGGCCGGTTCATGGCAAGGTGTTGATCTGCCCGGGCGCGGGCACGCACCTAGTCACGCAGGGAGTCATCGTGGCCCATCCCGACCTGCAGACCGACGATGTGGACCAGGGCAGCGGCGATCCCGCGATTCCCCGGCAGCGGGGCGAGGATGGCGCGGCGCGGCAGGCGCTCCCCATGCGCGCGGTCGGAGAGGACGCCACCGAGGCGGGCGCGGCCTGGCGTCCACTGCGCATCGCGATGATCGGCCAGAAGGGAATGCCGGCCACCTACGGCGGCATCGAACGGCACGTCGAGGAGATGGCCAGCCGGCTGGCCGGCTTCGGGCACGAGGTCACCGTCTACTGCCGCCGGAGCTACGGGAAGATGCCGGCCAAGCACTACCGGGGCGTACGCCTGCGCGAGGTGCACACCATCGCGAGCAAGCACCTCGACGCTATCGTGCACGCGGCCACCTCGACCGCGGCGGCGATGACCGGACGGCCCGACATCGTGCACTACCACGGACTCGGGCCGGCCCTGGTCGCCCCGGTGCCCCGCTGGTTCTCCCGCTCGGGCGTGGTGTTGACAGTGCACGGGTTGGACAACCAGCGGGCCAAGTGGGGGCTGGCCGCACGGACGGTGCTGGGCAGCGCCCACTGGCTCAGCGGCTACGTCCCGCACCAGCGGGTCGCCGTCTCCCGAGGGCTCGCCACCCACTACGAGACCCGGTTCGGCCGGCCCACAACCTACATCCCGAACGGCGTCAACCCGGCTCGGCGGGCGTCGACCCGGCAGATCGAGGCCCGCTTCGGGCTGGCCCCCGGAGGCTACCTGCTGCTGGTCGGTCGGCTGGTCCCGGAGAAGGCCGCCGACCTGCTGATCCGGGCCTTCCGGCGGCTCGACACCGGAATCCGGCTGGCGATCGTCGGCGGGTCGTCGTTCACCGACGACTACGTTGACCAGCTGCACCGTGCCGCCGAAGGGGACGACCGGATCGTCTTCACCGGGTTCGCCTACGGCGACCTCCTCGCCGAGCTGTACGCCAACGCCGCCGGCTTCGTCCAGCCGTCCCGCCTCGAAGGGCTGCCGTTGACGCTGCTGGAGGCGGCCGCGTACGGACTTCCCGTGGTCGCGAGCGACATCGCACCACACGTGGAGGTGCTGGAGTCGGACGCCGCTGGAGGCCGGTTGTTCCGCGACGGCGACGAGGACGACCTGGTCCGGGTGCTGACCGCGCTGCTCGGGGACCTGGCGGGGGAGCGGGCCGGCGCGAAGGCGCTGGGTGACCGGGTCACCGAGAGGTACAGCTGGGACACCGCCGCCCACGAGTTGGAGCGCCTCTACTTCAGCCTGCTCCCGGTGACGCGTAGGCGGTCCAGGGCGCGACCGCCGGCCCGCACCGACTGACCGTACGGTCCGTTCGCCGGCGCGATCTCGGGTCAGCCTGGCGGGGGACCGACACGTCGGTGCAACGGCCCCTTCTGCCGGTGAGGTGACGGGGCTAGATTGAACCGATCTTGTGCCGGGAGGACATCGGTTGGCCGCGCCCGGCAGCGGCCGGGCATCGTCGATTCGGTTCAGTGGGATCAGTGGGACAACACACGCAGCAGGTGGTCGATGCGGAACTACCCGGTCACTCGCCGGGCGGCGGGACTCCGCCGATGAGCAACCGGGTGGACACGACCCGCCTGCTCACCGGCGCGGCGGCGCTGGCCGCCGCCGTCGTGGCGGTGGTCGCGGGAGTGTCGATGGCGGCCGGTGACCGTAGGGGCATGGTGTTGCCACTCGCGGCGGTCGCGGGCGTCGCGGTGGCCGTCCTCGCGCTGACCCGCTTCTCCGGGTACGTGCTGCTGATGCTCGCGGTCCGCTCCTGCGTCGACCTTTTCAAGCTCACCGGACCGAGTGCCGGCCAGGCCGACTCCACCGGCGCCGCCCGGGTGGTGGACCCGTCCACACTGCTCGCGGTGCTGTTCCTCCTCGCCGCCGGGCTCTGGTTGGCCGCTCAGCTCAGCCGGCACGGGCGGTTGCGCGGCTCGCCGCTGGGGTGGGCCATGTTGCTCGTCGGGGCCAGCAGCGTGGTGAGCGCGCTCGGCGCGACACGGCCGGCGAACAGCCTGTTGGAGGCGCTGCGGATCCTCACCGTTGTGGTGATGTTCGTGGTGCTGGAACAACTGATGCCGAACACCGCGGCGATCCGTCGGATCCTGCTCGCCTGCTACGTCTCGCTGGTGCTGTCGCTCGGTTACACGGTCGTCCTGTCGCTGCTCGGCAACCCGCCGGCCGAGGTGAAGGGCGACTTCACCCGGATCAGTGGCACGTTCAGCCAGTCGACCACGTTCGGTCGCTACCTGATGTTCATGGTGATCTTCGGCTTCGCGGTGTACCGCTTCCTGGGTCGTCGCCTGCGGGTGACCCTCGGCGTGCTGCTCGGGTTCTCGTTGCTGTTCCTGTTGCTGACCAACACCCGCAGCGCCCTGCTCGGCGCGGCGATCGGTCTGGTCGTGGTCGCCGTGCTGCACCGCAGCAAGCGGATGCTGGTCACCCTCTGCGTGGTGGCCGTCGCCGGGGTGGCCCTGGTGCCCGCCGTCGGCGAGAGGTTCGCCCAACTCGGCAGCTCACGCGCTGTCGGCGGGGATCCCACCGGGAACACCCTGGCGTGGCGGATCGGCTACTGGACCGAGATCGTCACGCTGGCCGACCGTAATCCGGTCACCGGCATCGGGCCGAACATGACCCAGCGCGAGACCGACGAGGCGAAGAAGCCGCACAACGACTTCCTCCGGGCGTACGTCGAGACCGGCTTGCTCGGCCTCGGGGCGTACCTGATGATGCTTGTCGCCATCGTGCACACCGCGCGTCGGGCGCTGCGGCGGGCGCCGCCGGGCAGCTTCGAGCGCGGCGTCGCTGTCGGTTTCACCGGTTGCGCCGTCGCGTTCGTGGCGGTCAGCGCGGCGTCCAACGTCATTTCCAATGTGGTTACGCTCTGGTATTTCGTCGCGTTCGCCGCGGCGGCCAGTGCGATCGCCCGCCGCCCGGCTCCGAAGGTGGCCGGCGAGCAGCCGCGAAGCACGTCTGTCCCGGTCTGAGTGAACGACAGCATTGGGGAAAATGTGGAGATCGTCGACTACCTGCGGGTCGCCCGACGGCGCCTCTGGGTACTCGTGGGGGTGCCGCTGGTCGCCACCGGCGCGGCGGCCGGCATCGTCCTGCTCGCGCCACAGCAGTACAGCGGCACCGCCTACGTGGCGGCGCCGGCGCTGGTGGGCGGGGCGGCCGGTACGCAGTACACCGGCACGCAGGCGGCGAACCAGTTCGTCGCGGCCTTCGGCGCGGCGGTCACCTCACCCCGGGTCCTCGCCGACGTGGCCGGTGACACCGGGGTGACGCCGGAGCGGCTGCGCGACGGCCTCGCCGTCACCCAGGTCGGCGCGAGCAGCCAACTGGAGGTGACGTACACCGCCGGCGACCGGGCGACCGTCGCGCCGGTGCTGGGCGCGACCACCACCCGGGCGCTCGCCTTCCTGTTCTCCTCCCAGGTCGGCATCGCCACCAGCGAGGTCGAGGCGGCCAACGCCGACGTCACCGCGGCCACCAAGGCGATCGGTGATTGGGAGAAGGCCAACAAGGTCTCCCAGCCGGACCGGATCTACCAGGCGACGCTGGGTGAGCTGACCAGCCTGCGGCAGCAGCAACTCTCCATGCAGGCGGTCGGCAACAGCCGGGGTACGGCCGCGGCGGCCGCCGCGATCACCGCCGCGCAGAAGAAACTCGACGAGCTGGGGCCGAAACTTCCCGACTACCAGGCGCTGCTCGCCCAGCGGGACGCGGCGACCGGCGCGCTGTCGCAGGCCCGGGAGGGGTTACAGGCGGCCCGGGCCCAGGCCCAGGCCGCCGATCCGAAGCAGGTGACCAGCATCGGCGAGACACACGACGTGAGTCGGATGGCCGAGCTGGTGCGTACCGCCCTGCCGGTGGGAGGCGCGGGTCTGCTGCTCGGGGTGCTGCTGGTCGGCGTCCTCGAACTGCTCTCGCGGGCACGCCTGACCGGTCGCCCGACCACCACGCCGACCCCGAGCGGCCCGCCGCCGGCCGAGCCGCTGGTGCCGGCACAGACCGTGCCCGCGGGACGGTCGTGACCGCCCGGGAACGGGCCGCCAGGTGCGCGGCGAGCTGACCGGCCGGCCACCGGCCCCGCCGGAGGCCGGCGACCAGCAGGTACGCGGCATGGCGCGCGGAGGCATGCTGAACCTGGCGAGCGCGGTGCTCAGCCAGGTGGCGCTCTTCCTGGTCATGCTGTTGCTGGCCCGCGTGCTGGGCGTACGCGAGCTGGGCCGGTACGCCCAGGTCTACGCCGTGCTGTCGTTGCTCGGGCTGCTGTCGCTGTCCGGTTTCCGCGCCGGGCTGACCCGGTTCGTGGCGGTGCACCTCGCCGACGACGACCCGGCCGCGCTGCGGGGCGCGATCCGCCTCGGGATCGGCATCTCGGTCGTGGCGTCCACCGTCATCGCCGTCGGTCTGGCGGTCGGCGCGCCGTGGCTCGCCGGGGCGCTGCACGACCCGCAGCTCAGCACCGGTCTGCGGTTGGTCGCGCTGTGCCTGCCCGCCTCGACCGTCTGCGAGGCCGCCCTCGCGGCCACCCGGGGCTGGCGTACCCAACGGGCCTACGCGCTCATCGGCCAGGTCTACGAACCGGCGGCCCGGCTGGTGCTCACCGCGGTGGCGCTCGCCGTGGGCGCGGGCCTGACCGGCGCGTTCTGGGCCCTGGTGGTGGCCAGCTGGAGCGCCGCCGGGTTCGCTCTCGTGGCGCTCGCCCGGATGATCCGCCGGGTGCCGGCCGCCCGGCCCGCGTACCGGCCGGGAGAGCTGTTCCGCTTCTCCACTGTCAGCTGGGTCTCCTCGCTCTCCTCGACCGGGCTGATCTGGGTGGACGCGTTGCTGCTCGGGTTCTTCGACTACGGGCCCGACGCGATCGGCGTCTACCACGTGGCGACCCGGCTGGTGACGATCGCGGTGTTCGTGCTCGCACCGGTCAACGCCTCGTTCGGCCCGCACCTGGCGCACCTCTACCACCAGGGTCGGCTGGACGAGGTCCGCCGGATCTACCGGGTCGCCACCGGCTGGGTGCTGCGACTGTCGCTGCCGGCGTTCGTGGCGTTGCTGGTCTTCCCGGAGCAGTTGCTGCGCCTGGTCGGTGGGCCCGGTCTGGCCGGCGGCGCGGCGGTCACTGTCGTGCTGGCGCTCGGCCAGCTCGTCAACGCCGCCACCGGGCCGTGCGGGACGCTGCTGAACATGTCGGGCCGGGTCGCGGTCAACATGGTCGACAACCTCGCCGCCCTGGTGCTCAACGTGCTGCTCAACCTGTGGCTCATCCCGGCGTACGGGATCCTCGGCGCGGCGGTGGCCTGGGCGGTCTCGTTGGCCGCGGTGAACGTCGCCCGGGTCTGGCAGGTGCGCGCGCAGGTGCACACGGTGCCGGTGACGTCCGGCATGCTCAAGGGGCTGTTCGCCGCGGTGTTCGCGGTGGTCGTCGGGTTCGGTGTGCGGTGGCTGGTCGAGGGCTGGGTCACGCAGCTCACCGTCGGTCTGACCGCGATCGTGGGGGCGTACTGCGCCGGGGTGCTCGCCCTCGGGCTCAGTCGGGAGGACGTCATGGTGCTGCGTTCGGTGACCCGTCGGGGCGGCCGACGCGCCGCCCTGGCCCGCGGTTCCGCCGCGAAGGTCGGCTCGTGAGCGCGTCCGGTCGACGTCAGGTCACCGACCACCTGCGCCGGGGTGTGCGCGCGACGCGGGCGTGGGGACGCGCCGCGCGGCCGGGCGAGCCCGGCCCGCTGCCCGACTTCCTGGTGATCGGTGGTCAACGCTGCGGCACCACCTCGCTGTACCACCACCTCGCCGCGCATCCCCGGGTACGGGTCGCCACCGGCAAGGAGTTGCAGTACTTCAGCGTCCACCATGGTCGGGGTCTGCGCTGGTACCGGGGGCACTTCCCGCGCCTCGCCCCGGACGAGCGCACGTTCGAGGCGAGCCCCTACTACCTGTTCCATCCGGAGGTGCCGTCCCGGGTCGCGGCGGCCCTGCCGCAGGCCCGCTTCGTCGCCCTGCTGCGGGACCCGGTGCAGCGGGCCTACTCGCACTACCTGCACACCCGCTCGTACGGCCTCGAACCGCTGACCTTCGCCGACGCGCTCGACGCCGAGGAGGAGCGGCTCGCTCGGGCCACGAGCGTCGGCCCGGACACCCGCGCCGCACACCGGGCGTTACGCAACCACTCGTACGCCGCCCGAGGTCGCTACGCCGAGCAGGTGCAGCGGTGGTTCGCGCACGTCCCCCGGGAACGGATCCACGTCGCCCGGACCGAGGACCTGCACGCCGACCCGGCGGGCACGTACCGCGCGATCCTGGACTTCCTCGACCTGCCGGCCTTCACACCCGAGGCGTTCACCCGGCACACCCGCCGCGTCGACGAGGGCGCCTCGCAGCTCACCCCGCAGCTGCGGGAGCGGCTGTCCGCGTACTTCGCACCGCACAACGCCCGCCTGGCCGCCCTGCTCGACTGGCCCGACCCCTGGCCCGACTAACGCACGGCACCGGCCGATCGACGGCGGTGACCGTCGGTCACCTCCGCCGGGTTGAAGGCGGCATTGAGCGGTATACCTCAAAGTCATAAATATGACTCTGAGGTATGCCGCTATTCGGCACATCGACAGGGGTCAGCGAGCGCCGCCGGAGGCAGGTCGAGAAACAAGTCGGCTAGCGCAGGTCGGCGAGGATCCGGTCGACCGGCTGGTCGGCGCGCAGCAGCACGGGTACGTCGGTCACCGTGGTGCCACCACCCCCGGCCGCCCGCAGCGGTGCACCCACCGCACCGGTCTGCCCACCCCGTGCCGCCGGCACTGTCACCGGTGCGTTCGACGCCGACCAGAGCACCAGCGTGCTCGACCCGCCGCGCACGAAGGCCACCCCGTACAGCTTGTTCGCCACCGAGGCCGGCAGCGGGGTGACGGTGGCGCCCCGGGCCGCGTCGGCCAGGCTCGCCAACATCCGGCCGGCTTCCCGTTCGGTGCCGTCCGGGTCGAGCAGGCCGTAGCGGACCTCGCTGCCGGCCGCGTTGTTCGGGTTGTACGCCAACGGCAACCAACTGATCTCGCCGATCCCGCCGGCGGCCAGCAGGGTGACCGTCTTGACCATCTCGGCGGCCCGGCCGGCCGGGTCACCGTCGCCGTCACGCCAGAACTGACCGACCTCCCACGCCTGGATCGGCATGCCGGCAGGCGTCGTCGTACGCAGGTAGTCCAGCAGTGGCGCGACACCGCTGAAGTGCTCGTAGAAGTGCACCTGCCGGACGTCGACGGTGCGGTCGGCCAGCAGTGACTCGGTGGCGGCCAGGAACCGCAGGCTGCGGCTGTTGGTCTCGGTGGCGAGCGCCTTGACGAGTTGCTCCGCCCCGGTGACCGCGGGGATCTGCTGGCCCCTGGTGCCGACGCGGCGCTGGAAGTACGCCTGGTAGGCGGCGATGGCCTCGGGCACCCGATCGGCGCGTACCAGCCGGTCGGCGACCCCCATGCCGTACGCGACGCTGCTGATGCCGGAGTCGACCACCCGCGCCTGTGGGTCGGTCGCGCGGATCGTCTCGGCGGCGGCCTTGACGAGCCGTACGTAGTCCTCGGGGCTGCCGGCCCAGTAACTCGGCGCGTTGACTTCGTTCTCGATGGCGTACTCGCGCACCCCGTACGGGCCGTACCGTTGCACCACCGAGCGGACGAACCGCTGGTACGCGGCGAGGTCGGTGGGCATCGCCGACTCGGTCTTGTTCGCCGCCCCCCGGGTGTAGCGCGCGGTGCCACCGGTCGCCCAGCACACCCCGGTACGGATCTTCAGGTGCAGTGTGATGCCCAACTCCCGGCTGCGGGTGGCGATCTCGTCCAGCCCGGTCCAGTCCGGCTGGCCCGAGGTGCGCTCGATCTCGCACCAGGAGATCTCCTCGTAGGTCGCCGACCCGGCGATCCGCCGCAGGTACGGCGCGAACTGCTGGTAGCGCGACCAGTCCCAGTGCGCGCCGAACGGGTTGCTCACCCCGTCGACGGCGCCTCCCGGAGCGGGCGTGGCCGATGGGGTGCCCGCCCCCGGTGTGGGCGCCGGCGGATCGTCGCGGCGGGCGGTGCAACCGGCGGTGACCAGGAGCGCGGCGACGAGGGCCGTGGCGAGCGCGCCCAGCCGGCGAGGGCTGTTCACCGGTAGCCGAGGGCGCGCAGGGTCGGACCGGAGAAGACCCAGACCAACAGGCGGAGGAACGGGTCGAGCTCACGGCGGTAGGTGCCGACCCGGGAGCCGTAGATCGGTTCGGTCACGCTCGCGGCGGCCCGCCGTTTCTCCGCCTCGGTGGTGTACTTCTGCGCCACGTCGTGCTGCTTGCTGTCGTAGTCGAGGATGCCGTCCTCCCACGGTTCGCCGAGGAACTCGAAGAGACCCCGCATCGTCTTCTCCGGCTCGGTCACCGCCTGCTCGTACCGCAGCTCGTAGTAGCGGTCCGGGGGCAGGGTGGCGCCGACGGCCCGCGCGGCGCGGATGTAGCGCGGCCACTTCACCACGCACTTGACGGCGGACCAGTAGCCGAACCGTTTGCGGTGCGAGACCACGACGTCGCGGCCGTCCCGGATGAGGTGCACGATCTGGGCGTCCGGGAAGACCTCGGTGACGAAGTCGAGTGACATCGCGTACAGCGGGGTCTTGTCGGCCCACCGGGTCTTGCCCCGCGCGGCGGCATAGTCGGCGTGGACGCCGCCGAAGAAGTCCCGGATCCGGCGTAGCCAGTCCTCGCGGGGGAACCCGAAGCGGGCCAACCGTTCCCAGTCCCGCCCGACGATCCGTCGCAGGTCGGGCAGGAACCGGGTCTCCGGGCCGCAGCTGATGCTGGAGTGGGAGTCCAGGACGAGGCGCACCATCGTCGTGCCGGAGCGTTGACATCCGACCAGGAAGATCGGTGCGGTACTGGTCACTGGTTCAGCCACGGTCGGCCGCCTTCGTCTCGGACCGGGCGTCGGCCGCGCACCTGTCGAGCCGGTCGGTCAGCTCGTCGCAGAGAGCCCGCACGCGCCTGTCGATCGGTAACTGCTGGTGGCCCGCTGTGCCGTCGTGGAATCGGCGCGGAGCGATGTGCGCGTGCAGCCCCGGCCGGTAGGGGAAGTCGAGGAACGCGCACAGCCGCCGCAGCTGCGCCTCCGGCTCCGCGACGACCGTGTCGTAGCGGCAGAGCAGCACGTCGGCGCGCTGGTCCAGGCCGAGCTGGAAGACGAGCGAGTTGCGGACGTACCAGAAGAGGGCCGCGCCGCTGTGCGGGTCCAACCTCTGTGGGTCGTGCGCCCGGATCAGCTCGACGGCGTCGGCGTCGAGGCGCTGCCCCTGCCACCGCCGGCCGATGCTGCCGTCGGCGATGGCGCGCAGCGCCCGCAGGTTGGCGTCACCGAACTTGGCGACCTCGGAGCGGGCCCGGTCGTCGACGTCGCGGTAGACCCAGAGCGCGCGGCCGGGCGTCGACCCCGGCAGGGCCAGCAACTCGTCCACGCGGTGGCTCTCGCAGAGGGGCTTGACCAGGACGTACGCGTGCCGGCTGCGCTGGATCGCGGCGGTCAGCACCGCGTCCGGGCGCAGCTGGAAGCGGTGGAAGAGGGTGCTGTCGTTCTCGTTGCGGACCTCTACCTCGGGGGCCGCGTCGAGGCCACGGACCAGCATGTTCGTGCCGGATCGTTGCAGACCGACCAGGTAGACCGGCATCGCCGAGCCGGGCGCCCGGCCGGCCCGCTGCCGCCAGCGTCGTTTTGCCAGTGCGGTGCGGACCCGCTCGACGGGGTCGAGGCGGTCCTCCTCGACCAGCCGCCCGATCCCCTCGGTGCGCGCCCAGCGCAGATGCCGCCTGATCCGGCGCGCGGTGTACGCGACTGTGGAGATCTCGTCGTCGGCTGCCACGGTCCTCCTCGGTCGGGCGCCGGTCCGGCGCGCTGGGAAACGGGGACGACCGGCGGCGCAGCCAGGCTATCCGGAGATCATGGAGGGAAGCCAGGGCGCGGGCCGCACGGGCATACGAAGATCAACCGTTCAGGTACATGCCATAGGTGAACTGGACTCGTAGACCCGCCCTGCATACGGTGGGCCCTGGCCGGGGCGGGCAGACCCCGGTCGTCACCTCCGGGCCTGGTTCGCCCGATCGACGTGAGCAGGCCGAGTCGATGCGCGTGCTGCATGTGAACAAGTTCCTCTACCGCCGTGGCGGCGCGGAGGGTTACCTGCTCGACCTCGCCGACCTGCAGCGGGCGGCGGGGGACACGGTCGCCTACTTCGGCATGAGCCACCCGGAGAACGAGTCGCCGCTCCCGTACGAGCAGCGGTTTCCGACCGAAGTGGAGCTGGAGCCGGCGCCGAGCGGGCTCCGACCGCGCGCGACGGCCGTCGGTCGGATGCTGTGGTCACCGACGAGCCGCCGGGGCCTGGCTCAGGTGATCGACGACTTCCACCCGGACGTGCTGCACCTGCACAACATCTACCATCAGCTCTCGCCGTCGGTGCTCGCGGCGGCGCGGTCGGCCGGCGTGCCGTGCGTGTTGACCCTGCACGACTACAAGCTCGCCTGCCCGAGCTACCAACTGCTGGATCGGGGCCGCCCCTGCCAGGCCTGCGTCACCGGAGGCCCCCTGCAGGCGGCCCGCCGCCGCTGCAAGGACGGATCGCTGTCGCGCAGTGGCCTGCTCGCCGTCGAGTCGTGGTTGCACCGGCAGTTCGACGCGTACGACCCGGTGCAGGTCTTCGTCAGCCCGAGCGAGTTCCTGGCCGACGTGATGCGTCGCGCCGGCGTGTACCCGGACCGGCTGCGGGTGGTGAACCACTTCGTCGACCTGGGCGGCATCGCCACCAAGCAGACGCCCGGCGGCGGTGTCGTCTTCGCCGGCCGGCTGGCTGCGGAGAAGGGCGTCGACGTGCTGGTCGAGGCGGTGGCCGCACTGCCGGACGGAGTCGCCGTCGACGTCGCCGGGGACGGCCCGGCCCGACCCGACCTGGAGGCGCTCGCCGCGCGCCGCGCGCCCGGCCGGATCCGGTTCCACGGCCGCCTGGACAAGCCGCGCCTGCACGAGCTGATCCGGTCGGCAGCGGTGGTCGCCGTTCCCTCACGGTGGCACGAGAACCAGCCGATGGCGGTGCTGGAGGCGTTCGCCTGCGGTGTCCCGGTGGTCGCCAGCGACCTCGGTGGTCTCCCCGAGCTGGTGGACCCCACAGTGGACGGCAGCATCGTCGGGGCGGACCGGCCCACCGACCTCGCCGCCGCGCTGAACGCGCTGCTGGCCGACCCCGAACGGGCGTACCGGATGGGGCAGGCCGGCCGGGCGAAGGTCGCCCGACAGTTCGCCCCCGACCTGCACCTGGCCCGGATCCGCGCGCTCTACGCGGAGGCCGCCGAGGCGCTGCCGACCCGGCGACGCGTAGGCCGCGCGACGGCCGGTGGGGGAGCGGCTCGGTGAGCGCGGTCCGAGTGCTCTACCTCGCCGGCAGCGGTCGCAGCGGCAGCACGCTGATCACCACCGTCCTGGGGCAGGTCCCGGGCTTCTTCGCCGCGGGTGAGCTGCGCTACCTGTGGCGGCGGGGCATCCTGGAGAACCGGCAGTGCGGCTGCGGGGTGCCGTTGGCCGACTGCCCGCTGTGGACGCGGGTGCGCGCCGACCTGGCCGGAGCCGACCCGGCCGGGATCGCCGACCGGCTGGCCGGGCGGCTGCGGATGCGCGGGTTGCCCGCACTGCTGCGCCGACGGCGTCGCGGTCGACGGCCGGTCCCGGCTCACACCGACGACACCCACCTGGCCCGGCTGTACGCCTCGATCGCCGAACACGCCCTCGCCGACCGGCCCGGCGGGGTCATCGTCGACTCCTCCAAGCTGCCTCCGTACGGCGCTCTGCTGGGCTCCCTGCCCGGCATCGACCTGTACGTCCTGCACGTGGTCCGCGACCCGCGGGCCACCGCCTACTCCTGGCGTCGGCGACGCCCACTGGACGGGCGCGCGGACGACCGGTTGATGAGCCGGCCACCGGTCTGGAAGGCCGCGGTGCTCTGGCTGGTGTGGAACACCGCCACCGTCCGACTGTGGGGCCGCCGGCCCGCGGACGGCCGTTACCTGCGGGTGCGGTACGAGGACTTCGTCGCCGACCCGGCCGGCACCACCGCACGGATCGTCCGGTTCGCCGGCGCGACAGCGGACGACCTGCCCTTCCCGGCACCGGGCACGGCACGACTGGCACCCACCCACTCGGTTGCCGGCAACCCCTCGCGGCACCGCACCGGGCTGGTCCCCGTGGTCGCCGACACCGAGTGGCTGACCGGGCTGTCCACCCGCGCGTACGCGGTGGTCACCGGGCTGACCGGGCTGGCCCTGTCCCGGTTCGGCTACCCGTTGCGCCGCCGGACGGTCACGCCTCCCGCCGCCACGTCCCGTCCGGAGCCGGCCGTTCCCTCGTCACCCGCTACCCGGCAGGAAGGCTGAACGATGCTCTCACTGGTGGTGGGCACCGGTCGCTGCGGCTCGACCCTGGTCCAGGAGTTGCTCTCCCGGCATCCCGCTGTCGGTTTCGTCTCCGGCCTCGACGACAAGCTCGCCCGGCTCAACCTCAAGGGCCGGTTCAACGGGACGCTCTACCGGCGTTCGGCACCCCGCCCGGCGGGCATGACCTCGCTGCGACACAGCCGACGGTTGCTGGAGCGGGGGCGGCTGCGGGTGGCGCCGTCGGAGGCGTACCACCTGCTCGACAGGCAGGTGCTCGGTGGCTTCTCCCGCCCGTGCCGGGACCTGGTGGCCGAGGACCTGACGCCGTTCGTGGCCCGCCGGCTGCGGACCTTCTTCGACGAGCGGATCGCCCGCCAGGGCTGCCAGCACCTGGTGCAGCACGTCACCGGTTGGCCGCGCACCGGCCTGCTGCACGCCGCGTACCCGGACCTGCGGGTCGTCAACGTGGTGCGCGACGGCCGGGCGGTGGCCAACTCCTGGCTCCAGATGGGCTGGTGGGACGGCTGGCGGGGCCCCGACAACTGGATCTTCGGCCCGCTCCCGTCGGACCTGCGGGAGGAGTGGTTCGAGTCGGGCCGGTCCTTCCAGGTCCTCGCCGCGCTCGGCTGGAAGATGCTGATGGAGGCGTTCGCGCAGGCCCGCCTGCGTCATCCCGCCGAGCAGTGGCTCGACGTGCGCTACGAGGACCTGGTCGAGCAGCCCCGCGAACAGGTCGGCCGGATGCTCGACTTCCTGGGGCTGCACTGGTCGCCAGCGTTCGAGAAGGGATTCTCCCGGTACGACTTCCCGGCGGGCCGGGCTGCGGCGTACCGCGACGAACTCAGTCCGGCGCAGCTCGCCGCTATCGAACGGTCGCTGGAGAAGCCACTTGCCGAGTGGGGCTACCCGGTCTAGGACCTACGGCACGCTGCAGGAGTAGAGCAGCACAGTCAGCATGCCGATCGTGCCGGTGACCGGTGTCGACGTCCACCCTCCGGGGCCGTTCGCGACCAGTTGGAAGGTGCCGCTTCCGACGCTGAGCAACGCGCCGGGCACAGTGACCGAGGTGGCCGTGGCGGCGAGAGTGCCGCCGCCGGAGAAGCCGCCCGACAGCGACCAGGTGAAGCCGCTGCGGGTGAGCCCGCCGACGGGCAGGCTCCAGGTGAATGTCGGCGGGGTGGCCAGGCCTGCTGTGCACTGAAGATTGGTCGGTGGGCTGACCGTGCCGGCCTGCAGGGAACCGGTCCCGTACTCGGTGTCGGTCCACGCCGCCATCGTTGACTGTGCTGGTGGGAGTACGACCACAGTGCCGGTGAGCAGCAGGGCGACAGCACCCGCGAGCCGGCGCCGCCGAACACGGCGGGTCTTCTCCCGCGCTGGCGCATCCGGGATCCACGGGAGCGTCACTGTTGCTCGACTCTGGCCCGGTGTCTGCGGGTGGCGAGGATGAGCAGCAGCCCGGCGAGGAGCACCCCGGCGCCGGCGAGCACCGGTGTCCACAGGTTGGTGCCGGTACGGGGAAGCGGGCCGACAGTGCCTCCCGTCGATGCCCGGTCGCCGAATCCGGTCGCGGTGAGGACCAGATCCGCCGATCCCGAGACGGCGGATCTGGCGAGCAGGCCGGCGGTGACGAGCACCCACCGTTGCTGGTCGGCGCGCATCGCGCTGATGGTGACCGGGTGTGCGGCCAGCCTCGCGGCGGGGCCGTAGGCGAGGACCTGCTCCGCCTGGCCGCTCGGGCAGGCACCCCGCACCCACCGCATGGCGCAGACGGCGACCATGACCTGGAGTCCGTCCGGATCGACGGCGAGTGGTCCCAGCGCCGACAGGGCGATGCTCACCGCGCCCGGCTGCCGCGTATGTGCCGTGACGCCCACCTGCCACGGCACCGGCTCGTCCGGCGCGAGGTTCGTCATCCGATCCTGGTCGCCGATCGAGATCAGGGTGAGGTACTGGCTCCGAATGACGTCTTCGGACGTGTCCGCGCGTGCCTGACCGGGCGTCGCCAGGACGGCCGCGGTGACGCCCGGCAGCACAGCCGCCAGAACGAACATGCGCCTCAGGATCGAGTCGTCGTGCGCCGCCGTGCGGCTCGGCGGGGTGTCGACCCCGGTACCTGGGCCCGCGTTGTCCGGCCCCGATGAGCCCGGTCCACGGCGAGGCGACGCTCCGCGACGCCGGGTCGGCGGCTCTCCGCCACGTGGCCAGAACGCCCAGGTGACGATCCCGGCGGTCCCGATCGTGATGGCGCTCATCGCGTACACGTTGGACACGCTGCGCACCGCGTAGCCGAGCCGGGGCACCGACCACTCGACGAGCCGTACGGTGGTCACCGCGTACGGCGCGGCGTCGTTGGCCTGGTTCGCGTCCCCGCGCAGGGTGAGCAGGCGGGAGGGTCCGCCGCCGTTGGCGACGTCGACGACGCGGTGGGTGATCGGCGGCAGTGGCGTGCGATCGACGGTGACGACGTCTCCCACGCTCACCTCGGACGCGGGAATCTCCCGTACCACGGCCAGTGATCCGGCCGGGATGGTCGGGCTCATCGATCCGGTCTTGAACAGGATGAGCGTGATGTCGAAGAAGAACGCCAGCGGGACGAGGACGACGCACACCGTCCCGCCGACGGCGAGCACGGTCAGCACCAGGTCGCCGACCCGGCCGAGGCGGCTCTGCCGTCGACGCGCGCGTCCCACCATGTGAAGATCCTTACGTAGACGTGGCAGTGAATTCCCAGGTGACGGTGCCGCTCGTGCCCTGGTACGCGTTACTGGCACCGGACTGGATCCGCACCTCGAAGCAGAACCGCAGCTGCGGTGTAGCGCCGCTCGGCACGGTGATGGCGGAGGAGACCGGCGAACCGGGCACCGAGGTGATCGCCGAGTAGCTGGGCCCGACGATCCACGTGGGCGTGCCGGTGAAGGCGGCGGCAGCGCAGGTGGTGCTGGTGGTGGCGGTCCGCACCGCGCGGTACTCGAGGGCGGGCAGGAGAGCGCCGGAGTTGTTCGACGAACTGGTGAGCGCCACCGCGCCACCGACGGTCGTCGTCGCGGTCGTGCGGATGTCGAGGAAGGCGTAGAAGGACACCGTGGGGGACATCGCCGTCGCGTTGAACGCCAACGTGGCGGCATTGGCCGCCGGAGTGTGGCTGGCCCAGGTGCTGGACGCGGTCTGCGATTCGGTGCCGAAGATGCTGGCGCCGAACGACCCGGTGCCGTACTCGCTGTCGGTCCACGCGGCGAGCGTGGACGTCGTTCCCAGGCCGAGAACGAGCGCGCCGGCGAGTACGGCACGGGTCCGGCGGAGCCGTGGTGTCCCGGCCGGTGTCCGACGGTTGACCACGGCCGCCACCTATACGGATTCGGCCAGGAGTTGCCAGGTTTCCGTAACCGATGTGCCCTGCACCAGCGTGGGTCCCGCCGTGACGACGAAGCAGAGGTTCACCGCAGCGCCCGGAGTCGTGGGAGGGGTGCCCTGCGTCAGGTTGAACGGCACCGCTCCGGCGACCGAGTTGAGCGGCGTGCCCTGTGCCACGATCCAGGTCGGTGTCGTGGGCGTCGCGCTGCAGTTGGCGAAGGCGGGGACGGTCGCGATCCCGTAGGTGAGGCCGACGAAGCCGGGTGGAGCGGGGGTGGCCGATGCCACGGTGACTGTGGCGTCGTACGTCGTCGCCGCGGTCAGGCGGACGGCGAACGGTGCGGCGACTACGTCACCGGGGCTGATGTCGTCGAAGCCGGTGCTGAAGACCAGTGCTGCCGCCGTGCCAGCCGTGGGGTGTTCCGCGTAGGTGGTGCCGTTCGTGCTGCCCTCCATGCTGAAGGTGCCCGCGGTGAACGTGCCTGTCGCGTACTCCGAGTCGTTCCAGGCGGCGAGGGTGATCGTCGCTCCGAGGCCGAGGGCGATCCCTCCGGCCAGAATCGCCTTGAGCTTGCGACGGGTTCCTCGGCTGCTCGAATCTCTCAATGTGTCCTCCTCGGTGCGACGCTTGTGGCTGTCCTGGGTCGTGACAGTGGCGCACCGGTGATCTGACCGGCCGTCGCCGTTGTGCAGCCGCCGGTCGAACAGAGGTGATCTGGCGGGGGCTGTCACGCAAGGGACACGATATGCCGACAATGACGACAAAAGGCATGAAAGAGGACAAAAGTCCGAGGCGAACCTCTTCAGTGGTGGTGGCTGCGGCAACCGGGCGGGCTGCGCCCGCAGGTGCCGGATTGTCGTGCCGATCCGTTGCCGGCTATCGACCGGTGTCCCGAAGGACGGCTACCCTGTGGCCCCCAGACCATCGATGTGAGGAGATGCGATGGCGCGTCGCACCGGCCGGCCCTCGTACCTGTCCGAGAAGCCCGATGATCGTCGTCGTCGCACAGCGCGCATCGTGGCGGTGGCGGGGGCCATCGCACTGGTCACCGCGCTGCTCGGCGGCCTCGTCGGCTACCAGGTGGGCCGCCCGGACGCCACTGCGGAGACCATCGCGAGCATCCAGGAAGCCGACGCGAAACGGGACGCCCAGCAGATCGTCGAGCTGATCGAGACGGCCCGCCGCGTCCGCGACCAGATCGCCCCCGTCCTGGCCGCCGTCAAGGAGGAGAAGTCCGCCGGGCGGGCGCCGGATGCGGGTCGGGCGCGTACCTGGCAGGAGACCATGCGCAAGGCCGCCGAGCCGTTCGCCGACCCGCCCTCGGGGACGACCGCCACGAACGTGGCCCGGGGTGGTCTGCGCGGTGCGGTGCAGCAGGCGTCACTCGCCGTCGACACCTACGCCCTGGCGGCCGGTGTCCCCGCCGCCCACCAGGCGGCCCTGCTGGACATCAGCACGCGGCAGGCGGCCGAGGCGGCCACGGTCTGGTCGGTTGCGGCGACCCAGCTCGACCAGATCAGCATCGACGCCGGCCACGGCCACCAGCACGTGTTCCTGGACACAGACCCCCATGAAGGGGCGCTCACCCCGGACGGCGCGGCCGAGGGGACCGGCGGCTGAGACCCGTTGCGGCATGTCTGTCGGGTTTGCCGACGGGGGCCGTCGTGCCGCGTCGGCACGGCGGCCCCGGCGTGATCTTGGGGGCGGCTCGCTGGATCGGGTACGGTCGCTAATCGCAAAGTCTATGAACCAGATTGGCTTTCTATGCGATGGAAGCCGAATCGGAGGGACACAGCCGTGAGGTTCCCAAGCGCCGTGCGTCAGGCCGGTCTCGTCGTGGCGATCGCCGCCCTCGCGGTGACCGCGGGGTGCGCCAAGAAGGACGACAGCGAGGTCCAGGCGAGCGGGGTCAAGCTGGTCACGGCGGGCAAGCTGACCGTCTGCACCCACCTGCCGTACCCGCCGTTCCAGTCGAAGGACGCCAGCGGCACGGTGACCGGCTTCGACGTCGAGATCATGGACCTGGTGGCCAAGGAGTTGGGCGTCGAGCAGACGATCGTCGACACCCCGTTCGAGGGGATCAAGTCCGGTCAGGACCTGAACACCGGTAAGTGCGACGCGGCCGCCGCCGGCATGACGATCACCGACGAGCGCAAGAAGGTCCTGGACTTCTCCGACCCGTACTTCGATGCCACCCAGGCGCTGCTGGTGAAGACCGGCAAGGCGTACAAGTCTCTCGACGACCTCAAGGGCAAGAAGCTGGGCGTCCAGGCGGCCACCACGGGTCGTGACTACGCCAAGAAGTTCGAGGCGGAGAAGGGCCTGCAGCTCGTCGAGTTCGAGGACCTCGCCGCCCTGCAGCAGGCTGTCTCCAACGGCCAGGTCGAGGCCGCCGTCAACGACCTGCCGGTCTGGACCGAGTACCTGAAGAAGAACCCGGGCGGGTTCGAGGTGGCCGCCGAGTTCAACACCGGCGAGCAGTACGGCTTCCCCGTGAAGAAGGCCGCCAACCCGGAGTTGCTCAAGAAGATCAACGAGGTGCTGGCCAAGGCCAAGCAGGACGGCACGTACGACACGATCTACGAGAAGTGGATCGGCAAGCGGCCGAGCGCCTGATCACACACGTGTAGTGCCGGAGGGCGCGCGTCCCGCGCGCCCTCCGTGTCGGTAACTCCGGGAAGGCAACGAGCCAACGTGAAGCTGCGACGCCGCCAGCGGGAGCGGCTGTCCCTCGGGATCCAGTACCTGGTCTTCATCGCCGTCATCGCCGCGGTGGCCTTCGCCGCGGACTGGGGCCGGTTGGCCGACGCGTTCTTCCGCGTCGACATCATCACGTCGATGTTCCCGACGATCATCACCGTCGCGCTGCGCAACACCGTCCTCTACACGCTCGGCGCGTTCGCTTTCGGCCTCGTGTTCGGCACCGTCCTCGCCCTGATGCGGCTGTCCCGGGTGGCGCCGTACCGCTGGGTGGCGACGGCGTACATCGAGCTGTTCCGGGGCCTGCCCGCGCTGCTGGTGCTCTTCCTCGTCGGCTACGGCATCCCGATCGCCTTCCCGGAGCGGGAGATCCCGGGTGGCGTGTTCGGGTCGATTGCGATCGGCCTCGGGTTGACCGCCGCGGCCTACATGGCCGAGACCATCCGCGCCGGCATCCAGGCCGTCCCCAAGGGCCAGATGGAGGCGGCGCGCACCCTCGGCATGTCGCACTTCACCGCGATGCGCACGATCGTCATCCCGCAGGCGTTCCGGATCGTCATCCCACCGCTGACGAACGAACTCATCCTGCTCACCAAGGACTCGTCGCTGGCCTACGTGCTGGGCGTGACGGCGCAGACCATCGAGATCACCAAGTTCGGTCGGGACATGCTCAACGACCGGGTGAACGCCACCCCGCTGCTGGTGGCGGGCCTCGCCTACCTGATCATCACCCTGCCCCTGTCCCAGGTGGTACGTCGCCTCGAACTCCGCTACGCCAAGGCCCGGTGACCCCATGACGACGACCCCGTCCCGACCTGCCGTCGAGATCCGCGACCTGCACAAGTCCTTCGGTCCGCTCGAGGTGCTCAAGGGCATCGACTTCGAGGTCGGCCAGGGCGAGGTGGTCTGCGTCATCGGCCCGTCCGGGTCCGGCAAGTCGACGCTGCTGCGTTGCGTCGACCTGTTGGAGGAGCCGACGGCCGGGCGGATCTGGGTGAACGGGGTCGAGATGACCGACCCGGACGTCGAGATCGACGCGGCCCGCCGCAGCATCGGCATGGTCTTCCAGTCGTTCAACCTGTTCCCGCACCTAACCGTGCTGAACAACCTCACCATCGCTCAGCGCCGGGTGCTGCGGCGTGGCCGTGCCGAGGCCGAGCGGATCGCTCGGCTCAACCTGGACCGGGTCGGGCTGAGCGACAAGGCCGACGCCTTCCCGGCGCAACTCTCCGGCGGGCAGCAGCAGCGGGCGGCGATCGCCCGGTCGCTGTCGATGGAGCCGAAGCTGATGCTCTTCGACGAGCCGACCTCCGCGCTCGACCCGGAGCTGGTGGGCGACGTGCTCACCGTCATGCGCAAGCTGGCCGAGGACGGCATGACGATGATGGTGGTGACGCACGAGATGGCGTTCGCCCGCGACGTCGCCGACCGGGTCGTCTTCATGGACGGTGGGGTGGTGGTCGAGCAGGGACCGCCGCAGGAGGTGCTCGGCGCACCGAAGCACGAGCGGACCCGCGCGTTCCTCTCCCGGGTCCTCGACCCGACCCACGTCACCGAGTAGCTCCCGACCGGGCTCGGGCGGTCGGCGCAGCCGACGGACTTAGGTGACCGTCGGTAACCGCCGTCGGAGCGGTCACGGCAGGCAGCGATATACCTCAGAGTCATAAAAATGACCCTGAGGTATATCGCTCAACAGCACATCGAGTCGGCGGCCAGCCACAGCGGCTGACGGGCGAGCACGGCCGTGAAGTGGCGGACCACCGCCTCGCGCCGCGGACGGCGGTAGCGTGTCAGCTTCATGTCAATCGACGGCCGTCGTGATGTCAAGGTAATCTTTTTGCAATCAGACCTGTACTTTCGTCGATGGATTACATAAGTTGCTGTCATCCACCGAAAGTTCTGAGCCTTCCGAGCAAAGTTCGCGACGAGCCTCATCCTCAGTCGTGCTACCGCCCCCGTGCTCGGGTCGATGCACCCTGCCCTCGTCGCGTCTTCGCCCGGTTGGGAACGGAGACCCATGGACGATCACGCTGGTGGCCCCCACCGCCACCTCTCCCGCAGATCGCTGATCGCCAGCGGAGCGCTCGCCGCCGGAGCGTTGGGCGCGTCCGCCCCCGCGATCGGCGCCGCGTTCGGGGGCAGCCCCGCGCGGGCCGCCGCGGGCGTCACCAAGAAGATCACTATCTACGCCGAGCAGCTGCCGGGCAACCTGTTCGGCTACGGCCTGGCACCCGGGCAGGCCACCGTCCCGGGGCCGATCCTGGAGATGTACGAGGGTGACACCCTGGAGATCACCCTGGTCAACACCACCACGCAGCGGCTGTCCATCCACCCGCACGGGGTGGACTACAGCACCGACTCCGACGGCAGCCCGTTCAACGCCTCGTTCAACAACCCCGGCGAGACGCGGACGTACGTCTGGCGCTCCCACGAGATGGTGGCCGCCGCCGGCCGGCGGTACATGCCGGGCAGTGCCGGCTACTGGCACTACCACGACCACGCGATGGGCACCGACCACGGCACCGGCGGTGTCGCCAAGGGCCTGTACGGAGCGCTGATCGTCCGGCGGCGCGGCGACATCCTGCCGTCGAAGCAGTTCACGGCCGTGTTCCACGACATGATGATCAACAACAAGATGGCCCCGGCGACCCCGATGTTCGAGGCGAACCTGGGCGAGCGCGTCGAGTGGATCGCCATCGGGCACGGCAACCTGTTCCACACCTTCCACCTGCACGCCCACCGGTGGGCCGACAACCGCACCGGGATGTTGGAGGGGCCGAGCGACCCCAGCCTGGTCGTCGACAACAAGGACCTCAACCCGGGCAGTTCGTTCGGTTTCCAGGTGCTGGCCGGCGAGGGCGTCGGACCAGGGGCGTGGATGTACCACTGCCACGTGCAGACGCACTCCGACGGCGGCATGGCCGGGATCTTCCTGGTGCGCAACGCCGACGGCAGCATGCCACCGGGCGCCGAGGAGGCGATCCACCGGTTCCAGGGCCACACCCACACGCACGGAAGCTGACCGAAAGTGGGGACGGGGATGACCAGGACGATACGACGAGCCCTCGCGGCGGCAGCCGCCATCGCGACACTGATTCCCGCGACGACGGCAGCAGCCGCGCCGCGACCGGCAGCCGCCCCGCAGGCGGCGCAACCACAGAGGACAGCTGTCCTCGTGTTCCACGGGCCGGTGGCCGAGCAGCAGGACCCGGTGGCCCGCGCGGTGGACACCATCAAACAGCTTGGTGCCGGTCATGACATCGATGTCACGGCCACCACGGACCCCGGCGTGTTCACCACGGCAGGGCTGTCCGCGTACCGCAGCGTGGTCTTCCTTTCCGCGACGGGCGCCGCGCTCAACCGCGACCAGGAGTCGGCGCTGCAGAGCTACATGAAGGCCGGCGGCGGCTTCGTCGGCATCGCCGACGCGGCGCGCGCCCAGGTCGACTCGACCTGGTTCACCGGCCTGATCGGCACCCGCCCGGCCGGCGCCATCCCGGTGGCCGAGCCGGTGGCCCGGGTGACCGCCAGCGGCGAGAACCCCCCGAACGAGACCAAGGAAAAGCTGACCGACGGCGACGCCAACACCAAGTGGCTGGTCCGCACCCCGACCGGCTGGGTGGCCTACGAGCTGGCCGCCGCCAAGCGGGTGACCGGGTACGCGTTGACGTCGGCCAACGACTCCTCCGGCCGCGACCCGAAGGACTGGACCCTGCAGGGCTCCACCGACGGTCAGAACTGGTCCGACCTGGACCGGCGCACCGGCCAGGCCTTCCCCGACCGGTTCCAGACCCGCCGGTTCGACATCGCCACCCCGCAGGAGTTCACCCGCTACCGCCTGAACATCACCGCGAACAGCGGGGAGCCACTGACCCAGTTGGCCGACCTGCGCCTGTTCACCGGCAGCACCACCGCCCCGGAGCCTCCCGCCGTGAACCGCGCGGTGGTGAACATCCTGGACCGCAAACACCCGGCCACGGCGTCGCTGCCGCTGACCATCACCCGTTCCGACCGGTGGGAGAACTGGGACCCGAACCCGATCGGCACCGTGCACACCCTCGCCCAGGTCGAGGAACGGCACTACAACGCGGGGGCGGCCGCCAACGGCCCGTTCCACCCGGTCTCCTGGTGCCGGGACTACGACGGCGGCCGGTCGTTCTACACCGGCATGGGCCACACCGAGGGCAGCTACGGTGAGGAGGCCTTCCGCACCCACCTCACCGGGGCGCTGAACTGGACCACCGGCCGCGTACGCGGTGACTGCCAGGCCACGATCGCCGCGAACTACAAGGTGGAGCGGCTCACCGCCGCCAACCAGACCGGGCAGCTCGACCAGATCGGCGAGCCGCACGGGCTCACCATCGCGCCGGACGGCACTGTCTTCTACGTCGGCAAGGCCGCCTGCCCGAGCGGCCCGATCGCGGACTGGAACAACCCGAACGTCGGCAAGGGCTGCGGCACCATCCACTCGTGGGACCCGCGGACCAAGCAGGTCAAGCTGCTCACGACCCTGGAGGTGATGGGCAACCGGGGCAGCGGCTCCGAGTTGGTGAAGAACGAGGAGGGCCTGCTCGGCATCGTGCCCGACCCGAAGTTCGCCGAGAACGGCTGGCTCTACGTCTACTGGATGCCGCACGACTCGGTCGACCGGGTGAAGCGCGTCGGGCAGCGAACGGTCTCCCGGTTCACCTACGACCGGCAGGCGCAGACCGTCGACCAGAGCACCCGCAAGGATCTGCTCCAGTTCCCGGTGCAGATCCACAGCTGCTGCCACGCCGGCGGCGGCATGGCGTTCGACGCCAAGGGCAACCTCTACGTCGGCTCCGGCGACAACAACTCCTCCGAGGGGTCGCAGGGCTACGCCGGCAACAACTGGACCCAGGAATACGAGGGGATCTCGTTCCAGGACGCCCGCCGTACGTCGGGTAACACCAACGACCTCGCTGGAAAGATCATCCGGATCCACCCGGAGGCGGACGGCACGTACACCATTCCCGAGGGGAACCTGTTCCCGCCGGGCACCGAGAAGACCCGCCCGGAGATCTACGTGATGGGCGTCCGGAACATCGCCCGCCTGCAGATCGATCCGGTGCACCAGTGGCTGACCGCCGGCTGGGTCGGCCCGGACGCCTCGTCGCCCAGCCCCACCCTGGGCCCGGCCAAGTACGAGACCGCCACCATCATCACCTCCGCCGGTAACCAGGGCTGGCCGTACTGCATGGGCAACCGGCAGCCGTACCGGGACCGCAGCAACACCGACGCGACGGTCCTGACCGGCTGGTACGACTGCGACAACCTGAAGAACGAGTCGCCCCGCAACACCGGACTGGTGGACATCCCGGCCGCCCGGGACAACATGATCTGGTATTCACCCGACGGCGGCGGCCCGGTGTTCCCGGAGCGCACCGACGGCAGCGGCCTCCCGACCTACGTCGCGGCCGACGCCACCTACACCCAGCCGTACCTGCGTGGCGGCGGGCAGGCCATCATGTCCGGCCCGACGTACCACCGCAGCCTCGTCGACACCGCCAGCGGCGTGGCGTGGCCGGAGCACTGGGACGGCAAGTGGTTCATCGGCGACCAGTCGAACGCGGCCAACCGGGTCGCGGTGACTGTCGACCCGGCCGGTGTGCCGCAGGCCGCCCCACCGGTGTACGCCGAATCGCTGCGGGCCATCATCCCGGGCGGCAACGGCGACACGCGGCTGCAGAGCTGGATGGACGCCAAGTTCGGCCCGGACGGCGCGCTCTACCTGCTGGACTACGGCGGCGGGTTCTTCAGCCTGCACCCCAACCAGAAGCTGATCCGGATCACCTACACCGGTGGCGCACCCACCCCCGTACCGGCGGCGAACTCCGTCGCCGTGCAGAACAAGCCCCTGACCATCGCCTTCGACGGCGCGCGTTCCGGCGGTGTCAGCCACCGGTGGGAGTTCGGCGACGGTGCCACGTCGACCGAGGCGAACCCCCGGCACACGTACGCCACAGTCGGCACCTACACCGCGAAGCTGACCGTCACGTACGCCGACGGTGAGACGGCGACGGTGCAGAGCACTGTCACGGTGGGCTGCGCGGTGCCGGACGACCGGCAGAACGTCTGGCTCGGTGACACCGACACGGGCGTGCCCAGTCGCACCGTCGGGCAGGGCTGCACGGCCAACGACCTGATCGACGACGAGAGCACCTGGTCCGACCACGACGGTTTCGTCCGGCACGTCAAGGCGGTGGCCCAGGCGTTGCAGGACGACGACCTGCTCAACGCCCGGGAGGCCGGCACCCTGACCCGGTTGGCCGCCGCGTCCGAGATCGGCCGGGACGGGCACACCGGGTACGAGCCGCTCTACGACGGCACCGCCGACTCGCTGCGCGCTTGGCAGCAGGCGCCGACCGGATCGTTCGCGATCCAGCCGGACGGTTCGCTGCGGCCCAGCGGAGGTCTGGGCATGCTCTGGCACACCAAGGAACTCGGTGACTTCTCGCTGCGGCTCCAGTTCAAGGACATCGCACCGGGCACCGGCCGGGCCAACACCGGCGTCTTCATCCGGTTCCCGGACCTGCGAACCCCTCTGGAGCAACGCCCGCCGGGCAGCTGTGGCACCGTCGGCTCGGCCCGGACCTCGACCGCGTGGATGGCGATCTACTGCGGACACGAGATCCAGATCTACGACGGCGACACCGGTGAGCCGCAGAAGACCGGCTCGGTCTACAACTTCGACCCGGTGCCGCTCGCCCAGGCCGGTGTGACGCCGAAGAACGAGTGGAACGACTACGAGATCCGCGTCGTCGGGCAGCACTACACGATGATCCGCAACGGCGTGGTGATCAACGAGTTCGACAACACGCCCGGCAAGCAGTCGTCGCGTGCCGGCGACCCCCCGACCGATCTGCGGCAGTTCCTGCGCGGCTTCATCGGTCTGCAGAACCACGGTGACAACGACCTGGCCGAGTTCCGCAACGTCCGCGTACGGGAACTCTAGGAGAGACGATGCCCCGACGAATAACGGCAGTGCTGGCGGCGCTCCTGCTCACGGTGACCCCGTGGGTGGCGACGCCGGCCTCCGCCGCCCCCCGAGCCGCGGCACAGGTGCTGACCTGGACCGCCGACGGCGACATCACCCGCTACAAGTCCGCGCCCACCACAGCGGTGGCCGGCGAGACCACGATCATCTGGGAGAACAGCGAGGCCACCGGCAACACCATCGGGATGCCGCACACGCTGACCTTCGACACCAGCAGCGAGGGCTACAACCACGACGTGACCCTCAACATCCTGGCCAGTCCGTTCGACGCGAACAACGGCCGCCACCAGGCGACAGTGACCCTCACCCCGGGCCGGTACCGCTACTTCTGCTCGATCCCCGGCCACAGCCAGATGGTCGGCGAACTGGTCGTCACCGAGGGCGGCGGGGGTGGCGACACCACACCGCCGACGGTGGCCGCCACCGTGGCGGGTGACCAGGACCCCGACGGCAACTACCTCGGCGCGGCCACGGTGACCGTCACGGCCACCGACGCCGACTCCGGTGTGGAGACCGTCGAGTACCAGGTCGACGACACGAGCTTCGCGCCGTACACCGAGCCGGTTCGGGTGACCGCGATCGGCGACCACTCGGTGCAGTTCCGGGCCACCGACCAGGCCGGCAACACCAGCACCGTCGGGTCGGTGTCGTTCCGGATCGTCGAGCCGGGGGAGGAGGACACCACCCCGCCGGAGGTGAAGGCCACACTGGCCGGCGACCGCGACGGCGACGGCAACTACGTCGGTACGGCCACCGCCACGCTGACCGCGACCGACGCCGGGTCCGGTGTCGCCACCATCGAATACTCGTTGGACGGCGCTGCCTTCACCGCGTACACGAGCCCGGTCGTCGTGACCGCTGTCGGGATGCACATGCTGCACTTCCGGGCCACCGACGTGGCCGGTAACACGTCGGCCGAGCAGATGTCGCACTTCACTGTCGTCGAGCCGCAGGCCGAGGACACCACGCCACCCACCGTCACCGCCACGGTGGCCGGTGACCGCAACGACGACGGCGCGTACGTCGGCGCAGCGACGGTCACCGTCACTGCCACCGACGCCGAGTCGGGCGTGGCGACTGTCGAGTACGCGCTGGACACCGGCGCCTGGACCGCGTACTCCGCTCCCGTCACCGTTCGCGCCACCGGAGCGCACACGGTGCGCGTGCGGGCGACGGACAAGGCGGGTAACGCCGCCGCCGAGCAGTCGACGACGTTCACAGTGGTGGCCGACGGCACCGACGCCTGCCCCGAGTCCGACACCCGGGCGACGGTGGTCATCGACGGTGACGACACCGGTGTCCGCAACGTCGACACCGGCAACGGCTGCACCATCAACGATCTGATCGACGAACACGCCGACTACCCCGGCCACGCCGAATTCGTCCGGCACGTCGAGGCGGTCACCCTCGCGTTGGTGACCGGCGGAACGCTCGACCGGCGACAGCAGGGCGCCATCGTCCGGGCCGCGGCCCGATCGGACGTCGGCGCATGAGTCCTCGAATCTTCTCGACAGGGAGTACCACGATGCCCGGACGTACCGTCGCCAAGCTGGCCACCGTGACCGCCGTCGTCGCCGCCTCGGTGCTGACCGTGGCCCCCACCGCCCACGCCGACCTGGTCACCCACTGCATCGGCACCGGCGGTGCGGTGACAGTGCCCAACGACCTGTACGTGCCGGCCGGCGAGTCCTGCGCGCTGACCGGCACCACCATCACCGGCAACGTCACCGTCGCCGCCGGCGGCAACCTGGTGGTGACCGGGGGCCGGATCAGCGGTGAGGTACGGGTTTCCGCGGACGGCTACCTCGACGCCACGCAGACCACAGTCGACGGTCAGGTGGTGCTCGCCGCCGGCGGGTACGGGATCTTCCTGAAGGACGCCCGGACCGGCACCGTGACCGTGCGGCCGAAGGGCAGCGCGACGATCGACAGCTTCCTGTTCGTGGAGGAGTCGACAGTCGCCGGCAACGTCACGGTCGGAGCCGGTGAGGTCCGGCTCGACCGGGGCACCCAGGTGGAGCGCAACCTCAGCAGCACCGGCACCTACTACACCGACCTGCACGACTCGTTCGTCGACGGCACGCTGTCGGTGCTCAATAGCGCCACCGGCAGCGTGGTGTGCGGCAGCGCGGTGCGCGGCAAGGCCACGTTCGCCGGCAACCTGGGCGGCGTGCAGGTCGGCCCGAACGGTGGGCTCGACAGCTGCGCCTCCGGTGGCTACTGGGGTGCCGACGTCAGCATCACCAGCACCACCGGTGGTGTCACGGTGGACGACAACATCATCAACGGCCAGTTGACGGTGACGGGCAACGACCCGGTCGCCCAGGTAGCCGCCAACAACCGGATCCGTGGTGGCGTGACCGGTGACCAGGCGGCGGCGACCACCAACCGGGCGGCGCGGGTGGCCGCTCCGGACCGCGAGGACGCCGGCGACCAGCGCGCCGAGGTTCGTCGTACCTCGGCGGTGCAGGAGGCCACCGAGGCGGGTGCGGCGAAGCTCTGACCGATCGACGCGACGGTGGCCGGTCGCCCTCTGGGTGACCGGCCACCGCCGTCGTATCGACCGGTTAGACGGTCTTCGCGTCGGTGCTGTTGGACAGGGAGTACGGAGTCCATGGCTGATCGACGAACTGCACAGGCCGCTCGATCGGCGAATGGGTATCCCGGCCTTCCTTGTCCTCGGCGACAAGAGGACTCGGCGCAGTAAGGGCGAGATGGTACTCCGCCCAGTAGACCGCGCTGGCTACGACGTAGTCCTCGATCGAGTCCGGCTTCAACAGGTAGATGTTCGTGTTGCGGGTCGGTCCGATCCTTGCCTGGATGGCGTCCTTTTCCTCGTCCGTGGGGTGTCGCAGATGGATCGGCCCTCCACCGGCCCAGCAAGAGATCCGCTCGATGTTCCTGAAGCAGATGTCGAGCACCCGGAACTCGCTGTCGCTGTGACCATCCTCGATCTCCGCGAGGGAGGGGAATCCACGGAACAACGCGTACCCGTGGCCGCCGTGCCGATAGCCGATGAGGCTGAACGACCTGGGATCGGTGAATCCCAGCTTGCCGCGTACCAGGGTCAACGGAAGACCGTCCTTCTGCCCGCCGACTCCGGCTGTTCCGACAGCGCCCGTACGTGCGTCACGTCACCGACGTGTTGTAGCGATCGAGCGTTGCCTTGGACGTTGAAGCGTCTTGGAAGACAAGCTCCCACGGGCCGGTGTTTACGTCCATGTCCTTGCCGAATCCAACCCACTTTCCGGCTATCCGGCGACCCGTGGGCTCGGCCAGGAGCTGAACCGCGCCGTGATACCGGGCGCCCCGGTAGTAGCCGGCGGGGTCGGTCTGCTCCACCCACGTGCCTGTGACAACGGCACCGTCCACGGTCAGGTCCATCGAGAGCGACGAGGCCGCCGAGCCGGGCAGGCTGCGCACGGTCAGCCTGTCGCCATGCTGAAGCATCACGACGAAGTGTTGCCCGGCGAAGGAGTCCCCCCGGCCGCTGGAGTAGTACTGATAGCGGCTGAGCCAAACACCTTCGTACGACCCGTGGACCGTGGCGGGCTTGGCCGTTGGTGTCGGCGTGGCCAGGCTGGACAGGGGAGAGGTGAGGTCGTGGCCACCCCGTTCGTCGTCAATGACGTGTTCGCCGGGCACCGAGGCGAAGCCCAGTAGCGAGATGGGTAGGCCGGTGACGACCTCCAGCGCGCGGGCGTAGACGGGGCGCGGCGCGGTGATCGCGCCCGACTCCCATCGTTGGACGAGTCTCTTGTTGGCGTCGTTGGGTTCGCCGACGCGGTGGCCGGCAGCCTGGAGCGCGCGAGCGAAGTCGTCTTGGCTCATGCGCATTCCGGTACGGACAGCGCGCAACGCGGTGTTGGGGGCGGCCATGACCGCCACGATAGCGCTATGTCGCCTGAATGTCGTCACCAATGTGTCCTGTCTGTCGCATGTTGTGCCGTCGCAACCGGTGACGCTCCGACGTCATTGTGAGACTGCGATGGCGCAGGGGGCGCTGCCGCGTTTCGGTGACGGAGGTGGCAATGCCGGGTAAGGGTGGCGAGCCAGCGGCAGGCCGGGGCGAGCAAATCCAGGCGGCCGAGCGGGAAGCGGCCAAGCGGCGGCTTCTTGCCGAGGCGGAGGCGGATCGAATACCGGTGGAGGAGACCACGCGGGCGGTGCCGGATCGGCGGTGGCTTCGTGGGCGGCATTGAGCTGGTGCCGGTCGGGCGGCGGGTGGCGTCCTTGCGGGGCCGTCCGATCAACTGCGGCCGGTGGCCCAGCCAGGACGGCCCGGAGTGACGACGCACCATCCGGTCAAGCCGGCCTGGACGTGCGGCGGGTGTGCGCGGGAGTGGCCTTGCCGGATCCGGCGCTGGGAGTTGCGAGCCGAGTACGACCGAGCCCCGGTGTCGCTGGCCCTCTACCTGGCCGCCCATCTCGTCGACGCCACTCAGGACCTGGCCCACGTTCCCGCCAGCTACCTGCATCACCGCTTCCTCGGCTGGACTCGATGAGCATCCTGCGACCCGGTGATGAGAAGTTCCACTACAGCGACGGCTCGCACAAGTGGATCCCGCCGGACCCGGACTACGACCAGGCTGTCTGGGACGAGCAGGTCCGCCAGCACAAGCACGGCCACCTCAGGAACGAGCGGCCGAAGGTCCGCATCCAGCGCCTCGTCTGATGCCAACAGTGCCGGTGCCGTCCGTGACGACGTCGAACTACCCGAGGTCTACGCCTTGCTGGTCACCACCTCCCTTGCCGCCGCACACGGATCTCGACGGAGAGGTGAAAGCCCGCGCATTCGCGTAGTCGAGCAGACGTACGCGGCGGTCTCGTCACGGCCCGTGCTTGCGCGGCGGTGCCGGCGTCGGAAGAATTCCCGGCCATGTCGGAAGATCACCAGCCAGAGTCCGGCGAGGACGAGACGGACATCGAGAACTGCGTCGCCAGCTGCCCGATCGACGCGAAGTTGGCCGATCAGCTCATCGGGTTGGCCGACCTACCCTGGCACGAGCCGGCCGTCACCAGCCGGGCGATGCGGAACCTCGACTGGTCCACCGACGGGGTGCCGACCGACGAGGCGCGCTTCGTCACCCCGGCCGGTCATGCCGTCTACACCGACTACGGCCTCTACCTGCCCTTCGTCCACTACTACGTGGTGGGCGGGGAGCTGTGGCCGGACGACTTCTGGGGCTCGCAGCCCGGCTGGACGAGCGAGCGGGGCGCCGGGCGCGTGGAGTTCGAGGCGTACCTCGACGCGGCGATCGACAGGTTCGCCGAACGGCTCGGCCCACCGGAGTGCGACGTCCGGACCGAGGGCAGGTACCTCGCCATCGGTAGCTACTCCTGGCGGTACGCGGCCTGGCGGCGGGGCGGCACCATCCTCGTGGTCGGGCCTGCCCTGGACGGCTACTCCTACGGCCAGGACGAGGAGGCCGTCGTCTACATCGGCGAGTTCGCCGAGGACCGGGCGTTCCCGGCAGCCGCCGACTTCCTCAACCTGCTGCGCAAGTAGGTCGGTGAGCCGACGAGGCGGGGCTGGTCCGACGGCTTCGGACCCGACTGCCGCGAGGTCCCCGGCGTTGGGCCCAGCACCGTCACCCGGTGGGCTCAGTCGTCGCGGGCATCGACCACTCGACGGTGACGGCGAAGTTGGCCTCCGTAGCCGTGCGGGCGACCACCACACCAGCCTCCGCCGTCAGCTTGATACCGAACTCGACGGTGACCCGGTCCGGGGTCTTCGCCATACCCCGGACGCTGTCCAGAACCGCCTCGGCCGCCGGCCGGACCCGTGCGAGCGCCTGCTGGAGTGTCTCCCCGGCGGTGCGCACGACCTCGCCGGGCCGACCGACCCGCTCGATACCGGTCCGGTCGTCGGAGACCTCGATCAGAACCGTCTCGCCTCCGTCGACCGGCATCGCCACGACGTGTGTCATCCCGCAACTCCTCTGGGGTCGGTAAGCCCTGGGCGCAGCGTACGACTCAGCCGCACGGGCGCTCGGTCGCACCTGAGTGCCGTTTGATCACGGCCCGCTCGGTCCCGTCGTAAGGGCGCTCGTTGAGGGAACAGAGATGCTCCATCCACACCTCGGGCCTCAGCCGCAACGAACGGGTCTGCTCGGCGTCAGACAGCGACAGGAGATCACCGGCCAGGGTCCAGCGGGTCGGGCTGGCCGCCAGGGTCAGGGTTGCCAGCAGCTTTCCACTATTGTCATCCCAGAACTGAGCAACCGGCTTGAGTGATTGGGACACGGTCAGCAGCCTGCCGTCGGGGGTGAAGCCGAGCACCGCGTCGATCTGGCCGGCGGGGATGCTGCTCTCGGCCCGACTCCCATCCACGTCAATGATCTTGACCTGCTCGTTGCTCGATCGGACGGCGAGGCGAGACCCGGTCACATCAAAGACGGGCGTGCCCGGACCTCTCGCCGCGCCGACCGTGAAGGTCGCGATCGCCCGCCGCCGGTCGATGTTCCAGATCTCCACCTCACCATTGGGCTCGACGACAGCGACCTCGCCGGGATGCCCCGGCCTCGGCAGTGGTGACATGACCGCCAGCAGGGCCGAATGCTGCTGCGTCGAAAGGTCGGTTCTCAGCGGTACGGGACCGTCCGTCATGGCTCCGGTCGCGGTGTCCCAGCGGGTCAGCAGACCGGCGTGCAACACGATCACCCGGCCGTCGCCGTCCGCCGCCACCGAGCTCGCCCAGGCGGACATGCCGGGCTCGTTCGGCGGGGTCCCGATCTCGGGCTGTACGGGTAGTCGCATCCGATGCTCGACAGTCAGCTCGGGAATCGAGTAGGCGACCAACTCATCACCCTGAACCATCAGGAAGCGGGTGCCGTCGCTCGTGAAGCCGCACCAGAATCCCTTGAAGATCACCTTCGCGGCGTCGGTCGTCGGCGTGCCGGTGGCGCTGGCGATTGTCAGTCGCGTTTCGACGTCCACCAGATCGATGCGGCCGGTCTCGCCGTTGACAGCCACCTCCCAGCGGTCGTCCGGGCTACCGAGGCTGAGCGACCCGAACGGCCGCGCAGGCCCCTGCTTCGGCTGTTCGGGTGCCGGCGGCTGCGGGGCGGTCGCCGCCAGCCGGTAGCCCTGGTTCCGGTCCCCGACGAGGGCGACGACACGGCCGTCCGGCCGGCCGAACAGCGCGATGCGGTGGGACTGCCTCAGCGGGTTGAAGTCGATCGGTGGTGTGGTGAACCGGTAGGTCTGGCCTGTCCGTAAGTCGGTGACGCTGATCTCGGAGTTCGAGTCGGAGACGTCGAACGAGTTGGCGGAGACCAGGTACGGCGGACCGTCAAGCCTCAGAATAGGCGTCGCACATGAGCGCATCGGGACCGTCCGCAGGGCTTCGCCGGTCGCCACATCGGTGACCTGCACCAGGTCCCGATCCGGATCGCAGTGGGCGAGAAGTGAGCCGTTGCTGACGGGCTGCGGGTCCACCGACTCCGGCACGGGCAGAGCCTTCAGGAGTCGCCCGGTGTCGAGTTGGTGCAGGCGTGCTACCCCGTACCCGACGAGCAGCAGGGTGTCGGTTCGAGGACCGAACGACACCGAGGTGAGCGAGCTGGCGGGAAGGGCTGGTGCCGTAACCCGGACCGGCTGGCCGTCCTCGACCGTCCAGACCAGGATCTGCGACGTCTCCGACCGCTCGCTGTGCGACCACACCATGAACCGGCTGCCGTCGGGGGAGAACGACACCGAACTGGTCTGCCCGTTGACGCTCAGGTCGTCGCGTGTCGTCTGCCTGGCCAGCTCGATCGGCTCGCTGCGCTGCGCGATGTCCCAGAGCGCGACGCGGCCGAGGCCGCTGCTGTAGCCGAGGTGACGGCCGGAAGGGCTGAGCGCGAAGGTGCCGCCCTCCCAGCCGCCGCCGGTGGTCGGCAGTCGCCACTGCTGGGGGTTCTCGCCGTTCATGCCGGTCCACACCGCAGGCAGGCCTGACTTGTTGACGAAGACCACGGTCGACCCGTCGGAGCTCGCGAGGATCTTGTCCAGGTCGCCCTTCCACGCGTCCTGGTAGATCCGCTCCACAAACTGGAGGGCCGCGTACCAGGTGAAGGTCACGCCCGATGCCTCGGCTGTCTGGTCATGATGCCACGCAGCCTGTGCCAACTGCAGGGACGCGCGGGGGTCGGTGGCGCGTTGCCGACTCGCCTCATCGGCGAGCGCTCGCGACGCCGCGGTACGGAGGCGAGCGTCGGCCTGGTGGGTCTGCCGGGCGGCGACCACCGCGAGGCCGCTGGCGACCAGGGCCAGGAGCGAGATCACAACGACCACCGACCGCAGCACCCAGGCTCTGCGCCGTTCTCCGGCGCTGCTCGACGTGATGTAAGCGCGCTCGGCGGGCCCGATGTCCTCGGGGTGCTCCCGCTCCCACCTGTTCGCGGTGGCGAGGGCGACCCCGCGCAGCAGGCCACCGGCGTCCCGGCCGGCGGCCTCCCAGGCGGCGAGTCGGACTCGCAGCCCCTCCTGCCAGCCGCGAAAGTCGCGCTCGTGGATCAGCCATTCCCGCAGCCCCTGCCATTGCCGGAGCAGCGCTTGATGGGCGAGGTCGGCGATCTCGGCACCGTCGGCGGCTCTGCTGACAACAACCAGTCGGCTGGCCGCGAGCCGCCCCAGGACCGGTCGGAGGTCGTCGTTCAGGTCGGCGAGCCGGACTGGTCGACGCAGGAAGTCACCACTGTCCTCGGGGCGGGCCAACTGGGTGAAGAGCCGCCGGGCGGCCAGGCGATCCGAGGCCGGCAGCGCGTCGTAGACGTCGTCGGCGTACCTGGCCAGGGCACCGGACACACCGCCCAACTCCTCGTACGAGCGATGGGTCAACGTGCTGGTGCTCCGCCGTTTCCAGAGCTGCGCGAGGGTGAACTCGACCAGCGGTAGTTGCCCGGGCTCGGTGCCGGTGTCGTCGATGATCCGGCTCACCAACCCGGGTTCGAAATCGACGTCGGCAGCCGTGACGACCTCGTGCAACTGGTCGCGGGTCATCGGGGGAACAAACACCATCCCCACTGTGGCGGCCTCCGCGGTGTCCTCCGTTACCAGCAAGTCCAGTGCGCCGGACCGCATCGTCAGTACGGCGTGCAGCCTCGGAGTGCCGTCCGCGCGATGTGGAGCGACGTGGAGCAGGTCGTGCAGGAGCCGCCACAGCCGCTGGGCGTCCTCGGCTGCCAACTCCTCGAACTGGTCGCAGAACAGCAGCAGGCCACCGTCGCCGGCCTTCTCGACCAACTGGTCGGCGAGCCAGGACAGCGTCCGGGTCGGTGTGGTGTCGAGCATGTCCGCCAGTGCTTCGGCTTCATCGTGCTGACCCACCCCGGGCAGTGTCGGGTCCAGGACGCCGATGACCGCGTTGGCGAGCAGCGAGGTGGATCGGGCGCCGGGCAGCGGGCGGAAGGTGGTGACCAGCATGCCGAGCCTGCGCAGCGATGGCGTCAGCCCGGCGTACACCAGCGAGGACTTACCGCTGCCGGACGGCCCGACGAGGGTCACCAGGGGATGCCGCTCGACCTGTCTGATCACTTGCTTGGTCAGCGCCTCGCGACCGCGGAAGTACGCCGAATGCTCTTCGAGGAACGGTTCCAGCCCTCGGTAGGGGGAGGTCTCGGTCGGGTCCGGCGCGGCGATGTCCGGGTGAGCCTCGACCAGGGTCCGGACCGGAATCAGGTACGCCGTGGTGTTGCCGCGTTCGGCCGCCACCACCATGCCGATGATCCCGGCCGCAGGGCTCCACACCGGGGAGCCGCTGAACCCCTGGCCGATCCCTCTCTGGTGCGGCGGTGACTCGACCTGCAACCAGCCGGCCCCCTGCCGGGCACGGAGCTCGGCCTCGACCCATACGCCGTACTCGTCGGTCAGATCGGCGGGGAAGCCGAAAACCCGGACCTTGTCCCCCCAATCAGGTTCGGTCAGAGTGAGACGGGCGGGGTGAATGCCCACCGGCGGCCGTCGGTCGAGTCGCAGCACAGCGGTGTCACCACTGCCGTCGAGCCGGGCGGGCCACCAGCTCACCACGGAACCCTGATAAGAGCTCCCCGGCGCGTCGTCACCGACCAGCGGGAACTCGATAGTGACGGTCTCCGTCGGTGCCGCGGCGTCGAAGTGGTCACCCCCGAGCGCCGCGCTGACGACATGGGCGCAGGTGATGACGAGATCGGCTGTGACGAGAAATGCCGTGCCAACCACCTGGCCGGACCGCCCTCGCAGGCGCCCGAGCGCGGCGGCCGGTGAAATGTCCTCGGCCATGGCGCTCCCGGGTCGGTCGGGCAACCAATCGAAGCGGGAGCCCGTCGTTCGCTGATGCTATCGAACAGCGCCGGTGGTCAATGCCCCTGTTTCTGCGGCATCCTGCTTCGTGACGGCCGCCGGTGAGCGTCGCATCTGCTGACGGCGGCAGCGGGGTCCTGGCCCCGTGTGGGGGAGTTGTGCCGCCGCCGTCAGGAGATGCGGTGCTGCCGTGCCTAGAAGTTGCCGGCCGAGTTGCACTTCACGCCCTGGTCGAGGCAGTTGCGGACCCGGGCGGCGAGCGCCTCGTCCTTCCACGCGTTGAAGAAGTCCGCGTGCATGGAGAACGAGGTGCCGGACGCGAGGGTGATGCCGTCGGTGTTCGCGCTCAGCGGGTACGAGATCACGAAGGACACCGAGGGGACCGGCACCGGGTGGCTCTTCGGGCACGCCCCGGTGTGGTCGCCGTTGGCCATGTGCGCCTTGTGGTTCGGGCTGTCCAGGTGCTTGCCGTCCCAGCAGTCCGGGAAGGTGATCTGGCGGACGATGTTCGCGGTCTTGGCGCAGACCGGGAACGTCTTGTCCGCGCTGCGGCCGACCTCGCCGCCGATGCCGGCGCACCAGAAGTGGTTGCCCTGCTTGTCCGGGGTGTCGACCTGGTTCTTCGCGTCGCCGGTGATCATGCGAAGTCCGAACGGGAAGGGCTGGGTCTTGCTCGGGTCCTTCAGGCGGGATCCGTAGTAGACGGTCACCTCCGTCGGGTCGACGACCTTGCCGTTCTGGTACATCGTCGGCACCCAGTAGGCGGACTGGTCGTCCGGCGAGTTGCAGGTGGTCGCCTTCGACGCCCGCAACGACTCGGCGGTCGAGTTGGCGTCGGTCGACTTGTTGCCCCAGAACGTGTGGTTGTGGGAGCCGCCGACCAGCTTCGGCAGCACGATCGGGTCGTCGCTGTTGTGGTGGCTGACCTTGCAGCCGACGTTGAACTCGGGCACCTTGACCGGGTTGCCGGTCACCGGCTTGGGCTTGCGCGCGAAGAACGCCTTCGTCGCGGCGGCCTGCGCGGCGGCGTCGATGGTGATCCAACCACCGGACGCGGTGGGCGGGGCGGCGCTGGTCGACGGGGTCGCCGGCTTACCGGAGGGGGACGGGGTGGCCGAGGCGCTCGGAGCGCCCGGCGTGGCCGACGCGTCGCCGGGGGCGGCGGACGTGGGCGTCTGCGGGTCGGAGGAGCCGATGCCGGTGTCGCTGGAGGGGCTTGACGCGCCGGGAGCTCCCGGAATGTCCTTGCAACCGCCGGCGAACGCCACACCCACCAACAGCAGGGCGGTCACGGAACGGCGGAGCCTGGGAGTGGATCGCATATTGAACAAGAGGGGTCACCTTTCTTCCGAGAAGGAAGAGTACGAGTTGACCCCCTGCCTGATTCCAGCTGAGACGTTTAAGTCTGTCTTAAAACTCATTCCGCGATTGCTCGATACGCTGTGCGGAGCGGTCCGGCTGTCGATTCAGTCTCAATTCTTTGATTTTCTTCGAAAAACTGTAATCGGGTTCGGTGTGGATACTCCACCGCCGGGCGAGCTCGGTCGGCCACACCGTTTCCAGGCCGTGGTCGGTGGCGTAGAGCAGGTAGGGCCGCAACTCGGGGGCGTCCTCGAGGTCGCGGAGCAGCACGTACAGGCGAGCTGATCTCGCCGCCAGGAACGGTTGGGCGGCGAGCAGGCCCCGGAATGCCCCGAACGGCCAATCCGTACCCAGAAGTTTCCTTGCCCGCGCCAGCAGCTGAACCCGGTCGACCGGAATCCCGTCGACATAGACGTCGGCGGTTGGCGGCAGGTCTGGCTCCGGGTCCGCCGGCAGAGCGAACCCGGAGCCCAGCCACACCTCGAACCCTGGGGCGATGACAGTGAGGTCGACCTCGCCGAGCCCGCCCAGGTCGGCCGAGAACACCGGGCCGCCGCCGTCGCACCTGAGGAAGAATCCCCGATCGCCTTCCTGGGCGATCATGAGGTAGCCCGTGAGCCACTCGCCGATGTCGTAGGTCGTGTTGCGCTCCGGCAGGGATTCCAGGCAGTACACGCTCACTCCCTCAGCGGTGATGTCGTCGGTGATTGATGCCAGCCATCGCTGGTAGGCGGTGTCCGTCCGGGAAACGAGCTGGTCGACCATCGCCACCGCCGGCTCCTACCTGTCGTCACCGGGCGCGGACACGCCCGCGCCGGCAGGCCCCAACCTGATATTCCGAAGCCGACAACCTAGCCCACCCGCACCGCAGGAGTCAGCACGCGCAACTCCTGATCGAGTACGCGGCAGCATGCCGTTTACGACTTTCTTTCGTGATTGCCGGAAACGGCACGGTCAGTGTGAGCGGCGGGAAAGAATTGCGGGCACGCGAACACGAGAGCAGGGGACGGTCGATGGGGTTGTGGCGACGGCTGGCGCTGGTGGTGGTGTCCGTCGTGGCCACGCCGCTGGTCCTCGGTGGATGCACCACCGACCGCAAGGCCCCCGTGCGGCCCGTCGAACGGGAGGTGCCGGCGCCGGAGGTGACTCTGACGCCCGCCGATCGGTCCCGCGACGTGCCGGTCAGCGCCGAGGTCACCGCGCGGGTCACCGGCGGAACGGTCGTCGTCGTCCGCATCGCCGACGACAAGGGCATGCTGGTCAGGGCGGAACGTCGGGAGGACGGCTCGGCCTGGGTGCCCACCGTCGCGTTGCGACCGCGGAGCACCTACACCGTCGAGGCGGTCGCCGTCGGCGACTCCGGCCGGACCACCACCCGTACGACGACCTTCACCACGATGGCGACGTCGACGAAACCGCAGGTGACCAGCACGCTGTACTTCGCCGACGGCCGGACGTACGGCACGGCCATGCCGGTGACCATCGGCTTCGATCCGCCCGTCGCCAGGGCGGTCCGCGCCGACGTGCAGCGTCGGCTGTTCGTCACGACGAACCCACCGCAGCCCGGGGCCTGGTCCTGGCTGGACGACGGCAGTCAGGTCTACTACCGCGCCCCCGACTTCTGGCGACCGGGCACCACGATCAGCGTCCGCGCCGGTCTGGAGGGTCTGCCGATCGGCGAGAACCTTGTCGGAGACGCCGACCGCACCGCGACGTCCCGGATCGGACGTCAGGTGGCACTCGAGGTCGACAACGCCACGAAGCAGATGCGCGTGCTGCGCGACGGCACGGTGATCCGCAGGATCCCGGTCAGCCTGGGCAGGCCGAGCACCCCGACGTCCAGCGGCAAGATGGTGATCATGGAGAAGCACCAGCGCACCACCTTCGACACCCGCGGCGAGCCGAACGGCGGCTACGTGGTGAACGTCGCGGACGCGCAACGCCTCACCTGGGGCGGTGAGTTCATCCACGCAGCACCCTGGTCCGTGTCGGATCAGGGGCACCGTAACGTGTCGCACGGCTGCACGAACATCTCGCCGGCCAACGCGGACTGGCTGATGACGTTCACCCAGATCGGTGATCTGGTCACCTTCACCGGCACCGAGGTCCGGCTGGAGGCGGGCAACGGCTGGACGGCCTGGAACACCAGTTGGGAGCAGTTCGTCAAGGGCAGTGCACTGCCCGTACCCACTGGTCCTTCGCCGGCCCCGCCCGCGACGCCGCGCCCGGGCGCGGTCGCGGGCGGCTCGTCGCCGCCGGGGCCCACCGGCTGAGCCGGCAGGCGACTATCGCCCGGTCGGGGCGTAGAAGGCGCTCGGATCGTTGGCGAGGGACGCCTTGACGTGTGCGCTCCACTCGTCGGCGAGGACCTCGATCCGGCCGGCTTCGATGCCGTCCAGGGCGACGCGTACGACGTCGGCGGGGTCCATCTTGTCGCCCTCGTAGTGGGCCATCATGTCGGTGTCGGCGGCGCCCAGGTGCAGGCCGCTCACCAGGGTCCCCTGGCCGGCGAGTTCCAGCCGGATGCCGTTGGTCAGGCTCCACTCGGCCGCCTTCGCCACGCCGTAGGCGTTGGCCCCGTCGTAGGAGAACCACGACAACGCCGACAGGACGTTGAGGATCGCCCCTCCGCCATTCGCGCCCAGCACCGGTGCGAACGCCCGGACCATGCTCAGGGTCCCCCAGAAGTGCGTGTCGAGCTCGGACCGGATCTTGCCCAGGTCTCCCTTCACCAGGTTGGTGAAGGTGGTGATGCCGGCGTTGTTGATCAGAAAGGTGACGTCGGGCGCGGCGGCGGCCGCCTGCTCGACGGAGCTCGGGTCGGTGATGTCCAGCCGTAGCTTCTCGACACCGGGAATGTCGATCTGCTCCGGGTTGCGGGCCGTGGCGTACACCTTGGCCGCGCCGCGCTCCAGCAGCTGTCGGGCGAAGTGCCGGCCGAGGCCACGGTTGGCCCCGGTGACCAGTGCGATCGAACCGTTGATCTGCATGACCTGTTGCCTCCTGGCGTGTGTCACTGACGAGCGGTACGCGAGCTACGCTAAAACCTGACGTGAACGTGAGGGACAAGGTCGTGTGGCGGGCGTCACCGGCCGGGGGAGGATCCATGCGCATCGGCGAACTCGCCACGGCGGCCGGCGTGTCGGTACGCGCCCTGCGCTACTACGAGGAGCAGGGCCTGCTGACCGCCGCACGCAGCAGTGGCGGGCAGCGTCACTACGGCGACGACGCGGTCGAGCGGGTGCACCTCATCCAGACGCTGTACTCGGCCGGCCTGACCAGCCGCACCATCCTGGACCTGCTGCCCTGCGTCGACGCGAAGGTCAACACGCCGGAGTCCCGGGCGCTGCTGCGCGCCGAACGTGACCGTATCGACGAGCAGATCACCCAACTCCGCAGCGCGCGGGACCGGCTCGACGCGGTCATCGCCTTCAGCGAGAGCCCGGCCAGCGGATGCACCCACGTGGAATTCGCCGCCGCGATGGTGGCGTAGCGGTTCGACGGCGCGGCACGCCTGGGGCACCGCCGATCGGTGTCGGTGGCCGCGTCCGCATCGGGACGGTCCGGCGGCGCGCTCAGATCGGGGCCAGCTCCGGCACGCCGAAGTGCTGGTCGAGCACCTGCATCGCGGCACCCGCGGCGATGGCGTCCGCGCCGAGGCTGGACAGGGTCACCGTCGTGGTGAGCCAGTCCGCGCGCCGCGCGTCGGCCCGTACGGCCTCGGTCACCGCCGTGAGATAGGTCTGCGGATGTCGGAGGAGGTCCGCGCCGGCCAGCACGACGTGGGCCAGGTCGAGGGTCTGGAGCAGGTTGACCACGCCGACCGCCACGACGCGGGCGGCGCGGGCGATGTCTCCGGCGTCGGCCGCGTGGTGGTGCACGATCTCCAGGCACCCGTGGCGGCCGCAGACACAGCGGGGTCCGTCCAGGTCGACGACAGTGTGGCCGAACTCGCCCGCGTTGGTGTGCGCGCCCCGGTGGGCCGTGCCGCCCAGCCAGAAGCCGCCACCGATACCTGACTCGATCATGATGAGGGCCGCGTCGCCGAACGTCGCGCCGTGCCGCCAGGCCTCGGCCGTAACCCCCGCGGTGACGTCCTTGTCGAGGTGGACGGGCAGGTCGAGGTGCTTCTCGGCAATCTCGCGCAGGGGTACGTCGTGCCAGTGCCGCAGGCCGTGGGCACCCCGGACCAGGCCGTTGGCGTGGTCCAGCGGGCCGATCATGCCGATGCCCACGCCGGTGAGTCGGCTCCGCACGTCGCCGCTGGCGGTCATCGCCCCGACGCCGGCCGCCAGGGCGTCGAGAAGCTGCTCGGGGGTGAAGTCGGCCGGCAACGGACTGACCGCCGAGTGGCGCACGGCACCGGCCAGGTCGACGAGGACCAGCCGCAGTGTGCGCCGGGCCACGTGGGCGCCGATCGCGTACCGGCTGTCGGGGACGAGTTCGTAGACGACGGCAGGCTTGCCGATGCCCGCACGGCGCACGCCGGTGGGGCGGATCAGGCCGTCGCCGGTCAGACGCGCGATGACCTTGGAGACCGCCTGCGGCGTCAGCCCGGTCGCCCCGACCACCGTCGACCGCTCGAACGTCCGCCCGGTACGCCCCAACGCCAGGACCCGCGCCTGGTTGTAGCCGCGCAGGAACGTGACGTCGGCAGTGATGCGAGTCATCTCGCCACTCTATTACGCAACGCTGTTGCTAAATTTTCTCGGTGATCGGGATGAGCAGAGGACGACGGGTGGCGGCGCTTGTCGCGTTGGCACTCGGTGGTGTGGCGATCGGTCTGACCGAGTTCGTGGCGATGGGCCTGCTGCCCGACATCGCGCGCGGTCTGCTCCCGCAGGAGTACGCCCGGTCGTCGTCCGACGCGGTCGCCCGCGCCGGCTGGATGATCACCGCGTACGCGCTCGGCGTGGTCGTGGGCGCACCCCTGATCGCCGCGCTGAGCGCACGCCTGCCGCGCAAGAAGCTCGTGCTCGGACTGCTCGCGCTCTTCGCCGTCGGCACCGTCGCGTCCGCGATCGCCCCCACCTTCGACCTGGTGATGGTGGCCCGGTTCGCGGCGGCGTTGCCGCACGGCGCGTACTTCGGCGCGGCGGGCCTGCTCGCGGCCACCCTGATGGGCCCCGGCAACGAGGCCCGCGGCTTCGCCATCGTGCTCAGCGGTCTGACAGTGAGCAACGTGGTCGGCGTACCCCTCATCACGAGGCTTGGTCAGGCGGCCGGCTGGCGCGTCGCGTACCTGGTCATCGCCGGTGTCTTCGTGCTCACCCTGCTGGCGGTCCTGGCGGTCGTCCCGGAGGTCGCCGCGGCGGTCGACGGCTCGCCGGCCGCCGAGTTGCGGGCGCTGCGGACGTCGCAGGTCTGGTTGGTCGCCGCGACCGGCGCGATCGGCTTCGCCGGCTTCTTCGCGGTGGACACCTACATCGCGCCGGTCACCACCGACGTCGCCGGACTCTCGGCCGCGACGGTGCCCTGGGCGTTGGTGGCGGTGGGTCTCGGCATGACCGTCGGCAACGCCCTGGGTGGCTGGTTGGCGGACCGGGACCTCCAACGCAGCATGATCATCGGGTTCGTCGCGATGATCGTGAGCATCACGACGTTCAGCCTCGTCGCGTCGAGCCCGGTCGGCCTGTTCGTCGGCGCGTTCCTGGTCGGCGCGACGAGCCTCTACCTCGGGCCGGTCCTCCAGGCGCGCCTGATCACCGTTGCCCCCGGAGCGCAGCTGATGGGCGCGGCGCTCAACCAGTCGGCCATGAACATCGCGAACAGCCTGGGCGCGGCCCTGGGCAGCGTCGCCATCGCCGCCGGCCTCGGCTACCTCGCACCGGCCTGGGTCGGCGCTGCCCTGGCGATTGTCGGCCTGGCCCTGGGGGTGGTCAGCTTCGCCGTCGGGCGACGCCAGCGCGACCGAACCCCGGCCGTGGTCGCGGGCTGAGGGGCCCGGCCGCTTCCGCGGCTGAGGGACCCGGCCGCTATCGCAAACTGAGGTGCCCCGGCCGCTGTCGTGGGTTGAGGCGGCCGGGTCACCGAGGAGGCTCGGGTCAGAAGTCGTCGACGCTGACCGACACGCGGTGGGCGCTCGACCTCCAGTTCGGCACGTTGATCACGTCGTGTCCGCCGCCGCGTTGACCCACGGTGATCCGGACGAGGCCGAGGTGCGCCGGTGCCGCCGGGATGAACAGGTCCATGCCGGTGATGAAGGTCTGGCTGAAGAACTCCGGCAGGGGAGCGGTCAGGTCGCTCACACCGTCGCTGCCGTCGTCGAACGCGAAGATCGCGATCGTCCGCTTGGCCCGTGGCGCGTTCGCCGCGTTCAGGACGTCAGTGCCGTTGATCCAGAGGTGGTCGCCGGCGTCGCCCTGGTCGCCCCACCATTCCTTCTGGCGTTGAACCGTCAGCGCCGTGTGCCGGTCGCTGGTGTCCACCAGCGCGCCGAGCCCTTCGCCGGGCACGCTCGTCGCGAGGCGTACGAACGAGTCCGAACGAAGGAACGGCTGGAAGTAGAAGTGGTGCATCGGTGCGCCGGGACGCACGATGGCGAACTCGTAGCGGGCCGTGGCGAGCACCGGGACGGGGCCGAACGAGCCGTCGTCACCCACTGCCAACCGGTGCGTGGGCCGGTGGGACAACCGACCGCCGGTCAGGGAACTGACCGGGTAGACCTCGACAATCGCGTCGGTGACGCCGACGTTGCTCGGGAAGAGCACCGCGCGACCGGAGACCCGGGCGGTGCCGAAGAGCTGTGGCGTGATCCCTGTCGTGTGCGGCGTCCGACCCTGGAGGAACCGGAAGATCTCACCGAACGACTCCGGCGACGACACGGTCTGCGTGTGGGACTGGTCGGGGAGGTGCACGTTCGTCGCACCGACGACGGCGCGGGCCGGGTCGCCCTCACCCCAGATGGCGAGGGTGGGCACACCACCGGGCGGGGAGGCGGCGGGGCGCCCGTCCAGGTTGACGTAGTGGGCGACGCGGGCGGCGCGTGCCGGTGAGCTGTTCAGATAGCCCTGCGTGACGAAGGTGCCGAGGGAGTGCGCGAGCAGGTCGACGCGGTCCGCGCCGGTCGTCGCCAGCAGACGGGTGATCCGTGCGTCGAGCCCCGCGTACACCTCCGGCAGGATCGTGGCGATGTTCGGTGAGTCGTACTCGTGGGCCTCGATGACGTCGATCGGGTAGCCGTTGCTGGCGAGACGCTTGGCCTGCGACTGGAACTGCGTCGCCGAACCGGCGCTGCCGTGCACGAAGATCGCCGGGCGGTACGTCGTGGTGGCGGCGTCGGCGGCCCGGGGGGCGGGAGCGACGGCCAAGCCGACCGCGAGGACGCCCCCGGCCAGCACGGAGAGCAGTCTCCGGTGAGACACGTGCATCGGTCCTCCACGCTGAGCGACGAAGTATCTGCACTGATAGCGCAAGTATCCTGTCAGGGCGCGGCGCGGCGGTCTACACCTGACGGTCGTCGATCAGTTGACAGCTTTCGCGAGCAGATCGCCGAGGGAGGCGCGCACCGGATCGGGGTTCGACCAACTCCAGTTGGGATGCGCGCGGTTGGTGAGCAGCGCGACGACGAGCTTCCGGGCCGGGTCGACCACTAGTGACGGGCCGGCGAAACCGGTGTGGCCGAAGGTCCGGGCAGAGGCGAGCCGACCCATGAACCAACTCTGGTTGAGCACGACCCCGAGTCCGTGGGCGGCGGTCCGGTTGGGCCGCTCCGGGTCGATCGCCGGCTTCCCGGAATTCTGGTTGGTGAGCATCCGACGCACCGTCGTCGCGGCGAGGATCCTCCGGCCCTGGTGGGTGCCGCCCTTGAGCAGCATCTGCCCGATGACGGCCAGGTCGCCGGCCGTGGCGAAGATGCCGGCGTGACCGGCCACGCCGCCGAGGTGGTTGGCGACGTCGTCGTGGACGGTGCCCCGGAGCAGACCCCGCGACGAGCGGGCGTCGGTGGCGACGAGACGGGTGGCCTTCGCGCTGCCCGACAGCCAGGCGTTCGGGTTGAAGCCGGTGTCACGGAGGCCCAGCGGGCCGGTGAGGTTGCTCTTCAGCGCCTGGTCGAGCCGCTGGCCGGTCACCTTCTCGACGATCTTGCCGGCGACCATGAGCCCGACGCTGGAATAGCGGAACGTGGTGCCGGGCACGGCGCCGGAGACCAGCCCGGTGGTGAGCACGGCGTTCCAGCGGGCCGTGTTGTCGGCGAGCCCGGTGACCTTGGCGCCGACCGGGAGACCGCTGGTGTGGGTCAGCAGCATCTCGACGGTGATCCGCTCGGTGCCCGCGCCGGTGAAACCTGGCAGGTAGTCGCGCACCGGCGCGCCCAACTCGACCCGACCCTTGTCGACCTGTTGCAACAGCAGGATGGCCGTGTACACCTTCGTGACCGAGGCCAGGTCGAAGATGGAGTCCGGGCGCATCTCGACCCGTTGGCCCGCCGGCAGCAGCTTGGGCCCGGCGCCGTAGCGCAACGCCTCCCCGACCGCGATGTGCACGGCCGTCTTCCCGTCGACCAGGACGACGGCGACCGCGCCGGGAAAGCCCTTGTGCTGCACCGTCTGCGGAGTGGCGGGCAGGTGCCGCCGCAGCAGCGCCGTCACCTCCTGCGCGTAGCGGGCCTGACCGGCGGGCGCGGCACCGCCGCTCGGGGAGGCGGTGGCGCTCGGCGTACCCGAAGGCGGTGTGGTCTTGCCGGCCGAGCCGAAGCCCACCCGGTTGCCGGCGGCGTCGGTCGCGGTCACCGCGTCACCAGGCCCGGCCACACCGGAATCCGGCGCGCCGTTGTCGCCGCATCCGGTGACCGCGGAGGTCGCGGCGGCCAGACCGGCGACAAGGAGGGTACGACGTGCAACGGGCATGCCGGAGATCGTGACAGTCGGCATCGTCGCACGCCAATCGGCCGTCCGAACGTCGGTCGTGTCCACCCCGTCGTCCGACACGTGGTCATCTGGCAGACACAGACGGTTGCCCTTCAGGTGGTTGTGCGACGATCGGCGAGCGTCACGTCGGACGACCGTCCACCGGTCCGCCCGCCCACCGAACGCCGGCGGCACGGAGGGCACCACACCTCGTATCCCTTGGAGAGCACGATGTCCCTCTCCCCATCCCGGGTCTTCGCGGAGCTGAACGCGGTCCGACCCCCTGAGCAGATCTCACCGACGATCGGCAGGGCCGTCGTGGTCGGCGGCAGCGTCGCCGGCCTGCTGGCCGCCCGGGTGCTGTCCGACCACGCCGAGAGCGTCGTCATCATCGACCGGGACGACCCGCAGGTGGCCGGCGCGCGGCCCGGCGTACCCCAGGGGACACAGCTGCACGCGCTGCTGCCCGGCGGCTTTCTCCAGCTGGAGCGCCTGTTTCCCGGCTTCCGCGACGCGGCGCTGGCGCAGGGAGCGGTCGAGGCGCCGCCCGAGGCCCGGCTCAACTACCTCGATGGCCGCCCGAAGGTCGTCGTCCCCGACGACGCCGACAGCCTGGCCGGCAGCCGCCCGCTCCTGGAGGGGCTGATCCGCCAACAGGTGCTCCGGCTCCCCAACGTCAAGACGGTCACCGCACGCGCCACAGGTCTCGTGTTCGACGGCGACGCGGTCACCGGGGTCCGCTGCGAGGGTGCCGGGGTGACCGGCGTGGAGACCGGTGACTTCGTGGTGGACGCCATGGGTCGGTCGAGCAGACTCTCGGACTGGTTGGAGCAGGCCGGCTGGGAGCGGCCGGTGACGCGGCGGATGACAGTGCACCTCAACTACGCGACAGCCCTGTTCCGCCGCCCGGAGGTCACCCCGGCCACGACCGTGGTGATGGCGTTGCACACCCCGAAGAGGGGGGTGGACGTGGCCGGTGCCGCGTTCTTCGCCATCGAGGACGGCCGGTGGATGGCCATGATGGCCGGTTACGGCGACGACCGACCGGGCCGCACGCCGGAGGACTTCGTCCGCCGCCTGCGGGAGCAGTTCCCGCCGGAGTTCGGCGAGATCGCCGACCAGGAGATGCTGGGCGACGTCCAGACCTACCACCACGCCGACAGCCGGCGACGGGACTTCCACGCCCTGAAGCGGTTCCCGGCCGGCCTGGTCAGCGTCGGCGACGCCGTCGCGTCGTTCAACCCGGTGTACGGGCAGGGGATGACGTCGGCGGCCCTGTACGCGGCCTGCCTGTCGGTTCACCTGCGGTCCGCGCCGGACCTGCGGGCACCCGCGCGGCACTTCCTCGCGTTGCAGCAGGTCGTCGTCGACGCCGCCTGGTCGATCTCGACCTCTGCCGACCTGGCGTTGCCCCACGTCCACGGGCCCTACCCGCGCGGTTACCGGATCTCCAGTTGGGCGAGCCGGCAGATCATCGAGGCGACCGTCACGGACGTGGCGACAGCACGCCGGTTCAACGAGGTCGTCTCCATGCGTGAACACCCGCGCTCGCTGGCCCGGCCCGGCGTACTGATCGGTGCCCTGCGCGCCAACCGACGGGCGCGTTGACGACCGACCCGGCGGCCTCGTGCGGGGCCGCCGGGTCCGCAGCGTCAGCGGGGAAGCTTGCGGAGGATGTCGACGACGAAACGGTGGTCGTCGAGCTGCGGCAGCCCGGATACACCGACCCAGCCCACCACGCCGGTGCCCCGCACGCGCAGCGGCACCGCGCCCCCGGCCGCCGCGAACCGTTCGGCCGGCAGACCGTACCGTTCGGCCAGCGTCACCTGCTTGTCGTGGCACAACCGGGCCATGTACAGCGAGGAGTGCTCGAAGCGCGTCACCACACGCCCCTTGCGACGCAGCCACGCGTCGTTGTCCGCCGTCGAGCCCGGCAGACCACAGTGGAAGAGCTGGCGTCCCGCCCGCCACACCCCGATCGACACCGGCAGTCCCTGCTCCCGCGCGGCGGCGACGGCGAGCATCCCCAGCTCGTACGCGTCCGTCTCGGACAGGCCCGCGAGTTCCAGCTCGCTCTCCTCGCGCAGCAGCTCGTCCAGCGTCGGCCACGTGTCACGGTCGTCTGACATGTTCTTCTCCTCGTCGTCGCGGGCGGTCACCCGCTCTGTTGCACGCGGGCGATCACTCGCTTTGTTGCGGGCGGTCACCAGGCGCAGGGCGCGTAGTCCTTCAGGAAACAGCCGTACAGGTCTTCGCCCTGCTCGCCACGGACGATCGGGTCGTACACCCGGGCGGCGCCGTCGACCAGGTCCAGCGGGGCGTGGAAGCCCTCGTCGGCCAGGCGCATCTTGGTCGGGTGCGGCCGTTCGTCGGTGATCCAGCCGGTGTCGACGCTGGTCATCAGGATGCCGTCGGTCAGCATCTCCTCGGCGCTGGTGCGGGTCAGCATGTTCAGCGCGGCCTTGGCCATGTTGGTGTGCGGGTGCCCCGGCCCCTTGTAGCCACGGCCGAACTGGCCCTCCATCGCCGACACGTTCACCACGTACTTGCGGCGGGCCGGCGCGGCGGCCATCGCCGGGCGTAGCCTGCTGACCAGCACGAACGGTGCGGTGACGTTGCACAGCTGCACTTCGAGCAGCTCGACCGGGTCGACCTCCTGCACCCGCTGGACCCAGCTGTTGACCGAGTCGAGGTCCGGTACGAGACCCCCGGCGTCGATGGCCGTGGACGCCGCGATCCGCTCTGGCGAGGCGGAACCGCTGGTGAGCGCCAACGCGGTGAGCGCGTGCGGGGTGAGCCCGGCGGTGAGGGCGCCCGCCGGGGCGTCCTGCCCACCCGGCTTGGCGAAGGTGATCAACTCCGGCAGCGGGCCGTCCGGAAGGGCCGCGGCCTCCGCGGCGACCAGCTGCGCGTACGCCCCGGGGGAGCGGCGGACGGTCTGTGCCGCGTTGTTGATCAGGATGTCCAGGGAACCCTGACTGCTCACCGAGTCGGCGAGGGCGATCACCTGGGCCGGGTCACGCAGGTCGATCCCGACGATGCGCAGGCGGTGCAGCCAGTCGGCGCTGTCCGGCATCGCGGCGAACCGGCGTACCGCGTCGTGCGGGAACCGCGTGGTCACCGTCGTGTGGGCACCGTCGCGCAGCAGCCGCAGCGCGATGTACATGCCGATCTTCGCTCGGCCGCCGGTGAGGAGCGCGCGCCGACCGGTCAGGTCGGTACGGGCGTCGCGGCGCTGCCGGTTGAGCGCCGCGCAGGACGGGCAGAGCTGGTGGTAGAAGGCGTCCACCTGGTGATAGCGCTGCTTGCAGACGTAGCACCCGCGCGGGTTGTGCAGGAAGCCCGCCGTCTCGCCCGCGACCGACGACGCGAGCGGGATGCCCTGGGTCTCGTCGTCGATCCTCCCGGGAGCACCGGTGGCGGTGGCCTCCGTCACCGCCCGGTCGGCGGCGAGGATGGCGTCCCGCCGTTCCTCTCGTCGCCGCTGCTTGACCACCTTGTAGAGCCGGGCGGTGGCCCGCTGCACCCGCACCACGTCCGGGTGGTCCGACGGCAGCGCCTCCAACGCCTCGAAGACGCTGAGGCAGGCCTCCAGCCGTTCTCGGTCAATGCCCTGGGGACCGCGGTCGCGGTCAATGCCCTTCTGACCGTTTTCGGTAACGTTGTCCACCGTCATGCGTCGTCGTCTCGTCCCGTATCCCGTGCCGGGTCACCCCGGCTCGCCCCAAGTCCGACCCGAAACTGTACGCACCGCGCGGCCACCCACGCACCTCACGGCCGCCCCGGCCCCCTGCCCGTGGCTGCCCCGGCTGCCGGGGCGGCGGCGCGGCTCGCGGCGGTCAGGCGGGGTCGGCGTGCCCGAGACGCCAGTAACCCATGAAGGCCACCGCCCGTCGGTCCAGCCCTCGCTCGGAGACCAGGTGCCGCCGCAGGGTGCGGATCACGCCGGCCTCCCCGGCCAACCATGCGTACAGGGGTGCCGCGGCCACCTCCTCGGGGACCTCCCACAGGATCTCGGTGTCCACGTCCAGGTCGGCGACGGGTTGCCCGGTCCCGGACGGGCCAGGAAGCAGCAGTTCCTCCGCTGCGGCGGCGACCGCGGGCACCAGCCGGCTGCCGTGTGCGTCGAGGCCCCGAGGAAGCCAGCGGACCTCGATGCCCGGGGGTGTGACCAGCGGCAACACGTCGTCAGCGTCGGGCACCTCCAGCAGGACGGTGCCCCGGGTGTCGAGGGGGAGCCGCTCGCAGATGCTGGCGATCGCCGGCACGGCGGTCTCGTCCCCGGCCAGCAGCAGGCAGCTCCCGGTCGACGGCCGGAACTCGATGCCGCCGTGGCTGCCGTCGTATCCCGTGTCCGGACCGACGAGGGCGATCTCGTCGCCGACGCTCGCGCGCCGAGCCCAGCGCGTCGCCGGACCACCATCGCCGTGCAGCACCAGGTCGACGTCGACCTCGGCCAGGTGGGGCCGGACCGCCCGTACCGTGTAGGTGCGGATCGGGTTGCGCAGGTGCTCCGGCAGAGCCCGCCAGGCCGCGTACCAGTCCGCGCCGCCGGTGAGGTTGACACCGTGTTGACCGGGCACCGGCAGCACCAGCTTGATCCGCTGGTCGTACCCGTTGTCCGCGAACCGGTCGAGGTCGACGCCGGTGAAGGTCACCCGGACGAACGACGGGCTGAGCCGGCGTAGCGCCGCGACGGTGACGGTGAACACGCGCCAGGGGGCGATGGGCAGGGTCTCGGTCATGGTGCCTCTCTCGGCTCGGCAGCTAGCGGGGGTTGTTCGTGACGGCGCGGGAGCGCCAGAGCAGCCAGACGAAGTACGGGGTGCCGATCATGGCGGTGACCAGGCCGGCGGGGACCTGGGCCGGGGCGATGATCGTCCGGCCGAGGGTGTCGGCGATGCTGACCAGCGCCGCGCCGAGCAGCGCGGCCACCGGAAGCACCCGGGAGTGCCGCCCGCCCACCAGGGCCCGCGCGGCGTGCGGGGCGACCAGGCCGACGAAGCCGATGACGCCGACGGCCGAGACCGCTGTGGAGGTGAGCAGCGCCGCCGCGCCGAGCGCCACCAACCGGGTGCGTTCCAGGCGGACGCCCAGCACCCGGGGGGTGTCGTCGTCCAACGCCATCAGGTCGAGTTCGCGGCGCGCGGCGACCACTGCCGGGGTGAGCACGAGCAGGGCGATCAGCACCGGCAGCACCTGGGTCGGCATGCGGCCGTAGGTGGAGCCGGACAGCCAGGTCAACGCCTTTCCGGTGTTCCACGGGTCGAAGGCGACGACCAGGAAGGTGATCACTGCCATGCCGCCCTGCCAGGCGCCGAAGCCGATCAGCACCAGCCGGTCGGAACTCAGCCCGCCGCGCCACGCCAGGCCGTAGACCAGGGCGAACGCCGCCATCGCGCCGAGCCCGGCGACGCCGGAGACGGCCCACACCCCGGCCAACGGCACGAAGGTGAGCAGGGAGACCGCCCCGAGCCCGGCGCCGGCGGTGATGCCGAGGATGCCGGGTTCGGCCAGCGGGTTGCGGCAGACCGCCTGCACCGTGGTGCCGGCGACCGCGAGCGCCGCGCCGGCCAGGACCGCCGCGGCGACGCGCGGCCACCGCTGGTCCAGCACGAAGGTGTACGCGGGCCCGGTGCTGCCGTTGATCCAGTTGACGACATCCCCGAGCAGCACCCACGTGTCGCCGACGAGCATGCCGACCGTCACGGCGGAGATGGTCACGACGGCGGTGACGGCGACGACGCCACGGTGGAAGGCGGCGGAGCGGACGGCCGCGTGCCCGCCGGGCGGGCGGCGGGTGGGGCCCGCGTCGCGGTGCCGGCGGGCCAGCCAGATGAGGATCGCCGCGCCGAACAGGGTGGTGACCACACCGGTCGGAATGTCGACGCCGGCCTGCCCGCCCATCACGGCACGGAGCAGCACGTCGGAGCCGAGCACGATGATGACCCCGGCGATGCCGGACAACGGCAGCAGGACGCGGTGCCGGTGCACCCCCGGCACCACGGGGGCGAGCAGCCGGACGATCACCGGGGCGCACAGGCCGACGAAGCCGACCGGGCCGGTGAGGGTGACCGCCGCGGCGGAGAGCAGCACGGCCAGCACCATGACGGTGAGCCGAGTACGCCGCACGTCGAGACCGAGCACTGTGGCGGTGTCGTCGCCGAGGGCGAGGATGTCGAGGCGGTGTCCGAGCAGCACGAGCACGAGGGCCGCGCCGACGATCACCGGGGCGAGTTGGGTCAGCGCGGTCAGGTCGCTCTGCACCAGCGAGCCGTTGCCCCAGGCGAACAGGCCGATGGTGGCCTGCTCGAAGAGGAGCAGCAGCAGGGTGGTCACCGACCCGAGCGCCAGCGCCGTCGCCGAGCCGGCGAGGATCAGCCGGGTGGTGCCGGCCTGCCCACCGGAGGACATGGCCATCACCAGGCCGGCGGCGGCCAGCCCGCCGCAGAAGGCGAGGCCGCCGGAGGGCAGCGCCGGCAACGAGATGCCGAACGCGGCGACGGCGACGATCGCCAGGTGGGCGCCCGCGTTGACAGCGAGCGTGTCCGGGGAGGCGAGCGGGTTGCGGGCGATCGACTGCAACGCCGCGCCGGCGAACCCGAGCGCCACGCCGATGGCCAGCCCGGCGAGCAGCCGGGGCAGCCGGGAGGCGACCAGGACGCGGGCCGCCTCGTCGTCGCCGCCGGTCACGAGCCGGAGCAGGTCGAGGGCCCCGACGGTGGAGGTGCCCTGGGTGAGGTGCACCGCGCCGACCACGAGCAGCAGCAGGAGCGCCGCGACGAAGACCCCGGCGACGCGTGGTACGGCCAGTCGCCCGCCCGGAGCCGGCCGGGTGGCCGGCTCCGGGCGTGGGGGTGCGTTCAGCACGCTCACACCGCGTACGTCTTGACGAGTTCGTCGATGTACTGCTTGCCGGAGAGCGGCCCACCGAAGGTCCAGATGCCGTTGGGCATCTTGTGCAGGTTGCCCTTCTGCACGAAGGGCAGCGACTTCCAGATGGCGTTGCCGGCGAGCCCGTCGGCGAACACGTCGTCGCCGTCGGAGGCGTTGTAGAAGAGGTGCACGTTCGGGTCCTTGAGCACTGTCATGCCCTCGACGTCGGTCTGGCCGAGGCCCCACACCTCATCGGTCTTGCCGGTCCAGGCGTTGCTGAGGCCGAGCTGGATGCCGATCTGGGAGACGAGCGCGCCAGTGCCGAACATTCGGATGCTGACGGTGCTGCCCTCCTTCCAGCCGTCGGCGATGGCGAACGGCCGGCCGGCTGCCCCGGCGTCGGCGATCTTCTTCTTGCCGTCGGCGATGGCCGTGTCGAAGTCGGCGAGCAGCTTCTCCGCCTGCGCGGTCCTGCCGACGGCCTTCGCGATCATGGTGAGGTCCGCGCGCATCCGGCCGAGGTTGTCGGTGGCGTCACTGCCCTTGGCGACCACGACGGGGACGAACTTCTCCAGCTGACTGACGATGGCGCCGCCCCGGTCGTCCTCCATCACGACGAGGTCGGGCTGGAGGGCGACGATCGAGTCGACGCTGGGTTCTCCGCGAGCGCCGACGTCCTTGACGCTCGGGTCGAGCTTCGCGGAGGTGACCCAGGTGCCGTAGCCCTTCGGGTCGGCCACACCGACGGGCATGACGCCCAGGCTGACCAGCATCTCGACCTCGCCCCACTCGAGCCCGACGACCTTGCTGGCCGGGGCCTTGAGGGTGATCTCCTTGCCGCGGCTGTCGGTGATGCTGACCGGCCCGCCGGCCGTCGAGGCGGAGGTCTCGGGAGTGGCGGCCTTCTCGGTGGTGCCGCAGGCGCCGAGTGTCAGGGCGGCCACGACGGCGATGAGGGCTGTGAAACGGGTACGGGTCATGACGGTCTTTCTCTGCTGGGGATGAGGGGTGTTTCAGACCAGGGCGCGGACCGCGTGCCGCCCGACGGGACGGGTGGTGACCAGTCCGCTGATCGGATCGGTGGTCACCTCGATGCGGATTCCGTAGGTCTCGGTGAGGGCTTCCTCGGTGAACACGGTGGCCGGGGTGCCGGTGGCGCGGACCCTGCCCTGGTGCAGCAGGACCACCTCGTCCGCCACGGCGGCGGCCTGGTTGAGGTCGTGCAGGACGACGCCGACGGCGACGCCGTGGTCGTCGGCGAGGTCCCGGACCAGGTCCAGGATCTCCACCTGGTAGCGCAGGTCGAGGAAGGTGGTGGGTTCGTCGAGGAGCAGCACCGGAGTGTCCTGGGCCAGGCAGGTGGCCAGCCACACCCGCTGCAACTCGCCGCCGGAGAGTTCGTCGACCGGACGCTGGGCCATCGCGGCGACACCGGTCACGTCCATGGCGCGGGCGATGGCGGCGGGACCGTCCGGATCCTCGGTGCGCCAGCGCCCCCGGTAGGGGTGCCGGCCGTAGCCGACGACATCGTGGACGGTGACCCCACTGGGCACCGGACGGCTCTGGGCGAGCAGGGTGACCCGCCGGGCGAACTCACGGGACGGGAGGCTGGCGGCCGCGACGCCGTCGGCGAGGTGGACCAGACCGGACTCGATCGGGTGCAGGCGGGCCAGGGCCCGCAGCAGGGTGGACTTGCCGCTGCCGTTGGGCCCGACGAGGGCGGTCACGGCACCGGCGCGAAGGTTGATCATGGCGTCGTGCACTACCGGCACGCCGTGGTAGCCCAGACGGAGGTCGACGCCGGCCAGGCTGCGCTCGCCGTTGGCCGACGCCAACTCGTTTTGCATGAGGTTAGGCTAACCTAACGAAATGCCGGCGTGTCAAGTCGGCCAACGAGTCAGGTCACCGGGGATGGACCGGCGGTCGTCGCGGGGTCGCGCACGTGGGGGATGCTGGGTCCGTGCAGATCACCACCCTCGGTCCGTTCGCAGTCGACGGTCAGCCCGTTCGGGGTGAACGTCTCGCGGCGGTGGTCCGCGCGCTCGTCGACGCACGGGGACGGGCGGTCTCCACGAGCCTGCTCGTGGACGCCGTGTGGGACGGCGCCCCACCCGACGACGCGACGGGTGCCGTGCAGGCACTCGTGTCCCGGGTGCGCCGCCTCGGACTGTCCGTGGTCGCGGTGCCCGGCGGATACCGGCTGCCCGCCGAGGAGGTCACCGTCGACGCGGTCGAGGCGCGGGCGCTCGTCGACCGCGCGCGGACCGCCTTCGACAGCGGCGATCTGTCGGCCGCCCGCAGCCTCGCCGACCAGGCGCGCGCCCTCTTCCCCGAGGTGCCCGAGCTGGTCAGCGCCGAGGACACCCGCCTGTTCGCCGATGTCGCCGCGCTCCGCGCGCAGGCGGCACTCGCCGGTGCGGGCCCGTTCGACGAGGCCGATCTGAGCCGGCTCGTCGCCCGTACACCGCCGGACGAGCCCTCGGCCGCCCTGCTCGTCCGGAGCCTCGCCGCCCAGGGACGGGAGGCGGAGGCGCTGGAGGTGGTCGAGCGACTCCGGGTCGAGCTGTCCGACCGGTACGGCACCGACCCGTCGCCGGTGATCACACAGGTCCACCTGGCGCTGCTGCGCGGCGAGCTGACCACCCCGGTCGTCGAGGCGGCACCCCGGCAACCGACGCGGATCGCCCTGCCGACCGCCTGGCGTCGGCCGATGACCGCCCTCGTCGGCCGGGAACGGGACGTCGAGGCCGTGGTGGAGGCACTCGCCGACGCGGCGGTGGTGACGATCGTGGCACCCGGCGGCGCGGGCAAGACCCGTCTCGCCGCCGAGGTGGCGCGGCGTACGGCGGCGGCCGGGCAGTCGGTACGCGTGATCGAACTCGCGGGCCTGCGCTCACCCGACGAGGTGCTGCCCACAGTGCTCGCAGCCCTCGGAGGCGCGGACACCTCGTCCACAGGTGGCAACCTCGGCCTGGAACGCCGGGTGCTCAGCCCCGAGGAACGCCTTCGCGCGGTGGCACCCGACCTCGACGGGCTGCTGGTGCTGGACAACTGCGAGCACGTCCTCGACGCGGTGGCCACCGTCGTGGCGGACCTGGTCGCTGTGGCGTCCCCGGAGGCCGCGGTGCTCGCCACGAGCCGGGCCCCGCTGGGTCTGGCCGGTGAGTTGGTGCACCGACTGACCGCGCTGCCCGACGCCGACGCCCTCGCCGTTCTCGAATCGCGCGCCCGGGCCGGCGGTGCGGTGCCCACCTGGGACAGCGCGCGGGCGCTGGCCCTCTGCCACCGGCTCGACAACCTGCCCCTGGCCCTCGAGTTGGCCGCGGCGCGACTGCGACACATGCCGATCGACGACGTGCTCGCCGGGCTCACCGACCGGTTCGCGCTGCTCGACGACGCCCTGCGCGGCCTGCCGGAGCGGCACGCGAGCCTGTGGGCGCTCGTCGACTGGAGCAGGGAACTGCTCGATGAGGACGACCGCGATCTGCTGCAACGGGTCGCGGTCATCCCCGCGCCCTTCACCGCGGATCTCGCCGCCGCCGTCGCGCCGACCCCGGACGTCCGTCGCGGCCTGGCGACACTCGTCGAGCAGTCCCTGTTGACCCTGGTCGAGGGGGACGGCCCGCCGCGCTACCGGATGCTCGAAACGGTCCGTGAGTACGGCGAAGCCCGGCTCGACGCGGTCGGTGCCCGAGGGGCGGCCATGACCGGGCTGGTCGCGTGGGCCCGGGAGCGGGCCGTCGCGCTCGCCGGCCGCTTCGTCGGCCCCGGCCAGGTCGAGGCGCTGCACCGCTGCGCCGCCGAGCAGGACAACCTGCTCGCCGCCCTGCGCTGGGCGCTCGCCGAGGACGACGAGCCGGCCACCGTCGACGTCGCGACGGCGCTGTTCCACCTCTGGACGGTGCGCGGCCTTCACCTGGAGGTCCTCGGATGGGCGCGCGGGATACTGGGTGTCGCCGACCCGGTCCGACGACGCCACTCGGCGATCCTGCACGGTCGTCGTGCCGGGCGACCGCTGCCCGACGCTGACCGACTCGCCTGGTTGTGCCTGCTGACCGGGGTGAACTCCGGTATCAGCGGTGAACTCCGGCTCGCGGTGCTCGCCCGGCGGGCACTACGGACGCTGCTCACCGAGCGACCCGACGAGGTCTCGTCCCGGTTGACAGCGCTCGCGTCGGCCCTGCCCGAGTTCGACGCCTCCGACGTGGATCGCAGTATGAAGGCCGCTGACGAACTGGTCGCGCACCCCGACCCGCACGTGCAGGCCCTCGGCCTGTTCGCCCGCGCCGCGGCCCGGGAGAACGGCGGCATGCCCGAGGCGTCGGTCACCGATGCCGAGCAGGCCTACCACCGCTTCGCGATCGCCGGTGACCACTGGGGCATGGCGATGGCGGCGGGTGCCGTCGGGCAGTTCCTCAACCCCACCGGGGACACCGGGTCGGCCGAGTGGCTGGCGCGCAGCGTCCGCCACATGGAGATGATCGGTGCCACCCAGGACGCCCGGTCGATCCGGGTACGGCTGGACGTGCAGCTCGCCCTGACCGGTGACGGAGAAGCCGAACGACGACTGGTGGAGACGGCCGCCCCGGGCGACGGCGAGGCGGTGGACGCCGCGGTCGCCTGCCTCGGGCTGGCCCACCTGGCCTGGCAGCGTCAGCAGTACGACGAGGCCCGCGCGTGCGGCGCCCGGGTCACCCGGATCCTGCGCGGCTGGACGAGCCCACAGCCGCAGCCGCAGGCCATGCTGCGCGTCGCCGTGGCAGTCCTCGACCTGCGGGTGGCGCAGGTCCGGCCGATGCCGGGGGAGAACCCCGACGCGCACGCGGTCGCCCTGTTGACCCTCGCCCGCGACGACGCGCTCGCCTCGAAGGACCTACCCATCATCGGCGCGTGGGCGCAGGGCGGCGCCGAGCTCGCGGCGTACCGCGGTGACGACGAGACAGCGCGGGAACTGTTCACGCTCGCCACCCGGGTCGGCACCCACGTCGGGATGTTCTTCCCACCCGGACGGGCCGAACGACTCGACGCCGCCCTCGCTGACGAGGAGCGGCGCGAGTCGTTGCTGGTCGCGTGGCGTGGGCGTCCGGTCGCCGCGGCCGCCGCCCGGATCCGGGAGCTGATGAGCGACCTGCTCGCCAGGCCCTAGATCTTCTTCCGGTACGCGCGCAGCGCCAGTGGCATGAACAGCACCACGAAGCCGGCGCACCAGGCGAGTGTCCACCACACGTGCGAGCCGAGCGGGGTGCCGAGGAACAGACCACGGACCGACGCCACCAGGTGGGTCATCGGGTTGACGTCCACGAACGCCCGCATCCAGCCGGGCAGGGTGTCGGCGCCGACGAAGACGTTGGACGCGAAGCTCAACGGCATGATCAGCGCGAACATGACGCCCTGCACGGCACCGGCGGTCCGCACCTTCATCGACACGAGCACCGGCAACCAGCTCAGGCAGAGCGCGAACAGCACCGCGAGCAGACACCCGGCGATGGCCCGGAACAGGTCGGTCTCGATCCGGAAACCCATCACGTAGCCGATCGCGAGAGTCGACACCGTGACGATCACGTACCGGACGACGTCGCCCAGGACCGCGCCGACAAGTGGTGCGGAGCGGGGGATCGGCAACGACCGGAACCTGTCGAAGATGCCCTTGGAGATGTCGGTGTTGAGGTTGACACCGATCGCGATGGCACCTGTCGCGATGGTCTGCGCCAGGATGCCGGGCAGCAGGAACTGCAGGTAGTCGCCTGTCGATCCGGCGACCGCGCCGCCGAAGACGTACACGAAGATGACGAGGAACAGCACCGGCTGCAACGTGACGTCGATGAGCGCCTCGGGCGTACGCCAGGTCTTGATGAGACTGCGCTTGGCTAGCGCCAACGAGTGCCGGACCAGTCGGAACGGTCGCGGGTGCGCGGTGATCGTCGACAGCGCCCGGTTCCGGGTCGGTGGTGCGTCGGTCAGAGTGCTCATGCCGCGACCTCCGTGGGGCGGGTGGTGTCGTCTTCGGACGCCGTACGCCCGGTGAGGGTGAAGAACACCTCGTCGAGGCTCGGCAGGTGCAGGGACAGTTCGGTGACCGCGATGCCGGCCGTGGCGAGGCGCGCGACGCTCTCGGTCAGGGCCGCGTCGTCGGTGACCGGCACCGCGAGGACGCCCTTGCGGATCTCGTCGGCCGGCGCGCCGGAGCCGACCTGGGTCAGGATCTCCGCCGTCCGGGGCAGGTGCGCCGGGTCGGACGGCCGGACCTCCAGGGTCTGCCCGCCGACCACCCGCTTGAGCCCGTCGGGTGTGTCGTGCGCGATCACCCGGCCGTGGTCGATCACCGTGATCGCGTCGGCGAGCGCGTCGGCCTCCTCCAGGTACTGCGTGGTGAGCAGCACCGTCGAGCCGTTGCCCACCAGCGAGCGGACCACGTCCCACATGTCCTCGCGCTTGGCCGGGTCGAGCCCGGTCGTCGGCTCGTCCAGGAAGATCACGTCGGGGGAGCCGACGAGGCTGGCGGCCAGGTCGAGCCGTCGCCGCATGCCGCCGGAGTAGGTCTTGGCCGGCCGGTTCGCGGCGTCGGTCAGGTCGAACCATTCGAGCAGTTCGGCGGCCCGCCGCCGGGCGCCGGAACGCCCCAGCTCCAGCAGGGTGCCGAACAGCTCCAGGTTCTGCCGTCCGGTCAGGTCCTCGTCGACCGAGGCGTACTGGCCGGTCAGTCCGATGCTCTGCCGAACGCGCTCGGCGTCGCGTACCACGTCGAAACCGCCGATCCGGGCGGTCCCGCCGTCCGGGGTCAGCAGGGTCGAGAGGATGCGTACGGCGGTGGTCTTGCCGGCGCCGTTGGGGCCGAGCACCCCGAGCACCGTGCCCCGGGGAACCGCGAGGTCCACGCCCTGCAGCGCCCTCGTCTTCCCGAAGGTCTTGACGAGGCCCTCGGCCTCGATCACCAGGTCAGCTGTCATGCGTCACAGCATGCGCCGGCCCGCTGACACCGCCCCGACACGCCACCGACACCGGCTGACACGGTCGCCGACCCGCCGCCTCTGGTCCCGGAGGCCGGTATCCAGCTTGATCCACTCGCGTTCCCCGAAATGGGGGTGTCCGAACCGCCCGGATACCCCAACCTCCCCGATATCGAGTGGATCACGGCGGTGCCCCCTCAGCACCATCGAGTCACGTCATACTCCCGCTGACCGTTCTTCTGACGGACCCGAACGACGAGGAGTACGCGATGGGCCGCGTTCTGTTGAGCATGAGCGTGTCGTTGGACGGCTTCGCCGCCGGACCTGACGTCACCAAGGAACAACCGATGGGTGCGGGCGGCGAGCGGTTGCACGAGTGGCTGTTCCGGGCTGACGGGGACCGTGCCGTGGCGGCGGACGGGGTCACCCCGGTCGGCGTCGACGCCGCCCAGGCGCGGGAAATCCACGCGACGACGGGCGCCGTGGTGGTCGGCAAGCGGACGTTCGATGTCGGTGTGGACCTGTGGGAGGACACCCCGTTCCCGGTGCCGTGCTTCGTGGTGACCCATGAGCCGCGCGAACCGTTGACGATGAAGAGCGCCACCTTCACGTTCGTCACCGACGGCCTGCACAGCGCGCTGCGCCAGGCGCGTCACGCGGCGGGCGACCGCAACGTCCTCATCATGGGCGGGCCCACCACCGCACGACAGTTCGTCAAGGCCGGGCTGGTGGACGACATCCACCTCCAACTCGTACCGGTGTTCCTCGGCACCGGCACGCGCCCGTTCGACGAGCTCGGCACCGACCACATCGAGCTCGTGCGAACCGCGGTGATCGAGTCACCGCACGTCACGCACCTGCGCTTCACCGTCCCGAAGTGACCACCTGACGTTCCCCTGCCCGCGCGCAGGCCGGTCGGTCAGGTCGTGCGGGTCCGTGCAGCCGGCCACGGTAGCGATATGCTGGGCGCTGGCAGAGCGCCTGCCTGCGCCCGATGCGGTGGCCCACGCCTGATCGCATGCTGGGGCCAAGAGTCTCCGACTCCGCGCGGTTGTGTCGACTCCCGGCTTGCGGCCACGCCGCCTGTTCGGTGGAGTGCGTGGGGCTGCACCGGAGGCGTCATGTCTGATCACCACTCACGGCGAGATCCAGCTTCCGGACGAGCCCGCAAGCGCGCCATCCGGGAGTACGCGACCCAGGCCGGTGTCGCCTACTCGGTGGCTGCCCGGCACCTCGACTCGGTCGGGCTGCGACCCGGCGAAACCCTCGCCACCTACGGGCGGACGATCTACCCCATCGGATCCGACCCCCACCGTCAGCTGCTCGTCGAGCGCCGTGAGCGGCGGTCGTTCGAGGAGCGGGTGTCGGACACGAGGAGAGCTGCGGCTCTGCCTCATGGCCGCGCTCGGCACCTCGCCGAGCGTTTCCCCCCGAGCCGTGGGCGTGTGGGCAGTGGGGTGGGCCGGCTCTACCACGGCTACGGCCGGGAGGAACTGCTCGCGATGCTGTACATCGTGATCGGGACGGGGGCGCCGGGGCTGCTGCCCGAGGTCGGAGACCTGGCCTGGATCGCGGAGATGGGCGAGGACACCGCGCTCGACACGGCCTGCGCCGACATCGACCGCGAGGCCCGCCGGCTGCTCGATCAGGAGCCACTGGCCCTCTGGTCGAGCATTCAGGAGGCGCTGACCATCGCCGAACGCAGCGTGGACGGGCAGGTCCGCCAGGAGGCGATCCGGCAGGCCGCGCTGTTGAGCACGATGATGACGCCCCGTCTGGGGCACGCGGGTGAACCGTATGTGGAGGGGCTGCCGATCGTCGGTGCCCGCCAGATCCTCGACGCGCTGCTCATCGTCGCCGACGACGGACACGCGCCGGGTACCCGGGTGCGCCTGCGCGCCCAGCCGAACGACGCCCGCTCGGCCACGGTCATCGAGGCCAGGTGGGGGGCCTCCGGTCCGCCGGTGGGCTACCTCGTGTGGCTTGACGGAGCGACCGCGCCGCTGTCTGCCCGCCCTGACGACCTTATTGTCCTCGCCGGCCAGGAAACCATCCCGCGCTGAACCACCGACAGCCCGGTTGCCCTCTGCTTTGCTGCTTTACTATTGTGCTAGGAAAGCAGTAAGGGGCTTCCGTGTTCGTCTTCCGGCTCGACACCCACTCCGGCGTGCCGCCGTACCTGCAACTCGTCCAGCAGGTCCGCCAGGCGGTGCTGCTGGGCTTTCTCCAACCCGGTGACCGCCTCCCGCTCATCCGCGAGGTGGTCGAGGATCTGGCGATCAATCCGAACACCGTCGCCAAGGCGTACCGGCAGATGGAGCAGGAGAACCTGGTCACCGGCCGGCCCGGCCAGGGCACGTTCGTCAACGAACAGCAGTCGGCCGCGATGTCGGCATCGACGTACACGTCGCTGCGGCGCGGCCTGGCGACCTGGCTGCGCCGCGCCTACGCGGCCGGCCTCGACGAGCAGGCGGTCGACGCGCTCTTCACCTCCGTCCACCAGCAGACGAGGAATGAGGAAGTGGCGTGACAGCGACCGAGTTCGCGCTGCGCACCGACGGTGTGGGCAAGCGGTACCGGAAGGGATGGGCGCTGCGCGACTGCACCCTGACCCTGCCGACGGGCGGCGTGATCGCCCTGGTCGGGCCCAACGGCGCGGGCAAGACCACACTGCTGCGCCTGGTCGTCGGGTTGCTGGCACCGAGCACCGGCACGGTGGAGGTCCTCGGCCACGACGTCACCGCCAGCACCCCGCAGACCCTGTCCCGGATCGGGTTCCTGGCCCAGGACCACCCGCTGTACAAGCGCTTCACCGTCGCCGAGATGCTCCGCTTCGGCCGGGCCTGCAACCTGCGGTTCGACCAAGGGCTCGCCGAGCGCCGGCTGGCGAAGCTGGGCATCGCGCTCGACCGCAGGGCCGGCACGCTCTCCGGCGGGCAGCAGGCCCAGGTCGCGTTGGCGCTGGCCCTGGCGAAACGACCGGACCTGCTCGTCCTCGACGAGCCGGTGGCCAGCCTCGACCCACTGGCCCGGCACGAGTTCCTACAGGTCCTCATGGGCGCGGTGGCCGAAGACGGGGTGACCGTCCTCTTCTCCTCCCACGTCGTGCACGAGTTGGAGCGCGTCTGCGACCACCTGATCGTGCTCAACCACGGCCGGGTCACGCTCACCGGTGACATCGACACCCTCCTCGCCGAGCACCGGCTGCTCGTCGGCCCGCGCACGACCACCGACCTCGACCGGGCCGCCGCCGTCGTGGAGGCGGTCCACAGCGATCGGCACTCGACGGTGCTGGTACGCGACGGCGGGCTCCCGGCCGCGCCCGGGTGGCAGGCCCAGCCGGTGGCGCTGGAGGACCTGGTGCTGGCGTACCTGCGCCGGCCGTCCGAGCCGAGCGCCGTGGTCACGTCGGAGGTGGCGGTGTGACGTGGTTGATCTGGCGTCAGCACCGGACCGAGGTCTGCGTCCTGGGTCTGCTCGTCGGCCTGTTCGGCATCGCCCTGCTCGTGCTCGGGACACAGGCCCACGACCTGTTCCCCGGCGGTCCCGCCCGGTGTGCGGGAGCGGCCGGCATCACCGAGGACTGCGTGGCGTCCTTCCGCCGGCTCGACGAGGGGTACGGCAACGTCGAGAACCTCCTGGCGGCCTTCTACCTGGTCCCCGTCGTCATCGGCGCGTTCCTCGGTGCGCCGCTGCTCGCCCGCGAACTGGAGGACGGCACCTGGCAGCTCGCCTGGACGCAGGCCGTGCCGCGGATGCGCTGGCTGGCGGCCAAGCTCGCCGCGCTGGCCGGCGTCACCGTCGCGCTCACCGCGATGTTCACCGCGGTGCTCACCTGGTTCCGTCAGCCATTCGACGTGTGGGAAGGGCGGTTCCAGTACGACGCCTTCGACCTGGAGGGACTTGTTCCGGTGGCGTACGCGCTGTTCGCCTTCGGCGTCGCCACCGCCGCCGGGGCGATCCTGCGGCGCAGCCTGCCCGCGTTCGGCGTCGCGTTCGGGGCGTTCCTCGCCGCCCGGATGTCGGTGGCGCTGTTGGCCCGTCCCGCGTACGCCACGCCGCTCACCGCCATGGAGCCGGTCCCCGTCGGCGGTTCGACGGACCAGGCGGGGCACCGGCCCGTGTCCGGCAACGCTTCCTGGGTGATCGAACACGGCTACGCGGACGCCACCGGGCGCAGGCTGAGCTCGACCGAATACTACGAGCTGGAGGACGCCGCCAACCGGGCCGGCACCAACCTCAACCAGTTCCTGCACGCGCGGGGAGTCCAGCAGTTCGGGGTCTACCACCCGGCCGACCGGTTCTGGACGTTCCAGCTCATCGAGGCGACCCTGTTCGTCGCCGTCGCGGCGGTCCTCATCGGTGTGGTGGTCTGGCGGGTACGACGCCGAATGATCTAGTGCCCGGACTCCCGCCGGCCGGGACCGGCCCGCGCGCAGACCGGCCGGGCTCCTTGTCAGGAACCCGGCCGGTGCGGTCGACGCCTCGGTAGAGCTGTCCGGCTCAGCGGGGGGCGTGCTGCGGCGGGAGCTACGAACGGCGCGACCGCTCTCCACGCGGTGGTCTACCTGCTCACTCCGGCAGACGGCCCCGCGTGGAGACGAAGTGGTACGACATGACGGCGAACCCGGGGTCCCGGACCAGTCGCCGGAAGGTGTTCAGTTGGTTCGGCGACAACCCGGCCGCGAGCAGGTCCGGCTCCAACTGGCGGGAGTTCGTCTCGTAGAGCGACGCCCCGGTCGAGCCGCCGGCCCAGCTCTGCGAGTGGGTGACGGTGTCCAGGTCGGTCAGGCCGGCGAGGGCCATCTCGGTGTGAACGTCCTGCGCCCAGCCCAGGTCGGCGCCGTGGTCCTCCAGGACTCCCATCATGGCGTCCATCACCTGCCCGAAAAGCTTCGCGGCGTCGTCACTCGGCGCGGTCAGCACCCGTGGCGTCGCGGTGCAGTCGAACTCCTCGACCACCAGCCACCCACCGGGAGCCAACGCGCCGGTCAGCGTACGCAGGACCCGCCGTCGATCGGGGAGGTGCAGCAACAGCAGCCGGGCGTGGATCAGGTCGTACGCGTCCCCCGGTGGCGGTTCGCTTCGGACGTCGTGTCGGCGTACGTGCAGGTTGCCCTCGGCCACCAGGTGCGTGGGGTCGATGTCGGTGGCGATCACGGACCCGTCGTCGCCGACGGCGCGGGCGATCCGTCGGGCCATCGAACCGCCACCCGCCCCGACCTCCCAGCAGGTAGCACCCGGTCGCAGCACCGGGCGGGCGAGTCGGCGTGTCGTGATCGGGTCCAGGAAGGACTCCAGGGCGTGCATCTGGGGAACGGCTTCCGGTCGGCCGTTGTCGAAGGTGTACGTGCCATCGCTCGTAGCGGTTGCCATCGGTGTCTACCTCTCCGAGGGGTCGGGTGACGTGGGGGTGTCGGCCCAGAGCCGAGGGGCCGACCGGTTCGGTGGCGGCGGCATGGGGGCGGAGGCGACGCTCAACATCGCCGCCAGCGGGGTGGGGTCGACGCGGGCCTCGACCGTCGGTCGGTCGTAGACCACCCGGCCGTACTCCAGCACCGCCACCCGGTCCGCGATCTCGATCGCATGCTGGAGTTGCTGTTCCACGAGCAGCACGGTCAAGCCGTCGGCGGCGAGGCCGTTGACGAGTTCGCGAACCCGCGCGGCCAGGTCGGGCGACAGGCCCTCACACGGCTCGTCGAGGAGCAGCACCCGTGGTTGGCCGAGCAGCGCCCGGGCGATGGCGAGCATCTGCTGCTCACCGCCGGACAGTTCGCAGCCGCGGTGTCGCAGCCGGGCCGCCAACCTCGGCAGCAGGTCGAGGGTCCGGGCCACCGTCCAGCCCTCACCGCCCACGGCGGGGGCCCGCCACGGCGCGGCCGCCAGGTGCAGGTGCTCGGCCACCGTCAACCGGGAGAAGACCCGTCGGCCCTGCGGGACGAGACCGACTCCGGACTGGGCGATGCGGTGCGGCTGCCGGCCGGCGAGGTGCACCCCGCCGATCTCGATGCGACCACTGGAGGCGCGCACCAGCCCGGCGATCGTGTGCACGAGCGTGCTCTTGCCCGCGCCGTTGCGACCCACCACGGCCTGGATGCTGCCGGGGCGTACCCGCAGGCTGACCTCGTGCAGCACGGTCCCTCCGGCGTAGCCGGCGCACAGGCGATCCACGGACAGCATCAGGCCACCCCGTCGGCGTAGGCCTGCCGCACCAGCGGCGAGGTTCGGATCTCGTCCGGGGTGCCGGCGGCCAGGGTTCGACCGTCGCGCAGCACGGTGACCGTGTCGGAGAGGGCGTACACCAGGTCCAGTCGATGTTCGACCAGGAGCAGGGCGACAGCCCTGGGCAGCGTCCGCAGCAGCTCGGCCAGGCGGCCGACCTCGATGGCGGACAGTCCGGCGGCCGGTTCGTCGAGGAGTAGCAGGCGGGGGCGACCGGCAAGGGCCATCGCGATCTCCAACTGACGTCGTTGCCCGTGTGCGAGGTGTCCGGCGGGCACCGCCGCGACGTCGGCGAGGCCCATCTGGTCCAGCAGCGTGCTTGCCCTGTGGTGTGCGATGCGGCGACGTCCGCCGGGCCACCATGTGCGCCGTGGAATGACCCGCGGCAGCGCCGCGACCAGGATGTTCTCCGTCGCGGTCAACGTCGGGAAGACCGCGGGCCGTTGGTGGATGCGGTTGATGCCCCGTCGGGCGCGGGCCGCCGGCCCCCATCGGCCGACGTCGCGCCCGTCGAAGGTCACCGTGCCGCGCTGGGGTCTCGTGGACCCGCCGATGACGTTGAGCAGGGTCGTCTTGCCGGCGCCGTTCGGGCCGATCAAGGCGTGCCGCTGGCCGTCGTGGACGCGCAGGTCCACGCTGTCGAGCGCGGCGAGCGAGCCGTACCGCACGGTGACGCCCCGGGCGTCGAGCAGGCCGGTCATCGGCGCAGCTCCGGGACGGCGGCCTGCTCGACAGCGGCGGGCCGGTGTGACGGGGCCTGCGGCGGGCGTAGCCGGCTCCGGGCCCGGTTCACGCCGGTGGGCAGCAGGTAGACAGTGGCCACGAACAGCAGACCCAGCACCAGCGGCGCATGCCCCGGCAGCAGGCCGAACAACCAGTCCCGGGCGGCGATGACCAGCGCCGCGCCGACCAGGGCGCCGCCCACCGAGGCGGTGCCACCGATGACGACACCGAGCAGCAGCAGCGCGGACGTGTCGAAGCCGAAGTCGGCGGGGGAGATGTACTGCTGGGCGACGACCAGGAGCGAGCCGGCGGCACCGGCGATCGCCCCGGCGGCGATGTGCGCACCGGACAGGTACAGGGGCACCCGGTGCCCGCTGGCCCGTAGTCGTGCCTCGTCGTCGCGGCCTGCCCGCAGCAGCAGCCCGGCCCGGGTACGCAGCAGCAACAGCACCGCCCCGACCAGCGTGGCCGTGACGACCAGGGCGTACAGGTAGCGGGACTGGTCGTCGGCGAGGGTCGGGAGCCCCCAGAAGGGACGGACCGCGGCGATGCCGGCCAACCCGTCCGTGCCACCGGTCATCGACCGCCACCGGCCGAGGACGACGACGGCGAGTTCGCCGATCGCCAGCGTGATCATCAGGATGACCACCCCTCGGGCGTGCACGACCAGCGGCACGGTGAGCGCGGCCAGTACCGCCCCGGCGCCCGCCGCGACGGCGAGCTGCACGACGCCGACGTCGGACACCCGGCTGCCGACCACGGCGCACGCGTAGGCGCCTGCGGCGTACGGCGCGGTCTGGCCGAGGGTCGGCAGACCGGCGACACCGGTGAGCAGGGCCACGCTCACCCCCACCAGGGCCAACGCCAGCGTCCGGGCGAGGATCGCCGTGGTGTAGTCGTCGACCACCCAGGGCGCCACGACCAGGCCCGCCAGGACCAGTGCGGCGACCGCGCCTCGCGCCCGCCGGACGACCTCGTGCCTCACGTCGTCCTCCACCTGCTGGCCAGGCCGCGTGCGCGCACGGCCAGCACCGCGGCCATGGCGGCGAACAGCAGGAACGGCGCGGCGGACGGCAGCAGCGCCACCCCCAGCGTCTGGATCTCGCCGATCGCGAGCGCGGCCAGCAGGGTGCCTCCCATGGAACCGAGGCCGCCGAGGACGACGACGACCAGGGACAACAGCAGCACGGTGTCGGCGGTGTCCGTGCCGGGCCCGATGATGGGCGCGCCCAGGACCCCGGCCGCGCCGGCCAGCGCGCCGGCGGCGGCGAGCACGCCGGCGCGGATCCGCGCCGGGCTCACCCCCAGACAGGCGACCATCTCCGCGTCGTCGACGGCCGCGCGGACCAGCATCCCCGCCCTGGTGCGCCGTACCACGAGGTAGAGGGCGGCGGCGATCACCGCGGCGACGACGATGAAGACCAGCCGGTACGCGGCGTAGCGGTGACCGGCGACCACCACCGAGCCCTCCAGGGCGGCGGGCACCTCGACCTGTGGGTCGTCGGGGCCGAAGCCGGCGACGAGCAGGCTGCCGCCGGCCAACGCCACGCCGAACGTCAGCAGCGCCTGACCCAGGTGGTTGCCGGCGGCGACCGGCGCGAGCAGGCCGGCGAGGAGCACCCCCGCCGCGGCGGCGGCCAGCACACCGACCCCGAGCGCCAACGCCAGGCTTGCCCAGCCGCCGTCGAGCAGCGCCGCGGCGGTGTAACCGCCGATCGCGTAGAGCATGCCGTGCGCCAGGTTGAGGATGTTGGCGACGCCGAAACAGAAGACCAGGCCCGACGCGGCGACGAACACGAGCAGCCCGTAGGCGACTCCGTCCAGCGCCGGTATCAGGTACGGGTCGATCCGGTTCGTGCCGGCCGCCACCGCCATCACCGGCCGACGGTCGCGAGGTCACCCACGACGGTGTTGGACAGCGCCCGGCCGTCCTGGCGGACCTGCCGCAGATACCACTTCTGCACGGGGGAGTGCGTGCTGGTGGAGAACTGCCAGGTGCCGCGCGGGCTGGCGATCTGGCCGAGTTGACCGATGGCCGTGTTGATGGCCTCCGGGGTCGGGTCGTTCCCCGCGGCGCCGATCGCCCGGTCCAGCACCGCCGCCGCGTCGTACGAGGCGAGCGCGTAGGTCGTCGGCGAACCGTCGTGCTTGGCCTTCCACGCCGCCACGAAGGCGCGGTTCTCGGCGTTGTCGAGGTCGGGTGAGTAGTTGAGCACCGAGTAGATGCCCCGGGCCGCGTCGCCCTGCGCGTTGAGCACACCGCCCTCGGTGAGGAACCCGGCCGCGTACAACGGGATGTCCTTGATCTCGGACTGCGCGTACTGCTTGACGAAGTCGACGGCGGCGCTGCCGGCGTAGAACGTGAAGACGGCCGCCGCGCCGGAGGCCTTGATACGGGCGAAGTACGGCGTGAAGTTGGTTGTCGCCGGGAACGGGGTGAAGGTCGTCTTGCCGTCGGCGTTCGCGAGCTTCCCGCCGATCTTGCCGAAGGCGTCGGTGAACCCCCGCAGCTCGTCCCAGCCGCCCTGGTAGTCCGGGCCGATCGCGTACACCGAGCCCTTCACGTTGTCCCGGACGTGTTGGGCGATCGCCGCTCCGGGCTCGTCGGACAGGTACGAGGTGTGCCAGACGCGGGAGACGTCCTTGAGTTCCGGCCGTCCGTTGGAGCCGACGAGAGGCACCTTGGTCTCCTCCAGCAGGGGGACGACCCCGGCGACCGAGCCGCCGCCGACGATGCCGGTGAGCGCGGACACCCGGTCCTGCTTGAGGAGTTTGGTCGCCGCCGGCACCGCGGTCTGGGCGCCGTTGCCCTCGTCGGCGACGACCAGGTCGACCTGTCGGCCGCCGAGCTTGCCGTCGTGGGTGTCGAGGTAGAGCTGGAAACCGTCGCGGATCTCCGTACCGACGGCCTGGTACGTCCCGGACAGGGACGCGAGTAGGCCGATCTTTATCGAGCCGCCGGCGCTCGTGCCCGGCGCGTCGTCACCGCAGGCCGCGCTGCCGGTCAGGACGACCGCGAGCAGTGCGGCGGTGAGGGCACGGCTGCGCCAAGGGGTGGTGAGAGACATGTCTTTCTCCAGAGGAAGGGAGGGGTCTCCGGCGTGGGGGCGCCGGGGTTGTCAGCGGCTGCGGGCGAGTGCCGCCCGGGCCGCGGGGGTGAGGGCGTCGCCGATGCGGTTGGCCAGCTCGGTCATCTCGTAGGAGACCTTGCCGACGTCGCACTCGGGCGCGGCGAGCACCAGCAGCGAGGCACCGTCGTTGAAGGCCATCGAGAACATGAATCCGCCCTCGAGCTGCGTGACGTTGGAGATCACCGCGCCGGCGTCGAAGAAGGCCGCCGCCCCGCGCAGCAGGCTGACGAGGCCGCTACCCGTCGCGGCCAACTGGTCGGCCCGGTCCGGCGGCAGGTCGCGGGTGGCGGCCACCATCAGGCCGTCACTGGAGATGGCGATCGCATGGCTGACCTCGCTGGCACGCGCCGCGAAGTTGTCCAGCAGCCAGCCGAGATCCTGTTGGTCGCTCACGTGCTCTCCTGTCGCGTCATTTGTTGCCGAGGTTGATCGGGGTACGCCGTCGGTTCGCCACACCCCGCGCGTACGCGGCCATCGCCGTCGCCACCTGGGCCGGGTCGCGGTACTCGGATCTCTGCTGCTGCTGGGGGACGGTCACGCCACCGGGCACGAGATGCCGCTGCGGCTGCCGTTTGGGCAGGCCCGAGGTGGTGGTCGTGGTGACGTCGGGGGTGGTCGCCTGGGCGGCGGTGCGCCAGGCGTCGTCGGCGGGACTGGACCATTCCCGGGTCTCGTGGCCCTCGACGACGTCGCTCTGGAACCAGTGGTTGACCTGCTCGAAGATGAGGAGCTCCTCGGTGGGCGCGTCACCCCGGTCCGGGGGCGGGGGTGTCGCTCGGAACACCGGGGCCGCGGGCAGGGTCCGCTCGGCCGGTGGGTGCCCGGCGGTGGGCTCGGGCCGCGGCTGGTACGGCGGTGGGGCGCCGGTCGTGCGGGCCGCCCGGCGGGAGAGCCGTCCGGGGGCGAGAAGGTACTCCTCCGGCGGCAGCGACCGGATGATCCCCGCGGGAAGCGTCGCCTCGGCGAGGGTGCCGCGTCGAGGGCCGCGTCGCAGCTGGACGGTGGCACCCAGGCGCTGTGCGAGCTGACCCACCACGACCAGACCCATCGCCCGTACGGCGGCCACGTCGATGGCGGGTGGGCGGGCCAACAACTCGTTGAGCTGCTGCATCCGCTGGGGCGACAGCCCGACGCCCTCGTCGCTGATCTGGATGATGACGCGGTCGCCCAGGCTCCGGCCGCTCACCCAGGTCTCACTGCCCGGCGGTGAGTACGTCGTCGCGTTGTCCATGAGTTCGGCGAGCAGGTGCACGACCTCGTCGACGGTCTTCGCCGCCACGGCGACGTCCCCGTCGATCATGCCGAGCCGGATCCGCGCGTAGTGCTCGATCTGGGACAGCGCCGCCTGGAGCACCTGTTGCAGGGGGACGTCGCGCTGGCGTACGCGGCCGACGCCGACGCCGCCGAGCACCAGCAGGCTCGCGTTGATCCGCCCCATCCGGGTTGCCAGGTTGTCCAGCGTGTACAGCTGGTGGAGCCGGTCGGGGTCGGTCTCGTCCCGCTCGACCAGGTCGACCTGTGCCAGGACGGCATCGACGAGGCGTTGTTCACGGCGGCTCAGGTGGATGAAGATGTCGGCGGTGTTGGCGCGCATGACGGCCTGCTCGGCGGCGGTCCGTACGGCGGCCTGGTGGACGGCGCTGAACGCCTGGCCCAGTTCGCCGATCTCGTCGTCGCTGGACGGTTCGAGCGCGGCGGTCGACTGTTGGCGGGCCAGCTTGTCCGGGTCGACGGCGGCGCTGCCCGGTTGCTGGAGCTGGGCCACCACAGCGGGGAGCTGCTCGAAAGCGACAGCGTTCGCGGCGTCCCGCAGGCGACGCAGGCGCCGGGTGATCTGCCGGGCGACGAGCCAGGTCACCAGCGCGGTGAGGATCAGCGCCAGGAGGACGCCGACGGCCTCGGCGACGGCTCGGCGGCGCTGGTCGGCGTGCGCGGCCCGCACGTCGTCACGGACCGCGGCGTCGACCCGTGCCCGCAGGTCGGCCAGGCGGGCGGCACGCGTCTGCGTGGTGGACACCCAGCTGCCGGTCTCCAGTTGCAGCCGTGAGCCCGGTTGGGCGCGGGACACCGCGTCCTGCATTCGTTGCAGGGCGAGCGCCTCCTTGCCGGTGCCGGCCTGCTCCCACCAGCTGCTCCATTCGGGTGGGGCCAGGGCCAGGAACGACAGGCTCGACTCGGTGTAGCTGGTACGGGCGGCGGTGATGTCCTGTTGCATGGCCGGGGTCAGTTCACCGCCCGCGACGGTCCGCAGCACGGCGACCTGCTGCTGACCGATCGCCTCGGCGGTCTTCGACAGTGCCGCCGAGGCGCGGATCCCGTCGGCGAGCCGAGCGTCGACCACGCCGTGCGAGACGGCTTCCCGGAAGTTGATCAGATCGGCGATCGCGATGCGGTAGCTGAAGGTCATCGCCGACACCGATGCGTGCGTCGCCGTACGCACCTGGGTGCGCAGCGGGGCGAGGCCGTCCAGGGCCGCGTCGATGCGGCGTAGGAGGTCCCGGTTGGCGTCGGTGTCAGCGGTCAGCCGTTCACGCTGTGCGCGGTAGCGGCCGACCGCATCGTCGGTGGCGGTCATCTCCGCGCTGAAGGCGTCCTGCTGCTCCGGCGCGCCGTAGGTGAGCAGGTCGGCGGCGGCGATCCGCTCGCGTTGCAGGCGGTAGGCGAGGTCGCCGGCCTCGGCGCCGACCTGGGCGAGGATCCGAAGGTCGCTGGCACGGGCCGTCTGGCGGGCGCTCTCGGTCAGCGCGAGCCCGGCGAAGCCGATGACGGCGACGAGCGGTGCCGCGACGATGAGGCGCATCCGGCCGGCAATCTTCCAACCGCGTCGGCGGGTCGGGTAGGGTCTGGCCGCGTGGGACCGGGTGCTCGACGCCAAGATTGACTCCCACGACTCGTCGATGACGGTCTATCCGCACGTTGCCGAATGCAAGTCCCATTCGGCCGGAAGCCGCGCTCGTAGACCAGACCTGGCCGTGGTACAAACTGCCCGTACCAGCATCTGTACCCAACGTCAGCAACCGGTGACGCCGTGAGACGGAGCTCGATCCGTGGGGTCAGCGCTGGTCGTCGTGGGGGTCGGAGGCCGGCATCGTGCCCTCCGGTGTCTGCCGTCGCTGCGCGTCGCTGGGCTCGCCCGCGTCGGCTGGGGTGTTGAGCACCTGGCCGATCAGCTCACGCAGCTCGTCGATCGCGTCGACCACGGCACCCGGGTCACGGGCATCGCGCCGATCACGTTGACGTGGCACCCGCCGCTGCTGGTGCTGTGGTTGCGAGTCGCGGGGGCCCCGCCGGCCGTCGGCCGCCAACTGCTCGGCCGCCACCTGCGGCCAGAGGGCCGCGAGCCGTCCGCCGGTGCCGAGCACGTCGTCGCAGCGCAGCGCGAACTCGTGACTGCCGAACCGGCGACCCGACTCGACCGCGGCGACCGTCTCCCGGCTGAACCGCACCAGATCCGCCAGGGCACGCTGGGTCAGGCCGCGCCGGACGCGGCAGTCGCGCAGTTCCCACCGGAACCGTTGGCTGGCCGCGGAGTGAGCAGAGCTCGACGGGGACGTGTGCTCCATGCGCTCACCTTCGTGGCTACGGGAATCAGCAGCGGACGCCAGATCGGGATTGGCGGATGAGCTGAACATTCATAGAGGGCAATTCTTATCCCAGGAACCGATCACTGTGAAGACGTTCGCCGACATCGATCGTCAGGCAAAGCGCGAGGGATGCGTGTCGGACCTGTTGCGTGTGCCCGGGGGCGGGCAACGGTGAGCGCCGACCCCGCGGTGCGATGTGCTGACGCTCGCCCATGTCACGCGGCGTGCGCTTCGGCAGCCACCTCGTCACGCGCCGCCGGGATGTCGGCAGGCGTGCGGGTGTCGATTGTCGCGAGCAGCGTGCGGTGCGCACGGAATGCGACGTTCGGCTTGTACGAGCGCCGCTGCTCGGTCGACAGACGAAGGCCGGGAATGGCGTCGGCGAGCCGGGTGAGGGCGATCTCGGCCTCCAGTTTCGCCAATCCTGCTCCGATGCAGAAATGTGGTCCGTGGCCGAACGACAGGTGATTGCCCGCGTCCACCCGGTGTGGGTGGAACTGGTCCGGGTGGGCGAACACCGCGGGGTCGCGGTTCGCGGCTCCGATCAACAGCAGGCAACGCGCCCCGGCGGGAATCGTCACCGTTCCCACAGTGACCTCGCGGCTGGTCACCCGGAGCCAACCGTCGATGGCGGGCGCGAACCGCAGGGTCTCGTTCACGAACGCGGCGGCGGCTTTCGGGTCCGTGGTCAGCGTCGACCAGTGCTGCGGGTTGGACAGCGCCTGGTCGAGGGCGTGCGCGAGCAGCCCGGCGGTGGTCTCGTGTCCGGCGACCAGAAGATTGAAGGCGAGGCTCGCCACCTCGGACACCGTCAGCACCGTGTCGTCGTCGTCGCGGTACGACAGGGCGCGGCTGATGAAGTCGTCGCCCTCGTGTCCGCTGGCCACTCGCTGCCGGACGAGTTCCTCGCAGTAGTGCCAGAACTCCAGCAGGTCCCGTGCCAGGCGTACCTGCTCGGCCGGGTCGGGTTGCCCCCACACGAGGGCGATCTGGCCGTCGGCCCACGTCCTGATCCGTCCGATGTCGGCGTCGGGTACGCCGAGGATGTCCAGGACCACCAGCAGGGGAAGTTCGGTGGCGAACTCCGGGATCAGGTCGACCTGGTCGCCCTGGCGGTCGGTGAGCCGGGACACCAGTTGGTCGACCCTGCGCCGGACGATCGCGCCGTAGTCGGCCTCGACCCGCTCGGCGGTGTTCGCGAAGGTCGCGCGGAGCGCCCGACGGGTTCGGGGGTGCACCGGCGGGTCCGCGGCGGCCGTCGTCGGGGGCGCGTCAATCTGCATGAGCACGCTCAACGCCTCCGGGCAGACCTCGTAGACCGGGGCGAGGGTGAGAGTGTTGGCGAAGGTCGTCACGTCGGCGAGGGTCCGCCGGACGTCGGCGTGCCCGCTGATCAACCACAGGCCCAGATCCTCGGCGTAGTGCACCCCGTCGGGATCGTCGAGAATACGCCGCCAGATGCTTGCCGGATCGGTGAGATAGGTCCCGGTGAACGGATTCAACCGCATGGAACGCCTCCTGATGCACGCGGCGCGAAACCGGCAGCGTCCCCATTCAACGATCCACGTTCAGTTGGGCCGATAATGGCGCGCATCTGCCTATGGCTCTTTACGGTGCGCTGAGCGGCTGCACAAGTCAAGATAGGTCAACGTCTATTTAATGCGCGACATAATGCGGGTTGCAACGGCCAGGTGGACGCGGCGGTCTGCAACGTGCGAGTTGGTCCTTGTCATCAGTCGACCCAGGCCTGCGGGCCCTCCGACGTCAGGGGCGGGCAGCCGGCCCTGACGGACCGTGGGTTCGACGTGCCGCTCTCCCTCATGACCGGAAGAACGATCTTCCTGTCGCCCGGTGACGTCGCCGCGCCGTCGCGGTCCCGACAGTGGGCGCTCCGCGATGACATCGGACGTCGAGGGGGCCTTCGGCCAGGCCGAAGACCCCCTCGACGTCCTTCCTCCGTATGGGGGGTCAGGGTGCCCAGGGTGTGGTGACGTTCCAGGTGCTGTCGGCGGTCCACAACGTCGGCGTGTTGTACGCGTCGCCGCCCGCGCCGTTGCTGAGCCAGATCTCCGAGTTGTAGTGCCGCAGGTACCTGCCCCGGAAGTTGTACGACTCCAGTGAGACCCCCGCGCCGGTCAACCCCACACGCGCACACCAGGTGGCGTCGGCGCGCATCAACGTCGAGCCGTCGTCGGGTGAGTTGCGGACCCGGGAGTTCTGATGGCGTAGGTACTGCCCGGGGAAGTTGACCGACTCGAACGAGTAGCAGCCGGCGTCGGCCAGACCGGTCCGGACGGTGTACGTGGCGTCGGCCTTGAGCAGGCTGGAACTCGCGGCGTCGACGACCTCGGTGAAGGCCAGGCTGTCCTGGTGACGCAGGTACCTGTTGGTGTAGCCGGGCGTCGTCACCTGCAATGACCGTCGGGTGTTCACCGGCAGGGCCACGGGCGCCGAGCTGCCGATGGTCTTCGAGGCGTTGATCAGGGCGGTGTTGGCGGCGCGGACCCGCGCCTGATCCATCTTGATCACCTGCCGGTCGTAGGTGAGGAAGCCGTTCAGCTCGCCCTCCAGGTCGGTGATCTCGGTGTAGATGGAGGCGCTGAGTCCCTTGCCCAGCATCAGGTTCTGACTGCCCTGCACCAGTCCCACGTATCTGTCGGTGAGAGCGTTCGAGCTGGTCTGCCACTCGTAGGCGAAGAAGCTGCCGCTCGGGCTGTACTCGTGACCCGGGGTGTGCAGGCCCAGCCCACCGAATTCGCCCAGGACGGCGATCCGGCTGCTCGACGGCACGGGGGAGTCGGGCCCGAGGTAGACGTGCCAGTCGTCGATGTCGCCGTTACCCGGGTTGCCGAGGGACTGGCAGCAGTTGTGACCGCTGTGCGGGTTGACCAGCCGTGTCGGGTCCTGGTTCTTGATGTTCTGCGCGACCCGCCGGGTGTCGGCGAGGGAACGCTCGCCCCAGCCCTCGTTGTACGGCGTGTACGCGACCACGGCGGGCGAGCTGCGGTGCTCGTCGACGATCTCGCGTGCCTCCGCCTCGAACTGAGCCTGCTGGGCGTCGGTGGGGTTGACGTCCTGGGCGGTCAGCGACGGGATGTCCTGCCAAACGAGCAGGCCGAGCCGGTCCGCGTGGTAGAACCAGCGCTGCGGTTCGACCTTGATGTGCTTGCGCACCATGTTGAAGCCGAGGTCCTTGTGCTTCTGCAGGTCGAAGGCGAGGGCGGCGTCGGTCGGCGCGGTGTAGAGGCCGTCCGGCCAGTAGCCCTGGTCGAGGGTGCCGACCTGGAACACGAACTGGCCGTTGAGCTTGGGGCGCAGCACCCCGTTCACCACACCGGTGCTGATCTCCCGCATCCCGAAGTAGTGCGTGGTCCGGTCCACTGTGGCGGCGCCGGAGTTGCGGAGGGTGATCCGCAGGTTGTAGAGGAACGGGTCGTCGGGCGACCAGCGGCGGGCGTTGGGCACCGGCACGCTGAAGTCGGTGAAGCCGCCGGTGGCCGTGCCGACCACAGTGCTTCCGTTCAGCGCCTCGGCGAGCACGCTGTGGCCGCTCACGGTGCCCCTGGTGAAGACCCGGACCCGCACTGTGTTGTTGCTCAGGTTCGGGTAGACGTCGACGCTGCTGATGGACGCCGCGGGCACCGGCTCCAGCCACACCGTCTGCCAGATTCCCGAACTCGGGGTGTAGAAGATTCCGCTGGGTGTCTTGGTCTGCTTGCCGATGGCCGGCAGGCTGCCGTTCTGGCGGGTGTCGGTGGGATCCCAGACCTTGACGACGATCTCGTTCGTGCCGGTGGTGAGCTGGGGGGTCACGTCGAAGGTGAAGGCGTCGTAGCCGCCGGTGTGCGCGCCGACCCGGATGCCGTTGACCCAGACGGTGCTCTGCCAGTCGACGGCGCCGAAGTGCAGCAGGGTGCGGCGACCCGACCAGTTCGCCGGGATGGTGACCGTGCGCCGGTAAAACAGGTAGTTGCGGTTGTCGTTGGCGGCCCGCTGGATGCCGGACAGGGCGCTCTCCACCGGGAAGGGCACGTTGACCCGCTCGGGCAGGTTGGTGCCGAACTGCGGGGCGTCGTCGGTGGCCGACTGGCGCAGCTGCCACTCGCCGTTGAGGTTGAGCCAGTCCGGTCGCGTCATCTGCGGTCGCGGGTACTCGGGCAGCGGCGTTCCGGCCAGGGCCTGGCTGGTCCAGGGGGTGGTCAGTGGTGGCGTCTTGGCCGGTGCGGCGTGCGCCGGCGCGGCCGGCGCGGCGAGGATGCCGGCGACCAGGGTGAGGATGAGCAGCAGCGGCACTGTGGGGCGGATGGGGACCTGACGTGTCATGCCGTCTCCGAGGGGCGAGTCGCCGCGGGCGGTGCAGCCAAGCCCGAAGCGCGTGGGCGGTGGGCATCGGGTGGTGGTTGACGACGAACGGACGTCGGTGCGGTCTCCGTGCGTCAGGTGGTGGGCATATTGACATCTGTCATCGCCTGTATAACGTTATAGAGCCGCGCCGGCCCTCCCGTCAATCCTTGTTCGTCGATGTCTGTGGTCCGGTGGTCCCCATGAGAAGGGTCGATGGATGGGCGTCAACCTCAAGGACATCGCCCAGCGCGCCGGGGTGTCGCTAGCCACCGTCTCGAACGTGGTCAACGGGTACCGGCCGGTGGGGGAGCGGACCCGGCAGCGTGTGCAGCAGGCGATCGACGAACTCGGGTACAGCCCCAACCTGGGTGCCCGGCACCTCCGACGGGGGCGTACCGGGCTGATCGCCCTGGCCATCCCGGAACTGAACAACCCCTACTTCGCCGAACTCGCCGAGATCGCCATCTCCGAGGCCGCCGCGCTCGGCTACACGCTCGTCATGGAGAACACCGCCGCCGACCGGAAGGCCGAGCTGGCTCTCCTCGACGGGAGCCGGCGACACATCATCGACGGCCTGATCCTCAGTCCGGTGCGGATCGGCCGCGAGGAGGTGCTCGCCCGGACCGCTGACACTCCGCTCGTGCTGATCGGTGAGGGCGTCTCCGACGTGCCGTACGACCACATCGCGATCGACAACGTCGCCGCCAGTCACGCGGCGATCCAGCACCTCGTGGCGATCGGCCGCCGACGGATCGCGTTCATCGGCGCCACGCCCGGCGGTGACCGGCAGTCGGCGCACCTGCGGGTACGCGGCTACCGGGAGGCGCTCGTCGCCGCCGGCCTGCCGTACCGCCCCCGGTTGGTCGCCCGCACCGACGCGTTCGGCCGACTCGACGGCAAGCGCGCGATGCGTGACCTGCTCGCCCTCGGTGACCCGCCCGACGCGGTGTTCGGTTACAACGACCTGGTCGCCATCGGCGCGCTGCGGACGTTGGCCGAGGCCGGTCTCCGGGTGCCGGAGGACGTCGCCGTGGTCGGGATCGACGACATCGAGGAGGGACGCTTCGGCACGCCGACCCTCACCACCATCGCGCCGGACAAGAGGGAGATCGGCCGTCTCGCGGTACGCCGACTCGTCGCCCGCATCGAGGGCACGGCGGTCGCGGCGCCGCTGACCGTGCAGACGCCGTTCCGGCTCGTCCGACGAGAGAGCACCGGCACGCCGGGCGGATGACGAGCGTTCGCCCGCGAGCTGTCCGACCGGACCTGCGCGGTGCGCATGCCGAAGTCCATAGCGCCGGTGGTACGACCCAGAGAGGATGACGCGCTAGATCCAAAGATCTCAATATGATGACCGCTATCTCGAATGCCGGTGCGCTCACGAGGCGTGCCATCCTGATGCGGAGGAATGCATGGTTCGCTGGCGTACCCTCACTGGCCTGCTGGCCACCGCGTTGGCCGCGGTGACCGCGGCCAGCCTCACCCTCACCGCGCCGGCCGCCGCGGCCGACAACCCCATCACGCCGAACGTCGTCGGCGGCACCCGCGCCGCCCAGGGCGAGTTCCCGTTCATGGTTCGGCTCTCGATGGGATGCGGCGGGGCCCTGTACAGCCCCCGGCTGGTGCTCACCGCGGCTCACTGCGTGGGCGCGACCGGCACCAACACCAGCATCACCGCGACGCTCGGGGCGGTGGACCTCCAGTCGTCCAGTCGGATCACCGTCCGGTCGAACTACGTCTACCGCGCCCCCGGCTACAACGGGGCCGGCCGGGACTGGGCGCTGATCCGCCTGGCCAGCCCGGTCACCGGGCTGAGCACGCTGCCGATCGCCAGCACGACCGCCTACGACAGCGGCACCTTCACCGTCGCCGGGTGGGGCGCTGCCCGCGAGGGTGGCGGGCAGCAGCGGTACCTGCTCAAGGCGACGGTCCCGTTCGTGAGTGACTCCGTCTGCAACGCCAACTACGGCGGCGACCTCATCCCCGCCCAGGAGATCTGCGCCGGCTACGCCAGCGGTGGCACCGACACCTGCCAGGGTGACTCGGGTGGCCCGATGTTCCGGCGCGACGCCTCCAACGCCTGGATCCAGGTCGGCATCGTCAGCTGGGGCAACGGCTGCGCCCGACCCAACTACCCGGGCGTCTACACCCAGGTGAGCTACTTCGCCTCGTCGATCGCCTCGGCGGCGGCGAGCCTCGGCGGCTGACCGTACGACCACTCGGGCGGCCCGGACGACGGTGTCCGGGCCGCCCGCTCGTGCCGGCACCCAGGGGTAGGCGGCGAGTGGGCCAGCCGACAGAATCGGCGGGCCGCGCGTGCGGTCACCGCAGCGACGGCCATGATGGGCCAGTGAAGATCTTGTCCATCCAGTCGTCGGTCGCCTACGGTCACGTCGGCAACTCGGCGGCGGTGTTTCCCCTGCAACGGCTCGGGCACGAGGTCTGGCCGGTCCTGACGGTGCACTTCTCCAACCACACCGGGTACGGCGCGTGGCGCGGACCGATGCTGGCGGCGGCCGACGTGGCCGAGGTGATCGCGGGCATCACCGACCGTGGGGTCCTCGGCGGCGCGGACGCGGTGTTGTCCGGCTACCAGGGTGACCCGGCCATGGGGGCGGTGATCCTGGACGCGGTCGAGAAGGTCAAGGCCCTCAATCCGGCGGCTGTGTACTGCTGCGACCCGGTGATGGGCGACGCCGGTCGCGGGATGTTCGTCCGTCCGGGTATCCCGGAGTACCTGCGCGACACCGTCGTGCCGCGTGCCGACATCATCACGCCGAACCACTTCGAGCTTGACTTCCTCGCCGGGCGTACGACGACCTCGTTGGCGGAGGTCCTCGACGCGGTCGACGTCGTGCGTGCGACCGGCCCGCGGCACGTCCTGGTGACCAGCGTGCTGCACGGCGACCTGCCGCCGGGCTCGCTGGAGGTGGTGGCCGTCTCGGACGAGGGTGCCTGGGCGGTGACCACACCGCTGCTGCCGATCAACCCGAACGGCGGGGGCGACGTCACCGCGGCGTTGTACCTCGCGCATCTCTGGACGACGGGCTCACCCGCTGTCGCGTTGGAACGCACCATCGCATCCGTCTTCGCGGTGCTCGAAGCGACGGTCGCGGCGGGCACCCGGGAGATCCAGCTCGTCGCGGCGCAGGACGTGATCGCCGACCCGCCGGCCCGGTTCACCGCCCGCCGGCTCCGCTGACGGCGGGACGGCCCGCTGCCGGAAGGTCGGCTCCGCCGCGGCGGGGTCGGCGACGGCCGACGGTCAGGGTCCGGTCAGCGGCCCTCGGGGACGGCCATCTCGCCGAGCAGCGACCAGTCGTCCTGCGGCACGGTCGCGTTCACGATGCGCGGGGTCTCGGCCAGGTGCGGCGGCAGGGTCTCCTGGGCCTTGCGGAAGTGCGCCGACTGCACGTGAGCCCCGCCGGCCTCGCCGTCGCGGAACGCCTCGACCAGCACGTACTCGGTCGGGTCGTCCACGCTGCGCGACCAGTCGAACCACAGGCAACCCGGCTCGGCCCGGGTCGCCTCGGTGAACTCCGCGGCGATCTGCGGCCACTGGTCGGCGTGCTCGGGCAAGATGCGGAACTTGGCGGTAATGAAGATCATGGCCCCAGGCTACCCAGCCGGACGGGCGCGGGCGACGACCTCCTCTGGGGTCAACGGCGCCTTCGGGTGATGCGTCAGGCACAGCGGCGTGCGGACCTTGACGAAGGAGAATCCCTCCCCGGCCGCGTAGAACTCACCGCTGTTGAGCAGGCCGATGTCCGGCAGCCGGCCGCCCTTGGCCTCGGCGAGTTGCCGGGCCGCGTCGATCTGCGCCGGCGCGTTGAGCAGCCCGAAGAACTGCGTCGTCGCGTTGCCGGAAATCTGGTTGTGCAGACCCTTGGGCGCCTGGGTGGCGAAGACCAACCCGAGCCCGTACTTGCGGGCCTGCGATGCCAGCGCGATCGAGCTGGCGGTGCAGGCTGTGGTGCCGGTTGAGGGCGCGAGCGTCTGCGCCTCGTCCATCACGAACAGCCCGCCCAGCGGTCGGTCGCCGGCGGGGTGCCGCTTGATCCATGCGAAGAGCGCCATCTGCAACTGGTTGACGAAGCTCTGCCGCTCCTGGTCGGACGTGAGGCCGACGAAGCTGATCACCGACACCCGGGCCCGCCGTCCCGCCGACGGCGTCAGCAACAGCCCTGGATCGGCCGGCGCGCCGACCCCGCCGAAGAGCGGATCGGTGACCATCGCCGCCTTGAGCGCCTCGGCCAACTCCTCGGCGAGCTTCCCGGCGCGGGCCAGCCGACTGACCCCCTCGGGCAGGTCGGTGAGGAACTCCGTGAAGCCGGGCAGGCCCACCATCCCGCTGCGCGCGTACGCGTGGAGGGCCTCGGTCAGGACGGCCTTGCCCTGCTGGGCGAGCCGGCCGGAGCGGTCTACGCCGGCCCGTGGCGCGAGCGCCTCCACGGCGGAGCGGACGGCCTGGTCGAACTCGTCGGGCCAGTCCCGCAGGGAGGTGAAGTCGGGCAGCGGCTGGAAGCTGAGCGGCCGACCGGCGGTGACCCGGGGCGTCCACACCACCACCTCGGTGTGTGCGAGGTAGTCGGCGGCGCGTTCGGCGTCGCCGGGGCCCCAGCCGGCCGGCGGGTCGGGCCACGGGTCGCCGAGTCGGGCCAGGTCGTTGTTGGGGTCGAGCACGATCGCGGAGACCCCCTCGCGGGCACACTCCTCGACCAGCCGGCGGATCAGCACGGTCTTGCCCGAGCCGGACCCGGCGAACACGACGGCGTGGCGACGCAGCGACTCCAGGGGAACCGTGAAGGGGTGAGCGCCGTCGACGGTCCGGCCCAGCCTGACAGCCCGACCGCCCTCGCCGACCACGAGGTCGGCCTGGTCAGCGGGTACGGGCCCGGCTGCCGCACCGGTCGACACGTCGGCGGGAGCGTCGGCTTCCGACACCCGCGGCGGGTCGGATTCGGGACCACGGGACGGTGGCTCGTCGTCGGGTGTCGGCGGCTGGGCACCGTCGCGCGTCCCGTCGGGCCCGGGCAGGACCGCGCGGAACAGTTCGGTGCCGCTGGCCGGACGGCGGGCCACCAGCCACTCCTGCAGGGCCGTGGAGGGTTCGGCCGCCATCACCCGCAGCGCCGCGAAGACCCGCAGGTCCGCCTCCGAGACGACGAAGCGCAGGCCGCCGGCCGCGTCGAAGCCGGTCAACACCTCGGTCGTACGCTTCCCGGTGGGCCAGGGACCGTTGCGCAGCAGGATCAGCCGCCGTTGCGGCAGGTCCCGGTCCAACCCGGCGAGGGTGCAGGCGGCCTTGACCCGGGCGGTGACGGCGATGGCATTGGGGTGCGCGATGGCCCGGAAGCACCAGTGCGCCTCGTTCTCGGTGGCCTCGTCGAGCACCTCGACGAGCCGCCCGTGCAGCGCGGGCTTACGGCCGGGCGGCGGATCGTACTTGTAGGTGGCGCCGGTCGGCGCCTGCTCGGCGATCCAGGCCGCGAGGCCGGCGGCGATCAGCGGCGGCATGTGCTCGTCCTCGCCGGTCGGGTCGACTGCGGCCGACACGTCCGCGGCCTCGACCAGTTCGGCGAACCGTGCGTCCAGCTCGTGCAGGTGGCGCTCGTCCGTCGTCGGATCGGCGGGAGCGCCATGGGTGGCGCTGACGGTCGGCGTCGAGTCGGCGCCGTCGATGAGCCGATCCAGCTCGATCACGTCGTCGCGATCACGGCACCAGGCGATGTGGCGGTCCACTCGGCGGAGTAGGGCGCGTGGCGTCAGGGTGGGTGCGTCGGCGAAGGCGGCGGGGGCGATCGGCCAGGTGGGGTGCGGTGGCCCGAAGTACATACCCGCATAGGCGGCGGCGAGGCGCTTCGCCACGATGGCCTGCCCGATCTCCGGGGTGGGGATCCGGTCCGGCAGGGTCGCCGTACGGAAGCGGTCAGCGACCGGGCTGGGCGCGGTGCGGGTCATCAGCACCCAGGTGTCCGGCAGGCACGAGACGACGACCAGCGTGCGGCGGGTGATGTCGCGGAGTTTGAGCAGGCCGTCGGCGATCGGGCCGAGCACCCTGGCCTGGCCGTCCTCCAGGCCCTGATGCTGGTTGAGCAGTGAGGTGCTGGTCTGGGCGAACAGCGTGTCGAGCTGATCCACGGCGATGACCGTGGGGTCCAGGGTCAGGGCCATCAGCCGGGAGATGTCCTGCACGACCTGCTGGGGGGTGCGGATCGCGGCGCTCAACCCCCACGCCGCCCGTGCGGCCGGCTCACCCGGTTCGGAGATCAGGTGGGCGTAACCGACGTCCTGTGCCTCGAAGTCGATGCCGCCGTGCAGGACGAGCGCCCGAGCGGTGTCCTGGGCGTCCCGCCCGACCTCCCGATCGCGCTCGCGCAGCGCCCAGATGAACGTGTCGAGATGCGCACGGGTCACCGGTCGGGTGCCGGCGACCGCGTCGCGCACCTCCACCGGCAGGCCGAGCTGGGGGGTGAGTCGACGCAGGAAGGTCTTCAACTGGGTGCCCCAGCCGACGTGGGGGCGGCCCATCCCCTCCACCAGGGCCAGGGCCACGCTCTCCCAGAACGTCTTGCCGCTGACCATGTCGACCAGGAAGAAGTAGCCGCCGTCGCCCTGGATCCGTTCGCGGACCGCCCCCAGCAGGTGCGTCTTGCCGGCGCCCGCGCGGCCCTGCATAGCCACGCCGAGCGGCATGCTCGTGTCGTCGGTGCGGGCCCGCGCCACCCCCCGCAGGATCTCCGCGGTCACCTTCTCGTGCAGCTCCGGCACGTTGTGTGGGCTGGGTCGCCAGACGTCGTCCGGGGTGACCGCCGGGTTGAGACTGACCGCGTCCAGCACGGCCCGATGGTCCTCCGAGATCATGCCGGGCCGATCGCCAGGGCGTGGTTGTCCTCGTTCCCGATGCGCACAGCCGCAGCCCGGTCCCGTGCGGTCAGCGACTTGGTGTTCGCCACCGGAATGATGCGGACGTCCTCTCGGCCGACCATCGCCCGCAACGCCGCGTCGAGGGCTGCCCGGTCGGTGTCGGCGAGTCGGTCGCGGACGTCGGCGAGGCCGATCCACGCGCCCGGCGCGGTGGCCAGATCCCGGTACGCCGAGCGGACCAGTGCCTCCACCTCGGCCGCGGACACCGGTGCGGCCGGTGCGGTCACAGCGGGTGCCGGTGCGTCGGGTCGCGGCTCGCTGAGGGCGGCCGTTGCCCCGGTCTGCTTGAAGAAGTCGCCGTGGCTGACCCGGAGCCGGTCCAGCGAACGGTGCAGGTTGGACAGGACGACGAACAGGGACCGGGTCGTCGAGCCACCCGCCTTCGGCGGCGCGGCGGTGTGCAGCTGACGTGCCACCCGCCAGCCCTGCTCGGTCAACTCGTGGGCGAACGGCCGGTGCGTCCGATCGGTGTCGACCAGGCCCAGGTCGACGAGCTTCGTGTTGTCCTTGCCGGTCAGTGTGAAACCGGCCAGCTCTTTCAACTCGACGTTGGTGAGTCGGCGTGCCTCGACCATCAGCACCACGAGGGCGTTGATCTGGTTCGGCGTCAGGTGCGGGACGTCCGCCGGGCTCGTCATGATGTCTCATCTCCATGGGGGTGCGTGCCGCCCGCGCGTCGCCGGGCCAGCAGCCGACGGATCCCGTCGACCACCGCCGGCGCGTCGGTGAGCACCTGCTCGTTGGTGAAGCGGAGCACGTCCAGCCCGAGGAGTTGCAGCTGCACGTCTCTCCGCCGGTCGTTGGCGAAAGCGATTCGCCCACGATGCTCCGGGCCGTCCACCTCGACCGCAAGACCCTCCGTGGGCCAAAACAGATCCAGACGGTACGCGGCGGCCAGGACGTGCCACTCGTAGGTCTGGTTCCACCGTCGGCCCCGCGCCCAGTCGTGCGGCGCGAGCGCGCGTTCCAACGCCTGTTCGGCGGGGCTGTCACCGCGGGGCACGCCAGCGATCGGCGGCCAGGCCAGCACCGTCGACTCCGACTCGGCGGCGGCGGCCGGGAGCCGTTCGGTAGCGTCGGTCAGACCGGTGAACCGTGCCGGCACCGGCATCGTCACCGCGCGCACCCGGTCGGCGTGGCGCAATGGCCCGCCGGCCAACCACACAGTGAAGCCACCGTGCCGCACGAGCCACTCGGCGGCGGCCACCAGCGTCCGCTCGGCGTCGGCGTCCAGGTCGGGCAGGGCCACGACCAGCACGCAGCTCTCCCGGTCGTACGCCCCGGAGATCACCCGGGCGAGCCCGGCCGCGCGTACCCCCGGGGCGAAGCGGGACCGGCCGGCGGGGCGGCGCGGGCCGCGCAGCCCTCGCTCGGCGAGGTCGGCCAGGAACGGACCGAAGTGCCGGGAGCGGGCGGCGGTACGGGCCGCGAGTGCCCGCACCGCCGCCACCGCGAGCGTGCCCTCGCTGTCGAGATGGCCGGCCCCCGTCAGCCAGCGGGGGAACATCGCGAGGGCGGCGGTGTCCAGTTGGTCGAGCAGGGTGTCCACGAGGTCACCGAGAGGACCCGTCACAGTGGGCCAGTAGTGCACGATCGCGGGGGCTGCCGGGGGTAACGGGTCGAGTGCCACCCGCAGCAGTTCCGGGTCGATGCCCGGCAGGTGACTGACTCGGCCCGTCGGCGGGGCAGCCCACCAGGCCGCGCTGGCGTCGCCGTCGGCCCGGACGGGGTGTGCCATGGCGGCACCCTACGACAGCGACGGGTGCGGCCGGGACCCCTCGCTGGCGAGGCGGTGCGCCCGTCGCTCAGCGCAGCCGGCGGATGTCGCCGTACGCGCGGTAGTAACCACCGCGGCTGGACTCGCGGACCTCGGTCACCAGGTAGCGGGCACCCGGCTCGCGGATCCCCTTTGGGAACTGCACCGACCAGTCCCGTCGGTAGCCGTCGGACAGCACCTGGACGCGCAACCGGCCCCGATCGTCCAGGCACTGCACCACCACTCCACCGCCGAGGTCGCTGGTCACCTCGACGACTGTCGGCTGCGCCGCCCGTGGAGCCTGCCGGGGCGCCTTGATGTCGCGTACCTCGGGCACGTCACCGGCCTGCGCGGCGCGGATCGCCGGCTCGCTCGCGTCGATGCAGGCCAGATGGCCGCCGGTGGTGACGACGTAGAGCCGGTCGTCGTGGTACTGCATCGAGTACGCCGAGCCGCAGCCGGTGCCGAGCTTCCACAGCCGGGTGCCGTCCGCGTCGAAGCAGTAGATCGACGACTGGCTGTCGCCGGCGAAGACGTACCGACCGCCCTCGGCGGTCGCGCAGGAGAACACCGGGGCGTCGCAGAGGTAACTGCGCTCGTGCCGACCCGACTTGGACAGGCGTACCACCTCACGGGTGCTCGTCCCGGCGAACACGCTGCCGTCTTCCTGCCAGCCGAACAGCACCGCGCCGGTCCTGGTGTGCCACAACTCGCTGCCGGTACGCCACTCGTAGCCGGTCACGCCCTGGGAGTGGCCGTGGTAGATCGCGTCGCGGTCACACCGCACCATCCAGGCCGAGCGCCCCCGCCCGGGCCTGCGCCACAGGAACTCGTCCTCGTGGTCGACGGCGGTGATCCCGCCGTCGGCGTCGGAGACACCCAGGACGCCGTCGTGGATGTCGAGCCAGTAGATGTCGATCTCCGGAGCGATCGCGTAGGCCACTCGGGGCACCTTGCCGGAGAGGTCGTAGACGTTGCCGTCGTCGCAGCCGGCGTAGACCCAGGCGTCGTCGGCGACGATGCACTTCACCCCGTCGGGAAGACGCACCTGACTGCGCACCCGGGCATCGTGGTCGAGCGTGGTGATGACGCCGTGCTCGTTGCCGACCATGCAGTGCTGCCCGTCGACGAAGATGCCGAAGGCGGGAGCGCCGGAGTCGTAGCGCCAGAGCACCGGGGCGGTGTGCGCGGTCGAGCGGGTGCTGACGATCTGCCGCCGGGAGACGGAGCGCTTCTGCCGGACGCCCGGGACGGCCGGTGCGTACCCCTTGCGGATCTTCTCCCCGATCTTCTTCGCCGCGGCCGCGCGGGCACGGGCGTTGTCCGGGTAGCCGCTCGCCTTGACCTGACCCTGGTCGCCGATCCGGCCGTAGCGCACGGTCAGCGTGGCGTTGTCGACGATGACCTCGTAAAACTTGTGCGCACCGTCCACTTCGGACAGTTCGAGGTAGGTCGTCTCCTGGGACATGGGCGGGCCTCCGAGGGGTCAGCGACCGGCTCGACGTGGCCGGCGCGGCGACAGTGACCACACGCTAACGGCGGCCACCGACACAATCGGCTCGCCGTAACTCCGACCAGTCACCGCCCCGGCCAGCCCAGCGCGTCGTCGCGTAGCACGGCGTGCGCGCCGACGGTCTGGTTCACGATCTGCGTCACCCGGACGTCGACAGCGATGCTGGCCAGCGCCACCGCGTCCGCGCGGTCGAGCCCGTGCAGCCGCTGCATCAGAGTCAGCATCGAGTCCAGCGCCGCGAACGTGGCGTCGTCGAGGGACGCGCCGACGCCCAGGGTCAGCCACGCGTCCGAGGTGCGCGCCACCGGCCCGGTGAGCGGGAAGTCGTCCCGGACGTCGAGAGTCAGTGTCACCTCGTCCATCGGGCACTCGATCGCGGTGCCCCCGACCTCGCCGTCGCCCTGCGCGGCGTGCCCGTCGCCGACCGAGAAGAGCGCGCCTTCCACCGGGATCGGCAGAAAAAGTGTGCTGCCGGCGGTGAGGTCCTTGCAGTCCAGGTTGCCGCCCCAGGGGCGCGGCGGGATCGTCGAGTGCCGTCCCGGCTCGGCCGGTGGCATGCCGAGCACCCCCATGAAGGGACGCAGCGCGACGGTGTGGCCGTGCTGGTTGCGGCCCGTCATCGTCGCCGGGTCCAGCGTCCAGGCGTGCACCACCGGTTGTTCCTCGACGCCGTAGCGCTCGTTGAAGTCGCTCGGCCAACCGCCGGCGACAGTCGTCCCCCAGGTCGCCGGGACGACCGCGTCGATGCGTACCGCGAGGGTCTGGCCGGCGCGCGCACCGCGGACCGCGACCGGACCTACCAACGCGTGTCCGTGGTCGGGGCGATGCTGCGCGACCCGCGGGCGGTCCCGGTTGGGCCCGCCGGGGTACGGGCCGGACGACCACCAGCAGTCCAGGGTCCGGTAGGTGACGGTGTCGCCGGGATCGACGGTGAGCACCGGTCGGAAGTCGGGGGAGAAGTGGCCGTGCAGGGTGTCGTCCCCGGGCGTGAGGGTGTGGCGCATGGGTGCAGGCTAGTGGCACGCGATCCGCACGACGCGGTGCGCGGCGGGTGCCGGGCGCACCCGCCGCGCACGTCTCGCCCCGGCGGTGTCAGCCGGAGGTGCAGGAGCGGATCTGTGGACGGGCGCCGCTGTTGCCGTTGGTCATCGTGGTGAAGCCGAAGGTGTTGCCGCTGCCGTTGGACCTCATGGTCATGACGGTGCCGCTGCTGTCCCAGGTGGCGGTGCCGTTCCAGACGGTGGAGACCCGCTGCGGAGAGGTGAGGGCCACGACCACCGTCCACGTGTTGGCGCCGCTGACCGTCACCGACGTGTTGTACCGGTCGCCCCAGACGTTCGTGGTCGTCGCCGTCGCGGTGCAGCTACCGCCGCCGGGCGGCGGGGTGGTGCCGCCATCGGTCGGCGGGGTCGTGCCGTCGGGTGCGACGGCCCGGCCGGTGGACGGCGAGATCATGCCGGGGCACAGGTTGCGGCTTGTCAGGTTGGCCACGATCTGGGGGATCGCGTCGCGGGTGTTCTGGATCCCGTCGTGCATGAGGATGACCTGACCGGCCTGCAGGCGGCTCGCGTTGGAGACGATCTGGCTGACACTGGCCCCGTTCCAGTCCTGGGAGTCCACGTCCCACAGCACCTGGCGCATGCCGAGCGAGGACGCGACGGACTGGAGGGTGGAGTTGGTCTCCCCGTACGGCGGCCGGAACAGCTGCGGCCGGACGCCGGTGGCCGACTGGATCGCCGAGCTGGTCTGAGACAGGTCCGACTGCATCTGCGACTGGCTCATCGAGGTCATGTGCGCGTGGTTCCAGCTGTGGTTGGCGACCCACATGCCGGCGGAGACCTGTGCCTGCGCCGCCGAGCGGTTGTTCTGGACGTTCTGTCCGACGTTGAACATGGTGGCCCGTACGCCGTTGCTGCGCAGCACGTTCAGCAGCGCGCTGGTGCTGCCGGTCGGGCCGTCGTCGAAGGTGAGGCCGACGTACCCGTTGCAGGTCGCGGCGCTCGAAGAGGTCGTGGTGGCGGCGAGGACGACGCCGCACATCGCGACGGCGGTGGCGAGGACGGCGAGCGCCGCGCGCAACCGCCTCGACCGCAGGGCCGTGCGGGGGAAGAGCCTGCTCATCTGGTGCCCCTTCGCGCAGGCCGGCCGGATGCCTGGGCAGCACGGTCCGGACGGGTGTGGATGAGTGGGAGGTCCTGCCGGCCGGCGTGGCTCGCATTGACCTCGATGGATCGGAGTATTACAGCGGGAATTCCAACGCGTCAACAACTTCCGGAACAGCTCCGGAACGCGTCACCGGACACTGTGGGCGGCCGATCGGTCCCTGTACTGCATGTCTGACTGGCTGGTTGTCGTCTGTTCAGCGGCTCGACCGTGCCTGGCGTCCGATCCGTCGCGACATGATCCGGAAAGCTGCCGGAAATACCGGTGTCGATGCCAGCGTGACGCCCGGTGGTCATCCCCGGCCGGCGTCAAGGAAACAGTAAAGATTGTGAACAGAAGATGTTACAGTTACTGCCATCGATATCAGGCTGGATTCCGGTCATTGGAGTTCCAGGAAGGAGTGAGCACATGACGAGACTGCGCGCGCTGGTCGCGCTGGCGGCACTGATCGTCGCCGGGACGTTCGTCGCGGTCATCCCGCCCACCGCCGCGTCGGCGGCGGCCTGCTCGGCATCGTGGCAGGCCTCTGCCGTCTACTGGGGAGACGCCCAGGTCTCCCACAACGGCCGCAACTACCGGGCGAAGTGGTGGACCCAGAACGAGGCGCCACCCGGGACGACAGGCGTCTGGGAGGACCTCGGAGCGTGCGGGGGAGGCACCACGCCGCCCACCGGCGGCACGTGCAACCACCCGAACTGGGTCGCCGGTACCTGGTACGCCGCCGGAGCCATAGTGCGGTACACCAACGGTCTCTACTACGTCGCCGAGCACGACAATCCCGGGTACGACCCGGTCGTCAGCACCTGGTACTGGGAGCCGTACACCTGTGGTGGCCAACCGCCGACCACCCCGCCGCCCACCAACCCGGGAGGCTTCGTGGTCACCGAGGCCCAGTTCAACCAGATGTTCCCGGGTCGCAACTCCTTCTACACCTACTCCGGGCTCGTCGCCGCGCTCAGCGCCTATCCGGCGTTCGCGAAGAGCGGCAGCACCACTGTGCAACGTCAGGAGGCCGCGGCCTTCCTGGCGAACGTCTACCACGAGACCGGTGGGCTCGTGCACATCGTCGAACAGAACACGGCGAACTACCCGCACTACTGCGACCCCGGCCAGTCCTACGGCTGCCCGGCTGGACAGGCGGCCTACTACGGGCGCGGGCCGATCCAGCTGAGCTGGAACTTCAACTACAACGCCGCCGGTATCGCGCTCAACCTGCCCCTGCTGACCAACCCCTGGCTGGTGCAGAACGATGCCGCGGTGGCCTGGAAGACCGGGATCTGGTACTGGATGACCCAGAACGGGCCGGGCACCATGACCGCCCACAACGCGATGGTCACCGGGGCCGGGTTCGGCCAGACGATCCGCAGCATCAACGGCTCGATCGAGTGCAACGGCGGTAACCCCGCCCAGGTGCAGAGCCGCGTCACCAGGTACCAGCAGTTCGTCGGCATCCTCGGTGTGTCGGCCGGAGCCAACCTCTACTGCTGATCCGCGGCCGGGCCTCGGCGCGTCCGCAGCCTGATTCCGCTGTGGCATCTAGATGCCACAGCGCATTCACCGTGTGGCGTCGAGGCCCGGTACGCCTCGCTCCGGTCAACCCGTTGACAGGGCCGTGGTGCGCCCGGAACTATCAGCGAACAGTTCACCGCCCCGACTCTCGTTGATCGCCAGCCGGTATGACAACGATGTCAGGGCCTGATCAGCGCCACCGCACGCTCCACACTGCCCCGACCTTCGACGTACTCGACCGGTTCGAGTCGAAAGGCACCGTCCCCCATGTCACATAGCCCCCCTGCACGCCCCCTGTCTCCCCGCCTGGTCGCCGCGACGACAGCCGTCCTGCTGCCGCTGGGCCTGCTCGTGGCCGCACCCCTGGCCAACGCCGCTCCCGCCTCGGCGACGCCGGGCGACTTCAGCTCCTCGTTCGAGACCGCCGAGCCACAGCCCGCCACCAGCACTGTGGAGGTCGGCGCGAACGGTAAGCCGATCCAGGCGAACCTGAGCGGCACCGTCACCACGCTGCCCGGCAGCCTGCTCGGGCAGGTCAGCGCGGTGACCGCGAGCGACGAATACCAGCCCCGCGAGATCGCCGCCAACCTCGCCGACGACGACTCGTCGACAAAGTGGCTCGTGTTCCAGACGACCGGCTGGGTGACCTACCGGTTCGCCGAACCGGTGACGGTCAAGCGCTACTCGCTGACCTCCGCCAACGACGCGCCGAGCCGCGACCCCAAGGACTTCGTCGTGCAGGGGTCGACGGACGGCACGTCGTGGACCGACCTGGACAAGCGCTCCGGTGAGACGTTCGGCGGCCGGTTCGCCACCAACCGCTACAGCGTCACCAACAGCAACGCCTACGCGTACTACCGGCTGAACGTCACCGCGAACTCCGGCGACGACCTGCTGCAACTCGCCGACTGGAACGTCGGCGACGGCTCGGACGTCCTTCCGCCGGCCACCCCGATGGTCAGCGAGGCCACCGCCGGCCCGAACGGCGGCTACACCACGAAGCCGGACGCCGGGTTCACCGGTCTCGCCGCGCTGCGCTACTCCGGCGGCGCCGAGGGCGACGGCCGCTCGTACGCCACCAACAAGCTGTTCGACGTCAACGTCCCGGTGGGGCCGAAGACCCGGCTGTCGTACAAGATCTTCCCGGAGTTCACCGCCGGGAACGCCCGGTACCCGTCCACCTACGCCGCCGTCGACCTGCACTTCACCGACGGCAGCTACCTGAGTGGACGCTCGCCTGTCGACCAGCACGGCAACCCGCTCACCGCCGCCGGCCAGGGTGCGTCCAAGGCGCTCTTCGCCGACCAGTGGAACCTGGTGCAGACCGACCTCGGCACCGTCGCGCGCGGCAAGACGATCGACCGCATCCTGCTCGCGTACGACAACCCGCAGGCCGTCGCCGACACCCATTTCCAGGGGTGGCTCGACGACATCGAGCTGACGGGGGCGCCGGCGGCGATCGACGGCTCGACGCTGACCAACTACGTCGACACCCGACGCGGCACCAACTCGACGAGCGGATTCTCGCGCGGCAACAACCTGCCGATCACCGCCGTGCCGAACGGGTTCAACTTCTTCACCCCGGTCACCGACGCCACCTCCAACTCGTGGGAGTACGAGTACCACCGGATCAACAACGCGGCCAACCTGCCCATGTTGCAGGGCCTCGCGATCTCCCACGAGCCGAGCCCGTGGATGGGTGACCGCAACCAGATGTCGGTGATGCCGGTCGTCGGCGGCGGTTCCCTGACCGGCCAGCCGGCCAGCCGCGCGCTCGCCTTCAGCCACGACGACGAGATCGCCCGGCCGGACCTCTACCGGGTCACGCTGCAGAACGGCCTCGTCGCGGAGATGTCGCCGACCGACCACGCCGGGATCATGCGGTTCACCTTCCCGACCGGGCAGGCGACCGGCAGTCTCGTCTTCTACAACGGCACGTTCACCATCGGCACGGACGGCACGCTCACCGGCTGGGTGGACAACGGAAGTGGCCTGTCCGCCGGCCGTAGCCGTATGTTCGTGGCGGGTGCCTTCGACCGGGCGCCCACGGCCTCCGCCGCGACGTCGGCCACCTTCGACGTCTCCACCAACCGGGAGGTGACGATGCGCCTCGCGACGTCGTTCCTCTCCGTCGACCAGGCCCGCCGCAACCTCGACCTGGAGGTCACCGGCAGGAGCTTCGACCAGGTCCACGCCGCCGCGACGGCAGCGTGGAAGGACCGGCTCGGCCGGGTCGAGGTGCGTGGCGCCAACGAATCGCAGCTCGTCACGATGTACTCCAACCTGTACCGGTTGAACCTCTACCCGAACTCGCAGTCGGAGAACACCGGCACCGCCGCCGCCCCGCGCTGGCAGTACGCGAGCCCGGTCTCCGCTCCCACCGGCGCGTCGACCCCCACCCAGACCGGCGCGAAGATCGTCGACGGGCAGATCTACGTCAACAACGGCTTCTGGGACACCTACCGCACCGTGTGGCCCGCCTACGCGCTGCTGTACCCGGACGTCGCCGCGAAGATCTCCGACGGGTTCGTCCAGCACTACCGCGACGGCGGCTGGATCGCCCGCTGGTCGTCTCCCGGGTACGCCGACCTGATGACCGGCACCAGCGCCAACGTGGCGCTGGCCCAGGCGTACCTCACCGGGGTCAAGCTGCCCGACCCGCTCGCGGCGTACGACGCGGCGGTCAAGGACGCGACGGTCGCGTCCGGGCGCAGCGCGGTCGGCCGCAAGGGCATCGAGACCTCCCTGTTCCTCGGCTACACGCCCACCTCCACCGGCGAGTCGGTGTCGTGGGCGCTGGAGGGCTTCATCAACGACTACGGCATCGGCAACATGGCCGCGGCACTGGCCAAGGACCCGGCCACGCCGAAGTCGGAGCGCACCCGGCTCAAGGACGAGTCCCGCTACTTCCTGGAGCGGGCCCGCAACTACGTCCACCTGTTCGACCCGAAAACGAAGCTGTTCCAGGGCCGCGACGCCGCCGGGAACTTCCTCGCCGGCGACCCGCTGGACTGGGGTGGCGTCTACACCGAGACCAACGGGTGGAACTTCGCCTTCACCGCCCAGCAGGACGGGCAGGGCCTCGCCAACCTGTACGGCGGGCAGCAGGCGCTGCGGAACAAGCTCGACACGTTCTTCGCCACCCCGGAGAACGCCGACCGCCCCGGTGGGTACGGCGGCATCATCCACGAGATGATCGAGGCCCGCGCGGTGCGGATGGGTCAGCTCGGCATGAGCAACCAGCCGTCGCACCACATCCCGTACATGTACAACTTCGCCGGCGCGCCGGCCAAGACGCAGGCGGCGGTACGCGAGATCCTGCGCCGCCTCTACGTCGGCAGCGAGATCGGCCAGGGCTACCTGGGCGACGAGGACAACGGCGAGATGTCGGCGTGGTACATCCTCAGCTCGCTGGGCATCTACCCGTTGCAGGCCGGTTCGGCCGAGTGGACCATCGGTTCGCCGCAGTTCACCAGGATGATGGTGCGTCGGCCCACCGGCGACATCGTCGTCAACGCGCCGGCCAACAGCACGCGCAACATCTACGTGCAGGACGTCAAGGTCAACGGCAAGAAGCAGCGCGGCCTGTCGGTGGACGTGGCCACGCTCGCCAGGGGCGGCACCATCGACTTCCAGATGGGCCCCAACCCGTCGTCCTGGGGCAGTGGCAAGAAGGACGCGCCCCCGTCGCTGACCAAGGGCGAGGACGCGCCGAAGCCGTTGCAGGACACCACCGGCCCCGGTCTGGGCACCGCTACCGCGACCGGCGGTCAGGACGCGTCGAAGCTGTTCGACGACTCGTCGACCACGCAGCTGACCCTCACCTCGGCGACGCCGCAGATCACCTGGACCAACCGCGGTGGCAAGCAGAAGCCGACGTACTACACGGTGACGTCCGGGGCGGCTGCGGGCGACCCGGCGGACTGGCGGTTGCAGGGCTCCAACGACGGCATCACCTGGACCACTCTGGACACCCGCACCGACCAGGTGTTCCGGTGGCGCAACCAGACCCGTCCGTACCCGATCGACAAGCCGGGCAAGTTCGCGCAGTTCCGGCTCGCCGTGACGAAGACCGTCGGCGCCGCGCAGACCAACCTCGCCGAGATCGAGCTGCTCGCCGGTGGGGACCTGGCCATCGGCGGTGGCGACATCACGGTGACGGCCACGGGCAGCGTGCACGCCACCTCCGGTGTGCCCGTCTCGGTGCCGCTGGCGTCCGTCACCGGCGGCGCCGCCGACGGTTACCGGGCCACCATCGACTGGGGTGACGGCACGCCGGCGACCGAGGGCACCCTGACGCTCAGCTCGCGGGCCGTCTACAGCGTCGGTGGATCGCACACCTACGCCACGCCGGGCTACCACCAGGCCAGCGTCACGGTGACCGACGGCGAGAGCCAGACCTCCGCGACGGTCGGCGTCGAGGTGGCGTACGCCCCGCCGTCCGGCCTCACCGCCGCCTTCGACAGCGTCTGTATCGGTGACGAAGGGGTCCTCGCGGCCGACTGCGACGCGAAGTCGTGGGCGTACTCGCGGGCCGCCCTGACGGCGGGCGGCGCGGTCCAGGGCCAGCGGCAGCAGGTCCCCGGAACGGCACTGCGGTTCACCCTGCCGGTGATCCCGCCCGGGCAGCCGGACAACGCCACCGGCAACGGCTCGACTGTCGTTCTCGACCTGCCGGCCGACGCCCGGTCCATCTCGTTCATCGGCGCCGGTACGCAGGGCAACCAGAGCACCACCGGCACGGCGACGTTCAGCGACGGCAGCACCGCCGACATCCCGATCCAGTTCAGCGACTGGACGCTCGGCGGCAACGCCAACGGCACCCCGTCCTACGGCAACGTCATCGTCGCCAAGACGGCGTACCGACTGCACGGCACCAGCCGGGACGGCGCCCAGCCGTTCCTGTTCGCCACCGCGCCGTACCAGATCCCGGCGGGTAAGACGCTGGTGTCGGTGACCCTGCCGACGCAGACCGGCGACCCCCGCTCGGCGGGCCGGATCCACGTGTTCGCCGTCGCCAACGACGGCACGCCGGCCCCCGCGCTGACCACCGACGCGCCGAAGGACCAGACGGCGAACGCCGGGCAGGCCCTCACGGCGAGCCTCGGTTCGGTGACCGGCGGCGTTCCCGGCACGGCGGGCTACCGCGCCCGCGTCCAGTGGGGTGACGGCACGGCTCCGCAGGACGTCACGATCGACGCGTCCGGTGCCATGACCGGGCAGCACACCTACTCCCGCGCGGGCACCTACACGGTGCACGTCACCGCGTGGGACACGCTGTCCAGCAGCACCAAGGCGTTCACCGTCACCGTCGCGAGGGGTGGATCGCAGCCGGCGATCGCGCTCTCCTCGGCGGGCAGCGTCACGACCGGTGGCGCGATCACCGTCGACGGCAGCGGGTTCGCCGCCGGCGAGCAGGTGACGGTCAGCGTCGGCACCGACCCGGCCCGGACCACGAAGGTCGCGGCCTCGGCGAAGGGAACCGTACGAGTCTCGGTTCCGACGTCCGACGACGCGCAACCCGGCCGGTACGCGGTCACCGCGACCGGCGCGTCCTCCCGTACGCCGGCCACGGCCACCGTCCAGGTGACCGAGCAGGCGCAGGCGCGGACCTACCAGCCGAGGGTGGCGCTGTTGACGGCCTCGGGGCCGCGCGCGACGGCGATCACCGTCGACGGTTCCGGGTTCGTGCCGAACGAGGTGGTCACTATCGCCTTCGGCGACGGCGTCGCGGTCACCACGGTGCGCGCGAACGGTGACGGTGTCATCTCGGGCGCGACGGTGAGCGTTCCGGGAGCGGCGAAGCCCGGGGCGACAAGCGTCACGCTGACCGGCGAGACGTCGGCCACGAAGGTGTCCCGACCGTTCACCGTCACCGGCTAACTACTGCCTCGCAGATCATGAAAGGTCGCTCGTTGGACCTGTCGTGACGCGAGACGGGGTGACGAATCACGAGTGGGCTGTGCCGGCTCCCTGCCGGCGCGGCCCACTCGTTCGTCAGTGCGACGGCCCCACCGGGTTCGCCCGCCCGGCTTGAAGATGGAGAGGATCGTCGCGGCCCACAGCAGGGCGGCGAACAGTCCCATGGCACCGATCAGCAGCATCCCGGTGGTGCCGGTGTCGATCGGGCCGGATGCGCTGCGGGCCTCGAGTTCCTCGATCCAGGGGCCTTCGAAGACAGCGAGGAATGGTAGGGCGAGCGCGATGACCAGCTTGGCCAACACCCACCTGTGTTTGAGTAGACCCCACGGGGTGCCGAGCGAGACCACGACACCGGTGATGATCGCCAGAAAGGCACTCGGGATCGCCAGCAGAATTTCGAACGTGTGCAGTAACAGGTAAGCCCCGTGCTGTAGCTCGTGACTGTCGGCCACCGCTCCGGTGACTGCCAGCAACAGCATGCCGGTTGCGACGCCCAGCCAACCGACCCCGATGCCGACGTGCAGCGTCAGCCACACCTTGCGCGGCGTCCGCCCCAGGCGGGGGAAGCGCGGCTTCAGGCCGACCGCGATCGCCGAGGACAGGGCCATTCCGAGCCACGGTGTGGCGTGGGCGAGCAGAAACAGGAACTGAGCCGGCACGAAGAGCAGATGGAAGACGATCAGCACCTGCCGGGTACGGGCGGCGAGCGCGGGGTGTCCGAGCGCGAGCCAGCCGCCGAACGACAGCAGTGCGGCGAGCGCGTATCCGGATGTCGCCGCGGTAGTGAAAAGCGGATGCGGTGGGTCGGGACGCAGCGCGGTCAAGGTGCCTGCGGTGAGGGCGAAAACACCGAAGGCGAGCTGCATCACTCGCGGGTTGAGATGTCGTCCGGTCATGCCCCCAACCCTCGCCGGGGCGCGTCGCGCGGTGCGTCGGCGGATCCGATAGAACGAATCAATCTATCGGTGCCGACCGGCGGGGGTGGCGTACATCCTTAGACCGATGCCGGTGTCCGTCGGTCGGCCCTACGCTGGCGGCATCATAATGTCGCGTCTCCTGAACCAGGCTCTGCGCTGGTCCCGCCGCCGCTCGGTGATCGACGCGGTAGCGGCGTTCGCCATGGCAGTGTGCGCGGCGACCGGCCAGTTCGGCGTGGACTTCTTCGGTCCTACCCTCGCCGGCTTCGGCCCCGGCCTTCCTCCGTTGTGGCTCGGTATCCCGCTCGGCCTCGCGGTCGGCCTGCTGACCTGGCGGCGCCGACAGGCCCCGACGGTCCTGCTGGCTGGTGCCCTGGTGGCGACCGCCCTCGTGTCGGCCCAGGTGACGGTGGTGGTCGCGCTCTACACGCTGGCAGAGCGCACCATGGCGCGGCCGAAGGTCGCCGTGAGCGTGCTGGTCTCGGTGCTCCTGGTCGGCACCCCGATCTGGCGGTACGCCGGCGCGGACGGAGCGATCCCGGTCACCGTCGCGGTATGCGTTGCTCCGGCTCTCCTCGGCCTCTACGTCGGCACCCGACGCGAGCTGGTCGAACGGATACGGGAGCGGGCCGAACGCCTCGAACGCGAACAGCACCAGCGTGTGGCCCAGGCCCGGAGCGACGAACGGGCCCAGATCGCCCGTGACATGCATGACGTCGTCGCCCACCGGGTGGCGCTGATTGTGCTGCAGGCCACCGCCCTGGAGGTGGCCGAGGGCGAGGACGCGGTGGTCCGGGGACAGCAGATCGGAGCGATCGGGCGTGAGGCACTCGCGGAGCTGCGTGCTCTGGTCGGAATTCTCCGCAGCGATGATGACGCGCCGATTGCCCCGCACCCCGGCCTCGCCGATCTCGATGCGTTGGTCGCGGACTCTCGGCGGCTCGGTGTACCGGTCACCCTGGACGTGGAGAAGAAGACCGCCGAACGCCTACCGCTGCTGGTCGAGCACGCTGCCTATCGCATCGTCCAGGAGTCCCTGACCAACGTGCACAAGCACGCACCGGGTGCCAGAACCCGGATCCGCGTCGGGCAGACACGGCAGTCGCTCCAGGTGATGATCAGTAGCGGCCGCGGACGGCCCACGACGGCCCCGCCTCTGCCGGGTGGCGGCCACGGACTCCTCGGCCTCGCCGAGCGCGTTCACCTGATCGGCGGAAAACTGACCTCGGGCCCCACAGCCGATGGTGGATTCAGCCTGGTTGCCGAGCTACCGATCGCACCGGGAAAGGACCATGACCTCACCGACTAAGACGTTGATCGTCGACGACGAATGGATGGTGCGTTCGACGCTGCGCACCATCCTCGACGCGGCCCCGGACATCACGGTGGTGGGAGAGGCGTCCGACGGAGCCGAAGCGGTCGAGTTCGCCCGGACGCGCCGGCCCGACGTCGTCCTCATGGACATCCGCATGCCGCGGACCGACGGGCTGACCGCGATCGAGCGGATCGCGCGGCTCGATCGGCCACCACACGTCGTCGTGCTCACCACGTTCGATCTCGACGAGTACGTGCACACCGCGCTTCGCTACGGCGCCGTCGGCTTCCTGCTCAAGGATGCCTCCGCCGAGGACATGCTCAACGCGGTGCGCAGCGCGGCGCGCGGTGACGCGATGATCTCCCCGAGGGTTACCCGCAGGCTGCTTCGACAGTTCTCCGGCCCGACAACTGATCGGCGCAGCAATGCCGAACAACGACTCGCGGTGCTTACCGAAAGGGAGCGGGAAGTCCTGGTAGCCGTCGGCGGCGGCTTGTCCAACACCGCGATCGCGGCCACGCTCTTCATGAGCGAGGCGACGGTGAAGACGCACGTCAGCCGGATTCTGGCGAAGCTGGGCCTGACAAACCGGGTCCAGGCAGCAATTCTCGCCTACCAGGCCGGGGTGCTGGACTGACCGCAACCCGCCAGCCCCGACGGCAGGGGCCAGCAGGGTGGCGGCGTGACCTCAGTCCGCTCGCGGCGCGGTCAGTCGTAGGTGCCAGCGGCTGCCCTGGCTGGTGAGCCGGACCACGGCCAACGGCTCCACGTCCACCTGCCGGTACGTCGCCAACGGCAGGCCCAGGGCGTGCACGACCGCAACCCGGATCACCAGCGGGTGCGTGATCGCGGTGATTCGGCGGTCGGCGCCGCGTTGCCCGTCCAACCAGGCACCGACCCGGTCGCGCACCGCAGCGACGGACTCGCCGCCGTGCGGTGCGGACTCCTCCGGTTCGGACATCCACTGGTGCAGCGCCTGCGGCTGCTCGACGGCGACCTCCTCGACCGACCGTCCGGTCCAGTCGCCGTAGTCGCAGTCCGCCAACGCCGCCTCGATGGTGGGCAGCAGACCGAGTGCGTCGGCGGTATCGGTAGCCGCTGCGGCGGGACTGGACACGCAGGCGTCGTCGACGCCCAGGTGCCCACGTCCGGCCAGGGCGAGGGCGGCACGCAGACCGCCCTCGTCCAAGCCGTCGTCCGAACCGCCGAAGCGGGCCCGACGCAGGGCGGTGGTGTGCGCGTGGGCGACCAGCCGGAGGCTGGTGGCGGTCACGTGCCCGGAAGTGCAGCGGCGGCCCGGCGACGCCGGTCGTGGTGCATCAGGGCCGCGAACAGCAGGCCGATCCCGGTCCAGAGCACCACCTGGGTGCCGAGGGAGGCCAGCCGGAAGTCCCACAACAGCGTCGCGGGGAAGTCGGCGGGGACCTCCTGGAACGACGGAAGCACCACATAGGAGACCACGGTGACCAGCAGGAATCCGCCGACGGCCGCAGCGACGCGTTGCCACAGCGGTGCCTGCGCGCCAACCGATCGGTAGCCCAGCGATCCCGCCCACACCGCCACCAGACCGAGCACCACCATCAGTAGGTAGGTGACGGTGCGTTGGTTGATGGTGGCCGGATCGCCGACCGCCGGCGGGTTCGCCGGGTACTTGAGGAACGGCACGACAACCGCGCCGAGCAGCGCCGCGCCGGCCAGCAGCAGACCCGACCGTCCGTCGTCGTAGGTCCGCCGACGACGCGCCAGCAGGACGTACGCCGTGGCCAGCAGGCCACCCATCGCGGCACCGAACAGGCCGGTGGCCAGGAACAGGCCGCCGCGCTGACCGTTGCGGCTGACCAGGGCATCCTCGTGGTCGTGCGCACCGGTGGCCGGCTCGGCATGCGCCGACGCCGCCTCCTCGATCGCGATGGCCGCGTCGACGTGCGGCTCGCCGGCGACATAGGCGAACGTCCCGGCGAGCAGACCGGCGATCAGACCGGCGAGCAGGCCGCGGACGAGGACGGTGACGAACGGGGGAGCGGTGGTGGCCGTCAGTGGCACGGAACACCCAGCAGGTGCCGGCCGTCGTGCATCAGCTCGTGCAGGTACATGCCACTGCGCGACACCGCGCCCTGGTCGAAGGCGACGAGGTAGGCCAGCAACGCCAGAGCGGCGACGGTCATCAACACCGTCCACAGCAGACGCGTGGTGCCAGCGGGATTCACCAACGGCTGGCTGGACGTGGAACTGGACATGTGCTCACGAACCTCCCCGGGGATGACGCGTCCCCATCGCAAGGCTGCGGACGACCGAGCGTCCTGGCTCGCGGCCCCTCTTGAGGTGTAGGGAACCGCTCACAGTGGCGCGACCGCGCCGGAATCACACCGGCTTCCCTCGCGTCGCCGCAGATAGTGGGTCGACGGTATCGGTGCCGCCTCAGGCGGTCAACCCGGTCCCCGGACGGCGACCCGCCGGCTCGCCGACGTGCGGGTAGCGGCGCATCGTCGCTTCGGTCAGTCGACGGTGTTCGCCCGGCCGGAGTGCTGGGGAGTTCCGGCTGGTGGGCGCGTTCTGCGGCCTGCGACCGGTCTGTTACCGCTAACATGGTCATCCTGCCAGATCGGTCGACGGCACCGGGCCGAGCCGGAGGGCCGACCAGTGGCGGAGCGGGGTGGGTGGACGTGAGCGCGCCGGGTCGGGTCCGATGACGACCGGTGCGGCCGTGCGGCAGTCGGGGATCATCGACGCGCACCATCACCTCTGGGTTCGCGCCCGACACCCGCAACCCTGGATCGACCCGCACACCATGGCCGCGATCGACGACGACTTCACCCCGGTCGATCTCGGCCCGGCTACCCGGGTCGCCGGAGTCACCCAGACCGTCGTCGTGCAGTCCGTCGCCGCCCGGTCGGAGACGCCGGAGCTGTTGGGGATCGCGGCCGACGACCCTCTCATCGCCGGAGTCGTCGGGTGGGTCGACCTCACCGCCGACGATGTCGTCGAGCGCCTGGAGCGACTTCGGGCGGCGCGGGGCGGCGAGCGGCTCGTCGGTATCCGTCATCTGGTCCAGTCCGAGCCCGACCCGGCGTATCTCGACCGCCCCGACGTGCGGAGGGGTGTCGCCGCGGTCGGTGCTGCCGGCCTCGCCTTCGACCTGCTCGTACGCCATCATCAGCTGTCGGCGGCCACCCGGCTCGTCCGTGACCTGCCCCAGGTCCGGTTCGTCCTGGACCACCTCGGTAAGCCACCGCTCGGCAGCGGGGGCCTCGCCGACTGGCCCCGGGACCTGCGGACGCTCGCCGCCGCACCCAACACGACGGCGAAGATCTCCGGCCTGGTGACGGAGGTGAGCGGCAGTTCCTGGACGGTGGCGGACCTGCGGCCGGCCGTCGAGCACGCACTGGACGTGTTCGGGCCGGGCCGGCTGATGTTCGGCTCGGACTGGCCGGTGTGTCTGCTCGCCACCTCGTACACCCGCTGGGTCAGGGTCCTCGGCGACCTGCTGGATCCGCTGACCGACGACGAACGCGCGGCGATCTGGCGACAGACGGCCAGCCGGGAGTACCGGCTCGCGGCGTCGTGACCCGCCGGGAGGCCGTCGGTTGACCGGCCGGGAGTTCGGCGGAGAATGAGGTGCCCGCAACCGCCACCGGGCATAGCATGTTATCGATAACATGCTCGCGATGGCCCGCCGGATCGAGCCGGTGGGTCACCCTAGGGTGCGGGGTGCGCATGGTCGTCGGGGCCGGACCTGCCGATCCAGTGTGGACTCCTGCCGGTTCGGTGTCCCGTGACCAACCGTCGACAGAGGTCGCCGCGACGCTCGGCCGCACTTGTGCCGATTTGATCAGACGTATGTGCGGGGCGGCTCTGGTAACGATGTCAAAACATGGTTGTAAGACCTTGGCAATCCACGGGGGTGCATGGCATGGTAACGGCTGATCAAGGGAAACATCTGACCTATCGTGACGGTGCGGCAGGTCGACGCCAAGTTCTCTCCTCCGTGGGGAGGCTCGGTCGCTCATAGGTGCTCGGCGCGACGGCGGGTCCTTCCGTCGAGTGCCGGCCCCACACATGGGGAGGTCAGGTCCGACGATGAGTACCGCCGAGGCATCCGCCGGCACGCAGCGCGGCGACATCGGTGACTGGCTCCGGGAACGGATCTCCCACGCCGTCTCCGAGTTCACCGCCGCCACCGCGTTGGTCGTCCTGTTCGTCGCGCTGACCTTCGCGAGTCCCTACTTCCTGACGGCGGACAACCTCTTCAACATCGGGGCCCAGACGGCGGTGATCGCCATCATCGCCACGGCGCAGACCATGGTCATCATCACCAAGGGCATCGACCTTTCGGTCGGGTCGGTGGCCGCGCTCGCCGGCGTGCTGGGAGCGATGACAGTCCGCGACCTCGGCTTCTCCCTCCTGGCGGCCACGGCGGTCGCGATCGGCGTCGGCGCGCTGGCCGGGCTGTTGAACGGTCTGCTGGTGACGGCCGCCCGGATTCCACCGTTCATCGCGACGCTGGGAACGATGTCCGTCGGCCGTGGTCTGGTCTTCATCATCACCGGCGCGGTCGGCGTCTACGGCCTGCCCCGGTCGTTCCAACTGCTCGGCAACGGCGAGATCATCGGCATTCCGTTCGCCGTCGTGATCACCGTCCTGGTCGCCGTCGGGGTCGCCTTCCTGCTCTCCCAGACCCGCTTCGGCCAGTACACCTACGCGATGGGCTCCAACCTGGAGGCCGCGCGTCGCTCCGGCATCCGGGTGGGCCGTCACCTGACCGGGGTGTACGTGCTGGCGGGTGTGCTGGTCGGGCTCGGCGGCATGATCGCCGCCTCCCGGGTCAACTCCGGCCAGCCCAACTACGGGATCTCGCTGGAGCTCGACGTCATCGCCGCCGCGGTCATCGGCGGAGCCAGCCTGTTCGGGGGGCAGGGCCGCATCGTCGGGACGATCATCGGCGCCTTCCTCATCGCCCTGGTCCGTAACGGGGCCGTCCTGCTCGACATCAGCATCCACTACCAGCAGGTGATCGTCGGCCTGATCATCTGGGCCGCCGTCTACTTCGACCAGTACCGCCGCCGGCGGCTGGAATCGCGGGGTTGACATGCCATTCCACGAGTCCGAACGAGGAAGGACACCCACCATGGCACACACCACCACCAGTCGACCGGCGCGCACGCGTCTCCTCCGTGCCCAGGCCATCCTGGCCGCGGTCGCGGCCACCGCCCTGCTCAGCGCCTGCGGCGGCGTCGAGGTCCGGGACGGCGGCGACGACGGCGCGAGCAAGGACGCGAGCGGGCCGCTGAAGCTCGCCGTCGTACCGAAGGCCGTCGGCGCCGACTACTGGAACACGGTGAAGGCGGGCGCGGAGTGCGCCGCGCAGCGCGCCGGGGACGTCACCGTCCAGTGGGACGGGGTGACCGCCGAGACCGACGTCGAGGGCCAGGTCAATCTGATCCAGAACTTCGTCACCAAGAAGGTCGACGGCATCGTCTACGCGGCGACCGACTCCAGCGCCCTGGCGCCCGCCACCGACCAGGCGCTGGCCGCCAAGATCCCCGTCGCGATGATCGACTCCGGCACCAGCCCGCAGCCGTCGAGCGTTCCGCTGTTCGCCACCGACAACCGCGCCTCGGCGACCGAGGCGGCGAAGCTGCTCGCCAAGGAGTTGGGCCCCGGCAACCACGACGTGGCCCTGGTCGAGTTTCAGCCCGGATCACAGACCAACACCGAGCGGGTCGACGGCTTCAAGGCCGGCCTCGCCCAGTTCCCCAACCTGAAGCTGGTCGGCCAACAGCCCAGCAAGAGCGACGTCAACGAGGCGCGGCGGGTCACCGAGAACATCCTCACCGCCAACCCCAACCTCAAGGGCATCTTCGCGGCCAACGAGCCGAGCGTGCTCGGCGCCGCCCAGGCCATCCAGGCGGCGGGCAAGTCGGGCAAGATCGTCATCATCGGGTGGGACGCCGCCCCGGACGAGGTGGCCGGGCTGCGCAGCGGTCAGATCTCGGCCCTGGTCGTGCAGAACCCGTTCAAGATGGGCTACTTCGGCGTCGACAAGATGGTCAAGCACCTCCGGGACAAGGCACCCCTCGCGTCCGCCGACACCGGCGTCACGTTCGTCACCAAGGAGAACATCGACACGGCGGAGATCAAGGCGGTGCTCGAGCCCAGCTGCGCCAACCCTCCGGTGCAGTGATGGGAACGACTCCGACGGCCACCGCCGACACCGACGAACTGCCGTCCGGCGGGGAACCGCCGGTCCTGGAAGCTCGCGGCATCGTCAAACGGTTCGGACACGTCGAGGCGCTGCGGGGCGCCGACTTCACCGTCCACCGAGGCGAGGTCGTCGCGCTGATCGGCGACAACGGCGCCGGGAAGAGCACTCTGATCAAGACGCTCTCCGGTGTGCACCCACCGGACGAGGGCGAGATCCTCGTGGGCGGCCGCCCGGTGCAGTTCTCGACCCCGGTCGACGCCCGGCGCGCGGGGGTGGAGACCGTCTACCAGGATCTGGCCGTCGCCGACGACCTCAGCGTGGCCGCCAACCTGTATCTCGGGAGGGAGATCCTCCGCTCCGGACCACTCGGTCGGCTGGGCCTGCTGGACAAGCGCGCCATGCGGCAGGGCGCGGCAGCGGCCCTGGACGAACTCGGTGTGCGGATCCCCCGGGTCACCACCCCGATCGCCATGTTGTCCGGTGGGCAACGGCAGTGCGTCGCGGTGGCCCGTGCCATCATCTGGGCCACCAACGTGGTCATCCTCGACGAACCCACCGCGGCGCTCGGCGTGGTCCAGACCGGGCGGGTTCTCGACGTCGTCCGGCGCGCCCGCGACGCCGGCATGTCGGTGGTGCTGGTCAGCCACAACATGCCGCAGGTGCTCGACATCGCCGACCGGGTCGAGGTGCTGCGCCTCGGCCGCCGCGCGGCCCAACTCCGGACCGACGAGGTCACCACCGACGACCTGGTGGCGGCGATGACCGGGAGCACCAGCACGGACCGGGACGAGCGGTGACGACGAACGTCCCGGCCGACGGCAGCTGGCGCAGCCGGTGACCGGCCCCCTGGGTCGGCGGACCGCGGTGGACACCGCCCGCCCACAGGTGCGGTTCAGCCCACTGGGATTCGGTGCCTCGCAGGGCGGCAATCTCTTCCGGAGTACGTCGGACGAGGCGTTCGCCGCCGCGGTGGACGCCGCGTGGGCCGGGGGTGTCCGATACTTCGACACCGCGCCGCACTATGGGCTCGGCCTGTCCGAACGGCGTCTGGGTGCCGCCCTCCGCTCCCGACCCCGTGCCGAGTACGTGGTGTCCACCAAGGTCGGTCGGCTGCTCGTGCCGTCGCCGGAGACCGCGCACCTGCGTGACCCGGAGGGGTTCGACGTGCCCGCCGACCACCGGCGGGTCTGGGACTTCAGCCGGGACGGCGTACACCGGTCGGTGGAGGCGAGCCTTCGACGCACCGGCCTGGACCGGATCGACGTGGTATACCTGCACGACCCGGACGACCACTGGGAGCAGGCCGCGTACGAGGCGGTGCCGGCGTTGGTGGAGCTGCGCGAGCAGGGCGTGATCGGCGCGATCGGCGCGGGGATGAACCAGTCCGCGATGCTGGCCCGTTTCGTCACGGAGACCGACGTCGATGTGGTGATGTGCGCCGGCCGGTACACGCTGCTGGAGCAGGGCGCGTTGACCGACCTGTTACCCGCCGCGCAGGCCCGCCGCGTCGGTGTGGTGATCGCCGGGGTCTACAACTCCGGGCTGCTGGCCCGGGACCTGCCGCCCAGCGACGCCGCCTACAACTACCAGCGGGCGCCGGTGGAGGTGGTCGGTCAGGCCCGGCGGATTGCGCGGGTCTGCCAGACGTACGGCGTCACGTTGCCCCAGGCGGCGTTGGCGTTCGTCCGTCGGCACCCGGCCGTGGTCTCGACAGTGGTCGGCGTGCGTGACGCGGTCCAGGTGACCGAGACCCTGCGCCGGTTCGACACCGACGTCCCGGACCAGCTCTGGGCGGCGCTGTACGAGGCGGGGCTGCTCGACGTGCAGCCGTAGTGTCAGCGGTCAGGGGCCCGTCATCTCGGTGGTGGTCGGGTCACCGTCGTCGGGCAACCCGTGCAACGACTCCTCCACACCGATCAGGTGGTTGGCCATCCGGGTGCGGGCCCGCTCCGGGTCACGCGCCACGAGGGCCTTGAGGATCGCCACGTGTTCGTCATGGGTACGCCGGTCCGCGCCCTCCTCGTGCAGGCTCCGCCAGAGCCGCCCGCGGATGGTGCGACCGGCGAACGCCTCGATGAGCCCGACGAGCACCGGGTTCTCGGCGTGCACGGCGATGATCCGGTGGAAGGCGATGTCGATCTCGAGGATGCGTTCGTGGTCCTGCGGTGACTGGCCGACCATTCGGGCGGCCTCGTCGAGCAGCTCCCCGGCCTGGGCGAGGGCCTCGTCGGTGATCCTGGTGGCGGCCAACCGGGCTGCCTCGCACTCCAGCAGCCGCCGGACGGTGTGGATGTGCCGAGGGTCGTCCTGACCCTGGAAGTCCACCACGAAGCCCATCGGGGCCAGCAGTTGCGGCGCGTCGAGGTTGGTGACGTAGGTGCCGTCGCCCTGACGGATGTTGACGATGCCGAGGATCGACAGGGCCGACATTCCCTCGCGCAGTGAGCCGCGCGAGACGCCGAGGGACTCGGCGAGGTCCTTCTCGATCGGCAGGCGGTCCCCGGGCTTGAACCTCCCGTCCAGGATCATCTGCTTGATGCCGTTCACCACTTCGTCGGTGCGTGACATGGTCCCCCTAGCGGCCAGCGGATGTGGCCGTCCCACCCGCGATCACGTACGGCTCCGGAGATGACACGGTAGTCGGGTCGGCCGCGGCCCAGTAGTGGCCGTCGGGAAAGCGGTAGAGCGCGATCGACTCGGGGCGCATCCGCGTGGAGTAGCCGGGCTGGTCGGGCAGGACGTAACCGCTGCCCGAGCCGGTGTCGCGGATGACGCACGGGTCGGTGAAGTGCTCGTGCAGGTGGTCGACGAACTCGGTGACCCGGTTGGTGAGGTCTCCCGAGACCGCGACGTAGTCGAGAACCGACACGTGCTGGACCATCTCGCACAGCCCGACGCCGCCGGCGTGCGGGCAGACCGGTACGTCGAACTTCGCGGCGAGGAGCAGCACGGCGACGATCTCGTTGATGCTGGCCAGCCGACCGGTGTCCAACTGGCAGAAGTCGATGGCCCCGGCCTGGAACAGCTGCTTGAACATCACCCGGTTGTGGCAGTGCTCGCCGGTGGCGACGCCGATCGGGGCGACGGCCCGGCGGACGGCCGCGTGACCCAGGATGTCGTCGGGGCTGGTCGGCTCCTCGATCCACAGCGGTGTGAACCGGGCGAGGGCGGTGACCCACTCGATGGCCTGGCCGACGTCCCACACCTGGTTGGCGTCGATCATCAGGTTGCGGTCCGGGCCCAGGATCTCCCGGGCGATGGCGCACCGACGGATGTCGTCGTCGAGGTTGGCGCCCACCTTGAGCTTGACGTAGCCGTAGCCGCTGTCGACGGCTTCCTGGCACAGCCGGCGCAGCTTGTCGTCGCCGTAGCCGAGCCAGCCGGCCGAGGTGGTGTAGGCGGGGTAGCCGGTCCGGTGGAGCTCGGCGAGGCGGTCGGCCTTCGTGCTCTCCTTGGCTCGCAGGATGGCCAGTGCCTCGTCGCGGGTCAGCGCGTCGGACAGGTAGCGCAGGTCCGCGATGTCGACGAGTTGGTCGGGGGTCATGTCGACCAGGAGCCGCCACAGCGGCTTGTCGGCGAGCCGGGCCACCAGGTCCCACGAGGCGTTCAGCACGGCCGCGAGCGACAGGTGGACGACGCCCTTCTCGGGCCCGAGCCACCGCAGCTGCGAGTCGGACGTGAGGAGGCGGTAGACCGCCCCCATGTCGGCCGCCATCGTCGCCACGTCCAGGCCCACGAGGAGCTGTGCCTGGTGGACCGCCGCGGCGGCGACGATGTCGTTGCCCCGACCGATGGTGAAGGTCAGGCCGTGGCCCGCGAGCGGCGCGCCCACGCTGTCGGTGCCGTCGGTGTGCAGGACGACGTAGGCCGCTGAGTAGTCGCCGTCCTTGTTCATGGCGTCTGACCCGTCAGCGGTCAGGGAGGTGGGGAAGCGGACGTCCTCGACGGTGACAGCGGTGATCTGCGGCATGCGCTCCTCGCCCGACTAGGCAAAAGATCAGATGATCATTCGGAGTATACGGAGGCTGGTTCAGGTGCGTCAACGACGTCGATCACCTGACCGATGCAGACATCCAATGTTTCTGATCGGGATCGGACGCCGGGCGAGAGGCGCTTCCCACCTGGTGTGTTCGGATGCCGAGCGACCGCCGTCATGGCGGCGGTACCCCGCCGTCGCGGCCCGCGATCGCGCATTTGCGCCACGGTCGAAACCCAATCCGCTGGTAGTGGGCGCGCGCTGTCCGAAGTGGGACCCCGGCCGGTGGAATGTGTCGAATGGTGGGCGGCGGCGCGCCGCTCGGAACGAGGGTCGGAGCCAACGGCCGACCGAGGGTTTTGAAGATTGGATGTTCACTCTGACCGTCGACATCGACGGTCGATTATGGGCAACGTTCCTTACATCTGGATCCTGCATACATCACATCTTTGTGGACCGTTGTTCGACCACCCGGCAGCCTTGTCGCGCCACTGACCGCCGCCTCCCGCCGGCCCCCGCCGCCCGGGGCCGGCGGCGGGGCGCGGTCGGGTGACGGTCGTCACCGCCTCCGCCGCCGACACGCCAGCACCGACATGTGGGGTGTGACAACCGCTGGGTCCCTATATATGGTGTCGAACGCAGCTGGTTCGACCGCTCACCCAGGGCGGTCGAGGCAAGAGGGAACCCGGTGGAAATCCGGGACTGTCCCGCAGCGGTGAGTGGGAACGACAGCCGTCATCAGCACTGGACCACACGGTCTGGGAAGCGACGGCCGGTAGGAGACCGGCGAGCCCGGTCGCGCCCACGAGTCCGAAGACCTGCCAGCGCGCCGCGTACCCGCACCCGGGTGTGCGGCGGTCCGAGGCCGCGTGGGACGGCTGACGCCATGTGACCCACGCCGCCGGCGTGGCGTCCGTCGGTGTCTGTCTCCGCGCGTTCGGACCTCCAGGTCTCGAACTCCGAGGAGCGAGTGGTGACAGTCACCGAGGTAGTCCCGGCCAGCGCCGACGCGGCACCGCGGCGGACACCGATGCAGGTCCGCAAGCGCGACGGCGGCACCGAACCCGTGGACGTGAACAAGATCGTCCGGGCGGTCGAACGGTGGGCCGACGACCTGACCGACGTCGACCCGATGCGCGTCGCCACCCGCACGATCAGCGGCCTGTACGACGGCGCGACGACAGCCGAGCTGGACCGGCTGTCCATTCAGACCGCGGCCGAGATGATCGGTGAGGAACCGCAGTACTCGCGCCTCGCCGCCCGCCTGCTCGCCGGCTACGTCGACAAGGAGGTGCGTCGGCAGGGCATCGCCTCGTTCAGCGCGGCGATCCGGACCGGCCACACCGAGGGCCTGATCGGAGAAGACACCGCCGCGTTCATCGCCACGCACGCCGCGGTGCTCGACGATGCCATCGACCCGGACGGCGACCGGCGGTTCGAGTACTTCGGGCTACGCACCGTCTACGACAGGTACCTGCTGCGCCACCCCACCAGCCGGGCGGTGCTGGAGACTCCGCAGTACTGGCTGCTGCGGGTGGCCTGTGGCCTGTCCCGTACGCCGGACGAGGCGGTCGGCTTCTACCGGTTGATGTCCAGCCTGGCGTACCTGCCCAGCTCACCGACGCTGTTCAACTCCGGCACCCGGCACACCCAGATGTCCTCCTGCTACCTGGTCGACTCACCGCTCGACGAGTTGGACTCGATCTACCAGCGCTACGCCCAGGTCGCCAACCTGTCCAAGTTCGCCGGCGGCATCGGCATCGCGTACTCCCGGGTCCGCTCCCGGGGCGCGTTGATCCGCGGCACCAACGGGCAGTCCAACGGGATCGTGCCGTGGCTGCGCACGTTGGACGCGAGCGTCGCGGCGGTCAACCAGGGTGGCCGGCGCAAGGGCGCGGCGTGCGTCTACCTGGAGCCGTGGCACCCGGACATCGAGGAGTTCCTGCAACTGCGGGACAACACCGGCGAGGACGCCCGCCGCACCCACAACCTGAACCTGGCCAACTGGGTCCCGGACGAGTTCATGCGCCGGGTCGAGGCCGACGAGATGTGGTCGCTGTTCGACCCGCACGAGGTGCCCGAGCTGCCCGACCTGTGGGGGGAGCGGTTCGACGCCGCGTACCGCGAGGCCGAGGCGCAGGGCCGCTACGTCCGGCAGGTCCCGGCGCGGGAGCTGTACGGGAAGATGATGCGCACCCTGGCCCAGACCGGCAACGGGTGGATGACCTTCAAGGACGCGTCGAACCGGCTGTGCAACCAGACCGCCGAACCGGGCAACGTGGTGCACCTGTCCAACCTCTGCACCGAGATCGTCGAGGTGTCCAGCGACGCCGAGACCGCCGTGTGCAACCTCGGCTCGGTGAACCTCGCCGCCCACCTCGTCGACGGTGACATCGACTGGGAGCGGCTGCGCGCCACGGTGCGTACCGCGGTGACCTTCCTCGACCGGGTCATCGACATCAACTACTACCCGACCACGCAGGCGGCGGCGAGCAACCCCCGCTGGCGGCCGGTCGGGCTCGGGCTGATGGGCCTGCAGGACGTCTTCTTCGCACTGCGGCTGCCGTTCGATTCGCCCGCCGCGCGGGAGCTGTCCACCCGGGTCAGCGAGGAGCTGTACCTGACCGCGCTGGAGACCTCCGCCGACCTGGCCCGCCAGTACGGCGCGCACCCGACGTACCCGCAGACCCGGGCCGCGCGGGGTCAGTTGCAGCCCGACCTGTGGGGTGTCGAGGGTACGCAGGCCACCCGGTGGGACGCCCTGCGGGAGCAGGTCGCGGCGCACGGGCTGCGCAACTCACTGCTGGTGGCCGTCGCCCCGACCGCCACCATCGCCTCGATCGCCGGGTGCTACGAGTGCATCGAGCCGCAGGTGTCGAACCTGTTCAAGCGCGAGACGTTGTCCGGGGAGTTCCTCCAGGTCAACACCGCTCTGGTCCGCGAGCTGAAGGCCCGGGGTCTGTGGACCGACCGGATCCGGTCGGCGATCAAGCGGGCCGAGGGGTCGGTGCAGGACATCGCGGAGCTGCCGGCCGGCGTCCGGGAGTTGTTCCGCACCGCGTGGGAGCTGCCGCAGCGGGCGCTGATCGACCTCGCCGCCGCCCGTGCCCCGTTCATCGACCAGTCCCAGTCACTGAATTTGTTCCTGGCCGCGCCGACCATCGGCAAGCTCTCCTCGATGTACCTGTACGCCTGGAAGGCCGGGCTGAAGACCACCTACTACCTGCGCTCGCGCCCCGCGACGCGGATCCAGCAGGCCACCGTCAGCGCCGTCGCACCCGTGGCCGCCGCGCCCGTCGCCCTTGCGCCCGTCGCCCTCGCGCCTGCTGCCCTCGACGCGGAGGCGCTGGCCTGCTCGCTGGAGAACCCCGAGTCGTGCGAGGCCTGCCAGTGACCGCCGCCCACCCCATCACCGCCGACACGAGGACCACGCACATGCTGCTCGACCCCGGGATGGACCTCACCCTCCGCCCGATGCGCTACCCGCACTTCTTCGACCGCTTCCGCGACGCCATCCGCAACACCTGGACGGTCGAGGAGGTCGACCTGCACGCCGACCTCGCCGACCTGGACAAGCTGTCGCCGGCCGAGCGGCACCTGGTCAGCCGCCTGGTGGCGTTCTTCGCCACCGGCGACACGATCGTCGCGAACAACCTGGTGCTCAACCTGTACCAGCACGTGAACAGCCCCGAGGGTCGCCTCTACCTGTCCCGGCAACTGTTCGAGGAGGCGGTGCACGTCCAGTTCTATCTCAACCTGCTCGACACGTACGTGCCCGACGAGACCGAGCGGTTCGAGGCCTTCGCCGCGATCGAGAACATCCCCTCGATCCGCCGCAAGGCGGAGTTCTGCTTCCGCTGGATCGACTCCCTGGGCGATCTTCGGGAGCTGCGCTCGCGCGAGGACCGGCGAGCGTTCCTGCTCAACCTGATCTGCTTCGCCGCCTGCATCGAGGGGCTGTTCTTCTACGGCGCGTTCGCGTACGTCTACTTCCTGCGCTCCCGTGGCCTGCTGCACGGCCTCGCCTCCGGCACCAACTGGGTGTTCCGCGACGAGAGCATGCACATGGCGTTCGCGTTCGACGTCGTGGACACGGTTCGCGCCGAGGAGCCGGACCTGTTCGACGACGACCTCGCCGAGCAGGTGCGGCAGATGCTCACCGAGGCCGTCGAGTGCGAGGTGCAGTTCGCCGAGGACCTGGTGGGCCAGGGCGTGCCCGGTCTGACCCTCGCCGACATGCGGGAGTATCTCCAGCACGTCGCCGACCGTCGACTCGCCCAGCTCGGCATCGCCCCGCACTACGGGTCGAGCAACCCGTTCGCCTTCATGGAGTTGCAGGACGTGCAGGAGTTGTCCAACTTCTTCGAGCGGCGGGTGTCGGCGTACCAGGTCGGGGTGACCGGCACTGTCGCCTTCGACGACGACTTTTAAGGCCTGTTCTTTCGAAACAGGCCTTAGGCGGCGACCGATCCGGGGGCCCGGCGTCGCTTGGTGAGCCACCGCATCACGTGCAGGGGGTGCGACGCCGGGTCCGGAATCGGGTGGAAGACGTGTTCCACCACACCGTCGGCGATGATCAGGGTCAGCCGTTCGTAGAGCGTCATGTCACCAGCGGTGCGGGTCGGCAGGCGCAGCGCGTCGGCCAGGGTCAGCCTCGGGTCGGGGATCAGCGGGTAGGGCAGCCGTAGCCGGTACGCGAGTTCCCGCTGGTACCCGGTCGACTGCGCGGACAGGCCGTACACCCGGGCGGCGCCGGCCGCGCGGAGTTCCGCGTGGTGGTCACGGAACCAGGCGGCCTGCTCGGTGCTGCCCCGGGCGCCGTGGACCTCCAGCAGCCCGTTGGGCAGGTCGACGCCCGGCCGTCCGGTCAGTGGGTACACGAAGATGACGGTGCGTCCGACGCCGAGCGCGCCGAGGTCGACCGGGCGGCCGTCGGTGCCGTAGAAGGACAGCGACGGCAGGCTGGTGCCGACCAACGCGGCGGGGTCACCCCCGACTTCGCCACCGCCGGGTACGACCTGGGTCGCCGCCGCGTCGAGGCGTGCGTCCAGCGCGTCCCGTTGGGCGGTCAGCCTGCCGATCCGCTCCTGGAGGGTGGTGATGGTGCTGCGGTACGTCGCCACCGCCGCCGCGCACACGTCGGTGTCGTCGGCGCCACCGGCGATCGACTCGACGAACGGGCGGGTCTCCTCGACGGTGAGGCCGAGGGCCATCAGCTCGCGGATCTGCGCCACCAGCCGCACCGCGATCGGGTCGTACTCGCGGTAGCCGTTGCCGAGCCGCCGGGGCACGACCAGCCCCGCCGACTCGTAGTACCGCAGTGCCCGGACCGTCGTCCCGGTCCGTCGTGCCAGCTCACCCACCCGCATCCCGCGACCCTAAACCCGCACCCTGGGGTACGGGTCAACGTGTCCATCGTCGCGGTGCCAGGACCGCCGTTTCCTGCCAGTCTGGCGGCGAAAAGGCAGTGTGACCAGGGAGTGTGTGTGATGACGGTGATCAATCGGGTGCGTGCTCGGCAGATCCTCGACAGCCGGGGCAACCCGACCGTCGAGGCCGACGTGGAACTCGGCGACGGCTCGGTCGGCCGGGCGGCCGTACCGTCCGGTGCGTCGACCGGTGCGAACGAGGCGGTCGAGCTGCGCGACGGGGACCCCGCTCGCTTCCACGGCAGGGGCGTGACGACGGCCGTCGCCGCCGTCAACGGCGAGATCGCCGACGCGGTGATCGGGCTCGACGCCGAGGACCAGGCGCTGATCGACGAGACGATGATCGATCTCGACGGCTCGAAGGACAAGGGGCGACTGGGCGCCAACGCGATCCTCGCGGTGTCCCTGGCGACGGCGAAGGCGGCGGCGGTGGCCCACCGGCAGCCGCTCTACCGCTACGTCGGCGGCGTCGGTGCCCGCCTGCTGCCGGTGCCGATGATGAACATCGTCAACGGCGGCGCGCACGCCGACAACCCGCTGGACTTCCAGGAGTTCATGATCGCCCCGGTCGGGGCACGCACCTTCGCCGAGGCGGTCCGGGTCGGTTCGGAGGTCTTCCACACCCTGAAGGCGTCCCTGGCCGCTGCCGGTCACCAGACCAACGTGGGCGACGAGGGCGGGTTCGCGCCGAACTTCTCGACCGCCGACGAGGCGCTGCGCTTCGTGGTGCGCGCCGTCGAGGACGCCGGCTACCAGCCGGGGACCGAGGTGGCGATCTGCCTGGACCCGGCCAGCTCGGAGTTCTACCGCGACGGCGTCTACGACTACGTCGGCGAGGGTCGTCAGCGCACCGTGGAGGAGCACATCGACCACCTGGTGGACCTGGCCGCCCGGTACCCGATCAGCTCGATCGAGGACCCGATGGCCGAGGACGACATCGCCGGCTGGCAGCGGCTGACGGCACTGGCGGGGGACCGGGTGCAGTTGGTCGGCGACGACGTCTTCTGCACTGACGTCGACCGGTTGCGCGACGGCATCGAGGGTGGTTACGCCAACGCGATCCTGGTCAAGGTCAACCAGATCGGCACGCTCACCGAGGCCCTCGCGACGGTGGACGCCGCCCACAAGGCGGGGTACCGGGTGGTGATGTCCCACCGCTCCGGCGAGACCGAGGACACCACCATCGCCGACCTGGCCGTGGGAGTGGGCTGCGGGCAGATCAAGACCGGCTCACTGTCGCGTTCGGACCGCACCGCCAAGTACAACCAGCTCATCCGCATCGAGGAGGAGCTCGGCGTCCGCGCCGTCTACGCCGGGAGTCGCTGACATCGCCGCACCACGCGGATGCCGTACGGGCGCGACCGGCGGCCAGCCGTCGGGCACCCTCTGGGGAGGGGCGCGGTGGTAGGCGGTATACCTCAGAGTCATGATGATGACTCTGAGGTATACCGCTCGTCAGCACCCCCGCGATGGCCGCCGGCCCAGCGCCCATCGCTGCGCCCAGAGATGAGCGACATCACCGTGCGGCCCATGGCCGACGGCGACGCCGGTCGGGTCCTGGAGATCTACCAGGCCGGCCTCGACGCCGGCAACGCCAGCTTCGAGGTCACCGCGCCGACCTGGGCGGCGTTCGACGCCGCGCGCCTGACCGCGCACCGCTTCGTGGCCGTCGACCGCACCGGCGCGGTCCTCGGCTGGGTCGCGGTCTCGCCGACCTCCACCCGGGAGGTGTACGCCGGTGTGGTCGAACACTCCGTCTACGTGGACCCGGCGGCCCAGGGCCGTGGTGCCGGTCGACTGCTACTGGACGCGCTGACCAGCTCCACCGAGGCAGCCGGCATCTGGACGATCCAGTCCGGAATCTTCCCGGAGAACACCGCCAGCCTGGCACTCCATCAGCGGGCCGGGTTCCGTGTCGTCGGCGTACGCGAACGGGTTGGTCGTCACCACGGACGCTGGCGTGACGTGGTCCTGCTGGAGCGGCGCAGCCCCACCATCACCTGACCGGCCCGGAGCTGTCAGCGTCGGCTCGCGCAGGCCACGCAGGTGCGCGCCGACGGGCGGGCGACCAGTCGCTCGGCGGGAATGGGACGACGGCACCGTTCACACACCCCGTAGCTGCCGTCGTCGACCCGTCGCAGCGCGACGTCCAGCTCCGCGAGGCGGCGGCGGGCGGCGTCCAGGACGGCGGTGAGCTGTGCGCGTTCGAAGGCGATGGTGGCGCCCTCGGGGTCGTGCTCGTCGTCGGCGTTCGACGCCCGGGACGCTTCGAAGAGGCTGCGCAGGTCGCCGTCGAGGGCGGCGACCTGCGCCTCGGTCTGCTGGCGCAGCCGCAGAAGTTCGTCGCGGATCGCGGCGGAGTTCCTGTCCATGGCGGTTCCACGGTACTGCCGAATGACAGTGGTCACAGTATTTTGCATTCCGAGACGACCGGTCATATCGTTTGCGGTGTCAGCACGCCGGAACCGTCAGCGGAAGGAGCCCGCCATGGCACGATCGAAGTCGCCGGCCTCCGCCGGGACGCGGCAACGGTTGTCCGACGCCGCGTTGGACCTGTTCCACCTGCGCGGTTACAACGGCACGAGCGTCCAGGACATCGTCGCCGCCGCCGGAGCACCCAAGGGCACCTTCTACAACCACTTCGCCAGCAAGGAGGACCTCGCCCTCGACTCGGTGGCGAGATACTCCGCGGCGATGGGGCTGGAGATGCTCGACAAGAAGCAGGGCGGCACGCCGCGCGAGCGGATCGTCAACCACCTCCGCTACATCACCGGCCTCGGCGACACCATGGGTGACCGGGGCTGCCTGCTCGGCAACTTCGCCAGCGAGATCCCCGCGCACAGTGACGTCCTACGCGCCGCCGTCGATGCCGGCTTCGGCCGGTGGGTCGCCGCTCTCACCGTGGCGATCGAACAGGCGCGCGCCGCCGATGAGCTGCACGGCGACGAACCGGCCCGCGACCTCGCCGGCTTCGTGGTCTCCGGCTACGAGGGGGCGGCAGCGCGGGCGAAGGCTTCCGGCAACCAGGATGCCCTGCGGGAGTTCTTCACGATCACCACGACGCGGATCCTCACCTGATCCCTGTCGATCACCAACTGTGGCGAGGGGCGTTGTACCCGAGCCTCGGCTCTTACCCATTTCAAGACGACCGGTCGTACGCCTTCGGCCGGCAGGCCCCACCAACCGCACTGAGGAGTCGGACATGAGCACCTACCTGATCAACCACCTGCGTATCCCCGGCGGCGTGCCCACCGAGGAGTCCCTGCGGTACCTGGAGCAGGTCCAGGCCACCACCGAGGCGTACGGCGCCAAGTGGCTCGCCGTCGACGCCGAGGTGCAGGTCATCGAGGGCGCCTGGCCCGGTTCCGTCGTGCTGATCGAGTTCCCGGACGCGGAGACCGCGAAGGCCTGGTACAACTCGCCCGAGTACCAGGCGATCCTGTCGCTGCGCACCGCACACACCATCAACGACCTGATCCTGGTGGACTCGGTCGGCCCGGAGTTCACGGTGGCCGGCTACGCGCAGCAGATCCGGACCCTGCTCGGCCAATGACGCCGGACCCCGGCCCCCGCGGACGAAACGTCGTGCGCGGGGGCCGCGCCTACATGAAGTTACGGGTGTGCAGGGCCGACAGCGCGGCAGCCTCGTCGGGCCGGAAACCCAGGCGTACCAGCCGGCGCTGACGGCCCTGGTCCATCGCCTGGTGCAGAGCCTGCACCCGGTCGAAGCCGGCGGCCACGTCGTCGGGGTGCCATCCACCCGCGGCGAGCACCACCAGCGCGTCGAAGACGTCCGCGTTGAGGCCGGCGGTGTCGGCGAGCGCGTCGTGGCGACGGTGGATGGCCGCCCGCAGCCGGTCGCGCACCATCGGGTCGAGCCGTGCCTGATGCTCCAGGTGGGCCATGCCGAACACGACGTGCCGGCGCTCGTCCTGCATGGCGAGCCAGCAGATCCGGCGCGTCACCGGGTCCGGCGCGTTCTCGTGCAGGAACGAGAGCAGGTCGACGAAGCTGCCCTCCCCGAGCACGGAGAGCAGGAACGAGGCCAGCGCGAAGTCGGACTCCGCGACGAGCGTGAAGAGCGACTGCCGGCCGCCGGCCGACGACGTACCCATTTCGCCGCCGCGCAGCAGCGCCCGCCGGCTGAAGACCTCCATGTGTCGGGCCTCGTCGGCCATCTGCACGGCGAGGAGTTGCACCACCTCCCGGAAGTGCGGGTGGATGCGCCCCACGAACCGGGCCGGCACGACGAGAGCTGCCTGCTCGTTCTCGACCAGGTAGGTCATCACCTGCACCACAGCGGCCTCCACGTCGGCCGGTAGCGCGAACGTGTCGTCCCACGGCACCGCGGTCTGCGGGTCCCACTGCCGCGCCGCCGCCTGGGCGTAGAGGTGCGGAGCGACGTCGGCCCACACCAGGTCACGATCGTCCAGATCGAATCGAGCCTCCGGACCACCGGATTCGAGCAGCGCGCCCCGGGCACCCAGCCCCCACCGCGCCGGCGGGCGACCGCTGAGAGCCGTCGGCAGGGCCGGCCCGGCCCGCTCCGCGCCGAACCAACGGTCGTCGTCCGCCGACCCCCGGACCACCACCGCGACCAGGTCGGCGCGGTCACCCGGATCCGGCCATTCGACCCGATGGCCCCGCCCACGACACCAGGCGGGCAGGTGTACGCGCAACGCCGGGTCGCGGCCGTAGACCGCCAACCGGCCGCCGGGCGGGAGCCCGGCCAGGGCGCGTTGCACGAGTAGGTGCGCGCCCCGGCCGAAACCGAGGTCACCGAGGTCGACCTTGGCGACCGGTGTCGCGCTCACGGCCGGTAGTCCGTGGCCGTCACCCGCCCGTCGGGGGAGTAGAAACCGGTGGCATCGACAGCGCTTGCCAGGGCGTCGTACCCCGTGGTCCGGCCGTCCTTCCAGGCCGTCAGCCCCTCCAGGTCGAGCAGCGGGCGCACCTGCGGATCGGCGTACGACATGCCGAGCAGCAGCGTGCCGAAGAGCCGGACCCCGGCGGACTCCGGTTCGCGGACCGTCATGTTGCAGTGGTCGTACGGTGTGGTCTGCGCGATGATCCGGGTGCCGTCGGGCGGCAGGGTGCCCTCCCGGACGAACGCCAGGTGGTTGGCGTCGATCATGCAGGCGGCGTCGACCTCACCGGCCGTCAGGGCACGGGCGGCGTCGCGTTCACCACCGATGTGGTCGCCGTGCAGGCCGACGCCGACATCGAAGCGACGTACGTCGACAGCGACCCCGGCCGCGGCGAGGTGACCCAGCGGAATCAACGTCGCCTGAGGGCTGTCCACCGCTCCGACCGCGACCGTCAGCCCTTCCAGGTCGGCGGTGCTGCGCACCGGCGAGTCGGCCCGGACCACCATGACCGAGGTGAGGTCCTGGTCGGTGTCGCGCATCGTCAACGCGCGCACCCTCGTGCCGTTGGCGGTCGCCAGTCGTTCGGCGCGTAGCCAGGCCAGGGGAGAGTTCCACGCCGCGTCGATCCGCCCGGCGACGAGGTCCTCGACCTGGCGCTCGTAGTGCGAGTAGAGGACGAAGTCGAACTCCAGGCCACGGCCGCGCAGCCAGGAGCGGAAACCCTCCCAGATGGTCACCACCTTGGGGTCGTACGCGACCGCGCCCATCAGGACGCCGGGCGTCGACATCAGCGATTCGCCTCGTCGAGGAGTGGCAGACCGGTGGCGACCCGCCCGACGAAGTCGTACAGGGCGTCGGAGGTGGGTGCCATCACCCGGGCCGCACGCGAGTCGCGGAAGCGACGCTCAAGGCCCAGCTCCTTGCGGAACGCGCTGCCACCGCAGAGCTGCATCGCGCCGTCGGTCACCTCGGCGACGGTCTCCCCGGCGAGGGCCTTGACCTGCAGTACGCGCAGCATCGCGTCGTCTCGGCCCGTCTCCAGTGCGGTGAGGGTGTCACCCAGGAAGGCGCGCAGAGCATCGGTGCGGATCATCAGTCGGGCGAGGTCCCGGCGGGTGACCGGCGCATCGCGCAGGGCGGCGCCGGTGTGGGTGAGCGTGGTCGCGGTGAGGTGCCGGCCCGCCTCGGCGACCGCGCTGTCGGCGAGGCCGAGACAGAACGCGGCGTTGAGCACCAGGAACCAGGGCAGGACCGCGCCGAGCGCGGTGTCGAGCCCCGCCCCGTCGGCAGCCATCATCGCCGTCGACGGGACCCGCAGCCCGTCGGCGGTCATCGGCCGGGAACCGTTGCCGCGCAGGCCGAGCCCGTCGAAGCTCCCGGTCACGGTGAGGCCGGCACTGTCGGCCGGCACGAGCCACAGCGTCATCGGGCCGGCGTCGCCGGACAGCGGGAGGCTCGACCAGACGTAGCTGGTGGCCTCGCCGGCCGAGGTGACCCAGCTCTTGCGGGCGTCGAGGCGGACGCTGCCGTCGTCGGTGACGGTCGCGGTGCCGGTCGGCGACCAGAAGTGGCTGCGTGACCCGTACTCGGAGAAGGCCAGGGTGGTGAGGTGGCCGCCGGTCGCGATGGCCGCGCGGACCTCGCGCGGGCCGTGCGCCTCGATCACGGCGGTCGCCGCGTAGTGCATGAGCACCACCATCGCTGTGGAGCCGCACTCGGCGGCCAGCCGCTCGACGACCTCGGCGACGGTCCGCATGCCGTGGCCGCCGCCACCGACCTCGGTGGAGGAGGCCAGACCGAGCAGGCCGGCTGCGGCGAGAGCGTCGACACCCGACCGGGGGAAGACGCCCTCCCGGTCGACCGACGGCGCCTGCGGCCGGATCACCTCGTCGATGACGGCGCCGAGGGTGTCGGCGACGTCGCTGGTGGATCGAGCACTGTCGACAGTGGACGTCATGTTGGTGCCCCTTCGGCCGAAGCGGTGGGACCGCCGCCGACACTATCCGAACCGCAGTACGCGGCGCGAGTGTCGGATCACCGTCTGGCGCGGGTGCCGTCCCGGTACGGCCGGCCGTGCCCGTCCTCCCGGTCGATCCGCAACTCCCGTTCCAACTCGGCGATGACCGCCCGCAGGTCGTCCAGCCGTTGGGTCAGCGCGATGCGGTCCACCTCGTCCGGTACGCCGTCGCCGTCCTCGTCGTAGTCGGGGGCCAGCCGCTCGGTCATCTCCAACCGGCGTGCCTCCTCCATCGAGTTGACGATGACGGCGATGAGGATGTTGAGCAGCAGGTTGACGGTGATGACGACGTAGCTGACGTAGTACAGCAGCGTCCACGGTGAGATGGCCATGCCCTGCTCGATGAGGTCCGGCAGCGTCTCCAGCGACAGCAGCACGAACAACGTCAGCAACGACCGGCCGATGTCGCCGTACTCCTCCGGATACCTGCTACCGAAGATCAACCAGCCGGCCATCCCGTACACGTAGAGCGTCACCACCGCCAGGGCGAGGAAGCCGGTGACGCCGGGCAGGCTGCGCCACAGCGCGGAGACGATGGTCCGCAGACCCGGCGAGAACCGCACCAGCCGCACCATGCGGGCGACCCGGACGACCCGCAGCAGTGCCGGGTCGCCGTGCAGGCCCGGTATGAACATGGCGGCGATCACCACGAAGTCGAAGACGTTCCAGGCGTGCCGGAAGAAGTCCTGCGGACGCCTGCCGTACGCGGCGAGTCGGATGCCGATCTCGACGACGAAGACGGCGCGGAAGAACAACTCCAACCAGTGCAGCGCCGTGCCCGCCGGGCTGAGGTCGTCGTACGTCTCCAGGCCCAGCACGATCCCGTTGGCGAGGATGACCACGACGATGGCGATCTCGAAGGGCCGCGACCGGGAGAGCCGCGCGCAGCGGGCGGCCCAAGCGGTTCGGTCAGGTGGGGCTGTGGCCGGCCCGCCTCGCTGGGCGGGCACGGGTGCGTCGCTCACCGACCGGCCGGTTCGATCGGGCGCGCCGGGGCGGTGGCGGGGGCCCACCTCCGGCCGTCGTCATGGCGGTGCGGCTGGTGTGCGGGCATGTCCACCAGCCTAGCCAAGATCAATGACGGTGCCCGATCGTGCGCCGCTCGTCAGTGACGCGCCCGCTCCGGCGTCACCGGCGCTCCGAAGAACTCGGCGAGCGGGTCGACGATCCTCGGGTGCGCCCGGTTGATGGCGTCGTGGCCGCTGCGCGGAATCGTCAGCGTCCGGGCGTGCGGCAGCGCGCGGGCCAGCGCGGCGTTCTGGTCCACGTAGTACGGCGGACCGTCGGCACCGCAGGCCAGCAGCACCTCGGCGCTCACTCCGGCCCACCGGGTGGCCGGGGCGTCGTGCGCCAGGATCAGGGCCGTCTCCTCCAGTGTGGTCGGCAGCAGATCGCCCATGGTCCGGCCGATCGACGTACGCAGGAAGGCGCGGATGATCGCGACCCGGACGCCGAGCGGGAGCTTCCCCGCCGCCATGTGAGGGTTGATCCCCGCGCTCGTGATCGCGAGAGCCCGGGGGATGTCACCAGCCTCCGCCGCCGCCCGCGCGGACGGCAGCCACGCCGACGGGAAGCTGCCGTCGACCGAGATCGCGGCGTCGTAGAGGGCGAGACGGTCGATCGGCAGTCGGAGTGCGGCTTCGAGCGCCAGGAAGCCTCCACTGCTGTGGCCGATGACGTTGCCCGAGCCGGTGTGCTCCAGGACGGCGGCGAGGTCGTCGGCCTCCTGGTCGGCGGTGTAGGGCATCGACCTCGGCGGCGCGTCGGCCCGCCCGCGTCGGTTGTAGAGGTGCACGGTGAACCGGTCGGCGAGGGCCCGCGCCAGCCGTCGGTAGACGTCGATTGTCGTGCCGCCGCCGTGCACCACGACGATCCCCGGCCCCACCCCCGTGGAACGCAGCACGATCGTCGCGCCGTCCCGTGCCCTGACCTGCTCCATGGTTGGCCCATCCTTCCGCCACCGACCACAACTGCGAACGACGTTTGCAGTTTACAGTAGATCGGTGAGCGACGCACCCGCCAGTGCCGGCCCCGACCGGCAGTCGATCTGGAGCAGGCCGGAACGCGGCACCCGTGGACCCACCCCGGCGCACAGTCGGGACGCCATCGTCGCGGCCGCCATCACCCTGGCCGACGCCGAAGGGTTGGCGGCGGTGTCGATGCGCGCCGTGGCCGGTGCGCTCGGCACGGGGGCCGGATCCCTCTACCGGTACCTGTCGTCCCGCGACGACCTGCTCGACCTGATGACCGACCGGGCGGTGGGGGAGTTGCGCCCGTACCCACAGGCGGACGGCGGCTGGTTGGACACGATGGTGCTGCTGGGACGTCGACAGCTGGCCCTGTTCGGCGCGCATCCGTGGCTGCGCGACGTGATCCACCGGCCATCCGGGGTCGGCCCGGAGAGCCTGGCCTGGTTCGACAACTGCATCCGGGTCCTGGAGCCCGTACGCTGCCCCGTCGCGGCCAAGTTCGAGGCCATCGCGATGATGACCGGCGTGGTGAGCCTCTTCGCCCGTCGCGAGCCCGCCGCCGGGGCGTTCAGCCTCGCCGGGGCCGACCTCACGGCGTACCCGCACCTGGTCGCGGCGTTCCGCCAGCCCTCCGAGCCGGCGCCGCGGGCCGACCTCGTCGAGCGGACCCTGCGCGGTCTGCTGACCGGCCTGCTGCTCCCCGGGTCGACCGAGGCTGGCTGACCTGATCGGCGTACCGGCGGTGCCAGTCGGCTTACGACGAGGGCGGGTAGGTCCGGGCGGGCGGCGGGCGTCTGCCCACCGCCCGCCCGGCTTCAGCGTGGACGACGATCAGGTCAGGCCTGCGCGGCCCGGATGGCGTCACGCAGCGGGGTGCTCGGCCGCCCGATCAGCCGGCTGAGGTCGTCACTGTCGGTCACCAGTTCGCCGATGGCGATCGAGTGGTCGAGCGCGGCGACGAATCCGGCCGTGCCGGCGTCGAGGCCGACGTTCTCTAGGGCCGAGGCCAGCTCGGCGGCGGACAGGTCCCGGTGGACGACCGGGGTGCCGGTCACCTCGGTGACGGCCTCCGCCAGCTCGTCAAAGGTGAACGGGGTGCCGCCCAGCTCGTAGACGGCGTTGCCGTCCTCCTCGCGGGTCAGCGCCGCCACGGCCGCCGCCGCGTAGTCGGCCCGGGTCGCGGCGGAGATCTTGCTGCCGCCGGTGGCGCCGAGGATGGTGCCGGACCCCAGGTACTGCGGCAGCTGGTCGGTGTAGTTCTCGGTGTACCAGCCGTTGCGCAGCACGGTGTGGGTCAGGCCGGACGCGGCGAGAACCTCCTCGGTGGCCTTGTGCTCCGGGGCGAGCGGGTTCGTGGTGGTGTCCGCCTTCAGGATGCTGGTGTAGACCAGCCGCTCGACCCCGGCGAGCTTGGCGGCGTCGATGACCGCGGTGTGCTGCGGGACGCGCTGACCGGGGGTGTCGCCGGAGATGAGCAGCAGCCGGCGGACGCCGGCAAGGGCGCCGGGCAGTGTCGACGGGTCGTCGTAGTTGGCCTGGCGGATCTCGACCCCGCGCGCGGCCAGGTCGGCGGCCTTCTCCGGGCTGCGGACGACAGCGGCGATCTCGGCGGCCGGTATGCCGCTGTCGAGCAGCTGCCCGACCACGAGGCGGCCCAGGCGACCGGTCGCGCCGGTCACGGCATAGGTGGGCATGGGAACCTCCGAAGAATGGTGTCGAATCTGCATGCACTTACGAATCTACAGCACTATCATCAAGTAACCGTGAGGTAGGCTGGTGAGGTGAACGACATGCCCGCCCAGGACCCGGCGGGGCCTACCCAGGAATTCGTCAGCGATGTCTTCGCCCGAGGGTGCACCTCCCGGGCGGCCTTCGAGGACGTGACCTCGAAGTGGGCCTCGCTGGCGCTGTTGGCGCTCGGCGAGGGTCGCTACCGGTTCAACGCCCTGCGCCGCCGGATCGACGGGGTCAGCGAGCGGATGCTCTCCCAGACCCTGCAAACACTCGAACGCGACGGAATGCTGACCCGCGAGGTGCTCACCGCGATCCCGCCCCGCGTCGAATACTCGCTGACGCCCCTCGGCGCCCGGGTCGCCGACCAGCTACGCGGGCTCGCCGACCTGCTGGAGGCCTCGGTGCCTGAGGTGCAGGCCGCCCGCGACACCCGCGAGCGCGACCGGAGCCAGACCTAGGGCCTGTTTCATAAGAACTGGCCGGCCTGCGGCGGGCCCGGACGACGCCCGGCGGCGTTGCGGTTTCATCCGGATACAACACCGGTATCCGGACGAAACCGCGCCTTGCCGGATCGCCGCCCGGACTCCGCCTCGGCTCGACCGCCCTTATGAAACAGGCCCTAGGGCGTGCCCTGGTTGTCCTGCGCGCAGATCGTGGTCATCTCGGCCAGGTAGCTGGCCAGGGTGGGCAGACCCGCCTCGGCCCGACGCCGCTCGACACCCGGCTCGTCCCTGATCGGAGTCGTCGGGGAGGGGCCGTCCGGACCGCAGCGGACCTGTGTGCCGTACACCTGGGGCTCGCCCTTGCCCACCGCGACCCGGTCTTCGAGATAGGCCAGGTTGCCCGGCGACGCCTGGCGGCTGGCGACCGCCGCGCGTAGCAGGCCCAGGGCCTCCTGTTGGAAGGCCGGGTCCAGATCGGAGTGTTGGGCGATGGCCCACGCGGCGTTGGCGCCGTCCTCGCCGACCAGCGCGAAGGTCGGCCAGCCGTGGGTGCTGATGATGTCCTTCAACCGTGCGGTGCGGACCTGGTCGGACTCGGTCTGTGGCGTGCCCCCACGATCGGCCTGGTCACGGTCCAGCATCGCGACCAACTCGTCGTGCAGCGCCTTGTCGAAGGCCGCAGGGGAGCGGACGGCCGCGGACGGGCCTGCGCTGGTGGGTGCCGTCGGCGCATCGGTCGACGGGTCGACGGTCGGGTCGGACGAACTACTGCAGGCGGCGAGGGTCATCAGTGTGACCAGCGGCAAGGCAACCTGCGTGGGAACCCTCACATCGACGATTGTCGTCCGGCTCTGGTCGGCTCACAAGGTCCAGCCCTCAGGCGTGCAGCGTCTCTCGCGGCGGTACGCCGTAGCTCGCGTGGTAGCGGGCCGTGAACCTGCTGTGGCTGGCGAAGCCCCACCGACTGGCGATCGCCGAGACGGTCTCCCGGTGGGGATCGGCCCGCACCAGGTCGTGGTGTGCCCGGTCGAGGCGGATTCGCCGTAGGTACGCCGTCGGCGTGGTGCCGAGGTGGCGGCGGAAGGCGAGTTGCACCGCCCGCAGGGAGACCCGGGCCGCGGCGGCGATGTCGGCGGCGCTGATGTCCTGGTGGGCGTGCTCCTCCAGGAAGGTGATGGCCCGCCGCAGCGTGGTGGTGCTGGCGTCGTGCCGGTCACCGATGGTGGGTTCGGTGAAGGCAGTGTTGGGAAAGACGGTGAGCGCCGCCGCGGCGAGCATGCGCGCGGCGTTGCCGATCACCAGCGGTTGCGTTCCGGCGGCCGGATTGTTCAGCACCACGCCACTGACGAAGCTGGTGGTGTTGCGCCACTGGCGGGCGAGTGCCGCGCTGGCGGGGCCCAGGTCGGTGAATCGGATCGGACCGGGCCGCCGGGTCGGCGCAGTGGTGGCCACCTGCGCCAGGACCGACAGGTCCAGCACGCAGAGTTCCACCTCGCCGGGGTGCCACTGGACGCGGCACGGCTCCTCCGGCCTGGTGACGAGGAAGACGTCGCCGGGCCCGAAATGGTCGGCCGGTCCGTGGCAGGCGCGATCGACCCGCGCGGTTCGGGTGCGGCCGACGACCAGACCGCGGAGTGTGCTGGCGTCGATGTCCAGATGCCCGTTCTGGTGCATGGTCGCGATCGCGAACGGACCGGCGTCGACGCGGTTGTGGCTGAGTTGGTAGGCGTTCCTGCTCTGGACGCGCAGTTTCGGGTCGTACGTCGCGGACAGGAACTGGTGGATGGCCACCGGGTCGTGGCTGTCGAACTGGTGTGCGCGCACTGGTGTTGACGTCATCCGCTGCTGCCTCCGTCCGGTGCGGGTGCCGCCGGTGGACGAAACGGTGCCGGCGGCGCGATCGGGACGTGCCGGGGGTGTTCGGCGGTGACCCGGCACGTCGTGGCCGGCGGTGCGGTGGATGGGACGTCGCGAGCGGGACGGCAGCGACCGGTCGGGGGGAGTCGGAAATGTCCAGACCGCAGGGCGGTGGTGGGGCGCAATATCTGTCGATGGGAATATCACCATACGACAACTGCGGCTGCGGCGTCCCGCCAATCGCTGCCGCGTGTCGGCAGGCCGACTTCGCTTTCCGACTAACGCCTGACGTCGTTCTGCGCCTGCTGTCCTAGCCACCCGCGCGGCCGACAACGAAATGTTATTCACGATCACCTCGGGCGGTGGCCAGGCGAAGGGGCCACCGCCCGCGGATCGGCCCACGGAGGGATGAGCGTTGGACAGTACTGACCCTGAACGCGTCGTTCGACTGGCGGTGGCCGAAGCGCTGGCCCGGGTTGCCGACGAGGACAGCCTGGGACTGGGCGAGGGCGACGCGGTACAGCGACTCGGCGGTGCTCTGCGCGAGGTGCTGCGCCGCGCGCTCGACGACCGGGTGCCCCTGACCACGCCGGACTTCGTCGACCTGTGCCGCGAACTGCGTCTCCACCGCGACGCCTTCGACCTGCTGGGGCACTACCTGATGACCGCGTTGCTGGCCCAGCACGTCGGGCCGGACGCGCTCATCCGCGTCGGAGTGCTCCTCGGCACCGTCGGGCGCTACCTTCCCGCTGCCCGCCCGACGCACCGGAACGCGGGCCCCGCGCCGCGGCGACGCGACGTGCGTTCGGACAACAGCGTCGTCGGCCGGTACCGCCGGGTGAAACTGCCGGAGCACCTTCCCAGCCCGCCGAGCTGGACCTGCACCGGATGTGGTCGGGAGTGGCCCTGCGCCACGAAGCAGAGCCAACTGCTCGCCGAGTTCGGTGGAGCGCGCGCCGCCCTCGCGGTCTACCTCGGCTCCTGCCTCGTCGCCGCAGCCCAGGACCTGCCCACGCTGCCGCTGCCCCGGGTGCGGCACCGGTTCCTCGGCTGGCTGCCCCGCGCCCGGATCTGATGGCTGGCACCCCGACTGGGCACTGTGTTCATCGTGGACACGGATCCCGTACGGCGGGCGTTAACCCCGCTCTTCAAGGCTCCTTGATCGAAAGAGCAATCGCTTGATCGAGGAGAGGCTCTCACGTGAGAGACAAGCAAGCCGAAGAGACCGAGCAGGCGCAGTTGTCACGGCGCAAGCTGGTCAAGTACGCGGGCGTCGGCGCGACACTGGCTGCGGCCAGCCCTCTGGTCGGTGCCAGCGCGGCGTGGGCCGACGAGGACCGCAGGCCGGGAGACGACGACAAGGACGGCCGGGGCAACACCAAGAACCGGGCGTGGCGTGCCGGCGATCACCACATCCACTCCGAGTACAGCGGCGAGTTCGACACCACGAAGTCACCGATCGTCTTCCACAAGGGCGCGGACGCGGTCTACCCGATCGTCACCAACGCCATCATGGCGAAGAACTTCGGTCTGACCTGGGCGATGTGCACCGACCACGGCGGACCGACCCACTCAAAGGTGAACATCGAGCAGGCGTACCCGGACCTGCTCCGGTCGCGCAAGCTGGTCCCCGAGGTGCTCCAGTTCTGGGGAATGGAGTTCGACGCACCGTCGCTGGACCACCACACGCTGATGATCCCGCGCCACGACGACGAGGCGAAGCAGCTCTTCGAGCTGGAGAGCCGGTTCGCCAAGTACGACGCGTTCCCCACCGATTCGGCCCGGGACACCGAGGCGAAGATGGTCGAGTTCCTCAAGGTGGCCAGGGGCATGCCGCACAAGCCGCTGGTGATCGCCCACCACGCGTCCCGGTCGGCACCCGGTCTGGGCGTCTACGGCCAGGACACCCCGCGCGAGTTCCGCAACGGCAACAACGCCGCGCCGGACGTCTACATCGGCTTCGAGGGCGCGCCCGGCCACCAGGCCGGCCCTCTCAACGGCGGCAAGCGCGGCGGGTACGGCAACCACCCGACCTACGGCGGCTTCGACCAGATGACCGCGCGGGTCGGCGGGCTGTGGGATTCGCTGCTCGGCGAGGGCCGGCGCTGGTGGATCACCGCGACGTCGGACTCGCACGTGCACTGGACCCGTGGTGGCTCCGACTTCTGGCCGGGCGAGTACAGCAAGACGTACGTGCACGCCCGTCAGGACTACGGCGACATCATGGACGGTCTGCGTAACGGCCGGATCTGGGTCACCACCGGTGACCTGATCCGCAGCCTCGACGTCACCGCCACGTCCCAGGGCAAGACCGCCGAGGTGGGACAGACCATCACGGTCAGCCGTCGGAGCCGTACCGACGTCGAGATCGAGATCACCTTCCGTCCGCTGGGCGGCGTGAACGCGAACGGGGACCGCCCCGAGGTCCGCCGGGTCGACCTGATCGTCGGCCAGATCACCGGCCCGAGCGCCAGCCTGGACGCCGACACCAACCCCACCACCACTGTGGCGGCCCGGTTCGGCCCGCGGGACTGGCGTCGGCACGGCGACAGCTACGTCATCCGGCACACCCTGCGCAACGTCGAGGCCGACACCTACGCGCGGGTTCGCGGCACCAGCACGGACGAGGCCGAGCCGCTCGCCGACGGGCTGGAGAGCCCGTGGGACGACCTGTGGTTCTACTCGAACCCGGTGTTCGTGCACGTCCGCTGAGGACCCGGTAGCGGTGCCGCTCGACGTACGACAGTCGAGCGGCACCCACCCGTACCCGACGGGTGTCAGGCGCGGCGGCGGGCTCGGGGGGTCGGAGTCGGCCTGACCCGGCCGGAGGCGGCGTCAGGCCGGTCCGTCGTCGGCTGCACCTGCGCCACCACCTCGCACAGGTCGCGCAGCGGGTCCGCCGCCTGGGCCGAGCAGGCGACCCGTTGCAGCAGTGCCCGCAGCGTCGCCGCGTCGGCCGGCGTGAGCGCACCCAGCAGGTGCGACTCGACCTGCCGTAGCGCGGAGCGCCGCTTCTCCCAGGCCGCGCGGCCGGCGTCGGTGACGTCGATCAACCGGTTGCGTCGATCTGCCGGGTCCGCCCGACGCGCGACGAACCCGGGCCGTTCCAGGTCGTCGATGAGGTACGTCAGGACGGTGCGGTCGAGGCCGAGTTCCTCGGCGATCGCCCCCTGGTTGCGGGCTGGGCCGTTGATCGCGGCGGTGAGCACCTGGTAGCCGCGTGGGCCGCCGGGGAAGTCGGTGAGCGCGTGGTCGGCTGCCCGGACGTAGCCACGGAAGACGATCCCGAGCATCCAGCCCAGGTCGTCGTCGAGCGGATCGGGCCTTTCCGGCCGGTCTGTGGCACCCGTCATGACTCGACAATAGCGCAGTGACGCAGACCTTGTTGGCAGAAGATGTTCTGACTGGCATAAGGTTTGGGTCGTGGCGCATCGTCCGACGCGTCGTGTGAATCGGGAGGCTCGCAGATGAGCGACTACGGCCATGACCTGGTCTTCGGATCCTTCGTCACCCCTGGTGCCGGCGATCCGGACCGCACTGTCGGCCTCGCGGTGCTGACCGAGCAGGTCGGTCTGGACCTCGTCACCTTCCAGGACCACCCGTACCAGCCGGCGTTCCTCGACACCTGGACGCTGCTCAGCTTCGTGGCGGCCCGCACCAACCGGGTGCACCTGGCGGCGAACGTGACGAACCTGCCGCTGCGCCCACCGGCGGTGCTCGCCCGCAGCGTGGCCAGCCTGGACCTGCTCAGCGACGGCCGGATCACCCTCGGCCTCGGCGCGGGAGCGTTCTGGGACGCCATCGAGGCGATGGGTGGCCGACGGCTGACCCCCGGCCAGGGCGTACGCGCGCTGGAGGAAGCCATCGAGATCATCCGGCAGATGTGGGACACCGAGACCCGCGGTGGCGTTCGTGTCGACGGCGAGTTCCACCGGGTGCGGGGTGCCAAGCGCGGTCCGGCTCCGGCGCACCGGGTGCCGGTCTGGCTGGGGGCGTACAAGCCGCGGATGCTCCAGCTCACCGGACGGCGGGCCGATGGTTGGTTGCCCACGCTGGGCTACCTCCAGCCGGGTGACCTCACCAAGGGCAACGCGATCATCGACGACGCCGCGCAGGAGGCCGGCCGGTCCCCCCGGGACGTGCGCCGACTGCTCAACATCGCCGGCCAGTTCTCGGCCGTCGGTCGTGGCCCGTTGAACGGGCCCGCCGAGCAGTGGGTGCAGGAGTTGGTCGAGCTGGCCCTGGGCGAGGGCGTGAGCGCCTTCATCCTCGCCGGCGACGACCCCGACGACCTGCGCCGCTTCGCGGGTGAGGTCGCCCCAGCCGTCCGCGAGCTGGTCGCGGCCGAACGCGACAGTGGCGTGGCCGAGCGTCCTCAGGGCACGGCCGAGCGCGACCCTGGCGCGGCCGAACGCGTTCCTGGCACGGCCGAGCGCGCCCAGAGCGCGGCGGAGGGCGGCCGCGACGGGGGTGCGGCCGAACGCGACCGGGGTGCGGCAGTGGGCGGCGCGGCGGCGGACGGTCGGGGCGCGGCGGCGGAGCCGGTTGCCGCCCCTGCGGCGCGGCCGAGCCGCGCGACAGTGACCGGCGGCGCGTTCGCGGTGGTGCCGACCCCCGACGACGGCGTACGGCGTAGCGACCAGCAGGTCTGGGACGAGTCGACCCGACCGACCGGGCCGGCGCCCGACCCGGATCGCACCTACACGCCGCAGGAGCAGGCCACCGGTGCGCATCTGGTGCAGATCCACGACGGGCTGCGGGCCGAGCTGGCCCAGATCCACGACCTGATCGAACAGGTCGCGGCCGGTGAGATCGACGCCGGCACGGCCCGGTCGCACATCAACACGATGACCATGCGACAGAACCGGTGGACGCTCGGCGTCTACTGCGAGTCGTACTGCCGCATCGTCACCACCCACCACACGATCGAGGACCAGTCGTTCTTCCCTCGGCTGCGGGCGCAAGACCCACGGCTGGGCCCGGTCGTGGACCGGCTGGAGCAGGAGCACCACGTCATCCACGACGTGTTGGAGGGTGTCGACCGGGCCCTGGTGGCGTACGTCGGGTCGCCGGACGGGCTCGCCGACCTGCGGGCGGCGGTGGACCTGCTGACCGACGCCCTGTTGTCGCACCTCAGCTACGAGGAGCGTGAGCTGGTCGAGCCGTTGGCCCGGTTGGGCATCGCCTGATCGTCGTGGTCGGTGGCGCGCGGAGGGGGTTGCCGGGGTAAACCTGAGAGAGTACTTTCGAAACATGTCTCTCAAGAATCCGTACGGGGACTTCGAGATCAACGAACCGCAGGCGCTGCGGGCGTTGGCCCACCCCGTCCGGCTGGCCATCCTCGAACACCTCCAGCGGGAGGGCCCGGCCACCGCGACCGGGCTCTCGCCGCACGTCGGCGCCACACCGTCGGTGGTCAGCTGGCACCTGCGGCACCTCGCGACGTTCGGCCTGGTCACCGACTGGGACGGCGCCACCAGCAAGCGGGAACGCTGGTGGCAGGCGGCAGCCCGTGGTTTCCGCTTCGTCCTGCCCGACGACGCCGAGGGGCAGGCCGCCGGCCGGCAACTGCGCGGTGAGATGTTCGCCCGGCGAGCCGAGGTGCCCCAGCAGTGGCTGCTGCACGACGAACCCCGACTCGACGCCGAGTGGCGCGGGCTGGCCGGCGTCGCCGACACCCGATTCGTGGCCACCGCCGACGAGCTGCGGCAGTTGGAGGAGTCGATCGAGGAGCTGCTCGCTCCGTACGTGCGGCGCAAGGAGGAGTCGGCCCCGGACGGGGCGCGAATCGTCCGGATGCTGCGCTACCTCCTGCCCGAGTCCGGCGACGACCAGGCCGAGTCATGACCGCCACCACCGCCGCTGTCACCGACCCCCCGCCGCCTCTGCACCGCGACCGACGGTTCCGCACCTTCTGGGCCGGCGAGACGATCTCCCAGTTCGGCGACCGGATCAGCGAACTGGCGCTGCCGCTGATCGCCGTCTCCCTGCTCGCCGCGACGCCCGTGCAGGTCAGCGTCCTCACCGCGCTGATCTGGCTGCCCAACCTGCTGGGCCTGTTCCTCGGCGCGTGGGTTGACCAGCGCACCCACAAGCGCCGGCTTCTGATCATCGCGGACCTGGTCCGCGCAGCGGTGCTGCTCAGCCTGCCGGTGGCGTACCTGTTCGACGCGATCACCCTCACCCAGCTCTACCTGGTGGCACTGCTCACCGGCTTCGGGGCGGTGCTGTTCGCCATGGCACGTCAGGCATTCTTCGTCGCCCTGGTGCCGCGATCGGCCTACGTGGACGCGAACAGCAAGCTCAGCATGAGCCGGTCGCTGTCCTTCATCGCCGGCCCAGCCGTCGGCGGCGGGCTGGTCCAGGCGCTCAGCGCGCCGGTCGCGATCTTCGTCGACGCGGTGTCGTTTTTCGGCTCGGCGTTGCTGCTCCGCCGCATCCCGGTGACGGAGCCGCCTCCGCCGCCGCGCCACACGTCCACTCTCGGTCTGGTCCGCGAAGGGCTCGTGATGGTGCTGCGGCACCCGGTGCTGCGGGCAGCCCTCGGCTGCACCAGCACCGTCAACTTCTTCACGTTCATCGCCGGGGCGCTCCTGGTGCTCTACGCCAGCCGGGACCTCGGCCTGTCGGCCGGCGCGATCGGTGTCGCCCTCGGGTTCGGCGCGCTCGGCGGCCTGGCCGGCGCGGGGCTCGCCCCACGGATCTCCCGCACCATCGGGTTGGGGCGTACCGCCATGATCGGCGCGGTGCTCTTTCCCGCACCGCTGGCACTGACCGCGCTGGTGACAGGCCCCACCTGGACGAAGGTGGCCATGCTGGCGGCCATCGAGCTGGTCTCCAGCATCGGTGTGATGTTGATGGACATCAACCTGAACGCCCTGCTCACCGCCGTGACACCCGACGAGGCACGAGGACGCCGGGCCGGGGCGTACAGCGCCGTCAACTACGGCGTCCGACCGATCGGCGCGTTGGTCGGTGGCGCGCTGGGCACCACCATCGGGCTGCGACCCACACTGGCCATCGCCGGGCTGGGTGGCGTGCTCGCCGTGCTCTGGCTGGTCGCGTCGCCGGTGCGCCACATCAGAACCCTGGACGATCAGACTGCGTGACCTCGTCGGCGCTGGCACCACGGCGTCACTCACGGCGCCCGACGCGGTCAGTCGGCCTGCGCCGCCAGGATCCGGGCCAGCTCGGTGGGCTGCGAGAACATCGGCCAGTGCCCGGTGTCCATGGTGACCAGTCGCCAGTTGTCGTTGCCCAGCAGCTTGGCCACCGTATCGTTGGGCTCAGGCCCGTCGAGCAGGCACTTGATGTACGTCGCCGGAAGCTCACCCAACGGGCGGGTCAGCACGGCCGGTTCGGTCAGCGTGGCACCCGGGTGCGGCACGGAGGCCTCGATCAAGCGGGCGACCTGCTCGTCGGCGAGCCCCTGACCGTCGAGGTCGGCCGCGCCGATCGGCGGCCAGTAACCCCCGTTCTCGGTGAGCTGCGCTTCGAACGCCTCCTGGCCCTGCCACCAACCGGAGGCGAACGACAGGCCGTCGACCGGCACCTCCGCGTCGACGAGGACCACAGTGGTCAACCGGTCACCGATGCGCTCGGCGGCCTGACCCACCGGGATGCCGGAGTAGCTGTGCCCGACCAGCACCACGTCGCGCAGGTCGCGACGTTCGACCTCGTCGACGATGTCCCGCACGTGGGTCTGCTGCCCAGCGGGCATGCCCCGCTTGTCACCGAGACCGGAGAGGGTCAACGCGTGGGCCCCGTGACCGGCCGCCCGGAGTGGCGCGACCACGTCGTCCCATGCCGAAGCCCCCAGCCACGCCCCCGCCACCAACACGAATTCAGCCATGGGCGGGACTCTAACGGCGCCCTCCGACAACCCGGACGCGGTCAGGACCAGGTGCGGGCCTCGGCGGCGAAGAGCTCCGGCGGGCTCTCCACCGGCAGGACGCAGAGCAGGTGACCGCCGGGCGCCCGCAGGATCCGACACTCGAGCCACCGGGACACCTCGGTGGCACCCAGGCCGATCAACCGCGCGGTCTCGGCCGGCACGTCGTCGGTCTCGATGTCGAGGTGGAAGCGGGGCTCGTCGTCGACTGCCTGAACCGCGGCGACCAGCCCAGGCAGCGCCTCGTGCAGGCCGACGAACTGCGGCTCCGCCGGATGGGTCCGGGTGCTGACGCCGAGCGCGGCGGACCAGAACTCCGCAGCCCGGGCGGCTTCCGCCGCGGGGGCATCGATCAGCAGGGCGTAGACGCGACTTCGATGCATGCGAGGCAGCCTATCGACGCCCGTCAGCTCAGGAGTGGTCCAGGAGGGGCGGACCGGCCGCGACCGGCATCCGGTAGACGTGCACCGGGTAGTCGACAGCGGAACGCCCGTCGTTGAACCCGGCGGTCAGGTGCAACTGGGCCGCCGGCATCCAGAGCCGGGCCTCGGCGTCGAGCCACATCGCGTCCACCCAGACCAGCCGAGGGTCGGCGACGAGGGTACGCACGCTGCCGTCCGGCGCGACGGTGAGGATGCGCCTGCGCTCCAGGTCGCTGAGGTAGATGGTCCCGGTGTTGTCGATCGCCGTGCCGCCGGTGCTGGGTGTGTCGCACCACCGTTCGACCCGCCGGGCGATCCCGTCGGCCGACACCGTCGGGTCGTCCACCCAGCGGGTATCGATCCGGGACATCCCACCGGAGGCCGGTTGGTAGTAGAGCCAGCGACCGTCGGGCGACACCTCGAGCTGGTCGACGTGCAGGCGAACCTCGACGCCGTCCGGATCGCGCAGCACCCGCCCGTCGGCGACCACCGGCCCGCCCACGGTGCTCGGGTGTCCGTCCAGTACGCGCCGAAGCCGACCCGATTCGAGGTCGAGCACGACAAGGCCGGGCATCCCCGCGTCGCTGAGGTACGCGATCGCCCCGTTGAAACGGACATCGTCGACGTAGCTGGTGGTGTGCAGCGCCTCGCCGAGGTGGTAGACGCGGTCCACCCGGTCGTGGTGTGGGTCGACCGCGATCAGACGGGCGCCTCCCGGCACCTGCTTCCCGCCGATCTGCGGCGTGCCCGAGTCGAGGATCCACAGCCGGCCGTCGGGGCCGGCACGCAAGCCGTTGACGTGCACGAACGCGCCGTCCGATGACTGGTTCGTCCGGTTCCACGCGGCGTCCGGATACGGGTTGCGGCGGCCGTCCGGGAGGGCCTCCACCACTTGCACGCCGGGCCCGTCCGCCGACGGGTAGCTCAGGAAGACCCGTCCTCGCAGAGTCGTCACCCCCGTGCACACCCGACCCTCACCGAGGATCGGGGTCAGCCGGGGGTCCTCCCGGGTGGGCAGGGTGGACATCGACCCGCTCCTCACCCGCCCTGCGGCGTCGTCGGCACTCCAGCGGGGAGCCCGACTGACCTCGGCCACCCGGCGCGGTATCCCCGGAGCATGCCGGGCGAAACCGCCTGCTCACCCGATGCCGCCGCCCGCTCAGAAGGTCGGGGCCGGCGGGCCGACCAGGGCGGCGAGCCGCTTCGGGGCGAGCATGCAGTAGCTCTCGGAGAGCAACTCCGCGATCTCGACCCAGTCGGCGCCGCCGTCCAGGACCATGCCCATCACCGTCGGACTCCAGTCCGGCTTGTAGAAGGGGTGACCGCCACTGAGCAGCCCGGCGATCTCGTCGAGCGGTGAGCGGAAGGTCAGCAGGCAGGCGGGCCGGTCGAGCTCGGCGGCCCGCGCGTGCACCACCTGACGGGCGGGGTCGACGGTGAACACGTGGGCGACGGTGCGCTTGCGGATCCGCCAGCGGATGCCCACCCAGGCGGGCTCCTCGTACGTCTCCGGCAGGCCGAGACAGATCGGGCGCAGCCGGTCGAGGATCTCGGGCGGAACATCTCCGGGTTCGGTCACGGACAGCGACCCTAGCCGCCCGGTGTGACAGATCCCGCTCGCCCGACGCCGCCCGCGCCGGTGGTGCCCGCTCCCACGATCCGTCAGGATGGGCCGGGGCGACAGTGGGCCGTCGTCCCGGCAGTCCCACCCCGGGCCCGCTGAGGAGTTCCGTGCCGTCCACCCTGCTCTCCCGCCGCGACCTCGACTTCCTGCTGCACGACTGGCTGCGGGTGTCGCAGCTCGTCGAGCGTCCCCGCTACGCGGAGCACTCCCGGGAGACGTTCGACGACGCACTGGACCTCGCCGAACGGGTGGCCACCGAACAGTTCGCCCCGCACAACCGGGCCGCCGACCTCGCCGAGCCCACATTCGACGGGCAGCGGGTGCGGCTGATCCCGCAGGTTCGCGCCGCGCTGGACAGTTTCGCCGAGACGGGCCTGCTCACCGCCGGGTTGGACTCCTCGGTCGGCGGCCTGCAACTGCCGCACGCGGTCACGGCGGCCTGCTTCGCCTGGTTCCAGGCGGCGAACGTGGCCACCTCGGCGTACCCGTTCCTGACCCTGGGCAACGCCAACCTGCTGCTGGCGCACGGGAGCGCCGAGCAGGTGGACACCTACGTCCGGCCGATGCTGGACGGCCGGTTCTTCGGCACCATGTGCCTGTCCGAGCCGCACGCGGGCAGCTCGCTGGCTGACATCACCACCCGCGCCGAACCACAGGCCGACGGCACGTACCGGCTCTTCGGCACCAAGATGTGGATCTCCGGTGGTGACCACGAGCTGGCCGAGAACATCGTGCACCTGGTCCTGGCGCGGATCCCAGGCGCGCCGCCCGGGGTGAAGGGCATCTCGCTGTTCATCGTGCCCAAGGTCCTGGTCGGCGCGGACGGGTCGCTCGGGGAACGCAACGACGTGGTGTTGGTCGGGCTCAACCACAAGATGGGTTTCCGGGGCACCACGAACACCCTGCTCAGCTTCGGCGACGGCGGGCGCACCCCGGGCGGCCGGGCCGGCGCGGTCGGCCAGCTGGTCGGGGCACCGCACCAGGGTCTGGCGCAGATGTTCCACATGATGAACGAGGCCCGGATCGGGGTCGGGGCGGGCGCCACCGCGCTCGGTTACACCGGCTATCTCAAGAGCCTGGCGTACGCCCGGGAGCGGCCGCAGGGCCGACCGGTCGGTGCGAAGGACCCGGCCACGCCGCAGGTGCCGATCATCGACCACCCCGACGTGCGCCGCATGCTGCTGGCGCAGAAGAGCTACGTGGAGGGGGCGCTGGCGCTGGTGCTCTACTGCGCGCGGCTGCTCGACGAGCAGAGGACCGCACCCGCCGAGGCGGATCGCGAGCGTGCCCACCTGCTGCTGGACGTGCTCACCCCGATCACCAAGAGTTGGCCGTCACAGTGGTGCCTGACCGCCAACGACCTGGCGATCCAGGTGCTCGGAGGTGCCGGCTACACCCGGGACCACGACGTGGAGCAGCACTACCGGGACAACCGGCTCAACCCGATCCACGAGGGCACGCACGGCATCCAGGCGCTGGATCTGCTGGGGCGCAAGATGACCATGCGGGGCGGCGCCGGTCTCACTCTGTTGACCAGGACGATCGAGGACACCGTCGAGCGCGCCCGTAAGGCTGGTGGCGAGGCGGCCGACCTGGCCGACCGGCTGGCCGAGACGGTCGACCGGGTCACCTCGGTCACCGCTCGGCTGTGGGCCGACGGTGACCCGGTGCTCGCGCTGGCCAACGCCAGCGCCTACCTGGAGGCCGTCGGGCACGTGGTGATCGCGTGGATGTGGCTGGAGCAGGTGCTGGCCCTGCCGCCGGAGGGTGCCGGCGACGCGTTCCACGCCGGCAAGCGACAGGCCGCCCGCTACTTCTACGCGGTCGAGCTGCCCCGTACCGGGCCGCAGTTCGACCTGCTGGACAGCCGGGACCGCACCACGCTCGACATGCGGCCGGACTGGTTCTGACCGGTCAGCGTCGTCGGCCCTGGTGCTGCACCGCCTGCCGCCCCTTCACGACCCCCCAGACGATCACGATCACCAGCGCGATCACACCGATGATGATCAGCCAGCGGACCGCCTCGAGGATCAACCCGAGCAGGATCAGCACACCGGCGACAACGCCGACGACCCAGAGCAGCGCACGCATCTCGACCTCCTGAAACCGGCCGCGCCTGGTGCGGCCGGCCCGTCCCAACGTTCCCCGTCCGGCCGACACCATGCCGATCGATCGACTCGGGTTCCGGCCCCGCTGCGCCGAGCAGGTCAGGGGCCGGTACGCGCCACGTAGACGGTGTTGGCCGACTCCCCGCCGGTCAGCGGGTTGGCGAACGGCACGACGTGCGCCCGTACGCTCGCGAACACCTCGCCGAGCGCGTCGGTGAACTCGGCGTCCGGCGGGTCGTCCGACCAGAGCGCGAAGATCCCCTCCGGGCGCAGCAGGGCGGCTAGGCGGCGCAGGCCGGCCGGCGGGTAGAACGCGGCGTGGCTGGGGTGCAGGACATTGCGCGGGGAGTGGTCGACGTCGAGCAGGACCGCGTCGAACCGTCTCCCGGGCACCTCGGAGTCGAAGCCGACGTCACCGGCGACCGCCGCGAAGAAGTCGGCCTGCACGAACCGGGTCCGCGGGTCCTCGGCGAGCCCCGCCGCGAACGGCAGCAGCCCTCGCCGGTGCCAGTCGATCACGTCCTCGATCGCCTCCACCACCAGCAGCGAACGCACCCGAGGATCACCCAGCGCGGCGCAGGCGGTGTATCCCAGGCCGAGACCGCCGACCACCACGTCGACCGAGTCACCGGCCACCTCGGCGAGACCCAACCGGGCCAGCTCGATCTCCGCGACCGGGAAGAGGCTGGACATCAAATATTCGTCGTCGAGCTTGACCTCGTACACCTCGACCTGCAGTGCCGGGTCCCGGCGTCGGCGCAGGCTGATCGCCCCGATCGGGGTCTCCCGCCAGGCCAGCTCCTCGAAACGCGCGCCCACGGGTGCCCTCTCGCCGCCGGATTCGTCCACGGATGGTACCGGTTGCCCTGCCACGGGCGGCCACGCAGGGTCCGCAGGACATCGACGCAGCGCATATCCTGTGCCCGGCCGATCCACCGGAAGGGACCTCATGCCGTCGCGGCAGGACCAGCTGCACTCCTACCAGTTCAGCGTCCAACGGGCGGTCGCCGCCCTGGTCATGCGGGAGACCGACCCCGCGCAGTCACCGTTTCGGCGGCTGGCCGGCGCCGGTCTGGCCAGCGTCCTGGTCGCGGCGATCCTGCTGGGCGGTTTCGCGCTCTACGGCCTGTTCGCCGGCGGCGGCAAGGGCTGGCGCGACCCGGGCGCGGTGATCGTGGAGAAGGAGTCCGGCGCCCGGTTCGTCTACCGCGAGCAGAAGCTGCACCCGGTGCTCAACTACGCCTCCGCGCTGCTCATCGTCGGCGCGGACCGGTCGAAGACCGTCCTGGTCTCCCGACGCACCATCGACGGCGTGCCGCGTGGTCTGCCGCTGGGCATCGCCGACGCGCCCGACTCGCTGCCCGCTCCCGGCCGGCTGGCCACCGCGGCGTGGACGGTCTGCTCGACCGTCCCGGCCGGCGAGGCGCCCCGCTCCGCCCTGCTGATCGGCACCGAACCCGACGGCGGTCGACAGCTGGGGGACGAGGCGCTGCTGCTGCGCCACCCCGACGGCGGGCTGCACCTGGTCTGGCACCAACGGCGCTACCTGGTCCGCGACGCCAGCAGGGTCCTGGCGGCGCTCGCCACCACCCGGGCGCAGGCCGTGCCGGTGGCGCCCGCCCTGCTCAACTCTCTGCCCGCCGGCGCCGACCTCGCCCCACTCGACCTGCCGGAGCTGGGCCGGCCCGCCACCGGCGTGCCGGGCACCGCCATCGGCACCGTCTACCTGGTGAGCAACTCCGGCGGCGGCCGGCAGTACGCGGTGGCCCTCGACGCCGGTCTGGCCGGCATCACCGAGTTGCAGGCGGGATTGTTGCTGGCCCGCACCGGGCAGGGCGCGCCGGTACCGCTGACCCTGGGCCAGTTCGCCGCGCTGCCCACGGTGCCCGACCTCGCGCCGACCGGCCAGGACGCCCCGCCGCCGACCCCGCCCCGGCTGGCGGCCGGCGGCGACGGGGCGCTCTGCACCCGCGTCGCCGACGACGGTGGGGTGGGTGAGGTGCGGTGGGGCGTACCGCTGCGGGACCTGGCGGCTTCTCCGCGGACCGCGCCGGCGGGTGACGCGGTGCTGGCCGACCATGTGCTGGTCGAGCCGGGCCGCGGCGCGGTCGTCGAGGCCGCCGCGGCGCCCGGCGCGACCGGCGGTGCGGTCTCCGTGGTCACCGACCTGGGCCGGCGGTACGTGCTGGCCGACCGTGAGGTGCTGCCGATGCTCGGCTACGGCGGCGTCCGTCCGTTGCGGTTGCCGGCCGGTCTGGTCAGCCTGGTGCCGGCCGGCGCGACCCTGGACCCGGCCGCCGCCCGGGCTGTCGCCGCCGGAGACTGAGGCCGTCAGTCGGCCGGACGGCGCAGGATGGTGACCGCGAACGGGGCGTCGTCGCGCCACGGGCGCAGGTCCCAGGTCGCGAAGCGGTGCTCCACGCGCAGCCCGGCCGCCACCGCGTCGGCGTCGAAAGCGGTCAGCGGGTAGCCCCGTTCGGTGCCGAAGCCCACCGTCAGCACCCCGTCCGGTCGCAGGTGGCCGGCGATGCGGCGCAGCACCTCCGGTTCGGTGCCGACGGCGACGAAGGCGAGGACGTTGCCGGCCAGCACCGCGGCGTCGAACGGCTCCGTCTCACCCAGCGCGGGCAGATCCAGTTCGGCGAGGTCGGCGACCAGCCACGTCGGGCCCGGATGGTCGGCTCGGGCCGCCGCCACCAGCGCCGGGTCGGCGTCGACCCCCACCACCGTGTGCCCACGCTGCGCCAGCGCGGCACCGACCCGGCCGGTGCCGCTGCCGGCGTCGAGGATCCGGGAGCCGGGCTCCACCAGGGTGTCGACCAGGCGGGCCTCGCCGGCCAGGTCCGCTCCCTCGGCGGCCAGCTTGCGGAACCGGTCGATGTACCACTGTGAGTGCTCGGGGCCGGTGTCGGTCGCCCAGCGGGTCGGATTGGCCATGTGGCCACCGTAACCGGGCCGGTGGGGGAGCGGCGCCGGACCCGAGCGAGACGATCATCCCTTCTCCGCGCCGCTTGTCAGCCCCTCGGTGAGGAGTCGTTCGCTGGCGAAGAAGAGGATCACGATGGGCACGGTGAGGACGACCGACCCGGCCATCAGCACGGTCTTGGGGACCTCCACCCCGTCGGCGAGCAGGGACAACCCCAGCGACACCGTCCACCGGTTGGGCTTGTCGACAAGGAACAGCAGGGCGAAGAGGAACTCGTTCCAGGCGATCATGAAGTCGTACAGGGCGACCGCCATGATCGATGGTGCGGCGAGGGGCAGGCTGACCCGCCGGATGATGCCCAGCCGACCGGCCCCGTCGATGGCGGCGGACTCCTCCAGACTGACCGGGATCGTCTCGAAGTAGTTCTTCAACATGTAGACCGACACCGGCAACGTCTGCGAGATGTAGACCAGCACCAGACCGAACAGGGAGCCGCGCAGCCCGGCCTGGGTGAAGACCACGAACAGGGGGATCGCGATGACGATCGACGGGAACAGGTAGACCGCGAGGAACAGGAAGTCGACCTGCCGTCGGCCGAAGAACCGCAGCCGGGCCACCGCGTACGCGCCCGGGATCGCCACCAGCAGGGTGAGCACGGTAGCCGCGACCGCGACCACCCCGCTGTTGCGGATGAAGGTCAGGAATCCCTGGCCGCCGTCGTCGGTGGCCCGCAGGACCTCGGCGTACGTGGCGACGGTCAGCTCACCGAAGCCGACCACGAGTGCGCCCGGGTCGAGCAGCAGACGCTCGATGGGGCGCACCGAGAGCACCAGCATGTAGTAGAAGGGGAAGACGGTGACCACCAGGAACGCGGCGATCACCAGGCGGCGCAGCCAGCGCAGGCTCACCGTCTCGATGACGTCCCGGTCCATCAGCTCACCCTCCGTCCGAAGAAGCGCAGGTAGATCAGCACGAACACGATGAGCACCACGGCCAGCACGACCGCCTGCGCGGCCGCCGCGCCGATGTCGGTACGGGCGGTGAGGAACTCGTACACCCGCACGCTGACCACCTCGGTGCCCGCCGCGCCGCCGGTGAGCAGGTAGACGTCGTCGAACTTGTTGAACGTCATGATGAAGCGCAGGACGCCCAGCAGGGCGATCACCGGCAGCAGTTGCGGCAGCAGGATGTGCCGGAAGCGTTGGGTGGGGGTGGCCCCGTCGACGCGGGCGGCCTCCTCCAACTCACCGGGCACCGCCTGGAGTCGGGCCAGCAGGAACAGGAAGGCGAACGGGAAGTACCGCCACGCCTCGAACACGATCACGGTGGTCAGCGCTGTCGATTCCTGGGACAGGAACGGCACCGGGGCGTCCCAGCCGAGCAGCCGCTGACCCCAGGCGTTGACGATGCCGAGCTGCGGGTCGAGCATCACCTGCCAGACGAAGGTCACCGCGACCACCGGCGCCACGTACGGCAGCAGCATGGACGCCCGGACCAGGGTGCGGCCCCGGAACGGCCGACGGACCACCAGCGCGGCGACCAGGCCGAGCGCTATCGACCCGACGGTGCCGCCGATGCTGTAGACCACAGTGGTCCAGAGCGTGTCGGCGAACCCGGGGGTGCGCAGCACCCGGTCGACGTTGTCCATGGTGAACTCGCCGAACAGGCCGGTCTTGCGCAGGGTGGCGAGCCGGACCCTCTGGAAGGCGAGCACCACCGTCCAGACGATCGGGATGCCGATCACGGCGATCGTGACGAGCAATGTCGGCGCGACCAGCCCGAGCCCGGCACGGGACTCGCGGCGGCGCAGGGTCATCGGTCGGCGGCGGGCCCGCCCCGGCCGCTCCCGGGTGGGGGAACGGCCGGGGCCGGGCGCGGTCGTGGTCAATTGACGCCGGCCTTGATCGCGTCCACGTCCTTCTTGGCGCGGTTGGCGGTGGCTGCCGCGTCGGACTTGCCGGAGACGAGGTCGCCCAGCACCTTGGGCACCGGCAACTCCCCGAGCATGGCACCGACCAGCTTGCCCTGCCCCTGGCTGAGCCCCCACCGGCCGAAGGTGTCCGGGCTGCGGCGCAGCGTGGCCAACACCTCGTCGCCGTACACGTCGGCGAGGGGCTTCTTCGCGTCCACACCGGCCTGGCTGGTGTTCCAGGCGGTCAGGAACGCCTCCGGCTCGGCCGGGGTGCCCTTGCGGACCGGGAAGCGGCCCTCGGGGGACATGCCGAACCAGCGCGGGTAGCCGTCGCCGAGCATGTACTCCACGAAGGACGTCGCCGGTTCGGTCACCGCACCGTCCAGCACGGCCCAGGAGCTGATCTCTCCGTACTGGGCCGGCTCGGTGCCGTTCGGGCCCTTGATCGCGGTGACGAACCCGCTGTTCTTCGCGAGGAAACCCGGGTCGGCCTGGCACTGCGGGCAGGTCGGCTTGGCGTCGTTACGCAGCCCGGCCAGCTCGTCGAGGATGAACGGCGACCAGATCACCATGGCGGCCCTGCCGGCGAAGTAGGTGGCCCGGGTGGTGTCCACGTCCTGTGCGCCCTTCACCGAGCTGGTGCGGATCAGATCGCCGTAGAAGCGGAACGCCTCGACGCACTGGGGCGAATCCAGGGTGATCTTCCCGGAGTCGTCGGTGAGCTGACAGCCGTTGGCCAACGCCAGGTGCTCGAAGGTCTGCTGGGTGAACACGTCGCTGGGGGCGGTCGCCGCGGTGATCCCGGCGACGCCACCGGTGTTCAGCGCCGCCGCGGCGGCGGTGATCCGCTCGTACGTGTCGGGGGCGGGCAGGTTGGCGGCGGCGAACAGGTCCTTGCGGTAGACGAGCAGCTGCCCCCACCCGTCGCTGGGCACGGAGAGCTGTGTGCCGTTGTCGGAGGTGAGCTCCAGCGCGCGCGGTGAGAACGTCTGCCGGCCCAGCCGGTCGACGACCTCCGCGTTCGCCGAGGAGTGCAGCAGCTCGTTGCCGGCGAGCGTACGGATGCCGGCGAGGGAGACCGACCCGACGACGTCGGGCAGGTCACCGGCGGCGGCGTTTGCGGCGATCAGCGAGGGGAACTGGTCCTCGTTGACGGTCACCAGGTCGACCTGGATCCCGGTCTTCGCGGTGAAGTCCGCGATGATCGCCTTGGTGGCGGTCACCCGGTCGGCGACGTCCTCCAGGCTCCAGACGGTGATCTTCTTGCTGTTGCTGTCCGACGTGTCGTCGCCGCAGGCCAGCAGGGTGGACGTGGTCAGTGCCAGGATCACTGTGGTGGCGAGTATCCGCCTCGGAGGTGCTGACATCGGTGGCACTCCTCTCGAAGGGTACAAGACGGATTCAACGCCTTCGATTGATCAATGACAAGACATATGGCGATTTTTTGCTATCCTGGAGCCCAGTGCTACCGGGATGTGACTCATGGTCAATTGGGTTGTCTCTCTCGCCGGGCCTCGACGGATCAGCCTCGAGCCCTGCCCCCCGGATCCGCTCGGCCCCGGCCAGGTTCGTGTGCGCACCTGCTACTCGGGCATTTCCGCCGGCACCGAGCTGACCCTCTACCGGGGCAGCAATCCCCGGCTCAGCAAGGACTGGGACGACACCGCCCGGATGTTCGTCCCCCGACAGACGCCGGTGCCCTACCCGCTGATCGGCTTCGGCTACGAGGAGGTCGGCGAGGTCGTCGAGGTGGCGCCGGAGGTCACCGACCGACACCCGGGGCAACTGGTCTGGGGCATCTGGGGGCACCGGGCCGAGGCGGTGCTCGCCGCCGAGGCGGTTCGTCCGCTCCCCGCCGGGCTGGATCCGCTCGCCGCGGTCTTCGCCCGGCCCGGTGCCATCGCCCTGACCGCCGTGCTCGCCGGCGACCTGCACCTCGGCGACTGGGTGGGCGTCTTCGGGCAGGGTGTCATCGGCCTGCTCGCCACCCGACTCGCGGTGCTCTCCGGGGCCCGGGTGGTGGCCGTCGACCCGGTGCCCGACCGGCTGGCACACGCCGCCCGATACGGTGCCGCCTCCACTGTGGACGTCCGCTCCGAGTCCGCCGCCGCCGCGCTGCGCCGGGCCACCGACGGTCGGGGCGCGGACGTCTGCCTGGAGTTGTCCGGCGCGTACCCGGCGTTGCACGAGGCGATCCGATCCACCGCACACGCCGGACGGGTCGTCGCCGCCGGTTTCTACCAGGGCCAGGCCGACGCGCTCGGCCTCGGCGAGGAGTTCCACCACAACCGCATCCAGTTGGTGGCCGCCCAAGTCTCCGGGCCCACCCCCGCGCCGAGCATGGCCGGGCGGTGGACCGGGGACCGGGTCGCGCAGACCTTCATGGACCTGGTGGCCGACCGTAGCGTCGATCCGTTGCCGCTGGTCAGCCACATCGTCGACGCCAGCGCCGTCGCCGACGCCCTCGCGCTGCTCGATCGCGGCGCCGGTGACGTCCTCCAAGTGGTGCTGAGGTTCTAGATGACCACCATCGCGCTGGCCTGCCAGGAACAACTCCTGCCGGGCACCAATCTGATCCAGAAGTACGCCCTCGCGACCGCCCTCGGCTACCAGGGCATCGAACTACGCGGACGTGGTGACCTCGCGTTCGCCCGCCGGCTGCCGGAACTGCGTCGGGCCCGCGCCGCCGGCGTGGTGATGCCCACCGTCTGCGTCGAGATGGACCACTTCATCGGCGACTTCGACAGTGATCGTTCCGCCGACGCCGTCCGCAACCTGCGCTCCCAACTCTCGGTGATCGCCGAGCTGGGCGGTGTCGGGGTGATGACACCGGCATCCTGGGGGATGTTCTCCCGGCGGCTACCGCCGTTCGAGCCGCCCCGCCCGCCCGCCGGCGACCGGCAGGTCCTCCTCGACGCCCTCGGTGAGCTGGGTGAGCACGCCCAGGCCGAGGGCGTCACCCTCTTCCTGGAACCCCTCAACCGGTACGAGGACCACATGGTCAACCGTCTCGACGAGGCGGTCGGGCTCTGCGCCGCACTCGCCCTGCCCTCGGTTCGGGTGGTCGCCGACACGTTCCACATGAACATCGAGGAGGACGACGTGCACCGCGCCCTGCGCGCCGCCGCGCCCTACCTCGGGCACGTACAGGTCAGCGACTCCAACCGCCACCAGCCGGGCGCGGGGCACCTGGACTGGCCGGCGTTGGTACGCACCCTGCTGGAGCTGGACTACCAGGGTTGGCTCGCCCTGGAGTGCCGGCTGCGCGGCGACCCGGTCCGGGCCCTCCAGGAGGCCGCCACGGTGCTGCGGCACGCGCTGCCCCGGCGGGCCGCCGCGTGACCGCCGACGCCGGGGCGACCCACGCCGCCCTCACCCGCACCGGCGGCCCCGCCGAACCGGCCGCGCTGCGCCGTCTCGCTGTCGACACGCTCGACGCCAACTGGGAACACGACCACACGGTGCCGTCGCGCACCCTCTACCCGCACCAGTGGAGCTGGGACTCCGCGTTCATCGCGATCGGGCTCGCCCAGGCCCGCCCCGAACGGGCCTGGCAGGAGTTGACGAGCCTGTTCCGGGCCCAGTGGGCCGACGGGAGGGTGCCGCACATCGTGTTCAACCCGACGCTGCGCGTCGGCGCGTACTTCCCGGGCCCGGAGATGTGGCGCAGCGCGAAGGCACAGGGCACCCCTGCCGTGGACACGTCCGGGCTCGTCCAGCCACCGGTGCACGCGCTCGCCGCGCTGCTGGCGTACCAGCGGGCACCCGAGGCGGCCGGCCTGGCCGCGCTGCGCCGGCTCTATCCCGCCCTCGTCGCCCAGCAGCGCTACCTGGCCGACCGGCGGGACGTGGCCGGCGACGGACTCGTCTGCGTCGTGCACCCGTGGGAGTCCGGGTTGGACAACAGCCCCGCCTGGGACGCGCCGATGGCCGCGGTGCCGGCCGAGGCGGCGGTGATGCGCGCGTACCGCCGGCACGACACCGCGCACGCCGACGCCGCGCACCGTCCCACGGACCTGGACTACGCGCGCTACCTGGCGATCGTCGCCGCCTACCGCGAGCACGGCTACGCCGACCGGGACCTCGCCGACGACCACCCGTTCCTGGTCGAGTGTCCGCTGTTCAACGCGGCCTTCGGGTCCGCCGAGCACGCGCTCGCCGAGATCGCCGCGCTCGTCGGGTACGACCCCGGGCCGCACCGGGCCCGCGCGGCCCGGATCACCGAGGCTGTGGTACGACGGCTCTACGACCCGACCACCGGCACGTTCCAACCCCGCGACCTGCGCACCGGTCGGCTGATCGGCGCCCGTACCGTGCTCGGGCTGACCCCACTGGTCCTGCCCGACCTACCGGCCCGACAGGTCGACGCGCTGGTGGTCGAGGCCCGGTCGGCGCGCTTCGGGGTGACCCGGCACATGGAGCGGCCGTTGCCCACCTACGACCGCACCGCGCCGGACTTCGAGCCGCTGCGCTACTGGCGGGGGCCGAGCTGGCTGAACATCGGTTGGCTGGTCCGGCGCGGGCTGCTCACGCACGGGCACCCGGAGCTGGCCGCCGGGCTGCGCCACTCGATGATCGGTCTGGTCGCCGGGGCCGGCTGCCACGAGTACTTCCATCCGGACACCGGCGTCGGACTCGGCTCACCGGCGTTCAGCTGGACCGCAGCGCTGGTGCTCGACCTGCTGAGGGAGTGAGCGCCTGATGGCTGAGGGCGCAGTTTGTCGACGCCGGCCGGGGGTAACCGCCCGGACGTGACCGACGGCGACGGCTTTCCGTACTTCATCGACGCGGTGTCCCGGCGGTCCGGCCTGCCGACCGAGCAGGCCGCCGCGCTCGCCCGCGCCGTCCTCCAGACGATGGCCGAACGGGTGACTGGTGGCGCGCCCGACGACCTCGTGGGGCACCTTCCGAACAACGTCGGCGGTTATCTGACCGGCCCGGCCCCGGTCGACGGCGGTGCCGGGGCCGCACCACCGCCGTCGGACGCCGGCCCGGCCGAGTTCCTGCGTCGGGTGGAGCAGCGTGCCGGGGTCGACCCGGCCGCCGCCCGCGCCGGAACCGGAGCGGTCTTCGCGACGCTGCGGGAGGCGATGACAGTTCGGGAGTTCCGCGAGATGGTGGCGCGACTGCCGCGCGACGACGGCGGCCGACCAGGTCCTTTGTGATCCACTCGCGTGGGCAGTGCCGGCACCGGACGTCCCGATTAGCGTGAACCCGGACTGATCGGCAGTCGGTGCGTGGTACGAGTGCTCGGTGAAACGCGTCAGGACGGCCGTCGCGCAGATCCGCAGTCGCGGCGGCCGGGCGGGCCGACTACGGCTCAGCCAGTTGGAAGCCGCCCTGGTCATCTCGGTGCAGGCCGGGCTGGCCGCGGCACTGGCCTGGTCGATCGGGCACGACCTGCTGGGCAACCCCGCGCCGATCTTCGCCCCCTCCGCCGCGGTGGGCACGATCGTCGCCGCGCTCGGCCAACGCGCCCACCGGACCATCGAGCTGCTGCTCGGTGTCGGCCTCGGCATCGCCACCACCGACCTTCTGTTGAGCTTTCTGGGCACCGGGTTCTGGCAGACCGGGTTCGTCGTCGCGATCGCCGTCCTCGCGACGCTCGTGCTGTTCGGACGCAGCGGTGCTGCCGTCGGCCAGGCCGGCGGTACGGCCGTGCTGCTCGCGACCCTCGCCCCGGCGCAGAACGACCTCGAATGGCCGCGGATCGTCGAGGCGATGGTCGGCGGCGCGGTGGGCCTCGTGGTGGTCGCGTTGCTGGTGCCGTTGAACCCGATGCGGATCCTCGACCGGGACGCGGCGCCGATCTACCAGCGGCTCGCCGGTCAGCTCCGGGAGGTGTCCGGTGCCCTGACGGCGGGGGATCAGCCGCGGGCGATTCGCGCCCTCGATCTCCTTCGTGACATGGGTCCCGCGTTGGACCGGATGCACCAGGCGCTCAGCGGCGCCGAAGAGGTGGTCAGCCTGGCTCCTGCCCGGTGGTTGCGTCGACAGGATGTGGAGCGGTTCGCGCGGGCGAGTCAGCAGGTCGAGCGCGTCATCGAACACAGCCGTGGGGTCGCCCGCCGATCGGCGATGGCACTGCAGTACCGCGAGCGGATTCCCCCAGAGCTGTCCGCCAGCGTCGGACGGCTCGCCGACGCGGTCGAACTGCTGCGCCGCGAGCATCGCGCCGGCCGTCCGACCGAGAAGACCCACCAGGCGGTACGCGACGCCGTCTATCGGGCGGGCCGTGCCCGCGCCCAGGGCGTCGACGAGTTCGGCGACGCCGTCGTCACCCAGCTGCGTACCGCTGCCAGCGACCTCCTCCGTGCGATCGGGTACGACGCGACGTCAGCGAACGACGAGGTGCGCAAGGCGGTACAGGACGGTGAAGCCTCTCTGCACCCGGGCGGGTGAGGCCGGCGGCTCAGCGCGTGTCTGGCCGGTCGGTGAGGGCGTCGTCGCCGAAGGCGGCGGTGAGGGCCTTCGCGATCAGGTCGGGCAGCTCGCTTCGTCCGTCGTCCTCGGCCCACCGCACGAGTGCAGTGTGCATGGCGGCCAGGCAGGCGCTCGCCGCCGCGTGGGCGTGGAATGCGGCGTCGGGATCGGTGGTGTCGTCCCCGAGCGCGGTGACGATGGCCTGCTGGAGCGCGTACGTGTTGTCCAGGTGCTTGGCCCGCAGGGCCGGCGTCGAGATCATCAGCCGGAGCCGGGCGAGCAGGAACTGCCCGCTCGTGGAGAGCTCGCCTCCACCGGGGCCGCCGGTCAGAGCCGTGGTCGATTCGATCAGCGCGCCGCCGATGCGGCGGACCAGCGGTTGGGTGGCGGGTGACGCGGTGATCCGGTCGGCGACGAGTCGGCCGTGCTGGTCGATCAGGACCAGGTCTTCCTTCGTGGGGAAGTGCCGGTAGACGGTCATGGGGGACACGCCAGCGGCCTCGGCGACGTCGTTCACCGTGGTGGCGTCGTACCCGCGTTCGGTGAACAGCCGCACCGCGTGCGCCTGGATCGCGCGTTGCGTCTCGGCTCGGCGGTGAGCGCGCAGGGTCGACTGCTGATCGGGCATGTGATAGACACTACCTCAGTGGTAGTCACTACCAGATTGGTAGCGACTAACGTATTCGTGAGGGTGGTCGACGTGGGCGATCTGACCGGTAGGACGGCTCTGGTGACGGGCGCGTCCCGCGGCATCGGACAGGCGATCGCGGTTCGCCTGGCGGCGAGCGGCGCGATGGTCCTCGTCCACTTCGGCACCGACGAGGACGGTGCGATGGCCACGATCGGCGACATCGAGCGCACCGGTGGAACGGCACTCGCCGTGCGCGCGGAGCTGGGCGTGGACGACGACGTGGAGACCCTCTTCGCGGCAGTGGAGACCGCCCTGGCCGGGCGTGCACTCGACATCCTCGTCAACAACGCGGCCACCGCACCGGCCGGCCCGCTCGGCGTCACGACGCGGGCGCAGTTCGACCACCTCTTCGCGGTGAACGTGCGAGCGCCGTACTTCATCTGCCAGCGGGCGCTGCCCCTGCTGCGCGACGGTGGCCGCGTCATCACGATCTCGTCGGTGGCGACCCGGATGGCCAACACCACGCAGACGTCCTTCGCCATGACGAAGGGCGCGGTCGAGACGATGAGCATGACCCTGGCCAACCAGGTCGGGGTCCGGGGGATCACCGTCAACGCGGTCGCCCCCGGCGCCACCCGCACGGCGACCAACGGTCCGGCCTTCGAAGCGCCGGGCCTGGCCGACCTCATCGCCGCGACGACAGCCCTGAACCGGTTGGGAGCACCCGACGACGTCGCCGAGGTGGTCGCCTTCCTCGCCTCCGACGCCGCCCGCTGGATCACCGGCCAGGTCATCGACGCGAGCGGCGGCCTGTTCCTCGGCCCGCGGTTCTGATCACCGATCGGCGGCGCGCAACTCCTCGGGCTCGGCGATCCAGGCGGAGAAGACCGGCAGCCCGTGCCACGGCCCGGTGCCACCGCCGGCCCGGCTGTCGGTGGCGACGGCCACCACCGCGTACGGGTGGCCGAAGCGCAGCTCGGCCGTGCGTGCGACGCCCTCGGGCGGCAGGCTGGTCCGCGCGAACATGCCGGTCACCGCCGCCGCCTCGAAGCCGTACCTGTCGAAGCGGGCCACCGCCGACTGCCGCGCCTCGAAGCCTTCCACGGGGGTGGCCAGCGCCTTCGCCAGCGTCGCGGTCGCGGCCGGGAAGCCGAGCGTCGCAGCGGCCAGGTCGTGCTCGCTACGGGCCGACCAGCAGGGGAGTACGGCGTGGTGCCGCTCCTCTCGTCCGCCGCAGGCCATTGTCCGCACCCGCTCCTCGCGCACCGTCCAGAGCGGAGCGTTACCGAGGGGCAGGTCGAACAGCGAGCGAGCGCCGGCCGGTGGCGCGCCGTCGGCCGCGCCGGCACTGAGGTCGTACGCGACGGCCAGCACCTCGGCCGGCGACACCTGCGGCGCGGCGGCCACCGAGAGGACCACCAGCCCCGCTCCGTCGGTCGTCTGGGCCGGGGCGGCGTGCACGATCACGTCACCAGCACGCGTGGTCGACACGATGGCGCACCGGTGGCCGTGGCTCGGGCTGCGCAGCGCCCGCCGAAGCTGTCCCGCCCACGGGCTGCCGGCACCGAGCTCGCGGGCGTCGGCCACGTCGAACGGGGCCGCCCAGGACACCCGGGTGGCCAGCGCGCTGGCCAGGGCGAAGACCACGTCCGGGCCGACAGTCAACGGAAACATCTCGATGAGACCGTCGGTGTGCGCGCGCGCCCACGCGTCCAGGCCGGCCTGATCGGGCAGTACGCCGACCTCGGTGCTGCGGGGCAGCGCGGCCCGCCACCCGCCCGCCCCGACGTCGCTCCGTCCCGACCGTTGCCAGAGCGCGGTGGCGGACCTGACCAGCGGGTGCGGCGAATCCAGCAGCGCGCGGGCAGCCTCGGCGGCACCGGCCAGGTCGGTGCCCAGAGCGCGGGCCAGATCCTCGGCGGCCGGGTCGTCGTCGGTGGCAGCCGCGGCGCAGACCGCGAGCAGGAGCCAGGCGCCGAGCGGAGAGGCGACGTGGTGCGCGTCGCCCGCCGTGGTGTGCAACCGTGCGGCGTACGCGGACAGCGGCCCGTGCAGATCGGTCGTCATGCCCCCACTCTGCCCGCCGGCCCGGCTCACGACCACAACTCGAACGGCTCGTCGATCTCCTCGCCGTCGAGGAATGACGTGATCAACCGGGGAAGGTGCCCGGGATAGAACCGCTGCGTGCTGGCGACCACCTCGTGCAGCGGCCACCAGCGGAACCCGAAGTAGTCCTCCCGCTCGTAGTCGAGCCGGTGTGTCTCGTCCACGTCGGGACCGGGGCCCGCCAGCCGTACGGTGACGACGACCTCGTCCTGCACGTGCCGCACCTGACGGTGCAGGAAAGTCGCCCGGCGACGCCAGGTCGGCGAACCGACCTGGTCGGCGGCGACCACGATGCCGGTCTCCTCGCGCAGCTCCCGTACGGCGGTGTCGCGATAGGTCTCCCCGGGATCCATGCCACCACCTGGCAGTTCCCACCAGGTGCCCAGCCGGGGATGGTCGGGATCGCGGGTGTGGAACAGCAACACCCGGTCGGTGCTGTCCGTGACCACCACCCGCACCGCGCGTCGTTCCAGGATCGGCAGGTCGCGGGGCACCTCGTTCATCGGGCCAGTCTCTCGCACCGGCCGCTCGGGCGGCGGGTAGGCTGCCCGCCGTGGCTGGTCTGTTGAGGAATGTCGCGGCTCGCATCTCCCGGGTGGGCGCGGTGATTCCGTCGCCCCGACGTAGCGGGCCCGCCCCCGCCCAGGTGGCCCGCCGCCGTCAGGTGAGCGCGTTGCAGCGCCGGGAGCTGACCTACGCCCCGGAGCGCGACGGGCAGGCCGACCCGGGCGAGATCGTCTGGACGTGGGTGCCGTACGAGGACGACCCCCGGCAGGGCAAGGACCGGCCGGTGCTGGTCGTCGGTCGGCACAGCCGGACGCTGTTCGGGCTGATGCTGTCCAGTCAGAGTGAGCGCGACGGGCAGCGGCACTGGTTCGCGCTCGGGCCGGGCGAGTGGGACCGGGACAACCGGCCGAGCTGGGTTCGGTTGGACCGGGTGCTCACCATGCGCGAGGACAGCATCCGCCGCGAGGGCGCCGTACTGGACCGGCCTCGGTTCGACCGGGTCGGGCAGGCGCTACGCGCCGGCTACGGCTGGCGCTGACCCGCACGCCGGCCGCTGGCGAAGCGGTTGGCAGCTGATCCGCGCACCGGTCGGGGAGCAAGGGATGGCCCGTGCGCCCTGTAGAGCTGCCCCAGATGTGGGCAGCCGCGGGGCAGGGCAGGACGGGGTAGGGCGGGGCAGGGCAGGCCGGGGTAGGGCGGGGCAGGGCAGGCCGGGGTAGGGCGAGGCCGGGGGTGGGGCCGAGGGCAGGCGGGGCCGGCGTTTGCCGGGCGCCGGGCTGAGCACAGCGCTGCCCCACCGATGGGGCAGCTCTACAGGGCAACAAATAGGTGCCACGGGGTCAGGCCGGGCAGCGGCTGCGGTCGGTCAGGCCGATCCGCGACTCGGGCCGACGGCGGCGCTGCGCGCGTCCGGCGGCGGGTACGGCTGCTCGCTGAGCAGTCGGGCGAGGTGTGCGCTGTTGAGCGCCAGTGCCTTGGTGGTGCGGCCGGTGGTGTCCGGCTTCGGGCCGGCGTCGCGGTAGTCCACAGTGTGCAAAGCCTCGCCGACCCAGTAGGTGGCGGCGGCGGCCGCGAGGGTGAACCCGACCTCGTTGAGCGCCTGCTGCACCTGGCCGATCGTGTGGTGCGCGCCGTCCTCGTTGCCGACGACGGCCACACCGGCCACCTTGCCGTAGGTCAGGAGCCGGCCCTCGTCGTCGGTCTCGGAGAGTTCGGCGTCGAGCCGTTCGAGGACCATCTTGCAGACGCTCGACGGCTGCCCGAGCCAGATCGGCGTGGCGATGACGAGCACCTGGGCCGCCAGCAGCTTGGCGCGGATCGTCGGCCAACCGTCGCCGTCGCCCTCGTCGGTGGACACCCCGAAGCGCACGTCGTGGTCGACGACCCGGATCAGTTCGCCCTCCACGCCCTGCGCGGCCAACTCGCCGAGCACCTCCCGGCCGAGCTGCTCGGCGCTGGACGGCGCGGGTGACGGCTTGAGGGTGCAATTGAGTACGAGGGCGCGGATGCTCGCCACGTCGATTCCCTTCGCCCGTCGGGTGATGATTACTGCCTCGCCATACCCGGAGGCCGTCCCGGGACACCTCCGCACGATTAATGCGCTGGGCGGGTCTGCCGGTCGGTGGCATGGTGACCCCATGATCGAGGACGTCCCGCGGCGGGTTGCCGAGCAGGTCCGGGCAAGCTTCGGCCTGACCATCTCCGCGCTGGAGCTGGTGACCCACGGCGCGGACCAGCACGCCCGCCTGTGGCTGGCCAGAACCCTCGACGGTGGGCGCTACGCGGTCAAACTGAGCGGTGGTGGCACCGCCGCCGGTCTGGTCGTCACGGCGTACCTGGCCGATCAGGGGGTGCCGGGGATCGCCGCGCCGCTGCGGACCCGGGACGGTGGGCTGGCCGTCGACCACGACGGGTGTCGCCTCTCGGTGGTGCCGTGGGTCTCCGACCAGCGGGCCCTCGACGGCCCGATGACCGACGCGCACTGGCGCGCGTACGGCGAGGTGCTGGCGGCCGTACACGCGGTGCCGGTGACCGGGGAGTTGCGGCGACTGTTGCCGGCGGGCGGCGCGGCGTACCCCTCGATCGTGGCCTCGACCCGCGCGATGGCCGAGCGGCTGCGCGACCCGGCCGGTCCGCTCGCCGCGGAACTGGCCCGGGAGTGGTCCGCGGTGGCCGACCGCGTGGACGCTCTGGTCAGGGACGTCGAACGTCTCGCCGTCGACCGGCGGGCCCGCCTCGGCCCGGACGTGGTCTGCCACGGTGACCCGCACCTGGGAAATCTGCTGCTCGGCGCGGACGGGCAGGTCTGGTTGATCGACTGGGACGACGCGGTGCTCGCGCCGCCCGAGTGTGACCTGATGTTCGTCGTCGGCGGGGTGCTCGCGTTCGCCCCGGTCAGCGCCGCCCAGCAGGAGGCCGCCCTCGACGGGTACGGCCCGGTCGACATCGACAGGGCCCGTCTGGCCTGGTTCCTCGCGGTCCGCGCGCTGGACGACCTGTCCGACTGGACTTGGCAGGCGTTGGATCCGGACGCCGAGGCGACCGACCGTGCTCGGGCGGCGCGGATCGTGCGGGGGTTGGTGTCCGAGGTCGGTCTGGTCACTCTCGCCGACGTCGCGTTGCGCGACCTCGACCGGCGGAGCTGAGCGGGGACCGCGTCCGTCCGGGGCCGGAAAACACGAAGGGCAAGGAGGTCACGCACTCCTTGCCACCTCCAACGTATATCGCACCCCGGGTCTTGCCGCAAGACCCGGGGTGTGCTGCAGAATCTCCTGCCGAAGCCCAAACCTGGGAAAATCGGGGGATTCCATGATTGATGTGATCATTGCCGGCGGCGGACCGACCGGCCTGATGCTGGCCGCCGAGCTGCGGCTGCACGACGTGCAGGTGCTCGTGGTGGAGAAGGACAGCGAGCCGACCCCGTTCGTCCGCTCGCTCGGCCTGCACGCGCGCAGCATCGAGGTGATGGACCAGCGCGGTCTGCTGGAGCGGTTCCTCGCGCTCGGCCAGCAGCACCCGGTCGGTGGCTTCTTCGCCGCCATTCCCAAACCGTCGCCGGGCGGACTGGACACCGCACACGCCTACGTCCTCGGCATTCCGCAGACCACCACCGACCGGCTGCTGGCCGAGCACGCCGGCGAGGTCGGCGTCGAGATCCGGCGCGGCTGCGAACTGACCGGCCTCAGCCAGGACGAGCACGGGGTGACTGTGGAACTCGCCGACGGCACGCGGGTGCGATCGCGGTACCTCGTCGGCTGCGACGGCGGTCGCAGCACCGTCCGCAAACTGCTCGGCGTCGGCTTTCCCGGTGAGCCCAGCGAGGTCGAGTCACTGCTCGGCGAGATGGAGGTGGGCATGGCACCGCAGGCGGTGGCCGACGTGGTGGCCGAGGTCCGCAAGACCCACCTGCGCTTCGGTCTCGGACCGCTCGGCGACGGGGTCTACCGCGTCCTCGTCCCCGCCGAGGGGGTGGCCGAGGACCGGTCCGTCCCGCCCACCATCGAGGAGTTCAAAGAGCAACTCCGGGTGTACGCGGGCACCGACTTCGGCGTCCACTCACCACGCTGGCTGTCCCGCTTCGGCGACGCCACCCGGCTGGCCGAGCGCTACCGGACCGGCCGCGTGTTCCTGGCCGGCGACGCCGCGCACATCCACCCACCGACCGGTGGGCAGGGGCTCAACCTGGGCATCCAGGACGCGTTCAACCTCGGCTGGAAGCTGGCCGCCGCGGTGAACGGCTGGGCGCCGGAAGGGCTGTTGGACAGCTACCACGCCGAGCGGCACCCGGTGGCGGCCGACGTACTGACCAACACCCGTGCGCAGATGGTGCTGCTGTCGCCGGAGCCGGGGCCCCGGGCGGTGCGCCACCTGTTGTCGGAGCTGCTGGACTTCGAGGAGGTCAACCGCTTCCTGATCGAGAAGATCACCGCGATCGGGGTCCGGTACGACCTCGGTACGGGCCACGAGCTGCTCGGTCGGCACCTGCGCGACGTACGACTGAAGCACAACGGTCGCCTCTACGAGCTGATGCGTGGTGGCCGAGGTCTGCTGCTCGACCAGACCGGCCGGCTCTCCGTCGACGGGTGGGCGGATCGGGTCGACCACGTCGTCGACGTCAGCGACGAGCTGGACGTGCCCGCCGTGCTGCTGCGGCCGGACGGCCACGTGGCGTGGGTGGGCGACGATCAGACGGACCTGCTCGGCCTGTTGCCCAGGTGGTTCGGTGCGCCCGTCGGGTGACCCGTCAGCGCTCGGTGCTGTCGACCAGTTGCCGGGGTGAGCGGGCGCCGCCGAGGCTCTTCGCCTGGTACATGGCGGCGTCGGCGCGGCTGAGCGCCTCGGTGAGCTGGGCCGGGCCGGTCACCGGGGCGAGCCCGACGGAGGCGGTGACCCGGACGCTGCACCCGCTCAGTCGGATCGGCGCGGCGACGGTCTCGGCGAGACGGCGGGTGGAGTACTCGATCCAACGCCGGTCGACGGTCGGGCTGGCGAGCAACCCGGCGAACTCGTCCCCACCGAGGCGGGCGACGAGATTGTCCCCGGCGAAGCCGGCGAGACGTTCGGCCACACTGATCAGCACCTGGTCGCCGGCGGCGTGCCCGTACCGGTCGTTGATCTGCTTGAAGTCGTCGAGATCCAGCACCACGGCGATCAACGGCTGGCCGGCCGCGTCGGTGAGCAGGGCGGCAGCCAGGCGGTAGAAGGCGCGTCGGTTGGGCAGCCCGGTGAGGGCGTCGTGGCTGGCGGCGTGGCGTTCGGCGGCGAGCTCGGCCTGAAGGTGCTCGATCTCGGCCTCGGCGCGCACCGCCCGGCGGCGTAGTTGCCAGGAAGAGAGAAGCGCGCCGGCCGCGCAGATGCCGGAGGCGACACTCATCGGATCCGGCACGAACCCTCCCATCGCCGCGACCGCCCTACCCCTTCGTCCGACGCGGTGCGCCGCATCGGGCCAGTTTTACCTGCTGGTTGCCCCTGTGGGGTAACTCAACGTGAACGGATGCACACCGATCATGTGCGTTATCATGCTCGCCGTCCGGTGCATATGCAATAGCAGATGCACGTGCAGAACCGTCCGATGTCGATACCGCACCCCTCGCCGTCACCGCTCCTCCCACGGCCACCGGCGGGCTCGTGAGCAGAAAGACGCCTCCATGCAGCAGCCACCCAATGGCGTACCGATCCATCAGTTGCCTCCACTGAGCTGGCAGAAGAGCCGCCGAAGCAACCCCAGCGGCAACTGCGTCGAACTCGCCGAACTGCCCGGGGGAGCGGGCATCGCGGTTCGCAACTCGCGGCACCCGGAGGGGCCGGCGCTGATCTACACAGTGGACGAGATCGCGGCCTTCGTTCTCGGCGCGCGGGACGGGGACTTCGACCATCTGATCAACTGACCGTCCCGGGTGGGGTCGTCCCGGCGACGGGACTGAATCACCGGCGCGGAGGAGTTCACCTCACTGTCGGTCCATGGCATGCTTACACGTCGGCCGGGCCAGGTACCCGGCCGCGTGGGTCGGTGTCCGGAGGTCCGCACGTGACGATGGTTCCCGCCGAGGGTGGCCCGACAACCGGGCCGACCGTGCTGCGCATGCTGCTCGGCGCCCAGTTGCGTCGGCTGCGGGAGACCAGTGGGGTGACCCGCGAGGGTGCTGGCTGGGAGATCCGTTCCTCCGAATCGAAGATCAGCCGGATGGAGCTGGGTCGGGTCGGCTTCAAGGAGCGCGACGTCTCCGACCTGTTGACCCTCTACGGGGTCACCGAGGAGCACGAGCGCGAGGCGCTGCTGAAACTCGCCCGGGACGCCAACAGCCCCGGCTGGTGGCACCGCTACGGTGACGTGCTGCCGACCTGGTTCCAGTCGTACCTGGGGCTGGAGGCCGCTGCGGCGTTGATCCGGAGCTACGAGGTGCAGTTCGTGCCCGGCCTGTTGCAGACCGGGGACTATGCCCGGGCGGTAGTGCTGCTCGGGCACGGCGCGGCCGATCCGGCCGAGATCGACCGACGGGTCGCCCTGCGCATGCAGCGGCAGCAGTTGCTCCACCGGGACAATCCGCCGCAGCTCTGGGCCGTGGTGGACGAGGCCGCCCTGCGGCGTCCGATCGGCGGCCCCGCCGTCATGCGCGGCCAGCTGACCGCACTCATCGAGGCGACCAAGTCGCCCAACATCCGGCTCCAGGTCATCCCGTTCGCCGCCGGCGGCCACGCCGCCGCCGGGGGCGCCTTCACGATCCTGCGCTTCGGCGACCAGGAGTTGCCCGACATCGTCTACATCGAGCAGCTCACCAGCGCCCTCTACCTCGACAAGCGCGATGACCTGGATTACTACGCGGTGGCCATGGAGCGGCTCTGCGTCGAGGCCGAGCCGCCGGAGCGTACCCCGGACATTCTCGGCCGCCTGTTGGACGACCTCTACCCGGCCTGATCGCGGCACGGGCGACTCCGAAACGCGTGGTATTGACCGACGCCAACGAGTCGGGCTAGTCTCTGAATCGATACAGACTGAATCGATACAGAGAGGTGCCGGTGAAGCCAACACTGCAAGCCGTGGCCGACGCCGTCGGCGTCTCCCGCAGCACCGTGTCCAACGCCTACAGCCGCCCCGACCAGCTCTCCGCCAGCCTGCGCGGGCGAATCCTGGACGCCGCACGCCAACTCGGCTACCCCGGTCCCAACCCGACCGCGCGTTCCCTGCGCCGCGGCTTCGTCGGGTCGATCGGCGTGCTGTTCACCTCGCAGCTGTCGTACGCCTTCACCGACCCGTTCGCCGTCCGCTTCCTCGCCGGGGTCGGCGAGGCGGCCGAGCGGCACAGCACCAGCATGTTGCTGGTGCCGCTGCCCACGGCGGTCACCGACGCCCGGCGGGCGGTCGAGAACGCCGCCGTGGACGGGTTCTGCGTCTACTGCGTCGCCGACGAGGAGTGGGCGTTGGACGTGATCCGCGCACGCGGGCTGCCGTTCGTCAGCACGGCCGCCCGCGACGACGCCGGCCCCGACGAGCGGTACGTCGGCATCGACGAACGGGCCGCCGCGTACGGCGCCGCCGCGCACGTGGCGGGCCTCGGTCACCGCCGCGTGGCGCTGCTCGCCGACTCGGTGCTGCCGGACGCCCCGGCCGGCCCGCTCACAGTGGCCGGGGTGGAGCAGGTTCCGCACCCCACCACCCGGGGCCGGCTCACCGGCTTCGCCGACGCGTTCGCCGAGGTCGGCATCGACTGGGGCGCGCTGACCCTGGTCAACGCTCCGGGCAACAGTCGCCAAGCCGCCGCCGCGGCCGTCGCCGGACTGTTCGACCGACCCGACCCCCCGACCGCCGTGCTGGCCGGCTCCGACGTCCTCGCACTCGGTGTGCTGGACGCCCTGGCCGCCCGGCCGGCCGGTTACCGCCCACCCGTCTCGGTGACCGGTTTCGACGACGTTCCCGAGGCCGCCGCGGCCGGCCTCACCACCGTCCGGCAGCCGGCCGAGGAGAAGGGCCGCATCGCCGCCGAACTGCTGCTCGACCCGCCCGCAAAGACGGCGGACGGTCACGTGTTGCTGCCCACCGCACTCATCGTCCGGGACTCCACCGGACCTGTCCCGAGGAGTTGACCATGGAACTTCCCACCGGATACATCACTGCCCTCGACGCGATGAACCGACACGTCAACTCGGCCCGACCGGACGCCCCGGTCCAGGTCGAGCGGGTCCGCCGGGCTCCACTCGACCCGACTCGGCAGGCTGCCGCCATCGCCCTGCGTCGGCTCGCCGACCGCATCCAGCCGCGACCGCTGCCGGCCACCCCGCGCTGCTCCTGACCCCTTCGCACTCATTCGGGCACGCACCGGACGAACAGTGTGGGCTCGGGCACGGAGGGTGGTCGAGGAGGGCTCGACCAGGCAGAATGGTGAAGCCATGTCGCCTTTCACGCCCACTCTCCGTCTCCACGACCGCTACGTCCTGCACGAGCGGATCGGTCTCGGCGGCATGTCCGAGGTGTGGCGGGCCGACGACGACGTCCTCGGCCGACCGGTCGCGATCAAGGTCCTCGCCGGGCAGTTCGCCACCGACCCGCACCTGCGGGCCACCATCCAGCGCGAGGCCCGCGCGGCCGCCCGGCTGACCCACCCACACGTGACCCAGGTGTACGACTACGCCGAGGCGACCCTGGCCAGCGGCGCTGTGGTCCCGTACCTGGTGATGGAACTGGTCGAGGGGCACAACCTGGCCGACCGGCTACGCAACGGCCCGATGCCCTGGCCGGAGGCGGTACGGGTGGCGGGGCAGATCGCCGCCGCGCTGGCCGCCGCGCACCGCATCGGCGTCGTGCACCGCGACGTCAAGCCCGGCAACGTGATGCTCACCGACACCGGGGCCAAGGTGCTCGACTTCGGCATCGCCGCGCTCGGCGGGCTCGATAGCCAGTCCGGCGAACCGCTGATGGGCACACCCGCCTACTTCGCCCCGGAGCGGTTGAGAGCTGGCCCGCCCGACCCGGCCAGCGACGTGTACGCCCTCGGCGCGCTGCTCTACCGGACCCTCACCGGCCAGGCCCCCCTGCCCGTACAGAGCTGGGAGGACGCCCTGGAGGTGCACCGGCGCGGCACTCCGGTGCCGCCACTGCGGGTGCCCGGCCTCCCCGCCGACGTCGCCGAGCTGACCGTCGCCTGCCTGGCGGCCAATCCGGCTGACCGGCCGAGCGCCGCGCACCTGGCCCGTCGCTTCGGTGCGGGCCAGCCGGTCGAGCCGCCCACCGAGATGCTGCGCGTCAGGCCGACAGCCCATCCGCCAACCCTGATCGACCGCTCGGCTGTCCGTCCCGCCCCGGTGCCCGCCGTGTCGGCCCGCCGCCGATCGCGCCGACCCCTCGCCGTGTTGGTCGCAGCCGGCCTGGCCGTGCTCGTCGGCCTCGGCGCCCTGCTCACCCAGGGCCAGTTCGGCAGCTCGGGCACACCCGACCCCGGCGACGTCGCCGGTGCACCCTCGGCCTCCGCGCCGGCGCCCAGACCCACGACGCAGTCGCCGACGCCGAAGCCGCCACCCTCGCCGTCACCATCGGCCACCACCGCGCCCCCGACCGGTGGGCAGCAGGTGCCGGTCAGCTTCCGCGAGGTGACGGGCGAGTTCGCCAGCATCCTCGCCGGCGCGTTGGCCCGCGGTGACATCGACCGCAAGACCGCCGAAGACCTCCGCGACGAACTCGCCGACCTGAACCGCCACACCAGGGACCGGACCAAGCGCGTCGCCGAGCTGCGGGAACACATCGCCGACTTGGTGGAGCGCGACCGGCTACCAGCGCGGACGGGCGTCCAGCTGGACGATCTGCTCGCGCGGACCAGCAGCATCTTCACCGGCCGTACGGACGACTGATACCTGCGTCTATACCGCTGGCATGATGTCCCGATGCGGACACGTCTGATCTTCGTGCGACACGGTGAGTCGCTGCACCAGCTCGAGGGAATCGTGGGCGGACCACGTGGATGCCGGGGCCTCACCGCCCTCGGTCACGAGCAGGCGAACGATCTCGCCAAGCGGCTCACCGGCGAGGTCGCCGCCGACCGGCCCGTGGCGGTCTACTCGTCCGTGCTGCGGAGGGCTGTCGAGACGGCGCAACCGATCGCCACCGCGTTCGGCGTCCGGCCGGTGGCCGACTGTGGCCTGTGCACCTGGCACACACCCCCGTACGCCGACGGCCTTCCGACCGCACGCTTCCGCACCGAACACGCGGTGGCCGGCGGGGGTGTGTTCCGGCCGTTCGAGGAGGGCAACGAGAGCTGGGCCGAACTGGTGGTCCGTGTCAGCCGAGCGATCATGGAGATCGCGCACCGGCACCGGGGTTCCACGGTGATCCTGGTCGGTCACAGCGAGACCGTCGAGGGCGCGTTCCACGCGCTCGCCGCGCAGCCGGTCTTCCGGGCCTTCGACCTGGACGTGCCCCCGGCGTCGATCACCGAGTGGACGACCGACCACGACCCGGGCGGTTGGCCGCCGGCCCGCTGGACGCTCCGTCGTTTCGCCGACTCCGGCGGGTGGGCCCGGGCGTGACCCGTTCGTCGACGACCGACGGCCGTCCGGTTGGCGTCGCCGGCACGGCGTGGTCGTCCACCTGCTCCCGCCGGTCGTAGTCTCACCGGATGACGACAACGCAGACGCACACCCTCGCCGTACCCGGCGTCGACCTGGTCTACGACGTCCGAGGCCCGCTGCCCCCGGCCGGCGGACGCCCCGTGCTGCTGATGATCGGCCAGCCGATGGCGGCGGAGGGCTTCTCCTCGCTCGCGCCGCTCTTCACCGACCGTACCGTCGTCACCTACGACCCGCGTGGCCTCGGCCGCAGCGTCCGCACGGACGGCCGGATCGACCACACGCCGCAGCAGCAGGCGGCCGACCTGCACCTGCTGATCGAGGCGCTCGGTGCCGGCCCGGTCGATCTGTTCGCCAGCAGCGGCGGCGCGGTGACGGCACTCGAACTCGTCGCCGCGTACCCCGGAGACGTCGTGACGTTGGTGGCGCACGAACCCCCGATCAACGCCGTGCTCCCCGACGCCGACGCCGCCGAGCGCGCCCGGGCCGGGTTCTACGACGCGTACCAGGCGAAGGGGGCCGGCGCCGGGATGGCCGCGTTCATCGCGATGACCTCGTGGCAGGGCGAGTTCACCGACGCCTACTTCGCTCAGCCCACCCCCGACCCGGCGATGTTCGGGCTGTCCACCGAGGACGACGGCAACCGCGACGACCCGCTGCTGTCGAAGAACTCGTGGGCGATCACCGACTACCGCCCCGACGCGAGCCGGCTCGCCGCGGCGCCCACCCGGATCGTGGTCGCGGTGGGGGAGGAGTCGGCCGGGACGTACACCGCGCGGACCGCCCACGGCCTGGCGGCCCTGCTCGGCCAGCAGGCCGTGGTGTTCCCCAGTCACCACGGCGGCTTCCTGGGGGGAGAGCACGGCTACGCGGGCAAGCCGCAGGAGTTCGCGGCCCGGTTGCGGGAGGTGTTGGACGCCGGCTGACCGGCCTGGGTCACCCGCGCTGCTCGCTCAGGATCTGCTCCCGCAGGATCTCCGCGTGTCCGCAGTGCTGGGCAAGCTCGCGCAGCACGTGCAGGTACACCCATCGCAGGGGCTGCGGGCCGCTGCGGTGGCCGCGCAGGAGGTCGTCCAGGCCCAGGGCGGCCGTGGCGCGGCGGGACGCTTCGCACGCCTCCCGGTGTGCCTGCCGGATGCTGGCGATGGTGTCGTCGTCGTCGAGGAGGAACGAGTCGCCCGGCGTGGGTGGGATGCCGATCTCGGCGCGTGAGCGGCACGTGACGGCTTCGTCGAACCAGACCTTCTCCACGAAGGCGGCGTGCTTCACCAGGCCCAGCAGCGTGGTCCGGGACGGCACCAACGATCGGCGTGCCTGCTCCTCGGTCAACCCGTCCAGGCAGCCGTTGAGTGCCCTGCGGTGCTCGTCGATGAACGCCTCGAACTGCGCCTGCTCCGGCAGGGCGATGACGTCGGGTGCGAAGGTCCCCGGCAAGGAAGTCATCCGCGAAGCATTCCAAGGTCATCGTCGGCTGGCAAACACCAACCGCTCAGCAACCCGACCCGGCAACTTGCTATTGCATCAATCCAATTTGATGTAATCTCCGGGCGTGATCTCAGAGACACCAGGCACCATGACGCCGCCCGGGTTCGTGACGGCCGCCGGGCACCCGGTGCGGTGGCGGCTGCTCGGTGAGCTGGCTGGCAGCGACCTCGCTGTGCGGGAGTTGACCGCGTCGCTCGGCCAGCCACAGAATCTCGTCTCGTACCACCTGGCCAAGCTGCGCAAGGCCGAGCTGGTGACCGCGCGGCGCAGCAGCGCCGACGGCCGTGACACCTACTACTCGCTCGACCTTGCCCGTTGCGCTGACCTGCTGTCCGGCGTGGGTGACGCCCTGCACCCCGGGTTGCGACTCACCGGACCCGCGCCTGCCGCCCCGGCAGCCGGGCGGGTGTTGTTCCTGTGCACGGCCAACAGCTCGCGGTCGCAGATGGCCGAAGCGCTGCTGCGCGACCGCTCCGGCGGGGCTGTGCAGGCGTTCAGCGCCGGGAGCACACCGAAGCCGATTCATCCGCTGGCGGCCGGCGTCATGGCGGCTCGTGGGATCGATCTGACAACAGCCCGACCCAAACACCTTGCCGAGTTCAGTGGTCAGCGATTCGACGTCGTGATCACTCTCTGCGACCGGGTCAAGGAAGTCTGCCCCGAGTTTCCGGGCCATCCGCGACCGGTGCACTGGAGCATCGCGGACCCCGCCGCCGAGCCTGGCGGGCCGCCCGCGTTCGAGCACGTCGCCGACGCACTCGCCCAGCGCATCGATTTCCTGCTGCACACACTCACTCACCGCCGGGAGAAGACATCATGACCAGCCCTGCCGATGACGGCACCGTCAGCGTGCGTTACCTCGTCGACGACGTTGCCGCCGCGCTCGACTTCTACACCACTTACCTCGGGTTCACTCCGATCACCACGTTCCTGCCCGCGTTCGCCGACGTGAGGCGCGGCAACCTGCGGCTGCTGTTGTCCGGCCCGGACAGCTCCGCCGGCCGCGCCATGCCCGACGGGCGCCGTCCGCACCCCGGTGGCTGGAATCGCATCCACCTGATCGTCGCCGACATCGACACCGAGGCGGCCCGGCTCCGAGCAGCCGGTGTGGTGTTCCGCAGCGACGTCGTCAGCGGCCCCGGCGGCAGGCAGATCGTCATGGACGACCCAGCGGGCAACCCGGTCGAGCTGTTCGAGCCCATCCGCGCCTGACGTTCAGACGCCGTCCATCCCTGGCGTCACCAGCACGCTGACCACCTCGTCCGGCTCGGCGCCCGCGCGGGCGTACACCTCGCCCTGCGGTGTCCAGACCCCCGACCGCCCCGCCGCCTCGGTGTAGCCGCCACCTGTCGACCCGGCGAAGCTCGCCACCGCCACCCAGACCCGGTGCGCGGCCGTGATCCGGCCGGCCCGCTCGTCGGTCACCGCCGAATCCTCGGCCGACTCCAGCACACCCGCCGCGTACACGTCGATCCCGAGCGCCGCGGTCCGCGCCGCGTGCGCGGCGACCCCGGTGTCCTTGCAGATCGCCAACCCCACCCGCCAACCGTCCACGTCGAGCACCACTGGCACGTCGCCCGGGCAGAAGCGGCGAGGCTCCGCACCGCCCAACCACATCTTCCGGTACGCCACCGTCGCGCCGCCCCCGCTCACCGCCAGCATCGCGATGTGGTCGCCCGCGACCGGCGCACCGGCCAGGGCCAACGCGCCCGTCTCGGCGCACGCCTCGACCAGCGGCGTCAACCGCGGGTCGTCGACCGACACGACCGGCGCGTCCAACTCGTACCCCGTCAGCGACAGCTCCGGAAAGACCACCAACCGGGCGCGCGCCGCGCGGACCGCGGCGGCGTGCGCCAGCGCGTTCTCCGCGACATCCAGGGGTACGCACGCCGGCTGCGCCACCGCGAGACGCAGCGGGGTGCGGTCTTCCACACCCTTACCGATGTGGTCGACCCGTGCGGTCGGGGGGTCGGCCTCATGGTCGACTCTCAGGATCGCTTCGTACCGTGGGGGCATGATTCGAACGTCCCACGCCCTGCTCGCCACCGGAACCCCCACCGCCGCAGCGGAACCGCCGCAGGGCGGGATCGTCGGTTACGTCACTGACCTGGTGGAACGGCTCGGCGGCCCCGGTGCCGGCCTGGCGGTGGCGCTGGAGAACCTCTTCCCGCCGATCCCCAGCGAGGTGATTCTGCCGTTGGCCGGGTTCGTCGCCGCGCAGGGACGGATGAGTCTGGTCGGTGCGATTTTCTGGACCACGCTGGGCTCGGTGGTGGGTGCGCTCGCGCTCTACCTGATCGGCGCGTCGTTGGGGCGCGACCGGATGCGCGCCATCGTGTCCCGGCTTCCCCTGGTGAAGCTCAGCGACGTGGACCGGACCGAGGCGTGGTTCCTGCGCCACGGCGTGAAGGCCGTCTTCTTCGGCCGGATGATCCCGATCTTCCGTAGCCTGATCTCCATTCCGGCGGGCGTGGAACGGATGCCGGTCGGCACGTTCCTGATCTACACCACGCTGGGCAGCCTTATCTGGAACACCACGTTCGTCCTCGCCGGCTACCTGCTCGGCGACAACTGGCACCTCGTCGAGGGCTACGCCGGCATGCTCCAGAAGGTGGTGATCGTCGTCTGCGCGGCCGCGGCCGCCTGGTTCGTCGGGTCCCGTGTGCTGCGAGCCCGCCGCGCCGCGCAGAACCCCGAACCGACCGAACCCGAGCCGAACACGCTGAACGGTGTGCCCGACCCGGCCGGTCGCGGAACGCTCTACCGCAGCGGGTCGTGGGGCTCGGACGACCGCTAGTCGACCATCCCTGGTGGCCTCTGCTGCGCCACCACACATGGCACCCGTCGGTGCGTCAGGGCTCGGTGTGAAAGGCGGACGAGGTGGTGGGAGAGCGGCGAACCGGCAGGTGGTGGGGCGTCCTCCGGCTTCCGGTCGGCGTCGCCGTCGGCGTCGCGACGGCCGGTGTCGGGTTCGTCTTCCTCACCGTCGCGGCCGCCGCGTTCAGCCTGGTCGCGATGAAACCGGCGGCCCGCCGTCGGGTCGCCGCCCTGACCAAGAGGTACGCGGGGCGACTGGTGCACATGGAACGTCGCCGCCTCGTTGGGCTGCTCGCCGCCGAGGAGTTGCCCACGACAGACGATGTGGTGACCCGACGGCAGATCGGCTACCTGGTCGCCCGACTGCTGACCGGAACGCTCGGCGTGCTGGCGTACGCCCTGCTGGGTGTCGGCGTGGTGCTGGCCTGGATCGTGCTGCGCGCGGCGGTGCGCGGAGAGTTGACCCTTCTCGACGCACTGGCCCAGGTCGGCGTCGGTGTGGTCCTGCTACTGCTCAACGTTCAAGCCTTCGCCAGTATCGCGGTGCTCGACGTCCGGCTGGCGCGACGACTGCTCAGCCCGGGCACCCGGGCGGAGCTGACGCGACGGGTCCAGGAGTTGACCACCAGTCGGGCCGGCGTCATCGCCGCCGTCGACGCCGAACGGCAGCGCATCGAACGCGACCTGCACGACGGCCTGCAGCAACGGCTGATCGCCCTCGGCATGCTGCTCGGCCGTGCCCGCCGTGCCCGCGACGCCGACCGTACGCACGCGCTGATCGTGCAGGCACACGAGGACGTCCAGCGGGCCGTCGAGGAGTTGCGTGAGGTGGCGTGGCGGGTCTACCCGTCGGCATTGGACAGCAACGATCTGGGCGAGGTCCTCGCCATCGCCGCTCGCGGATCCGAGGTGCCAGTGCGGATCCGCTACGAGCTGCCGGTCCGCCCCGAGCGGCAGATCGAGACGGTGCTCTACTTCGTGGCCTGCGAGGCGCTCACGAACGCCGCGAAACACGCCGCCGCTACCCTGGTCACTGTCGATTTCGAGGCACAGGACGGGTGGATCCGGATGCGCGTGCACGACGACGGCGTCGGCGGGGCGGAACCAGCAGGGCGCGGGCTGTCCGGGCTGGCCCGACGGGTCGCCGCACTGGACGGCCGGCTGCGGGTGACCAGCCCTGCTGGCGGTCCGACGACACTGCTGGCGGAACTGCCGTGCGGCTAGTCCTCGCCGAAGACTCGACGCTGCTCCGGGAAGGCCTGACGAGACTCCTCGCCGAGGAGGACCACGAGGTGCTCGCGGCGGTCGGGACCGCCGACGAACTCGTCGAGACGGTCGGACGAACCCGGCCCGACGTGGTCGTCACGGATGTCCGGATGCCGCCCACCCACACCGATGACGGCCTGCGGGCGGCGTTGGAGATCCGTCGGCGGTGGCCCGACACCGGCGTCCTGGTGCTCTCGCAGTACGTGGAACGGCGGTACGCCGGCCGGCTGCTCGCGGACCGCCCTGAGGGGGTCGGCTACCTGCTCAAGGACCGGGTTGCCCAGGTGGACGACTTCCTCGACGCACTCGACCGGGTCGCCGCCGGAGGCACCGCCCTCGACCCGGAGGTGGTCCGGCAGGTGGTGGCCGGCTCGGGGCGGCCTGACCCGCTCGGTCGGCTGACACCGCGCGAACGGGACGTGCTGCACGAGATGGCGCAGGGCCACACGAACCTCGCCGTCGCCCAGCGGCTGCACGTGTCGCAGAGTGCTGTCGAAAAGCACGTCAACGCCATCTTCGACAAACTCGATCTCGCCCACACGACCGGCTACAGCCGGCGGATCCTCGCCGTCCTGCGCTATCTGGGCAGCTGACGCATTCGCCCCAAACCACGCCCCCGTCGCGGGAGTGATCGACTCGCCTTCCTTGATGTCGGGGTGTCCGTGGCGATCCGATGCCGCGACTTCACGAAAACTGAGTCGATCATCGCGGTGCTGGCCAGGGGTCCGCAGGCGGCGATCAGGCATCAGGGTCCGTTGTCGCTCTGGTGCGCGCGCGTGTTTGTCCGGTCTTGGGTCGTCTGGGCTGTGGTCGGCGGCACATCTCAGCCGGAATCGTGGCCGGGTCGGGGTCGTTACACACCCTGACGATCGCAGGACCACGGCCGGTCGGCGCGGTGGTCCGCCCCCGGGAATGACCCCCGACCCCGGGTCGTTACACCTGGACCCCGGCCCGACCGGCACCCCGCTTCACCGGTGCCACGGGGCCGGAATGGCTCCGGTCCCCGGGTCGTTACACAGGGACCCGGCGCCGCGAGCCTCCCGCTCGCAGGCCGCCGAAGATTCCCCCTAGGACTTGTGTTGCAGCGCCGGACGAGGTGCTCTCACCCGCGGCATCACTGCGGGTGTCCTTACCCCCGAAGGAGCTTCCCCCATGAACACGATCATGCGTAAGAGTGTGCTGTCCGTTGCTGGTCTCGCGTTCGCCGGTGGTGTGTTCGCTGGTCCGATCGCCGCCCACGCCAACCCCGTGGATGCGAAGCCTGTTGCTGGTGCGGTGCAGACGGCGCCGAAGCCGCAGGGCGAGCAGTCGCACATCACCCTCAACGGTGAGCAGACCGCCAACGTCAAGGCGATCATCGCCGCCACGAAGAAGGCCGGTCTCCCGGAGCGGGCCGCGGTGATCTCGATCGCGACGAGCCTGCAGGAGTCGAAGCTGGAGAACCTGGGCCACCTCGGCGACGCCAACGACCACGACTCGCTGGGCCTGTTCCAGCAGCGGCCGTCCTCGGGTTGGGGCACGCCGGAGCAGATCACCGACCCGGCCTACTCCACCACCGCGTTCCTCAAGGGCCTCAAGCAGGTCGACGGGTGGCAGGACATGCCGCTGACCGAGGCCGCGCAGACCGTGCAGGTCTCCGCCTACCCCGACGCGTACGCCCAGTGGGAGCAGCAGGCCACCGACCTGGTCGGCCAGCACTGGAACAGCTGACCCCCACCAAACAGCCCGACCGCTGGCCGGCACCCACAACGGGGTGCCGGCCAGCGGCATATCCACCCCGAGATCTTGGACAGTTTCCGTTAGGCGTGAACGGAAACTGTCCAAGATCTCGTGATGCGGTGGTGTGGCAGCGCGCTTCGGGATGGTCTGAGGTAGCGCGGCCTGGAAGTTGCGGCGGGAAGCGGGACGCCGGGAACAAGGTCGGGGGCGGGCTGGTTGTGGAGGGTGTCGGTGTGACTCAGTGTCCCCGGGCCTCACCTATATTGCCCTCGCGGAATACCGTTCGGCTGGAGCCGCGTCGTGCCACTCGCCGAGAGGCGACCTGCACACCGACACCAGCGCCGCCCCCGACCCACAAGGCCGGGGGCGGCGCTGTCTGTGCTCAGAGGGCGGCGGCACAATGTCCGGATGACAGACGCGCAGCCGTGGTCGGAGCAGCCGGGCGTACTCGTACTCCCCAGTGGGGTTGCGGTGCGCGGACGTCGTGTCGCTGCGGAGACCTCGCCTGCCGATTTCGCCGTGCTGTTGGCGCCTGGTCCGGTGCCGGTCTGGCCGCATCGGCGGATACGGTGGCCCGATTTCTGGGTTCCGCTGGATCGCGCCGATGCCCTCGACGCTCTGCGCGAGGCGCTGCGGCGGGCGCACGACGGCGAACGCGTCGAGGTGGCCTGCCGGGGTGGGGTGGGCCGCACCGGAACGGCCCTGGCCGCGTTGGCGATCCTCGACGGTCTGCCGGTCGAGCGGGCGGTGCCGTGGGTTCGGGCGGGCTACCACCCGAAGGCGGTGGAGACCCCCTGGCAGCGGCGCTGGCTGCGTCGCGTCGCCTGAGCCACAACCTCCACACGCTTCGACCGGGCCGCGCGCACGCCCTGCCCGGGCCGTGCACCCGCCGCCGCCCCGACCGGCCGCACGCCCCGACTGGCCGCACGCCCCCGCCCGGGCCGTGCACCCGACCGGCCGCGCGCACGCCCTGGTCGGCCGCGCGCACAGCCCGGAGACCTCGGCCCCGCGGGCGTCACCCCCTGTCGACCGCTGCTGGCGCGTTGACGTACTCGCGGAGGTGGGTGGCCGTGAGGGTGTCGCCGTGGGCGACCAGGTCGGCGGGTGTGCCGGTGAAGACGATCTGGCCGCCGTCGTGTCCGGCGCCCGGGCCGAGGTCGACGATCCAGTCCGCGTGCGCCATGACCGCCTGGTGGTGCTCGATGACGATCACCGTGTTGCCGGCGTCGACCATCCGGTCGAGCAGGGCCAGCAGTTGGTCCACGTCGGCCAGGTGCAGGCCGGTGGTGGGCTCGTCCAGGACGTACGTGGTGGTCTTCTCCGCCAGGTGGATGGCGAGCTTGAGCCGTTGCCGCTCGCCGCCGGACAGGGTGGTCAACGGTTGCCCGAGGCTGAGGTAGCCCAGCCCGACGTCGACCAGCCGGCCGAGGATGAGGTGCGCCGGCCCACCCGGGAAGAACGCGTGCGCCTCGGTGACCGACATGGCCAGCACCTCGCTGATGTTCTTGCCGCGCAGCGTGTACGTGAGCACCTCGTCGGTGAAGCGTCGGCCTTCGCACCGTTCGCAGACGCTCGCCACGCCGGCCATCATCGCCAGGTCCGTGTAGATCAGCCCGATCCCCTTGCAGGCCGGGCAGGCGCCCTCGGAGTTGGCGCTGAACAGGGCGGCCTTGACCCCGTTGGCCTTGGCGAACGCGGTGCGGATCGGGTCGAGCAACCCGCTGTAGGTGGCCGGGTTGCTGCGCCGGGAGCCGCGGATCGGGGACTGGTCCACGATCACGACGCCCTGACGGCCGCGTAGCGACCCGTGGATGAGCGAGCTCTTGCCGGAGCCGGCCACGCCGGTGACCACGGTGAGCACACCGAGCGGGATGTCCACGTCCACGTCGCGCAGGTTGTGCAGGTCGGCCTGGCGGATGGGAAGGTGCCCGGTGGGTCGGCGTACGTCGGCGCGCACGGTGACCCGGTGGTCCAGGTGGCGGCCGGTCAGGGTGTCGGAGCGGCGTAGCGCGGCGACGTCGCCGGTGAAGCAGATCCGCCCGCCGTCGGTGCCGGCCCCGGGGCCGAGGTCGACCACGTGGTCGGCGATCGCGATGGTCTCCGGCTTGTGTTCGACCACCAGCACCGTGTTGCCCTTGTCGCGCAACCGCAGCAGCAGGTCGTTCATCCGGGCGATGTCGTGCGGGTGCAGGCCGACGGTGGGCTCGTCGAAGACGTACGTGACGTCGGAGAGGCTGGAGCCGAGGTGCCGGACCATCTTCACCCGTTGCGCCTCGCCGCCGGAGAGGGTCGCCGATTCGCGGTCCAGGCTGAGGTAGCCCAGCCCGATCTCGACCAGGGACTCCAACAGGTCGCGGAGGTTGGCGACGAGCGGCGCCGCTCCCGGGTCGTCGACGCCCCGGACGAACGCGGCCAGGTCGCTGATCTGCATGGCCGAGCACTCGGCGATGTTCTGCCCGGCGATGCGCGACGACAGGGCTGCCGCGTTGAGTCGGGTGCCGCCGCAGTCGCCGCAGCTGGTGAAGGTGACCGCCCGGTCGACGAAGGCGCGGATGTGCGGTTGCATCGACTCGCGGTCCTTGGTCAGTAGGAGCCGCTTGACCTTGACCGCCAGACCCTCGTACGTCCAGTTGTTGCTGCCCACCTTGATCTTCGTGGCCGGCTTGTGGAGGAAGTCCTCCCACTGCTGCGGGGTGAAGTCCTGGAGTTTGACGTCGGGGTCGAACAGACCGGAGCCGACGATGGTCTGCCAGTACCAGGAGCCGACGGCGAAGTTGGGCGCGGTGATCGCGCCGTCGTTGAGGGAGCGTTCGACGTCGACCAGCTCGTTGACGTCGAGGTCGGAGACCCGGCCGAGCCCTTCACAGGTGAGGCACATGCCCTCGGGCAGGTTGAAGCTGAACGCCCCGGCGCCGCCGACCGACGGTTGACCGAGCCGGCTGAACAGGATCCGCAGCATCGCGTACGCGTCGGTGGCGGTGCCGACGGTGGAGCGGGAGTTGACGCCCATCCGCTCCTGGTCGACGACGATGGCCGCGCTGAGGTTGCGCAGCGAGTCGACGTCCGGCCGGTTGAGGTTCGGCATGAACGACTGGAGGAACGCACTGTAGGTCTCGTTGATCATGCGCTGGGACTCGGCGGCGATGGTGCCGAAGACCAGCGACGACTTGCCGGAGCCGGAGACGCCGGTGAAGACCGTCAACCGGCGCTTGGGGATGTCGACCGAGACGCTGGCGAGGTTGTTCTCCCGCGCTCCGCGTACCTCGATCATGTCGTGGCTGTCGGCGGCGGACCATGCTGGCTGCGACATGCGGACCCTTCGCGGATTCGTGGCGGGACTCCTGCCCCGCCGATGCTGACGGGTTCCATTGTCTCATTCATCCCCATGTAGAGACTTTTGCCGAACCTGCCGAGCAGGCGGCCGCGAACTGCTCCGGAAAGTCTCAAATCACGTGGTAACCGGTACGGTTGCCGTCGTGACCTCCGGACCCGTCGAACGGCTGCGCGCCGTCGACCTCGCCGCCACCGTCGGGATCTCGGTGCAGCAGGTGCGCAACTACGTCGAGCAGGGGGTGTTGCCGCCCGTCGGCCGCACCGACAGCGGATACCGGATCTTCACGACCGCGCACGCGCGGGCGCTGACGGTGGCACGCCGACTGGCCGAGGGGCACGGCTGGATCCGTACCCGGGAGATCATGGCGGCGGTGCACTCGGATGACGTGCCGGCGGCCCTGGCGGCGCTCGACGGCGGGCATGCCGAGCTGGACCGGGAACGCGCAGAGATCCGGCGGGTGCTCGGCGCCTTCGAGACCGTGCTGGCCAGCCCGTCGCACGCCCGGCCCGCGCCGCGCCGCGCCGCCCGCATCGGCGAGGTCGCCGCAGTGGTCGGGGTCCGGACCTCGCAGCTTCGGCTGTGGGAGGAACGCGGGCTGCTGCGGCCGGGACGCGCCCCGGGCACCAACTACCGGGTGTACGACGAAACGGAGCTACGCGCCGCGCAGGTCATCGCGCTGCTCCGCCGGGGCGCGTACCCGTTCGAGATCATCGAGGCGGTGCTGGGTGAACTGCGGACCACCGGCAGCCCGCAGCGGGTCCGTGCCGAGCTGGCCCGCCGTGAGCAGGAGCTGCACGCCCGTAGCCTGCGCAGGCTGCGCGGCAGCGCCGCGCTGCACGACTACCTGGGCGCTCGGGTTGACCCGCATCCCGTCCCGCAAAGCGATCGTCGTGACTAGGGTCGGGCACATGAGAGCTGCGCTGCTGGCGGCCACGACGTCCGCCGTTCTGCTCGCTCCCGCGCCGGTCGCCGCGGCGGGAGCCTCCGCCGTGCCCACTGTGCGATGCCCCCGGGTGCCGGTGCCGGCGATGTCCCGTCCACCCCGGCCCTCGCCCCCGCCCGCCGTGCCCGCCCAGCGGGTGGTCGGGGGCGTCGGGCTGGACACCGCGGGCCTGGTGGTGCCGGCCGGCGCTCCCGCGCCACCGGGGGTCAGCGCCACGTCGTGGCTGGTCGCCGACCTGGACAGCGGCCAGGTGCTCGGCGGTTGCGGCCCCCACGAGTACGGCACACCCGCCAGCGTGCAGAAGCTCCTGCTGGCGGCCACCATGCTGCCCCGGCTGGACCCGAAGGAGACGGTCACCGTCACCGACGAGGACATGGACATCGAACCCGGATCCTCAGCCGTGGGCCTGGTCGCGGGAGGCCGGTACACCATCGAGACCATCTGGCTCGGGTTGCTGCTCAACTCCGGCAACGAGGCCGCCAACGCCCTCGCGCGACTCGGTGGCGGCGCGGACAGCGCCGCCGGCGTACGCGCCATGAACGAGTACGCGCACCACCTCGGCGCGCTCCAGACGCACGCTGTCACCCCGTCCGGGCTGGACGGGGCGGGCCAGTTCACCAGCGCGTACGACCTGGCGTTGATCGCCCGCGCCTGCTTCGCCGAGCCGACGTTCCGCCGGTACGCGTTGACCGAGCAGACGTCGATTCCGGCCCAGCCGGCGCAACGCACCAAGGGTTTCGACATCCAGAACGAGAACCAGCTCATCTACCGGTACCCGGGTGCGCTCGGCGGCAAGACCGGCTTCACCGACCTGGCCCGGCACACCTACGTGGGGGCGGCGGAACGGGGAGGGCGGCGGCTGGTGGTGACCCTGCTCGGCGCCGAGTCGGCGCCGAAGCGTGGCTGGGAGCAAGGTGCCGCCCTGCTCGACTGGGGGTTCACAGTGCCCCGGGACGCCTCGGTCGGCCGGCTGGTCGAGCCGGGCGAGCTGACCGCTACGCCGTCGGCGGCACCGTCGGCGCTGGCGGCGCCCGGTGCGCCCCGGCCGGCGGCGGCCAGCGGGCCGGGACACAGCGGCTCGGGATGGCTCTGGTCGGTGACCGCGGTCAGCGGGGCGGGCGTGCTGGCGTTGATGGGCGGGCTGCTGTGGCGGCGTCGCCGTCGGCTGCCCTGACGAATCGACATCCGGCGCTGCCCTCCATAGACTCCGGTCTTTGTGGCACCACGAGTCCAGGAGGATCCCTGTGTCGAGTGAACTCCCACCGCGCCCCCGCGTGGCGGCACCCCGCCGCGCCCTGACCCGCCTCGCGGGGGTGACCGTGCTCGCCGGGGCGCTGGTCGTCGGCGCGTCGGCCGCCGCTGTGGCCGCGCCCGGCCCGTCGGCGGACGCGGTGAACGCGTCCGGCGCGTCGGCCGCGTCCGCCGCACAGCGCATCGACGCCGCAGCCCGACCGCCGCGCACCACGCACGGCCCGTGCGCGTACACCGAGACGCCGGACGAGCCCGCAGCCCGACCGGTGCCGCTGCCGCCCGACCCGCGACGCACCCCGTCCCGGGGCACGGTCCGGGTGACCCTGGCGACCAACCACGGGCCGATCGGGCTGACACTGGACCGGGCCACCGCGCCGTGCACCGTGCAGAGCTTCCTGCACCTGGTCGGCAAGCGTTTCTACGACCGCACGTGGTGCCACCGGCTCACCGCGTACCCGACGCTGAGCGTGTTGCAGTGCGGCGACCCGTCGAGCACCGGCGAGGGCGGCCCGGGATACCGGTACCGCGACGAGCTGCCCACCGACCTGCCGCCGGCGCCCACCGACCCGACCGGGGAACGCCGGGTGTACGCGCGGGGCGTCCTCGCTATGGCCAACGCCGGGCCGGACACCAACGGCAGCCAGTTCTTCCTGGTGTACGCCAACTCGGCGTTGCGCCCCAACTACACGATCTTCGGTGAGGTCGACGCCGCCGGGCTGGCCACCCTGGACCGGATCGCCGCCGGGGGAGTGGCCCCGACCGCTGAGGATCCCGCGCCTGTCGACGGCGCGCCCGCGCTGCCGGTGACGATCCGCAAGGCCGTCCGCGCGCACCACCACCACTGACCGTACGGCGCGGTGGGCGACCCGCCGTCGCTCACCGCGCCCGGCGGCCTCGGCCGGGTCGCCGACCGGTCGCCGTAATTACCGGAACCGGATCGGAAGCGCTCCAACCGGTCTCCGGCGCAGTTCCGGCCGTCACGACGGGTCGGGTGACCCGGTCGGTGGGGCGGCGGTGCTATCCCGCACGACCAGTTCGGTGGCGAGTTCGACACGAGGCGAGTCGATGCCCTCGCCCTGGGACAGGCGCAGCACCGTCCGTGCCGCCAACCGTCCCATCTCGACCAACGGCTGACGCACCGTGGTCAGCGGCGGTGACGCCCAGCGGGCCTCCGGCAGGTCGTCGAAGCCGACGACGCTGACGTCGTCCGGCACTCGCAGCCCTCGGCGTCGAACGGCCTCGTGGACCCCGAAGGCCATCTGGTCGCTGGCGGCGAAGATGGCGGTCGGCGGGTCGGGGAGGTCGAGCAGCGCCGTGGCGCCGGAGAACCCGGAGGCGTGGTAGAAGTCACCCGGGTAGATCAACGCGTCGTCCACCGGAACCCCGGCGGCCTCCAGCCCGGCCCGGTAACCGTCGAGTCGCGCACGGCTGCACAGCAGGTGCGTCGGGCCGGCCACGAAGCCGATGCGTCGGTGCCCGATGGAGAGCAGGTGTTCGGTGGCGGCGAGCCCACCGGCCCAGTTGGTCGCCCCGATGGTCGGTACGTCCATCGCCGGAACGCCGGCCGGGTCGACGACCACCACCGGCACGTTGAGGCGGCGTAGCTGCGCGTGCAGCGGCGGGCTCAGGTGCGAGGTCACGAAGATGACGCCGTCGGTGGCCCGGGTGCGGAGGTTCTGCAACCACTGCCGGGCGGCGGTGGGCTGCCGGTGGATCGCGGAGACCACGGTGCCGAGGCCTGCGCCGTGCCCGACATCCTCCACGCCACGGATGATCTCCACCGCCCAGGGGCTGTCCAGGTCGTTGAAGACCAGGTCGACCAGGCCGGCGCGGCGAACGCTGCGGCTGGTGCGACGCCGGTAGCCGTGGTGACGCAACAACTCCTCGACCCGCTCCCGGGTGCCGGGAGCCACATCGGAGCGACCGTTGAGCACTCGTGACACCGTCGGCACCGAGACCCCGGCCTCCCGTGCGATCGCGGTGATGGTCACCCTGCGTCCGTCGTCCGCGCCCACCCGCGTCTCCTTCACCGAACCGGAGGAACGACCACCAGGTGCCGTCCGCCGTGTGTCCCGGAACGGCGTGCCCGTTCCACGCGTCATCTTGCCTCACCGGTGGGGGTTCACGACACGCCAGGCCGGTTACGGCGTCCGACGGAATTACGGAAGTCTTCCGGACATCTTTCGGTATCTTCCGGCCTGCGGGCCGTGCCGGCGCCGGGCTGCTCGGCTTTCCAATGCCGGGAAGGGCGCTTGGGCGATCTCAGTGCTGACACACCGGTCGGTTCGTGACCCAGTGCTTGTTGACCAGGTTGACGACCGGCGGCGGGTCGGGGATGCCGCCCTCGGCGGCGATGGGTTTGGCGTTGAACACTCTCAGGAAGAAGTTGATCACTTTGGCGACCAGGGCCGGGATGGTGTAGCCGATGCCGTACCGCGCGTTCACCGTGAGGTCGGCGCGATTGCACCCCTCGCGGTTGGCGAGGCCCTGCAGGCCACCGAATCCGATGCTGGATCCTCGGGTGATCCCCACCGTGGTGGTGAGCCCTGCGTATAGTCCGGCGCTGAACACGACCGCGCCGAGGCCGACGAAGAACTTCACGTCGTAGTCGATGAGCAGGGAGTTCGCCCCCACCGACGTGCCCTCGACGGAGTCGACGAGGCTGCGCTTCACCTGCAGGCCGCCAGGCCAACGGGGGCCGAACCTGCCGTCGGCGTAGCCGAAGCCCATGGTGCCGCCGAGCGAGTACTCACCGCTGGCCCTGATCGTCGTGTGCCCGGCGCTGAAGCCGGTGCGGATGCCGATCGACTGCCGAACGGTCGCGGAGAGCGGGATGCCCAGAATGGATTCCAGCGGAACGCTGAAGGTGACCGGGACGAACGCGACGGGATGGACGTTCTGGCCGGTTGTGGTGGTGGCCTCAACCTGGACCCGGACTCCGGCGGCGCCGTGGATCCGCAACTCGGCCACGGTGACCGTCGAACCGTCGATCACCAGGTGGAACTTCGCCGAGGGCTGTTCCATCACGAAGGCGATGCTGCCCGAGAGGTAGAGCCCACTGTCCCGGTAGGAGAAACGGGCGCCGACACCGTCGGCGCAGCAGAGACCCTCAGCCTCCAGCTCGTTTGGCCGGGCCGCGCCTGTGGTGAGCGGCGCGGTGGCGGTGACCGGCCGGGTGCCGGCCAGCGTCAGCGCGTTGCCGGTCACGTTCGGGGCGCGACCCACGGTCGCGGTTGCCGCCGGTTCGGATCGCGGTGCTTCGCTGCTCGGGTGGACCCAGAATGTGTCGTCGAACTGGTAGGCGGCTGCGTCGGCCAGGGAGATGGGCTGTTCAGATGTGAATTCGCCATCCTGGATGACGTCGGTGATCCCTACGGGGCCGATGGTGACGGCGAGGTCCCGGCCGTCACGCCGGGCGTCGATCACCCGCCCGACCCCGCGTCCGGTGACGAACATGACCTTGCCCGGGGCCAGCAGGTCTGCGTTGCCGGCGTCGGGGTCGAGCCGCCAGGTCAGGCCCCCGTCGGTGACCGACCGCACCGCGCGGCTGCCGCCGGACACGATGACCACGTCCCGGTGGAGGGTCACGTCCGGGTGCGGGGCGGGCGCGGCCCCGTAGCGCAGATCGTCGCCGTCGCCGCCCGGCGTGGTGGGCTTCGTGCCGAAGCACGCCGTCAGACCGAGCAGGACGGGCAGGACGGTGGTGGCGGCGACGACCCGACGGGTTCGCCGCATTGGGCGAGTCATAGCCGGGTCACCACGTCCCGAGCCAGGTCCTCCAACGCCCGCCGGGACGCGGCCGGATCGGCCAGGCTGACCAGCCGGATGGCGACCCAGGTGCCGCCGGCGTCGACGAATACGGCGCCGTCCTCGAGATGCGCCTCGGCACCGACACCGGCGATGGCCTTCAGGTCGTGGCCGAGTTCGCGGTCGATGTCGAGGATCTTCTTGGCCCCGGCGCCGACGTAGACCTCGACCTGGGCGGTGGGTCCGCTGATCGGGCCGGTGTAGGTGCAGGACTCCCGGGCCGCCACCGGATCCTGCAGGGGGGTCCCGGCCAGGCGTTCGGCGTCGGCCTTCGGCACCAACGCGCACGGGTCGGCCGCCCGTGCCGGGGTCGCGGCGACGTCACTGCGGTCGTCAGGGCTGGGCGGTGCGTCGACGGACGGCTGCTCGACGGCGGACGGCGGCGCAGGTGGGTCGGCCGTGCCGCATCCGGTCAGCGCGAGGATCATGACCGTCACGGAGATCACCGACGCCCGCCTCGTTCCGGTGTTCCTGACATACGGGGCCGGGTCGTAGCCGGGTAGTCGTCGCATCGATGTCCCTTTCTGATCGGTGGAAGCCGTGGTCTCCGTGGCCGGCTCGTCCTCGACACTGCCTATCGGACTTCCTGAACCGGATCTCAGGCGCGGTCGCGTACCAGGCCGATCAGTCGAACCGCGGTGGACCGGTCGCTGTTGTCGGTGACCTTGGTGACGACCTGAACCTCGCAGGCGCGGTCCCGCAGAGCGAACTCGGCGATGCCGCCCGCCGCGAAGCGGATGCCATCGGAGCCGGGTTCGGTCTTTCCGTAGGGGGATTCCGCCGGCAGGGTTCCGCCGACGGCGGTGCCGGCGCTGCCGATGCTGATGGTGATCGAGTGGTAGGTCTCCGGGTTCTCCCAGCCGCAGGAGCTGCCACCGTCGCCGGAGTCGCCGGCCCGCGGGCCACTGTCACCCATGGTTCCGATCACCTGCGTGACCTCGCCGACGGTCAGTAGGGCGCAAGCGTCGATCGACTGTGCTCCGGTGCCTGCCGCAGCGATCGAGCGGGATGGGTCACCGTTCACCGCGGTCGGCTGGTCCGCCGGTGTCGAACCGCAGGCCGGCAGGCTGCTGAGCGCGACCGCGGCGGCTGCGAACGCCCACCGCCGACCCCGGCATCGAACCTTTCCGTCCGTCATGTGCTGGCTCCTTTGCTGTCGATTCACTGAGTGTTCGGGGGTGGTCCGAGCAGTTCGATGCCGTGCCGAGCGGCGGCGTGGCCGAGGGCAACGGGGTCGATCGGTGCCTGGTCGGGCAGACGCCGGTCGAGCGCGGGGGCGCCGGCCTCGGCGGCGAACCGTTCGAACCCGGCCGGGGTGGTGATCTGTAGGGCGTGCAGCGGCTCGTCGGGCCGGACGAGAAAGGTGTGGGGCAGTCCGACGGGCAGTAGGACGAGATCGCCGGGCCCGGCGGTGAAGGCTTCGCCGTCGCAGTGGAACTCGGCGGTGCCGGACAGCAGGTAGAACAGTTCGTCCTCGTGCTGGTGCCGATGCAGAGGTGCGGCGAAGCCGGGCGGATTGATGAACTCGACGACGGTGAGACAACCACGGGTCTGCTGGCCGGTCGCCTTGATGGTCATCAGGCTGCCGACGAACCAGTGGGCTTCTCCCTCGCCGGCGCGGCGCACGTACGGACGGGCGGTCATCGCGTCGCCTCTCCATCTGATGGATGATGTCTATTCACTGTCCAGCGTCTAGCGAATATGTTGCTAGTATGGCGAAGTCATGGACGGTGTCAAGGACGGAAAGTCGACTCGGCGTTACCGGTCCGCGGTGCGCGAGGAGAGTGCGCGGCGTACCCGGCGGGCGGTGGTCGGCGCGGCCGCCGAGCTGTTCGTGGCACGTGGTTACGCCGGCGCCTCGCTGGCTGATGTGGCCGCCGCTGCGGGCGTCGCGCGCCCGACCGTGTTCGCCGCATTCGGGTCGAAGCCGGCGCTGCTACGGCAGGTCCTCGACGAGGCGCTTGCCGGCGATGACGAGCCGGTGCCGGTAGCGCAACGGCCCTGGTTCCGGCCTGTCTTCGAGGCCGACACGCAGGCCGGCGTCCTCCACGCCTACGCCGATGTGTGCACCCTGATCGGCAGGCGCGCGGCGCGGATCTTCGAGACCGTGCGGCGGGCCGCAGACGAAGCGTCCGAGGTCGCCGACGTGTGGGAGACGCTGCTGCGCAACCGTCGCGCGGGCGCCCGGATGGTCGTTGAACGGGTTCTTTCGCTCGGCTCGTTGCGCCAAGGCTCTGACGTCGAGCGGGCGGTCGACTCTCTGTGGATCTTCAACGACCCGGCGCACTACGACGCGTTGGTGCTGCGTTGCGGCTGGACCGAGGCATCCTTCAGAGACTGGCTGTCCGAACGCATGAAGGACGCGCTGTTGGTCCGCTGACCCCCCAGCGTCGGAATGTGCCGCCGTCCGCTCGGCCGGCCATCACCGGCCGACGGCTGATCCGGCGCGAGGTCCGGCCGGGGCTGATAGACAGGACTGGTGCGTTACCGCATCGGCGTCGTGCTCGCGCTCGTCGCGCTGCTCGGCGGCTGCTCAGGGCCCGAGCCCCGCCCCACGCCGGCCGCGCCGCAGCCGACCCCGGTGAGCCCCACTCCCGCGCCGAGCCCCGGCGTGCAGCTGCCGGGCTTCGTCGTACTGGCCGATGTCGACCCGCGCATCCACACCGACATCCGGTACGCGACCCCGCACAACTTCGTGGGTCGCCCGATCGCCGGCTACCGGGAGCCGCTGTGCCTGCTCACCCGGGAGGCCGCGGAGGCGCTGCGGCGTGTGCAGGACGCCGCGCTGGCCGGCGGGCACAGCCTCAAGGTGTACGACTGCTACCGCCCGCAGCCGGCGGTGGACGACTTCGTGGCCTGGGCGAAGCGCCCCGACGAGCAGCAGACCAAGGCCGAGTTCTACCCGGACGTGGCCAAGAACCGGCTCTTCGCCGACGGCTACATCGGGGCGCCCACCGCGCACAGCCGGGGCAGCACCATGGATCTGACCCTCGTCGACGAGCCACCCGCCAGTCAGCCTCCGTACCGGGTCGGGCAGCCGCTGGTCGCCTGCACCGCGCCCCGCGGGCAGCGTTTCGCCGACAACAGCATCGACATGGGTACGGGCTTCGACTGTTTCGACTCCCGAGCACACACCGCCGACGCACGCGTCACCGGCGCGCCCCGGGACAACCGGCGGTTGTTGCAACGGCTGATGGCCGACGCCGGGTTCGTCAACTACGACCGCGAGTGGTGGCACTACAGCCTGCGCGACGAGCCGTACCCGGACAGGTTCTTCGCCGCGCCGGTCGCCCGTTCGTCGGTCGGCTGAAGCCCGACCCGGCAGCGCCGCTGCCGGGGCGTCCGGCATGATCGTCGCAATGACCATCGAACGAATCGGCCCACCGGTCACCGGCGACGAGCGGGAGACGCTGCGCGCGTTCCTCGACTTCCACCGCGCGACGCTGGCGATCAAGTGCGAGGGCCTGTCCGACGAGGAACTGCGCCGGCGGTCCATGCCGCCCTCCACGCTCTCCCTGCTCGCCCTGGTGCGGCACATGGCGGAGGTGGAACGTGCCTGGTTCCGGCGGGTCATCGACGGCGAGGACGTTCCGTTGGTCTGGTCGGAGGTCGGCGACTTCCAGCAGGCGTACGACGCCAGCTCGGCCACCAGGGCGGAGGCGTTCGCCGCCTGGGAGCGTGAGGTCGAGCATGCTCGTCGGATCGAGCGGGCCGCACCATCGCTGGACGTGACCGGCCACAACGCCCGCTCCGGCGAGACGGTGTCGCTGCGGCTGGTGATGCTGCACCTGATCCACGAGTACGCCCGGCACAACGGCCACGCGGACTTCCTCCGGGAGGGCATCGACGGCGCCGTGGGCGTGTAGTAAGTCGAGGCCGTCCACCAGGCCTCAACAGTGACACTTCTCGATTCATAACGATAGACGTATGATGTCTATCCACTGTGGGTGCCGTCGAATCGATTCGCCCAGCCCTACTGGATCATCGACGGTGCTCGCTCCGGGGCTGGCCCGGATATCGCAGCCACATGACCTTCTCGCTCGGCGTTCTGATGGGCCAGTACTGCCGCCACCGGCACGCGCCACGCCCATCACCCGTTCGAAAGGATTCGACGAACGTGAAGAGAACAAGACTCAGCCGTTTCCTGGCCGCCGCAGGAATCCCGTTACTCGTCGCCGTCGTCGCCGGTGGCTACGTGGTCTCCGACCCGCCGCCGGCCCGCGCCGCCACCACCGGCCCGTGCGACATCTACGCCTCGGGTGGTACGCCGTGCGTGGCCGCGCACAGCACCACCCGGGCGCTGTACGGCACGTACAATGGGCCGCTCTACCAGGTCCGACGATCGTCGGACAGCACCACCCGCGACGTCGGCGTGCTGAGCGCCGGAGGCTACGCCAACGCCGCCACCCAGGACTCGTTCTGCGCCAACACCTCCTGCGTCATCACCGTCATCTACGACCAGTCCGGCCGCAACAACCGCCTCACCCAGGCACCGCCCGGTGGCTTCGCCGGCCCCGCCCCCGGCGGGTGGGACAACCTCGCCGACGCGAAGGCCGCGCCGGTCACCGTCGGTGGTCAGAAGGCGTACGGCGTCTACATCGCCCCCGGCACCGGCTACCGCAACAACAACACCAACGGCGTCGCCACCGGCGACCAGCCCGAGGGCATCTACGCGGTCGTCGACGGCACCCACTACAACCAGTGGTGCTGCTTCGACTACGGCAACGCGCAGACCAACAACCTCGCCGACGAGCGCGCGATCATGGAAACCGTCTACTTCGGTGCCAACAAGCAGTGGGGCTACGGCGCGGGGGCCGGTCCGTGGATCATGGCGGACCTGGAGTGGGGGCTGTTCTCCGGGGTGAACGCGGGATACAACAACATCGCCTCGATCAACCACCGCTTCGTCACGGCCATGGTCAAGGGCGAGCCGAACCACTGGGCGATCCGCGGTGGCAACGCGCAGTCGGGCAGCCTCACCACCTACTTCGACGGGCCGCGCCCCAACGGCTACCACCCGATGAAAAAGGAGGGCGCCATCCTGCTCGGCATCGGTGGCGACAACAGCATCACCGGCCGCGGCACCTTCTTCGAGGGCGTGCTGACCTCCGGCTACCCGTCGGCGGCTACCGAGAACGCCGTCCAGGCCAACATCAACGCCGCCGGGTACGCCCCGGCCGGAGGTGGCAACCCCCAGCAGAACGTCCAGGTCGTCGGCGCCCAGTCTGGACGCTGCGTCGACGTGCCGAACGGCACCACCACCAACGGCACCCAGGTGCAACTGTGGGACTGCATCAGCAACAGCACCGCGCAACGCTGGACCTACACGGCCGGCAAGCAGATCCAGGTGTACGGCAACAAGTGCCTCGACGCCAACGGCCAGGGCACCACCAACGGCACTCAGGTGATCATCTGGGACTGCCACGGCGGCACCAACCAACAGTGGAACCTCAACACCAACGGCACCATCACCGGCGTCGAGTCCGGACTCTGCCTCGACGCCAACGGCGCCGCCACCGCCAACGGCACCAAACTCATCCTGTGGTCCTGCAACGGACAACCGAACCAGCAGTGGTCCACCCGTAGCTGACCACTCGACGACACCCGGGGCCGGGCCGCCCTTCCCGATCGAGGTGAGGGCGGCTCAGGTCCAGTAGAGGATCCGGCAGGCGGGGACCCGGGCGGTCAGTTCCGCGGTGAACCAGTCACGCAGCTCGGCCATCGTGTCGCGCGGGTAGACGTACTTCACCGCGCCGAACTTGCCGCGCTTGCGGCTGCGAGCCTCCTCGTTCATCTCCAGCCGGGTACGCGGGTACCAACCGAGCAGCACCTCCTTGCTGCCGGGGGTGAACCGGTGGGTGATCAGCTCGGCGGTCAGGTCCAGCTCCGGCACCCCGTCGACCGCCGCGCGGACCTGGTCGATCAGCCCGCCGTAGGCCTCCCGCCAGTCGGGCAGCGCGATGATCGGCGCGATGGTCAGCCCCACCGGGTAGCCGTCGAGCGCGAGTCGGCGCAGCGCGGCCAGGCGGTCCGGCACCCGGGCGGTGCCACCCTCGAACCGTTCGCCTACCGGGGCGCAGTTGACGCTGAACCGGACCCGGGTGCGGCCGGCGTGCGGCAGCCCGACGAAGGTGTCCACGTCGGCGTACTTGGTGGTCCAGCGCAACTGCACCGGCGCGTCCCAGTCGGCGAAGTGCCCCACCGCCCGCCGCCAACTGCCGGTCAGGTGCTCCAACGCGAGTGGGTCGGTGTAGCACGACGCCTCGAAGGTGGTGCCCTCGTCGGCGCGCCGCGCGTCGCGGCTGGTCACCGTCCCCCGCCCGGCGTACGGGGCCAGCCCGGCCAGGATGTCGTCGAGGTCCGCGTACACCCGGGTGACGGGTGGGCCGGACAGGGAACCCGCCAGGTAGCAGTACTGGCAGTGTGCGGGGCAGCCCTCGGCCAGGTCGACACGCCAGTCGGCGCTGGGCGCGATCGGTTGCAGGGTGCGCCGCGAGGGTGGGCTCACCACGATCGCCATGGTCGCCTTGGCCCGCGCGTACGTCTCCCGGTCGGTGGCTCCGCGTACCGCGGTGAGCCGGTTGGATTTGAGGTGTTCCACCTCGATGCCCAGGGCCCGCACCCGTTCGACGATCCGTTGCCCGTGGGGGTGTTCCAGCGCGGCGGGGGTGGCCACCACCCGGCCCGGGGTCCAGCGGCGCGCGGGCCGGGCCGGCGGCGCGAGGCCGGTCAGGTCGCGGGTCGACACCCGCTCGCCGCTGGCGTCGTGCGGCGCGGCGGGTACGTCCACGGCGAGTGGCTGGTCGACGTCGACCGCGTCCGGGCTGGTCACCGGCCCGGGGTACCCGCTGCCGAAGGAATCCCACCCGTTCGGGGGATCGGTGATTGACGTGATCAGGTCAGAGGAATAACCTTTCGTCTATCTGTAAACAATGTGAACAGATGTACCTCGACGCGGCGGCGCGCGTCCCCACCGAAGGGACGATCAGGTGATCGCAGACCTCTCCACCCGTACCAGAAGACTCTTGTCGTTGTTCGTCGCCCTGGTCGTCGCGATGACGGCCGGTGTCGCGCTCAGCGCGTCGCGAAGCGCGCAGGCCGCGCCGACGTTCAAGGTCCTGGCCTTCTACAACGGCACCTGGGACGCCGCGCACATCGACTTCGTCAAGGACGCCCGGGCCTGGTTCCCGCAGGCTGCCGCCCAGCACGGCTTCTCCTGGGAGGCCACCAACAACTGGAGCCTGCTGAACACCTCGAACCTGGCCCAGTACAAGGTCATCATGTTCCTGGATGACGCGCCGCCCGCCGCGCAACGCGCCGCGTTCCAGCAGTACGTGCAGAACGGCGGGGGATGGCTGGGCTTCCACGTCAGCGCGTTCACCACCAACCCGTCGAGCTGGAGCTGGTACTACAACACCTTCCTCGGCACCGGCTCGTTCCAGACCAACACCTGGGGGCCGACCCGGGTCACGATGCGGGCCGACAACCGCACCCACCCGGCCAGCCGGAACCTGCCCGCGACGTTCCAGTCGTCGATCAGCGAGTGGTACTCCTGGAGCAACGACCTGCGGCAGAACCCCAACATCGACATCCTCGCCTCGGTCGACCCGTCGAGCTTCCCGGTCGGCACCGACCCCAACCAGTCCTGGTACGGCGGCTACTACCCGCTGGTGTGGAGCAACCGGCAGTACAAGATGCTGTACGCGAACTTCGGCCACAACGCGATGAACTACAACACCAACACCGGGCTGTCCTCCACCTTCGATAGCCCGCAGCAGAACCAGCTGCTGATCGACGGCCTGCACTGGCTCGCCGGCGTCAGCAGCACGCCCCCGACGACGCCCCCGCCGTCCGACGGCATCTCGCCGACCGCCTGGCACACGGTGGTCAACCGGGGCAACGGCAAGTGCGTGGACGCCCGGGCCGCCGCCAGCGCGAACGGCACCGCCATCCAGCAGTACACCTGCAACAACAGCGCCGCCCAGCAGTACCAGTTCGCGCCGACCAGCGGCGGTTTCCTGCGGGTCAACAACCGCAACAACAGCGCGCAGGTGCTCGACGTGACCGACCGGTCGACGGCCGACTCGGCGCCGATCCAGCTCTGGAGCTACAGCGGCGGCAACAACCAGCAGTGGCGGGCCGAGTCCGAGGGCAACGGCTACTACCGCCTGGTCAACCGCAGCAGCGGCAAGTGCCTGGACGTGCCGGGAGCGTCCACGGCGGACAGTGTCCAGCTCATCCAGTACACCTGCAACGGCACCGCCGCGCAGTCGTTCCGCCTGGTGGCCATGTCATAACTCCGCTGTAGCCTCGCGGCCATGGCGATTCCCGACCTGGTGCCGATCGCGCACGAGCCCGACTACCGCACCAGCACCATCGGCCACTACGACAAGGGTCAGTTCTTCGGCTCCGTCACCGCCACCCTCGAAGACGGTGCCGGAGCCGAAGACGACTGGTACCGCCACAAGCGCTGGTACGCGGTGCTGCACCGGTTCGACGCCGACGGCGCGCACACCGACTCGGACATCTGGTTCGCCGGCACCAGCGAGACCGAGGACGCCTCCATCGACCGGGCCGAGGCCCGCCTCAACGAGTGGCTGGACGCGCTGCCCGGCCGGCACTTCGCCGACATCGCCATCGCGCTGTTCCAGGTCGAGGTCGACGGGCACGTCTTCGGGCTGGTCGACTGGTCCCACGAGTACGACGGCGCGGACCACGCCGAGTTCCTCCCCGACGACCTCGGGTTCGACCCGCCCTGGGACGGCTGCTACGACACCTGACCCGGCCTGTCGTTGAGCCGTCGGCCCGTTGCCGTCGGTCCATCGGCCTCGGCCCGCTGTGTTGTGCTCCTGTCGAGCTGCCCCATAAATGGGGCAGCTCGACAGGACCTGCGGGCGACAGGGTCGCCGGAACAGGCCGCGCCGTGCCGCGCCGACCTGGATATCCATTGCGGACGCGCCGCCGCCCTTCTACTGTCCTCGGTGCAAGGTCGAGAGCAACCACGAGAGCAACCACGAGGGGAGTACGCCGTGTCGCGACGCGTCCGCACCGATGCCGCCCGGCGTCCGCTTCCTGCCGACGGTTATCTGCTCACCACACCCACGACCACTGCCTGTAACCCCTTGCGGGGCACCGGGCCGGGGTGGCGCGCCTGACGCCGACGCTGACGCGTCCGCCGGCCGCCCATCCCACCGGGATCGGGCGGCCTCTTCGTATCCGCGCACCGCGCCTGACCATTCAGGTCACCATTCGACAGAAGGAACCCACGATGGGATTCACCCCTCTCGCCGGCACCCGGGCTCCGGTCCGGGTCTGGACCGACCCGTACGCCATCGAGGCGCAGGCCGCCAAGCAGCTACGCAACATCGGCGCGCTGCCCTGGGTGCAGGGTGTCGCCGTCATGCCCGACGTGCACTTCGGCAAGGGCGCCACGGTCGGCTCGGTCATCGCCATGCGGCAGGCCGTCTCGCCGGCCGCGGTCGGCGTCGACATCGGCTGCGGGATGTCGGCGGTGCGTACCTCGCTGACCGCCGGCGACCTGCCGGACGACCTGGGCCGGCTGCGTTCCGCGATCGAGGCCACCATCCCGGTGGGCTTCGCCCAGCGGCAGGACCAGGTCGACACGCGTCGGGTCCGTGGCCTGGAGCAGGCCGGCTGGGACGACTTCTGGAGCCGGTTCGCCGGCCTGGACCGGCGGGTGGCGCAGCTGGAGACGCGGGCGCGGCGGCAGCTCGGCACCCTCGGTGGGGGCAACCACTTCATCGAGGTCTGCCTGGAGCAGGGCGGTGCCGACGAGGGTCGGGTCTGGCTGATGCTGCACTCCGGGTCCCGCAACATCGGCAAGGAACTGGCCGAGCGGCACATGGCGGTGGCCCGGGGCCTGCCGCACAACGCCGACCTTCCCGACCGGGACCTGGCGGTGTTCCTCGCCGGCACGCCGGAGATGGACGCGTACCGGCGGGACCTGTGGTGGGCGCAGGAGTACGCGCGGCGCAACCGGGCCGTCATGCTGGCCCTGCTCTGCGAAGTGGTGCGGGAGCACTTCCCGCAGGTTGGCTACGACGAGCCGATCTCCTGCCACCACAACTACGTCTCCGAGGAGAGCTACGACGGGGTGGAGGTGCTGGTCACCCGCAAGGGCGCGATCCGGGCCGGCCGGGGTGACCTGGGCATCATCCCCGGGTCGATGGGCACCGGGTCGTACATCGTGCGGGGGCGGGGGAACCCGGACGCGTACTGCTCGGCGTCGCACGGGGCCGGGCGGCGGATGTCGCGGGCGCAGGCCAAGCGGACGTTCAGCACCGACGACCTCGCCGCGCAGACCGCCGGGGTGGAGTGCCGCAAGGACGCCGGGGTGGTCGACGAGATCCCCGGCGCGTACAAGGACATCACCGAGGTGATGGCCCAGCAGGAGGACCTGGTCGAGGTGGTCGCCCACCTCAAGCAGGTGGTCTGTGTGAAGGGTTGAGGGGTCGCGCGGGCCGGGTCACCGGCCCGCGCGCCACCACTCAGAAACCGGCGAAGACCCGGCGCAGGTCGTCCAGGGTCACCGGGCCGGTCACCCGCACCCCGTCCGGGGTGTACGCGGGACCGAGCCGGCCGACCGCCAGCCGCAACCACGCCTCGGCCGGGGCGACCAGCTCGCCGTCGGGCTGCTCCGGCGCGTCCACGATCTCGACCGTCTCGCCCAGCCGCAGCCCGACCGTGCGCTCCGGCGCGTGCAGGCGCAGCAGTAGCGTGGCCTCCCGGCCGGCCAACTCCTGCGGCCGGCTGGTCCAGGCCAGCATGCCGCCGACCTGGTCGAGCAGCAGCGCCACCGCCCCCGGCGTCACCGCGGCGAACCTGTTGAACGCCACCTCGGCGTCCCACTGGTGCAGCGCGAACTCGACGAGCCGGAACCGGCCAGCGGTGGCCACGTCGACCGGCTCCGGCAGGAAGCCGAGGTCGATCCGCAGCGAGGCGCGGGACTCGGCGTCCAGCGCCTCGTACGCCTCGACCAGCCGCTCGTTGGCGGCGAGGAACCCGGCGGCGTGCTCGGCCGGGGCCATCGCGTCCCAGCGGGCCCAGACGCCACGGTTGAAGTCCCCGTCCGGGCCGGGCGTGCCGGTGCGGGCGGCGTCCAGCGCCGCCAGGTTGATCTCGGCGCCGCTGCCCAGGTGACTCAGCACCTGGGAAACCTGCCACTCGCTGGCCCCCGACGGGCGGAGCAGGTCGTCTTCCTTGAGGTCCCGTACGAGCGCGGCGAGCTCCTCGTGGCCCGCGCGCAGAGCTGTGATGATCTGGTCAGCTGGGGTGGACATGGATCTCCTCAAACGGACTGTCGACGATGGTCGGGACGTTACCGGAAGCGGCCGCCGGCCGGTCCGCCCCGACCTCGGGGCGGACCGGCCGGCGGCCGTGTCGGTCAGCTCAGCCCATGTGCACAGTGGTGCCGGTCGGGATGTCCTCCTTGCGCACCTTCACCAGGAACACAGTGGCCAGACCGGCGAGCACGATCAGCACCGCGCCCCAGGCGAACGCCACGCTGTAGCCCTGCACCAGCGCCTCGACCTGGTTGACCGGGCTCGGGGCCCGACCGACGAGGTAGGTGGCGACAGCGCTGGTGTAGAGGGTGTTGAGCAGCGCGGTGCCCAGCGAACCACCGATCTGCTGGGTGGCGTTGAGCGTCGCGCTGGCCGCGCCGGCGTCGTGCTCCGGCACCCCGACCAGGGCCAGGCTGGACAGCGGGACGAAGGTGAAGCCCAGCCCCAGGCCCAGGATGACCTGGGCGGGCAGCAGGTGGGTGAGGAACGACGTGTTCACGTCGATCTGGGTCAGCACCAGCATGCCCACGGCGGCGAGCGCCGAGCCGGCGACCATCAGGGGCTTGGCACCCAGTCGCGGCATCAGCTGGCTCGCGCCACCGGCGGCGATCAGCACACCCGCGGTGACCGGCAACGACGCCAGACCGGCTTCGAGGGGCTTGTACTGCAGCACCACCTGGAAGTAGAAGGTCAGGAAGAGGAACGCCCCGAACAGGCCGGCGCCGATCAGCGTCGAGGTGAGGAACGCCCCGCCCCGGTTGCGGTCGAGGATGATCCGCAGCGGCAGCAGCGGGTGGCTGGAACGCATCTCGATGACCACGAAGGCGGCGAGCAGCGCCACACCCGCGGCGATGAAACCGAGCGTCGCGGTGGCGTCCCAGCCGTCCTCGGCGGCCTTGGTGAAGCCGTAGACCAGGGCGACCAGGCCGGCGGTGACCACGATCGCACCGGGCACGTCGTAGCGGGTGTTGCCGTGCGCCCGGCTCTCCGGCACCAGCGGGAGCGCGAAGGCGATGGCGATCGCGGCGACCGGGATGTTGACCAGCAGGCACCAGCGCCAGTCCGCGTACTCGGTGAGCACCCCGCCGAGCAGCAGACCGACCGCCGACCCACCGCCCGCGATCGCGCCGTACACCGCGAAGGCCTTGGCCCGCTCGGTGGCCTCGGTGAACAGGACGGTGAGCAGTGCCAGCGCGGCCGGGGCGAGCAGCGCGCCGAACGCGCCCTGCAGTGCGCGGGCGGCGAAGAGCATGCCGCCAGTGGTGGCGAGGCCGCCCAGCGCGGAGGCGAGCGCGAAACCGGTCATACCGACCAGGAAGGTGCGCTTGCGCCCCCAGTAGTCGGCGATCCGGCCGCCGAGCAGCAGCAGACCGCCGAAGGCCAGCGTGTACGCGGTGATCACCCACTGCCGGTTCGCGTCGGTGATCCCCAGATCGGCCTGGGCCTGCGGCAGCGCGATGTTCACGATGGTGGCGTCCAGGACGACCATCAGCTGCGAGACCGCGATGACCGCCAACGCGATCCAACGCCGCGGGTGCGGCGCGCCTGTCGACGTCCCGGCGCCGGGCGCGCCGGGGGCGGTCGAGGTGGTTCCGGGCATGGTGAAGCCTTCCGTGTTACGAGATGTCGGTGAATCAGGCCTGGGACGGGCGGTCGTGCTGGTAGCGGAGTACCGGGATCAGCACCTGGTCGACGACCTGGGTGAGGAACGCGTCGTCGGCGGGTAGGCCGTGCGCGACGATGCGGGACATGGTGAGCGCGGGCGCCAGATCGTGGAACAACTCCCGTTCGCCGGCCTCCGGCGGGATCTCCCCCCGGGCTGCGGCGCGGACCAGGATGGCGGTGCTGGCCACCCGCCCGGCCGGCAGCACCTGATGGCGCACCAGACGTTCCAGCTCGGGGTTGGTCCGCATGGCGAAGGTCAACGCCTGCATGAGGTCGCAGTCGGCCGCGCAGATCGCGACAGTGGCCCGCAGCAACTCGATCAGGTCGCCGCGCAACGAGCCGGTGTCGGGAGGGCTGTGCACACCCACCTGCCGGTCGCGCAGGGCGGCGACGACCAGTTCGGCCTTGCCGTCCCAGCGGCGGTAGATGGTGGCCTTGCTGACGTGGGCACGAGCGGCGACGGCGTCGATCGTCAACCGGTCGTAGCCGACCTCGCGCAGCAGCGCGATGACCACGGCGAACAGGTCGGTGTCGGTGCACCGCGGAACACGAGCCGCCGGCACCCCGGCGCTCGTACCCACCTGCTGACCACCCAGCATCCCCGAAAGACCCCCCCGCGAAACGATGTCGTACCGACACTAGTTCGCGGTCGCCCCAACGTGCAGGCTTTCGTGAGTTGTGTCGCACCGGGCCGGCGAAACGATCACGTTTCGCCGGGCGCCGGGCGGGCGGTCAGGAACTGAGCGCCACTTCCACCTTCTTGCGGGTGCCCCAGCCGGTGCGCCAGCAGGTGGCGATGCCGTACCAGCGGATCGCCCGGAGCACCACCAGGGCGAACACCACCGCGACCGGCGTGAGGAGCCAGGTGCCCCACTGGTAGGCCGTCGACTGGTCCGAGCGCCGGACCGTCATGTAGCGGAGCGCCTGCCCATACCCGACGATCAACGGCACAGCCACCAGCCACGGAATCGCGCGCGGGTCGGGGTCGATGATCGGCGACAGGATCGCCACCGCCACGAACAGCACGGTCGCCACCACCGTCGCCGCCCAGCGCAACAGGTGCAGCCACCACGCGATGGAGAGCAACGACAGGTACCGGACCCGCCACCAGGTTCTGATGAAGCTGCCGCGCATCCAGCGGAGGAACATCCGGCAGAAGTGCCCGGCGTTCTCCGGCATGAGGGAGAACGCGAACGCCGACGGCTGCTGCACGGTACGACCCCGCACCATCGCGAAGAGCGTGAGCAGGGAGTCGTCGGAGAAGGGTACCCGCCGGCCGAAGAACGTCTCCGTCAGGTACGCCCCGAGGTTGTCGCGAACGACCTCCGCCCGATAGGCGGCGATCGGGCCCGAGTTGACCCACACGCACCCGAACACCGACAACGACGACCTGTCGGTGAGCTGCCCGGTCACCAGCCACAGGTCGGTGAACCGGGTGAGGAAGCTGCTGCGGACGTTCGCCGCCATCACCACCCCCGCGACGGACTGCACCGCCGGATCGGCGAAGGGCTTTAACAACTCCCCCAGGGCGTTCGGGTCCGAGATGGTGTCCGAGTCCACCGTCCAGTAGACGTCGGCTGCCGGTGTCGACCGCACCGCGGCGGCCTGGGCGTGCCGTTTCCCGGCGTTGGGCTGGATGTGCCAGGCGGCGATGATGCCGTGCACGGGAGCGACGTCGAGGAACCACCGCTTGATCGGCTGGTACCCCTCGGTCAGCTTCGACCCGTCGTCCACCACGTAGATGGTGTTCGGTCTGCGGGTCTGGAAGATCATGGATTCGAGGCAGGCGCGCAGCGCGGCAGGATCCTCGTTGTACGCCGGCACGATGCCGACCACGTGCAGAGCGTCGAGGTGCCCCTGCATCCGGTCGGTGACCACGGCGGGCTTCTCCAGGTAGGAGGTGCCGAGCTGCCAGATCAGCAACAGGAACATGGCGGCGTACGCGAAGGTGAAGCGGTGACCGCCTCCGTCGAGGGCGCCGATCACGGCGAGGACGTGATGGGCGGTCCACGCCGCCGCGGCGGCCAGGACGACCGCCGCGGCGAACAGGACACGAGCCCTCGTGACGCTCGCGGTCACTGGCCGACCGACTGCTTACGGCGGAACGTCATCCGGATCATCAGGAAGCCGACGACGACGGCGGTCGCTCCGGTGATGGCGATGGTCAGCGGCAGGGGGAGGGCGTAGCTGCCGATACCGGCCGCGCCGCCGATCGTGACAACGCCCATACCGGTACGGGGAAGGCTGCCACCGGACATGATGGATCTCCGCTCTGTGAGGGATGACGAAGGCTGTCGCGGTGACCGGTACGACGGCAGAACTGTCCGGTCATCACGACGCTGAACAGCGAATGTGACTGTGTGCAACTGCGCGCTCACGTTCGCAAACAGAACTGTCCCGGTCAATCTCGGAGGTCACGTGAACTGCCGTCCGGCCCAGCCCGACGCGCCCGACCGCTACCGGCGTGTCGGAGACGTTCCCACCGGCGCAACCTCGTGTGACCTGCGGTTTCGCCGCGCGGTCGGCTCAGTCCCGGCGGTGGGCACGAGAACCGGGCGCTGTCGGGTAGACGTCAGGACCGCACGTCGTTGTCGATAAACGGATGACGCATCGCGTTAACACCGCCTCGGTGGGGGCGGTCAACCGCCCGGTGCGAGGAGCACCGGCACACTCGTCGTGTTGATCCGTGAGCCGTCGCGCGCGGACACCTCGTACACCTCGATCGTGCCCTTCTGCTCCCGGGTCGTGCGCCAGCCGACCAGCACCCGGTAGCCGCCCCGGCAGCCGCTGCCGCAGCTGGCGGTGCCGAACCCGGTGGCCACCTCCCGGCCGGCGGAGTCCAGCACCCGGACGCTCACCGTGGCCTCGAACACGTCGGCGGTCCCGGTGACGACGAGTGGCGTGGTGACCCGTTCGCCGGCGGTCGGCCCGGTGACCACTATGGGCGGCAGCAGGTCCGCGTAGTCCGCCCGCCCGACCGGGGCTGCCCCGTCGAGGCGGACCCGGCGCACGGTGGGGAACTGGGTGAGTGTCCACACCACCTGGGCCTCGCGGAGTCGCCGCTCCGCGGGGTCGCCGGACGGGGCGCGCAGGGCCGCCGTGCCGTCGGTGATCCGGGTGACCTCGACGTCGGCCGGGACGAGGGTGCGCAGCCCGCCGGCGGCCTCGGCCGGCGTCGGGCCCCGGGCCAGCTCGGTCAGCGCCAGCCGGGACGTGGCCATGGTCGCTGGCCGGGACCGCCTGGTCGGTACGAGCTGCCCGGCGCGGACGAACCACAACTCCACTGTGATGGTGCCCCCGGCGGGACCGCTCGTCGGCGGCGACGGGCTGGTCGAGGACGGCCTCGGCGGATCCGTGCGCGGGGTCGGCTCGGGGCGCGCGGAGGCGCTGGGCGGCGTGACGATCACCGGGGCCGTGCCGGGCGGCGCTGCCGTGGGCGCCGGGCCGAGCGTTCCGGAGCGTGGGCTGCCACATCCGCCCACGAGCAGCGCGACGACGAGCGTCGCCCCGGCGACACCGCGCGGGCTCATGCCGCACCGTCCGCCGGCAGTTCCAGCCGGAAACAGGCACCGGTGCCCGGTCCACTACGGACGGTCAGCATCCCATCGAGCAGCGCGGCGTGCTCCCGCGCGATGGCCAACCCGAGCCCGCTGCCCGGCGCCGAGCGGGACCTGTCGACCTGGTGGAAACGGTCGAACACCAGGGGCAGATGTTCCGCCGGGATGCCCGGCCCCTGGTCGGAGACCTCGAAGGCGACCAGCGGGCCCGCCCGGACGACGGTGGCCCGGACCTCCCCGCCGCCGTGCTCGACCGCGTTGGCGACCAGGTTGGCCAGCACCCGCTCCAGCCGACGCCGGTCGGTGCGCAGGGTGACGGCGTCGCCGCCGACCAGCACCCGGTCCGACCAGCCGCGCGCGGCGACGATCCCGTGCAGCAGCGCCGACGCGTCGACCGGCCCGACTTCCAGATGCTCCCGACCGGCGTCCAGTCGGGAGATCTCCATCAGGTCCTCGACCAGCCGGCGAAGCCGGACCACGTCGTCGACCAGCAGTCGCGCGGCCGGCCGGGCGTCGTCGGGCAACTGGTCGAGGTGTTCCCGCAGCAGCGACGCCGCCGCCACCAACGAGGTCACCGGGGTACGCAGCTCGTGCGCGACGTCGGCGGTGAACCGCCGCTCGCGGGCCTGCGCGGCCGACAGTGCCCCGATCTTCGACTCCAGTGCCTCGGCCATCTCGTTGAACGTCGCCGCCCAGACGCTGAACTCGTCGCGCCCGCGCACCGGCAGGCGGGTGGCGAGCAGGCCCTCGGTGAGCGCTCGGGCAGCCCGGCTGGCCCGGCCCACCGGCTCCAACGTCCGCCGCGCCAGCGCGTGACCGACCCCGGCGGCGAGCAGCACCACGAGCACCCAGCCCGCCACCAGGGCGGTACGCAGTTGACCCAGGTCGGTGGCGACGTCGTCCTCCACGGTGAGGACGTACAACTCGGCGGTCGAGCCGGGGATGCGCCCACCGACCACGAGCAGCCGGGGCCGCTCCGCCGGGGCGGAGCGCTGGTAGCCGAGCTGCCCGGCCGCGACCGTGGCCCGTAACCCGGTGCCCAGCGCCGGGGCGTACGCGGGGTGCGAGGCGCGGGACGGGCCGTCGACGAGCACGACGTGTCGGCCACTGGCCTCGAAGCTGGTGAGCAGATCGGCGCCGCGCTGGTCGGTCAGTGGAACGAACTGCCCGGCCAGGACGAGTTGGTAGCGGGCGTCGGCGGCGGCCTCCCGCAGCGACGCGTCCCACCAGGACTGCCGCAGCAGCAGCCCGGTCCCGCCGGCGAGCAGCCCGGCCGAGACCCCGGCGACCAGGATGAACGCGACGGTCAGCCGGCGCCGCAGGCGGCCCGGGGGCACCGCGCGTCCGGCCATCGCCGTCCCTCCCGTCAATCCGTCGACAACTTGTAGCCGGCGCCACGCACGGTCTGGACCAGCCGTGGCCGCGCCGGGTCCTCCTCGACCTTGGCGCGTAGCCGTTGCACTGCCACGTCGACGAGCCGGGAGTCGCCCAGGAAGTCGTGGTTCCAGACCAGATGCAGCAGCAGATCCCGGGTGTAGACCTGGCCGGGTCGACGGGCCAGCTCCAGCAACAGGCGAAACTCGGTGGTGGTCAACGCCACCTCGCGGCCGTGCCGGCGGACCACGAAGCCGCCGGGGTCGATCTCCAGGTCGCCGACCTCGATGAGCGTCGACGGGACCGGTGCGCTCACCCGACGCAGCACCGACCGGACCCGGGCCACCAGCTCGGGCAGGTCGAAGGGCTTACGGAGGTAGTCGTCGGCGCCGCACTCCAACCCGACCACCACGTCGATGGTGTCGGTGCGCGCGGTCACCATGAGGATCGGCACCTGACTGGTCCGCCGGATCTCCCGGCAGACCTCCAGGCCGTCCAGAACGGGCAGCATGATGTCGAGCACGATCAGGTCCACGGGGCGGGCCCGCCAGGCCGCCAGGGCCTGCCGTCCGTCGACGGCGCCCTCGACCCGGAAGCCGGCGCGGCGCAGCCCGAGGACGGTGACCTCCCGGATGGAGGCGTCGTCCTCGACCACCAGCACGCGGCCCTCCATCACCTGAGGGTAGACCCGTCGCCACGCTGCGCAGCCTGCCGGAACGGCTGATCCCAGAGACCAGGCAGCTCCTCTGCGAAGCACCGTCCAACCGCTATGGTCAGATGATTTCGGCACCCCTCGATCAGCTCACACGAAAGGGCACGACGTGCAACGTCATGGCTGCGTGATCCGACTCCGCCCGGACCAGCGGGAAACCTACCTGCGACTGCACGCCGAGGTCTGGCCGAGCGTCGAGCAGACGCTGCGCGACGCCAACTTCCGCAACTACACCATCTTCCTCCACGGCGACCTGCTCTTCGGCTACTACGAGTACGTCGGTGACGACTACGAGGCCGACCTGCGGTTCATCGCCGCCGACCCGCAGACGCAGGAGTGGTGGAAGCTGACCGACCCGTGTCAGGAGTCGATCGCCGAGCCCGGCTCGGGGGACTGGTGGGCTCCGATGCGTGAGGTCTGGCACCTGACCGACGAAGCAACCGCAGGGGCATCCGACCAGGCCTGACGCTCGGGATCCTCGACCGTCACCCCGCTGCGTCGATCATGGAGTTGTGGTGCCCGGTATGGGCACTCCTGGCGGCTATGCCGCCACCACAACTCCATGATCGACGAGGTGCCTACCGGGTCATCCGATGACCGGACACGCCTAGGGCAGCCATCACGGTGTGAAGTACGGCGCCGACGCTCCCTCGGTCGCGAACGACCACCCGCCCGCCGGTGCGCTCTGCAGCCTGACGACGACGCTCGCGACGTAGGGCGACCTGACCGGTGTGAAGTCGACGTCGTTGTACCAGGTCCTCCCGTTCGGGGCGCAGAATTCCGACGCGTTGTCGGTGTAGGTCACCACCACGCCGTTCTGGTAGGTGATGACCATCTGTACCCGGACGCACTCGCCGGACGCGTTGTTGATGTAGATGCGCCCGAGCAGCCGAGGCTCCCAGGTGCCGTTGACGAGATCCCACTCCAGCCGGCCGTCGGCCTTGGGATCCCCGGAGATGTTGCCCAGGTCGCCGTCGCCGAAGTCGAAGTGCCGCTCGGTGATGGAGAACCGGTCGGTCCGCACCGCAGCCTGCGCCGGGTTCGCCCCGATCAGCCCGAGTGCACACACCACCAGGGGCACCGCCAGGAGCCGGGTCGCCGTTCTGCTGATCCGCATGTCTTCCTCCTCGATCGCGCCGCGGCCACTGCGCGGCGTCCGACATCGAGTCTCGGCAGGGACCTCAGGGTCGCGTCACGATCCGCTCCGGGTGGCGAATCGGCGCGGGCGCACCATGACGCCACCCTGAGGTCCGCCCGGACCATGGTGATGCCCGGCCAGAGTGGACCGGCGAGAGCGAGGGAGCGACATGCGCACTGTGGACATCGCACGACGGACGGCGGCGGGCGCCGTCGCCGTCGCGCTGGGTACGACAGCAGGGGCGGCCGCACCGGGCCGGCCCGCCCACGCGGGAGGGCTCGCACCGGTACGGGCCGAGCGGGCGAGCGACAGCGACGGAAGCGTGACCAAGGTCGCCACCGCGACCTGTCCGGGGGCGCGCTCCGTCTTCGCGGCGGGCGCTCGGATCGTGAACGGAAACGGCGGGGTGGTGCTGACCGCGATGGAGCCTGACCCGGAGCTGACGTCGGTGACCGTCACCGCGACAGCCCGGACGGGGCATGCGAGCGCATGGTCGGTGGTGGCCTACGCCACCTGCGACTCGTCGACGAGCCCACCGGTGCGGGCGACGGCCACTGTCGGATCGGCGTCGACGGCGGAGGTGAGCTGCCCGGGCGACACACTGTTGGTCGGCACCGGCTTCCGTCTCGAAGGACCGGTGGACCAGACGTACGTCGACGAGGTCGCCTTCGGCCCCGGACTGCGGACGGTACGGGTGCACGCCGGCGGGCCCGCCGAGCCGGCGAGTCTCACGGCCGTCGGCGTCTGCAAGGAGCCCACTCAACCGACCGGGCCGCCCGGCGTCCGCGTCGAGGCCGCCAGCGGGCACGACGGCACGTGGCCGAAGACGGTCGTCACCGCCGATGCCGGCCCGAACGCCCACGTGTACGGGGTCGGCGCGCGCGTGACGGGGGCGGGTCCCTTCTTCCTCAGCGCGCTTCTCCCCAGCGCGACCCTTCGTCAGGCGGGCGCCGAGGCCGTCCGGGCGAGTCAGCTACCGGGGGCGGCCGCAGCCCGGGACGACGCAGAGGGGGACGGTGCAGGCTCGCTCACCGTGTCCGCCCTGGAGTCGGCCGTCTTCCACTGATCGGCCGCCGGTCGCACGCCGACGAACCCGGTCGGGGCGCGGTCTCCCGCCGCCGGCAGCGGCCCCGCCGTCAACGCCCACGGTCGGGGGCCGGATCCCTCCGGCCGTTGGCGGCGGCCGGCGAGCCCCGGTGATCGACGGCCTGCGGCTGCTGCCGACCCGGACGACCGGGCGCGAGGATGATCTCGTCCGGCGGGTGCACTCCGATGGCGGTCATCGCCTCGCGGTACCGGGCGAGGGCCCGGCGTGCCTCGCCGTGCTGACCACCGGCGGCCAGCGTGCGCACCAACGCCCGGTGCGCCGGCTGGTCGTACGGATCCCGTTCCAGCAGCCGCAACAGGTACGTCACCGCAGCCGCCGGTCCCGCCGTGGCTCGGCTGACCTGGGCCAGCATGCGCAGCAGGCCGAGGTACGCCGCCCGCGCCTCCTCGCGCAGCGGGCCGGACCAGTCGGCGTACGGCTCGTCCTCGAACGCGTCGGCGCGGTACAGCCGGTCGGCGGCCAGCAGCACCGTCCGCCCCTCCGCCAGCGCCCCCCGCTCCACCAGGCGCCGCGCGTGCGCGACGTGCGCGAGGAACTCCTCGACGTCCACCCGCAACCGGCCGACGTCGAGCGCGATGCAGGCGTGATCGGCGACCAGGAAGTGGTCGGGGGCGAACGTCTTCGTCGGGTCGAGCACCCCGCGGACGATCGAGAGCAGGACCGACAGCCGGTGCCCGGTGCGATCCGGGTCGTCGTCCGGCCAGAGCAGTTCGCACAGCTCGCCTCGCGGCACCGGGCGGCCGCGCCGGGCGACGAGGATCCGTACCAGGTCACGCGCCTTGCGGGACTGCCACTGCGAGGCCGGCACCGGGTGGCCGTCGAGGTGCACCTCGAACCGGCCGAGGGCCCGGATCACGACCCGCTGGTAGATCGGGCCGGTGCCGGGCGCCCAGCCGCCGGAACTGCTCGCCGTCCGATCCACCAGGGCTCCGGCGAGAGCGACCTGCTCGCCCGCGAGAAGGCCGGCCAGTCGATCGTCGATGTCGGCCCCGGGCAACCGCCCGAGTACGACCAGCAGCCTGGCCGCCTCGATCGTCGCACCGGCCCGAGTCCAGATCGCGTACGCCTCGCGCAGCGCCGCACGGGCCCGCCCGAGGTCCTGCTCGGCGGCGGCCCGCAGTTCGAGCGCGTCGGCCAACCCGGCCAGGTCGCCCTGACCGCGCGCGATGCGGGCCGCGTCGCCGGCGAGCGTGGTGGCCCGGTCGGGCGCGGCCATCCGGAGCGCCACCCAGCCCTGGGCCAGCAGTGCGGGCACGACGATCTCGTCCGCGACGCCCCGGGCGGCCCGGTCGGCGTGCTGCGCCGCCGCCGGCACATCGTCGTCGAGTCGCACCAGCGCCAGCCCGGCGAGCGCGGCCACCAGGACGTGCGCGTTGCCGGTCTCCTCGGTGACCCGGATCGTCTCCTCGTAGGCGGCGCGCGCCTGCTCGCGCCAGCCCCGCCGGCGGTACAGCTCACCCAGTCCGAGTAGCGCGTGGATGAACCGGCGGGAGCCCTTCTGCTGGTAGAACGCCAGCGCCGCCTGGTACCGCTGCACCGCCTCGTCGTACCGGCCGAGCATCGCCAGCGCTTCCGCCTCGTTGCTGGTGGCGATGGCGCGCAGACTGGGCGCGCCGGCCAGTGCGGCATACCGGGCCGATCGCTCGGCCATCGTCAGCGCCTCGGCGAAGCGGCCGGTTCGCAGGAACTGGTGCGTACGGTTGGTGTGGATGCGGGTGAGCAGCAGGACGTCACCGGTGCGTTCGGCGATCGGCAGTGCCAGGGCGAAGTGCTCCTCGCTGCCCGCGCTGTCGCCGGCGACACTGAGGCACAGGGCGACGCTGAGGTGGGTCGTGGCCAGTACGTCGTCCTGCCCGGCGCTGGTCGCGGCAGCCAGCGCCTGCCGCGCGTGGTCGGTGGCGGTCTCGGTGTCGCCGGCCAGCAGGTGCGCGTGTGCGGTCCAGGCGAGCAGTAGCGCCCGATCGGCGGGCGGGGCGGGCCGGGCGAGCGGCCGGCCGAGGGTCGCCAGGGCCGCCCGGGCGTCACCCCGCTGGTAGTGGATCCGGCCCATCCGCCAGGCGAGGCCGGCGTCCCAGTCCTCCTCGGCGACGGCGTCGTACTCGCGGGTGGCCGCGCCCAGGTCGCCGAGGGTGCGCAACGCGTCGCCGAGCAGAAGGCGCAGCCGCCGGCTGCGGTGCCGGTCCGGCACCATGCGGACCAGTTCGATCACCGTGGAAGAGCGACCCGCCGCGATCATCCGATCGCCCTGCGCGTCGAGCACCCGGGCGCCCGCCGCGTGGTCCCCGGCGCGCAGGTACTCGCGGGCGGCGGCGACCGGGGGGCCGTGCTCGTCGTACCACGCTGCTGCGGCGGCGGCCGTGGTGCGGACCCAGTCGGCGGTCGGCGCTCGGTGCCCGTGCCGGGCGGTCTCGACGACGATCGGCACGAGGTGCTCCTCCGGCGTCGGTGCGCCCGGACCGGCCGCCGCCCAGGCCGGTCGGGTCAGCAGACCGGTGCGACGCAGCTCGTCGACGATGCGCGCGGCGCCGCGGTGGCCGAGGGCGCGGCACAGCCCCACGGTCACCGGCGTCAGCGCACCGACCTGGCGGAGCAGCCGGCTCGCGTCCGCCGGGAGCGCGGCGAGCACCTCGTCGGTGACGTACCGCGCGATCGGCCCGCCGGGCTCGCTGAGGCTCGGGGCGAGTGGCCCGGTCAGCACCCCGCCCAGCCGCAGGGTCTCGGCGGACAGATGGACGAGCGCCGGCCAGCCGCCGGTCGCCGCGTACACCCGGTCGGCGAGGTCCGGCGTGGAGAGGCCGTACTCCTCGGCGAGCAGGTCGGCGACGTCGTCCGGAGAGAGCGCCAGGTCGGCGGGGCCCAGCTCGGTCCAGAGACCGCTGCCGAGCAGGCGGGTGGCTGGCACCGGCATCGGCCACCGCGAGGCGAGGACGACCGTGACGTCGTCCGCCCACCGCCCGACCTCCTGTAGCAGGAGGTGCAGGTGCTCCGCCGAGGTCGGCGGCAGGTCGTCGACCACGACCACGCGGTCGCCGGCCGCGACGGCGTCGGCGACGAGGTGGCGTACGGGTCCCTCGTCCCCTCGGCACCAGCGGGAACCGGTGACGGGAAACCAGCGGCGCAGGGCTGTGGTCTTGCCGTAACCGGCGGCGGCCACCACGCAGCAGACTCCCCGCTGACGACCTGCCCGTAACGGGTGCACCGCATTCCTCCGGTCATGCCGCGCTTCCGGACGACCAGATCGGTGTCCGTGGATTAAGGTTCACCGGCGGCCTCCGGTGAGGCAAGACCCTGGTCGGTCGCGTACCCGATCCGGGACGCGCAGGCGTGTTGCCGCACGTGTGGCTGAATATCTGCTGGCCAGGGCGTTACTGCCGCCAGCACTGGAACGTGTCCAGCACCGGCTACGGACGCTGCCCGCAAGGCCACGGCAAGAGCCTGGATCCGCACTGGTGGCCCGACGATCTGTGAAACGGGGACCCGCGCTTCCCGCCGGCCGAGGCCGGCGGGAAGCGCCACCACGTCGGCCCCCCGCCGAGACGTCCGCGACCGTCACCGCCTCAGCAGGTCACCACTGGTGCGCGACGTCGAGCACGATCCGGCTGTGCGTGCCCGGTCCGGTGAGCACGAGCACGCGGAACGGCAACCGCGCCCGAACACCCACCGCGAAGGTGCTGTAGCCCTCGAAGCTGCCGCCGAAGACGACGTCCCGCACCGTCGGGTAGCGCAGCAGGTTCGCGACGTGCTCACCGACCGCGTAGGGCACGGTGCCCTCGTGCGCGTCGTCGTACGCCGGGGCCCGCAGCGAGACCCGCAGCAGGGCACCCCCGGCGGTGTACGGCGACAACGCCAACCCCTCGCCCTCGGTCCAGGTCTCGCCGTAGCCGATGGCGTAACCGTCGACCGGCCCGGCGAACTCGAACACGACCCGGTCGTAACAGTCGTGCCGGCCGGTGCGTACCTCGGTCAACGGGGCGTCGCTCAGCGTGCCGGCTGACTTCTCCGCGCTGCCCCAGGTGATCCCGCAGTAGGCCGCCGCGCTGTTGCTGCCCGCCGCGCTGCTGCTGCCCACGCCGGCCACCAGTCCGGCGAGGACGACCGCCACCGCGGCCAGTGCGCTGGTGATCCTCATCGTGGTCCCTCCGTTCGATCCTCGGGGTCACGTCGCGGCGACGCTGCCGGTGGCCCTCTGCCGTTACCGTCGTCCCGCCCCGGCACGGGCGCTTCGCTGCGGCGTAACCGCTGCGTAACAGCCATCGCCCGCGCCGGTATGACGCTTCCGCTATGACAGTCGCCGACCACTCACGGCCTAGCATCGACACATCTCAATGACCGGTGACCGTTGGTCGCCGGACGACCGCAGGGGAGTGCGTGATGTTCCGACGACAACTGCGACGTGTGGCGCTGGCCATGCTCGCGGCGACCCTGGCGGCAGCCGGGGTGCAGCTCACCACCGGCGCGCCGGCCGCCGCCGTCCGCACCGTCTACTACGACGCGAGCCGGACCGGCGAGTTCCGCACCAACTTCGACCAGGCCGCACAGATCTGGAACAGCCGGGTCGGCAACGTCCGGCTGCTGGCCGGCACCCCGGCCAGCATCACCATCTACGTCGACGACGGCTGGCCCCGGGCGCAGCCGACCGGCCTCGGCTCGGGGCGGATCTGGATGGGGCGCACGGCCGTCAACCAGGGCTACGACCGCAACCGCATCGCCGCCCACGAACTCGGTCACATCCTGGGCCTTCCGGACCGGCGTACCGGCCTCTGCTCCGACCTGATGTCCGGCAGCAGCGCCCCGGTTTCCTGCCGCAACGCGAACCCCAGCTCGGCGGAGGCGAGCCGGGTGAACTCGCTGTTCGCCGGCAGCCTGGCCGCACCGGCCGGCACCACCACGTACACCTGGGACGGCACCTCCTCCGACGTCGCGCCGCTGGTGGTCGGCGGCCGTCCGGCCTCGGAGAACTACCCCTTCATGGTGTACGTCTCCGGCTGCACCGGCACCCTGATCAAGGGCAACTGGGCGGTCACCGCCAAGCACTGCTCGACGCCGTCCTCGGTACGGGTGGGCAGCATCAACCGCACCAGCGGCGGCACCGTGGTGCGGGTGACCCGCGCGGTCAACCACCCGAGCGTCGACGTGAAGCTGCTGCAACTGGCCAGTTCCGTCACCTACGCCCCGGCCCCGATCCCGAGCACGTCGGGCGCGGTCGGCACGGCCACCCGGATCATCGGTTGGGGCCAGACCTGCGCACCTCGGGGCTGCGGCTCCGCCCCGACGGTCGCCAACGAGCTGGACACGTCCATCGTGGCCGACAGCCGGTGCTCCGGCATCAACGGCCCGTACGAGATCTGCACCAACAACACCAACGGCAACTCCGGCGCGTGCTACGGCGACTCCGGCGGTCCGCAGGTACGCCGCGTCAACGGGGTGTGGAACCTGATCGGCGCGACCAGCCGGGCCGGCAACAACAACTCCACCTGCGCCACCGGCCCGTCCATCTACGTCGACCTGCCCTCGATCCGATCGTGGATCTCGACCCAGGTCGGCGGCCTGCCGGTCTGACCATGGGAGACGCCGGAGGCGGGTACGCACCACGTCCCCGCCTCCGGCGTGGCAGCGTCACCCACCCGGTCCCACACTGCGGTACGGTGCCTGGCACATCGACACACCGGAGGTGGCCCTCGTGCCTGCCGTCTTCGCCCTCGTGCTGACCCTCGCCCTCGCGCCCACGCCGTCGCCGTCGGCCACCCCGGGTCCGGTCGGCGAACTCCTCGGCGGTGTCGGCCGGATCGTCGACGACCTGCTGGACGGCGACCGCCCGCCGAGCGTCACCCCGGCCCCGCCGTCCACGCCCGGTCCACCAGCCGCCACCCCCCGCCCCAGCTCCGCGGCACCCACCGCCATCACCCCGCCCGTCGTTTCGTCGGCCGGTGCCCGACCTCCGGCGGCACCCGTCGTCGCACCCGCCCGTCCCGATGGCGGCGGGAGCACGGGCAGCCGCGAGGCCGGGGTGCCCGTGCGCGACGCGGACGCCCCCGCTCCGGTCGCCGCTCCGCCGGCCGACTCCGCCCGCGACCGGTGGCCGCCCGTGTCCTACCTGCTCCTCCTGGGCGTCCTGGTGGTGCTGGCCCTGCTGTTCCTGCGGCGCCGCGCCCCGGGCCCCTCCGCGGCGCCGGTGCCGGCCCCGTCCCCCGCTCCCACTCCTGATCCCGAACCCGCGCCGGACAACGTCAGCCGCCTGCCGACCAGCCTCAACGCCATCTACGAGTTGGGCAGGCTGGACGAGCGCCTGGCTCAGGAACGTGGCCGCCGCACCTGAGGCGCCCCCCCCGTTCGATCAGGCTCAGTGCGCGGAATACGCGCCCTCGCGACGCGGGATCCTGTCGTCGTACGCCCCGACCGGCCCGCTGTAGCGGACCTTGCCCTGCGGGTACGGCCAGGCGTTAGCGGTGCAGCCGTGCAGACCCAGCGTCTGTTGCTGCATCACCGGCGCGGGTCGGCCCCGCCCGGGGCACCGCTCGTGGCCGAACCCGAGTTTGTGCCCCACCTCGTGGTTGACCATGTACTCCCGGTAGGTGGCGAGACTCGCCCCGTACCCGGGCACCCCCTTGACCCACCGCGCCACGTTGAGCACCACGCGACCACCGTTGCGGCACGAGGTGTAGCCCTCCGGCTGGTCCTGGCAGAGAGTGTCACGGGTGCCGGGAGTGGCCAGGTAGATGGTGAAGTCGGTCGGATCGCCGGCACCCACCCGGCGCAGTCGCCAGGCCCCGCCAGCCGTCCAACCGCGTGGGTCGTTCAGGGTCTTGGTGATCACTGTGGCGATGTCCTCCACCGGCAGGCCCCGGATGTCGCGTTCCACGGCGACGCGGTACCGCATCAAGCTGCCACGGCCGGTCCGCGCCGGTGCCGCCTCCGCGGGCGCCGTCACCCACCGGTTCCCGCCGGAGGCGGGATAGCTGATCGGGACGACAGGCACCGAACTGGGAACCACGTCGACGACCCCGGTCGGTCCGCCGGTGGCGACCGGCGCGAGGGGCCCGTCGGGCGACGGCCCGGCGGCGACGGGGTCGTTCGCAGGCCGCCAGTCGGCCGGCAGTCCGCATCCGGTGAGCAGCGCCACCGCCAGTAGCAGCGTCGCCGAGGCGGAACGCCATCGGTGGGTAACCTTCGTCGACATGTCTCTCCCCTCGCGCAGCCTTCGGCGGCGGCGCGGAGGAGAAGACGGGTGACCGTGGCGAAAAGTTGATGTGACCCACCGCTCAACCTTTCGCCGACCTGACCCGTCCATAGCGGTGTGGCACGGGGGAGGTTCACGGTGGCGCGGGGCGACGCGGAGTTCGTCGAGTTCGCGCGGGCGGCGTCCGCGCGGCTCGTGCACGCCGCGTTCCTGATGACCGGCGATCACCACCTGGCCGAGGACGCCGCGCAGACCGCCCTTGCCCGCACGTACGCGTCCTGGTCGCGGGTCCACGACGACGACGCCTACGGATACGCCCGCCGCACCCTGGTCAATCACCTGGTGGACGGGTGGCGCCGGCCGATGCGCGAGTACGCGACCGACGAGGTGCCGGAGCAACGGCGCGCAGACGTGGCCGACGAGGTAACCATCCGGCGCTGGTTGATCGGCATCCTCCGCGCGCTCAGCCCTCGGGAGCGGGCCATCGTCGTGCTGCGCTACTACTTCGACCTACCGGAGGCGCAGGTGGCCCGGGAACTCGCCGTATCCGTGGGCACGGTCAAGAGCACCAGCTCGCGGGCCCTGCAGAAACTACGCGCCGCGGCGCCGCGGCACGCCGACGAGGAGGCGCGCCGATGAGCGAGCTGGAGCAGCTCCGCCACGCCATGCGGGCGACCGAGCGCCCCGACACCGTCCTCGACCTGGCCGCCGTGATGCGCGATGGGCGACGGTTGCGTACCCGCCGGCGGGTTGCCGGAGCCGGGGCGGCGACGCTCGCCGCCGGGTTGGCCGCCGTCGTCGTGGTGGCGGTCGACGCCCGGACCGGTGTTGCGCCGACGGCCGATCGCCCACCGCCGGTGGCCGTCGCCCCGACACCGTCCGGTTCTCCGCCGACGCTGGCGAGGTCGACGGAGCCAACCCCTCCGCCATCGGCGGGCGACGTGCCGTCCCCGAAGCCGCTGGGCCAGGTGATCGACAGCAAGGTGCGGTACGGCACCGAGCAGCGGGTGTACTACGTCGTTCGGGTGTCCGTGCCCGCCGCACCGAAGGTGACCATCGGGCTGGCGGCCGGTCGACGCCTCCCGGACGGCATGCTGACCACGGACATCCTGGTCAACGACGTGGAGGGGGCCGACCGGAGCCCCGGGTTCCACCAGATCGGCTACGACGAGCGTCCGTCGACCAGGCAGGTGCCCACCTTCGGCTACTTCGTCGGCCCCGCCCACCGCGTCATCGGCACTGTGGACGGGCGGCAGGTCGACGCCCGCCTGGCCCGGTGGAGTGTCGACAAGCAGGTGGTGATCTTCTGGTTCGATCCGACGGTGCTGACCCCGGGGGAGCGGCTCGACGGCATCATCGCCCGCGACGCCGCCGGTGGTCAGCTCTGACGCCGACGGCTGGTGACCTCGGGCCGGCCACTCAGGCCGGGTCGTCCAGCCGGCGTTCGATCGTCACCGTCGTCCCCGCGGTGGTGGAGACCAGCCGTACGTCGCCGTAGGCGTTCATGAGCAGTGCGCCGCGGCCCCGGTCCATCGCCGGTCGCCGGTCCCGCCAGGTGCCGAAGTCCCGCACCGAGATCCGGACCAGACCGTCACCCACCTGGACCCGTACCCGTACCTCCGGGCGGCTGGGCCGCTGTGCGTGCTCGACGGCGTTGTTCACCGCCTCGGACGCGGCCAGCAGCAGGTCCTCCAGCACGTCCGGGTCGACAGCGAGGTCGCGCAGCGTCCGTCGGACATCTCCGCGCATCAGCGCCGCCGAGGTGGGCGCGGAGGGGTACGTCCAGTTGGTGTCCAGGACGTCGCCGGTGCCGTCCCGATCGGCCACGGCGGCATCGCGCGTGGACGCGCCGCCGTCCGACCTGCCGGTGGCGACGCCGACCGCCGTTCCTCCGTCCTCGGCCGTCGGCTCCGGGACCGCCGCGACCGCACCAGCGTGGGCCGGTGGGGTGTCGCCCGTCCACGTGCCGACCGGGTCGTGACGGTCGCGGGCCCGGCGGATGGCGGCCCGGATCCGGGCGATCAGTTCGGCCGCGGCGAACGGCTTGACCAGGTAGTCGTCGGCGCCCAGGCCGAGGCCCTCCACGCTGGCCTCACCGCCGGCACGGGCGGACAGCACCAGCACCGGCAGCGCCCGGGTCGCCGGGTCCGCGCGGAGCCGGCGTAGCAGGTCGAAACCGTCCAGCACCGGCATCATCACGTCGGTGAGGACCAGGTCGGGCCGTTCGCGGTGGACCTCGTCGAGGGCCTGCCGGCCGTCGGTGACGGCCCGCACTCGCCAGCCCTGCCCGGTCAGCAACCTGCTGAGGTACGCCCGCATGTCGGTGTTGTCGTCGGCGACCAGGATCCGTGCGCCGGCCAGCTCGTCCGCGGCCGGCCCGGAGGTGTGCTCCGGTTCGGTCGGGTTGTCGCTCGCCTCGGCGAGCCAGCCGGCCGCCTCCTGCACGGCGGCGCGGGCCGCGTCACCCCGGCGTTCCGCCGGCGGGTCGGCCACCGCGCTGCGGCGTGTCGCCGACCAGGGCAGCACCACGGTGAAGGTGCTGCCGACACCCACCCGGCTGGTCACCCGCACCTCGCCGCCCTCAAGTCGGGCCAGCTCGTTCACCAGGGCCAGGCCGATGCCGGTGCCCTCGTGGCTGCGCGAGCGGGTGCCCCGCACCCGGTGGAAGCGTTCGAAGAGTTTCGGCAGGTCCTGCTCGGCGATGCCGATGCCGGTGTCCGCGACGGTGAGGCGTACCTCCTCGTCGTCGGCGTCCAAACTGACCCGGATCCGGCCGATGAACGTGTACTTCAGGGCGTTGGACAGCAGGTTGGTGACGATGCGTTCCCAGTTGACGGGGTCGATCGTGACCGGCCGTGGCAGCGGAGGGCAGACCACCTCCAGGGCCAGTCCGGCTCGTTCGACGGCGGCCCGGAACACGCCGGCGAGCTCAGCGGTGAGCGCGGACAGGTCGACAGTTCGGGCATCGCTGCGAGCGCGACCGGCTTCCAGGCTGGAGAAGGTGAGCAGGCTGTTGACGAGCGTCAGCAGTCGGGTGGCGTTGCGCCACGCGGTCTCCACCCGCTCCCGCTGCACGGCCGCCAGGGGCGCGGTGGTGTCGGTGAGGGCGTCGGCCAGCGGGCCGAGCATGAGTGTCAACGGAGTACGGAACTCGTGGCTGACGTTGGCGAAGAAGTCCGTCTTCACCCGATCCAGTTCGGCCAACGCCTCGATCCGGCGCCGCTCCTCCTCGTGCTCCTGGGCGTTGCGCAACGCCAGGGAGGCCTGTTGCGCCAGGAGTTGGTGGAAGGACCGGTACGCCTCGTCGAGCCGTCGGCTCGGGCTGACCCCGGCCAGCAGGACACCGAGCGGTTGGTCCTCGTCGCCGGAGGGCAGTGGCAGCGCCAGCGCGGTGTGGACGGGGTCGTCCCACGCGCCGGCGGGCAGTGTCATCCGGTCGGTGACGTCGGAGACCTGGGCCGGACGACCCTCGGCGGCGTCCGGCAGCCCCCAGGCGTGGGCGACCGGGCCCGGGTCGGCCAGGTCGACGGTGTCCGGCAGTGTGCCCTGGCCGCCGCCGGTGCGGGCGAGCCGCCGCAGGGACGCGCCGTCGCGCAGGTAGATGGCGGCGAACGGGACGTCCAACGGGTGACCGCCGATCGTCTCGATCAACCGGGCGCCGGTCGCGTCCACGTCGACGGTGCGACCGTCTCCGAGGACGGACAGGTCGCGCAGCAGCCGCAGCCGGCGTTCGCCGACGACCTGCTCGGTGACCTCGCTGCACACGGTGAACACGCCGACGGTACGGCCGTCGTCGTCCCGGGCCGGGGCGTGCGAGACGTTGAAGTATGCCTCCTCGCGGTAGCCGGCCCGCTCCAGCAGCAGCCGCAGGGCCGGGACCCAGCTGGCCACCCCCGTCGTCATGGCCTGCTGGATCAGCGGGGCGAGCACGTCCCAGCCCTCGGCCAGGGTCACCCGTACGTCGCCGCCGAGCGCGGCGGGGTGCTTGTCGCCGATCAGCGTGGAGTACGCGTCGTTGTAGAGCTGGGAGAACTCCTCGCCCCAGAGCAGCAGCATGGGGTAACGGGAGGAGAGGACCAGCCGGACCGCGACCCGCAGGCTCTGCGGCCACCCGTCGACCGGGCCGAGCGGCGTACGGGTCCAGTCCAGCCCGGCCATCAGCCGACCGGTGTCGCCACCGCCGCTGAACAGGTCAATGCTGGGTCGTGTCACGCTCGACCCGGCCCCATCGCAAGCCCCCCGTTCCGGGCCCGACGACCCCTGCTGGCGTTACCTACCCATCCTGGCACCTCTACTCACCTGTGCCGACGCCGGTACCCACCGTCGAACCGTCGGTGGTTCGGGACGAACGACCGATGCTCATTGCATCGACATCTGTAAGTGTCTCGGGTATCCCTTCAACTCCCCGAGGAGCCCCCATGAGAGGCAGAACGCTGAGCGCGGTAGTCGCGCTCGCCGTGTTCGCCGGGATGACGGTGGCGCTGGCCGCACAGCCGGTGGTCGCGTCGCCCACGACCGTGACGACGATGGCCCGGCCGATCGCCGCCACCGTCGCCGCGATGGCCGCACCGGACATTTCGGTCAGCAACGTCCAAGCCCACCTCGCCCAGTTCAGCAGCATCGCCACCAACAACGGCGGTAACCGGCGGGCCGGCTCGGCCGGCTACACGGCCTCGCTCACCTACGTCAAGAACAGACTGCAGTCTGCCGGCTACACCGTCAGCGAGCAGTACTGCTCCAGCTGCCGGTACCCGTCGAACAACCTCATCGCGGAGTGGCGGGGCGGCCCGACCGACCAGGTGGTCATGTTCGGCGCCCACCTGGACGGCGTCTCGGCCGGCCCCGGCATCAACGACAACGCCACCGGCTCGGCGACCCTCCTGGAGAACGCGCTGGTCCTGGCCGCGCAGAACCCGACCATGACGAAGAAGGTCAGGTTCGCCTGGTGGACCGACGAGGAGCAGGGCCTCAACGGCTCCCGCTTCTACGTCAACTCGCTCACCTCCACGCAGCGCGGCTACATCAAGGGTTACTACAACTTCGACATGGTCGGCTCGGTCAACGGCGGCTACTTCATCAACCGGGTCACCTCGACCACGGCGGCGCCGCTGAAGGCGTACTGGGACTCGTTGGGTCTGCAACCCGAGGAGAACGTCGAGGGTCAGGGCCGCTCCGACGACTACTACTTCCAGCAGGCCGGCATCCCCACCTCCGGCTACGCCGCCGGCGCCAGCGCCCGCAAGACCAGCGCCCAGGCGGCCAAGTGGGGCGGCACCGCGAACGCCGCGTACGACCCCTGCTACCACCGGTCCTGCGACACCACCGCCAACGTCAGCGCCACCGTGCTGAACCGGGCGGCCGACGGCGTCGCGTACGCGTTGTGGCAGCTCGCCGTGAGCGGCGGCACCCCGACCTGCACCGGCGGTCAGGTGATCGGGAACGGCGGCTTCGAGAGCGGCAGCACCCCGTGGACCGCGTCCTCCGGCGTGATCACCAATTCCAGCAGCCAGCCTGCGAGGACCGGGTCGTACAAGGCGTGGCTGGGCGGCAACGGCAGCTCCAGCACGGAGAGCCTGTCGCAGTCGGTGACGCTGCCGGCCGGCTGTGCCAGCTACACGCTGTCGTTCTGGCTGCACATCGACACCGCCGAGACCACCGGCTCCACGGCGTACGACCGGCTCACCGTGCAGGTGGGCTCCACCACGCTGGCGACGTACTCGAATCTGAACGCGGCTGCCGGCTACACCCAGCGCAGCTTCAACGTGGCCGGGTTCGCCGGTCAGACGGTCACCCTGAGGTTCACCGGCACCGAGGACTCGTCGTTGCAGACCAGCTTCGTGCTCGACGACGTGGCGTTGCAGGCGAGCTGACCGCGTACGTCGTGCGGGTGGGCCGCCGCCGGTGTTCGCCGGCGGCGGCCCGTCGCGTCGTGGATCAGGGGAGCTGGGGGTAGAGCGCCGCCACGCCGCCGGGGAATCCGGCCTGCACCCGCCGGCTGACGTCGTCGGCGACGATCTCGTACGCGTCGGCCTCGATGCCGTCGACGGTGAGCCGGGCGATCACCGCGGGGTCGGACTTCGGGCCGGTCACATTGGCGGCCATGTCGGTGTCCAGGTAGCCGACGTGCAGGCCGGCGACCCGGACGCCCCGCTCGGCGAGCTGGAGGCGCAGCGCGTTGGTCATCGCCCATTCGGCGGACTTCGCGGCACCGTAGGCGGCGTGCATCGGGAAGTTCACCCAGGACAGCACGGACAGCACGTTGAGGATCGTTCCGCCGCCGTTGCCGGCGATGACCGGCGCGAACGCCCGGACCGTGGACAGGGTGCCGATGTAGTGGGTCTCCAGCTCCAGCCGGACGAGGTCCAGGTCGCCGTCGAGGAGGTCGGTGCGGGTGTCGATACCCGCGTTGTTGACCAGCAGGTTCACGCCGCCGGCACGCTCGGCGGCGGCGGCCACCGAGGCGGGGTCGGTGATGTCCAGGCGCACCGGCGTCACGCCGGGGAGGTCCACGGTGTCCGGGTTGCGCGCGCCGGCGTAGACGGTGGCGCCGCGGGCGAGGAGTTCGGCGGCCAGGTGGCGGCCGAGGCCGCGGTTGGCGCCGGTGACGAGGGCGGTGCTTCCAGAGATCTTCATGGCGGTCACGCTATCCCACCTGACTTCTGTTAACCAAAGTCAGCCATGTCACACCGACGACCCCCTCAATCGGGAATGCGACCCGGACGCGGCGGCACCCCGGCCCGTGACGACTCGTATCCTTTCCGCGAAACCCCGCACGAGCCGAGATGGGAGACGGTGTGAGCAACCAGGCCGAAACGTTGGAGTTCCAGGCCGAGGCGCGTCAGCTCCTCCAGTTGGTGGTCCACTCGATCTATTCGAACAAGGACGTCTTCCTGCGGGAGCTCATCTCGAACGCCTCCGACGCCCTGGACAAGCTGCGGCTGGCCACTCTCGTCGACAAGGACCTCGTCGCCGACACCGACGACCTGCACGTGACGCTCGAGGTCGACAAGGACGCCCGCACCCTCAGCGTGCGGGACAACGGCATCGGGATGACCCGCGACGAGGTCGTCCAGTTGATCGGCACCATCGCCAAGTCGGGCACCGCCGAGCTGCTGCGCCAACTGCGCGAATCCGCCGACGCGCGCGCCTCGCAGGACCTGATCGGCCAGTTCGGCGTCGGCTTCTACGCCGCGTTCATGGTCGCCGACCGGGTCACCCTGGTCACCCGCAAGGCCGGCGAGACCGGCGGCACCCGCTGGGAGTCCACCGGCGAGGGCACGTACTCGATCGAGGCGGTGGACGAGGCCCCGCAGGGCACCACTGTGACCCTGCACCTCAAGCCGGCCGACACCGAGGACAACCTGCACGACTACACCGCCGAGTGGACCGTCCGCGACATCGTCAAGCGATACTCCGACTTCATCGCCTGGCCCATCCGGATGACCGTCGAACGCCCCGGCGCCGACGGCGAGGCCGCCACCAGCGAGGTGCAGACCCTCAACTCCATGAAGGCGCTCTGGGCGCGGCCCCGCGACGAGGTCGACGCCGCCGAGTACAACGAGTTCTACAAGCACGTCAGCCACGACTGGGCCGACCCGCTCGAGGTCGTGCACATGAAGGGCGAGGGCACCTTCGAGTACGAGGCGCTGCTGTTCCTGCCCAGCCACGCACCACTTGACCTGTTCTCCCCCCAGGGTCGCCGAGGCGTCCAGCTCTACGTCAAGCGTGTCTTCATCATGGACGACTGCGAGGCGCTCGTCCCGACCTACCTGCGCTTCGTCAAGGGCGTGGTCGACGCGCACGACCTGTCGCTGAACATCTCCCGGGAGATCCTCCAGCAGGACCGGCAGATCCAGATCGTCCGTCGCCGCCTGGTCAAGAAGATCCTCGCCACCGTCAAGGACCTGAAGGCCAACCACGCCGAGCGCTACCGCACCTTCTGGACCGAGTTCGGCGCGGTGGTCAAGGAAGGGCTGATCGACGACACCGACAACCGGGACACCCTGCTGGACATCCTCTCCGTGGCCTCCACCCACGACGCGACCGAGCCCACCGACCTGGCCGGTTACGTCTCGCGGATGAAGGACGGCCAGACCGACATCTGGTACGCCACCGGTGAGTCCCGGGCCGCCATCGAGAACTCGCCGCACCTGGAGGCCTTCCGGGCCAAGGGTCACGAGGTGCTGCTGCTCACCGACCAGGTCGACGAGGTGTGGGTCGAGCGGGTCGGCGCGTACGACGGCAAGACGCTGCGCTCGATCGCCAAGGGCGAGATCGACCTGGACACCGACGAGGAGAAGCAGCAGGCCGAGGCCGAGCGCGAGCAGCAGCGGCAGGAGTTCGCCGGCCTGCTCGACTGGCTCGGCACCACGCTGACCGACAGCGTCCGGGAGGTCCGCCTGTCGTCGCGACTGACCACCTCACCGGCCTGCGTCGTCGGCGACGCCCACGACCTCACGCCGACCCTGGAGAAGATGTACCGGGCCATGGGGCACGAGGTGCCCCCGACCAAGCGGATCCTGGAGATCAACCCCGGGCACCCGCTGGTCTCCGGGCTGCGTAAGGCCCACGAGCAGGGGAGCGACCAGGCGGCCCTGACCGAGACCGCAGAGCTGCTCTACGGCCTGGCGGTGCTCGCCGAGGGCGGTGAGCTGGCCGACCCGGCCCGCTTCACCCGGACGCTCGCCGATCGGCTGGCGCGCACTCTGTAGACGGTCGACACCCGGCCGGTGGGCCACCCGACCAGGGGACCCGCCGGCCGGTTCGGCGTGCGACGTCGAGCATCCGATCACCAACGGACACGTCGAGTCGCTCGGCGACACACCGTGATCTGGCTGCGCCACGGGCCTGATCGAAACCGGTCCACAGTGCTCTCTGCACAGTGGCCACTCGCCCGCAACCGCTGCGGGTGACGCCCCGCGTAGCCCGGTGAACAACTTCACAGGGGTTGGGCGATCGTCACCGACCGTGCCTAACGTCGGTCGGGTTCGCCACTGCGGACACCACGGCCGGCAACGCCAAATCCTGCCCCCGGCCGTCGGAACCCAGTCACCCGGGCAGGAGCGGGGGACCCACACGTTCCTCGGTGCACGTCACCTCGGGGTGAAGCCGCCACCGTGCGGCCGGGCTCCTCGGCCCGAACCCGACAGCTCACCTCGCCGGCGTGGAGGAAGCTCACATGACGTCAGTTCACACGCCCCGTCATCGACGGGTCACCACCCGCCGCCTCGCCGTCGGCACCCTGGCCGTCGGCGCGGTCACCGGCGCTGTCGCCCTCTTCGGCCCGGCCGCCCCGGCGCAGGCCGGAGTCAACTGGGACGCGATCGCCAAGTGCGAGTCCGGCGGTAACTGGAAGATCAATACCGGCAACGGCTACTTCGGTGGCCTGCAGTTCTCGCAGAGCACCTGGGCCGGTTACGGCGGCAAGAAGTACGCCGCCCGCGCCGATCTGGCCAGCCGAGGCGAGCAGATCGCCATCGCCGAGAAGGTGCTCGCCGGGCAGGGGATCGGTGCCTGGCCGACCTGCGGCAAGAAGGGCGGCTCGTCGGGCGGCTCCGCCACGAAGTCGACGAAGTCCACCGCCAAGTCGACGAAGTCCACCGCCAAGCCCACCGAGCGGCAGGAACGGCAGGAGCGGCCGTCGCGCGGCGAGCAGCCGGCGTCCCGCAACCATGAGCGCACCGCGTCGCCGTCGGGCGGCCAGACGTACCTGGTCCAGCCGGGCGACACCCTGTCGGAGATCGCCGACGCCCACCGGGTGTCCGGCGGCTGGCAGGCGCTGTACGAGCACAACCGGAAGCTGATCGGGGCCGACCCCGGTCTGATCTTCCCGGGTCAGAAGCTCAGCCTCTGACCGACGGCACACGAACGCTCGGCCGGATCACCGGCCGAGCGTTCGTGTGTGCTGCGCTGGTCAGCCCGAGTGCCGGGTCGGGTTCGGGTCACGCCGCCGAGGCGGACGCCTTCGGTGCTCGACGAGGCGCCACCGGGCCGGCGTTACGACCCCAGCGAGAGGCCGGTGCCAGGTCGGTCCCGCCGTCGACGGTCACCTCGACGGAGTCAGACCCGCCGCGGGACAGGCGCAGCGAATGCTCGGCACCCTGACGGGCAGCGCAGGGCCAGGCCTGCCCGGCGCACTGGAGATTGCGGCACTGACCCTCGTCGTCCGGCTCGTGGGCGCTCAACACGTCGATCGCCAGTTGCCAGAGCAGCGGGTCGGTCACGTCGTGCGGGCGCTCGGCGCCGCGGCTCGCTCGGTTGCTGGTGTCGTCGGACATGGTGGGTCCCCCCTTGTCAGGCTGTACCCCTCAAGGGTCACCCGTCGGCCGCCGGCTAAACCGCCGACCTGCTGTGATGTGTCTCCTGTCGCAACTCGCGCGCGGACACCGCACGCAGATCGGTCAATCCGGCAGCAGCGGCATCTCGACACCCGGCTCCCGGCCGAGCAGGACCGCACGGGTGAGCGCCGTCGAGCCGAACCGGTCGCGGACCGCGTCGACCGCGGCGTCCAACTCCGCGCCCGGGTCGCGGTGGAACGGCAACTCCGGCTGCACCGGACTGTCGTCCAGGTTGCCCACCGACACACCGATCAGCGTGACACCACGACTGTCGATCTCCGGCTGCGCCGCCCGCAGCAACGCGCGCGCGGCGGCGAGCAGCGGCGTCGTGTCCGCGGTCGCCTTGCCGATGGTGTGCGAGCGGGTCGCCCGGCTGTAGTCGCCGAAGCGCAGCCGCAGCACCACGGTGCGCCCGGAGCGCCCGGCCGCGCGCATCCGGCGGGTGACCCGGTCGACCAGGCCGGCGAGGATGGCGTCCAGTTCCGCCGGGGCGTGCGGGGTACGGCTCAGCGCGTGTTGGGCACCCATCGAGCCGCGTCGGCGACCGACCTGCACCGCGCGTGGGTCACGGTTGTGCGCCAGGGCGTGCAGGTGCCGGCCGGCACCGGACCCGAGCAGCGACACCAACGCGGCCTCACCGAGCCGGGCGACTTCGCCGACGGTACGGATCCGGTGCTCCCGCAGCTTCGCGGAGGTGACCGGGCCGACGCCCCACAACCGTTCGACCGGAAGGGGGTGCAGGAAAGCCGTCTCGGCGTCCGGTGCGACCACCAGCAGACCGTCGGGTTTCGCCACCCCGCTGGCCACCTTCGCCAGGAACTTCGTGCGGGCCACACCCACCGTGATCGGTAGGTGGACCCGCTCCCGAACCTCCCGACGCAGCCGCGCGGCGATGTCGGCCGGTGGCCCGACCAGCCGCCGCAGGCCACCCACATCGAGGAACGCCTCGTCGATGGAGAGCCCCTCGACCAGCGGAGTGGTCTGCCGGAAGATCTCGAAGACCGCGCGGCTCGCCGCCGTGTACGCCGACATCCGCGGCGGCACCACGATCGCGTCCGGACACAGCCGGCGTGCCTGCTGGCCGCCCATCGCGCTGCGGACGCCCCGCGCCTTCGCCTCGTAGCTGGCCGCGAGGACCACGCCCCCGCCGACGATCACCGGCCGGCCACGCAGGCGTGGATCGTCGCGCTGCTCGACCGACGCGTAGAAGGCGTCCAGGTCGGCGTGCAGGATGCTGGCACCGGGCGACACGTACACATGTTCGCATGGCATCCGGTGATCGCGGCAGTGACCTGGGCGAACGTGGCGTCAGTCGAGACAGAACTCGTTGCCCTCCGGGTCGGCCATGACGAGGTGACCGGCACCCAGCGGGGGAGCGGGCTCGTGGCGACTGAGCCGGGTGGCACCGTGCGCGGCGAGCCGTTCGGCCTCCTTCTCCAGGGCCGCCATCCGTTCGTCACCCTCCAGCCCGGGTGCGGCCCGCACATCGATGTGTACGCGATTCTTGACCTGCTTGGGCTCGGGGACCCGTTGGAAGAACAGGCGCGGTCGCGAGCCCTCGGGGTCGACCACCGCCGACGCGTCGTTGCGGTGCTCCGGCGGCACCCCCATCGCGTCGAGCGCCTGCTCCCAGGACGCGAAGGTCCCGGGCGGGCCCTGCACCTGGTAGCCGAGGGCCTCGGCCCAGAACGCCGCCAACGCGGCGGGGTCGGCGCAGTCGACGGTGATCTGCATGTCGCGGGCCATCTCAGCTCCCTGTCTCGTGATCCTGGTCGGTCATGGGCCCAGCCTCTCGTTGATAGCGGACAGAGGCGTTCCGCGTTGTGTGTAACGATCGGCGGGTGACCGTCGAGGCGACGACCGAGCGGGTGTTGCGGTTGCTGGCGCTGCTCCAGCGGCGGCCGTCCTGGACGGCCGCGGACCTCGCCGCCGAGCTCGGTGTCACCGACCGTTGTGTGCGTCGTGACGTCCAGCGACTGCGTGCGCTCGGCTATCCCGTGCACGCGGCACCGGGGGTCGGTGGTGGCTACCAGCTCGGTGCGGGCACCCGACTGCCGCCGCTGCTCCTCGACGACGAGGAGGCGATCGCGACGGCGGTCTCGCTGCGCCTCGCCTCGGGCGGCACGATCGCCGGCGCGGGCGAGGCGGCCCTGCGGGCCCTCACGAAGCTCGACCAGGTCATGCCGGCACGGTTGCGCGCCGAGGTGCGTGCGGTGCACGGCTCCACGGAGACGCTCATGGGTCCGGTGGCCGAGATCGACGCGGAGGTGCTGGTGACGCTGGCCCGAGCCTGCCGCGACGCGGTGCGGGTGCGATTCACCTACGAGGCACGCAACGGTGGGCAGCACGAGCGGACGGTCGAGCCGGTCCGGATGGTCACGACAGGTCGCCGCTGGTACCTGATGGCCTGGGACGTGGACCGCGACGACTGGCGGACGTTCCGCCTGGACCGGATGGCTACCGCGTTCGCGACGACCTGGCGTTTCCGGGCGCGCGAGCACCCGGACCCGGTCGCCTTCGTGCAGCGGGCCGTGACCGAGGCGTCGTACCGGTATCTCGCCCGGGCTCGTGTGCGCGCGACGGTCGACCAGGTGCGGGAGGCGGTGCCGCCCCAGGTGGGGCGGGTCGAGGAAGACCGCGACGGGTGGTGCGTGCTGGTCGTCGGCGGGGAGCGCCTGGACTGGCTCGCCGCGCACCTCGCCCGTCTGAGTTACGAGGTGCAGGTGTTGGAGCCTCCGGAGTTGCGCGACGCCGCGGCCCTGCTCGCGCGTCGGCTCACGGCGATGGCCGGCCCCGCGTCAGCGGACAGCGTGTAGTGACGCAGCGACACCGCGCTGCCGTCGGGTGCGGTCCACGGCGCGGTGCTCGTGCCGGTGCACCGCCATCCGGTGCGCTCGTAGAGCGCCGCCGCCGCTGCGTTGTCCGACGTCACCTCCAGCACCAGGGCGGTCCCACGCGCGTTCGCCCACCGGCGAACCCGGTCCAGCAGCGCACTCCCCAGCGCCGACCCCCGGGCGCCCGGCGCCACGAACAGACGTGCCACCTCGGCCGTCGGCCGGGCCGGCGACGCGCCCGCCGGCCCGGGCACCACCCGGTGCACCGCGACGTGCCCGACGATCGCCGCGTCGTCGGCGACGGCGACCCAGGCGTGGTCCGGGCGCGGCTCACTCAGCCAGCGGCGCGGATCGGCGGGCCAGTTCACTGGATACCGGTCGACCCGGTGGACCTCGGCGAGCGCCGCGACGCATCCGTCGAGGTCGGCGGCACGCCGTCGGCGGATGCGCGGTGTGGTCACAGGTCGTCGAACGGGCGCGCGTAGCGGAACTCACCCCGGATCGAGTCGCGCCACGCGGCCATCGGACGGGCCATGAAGTACTGCGGCCCCCAGGGCTGTGGCGGAGTGACGCCCAGGTCGACGGCGGGCCCGAAACCGAAGCGCGGGTAGTAGTCGGGATGCCCGAGCAGCACCACGAGCGGCTCGTCCCGCGCGTCGGCCGCGCCGAGCACCGCGTGCATCAACGCGCTGCCGACGCCGCGTCGCTGCCAGTCGGGCAGCACGCCGAGCGGCCCCAGGCCCAACGCCACCGGCTCACCGCCCACCAGGCCGCGGGTGGCCACCACGTGACCCACCACCTGGCCGTCCGAATCGACAGCCACCAGGGAGTACGTGGGCAGCCAGCCGTCGTCGGCACGAAGCGCGTCGACCAGTGTCGCCTCCACCGGTAGGCCGTCGCCGTCGCCGTCGCCGTCGCCGTCGCCGCTGTCGTTGCCGTCGCCGGTCTTGGCGAATGCGGCGGCGTGCACCGCCCGGATGGCGTCGACGTCGGCGGGTGTCTCACGTCTGATCAGCACCGCGCCACGATACGGGTGTTCCTGGCGGCGGCTCCACGCGTTTATCCCGCTGAAGGCCGACGCCGGCGTGCGCGGCCTGTTGATTCGCGTGCCGGCTGCCGCGTGCCGGCTGCCGCGTGCCGGCTGCCGCGTGCCGGCTGCCGTGCGGCGGATGCCGTGCGCTGCGTGGCGTGCCGTGGCGTGTCGTGTCGTGCCCGCGTGCCCCGCCCCGCGGCTGAATGCCGAGCGTCCGACGCTGTGGCCTCATGCTTGCCGCGAGAAGTGGTGGTGATCATTGCGCTGCATGTCGCAGGAACGAGCGATATACCTGTGAGGCATAAATATGACTCACAGGTATATCGCTTATTGGGGAACGTGGCCCCGGGATCCGGAATCCGTTCCCAGGCCAGATGGTCGAGCCGAGGCACGTCCCGGTCGACGGCGGCGACTGGTACGACGCCAACACCCTGGCCCGCTCGTTCCAGAAGGGCTACCTCTCGGCCGAACGGGAGCTGTACGACGCATGGCCGTCGCGCCGATCCCCACGCTGCTCGGAGGCGACGTCGCCCTCAACGGTCGAGTTCCGCGTCTGCCGCGCCCGGCTGTTCCTGGCCGGGTGGTGCCCCCGGCTGTCCCTGGCCTGCCCTGGTGACCAGCGCGTCCAGCAGTGCGGGTGTCACAGGTTCACCCGTCACGAGCACCCGGAAGTGGATCGGCCCGACCGCCTCGTCGACGAGGAGGTCGACGTCGGCCGCGGCGGGCAGCTCGCCCCGTGCCGCTGCCCGGTCGAACGGCACTCGGTCGCGGGCGCGCAGCTGCGGCAGAACCTCCGCGCGCAGCCGGGCGGCCAGCTCCGGATCATGCTGGGCCTGACCGACCAGGGCCCGGAACACCGCGCCCGAGTCGGACACCTCGAGGAAGCGGACCAACTCGTCGAGGTGGGCGCGCAGGTCGGTACGGAAGGCGCCGGTGTCGGGCAGCGTGAGCTCCTGGGCGCTGTCGGCGGTGAACGCGTCGACCAGGATGTCGGTCTTGGAACGCCACCACCGGTAGATCGTCTGCTTGGCGACCCCGGCCCGGGATGCGATGCCCTCGATGGTGACCTTGGCGTAGCCGATCTCGGCGACGAGGTCGTCCGCCGCCTGGAGCACGGCCTCGCGGGCCGCCTCGCTCCGGCCGTGCCGGTTGCCGCGATGCATCAGGCGCTCCTTCCCGTGAGACGTCTTTCCCGTGAGGAGTTCAAGTCTTCCGAGACGTTACAAGATCCGGGTCTTTACTAGACGCAACGTTGCGTCTAGTCTATCTGCCATGACGACGATACTGCACGACCCCGCCGACCGCGACCTGATCGCCCGGCTGTTCACCGAGGCCGAGCGCGACGATGAGCGCTCGCCAGGCCGACCCGCACCCACGGTCACCCCCCAGGAACGCTCCGACCTGCTTGAAGAGGTCTACATGCCGATCTCGGCTAGCGGCGGCGACCTGCTCTACGCCCTGGTCCGCGCGGCCCGACCGCAGACGGTGGTCGAGTTCGGCACCTCGTACGGAATCTCGACGCTCTACCTCGCCGCGGCCGTGCGCGACAGCGGGATCGGGCACGTCATCACGACCGAGCTCAGCGCGACCAAGGTCAAGGCGGCCCGCGCCAATATCGAGGCGGCCGGGTTCAGCGACCTCGTGACAGTGCTCGAGGGAGACGCGCTGACCACCCTCGGCATGGTCGGCGGCCCGATCGGCCTGGCGCTGCTCGACGGCTGGAAGGACATGTGCCTGCCCGTCCTGCGCCTGATCGAGGACCGGCTCGCCCCGGGCGCCCTGGTCGTCGGCGACGACTCCACGTTCGAGTCGATGAGCGACTACGTGACCTACGTCAGAGACCCGGGCAACGGCTACGTCAGCATCGACTTCCCGGTCGAGGATGGCATGGAGCTCAGCTGCTGGACGGGCCGCTGATCGAAGAGGTCAACCTGAGCAGGTTGACGCCGGATCGCCAGCGGGCCGGGCCGGGTCAGGCGTGGTTCCGTCGCTCGTCAGCCCACGGCGGTGGCCGACGGTGGGGCGCTGCCGCCCTGCGGTGCCTCCGGCGTCATCAGTCGCACGATCTCCGCCTGGTCGGCTGCCGAGGGCAGACCCCAGCGCCGCTGGTAGCCGTACACCTCGTGCAGGGGGCTGGAGCCGGTGCGGCCGTCCAGGATCTCCACGGCATCCGTGTCGATCAGGCCGGGGTGTTCGACGCCGCAGGCCTCGGCGACCCTGGTCAGGTCGCGGCGCAACGTTCGCAGGTAGTTGGCCGCCCGCACCGACTTCAGCGCCGGGTCCAGGCCCCGGGCGAGCCACGCGTTCTGGGTGGCGACGCCGGTGGGGCAGGTGTCGGTGTGGCACTTCTGCGCCTGGATGCAGCCGATGGAGAGCATCGCCTCCCGACCGACGTTGACCATGTCGCAGCCGAGCGCGAAGGCGACGATGGCGTTGTCCGGCAGGCCGAGCTTGCCGCCGCCGACGAAGACCACCTGTTCGTGCAGGTCGTGCTCGGCGAAGATCTTGTACACCCGGGTGAAGCCCTGCTGGAACGGGAGGGACACCGAGTCGGTGAAGATCAGTGGCGCGGCGCCGGTGCCGCCCTCGCCGCCGTCGATCGTCACGAAGTCCACGCCGCGGCCGGTGTCGCGCATCAGCGTGGCCAACTCCTGCCAGAAGCCAAGGTCGCCGACCGCCGACTTGATACCGACCGGCAGGCCCGTCTCGGCCGCCAACAGCTCGACCCAGTCGAGGAGGCTGTCGCAGTCGGAGAACTCGGCGTGCCGGGACGGGCTCACGCAGTCCCGCCCGGCCGGGATGCCGCGGGTGGCGGCGATCTCGGCGGAGACCTTGGCGCCGGGCAGCAGACCGCCGAGGCTCGGCTTCGCGCCCTGGCTCAGCTTGATCTCCAAGGCCTTCACCGGCGCGCCGGCAACCAGGTCCTTGAGGCGGTCGAGACTGAACCGGCCCTGCTCGTCGCGGCAACCGAAGTACGCCGTGCCGAGTTGGAAGACCAGGTCACCGCCGTTGCGGTGGTACGGCGACAGGCCGCCCTCGCCGGTGTTCTGAAGGCAGCCGGCGAGCGCCGCCCCCTTGTTCAGCGCGGCGATGGCGTTGCCGGAGAGCGAGCCGAAGCTCATCCCGGAGATGTTGACCACCGACTCCGGGCGGAACGCGCGGGCCCGTCCCCGGGCGGCGCCGAGCACCTTCGCGCAGGGTAGCCGGACGTCGTGCCCAGCGGTCGGTGTGGACGGCGGAACGGCCCGGCCGAACGTGCGGTGCTTGATGATCGGATAGCCGGGGGTGTACTCGATGTCGTTGTCGGTGCCGAAGCCGAAGTAGTTGTTCTGCTGCTTCGCCGACGCGTACACCCAGCGGCGCTGGTCGCGGGTGAACGGCCGCTCCTCGTTGTTGCCGGCCACGATGTACTGCCGAAGCTCCGGCCCGATCGCCTCCAACAGGTAGCGGGCGCGTCCGAGCACCGGGAAGTTGCGCAGCAACGCGTGGTCGCGCTGGATCAGATCCCGCGCGGCGAGGGCCGCGACGGCGGCGGCAGCAGCGGGTACGGCTCGACGGGCCCATGTCATGTCCGGCACTTTCTCCGTCCGCACGTCGGCTCAAACCGTCCGACGGCGCGTTGGCGCTGGTGGCCGGGCCGGGCCGGCGGCGGTGCGGACCCGGGCCCACACCGCCTCCTCGGGCTCAACGGTGCCGGTACGACTGGCGGACCGAACCGCCGACGATCGTGCACCACGTGCTCGTGCTGACCTTGCCGTTGCGGGGCAGGCCGTGCAGCGCCTGCAGGTCCTGCACGGCGGCCCGGGTGGCGTGGTCGTACGCCCCGGTGACGGTGACCGCGTACCCCTTGGTGGCGAGCATTTCCTGGACGGCCGTGACGGGCGCGCCGGTGGCGTGCTGGTCCAGCTCCGGTGCCAGCGTTTCCCAGGTCGGCGGGGTGAGGGTGGCGTCCACGTCCACCGGGATGCCGTTGCGGGCCTGCCAGTCCTGCACCGCCGCCACGGTCGCGGCGTCGAAGGTGCCGCTGACCGCCACCGCGTAGCCCCGGTGCGCGAGCAGGTGCTGCACGACCCGGACCGAGGGGGAGTTCACGAAGCGCCACAGGTCCGGCCAACGGCGCGCCGGCACGTCGCCCAGCTTGGTGCCGAGGGCGGCGTGTACCCGCCGCCGCAGCTCGGGGAACTGCCGGTAGAAGGCGGCGCCCGGGCACTCGGTGGTGCGGAAGTCCCAGTGGCCGAAGATGTCGTACGCGTGCAGCCCGTACTGTCGGCAGATCGCGACGCAGAGCTTGACCAGGGAATCGGTCAGGGCCTTCGGCGGCGTCTCGGTGACGTAGGTGCCCTCGTTCTCGATGCCGATGGCGCGGCCGTTCTCGCCCGGGCAGTGCGCGGAGATCATCTGCCGGTCGCCGGCTTCCAGGCGCTCCAGGCTGCCCCGGCGTCCCTCCAGCACGTAGCCGCCCCGGCTCACCGTGAAGTGCTGGCCGGTGTCCGACCAGCCGTTGCCGTCCATGTGCAGGTCCTGGCAGTCGTGGGCCAGCTTGACCGCCTGCTCGCGGGAGTAGTCGGTGACGTTCGGGAATGCCATGTGATGCACGATGATCTTGTTGGTGGCGATGGCGCTGACCGACAGCGGGTCCTTCGGGGGGCGGGCGGCCCACTCGTCGCAGCTGATGATCCAGTCCAGGTCGGTGCCGGGGGCGGCCTGCGCCGAGGCGGGGAAGGCGAGTTCGCTCCCGACGACGGCGACGGTGGCGGCGCCGAGACCGGCCCGCAGCAGTGTCCGGCGATCCAGTTCGGAATGGTCGACGTGCATGACATCTCCTCCTGCGGCCCACGGCGGGGGGATGAAAAGTAGCTCCAGTGGCCGCACGCACCCCGGAGAATATTGCCAAGACTCGTCCGCGCGCTAGACCCCGTCCAACCAGGCCGGCGTTTCTCCACGGGCCGGTGAGGGTAGGTCGGGACCGACTGTCCCGGCTGCCCCGTAGAGGAATGACCACATGAGTGACAACGTCAGCGACGCGGTGGGTGACGCCCTGCGCTCGGTGATGCTCTTCCTGCCCAAGGCCGTCGCCTTCCTGGCGATCCTGGTGGCCGGATGGCTGATCGCCAAGGCCGCGCTGAAGATCGTGGAGAAGGTCCTGGAGCGCGTGGGCTTCGACCGCGCCGTCGAACGCGGCGGCGTCCGCCGCGCGTTGAGTCGCTCCCGGTACGACGCCAGCGACATCGTCGCGAAGCTCGTCTACTACGCCCTGCTGCTGTTCACCCTTCAGCTCGCCTTCGGCATCTGGGGGCCCAACCCGATCTCCGACCTGCTCGGCGCGGTGATCGCGTGGCTGCCCCGCGCCTTCGTCGCGATCGTCATCGTCGTGGTGTCCGCCGCCATCGCCAGCGCGGTGAAGGACATCATCAGCGGCGCGCTCGGCGGCCTGTCGTACGGCCGGGTGCTGGCCACCACCGCCTCGGTGTTCATCCTCGGCCTGGGCGTCATCGCCGCGCTGAACCAGATCGGTGTGGCCACCGCGGTCACCACTCCGGTGCTGATCGCCGTGCTGGCCACGATCGGCGGCATCCTCGTCGTCGGGGTCGGCGGTGGTCTCATCCGTCCTATGCAGAGCCGGTGGGAGGGGTGGCTGACCCGTGCCGAGCAGGAGTCGCAGCTGATCGCCGAGCACGCCCGCGCCTACCGGGCCGGTCGCCGCGACGCCGAGGCCGAGCTGGCCCGCGCGGCGGCAGCCCCCGCCGAGCCGGCGGCGCGGCCGTCCTTCGTCGGCACCGACGTGGAGGCCACGCAGGTGGTGGCCCGACCGTCCGACCCGGAGGCCACGCAGACGGTGACGCGACCGTCCGACCCGGAGGCCACCCAGGTCGTGACCCGACCGTCCGGCGCGGACGCGACCCAGGTCGTGAGTCGTGGTGACGCCGACGCGACCCAGGTGGTGCGCGCCGGTGACGCCGACACGACCCAGGTGGTGAGTGCCGGCGGCGCGGTGCCCGGCCCGCGTACCAGCGACGACAGTGAGGCGACCACGGTCCTCCCGCCGGTCGACCCGAACCGGCGCTGACACGCACGTCATCGGCGGGGTGCGATCCTTCGGGATCCCACCCCGCCGCACGTCGTCCGGCACGCCGAAAGCGCTGGCGGGCATGACAGGGCGCGGCTAGCATCCGGGCATGACCTGGCGACATTGATCCCGCCGCGTAGCCCGATCCCGTGGGCCACCGCGGGCACCGCACATCCGGTGTCCGTCTCCACTCCCACGGGAAGGCCCCATGATTCACATCGCCTCGCGCGTGCCCGACCCGGCGGTCCGCCGGCTGACGGCAACACTCTACGGGTACGCGTTCCTCAGCGACCTTGTCCTGCTCTACCCGCTGTACGTGGTGTTCTTCGCCGACACCGGGCTGTCCGTCGGGCAGATCTCGTCGCTCTTCGTCATCTGGTCGGCCGCCGGCATCCTGTTCGAGGTGCCGTCCGGCGCGTGGGCCGACGTGGTGTCCCGCCGACTGCTGTTGTGCCTCGCCCCGCTGGTGAGCGCCGCCGGGTTCGCGCTCTGGGTGCTGGTGCCGTCGTACCCGGCGTTCGCTCTCGGGTTCCTGCTCTGGGGAGCGGGGGGAGCGTTGGTCTCCGGCGCGCTGGAGGCGCTGGTCTGGACCGAACTGGAGCGGCTCGGCGCTGTTGATCGGTACGCCCGGGTGCTCGGACGCTCCCGGACAGCCGGCGTGCTGGGCGTGGTGCTCTCCGGGGTGCTCGCCGGCCCGGTGCTCGCCGCCGGCGGCTACCCGGCGGTGGGCGCCGCCAGCGTACTCGCCTGTCTGCTCGCCGCGGCGGTCGCCGCCCGGTTCCCGGAGCGCCGCCCAGCACCCGTCGCGAACGAGGCGGCCGGGCCGGACGACGCGGCCGGGCCGGACGACGATGACGACCTGGGGTGGTGGGAGACGCTGCGGGCCGGGGTGGCCCAGGTTCGCACCCGCCCGCCGGTACGGGCCGCCGTGCTGCTGGTGGCCGTGGTCGCCGCCGACTGGGGCGCCCTGGACGAGTACACCCCGCTGCTCGCCCTGGACACCGGTGCCGGGGCGCAGGCCGTGCCGTTGCTGCTCCTGCTGCTCTGGGCCGGGGTGACCGTCGGCGGACTGCTCGCCCCGGTGGGGGAGCGGTGGGGCAGTCGGGGTTACGCCGCGCTGCTGGGTCTGGTCGGCGTTGCGTTGGCCGGGGGTGCCCTGCTGCGGCACCCGGCGGGGTTCGTGCTGCTCGCTGTCGCGTTCGGCGCTGCCCAGCTGGCCACCGTGCTGGCCGACGCGCGGCTCCAGGCCCGGATCACCGGCACCAGCCGGGCCACCGTCACGTCACTGGCGGGAATGGCCACCGACGTGTTGATCATCGTGACGTACGCCGGCTACGGCCTGCTCGCCACGGTGGCCGGCAACGCGGTGGCCTTCACGGTGACGGCCGTGCCGTACGGGGTGCTGGCGGTGGTGCTGCTTACCCGCCGTCGGCGGCCCGTGGTGAGGCCTCGAGACGCCGCCGCGTCGACGAGCGGTCAGGGTTGGTCACCGTCGAGGTAGACCCATCGGCCGTCCTCGCGGACGAACCGGCTGTGCTCGGTCATCGTGCCGGGCTGCCCGGCGTTGCGGTAGTGCGCGTGGAAGGTGACGGTGCCGGCGGTGTCGAGCAGGCCGCCCCGCTCGGTGCCGACGATCTCCAGCCGGGTCCACCGCTGCCCCGGGTCAAGCTCAATGGAGGTGGGTCGGGTCGACGAGTGCCAGCTGCGCAGCAGGTAGCCGGTGTCGCCGAGGGCGAAGGCGCTGAACCGGGAGCGCATCAGCGCCTCGGCCGTGGGCGCTGGCTTGTCGCCGCTGTGCGCCGGAGCGCAGCAGTCCGCGTACGCCTGCCCGGAGCCGCACGGGCAGGCCCGTCCCGTCGTCGTGTTCGCCCGTCGGCGTGCCTTACCCACCTCGCCATCCTGCCGTACCGGCCGCACCGCCCGACGGTGACCCGGGCCGGTTGACGACCGTTCCTAGACTCGCGGCATGACGCGATCGCCTGCCGTGCCGCTCGCCCCGAACGTATGGCGCATCCCCACCGTGGGCAGCTCAGCCGTCAACTCGTACGCGTTCGTCGACGGCGACGGCAGCGTCACGCTCGTCGACTGCGGGCTGGCCAAGGCACCGGCCCGGATCGTGCGCGGGCTGGCGGCGATCGGCAAGGTGCCCGCCGACGTCACCCGGATCGTGCTCACCCACGCGCACCCCGACCACGCGGGTGGTGCGGCGGAGATGTCGCGGCGTACGGGTGCCCCGGTGGCGGCGCACGTCGGCGACGTTCCGTACGCCGAGGAGGGCCGCGCGCCGGTCAGCGACCCAACCGTGACCGGCGGCCGGCTCTTCGCCCGGCTCAACAGCGGCCGGTTCCCGGCGGTGCGGGTGGCGCAGCCGCTGGCCGACGGCGACGTGCTCGACGTCGGCGGTGGCCTGCGGGTGGTGCACACCCCCGGCCACTCGCCGGGTCACGTGTCGTTGCTGCACGAACCGACCCGACTGTTGATCACCGGGGACGCGCTGTTCAACATTCTCGGGGTCCGCTATTCGCCGAAGGTGCTGTGCAGCAACTTCCAGATGACCCAGCAGACCGCCCACGTGTTCGGCGAGTTGGAGTACGACCTCGCGGCCTTCACCCACGGCCCGGAGTTGACCGACAACCCCCGGGAGAAGATCCGCGCCTTCCTCTCGACGCACCGCTGAGCAAGCGGCCTCACAGCCAGCCGGAGCGGCGGGCTGTGGATCAGGCGGTGCGGGTGGCGAAGACGACGACGTTGTCGACGTAGTTGCCGGTCGCGGCGTCGAACCGACCGCCGCAGGTGATCAGGCGCAGCGCGGCGGCGTCCGCCGGGCCGTAGACGAGCGTGGTCGGGAAGTGCTCCTTGGGGTACGCCCGCACGTCGTCCACTGTGAACGTGGCGACCTGGGTGTCGGCGCGGGTGACCTGGATCTGCTCGCCGGCGCGCAGCCGCCCGAGGTCGAAGAAGACCGCCGGGCCGGCCGGTGAGTCGACGTGTCCGACCAGGACGGCGTTGCCCGTCTCACCGGGGCTCACCCCGTGCCGGTACCAGCCGGCGAGGGTGGGCCGGTCCAGTGGCGGCACCTCCAGCACCCCGGCCGCGTCGGCCCCGACGGGGACGACCTCCGCGCGTACGCCGATGGCGCTGATCTGCACCAGGACCGGCGCGGCGCGCGGGAGCGGCACCAGGTCCGGTGCCGGCTGGGTGCGTCGTGGCGCGTCGGCGGGCGGTCGTGGTGGCGTCGCCGGGTCGGCGGTGAGGCCGACCGTGATCAGCCCCAGCCCGCTCACGGCGAGCAGGGCGACCGCCGCCGGTAGGGTCCGCCGCCACCACACGTGGGCACCTCCGTTGGGATCGTCGGGATGCCCGCGCCGGTGTCGCCGGCGCGGGCACCCGTCCTCAGGGATGGAACAGCCGCCGATCAGGCGACAGTGGACACCGGGCGACGCCGGCGGACCAGGATCACCGCGCCGGCCAGGGCGGTGCCGAGCAGCGTGCCTCCGGCGGCCAGAGCGCCGTTGTCGCGGCTGTCGCCGCCGGAGCCGGCGGGCGCGCCGCCGATCGGGGTGACGGTGAACGTCGCGCTGCCTGCCGAACTGCCGTCGCCGCAGGTCGCGGCCACCGTGTACGTGCCCAGGGTGAACCCGGCGGTGAAGAGTTCGGCGCTCAGCCCACCGCCGGCGGCGGCTGTCGTGGACCTGACGTTCTGGTCGCGGTTGGGGCCGGTGACCCGGAACAGGGCGTCACCCGACTTCGGGTTGCAGGTCGTCGCGGTGAGCACGACGGTCCCTCCGACCGGGGTGGTGGCCGGTGACACCGTGGTGTCGGCCAGTGCGGCGCCTGGCAGCAGGAGTGTGCCGAGGCCCACGCCGAGCGCCGCCGAGCAGAGTGCTGTTGAGACCTTCATACGCGTCTTCCCTCACTTTTCGTCCGCTGACTGCGTGGGACGTCGTTCGGGTGGCCAACTCCGTGACTAGCACCGGTGTGCCCAACACTAGGTGGGTTGGGCCCACGATCAGGTGAAAATGAGAATTCCTCGTTGCCGTCACGTGTCCACCCGAAGGCGGGGAGAGCTGCGCAAAGGCCCGGACGGTCCGAGCAGCGCCGGTCCTCCGGTCGATGTCGGGCTGTCGCGGCTGGGCTGATGGCGAGGTATTGACGGAAATACGCCGGCTGGGCGTCCGGTCAGCCGGCCGGGGTCGCCTCGGGCATCGGCTCGCCGGTTTCGAGGAGCGTCTTGAGGCTGGCCAGCAGTTCCGGCCAGCCTCCACTGCCGTCGAGTTGGCCGCTGATGGCCCGGTGCATCTCGCTGTCGGGGGAGAAGTCGTCGTGGATCACGGTCAGCCGGACGGCCGCCGGGCCGTGCGGCTCGATCTCGAACGTCACCGTCGACCGACGCTCGCCGAGTCGGGCCGCCAACTCCTCGGCGGACCACCCGAAGTGCTCGGCGTGCTCGGGTTGGAAGCCGTGCCAGCTGTAGGACAGGAGGCGGTACGGCTCCGCGGCCAGCACCCGCTGGCCGAGATCGCGGGGCTCGTCGCCGGGCGCGTCCTGCCACAGCACGGGTGACCCGACCTGCCAGTCCGACACGAGGGCGATCCCACCCCAGTAGCGACGGGTGAACGCCGGTTCGATGAGTGCGGCCCACAGTCGCTGTGGCGTGGTGGTGACATACGTCGTGTAGGCGAAGGTCGGGCTCTCCACGGTGTGTCGCTCCAATGCGGTGGTCAGGTCGGCGAGGGCGGATGCGCGCGCACGGTCGTAGTGGCTGAGCCATCGGTCGGCGATGGCGTTGATCGGGGCGGCGTTGAGGTAGTGCACTTTCTCCCGGCCCCGCCGCACGCTCGTGACGAGGTTGGCCGCCTCCAGCACCGAGAGGTGTTTGCTGACGGCCTGCCGGGTCGTCGCCAGCCCGTCGCAGAGCTCCCGCAGGGTCTGGCCGTTGCGCGTGTTGAGCCGGTCGAGAAGCTGACGTCGGCTGGGGTCGGCCAGTGCCCGGAACGCCTCGTCCACCGACCCTCCCCCCAATAGGCAACCGTCTGGTTGCCCATCAAGATAGGCAACCGGATGGTTGCTCGTCAAGCGTGGCACCGCACGCCGGCCGGAGCGGCGTGAAGGGCCGCGCACCGATGTGGCAGCGTGGGACGGGTGACCGAATCCGCGCCGCTGGACGTCGACCTCGCGCTGCTCGGCGGCGGCGGCGCGGCGTCCCTGCTGCTCGCCGCGCTGGACCGGCACGGCGTCCACGACCTGCGCATCGCCGTCGTCGACCCGGTCCGCCGGCGCGGTCAGGACCGCACCTGGGCGTTCTGGGGCCACCCGGGCACCGACCTCGACCCGCTGCTCAGCGCGAGCTGGCAACAGGTCGAGGTGACGACCGCGGCGCGACGCCGCGTCCTGGACCTGACCCCGCTGCGGTACGCCATGCTCCGCTCCGGCCCGGTCTACGACCGGGCTGCCGCGGCCGAGCGTCGGCTCGACGCCACCCGGATCGTCGCGCCCGCAGACACGGTGACCGACGACGGCACGCGGGTGCGGGTGCGCACCGGCGACGGGCAGACCGTGCGGGCCGGATGGGTGCTCGACTCACGCCCCCGCCCGCCGGCACGAGCGGGGCGGACCACCTGGTTGCAGCACTTCCGCGGCTGGTGGCTGGAGGCCGACCGTCCCGTCTTCGACCCGGCCCGGGCGGTGCTGATGGATTTCCGCACCCCGCAGCCGCCGCGGGGCGTCTCCTTCGGGTACGTGCTGCCGGTGAGCGACCGCTTCGCCCTGGTCGAGTACACCGAGTTCTCGCCCGACCTGCTCACCGACGCCGGGTACGACGCGGCGCTGGCCGGCTACCGGGACCTGCTCGGGCTGGACCCGGCCGGACTGCGGATACGCGAGGTGGAGAACGGCGTGATCCCGATGACCGACGCGCCGTTTCCGGCCCGGCCCTCGCCCCGGGTGGTCCGACTCGGTACGGCCGGCGGCGCGACCCGCCCCTCGACCGGCTTCACCTTCTCCGCGATGTACCGCCAGGCCGACCAGGTGGCCCGCGCCCTCGCGGCGGGGCGACCGCCGGTGCCCCAGGCGGCGTACCCCCGCCGGCACCGCTGGATGGACGCGGTGGCGTTGCGGGCGCTCGACCGGGGCGGGGTCGGTGGTCCGGACTTCTTCGACCGGCTCTTCGACCGCAACCCCGCCGAGCGGGTGCTGCGCTTCCTCGACGGGGTGACCACCCCGGCCGAGGAGGTCGCCATCATGAACTCCACCCGGCTGCTCCCGATGATCACCGCCACCGCCGGCGACGCGGCGCACCGCGTCCGCGATCGGCTGCGGCCCACCCGACCCGCGCCGGCCGTGCCGCCCGCCGTGGTCGGCGCGGAGCCCAGCCCGTAGCGGCCTGCGCGCCCACCGCAGCTCGGCGCGCCCCGCCGGCCGGCGGCGCGGGCGCGGCGAAAGGGCTCCCCATCAGGGTTGGCCGGCTGCCACGCCCATGTGCTGGAGACCGGTATACCTCAGAGTCATATTTATGACTCTGAGGTATACCGCTCACTGCCGCATCGGCCTCCACGGCGGCGGCGCGCCCAGGCCCCCGGGGAGCGAGGACGACGTCACCGCGCGGTAGGTTGCCGGGCATGGTGGACGCGGCGGCCGGCAGGGGCGTGCAGATCTGGACCGACGGGGCGTGCAGTGGCAACCCCGGGCCGGGCGGTTGGGGCGCGCTGCTGCGCTACGGCGACCACGAGCGGGAGCTGTGCGGCGGCGAGGCCACGCCGACCACCAACAACCGGATGGAGCTGATGGCGGCCATCCAGGCGTTGGAGAGCCTGAACCGGCCGGTCACCGTGGAGCTGCACACCGACAGCACCTACGTGCGCAACGGCATCACCAGTTGGCTGGCGTCCTGGAAGCGCAACGGTTGGCAGACCGCCGCCAAGCAGCCGGTGAAGAACGCCGACCTGTGGCAGCGGCTGGAGGCGGCCTGCGAGCGACACCAGGTCACCTGGCTGTGGGTCAAGGGGCACAACGGTCACCCGGAGAACGAGCGGGCCGACGGGCTGGCCAACAAGGGCATGACCGAGGCGCGGGCCGCGCTCTCCAGCCGCTGAGCGTCAGCGGGTCGCGTCCGGATGCCCGGGCATGCTGGACCCGCCACCGCTGCTGCCGGACGAGCCACCGGTCATGCCCGAGCTGTTGTCCTCGGTCACGATGTCCGGGCGCACGTCGGTGTCGGCCGGCGCCGGCACCTCGGTGTCCGCCTCGACCTGCACCAGCGGCACCTGGCCGGCCTCGTCCTCGCTGTGCTGCGGGTCGCCCGGCAGCTCACCGTCGCGTTTTCGGAAACCCACGCCGTGCCCCCCCGTCGATACCGGTCAGCGTCGGCGCTGGCTACCCGGCGTCGTCCCGGCCGAAACCTTGCGGTGTGGGGGCGTCGTCAGCGGTGGCCGGGCGCTCGATTCGAGGGTGTTCGGGGCGGACGGATTGTCAGCGTCGCCGGCCGCGCCGGGCGGCAGTGCCGGCCGGCGACGGCTGGCGGACCGGGGTGAGCGGCAGCGCCGTCCAGTGCGCCGGCCGGGTGAGCGTCGCCGGCACGCCGGTACGCGTGTCACCCCGGGCGGCGTCCAGTTGCGCCTGGTGCAGGAACAGAGTGCGGCGCAGATCCGCCCCGCGCAGGTCGGTCCCGCGCAGGTCCGCCCCGGTGAGATCGGCGAGACCCAGGTCGACGTCGCGGAGGTCGGCACCGATCAGCAGCGCCCCGCGCAGGTTGGCCCGGCGCAGGTCGACCCGGCGCAGGTCGACGCCGAGCAGGTGCGCGCCCCGGTGGTCGACGCCAGCGGGGGAGCGGGCCACGTCACTGGCCCGCGACAGCAGAGGGTTGACCCGGGCCCGGTGCGCGGCGACGTCCACCGCGCGCAGCCGCGCCACGTCACCCGCCGTGAGCGCGGCGGTCTCGGCACGGGCGTGCTCCAGCTCGTCACGCAGGTCGGCCGGCGGGTGCAGCGTCATCGCCGCGTCGAGATACCAGAGCAGTTCGTGCAGCGGTCGCAGCACGGCGAACGCCTCCGCCATGGCCGGCAACGTCTCCGGTGCGTCCCGCCAGTCCCGCCCGCCGAAGGTGACCTGTGCGACCCGCTGCCCGGCGCCGAAGCAGTCGAACACCGTGCAGCCGGGAAAGCCGCGTTGCCGCAGCTCGGTGTGGATGCCGCACCGGTGGTCCGTGCCCAGGTTGGGGCAGGGCTGCCCGGCCGGCTTGTCGATGGCGAAGTCCGCCGACGCGGAGAAGGCCGGCACCACGCAGCACAGCCCGAAACAGCGCCCGCAGTCCGCGCGTAACTGCGCCGACTGCGGTGGCGGTGCGGGGCTGGATGACACGCTGGCGTCCTCCTGGTGCGGGCGAGGCCTCCATTGTTCCGCGCACCGCACCGACCGGACCGTCGGGGGTCACCGTCCGTGGTTGTCCCCGGCCGCCGCCGAACGGGGTTCCGGGGTACGGAAGGCGCCCGGCGGCGGCACCAGCCGATAGACAGCCCGGCCGCCGTCGTCGTGGCCGTACTTCTGGTCGAAGTGGCGTTTCACGATCTCGGCTGGCGTGTGGTCACCATCGGCCGGCTCCGCCAGCGCGAACACGGCGGGCGCCGCCCCGGGTGCGCGGGGTGGCAACACGGCTCGCACGGTCAGCGGCCCGGTCACCCGGAAGCCACGGCAGTCGACGAAGTGCTGCCCGTCCACCGTCACGTACGGCACGCGGACCTCCACCACGTCCGAGTCGTCGTGGCGCAGGGTGACAGTCACCGACCAGTACCGTCCCAGGTCCAGGGTGGCCTGGTCGTGCTCCCACAGCTCCTCGAACCGGGCGTGCACGAAACCGCCCCACGGGCTGTCCATGTCGACTTCCAGTTGAGGAACGTTGAACGACAGCTTCCCGATCGGGAAGAACGAGATCAGCGCCCGCCCGTCCCACTGGTAGAGCTGGATCGACGGCGAGGCGTCGTAGAGCCGGACCTGTAGGCGGTGCCGCAGACGGCTGTCGAGGGCGTCGGCGAAGGCGGCGAGGTGACGCAGGTTGGTGCGGATCTGCCGCGGTACGTCCACCCGCTGCCGCTCCAACTCCTCGGTGCGCTGCTGGGCGGCGGTGCAGTCCGGGTCGAGCAGGAGCAACTGCACCTGCGCGCCGTTGGCGAGCGCCGCCCGGATCGCGGTCAGGGTCTCCTCGCGGTGCCGTTGCTCCAGCAGGATCGTCCAGGTGTCGAGGATGCGGACCCGGCGTCCGGAACGGTGCAGCCGCGTCACGAAGGCCTGCTGGTCGAAGCTCAGGTGCTCCTGCACCCGGGCCTTGCGGGCCTCCTCGAACAGCGGGTCGAAGATGACGTACGAGATGGCCGCGAGCACCACGCTGGCCCCGAGGTTGAGCAACAGGTCGCTGAGGAAACCCGTGCTGCGCCACGCGGCCAGCAGCATCACCACGGCGACCCCGAGCAGCGCCCCACCGACGCCGAAGGCGCGCCGCTGCCGGCCACCTCGACCAGCCCACCCCGGCATCCGATCCCCTTCCGCCGTCGGCCGGCCCGGCCGCCGCCCACCGATCCGGAACGCGGACGATACGTGCCGGCTCCGCCGGCCGCTGCCCCGTTCGCGGGCGATGGTTTCGTCGCCCGGACCGACTCCACCCCTCATAGGGTGACGGTAACGGGGTGGTGCGACCACGGAGGGTAGGCGCGGTGGACGACAGTGAACGCGAACAGGCATTGCTCAGCGCGTTGACCACCGAGCACTACGCGTTGGAGAGCGCCCGCGCCGGCACGATCGCCGAGGCCACCGGCCGGGCCACCATCTTCCTGTCCGTCCTGTCGGCAGCCCTGATCGGGCTCGGTTTCGTGGCCACCAACGAGACGCTGCTCCAGCCGTACCTCGGCGCGGTGCTCCCGACCCTGCTCGTCGTCGGGTTGCTGACCTTCCTGCGGCTGGTCGAGACCACCGTCGAGAACGCGTTGGACCTGCGGCGGATCCAACGCATCCGCGCCTATTACCACCACCGGTTCGCCGGCGAGCACGAATTCTTCAGCGATGCGGTCACCGACGAGGGCACGATGCGCTCGGCCTGGAAGCTGGTCGGCATCAAGCGTGGGTGGTGGGAGTTCCTGCTCACCACTGCCGCTCTGGTCGGTGCCGTGAACGCGGTGCTGCTCGGCCTCGGTGTCGCCCTGCTGGCCGGTCTGGCCGGGCTCGGACACGTGCTGGCGATCCCGGCCGGGGTGGTGACCGCCCTCGTCGCGTTCGTCGCCCAGTTCTTCTACATCCTGCGTACGGCGGCTGTCGAACCGCTGTGACCGGCGCGGCCCAACCGTCACACCGGCGGCGTACCGTCCTCGGATGCGGATCACACGGTTCACCCATGCCTGCGTCCGGGTCGAGCACGACGGCGGGGTGCTGGTGATCGACCCGGGGACGTGGAGCGAGCCGGCGGCCCTGGTCGGCGCGGACGCCGTCCTGGTCACCCACGAGCACACCGACCACGTGGACGTGCTGCGCCTCGCCGGCCTGGGCGTCCCCGTGTACGCCCCGGAGGGTGCCCGACTGCCCGACCTCGCGCCGCTGCCGGTGACCCGGGTCCGCGCGGGGCAACGCTTCACGGCGGCCGGCATCGAGGTCAGTGCCCACGGCGGCCGGCACGCGGCGATCCACGAGGGGCAGCCGGACTGCCCCAACCTGGGCTACCTGGTCGGTGACGGGCTCTACCACCCCGGTGACTCGTTGCACGTGCCGGACGAGCCCGTACGCACAGTGCTCGTGCCGGCCCAGGGGTCGTGGCTGCGCCTGGACGAGGCGATAAGGTTCGCCGCCGCCGTCGGTGCCGCCGCGGCCCACCCGATCCACGACGCGCAGCTCAACGAGCGTGGCCTGGCCAGCGTCGCCGGCTGGTTCGGCGAGACGATCCCCGGCTACCGCCACCTCGCCCCCGGCGACACCGCCTGAGGGACCACACCGGTGGCGGCGAACGTGTCGGCCGCCCTCATATCTGATGTGGTCTATGTCACGGTAGCTTCGGCGCGCGTCGACGCCCCTGTCGGCGCTGCCGAGGAGCGCCCATGTCCACACCGCGGAAGATCGCCACCACCCTCGCCGCCGTCCTTCTGCTGGCCCTGACCACCGCCACCCCCGCCCAGGCCGCCACCCCGTCCACCAAGACCCCGGTCGCCGGGTCGTTGGGCACCTACAACGTCTCCGGCGTCTACGTCGCCGGTGTGTCCTCCGGTGGCTACATGGCCACCCAACTGCACGTCGCCTACTCGTCCCGCATCCGTGGCGCGGCCGTGTTCGCCGCCGGGCCGTACTACTGCTCCCAGAACACCGTCGCGCAGGCGCTGTACGGCTGCGGCGACAACGCGTACCCGACGAATCTCTCCGCCCTGCAGGCCTACACCCGCACGTGGGCGTCGTACGGCTGGGTCGACCCGGTCGGCAACCTGTCCGGCGATCCGGTGTACGTGTTCCACGGCGTCAACGACACCACTGTCAAGAAGTCCGTCACCGACGACCTGGCCCGCTACTACCAGCACTTCGGGGCCAGCGTGCAGTACGACAGCGGCTCCGCCGCCGGTCACTCCTGGGTCACCCCGTACGGCACGCTCGGCTGCACGGCGACCGCGTCGCCCTTCCTCAACGACTGCGGCACCGACCCGCAGAACGCGCTGCTGCGCAAACTCCTCGGCGGGGTGAACGCACCGAACACCGGCGCGCTCGGCGGCACGCTCGTCCGCTTCAACCAGAACACCTTCGCCGTCAACGGCTGGGCCAACGGGTTGAGCATGGACGCCAACGGCTACGCCTACGTCCCGTCGGCCTGCGCGGCCGGCCAGTCGTGCCGGCTGCTGGTCGCCCTGCACGGCTGCGCGCAGGGATCCGGCGCGGTGGGCACGGCCTTCGTCGACCGGGCCAACCTCAACCAGTACGCCGACACCAACAACCTCATCGTCCTCTACCCGCAGGCGGGCACCAGCCTCAGCAACCCGAACGGCTGCTGGGACTGGTGGGGCTACCTCGGCGCGACCAACTTCCCGATCAAGGGCGGCGCGCAGGTGGAGACCATCATGAACATGGTCCGCCGCCTCGACGGCTGATCGCCCGGGCTGGCCGGTCGAGGGTGCTGGCCGGTCAGCCCAGGAACAGCTGCACCAGCACCAGCACGGCCAGCAGCGCCGGCCCCCGTGAACCCTGACGCAGCAGGTCGACAGGGACCATCCCGAACGGGGTGTTGACGGTCGCGCCGCCGTAATTGAGCGGTGGGCGGGTGCCGGCCCGGAACGCGGCGGCCACCACCCCGAGCGCCAGCGTCGGCGCGAGCCACGCCGGCCCCGGGTCGACGGTCGGCACCGTCAGCAACCACCACAGAGCCGCGCCGACGGCCGGCACCACCACGTGGATGCCGCGCAGCAGATTGTCGCTGCCCCCGAGCGCCCGACGCAGCCCGGGTGAGCGGCTGACCGACCGCAGACCACCGGTCAGCCGGTCGACGGCGAGGTACGCGAACACCACCTGAGCGGCCCCGGCCAACCCGGGCATGGCGAGCGCGGCAGCGTACTGCACCCCGATCAGCGCCGCCCAGATCAGCACCGCGCTCGGGTGGCGGCGCAGTCGTCGTACGTCGGCCTGGAGCAGCGTCCACCAGCCCGGACCGGGCCGGAACCGGCTGCTGCGGACCTTGCCGACCCGACGCCACCGCCGGCTCTCCACCAGCCCCGCGAGGAGACTCGGGTCCAGCAGGATCATGGCCGTGGAGGCGGCGTTGGCGAACTGGGCGCCGGTGGTCAGCGTGGCCCGGTCGACGCGGGGCAGCGCGCGTACCGCGAGGACCGTGCCCAGGCCCACGAGCGGCACCGCCAGGGCGAACAGCGCGATGGTGGGCGTCGTCGTCGGTCGGGGCAGCGCGTCGCCCAGGCCCCCGACGAGCACCACCGCGCCGGTGATCACGGCGGCCGCGACCAGCGGGACCACGCCGATGAGCGTCGGCCACCGTCGACCGGCCCGGCTGCTCTGGGCGACGACGCTGAGCGCCAGCGCCGCCGCACCCCACCCCGCGCCGGCCGCGGCCGCCCAGCCCAGGGCACCCGGATCGCTGACACCGCCAAGCGCGGCGACGGCCACGCCGAGGGCCGCGGTGCTGGCCGCCGCGCCGATCAGCAGCAGCACGAAGCGCGGCGCCAGCCAGGCCCGCCGGTCGACCGGCGCGCTGGTCGCCCAGCTCTGCGTGGCCGGGGTCACCAGAAGCGGCCCGAGCGCGCGCAGACCCCGCCAGGCGAGGCCGGCGCCGGCCAGCAGCGCCGCGACGGCCAACCACCAGCGCACGCCCGGTTCGGCCTGCCCCACAGTGGGGGAGTCCAGCAGGTCACGGCTGGCGCTGACCGCGAACCACCCGTACATGCCCGTGAACAGGACGATCACGTACGCGTCGCCCAGCACGTCGCCGAGGGAATGGTCGTGGTGCCGGCTGCGCGCCTTGCGCAGGTGCGTCCGCAGCTGCCGGGCGGTGGGCACGCCGGTCGGCGCGTCGGCGATCGTGGCCGTCGGGGCGGTCACCGGCCGATCTCGATGCGCTCGTCGACCACCGCGTCGATCAGCTCCGGGTCGTGCGAGGCCAGCAGCACGGCCGTGCCCGCCTCGCGTTCGCGCAGCAGCCGCTCGGTGAGCCACTGCCGACCACGGACGTCCAGCCGCTGCTCGGGCTCGTCCAGGATCAGCACCCGACGGGGGCGGACGAAACACGAGGCGAGCGCCAGCCGGCGGCGCTGCCCGCTGGACAGCGTCACCGGCAACTGGTCGCGGGCCGCCTCCAGGCCCAGCTCGGCGAGGACCTCCTCGACCGGCTCGGCGTCACCACCGTGCGCGTACGCGACCAACTCCAGGTGCTCGACCACGGACAGGTCGGGGAAGAAGTCGATGTCGTCCAGGGCGGCGGCCATCAACGCCCGCACCTGCGGGTCGGTCTCGTCGGCCCGTCGGCTCTGCACCAGCACCTCGCCCGCGTCCGGCCGGTCCGCGCCGACCACACAGCGCAGCAGTGTGGTCTTGCCGCTGCCGTTCGGGCCCAGCACCACAGCGATCCGACCCGCCGGCAGTGTGAAACTCACGTCGTCGAGCACCACCAGGTTGCCGAAGTTGCGACTGAGTCCCCGTACCGCGAGCGCGTCCACGATCACAGAGTCTCCCAGAGGCGTGCCACCGGCCAAGCCGAGCGACCTACGTCACGCGGTCCGCAGCGTCGTCCTCCAGCCGGGCGTCGGCGGCGGCCAGCGCCTGCCCGTCGGCGACCTCCTCGGCGACCGACGCCGCGTCCGCCCAGTGCCGCCGCGCCTCCGCGTGCTCGCCCAGCGCCGCGCAGGCGTCACCCAGGTAGAGCAGGGTGCGCGCCAGCCCCGCCGTGGGTTGCGTCTCCTCGCGCAGCCGCCGGCTCTCGGCCAGCAGGTCGTACGCCACCCGCGCCTGCCCCGGCGTGCTGGTCAGCAGCGTCGCCCCGGCGTTGAGCAGGGCCGTCGCCCGGCTCGTCGGGTCGTTGACCGACTCGTACTCGCGCAGCGCCGCCCGCCACGCCTGCGCGGCGTCCAGGTGCTCGCCGAGACCCGCGTGCACCAGCACCAGGTTGGTCAACGCCGCCGCGTACCCCCGGGCGTCACCCACCGACCGGAAGGTGTTCGCCGCCCGCACCAGGTGGTGGTGTGCGCTGTCCAGCTCACCCCGGGCGAGCTGCGCCGCGCCGAGACCCAGGTCGGTGAGGGCGTGCCCGGCCCGGTCCGCCCCGGAGCGGTGCCTCCGGGACATCTCCAGGTGCTCCACCGCGTCGTCCAACTGCCCCAGATCCAGCAGGGCCAGGCCGAGGTTCATCCGGGCCTGGGCAGTGCCCCCGCGTCCGCGTTCGTTCACCGCGAGGGTGAGCGCGGCCGCCGCCCCGTGGGGATCGTGCCGACGCCGACGCAGCACACCCAGTTCGTTGTGCGCCCACCCGGCGATCTCCGGTCGGTCGTCGGCGGTCGGGGTGGCCAGCACGGTGCGGCAGACCTGCTCCCACTCGTCGAGCCGCTCGGCGTACGCCAGCCACCCGCAGAGCGCCACGGCCAGCCGGAACCACCACCGGCGTACCCGTCGGGGCAGTGTCTCGGCCGCGCCGGACGGCACCCGCACCACCGCCAGCAGCAGCTCCTGATGCAGGTCGAACCAGCCGTACGGGTCGTCGTCCAGCGGCAGTGACCACTCCCGGTCCGGTGGCGCGCCGAGCACCGCCAGGTTGGCCGCGTGCCGTTCGGCCCGGCGCGCCAGGTGCCGGGTCAACCGGGCCTGCGCGGCGACCCGGGCCCGGACCGGATCGGCGTCGCGCAGGTGCAGTCGGGCGCTGTCGGCGAGCAGCGGGCGGATCTCGTACCGGTCCCCGGGTGCGCCGACCACGAACGCCGCGGCGGCCAACTGGTCGAGCAGCGCGGTCACCCGCTCGGGGTGTCGGCCGGCGAGCGCGGCGATGGTGGGCCGGTCGACCGGGGCGGGGATCAGCGACATCACCCGGTACAACCGTCGCGCCTCGCGGCTCAACGACCGGTACGCGGTGTCCCGTTCGGTGATCAGTCGTGCGGCCGGCGACACGGTGAGCCGCTGGTGTGGTGGTGTCTGCACCGCGCGGCGCAGCGCGTCCAGCAGGTCGGCGTGTCGCCAGCCGTGCTGCGCGGTGCGATAACCGAGCGCGCGGACGGTGCGGGGCTGTCGGCCGCACAGGTCGACGATGTCGCGTACCGCCGGGTCGGTGCGCGGATCGGCACGGCGGACCCGGGCGGCGGGCGCGGCCCCGCCCGCGGTGGCGAACAACTCGACCGCCTCGGAGGTGCCCGGCTCGGCGATCCAGTGGGCGACCACGCCCTTGAGCCCCATCAGCGCCGGGCCGCCGGCGAGCAGCAGCCGGCAGGTGCGCGCGGTCGGCGGAAGGAGGGGCCGGACCTGGTCGGGCCGGTCGACGTTGTCCAGCACCAGCAGGATCCGGCGGCCGTCGAGCTGGCCGCGCACCGCGTCGGCGGCGGCGACGAGCGCGTCCGGTCGCCCGGACGTCGGCGGGGCGGTGCCCAGGATCCGGGCCAGCGCGGTGAGCACCTGTTGGGCCGAGCGGGGCCGCCCGTGTCGGCGCAGGTCGAGGTAGTACTGCCCGTCCGGAAAGTCGTCCCGGCACAGGTTCGCGGCCTGGACTGCGCACGCGGAGGTGCCCACCGCCCGCCGGCCCAGCACCGCCACCGCGTGTTCCCGGGAGAGCAGCTCGACGACCGCCTCGACGTGCTCGCCACGACCGGTGAACTCGGCAGTGTAGGGCAGGTTCGGCGCGCCGGCGGCCGGCGTGGTGAGCACGTCCGTCGGTTCCGGGTCGACGTCCCGGTCGGCCCGGCGGCGACGGACCTCGTACACGACGAAGCCGATGATGCCGCCGACGGCGAGCGCGATGCTCGTCGGCCCGAGCACACTGGCCGCCAACTCGGAGAGCAGGTTGCTGGCGAGGTTGCTGACCACGTTGGCCAGGACGCCGCTGACCACCCCGCCGATCGCGATCAGCGCCGGCCAGCGCGGACTGCGGCGACCACCGCCCGGCCTGGTCAGCGGACACCCCCGGAGACGAGCCCGGCGACCAGGTGCCGCCGCGACACCACCACCAGCACCACCGGCAGCACCGAGGCGAGCACCGAACTGGCGGCCAGCGCACCGCTGTTGCTCACGAAGCTGCGCGTCTGCTCGGCCAGGAACGGCCCGAGTGGCGACGCCCCCGGCCCGCTGAACAGCCGGCCCACCACCAGGTCGTTCCAGACCTGGACGAACTCCAGCACGGACACCGCCACCACCGCCGACAGGTTGTGGCGGGCCAGCCGGCGCAGGGTGTGCCACCACCGACGGCCGCCCAGCCGGGCGTCGCGCACCTGCTCGACGGGCAGGTCGGCGAACGCGTTGCGCAGCACCAGCACGGCGAACGGCACACCCAACGCGGTGTGCACCAGGGCCAAGCCCTGGGAGGTGCCGGAGGACAGCACCAGGCCGAGGACCTCGTTGACCGGGCCGGCGATGACCTGGATCGGCACGACGCTGGCGGCCAGCAGCAACAGCCCGGTGGCCTGCGCGGCCGGCCCGGTCAACCAGGCCAGCGGGTACGCGGCCAGCAGCGCGACCACCAGCACCGTGGCGGTCACCGCGGTGGCCAGGAGCAACGTGAAGCCCAACGTGCGCCACAACTCGGTGCCGGTGACCAGATTCCGGTAGGACTCGCCGTCGGGCGCAGTCGACCACCAGCCACGCGCCGCTGCGTCGACCCTGCCGTGTGCCGAGGTGGCGACCAGCACCACGAGCGGCACCAGCCACGCCACCGCCGCGCCGACCGCGAGCAGCCGGATGACCCGCCGGGGCGGGGCGACCGGTCCTGGCTGCGGGGACGCCTCGGCGCGCGGCGGCGGCCAGGCCTGCCGGACGAAGAGCGCGGCCACCATGATCCCGCCGACGACCGCCACCAGCCACACCACGCCGAGCGCGGCGCCGTCGCCGGTGGTGGTGCCCCCCGAGGTCTGCCAGATCCGTAGCGCGAGCACCGACGCCTCGTCCCGGACCGAGCCGGGGGTCATCACCAGGATCAGGTCGAACGTGCGGCTGGTGCCGACCGCCACCAGCGCGAAGACCACAGCCGTTGTCCGCAGCAGCAGGGGCCGCCACTGGGCGTCCCACAGGACGTGCCGACGCCGCCCGCCGTAGGCGCGGACCGCGTCGGCGAGACTCGGCGGCACCGTGTCCAGCGCGGACCGGAACACCAGCACGGCCAGGCCCACCCAGGCCCAGACGAACGCCGACATCAACGCCACGGTGACCAGCCCTGGCCCGAGCAACTGCGGCGCATCCTCGGCCGAGCGGCCGGTCAGTCGGGCGGCTACCAGGGTGGCCAGACCTCGGCTCGGGTCGGGGTCGTACATCAGCCGGAAGGTGACCCCGGTGACGACCAGCGGCAACGCCACCGGCACCAGGAGGATCAAGCGGACCAGGCCGCCCTCCTCGGAGCGGCGGGACGCGGCGGCGAGCAGGTAGCCCAGCGCGGTCACGACCGCCGGCACCAGCAGCGCCCACAGCACCGTCCGGCCGACCACCGCGCCGGTGCCCGGGGCGGCGAGCGCCGTGCGGAAGTGCTCCGCGCCGACCCAGCGGCCGTCGGTGGTGACGCTGGCGTGCATGGTCCGCAGCACCGGCCACAGCACGAGCCCACCGAGCAGCACGGCGGCCGGCAGCAACAGCGCCGAGGTCGCCCCCGCCGCCGGGTAGGCACGCCCCCGCCGGGGCGGCCCGACGTCGTCGAGCACGGCCAGCTCGCCGAGGACCCGCGGCTGGCTCATCGGCCGCCGCCCGCGTTGCGGGCCGCCAGGGCGAGCTGACCGGTGGCGCGGCGGATCGCCTCGTTGGCGCTGACACCGTCGGTGACGTCGGCGAAGAAGCCCTGCATGATGCGCCAGATGCCGACGCCGTCCGAGCCGGTGAACGCGCCCGGCAACTGGTCGGAGAGGTCGAAGCGCAGCGTGCCGGGTGCCTGCATCTCCCGGGCGAGCTTCCGACCGACCTGATCGGTGTAGCTGGTGATCGGCACGTTGGTGTTGGGCGACAGGTAGCCGCCGGCGCGCAGCCAGGGCCGGAACGAATCGGCCCTGGTGAGCCACTGGACCAGCTCCGCCCCGCCCTGGGAGCCCGCGAACGCCACCGCCGCGTCGCCGCCCACGATCAACGGGCCGTCTCCGGGTCGGGTGCCCGGGAACGGGAACGTGGTGGGTGCTTCCGGGCCGCGCTGGAACGGGCCGACGACGTCGGCGGTGAAGTCCGCCCCGCAGAGCATCACCGCGCGCCGGGAATACACCACCTGGATCACCGACTCCTCGTACTGGGTGAGCAGGGCACGACGGCCGCCGCCCAGGAACGCGCCGTCGATGCTCCAGAGCCCGGCCAGCCGGTCCAGGGCGTCCCGCACCGGTCTGCCCTGCCAGTCCGCGTCCGGAAGGGCGAGAGCGTCGTAGCTCTCGGGTGCCACGTCGGCCAGGACGTTCTCGAACCAGTCGGTGAGCACCCAGCCGTCCGCGGCGCCGATGGCCAGGGGTGCCGGGCCGCCGTCACGCCGGGCGTTCGCGCCGAGCTGTCGGGTGCGCTCGACCAGCCCGTCCCAGTCGGTCGGCTGCTCGGGCAGCATCGACGGCAGGTGCCAGACCAACGACTTGTGCGCCGCCTTGACCCACACGCCGTAGCGCCGGCCGTCGGCGGTCAGCAGGTCGCCCAGCCCGTTGGGCACCGCGTACTCGCTGGACGGACGCACCGGGCTCAGCCAGCCACGCTGGGCGTACTCGGTGACGAGGCCGGGGCGGGGCAGGATCGCCACGTCCGGGCTGGTGCCCGCGAGGTGCCGGGCCCGCAGGAACGCGTCGATGTCGTTGCCGGCGCTGACCACCTGCACCGAACCGCCGGGGTAGTCGCCGACGACCTGGCGGAACCGGTCCAGCTCGCTGGTGCTCCAGACCACCGCGACCTGCACCGACCGGGTCCCGCCGGAGCAGCCGGCGGCCGCGGCGGCGACGCTCGCGGCGGCAGCGCGCAACAGGGCGCGACGGCTCGTACGGGCGGACGGTCTCATCGGGTCGCCTCGCTCGGCTCGGTGACCAGTTCGTGCCGCACCGGGATCTCGGCCAGGGTGGCCGGGTCGGCGGTGCAGACCAGCACCGCCACCCCGGGCGCCTCCGGCGGGGACAGCCGGGGCATCAGGTCGGCGAGGCGACTGTCGCCGGCCGAGCCCGCCGGCAGGTCGACCACGAGCACCTCGGGCAGGCAGGCCGCCGCCCGCGCCAGGGCCACCCGGAACCGTTGGGCGGCGGAGATCTGGTGCGGCAGCAGGGTCAGCGACAGCGCCAACTCGAGCCGGTCGACGACGGTGGTCGTCCAGTCGTCGGCCACCTCGTGCACACGCTCGCGTTTGCGCTGGCCGTACTCGATGTTGCGGCGCACGGTGAGCTGCGGCAGGAGCGCGCCGCCGGCCGGCACGTAGCCGATCTGCCGACGCGGCGGCGGCAGCGCGGTGACGTCCCGGTCACCGACCAGGATGCGACCGGTCACCGGAGGGGCCAGGCCGACCAGCACCCGGGCGACGGCGGTGCCGAACCGGGGCGGGGCGACCAGGGCGGCGAGCGTGCCGGCGGGGACGTCCAGGGTCACCGGCCCGGTGCCGGGGACGGCGACCAGTGCGTGTAGCCGTAACGTGACCCTCACCTCCGGTGACCGCTGGGAGACCGCACCCAGGGTGGCACACCATGCCGACAATCGATGCCCTCGGCCACCTCCATTGTGGAGGCGCCGGTCGGTTCAGCCGGTCGAGTAGAGCGCGGCGAGGCCGGCCGCCGTGGCCGCCAGGCGCTCGCGCAACGCCGCCGGGGCCAGCACCTCGACGTCGGCGCCGAGGCGCAGCAGCTCACCATGGGCATGGGTGAGCGACTCGATCGGCAGCACCGCGGTCACCCAGCCGCGCGCGTCCGGCGGCCCGGCGCTGGACTCCACAGCTGTCACCACCGGATCGCCGGCGATCTCCCGCAGCCGTTCGCGACCGCCGGGGGAGAGCCGTACGGTGGCCTCGTCGCGGTGCAGCCGGGCGCGGAACCGCACCACGTGCGCCCGCCACCACGACGGCAGGTCGAAGTCGGCGGGCCGGTCGAACTCCTGCGGGAGCGGAGTCAGGGCGAGGATCTGGCTGACCCGGTACGTCGCCGGCGCGCCCCGGCCGGGCTGGTCGGCCACCACGTACCACCGGCCACCCTTGAGCACCAGGCCGTACGGCTCCAGCACCCGGGTCACCTCACCGTTCCAGCTCCGGTAGCGCACCTCGACGCGGTGCTGTCGCCAGACCGCCTCGGCCGTACGCGCCAACTCCGGCGAGGCGTCACCGTCGGCGTACCAGCCGGGCGCGTCGAGGTGGAAGCGCTGCTGGAGCCGGGTGGCCCGGTCGCGCAGCGGCGCGGGGAGCGCGGCGTGCAGCTTGAGTTGCAGCGCGGCCACCACGTCGCCGTAGCCCAGCTCGTCGGCCGGGCCGGGCAGGCCGGCCAGGAACAGCCGGTCGGCCTCCTCGGCGGTCAGCCCGGTCAGGCGGGTCCGCCAGCCGTCGACCAGTTGGTAGCCGCCGGCGTGCCCGGCCTCTCCGTAGAGCGGGATGCCGGCGGCGTGCAGCGACTCCACGTCGCGGTAGATCGTGCGGGGGGAGACGCCCAACCGGTCGGCGAGTTGCGCGGCGGTGAGCCGACCGTGTGTCTGGAGCAGCATCAGGACGGAGAGAAGTCGACTGGCCCGCACTTCACTGACACTAACTGTCAGGGGCGTGGTCCTACTGTCCCGGCATGGCCTTCAGGGACAAGGATCTGAGCACACCGGGACTCATCAGGGTGGACGGTCGACAGCTCAAGCGCTACCACATCGACCAGCCGGAACAGCGTATCGAGCCGGAGGTGGAGAAGGCGGCGTACGACCTGTTGCCCGCGCTGCTGGCCGACGTCGTGGACGACGGCACCCCGGCCGCCGGGTGGGTGGTGCTGCACCGGGGCGCGGACACCGGCGCGTACCTGCTGGCGTACACCTGGGTGTGGGACAACGCGGTGGAGGTCCGTGTCGCCGCGGCCGGGCAATCGGCGCTGGACTGCCCGGACGACGACCCGACCCGTTTCATCGAGGTGCGTCGACCCGCCGTCGGCTGCGTGTGGGAGTTGGCGGTGCTGGAACACGAGCGGGCCGCCTGGGTCCGACACATGCTGGCGCCGGAGAGCCCCGACCTGACCGGCTATCTGAGCGACACACGAGCGGAAGGGCCGGTAGGCCACTGATGGGCGACTTCGACTTCTTCACCGGCACCTGGAACGTCGTCAACCGGCGGCTGCGCGAGCGGCTGGTCGGCTCGGACGACTGGGAGGAGTTCCCCGGGGTGTCGGTAGCGCACGGCTTCTTCGCCGGAGGCGGCCACTTCGACGAGATCACGTTCCCGACCAAGGGCTCCGCCGGCGCCACGATCCGGATCTTCGACCCGGCCCGGCAGGAATGGTCGATCTACTGGATGACCAGCGGCAGCGGGGTGCTAGAGCAGCCGCCGATGGTGGGCCGTTTCGTCAACGGGGTCGGCCACTTCTACGCCGACGACCAGCACGAGGGGCGACCGGTGCGGTGCCGCTTCATCTGGTCGGACATCAGCGCGACCACCGCCCGCTGGGAGCAGGCGTTCTCCGTCGACGGCGAGCAGACCTGGGAAACCAACTGGATCATGATCTTCACGCGCGCGTCCGACTAGCAGGTTCCGGCCGTCCGAGTGCGGTGCTAGGGTCCGTCCACCGCCCCGGATGGAGGGATGTCATGGCCTCCGACCACGTCGATGTGCTGATCATCGGCGCCGGCCTGTCCGGCATCGGCGCGGCCTGCCACCTGACCCGGGACTGCCCGGGCAAGACGTACGCGGTGCTGGAGGCACGCGACGCCGTCGGCGGCACCTGGGACCTGTTCCGCTACCCGGGCATCCGCTCGGACTCGGACATGTTCACCCTCGGCTACGCGTTCAAGCCCTGGACCGCCCCGGAGGCCATCGCCGACGGCACGACCATCCGGGAGTACGTCCGCGAGACCGCCCGGGAGTACGACGTGCAGCGGCACATCCGCTTCCGACACCGGGTGCTGCGCGCCGAGTGGCACAGCGCCACCGCCCGCTGGACGGTGTACGCGCAGCGGGCCGACACCGCCGAGACAGTGGTGCTGACCTGCTCGTTCCTGTTCGCCTGCACCGGCTACTACCGCTACGACGAGGGCTACACACCGCCGCTGCCCGGCGTCGACGCGTACGCCGGACGGTTGGTGCACCCGCAGCACTGGCCCGACGACCTCGACCACACCGGTAAGCGGGTGGTGGTCATCGGCAGCGGCGCCACAGCGGTGACAGTGGTGCCGGCGATGGCGCAGCGGGCCGCCCACGTGACGATGCTGCAACGCTCACCCACGTACGTCATGGCGTTGTCCTCGCGGGACCGGCTGGCCGACGCGTTGCGGCGTTGGCTGCCGGCGAGCGCCGCGTATCCGCTGGTGCGCGGGAAGAACGTGCTGCTCTCCACGGTCACCTACCAGCTCAGCCGGCGTGCGCCCGGCCTGGTGAGGCGGACGCTGCGCCGGGCCGCCACGGGCCGCCTCCCGGTCGGGTACGACGTCGACAGGCACTTCTCACCCCGCTACGACCCGTGGGACCAGCGGCTCTGTGTCGCGCCCGACGGTGACCTGTTCATTGCCGTACGGCAGGGGCGGGCGTCGGTGGTCACCGACACCGTCGACACCTTCACCCCGGACGGTGTCCGGCTGACCTCCGGCGACGTGCTGCCCGCCGACATCGTGGTCACCGCGACCGGGCTCAACCTGCTCGCCGTCGGTGGCCTGACGCTGCGGGTGGACGGCGTCGACGTCGACCTCGCCGGCACCGTCGCCTACAAGGGCATGATGCTGTCCGGGGTGCCGAACTTCGCGCTGACCCTCGGCTACACCAACGCGTCGTGGACGCTCAAGGCCGACCTCGTCGCCGGGTACGTCTGCCGTCTGCTGCGGCACCTGGACCGCACCGGCCAGCAGGTCGTCACGCCGCTCGCGCCGCCCGACGACGGGCGGGTGCCGCTGATCGACCTGCGCTCCGGCTACGTGCTGCGCGCCGTCGACACGCTGCCCAAGCAGGGTGCGAACGCGCCGTGGCGGCTGCACCAGAACTACCCCCGCGACGTGCTGCTGATGCGCCACGGCAGGCTCACCGACGAGGGTGTGCGGTTCTCCCGGGCCGGCGAGACCGACGCGCCCACCGGCACCCGACGTCCCGTGTCGTCCGAGCGTCGCTGACCGTCAGGAGAGGAGCACCCCGTGCAGAGGTTCGAGTTCGCCGGGGCCACGGCCGTGGTCACCGGAGCGGCCAGCGGCATCGGTGCCGCGTTGGCGCACGCCCTGGCCCGCCGGGGCAGCGACCTGGTGCTGCTGGACCGCGACGCGGAGCGGCTGGACACCGTCGTCACCGCGATCCGCGGGGCGCACCCGCACCGTCAGGTGCACACGTACGTGGTGGATCTCGCCGACGCGACGGCCACCGCCCAGGTGGCCGCGGAGATCGGCCAGCGGCACCCGCGCGTACGCCTGCTGGTGAACAACGCCGGCGTCGGCCTCGGAGGCCGGTTCGACCAGGTGACGTTCGACGAGTTCAGCTGGGTGATCGACGTCAACTTCCGGGCCGTGGCGCAGCTGACCCACGCGCTGCTGCCCACCCTCCGGGCGGAACGCGGCGCGCACCTGGTCAACATCTCCAGCCTGTTCGGGCTGATCGCGCCGGCCGGGCAGGCCGCGTACTCGGCGAGCAAGTTCGCCGTGCGCGGCCTCACCGAGGCGCTGCGCCACGAACTGGTCGACGACGGCATCGGGGTGACGTCGGTGCACCCGGGCGGGATCCGCACCCGCATCACCGAGAACGCCCGCATCGGCAGCGGCGTCTCCCACGAGGAGTACGCGGCCGGCCGGGCCCAGTTCGAGAAGCTGCTCACCATCGCGCCGGAGCGGGCCGCCGAGGTGATCCTGCGTGGCGTCGAGCGGCGTCGGGGCCGGGTGCTGATCGGCTGGTCGGCGAAGCTGCCCGACCTGCTGGCCCGGGTGCTGCCGGCCTCGTACAACCGGCTCCTGGTCACCGGCCTGAACCGGGGCGTCGTCCGCCCGACCCCGACGCCCGCCACCGGCGTGCCCACGCAACGCCCCGCCGCCGAGGCCGCTGTCGACCCGGCCCGCGACGCGGCGTGACCGTCGACGCTGTCAGGCCGGGTTGGCGACCGTCGCGCTGGGCCCGACGTCCCGCCTACGCAGCAGCACGGTCACCGTCACCAGGGCGACCAGCAGGGCCGCGAGGACATACACCGGGGCCGGGCCGAGCGGCGCGAGCAACGCGAGCAGCGCGACGACCGGGAAGGCCACGACCACACCGCCGTGCTGCTGCCGGCGGACGTGCAGCACCCAGATCGTGAGCAGGAAGACCGCGACGGGGATGCCCACCGCGTACCCGGCGGTGCTCTCGGAGATGTGCGCGAGGTCCCGGTCGACGTCCACCGCCGCGCCCAACCCGGCCCCGATCGCGGCGATCGCCGCGAACACCAGGTAGTGGCCGTAACCCCAGACGAGGGAGTACGGCAACCGGTCGGGCGCCTCGATCGGCCGGTCGAAGTAGAGCCACCACAGCGCGAACACGATGACCGCGCCCGCTGCCGCGAGCGACCACAGATCGTGTTCGCCGGCGTTGAGTCCGTCCTGGATCGCCAACGAGACGGCAGCCACCGCCTCACCGAGCACGATCAGGGTGAACAGCCCGTACCGCTCGGTGATGTGCGCCGGGTGCCACGGGGTCATGCCGGGGCGTTCGGCCACCGCCGGCACCGCCAGGTCGGCCAGCCCCAGCAGCACGAACGACGCGAGGCCCCACTCGTCGGGCAGCGACAGACGCAGCAGCCACCCGAGCTGTACGACCGTCACGCCGATCGCGTAGCGGCGCGCCGCCGCCCGGTGCGCGAGGTCGCCGACGGCGGCTCGGGTCCAGTGCACGACAGCGGCCAGCCGCCCCACCACGTACCCGTAGGTGATGACGCTGAAGTCGCCGTCGGTGAACGCCCGGGTCACCCCGGAAGCGATGATCAACGCCCCGGCGATCTGCACCAGAGTGGTGATCCGGTAGACGTCGTCGTCGGTGTCGTACGCCGAGGCGAACCAGGTGAAGTTCATCCACGACCACCAGATCGCGAAGAAGACCATCAGGTAGCTGGTCAGGCCGTGGCCGACGTGACCGTCGGCGACGTCGTGGTGCAGGTTGCCGGCGGCCTGCGCCACGGCCACCACGAAGCACAGGTCGAAGAAGAGTTCCAGCGGCGTGGCCGCGCGGTGCGGCTCGTTGCGGCGATGGGGCCGCATCGGCCGGTAGAACGGCCGTACCGGGCGGGAGTCGGTCAACTGCGCTCCTCGGCGCGGATCAGGAGCGCCGCCGACGACCGTGGGTCAGCCCCTCCAGCACCAGGGTCAGCCCCGCGCCGACCAGCCAGACGTCCTTGGCCAACCCCGCACCCTGCTGGGTCGGGCGGATGCTGCCGGGTTCCCGCAACCCCGGCGTCTTCAGGTACAGCTGCACCAGGCCCGCGCCGAACGCGGTCAGACCCAGCCCGACCAGGGGCGCCGGGACGAACGGCGCGATCAGCGCGGCCCCGAGGGCGACCTCCGAGTACGCCAGCAGCTTCGCGAAGCGCGCCGGCTCGAACTGACCCAGCTGCGGCACGGCCGTCACCGCCATCCCGTGCATGCTCTCCGCGGCGGCGCCCTCCAGGTTCCGTTTCTGCAGGCCCGAGTTGAGGAAGTACGCACCGATGCTGACCCGTAGCGGCAGGTGTGCGAGTTTCATTGTCACTCCCGTTGGCCGTGGTCGAATGCGGCCCGCGTACCCCGGACCGCCCGCGATAACCGCCAGGCGGGCTGGGCTGGCCGTGGTGGTCGCGGTAGGTTCGCCGAGGGCCCAGCGCCGAGCCCGTGGCACCCCCGCCTCCGCTCGGCGTCCGGCCCTGCCGCAGACCACCAGCAGGAGGCGAAGTGAGCCAGCAAGTCCGGGGAGTCATCTCCCGCAGCAAGGGCGCGCCGGTCGAGGTCACCACCATCGTGGTGCCCGATCCCGGCCCCGGTGAGGCCGTCGTCCGGATCCAGTCCTGCGGTGTCTGCCACACCGACCTGCACTACCGCGAGGGTGGCATCAACGACGACTACCCCTTCCTGCTGGGCCACGAGGCGGCGGGCATCGTGGAGCAGGTCGGCGAGGGCGTCACCGACGTCGCCCCGGGCGACTTCGTCGTCCTCAACTGGCGTGCGGTCTGCGGCGACTGCCGCGCCTGCCGCCGAGGCCGTCCCTGGTACTGCTTCAACACCCACAACGCGAAGCAGCGGATGACGCTCACCGACGGCACCGAACTCGCCCCGGCGCTGGGCATCGGCGCGTTCGCCGAGAAGACCCTGGTGCACGCCGGGCAGTGCACCAAGGTGGACCCGGCCGCCCGACCGGCTGCCGTGGGTCTGCTCGGCTGCGGGGTGATGGCGGGGCTGGGCGCCGCGATGAACACCGGCAACGTCACCCGGGGCGACTCGGTCGCCGTGATCGGCTGCGGTGGTGTCGGCGACGCCGCTGTCGCCGGTGCCGTCCTGGCCGGCGCCACCACGATCGTCGCGGTGGACACCGACAGCCGCAAGCTCGACTGGGCCCGCCAGTTCGGCGCCACCCACACCGTGAACGCCTCGGAGGCCGACCCGGTCGAGGCGATCCGTGCCGCCACCGGTGGCTTCGGCGCCGACGTGGTGATCGACGCCGTGGGTCGACCGGAGACCTGGAAGCAGGCGTTCTACGCCCGTGACCTGGCCGGCACCGTGGTGCTGGTCGGCGTACCGACGCCGCAGATGCAGATCGACCTGCCCCTGCTGGACGTCTTCGGACGCGGCGGCGCCCTCAAGTCGAGCTGGTACGGCGACTGTCTGCCCAGCCGGGACTTCCCCATGCTCACCGAGCTGTACCTGCAGGGCCGGCTCGACCTCGACGCGTTCGTCACCGAGGAGATCACGCTCGACCAGGTCGAGAACGCGTTCGAGCGGATGCACCACGGCGACGTGCTGCGCTCGGTGGTGGTGTTCTGATGACGGCTCGCATCGACCGGGCGGTCACCGCCGGCACGTTCTCGTTGGACGGCCAGACGTTCGACGTGGACAACAACGTCTGGGTGATCGGTGACGACAGCGAGTGCGTCGTCCTGGACGCCCCGCACGACGTGGCCGCGATCCTCGCCCTGGTGGGTGACCGGCAGGTCCGCGCGATCCTGGCCACCCACGCCCACGACGACCACGTCCGGGTGGCGCCCGAGCTGGCCGAGGCCACCGGCGCGCCGGTGTTGCTGCACGCCGCCGACCGGGTGCTGTGGGACATGGTCCACCCGCACCTGCCCCCGCACGGCGAACTGCACGACGGGCAGAGCATCGAGGTGGGCGGCACGACGCTGCGGGTGCTGCACACCCCCGGGCACAGCCCCGGCGCGTGCAGCTTCCACGCCCCGGACCTGGGCGTAGTCTTCACGGGAGACACGCTCTTCGCCGGCGGTCCGGGTGCGACAGGTCGCTCGTACAGCGACTTCGACACCATCGTCAGGTCGATCCGTACCCGCCTGCTCACCCTGCCGTCGGAGACGGTCGTGCACACCGGCCACGGTGACGACACCACCATCGGCGCGGAGGCCCCGCACCTTGAGGAGTGGTTGGCGCGCGGCCACTGAGCCCGCGTGCGGGTGCGCGGCTCAGCGCTCGTCAGCCGCCCCTAGCACCGGCTTGACGTCCAGGATCGGGGTGCCGTCGAGGGCCTCCAGGTCGGCCACCTCGATGCGCAGCCCGTCCACGCTGAGGACCCGCACCCGGTGCAGGCCGATGGGGTTGGGCCGGTGCGGGGACCGGGTGCTGAACACCCCGGTCTCCGGCCGGCTCCGGTCGCCGCGAGGGTGCACCACCAGCACGTCGCGCCGGGCGCGGTCCAACCAGGTCAGCACCAGCAGCTCCGCGCCTGCCTGCAGCTCGCGCACGGCCGGGCCGACCTGCGCGTCGAAGATCAACCAGGCGGTGGGGGCGCCCTCGTCACCCTGCCGCGGAGCGTCCGCCGCGTCGGTCAGCGGCGAGGCGACCCGGCCGACCGGGCGCAGGAGGTACGTCTCGTCGTGCGGTGTCCCGGCCATGACGCTCCCTTCCCGACGGTGCGAGCCTACGGCGTTAGGATCGCGCGCATGGCCGCCGAGCACCCCGCACCTGTCGTCCGTCAGCTGCGCCTCGTGGTGGAGGCCGACGACTACGACGCTGCCGTCGCGTTCTTCCGGGACGCGCTCGGCCTGCCCGAGGAGGCGGAGTTCGTCAGCGACGGCGACGCCCGGGTGATGATCCTGGACGCCGGCCGCGCCACCCTGGAGATCGCCAACCCGGCCCAGAAACGCATGATCGACGAGGTCGAGGTGGGACGGCAGGTCGCCCCCCGGATGCGGGTGGCCTTCGAGGTGGACGACGCCGAGGCGACCACCTCCCGGCTGGTCGCCGCGGGGGCGAGCGAGGTCGCGCCGCCGACGCGTACCCCGTGGGAATCTCTCAACTCCCGCCTCGACGCCCCCGCGGGCCTGCACATCACCGTCTTCCAGGAGTTGCTCGCGCCGGACGTGCGGGCGGGGACGCGGGATGCGGAGCCCGGACGTGACAGCGACAACTGAGTCCGACAGTTCCCGGGCCGCGGCTCTCACCCCGGCGCAGACGGCGGCCCTGGCCCACGTCCGCTGCGGCGAGCCGCACGCCAACCTCACCCACAGTGTTGGGTCCGTAGTTCACTCACGGTAGCGGCAAACCACCCGCCGCCCGCCTCCCCAGCACGGTGAATTCCCCCTTTGCTCTGCACCCAGATCGGCACCATGGGCGCTGAGCTGCGGACGAACCGTTTCCGCCCGCCGGAGGACTTCCGCGCCGCCGTCACGCGCGGTGTCCGGTGCGTGTAGGGGTGCAGAGCAAAGGGTGTCGACGACGTTCCGCCTGCGAGCGCTGAAGTCGCTCTGCGTCACCATCGTCGGGTGTTGCGGCCAGCGAGCCGCGTCTGTCCGGTTCTGCGCCGTGACCGGGACCGCAGCCAGCCGACGTGAGGCCATTTCCGGAATGACCGACACGTCAACCCGGTTGTGTCCCCCGTACCGCCGGAGCCCAAACCCTTTTCCGCGGTCATCTCCCGAGGAGTGTTCACCCCGGAGCGCTCCGCACGATCGAAAGGGCAACCATCGTGAAGGTCGACTTCACTCGATGGCTCCCCGCCATCGCTAAGGACTCGTACCGCAAGACCGCGCTGAGCGTCGCGGGTGTGGCTGCCCTCGGCGGCCTGGCCCTCGCGCCGACCGCAGTCGCCGCTCCGGTCACCACCGGACCTCACCAGGGCGCCGTCGCCGCCATCGACCTCGCCACCGGCAAGGCCGCCACCTCGGCCCAGCAGGACGACCAGCCCGTCGAGTCGGGCCTGACCACCGGCTCCGCCACCGGCAAGCCGCCGGCCGGCAAGCCCAGCCGAGCCCAGCTGATCCCGCACGGCATCGAGGGCGCCCAGTCGCGCATCCCGCTCGACGACGCGCAGCTCGCCAACGCCCGGCACATCGTCGACGCCGCCAAGAAGACCGGCGTCGGTGACCGGGGCGCGGTGATCGGCGTGGCCACCTCGCTGCAGGAGTCGAAGCTCTACAACCTCGGCCACCTGGGCGCGTACAACGACCACGACTCGCAGGGCCTATTCCAGCAGCGCCCGTCATCCGGTTGGGGCACGCCCGACCAGATCACCGACCCGGAGTACTCCGCCACCGCGTTCTTCAGCGCACTCAAGAACGTGGGCGGCTGGCAGGACCTGCCGCTGACCACCGCCGCGCAGACCGTCCAGGTCTCCGCGTTCCCGTACGCGTACGCGCAGTGGGAGGAGCAGGCGGCGGACATCGTCCAGCAGCTCTGGTGACACCCGCACACGCACGCGCCGGCCGGTCCCCACGTGGGGACCGGCCGGCGTCGTCATGTCTCAGCAGGCCGGATAGAGGCGGCGGGTGCCGACGCCGGCGGCGTACGCCTCCCGGTCGCTGAACCGGCAGCCGTAGTCGGGCCGCGCCACCACCGCCGGGTCGGTCACGGTGTCGCCGGCCGGGCGCTTGCCGGTGCGTACCCAGGCAACCAGGTCGTCCCAGGCGGCGCCGGCCTCGGCCGGGGTGAACTCGCAGTGCTGCGTGGCCCGGATGGCCCGTTGGACCACCAGCTTGCCGCGGCCGTGCCGCGCCACGTCCGTGGCATACGCCTGCTCCATGCTGAACGGCACGAACAGGTCACCGAGACCATGCAGGCTGAGCACCGGCGCGGTGGGCCGACCGGCGATCCGCGGCACCTCCGTCAGGGTCGGCAGGAGCCGCTGCACCGGGTTCTCCGGCGCGACCCTCCGCACCGTGGCGTTGACGTCGACCGGGCTGTTCGGGGCGTACCGGGTGAGCAGGTTGGTGGAGAGTTGCCCGGGCCGCTGGGCGGGGGAGTTGCCACTCCCGGTGGGCACGCTGATCGAGAAGAGGAAGTCCTTCCAGACCGCGAACGCCGCGTCCGCACCCGGACGCGGCCCGCCCGAACGGTTCACCGTGATGGCCCGCAACTGCTTACCCCGGTCCGTGGTGGTGTCCGGCCCGGTGGGGGTCAGCCCGGCCAGACCGAGTGCCACCTGGATCCGGGGTACGGCGTTCGTCAGGTAATCGGCCGGCGTCGGGTACGCCGGCACCCCGGCGAGAGTCTGCGCGACCAGGTTGTAGTCAAGGTAGAAGTCGAGCAACGTCTGGTCGCCGAGCACCCCGCACATCGGCAGCGCCCCGTCGTAGAAGCCGGGGTACTGCTCCAGCGAACGACCGATGACGTACCCGCCCATCGACACCCCGGCGACGTACGTGTGCTGCGGCCGGCGGATCGTCCGCCCGAAGTGGTCGGCGAGATCCTTCGTGCCCAGCACCCCCGAACGGATGTCGAAGCCGTTCCTGTCGTACGACGACGACGCCCAGGCGTACCCCTGCTCCAGGAGTCGCTCGCGCAGCCCGAAGCCCGGCGGCTCCGGCGAGAGCACAGTGCCCTGACCGCGGTAGCCGTGCGCCCACAACACCAGGTCACCGTTCCACCGGGCGGGAACCTCGATGATGTACCCGGCGTGGCGGTGCACGCCCTGGCGTACCGTCGTCGGCTTGCCGCCCACGACCAGCGGCGTCAACGGCGGATTCTCGATGGTGTACCCGGGTAGCGGTCCCCCGCCCCTCGGGTCGCGGCCGGTGGCGGCGGCCGGCGCGGCACCGGCCAGCCCGACCGCCAGAGTCAGCGTCGCGGTGGCGGCGAGCAGCCGGCGGAGGGTACGAACGGGTGCGGACAGCATCGATGCTCCCCATCGGACGGACGTCGCCCGGGGGCGACCAGGCGGGACGGTTGCCTACCGGCCGGTAGCGTCCTGAACCTAGGACCGCCGTCGACCAGTGTCAATGGCTGCGCTGATCGGCCGGTCAAGCCCGACTGTCCGGCTGATCAGCCCTCGGGCTCGTGCGCCGTCAGTGCTCGGTGAGGCCCTTCGCGCGTTGACCCGGCCGCCCGTGCGCGCGGGATGCGGACCGCCGTCCATCCCGGGTCAGCCGGCGTGCTGGTCGGTGAGGTGCCCGTCCGGTACCCGGCTGCGTGAGCAGGCGGACCTCTCGGGTTGACTTGTCGCCGTGGACGAGTCGATCTGGGAGGCGGCCCGCGCGTCGCGGAGCTGGTTGGACAACGCGAACGGCACCGGGCAGACCGAACTGACCTGCCGCATCCTGAAGCTGACCGAGGAGGCGGGGGAGGCGTCCGCCGCCTGGATCGGCCTGCTCGGGCAGAACCCGCGCAAGGGCGTCACCCACACCCGTGAGGACGTCGCCGCCGAGCTGGCCGACGTCGCCTTCACCGCGTTGGTGGCCATCGAGAGCCTGGGGTTGGACGCCCAGACGGTCCTGGGCACCTGTGCCGCCAAAGTCCGCTCCCGCCTCGCCACCTGAACGAGTCCACCACCCGCCGTCCCCGTCCCGGCTTGGCTCGCTTGGCCGGTTTGTTCGCCTGGCCCGCTGGCCCGCTGGCCCGCTGGCCGGTTGGCCGGTTGGCCCGCTGGCCGGTTGGCCCGCTGGCCGGTTGGCCGGTTGGCCGGTTGGCCCGGTTGGCGCGGTTGGCCCGGTGGCCCGGTGGCCCGCGGCTGGCCTCGTCAGCTTCGGCCACGCTCTCCTGTGGCTCTGGTCTTACGCGCCCGCTCGGCGCGGCTCTGTTTCGTGATCGACTCGGTTTCCGTGAAGTCGGGGTGTCAGACCGCCTCGGATGCCCCGGTTTTCAAGAAGTCGAGTGGATCGAGCGCGGTTCGTGAGGTCCGTGCCCTACGTGGTGCCCTGTTCCGAAGGTGGCTGGCCTGCATCCAGTCGTTACGCGAGTCCGGTTTGTCGGCGTTGGCCCACCAGCATGCCTTGATCGACTCCGTTTCGGCGAAGTCGCGGTATCAAACCCTCACGGATACCGCGATATCGGCGAAGTCGTGTGGATCATCGTGAGTTTGGGGTGTTCTGCCCGCCAGTCTGGGTGGTTGGACACCTGGGGTCAGGGTTGACCCGTCCGTTTTGGTCCGTTTGGGCGGTGTTGGCGTGTGGGCGGGGGCACGTGTCGGGCGGAATGATGGCCGGGTCGGGGTCGTTGCACACCCTGACGATCGCAGGACCACGCCCCTGCCGGGCGCGATGGTCCGCCCCGGGAATGGCCCCCGGCCCCGGGTCGTTACACCTGGACCCCGCCCGACCGGCACCCCGCGCTTCACCGGGTGCCAACGGAACCGGCCGACCCCGGGAATGACCCCGGCCCCCGGGTCGTTACACACGGATCCGGCGCCGCGAGCCCTCCGCTCGCAGGCCGCCGACCCCGGTGCGACACGCCCCCCCGGCCTGTCGGTCACCGAATCCCCCTCAAGACTTTCCCCGTTTGTTGCAGCGCCGGACGAGGTGCTCACACCCGTGCGATCTAGGCGGGTGTCTTTACCCCCGAAGGAGCTTCCCCCATGAACACGATCATGCGTAAGAGTGTGCTGTCTGTTGCTGGTCTGGCGTTCGCCGGTGGTGTGTTCGCCGGTCCGATCGCCGCCCACGCCGCTACTGCGACCGTGGACGCCAAGCCCGTTGCCGCCGCGGCGCAGACGGCGCCGAAGCCGCAGGGCGAGCAGTCGCACATCACCCTCAACGACGAGCAGACCGCCAACGTCAAGGCGATCATCGCCGCCACGAAGAAGGCCGGTCTCCCGGAGCGGGCCGCGGTGATCTCGATCGCGACGAGCTTGCAGGAGTCGAAGTTGGAGAACCTGGGCCACCTCGGCGACGCCAACGACCACGACTCGCTGGGCTTGTTCCAGCAGCGGCCGAGCTCGGGTTGGGGCACGCCGGAGCAGATCACCGACCCGGCCTACTCGACGACCGCGTTCCTCAAGGGCCTCAAGCAGGTCGACGGGTGGCAGGACATGGCGCTGACGGATGCCGCGCAGACCGTGCAGGTCTCCGCCTACCCCGACGCGTACGCCCAGTGGGAGCAGCAGGCCACCGACCTCGTCACCCAGCACTGGAACAGCTGACCCACCGCAACACCGCAACATCGATTGCTGGCCGGCACCCCCACCCGGGTGCCGGCCAACGGCATATCCACCACCGAACACCGCCGACCACCGACCACCGTCGACCACCGACCACCGTCGACCACCGACCACCGTCGACCACCGACCACCGCCGACCACCGACCACCGTCGACCACCGACCACCGTCGACCACCGCCGCCGACCGCCGCCATCGCCGCGCGAAGGCGGCGGCGGCACGTCGCGAAGGCGGTAGCCGGTCCTTCGCCGCTGTCCGACCGTAGATCTTGGACAGTTTCCGTTCACGCGTAACGGAAACTGTCCAAGATCTCGCGTTCGGCGACCGTTCGGCAACGTAGTGGAGTGGCGCTGGTGGCACGGAGTGATCCGATCGGCCGGCGGGTACGTACCTCCCGTCGGGGACCGGCGGAGGGACAGAGGCATGACCGCGGTGGGGTACGGCACGAACCAAGAACCGGAGGCGCCGCCGGAACCCGCCGGTGACGACGTACCGCTGCGGTGGTCCACGGGGTCCCGCCTGCTGGTGGCTGCCGCGGCTGTCGTGCTGCTGCTGGGCGCGGCCGCGGTGGCGGTGGTCGTCGCAGCCCCCGGGCGGCTCGGCACGATCCACGCTGGTGGATCGGACGGCAGCCGGCCCGACGGCACCCGGCCCGACGGCACCCGCCCGGACGGCACCCGGCCCGACGGCGTTGGTCGCGCGGGGGGCGTCGTCGACCCGGACGCGGCTGATGGTCGACCCGGTGGGTCGGCCACCGACGAGCGGCTGCTCACGGCGCCACTGGCGGATCGGCGGAAAGGCACCTTCGTGCTCGCGGACGGGGTGTCCTCGTTCGACCTGCGGGTGGCCGAACTGGGCAACGACCTGTACCGGATCAGCAGCCCGGCCGACTCGTCAGTGGTGGGTCGACCGACCGTCTCGGGGGAGACCGTCCGACTCGAACTCGCGGAGTCCGGGGAACGTGGCGACCGGGCCGTGCGGGTGCTGCTCAACGAGCGGGTCGCCTGGCGTCTGCACCTCGTCGGCGGGGTGAGCCGTCAGGTCCTGGACCTGAGCCGGGGCCGGTTGCTGGGCGTGGAACTCGTCGGCGGGTCGGCCCACACCGAGATCCTCCTGCCACCGATCACCGCGGAACGCACCGGCGGCGCGTCCGGTGCCGGCAGCCCGGAGGGCGCCACCATCCTGACGGTACGACTCATCGGTGGGACCAGTCAGCTCGACATCCGGCTGGCAGGGGAGACGCCGGTGCGGGTTCGCGTGGGAGCGGGCGCCGGTTCAGTCGCGCTGGGCACCGACCGCTGGGATGGGGTGGGCGCGGGTGCGGTCCTCGGTACGCCGGGTTGGGACCGTGCGACCGAACGGCTCTACCTGGACCTGGTCGCGGGAGCGAACCGGGTGACGGTGTCCGCCGGCGGCCGATGACCGAGCGGCCGATAACCGAGCGACCGATAACCGAGCGACCGATAACCGAGCGGCCGATGACCGAGCGGCCGATAACCGCGGCCGGTGAGCCGAGCAGTCGCCGAACAGAAGCGCTGCGGCCGTGGGTGGGCGTGAGCGTACAGTCGGGCGGTGGAGCGTACCGAGTCGATGCTGGCGCAGACCCGACCACCTGGCGTGGCCGACGTTGATCCCGGCAGTGTGCTGTTGCCCGGCCACGACGTGCCGTTGGGTCGGTACACCACTGTGCGGCGACTGTTGCCGCAGCGTCCCCGCCGCATGGTCGGCGCGTGGTGTTTCGTCGACCACTTCGGCCCGGACGATGTGGCGCAGCGGCCCGGCATGGAGGTGCCACCGCACCCGCACACCGGCCTGCAGACGGTGACCTGGCTGCTGGAAGGGGAGATCCTGCACCGGGACAGCCTCGGCAACGTGCAGCCGATCCGGCCCGGCCAGTTGAACGTGATGACCTCCGGGAACGGCATCGCCCACTCCGAGCGGTCGCCGGCCGTCCACCCACCGCTGATGCACGGCGTACAGCTGTGGGTGGCGTTGCCGGACTCGGCGCGCGCCGGCGGGGCGGACTTCGCGCACCACGCCGACCTGCCGCGCTGGCGCGACGGCGAGGTGGACGTCACGGTGCTGGTCGGTGAGTTCGGCGGGCAGCGGTCGCCGGCGGTGGTGCACACCCCGTTGGTGGGGGTCCAGCTGGAGCTGGGCGGTGAGGCGCCGACGACGTTGTCGTTGCGGCCCGACTTCGAGTACGCCGTGCTGGCGATGTCCGGTTCGGCGGAGGCGCCGCCGGGGTGGGGTTCGAGCCGGGGGCGTTGCTCTACCTGGGTACGGGCCGCCGCGAGCTGACCGTGCGGGGAGGGTCGGGGGCGCGGTTGCTGTTGCTGGGCGGTACGCCGTTCGAGGAGCCGCTGGTGATGTGGTGGAACTTCGTCGGCCGGTCGCACGAGGAGATCGTCGCCGCCCGGGAGGACTGGATGGCGGGGGACGCGCGCTTCGGTGTGGTCGCCGACGATGCGGCGCCGCCGCTGCCGGCGCCTGCCCTGCCCACCACCCGCCTCAAGGCCCGCGACCGTACCGGTGGCCAGCACGGCTGACGGGCCGGGCCGGGCTGGCAGCCCCGGCTCGCACCCGCGTGCAGCCCGCGTGTGACGTGTCGGTCGCGCGGGTAGTCGCCGGCATGCCGACCACTCTGATCACCCCGATGGCGGACCGGAAACGCCTGGCGCGCCGGCTCGCCGGCACGGGGCGGGGCTTCGCCGAGCAGTACGGCTTCCGGGTGACCAACAACCCGGCGAGCCTGTTCCAGGTGCTCTATCTGGCGGTGCTGCTGGCCCGTCGGGGTGACTTCCGCCGGGCGTTGGACGGTGCCCGGGCGTTGCGCGACGAGGGCTGGGACAGCGCGGCAGGGTTGGCCCGTTCGCTGCACGAGGACCGCGTGCGGGTGTTGCGGGCCAGCGGTCAGCGAGGCGACGTGGACGCCCTCTCCGCCGTGCTGGGCGACCTGGCTCGCACAGTGGTCGAGCGGTACCGGGGCGATGTGCGCCGGTTGCGGGCGTTGGCGCACCACGATCCGGCTCGGGAGCGGAAGCTCCTCGCCGAGCTTCCCGGTGTCGACGGCCAGGTCGTCGACCTGTTCCTCCGCGAGGCGCAGGCGTTGTGGCGGGAGGTGGCCCCGGTGGCCGACCGGCGTGCGTTGGCGGCGGCTCGTCGGCTCGGGCTGGGCAGGTCGGCGGACGATCTGGCCGGCCTGGCCAGCGGGGAGTCGGAGCAGCTCGCCTGGCTGGTGGGGGCGCTGGCGCGGGTCGACCTTGAGCACCGGTACGCGGAGGTGAGCGGCCGATCATGACGTGCCGTGGCCCACACTTCGCCAAATACTGACCGAACGGGGGATGTTCTGTCGTATGGTTGGACCCGGCAGTGCTGACCGCTCGGTTCGAGCGGCCATCCACCGCCTGGTGGCGGCACCCGGTTCGGGTGCGGTTCACCGCCTGGGCAGGTTTGCGTGGCGCCCCAGGTCGCGGTTCGTGACCAGGGGGCGCCCGCCTGTCCCGGCGATCGTTCACCCCTCGCCCCGTGCCGTCCCCGGGGCCGCCAGCAGGCCGCAGCGCCGCCACCGCCGCCAGCCAGCAGGGCGCAGCGCCGCCAGCAGGCCGCACCACCGTTCAGCAGGCCACACCGCGACGCCCGACGCAGACCGCGAGGAACGAGTCAGCGCGCCAGGCCCGCCAGCAGGTTCACTGTCACGGCGATGATGAACGCCCCGAACAGGTACGACACCATCGAGTGCCGCAGCACCGTACGACGCATCTCGTTGCTGGTCAGGTTGGTGTCGGACACCTGGAACGTCGCGCCGATGGTGAACGCGACGTACGCGAAGTCGGAGTAGCAGGGCGGCTCGGACTGGTTGAAGTTCACCCCGCCATCCGGGCCGGTGTAGTAGATCCGGGCGTACCGGGCGGCGAACACGGTGTGCACCACGAACCAGGAGAGCACCACGCTCAGCACGCCCAGCCCGCTGTGCAGCTCGCGGGTCAGGCCGGGAGGCGCGCCCTGGGCGCTGGCCACGACCAACCCCACGGCCAGCAGGCTGGCCAGGCAGGCGACGAGCAGGAGCGCGTCGCGGATCGCCCGGTTCGGGTCCTCGTGCACGGCCAGTTGGGCGGTCCGTTCGGCGTCCATCGGCCAGATCTTGAGCCACACCAGCACGAGCCAGCTCAGCGCGCCCACGTCCCAGCCGGCCAGCGCGGCGAGGTGCAGCGGCAGCAGCAGCGCGAAGAGGCCGCCGGCGACGACGCCGACCACCGCCACCACGGCGAGCTGCCGCGCGGCGGGGAAACGCACCTCCACGGGCCGGGACGGGCTGGTGTGGGTCATCGGTGACGAGTCCGGGTCTGGGCGGTCGACGTCACCGCCGGGTCAGATGCCGCGCAGATGCTGCGAGACCCGGTTGTGCTTCTTGTCCCGGGCCTGCTCGGCCCGCTTGGCGGCGCCCACCTCGGGTGCCGCCTCGATCCCGGCAGAGCGGGCCACCTCGGTCCCGTTGGCGTAGTCGACCGGCGGCAGGGCGCGCAGCGCCTTCAGCACGTCCGGCGGGGCGCCCTCCCGCTCGGCCTCACGGACCACGTCGGCCTTCTCGGCCGGGTAGTCCAGGCTCGACAGGTACTGCAGGACCTCGGCGTAGCTCGCCATGGCAGGGGCTCCCTCGGGCATCGATGTGGTGACGACCGGCGGCGGTTACCCGCCCGCCGGCCGGTCACGCCCGCCGGGCGGAGGAAACCCCGCCGTTTCCGCCGGGTCGCGGCGGGTAGTCGCAGACGCCCACGCGAGCCCAGAGGGAGTACGCGATGAACTACGACACCTTCATCGACCAGGTTTCCCAGCGCACCGCGACGTCGTCCGAGCGGGCGGTGGAGCTGACCCGGGCGGTGTTGGAGACGTTCGCCGAGCGGTTGACCGGCGGGGAGGTCCTGGACCTGGCCGTTCAACTGCCGCAGCCGTTGCAGTTGGTGCTCAAGCCCAGCCCGAGCACCGAGCAGGCCGATCGGTTCGGTGCGGCCGAGTTCGTCGCCCGGGTGGCGTTGCGTGCCGGTGTGGAGGAACCTGCCGCCGACGACGCCGTCCGGGCGGTCTTCACCACCCTGCGCGAGGCGATCACCGGTGGGGAGTTCGACGACGTGGTGACCCAGTTGCCGCGTGACTACCGGGGTCTGGTCGAGCAGGCGCTGGCACCGGGCGTGACGCTTCGTCGCGCCTGACGGCGCGGCCTTCCCGGCCGCACACAGCTGTTTACCAGGGCAACCATCGATGTCCCGCTTGGCGTGGCGATTCGGCCTGGCCTAACCTTGTCGTGCGAGGGGAGTACTTCCCACGAACCATTCCGGTCAGTACGGCGCGCCCGGCGCGCCTCGGGTGGTTGCCCATCACGGTGATGGGTGAAGGAGACCTCGAACATGACGGTGTTCGAGGAGACCCCAATGAGCGAAGTGTCGTACCTGTCCGCCGCCAGTGACCTGTCGTCGGTCGGCACGCCCACGCTGTGGGCGGTCACGATCCTCGGCGTGATCCTGCTGCTGGTGTTGGACTTCCTGGTCACCCGACGCCCGCACGAGGTGTCGATGCGGGAGGCCGTCGGCTGGTCGGCGTTCTACATCGCCCTGCCGCTGGCGTTCGGCGCCTGGATCTGGTCCCGCTACGGCTCCCAGCAGGGCGTGGAGTACCTCACCGGTTACCTGGTGGAAAAGTCGCTCTCGGTCGACAACCTCTTCGTCTTCATGCTGCTGCTGGCCGCGTTCGCGGTGCCGGCGGTGCTGGCCCAGCGGGTGCTGCTCTACGGCATCGCCGGCGCGTTGGTGCTGCGGGCCGTGTTCATCGCCCTCGGCGCGGCCGCGTTGCAGACCCTCGACTTCGCCTTCCTGCTCTTCGCGATCATCCTCATCGCCACGGCGGTGAAGCTGCTGCGTGACGCCTTGTCCGGGCACCAGCAGGAAGTCGACATCAACAAGATGCGCTCGGTGAAGCTGCTGCGCAGGATCATGCCGGTGGTCGACGAATACCACGGCACCAAGATGACCGTCCGACAGGGCGCGAAGCGGGCGCTGACCCCGTTCGCCCTGGTGGTGGTCGCGGTGCTGGCCACCGACGTCGTCTTCGCCGTCGACTCGGTGCCGGCGGTCTACGGCATCACCGAGGACCCGTACCTGGTCTTCGCCACCAACGCGTTCGCCCTGCTCGGCCTGCGGGCGCTCTACTTCGTCCTGCACGCGGCGCTGAGCCGACTGGTGCACCTCAGCTACGGCCTCGCCATCATCCTGGCGTTCATCGGCCTCAAGCTGGGCCTGCACTGGGCGCACGGCATCTGGGACAGCGTGCCGCAGATCCCCACCCTGGCCTCGCTCGGCGTGATCATCGGTGTGCTGGTGGTGGTCACCGTGACCAGCCTGCGCGCCACCCGGGGCGGCGACCTCCCCGAGGACCGCAAGGTCGTCGCCGAGCGGCACTGACCGCGCCGCGCCGGGCGACGAGGGGGTACGCGGGAAAGCCTCCGCCCCCACCGGCGCGGGTGGTACGACTGTGCAATGGGAATCGTGTCACCGGGTTTTCAGGGTCGGCCCCGCACACAGGAGCCGGCCCTGCCGCCCGGCCAGTACCTGACCGAGGACTTCCCGGTGCTCTCGGCCGGCCCGACGCCCCGGGTCTCCCTGGACACCTGGGAGTTCGTCATCTCCGCCGAGAACGGCAGCGAACACCGCTGGTCGTGGCAGGAGCTGATGGCCCTGCCGCAGGAGACGCCGCACGTGGACATCCACTGCGTCACCCGCTGGTCGAAGCTCGGCACCAACTGGCAGGGCGTCTCCCTGGACACTCTGCTCGCCGACGTCGACACGGGGGCGCACTTCGCGCTCGCGCACTCCTACGGCGGCTACAGCACGAACCTGCCGCTGGACGATCTGCGCGGCGGCCGGGCGTGGGTGGCGCACACTTTCGAGGGCGCTCCGCTGGCCGCCGAGCACGGCGGCCCGGCGCGGCTGCTGGTGCCGCACCTGTACTTCTGGAAGTCCGCCAAGTGGGTGCGCGGGATCCGGCTCAAGACGATGGACGAGCCGGGGTTCTGGGAGACCGCCGGCTACCACGACTACGGGGACCCGTGGCGCGAACAGCGGTACCAGGGTGACTGAGCGCGCCGTGGCGACGAGCAGCCCGCCCCGGACGGCCAACCGCTGGCAGGTCGGTCGGCTGGTGGAGCGCCGGGTGGAGACACGTACCGCGCAGACCCTGGTGCTGGAGGTGCCGGACTGGCCGGGTCACCTGCCCGGGCAGCATGTCGACCTGCGCCTCACCGCCCCGGACGGCTACCAGGCGGCCCGGTCGTACTCGATCGCCGGACCGGTCGTGGACGGCCCGGGCGGCCCGCGCATCGAGGTGACCGTCCAGCGCGTGCCCGACGGCGAAGTGTCCCCGTACCTCATCGATGTCTTCGGCGACGGCGACCCGGTGGAGGTCCGCGGACCGCTCGGTGGGTGGTTCATCTGGCGGCCGGAGGAGACCGCGCCGGTGCAGCTCGTCGCCGGCGGCTCCGGGATCGTGCCGTTGATGGCGATGATCCGGGCCCGCCGCGCCGCCGGCAACAAGGCCGCGTTCCGGCTGATCTACTCGGTGCGCACCCCCGCCGACGTGATCTACGCCGACGAGCTGCGCCGCCGGGTCCGCGACGACTTCGGCCTGGACGTCGCGTACGTCTACACCCGCGAGGCGCCCGAGGGCTGGCGCGGCGAGCCGCACCGCATCGGGCTGGCCGACGTCAACACCCACGGTTGGCCACCGGACCTGCAACCGCTCACCTACGTGTGCGGCCCGACCGCGTTCGTGGAGACCGTCGCCGACCTGATGGTGGGGCTCGGGCATCCGTCGCGGCGGGTCAAGACCGAACGCTTCGGCCCCACCGGCTGACTCACACCCCTGTCGAGGAGATCCAATGACCGAGATGTCGTACGTGGACGGCAACATGCTCGACGGCCCGATGCGCGAGCTGTTGACGGTTGACCTGAGCAGCGCGATGGGCCGCTGTGAGAACTGCGGGATGACCGGCTCGATGGCCAGCCTGCACGTCTACTCGCACGCCCCGGGGCTGGTCGCACGCTGCCCGTCCTGCGAAGCGGTGATGATGCGACTGGTGCGTGGGCCGGACCGGGCCTGGCTGGACATGCGCGGCACGACCTTCCTCCAGGTCCCCATGCCGATGCAGCAGCCGTTCTCCGGCCCGCTCTGACGAGCAGGCACCCCGGTCAGACCCGGAGGAGGTCGTAGGCCCGGGCGAGGTCGTCGGCCCAGGCCGAGTCGTGGTCCCGTTCGAACGCGCGGTGCAGGCGGTCGCGTACCGCCTCGCGGCGCAACCAGTCGCCCTGAGGGCTCGGCTTCCTCTTCACGACGTCGAGTCCGCTGACCATCTCGGCGAGGTGACGGTCTGCCGACGAGGTGGGCGTGGCGTCCCAGACGTCGAGGAATCGTTCGACGCGCTCGCCGGCCGCGCGGGCCGCGTCGAGGAACGTCGCCGCGTCCTCGAAGGCCCCCAGTCGCGGCGGGTGCTGGGCGAGGAGCGACCGCCACACCGCGTCGAGGTATGCGTCGATGGCCTCCTGCTCGTCCTGCGGCCAGGTGCGCCACTCCTCGCGGGGGAGCTTGCCCAGGATGATGCCGGGATACAGGTCCTCGGACACGACCAGCGACTCGAAAAACACCGGGAGCAGGCTCTTCACGTCGTCGCGGCTGCCGACCGTGTTGCCGAGGCTGATGGTCAGTGAGAACAGGTCGTGCTCGTCGACCAGCACGTCGCCCCTGCAGTGCGGGCAGCCGTCGAGCACCGCCCGGCGCGGGTAGCGGGCGAAGACGTCCCGAACGCGCGCCAGGGCAACAGTGAGATCGTCGTCCACCGGTTGATCCTCGCATCCACCGTCGACGACGGGCTCGCCGATTACTCGGGTGACCCGACCTGTCCCCGGCTTCCTCCGAGGGCAACCCCCTGGTCGGTTGGACAACGGCCGCCCCGGTCGGTCAGAGTGATCGGCCGTGAGATACCTGCGTACCGGCGGTCCCGCCGCGATCCGCCGGCCCCGGCCCGCCGACGTCGACGAGTTCGTCGCCGCCGTGCGGCGCAGCCGGGACCTGCACCACCCGTGGTTGGCCGCGCCGGGCACCCCCGAGGAGTACGACCTCTACCTGCGCCGGATCCGCCGCCGTGACAGCGCGGGCTACCTGATCTGTGACCGGGCCAGTGGTGCGATCGCCGGCTACGTGAACATCAGCGGCATCGTGCTGGGCGCGCTGCGCGGCGGATACCTGGGGTACGCGGCGTTCCTGCCGTACAGCGGGACCGGCCACGCCTCGGCGGGCGTCTCCCTGGTGATCGACCACGCGTTCACCAGTGTCGGGTTGCACCGCCTGGAGGCGAACATCCAGCCGGGCAACGAGCCGTCCCGGCGGGTGGCCCGCAAGCTCGGGTTCCGGCTGGAGGGCTTCTCCCCGGACTACCTGTTCATCGACGGCGCCTGGCGCGACCACGAACGGTGGGCGATCACCGCGCAACCCGCCGCCTGACCGCCGCCTGCCCCCACCCGCCGATCACGGCGGCGCAGCTGGACGTTTGTCCCGGCTCGCGACGGGAAACGGCCCGCAATGACGAAACCTCGTGTGGTGATCGTGGGGGCCGGGTTCGCCGGTTACCACGCGGCGAAGACGTTGAGCCGGATCGCCCGGGACCGGGCCGAGATCGTGGTGCTGAATTCCACCGACTACTTCCTCTACCTGCCGTTGCTGCCCGAGGTGGCCGCCGGGGTGGTCGAGCCCAGACGGATCGCGGTGCCGTTGACCGGGACGCTCAAGAACGTCCGGGTGGTGATCGGCGAGGCGGACCACGTCGACCTGCAGAACCGCTGGGTCGGTTTCACCCAGGCGGAGGGGGACAAGAACCGGCTGGCGTACGACCGGTTGGTGCTCGCCGTGGGCAGTGTCAACAAGTTGCTGCCCATCCCCGGCGTGACCGAGTACGCGCACGGCTTCCGTGGCCTGCCCGAGGCCGTCTATTTGCACGACCACATCGTGCGGCAGATCGAGTTGGCCGAGCAGGCCGAGGACCCGGCCGAGCAGCAGGCGCGGGCCACGTTCGTGGTGGTCGGGGCGGGTTACACCGGAACCGAGGTCGCCGCCCACGGGCAGTTGTTCACCGACGCGTTGCACGCCCAGCGGCCCCGGCTCACCGTCCGCCCGCGCTGGATGCTGCTCGACGTCGCGTCCCGGGTGCTGCCGGAGCTGGACAAGCGGATGTCGGACACCTCGCACAAGGTGCTCAACCGGCGGGGTGTGGACGTCCGGATGGGCACGTCGGTGGCCGAGGCGACCTGCGACGGGGTGAAGCTCACCGACGGCGAGTACGTGCCGACCTGCACCCTCGTGTGGTGTGTGGGGGTGCGGCCCGACCCGTTCGTGAACGAGCTGGGTTTGCGTACCGACCGGGGCCGGTTGGTGACCGACGAGTACCTCAACGTGCCCGGCTACCCGGAGGTGTTCGCCATCGGTGACGCCGCCGCGGTGCCCGACCTGCTCAACCCTGGGAAGGTGTGCGGGATGACCGCGCAGCACGCGCAGCGGCAGGGCAAGCGCGCGGCGCACAACATCGCCGCGTCGTACGGTTTCGGCAAGCGCAAGCCGTACAAGCACCACGACCTGGGCTGGGTGGTCGACCTGGGCGGCAAGGACGCGGCGGCGAACCCGTTGCACGTCAACCTGGGTGGGCTGCCGGCGAAGGTGGTCACCCGCGCGTACCACCTGATGGCGATGCCGGGCAACCGGACGCGGGTGAGCGCCGACTGGGCCCTGGACGCCGCGCTGACCCGGTCGGCGGTGCAGCTGGGCCTGGTGCCGGCCAACGCGGTGCCGTTGGAGAGCACCTCACCGGAGGTCGCGAGCCGGGCCCGCTGACCGGGCATCGTCCGGCGGGGCGGGATCGGGCCGACGCGGCCCGTACTCCCGCAGCAGGGTCTGGACGATGCCGGCGGCGGGGATGGCCAGCAACGCGCCGAGCAGGCCGGCCAGCTCCGCCGCGAGCAGCACGCTGACCAGCACGGTCAGCGGGTTGAGCCGCACCGCCCGGGAGAGGATCAACGGTTGTAGCAGGTGGTTCTCCACCTGCTGGTAGACCACGAAGAAGACCAGCACCACCAGCCCGGCGGTGGGGGAGTGCAGGAACCCCGCCCCGGCCGCGATCACCGCTCCGAGGGTCGCGCCGACCAGCGGTATCAGGTCGGCCACCGCTACCAGCAGGGCGATCACGGCCGCGAACGGCACCCCGGTGAGGGCCAGCACCAGGTAGGTCAACAGCCCGCAGATCACGCTGATCAGCAGGTTGCCGGTGAGGTAGCCGGTGACGGTCCGGGACACCTCCCAGCCGACCCGGCGCAGTCGCTCGCCCTGACCGTCCCCGGCCGCTGCGAGCAGGCCGCGGGTGATCCGCGGGGCCTCCAACACCATGAGGTACGCCAGGACGATGACCGTGATCAGCCCGGCGACCGTCTCGACCACGCCCCGCAGCACGCCCACAGCGGGTTGACGCAGCTGGCTTCCGAGGTCGCGCAGTTGGTCGGAGTGTTCGTCGACGTAACGTCGCGCCCCGCTGCGTTCCAGAAGCCGCCCCAGCGGGCCCTGGCCGGTGCGGGCGTCGTGCAGCAGTGCGGGGGCCCGGTCGGCGAACCGGCCCACCTCGTCGAGCAGCGGCACCAGGATCAGCGCGGCCAGGATCGCCAGCAGCACGAACGCGACGAGGAACACCAGCAGCGTGGCCACCGACCGGCGCCGGACGAGGCGGTGTTGCAGCCGGTCGACGATGGGTTTGAGCGCCACGGCGAAGAACGCGGCGACCACGGCCCAGGTCAGCACCCGGCGGGTCGCGTACACGAACGCCAGCGCGAACGCGCTCGCCAGCACCAGACCGATCACGATCAGCGTCCGGCGGGCGGTCGCCCGATCGTCGGCGTTGCTCATCCGGCGCGCCTTCCCCACGCGCGGCGTCGGAAACCCGGCATCGCGGACGCAGCGCTGATCAGTGGCCGAAGGTGCCGTCAGTGTCGGTGACGGGACGGGCGCCGGCCACGAACGTGTCGAGCGCGGCGGCGTGCAGCAGCCCACCGGGCACCGGGTCGCGCAGGGCCGCCACCGCCAGCCGGCCGACCGGCAGGCCGCCGGGGCGTGACGTCGCGGCCAGCACCAGGTTGCCGTACCGCCGGCCGCGCAGCATCCGCCGGTCACCGACGACGCACACGTCGGCGAAGACCGCCCGCACCGTCGCGACCTGCGCCCGGGTGGCGACCAGCGGCGGCAGGTCCGTCACGTTGACCAGGTACGTCCCGTCCGGGCGGAGAACACGGGCCACCTCGGCGGCGAACTCGACGGTGCGGACGTGCCGGGGCATCTGGGCGGCCCGGTAGATGTCGGCCACCACCACGTCGTACCGGCCGTCCGGGGTGGCGGTGAGCGCGTCCCGGGCATCGGCGACCTCCACCCGCACCTCGGGCGGCAGCGGCGGCAACTCCCGGGCGACCAGCTCGACGACCGCCGGGTCCCGTTCGACGACCCGCTGCGGGGAGCCGGGCCGGGTGGCGGCCAGCCAGCGCGGCAGCGTCAACGCGCCGCCGCCCAGGTGCAGCACGTGCAACGGGGCGCCGGCCGGGGCGGCCACCCGCACCGCCGAGGCGATCCGTCGCACGTAGTCGAAGTGCAGGTGTCGGGGGTCCTCGACGTCCACGTACGACTGTTCGACGCCGGCGGACAGCAGCGTCCGCCCGGTCCGCCGGACCGGGTCGACGACCAGTTCCAGCCGGTCGGCGGCGCGGTTCATGACCGGCACGCTAGCCGAGCCGGTGGTCCGGCCCGGCGGTGGCCCGGCACTGCCGACGGGCCGGCGTAGCGGGGTGTCCCCCCGCCCGCCGGCCCGCCCGGGTCACGGTGGCCGGTCAGCTGCCGGCCATCCCGGCCCCCACCTCGTCGATCGCGTCGTCGATCTGGTGGGCGAGGTCCACGTCGAGCGCGGTCACCCCGTCGGCCTGGCTGGTGCGTACGGTCAGCACCGCGGCGGTGTCGCCGGGACGCCCAATGCTCGGGCCGCGGCCGGTGTCCTGGCGCATCCGGTCGAGGCGGGCCAGCACCCGGTCCAGGTTGTCCGGCGGCAGCGCGACGACCCGGTAGAAGCCCTCGCTGTCGCCGGACCAGTAGGGCAGGTCGTCCAGCGCCGCGTCGATCTCGTCGGCGTTCAGGGTGGGTGTGGTGGTGGACGCGCCGACCAGACCGCCGCCGGCCTCCGGCGGATTGAGCAGGTCGCGCAACCCGTCGGGTACGTGCAACGACTCGACCAGGTCGCCGTCCTGTTCGGCGAGCGCGGCCATCGTGGCCTCCGCCTGGTATCGGGCCTGCTCCGGGGTGTTGCCGCTGATCCGACCCACCTCGGCGAGGAAGCCGGGCAGGTCCTGGTGCCGTTCGATGCCGTCGACGGGCAGCACGTCGTGCAGCGACGCCGGCACCGCCGCGAGCAGCCGCTGCCGCTCGGCGGTCTCCAGGGCGAAGGCGAGGACCAGAACTGTGGCCTCGGTGCCCACCTTGGCGGTCTTGAAGTCGACCCCGGCCCGACGTCGGACCTCGTCGACCAGGTCGTGGTAGCCCATGGTGCTCACGCCGGCCGCGCCGCTCGGCGGGGACGGCTGCGGCCGCGGATTGTCGGCGCTGCCGAGTTGCGGCGGGGCCGGGCCGCCACGCGTACTGTCCGGTTTGTGGGGTCCGGCCGGCGGTGGGCCGGCTCGCTTGCCGGCGTCGAGGCTCGTGAGTTGCTTGGAGGCGCTCAGGCTGGCGCCGATCTCGCTGGGCTGGCGACTCTGTTCGCGAGCCTGCCGGGCCAACGCCCGACGCCTCTGGTTGTCGCCTTCCATCTGCTTGCGCATCGTGGCACCCCTTCCGCTGGGGATCGTGGCTGCGCCAGTCGCCTTCCCGCCGTCGAAGAGAAGGAAACGGGTACTGCCGGCCGGGTCGGCCGGGTCTTCGTCGACGCTTCATCCGGCGGGGGTGAGGGGTGCTCACCCGCACGGCCCGCACGATCACCTCAGGACCAACGTTCTTCCGAGGTACGCGGAAGGAAGGTCGTCATGAAGCAGATCGTCGAGATCGTCCCCGCCCGACCCGGCTGGTACGCGCGCTGGCAGGTCACGCCCGAGGCCACCAGGTGTTACCCGGTGAGCCTGTGGGCGCTGTTGGAGGAGGCCGACGGGACCGGACGTGAGGTGGTGGGCATGGACTGCATCGGTCAGTGGCCCGGCGCGGACGACAACGAGGCGGGTGGGCAGTTCGTCCGCTATCTGTACCAGACGCCCGATTCGGGAGAACCCGAGGACGTCGAACCGGCCCCGACCGGCGAGCTGCGTGAGAGCGGACCCCGGCTCCAGCCGATGACGGCACCCTAGACATTGCTCCGGCCCCCGACCCCAGGTCCCAGGGTCGGGGGCCACCCCGGCCTTCCGGGGCGGCCGACGATCAGCCGGTGGCGCGGAGGTCGTCGCGGTCGACGGCCAGCACCTCGGCCAGGCCGGTGCGGTCCAGCATCCGTTGCAACTGCGGGCTGACCCCGGTCAGCTGCATCACCCGAGCCTTGCGCTGCACCACCAGCAGCGCGCTGAGCCCGGAGGAGTCGCAGATGCTGACGCCGCTCAGGTCGATCAGCACCTCGTCGCCGTGCAGATCGGCCGCCGCGGCAGTCAGCTCCGGGGCGGTGTCGAAGTCGAGGTCGCCGGTCAGCCGGAGTCGGACGTGCCCGGCGTCGAGCCGGGTTGCCTCGATGGTCAACAGCTGGTCGGACATCCCGCCATTTTCCCAGCCGAGCGGCGAAACGCAAAGCGAGCACGACGTTCGCCCCGAATACGCCGAGGTGCCACCATCCGCCGACCGGCGTAGGGTGGCCTGAAGGGTTTCGACAATGCGCCGGTCTGCGGCGCGGGCACGGGCGGACGACAAGGAGTGAGGCTCAGCTGGTGACTGCTTCCGACGTCAGGGACGTAGACCCGGGCGACGGACGGCTCCCCACGCCGAGTACGACACGGTCCCCGGCGTGGTCGGCCGGCCTGCTGCCCCGGTCCGCCGCGCTCCCGCCGCTCGCCCCGGACCGAGACCTCGCCGCCCCCGACTGGTTCGAGGTCGTCGAGCATTTCCGAGAGGGCCTCATCGTCTGCGACGCCGACGGCGTCGTGCGGCACGTCAGCCCGGTGGCGGAACGCCTGTTACCCGAGGTCAGGCCCGGCGAGACGCTCGACGCCACCGGTGTGCCCGAGATGGCCGAGGGCGACTTCACCCATCGCGCGCGCCGGCTCAGCGCCCGTCAGGTGCCCCTCTCCGGAGCCCGCTGCTGCTGGTACGTCGAGGACGTCACCGACCGCGTGAGCGGCGCAGACGCGTTACTCGCCGAACGGGCGCGTTCGACGTTCCTGGCCGTCGTCGGCGACAAGCTGGGCAACCCGCTGCACCCCGACCGGGCCGCGGCGGCGGTCGTCCGTCTCGCCGTACCGACCCTGGCCGAGGTGGCCGTGCTGGTGCTCGCCCCCCGTGGCGGTCGGGCCCGCTGGTGGAGGGCCTCGCGCACCGACGACGAGGCCCCGACGGTGGACAGCGGGACGCTGGCCGGCGGCGACCTGCCGGCCGCCATCGCCGACGGGCTGACCGGGGTCGAGCCGCACGCGGTGGACTGGCTGGTCGAGCAGGCGGTCGACGCCGGCTGGCTGCCCGCCCTCGCCGGCACCGAGAGCGCCGCCCGGGTCGTTCCGTTGCCCGGCCGGGACGCTCCGGTCGGTGTGCTGCTGGTGGCCCGCCGTGCGACCCGCTGGTACGACGAGGCCGATGTGGACCTGATCCGCGCGTTCGCGGCCCGCGCCGGCGCGGCGTTGACCACCGCGCTGCTCTACCGCGACCAGGCGGAGGTCGCGGACACCCTCCAGGCCAGTCTGCTGCCGGTCGAGCCGGCCGAGGCCGCAGGCGTGCAGTGGGGCACCGCGTACCGGCCCGCGCAGGCGGGGCTGCGCATCGGCGGCGACTTCTACGGCTCGCACCGGCTCGCCGACGGCGGCTCGGTGTTCTTCCTCGGCGACGTGTCCGGCAAGGGCGTCGAGGCGGCCGTCTTCACCGGCCAGTTGCGGCAGTGCCTGCAGGCGTTGCACCGTTTGGAGTCGCACCCCGGGCGGTTGCTGCGGCTGCTCAACGACGCGCTGTTGGAGACCACCCAGGCGCACGGCCAGGGCCGCTTCGCCACGATCGTGCTCGGCGTGGCCCGCCCGCAACGCGACGGAGGCCTGACGCTCACCATGGCCGGCGGCGGGCACCTGCCGCCGCTGGTGCTGCGGACCTCCGGCGAGGTGGAGTCGGTGCCGCTGCGCGGCATGCTGATCGGGGTGGTGCCCGACCCCCGCGTCGGTGAGGTGACAGTACGACTGGCGCCGGGGGAGACCTGCCTGCTCTACAGCGACGGCGTGACCGAGGCCCGTGGCGGCCGGCGCGGCGACGAGCAGTTCGGCACGGAACGGCTCGTCGCTGCCGTGACCGGCTGTCAACGGATGCCCGCGCCGGCCCTCGCCGAGCGGGTGGAGCAGGTCACCTGCGACTGGTTGGGGCATGGCGACCACGACGACATCGCGGTGCTGGCGCTGCGGGCGACCGCCCTGGGCGGGCGTGGGTCGCGGCACCTGCACTCGGTGCCCGAGCTTGTCGACGTCGCCCAGCGGGGGGAGAGCGACGCGTGACCGCCGCCACGACGGCCGCCGACCCTGCTGGTGTCTTCGCCGGCTACCTGGACTGCCTCGCCGACGCCGACGAGTACGGCGCTGTCGACCTGGCGATCGGCCTGCTCGACGCCGGCGTACCGGCCGAGCGGGTGCTGCTGGACCTGGTCGCGCCCGCCCAGGCCGAGGTGGGTGAGCGGTGGGCGCGCAACGAGTGGAGCGTCGCGCAGGAGCACGCCGCCACGCACATCAGCGAGCAGGTGGTGGCGGCGGTGGTCGCGCATGTCAACCCCCGCCCGACCGGTGGACGGGTGGTGGTGGCCTGCATGGACGGCGAGTGGCACGCGCTGCCGCCCCGGCTGGTGGCCGAGGTGCTGCGGTTGCGCGGCTGGCAGGTGACCTTCCTGGGTGCCAGCGTGCCGGCGGCACACCTCGTGTCGTACCTGCACCGCTACGACGCCCACGCTGTCGCGTTGGCGTGCGCGCTTCCGATGCGGCTGCCGTACGCCCACCGGATGATCGAGGCCTGCCGCCGTTCAGACGTACCCGTGGTGGTCGGTGGGCGTGGGTTCGGCACGGACGGCCGGTGGGCGCGTCGCCTCGGCGTGGCCTGGGCGCCGGACGCCCCCGCGGCGGCCGACCTCATCTCCGACGAGGGGGCGCTGCGCGCGGTGCCGCCGGCGCGGTTGGCGCACCTGGCCGACGACGAGTACGCCAGCCTGGTGCGGCGTCGGGGTGAGCTGATCGACGGCGCGTTGGCCGACCTGCTGGAGCGGGTGCCGGCGGCGCGCTCCTACAGCGCCACCCAGCTCGACTCCACGGTGAGCGACCTGGGTCACATCGTGGACTTCCTGGCCGCGGCGGTCTACGTCGACGACTCCTCGCTGTTCACCGAGTTCGTCGAGTGGCTGGTGGAGATCCTGGTCAGTCGTGGGGTGCCCGCCGAGGCGGTGGCCCTGCCCTTCGACCACTTCGGTGTCGCGTTGCGTGACTTCCCCCGAGCGGCGCGTGTGCTGGCCCTCGGGCGCGCCGCGCTGCCCGTCGCGAACCGCTGACGAGGCCCTCGACGGCCGCTCCGGGTCGATCACCACGCCCTCCGGCGGACGAGTCAGCTCTGCGTATACTTGCCGCACTGCAAACGTCCCACCACCGGGTGGAGCAAGGGGGAGCACGGTGACGTTCAGTGTCAGCCGCGTCGAGCGCGACGGCGGGGGCGCCGCCCGTTTGCGGCTCACCGGCGAGCTGGACCTGAGCACGGCCCCCCAGTTGACCACCGCGATCGAGGATCTCGCCGCCGCCGGCGAGACCCGGCTGCTGCTCGACCTCACCGACCTCACGTTCTGCGACTCCACCGGCATGGCGGTCTTTGTCCGGGGGGACAACCAGGCCGCCGCCGACGGAGGGTGGCTCCGACTCACCGGCGCCAACGGGCGGGTCGAGCGGGTGTTGCGGGTGACCGGGCTCGCCGACGTGTTGCGCCACGACCCGGAGTCGCTCGACCCGGCGTCGCAGACCGCTGTGTGATGGGCTAGATTTCCCCGCCAACGCGGTGACCGTCAGGTCCCGTCCCCGCCGACCCGAAGCAGGTAGTGATGGGCGCAGACAGCCCGCAGCCGGTACGCATCCTCGTGGTCGACGACGACCCGGGTGACGTGCTCATGATCGAGGAGGCGTTGGCGGATTCCGACGTCGACAAGGTCATCGACGTGGTCAGCGACGGCGAGGAGGCGATGGAGTTTCTCCGCGCCGAGGGCCGGCACCAGCAGGCCCGCCGCCCGGACGTGATCCTGCTCGACCTCAACATGCCGCGCATGGACGGTCGGCAGGTGCTCGGCGCGGTCAAGCAGGACGAGGACCTGCGGACCATCCCGATCGTCGTGCTGACCACCTCCAACGCCGACACCGACATCGTGGGCAGTTACACGTTGCAGGCCAACGCGTACGTCACCAAGCCGATCGACCTGGACGACTTCAACGACGTGGTGCGCCGCATCGACGAGTTCTTCGGCCGGGTGGTCGTGCTGCCCAAGCGCGTCTGACGCGTGACTCCCGCGCACGCATGCTGAACATTTTTCCCGAATCTCCTCGGCCGTCGTGGTCTGGGCCGAGGATCCAGGTGGGGAAGTAACAGCAGCTGCCTGGGGGGGGCGACAGTATGAGGTTCTCCGTCGTTGAGACCGGTTACGACCAGCGGCAGGTGGATTCCTGCCTGGACGAGCTGGGCATCCGGCTGGCCCGGCTCGCCGCGCGGGCCCAGGGCGCGGTCGGGGCGGGCCGTGAATGGGACGAGATCCGCGAGGAGGCCGCCTGGCTCAGCGGGCTGCTCCGACGGCTCGACCTCGGCGACACCACCGGCAGGCGGCACGCCGGTGACGCGACGCGGCGCGAGGCCGCCGACCTCCTGGCCCGCGCCCGCGTCGAGCTGGACGAGGCCCGCGAGGAGGCCCGGCAGGTACGGGAGCAGGCGTACGCGGAGGCGGTGCAGGCCCGCCGCGACTTCGAGGCGGCGCTGTACCTCCGCCGGCGGCGTGAGGCCCGGGTCGACGAGATCCTGGGCCAGCTCACCGTCGACCAGGTGCCCGCCGACACGCCGACCGCGGCTGCGGGCGTACCCGGGAGTCGGGTGGGAGTCGGCGGGCTGGACACGAGTGCGGAACCGCCCTCCGGTCGCCGCTGACCCGGGCCGGCCGCGACGTGGGTGGCCGGCTCAGGCGGTGAGCGCCGACGCGACGATCGTCGCCCGCTCCTCGTGCTGGGCGTACGCGTCGGGGTAGGCGGAGATCTGCACCGACTGGGCGGCGTACGTGACGCTCATGTCCTGCCAGCCGGGGACCTCGTTGAGGGCCGTGTAGAAGGCCCGCGCGGCGTACGAGGGGCGCATCAACTCGGCCACCGTGCCCCAGCCGCTGCTCGGGCGCTGCTGGAACAGCCCGACCGAGTCGTGGTCGGACCCGCTGCCCTGGTTGGGGTAGTTGGCCGACTCCGGCAGGACGTCGCTGGCCAGGTTGTAGAGGTTGCTCTCCTGCATGGCGGTGGACAGCGCCACCACCAGGGCGCGGCGGGGCATCTTCATGTCCAGACCGACGTCAACGATGATCTTCGCGTTGTCCATTTGCGCCTGGTCGAGGCCGGCGACCGGTCGGGGCCGGCGCGGCTTGACCGGCTTCTTGGGCGCCTTGCGCGCGACGGTGGGGCTGGGTGTGGGCTTCGCCGTCGGGCTGGGCAGGATCCGCGCGGGGGCGACGTCGCGGTCCAGCGATCGGGAGGCGCGCTCGTCGGCGATCGCCGCACGGTCGGCCACCGCCTCGGCGAGTGGCTCCACGGCGCGGGAGGTGTCGTCGCTGCTGCCCCGCGCGGTGGCTACCGCGACGAGGCTGAGACAGCAGGTCACACCGGTGGCCAGCGCCACCCGGACCGGGGTCGAGCCCAGCAGGCTGCGACGGGGCGGCTCGGAGGCGCGGTGACGGCCGATCGTCCGTTCGGTTGATACGGCGTCGTCCGACGGGGTAGTCGGGCGCGCGTCGGTCAGCTTCTGGTCGGAGGGGTCGTCGGGATGCACCTGACGAGGCTAAAGACCCAATTGCTCGATATCGTCCGCCGGTACGGTGGCATGCGCCACACTTTGCCCCGATCGAGGGGACGTGATGGCGCAAAACGTCAGCGGAGCGGAGCAAACCCGCACATCAGGCGAGACGGTTATTTCCGATTCGGGGCGTGATTGCGGTCGCCGCGCCAGCCGTTGCATCCGCCAATCTCGCCCTGCGTGACGGTCCGTCGAACGGTCAGGTGCGGTTCCCCCGAACAGCCGATCGGCCGGCCCGCCGGGCCTTGCCTCCGCCGTCGGGGTCGGGCCGGGTGCAACCGGCACGGTGGGCTGACGGCGGCGCAGCCGGAGTACGCCCACGACGGCGAGCGGCAGCGGAAGGAGCGGTGGCGCCCTGCGCCCTTCGGACCGGCCCGGCGTTCCGGCGGCCCGCATACCGCTTGATCCACTCGGGTTCGCCGAAATGGGGGTGTCGGAGCCGCCCGCAAACCCCCATTTCGCCGATGTCGAGTGGATCATGGCGCTGCGACGGTGCTGCCGGCCCGGCGCGCCCTGCTCTCGGCCGCCCGCCGGTGATCGTGCTCGAACCAGGAAACAGTGGCCTCGACCAACGCGCGAGGCCACTACACCCAGGATCGAGCACGATCATGCCAGTCGGGGCGCGGTCAGTGCGGGCCGCGCGGCGGTCAGTGCGGGGCGCGTGGCGAGTGCGGGCCGCGCGGCGGTCAGTGCGGGGCGCGCGGCGGTCAGTGCGGGCGTGCGGTGATTCAGTGTGGTGCGCGCGAGGTGGGCCCGGCGGGTTGCCGGGTCAGTGTCGGCCGTTCTCCGCCGGAGTGACGGTCAGCCGGTGGCGGCTGGCGTCGCTGCTGGAGAACGGCCACAGCCGGTCGGCGTACTCGACCAGGTCGGCCAGTTGCTCCCGAGTCAGGCCCGCCGAGCTGATCTGCGCGTGTACGTCGGCCCGGTACCGGCCGTCGTCGTCGCGCCCCAGCTTCGCCTCCGCCCGCACCTGAACGGTGTGTGCCTCGTCGGTGATCTCACCGGCCGCCTCCACCGCCGCGTGGTGCAGGCAGGAGGCGAAGGCGGCGGCCAGCAGTTGCTCTGGTCTCAGGCCCGTGCAGTGCGCCGCCAGCGGCGAGGCCAGCGCGGTGGAGAGCCCGCCGTCGTCGGTACGTACGTGGCCGCCCTCGGCGGTCGCTGTGGCCTCACGCAGCCAGGAACTCTGATCCGGCATCGCGTTCTCCCGTCGCTCACCGGCGGGCTACCCGGCCGCAGCCCGGCGAAACGCCGAACCGACGGTCTCAGCGCTGCTCGTCGAAGACCGCCACCGCCTCGGTGACCTCCGTCGCGGCCCGTTCGGTCCACGCTGAGGGTGGGGCGGGCCGCCAGGCGGTGGGGATCGTCATCGGCACGTACACCCGGGCGTCCACGGCCTCGGCCAGCAGCAGTGCCGCCATCATGCTGGTCGGGCGCCGCTCGGGTTCGTCGGCGAGGCAGGAGTGGCACAGGTCGGCCACCTCGGGCGGGAGCCCGTCGATCGGGGGTAGCCGTTCCGGCGGCTGTCGGCGGCGTACGCCGAGCAGTTCGCCGGCGGTGACCGCGCGGTACGGCAGCCGGGCGGTGAGGCTGTAGTAGAGCAGCACGCCGAGGGCGTACATATCGGCGGCCGGGGTGGCGGGCTCCCCGTCCAACTGCTCGGGGGCGAGGTACGCCGGGGTGCCGACTACGATCCCGTCGGGCAGCGGGTCCGGGGTGCCGGCGGGGACGGCGATGCCGAAGTCGAGGACCTTCACTCCGGCCGGGGTGAGCATGACGTTCGCCGGTTTGACGTCACGGTGGACGATGCCTTCCGCGTGTGCGGCGGCCAGCGCCGCGGCGACCTCCGCGCAGACCCGCACCGAGATCCGCCAGTCCAGTGGCCCGGCCCGCAGGTGCGCGGCGAGCGTCTCACCCTCGGCCAGTTCCATCACGATGTACGGCACCGGGCGGCCGGGCAGCGTGGAGGAGGTGCCGAAGTCGTGCACGCTCGCCACGTTCGGGTGCACGAGGCGGGCGGCGGACCGGGCCTCCCTGCGGATCCGTTCCACCGGGCTGTCCTGCTGGTGTGGACCGGGCAGGATGAGCTTCACCGCGACCGGCCGGTCCAGCACCTGGTCGTGTGCCCGCCACACCTCGGACATGCCGCCCATGCCGATGCGCTGCTCGAGCTGGTACCGCCCGTCCAGCGTGCGCATCGACCACTCCTCGTTCACGCCCCGCCGACGACGGGTGCTCACGTCGCGGTACCCGAGCGCCGAGCTGGGCAAACCGACGCGACTCGCGCTGGGTGAACCGGGGCGGGCCGCGCTGGGTGAACCGGGGCGGGCCGCCCTGCGCACGTCGCTGCGGCGCGACGGCCGGTGCGGTAGCTTGCGAGCCAGAGCCGGTGTCACCCACTGTGCCGGCACGGTCACCCGAGAGGCGCCGCGATGAGCGAGGTCACCGTACGCTTCGTCGGCGGGCCCGCGGACGGCCTGGTCCGGCTGCTGCCGGCCGGGTCGGACGGCGCCCCACCGCAGCGTTGGATCATGCGGCATCCGGACGGCACCGGCCCGGTGCAGCCCGGCCCCGACCACCTGTACGAACGCGACCGCCCGGACGGCACCGGCGGTTGGAGCATGCGCTTCGTGCGCACCGACGCGTACGGGGTGTCCGAGTGACCACGAGGCGGGGCTGACCGGTGGCGACGCCGGAGTCCCGTCGGCCCGGCCGCACAGCCGGCACACAGGCTCCGCAGGGGCGTGGCACAGGCGTTGCGGCCACGATGGGCGGCATGGTCATGAACGGGCAGGCCGCACCGAGCCGGATCGAGCTGCGCCGCCCCGACGGGGAACCCGTCCGGGTGCTGGTGGTCGACGACGAACCCACGCTCACCGACCTGCTGTCGATGGCGCTGCGCTACGAGGGCTGGCAGGTCCGCAGCGCCGGCAACGGGATGGCGGCGTTGAGTGCCGCCCGGCAGTTCCAGCCGGACGCTGTGGTGCTCGACGTGATGTTGCCCGACCTGGACGGCTTCCAGGTGCTGCGTCGACTGCGCGAGTACGCGCCGACCGTGCCGGTGCTCTTCCTGACCGCCCGCGACGCCGTCGAGGAACGCATCGCCGGGTTGACAGTGGGCGGCGACGACTACGTCACCAAACCGTTCAGCCTGGAGGAGGTGATCGCCCGGCTGCGCGCGTTGCTGCGCCGCTCCGGGTTCGCGGTCGCCGCCCGGGAGGACGCCGTGCTGACCGTCGGCGACCTCAGCCTCGACGAGGACAGCCACGAGGTCCGCCGAGCGGGTCAGTTGGTCACGCTCACCGCCACCGAGTTCGAGCTGCTGCGCTACCTGATGCGCAATCCGCGTCGGGTCCTCAGCAAGGCGCAGATCCTCGACCGGGTGTGGAACTACGACTTCGGCGGCCAGGCCAACGTGGTGGAGCTGTACATCTCGTACCTGCGAAAGAAGATCGACGCCGGCCGCGAACCGATGATCCACACGCTGCGCGGTGCGGGCTATGTCCTCAAGCCCGCGGAGTGACCGCCGACCGTTGCGTGCCGCCCGACGGTGGCTGGCCGGCCGTTCCCTGCGTACCCGCCTGGTGTTCGCCCTGCTCGCGCTGCTGGCGGTGGTCAGCGTCGCGATCGGCGGCCTCACCACGGTCGCGCTGCGGCACTTCCTGATCGACCGGCTCGACGCCCAGTTGGTGCCGTCGACGGGCATGCGGGGTGACCGTCCGGGGCGGCCGGCGTTCCCGGGCAACGGACCCGGCGTGCCGCCCGGGTCGCCGTCGGGCACGGTGGTCGCCGTGATCACCGACGGGCGGGTGACGAGCGCCCGGACCCTGACCGACAGTCCGTCCAGCGGTGACCCGTTCCCCGACGAACAGGCCGTCCCGGTCGGGGACGTCGCCGCGCTGGCGGGCCTGCCGGTGGACGCGCAGCCACGCACCGTCGACCTCGGGGCGCGCGGCGACTACCGGGCGGTGGCCCGGCAGTACTGGGACGGCCGGGTACGGGTCGTCGCGATACCGCTGTCGGGTGTGCAGGAGACCGTCTGGTGGATGGTGGCGGCGCAGGCCGCGGTGGCCGCCGTCGGGCTGCTGGTCGCCGGTGCGGCCGGCGCGCTGATCGTCCGGGCCACGCTGCGCCCGCTCAACCGGGTGGCCGCCACCGCCACCCGGGTCACCGAGCTGCCGCTGGACCGGGGCGAGGTGGCGCTCGCCGTCCGGGTCCCGGAGGCGGACACCGACGCCCGCACGGAGGTCGGTCAGGTCGGCGCGGCGTTGAACCGGATGCTGGGCCACGTCGCCGACGCGCTCTCCGCCCGGCAGGCCAGCGAGACCCGGGTACGCCAGTTCGTCGCCGACGCCAGCCACGAGTTGCGGACTCCGCTGGCGGCGATCCGCGGCTACGCCGAGGTGGCCCGGCGCGGTCGGGACGAGGTTCCCCCCGACGTGGCGCACGCGTTGCGCCGGGTGGAGTCGGAGAGCACCCGGATGACCCGGCTCGTCGACGACCTGTTGCTGCTGGCCCGGCTCGACGCCGGTCGGCCGCTCGCGGCGGACCCGGTGGACCTGACCGCGCTGGTGGTGGACGCGGTCAGCGACGCGCACGTCGCCGGCCCCGACCACCGCTGGCAGCTCGACCTCCCCGAGGTGGCGATCCGGGTGCCCGGTGACTCTGCCCGGCTGCACCAGGTGGTCGCGAACCTGCTGGCCAACGCCCGGGTGCACACCCCACCCGGCAGCACTGTCACCACCAGGCTGGCCGTCGAGGACGACAACGCAATGCTCACCGTCGCCGACGACGGGCCCGGGGTGCCGGCGGAGCTGCAACCGGAGATGTTCGAACGGTTCGCGCGCGGCGACAGCTCCCGCTCTCGGGAGCACGGCAGCACCGGCCTCGGCCTGGCGATCGTGGCGGCCGTGGTGGAGGCCCACCGGGGAACGGTGGGTGTCGACAGCCGTCCGGGTCGGACGGTGATCACGGTGCGGCTGCCGAATCCCACAGCTGACACATAGTCGGCGCACGGCGTCCCGCCAGCCCTGCCGCCGAGGCTGACCGCATGGACAGAACCGAGACCCTGCCGACGACACCCGCCGAGCCGGAACCGTCGACGACCACGCGCCCCGACGAGCAGCCGCCGCCGCGTCGCTCGCCGGCCTGGGCCCGGCCCGCGCTGGCTGGTCTGCTGCTCGCCACCGCTGTGCTCTACCTGTGGGGCCTGGGCGCGTCCGGCTGGGCGAACTCCTTCTACGCCGCCGCCGTGCAGGCCGGCTCGGTCAGCGGGAAGGCGTTCCTCTACGGCTCGTCGGACGCCGCCAACTCCATCACCGTCGACAAGACCCCCGCGTCCCTGTGGCTGATGGCCCTGTCCGTACGAATCTTCGGGTTGAACAGCTGGGCGATGCTCGTCCCGCAGGCGCTCTGCGGCGTTGCCTCGGTCGGCGTGCTCTACGCGACGGTGAAGCGCTGGTACGGGCCGGTCGCCGGTCTGATCGCCGGCGTCGTCCTCGCGGTCACCCCGGTGGCGACGCTGATGTTCCGGTTCAACAACCCCGACGCGTTGCTGGTCCTGCTGCTGGTCGCCGGGGCGTACGCCACCGTCCGGGCGGTGGAGTCGGCGAGCACCAGGTGGATCGTGCTGGTCGGTGTGCTGGTCGGCTTCGGCTTCCTCACCAAGATGCTCCAGGCGTTCCTGGTGGTGCCGGTCTTCGCCGGTGTCTACCTGCTGGCCGCGCCGACCGGGCTGTGGCGACGGGTCCGGCAGCTGCTGCTGGCCGGCCTGGCGGTGGTGGTCTCCGCCGGCTGGTGGGTGGCGCTCGTCGAGCTGGTCCCGGCCGGCGCCCGCCCGTACATCGGTGGGTCGCAGGGGAACAGCATCCTGGAGCTCACCCTCGGCTACAACGGCCTCGGCCGGATCACCGGCGACGAGGTGGGGAGCGTCGGCGGCGGAGGCGGGCGGCCGGGAGGCGGCGGTCCGTTCTCGGGCCAGACCGGCGTCCTGCGCATGTTCGGTGGTGAGGTCGGCGGTCAGGTCTCGTGGCTGCTGCCGGCCGCCGTGATCCTGCTGGTCGCCGGGCTGCTGGTGGCTGGCCGGGCGGCCCGTACCGATCGGACCCGGGCCGGGCTGCTGCTCTGGGGCGGCTGGCTGCTGGTCACCGGTCTGATCTTCAGCTTCATGTCCGGGATCTTCCACGCGTACTACACGGTGGCGCTCGCCCCAGCGATCGGTGCGTTGGTCGGCATCGGTGGCACGCTGCTCTGGCGCGAACGGCGACCGGCGGTGGTTGCGGCTGTCGCCGGGAACCCGGCGGCTGATCCGGCTGTCGCCGGGAGCCCGGCGGCTGATCCGGTGCCGGCGTCCGCTGCCGCTGCTGGCTCGCGACGGCAGCGGTGGCGTCCATGGGCGGCCACGGCGACGCTCGCCGGCACGCTCGCGGTCACCGTCTGGTGGGCGTGGACGCTGCTCGGGCGCAGCCCCGACTGGTACCCGTGGCTGCGGAGCGTCGTGCTCGTCGCCGGCCTGGTCGGCGCGGCGCTGCTCCTGCTGGTGACCCGGCTTCCCCGCCGGTCGGTGCCGGTGGTGCTGGGTCTGGGCATCGCGGCGGCCCTCGCGGGCCCGGCGGCGTACGCGGTGCAGACCGGGGCGACCCCGCACACCGGGTCGATCCCGAGCGCCGGCCCATTCGTGGCGGGCGGTTTCGGCCGGGGCGGCTTCCCCGGCGGGCGACCACCGGGCGGTATGGAACTACCGGGCGGCGGTCAGTTCCCGGGTGGTTCCCCGGGCGGGGGCCAATTCCCGGGCGGGGGTCAGAACGGTGGCGGTCAGTTCCCGGGCGGTCTCCCCGGCGGGGGCCAATTCCCCGGCGGCGGTCGAGACGGCGGCGGTCAGAACGGCGGGGGTCAGAACGGCGGCCAGGGGCCGGGCTTCCCCGGCGGTGGTCGCAACGGCGGGCCCACCGGCGGCCAGGGACGCTCGGCCGGCGGGGGAATGGGCGGGCTGCTCGACGCCCGGGAGCCCAGCACCGCGCTGCGCGAGTTGCTGGAGCGCGACAGCGCCGACTACACCTGGGTGGCCGCCACGATCGGCTCCAACAACGCCTCCGGTTACCAGCTCGCCACCGGAGATCCGGTGATGCCGATCGGCGGCTTCAACGGCAGCGACCCGTCGCCCACCCTCGCGCAGTTCCAGCGCTACGTGGCCGACGGAAAGATCCACTACTTCATCGGTGGTGGCGGCTTCCGAGCCAACGGCGGCAGCTCGGCTTCCCAGGAGATCGCCGCCTGGGTCGCGGAGACCTTCACGGCGCAGACCGTCGACGGTGTCACCGTCTACGACCTGAGCACCGGCACGGAGGTGTCGTGACCGCGCTGAACGCACAGCGGGCCGCCGTCCAGGCCCGACCCGCCGCCGCCGGCGCGGTGCTGGACGTGGTGATCCCGGTCTACAACGAGGAGACCGACCTCGGCCCGTGCGTACGACGGCTGCACGCCCACCTGACCGAGCACTTCCCGTACCCGTTCCGGATCACCATCGCGGACAACGCCAGCGTCGACGACACCCCGGCGATAGCCGATGGTCTCGCCACCGAACTGCCCGGCGTCGACGTGCTGCACCTGCAGGCCAAGGGGCGGGGAAGGGCACTGTCGGCGGCCTGGTCCGCGTCGTCCGCGCCGGTGCTGGCGTACATGGACGTGGACCTGTCCACCGACCTGGCGGCGCTCCTGCCGCTCGTCGCGCCGCTCATCTCCGGCCACTCCGACCTGGCGATCGGCACCCGACTGGCGCGTACCTCCCGGGTGGTACGCGGTGCCAAGCGGGAGGTCATCTCCCGGGCCTACAACCTGTTCCTGCGCGGAGCGTTGGCGGCGCGGTTCTCCGACGCGCAGTGCGGGTTCAAGGCGATCCGCGCCGACGTGGCCGGTGAGCTGCTCCCGTTGGTGCGCGACACCGGCTGGTTCTTCGACACCGAGTTGCTGGTCCTCGCCCAGCGGGCCGGTCTGCGCATCCACGAGGTGCCGGTGGACTGGGTGGACGACCCGGACAGCCGCGTGGACATCGTCGCCACGGCCCTGGCCGACCTGCGAGGGGTGGGCCGACTGGGTCGGGCGTTGCTGACCGGCGCGCTGCCGTTGACCGCCCTGCGCGCCCAGTGGGGCCGGGGGCCGCTGACCGTGCCGTCCGGGCGGGAGTCGCTGACCGTGTCACCCGGCCCGGTGACTCAGGTGCCCGTCGGGTTGCCTCGGCAGTTGGTCCGGTTCGCGGCGGTCGGGGTGGCCAGCACCCTCGTGTACCTGGTGCTGTTCGTGGCCACCCGGGGAGCCCTCGGCGCGCAGCCGGCCAACCTGCTGGCGCTGCTGGTGACCGCTGTGGGGAACACGGCCGCGAACCGTCGGCTGACGTTCGGCATCACGGGGCGTCGGCACGTGGGGCGGCATCACGTGCAGGGTCTGCTGGCTTTCGCGCTCGGTCTGGCGTTGACCAGTGGCTCGTTGGCCGTCCTGCACGCGGTCCATGCCGTGCCGGCCCGGCCGGTGGAGCTGGCCGTGCTGGTGGTCGCGAACCTGGCCGCGACCGTGCTGCGCTTCGTGCTGCTGCGCCTCGGCATGCACCATCGGCGCGGCTGAGCGGCGGCGGTCAGTCGGCGGCGGCCTCACGGACCAACCGGCGTGCCTCGTCGCGGGGCACGCCGGTGGCCCGCAACAGGTCGTTGGCGGCGGTACGGAGTTGGGACACCACGATCGTCCCGGAGAAGCCCAGACCCTCCCGGCACGCCCCACCGGCCTCCCGGACCGCGCGCAGCACCCGCGCGCGGGCCTGCACGGGCTCCTGGGCGGCGAGGAACTCCCGGTTCAGCAGTCGGACCGCCTCGCCCAGGTGCTCCACCGCCGCCGGCAGGTCGGCCGGCACCGGCTCCTCGTCACGCAGCGTGGTGCCGATCCGGCGGACCAGACCACGGCTGTTGCGGAAGGCCCGCTGCATGTGGGTTACCCCACCACGGTACGCGGCGATCGCCCGTCGTCGACGCCACCGCACCGGCGAGAACCGGACCACCTCGTCGGCGGCGTTCGCCACCTCGGTGAGCCGTTTGAGGGTCGGGTCGGCGGCGCGCATCCGCTCCAGCGTCGCCTGCGCGCGCCCGCTGTCCGCCTGCGCGAGGGCCTGCGCCGACGCGGTCATCTCCCGGGCGAACAGGTCCAGGGCGGGTTCGGCGGCCCGGCGTACCGTCCGCAGCGGGTTGATCGGCAGGAGGACGAGCATCACCAACAGACCGGCCGCCCCGCCCACCAGCGCGTTGATCGTGCGCGGCCATTCCAGGTCGGGCGCGCTCGGGGTGAGGGTGGCGATGAGGACCGCCGTACCGCCGGCCTGGGTCATCAGCGCCCCGGTGCCGCGTACCAGCACCGCGACCGCGATCGCCAGGAACACGATCACACCGGTCTGCCACGGCCCGGTGCCGAAGAGGCCGATCAGCAGGTCACCCGCGGCGATGCCGAGCACCACCCCGGCGACCAGCTCCAGCGCGCGGTGGGCGCGCCGACCCAGGGACGCCGCGATGACGGCGACGGCGGCGGCCGGCGCGAACGTCGGTTCCGGGTTTCCGAGGACCTGACTGGCCACCACCCAGGCCAGGGCGGCGGCCAACCCGGACTGCAACGCCACGATGAGGTACGTCTGCAACCGCTGGTAGCCGCCGCGACCGGCGTCCACGAGCCGGGCACGCAGCCCGCCAGGCGCCCCGGCCGTCGGTGTCATGGTCGCGGTTACCCGGCGCGGCCGGGCGCGAACCTGTCAGGCCGGGTACGCCATGGTCGCGGCCAGCGCCACCACCCCCGGCAGACGGGTGTCCTGGCGCAGGAACTGCACCACCACGGGCACCGGGGACCGCAGCAGGGCGCCGTACGGTCGGTCCAGCCGTACCGCCTCCGGGTCGATCAGGTCGTTGAGCCGGACGTGGCGCACCCGGCGGGCGTCCACGGGCAGGGCGTACGGGCCGACGGGCTCGTCGTCCTCGTAGTAGATGTGCAGCTCGACGTCGGCCCGCCGGTCGGTGGCGTTCAGGACGCAGAGTTGGTCGAAGCCGGTGAACTCCGGCTCCGGGCCGTTGCTGGGGAACGGGATGTGCCCGCCCGGCACGACCCAGAGGCAGGCGCCGACGTCGGGCATCAGGTCTCCTCCAGCAGTCTGGCGAGGTCCGGGCTGAGGAACACACCGTCCGGGTCGAGCCGGCGGCGGGCCGCCTGGAAGTCGTCCCAGCGGGGATAGAGGGGCCGCAGGTCGCCGGCGGTCAGCCAGTGCTTCTTGCCCCAGTGCGGTCGGCCCCCGTACTGGCGGAACACCGCCTCCATGTCCCGGAAGTAGTCCTCGTACGGCAGCGAGGTGTTCTGCAGGCACGCGATGGTGGTGGTGGGCCGTCCGTACGCGTTGCTCAGCCAGATGTCGTCGGCGGCGATGCTGCGCACCAGCACCCGCCAGCCGGCGATCTTGCGGTGCCGTTGCATGATCCGGGCTCGGACCTCGGCGAAGCAGGCCGGGAACGCCTCCGACGGCAGCATGTACTCGATCTCCTCGAACCGCAGGTCCCGCTCCTGGGGGATGGTGCGGTGGATCGGCCCGGACCGGATCTCGTGGGGCGCCCCCCACGGGCCGGAGTCCGGCACCCGCGGCGCGGCCCACACCCGCGCGTCGGGCCCACCGTCGACACGGTTCAGGGTGCGGATCTGGGTCTGGTCGCTGCGCGGGTACCAGTAGAAGTCCATGTTGCGGTTGGTGTGCTGCAACTCGGCGAGGTGGTCGAGGGTCCACTCGACGTGCGCGCACCACGCTCGACGGCGCAGCTCGTAGCGGGGCTGCACGTCCAGGGTGACCTGGGTGACCACGCCGAGCGCGCCCAGCGACAGACGGGCCGCCGGCAGCAGGTCGGCGTTGTCGTCGGCCGAGATGTCCAGCACGTCGCCGGTGCCGGTGACCAGGCGGACGCCGGTCACCTGGGTGCACAGGTTGCCGAAGCCGAGGCCGGTGCCATGGGTGCCGGTGGCCGTCGCCCCGGCGATCGACTGGTAGTCGACGTCGCCGAGGTTGTCCATGGCCAGCCCGGCGTCGTACAACCCCTCGCCGAGGGTCTTGAGCTTGGTGCCCGCCCACACCCGGGCCCGGCCGTGGTCCTCGTCGATGACACCGGCGAGCCGGTCCACGCTGAGCAGGATGTCGTCGGTACGCGTCAGAGGGCTGGACGAGTGACCGGACCCGACCGGGCGAATCGTCCCTCCGGCCTTCCGCGCGCGGACGACCAGGTCCCGTACCGCGTCCTCGTCGGCCGGCTCGGCGTACTCCCTCGGCGTGAACGAGAGGCTGCCGGACCAGTTGACGAACCGTCGCATGCGGGGGACTACCCGGCGGCGCGACCGGTAGTCACCGACCGCTGTTTCCGAGGTCCCGCGGCGGGTAAGCCCGCCGCGTGCCGGTTCCCGGCTCGACCTCCCCGCCGATCGACTCGTACGCGTTCCTCTCCGACACCCACACCGGGGCGCTCGTCGGCGTGGACGGCACCGTCGACTGGTTCTGCGTGCCGCACTTCGAAGGTGACGCGGTCTTCGCACGCCTGTTGGCCCGGCGCGTGGGTGGCGCGTTCACGCTCGCGGTCGAGGGTTGTGCCGAGCCGGTCCGCCGGTACCTGCCCGGCACGTTGGTGCTGGAGACCCTGCACCGCGCGGCCGGGGGCAGCGCTGTCGGTCAGGACTTCCTGGCAGTCCGCGCCGGTGACGCCGCGCAGCCGTTCCGCGCGGGCATGCTGCTGGTACGCCGCCTCACCGTGCGCCAGGGTTCGGTGTCGGTACGCGCCGAGGTGACACCCCGGCCCGGCTACGGCGCCCACGCCGTCGGGTGGCACCGCGACGGTGACCGGTGGGTGGCCGTCGACGCCGGGCTGGGGCTCCGCTCGACGCTGCCGTTCCGCGTCGACGGGGCGACGATGCGGGCCGAGGTGGTGCTGCACGCGGGGCAGACGGTCGACGTGCTGCTCGACTACGGCGCAGGCCCGGTCGAGGCGGTCGACTCCACCGAGCTGTTGGCGCAGAGCTGTCGGACCTGGCGCGAGTGGTCCGACCGTGCGGACTACACCGGCCATGGCAGCGACCAGGTACGGCACAGCGCCGCCGTCCTGCGGGGCCTGTCCTTCGACGAGACCGGGGCGTTGCTCGCCGCGCCCACCGCCTCGCTGCCCGAGGAGATCGGCGGGGTCCGCAACTGGGACTACCGCTTCACCTGGCACCGCGACGCCGCGCTGCTGCTGCTCGCCCTGTTCCGGCTGGGCCACGCCGAGGAGGGCCGTCGCTATTTGCGCTTCCTGCTGACGACCTGCGCCGGTGCCGGCGCCGACCTGCCCCCGCTCGTCGGGATCCACGGGACGACCGGCGAGGAGAGGGTCCTCGACCACCTCGACGGGTACGCCGGCTCCCGCCCGGTGCGCGTCGGCAACGAGGCCGCCCACCAGGTGCAGTTCGACACGTATGGGCACGTGCTCGACGCCGCGCTGTCGTACCAGCAGCTCACCGGCGAGTTGACGGATGCGCAGTGGCGGGTGCTGCGCCGGCACGTCGACACCATGGCCGCCCGGTGGCGGGAACCCGACCACGGCATCTGGGAGATCCGGGGACCGCGCCGGCACTACGTCAACTCGAAGGTGATGGCCTGGGTCTGCCTCGACCGGGGCATCCGCCTCGCCGAGCTGCTCGGCGACGACGACGCGCCCGTCGGCAGGTGGCGCACCAACCGCGACGCCGTCCACGCCGAGGTGATCGCGCGCGGTTACGACACCGGCATCGACAGCTTCGTGCTGGCGTACGACTCGACGCAGCTCGACGCCTCGCTGCTGCGGATACCCCTGGTCGGGTTCCTCCCCGGGGACGACCCCCGGGTGGTCGCCACCATCGACCGCGTCCGGCGGGACCTCGCCGTCGCACCGGCGCTGATCCGGCGGTACGCGATCGACGACGGCCTGCCCGGCGAGGAGGGCGCGTTCCTGCTCTGCTCCTTCGAGTTGGTCTCCGCGTTGGTGCTGGCGGGGCGGCGCGACGAGGCGGCGGAGTTGTTCGACAACCTGTGCGGGTACGCCGGACCCCTCGGCCTGTACGCCGAGCAGGTCGACGCCGCCGGCACCGCGCTGGGCAACTACCCGCAGGCCTTCACCCACCTCGCGTTGATCGAGGCGGCCCTGAACCTCGACGGCGCTGGCGACCGCGACGCCCTGCACGCGTGGGCGGACCGGAGCGTGTGAATCACATCCTGTGGTGAGGCTGGGAGTCCGGCAATGTGCCCGCGACGCGGATGGCGATCGGCGTACGGTGAGGGACAAGTCCGGCTTTCTGGGTCAAAAGCCTCACCGCTGCATGCTCGGGACGCCGGTGTCGAGACGGCAAACCCAAGGAGCGATCGGTGGAACATCTGGCCTACCTGGACGCGGGATCCGGCAGCCTGATCGTGCAGGCGGTCGTCGGCGGGGTGGCCGGCGCAGCGGTCGCCGCGAAACTCTACTGGCGACGCCTGGTCGACCGGTTCCGCCGGCAACCGACCGACCAGCGCTGAGCGGGCCGACCCCGACGATGGCGATCTCACCCACCGAGGTACGGCCCGAGCCGGCCTCCTTCCGCGACCCCGCCAACCGGGTCTTCCACGTCGGCGACGAGGTGCTGCGCGGGCTGGACCCCCAGGCCGCCGCGCACTGGCGGGCGCTCAACGGCAGCACGTTCTTCCCGGCGCTCGTCGCCGCACGCAAGGTCTGCGCCACCGAGGACGCCCCGCCGACCCTGGTACCCGCCGCGACCGGCAACCCGTGGGCCGCCGTGCTGCGCCACGAGCGCATCCCGTTCGTCTCCCACCCGTACGAGTGGTCGTTCGGCATGCTGCGCGACGCCGCCCTGCTGCACCTGGAGATCCTGCGCGCCGCGCTCGGCGAGGGCTTCACCACCAAGGACGGCTCGGCGTACAACCTGCAGTGGCGCGGCGCCGACCCAGTCTTCATCGACATCGGCTCCTTCGAACCGGTCCGCGACGGCGAACCGTGGGCCGGCTACCGGCAGTTCTGCCAGACCGTGCTCTACCCGCTGATGCTCACCGCCCACCTGGGCGTCGACTTCCAGCCGTGGCTGCGCGCCCGCGTCGACGGCATCGAGGCCGACGAGCTGCGACCACTCTTCGGCGGGACCCGCCGGCTGCGCCCCGGCGTGCTGACCCACCTGCACCTGCACGGGGCCATGCAGCAGCGCAACGCCGCCGCCAGCACCACCGAGGTACGCGACCAACTGCGGGCCGCCGGCTTCTCCCGGGAGTTGCTGCTGGCCACCGTACGAGGCATCGAGAAACTGGTCCGCAAACTGGACCACCGCCCCGCCGGCAGCCACTGGTCGGACTACCAGGTCACCTGCGGCTACTCGGCCCGCGACCGGGTGGCGAAGGAACAGTTCGTGGTCACCTCCGTGGCCGCCGGCGCCCGCCCCCGCCTGGTGCTCGACCTCGGCGCCAACGACGGCCGGTACTCCCGGTTGGCGGCCGGGCACGCCGACTACGTGGTCGCCGTCGAACAGGACCCGGCGGTGGTCGACGAGCTGTACCGCAAGCTGCGCTCCGAGGGGCAGCGCCGGATCCTGCCGCTGGTGCTGGACCTCGCCGACCCGTCACCGGGTGGCGGCTGGCGCGGCGTCGAACGGGCCGGCTTCGCCGACCGGGCGCCCGCCGACGTGGTGCTCGCCCTCGCCGTCGTGCACCACCTGGCGATCGGGCGCAACGTGCCGCTGCCGGAGGTCGTCGACTGGCTGGCCGGGCTGACCTCGCCGGGCGGCACCGTGGTGGTCGAGTTCGTCCACCCCGAGGACCCGATGGCCACCCGGCTGTTGGCCAACAAACCCGCAGGCCTCTTCCCGGACTACCGACGCGACACCTTCGAGACGCTGCTCGCCGCCCGGGGCCGGATCACCGAGCGGCTGGAACTGCCCTCGGGCACCCGCACGCTCTACCGAACGGTGATCGGTGGCTGAACCGCCCGTCGCCACCCCTGCGCCGCCTGCCGCCCTGCGGTGGGACCGGGGCTGGCGCGGTGAGCTGGGCCGGCTGCTGGAGGTGACCGCGCTGGTCGGGCTGGTGGTCACCCAACCGCTGCTGGACGTGCTCGGCCGCAGCCCTGACTTCTTCCTGTTCCACCGCGCCGACCCGGCGCAGATCCTGCTGCTGGTCGCCCTGGTGGCGGTGCTGCCCACGACCGGGGTGGTGCTGCTCGGCGCGCTCGGCCGGCTGGCTGGCCGGACCGTCCGCGCCGTCACCCACACCGGGCTCGTCGGGCTGCTGATCGCCGCCCTCGCCGTGCAGGTGGGCCGACACGTGACGCCGCTTCGGGGCGTACCGCTGCTGGTGGTGGCCCTGCTCATCGGGGCCGGCGGCGCTGTCGCGCACCAGCGCTGGCGGGCGCCGCGCCTGGTCCTGCGGCTGGCCGCCGCCGGGCCGGTCGCCTTCGTGGCGCTGTTCCTGTTCGCCTCGCCCACCTCCGCGGTGGTCCTGCCGCGCGGCGACGGCGGCGCGGCCGGCACCGCGCAGGGCGGGGGAGTGCACCCGCCGGTGGTGATGCTGATCCTCGACGAGCTGCCGCTGGTCAGCCTGCTCGGCGCCGACGGGACGATCGACGCGGCGCGGTTCCCGCACTTCGCGGAGCTGGCCGGCGCGTCCACCTGGTACCGCAACGCCACCGGCGTCAGCGGATGGACGCCCAACGCGCTGCCCGCGATGCTCACCGGCCGCTACCCGGCGAAGCCGGTCGCCCCGCACTACTCGCAGTACCCGGACAACATCTTCACCGCCTTCGGCGGCCTCTACGACATTCGCGCCGAGGAGAGCATCACCCGCCTCTGCCCGCCCAGCCGGTGCGAACAACCGGTCACCCCGGAACAGGGGCTCGGCGTGCTGGCCCGGGAGACCGGCAAGCTCCTCGGCCGGATCGCCGCGCCCACCGAGAGCGCCGTCGACCCGGAGGATTCCTACCGGGAGCAGACCCGCGTCGAGGCCGGCCTGGACGCCGCCGAGCCGGTGCCGGCCGACCCGAAGTTCCGCTGGGACAGCCTGGACGACAACCAGCCGGCCCGGTTCACCAGCTTCCTGGCCGGGCTGAAACCGGCGCCCCGGCCCACGCTGCACTTCCTGCACCTGCTGATGCCGCACTCGCCGTGGGCCTACCTGCCGTCCGGTGCCCGCTACGACGCCCCCGAGGACCTTCCCAACGACGGCGCCGGCTGGGTCGACCTGGCCCGGCAGCGTCACCTCGCCCAGCTCGGCTACACCGACCGGCTGATCGGCGAGACCCTGCGGACGCTGCGTGCCAGCGGCCTCTACGACCAGTCCCTGCTGGTGGTGACCGCCGACCACGGCGTCAGCTTCCGTCCCGGCGCTCAGGGCCGGGGCATGGACGCGATCAAGGCCGCCGCCGGCGAGGTCGCCTGGGTGCCGACGTTCGTCAAGGAACCCCGGCAACAGACCGGCCGGGTGGACGACCGCAACTGGGAGCACGTCGACCTGCTGCCGACCGTCGCCGACGAGGCCAACATCCGGCTGCCCTGGCGCGTCGACGGCCGCTCCGCCCGGCAGGCCCCGCGCACCGACGGCACGAAGCACTTCTACGACCGCCCAGGCGTTCCGACCACCTTCCCCGGCGGAGTGCCCACCCCGCCACCGCTGCCGACCCCGCACCCCCTGGTCGGTACGCAGGTGCGCGCCGGCCCGGCCGCCGGTAACGCCCGGGTAGCCGACCTGGCCGCGTTCACCGCCATGGACCCGGACACCGGAACCCTCCCGGCACTCGTCTGGGGCGACGTCCCGGACCAGATCCCGGACGGCACGCTGTTGGCGGTGGCCGTCAACGGCCGGATCGGGGCCGTCGTCCCGGCGGTGCCCCCCGACCCCGGCGGCCGCCGGTTCGCCGCGCTGCTCACCGACGACACGCTGTTCCGCGCCGGCGCCAACCAGCTCGACGTCCTCCAGGTCACGCCGGACGGTACGCTGCGACGCCTCACCCTGTCGTGACCTGTGCGTCTGGCCTGTTCCCGGTCGGCGTTCCGGCTGGGTTTCGGCCGGGTCCTGGCTGGCGTCCCGGCTGGGTTTCGGCCTGGTCTCGGCCGGCGGTCCGGCCCGCTTTCGGCCGGGTCCCGGCTGGCGGGATGTTGGGTTTCCCGGCGGCCCGGTCGGGAATCGGGTGACGCATGCCTCACCGCAGAACCACGGCGGGCGTTGTCCACCGGGCCGCAATTACGGTAGAAGCGAAGGCAATTCAACGTAGATCTGCCGGCGAAGCGAGGAACCACATGACGGAAGTCAAGCTCGATCACCCCGGTGGGCAGCTGTCGATGCCGGTACATCCCGCGGTCGAGGGCCCCGCCGGTATCGGGGTGAGCAAGCTGCTGAAGGAAACCGGGATGACGACGTACGACCCCGGTTTCGTCAACACCGCGGCTGCCTCATCCGCGATCACCTACATCGACGGCGACGCGGGCATCCTGCGTTACCGGGGATACCCGATCGAGCAGTTGGCCGAGAAGTCCTCCTTCCTGGAGGTCTCGTACCTGCTCATCTACGGTGAGCTGCCGACCGAGCAGCAGCTGACCGAGTTCACCGAGTGGATTCGGCGGCACTCGCTGCTGCACGAGGAGATGCGTCGCTTCTTCGACGGCTTCCCCCGGGACGCCCACCCGATGGCGGTGCTGTCGTCAGCGGTGAGCGCCCTGTCCACCTTCTACCAGGACAGCCTGGACCCGTTCGACTCCGAGCACGTGGAGATCTCCACGGTCCGGCTGATGGCGAAGGTCCCCACCATCGCCTCGTACGCGTACAAGAAGTCCATCGGGCAGCCCCTGCTCTACCCGGACAACTCCCTCGGGTACGTGGACAACCTCCTGCGGATGACGTTCGGCGTGCCGGCGGAGCCGTACGAGGTCGACCCCGTGATGTCGAAGGTGCTGGACATGCTCTTCGTCCTGCACGCCGACCACGAGCAGAACTGCTCCACGTCGACAGTCCGCCTGGTCGGCTCCAGCAACGCCAACCTGTTCGCCTCGGTCTCGGCCGGCGTGAACGCGCTGTTCGGCCCGCTGCACGGCGGCGCGAACCAGGCGGTGCTGGAGATGCTCCAGCAGATCCACGCCGGTGACGACGACGTCCGGTCCTTCGTCCGCAAGGTCAAGGACAAGGAGGACGGCGTCAAGCTGATGGGCTTCGGCCACCGGGTCTACAAGAACTACGACCCGCGCGCGGCGATCGTCAAGAAGGCCGCGCAGGACGTGCTGGGCCGCATGGCCAAGCCGGACCCGCTGCTGGACATCGCCATGGAGCTGGAGGAGATCGCGCTCGCCGACGACTTCTTCGTCTCCCGGCGGCTCTACCCGAACGTGGACTTCTACACCGGCCTGATCTACAAGGCCATGGGCTTCCCGACCAAGATGTTCACGGTCCTCTTCGCGCTCGGCCGGCTCCCCGGCTGGATCGCCCAGTGGCGCGAGATGATCAGCGACCCGGAGACCAAGATCGGCCGTCCGCGGCAGGTCTACGTCGGTGCCGCCGAGCGGGACTACGTCCCCTTCAACGAGCGCTGACCTCCATCGCTCTTCGCACCACAGTTTGTCGTACCACCGCAGGCCGTCGATCCGCTCGGGTCGGCGGCCTGTCGCCTTTCGTCGGTCGCGGGGTGGCGGCCTCGGCCCGGCCAGGTGGGCTTGATCGACTCGGCTTCCTGGAAGTCGGGGCATCGGCGGCGCTGGGATACCGCGCCTTCACGGAAACCGAGTCGATCAAGCCGGGTCGGGTGTCAGAAGGCGGAGATGTCCTGCGCCCGTTCGCTGCGGCTCAACGCGCTGATCAGCGCGGACTGACCATGGCGGCGAACGGCCAGCCGCACCAGCAGGTCGCGGACCGGGTCGAAGACCTCCGCCGGGAACTCCGGCGTGGGTACGCCGATGCTCACCGCGAGGTCGTCGGAGTGGACCACGACCTCCAACTGGCGGGTCAGCAGGAAGTCACCGCGCCGCAGGGCCCAGCCCTGCCACGGAATGGGTACGACGTCCAGAGCCGCGCCGCGCGCCAGCAGGTTTCCCGCCTCCTCGAGTGCGGCGGCGGATCGGGCGTGCAGGTCGGCGGGGCCTCGGGCCGCTTCGGCTTCGTCGTTGCTCGCGGCGACCGAGGCTTCGTCGGGGGTCCCCTCGCTGACCCAGGCCGCCCGCTCGTAGTGGTTGTCGGCCGACTCCAACACCGGCAGGTCGCTCGGCGTCGGCAGCAGCTCCGCCGCCCGGATCGCCTGACGTCCCAGGTGGCACGCCAAGCCGCCGATGGACAGATGGGGCAGCACACTCGGGCGTGACCACTGCTCGGACACCTCGGGGCGGCGAATCAGGTCCAGAGCGATCGAAGCGGCAACCGGGAACGCGGAATCCAGGGCGTCGACAGGGCGAGACATCCGCACATTCTGGCAGCCCTGACGGGTCCCCGCCGCGCGGCAAGACGCGGTGGCAGCCCGGGCGGTGGGTCACGGACCGGCGGGCCTTGATCGTCTCCATGTCGCCGATGTGGCGGTATCCAAGCGCTGCGTTACCGCCACGTCGGCGATGTGGAGTCGATCAAGCGCCGCGCCGCGCCGCGCCGCGCCGGGGCGTGCGGGCCGGGCTGGACTGCCGGCAGCGCGCCCCGGCGGGTCTCGATCGTCTCCATGTCGCCGATGTGGCGGTATCCCGGCGTGGCGATACCGCCACGTCGGCGATATTGAGTCGATCAAGCGTTGGGGCGCCGCCCGCGAGGTCAGCGCGCCTCCGAGGTCAGCGCGCCTCCGAGGTCAGCGCGCCTCCGAGGTCAGCGCGCCTCCGAGGTCAGCGCGCCTCCGAGGTCAGCGCGCCTCCGAGGTCAGCGCGCCTCCGAGGTCAGCGCGCCCCCGAGGTCAGCGCAGGCCGGCGGCGGCCAGCAGGTTGCCGTCGGGGAGCGCCGGTAGCGCACGACCCTGGGACATCCGCCGCTCGGCCCGTTCGGCGGTGAACGCGGCGTCGGAGTGGATGGCGGCGGCGTAGCTGGCGGCGGTGCGCTGGGCGATCGCGGACCAGCCGTACTGGTCGTGGACCATCCGACGGGCGCGGCGGGCCATCACCCGGGATCGCTCCGGGTCGGACAGGAGCGCGTCGATGGCGTCGGCGAGCCCGTCCGGGTCGTGCGGGCGGAAGGTCATTCCGGTGACGCCCGGCTCGACGATTTCGGCGAGGCCACCGGTGGCGGCGACGGCCAGGGGTGCGCCGGCGGCGGCGCCTTCCAGGGCCACCATGCCGAACGGTTCGTAGATGCTTGGCACGGCGAAGCAGTCGGACGCGGCCATCAGCGCGGGCAGGTCGGTGCCGCCGAGGAAGCCGGGCATGGTGACCATGCCGCCCAGACCACGGCGGTGCACCTCGGCTTCCAGTTCGGCGCGGTACGGGCCGTCGCCGGCGATCACGGCACGCAGCCCGGGGTGGCGCTCGCGCAGTCGGGGGAGTGCGGCGATGAGGTGCTGGACGCCCTTCTCGTACACGAGGCGACCGGCGAAGGTGACCAGCGGGCCGTTCCCGGCGAAGCGGGCCCGGGCGGCGGCGACCGCGCGCGAGGGCACCCGCCAGCGGTGCGGCTCGACGCCGTTGGCGACCACGTCGACCCGTGCGGCCGGTACGCCGAACAACGCGTTCACCTCGTCGCGCATGTACCCGGAGCAGACGATCACCCGGTTGGACTCGCCGCTGAGCCACTGTTCGACGCCGTGGATGGTGCGGTTCATCTCCTCCGGCAGCCAGCCCTGGTGCCGGCCGGCCTCGGTGGCGTGGATGGTGCTGACCAGCGGGATGTCCAGGTGGTCGCGCAACGTCATAGCGGTGTGTGCGACGAGCCAGTCGTGGGCGTGGATGACGTCGTACGAGCCGGCCTGGGTGGCGCGCAGGGCGGTGCGGGTGAGGGTGTGGTTGAACGCCATGGTCCACGCCAGCAGGGAGTCGGTGGCGAGGGGGAAGGTCACCGGGTCCTCGGGGGCGCGCAGGATGCGCACGCCGTCGGCGTACTCCTCCAGGGGTGCGCCCTCGCAGTGGCGGGTGACGACGGTGACCTCGTGGCCGGCGGCGGCGAGGGCCACCGACAGGGCGTGCACGTGGCGGCCGAGGCCGCCGACGAGCACCGGCGGGTACTCCCAGGACAGCATGAGGATGCGGCGGGTCTGCGGGGGCACCCCGGGGCCGGGCTGCGCCGGCACGATCGTGGCGGGCTGCACGGACGGACCGGGTGGTGTCGAGAGCGGCGGCCGGGAAGTGAGGGTGGGCCGGTGGGCCCGGTCCTTGGTGGTAGCGGTCTGCTCGTCGACCCGCAGGGTCACGTCGATCTCCGTCCAGGGCAGGGTGGTGCGCGCCGACATCGGTGGCGGCGGAGCGACAGGTGGAAGGGCGGCCGAGGGCCTGGCGGGCACGCGCGCGAACGCTTGTCCCCGATCAAGGAAAGTCCATCCGGCCCAAGAACGCACCTCGAAAACGGCCATCGTGACGGACAACACCTGAGGGTTTACCGCACATCAGACGGGTGGTTTCCGGGCACTCCCTGAAAGGATGGATTGGCGCGGCCGGGCCGGGGGCACTACCTGCGTGCGCGCGGGCAGCCTCGGCCGGTGCGCACCTCACCATGGGCAAGGGAGCGACATGCAGGTCTGGCCGGGCGAGCGGTACCCGTTGGGCGCCACCTACGACGGGATGGGCACCAACTTCGCCATCTTCTCCGAGGTCGCCGAGCGGATCGAGCTGTGCCTCTTCGACGAGTGGGACACCGGCGCGGAGCGGCGTGTGGAGTTGCGTGAGGTGGACGCGTACGTGTGGCACGCGTACCTGCCGGGCATCGAGCCGGGGCAGCGCTACGGCTACCGGGTGTACGGCCCGTACGACCAGGCGAACGGGTTGCGCTGCAACCCGCACAAGCTGCTGATCGACCCGTACGCGAAGGCCATCGACGGTGACATCCAGTGGGACCCGGCGGTCTACGACTACGTGCTGGACGAGCCGGAGCGGATGAACGAGACCGACTCGGCGCCGTTCATGCCGAAGTCGGTGGTGGTGAACCCGTACTTCGACTGGGGCAACGACAAGCCGCCGCGCACGCCGTACCACCACTCGGTGATCTACGAGGCCCACGTGCGCGGGTTGACGATGCGGCACCCGGACATCCCGGAGGAGCTGCGCGGCACGTACGCGGGCATCGCCTCCCCGCCGATGATCGACTATCTGACCCGGCTCGGGGTGACGGCGATCGAGCTGATGCCGGTGCACCAGTTCGTGCACGACCACCGGCTCAACGATCTGGGGCTGCGTAACTACTGGGGCTACAACACGATCGGCTTCTTCGCCCCGCACCACGGCTACTCCGCGCTGGGCCGGCTCGGTCAGCAGGTGCAGGAGTTCCGGGGCATGGTCAAGGCGCTGCACGCGGCGGGCATCGAGGTCATCCTCGACGTGGTCTACAACCACACCGCCGAGGGCAACCACCTCGGGCCGACGTTGAGCTTCAAGGGCGTGGACGCCCCGAGCTACTACCGGCTCAGCGAGGAGGACCGCCGCTACTTCGTCGACTACACGGGCACCGGCAACAGCCTGAACGTCCGCAGCCCGCACTCCCTGCAACTGATCATGGATTCGTTGCGGTACTGGGTGACCGAGATGCACGTCGACGGTTTCCGGTTCGACCTGGCGGCCACCCTGGCCCGGGAGTTCTACGAGGTGGACCGGCTGTCCACGTTCTTCGAGGTGGTGCAGCAGGACCCGGTGGTGAGCCGGGTGAAGCTGATCGCCGAGCCGTGGGACGTCGGCCCGGGCGGCTACCAGGTGGGCAACTTCCCGCCGCTGTGGACGGAGTGGAACGGAAAGTACCGGGACACCGTGCGGGACTTCTGGCGTGGTGAGCCGGCCACCCTGGCCGAGTTCGCGTCGCGCATCTCCGGCTCCGCCGACCTCTACCAGGACGACGGCCGCCGGCCGTTCCACAGCATCAACTTCGTCACCGTGCACGACGGGTTCACCCTCAACGACCTGGTGTCGTACAACGACAAGCACAACGAGGCCAACGGCGAGGACAACCGGGACGGCGAGAGCCACAACCGGTCCTGGAACTGCGGCGTCGAGGGCGACACCGACGACGAGGGGGTCCTCGCCCTGCGGGCCAAGCAGCGGCGCAACTTCCTGGCCACCCTCATGCTGTCGCAGGGTGTGCCGATGATCGGCCACGGCGACGAGCTGGGCCGCACCCAGCGCGGCAACAACAACGTCTACTGCCAGGACAGCGAGTTGTCCTGGGTCGACTGGGACAACGTCGACGAGCAACTGTTGGAGTTCGTGCGGACGCTCACCGACTTCCGCAAACGGCACCAGGTGTTCCGCCGCCGCCGGTTCTTCACCGGCCTGCCGGTCGGCGGGCGCGGCACCGACGAGCCGCTGCCCGACCTGGCCTGGCACACCCCGGACGGTCGGGAGATGACCGGGGAGGACTGGGGCAACGACTTCGGCCGTTCGGTGGCCCTGTTCGTCAACGGCGAGGGCATCCGGGAACGCGGCCAGTACGGCCAGAAGCACCACGACGCGTCGTTCCTGCTCTGCTTCAACGCCCATGACGCGCCGTTGGACTTCACACTGCCCGGCAGCGAGTACGGCCAGAAGTGGGAACGGGTGATCAGCACGGCTGACCCCGAGCCCGACGACGCGACGGTGATCAGCGCGGGCGGCACCATCCGGGTGCCGGACCGCTCCCTCGTGGTGTTGGAGAGGACGATCTGACATGCCGGCCACCCCTCCGAAGGCCACCTACCGCGTCCAGGTCCGCCCCGGTTTCGACCTGGACGCGACCGCCGGGATCCTCGACTACCTGAACGACCTCGGTGTCAGCCACCTCTACACCGCCCCGCTGCTGACCGCGACGCCCGGCTCTCAGCACGGCTACGACGTGGTGGACCACCGGGAGGTCAACCCGGAGCTGGGCGGGGAGGCCGCCCGCCAGCGGTTGCTGCGCGCCCTGCGGGACAAGCAGCTCGGCCTTGTCGTGGACATCGTGCCCAACCACGCCGGGATCGCCGTCGCGCCGGCCAACCCGGCCTGGTGGGACGTGCTGCGTCGGGGGCGCGACTCGTCGTACGCCGACTGGTTCGACATCGACTGGGACCGGGGCCGGCTGCTGCTGCCGGTCCTGGCCGACGACCCGGCCGCCCTGGACGACCTCAAGCTGGTCGACGGCGAGCTGCGCTACCACGAGCACCGCTTCCCGGTGGCCGACGGCACCGGCGACGGCGACGCCCGCGCGGTGCACGACCGGCAGCACTACGAGCTGGTGTCGTGGCGTCGCGGTGACGCCGAGCTGACGTACCGCCGGTTCTTCGCCATCGCGACCCTGGCCGGCCTGCGCGTGGAGGACCCGGCGGTGTTCGCCGCCACCCACGAGCTGATCCTGCGCTGGGCCGCCGCCGGTGAGGTCGACGGCATCCGCGTCGACCACCCGGACGGCCTGCGCGACCCGGCCGGCTATCTGGCCCGGCTGCGGGAGGCCGCACCGGACGCCTGGCTCGTGGTGGAGAAGATCCTGGAGTACGGCGAGGAGCTGCCGGACTGGCCGGTGGACGGCACCACCGGCTACGACGCCCTGGCCATGGTCGGTGGGCTCTTCATCGACATCGACGCCGAGGGTGACTTCACGGTGCTGGACACCCACCTCAACGGCAAGCAGATCTCGTGGGAGGACCTGACCCACTCCACCAAGATGGCCGCCGCCACCCGGTTGCTCGCGGCCGAGCTGACCCGGTTGGCGGCCCTCGCCCCCGAGGTGCCCACCGAGCAGGCCCGTGCGGCGCTCGCCGAGCTGGCCGCCGCGTTCGACGTCTACCGGGGCTACCCGCCCGACGGTGCCCGGCACCTCGCCGCCGCCCGCTCCGAGGCCGGCCGCCGCCGCCCCGACCTGGCCCGCGCCCTGGACGCTGTGACGCGCCGCCTGCGCGACCCCGAGGACGAGTTGGGCCAACGGTTCCCCCAGCTCACCGGCGCCGTGATGGCCAAGGGCGTGGAGGACACCGCGTTCTACCGGTGGACCCGGTTCGTGGCGCTCAACGAGGTCGGCGACAACCCCACCCGCTTCGGGGTGCCACCGGCGGAGTTCCACCGCTTCGCCACCGCCCAGCAGGTCCGCTGGCCGGCGAGCATGACCACCCTCTCCACCCACGACACCAAGCGCAGCGAGGACATCCGCGCCCGCCTCGCCGTGCTCAGCGAGCTGCCGGGCCGCTGGGCGGAGCAGGTCAAAACCTGGATGGAGTACGCTCCGCTGCCCGACCCGGCGTTCGCCCACCTGCTCTGGCAGACCGCCGTCGGCGCGTGGCCGATCGAGCGGGAGCGGCTGCACGCGTACGTCGAGAAGGCCGCCCGGGAGGCCGCGGCCTCGACCAGTTGGGCGGACCCGGACCCGGCCTTCGAGCAGGCGCTGCACGACGTGGTCGACAGGATGTACGACGACCCGAGCCTGCACGACGAGCTGACCGAACTCGCCGCGGCCATCACCCCGGCCGGCTGGTGCAACTCGCTGGGCCAGAAGCTGATCCAACTCACCATGCCCGGGGTGCCGGACACCTACCAGGGCACCGAGCTGTGGGACAACTCCCTGGTCGACCCGGACAATCGCCGGCCGGTCGACTTCGACGTACGCCGGGAGATGCTGGCACGCCTCGACGGCGGCTGGCGTCCCCCGGTCGACACCGACGGAGCGGCGAAGCTGCTCGTCGTATCGCGGACGCTGCGGTTGCGGCGGGCGCACCCGGAGCTGTTCACCACCTACCGGCCGGTGGCCGCGCACGGGCCGGTGAGCCGCCACGTGGTGGCGTTCGACCGGGGCGGCGCGATCACCGTGGCGACCCGCCTGCCGCTGGGCCTGGCCCGTGCCGGCGGCTGGTGTGACACAGCACTGTCGCTTCCTGTTCACGAAGTGAAGGACCTGTTCACCGGGCGGGTCTACAGTGGCGGGGAGACTCCGCTGGACAATCTCCTGGCCGACTATCCCGTCGCTCTCCTGGCTCCTCTCACCGCCGCCGAGGAGGCCGCTTCATGACCGAATTCTCCGTCTGGGCGCCGGACGCCACCCGGGTGCGACTGCGCCTGGCCGGCGACACCGACCACGAGATGAACGCCGCCGCCGACGGCTGGTGGCAGGTCGACGTTCCCGACGCCGGCCCCGACTACTCCTTTCTGCTGAACGACGACGAAACCGCGCTGCCCGACCCCCGTTCCCCGTGGCAGCCTGCGGGTGTGCACGGGCCGAGCCGCCGCTACGACCACGCCGACTTCGCGTGGTCCGACAGCGCGTGGACGGGCCGGCAACTGCCCGGCAGCATCCTCTACGAACTGCACATCGGCACCTTCACCCCGGAGGGCACCTTCGACGCGGCCATCGACCGCCTCGACCACCTGGTGACCCTCGGTGTCGACCTGATCGAGCTGCTCCCGGTCAACGCCTTCAACGGCGAACACAACTGGGGGTACGACGGCGTCTGCTGGTACGCCCCGCACGAGCCCTACGGCGGCCCCGACGGCCTGAAACGGTTCGTCGACGCCGCCCACGCCAAGGGGTTGGGGGTGATCCTCGACGTTGTCTACAACCATTTCGGGCCCTCCGGGGCCTACGCGCCGCGGTTCGGCCCGTACCTGGCAGAGCAGAGCAACAGTTGGGGCCGCTCGATCAACCTGGACGGCCCGCACTCCGACGAGGTACGCCGCTACATCATCGACAGCGTGCTCATGTGGCTGCGCGACTACCACGTCGACGGGCTGCGCCTGGACGCCGTGCACGCGCTGCCGGATTCGCGGGCTGTGCCTCTGCTCGAAGAGCTGGCGGTTTCTGTTGAATCCCTGTCGACGCACCTGGGCCGCCCGCTGTCGCTGATCGCCGAGTCCGACCTCAACGACCCCCGGCTGATCACCCCTCGGGAGGCTGGCGGGTTCGGCCTGCACGCCCAGTGGAACGACGACGCCCACCACGCGCTGCACACGTTGCTGACGGGGGAGCGGCAGGGCTACTACGGCGACTTCGGCTCGCTGGAGACGCTGTCGGACGTGCTGACGGGCGGGTTCTTCCACGCGGGCACCTGGTCGAGCTTCCGCAACCGGCACCACGGGCGACCCCTCGACTCACGGGTGCCTGGGCATCGGCTTGTGGCGTACCTCCAGAACCATGATCAGATCGGGAACCGGGCTACCGGGGATCGGATATCTGCCTCGCTGTCGCCCGCGCTGGTGCGGGTCGGGGCCGTGTTGCTGCTGACCGCGCCGTTCACTCCCATGTTGTTCATGGGGGAGGAGTGGGCCGCCTCCACGCCGTGGCAGTTCTTCACGTCGCACCCGGAGCCGGAGTTGGCCTCTGCGGTGCGGACCGGGCGGCGGCGGGAGTTCGCCTCACACGGGTGGCCGGAGGGCGACGTGCCGGATCCGCAGGACCCGGAGACGTTCACCCGGTCGCGGTTGGACTGGGCGGAGCTGGACAAGCCTGAGCATGCCTCGATGCTGTCGTTCTATCAACGGCTGATCGGGCTGCGGCGGTCGGTGCCTGACCTGTCGGATCCTCGGATGAGCGCGGTGTCGGTGCAGCACGGGGATCAGTTCCTGCTGATGCGGCGGGGGGACACGCTTGTGGTGGCGAACTTCGCTGGGCGGGGGCAGGGAGTGTCGTTGCCTGGGGTGGCGCGGCGGGTGCTCCTGGCGACCGGGGAGGGGGTCACCGTTATGCGGGACCGGATCGAGCTTCCTGCGGAGACCGCGGCGATCGTGGCGCTTTGAGGCACCGACCTTGCACGGACTGTTGTCCATGAGGGCCATTCTTCAGCCCGGCGGGCTCCCTCGTTGACTCACGGATGTCCCAGGCGGAGAGCACAGAATGATCGCCGAAGGCTACCCGCTCCTACGATGTTTCGCGCCATCATGTTATTTTCGCTTATCTAGTACTTCGGCAAGAGTTCCCAATCCGTCAACGTCGATGAACCTGTTGGCATTCGAGTATGCGATGGCAACCCCGGCTGCAGTTATCCTTACATCTATGGACGTGTTGAATTCGTTAAACCAGGCACGTACAGTGGAATAGTTTGGCATCCCTTCAATGAGTTCGGTCGCCTTGTCCCTTGCTTTCTGGTCGACCGTTCCTATCCCACAGATTTCGAAGATCTCCTCCAGTTTCTCTCTTCGATCCCGTGGCAGTTGATGGCTGTCTGCAAGCTCCTGACAGGATTCTTTACCGACCACATTCAGCCGGAATTGTCCCGGTATCAAGCTGTGGGGTGTGAGCAGAGATGCTAGATCTCTGTCGATGTCTCGAAGACGGTCTTGGATGTGCTTCGCTTCGTCGGCAGCAAGGCCTCGACCGAACAGGCCTGGCCTTCGCTCTATAGCCAGGCTTTCGAGGTTCTTCAAATATCGCGCTTGTGAAAAGTCGCAGTTCATTAGGCCCAGAAGGTCGAGATCATCCAGCCAGCGAGTCCCGGATGGCAGTGGAGCTGTCTGCAGTAGCTTGCCGTAAGCGTTGTCTCTGAACTTCAGGCTCATTAAGGGATCGGTTGTAGCCGGCTGAGTATTCAGTGTGTACCAGAGTAGGGTTAGTCCAGTTAGGGTCTCGTCATCGAGGGAGTCGACTGTCTCAACTGCCCGCGAAACGGCTAGATGTACTGTCTTCTGCCGTTGCGATGCTCGCCCGACCAGCAATTTTGTGATCAGCTCGTGGTCTGCTTGATCCTCAGTAGAGGCAGCTTGCAATTGAGCCCTGTTAAGGAGGATCTGGAAGCCGGGATCACGAAACGTCTCAAGAAGGCCTTTAGTTGCGAACTCCGCGACTAGCTGTTCATCGAAGCTGCTGATCCTTGCGTGTGCGATAGCCCTACCGTCGAGCCCAAATTTCTCGATCACCTGCTTAGCTTTGTACTCAGCAATCTCGGCCGCCCGGTCCTCGGTGACCCCTTGGTAAACAACGACGGTTTGGCCTTGGATTTGGGTCGAGCTGTCTCCTGCTGATTGACGCTGGTTACCCTGTCGCATCATCTTTGCGCCCCGTGTAGTTGCCGCCAACTTGTGTCTGACTGGCGAAATCGCCGGCTCTTTGCATTTGCTTTACGCTTCGCTTGCGTCCAATCGCGATGAGTGAACGATCGCCAGCTACTCCAATCAATATGCCAAGTGTTGCGGCCAGCAATTCTGTCCAGTCCAAGACGGGCTCCTCTTCTTCAAGGTTAAGCGCACCGACAATTCGTCGGCGTTGCCAGTACTAAACTCTTGAATCTTAATTCATCTTCGGGTATGAGATTGGTCGAGGCGCCTCAACCGACCACGTCGGAGCATTGGCACACACGGCGACATGATCGGCGAGGGATGAGTGATGTCTGCGCGGACCTGAGGGTCACGCAGTCTGCGGCGCTGGCTCATGCGAACTGGGAACCACCAGAAGATAGCGGGACGATCCTGCCGCCCGCAAGGTAGACCGGGACGTGTCGACCACGGGCACGCATGGCCGCACTAACTCGTGTGTCGACGTTGTCGGGAAGTAGCCGCTCGGCCTCCGAGCATGGGAAGAAGGCGATGTCCTCTAACTCCTGTCCCGGAAGGTTGAAGCCGTCGAGACTGGTAACAGACCCGCAGTCGAACGTGAAGCTGACGATTGCACGGGGACGCTGTCCGGCAGGTGGTGCCCAGTCGACTACAAGAAGGTCGCCCACCGGCAAAGCGATCCCCAACTCCTCCCGGATCTCGCGGGCGCAGGCTTCATGCGGGTATTCGCCTTCGTCTACATATCCGCCTGGGAAGACCCAGTGATCGCGGTACGTGGGCTTCACGAGAAGCACGTTATCGGCCGGGTCGGTGATGAAGGCCGCAGCAGCGGCGTAGAAGGAAGCCAGGTTGGCGTACCACGTGGCGGGCTCCGTCCAGGTCACCTCCGTGACGCTAGCGGAGCTGTCCAGGTGTGCTTTCGTTCAGGTGACTGTCGGCAAGGCTGCTAGTGCGTGCAGGACTTCGTTGACCTGGGGCGATGGGCGTTGTGCGCTGAGCGTCCGAGTGAGTGCGCGGATGCGTTGTTGGACACGTTCCGACTCGATGCCCGAAGTGTGCTGTGTTAGCTGCTGGCTCCATTTGCAGGCGGAGTCGGTGTCGCCAGCGCGGGCATGAGTCATGGCGACGAGGGCGGTGTGCAGCGCGCGGGTCCGGGTGTTCCTGCTGCCGAGATTAAGTGCGTCGGGTGCGTGACGAAGGGCCTGCGCGTACAGACGGAGGTCGCCCAGGCACCTGAGCGCGGCTCCGGCCAGGTGGGCAGGGCTGAAGTAGCCGACCCAGCGTGGGCCGGGATCCGTGCCCGTCCGGTCAAGCGTGCGTTCAGCTTTGGTGAGGGAGAGCTCGCAAGCGCGCCGCTCACCTGACTGCCCGTACGCGGTAGCGGCGGTGGCGTGCAGCCGAGCGAGCACTGCGGCGGGTGCGCGGCCGGCACCATCGATGGCTGCTTCGGCAAGCCGAGCCGACTCTCGGGCGTGTCCCAAGAACACAGCCTGCGTGGCGAGATTCGCCAGTAGGTGAGCGCCGTAGAGGCGGTCGCCAGCGGCCTTGGCGAGCCGCAAGCCGAGCGTCACATGATGTTGCGCCATGAGATGTTCGCCCGCGTCGTAGGACATAAAGGCGAGTTGGCCGGAGAGCGTTGCCGCCGCGCGCATGAGGTCCCGTCCCACGGCATCGGTGTAGGCGCCATGCAGCATCGGCGAGACCTGACGCACCAAGAAGTCGGCCATGACAGCACGGGTGCGCGGAGAGCCGCTGCCGTGACGTCGATCGAGGTCGGTGAAGTGGTCGGCCAGCGCGTACAGCGATTGAACATCGGTGGAGGTGATCTGTTGCCGGCCGCTCCGGCTGACCGCCTTGTCGGGCAGGTCATACCGCCAACCGAGCGCAGCCTCTAGCGCTTTGCCGCTGTCGAATACCCCGCTGGCATGTTGGTTGAGGTGCTTTCCCAGCATCGTCCAGATTTGCTCGCTGGTATAGATCGCCCTATCGACGGACGCGGGATAGACACACATGCCGATACTGTCGACCGCGCCGAACCCTAACTCCGTGGTGGCGACTGAGCGACCAAGCTTCCGAGCCAGTGTTTCGGTCATGGCGGCTTGGGCGTGCTCACCAGGCCGACGGCCGCGCAACCACCAGTAGACGCTGGCCGCGTCGTACCGCCAGGTCCCCTGCTCCCGGCCGGCGTGGTTGAGCTGGCGCGCGAAGGCAGCGTGGGCGTTGCCGTAGCCAGCGGCACGCAGTAGCCCTTCGAACGCCGCGTTCGTCACCGGTCGCGCCATGGTTTCCGCCTCCAGGCATCAGTCAACTACCAGCAGTCACGAGCCTATGGGCTGCCGCGGTCCTATGGGGGCTTGCGCAACCCCGCGCAACCCACGTCCTGAGCAGCGCAATCGAGCGCATTACTTGCTATCTGGTCCGTCGATCGGCTGCCCGCTTCGCTAAGCAGGAGTCCTGGGTGACGGCGAAGTCTGAGCGTCGCGCCCCGGTTGACGGAGGTGGCTGTGCAAAGCAACGAAGCAGCAAGTAAACGTGAGGCGGCCGAGCGGGAGGCTGCCAAGCAGCGCCTCCTGGCGCAGGCCGAGGCGGAGCGCGTACCCGTTGACGACACGACCCGCGTGGTCCCGGACCGGCGGTGGCGGCGTGACCAGCGATGACATCCCCATCGGCCGTCGCGTTGCGAGCTGGCGGGTGCGGCGGTCGATGACGCAGCAGATGCTTGCCGACCGGCTGCGCAGGTCGAAGAGCTGGGTGGACAAGATCGAGCGGGGTGCTCGCACCCTGGACCGGTACTCGGTGATTCAGGAACTGGCCCACGTCCTGCGGGTGGAGCCGGAGGTGCTGCTCGGCCAGCCGCGGAGCACTCCGGCGGGTACGCCGGACGGGGTGGACGACATTCGGGCCGCGCTCGCCCGCTACGACAGCCCGCAGGCTCCACCGCAGACGGACGAGCTGAGACGGCAGGTAGGGCATGCGTGGTTGAGCTACCAGCACGCGCACTACGGGCAGTTGGTGCGGGTGGTGCCGGGTCTGCTCGACGCCGCTCGGGCCGCGCAGAAAGCAGAGTCGCTGGTGCAGGCGTACCGGATCACCTCGTCTCTGCTGGTCAAGCTCGGCGAGGCCGATCTCGGCTGGCTGGCCGCTGACCGGGCGATGTCCGCCGCCGGCGACGACAGGCTGCTCGCGGCGACCGCGACCATCTCGGTGGGTCAGGCGCTCCGCGCGCAGGGCCGCGACCGCCTGGCCCTGGCCGCGCTGCTCCCCGCCGCCAACCGCGTCCTTCCACAGTCAGCCCACTTCGGTGATCAAGAGGTTTGCGGCGCTTGTGGAGATCAAACCTGCCGCAAACGTCTTGATCACGAAGGCGGGAGCGAGGGCGACGGCGGGAGTGGAGGTGAGGGGCAGGGCGATCACCGGGGGAGGGCGGTGGGTGGGACGTTGCTGGTGCAGGCCGCGCTTGCTGCCGCCGGATGCGGCGAGCACCGCCGCGCCGACGAGCTGACCGATCGGGCGGCGGGCGTCGCCGCCAGGCTGAGGGGGTACGACGACACGCACCGCACCGGCTTCGGGCCGGTCGCCGTCGAGCTGGCCCGGGTTCTCGTGGCGGCACAACGTGGTGACGCCGCCGAGGCGTTACGGAGGCACTCGAGCGTCGTGCGGCGGGAGGGGTGGCGGCGGTTGCCGGCTGAGTATCGGGGTGCGTACCTGGTCGACGTCGCGCGGGCGTACCTGCACCTGGGCGACGTGCGTGGGGCGGCACGGGCCCTGGTGGACGCGGACAGCGTCGCGCCGGCTGAGGTTCGGTGCCGGGCGTCGGCGCGTACCGTCATCGCGGATGTCGCCCGCGCGCAGCCGGCGCCGGCCGGTGTGGCGCGACTGGCGACGCTGGTCGGCCTCACCCGGTGAGACTCAGTCGGGACCTGACCAGTTACGTGCCCGGGACCTACCTGGTCGCGGTAGCTTGATCTGAGACGCCTGAGAACCGCTCAATCATGGCCGATGTGACGGTTCGTGGTGGCGGCAGCAGCGATATCGACGCCTGGCGCGACACCCCTGACCGTTGGCCGCGAGCTTTTTCGAACGTCACCATCTGACGGGAAAGCGATCATGATCGCAGCTTTGACGGGGTTCACCCAGCAGTTGGTGCCGGCGAATGGCATCAAGATCAACGCTGTCACGGGAGGCTCGGGCCCGCCGGTCCTCCTGCTGCACGGATGGCCGGAAACGTGGTGGGGTTGGCACCGTGTGATGCCGCTGCTGGCTGAGCGTTTCAGCGTGGTGGCCATCGACATGCGCGGCGCGGGCTTCTCCGACTGCCCCCTCGACGGCTATGACAAGGCGACGATGGCGGGCGACGGGCACGACGTGATGGTTGCCCTCGGGTATGAGCGCTACGCGGTGTGCGGGCACGACATCGGCGGGATGGTCGCCCTGCCACAGGCCGCCATCTATCGGCAGGCTGTCACCCACCTGGCCGTCCTCGACGTTCCGCTTCCCGGCTGGACCGGATGGGAGGCGGCGACCGGGAAACTCTGGCACTTCAGCTTCCACATGAACCGGGATCTACCCGAGCGCCTGATCCACGGCCGTGAGTACGACTACGTGTCGACCTTCATGGCTGAGCGGTTCTACGACCACAGCACGTTCGATCCGGCGGACATCGACATCTACGCGAAAGCGATGGCGCTTCCGGGGCGCACCCGCGGCGGCCTGGAGTGGTATCGGACCCTCGCCGCCGACCATGCCGCTGCGCTCGAGTACAAGAAGAAGCCGCTGGAGATTCCGGTGCTGGGTCTCGGCGGGGACCAGCGCTTTGGTGGACAGATGGTGCCGATGCTCAAGGAGTTCGCCAGCAACGTGACGGGCGGCCCGGTTGCGCGGTCCAGCCACTACCTCGCGGAGGAACGGCCGGATGACGTCGCGGCAGCTCTGATCGATTTCCTCACGGCCATGTGACCCTCTGCGACCGCGCCGATCGGCTCATCAAGAAGGGAAAGCTGTCATGAGCGCACCTGTCATTCGCGGCGTCAACCACATCGGCATCACGGTGCCGGACATCGAAGCCGCGAAGACGTTCTTCGTGGAAGCCTTCGGCGCCCAGGTGATCTATCAGTCCTTCGGACCGCAGGATCCGCCTCGGCAGGGCCCCGAATTCGAGCGGGCCGTCGGTGCTCACCCGGGAACGGTCGTGCGCGCGCAGGCGATGGTCAAGATCGGCACCGGACCCGACTTCGAGCTCTTCGAAATGCACGGCCCCGAACAAGCCGAGCCGGTCCGGCCGAGCGACTTCGGCATCACGCACTTCGGCCTCTATACCGACGACATCGACGCGTCGGTCGAGCGCTTGAGAAGGGCCGGAGGCACCCCCCTCACGGAGCCTCGCCCTATTCCCTACACGACCGAACAAGGCCCGGGAAACAGGGTCTGCTACTGCCGCACGCCCTGGGGCACGACGATGGAGTTCATCACCACGCCCGACCGGATGCCGTATCACGACCAGACGGATGTGCGCAGGTGGCAGGACGAGGACTAGGTGCGACAGGACGTCATGCGGCCTCGTTCTTCAGGGCGGGTCCCAGGAGCAGCCCGCCGTCGACGATGTGCTCGGCGCCGGTGATGAACGCGGCGTCGGACGAGGCGAGGAACAGCAGCGTCGCGGTGATGTCGGCGGGTTGCCCGAGCCGGGGCACGGCGAACGGCTCGGGGTTGTAGAAGTCGGCGATCGGCGCGTCGGCCCCGGCAGCTGGTTCGGTGATGAACTTCGTGGCGACGACGCCGGGGTGAATGGTGTTGACGCGGATGTTGTCGCGTCCCAGTTCGAGGGCGGCGGTCTGGGTGAGCCCGCGGATGGCCCACTTGCTGGCGACGTAGGGCGCGTAGAAGGCGGTGCCTCCGGTGCCCATGACGGAGGCGATGTTGACGATCACCCCACCGCCCGCTCGTCGCAGCGCTGGTGTGGCGGTCTTGATGCCGAGGAACGTGCCGGTGAGGTTGACGTCGAGGATGCGCGCCCACGTGGCCTGATCGGTGGACTCGATCAGGGCCGGCGGGTTCTGCACGCCGGCGTTGTTGACCAGGATGGTGAGCGCGCCGAACGTGTCCTCGGTCGCGGCGACGGCGTCGGCCCACGACTTCTCGTCGGCGACGTCGAGGCGTACGGAAAGTGCTCTGTCACCCAGTTCGGCGGCGAGGGTGGCACCGCGCTCGGGGTCGATGCCGGCGATGACGACGTTGGCGCCCTCGGCGTGGAAGGCGCGTACGTGGCTGGCGCCCTGCCCACCCGCGCCGCCGGTGACGAGAACTGTGTGAGCGATGAAGCGGGACATGCGGTCCTCCGTGAGGGGCAGATGGTGAGTCGAGCGACTCACCATGGCAACGGTACGTCGCCGCGAGTGGTGAGTCAACCCACTCACCTCGCTATGATGACCGCATGACGACCTATCACCAGCGGGTGGCTCAGGAGAAGCGCACGCTGATCGTGCAGGCCGCCACGCAGCTTTTCCTCGAGTTGGGCTACGACCGGGCGTCGCTGGCGCGCATCGCCGAGGAAGCCGGGGTGTCGAAGGCCACGCTGTTCAAGCAGTTCCCGACGAAAGCGGCCCTGTTCGACGCCATCGTCGTCGACTCCTGGGCCGGTGGTGACGACGTCGAGGTGCCGTCAGCGGGCGACCTGGTAGCCGGCCTGACCACGCTCGGGCGGCACTATGCGGCGCTGTTGGGCCGACCGGGGATGGCGGATCTGTTCCGCATCGTCATCGCCGAGCTGCCCCGCTTCCCGGAGTTGGCCAAGGCGCACTTCGCGGAGGGCAAGCTGCCGTACTTCGAGACGGTGCGGGCCTACCTCATCGCCGAGCGCGACGCGGGAACGGCGGACATCACGGACCCGCAGATGGCCACGACGCAGTTCCTCGGGATGATCTCCAACTACGTGTTCTGGCCGAGCCTGCTGGTCCCGGGATGGACGGTCACCCCGGAGCGCGTCATCACGGTGGTGGACGACGCCGTCCGCACCATGGTCGCGCGGTACGGCCGGCACGCAAACCGATAGCAGGTGGACGAGGTGACGTAGGCCGGGTCGTCACGCCCACTGTTCGCATTGGGCGTCGAGGCGTGGGTCGGAGCGCACCCAGACCTCGCCCCCGGCGGCTCCGGCCGGGGCGTCGACCCGTTCGAGACCGAGGAACTCGACCAACTGGAGCAGTTCGGCGCGGTCGGCCCGGTCGTCGTCGACGTCCTTCGAATCGAAGAAGATGTAGAACTGGTCGGTCGGGTCGACGTAGCCGGAATCCGCCCAGATCCGGCCCACCTCGTCGATGGCCGCTGCCTCCGTCGTGAACGTGGCGGCGCGGGCGGCACCCCGGGTCTCCGGTGACGCGTCGAGATCGGCAAGGTCGGAGAACCACTGGCCGAAGTGGTCGAGGCCGGCGTAACCGTTCTCGAAGAACAGCATCGCGCTCGGCAGGTAGCGGTTGGCCCTGTCGACCAGGAGGTGTTCCGACCGCTGGTGGTCCGCCTCCGTGATCCGGGAGATGACCCCCCGACGCGGCATGAGCACCAGGCGCTGCCGCGCCGGTGCGTCGGCGATCGTGTACGTGTCAGCCTCCCGACCTCGGAAGAACGCGGAGAACGACACGTACGCCTCCTGCGGGTCGCCCACCGTGACGCGGTGATCGTCGCCGTCACCGGTGGCGAAGACGAACTGCTTCGGGCCGGGCTGGTAGGGGCGGGCCATGGGGCGTCCTTCGGTCGGGTGCGAAAGCTCCGCCAGAGTAGAGGGTCCGGGTGACATCACCGTGGCCCCTGATCGGGGCGGGGTTTCCGGGAACGTGAGATTCGGGCATGTATGTCGGCACTGCTGGAGGGGAGAGACAGCAATGCTGGTAACCGGTTATCTCGGCGCGGTGCTCATCGGCGCCCTCGTCGGCCTGCTCGGGCGACTCATCCTGCCGGGGAGGCAGCGGATCGGCGTCTTCGCCACGTTCGTCCTCGGCGTCGGCTCGGCGGTGCTGGGCACAGTGGTCGCCAGGGCACTCCATGTCGACGACGACGCCGGTGTGAAGGTGTGGGTGCTGCGCTGGGACTGGATCGTGCTCGCGATCCAGGTCGGCCTCGCGATCATCGCCGTGGCGCTGGCGAACATGCTGACCTTCACCCGGCTGGCCGGCGGTGACGAAACCCCTCGTCGGCGGCCCCGTCGCAGCAAGGCCAAGAGCTGACGAGCCGACCCCGCTCAGTCGGCCGTCATCCGGCCCTACGCCGGGCCAGGGCGTCGCGGACGGCGAAGGTCACCAGCGACAGCGGCACGAAGACCCAGAGCTGAAGCACTGTGTAGCGGCGCAGTTCCCCGTCGATGTCGACCCCGGCCAGCTCGGCGTCGAGGGCGCCGGGCCGCATCAGTGCGAGCGCGTACACCGACAGTGGCGCGTAGTTGAGACCCGCGCCGACCAACCACAGGCCGAACGCTCGGGTGCCGAAGCCGTCCGATGTCGTCAGCAGCCAACCGCCCCACGTCACCATCAGCACCACGCCGACGAGGAACTCGGCCAGGATGATCCGCCGTCGGCGGATGGTTCCCCGGCTGCCGTGCATGTCGATGGCCGCCAGGCGACGAACGTTCACCGGACCGATGGTGCCAGCGGCGGGCAACCCGTGGTCGGAGCGCGGCTTCTTCCCATCGAAGATCTCACGATTACCGGGTGCGGGTGATCGACTTATGCTCGACGTAGCCGGTCAGGCCGACCTTGCCGTACTCGCGGCCGAGACCGCTGGCCTTGTAGCCACCGAAGGGTCCGTCGAAGCTGATCGGCGAGCCGTTCAGCGTGACAGTGCCCGTGCGCAGCCGGCGGGCGACGGCCAGGGCGCGGGCAACGTCCGCGGACCAGACTCCGCCGGACAGGCCGTACTCGGAGTCGTTGGCAATCCGCACGGCGTCGTCATCGTCGTCGTAGGCGATGACGACCAGGACCGGGCCGAAAATCTCCTCCTGCGCGATGCGCATGCCGTTGTCGACGTCGGCGAACACGGTCGGGGTGACGTAGTTGCCCTTCTCCAGGCCGGCGGGGATCTGCGGGCCGCCGGTCACCAGACGCGCGCCGTCCTCGATGCCGATGGTGATGTAGTCGATGACACGTTGCTGCTGGTCGCGGCGGATCATCGGGCCGATGAAGGTGTCGGATGCGGCGGGGTCGCCGACCTTCAGCGACTCGACCATGTCTTTCACAGCGGTGACAACCTCCTCGTAACGGCTGCGTGGAGCCAGGATGCGGGTCTGCAGGATGCATGCCTCGCCGTTGTTGCCCAGCGATCCGAACCGCAGGCCCTGCATCGCGGCGGCCAGGTCCGCGTCGTCCAGGATCAGTGCGGCGGACTTGCCGCCCAGTTCCAGACCGACGCGCTTGAGTTGCTGCCCGGCGATCGCCGCGATCCGCCGGCCGGCGCGGGTCGAGCCGGTGAAGGAGATCTTGTCGACGTCGGCGTGCGAGACGAGGTGCTCGCTGGTTTCCCGGTCCGCCGGGAGCACACTGAGGACGCCTTCGGGCAGCCCGGCCTCGTGCCAGAGATCCGCCAGCAGCATCATGCTCAGCGAGTTCTCCGGGGAGACCTTGAGCACGACGGTGTTGCCCGCCAGCAGAGCCGGGATCAGCTTCGCGGTGGCGGCGGAGAACGGGGAGTTCCACGGGATGACCGCAGCGACCACACCGATCGCCTCGCGCCGGACGATGGTGTCGAAGGCCACCGAAGGGTCGGACGGCGCGACGATTTCCTCCCAGCCGAACTCCTCGGCTGCCTGGAGGTAGGCGTTGGTCTGACGGGTCAGGAAGGGTTGACCGATCTTGGTGAACCAGCCTGCCGAGCCGTTCTCCCTGGAGATCGCCGCGGCGATCTCGTCCGCCCGGGCGGTACGCAGCGCGTCGTAACGACGCACGACGTCTTGGCGCTCCTTCGGCGAGGTGCGCGGCCACGGACCGTGATCGAACGCCTCACGCGCGGCGGCGACAGCCTTGTCGATGTCGGCTGGTGCGGCCTGCGCCACGCGGCCGAGCACCGACTGGTCGTGCGGGGACAGGATGTCGAGCATCAGCTCCGGCGCGCTGGGAGTCACCCAGGAACCACCGATGTAGAGCTTGTCGCGCACAGTCATGTTTGATTCCTTGAGATGAGAAGGGGTGGAGGAGCCGAGCGGAAGCCGCATCGGCGGCGCCGGCTCTTGGGTGAGCCTCAGGATCGCGGCGGCCATCGTGGCCGGGTCGCCCCGCTGCACGTTCCGAGCCACCACGGGTGTCGGTCATTCGGTGGGGTAGTCCGTGGAGCGGCTCACCTTGGCCCACGAGTTGGCTTCCGCAATACGGCCTTCCTCGGAGCTGATCGCGATCCCTAGCGCGTCGCTGCCGAGCAGTAGCCGGCGCGGAGGCTCCGCGGCGTCCACGGTGTCGACGATGGCGCGGGCCATGCGGTCCGGGTCGCCGGGCTCGTTCCCGGCGTACTGCGCGAATCGATCCAGCCACACGCCAACCGTCTGCGCGTAGTCAGGCGTGATGGGACCGGAGGGCTCGGCGGCCCCGGCGGCCCAGCCGGTGCGGATGCCGCCCGGCTCGACGATGGTGACCTTGATGCCCAAGGGGGCCACTTCGTTGGCAAGGACCTCGGAGAAGCCCTCCACAGCAAACTTCGCCGTCTGGTAGGCACCCAGGCCGGGGGTGCCGCCTGCGCGGCCGCCGATCGAGGAGATCTGCACGATGTGCCCGGAGCGCTGCCCGCGCATCACGGGTAGGACCGCCCTCGTCACATTGACCACGCCGTACAGGTTCGCCTCGACCTGCGCGCGGAATTCCTCCTCGGGGAAGTCCTCGATCGAGCCGCTGGTGGCGTAGCCCGCGTTGTTGACCACCAGGTCGATGGATCCGAACCGCTGCACCGCCGCGGCGACCACCTCTCGGGCCTGCGCCGGGGAGGTGACGTCGAGCGCGACGGCCGCGAGACGCTCGGGGTGCTCTGCCACCAGGGAAGCCAGCGCTTCCGGCTTGCGGGACGTCGCCACTACTCGGTCGCCGGCCTCCAGCGCTGCGAGCACCAGTGCCTTGCCCAGTCCCTGCGAGCCACCGGTGATCAGCCAAGTCCTTGTCATCGTACGTGTCCTCCCGCTTGTCATTTCTCGCCACCCGAAGCGGGCAGCAACACAACCGTAGAGTTACGGCTGCTAAATACAACAAGACCGAGGCAGTAAAATTCTGTTCCGCAACTCACACGCAGAAGATTGCCGGGTAGCTGAAACAATCGAGTATGATCGCGGCACCATGAGAGCTGACGCCGCCCGTAATCTGGATGCGGTCCTCCGCGCCGGAGCTCGACTTCTGGCCGAGGACCCCGGCACCTCCATGTCAGCCGTCGCCGCTGCCGCCGGAGTGGACCGCACCACCGTGCACCGCCGCTTCGCGAACCGCGAAGCCCTGCTCAGTGCCGTCTTCGAGGCCAAGCTCGACTCCGCCGAGAACGTCCTAGACGAGGCCCGCCTGACCGAGGCCCCCGTGCCCGTCGCCCTGCACCGCTACGTGGAGGGAATCGTCCCCGTCAGCCGCGAATGGCCTCTCGACACTCGCCGCCTGATGCAGAACGACCCTGCCGCCAGCATCCGCCGTCAGGAGCAGAGCGCCCGGGTCGACGCCTTCATCCGCCGGTTGCGAGACGAGGGATACCTGCGCGGCGACGTGGACATCACCTGGGCGCGAACGGTCCTCGACCAACTCGTCGACGCCGCCGCCCACCAGTTCCCCACCCTGACGCCACCGCAAGCCGCCGACCTCGTCGTAGCCACCTTCATGAACGGTCTCGGCGCGGCCTGACGGTCGGAGCGATCACCACCCGCCTGATGCCGCTCGATACGATGCGGGGATGGGCAGATTCCTCGCGCTCTTCCACGGTGCGGCTGACGAGGCCGGCAAGGCCGACCTCACCGAACAGCGGCAGACCGAGTTCATCAACGCCTGGGCGTCGTGGGCGCAGGCCAACGAGAAGGCCATCGTCGACCCGGGCGCTCCGCTGAACGCGAAGAAGCTGGTCACCGCGCAGGGTGTCGAGGACGTCACCGACTCGCTGACCGGCTACACCGTCGTCGAAGCGGGCTCGCACGACGAAGCTGTCCAGATCTTCTCCGGGCACCCGCACCTGGGGCTGTTCGCCGGAAACTCGATCGCGGTCCTGGAGTGCCCGCCTCCGCCCAGCTGACACTCGCGTCAGACGGCGGTGACGGCGTCATCGACTGCCGAGCCCCGTCGCCCCACGGACCCGTCAGTTCCGGCTGATCTGACGGTCCGAGCCGTGACGCCGGCCAGCACGAGCCCTCGCCGCACTATGACGCGTAGGCGATATACCTGTGAGTCATAGATATGACTCACAGGTATATCGCTCTCTGCGGCGGGCCGCGGGACGGCTGCCATGGAGGGTGCTGCGGTTCAGGACGTGCGCCGCGCGATGGCGGCCTCGACACCGTCGAGGATCAGGTTCAGGCCGAAGGTGAAGTCCTGGTCCTCCGGGTCCTCGCCCGGCTCGCTCTCGAACGCGCCCGCCGCGAACAGCGGCGCGGCCTCGGGGAAGCGCTCCGGGCGGACGAGCGCGGCGAGGGCGTGGCCGTAGTTCTGCTCGACGTCGGCCTGGCTGAGCCCGGTGCCGCTGCGGCCCTCGGCCATCTGCCGGCCCTGCAGGATCGCGTTGCGCACGTAACCGCTGACGACGACGAGTACGCCTGCCTTCGTCCTCGGATCCAGGCCGGTGTCGTGCAGGACCCGCAGGAACGCATCCATCCAGCCGATGGCGTTCGGCCCTCGGGGTGGGCCGGCGATCGGAACCTCCACGAGCCACGGGTGTTCGGCGTACCGGGCGCGGATCGCCGCCGCCCAGCGATGCACGCCGTCACGCCAGTTGTCCGCGGCCAGCCGGGGGGCGGATCCGGTGGCGTGGTCGGTCATCAGTTCGAGGAGTTCCTCTTTCGAGCCCACGTGCCGATAGAGCGACATCTTGGTGAAGCCGAGAGTCTGCGCGACCTTCTGCAGGGTCACCCCGTCCAGCCCTTCGTGGTCCGCCAGGTCCACCGCAGTGCCGACGACCCGCTCGACGTCGAGTTCGGCGGGCCGGCCGCGGCGTGCGGGCGTCGGGAGTCGCCAGAGCCGCGCCAGGTCGGCGGGCACGTCGTCGGCCATTGACGGCACATTGTGTCCCATGGATAGTATCTCCCGTATATTAAAGATGTCGTCGGGCCGGACCGGGGGAGAAGAAGCATATGGACGTGTCAGCGGGCGCGATCGGCGCCACGGCGAGCCGGTCGAGCGCCGGGCAGCGCCTCCACGACCTCGACGCGCTGCGGGGCTTCGCGCTGCTCGGGATCTTCGTCGTGAACATCACCTTCATGGCCTCCGGTTACCCGGGCAACCTGATCACGGATCCGGCGTTCTCGTCGGTCCTCGACGACGCGGCGCGGTTCCTGTCCGCAGTGTTCGTCGACATGAAGTTCTACATCCTCTTCTCGTTCCTGTTCGGATACAGCTTCACCCTGCAGATGGCGGCGGCTGGGCGCGCGGGCGCCGCGTTCGGGCCGCGGATGCTGCGCCGGATCGCCGGCCTGTTCATCCTCGGCGCCCTGCACACCGCGCTCCTGTACGGCGGCGACATCCTGATGACGTACGCGGTGGTCTGCCTGGTCCTGCTCGCGATGCGCCGGGTCCGCGACCGGACGGCGCTGCGCGTCGCCGGCGTGCTCTACGGGATCGTGCTGCTGAGCCTGCTGGCCAGCGGGCTCTTCGTGGACTCCTCCGCGTTCCTGCCGACCCGAGCCGAGGCGCTGGCCAACGCCGAGAACGCGACCGCCGCGATGCTCGGCGGGTGGGGCGACGTCATCGGCCACCACCTCTCCGGGCTCCCCTTTATGGTGCTCCAGTCCGCGACGTTCCAGGGCCCGACGGCGCTGGCGATGTTCCTGCTCGGAATGGTTGCCGGCCGACGGCGGCTCCTCGCCGGCGTCAGCGGTCACGAGCCGGTGCTGCGGCGGATCCAGTGCATCGGCTTCCCGGTGGGTGTCGCGGGCGGCGTGGTGTACGCGCTGGGCGGCGGCAACGGCGAGTCACTGGCCGTGGGTGCGAGCGCGGCGACCGCGCCTCTGCTGACGGCCGCGTACGTGGCCACGCTGCTGCGGATGATGCACAGCCCGCGGTTCGGGTCCGTGCGGTCAGCCCTCGCACCGGCGGGGCGGATCGCGCTCACCAACTATTTGGGGCAATCGCTGCTGGGACTGCTCATCTTCAGCGGGATCGGGCTCGGCCTGGCCGGGAGGGTGTCGCCGGTGGGGACGACCGTGCTGGCATTGCTGATCTTCGCGGCGCAGCTTGCGGTGAGCGCGTGGTGGCTGCGCCGGCACCGGTACGGGCCGGCGGAGTGGGCGCTACGACGGGTGACGAACGGAAGGACGCCACACACCGGCGAGATCTCCGACGGGCATGGTCGACGCGGGATCACTCGAAGAACTTCAGGCTGAACCCGGTGTCGGTCGTCGGGCCGGGCACGTTGGCGCGGCGGTAGGTGGTGTTGCCCCACCAGCAGAAGGTGCCGGTGTACCAGTACCGGTTCGCCCAGGAGTACGCGGTGCCCTTGGGGACGGCGTGGAACATCAACGGGAACCTCGGCCCGGCCGGCGGGCTCGTGGCGATGTCGCCGTTGAGCAGCACGAAACTGTGATGACCGGGCCCGTTGACGTGCAGAGTGGGATCCCAGCCGGCCATCATGGTGGCCCGGTTCGAGCCGAACAGGCAGCCGTTGGACTTGTACCAGTCCCACACGTACGTCGGGTCGCCGCCGGCGCGCAGTCGCAGGTCGGCCAGGCAGTACTGGTCGCTCCAGCTGCCGTTGGCAGAGTAGACGATGTGGAGTTGCCCGTTGGGGTCCCTGATCGCCTCGGGAGACTCGTTGATGTACGGGTTGCCGACGACGCGCTCCCAGCTCTCCCGTGGTTGGGAGATGACGTACCGGCTGCCGGTCGGGGTGAGCGGGTCGCTCATACGGCTGAGGTAGATGTTCTGTTCGATGTTGGTGTCGCCGGCCCAGCCCGACCAGACGAACCACCGCTGCCCGTTGAAGGTGAACAGGCTGCCGTCGATCGCCCACTTGCCGTCGGGCAGGGCGAGTTGCCGCTCGGCCGTGTAGCCGCTGGCCGGCGACGCCGAGTGGATCACGTACATGCGGTGGGCGGCACCGCGCCCGGCCGAGAAGTAGATGTAGTACCGGCCGCCGTCGGTGACGATCTCCGGGGCCCAGACCTCACCGAGGTTGCGGGTGTCCGTCCACACCTGACGTGCGGGCGCGGCGGCCAGCGCGTCCGGTGACGATGCCTGCCGCACGGCGACCCCACCGCTGAGCGACTGGACGGAGACGTAGGTGGCGCCGACGCGGATCACGCTCGGGTCGGCAGCCCGCAGACTGGTCTGCCCGGCCGTCGCCGGTCCGGCACCGACCGCGGACAGGCCGGCGGCGAGCACGGCGGCCAGCAGGGCGGAGAGGATTCGTGGGAGGGTTCGGTTTCCGATGGTCACGATCCGGGCCCTTTCCTCGGTCAGCATCGACGCTTGTAGATTAGCTTCAGGAGGGCGTTTCGGCGTGAAGTTCCTTCTCACCTCGGGGGGCATCAGCAACCCGAGCATCTCCAACGCGCTCGTCGACCTGCTGGGCAAGCCGATCGCCGAATCCACCGCCCTGTTCATCCCCACCGCCGTCCACCCCTTCCCCGGCGGGGCGGAGAGGGCGTGGAAGGCGGTTCACGGTCGGGCCGACATCCCGCTGACTCAGCTCGGTTGGAAGTCCCTGGGGTTGTTGGAGCTCACCGCGCTGCCGACGATCCGGAAGGAGAACTGGGTTCCGGCGGTCCGGGAGGCCGACGCCCTCCTCGTCTGGGGCGGCGACGTGCTGTACCTGACCCACTGGATGCGTCAGTCGGGCCTGGCCGGCCTGCTGCCCTCGCTGACCGACACGGTCTACGTGGGAGTCAGCGCCGGGAGCATCGCGGTCACCCCGTACAACTGCGACGCCGCATTCGATCTCGGGTTCGTCCCGGACGGCAGCGACATGGCGAAGGACGCCGACCGGGCGTTGGGGCTGGTGGACTTCACCCTGTACCCCCACCTCAACCATCCGGACATGGAGGACACCACGTTGCCCGACATCCAGACGTGGGCGTCCGGAATCCCGGTCCGGACGTACGCCATCGACGACGACACCGCCATCACCGTGGTCGACGGCACCGTCGACGTCGTTTCCGAAGGCGAGTGGAAACTGATCAACCCCTGATCGGGGCGTCCCGTCAGTCGAGCACCGACTCGCCGCCCGGGTAGGCGAACGACGCGCGCGGTGAGTAGAAACCCCAGACGATGGTCAGCGGGTCGGCCGGACGCAGCGCGTACACCGGGTGGTCGGGTTCGAGGAACTCCAACGACTCGACAGCGAACGGGTCGACCGGCTGCGCCACGAACGGGTAGTTGCCGCTGTGCAGCCTGCCGTCCAGCCGGGTGAGGTAGCGCAGTTGGCCCTGGTTGACCGCGTCGCCGGTGCGCCCGACGCGGGCCGTCGTCCTGATCACGGGTACGCCGTCCGCCTCGGTGGTGGCGATCAGCCGATGCCCGCGTACCTCGATGGTGGTCTTGCCCGGGGTCGCCGGCACGCCCCGGGCGGTGGCGTAGGCCCGGACGACCGGGCTTGAGTTGAAGTAATGGGTCCACCACCGACCGGGCGTCACCCCGTCGGGGGCGTCGACCCCGGAAAGATCTGGCCCGATGTACGTCAGGGAGTACGCGCCGAAGCCGGAGGTCTGGCCGGCGTCGTCGACGACGTACTGGTTCATGAAGACCTGGTGGTTCGGTGCCGGCGTTAGCCCGTCCGGCACCAGGGCGGCCACCGCGTCGGGATCGGCCGGTAGCCAACCGAAGTAGATCATCCTGCTGTTCACGACGAGCTGCGGAGCGACGAGTTCGGACACGAGGGGTCCTTCCGCTGGGCATCGATACGTAGCCGCGACGCTACGGAGTGGCCCGACACCCCGACAACGACGGATTGCCGACATGCGAACCGTTCGGCGGGACGCAGCGGAGGGACCACGCGTCCGAGTGGTCCCTCCGTTGGTGTGCCGGTGAGTGGCTAGACTTCAGGTTGGCAGTTCACCTGTGCTCTGCTGCGGCGGGCGCAGCCTCGGGAGGGTGTTCCAGCACCCTCTCGAGGGGCCGTCCCATCGGACGGCGCCTACTCGCAGAAGACCCGCACCGTGGCATCGGGAGAGTCCACCTCCACTGTCACGTCGTCGAGGTGCTCCACCAGCGCCTCCAACTGCTCCGGCTTGAGCTGCGTCAGGTCGATCGGCACGCCCGAGTCGCTGAGTGAGGCGTTGGCCTTGACCAGGGCCTGCGGCGGGACCAGCGCCGCCAGCCGTACGCCGGCCCGCAGCAGTTGCAGTGGCACCCGCACGTTGACCCGCGACGGCTCGCCGTTGTCGGTGGCGTCCACCACCACCCGCAGGTACTTCACCTTGCCCTTCGGCCGGAGATCGTGACCTGCCACCGCCGGTGCCTGGTCCCGTTCGAGGGCGGCGATGAGCTGCTCCGCCTCCTCTGCGGTGATCTTGCCGGCGGCCAGCATGTCGAGGATGTCCTTGCGTTGTTCGGTCATGCGAACCTCTCCTATCGGATGGCTACGAGCACGGCCAGGCGGCCCTGCTCGATGTCGAAGCGGGCGCCGGGCAGCGCGGAGACGACGCGCCAACCGGCACCGAGCGCCCGCATCACACGGATGCGGAACACGAGGCAGGCCACGATCACCGCGAGCACGACCAGGATCACGACCGGCAGGAGTACGAGCACCACGGGGAGCACCGGGACCCAGAAGCGGAGGGGCCGATGGTCGGGGCGGCGGACCTTGACGGTCACCAGCTGCGGCATCACGATCGGCCGTCCAGCTCGGCCAACGCCTGCTGTGCGGTGATCTCACCGCGGCGCAGCCGGTCGATGATGTCGGTCCGCGAGGGTGCCGGGTCGGTCTCGACGAAGTCGAGCATCTGCGTGATCCGGTTGAGTCGTGACTTGATCGTCGGGTAGCTCACCCCGAAGATGCGTTCCATCTCCTTGATCGAACCGTGGCAGCGCACGAACGCCGTCACGAAGACCTGGTCCTCGACGTTGAGCTGAGCCAGTTGCGGTAGCTCGAACTCACCCTCGATCGCGACGCCGTTGCCCGCCAGGCGCACCCGCTCGACGACGAACGGCTGGCCCCGCGTCAGGCTGGTCAGTTCCTGCCAGTCCATCGCCTGCTCTGTCATACCTAAAGTTGTATCTCAAGAATCTTCAACTTCAAAGAGGCTGGCCTTAACTTTCTTAAGGTTGGCCTCAAGGTCGCCTGTGTGCGGTGCGATCGACTCGCCTTCACGGAAACCGGGGTGTCCGGGCTCTTCGGACAGGGCGGCTTCACGGAACCCGAGTCGATCTCGCGGGCCGGGAACGATCCGCAGCCCCTCGCCGAGCGGGAGCGATCCGCAGCGACGTGCGCGTCGGACTCAGAAGCGCGGCAGGACGCCCACGAGCGACGTGATGATCGCGAGCCGCAGGGCCGTCCGCAGGTCGACATGGTGGACCGCGAGCGCCGGCTCGGACTCGTAGACGGCGAGCAGGCTCGGTGGCGGCGAGGCGTAGGCGGACAGCGTGCCAGCCATGAACAGGGCGTGCAGGCAGAACAGCTCGGCGCGGTCGCCGACCTCGGGCAGGTGCCGCCGGACGAGGCCCGCCATCACCGCGAGGTTGCCCAGCGAGGCCCGCTTGTGCCGGCGGATCACCTCGACCGAGACGTTGTGCTCGAGCACCCCGCCCTGCGCTCCGATGAGGTCACAGAGCACCGTCTGGGTGGCGAGCGACCGGCTGAGCACGTCGGCCGCCTGCTCCGCCCGTTCCATCGCGGACCCGCTCAGGTCGACGCCGTGGGCCAGCTCCCGCTCCAGCTCGGCCAGCCAGGTCGTCGTCCGGTCGTCCATCAGGTCGAGCAGGATCGCCTCGCGGGACTCGAAATAGCGCAGCACCGCCGTCTTGGCCAGGCCGACCCGCCGGCTCAGCTCGTTGAGGGTCACCTCGGCCACCGACATCTCGTCGAGCATCGCCGAGGTCGTCTCCAGGATCGCCTGCCGTCGGACCGCACGCTGCTCCTCGCTGCGCGCCCGCTGGAACGTCATGACAGCAACCCTAGCTTAGGTACCGGCGGTCTCTTGACAACGTACCGACGGTACCTTAGCGTTTCAGGCGTAAGTTACCGGCGGTACATTGGGGAGCAGAGATGAAGTGGACCGAGCAGCAGATTCCGCGCCAGGACGGCCGGGTGGCCGTGGTCACCGGCGCCAACACCGGACTGGGCTTCGAGACCGCCCGGCGGCTCGCCGAGCGCGGGGCGTCGGTCGTGCTGGCCGTGCGCGACACCGCGAAGGGCAAACTGGCCGCCGCCCGGATCAACGGCGACGTCTCCGTACGGGAGCTGGATCTGACCTCGCTGGACTCGGTACGCGCCGCCGCGGCCGGCCTGCGCGCCTCCCACCCGCGTATCGATCTGCTGATCAACAACGCCGGCGTGATGTACACCCCGAAGCAGACCACGCGCGACGGCTTCGAGATGCAGTTCGGCACCAACCACCTGGGCCACTTCGCGCTCACCGGCCTGCTGCTCGACCTGCTGCTGCCGGTACCCGGCTCCCGGGTGGTCACGGTCAGCAGCGTCGGGCACCGCATCCGCGCCGACATCCACTTCGACGACCTGCAGTGGGAGCGTTCGTACAGTCGGGTCGGCGCCTACGGCCAGTCGAAGCTCGCCAACCTGATGTTCACCTACGAGCTGCAACGCCGCCTCTCCGCGCACGGCGCCACCGTCGCGGTGGCCGCCCACCCCGGCGTCTCCAACACCGAGCTGGTCCGCAACGCCCCGGCGGTCGTCCGTCGGCCGGTCACCCTGCTCGCCCCGGTGATCACTCAGCCCGCCACGGCCGGTGCGCTGCCCACCCTGCGTGCCGCCACCGACCCGTCCGTTCTCGGCGGGCAGTACTACGGCCCCGACGGCCTGGGCGAGGTGCGCGGCTACCCGAAGCTGGTCACATCCAGCCCCGAGTCCTACGACCTGACCGTGCAGCAACGCCTCTGGGCCGTGTCGGAAGACCTGACCGGCGTGCGGTTTCCGGTGGGCAGGGCCGCCGCCACGGCGTGACCGTGCCGCCGGCAGGTAGGTGCCCGGTGATGAGTTTTCCGACCCGCGCCCGTCATACCTGGGACAGGACATGACGAGGCGGAAGGATGACGTGATGAGTGCGAATGTGAGGGACCTCGCCGAGGTCGACGAGCCGGAGTTCACCGGGCTGGCGCAGCGGCACCGGCGGGAGCTGCACGTGCACTGCTACCGGATGCTCGGGTCGTTCGAAGACGCCGAGGACACCGTCCAGGAGACGTTCCTCCGTGCCTGGCGGCGGCGGGAGACCTTCGAGGGACGCTCGACGTTCCGGGCCTGGCTGTACCGGATCGCCACCAACGCCTGCCTGGACTTCCTCGCCAAGTGCCGCCCGGAGCCGGCGACCGGCGGCGAGGTGCGCTGGTTGCAGCCCTACCCGGACCGGCTGCTCGACGAACTGCCGGCGGGCGACGCCGACGAGCCGGAGGCCGTGGCCGTCGCCCGGGAGACGATCGAGCTGGCGTACGTGGTCGCCGTCCAGCACCTCGCGCCGCGCCCACGGGCCGCGCTGATCCTGCGCGACGTGCTCGGCTGGCCGGCGAAGGACGTCGCGGAACTGCTCGGCGACTCCGTCAACTCGGTGAACAGCGCGCTGCAACGGGCCCGCGCCGGCATGCGGGAGCACCTGCCCGCCGAACGGCAGGACTGGACCGGCGGCGACGAGGACGCCGGGACCCGTGAGGTGGTACGCCGCTTCACCGAGGCCAGCGTCGCCACGGACATCGGCCGGCTCACCACGATGCTGCGCGACGACGTGCGGTGCTCGATGCCGCCAACCCCGGGCCTGCACGTCGGCCGCGACGCGGTGGTCAACGACTGGATCCGGGACGGCTTCGAAGGCATGACCGGCCTGCGCGGCATCCCCACCTCCGTCAACCGGCAACCCGCCGTCGCCTTCTACCACTGGCGGGAGCGGGAGAACGCGTACCTGCCGCTGACGCTCGACGTCCTACGCATCACCGGCGGGGCGATCACCGAGATCACCACCTTCCACGCCGATCAGTTCCCGAGGCTCGGGCTGCCGGCCGGCGGCACGGAGTAGTCCCGGTGTCCGCCAGTGACCGAACCGATGGAGCACTGACATGACCAGCACGAACGCCGCCCCGGCATCCACTCAGACCAACCGCCGAATCCTCGGACTCGCCGGCACCGGCCTCCTCGCGACCCTCGCCGCGATGGTGGTCACCACAGCCGCCGCCGCGCTCGCCCAGGCCGCCGGCGTCAACTTTCAGATCCCCGACGGTGGCGAGGCGATCCCGTTGGGCGGGTTCGCCGTGGTGACCGGGTTCTTCTCAGTCGTCGGCATCGTCATCGCCGTCGCCCTGCTGTGGTGGAGCGCCCGCCCCGCCGAGCGGTTCCTCTGGACGACCGTGTCGCTGACCGCGATCTCGCTGGTCCCGCCCCTGCTCGCCGGGGCGAACACCGCCACCACCGTCGCCCTTCTCGCGCTGCACCTCGTACCGGCGGCGGTCGTGATCCCCACCCTGACGCGAAGCCTCCGTGCCCGCGTCGGCTGACGGGCTCACTCCCGGCCCCCCGACCCTCGGGGTTGCGGGGGCCGCCGGGGCGACACCGCATACTCGGTATGCTCTGCGATCATGCGACCTGGTGATCGGACGGTGGCGCTCGCCTCCGTGGTGGGCGGCTTCCTACTCGGCGTCCTCGACTTCTGCTGGATCAAGTGGCTGCCGTTCCCCATCGCCGAACTCGGCAACTCCACCGCCACCTGGGCGGTCGCCGCCTTCTTCTTCGGATACTGGGCGCGGGCCGGGTGGCTGCGCGCCGCACTCGGCGCCACCGTCCTGCTCGTCGTCGCGGTACCCAGCTACTACCTCGCGGCCGCACTCCTGCAAGGCGACGACCTCGCGGTGCTCTGGGCGCCGTCGTCGCTGGTCTGGATGTTCTTCGGGGTGCTCGCCGGTGTGGTGTTCGGCACCGCCGGGACGTGGGCGCGTGGCACGGGTTGGCGGCAGGTCGTCGGGGCGGCGCTGCCGGCAGCCGTGTTCTTCGAGGAGGCGGTCCGGTTCGCCGGCAAGGCGACCGATCCCGACTACTCCTCCGGCGCGTGGTGGAACGTGGCCATCGACCTCGCGCTGGGCCTGCTGATCGTCGTGCTGACCGGCGAGTCACACCGTCGGCGGGCACTCGTCGTCGCGGTCGCCGTACCACTGGCGGCCGCGATCCTGGTGAGCTTCGCGCTGGCCGGCCGGGCGCTCTCCTAAGCCGCGCGCCCCGCCCTCGCCGCGCCTTCCGCCCATGATCCGCGCAACTTCCGGGATGTTGCTGCCTCCGGCAGGCGGGAGACACCAACATCTCTGATGTTGTGCGGATCTTGGGCGGGCGCAGCCGGTGCGTGGGCGCGGGCAGGCGGTGCGTGGGCGTTCCTCGGATAGCCTGTCGCCCATGGAATCCGTGGACGTTGTCCTGGCCGTCGCGTGCCTAGCGGCCAGCCTGGCCATGGCCGCCGTGCTGCTCTACCGCAGCCGTGGCGGCACGCAGGCACCCCGGATCTTCGGCCGCCCGCAGCACCTCCCACGACTGCGGGCCGCTATGTACGTCTGCCTGGGCCTCGGGCTGGGCGGCGGCTGGCTCGTGAAGGACCTCTTCCCGCCCCACTCCACAGGCGACACGGTGCTGTTCAACGCGGTGCGGGTCCTGCTGGTGGCTGGCGTTCTCACCGCCTTGCTGAGCGCGCTCCGGCACCCGCGGTCCGTCCCCGACGAGGCCGCCCGCTAGGGCAGCGGTCGCGCCGGCTTGCCCATGCTTGGTCGGCCCGGTGACGGACGCTGAAGGTGATCGGCCGCATGGAGATCCGCGCAACTTCCCGCATGTTGCTGCCTCCGACATGCGGGAGACACCAACAACCCTGATGTTGCGCGGATCTTGGCGATGGGTTCCCGGTGCGACGTCAGTCGTCGCGTCGGGCACCGCGATCGGGTGCGGCCATGTCGCCCGTGGCGGGTGTGCCGTCGGCCAGCCCGTAGCGCAGGTAGACGGTGCCCTTCGCGCTGGCCACCGGCGGTTCGAGGAGTGTGAGGTTCGTGGGCACCTCGCCACCGTCGAACACCTTCTTGCCGACGCCGAGCACGATCGGGTGCACCCACAGGTCGAGCCGGTCGAAGAGCTTCTCGCGCAGAAGGGTCTGCACCAGGTTCAGGCTCCCGACGACCTTCACGTGCTCGTGCCGGTCCCGGATCTCGCGCACCGCGCCGGCCAGGTCCGGGCCGAGCTGCGTGGACCCGGCCCACGAGAGGTCGGGCGTGCCCCGGGAGGCCACGTACTTCGGGACGCTGTTGAAGAGCGTGGCGATGTCGTCGTCCTGGCCGCCCTCCTGGTGCGGCCAGTACGCGGCGAAGATGTCGTACGTCCGCCGGCCGAGCAGGAGAGCGTCGGTGCCTTCGTACGCGGCCGCGACCTGCGCTCCGGCGACATCGTCCAGCAGGGGCGCCTGCCAGCCGCCGAACGGGAACCCCGCCGGGTCCTCCTCGGGACCACCGGGCGCCTGCCCGACGAGGTCGAGGGTCGCGAACAGCTCGATGTGGACGAGGCCCATGCCCTACTCCTCATGAGGTCGTTGTCTCGACCCAAAGCCTAGACCGGCGCCGGAGCGTGGACCCGGCTCGCGTGATCGGCGGCGAGTCCGCCGATCAGTCGACGCAGGGCGTGAACCGGCTCGACCAGCCTTCGTCGGGCCTCCCGTCGAGGGCGAACAGTTCGAAGCCGTTGCCGTCGTGGCTGACGAGCAACGCGTCGCCGAACTCGTACGGATCGGGGGCCTCCTCCTCGTGCCGATCCGCGGAGGCGCGTTCCCCGAAGTCGAGTCGCACCCACCGACGGTGGTCGACCTTCCGGTCGTCTTCGTTCTCGTGGTCGCTGAGCAGCCAGGTGCCGTCCGTGGACGTGGGCCTGCGGCCGTCGAAGTAGGTACGCCAGATGAACTGGTCGGTCCACGTGTGGCGGAGGTCGCGAAGGACGTGCGACAGATAGGTGTCGGACATCGGCTCGACCCGCGACGACCCGTCCTGGCGCAGGTCGATGCGGTCGCCGGAGGAGCCGCACCAGGCTCTCGTCAGGTCGGCGTTCGTCGGGATCGGCGGGGGAGTGGCTGACGTACAGCCGACCGCGAGGGTCGCCACCAGGGTCAGCGTGGTCGTCACGGCACCGGTCCTGATCCACACGCCGGCCACTCTAGGACCCGACTCCCACAGACGGACGGCCCCCGCACCGGAGTGCGAGGGCCGTCTCTGTCAGGCGTCGGTCAGCCGCCGGCGAAGGTCACCTCGGTGCCGCACTTGGCGTTCTGGTTGAGGCAGGACTTCACCAGAGCGCCGAGGCGGGCAGGCTCCCAGGCGTTCATGAAGTCACCGTGCATGGACGACGGCTTGCCGGAGGAGAGGCTGAGACCGTCACCGCCCAGCGACTGGTAGTTCACCATGAAGGACAGATCCGGCACGGCCACCGGGTACTTGCCGGTGCAGACCCCGTTCACCGGGTCGCCCATGTGTGACTTGTGGTCGGGCGAGTCGATGTTCTTGCCGTCCCAGCAGTCCTTGAACACGAGCTGGAAGATCAGGTTGCCGCCGGGGGCGCAGACCGGCCAGTTGCCGTCGGCGCTGCGGCCGATCTCGGCGCTGCCGGCACACCAGAACTGGTTGCTGCCGGCGTTCTTCGGGGTGTCCACCTGCCTCTTCGCGTCACCCTCGACGACCCGCAGGCCCGGCGGGAACGGCTTGACGGTCGACGGGTCCTTGACCCGCGAGCCGTAGTAGACGCGGAAGCTCTTGATCGGCACGGCCTTGCCGTCCTTGCGCAGCTCCGGGACCCAGTAGGCGCTGTTGTCACCCGGGGCGTTGCAGTTGGTCGTCGCGGAGAGCAGCTTGTCCGTCGTGGTGAAGGCGTCGATCTTCGTGCCGAAGAACGTGTGCATGTGCGAGGCGCCGGGCAGGCCGGGCACGACGATCGGGTCGTCCGGCGCGGAGTTGGCGACCTCGCAGTCGGTGTGGAACTCGGGGACCCGGGTGGTGCCCGGGGTCACCGCCTTCGGCGTGATCGCGTTGAACGCGGCGAGTTCCCTGTCCCACCGGGCCTGGTCGACGGGCACCCAGCCGCCGGCCGGCGCGCTCGGCGGGACCGACGTGGAGGCGGACGACGACGGGGTGGCGCTCGGGGTGGCCGAGGCGCTCGGCGGCGTGCTCGGCGTGGTCGAGGCGCTGGGCGACGCGCCGGCCGCCGGGCCGAACGTGAACCAGTTCAGGTTGACGAAGTCCGACGTCGAGGTGCTCTTCAGCACGGCGAAGACGGTCTGCGGGCCGGCGGGCACGCTCGACGCCTTCGCGGCGACTGTCGTCCACTTCTGCCAGCCGCCGGTCTGGGCGATCGGGAAACTGGCCAGCACCGTGCCGTCCTGCGCGCCGAGGCGCAGTTCGACGCTGCCACCGGCGGAGTTGTGCGAGGACACCCGGGCGGTCAGGTCGGCGCCGGTGATCGACACGCCGTCGTACCGCAGCCAGTCGCCGTTGGCCAGCCAGCCGACGTTGCGGCCGCCGTCGGCGTCGCCGGTGCTCTCGGTCTGCGCGCCGGACTGCGCCGCGAAGGCCTCCGCCTGGACCCGGCCCGGGGCGGAGACCTCCTCGGCCTGGGCGCCGGCGATGTAGATGCCGCTCGCGGTCAACGCGGCGGCGACCGCGCCGGCCAGCGTGAGGCGGGTGATACGACGGCGCTTGCGCGCCCGGTCCGGCGGTGCGACATGCGCGGGGGGAGTCCGCATTACCAATTCTTCCTTTGGGTCGACGGCACAGCTGATGGCGAAAAGAAGTATGAGTGGGTCGGGGGATTGGCATCAACTTGTGGGCGAAGAATTAAGGAGACCATTTCGGACGGGCCCTGGTGGCCGGCCTGCCGGCGGCGAATAACAGTTTTTCGTCTGCATTTCCTTAAGTTTTCATTAAGCGTCCGGAGTGGACCTCTGCGCCTTCACCTGGGCGTACGATCCTGATGTGGGCTCGCGTTAGCCGTTAGGTCGGCGAGCGACGGACGCCGTGAAATGTGATTCAATCGACTGCGGAATATCGGTAATGTGCGGCCGGCAGGGCATTCTGCTCGGCGTTGCCCGCCGAAATCCACCAGGCGGCCGGAGCGCTCGGCGCGGACGTGGACTACCGCGCCTACGAAGCACGTCCCTGGATGCAGTCTGGTGTGCCGCCGCGGTCGGCGTCCGTCGCCGCCGACCCTCGGGTCACGAGACTGAACAGGCTTCGTTGCAGCGGGGTCGGTCGCAGTTGGCACGGACTGGCCTTGGCGATGACGTCGGCGCTGACGTGTTCCACCACAGGAGGATGGTCGGCGGTGATGACCGTGGCGTAGTCCTCGCTGCTGCCCACGAGCAGAACGCTGCGTTGCCCTTCGCCGTCGTCGATGTTGAGACGGACGAGCCCGTCGAGGAGCCGACCCACAGTTATCCGCTGAAGGTAGTCACCGTCCGGGGTCGAGGCGAACCTCTGCGTCCTGCTGGTGACGACGGCGGTGGTGATGATGACCGTCAGCAGCGCGATGAGCGCGACGGCCAGGGCTCGGAAGCGTCGTCTCCTGGTGGCGACTGCGGCGAACGCGAGACTCAGCAGGCCCAGCTGCGGTGCGACGTAGTTCAGCGGGATGAAGAAGGAGAGCGTCGCGCCGACGGCGATTGCGGTCCAGCCCGCTTGGCGAGTCGTCCAGGAGGTCCACCGGTGCAGACCGAGGTACGTCAACGCTGCGCCCACCAGCGGCAGCACCAGTGGAATCAGTGCCACGGCCAGGATGACCGGGTTGCCCTGCTGGAGCAGTGCGTGGAGCACCGCTGGTTGATCCAGCATGCCGAAGGTGAGCACGATGATCAACGGCGGTACGAGGGCGCCGATCGTGGGCAGCAGGTCGCTGGGCCACGTCGGCTCGGCCGGCGCGTTGACCTGGGACGTCCGCCAGGTGTCGCCTCTGCGGGTGATGACCAGGTGCTCGATGTGCACCCCGCTCTGGCGGCCTGCCCCCGCGCTGTCCTGCCGAACGCGCATCTGATGACTGAGTCGCCGGGGCACGTGGGGCACGACCGGCAGCGTAGGAGGCGGAGGCAACCTGACGCAGCCCGACGGACTTCGACCTGGCGGCCGCAGAACGTCAGAGTCGGGCGACGGCCACCCGGGTGGCCTCGGCGATGAGAGCGTCGTCGGGAGTGGCGTCCATGGTGGCTCCCCGGGTGCCGTCGGTCAGGGCAGGATCTCGACGTACCCGTCGCTGCCGTGCACGCGGATCCGCTGCCCGTCGCGGATCAGCCGGGTGGCGTCGAGGACGCTGACGACAGCCGGCAGGCCGTACTCCCGGGCGATCACCGCGCCGTGCGTCATCAACCCGCCGACCTCCGTCACCAGGCCGGCGATGCCGACGAACAGGGGAGTCCAGCTGGGGTCCGTGTGGGCCGTGACGAGGATGTCGCCGGCTTCGAGATCGGCCTGGGCCATGTCCAGGATGACGCGGGCGCGTCCCTCGACGGTCCCGGCTGACACCGGCACACCGATCAGAGCACCGGCCGGCACGTCGTCACGTCGGTAGGCCCCGGTGAGGACCTCGCCGTCCGAGGTCATCACCCGGGGAGGCGTCAGTGCCTGGTACGACCGGAACTCGTCCCGGCGCTGCCGGATCAGCTCGTGGTCCACCTGGCGCGAGCGCGTGGCCTCGCGGAACTCCTGGAACGTGAGGTAGAAGACGTCCTCCCGCTCGCTGAGGACGCCGGCCCGCACGAGGCGTTCGGCCTCGTCGAGCAGGGCCTGCTTGTAGACGAAGTAGCGGCTGACGATGCCGTACTTCGGGAACTCCCGGTAGCCGACGAAGGTCCGCACCCGTTCGATCATCCGCTCGGTCTCGTCGGCCTTCCGCTCCCCGTCCGGCAGCGCCCGCAGACGCGTCAGCACCTCCTGCGCCTTCTCGCGCGCCTGCCGCTGCCCCTGCGCGAAGCGCCTCCTGGCGGCACCGGGCTCGAAGAGTCGGACGTTGTCGAGGATCACCGGCACGAGTGTGCTGGGGCGTTCGCTCCACCGTGGCCTGGTGATGTCGATCTCCCCGATGCAGCGCATGCCGTACCGGTCGAGGTACGCCTCAATGGCGTCGCGCGCGACGGCCCCGCCCGGGATTGTCGGTAGCTCGTCGAGGAAGCCGTCGTCCTCGACGCCGCGCAGGAACGCCACCACCTCCGGATACGGACGGATCGCATCGGCGACGTCCAGCAACGCCAGTCCCATCTCCGAGGTGATGTTGCCGGGAGCGGACAGGGTGAGGGTGTCCGCGGCGTTCTTCTCGCCCAGCCACTCGTACAGCCGGTCGTTGAGCCACCAGGTGGCCTCCATGCCGGCCATGATCGCCTGCATGGTCAGGGGCTCGGCGAGGATCCGCTTGTGTTCCTCGAAGGCCTCCAGCAGGAAGTCGAACAGCGCCGTACCGCTCACCGTCGCGATGTCCCGCCGCAGGGCGGCGACGGACGCCTCGTTGCGCTCGACCAGCTCGGTCACGATGGCCGGGTCGGTCTCGATCGACGTGCCGCCGTTCGGCAGCCTGGCGGGACCACCCTCGCCCACGGGCGTCGTCGGGACGAAGCCCGGGCGGTCGAGGAGCGTCTGCAACGCGTCCCTCATGAGCGGATCGGACTTCCCGACCATCTCCAGGAACCCGGCCCGGCCCGGGGAGGCCAGCAGCCCGATGGCGTCGACGAACAACCTGCCGCCGGCCTCCAGCATTGGCGCCATGGCCGTCAACTGCCACATGGACAGCCCCAGCGGCCTCATGGCGTCGGTCATCATCTGCTGGTGACCGACCGAGAGGTAGACGTGGTTCTCCTGGTCACCGGCCGGGGGCACGGGGAACAGCGTGGTGATCGGCCGGCTCTGCACGATCAGGAAGTCGTCGTCGACCCGGCACCATTCGATGTCCTGCGGGCGGCCGACGTGAGCCTCGATTCGTCGTCCGAGCCGCACCAGCCGCACGACCTGTGCCTCGGTCAACGCCGGCTGCTCCTGCCGCTGCGGGTCGATCGCCACCTCCCGCGTACCGCCGCCCGACACGGCGACGACGGCACGCTGTTTGGCGGCCACCGCCCTGGTGACGACCTCGCCGTCGCGCACCGTGAAGACGTCCGGGTTCACCAGGCCGGACACCAGGGCCTCGCCGAGGCCGAAGCTGGCGTCCACCGTCGCGACCCTCCGGTCGCCCGAGACCGGGTCGGCGGTGAACAGGATGCCGGCGGCGTCCGGAAAAACCATCTGCTGTACGACGACAGCCATCTGCACCGCACGGTGGTCGACGCCGTTGCGCAGCCGGTAGACGACGGCCCGCTCGGTGAACAGCGACGCCCAGCACCGGCTGACGTGCCGCAGGATCTCCTCCGGCCCCACGACGTTCAGGTAGGTGTCCTGCTGACCCGCGAAGGAGGCCGTGGGGGAGTCCTCCGCCGTCGCGCTGGACCGGACGGCGTAGGCCGTCTCCTCGCCGAACCCGGCGAGCGCGCCGGTGATCGCGGCCGCCAGGTCGCCCGGGATCGGGGTCTCCTCGATGCTCCGGCGGATCTCCGCGCTGAGCGCGCCGACCGCCTCCCGGTCGTCCGGGCCGAGGCGGGAGAGCTGGTCGAGCAGCTCGTCGATCGGCGGGGTCTGCGCCATGACCCGCCGGAAGGCGGTCGTCGTGACGCAGAACCCGGCCGGTACGCGGACTCCGTCGATGCGCGACAGCACGCCCAGGTGCGCGGCCTTGCCTCCGACGACCGCCACCTGCGTCTCGTCAACCTCCCGGAGGTCCACCAGCGGTGCGAGGTCGCTGCGGCCCTCGTCCATCGACAACACACCCATGTCGTGCCCCCCGTTGCGTCCTGATGCTGGTCCGGCCGCAGATTCTGCGCCAGGACCGGGGTCTTGCCGCAAGCCCCCAGGTGCGATATACGTTAGAAGTGGCAGGGAGAGTTATCTCCTTGCCTTTACTTTTTGCCCGCTCGGGCGGTGCGGTGACCCGCCCGACCGCCGCACACTTCGGCCGGCCTCGTCAGGCCGACACCGCCACCACCGACCGGCGCGCCCGCACCGGTCGAGGAACGAGAATCGCCAGCATGCGGATCCGGATCGACGGCACCGACCTGCCCGGTCGCCGTACCGGTGCGGAGGCCGACGCGCTGCGGCGGGGCAACGTGCACGTCGGCGTCCAACGCAAGGCCGAGGTGGTCGATCTGGTGCCGGCCGACGCCGCCGACGCCACCTGGCACGTCGAGGTGTCCAGCTGCGAGGTCGACGGGATGCTCGACGTCGGCGGCCCGTGGGTGCACGGCCGCCCCGGTGCGCGATTTCTGTACCTGAGCTGGGGCGCGGTGACCGAGGACGGCTTTGCGATGTTCCGACGAGCGAAGCTGATGTTCACCGACGTCCCGACCGAACTGCTGCGCGCCGCACACGAGGGCGGCGGGGTGCTGGTCGGCCGGGTCGGGCTGACCGACGCCGCCGGCGGGCCGCTCTGCGCTCGGGTGCGGCCTCCCGCCGTCGCCTGGACGGTGCGGTGATCTAGCCGGCGATGTCGACGCCGGCCAGGGAGACGGCCCGGTGCGCGGCGAGGCGTTCGGCCTGGGCGGTGACGGCGTCGCGCGTCGCGCCGGAGAGCCGCTGCCAGGGATGCACGCCGACCGTGAGCGTCCTGCCGGATTTGCGCGGGCGCCAGGTGCCCACCAGCTCGCCGTCGACCAGGACGGCACCGGGGCGACCCAGCACCGGCCACAACTCCTTGGCGTGGGCGGCGTCCGGCACCAGCGTCGCCCGGTCCTTCGCCTGCAGGAACAGGTCGTACGGGCCGAGGAGGCGGGTGCCCGTGCCGTCGGCCGACTCCAGCGCCGGTGCGTCGGCGGCCAGCAGTGAGCGCACCTCACCGTCGACAGTCACCTCGACCACGTCGTCGGGCCAGCGCGCCTTCACGTCCCTGACCGGGGCGTCGAGATAGTCGGCCACCTGTTTCGGGGTGGCCGGGCCGAGCAGGCGAAGGTACGCGCGGATGAGGTCGAAACGGTCGCTCGGAGCGGATGCTTTCCGGAACCCGGCGATGCGCCGCAGGATCGGCGGTGAGGTGTCGAGTTGGAGTTCCAGGCCGGCCCGCACGGCGGCGAGCCGGAACGGCATCTCGTAGAGGTGGGTGGCGTCGCACGGCCGGCAGGACCGCAGGTACGGCGCGGGCAGCATCGTGGCCAGGCGGCCGGACACGTCCCCCTTGACCGTCGGCCTGGTGACGACGTCCCGCATGCGGGCGGCCACCTCGTCGAGGGCCGCGAGGTTGCCGATGCCAGCGGCCTTCAAGGGTCGGGACGCGTCGTAGATGCGCTTGCCGGCGTCCGCGTCGGTGAAGGGTTCGACAGCGGCCGCCACCTTGCCGACGTCGGCCCGACGGTAGAGGTGCGGGGCACCCCGCACGGTCCAGAGCAGGACCACCTCCGTGTCGGACAACGCGGTCACGTCGACCCCGCGCACCGCCAGCGCCCACCGGGCACCGTCCGGCCCGGTGTTCTGCACCCCGATGTCCAGCACGGCGGTGTCGGCGAGCGCGCCCGCGCCCCGGGTGAGCTGCTGGGCGCGGACGCGGAAGTTCAACACCTGGTGCCGATCGACCATGACTGAACCCTAAGGCCCTCGTCAGGCCAGCAGCGAAACCCGCCCGTTGTCCAGGTCGTAGCGGGCGCCCACGACGCGCAGCGCGCCCTGGTGCACCTTCTCCGAGATGATCGAGCTGCGGGCGCTGAGCGCTGCCACCTGGGCGACGATGTTGGCGCGGACCCCGTTCTCCACCGGGTCTCCGGGCTGGTCGAGGACCGGCTCGACGACCGGGCGTAGGGCGTCCACGATCGTGCCGATGTGCCCGGGAGCGGTGCCGCCGCTGTGGATGGCGTCGATGGTGGCGGTGATCGCGCCGCAGCGCTCGTGGCCGAGGACGACGATCAGCAGGCTGCCGAACTCCTCCACGGCGAACTCGATGCTGCCCAACAGCAGGTCGTCGACGATGTTGCCGGCCACCCGGTTGTCGAACAGGTCGCCCAGCCCCTGGTCGAAGAGGACCTCGGGGGCCACCCGGGAGTCCGCGCAGCCGACGGTGACGGCGAACGGGTGTTGTCCGGCGGCGAGACGGTGCAGGTCCGCCAGACCCTGGTGCGGGTGCCGGCCGTGCCCGGAGGTGAACCGCCGGTTGCCGGCCCGCAGCCGCCGCAGCGCCTCGGCCGGAGTGTCGACCGGGTCCTCCGCCGGCGTGGCAGCGGCTGCCGACGGGCTGGCGGTGGCTGCGCCGAGCGCGACGGCGGCGGCGCCACCGGCGGTCAGCAGCGAACGGCGGGACAGGTGCGAACGCGCCACGGTCAACTCCCTTGAGGTGAGGCCAACTCGCTCCTTCCTATCAGGCCGCCGTCCACACAGGTGGAATGCGCGGTGATCGATAGATCACAGTGCTTCCCACGCCCTCGGCCGGGCTGACGTCCCCGGTCCCGGGGAGGCGGGTCCCTAGGCGGAGTCCTGGCGCTCGGTCTCATCAGCGACTGGGGGGTGACCTTCCCCCGGTGGGTGCCGTGGTTACGTGGGCGCCGGGTGCCTCGATGGCTTCCCCTCACGCCGACGGTGCTGGGATCCGCACTGATGATCGGCTACTCGGTGACCCTGCCGTGGCAGTTCGCGGCCGACCTGCCGGACAGTAGTTCTGCGGACATCTTCACCCCGACGGGCGTGCTGGTCGGTCTTCCGCTGCTGCTGGCCTGGACTGTCGCGTTGCCACTGGCCGGATGGTCCTACTACCGCCGGACCCGGCTGCCACGCTGACCGGCCGGCTACTCCGCTCGACCGGCACTTCGGTCGAGCTGCCAGGAGGCGACCGGCCACGCCGCGACGAAGCCGGCGATCAGCCCCAGCTGGCCGGCGAACCAGAAGACCGGGCTGTCCGGTCGCAGCGGCGGTTCGGGGAAGACGACGTGGTGCGCGAGCGTCAGCCACGCGAACAGCGCCAGCTCGAACGCGGTGATGGTCAGCAGTTCGACAGTCACCACGCTTGACAGGGCACGCCAGATCTTGGTGACTCCGCGACCGGGTCCTCCGACGTACCGGAAGAGGACAGCGATCGTCACGGCCGCCAGGTAGTCGCCGACGTAGTCGACCCACAGCGTCTCCTGGGCCGGGTCGACCCTGAGGGCGAACAGGGCGACCTCGGCGACGACGAAGCCCAGCGCGCAGTGCGCGCCGCAACGGGACACCTGCGTGACGACGAGTCCCCGCCGGGGCCCGCGGACCTGGTCGCCGTGCCGTCGTCGGGCGAAGACCTCGGCCCTGCCCCAGTTCCAGTAGAGCCGGACGGCCGCCGGGCCGATGTAGAGGACGGTCACCGGCCAGACGATCTCCATGACCCGCACCGGCTGACGGTGCCCGCGCAGGTAGGTGTCGGCGACCACGATCGCGAAGCTGACGAACCCCGCCGCGAGCGCGGCCCAGGACAGCACCAGCAGCCAGGTTGGTGGCATCCTCGCCCCTTCCGCACCTGGGCGCCGATCCGCCGCCCGCAGCCGGACGGGCAGGACGATCGAGGACACCTCGGAGTGTGGCACGCCGTGTCGGCCCGCACTGCGGAAAGGCGCAGGCGAGGATCGCTTGACCTTGACACAGTGACAAGGTCTGCACTGGGTCCGAGGAGGTGAGTTCGATGACCGGTCCGCACCAGGACACGAACACCATGAGGGCTCTCCAGGGGCTGAAACACACCGACGCGTCGGTGCGGCTGCGCGCGGCCCTGGCCGTCGGCACGACCCCGGACCCACGAGGCGTCGACCCGCTCGTCGCGCGGTGCGCGGTCGAGCCCGACTTCTCCGTACGCGAAATGCTCACCTGGGCCCTGACCCGCCACCCGGCGGCGCAGACGGTTCCCAGGCTGCTCGGCGAACTCGGCTCGGAGCGCGCGCAGGCCCGCAGTCAGGCGCTGCACACCCTGTCCAAGATCGGTGACCGGAGGGCGTGGCCGGCGATCACGCCGGCGCTGCTCACCGACGCCGACGACGAGGTGGCCCGCAGCGCCTGGCGGGCGGCGGTCGCAGTGGTCCCCGACGGTGCGACGGCCGATTTGGCCGCAGTGCTGTCGACGCAGTTGGGGCGGGGCAACCGGGAGACACGGTTGAGCTTGAGCCGAGCGCTGATCGCGCTCGGCGAGGTGATCATCCCGATCCTGCGGGCCGCGGTGGCCGATCCCGACCCTCAGGTACGCGCGCACGCGACCGCCACCCAGCGGCTGTGGGAGGACCCGGACGCCGGTTTCGAGTACGCGACCGACGAGGCTATCCGTGTGGTGGCGCTCGGCCCGGCGGCGACGAGCGGGTGACCGGTGCTGATCGGTGAGGTGGCACGGCGGTCCGGGGTGAGCGCGCGCATGCTCCGGCACTACGACTCGCTCGGGCTGGTCCGACCGACCGGCCGGACCAGCACGGGCTACCGCGAGTACACCGCCGCGGACATCCGGCTGATCTTCCAGGTCGAGAGTTTGCGGACGCTGGGGCTGTCGCTGCGCGACGTCCGGCGGGCGCTCGACGACCCCGGGTTCGCTCCCTCGGCCCTCGTCGACGACCTCATCCGCCAGACGCGGGACCGCATCGCGGGCGAGATGGAGTTACTGAACCGGCTGCGTCGGATCGGTGCGGCGGACCCGGCCGACTGGGCGGACGTCCTGGAGACCGTCGCCCTGCTGCGCGGGTTGGGTTCGGAGAGCGCCGGCCGGCGTCAGCGTGCCGCCCTGCACTCGGCGGAAAAGGTTCCGGTGGAGGCCCTGGTCGAGGCGGTGCTCGGCGAGGCCGACCCGCACGTTGCCGGTGCCCTGCGCTGGGCGCTGGCGCAGTCCGGCGACAGCGGGCTGGCCCTGCTGGCGGAAGGGCTCCGATCGCCGGACGCGGCGGTACGCGGACGGGCCGTCGAGACCGTCGTCGAGATCCCGGACACTGCGGCGACCGACCTGCTGCGCGACGCCCTCACCCACTCCGACGTCGTGGTCCGCCAGCACGCGGCTCTGGCGCTCGGCGCGCGGGGCGTGCCCGACGCCGTTGCGACACTCGTCGACATGGTCGTGGAGGAGGCCCACGACGTCGACGCCGCCGACGCGTTGAGCGCGTTGGCCGGCGACAGCGCGTTGGCGGACCAGATCACGAGCGCGCTCGTCGACCGCCTCGCGCACGAGTCGGTGCGACAGTCGGCGCGTCGGCGGTTGACCCAGGCGCTCGCGGACATCCCCGGGCCGGCCGCCTCCCGCGCCCTCGCCGAGCTGACCCGGGACCAGGACCGGGTCGTCGCCATGACGGCGACGTACGTCCTCGGGCTGCGCGACAGCGACGGCTGACGGACAGTGTCCACCCACAGTGGAGGCCGGCGGACGGAATCCCGACGTTGCGGATGCGATGCCCCTCCCATGGTCCAGCCTGGTAGTCGACTCGCCACCGCGGGTGACCGTGCACAAGGGACTGTGGAGGTTCGGCATGCTGTTCATCGCCGAGGACAAGGCGACGTACCCCGATGGCCAGATCCCCAACCTGGAGGACGACGGGAAAGCCTACGGCGAGATCGCCGAGCGGATCGAAACGCTGCTGCCGGAAGGCTTCGAGGGCGACGCGCTCGGGCAGTTGGTCACCTGGTCGGCGACCAGGTTCGGCGACGACAAGCGCTTCGACACCTGGGTCGACGCCGTCAAGGCCGCCACCGACTACGCCCGGAAGGGGTTCGCCAGCGGCCCCGACCAGCGGCAGCGGGACCAGGCCCTCGACGGCGCTGTGCTGACGAAGCTCGACACGGCGCTGGCGAGCACCGGGCGTACCGACGACAAGCAGGTGAAACTGCGCGACAAGAGCCGTCGGTGGGCCAACTGCGGCCTCGCCGCGTACCAGATCCGTGAGCAGTTGAAAGCCAAGGGCGGCGAACTCGCCGGCAAGCCGGCGGAGACCTTCGGCGCGGGTGAGGGTGACGATCTCAGGAAGGCACTGCTCGTCAAGCCCGCCAGTGCCAAGACCGTCCTGCTGCTGGACTGTCAGTTCCCTCAGGTCCACAACTTCATCATCGAGGTGCACAACGACGGGTCGCGCTATCTCGCCCAGGGCTACCAGGGCGCGTACTTCGCGCACTGGTGGCTCGGGCTGGACGACACCTACGCCGGCACGGCGGGCGCCGACATCCTCGCGCTGCGCGATCGGTACGGGCGGGGCCGGCCGATCAGCACCGAGGACTACGCGAGCCTGGTCGACAGGCTGGTCACGGCGATCTCCTCCACCTGGCCGCAGGTCGCGGAGCAGTGGCGCACGCTGCCCTTCAACCCCGACCGGCAGGAGGTGGACGGCATCAAGGGGCGCTCCGGCTCGCCGACCTTCGTGGTGGAGGCGTTCCAGGTGTGCAACCCGGAGGCGGCGCGCGCGGCCCTCGGCGGCGGTGACAGGTCTCTCAGCGAACTGGCGACCAGGGGGCTGTCCACCGACTGACCGACGCATGACCGGGCGCGACCGGAGGTGGTCCCCGGTTGCGCCCGCCCGTCGTCGTCGCTACGACGGGGGGTGATCGGGGCGGTGGCGGGCGAAGGCGTCGGCCTTGCCCCAACGGCCGGGGACGTCCAGCAGCGCCATCCGACCGAAGGCGTGCGGCAGCGCGGGGTCCACGGCCAGGTGGTCCTCGTGCGGGTTGAGGCCCAGCATGGTGCGGATGAGCAGCATGCACGCCCCGCTGGACCACGCCTGCGGGCTGCCGGCGGTGGGGTACCGGACCGGGTAGCGGGTGGTGGCGCGGTCGAACCCGCCGAACGCCTCGGGCAGCCGCCCCTGAAAGTAGGTGGCCGCGGAGAGGATGCTCTCGGCGATGCGGCCCGCCTCGCTGGTGAAGCCGTACCGGCGCAGACCCCAGGCGATGAACGAGTTGTCGAACGGCCAGACCGTGCCGTTGTGGTAGCCGAGCGGGTTGTACCGGCGCTGCCCCTCGGCGAAGGTCCGCACCCCCCAACCGGAGAAGAGCGCCGGACCCATCAGGTGCTCGACGATCCTCGGGGCCCTCTCCGGCGGCACGATGCCGCTCCACAGGAGATGCCCGATGTTGGAGGACAGACTGTCGACGGGAGTGCCGTCGTGGTCCAGCGCGAGGGCGTAGAAGCCGCGTTCCTCCATCCAGAAGTCCCGGTTGAAGCGGTCGTACAGGGCCGCCGCCTCCTGCTCCAGCCGATCGGCGAAGGCCGGGTCGCCCCAGACGGTACGTGCCAGCCGCGCGCCTCTTATCTTGGCGTCGTAGGCGTACCCCTGGGTTTCGCAGGTGGCCCTCGGGAAGCCCGGCAGCCGCCCGTCGGCGTAGGAGATGCTGTCCCAGGAGTCCTTCCAGCACTGGTTGTCCAGGCCGGTCGCACGGTTGCGCCGCTCGTACCAGATGTAACCGGTGGAGGTCAGGTCCGCGTACCTGTCGATCCAGGTCAGCGCGGCGCGCGCCTCCTGCTCCAGCTCCAGCGCCAGAGCGGTGTCGCCGCTCCACCGCTCGTACTCGTCGAGCAGCACCACGAACAGCGGCGACGCGTCCACAGTGCCGTAGTAGGGGGAGTGCGGCTGCTCCTCGAACGCGGCCGACTCGCCGTAGCGCAGCTCGTGCAGGATCCGGCCCGGATCCTCCTCCAGCACGTCGTCGCGCCGAGCGCCCTGGAGCGACGCCAGGATCCGCAGCGTCGGCGGGGTCAGCGACGGTGTCACGGCCAGGGTCTGCAAGCAGGTCAGCAGGCTGTCACGGCCGAACAGGGTCATGAACCAGGGCAGCCCGGCCGCCGGCACTGTCGCGCCACCCAACGACAGCGGGGCGAAGCGCAGCGCGGCCAGGTCCACCAGGCTGCGGGTGTACACCTGTTGGAGCGCGACGCTCTCGGTGTCCAACGTCGGGGCCGCCGCGACCCAGGCCCGCAGACTGGCCGGCAGGGTGGTCTCGTCCGGGCGCTGCGCCCGCAGGGCGGAGCGCAGGTCGACGCCGTCCGGGCGCAGCGCCCGCATCGCCGCCTGCAGGCGCGTCGACCACTGCTCTCCGGGGCCGAGCTGGACCGTGAACCGGAGGCCGTCCGGGTCGTACTCGGCGGGTTCGGTGGCGGAGACGACCACCTGACGGTGGTACGTGGACCGCCGGTACCCCAGGCGCAGATCGTTCGGCCCGACCTCGGTGTAGTACGTGCCGGCCTTGTCGCTGACGTCGAACTTGATCTCGAAGATGTCGGCGAAGTCGGCCGCCACCTCGAGGCGGATGTCGAGTTCCATCTCCCGCTCGCCGTAGTTGAAGATCGTCAACGACTCGGTGAGGTCCGGGCCGATCCGCCTGCGACGGATGGCCGAAAGGTCGGCCTGCACGTAGTCCACCGCCGCCCCCGGCACCACGAAGAACGTGACCTCGTAGTACTGGCTGTCGTCCACCGACAGCGCGGTCATGCACTCGCCGTTGACGTAGAGCATCCAGCGGGACAGGAAGCGGGTGTCGGCGGCGAACAGCCCGACCGGAGCGGCGGGGGAGGACTCCACGTCGCCACTGGCGTCGGACACCATGAAGGTGTTCCCGTCGATGCACGCCACAGTGCCCTGGATGTCCTGCATCGGTCACCGGCCGCCGTCCGGACCGTCGTTACCGGCGGCGTGCTCCGGCGGCTCCGGCTCCCGCGGGAACAGGCGCCCGATCCGCAACGCCAGGCCGAGGTCACCGTCGACCAAAATCTCGCCCCGGGTGATCGCCGCCAGCCCGTTCACCTCGCCACGGGCCATCGCGTCCGCGACCTGCGCCGAAACCATGATCACGGTGGTGGCCGGCGCGCCGCTCCTCGTCACCCGCATCCGGCCGTGATCGATGTCGAGGAGCCACTGGTCCACACGGTCCCCGTCCCGGATGTCGAAGCGCACACTCCCACAGACCTTGCTGAACCGCGGGTCCTGGCCGGCGACTGTCAACCGGTCGAAAAAGGCGCTGGTCGCCGTCATCCCACCTCCCCGGCCGCTGGCAGAAGCCCGGGTGCCTACCCGGTGTGGGCCGCTGTTAACTCCTCAGGTCAGGGTTTCAGCGCGAAGCGGCTCCAGGAGGTCGCGTCAGTGGTGACGAGGACGTGGTCGGGTTCGGCCGTTGGCCCGTCGCGCCCGTAGAGCCAGGCGAACCCGGGTGCCACACTGGCCGCCATGACGGAGGGGCCGTACTCCCGGGCGACGGTGAAATGTCTCCCGTCGTCCCGGCTGACCAGGAGCCGCGCGAGCCGGTCGGGCTCGGTGCTATCGCCCGTGGATATCGCGAGCAGGGAGCCGTCCGACCCCACCGTGAGGTCCCACGTCCACGGCAGGCTGACGCCGACATCCGTCCAGGTCTTCGCGCCGTCAGTGGTGCGCAGCAGGCGCAGGCCACCGCTCGCTGTCGCGGGTGGGTTGATCAGCGCGTACCCCTCCCGGTCGTCGAGCCCGACCACCGCGGCGACATTGACGTCGTCACCCACCTCCCAGGCGGTCCAGGTCGCGCCTCCGTCGGCGCTGCGGGCGAGCGTCGCCCCCGACCCCATCTGGTACGCCGCCCAGATGGAACCGTCGGCGGCCGGGTAGAGGCTCTGCAGGGGACGCCACGAGGGCATCTTCGCGGTGAGCCGGTACACGGTTCCGCTCGCCGGATCCACAGCTAGCGGCTCGGCCAGTGGGCGACACCCGAAGCCGCAGAAGACCGGCCGGGCCGTCGCCGGGAAGGCGGGCACGGCGACGATCGCGGAGTTCGCGTCCCGCCAGGTCCGGCCGAAGTCGGTGGAGAGGTGCAGCGTCCCGGCGTCGCTCACCAGGTAGGACCGGTCACCGAGCACGGCGACCTCGTTGCGACCGGACGGCGTGCCGCTGGCGGCGTTGGCCGTGCACCTGGTGCCCTGGAACCGGGCCGCGTCCCAGGCCGACCAGGTCCGGCCACGGTCACCCGTGTACGCGAAGCGCATGACGCAGCTGTCCTCCGACACGTCGACGTCGACCCCGGAGTCCGGCCCGGTCAGCGTGAACATGTCCCCCTCCGTGCGCGACGGCTCCGCGGGGACCACCGGATCGGGCCGGTCCGCCCCGGTCACCAGAGGCACGACAGTCAGCCCGGCCAGGGCGACGAGTGCGGCCGTCCCCATCGCGACCGACCGGCGACGGCGGAACCGGGCGGTGGACCGCAACTCGTCGAGGGGTGGCGGCGAGACAGCCTCGGTGAGGGTGTCCACGTCGAACCCGGAGAACTCACGACCGCGCATCGATCCTCCCCGTCTCGGTGTCGTCGGTGGCGGTGTCGTCGGTGTCGGCGAGCAGCGCCGCCAGGGCGGTCCGCCCCCGGGACAGCCGGGACTTCACCGTGCCGGCCGACACGCCCAGCGTGTCGGCGATCTCGTCCACCGGCAGGTCGACGAGGTAGTGCAGCGCCAGGGCGTGCCGCTGCCCCTCCGGCAGTTCCCGCAACGCCCCGAGCAGGGCGAGGTGCTCGGGAGAGTGGTCGGCGACGTTCGGCGGTGGACCGATCCGGCGCAGCAGCCCGTCGAGCACCCGACGGCGGCGAAACCGGCTGCGCGCCCAGTTCACGGCGACCCGCCGCAACCACGCCTCCGGGTTCTCCAACGCGGCGAAACGCCGTGGCGACACCAGCGCCCGGGTGAACGCCTCCTGCACCGCCTCCTGCGCCTCGCTGAGGTCACCGGTCACCGCGTACAGCTGGACCACCAGGCGCCGGAAACAACTGGCGTACAGCTCGGAGATCAGATCGCCGTCGGACACCGTCACCTCCCTTCTCACCACTCCCACCAACGGGCCGGGAAGAAGGTTCCGGTGGCCGGCCAAGTTATGTCGGCCGGCCACCGGATCTATCCCTGGAGGTCGCGCCGCTGGTAGCCGAACAGCCCCAGTGTGGCGAGCGCACCGGCGATGATCACCATGAGGGCGCTGGCAGCCCAGGCGGGCGCCGCGTCCGGGACCGGGGCGAGGTGCGCGTACGGGGACAGTTGGCCGACCCAGGCCGGTGCGCCGGTGCTGTCGGCGACGACCTGCAACAGGAACCCGCCCGCCGCCGGCAGAGCGCCGACGAGCGCTGCCGCGCGTGGCAGCCAGCCCACTGCGAACGTCGCCGCGCCGAGGCTCAGCAGGGCGACGGGCAGCACGTTCAGCGTGCCGGCCAGAGCGGCGAGGAGCCCGAGGGGAGCGTCGACGGTCGACGCTCCGACCCAGGTGGCAAGGCCGGCGGCGACGACCAACACCGTCGTGCCACATCCGGTGACAGCCATCTCGGCCAGCAGAAATCGGGTACGCGTCAACGGCTGGGCGTGCAACAACGTGAGCCGGCCGGCGGCCTCGTCCGCGGCGAAGGCAGCCGATCGGACCGCGGCGAACACGCCTGCCGGGATCGCGAGCAGCGCCATCATCGCGGCCACGTACCCCTCGACCGAACCCAGCCCGGCGAAACCGGCCTGCGCGGCAAGATCCGCGAAGCGGGGGTTGTCTGCCAGGAATTCGGTCATCGACACCGTGAGTACGCCGATGAGCAGATAATAGGCAGCCACCCCGGCCGCCCAGCCGGCGAGCGGACGCGCCAGCCGACGGGCGGCGAAGCCACTCACCGAGCCGAGGAGGCCCAGACGGGGTCGACGGCCCGCCGAGGCGGCCAGCCAGCCGCTGCCGAGATCGCGGGGCCGAGCGGCCAGCACGGCCGCGACGAGCAGCGGGACGGCGAAGGTCGCCAGCACGACCAACGGCAGGACCCGGTTCGCCGCGTACGGCTGCGCCAGTGCGACCAACCCGAACGGTGACAACCAGCGCATCCAGCCGAGCGCGTCGACGCCATCGCCGACCATCCGGAGCAGCAGGCCGACGCCGAGCAGTGCCGTCGCGGCACCGCTGGCCGCGGCACGGGACACGAAGACCTGCGCCGTCAGTGCGCCGGCGGCCACGAAGTACACCCCGACCAGGGCCAGGCCGACGCCGTGCAGCACGGCACCGTCTGGTGACGTGCCGACGGCGAGCAGGGCGGCGCCCGCCGCGACGCCGGCCGTCAGCACCGCGCCGGTCAGGACGGCGACATGCCGGGCCACGATCGCGGTGAGCGGGAGCCGGCCAGCGGCCAGGAGAGCCCACCGGCCGGCGTCCTCCTCGCCCCGGGTGATCCGGGTCGCCGCGAGCAACCCCCACGTCCCGACGAGGACGGACAGGACGGTGCCGGTACGCCACACCGTGAAGCCACCCGCGTCGTCGAGGGCGACCGGCTGACCGAACAGGGTGCGGATTGCGGGATTCTCGGCCAGGGCAGCCAGCGCGGCGGCATCCAGCGCGTCGCCGACGGTACTGGCGTACGTGGCCGCCACCATCGCGGACATCCCGGCGACCAGCACGACGACGATCAGCGCACCCCGGCGTACCTGCCGCAGGGCCAGTCGGGTGACTGTCGAACCGATGACGCGGGCGGACGGAACCGCCGGAACCCGCTCCGGGCGGGTGACGATGGCGGTCACCGGGACGGCTGCTGGTAGTAGTCGAGGAAGATCTCTTCCAAGGTCGGTTCGTGAATCCGCAGCGCGGTCACCTCCACTGCGGACAGTGCCCGCAACGCCGGTGCTGGCGAGCCGGTGAGGGTGAACCGCAGCCGGGCGGGACCGACCTGCTCCACCGTCTCGACGCCGACCACCGCACTCAGATCCGGGGCGACGTCGGCGAAGCTCACCTCCACCTGGCTGCGGTGCAGCCGCCGCAGTGCCGCGACCCCGGAGACCTCGACGAGGCGGCCCCCGCGCAGGATCGCCACCTGGTCGCACACCGCCTCGACCTCGGCCAGCTGATGGGAGCTGAGGAACACCGTCTGCCCGCGTTCGCGGGCCTGCGCGACGGCGACCTGGAACTCCCGTTCCATCAGCGGGTCCAGTCCGCTGGTCGGCTCGTCGAGCACGAGCAGCGGAGCGCGGGTGGCGAACGCCGCCACCAGCGCGACCTTCTGCCGGTTTCCGGTCGAGTACGCCCGACCCGGCTTGGACAGGTCCAACGCGAACCGCTCCACCAGCTCGTCGCGGTAGACGCGGTCCACGCCCGGGCCGAGCCGACCCAGCAACTCCAACGCCTCGGCACCGGTCAGGGCCGGCCAGAGTGCGACATCGGCGGGAACGTACGCGATCGAGCGGTGTGCCGTCGCCACGTCGGCCGCATCGGCATCGAAGATCCAGGCCCGTCCGGAGGTGGGCCGCGCCAGCCCGAGCAGCATGCGGATCGTGGTGGACTTGCCGGCGCCGTTCGGCCCGAGAAAGCCGAACACCTCACCGGCCGGCACCGTCAGGTCCAGTGCGTCCAGTGCGCACACCGGACCGTAGCGTTTGGTGAGACCGGCGGTGCGGATCGCGGGAACAGCCATGGGAAACCCCCCCGGGTCGACGACGAGTACGACGCCGACCAGACTTCCCGGCACACCGGAGCTGAGCGTACTCCCCGGTCACCTGGCCGGGAAGTGTCCGTCCCGTGACAGCGGATCAGGCGGGCCCGGGTTTGTTCGCCGACGCCTCGTAGACGTCCGGTACGCCGTCGGCATCGGTGTCGCGCTCCTCCACGGCGCACACGCCCTCGTAGTGGCGGTTGCGAGCGCGCAGGACGATGGTGGCCAGCAGCGCCGCCACCAGCGACCCGAGCAGCACACCGATCTTGGAGTGGTCGTCCCGTTCGGTGCCGGCACCGAACGCCAGCTCGCCGATCAGCAGGGACACGGTGAAGCCGATCCCGGCCAGCAGGGACAATCCGACGATGTCCCACCAGGCGAGCCCTTCCGCCAGCCGGGCCCGTGTGAACCGCTGCACGAGCCAGGTGGCACCGAGGACCCCGGCTGCCTTGCCCGCCACCAGACCGACAGCGATGCCGAGTGTGACCGAGTCGGTGAGCGTCGCGCCGAGGCCGCTCGCGCCGGCGATCGACACTCCGGCGGCGAAGAACGCGAACACCGGCACCGCCACCCCGGCGGACAGCGGCCTGATCCGGTGTTCGAAATGCTCCGCCAGGCCTCGACCCGGCCCCGCCGTACGGCGGATCACCGGCACCGTGAAGGCGAGCAGCACCCCGGCGACGGTGGCGTGCACGCCCGAGGCGTGCACGAGCGCCCAGGTCGTCACGGCCAGTGGCAGTAGCAGCCACCACGACCGGACCCGCCGCTGCACCAGCAACCCGAAGAGGGCCAACGGAACCAGCGCGAGCAGCAGCGGGCCGAAGTGCAGGGTGCTCGTGTAGAACACCGCGATGATCACGATCGCCAGCAGGTCGTCCACCACCGCGAGGGTCAGCAGGAACGTCCGCATCGCCGCCGGCAGGTTGGTGTTGATCACCCCGAGTACGGCGAGGGCGAACGCGATGTCGGTGGCGGTGGGAATCGCCCAGCCCGTCAGCGCCCCGTCGGCCGCCCACAGGTTGAACCCGACGTAGATCAGCGCCGGCACCGCCATCCCGCCGACCGCGGCGGCGACGGGCAGGACGGCACGCCGGGGCTCCCGCAGATCACCGGCGACGAACTCACGCTTGAGCTCCAGCCCGGCGACGAAGAAGAAGATCGCCAGGAGGCCGTCGGCGGCCCACTGACCCAGGGTGAGATCCAGGTGCAGCGCCTCGGGGCCGATCGTCAGGTCACCCAGCGACTGGTACGCCCCGGACCAGGGCGAGTTGGCCCAGGCCAGCGCGAGCAGCGCGGCGACCAGGAGCAGCACCCCGCCGACCGTCTCGGTGCGGAGGATGTCGCCGATCCGGCGTACCTCGGGCCAGCTGCCGCGCGGAAGGAGCTGCGGCTCGTGGGGAGCGGGTGGCGGGGTCATGGGGAGCCTCCGGAGGGGTCGCTGACGGAACCGCCGACCAGGCTTCCCGGCACACCACTGATCATTTTAGCCGAACGATCAGCATCGGCCCGAATCGGAGGCAGCGAAATCGGCTGTCGGTGCGGCCGGAATACCGCTCAGAATGGCCGCCATGTCGAAGGAACACGTGCTGGCGAAGGTCGAGGCCGACCTACGGCGAGGGCACGTCCACCCCGCGATGCAACGGCTGGCCAGCCTCACCGCCGCGTACCCCGACGACCTGGAGCTGCGCGCCCGGCGGGCCGCGCTGTACCGGCAGGTGGGCAACGTGGCCGAGGCCGGCCGGTGGGGTTTCCTCACCGAGGACGCCAGCGCCGCGGAGGTCGCCGCGTTCGAGCGGTCCTACCCGAACGCCTGGCAGCGCCTGCGGGTGTTGAGGGTGACCGCCGATCCCAGCGGCACGCTGGGGCCGGTGGCGAGCGGGCGGCTCGCCCGGCTGGTCGAGCAGGTCGAACAGGGGGGCGCCGGCGTCATCTGGACGGATGTCGGCCCGCGGCCCGGCGAGCCCAGCTCGTGGCGCGACGAGCTGGGCTGCCTGGTCGCCGCGGTGGTCGGCGTGGTCCTGGTGGCACTGACCGTCGTCGGTCTGGTCACCGTGATCCGGTGGGTGCTGTAGGCCGCCGGGTTACCTCAGGTCGAAGTTCACGACACTCGGCGCACGCCGGATCCGCACCGGGGTCGCGGCGTCGAAGCCGGCGGCGTCGCGGTGCCACACCGGCTGGGCGTACGAGCAGTCGCAGCGCAGCTTCACCCGCTGACCGGGGAGCAGACGCAGGCCGTAACTGTCGCCCACGTCCGCCACGCCGGCCAGGTCACCGGTCGCCGCGTCGAACGCGAGCACCTGGGCGTAGGTGAGCAGCTCGTCGACGCGTACCGCCCCGCCCAGCGGTGTCCCGGCGGGTAGCGCCTGGTCCAGGGTCGCCGCCTGCTGGGCGCGGACCCGCACCGTCCGCGCCTGCTCCCGGTTGCCCACCCCACCGGACCACACGGTCGCGAACCCGTTCGCGGCGAACTGCACCGGCCAGCGGTACGGCCCGAGGCCGGTGATCGTGTAACGGCCGTCCTCGTCGGTCATGGGGCCGTGGTCGCCGTACTTCGGGTCCGGCACGTACGGCACCACCATCACCAACGCGCGGGGGACCGGTGCGCCGGTGGCGGCATCGGTCACCACGCCGACGACGGTGCCCGGCGGGTCGAGCCGGACGGCCGGCGCAGTGGTCACCGTGCCGGCCCGGACGTGGACCACCTGTGCCCGCTCACGTTCACCGGTGCCGCCGTGCTGGCCCACCCACTGCCAGCCGTGGACCGTCGTGTCGTAGGGGCGCATCAGAAGCCGGTACTTTCCCGGGGCCACGTCGCCGGTCAGCAGTACGCCCTGCTCGTCGGAGCAGCCCCCGTACCGGCCGAGTTGGTCCTGTCCGATGGTGACCGCCGACAGCGCGGCGGCGTCCACCGGGACGAGCGCGGCGCAGGCCCGGGGGACCGGCGCGCCGGTGGCAGCGTCACGCACCACAGTGCGGACCTGGCCGGGTGCGGGCGGTTCGGCCCCGGGGGTACGGGCGGCAGCCGGCGCGGCGGCCTCCAGGACGAGTAGTGCGACGGCGACGGTGGCGGTCAGGTGGCGCAGGAGTGCGCGACTCATGGGCGTTGTCCCTTCCGATGGGGTGAGCCGACGCTAACGTTCCGTGGCTGATCCAAATCGGTCAATGTCGCTATGCCGACGATGGGAGGCCGGCAAACAGTGCGGGCCGTGCACAAGGGGCTCTGTGTGCGAATCGGGCGCACGGGTCACGAGTACCGCATAGCGTCACGGGGCAGGTCCATCGCGCTCCGCGGCGGACCGGTGGTGACGTGCACCGGAGGAAACGGACATGAGTCGTGTCGAGACTGTGCTCCTGCCGGAGTTGGACGGGCCGGTGCCGGCGACGCTGCCGAGCGCTCTCGGCCTGCTGAGCCTGGCCCTGGGCGTGGGCGCCCTGGTCGCGCCCGGCCCGCTCGCGCGACTGACCGGGGTGGACGACTCTCCGGCCGCGCGGGCCGTGCTCCCGGCGATCGGCCTGCGTGAGCTGGGCAGCGCCGCCGGCCTGATCAGCGGCCGTCGCCCCGCGAACTGGGCGTGGAGCCGGGTGGCCGGCGACGCCATGGACCTGACACTGCTCGGGCGTGCCCTCGCCGACCGGGGCGGCGAGCGTCGCCGCCGGGTCGCGCTGACCACCGTCGCGGTCGCCGGCATCACCGCCGTCGACGTGCTCTCCGCCGTACGCATCGGCCGGGCCCGCCGGGCTCGCGCCCGGGTGATCCGGATGGAGATCGCCGTGACGGTCAACCGCTCGCCCGCCGAGGCATACCGGTTCTGGCGCGACATGGAGAACCTGCCCCGGTTCATGGCGCACCTCGAGTCGGTACGCGCCGACGACCTGCGCCGCTCGCACTGGGTCGCCCGAGGCCCGGCGGGTCGACACGTCGAGTGGGACGCCGAGATCATCGACGACCAACCGAACAAGTCGATCACCTGGCGATCGTTGCCGGGTACCGGCGTGCCCAACGCCGGTCGGGTGCGATTCGTGCCCGCGCCCGGTGACCGGGGCACCGAGGTCCGGGTCGAGCTGCGCTACGCGCCACCCGCCGGAGCGCTCGGCCGAGCGGTGGCGAAGCTCTTCGGCGAGGAATCCGAGCAGCAGGTCCGTGACGACCTGCGCCGGTTCAAGCAGGTGCTGGAGACCGGCGAGGTGGTCCGCTCCGAGAGCAGCCCCAACGGCATCTCCGTACGCCAACAGGCCGCACAGCGCCCCGCCCAGCCGCTGCCGGCGTCCCGCCGTTGATCCGCCGCGCGGCGTCCCGCCGTTGATCCGCCCACGCTTTCGAAAGGGACCGAGAATGAAGGCCACCGCCTGGATGGGCACCGACAGCGTCAAGGTGATCGACGTGCCCGACCCCACGATCATGAACGCCCGGGACGCGATAGTGCGGATCACCACCACCGCGATCTGCGGCTCCGACCTGCACCTCTACCACGGCTACATCCCCGCCATGCGCAAGGGCGACATCCTCGGTCACGAGTTCATGGGCGAGGTGGTCGAGGTGGGCCCGCAGGTCCGCAACCTCAAGCCGGGCGACCGGGTGGTGGTGCCCTTCCCGATCGCCTGCGGGCACTGCTCGTCCTGTCAGCGCGGCCTCTACTCGGTGTGCGAGAACTCCAACCCCAACGCCGGCATCGCCGAGAAGATCATGGGGCATTCGCCCGCCGGCATCTTCGGCTACTCCCACCTGCTCGGCGGCTACGCCGGCGGTCAGGCCGAGTACGCCCGGGTGCCGTTCGCCGACGTCGGCCCGCTCAAGGTGCCCGACGAGGTCACCGACGACCAGGCGGTCATGCTCGCCGACGTGTTCCCGACCGGTTACATGGGCGCCGAGATGTGCGACATCAAACCCGGTCAGGTCGTCGCGGTCTGGGGCGCCGGACCGGTCGGGCTGTTCGCCGCGGCCAGCGCCCGACTGCTCGGCGCCGAGCGGGTGATCATCATCGACCGCTACCCCTACCGGCTGCGGCTGGCCGACGAGCACATCGGTGCCGAGACCATCAACTACGAGGAGTCCGACGTGTTGGACACCCTCAACGAGATGACCGCCGGTCGGGGGCCTGACGCGTGCATCGACGCGGTCGGCCTGGAAGGACACCACGGCAACGCCGCGATGTACGCGTACGACCGGGCGAAGCAGGCCGCGCGCGTCGAGACGGAACGCCCGTTCGCCCTGCGCCAGGCGATCCTGGCCTGCCGCTCGGGTGGAGTGGTGTCGGTCGTCGGCGCGTACGGCGGTTTCGTCGACAAGTTCCCGATGGGCGCGTTCATGAACCGGTCCCTGATCATGCGGACCGGTCAGTGCCACGTCCAGCGTTACACCCGGCCGCTACTGGAACGCATCCAGCGCGGCGAGATCGACCCGAGCTTCATCGTCAGCCACCGGATGCCGCTGCGCGACGCCCCGAAGGGCTACAAGATCTTTCAGAAGAAGCAGGACGACTGCACGAAGGTGCTGCTCAAGGTCTGACCGGGCGGCCGGGGAGTGCATCGCGCGCTGCCTTGGAGCCGATGCCGTAAACGATTCAGCCCGAGTGGGCCGATGTCACAGACGATTCAGGTCCAAAAAGGGCCGACCACCACCCTAGGTCGCCCGGCCCGCCGCGCACTCCGGCGCGTCTCCCGCCGCGCGGCGGCTAGCGTGTCGCCATGGACAGTGGTGGCACGGCGGTGCCGGTCCCGGTCGACATCACCGTCCGGCTGCGGCCGGTTACCGAGCCCGACCTGGGGATGTTCCGGCGGTTCTGCACCGAGCCGGGCCTGATCGGCCTGGACTGGGCCGGCTTCCGCGACGCCGGCGCGCCGGCCAGGCGGTTCGCCGTGGACGGCTACCTCGGCGAGGACGACGGACGCCTCGTCGTGGAGGTCGAACAGGAACGGGCCGCCGTGGGCATCGTCAGCTTCACCGCTGGGCGGTACTCCGGGCGGGCGTCGTACTGGGAGATCGGCATCGTCCTGCTGCCACCGTGGCGGGGTCGGGGCATCGGCTGGCGGGCGCAGGCGCTGCTCTGCGACTACCTCTTCCAGCACAGCCCGGCGCAGCGCATCCAGGCCGGCACCCACCCCGAGAACGTGGCCGAGCAGCGGTCGCTGGAAAAGGCCGGCTTCCAGCTCGAAGGCGTCATCCGGGCCTGCGAGTTCCGGGCCGGTCAGTGGCGCGACGGCTACCTCTACAGCCGACTGCGCGACGACCCGCCGCCCGCGGCGCTCGCCCAGCCCTCGCCCGTTATGTGACGCAGCGTCCGGGTCGTTGGGGACCCCGTTTGTGCCCCGGGCCCCGGGGAACTCGCCCTGTTCGCCCGCTGACCGGCCGGTCGGCGGTCGAGGGGAGGGAGCGCGTCATGGAGTACGAGCAGATGATCGCCACGGTCCGGCAGCGCGCCGGTCTCGGGGAGAACGAGGCCGTCCGGTCCGTGCAGGCCGTCCTGTCGGTGCTCGGGGAACGGCTCGCCGGCCAGGAGGCCGACAACCTGGCGGCGCAACTGCCGGAGCGGCTCAACGGGTCCGTCACCCGCAACCCGCAGGGCCGCCGGTGGGACGTCGGCGACTTCCTGAAGCACGTCGGTGACCGCGAACAGGTCCAGAACGCGGACCAGGTGCGCGAACACGCCCAGGCGGTGCTTCGCACCGTCGCCGAGGCGCTCAACGACGACGAGCGCAACGACCTGCTCGCCCAACTGCCCGGCGGCATCACCGATCTCTTCGGCGTGCCCGCCCCACGCGGCTGAGCACCGAGGCGTCGAGGCCCGCGCGCTCACGCGGGCCACGTGGTCAGCGGGCGCGGACCCCGGCCTCCACGGTCAGGGTCCCCGCCTCGGCGTCGATCGTGGCCCGCGCGCCGAGCGGCACGGTGAGCTGCCCGTTGCCGTGCCCCAGCCGCAGCCCGCCCAGGACCGGCACACCCAGGTCGTACAGGCGATCCTTGAGCACCGACGCCGCGTCCCACTCGCCCGCACCGCCGACGCTGTTGGTGATCTGACCGACGGCCACCCCGGCGACCCGGGACAGCGCACCCACCCGGCGCAACTCGGTCAGCATCCGGTCGATGCTGTACGGCGCCTCGTCCACGTCCTCGAAGAACAGGATCGCGCCGTCGAACGTCGGGACGTCCCCGGCGCCGAACGAGGTGGACAGCAACGTCAGGCAGCCGCCCAGCAAGGGGCCCGACGCTCGACCCGGCACCACCACGGGGGCGGCCGTTTCGGCCGGGTCCCTGGTGATCGTAACGGGTGCGGTGGTCATCACCGCCCTGCGCAACGCCTCCGCGGACTCGGGACCGGTGCGGGCGTCGTTCCAGTTGACCATCGGGCCGTAGAAGGTGACCAGACCGGCCTCCCGCCAGAGCTTGCCCTGGATGCTGGTGATGTCGCTGAAGCCGACGACCACCCGGGGATCCCGGCGTAGACCGGCGACGTCGATCTGGTCCACGATCCGCTGGGTGCCGTAACCGCCCCGGGCAGCGAAGACCGCTCGTACACCCGGGTCGTTGAGCGCGGCGTTCAGGTCGGCCAGCCGCTGCGCGTCGGTGCCGGCCAGGTAGCCGTACCTCGCGTAGACATGCTCGCCCAGCTCGACCTCCAAGCCCCAGCTCCGCAGGATCTCGATGCCGCGACCCATGAGCGTGGGATCGGGGGTCCGGCCGGGCGAGACGACCCGCACCCGGTCACCGGGAACCAGCACCGGGGCGCGTAGCACCCGCCGGGGACCGCCCGGCGCGGCCTGCGCCGCCGTGGCCGTGCCGACCAGTAACGTGCCGCTGGCGGCCGCCGCCCCGACACCCAGCAGATGCCGCCGGGAGAGGGAACGGCCCGCGGACCTCGGGGCCGGGATGCGGTCACTTCCGGATGTGCTCACAGGCGGTCCCCTCATCGGCGTCGATGTCCGCGCCGCATCAGGGTACGACAAGCATCGATCGCCCGGGGGGCGGTGAACGGCGTGGGCGGACCGGCGCCGACGTGGTCGCCGGCCTGCCGTCAACGCCTCAGGGGATGGGCCACTCGTGCACGGGGCGGTTGCTGTGCATCAGGTCCACGTAGTGACGGACCACCTCACGCAACGCCTCCGGCCGGTCCAGGTGGTCGGCGGACTCCAGGCGGTGCAGCGTCTCCACCTGCCAGCTCGCGCCGTTGCGGCCGGTCAGGCAGCGCTGCTCGATGATGCCGAGCAACCGGTCACGCTCCGCCGGGTCGAGCCCCCACCGGTCCAGCCCGTGATGCGCCAGCGGCAGCAACCGGCGCAGCACCAGCTCACTCACCGGAAGGTAACCGAGGCCGGGCCAGAACACCTGCGCGTCGATGCCGTGCCGGGCGCAGTTGGTGAAGTTCTCCTCGGCGGCGCTGAACGACATCTGTGACCACAGTGGCCGGTCCGCCTCGGCCAGGGCCCGGACCAGACCGAAGTAGAACGCCCCGTTGGCGACGGTGTCCACCACCGTCGGACCGGCCGGCAGCACCCTGTTCTCTACCCGCAGGTGGGGCCGGCCGCGCGACACGTCGTACACCGGGCGGTTCCACCGGTAGACGGTGCCGTTGTGCAGGCGCAACTCGTTGAGGTTGGGCACCTCACCGGCCGCCAGGGCCTGCGCCGGATCCTCCGGGTCGCAGACCGGCAACAACGCCGGAAAGTACCGCACGTTCTCCTCGAACAGGTCGAACACGCTGGTGATCCAGCGTTCACCGAACCAGACTCTGGGGCGTACCCCCTGGGCTTTGATCTCTTCCGACCGGGTGTCGGTGGCCTGCTGGAACAGCGGGATGCGGGTTTCGCGCCACAGCTCCCGGCCGAAGAACAGCGGCGAGTTCGCGCCCACCGCGACCTGGATGCCGGCGACCGCCTGGGCGGCGTTCCAGTAGTCGGCGAACTGGGGCGGGCTGACCTGAAGGTGGAACTGGGTGCTGGTGCAGGCCGCCTCCGGGGTGATCGTGTCGGCGGTGACCGCCAACCGTTCCACGCCGCTGATGGCGATCGGCAGATCCTCACCGCGAGCCGCGAAGATCTGCTCGTTGAGCAGCTTGTAACGAGGGTTGGCCGAGAGCGTCTCGGCGGTCAGGTGCTCGGGACGCAACGTCGGCAGGATACCGATCATGACCATGTGCGCGCCGATCGTCCGCGCCTTCACCTCGGCGGCGTTGAGGCTGGCCCGCACGTACTCCTCGAAGTCGGCGGTGCCGGCGCCGGTCAGCCGGCGCGGCGGCACGTTGATCTCCACGTTGAACTGGCCCAGCTCGGTCTGGAAGCTCGGGTCGGCGATGGCCGCCAACACGTCGGCGTTGCGCATCGTCGGGTTCGACGACTCGTCGACGAGATTCAGCTCGATCTCCACGCCGGTCATCGGCCGGTCGACGTCGAAGCGCGACTCGCGCAGCATCTCCGCGAAGACATCCAGACAGCGGCGGACCTTGTCGCGATAGCGGGCCCGATCTTCTCGACTGAAGGTTCGTACGCCGACGTCCTCGCCCATGGTCACCACCCTGTCACCGCTGGCCACCCCTAACCTCGCACGTCATCGGCGGGCGGGGGAAGACCCGATGGTCCTCTCCTACCCAGCCGCACGCCTTGCTAGCCCAGTCAGCACGTCCCGATAGCATTGCGGCTCCGAGAGGTGGTGGCGTGCGGATGCGCGAGAAGGTGACCCGGCTGTTCGTCGCGGCGGCGATCGCCGAGGCCTGCTCCTGGCTGGCTCTGCTGGTCGGCATGCTGGTCAAGTACGGCCCGCCGGAGAACGAGCTGGGCGTCAAGATCTTCGGGCCGATCCACGGCGGCCTGTTCGTCGCGTACGTCCTGCTGGTGCTCGCCGTGGCCCGGCTGCACCGGTGGAGCCTCCTGGCCACGGCGGTGGCCCTCGCCAGTGCGGTCCCGCCGTTCGCCACTCTGATCTTCGAGCGCTGGGCCCGCCGCCGGGGCATGCTCGGCGTCGACCGCCAGCCCGCCCGCGAGCCCGCGCCGGTCGGCTGACCGGGCTGATCCTTCAGGTCTGATCCGGTCCGGGACGGTCAGGTCAGCGCGGAACAGGCCACGACGCCGGCCAGCAACAGCCCACCCAGGAAAGCCTGCAGCAGCAACGGCGGCCCGAGGTGCGACCAGAGCGTCGCGGTACGCGGGGTCAGCAGTTGCCCGGTGGTCAGGTTGACGATCCGCTCGATCCGGGGCGGCAGCTCCGGGTCCCGTTGCGGACGCAGCGTGAGTTGCACCTGGTCCGCCGGGTGCAACGCGCTCTGCGGCAGGTGACCGTGCAGCTCCACCTCGCAGAGCTGACCGGCGGTGTTGCGCAGTCGCACCGGGGTGACCAGATATTCGGGGCCCTGCTTCAACTGCTTCCAGCGGCGACGGGCACCGCCACCGCCGAACGAAAAGAGCGAGCGCAGCAGCAGGGCGGGCAGGCTGGCGATCGCCGCCGCCGCCAGCACCGCCACCAACACCGGCTGCCCGATGCGTACCTCGCGGGTGTAGCCGTCCATCAGGCGGATCAGCCGCCCCGTGACGATTTGCTCCGTCGGGTGCACGATGCGCCGGGTATCGAGTCCGCTGTCCATTTCCACCACCGAGAGTCCGCTTGTGTTCACAGATCGTATCGACGTCCTCGGTTGAACGACGTGAATGAAACCTGGTCACGGGCTCACGGCAGCGAGGTGACATCCCGGGCGACAGGGGTAAGCGGGGGGCCGAGCTGGAAAGGGGTCGAGCATGCAGCTGTCCTTCCTGCGCCCGCTCTACGACCGTCCCGGGCCGTGGTGCTCGGTGTACCTGGACGCCTCCGCTGACACGGAGGACGCCCATCCCGCGTTGGACCTGCGCTGGCGCGCCTTGCAGAGTCAACTGACCGACCAGGGGGCCGACGAGGCGAGCATCGCCGCGCTGGACCGGGTGATCCGTGGGCACGACCCGATGGTCGGGGACTACGGCCTCGCGGTCTTCGCCAGTCACGGTCGGGTGGTGCTCTCCGAGTACCTGTCCGCGCCGCCACGGCGCGACCTGGCCAGCTTCTCGCCGCTGCCACACGTCATGCCGCTGCTCGCCCAGCGCGGCGAACAGGTGGCCTGGGTGCGGGTGATCGCCGACCGGATGGGCGCCGACGCCATGGCGGTCAGCGCCGGCGGGGTTCCCCGGCGGGCGCACGTCGCCGGTCGCGACGAGTTCCCGCTACGGCGGACGAAGCCGGGCGGCTGGTCCCAGTCGCGGTATCAACGGGCTGCCATGGAGGCCTGGCACCAGAACGCCGGCGACGTCACCGCCGCGACCGCGGACCTGGCCGACCGGGTCGGCGCGGACGTCGTGGTCGTCGCCGGTGACGTCCGTGCCACCGGCATGATCGCCGCGCAGATGCCGGAGCGTTGGCAGGACCTCGTGGTCCGTACCGACGCCGGATCCCGCGCCGGCGGCGCCGACCAGACGCTGCTGGACGACCTGACCGTGCAGACCATCGCGGAGGTCGCCGACCAGCGGATCGCCGCCACGCTGGACAAGTTCGGTGTGCAGGAGGACGTGGGCGGCGGTCTCGACGCGGTCGTCTCGGCCCTGCAACGCAACCAGGTGGACACGATGATCATCGTGGACGACCCGTCGGCCAACGGCGAGCTGTGGATCGGCGCGGAACCCACCGAGATCGCCGTCGACCCGGGCCAGCTCGCCGCCATGTCGGTGGACGACCCGCAACGGGTACGCGCCGACGCGGCGCTGGTCCGGGCGCTCGTCGGCACCGATGCCGCGCTAACCGTGCTCGGCCCGGACGAGGCGCCCGAGCTGACCGACGGCGTCGGCGCGGTGCTGCGCTACGTCGACCCCAGCACACCGGGGCGCGGCAATGGCTGAGCGCCGCGTCGCGGATGTGGTGGTGGAACGGCTCCTGGCCTGGCGGGTACCCCGCGCCTTCGGCTACCCGGGGGCGGCGATCGCCCCGTTGGTCGAGGCGTTGGAGAGCACCGGCGGCGAACCGGCGTTCATCCCGGCGCGACACGAGGAGACCGCCTCGTTCATGGCCACCGGGCACGCCAAGTTCACCGGCGGCATCGGGGTCTGCCTCGCCACCCAGGGGCCCAGCGCCGTCCAACTGCTCAACGGCCTCTACGACGCCAAGCTGGACAGTAAACCGGTGGTCGCGATCGTCGGGGAGGACATCTCCGGGCCACTCGGCGGCGCGCACCAGGAGATCGGGTTGAGCCGGCTCTTCGGGGACGTGTGCAACCAGTTCGTCCGGTACGGCCGCAGCCCGGAGGACGTGGCGGCGCTGCTGGACCAGGCGTTCCGTACGGCGGCGGCGACCCGCAGCCCGACCTGTGTGGTGTTGCCCCGGCAGTTGCAGGAGGCCGTGGTGCCCGACCTGCAGCCGTCCGCCGTCGGGGTGGTCTCGGCGACCCCGGGTGAGCCGCTGGCCCGGGTGCTGCCGCACGACGTGGACCTCGACGCCGCCGCCCAACTGCTCGGCGGCGGCCAGCGCGTGGCGATCCTGGTCGGCCAGGGTGGTCGCGACGCGGCCCCCGAGATCATCGAGGTGGCCGATCGGCTCGGTGCCGGCGTGGCCACCTCACTGCTGGGCAAGCCGGTGCTCGACGAGCGACTGCCGTTCCACACCGGTGTCCTCGGCGAGGTCGGCACCCCGGCGGCGGCCGAACTGATGGGCGGCTGCGACACGCTGCTGATGGTCGGCACCAACGACCCGTGGACCGAGTACTTCCCGATGCCGGAACAGGCCCGAACCGTGCAGATCGACATCGACGGTCGCCGGATCGGCGCCCGCTACCCGGCCGACGTCCCGCTCGTTGGTGACGCCGCCGAAACCCTGCGGGCACTGCTGACCCGACTGCGCGGCCAACCCGAGCAGCGGTGGCGGGCCACGGTGGAGGCCTCGGTGGACCGGTGGCGGGACGTCGCCGCCGAGCGGGTCGCCGCGCCCGCCGACCCGGTCAACCCGCAACTCGTCCTCCAGGAGCTGTCCGCCCGGATGCCGGGCACCGGCGCCGTCGCGGTCGACGTCGGCTCGGTCCTCTACTGGTACGCCCGGCACCTCACCCTGCCACCGGGGGTGAACGCCCAACTGTGCGGCACGCTCGGCTCGATGGGCTGCGCCCTACCGTACGCGGTGGCCGCCAAGCTCGCCGCCCCCGACCGGCCGGTGGTCGCGCTGGTCGGCGACGGGGCGATGCAGCTCAACGGGCTCGCCGAGCTGATCACCGTCTCTAACCACTGGCAGCAGTGGCGGGACCCTCGCCTGGTGGTGCTGGTGCTCAACAACCGGGACCAGGGCGGCATGGGCGGTGGGTTGGCGCCGTCGGATTCGACCCGTCGCCGCCCTGACGTCCCGTACGCCGGTTGGGCCCGACTGCTCGGGCTGCACGGGGTGCGGGTGGACCGCCCGGAACTGGTGGGCGCCGCCTGGGACGAGGCCCTCGCGGCGGACCGTCCCTGCGTACTGGAGGCGGTCGTCGACCCGGCGGTGTCGTTGGCGCCGCCGGAGCCGGCGTTCGCCGACCTGCGGGGTCTGTACGCCGACGGTGCTCCCGCCCGGAAGGTCCGGGAGCAGGTCGAGGTCACCGTGAACGCCGAGGACTTCGTTTAGTCGCTCCTGGCCAGGGCATCAGAAGCGGCCCGACGACGCTGGAGGTCCCATGTCCGAGTCCGCTGACCGCCGCTTCGGTCCCGCGACCCTTCCGCGGCCGCGCGGCCCGCTCTCCGCGGCGGTGGTCGAGGCACTGCGGCGTCCGCCGCACGACCTGCCGACCGGTCTCGGCGTCGACCTCGACCCGGCGGACCCGATCACCGACGAGGACCTACAGCTGACCCTGTTCCTCTGCTACGAGCTGCACTACCGGGGCTGGTTCGGTGTCGACGAGTCGTGGGAGTGGCAGCCGACGCTGCTCGCCCTGCGCGTCCACTGCGAACGGCTCTTCGAGGCGGCGCTGCGCCGGCTGGTCGGCACGCCGGTGGTGCCCGCCGCCGGGGTGGCCGCCGGCCTGGCCGAGGTGGTCGCGGCCGACGACGGACCGTCGCTGGCCGCCAACCTCCAGCGACGCGCCGACCTCGCCCAGTTCCGCGAGTTCGTCGTACACCGCTCGGTGTACCACCTGCGCGAGGCGGACCCGCACAGTTGGGCGCTGCCCCGCCTCGGTGGCCCGGCCAAGGCCGCGCTCGTGGAGATCCAGACCGACGAGTACGGCAACGGCCGGCTGGACCGGATGCACGCCGAGCTGTTCCGCAGCACCCTCGGCCGGCTGGGGCTGGACGTCGGGTACGCCGCCCACCTGGACGCCGTTCCGGCGGTGACCCTGGCCACCAACAACCTGATGTCGCTGTTCGGCCTGCACCGGCGACTGCGCGGCGCGCTGCTGGGGCACCTCGCCGCGTTCGAGATGACCTCCTCGCTGCCGAACCGTCGCTACGGCAACGGGCTGCGCCGGCTGGGCTTCGACGAGGTGGCCACCCGCTTCTACGACGAACACGTCGAGGCCGACGCGGTGCACGAACAGATCGCCGCCCACGACATGTGCGGCGGCCTGGTCGCCGTCGAGCCGGCCCTCGCCCCCGACGTGCTGTTCGGCGCGGCGGCCGGGCTCGCGCTGGACCGGTTGTTCGCCGAGCACCTGCTGGACAGTTGGGCCGCCGGTCGCAGTTCCCTGCGGCCACCTGCTCCGCCGGCCTTGCCGCCGACCGTCTCCCTCGTCGCGTCGACCCCGATGACCCCACCGGCCGTGGTCGCCCCGCCGGCCCCGACCGCGCTCGTCTGACCGGGCCGCCGCCGCGCTGGCCGTGCACCGGCTGCGCTGCCGCGCGCTGTCGGCGGTGCCGCGCGCTGGCCGCGCGCTGGCCGCGCTGGAAGCCGGTGGGGTGGCGCCGTCGCCCGCTCAGACGTAGGGCCCTCGCTTCGTCCTTTGCTTTGCACCCACCGAGGCGACGGTTACGGACCGTGCCTGGTGCCTGGGTGGGTGCAGAGCAAAGGCGGCGAGGGTGGGGGATGGGCCCGGACGGCGAGCCTGCGCTGAGCAGGGCGTGCGCAGAGAAGAGGGCGGCGTGGTGGTCGGGCCTGCCGGAGCGCGCCCACGGAGCGTGATGGGGCGTCGTCGGGTCGTCAGCCCTCGCGGGTGGTGCCCGCCCGGAACCGGATCGCCTTGTGGGTGCCGTCGCAGAACGGCTTGAGCGCCGACTTGCCGCAACGGCACAGCGCCACAGTGCCCCGGCGTGCGTCGATCCGCTCGCCGTCCGGGGTGACCAACGCGAAGTCGCCCCGGACCAGCAACGGTCCGTCCTCGTACGGGGTGATCGTGGCGGCGGCTGGCTCGCTGGTGTCGTCGGTGCCCATGGACCCGGAAGTGCCCGCCCTGGCCCCACCGAAACCCGAGTGACCGAACGCCATTGATGACCGGCGCACCCCTCTGACCAGCGGAATGTGCCGCCGGGTGGGTGATGCCCCGTTTGAACCCCATCGGGACGGGAAGCCGGGCCGCGTGGTGAGCGAACGAGGCAAGGTGGGGCCGGTGCACAAGGTGCACAAGGGGCTCACGGCCGATGGCGCCGGTCTGGCCGGCGACCGGGTCGTGGCCGCGGGCAGCGCGGCCCGGGTGCTGGTCGCCGCCACCGCCCGCGCGCTGCGCGGAGCGGACTGCGCCGACCTCGGGCACACCGGGCCCACGTCGCGCTTTCCCGGGGCTCCGGAACCGGTACGCCGGGCCGCGGTCACCCGGGCCGCCGGACGGGTCGCGCTCACCGTCGCCCAGGTAGACGAGGTGGACGCTGCCCGGGTCGCCCGCTGGTTCGTCGACCAGTACCCCCGCCGGCGCTACCCCGGGGTGCTGATCGGCTCTCCGCACGGTGGCCTGGCGCACCTGGCGGTGGCTCTCGGCGTGCCCTGGCTGCCGGCCAGCTTCGAGATGACAGTGCACTGGTCCGACGGCGCGGTGGACCGCCCGGCGGACGCACTGGACCACGGTGCGGCACTGGCCACCCGGCTGCTCGCCGGCAACGCCGACCTGCACCTGCGGCAGGTGCACTGCCCGGCCAGCCGCGGCCCGCTGACCGGGGCCACCGTCGCGCTGGCCGCCTCGTGGAGGGCGCTGCCGGCCGCGTACACGCGGTTTCTGGCCGACCGGCTACTCCCCGGCGCCCCCGTGCTGCTGGTCCGCGACGCGCGAACCTGGCCGGTCCGGGAATTAGGTCCGGGGCACAGCTTCCAGGTCGGCTGCCCGGCCAGCGGGCTCGACCCGGTGGACTTCCACCCGGACAGCCACGCGCTGCGGCAGGTGCTGCGCTCCGTCGGCGGCGACGCGACCCGGTGGGCGCCGCCGGAGGTGACCGTGTCGTCCGGCACCGCCGAGCACGGCGTCGACGAGGGCTTCGAGCTGGCCGCGCGGGACTGGTCGACACGCCACCAGCACCCGCTGCGCCGGGTGCTGGTGCCCCGCCCGGCGGCACTGAGCGCCGCCGTCGCCGACCTGTACCGGCGGTGGCTGCGCGCCGCCGGAAAGACCGGTAACCGGCTGGTGGTGGAATGCGGGCGCCTGCTCGACCCGTGGCAGGTGATGCGGGCGGGGCTGGTGCCGTACTGGTGCGAGAACGCCACCCGCCGCAGCGTCGACGAGGCCGAGTGGTGGCTGGCCGGCAGTGAGGCGTTCAGCTCGGTGGACGTGCTGCCCGAGCCTCCCGGGATGCGTTCACCAGCCCTGGCCGGGCTGCCGCAGTGGCTGGCCGTGGCCGGGTTCGGGCAGCGGCGTCGGGCGTTGGACCGGACCACCGCGCGCGGCTACCCGGTGACGTCCGTGCCCACCCGCCGGGCCACCGAGGTCCTGCGTGCCCAGCCGTACGACCTCCCCGTCCCGCCCCCGCTGCGGGCCGACGAAGCCCTCGCCGTGCTCAGCGACAGCGGCGGCCACCAGGGGTTGTTGGTCTCCTGAGACGGAGCACGCCGAAACATCCTCGCGAACCCGGGGTCCCGTGATTGAGTACCTACGGAGCGGGAACATCGCTGGCTGCGACGGCCTGATTGCGCTGCGTGGACGCGTTGTCGCCCGCTGGCATCCCAGTCACTGACCCACTTTTCCGGCCCGGTGCGTGGCTCGACCACGCGCACGACCGGTTTCCCGATCCGGGCGGGGGACCTTCCTGAGGGAGGCGCGGATGTTCGGACAGACGAGTACGACCACGACCACACCACCACCCACCGATCGGGGTCTGGAGGACCTCGACGCGGCGGCACTGGCGTACGCGGCCCGGATCGAAGGGCTGCCGCCCGAGCGTCGGGGGGAGGCCCGCGACGACCTGGTGCGCTTCGCGTTGCCCTTCGCCGGGCGGCTGGCCCGCCGGTACCGCGGTCGTGGGGAGCCCCTGGAGGACCTGGAGCAGGTGGCCCGGCTGGGGCTGGTCAACGCCGTCGACCGGTATGACCCGGAACGGGGGTCGTTCACCGCGTACGCCGCGATCACGATCGTGGGCGAGATCAAACGGCATTTCCGGGACCGCACCTGGGGCGTGCACGTGCCCCGCCGGCTGCGGGACCTGATCCTCGAGGTGGGACAGGCGACGGCCGCGCTGACCAGCGAGCTGTCCCGGGCCCCGTCGGTGGCCGAGCTGTCGGCCCGACTGGAGACCCCGGAGGAGGAGATCCTCGCCGCGCTGGAGTCGGCGGCCGGCTACAGCCCGGCCTCGCTCAACGCCCCGGTGGGCGGGGAGAGCTCGGCGGAGTTCGGTGACCTGGTCGGCGAATCGGACAACGCGCTGGAGTCGGTCGACGACCGGGTCACGGTGAGCGGTCTGCTGCACCGACTGCCCTGGCGGGAGCGGCGCATCCTGGCCATGCGCTTCTACGGCAACCAGACCCAGGCGGAGATCGCCGCCCGCTTCGGCATTTCGCAGATGCACGTGTCCCGGTTGCTGTCGCGCGCACTCACCTGGCTGCGTCAGGGGATGCTCGCCGACGCGCCGCCGCCGTGGCAGAACGGCGCGGCCGAACCCGACCCGGGCAAGACCCGGATCTCGGTCAAGCAGAACGGCGACCGGGTGGTGGTCGAGGTCGGCGGGGAGATCGACCGCGACGGCGCGGACCAACTGCGGCGGGCCATGCTGGAGGCCGTCACCGGCCAGCCCAGCGAGGTGGTCGTCGACCTGGTCGGCGCGGGTGGGTTCGACGCCGGTGGGATCGCCGCCCTGATGGCCGGACGGGACGCCGCGGAGCGGACCGGGGTGCCGCTGCGGCTCACCCGGGTGCAGCCCGCGGTACGCCGCTCGCTCACCGCCGCCGGCCTGGCCCCCGCCCGCGACTGAGCCGCCGCAGGGATCAAGCCGGCGCAGGGACTGAGCCGCCGGCAGGGACCGAGCCGCCCGGCCTCGACCGGAGCGCCGCGGTCGGGAACACGAACGACGAGGGCCGACACCCGCCGGGTGTCGGCCCTCTCGGCGTACGCCGATCAGCGTTTCTCGGGGTTGTCGTCACCGTGCGGGTGACGCCAGCGCTCGTGCGGCTTGGGCGCGTCCTCGCTGTCCTCGGGCGCGTCGCTCTGCTCAAAGCTCGGACGCCGTATTCCCTCGGGTTCCGGCACGTCCACCGGGCGCGCGCCGGAGCGCGGCGCCGGCTGGAACTCGGCGGCCTCGCGGGCGCCGTGCGCGCCCTCGGCGGCCGGCGACTCCGGGGCGTGGTGCTCCAACCGCAACTCCTCGGCGAACTGCTGCGGCGGCTTCGTGGTGCGCTGCGGCAGGTCCCGGCCTAGGTCGGCGACGAGCGGGCCGTACTTCAGGTCGAACGCGGGACGCTCGGACCGGATCCGCGGCATCCGGTCGAAGTTACGCAGCGGGGGAGGGCAACTGGTGGCCCACTCCAACGAGTTGCCGAAGCCCCACGGGTCGTCCACGGTCACCACCGCCCCGTACCGCCAGGACTTCCAGGCGTTGTAGATGAAGAACAGGGTGGACAGCCCCAGGATGAAGGCGAAGATGCTGGAGATCGTGTTCAGTGTGGTGAAGCCGTCGGTGGGCAGGTAGTCGGCGTAGCGGCGCGGCATGCCCTCGCTGCCCAGCCAGTGATGCACCAGGAAGGTGCCGTGGAAGCCGATGAACATCGTCCAGAAGTGCGCCTTGCCGAGTCGCTCGTCGAGCAGTCGCCCGGTCATCTTCGGCCACCAGAAGTAGTAGCCGCCGAACAGGGCGAAGACCACGGTGCCGAACACCACGTAGTGGAAGTGCGCCACCACGAAGTAGCTGTCGTGGGTGTGCCAGTCGGCCGGCGGGCTGGCCAGCAGCACCCCGGTGAGGCCACCGAGCAGGAAGGTGACCAGGAAGCCGATGGCGAACAGCATCGGCGTCTCGAAGGTGAGTTGCCCCTTCCACATGGTGCCGATCCAGTTGAAGAACTTCACGCCGGTCGGCACCGCGATCAGATAGCTGAGGATGCTGAAGAACGGCAGCAGCACCTGACCGGTGGCGAACATGTGGTGCGCCCACACCGTCATGGACAGCACGGTGATCGCGACGGTGGCCAGCACGATCCCGGTGTAGCCGAAGAGCGGCTTGCGGGAGAAGACCGGGATGATCTCGGTGATGATGCCGAAGAACGGCAACGCGATGATGTACACCTCGGGGTGGCCGAAGAACCAGAACAGGTGTTGCCAGAGCATCGGCCCGCCGGTCGCCGGGTCGTACACGTGCGCGTTGAGCAACCGGTCGGCCGACAACGCCAGCAGCGCGGCGGCCAGCAGCGGGAAGACGAGGATCACCAGAACGCTGGTGAACAGCATGTTCCAGGTGAAGATCGGCATCCGGAACATGGTCATCCCGGGTGCGCGCAGGGTGAGGATCGTGGTGATCAGGTTGACCGCGCCGAGGATGGTGCCCAGGCCGGAGACGACCAGGCCGAGCACCCACATGTTCGCGCCCACGCCGGGGCTGTGGTCCACATCGCTGAGCGGGCTGTACGCGGTCCAGCCGAAGTCCGCCGAGCCCCCCGGGGTGATGAACCCACCGATCACCATGAGCCCGCCGAACAGGTACAGCCAGTAGGCGAGCGCGTTGAGACGGGGGAACGACACGTCCGGCGCGCCGATCTGGATCGGGACGATGAAGTTGGCGAACCCGAACGCCGCGGGTGTGGCGAACAGCAGCAGCATCACCGCGCCGTGCGAGGTGAACAGCTGGTTGTACTGCTCGGAGGAGAGGAACTGCATCCCCGGTCGGGCCAGCTCCGCGCGCATCACCATCGCCTGCAGCCCGGCCACCACGAAGAACCCGAAGGAGGTCAGCAGGTACAGCAGGCCGATCTGTTTGTGGTCGGTCGTGGCCAGGAACTTGATCAACGAGTTGCCGGGGATCGGTGCTCGTACCGCTCCCGGGAACCCCCCGAACCGGGCCGGTGCCAGGATCGCCGGGCCCCGGTCTCGGGGTTCCGTGGTTACCCGCTTGGGCATGGCTGCTCACCCCGTCGTGACGGCAGAAAGGACGGGCGTGCCTACCCGACCCTCGCACCATGTAACCAGGCCAGAGCGGTAAATTCGGTCAGATCGCTGGTACCGGGCGCAAGCGCCCGAACACTCAGGTTGCCGGCAGCATCGCCCAGACAGCCTTGCCCTGACCGGCCGGCACGCTGCCCCAGCGCTGGGCCAGTTCCCGGACCAACATCAGCCCCCGGCCACCCTCGGCGTGCAGGTCCGTCCCGCCCGGCTTCGCCTGCGCGCAGCTGCCGTCCACCACCGCCAGGTGCAGGTACGGCCGGCGCAGGGTCACCGTCACCTGCATCGGGGTGCCGGCATGGCGTACCACGTTGCCGACCAGCTCGCTCAGCACCAACGCGGCCGGTCCGGCCGCCTCGGGCAGGTTCCACCGGGCGCACGCGTCGGTGACCAGCTCCCGGGCCCGCCGGCACGCCTCGGCCACCGGCTCCAACCGGGCCCGCATCCGCAGCGTGGCGCTCGCCATCCGGGTGGCCTCCGCGCAGTCCGCGGTCACCGGGACCACGCGGCAGGTGGTCGACTCGGCCAGCCAGCGCGCGGCGACCGGCGACGGGGCGCAGAGCACCACCGGCACGGCCGGCCACTCCTCGGCGCGGCGCGCGGTCGCGGCGAAGACGGACAGCGCGAGGCGGTCCTCCACGCTCACCTCGGCCATGTCGACCACCAACGCCTCCGGCTGGTCGACGAGCGCGTCGCTGAGCGCCCGGTGCACCGAGCGCATGGTGCCCAGATGCAGCGCACCAGCGAGTCGGACGACCGCCACCGGTGCCGTGGTGCGCACCTCGCAGGTGATCCGGCTCGACATCGCGCCCTCGATTCGCTGCTGGGTCGGGAGCTCCCCACTACCCGTGGCCGCCCGCCGTCAAACCGGACCACCGGCGGAGTGGGGCGGCCGACCGGCCGCGATGACGCAGGTCACGGCCGGGGCCTGCCGGTCAGGACGCCCAACGCGATCATGCCGACGCCAAGGCCCAGGTGCAGCCAACTGTCGGCGTCGTTCACCGGCAGCACGTTCGCCCCGGTGTCATGGTCCACCGCCAGACCGTAGAGCCAGAGCACCAGATAGACGGCACCGCCGCCGATCAGGAACGTCCGGGCCCCGGCGACCGTCCGCGCCAGCACCAGGCCCGCCACTCCGAACGCCAGGTGCACCAGATTGTGCAGCACCGACACCTGGAAGACCCCGAACAGGTACGCGCCCGAGCCGTGGCCGGCGAAGCGCAGGTCGTGCATCCCACTGGTGATCCCGGGTACGAAGCCGAGCACGCCGATCAGCAGGAACAGCACCCCCACCGTCGACGCGGCACGCCGGACCGGCGCCTTGCCGTCGGCCGGGTTGGGTCGGGCCCGGGAGTGGGCCATCGGTCCGACCATTCCCCGGCTCCTCGCTGCGACGGCGGGTACGAGCGCTGCCGGCTACCCGTTGCCGCCGCCGGCAAACGCCGCCGCGATCAGGCCGGCAGCAGCCTCGGCGCGCGCGACAGGTCGCGGACCCGCTCGTACAGCTCCACGTAGCGTTGGGCCATCACCGCCGGGGTGAACCGCTGCGCGGCCACCCGCCGGCACTCGTCCGGGTCGAGCAGGTCGCCGGCGAGCACGAGATCGCCCAACTCCTCCTCCTCGGCGGTGAGCAGCCCGGTGCGGCCGTGCTCGATCAACTCCGGAAGGCAGCCCCGGGAGGTCGCCACCACCGGCGTACCCAGGGCGAGCGACTCGACCACCGCCGTGCCGCCGGGCTCCTCCCACCGCAGCGGGAACAGCGACGCGCGGGCGCTCGCGAGCAGGTCGTCCCGCTCCTGGCCGGCCACCGTGCCCACCCAGCGGACCAGGTCACCGTCGACGTGCGGGGCCACCTCGTCGAGGAAGAACCGCACGTCCGGGTTCTGCCGGGCCTCGTCGCCGGCCGCGGCCAGGTCGGCCGGTCGGTGGTACGGACCCACCGGGCCGGCCAGCACCAGCGGAAACCCGACCCGGTGGGCCAGTCGGACACCCACGTCCTGGCCCTTGCCCGGGTTGATCCGGCCCAGGATGAGCAGGTGCTCACCCTTCTCCGGTCGGGGTCGACGGTCGGCGTCGACGGCGAGCGGGGTGGACAGGTGCACGTGCCCCACCGAGTGTTCCCGCAGCGCCAGCGGCGCCCGGGCCAGCTGCGACGCGGACACCCCGTTGACCCGGACCCGGTCGCCGCCGTCCAGGCTGCCGTAGAGCGCCGGGTGCTTGGCCAGGTCCCAGTGCAGGGTGTGCAGGGTCGGCGGGCCAGCCGGTCCCATCGCGGCGAGCGTGGCCAGACCGACCGCCTCCACGTGGTCGTGCACCAGATCGATGTCGTCACGGGAGTGCAGCTCACGGACCACGCCGGCCAGGTGCGCCTGGGCGACACCACAAACCTGGTTGTACGGCCGCTGCAACGACGCGAACTGCCCGTCGGCGAACACCGACACCCGCTCGTCGACCGGAAGGGTGCTGCTGCCCACCGAGGCGAGCACCACCCGTACGCCGAGTCGGCGCAGCTCCGGCACGAGCGTGGCGATCACGTTCTCGATCCCGCCGTAGCCGGGCGGTGGCACGGACAGCCACGGCCCGGCGTTCATCAGCACGGTCAGGCTCATCCGGCTCGTCCCTCTCTCGCGTCTACGGAGCAGTTGGTTCGTGACTGCGGGGCTCGCAGGACCGGCTCACTCCTCGCGCTCACGGAGCAGTTGGTTCGTGACTGCGGGGCTCGCAGGACCGGCTCACTCCTCGCGCTCACGCGGCGGCGACCCGTCGGCGTGGCACCCGGTGGCGCAGCTCGGCCAGCGGCGGGCGTTCCTCGATGGACACGTCGGTGACCACGATCTCGCGGTCCAGGTTGGGCAGGGTGTCCGAGCCGCCGCGACGGAACTGGGTCAGCAACGACTCCGGCGTCAACCCGGGGGTCGCCCAGCCGCGCCGCTGCAACCGGGACCAGGCCGTCAACATGATCTGCGCCGACATCCGTCCCAACGCCGCCGTGTCCTGGTGCCGGTGCTTGCGCTCGCCGAGGTCGACCTGCGCCATCGCGTCCAGGCCGACCAGGTCGAGCAGATCGATCATCATGGCCGTCTCCACGCCGTACCCGGACACGAACGGCACCCGGGCCAACACGTCCCGGCGGCCCGCGTACTCACCCGCGAGGGGCTGCACGAAACCGGCCAACTCGGGCCAGAACAGGTTGAGCAGCGGCCGGGCCATCAGCTCGGTCACCCGGCCTCCGCCGTCCTGCTCGACGCTGGCGGCACCGACCAACGGCCGGTGGTAGAACCCTTTCACGAAGTCGACCGAGGAGTCGGTGAGCAGCGGGCCGAGCAGCCCGGTCACGAAGTGCGGCCGGAACTCCCGCAGGTCGGCGTCGATGAACGCCACCACGTCCCCCTCGGCGGCGGCCAGTCCGGCCCACAGGGCGTCGCCCTTGCCGGTGAGCCGGGGCAGCCCCCGGGTCATCGCGTCCTGGCTGACAACCTCCGCGCCGGCGGCCCGAGCCACCTGCGCCGTGCGGTCGGTCGAGCGCGAATCCACCACGATCAGCTCGTCGACCAGGGCGACCCGATCCATCAGGTGCTCTCGGATGGTCGACACGATCGCGCCGACGGTGGCCTCCTCGTTGCGCGCCGGCAGTACCACGCTGACCCGGGTCTCGCCCTTGGCCCGCATCAGCCGACGCGTCGGCCAGTCGCCCGTCGTCGTCGTCCGATACGTGGCCCACGCCTCCACCACCGGTGAAACGCTCGATGTCGCATCCCGCACGGGCACCCCTCCATTCGTGCGTGGAAAAACCGAATTTGGTTGTTCCCATTCCCTGCCACGCGTTAACCGCTTTCTTGGCAACAGCTTGATCACAGAGGTGACGCCAGTGCGTTCCCGGGGGATGAACGTTTGATTGCGCACACCCCGGGGGACTGCTCCCACCGCACATGAAATGTCTTCGAAGGGGTGACGAATGCGTCAGTGCCGAGTTGGTCTGGTCGGAGCCGGCGGAGTGGCACAACGTCACGCGCGCGTGCTGTCCGGCTTCGACGACGTCGAACTGGTCGGGGTCACCGACGTCGCGCCGGAGGCGGCGTCCGCGCTGGCCACGCCGCACGGTGCGCGGGTCTGCGCCGACATCGCCGAGCTGCTGGCCACCAGCCCCGACGCGGTGTACGTCTGTGTGCCCCCGTTCGCGCACGGCCCCGCCGAGGAAGCGCTGGTCGAGGCCGGGGTGCCGATGTTCGTGGAAAAGCCGGTCGCGGTCGACCTGGGCACCGCCGAACGGATCGCCGACCTGGTCGCGCGCCGGGGGTTGCGCACGGCCGTCGGCCACCACTGGCGGTACCTGACCGTGCTCGACCAGGCCCGCGAACTGCTCGCCGACCGTCCCGTCCGGATGGTCAGCGGCGCCTGGCTGGACAAGGTGCCCCCGGTGGCCTGGTGGTCGCGGCGGGACCGTTCCGGCGGCCCGGTGGTCGAGCAGGCCGCCCACGTGCTGGACCTGGTCCGGGTGCTGGCCGGCGAGGTGACCGAGGTCACCGCGTACGGCAACGGCACCCCGCCGGCGGTCGACGGCGCCGACATCGACTCGGTGACGACCGCCGTGCTGCGCTTCGCCGACGGGGCGGTCGGCACCCTCAGCGCGGCCTGCGTGCTCGGCTGGAAGCACCGCGCCGGCCTGGAGATCCTCGCCGACGGGCTGGCCCTCGCCCTCACCGAGGACGGCCTGTCGATCCGCGACGCCGACGGCGAACGACACGTGCCCGCCGACCCGGAGGCCGCCCGGGTGGCGGTGGACCGCGCCTTCGTCGACGCCGTCCGGGGCGTCGGCGACGACGTGCGCGTCCCGTACGCCGAGGCCCTCGCGACCCAGCGGCTGGCCCTAGCGGTGGCCGACTCGGCCCGCACCGGCACGACCGTACGACTCGCCACCCCGACCGCCCCGGCGGCGCTGCGTACGGGGGTGACAGTCGATGCGTGACCGGGTCGTGGTGGTCACCGGTCCCGGCCAGGTCGAGCTGGTCGAGCAGGACGCCGCCCCGCTGCGCCCCGGCACGTTCCGGGTCGAGACGCTCTTCAGTGGCGTCTCCGCCGGCACCGAGTTGAGCTACGTCAAGGGCACGAACCCCTACCTGAACGTCACCTGGAACGCCGACCTGGGCCTGTTCCAGCCGGGCGCGGCGAGCACCCCGTACCCGGTGACCCGGCTGGGCTACATGCAGGTCGGCCGCGTGGTGGAGAGCGAGACGCCCGCCGTCGCGGTGGGCACTGTCGGCGCCATGACCTACGGGCACCGGACCGGCTGGCTGGCCGACCCGGTCGCCGAACGGTTCGTGCCGCTGCCCGAGGACCTGGACCCGCTGCTCGGCGTCTACGTCGCGCACATGGGCCCGATCTGCGCCAACGGCCTCCTGCACGCGGCCGCCGACCTGCACGGCGCCGACGTCCGCACGCTCGGTGACGGGGTACGCGGCCGGCGCGTCGCCGTGGTCGGCGCCGGTGTGGTGGCGCTGCTGACGGCGCTGTTCGCCAAGCGTCACGGCGCCGCCTCGGTGGTGGTGCTCGACCCCACCCCGCACCGCCGCCACGCCGCCGAGGCGCTCGGCCTGGAAACCCTCGACCCGGAGGCGGACGACCCGGCGGTCGTGCTCAAGACCCGCTGGGCGCACACCGCCGGCGACCGGGGCGCCGACGTGGTGTTCCAGTGCCGGGGGCAGGCCTGGGCGTTGCAGCTCGCCCTGCGGCTGCTGCGCCCCCAGGGCACCGTGATCGACCTGGCCTTCTACCAGGACGGCGCGGACGCCGTCCGGCTCGGCGAGGAGTTCCACCACAACGGCCTCTCGCTGCGCTGCGCGCAGATCGGTCGGGTGCCCCGCGGGCTCGCCCCCACCTGGGACCGCGAACGGCTCTCCGCCGAGACCGTCGACCTGCTCCGCGCGTACGGGGACACGGTCCGCAAGCACCTCGTCTCGGCGGTGGTGCCGTTCGACGAGGCACCCACACTGCTCACCGACCTGGCCGACCGTCGACGTCAGGAACTCCAGGTGGTGCTGTCCGCCTGAGCGCACCCCGGGCGGGTGCCGGACCGCCCGGGCGACCCTTGTCGGCCCGGACCCCGCCCGGGTGGATGACGCGGCGGACTACCGTTCCCGGCATGAGCACCGCGAAGGACCGGCCGGTCGGCACCGCGAAGGACCGGCCGGTCGGCACCGGCCCGGGCCAACGCCCGCACGCGGCGGACGAAGGTCAGCGCGAAGCCGAGCCCGAGTGCCACGCCGAGCAGTGTGATGCCGAAGAGCAGCGGGTCGAGCAGCACCATGGCCGTGCCGGCGCCGACCACCGTCACCGCCCCGGTGACCGTCTCGAACAGCCCGGAGGTGACGACCGCGCGCAGGAGTGTGGTGTCCGAGCCGACCCTCGACAGCAGGTCGCCGGTGCGTCGGCTGTCGTACTCGGCGATGGGTAGCCGCAGCAGGTGAGCGGCGAGCCGGCGGCGGGTGCCCAGCACCAACCCTTCGGCGGTGCGTTGCAGCAGGTAGTCGCGCAGCCCGCCGATGGCCGCGCCGAGCACCACGAGGACCACGAGGAGCGTCACCAGCGCGGAGACCGGGTGGGCGTCGCCGATCCGGTCGAGCACCGACCGGGTGAGCAGCGGCTGCGCCAGCGACGCCGCCGCGCCGAGCAGCGACAACACACCCACCACGACCAGGGTGCCGCGGTGCTCACGCAGGTACGGCAGCAGCGCGGCCAGGCCGACCGGCCGGTCCTTCGCGCCCAGGAGCGGATCGGGGAGATGACCTCGGCCGTGGAGCGGGCCATCTCGGCGGCCCGGACCATCCGGGCCAGCCGCGCCGAGGCCCGGGAGACGCAGACCGTCACCGGCAGCGCCCGGGAGGCGTACACGGCCGGGCTGCGGGTGGCACGGGTGCAGTCGGTGGTCGGCCCGATCGGCTCGATCACCGTGCAGGGGGCGTTCCTGCTGGTGCTCGGCATCGGCGGGGCGCGGGTCGCCGCCGGGGCGATCTCGGTCGGCGACCTGGTCGCCTTCGTCATGTACCTGTTCCTGCTGGCGCTGCCGCTGGGTCAGGTGCTGCGGGCGTACACCCAGTTGCAGTCCGGCCTGGGCGCCCTCCAGCGGATCGAGGAGATCCTCGCCGTGCCCGCGGAGGGCGCGGCGGACCGGCCGGCGCCCGCCGTCGAGACGACCAGCCCGCGGCGGCCCGCGCCGATGATCGAGTTCGACCGGGTGGGGTTCGGCTACCCGGGCGGCGAGCCGGTGCTGCACGAGGTCAGCTTCACGGTGCCCACCGGCACCCGTACCGCGCTGGTCGGCCCCTCCGGTGCTGGCAAGTCGACACTGCTCGCGCTGGTCGAACGCTTCTACGAGGTGAGCGCCGGCGCGGTCCGACTCGACGGCGCCGACGTTCGGGATCTGCCCCGCGACGCGCTGCGGGCCCGGCTGGGCTACGTCGAGCAGGAGGCCCCCGTGCTGGCCGGCACACTCCGGGAGAACCTGCTGATCACCACGCCGGACGCCACCGACGACCGGCTTCGCGAGGTCCTCGACGAGGTCAACCTCGCGCACCTGGCGCACCGCACCTCCGAAGGGCTGGACGTCCAGGTGGGGGAGGGCGGGGTGCTGCTCTCCGGGGGTGAGCGGCAGCGGCTGGCCATCGCCCGTGCCCTGCTCGCCGGCCCGCCGGTGCTGCTGCTCGACGAGCCCACCAGCAACCTCGACTCGCGCAACGAGGCCGCGCTGCGCCGGGCCATCGACGCGGTGGCCGTCCGCCGGACGCTGTTGATCGTGGCGCACCGGCTCGCCACCGTGGTCGACGCCGACCAGATCGTGGTCCTCGACAGCGGTCGGGTGGTCGCCGTCGGCACCCACGCCGAGCTGACCGCGACCGACCCGCTCTACCGTGAGCTGGCCGCCCACCAGCTACTGGTCGGCTGAGCCCGTCCGATCCGCCAACTTGTCGGCGGCCGGGCCCCGCATGCCGGCCCGAATCGCGTACCGTTGCCGCTCATGGGTGTGTCGCAACGGTTCAAGAGCAAGTTCCGGCGGTTCCTCCAGCGCCCCGGTTCGACCGTGGATCTTGCTCCGCTGGAGAAACTGCTGCCGGCTATCGAGGCGCGCGCGGACGAGCTCGCCGCGCTCGACGACGCCGAGCTGACCGAGGCCGCCGGCGCCGCCACCGGCTACGAGGAGATCTGCGCCGTCGGCCGCGAGGCCGCCCGCCGGGGCCTCGACCAGCGGCCGTACGACGTGCAGCTGCTCGGCGCGATGTCGCTGCTCTCCGGCAAGGTCGCCGAGATGGCCACCGGTGAGGGCAAGACACTCACCGCCACGATCGCCGCGTACGGGCACGTCCGACTCGGCAACGGCCCGGTGCACGTGCTCACCATCAACGACTACCTGGCCCGCCGCGACGCCCAGTGGATGGAGCCGGTCTACACCCTGCTCGGCCTCACCGTCGGCTGGGTCAACGAGGCCTCCACCCCGCAGGAGCGACGCGACGCGTACGCCTGCGACGTCACCTACGTCTCGGTCAGCGAGGCCGGGTTCGACTACCTGCGCGACCAGCTGGTCACCGACGTGGAGGACCGGGTGCAGCCGGCGCTGTCCACCGCGATTGTCGACGAGGCCGACTCGATCATGATCGACGAGGCGCGGGTGCCGATGGTCCTGGCCGGCGCGGTGCCGGGCGAGCAGGACCCGGTGCACGCCGCCGCCGCACAGGTGCGTGGCCTGCGCAAGGGCAAGCACTACACGGTCGCGGAGGATGGCCGCAGCGTCGCCTTCACCTCCGCCGGCCTGGCCGCCATCGAGGCCAAGCTCGGCATCGACCTGTACGACGAGGAACACGTCGAGCAGCTCTCCGCGGTCAACGTTGCGCTGCACGCGCACGCCCTGCTGCACCGTGACGTGGACTACATCGTCCGCGACGGCACCGTCGAGCTGGTCGACGAGATGCGCGGCCGGGTGGCCCAGCGCCGCCGCTGGCCGGACGGCCTCCAGGCCGCTGTCGAGGCCAAGGAGGGCCTGGACGCCACCGCCGAGGGCGAGGTGCTGGGCACCATCGCCATGCAGGCGTACATCGCGCTCTACCCGAAGGTCTGCGGGATGACCGCCACCGCGGTGCACGTCGGCGACCAGCTGCGGGAGTTCTTCAACCTCGAGGTCGCGGTGATCCCGCCGAACACCCCCTGCATCCGCGAGGACGAGCCGGACCGCATCTACGCCACCCGCGCCGAGAAGGACGAGGCGCTCGTCGACGAGATCCAGCGCGCGCACGCCAAGGGGCGGCCGGTGCTGGTCGGCACCCTCGACGTCAAGGAGTCCGAAGGGCTGGCCGCCGGCCTCAACGCCGCCGGGGTGCCCTGCGTCGTGCTGAACGCGAAGAACGACGACGAGGAAGCGGCGATCATCGCCGAGGCCGGCGCGTTCGGCGCGGTGACGGTCTCCACCCAGATGGCCGGCCGGGGCGTCGACATCCGGCTCGGCGGCAGCGACCAGAGCGACCAGGAGCGGGTCGCCGAGCTGGGCGGGCTCTACGTGATCGGCAGCGGCCGGCACGACAGCCGCCGGGTCGACGACCAGCTGCGCGGTCGGGCCGGCCGGCAGGGCGACCCGGGTGGCTCGGTCTTCTTCGTCAGCCTGGAGGACGACCTGGTCGTCCGGCACGCCGCCGACTCGGTGCCGGCGTCGCCGCGGATGAACGCCGACGGCCTGGTGACCGACGAGCAGGTGGACTACGCGGTGGAGCACGCCCAGCGGGTCGCCGAGGGCGTCAACCACGAGATCCACCGCAACACCTGGCGCTACAGCGTGGTCATCGAGCAGCAGCGCAAGGCCCTCGCCGCCCGCCGCGAACGGCTGCTGACCAGCGACGTGGCCGCGGTGATGCTGCTGGAGAAGGAGCCCGAGAAGGCCGGCGAGATGGACGAGGACCTGCTCGCCCGGGCCGCCCGGTCGATCGCGCTCTACCACCTGGACCGGCTCTGGGCCGACCACCTGGCCGAGCTGTCCGAGGTCCGCGAGGGCGTACACCTGCGGGCGCTGGGCCGGCTCGACCCGCTGGACGAGTTCCACCGTGCCGCGGTGCCGGCGTTCAACGACCTGGTCCCGGAGATCGAGGCCCGCACCATCGCCACCTTCAACGAGACCGAATTCGATGAGGACTGGCAGCCCGACGACGGCACCCTGGTCCGGCCCACCGCCACCTGGACGTACCTGGTGCACGACAACCCGTTCGGCTCCGAGCTGGACCGGCTGATCGCGTCGATCGGGCGGCGACTCAGCGGCACCTCCCGCTGACGTAGGCATCCGGGGCCTCTCGCCGCGCGACCGTGCGCGCTGAGAGGCCCCGATTTACGTCGTTTCGACCAGGGTTCGCGAGGGTAGTAGGGCTGGTCGGTCAAGTCGGGAGAGAGCAGACGATGACACAGGTGACGATGCCCGGCGGGCAGGCGCGGACGTGCACGGAGGCTGCGAAGCGGTGAACATCGATACGCGGGAGCCGGTGGTGCAGACCCTCGGCGTCCTGGAGACCGCCGCGCTGTTGCGGGAACTGACCGCAGGTCTAATCGCCCTGACCGATTTCGATGAGGCGCTGCTGGCGCTGGTCCGGGTCACCCGGGACGCCGTCGCCGGGGTGCGCTGGTGCGGCTTCACCGCGCTGCGCGCCGGCGAACCGGCCGGCGTGGCCGCCTCCGACGAGCGGCTGGCCGGGCTGGACGACCTGCGACACGGCCCGGACTCGCCGGCGATGAGCGCCATCCAACGCCGCGAGATGATCCTCGCCGCCGACCTGACCGCGGAGCCCCGCTGGCCGGGCTGGACGGCGCGCGCCCGCGACCTCGGCGTACGCGGGGTGATCTCCGCGCCGGTGGACATCGACGACCAGGTGATCGGCGCGATCAACCTCTACGCCGCCGCGCCGGACCTGCTGACCCCGCAACACCAGTTGACCGCGATGCTGCTCGCCGAACACGCCGGCCTGCTGCTGGCCGCCGTACGCGACCGCAAGCGGCAACTCACCGTCGCCGGTGAACGGGACGCCGCGCTGCTCCACGAAGGGGTGGTGGGCCAGGCCGTCGGCGTGATCATGACCCAGCGCGGGTGCCCGCCGGCCGAGGCCCTCGACGTACTGCGTACCGCCGCGACGTCGTTGGACATCCCGCTGCGCGAGGTGGCCGAGCGGCTGGTCCACACGGTCTCCCGTCCCCGCGACGCCTGACACCCACCCCGCTCGCGCTGCGCCTCCACGATCGACTCGGGTTCCCTGACGGTGCGGTATCCGAGGCGCGGTGATGGCGCGGTTCCCTGAAACGCGAGTCGATCAGGGCTGGTGGTGTCCGTTCGTCCGGTCAGCGGCGAGTCGGGCGGGATCGTTTCGCCGCGAGCGGGCTCGGGTAGCACTCTGGTCAGGTGAGCTGCGCCGACCCGGGGGAGGACCGATGCAGAGCCGACTGCGGGTGCAGGGGCATCCGATCCAACCGATGCTGGTGACCTTCCCGCTCGGGCTGTTCGTCAGCGCCACCGTCTTCGACCTCACCGACGTCGTCGGTGGGCCGGCGTTCCTGGGCGAGGTGGGCTACTGGACGGGTGTCGCCGCCCTCGTCGCCGCTGCGCTGACCGCAGTGGCGGGCATGGTCGACCTGTGGGACGCACCGGGGGACCGCACCCGCCGCACCGCCGTCGCCTTCAACCTGGTGAACGCCGCAATGGCCGGCATGTTCCTGCTCACCTGCCTGGTCCGGTCGCAGTCCCCGCAACGAGGGGCGTCAGCCGCGATCCTGGTCACCGAGCTGGTCGCGCTGGCGATCGGCGGGGTCGGTGTGCACCTGGGCGCCCGGTTGATGCGCCAGTTCGACGGCGGTCGGGCCGAGGCCGGCGGCCTGGAGGCCCTCGCCGGCTCGACCGGCGACATTCGTCGTCCCTGGCCCAGCCGCTGACCCGACCCGGCTCCCGGTCGTCGCACGGCCAGCCGTCGGCGGCGCGCGTGAACGGGACGCCGCCGCTGCGGTTGGTCGGTCTACCATCACGGATGACCTCAGCCCTGGACGCGCTTCCCACAATCGGTGCACCCGCGACCCGCGCCCTGCACGGCGCCGGCTACACCACGCTGCGTCAGCTCGCGGACGTCCCCCGAGTCGACCTGGCCAGACTGCACGGGATGGGCGCGAAGGCACTCGACATCCTCCAGGCAGCCCTCGAGGAACACCAGCTCAGCCTCGGCTGAGCACTGCCGCCGCCCGGGACCCCGGGCAGCGCGCGCACCGCGACGCGCCGTTCCGACGTGACCGGTCGACCGTTACGACAGGCCGGCCGCTGCGGTGCAAATGGGTTGCCGGCGGGGTGACCGACCACGAGGCTGGCCGCCATGGACGCCGAGCGTGACGCCGAGGACCTGATCGCTGAAGCCGCTGCCGCCCCCGTGGACGGATGGGGCTTCGACTGGCTGGCCGGGCGGGCCACCGAGGAACGTCCACCATGGGGGTACGCCCGCATGGTCGCCGATCGGATGGCGCGTGCCACCGCCGCGCTGGACGTGGACACCGGCGGTGGGGAGGTGCTCGCCGAGGTGCCACTGCCACCGAAGCTCCTGACGGCCACCGAGGGCTGGCCGCCCAACGTCGTGGTCGCCCGACGGACCCTGCGAAGAGTGGGCGCGACGGTGGTGGCAGTCGACCCGGACGGGCCGCTGCCGTTCCGCGACGCCTCCTTCGACCTGGTGGTCAGCCGGCATCCGGTACGCACCGACTGGGAGCAGACGGCGCGGGTGCTGCGACCGGGCGGGACGTTCCTGTCCCAGCAGATCGGGGCGGGCACCATGCGGGAGTTGAGCGAGGCGATCCTCGGTCCGCTGCCGCCGCCGGCCACGCGGCACCCCGACCACGCGGTCGGCGCCGCCGAGGCGGCCGGTCTGCGGGTGGTCGACCTGCGTCGGGCGACCCTGCGGGCGGCGTTCTTCGACATCGGCGCGGTGGTCTGGTTCCTGCGCAAGGTGATCTGGACGGTGCCCGGGTTCACTGTCGACAGCTACCGCGACCGGCTGCGTGACCTGCACCGCCGCATCGTCGACGAAGGCCCCTTCGTGGCCCACGCCGAGCGCTTCCTCATCGAGGCCACCCGCCACTGACCCGCCACCGGCCCGCTTCCGGGGTGGAATGATCGACTCCATCTCGGCGAGGTGGGGGTGTCGGGCCAGCAGGATGCCCCCACGTCGGCGATCTGGAGTCGATCACCACGGCACGCGAGGCGCGGCGGGGCGAACGCGGGCTAAGGCCTGTTTCATAAGGGCGGTCGAGCCGAGGCGGAGTCCGGGCGGCGATCCGGCAAGGCGCGGTTTCGTCCGGATACCGGTGTTGTATCCGGACGAAACCGCAACGCCGCCGGGCGTCGTCCGGGCCCGCCGCAGGCCGGCCAGTCCTTATGAAACAGGCCTTAGTGGTGGGTTCGGTGGTGACCGGCCAGGACGTCGGCACCGAAGTCGCTGGCGGGACGGCGTAGCACGGTGTGCGCGTGGTTGCCGTCCGGGCTGGTGTTGTCGTACTCGATCAGCAGGTCGTCGCCCTGCACCCGGTAGTAGTGCCGCTGCCCGGCGCGGGTGGGGCCGGCCCAGGCGAAGTGCAGCGGGCCGGCCTCCAGTCGGGCCGCTTCCCGGGTGGCCAGCTCGGGCGGCAGCCGGTCCAGGTAGAGCGCGACCACCTGGTGGAGCAGCGCCCGGCCGGTCGGGCCCATCCGGTCCGCCGGCACGCCGAGCGGCTCCAGCGGTGCGTCGACGCGTCCCCGGGTGGCGCTGATGATGTCCGCCGGCGCGTCGTCGGCGATGATCGCGGCGGCCCGTTCGGCGGGGCCCAGCGCGTCGAGCAGCGCCAGGGCCAGGTCCTCCTCGACGCCGAGAGGGCGGGACACCGGACGGCCGGCGTAGCGGACCGCCGCCGGGTTGGCGCCGAAGAAGATCGGGGCGGGGGAGACCTGACCGTCGACCACCGTCATGGTCACCGACAGGTGGTGCCCCTCGAACCGCCACGCCCAGCGGTCGTCGCGCGCCGGGTCGCCGAAGACGGCCACCCAGTAGTCAGCGCTGTGCCGGCCGCGCTGCCAGTCCTCGGCGCGGTCCAGCACCTCCTCCAGCGCGATGATCGCCATCGCCTGCGCGTACGCCGAGGCGCTGAGCGCGGTGGCCAGCAGCCGGTGGGCGGCCTTGCGGCCGGCGACGTCCATCATGGCGAGGCTGACGCCGGGTCGGGGTCGGGGCCGGTACTCCAGCCAGCGTCGGGCGGACTCGTCGTCGAACGGGTGCACGGCGTCGGCGCGGGCGGCGGGGTCGAGCGCGGCCAGCAGCGCCGTGCCTGCGGCCCGCATCTGCTCGGGCAGAGGATCTTCCACCGATCCTGTATACCGGCCGGTCGGGCTCGGTGTCAGCCGGCGCGCAGCAGCTCCGTCATCTCCGGCAGGTCGAAGAACTGCGCGGTCTCCATCGCGGACGGGTTGCCGTGGGCGGGGTCGGCCCCGGCGGCGAGGAGCGCGCGGACGGCGTCCGTGCTGCTGCGGAAGACCGCCGCGGCCAGCGCCGTCTGGCCCCGGTCGTTGGCCCGGGTGTGGTCGGCGCCGCGGGTGAGCAGGGCGGCCACGGTGTCCGGGTGAGAGTGGTACGCGGCCAGGATCAGCAGCGTGTCGCCCTTGTCGTTGGTGAGGTTGACCGGCAGGCCGGCGTCGAGCTGCGCGGCCAGCTCCTCGGTGGAGCCGGCGCGGGCCAGGTCGAACATCCGGTGTGCGAACGCCAGCGTCTCGGCGTCGAGGTTCTCGGTCACCCGTCCAGGCTACGACGTGCCCTGATAGGTTGCTCGGCCGGCGAGCTGGGGAGGGTCCGATGGCTGAGACGGTGTACGTGGGCAACGCGGGTGTCGACGGTGCCACCGACGCCGGCTGGCTGCTCGGGCACTTCGTGCCGCCGGGGGAGATCCGGCACAGCACCGACGTCGAGGTGAAGTGGGGTGTGCACCCGCCCGGGCAGGCGCGGTCACGGTGGGCGACGGGGGAGCGGCGTACGACCCTGCTCGTCCTCGTCGAGGGTTGTTTCCGGGTGGAGTTGCCGGACCGCACGGTACGACTGGCGGTGCCCGGCGACTACGTGGTGTGGGCCCGGGGGGTGGACCACTCCTGGTTCGCCGAGCGCGCGTCGGTGGTGCTGACGGTGCGGTGGCCCTCGTTGCCCGGCTACCGGGTGGGCCCGCCGGTGGTGCGCTGACCGACAGGGGACCCGATGGGTGTCCCATTCTGTGGAATTACCTACTAAACCTATAGGCTTTGCCGTCTAGAGTACGAGGGCACCCCGCCGAACGACCCGCGAGGAACCGCCATGACGCTCCACCGTCCGGAGTCCGACCTGCTCACCGTCGCCGCCCGGTGGGCCGACCCGGCCGGCTGGCCGGTCGCGCTGCGCTTCGACCCCGCCGAACGCTGGTACGCCCGCCTCGCCGTCAGCGCCGAGCACGAGGTGTGGGCGCTGAGCTGGCTGCCCGGGCAGGGCACCGACCTGCACGACCACGGCGGCTCCTCCGGGGCGTTCCGGGTCGTCAGCGGCGCGCTCACCGAGGAGACCGTCAGCTCCGGTCGGCTACGCCCGCGGCTGCTGCCGGCCGGCATCGGCCGCCGTTTCGGACCCCGACACGTGCACCGGGTGACCAACCAGGGCCCCGATCCGGCGGTCAGCGTGCACGTCTACCGGCCCGCCTTGCTGCGGATGACCCGCTACGACCTCGTGGACGGCCGGCTGCGGATCGCCGAGGTCGCCGAGGCCGGCACCTCCTGGTGAGCCCGGCGAGTCACGACCAACCCCCTGTCACCGGAAGGAACCGACAATGCAGATAACCGCCGAGCACTGTCCGGCACCCGTGCCGCCCGCGGGCTCCCGCGGCATCGACGAGATCCTGGCCGCCGCGCGGGCCCGGCTGGACCGGCTCGACCCGGAACAGGCCCACCTGGCGTACCGGGCCGGCGCGCTGCTGGTCGACATCCGACCCGCCGCGCAGCGGGCCGCGCACGGCCTGGTGCCCGGCTCGCTCACTGTCGAACGCAACGTGCTGGAGTGGCGCTTCGACCCCCGCTGCGCGGCCCGACTGCCCCAGGCCGTCGACTACGACGTACCGGTGATGATCCTCTGCCAGGAGGGCTACACGTCGTCGCTGGCCGCCGCCGCCCTGCAGGACGTCGGCCTGCACCGGGCCACCGACGTGGTCGGTGGCTTCGCCGCGTGGCGGATCGCCGGTCTGCCGGCTCTCGGCCCCACCCCGCTGCACACCTCTGCACTCGCGTCGCCCGTGAACACCGGGTGGGCGCGCCGCTGACCGCCACGCCGCACCAGGCCTGGCGGGCGTACCGCCACTTGAGGAGGCATCATGTCCGTCGTCGCCATCCCCACGCGCCGTCACCCGGGGACGCGCCCGACCCGTCCGCGCACCGCCCCGACCCTCACCATCACCCTCGACCTCGTCCCGGGGCCGCTGAGCCCACGGCTGGCCCGCCTGGTCCAGCTCCTCGGCGAGCTGGCCGAGTCGGGGGAGGGGCAGCTGCGTACCGTCGAGGACCGCACGCCCGCGCCGCGCCCGGCGCCGATCCCCGTCGGCGGCGGCGAGCCGTCCGCCGACGCGCCAGGCGTCCGCATCCTGGCCGGCTCGCGGATGGTCCGCCAGGGCGACCAGGTCATCCCGCTGACCCGCATCGAGTACGAGCTGCTGCTGTTCCTGGCCGAGCGGCCCCGCCGGGTCTTCACCCGCCTGCAACTGCTGTCCAGCGTCTGGGGGTACGAGCACGCGGTGGCGCGGACCGTCGACGTGCACGTCCGCCGACTGCGCGCCAAGCTCGCCGGGTCGGAGGTGGTGACCACCGTCTACGGGGTCGGCTACCGCCTGGCCGACGAAGCCCGGATCAGCGTGGACCACACCCGGTAGGGCCCTGGTCCGGCGGCCTGCGACGACCTCGGTGAACCGGGCGGGGACCCCCGTAACGGGGCATCTCGGCGACTCTGCTGTAATCATCAAGCTCGTACGCAGAGCGAGCACCCGGCTCCGATGTGTTCGTCAATTGTCACATTCATGCAACGCAGCCGCCTCTTGACCCTCGCCCGGGTGCCGGGAAGCATCGATGAAGCGGCGTCCCGGGCCGTGGGGAGATACCCGGACCAGCCCAAGGAGGACCATGTCGGTCAGCCCTGCCTCGTCGCGCGCCGGATGGCACACGTCGCAACCCGCGGTGCCCGGTCGACCGCCCGGCGGTCAGCGTCGCCCGGCGAACACCGCGACGCCAGTGCTCACCGTGACGCTGTCCATCCCGCTGGCCTGCGAGGAGTCGCTGACCCCGGCGGCACGTCGACTGCTGGAGGCCGCCCGGGAGATGCTCGAACGCGGCGAGGGCGTGATCATCGGGTCCGTGCCGGCCGAACGGCGCCCCGAGCAGACGCCCGCCAACCGGTCGCCGACCCGGGCGATCAGCCCGACCATCCCGGCCCTGCACATTCTCGCCTCGTCGCGCTCGGTGCTGCGCGACGACGAGCCGCTGCCGCTGACCCGGCTGGAGTTCGACCTGCTGCTGCACCTGGTCGCCCATCCGCGCCGGGTGTTCACCCGACTGCAACTGCTCAACGCCGTCTGGGGCTACGAGCACGCCGGCGTGCGTACCGTCGACGTGCACGTGCGTCGGCTGCGCGGCAAGGTCGGTGTGGACGTGCCCCTGGTCACCACCGTCTACGGCGTGGGCTACCGGCTGGCCGACGACGCCCGGGTGACCATCGACCGCACCGGCTGACCCGCCGCACCGACCTGCCCGACGCGGGGCAGGATAGGTCCGGTGCGCATCCGCCCGATCTCGCCCGACCTGCTCGTCGCCGAGCTGACCGGCCGGCTGGTCGACGCCGCGAGGGGCGCCGCGACCGGCGACCCCGGACCAGCCCGGCTGCGGGTGGCGATCGACGGCCCCTCCGCCGCCGGTCCGGACGAGCTGGCCGCCGCCCTCGTCGACCCGCTGCGCGCCCAGGGCGTTCCGGTGCTGCACGTCCGGGCCGGCGACTTCCTCCGTCCCGCGTCGCTGCGCTTCGAACTGGGCCGCACCAACCCGGACTCCTTCTACGAGGCATGGGTCGACGAGGCCGGACTGCGTCGGGAGGTCCTCGACCCCGCCGGCCCGGGTGGCACCGGCCGGGTGCTCCCGTCGCTCTGGGACGCCGACACCGACCGGGCCAGCCGGGCCCGCTACGTCGACCTGCCACCCGGCGGCGTCGTCCTGGTCAGCGGTCCACTGCTGCTCGGTGGCGGGCTGCCGTTCGACGTCACCGTCCACCTGCAGGTGTCCCCGGCGGCGCTGCGACGACGTACCGAACCCGCCCAGGCGTGGGTTCTACCGGCGTTCGACAGGTACGCCGAGGAGGTCGTCCCGGCGAGCTTCGCCGACGTGGTGGTACGCGTCGACGACCCCCGCCACCCCGCGCTCGTCGAGCCCGCCGGCGACGCCTGACAACCGCGAGAAATCGTCGGTTTGCCCCGCCGATCCGGCGGGTACTCGCCCGGCTCACAGAGCGCGGGTGATCGCCCGCGTACCGAATGCGACCGTGACCGGGGCTCCACGCCGCCGGCACCCGGTTCACCGTGAGCCACAGGCTTAGGAAAGGCAGGCAGCGATGCTCGTCCACGACACGGTCGACACGAACCGTTCCCAGAAGGAGATCGACCAGATCCGGAACTCACTCCAGGCGCGGTACGACGAGCTGACCGCCGAGTACGACCAGGCCGTGCTCCAGAGCCAGGTGCTGCGGCTGGTGGAGGTCGGCGACACCGCCGGCGACGACCAGGCCGACAGCGGCACCAAGACGGCCGAGCGGGACACCGCGCAGTCCCTGCTGCGCACCATCCTGGACCGCCGCGCCCAGTACGAGCACGCGCTCGGCCGGCTCGCCGAGGGCACCTACGGCTGGTGCGAGGGCTGCTCCGCGGCCATCCCGGTCGAGCGGCTGGAGATCTTCCCCTCCGCCACCACGTGTGTGACCTGCAAGCAGACCCGCGAACGGCGGGCGGCCTGAGCGACGCCAGCGGTTGCCGGTCGGTCCGCGACGCGATGGACTTGAGCCATGGGTGACATCCTGGTGGGCACCGCGTCCTGGACCGACCGCACACTCCTGGAATCGGGCTGGTATCCGCAGACCGCTGACAACCCGGAGAAGCGGCTGGCCTACTACGCGCGGCAGTTCCCGCTGGTCGAAGTGGACGCCACCTATTATTCGCCGCCCGCCGAGGCGACCGCGCGGCTGTGGGCCGACCGCACCCCGGCCGGCTTCACGTTCAACGTCAAGGCGTTCAGCCTGCTGACCGGGCACCCCACCAAGGTCAGCGCCCTCTACAAGGACCTGCGCCCGGAGACCGACAAGAAGAACGTCTACCCCGACGACCTGCCCGCGCAGTCGTACGAGGAGGTCTGGACGCGCTTCCTGTCCGCACTGGACCCACTCGTCGAGGCGGGCAAGCTGGGCGCGTTGCTGTTCCAGTTCCCGCCCTGGTTCACCATCAAGCGGGCCAACAAGCAGTACCTGCTGGAGGTGGCGAAGCGCTGCGCGCCGCTGCGACCGGTCTTCGAGTTCCGTCACGCCTCCTGGTTCGACGGCGACAACGCCGACGAGACCCTGAGCTTCCTGCGCGAGCACCAGCTGCCGTACGTCTGCGTGGACATGCCCCAGGGCCACCGCTCGTCGCTACCGCCGGTGCTGGCCGCCACCGCGGACCTCGCTGTCATGCGTTTCCACGGCCACAGCGACAAGTGGACCAGCAAGGACATTCACGAGAAGTTCGGTTACCACTACTCCAAGCGGGAGTTGGCCGACTGGGCGCCGAAGCTGCGCGAGCTGGCCGACGAGGCCGGTCAGACCCACGTCCTCATGAACAATTGCTACCGCGACTACGCGCAGACCAACGCCACGACCCTCGCCGGGCTCCTCGACGCGACCTGACCTCACCCGAACGGGGTGAGGCCGCCTCACCCGGCGCACCGGCAGTGTGGACGCGGTGGGCTCGGCCGCCCAAGGGTGGTCGACGCCGCAGACGACACGGAGGTGACGGGGATGACGGTTCGAGTGGTGACGGATCGGCGGCGCGGTGCCGTCCTGCACGTGGTCGGCACGGCCGACAACACCCGGCGCGCACCGCAGGGCAGCCCGGTGCGGGCCCGCCGCGGCCCGGTGGGGCCGCCACGGCGCGCCGACGACCGACGGTGGGACACCTCGGAACGGGGGTCGACCGATGGCTGACCGGATGCTCTCCGCGTTCGAGTCCTCGCTGGACAAGACGACCCTCATTCTGAAGGACATCGAGGACGCCTACGGCTGGCCGAAGGATCGGCGCAACCAGTCGTACGCCGCCCTGCGCACGGTGCTGCACCTGCTGCGCGACCGGTTGCCGGTCGACGAGAGCGTCGAGTTCGCCCAGCAGTTGCCGGTCCTGGTGCGGGGCATCTACTTCGACGGCTGGGTGCCGTCCGACGTGCCGATCAAGCTCAACCGGGACGACTTCCTCTACGAGGTCCGGCAGGGCTTCCCGTACGACGCGGAGGGCGGCCCGGAGCGGGTGACGCAGGTGGTGCTCGACACCCTGCGCCGACACGTCACCCAGGGCGAATGGCAGGACGTGAAGGAAACGATGCCCAAGGACCTCGCCCTGCTGATGCCGTGACAGCGAGCTGTCCCCGAGCCCGCCCGACGACCGTCGGGCGGGCTCAGTCGTCGTCGGCAGCCGCCGCGGCAGACGGCACCCGCGACACCGGGTGCCCGGCCCCCCGGGCCAGCGCGGCGAACGCGACGGCGTCGACGACCGCCGCGCCGCCCGGATCGTTGTTGAAGTAGACGTACGCCGGCTCGTCCGCGCCGAAGGCGTCGGTCAGCCGACCCACCCAGGACCGGAGCGCGGCGCGACCGTAGTGCGGCCAGGGCCGCGCCCGCCCCTCGTGCAGCCGCAGGTACCCGAAATCGGTGGTGCGCCAGCGGGGCGCGACCGGGCGTCCCAGCCGGTCGGCCCACACCAACGCCGCCCGACGCCGCTCCAGCACCGCCCGGGTGGCGTCGGTCCACCAGGAGGGGTGGCGGGGTTCGACGGCGACCCGGACCTCCGCCGGAAACAGCCGCAGGGTGGCGTCGAGCGCGTCGACGTCCGCCCGCAGGTTCGGTGGCAGTTGCACCAGCACCGGGCCGAGCCGGTCACCGAGGGCTGTCGCTCGGCCGAGGAACCGGGCCACCGGCTCGGCCGGGTCGCGCAATCGTTTGATGTGGGTGAGGTAGCGGCTCATCTTCACCGCCACGCAGAAGTCCGCCGGCGTCCGCTCCCGCCAGGCGGCGAACGTGTCCCGCTCCGGCAGCCGGTAGAAGGCGTTGTTGACCTCGACGGTGGCGAAGCCGGCCGCGAAGTGCTCCAGCCAGAGCCGCTGCGGCAGCCGTTGCGGGTAGAAACGACCCCGCCAGTCGCGGTACTGCCAGCCGGACGTGCCCACCAGGATCACCGCCTCATCCTGGCACTCTCCGCCGCCGCCCGCGAACTGCCCGTGTCGCCCCGGTTCGGCGTCTACGGTGAGGGTTAGAGAAGATCGCACGTGGGGTACCACCCGCAGTACGACGGACCCCGGCGGATGGCGGGGCGGCACACCCGAGGGAGCACCGATGGCACTCAACGATGACGACATGCAGACCATGGGCGGCGGCGGCGCGGAGGGCCCGGCCGACGGTGGTGCCACCGCGGGTCAGCACGACGGTGGCGCGGACGGCGGCGCGGAGGGCCCCGCCGACGGCGGCGCGACCCCGGGCCAGCACGACGGTGGCGCGGACGGCGGCGCGGAGGGCCCCGCCGACGGTGGTGCCACCCCGGGCCAGCAGGACGGCGGCGCCGACGGTGGCGCGGAGGGCCCCGCCGACGGCGGCGCGACCCCGGGCCAGCAGGACGGCGGCGCTGACGGCAGCGCCCGGTAGGCGTACACCATGACGCACCTCGACCCGCCGGACGGCCACGGCCGTCCGGCGGTTCCGTCTGCCGGGGCCGCCGCGGCTCTGGCCCGCTGCGTGTCGGTCGAACCGGCCAAGTTCGCCGCCGCGCACTGGGGACACACCCCGCTGCTGTCCCGCGCCGCCGAGTTGCCCGACCCGGCCGGCTTCACCGACCTGCTCAGCCCCGCCGACGCCGACGAGCTGCTGAGCCGGCGCGGTCTGCGTACCCCGTTCCTGCGCGTCGCCAAGGACGGCCAGCTGGTCGCGGCCGCGCGCTGGACCGGCGGCGGCGGCGCGGGTGCCGAGATCGGCGACCAGGTGCTCGACGAGCGGGTCCTGGAGCAGTACGCCTCCGGCGCCACCCTGGTGTTGCAGGGTCTGCACCGGATCTGGCCGCCGCTGGTCGACTTCGCCCGCGACCTGGGCCTCGCGCTCAACCAGCCGCTCCAGGTCAACGCCTACCTCACCCCGGCGGGCAGTCAGGGGTTCGCCACCCACTACGACACCCACGACGTGTTCGTCCTCCAGGTCGACGGCCGCAAACACTGGCGGATCCACCCGCCGGTGCTGCCCGATCCGTTGGAGAAGCAGCCGTGGGGTGGACGTGCCGACGAGGTCGGCGCCACCGCTCAGGGGCCCGCCGCGCTGGACGTGGTGCTCGCCCCCGGCGACGCCCTCTACCTGCCCCGGGGGTGGCTGCACAGCGCGCAGGCCCAGGAGGCCAGCTCGCTGCACCTGACCGTGGGCATCCGCGCGCTCACCCGCTACGCGCTGGTCGAGGAGCTGCTCGCGCTGGCCTCCGAGGACCAGCGGCTGCGGGCCAGCCTGCCGTTCGGCACTGACGTCGCCGACCCGGACGCCATCGAGCCGGAGCTGACCGAGACGGTGGAGGCGCTGCGGGACTGGCTGCTGCGCGCCGACCCCGGCGCGGTCGCCGCACGGCTGCGGCAGCGTGCCTGGCCGGCTTCCCGTCCGGCGCCGATCCGCCCGCTCGCCCAGGCCGACGCGCTCGCCACTCTGGACGCCGACACCCGGGTCACAGTGCGGCCGGGCCTGCGGTGGCAGTTGGTGCCGCACGGTTCGGACACTGTGGCGTTGCGGCTGTTCGACCGGACGATCACCCTGCCCGCCGAGTGTGAGCCGGCGGCCCGCGCCCTGCTCGGCGGAGTGGCCATCCGGGTCGGTGATCTGCCCGGCCTGCCCGACGACGCCGACCGGGTCACGCTCACCCGTCGACTGCTGCGCGAGGCCGTCCTGGTGCCGGCCTGAGCTACCCGGCGGATGCCCCGAGCAGCTCGATCCGGAGGGTGTTGGTGACCTCGTCGGTCAACTCACCCTCCGCGCCGACCGAGATCGTGCCCTGGTCGGTGACGCCGAAGACGAGTTCCACAGTGCTGGTCTTCAGCACCAGCGGGTCATCGCCCCCGCCGGCGGCGGCGACCACCGCGCGGATCGTGGTGATCGCGTCCACGAGGGTCGCCTCGACAGGGCCGTGGCGTAGCTCGTGCCGATCCTGGAGATCCTCGGCGACGAGCGTGATGTCGATCGTGTGGGTCCGCTGGCGGGCGTGGCTGCCGCCCACTTTGACCTTCCAGCCGATCACCGGGACCCGGAAATCCAGGCCACCGCCGAGCTTCGTGGTGACGACCGCGCTCAAGATCAGCTGAACGGAGCCGAGGCGCAGGTCCCGGCCCTCGTCGACAGTGGAGATGCCGGCCTGCCTCACCGCGTCCTTCACCGCCGACACCAGTTCCTCCACCGGCACGCTGTAGTCGATCACGTCCATGCCGCACCTCCCCTTCCGTGCGAGTTGAGTTGCCGACCGCTCAGACCGCGGCGGTCGCGAACGGGTCGCCGTACACCGTGTAGGCCAGCCAGGTCGGGTCGAGTGGATCATCCTGCTGCCCGACCCGTGCGGCGAGGGCCGCCGCACCCAGCGTGGCGCCGCCGGCCAGGGACTCGTAGAACGCCGTCGCGAAGCGCGCCGAGCTGTCCGAGCGCACCGCCCAGAGAGTGCCGACGAACGCACCCGCGCCCGACGACATGAACTGCTGCGCCCAGCCGAGCATCCTGGTGTACGTCGGTGCCACGCCCGCGCTCCGGCACGCGTTGATGAACACGAGGGGACCGGTCTCCGTCAGCGCTTTGCGGATGCTGGCCTCGGCGAGCAGGGCCGGCTTGAACCGGCCACCGTCCAGATCGATGAACGAGCCGTCCGACGAGAACGTGTTGTGGCAGGCGAAGTGGGTCGCTCCCAACTCCCCGGAGTTGATCAGCGCGAGGAGTTCGTCCGCCCTGGTGATGGGCGCGCTGTCGGCCGCGCCGAGGATCGCGCGGATGGTCGTGACCTCCTCGTACGCGCCGGTGGGAGCCTTCGGCGGCACCACGAAACGCGGGTTGCGTAGGCCGATCTTCGCGTTCCGGTGCTGACCATAGGTGCGGCGCACCACCGGGACCTGCTCGACGAGGAAACCCTTGTCCTGTCGGGCGCTGAGCGGGTGGAGCAGTTCCCACGGGACCACGTCGTGGTCGGTGGCGATCGTGAAGGCGCTCATGTCGGCGCGGACCTCCCAGAACTGGTCCCGCACATCGGCCGGCACCAGCTCCGACCACAGTTGGATGCCCGCCGACCGGATGACCTCGCGGGTCATCGCGGGGCTGTAACGGGAACCACCGCCGGCCAGTTGCTGCAACTCCCGGATGGTGTTCTCCACCGCGGCGTTCGGCGTGTTCGTGACCGACTCGACGACCGGTGCGAACAACGCGGCATCGGAGCGCAGCTGGAAGGTGTGGCGGCTGCCGTCGAAGCGAACCTCCATCGTGACCTCGCCCGGTCGTGCCTGCGGGGCACCGATCGGCGCGGTCTTCGGTTGGCCGTCGCGGAACGACCCACCGTCGGCGACGGAGACCTCGACGGACACCTCGGCCAGGAACGTGCCGCCGGCCCAGGCGGTCACGTCGACGCGATGCAGACCAGTGGTACGCGCTCCGAAGCCGAACCGGATCGGATGCGGATCGCCGTCCGGCAGGACCAGGACGGTCTGCTGAAGTGGACCGTCAGCGTGCAGACCGGCGGGCGCGTGCACGGTCACCGTGACCGGCGTGCCGCCTTCGGCGACGAAGAGACTCGGCATCGGTGCCACCTTCGCGTCCAGGTGAACCGATCGTTCCTCGCTGACGATCCGAACCTCGACGCTCAGGTCCTGCCCCACCGGGACCCGGGTGGGCGCACGCGCCACCAGCAGTCGCGTCGGCGCCGGAGTGACGTTCGGCGGTGGCGAGGTCTGCGGTGCGGTGATCGACGGTGGCGAGGTCTGCGGTGCGGTGATCGGCGGTGGCGAGGCCTTCGGTCCGGTGATCGGCGGTGGCGTACCGGCCCAACCGCTGGCGTACTCGGCGGAGAGCGGAACACGCCTGGACAGGTAGTGGACCAGGGCATCGGGGGTGTCCGCGTCATCCCAGAGGACACCGGCCCGGCGGAGCCTCTCCCGTCGCCGCTGCTCGGCTCGCTCGCCCACGCTGGCGCGGTCGTCGACGAACAGCAGTACCTGTCTCACCCGGACGGTGACGCCGTCCAGGGTGAACGTTTCGGTGGCGAGCTGTCGGTTGAGGGCTGTCTCGGCCGGGGACACCTCGTCGAGGGTGTACCGCGACGCGATCGGTCGGCAGACGCCCAGCAGGATTTCGCGGACCACTACCGCGGCATCCGTGGCCGCGCCTTGGACGACCTGGACCGCGTCGGTCACCCAGAAGTCAACGGCGATGGACGACTCGACGTGGCCCGCGCCGCCGGTCGCGGGTAGCCGAAGGCCGAACACCCGTTGGTGGACGCTGGTGTCCACCTCGTAGCGCGTCTCGTACCGGGCCGCGAGCCCCGAATGGTGCCGGCCCGCGTCGGCGACCTCCAGACCACCCTGGTGCGTCGAGTAGACGATCGTCACCGACGGATGGCGGCTGGCCGGCGACATGACCTGTCGCACCGGTTGCGTGCGGAGGATCAGCGGGATCGCGGGCCCGACTGTCGCCTCCTCGGAGCCCTGACGTGTGGCGAGTTGGTCACACAGCCGGCGGATGGTCCGACGGACGGTGGCCGTACGGACCTCGGAGCGCCGCACCGTCAGTGTGCTGAGCGTGGGCTGCGCGCTGACGTTCGGTGCCAGGTGAGCATCGTCCACCAGCACCACGACGACCGGAACGGACGTGGTGAGGGCGATGGTGAAGGTCTGGCGGCGCACCTTCGGCGCGGCCGGATCGAGCACGACGATCAACGCCGTCGAGGCCGCCAGACGACGCCGCACCTCGGTGGCGGACAGGGTCGCGCTCTGTTCGTCGCGCACGACGCTCTCGGTGCCGAACCGAGCGGTCAGCATGTCGTCGAGCAGGCGCCCGACACCGGTGTCGTCGCCGGCGTGGTAACTCAGGAAGACACTGACCATCGGACGTACCGTAGCGAAGATCGCGCGTTGCTCGTGGCCGTGCCGGGGGTCAGCTTCTCGACAGCCATAGTGGACCGATCACTCAGCGGCCCAGCGCCAGCAGCAGCGCGGTGGTCAGCAGGCCCGCGCCGAGGACCACGATGATCGGTCGTGGGCCGAGCATCGCGTGCCGGCGGTCGGCCAGCATCCGTGCCGGCGCGAGACCGATCAACGGGCCGAGCAGGGTCACCACCAGCGCCAGCACCGGCATCCCGACCGCCAGGTCGCCGCCGTACCCGACGCCCAGCGCCCGCGCGCCGGCCCCCAGGGCGTACGCGAGTACGGCGCCCGCCACCCCGCAGAGCGCCAGCAGCGGATTGACCGAGCCCGGCAACTCGCCTGGCTGACCAGCCCGGTCGAGCAGGTCCCGGACCTTCGCGAGCATCGGTACGGGGTCGGTTGCCGTGACGCCGTTCGCGGGTGCGGGTGGGCCACCTAGGCGGCGGACGCCGAGACGCGAGCGGGCCTGCTGCCACAGGTGGGCCACCTCGGCGTCGACCCGTTCCTGCTGCTCACGTGCGGCGACCAACTCCACCTCGGCGTCCTGGAGCTGCTCGGCGGCCTCGGCGACGGCCCGATCGGCGGCCTCGCACTGCCGCTCGTACCAGGTATGCGCCTCGGCGCGCTGCTCGGCCACCCGCGCGGTCAGCTCGGCCAACCGCCGCAGCTGCGCCGTGTACGTCTCACTGGTCACTGGTTGGTTCACCGCGACGGTCCATACGGGATGATCACCTGTCCGGTGCGGTGGACCGCCCGGTCGAAGAAGAGGCCCCGCCAGGGGCGGGGATACCAGTCCGGGCCGCCGGTGCCCGGATAGAGCGAGGCACCCAGCTCCCCGCCGTGGGTGTCCAGAGCCACCCAGGCGCCGATCTGGTCGGTACGCGCGGCGGGACCGCCGAGGTCGGCGCGCATCCGGGCCACTCCCCGCCACCAGGCCAGCACGTGTGTGCGTCGTTCCGGCCCGTCGTGCAGGATCCGGCGTAGCTGCTCCAGCCCGGTGCGCCCGCCCGCGCGGGCGGCCAGCGCGCCGGCTGCCGCGTCGACGGCGAACAGCAGCAGGTAGTGCGGGCTCCCCGGGCCGGTCAACCCGTCGGCCGTCTCGGCCATCAGCTCGCCGACGGTCTCCTCGTCGTACCAGGCGGCGTCGTCGGCCAGGTCGTCGTAGAGCGCCCGGGCGATCGGATCGGCGTCCGGGTCGAGGCAGGCGATGGAGAACCGGGCGGTGCCCGGCGGGTGTTGGCGGGCCAGCGACCGGGCCGCGGCGTCCAGCACCGCGCACGCCTCGTCCACCCGGGTGCCGAGAACCGCGAGGTTGCGCCCCGGCGCACGCGGCAGCCGCAGTGCCGCCGAGCGGGACTGCACGTCGATGATCTCACCGAGCACTGCCACCGGGTTGCGGGGCGCTGTCCCGTCGGGGGGCGCGGCCAGCGCCCGGAAGTCCGGGGCGTCCGCCAGCCGGGGGATCGCGTCGCCGTCGAAGAGCCGGGCCGGCGCGGCGTCGGCCGGGCGCATCCGCCACAGCCGGTGCTGCAACCCGCTCCACGTCTCCCAGTCGCTGGCCGACGGGATCCGGGCGACCTCGTTGCCCTCCACCATGCCCGATTCGGCGTTGACCACCGCGTGCCAGCGGGGCAGCGACTGGGCCGCGTCGTTGCGTTCGGCGAGGATCCGCAGCGCCTTGGGCAGCGCTATGCGCAGGGTGAACTGGGCCACCAGCGCCGGGCGGCCCCACAGCGCCTCGATGCCCCGTACGTCCTGCGAGGCGAGCACCAGGTGGATGCCCTGCGACCGGCCGCGCCGGGCCAGGTCCTCCAGCAGGTCGGCCGCCTCCCGGGCCACGACGTCCCGGCCGGCCAGCAGCATCTGGAACTCGTCGACCACCGCCACGATCCGGGGCCAGTGCCCGGTCGGGTCGACGGCCCGCAGCTCGGCCAGCTTGGTCACCTCGTGCTTCTTGGCCGCATCGGCACGCCGGCGCAACTCCTCGGTGAGGAACCGCAGCAGCGCCAACCCGAACTCCCGGTCGGTGTTGACGTTGATGCCGACCAGGCGCATGTGCGGCAACCAGCTCGGGTCGCGCCGGCCCTGCGCGAACCGTGCGAAGGACACCCCCTCCTTGAAGTCCAACAGGTAGAACTCCAGCTCGGCGGGGGAGTAGCGGGCGGCGAGCGCGCCGATCCACGCGAAGATCAGGTTGGTCTTGCCGGTGCCGGACGGCCCGCCGATCAGCGCGTGTGGCGGATAGTCGCCCAGCGTCAACCGCACCGGCCGGCCCTGTGTTCCCTCGCCGATCGGCGCGGTCAGCCCGTCGGCGGAACTCTCCCGCCACATCAGATCCGGCGGGGGCAGCAGGTCCGTGAACGGGGTCGGCGGTGGGCCGGCGTTCACCCGGGCGGCGATCTCCCGGCAGGTCTCGGTGACCAGCGACGCCGGCGGCGGCGGATCGAGGCGTACCGGCAACCCGGCCGAGCCGCCGATCCGCGCGCCGTCGACCTCGGCCACCACGCGGGTCACCGTCGGATCCTCCGGCAACGGCACACCGTGCACCACGAGGTGCACGCCGCAGGCGGCGCCGGCTCGTACCACCCGGTCCAACTGCCCGCGTTCGTGCCGGTTCAGGTCGTCGCCACCGAGCAGCACCGCCACCCGCCACGGCTCGGGTCGGCGGCCGGTCGCCGCCGCCAGTTCGCGAAGGGAGGCGTACTCGCCGGCGAGCACGGTCTCGTTGATCCGGCGGATCTGCTCCACCAGGTCGTCGAGGAGGGGGCCCAAGCCGCCGGGGCCGACGAAGGTGAGCAGCCCCGCCGTTCCCAGCGGGGAGAACCCGGCCAGACCGCCGCCGAGCTGCTCCGGGTCGTACCCGATCAGTCGTACCGCCCCCGGGTCGGCGCGGCCGGCGGCCCGCAGCAGCAACGCGGACACCACCGCGTCGCAGCCGGCGCGGTCGCCGCCGGAGAGGTGGACGTGCCCGGCATCGAGCAGCGGCACCAGCGCGGGCACCGGCTCGACGCCGTCGAGGTGGACAGTGCCCACCCGCAGCGCGCCGGGTGGTTCCGCCCGCCGGGTCGGCGTCGGCGTCCACCCCGCCCAGTCGGCCCCCGCGCAACCCGGGGCCTCCTGGCGGGCGGCCTCGGCGGCGCGTCGGGCCAGCTCGGCGATCCGGGTGGCGTAGCGGGCGTCGATCTCGGCGACCCGACGGTCCCGTTGGGCGCCCACCCGTGCCGGCACGGCCGCCGCCGCCCGCTGGATCCGGGTGAGCCGTTCCCGTCCGGCGGTCAGCTCGGCCTGGGCGGCGGACAGGCGGGTACGGGTGGCGCCCAGCGCCTCGGCGAGGGTGTCCCGGACCCGGCTGGCCAACTGACCGCGCCGGTCAGCCATCGGAGCTCCGTCGGGCCGGGGCGTCCCGCCAGGGGCTTCCCGAGCGGGGCGGTAGCCCACCGGAGGGCTGCCCACCGGTGGTGCCCGGCCGCGCGGCGACACCGGCGGGGCGTGCGCCCACACCACCCGAGCGCCCCGCTGCCGGTCGGCCGGACCCCGCCGGCTGCCGTGCGTCGGCCGGTCGGCCCGTACCCGTCGAAGAACCCGCATCCGCCGGTCGGCCCGTGCCGGCCGGCTGGGCCGCGCCACCCGAGGGGAGGTCCCGACCGAGACGGGCGAGCAGCAGCCCGGTCGCCACACCGGCGGTGACCGCGGAGTCGGCGGCGTGCGGCGGCTCCCCGGAGGCACGCGGTGGTGGCATCCGGCAGACCCGGGTGAGCAGGGTCTCCAGCACCGGGGGCGGCAGCCCGGGCAGCAGGTCGCGGACGCGTCCGTCCAGTTCCCCGCGCAGCCGCCCGAGGTCGGCGGCGCGGGGCGGGTGCCCGAGCAGCTCACCGGCCAGTTCGCGCAGCAGCGGTGGGGCCAGGGCCGCCAGGCCCAGGCCGACGTCGGCCGGGGCCCGGCGCAGCTCCTTGCGCAGCCGGTCGCGGTCGCCGGAGCGGACGCCGCCCACGACCCGGCGCAGCAACTCCTGGGAGTCGCCCAGCTGCTCGTCGGGTTCGTCGTCGGCGCCGGCCCGACCGCCGGTCAGCTCGGCCACCCGCACCGACCACCAGCGGCGCATCCGGACCTGCTCGGCCGGCTCCGGCGGCACGGCGGTGGGCCCGGCCTCCGGCGGCGTGTCGTGTCGGGGCGCGCGTTGCTCGGGGCGGGGCGCCGGGCCGCCGTCCCCGGCGAGACCGATCGCCGCCAGGTACGCCGACAGCTGCTCCTGGGCGACCCGCAGCGCGTAGCCGGCGCTTTCGGCGTGCTCGGTGGCGGCGCTCAGCTCGGGCACCCCCATCGGGTTGGCGGACTCCTGACGGACCCAGCGCAGCCGCTCCGCGGCCAGGCCGAACTTCTCCAGCGCCTGCCCGAGCAGGGCCAGCGGGAACTCCTCGGCGGCGGCACGGACCTGCCCACCGACGTCCTCGATGATGGACATGACGGCCTACAGGGTGGCGACGTAGAGCTGCGCCTGCTCCACCGCGACAAGTGTCGCGGCGAGACACTCTTCCAGCTCCTGGCTGGCCTGTGTCAGCGACGCCTGGGCCGCTTCCACGGTCTCGTGCCCGCTGCCCTCCAGGGCACCGGCGAGGGTCTGCTGCGCCTCGGTCAGTTTCTCGCCGGCCGCCTGCACGGCTGTCTGCCCGTCCCCGATCTGTTGGAGGGCGACATCGATGGCAGCCTTCAACTCGGCGACGCTCGCCACGGCGGAACCTCCTGGGGGCGGGGAGATCTCCATTAGAGCCTATCGGCGGGTCCGAAAGAACATCCGCCCTGTCGGTGTTCCTGCCCGCCTGTCCGGAACACGCCCGGAAGTGCCGGGAGTCCGTTCTGTGGGAGTCCCAGTGCGAGAACTTCTCAGTTGTCGGTCGGGTTCTCCCGGAGCCAGCGCGGGCCATATACCTCGGCACCCAGCGCCGTCACCCGTCCGCGCAACTCCCGGTCGGCGGTGACCACCAGCCGGCGGCGCTGCGGCGCGTCGGCCACCAGCTCGACAACCGTGTCGTCGCCGGACCCGGCGGCGGAGACCACCCGGACGCCCTCGGTGCCCGGCACGTTCCGCGCGGCACCCTCGACCACCAGCACCACCTCCACCGGGGCGGGCAGACGAGCCGGCAACCCGACGGTCGCCACCGGGGCGAGCGAGTCGCGCAGCCGGGCCGCCGCGCCGGCGCGGTCACGCCACCACCCGTTCGGGCGGGAGCCCACCACGTTGGCGCCGTCCACGATCAACAGCGGTGTCTCGTTCATCCCACCAGCCTGCCACCACCGGCCGCCCCTGGCCGGACGCCACACCCGGGACGCCGGTGCGCCACCGCCTGCGGCGTTTGTCGGGGCGCGCGCCGGGTAGCCCCTGCCGACCGTGCCGCGCCCGACTGCGGAGGACAGACATGATGGGACCCGGTGACATCGGCTCCGACCCGTGGGACGAATTCCTGGCCCGGTACTTCGGCCGGGGCGAGGGGGGACGCCGGCCACCGCACCGGGTCGACATCACCCGACTGATGACGGCCGACGCCCGGGAGATGCTGGCCGACGCGGCCCGGCGGGCCGCCCAACGCCAGAGCAGCGACCTGGACACCGACCACCTGCTCTGGGCGGCGCTGCAACGCGAACCCCTGCGTGACCTGGTACGCCGGGCCGGCGCCGACCCGGACACCCTGCTCAACGCCCTCGGTGGCAAGGGTGACGGAGCGCCGCGCGGGGAGGTGCCGCCCAACCTGTCGCTGACGCCGGCCGCCAAGCGCGCGCTGCTCGACGCCCACCAACTGTCCCGGGCGATGGGCGCCAACTACATCGGCCCGGAACACATCCTGATGGCGTTGCCGCTCAACCCGGAGTCGCCGGCCGGGCGGATGCTGGCCGCCGGGCGTATCCAACCCGAGTCGTTGCAGGCCGCCAACGCCGAACGCGGGCCGATGACCGGCCCGAAGCCGGACCGTGGCACCCCCACCCTGGACCAGTACGGGCAGGACCTCACCGACCTGGCCCGCAACGACCAGATCGACCCGGTGATCGGACGGGCCGACGAGATCGAGCAGGCCGTGGAGATCCTGTCCCGGCGCACCAAGAACAACCCGGTGCTGATCGGCGAGGCCGGCGTCGGCAAGACCGCCATCGTCGAGGGGTTGGCCGAACGGATCTGCGACGGCGACGTCCCGCAGACCCTGCTCGGCAAACGGGTCGTCCAACTCGACCTCGCCGGCCTGGTGGCCGGCACCCGCTACCGGGGCGACTTCGAGGAGCGGCTGAAGAAGGTCATCGACGAGATCCGGGCGCACCGCGACGAGCTGATCATCTTCCTGGACGAGATCCACACCCTGGTCGGCGCGGGTGGCGCCGGCAGCGAGGGCGGAATGGACGCGTCCAACATGCTCAAACCCGCCCTCGCGCGTGGCGAGTTGCGGGTGATCGGCGCGACGACGCTGGACGAGTACCGCAAGAGCATCGAGAAGGACGCCGCGCTGGCCCGGCGTTTCCAGCCGGTGCTGGTGCCCGAGCCCAGCGTCGACGACACCATCGCCATCCTGCGCGGCCTGCGTGACCGGTACGAGGCCCACCACCAGGTGCGCTTCACCGACGAGGCGTTGGTCGCCGCCGCGGAGCTGTCCGACCGGTACGTCACCGACCGGTTCCTGCCGGACAAGGCCATCGACCTCATCGACCAGGCCGGCGCACGGGTGCGGCTGCGCACCCGCACCCCGGCGTCCGACGTGCGGGAGCTGGAGCAGGAGCTCGACGAGGTACGCCGGGACAAGGAGCAGGCCGTCACCGACGAGCAGTACGAGCGGGCCTCCGCGCTGCGCGACCGGATCGCCGAACTGGAACAGGAGATCCGCCGGGCCAACGGCGAGGACGGGATGTCGTCCTCGCAGGTGCCGGAGGTGAGTCCGAAGGAGATCGCCGAGGTGGTGTCCCGGGCCACCGGCATTCCGGTCAGCCAGCTCACCGAGGAGGAACGGGACCGGCTGCTGCGCCTGGAGGGGCACCTGCACCAGAAGGTCGTCGGCCAGGACGACGCCGTCACCGCGGTCGCCGAGGCCGTCCGCCGCTCCCGGGCGGGGCTGGCCGACCCGGACCGGCCGATGGGCAGTTTCCTGTTCCTCGGCCCGACCGGCGTGGGCAAGACCGAGTTGGCCCGCGCCCTGGCCGAGGCGTTGTTCGGCGAGGCGGACCGGATGGTCCGGGTGGACATGAGCGAGTTCCAGGAGCGGCACACGGTCAGCCGGCTGGTCGGCGCCCCGCCCGGATACGTCGGCTACGAGGAGGCCGGCCAGCTCACCGAGGCCGTTCGCCGCCGCCCGTACGCGGTGGTGCTGCTCGACGAGATCGAGAAGGCCCACCCGGACGTGTTCAACATCCTGCTCCAGGTGCTCGACGACGGGCGGCTGACCGACAGCCAGGGTCGCACCGTGAACTTCAAGAACACCGTACTGATCATGACGAGCAACCTCGGCTCCGAGCTGATCACCGGCGCCCAGCGCTCGGTCGGCTTCGGCGCCGGCGACGTCGGCAGCGAGCAGGAGAACGACGAACTGCGCGAGCGGCTGATGCGTCGCCTGCAGGAGAACTTCCGCCCGGAGTTCCTCAACCGCATCGACGAGGTCATCATCTTCCGCCGGCTGGAGGCCGAGCAGTTGCGCGACATCACCGCGCTGCTGCTCGAGGAGACCCGCCGCCGCATGCACGCCCAGGACCTCCAGGTGGAGTTCACCACCGCCGGCATCGACTGGCTCGCCGAACACGGCTACCAGCCGGAGTTCGGCGCCCGCCCGCTGCGGCGGGTGATCCAGCGGGAGGTGGACAACCACCTGTCCCGGATGTTGCTGGAGTCGGCGATCTCCCCGGGGCAGAAGGTCACGGTGGACGTCCGCGACGGCGCGCTCACCTTCGACGTGAGTGCCGGTGAGCGCGGGTACACCCCGGCCACGACCACGCACCCACGATGAGCGGGCCGGCACGACGAGACGAGAACGAGGACCCACACGAGCCCGCGAAACCCCGGGACGAGGACGAGCATCCCGACCCGATCCTGGCGCCGCCCACCGCGAACCCCCGCCGTACGCGGGTGCCCGCCGAGGGCCTGCATCCGAAGACCGACCAGGAGGACGACCCGGAGACGTCCGGGCACCGCCGGCGAGAGGAGACCTGATGGTACGCGAAGCGCGGCTCGACCCCGAGGTGGAAGTGCTCTGGGAGGACTTCCACGCCGAGGTGAACGTCCCGTCGGAGCAGCTACGCACCTGGCTGCTGACCCGGGGCTCCGGGGAGGAGTCGTTCAGCCCGAACCCGAACCTCGACCTGCCCCAGCCGGGCCGGGAGATCCTCAAGGTGTTGAACAAGCGCAAGGTCGACCTCACCCCGGAGGACATCGAGGTCATGCGGGAGGCGGTCGACCGCATCCGCGAGCTGATGGACGCCAAGCCGTCGCGTGGCAACGCCGACGACGACTGGCGGCACTCGCTGCTCGACCTGGGGCACGACCCGCTCGTCGAACGCTGACCGCGCCACTCGACGGTGCCGCCCCGCTCCGGGACGGCACCGTCGACACGTGCCGCTACTGGCCCTGGTCGGATTCCAGGCTGGCGATGGTCAGTCCGGCGGCGTCAGCCGCGGCGTCCCGGTCACCGCGGGTCTGGTCCTCCCGGGTGAGCAGGTTCGCGTACTCGGTGACGTCGGCCGGGTCGGGCACCGTCGGCAGGCGGCGCAGGAACGCCTCGACGTCGCGGGTGGCGGCGGTGTGCGCGGCGGCCGCCTGGCGCAGCAACTCGCGGTCGTCGGCGGGCGGGTAGAGGTCCGTCATGTCCGCCAGATACCCGGCCAACGGCGGTTCGCACCCCACCCCGCGCTCAGACCGGCCGGATCCCGCTGGGCTGGCGCACCCCGAACCCCGGGTTGCTCATCAGCCAGGCCAGGTACGCCGGATGCGGGGCCAACGAGTCGACGTACGCCGCCTTGGCCGTCTCCACCACCAGATCGGCGCCCTGGGCGGCGGGGGAGTCCGGGTGCCAGCCGAGCAGGAGCCGCCAGCGCAGCGGTGTCCCGGCGAGCCGACGGGTCACCAACCCGGCCACCGGCCGGAACGTCGCCTGGCACAACGCCACCGCCACACCGGCGTCCACCAGGTCGATGCAACCGCGGATGTCGGTCTCGTACACCTTGCGGGGGGTGAAACCGGCACGGGCGCACGCGGCGGCGAAGCAGTCGCCGAAGCAGCCGTCACCCGGTGCCGCCACCCACTGCTCGTGGCGCAGGTCCGCCAGGCGCACCTCGTCCTGGGCGGCGAGGGGGTGCGTCTCCGGCAGCAGCACCAGCACCGGGTCGATGGCCACCTCCTGCCAGCTCAACCCGAAACCGGCGGACGGGCTGGCGTCGCCGCACACACCGGTGAGCGCGAAGTCCAGCCGGCCGCCGGCCACCAGCTGCGCCAACTCGTCCACCGACCACGACGCGAACGTGGTGATCTGGGCCGGAGGCTGCTCGGCGGCCAACCGGTGCACCAACCGACCCAGGATCGGGCTGTTCACCCCACCGAACCGGTAGCAGGTGGGGGCACCGCCGGCCCCGGCCAACCGGGCCGCCTCGTCCTGCAGCCCCTTCATCGCCGGCAGCAGGACCCGGGCGCGGGCCAGCACCAGCTCCCCGAGGGCGGTGGGCCGGGCACCACGCCGGTCCCGGTCGAACAGCGGGCCGCCCAGTGTCCGCTCGATGCGTTGGAGCTGGGCGGTGAGGGCCGGCTGGGCCAGGCCGAGCGCCGACGCCGCCTTCGTCACACTCCCCGTCTCCGCGATCGCGCAGACCACCCGCAGGTGACGCAGCTCCAGGTTCATAGGGTGACGGTAGGACTACGCGTCAGCCTGCGGAATAGCCCGAGCGGATCGGTGATAATGAATGCATTACCGGGCGGGGTCCGCGCTCAGTCGCGGGGTGGCTCCGGCAGGTCCGCCAGGTAGGTCGGTCGCCGGGTCACCGCGTCGAGAACCTTGTCCACCACACCGACCGCCGGCTCCACGATCCGGTTCCACGGAGGGGTGGCCGGAGTGCTCGGGTGGGGACGGGTCGGCGCGGCCTCCTCGGCGATCTCCAACCGGTTGCCCAGGCGGATCAGCTCCTCCTCGGTCGCGACCGCCCGCAGCTCGGTGACGAGCGCGCCTACACCGTCCACGTGCTGACGAACCCGCCCGGCGACGTCGGTCAGCGCCTCGTCCGTCAGGCCCTTCAGGGCGTTGAGCAGGCCGGCGTCGGCGGCGATCTCGGCGTCCACCCGCTCGCCGGCGGTCGGCAGCGCCGCGCGCACCGCCGGCAGCAGATACTGCTCCTCGGCGGACAGGTGCCGCGACAACGCGGCGGTGAGCACCGCCAGCGCCTCCTGCGGTGTGGCCTCCGGGCCGGTCAACTGCTCCACCAGCGACAGCAGTTGCTGATGCTCCCGGTCGACGAGGTCGGCGATGCTGCGACCGGCGGGCCGGTAACCCTCCTCGGGTGCGGGCGTGGGCGGCAGCGGTGGCAGGGGAACGGCGGACATGGTGCCCTCCTCGACTGGCGGGCGGAAGCTCCGGCAGGGGACGTTCGGTCGTGGGCGGCGGTACCCGAACGCGCTCACGGCGAAACCGACCCGTCGATGTGTCGACCCACGCGCGTCGGCGCGCCGGCCCGGCCACGCCGGTGCGCCGGTCCGTCGGCCACCTCGGGCTGGTATGAAGAGGCGATGACGAGCGACGCCGCCTCCCCCCGAATCGACCCCACCGCAGAGGTCGTCGACCTCTGCCGCGACCTGCTGCGCATCGACACCACCAACACCGGGGACAACGACACCAGCGTCGGTGAGCGCCGCGCGGCCGAGTACGTGGCGGAGAAGCTCGCCGAGGTGGGCGTGGAGTCCGTCCTGCACGAGTCCGCGCCGGGCCGGGCGAACGTGGTGGCCCGCATCCCGGGCACCGACCCGGGCCGGGGCGCGCTGCTGGTGCACGGCCACCTGGACGTGGTGCCCGCCGACGCCGACGAGTGGTCGGTGCACCCGCTCTCCGGCGAGCTGCGCGACGGCTACCTGTGGGGTCGCGGCGCCATCGACATGAAGGACTTCGACGCGATGGTCCTGGCCGTCGTGCGGCACTGGCAGCGCACCGGCGTACGACCGCCGCGCGACATCGTGCTCGCGTACACCGCCGACGAGGAAGCGGGCAGCGACTACGGCGCCCGTTTCCTGGTGGACAACCACCGGGGCCTCTTCGACGGCTGCACCGAGGCGATCGGCGAGGTCGGCGGCTTCTCCTACTCGGTCAACGACAGCCAGCGGCTCTACCTCATCGAGACCGCCGAGAAGGGCATCGACTGGCTGCGGCTGCACGCCAAGGGCCGCCCCGGGCACGGCTCGATGGTGCACGACGACAACGCGGTCACCGCGCTCGCCGAGGCGGTCGCCCGGATCGGCCGGCACCGCTTCCCGGTGGTGGTCACCGACACCGTACGGGCGTTCCTGACCGAGGTCTCCGACCTGCTCGGCATCGAGTTGGACCCGGAGGACCCGGAGACGGCCATCGCCAAGCTCGGCCCGATCGCCAACCTGATCGGCGCGACCATCCGCAACACCGCCAACCCGACCCGGTTGAGCGCCGGCTACAAGGACAACGTCATCCCCGGCCGCGCCACCGCCACCATCGACTGCCGCAGCCTGCCCGGCCAGTCCGAGCTGCTGGAACGACAGCTGCGCGAACTGGTCGGCCCGGACATCGCGATCGAGTACATCCAGCGGCAGCCGGCGCTGGAGACCACCTTCGACGGTGACCTGGTCGAGGCCATGTCGGCCGCCCTGCGCGCCGAGGACCCGGGGGCGCGGCCGGTTCCGTACATGCTCTCCGGCGGCACCGACGCCAAGGCGTTCTCCCAGCTCGGCATCCGCTGTTTCGGGTTCGCCCCGCTCAGGCTGCCCGCCGACCTGAACTTCTCGGCGTTGTTCCACGGCATCGACGAGCGCGTTCCGGTCGACGGACTACAGTTCGGCGTGCGGGTGCTCGACCGGTTCCTGCGCACCTGCTAGCCGTGTCCGGCACTTGCCGTCGGCGCGCGACCTCCCCATCCGAAGGGACTGCCCCACATGACCGACCAGCACGGTGAGCTGGACGCCGCTCTCGAGCGCGTGATCGAAGCGGCCCGCCACCACCTGGCCGCTGTACGCGCCGCTCAGGGCCGCGTCGACGACGACGACGTCTGGCAGGCGTACGTGGCGTTGAACAACGCCTCCTTCGCGTACGACGAGCGGCTGCTCGACGCCTTCGGCGAGGTGACGCCGTGGGATGTCGACTCGATCGACCCCGACGAGGCCGACGAGCGCTTCGGCGGCGTCGACGGTGCCGAGGCCAGCGACCCCCACCCGAGGGTGATCTCGGTACGCCAGCGCCGTGACTACCGGGTGCCGAGCGTGGCCGCGCTGCTGCGCGTGGCCGAGGCCGCCCGGCGCGAGGGGACCCCGGAGGACGACGAGCCGGCACCGGTGGAGGGCGTCGGCGAGGCGGTGCTGGAGTTGCTGCAGAGCGGCGACGGCTCGCTCGGCGCGCTGGACGTCCCGGAGTTGGAGCCACTCGACGGGGTGGTCATGGTCAGCGAGGTGGGCACCCCGGTCGACCTGGAGTCGTTCGACGACGACGACGCGGTCGGCCCGTTCCAACCGGCGGCCGACGACCGGCTCGTCGGCCGGCTCGACGAGCACCCGTTCATGGAGCTCGACGACGATCACGACCACGCCGGGCACCAGCACTAGACGAGCACGCCCGCACCAGGGACGGGGCTGGCCCGCCGTGTCGAGGTGCCGGTGAGCGATATACCGCAGAGGTATGAATATGACTCTGCGGTATATCGCTCACCGGGGGCACGGCCCGCTCAGTACGACAGGCCGGGCTGCGGCTGGTTGACCAGTCGACGGCGTAGCACCACCTGTCGCGTGCCGTCGCGGTAGAGCCGCACCCGGGCCAGCTCCCATCCGGAGAACTCCGCCTGGATCGCCAACTGCGCCGCGGCGGTCAACCGGTCGACGTTCGGCGGCAACCGCAGCGGCGCGTATTCGTAGTCCATGCCATCCATGCTGCCCAGCCCAGCGGCCATTTGCCACCCCCTCGGGGGTGACCGACGCCGCTGATGCGCCCTCCCGCCGCGCCAAACCCCCAGCCGCGGTAAACAGGCCCGCAACCGCGAGCCCGCACAGTGCTGCGCCGATCATGGAGTAATGGTGTCCGGATTAGCCCGTTTGGGGCGTCTTCGTCACTCACCACAACTCCATGATCGGCGGGGCGGTGCGTTGCCGGCAGGCCTGGAACTCAGCCGGCGGGGGCGTTCGCCGTCAGCAGGGTCGTCAGCGCCGGCGCGGACAGGGCGACCGCCTGGGCGCTGCCCGGGTCCACCGCCAGCCCCCAGGAGCGGTCCGGCCAGTCCTCGAACAGGTCGGCGCAGGGCAGCGCGATGAACGGCACCCCGTCCCCGGTGAACGCGGCGAGCGCCGTCGGCGAGGTGAAGACCGGCAGCAGCGGCGCGCCGGTCGCGTCGCCGACCACTGTCCACGGGAAGTCGGCATCCGGCGTCGGTTCCCCGGCCAGCGGCACGCACACCGTCGCGCCGGCCAGCACTCCGAGGTAGCCGGGCAGGTCACGCCGGTCGACGGCCGCGCCGAGTAGCGCCACCACCGCCGGCTCCGCCGCCTCGGTCGCAACCGCCTCGGTCGCGGTCGGCCGGGTGGGGGCCGGTCGCGGCGGCAGGCCAGGGCTCGCGGCCGGCGGCACCGCCCGGCAGGAGAGCGCACCCGGCTGGTCGGTCAACACCACGGCGGCGGTACGGGCCACGAGCACACTGAGCCGCTGCACCTGCTCCGGGGTGCGCGCAACCTCGTACCACCAGCCCTCGTCGCCGGTCGGACGGTGCCACCCGAGTGCGGCCAGGCGTGCCTCGTCGTGGCCGGGGCAGACCACCCGCACTACCTCGCGGCGCACCAGCAGGCGGATGCCGCGCGGACCGGCGGAGAGTTCCAGGTCGGTGTCCCGGTCGCAGTGGGCGATCGTGTCCCGCAGCCGCGTGACGATCTCCGGCCAGGTCGGCGACGTCACGCCGGTGGGCCGGGCAGGCGGGCGTCCAGCCGGCCGAGCCGGGCCACGGTCTCCTCCAGGCGGCCCAGGGCCGAGAAGTCGCCCGGCGTGCCGAACAGGTCGCCCAGGCTCGCGCCGAGCGCGCCGTCCAACCCCTCGGTGTGCTCCTCGACGCGGTCTCTGGCGGCCGCACGGGCCCGCCGGTAGGCGTCGAGCACCAGCTCCGCCACGCCCTCGGTGCCGGCGCGCAGCGCGGCGGGCGCGAGGGTGAGGCCGGTCAGGGCCCCGGTGGCGTCGACGGTCGCCGAGACCAGGCCACTCTCGTCGGTCGCGGTGCCCGACAGCTCGGTCAGGTCGTCGCCCAGCCCGGCGAACCGGCGCTCGATGTCGGCGATCCGTCCGGCCAGCGCGTCGAACGCGGACGTCGGGTCCGTCATGAAATCCCTCCCCCGTGGATCGTGCGACCGGGTGGTGCCCGGTGGCCGGGAGATCGTATCGTCGGTTCGCTCGACTCATGGGGGAGGAACGGCATGCCACCGGACATCGATGTCGACGTGCAGGCGGTCCGTCGACTGGAGACAGCCGCGAAACACGTCGCCAGTTCGCTCGCCGCGCTGGAGGCGCAGATCGTCTCGGCCGGTGACGTGCCGTCGGACGCCTTCGGCCACCTGCCGTTCGCCAGCGACCTACTGCGCGCCAAATACGCCGAGCAGGTCGCCGGCGGCCGCGAGTTGTTCGGCGCCGCGCACGCCGCGTTCGGCCGGGTCGGCGCGGCGTTGGGCGACACGGTCGAGGCGTACGAGCGCACCGAACGGGACCTCGACGCCGGGTTCAAGGCCATCCAGTCGGGGCTGCCCGGATGAGCGGGCCGGCCGGCAGCGCCGTCGAACTGTGGAACGGCCTCGACAATGCGCTCTCCGGAGTGGAGGACGCCGTCGACAGCGTCTGCCGGACGTTGGCCTGGCCGCTGATCCAGATCGTCGAGCTGGTCGACGGTGAGCCCGCTGTCCTGCGCGCCAAGGCCGCCGAGTGGGACGCGTTGGCCACGCAGGTACGTGACCTGGCCCAGGGCCACCGCGGCACCCGGGAGTCCGCGCAGGCAGGGTGGGTCTCTCCCTCCGGCGTGGCGTACGGCAAGCGGCTGGCCGAGGTCGAACAGCAGATGCTCGACGTGGCCGAGCAGTTCGCCGCGACAGCGGAGTACCTGCGCAGCGTCGCCGACGGCCTGCAGACCGTCCACGACGTACTCGTGGACCTCTGCGTCGAGTTCGTGAACTGGATGCTCGTGACGCTGGTGACGGCGCTCCTGATGGCGCCGGTGACCATGGGGGCGTCCTGGGTCGCCGGCGTGGGCGTGACGGTGACCAGGGCCCTGATCGTGGTCACCCGGGCGCTGAAGGTCCTGCGACCGTTGGCGGCCCACCTGCAGAAGGTCATCCGCCTGCTCCAACGGGTCATGCTGTCCCTGCGGAAGCTCCAGGCGCACCTCGACAAGCTGGTCACCATGCAGGACAAGCTGCTCACCGGCCGGAAGTACGTCGAGAAGCGCCACGCCGCGGGCAAGGCCGACAAGTGGTTCCACAAGATCTTCGACCCCACCAAGGGCACCTACAAGCTGGGCAAGTCCGGTTCGCCGTTCGACATGGGTGTCCTCGACCGGGCCTCCGCGCTGCGGACGCACGGCGTCGCCGACGGGGCTCGGGTGATCGCGCGGGACTGGGCGACCAACCTTCCGTGGAACGTGCCGAACTCGGTCGTCCACGGCGTCACCTGGGGGACCGTCGCGTTCACCAGCGGACTGTCCATCCCCGGCGCCGAGCAGGTCGGTGACCAGATCGATCAGGCGGTGCAGGGCGGCGCCGACTGGATCGACCAGAATGTCTTCGGGCAGCCGCCCGCGGGTCAACCCGCGGGCCGTTAGCCCCGGTCGAGGAGGTACGGCGTGACGGCAGAGCAGCGAGGTCGGCTGGGTCGGTTCACCGACGCGGTGCTCGGCGGCGCGCGGGCGGCCCGGGACAAGGCCCGCGAGCTGCGCGAGGAGTTCCGCACCAGCGACGAACCCGAACGTGCCCTGGTGGCGCCGCTCCTGCCCGGCCAGGAGCTGCGCTACGTCGGCCTCGCCCCGGTCCGCTGCCCGGACACGCACAAGGCCGGCCGGCAGCTCGCCGACGTGATGGCCGACAAGTTCGTCGACTCCCTCGACCCGAAGGTGCTGTTCGGTCTGCTCAACATCGTCAACCCGGTCGTCTGGGTCGATGCGGTGCTCACCCCGGTGCGGATGGCGGCGGGCGTGCTGCTGCTGCCGGGCAAGGCGGGTGCCGTCGCCGCCGGCCTGCCGGAGGCGGTCGCGCCGGAGCCGGACCTGCCGCACCAGCCGGTCCAGCGGGAGCCGATCCCGCTCACCGAGGAACAGGAGGCGTTCCGGGCGCTGTTCCGGCTCAGCCTGTACCGGCCCCTGGCCGACCAGCTCGCCGAGATCGCCTACCGACGTCGGTACGTCTTCAGCGGCGACCTCGCCACCCTCGCCGGCAGCCTCCTGCTCTTCCTGGATCGCTACACCGGCACCCCGTTCGCGGTGACCGACACCCACCTGCACCTGCTCAGATTGGGCTCCCGCCCGGACGCCGACCGACCGGACCGGCGCCGAGCACGGGTGCTCTGGAGTGTGCCGCTCAGCCGGGTGGCACGGTTCGACTCCGAGCGCAGTGCGACCGGTCTCGTGCAGCTCACATCGACCATCGCCTTCGACGACGGCTCATGGCTCCGGCTCACCCAGCCCGCTCTCCGCGACGACCAGTCGCGCTTCTTCACCGCGCTCGGCGACCTTCCCGGCCGGCGTCCGTCGCCCTGACGCGGCCGGCGTCCGTCGCCGTAGCCCGGCCGAGGGGGTCCAGACCTGACGCGGCCGACGGGTCGGCCTCGACCCGGCCGGTCGGTCAGCCGTCGCGCTCGGGGTATCCCACCGGCACCGCCGACACGTCGTCCAGCGCGGTGGTGATCTCCTCCGGCAGTGTGATGCGTTCCACTTGCAGAGCGCCGAGCAGTTGCCCCACCGTCCGGGCGCCCAGGATCGGCGCGGTCACGCCCGGCCGGTCCCGGATCCAGGCCAACGCCACCTCCAGCGGCGACACACCCAGCCCGCCGGCCGCTGTCGCCACCGCCTCCACGATGCTGGAGCAGCGCGGTTCCAGGTACGTCGCGACGAACCGCTCGAAGTGCGGCGACGCGGCCCGGGAGTCCGCCGGACGGCCGTGCCGGTACTTGCCGGTGAGCACCCCCCGGCCCAGTGGGGACCACGGCAGCACGCCGAGGCCGAGCGCGTCGCACGCGGGCAGCACCTCCCGCTCCACGCCCCGTTCGAGCAGCGAGTACTCCACCTGGGCGGCGACCACCGGCGCCCGGCCCGGCCAGGCGGTCTGCCAGGCGGCGGCCCGCGCGGTCTGCCAACCGGAGAAGTTCGACACACCGACGTAGCGGACCTTGCCGCTGGCCACCGCGTGGTCCAGCGCGGCCAGGGTCTCTTCGAGGGGGGTGTCCGGGTCGTACCCGTGCACCTGGAACAGGTCGACGTGGTCGGTGCCGAGCCGGCGCAGCGACGCGTCCAACGTCCGCAGCAGGTGCCCCCGGGAGCCGTCCCGGCGTCGGCCGCTGCCCGGCCGCAACCCGGCCTTGGTGGCGATCAGCAGTTCCTCGCGGGGCACGAGGGAGCCCAGCAGCGAGCCGATCACCGACTCGGCGTCGCCGTCGCCGTACACGTCGGCGGTGTCGATCAGGTTGCCGCCCGCGTCCAGGTAACTCTTCAGCTGGGCGGCCGCATCGTCGGCGTCGGTGTCCCGGCCCCAGGTCATGGTGCCGAGCGCGAGCCGGGAAACCGCCAGCCCGCTTCGGCCGAGCGGTCGCTGTTGCATGGGTGAACCTTATTTCGAACCTGCCGCCACGGATATCCTCGCTCCCGTATCTCTGCCGGTTCTGCCGGTTCCGCCGCCCGGTGCTGTCCCGATGGAGGGGGGACCAAAGGGGTCGAGCCGGTGATCGACTCCGTTATCGGCATTGCGTAACCTGGTGCGACCTGTGCCACGGATGGGGGAGGACCAGTGCGACTCGGGCTCAGTCTTGGATATCAGACGGCGTGGAGCACACCGGCCGACCACCTGGCTCTGGCGCAGGAGGCGGATCGGCTGGGCTATTCGGTGGTGTGGGCGGCGGAGGCCTACGGCTCCGACTCGCCCAGCATGCTGGCCTGGATGGCCGGCCAGACCGAACGGATCGACGTCGGCGCCGCGGTGATGCAGATCCCGGCCCGTACGCCGGCGGCCACCGCGATGACCGCCGCCACCATCGACGCGCTCTCCGGTGGTCGGTTCCGCCTCGGCCTGGGCGTCTCCGGCCCGCAGGTCTCCGAGGGCTGGCACGGTGTGCGTTTCGCCAAGCCCCTCGCCCGGACCCGCGAGTTCGTCGACATCGTGAAGCTGGCCGTGGCCCGCAAGGAGGTGGCGTACGACGGCGAGCACTACACGCTGCCGCTGCCGGACGGCCCCGGTAAGGCCCTGCGGCTGGGCTTCCACCCACCCCGTGAACACATACCGATCTACCTGGCCGCGGTCGGTCCGAAGAACCTGGAGCTGGCCGGCGAGATCGCCGACGGCTGGCTGGCCGTCTTCTACGCCCCGGAGTTCGCCGAGGAGCAGCTCGCCTCGGTGCGCGCCGGGCGGGCCAAGGTCGGCAAGGAGCTGGCCGGGTTCGACGTGGTGCCGTCGGTGCCCGTGGTGATCGGTGACGACGTGGCGTCCTGCGCGGAACTGGTGCGCTGGTACGCGGCGCTGTACGTGGGTGGCATGGGCAGCCGCCAGCAGAACTTCTACAACCAGCTCGCCACCCGGATGGGGTACGGCGACGCCGCCCGCGAGGTGCAGGACCTGTACCTGGCCAAGCGGCAGCGCGACGCCGCCGCCGCCGTGCCGATGGAGTTCATCGACCGGACGTCGCTGCTCGGGCCGAAGGAGCGCGTCGCCGAGCGGATGCGGGAGTACGCCGCCGCCGGCGTCACCACGCTGTCGGTGACCCTGTTCGTGGCCGACCGGGAGAGCGGTGTGCAGACCCTGCGTACCGTCGCCGAGGCACTTGATCTTTCGGGAGTTGGCGAGTGACCTGGGTCGAGGCCATCGTCCTGGGCATCGTCCAGGGACTGACCGAGTTCCTTCCGGTCAGCTCGTCGGGGCATCTGCGGATCACCTCGGCGATCTTCTTCGACCGCGACGCCGGCGCGTCGTTCACAGCGGTCACCCAGCTCGGCACCGAAGCGGCCGTGTTGATCTACTTCGCCAAGGACATCTGGCGGATCACCCGGACCTGGTTGGTCGGCATCCGGGACAGGTCCGTGCGGTCCAGCCTCGACTACCGGATGGGCTGGTACGTGATCGTCGGGTCCATCCCGATCGGGTTGTTCGGTTTCCTGTTCAAGGACCAGATCAAGACGGCCGGGCGCAACCTGTGGGTGGTGGCGACCACGCTGATCGTGTTCGCGTTCGTGCTGGCGTTCGCCGAGTACTGGGGTCGGCAGACCCGCACCCTGGAGAACTTCCGGATGAAGGACGGCATCGTGATGGGCTTCGCCCAGGCGATGGCGCTGGTCCCCGGGGTGTCCCGCTCGGGCGGCACGCTCACCGCCGGCCTGCTGCTCAACCTGACCCGGGAGGCGGCGGCACGGTACTCGTTCCTGCTGGCCATCCCGGCGGTGGTGATGTCCGGCGTGTTCAGTCTCGGGGACGTCTTCGAACCGTCCGCCCCGGGCACGTCCACGCCGTCGGTGGCCCAGATGATCGTGGCCACGGTCATCGCCTTCGGCATCGGGTACGCGGCCATCGCCTGGCTGTTGCGCTATGTCGCCCACCACACCCTGTACGTCTTCGTGCTGTACCGGGTCGCGCTGGGCACCCTGGTCCTGGCCCTGCTGCTGACCGGCACGATCAGCGCCACCTGATCCACCCGTCGACGGCCCCCGGCCCGCCCTCGAGGCGGCCCGGGGGCCGTCGTGCTTTCCGCGACGCCACATCGCCCGGGGGAGCGGGAATTCTCTTGATCGACTCCACGTCGCCGATGCGGGGGTGTCCGAGCCGCGGGACACCACCAGATCGGCGAACTGGTGTCGATCAGCCCGGACGGCGGCCGTGGCCCGTGGAGGTGGGAGCGGCGGGGGAGGCCCTAGGGTGGTCGGTGTGGCGACCCTTCTGCTTCTGCGACACGGCCGGACCACGGCGAACGCCGACGGCGGTCTGGCCGGCCGACAACCGGTCGAGCTGGACGACACCGGGCGCGCCCAGGCCGTCGCGGTGGGCGAGCGGTTGCGGGCGGTGCCCCTGGCCGCCGTCGTGACGAGCCCGCTGATCCGGTGCCGGCAGACCCTGGAGCTGGCGCTGCCGCAGGCCACGCCGGTCGTCGAGGACGGGCTGATCGAGTGTGACTACGGCAGCTGGGAGGGGCAGCCGCTGAAGAAGCTCGCCAAGGAACCGCTCTGGCCGGTGGTGCAGCAGCGCCCGAGCGCCGCGGTGTTCCCCGACGGCGAGGCGATGGCGGCGATGTCCGCCCGGGCGGTGGCGGCGGTTCGCTCGTGGGACGCCCGGGTGAGCGCCGAGCACGGTCCCGAGGCGGTGTGGCTGGCGTGCAGCCACGGTGATGTGATCAAGGCCATCGTGGCGGACGCGCTCGGCGTACACCTGGATCTCTTCCAGCGGGTCGTGGCCGACCCGGCGTCGGTGACGGCGATCCGGTTCACGCCGCTGCGGCCGTTCCTGGTCCGGCTCAACGACACCGGCGGCGACCTCTCCGGCCTGGTGCCGCCGCCTCGCAAGCGGCGTCGGCGGGCGTCCCGGGCGGCTGATTCGGACGCCGCGGTCGGCGGCGGGGCCGGCGCGGCCCGGTGACGACGCCGATCGGCGGCCGCCGGGCCGCACCACACCGGACCGGCGCGCAGGCCGCCACGCCCGGGCGCAGCCGCTGGTACGCCGGGCGCGCCGCCGCTGTGGCGATTCGGGTCGGTGGGGTGCGCGGTGCCCTGGCGGGCCGGATAGGGTCGTGGGTATGACCCACCAGGTGCACGCCTTCGAACCGCCGGAGCGGTTCGTCGCCGGGACAGTCGGCCCGCCGGGGGAGCGCGCCTTCTACCTGCAGGCCCGCGGCGGCGGCCGGCTGGTCAGCGTCGCGCTGGAGAAGGTCCAGGTCTCACTGCTCGCCGAGAAGCTGGAGGAGCTGCTCACCGAGGCGCAGCGTCGCTTCGGGGTGGACCTGCCCGAGCTGGCGCCGGTGATCGGTGACAACGAGCCGCTGGACACTCCGGTCGACGAGGAGTTCCGGGTCGGCACCCTCGGCCTGGCCTTCGACGTGGACACCGCGACAGTGGTGATCGAGGCGATCGCCGCCGGCGAGGTGGAGCCCGAGGTCGAGCTGGGCGACGAGGACGACGAGGACGAGGACGACGACGAGGACGAAGAGCCGGACGAGGACCTGGATCGGCTCCGGGTCCGGCTCACCCCGCAGGCGACCCGCCAGTTCATCGAGCGGGCCCGGCGAGTGGTCAACGCGGGCCGGCCGCCGTGTCCGCTCTGCGGCCAACCGTTGGACCCCGCCGGGCACCTCTGCCCGCGGCACAACGGTTACCACCGGTGACCTCGTCCGGCCTCCAGCCTCGCCAGGACGGTGACGCCGCGCTTCGGTTGCTGCGCGACGGCGTGCTCGACCTGGAAGGTCGGCTGGTCGACGCGTCGAACACGACGCTGCGCGGCATCCTGACCCTGGACGGGGTCACCGCCCGCTGCGTCTACAAGCCGGTCCGTGGCGAACGACCGCTCTGGGACTTCCCCGACGGCACCCTGGCCGGCCGGGAGGTCTCCGCGTACCTGGTCTCCGAGGCGACCGGTTGGGGCCTGGTGCCGCCCACGGTGCTGCGCGACGGCCCGTTCGGCCCCGGCTCCTGCCAACTGTGGATCGACGAGCCGGAGGACGCCGAGGAGCTGGTCGGGTTCCTGCCTGCCGACGAGGTGCCGCCCCGCTGGTTCCCGATCGCCGCAGCCCGGGACGACGACGGCGCGGCGTACGTGTTGGCGCACGCCGAGGACCCACGGCTGGCCCGACTCGCCGTGCTGGACGCAGTGATCAACAACGCCGACCGCAAGGGCGGCCACGTTCTCGTCGGGGCTGACGACCGGATCTACGGCGTGGACCACGGGGTGAGCTTCCACGTGGAGGACAAGCTGCGGACGGTCCTCTGGGGTTGGGCCGGTCGGCAGCTTCCCCCGGACGCCGTGGAGATGCTCGACGGGCTCGCCGGGCAGGTCACCGGGGCGCTCGGCGAGGAGTTGGCCGACCACCTGACGATCAGCGAGGTGGCCGAGCTGGCCTCCCGGATCGACCGGTTGCGCGAGACCGGCCGTTTCCCGCAGCCACCGGAGGACTGGCCGGCGATGCCCTGGCCACCCATGTGAGCCGCTGTCATCTTGATCACCCGTGGGGTGCTCCGGCGTCGTCGCCCGGCTGGTTAGGCTGATCCCATGGAGTCTTGGGCGGGACACGAGGTGCCACGGCTGCCGGGCACGGGCGAGCCGTTGGCGTTGTACGACTCGGCGCGACAGGGCGTCCACCCGAGTGACCCGGCCGACGCGGCGAGCATGTACGTCTGCGGCATCACCCCGTACGACGCGACCCACCTCGGCCACGCCGCCACCATGATCACGTTCGACCTGGTGCAGCGGATGTGGCGTGACGCCGGCCGTCCGGTGCGCTACGTGCAGAACGTCACCGACATCGACGATCCGCTGCTGGAGCGGGCCGCCCGCGACGGCGAGGACTGGGTGGTCCTGGCGATGCGGGAGACCGCGCTGTTCCGGGAGGACATGGAGGCGCTGCGGATCATCCCGCCGGCGCACTACGTGGGCGCCGTCGAGTCGATCCCGGACATCGCCGACAAGGTCGAGGTGCTGGTCAAGGACGGTGCCGCGTACCGACTCGACGACGGCACCGGCGACGTCTACTTCGACATCTCCGCCACCGGCCGGTTCGGCTACGAGTCGAACCTGACCCGTGAGCAGATGCTCGAGATCTTCCCGGACCGGGGCGGCGACCCCGACCGGGCCGGCAAGCGCGACCCCCTGGACCCGCTGCTGTGGCGCGGGGCCCGCGAGGGTGAGCCGTCCTGGCCGGGCGGAGACCTGGGCCCCGGCCGTCCGGGTTGGCACATCGAGTGCGCGGTGATCGCGCTGAACCTCCTCGGCGACCGGATCGACGTGCAGGGCGGCGGCAACGACCTGCTCTTCCCGCACCACGAGGCCTCCGCCGCGCACGCCGAGCGACTCACCGGTCAGGCGCCGTTCGCCGAGCACTACGTGCACGCCGGGATGATCGGCCTGGACGGCGAGAAGATGTCCAAGTCCCGCGGCAACCTGGTCTTCGTGTCCCGGCTGCGCGCCGACAAGGTCGACCCGATGGCGATCCGGCTGGCGTTGATCTCCGGGCACTACCGCAGCGACCGCACCTGGACCAACGAGCTGCTCACCGCCGCACAGGAGCGCCTGGCCCGCTGGCGGCAGGCCGCCGCCGCGCCCGCCGGGCCGTCCGGTGCCGAGCTTCTCGCCGGGGTACGCGCACGCCTGGCCGACGACCTCGACACCCCCGGCGCCCTCGCGGTCGCCGACCGCTGGGTCGAGGCGACCCTGGCGGGCGCCACGGATGACGCCGAAGCCCCCGCCCTCTTCGCGAACACAGTGGACGCCCTCCTCGGCATCCGCCTCTAGCCCTCGCCCCGCGTCGCCTCGCCCCGCGTCGCCTCGCCCCGCGTCGCCTCGCCCCGCGTCGCCTCGCCCCGCGTCGCCTCGCCCCGCGTCGCCTCGCCCCGCGTCGCCTCGCCCCGCGTCGCCTCGCCCCGCGTCGCCTCGCCCCGCGTCGCCTCGCCCCGCGTCGCCTCGCCCCGCGTCGCCCCGCCCCGCGTCGCCCCGCCCCGCGCGCGTCGATCATGGAGTTGTGGTGGGCGACAAAAGGTGCTGTGCCCCTTATGTGCAGCACCACAACTCCATGATCGACAGAGGCCACGGGTCACCGCGTCTCGCCATGCCCAGCCCGGCGGTCGCCTGGGTTGATCGACTCGGGTTTCAGGAAGTCGCGCTGTCCAGCACGATGCGACCCCCCGACTTCCAGAAACCCGAGTCGATCATCGCGAGATCCTGCGTCGATCATGAGGTTGACGGGCGGTTCGATGTCCATCGGACCCGTCAACCTCATGATCGACGCAATGGGTGCGGGGCGCCGGGGTGGGGCGAGCGCCGGGTGTGGGTGGTGGTTAGCCCAGGACCAGGCCGGGGTCGGGTTCCGGGTCGGGGGTGGGGCCGGGGATCTGGTACTCCTCGGTGAGGGTGGTCATCGGGCCGGGCCAGGTGGCCTGGGCGACCTCGATCGGTTTGCGGTGCGCGTCGTACGCGATGTGCAGGAGGTGCAGCACCGGGGTGTCCGGCCGGATCTGGAGGGTCTCGGCCTCCTCCCGGCTGGGCTGGCGGGCGCTGATCGTGTCGGTGGCCGAGACGTACCGCCGGCCGGTGACCTCCTCGGCCTCCTGGTAGAGGGGTCGGCCGAACGCCTCGGCGCGCTCCAACGACGTGCCCGTGGTGTCGCGGGGCAGGAACCAGGAGGCCCCCACCTCGACGGGGGAGTCGTCGGTGCGGACGAGGTGCCGGCGGCAGAGCAGGTTGGTGCCGTCGGAGACGCCGAACGCGTCGGCGACCTCGGCGGGCGCGGGGGAGAGGCCGACGGAGACCAACTGCTGGCGGTACCGGGCGGCCAGGTCGGTGTGGTAGCCGCGGAAGCCGCCGTACCGCCCTCGGGAGAGCCGGTTGAGCCGGCGGCGGGTGCCCCGGACGTACGTACCGGAGCCGGGTTTGGTGATCAGGATGCCCTCGACCCGCAGTTGGTCGACGGCGCGTTGCACGGTCTGCTTGGCGACGCCGAACATCTCGGCGATGGCTGGGATGGACGGCAGGCGCTCGCCCGGCCCCCAGTCGCCCCGGCGGACCTGGGCCTTGAGCTGCGCGGCGATCTGTCGGTGCGGGAACTCAGCGGCCCCGGGATTGATCTGCACACCCGCCTCCTTGATCACGTCTAGGTTCCTAGGATGCCGTAGAGGGTGTGACGGCGCTACCCCGGACACGCCAAAACGGGCCCCCGGACCACAAAAGGTCCGAAGGCCCGCAGCGGGAGACGTGCTACCAGGAACCGGCGGTGGGGCCGGCCGAACCGCCCCGTCGACGCAGGTACTTCTCGAACTCCTGGGCGATCTCGTCACCGGTCAACGGGGTGATGCCCTCGTCGCCGACCCGTTCCTCCAGCTCGCGAACGTATTCGCCCAGCTCGGCGTCCTGCTCGGCGGCGCTGCGTACGCGCTGTTCCCACTCGGCGGACTCCTCGGCCAGGTCGGCCATCGGCACCGGCAGGTCGACGACCTCCTCCACCCGGTGCAGCAGGGCGAGGGTGGCCTTCGGGCAGGGCGGGTTGTTGGCGTAGTGCGGCACGTGCACCCAGAACGAGACGGCGTCCACCTCGGCGCGGGCGCAGGCGTCGTGCAGCACGCCCACGATGCCGGTCGGCCCGTCGTAGCGGGTGGGGGTGAGCTGGTAACGCTCGGCGGCCTGCGCGTCGGAGGCGCTGCCGCTGATCGGCAGCGGCCGAGTGTACGGAACGTCGGCGAGCAGCGCGCCGAGCAGCACGACCCGTTCCACCTCGAGGCTGTGGCAGATCTCCAGCACCTGCTCGCAGAACGTCCGCCAGCGCATGCTCGGCTCGATGCCGCGGATCAGCACCACGTCACGGTCGGTGCCCTCCGGGCTGGCCACCATGAACCGGGTCGTCGGCCACTCCACCCGGCGGGTCTCTCCGTCGGCCATCGTGATCGTGGGCCGGCTGACCTGGAAGTCGTAGAAGTCCTCCGGGTCCAGCTCGGTGATCTGTCGGGCGTTCCAGACCTGTTCCAGGTGCTCGACCGCGGCGGTGGACGCGTCGGCCGCGTCGTTCCAGCCCTCGAAGGCGGCGATCGCCACCGGGGACCGCAGCACCGGCAGTCCGTCGAACTCGGTCACGCCGTCACCTCACCCTGCTCGTCGCGGTCGGCGCCGGGATCGCGCCCGGTCGTCGTACCGTGTGGCACAGTGGCGTCCCTGTTGTCCTTCACGTCCGCCAGCCTACGTGCCGGGCAGGGATGCGGCTTGTCGGCCGCGCCGGTCCACCGGACCGGCGACCGGTCATACACGAACGAACCAGACATGGTGATCCCGCTGACACAATATGGGATCGCGCGCCGAGGGGCGTTGAGTGCGACGGGGACCGCACTAACCTGAACGGGTGCGGACTTCGTTGATGGATGTGCTGGCCGACCGGATTCTCATCGCCGATGGGGCGATGGGCACGATGTTGCACGCCGCGGACCTCACGCTCGACGACTTCCTCGGTCTCGAGGGGTGCAACGAGATCCTCAACGTCACCCGGCCGGACGTGGTGCGCGGCGTGCACGACGCCTACCTGGCCGCCGGCGCGGACTGCGTGGAGACCAACACCTTCGGCGCCAATCTCGCCAACCTCGCCGAGTACGACATCCCGCAGCGCATCCGGGAGCTGTCCGAGGCGGGCGCGCGGATCGCCCGGGAGGCCGCCGACGCGGCCAGCACCCCGCAGCGACCCCGGTTCGTGCTCGGCTCGATCGGGCCGGGCACCAAGCTGCCCACCCTCGGGCATGCCCCCTACTCGACCCTGCGCGACGCCTACCAGGAGAACGCCGCCGGTCTGATCGAGGGCGGCGTGGACGCCCTGATCATCGAGACGAGCCAGGACCTGCTCCAGGTCAAGGCAGCGGTGGTCGGCTCGAAGCGGGCGATGGCCGAGCTGGGCCAGTCGGTGCCGATCATCTGTCACGTGGCCATGGAGACCACCGGGACCATGCTGGTGGGCAGCGAGATCGGTGCCGCCCTGGCGGCGATCGAGCCGCTCGGGGTGGACCTGATCGGCCTCAACTGCTCCACCGGCCCGGCGGAGATGAGCGAGCACCTGCGGTATCTGTCGCAGCACTCCCGCGCCCCCCTGTCGGTGATGCCGAACGCCGGCCTGCCGGTGCTGACCGCCGACGGCGCGTACTTCCCGCTGACTCCCGTGGAGCTGGCCGAGGCCTTGGAGCGGTTCATCACCGACTACGGCGTGGGGCTGATCGGGGGTTGCTGCGGCACCACGCCGGAGCACATCCGGGTGTTGTCCGAGCGGCTGCACGGCCGCGTCGCCCCGGCCCGTGAGGCCCGGCACGAGGCGGGTGTCTCCTCGGTGTACCACCCGGTGCCGTTCGCCCAGGACGCGTCGGTGTTGATGGTGGGGGAGCGGACCAACGCCAACGGTTCCAAGGCGTTCCGGGAGGCGATGCTCGCCGGTGACTGGCGTGCCTGTGTGGAGATCGCCCGCAGTCAGGCCCGGGACGGCTCGCACCTGCTCGACCTGTGCGTCGACTACGTGGGCCGCGACGGCACGCAGGACATGCGGGAGCTGGCCGGCCGGTTCGCCACCGCGTCCACCCTGCCGATCATGTTGGACTCCACCGAGCCGGCGGTCATCGAGGCCGGGCTGGAGATGCTCGGCGGTCGGTGTGTGGTCAACTCGGTCAACTTCGAGGATGGGGACGGCCCGGAGTCCCGCTACGGG